>NZ_CP087880.1 GCF_021172065.1 Pseudocitrobacter corydidari | reverse complement strand
TGAGCAAGAGATGGATGAGTCTATATCTGAGTCGTCTATAATCTCGTGTTTAAAGATGTTCCATTTCATATATCACCTGTTAGGGAGTATATTGATCTTCTTCTTTGATTTTTTTTTTTTTAGATGTGTTATAAGAGACAGGTAGAGGGTAAAACTCGCCGGTAACCCGTAAAACAGCGTCGACTGAATAAACTGTGGGGAACGATTACCGTCAAGGCCTGAATGGTAGTGGCCTGCGCTGACGCTGTATTTCAGCCGCCCCTCGCGCAGCATAAAGGGGATCGCGGAATAGGGCTGGGTAAACTTGCGCTCGGAGCCGTCGCTCTCTTTTACCGTGACCTCAAGGTCACCACTTTGCGCGGTCGGATAGAGATCTTTCAGAGCAAATGCCCCTGGCGCGACATAGGTTTCATAAATCACATAACCATGCTGCGAGACGGTGACTTTGGCGTTGCTGTGGGCCATCCCGCGGATCACCGGCGCAAAGCCGCGCATGCTGTCCGGCAGCATCTCGTCATCGGAGGAGAGCTGCGCCCCACGAAACTGCACGCTATCGAAAATGTCACCGGAGGTATAGGTATCCCCAACGCGCAGCAGGCTTTTCAAAGACTTCACATCACGCTGCAAATAGGTGCTTTGTGAGCGCCAGTGGCTGGTTTTGTCGTACTGCATCGACGAAACGTTGCGCAGCCGCCATGCGCCAAGGTTCATGCCGCTGCGTAAGCTTAAATAGTTTGAGTTATGCTCGCCGTCGCGATATCGCGATTGTGCGCCGGTAAGATTGTAATTCACAAAGGCGGCCGGTACGCCATCATCCCAGCGCGCCGGGTCAACGTAGCCACGGCTTTGCAGGTTCATCGCCGCCTGCGGAATACTGAGATTCAGCCGCTGTTCGCTAAAATCGAAAGTACTGCTGGCATCAGGAATATAGCGGCTAATCTGAGCAAATGTTTCGCCATCATGCAGCTGATTAAAAGCAGAAAAAGCGCTGACGTTGACGCCAAATTCAGCCAACTGTGCTGCCGTCAGCAGGGGTTGCAGAGTGCCATTGTCTTCGACAAAGGTTACATTCCCCTGCCCGACCTGCTGGTTGTTCACCCAGATAGCCACCGGGTACGTACCGGGTTGCTGGCCGCCATTCTTTTCAAAATAGTGGAGATCGGCGGTTTTCTGCTGCGGATCGGTCACCTCCAGCGCAGCCGGGTCGAAATAGTCGTCGGCCAGCGCCAGACGGTGATGGCACAGCAGAAACAGTGCGGTTGGCACCGTTGCCAGCAGCAGTACCGTGCCCGTCGGCGTATGCGAATGGCTGTGTGGGATCTGGCGCATTACTGCTGTGCAACGTCAGTGATGCCGCCGAAATCATTAATTGCGCGCCATTTCACCGTCCCCGAGCCGCTAATCGGCCAGGTTAACGATGACATTGGCGCAACCATCCCCGGTTCATCAACCTCTTTTCCGGCAACGGAAACAGAAAATAACGAGACATAATAGGGCGTCGGGTTATTTACCACTAATTGGTTACCCGTCGTGTGAAATTGCAGCTGCTGCCATGCTTTTTCCGGGGCACCCGCCAGATCGCTCGGGCGATAAAAAATCTTAAATTTAGATTTAATATTTACCTGTAACTTATTCACATCCCCTTTTTGGGATGGCGAAATAGTCTTCACATTCAACCAGAATACGGACTCCCGATCATGCGGCAACTCCATACCGGTAAAGCTGATGCGCAGCATATTTCTTTTTTCAGGATCAAGGCGGAACAACGGTGGCGTAACAATAAAGGGCACCGGGCGTTTATCATTTTCGTTAAAATTCTCCGCCCAGGATTGCACCAGATACGGCGTGTGGGTATCAGCATTCGTCACCGAAATAGAAGCCTCACGCTTCCCTTCCTCATATATTACGCGGGTTCCCCCCACGACGACGCCCGCCTTAGCAGCAGTAACCAATAAGAATGAAAGAGCAACGCCTGCGATAATACGTTTCATAAATAGCAATCATTTGTCAGGGGAAACGAGAAAGGATTAATGAGCAGGAGAAATCCCCTGCTCAGATTCGACTTAGTTGTAAACCATTTCGAAGTTGGTCACGCCGTCAGCGTTACCTGCCGTGACGGTATCGGCGGTGGCGCGATAATCGGCATAGAACAACAGATCGGCGGTACCTGCCTCGCCATTCTCACCCGCATCAATTAGATACTTTTTGGAAATCGTCCCCAGTTTAACCTGCGTGGTTTCATCCGCTTCAATCAGCTTAATGCCGACGCCTGTCGCATCACCATTAATCGCCAGAAGATCGCTTTCATTGGCATCATGCGTGCCATCGAACAGTACAGAAACTTTGCTCACTGAAGACGGGCAATCTTTCACATTGATATGGAAAGGCGTTTTGGTGGTTTCCGTACCGGTTGCTTTAAAGTAGCTGCTTGCCCACTTACCCAGATCGACCACCTGATTGGTACTATTGGTGTCGATATCGCACGCGGCGTCAGTAATTTCCCCGGTAAAATTCACCTGCCCACCTGCGCCCTGAGTACCATCAGCCGCGGGCACGATAGTGGTCATGTTGTTGGCAATAGCGGAAAGCGTGGTACCTGATGCCAGAGCCGCGATAACAACGGCCATAATACGGAACTGCGATTTCATTTTATTTCTCTCTTCTTTGACGGCTATCCAATGCGGTATACGCGAAGCAAAAAATGCCAGGCGATATCGCCAGTTCTTCCGTGTTGAAGTTAATCGTCGTTCCATCGGTAGGATATTATGCACAGTCTTTATCTCAGTTTTCTCAACCGAACAATATCGACTTTATTGAGTGTCAGACCCGATGAACATATTAGGCCTGCGAATAAATAATATCGGCAGTAGCACGAATTGCAACAACAAATTATGTGGTCTATGCGTTGCGGAATTTAAACATTTCCAGGTTAATCGTTAAATACGAATGACATGTTGAAATGAGGATATCAACGAATGATTTACGAATTACAACGCATATCATTAAAATTAACAAAATGGTTAATAAACACTGACAATTAACATAAAATTGATCTTTGAAGTGAATAATATTCATCCACAAGCTTTCAATATTTACATTAAGTAAGAATATTCCTATTAGGAATATTAACCATAGCCATAACGTGGCTAAATCATGATCTTACTAAGCGTTAAAATTCGAACCATGGTTATTTTGATTTTGATATTAATCACTAATGCAAAATAGTCCGCAGCACGCACGCTCGTTATTTACCTGCATATACATTAAGATAGGAACACCCCTGCACAAGGTATAAGATAATGACAATCGAGATGCTTTCCCCCCGGCAGGCGCTGAAGTACCTTCATGAAGGCGCAAAGCTGGTTGATATCCGCGATGCGGATGAATTTGCCCGTGAACATATTGCCCAGGCTCAACCGCTTCCGTTAAGCGCCATTGAGCAGGGAGCCACACTGCCTGTGAGTGCCGATGACGTCGTTATTTTTCATTGCCAGTCCGGAAACCGCACTCGCAACAATCTCACCCGCCTGGTTGCCGCCGCTGCGCCTGCCAAGGTAATGGTGCTGGAAGGTGGCATTCAGGCATGGAAAACCGCCGGGCTGGAAACAATTGAAGATAAAAAGCAGCCGTTACCGCTTATGCGGCAGGTGCAAATTGCGGCCGGGGGATTAATTCTTCTGGGCTGCGTTTTGGGTTACACGGTTTCGGAGGCATTCTTCCTGCTGAGCGCCTTTGTCGGTGCCGGCCTCACCTTCGCGGGTATCAGCGGATTTTGTGGCATGGCCAGGTTATTGGCCGTCATGCCGTGGAATCGTCGTTAAGGATAACGACACTGTGCATTTACTATTTCGTTACACCAGCTTAATCTTAGCTAACGTTAACAAATAGAGCAGGAGTATCGCGATGTATTCACCAGGTGATTTTGTACAACCGAAAATGGGTGGCCCAAAACTCAAAGTTCTGGAAACGCACAACGATCATATTGTCGCGGTGCAGGCAAGTAATGAGCAGGGAGAGAAATACACCCTGAAGCTGGAGGACGTCACGCCATATACCGAAGAAGGTGATTTTGGCGTTTGCTAAAAATTGTGCGGTAAGAATCTTCTCACCGCGTTGCCCGGTCACTTAGATCAGAAAATCATCCAGTGATTTACCGTTAGCCAGCGCCTGCGCGATAGGTTTCGGCGTACGGCCCTGGCCGGTCCAGGTTTTTACTTCACCGTTGAAATCGGTAAAGCGATATTTTGCCGGACGCGATGCGCGTTTTTTCGGCGCGGCAGCAATCGCCGCTTTCATATCCGCCAGCTCTTCCGGCGAAATACCATCAGCCTGCATTAACTCCAGCCAGGTATTAATTTTTTCTTGCTGCTCAGCGCGTTGCTGCATCGCTAACTGCTCTTCATTTCTCTTTTCTTCAGTGACGATCCTGACTTTTTCCAGCATCTCTTCAAGAACGTCAATGGAGAAATCTCGCGCCATTGCACGCAAAGAACGGATGTTATTCAATTTTTGTAACATAACAGACATAGGGCTATAAAATTCCTTATTCAAAACAAAATAAATTACTACAGCGGCTAATTATATTGTATTTAAGAATATATTGCCACCGCCGAAATATTACTGAATATATCCTCACCGTGTTTCGAAATTATATTTAAATATAGCCAGCAAATACTAAATTAATATTCCCGGAAGCGATGCGCATTTGCCGCATATCGCAACGTCTTGTTAACAAAATATCAAAATGAATAATCACCCACGTTCAGTGCATAACTACAGAATAAGGGCATCAGAACTAACTGCTACAAAACTCCGTTAACTGTCATAAAAAACACCAAAAATGACAAAGATCACACTTATAAACCACATCCAACGCTTACTGGCCTCAATAGCGCATCACAGTTATCTACAACGCGGTGCGCTATAAAACATAAAATATTGATTTTAATACAATAAAAACGATACATAATTAAAAATAATGCCAACAGTTAAAATCATCCGCTGGCAGAGTATTTTATTGACAAAAAGCGTTTAAATAAAAATATTTCACTAGTTGTGAGTTTTAACCCAGCCAGATAATCTATACACATCAACAAAGGCAACCCAAAACGCCTTTAGACATCCCTTTATCGACGGTTTTCGTTACTTTTCGAGGAGCATACCGATGTTCTCTGCGCAGTCACGCCTGCGTCACGCAGCAGCAGACACTTTCGCCATGGTGGTCTACTGTTCCGTCGTGAACATGATGATTGAAATTTTCCTCTCCGGAATGACCTTTGAACAGTCGCTTTCTTCTCGTCTGTTAGCGGTGCCGGTAAACATTATTATTGCATGGCCGTACGGCATTTATCGTGATGCCATTATGCGCCAGGCTCGTCGCATTAGCCCGGCAGGCTGGGTGAAAAACCTCGCCGATACGCTGGCGTATGTTACGTTTCAGTCGCCGGTGTATGTGATTATCCTGCTGACTATCGGCGCTGACTGGCATCAGATTGCCGCCGCCGTAAGCTCGAATATCGTGGTTTCAATGGTGATGGGTGCGGTGTACGGCTATTTTCTCGATTTCTGCCGCCGTCTTTTCCGTGTAAGCCAGTACAGTCAGGCAAAGGCATAATGCACAGCGACTGGCCAGTGCCAGTCGCTCGCTTAGTGAAACTCGCCAAATAAACCGTTCAGATACCGCTCCAGGGCAATACGCGAACTGAAGCCATGCGGAATACCGTAATGTTGCTGTTCATTCCCACCTAAATAGAGGGGAAATTGCTCGTAGTGATCGCAGGTTTTGATTTCAGAAGCCGGTTCTGCTAACGAATTACTACGCTCTTTTAACGCCGGATGGATAATCAACGCCGTGCGTCCCATCCGCGCTTCACGATTCACGTAAACATAATTCTCGCCACGGCGATAGCCGTAGGCTTTTTGGGTTACCACATCCACAGTGAAGCCCACTTTTTCAAGAACGCGCGCCACCTCATCAGGTCGTAAATACATTATTTTTTCCTCGTCATCTTTTACTGCATCGCCACCTTACAGTAATCAGCATTAACCTCGCTTTCAGAAAAATCCACAAACGCGTCGATTCGCTGTGATTCGCCCCAAAGGATAAAAATTTTGCCTACACTTAATTCCGTCCCCACTTAAAAAGGAGAAACACATGCCTAATCGATTTGGCCGCAATGACGTAGTTGATGAGACGCAGGATATTCAGGATCAAGTCAATCAGTTAGCCGACAGTCTTGAGGATGTACTGAAAAGCTGGGGTAGCGATGCAAAAGGCGAAGCTGACGCCGCACGTCGCAAAGCACAGGCGCTGTTAAAAGAGTCTCGCGCTCGCTTGCATGGCCGCAGCCGTTCACAGCAGGCCGCCTGTGATTACCTGAATTGCGCCAGTACCTACGTACGTGAAAAGCCCTGGCAAAGTTTAGGCGCGGTTGCCGCCGTTGGGATATTTGTTGGCGCATTATTAAGTTTGCGTCGATAATTGAAGTGAAACAGTGAAGATAATAAATGCGCCGTTTCAGAAAACGCTTCTGAACGGCTACGCGTCTGCACCCCGGCTTTTACGCCGGGGTTTTTAATTTAAAGCCTGCTTTAATGCCAACACCTGCTCCCTTGCCATCGCCTGCGACGTAATATTGGTAAAGCTGATGATGAGCCCTGGCGCCCCGCTTCCGTGGATCCGCCAGTCATTCACCGCCTGCACGGCCAGCCCGGCGTCGCGCGCCCGCCGCGCCTGCAACCTATCGTCACCGGAAATATTGACCACCAGTTGAATGCCCCCTTGCTGCGCCACCACGTTAAAACCGTGCGCCTGTAAGGCCTCTTCCAGCCAGCGCCGCCGCTCGGCGTAATGCACGCGCATCTTCTTCAGATGCCGCCAGAAGTGGCCTTCATGGATAAAATCACCCAACGTTTGCTGCCACAGCAGCGGCACCGGGCAGGCAATTTTTTGCACATGGCGGCGAAACTGCGTCACCAGCGGCACAGGTACCACCAGCCAGGCGGTGCGCAGCGCCGGAAACATCGCTTTACTGAAGGTGCCGGCATAAATGACACGCTGCGGCGCATCCAGGCTTTTAAGCGGCGGCAGGGGTTTCCCCTGATAGCGAAACTCACTGTCGTAATCATCTTCAATGATCCACGCCTGCTGACGCGTTGCCCAGTCCAGCAGTTGGCGACGACGCGGCAGAGAGAGCGCCACGCCCAGCGGGCTTTGATGTGCCGGGGTGAGCAGCGCAAAACGGGCGTCTGGCACGTTAGCAAGCGCCCACTCCACATTCATCCCATCGCCATCCACCGGGACCGGCAACAGGTTCACCCGCTCCTGCGCAATCACCGGGCGGATTAACGGAAAACCGGGATCTTCCACCCACATGCCCTGACCATAGCCATCTAGCGCGCGCAGAATCAGACTCATCGACGCCGCATAGCCCGACGTAATAAAAACCTGTTCCGGCTGGCACTCAATACTTCGCGATAGCCGCAGATACTCGACAATCGCCTGACGTAGCGCCATCTCGCCACACACATCGCCCAGCGCCAGGTCAAAACGCGTCTGAGTACGCAACCGCCGTCCCATCACTTTTGCCCACAATGCGCGCGGGAAGAGATCCAGCGCGGGCAGCCCAAGCTGAAAAGGCTGTGGATGCGGTTCCTCGCCGCCAAACCAGGTTGGCTCTGCCACTGCCGGTTTGAGCGTGAGATGTTCACTGACAAACGTCCCGGCCTGGCCGCGCCGCTCCAGCCATCCCTGCGCCACCAGCTCGCCGTATGCATTTTCCACCGTCACGCGCGACACGCCCAGCTCCTGAGCATATACCCGGCTGGACGGCAGTCGCCTGCCTGCCGTGAGCTTGCCTTCCTCAATCGCGGTTTTCAGCTGCCTGGCAATCTGCCGATAGCGTGGGCCATCACTTTGCATCATGGTCTGCTTTTTTACTCATAATATGGCTATCCGATGCAGACCATTATAGTGCTACTTTTACGCATATCGATAACGAGGAGAAACAATATGACCCTGCTGCGCCAACCCTATAACGAATTAAGCCCGGACGTGTACAAAGGTATGGTTCAGGCGAGCCTGGCTCTGGAAAAGAGTTCGCTGGACCGCACCCTGCTAGAGCTCGTCTACCTGCGCGTTTCACAGATTAACGGCTGCGCCTTCTGCCTGGAGATGCACAGTAAAGCGCTGCGCAAAGCGGGTGTGGATCAGACCAAACTGGACGCCCTGGCAGGCTGGAGAGTGAGTAATCACTTCACTGAAGCGGAAGCCGCTGCGCTGGCCTGGGCGGAAGACGTGACGCACATCGCCGAGCATCATGCGGAAGATAGCGTCTATCAACCCTTGCTTGCGCACTTTAGCGCCGAGCAAATCAGCGATCTGACCTTCGCCATCAGCCTGATGAACGCCTTTAACCGTCTGGCCATCGCTATGCGCATGTAATTTTTAGGCAAACATGCCCGGCCCCCGCCGCATTGCGCGCCGGGGGCTTTTTTTGTTCAAACATCTATATATTGTATGGTTGAAGTTTTTAAAAACTACATCTAGTATTCCTTTCAGGTAACCACTCCCGGACCGACGCTCTTAACTGCGCCCTATTGTCATTTTAAATGGAAATACGAATCATGCGCATTACTATTTACACTCGTAATAACTGCATCCAGTGCCACGCCACCAAACGGGCAATGGAGAGTCGTGGCTTTGATTTCGAGATGGTCAATCTCGACCAACATCCTGAGATGGCCGACACCCTGCGTGAACAGGGCTTTCGCCAGCTTCCGGTGGTGATCGCGGGGGAGACCCGATGGTCCGGCTTCCGCCCGGATATGATCAATCGCCTGCGTCCCGATGCCATTGCCGCTCACGCATGAGCCGCCTCGTCTACTTCTCCAGCAGCTCTGAGAACACGCACCGATTTATGGTGCGCCTCGGGCTGCCTGCGATACGTATTCCGTTGAATGAGCGGGAGCGAATCCAGGTTGAGGAGCCGTACATTCTGGTCGTTCCCAGCTATGGCGGCGGCGGTACGGCGGGCGCGGTTCCGCGTCAGGTGATCCGCTTCTTAAACGACCCGCAGAACCGCGCGCTGATTCGCGGCGTGATTGCGGCGGGAAACCGAAACTTTGGCGACGCCTATGGCCGCGCGGGCGCGGTAATCGCTGAAAAATGCCACGTTCCCTGGCTCTACCGCTTTGAGCTGATGGGCACGCAACACGATATTGATACAGTGCGAAAAGGAGTGAGCGAATTTTGGCAACGACAACCGCAGAACGTGTAACCCAGGCCGTGCCTGACTATCATGCGCTTAACGCGATGCTGAATCTGTATGACCGGAACGGGCAGATTCAGTTTGAAAAGGACAGCGAGGCCGTAGATGCCTTTATGACCGCTCATGTTCAGCCGAACAGCGTCACGTTTAATGATGCTGAGGAGCGTCTGCGCTGGCTGGTCGCGGAAGGCTACTACGATGATGCCGTGCTTAAACGTTATCCCCCTGCGTTTGTCACGGCGCTGATTAAACACGCGCACGCCAGCGGTTTTCGTTTCCAGACCTTCCTCGGCGCCTGGAAGTTTTACACCAGCTACGCGCTGAAGACCTTCGACGGCAAACGCTATCTGGAACACTTCGCCGACCGCGTTTGTATGGTGGCGTTAACCCTTGCCCAGGGCGACGAAGCGCTGGCCTGCCAGCTTACCGATGAGATGCTCTCCGGTCGTTTTCAGCCCGCGACGCCGACCTTCCTCAACTGTGGTAAACAGCAGCGCGGCGAGCTGGTTTCCTGCTTCCTGCTGCGTATCGAAGACAATATGGAGTCGATTGGCCGCGCGGTTAACTCGGCGCTTCAGCTTTCTAAACGCGGCGGCGGCGTGGCCTTCTTGCTGTCGAATCTGCGTGAATCCGGTGCGCCGATTAAGCGTATCGAGAATCAATCATCCGGCGTGATCCCGGTGATGAAAATGCTGGAGGACGCTTTTTCCTACGCCAACCAACTCGGTGCGCGTCAGGGCGCGGGGGCCGTGTATTTACACGCGCATCACCCGGACATTTTGCGTTTCCTTGATACCAAGCGGGAAAATGCCGACGAGAAAATTCGCATCAAAACGCTCTCGCTTGGCGTGGTGATCCCCGATATCACCTTCCAGTTAGCGAAAGAGAATGCCGACATGGCGCTCTTCTCGCCCTATGATGTCGAGCGTCTGTACGGCAAACCGTTTGGCGATATCGCCATCAGCGAAATGTATGCCGAGCTGGAAGCGGACACCCGCGTGCGCAAAAAATATATTAATGCGCGTGATTTCTTCCAGACGCTGGCCGAGATCCAGTTTGAATCCGGTTATCCGTACATCATGTACGAAGATACGGTGAACCGCGCGAACCCGATTGCCGGGCGCATCAACATGAGCAACCTGTGCTCGGAGATTTTGCAGGTTAACAGCGCCTCAACCTACGATGAAAATCTCGATTATGCCGCCACCGGGCATGATATCTCCTGCAATCTCGGCTCGCTGAACATCGCGCACACCATGGATTCACCCAACTTTGGCCTGACCATCGCCACCGCCATTCGCGGGCTGACGGCGGTATCCGATATGAGCCATATCCGTTCGGTGCCATCGATTGAAGCGGGTAACGCCGCCTCACACGCCATCGGGCTTGGGCAGATGAATTTGCATGGTTATCTGGCGCGGGAAGGCATCGCCTACGGTAGCCCGGAAGCGCTGGAATTTACCAACCTCTATTTCTACACCGTTACCTGGCACGCCCTGCATACGTCAATGCTGCTGGCGCGCGAGCGCGGGCAACGCTTCGCCGGGTTTGAGCAATCACGTTATGCCAGCGGCGAGTACTTTACGCAGTATCTGGAAGTCGACTGGCAGCCAAAACATGCGCGTGTTCGCGCCCTCTTCCAGCGCTCAGGCATCACCTTACCGAGCCACGAAAACTGGCGGCAGCTGCGTGAAGCGGTGATGTGCTATGGCATCTATAACCAGAATTTGCAGGCGGTACCGCCGACGGGGTCGATTTCCTATATCAACCACGCCACCTCAAGCATTCACCCGATAGTCTCGAAGGTGGAGATTCGCAAAGAGGGAAAAACCGGGCGTGTTTACTACCCTGCGCCGTTTATGAATAACGACAATCTGGCGCTCTATCAGGACGCCTACGAGATTGGCCCGCAGGCGATTATCGACACCTATGCAGAAGCGACGCGGCATGTCGATCAGGGGCTGTCATTAACGCTGTTCTTCCCTGATACCGCCACCACGCGCGATATCAATAAAGCGCAAATTTACGCCTGGAAGAAAGGCATCAAAACCCTCTACTACATTCGCCTGCGCCAGCTTGCGCTGGAAGGCACCGAAATTGAAGGCTGCGTGTCCTGCGCGCTGTAAGGAGAAAAGGATGAATCGTTTATCGCACGTCAGCGCCGTCAACTGGAACAAGATTCAGGACGATAAAGATCTGGAGGTGTGGAACCGCCTGACCAGCAACTTCTGGCTGCCGGAAAAAGTGCCGCTCTCCAATGATATCCCCGCCTGGCAGAGCCTGACGCCCGCCCAGCAGCAGTTGACCATCCGCGTGTTCACCGGCCTGACGCTGCTGGACACCATTCAGAATACGGTGGGCGCGCCATCGTTGATGCCTGATTCGCTCACGCCGCACGAAGAAGCGGTGATGTCGAATATCAGCTTTATGGAAGCGGTGCACGCTCGCTCCTACAGCTCGATATTCTCCACGCTGTGTCAGACCAAAGACGTGGATGCCGCCTATGCGTGGAGCGAGGAAAACGGGCCGTTGCAGAAAAAAGCGCACCTTATGCTGGCACGTTATCAGGCCGATGAGCCGCTGAAGAAGAAAATCGCCAGCGTATTTCTGGAGTCGTTCCTCTTCTATTCTGGCTTCTGGTTGCCGATGTACTGGTCGAGCCGGGGCAAGCTCACCAATACCGCCGATCTTATTCGCCTGATTATTCGCGATGAAGCCGTACACGGTTACTACATCGGCTATAAGTATCAGAAAGGGCTGGAGAAAGTGAGCGAAGCAGAGCGTGAAGCGCTGAAAGATTTTGCCTTCGATTTGCTGATGGATCTCTATGATAACGAGCTGGCTTACACCGAAGCGCTTTATGCCGACAGCGGTTGGGTTGATGAGGTAAAAGCGTTTCTCTGCTACAACGCCAATAAGGCGCTGATGAATCTGGGTTACGAGGCGCTGTTCCCGGCAGAGATGGCTGAGGTTAACCCGGCTATCCTCGCCGCACTCTCCCCTAACGCCGATGAAAATCACGACTTTTTCTCCGGTTCAGGTTCCTCCTATGTGATGGGAAAAGCCGTCGAAACCACCGACGACGATTGGAATTTTTAATCACGTTTTCCGGCAAAAATATCCCTCATTTTTTGCCGGATTATTTTTAGAATAACGCAATTAATCACACAAATATTTTCAGGGCTACTACACTGTTATTTGCCTCTTCATTTCACCTGAATTTATCGCTTTCAGGTGAAATTTACGGTGGAAGAACGTAAAAATATCAGAAAAATTCGAATTGCTCTCAGCCCTTATATCACGGGAAGCCCCGGCAATTCTCCCTTCCCATTTCGGCAAGCAGAATCCTCCCAAGGGTTGTCACAGAATCTCAGTATGTTAGGGTATACCCGTGTAATTATTTCCATCAGGAATCATATTGATATAAATAAATAACGGGAATTCTATTATTGCATGGCAATTAAATTAGAAGTTAAGGATCTTTATAAAGTATTTGGTGAGCATCCACAGCGCGCATTCAAATATATTGAAAAAGGCCTCAGCAAAGAACAAATTCTGGAGAAAACAGGATTATCGCTTGGCGTCAAAGACGCCAGTCTGGCCATTGAAGAAGGCGAGATATTTGTCATCATGGGATTATCCGGTTCCGGCAAATCAACCATGGTACGCCTTCTCAATCGCCTGATTGAACCAACCCGCGGGCAGGTGCTGATTGACGGCGTAGACATCGCCAAAATCTCTGACGCCGAGCTTCGCGAGGTGCGCAGAAAGAAAATCGCGATGGTCTTTCAGTCGTTCGCCCTGATGCCCCATATGACTGTGGTCGACAACGCCGCTTTCGGCATGGAGCTGGCGGGCATTCCAACCGCCGAACGTCAGGAAAAGGCGCTGGACGCCCTGCGCCAGGTCGGGCTGGAAAATTATGCCCACTCTTACCCGGACGAGCTCTCTGGCGGTATGCGTCAACGCGTTGGTTTAGCCCGTGCGCTGGCCATCAACCCCGATATCTTATTAATGGATGAAGCCTTCTCGGCGCTCGACCCATTAATTCGAACGGAAATGCAGGACGAACTGGTAAAATTACAGGCCAAACATCAGCGCACCATCGTCTTTATTTCTCACGATCTCGACGAAGCCATGCGAATTGGCGATCGCATCGCCATCATGCAAAATGGTGAAGTGGTACAGGTTGGCACACCGGATGAAATTCTCAATAATCCGGCGAATGATTATGTGCGCACCTTCTTCCGTGGCGTCGATATCAGCCAGGTATTTAGCGCGAAAGATATCGCCCGCCGAAGCCCGGCAGGAATTATCCGAAAAACGCCAGGATTCGGCCCGCGATCTGCCCTGAAATTATTGCAGGATGATGACCGTGAATATGGTTATGTCATCGAACGCGGGAATAAGTTTGTTGGGATTGTCTCCATTGATACGCTGAAAGCAGCCCTGAGCGCAGGCCAGGGAATTGAAAGCGCCTTGTTGGATCCGCCATTAGTGGTTGACGCAGAAACACCGCTCAGCGAATTGCTCTCTCACGTCGGCCAGGCACCGTGTGCGGTCCCGGTTGTCGGGGAAGAACAGCAGTACGTTGGGGTTATTTCTAAACGCATGCTTCTTCAGGCTTTAGATCGCGAGGTGACAAACAATGGCTGATCAATCCAATCCGTGGGATACCGCACCGGCGGCCGATAACGCCGCACAATCCGCCGACGCCTGGGGCAGCGCGCCTGCCGACGGCGGTGGCGGCGCAGACTGGCTGACCAGCGCCCCCGCGCCGCAGCCGGAACATTTCAATATTATGGATCCGTTCCATAAAACGCTGATCCCGCTCGATAGCTGGGTGACGCACGGGATCGACTGGGTGGTGCTGCACTTCCGCCCGCTGTTCCAGGGCATTCGTGTTCCTATCGATTACATTCTTAGCGCCTTCCAGCAGTTGCTGCTGGGGATGCCGGCGCCGGTCGCGATTCTCGTCTTCGCGCTGATTGCCTGGCAGATGTCGAGCCTCAGCATGGGTGTCGCCACGCTGGTGTCGCTGATTGCCATTGGCGCAATTGGTGCCTGGTCGCAGGCGATGATCACCCTCGCGCTGGTTCTGACCGCGTTGCTGTTCTGTATCATCATCGGGCTACCGTTGGGAATATGGCTGGCGCGAAGCCCGCGGGCGTCGAAAATCATTCGTCCGCTGCTGGATGCGATGCAGACCACGCCAGCGTTCGTTTACCTGGTGCCCATCGTGATGCTGTTCGGTATCGGTAACGTGCCGGGTGTCGTGGTGACAATTATCTTCGCCCTGCCGCCGATTGTGCGTCTGACCATTCTGGGGATTAACCAGGTGCCGGAAGATCTGATTGAAGCCTCGCGCTCATTCGGTGCCAGCCCGCGTCAGATGCTGTTTAAAGTCCAGTTGCCGCTGGCGATGCCGACCATTATGGCGGGTGTAAACCAGACGCTGATGCTGGCGCTCTCTATGGTGGTTATCGCCTCGATGATCGCGGTGGGCGGCCTGGGGCAGATGGTTCTGCGCGGTATTGGCCGTCTTGATATGGGCCTCGCTACCGTGGGCGGCGTCGGGATCGTTATTCTGGCGATTATCCTCGACCGCCTGACGCAAGCCGTCGGCCGCGATTCCCGCAGCCGTGGCAACCGCCGCTGGTACACCACCGGCCCGCTGGGTCTGCTGACCCGTCCTTTCAGCAAGTAATCCTGTTATTACCCGGCGCATCGCGCGCCGGGCTCTCAAACCTTACTCATCATAAAAAAGGAACAACGATGCGACATAGCGTAATGTTAGCCACAGCCTTCGCCACCCTTGTTTCCACCAGCACCTTTGCGGCGGATTTACCGGGCAAAGGCGTTACCGTACAGCCGATTCAGAGCACCATCACGGAAGAGACCTTCCAGACCCTGCTGGTCAGCCGCGCGCTGGTAAAACTGGGCTACACCGTCAATAAGCCCGATGAAGTCGACTACAACGTCGCGTACACCTCGCTGGCGTCCGGCGATTCCACCTTTACTGCCGTCAACTGGCAACCGCTGCATGACGATATGTATGCCGCAGCCGGTGGCGATAAGAAATTCTACCGTGAAGGTGTATTTGTGAACGGTGCGGCTCAGGGTTATCTGATCGATAAAAAAACCGCCGATCAGTATCACATCACCAATATTGAGCAGCTTAAAGATCCGAAAATCGCCAAACTGTTCGACAGCAACGGCGACGGCAAAGCGGACTTAACCGGCTGTAACCCAGGCTGGGGCTGTGAAGCGGCGATTAACCACCAACTGGACGCCTATGGCCTGACCAAAACCGTTACCCACAACCAGGGTAACTATGCGGCGATGATGGCCGATACCATCACCCGCTATAAAGAAGGCAAACCGGTGCTTTATTACACCTGGACGCCGTACTGGGTAAGTGACGTGATGAAGCCGGGTAAAGATGTGGTATGGCTGCAGGTGCCATTCTCTTCCCTGCCAGGCGTGCAGAAAGACATCGACACCAAGCTGCCGAACGGCGCGAACTATGGCTTCCCGGTTAGCACCATGCACATTGTTGCCAACAAAGTCTGGGCCGAGAAAAACCCGGCGGCGGCGAAGCTGTTCTCAATCATGAAACTGCCGGTTGCTGACATCAACGCCCAGAACTCGATGATGCATGAAGGTAAAGCATCGGAAGGGGATATTCAGGGTCACGTTGATGGCTGGATCAAAGCGCACCAGGCGCAGTTTGATGGCTGGGTGAAAGAAGCGCTGGCGGCGCAGAAATAAGTTGTACTCATGGGCGCGTAGCATGTCGGATGGCGCTACGCTTATCCGACCTACGCCTGACGCTGCGTTTATCTTTCTGGCTTTATAAGCGCAGCGCCATCCGGCAAATTGTCTGAAACCGCACGTCTCGCCACTATTCATTTCACTTAATTCCCCCTGCATCCGTTATTATTGGTAACATCAATAATAATCACCACGAAAATAATTTACCCCAATGACCAAAACCTCACACGGGCTGAGCCCCGCGCTGATTGTCCTGATGTCTGTCGCCACCGGGCTTGCCGTTGCCAGCAACTATTATGCACAGCCGCTGCTCGAAGCCATTGCGCGCGCATTTTCCCTGAGCGCGAGCCAGGCGGGCTTTATCGTCACGGCGGCGCAGCTTGGCTATGCGGCCGGGCTGCTGTTCCTGGTGCCGCTGGGCGACATGTTTGAACGTCGACGGCTGATTGTGGTGATGACGCTGCTTGCCGCGGGCGGGATGCTGATTACCGCCAGCAGTACGTCGTTGGGGATGATGATTCTGGGGACCGCCCTGACCGGCCTCTTTTCAGTGGTGGCGCAGCTGTTAGTGCCGATGGCCGCCACGCTCGCCGCGCCGGAAAAGCGCGGCAAAGTGGTCGGCACGGTGATGAGCGGCCTGCTGCTTGGGATCTTACTGGCGCGCACCGTTGCCGGGCTGCTGGCAGGCCTCGGCGGCTGGCGCACCGTGTTCTGGGTGGCCAGCGTATCAATGGCGGTTCTGGCGCTTGCGCTGTGGCGGGGTTTACCGAAGCTCAAACAGGAAAATCACCTGAGCTACCCGCGAATTCTGGGCTCAATTTACCATCTGTTTGCCCATAACAAACTTCTGCGCACCCGCGCGCTGCTGGGCTGCCTGACCTTCGCCAGCTTCAGCATTCTCTGGACATCCATGGCATTCCTGCTTGCAGGTGAGCCTTATCACTTCTCCGAAGGCACCATTGGCCTGTTCGGCCTGGTGGGTGCGGCGGGCGCGTTAGGCGCACGTCCTGTGGGTACGCTGGCCGATAAGGGCAAAGCGCATCTGACCACCACGGTAAGCCTGCTGGCGCTGCTGCTCTCCTGGCTTGCTATCTGGTACGGGCAGGTCTCCGTAGCGGCGCTGATCGTCGGGATTCTGGTGCTCGACCTGATGGTTCAGGGTGTTCATATCACGAATCAGACGGTGATTTATCGCGTGCATCCCGATGCACGTAACCGTCTGACCGCAGGTTACATGACCTGCTATTTCATCGGCGGCGCGGCCGGGTCGCTGATTTCCGCTTCGGCCTGGCAACATGCAGGCTGGAACGGGGTTTGTCTGGTTGGCGCATGCATTACGCTGCTCAATCTGTTGGTGTGGTGGCGCGGCTACCGACACCAACCGCAGGAGTAATTCCCTGCACTGCTTGCACCGGGCTGCGGAACGGCCCGGCCTTCACTTTGATAGATTCGTCATATAAATTCGAATCAATAATTCATTTACTTTATTTGTCACCGTCGTTACTATATCGGCTGAAATTAATGAGGTTATGCCCAAATGGATAGTTCGTTTACGCCCATTGAACAAATGCTAAAATTTCGCGCCAGCCGCCACGAGGATTTTCCGTTTCAGGAAATTCTTCTGACTCGTCTTTGCATGCACATGCAGGGCAAGCTGCTGGACAACCGCAATAAGATGCTGAAAGCTCAGGGGATTAACGAGACATTGTTTATGGCGTTAATTACGCTGGAGTCTCAGGAAAATCACAGCATTCAGCCTTCTGAGCTGAGCTGCGCGCTGGGCTCGTCTCGTACCAATGCAACCCGTATCGCCGATGAGCTGGAAAAACGCGGCTGGATCGAGCGTCGTGAAAGCGATAACGATCGTCGTTGCCTGCACCTGCAGCTTACCGATAAAGGCCATCAGTTCCTGCGTGAGGTTCTGCCTCCGCAACATCATTGCTTACACCAACTCTGGTCTTCTTTAAGCGCGGCTGAAAAAGACCAGCTTGAGCATATCACCCGGAAACTTCTCACCCGTCTGGATCAGATGGATGAAGACGGCGTTGTCCTTGAGGCACTGCGCTAAATCCGGATATCGCTCAATTATCCTGATTAATTTACACAAAATAATTCCAGCTTCATCAAGGCGGCAAGTGAACGAATCCCCGGGAACGTACATAAGTACGTGACTGGGGTGAGCGAGCGCAGCCAACGCAGAGGAAGCTTGAAGAATGAAGTGTAAAAAGAAAACTGATAGGCCAGCAGATTACCCTCTGCTGGCCTTTCTGATAAACAGGTCGGCTCAGCCGATGTGAAATAATAAGATCGTGGAGAATAACATGAGCGCAAATGCGGAGAGTCAAACCCCGCAGCAACCGGCCAACAAGAAAGGCACGCGTAAGCGCGCCCTGATGCTGTTGACCTTGCTCTTTGTCATTATTGCTGTGGCATATGGGATTTACTGGTTTTTAGTACTGCGTCATTTTGAAGAAACCGATGACGCATACGTGGCAGGGAACCAGGTACAAATTATGGCGCAGGTGTCCGGCAGCGTGACGAAAGTCTGGGCCGATAACACCGATTTCGTGCAAAAAGGCGATGTGCTGGTAACGCTCGATCAGACCGATGCACAGCAGGCCTTCGAAAAAGCGCAAACCGCGCTGGCGTCTACCGTACGTCAAATGCGTCAAACGATGATCAACAGCAAGCAGTTGCAGGCGAGCATCGATGTGAAAAAAACCGCACTGGCGCAGGCGCAAACGGACTTAAACCGCCGTATTCCGCTCGGCAGCGCCAACCTGATTGGCCGCGAAGAGCTGCAACACGCGCGTGATGCGGTTGCCAGCGCACAGGCAGAACTCGACGTCGCTATCCAGCAATATAACGCCAACCAGGCGATTATTCTGGGGACCCGGCTCGAAGACCAGCCGACCGTCAAGCAAGCGGCGACAGAAGTACGCAACGCATGGCTCGCCCTGCAACGTACCAAAATTGTCAGCCCGATGACCGGTTATGTGTCTCGTCGTCAGGTACAGCCTGGCGCGCAAATCAGCCCAACTACCGCGTTAATGGCGGTGGTTCCGGCGAACAATTTGTGGGTTGATGCGAACTTCAAAGAGACGCAGCTGGCGCATATGCGTATCGGCCAACCGGTGACCGTCATCTCTGATATTTACGGCGACGACGTGGAATATCACGGCAAAGTGGTCGGCCTCGATATGGGGACCGGCAGCGCCTTCTCGCTGCTGCCTGCGCAGAACGCCACCGGGAACTGGATCAAAGTGGTGCAGCGTCTACCGGTTCGCGTTGAGCTGGATGAAAAACAGCTGGCGGAACATCCGCTACGTATTGGCCTCTCCACGCTGGTGAAAGTAGATACCTCGAACCGCGACGGTCAGATCCTGGCAAGTCAGGTGCGTACCAGCCCGGCTTACGAAAGTAACGCGCGTGAAATCAGTCTCGATCCGGTCAACAAGCTGATCAACGACATCGTGCAGGCCAACGCCAACTGATCCCGGGGTGAGTGTAATGCAACAGCAAAAACCGCTGGAAGGCGCGCAACTGGTCATCATGACCATTGCGTTGTCGCTTGCGACTTTCATGCAGGTGCTGGACTCCACCATCGCAAACGTGGCGATCCCGACGATCGCCGGTAACCTTGGCTCATCATTGAGCCAGGGTACCTGGGTTATCACCTCATTCGGCGTGGCAAACGCCATCTCCATCCCGATTACCGGATGGCTGGCGAAGCGCGTCGGTGAGGTGAAACTGTTCCTGTGGTCCACCGTAGCCTTTGCTATCGCGTCGTGGGCCTGCGGCGTCTCCAACAGTCTGGGCATGCTGATCTTCTTCCGCGTGATTCAGGGGATTGTTGCCGGCCCGCTTATCCCGCTGTCGCAAAGCTTGTTACTCAGCAACTATCCGCCTGCCAAACGCTCTATCGCGCTGGCGCTGTGGTCGATGACCGTTATCGTTGCACCAATTTGTGGGCCTATCCTTGGCGGGTATATCAGCGATAACTATCACTGGGGCTGGATCTTCTTCATCAACGTGCCGATTGGCATCGTGGTGGTGCTGATGAGTATTCAGGCGCTGCGTGGGCGCGAAACGCGTACCGAACAGCGTCGTATCGACGGTATTGGTCTGGCGCTGTTGGTATTGGGTATCGGTAGCCTGCAGGTGATGCTCGACCAGGGGAAAGAACTCGACTGGTTCAACTCCACCGAGATCATCGTGCTGACCATTGTGGCGGTGGTGTCGCTAAGCTTCCTGATTGTCTGGGAGTTGACTGACGATAACCCGATAGTCGACCTCTCGCTCTTTAAGTCGCGAAACTTCACCATCGGTTGTTTATGTATCAGCCTGGCATACATGCTCTACTTCGGCGCAATCGTTCTGTTGCCGCAGCTATTGCAGGAAGTGTACGGCTATACCGCGACGTGGGCAGGGCTGGCTTCTGCGCCGGTGGGCGTGATACCGGTGATTCTGTCGCCGATTATCGGTCGCTTTGCGCATAAGCTCGACATGCGTCGTCTGGTCACCTTCAGCTTTATTATGTATGCGGTCTGCTTCTACTGGCGCGCATATACCTTCGAGCCGGGGATGGATTTCGGCGCGTCGGCCTGGCCGCAGTTTATCCAGGGCTTCGCGGTGGCGTGCTTCTTTATGCCGCTGACGACCATTACGCTCTCCGGTTTGCCGCCTGAACGTCTGGCCGCGGCGTCGAGTTTGTCGAACTTTACGCGTACGCTGGCGGGCTCTATCGGGACGTCTATCACCACAACGTTGTGGACCAACCGGGAATCGTTGCACCATGCGCAGTTAACGGAGTATGTCACGCCGTATAACCCGGATGCTCAGGCGATGTACAACCAGCTTGAGGGGATGGGCATGTCGCAACAGCAGGCTTCCGGCTGGCTGGCGCAGCAGATAACCAACCAGGGGCTGATTATCTCGGCTAACGAAATCTTCTGGATTTCGGCGGGGATATTTCTCGTGCTGCTGGGGCTGGTGTGGTTTGCCAGACCGCCATTTGGTGCCGGGGGCGGCGGCGGTGGCGCGCATTAAGTTGTCGATATAAAAAAAGGGCCGATGGCCCTTTTTTGTTGCCCGGTGGCGCTTCGCTTACCGGGCCTACGTTGTCCGTAAGTTCATATAAGCCGGCACAATCAGACTAAATGTGCAGTTCCTGTAACTTCTCTTTCGGCAGCGCCAGCTCATCGTTGCTGTTCACACGCACGTCACGGTCGAGAATATGGCGCGCGATATCCTGCGCTTCCGCCAGGGAGTGCATCTGGTAGGTACCGCACTGGTAAACGTTCAGTTCCGGGATCTGATTCTGATCCTGAACCTTCAGGACGTCTGCCATTGCCGCTTTCCACGCATCCGCCACGCGCTGTTCATCCGGCGTACCAATCAGGCTCATATAGAAACCAGTGCGGCAGCCCATCGGGGAGATGTCGATGATCTCAACACCGTTACCGTTCAGGTGATTACGCATGAACCCGGCGAAAAGGTGCTCCAGCGTGTGAATGCCCTTTTCCGGCATGACTTCTTTGTTCGGCACGCAGAAGCGCAGGTCAAAAACGGTAATCGCGTCACCATGCGGCGTGTTCATCGTTTTGGCTACACGGACGGCTGGGGCTTCCATACGGGTGTGATCGACAGTGAAGCTATCTAACAACGGCATTTCGTAACCTCCGGTGTATCCCTCATCCTCGGCATTTTATTTTTCATCATAAGTAATTGAAAAATAAAATTTTTAAGCCATTCCACTCAGGATTTTGAGGGATAAAGTGATTTTTTATAAAAAAAACTGAACTCTTCATTCCAGTGCGAGTCTGAGTATATGAAAGACGCGCATTTGTTATCATCATCCCTGAATTCAGAGATGTATATTTTGGCCACAGTGATGTGGCCTTTTTCTTTTCTGTCAGGCGTGTTTTGCCAGCATCGCTTCAAATGATTCCGTATCTGAAGCTTCAAGCTTACGCTGACGTTCAACGGATGCATCACGTTCCGCAGCAAACTCCTCTTCTGTGAGGATCTCCAGCGGCTCTTCACGCAGCATATTACGATACTGCTCCGCCAGCGCCTTACCGGTTCCGCCAATCCCTTCATCAAGCATAGAACGCAGAATGCGTGCTGAGAAAGTTAATTCCGGATTATCAAAGCTGGCAACCAGTTCATCGCATACTTTCTGGTAAGCTTCACCGCCTTCAATGCTGTCCATCGTCTGCGCCACTCGCTTCAAATCGCGGAACAGATCTTTACCCACTTTCGGCAGCGGGAACTGTGCGGTTTCGCAACCAATGCCCAGCGTCAGGCCCGGTTTACGCCCTTCCAGAATCACGCGATTCCAGTTGGTACGCGTACATTGCAGCTCCTGGCTGCTCATTTCTGGCGCATCGGCCAGCACGCACCAGACCATAAACAGGTCAAGGAAGCGAATCTGCTGCTCGTCCACGCCAATTGGTGAGAACGGGTTGATATCCAGCGAGCGCACTTCGATATACTCAATGCCGCCGCGCAACAGCGCATCGGACGGATTCTCACCGCTACGGGTGACGCGTTTCGGGCGAATCGGCGCGTAGAGCTCGTTCTCAATCTGCAAAATATTGCTGTTGATCTGCAAACGCTTACCGTCTTTTTCCACGCCAATACGCGCGTACTCTTCCGATGGCGTTTTGATAGCCCGCTTTAATCCTGCCACGTATTCGTGCAATTCGTTAAACGTAATTCCGAGATTGCTTTGCGATTTATTGGTATAGCCGAGATCGCTCAGGCGCAGAGACGTGGCGTAAGGCAGGTAATACATGCCGCATTCGGTTTTTTCAAACGGCAGCGCGCTCTCTTTCCCTTGCAGGAAGGAAGAACAAATCGCCGGAGACGCACCGAACAGATACGGGATCACCCAGCCAAAGCGGTAGTAGTTGCGGATCGCGCGGAAGTAACCAGCCGAGATCGCCTCTTTACCGCTTTCGGCGTCCGTTACGCCGCACTTCGCCTGCCAGAACGCCATCGGCAGAGAGAAGTTGTAATGCACGCCAGAGATGGTTTGCATCAGCGCGCCATAGCGGTTCTTCAGCCCTTCACGATACAGCGTTTTCAGACGGCCAACGTTTGAAGTGCCGTACTGCGCCAGTTCGATATCCTGGCCCGGCGCGATATAGCACGGCATACTCAGCGGCCACATCCGTTCGTCGCCAAGATGACGCGCCGTATAGCGGTGAACGTCACGCAGGAAAGTGAGCATATGGTTGACGTCGCCATCAACCGGAGTGATAAATTCCAGCAGCGCTTCGGCGAAATCGGTGGTGATCCATTTATGGGTCAGCGTCGAGCCCAGCGATTCCGGGTGCCCGGTCGTTGCCAGTGAGCCATCGGCGTTAACGCGTAGCGTCTCACGCTCAAGACCACGATTTATCCCTTTCAGAGCTTCAGGGTGTTTTTCCAGCCAGGTCAGCGCCTGTGATACATCCGGGATCAAATTGACCTCCCGCCTGTCGATATCATTTTATTAAGCATAATTGTAATGGTTGACGATTAAAGGTCACAAGCAATCCAATTAGTGCCACCACGTCATACCCTGGAGCGTCGCCGCCGCTACAGCGATGTAGCGTAACGCTTTTCCAAGGCATAAAAAAAAGAGCACCGGTCCCCAGGAGATGCGCATCCATCCCGCCAGCAGACACAGTAAATCACCGATAACGGGCATCCAGCTCAGTAACAGTGTGGCTGCGCCGTAACGTTTTAACCAGGATGTCGCTTTTTCCTGCCAGCGCGATTGCTTACGCACGGGAAACAACCGCCCAAGGATAACGTTTGTTGCCCCACCAAGGCTATTACCCATTGTTGCTATTAATACTAAAAGCCAGGGGTGACTGAGGCCAGAAACGAGAAGCGCCACAAGTACCGCTTCCGAGTTGCCCGGCAGCAGCGTGGCGCTCAGAAAGCTGCTGGCGAATAACGACGCCAGCGCCAGCCCGTCGCTCACAGCAGACGAACGTCAACAGCGTCCATACCGGCGCTTCTTGCCGCCTGCAGGCCAAAATCCGCATCTTCAAACACGACGCATTTTTCCGGCGCCACGCCTAAGCGTTGTGCGCAGAGCAAGAAGGTATCGGGTGCGGGTTTGTGGTTCTTGACGTGATCGGCGGCGACCACCGCAGAAAAGTAGTGTCGCAGGCCCAGATGCGCCAGCAATGCTTCAGCAATAGCGCTCTCGCTGCCTGTACCGACCGCCATCGGGCGACGTCCGTGCCAGGCTTTCACCACATCAATAAGCGGTAACGGCGTCACAGAGTCCAGCAGCATCGCTTTAACGGCGGCTGTTTTTTCCTGTGCCAGGAGATGAGGGTCGAGATCGGCCTGATGAAGTTCAATGATGGCCTGCGCGATACGCCAGGTTGGAGAACCGTTAAGGGCGACCATCGCCTGCTCGTCGAAACGCATACCATAACGCCCCAGCACCTCGTGCCACGCTTTACGGTGCGTAGGTTCGGTGTCCAGGATGGTGCCATCCATATCAAAGATTAATCCCGCGTAGCGTTCGTACATCACGTTCTCACAGACAAGATAAAGTGAGATGTTACTTTAACGTAAAAGGCGGTTTTTGTCGCTGACAGACACACTGGAAATATGCAGAGAAGAAGGGCTTAGAGAAAAATAGGATTTTGTAAGTACATCGAGGGGAAATAAGAGATGGTGCATCCGGGAGGATTACTCGGCTGCGCCTCGCCCGATGGGTCGTTGCTAAAGCAACGCTATCCTCCCTGGTGCCTGCGGTGACTTCGCAGAACCTGAAACAACAGACTCGCTGTTATCCTGGAGAAGATGGTGCATCCGGGAGGATTCGAACCTCCGACCGCTCGGTTCGTAGCCGAGTACTCTATCCAGCTGAGCTACGGATGCATCGGGAAATGCTATTCGTTGAAAACAAGAGATGGTGCATCCGGGAGGATTCGAACCTCCGACCGCTCGGTTCGTAGCCGAGTACTCTATCCAGCTGAGCTACGGATGCATCGGGAAACTTGCTTTACTGCCGATGTTGATATCACGAAAATGATATCAAGTAAGATGGTGCATCCGGGAGGATTCGAACCTCCGACCGCTCGGTTCGTAGCCGAGTACTCTATCCAGCTGAGCTACGGATGCATCGGGAAACTTACTTTACTACTCTGATACTACCCTGATTTAACATCACTAATGCAATGCTAAGTAAGATGGTGCATCCGGGAGGATTACTCGGCTGCGCCTTGCCCTACGGGTCGTTGCTAAAGCAACGCTATCCTCCCTGGTGCTCGCGAGTATCTCGCAGAACCTGAAACAACAAACCAACTGTTATCTCGGAGAATATGGTGCATCCGGGAGGATTCGAACCTCCGACCGCTCGGTTCGTAGCCGAGTACTCTATCCAGCTGAGCTACGGATGCAAAATGGCGGTGAGGCGGGGATTCGAACCCCGGATGCAGCTTTTGACCGCATACTCCCTTAGCAGGGGAGCGCCTTCAGCCTCTCGGCCACCTCACCACACGCCTCTTACGAGTGCTTCGGAGAACTCGTTAAAAGCTCTTCGTCGCTGCGTGGCGCACATATTACTTTCTGGGCTTTATAAGTCAAACAATTTTTCGAGACCTTTTATCGTTTGCACACTTCGCGCACAATTAGGCGTTAAAAACGGCAAAAAGCCTGTTTTCTCAACAGTAAAATCGCTAACTCACGGTAAAACAAAACAGAAAGAATGCGGCACAACAGACGCGACAAAATCACGACGGGACGAAAAAGAGAAGAAAGCGAGAAGAAAACGAAGAGGTAAAACGGGAAATCTGGGAAGGATGCGTCTCACCAGGAAGGTGAGACGCCAGAACTTAGTAACTGGACTGCTGGGATTTTTCAGCCTGGATACGCTGGTAGATCTCTTCACGGTGAACGGATACTTCTTTCGGAGCGTTAACGCCGATACGCACCTGGTTACCCTTCACCCCTAAAACTGTCACAGTGACCTCATCTCCAATCATGAGGGTTTCACCAACTCGACGAGTCAGAATCAGCATTCTTTGCTCCTTGAAAGATTAAAAGAGTCGGGTCTCTCTGTATCCCGGCATATCCATCATATACACACTCATCATCAGGCTTCCTTGATTTGACCTGAACGCTTCGTGCATAACGCCAAACGTACGCTGTGACAAACACCTGGTGTAACTGTCACGGCATCACATTCTGTTAAACGTAAGTTTAGCCGATATACATGACTTCAACCTGACTTTATCGTTATCAGTACTCCATATGCAAGGCGTCTTAACAATTAACGTTAAGACGCCCACACAGGATTTATTTTTGTTACAGCTTAGCGCCTACCCACTCTTTCACACTGGCCAACGCGGCTGGAAGCGCCGTCGCATCGGTACCACCGGCTTGCGCCATGTCCGGACGACCACCGCCTTTACCACCAACCTGTTGAGCCACCATACCGATAAGTTCACCTGCTTTGACACGGTCAGTGACATCCTTAGACACGCCCGCAATCAGAGAAACCTTATCGTCAGCCACGGTCGCCAGCACAATAATGGCGGAACCCAGCTGGTTTTTCAGATCGTCAACCATCGTACGCAGCATTTTCGGCTCAACGCCGGAAAGCTCGCTCACCAGCAGCTTAACGCCGTTGATGTTTTCTGCTTTGCTGGAAAGGTTTGCACTCTCCTGCGCTGCCGCCTGCTCTTTCAGCTGCTGCAGCTCTTTTTCGAGCTGACGGGTACGTTCCAGCACGGTACGCACTTTCTCCGTCAGGTTATGGCTATCGCCTTTCAGCAACTGGGCGATATCACCCAAGCGATCGCTTTCTGCATGCAGGCTGGCAATCGCGCCTTCACCGGTTACCGCTTCGATACGGCGAACACCCGCCGCCGTTCCGGATTCGGACACAATACGGAACAGACCGATGTCACCGGTGCGTGAAGCGTGAGTACCGCCGCACAGCTCGGTAGAGAAATCGCCCATGCTCAGCACGCGAACGCGGTCATCATATTTTTCGCCGAACAGCGCCATCGCGCCCTTCGCTTTTGCCGCGTCGAGATCCATTACGTTGGTCTCAACCGGCAGATTACGACGGATCTGGGCATTGACCAGATCTTCGACCGCACGAATCTCTTCTGGTTTCATCGCTTCGAAATGCGAGAAATCGAAACGAAGGACTTTGTCATTTACCAGAGAACCTTTCTGCGCCACATGCGTGCCCAGAATCTGGCGCAGCGCCGCGTGCATCAGGTGCGTAGCGGAGTGGTTCAGACGAATACGCGCACGACGCGCTTCGTCAACGTCGGCCTGCACCGCGTCGCCCACTTTCAGGGAACCCGCCGTCAATTTGCCGAGATGACCAATCGCCTGACCATATTTCTGCGTATCGTTCACGCTGAAACTAAAGCCCGCGCCTTTCAGCTCGCCTTTATCGCCAACCTGACCGCCAGATTCCGCATAGAACGGCGTCTGGTCCAGAATGACCACCGCTTCCTGACCGGCCGCTACGCTCTCAACCGCTTTACCGTCGATAAACAGCGCAGTCACTTTGCCGTTCAGTTCCAGATGATCGTAGCCTTTGAATTCTGACGCGCCATCAACGCGAATCATCGCGTTGTAGTCTGCGCCGAAACCGCTGGATTCACGCGCACGGCGGCGCTGTTCTTCCATCGCGGCTTCAAAGCCTGCTTCATCCACTTTCAGGCCACGTTCACGGCAAACGTCCGCCGTCAGGTCAACCGGGAAGCCGTAGGTGTCGTACAGACGGAAAGCGGTTTCGCCATCCAGCGTGTCGCCAGTCAGCTTAGACAACTCTTCGTCCAGCAGCGCCAGGCCGCGTTCCAGCGTACGGGCAAACTGCTCTTCTTCCGTTTTCAGTACCTGTTCAACCTGCGCCTGCTGGCGTTTCAGTTCTTCACCGGCAGAACCCATTACATCAATCAGCGGGCCAACCAGCTTATAGAAGAAGGTGTCTTTCGCGCCCAGCATGTTGCCGTGACGAATGGCGCGACGAATGATGCGACGCAGCACGTAGCCACGGTTTTCATTCGACGGCGTAACGCCATCTGCAATCAGGAACGCGCAAGAACGAATGTGGTCCGCAATAACGCGCAATGACTTGTTAGACAGGTCAGTCGCGCCGGTGACTTTAGCCACGGAATCAATCAGCTTACGGAACAGGTCAATTTCATAGTTAGAGTTGACGTGTTGCAGTACCGCAGTGATACGTTCCAGGCCCATACCGGTGTCGACAGACGGTTTTGGCAGCGGTTCCATGGTACCGTCAGCCTGACGGTTGAACTGCATGAAGACGATGTTCCAGATCTCAATGTAACGGTCGCCGTCTTCTTCAGGCGTTCCCGGAGGGCCACCCCAGATGTGGTCGCCGTGATCGTAGAAGATCTCGGTGCACGGGCCGCATGGGCCGGTATCGCCCATCTGCCAGAAGTTATCGGAAGCATACGGCGCGCCTTTATTGTCGCCGATGCGGATGATGCGCTCACGCGGGATTCCGACTTCTTTTTCCCAGATTTCGTAAGCTTCATCATCGGTTTCGTAAACGGTCACCCACAGACGCTCTTTCGGCAGAGCGAACCAGTTTTCACCGGTCAGCAATTCCCACGCGTACTGAATAGCGTCGTGTTTGAAGTAGTCGCCGAAGCTGAAGTTACCCAGCATTTCGAAGAAAGTGTGGTGACGCGCGGTGTAACCGACGTTTTCCAGATCGTTATGTTTACCACCCGCACGAACGCAACGCTGCGCAGTAGTTGCGCGAGAATAATTACGTTTGTCGAGACCAAGGAAAACATCCTTGAACTGGTTCATCCCGGCGTTGGTAAACAGCAGGGTCGGGTCGTTATTCGGCACCAGGGAGCTGCTGGCAACTACCTGATGTCCCTTGCTATGGAAAAAGTCGAGAAACGCCTGACGGATCTCAGCGGTGCTCTTGCTCATAATTATCCTGAAATCAAGCTAACGAATGGTCGCCGTCGTAGCAGGTCATTTGTTGTCCAACTTGCTACCAGACGGAAAAAGTGGGAATAAGATAAGTTTTCTTTAAAGGGAAGTAAAATCCCCCGTGCGGTCAATCGGCAAAATTTCGCCATATTTCCTGGATATCTTCCATCAAATAGCCGCGGTAAAGCAAAAAGCGCTGGATTTTCACTTTTTCGGCAAATGTGGTCGGTAACGGTTCACCATATTTCCGCTCCGCCTGGTCACGCGCCAGCATGCACCAGTCGATATCGCACTCGCGCATCGCCTGCTCAATGTCATTACGCGCAATGCCTTTCTGCCCGAGTTCCTGACGAATACGCGCCGGGCCGTAGCCTTTGCGGCTGCGGCTGGCGATAAACTGCTGCACAAATCGCAGATCATCGAGATAGCGATTCTCGTGACACCAGGCAATGACTTTCTCGACCTCTTCTTCCGGCGCATCGATGGGTTCGGGGCCGTTTTTGGTCATCACCGGGGCCGTCAGTTTGCGACGCAGCTCCTGTTCGCTGTGGTCACGCATCGCCAGAATACGAATGGCACGATCCAACAAACGCGCGTAGGCGGAGCGGCGTGGTGCGTTCTCGTTCATAACCCTCCCGGTCGTTTAAATGCAAAAAAGGGCTGCATCGGCAGCCCTTCTGTTTTCTGATGAGAGGTTATCAGAAATCTTCGTTGGTTTCTTTCGCGTGCGTGTCGTTTTCATCGACCACGAAATCCGGCGAAGAGTCCTGATTGCTGAGCAGCAGCTCGCGCACTTTCTTCTCGATTTCTTTCGCCGCAGCCGGGTTCTCTTTCAGCCAGGAGATAGCATTCGCTTTACCCTGACCAATTTTGTCGCCGTTGTAGCTGTACCAGGCGCCCGCTTTTTCGATCAGCTTCTCTTTCACGCCCAGGTCTACCAGCTCGCCCAGGAAGTTAATGCCTTCACCGTAGAGGATCTGGAATTCGGCCTGTTTGAACGGTGCGGCGATTTTGTTTTTCACCACTTTCACGCGGGTTTCACTACCGATGACGTTATCGCCCTCTTTCACCGCGCCGATACGACGGATGTCCAGACGAACGGACGCGTAGAATTTCAGCGCGTTACCGCCAGTGGTGGTTTCCGGGTTACCGAACATCACACCAATTTTCATACGGATCTGGTTGATGAAGATAAGCAGAGTGTTGGACTGTTTCAGGTTACCGGCCAGCTTACGCATCGCCTGGCTCATCATACGCGCCGCGAGGCCCATGTGAGAGTCACCGATTTCGCCTTCGATTTCCGCTTTCGGCGTCAGTGCCGCAACGGAGTCGACTACCAGCACGTCAACCGCACCAGAGCGCGCCAGCGCGTCACAGATTTCCAGCGCCTGTTCACCGGTGTCTGGCTGGGAGCACAGCAGGTTGTCGATATCAACGCCTAACTTACGTGCATAGACAGGGTCCAGCGCGTGCTCTGCATCGATAAAGGCACAGGTTTTGCCTTCACGCTGCGCCGCAGCAATAACCTGGAGGGTTAACGTCGTTTTACCGGACGATTCAGGCCCGTAGATTTCGACGATACGCCCCATCGGCAGACCGCCTGCACCCAGCGCGATATCCAGTGAAAGCGAACCGGTGGAGATGGTTTCCACGTCCATGGTGCGGTCTTCACCCAGGCGCATGATGGAGCCTTTGCCGAATTGCTTCTCAATTTGGCCCAGTGCTGCCGCCAACGCTTTCTGTTTGTTTTCGTCGATAGCCATTTTTACTCCTGTCATGCCGAGCAAGCCCGGGGAATGAATTCTGTTCTGTTGAAGCAATTATACTGTATGGTCATACAGTATCAAGTGTTTTGTAGAAATTGTTGCCAGAGCAGTTGCAAGGCAAATGCCGTGGCCTGTCGACGCACCGATTCCCGGTCGCCCGCAAAGCATTCACGCTGGGTGACGCCCTGCCCGGTCGCGCTTGCCACGCCAAACCACACGGTACCGACGGGCTTCTCATCGCTGCCGCCATCTGGCCCGGCGATGCCGCTGACCGATACCGCATAAGAGGCGCGCGCAGCCCGCAATGCGCCCACGGCCATTTCGACCACGACCGGTTCGCTGACCGCGCCATGCTGTTCCAGCGTCACCGCGCTGACGCCAATCATTTGTGATTTGGCTTCATTGCTATAGGTGACAAAGCCGCGCTCAAACCACGCGGAGCTTCCCGCGACATCGGTCAGGGTTTTGGCAATCCAGCCACCAGTGCAGGATTCTGCCGCGGTTACCGTTGCGCCCTGCGCTTTCAGCGCCTGCCCGACCTTTTCGCTCAGTTGAAATAATTCGCTGTCAGTCATCACCACTCCTGTCAGGTAGATATCTGTCGGACAAGATAGCACTTTCCCAACACAGATGGGGGCGAGGTGTCGATTTTACGAGGGGGGTTCAGAAAAAGCGGAAAATCCCCCGACTGAGAGCGGGGGGACATGATTCATTACTCCATGCTTTTCACAATAGTATCTACGTTATGCCGCACCATCTTCACATAGCTGTCCGCCACGCCGCCCGGCTTCGATAACGCTTCCGGATAAAGCTCGCCGCCTGCCTGCGCTCCGGTTGCGGACGCAATCTGCTTAACCAGTCGCGGGTCGAGCTGATTTTCCATAAACCAGGTGTGTACCCCATCGGCTTTGATTTGTTTAATCAATGCGCCTACCTCCGCCGCGTTCGCTTCGCTTTCTGATGACAGCCCCTGCGGCGAAAGGAAGTCCACCTGATACGCTTTGGCAAAATAGCCGAACGCATCGTGGCTGGTCAGCACCTTACGCTTCTCGCGCGGAATGGGGCTAAAACGCTGCTTGACCCAGCTATCGAGCGCCCGGAGATCATCCACATATTTCGCACCGCGGGCTTTAATTAGGCTGGCGTCCTGCGGGTCCGCTTTAGCGAGGCCCTCGGTAATGTTCTGCGCATAAATAACGCCGTTCGCCACGTTATTCCAGGCGTGTGGGTCCGTCACCGTTTGTCCATCCTCTTCCAGCGTTTGCGTGGCGACGCCCTGAGAGGCAACAACCAGTTTCCCTTTAAACCCGGACGCTTTGACTAATCGGTCAATCCATCCTTCCAGCCCCAGACCGTTCACCACCACCACATCCGCTTTACTCAGCAACGCGCTCTCTTTCGGCGATGGCTCAAAAGTATGCGGATCGCCGTCCGGCCCCACCAGCGTCGTTACCTTCACCGCATCGCCGCCAACCTGCTGCGTGATATCGCCCAGCACCGAAAAACTGGTGACGACATTGAGCGTTTTCGCCATTGCGCCCTGCGCGATTAACCCCAACGCCAGCGCCAAAATAACCCTCTTCATTTTCATAGCATCCCCTCAGTTAAAAAGCGCCCGCAGGCGATAGGCCAGCCTGCTGCGCGTGCCAAAAATTAGTGAAAAAAGAAAAACCAGGCTGGCGGTCAGTACAATAGCCGGCCCGGTAGGCAGACTCGCCGCCCACGACAGGCTCAGCCCTATCCAGGCGCAAAGTACGCCGCAAAGCCCCGCCAGCCCGAGCATGGTTGGCAGCGTTTGCGCCCAGCAGCGGGCCGCTATCGCGGGCAGCATCATCACGCCCACCGCCATCAACGTACCCAGCACCTGAAACCCGGCCACCAGATTCAGCACCAGCAGCGCGAGGAACAATCCGTGCAGCGCTGAGGGCAGCCAGCGTGCATTCACCTGTAGCCAACTGCTGTCGAACGCTTCAACCACCAGGCCGCGATAGCACACCGCCAGCGCGATCAGCGTGATGCTGGCCACCAGCGCGACAAACAGTGCAGACGGCCCATCCACCGCCAGAATCGAACCGAACAGCAGATGCAGCAGATCGACGTTTGAGCCGCGCAGCGACACCAGCGTTACGCCCAGCGCCAGAGAGCCCAGATAAAATCCGGCAAAGCTGGCATCTTCTTTCAGAAGCGTGCGGCGACTTACCCACCCCGCCCCCAGCGCCACGGCGATCCCTGCCACGAAACCGCCGATCGTCATTGCCAGCAATGACATTCCATTCATTAAATAGCCCACAGCAACACCGGGAAGAATGGCGTGCGACAGCGCATCGCCCATTAAGCTCATTCGCCGCAACAGGAGAAATACGCCGAGCAGCGTCGTGCTGAGTGAAAGCGCGAGGCACACCATCAGCGCGCGGCGCATAAAACCAAATTCGATAAACGGTTGAAAAAAGGTGTGCCAGATCATGCTGACCTCGCGGGTAACATCGGGGATATTGCGCGCACGCCGCCCAGCTCAAGCACCTGTGGAAAAAAGCGCGCCACTTTTTCGCTGTCATGCAGGACCGCCAGTACCGTTTGCCCGTGCCGCTGCATATCAAGGATGAGCGACATCAGCATCTCCGTTGTCGTTTCATCGACGCCGGTAAAGGGTTCATCCAGCATCACCAGCGGGGCCTGCTGAACGAGGATGCGAGCAAAAAGCATGCGCTGAAACTGGCCACCGGATAAGCTGGCAATCGGTGTTTTCGCCAGTGAAATCAACCCTACCCTTTCCAGCGCGTCAGCTACGCGTCGGCGCACCACCCGATCAATGCCGAAGCACAATGAGATGCGCGGCCACGCGCCCTGACACACGACGTCCTGCACCGTTAAGGGAAATTGCTGATCCATCAGCTGTCGCTGCGCCAGCCAACCAATAACCGGGCGTCGCGTCTGCCAGTGCACACGCCCACTGACAGGAGGAATAAATCCGGCGAGGGTTTTTAGCAGCGTCGATTTACCGCAACCATTCTCACCGACGATAGCCATCAGGCTGCCACGCGTAATGCGTCCATCGACGGGCGGCGCAATCGCCTCGCCGTCATAGCCGACACAAAGGTTGTTCAGAACAATCATGGCAGCGATACCGCCCACCAGGCGACCAGCCAGATAAACGCCAGCAGCACACAAACGGCTGCCAGCCGCCTCAGGCTGGAGAGAGAAAAAAGCGAAGATGACATCAACAGCACCCCAATCATTATGTTATAACATAACAATAAACAGCGAGCAGATGAATGTAAATCCTTGTCAGCGCCTGAGGGTGTATCGAAATGTAAATCCCCTCCCGAACGGGAGGGGAAGCGGGATTACTGAACGCGAGCCAGCGCGACGGCCTGACCAAGCTGCCAGACAGCCATCGCATAGTGCGTGCTGTGGTTGTAGCGGGTGATGGTGTAGAAGTTCGGCAAGCCGTACCAGTACTGATAACCGGTGCCGACATCCAGACGCAGCAGGCTGGCCTGCTGATGGTTACCCAGTGAATTCATCGGCGTCAGACCTGCGGCAGCAAGCTGCGACACGCTGTATTTGGTTTTAAAGCCGTTTTCCAGCCCCGGCGCCTGGCCCATCGCCTGCACCGCCACCTGGTCGCCCTTCACCCAACCGTGCTGTTTAAAGTAGTTCGCCACGCTGCCGATGGCATCTTCCGGATCCCACAGGTTGATGTGGCCGTCGCCATTAAAATCAACAGCATACTGTTTGTAAGAGGACGGCATAAACTGGCCGTAACCCATTGCGCCTGCGAAGGAACCTTTCAGATCCAGCGGGTCATCGCTTTCATCACGCGCCATCAGCAGGAAGGTTTCCAGCTCGCCGGAGAAATACTCCGCGCGGCGCGGGTAGTTAAAGGAGAGCGTCGCCAGCGCATCGAGGATACGGGTTTTGCCCATCACGCGGCCCCAGCGGGTTTCAACGCCAATAATACCGACGATAATTTCCGGCGGCACGCCGTACACCTGCCATGCGCGTTTCAGCGCCGCTTCATGTTGATTCCAGAACGCCACGCCGTTTTGAACGTTGTCCGGAGTAATAAACTGTTTGCGATAACGCAGCCACGCACCGTTTGGCCCACTCGGCGGCAGGCCGGTCGGTGCCTGGCGATCCATCAGACGCAGTACGTAATCAAGACGCTTCGCCTGGGAGAGAATTTCGTGCAGCTGTTGTCGATCAAAGCCGTGCTTGCTCACCATCTTATCGATGAACTGCTCTGCCGCCGGGTTATTGGCGAAATCACCGGTTGGGATCAGCGCATTGTGCTGCGGCTCCAGCAGGAAGCCGCCGGATGGCGTGCCAGCCGTTGCCGGTGCGGCGGCGGTTTTCGGTTTGCTGCTACAGGCAGCGAGCAGGACACACAGGGGGAGTAAGGCGATATAACGACGCTTCAACATGGGACATCCATTTAACAATATCGGCAAGAGGTAATTATGGTAAAGCAATCGCAACGCCTCAAGGAAGCGCCTTCACGTATCGCAGAGAAAAAACTTCGCCCTAAGCGAAACGCCCAGACCTTGATCGCGCTATTGGTATTGGGGGCACGAAATCAGTACCCTTACGCCGCACGTCGGTGAACGCCGATCCCTACACCTATGACATACAAAAATGACAGGATGCAACGCCATGATTGCGGATAACAATTTTTTACTGGAAGCGGGCCGTCAAACGCTGATGCTGGAACTTCAGGAAGCTAGTCAGCTGCCGGACCGCCTGGGTGATGACTTTATCAAAGCCGCCGAAGCCATCATTAATTGCAAAGGCAAACTGATTGTTTCCGGTATCGGTAAATCGGGCCATATCGGTAAAAAACTCGCCGCAACCTTCGCCAGCACCGGTACACCCGCGTTCTTTGTTCATCCGGCAGAGGCGCTGCACGGCGATCTCGGTATGGTAGAAAGTCAGGATGTGATGCTCTTTATCTCCTACTCCGGCGGCGCGAAAGAGCTGGATCTCATCATCCCGCGTCTGGAAGAAAAATCCGTTGTTCTGCTGGCGATGACCGGAAAATCCCACTCGCCGTTGGGGTTAGCGGCAAAAGCGGTGCTGGATATTTCCGTCGAGCGCGAAGCCTGCCCGATGCGTCTGGCCCCCACGTCCAGCACCGTGAATACGCTGATGATGGGCGATGCGCTGGCGATGGCCGTGATGCAGGCGCGCGGTTTCAATGAGGAAGATTTTGCCCGTTCGCATCCGGCTGGCGCGCTGGGCGCACGCTTACTGAATAAAGTACATCATCTGATGCGCCGCGATACCGAGGTGCCGCAGGTGAGCATCCACGCCAGTATCATGGATGCGATGCTTGAACTGAGCCGCACCGGGCTGGGCCTGGTTGCCGTATGCGATGAGCAGCTACAGGTGAAAGGCGTGTTTACCGACGGTGACCTGCGCCGCTGGCTGGTTGGCGGCGGCGCGCTGGCGGATAACGTGAGCCTGGCGATGACGGTGAACGGCACCACGCTGAATGCCCAGAGCCGCGCCATTGATGCCAAAGAACAACTGATGAAGAAAAAAATCAGCGCCGCACCGGTGGTGGATGACCACGGCCAACTGGTTGGCGCGATCAACCTGCAAAACTTTTATCAGGCCGGAATTCTTTAATCCTTCATTCCCAGACGTTTCGCCAGCCGATGCAGGTTGGCGACGTCTGTCTCCAGCGCCCGCGCGCTGGCCGCCCAGTTATTGTTGTTTTGCGACAGCGCCTGACGGATCATCTCACGCTGGAAATGTTCGGTCGCGTCACGCAGGTTGTGACACGCGGGTAACGCTGGCGCTTCACTTTCCTGAACGGGCGCAACCACGCTCTCTTCAAACGCAAAATGCTGCGCTTCCAGAATCACTTCGCCACCGCTGCGCGTTGCGCGCGCCAGCACCACCGCGCGATGCACGGCATGTTCCAGCTCACGCACGTTGCCCGGCCAGCCATAACTCAGCAAATGCGCCCTCGCCCCGGAGCTTAAAATCACGCGGGACAGCCCAAGACGCAATCGACACTGTTCGCAGAAATAGCCCGCCAGCAGCACCACGTCATCACCACGTTCACGCAGCGGTGGTACGGAAAGTGGGAAGACGCTCAGGCGATGGAACAGATCGGCACGAAAACGTCCGGCCAGCACCTCTTCGCGCAGGTCGCGGTTGGTCGCCGCCAGCACGCGCACATCGACCCGCAGGCTACGGTCATCGCCGACGCGCTGAATATCGCCATACTGCAACACGCGCAGCAGCTTGGCCTGCAACGCCAGCGACAGCTCGCCAATTTCATCGAGGAACAGCGTACCGTTATCGGCCATTTCAAACTTACCGCTACGGTTGCTGATTGCCCCGGTAAACGCACCTTTCACGTGGCCGAATAGTTCACTTTCCGCCACGCTTTCGGGCAGCGCCGCACAGTTGAGATAGACCAGCGGGTTAGCCGCACGCGGAGAACCCTCATGAATCGATTTCGCCACCAGCTCTTTCCCGGTGCCCGTTTCACCGCTGATCAGTACGTTGAGATCGGACGCCGCGACGATTTCTATCTCTTTTTTCAACTGCATCATGTTCGGCGACAGGCCAATCATGTCGGTATTGGCCACCGGCTCAAACGCGGCGGGCGCGCCTGGCAGCATATTCTGGCTTTCAAGCTGTTCAATCAACAGCGCGTTGCTCAGCGCTCCGGCGGCCAGCGCGGATATCAGTCGCAGCTCTTCATCGCTGAAAACATCAAACTGCTCCGGCTCCATCGCATCGAGCGTCAACGCGCCAATCAGGTTTTGCCCGGCAAACAGCGGCAGGCCGACGCAGGCATGCACTTTCAGGCTCTCCTGGCCGGGGATTAGCCCATCGTAGGGATCGGGCAAATCGCTGTCTGCGGGGAAACGGACGACATCACCGGCGCGGGCGATAGCTTCCAGCCGCGGGTGCCCTTCCAGGGTAAAGCGACGCCCCAGCACATCCTGCGCCAGTCCGTCGATTGCCAGCGGGATAAATTGCCGCGCATCGTAGCGCAGCAGCGCCGAAGCATCGCACTCCAGCACCTGACGCAGGGTGGTGATTAAGCGCTGAAAGCGGTCCTGATGCCCAACCCCGCTTTGCAACTGGATGGCGATACCCGCCAGCACGTCGACCGAAAAACTCATGATGACCTCATTGTCTTTTTGACAATGCATATTGTCATATTGACAGTATTAGTAACAGTCATTTTGACAACAAAAATGCACGGTAAATTATTAAAAACATATAAAACAATAAGTTATAAAGTTGGCACGCAACCTGCAATAAGCAATACATCTTTTTTAAAAACACTGCATTTGATTGAGGTTGCTATGTCTATTCTGGTTAAAAATAACATTCATTGGGTTGGCCAACGGGACTGGGAAGTGCGTGATTTTCACGGTACCGAATACAAAACGCTGCGCGGTAGCAGCTACAACAGCTATCTGATCCGTGAAGGTAAAAATGTCCTGATCGACACCGTTGACCATAAATTCAGCCGCGAATTCGTGCAGAACCTGCGCAGCGAAATCGACCTGAACGACATCGATTACATTATTATCAACCACGCAGAAGAAGACCACGCCGGTGCGCTGACCGAGCTGATGTCTTACATCCCGAACACGCCCATTTACTGCACTACCAACGCCATTGATTCCATCAACGGCCACCACCACCATCCGGAATGGAATTTCCATACGGTGAAAACCGGCGACAGCCTGGACATCGGTAACGGCAAACAATTGATCTTCGTTGAAACCCCGATGCTGCACTGGCCGGACAGCATGATGACCTACATGACTGGCGACGCGGTTCTGTTCAGTAACGACGCCTTCGGCCAGCACTATTGCGACGAACGTCTGTTCAACGACGAAGTGGATCAGACCGAACTGTTTGAACAGTGCCAGCGCTACTACGCCAATATCCTGACGCCGTTTAGCCGCCTGGTAACGCCAAAAATCACCGAGATCCTCGGCTTCAACCTGCCGGTCGATATGATTGCCACCTCCCACGGGGTGGTATGGCGTGACAATCCAACGCAAATCGTTGAACTGTATCTGAAATGGGCGGCCGATTATCAGGAAGACCGCATCACTATTTTCTACGACACCATGTCGAACAACACCCGCATGATGGCGGACGCGATTGCTCAGGGCATCAACGAAGTTGACCCACGCGTGGCGGTGAAAATCTTCAACGTCGCCCGCAGCGATAAAAACGAAATCCTGACCAATGTTTTCCGTTCTAAAGGCGTGCTGGTCGGTACTTCAACCATGAACAACGTGATGATGCCGAAAATTGCCGGCCTGGTAGAAGAGCTGACGGGCCTGCGTTTCCGTAACAAACGCGCCAGCGCGTTCGGTTCACACGGCTGGAGCGGCGGCGCGGTTGACCGTCTTTCTACCCGCCTTCAGGATGCCGGTTTTGAAATGTCGCTGAGCCTGAAAGCCAAATGGCGCCCGGACTTCGACGCGCTGGAAGTGTGTCGCGAACACGGTCGGGAAATCGCCCGCCAGTGGGCGCTTGCGCCGCTGCCAGAGGTGAGCGCCAAAGCGACAACCGCGCAGGAAGAGTGCGCCTGTGCCGCAGCGGCAGCCGCCGATCTCGGCCCAAGCATGCAGTGCAGCGTCTGCCAGTGGATTTACGATCCGGCAAAAGGCGAGCCGAACCAGGATGTTCAGCCAGGTACGCCGTGGAGCGACGTGCCAGACAACTTCCTGTGCCCGGAATGTTCACTGGGTAAAGACGTCTTCGACGTACTGGCCACGGAGGCAAAATGAATAATGGCATCGTGATCATCGGGTCGGGCTTCGCGGCCCGCCAGTTGGTGAAAAACATTCGCAAACAGGATGCTGCCGTGCCGCTGACGTTAATTGCCGCCGACAGCATTGATGAGTACAACAAGCCGGATCTCAGCCACGTCGTCAGCCGGGGGCAAACCGCCGCCGACCTGACGCTGCAAACCGCGGGCGAGTTTGCCGAGCAGTACAACCTGAATCTCTTTCCGCAAACCTGGGTGAGCGACATCGACGCGCAGGCCAAAGTGGTGAAAAGTCAGGACAGAGAGTGGCATTACGACAAACTGGTGCTGGCCACAGGCGCATCAACCATTGTACCGCCGGTCCCCGGAAAAGAGCTGATGCTGACCCTCAACAGCCAGCAGGAATTCGGGGCCGCGCAGAGTACCCTGCGTGATGCGCAGCGCGTACTGATTATCGGCGGCGGGCTGATTGGCAGCGAGCTGGCGATGGACTTCAGCCGCGCAGGTAAAGCGGTGACGGTGGTGGATAACTCCGCCTGCATTCTGGCGTCACTGATGCCGCCGGAAGTGAGCAGCCGCCTGCAACATCGCCTGACCGACATGGGCGTGCATCTGCTGCTGAAAACTCAGTTACAGTCGCTGGCGAAAACGACAACCGGGATTGTGGCGCAGTTTGACCGTAATCGTCAGGTTGAAGTAGACGCGGTCGTCGCCGCCACCGGCTTGCGCCCGGAAACTGCGCTGGCCCGTCGCGCGGGTGTGGAGATCAATCGCGGCGTGAAGGTCAACAGCGCGATGCAGACCAGTAACCCGGATATCTATGCGCTGGGCGACTGTGCGGAAATCAACGGCGCCGTGCTGCCGTTCCTGCAACCGATTCTGTTGAGTGCGATGTGTCTGGCGAAGAATCTGCTCGGCCAGAATGGCGAGTTGAAGCTGCCGCATATGCTGGTGAAGGTGAAAACGCCGGATCTGCCGCTGCATCTGGCGGGGGAAACGCGCCGTCAGGATCTGGACTGGACCATCGCCACCAGCGCGCAGGGCATGCTTGCCCAGGGCTATGACGACAGCCAGCAGCTTCGCGCTTTTGTGGTGAGTGAAGAGAGAATGAAGGAGGCGTTTAGCCTGTTGAAATTATTGCCGAACTGATTTGCTACGCCATTGCTGAACTTAACCTTGCTCGCGAATGTTGCAGAGCCCTTATGAACCTCAGATACATGGACGTATCGCGTCTGATTTTTGCCCCGGTCGCCGGGGCTTTTTTTTGGCTCCGTGCGCACATTTTTGTCGGGTGGCGGCTACGCCTTACCCGACCTACCTATTTGCACCATCACACAAGCCCAAACCACCCGACATTACGCGCACAACCCGTAGGCCGGATAAGGCGCAGCCGCATCCGGCATCACGCGCACCGGGCCGCAGCCACCACCGCCTGCCCGAACGCAATTGCCCCATCACCTGCGGGCAAACTGTGCGGGAAAAGCAGCGTAAAATTAGCCAGATGGTGCAGCAACCGCGCACGCAGCAGGGCGTTATGTAGCACGCCGCCGCCAAACGCCAGCGTTGAGATGCCCCGCGCCTGTGCTTCACGACGCATCATACCGCCCAGCCCCTGCGCCAGCGCATCGTGAAACGCCCACGCTTTCTCCGCCGGGCTGGCCTGCCAGGCTAACCAACTCGGCCAGAATTCAGCAAGGTCGAACTGTTCACTTTGCAACGGATGTTCGACGCCGGTACAGGTCGCCGCCAGCGCTTCCAGACGACAAGCCGCTTCACCTTCATAGCTCAACGTCAGCGGCGCACAGCCCAGCGCACAGGCCACGGCATCAAACAATCGCCCGCAGGATGACGCGCGCGGCGCATTAATACCGCGCTCAATCGCCCGCGCCAGCAGCGGCCAGTTTTGCTCGCGCACGGTGGCGGTTTCCGGGTAACTTTCCCACTCCGACACAAACGCCAGGCAGTGCGCCAGCAGGTTTCGCCACGGCTGACGTGCTGCCAGGTCGCCCCCCGGCAACGCTACCGCAGGCAGGCCGCCAAGATGTTCACACTCGCGGTAGTTCACCCGCAGACATTCACCGCCCCACAACGCGCCCTCTTCCCCCATGCCAATGCCGTCCAGCGCCAGCGCAATCACATCACCGCCGTCCAGCGGCCAGTTGTGTTCCGCCAGGCACGCGGCAATATGCGCGTGGTGATGGAGCACCGTTTGATGGGGTAAATCGCGGGCGGCGGCCCACTGCGAGGAGTGGTAGCCAGGATGCGCATCCGCCACCACCGCCTGCGAAGTAAAATCGTAGATAGCCTGCATCAAACGCAACGACTGCTGCCATTGCGCTTCGACACCTTCATCAGTGAGATCGCCAAAATGCTGGCTCAACACCGCCTGCTCGCCGCGTACCAGGCAGAAGGTATTTTTGAGATCCGCACCCAGGCAAAGCATCGGCGGAATATCGTGAAAACCCGGCGGCAGAGGAATGGCGTCCGGCACATAGCCGCGCGACCGGCGCAGCATTTCGCCGTTTTGTCGCACCACCGAGTCATCCATCCGCTGCACAATATCGCGATTGTGCAGTAAAAATCCGTCGGCAATCTCCGCGAGATCCGCCAGTGCCAGCGCATTGGTCAGCGCGGGTGGTTTACCGCTGAGATTCCCGGATGTCATCACCAGTGGGCGATTCAACGCCTGCATCAGCAAATGCTGAACAGGGTTAGCCGGGAGCATGACGCCCACTTCCGCCAGCCCCGGCGCGATGTCATCACACAAGCCGCTGACGCAGGATTTATCCACCAGCACAATCGGTGCTGCGGGCGTGCGCAGTAATCGGCTGGCGTCATCGGGGAGATTCGTCGTAGTGGGGATCATCACCGCAAGCGGTTTCGCCGGGCGATGCTTACGGGCGCGCAGCGTCGCTACCGCGCGGGCATTGCCCGCATCACAGGCCAGATGAAAACCCCCCAGCCCTTTAATCGCCACAATGCCGCCCGACGTGAGAAGCGCAATCGCCGCCTGTAGCGCCGCCTCATGATGCAGAGGTTCGCTCCCGGCATACCACGACAGCCACGGGCCGCACTCGGCGCAGGCTACCGGCTGGGCGTGAAAGCGACGATCGTAAGGATTGCGGTACTCCGCCTCGCAGGCAGAGCACAGCGGAAACGCCGCCATCACCGTCAGCGGACGGTCGTACGGCATGGCGTTGATAATGGTGAAACGTGGGCCACAGTGGGTACAGTTGATAAAGGGATAACGATAACGGCGCTCCTGCGGGTCATTCATCTCCGCAAGACACGCCGGGCAGGTGGCCGCATCCGGGACAATCTGCGTGCTCATCGCCCCCGCGCCGCTCTCGCGGATCACGAAGTCGTCAGGCTCTCTTTGCCACACATAAGGCTGCACCTGCGTCTCATCAATACGCGCCAGCGGCGGGCAGTGTTGATGAAGCGCGGCAAGGAAATCCGCTTCTTCGCCCAGCAAACGAACGAGCACCCCCGCACCGTCGTTGCAAACATCGCCCACGCGCGCCTGCTGCTGAGCCAGTTGCCAGACAAAGGGGCGGAAGCCCACCCCCTGTACTTTACCGCGGATGCGGATTTCGACGCCGTTATGCGTTATCGTCATTCATTATCCTGCTACCGCCTCGCGCAGGCGGGATTTCATCGACTGGTAGCTTTCCAGCGCGTAGTTTTCCGCCCAGTTCTGATCCTCAATCGCACTGATATTCACCGCACAGTACTTGGTTTCCGGCGTTTTGGAGATGGGATCGAGGTTGTCCTGGGTCAGTTCGTTACAGGCGCCAATCCACCACTGGTAGGTCATATAGACGCTGCCGTGATTGATACGCTCGTTGACGTTGGCACGCGTGATCACTTTACCGCGACGCGACGCCACCCACACCAGCTGTTTGTCTTTCACGCCCAGTTTCTGTGCATCCTGCGGGTTAATCTGCACAAATCCCGGTTCGTCGGCCAGCGATTGCAGCGCCGCGCAGTTACCGGTCATCGAGCGGCAGGAGTAGTGCCCCACTTCGCGCACGGTGCACAGCACCAGCGGATATTTATCATCCGGGCGTTCGGCGGGCGCACGCCACGGTGCGGCGAACAGATGGCCTTTGCCATCCGGGGTATCAAACTGATTGCCTGCGTAAAGATACGGCGTGCCGGGATGATCGAGCGTCGGGCATGGCCACTGTACGTGCCCCATGTCGCCCATTTTATCGTAAGTCACGCCATAGAAGAGCGGGCAAAGCTCACGCATTTCGTCCCAGATTTGCTGGTTATTATCATAATGCATCGGATAGCCCATTTTCTGGGCAATCAGGCTGATAATTTCCCAGTCGCGTTTGACGTTGTATTTTGGTTCGATGGCTTTTTCGAAACGCTGGAAACCACGGTCGGCACAGGTGAAGACGCCACCGTGTTCGCCCCAGGAGGTGGCGGGCAGCAGCACATCGGCCTGCTCGGCGGTTTTGGTCATAAAGATGTCCTGCACCACCACGAAGTCGAGCGCTTCAAACCCTTTGCGCACCAGGCCTAAGTCGGCCTCGGTTTGCAGCGGATCTTCACCCATGATGTAGTAGGCTTTCACCTTCCCTTCCAGCGCCAGATGCGGCACTTCAGTAATGCGCACGCCCACTTTGTCGTCCATCAGGCTGGCGTCAATACCCCAGGCTTTGGCGAATTTCGCCCGCACGTCGGCATCCACCACGTCCTGATAACCAGGGAACTGGTTGGGGATCACGCCCATATCGCACGCGCCCTGCACATTGTTCTGACCCCGCACCGGGCCGACGCCAACATGTTCACGACCCAGATTGCCGGTGAGCAGCGCAAGCGTTGCCAACCCCTTCACCACATCCACGGCCTGACCAAACTGCGTCACGCCCATGCCCCACATAATGGTGGCGCTCGGCGCCGCCGCGTAGGTGCGCATCGCCTGACGAATCTGTTGTGCGGTCACGCCAGTCAGGGCTTCTACCGCTTCCGGCGCATAATCTTTCACGATTTCACGCAGCTCGTCGATACCGGTGGTGTAGCGCGCAACGTATTCTTTGTCGTAGAGATTTTCTTCCAGCAGCACATGGGAAAACGCATTCACCAGCGCCATGTTGCAGCCGTTTTTAATTTGCAGATGTTGATCGGCGATACGCGCGGTTTCAATGCGACGCGGGTCGCAGACGATAATTTTCGCGCCTTTCTCTTTGGCTTTGATTACGCGACGCGCCACGATAGGGTGCGAATCGGCGCAGTTGTAGCCAAAGACCAGCAGACAGCTTGAGTTTTCAATGTCTTCGATGGAGTTACTCATCGCGCCGTTGCCGAGCGCTTCCTGCAAGCCTGCGACGGAAGGCCCGTGGCAGACGCGCGCGCAGCAGTCGACGTTATTGGTATTCAGCACGCCGCGCGCAAATTTTTGCATCACATAGTTGGTTTCATTCCCGGTACCGCGCGATGACCCGGTGGTCATAATGGCGCGCGGACCGAATTTCGCTTTGATCTCGCCTAAGCGTTTTGCCGTATAGCTGATGGCTTCATCCCAGCTCACTGGCGTCAGCTTGCCGCCTTTTTCATAGCGGATCATCGGCTGCGTCAGGCGCGGCGTCAGCAGTTTGGTGTCGTTCAGGAAATCCCAGCCGTAATAGCCTTTCAGGCACAGTTCATGCTGGTTAGTTTTCCCATCGGCCGCTTCCGCGCGGATGATTTTATTGTTATCGACAACCAGCTTCAGTTTGCAGCCAGCACCACAATACGGACAAACACTTGTAATTTTTTTCATCAGTAACAGACCTGTTAAAAGTGAAACGGAGGATCATTAAAACGACAGGGAAATCGACGTATCGAGCGCAGCGCGACGACGTTTTTCGGCGCTGATTTGCTCAAGCTTGTCGCGATCGACGCAGAAAATAGCGTGCGTCGGGCAGGCTTCCATACAGGCCGGGCCTTGCTCGCGGTGGAAGCAAAGGTCGCATTTGTTGGCTTCGGCTTTTTCGGCACGCACGTTGAGGCCCGCGCCGCTGTTGCGTACAACCGGGCGCACGACCACTTCCATCGCGCCATACGGGCAGGCTACGACGCAGGTTTTGCAGCCGATGCAGCGTTCCTGCATCACATGCACAAAGCCTTTTTCGCGGCGAATTGCGCCGTTCGGGCAGACGTTAGCGCACGGCGCGTCTTCGCACTGGCGGCACGCGGTCGCGGTAGAGACGTTCACGCCTTTAATCACATGAATTCGCGGCAGGAAAGATTCCGGCGTCAGCGCGGCGCAATCCTGTTCGGCCTGGTGGCTAACCACGCATGCCACTTCGCATGTCCGGCAGCCTATACATTTACTCGCATCTGCAATGATGAAACGGTTCATCAAATTCTCCAGCAATGACAATGAATGAGCCGGAGAATGCATTATTCGCGCCAACTTTTATTACGCTGTTTATTAAGGATTTTTTATTTGAAGCGCTGTGTCTAACCCTGTCATCGTCACGAGTGACGATGACAGGTGACGAGATTACCCCTGCGGGCCTGTGCCGAGGGAATCGCGTGCGATAAGCTCGCCGAGGAAGGAAGGTTGTGGTTTGAACTCGCCACCATCGAGCATGAAAATCAGACGATGGATAATCTCCTGAATCATCTCTGTCACTGGGATTTTAACGCTGGAGAGCGATGGCAGCATGTACGGCGCCAGGGCGATATCATCAAAACCCACAACAGAGACCTGCTCCGGTACGCGCAGGCCGCGCGACTGAAGTTGTTTCATCGCCCCGATAGCCATGTCATCGTTGCTGGCGACCAGCGCGCTAAAGCTAACGCCGCGCGCTAGCAGCGTATCGACACCCGCCAGACCCGTCGCTGGCGTCCATTTCCCTTCGACAATCAGCGCATCATGAAGTGGAATATTGTGTTCAGCTAAAGCAGCTTTGTAGCCTGACAAGCGTTCAATGCCGGTTGGCGAATCAAGCGAACCGGTGATAAATGCGATATCGCGATGCCCCTGTGCAATCAGCTTCTCCACCGCATTCTGGCTGGTACGCGCCTGGTCGCAGTACACACAGTGGCTGAGGTTACGGCGCAGGCGACGGTTGAGCACCAGCACCGGCTGTTCATGCTGCTGAATCAGCTCGTCGATTTCGTCAACGCTGAGAAAACGCGGGTAGATGATGATGCCGTCGCAGCGCATATCGAGCAGATACTGAATCGCCGCCCGCTCCTCTTCCGCGCTGTGTTTACCGTCGGCGAGGATCAACTGGCGGCCCTGGTTTTCCGTCATCCGCGCGGCGTGAAACAGCAGCTCGCTGAAATAGACACCGTGATACAGGGTGTTGGTGACCACCAGCCCCAGCGTTTGCGTGCGTTTGGTCGCCAGATTGCGCGCCAGCAGATTAGGCCGATAGCCGCTCTCTTCAATCGCCTGCCAGACCCGGTCTTTGGTCTCCTGACCCACGTAGCCGTTGCCGGTCAGCACGCGTGAGACCGTCGCTTTCGACACGCCAGCCAGCTTTGCCACCTCCAGCATCGTCGCCATTTCGCTTCCCTCGTCAAAAATGATGGGCAGCAGTGTACTTCAGCCACCGCCCTTTTTCAGCATTTGCCATGCATAGCGATCAATGTCACAAATTTAAAAAATGATTTTTTAATCTCTTGTTAGTGGTCATGAAACTCATCATGATTTTGTGGAACCGGTTTCCTATGCAACGTTTCATCGCCTGGCGATGAGTACCCTACAGATAAAAACAGGATAGATTCCGATGTCCAAAAACTATGCGGCGCTGGCAAAGTCGATCGTCGATTTACTGGGCGGCGTCAACAACATTTCCGCGGTGACCCACTGCATGACGCGTCTGCGCTTCGTGTTGAAAGACGATTCCCTGGTCGATAGCCCTGCGCTGAAAAGCCTGAGCGGCGTGCTCGGCGTGGTGCGCAGCGATAACCAGTGCCAGGTGATCATCGGCAACACCGTTTCCCAGGCGTACCGGGAAGTGGTGAGTTTGCTGCCGGAGAATATGCAGCCTGCCGTACCGCAGGGGAAACCGAAGATAACGCTGAAGCGCATCGGCGCGGGGATCCTTGATGCGCTGATCGGCACCATGTCGCCGTTGATCCCAGCGATAATCGGCGGATCGATGGTCAAGCTGCTGGCGATGATCCTCGAAATGTCCGGCGTGCTCACCAAAGGCGCACCGACGTTGACTATCCTGACGGTGATTGGCGACGGGGCATTCTTCTTCCTGCCGCTGATGGTCGCCGCCTCTGCCGCCGTGAAATTCAAAACCAACATGTCGCTGGCCATCGCCATTGCAGGCGTGCTGGTGCACCCAAGCTTTATCGAACTGATGGCGAAAGCCGCACAGGGCGAGCATGTGGAATTCGCCTTCGTGCCGGTCACGGCGGTGAAATATACCTATACGGTTATTCCGGCGCTGGTGATGACCTGGTGCCTGTCGTACATCGAACGCTGGGTGGATCGCATTACGCCTGCGGTAACGAAAAACTTCCTCAAACCAATGCTGATTGTACTGATTGCCGCCCCGCTGGCGATCCTGCTTATCGGCCCGATTGGTATCTGGATCGGCAGCGGTATCTCTGCACTGGTGTACACCATTCACGGCTATCTCGGCTGGCTGTCGGTCGCCATTATGGGCGCGCTGTGGCCGCTGCTGGTGATGACCGGGATGCACCGCGTCTTTACGCCCACCATTATTCAAACCATCGCTGAAACGGGCAAAGAGGGCATGGTGATGCCGTCAGAAATCGGTGCGAACCTTTCGCTGGGCGGCTCATCGCTGGCGGTGGCGTGGAAAACCAAAAACCCGGAACTGCGCCAGACGGCGCTGGCTGCGGCGGCTTCAGCCATTCTGGCGGGCATCTCTGAACCGGCGCTGTACGGCGTGGCGGTCCGGCTGAAGCGTCCGTTAATCGCCAGCCTGATCAGCGGCTTTATCTGCGGTGCCGTTGCAGGTATTGCCGGGCTTGCCAGCCACTCGATGGCGGCACCCGGCCTGTTCACCAGCGTGCAGTTCTTTGACCCCGCGAATCCGATGACCATTGTGTGGGTCTTTGGCGTGATGGCGCTGGCGGTGGTGCTCTCCTTTATTTTGACGCTGATCCTGGGCTTTGAAGATATCCCGGTCGAAGAGGCCGCCGCCGATGCCCGCACGCGTCAGGCCGCAGCGCCAGCAACTGTTTGAATAACAAAACATTTAATGAGGAAACGCATGTCGACATTTCCAGAAGGATTTTTATGGGGCGGCGCACTGGCCGCCAACCAGTGCGAAGGCGCTTATCTTGAAGGCGGTAAAGGCCTGACCACGGTCGATATGATCCCGCATGGCGCAAATCGCCTGCCGGTTAAGCTGGGCCTGGAAAAACGCTTTAGCCTGCGTGACGATGAGTTTTACCCTAGCCATCAGGCGACCGATTTTTATCATCGTTACAAAGAAGATATCGCCCTGATGGCGGAAATGGGCTTCACCGTATTCCGCACCTCCATTGCCTGGGCACGACTCTACCCGAACGGCGATGAGCTGACGCCGAACGCAGAAGGCATTGCGTTTTACCGCGCGGTATTTGAAGAGTGCAAAAAGTACGGCATCGAACCGCTGGTCACGTTATGCCACTTCGATGTGCCAATGCATCTGGTGGTGGAGTACGGCTCCTGGCGCAACCGCAAAATGGTCGAGTTCTTCACTCGCTACGCGCGCACCTGCTTTGAAGCGTTTGACGGGCTGGTGAAATACTGGCTCACCTTCAATGAAATCAACATTATGCTGCACAGCCCCTTCTCCGGTGCCGGGCTGGTGTTTGAAGACGGTGAGAATCAGGATCAGGTGAAGTACCAGGCGGCGCACCATGAGCTTATCGCCAGCGCGCTGGCAACCAAAATCGCCCACGAGGTTAACCCGCAAAACCAGGTTGGCTGCATGCTGGCGGGCGGCAATTTCTACCCATACTCCTGCAAGCCGGAAGATGTGTGGATGGCGCTGGAGAAAGACCGCGAAAACCTGTTCTTTATCGATGTACAGGCGCGTGGCGCGTATCCCTCTTACTCCGCCCGCGTATTCCGCGAAAAAGGCGTGGTGATTGAGAAAGCCGAGGGCGATGACGAGATCCTGAAAAATACCGTCGATTTCGTGTCGTTCAGCTACTACGCGTCTCGCTGCGCGTCTGCCGGCATGAACGCCAATAACACCAACGCGGCAAACATTGTGAAATCGCTGAAAAACCCGCACATCCAGGCCAGCGAATGGGGCTGGGGCATCGACCCTCTGGGGCTGCGCATCACCATGAACATGATGTACGACCGTTACCAGAAGCCGCTGTTTTTAGTGGAAAACGGGCTGGGTGCGAAAGATGAAGTGAACGCGCAGGGCGAGATTAACGACGACTATCGCATCAGCTATCTGCGCGAACATATTCGCGCGATGGGCGAAGCGATTGGCGACGGTATTCCGGTTATCGGCTACACCAGTTGGGGCTGTATCGACCTGGTGGCGGCCTCGACGGGCGAGATGAGCAAACGGTACGGTTTTGTCTATGTCGACCGTGACGACGCGGGCAACGGCACGCTGGCGCGCACGCGCAAAAAATCGTTCTGGTGGTATAAGAAGGTGATTGCCAGTAACGGGGAAGATTTGGGGTAACAGCAGTGCCGGATGGCGCTAACGCTTATCCGGCCTACGGTATGGCATAGATTGGTAGGCCGGATAAGGCGCAGCCGCCATCCGGCATTGTTACTCCTCGGCCTCTAACTGCGCAAATCCGCCGTTGCCTTCCCATCCCTCCAGCCTCTGATAAACCACCTCAACCGCGTCTTTAATCGCCTGGGTCATCGGGTAATAGAAGCCGACAATATCCGGCTGAATGCCGAGGAAAATCACCTCGCCAACATCTTCTTTAAGCTGATCAACCAGATAGTTCAGCGGCATGTTATGGGTAGTCATCATAAACATCTCGGCGATGTCGTCCGGGTCGATAATGCGGATCTCGCCAGGGTTAAGCCCCATGTCGGTGGCATCGACAATCAGCAGACGTTCCGGGTGCAGTTCGCGGATGGCGAAGACGTCGTTTTCCGGCGCGCTGCCGCCGTCAATCACTACCCAGTTGCCTTTCGGCGCGGCGGCGCACATTTCGGCGAGCAACGGGCCTGCGCCATCGTCGCCCATCATGCTGTTGCCCACGCAAAGTAATACGTCAGTCACGAAGCCTCCGGACCATCAAATAAATCGCACTTTCCTGATATATCGCGTGCAGCATGCCGAGCATCGCTTCGCTCCATTCCTTCTGCTGCGCCGTTTGCCCTGCGCGCGCTTTATCAAACGCGTTCGCGAGCATAGAGACGTGATTACTGTCGATAACGATTTCACCGTACTTCGGCACGCCTTCCATTTTGCGCCGCGCGACGCTGCCCTCTTCCAGCGTAGCAATCCATGCCAGATATTGATCCCACGGGCAGGTCAGCGCGGCTTCGAGGCAGTCGATCACCCCGAGGTGGTGGCCAATCGCCAGGCTGTAATAGACAACCTGCTGCGCCTCAGACGGCGTCGCATCGTTCTCATCAATAAATTTACGGCTCAGTTGACTGAACACCACCGTTTCGCTCATCGGATACGCGCCTCTTCAACAACGTGATTAAGCTGACCGACAATTTCGGTCAGACGGGGGTCGCTTTCGGCTTCCAGCCAGCGCTGTACCTGGTGATCGCCTTGCCCCAGCAGACGCATATAGTCGTCTGCAATCTGGCGGCCATAGCGATAACCCGCCAGACGGCGCGCGGCGCGATCGATACGTACGCGCAGCGGTTGGTTCATATCCGCGTGCAGCAGTTCCGCCGGTTGTGCATCCAGTTCACCCGGCGCGCGGGCGTGGATTTTCTGCTCCAGCAGGCCGAGCGCCATCGCAAAGCCATACAGCGTGGCGGCAGGCGTCGGCGGGCAGCCTGGGATGTAGACATCCACCGGCACGATTTTGTCGGTGCCGCCCCAGACGCAGTACAGGTCGTGGAAGATGCCGCCGCTGTTGCCGCAGGCACCGTAAGAGATACAGATTTTCGGGTCCGGCGCGGATTGCCAGGCACGCAGCGCCGGGGAACGCATGGCGCGGGTGACTGCGCCAGTGAACAGCAGGATGTCTGCATGACGCGGCGACGGCACAACTTTAATGCCGAAGCGTTCAGCATCGAACAGCGGCGAAAGTGTGGCGAAAATCTCGATTTCGCAGCCGTTACAGCCGCCGCAGTCGACGCGGTAAACATACGCGGAACGTTTGATGTTTTTCAGTAACGCCGTTTTCATACTGGCGATGGACTCTTCCACCGTCATCGGCACCGGCATGCCGTTATCATCACGTGGGCCTATTAAAGCGCTCATCAGCTGGCCTCTTTCATATGGCGAGTCAGTTCAATACGGTCGGACGGCACCAGGCATTTCTGGCGTTTGCATTCCGGGCAGGTTTCGAAGCTTTCGCGATGTTTCTCCGCGCGGCTGTCGCCGTTGTGCTTGAGGATCGCAATGGCATAGTCGATCTCTTTTTGCACCGCGAACGGACGCTGACAAACGCGGCAGTTGCAGATGTCAAAGCGCGACTGCTGTAAGAAGTCCTCTTTTTTCCACACCGCCAGTTCGTACTCCTGCGACAGTTTAATTGCCGCTGTGGGGCACACTTCTTCACAGCGGCCACAGAAAATGCAGCGGCCCAGGTTGAATTGCCACGCCAGTTGATTGGTGGCTAAATCCGTTTCCACTGTCAGCGCGTTGGAGGGGCACGCGTTCACGCAGGCCGCACAGCCCACACATTGCTGCGGATTATGTTCCGGTTTGCCACGGAAGTTTTTATCAACCGGCAGCGGCTCCAGCGGATACGACGACGTGGTCGTACCGGTTTTGATCACTTTTTTGATAAAGGTAAACATGGCGATTCCTTATTTCAGCGGCGAGTTTTTACGCTCGATGCTGTAGCGCTCAAGTTCTTTGTACGGCACCACTTTGCTTTTCTTCTTACGCACATCAACCACGGTCATGCGGTCGGTACAGGAGTAGCAAGGGTCGAGGCTACCGATAATCAGCGGCGCATCGGAAACGGTGTTACCGCGAAGCATGTAACGCAGGGTCGGCCAGTTGGCGTAGGTCGCCGCACGGCAGCGCCAGCGGTAGAGTTTCTGGTTGTCGCCGGTCATGCTCCAGTGGATATCGTCGCCGCGCGGCGCTTCGGCAAAGCCAAGGGCGAAGCGATGCGGAATGTAGGTAAAGCCTTCCACCGCCAGCGGGCCGCCAGGCAGGTTATCGAGACCGAAATCAATCATATTCAGCGCGGTAAACACTTCATTGATACGCACTTTCAGGCGCGAAATCACGTCACAACCCTGCTCGCTGTGGACTTCCATCGGCAGCAGGCCATAACCGACAAACGGGTGATCGGCGCGGGTGTCGCGCGCGTGGCCGCTGGCGCGAACCATCGGGCCGACGTTACTGAAGTCGCGGGCGATTTCCGGGTCGAGACGACCAATGCCGACGGTGCGCTGTTCCATGTTCGGGGTGCTCAGCAGCACGTCCACCAGCTCCTGCACGTCGCGGCGCATCTGCTGCGCCAGCTGGCGGGTCTGGATCATGTCATCTTTCAACAGGTCGCGACGAATGCCGCCAATCAGGTTCAGGCCGTAGGTTTTACGCGCCCCGGTGAGAATTTCCGCCATTTTCATGGAGGTCTCACGCACGCGGAAGAACTGCATAAAGCCGGAGTCGAAGCCGGTGAAGTGGCAGGCCAGGCCGAGGTTCAGCAGGTGCGAGTGCAGGCGTTCCACTTCCAGCAGAATGGCGCGGATCATCTGCGCACGTTCCGGCACCACGATGCCCATCGCATTCTCAACGGAGGTAGTGTACGCCGTACTGTGGGCGAAGCCGCAGATACCGCAGACGCGATCCGACAGGAAGGTAACTTCGTTGTAGCCCATGCGGGTTTCCGCCAGCTTTTCCATGCCACGGTGGACGTAGAACAGACGGTAGTCGGCGTCGATAATGTTTTCGCCGTCAACAAACAGACGGAAGTGGCCCGGTTCATCGGAAGTCACGTGCAGTGGGCCAATCGGCACCACGTTGTTCTTTTTGCTGCCCAGTTCGTTGATGAACTCGTAGGTTTCGGCATCGGTGGTCGGCGCCGGGCGCTGACGGTAATCCATGCTGTCTTTACGCAGCGGATAGAGTTCGTCCGGCCAGTCATCCGGCAGGACCAGACGACGTTCATCCGGCAAACCAACCGGAATCAACCCGTACATGTCGCGCACTTCGCGCTCGCCCCACACGGCAGCAGGCACGCGCGGCGTCACGGACGGATATTCCAGCGTGTTGGCGTCCACTTCGACGCGCACCGTTACCCAGCATTTCGTGCCCTGCTCCATGGAGAGCACGTAATAGACCGCGTAGTGGCCGTTCAGCTTGCGTTCGTCGTTACCGAACAGCACCGACAGCCAGCCGCCCTGTTTGTAGTAAAGGAACTCCACCACTTCCGGCAGGTAGTTCACCTTCACCGTAATAGTAAGCTGATCTTTCGTCTGCCAGGCTTCATCCAGCACCACGCCCGGAAAGGCCTGATGCAGTGCGGCGAGGTAATGTTGACCGATTTTTTCTTCAGACATGCTCAAACTCTCTTAATCACGCCGCCAGCAAGGAGACGAAAGCTAAAAACGCAAAACCAAAACCCGCCCAGGTGACGCGAGACGTGGCGCAAAAACGCAGACGCGCCATGCTGTTTTCGAACAGGGCAATCACCAGAACGCCGACGACCAGTTTGACGACCGCTGCTACCACTGCCAGCACAAGGCCGCCAACGCTGAAGCTGGTCATCTGACCCCACGGAATGAAGACGCCCACGAACATTTGCAGCACCACCAGTTGTTTCAGGCTGATGCCCCATTTCAGGATGCCGAAGCCACTGCCGCTGTACTCAGACAGCGGGCCTTCCTGCAACTCCTGCTCGGCTTCAGCCAGGTCGAACGGCAGTTTGCCCATTTCGATAAAGGTGGCGAACGCGCAGGCGCAAAGGGCCAGCAGCAGCGGCAGGGAGTGAGAAACAGGCCAGTGATAAACGGTGTTCGCAATATTGCTGATGTGCGTAGACCCCGCCACCAGCGCGGCTACCCACAGGCCGAGCAGCAGAATCGGCTCCACCAGCACGCCGAGCATCGCTTCACGGCTTGCGCCGATGGCGGTGAACGGACTACCGGTATCCAGCCCGGCGATAGCAAAGAAGAAACGGGCAATGGCGAACAGATAAATCAGGGTGATGAGATCGCCCAGAGACGGCATCAAAGACCCTACAGTTACCACCGGCAGCGCGGTAGCAATGGTCAGCATCACGCCGACCATCACAAACGGCGTCAGGCGGAAGACCCAACCGGATGCATCCGGCCCGACGCTCTGGCGGCCCAGCAGTTTGATAATGTCGCGATACTCCTGCAACACGCCCGGCCCACGGCGGTTATGCATACGCGCGCGGGCCACGCGGGTAATGCCGGACAGCAGCGGCGCAACGGCAAACAGCACCAGCGCCTGCAGTAATGCAAAGAAAACGGTCATTCTCAGGCTCCTCGCGAAATCACAATCACCACCAGCACGGCAAGCTCAACGAGCGCCACACCGCGCAGCAACGCTGGCGCACTGGCGTTCTGCCAGCCTGGCACCAGACGCACCGGGTTCAGCCAGTCGCGCAGTTTCAGCACCACGGCAAAGGCTTCTTTCACCGGCATGGCAAAACCGTGCGCGGTTACCACCATTGATTGCTCATGGTCATAGCCACACACCCACGCCGCGCCGCGTGAACGGTTCGGCAGGCGGTCGCCTTTGAAGAGAATCATGATGATGAACGGCAGCAGCGGGCAGGCAATCAGCAGCAAGGTGATCATCGGCTGAGAGACCACGGTGCTCGCGGTCTGCAACGGCAGCGGCACGGCGGAGGTCAGCAGCGGCAGCAGCCACGGCGCAGCAACGCCACCCACGACGCACAGCAGCGCCATCGCCACGGTGCTCACGCCCATCAGCAGCGGCGCGCAGCAGGCGTTTTCCGCCTCTTTGGTACGCGGTGCGCCGAGGAAGGTGACGCCATAGACTTTCGCCATACACATCACCGCCAGTGCACCGGTAATCGCGAGGCCCACCGCCAGCAGCGGCCCTAACAGACGACCAACAAACAGGTCGCTGGCGCTCAGTTTGAAGAAGGATTGATAGATAACCCATTCGCCCGCGAAGCCGTTCAGCGGCGGCAGCGCAGCCATCGCCATCAGGCCAACCAGCATGGCAATGGAGATAACCGGCATTTTTTTGCCGATACCGCCCAGTTTTTCGATATCGCGATGCCCGGTGCGATACCACACCGCGCCCGCGCCGAGAAACAGCGTGGTTTTAAACAGGCTGTGGTTTACCAGGTGATAGAGACCACCGGTTAAGCCCAGCGCCACCAGCACCGGCTGTTGCAGCGCAATACCGGTTACGCCCGCGCCAAGGCCGAGCAGAATAATGCCGATATTTTCCAGCGTGTGGTACGCCAGCAGACGCTGAATATTGTGCTCCATCAGTGCATAAAGGCCGCCGACAAAGGCGGTGATCATCCCCAGCACCAGCAGGGCAATGCCCCACCACAGCGGTTGATTCACGCCAATCAGCGAAACGGTCAGAATGCCGAGTAAACCGACTTTCATCACCACGGCGGAGAACAGCGCCGCAGCCGGGGCGCTGGCGTTGGCATGCGCCTGCGGAACCCAACCGTGCAGCGGAATAATCCCCGCCAGCAGGCCGAAGCCCAGCACGCTCAGCACCCAGATATCTGAGCCCAGCGGCAGAAGTTGAGTCCGTTCATTCAGCACGGACAGTTCCAGCGAGCCGTAGCGTTGCCACAGCAGCCAGCAGGCGATTGCCAGCAGAATCGTGCCCAGACGCCCCAGCGCAAACCACAGTTTGCCGGAGGTGGCGCAGCCGGTGAGGAACGCGCCGCACAGGGCCATGATTTCTGCCATGACAACCATCGACCCCAGGTTATCTGCCACCGTGGCGCATACCGCCGCCGCCAGCAGAATGTTCATCAGCCAGCCGTTGGCTTTCGCCTGCGGATGACGGTGCCAGGTAATGTTAAACAGGCTGATAAACAGACCACACAGGCCAAAAGCAATCAGCCAGATGGAATTCAGCGGAGTGGCCAGCACGCGATGCCCGACCAGCGGGATGACCCCGGCAATCGGCTGAGTGTGGGTTAATACACTGAAACCCGCCAGCGCCGCGCAGGCACTGCCGACCGCGCCGCCAATACCGGCAACCCAGCCGCTCAGCGGTTTATTGAACGACAGCAGAAAAGCGAGCACCGCCGCCGCCGCAAACCAGGCGACCGCACTATCAATTAACGACATCACGCTCATTTCGCCTCTCCTTCCTGCATGCTCTGCAACAGCGACAGATCGCCTAAGTCGGTATTAAAGGTCAGTTCGCGTTTGCGTTTGCTGACGCGAGCAATATCCATGTTATTGACCAGATGCAGCGCTTTAGTTGGGCAGGTGCGTACACAGGCCGGGCCTTCTTCGTCGAAGTTGCACAAATCGCACTTCACGGCGATAGCACGAACGCCCGGCACCCAGTCGAGCAGCGTGCTCACGCGTGCAGGCGCAGGCGGCGCGGGCAGTGCTTTCGGCGTATTAGCATTGGCCGGAATATCCAGCGGACGGCTGCCGGAGAATTCGATGGCACCAAACGGGCAGGCGATGCCGCACAGCTTGCAGCTTACGCACAGGCTCTCGTTGAGCTGCACCGCACCGTCAACGCGGTTGATGGCGTTCACCGGGCAAACGGTGGCACACGGCGCATCTTCACAGTGGTGGCACATCTGCGGGGCAGATTCTTTTTCATTGCGCATCACGCGCAGACGCGGCATGGACTGCAATCCATGATGGCGATGCGTCTCGGAACAGGCGGCTTCGCAGGTGCGGCAGCCAATACAGACGCTTGAGTCAGCAATTACAAAACGGTTCACCAGGTCTTCCTCAGGTGACAGTCATTTTTGACGAAATCATGCAGAGCAGGTGTCATTTCGACACCTGTCGACACACCGGTACTTCAGGCTACTTTGGCCGTATTCGCGCTTTGCGCCAGCGGGTTGAACGTCACCGGGCTGTCGCTTTCCAGCGCGGCATACAGGGCGTCATAAACCGGGGCGATTTTTTCCAGATAGTGTTCCAGCACCTGCTCGCGGTCGCGGCATTTGACGCCGTTATCCACGGTGCCGTCGGCGTTTAACTCCGCGCGGGCAATACATTTTTTGTCTTGTCCGTCGCGCGTTTCGACGGTGTATTCGATGGTGTGGCTGTTGAAGCCGCCGACCAGGCTCACGGAAAGCACAAAGTGTTCGAACAGCACAAAGCTGAGGTCCTTATCCGGCGCGCAATTCACCGCATGATGCAGGCGCGCTTTGGAAAGCGTGATCCCCTGAACCAGCGAGTTGCAGTAAATACGCCACTGTTCCTGTTGGCGATGGTGTCGATCGGCGATGAAGTCAGCTTTTTCGCTAATTTCCCAAATGGTCATGTCAGGTTACCCGGTTGATAGAGACTCACCCTGATAAGCACGTTCCATGCCAGTTTTTAATTTATTGATATTTAATGATTTTAACTATCAACCTGATGAATGGTGACATGTCATTTCGTCAGTTTGACACTGTCATCGACAGTACAAATGCATCAGATTTCATCTCTGGCATCGTTATTGCATTAACCGGGTCAATGAAATGTCGGAGGCGTTATGCACGAAATTACGCTCTGCCAGCGGGCGCTGGAAATCGTCGAACAGCAGGCCACCCAGCACGGCGCAAAACGCGTAACCGGGGTCTGGCTCAAAGTTGGCGCATTTTCCTGCGTTGAAACCAGCGCAATGACCTTTTGTTTTGATCTGGTATGCCGCGGCACGTTAGCTGAAGGATGTAAATTACACGTCGAAGAACAAGAGGCGGAGTGCTGGTGCGAAAAGTGCCAGCAATATGTTCAGTTGCTCTCCGTTCACGTGCGCCGCTGCCCGCAATGCCAAAGTAACGACCTGCAAATTGTGGCGGATGACGGTTTACAGATTCAGCGAATTGAAATAGATCAGGAGTAAGCTATGTGTACCACCTGTGGTTGTGGAGAAGGTAACCTCTATATAGAGGGAGACGAACATAACCCGCACTCGCCGTTTCGCAGTGCGCCTTTCGCCTCTGCTGCACGGCCAGCAATGACCATTACGGGTGTGAAAACCCAGCAATTTGAACCGACGCGCGCCGACAACGGCGACCTGCATTACGGTCACGGCGAAGCGGGAACCCACGCGCCGGGCATGAGTCAGCGTCGCATGCTGGAAGTCGAAATTGACGTGCTGGACAAAAACAACCAGCTCGCCGCGCGTAACCGCGCTCGCTTTGCCGCCCGCGAACTGCTGGTGCTGAATCTGGTGTCGAGCCCAGGCTCCGGTAAAACGACTCTGCTCACCGAAACGTTAATGCGCCTGAAAGACAAGGTGCCGTGCGCCGTTATTGAAGGCGATCAACAAACGGTGAACGATGCCGCGCGTATTCGCGCCACCGGCACACCGGCGATTCAGGTTAACACCGGTAAAGGTTGTCACCTTGACGCGCAGATGATTGCCGACGCCGCGCCGCGCCTGCCGCTGGATAATCACGGCATTCTGTTTATCGAAAACGTTGGTAACCTGGTGTGCCCGGCAAGTTTTGATCTCGGCGAAAAGCACAAAGTCGCCGTGCTCTCCGTCACCGAAGGCGAAGACAAACCGCTCAAATATCCGCATATGTTTGCCGCCGCATCTATCATGCTGCTTAATAAAGTCGACCTGTTGCCGTACCTCAACTTCGACGTTGAGAAGTGCATCGCTTACGCCCGTGAAGTGAATCCGAACATTGAAGTTCTGCTGATTTCCGCCACCAGCGGCGAAGGCATGGACACCTGGCTGAACTGGCTGGAGGCACAGCGATGTGCATAGGTATTCCGGGGCAAATCTGCGCCATTGATGGCGTCCAGGCGAAAGTAGAAGTCAGCGGCGTAAAGCGCGACGTTGACCTGACGCTGGTTGGCGCGGTGGATGAACAGGGCCAGTCGCGCATCGGCCAGTGGGTGCTGGTGCACGTCGGCTTCGCCATGAGCATCATTAACGAAGAAGAAGCCCGCGACACCCTCGCGGCGCTGCACAATATGTTTGAAGTCGAGCCGGACGTCGGCGCGCTGCTGTATGGCGAGGAGCACTGATGCGTTTCGTTGATGAATATCGCGCCCCTGAGCAGGTGATGCAGCTTATCGCGCACCTGAAATCCCGTGCGGCGCTGCTGAACTACACCGCCGCGCGCCCGTTGCGCATCATGGAAGTGTGCGGCGGCCACACCCACGCCATTTTTAAGTTTGGCCTCGACCAGCTTCTGCCGGATAACATCGAGTTCATCCACGGGCCGGGCTGCCCGGTATGCGTGCTGCCGATGGGGCGCATCGATAGCTGTATCGAAATCGCCAGCCATCCGGAAGTGATTTTCTGCACTTTTGGCGATGCGATGCGCGTACCGGGGAAAAACGGCTCGCTGATGCAGGCGAAATCGCGCGGCGCGGACGTGCGCATTATCTATTCGCCGATGGATGCGTTAAAACTGGCGAAACAGAACCCGGATCGCAAAGTGGTGTTCTTTGGCCTTGGCTTCGAAACCACCATGCCCGCCACCGCTATTACCCTGCAACAGGCGCGTATCCAGCAGGTCGATAACTTCTTCTTTTTCTGTCAGCACATTACGCTCATCCCGACGTTGCGCAGCCTGCTGGAGCAACCGGACAACGGCATTGACGCTTTCCTCGCGCCGGGCCACGTCAGTATGGTCATCGGCACCGACGCTTACGGATTTATCGCCAGCGATTTTCATCGTCCATTAGTGGTCGCTGGATTCGAACCGATTGATCTACTGCAAGGCGTGAACATGCTGGTTGAGCAGAAAATAGCGGATAACATTCAGGTAGAGAATCAATACCGCCGGGTCGTGCCCGATGAAGGCAACCGGCTGGCGCAGGTGGCTATCGCCGACGTGTTTACCGTGAAAGGCGACAGCGAATGGCGCGGTCTGGGGCTTATCAATGACTCTGGCGTGCAGTTAACCGAAAAATATCAATCATTTGATGCAGAAGCGCACTTCAAACCTGCGCCGCAAAATGTCAGCGATGACCCGCGCGCGCGCTGCGGCGACGTGTTAACCGGGCGCTGCAAACCGCATCAATGCCCGCTTTTCGGCAACACCTGTAATCCACAAAGTGCCTTCGGCGCACTGATGGTTTCCTCCGAGGGAGCCTGCGCGGCCTGGTATCAATATCGCAGTCAGGAATCAGAAGCATGAAAAGTATTCAGCTCGCTCACGGCAGTGGCGGCCAGGCAATGCAGCAGTTGATTGGCGACCTGTTTATGCAGGCATTCGCCAACCCGTGGCTGGCGGAACAGGAAGATCAGGCGCGTTTGTCGCTGGCTTCTCTGATGGCTCAGGGCGACCGTTTAGCCTTCTCCACCGACAGCTACGTTATCGACCCGCTCTTCTTCCCCGGCGGCAACATCGGCAAACTGGCGGTGTGCGGTACGGCGAATGATGTCGCGGTCAGCGGTGCGATCCCACGCTTTCTCTCCTGCGGTTTTATCCTCGAAGAAGGCCTGCCGATGGAGACGCTGGAAGCGGTGGTGAACAGCATGGCGGCGACGGCGAAAGCGGCGGATATCGCTATCGTGACCGGTGATACCAAAGTGGTACCGCGCGGCGCGGCGGATAAACTGTTTATCAATACCGCCGGGATGGGTGCCATTCCGGCGGATATTCACTGGGGTGCGGCGCAGTTGCAGCCGGGCGACCAATTATTGGTGAGCGGCACCCTGGGCGACCACGGAGCGACTATCCTTAACCTTCGCGAGCAGATGGGGCTGGATGGCGAACTGGCGAGCGACTGCGCGGTGCTGACGCCGCTGATTCAGGCGCTGCGCCATATCCCTGGCGTAAAAGCCCTGCGCGACGCCACCCGTGGCGGCGTGAACGCCGTGGCGCATGAATATGCCGCCACCAGTGGTTTCGGTATCGAACTGCACGAGCAAAAGCTGCCGCTGAAAGAGGCGGTGCGCGGCGTGTGTGAACTGCTTGGGCTGGATGCGCTTAACTTTGCCAACGAAGGCAAACTGGTGATCGGCGTGGCGCGCGACGCGGCGGATGCCGTGCTGGAAGCGCTGCGTGCGCATCCTTTGGGGCGCGATGCGGCGATTATTGGTGAAGTCACCGAACGTAAAGGCGTACGCGTCGCCGGGCTGTACGGCGTGAAACGCACGCTCGATCTTCCGCACGCAGAGCCGCTGCCGCGGATTTGCTGAGTGCCCGTGTTGTGCCGGGGGCGCTACGCTTGCCCGGCCTACGGGTAAGCTGTGCATGGGTTTGGTCTTTTGTCGGTCGGGTAAGCGTAGCGCCACCCGACACCGTGCACCGGCATGATGGTTTGGTCGTTGTAGGTCGGGTAAGCGCAGCGCCACCCGACAAAAGCAGGTTCCGCCCTGCTATTAATCTAATTTTTTCTTTTTCCGTACCCTCACGGTACGTTTGTGGGCTAATCAATGTCGTATACACCGATGGGCGATCTCGGTCAGCAAGGGCTGTTCGATATCACCCGGACACTTCTGCAACAACCCGATCTGGCGGCGCTTTGCGAAACGCTGACCCAACTGGTCAAGCAATCTGCACTGGCAGATCGGGCGGCCATCGTACTGCTGCAGGCGGGCAATCATCGCGCCAGCTATCATGCGACGCATGAAGCAGGGAAACCCATTGCCTACGATGATGACAGCCTGCTGGCTAACGGTCCGGTGCGTCGACTGCTCTCGCGCCCGGACGCCCTGCACTGCGACTATCGCGAATTCAGTGAAACCTGGCCGCAACTCGCCGCCAGTGAACTTTATACGCCCTTTGGTCACTACAGCCTGCTGCCTCTGGCGGCGGAAGGACGCATTTTCGGCGGCTGCGAATTTATTCGTGACAACGACCAGCCGTGGACGGAAAAAGAGTATCAGCGGCTGCAAACCTTCACCCAGATTATCGCGGTGGTTACCGAGCAAATTCAGAGTCGCGTCACCAACAACGTCGATTACGACTTACTGTGCCACGAACGCGATAACTTCCGCATTCTGGTCGCTATCACCAACGCCGTGCTCTCGCGTCTGGATATGGACGACCTGGTGAGCGCGGTGGCCAAAGAGATCCACTATTACTTCCGCATCGACGCCATCAGCATCGTGCTGCGCAGCAACCGTAAAGGCAAACTCAACATCTACTCGACACACTATCTGGATGTGAACGACCCGGTTCACGATCAGAGTGAAGTGAGCGAAGCCGGTACGCTGACCGAGCGCGTGTTTAAAAGCAAAGAGATGCTGATGCTCAACCTGCGCGAGCAGGATAAGCTCGCCCCCTACGAACGCATGCTGTTCGATATGTGGGATAACCAGATTCAAACCCTGTGCCTGCTGCCGCTGATGTCGGGCAACACCATGCTGGGCGTGCTGAAGCTGGCCCAGTGCGACGAAAAAGTCTTTACCGCTACCAACCTTAAGCTATTGCGTCAGATTGCCGAACGGGTGGCCATCGCGGTAGATAACGCTCTCGCCTATCAGGAAATTCATCGACTAAAAGAGCGGCTGGTGGATGAGAACCTGGCGCTAACTGAGCAGCTCAACAATGTTGAAAGCGAGTTCGGCGAAATTATTGGTCGCAGCGAAGCGATGTACAGCGTGCTTAAGCAGGTTGAAATGGTGGCGCAAAGCGACAGCACGGTGCTGATCCTCGGCGAAACCGGCACCGGGAAAGAGCTGATTGCCCGCGCCATCCACAATCTCAGCAACCGCAACGGTCGCCGGATGGTGAAAATGAACTGCGCCGCAATGCCAGCCGGGTTGCTGGAAAGCGACCTCTTTGGCCACGAACGCGGCGCGTTTACCGGCGCAAATACGCAGCGCATTGGTCGTTTTGAACTTGCCGATAAAAGCTCCCTGTTCCTCGATGAAGTGGGCGACATGCCGGTGGAACTTCAGCCAAAACTGCTACGCGTCTTGCAAGAGCAAGAGTTTGAGCGCCTCGGCAGCAATAAGCTGATCCGCACCGATGTGCGTCTGATCGCCGCCACCAACCGCGATCTGAAACAGATGGTTAACGATCGCGAATTTCGTAGCGATCTCTATTATCGATTGAACGTCTTCCCGATCCACCTTCCACCGTTACGCGAACGTCCGGAAGATATTCCGCTGCTGGTGAAAGCCTTCACCTTTAAAATCGCCCGCCGTCTGGGGCGCAATATCGACAGCATTCCGGCGGAAACCCTGCGCACCCTGGAACGTATGGAGTGGCCGGGTAACGTCCGTGAACTGGAGAACGTGATTGAGCGCGCCGTGCTGCTGACGCGCGGCAGCGTGCTGCAACTGTCGCTGCCGGAAGTCACCCTATCCCCTAATGAATCCCCCGCACCAGCCGCGACCTGCGCCATGGACGGGGAAGATGAATTCCAGCTGATCACCCGCGTGCTGAAAGAGACCAACGGCGTCGTCGCCGGGCCAAAAGGCGCGGCGCAAAGGCTGGGTCTGAAGCGCACCACGCTGCTGTCACGCATGAAACGCCTGGGGATTGATAAAGACGCACTGCTCCCCTAGACACGCAAACATACACAGCGCCAAATCATTGGCGCTGTGTTTTTAATACAGGACAAAACAGAGATCTCACTTTCAAAATCTGCGTACAATAATCCAGTATTTCGCCAGATTGTCTCCTGTCTTCGCCCCCCTGATTTGCCTACCTTAGACACATCACCTGTTCTGAGGAGCACCCCGTATGACCCATCGCATTCAACGCCTGAAAGACGCCCTTTTCGCTCATCCACGTGAAATTTCACTTGAGCGCGCCCTGCTCTACACCGAGAGCCATCGCCAGACAGAAGGCGAGCCGGTGATGATTCGCCGCGCGAAAGCCACCGCGCACATTCTGGATAACGTCGCCATCAGCATTCGCGACGACGAACTGATTGCGGGCAATCGAACGATTAAACCGCGCGCCGGGATTATGTCACCGGAGATGGATCCTTACTGGTTGCTTAAAGAACTCGATCAGTTCCCGACGCGCCCGCAGGATCGGTTTGTCATCAGCGACGACGACAAGCGCTGCTATCGCGAAGAATTGTTCCCGTACTGGGAAAAGCGCTCGATGAAAGATTTCATTAACGGGCAGATGACCGATGAGGTAAAAACCGCCGTTGGTACACAGATTTTCAGCGTTAACCAGACAGACAAAGGCCAGGGTCATATCATTATTGACTACCCGCGGCTGCTGAATAACGGCCTCGCCGCGCTGATTTCAGAGATGAAAGCACACTGCACTCAGCAGCGGGAAAACCATTTTTATGCCGCAGTATTGATTGTGCTGGAAGCCGCGCAGCGCCATATTCTGCGCTATGCCGCACTGGCGGAAACCCTGGCCGCAGCGTGCCCGGATGCCGGACGTCGCCAGGAGCTGCTGTCTATCGCCGCGACATCCCGCCATAACGCCGAACAGCGCCCGGAGGATTTCCATCAGGCCTGCCAGCTGTTCTGGTACATGAACATCATTTTGCAGTATGAATCCAACGCCAGCTCAATATCGCTGGGCCGCTTCGATCAGTACATGCTGCCCTTCTGGCAGGCCTCGCTCAACCGTGGCGTTGACGCGCAAACGCTGCGCGAACTGCTGGAATCCCTGTGGGTGAAATGCAACGACATCGTACTGCTGCGTTCCACCAGCAGCGCCCGCTATTTTGCCGGTTTCCCGACAGGCTATACCGCCCTGCTCGGCGGCTTAACCGAGAATGGCCGCAGCGCCGTCAATGCCCTTTCGTTTATGTGTCTGGACGCCTACCAGAGCGTACGTCTGCCGCAGCCAAACCTCGGCGTGCGCGTCAATGAACTGATCGATCGCCCGTTCCTGCGTAAAACCGCTGAGACCATTCGCCTCGGTACCGGCATTCCGCAAATTTTTAACGATGAAGTGGTGGTTCCGGCATTTTTAAACCGTGGCGTGTCGCTGGAAGATGCGCGCGATTACGCGGTAGTTGGCTGCGTTGAGCTGTCGATTCCCGGGCGCACCTACGGGCTACACGATATCGCTATGTTTAACCTGCTGAAGGTGATGGAAATCGTGCTGCATGAAAACGAGGGCAACCCGGATATCAACTGGGAGGGCTTGCAGGCGCAAATCCGCGACAAGATCCGCCATTATATTAAGTTAATGGTTGAAGGCAGCAATATTTGCGATATCGGCCATCGCGACTGGGCGCCGGTGCCGCTGCTCTCATCGTTTGTCAGCGACTGCCTTGCCAATGGCAAAGATATCACCGAAGGCGGCGCGCGCTACAACTTCTCCGGCGTGCAGGGCATTGGTATCGCCAATATGAGCGACTCGCTACATGCACTGAAAGGTATGGTTTTTGACCAGCAGCGGATGAGTTTTGACGAACTGCTGGCGGTGCTGAAAGCCAACTTCGAAACACCAGAGGGCAAAGAAGTGCGTGCGCGGCTGATTAACCGCTTCGAGAAGTACGGTAACGATATCGACGAAGTGGATAATATCAGCGCCGATCTGCTGCGTTTTTACTGCAAAGAGGTGGAAAAATACCGCAACCCGCGCGGGGGGCAATTTACACCGGGTTCCTACACCGTTTCGGCACACGTACCGCTGGGATCGGTAGTCGGCGCAACCCCGGACGGACGTTTTGCCGGGGAACAGCTGGCGGATGGCGGGTTGTCGCCTATGTTAGGTCAGGACTGCCAGGGGCCAACGGCGGTTCTGAAATCGGTGAGCAAGCTGGATAACTATTTGCTCTCTAACGGGACCCTGCTGAACGTGAAATTTACCCCGGCGACGCTGGAAGGCGAAGGCGGCCTGAACAAACTCTCGGACTTCCTGCTCGCCTTTACCAAACTGAAGTTGCAACACGTGCAGTTTAACGTAGTCAACGCCGACATGCTGCGCGAAGCCCAGCAGCGCCCGCAGGATTTCGCCGGATTGGTGGTCCGCGTGGCGGGCTACAGCGCCTTCTTTGTTGAGCTGTCGAAGGAGATTCAGGATGACATTATCCGCCGCACCGCGCATCAGCTATGAGGTAATGGAGCCGCGCGCCGACACGGCGCGCATCTTTAACATCCAGCGTTACTCGCTAAACGACGGCCAGGGCATCCGTACGGTGGTCTTTTTTAAAGGCTGCCCGCACCGCTGCCCGTGGTGCGCTAACCCGGAATCACTGTCGCCAAAAATCGAAACCGTGCGCCGCGAAAGCAAATGCCTGCGCTGCGTTCGCTGCCGCCAGGATGCGGATGAGTGCCCGTCTGGCGCATGGGAAAATATTGGCCGCGACGTCACGCTGGAACAGCTGGAACGCGATGTGCTGAAAGATGATATTTTCTTTCGCGCATCGGGCGGGGGCGTCACGCTTTCGGGCGGTGAAGTACTGATGCAGGCAGAATTTGCCACTCAATTTTTGCAGCGCCTGCGCCAGTTAGGTATCCGTACGGCAATCGAAACGGCAGGTGACGCATCGTTCAGCCGGTTGCTGCCGCTGGCCAGCGCCTGCGATGAAGTCTTGTTTGATTTAAAAATCATGGATGCCGAACGCGCCCGCGAGGTGTTGAATATCAACCAGCTACGCGTGCTGGAAAACTTTCGCCAGCTGCTGGCAGCAGGTATAAAGGTCATCCCGCGTCTGCCGCTGATCCCGGGCTTCACGTTGAACGACGAAAACGTGACGCAGATCCTGGCGTTCCTCGCCCCGCTCGCGGTGCAGGAAATTCACCTTCTACCGTTTCATCAGTACGGTGAACCGAAATACCATCAGCTTAGTAAAGTGTGGCAAATGGCGGGCGTGACAACGCCAACAGAGCAGGATATCGCCCCACTGCGCGAGAAAATCGAACAGGCCGGTTATCGGGTAGTGATGGGCGGGTAGTTATTTCGCATTGGGTTTCTTGCGGTATTTTTCAGGTAGTTCCGGCACCGGGCGCTTGTCATCAATCAGATGGCGGACCGTAAGAATCGGGTGCCGCCAAAGCATTCGCGGCCCGGCCCAGCGCATTATCTGCTTCATCTCTTCGCGTTTTGCTGGCTGATAGCAGTGTACCGGGCACTGTTTGCAGGCCGGTTTTTCTTCACCGAACACGCACTTGTCGAGGCGCTTTTCTGCATACGCGAAAAGATCATCATAATGCCCGCTCTGAGCTACAGCCTGCGGGCACTGTTTCTCGTAAAGCGCGATCATTTTTTCAATCGTTTTTTTCTCACGAGCAATACGTTTTCCAGCCATTGCGCCCCTCCCGACAAAAGATGCATGTATCTTACAACTTATCTATTGTGCATACCATTACCCGAAAGTGACAGTTCGCGATTTTCTGCTTGCATCGATATTCGGTTATTCAGCGTCGTATAACGAATAATATGAAACCGTATTAATAACTTGTCATTGTCTTAATGCTCATGTTATTTTTCTTATATCATCAATTCTTCAACTTTTGATTTTAATCAATAAACGCACATTATTATCAAACGCTCTCGCCCCACATATCCATATTAATATGGTGATAATAATAATCACGCCAATATTCACCCATGACAACTAAATTATTTTTCTAATCTTTTCGCCGCTTGCTCATACACAAAAAAGACGCTGATTTAAGATTTTTATCTCCCCGTGGATAAGTGACAACAAAAAATTTTTAATCACTGCGCCAGCATTCTTCACACGCGTATTATTCTTATATTGTTAAAACCTATTAATCGTTAATGATTGTAGTGTCTTAAACGATTTTTTATTTTATTCCTGCCATCACTACTATCCAGATTGCAGAGCCTTTGTTTTTTTAAATTGAAAAACAATATATTTATTATGAGCAAGGAAAAGCGATGAGCCCTAATCCTCTGATTCACCCAATGTCAAAAATTGCACTCGTGGTATCCCTGATACTTTCAGCTCAGGCCAATGCAGGAGCCGTTAATAATATCGATTTATTCGCTTCCTATACGCCGGTTGATACCAACATCACCGTCACGATCAATGAAAACAATTCCGTTACGCTATCATCGACAGAGAATACTGAATCTGAATGGGACCAGTTTAAGTCGCTGATTATCGGGAAAGACACCGATGGCAGCATGATTATTGATAATCGCGCAATCAATACTCAATCGCCAAACATAAATGACAATATCATCGGTACAAACTCAACGGGGTCCTTAACGTTAACCAATGGCGCCAGATGGTCGGTTAACGGTGCTTATCTTTTGTTAGGCAAATATGACGGAAAAGGAACCCTGTTCGTTGAAAAGGGGAGCCAGATCACCGGCGTCGGCGAACTCAGAGTCGGGGAGTTCGCGAGTGCGGCTGAAGGGGTCGTTATTATCGACGGAGAAAACTCATCGGTTGATACTCAGTGGACGATGGTTGGCGATCAGGGAACGGGGTATCTTGCGATCACCAACGGTGGTCACCTCAGCGTAGCCAAAAGCCTGGTATCAGGATTCAATGGTTATCCAGAATTTAATCAGGCTGGTCATGGTGAAGTGCTGGTCGACGGTGATCAGTCAACGCTTGATGTCACTTCAAATTTAACCGTTGGCGGTTACGGTGCGGATGAAAATTCAGCGTTTGGCACGCTGACCATCAGTAATGGCGCAACCGTCAATGTGGGAAAAGAGTTGCAATTAGGCTATAGCACAACGGCCACAGGAATACTCAATATAGGCGGCGTAGCTGGTGAAGCGGAACAGGGAGCGGGCACACTCAACGCGCCGGTGATCCTTTTAGGTCGTGAGGGGGATACCAGTACCGCGATTCTCAACTTTAATCATAACAGCGAAGATTTCACGCTCGCGGCAAACATTGTTAACCACGGGGAAGTGAATCAGATTGGTTCGGGCATTACGACCCTCAGCGGCGCTAACACCTACACGGGCACCACCCATGTGGCAAACGGCACGCTGCGTGCGGGTGTAGCGAATACCTTTAGCGCCAATTCAGATTATGTCGTCGACAGCGCCGGAACGTTGGATCTCAACGGCCACGACCAGACGCTCAACTCTCTTGTTCTGGCGGGTAACGCGTCCCTCTCTTCTGGAGAAGTTAGCGGTGAATTTACGCCGACTACGCTCACCATTAACGGCGACTATACCGCAGACAATGGGTTACTGGCGCTGCGCACGGTATTGGGCGATGACAACTCCGCCACTGACAAACTGGTCGTACTCGGCGATACCGCGGGCGACACCCGCGTCAGCATCAGCAATGCAGGTGGCACCGGTGCGCAAACCATTGAAGGTATCCGCATTGTCGATATCGCCGGTGAATCAAACGGCACATTTGCCAAAGAGGGGCGTATCGTCGCTGGCGGGTATGACTACAATATTGTCAAACTCGACAATCAGAACTGGTATCTCACCAGTGAAGCCATTCCGGATCCGGTCAAACCTGTAGATCCTGTTGACCCTATCGATCCTAAACCGCCGGTTGATCCCGTTGACCCAGTGCCACCGGTTGATCCGGTTGACCCTGTACCACCTGTCGACCCGGTTGACCCTGTACCGCCTGTCGACCCGGTTGACCCTTTACCGCCTGTCGACCCCGTGCCGCCCGTTGACCCTATCCCAACGCAACCTGAAGGTGAACATCAGTATCGCCCGGAATCAGGCAGCTATCTCGCGAACGCAATGGCCAACAACACCCTGTTTAATACTCGCCTGCACGATCGTTTGGGGGAAACCCAGTACACCGACGCGCTGACCGGCGAGCAAAAAGTGACCAGCCTGTGGATGCGTAACGTCGGCGGACACACTCGTTTTAAAGATGGGTCAGATCAACTCTCCACACAGAGTAATCGATATGTGTTGCAGATTGGTGGTGACATCGCGCAGTGGAGCAGCAACGGTCAGGACCGTTTGCACCTCGGCCTGATGGCGGGCTATGCCAACAGTAAAAGCCGCACGCATTCACGACTGACCGGATATTCTTCTCGTGGCGAAGTGAGTGGTTATAGCGCCGGGCTTTATGGCACCTGGTATGCCAACGAGCTCGATAAAACCGGTCTCTATGTCGACAGCTGGGTGCTTTACAACTGGTTTGATAACAAGGTCTCCGGCGAAGATCTCGCCACCGAGAAGTATGATGCCGATGGCGTTACCGCCTCAATTGAGAGTGGATATAGCTTCCGTCTCGGCGAAAGCAGCGATGAGCGCACCAGCTACTGGCTGCAACCCAAACTCCAGCTTACCTGGATGGACGTGCAGGCCGATAGTCTGACCGAACATAACGGAACTCGCGTGTCGGATAAAACAGACGGTAATCTGCAAACACGTCTCGGCGTGAAAGCATATCTTCAGGGGAACAACAAACTGGACGACGGGAAAGATCGTACCTTCCAGCCGTTTGTCGAAGCGAACTGGATCTACAATTCGGACACGTACCGCGTGAAAATGGATGATATCAGCAATGATATCAGCGGCACGCGTAATGTTGGCGAGCTGAAAGTGGGCGTTGAAGGGCAAATTAACAAGCGTCTACAACTGTGGGGAAATGTTGCCCAACAACTGGGCGACAACGGTTACAGCGACACCCAGGGCATGCTGGGCGTGAAGTACAGTTTCTAATATCCCAGTTCCCACCTGCGTTTTCGCAGGTGGGAATCACGTTCGTTCCCGTCTTTACCTCCTCTTTTTTTGCTATTGCGCGCTCTGACGCATAACGCCAGCCCACATCTGGAAGCGCGATCGCACAACCATGCAGATTGTTAAATCAACATCGTATTGATGGTACAATCGCCTCCCTATGAGCTGAATTTCATCGGCAGCGTTGACGCGACCCAGAGCACCATCATGGTCACGCATGAGAACAGAAATTCTCACTAACGCATTAAAAGTAAAGAGAATGGAATAACGAATTCGATGAGTACGATTGATAACCTGGACGCGCATACGCCAATGATGCAGCAGTACTTTCATGGATAATCTAAGAACATGATCTAAAATGACTAAACATGAAAATTCACTTAAAAAGTTACCTATAGGCTACATATGAAACGGATAATCTGTTATCTCTTCTTCCTACTCTTACTTGTTGTCCTTGTGTATGCCGGGTTAGTAAAGGGGGATGTGTTTCCTGAATGGATCATGAGTAAGAAGCTTATGATCCGTTGTGGGTTGATAGGTATCCTTGGTGGAACTCTTTACTGTATCCGTGGAGTGTATCTTAACAAATGTGTTAGGAACTGCTGGGATGAACGCTGGCATGTTTGGTATGTGTTGAGACCTATCGTTAGTGGTATCTGTGGTGTTGTGGCCTACCTGTTCCTTAAAGCGGGTTTGATAGTGTTAGATGCATCACAAAACGGTAGTGGTGGCGATTATGGATATATGGCATTTGCCTTCTTTGCTGGCTTGAATGTAGATAAATTCGTTGGCAAAATCGAAGATGTAGGTATGGCTATTTTTGGGATTGAGAAATCTCGCACAGCAAGATCGGGAGATAATACCGATCAGAAATAATTAATAAGGATATAATATGTCTGCAAAGATATGTTTCTTCCCCGTTGGTAATGGGGATATGACCCTCATCCAAACGGAAGATGGGCAAAATATTTTAATCGATTGCCACATAAGAAAAGGGAAGGAACACCCTGATGTTCTTTCTCAGTTAAGAGAAAAGCTGGATCGTGATGAGAAAGGTAGATTATTTATCCACCTATTTATTTGGTCTCATCCCGATAAAGATCATTGTTCTGGAATTTCTGAGCACTTCCATTTAGGCAAACCCGAAGACTGGAGTGAAAGGTCAGATAAAATCTTTATTAATGAAATCTGGTCCAGTCCGATAGTATTTAGGCGACACCATGCACAAAATCATAATTTAGTCCAAGATGCAAGAGATCTTAATTCAGAAGTAAAACGAAGAGTTAATCTTTACAAAGAAAAACGATATTTAGATGGTGTCGGTAATCAAGTTTTAGTCTTAGGTGAAGATGAAAATGGTAAAACTGATGATATCCCTAATATTGTACTGCAACTTGATAATACAACTCGACTAATTAATGGTGCATATTCATACAATTTTGAAGCTCATTTGCTTGCACCATCACCAAAAAAAGATTTTGATGAGGATGAAGATGAAGATAAGTTAGGTAAGAATCATTCAAGTGTAATTATCAATTTTGAGTTAAAAGGCGATAATAAAACAGCATTCTTTTTAAGTGGTGGTGATGCGGAAGTTGTTTGTTGGGAAGGTGTCCGTAACCGCCTGTTTAAAAATTACAATATGTCGTGGCTTGATTACGATATACTACAAACCCCACATCATTGCTCTTGGCGATCTTTATCGCATGATAGTTCAAGCGGTAAAGGAGATGAAGCAAAAACCTCCGAACTGGCGATGGAAGTATTCAACCGAGCAAAACAAAATGCATTCATAATTGCAAGTTCAGATCCTATTGCAGATGATGCTAATGATCCCCCATCATATCGAGCAAAAAAAGAATACGAAAATATTGTTGATAATGTACAAGGTCAATTTTTATGTGTATCGGACCATAAAAAGAATGGAGAGAATATTCCGTTAGAAATTGAAATTTCAGATAATGGTATTAAGAAAATTGCAGCATCTGCATTAGGCATGGCTGAATCATCAAGTGCCGCTGTAAATAGACAAGGTGGTGGTGGTTATGCCTGATTGTCTTAAAAAAAAGATAGATCAGTTGAGCACAATCCTTGCACCTTATGGTGCAAGGAAGCTTTCTATGAATGAATTAATAAAATTCGATAATAGATATGCTTGCGCTTGGGAGTTACCAACTGATTTAGAATTTAGTAATGAACCTATTGTATTGCAACTAAGATACAAAACTCTTAGTCAATTTGACATTCCAGATGTGTTTATTTCCTCACCTAAAATTGATGTTTGCCAACTCCCGCACTTAGAAAAAAATGGCAAGTTATGTGTTTGGCCTGACAGTTATATCATCGATCATAATGATATGACCTATGCAGTCGACTTACTAAACGATGCTATACTAATGCTAAGAAAAGGAATAAATGGAGATTTAAATGAGGATTTTATTGATGAGTTCCAGAACTATTGGATTTATCAATGTAATAAAACAGATCGACTTATAAGCCTGTGTGATCTAACAAATAAAAACACAAGGTTGGTTTTCGGTTATCGGACTCGGAAATTTGGAGTAATATATTCTGACACACAGAAAGAATTAATTAACTGGTTGGAAAACCAAAAAATATTGCCATTAGAATCGGATGAAAGTAATTCAAAAGATAAGCGAATAAGGCAACAGCAACTATCTAAAATAATTTCCATTCCATTGATATTCTTCGATGAAGCCTGGTATCCGAGTCAGTATCCCAAAACTGCAAGGGATTTTTTTGAAATCATAAATCAGCAACAGGAAGATTCAGAAAGCACTATTGAATTGATCTTAAGATCTTGTGCTAATATGTTCAATGTCAAGCCAATAATTCTAATTTCATTCCCAACTCCTTCTGGAATGAATATTATAGGAATACAGATTCCCAAGGGAGTTAGTGATCTTGCCTCAGACCGCTTCGATACCAAAGGTCTTAGTCGGGGTCGATTCAGAAATACAGCTTTATTAGATGGTTATAGAAATTACATCGATGGAAAGATTTTAAAAAATAGAATAGGCCAAACTAAAACAGAAAATCTCATAGTTGACCGTTCTGACGATTCTTGGTTAACGGGCCGTGAGCATAACAAAACTTACAAGAAAATCTCTGAACATAAAGTAGCTATCGTCGGATGTGGTTCAGTAGGTTCTTCGGTCTCAAGACTATTACTTCAATCAGGCGTTAGAAAAATGATGCTTTGGGATGATGATTTAATGAAGAGTGAAAACTCCTCTCGTCATCTATTAGGATTTGATTCTGTTTATAAAAATAAAGCATTAGCTCTTGCCTCAAGACTACGGGAAGAGTTTCCAAATGCCAATATAGAAGCTTTTAATGAAGAACTATTAGAGTATCTGGAGGTATGAAATCCTTTCTAAATATTGGTTGCTAGTTCCTCCAATTTTAATAGCTTTTGGTTTTTCTATTTTCTACGAAAAATTGAAAAAGATTGCAGAGTTTATTTTCTCCATTGCTTCTAGTGTTATAGGGTATTTAATTATAGTTGTAATAGCTTCTCTTTCATTAGCAAAAATAATTTCCGCAATTATATTGAAAAAATTACCATAAATACGGATGAATGCTAATAATGCGGAGATTATACCTTATCTCTGCATTTATTTTCAAAAAAGTAAAAGAATGGGAAAGCCATCATGTAAAAGAAACTAGCTAATACTACGAATACCTCCACGACACTTCCATCTTTATATAATGGCTGACTGAATGGTAGATTAAAGAAAAAACAGACTACAAAGATTATGGCCATTAAATTTTGATATCTTTTATTACCCTTCATATATACCTCTTTTATATAATTGCTATATTTAATTCTTTATACATTATGAAACAACTTTGTCAATTATCTAAACTTCTTATATTATTATTTAGCAAGGGCTAACTTATCGAAGCTACGCTTCTCAAGTTGACCTTGCTTTTTCGCCCTTTGGTTGAAAAAGAACATCAAAACCTAAAAACCATAATGCAAAAACACTCTGAAGATGTTGTATTATTTCAGCAATAGCTTCGTTTTTATTCAACCTAAATTACCTGTATACATTGACATTTTTCTTTTGTGCAATATAAATATTCTAAGCATAAGGAATATGCTTCGGATAAAAACACGAATGGAGTTCGTATGGAAAATACTTTTAATAAAATTAATAAAAATGAATCATATCAAAATTTACTAAGAACGCATTGCATCAGTGTTCGACTGAACCATGAAGAACTACAGCTTCTCAATGCTAAACGTGGAGAGAAAAGCAAGGGGGAATGGCTCAGATTAGCTTCTCTTGATAAGCTTCCCATAGTAGTTCCTTCAATCAACATAGAAGCTTGGAAATCCCTCAGCGAAATATCACAGAAGCTGAACAAGCTACTTATTCATCTCGAAAGTAAAAGCACTGGTGGTGAGCTTACAAAGACAGAGATCTTCGCAGTGAAGCGCCAAATTTCTGAGCTTCGCTTCTGTCTTACATCCTCCAAGAGATCTATGAGTTAACTTTAATGAAAGGAATGCAAAAAATCAAAAGAGGGAAAACCTTTAATGGCCTTATTTCTTATTTATTAAAACCTGCTTCGCACCACAAGTCAGATCCGTATGTAATCGGAGGGAATGTCATAGAAAGCTTCGCAGAAGCACTAAGTGCAGAGTTCAACGCTACGAAGCTCCTACGCTCCGATGTAAGTAAACCTGTTTGGCACAATTCTCTGCGTCTACCTGCTGGTGAGTGTCTACCTATACAACAATGGAAGCTGTTAGCTGACGACTATATGAAGCGTATGGGCTTCTCTGAAACGCATCTACGTGCATACGTGCTTCATGATGATAAAGATGGTCAACATATCCATATAGTAGCAAGTCGCATAGATGCAACATCCGGGAAGCTCTACTTAGGTAAAAATGAGAACCTTATCAGCACACGTATCATCCAGGAACTTGAAAAGGACTACCAGCTAACAAGAACTAAAGGAACTGATGCTGTGAAACCTTCTTCCTCACCTACCAAACGTAAAAAATCACGTAATGAAGCAATGTTAGAAGAAAGAACTGGCGAGAAATGTGCAAAGACAATCATACAAGAAGCTATAGATACACTCATAACCAGCAAGATTTCCGAAGAAAGGTTTGTGCAGCAGCTTGCAGCTCAGAAGATAAGAGCAATCCCCAACAGGGCTTCAACCGGAAAAATGAACGGTTTTTCATTTGAATACGCCAAAATTTCATTCAAAGCATCCCAATTAGGTAAAAAGTATTCATGGAAAAACTTAGAGCCGTTCATCATCATTGATCCCCTTGTCGTAGATGATAGAAAAGCTTCCATTGCCTTCAATGCAACCAACCCAGAAGAAATTATCAAGATAGTGAAAGCTGATGCCGTAAGTTTTTTTGGTGGTATAGATGCAGAAAACACCCTGCTTCCTTTATCTGTCTTGCCTGTAGCAGATGATATCTATCAAGAGAAAGTTAAAACCACAGGTAAAAGCTATGTGGACGTAGTGATGCGATGGATAGAAACCATCCCCTGGGTAGACAAAATAGTTAACACCATCAAAAAACTACGTAATCCATTGTTAAAGGCGTTTAAGCAGCCCCCCAAGATTTTTTCGGCTATCCCCCTTCCTATAGACACACCACCTCTTTCTGCTGTTGAAAAAGCTACAAAAACAAACGGTTTTAGGTCTAAAATTTAGCATTATTATTGCTGCAAACAGCTATATCATTGATTTTAGTATAATTAATCGATCGTCACAATCGATCGATAAATCACATATGATAGGAATAAACTATCAAGATGAAAGTATCGATCGGTACAAATGATTTGATAACTTTATCGCTTCGTCCAAAATGTACCTTGAACGAAATGTAGGCTAATAGATTGATTTTACTAGCCTATTTTCAATTTCTTTTTACATCGTACAGGAACAAACGTATGAAATACTTCATGATGAAGCGTGTATTACTGGCGATTGCACTCCCTGTTTTTGTTGCTTATTTTGGGGGTGCTAAGGTTATGTCAGTTTATTGGGTACCTCTGTTTTTCGTCAGTGCAATGCTTCTGGCTACAGCATATGGCAAATATGTTGTCAGAAAGAATAACTCTGCAACAGTCAATTATCTTAACGACAATAATGATGGGGTCTATCTTCATAAATTCAATGATTGTGAAATCCGGTTAGACACAAATAAACAAGAGGTCTTTCTTAAAAATAGCGAAGGAGCAAATACTTATTCTTTTGATGATATTAAAGAATGGAGCTACAACATCACACATGGTGGCGAAATTTCAGGTGGTGGTTTAAAGGGTATCAGTGAAAACGGCAAAACATTAGGTCAAAACATCGCTGATACAGGTCTCTTTATCCGTGTAAAAGACATTCGTAAACCAGAGTGGCATATTCGGTTCTATCCTCGTAATGATTCTTTTAATTCAAGCAAGGGCATTAATGATCTCAAAGAACAACTTAATCAATGGATGGAGATCTTTGATCAGAACTTGAATGCAGCATGAAATTAAGCATCTTATATTTAAAACAGAATCTATATAGGAACAGATTCTGTTTTAAGTGTTTTTATTATTGTTCGCCATATAGTTGAGATTTCTTTCTTTTAATGACCTTGCCAATACAGAACGATCATATTTTCTTTTTTCTGTTATAAAAACAGTTTCTGAATTAGCTTTGTTCTTCATGATGAAGTGAATGAGTAATCCACACATTCTTCTTATTTTATCAGCATCGATTACTCTTTTTTCAACATTATTAATAAAGCAGTAATAAGAGGTAAGCATAAAAGATAAAACAACATCTCTATTAGCTAACTCCATATTATCAATGTCATTTTTATACTTGATATAAAAACCTACACAGAAAAGGTAAGACTTTTCTAATATGTCTGACTCAGACAATCCAGACTCTTCGAGCTTTTTAATGAAGCGTTCAAAAAGTATTAGAAAACGCTCCATGCTATTTAATTTTTCCATAATATGCATCCTTGCAATTGTTAACGTCCGTATTTCTGTCTATACAATTAGCATAATATTCAATCATGTCAATAGTTAAAACCTATCAATATTATCTTTTAATGATGGGAAAGTTTTCTTCAATTTCGTGTTCTTTAATCCCTTTGAGATAACAAGAGTACTGTAGCTTAGCTATATTCTCTTGCAGTATATTGTTCAGGTTAGACAGTTCTGCAACTTTGATTTCTAATTTATCGATCTTTTCGTAGGCTTTTTTAATGCTGGATGGTTTGTCAACGAGATCAACTTTCTGCCTGATAGCCTTCTTTTTAGCCATGTATAAATTTACGATTTCTTTGTGTGTATATAAGGATTGCCTTGTTGGGGTTTTCCCGATCTTTCTTGATACTTTTTTGCATAAGTTGTCCCAAGTTAGCTTGTCGCTTTTCATGTTCCACTCGGTGATTGAATAAAGTATATAATCGATATCTCTTCTACTTAAATGCTTTGCCATACTCTCTCCTATTTTTTATTGAGTTTTTCTTTATATTTAAGATGTAGTTCTAACCATTGTTCTGCACCATACACTCCATCGTTCTTATCCTGTTCAGTTCTATATACCAGCTTGTCTACAAGATCGGTCAGCTCAGCGCTGCCGCTACCTGTTGTGTCATCTAAGCCAGAGAACTTGGAGCAGGGTTTTATGGAGTAGTGATGTTGGCAATAGCCCTGTTCTGTAGCAAGCACAGCTCCATGCACATCAGGATCAAGGTTCGAGTCAGAGATCCCACTATCAGTTCCTAAGAAAGGCTCAATGGAACTTTGCTTTTGTTCGCTTATGTCGATGGCATAACACTTCATGTGCTCTTCTGAAACATGGTTATAATCTCTATTGCTTGTAATCCTATTACGCCCAGACCATCTTGCGATATCAAAATCATTCATCCCGCCAAGATATGCGAACGTATTAAGTAAATGCCTTGCCTGATGGCTATATACAATCAATGGTTTGCCATCTCTATCAAAAAAACCATGTCTTTCAAATATATTTGGTCCTCCTATCTTTTTGTGTCCAATTTCCAACATGAGGCTATTAGCTGAATATTTGTGAATTTGCCACAGATTAGTTTGTGCATCTTCATTAAGTTGATAACCATTAACAATACATAGAGCATTGGAATATTTAATCCCTTTTTCCCTATCGTAATATGGGAAATCTGGTGGCGGCGAATTATGGATTGTTTGGAATAGAGTTTTCAGTGTATAGGAGTACTTTTTACCCAAGAATGTTTTTTTATCATTTAATAACAAAGATTCTATTTTGGCTTTATAACCATGTTTCCATTTTAAATTAACATCATAACCTAAAGCTTTATATACCTGAGCACTTGTTAGAGGTTGTTCTTCATCTACATCTGGACAAGTAGGCAGTCTAAAAACTGATGATTTGTTTTCATGCCATAACGCGATGGCTCTTGCGTTCGCTGATAGTCTCCTGAGTCTTGCCACTGCTTTTTGAGCTACGGGAACCATTATCGAAGGTATCCATTTAATATCTGCTCCATATCCTTTTGCTGAATAAAAGCGAAGCCCATAATGCTCTGCACCATCTTTATCTTGTTCAACGATTTCACAATCGGCCGGTAAAGCAAGGATCTCTGAAATTCTACTCGGAGCACACATCAAAAGAGCGAATACAGAACTTACATACTGATCCTTTTCACTTAGTTTCGAATCTTCTTTTGCAAAAATACTCGCTAATGCTTCAATGGCAGATAAATTTGATAATTTCCCATTTTCTCCAATTACCTCTGAAAGCGGTTTATAACTTTCGACCTGTTTTAATTTTAAAGGAGACACCCATCCTATAAAAAATTTTCTGACTAATTTCTTTTCAACCAAGAATATAGAAAACCTTTCTAATACTTTTGATAGTTTGTATACAGAGTATTCTGAAAAACTTTTTTTCATTATATTTAAAGCCAAATCAAAAACCATAGTATCACAATTGGTTATACATGCACTGCCCTTTAATTTGATTAGTGATTCTTCGATGCATTTTAAAACAACCATCTCTCGTTGAAATTTCTTCTTCCTTGTTAGACCTCTTTGATAAATAATGTAAGACTTCGCAAAGTCAACAAACTCCAAATTCATTGCATTACCATCTTCCCAATGTTTGGTTTTTAGTTTGGTGAATGTGCCCAACTTATACCAAATATTGTCATCCCATGTATGCATTCTCTTTTGATGGTTAAATTGCTGTTTACAAAATGATATGAATTGTTCTAAATTATTATCCTGCTCATCATTTGGTGGATTGAATATTAAGACAGTCATTTTACCCCCTTATTCCATGCTTTAAAATGTTGACAACCATCACAGTTTCTATTGTTTTTACTTTCTTTTTTTATGTCCATTGTGAGCACTTTCTGTAATAAATCTCCCTGGTATCCTCTTTTACCAAGAAATACATCTGATATATCTGTTAGATAACGTTCTACTGCTTTGTCTATAACATTGACGTTATCAGATAAGTTTTTAATATAATAACCTGCACTGGTATCAGACGAATGATCCATTGCGAAAGCAATTGTGCTCAAGTTTCCTCCACTTCTGGCTAATAACGTCCCGAATGTATAGCGAAACCTTACTGGATGAATTTTCAATAATTCCCCTGTCCTTGGAGAATATATTTTAAATTTCTTAGCAAAATCTTTTAACCAAAATCGAGCCTGACCTGTTCTGATATGTAAAAAATCACATTGTAGGTACTTAGAGAAATCTATTCCATTTGAAACTTTACATAATTGAGGGATTGAAAGAAATATAGGCAAATCGTCGAAAAACTTCTCATTTAAATCTTCAGCAATAATTTCTTTAACTTTATCTATATTGTGAACCATTACTTTCATTAAATGTTGCCAGATATCCTCTGTGATTTCTATTTCTCTGAACGTCCCCCTGAACACATTATTCTTTTGCTTAGCTCTCGGTATTCTTAAAAAGTATCCCCCTTCATTCTTTATAACATCTCGGTGTTTTAATGACATGATTTGAATAGGTCTTCTACCACTTAGTAGTAAAATCCTTGTGAAAATATAACAATATTCACTTACTGTGCCTCGATTTATACCCGTTTCAAGTCCATCTACAATCATTTTAATTTCCAGATCATTAAATGGACCTAATTTTGGGTCTCTTCTTTTAACGACATCTCCATGAACACTTGTAGGGATAGTTATTACTTTTAAATATTCATAAGCATTGTCATCTATTCCATAATAACCAAGTTCTTTCCATTTAATTATAAAGCTCTTAAACGTTATGAATTTTTCGTAATCTTTGCTCTGCAAGTCGCTATATGCAGTAATAAGTTCATGTTCACTGAACGTCCTAACATTATAACCAAACATAATAGCTTTTATTTTAACAACAAATGAACTTACTGACTCTGGTTTGTATACCTGTGCAAAATAAGAAAGAGTATGAATGAAACCTTCATGATAAATTTTTTCTAAAAAATCATTCAGAAATGATAAGTTAATTATTACTCCCCTTTTCAGATTCCAATTTTTTTCTCTGAGATCAAATTCATATCCAGCCATACTATATCTTATATTGAATTCTTCTTTAAGTATTGTCTGATTAATCATCGCCCATCACCTCAATTATTTTACACATCTTTTTTTGCATAGCTTTCTGGATTTGGCTACAGATCTCTTTAGTGAATCTTTGATTGTACACTTTCGATATGTTTGTATTCGGAACCCATCCCATAACATAAGATCGAATTAACTCTTCATTTATGTTCCCATTTTCTATCGTCGCATTCCTTAACTCTTTAGAAAATTCATAGTTCCAGGTATGCCTCAACTTATGTCCTGAAAAATTCTTTGGTAAGCTATCAATCTCTTTTATTCGCTCGAATAACTTCTCATACGCTGCCATTGTCAACGGTAATCCTCTATTCAGAGAGCTACCCTGTGTTATGAACAGAAAATCATGTTTGTGCTTCTTTATGTTCTTTTGTCGTTCACCTTGTATGTAAAAGTAGATCTTACTTTCAAGCCACTCTGACATGTAAATGTTTCTGTTCAAAGTTTTAACAAGCGGCTGCTTGATCCTGTTATCCGTAAGATCATCATGACGACGAATAATTTTGATCGTCCTGTTTTCAAGATCTATATCTCGCAAACGAATGTTCAAAAGCTCTCCTGCTCGCACACCCAACATGTACAGCATGATTACTATTAATTCATTCCTTGTGCGAACTGTCTTTGAAAACGGATTTTGATGAGAGGATGATTTTATTGCAGAAAAAAGTTGCCTCTTTTGGTGATCATCAAGAGATTTTGACTCTGAGGTATAATAGTCATCATCATAACAAAGTTTCGGTTTTTTGCTGTCCAGCGTTCTTATGAATACATTTTGTTTTTTTACTTCCACTTTCTTATCATATAAAAGATAGTTAGAAAGCCATGTGAAATACCTGCTAATCCAATTTATCCTGTTATACTTAGTTTTTACACTTACTGGTTGCCTTCTTCCATGTGTAATTTTTACAACTTTTTTTGTAGTATGGTTTAAACCTAAATAGTAGACCAATTCATCTATCTCTTGAATAGTCAGGAATTCTAATTCCATTATCCTTTCTATTATGTCTATATTCTTCAGATTTAAATAATCATTCAATAACAGTAAGGTCCTGATTACTGCTTCCATCGTCTTTACTGAGTGAGTTCGGTTTCTCACCTCTACTGTTATATACATGTTTTCGTAATATCTCGGTATGTTAGTCGCCCTATCAAATAACAAACAATACCTCTCACCGTTCTCAAACATGAAATTCTTTACATAAAAATTACCCACAATAACCCCCTTTTTTTACTTTTTATTCTCTAACTATGGTTGCAATTTAACTCTCCTTAATTTTGACTATCTTTTCCAATCATAAATAAATCATAAATATATGGAACAACTATCTTTTTTTGCAAATTTTTTACAATTTCATTTAATAGTAGAACTAAGCTCTGTTATGTTTACTGCCTTTTCCTTTTAATTACGAGAAAGTAGTATAAACAATACCTGTAATAACAAACGTAAAAAATATTGCAAATAATTCGAAATAAGCCCTGAAAATAATTGACAAAATTATTGTTTATAACATTACATGATAGAATGTATGCAGTACAAATTTATTTTCAGCAAAACCAAAAAAAATTAATATACCGTTATCAGTAGTTATCTCTCTGGAAATAAAAGCGTGATACAATGGTCTTCTGGTTTGCAAATGCATTGAATATGGAAGGTTCACCATGAATAGAGTATTGAAAACACTCGTTATTGGATTGCCACTTATAGGTGTTTTTTACGGAATATACTTTGGATATTTTCCTAATGCACCAGATATGCACCGGAAGGAAGATATAATAGGAACGTGGGCAACAAATGGTTCGTATTCATATAATGAACAGGGAATTATAGTAAGCACAAAGGTAAAAACATCTTATTTTTCAAACGGAAAATACAATGTTAGTGGCGAAATGTCTTATAGCTCCGATAAAATCAATAATACTAATTTGTTTGTATCTTATAGAGTAAATGGTGCTGGCGAGTGGCAAATCAATGATAAAGAGTTAGTTATCTCTCTCAACAATCTGAAATCAACCCCGAACAAAATTATTTATAATGGCGAAGAAGTCGATCTTCAGAACTTATCTCTTCTTGAAAAACTCACAAACAAAAATTTCCCTGCTGTAGAAGACATGCTGGCGAAAGGGGCAAGCCAATCGTATAGAATCATCATTGATAACCACAATTACAAAAAACTCGATGTGATAAATCCCTTTGGAAATAATTTCAACATGGAAATGTATAGAGAGAATTGATAGCTTTGATAAACACGGTCAGTGTTCTATTGACCGTGTTCGTTCCTCTCTGGCATCCTGCTTTATCGCTACCAGAACCCTACCCCTACGTTCCCATCGCTGATGACGACTTTACTTATTGCTGTTCCGAACGCCAGTATGTATGCTTCCTCTCTCTGTTGATAGTTTCTTACGACCATGTTATGGGTAAATAGTATGTCTCAATACAAGATAGAAAAAAGAACCAAGTACGCGACAGATGGAACAATCATCTCAACAGTATGGGATATCTATGATGAAGAAGGGCGAGTTATTGAAAGGGGACTTGATTCAGAAGAGATAGCACAAGGTATTGTTGAAATGCATAAAACAAGGAATGAATTAAAAAAAATAAAGACCAACATTATCCACAAAAATGATTCAAAACCATAGGTTATGGATTATATAGCAAGGATGCTATAGTTAATACCACACCCCATATAATGAAAGTTCATGCTGAATTTGACCTTTCTGATAATATTTGAGTGCTATCTTTATGATTTTTTTGCCATATTCCATATAATGGGATTGTATCCCCATTGTCTTTGACTAAATAACGATCGGCTTGATAAAGACCTGATATAGCGTGTGCTAATCTTCTGTGGTATTCATCAAAATCAGGATTATGATTATCAGTCAAGGCATCTAATATTGATAACGATATATTTTTCTTCTCCTGCATCGAAAAGAAAATATCATTGTCCTGATACATTTCATAAAGACATACAATAGCAAAAGCAAAATCATCAAGATTCAATCTTACAATGATATCACTGTATGTATTTAACTTGTTAGTGTTTATCTTATCTTCAACAAAAACCAGTGCTGATAATGCTGCTATATGTTTATACTCCAAATCAGAAAAACCTTTCTCAAAAAAACAATCCACTGACACCTCATTGTTAAATACTTTCTTCAGACTAAGGTAAACCGTATTAATCATCTCATCTATTCCTTTTAATTCAATTCTCTATTTTAATTTGACAATACTACAACTGCTTAACCAATTAACTATGTCTTCTTTTTTATATATGCATGACACTCATTAAAGTTATTTTAAAAACAGATCCATAATCCTTCTAAACTACCAGCCTGGCTTCTGAATTCTTCAACATAATAACCCATTGCTTTGTAGGCATTGGAGATCCTGTCGAGTGGGTAATCTTTTGATGAAATCCTTATACAATGATTCAATGCTGAATTTCCGTTATATCCACTGCCATAGTAGGTAATGTATGTCTTACCACCCAGGCTATTTTTGTAATAAATTGAATTACTCGCCTCTGGATAAAAAATCACTTTCGGTTTATTCATTAGGTTCATAAAAACAGATAAATGTTGACCAGCAGTTCTACCAGGTATGTTGTAGAATCCAGTGTAGATAGACTCCATTTCACTTCTTACCACACCAATATAAGCTAATTCTTCATTCAGTCTGTTGTTAGTATCAACTTTTTTATACATGATAAAAACAGAGATAGTTAAAACAGCACCAATTACAAGAACCAAAATTATTTCAGTCAACGTAAACCCTTTTAAACTTCGAAATATCTTCATAAAAATATACTCTCCCATAGTTTATAATGAAATATATAATATTTATCTAAACCTAAGTCAAATTAGTGGGTAATATATTATGGATTACATTTAGTTGATACTTTGTAATTACACCAATAGAATTCTTATTGACTTAAAAAAAACCATGATGGTCTATCTTTTGAAACCATTTTATTAAATTTTTTGCAATACCTTCCCAATATGAAACCTATATCATCTTTGAGGTCTTCTGGATTATTACTTTTGAGAAAATTTGTAGGTGCTGTCATTATAAATTCATTAGAACTACTTTTATTGATATAAACATACTCATTGCCTAAACTACTCCAGTCCCCTCTTTGTAGGGGTGCAATAACTCCATCAAAAGAAATGTTGCTTTCAATATATGTATTATTGATTTTTCCCAAAACGCTAATGACATATTCGTTTTTTATAATTAGTGGGAATTGTTGTTTTTTTGAACTAAGGCAATCAGTTATATCGCTACCCAAGTCTTCCGTGAGTGTATTGTTAGGTATAGGCAATAAGACCTTCTGGCAATTATTGTCGCAAGTAGCTTTGGCTAAAAATTCAGATTTATTCAGTCCTTTAAAGTCTTTGAATGGGTCAAAGAAATAAATAATGAATGTTAGGATTACCATCAATACAAATAACAATATCCCGAACGTAATCAAAACTCCTTTACCTGAATTTCCTCTTTTTGTTTTTTTGCTCATAACACCCCGTTGAAATATAAAGAACGCTATTAAATAGCACGCTATTTTTATATAAAAACAATATACGTTGAAATAATAAAAATCAAAAAAAATATTAAGTTATAAATAAAAAACAACATTCGCATGGTGAATGAATGCAATGCGATTAATACGTGAAATATATGAGATGTGATTGAACCTCATACATAAAAAAAGCCCCCCTAAGGGTGCTTTAAATGTTTAGCAATGATACTCTTCAAGTGAACCCAAAGAAGGTACCTTCATCCAAATGGTTGGATGATGAGAAGAGGAGATGAGCATGAAAAACTCTCCCAACAGAAAAGTAAAAGCGCTAATTTTAGTGCTTTTATTTTTCTGTTGGTGATGATGCTGGGAACGGCATATTAACCAACAGTATAGAGACACCACGACCACGTAGTGGCTCTTATTTTATGTATATATCACAAATATAAGCTCAGTCAAATTTTTTGTAATCACTCTTGGTTATCTGACAATTAAAAAAGCATCCCGAAGGATGCTTTTCAGTGTTTCAATAACACATTTACTTAATGTAGAGAGTAAAAGAGAATTAAAACTTTCCATAAAAGTAAAAGTGCTTAATGTTAACTCCCAACATGGTTATCTCAGGGGATATTTGAGAACCATATATAACCCTATATACAATAGGGAATTAAAGTCAACAGAAATATGCAGTTAAAATTGTAAATTCCACATTTATTTTTATGGAAAAAGCCTAATACTTTCATTACTCTACATGTCTATTGAGTTAAGGTAAGCATTCAATAAATGTTTCTCTTGTGCTACATTTGAACTTTTGATGATATGCTTTAAAACTTCATTCAATAAATTATTCCACTTTAATCTTTCATAGACAGAAACCCAATTCATAAAAAGAGCTTCTTCAACAGAGAACCATACAACGGTTGCATTCTTTTTTAATAACAGTGCTTTGAAATCTGCATCTGGTGTTGTTAAGGCATGTGATAATATTTTGTTATGTGAGTCATTTACATTATGAAGTAGCCAGAATGGTTGTGGTTCAGTGAAATCCCCTAACGATGCAAACGTTAAACCTCGAACCTGAGCAGCATGAATTGTATCCTTTACCTTATGGGTCTCTCTCCAATTACGAAGATCACCTAACAGGTAGTTTATTCTTTGATTTCTCGCTTTACTATCTTCTGATTGGTATTGGATGTATTGTGGACCACCACCTTTCTGTCTATATCGCGCTAATGATTTAACGCTAATGCCAAGATAAAGAGCGGCTAAATCAACGCTTAGCGTAGCGTCATCTGGTATCTCGCTAAATAGTTTCCAAACTTCGGAAAGATCCCGTAATGTTTCTACTACATTCATTTTTTATCCCCTTAAATTATTTATCCCGTTCTTTGAGATCGTTAGGGTCAACTGGAATAATATCTTCGGCTTTGAACGTCATAGGGAGTTTTTCATTAACGACCATCTCCCCACTTGTTAGATCCAATGTTTCTTGTTGTGGATCTCCATGCATCCATTTTTCATCAAATGGTGTGGGAAATGGTATGAAGCTTATTTTTACATTTTTGGCGACTGCATCGAATGCTGAAGGTATCATAACTTGCATTATGACATTACCAAGACCTATAACAAGGACGCAGGAAGGATAACCTTTTATTTTTCCATTTTTTTTGTGCATTAGTTGAACGACTAAGGGTTTATTAGGTTTTTCCCCCGGTATAAATTTATATAGTAAAATTGCAGGCTTAAATAATATATTGTTATGATTACTATCCATTATCCATTCAATGGTTTTAGTAAACATAGGAAGTAAAGATTCTGGCATTAGGGAAATGCCTATTTTAACAAGAGCTTTGTATACCGCAATTGGTATGTAAGGTTCTCTTTCGAAGGTGTATTTTAATTTTTTCTTGTCATGATCTATTTCAACTTTCTCAAATCCAATTGTATCTGTTATTTCAGATATCCCACTTCCACTACTAAATGAGAATCTTGATTTCTGATCCTTTGATTTATAGGCAGGAACTTTTTTCCTTCCTTTTATTTTGGCAACCAAACGGAATGGTTTAGTGTATTTATCAAGATGATCTTCTATTCCCTCAGAGAAAGCTTTATTGCATTCATCGCATTCATCTTTGGAAATGTAAACATAATTGCCTAAAAAAAGTGGTATTGCATGGGATTTGTTCTTGAAGGTAGTTTCAGTGTGTGATTTTCCACAATATCGGCATTTATCATCCATGCCAATACAAACTTCCTTTTCTCCTTTTGAAATGAATGCTTGAAATAATGAAATATAATTTTCATTGTAAAAATCAAGCCTCTCTTGAGTGGTTTTCATAACGAAATCAGTCCTTGTTCTCTGGTAATGGTGGATATTTTGCTGACGCTAAAAGCGCATTGTATAGCTTAGGTGCAGTCATCAGCATGTGTAGTTCGATACGTTGCAGAGCTTCACGAACACGTTCTTGATCCGGTTCAACATAACGTTCTGTTGGATCAGTCGTATTACGATGGTTAAGCAGTTTCTTGACTACTGCATACGATGTAAGCTCTTCTGCAACTCGGCCAAATGTTCTGCGAAGATCATGCATCCCAAGTTTGATAATTCCAGCATCCTCACACAAGTATTGACGTAAACTTTTACTGTCCGAATAATGACCTACCTTACTCCTTGACGAACGTGCAGGGAACACCCATTTGTGTTTCTCTGGACTTGCTTCATCAAACACGATATCTCGTCTGTCTTCGAGAATACGTTTCATCCCATCAGTGATGGGTAGCTCATGATCGTTTCTGTTCTTCGTGTCGTAAAACCGGACTTTCAGGTTTTTTAGATCTACGTAGTTCGCTGTTCTTGCTTCTTCATCGGTAAGAGATTCTCTCCAGCATAATGGTGCTGTTTCTTCTTTTCTCGCACCTAAAAGGATCGTCAGGAGCAAATAGTCGCAACCTAAGCGATTAAAGCTTCTCTTGTTATGTAATGCTGTTAAAAATCGCCCAAGAGTATCTTTTGGAGAAAGCGGATTTCTAACACCTTTTGCACGATAGCTATCTTCCAGTTCAGAACGAGTCCTGAACTTTTTTTGCACTTTTAGGATGTTAAAAGGATTGTAAGACAGCGTAGGTTGCCTTTGTTGGGTTTGAGCATTCCCAGCTTCGATTTCGATTGCATGTTTCACTGCCACATTTATCCAACGAAACGTCTGTTCTGCTGCTGTTCTGGCCCTAGATGCTATCTCATCGAACTTCTGAAGAATTTCATTACCAGTGAGATCCTTTACTCGTAAAGCTTCCCACTCTTTCAGGCGATTTTCTGCTTTGTTCAGCACACTAAGTGTGTTGGGTTTGGCTGGTTTTGGTCTTCCTAACAGATGTTGGCGGTATTGGGCGAACACTTCGCTGATAGTGAGTTCAGAAGCCTCTGTTTCTCGCTTGATTCTATTGGGATTCCTCTTTGTTGCGATCATGGTCTGAACCAACTGTCGGGCTACTTCACGAGCTTGATCGATATTCGGAAAATCAGAAACATTGCCAACTTTTACTTTGAGCACAGAACTAGGTTTCTTACCTTCACTCACACTACGATCACCGGAAGACACTCTTCTCTGGATTACATACGTTTTTTTCGTCAAACTTACCTTCACACCAAAACCTACTGGCGAATCACGGTGATCATCAAAAACGATGTATGGCTTCTGTTGTGGGTTAGATTCGAAAACAACTTTTCCTCTATCGTTAAGAGCAGGCTTCGCACTGATGCTTAACTTATTGATAATAAAAGACTGATTGAGAGTTGTTTTCAAAATATCACCACTATTTGTAGCCCAAGAATGATTAGAAGGTAACCTATCACATTCTAGGCTACAAATGAGCTACAAATTTATGGGTTTATGTGAGTCTAAAGGGGTTTCACTTGGGGCCACATAAGTACCCAGAAGACTTTAAAAACGAGTAAAATCAATATGAATGATGATCTTGATAAGGACTTCTCTAGCCACACGCCGATGATGCAGCAGTATCTCAAGCTGAAAGCTCAGCATCCTGAGATCCTGCTGTTCTACCGCATGGGCGACTTCTACGAACTGTTCTACGATGACGCGAAACGCGCATCGCAGCTGCTGGATATTTCACTGACCAAACGCGGCGCATCCGCAGGCGAGCCCATCCCGATGGCGGGCATTCCGCATCATGCGGTGGAAAACTATCTCGCTAAGCTGGTGAATCAGGGCGAATCGGTCGCTATTTGCGAACAGATTGGCGACCCGGCGACCAGTAAAGGCCCGGTGGAACGCAAGGTTGTGCGTATCGTCACGCCGGGCACCATTAGCGATGAAGCGCTGTTGCAGGAGCGTCAGGACAACCTGCTGGCGGCAATCTGGCAGGACAGCAAAGGCTACGGCTACGCGACGCTGGATATCAGCTCCGGGCGTTTTCGCCTGAGCGAACCGGCTGACCGGGAAACGATGGCGGCAGAGCTGCAACGCACTAACCCTGCGGAATTGCTGTATGCAGAAGATTTCGCCGAGATGGCGCTGATTGAAGGGCGTCGTGGCCTGCGTCGTCGCCCGCTGTGGGAGTTTGAAATCGACACCGCGCGTCAGCAGCTCAACCTGCAATTTGGTACCCGCGATCTTATCGGTTTCGGCGTGGAAAACGCGCCGCGCGGCCTGTGCGCCGCCGGATGCCTGTTACAGTACGTAAAAGATACCCAACGCACCTCGCTGCCGCACATTCGTTCTATCACCATGGAGCGTCAGCAGGACAGTATCATTATGGATGCGGCCACCCGGCGTAATCTGGAGATCACCCAGAATCTGGGCGGTGGTGTCGAGAACACGCTGGCGTCGGTACTGGATTGCACCGTAACGCCAATGGGCAGCCGTATGCTCAAACGCTGGCTGCATATGCCGGTGCGCGATACCAAAACCCTGACAGAACGCCAGCAAACTATTGGCGCACTGCAAGACGCGACGGGCGAACTGCAACCGGTGCTGCGTCAGGTGGGCGATCTCGAACGTATTCTTGCGCGCCTGGCGCTGCGTACCGCTCGCCCGCGCGACCTGGCGCGTATGCGCCATGCCTTCCAGCAATTGCCGGAACTGCGCGCACAGCTGGAGAGTGTCGATAGCGCCCCGGTGCAGATGCTGCGCGAAAAAATGGGTGAGTTTACGGAACTGCGTGAACTGCTCGAACGCGCGATTATCGATGCGCCGCCGGTGCTGGTTCGCGACGGCGGCGTCATCGCGCCGGGTTACAACGAAGAGCTGGATGAGTGGCGCGCGTTGGCCGATGGCGCAACCGACTACCTCGATCGTCTGGAAATTCGTGAACGCGAGCGTACTGGCCTGGATACATTGAAAGTGGGCTTTAATGCCGTCCACGGTTATTACATTCAGATCAGCCGTGGGCAAAGCCACCTGGCACCTATCAACTATGTTCGCCGCCAGACGCTGAAAAATGCCGAACGCTATATCATTCCTGAGCTGAAAGAGTACGAGGACAAAGTTCTCACTTCCAAAGGCAAAGCGCTGGCGCTGGAAAAACAGCTTTATGACGAACTGTTCGACCTGCTGCTGCCGCATCTGGCTGACCTGCAACAGAGCGCCAGCGCCCTTGCGGAGCTGGACGTGCTGGTAAACCTTGCCGAACGCGCCTATACACTGAACTACACCTGCCCGACCTTTATCGACAAACCGGGCATTCGCATCACCGAAGGCCGTCACCCGGTGGTTGAACAGGTGCTGAACGAGCCGTTTATCGCCAACCCGCTGAACCTGTCACCACAGCGTCGTATGTTAATCATCACCGGCCCGAATATGGGCGGTAAGAGTACCTACATGCGTCAGACCGCGTTGATTGCCCTGCTGGCTTACATCGGCAGTTACGTGCCTGCGCAAAGCGTGGAGATTGGCCCGATTGACCGCATCTTTACCCGCGTCGGCGCGGCGGATGACCTTGCCTCTGGCCGCTCAACCTTTATGGTGGAGATGACCGAAACGGCTAATATTCTGCATAACGCCACCGAAAACAGCCTGGTGCTCATGGATGAAATTGGGCGCGGTACATCAACCTACGACGGTCTGTCACTGGCATGGGCGTGTGCGGAAAATCTGGCGAATAAAATCAAAGCATTAACGCTGTTTGCCACCCACTACTTCGAGCTGACTCAACTGCCGGAGAAAATGGAAGGCGTCGCCAACGTGCATCTTGATGCGCTGGAGCACGGCGACACTATCGCCTTTATGCACAGCGTGCAGGATGGCGCGGCGAGTAAAAGCTACGGCCTGGCGGTTGCGGCCCTTGCGGGTGTGCCAAAAGAGGTGATCAAGCGTGCGCGGCAGAAACTGCGCGAGCTGGAGAGCATTTCGCCGAATGCCGCCGCGACGCAGGTCGATGGCACGCAGATGTCGCTGCTGTCAACGCCGGAAGAAACCTCGCCCGCGGTGGAAGCGCTGGAAAATCTCGACCCGGATTCACTCACCCCGCGTCAGGCGCTGGAGTGGATTTATCGGTTGAAGAGTCTGGTATAATATTAATGAGCCCCGATTAAATTTCGGGGCTCATATATCTCTTATCCGATAGATAAAAAAGGAGTAAAATAAACACTATTAAGAACAAAACATTCAAGAAAAAAATGAGAATAACGATTGCATCAATAATTTTAATAATTAGCGCCACTGCAATAGGCGCCGAAGATACCCCTTCACATTTTGATATTCCCGAGCAAGTATTAAATAATATGACGAAGGAATCACGAACTAAACTACAGGATATCATTACCAAGGCTCAACATGGCGATAAAGTCTCACAAACAGTGATGGGAATCATATATCTGAATGGTCTAACTGAAAGCCCTTCAGTGAAGGATATAAACAAAGCATTTTATTGGTTCAACCTTGCAGCAAAGCAAGATTATGATGAAGCTGAATTTTACTTAGGACAGCTTTATCATTACGGATATGATAATACAACGCCCAACTATCGCACTGCGATATACTGGTACGAGAAAGCGGCAGAAAAAGGGAATGAACAAGCTCAAATAAACTGTGCAAATATTTATCAGTTCGGCCCACAGGAATTCAAAAATATTAACAAAGCCAAGTTTTGGCTCCAGAGAGCAGTACAGAAGGACAATCCTATTGCGCATGCTAATTTAGGTATTATCGGAGTGCAAGAGAATAACTATGATGAAGCAATCCCTCATTTAAAAATAGCAGCAGAAAAGGGACAGCGACTTGGCCAGTATAATTATGGGACACTTTTCTTTAATGGTCATGGCGTTCCCAAAGATATACAACAGGCTAAATATTGGTTTGAGAAAGCTGCCACTCAAAACTTACCTATCGCACAAATTACTTTAGGACAAATTTATGCCTGGGGGCTTGATGGAAATGGCATAAATAAAGAAGAAGCGTTACTCTGGTTAAATAAAGCCAAAAATCAAGGTTCACTTACTGACAAACAGATTAAAGCCATTATTTCAAAAAAAACAGATTAACTTACCACAAAGGCGCATATTAATGCCATTCGTTCGCTATCAAAAAATCGACACTCATAATTATCACCATATCTGGGCCGTTGGTGATATTCATGGTGACTATCAATTATTACAATCCCGCTTACATCAACTCTCTTTTTGCCCTGAAACAGACTTACTTATTTCTGTCGGCGATAACATTGATCGTGGGCCGGAGAGTCTTAACGTGCTACGCCTGTTAAACCAGCCCTGGTTTACATCGGTTAAAGGCAACCACGAAGCGATGGCACTGGATGCGTTCGCGACCGGCGATGGCAATATTTGGCTTGCCAGCGGCGGTAACTGGTTCTTCGAGTTAAATGGTTTGCAACAACAAGAGGCAATAGATCTGTTGCTGAAATTTCAGCACCTCCCGCATATTATTGAAATAACCAATGACATTATAACATATGTCATCGTACATGCGGATTATCCGGGTAATGAATATCAGTTTGGCAAGGAAGTAGCGGAAAGAGAGGTACTCTGGCCTGTTGATCGCGTGCAGAAATCACTCAAAGGCGAGTTAAAAGAAATAAACGGTGCCGACTGTTTTATCTTCGGGCATATGATGTTTACAAATATCCAGACATTTGCCAATCAGGTTTATATTGATACCGGCTCTCCGGAGAGTGGACGGTTATCGTTTTATAAAATTAAATGAAGCAGCCGGGTAAAGCAATGCCTCTACCCGGCACGTTTTTATTAACGCTTATCTTCCGCCAGCAGCGGCGGAATGCTCGGCACCATTGGCGCATCATCAATATCTTTCTGCGTCATGCGGAACGCTTCCGGGTAATGTTCGCGGCTGGTACGGCGTAGCGGTTCGGTATCGCGCCAGGTATAAAGGCAATGCTGGCACTGGTAGACCGTCCAGACATCTTTCACCGGCGATTTCGCCATCACTTCAATCTGTTCATCGGCACAACGTGGACAAATCATCTTGTTCTCCTTATTTACGTGCGGCCAGCATAGCGGTCAGTTTTTCAGCCCAGGCTTTGGTTTCCGGTAAGTCCACCACCGGCTGGCTGTAGTGACCACGGTTGTCCGGGGCGACAGGCGTGGTGGCGTCGATAATCAGCTTGTCGGTGATCCCCGCCGGGCTTGAACCAGGGTCGAGTTCCAGCACGGACATATTCGGCAACTGCACCAGGTCGCCCGCCGGGTTCACTTTCGAGGAGAGCGCCCACATCACCTGCGGCAGGTTGAACGGGTCAACGTCTTCATCGACCATAATCACCATCTTCACGTAGCCCAGACCGTGCGGCGTGGTCATCGCACGCAGGCCCACTGCGCGGGCAAAGCCGCCGTAGCGTTTTTTGGTGGAGATAATCGCCAGCAGGCCGTGGGTGTACATGGCGTTTACCGCCTGCACTTCCGGGAACTCGGCTTTCAGTTGCTGATACAGCGGCACGCAGGTGGCAGGCCCCATCAGATAGTCGATTTCGGTCCACGGCATGCCGAGGTACAGCGATTCGAAAATCGGTTTGCTGCGGTAAGAGACTTTATCGATGCGCACCACGGTCATGTTGCGCCCACCGGAGTAGTGCCCGGTAAACTCACCGAACGGCCCTTCGATTTCGCGTTTACGGCTTTCGATAACCCCTTCGAGGATCACTTCAGAACCCCACGGCACGTCAAAACCGGTCAATGGCGCGGTAGCGATCGGGTACGGGCTTTCGCGCAGTGCGCCCGCCATTTCGTACTCAGACTGATCGTATTTCAGTGGGGTGGCGCCCATCAGGGTGATGATCGGATCGTTACCGAGGGTGATCGCAATCGGCAGATCTTCACCGCGCTCTTCCGCTTTATGCAGATGCAGGGCGATATCGTGCATCGGCACCGGTTGCAGGCCGAGCTTACGTTTGCCCTTCACTTCCATACGGTAGATGCCGACGTTCTGCTTACCGAAGTTATCCGGGTCGAGCGGGTCGCGGGAAACCACGCAGGCTTTGTCGAGATAGAAACCGCCATCACCGTCGTTTAAACGAAACAGCGGCAGGATATCGAACAGATTGATCTCGTCACCATCGACGGTGTTCTGCGCCCAGGCTGGATTGGCACGGCGCTCCGGGGCGATTGGGAAGTTATCCCAGCGGCGGATAAACTCATCAATCTGCTTTTTGACCGGCGTGTTTGGCGGCAGGCCGAGGGAAATCGCGTGGTTCTGCCAGGAACCGATGGTATTCATCGCCACGCGCGCATCGCTAAAACCGCGAATATTATCAAACCACAGCGCGGGCGCGCCGTCGCCGATACGCCCGGTGGCGTTGGCAGCGGCAGCCAGATCCGGCTCAGCGTTCACCTCTTCGCTGATTTTCAGCAATTGCCCCTGGTCGTCGAGCGCCTGTAAAAAGCTGCGTAAATCATCAAAAGCCATTATGCATTCTCCTGTGAAAATGAGTGTGCCGACGGAAGCCCCTTCCAGCGGCGGGCCTTGTCATACTTCAGGCCGAATTGGTCCAGCACGCGGGTGACGATGTGATCGACGATGTCGCCCACCGTTTCCGGGTGGTTATAGAAAGCAGGCATGGGCGGCACCATCGCCACGCCCATGCGAGAAAGCGCCAGCATATTTTCCAGGTGAATGGTGCTAAGCGGCATTTCACGCGGCACCAGTACCAGCTTGCGCCCCTCTTTGAGCACCACGTCCGCCGCGCGTCCTACCAGGCCATCGGCGTACCCGGCGCGAATCCCCGCCAGCGTTTTCATGCTGCAAGGAATCACAATCATGCCGTCGGTCTGGAATGAGCCTGATGAGATAGTCGCTGCCTGGTCCGCCGGGCTGTGGCTGAAATCCGCTAACGCGGCAACATCACGCGCACTGTACGGCGTTTCCAGTTCGATGGTGGTTTTGGCCCACTTCGACATCACCAGATGCGTTTCAACCTCCGGCATATCACGCAGCGCCTGGAGCAGCGCGACGCCAAGCGGTGCGCCCGTTGCGCCTGTCATACCCACTATCAGTCTCATTCTTCACCTCAATCACTTTGTTCGTATACGAACGTTTTCATATAAATTACGTCAGAATGACCGTGCACACAATATTGTTCGTATACGATCGCACTCAGAGCTAAAAAATGAAGGATTAAAAAAGCGGCGCGTAGCGGCTATCATGAGAGAAAGATTTTTACGATGGGGTTTTCATGGAGTTAAGAAACGAAGCATTTCACCTGCTGCGCCAGCTCTTTCAGCAACACACCGCGCGCTGGCAGCAAGAATTGCCGGAGCTGACCAAGCCCCAGTACGCCGTAATGCGCTCTATCGCTGAACATCCGGGCATTGAGCAGGTAGAACTGACGGAAGTGGCTGTGAGCACTAAAGCCACGCTTGCCGAGATGCTGAGCCGTATGGAAAGCCGTAATCTGGTGCGCCGCGAGCACGATCCGGCCGATAAACGCCGCCGCTTTGTTTTTCTCACCGAGGAAGGCGAAGCGTTATTGAACGCCAAAAAACCCGTTGGTAACGGCGTCGATCAGGCATTTTTAGCGCGATTGAGTGAGGAAGAGCGCGAACAGTTTACGCGGCTGGTGAGAAAGATGATGGGGTGACTGGCATCCCTCGGCGGTGAACTTATTCACCTTCAGCCACCACACTGTTCATGACGAACGCTGGACGCTCACTGTTCTCAATTACGCCAAGCGCGAGGCCGTTCGCAGGATCGATACTTTCCGGAATGAAGTGCAATTTAGTGTGCTGTAAGGTAAATGATAAAGCACTTTGTTCGACTCCCTTCTGAACGGCTTTAACAAAAGCAGCACTCTGATTCCAGGGACAATCTACAATAATATCCCCAGGGTTGAGCAACAGAACAATTTGCCCAAGGGCGTGTCCCAAATAAGTTCCTGCTTTTATCATGACCACATTCATTGCATCCGGCGCGGTCAAACGCGTCGCCCAGGTCAGTCCTGGCTGTCGCTGAGAGAGAGCTTTTTGGATCGCTGGTTGACTGATCATCATTTCCAGACAACCCGCACGGCCACATGAACAAATTGGCCCAGACGCTTCCACGCATAAATGACCGACTTCCCCTGCCGTCCAACTGCTGCCTGTATAGACAGCATTATTCACAACCATCGCGCCACCAACGCCTTCACCTACACGCAGATAAAAATGGTTTCCAGAGGAAGAGAGCTGTAATGTCTGCACAGCCAGCAGCGCAGCGGCTTTAACACTGTTCATCACCAGTAGCGGCACGCTTGTTTTTGACTGTAGCGGTGTCAATAAATCGATATCCTGCCAGCCAAGATGCGAGGAGTGATGCATCCACCCGCGCAGTGGGTCGATAATCCCCGGAAATCCGAGCGCAATGCCGATCAGGGAAGGATATCGTTCGACAAGTTGCTGACACAGTTCGCCTAGCTCACGAAGAAGCGCTGCCGGATCCTGAGTTTCCGTTTTCCAGGTCCGCTCTTCCAGAACCTGAGAAAAATAATCGCAGACACGCAGGTGCACCCGCTGACGTTCAATCATTATCCCCGCACTTAATCGCCTTTCGGGGCGAAGGGCGATGCGGATCTTGCGTCTGCCAGCCCCCGAAGATGATAGCGGCCCTTGTTCCTCTACCATCCCCGAGGCAATAAGATCATCAATAATCAAAGAAACTGTATTTTTGCTCAATGTCAGCTGACGAGCGAGATCCTGGCGGGTCGTACACTGCTGACGACGTAAGGCCGCCATCACTCGCTTTTCATTATTGATACGGAGGATTGCTGGCCCCTTCCCTGTTTCTTTCATGACTGAACTCAACTGGTTGACGCAATTCCGTCAGTCTATCAGCATCCTGCGTTTCGTCACCCCATACTTTCTGCGCTTTTTTCCAACATGAAGAAAGGCGGATCCCCTGAGAAGGATCGTATTGAAAAAGAATGAAATCCGCAGGCGCGCCAGCGGTTAGACCGCCCTGCTGCGGGAGCGACAGTTGACGTGCCGGTCGTACAGAAGCCATATCAATTGCCGTACGCAAATCGACCAGGGATGAACGAAGCAGATAATTCACCCCTTCCAGCAGACTGCGTGCGGAACCCGCCAACAGCTGCGGGTTATCTCTGAGTGAAAGCCGCCCGTTCTCACTTAGCATTACCTCTCCGCCGATGTGAGAGTGATAATAACCTGGAGCCAGGCCTGCAAAACTGGTGACATCGCTTACCAGAATCGCCTGCTCGCCTTTGGCTCGAATAAAGACTTTTAGAACGGATATGGGTAGATGCTCTCCATCGGCAATCATGGTGCAGGCCAGACGATCGTCAGCCAGTTGCTGCCAGATATAGTTGGGGTGGCGCGGTAATTGAAGATGCGCACCATTACCCAAATGTGTAGACATACTCGCCCCCGCTTCGACGGCCTCATCAATCTGCGCGGGTGTCGCGGCAGTATGTCCAATCGAAAACAGCACATCATCATTTTTGTATCGACGTATAAACTCCGCCGTTTCAGGCCATTCCGCAGAAAGCGTCAGGATGCGGATACGCCCCTTTGCCAGCTGTTGCCACTCATCAAATAAACCCGTGTCTGGGGGGCGGATCTCACTTTGTGGGTGAGCCCCTCGCGGGCCATCCTGCGGTGATAAAAAGGGACCTTCAAGATGGAACCCCGGAATCGCCTCCCCAACCCATTGAGATCGTTCACAAGCCCTGGCAAGAACAGCCATCGATTTTCCAATCGTGTCAGGTACGGCGGTAATAACGGTTGGCAGCCAGCTTGTAACGCCATGCTGCCAGAGTTGACGAACCGCGTGCTCCACCTGCTCCTCACTGAATGGATAGTGATTAAAATCAATCCCCTGAAAACCATTAATTTGCAGGTCAACAAATCCTGGCGCGATAATTGGCAAGGACGCATCCGTTTCATCGCACAGATTTATCGACTGAATGACGCCCTCCTCGAGTACCACTTTTACGGGTTTAAGGTGACGGTAATCTCGCGCGTATATCACTGACTCAGTCAAGAGGCACCTCCGGACAAGCATCAACGTCGGTAAATAACAGACAGTTGGCATGTTGGCGAAGAATCGTCGCCGGACAGCGCGTGGAAACAGGTTCGTTCAGCGTGCGAATCACGGCTTCTCGTTTAGTGGCTCCCGGCACAATACAAAACAGATAATCGGCTTTCAGCAACGTCGGGATAGTCAGTGTTAACGCGTGCGTTGGCACCGAGTCCAACATTGGGAAGCAACCATCGTTAACCTGCTGCTGGCGGCAAACATCATCCAGTTCAACATGTTTAATAATCTTCGGGTCGGCAAAATCAGCCACTGGCGGATCGTTAAAGGCGAGATGACCGTTTTCACCAATCCCCAGACACACCGCATCAATCGGCGCTTCACTCAGCAATGTTCCGTATTGCTGGCATAGTTGCTGGGGATCGCCATTACCTGGAATCAGATGTACCGTTCCGGGTTTAACCAGGTTGAACAACCTTTCCTGAAGAAAATGGCTGAAGCGCTGTGGCGCGGACAGACTAAGCCCAATATATTCATCCATATGAAAAACCGTCACGCGAGACCAGTCGATACCCTCTGCTCGTGCAAGCGTCGCAAGGAATTCATTTTGCGAGGGAGCGGCTGCAAAAATCATTCTTACCTGGCGCTGACTGGACAACCGCATACGAAGCCATTCAGCCACACACCTTCCGGCCTCTTCCCCCATCATCTGGCGATTTCCGTAGCGCAACACCGTCAGGTTGTCTTTTTTAAATTCAGTAATTCCATTATCCATTTTATGCCTCCTGAGAATGGCTCATCTTTTTCGCAGGTGAGGTTGAATCACTCTCCTTGCTCAGCGCGGCCAGCAGATTTTCAATTTCCGGACGTACCGGAGAAGGTAATACCCATCCCATCACCGTATAGATAACTAATGAAGAGAGCACCGGAGCGGCGACGGTCAGAGCAGTACTTGCATCGGTCAGCACAAACTTCACGGTGAAGAAGGCCCCGACGCCAATCGCCCAACTCACCAATGCCGCAGCGCTACCGCTTCGTTTGAACCATGGTAACAACCCCAATAGCATCGGAATTGAGATCGGACCAACTAAACCGCCAAACCAGATGACTAATAACGACAACACACCACCAAACCGGCTGGCATTCAGAGCAATAACCAACGTTGTGATAATGAATAAGAACGCCGTAACACGTGCCGCCAGAAGCGACGTTTTTCCGCGTTTAAAACGCCCAGGTAGCATAACAGGCAGGATGTCACGCGTGACAACAGCGGTAATTGCATTGGCGTCAGAAGATGTCATCGATAACGTGTGGGTAAACATGGCAATCAATACCAGGCCAATCAGACCATTAGGTAAGAGTTCCATCGCCATTACGGAGTAGGAACGTGAAGGATCGCTAATGTCAGGGTAGAGAATCGGCGCGGCCCACATCGGCCAGAACAGAACCAGAGGCCATACCAGATACAGGAGTGAAGAAAGCAGTGCCGCTTTACGTGCTTCCCGTCCACCGGGCGACGCGATAAAGCGCTGAGCCAGGTTCCATGTCCCCCCGTTGTAGCTCAGGGTATAGATAACCAGATAGGCAGCAATAAAACCAAGCGTGTATGGCTCCTGAACAATTTGCGTATGATTTACCGGTAAACGATCCCAGATGGTGAAAAGTTCACCCGCACCACCGAGATGAATTGCCACAGCCACGACCATGACAATGGCAGCGACAAACTGAACGATAAACTGACCAAAGTCGTTGCAGGCATCGGCCCACAATCCCCCCATGACCGTGTAGAACATACTTAATGCGCCGGAAATGCACATCCCTATTATCGGGTCTAATCCTGTGAAGACGTTGATAATGACTGAAATTGCCGCCCATTTAGCGCCCACATCAAACGTCTTGAGCAGCACACCGCTCCATGCCAGAACCTGTTGTGTCGGGACGTTATAACGAGTCGCCAGATATTCCATTGGCGATTCAATATTCAAATGAATACGCAGGCGTGCCCAACGAGGGGCAAATACCCATGCGCCGATAAGCACCGCAATCGCGATGGGTAATGCCCACCAGAAATAGATAGTGATGCCATAGTTGTACGCCACGGCAGCGTAAGCGACAAACACGGCGGCACTGTAGCCGGACATGTGGTGAGAGACTCCGGAAAGCCACCATGGCATTTTCCCTCCCGCTGCAAAAAAATCTCGCGTACTGCCGACGCGTCTCATCGCCCATAAGGTAATAACAACAATCATTAGCGCATAAAGCGCGATAACAACGTAATCAAGAGCGTTCATCCCAGACTCCGCTTAATAGGTTGTGGATCCCGCTGACAAGGGTTACGACGTTCCTTATCAATTAGTCCTTACTTAGGACCAATTGAATGTGACAGATCATCGCTGTCGGTTTTGTGACCGAATTCGCGGATCGTAAAAGTGATCTTTAAGAGAGATTTTTTGCAGGGTGCGTAAAAAAACCCGGAAATGTCACCATTTCCGGGTTTCGAGATTGTTGTCGGATCAAATGATCCTGTGTTGCTTACTTATTCGCGGAACAGCGCTTCGATATTCAGCCCCTGCGTCTGCAAAATTTCACGCAGACGACGCAGACCTTCAACCTGAATCTGACGAACGCGTTCACGAGTCAGGCCAATTTCGCGGCCCACATCTTCAAGCGTTGCAGCTTCATACCCCAGTAAACCGAAACGACGTGCCAGCACTTCACGCTGTTTGGCGTTCAGTTCGAACAGCCATTTGACGATGCTCTGTTTCATGTCATCGTCCTGCGTGGTGTCTTCCGGGCCGTTTTCTTTTTCATCGGCCAGGATGTCCAGCAGCGCTTTTTCAGAGTCTCCGCCCAGCGGCGTGTCGACCGAGGTAATGCGCTCGTTGAGACGCAGCATACGGCTTACGTCATCAACCGGTTTATCCAGCTGTTCGGCTATCTCTTCTGCGCTTGGCTCGTGGTCCAGTTTATGGGACAACTCGCGCGCCGTACGCAGATAGACGTTCAGCTCTTTGACGATGTGAATCGGCAAACGAATGGTACGGGTTTGGTTCATAATCGCCCGTTCAATCGTCTGGCGGATCCACCAGGTCGCGTAGGTTGAAAAGCGGAACCCGCGTTCCGGGTCAAACTTCTCAACGGCGCGGATAAGCCCCAAATTGCCCTCTTCGATAAGATCCAACAACGCCAGACCACGATTGCCATAACGGCGGGCAATTTTTACCACCAGACGCAGGTTACTCTCGATCATCCTGCGACGGGAGGCGACGTCTCCACGCAATGCACGACGTGCAAAATAGACTTCTTCTTCGGCTGTTAACAGTGGAGAATAACCAATCTCTCCAAGGTAAAGCTGAGTCGCGTCCAGCACACGCTGTGTGGCCCCCTGCGATAACAGCTCTTCCTCAGCCAGGTCGTTATCACTGGGTTCCTCTTCTACTAAGGCTTTCTCATCGAAAACCTCTGCTCCGTTCTCATCAAATTCCGCGTCTTCATTTAAATCATGAACTTTCAGCGTATTCTGACTCATAAGGTGGCTCCTACCCGTGATCCCCAGGCAAAGCACCTTATCACTTCATCTTCAGACGGCGCGTTTACACCGCCTGAATGACTCCGTGCTTAGTACTCTGCCGAATTATCGCTGCGGCAAATACTGCAGCGGGTTTACGGATTTCCCCTTGTAACGAATTTCAAAATGCAAGCGTGTAGAACTGGTTCCGGTGCTACCCATGGTAGCTATTTTTTGCCCCGCCTTAACCTCTTGTTGTTCCCGGACCAGCATTGTGTCGTTATGGGCGTAGGCGCTCAGGTAATCATCGTTGTGTTTGATGATAATTAAGTTACCGTAACCTCGCAGCGCATTACCGGCATACACAACGCGACCATCCGCGGTCGCGGTGATAGCCTGTCCTTTGCTACCTGCGATATCGATGCCTTTGTTGCCTCCTTCGGAGCCGCCAAAGCCTTCGATGATTTTGCCGTCAGTTGGCCAGCGCCAGGACGAAATTGGCGCGCTGGTTGTCGTACTGCTGGCATTCGGTACGGAAGAGCTCGCAACCGGTGCTGTTACAGGCGCTGTGACTGTCGTCGCAGGCTTGTTATTAGGCAACATCTTGTTAGCACTTTGTTCACCTGAATCCTCAGAATACGTAATTGTTGGTTGCGACGCAACAGCCACGGTTGAATTTTGTGCAGGTTTTGCGACCGTCGTCTGAGAAGTGGTTGCCGCTTGCGTGCTGGCCATGGCAACCGGATTATTGCCGGTGATCGGCTGGCCGGACGCGTTCCCAACTTGCAGCACCTGGCCGACGTTCAGCGCGTAAGGCGCAGCGACATTGTTGCGCTGCGCCAGATCGCGGAAGTCGTTACCGGTGACCCATGCGATATAGAAAAGCGTGTCGCCATGCTTGACGGTATAGGTACTGCCGCCCGCATAACTGCCTTTCGGAATATCGCCGTATTTACGGTTATAGACGATATGACCGTTCTGCATTTGCACCGGCTGCTGGGCAACAGGCTGCTGACTGACCGGCTGAATCTGCGTCGGCTGAGTTTGAACCGGCTGCACCGGTTGGATTTGCGGCGTGGCTGGCACGCTGTTTTGCGCCGTTGCGCCCGCTTTCTGCTGCGGCGTGATGAGCATGCCGGAATTGGTGCTGCTGGAGGTGTTTCCGTTAACAGAGGTTACCGGCGCAGGCGGATTGTCCGAAGACGTACAGCCTGCCAGCCAGAGTGAAACCAGTGATAATGCCGCAACACGGCGTACGGTGATTTTTGGGCTTCCCGCGCTCATTTATCCCCCAGGAATAGTGTTAACTGCCAGTGTGTTAATAACCGTGTCGCGTCCATCGTGGACTCTTACAAAGTCTCCCCACGATACGCTGAATTGTGCCGAAAAACCTAAGAAAAATCCGGGTCTCAGGCCAGCTCTCCTTTGACTAAAGGAACAAAACGCACGGCTTCCACGGTATCAATAATGAATTCGCCACCCCGTCGATGAACGCGTTTTAAAAACTGATGTTCATCGCCCACGGGTAAAACGAGAATGCCGCCTTCATCCAGCTGCGACATCAGCGCCACCGGAATTTCCGGCGGTGCGGCCGTGACGATAATGGCGTCGAAAGGCGCACGCGCCTGCCAACCCTGCCAGCCATCGCCATGGCGAGTAGAGATATTATGCAAATCAAGCTGCTTCAGGCGACGTCTTGCGTGCCATTGCAAACTTTTAATGCGTTCAACCGAACACACGCGCTGCACCAGATGCGCCAGAATCGCGGTCTGATACCCGGAGCCGGTGCCAATTTCCAGCACCCGCGATTCCGGTGTTAACTCAAGCAGTTCGGTCATCCGCGCAACCATATAGGGCTGAGAAATGGTTTGCCCCTGACCTATCGGCAAGGCGACGTTTTCCCAGGCTTTGTGTTCAAACGCTTCATCGACAAATTTTTCGCGTGGAACGCGGGCAATAGCATCCAGCACCCGCTCGTCACGAATGCCCTGCGTGCGAAGTTGTTCCAGAAGCGCCAGTACGCGTCCGCTTACCATTGCGTATCCACTCCCGCCTGTTCCAGCCAACTGCCTACGACTTCACGGGCGCTGTGCGCGGTTAAATCGACATGCAGCGGCGTAACGGAAACATACCCTGCGTCAACCGCGGCAAAATCCGTATCCGGGCCAGCATCCTGTTTTTCGCCCGGCGGGCCAATCCAGTAGAGCGTATTGCCGCGCGGATCCTGCTGCGGGATCACTTTATCTGCCGGATGACGGCTGCCGCAGCGGGTCACGCGAATGCCTTTGATTTGATCGAGCGGTAGGTCCGGTACGTTGACATTGAGAATACGCCCGGTGCGCAGCGGTTCACGCGCCAGCGCGCGCAGCAACGTACAGGTGACCGCCGCCGCCGTGTCGTAATGCTGCGTGCCGTTCAGCGAAACCGCCAGTGCCGGAAAACCGAGATGACGCCCCTCCATCGCCGCCGCGACAGTACCGGAATAGATAACGTCATCGCCCAGATTCGGCCCGGCATTAATACCCGACACGACGATATCAGGACGCGGGCGCATCAGGGCATTGACGCCGAGATAGACACAGTCCGTCGGCGTGCCCATCTGCACGGCGATATCGCCGTTTTCAAACGTAAAAGTACGAAGAGAAGATTCCAGCGTCAGCGAGTTTGATGCGCCACTGCGGTTACGATCGGGTGCAACTACCTGAACCTCGGCAAATTCCCGTAAGGCTCTGGCCAGTGCCTGTATGCCTGGCGCGTGGATCCCGTCATCGTTACTCAGCAATATTCGCATATTCACCTGTTGTATTGATAAGTTCCCTTACCACGCTGGTCGCAAAGCTGCCCGCCGGGAGCCAGAAACGCAACTCTACGGTTACGTCGTCCCACCAGTTCCACTCAAGCTGTTGTGGATAGAGCAGCATCGCGCGCCGCGCGGCTTCTACTTTTTCACGCACCAGCAGCGACTGGAGCGCGGTTTCTTCTGCAAGCTGAAGTTGTTCAAATGCGAGCGCTTCACGCTGGGTTCCCCAGTCGCCGCTCCCCGGCATTGACGCGGTGATCATCAGTTCGCGCGCGTCCACACGTGTTTGCAGTTCGGGCATTTCTTCAGGCGTGGCGACAAACCAGCTGCCGCGTCCCGCTAATTGTAGCGCATCGCCATCAACAACTTGATTAAATTCCGGTTTCTGTAAGCGCGCGCTCGCCAGTTGATTAAACAACGCACTACGCGCTGCCGACAACCAAAAACTGCGTTTATTACGATCGCGCACCGGCGCACCGCTTTCGGCCCAGCGCAGCGCGCCCTGCAGGTTACTGCCGCCAATACCAAAACGCTGAGCGCCGAAATAGTTCGGCACACCCTGGGCGTTAATCGCCTGCAGGCGCGTGTCAACATCCTCGCGATGGCTGACTTCGCGCAGAATAATCGTGAACTGATTGCCTTTCAGCGCGCCTAAACGCAGTTTACGCTTATGTCGCGCATACTCCAGCACCTGGCAGCCTTCCAGCTCGAACTTACTTAAATCGGGCATCTCTTTGCCCGGCACGCGGGCGCAGAGCCACTGCTCGGTGACCGCGTGTTTGTCTTTCTGCCCGGCAAAGCTCACTTCGCGAGCGTGAATTTTCAGGAATTTTGCCAGCGCGTCGGCCACGAAACGGGTATTGCAGCCATTTTTCAGGATGCGTACCAGAACGTGTTCGCCTTCGCCGTCGGGCTCAAACCCTAAGTCTTCCACCACCAGGAAATCTTCCGGGTTGGCTTTCAGCAGCCCGTGTCCCTGCGGCTTACCGTGCAGGTAAGTCAGGTCATCGAATGCAATCATTTGTTTGCCTTATACAACAGAGCGACCGCTTCGCAGGCGATGCCTTCACCGCGCCCGGTAAAACCGAGTTTTTCAGTGGTGGTCGCTTTTACGTTAACGTCATCCATATGGCAGCCAAGATCTTCAGCGATAAAGACACGCATCTGCGGGATGTGCGGCAGCATTTTCGGCGCCTGGGCAATGATGGTGACATCGACGTTGCTCAGGGTGTAGCCCTTCGCCTGCACGCGTTTCCAGGCCTCACGCAGCAGCGCGCGGCTGTCTGCGCCTTTGAACGCCGGGTCGGTGTCCGGGAAAAGTTTACCGATATCGCCCAATGCCGCCGCGCCAAGCAGGGCATCGGTTAAGGCATGGAGCGCGACGTCGCCGTCCGAGTGGGCGAGCAGCCCTTTCTCGTAAGGGATGCGCACGCCGCCGATGATAATCGGCCCTTCGCCGCCAAACGCGTGTACATCAAAACCGTGTCCAATTCGCATTATGCTTTCTCCTGGTGTCCCGATCGGGTGAGGTAAAATTCTGCCAGCGCCAGATCTTCCGGGCGTGTCACTTTAATATTATCAGCGCGTCCGGCGACCAGCGCCGGATGAAAACCACAATATTCCAGCGCCGAGGCTTCATCGGTGATGATTGCGCCTTCGTTGAGCGCCCGGGTCAGGCAATCGAAGAGTAATTCGCGGGGGAAAAACTGCGGCGTAAGGGCGTGCCACAGATCGTTGCGGTCAACCGTATGGGCAATCGCAGATTTGCCGGGCTCCGCGCGTTTCATGGTATCGCGCACCGGCGCGGCCAGAATACCGCCGACGCGGCTGGTTTCGCACAGCGCCAGAAGACGCGCCAGGTCATCCTGATGTAAACAAGGGCGTGCGGCATCGTGCACCAGCACCCATTCGGCATTGCCAGCGGCTTTCAGGCCTGAAAGCACGGAATCGGCACGTTCGGCGCCACCGTCAACGACGGTAATTTGCGGATGCTGTGCCAGTGAGAGTTGGCTGAAGCGCTCGTCTCCGGGAGAGACGGCGATGATCACCCGCTGGACGCGCGCATTTGCCAGCAGCGCATCCACCGAATGTTCGAGAATCGTTTTGTTACCGATTGAGAGATATTGTTTCGGGCAGTCCGTTTGCATGCGGCGACCAAATCCGGCCGCCGGAACCACGGCGCAAACGCCCGGAAAAGTTGCTGCCATGTGTTAATCCTGGGCTTATTCTGTTTATCGGTTTGTTTGCCCTGAACTCTGATTGCGTTTCGACGCATCCGGCACCAGGCGGTAGAAGGTTTCACCCGGTTTCGTCATGCTGAGTTCATTGCGTGCGCGTTCTTCGATAGCTTCCTGGCCGCCGTTAAGGTCATCAATTTCGGCGAAAAGCTGATCGTTGCGCGCTTTTAATTTGGCGTTGGTCGCCTCTTGTACTGACACGTCATCACGGACCCGGCTAAAGTCATGCAGACCATTTTTGCCGAACCACAGTGAATACTGCAACCACACCAGCAAAGCCAGTAATAGCAGCGTTAATTTACCCATCCTGCCCCCTGAAAAACGGCATCATCATCCCAAAACTTGCCGTCGTACTCTACGCCGGCTGCGGACGATACCGCGTCACGCGGGCAATGTATCACATTTTGCCTGCCGATACTTATGTCTCGTTGTCGGGCGATTGTGCGGATTTTCACAAAAAACGTCAGGCTTAACCCATCAACCATAGAAATAATAGACCGCACAACGCGGCGACGGTAAGCAACGTTGCGATAATACTGTAGCGCAATTTGCTGTTCACCAGCGAGTGGATTGCCACGCCAATCACCACGGCAACGGGCATCAGCGCAAGGAAGAAGGGCCAGGTATAGAGGAAGAAAAACAGGGTGTTATTGCCATACCAAAGGTAGGGAATACCCAATGCAATCAGCCAGGCAACGAAACCCACGGTTGCGCCTGACAAAGACCAGGTGGTTTCGTCATCGGGCGGGGGTATGGACTCTGAACGCGTCAGGCTGATGTTTTGAGTATTGCGCATAGTTAATCCTGTCAGGCCGGGCAACGATACGCCCGGCACTCTCTCAGGATCTGATGATATCGTCCTGTCTCAGCAGGTCTAACATTTGGTCCACTAAATTTGTTACCAATTGTTCACCATCGAGGTGGATTTCAGGACGTTCAGGGGATTCATAGACTGAATCAATACCGGTGAAATTGCGCAGTTCACCGGCACGCGCTTTCTTGTATAAGCCTTTGGGATCGCGGGCCTCGCAGGTATCGAGCGGCGTATCGACGAACACCTCGATAAAGCGCCCTTCCCCCACTCGCTCACGCACCATCTGGCGCTCAGCACGATGCGGAGAGATAAATGCCGTTAAAACCACCAGCCCGGCATCCACCATCAGGTTAGCCACTTCACCCACCCGACGGATATTCTCTTTGCGATCGTCATCACTAAAGCCGAGATCGCTGCACAAACCGTGACGCACGTTATCGCCATCCAGCAGATAAGTGCTGACGCCAAGCTTATGCAGCGCCTCTTCCAGCGCCCCGGCAACGGTCGATTTTCCCGAGCCCGAAAGCCCGGTAAACCACAGCACAACCCCACGGTGACCGTGGAGTTGCTCACGCTGTTGCGCAGTGACCGGATGGGCGTGCCAGACGACGTTTTCGTCATGCACCGCCATCACTTGCCTCCCAGCAGGTCACGCGCGCCCCAGTGTGGGAAGTGTTTACGCACCAGCGCATTCAGTTCCAGCTCAAACGCGCTGAATTCCGATGCCACTGCCGTGGAAGTGGTATTCGGTTCGCGTACCATGCCTGCGCCCACCGTGACGTTGGTCAGACGGTCGATAAAGATCAGGCCGCCGGTAACCGGGTTTTGCTGGTATTTATCCAGCACCAGCGGTTCATCAAAGGTCAGATCCACCAGACCGATGCCGTTCAGCGGCAGGTTATCAACGTCTCGCTGCGTCAGGTTATTGATATCCACCTGATACTGAATACCGTCCACGCGGGCGCGGGTTTTCTTGCCTGCGATTTTGATGTCATAGCTCTGACCCGCCGTCAGCGGCTGTTCCGCCATCCACACCACATCCACAGATGCGCTTTGAACGGCAGGCAGCGTTTCGCTGGCATCCAGCAGCAGGTCGCCACGGCTGATGTCGATTTCATCTTTCAGCACCAGCGTCACAGCTTCGCCGGCAAAGGCTTCCTGCAAGTCGCCATCGAAAGTAACGATGCGCGCAATGGAAGATTCCACGCCTGACGGCAGCACTTTAATGCGTTGCCCCACGCTGACATGCCCGGAAGCCAGCGTGCCGGAGAACCCACGAAAATCGAGGTTCGGGCGATTCACGTACTGTACCGGGAAGCGCATCGGCTGCGTGTCGACCACGCGTTGAATCTGCACGGTTTCCAGCACTTCCAGCAGCGTCGGGCCGCTGTACCACGGCATTTTATCGCTCTGGGTGGCAACGTTATCCCCTTCCAGTGCCGATAGCGGTACGAAGCGAATATCAAGGTTGCCAGGCAACTGTTCGGCAAAGGTCAGATAGTCCTGACGGATCTGCTCAAACTTCTCTTCGCTGAATTCAACCAGATCCATTTTGTTCACCGCGACGATCAGGTGTTTGATCCCCAGCAGCGTGGAGATAAAACTGTGGCGGCGGGTTTGATCGAGCACGCCTTTACGTGCGTCGATCAGCAGGATCGCCAGGTCGCAGGTGGATGCGCCGGTCGCCATATTACGGGTGTACTGCTCGTGCCCTGGGGTGTCAGCGATGATAAATTTGCGTTTCTCGGTTGAGAAATAGCGATACGCCACATCAATGGTGATGCCCTGCTCACGCTCGGCCTGTAAGCCATCCACCAGCAGCGCCAGATCCAAACGTTCACCCTGCGTACCGTGGCGTTTACTGTCATTGTGCAGCGAAGAGAGCTGATCTTCATAAATCTGACGGGTATCGTGCAGCAAACGGCCAATCAGCGTACTTTTGCCGTCATCCACGCTGCCGCAGGTCAGGAAACGCAGCAGGCTTTTATGTTGCTGGGCGTGCAGATACGCTTCAACGCCGCCTTCATCCGCAATTTGTTGTGCAATTGAACTGTTCATGGCGGCTCCTTAGAAATAACCCTGACGTTTTTTAAGCTCCATCGAGCCTGCCTGGTCGCGGTCAATCACGCGGCCCTGACGTTCACTGGTGGTCGAAACCAGCATCTCTTCGATGATTTCCGGCAGCGTCTGCGCATCGGATTCTACTGCGCCGGTCAGCGGCCAGCAGCCAAGGGTACGGAAGCGCACCATACGTTTTTTGATAACCTCGCCTGGCTGTAAATCGATGCGATCGTCATCGATCATCATCAGCATGCCATCGCGCTCCAGCACCGGGCGTTCTGCCGCCAGATACAGCGGAACGATTTCGATATTTTCCAGATAGATGTACTGCCAGATATCCAGCTCGGTCCAGTTGGAGAGCGGGAAGACGCGGATGCTTTCGCCTTTATTGATCTGGCCGTTGTAGTTGTGCCACAGCTCCGGGCGCTGATTTTTCGGGTCCCAGCGGTGGAATCGGTCGCGGAAGGAGTAGATACGCTCTTTGGCGCGCGACTTCTCTTCATCACGACGCGCCCCGCCGAACGCGGCATCAAAACCGTATTTGTTCAGCGCCTGTTTCAGGCCTTCCGTTTTCATGATATCGGTGTGTTTGGCGCTGCCGTGCACGAACGGGTTGATCCCCATCGCCACGCCTTCCGGGTTTTTATGCACCAGCAGCTCACAGCCATAGGCTTTCGCGGTACGGTCGCGGAACTCGTACATCTCACGGAATTTCCAGCCGGTATCCACGTGCAGCAGCGGGAACGGCAGGGTTCCCGGATAGAACGCTTTACGCGCCAGGTGCAGCATCACGCTGGAGTCCTTGCCGATCGAATACATCATGACCGGGTTGGCGAATTCGGCGGCCACCTCACGGATGATATGGATGCTTTCCGCCTCCAGTTGCCGCAGGTGAGTGAGTCGTTTTTGGTCCATAACCGTTCCTTAAGCCAGATTCACTACAGAAGAATCGAAATTTTCTGAGTCTGTTGTGTGTTGAAACCAGGCGAGCTGGTGATGCAGTTCCACCACTTCGCCGACCACCAGCAGTGCTGGCATGGGGGCCTCTTTCGCCAGGTTTTCGAGTTGTTGCAGGGTGCCTGTTTTTATCTGTTGGTCCGCACGCGTACCGCGCGAAATCACCGCCACCGGCGTTTCGCTGTCGCGTCCGTGTTGAATCAGTTGTTGGCTAATTTCCGCCGCTTTCATGGTGCCCATGTAAATCGCCAGCGTCTGACGGCTTTGCGCCAGCTGTTTCCAGTCAAAGGGCGTGCTGTCCGCTTTGTAGTGCCCGGTGACGAAAGTGACGCTTTGCGCGTAATCGCGGTGAGTGAGCGGTATGCCTGCATACGCGGTTGCACCTGCGGCAGCCGTCACGCCGGGAACAACCTGGAAGGGAATTCCCGCTTCTGCTGCCGCCTGAAGTTCTTCGCCGCCGCGCCCGAAAATAAACGGGTCACCGCCTTTAAGGCGCACCACGTTTTTGCCTTCTCGCGCTGCTTCAACCAGCAGACGATTGGTTTCGTGTTGAGGAACGGAGGTGGCACCTGCGCGTTTACCCACGCAGACAAGTTCTGCATCACGACGAACCAGTTCGCGTACTGCATCGCTGACCAGATGATCGTAAAAAACGATATCCGCTTGCTGAATGACCTGAAGCCCACGCAGCGTCAGCAGCCCGGCATCGCCCGGCCCCGCGCCCACCAGAATAATCTCGCCCACGCGCCGCTGCGGCTGAGCCAGTTCATCCTGTAATGCCGCTTCCGCCGCCTGCTGATTGCCAGCAAGCAACATGTTGGCAATACGACCACGGAACACGCGTTCCCAGAATCGACGGCGCTCGGCGGTGGTTTTCAGATGCGTTTTAATCGCATGACGCCAGTAACTGGCCACTTCGGCCAGCAGGCCCAAGCGCGTTGGCAGCAGCGCTTCAATTTTTTCGCGCAGGATGCGCGCCAGTACCGGCGCGGTGCCGCCGGATGAAATCGCCACCAGCAGCGGCGACCTGTCGACAATCGACGGGAAAATGAAGGAGCACTGCGACGGGCTATCCACCACATTCACCAGCCGCTGGCGGGCATTTGCCGCATCATAAATACGCTGATTGAGTGGGTTATTCTCGGTGGCGGCAATCACCAGGAAAACGCTATCGAGCTGTGTTTCCTGAAAAGAGTCTGCCAGCCATGTGATCTTGTTATCCGCCACCAGCGCCGCCAATTCATCGCACAGCGTTTCGCTCACAACCTGAACGTTAGCGCCTGCGCGCAGCAGAAACGCGATCTTGCGGGCAGCGGTGTCATCGCCGCCCACAACCAGGGCAGTGCGGTCTTTCACAGCGGCAAAAAGGGGCAGATAATCCACAGAGTTACAACTCACTAACAATCAGTCATAGAGGGACTATAGGGTGCCCCTTAGTGCAAATGAAATTACGAAATGGAATGAGTAGTTCCTCAAAGGAATAACAGCCTGAAAAAGCAAATATCAAAAAGTGCTTAACACCCTCTTTTTTGGGCATTTAAGAAGAAATGAAATTGTGTAATCACCGCCCCGGTTTCATACTGGCTGCGTCTAATTTTTTGCATTGTTTAAAGGATTTCCCTATGTCTTCCGCACTGCGTCGCCGCCTCTTCGCGCTGGCGCTTGGCGTATGCTCTGCCTTCCCGGCACTGGCGACAACGACGTCGCCCGGTTCTATCGCAAACACCCAGGCTCGCTATATCGCAACCTATTTCCCTGGCCGTATTACCGGCACACCGGCAGAGATGCTGTCGGCAGATTATTTGCGTCAGCAGTTTGCCAAAATGGGTTATCAAAGCGATATCCGCACGTTCCACAGCCGCTATATCTACACCGCCAAAAATAACCGCCAGAACTGGCATAACGTGATTGGCAGCACCGTTATCGCGGCGCATGAAGGTAAATCGCAGCAGCAGATTATTGTGATGGCGCATCTGGACACCTATGCGCCGCAAAACGATGGCGATGTCGAAAATAATCTCGGCGGGCTGACCCTTCAGGGTATTGATGATAACGCGATGGGGCTGGGCGTGATGCTTGAGCTGGCCGAGCGTCTGAAAGACGTGCCGACGGAGTACGGCATTCGCTTCGTCGCCACCAGCGGCGAGGAAGAAGGCAAGCTGGGCGCGGAGAATCTGCTCAAACGCATGAGCGCCGCCGAGAAGAAAAATACGCTGCTGGTTATCAACCTCGATAATCTGGTCGTCGGCGATAAGCTCTATTTCAACAGCGGCGTAAAAACCCCGGCGTCGGTACGAAAACTCACGCGTGACCGCGCGCTGGCGATTGCGCGCAGCCATGGTATTTCCGCCTTCACCAATCCAGGTTTGAATCCTGATTATCCAAAAGGTACCGGTTGCTGTAATGATGCTGAAGTGTTTGATGCCGCGGGTATTCCCGTGTTGTCTGTAGAAGCAACGAACTGGTCGTTAGGGAAGAAAGATGGTTATCAACAGCGGGCAAAAACACGCAGTTTCCCGGAAGGAAACAGCTGGCACGACGCGCGGCTGGATAATCAGCAGTATCTCGATAAAGCCCTACCAGGCAGAATTGAGCGCCGCAGCCGCGATGTCATGAAAGTGATGATGCCGCTGGTTGCGGAACTGGCGAAGGCGGGGAAGGTTTAGGTTAAAAGGGTGCCGGAGACCAAACCATCACAATCCAATACGCGGGGTTTTACCCCCGCGTGATGGCTACTTCTTCGATTCGTAAGCGAGAACTGCCTTAAACTCCATACCACGCTCTCTGATACTCAACTCACACAGCGAGTCGCCTACCATCAGCGTGAATCCCAGTACTGTAAAACACAGCACTATGATTGCCACAAGGGCATATTTTGTTAGCATGTCTTGCCTCCCTGCAAAGAAGAGACTAACATCCGAATTGCAACGTTCGAACGCGAGCCTCAGGTTGATAGAAATATCGCCTGGGGCTTTTGTCCATCTGGAACCTCGCGAATGCTCAACGCCAGACAGCCTCAAGCACCCGACGCCATTCTATGCCTGTTGTTTCCCTCTGCTATTTTCACGTTTAAAATCAGGAATGCGGCTCGCAAAATAAAAACGCCTCCATCTTTTCAGACAGAGGCGTTTATTAAGCGGTGCAATGTTTTACCCTTCGTGCAGCCCACATTCCCTTTTTAAGCCAAAGAAACGCGTTTCTTCTTCCGCCATGCCAGGTTCCCATTTACGGGTTGTATGGGTATCACCGACGGATAAATATCCTTCATCCCATAGCGGGTGATATTTCAGACCATGTTTTTGCAGGTACTGATATATCGTCCGGTTATCCCAGTCGATAATCGGCAGCACTTTAAATACACCACGCTGAACCGCCAGTACCGGCAATGTTGCCCGGCTACCGGATTGTTCGCGGCGTAATCCTGCAAACCAGGTTTTTGCGTTCAGTTCTTTCAGCGCCCGGTTCATCGGTTCGACTTTGTTGATGTCATTGTATTTTTCAATGCCTTCAACACCCTGTTCCCACAGTTTGCCGTAGCGGGCTTCCTGCCAGGCTGCGCTTTCGGTGGCGCGGTACACTTTCAGGTTGAGCTTGAGTTTGTCCGTTAACTCGTCAATAAAGCGGTAGGTTTCCGGGAACAGATAGCCGGTATCGGTGAGGATCACCGGAATATCCGGACGGATCTGATTCACCAGATGCAGGCTCACCGCCGCCTGAATGCCGAAGCTGGAAGATAGCACATATTCACCGGGCAGATTATCCAGCGCCCAGGCGATGCGGCCTTCAGCGTCCAGCTTTTCAAGCTCGGCGTTAGTTTGAGCCAGCGCCAGAATGCGGTCTACCTTTGGCAGGTCGTTCAGGGCATTTAGATCGAGTTTGGACATAAGTTCCTCACTGTTTGCCTTGCGGGTTAAGTAGGCCGGATAAAGCGTTTACGCCGCGTCCGGCAAAAGGCGCCACAATGTCTGATGGCGCTTTGCTTATCAGGCCTACAAAACCGGGCAGGAGCGGCAATTCAAGTTAATCCCACAAATCGCGCGCCGGGTCGAGCACCGGGCGAATGATGCCCGCGCGCACCGTAAAGTCGCCGAAGCCTTCACCCGCTTCACGCTCTTTCGCCCAGCGCCCTACCAGTTCATCAATCACTGCAAGAATTTCAGTGTCGGTGATGTTCTCTTTATACATACGCGGGATACGCGTTCCCATGCGGTTGCCGCCGATATGTAAGTTATAGCGGCCCGGCGCTTTCCCGACGAGGCCGATTTCCGCCAGCATCGCGCGACCACAGCCGTTCGGGCAGCCCGTCACGCGCAGGACGATGTGCTCATCACTGACACCATGCGTCGCCATCACCGCTTCCACCTTGTCGACGAACGACGGCAGGAAACGTTCAGCTTCGGCCATCGCCAGCGGACACGTTGGGAACGACACGCAGGCCATTGAGTTTTCACGCTGCGGGGTGACGACATTCATCAGGCCGCTCGCCTGCGCAATTTTGTCGATCTTCGCCTTCTGGCTTTCCGGTACACCGGCAATGATCAGGTTCTGGTTCGCGGTAATGCGGAAATCGCCTTTATGGATCTTCGCAATATCCAGCAACCCGGTTTTCAGCGGACGCCCAGGATAATCAAGGATACGACCATTTTCGATAAACAGCGTCAGATGCCATTTGTCGTCGATCCCTTTTACCCAGCCGATGCGATCGCCGCGCCCTGTAAATTCATACGGGCGGATCGGTTCGAATTTGATCCCCGCACGACGTTCCACTTCCGCTTTAAATGTCTCAACACCCACACGTTCCAGCGTGTATTTGGTTTTGGCATTTTTACGATCGGTACGGTTACCCCAGTCGCGCTGAGTCGTCACGACGGCTTCCGCCACCGCCAGCGTATGCTCCAGCGGCAGATAACCAAACTCGCTTGCGGTGCGAGCGTAGGTTTTCTTGTTACCGTGTTCGATGGAAAGCCCACCGCCCACCAGCAGGTTGAAGCCCACCAGTTTGCCGTTTTCGGCGATCGCCACAAAGTTCATGTCGTTGGCGTGCAGATCGATATCGTTCTGCGGCGGGATCACTACTGTGGTTTTGAACTTACGCGGCAGATAGGTCTGACCGAGGATCGGTTCTTCATCAGTGGTGGCGACTTTTTCCTGATCGAGCCAGATCTCCGCATACGCACGGGTGCGTGGCAGCAAATGTTCAGAGATCTTCTTCGCCCACTCGTAGGCTTCTGCGTGCAGTTGCGACTCATACGGGTTCGAGGTGCACAACACGTTACGGTTCATGTCGTTAGCGGTCGCCAGCGCATCAAGACCGACCGAGTGCAGCATCTGGTGCACCGGTTTGACGTTCTTTTTCAGAATGCCGTGGAACTGGAATGTCTGGCGGTTGGTCAGGCGAATGCTGCCATAGATGGTGTTTTCACCGGCAAATTTATCGATCGCCTGCCACTGTTTGGTGGTGATCACCCCACCCGGCAGACGGCAGCGCAGCAGCATCGCATGACGCGGCTCCAGCTTCTGTTCAGCACGTTCAGCGCGGATATCGCGGTCATCCTGCTGATACATGCCGTGGAAGCGGATCAGCAGGAAGTTATCGCCCTTAAAACCACCGGTCAGGCCATCGTTTAAATCTTCAGCAATCGTGCCGCGCAGGTAGTTGCTCTCAAGCTTCATGCGCTCGGCGTCTGCCAGTTTACCTTCGACCACTAAAGGCCCTGGATGTTTTTCGCTCATTAGTAGACATCTCGCTGATAACGGCGCTCTACGCGCAGCTCACTTAAAAATTCATCCGCCGCTTCGGTGTCCATGCCACCAAATTCGGCAATCACTTCCAGAAGTGCCTGCTCAACGTCTTTCGCCATGCGATTAGCGTCGCCGCAGACATAAATGTGGGCACCGTCATTGATCCAGCGCCACAGCTCCGCGCCCTGTTCGCGCAGTTTGTCTTGTACGTAAACTTTTTCTTTTTGATCGCGCGACCAGGCGAGATCGATACGGCTCAATACGCCTTCTTTCACGTAACGCTGCCACTCCACCTGATAAAGGAAGTCTTCCGTAAAGTGCGGATTGCCAAAGAACAGCCAGTTTTTGCCTGGCGCTTCGTCGGCGGCGCGTTGCTGCATAAAGGCGCGGAATGGCGCGATACCGGTACCTGGACCAATCATAATCACCGGCGTTTCCGGGTTCGCTGGCAGGCGGAAGTTATCGTTATGTTCGATAAAGACGCGGACTTCGCCCTCTTCTTCCACGCGATCCGCGAGGAAACTGGAGGCTCCACCCGCACGGGCGCGGCCTTCAATGTCATAACGCACCACGCCAACGGTGACGTGCACTTCACTTTCCACTTCAGCCTGCGATGAGGCGATGGAATAGAGGCGCGGCGTCAGCGGGCGCAGCAGGTTAATCAGCGCTTCAGCATCAAGCTGTGCAGGCGAGAAACGCACCATGTCGACAATCGGCGTGGTCGCGGCGTAATGCTGCAACTGCGCTTTATCGCCTACCAGCGGCAGCAGTGTTTCGCTGCGGGTAAGTGTGGCGTAGTTTTCAACGATATTGGCGGTGTTAACCGTCAGTTCGAAGTGCCATTGAAGCGCTTCACTCAGGGTCAGCGTTTTTCCGTCAACGGTGACGGATTCATCGCCTTTCAGCCACAGCAGTTCGACAAGTTCTTTAACCAGTGCCGGATCGTTCTGATACCAGACCCCCAGCGCATCGCCCGGCTGATAGCGCAGGCCAGAGTCGCCTAAGTCGATTTCGATATGACGAACGTCTTTTTCTGAATCGCGGCTGGTGATTTTCTGATTAACGGACAAGCTTGCCGTCAGCGGCGCTTCTTTGCTGTAGGGGCTGGTGTAGATTTCATTCACCGCGCCCGTCGCGACGGCTTGTGAAGGTGCTGCGACAGGCGCGCGCGATTTAAGAACATCCACCACACGGGCGCGCCATTCGCTGGCGGCAGCCTGATATTCTACATCTGCATCAACGCGATCGAGCAGACGCTCACCGCCAAGTTCCGCCAGTTTGCTGTCGAAATCTTTACCGGCCTGGCAGAAGAATTCATATGAGGTATCGCCCAGCCCCAGCACAGCAAAAGCAGTGCCATCAAGCTTCGGTGCTTTTTTCGAGAACAGGAATTTATGCAGCGCCACCGCTTCTTCCGGCGGCTCCCCTTCCCCTTGCGTGGAGGCAACGACAACCAGCAGTTTTTCTGACGCGATTTGTTTGAATTTATAATCCCCGGCATTCACCAGGTTCACGTTCAGTTTAGCGGCGAGTAAATCGTCACGCAGCGCTTCAGCAACCCGACGGGCGTTGCCGGTTTGCGAGGCAGAGATAAGCGTAATGGCTGGGGCCTCAACAACTGCTGGCGTTGCAGCAACGGCTGCGGCACCAGGCTGCTGATTCAGCACGCCCCAGAAATAGCCAGAAACCCAGGCAAGCTGGGTCGGCGTTAAGTCAGTCGTGGCCGCCTGAAGGCGTGCCAGTTGCTCCGTATTAAGCGGCAGCAGCGCGGAAGGGGGGACCTGTGTTGTCATGCTTGTTATGTTCCAGTATCAAAGCTGTTTCAAATCGGGAAAAACAAAACTGAATGTAAGGTTAACGAGCTGGATAATAACAATTAAAGAAGGGTTGGAAATATCAAATAACCAAATGAACTAACCTGATTTCCAGGTAGTTATTAGCAATAAAAGTGATTGGATAACTTATTGATATAGATAGCAAAGGAACCATGGACACAATCCATTACGCTCTTCACGTCCATTTGTGGGTTTTAGTTAATGATAAAAAATGTGCTTTCCGGTACTATGCGGCGGTTTTTTCCGCAAGACTGAGAGTTCATGATGTCCACCACACTGTTTAAAGATTTCACTTTTGAAGCCGCTCACCGTTTGCCTCACGTACCCGAAGGGCATAAGTGCGGTCGCCTGCACGGCCACTCCTTTATGGTGCGCCTTGAGATAACGGGTGAAGTCGATCCGCATACCGGTTGGATCATGGATTTCGCCGAACTGAAAGCGGCGTTCAAACCGACTTACGATCGTCTGGATCACTACTATCTGAATGATATTCCGGGCCTGGAGAATCCGACCAGCGAAGTACTGTCGCGCTGGATTTGGGAACAGGTGAAACCGGTTGTGCCGCTGCTGAGCGCGGTGATGGTGAAAGAGACCTGTACGGCGGGTTGTGTTTATCGCGGGGAGTGAATTTCTGCGAACTGATGAAAGCCCGGTAGATGCTACCGGGCTTTTTTATTAGGCAATATTCAGATACTTATGCGTCTGCATCGACAAGCGCCAGTTGCGCGCAATGCAGGTATCAATGCACAGGCGTGTGGCATCTTCTTTCTGGCTAATCGGCTGCAAGGCAATCACGCGCTGTTTGTCGTCCGTCAGCGTCTCCAGCAGCTCATCCAGCGCTTCAATATCGCGCACGCGGCCTACCGGGTGTTTAATCTCATCGGCACGCTCCAGCGCCTGTGACAGCACGTCATAGCCACCACGCATGTTCACTTTCGGGGAAACCGTGACCCACGTGGTGTGCGTGCAACGCACTTCGTGCGTACCGCTGGTTTCAATCTGGCAGCTATAGCCGTTTTGCTCGAGCAGCGTTGTCAGCGGGGTGAGGTCGTGAATGCAAGGTTCGCCGCCGGTGATGACAACATGCTTCGCTGTCCAGCCCTGACGGGCAATGGCGGTTAACAGATCGTCTTCTCCTGCCGCGCCCCATTTATCGCTCTCTTTGGTTTTTGCCAGGATGCTGAACAGAGACACTTCCCGATCGCTAAGTTTTTCCCAGGTATGCTTGGTATCACACCAGGCGCAGCCCACCGGGCATCCCTGTAAACGAATAAAGATAGCGGGAACGCCAGTGAAGTAACCCTCGCCTTGCAGGGTCTGGAACATTTCATTAATCGGGTACTGCATAATCATCTCTGTAAAAGGGGTATGCGGTAATTATCGCAGATTTATGCGGGAGGGTCATGTTTGCCCGTGCATTCTCTTACAGGCATAAAAAAACCCGCCGAAGCGGGTTTTTATCAAGAGTTAAAAGCAGGGCGATTAAGCCTGGCCTTTGATCTCTTTACGACCGTTGTACGGAGCTTGTTCGCCCAGTGCTTCTTCGATACGAATCAGCTGGTTGTATTTAGCAACACGGTCAGAACGGCTCATAGAACCCGTTTTGATCTGGCCTGCAGCGGTACCAACAGCCAGGTCAGCGATGGTAGCGTCTTCAGTTTCGCCAGAACGGTGAGAGATGACCGCAGTGTAGCCAGCGTCTTTCGCCATTTTGATCGCAGCCAGAGTTTCGGTCAGGGAACCGATCTGGTTGAATTTGATCAGGATGGAGTTAACGATGCCTTTTTCGATGCCTTCTTTCAGGATCTTGGTGTTGGTTACGAACAGATCGTCACCAACCAGCTGGATTTTGTCGCCCAGTACTTTGGTCTGGTATGCGAAACCATCCCAGTCAGATTCGTCCAGGCCATCTTCGATGGAGACGATCGGGTACTGTTTGGTAAGTTCTTCCAGGAAGTGAGTGAATTCTTCAGAGGTGAAAGCTTTGTTGCCTTCGCCAGCCAGAACGTATTTACCGTCTTTGTAGAATTCAGACGCTGCGCAGTCCATCGCCAGAGTGATGTCTTTGCCCAGTTCGTAGCCTGCTGCTTTAACCGCTTCAGCGATTACAGCCAGCGCTTCTGCGTTGGAACCCAGGTTCGGCGCATAGCCGCCTTCGTCACCAACAGCAGTGTTCATACCTTTCGCTTTCAGAACTTTAGCCAGGTTATGGAACACTTCAGAACCCATACGTACAGCTTCTTTCAGGGTTTTCGCGCCAACCGGCTGAATCATGAATTCCTGGATGTCGACGTTGTTGTCAGCGTGCTCGCCACCGTTGATGATGTTCATCATCGGAACCGGCATAGAGTATTTACCCGGGGTGCCGTTCAGTTCAGCGATGTGAGCATACAGCGGCAGGCCTTTAGCAGCAGCAGCAGCTTTAGCAGCAGCCAGAGAAACGGCCAGGATTGCGTTCGCACCGAAGTTAGATTTGTTTTCAGTACCGTCCAGGTCGATCATGATTTTGTCGATGCCAGCTTGATCTTTAGCATCTTTACCCAGCAGAGCCTGAGCGATTGGGCCGTTAACAGCTGCAACAGCTTTCAGTACGCCTTTACCCATGAAACGGGATTTGTCACCATCGCGCAGTTCCAGAGCTTCGCGGGAACCAGTAGAAGCACCTGACGGAGCAGCTGCCATACCGACGAAACCACCTTCCAGGTGAACTTCTGCTTCAACAGTCGGGTTACCACGGGAGTCGATGATTTCACGACCGATGATTTTAACGATTTTGGACATTAGGTTTTCCTCAGTACAAGTTAAACTAAAACTCCAGACAAACAACGCCCCTCATGGGGCGTTGCCGTTCTAACTTTTTTACTTACTTCGCCTGACGTTTCTGGTACTCGCTGGCGGCTTTCACAAAGCCTGCGAACAGCGGGTGACCATCACGCGGTGTAGAAGTAAACTCCGGATGGAACTGACAAGCAACGAACCACGGGTGATTCGGAACTTCGATGATCTCGACCAACTGATCATCCCCGGAACGGCCCGCAACGCGCAGACCTGCAGCTTCAATCTGTTTCAACAGCATATTGTTGACTTCGTAGCGGTGACGATGACGCTCAACGATCGTTGGCGCATTGTACAGCTGACGAACCAGGCTATCGTCGGAGAGCTGGCACTGCTGTGCGCCCAGGCGCATTGTGCCGCCGAGATCGCTCTTCTCGGTACGCACTTCAACATTACCTTCTTCATCACGCCACTCGGTAATGAGCGCCACAACCGGGTACTTACAGTCTGGCACAAATTCCGTAGAGTTGGCGTTATCCATACCCGCCACGTTACGTGCAAACTCAATCAACGCAACCTGCATACCCAGGCAAATGCCCAGATACGGAATATTGTTTTCACGCGCATAGCGTGCGGTAGCAATTTTACCTTCGACGCCACGGTAGCCGAAACCACCAGGAATCAGGATAGCATCTAAATCTTTCAGGATTTCGACGCCACGTGTTTCAACATCTTGCGAATCGATCAGTTTGATGTTGACGGTTACACGATTTTTCAGGCCACCGTGTTTCAGCGCTTCGATAACTGACTTATAGGCATCCGGCAGTTCAATGTACTTGCCGACCATACCAATCGTTACTTCACCTGCCGGGTTAGCTTCTTCATAGATAACCTGTTCCCATTCAGACAAGTTAGCTTCCGGACAGTTCAAGCTGAATCGTTTACAAATATAATCGTCCAGCCCCTGAGATTTCAACAGGCCTGGAATTTTATAAATGGAATCGACATCTTTCATCGAAATAACGGCTTTTTCTGGCACGTTACAGAACAATGCAATTTTTGCACGTTCGTTAGCCGGAATCGCGCGATCGGAACGGCAAACCAGGATGTCAGGCTGAATACCAATGGACAGCAGTTCTTTTACAGAGTGCTGAGTCGGTTTGGTTTTGACTTCACCCGCCGCCGCCAGATAAGGCACCAGGGTCAGGTGCATGAACAGTGCGTGCTCACGACCAATATCAACCGCCAGCTGGCGAATCGCTTCAAGGAACGGCAGGGATTCGATATCACCTACGGTACCGCCGATTTCAACCAGAACCACGTCATGGCCTTCACCGCCAGCAAGTACGCGTTCTTTGATAGCGTTAGTGATGTGCGGGATAACCTGTACGGTCGCGCCCAGATAGTCGCCACGGCGCTCTTTGCGCAGGACATCTGAGTAGATACGGCCGGTCGTGAAGTTATTGCGGCGAGTCATTTTGGTGCGGATGAAACGCTCGTAGTGACCCAGGTCCAGGTCGGTTTCAGCGCCGTCTTCAGTAACGAACACTTCGCCGTGTTGGATCGGGCTCATGGTGCCTGGATCGACGTTGATGTACGGATCCAATTTCATCATGGTTACGTTGAGGCCACGGGCTTCAAGAATGGCTGCCAGGGAGGCTGCGGCAATGCCTTTACCCAGAGAGGATACGACCCCGCCGGTCACAAAAATATAGTTCGTTGTCATGCTGAACCTGAGAAGTTAGGGTGAAACGATGGAATAACCAGGACGGGAAAACAGTATACCCGAACATGACGAGCGCCACAAACTTTCATTCTCCCTCCCCTATGTTCTTCAGGCCGCGTTAATGTTGGTTTTCTCCGGGTTAAATAGGGCATTACACTGCTATTCACCCGAGGAATTACTCCGTTATCACCTTGATGTCTCACGAATAAGTGATGAATGCATCTCAGCACGGAGTCTCAACAGAGATAAGGAGTGAGAAAATAGCCGCTTTTGGCTAAATGTTTTTGACGCAAATCAAGCGCTTGTCATTTAAAAAATCACACAAATTGCGCTTGATCGCGAAATTTCCTTAGAGATCATGTTCCTGTCGTTTTACCTCCTGCCATACCTCTTCCATGGTATCGAGGTCTACTCCGGTCATTTCCAGGCCTCTGGCGGCGACGATTCGTTCAACTTCACGAAAACGGCGCTCAAATTTCAGGTTGGCCTTTTGCAGCGCGGTTTCGGCTTTTACACCTAAATGACGTGAAAGATTCACCGTGGCGAACAACAGATCCCCCACTTCCTCTTCCAGTTTGGCTTCATCAATCACCGCCTGCTTCGCTTCGTGCATCACTTCGTCGATTTCTTCATGCACTTTATCCAGAACCGGGCCGAGCGTATCCCAGTCAAAACCAACCGCCGAGCAGCGTTTCTGAATTTTGTGCGCGCGCATTAACGCCGGGAAGCTGTGCGGAATATCATCCAGCGCGGAGGTCTGCGCTTTTTCAGCGCGTTCGGCGGTTTTGATTTGCTCCCAGCGCGCCAGAACTTCGCTGCTGTTGCCTGCGGTCGCATCGCCAAAGATATGCGGGTGGCGGCGTTCTAATTTGTCGCTGATGGCCGCGCAGATATCGTTGAAGTCGAAGCGTCCCTCTTCCTGCGCCATCTGAGCGTAAAACACCACCTGGAACAACAGGTCGCCGAGTTCGCCGCGCAGGTCGTCAAAATCTTCACGGGCGATAGCATCGAGCACTTCGTAAGTTTCTTCAAGGGTGTATGGCGCGATGGTGCTAAAGGTTTGTTCTTTATCCCACGGACAGCCGGTTTCTGGGTCACGCAGGCGCTGCATAATGGTGAGAAGGCGGGTGATTTGGTTTTCTGGCGATGTCATAGAATGTGTCACTCCTGGTATTTTTTACAAGAGTAACGCATTCATTCCCGCCATTCACTTTTGCGTGCAGTTATAAGACGTAGCAAGAATGACATCACTACATGAAACACAAAAAAAATCACCGCCAAAATACGCACGGTGTCATCAACAAAGTGGTTTTGCGACGCCATTAGCTCAAAGGGAAAACGCCCAAATTTGGCAAGATAGAGTTGAAATCCTTCCAGGAGCATTAATACAAGATGGTAGATCCAAAAGAGAATCAGGCTATTCGCGCTAATAGACATGAGCACCGCAAAGCACCAGATTTGCAGTAAGAACATGGCAAGCGAAGTGAGAAGATAAAGAATAAAAAAGGTAAAGCTGAGTGTCATAGCCGGAATGTCCTTATTAGCCGTTTACTGCGACTCCTGTGCAGCAATGCTAAGTTTATCCCTACTCATCCTTTATCTTCATGGCTGCGGAACAAATTCGGAAAATGGCCTGGCAGCAAGGAGCTTACCAGGCATTTTTTCATGCACACGGAGGGGTAATTTACCCCCCGTGCAGACGCCGCGCGTCTATCACATCCGGCACCTGATTCAGTTTGCCAAGCACGCGGCCCAGCACCTGCAGGTTGTAGATTTCAATGGTCATGTCGATGGTCGCCATCTGCTGCTTGGTATCGCTGCGGCTGGCGACGCCGAGGACGTTGACCTTTTCGTTGGCGAGGATGGTGGTGATATCGCGCAGCAAGCCACTACGGTCGTTCGCCGTGACGCGCACCACCAGCGAGTAACCCGCTGAGTAGCTTTCGCCCCACACGGCGTCCACCAGGCGTTCCGGTGCATGCGCGCGCAGTTCGACCAGCTGTTCGCAGTCGGCACGGTGAACGGATATACCGCGCCCCTGGGTGATAAAGCCGACAATCTCATCGCCCGGAATAGGCTGGCAGCAGCGCGCAATGTGGTGCATCAGGTTACCGACGCCTTCCACCACCACACGGCCATTGTCCTTGCTGCGGTTTTGCGGAGTGTAGGTTTTCTGCTGCAGCTGTTTCAGCGCCGCCGCGTCTTCTTCCGCCGCGCTCGGTTTATTGAACTGCGCCTGCAGGAAGTTGACCATCTGGTTAAGACGAATGTCGCCGCCGCCAATCGCCGCTAACAGCTCTTCCACGTCGTTGAAGTTGTAACGTGGCAGCAGATGTTTTTCCGCTTCCTTCAGGCTAATGCCCAAATGCTCAAGCTCGTCGTCAAGGATTTGACGCCCGGCCAGCACGTTTTTATCGCGATCCTGTTTACGGAACCAGGCGTGAATTTTCGAGCGCCCACGGCTGGTTGTAACGTAGCCCAGGTTCGGGTTCAGCCAGTCACGGCTCGGGTTCGGCTGTTTCTGGGTGATGATTTCAATCTGATCGCCCATCTGCAACTGATAGGTGAACGGCACGATGCGTCCACCAATTTTCGCGCCGATGCAGCGGTGGCCGACATCGCTGTGGATGTGATAGGCGAAATCAAGCGGCGTCGACCCTGCCGGTAAATCGACAACATCACCTTTCGGTGTAAACACATACACGCGGTCGTCAAAGACCTGGCTGCGCACTTCGTCGAGCATTTCGCCGGAGTCGGCCATCTCTTCCTGCCACGCAATCAGCTTACGCAGCCAGGCGATACGGTCTTCATGTCCGCTACGCGGGCCAGGCGCAGCCGTGCCCTCTTTGTATTTCCAGTGCGCGGCGACGCCCAGCTCGGCATCTTCGTGCATCTGTTTGGTACGGATCTGAATCTCAATCGTTTTGCCACCCGGCCCCAGCACCACGGTGTGGATGGACTGATAACCGTTCGGTTTCGGGTTGGCGACATAGTCGTCAAATTCATCCGGCAGGTGGCGATAGTGAGTGTGTACTATCCCCAGCGCGGCGTAGCAGTCCTGCAAACGCTCGGCGACGATTCGCACCGCACGCACATCAAACAGCTCATCAAACGCGAGCTGTTTTTTCTGCATTTTGCGCCAGATGCTGTAGATGTGTTTGGGTCGCCCGTACACTTCCGCTTTCACGCCTTCGGTTTTCATTTCGGCGCGCAGGTGCCCCACGAACTCAGAAATGTAGTGTTCGCGGTCGATACGGCGTTCGTGCAGCAGTTTGGCAATACGCTTGTATTCTGCCGGGTGCAGATAGCGGAAGCAGTAGTCTTCCAGCTCCCACTTCAACTGGCCGATACCGAGTCGGTTCGCCAGCGGCGCGTAGATGTTGGTACACTCTTTCGCCGCCAGAACGCGTTCATCTTCCGGCGCGTCTTTCACTTCACGCAGATGGGCAATGCGCTCTGCCAGCTTGATAACCACGCAGCGGAAATCGTCGACCATCGCCAGCAGCATGCGGCGCACGTTATCGACCTGCTCGGAGGAAACAGAATCCGTGTGGGTGGCTTTTAACTGGCGAATGGCCGCCATATCGCGCACGCCGTGAATCAACGTGACGACGGATTTCCCGGCGCTTTCAGCAAGCACCTCTTCTGAAACCACATTAGCGTCCACCAACGGGAACAGCAAGGCGGCGCGCAGGGTGTCGTTATCCATACTGAGCATCGACAGAATCTCTACCATCTCTACCCCGCGCCAGAGCAGCAGCTCGGCGTCCGGGTGGTTCTGGGTGTGCTGTCGACAATAATCCCAGGTCTCGGCTAAGCGCTCACACGACTGCTGGCTGGTAATTCCCAGGCTTGAGATCCATTTTTGTGAGTCAAACTCACCAGCTTTATTTAGATGTGCACTTCTTACCGCAACCATTGTCCTCTCCTTAAGGGACCGGGCCTGTCGAAGTCGACAAGCCACAATTATTACTTACGCTCAAACAACACCATTGATTCCAGATGCCCAGTGTGCGGGAACATGTCAAGCATTGCCATACGCTGAATTTGGTAACCCGCACGTAAAAGCGCTTCACTGTCACGCGCAAGTGTCGCGGGGTTACAGGACACATAGACCATCCGCGTTGGCGCTAATTTTATAATATGTTGCATCACACCCGGTGCGCCTGCGCGGGCAGGATCGAGTAAAATTTTGTCAAAGCCGTGCTTTGCCCAGCTCTGACGCGTCACGTCCTCTTCCAGATTCTCATGGAAAAACGTGACATTCTGTAAATTATTCAGCGCCGCATTTTCCTGGCCTTTCGCCACCAGCGCCGGAACGCCCTCTACGCCAATGACACTGGCAGCGCGTTTTGCCAGCGGCAGCGTGAAGTTGCCCATGCCGCAGAACAGATCCAGCACCCGGTCCTCTTTCTGTACATCAAGCCATTCAAGCGCGGTAGCAACCATTTTCTGGTTCACACCATCGTTCACCTGAATGAAGTCGCGCGGGCTGAACGTTAAGCGTAGACCGTCTGAGGAATACCATGGCGCTTCACCGCTTACGCGTTCAAGTATCTCGCTTTCGGGGGCGAGATACAGGGAAAGACCTGAAGAATGCGAAAAGCGTTCCAGTTTTTCTTTGTCTTGCGCACTTAACGGCGCGGTATGGCGAAGCACCAGCAGCGGGCCGTTGTCAGCGCTCACTAACTCAACGTGCCCCAGGCTGCGTTTGCCTTGCAGCGTATTCAGGCATTCACGCAATGGCACCAGCAACGCCTCAAGCGTGGGCACCAAAACGGGGCACTGCACCACATCGACGATATCGCTGGCGTTGGCCTTGCGAAAACCCATCTGCAACTGCTGCGTTTTTGGCTGGTAATTCAGGCTCAAACGCGCACGGCGGCGGTAGCCCCAGGGCTGGTCCGCGATCACCTCTTCAACGTCTCGCTTCATCAGGCGCCCGAGTGCGGCCTGTTTACTGCGCTGCTGTAGTGCAATCGAGGCGTGTTGCTGCTGGCACCCGCCACAGACGCCAAAATGCGGGCAACGCGGTGTGACGCGCTCCGGGCTGTCGCTTAAGCGCCGTTTTACCTGCCCACGGGCATACTGTTTTTTATCTTCCGTCAGGGTAATTTCCGCGCTTTCATCAGGAAGTAACCCATTGATAAATAGTGTCTTACCGTTGTTACGCGCAACACCCTGACCAAAGGGATCGAGGTCACTGACTGTCACAGTTATGATCTGGCGCGTCGTCACGCGCCGTTTTGCAGAGTAGAATTGCGCCATCGTAGAGATTTTTCTCAATCAAACATATTACCCTGATTCTCCCACAACGGACCTTCATGACCAACTACAGCCTGCGTGCGCGCATGATGATTTTGATCCTGGCCCCGACCGTACTCATCGGTTTGCTGCTCAGCATCTTCTTTGTCGTTCACCGCTATAACGACCTGCAGCGTCAACTCGAAGACGCTGGCGCCAGCATTATCGAACCGCTTGCCGTCTCCAGCGAATATGGAATGAATTTGCAGAATCGCGAATCCATTGGCCAGCTCATCAGCGTGTTGCATCGCCGCCACTCGGATATCGTGCGGGCGATTTCGGTGTATGACGAACATAACAAACTGTTCGTGACCTCGAACTATCAGCTCGATCCTACCGAACTGCGCTTGCCCAACGGCCAGCCATTCCCCCGGCGGCTGAGCGTCGTGCGCCACGGCGACATCATGATTTTACGCACGCCGATTATCTCCGAACATTACTCGCCGGATGAATCCCCGCAGTCAGAGGCAAAAACTCCGGTCAATATGTTGGGCTACGTCGCGCTGGAGCTGGATCTCCGATCGGTACGGCTTCAGCAGTACAAAGAGATTTTCATCTCCAGCGTGATGATGCTGTTCTGTATCGGCATTGCGCTGATCTTCGGCTGGCGTTTAATGCGCGATGTGACCGGGCCGATTCGCAACATGGTGAACACGGTTGACCGCATCCGGCGCGGGCAACTCGATAGCCGCGTGGAAGGCTTTATGCTGGGCGAGCTGGATATGCTGAAAAACGGCATTAACTCGATGGCGATGTCGCTGGCGGCATATCATGAGGAGATGCAGCACAACGTTGACCAGGCCACCTCCGACCTGCGTGAAACGCTCGAGCAGATGGAGATTCAGAACGTCGAGCTGGATCTGGCGAAAAAACGCGCCCAGGAAGCGGCGCGTATTAAGTCTGAGTTTCTTGCAAACATGTCGCACGAACTGCGAACCCCGCTCAACGGCGTGATTGGCTTTACCCGCTTGACGCTGAAAAGCGAGTTGAATCCAACCCAGCGCGACCACCTGAATACCATCGAACGTTCGGCGAATAACCTGCTGGCGATCATCAACGATGTGCTCGACTTCTCGAAACTGGAAGCCGGTAAACTGATTCTGGAAAGCATTCCCTTCCCGCTGCGTAACTCGCTGGATGAAGTGGTCACACTGCTTGCCCACTCTGCTCATGATAAGGGGCTGGAACTCACCCTCAACATCAAAAACGATGTGCCGGATAACGTGATTGGCGACCCGCTGCGCTTGCAGCAGGTGATCACCAACCTGGTCGGCAATGCGATTAAATTTACCGAACACGGTAACATTGACGTGCTGGTTGAGAAACGCGCCATCAGTAATAACAAAGTGCAAATCGAGGTGCAGATCCGCGATACAGGCATTGGTATTCCGGAACGCGATCAGTCACGGCTGTTCCAGGCATTCCGTCAGGCCGATGCCAGTATTTCTCGCCGTCACGGCGGCACTGGGTTGGGGCTGGTGATCACCCAGAAACTGGTCAAGGAAATGGGCGGAGATATCTCCTTCCACAGTCAGCCAAATCGCGGCTCAACCTTCTGGTTTAATATCAATCTGGATCTTAATCCGAACGTCATTTCTGACGGGCCGTCTACGCAGTGCCTGAAAGGGAAGCGCCTGGCGTACGTAGAAGCGAATGCCGCGGCTGCGCAGGCGACGCTGGATATGCTGGCCACAACGCCACTGGAAGTCATCTACAGCCAAACCTTCTCCGCGCTGCCGGTGGAGCACTACGACATGATGCTGGCGGCGATACCGGTGTCAGTACGCGATCTTGCGCACCATCGCGAGAAACTCGCTCAGGCGCGCGCCATGACCGACTATCTGCTGCTTGCATTGCCGTGCCACGCGCAGGTCGATGCCGAAGCGTTGAAAAAAGAGGGCGCGGCGGCCTGCCTGTTAAAACCGCTCACCTCCACACGTCTGCTCCCGGCGCTGACGGATTACTGCCATCTCACCGAACCGGCGCTCATCCACCAGGATGACGATTCACGTATCGCCATGACGGTAATGGCGGTGGATGACAACCCGGCCAACCTTAAGCTGATTGGTGCGCTGCTCGGCGACCAGGTCCAGCATGTTGAGCTGTGCGAGAGTGGCAAACAGGCGATTGAGCGCGCCCGCGAAATGCAGTTTGACCTGATTCTGATGGATATTCAGATGCCGGATATCGACGGCATTCGCGCCTGCGAATTGATTCGCCAGTTGCCGCATCAGCAGCAAACGCCGGTGATTGCGGTGACCGCGCACGCCATGGCCGGGCAGAAAGAAAAACTGCTGAGCGCGGGCATGAACGATTATCTGGCGAAACCGATTGAAGAAGATAAGCTGCGCAATCTTCTGCTGCGTTACAAGCCAGGGTTATCTGCGGCGACGCTGCCGACCGCGTCTGAACCCGTAGAACCTGCAATCGATCTCAACACCACGCTCGACTGGCAGCTGGCGCTGCGTCAGGCCGCGTATAAACCGGACCTTGCACGCGAGATGCTGCAAATGCTGGTCGCCTTCCTGCCAGAAGTGCGTAACAAGGTGGAAGAGCAACTGGTGGGAGAAGAGCCAGAAAATCTGGTGGACGCCATTCATAAGCTGCACGGTAGCTGCGGCTACAGCGGCGTGCCGCGCCTGAAGCACCTGTGCCATCTGATTGAAGGGCAACTGCGCAACGGTACGCCTGCGGAAGATCTGGAACCGGAGTTCCTGGAACTGCTCGATGAGATGGATAATGTGACGCGGGAAACGAAGAAGATGTTGGGGTAAGAAGACAGCTTTTGCCGGATGGCGCTAACGCTCATCCGGCGCTAAACGTAGGCCGGATAAGCGTTAGCGCCATCCGGCATTTTACAGCGAGAATCCCTGCCCCATCCTCAACACCGCCGCGATATTCCGCGCCGCCATAAACAGATTCTCTTCGGCATCCCGCAAAGCGTCCTCCAGCGTACAAATGCGATACAGCACGCTAAACACCGCATCTAAACCATGCTCATGCACTACGCCGACATCCGGCGTCAGGCTGCCGCCAATCGCGATGACCGGCACGTTATAGCGCTTTGCCACGCGCGCCACGCCTACCGGTACTTTGCCGTGAATGGTCTGGCTGTCGATACGTCCCTCCCCGGTAATGACCAGGTCAGCGTCAGCCACCAGCTTATCGAGATGCAGCGCATCGGTAACAATTTCGATGCCAGGGCGAAGCTCTGCGCCGCAGAAGGCATATAGCGCCGCGCCCATTCCGCCTGCTGCGCCACCTCCTTCCAGCGCCAGCACGTCAATATCCAGACAGCGCTTCACGCATTGCGCATAGTGCTCGAGCGCCGCATCAAGGCGGGAAATCATCTCGGGCGTTGCGCCTTTCTGCGGGCCAAATACGGCAGATGCGCCCTCTTTGCCCGTTAACGGATTGGTGACGTCACAGGCAACCTCAATACGACACTCAGCCAGACGCGCATCCAGCTCGCTGATATCGATACGTTCAAGCGTCTCAAGCCCCGCGCCGCCAGGAGCAATGGACTGGTTTTCCGCCGTCAGCAGCTTTACGCCCAGCGCCTGTGCCATGCCTGCGCCGCCGTCATTGGTCGCGCTACCGCCAAGGCCAATAATAATATGCTTTACGCCCGCATCTAAGGCGTGGCGGATCAGCTCCCCGGTTCCCCAGGACGTTGTGGTCAGCGGGCAGCGTTTGTCGGTTGGTACGAGCTCCAGCCCGCTGGCTGCCGCCATTTCGATAAAGGCGCTCTGCTCATCGCCCGACAGGCCGTAAAAACCCTGCACCGTGTCGCCCAGCGGGCCGGTCACATCTACCTCGACGATGCGCCCCTGCGTGGCGGCAACCATCGCTTCAACGGTGCCTTCGCCGCCATCGGCAACGGGGAGTTTATGGTAATCCGCGTCAGGGTAAATTTCGCGAAAACCCCGCTCGATGGCACCCGCCACCTCCAGCGCGCTCAGGCTTTCCTTGTAAGAATCCGGGGCAATTACAATCTTCATTGGCTGTCCTTATGCGTCGGGAGTGCCATGATCTTACATCTGAATCAGAAAAAATGCCGACCCCGGCAGGGATCGGCATTTTGCTTAACGCACCATGCAAGGGCGCTTATTATCAAACGTCCAGTTGGGGATGAGATACTGCATGCCCATCGCGTCGTCGCGTGCGCCAAGGCCGTGTTTCTTATACAGCTCGTTGGCCTGCATAACGCGGTCCATATCCAGTTCAACACCCAGCCCCGGCGTGGTCGGCACCTGTACCATTCCGCCTTTAATTTCGAACGGTTGTTTGGTGAGGCGTTGATTCCCTTCCTGCCAGATCCAGTGAGTGTCAATCGCGGTAACATTCCCCGGCGCGGCAGCGGCGACGTGGGTAAACATCGCCAGCGAAACGTCAAAGTGGTTGTTGGAGTGTGAACCCCAGGTCAGGCCGAATTCATGACACATCTGCGCCACGCGCACCGAACCCTGCATGGTCCAGAAGTGCGGGTCCGCCAGCGGGATATCGACAGATTGCAGCGAAAGCGTGTGGCCCATCTGACGCCAGTCGGTGGCAATCATGTTGGTTGCGGTCGGCAGGCCGGTCGCGCGACGGAATTCCGCCATCACTTCTCGCCCGGAGAAGCCCTGCTCCGCGCCACACGGATCTTCCGCATATGCCAGCACGCCCTTCAGGTATTTACCGATTTTAATCGCTTCGTTGAGCGACCATGCGCCGTTCGGGTCGAGCGTGACGCGCGCCTGCGGGAAGCGTTTTGCCAGCGCCACAATCGATTCGGCCTCTTCTTCCCCGGCCAGCACGCCGCCCTTCAGTTTAAAGTCGTTAAAACCATATTTTTCATACGCCGCTTCCGCCAGACGTACCACGGAATCCGGAGTCATCGCTTCGTCGTGACGCAGACGATACCAGTCGCATTTCTCATCCGGCTGGCTCTGATATGGCAGCGGCGTCGCTTTGCGGTTGCCGACAAAGAACAGGTAGCCGAGCATTTCCACTTCGCTACGCTGCTGGCCATCGCCCAGCAGAGAAGCCACGTTTACGCCTAAGTGCTGGCCCAGCAAATCCAGCATTGCCGCTTCAATACCGGTGACCACATGAATGGTGGTACGCAGGTCGAAGGTTTGCAGCCCACGGCCGCCAGCATCCCGATCGGCAAAGGTATTACGCACCAGCGTCAGGACGTTCTTGTATTCTCCCAGCGTTTTACCGACAACCAGCGGGATCGCATCTTCCAGCGTGGTGCGGATCTTCTCTCCGCCGGGGATTTCCCCCACGCCCGTATGGCCGGAATTGTCTTTAATCACCACAATGTTGCGGGTAAAGAACGGCGCGTGCGCCCCGCTCAGGTTCATCAGCATACTGTCGTGGCCCGCAACCGGGATGACCTGCATGGAAGTAACAACTGGCGTTGAATAGTGAGACATGATTCAGTCCTTTTTTAATGAGTTACGGCCGAAAACGGGACGTTTGCGGTCAAATGTCCAGCCGGGGATCAGATACTGCATCGGGCCAGCGTCATTACGCGCGCCGCCCGGCAGGCTTTTATAGGCGTCATGCGCCTTCTGCACCTGATCCCAGTCCAGCTCTACGCCCAGTCCGGGCGCATCGGGAACGGCGATTTTGCCGTCGGTAATCTGCAGTGGATTTTTGGTCAGGCGCGCGTCGCCTTCCTGCCAGATCCAGTGAGTATCAATCGCCGTCGGGTTACCGGGTGCGGCAGCGCCCACGTGGGTAAACATCGCCAGCGAGATGTCGAAATGGTTGTTGGAGTGGCAACCCCAGGTCAGGCCCCAGTCGTCGCACAGCTGCGCGACACGCACCGCGCCGGAGAGCGTCCAGAAGTGCGGGTCGGCCAGCGGAATATCCACCGCATTGAGCATCACCGCATGACCCATTTCGCGCCAGTTGGTGGCGATCATGTTGGTGGCGACCGGCAGGCCGGTAGCGCGGCGGAATTCCGTCATCACTTCTCGCCCGGAGAAACCCTGCTCAGCGCCGCACGGATCTTCCGCGTAGGTCAACACATCGTTCAGGCCTTTACACAGGGAAATCGCTTCATCCAGCAGCCAGGCGCCGTTGGGATCGACGGTGATACGGGCATCCGGGAAACGTTTTTTCAGCGCCTTCACGGATTCAATTTCCTGTTCGCCCGGCAGGACGCCGCCCTTCAGTTTGAAATCTTTAAAGCCGTAGCGATCCTGCGAGGCTTCTGCCAGGCGCACCACCGCATCGCTGGAGAGCACTTCCTGATGACGCAGATGATACCAGTCATGGTTGCCCGGCGTGCTCTCCAGATACGGCAAATCCGTTTTGCGACGGTCGCCGACGTAGAAGAGATAGCCCAGCACGGTCACCGCATCACGCTGCTTACCTGGGCCCAGCAGTTCACAAACCGGGACATTGAGCGCTTTACCAAGCAGGTCGAGCAGCGCGGCTTCCAGTGCAGCCACCGCGTTAACCCGCAGTTCAAATGTCCAGGCACCTTTGCCGAAGGTGTCAAAATCCGCCGCCTGATTGCCTTTGTGCACCTGCTGAACCACTTTATTCAGCCGTGCTATCTCCTGGCCCAGCACCATCGGTATCGCATCCACCAGCGTCTGGTAAATCACTTCACCCCCCGGCGCTTCCCCCACGCCGGTATTCCCGGCGTTATCGGTCAGCACCACGATATTACGGGTGAAATACGCGTTGTGTGCGCCGCCGATGTTGAGCAGCATACTGTCATGCCCGGCGACCGGAATAACTTTCATGTCCGTAATGACGGGACTCGATTGCGTTGTCATGATGCTTGCCCCGCAACAGGTTTCAGTTCGATACGTTTAATGTCGCCAACCAGTATCAGATAGCTCAATACCGCCACCAGCGCATGCACACCGACATAAATCAGCGCACCGTTAAACGAGCCCGTGGTACCGACGATATAACCAATTGCAATTGGCGTAACGATGCCGGATATGTTGCCGAACATATTGAACAGGCCGCCGGAGAGACCGCTTATCTCTTTCGGCGCGGTATCTGCCATCACCGCCCAGCCCAGCGCGCCAATGCCTTTACCGAAGAAGGCCAGCGCCATAAAGCCGATGATCATCCATTCAACGTTCACATAGTTACAGAACACCATCACCATCGACATCAGCATACCGAGAACGATGGGGGTTTTACGGGCGATATTCAGCGAGCCCGTGCGACGCATCAGCCAGTCGGAAATAATGCCGCCCAGCACGCCGCCCGCGAAGCCGCAAATCGCCGGAACGGAGGCCACGAAACCCGCTTTCAGAATCGACATGCCGCGCGCCTGCACCAGATAAACCGGGAACCAGGTGATAAAGAAGTAAGTCAGGGCGTTGATGCAGTACTGGCCGATATAAACGCCAATCATCATGCGAGAACCCAGCAACTGCTTGATTTGCCCCCACTTCACGCTGAACGGCACCTTCGCCTTCGCGCCTTTTTGATCCATATTGATCAGCGCGCCGCCTTCCGCGATGTACTCGAGTTCTTTTTTGTTAACACCCGGATGCTGATTCGGTTCGTGGATCACTTTCAGCCAGACAAAACTGATGACGATCCCCAGCCCGCCCATAAAGAAGAACACGTGAGACCAGCCCACTTCATGAGTCAACCAGCCCATGATAGGCGCGAAGATAACCGTGGCGAAGTACTGCGCGGAGTTAAAAATCGCTACCGCCGTTCCCCTCTCCTGCGCCGGGAACCATGCCGCGACGATTCGGCTGTTGCCAGGGAAGGAGGGCGCTTCCGCCAGACCGACCAGGAAACGTAAGGTAAACAACGCGATAATAATGCCAAAACCACTGAAGATATCGACGAAGCCCTGCAAAAGGGTAAACATGGACCAGATAAAGATGGACCAGAAGTAGACGCGTTTTGAACCAAAGCGGTCAAGCAGCCAGCCGCCTGGGATCTGGCCGATAACATAGGCCCATGAGAATGCGGAGAAAACGTAACCCATACCCACCGCGTCCAGGCCAATATCTTTCGCCATCTCCGAACCGGCAATAGACAAGGTGGCGCGGTCGCCGTAGTTGAAGGATGTGACAATAAACAGCATCACCACTATCCAGTAACGAGCATTGGTGCGCTTTTCCGCCCCGCTCGCAGCCTGACTTAATGAACTCATTGTTGTACTCCTGAATTATAGCTTTCGGCTACATTCACTCTGAACAGCACAACCTGTAGGGTAATCAGAATGACGTATTTGTGTTTTTATCGCAGCGTGTCGTTATGTCTTGCTGACTGCGTTTTATAACTGGCTCAGGAAGTATAAAAAGAGGTCACCTGTGGCTCACCGTGCATCTTCACAGCATTCACGCGGTAAATAAAAGTGATTTATGGCATATGCCCTAAGCGCTGGAAGATACCTCACGGAAATGAAAACTGTTTGCGGGAAGCGCACGTTACCAGCACAGAGGATGGCAGAGTGTGAAACAGCTCTCTTGACGCAGTGAAAATGCCCTGCGCTAACCTATTATTAAATGGAGAAATATTGGCATTCGCCCGAGGCTGATGGCGAGAATGAGGAATAAGATAGTGAAAGCTGCTAGCGCAGCGAACTGGCGATGTAAGGGAACGCCCTCTGCGTAGGGAGAGGGCGACACCTTACTTAAGCAATGTGGCCCACTGCTCAACCCACGGGTTCGACACGCCCTCTGGTTCAGGGTCTTCGCTGGCGTCAATCATCAGCATGTCGCCAATACGTTGCGCGCCCTGTTCCTGCAATAACGCATCAAACGTTTTCCCGCCGCCGCAGAAATTGGCGTAGGTACTGTCACCCAGCGCAATAATGCCGTAGCGCAGATGTGGCTGATACATATCTTTGAGATCGTTAAACAGCGGCACGATGCTGTCTGGCAAATCGCCCTGCCCGGTCGTTGAGGTCACCACCAGCACATATTTGCCGACATACTCTTCCCACTCACCGACCTGCGGGTCTTCAAACACTTTGGCGGTATGGCCCTGATTGCCCAGAATCGCCTGCGCTTCTTCGGCGACTAACAGCGAATTACCATACATGGTGCCAACAAAAATCCCTACTTCAGCCATGATTTAACTCCCTGTTTACTTTCAGATGTTCTCATCCTGACCGCTGTTGGCGACAAACTCAACCCTTTCGTTATCGGGGAGAAGCCCGCGCCAGCCAAAGTGTGACAGGGCCTGCATCCAGGTATCGTCGAACCCAGCGCGCAGCGTAAGGGGTTCGCCGGTAAACGGATGCGTCAGCGAAAGTGAGCTGGCGTGCAGCATCAGACGCTGGCAGCCGAAATGTTCCGCCGCGCTACGGTTCTGACGCAAATCACCATGCTTGCTGTCGCCAAGAATAGGATGGCGCAAATGGGACAAATGGCGGCGCAATTGATGCTTGCGGCCGGTTTTAGGTTCCAGCTCAACCAGCCCGTAACGGGTCGTTGGGTAGCGCCCGGTGGCGATCGGCATTTCGACCGTCGCCAGCCCGCGATAGTGCGTCACCGCTGGCTGCGGATCTTTATTCTCTTTCGCGAATTTATCGGCGATTTTGTCGAGCTCTTCCACCAGCGGGTAATCGAGCACCGCGTCATCCATCAGCCAGCCGCGCACAATCGCATGATAGCACTTCTGCATTTGATGCTGCTCAAACTGCTGAGACAACAAACGCCCCGCCTCGCTGGAAAGGCCCATTAACAGAACGCCGGAGGTCGGGCGATCGAGGCGATGCGCAGTAAACACGTGCTGACCAATCTGGTCGCGCACCGTTTGCATCACCACCACTTTTTCGTCGCGGTCCAGCCAGCTGCGGTGAACCAGCCAGCCGGAAGGTTTGTTGACGGCCACCAGCCACTCATCCTGGTAAATAATTTCCAGCATCAGTTAGCGTCATCGGCAAAAAAGGCGTCGAGCTTGTGCAGCTCGACCAGGATGATATCGCGCTGCGGATGCTGTGCATCCAGCGCCATTTCATAATACGGCGCGATGGCAAAACTTTGCGGCAGCGGCTGGCCGTTATCCAGCAATTGATGCATGCGCGGAATCAATACCCACTGCAACCACTCCAGCGGCTCCAGCGTGTCCATGCAAAAGGGTTGGTCGCTGGCAAATTTGCTTTCATGCGGCGCTTCGTCCTGCCAGTGTTGGTGCAGACGCAGCATCGCTTCGATGGCCTGAAGTTGTTCGCGCAAATTATCGTGAAGGGTCATGGCTACCTCGGTAGAAACAAAATCGCGTGCAGGATACACCAGCCGAACGCAAAACAAAAAAAGGGAGCACTGTATAAACAGTGCTCCCGGTTCGTTTCGCAGCATTCCAGCTACTTTTCGTGCTCCCTGCTCGTCCGTGACAACTTTTCCTGCGGCCTTGCGACCTGTGTTCATCCGTAAACTGTTGCGTCCTGCTCACACCACCCCGATGCGAATCTACCCAATCCCTGAGTATGTCCTGAACTTCTTGCTCCACCAGGCATCCTGTCTGGCTCTCATTCTCCGTCCTGGAGGTGTCCTTTAACGCGTCCTGGCGTTTTCCATTTTGCCTCGTCCTGAAGCCTTTCCTTGTTACACCATCCTGGCGTATCCACTTACCTCATCCTGAGGCCTATCCCTGAAGCACCGTCCTGGTGTGTCCTGTTTGAAGTGTCATCATCCTGATGTTCACTTCACTGTGCGACTCCTTGTCGACGGACATAGAATCGCTTATTCCGCCCCGTCTTACAAGGGCCCTTCAGGCAATCCTGTAAGGACATTTTCATATGAAAGAGCCTAAGAAAAATCTCAATAAGCTGATTTATAAGGAAAACATAATAATCGATCAGTAGCTGTCCTACTTACAGCCCGGCGATCTCCTACAAGGCTTGTAAGAGATCTCTCACAAGCATTCGGGCAAACTGGATTACAAATCGGGGTCTAATTGATTGAGGAAGCTCTCAAGAGAGGGGGCGAGAGTCTGGCGCTTGCGGGTGCCGAGCGTCTCTTTAACCACTTCGCCGGTCAGATTACAGACGGAAATCACGTCCAGTTCACTGTCGAGCGTGGCGATAAACAGCGTCGGCGAAAGCTTCAGGCGTTTCTGAGTAACCAAATGGCCGATCAGATTCTCCTGCACGCGACGAAAATCGTCCGGGCTCCATACCTGTAGCAGCGTCAGTCGTTGTCCGGCAAAACGGGCTTCCATGTCGCCAGCATACTGAGTGGTATAATAAGTATGAAGGGGTGGTTGTACCACAATGTCTAATGCACGTTCAACGCCATTTACATTCTGTTCACCACTAAACGGCAACGGTTGCCAAAAAACCGCGTCGTCGGTGGTATTGACGATGCAGGGAGACGCTACGCCAAACAGCTCTTCGCTGCGCGGCCAGCAGTGATTTTGTTGCTGCCAGGCGTCGCAATAACGTTGGGTAAAGGCTTTAAGCGCTTCTGCGGTCTGATGGTCCACCGATTTCTCTCTTCTGGTTAGTCAGGTTACACTTGGCGCATAGTCTACCTGCTTTATAACGGTGAAACATGTCTTCTTATGAGAATCATCAGGCGCTGACGGGCCTGACGCTTGGTAAATCAACGGATTACCGCGACACTTACGATGCCGGGTTATTACAGGGCGTTCCGCGTAGCCTGAACCGCGATCCGCTGGGCCTGCATGCCGACACGCTGCCGTTCCACGGCGCCGATATCTGGACGCTGTATGAGCTTTCATGGCTTAACGCCAAAGGGCTACCGCAGGTGGCGGTGGGTCACGTTGAGCTGAGCCACACCACCGTCAACCTGGTTGAGTCCAAAAGCTTTAAGCTCTACCTGAACAGTTTTAACCAGACGCGTTTTGGTTCATGGGAAGATGTCCGCCACACGCTGGAGCGCGATCTCAGCGCCTGCGCACAGGGCGACGTCACCGTTTCACTTTATCGTCTGGATGAAATTGAAGGACAGCCTATCGCCCACTTCCACGGCACCTGCATTGATAATCAGGATATCGAGATTGATAACTATCAGTTCAATGCCGATTACCTGCTGAACTCAACCGGCAGCAAGAAAGTGGAAGAGACGCTGGTCAGCCATCTGCTGAAATCCAATTGCCTGATTACCCATCAGCCAGACTGGGGCTCGGTACAAATTGAGTATCGCGGGCCGCAGATAGACCGCGAAAAGCTGCTGCGTTATCTGGTGTCGTTCCGTCATCACAATGAGTTTCACGAGCAGTGCGTCGAGCGTATTTTTAGCGATATTCTGCGCTTCTGTCAGCCGGAAAGCCTGAGCGTCTATGCGCGCTATACCCGTCGCGGCGGGCTGGATATAAACCCGTGGCGTTCTAATACGGACTTTGTGCCGGCGATTGGTCGGCTGGTCAGGCAGTAAGCGCCCCTCCCCGCACAAACCTAAATAATTTCTCAATTTGCAACCATTCTCCCACACAGGATGGTTGTAGTATTCCTACAGGCAAGGCTATTGTAATCAGCAGGGAAGACGATTCTCGTCCCGTAAGGAGCTCACTTGATTACACATATTAGCCCGCTTGGCTCAATGGATATGTTGTCGCAGCTGGAAGTCGATATGCTTAAACGCACGGCCAGCAGCGACCTGTACCATCTGTTTCGTAACTGCTCGCTGGCGGTACTGAATTCAGGCAGCCTGACCGATAACAGTAAAGAACTGCTGTCCCGTTTTGAGAATTTCGATATTAACGTGCTGCGCCGCGAGCGCGGCGTGAAGCTGGAACTCATCAACCCGCCGGAAGAGGCGTTCGTTGATGGCCATATTATTCGCTCGTTGCAAGCGAACCTGTTTGCCGTGCTGCGCGATATCCTGTTCGTTTATGGCCAAATCCACAACACCGTACGCTTCCCGAATCTTGATTTGGAAAGCTCCACGCATATTACCAACCTTGTCTTCAGCATTCTGCGCAACGCCCGTGCGCTGCATGTCGGCGAAGCGCCGAGCATGGTCGTTTGCTGGGGCGGCCACTCCATTAACGAAAACGAATACCTCTACGCGCGTCGCGTGGGGAATCAGCTCGGCCTGCGTGAGCTGAATATCTGCACCGGCTGCGGCCCGGGAGCGATGGAAGCGCCAATGAAAGGCGCGGCGGTTGGTCACGCGCAGCAGCGTTACAAAGAAGGCCGTTTCATCGGCATGACCGAACCGTCAATCATCGCCGCTGAGCCGCCTAACCCGCTGGTTAACGAGCTGATTATTATGCCGGATATCGAAAAACGTCTCGAAGCGTTTGTCCGTATCGCCCACGGCATTATTATCTTCCCCGGCGGTGTTGGTACGGCGGAAGAGCTGCTGTATCTGCTCGGTATTCTGATGAATCCGGCGAATAAAAATCAGGTACTGCCGCTCATCCTCACCGGCCCGAAAGAGAGCGCTGATTACTTCCGCGTGCTGGATGAGTTTATCGTCCATACGCTGGGTGAGAGCGCGCGTCGCCACTACAAAATCATCATCGACGATGCGGCGGAAGTGGCCCGTCAGATGAAGAAAGCGATGCCGCTGGTGAAAGAAAATCGTCGCGATACGGGCGATGCCTACAGCTTCAACTGGTCGATTAAAATCGCGCCGGATCTGCAAATGCCGTTCGATCCGACCCACGAAAACATGGCGAACCTGAAGCTTTATCCGGACCAGCCGGTTGAAGTGCTGGCCGCTGACCTGCGCCGCGCCTTCTCGGGTATCGTCGCCGGTAACGTGAAGGAAGTGGGTATCCGCGCCATCGAAGAGCATGGGCCGTATAAGATCCACGGCGATAAAGAGATGATGCGCCGTATGGACGACCTGTTGCAGGGTTTTGTCGCCCAGCACCGTATGAAGCTGCCAGGTTCCGCTTATATCCCTTGCTACGAAATCATGGCCTGATAAGGCCTCTCACGCCGTCGCCCGCTCGTCGGGCGACTTATCTCCCCTTGCCCATTGAATCCATTAGCATAAAACGCCATCCCGTTACGTTTATCCCCTCACATGTGCTGACGGTGTTGAACAAAAAAATGACAACGTTCCCTTATCGTTAATCACTTCCTATTAATCGTTTGCGTACAATGCAAAGCGTGAATTATTGACAACAAAGATAAATAAACCGTCTAAAACGCTATTTTTGACACTTTTATTAGTGCAAACCGCGTATTTACACTCCTGCCTATTTACCAACCATACTGCTAATGCTAGGTTTCGCGCCCATAAATTTCTGCCCAAATAACAATCACAGGCAGATGAACTGCAAACACAGCGAAGAGGAGTGAATTATTACATTTGGGATCATGATCACTGATAGATTCATCAGTTAAATGTATCTTTCCGCCCCGTCGTAGTGATGGGTGGAAAATCATAAAAAAACCGTCACTGAAAAGATTTCATATTACTGTCGGTCTTAATTCCATTGGATTTAACTAAAAACCGGCAATTTTAGTCCTCCAGGAGATACAGATGGAAAGCACTCAAACCAGCACCATCGCGTCAACACAATCCGCTAGCGGATGGCGCAAAACAGATACCATGTGGATGCTGGGTCTGTACGGTACAGCAATCGGCGCGGGCGTTCTGTTCCTGCCGATCAACGCAGGCGTCGGCGGTATGATCCCGCTGATTATCATGGCAATTCTTGCCTTCCCGATGACTTTCTTCGCACACCGCGGCCTGACCCGCTTCGTGCTGTCCGGTAAAAATCCGGGCGAAGACATCACGGAAGTGGTTGAAGAACACTTCGGCGTGGGCGCAGGTAAACTGATTACCCTGCTCTACTTCTTCGCAATCTACCCGATTCTGTTGGTTTACAGCGTCGCTATCACCAACACCGTAGAAAGCTTCATGACGCACCAGCTGCAGATGACTGCGCCGCCGCGTGCGATTCTGTCGCTGATTCTGATCGTCGGTATGATGACCATCGTTCGCTTCGGTGAGCAGATGATTGTTAAGGCGATGAGTATCCTGGTGTTCCCGTTCGTTGCAGCCCTGATGCTACTGGCTCTGTACCTCATCCCTCAGTGGAGCGGTGCGGCGCTGGAAACCCTGTCCTTTAGCTCTGCCTCCTCTACCGGCAACGGTCTGTGGATGACGCTGTGGCTGGCTATCCCGGTCATGGTCTTCTCCTTCAACCACTCGCCGATCATCTCCTCTTTCGCCGTCGCGAAACGTGAAGAATACGGTCAGGGTGCTGAGAAGAAATGTTCTAAAATCCTGGCATGCGCACACGTCATGATGGTGCTGACGGTCATGTTCTTCGTCTTCAGCTGCGTACTGAGCCTGACGCCGGCAGACCTGGCGGCAGCGAAAGCACAGAACATCTCGATTCTGTCTTACCTGGCGAACCACTTTAACGTCTCCTTCATCGAATGGATGGCGCCAATCATCGCGATTATCGCTATCACGAAATCGTTCCTGGGCCACTACCTGGGCGCACGTGAAGGCTTCAACGGGATGGTGATTAAGTCTCTGCGTGGCAAAGGCAAATCCATCGAAATCAACAAACTGAACAAAATCACTGCGCTGTTCATGCTGGTTACCACCTGGATTGTGGCGACCCTGAACCCAAGCATCCTGGGTATGATTGAAACCCTGGGCGGCCCGATTATCGCGATGATTCTGTTCCTGATGCCGATGTATGCAATTCAGAAAGTACCGGCGATGCGTAAATACAGCGGCCACATCAGCAACGTCTTCGTTGTGGTTATGGGTCTGATTGCTATCTCCGCTATCTTCTACTCTCTGTTCAGCTAATATCCCCCGCGCCGCCTTCGGGCGGCGCGTCTCTTCTTCTCCTACAGCAATGGATGCATCATGATCAGCGTATTCGATATTTTCAAAATCGGCATTGGTCCCTCCAGCTCTCATACTGTCGGGCCAATGAAAGCAGGCAAACAATTCACGGACGACTTGATTGCGCGTGGGATCCTGACCGACATCACCCGCGTCGTCGTCGATGTATATGGCTCACTCTCCCTCACCGGGAAAGGCCACCATACCGATATCGCCATCATCATGGGCCTGGCGGGTAACCTGCCGGACACCGTCGATATCGACAGCATTCCTGGCTTTATCCAGGACGTGAATACCCACGGTCGTTTACTGCTGGCAAACGGCCAGCACGAAGTGGAGTTCCCGGTTGATAAGTGCATGAACTTCCATGCCGACAACCTCTCTTTGCACGAAAACGGCATGCGCATCACCGCACTGGTGGGCGAAAAAGCGGTTTACAGCAAAACCTATTATTCCATCGGCGGTGGCTTTATCGTCGATGAAGAGCATTTCGGTCAGCAGACTGAAGCACCGGTCGCCGTACCTTATCCGTACAGCAGCGCAGCAGATTTGCAGCGTCATTGCAGCGAGACGGGCCTTTCCCTCTCAGGCCTGATGATGCAGAACGAACTGGCGCTGCACAGCAAAGAAGAGCTGGAAAAGCACTTTGCTGACGTCTGGGCGGTTATGAAAGGCGGCATCGAACATGGCACCACTACCGAAGGCGTGCTGCCGGGTAAACTGCGCGTGCCGCGCCGTGCCTCCGCGCTGCGCCGCATGCTGGTCAGCCAGGATAAAATCAGCAGCGACCCGATGGCGGTCGTTGACTGGATCAACATGTTCGCGCTGGCGGTAAACGAAGAAAACGCCGCTGGCGGACGCGTGGTGACCGCGCCAACAAACGGCGCCTGCGGGATTGTTCCGGCGGTGCTGGCGTACTACGACAAATTTATCCGTGAAGTGAACGCCAACTCTCTCGCACGCTACCTGCTGGTGGCCAGCGCAATTGGCTCGCTCTACAAAATGAACGCCTCTATTTCCGGCGCGGAAGTGGGCTGTCAGGGCGAAGTGGGCGTGGCCTGTTCCATGGCCGCTGCTGGCCTGGCGGAACTGCTGGGCGGTAGCCCGGCGCAGGTGTGTATTGCCGCTGAAATCGGCATGGAGCATAACCTCGGTTTAACCTGCGACCCGGTTGCCGGTCAGGTTCAGGTGCCGTGCATCGAGCGTAACGCGATTGCCTCTGTCAAAGCGGTCAACGCAGCCCGTATGGCGCTGCGCCGTACCAGCGAGCCGCGCGTATGCCTCGATAAGGTCATCGAAACCATGTATGAAACAGGCAAAGACATGAACGCCAAGTACCGCGAAACCTCCCGCGGCGGCCTGGCGATGAAAGTGGTTGCCTGCGATTAATCCCTCCAACTGCCCGGTGGCACGCTGCGCCGGGCAGTTTTTTGCGAGTCTCCTTCCTGATTTTTTATCCCGCGTAGCCTCCCCCTGATGCAAATGTTACCCTAGCCTCAATTGTTACAAGGAGGTCCCGGTGTCCGTTCATCTGCTTATCGTCGACGCACTCAATTTGATTCGCCGCATTCATGCCGTGCAGGGCTCCCCCTGCGGTGAAACATGCCTGCGGGCGCTGGAGCAACTGATTGCCCACAGCCAGCCCACGCATGTAGTCGCCGTATTTGATGATGAAGAGCGGGGCCAGGGTTGGCGGCACCAGCGTCTTCCCGACTATAAAGCAGGCCGTGCGCCAATGCCGGACACGCTGGTAGAAGAGATGCCCGCATTGCGTGCGGCGTTCGAACAGCGCGGCTTCCGGTGCTGGGCGCTACCGGGCAGCGAAGCCGACGACCTTGCCGCGACGCTTGCCGTGAAAGTGGCCCAGGCCGGGCATCAGGCAACCATTGTGTCAACGGATAAAGGCTACTGCCAGTTACTTTCACCCACCATTCGCATTCGTGATTACTTCCAGAAACGCTGGCTGGATGCACCGTTTATCGCCAACGAATTTGGCGTAACGCCGGAACAGCTGCCGGACTACTGGGGGCTGGCGGGGATCAGCAGTTCAAAAGTACCGGGCGTTGCGGGAATCGGGCCGAAGAGTGCCACGCAGTTGTTGAATGAGTTCGGTTCGCTGGAAGGCATTTACGCGCAGTTGGATAACGTGCCGGAGAAGTGGCGCAAAAAGCTCGAAGAGCATAAAGAGATGGCGTTTATCTGCCGTGAGGTTGCGCGGCTGGAGACGAATTTACAGCTCGATGGGAATTTGCAGCAATTGCGGTTGATGCGCTAAGGCATGCCTGATGGCGCTACGCTTATCAGGCCTACGCGCGAGGTAGGCCTGATAAGGCGAAGCCGCCATCCGGCGTTCAGGCCTTACCGCTCGTCCCGACGTCCACCGACCGCTGCCCACCAGCGACGCACGTGGACCGTCACTTCTTCGCGGTCGTGATACAGCTGACGCGCCTGAATCTCTGCATTAATGCCGTGTTCTTGCAGCGCCTGCTCAATGTGCGCCAGGTTTGACGACACCTCTTCATAGCGTTTTTTCATCGGCAGCTTAAGGTTGAAGATGGTTTCGCGACACCAGCCATTTACCAGCCACTGCGCCATCAGCGCGGCGACTTTCGCCGGCTTCTCGACCATATCGCACACCATCCACGAGATGTTGTTGCGGTTCGGACGATAGCGGAAACCATCTTCGCGCAGCCAGGTCACCTGCCCGGTATCCATCAGGCTTTGCGCCATCGGGCCGTTATCGACCGATGAAACCCACATGTTGCGTTTCACCAGCTGATAGGTCCAGCCGCCAGGGCATGCCCCGAGGTCAACCGCGTACATCCCATTAGCCAGGCGCTCATCCCACTCATCGGCGGGAATAAAGACGTGGAACGCCTCTTCCAGTTTCAGGGTTGAACGGCTTGGCGCATCGGATGGGAACTTCAGGCGCGGGATGCCCATATAGAACGGGGAATTATTAGTGCTGTAGGAATAACCTGTGTAGCAACAACCCGGCGCGATAAAGAACACATGCACCACCGGGCGCTTCGGCGTGTCGTATTTGGCTAATACGCCTACCTCACGCAGTGCCGAACGCAGCGGTACGGTGAACTTGCGGCAGAACTTCATCAGCTCTTTGCTTTCGTTAGTATCGGCCACTTCCACGCGCAGATCGCCGCCTTTCTCGACCACGCCCTGCAGCATACCGACAACCGGGGTAATACGGTCTTCCGGCGGCAAATCTTTTAGCAGTTCACCCACGACTATCATTTGACGCGCGAAAATCAGTGAGCTAAAAGGCAATTCGCGGGCCAGTTTATCGGCCTCGCCTTCCTGATAACACTCAAAAATCACATAGCCCGAGTTATCTTTTACTCGCGCAAAACCAAAGACTTCGCGGCGCGCGGCTTTATCGGTAATTTCCGCAGCACACTCTTTCTCAAACCCAGGGCGGCAATAGAGCACAACCTTATTCATGAACAACACCCTTACGTTTAAGACGAATAGCGCCGACCAACATCAGCGCCCAACCTGCGAGGAAGCTAACGCCCCCCACCGGAGTAACAAACGCCCACAGGCGTAAATGAGAAAGCGCCAGGCAGTACAGGCTGCCGCTAAATAACACGGTTCCTAAGGCCAGGAAGACGCTGCTCCAGTAGAACCAGATGCTGATGCGACGCTGCATCGCAACGGATAAGCCGAGGATCGCCAGCGTATGGAACGCCTGGTACTCGAGGCCGGTTTGGATCCAGCCCATCTCAACAACACCCAGAGATTTGCTTAACACGTGTGCGCCAAAAGCGCCCAGTGCAACAAAGATAAAACCGCTAATGGCGGCGAAAATCAGCATAAAACGGCTGGTCATGCGATTACCCTAAATTCATTTATTGTTCGTAACGGAAGCGGAATGTCTCTTGTTCATTGGCCGCTTTCGCCAGTATCCATTGCCGGAAGGCAGCTATTTTACCCAGTTCAGCCTGACTGTCATGACAAACCAGATAAAAAGCGTTTTTACTGACCAGGACATCATTAAACGGGCAGACCAGGCGGCCTGCTTCTATTTCCGATTGCGCCATGACGTTATTCGCCAGCGCAACGCCTTGTCCATGAATGGCAGCCTGTAGCACCATCGCGCTATGGCTGAAGATCGGTCCCTGCTGAACGTTGATGTGGTTAAGCCCCAACTGGCGAGTATAGGTTTGCCAGTCGCGACGCGAAGCATCGTGCAATAACGTGTGCTTTGCGAGATCTGCCGGCGTTTTAAGCGCTTTATCGCCCGTCAGCAGCAGCGGTGAGCAAACCGGCAGCAGGTATTCTGCGTACAATTTTTCGACACGCAGCCCCGGCCAGTTGCCGCGACCATAAAAAATAGCCACGTCAACATCGTCAGCCAGCTTGTCTTCCTGACGGTCAACAGCCTGGATTCTGACGTCGATTCCCGGATAAGCTGAGTTAAAGCTTGTAAGACGAGGCACCAACCACTGAATGGCAAAACTGGGCAATAAACTGACAGTCAGCGCCCCTTTTGCACTTCGTGCCTGTAGTTTACGCGTTGCCTCGGTTAATTGCGAAAAGATCTCTTTGATGTCGAGAAAATAGCTCTGCCCCTCTTCCGTCAACAGCAACGATCGATTGCGGCGTCGGAACAGCTTCAGACCCAAAAAATCCTCAAGTGACTTGATTTGGTGGCTTACTGCGGCCTGTGTCACAAAAAGCTCGTCGGCGGCGCGAGTAAAACTTAAATGGCGGGCTGCTGCATCAAATACACGTAATGCATTCAGAGGTGGCAATCGCTTCGACATGGTCCCAGAACCTGAATGTTAATAGGATTTAACAAATAGGAAACAACGTTTAACCTATTAGTTTTTTTTATCTGAGACATTATAAATTGTCCGTTGAGCTTCTACCAGCAAATACCTATAGTGGCGGCACTTCCTGAGCCGGAACGAGAAGCTTTTTTCGGAATGCGTGTTCTGATGGGCTTTTGGCTTACGGTTGTGATGTTGTGTTGTTGTGTTTGCAATTGGTCTGCGATTCAGACCACGGTAGCAACGCTACCCTTTTTCACTTCCTGTACATTTACCCTGTCTGTCCATAGTGATTAATGTAGCACCGCCAAATTGCGGTGCTTTTTTTTGCCTGTAAACCTGACTTAGTCTTCCAGGGCGACCATCTCTTTCACATCGGTACGGTTAATTTGCTGCTTGTTACCGTTGGCATCTTTGTAAGAAATCATCCCGGTTTCGTCATCCGTTTTCGGCTTACCATCAGAGACGATACTACGGCCATCATTCGTGTGCATGACGTAGTTCGGGGAAGAACAGGCGCCCAGGGCAAAGGTCATTACACAAGCTGAAATAATTGCGGCAGTCTTTTTCATCTTCTACTCCTTTAAGCGATTTATGCCAGATAGTTCATATTCCGTAACAGGCAAAAACATTTGCCTAACGTTATTTAGCATATGTCACTGGTCAGATTTCGCCAGGATATCCAGATTATTCTGATGGTTAGCACAAGCCTTGTCACAGGGCCAGTTTTGCGCCACGATCGCACTACTGAACCGAGGAATATCATGAACGCTTTCAACCCCGCGCAGTTTCGCGCCCAGTTCCCTGCTTTGGCCGATGCAGGCGTCTATCTCGATAGCGCCGCGACGGCCCTTAAGCCGCAGGCCGTTATTGAAGCCACGCAACACTTCTATTCGTTAAGCGCGGGCAACGTCCATCGCAGCCAGTTTGCACAAGCGCAAAAGCTCACCGCCCGTTATGAAGCCGCCCGCGATCAAGTTGCAGAGCGCCTGAATGCCCCTTCCGGGAAAAATATCGTCTGGACGCGCGGAACGACAGAAGCCATCAACATGGTGGCGCAGTGCTATGCACGGCCTCGTTTACAGGCAGGCGACGAGATAATCGTCAGCGAAGCAGAGCACCACGCCAACCTGGTGCCGTGGCTGATGGTTGCGCAACAAACCGGGGCGAAAATCGTTAAGCTCCCGCTGGGCAGCGATCTTCTGCCCGATCTCAATCTTCTGCCTTCGCTAATCACACCGCGCAGTAAGTTTCTGGCGCTGGGGCAAATGTCCAACGTGACCGGCGGCTGCCCGGATTTAGCCCGCGCCATTACCCTTGCTCATCAGGCAAATATGGTGGTAATGGTCGATGGCGCACAGGGCGCGGTGCACTGCCCGGCGGATGTGCAACAGCTGGATATCGATTTCTACGCTTTTTCCGGGCATAAACTGTATGGCCCGACAGGTATCGGCGCGCTGTACGGTAAAAGCGACCTGCTCGATGACATGTCGCCATGGCTTGGCGGCGGCAAGATGATCAGTGAAGTCACCTTCGACGGATTTACCACGCAACCGGTACCTTATCGCCTGGAAGCGGGCACGCCAAACGTAGCGGGCGTCATTGGTCTGAGCGCCGCACTGGAGTGGCTTGCGGATATCGATATCGTGCAGGCAGAAAACTGGAGCCGTGGGCTGGCAACGCTTGCGGAAGATGAACTGGCGAAGCGACCGGGGTTCCGTTCCTTCCGCTGTCAGGATTCCAGCCTGCTGGCCTTTGATTTTAAAGGCGTTCACCATAGCGATATGGTTACGCTGCTGGCAGAGTACGGTATCGCCCTGCGTGCCGGGCAGCATTGCGCACAGCCGCTGCTGGCCGCACTCGGCGTAAGCGGCACGCTGCGTGCTTCCTTTGCGCCCTATAATACGCAGGATGACGTTTACGCGCTGGTCAACGCCGTTGATCGGGCGCTCGAATTACTGGTGGATAAATGACAGCTTCCCTACTCGCCGGGCATCCGTTCGGCACAACCGTAACGCCCGATTCGCTGCGCCAGCTTTTTGCACCGTTGCAGCAGTGGGAAGAGAAATACCGACAGGTGATTCTGCTGGGCAAGCAGCTTCCTGCGCTCAGCGACGACCTCAAAGCGCAGGCACGGGAAATCCCCGGCTGCGAAAATCGCGTCTGGCTGGGCTATACGGTCACGCCCTCTGGCTCGATGCATTTCTTTGGCGACAGTGAAGGCAGAATTGTGCGCGGGCTGCTGGCGGTATTGCTGACGGCGGTGGAAGGACGAAGCGCCAGCGATCTGGCCTCTGCCGACCCACTGGCGCTATTTGATGAACTGGGATTACGCGGTCAACTTAGTGCCTCACGCTCGCAGGGCCTGGCGGCACTGAGCGAGGCGGTAACGCAGGCAGCACGTCAGGCGCTGGCCTGACGCTCCGCTTTCGCCATCATTTTTTTCAACGCATGGGATACCGCAACAAAACCAAAGGTTGCGGTGACCATGGTCGCCGCGCCAAAGCCGGAGGCGCAGTCCATTCTTTTTGGCCCTTCTGCCGTGCTTTTCATCGCACACACTGAACCATCCGATTGTGGGTATACCAGCGCTTCGGTGGAAAATACGCAATCCACACCCAACTTGCCTTTACTGTTTTTGACCACGTTGAACTCACTCTTCAGCCGCTCACGCAGTTTCGCTGCCAGCGGATCCTGAATCGTTTTCGCCAGATCGGTCACCTGAATCTGTGTCGGGTCGATTTGCCCGCCCGCCCCGCCGGTGGTCACCAGCGGCACTTTATAACGGCGACAGTAAGCAATCAGCGCCGCTTTCGGCCGCACGCTATCAATGGCATCAATCACGTAGTCATAGCCTGCGCTCATGTACTCTGCGACGTTTTCCGTAGTAACGAAATCATCGATCACCGTGACGCGGCATTCCGGGTTGATTTGGCGGATACGCTCGGCCATCACTTCCGCCTTAGCCTGCCCGACATTGCAAGTCAGCGCATGAAGCTGACGGTTGGTGTTGGTCACACAGACGTCGTCCATATCGATAAGCGTGATTGCTCCAATCCCGGTACGCGCCAGCGCTTCTGCCGCCCAGCAGCCGACGCCGCCAATCCCTACCACGCACACGTGCGCGCCCGCAAAGAGCTGCAACGCTTTTTCACCGTACAACCGCGCCGTGCCGCCAAAACGCTGGCGCCAGGCGTCACTGATGACAACTGACATAGAACCTCGGAGTTGAAAAACAAAAAGAGCGGATTTACCGCCCTTAATACAATACATCCGGCCCACAGATCGTTCGTAGGCCGGATAAGGCGTAGCCGCCATCCGGCAATGCTATCAGCCGCTAAACACGTTCCCCGCACCCGGCGCGGACTTCAGCACCCACACGCGGCCATAGTGATTATACCAGCCTGCGCGGTGTCCGGCATCCGGGCCGATCCCCTGATAGATATCAAAGTGTTGGCCTTTAATCGCCCCGCCCACATCCAGCGCGACCATCAGACGCAGCTCGTACTGACCGTTAAACTTCCCGTTATTGTCGAGCAGCGGCACTTCCGCCAGCAGCGTGGTGCCCGCCGGAACGATGCTACGGTCCGATGCCACAGACGCGCGGCCAATCAGCGGCACCGCACTTGCCCCTTTCACTGGCGCAAACGATTGAGGTTTAAAGAAGACGAACGACGGGTTCTGTTCCAGCAACTCACGCACTTCCGCTTCGCTGTGTTTTTCGCCCCACTCACGGATCGCCTGCATCGACATATCTTCGCGTTTCACTTCCCCGCGGTCGATCAGCACTTTACCGATACTGCGATAAGGCCAGCCATTTTTGCCGGAATAGCTAAAGAAGTTAAGCGGCGAACCGTCGCCAAAATCGATATAGCCGCTGCCCTGCACATCCATAATGAAGTTATCCATCAGCGAGTTGCTGTAGGCAAGGATATAGCTGTCGCTCAGGCCACCGGCATAAATACTGGCACGCGACGGCAGTTTTCCGCGCTTCGGCGGCATGCGGTAAATCGGATACTGGAACTCGCCCTGACGAGTATGGCGCGCCTGAATCACCGGCGTGTAGTAACCGGTAAACTGGACGTTACCGTAGTTATCGGCACCTTCCATTTGCCAGGCGTCGAGACCGAACTGGCGCATGTTGCGCGTATCGCCCCCGGCACGCAGCCACTGCTGCACGGCGTTATACACGTTACTCTGGTTGCCATAAAGGCGCGGCGACGCGCTGCGAATTTGATTAACCTGTTCTGCAAAATCACCGGCGTTGATTGGCGCGCCGACGGCTTCAGGTTGATTGACCAGTGAGAAAGGCTGGGTAAATTTCCCGTCTTTATACTGTTGACCGCGATCGGTCGGTTTGGAAGAACAGGCTGCCAGCATTGCCAGCATTGCGCCCGTCACCACATACTTTGCCCAACGTCCTTTCATGGTATCTCGTCTTCTACGTAAATCGTGAATGCCCGAAGAAGATAACAAACCGCCAGGCCTATTGAAACGTGATAACGTCCCCTGAGCGCAATTTCGTACAAAAAACAGACCGAGCTGACGCTTTTTAACGCGTTTTCGGAAAAAATAACCATTTAAATCAAAAAATAGTTGCATCAGAAAGCGAGCAGAGTATAGTGCGCATCCACGGACGCGGGGTGGAGCAGCCTGGTAGCTCGTCGGGCTCATAACCCGAAGGTCGTCAGTTCAAATCTGGCCCCCGCAACCAATTACAATGTGAAAAGAGTTACTTGAAAGAGAGTAACAGACGGACGCGGGGTGGAGCAGCCTGGTAGCTCGTCGGGCTCATAACCCGAAGGTCGTCAGTTCAAATCTGGCCCCCGCAACCAACACATTGTACAAAAGAGAAAAGGTTACTCGATGGAAGAGTAACAGACGGACGCGGGGTGGAGCAGCCTGGTAGCTCGTCGGGCTCATAACCCGAAGGTCGTCGGTTCAAATCCGGCCCCCGCAACCAACAAAATCAAGCACCCATTTGGGTGTTTTTTTTTGCCTGTCATTTAGCCCAGCCATAAAAAAGAGCGCCGTAGCGCCCTATTCCTGTGCCTTATCGTCTTGCAAGCGTCGCGCCATCGGCAAAATAGGCTTTTATCCCCGCCAGAATAGACTCGGCGACTTCCTGCTGGAAGGTTGCCGTCTTGAGCTTACGTTCCTCTTCTACGTTACTGATAAACGCCGTTTCGACGAGGATCGACGGGATATCCGGTGCCTTCAGCACGGCAAAACCCGCCTGCTCAACCTGATTCTTATGCAGCTTATTCACCTTGCCCATATGCTTGAGCACCGCTTTGCCGAATTTCAGGCTATCGGCGATGGTCAGCGACTGCACCATATCAAACATGGTGTGGTCGACGTAGCGGTCGCCGCTTTTGCTCACCCCACCGATTAAGTCGGCGGCGTTCTGGGTTTGTGCGAGAAATTTCGCGGCGGTACTGGTTGCGCCTTTGGTTGAGAGCGCAAAAACCGATGACCCGCTCGGCTGACGGCTGGTGAAAGCATCGGCGTGAATAGAGACAAAAAGATCTGCGCGCTGCTTCTGGGCTTTCGCCACGCGCACCTTGAGCGGAATAAAGATATCTTCATTTCGCGTCATGTAGACCTTCATGTTGCCCTCTTTCTCGATAAGTGACCGCAGGCGTCGGGCAATTTGCAGCACCACATCTTTTTCACGCGTTTTATATTTACCCACCGCGCCGGAGTCTTCCCCACCGTGCCCCGGATCGAGCATGATAACGATAGGACGATCGCGCCCGGCTTTACCTGGCTGCGGCCCGCTCTGCGCAGGCGGCACCTGTTTATCGAGATCGCCACGGTTGTAATCTTCCAGCAACGCCAGCAGCGGATCCTGCACATCCTGCGCATTCGCCGGGTACAGGTCCATGACCAGACGCTCTTTAAACCCGGCAACCGGCGCCAGCGCAAACAGCTGCGGCGTGACGTTCTGCTTAAGCTCAAACACCATCCGCACGGTTTGCGGATCAAACTGCCCGACGCGCGCGGATTTAATAAAGGGATCGTCAGCGCGGATTTGCGCAGTCATGCCTTTCAACACCGAGTTCAGGTTCACGCCTTCGAGGTCGACGACAAGACGTTCCGGGTTGCTCAGCGCAAACTGTCGGTATTTCAGTTCCCGATTTGACTCAACCGTCACACGCGTATAGCTGGACGCAGGCCAGACGCGCACGGCCACCACCTGGCTTGTGGCAGCCATACCTACCTGACTGACGCTTAATAACCACATGGCGCCCGCCCCTTTTAACAAGCGGCGGCGGCTAAATGACTGACTTCCCGACATGCTTCTCCCGAGCCAATAATGCTTACTTTGGTATTACGCATAATAAGTTTGACCAAAAACTTTAACCAAAGGCGCATAAACTGTCATCTATAAAAGGGTAAACATTCTTTTGCTAAGCCCTTTTTCAGAATCCATTTTGCCCATTCGCGGAAAATTCGCGCTTGCACTCACAGCCAAAACAGAATAAAAATACATTTATTGCGAATAAAAATGCACTGAGAGGTCATGCCGTGGTGAAGGAACGTAAAACCGAACTGGTCGAAGGGTTTCGTCATTCAGTTCCCTATATCAATGCCCATCGGGGAAAAACGTTTGTCATCATGCTGGGCGGAGAAGCCATTGAACATGACAATTTCTCCAGTATTGTCAATGACATTGGCTTGTTGCATAGCCTGGGGATTCGCCTGGTGCTGGTCTATGGCGCGCGTCCACAAATTGATGCCAATCTTGAAGCGCATCATCATGAGCCTATCTACCACAAGCAAATTCGCGTGACCGATGCCAAAAGCCTCGAACTGGTTAAACAGGCAGCCGGATTATTACAACTCGATATCACCGCGCGTTTATCCATGAGCCTCAACAATACGCCGTTGCAGGGCGCGCATATCAACGTGGTGAGCGGTAACTTTATCATTGCCCAGCCGCTTGGCGTTGATGATGGCGTCGATTACTGCCACAGCGGGCGCATTCGTCGCATCGATGAAGAAGCGATTCATCGCCAGCTCGACAGCGGCGCAATCGTCCTGATGGGCCCGGTCGCCGTTTCCGTCACCGGCGAAAGCTTCAACCTGACCTCCGAAGAGATTGCCACGCAGCTGGCTATCAAACTGAAAGCGGAAAAGATGATCGGCTTCTGCTCTTCTCAGGGGGTTTTTGACCGTGAGGGTAACATCGTGCCAGAGCTGTTCCCCAACGAAGCACAGGCCCGCGTTGAGGAGCTTGAGCAGGAAGGCGATTACTTATCTGGCACCGTGCGTTTTCTGCGCGGTGCAGTAAAAGCGTGCCGCAGCGGCGTGCGTCGCAGCCACTTGATTAGCTATCAGGAAGATGGCGCGCTGTTGCAGGAGCTTTTCTCCCGCGACGGTATCGGCACCCAGATTGTGATGGAAAGCGCCGAGCAGATCCGCCGCGCCACCATCAACGATATTGGCGGCATCCTCGATCTCATCCATCCGCTGGAACAGCAGGGTATCCTGGTGCGCCGCTCCCGCGAACAACTGGAGATGGAGATCGACAAATTCACCATTATTCAGCGCGATAACACCACCATCGCCTGTGCGGCGCTCTATCCGTTCCCGGAAGAGAAAATCGGCGAGATGGCCTGCGTGGCGGTGCATCCGGATTATCAAAGCTCATCACGCGGGGAGGTGCTGTTGCAGCGCATCTCTACGCAGGCAAAGCAGATGGGGCTGAGTAAGCTGTTTGTGCTGACCACCCGCAGCATTCACTGGTTCCAGGAGCGTGGATTCCAGCCGGTGGACGTTGAGCTGCTGCCGGAAAGCAAAAAGCAGATGTATAACTACCAGCGGCGCTCAAAAGTGCTGATGGCGGATTTGGGGTGACGTTTTACGCCGGATGGCGCTAACGCCATCCGGCAAGCCCATTAATCCTCGGCGAAAATCGCCGCCAGCCCGCTGCGACGCTCGGTTCTGGCGACGATCGCCTGCCCTAACAACGCCGCATCGGCATACATCGACAATCGTGATTTCGCACGCGTAATCGCCGTATACACCAGTTCCCGCGTTACAACCGGCACCGGCTGCGTCGGCAAAACCAGCGCGGCATGCTCGAATTCAGAGCCCTGCGATTTATGCACCGTCATCGCCCACGCCGTATCGTGCTCGGGCAAACGACTCGGCTGCACCGATTTAATGGTTCCATCCGGCATCGGGAACCAGACGCGTAACCCCTGTCCACGATCGAGCGCCACGCCAATGTCACCGTTAAACAGCCCCAGCGCACTGTCGTTTCGGGCGATCATCACCGGACGCCCTTCATACCAGCGAGAATGCCGCTGCGGCGCAATCATGCGATGGCGCACCAGCGACAGTTCGAGCTGCTGATTCAACCCGCTGACGCCCCACGGCCCTTCGCGCAAGGCGCACAGGAGCTGATACTCACCAAAGGCCTGCAAAATTTCAGCCGGGTCGGCCTGCTGGCGCAGGCATTGCAGATAGCGCCCATAGCCCGCGCGCGCATCGTCGAGCATCGCTTCATATTCGTCGCTGGTGCGCAGGGATTTCAGTTCGATATCCGTAAAGCCGCGTGCAAAGACGTCACGCACGCCCGCGCAATCGCCCAGATTCACCGCGCGCGCCAGTTGCCCAATTCCTGAATCACTGCCGAAACGGTAGCTGGTACGCAGCAGGCAAAGGCTGTCACGCAATGCGCCAGCCGCCTCTCCTTCCCCTTCCGGCACCGTCGTGCCTGTCAGGCGACTCAGCTGAAGAGCGCGATACGGCGTATAGCCGCTGTTAACCCACGCGCAGATATCCCCCAGCACCGCGCCTGCTTCGACGGAGGCCAGCTGGTCGCGGTCACCAAGGAAAATCACCCGCCCGTGACGCGGCAGCGCGTCAATCAAGCGCGCCATCATCGGCAGGTCAATCATTGAGGCTTCGTCCACCACCAGCACATCCAGATGTAGCGGGTTTCCCGCGTGATAACGCATACGCTGGCTGCCCGGCTGCGCGCCTAACAGACGATGCAGCGTACTGGCATCTGTTGGCAGCATCGTTTTCTGAGCTTCTGTTAATGGCAATTTGCGCAGCGCCGCGCCCAGCGATTCGGTGAGTCGCGCCGCGGCTTTCCCGGTCGGCGCCGCCAGGCGAATACGGCATTTATTCTCTCCTGCAATGCGCACCAGCGCCGCCAGCAGTTTTGCTACGGTGGTGGTTTTCCCGGTGCCGGGCCCGCCAGAAATCACCGAAATGCGTCGGGTGAGCGCGACGGCGGCGGCGACTTTTTGCCAGTCGATGGTATCGGATGGCGGGAAAAGATCGGCGAGCGTCTCGGCAATCAGCGATTCATCAATAGGCTCTGCAAGCTGCGCATCGCGGAAGAAACGTGCGACGCTACGTTCATTACCCCACATGCGGTTCAGATACAGACGGTCCCCGCAGAGGATCAGCGGCGTCGGGCGCTCGCCCTGGCTCACCGCCTGCGAGGCCAATAGCAGGGCCGCCCAGTCGTCAGGCATTTCGACCGCGTCCAGCAGTTGCGTCCACAAGACTTTTGCTCGCCCGTGCAGCGTCGGCGCGTGCTGCAAATGGCTGAGCGGCAGGCAAACGTGCCCCTCTCCGGCGTCGCGGCTCAAAATGGCCGCCGCCAGCATCACGGCGGGATGTTCATTGCGGGCGATAGTCAGCGCGAACTGCACATCCAGCGGGCGCAGTAGCTTTAGCTCTGCGGCTTCAATCAATAAATTTTCCAGGCTCACGATGCCATCTCCTGCGTCTGCCCGGCAAACAGGGCGTCCATTGCATCAACCAGTTCCCGTTGGGGGCGGGTGCTAAAAATCCCCTGCTGGCCCGGCTCACCGTCCACGCCTCGCAGGAACAGGTAAATCACACCGCCAAAGTGTTGCTCGTAGTCATAACCGGCCAGGCGGTGGCGCAAATAGCGGTGCAGCGCCAGCGTATAGAGCTGGTACTGCAAATCGTAGCGGTGCGACTGCATCGCCTGTGCCATCGCCTGCTGGGTGTAAGCGTCGCTATTCGCGCCCAGCCAGTTCGATTTATAGTCAAGCAGGTAGTAGCGCCCGTTGTGGCGGAAGACCAGGTCGATAAAGCCCTTTAGCATCCCGCGCACCTGACGGAAATCAAGGGGCGGACAGCCCGCCGAGAGCGAGTCATAACGACGTATCACGGCATCCAGCGCCACCGGGTCGAGCGGCTTTTCGATAGGAAGATAGAACTCCATCTCCACCTGTTTTTGCCGTGCATCCAGTTGATTTAACGCCACGCCTTCTGGCGTGAGCGGCGTTGCCAGCACCTGAGATATCCAGCGCGTCAGCACCGGTTCCCAGTGATCTTCAAAGCCATTCAACAACAGTTTTTCACGCATCCATTCGGCATCAACCGGCTGCGTAAAATCGAGATCTTCAAACAGGCTGTGCAGGAAAGTGCCCGGCGATGCGCCGCGCGGGAAGTGATGCGGCGTGAGCGCTTCCTCTTCCATCGCGTCTCCTATGCCTGCGGCGTCGATATCCAGACGCGGCAGCAGATCCTGCGCCATGCTATGACCGCGCTGTTGCAGGCCGGAATAACTGGTAACGCGCCAGTCATCAACCATGCGCCGCATCACCTGGCGCGCCGTCAGTTCAGGCACCTCTGGCTGTAACGCCTGCCAGCGGGTGTCGTCGGGTTCGCTGGCAATCGTCAGCGCAATATGTTCATCACACAGCGCGCGCAGTGCGGCTTCCAGCCCGGCGGCGTCAAGCTGCTCGCCTTTTTGCAGCAGGCGGCCCGGCGCACTGTGGTGGATATCGGTTTCGGTCGCTTTGTCGCTGCGACGTGAAGTCAGCGGTGCCATGCCAAGGCTACAGTGCCAGACAGCGCGGGTTAGCGCCACGTAGAGCAGGCGTAAATCTTCCGCCAGCCGTTCCGCTTCCGCCAGCTCCAGGCTCTCTTCGCCCTGCTGGAGATCCAGCACCGCCGAGAAGGATTCGCGATCGTGATAAAACGCCTGATCCTGCTTGCGAAAACGGGCGATAAACGGCAGCCAGACCAGCGGATACTCCAGGCCTTTCGATTTGTGGATGGTGACGATTTGCACCAGGTGCTTGTCGCTCTCCAGTCGCATCTGTTGATTCGAGGCGTTGGTGTTGGGCTCGGCGATCTGTTGATTCAACCAGCGCACCAGCGCGTGCTCACTTTCAAGCTGTGTCGCGGCTTCCTGCAACAGTTCGCTTAAGTGCAGAATGTCGGTTAAACGGCGCTCGCCGCCGTGGGTCGCCAGCAGGTTTTCAGCGATGTTTCGCGCGCTCATCAGCGCGCGGAGCATCGGCATCACGCCGCGCTTTTGCCAGATGTCGCGGTACTGGCTGAACTCTTCCACCAGCGCATCCCAGGCAGCTTCATCCTGATTCAGGCGCTCGATATCCTGCGCGTTCAGGCCAAACATCGCCGTCGCCAGCGCGCTGCGCAGCGTGGTTTCACGCTCCGGGCTTAACGCCGCCTGCAGTACCCACAGCAACTCCTGCGCTTCGGGCGTTTCAAATACGCTGTCGCGGTTGGAGAGATAAACCGAAGGGATCGCCAGCGCATTGAGCGCATCGCGAATCAACGAGGCTTCCTGGCGATTACGCACCAGCACCGTGATGTCTGAGGCCTGCACCGGACGCGCTATTTCGCCGCGCCACAGCAGCGCCGTGCCCCGCTGCCCACCGGTCAGCCAGTCGCGAATTTGCGCCGCGCACTGACGCGCCATAAAGGCCTGATAATCGCCCGCGCCAACGCCCTGCCCTGGCATCAGGCAGACGTTCATCGCCGGTTGCGTTTCGCCATTAATTTCAAATTTCAGCGACTGGTTTTTGGCGGCGGATTTTACCGGCAAAAACGGGATATCGCGGAACATGAACGGGTTATCAACCGTGGTGAAAAGTTTGTTGATGCTTGCCACTACACCCGGCGCGGAACGCCAGTTGGTGTCCAGCGTGTAGTGCGCCGCCACGTCGCTGCGCGCGCGCATATAGGTAAAAATATCCGCACCGCGAAACGCGTAAATGGCCTGCTTCGGGTCGCCAATCAGCAGCAGCGCCGTATCCGGTTGCTGTCGCCAGATACGGCGGAAAATGCGGTACTGCTGCGGGTCGGTATCCTGGAATTCATCAATCATCGCTACCGGGAAACGCTGGCGAATCGCCGCGGCCAGCGCGTCGCCGCTTTCGCTTTGCAGCGCGGCGTCCAGACGGCTAAGCATGTCGTCAAAACCCAGTTCGCCGCGACGGCGTTTCTCCTGCGCCACCGCTTCGCGAATTTCCACCATTGCCTGAGTGATCACCAGGTCATTCAGGCTGAGCGGCGCGGCAAGCAGGGCCTCAATGGCGCTGAACAGCGGATGCGTCGGCACCTCTCCACCGGCTTTGGTACGTTCGACTAAAAAGGCCTGCGAGAACTTTTCCAGCGCATCCGGAAGCTGGTAGCCGCGTGTTTCCTCGCTCGCCCAGGCACTGACCTTATCAATCCATTTGCCCTGGTTGCCGCGATTAAATTTGCGCCGGTCGATGCCGGAGTTTTCCAGCACATCATTCAGTTCGCTAACCGCCGCCAGCCACTGGCGTTTAACCGCATCAATCTGCGCGACAATTTTTTCGTGCCGCGACGCCAGCGTCTCGCTGTCGTCCGGTGGGCGTTTGATGGTGGGTGCTTCGCCCTGCAAATAGCGGTCAATGGATTTCAGGAGATCCTGCGGCCCTTTCCAGGTGTCAAAAATCACCTGGGCGATTTCGCGCTTCAACGGGTAGCAGTAACGTCGCCAGAAATCGGCACAGGCCTGGTAGCGAAGCTGAGATTCATCTTCAATGAGCTGCTGTTCAAACAGCATGCCTGACTCAAAAGCGTTGAGGCTGAGCATGCGCTGACAGAAGCCGTGAATGGTAAAGACCGCCGCATCGTCCATCTGCCGCTCGGCCAGCAGCAGCACTTCCGCCGCCTGCTGTTTATCGGCGATTTCATCCAGCAAACGGGCGTAGAGCGGGTCAACGGTGGTTTCGGGTTCATCGGGGTTGTAGCGAAGACAAGCAATACGCAGCTCGTGAATGTTGCTGCGGATACGCCCGCGAAGCTCTTCCGTCGCCGCTTCGGTGAAGGTTACCACCAGCAGCTCTTCGACGTTGACGGGCCGGGGGAAAGCGGCGCTTTCGCCCAGGCCCAATAAGAGCCGCAGATAGAGTGCGGCGATGGTGAAGGTTTTTCCGGTGCCCGCAGAGGCTTCAATCAGGCGCTCGCCATACAGGGGCAAGCGCAGGGGATCAAGGGACTCGGCGGTATCGGTCATTCGTTCTCTCGTCTCAACGGTAAGGTTTGCTGCAATTCACTGATGCTTTGCCATACTTTCCAGCCTTCAGGATGGGCGTAGTCCTGTTTTCCGTTATCACTACCGGAAACCTGCGACAGTACGGTCATGCCCTGCGGCTCAACCACCGTTTGATGGAAGAAGTTGGCAACCTTAAGCGGCGTCAGTAACTTAATCTGGGCCACTACTTTATCACGTGAATCGAACGCCATATTACCCCTGTCGAAATCTTTACTGAGCTGTGACGCTTCTTCGCTCAGGGTTTGCGGGGCCTGCACCATTTGCGCAATCACCGCCTGCTGAATTTGCGCGAACTCTTCCGGTTTCATGGCACGCAGCTTCGCTTCCGCCGTCGGGAAGAACGCTTTAAAACGCTCCCACAGGAAGGCCGGTTGCTTGTCGCTGCTTTGCAGCAGGAAGCCCATACCCCACTGGCGACCCACGTTCATCGAGAAGGCAAACACCGCGTAACCCAGTTGCTCTTCCGTGCGTAGTTGCGTGTAGAACCACGGCTGGACAATTTGTGCCAGGACGGCGCTGGTCGCAGAGGTGCTGGCTTCATCGGCATTCACTGGTGCGAAAACGGCTGCCAGGGCGGAGTCCGTACTTGGGCCCGCTTTTTCAAAAATCGCCGACTGTTTTTTATCAATCAGCACATCTTTGTTGCGGCACCATTCGGTACCTTTTGCGCCAAGCTGTGTCTGGATGTTGTGCGCCAGCGTGCTGGAGGCCTCTTTGCTCAGGTTACCAATCACCATAAATTCCGGGCGGGCGTTGGTTTTGAGGCGATCGCGATAAGCCATCACCTCTTGCAATGTAATGGACGGTAACAATGCCCGGCGTTCTTCACGCTGGAAGTACGGCACCTGAGAAAGCATCTGCACCGGCATAATCGCCTGCTCGTAGGCTTTGCCTTTATCGGCGGAATCCATCATCTGGGCGTACCAGGATTTCGCCTGTGCCAGCTGCTCTTCCGTTGTCTGATAGCTGAAATAACCCTGCAACAGCGCATCAAACAGCTGCGGCAAACGCTGGGTATACCCGTTAGCGTTCAGCATCAGGCCATTATTTGCGCCGGTCGAGAAGCTGATGCCGCCGACCGCCGCCTGATTGCTGAGCTGGTCGAGCGAGATCCCCGCCAGATAATCATTGAGCGCAAACATCACCTGGTTACGGGCGCTGTCCATCGCTTTCGGATTACGCAGAATCAGCGTGACATCAGCCTTCGGTTCGCTGGCGAAGTAGTGGCTCGGCATATACACCAGACGCAGCGTCGGCTCATCAATGACAAGTTCAGGGTGCGTATAGCTTTTTTCCGGCTTAATCAGGGTGAAATCATCCGGGATATAGGGGTTCAGTTCCGGCAGCTTCAGCGAAATTGTTTCGGCTTTTTGCTGCCACTCGGTAAACGTCTGCGCGCTGATTTTGTCGACCTGATAAGGCGCATTCACGAAGTAAGCGGTTTTGTTATGCGGCTCTTTTTCGCTGATATACCAGACGCGCGCATTCTGCGGGGTCATCATCGCCAGACGCGCTTTTACCGCCTGCGCGTCAAACTGGTCGGCGATATTCACCGCATCCAGCGTATGCTGGACCGGCACGCGGATCATGGTGTCCGCCAGCCATTCGACATAGCCCATATCGCGGTTGATTGACGGATAACGGAAGTCGAGATCCAGCACGTGAGCCAGCTCATCGAAGTAACGCTTATCGATGCCTTTTTCCCGTAACAAATTGAGATAGCTAAAGATAGCGGCAACAACCTCATCGCGATGTGCGAGACCCTTATCGGTTAAGGTCGCGGAAATCGCCAGCACGCCGCTGTTGCCGTTCACCACCGGGTCAGAGTCGGCGCGAATGCCTTCCACCAGCCCCTGATTTTGCAGCCAGTCGGAGAGCGTGCCGGGGCTACGGTTACCAATCATGTAGGTAACCAGTTCATCAGTTTTGCTGCGGAACTGCGCGGTGTTGTTATCGATGCGAAACTCTACACGCAGCACTTTACGCGGCAGCGCCGGGACGTAGTGAATCAATACGCCTTTTTGCGCGTCGGTCACTACGGGCACATCAATTTGCGGCACGGTGATGGATTTGTTGGGTACGCGACCATAGGTTTGCGCCGCCATCTGCGCCAGCTCTGGCAACGGTTTATTACTGTAGATAACCGCTTTCATCAGGTTCGCAGAGTAGTATTGATCGCGGAAGGCGAGCAGCGCCTGATGCACCGGGCTGCCGGGCTTGTCGCTCAGCGTTTCCAGGTTACCGCCGGAGAAGCGTGAACCAGGGTGCGCCGGGTTAATGGTTTCGGCGCTCACCTGCGCCATGCGCATACCGTCGCGCGAGCGGGCCATAGTCAGCTCGGCGTTCACCGCATTGCGTTCGCGCTCAACGTATTTTTTATCCAGTTTGGGCGATGCGATCGCGTCGGCAAGGCGGTCAACCGCGCCCTGCAATGCATCGTTCTCTACTTCGAGATAAAAAGCCGTACGGTAAGGCGCGGTACTGGCGTTATGGCTGCCACCGTGCATTTTCAGATATTCAGCGAGGCTGTCAGGCTGCGGGTACATTTTCGAGCCCATCAGCGTCATATGTTCGAGGAAGTGCGCAAGGCCAGGATGGACCTCGGGATCCTGCAATGAGCCCACCGGCACAACCAGCGCCGACAGCGATTTCACCGCCTGAGGATCGGAAACCAGCAGCACCACCATGCCGTTATCGAGCTTGATAGCCTGATAGTGACGAGGATCTTTTTCACTTTTGCGGATGGTCTCCTGTACGGGTTGCCATCCGGTGTCTGCCTGACTAATAGGTGCCCAAAGGGCGGTAATCAAAACAACAACACTCAACCAGATACTACGGGGCATTCACGGACCTCATCATTAACAAACCGGCGGCTGAACGTGTCAGCCGGTGTATCGTATGCGCATCAGTCCGTGACTTCTTGCGCATAGTAAACGAAGGGTTTTAATTGCGCAATTTTTATACTGCCATTATGACTGGTGATAACGGAAAACCGGCAACAGGTAGCGCTGCGTCTGTTCGATAATGGCTTCATATTGCTCATTTTCGAGCGTGCGCCACAGACGTTGATACCATAAGTCACTGCCTTCGCCACTGACTACCATATTCCCTTCATACGCCTGAAGGAACTTGCTTCGCGCTTTTTGCTGCGTTTCGTCGTCCATCAGGAGCGTGTTGCTTTCGGCGTCGAAGCAGGCTTTCAGCCAGGCACCACCGCTTTCAGGCAGGAACAGTAGCGGCTGCGTCATGCCGAGTCGGTAACCTTCAACCAGCTCGGCAAGATAGCCGCTCGCTTCCGTAGCCGACAGCGGAGGGAAGCGCCACTCCCCCTCTTTGCGCAGCAGCAGACGGCTCTCGCCGCATCCGCCACTGGCACAATAGACAAGGTGTTCCAGCCAAAGTTGCATTCCCTGTGAAACGCTGAGCAAAGATGGGCGCCAGCGCAACAATCCGTTCGACTGCACTTGCGCCAGCCAGCCGGTGATGTTAACGCCAGCACACTCAAGGTCGATCTCCATGCTTTGCGCAGGCTCGCGCAGCTCGATAACGCGCGTGGCCAGCGCCTCCATTTCCTGACGCTGCACTTCCCAGGCAATTTCTCCGTATGGCCCGTAAGGCAGCGTGCCCGCCGCCCGATAGCGGCGATACATCTGCCCGGCGTCCTGCTCTTCAATCAGCGTATTCAGTAGCTGTTGATTGAGCTGATAGCGGGTCAGCCCTTCCAGGGTAAACGGTTCGGTATCCGGGATTTCACTCTCTTCGGAACGGAAATTTACCTGTAAGCGCATCTGGAAGAAGGCGCGCACCGGGTGCTGCCAGAAGCGCTGAAGCTGCTCCAGCGGTAGATGCGTGATATCGAGCGGCGCGAGGGGCTGAATAAACGGCGAATGCGCCTCGCCTTGCTGGCTGGCCGCCGCGAGCCATTCGCGGGCGTAGCTTTGCCGCTCATTGGCTGTGAAGTTCTCGGCATCAAACGGCATGCGCGTATGCTGGTGCATGATATGCGCTTTCACGCGCTTATCGCTCTCGTCGCAGTTCAGCGCTTCATCACCTTCCAGGCAATGGCTTTGCCCGATGTAATCCAGCAGTTCCTGCACCAGCACCGACGGGTAACGTTCGCTGTTGTCCTGAATGGAACGGCCAATGTAGCTGATATAGAGCGTCTGCCCGGCGGACATCAGCGCTTCGAGGAACAGATAGCGGTCGTCATCGCGACGGCTGCGGTCGCCGCGCACCGGTTTCTGGCTCATCAAATCGAAGCCCAGCGGCGGTAGCGCGCGCGGATACACACCATCGTTCATGCCCAGCAGGCACACCACTTTGAACGGAATGGAACGCATCGGCATCAGGGTACAGATGTTCACCGGCCCCGCCAGGAAGCGCTGGCTGATGCGCTCCTGATCGAGCCGGGAAGCCAGCTCGTCGCGCAGCAGTGAAAGCGGGACCATGCCCTCGTATTGAGACTGCGTTCCCTGCGCAATAATCGCCTGCCACTGCTGTTCAATCAGCGCCAGTGCGGCTTCCGTATCTTGATCCGGCAGGAAGAAGTCGTTGAGCATATCGCGACACACCGGCAGCCACTCTTCCAGCGGGCGATCCTGCGATAAGCCCTGCCGCCAGTGGTTAAGCTGCATTAATAACGATGCCAGGTGCCCCACCAGTTCGGCAATCAGACCGCTGGACTCATCATAAGGTAAGACCGATTGCCACTCGCCCTGCTGGCTTTCCATCGCGTAGCCAAGCAGCATACGCGTCAGGCCAAAGCGCCAGGTATGTTGCCCGGTGGCAGGAAGATCGAGTTCGCGGACGTTATCGTCATCAAGCCCCCAGCGAATACCGGACTCATTCACCCACTGGCGCAGGTAGCGCAGCCCCTCTTCATCAATGTTGAAACGAGCGGCCAGCACGGGTACGTCCAGCAGCGCCAGCACGTCTTCGCTGACAAAGCGGCTGTCGGGCAGCGAGAGCAGCGTGATAAACGCCTGCATCGCCGGATGCGCCTGACGGGCGCGACGGTCGGAAATGGCATACGGCAGATAGCGCTCGCCGGTGGCGCTGCCAAACACCGCCTGAATAAACGGGCTGTAGCTGTCGATGTCAGCGACCATCACAATGATATCGCGCGGCGTCAGCGTCGGGTCTGCTTCCAGCATCGCCAGCAGGCGATCGTGCAATATTTCCACTTCGCGCTGCGGGCTGTGGCAGACGTGAACCGTCAGGCTGCGATCGTCAGGCTTCAATACGCGTTTGCCGCCGCTGTGGGCAAACTCTTGCGCCGTGCGCCCGGCAATGGCGGAATTCTTTAATTCGAGAACGTCATGTTGCAGGTTGTGCAGCAGGTTATCCGGGTCAATATCAACAAACGCTTCCAGCTCCTGATAATGCTCCAGACCAGCAAGCAGGTAAATATAATCGCGCCCCAGCTTGCCCCAGGAGGCCAGCATCGGGTTGGTGACATTCTGCTCGCCGTCGTCGTTAAACAAACCCGGCGCGGCGTCGGCGTCGCGAAACAGCGGCAACTCGCGTTCTTCACGGAAGTGGCGACGCTGGCGCGCCTGCAAACGCGCCAGAAACGCCGGGTCCTGAATATCGCCCCAGTAGTAACGGCAAGGGTTAGTGAACAGCACGTAGATATCAATATGCTTGCCCAGCGCCTGTAAGGCGTGGAGATAAACCGGCGGCAGCGCCGAAATACCGCAGATAAACACGCGCGATGGCAGGCCTTCCGGGCACGTCTCGCTTTGTTCAAGGATATTGATAAAACGCTGATACAAATTGGCACGGTGCCAGAGCGGCTGACCGAGCGCTTCGGTGTGCGCCACCAGCGCTTTCCACAGGGGTGCCTGCCAGAGCTGCGCCTCACCGAGGCCATCCACCAGCTTGTCGTTTTCCCAGTCGGTTAGCCACTGTGGACGATACACCAGATACTGGTCGTAGAGATCCGCCACCCGTGAGGCAAGCTGGAACAGTTTGCGCTTGTCGGCATCGTCGTGCAGATAGTGGCGCAGCGGGGTAAAAGCGTCGTCCTCCAGCATTTGCGGCAGCAGGGTCATCAGCTTCCAGCTCATGCTCTGCTTGTTGAAGGCGCTTTCGCCGGGAATATCCGGCAGCACGCGGGTGAACATATCCCAGATAAAGCTGGCGGGAAGCGGAAAGTCGATATTCGCCGCAATGCCAAAGCGTTGCGACAGGGTCATCTGTAGCCATTGTGCCATCCCGGTGCTTTGCACCAGCACCATTTCAGACTCGAATGGGTCATCGAGCCGCTGTTGCTCAACAATGAACTCCATTAATGCTTCCAGCACATCCAGACGATTGGAGTGGTAGACCCGTAACATATTCGCTCCTGACTACAGATTGACGGGGCAATGCAGCCGCGTCATATGACCTTGCTTACCCAGCGGGGTAGTAATAGTAACATTGATGCTGACACAACGTTGGCTTGTTGTCTGCACGCGCTGGCTGCTCCAGCCTTCCGGCACGGGATGAGCCTGCCGCTGCGTTTGCAACCATGCATAGCGCCATAGCTGGCGATACTGATTAAGCTGATGGTTGCTCAACGCCAGGCTACGATAATATCCACCCAACGCCGTAACAACGCTGACCATCAGCAGCATCGCCAGTAGCACTTCCGGCAGGCTAAAGCCGCGCGTTTTGGCTAAGGCATCTGGCATAACGTTTTCTCCTGTAAGGGGCAAAAATCGCTCCAGCCGTGAGGCGAAAACACAATACCGTTACCCTGCCTTGTGCCGGATTGCCAAAGCTGAATGCCGTTACTCTCCGCCATCAGCAGTATGGCGTCACCGTTAAGCTGTCGCAGACACACGCGAGCCCCGTCGCTGTTTGCCCGGCACTGGACACTCATCGCTATCTGCCACGATAAAATTTTCCCCCACTGAAGTGCGGAGTGCGCCCGCGCCGTATCGCGCAGCGCCAGCGTTTCATCATTGACCATTGCCACTTGCCGACGCTGAGCCTGGTTAAGCCCCTGTAACATCAAACTGCCTAACACCAGCAGTAACAGAACGAGCGCCAGTGACGATGCCCCCCGCTCGCGATTCACAGGTTGTACCCCGTCACGCTATACAGCGCATTGACGTTACCCGCACCATTGATAGAGGATGCACTTAGCGCGACCGTTAACTCCGGTGGAAACCCGGCGCTGTTTTGCCGCGTAACCTGAAACTGCGTGATGGTCACCGTCGCCGGGTCGATCATTTTATCCCACCCTTTTCCCTCGCAGCTCGACGCGCCGCGTAAGGTTTCCAGCACGCCCTTCTGCAGGCGAAAGCCAATACTGTCGGCATCGGTCATCGGCGATACCTGCCAGATGCCGTCGCTGTTAGCATCCCAGCGAATAATGACGCACCGCCCCTGCTGCGCAAGTTCCAGCGGCTCGCCCTGACATTCACCGTTGCAGTAGCCGGCGCGTTGCAGATGCTTCGCCACCGTATACAGCCGCTGCCAGACCTCATCTTCCAGCGCCTGCTGACGGGTCTGTTGTAAAATGCCACGCTGTAACGCGGGAAGAAAACGCGACGCCCCCAGCAGCAATACGCTGCTGATAGCCATTGAAATCAGCACTTCCGGCAGCGAAAAACCGCGCATGATCACTGGCACTCGTTGCCTCCTTCACGTTCACACAACCGTATTCGTCCAAAGCTTGAGAGAATCACTTCCCAGTGTCCGGCAGTGCTTTGAACTGAAATACTCCCGGCCCACGCGGTGTTACGTAACCCGAAAAACCCCAGAGAAGGTGTGATGCCCGCCAGTTGCACCTCGGCCCACGGCGGCAGAAAAACCAGCGGATTAGCCAGTGGACAACCTTCCGTCACGGTGTCATCCGCCACCAGACACCATCGCGCATCAACGTAATGGGCTTTAATCATTCGGTCACGGTTATGCCAGTTAGCGTCATTACGCAAAAAAAGCAGGTAATCACGCAGCTGCGTCGCGGTTTGCCAGAGCCGCTGTTGCTGCTGCCAGCTTTGCCAGCCATATAGCCCGCCCGCGCTAAGGATGATAACCAGCGAGACCGCAACCAATGTTTCAATCAGGGTGTAACCCGTTTGTTTGTTCATGGCGGGGAGTATCGGAAAACCGAAGATACGTTGCGAGAGGCAGATTGCATTTCTACGAGGCGCTTTCCAGTGAATTTACGCGGTTGCAGCGGCTTGCAAAAAAATGGGAAGGCGAATTCCAGACATAAAAAAACCGGCACGCAGAAGGTGCCGGTTTTTCATACGATGCGATTAAATCGCAACGGGCGCTTTAATACCCGGATGCGGGTCGTAGCCTTCAATCTCGAAATCTTCGAAACGGTAATCAAAGATAGATTCCGGCTTACGCTTAATAATCAGTTTCGGTAGGGCGCGCGGTTCGCGAGTTAGCTGAAGTGCAGTCTGCTCCATATGGTTGCTGTACAGGTGCGTATCGCCGCCCGTCCAGACAAAATCGCCCACTTCCAGGTCGCACTGCTGCGCCATCATATGCACCAGCAGCGCATAGCTGGCGATGTTAAACGGCAGACCGAGGAACACATCGCAGGAACGTTGATAGAGCTGGCAGGAGAGCTTGCCATCGGCAACATAGAACTGGAAGAACGCATGGCATGGGGCCAGCGCCATTTTATCCAGCTCGCCCACGTTCCACGCCGACACAATAATGCGGCGGGAATCTGGGTCGTTTTTCAGCTGATTCATTACCGTGGTGATCTGGTCGATATGGCGGCCATCCGGCGTAGGCCAGGCGCGCCACTGTTTACCGTAAACCGGGCCTAAATCGCCGTTTTCATCAGCCCACTCGTCCCAGATAGTGACGTTATTTTCACGCAGATACGCCACGTTGGTGTCGCCCTGCAGGAACCACAACAGTTCGTGGATGATGGAGCGTAAATGACAACGTTTTGTCGTCACCAGCGGGAAGCCATCCTGCAAGTTAAAGCGCATCTGGTGGCCAAAAATGGAGGTCGTGCCCGTGCCGGTACGGTCATTTTTCTGGGTGCCTTCATCAAGCACCTTCTGCATCAATTCAAGATACTGTTTCATGATTCCTCAGGAGACGTGTTGCTGCGGACGGCGGAATGCCCAAACCATCATAATGATACCCGCAAGCACCATCGGAATGGAAAGGATCTGCCCCATGCTGATGTACTGAACCCACGCGCCGGTGAATTGCTGATCCGGCTGGCGGAAGAATTCAACAATGATACGGAACAGGCCATAGCCTATCAGGAACAGGCCGGAGACCGAACCCGCCGGGCGCGGTTTGCGGATAAACCAGTTGAGGATCAGGAACAGCACCACGCCTTCCAGCGCCATTTCATACAGCTGAGACATATGGCGCGGCAGCGAGCCGTAAGTATCAAACAGCGATTGCCATTCAGGGTGCGATGGCAGCAGCGCCAGGTCTTCTGCGCGCGAGTTTGGGAACAGCATGGTGTACTTGAAGCCTGGGTCGACGCGGCCCCACAGTTCGCCGTTGATAAAGTTGCCCAGGCGCCCGGCGCCCAAACCAAATGGGATCAGCGGAGCAATAAAGTCAGAGACCTGGAAGAAAGTGCGTTTGGTGCGTTTCGCGAAGACGATCATCACGATAATCACGCCAATCAGCCCGCCGTGGAAGGACATGCCACCATCCCAGACGCGGAACAGATAGAGCGGGTCATTCAGGAACAGGTCGAAGTTATAGAACAATACGTAGCCGATACGCCCACCGAGGAATACCCCGAGGAAGCCCGCATACAGCAGATTTTCAACTTCATTTTTCGTCCAACCACTGCCAGGGCGATTCGCCCGACGGCCCGCCAGCCACATCGCGAAGACGAAGCCGACCAGATACATCACGCCGTACCAGTGCAGCGAAACCGGTCCAATGGAAAAAATTACCGGGTCAAATTCCGGGAAACGCAGATACCCACTATTCATCTGTCACCACAAGTTCTTGTTATTCCGCCGAAAGTGGTCAGCGGTATAGATGTGCGCCTACGTGAAACGGACGCGCCAAAGGGCAGAATGATAGCACAAGGCTCGCAGGAGAGGATGCGGGGAAGATGTAAAAGATGTGTATAGGGAGAGGGCATCAACGTGCCCAATCACCCGATTTACCGCCCCCCGCGAATCAACCCACCCAGCCCGCGTCGCTCCATAAACGCCGCCACCTGATGGCGTACTTCAGTGGTGAGCTGCGCTTCCAGGCTACGCTGGGCCAGCGTTTGAGCCTCTTCAAGTTCAACGTTTCGAAGCAAATACTTCACACGTGCCACTGAGCGGCCATTCATCGATAAATGCCGGAAACCGAGCCCAACCAGTATCGTCACGCACATCGGGTCGCCCGCCATTTCACCACACAGGCGAAGATCGATATCGTAGCGCTCCGCTTCCTGCACTACCATCGACAGCACGCGCAGCATGGCCGGATGCAGACTATCGTAGATGTTCGCCACCCGCGTATTGTTACGATCCACCGCCAGAATGTACTGGGTAAGATCGTTAGTGCCGACGGAGATAAAGTCGATGCGATTAGCCAGATGCGGCAGCATAAAGACCATCGACGGCACTTCAAGCATGATGCCGATACGCGGTTTCGGGATCGCGTAGCCGATCATCTCTTCCACTTCACGTCCGGCGCGATCAATCAGACGACGCGCTTCATCAACCTCTTCAAGGCTGGTGACCATGGGCAGCAAAATACTAAGGTTACCGGTCGCGGCGTTGGCACGCAGCATGGCGCGCACCTGGATCAGGAAGATCTCCGGCTGATCGAGCGTAATGCGGATCCCACGCCAGCCCAGGCACGGGTTTTCTTCGCTGATGGGCATGTAGGGCAGTTGTTTATCCGCACCGACATCAAGCGTACGCAAGGTCACCGGTTTGTCGTTGAACATCTGCAACATGCCCTGATACTGCGCAACCTGCTCTTCTTCCGACGGGAAGCCGCTTTGCAGCATAAACGGGATTTCGGTGCGATAGAGGCCAATGCCGTCAATGCGCCGCCCCTGCTTCTCTTCATGCTCCGGGCTAAGGCCCGCGTTGAGCATAACTTTTACCCGTTCGCCGCTTTTAAGCTGCGCCGGGCGTTCCACATCATCTTCGGCGATGCGGCTGAGCTCATGCTCTTCGCTGATAAGGCGTTGATATTCCTGAATCAGGATCGGTTCAGGGTCAACCAGCAATTCACCGCGATAGCCATCCACCACCAGGTTGCGACCATGCAGCACCGATGGCTGGATATCCGCGCCCATGACGGTGGGAATGCCGAGTGCACGCACCATGATCGCCGCATGCGAGTTTGCCGCGCCGTCGCGAACCACCACGCCTACCAGTCTGTCCTGCGGTACTTCCGCAAGCGTGGTAGCCGAGAGTTCATCCGCCACCAGCACGAAACGTTCCGGCCAGGCATTTGCCCCCTGAATGGTATCGTCGAGATGGAACAGCAGACGCTGGCCCAGCGTGCGCAGGTCGCCCGCACGCTCTTTCAGATAGCCGTCACTCAGCGCTGCAAACTGTTCGGCAAACTTCTCAATAACTTTTTTGACCGCCCACTCAGCAACCGAGCCTTTATCCACTTCGGCAAACAGCGCCCGACGCAGGCTGGCATCGGAAAGCAGGTGCGAGTAAAGGTCGAAAATCGCCGCCGTTTCTTTCTGCGCTCCGGCGGCATAACGCTTGCTGTAGCGGCGGAACTCATTGGCCGCTTCTTCCAGCGCGCCGGTCAGGCGTTCGCGCTCTTGCGCGGTGTCGAGCGTCGAGGCTTCGTATACCTGCTCCATTAATGGCAGCGTGGCATCCATCCAGCCTTCGGCAATCGCCACCCCGGACGACGCCGGAAGCGCGCGAATGCGCGTCTGGCGATACTGACCAAACAGCGCAGTCAGCTGCGATTGGGAAAGTATCGCCGCCATTTGCGTCGCGAGGGTGACCAGGAAAGACTCTTCGCTTTCATCGTACTGACGCAGCTCGCGCTGCTGAACCACCAGCACGCCAAGCAGCTGTCTCCGCTGAATAATCGGCACGCCAAGGAAGGCGCGGAAACGCTCTTCTTTTACGGAAGGAATATATTTAAAACTGGGGTGTTTTTGCGCGTCGGCCAGGTTGATAGGTTCGGCCAGTCGGCCCACCAGGCCGACGATGCCTTCATCGAAGGCGAGCGTGACCGTACGACCGCGCGGTTTTTTTAAGCCGCGCGTCGCCATCAGGTAATAGCTGCGTCGGTCGTGGTCGGCCAGGTAAACCGAGCACACCTCGGTTTCCATCGCCAGGCAGATATCCGTAACCAGGATATCCAGCGCCTCGTTCAAACGCGGCGCACTGGCAACCTTCTCGACTATTTCGCGTAAGCGAGTGAGCATAATGTGCGTGGCTTAACCTCTTTTACGTCGATAAGCTGGCGCGCTTTGCGGCCTGGAGTTGCTTTCCGCAAGCGCCATCACAACACTGGCGAACTCTTTCATCACCCGGCGGTATACATCACGCTTAAACGAGACGACCTGACGCACCGGATACCAGTAACTCACCCAGCGCCAGCCATCGAACTCCGGCGTGCTGCTGGTTTGCATATTGATATCTGCGTCATTGCCAATCAACTGCAAGAGAAACCACTTCTGCTTCTGGCCGATACAAACCGGCTTTGTGTCCCAACGCACCAAACGTTTCGGCAACTTGTAACGCAACCAGTTTCGGGTTGAAGCGAGGATCCGCACATCCTTGCGGCTTAATCCTACTTCTTCAAACAGTTCCCGATACATCGCCTGCTCTGCGGTTTCTCCCGGATTTATCCCGCCCTGCGGGAATTGCCAGGAGTGCTGACCATAGCGCCGAGCCCACATGACCTGGCCCTGACGGTTGCAAATTACAATACCAACATTTGGGCGGTAGCCATCGTCATCAATCACCGGACTACCTCAAAATAAGCTTCAATGTGAATGATTGTTTCATACTCCCCGGAAACGGTAAACCACTCTATTACCCCGCTCACAACGAATAACATTTGAATAACTCACAGTAATGAGCCGAGTTATAAACAGAGGCGCGAGCACAAAGGCGATTTTATTCACTTTTTCTGTGGATAGAGTTGTGAAGAAGTATGGAATTAACCAGGGAAAACCCGGAGTAGTCCTAATCAACAGGGATGAGAGCATCTCAGGAAAACGCTATTTTTCATAAAGTTATTATGACCTTTTGTCAGTTATTACAGCATAACGTGATGATCATCACATCACCGATCCTTTGATTGATGAAAGATCGAGCAACGTTGGTTTTATCCACAGATTGTGCCAACATCTTAGGCATCTTTTGTGCGAAAATTCGATTTTCGTCGCACGTCAAGGCTGTAAATCGAAACAGTAGTGGGGCTTTTCCCCAGTTATCCCACTTTTCTGTGGATAACATGGTGTAAGATCCTGTTCATTGCCAGTGACCAGAATTGGAAAACCTTTTTTCTACAACTTTTTCATGAGCAAAAACTCAAAAAAAAGCCATATTAATCATGCGATTGGTATATTTACTCAGAAAAAGTTAAACTCTATCCACAGTGTGCAAAACTCTCGTTCATTTTTTGACCAAAAGGTTAAACCTTATGTCTGCCCTGATTCCATTGACCACTTCCCCACAAACTCAGGCTGAGTTGTTAACACAAGCGCAACGTCTTGCCGGGTATTCATTGGGGGAACTGGCGGCGATGGCCGGGCTACCCATTCCGAAAGATTTGAAACGCGATAAAGGCTGGATTGGCATTCTTCTTGAGCTATGGCTGGGGGCCAGCGCGGGCAGTAAACCCGAGCAAGATTTCGCCGCCCTGGGCGTCGAACTTAAAACGATTCCCATTGATAGTCTGGGCCGCCCGCTGGAAACCACGTTTGTCTGCGTTGCACCGCTCACCGGTAACACCGGGGTGACCTGGGAGAACAGCCACATACGTCATAAACTGAAATGCGTTTTGTGGGTCCCGGTTGAAGGCGAGCGTTCAATTCCGCTGGCTGAACGCCGTGTGGGTTCGCCGCTGCTGTGGACGCCGAGCGCCGAAGAAGAGAGGCAGTTGCAGATGGACTGGGAGGAACTGATGGACCTCATCGTGCTGGGTCAGGTCGAGAAAATCACCGCCCGCCACGGCGAAGTGCTGCAACTGCGCCCTAAAGCCGCCAACAGTAAAGCGCTGACGGAAGCCATTGGCGCGCATGGCGAACCGATTCTGACGCTGCCGCGCGGCTTTTATCTGAAGAAAAACTTCACCTCCGCCCTGCTGGCCCGTCACTTCATGCTACAAACGTATTAATCTTTTTACCCCGCCGTGTGACACGCTTATAATTGACGCTTTCGTTTTTGGCAGGACTTTATAGATGTTATTTGCATGGATAACCGATCCCAACGCCTGGCTGGCGCTTGGAACCCTGACGCTTCTGGAGATCGTCCTTGGGATCGACAACATTATCTTCCTCTCTTTGGTTGTCGCGAAACTTCCCACCGCACAACGTGCCCACGCCCGTCGCTTAGGGTTACTGGGGGCGATGATTATGCGTCTGGGGCTGCTGGCATCCATTGCCTGGGTGGTTAAGCTGACGAACCCACTGTTCTCAGTGCTGGGACAGGAAATCTCGCTACGCGATCTCATCTTGCTGGTCGGTGGGCTATTCCTCATCTGGAAAGCCAGCAAAGAGATCCACGAGTCGATCGAAGGCGATGAAGAGGGGCTGAAAACCAACGTCCACTCGTTCATGGGTGCCATCGTGCAGATTATGCTGCTGGATATTATTTTCAGCCTCGACTCGGTGATTACGGCGGTAGGTCTGTCCGATCACCTGTTTATTATGATGGCCGCCGTGGTCATTGCAGTCGGTGTGATGATGTTTGCGGCCCGCCCGATTGGCGAGTTTGTCGATCGCCATCCGTCGGTCAAAATGCTGGCGCTGTCGTTCCTGATTCTGGTGGGCTTCACCCTGATTCTGGAAAGTTTCGACATTCACGTACCGAAAGGCTACATCTACTTCGCGATGTTCTTCTCTATCGGTGTCGAAAGCCTTAACCTCATCCGCAATAAAAAGAATCCGCTCTAATCCCCCTCTTCAGCCCTCTTTTGAGGGCTGAGTCTTATTTTTTTAAGACTTTACTGCTTTATCCTCTCAAAATATTGAGTTATTACTACAATGATAAACGTGCGGCCATAAAAGGGGATTAAGGATGAAAAAATGGGCAGTGTTGATTTCCGCAGTGGGTTTGGCTTTTGCTGTATCAGGTTGTAGCAGTGATTACGTGATGGCAACCAAGGATGGCAGGATGATCCTGACGGATGGAAAACCGGAAGTCGATGACGACACCGGGCTGATTAGCTACGAAGATCAGCAGGGCAACAGAATGCAGATTAATCGCGACGACGTTTCGCAAATCATTAAACGTTAAGAAAATGAGGTCAGCCGCCTGCTGGCCTTTTTTGATCTTTTGCTTCCACTTTCTCTCTCCCTCTGCCATTTTTATATTCCTTTGTCGGGACATTCCTGACGTTGTTAAGAAAAAGGAAGCTGGCTATGCACTACCACCGTATTCCCCACAGCTCACTTGAGATAAGTACTCTTGGGCTGGGCACTATGACGTTTGGTGAACAAAATAGTGAAGCCGACGCCCACGCACAGCTCGATTACGCCGTCAGTCAGGGTATCAACTTGATTGACGTCGCCGAAATGTATCCGGTGCCTCCTCGCCCGGAGACACAGGGTTTGACCGAGACCTACGTCGGTAACTGGATTGCCAAACGCGGCAACCGTGAAAAAATCATCCTGGCCTCAAAAGTCAGCGGCCCCTCGCGCAATAACGACAGCGGCATCCGCCCAAACCAGGCGCTGGATCGCAAAAACATTCGCGAAGCCCTGCATGATAGCCTGACCCGCCTGCAAACGGATTATCTCGATTTATACCAGGTACACTGGCCGCAGCGCCCAACCAACTGCTTTGGCAAACTGGGCTACACCTGGGCCGATTCCGCACCGGTGATTTCGTTGCTGGATACACTGGAAGCGCTGAGCGAATTCCAGCGCGCCGGAAAAATTCGCTATATTGGCGTCTCGAACGAAACGGCCTTTGGTGTAATGCGCTATCTGCATCTGGCGGATAAACACGATCTGCCGCGCATCGTCACCATCCAGAATCCGTACAGCCTGCTCAACCGCAGCTATGAAGTGGGTCTGGCCGAAGTGAGTCAGTTTGAAGGCGTTGAACTGCTGGCCTACTCCTGCCTGGCCTTTGGCACATTAACCGGCAAATATCTTAACGGCGCAAAACCCGCTGGGGCGCGCAATACGCTGTTCAGCCGCTTCACCCGCTACAGCGGTGAGCAGGCGCAGAAAGCGGTGGCGGCTTATGTCGATATCGCCAAACGCCACGGGCTCGACCCGGCGCAGATGGCGCTGGCTTTTGTGCGTCGTCAGCCGTTTGTCGCCAGTACGCTGCTGGGCGCCACCACGCTTGAACAGCTGAAAACCAACGTCGAGAGCTATCACCTTGAGCTAAGCGAAGAGGTGCTGGCAGAGATTGAAGCGGTGCATCAGGTTTATACCTATCCGGCACCGTAATTCCCCGGCCTGACGTTTTGCGTCAGGCCTCTCGTTTTCCCCTTTTTCAGAATTCATTCACACGTTTTAGTCACGTTTTTCTTAACGACGCGCAATAGACTTACGCCAACGCCACGCGGGCGTTTTTCTTCGTTAAGGACAACCATGTTTATTTTAAAACCGCTTCCCCTTGCCCTGTTTCTGGCAGGCGTGTCTGTTTCATCGGCCTGGTCTGCACAGCTTACGCAGCCGCTCTCGCTTAAAGAGGTCACCGTTTATCTGCGCGGTGCGAGTCTGCAAAGTGAAGAGGCGCTCAATCTCCCTGCCGGAGAGAGCGAAATTACCTTTACGCAGGTTGCAGATTCCGTGCTTCCTGACAGCATCGCCATTGCCATGGATAACGGCGTCACCGTACTTTCCTCGCGCGTCGCGCTGCAGGAAACACAATCCGGCGCGGACCTGTCCGACATCCAGCAGCGGCTTAACGCTGCCAGACAAGAAAAAGAGAAACTGACCGCCGAGAAAAACAATATCAACGCACAAATTAAGGTGCTGGAGGCTAACCGTTCGTTAACCACCAAGAGCGCGGCGGAGGTGGCCAAATATCTGCAAATGGTCAAAGAAAAGAACGGTGAACTGCTGATAGCCGCCGGTCAATTGACGCAGAAAATCAGCGATAAACAGCGAGATATCGATAAGCTGGAACAACACGATTTGCTGAGCGAGTTAAACGGACAAAACGAGCCGCAAGTGATTATCGCCAGAGTGTATACACCCAAAGCCGTCAGTTCCCGAGCAGTGGTGCGTTATATGACCCGAGCCGCCTCATGGACGCCGCTCTACGATATTCACGCCAGCGCCATTAATCAACCGCTGCGGCTGGTCTATAAGGCCAGTATTCGCCAGTATACGGGGCTGGCGTGGAAGAACGTTAAGCTGGTGCTCTCCACCAGCGAGCCGAATACGCATCTGACGTTGCCGCGCATGGAGACGCAGTATGTGGATGTACGCGATGAAAGCAATGTAATCCAGGGTTATGCCTACGGCTCCGGCAGCGGCTCACTTGATGCGGCCTTCCAGGCACGAGAGGAAGCGACGGCTCGTAAGGACACTTATGCCGCCGAGAAAGCGGCAGTGGCGGCAAAAGCCGCCGCTGATAAAAAAGCAGCAGAAGCCGGTCGTCGTTATGCTGCCCCGGAAAAAGCGCCAACCCCACGGCCCGCAGAAAACTTCACCGCATTAAACGTCCGTTATGCACTCACCCTTCCCTGGCAAATAGACAGCGATAACAACGCGCGTACGGTGGTGATTAAAGAAGAGTCCGTCTCCGGCAACTATCGCTTCTTTGCGATTCCGAAAATCAGCAATGACGCCTATTTGCAGGTGCAGATTAACGCGTGGGAAGATCTGAACCTGATCCCCGGCGAAAGCCAGATTTTCTTTGGCAACAACCGTACCGGAGTCGGTTATTTACAGCCGCCGGAAGATGGTAAATCACTGAACATTCAGCTTAATCGTGATCCGAAGCTGATTATCCAGCGCAAAACGGTGCAGAAGAAAGAGAATGCGGTCTCTATCTTTAACGACGATGCGATACGCAACTTCAGCTATTCCCTGAACGTGAAAAACAGCTATGCCGAAGCCGTGGATTTAACCCTTCTCGATCAAATCCCGGTCAGCGCCAACAGCGATATTACGGTGGAAAAAGTGCAGTATGGTCAGGCGCAGTACAACGCCAAAACCGGTGAGCTGAGCTGGAAACTGCATCTGGCGGGGAAAGAGAGTACCAGTTTGCCGTTCTCTTATACCGTGAAGTATCCGAAAAACATCACACCGTCGGGAATGTAATTTTAACGGGTGGCGTTAAGCGCCACCCGCTTCACGCTTATCGCCGATGCCCCCACAGCCACAGGCCGATAATCGCCAGCGCAAACAGCACGCCAAAGCCGATACCTACGCCAATGACCGGGATCCCCACCATCACCGCCAGCGAGTAAATCCCCAGCATGACCAGCATGGCGCTGTTTTCGCCAAGGTTCTGCACGGCGATAGCATTACCTGCGCCCACCGAGTGTTTGCCGATATCCTGAAGCAGCGCGTTAAGCGGCACGACAAAGAAACCGCCGCAAATCCCGATGACAAACAGCAGCGCATAGGCTGGCAGAATCGCATGTTGTAGCGCGAAAATCGCCACGACCACACCAATCAACACGCCAGCTGGCATACAGCGGGCAACGGTTTTCAGTGTCACCAGTTTGGCCGCCGCGCCTGCGCCGACCACAATCCCTACGGCGACCATGGCGTTAAGGTAAGTAGGCGTAGCGTTATCGGTAATGCCGAGCGCCACCGGTACCCACAGCACCAGCAGGAAACGCAGCGTCACGCCTGCGCCCCAGAACAGACTGGTACCCAACAGCGAGAAACGCGCTTCGCCGTTGTGCCACAGCGTTTTGCAGGCGCTGAAAAAACTGTTGGTCATCGGGCGAAAACGCCAGGACTGCCCCGGACGCGCCGCCGCCAGCTTCGGAATAAACAGGTTCGCCACCACCGCGCCGCCGTAAGCGATGGCGCAGGCCACCAGCGCCGCAATCACGTGCCAGTCGGCAAGCACGCCGCCCGCCACCGACCCCAGCAGTATGGCGGCAATGGTCGATGCCTCCATCAACCCGTTGGCTTTCACCAGCTTATCGCCGGTCGTCAACTCGCCCAGAATGCCGTACTTAGCCGGTGAGTAACCCGCTGCCCCAATGCCCACCAGCAGATAGCCGATGAACGGGTTTACGCCAAGACAAATGCTCGCCGCGCCAATCAGTTTCAGGCCGTTGGTCATCATCATGACGCGCCCTTTGGCAAAGCTGTCTGCTATCTGCCCAACGAACGGCGCGAAAAGAATGTAAGCGCCCACAAACACCATCTGTAAAACCGGTTGACTCCAGTCGGGGTAAAACTGCTGTTTCATCAACGCCAGCGTGGCAAACAGCAGGGCGTTATCACCGAATGCGGAGAGGAACTGGGCGGCAATCACCGCCATCATGCCCTTCGACCAGATAGAGGTGTTAGTGTGTACTGACTCACTCATTGTGCTGTTCTGCCTCTTCAACCATACCTTTGAGCGTCACGAAGTCCGGCTTACCGCTGCCCAGTAGCGGCAACTGTTTCAGCCAGCGAATATCGCGCGGCACAGCCAGCTCCGGTACGCCGTGTGCCCGCGCGTACTGCAACAGTTTGTCGCGGGTCAGCTCATTATCGGTGGTAAACAGCACCAGCGCCTCCCCTTTGCTGGCATCCGTTTTCACGGCAGTGGCGTGCATTTTCTCCGGCGATACCGCCAGCGCGACCTGCTCGACCATCTCCAGCGACACCATCTCCCCGGCAATTTTTGCGAAGCGTTTGGCTCGGCCCTGAATTTGCACAAAGCCCTGTTCGTCAAAGGCGACAATATCGCCCGTGTCGTACCAGCCCTCTTCCAGCTCGCCGTGTTGATTCTCGGCGCTCGGTTTTTCCAGCACGCCAGGGTTCTCGACACGCAGATAGCCGGTCATGATATTCGGCCCTTTCAACTGCAAACGTCCGCCTTTATCAATGCCAGGGATTGCCAGCAAACGCGCATCCATTCCGGGTAAAATGCGCCCAACAGTACCCGGCTTCGCCGCCATCGGCACGTTGATGGATACCACCGGCGCGCATTCCGTCACGCCGTAGCCTTCCAGAATGCGCAGGCCAAACTTGTCCTGCCAGAGTTCTTTGGTACTTTGCTGCAGTTTTTCCGCCCCCGCCACCACGTAGCGCAGACGATAAAAATCATACGGATTGGCGAATCGCGCGTAGTGACCGAGGAAGGTGGAGGTGCCAAACAGTACGGTACAGTTACGGTCATAAACCAGCTCCGGCACGATGCGGTAATGCAGCGGGCTCGGGTAAAGGAACACCTGCGCGCCGGTCAGCAGCGGCGTAAAGAGCCCGACCGTCAGACCGAAGGAGTGGAAGAGCGGCAGCGCGGACATAAAGCGATCGTTAGCGGTGAAGTCGGCGATGGTTTTAATCTGCTCGACGTTCGCCAAAATGCTTTTATGGCTGTGCACCACCCCTTTCGGATTGCCTTCGGAACCGGAGGTAAAGAGGATAATCGCCGGATCTTCCGGTTTCTGTTCGACCTGCGCCAGACGCGGTACCAGCAGGCGCGAGAAAATCCACAGTTTGTCCTGGGTGGTGACATCGCCTTTTAAATCTTCGAGGAACACCCAACGTACCTGAGTCAGCTGTTCGGTCAGGTGCCAGAGCTTGCCTTTATCAAGGAAGGTGCGCGAGGTAAATATCGTCTTCAGTTCCGCCGCGGTAATCGCGCTGGAAAGCCCCTTCACGCCTGCCGTGTAGTTCATCATCGCCGGAATACGCCCGCGCGCAATCGCGCCGAAAATCACCGCCGCGCTGATCCCCGCGTTCGGTAACATCAGGCCGATGCGTTCGCCTTTCCGGGTATATTTGTCGAGGATGCGCGCCACAAACAGCGTTTTGGTCATCAGCTTGTGATAGCTGTCGGGCTGGAAATTAATGTCTTCCACGCACGGTTTTTTCGCGCCGTAGCGATACTGGGCGCTAATCAACGATTCAAAGAGGGTTTCACGCGGACGCACCGCCATCCGCGCTTCCATCATGATTTGATGCAGCATTTCGCCCGCAATTTTGCGGCGATCGCGCGCGCGCGGCGCGTCCGGCATCTCAATGCGGGTTGGCGGCAACAGGTGCAGCCGAATTTGCGGGAAGAGACGCTGCTTCACCAGCCCTTTCAGGCGACTGAAATAGGTCAGTTCTGCCCCTTCAATACGTACCGGGATAATGGTCGCGCCCGATTTTGCCGCCACAAAAGCCGCGCCGTCGTAGATTTTCATCAGCGAACCAGACACTGAAATACGCCCTTCCGGGAAAATCACCACCGGCCTGCCCTGTTCAATCAGGCGCACCAGGTGTTTGATAGACATTGGTTTGGTCGGGTCGAGGGGTACAAAATCGATTATCGGCGCCAGCCAGCGCATAAACCATTTTTGCGATATGGAGGAGTAGACAGCAAAAACCGGGCGTACTGGCAGGAACAACGCCAGCAGAATACCATCGATAAATGAGACATGGTTCGGGGTAATCAGCACCTTTGATTGCGTTAAAGCCGCTGTATCGCCGGTCATCCTTACCCGAAACAGAACTTTAAAAAGCTGCCGAAAAAAGCCAATAACCATACCAACTCCTTTTGCCAAAGTTTTCTCTGCAAGCAGGGTACATGAGAAAACAGCGGAAAAGCAGCAAACCCCAGTTTCTTGACAAAAAAAAACCTGCGCATCTGCGCAGGTTGGTGTAATTCAAGTCAGTCAACCTTGCGGATGACTTCACCTATCAATACCTCTGGGATAATCAGAGTAGCAATCCCGTTGCTGCTTTCTCCAGCACAGAACCGCAACAGCCCTTCGCAAAGTGTAAGCAAAAGTTTGTATTCGTTTTTTTAGAATCACTTAGTGCTCTTTCGTGCCATCTGGGCGATATCAAAGATCTTCCCCTTAAGCGTCTCCCGGCCTTGAACCTGTGCGAAATTTCCGTAACACTACAGTGGTGTAACCGTTTACCCATCGAAAAGGCAGTGTATGGCGACTATCAAAGATGTGGCTCGACTGGCTGGCGTCTCTGTCGCCACCGTCTCCCGCGTAATCAATAACTCTCCGAAAGCCAGCGATGCTTCTCGTCAGTCGGTTTCTTCGGCTATGGAAACACTCAACTATCACCCGAACGCCAACGCGCGTGCCCTGGCGCAACAGTCAACGGAAACCGTGGGTCTGGTGGTAGGCGATGTGTCCGATCCCTTCTTTGGCGCCATGGTCAAAGCCGTTGAGCAGGTGGCGTACCACACCGGTAACTTTTTGCTGATCGGCAACGGCTATCACAACGAATTAAAAGAGCGTCAGGCCATCGAGCAATTGATTCGCCACCGCTGCGCGGCGCTGGTAGTGCACGCTAAAATGATCCCCGATGAGGAACTGATAGGGTTGATGAAGCAAATGCCCGGCATGGTGCTGATTAACCGCATTTTACCCGGTTTCGAAAAACGCTGCGTAGCGCTGGACGATCGCTATGGCGCGTGGCTCGCAACGCGTCATTTGATTCAGCAGGGGCATACAAAGATTGGCTACATCTGCTCGAACCACGCGATTTCCGATGCGGAAGACCGTTTGCAGGGATATTACGACGCGCTAAAAGAGAACGGCCTGCCGTGCAACGATCGACTGGTCACCTTCGGCGAACCTGACGAAAGCGGCGGCGAGCAGGCAATGACCGAGCTGCTGGGGCGCGGAAAACGATTTACCGCCGTGGCTTGTTATAACGACTCAATGGCAGCTGGCGCAATGGGCGTGCTCAATGATAACGGCATCGACGTGCCGCAGGAGATTTCGCTGATGGGTTTCGATGATGTGCTGGTCTCACGCTATGTGCGCCCGCGTCTGACCACCATTCGTTATCCGATTGTCACCATGGCAACGCAGGCAGCAGAACTGGCGCTGGCACTGGCGGAAAAACGCCCGGTGCCGGATGTCACCCACCTTTTCAGCCCGACGCTTGTGCGTCGTCATTCGGTGTCGGTACCGGCGGAGAGCGATAAGGCCTGATTAAGCGCTGGCGCGGCTTACAGCAAATCCTGAGGAATTGAATGAAACCGTGATCGCGTCGGTTATTTGTCATTTCTCAAGGCATATCCCCCTGAATGTCTGTGATAAACTGCGGAAATCACGTGGCATCAGGAACAGACAATGACAACAATGCTGGATGTCTCAATTCGCGCAGGCGTTTCGAAAGCAACGGTTTCCCGCGTCTTGAACGGCACAGGTCAGGTAAAAGAGAGCACCCGTCAGCAGGTGTTCAAAGCAATGGAAGAGTTGGGCTACCGGCCAAATTTTCTGGCGCGCTCACTGGCAAACCGCACCAGCAATAGCATTGGGCTGATTGTCTCAACCTTTGACGGCTTCTATTTTGGCCGCCTGTTACAGCAGGCGTCGCGTCAGACGGAAGTCTGGGGCAAGCAGTTGATTGTCGCAGATGGGCATGACGAGCCGGAGCGAGAAAAGCAGGCGGTACAGATGCTGGCCGATCGCCAGTGCGATGCGATTGTGCTCTACACCCGTTTTATGAGCGAAGAAACCATCATGTCGCTCATCGATTCCATTCCCATGCCGCTGGTGGTGATCAACCGCGACGTCAGCCAGGCGCGCGAGCGCTGCGTCTTCTTCGAACAGCAGGATGCCGCGTTTCAGGCGGTGGAGTACCTGATTTCCCAGGGCCATCGCGATATCGCCTGCCTCACGGTTCCTATTCACACGCCTACCGGGAAAGCGCGTTTGGAAGGTTATAAAAATGCGCTGGAAAAACATGGTATTGCATGGGATCCGGCGAAGATAAAATATGGTGATGCGGGCATGACCTGCGGCTTTGAGAAGTGCAATGAACTGCTGAGCGAAAAGGTGCCATTCAGCGCGCTGTTTGCCTGTAACGATGATATGGCGCTGGGTGCGTCAAAAGCACTGCATCAGGCGGGTCTGCGTATTCCGCAGGATATTTCACTGTTTGGCTTCGATGACGCGCCGAGCGCGAAATGGCTGGAGCCGGGGCTGTCGACGGTTTATCTGCCGATCGACAACATGATTGTGACCGCTATCGATCAAGCCATTAAGCTCGCCAACGGCGAGCCAATTGAAACGATCCCGCCGTTTACCGGCACGCTGGTGCTGCGTGACACGGTGACAACGGGGCCGTTTTACGCCAGTTCCAGCGCCAGCAGTTCCTGAATCGTCTGGCGGCGGCGAATCAAACGCGCCGCGCCATTTTCAAATAACACTTCTGGCAACAGCGGGCGGCTGTTGTAATTCGATGACATCGACGCACCGTATGCACCGGTGTCGTGCAGCACCAGATAATCGCCCGGCTTCACCGCAGGCAAGGCGCGCGTTTCAACTTTCCCACCTTCCTGCTGCGTAAAGACGTCACCCGACTCACACAGGGGACCGGCAACCACCGTTTCAATCAACGGTGCCTGGGACAGGTCGCGCCCGTCAGCCGGCAGCGCTGAAATGTGGTGATAGCTACCGTACATCGCCGGGCGCATCAGGTCGTTAAACCCGGCGTCAATCAGCACAAAGTGGCGGCTGCCCATCGCTTTCACGCTACGCACCTGCGCCACCAGTACGCCAGACTCCGCCACCAGGAAACGCCCCGGTTCGAGTTCCAGTTTTACCGGGTGGCCCAGATGTTTGGCAATCTGCTCACGCGCACCGTTCCACAGGCCATAGTAGTGATCGGTATTGATCGCCTCTTCACCTTCGCGATACGGAATGGATAATCCGCCGCCCGCAGAGATCGCCTCCAGATCCTGGCCAAATTCAACGACCTGACGCACCATAGCGCCGCAAACCTGCTCCAGGTGCGCATAATCCACGCCGGAACCGATGTGCATATGAATGCCCACCAGTTTCAGTTGATAACGCTGAATCACGTCCAGCGCGGCCGGAAGATCGCTGTACCAGATACCGTGTTTGCTGTTTTCGCCGCCGGTGTTGGTTTTCTGGCTGTGACCGTGACCAAAGCCTGGATTCACGCGCAGCCACACGCGATGGCCTGGGGACACCTCACCCAGTTGCGCCAGCATATCGATGGAACCGGCGTTAACCGGGATCTGCAACTCATGCACGCGCGAAAGCGTCGCCTCGTCGATAGTGTCAGCGGTAAAAACGATATCGTCAGACTCCGCGCCAGGCTGATAGCCCGCCACCAGTGCGCGCTCAATCTCACCCAATGACACCGAATCAACCTTCACGCCCTGCTCGCGCATCAGACGCAGAATATGGATGTTCGAGCACGCTTTTTGGGCAAAACGCACAACGTCAAACTGGCTCAGTTTGGCAATCTGCTGGCGAATAATTTGCGCGTCATACACCCAGACCGGGCAGCCAAATTCAGCGGGCAGGCGCAGCAGGTTTTCTGCGGTCAGGTCAGTGTCGGTACTGTTAAGCGGGCGTGGCATGGAAGGCTCCGGTGTCAAATATTGCTTTTTACCGATTACGCCACAGGATGAAGGGAATAAAAAATATCGTTTTATGGTGAGTCTATGCAAAAATGATATACAACCACACCAGGAGTCTCTCATGCCCGCCGTCAACCTGCGTCACATTGAAATCTTCCATGCGGTAATGACCGCCGGTAACCTGACGGAAGCCGCGCGTCTGCTGCACACCTCGCAACCCACGGTCAGCCGCGAACTGGCGCGCTTTGAAAAAGTGCTCGGTTTGAAGCTGTTTGAACGCAGCCGTGGCCGCTTACATCCTACCGTGCAGGGGCTGAGGCTGTTTGAAGAGGTACAACGCTCCTGGTACGGGCTCGATCGCATCGTCAGCGCGGCGGAAAGCCTGCGCGAGTTTCGCCAGGGCGAGCTGTCGATTGTGTGCCTGCCGGTTTTCTCACAATCCTTTCTGCCGTTGCTGATCCAGCCTTTTCTGGCGCGCTACCCGGATGTCAGCCTGCAAATCGTGCCGCAGGAGTCGCCGTTGCTGGAGGAGTGGCTCTCGGCACAGCGTCATGATTTAGGGCTGACGGAAACCCTGCACACGCCCGCAGGGACTGAGCGCACGCCGCTGCTGACGCTCAACGAAGTCTGCGTGCTGCCGCAGGATCACCCACTGACGGCAAAAAGCGTACTGACGCCGCAAGATTTTCAGGGCGAGAACTACATCAGTCTGTCGCGTACCGACAGCTATCGCCAGCTGCTGGATACATTATTCAACGAAAATCAGGTGAAGCGGAGAATGGTGGTAGAAACCCACAGCGCGGCGTCAATTTGTGCGATGGTGCGGGCAGGCGCGGGAATTTCAGTGGTTAACCCGTTCACCGCGCTGGATTATGTGAACAGCGGTGTGGTGATCCGCCGTTTCAGTAAAGATGTGCCTTTTACCGTGAGCCTGATTCGCCCGCTCCACCGGCCCGGTTCGGCGCTGGTTGAGGCATTTACGCAGCATATGCAGGCAAACCTGGGCGTGATTACCGATACGTTGAATAGCGTTCTCGCGCCGTGAGGGGATGCCGGATGGCGGCTGCGCCTTATCCGGCCTACCAATCGTGCGTATTTTGCAGGATGGCGGCTGCGCCTTATCCGGCCTACCAATCGTGCGTGTTTTGCAGGATGGCGGCTGCGCCTTATCCGGCCTACGGATCGTGCGTGTTTTGCCGGAGGGCGGCAATCTTGTAGGCCCGGTAAGCGAAGCGCCACCGGGCACAAAGGCTCAGGAGAGCATAAAATCCACCGCATCCGCAGCGTGGATCGCCGCCGTATCGAACACCGGAAGCGGGCTGAGTTCCGCAGGCACCAGCAGGCCAATTTCGGTGCAGCCGAAAATCACGCCCTTCGCGCCCTGCGCTTTCAATGCGGAAATCACTTCGAGGTAATAGTCGCGCGACGCCTCGCTGAAGGTGCCCAGACACAGCTCATCAAAGATTATCTGGTTGATACGCGCGCGGTCGTCGCTGTTCGGGATCGGCGTGCTGATGGCGAATTCCTGTTGCAGACGGGCGCGATAGAAATCCTGCTCCATGGTGTAGCGCGTGCCCAGCAGCGCAACGTTACTCATTCCCGCTTTCTGGATTGCGCGTCCGGTCGCATCGGCAATGTGCAGGAATGGCACAGTCACAGCGTGCTCGATTTGATCCGCCACTTTGTGCATGGTGTTGGTACACAGCACGATGCCTTCAGCCCCGGCCTGCTCCAGCCCTTTTGCTGCCTGCGCCAGTATGTCGCCGGCACGCTGCCAGTCTCCGTTCGACTGGCAGGCCTCAATCTCATGAAAATCAACGCTGTGCAGCAGAATCTGCGCCGAATGTAGCCCGCCCAGACGCTGCTTTACGCCTTCATTAATCAGTCGATAGTAGGGAATTGTCGACTCCCAGCTCATACCGCCTAACAGCCCAATCGTTTTCATTTTTATGCCTCGGTTTTTCGCGTGCCTTCCAGTGAAGCAAACTTGTGATCAACTTTCCACTTCTCCAGCAGCCGATTTCTTTTTCACGCATTCTGGGATAAGTTAAATGAAACATTGTTTCAACTTACTACAGGACAGCCTGATGTTTATTTTTCATAAAGAGACCACCCTTGAAGACCTGGGTAACGGCGTCACCCGTCGTATCCTCGCCCATGATGGCAAGATGATGGCGGTAGAGGTCAACTTTGAGAAAGGTGCCGTTGGCCCGCTGCATAACCACCCGCATGAGCAGCTAACCTACGTACTTTCCGGTGAATTTGAATTCACCATCGGCGACGAAAAACATATCGTCCGCGCAGGTGATACGCTCTATAAAAAACCGGAAATTATGCACGGTTGTGTTTGTCTGCAAGCCGGTACGCTGCTCGATACCTTTACCCCGATGCGTCAGGATTTTCTCAAAGACTAATATCCCTACCCGCCTAAGGCCCTCATTTCATGAGGGCTTTTTTTTACTTCATATAATCAAGCATTAGCCTGATAACCATTAATGGAATCACTAATTTCAGGGGTTAGGGGATATTTTCACTCATCTACTTCCATACCACCCACACAGAAACCCCACCCACCTCACTTAATTGAAACATCGTTTCGACTTCGATCACATTTCCATCATTAAACGCATGACGCGGAAACAAATAGCAATAAAATAAAATTAAAACGGTGTTTTACTAATCACGCGTAACAAAACGTCAGAGTTGAAACAGCAAAACATCACCAATGGAATGAGTAGTAAAAAAGTCTTACACAACATTTATTTACAGGGAAGGATCGTATGACCGACACCAAGCTAACACCGTGAATTCCGCGCCCCGTGCCCCTCGTGTGGAGCGATGACCGAACCTCAATCCGTTTTACAAACTTGTTTGCCAGGTAGGTATCTATGAATGAAAACAGAATGCTGGGTTTGGCCTGGATTTCGCCCTATATCATTGGGTTGATAATCTTTACGGCCTTCCCGTTTGTGTCATCTTTCTTTCTCAGTTTTACTGAGTACGACTTGATGAGTCCGCCGGTATTTAACGGCATTGAGAACTATCGCTATATGTTTGCCGAAGATACTCTCTTCTGGAAATCAATGGGCGTAACGTTCGCGTATGTATTTTTAACCATTCCGCTGAAGCTCGCTTTCGCCCTTGGCATTGCGTTTGTTCTTAACTTTAAATTACGCGGCATCGGGTTCTTCCGTACCGCCTACTATATTCCGTCGATTCTTGGCAGCTCCGTGGCCATCGCTGTACTGTGGCGTGCCCTGTTTGCCATCGACGGCCTGCTGAACAGCTTCCTCGGCGTGTTCGGTTTTGATGCCATTAACTGGCTCGGCGAGCCGTCTCTGGCGCTGATGTCCGTTACCCTGCTGCGCGTCTGGCAGTTCGGTTCCGCGATGGTTATCTTCCTGGCCGCACTGCAAAACGTTCCACAATCGCAGTATGAAGCCGCGATGATCGATGGCGCGTCCAAATGGCAGATGTTTATGAAAGTGACTGTGCCGCTGATTACGCCGGTTATCTTCTTCAACTTCATCATGCAAACCACTCAGGCGTTCCAGGAGTTTACCGGCCCGTACGTGATTACCGGCGGCGGCCCAACCTACTCCACGTACCTGTTCTCGCTCTACATCTACGACACCGCGTTTAAATACTTCGATATGGGTTATGGCGCAGCGCTGGCGTGGGTTCTGTTCCTGGTCGTCGCGGTCTTCGCCGCCATCGCCTTTAAGTCTTCAAAATACTGGGTGTTCTACTCCGCCGATAAGGGAGGCAAAAATGGCTGATATTCAACAAATCGACGAAGCAAGAAGCATCGCTGAACGTGAGGTTGCCCGCACCCTGAGACGCGAGAAAATTAACGCCTGGATTCGCTACACCATCCTGCTGTTCGTCGGCCTGCTGATGCTGTACCCGCTGGCGTGGATGTTCTCGGCGTCGTTCAAACCGAACCACGAGATCTTCACCACGCTCGGACTGTGGCCTGCTCATGCCACCTGGGAAGGGTTTATCAACGGCTGGAAAACCGGTACCGAATACAACTTCGGCCATTACATGCTGAACACCTTTAAGTATGTGATCCCGAAGGTGATTCTGACCATTATCTCCTCCACCATCGTGGCCTACGGCTTTGCCCGCTTCGAAATCCCGTGGAAGAAATTCTGGTTTGCCACGCTCATCACCACCATGCTGCTGCCGAGCACCGTACTGCTGATTCCTCAGTACCTGATGTTCCGCGAAATGGGCATGCTCAACAGCTACATGCCGCTGTATCTGCCGCTGGCGTTCGCCACGCAGGGGTTCTTCGTCTTCATGCTGATTCAGTTCCTGCGCGGTGTGCCGCGTGACATGGAAGAAGCGGCGCAAATTGACGGCTGTAACTCTATTCAGGTGCTGTGGTACGTGGTGGTGCCGATTCTGAAACCGGCCATTATCTCCGTCGCGCTGTTCCAGTTCATGTGGTCCATGAACGACTTTATCGGCCCGCTGATCTACGTCTACAGCGTCGATAAGTACCCGATTGCACTGGCACTGAAAATGTCCATCGACGTCACCGAAGGTGCGCCGTGGAACGAAATTCTGGCAATGGCGAGCATCTCCATTCTGCCGTCCATCATTGTGTTCTTCCTGGCTCAACGCTACTTCGTACAGGGCGTGACCAGCAGCGGAATTAAAGGTTAAGAGGGAAATATCATGGCTGAAGTGATTTTCAACAAACTGGAAAAAGTGTACTCCAACGGCTTCAAAGCGGTACATGGTATCGACCTTAAAATTGCTGAAGGCGAATTTATGGTGATCGTTGGCCCATCGGGCTGCGCCAAGTCCACCACGCTGCGTATGCTGGCCGGGCTGGAAACCATCAGCGGCGGCGAAGTGCGCATCGGTGAGAAAGTGGTGAATAACCTCGCGCCGAAAGAGCGCGGCATTGCGATGGTGTTCCAGAACTACGCGCTCTATCCGCACATGACCGTGCGCGAAAACCTGGCGTTCGGCCTGAAGCTGAGCAAAATGCCGAAAGATCAAATCGACAGGCAGGTCGATGAAGCGGCGAAAATCCTTGAGCTGGATGAACTGCTGGACAGGCTGCCGCGCCAGCTCTCCGGCGGCCAGGCACAGCGTGTCGCCGTAGGCCGCGCGATTGTGAAAAAACCGGACGTGTTCCTGTTCGATGAACCGCTCTCCAACCTTGACGCCAAACTGCGTGCATCGATGCGCATCCGTATCTCTGACCTGCATAAGCAGTTGAAGAAATCGGGCAAACCGGCGACCACCGTTTACGTTACCCACGATCAGACAGAAGCGATGACCATGGGCGACCGTATCTGCGTCATGAAGCTGGGTCACATCATGCAGGTCGATACGCCGGATAACCTCTACCACAAGCCGAAAAATATGTTCGTCGCGGGTTTCATCGGCGCGCCGGAAATGAACATTCGCGCCAGCAAACTGGTGGAAAAAGAGGGACACCTCTACCTGACCATCGGCGACGAATTCCTGCCGTTGAGCAACGTGTTAGAGCAGAAACTGGCGGGCCATAAAAATGAAGACGTGTTCTACGGCATTCGCCCGGAATTCGTGTCGGTGGCGGACGAACCGTTTGCTGAAGGCGGCTGTACCGGCGAGATGGTTCGCGTTGAAAACATGGGCCATGAGTTCTTCGTCTACCTGAAAGTAGCCAACTACGAACTGACGGCGCGCATTCCATCGGATGAAGCTAAGCCAATGATTGATAAAGGGCTTAACCGTAAAGTGTACTTTAAGTTTGATATGAATAAGTGTCATATCTTTGACGCAAAAACAGAACAGAACCTCTCTCTTTAATGGAGTATTAAAATGAAAAAAGTGCTTTTAAGCGCAGCAATCTCCACCATTTTGGGGCTGACTGCTTTACCCTCAATGGCAAAAGATGTGGATTTACGTATGTCCTGGTGGGGCGGCAATGGCCGTCACCAGGTCACTCTGAAGGCGCTGGAAGAGTTCCATAAACAGAACCCTGATATCAACGTTAAAGCGGAATATACCGGCTGGGATGGTCACCTCTCCCGCTTGACCACCCAGATTGCGGGCGGTACCGAGCCGGATGTGATGCAAACCAACTGGAACTGGTTGCCGATTTTCTCCAAAACGGGCGATGGCTTCTACGACCTGAATAAAATGAAAGATGTCATCGACCTGAGCCAGTTCGATGCCAAAGAGCTGCAAACCACCACGGTGAACGGCAAGCTGAACGGCATTCCGATTTCCGTAACCGCGCGCGTGTTCTACTTCAACGATGAAACGTGGAAAAAAGCCGGCGTGGAGTACCCGAAAACCTGGGACGCGCTGATGGAAGCGGGCAAAACGTTTGAAAGCAAACTGGGTAAGCAGTACTACCCGGTGGTGCTTGAGCATCAGGATACCCTGGCGCTGCTGAACTCGTATATGGTGCAGAAGTACAATACGGCCGCCATTGATGAACAGACCAAAAAACTGGCCTGGAGCAAAGACCAATGGAATGAGTTTTTCCAGATGTACAAAAAGCTCATCGACAGCCACGTCATGCCGGACACCAAGTACTACGCCTCTTTCGGTAAGAGCAACATGTACGAAATGAAGCCGTGGATCCAGGGCGAATGGGGGGGAACCTACATGTGGAACTCCACCATCAACAAATATTCCGACAACCTGAAGCCGCCAGCAAAACTGGAGCTGGGTAACTATCCGATGCTGGAAGGCGCAACCGACGCGGGCCTGTTCTTCAAACCGGCGCAGATGCTCTCTATCGGTAAGTCGACGAAAAACCCGGAAGCGGCAGCGAAGTTGATTAACTTCCTGCTCAACAACAAAGAAGCGGTTGATACGCTGGGCCTGGAGCGCGGCGTGCCGCTGAGCAAAGCGGCTGTGCAATACCTGACCGAAGACGGCATCATCAAAGAGGATGACCCGGCGGTATCCGGCCTGCGTCTGGCGCAGTCTCTGCCGACCAAACTGAGCGTATCGCCATACTTTGATGACCCGCAGATCGTCGCCCAGTTCGGCACCACGCTGCAATACATCGATTACGGCCAGAAATCTGTGGAAGATGCCGCCGCAGACTTCCAGCGCCAGGCGGAACGTATTCTGCGTCGCGCCATGCGTTAATCCCCATCTTGTCTCTCAATACCCTGGCGCTTCGGCGGCGGGGTATTTTTTTATCAGGAGCTGATTGATGAAAGGTAAAATCATCCCGCTGAATTTCCGATCACAGCGGGACCCCGAAACGGGGCATGAGGTTATTCGCCTGACGCCGCCGCATATTATTTGTCACCGCAACTACTTCTATCAAAAGTGCTTTACCCGCGATGGCAACAAACTCATTTTTGGCGGCGCGTTTGAAGGGCACTGGAATTACTACCTGCTGGACCTTAACGCGCAGCACGCTACACAGTTAACGGACGGCGAAGGCGATAACACCTTCGGCGGCTTCCTTTCCGCAGACGATCAATCGCTGTGGTATGTGAAAAACAGCCGCCAGCTAAGGCGCGTGGTTCTCGATTCGCTGGAAGAGCAGGTGATTTACGAAGTCGATGACGCCTGGGTGGCCTATGGTACGTGGGTCGCCAACAGCGACTGTACGCAGCTTGTCGGTATCGAAATTAAAAAAAGCGACTGGCAGCCGCTAACCGACTGGGGCAAATTCCGCGATTTCTACTTTACGCAGCCGGAGTGCCGTCTGATCAACATCGACCTGCAAACCGGCGAGCAGCGCACCATTTTGCAGGAGAAGCGCTGGCTGGGGCATCCGATTTACCGCCCGTTTGATGATAATACCGTGGCGTTCTGCCACGAAGGACCACGCGATGCGATCGATGCGCGCATGTGGCTCATCAATGCCGACGGCACTCACCTGCGCAAGGTTCGCCAGCATCAGCCAGGGGAAAGTTTTACCCATGAATTCTGGGTGCCGAATGGCTCCGCGCTCTATTACGTGGCGCATCAGGAGAACGCACCGCAGCGCTATTTATATCGCGCCGATCCGGCAACGCTTGAGAATACGCTGCTGATGGCGATCCCGCCCTGCTCTCACCTGATGAGTAACCATGACGGCTCCCTCGTCGTGGGCGACGGTGCGCCGCATAACGGCAGCAACGATCCGTTTATCTGGGTGTTTGATATTCACAGCGGGGAGCAGAAAGCGGTGTGTCAGCATAACAGTAGCTGGAAGGTGCTGGACGGTGACCGCCAGGTGACGCATCCGCATCCTTCGTTTTCACCGGATAATCAATGGGTGCTGTATACGTCAGATGTTGAGGGGATGCCGGCGCTGTATTTAGCGAAGGTGTAAACATACGGGCCGGGGTGAGGGCATCAGCGCGCACTCACCCCAACTTTCCTTCACACCCCAATATTTCGCAGCTTCTCTCCCGCCATCAGTTTGCGTTCGATATGCTCCAGTGTGACATTTTTGGTCTCCGGTATCAGCCAGAACGTAATGCCGATAAAGGCAATATTCAGCCCGGTATAGAGCCAGAACGTGCCTGCCGCGCCGATGCTGTCGAGCAGCGTCAGGAAGGTCGCGCCGATAATCATATTGGAGACCCAGTTGGTTGTGGTGGAACAGGTGATACCAAAGTCGCGGCATTTCAGCGGCTGAATTTCAGAACACAGGATCCATACCACCGGCGCGGCACTCATTGCGTAACCGGCGATGCACATCATGGTCATGCCCACCGACAGCCAGGAAAGCCCGCTTCCCGCCGTGCCGTTGTCGAACTGCATCAGGCAGTAGCCCAGCACCAGCGTACCCAGCGCCATCACGCTAAAACCAATCTTCAGCGCCGGTTTACGCCCGGCTTTATCCACCATAAAGATGGCGATAAAGGTGGCAAACATAAAGGTCAACCCGACGACCAGCGTCGCCAGCATCTGCTGTTCCGTGGTGGTGAAACCCGCCATTTTGAAGATGCGCGGCGCGTAATACATGATGATGTTCATCCCGGTAAACTGCTGCATCGCCTGCAATAGCATACCGAGGAACACCGCGCGGCGGACGTTGCGGTTAGCTTTAAACAGCTTCCAGCCGCCCTGCTTCAGCTTCAGACTTTCGCGAATTTCATTCAGCTCTTCGCGCGCTTTTTCAGAGGTATCGCGCAGCATACGCAACACTTCTTCCGCTTCGATATGCCGCCCCTTCTCCGCCAGCCAGCGCGGGCTGTTCGGCAGGAAGACCACCAGCACAATCAGGATCACCGCCGGCAACGCCAGCACGCCAAGCATCGCGCGCCAGTTTCCGGTGTAGCTGAATGCGGTATCCGAGAGGAACGCCAGCACAATGCCCAGGGTGACCATCAACTGATACATGCTGATCATCTTACCGCGCACGTTTTCGCTCGCCATTTCAGAGAGATAAAGCGGTGCAGTGTAAGAGGCAATCCCCACCGCGACGCCCAACAGCACGCGCGCCGCAATCAGAATTTCCACGCTGCTGGCCAGCGCAGAGCCCAGCGAACCCAGCACGAACAGCACCGCCGCCGCCATCAGGCTGTATTTACGTCCCAGACGGAAAGAGAGCCAGCCGTTAAACAGCGCGCCCAGCGCTGCGCCAAGCATCATGCTGCTGACCACCCACTCCTGCAAGCGGCTGCTCAGGGCAAAGTGGTCGGTGATAAAGGGTAGCGCCCCGGCAATCACCCCAATATCTAAACCAAACAACAGACCGGCAACCGCCGCAGAAACGGAGACAAACAGATTCATTCGCCGCGTATCGCGCAGCGAGCGTGGAGACACAACAGAATCACTATTTAAGGTAACCATCTTTTCCTGCCTGCACTGTATAAAACATTCCCTGAACATACGGGATTTCTACAGAAATACGTCAGGCGGTTCATCGCGTAGATATGGATTAAATAGCTGCACATATCGGTTATGTGATGGACATTCCAATTTTAAAATTGGTGCGTATTTCATCAATTATTTTTAATTTATTGTTTTTAAATAAATTTATTATTAATGATTTCAATATGGAAATAATCACATGGATAAATCAATTTATGCGATATGGATTGATGTGATTTACAGGCAAAAAAAACCCTGCCGCGAAGCAGGGTTCTCACCGTTAGCCCGGAATTAGCGAGCCAGCCAGCCGCCATCTACCGCCACGGTATAGCCGTTGATGTAGTCGGATGCGCTGGAAGCCAGGAAGACAATCGGCCCCATCAGATCGCTCGGCAGACCCCAGCGACCCGCCGGGATACGGTCGAGGATCGCCGCGCTACGCTCTTCATCCGCACGCAGCTGCTGGGTGTTGTTGGTCGCCATGTAGCCCGGCGCGATAGCGTTAACGTTGATGTTATGTTTCGCCCACTCGTTGGCCATCAGGCGAGTTACGCCCATCACGCCGCTTTTAGAGGCGGTGTAAGACGGCACGCGGATGCCGCCCTGGAAGGAGAGCATGGAGGCGATATTGATAATTTTGCCGCCTTTGCCCTGCGCGATGAAGTGTTTCGCCGCCGCCTGAGACATAAAGAACACGCTCTTGATGTTCAGGTTCATTACGTCGTCCCAGTCTTTTTCGCTGAAGTCGATCGCGTCTTCACGACGAATCAGACCGGCGTTGTTGACCAGGATATCGATATGACCGAATTCCGCTACCGCACGATCAAGCAGCGCAGGAATGCCGTCGATGGAACGCAGATCGGCAGTCAGGCTCAGGAAGCGACGACCCAGCGCAGTAACGCGCTCGATGGTTTCAGCTGGCTCAACGATGTTGATACCCACGATGTCGCAGCCCGCTTCCGCGAGGCCAACTGCCATACCCTGGCCCAGGCCGGTATCACAACCGGTGACGACGGCAACTTTACCCTGTAACGAGAATGCATCTAAAATCATGTTAAATTCCTTATTGATTGCGCCTGTTCGCGACAGGCATTATTTCTTTTGCTGCCCGCGACTTAGCGCAGATCCTTAACCGCCACGTGATCCATGTCATCGAAGACCTGGTTCTCGCCAACCATTCCCCAGATGAAGGTATACGCTTTGGTACCCACACCGGAGTGAATAGACCAGCTCGGCGAAATCACTGCCTGTTCGTTATGCATCACGATGTGACGCGTTTCCTGCGGCTGCCCCATCATATGGAACACGCAGGCGTCCTCATCCATATTGAAGTAGAAGTACACTTCCATACGGCGCTCGTGGGTGTGGCACGGCATGGTGTTCCACAGATTTCCCGGTGCGAGTTCAGTCAGCCCCATGCTGAGCTGGCAGGTTTCCAGCACATCAGGCACAAAGTATTTATTGATGGTGCGACGGTTGCTGGTGAGGTTATCGCCCAGCGTGACCGGAGAAACGTCATCCGGCGTGACTTTTTTGGTGGGATATGAGGTATGAGCCGGTGCGCAGTTATAGTAGAACTTCGCCGGTTTCGCCGTATCGACGCTGGCGAACACCACTTCTTTCACCCCTTTCCCGACATACAGCGCATCGCGATGGCCGATTTCATAACATTTACCGTCAACGGTGATGGTGCCTGCGCCGCCGATATTGATAACGCCCAGCTCACGACGCTCCAGGAAGTAGCTCACGCCCAGCTGTTTGCCCACTTCACCGCCCACAGAAACGGTTTTCGCCACCGGCATAATGCCGCCGACAATGATGCGGTCGATGTGGCTGTACACCATGGTGTACTCATCCGCGACAAAGACTTGCTCAACGAGAAATTCGTTGCGCAGGCCCTGCGTATCCAGCGTTTTTGCATGTTCACTATGAATGCTTTGTCTTACGTCCACCGAATGCCTCCAGACCATCTGTTTATCTTTATTAAGCGTCCTGAAACAGGGTTCCGCTTTGTCAATGAGGTCATCTTATCGCTGATGAAATGGGTTTTCAATTACAATTAAAACATCGTTTCACTTTTTCTGCGTGATATTGCTGAAAATGCAGAAGCGATCACGAATATGTCTCCCCTTATCGCCCGCGATAAAATAAAGTCTTTTTAATTCAGTAAAATAGAATCATTAAGAATTAACTGAAATGTGAGAAATATCCGTCAGAAAACAAAGTTCATTTATGGAGACATCGTGTTGGACAGCATCCTCTGGATTGAATTTACTGCCTTTTCGTACAAAATGCGCTCACCATCACAAACAATGAAACGATGTTTTGATAAATTATCACTACATTTTTAAAACGACATCCACATCGGCCGGTGAGCTTTACGCCACCATTGCTTGAGAAAAAGGAGTGCAACATGGCTAAAGGTATGCGGGTAAAACTGAACTATGAGGTCAGCCGCGATCCAGACACAGGCGCGGAAGTCACCCGCTTAACCCCACCAGAAGTCACCTGTCATCGCAACTACTTCTATCAGAAGTGCTTTTTCAACGATGGCAGCCATCTGCTGTTCGCGGGTGAGTTCGACGGCCACTGGAACTACTACCTGCTGGATGTCGCCAATGCAGAAGCGGTGCAATTAACGGAAGGTGAAGGCGATAACACCTTCGGCGGTTTTCTCTCGCCTGATGACAAATCGCTCTACTATGTGAAAAACGATCGCACCCTGCTGGAAGTTAACCTGAAAACCCTGGTGGAGCGGGAAGTGTATCGCGTGCCGGACGAATGGGTCGGCTACGGTACCTGGGTTTCCAACAGCGATTGCACCAAACTGGTGGGCATTGAGATTGCCAAAAGTGACTGGACGCCGCTCAATAGCTGGCAGCTGTTCCACGACTTCTTCCATAAAGGCCCGCACTGCCGCCTGCTGCGCGTTGACCTGCAAACCGGCGAAAGCTCAGTTATTCACGAAGAGAAAAACTGGCTCGGCCACCCCATTTATCGCCCGTTCGATGATAATACCGTCGCGTTCTGCCACGAAGGCCCGCACGATCTGGTCGATGCCCGTATGTGGCTGGTAAACGAAGACGGTAGCAACGTGCGCAAAGTCAAAGAGCATGCGGAAGGCGAAAGCTGCACCCATGAATTCTGGGTACCGAACGGTTCGGCGCTGGTGTATGTCTCTTATCTGAAGGGCAAGCAGGGTCGCACGATTTATCGTTATAACCCGGACACCGGCGTCAACGAAGCGCTGATGCAGATGCCGGCCTGTTCGCATCTGATGAGCAACTTCGACGGTACGCTGCTGGTCGGTGACGGTTCCGGTACGCCGGTCGATGTGAAAGACACCAGCGGTTACACTATCGACAACGATCCCTATTTATACGGTTTCGACGTGGCGAAAAAAGCGTACTTCCGCATCGCGCGTCACGACACCTCCTGGGCGACGGTGCAAAACAGCCGCCAGGTCACGCATCCGCACCCTTCTTTCCTGCCACACGATGGCGCGGTGCTGTTCAGCTCCGACAAAGACGGGAAACCGGCGCTTTATATCGCCAAACTTCCGGCGCAGCGTGATTTCATTCAGGCCTGAATGGCTGAATATGAAGTATGAGTGAATGAGTATTTGATGTAGTGTTTCTGTAACTGGCCTTGCCCTCCTTTGTGGAGGGCCTTTTTTTTATCTGCCGTTTATATTAGAAATATGATTACAGGAAAAAAAGAAAACAGAAAAACCCGGCTAACTACGCCGGGTTAATAACGAGGTGGAAGAATTAATTAGAAGGTATACGCCACACCGACACGGAAACGCGTCTGGCGATCGTTACGGTCATTCACACCCACGTTACCCACTTCGCCATACGGCGCCCAGTTTTTATCCCAACGGTAAGCCAGCTTAACGTTATATTCCTGAGAATAAGGTTTGTTATTATTACGTGCAGTACCTTCGGTGCTGCGCGCATAAACATAGTTCAGCTCGGTACGCCAGTCGCCGAACACATAACCCGCCCAGGCATCGCCACGGTTGACTTTGTCATCATCTTTTCCGGCATTAGAAGGATAGCGCGTGTAATCATAACGATAACGCGCGGCGACATAAAAACCACTGTCGAAGCTGTATTGAACACGCAGGTTCGGTTTGTAAATAGAGCGGCTATCATTACTTTCAATATTGAATCCCGGCGTTACCGAGAAATTCTTATTGGCTTTCCACTGCCAGCTAATCGTCTCTTCGTGACCATTACCAATAAAATCCGCATACGGCTTATCGGTATTATCACCACCCGACTTCCATTTTGCTTCAACAGAGAAACCAAAGCCATTTGCAAATCGATGAGAAACAGAAACGCGGTCAGCGTTAGATTTATCTGTTTTACCACCATCAATGAACTCATGACGTAAATCAACAGTTACCGCTGATGCGGCAAAAGATGCTCCACACAATACAGCCAGGGCCAGAGTTTTTTTAAACATTTGCTATCTCTCAATTGAAATCATGTTTCGTTTTTATGGAATTGCATTTTATTTTTTTAACTCATGTGTTTTAGTGATCAGGATCGTAATTATTTGTTTCAAAAAATACGGCACGAAATGGCGTGATCGGCTTCAATAAAAAAATGTCAAAACACCATAATTATGAGATATAAGTCACATGTAATTCATTTTTCACACATAATTCGCTAAAACACCCGCTTCAAATAAACATTAAAAAACAACAAGTTATGAAAGGTGTGAAAAATAAAATAACCAGAGTTATTTTATTTCATCAAATAATAAGGATTTGATTAATGTGGTTTTTATAGAATTAACTTAACGTAAAACATTACAAACGGCGGCAAAAGTGTAAGCAAAAAGCCTTTTGCTACGTCATTGGTATTAGCGTTAATAGTGAGGAGGGTAAAGAGGGATTAACTCAGGGTAATCTTAACGCTACCGGGGATTTTAGTAGCGTTGTAAGAGATTATGCGGCGGGTAAATCGCGTTCCACGGCCAGCGCCACGCCCTGACCGCCGCCAATGCACAGCGTCGCCAGGCCTTTGCGGGCATCGCGTTTCATCATTTCGTGAACCAGAGACACCAGAATACGGCAGCCGGAAGCGCCAATAGGATGACCCAGGGCGATAGCGCCGCCGTTCACATTCACTTTCTGCTCATCCCACTCCAGCATCTTGCCGACAGAAATCGCCTGCGCGGCAAACGCTTCGTTGGCTTCAATAAGATCAACATCGTTCAGTTGCCAGCCCGCTCGCTCCAGACAACGGCGGGTCGCATACACCGGGGCAATGCCCATCAGCGCGGGATCGACACCGACGCTGGCAAACGCGCGGATGCGTGCCAGGATCGGTAAATTCAGCTCCAGCGCTTTGCTTTCGCTCATCATTAATACCGCCGCGGCGCCATCGTTGATCGACGACGCATTCCCGGCGGTGACGGAACCCAGCTGATCAAATGCGGGAGAAAGCCGCGCCAGGCCTTCCGCACTGGGATCGGTTTGCGGCTGTTCATCGGTTTCAACGCACAGTGCTTCACCATTAGGTTGGGCGTTTACGACCGGGACGATTTCATCGCGAAAGCGTCCGGAATCAATCGCCTTGCGCGCCTTATGCTGGGAACTCAGGGCCCAGGCATCTTGTTGTTCACGGCTGATGCCATATTCGCGTGCCAGATTTTCCGCCGTCACGCCCATATGATAATCGTTAAACGCATCCCACAATCCGTCGTGCACCAGGCTATCAATCAGCTGACTGTTACCCAACTGCGCACCGGTGCGGCTGTCGGTCAGAACGTGTGGCGCGCGGCTCATGTTCTCCTGTCCGCCCGCGATCACCACATCCGCTTCACCGCACTGAATAGCCTGCGTCGCCAGATGCAACGCTTTCAGGCCCGAGCCGCAGACGTCATTGATGGTGATGGCTGAAACGGTATTGGGCAGGCCGCCTTTAATCGCCGACTGCCGGGCAGGGTTTTGCCCGGTGCCCGCTGTCAGCACCTGACCAATAATCACTTCATCAATAACATGAGGCTCAATCCCGCTGCGTTCGACCAGCGCGTTGATCACCAGGCTGCCCAGCTCGACAGCCGAATGGCGGGAGAGCGCCCCCTGGAAGCAGCCGATGGGTGTACGGACTGCACCTACGATAACGACGTCTTTCATCTCTACCTCAGCGCAAAATAATCCGGCTATAGTAGATGATTGTTATCAACTATTATCGTAATTGTTTAAAAAAAGTGAGATTTATCACAAAGGTTTTCTGTCAGGCTGACACCTGTTGCAGATACGCTTTGACCCAGCTTCCGGCCGCGCCCGGTGGCGCGCTTTTGTTCCACAGCAAATCGATAGAGACAGCGATCGGCCAGCCGGGAAGTGTCAGCATCGTTAACGGCGCAGAGCGGGAAAACTCCTCCACCAGCGCACAGGGCAGCACGCACCAGCCGAATCCCTGTGCGGCCATACTCATTAACATCAGATAGTTAGGCGCAGACCACACCGGTCCGCGCGCAGGCGTGGGGCGATTTTCAAGATAGGTATTCAGCCGCAGCTCGCGCCAGGTATGCAGCTGATCCCACTCGACGCTGGTCTGCGCGGTTAGCGGATGATCGGGGGAAACGTAGATAGCCATATGCGTCTGCATCGGCAGACGAGTGTGCCCAATATCGGTAGGATAACTTTCCCGCGCCTCAATCAGCCCCACCTGTGCCCGCCCTTTTTGCAGCAAATCGATAACATCATCGTCTTCACCCACCAGACATTCGAACTCCGTATGCGGGAAACGACGGTCAAACTGCACCATCAGCTCCTCCAGCACATCCGGATGGAGCGTATCGGACAACACAAATGCCAGCCGCGCTTCCGTTTCGCTGCTCAGGGCCACCGCCAGTTCATCCAGCCGCTCGCTGGCGGCCAGAATCGCCTGCACGTAACTCAGCACGCGCTGACCTTCGGCCGTCAGTACCGGCTGGCGTGATGTGCGATCGAACAGCGTCACACCGAGATCGGCCTCAAGATTGGCAATGGCGGTACTGATGGTGGACTGGCTTTTTCGTAAGCGCCGCGCGGCAGCGGAAAACGAACCGCTGTCGACGGTTTCAACAAATGCGGTAAGGGCTTCGGGAGAATAGCGCATAACCTATCTACTTTATCGATGGAATCTATCTTTTACTTATCATATTTATCCATAAAATGCCCAGCAATACAGAGAACAAATTGAGGTCATATCACCATGCAAAACGACAACCTTCACCGCAGAAAGCTGCCGGAACGCATTTTCCATGCCGTGTGCTTTGAGGGTATCGCCACGGCGATCCTCGCCCCGACCGCCGCGTACCTAATGCAACGTTCGGTGCTCGAAATGGGTGGATTAACCATCATTCTCGCCACCACGGCGATGGTGTGGAATATCATCTATAACGCCATTTTTGACCGCCTGTGGCCGGTGACGCGCGTCACCCGTACGGCGAAAATCCGCGCCTTCCACGCGCTGGGGTTTGAGTGTGGTTTTATCGTGATTGGGGTGAGCATTGTGTCGGTGGTGCTGGGCGTAACGCTGATGCAGGCGCTGACGCTGGAGATTGGTTTCTTCCTGTTCTTCCTGCCATACACCATGCTCTATAACTGGGTGTACGACATGCTGCGCGAGCGCGTGATGAAGCGCCGTATGCAACGGGCGATGGTCCGGAGCTGACCGCCCTGCCGGATGGCGCTGCGCTTATCCGGCCTACAGGACATACAGCGCCCTCGCATCCTGCAATACCCCGCACACCCGTAGGCCGGATAAGGCGCAGCCGCCATCCGGCAATGCTGCTCCAGGCCATCAATAGTATTCATAACCACCACGAATCATAATTATGGTAAATTACGCTCCATTTTGTATGTTCCATGGTTATTAAATTCGCATAATGTCTAAAATTTGGTCAAAAGAAGAGACGCTCTGGAGCTTTGCCCTGTACGGCACGGCTGTAGGCGCCGGTACCCTGTTCCTGCCGATCCAGCTGGGTTCCGCAGGCGCCGTGGTACTGTTTGTTACCGCGCTGGTCGCGTGGCCGCTGACGTACTGGCCACATCGCGCCCTGTGTCAGTTTATCCTCTCCTCCAACACCCCTGCGGGTGTCGGGATAACCGGTGCAGTCACCCACTACTACGGCAAAAAAATTGGCAACCTCATCACCGCGCTCTATTTCCTGGCGTTCTTTGTGGTGATTCTGATTTACGCCGTCGCCATCACCAACTCCATCACCGAACAGATAGCCAAGCATATGCCGGTCGATCTGACGCTACGCGTGCTGGTGAGCCTTGGCGTGGTATTGCTGCTGAACGTGATTTTCCTTGCCGGTCGCCAGGCCACCATCAAAGTGATGGGCTTCCTGGTATTCCCGCTGATCGCCTACTTCCTGTTTTTGTCGATTTACCTGACAGGCAGCTGGCAGCCCGCGCTACTCACCGGGCAAATGGAAGTGACGCCGCACACGCTGCACCAGGTGTGGTTATCCATCCCCGTGATGGTTTTCGCTTTTAGCCATACGCCAATTATCTCTACCTTCGCTATCGACCGCAGAGAGAAATATGGCGATCTCGCGATGGGTAAATGCAAAAAAATCATGAAGGTCGCGTATCTGATTATCTGCCTGAGCGTGCTGTTCTTTGTCTTTAGCTGCCTGCTCTCCATTCCGGTGGATTACATCAATACCGCCAAAGATCAGGGCGTGACGATTCTGTCAGCGCTGTCGATGATGCCCAACTCGCCAAACTGGCTGTCCGTCTCCGGCATTATTGTGGCGATTGTAGCGATGTCGAAATCGTTCCTCGGCACCTACTTTGGCGTCATTGAAGGCGCGAGTGAGATGGTTAAAGCGTCCCTGAATCAGGTTGGCGTGCGCAAAAGTCGTTCGTTTAACCGCATGCTGTCGATTCTGCTGGTCTCCACGCTGACCTTCATCGTCTGCTGCATCAACCCGAACGCCATTTCGATGATCTACGCGATAAGCGGCCCGCTGATCGCCATGATTCTGTTTATCATGCCAACGCTTTCTACGTACCTCATCCCGTCGCTGAAGCCATACCGCTCCATCGGCAGCCTGATTACGCTGATTGTGGGTGTACTCTGCGTGTCAGTAATGTTCCTCGGTTAACGCCGATAACAGGGCAGTTCTGGCTGCCCTGTTATCCCGCCTGAAACAAATGATGAGCAAAAATCAGTTTGTTCCGCATGACTAAAATGCATTTTTTTTGTAAAGTCCCCACTATTTTGTAGAAGATAGATAAGAAATACCCTGGTCGTTAAAATAACGCGATCGCGGCATTACGCCCGGCGTATTTTAAGTACGTATTTTTCCCCCGCGGACGCGCGTTAATGAAATTAGCATTCAACATCATCGACTGGATCGCCCGAGCGCCTGGACTGGGCGAGGCTGACCAGTGGCTGTCATGGGCGCAATCGCCTTATGCCATTGATCCTGCCAGCCCGCAGGCGAAGCTGGTTGAATTGCCGATGATGACCGCGCGCCGCCTGAGTTCGGGTAGCAAGCTGGCCGTAGAGTGTGGCCTTACGATGCTGCGTCGCCATGCCATTGATGCCGTGCTCTACACCAGTCGCCACGGCGAGCTGGAGCGTAATTACCGTATCCTTAGCGCGCTGGCGAGCGATCAGGCCATTTCACCGACCGATTTCGCGATGTCAGTGCATAACGCGGCGGTTGGCAATCTCACCATCGCTGCAAAACAGCCGATTGTCTCCTCGTCGCTGAGCGCCGGGCGCGACACGTTCCTGCAAGGCTTATGCGAGGTGATGTGCCTGCTACAGGCGGGCCACCAGCGTATTTTAATGGTCGATTTTGACGGTGCGCTGCCGGACTTTTACCGTGCCTCATTACCCGCACAGATGCCTGCCTGGGCCTTTGCGACAGCGCTGGTAATTGAAGCGGGTAATCAGGTTCAGTGCACCACCGAGCCGGGTGGAACGAAAGAAGAGCCTGCGCTACCGCAAAGCCTGCAATTTTTACAGCATTACCTGGGCCGCACAGCCCATTTCGCCCTTCAGGGCGAACGGTTACGCTGGTGCTGGAGCCAGACATGATCGCGAGGCGCATCAATCGCTTTTGGCGATTGCTGATGACCGTATTGTGCTTTGCGCTGTTTGGCCTGGGCGGACTGCTGCTGTCGCTGTGCTGGTTTAACCTGCTGCTGTTGGTGATTGGCGATGACGACAAACGCCGTCGCCTGGCGCGCCGCAGCATTTCGGCCAGCTTCCGCGCTTTTTTGAGGTTCGCCAGCGTGACGGGCGTACTGCGTTACCGTGTACAGGGCGCTGATATTTTACGTCAGGCGCGCGGTTGTCTGGTGGTGGCGAATCATCCGACGTTGATTGATTATGTCCTGCTGGCCTCGGTGATGCCGGAAACAGACTGTCTGGTAAAGAGCGCGCTGTTGAAGAACCCGTTTGTCGGCGGCGTGATCCGCGCGGCAGATTACCTGGTCAATAGCGAGGCTGAACGGCTGCTGACCGAAAGCCAGGCCCGTTTGCAGCGCGGCGATACCCTGCTGATTTTCCCGGAAGGTACGCGCACTCGCCCTGACGAAAAGATGACGATTCAGCGCGGGGCAGCCAATATCGCGGTGCGCTGTGAACGCGACTTACGCCTGGTGAGCATACGCTGTAGCGAGCACCTGCTGGATAAGCAGCGCCCGTGGTATCACGTCCCGGCAACGACGCCGCAGTTTGAGGTTGTCGTCCGCGAGCGAATCTGTATTGACGATTTTATCACCGCGAATAAGCAAGAACCGGCGCTGGCCGCGCGCGCGCTAAACCGGCATCTTTTACAGAAATTACAATTAATTTGTTAAAACATCATTGTGCAGGAATTAACGATGCAAGAGCTCTATTCTGAGATTAAACATCTCATCATTAACACATTGAATCTGGACGAACTGAGCGTGGACGACATCGACACCGATGCGGCCCTGTTCGGTGACGGTTTAGGCCTGGATTCTATTGATGCGCTGGAGCTGGGGCTGGCGGTAAAAAACCAGTATGGCATTGTGCTTTCTGCTGAAAATGAAGCGATGCGTCAGCATTTCTATTCGGTGGCGACGCTCGCTGCCTTCATTCAATCCCAACGCGCCTGAGGAGATGCCATCATGACCGACCAAACTGCTGTCTATCAGGAAGTCACTTCCCTGCTGGTAAAACTGTTCGAAGTAGACCCGGCGGCCATCACCCCCGAGGCGCGTCTGTATGAAGATCTTGAACTCGATAGCATTGATGCTGTGGATATGATCGTCCAGTTGCAGAAAAAGACCGGCAAGAAAATTAAGCCGGAAGAGTTCAAAGCCGTGCGCACCGTGCAGGATGTGGTTGACGCCGTCGAGCGCCTGCTGCGGGAAGCCTGATTTTTCGTGCGTTTACCGCTCCTCAAGATAATCACCGCGTGTGTGCTGCTGGCCTGGCCATTTTTGGTCTGGTTTGGCCTGGCGCATAACGGCCTGCAATGGCTGCTGCCCACGCTGGCGGTTGTTCTGCTGCTTCGTCTGCGTCAGGCGCAGGACAACGCCGGGCCGATGCGTCGGGTGATGCAAAGCGTCGCGCTAGCCGGGCTGGCGCTCTGTCTTGCCAGTGTGCTGCTGGGAACGCATCAGCTCTTGCTCTACTGGCCTGTGGCGGTCAATGGCATCATGCTCGCCCTGTTTGGCAGTTCACTGTTCAGCGCGATGCCGCTGGTTGAACGCCTGGCGCGCCTGCAATATCCCCAACTCTCTGAGCAAGGTGTGCGCTACACGCGGCGCGTGACGCAAATCTGGTGCGGCTTTTTTATTTTCAACGGCAGCGTTGCCCTGATCACCGCGCAGATCGGCGATATGGCGCTGTGGAGCGCGTGGAACGGGATGATCGCCTACCTGCTGATGGGCGCGCTGATGGCCGGTGAATGGCTGGTGCGCCGCCGGGTGATGAAGCGAGAAACCGCATGAACGTGCCGCGCCCGTTATCCCGCTGGCTGAGTGGCGAACGCCCCGACAGCACGACCGTCGCCTGGTCAGGCGAGCGCCTCTGGTCGCTGGGCCAGCTGCGCAACGACGTGGCCGCGCACTGCGCGTGGCTGCAAACGCAGAAGGGCCAGCGCTGGGCGCTGTGTCTGGAAGAGAGCTATCTGTTTCTTGTTGCCCTGCTGGCGACGCTGCATGCCGGAAAAACGCCGGTGTTGCCGGGCCACGCTCGCCCCGCGCTACTTGAGGAACAACGAGCGCTGTTCGACGGCGTCTTAAGCGATGGACCTCTGCGCTGGGACGGCCCTTTACGCATCATCAATACCCACGCCCGTGAAGATGCCCAACCGCTTCCCGCGATACCTGATGACGCCGGTCTGGAACTTTTTACCTCCGGCTCCACCGGGCAGCCCAAACGTATTCACAAAAGCCTGGCGGCGCTGGATGCAGAATCCGCCCTGCTGGCCGCGCGCTTTGCCGGGCGGCTGACCGATTGCCGGGTGGTCGCTTCCGTCTCACCGCAGCATCTCTACGGCCTGACCTTCCGCATTTTTCTGCCGATGTCATTGGGCTTGCCGCTACATGCCGACATCCTCGCCTGGCCTGAACAACTGGCCGCGCTCCCGCAGCAGCGTTATCTGTTTATCAGCAGCCCGGCGTTTCTGAAGCATCTGGATGCGCGGCTGACGGCCCCGGACGTCGCCATGGTGATCACTGCGGGCGGCATGCTGCACTGGCAGGATGCGCAGCACGCCCATCACTGGCTGAACGTCTGGCCCGACGAAATATACGGCAGTAGCGAAACGGGCGTACTCGCGTGGCGACAACGCCGTTCAGACGATACTCCGTGGCAGCCCTTCCCCGGCGTGACGCTCACGGCAGAAAACGACCGCTGGCGCGTGACGTCGCCGCTGATTGCTGAGCCCGCCGGGCTACTGCTGGAAGACGCACTGCGCGTCACTGCGGATAACCACTTTCATCTGCTTGGGCGGCGCGGTCGGGTGGTCAAAATCGCCGAAAAACGGGTCTCGCTGGCGGAAATCGAACAGCGCGTGTTATCGCTGGCGGGCGTGCGCGATGCCGCAGCCATACTGATTACGCGCGGCACGCGGCAGAACGTTGGAGTGCTATTAGTGCTTGATGATGATGCGCGCCAGGCGTGGCAGCGCGCGAGCCGCAAACAGGAGCAGGCGTGGCGTCAGACGCTGCGCCCGTGGCTGGAGCCCGTTGCACTTCCCCGCTTTTGGCGCGTGGTAGATGTTATTCCAGTGAATACAATGAATAAGCGCATCGATGCGCAATTACAGGAGTGCTTTCATGACCATGACGCCCGATGAAATTTCCTGCCAGCATACGGGCGCGGGCGAGGCGGAGATTGTCCTGCATCTGCCCGCCACGCTGTTCTGGTTTAAAGGCCACTTTGCCGTCCAGCCGCTATTGCCGGGTGTGGCACAGCTGGAGTGGGTCATGCATTATGCCAGCCGATTACTGACGCCTGATTATCGTTTTCACAGTATTCAGAACGTCAAATTCCAGGCCCCGCTGTTACCGGAAAACCGGGTCACCTTAACGCTGACCTGGCTGGAGGCGCGTCAGGTGCTCGCCTTCCGCTACCAGCGCCACGACGGCGACACACGCCACACCACCAGCAGCGGGAAAATCCGTTTATGCCGCTAACTTTCACGCCCTGCGTGGTGATCCCCTGCTACAACCACGGCGCGATGATGGCGCGGGTGCTGGCGCGTCTTGCGCCGTTTGCCCTGCCCATTATCATCGTCGACGATGGCAGCGACGACGCGACCCGGCGCGAATTACGCACGCTTGCCGAGAATCACCCCAGCGTCACGCTCATTCGCCAGGCGCACAATGCGGGGAAAGGCGCGGCGGTGATCCGCGGGCTGGAAGAGGCGGCGCGCGCGGGTTTCAGCCATGCGGTGCAGGTCGATGCCGACGGGCAGCACGCGATTGAAGATATCCCGGCGTTGCTCGCACTTTCGCAGCAACATCCCGAGGCGCTGATTTCCGGCCAGCCGATTTACGATGACTCCATCCCCCGCTCACGCCTGTATGGCCGCTGGATAACCCACGTCTGGGTATGGATTGAAACCCTGTCATTGCAGCTTAAAGACAGCATGTGCGGCTTTCGCGTTTATCCGGTTATGCCAACGCTACAGCTGGCGCAGCGTGTGCCGCTCGGCAAGCGAATGGATTTCGACACCGAAGTGATAGTGCGCCTCTACTGGCAGGGCCATCGCAGCTATTTTCTGCCAACGCGCGTCACCTACCCGCAGGATGGCCTTTCTCATTTCGATGCGTTGAAAGACAACGTGCGCATCTCGTGGATGCACACCCGCCTTTTCTTCGGCATGCTGCCGCGTATTCCGTCGCTGCTGTTTCGCCGTCGCAATGTCCACTGGGCAGAGCAAAAAGAGGTGAAAGGATTATGGGGCATGCGCCTGATGCTGCGCGTCTGGCAACTGCTGGGGCGTGGCGCATTTTCGCTGCTGCTAAAACCGGTGGTGGCACTGTACTGGCTGATTGCCGCAACGGAACGACGCGCCTCGCAGCAGTGGCTCGCGCGTGTACATCAACAGCAGCCGAACGCGAAGCCGCTGAGCAGCTATCGCCACTTTCTGCGCTTTGGCGAGGCGATGCTCGATAAAGTCGCCAGTTGGCGCGGGGAACTGCGTTTCGGTCATGAGGTGGTGTTTGCCCCCGGCGCGGAAGCGGCGCTGGCGATGCATGAACCACGCGGCAAGCTGCTGCTGGCCTCGCATCTTGGCGATGTAGAAGCCTGTCGGGCGCTGGCGCAACGCGAAGAAGGCCGGGTGATCAACGCGCTGGTGTTCAGTGAAAACGCCCAGCGATTCAAACAAATCATGCAGGAAATGGCGCCGCAGGCCGGGATGAACCTGATGCCGGTTACCGATATTGGCCCGGATACCGCCATGCTGCTGAAAGAGAAACTGGATCGCGGCGAATGGGTGGCGATCGTCGGCGATCGCATCGCCGTTAACCGTCAGCGCGGCGGCGACTGGCGCGTTATCTGGAGCCGTTTTATGGGCCAGCCCGCGCCGTTCCCGCAGGGGCCGTTTATTCTCGCCGCACTGCTGCGCTGCCCGACCCTACTGATTTTCGCCCTGAAACAGCAGGGCCAATTACACATTCATTGCGAACCGTTCGCCGACCCGCTGCTGCTGCCGCGCGCAGAGCGCCAGGCGGCGCTTCAGCAGGCGGTAGACCGCTATGCGCAGCGGCTGGAGCATTACGCGCTTCTGGCGCCGCTGGACTGGTTTAACTTTTTTGATTTCTGGCGGCTGCCCGACGCGGCCAATAAGGAGTAAAGGGTGCTTAACGTTCCCCGCTTTACCACTGAGGTTGAACTCACTATCCCGTTTCATGACGTCGATGCGATGGGCGTGGTGTGGCACGGCAACTATTTCCGCTATTTCGAAATCGCCCGCGAAGCGCTGCTTAACCAGTTCGACTACGGCTATCGCCAGATGAAAGCGTCCGGCTATGTCTGGCCGGTGGTGGATACGCGCGTCAAATATCGCGATGCCCTGACCTTCGAACAGCGTATCCGCGTGCGGGCACATCTGGAAGAGTACGAAAACCGACTGCGCATTGCCTACCAGATTTTCGACGCCGAAAGCGGCAAACGCACCACCACCGGCTACACCATCCAGGTGGCGGTTGAGGAAGCCAGCAAAGAGATGTGCTTTGTCAGCCCGGCAATTCTCTTTGAACGTATGGGAGTCGAGCCATGAAATTCCTGCCCCTTATTTGCCTGCTGCTTGCGCCATGGGTACACGCCGTGACGCTGGATGATCTGCAACAGCGCTTTACCGAACAGCCAATTGTGCGCGCCCACTTTGAGCAAACCCGCACCATTAAAACGATGCCGCAGCCGCTGCGTTCTCAGGGCGAGATGCTGATTGCCCGTGATAACGGGCTACTGTGGGATCAGAAAACGCCGTTCCCGATGCAAATGATGCTTACCGATACCCGCATGGTGCAGCAGGTGAACGGCCAGCCGCCGCAGGTGATCACCGCCGACAATAACCCGCAGATGTTCCAGCTTAATCATCTGCTGCGCGCCTTATTCCAGGCCGACCGCCGTGTGCTGGAACAAAATTTCCGCATCAGCCTTCAGGACAAAGGCGACAACCGCTGGGCGCTGCGCCTGACGCCCATCACCTCACCGCTGGATAAAATTTTTGCCTCTATCGACCTGAGCGGGCAGCAGTTCCTCGAAACTATCCAGTTGAACGATCAGCAGGGCGACCGCACCGATATCGCCCTCTCACAACACCGCCTGACGCCAGCCACCCTGACCCATGACGAACAACAACGTTTTAGCGCCCAATAACGCCCGCCGCCCGGCGCTCATCTGGGCTGTTTTTTGCCTGATCCTGCTGGGTACGCTGCTGGCGCTATTACCCGGTGCGAGGATGAACAGCAGCGTGCTGGCGATGTTACCAAAGCAGGCGCTGGGCGATATTCCACCCGCGCTGAACGACGGTTTTATCTCGCGCCTTGATAAACAAATGATGTGGCTGGTCAGCCCTGGTAAAACGCCCGATCCCCACGTCGCGCAGGCGTGGTTCGATCAACTGAAAAGCACCCCGGCGCTGGCGCAGGTGAAGGGCCCGATGGATGCCAAAAGCCAGCAGGAATGGGGCGCGTTTTACTGGCAGCATCGTAACGGCATGGTCGACAGCGCCACCCGCGATCGCCTGCAAAACGGCGGCGAGGCGCAGGCGCAGTGGGTTCTCTCGCAGCTCTACTCCGCCTTCTCCGGCGTCAGCGGCAAAGAACTGCAAAACGATCCCTTTATGCTGACGCGCGGTTCGCAACTGGCGTTAATGCAAAGCAGCCAGCGCTTACGCCTGATGGATGGCTGGCTGGCAACGCAGGATCAAGACGGTAACTACTGGTATCTGCTGCACGGGGAGCTGCAAAGCGACGCGTTTGATATGCAGCAAACCCATCAACTGGTGCAGGAACTGACCGCCGCCGAAGCCCGGCTTAAAACGCGCTTCCCGCAGGCGCAGGTGTTATCGCGCGGCACCGTGCTGTACAGCGATTACGCCAGCCAGCAGGCGAAACGCGATATCTCGACGCTCGGCGCGGCAACGGTATTCGGCGTGCTGCTACTGATTGTGCTGGTATTCCGCTCGCTGCGCCCGCTGCTGTTGAGCCTGCTCTCCATCGGCATTGGCGCACTGGCGGGTACCACGGTGACGCTGCTGCTGTTTGGCGAACTGCACCTGATGACGCTGGTGATGAGCATGAGCATCATCGGCATTTCTGCCGACTACACGCTCTATTATCTGACCGAACGGATGGTGCACGGCGCGGAAAACTCGCCGTGGCAAAGTCTCAATAAAGTGCGTAACGCGCTGTTGCTGGCGCTGCTGACCACGGTTGTCGCCTATCTGATTATGATGCTCGCCCCCTTCCCCGGCATACGCCAGATGGCTATCTTTGCCGCCGTAGGGCTGAGCGCGTCCTGCCTGACGGTCGTGTTCTGGCATCCGTGGCTGTGTCGCGGGCTGCCGGTGCGCCCGGTACCGATGCTCGGCCTGCTGCTGCGCTGGCTCGCCCTGTGGCGACGCAATAACGCCCTGATTTACGGCCTGCCCGCCGCGCTGGCCGTGGTTTCGCTGATCGGCCTTTCCACGCTTCAGGTTAACGATGATATCGCCCAGTTGCAGGCGCTGCCGTCGCATCTTCTGGAACAGGAAAAGCAGATCACACAGCTCACCGGGCAGAACGTCGATCAGAAATGGTTTGTGGTCTACGGCGACTCGCCAGAGCAAACGCTGACGCGCATGGAGGCATTTACCGCGCATCTGGATACCGCTCGCCAGCAAGGCTTACTCGCCCGTTATCGCACGATTCCGCTCAATTCACAGGCGCGTCAGGCGCAGGATTTGGCGCTACTTAATCACGCCACGCCCGCAATCGGCCAGGCACTGCAACAGGCGGGGCTGCATGACGTGAAACCCGATCTTCGCGCGATGCCGGTGAACGTGGCCGACTGGCTGGCAAGCCCCGTCAGCGAAGGCTGGCGCTTGATGTGGTTGACGCTACCGCGCGGCGTCAGCGGCGTGCTCATTCCCGTGGACGGCGTGAAAGATAGCGCGGCGTTAAAGGCGCTGGCGGAACAGCACACCGGCGTCGCCTGGGTTGACAGAAAACAGAGTTTCGATGCGCTGTTCGCGCTGTACCGCACCGTATTAACGGTGCTGCTCGGCGTGGCGCTGGCGGCTATCGCGATTGGCGCCGTCGTACGAACGGGCTGGCGCAAGGGGTTAATCAGTTTGCTTCCTTCATTGCTCTCGTTGGGCTGCGGGCTGGCGGCGCTCGCCTTTAGCGGGCACAGCGTCAACCTCTTCTCACTGCTGGCGCTGGTGCTGGTATTGGGTATCGGCATTAACTACACCCTGTTCTTCAGCAACCCCCGCGGTACGCCGCTGACCTCGCTGCTCGCCATTACGCTTGCGATGATGACCACCTTGTTGACGCTGGGCATGCTGGTCTTCAGCAGTACCCAGGCCATAAGCAGTTTTGGGATTGTCCTTGTTTCCGGTATCTTCACTGCCTGGCTACTGTCGCCGCTGGCGATGCCAACGAAAAAAAGAGAAAAACGATGATGATACGCAACGCCTGGCGCGCCCTTGCGCTGGCAACCGCGCTGCTGCTTACGGGCTGTAGCCACGATCATGATGGCACTCGCCCCACCGCCTGGCTGCAACCGGGCGCGCGCATAACGCTGCCTGCGCCAGGCATGACGCCCGCCTTTACGTCGCAGCAGCTTTTGACCGGCACCTTCAACGGCAAAACCCAATCATTAATGGTGATGCTGGATGCCGATGAACACAAAATCACGCTCGCCGGGCTATCGTCGCTGGGGATACGTCTGTTCCTGCTGACCTATGATGAAAAAGGCCTGCGCACCGAACAAAACATCGTCGTACCGCAATTGCCGCCCGCAAGCCAGGTACTGGCTGATGTGATGCTCAGCTATCTGCCGATTAGCGCGTGGCAGCCGCAGTTGCCGAAAGGCTGGACGCTCACCGATGCGGGCGACAAGCGCGCACTGCGTAACGCCCGTGGCGAAACGGTAACCGAAATAACCTACCTGACGCGCAAAGGCAAACGCGAGCCGGTCAGTATTGAGCAGCACGCCTTCAAATACCACATCACCATTCAATACCTGGATGACTGATATGATTTTTATCTCTGCCGTGGGCATGATTAACGCGCTGGGTAACAACGTGCCTGAGGTCGCCGCGAACCTGACGCGCGGCATCGCGCCGGGAATGCGTGCCCGTGCGGGCTGGTTGCAGGGCAATTCAGATGCCGTTTTTGGCGGCGTAGAGGCGGGACTGCCCGATATTCCGGACACCTTTGCCGAACATCGCAGCCGCAATAATCAGCTCCTGCTGGCAGCGCTGGCACAGATCCAGCCGCAGGTAGATGACGCGATTGCCCGCTATGGCCGCGAGCGCATTGCCGTGGTGATGGGCACCAGCACCTCCGGGCTGGACGAAGGCGATAAACATGTCAGCCAGCAGCATCCCCGGTGGCGCTACGCACAGCAGGAACTGGGCGACCCGTCGCGATTTCTCAGCCACTGGCTGGCGCTCGATGGCCCGGCATTTACCCTTTCTACCGCCTGTTCATCCAGTGCGCGCGCCATTATTAGCGGTCGCCGTCTGATTGAAGCGGGTTTAGCGGATGTGGCGATTGTTGGCGGTGCGGACACCTTGAGCCGGATGCCGATCAACGGCTTCAACAGCCTGGAGTCGCTCTCAGCCTCGCGCTGCCAGCCTTTTGGTCGCGATCGCAGCGGCATTACCATCGGGGAAGGCGCGGGGCTGATGCTACTGACCCGCGAGCCGCAGCCAATCGCGCTGCTGGGCGTGGGCGAATCGAGCGATGCGTGGCATATGTCGGCTCCGCATCCTGAAGGCGAAGGCGCAATTCGCGCGATTCTTCAGGCGCTGAAAGAAGCGAAGCTCGCGCCGCAGGACGTGGGCTACATCAATATGCACGGCACCGCCACGCCGCTGAATGACAAAATTGAATCGCAGGTGGTGAATCATATCTTCGGTGATACGGTTCCCTGTAGCTCCACGAAGCATCTTACCGGGCACACGTTAGGCGCGGCGGGCATCACCGAAGCAGGTATTGCCATGTTGATTTTGCAGCATAACCTGCCGCTGCCACCGCAGGACTTCAGCCAAATGCCCGTCGATGACACACTGCCGCCCTGCGGCCTGCTTCACGCCTGTGCACCGCTGGCGCGCCCGGTGATTCTTTCCAACTCTTTCGCCTTTGGCGGCAACAACACCAGTATTTTGTTAGGACGATGTTCATGAGCCACTACTTACCGCCCGCGGACTATTTGCCGCACGACGCGCCGATGTTACTGCTTGAACAGGTTTCCGCTGTTGGCGAAAACGACGTTCAGTGTCAGGTGTCGGTGAATCCTGCGGGCGTGCTGGCGCCGTTTCTTGATGCGTCGGGCAACCTGCCCGGCTGGTACGCGCTGGAACTGATGGCGCAGACGGTCGGCGTCTGGTCCGGCTGGCATCGTCAGGATGATGGCGAGCAACAGCTGACGCTGGGCATGGTGCTCGGCGCGCGTGAACTGGTGTGCGAGGCAGGCTCTTTTCCTGCGCACGCCACGCTGGATATTCACGCCCACCTGCTGATGCGCGACAGCCGTTTTGGCAGTTTCGAATGCACAATAATGATTAATAACACCGTGGCCGCCACCGGCCGCGTCAACACATTCCAGCCGTCGACCGAAGAGTTAACGTCGCTGTTTCAGCAGGGAGAAAACGCATGAGCCGTTCCGTTCTGGTCACCGGCGCCAGCAAAGGCATTGGCCGGGCTATTGCCCTTCAACTGGCCGCTGATGGCTTTACCCTTGGTGTTCACTATCATCAGGATGAACCCGGCGCGCGCGAAACGCTGGCCGCCATTGAGCAGGCTGGCGGCAAAGGGCGATTGCTGCGCTTTGATGTGGGCGATCGCGCCCAGTGCTTAGCGGTGCTGGAAGAGGATATGGCCGAAAACGGCGCGTGGTACGGCGTGGTGAGCAACGCCGGAATTACTCGAGATGGCGCATTCCCGGCGCTGAGCGAAGAAGACTGGGATGCGGTCATTCACACTAACCTCGACAGCTTCTACAACGTGATTCACCCCTGCATCATGCCCATGATTAGCGCGCGTAAAGGCGGGCGAATCATCACGCTGTCGTCCGTTTCCGGCGTGATGGGTAACCGCGGGCAAGTGAACTACAGCGCCGCCAAAGCGGGGATCATCGGGGCCACCAAAGCATTGGCAATGGAACTCGCGAAGCGCAAAATCACCGTCAACTGTATCGCGCCGGGGTTGATTGACACCGGAATGGTTGCAATGGAAGAGGCCGCGCTAAAAGAAGCCATGGCGATGATCCCAATGAAACGCATGGGTCAGGCCGAAGAGGTCGCCGGGCTGGCGAGTTATTTAATGTCGGACATCGCGGGCTACGTCACCCGGCAGGTGATTTCGATCAACGGAGGCATGTTATGACACGTCGTGTCGTGATCACGGGCATGGGCGGCGTCACCGCTTTCGGCGAAAACTGGCAGGACGTCTCGCGCGGGCTGCTGAATTATGAAAACGCCGTCCGTCATATGCCGGAGTGGCAGATCTACGCTGGCCTGCATACCCTGCTGGGCGCGCCCATTGATGACTTCACGCTGCCCGCCCATTACACCCGCAAGCGCATCCGCGCCATGGGCCGCGTGTCGCTGCTCTCTACCCGTGCCACTGAACTGGCGCTGGAGCAGGCCGGGCTGATTGACGACCCGGTGCTGACCAATGGCCAGACCGGTATCGCCTATGGTTCATCGACCGGCAGCACCGGCCCGGTGAGCGAATTCGCCACCATGCTGACCGAAAAGCACACCAATAATATTACCGGCACCACCTACGTGCAGATGATGCCGCACACCACGGCGGTGAATACCGGGCTGTTCTTTGGCCTGCGCGGGCGGGTCATTCCCACCTCCAGCGCCTGCACTTCCGGTAGCCAGGCGATTGGCTACGCTTGGGAAGCGATTCGCCACGGTTATCAAACCGTGATGGTCGCGGGCGGCGCAGAAGAACTCTGCCCCTCGGAAGCCGCCGTTTTCGATACGCTGTTCGCCACCAGCCAGCGCAACGATCAGCCGAAAACGACGCCCTCGCCGTTTGACCAGACGCGTGACGGGCTGGTGATTGGCGAAGGCGCCGGTACGCTGATTCTGGAAGAACTGGAACACGCGAAGGCGCGTGGGGCGACCATCTACGGCGAAATCGTCGGCTTCGCCACCAACTGCGATGCCGCGCATATCACCCAACCACAGCGCGATACGATGCAAATTTGCATGGAGCAGGCGTTGCAGATGGCGGGCGTCAGCGCTCAGCAGATTGGCTATATCTCCGCGCACGGTACGGCAACCGATCGCGGCGATCTGGCGGAAAGCCAGGCCACGGCGGCGATCTTCGGTGAGACCACGCCGATCTCCTCGCTGAAAAGTTATTTCGGCCATACGCTGGGAGCCTGCGGCGCGCTGGAGGCGTGGATGAGCTTACAGATGATGCGCGAAGGCTGGTTCGCACCGACCATTAACCTGACGCAACCTGATGAAGCCTGCGGCAAGCTGGATTACATCATGGGCGAAGCGCGTCACATTGACTGCGAATATCTGCAAAGCAATAACTTCGCTTTCGGCGGGATCAACACCTCGCTGGTCATCAAGCGCTGGGCATAAGCATGTATCGCCTGCTGCGCACAAAGATATCGGAATACATCGACGCTCAGGCAGCGGGACGCGCGCTGCTTGAACAGGCGATCTCCCCCGCCGTGATGCCAGAGATTGTTCGCAACACTAACGGCAAACCCGGCTTCGTTGGTGGATATCCGCTGTGGTTTAACATCAGCCACAGCGGCAATGACATTGTGCTGCTGCTGAGCGATGAGGGCGAGGTGGGCTGCGATATTGAAGTCATACGCCCGCGTAAAAATAGCCAGCGGATTGTTGAATCGGTATTCAGCCCCGGTGAACAGGCGCAGATTGCAGCGGCGGAAGATAAGCTCGTCGCGTTCTGGCAAATCTGGACGCGCAAAGAGGCGATGCTTAAACAGGCAGGCAGCCAGATTTGGCACATCGCCGATTTCGACAGTTGCTTGCCCGCACCGCTGTTTTTAACGCAACTTCGCGGGCCTGAGGATCAAATCGTGACGCTCTGTACTCCAACGCCCATTTCACCACAAGAAAACGATTTCATTGTTAAATAATAACGTGAATATCACTCTGATAAATAATACACCACTAAAGTATTATCATAATATTCGATGATATATAATACCTAAATTAGATCAAAAATCGATCATATGTATTAATGATGTTGATATATTCCATCAGGAATATGAATTAAAGAAACAAAGCGGAAACATGAAATTTGGTATAGTCATTTTTTGTGATAGAGATAACACAAATTTCAATTGTCTATGGATTCGTTTTGCCCGTATAGTGGCTCTCTGTTAGAAGATAGTTACCTTTACTTACTTTAATTAGCATTATTGTAACTATCGCAATCATTATTATTGAGGCACTGATTATTTTACGCACTCTATTTTCTGAGGCTCGAACGCAGATAACGCTGCATGAACTGATCAAAGAACTCGAAAAACAGAACATCGTTTTCTACGTTCATTTCGTCTCTACCGGAAACGTGACGCTTGTTGATAGCGAAGGAAATATTCGCATTATAGAAGGTGAGTACAGCCTCAAACGCGTCAATCTGCGGGCAAATGAAGATCTCATCCGCGCAGCGTCTCGCCGCCATTTTGCGGGCGAAATTGGTTATGAAGAATATTGTTCTCTGGTCGCCAGCGCCGGGGTATATAAGTGGATTGTCGATATAAAACAGATGACACGTAAATATGTCGGCTTATCCGATAAAGTGATTTTGAGCGAAGAGATAACGCCCGTTAATAGTAGTGAAGGCGCATGGCGTTATAATTAACCGCGTGATTATCGTAGGGGCAACCACATCCAGAGCCCATGCAAGATAAGCCAAATACCCGCACACGATAACGTAATTAACGAAACCATTTTCATTGAACCTCCCTGGCTCATTTCCATCGCAACTTTCCTTTTTTGCGCCAGACGATAAGGGATAAATATAAAAATCGCCTGATAAAAATGTCATCAGGCGATATTCTATAACAAAAAATGCACACCAGGATATACGTAATAATAATTACGCTTGGTTATTTTCTGTTACTTCGCCCAACGCAGGTTGAGAAGAATTGGCACTGATTCAGCGCCTGGCATCCTCCAGCGTAATCGTAAGCCTCGAGAGGAGATGCCGACATCAGCCTGAAGGCAGCATAAATTTCTGCACTTACGTGATTTATGATTTCGCCTCATAAAGGCTATCCGCTGGAGAGGGATTATTAACCAATAGCTTTCCGATATCCTTACCCTCTCACTTCTGCCGAACGGAAAATTATGAGTCACGCGCAACGCCAACCGGTAAAAACAACCGGACTGGTTTTTATTCTTATTCTGAGCGCCCTGATGGCGTTTACCTCCCTCTCCACCGATATTTATCTTCCTGCAATGCCCGTCATGGCGAATGAGTTACAGGGCAACGTCGAGCTAACAATTACCGGTTTTTTGGTCGGTTTCTGCATTGCTCAGCTTATTTGGGGGCCGATTAGCGATCATCTTGGCCGTCGCATTCCGCTGGTGATTGGGATGGTGCTGTTTGTCATTGGTTCGATTGGCTGCGCACTGTCTACCGATATTATGCAGATCGTTTTCTGGCGCGTATTCCAGGCGCTGGGGGCCTGCACCGGGCCGATGCTGGCACGTGCCATGATCCGCGACCTCTTCAGCCGTACGCGTGCCGCGCAGATGCTATCAACCCTGACCATCGTGATGGCGATTGCGCCCATTGTCGGGCCGCTGCTTGGCGGGCAGATGATTAAATTCGCCTCCTGGCATGCCATTTTCTGGCTGCTGGCCGTTATCGGCGTACTGATGCTCTGTTCACTCTATTGGCTATCGGAAACATTACCGCCAGAGCGACGCATAAAAGCCTCTATACGCGGCGCATTCGAAACCTATTACACACTGCTTTCGAATCGTAGCTTTATGCGATTTATCCTAAGCCTGACATTTTATTACGTCGCCGCTTACGCCTTTATTACCGGCTCACCGTTCGTCTATATCAGCTGGTTTCATATTGACCCACAGCACTATGGCTGGCTGTTCGCCATTAATATCGTCGGGGTGATGAGCATGAGCGCAGTGAACCGTCGCCTGGTACAACGCTACCCGCTGGAGACGCTGCTAAAACGCGCAGTCGGCGTTGCTACCCTTGCTGCCCTCGCGCTGGCGATGGGGACAAAACTCAACGTCGGCGGCGTCATACTGATTGTCGCAACGGTGTTTGTTTTCTTCTCGATGAACGGCATCATCGCCGCCACCGCAACAGCCGCTGCGCTGGATAGCGCACCACACGTAGCAGGTTCCGCATCAGCGCTGATTGGCGCATTGCAGTATGGCAGCGGAATTATCTCCTCGCTGCTGCTGGCGCTGTTCAGCGACGGCACCCCGTGGACAATGGGATGGATTATTGCGTTGTTTACGTTGTTGAGTGCAGGGATGGTAGTCAGAGCACAGATACGTTAAAAATGCCGCACCTTTCGGTGCGGCGCGGGTGCTTACTTCAGATTAGTTTTAAAGAATGCCGTCAGTTTGTCGAAGGGAATGAGATCGGTACGATCGTAGAGATCTACATGCCCCGCGTTCGGCACGATATACAGCTCTTTCGGCTGCCCGGCGCGTTGATAGGCATCTTCACTAAACTCCTTCGAATGCGCGCGATCGCCTGCAATAAACAGCATCGGACGCGGTGAAATCGTCTCGATATCATTGAACGGATAGAAATTCATAAACTTGCCAATGCTGCTTAACATCGGTTTGGTGGTCAGCTCTTCTTTCTCGCCTTTCGGCGTATAGCCGCCACGAGACGTGCGGTAGAAATCAAAGAATTCGCGCTGTATTTCTGGCGTGGAGTCATCCAGCTTGTTCACGGTACCCGGAATATAAACAGTATCGCCGCCTTTGTACTCGGCAAAGCGCTGCTCAATGGCCGTCTTAATCAACGCTTTGCGCTGTTCAACGGTCTGCGAATGCTTCAGGCCATTACGAAACGCAGCGCCCATGTCGTACATGCTGACGGTCGCTATCGCTTTCATACGCGGGTCGATTTTAGCTGCGCTAATCACAAAGCTACCGCTACCGCAGATACCCAGTACGCCGATGTTTTCCGCGTCCACCCACGGCTGCGTGCTGAGGTAATCAACTGCCGCGCTGAAATCATCGGCGTAGATTTCCGGCGAAATCATATGGCCCGGTTTGCCGTCGCTCTCACCCCAGAAAGAGAGATCGATGGCCAGCGTGACGAAGCCCTGCTCCGCCAGTTTTTGCGCGTAGAGGTTTGAACTCTGTTCTTTCACCGCGCCCATCGGATGCCCAACGATAATCGCCGGATGCTTCGTGTTTTTATCCAGCGTCTGAGGCATAAACAGATTGCCCACCACATTCATTTGATACTGGTTTTTAAAGCTGACGCGCTGCTGGGTCACGCTGTCGCTTTTGTAAAAATTGTCCGCTCCGCGTGACATATCCGCAGCGGAAGAGGCAAATGCGCTAATCAGTAAGCCCAACGCCAGTGTGACGTTTTTCATAGGTTAACTCCTGAGTGTGTGTTTACGTGAGGTTGTAAAAGTGATGACCGACGCGCAGAGCAAAACGCCAGCGCTCAGTGCAAAGGTGCTCTGCCAGCCGTGATGGTCGTACATCAGGCCACCCAGCGTTGATCCCAGGGCAATAGAAAGCTGAATGATGGCGACCATCACGCCGCCGCCGGCTTCCGCGTCATGGGGTAACGTTCGCGCGAGCCACGTCCACCAGCCTGTCGGGGCTGCGGTTGCGACCAGCCCCCAGGCGCCCAGCAGTGGCACGACGAACCAAAGCTGATGACCGAAAATCATCAGTGCGATAGCAATCGCCGCCATCAGCAACGGAATAAGAATTAGCGTGCGATAAATACCGTGTTTCAGCAGGTGACCCACTATCAGCGTGCCGATAAATCCCATCACGCCGATGATCAGCAGAACGACAGATAACGTGGTTCCTCTCACCTGCGTGATGCCCTCAAGAAAAGGACGCACGTAGGTGAAGAGCGTGAACTGGCCCATAAAAAAGAGCCCGCAAGCAAGAAGCCCCACCGCCACAACAGGACGTGCGAAGAGAGGAAGCGCCCTGCTGCGCTGTTGGCTGTATTGCATAGCTGGCAGGCTAAACCATTGCCAGATGAAGGCGGCAATCGCGACAGGCACCAGGCAGAAAAATGCGCCCCGCCAGCCCATCACGTCGCCGAGATAACTCCCAAGCGGCGCGGCAATCACCGTCGCCAGCGCATTGCCGCCGTTGAAAATGGCTAATGCGCGAGGCACCTGCGATTCAGGAACCAGACGGATCGCCGTCGCCGCCGACATGGACCAGAAGCCGCCAATGGCAATACCAATCAGCGCGCGCCCCACCATATAAACAACATAATTCGCGGCCATGGCGATCATCGCGCCAGAGAATGCCATCAGCGCAGTCATGCCCAGCAGCAGATATCGGCGATCCAGCCCTGCGGTGAGCCGCGAGAGCGTGAGGCTGGTGATGACCGCCAGCGCCCCGGAGATGGCAATGCCCTGACCCGCCAGCCCTTCCGTCACGCCTAAATCAGCCGCGATGGGCGATAACAAACTGACCGGCATAAATTCGGAGGCAATTAATACAAAAACACACAGCGTCATGGCATAAATGCCGCCCCAATGGGCGCGTTGAACGTCAGCCTGCAGAGCCATTATGTTTTACCTCCTGTTTTACCGGCTGTTTTCAGGCAAGCCGGGGCCGCACGTTATTCGCAGGAATAACGTCATTAAATTGGGGGGAATATTCGTTGCTGAAAATTTTACACGGCGAGCGTAGGATAACTAGCTAATGAATACTTAATAGGCTTATAAGCCATACTTATTAATCGGGCATTCTGACCATGAAACGTAACCTGAACGATCTGCTGTACTTTGTGACCGTGGCCCGCGAAGGAAGCTTCACCCGCGCGGCGGCGCTGTTGGGCGTCACGCAGCCAGCGATCAGCCAGGCGATTTCTGCGCTGGAAGCGCGGATGCAGATTCGCCTGCTCACCCGCACCACCCGCAGCGTGTCGCCCACGGCGGCGGGTGAGCGGTTGATGGCGTCAGTCGGTACGCGCATCGATGAAATCGAAGCCGAACTGGATATGTTGACCGAACTGCGCGACAAACCGGCAGGCACCGTGCGCATTACCTGCGGGCCCAACGTTCTGCGCACCACGCTGTTACCAAAGCTCACGCCGCTGCTGCGCGAATATCCGGATATTCACGTTGAGTTTGATGCCAACCACGGCTTTCGCGACATCGTGGCGGATCGCTTTGATGCAGGCGTGCGTCTGGGCGATACCATCGACCAGGATATGATTGCAGTGCCGATTGGCCCGAAGCTGCGCATGGCGGCGGTCGCTTCACCGGACTACTTTGCTCGTCATCCCGCGCCCACCACGCCCCACGAATTAACGCAGCATCAGTGTATTAATCAGCGTATGGTTAAATCCGGCGGGCTGTATGTGTGGGATTTCGATCAGGAAGGCGGTGATTTAAATGTCCGCGTCAGCGGGCAGCTTACGTTTAACACTTCAGAACACATCGTTGATGCGGCGCTGGCCGGTTTTGGTATCGCTTTCCTGCCTGAAGAAGAGTTTGGAACACACATTGCTGAAGGCCGCCTGATTCGCATACTCGAACCCTGGTGTTTGCCCTTCCCCGGTTACTATCTCTACTATCCCAGCCGTAAACAGCCTTCCCCGGCATTTTCCCTGGTGGTCGATGCGTTACGCAATAAACATCCCTGACGTTCTGCTGGCAATTTCCCTTATGTGAAAGCGGTTCCATAAAATCCGCTTACATCCATTTACATCTAAAACACTAATGCGTATATTTCTCATTCGCATTTTTATGCTCATTGATTAACTAAAAAAACAATCCCTGACGCGGCTAAGTACCGCTGTCGGGCAGTCCCGCAAACACACTTAAGGGTTTATCATGTCTTTCACTTATCAGACCCGGGAAACGCGTCGTCCGTTCGGATGCTCCCCTTCTTTGCTCGCCCTCTCCGTGGCGATGGCTTTCACGCCTGCGCTGTCATTTGCCGCCGCTGTGAACAGCGATGACACTATTGTGGTGGAAGAGAGCGCCACGCCGGGTGACGAAGGTCAGGACCAGGATTACAGCGTTAAAACCACCACCACCGGCACCAAAATGCTGCTGGTGCAGCGCGATATCCCCCAGTCGGTCAGCGTTATCAGCCAGCAGCGAATGAAAGATCAGGAGCTGAACTCGATTGAGGAAGTGCTGGATAACACTACCGGCGTGAGCGTTTCCCGCATCGACAGCCACCGTACTAATATTTTCTCACGCGGTTTCTTCGTCAGTAACTTTGCCTTCGACGATATGCCGACGTTCCTCGACGATCGCTGGAATTTTGGCGACACGGCGGGCGATACGGCGATTTTCGAGAGTATTGAAGTTGTGCGTGGCGCAGCCGGTTTGATGAGTGGCACGGGCAACCCATCGGCGTACGTCAACATGGTGCGTAAGCATGCCGATAGCCGCGAGTTTAAAGGCTCCGCTTCCGCCACTTACGGAAGCTGGGATAAACAACGTTATGTGCTGGACTTACAGGCCCCGCTGACCGAGTCCGGTGACGTGCGTGGCCGCGTGATTGCCGGGTATCAGGACAACGACAGCTGGCTTGAGCGCAATCACTACCGCAAAAAATTCATCACCGGCGTCGTGGATGCCGATATCACAGATTCCACCACCCTCTCGCTGGCCTATGATTACCAGAAGAGCGAAGAAGACAGCCCAACCTGGGGCGGCTTCCCTTCCCTGTGGAGCGACGGCAGCCGCACCGATTTCCGCCGTGAATTCAATACGGCCGCCGACTGGACCTATTCCAATGAAGATACCTCACGCGTATTTGCCAACCTGACCCAGCGTTTCGACAACGGTTGGGAAGCGAAGGTGAACGCCATGCATGCGGAAACCAATTTCGACAGCCGCCTGATGTATATCGACGGCTTCCCGGATAAAAATACCGGCCTGTATAACGGCGCACTGTACCAGGGCGCGTGGGGCGGCTGGAACCGCGGCGAGCGTAAACAGGACTCCGTGGACGCCTTTGTGCGCGGGGGTTATGAACTGTTTGGCCGCCAGCACCAGATAATGTTCGGCGGCAGCTACAGCCGTCAGCGCAACAATTACGACAACTCGTATCCGGTCACCGATAACTATGGGTTGATGGATGTCGGCAATATTCATAACTATGACGGCAAACTGGCGTATCCGGAGTGGTCTGACTGGGCGCTGTATCAGCGCGATATTATCCGCCAGAAATCGCTCTACACTGCGACGCGTCTCTCGCTGGCCGACCCGCTGAACCTGATCCTCGGCGTGCGCTGGACGGAATGGAGCGCCCATTACAATCTGGAGCGCAAACCGGACGAAACCCGCGACAGTAAATTCGATGACGTCACGCCATATGCGGGCCTGGTATATGACATCAATGATGAGTGGTCGGCCTACGCCAGCTACACCTCCATCTTCCAGCCAACCAGCAAGCGTAACGCTAACAGCGAGTTCCTCGACCCGACCACCGGGAAGAGCTATGAAGCGGGCGTGAAAGGTGACTGGTTTAACACCCGCCTGACCGCGACGCTTGCCGTATTCCGTACCGAGCAGGATAAAGTTGCTGTCAGCACCGGGCAGACCATTCCGGGCTCCGGCGGCCAGACGGCGTATAAATCGGTCGATGGCACCGTGAGTAAAGGCGTGGAATTTGAGATTAACGGCGCATTGACCGACCGTTGGCAGCTCACCTTCGGCGCATCCCGCTACATCGCAGAAGACGATGACGGCGTGGCGGTGAATCCGGAACAGCCGCGTACCACGGCGAAACTGTTCACCCGCTATCAACTGCCGATGCTGCCTGAACTGGCGGTCGGCGGCGGCGTGCGCTGGCAGAATAAAACCTGGCAGGACATTGCCGGGCCGAACGGCGATACCCGCATTAAACAGGGCGGTTATGCGGTGGTCGATCTCTTCAGCCGTTATCAGGTCACTAAAAACTTTGCCCTCCAGGCCAACCTGAACAACCTGTTCGACAAAGAGTATTACGACTATCTCGGCACTTACGGCGTGTATGGCGCGCCGCGTAACTTCTCGGTCAGCGGCACCTATAACTTCTGATCTCCCTCAACGGCACCGCCCGGTGCCGTTTTCCTTTCTTCTGAAATTCCGCCGCCAGGTTTGGCGCAATCGTCTTTTTCGACCAGACTTATCTCTGTGTTTCTTTTTCAGGATGATTATGAAAAACGTGGCGATTGTCGGCGTCGGCCCGACCGGAATTTACACCTTTCACGCGCTTATTGAGCGCGGCGAACCACATGCGATTACGCTCTTCGAGCAGGCTGAAGAAGCGGGCGTCGGCATGCCCTATAACGATGATAATAATGCTACGCTGATGCTGGCGAATATTGCCAGCATTGAGATCCCGCCGATTTTCATCACTTATCTGGAATGGCTGCATCAACAGAGCGACAGCTACCTGGCGCGCTTTGCGATTAAACGTGAATCACTGCATGAGCGGCAATTTTTACCGCGCGTGATCCTCGGCGATTATTACCGTGACCGCTTTCTGGCGCTGGTCGAGAAAGCTGAGCGCTTGGGGTTTGACGTCTCGGTGCGGGAAGCGAGCAGGATTGCTGATATTGAGGCCACCGAGAATGGCGTGCAGCTATGGACCGAAAATCGCAATACCCCGGAACCCTTTGATTATGCGGTAATCGCCACCGGGCACATGTGGCCCGAAGACGATGACTCGCCGCGCGACTTTTACCCCAGCCCGTGGACCGGCCTGATGGACGCGCGCATTGCGCCGTGCCGTGTGGGCATTATGGGTGCCTCATTGAGTGGGCTTGATGCCGCCATGGCAGTCGTCTCGCAGCATGGAAAATTCATTGTTGAAGAGGGTAAAACCACGCGCTTCCAGCTTAATGCGCAAAGCCAGTCGCTTCAGCTGACGCTGATGTCGCGCAGCGGCATTCTGCCGGAAGCGGATTTTTACTGCCCCCTGCCCTACGAACCGCTGGCGATAGTGACGGAGCAGGCAATTGCAGCTGAAATTGCTAAAGGCAGTGAGGGCCTGCTGAATAGGGTATTTCAGTTGATCGTCTCCGAACTGGAACAGGCAGATCCGCAGTGGAGTGCGCGGATAGGCTTAAACAACCTGAATGCCGATACGCTCTCCGAGGCCTGGTTTGCCGATCGTAAAAAACACGATCCGTTTTACTGGGCGCAGGACAACCTGGAAGAGGTCGAACGTAATAAGCGCGAGAAGCACACGGTGCCCTGGCGCTACACCGTTTTGCGGCTGCATGAAGTGATTGAGGAGATCGTTCCGCATCTGAACGAAGAGGACCGCAAACGTTTCAAAAAAGGGCTGGCGCGCGTTTTTATCGATAACTATGCCGCTATTCCGTCTGAATCTATCCGCCGCCTGTTGGCGCTGCGTGAAGCCGGGCTGATTCATATTCGGGCGCTGGGAAGCGACTATGAGATGCAAGTCAACGATGGCCTGACGACCATTACCACCGATGATGCGCGTTATGAATTTGACGTGTTTATCGACGCCCGTGGCCAGAAGGCGCTAAAAACCAAAGACCTTCCCTTCCCCACGCTTCGCAAACAGCTTTTAGCCTGCGGCGATGACATACCGGATGTCGGTGACGACTATACCTTGCAGGCACCTGAGAGCGTGCGTGGACGAATCGCGTTTGGCGCGCTGCCGTGGCTGATGCATGACAGACCGTTTGTGCAGGGGTTGGTAGTGTGCGCGGAGATAGGGGCGGCGATGGCGAAAGGGGTGGAGCAACAAGCGTCAGGGAAGAGAAAGAAGCTACTGTGAAATGAGTAAAAATGTTGGGTCTGGAGCGGGCGAAGGGAAATCAACCCCGCTCCAAAGATCTCGTAATCCAATGGATTTATTAACAAAACTTGGAGCATTGTAGGAGGGTTTTGTAGGAGGAACTACAACGCTTTGCAAACCGCTTCACTCCAGAACACTGATAAGTTTTAGCGCGTCACTTCTGACAGAATCTTGTATTCGCCCAGAGTCAGCGATCAACGTCAAGGCCTCAATACTTAAACCATCCCTGATCACTTTTCGCGCTTTACTGAGACGGCCCCGGCAACTTTTCTCTGTATAACCCTCACGTGAGTGCATTTGCTCAATGATATAAGCGCTTGATAAATTTGAATCGGCAAAATGGTGGTAGTAGTTTACGAAGCACTCCATCCCGATAGCCTTAAGGAGGCTGACCAGGGTAACACTACTCGTTATCTTCTCTGGTTGATTCGAAACCTCTTCCATAGGTTCAGGTGGAAGGGTTTGCATAGCCGCTTCATTGACTGAAGCCGAACTCCTTACAATCAATTCTTCTTTGATGGAACTCACTCGGGGATCAGTAAGAATCGCGCCCTTGAGGGTAACGATATGTGCGTTAACGTGATCACTATGCCGAGCGTAATCTCGTATTACTTCATGTGGGATTTTGTAGGCATCAAGAATGTTGTAAGTTTTATCGAAAATAACGGCTATCAAATAATCAAAATCGGCAGCTTCATAGTTACGCAATGCACTGAGTTGCCGGGAAGGATTATCCGATGTGACTCTCCTCGCTTTGATCTGCACTTTCAGGCCATCAGCATCAATGGCATCAGCACCCGCCGACGAATTACTGAGAAGAGTCATACCCAGTGCATTAGAAACCAGCCATTCAGCATAGTCACCAACAGGATTATTCTTGGTGCGAATTACACCTCTAGAACGCAACTGCGTTAAAATTTCGGAATGAAGTGACAGCAATTCAAGATTATTCAGCGCATTTAGCCAATCATATGATGTTAAATGATTATTTTTCAAAAACACTCTCCATTGCCGAAGTGAAATGCCACTGTAACGCCTACGTAACGCACCTGGATTTTGATGTTTTGTCGACTCTTATAGAAAAGTAAGACTGATTCATAGGTGTCTCATCTTTTGCCAAAGAAGACTGTTCATTAATACAGCATCCAGAATTTATAAACTTACACTTACTTCACTTTCTCAGTTTGCCCCACCGCACTGCCGAAACAATACCCCAGTTGCCACTGGCATTGGGCCTACGCCATTTTGCTGTCTCCATGCTACGGAGATACTCAAGAGCTTCAGAAAACGTGCCAAAACGCTTCTGAGCCGCTTTATCACCTACGCCAAACGAACCATCACGGGTGCTCGCCAAACCGGGGTGAAAACAGGAACCATCGGCTGCGTATGGAACCAACAGTTCAGGATCGTTATCTTCAGATGAGTCAGACGCTAACAACTGCCACGGCTCAACACTCAGAGCGTTAGCCAGCACCTCAATCGCATCCAGAGACGCATTAGAACCACCACGTTCAATGCGGCTCATATAGCTACGTGCGAACCCGCACCGATCGGCAAAGGCTTCCTGGCTCATTCCTGTGGCAATGCGCAGTTCTTTTACCCGCTCGCCAAACTGTATTCTCAAGGTCTTTTTCATGCACTGAATGTGCAATTTTGACCACTGTAAGGCCACGCTCCATATGAGACATTTTGAATCTATTCTCGCGTCAGTAGCTTAGTCACTCGCATTAATCTCCTGTCTCGTGACCTCCTCAATAGATTCAAAATAAACACCAATAGTGACATTTAAAACCAACGAAGTATGATGATCGTCTTCGGTTTGGCATCACCAGCGTTCGCTATCAGGCGCGATCTGGTTTGGAAAATGAGGCAATCATGGCAGGAGCAGACTTTTTATTATCGATGTCAGTGGGAGCCGCGCTTAGCTGGGCCAGTTATAGTATAGTCGCCCATGTTGTATCAAAGCAGCACGTCAGCACGCTACGCGCAATTGTATGGGGGGCTCTGGGCACTCTCTCATTGGTGCTGGGCATATGCGCCTTTTCTGCTGTAGGTGCTGAGCATCAGGCAGCACGAAAAGATATCGTATGTGCAGATGACAACCCGGAATGCTATGCGAGAACGCACCATAACCCGGTCAGGGAGTGCAAGCAGCTAATGGATGAGAAAGCGAAGTTTCACCATGTGTGGCTGGATAGCGAAGCGCAACCGGTTTTCAGCACCTACCTCTGGCACAACGAAAACAAACGAACTATACAAATGTTCGGACAACAGGCTAAAGCGATTAATAGCTTGGGGATGCATACCCCTCTGCAATATTTTTGTGTTTTTAACGCCAACACCGGGAAGGTCATCGCGGCTTCATTTGAATAATGTAAAGCAACAGTAGTTGTTGTTAAAGCTATCGCACCTGCCCAATGCCAGTAGAGATGAACTGATTCGATAATGTATACTGTTCAAGTAAGAACACATTCAAAATGGAGTGATCATGAAAAGCGAACCACAAATCATCTCAACACAACTTGCTATTTTTCTCGATTCTTTTATTAAGAGACCGGATCTATTCTTTAATAAATTAAATTCTGACTTAGGGGGCCTAATAGATGCCATGCCACAGGTTCTGCCTCTTCCACCAGAAGCACCAGCAGAAATCCCTCGGGTTATGGCTGCATCTTCATATAATAAAAACACTATAAACATTTCTCTCAATCGTGTGGACTTCATTAGGCAATACAATCCTGTTGAGGACATAGAGCAATCAATCAAAGAGTTCAAGGCATTATGTAAAAACTTTATATTGTCTATCATAAGTGAGTATAAAATATCCAGATTTGGTAATGTTGGTTCATTTTATGTTAAATCCAACAATCCAGAGAAAGAAATAAGCGATCTATTTATTAATAAAGACGCAGGTTCTTTTGATGAGATCTCGCTGAGATTAAATAAAACAACCATCGATAAAGGTATTACTTTCAATAATGTCATTAGTATAAACCAAGGGCATATTGAAGCTCCTAATTACAACGGCAATGGAATTGTAATTCAATTAGATAACAACAGCATTGCAAGAGCTGAGGCATTAAAAGAAGAAGAACTACTATCATTATTTGAAATTAAAAGTAATGCATTTAACCCAACCTATGCAAAAGAGGTGGGCAAAAAATGAGTTTTTTTGGTTCAAATCAAGGTGCTAAAGATGAGCAAATAAAAGTAACATTCTCCTCCAGCAGTAGTGTTACTGCCGCACCATCTCCGAGCGATACCAACCCTAATACATATGTAATGTTTAGGGCTGAATTAGAAGATATGATTAAGCAACATCGGCCTAAAACCGAAAAAGAGATTAAGGCTGAAAGTGATTCATCGCTAAGAAAAATTGCATTGTATGGTTTATTCCTTTGTATTTTTATATTACTTTGCATAGTAATCTACTTCGGCGCTACAAAAGATGAACTCCCTGGTTTTGCACAAGGGTTCGCTTCATTAATTACAACGCTGGTCGGTGGAATTGGCGGTTTTATTTACGGCTCTAAAAAATAACATTTAAGTAGTCAACATTGGGTGTTGACTACTTACCAATGAATTATTTAAATGATATTATCATGAATATTTTTGAGGTTTGTTTTTATAATTCGGCTAATAGTTGTTCTCGCTACATTTGTTGCTTTCTGGATTTCTGTGTATGACCAGCCAGCATCACGTAACTTCAGCACGCGCTCATGCAAGCCGGTATCAATCTGACGGCCTTTAAATTTTCCTTCGGCCTTCGCAAGTTTAATACCCTGTGCCTGACGGCGTTTGCGGTCTTGGTGATCCTTTCGGGCAATAGCAGCCAACATATCGAGCATCATACTGTTTAGCGCCTGCATCATGCGGGTGGTGAACTCGTCACCGGAGTTCACCATCATGTGAGACGTTGGCAGATCGAGAGCGACAACACGCACTCCTTTCCCCTTAATCATCCCAGTCAGCTTTTCCCAATCTTCCGCATTAAGGCGTGATAGGCGATCTACTTGTTCAACTAGCAGAACATCACCGCTTTGCGCTATATCAAGCAACTTCATCAACTCAGGACGAGCCAGTGATGCACCAGACTCGTTCTCAATGAACCACGCAGAGATAGCAACGCCATTGCTGGTGGCGAACTCCTGCAAATCCTGACGCGCACGCTCAGCGTTTTGGTCTTTGGTGGAGGCGCGAAGATAGGCGTAGATGCGGTTGCTGTTCATGTTTTATTTCCCGTTGCTGGTAGCATTTAAGCGGTTCATCGAAACCGGTAGCTTTTAGGCTGTATCACTGACGATGCAACCGGAGTTTATGGTGTGCTCTCAATGGTAGCCATTGAGTATACATATAAACTACCAGTAAGAATGAAGGTTACACGATAAACATAAAAAAGTGAAATATATATTCACTTTTTTATGCAGAGGTCATATAGTTTTATCCGTGATCATTTCGAGGTAAAACATGAAAAAGACCTTCAAAACACGCAATGCAGAACTTGCCGGAATTGGGCGCACGTCATTCCGGTTAGAAGACACCACATGGACGGCGCTCGATATGCTTGCGGCAAAGCGCGGGATCCGTTGGCAGAATTGGGCGAGTGAAGTTTTGGCGACACAACCTGATGCACCAAACAGGACAGCTCTGATACGTGCTGCATTGGCTGATGAATTGATGGCCGAGCAGATTCATACCATCGCTGAGTCTGGGTCAGTTGAAGCAGACTCCCATCATGAAATTATCGGAAATGGCTATTGGCGGTTAAATGACGAGCAACTACAGAGCGAGCTAGACGGCGCAACCATCGTCACACGTGATAGCTCATTTGCGGCGTTTACCTTACTGACTGGTTACAAAGACAAAAGCTACGGCGGATCACCATTCGTGATCATTCAGAACGAGTTACGCGGTCAGCTACATCTCATGATCGCTCCAGACGTTGATTAAGGAGGACACAATGAAAGTTAAAACCCTTTCAGCAAGTGAGACGGCTTACTTTTTGAGAGCTAAGCTGGGCGACGTCAGGGCATGGGATGATTTATTAGCGGATATGCGGCGCGGGAGGGCTAGCTATCACGGTGAGTTCTTACTTCCTGTCGGAAGGTATTCCTCCACTCGCCACCCTCGCCCGGTTTATCTATTTAGTGAAGTATGTGAGTTCGTCGAAAAAGTCTCACGCCTTTGCCCTCCCCCCTCCAAGCCGCACATGCTGTCTATGCTTGAGGTTGACATTGACCTCACCGATAAGCGGCATTGGAGCGTTCGCCCTCCAATAGCGACGAGCTGAAAGGCTGGCAATGAACAACTATCAACAAACAGCGGATTCAGCCTTGAAGCAATTCAGGGCTACCGCCGTCATCGATTGGCTCGACGTTGAGATTCGCACCGAACGCCCAACACAGCACCAACACATCCGCAGAGCGCTGAGAGAGATAACGAGCGTTAATCGCTGGTGGGTTGAGGCAATCGACATGCAGCCCGGTGATGCTACTGACACATTCCGCATTCGCTTTCATGACGAGCTGGCGAACAACTATCAGCAGCTCCGTGCTGCGCTCCATGCGTTAGCCAGACGGTTCACGTTTGCAACCGAACCGACTATTGCCGGGATAGAGATCAGTTGTGACTTCTGGCATAAACAACAATCAGTTGAAGCAACACGCGCCCTCACATACCGGATGCAAACAAGCCTGTTCGCCCCGGGCACCAATCATCGCCAATACAACGGCGACAACAGCAGTAACCAATTTCTTGATAAGCCCGGCAATCGTATAAACCCAGCGTATAACATGCGGATTGGCAACGAAGATGATGCCATTTCATGGCAGTGCTATCACAAACGCACCGACAAGAAGCAGCCGCTGCCGCTTCATCAGCAACGTGCTCGCATAGAGGTGACATTGCAGGGTGACGCGCTACAGCAACACGGCTTAGGTCTTCTGTCCAGGCTGCAACACTTCCCGTTTGAAACGCTCGCCAGCCTGTTCACGTTCCGCCGACCAATACCTACGGCACAGATGACAAAGGGGGATCTGTTCCGACTCATTTCAATCAACTGGATACGCTCATACAGAGATGCAACAGCGGAACGCGGCATTCACTCGTTCAGCACTGTAGGACAACGCGACAAGAAAGGCAGAACGCGGACAGAGAGTAGTCACCTGACAGCAGACAAAGAACTGAGTAACCGGGTTAGGGCAGCATTGCGGAACCTACACCCATGAATATCCATTCCAAAAAAGTGTGCGGATTTTGGAGCAGTGATCCGCTTGCTGGCTGGGCTGGCGCACAGTGACCTAATAACTTAAACACATACAGCCGCTAACCAACTACGTTTACACACAACAACAGGTAACAGGGAAAACCGGAAGTGAGAAGCGGAGCCGCGAGCTTCACCAACAAGCTGTCAGGAACATGACCGCCGAAAAGTAAGCAGTCTTAGGTTTTAACAGCTCCCTTTCAGGGAGAGCGTTTAAAAACTTCGGTGTTTGAAAAACAAAACCTTATACTTGGATTACTGGCAATTATTCTCAGCCAGACGCATCACTAAAGCACCACGGCTTTTTTACCGTGTATGCCATTCTGATAAAAAACTCGTCAGAGAGCCTTACAGCGCGTTTGAACCACATATCGCGGCTTCTGCTTACGAATAGCTGTCTGATTAGTAGTAGCTTCATGGGCCAGTCGGGTTTACTTTATTGCTATCAACAAGGGAGCCGTCCAGAGACGACACGGAGACAACGCTTGAGAACCGTCGAGATACTGCAATACACCTTGCACAAAGGCACCGGAACTGCTTTTCACACCATAATGCAGGACATCAGCGTGCCCCTACACCAACGCCACGGGATCGATGTAGTATCGTTTGGTAACTCACTGCATGACACGGATTGCTATTACCTGATCCGCGCCTTTGACAGCGCTGAAAGCATGGCTGCGGTTCTCGATGCTTTTTACGCAAACGCAGACTGGCACAACGGCCCGCGCCAAGACGTCATTGGCAGAATAGAGACCAGCATTAAAACAGTTATTAGCCTACCTTCAGAAAGCGTGGAAGGGCTGCGGGGGTAATCGTAAGTCAACGTCACCAAACTCGTTTTAAGCGCTTCCAAATTCTGCACTAGAAAAAATCCACGACCCTAGATAAAAAACGCGCCTCAGGGCTTCCTGGCGCGTTTGGCACATCTTACGATTTATGTCTGCGCCGCGCGTCGATGACCGCCTTGATACCCGCTTGCGAATCAAACTGCGCAATATCAGGTAAACTGTAGTGAAGCTGCGAAATCACGCCCAATTGCTCTCCCACATCAGCATCCTTACGATAGGTTGTCATCGCGGTGGTGCTGCCCCGAACATGTCCAACAAGCTGCGCAATCGTGCGTTCGTTGATCTCAAACTTGTCTACGGCGTTGATGAAAGTGTGCCGCAACGAATGGAACGTTTTCTTACCGTCACGGGTAAAACCGAGGACTTTGCCAAAGTAGTTTTCGTTAAACCATTTTGAGGCGGCGGCACGATATCCTTTGATTTTGTTGTGCTTCAACTCAGGGAAAAGACGATCATACCCGGCAGCTTTCAATGCATCTACATACTCCAGCAGCCCTAGTTCGATAAGTCGCGGATGAATTGGAACCTGACGGATCGCATTCACCGTCTTTAATGATTTAACGCCACCAGCCTGCGCTTCTTCATCCATCACCTTATCCGGCGCATCAAGGTTAAAATCAATATAGGCAACCCCGTTTTTATCTTCGCGAATATCCGTCAGATAAAGCTGGCAAAGCTCATTGATGCGCCCGCCCACATATAATGCCAACAGAGGCAACCAGTAGTGAAACGGGCGGAAGCTCGTATAACGTCCGTATTGATTGGGCCTTCCCGCGCCTTTCTTAAACCAGTCAGCCGAGAAAATTTGCTCTAGTTCATCGTCGGTGAAGAGGTCGCGGCGATCCTGCTCACGCACCATCACACGACGCTGAGCCAACACATTCTCAGCAGGGTTATCAAAAAGGTAACGTTCACTCTTAGCCCATTTGAGCATAGAACCCAGTGACTCAATATGCCTGCCAATAGCATCTCGGCTCATAACTGGCTGACCATCAGCTAGCGCTATTTCAATTAGCTTTTGCGTATCTGAAATCTTGTATTTTCGCCGCATCAAATACAGATTACCGGGCATATTCTGCATTTTGGTGACGTAATCTTTCACAACGTCACGATTCAGTTCGCCTAGAGTTAAATCGCCCATTATCTCCACGAAGTGTTCAATTCTGGAACGAATTTTCCCCTCGCTGGCTAGCTTAATATCGCCCGTATTTTTATAGACCAAAAACGCTTTCAGCAATGCTGAAACCGTCATGCTCGCATATGTCGGGTTGCAATACGGGTTGATGGTAGCGGCCACAGGAATCGTTGGTGTTACACCTACCGGAGCGCATGGCATAGCACTTAATGTTGGCTCCGATTTCGCAAGCGCCTTATCCCAAGCGCTACGCAGTTTTTCAGCTTGCACGTTGTTGATGAACAAAGAACTTGCATTCAGCGTCACCCCGGGTAAATCCAACAACCAGAGGGAAAGAGGATTGCCGTTGTTAGCCCTGAATGCCGTAACCTCAACCTCTCGCCCGTTCAGCAATTCAACAAGGGCAAACTGCGGCTGGTAAAGCTGCATATAGCCGTTTACCGCAGCCTCAGCACCGTCATACGCAATGTTATTCAAAACGAACCCATGCGTATCAGGATCACGCTCAAGCGTGCTGAAATCATCAATCAGAAAGCCACGCTGGTTAGATACAAGGGCATACAGCGGCACATTGGCTGCCAGAAGATGCTGGACGACAGTCTCAGCCCCAACCCCAAATGAATCGCAAAACAACGCCAGGCTGATTTTGCCTGCTCCAATCAACAATGGGGCATTGCCCCTGATCTTCTCTTTATCCACTTGCCTGAACTCTTCCAGAGACGCATACCACTTCTCCAACAAACGCGCGGCAATAGCTCTGGCATTTGCAAGGTGGGTTGTGCGGGTAGATGCATGAATTTCACGCTGCCCTATCAGGGCGCGATAACGAACCGGAACGGTGATCCGCAGAACATAGATACCGCTTGGACGTCGATAGAGATTATCACGCTGCGCCATCGGCTGTATGACCCCTTTGTAGGAGGATCACGAGCGCCGTCACGTATGAATCAGAAAAAGGCTGAGGAATGAATACGTTAGGGAGTTTTTGGAGCGGGCGAAGGGAATCGAACCCTCGTATAGAGCTTGGGAAGCTCTCGTTCTACCATTGAACTACGCCCGCTTCGGCGTGTGCGAGGAGCATTATAAACCTTATGCCCTCGCTGGCAAGCCTCATCGCCACTGACTGGCGATAAAATAGTCTTTTAGCACTTAGGCTTACTGCCCTGCGGCGGTAAGTAGCGCAGTGGATCAATCGCCGTCGCGCGGTAGCGAATCTGGAAGTGCAGACGCACAGAATCCGTATCGCTGCTGCCCATGGTGGCAATCTTCTGGCCAATCTTCACGCTTTGCCCGTTGTTCACCAGCAGAGTCTCGTTGTGCGCGTAGGCGGTGATGTAATCTTCACTGTGTTTAATCATGATCAGATTACCGTAGCCGCGCAGCTGATTGCCGACGTAAACCACCTTCCCGGCTCCTGCGGCGTATACCGGTTGACCACGGCTGCCGGAAATATCGATACCCTTATTACCGCCGTCAGCGGTGGAGTACGGCATGATGACTTTCCCGCTGGTTGGCCAGCGCCAGCAGCGTTGTCCCACCGGCGGCCATGACGCCTGCGGTACGGCGGAGGACGGCGTCACTTTCGCCGTGCTGGTCGATTTTTTACCTAACAGTTTTGAGGAACTGCCGGTTTTAATCTTCTGCCCCACCTCAATGGTGTAAGGCGGCTTGATGCCGTTCAGACGCGCCAGTTCGGCCACGCTGGTGCCCGTTGCACGAGAGATACGCGACAGCGTGTCGCCGCGTTTTACGGTGTAGACCGAACCGTCATAGCTGCCGGAGCCAGACTTGCTCCCGGAACAGCCCACCAGCACCACGCCGAGGAACAGGCACAGTAAAAAACGCATTGGCTGGGTACTCAGGCATCCTGCTAGCAAAACATCGTCCTCGGGTTAGTTCGGTCAGGTCGCCTATGATAGCAGGCTGATGGCGGATGCCAATATCTCAGACAGAAGGATGAGTGTTAAAAGGATACCCTTCCGCCACCAAATCCATCACTTCCGGTACCCAGTTCGCGGCAGGCATTTTCACCAGCGCGGGATAGAAAACCTGCGGAGAAGGGAAGACATCAACCACGTGGCAGTGGGGCAAACGTGTTGCGTCTACCTCCGATGAGGGCAGCAGCGTGGCGGCAGCCAGCCCCGATTCGAGCCAGTCGAGGATCATGCCCGGCTGGGTGATATGCATAATCACATTCGGATTTACCCCCGCCTTCCTGAACAGATCGATAAGCATCTCGTAAGTGCCGGAATCTTTCGCCCGATGCAGCAATACCAACGGAAAGTCAGCCAGTGCCGTGTAGTCGAAAGGATTCGCGGGCGCCTGGGGCAAACATTTTTTGCTGATTACCGCCACCAGCTTGATGGGATCAAAGGAGACGAAATCAAACCCTTCACTGCGATAGGGGCGCTGGATTAGCGCTAAATCAATGGCACCTTCATTGAGCAGCATCTCCAGATGGCTGGAATCGGTGACTGAGATGTTCACCTCAATGTTGGGATTACGCTCATACAACGCCAGCAGCAGCGGTTTAAAGTAGGACTGAAACAGATGCGTTAGGCCAAGACGAAACTGCAGATGATCTTTTTGCGCGATCTCCATGGTTTCCCGCGCGGTGTCCTCCACCTGACGCAAAATCTCGCAGGCTTTGCGATAGAGGAAAAACCCGGCTTCCGTGGGCTCAATGCGGTTTCCCCGGCGCGTGAACAGCGGCGTTTGCAGCTCGTCCTCCAGCTCCTGGATACGTTTACTGAGCGGCGGTTGCGCCATATTCAGCACCTTCGCCGCCTGGCTTATCGAGCCTTGCTCCACCACCCGACAAAAATAGCGTAATCGTTTTAAATCCACGAAACCGTCCTCCTCGCCAACGTCCTGAAGGCTAGTGTACGTCAGCCACCATACCTGCCTCACACTTTTTTGATCTACTCAGAGGCAGCTAAACGGTATTTGTCCCTTTTTCCATTGGGGATTAGGGTAATCCGCAGACCGTTTTACTGCTTACTCACAGGAACAAAACGATGAAAAGTAAAGTTCATGACCTACGCTCTGCACTGGAGCTGTTGAAAACGCTGCCAGGCGAATATGTTGAAACCGATACCGAAGTTGACCCGCACGCGGAGCTCTCCGGCGTTTACCGCTATGTTGGCGCAGGCGGTACCTGCCAGCGTCCAACACGCAAAAATGGCCCGGTAATGATGTTCAACAAAATTAAAGGCTTTAACGACATCAGCGTCGCCATTGGTCTTAATGGTTCCCGTAACCGCGTCAGCCATTTCCTGAACTGCCCACCGGAACGTCTGGGTCATCTGCTCAAAGATTCCGTACAGACGCCAATCGCACCTGTTCTGACCACTGCGCCTGCCGTGGGTCAGGAAGTGGTTCACCTTGCAACCGACGCCGGTTTTGACCTGCGTAAACTGCTGCCCGCGCCGACCAATACTGAAGAAGATGCCGGCCCGTATATCACCATGGGGCTGTGCTACGCCTCAGATCCGCAAACGCATGAGTCTGATATCACCATTCACCGTTTATGCGTGCAGAGTAAAGATGAGCTCTCCATGTGGCTCACCCCAGGCCGTCATATCGATGCGTTCCGCATGAAAGCGGAAGCCGCAGGCAAACCGCTGCCGATTTCTATCAGCATCGGCGTTGACCCGGCGATTGAAATTGCTGCCTGCTTCGAGCCGCCAACCACGCCGCTGGGCTTCGATGAACTGAGCATCGCCGGTTCCCTGCGCGGTCATGCCGTTGAAATGGTGCAGTGTAAAACCATCAACGAGAAAGCGATCGCTCACGCGGAAATCATCATCGAAGGCGAACTGCTGCCTAACGTACGCGTGCGTGAAGACCAGAACACCAACACCGGCAAAGCAATGCCGGAATTCCCTGGTTACACCGGTGAAGCAAAAGAAGCGATTCCGGTGATTAAAGTGAAAGCGGTAACGCACCGTAAAAACCCAATCTGGCGCACTACAGTAGGGCCAGGCGAAGAACACGTGAACATGGCGGGTATCCCGACCGAAGCGAGCATCCTCGATATGGTTGAACGCGCGATGCCGGGCAAACTGCTGAACGTCTTTGCGCATACCGCAGGCGGCGGCAAACTGCTGGCGGTGATGCAATTTAAAAAATCCGCCGCCGTTGATGAAGGTCGTCAGCGCCAGGCTGCCCTGCTCGCCTTCTCCGCGTTCCCGGAACTGAAACACGTCATTCTGGTGGATGAAGATGTCGATATTTTCGATAGCGATGATGTGATGTGGGCGATGCAGACGCGCTATCAGGGCGACGTGGACACCGTCACTATTCCGGGCGTACGTTGCCACCCGCTCGATCCGTCTCAGGTACCGGCTTACAGCCCAAGCATTCTGCAACAGGGGATGTCCTGCAAAACTATCTTTGACTGCACCGTACCGTTCCATCTGAAAAGCCACTTTGAACGCTCGAAATTCAAAGAAGTCGATGTGAAACGCTTCCTGCCGGACTTCGAATAAGGAGAACACCGTGGCCACGAAACGCATGATTGTCGGGATTAGCGGCGCCTCAGGGTTCCAGTACGGCGTGAAAGCGCTGGAACTGTTGCAGAAACTGGACGTTGAGGTTCATCTGGTTGTCTCGAAAGGGGCAGAGAAAACCTGCCAGCTGGAGACGGATTACCGCCTGGAAGATGTCTTCGCCATGGCGGACGTCGTTCACCCGATTGGTAATCTGGGCGCGGCGATTTCCAGCGGTTCATTTAAAACGGCGGGGATGCTTGTTGCCCCCTGTTCAATGAGAACGCTGGGCGCGATTGCCCACTGCCTGACCGACAATCTGCTGACGCGTGCGGCAGACGTGGTGCTCAAAGAGCGCCGCCGTCTGGTGCTTCTGGCGCGGGAAACGCCGCTCAACCTCGGCCATATTCGCAATATGGCTGCGGTGACCGAAATGGGCGGCATTATTTTCCCGCCGGTACCTGCGCTTTATCAGCGGCCACAAACGGCTGACGAGATCGTTACCCATAGCGTCAGCCGTGCTCTCGATCTGTTTGATTTTGATATTAAAGATCTTCCGCGCTGGGGCGAAGGATCTCTTAGCCACACTGAATAACTCTATCAGGACACTTCCATGTTAATTGGACCATACGTGAACGGCGCGGCGGTGATCGTCGGCGGCCTGTTCGGATCGGTCATCGGGACGCATATCCCCGATCGCGTTAAAACGGCGCTGCCGCTGACCTTCGGGCTTTGCTCGGTAGGCCTTGGTATCAATCTGGTCATCAAGGTGAAATTCATGCCCGCCGTGGTGCTGGCGATGGTTATCGGCGCGGTGATTGGCGAAATGTTTTTCCTCGAAAAGCAGATTGGTAAAGCCGCTGGCAGCACGCGCGGCCTGATCAACCGTATCTTCCCGCCGGTTCAGGGGTTAACACACGACGAGTTTACCGAAAAGTTTGTCGCGATTCTGGTGCTCTTCTGCGCCAGCGGTACCGGGATTTTCGGGGCGATGCATGAGGGGATGACCGGCGATCCGTCGATTCTCTACATTAAAACTGTGCTGGACCTGTTCACCGCGGCGATTTTCGCCACCATGCTGGGTTTTTCGGTGATGACTATCGGCCTGCCGCTGATTGCCGTCCAGGTCGCGCTGGCGGTGCTGGCGGTGCATATTCTGCATCTGATCACGCCAGATATGATGGCCGATTTCTCCTGTGCAGGCGGGCTGATTATGGTCGCCACCGGGCTTCGCATCTGTAATATCAAAGCGTTCCCGGTCGCCAATATGCTGCCAGGCTTAATTCTGGTTATGCCGATTTCCGCACTGTGGGCCAGTTTGTTTGCCTAAGCTTGAGGTATAATGGCATTGCCCGGTGGCGCTTCGCTTACCGGGCCTACGGAGGGAAATTCGTAGGCCGGGTAAGCGCAGCGCCATCCGGCGTTTTTGAATCCGCTATCGGGAGCCGTGATGAAAGGGCAAGAACACGTCATTTTACTGAATGAAAAAGGTGAACCTATTGGCACGGCGGAAAAATATGCCGTACACACCGCCCACACGCCTCTCCACCTCGCCTTCTCCTGCTGGATCTTCAATAACGAAGGTCAGGTTCTGATTACCCGACGCTCACTTGGCAAAAAGGCCTGGCCGGGCGTCTGGACTAACTCTGTTTGCGGTCATCCTCAGCAGAACGAATCGTTCGAACAGGCAATTATTCGCCGCTGCCGTTTTGAAGTCGGCGCAGAACTCACGGATATCACCCCGGTGTATCCAGAATTTCGTTATTGCGAAACCGACGCCAGCGGTATTGTGGAAAACGAAGTCTGCCCGGTCTATGCGGCAAAGTTAACCAATGCCATTACGTTGAATCCGGACGAAGTGATGGATAGCCGCTGGGTTTCATTAGATGCACTGTTTCGGGCGCTTGCCGCTACACCGTGGGTATTCAGCCCGTGGATGGTGTTGCAGTACAGTTCGCAAGAGGCGCGGGATAAGCTGGTGCGGTTTGGACCCTCACCCCTGCCCTCTCCCTGAGGGAGAGGGAGAAAACCTGCATCAGACTCAACCACCTGCACAATCTGTCCCCTCTCCCTCAGGGAGTGTACGGTCCGGGGACATGGTTAACACTTGTTCGGGGACATGGTAGACACTTACAACTAAGGCATAAGAACCCGTTTATGGAGTCGCTTATGCCCTGGGATGCGAGAGATACCATGTCATTACGTTCCGAGTTTGTTCTGTTCGCCTCACAAGACGGGGCGAACATCCGTTCCCTCTGCCGTCACTACGGCATTTCTCCCGCCACCGGTTACAAGTGGCTTCGTCGCTGGGCTGAGGAAGGCGCATCCGGTCTTCTGGACCGTCCCCGCGTACCTCATCACTCTCCCAACCGTTCTCCGGATGATATCACTGACCTGCTGCGCATCGCCCATGCCCGTCATGAGCGCTGGGGCGCCCGCAAGATAAAGCGCTGGCTCGAAGACCAGGGGCACCGTATGCCCGCCTTCAGCACCGTCCATAACCTGATGGCCCGTCACGGTCTGCTACCGGGCACGGCTCCGGGCATTCCGGCCACAGGGCGCTTCGAACATGACGCGCCGAACCGGCTCTGGCAGATGGATTTTAAGGGCCACTTCCCCTTCGGCGGGGGCCGCTGCCATCCGCTCACCCTGCTGGACGACCACTCTCGTTTCTCCCTGTGTCTGGCACCCTGCACCGATGAACGCCGTGAGACCGTGCAGCAGCAGCTGGTCAGCGTGTTTGAACGCTACGGGCTGCCAGACCGGATGACGATGGACAACGGCTCACCGTGGGGCGACACCACCGGCACCTGGACGGCACTTGAGTTGTGGCTGATGCGCCAGGGTATCCGGGTGGGGCATTCCCGGCCATACCATCCGCAGACACAGGGCAAGCTGGAACGTTTTCACCGCAGCCTGAAGGCGGAAGTACTGCAGGGTAAGTGGTTCACAGACAGCGGTGAGCTGCAGCGTGCTTTCGACCACTGGCGTACGGTGTATAACCTTGAACGGCCCCATGAAGCCCTGGGTATGGCCGTTCCGGCCTCGCGGTATCAGCCGTCTGCAAGGCAGTACAGCGACAGCATTACGCCACCGGAATATGATGAAGGGGTGATGGTGAGGAAGGTCGATATCAGCGGGAAGCTGAGCATAAAAGGTATCAGTCTGAAGGCAGGCAATGCGTTCAGGGGAGAGCGGGTCGGGCTGAAGGAGACGCAGGAGGATGGCTGCTATGAAGTGTGGTGGTACAGTACAAAAGTGGGGGAGATCGACCTGAAGAAAAGGTCGATCTCCATGGGTAAAGGATGTTAAAAAGTGTTCACCATGTCCCCGAACACCTGTCTACCATGTCCCCGGACCGTACAGAGAGAGGGTTAGGGTGAGGGTGAAAAAAAGCCCCGATGCTCACACATCGGGGCTTTTTCACATCTCAGTGATTTATTTCACCGGGCGCATCGCCGGGAACAGAATCACGTCGCGGATGGTGTGGCTGTTGGTGAACAGCATCACCATACGGTCGATACCGATACCCAGACCCGCAGTCGGCGGCAGGCCGTGTTCCAGCGCGGTTACGTAGTCTTCGTCGAAGAACATCGCTTCGTCGTCGCCTGCGGCTTTCGCATCAACCTGATCCTGGAAGCGCTGCGCCTGGTCTTCTGCATCGTTCAGCTCGCTAAAGCCGTTACCGATTTCACGGCCACCGATGAAGAATTCGAAGCGGTCAGTGATTTCCGGATTCACATCATTACGACGCGCCAGCGGAGAGACTTCAGCCGGGTATTCAGTGATGAAGGTCGGCTGAATCAGGTGCGCTTCGGCCACTTCTTCGAAGATTTCGGTCACGATGCGGCCCAGACCCCAGCTCTTCTCAACTTTAATACCGATGCTTTCCGCGATGGCTTTTGCAGAATCGAAGTTATCCAGATCCGCCATATCCGTTTCCGGACGGTATTTCTTGATCGCTTCGCGCATGGTCAGTTTTTCGAACGGTTTGCCGAAGTCGAAGGTTTCTTCACCATAAGGCACTTCGGTAGTACCGAGGATATTCTGCGCCAGAGTGCGGAACAGAGATTCGGTCAGTTCGATCAGGTCTTTGTAATCCGCATACGCCATATAGAGTTCCATCATGGTGAACTCTGGGTTATGACGTACGGAGATGCCTTCGTTACGGAAGTTACGGTTGATTTCGAAGACACGTTCGAAGCCGCCAACGACCAGACGTTTCAGGTACAGTTCCGGCGCGATACGCAGGTACATGTCCAGGTCCAGGGCGTTGTGGTGGGTGATGAACGGACGGGCAGACGCGCCGCCAGGAATCACCTGCATCATCGGGGTTTCCACTTCCATAAAGTCGCGGCCTACCATGAACTGGCGGATACCGGCCATAATCTGAGAGCGGATTTTAAAGGTTTTGCGGGATTCATCGTTAGAGATGAGGTCAAGGTAACGCTGGCGATAGCGCGCTTCCTGATCCTGCAGGCCGTGGAATTTGTCCGGCAGCGGGCGCAGCGCTTTGGTCAGCAGGCGCAGCTCGGTACAGTGGATAGAGAGTTCACCGGTTTTGGTTTTGAACAGTTTACCTTTCGCGCCGAGGATATCGCCGAGGTCCCATTTTTTGAACTGCTCGTTGTAAACACCTTCCGGCAGATCGTCACGGGCAACGTACAGCTGAATGCGGCCGCCCACGTCCTGCAAGGTCACGAAAGAGGCTTTACCCATGATACGACGGGTCATCATGCGGCCAGCAACGGACACTTCGATGTTCAGCGCTTCCAGCTCTTCGTTCTCTTTGGCGTCGAAGTCAGCGTGCAGTTGGTCTGAGGTGTGATCGCGACGGAAATCGTTCGGGAACGGGAGGCCCTGCTCGCGCAGTGCTGCCAGCTTCTCGCGGCGCGCTTTCAGTTCATTGTTAAGGTCAGCTACCGCGTCAGCACCTTGTGCGTGTTGTTCAGACATGTTGGTTCCTCATAACCCTGCTTTCAAACTTGCTTCGATAAATTGATCCAGACTGCCGTCCAGCACCGCCTGCGTGTTACGGGTTTCTACACCGGTACGCAAGTCTTTGATGCGGGAGTCGTCCAGGACATAAGAACGAATCTGGCTACCCCAGCCGATATCAGACTTGGTGTCTTCCATCGCCTGCTTCTCCGCGTTCTTCTTCTGCATTTCCAGTTCATAAAGCTTTGCTTTCATCTGCTTCATGGCCTGGTCTTTGTTCTTGTGCTGAGAACGGTCGTTCTGGCACTGCGTTACCGTATTGGTCGGAATGTGGGTAATACGTACCGCGGATTCCGTACGGTTAACGTGCTGACCACCCGCCCCTGACGCGCGATACACGTCGATGCGCAGGTCAGCCGGGTTGATTTCGATATCAATATCGTCATCCACTTCCGGGTAAACAAACGCAGAGCTGAAAGAGGTGTGGCGACGTCCACCGGAGTCGAACGGGCTCTTACGCACCAGGCGGTGAACGCCGGTTTCAGTGCGTAACCAGCCGTACGCGTAATCACCGGAAATCTTGATGGTGACGGATTTGATACCCGCAACTTCACCTTCTGATTCTTCGATGATCTCGGTCTTGAAGCCGCGCGCTTCGGCCCAGCGCAGATACATGCGCTCAAGCATGCTGGCCCAGTCCTGCGCTTCGGTGCCGCCGGAACCGGCCTGGATATCCAGGTAGCAGTCGGCGCTATCGTATTCACCAGAGAACATGCGGCGGAATTCCAGCTGTTCCAGCTTCTCTTCCAGCGTATCGAGTTCCGCAACGGCTTCGTTGAAGGTCTCTTCGTCATCCGCTTCTACGGCGAGCTCCAGCAGCCCGGAGACATCTTCCAGACCCTGAGACATTTGATCCAGCGTATCGACGATGGCTTCCAGAGAGGAACGCTCTTTACCCAGCGCCTGTGCGCGCTCAGGTTCGTTCCAGACGTCCGGCTGTTCCAGCTCGGCGTTTACTTCTTCAAGACGCTCTTTCTTGGCATCATAGTCAAAGATACCCCCTAAGAACGTCAGAGCGCTCCGTGAGGTCCTGAATGCGGTTATTTACCGGGTTAATTTCAAACATGGTCTGTTTTCTTTTAATGGACGAGTCAAAATGCGGTTATAAGGGCGAGATTTTACCGGATCTGCGCCCTTATTTATAGCGATTACTGGCGCTAAATTGGCCAGATATTGTCGATGATTAACTGCAAACTGCGGTTTCCGCGAAACTCGTTGATGTCGAGCTTGTAGGCGAGCTTAACTTCGCGCACGCCGTTATCCGGCCAGCAGGCGGTATCAACGTTAAACGCGATGCCGTCCAGCAGCGGGCCGCCGCCCACGGGTTCCACCATCACCTTCAGGTGACGTTCGCCAACAATGCGCTGTTGCAGCAGACGAAAATGGCCGTCAAACAGCGGTTCCGGGAACATCTGCCCCCACGGCCCCGCTTCACGCAGCATCTGCGCCACATCCAGCGTCATCTCCTGCGGGGAAAGTTCGCCATCCGACAGAATTTCCCCCTGCAACAGCGCCGGATCGAGCCATTCGGTGACCAGTTCGCCAAAGCGCTGCTGGAACTCATCAAACTTCGTTTCTTCCAGCGATAAACCGGCCGCCATCGCGTGGCCGCCAAACTTCATCATCAGGCCAGGATAGAGCGTGTCCAGGCGCTCCAGCGCATCACGCATATGCAGCCCCTGAATCGAACGGCCAGAACCTTTCAGCATGCCGTCTCCGGCAGGCGCAAAGGCAATCACCGGGCGATGGAACCGCTCTTTGATGCGCGAGGCGAGAATACCCACCACGCCCTGATGCCATTCGGGATGATACATCGCCAGCCCGCCGGGCAGCGTGTCGCTGCTGCGCTCCAGCTTTTCGCACAGCGTCAGCGCTTCCGCCTGCATGCCCTGTTCAATCTCTTTGCGCGTCTGGTTAAGCGCATCGAGTTCATTTGCCAGCATGCGGGCTTCGCCGAGGTTTTCACTCAGCAGCAATGCCACGCCCACCGACATATCGTCCAGCCGACCGGCCGCGTTCAGACGCGGGCCAAGTGCAAAGCCGAGATCGCTCGCCACCAGCTTTTGCGGGTCGCGATTAGCTATTTCCAGCAAAGCTTTGATGCCAGGGCGGCACACGCCCGCGCGAATGCGGCTCAGGCCCTGCCAGGTCAGAATGCGGTTATTGGCATCCAGCGGTACTACGTCGGCAACCGTACCCAGCGCCACCAGATCGAGGAACTCGACAATCTTCGGCACCGCGATGCCACGCGATTCAAACCAGCCTTTCGCCTTCAGGTGATTACACAGCACCAGCATCAGGTAGAACGCCACGCCCACGCCCGCCAACGATTTGGACGGGAACGGGCAGTCCACCAGGTTTGGGTTTACCATCGCATCGGCAGCCGGCAGCGTCTCCCCCGGCAGGTGGTGATCGGTCACCAGCACGCTGATCCCCAACGCATGCGCGTGATCGACGCCCGCGTGCGAAGAGATCCCGTTATCCACCGTCATGATCATCTGCGCGCCACGTGCGTGCGCCTGATCGACGACTTCCGGGCTCAGGCCATAACCGTCTTCAAAACGGTTCGGCACCAGATACTCCACGTTGTGGCAGCCCATCGCACGCAGCGAGAGCACGCTCAACGCGGTGCTGGTTGCGCCATCGGCGTCAAAATCACCGACAACCATAATGCGCAGGTTTTTCTCGAACGCATCGTGCAGCATCTCAACGGCTTTTTCGACGCCCGTTAACGTGCGCCAGTGCAGCATGCCTTTCAGGCCGCGCTCCAGATCGTCCGCTGATTTCACGCCGCGGCTGGCGTACAAGCGACGCAGCAATGGTGGTAAATCAGCGGGCAGCGAATCTGAATCAACCGCCTCGCGGCGGCGAAGTTGAATCTGTGGTTTCACGCGAATTATTTACCGCTGGTCTGTTTTTTGTGTTCGTCGAGGAAGGCTTTCATCTCTTTCGGCCCCTGATAACCCGGCACAACGTAGCCATCGTTCAGGACAATCGCCGGTGTGCCGTTGACGCCAAACTGCACGCCCAGCGCGTAGTGATCCGCGATGTTGATATCGCAGCTGGCAGGCTGTACGCCTTTGCCGTTCATCGCGTCATCGAAGGCTTTGTTGCGATCTTTCGCGCACCAAATCGCTTTCATGTCCTGCTCGGCCTGGCTTTGAATGCCCTGGCGCGGGAAGGCGAGGTAACGCACGGTGATCCCCAGCGCGTTGTAGTCGCTCATCTCTTCATGCAGTTTGTGGCAGTAGCCGCAGGTGATATCGGTAAAGACGGTAATCACGTGCTGCTCTTTCGGCGCTTTGTAGACAATCATCTCTTTTTCCAGGGCGTTAAGATGGGTCATCAGCAGTTGATTGGTGACGTTAACCGGCTGCGCGCCGCTGACGTCATACATCGGCCCCTGAATAATGTGTTTGCCATCTTCGGTGACATACAGCACGCCGCTGTTGGTCAGCACGGTTTTCATGCCCGCCACCGGCGCATTCTGGATATCCGTACTCTGAACGCCCAGTTTAGCCAGCGACTGTTTAATCGCCGCATCATCCGCGTGGGTGGTGGCGGAAAAAGCCGCCGCCAGCAGGGTAAACATCACTAAACCTTTTTTCATGAACTCGTCCTTTGTGGTCAGCATCACGCGCGTGGGTGGTGCTGTTGATGAAGTTGTCGCAGTCGCTCTGTCGCCACATGCGTATAAATTTGTGTTGTCGATAAATCACTATGGCCTAACAACATCTGCACCACACGCAAATCTGCGCCGTGGTTGAGCAAATGGGTGGCAAATGCGTGGCGTAACACGTGCGGGGAGAGCTTTTCGCTATCGATACCCGCCAGTTGAGCATAGTGTTTAATGCGATGCCAGAACGTCTGACGCGTCATTTGTTGCGCGCGCTGGCTGGGGAACAGAACGTCTATCGATACCCCGTTGAGCAACCACGGGCGACCATGTTCCAGATACGTTTCCACCCAATATACCGCTTCTTCCCCCAGCGGGACGAGGCGTTCTTTGTTGCCTTTACCAATGACGCGCACCACGCCCTGACGCAGGCTGATATCGCTCATCGTCAGCCCGACCAACTCTGAAACGCGAAGACCGGTGGCATAGAGTACCTCAAGCATCGCTTTATCGCGCAGTTCCAGCGGAATATCGGTCACCGGCGACTGCAACAGCCGATCAACCTGCGCTTCGCTCAAATCCTTCGGCAAACGTTGCGGCAGCTTTGGTGAGGCCAGCAAAGCGCTGGGGTCATCGGCGCGCACTTTCTCGCGATAAAGATGCTGGAAAAAGCGACGCATGGCGCTTAACAGACGCGCCGAACTGGTGGCTTTATACCCGCCCTGCTGACGTTCAGCGAGCAAATTCTGCAAATCATCATGCTGCACGGTATCAAGCGTCAGGCCGCGATGCGCCAGCCATTCGACCACCATAGTGAGATCGCGACGATAGGCGCTCAGCGTGTTTTCGGCAAGATTGCGCTCCAGCCACAGCGCATCGAGAAATTGTTCGATTCGTGCGAGATCCTGTTCCACGTTCGCCCCTTTGCCTGTTTCATCGGCACCATTATGCCTGAATTGATGACTCTTCTGGTACACTGGCCGCATAGTCACAGCAAGAATCGAGACCTTTACGTTATGAACATCGGCCTTTTTTATGGTTCCAGTACCTGCTACACCGAAATGGCAGCGGAGAAAATTCGCGACATCATCGGCCCGGAACTGGTGACGCTGCACAATGTGAAAGATGACGCTCCGGCGCTCATGGAGCAGTACGATGTGCTGATCCTCGGCATTCCAACCTGGGATTTCGGTGAGATTCAGGAAGACTGGGAAGCCATCTGGGAACAACTGGATACGCTGAATCTTGAGGGCAAAATTGTTGCGCTCTATGGTATGGGCGATCAGTTAGGTTACGGCGAATGGTTCCTGGACGCGCTCGGCATGCTGCACGATAAACTGGCAACCAAAGGCGTCAAGTTTGTCGGCTACTGGCCGACCGAAGGCTATGAGTTCACCAGCCCGAAACCGGTCATCGCCGACGGTCAACTGTTTGTTGGCCTCGCACTTGACGAGACCAATCAGTACGACCTGAGCGATGAACGCATTCAGAACTGGTGCGAACAAATTCTTGGCGAAATGGCCGAACAATTCTCTTAATGCTTACTCGGCGCGGGCTGCTGCATCACGATACGCCGCAGGTCGCGCCACTCTTCGGCATCCATACTGTCTGCCGCAATCCATAAATGCTGACGACGGCGGCTGGCCAGCCTGCGTAAACGCAGCATCATGCCGGAATTGAGTACCCACGGTTGCCCGAGGATCTCCCACTCCTGATCGCGCCAGCGAAGGCGTGAATCCATCAGCAGTTTAATTTCCCCCTGATGGCTATTGATGCGCCGCTGACTGCGTACACAATCAAACACCACCAGCGACAGTAATAACAGCCATAGCGGGGTGTAGCTCAACGGCCAGGGCATCAGCAATATGAAGGCCGCCACCAGGCCGTGGAGCAGTAAAGAGAGCCATTGTGAGCGCCAGGAGACGCGTAAATCAGATTGCCACAGGACCACGTTCCCGATTCCGAGTCTGAATTAAATGCACCATGCGCTGGAGATCAGCATCCGCCGGCTTACCGTGATTCATCAGCCAGTTGAACAAATCTGGATCGTCGCACTCCAGCAGACGAATAAAAATCGCTTTGTCACCGTCGCTCAGCGAATCGTACTCATGCTCGAAAAACGGCATGATGGAGATATCGAGCTCACGCATACCGCGACGGCATGCCCAGTGGATACGGGCTTTATTATTGATGTCCATAATTTCCTTCCAGCATAACGATGTCATTAGTTTAACGTGTTTTTTGCACTTACTTTACAGCAATCTCGTTAATCGCGGGCAACATTCAGAAAACCCACGTAAACAAAATGGATTTTCAGGTTGCCTGCGTACCTTATCGCAAACCGCGCATCAGGGCACGAATCGGCTGTTGAAAGCACTTGCATTGATGACCATCTCTTTTACCATGAGTTATCTACCCGTGCGTTAAGCAATTCAGGACATCACTATGGCTTTTACACCTTTTCCTCCTCGTCAGCCTTCCGCTTCTGCGCGTTTACCGCTGACGCTTATGACACTTGATGACTGGGCGCTGGCGACCCTTACCGGTGCCGACAGTGAAAAGTATCTGCAAGGCCAGGTTACCGCCGATGTCGCGGAACTGGGCGCCAATCAGCATCTGTTAGCGGCCCATTGCGATGCTAAAGGCAAGATGTGGAGCAACCTGCGCCTGTTTCGCCGTAACGAAGGTTTCGCCTGGATCGAACGCCGTAGCCTGCGCGACGCACAACTGACGCAGCTGAAAAAGTACGCGGTGTTCTCCAAAGTGGTTATCGAGCCGAACGATGCGCTGGTGCTGCTTGGTGTAGCGGGCTTCCAGGCGCGTGCGGCGCTGGCGAATCTGTTTGCTGAACTGCCGGATGCCGACAAACCACTGGTGCAGGAAGGCGAAACCTCACTGTTGTGGTTTGCCCACCCGGACGAGCGTTTCCTGCTGGTCACCGACGAAGCCACCGCTACGCGAGTGACCGATGCCCTGCGCGGCGAAGCGCAGCTCAACAACAGTCAGCAGTGGCTGGCGCTGAACATTGAAGCGGGCCTGCCGGTTATCGATGAAGCCAACAGCGGGCAGTTTATTCCGCAGGCCACCAACATTCAGGCGCTGGGCGGTATCAGCTTTAAGAAAGGCTGTTACACCGGGCAGGAGATGGTGGCGCGCGCCAAATTCCGTGGCGCCAACAAACGTGCGTTGTGGTCCCTGGCGGGAACGGCCAGCCGCGTACCGGAAGCCGGGGAAGACCTGGAACTGAAGATGGGCGAGAACTGGCGTCGTACCGGTACCGTTTTAGCCGCAGTACAGCTCGACGATGGCCGACTGCTAGTGCAGGCGGTGATGAATAACGATATGGAACCGGACAGCATCTTCCGCGTGCGCGACGATGCCAATACATTGAGCATTGAGCCGCTGCCGTATTCGCTGGAAGAGTAGCGTTAACAACCAAAGGAAAATTGATCATGGACGATAATGGTGACGTTAGCGCATGCGAACATTTACTCGCAAATCCCGAAAGCGATTATTATTGGTACTTTACCGGAAAGGGCCCTGAGTCTTTTCTTCTCTGTGAGGCGTGCCGTAAAGACGTCACCCACAAAGGCGTAAAATTAAATGTCAGGCGTATCGGGCTGGATGAGCTTAAGTTAATCAATCAGGAAGGGTATCTTGACGGTGTTTCTGGTGAAGTCACTGTTCAGGAATGCCCTGTATCTCATTTACCTCCTGTTCGCTTTATAGAACTTCCCGGAACGCCCGTGTTAACCATGACTGCACTGCCGGACAGGCGCTGGTTGCTCTACAGTGCCTCTCACGAGCTGGCTGTTTTCGACCCGAACACCGGGGTTCGAAAAACGTTGATGTCAGTCTCGCTACCTGAAGAAACGGACGAGGCATGGTGCAATCGGCATCTTACGCCCCGCCTGCATTGCGATCCTTCCGGGCGTTTCGCGGCATTAGTTCATGATTATGGGCGCCACGGCGTAGTGGTCGATCTGCTGGAAAAGCGCATCACTATGACGCTGGATGGTGGAGACTATCACCCGAAAACCGTGCCCTTCTCGCTAAGTTTTATTATTCATAATAAACGCCCCGTGATAATTCACCGCACAGCATGGAACCGTCTGGATGCCTCCGATCCTGAAACGGGTCGTTTGCTGACTGCGCGGGGCCCGACAGACGACCAGAGCGGTGAAGAACAATCATCGCATGATCTCGATTATTTTCACGGCGGCCTTTATCTCTCACCATCAGGTACCAGGGTGCTTGATGATGGCTGGGTATGGAGTCCCGTTGGCGTGCTTGCGCATTTCGAACCAGAGAATTGGCTTTCTGGTAACGTCTGGGAAACTGAAGATAAAGTCAGGACGCAAAATTTTCCCCTCCAGCGGGAAGACTGGGATATTGGCATTAGCTGGATAAATGATGAGCAATTCGTCATTCAGGTGCTTCTTTCCAACAAAGCATCCGCAAAAAACCAGGTTGCCTTTCTTTGTCATATTTCCTCTGACGAGATTACGCCCATTGCGGGAGCTGGTGGACGATTTTTTTCCGATGGCGTGCATCTGTTTTCAGCCAATGCGGAAGGACTGTCTGTCTGGAATATAGAACAAGGATCACGGGCAAGTTTAATTGCCGGATTTTCACCGACATTCACTCACCCCTGGCGCCGCGAACTGGCGCAGATAAGTAACGAAGGGATTTTATGCTGGCATTGGCCAGATACGTCGCATTAACAAATCTATCAGGGGGTTATCGTTTATTCTGTGCCAATATAAATACGCCCTATTTACACAGTGTCAGTTTAGGGCCAGGAGCAAACATTCTCGGCACGATTGCAGGTTATGATGAGCCAAATATGTGGATTTTGCTTGAGAACTGCCAGAACGATTACCCCCCAGCCTGACACGGCTGGGGGAAATTATCACGCCTGCCCAACATAAAGATAAATTGCCAGGAAGTGGCACACGCTGCCGCCCAGTACAAAGCCGTGCCAGATAGCATGGTTGTAAGGAATGCGTTTGCAGACGTAGAAAATCACGCCCAGCGAATACACTACCCCGCCGACCGCCAGTAGCGTTACTCCGCCAATCGCCAGCTTAATCGCCAGTTGATATACCACGATCAACGACAGCCAGCCCATCGTCAGATAGGTGACCAGCGATAGCACCTTGAAGCGGTGCGCGATGGTGAGCTTAAACAGAATACCCAGCAGCGCCAGGCTCCAGATAACAATCATCAACCCACGCGCCAGCGGTGAATCCAGGCCCACCAGCAAAAATGGCGTATAGGTCCCCGCAATCAGCAAATAGATAGCGCAGTGGTCAAATTTCTTCAGCCAGATTTTGGCTCGCTGATGTGGAATGGCGTGATACAGCGTCGAGGCAAGGAACAGCAAAATCATGCTGCCGCCATAAAGGCTATAGCTGGTGATTGCCATTGCGCTGGCGTTGGTGTCCACCGCCTGAACCAGCAGCAGAACCAGCCCCACAATACCAAATACAAAACCCACTCCATGGCTGATGCTGTTGGCAACTTCCTCTGCCAACGAATAACCCTGTTTAATGAGCGGCTTCTGGTCCATTACGTACTCCGGGTGAACAACACAATCTGTTAAACGCTCCTAGCGTAACTGAGAATGATTCCAGTGAACACCTGTTAGCTAAAATAAAAAGGTGTAATTTTGTAAATCAATAAAAATCATAAGGTTATAAACATCATTCACCTCACACTTGTTCATCATTTTTATGAAGATATTTGAACTCAATCACGTGATACGCCGTTTGGCCTGGGTAAATGTCGGTGATCACCCGACGCAGTTCGGCGAGCGTCATGTTCTCCTGCTGCGCGTGCCACTCCGTTAACGTATCAAGCGTAATGCGCGAGGTGGACAGCACTTCGATGGTGCAGAAGTAGCCATCGTCTTCATATCGCCCGACGCGTAAAATATCTCCGGCCTTAAAATGGGACTCCGCATCGTCACGCAGGGTAATGGTTTTCCGCCCTGCCAGAATATCGTCCTGAAAACGGCGAAAAAAAGTGATGTCGTTGGGCTGCATGGTACTATTCCTTTAAGGTCTATGAATTTTACGAGTATCGCCACCGTGAGCATGTTTACCCACACCGCCGTTGCCAGCCTCAATAATCTTGAGATGATGGTCTATCACTACGTTATCAAAAACCGCGACAAAGTGATGTACATGACCATTCGCGAACTGGCCGATGCGGCAGGGGTCTCCACCACCACGGTGATGCGTTTCTGTCGCAAGCTCAACTGCGATGGCTACTCCGAATTTCGGGTGCGTTTTAAATTGTATCTGGCGCAGAACGAGCCGCAACAAGCTAATTTCGGTGCCAGCGAAATTATCAGTTTTTTTAAAAGCGTCAACAATGACGAATTTGATACATTACTCGATGACGCCGTCGATATTATATTATCTTCGGAACGTATTATTTTCGTCGGCGCGGGCACTTCGGGCTCGCTGGCGAAATATGGCGCGCGCTTTTTCTCGAATATCGGTAAATTCAGTAATCACATTGATGATCCCTATTTCCCGGTAACCAACGACATGGCCAAAAACGCGCTGGCAATTGTGCTTTCAGTTTCCGGTGAAACGGAAGAGATCCTGCGCTTTGCCAGCCAGTTCAGTCTGCATCGCTGCAAGGTGATGTCAATAACCAGCCACGAACATTCCCGTCTGGCGAAGCTCGCTGACTTTAATCTCTCCTGGCATTTTCCGCAAACGCGTATTGCGGGGGTCTATGATATTACGACGCAGATCCCGGTCGTTTATATTCTGGAATCTCTGGGCCGTAAACTGGCGAAGAAATTAGCATAAAATACAGGGTGTTTTTTCGATGTAACATATAACATGGCACGATATTTGTTATATCGTGACTTTTCGATACCCTTTGTTAGACTCACCTTAATTGCATTAACGAGTGAGTATAGCAACAATGAAAAAACTGACCTTACCGAAAGATTTTTTATGGGGCGGCGCGGTCGCGGCGCATCAGGTTGAAGGCGGCTGGAATAAAGGCGGCAAAGGCCCGAGCATCTGCGACGTGCTGACCGGCGGCGCACACGGCGTACCACGCGAAATCACTCAGGAAGTGGTGCCGGGGAAATACTACCCAAACCACGAAGCCATCGACTTTCACGGCCATTACAAAGAAGACATCAAACTGTTTGCGGAGATGGGCTTCAAATGTTTCCGTACCTCTATCGCCTGGACGCGAATCTTCCCGAAAGGCGACGAAACGCAGCCGAATGAAGAAGGCTTAAAATTCTACGACGACATGTTCGATGAGCTGCTGAAATACAACATCGAACCGGTTATCACCCTCTCCCACTTCGAGATGCCGCTGCATCTGGTGCAGGAATACGGCGGCTGGACCAACCGCAAAGTGGTTGATTTCTTTGTGCGTTTCTCTGAGGTTGTCTTCGAGCGCTACAAGCATAAGGTCAAATACTGGATGACCTTCAACGAAATCAACAACCAGCGTAACTGGCGCGCGCCGCTGTTCGGTTACTGCTGTTCCGGCGTGGTCTACACCGAGCATGAAAACCCGGAAGAGACCATGTATCAGGTGCTGCATCACCAGTTCGTCGCCAGCGCGCTGGCGGTGAAAGCGGCGCGTCGCATCAACCCGGAAATGAAAGTCGGCTGCATGCTGGCGATGGTGGCGCTCTATCCGTTCTCTTGCAAACCAGAAGACGTGATGTTTGCCCAGGAGTCGATGCGTGAACGTTATGTCTTTACCGACGTTCAACTGCGCGGCTACTACCCGTCCTACGTTCTGAACGAGTGGGAACGCCGAGGCTTTACCATCAAAATGGAAGACGGCGACGACGCCATTCTGCGCGAAGGCACCTGCGACTATCTCGGTTTCAGCTACTACATGACCAACGCGGTTAAAGCCGAAGGCGGCAGCGGCGATGCTATTTCCGGCTTCGAAGGCAGCGTGCCAAACCCGCACGTGAAGGCGTCCGACTGGGGCTGGCAGATTGACCCGGTGGGTCTGCGTTACTCCCTGTGCGAGCTGTATGAACGTTACCAGAAACCGCTGTTTATTGTCGAAAACGGCTTCGGCGCGTACGACAAAGTGGAAGAAGACGGCAGCATCAACGATGACTATCGCATCGACTACCTGCGCGCGCACGTTGAAGAGATGATGAAAGCGGTGACCTACGATGGCGTAGATTTAATGGGCTACACGCCATGGGGCTGCATCGACTGTGTGTCGTTCACCACCGGCCAGTACAGCAAGCGCTACGGTTTTATTTACGTCAACAAGCACGACGACGGCACTGGCGATATGTCGCGCTCACGCAAGAAGAGTTTTGCGTGGTACAAAGCGGTGATTGCCAGCAACGGCGAGACGCTTTAATTTTTCCGGATAGCGACGTAAACGCCTTATCCGGCCTACAGACTCGTGTGTAGGTCGGGTAAGGCGCAGCCGCCACCCGACAACAAACTACTTCCCGCCCGCCAGTTCGAGGAAACTCCCCGTCACATACGACGCTTTATCGCTTAACAGCCAGACAATCGCCTGCGCGACCTCTTCCGGCTGGCCACCTCGCTGCATCGGCAACACCGATTTCACCCGGTCAACCCGCCCCGGCTCGCCGCCATCGGCGTGCATTTCGGTGTAGATAAACCCTGGCCTTACACCGTTTACCCGAATCCCCTGCGCCGCGACTTCCAGTGCCAGCCCGGTGGTTAAGGTATCCACCGCCCCTTTCGACGCCGCATAATCCACATACTCGCCCGGCGCGCCCAACCGCGCCGCCGCAGAAGAGACGTTCACGATTGCCCCGCCCACGCCGCCATGCTGATGCGCCATCCGTTTAACCGCTTCACGACAACAGAGGAAAAACCCTGTCACGTTGGTCGCCAGCACGCGGTTGATGCGGTCTGCCGTCAGCGCTTCCACGCGGCTTTGCTGAAACAGAATGCCCGCGTTGTTCACCAGCGCCACCAGCGGCTGATTGTGCTTGTCTATAGCCTCAAACATCGCCACTACCTGCGATTCATCGCTGATGTCAGCACGCAGGGCGAAGGCCTCGCCACCGGCTTCGGTTATCTCGCGCACCACGTCGGCTGCCGCCTGCACGTTATGCCGATAGTTGACGGCAACGCTGTACCCTTCCTGCGCCAGTTGCAGCGCAGTAGCCCTGCCAATTCCGCGGCTCGCGCCGGTTACCAGTGCAATTCCCATCACTCTCTCCCATAAAAAAGGGCGCCGAAGCGCCCTTAAAAGCATAGCCGAATAACTTACTGGTATTCGCTCATCGGCACGCAGGAGCAGAACAGATTGCGGTCACCATAGACGTCATCCAGACGTTTCACGGTCGGCCAGTATTTGTTCTCCACGCCTGCCGGGAAGACCGCCACTTCGCGGCTGTAACCGTGATTCCACTCAGAGACCAGCTCGTTCTGGGTGTGCGGAGCGTTCACCAGCGGGTTATCTTCCAGCGTCCACTCGCCCGCTTTAACACGGTCAATTTCCGCACGGATAGCCAGCATCGCATCGATAAAGCGGTCCAGCTCCACTTTGCTTTCCGATTCCGTCGGCTCAACCATCAGCGTACCCGCAACCGGGAAGGACATGGTCGGCGCGTGGAAACCGTAGTCGATCAGACGCTTAGCAATATCCAGTTCGCTGATGCCGGTTTCTTCTTTCAGCGGACGAATATCGAGAATACATTCGTGCGCCACGTGACCTTCACGGCCGGTATACAGCACCGGGAACGCATCTTTCAGGCGGCTGGCAATGTAGTTGGCATTCAGAATCGCCACCTGGCTTGCCTGCTTCAGCCCTTCTGCGCCCATCATGCGGATGTACATCCAACTGATTGGTAGAATAGAGGCGCTACCGAACGGAGCGGCAGAAACCGCGCCCTGGCGAGTCAGCATGCCTTCAATCTGCACCACGCTGTGGCCCGGAACAAACGGCGCCAGATGCGCTTTCACGCCAATCGGCCCCATACCCGGGCCGCCGCCGCCGTGCGGAATGCAGAAGGTTTTATGCAGGTTAAGGTGCGAGACATCTGCGCCGATAAAGCCCGGCGAGGTGATACCGACCTGTGCGTTCATGTTCGCGCCATCAAGGTAAACCTGGCCGCCAAACTGATGCACGATTTCGCACACTTCACGGATCGTCTCTTCATACACGCCGTGCGTGGACGGGTAGGTCACCATGATGCAGGAGAGGCTTTCGCCGTGCTGCTCGGCTTTCGCGCGCAGATCCGCCAGGTCGATGTTGCCCTGTTTATCACAGGCCACCACGACAACCTGCATACCCGCCATCTGTGCGGAAGCCGGGTTAGTACCGTGCGCGGATGCCGGGATCAGACACACATCGCGATGGCCTTCATTGCGGCTTTCGTGATAGTGGCGGATCGCCAGCAGGCCCGCGTATTCACCCTGCGCGCCGGAGTTCGGCTGCATGCAAACCGCGTCGTAACCGGTCAGTTTCACCAGCCAGTCCGAAAGCTGACCGATCATCTGATGATACCCTTCCGCCTGCTCTGCCGGGCAGAACGGGTGCAGTTCAGCAAATTCAGGCCAGGTGATCGGGATCATCTCGGCGGCCGCGTTCAGTTTCATGGTGCAGGAGCCCAGCGGGATCATCGCCTGGTTCAGCGCCAGATCTTTACGCTCCAGCGAGTGCATATAGCGCATCATCTCGGTTTCGCTGTGGTAGCGGTTAAACACCGGATGAGTCAGGATCGCGTCATCGCGCAGCATCGCCGCCGGGATCGAACGGCTATCGAGCGCCACGTCTTTATCCAGCGTGTCGATATTCAGGCCGTGGTTGTCACCGAAGATCACGCTGAACAGCTTCAGTACATCGTCACGGGTGGTGGTTTCATCAAGCGTGATGCCCACCGCGTTGTGGATATCGCTGCGCAGATTGATTTCTGCCGCTTCGGCACGCGCCAGCACGCTGGCTTTATCTGCCACCTCTACACACAGGGTATCGAAGAAGTGCGTAAAGCGCAGTTTCTGCCCTTTCTGCTGCAGGCCAGCAGCCAGAATATCGGTCAGGCGGTGAATACGATTGGCGATACGTTTCAGGCCAACCGGTCCATGGAAGACGGCATACAGGCTGGCAATGTTCGCCAGCAGAACCTGAGAAGTACAAATGTTAGAGTTCGCTTTCTCGCGGCGGATATGCTGCTCGCGGGTCTGCATCGCCATGCGCAGCGCGGTATTACCTGCCGCATCTTTCGATACGCCGATAATACGGCCCGGCATGGAGCGTTTAAATTCGTCTTTCGCGGCAAAGAACGCCGCGTGTGGGCCACCGTAGCCCATCGGCACGCCGAAGCGTTGAGCAGAGCCGAAAACAATGTCTGCGCCCTGCTTACCCGGTGCGGTTAACAGCACCAGCGCCATAAAATCAGCGGCAACGCTTACAACGACTTTGCGGGATTTCAGTTCAGCCATCAGCGAGGTGTAATCGTGAACTTCGCCAGTGGTGCCCACTTGCTGCAACAGCACACCGAAGACGTCCTGGTGATCCAGCGCTTTGCTGGCATCATCAACAATCACGTCAAAACCAAAGGTTTCTGCACGGGTGCGCACCACATCCAGCGTCTGCGGATGCACATCGGCAGCCACGAAGAACCGGTTGGCGTTTTTCAGTTTGCTGACGCGTTTTGCCATCGCCATCGCTTCGGCGGCGGCAGTGGCTTCGTCCAGCAGAGAAGCGGAGGCGATATCCAGACCGGTCAGATCCAGCGTCACCTGCTGGAAGTTCAGCAACGACTCAAGGCGGCCCTGCGAGACTTCCGGTTGATAAGGGGTGTATGCGGTATACCAGCCCGGGTTTTCCAGCATATTGCGCTGGATTACCGGCGGCAGCTGGACGCCGGTATAGCCCATGCCAATGTAAGACTTAAAGCGCTTGTTACGTCCGGCAATCGCTTTCAGCTCCGCCAGTGCGGCGAATTCTGTCGTCGCGTCGCCCACCTGCGGCGGGGTGGCAAGCTGGATATCTTTCGGCACGATTTGGGAAATCAGTGCAGTTAATGAATCCGCGCCAACCGTTTTCAGCATCTCCTGCTGTTGCTGAGCGTCCGGCCCGATGTGACGTTCGATAAAAGCATCACGGTTTTCAAGCTGGCTTAAAGTCTGTGTCATGAGCGATGGTTCCTGAAACGTGCGGTGAATCGTAATTGTCTTGCTGATATTGCCCGGCGGCGCTAACGCTTACCGGGCCTGGCTTTGACCTGTAGGCCGGATAAGCGCAGCGCCATCCGGCACAACATTATTCGTCTTCCAGTAATGCGGCATACGCCGTCGCATCCAGCAGCGCGGCAACTTCCGCTTCATCACTGGCTTTGATTTTGAAGATCCAGCCGCCCGCGTACGGCTCGCTGTTGACCAGCTCCGGCGAGTCGCTCAGTTCATCATTAACCGCGACGATTTCACCGCTGATTGGCGCGTAGATGTCGGACGCCGCTTTAACGGATTCCGCTACCGCGCAGTCATCGCCCGCGGCAACGGTCGCGCCGACGTCAGGCAGGTCAACAAACACCATATCGCCCAGTAATTCCTGCGCGTGTTCGGTGATGCCCACGGTGTAAGAGCCATCAGCTTCTTTACGCAGCCATTCGTGTTCTTTGCTGTATTTCAGTTCTGCGGGTACGTTGCTCATCAAAAAATCTCCAGAAAAGGGGGGAATTACGCGACGGCTTTGCCGTTACGCACAAAAACAGGTTTGGTGACTTTTACCGGCATTTCACGGTTACGAATCTGCACGATGGCCGTCTCGCCAATGCCTTCTGGCACGCGTGCCAGCGCGATACTGTGACCGAGCGTCGGGGAGAATGTCCCGCTGGTGATCACGCCTTCCAGCGCGTTGCCGTGAGCGTCGGTGAAACGCACCGGCAGTTCGCCACGCAGCACGCCTTTTTCGGTCATCACCAGGCCAACCAGTTGCTCGGTGCCTTTTTCACGCTGCATCTCCAGCGCTTCACGACCGATAAAGTCGCGGTCGGCAGGCTCCCAGGCAATGGTCCAGCCCATGTTGGCCGCCAGCGGAGAGATACCTTCATCCATCTCCTGGCCGTATAAATTCATCCCGGCTTCCAGACGCAGCGTATCGCGCGCGCCCAGACCACACGGTTTTACACCCGCTTCAACCAACGCGCGCCAAAAATCGGCGGCTTTTTCGCGCGGCATCGCAATTTCGTATCCTGCTTCACCGGTATAGCCAGTGGTGGCCACAAACAAATCGCCCGTCTGTACGCCAAAGAACGGCTTCATGCCTTCAACGGCTTGACGCTGTTCATCGCTAAACAGGGTTTCGGCTTTTGCTTTGGCATTTGGCCCCTGCACCGCAATCAGCGACAGGTCATCACGAACGGTGATTTCAATGGCGAAAGGTTCAGCGTGTTGGGTGATCCAGGAGAGGTCTTTTTCGCGGGTGGCGGAGTTTACAACGAGGCGGAAATAATCTTCGGTGAGGTAGTAGACGATAAGGTCGTCAATCACGCCGCCCGAGGCATTTAGCATGCCGCTATAAAGCGCTTTGCCGGGTTTCGTCAGTTTGGCAACGTCGTTTGCCAGCAGATAGCGCAGAAACTCGCGGGTGCGGCTGCCGTGCAGGTCGACGATGGTCATGTGCGACACATCAAACATCCCGGCATCAGTGCGCACCGCGTGGTGCTCGTCAATTTGCGAGCCGTAATGCAGCGGCATCATCCAGCCGTGGAAATCCACCATGCGTGCGCCGCACTGAACGTGTTGATCATACAAAGGCGTTTGTTGTGCCATCTTGTCCTCGTTGAGTAAGCAAAGCCAACCACTTTCCATTTCAAAAACCCGGCGTCGACACCGCGAACAGGCCCCGACGCAAACGTTCTCTTTTGCCTGAACTTACCACCGAAATCGGCGGTAAACCATAAGCAAAGACGGGTCATCAGATTAGCTTATGGTCAAAATCAGCCCAAAAGCTTACAGAGTTATTCGCTATAAAAATGCGAATAACACCACATATAATTAACATTCATGCGCGAGCATTTAGCATAAAACCATATTTAGTGCGGAAAACGAGGCGTGTTTTTCGTTATCTCAAAAACGCTGAATTAGAAAAACTAATGCGAAAAAAGGCGTGAAATTAGAATATTTCAAACGAGAGGAACGTTCTCCCGGCAGAGCGCCGGGAGAAGAAGTGTGACGCAGTTAACGAAGCCACTCCGGGAGGTCATTCAGACCCATGGCCTGACGAATCAGTTGCGGTTTAATACCGGGCAGGGTATCCGCCAGTTTCAGGCCGATATCGCGCAGCAGTTTTTTCGCCGGGTTCTCCCCGGCGAAAAGCTCGCGGAACCCCTGCATACCGGCCAGCATCATCGCGGCGCTGTGTTTACGGCTGCGCTCATAGCGGCGCAGATAGAAATGCTGTCCGATATCTTTACCCTGCGCGTGCAGACGACGCACTTCATCAATCAGTTCCGCCGCATCCATAAAGCCCAGGTTAACGCCCTGCCCCGCCAGCGGATGAATGGTATGCGCTGCATCGCCAACTAACGCCAGACGGTGCGCGGCGAACTGACGCGCGTAACGCCCGGTCAGCGGATAAACCTGACGCTCGCTCTCAAGCGTACACAAACCGAGACGATTGTCGAAAGCGATGTTGAGCGCTTTGGTAAAAGTAGGCTCATCGGCCTGCTGCATCCGTTCAGCTTCCTGCGGCGACAGCGACCAGACAATTGAGCAAAGATGTGGGTCAGAAAGCGGCAGAAAAGCCAGAATGCCTTCGCCATGGAAGGCCTGACGGGCGATGGCATCATGCGGTTCCTCGGTGCGAATGGTCGCCACCAGCGCGTGATGTTTATAATCCCAGAAGGTTAACGGGATATCCGCTTTATTACGCAGCCAGGAGTTTGCGCCATCGGCCCCCACCACCAGACGCGCCGTTAGCATTGCGCCATCTTTCAGCGTCAGAAACGCGTCGTTCTCGCCCCAGGCAACCTGCTGAAGCTCAGCGGGAGCGATTAACGTAATATCCTGACAACGCTGTGCTTTTTCCCACAACGCATTGTGGATCACCGCGTTCTCAACGATATGGCCGAGATGACCGTAACCCAGGCTTTTATCATCAAAGGCGATGCGCCCGAAGCTGTCTTTATCCCACACTTCCATGCCGTGATAGCGGCTGGCGCGATGGGCAAGAATCGCGGACCATACATCCAGCTTTGTGAGTAATTTTTCGCTGCCGGCATTGATTGCCGACACGCGCAACGCCGGGGGCGCATCCGCAGCCAGCGGCTGGGGCAACGCTTGTTCCAGCACCGCGACGCGCAGCCCGCTGCCCTGTAAACCACAGGCAACCGCCAGGCCCACCATTCCACCGCCAACGATAGCGACATCTACACTCTGCACATTGACTCCTTAACGGGCTACCCAGCCCAGCGTACGCTGCGCCAGCACATCGCGTGCCGGGGTAAATAATTCCATCGCCATTAAACCGACATTGCGCCCGACAACCAGCGGGGCCCAACGGTTGGCAAACAGATGCACTAAACCATCGGTCACGCCGATAGTGGCGGCTTTATCGTCCGCGCGCTGACGTTGATAACGACACAGCAGCCCATAGCTGCCGATGTCCTGACCCGCGTTATGCGCCTGCGCCAGCAGTTCCGCCAGCGACATGACATCGCGCAGGCCAAGGTTGAAGCCCTGCCCGGCAATCGGATGCAGCGTCTGTGCGGCATTGCCAACAAGCGCCAGACGGTGTGATACCGCCCGCATCGCCGTGGTGAGAGACAACGGGTACGCACTACGTGCGCCAGCCTGCGTGATGCGCCCCAGGCGCCAGCCAAACGCCTGCTGAAGCTCATTGCAAAAACGTTCGTCCGACCAGCCCATCACCTCATCACGATTCTCCAGCGCATGGCACCACACCAGCGAGCAGCGCCCTTGTGACATCGGCAGCATCGCCAGCGGGCCATTCGCGGTGAAGCGTTCAAATGCGCGCCCCTGATGTGGCTCGGCAGTGGTGACGTTGGCGATAACGGCAAGCTGTTGATACGGTTCTTGTTGCCAGCTAATGCCGCACTGTTCACCCAGCGCCGAGCGGGAGCCGTCGGCTGCCACCAGCATCTGCCCGTTGATTGTCTCGCCGCTTTCCAGCGTGACGCTCACGGCATCCTGAGTGCGATTGACGCGGGAAACGCGCGCCGGGCAATGCAGCGTCACGCCAGGCGCTTTACGCAGCAGCGCGAAAAGGCGTTGCCCGACATCATGCAGTTCGACCACGTTGCCCAGTGCTGGCAGGCGATAATCTTCTGCTTCCAGCGTGACAAACCCGGCATGGCCGCGATCGCTGACGTGAACGGTATGAATTGCCGTCGCACAGTTCGATATCGCCTGCCAGATACCGACTTTCGCCAGTTGCTGACAGGTGCCCGCCGCCAGCGCAATCGCCCTGGCATCAAAACCCGGATGTTGCAAAGAATCGACTTCCGCCGCTTCAATCAGATGCACGGGCAAGCGCCCGCCGGTCATCTGCGACACCGCCAGCGCAAGCGTCGCGCCGGTCATCCCACCACCGACAATAATCAGGCTCATGAGCGACGCGCCGCCGCCATCAGCGCTTCAATATCGTCCGCGCGTTTAACCACCGAGGCGGTCAGGTTTTCATTACCGTCTGCGGTTATCAGAATGTCATCTTCGATACGAATACCAATGCCGCGATACTCCGCCGGAACGTCCGCATCTGGCGCGATATACAGGCCAGGCTCCACGGTTAACACCATGCCCGGTTCCAGTACGCGCGAGCGGTCCACGCCATAAACGCCGACGTCATGCACATCCAGCCCCAGCCAGTGGCTCAGGCCGTGCATGAAATACGGGCGATGGGCGTTTTCCGCGATAAGTTCATCGACCTCACCGTGCAGAATACCCAGATCGCGCAGTCCGGTAATCATGATGCGCACCACTTCGCCGGTCACTTCCTGTATAGAGGTGCCTGGACGATAGAGTTTGAGCGAGGTTTCCAGCGATTCCAGCACAATGTCATAAATGGCGCGCTGCGCCGGGGTAAACTTGCCGTTCACCGGGAAGGTACGGGTGATATCACCGGCGTAGCCTTTGTATTCGCAACCGGCGTCAATCAGCACCAGTTCGCCATCGCGCAGTTCAGATTCGTTTTCGGTGTAGTGCAGAATGCAGCCGTTTTCGCCGCCGCCAACAATCGTGTTGTAAGACGGGTAGCGCGCACCGTGGCGGGTAAACTCATGCAGAATTTCCCCTTCGAGCTGATACTCGAACATCCCCGGCTGGCATTTTTCCATCGCACGCGTGTGGGCAAGCGCGGTAATTTCGCCGGCCCGACGCATCACGGCAATCTCTTCTTCCGATTTGAACAGGCGCATTTCGTGCACCAGCGGGCGCCAGTCAATCACCGTGGACGGAGCCACCAGATTCTGACGCGAACCTTTACGCAGTTTGTCCATGGCGGTGAAGACGATTTCATCAGCCCAGGCGTATTCACCCTGCGCGTGATAAATCGTATCCAGCCCGTTGAGCAACTGGAACAACTGCTGGTTGATTTCGCTGAAGGCCAGCGCGCGGTCAACGCCCAGTTTTTCCGGAGCCGCATCCTGACCCAGGCGGCGACCAAACCAGATCTCCGCCGTCAGGTCGCGCACGCGGTTAAACAGCACGCTGTGATTGTGAGTGTCATCGCTTTTAATCAGCACCAGCAAGGCTTCCGGCTCGTTAAAGCCCGTGAAGTACCAGAAATCGCTGCTCTGGCGATAGGGATACTCGGAATCCGCGCTGCGGGTCACTTCCGGCGCGGCAAAAATCAGCGCCGCGCTGCCTGGCTGCATTTGCGCCAGCAGTGCCTGACGGCGACGGAGAAACTCTTGCTGTGTCATGACATCTCCTTAATACGTAAAATGCGGACGGTTTGTCGGATGGCGGCTACGTCTTATCCGACCTACGTTCGACGACATCACCTTGTAGGCCCGATAAGCGCAGCGCCATCGGGCAAACCCGGCAGAACGCAACCCTGAATAATTAGTGTAACGTTGGCTTTTGCACTTCCGGCGCAGTCGGCTGCGGGCGCGTGAAGGTATCGTGGCACAGCAGCGCCGCAACGCGCACGTACTCGATAATTTCTTCCAGCGACATCTCCAGCTCTTCCTGATCTTCGTCTTCGTCGTAGCCCAGTTGTGCAATATTACGCAGATCGTCAATCGCTTCCCCGGTTTCGCCTTTCACTTTATCCAGCTTCGGCTGCGAGACGCCCAGCCCCAGCAGGTAGTGATTCACCCAGCCAGAGAGCGCATCGGCGCGTTCAAACACGCTGACATCGTCGCCGTCAGGCAGATAAAGCTGAAAAAGAAAGCCGTCGTCTTCCAGCGAATCACTGGTTACCGCATGCATGGTACGCAGCGCTTCAGCCAGCTCGTGGCCGAAGGCCAGTCCTTCGTTGGTGAGGTCGTGAAGCAGCGGCTGCCAGGAGCTGTCGCTGTTCCCGCCACAGAGCATCCCGCTGATGAGGCCATGCATTTCCGCAGGCGTCAGGCCTACCCCTTGTTGGTTCAGTAACTGGTTCACGTCGGTGTAACCAGGCATTTCGTTCTGTATAGACATGCGCATTCATCATCGTTGGGAGGAATATTCATGGTATGCTACCACTTTGGACCCTGGTGATACCAGAAAAGGGCTTGTATGTTCATACCAGGGTAGCTATAGTGTCGCCCCTTCGCATCCTGGGTGTGAAGGCCGCGCAGTCAATCAGCAGGAAGGTGGCATGTCTGCAGAACCCGTCGATATTCACATTTTTGGCCGTTCGCTTCGCGTGAATTGCCCGCCTGAACAAAGGGATGCTTTGAATCAGGCTGCGGACGATCTGAATCAGCGGTTGCAAGATCTGAAAGAACGCACTAGAGTCACAAATACTGAGCAGCTGGTTTTCATCGCCGCGTTGAACATCAGCTATGAATTAACTCAGGAAAAGTCCAAGACGCGCGACTACGCTTCCAGTATGGAGCAGCGCATTCGGATGCTTCAGCAGACCATTGAACAGGCATTGCTTGACCAGGGTCGCACCTCCGAAAAGTCAGGGCAAAACTTTGAATAACACTTTGCAGTTTACTGTGGTAGAGTGACTGTGAAGACAAAATTTCTCTGAGATGTTCGCAAGCGGGCCAGTCCCCTGAGCCGATATTTCATACCACAAGAATGTGGCGCTCCATGGTTGGTGAGCATGCTCGGCCCGTCCGAGAAGCCTTAAAACTGTGACGACACATTCACCTTGAACCAAGGGTTCAAGGGTTACAGCCTGCGGCGGCATCTCGGAGATTCCCCTTCTTTTACTACCAATCCCTATGACACAACTTCCTGAACTCGCCCTCACCCGACAAGACATCCGCAAGATGATTCGGCAACGGCGTCGCGAGCTAACAGAACAGCAGCAAATCGATTTTGGCGAGCAGGCCGCAACCCGCATGATGGCGTATCCGCCCATGGTCATGGCGCATACGGTCGCGCTGTTTTTGTCCTTTGATGGCGAGCTCGACACTCAACCGCTAATAGAACAACTCTGGCGAGCGGGCAAACGCGTTTATCTGCCGGTGCTTCATCCCTTCAGCCCAGGAAACCTGCTGTTTCTGCATTACCATCCGCACAGCGAACTGGTGGTAAACCGTCTTAAAATTCACGAACCTAAACTGGATGTGCGTAATGTTCTTCCCCTGAGCAAACTGGATGTGCTGATTACGCCGCTGGTGGCTTTCGATGAGCAAGGGCAACGGCTGGGGATGGGCGGCGGGTTTTACGATCGCACCCTACAAAACTGGCAGCAGCATGGCATCAGCCCGGTAGGCTACGCGCACGATTGTCAGCGGGTGGAACGCTTGCCGGTTGAAGAGTGGGATATCCCGCTGCCGGCAGTGGTGACGCCGTCAAAAACCTGGGTGTGGTAGGGCGAAGTTTCCCACTCCGCCCCGATTGACTTTGCTGATTCTTTGACCTAATTTAGTGAGTAAGGGTAAGGGAGGATTGCTCCTCCCTCTGGGACTCTGTTTAGAAAGCTGCCGGGCTTATTATCAACAGAATAACCAGGATGATGACTAACTTCATCATAACCCTTCTCCTTTGAGCCCCTGCTTCGGTAGGGGCTTTCCCGTTTTAGCATCATGCTGCCCCTATCCTAATCTTTCTTACGCACACAAAAACGCCGTCGCACGGCTTTAGTTGCCTTTTACGACTCGCTTCGCAAAGTGATTTACATACGTTTCAGAAAGCTTATAACGTGATGTGACGACGTCTTACGGCACAGATTTCCACCGATTGACACCGCCGTTTTTTTGACCTACATTCCACGGTAAAGGGTGAGGGAGGCGAACCTCCCTCCTGCGTCTTTGTTAATATGCCGGGAAAGCGATTATTAACAGAATCAGCAGCATGATGACGTAGCTCATCATCGTCCCTTTCCTTATCAGAGCCCCTGCTTCGGTAGGGGCTTTCCCGTTTTAGCATCATGCTGCCCCTATCCTAATCTTTCTTACGCGCGCAAAAACGCCGTCGCACGGGTTTAGTTGCCTTTTACGACTCGCTTCGCAAAGGGTGTTACATACGCTTCAGAATGGAAAACAGCAGCGGATGAGCGGGAAAGAACGAGCAGGCCAGCGGCCCGCCCGTTAGAGAAGAGTAATCAGAACAGCATGCGTGCGCGAACCGTGCCCGGAATCGCTTTCATGCTTTGCAGCGCTTTCTGCGCCACGTCTTCTTCCGCTTCGATATCGATAACCACATAGCCCATCTGCGGCGTGGTTTGCAGGTACTGTGCGGCAATGTTGACGCCCTGCTCAGCGAAGATCTGGTTGATGGCGGTCAGTACGCCTGGACGGTTTTCGTGGATGTGCAGCAGGCGACGGCCGCCGTGAATCGGCAGCGAGACTTCCGGGAAGTTCACCGCAGAAAGGGTTGAGCCGTTATCGGAGTATTTCGCCAGTTTACCCGCCACTTCCAGGCCGATATTTTCCTGCGCTTCCTGAGTGGAACCACCGATGTGCGGCGTCAGGATCACGTTATCAAATTCGCACAGCGGCGAGGTGAACGGGTCGCTGTTGGTCGCCGGTTCGGTTGGGAAGACGTCGATCGCAGCCCCCGCCAGGTGTTTACGCGCCAGCGCATCGCACAGCGCCGGGATGTCCACAACGGTGCCGCGAGAGGCGTTAATCAGCAGTGAACCCGGCTTCATCAGCGCCAGTTCTTCCACGCCCATCATGTTTTTGGTGGAGGCGTTTTCCGGCACGTGCAGACTCACCACGTCGCTCATATTCAACAGATCGGAAAGATGCTGTACCTGCGTCGCGTTGCCCAACGGCAGTTTGTTTTCGATGTCGTAGAAGAAGACGTGCATCCCCAGCGATTCCGCCAGAATGCCCAGCTGTGTGCCGATATGACCGTAGCCGATAATGCCCAGCTTTTTACCGCGCGCTTCAAAAGAGCCCACGGCCAGTTTGTTCCACACGCCGCGGTGTGCTTTGGCGTTCGCTTCCGGCACGCCGCGCAGCAGCAGCAGCAGTTCGCCAATCACCAACTCGGCCACGGAACGGGTGTTCGAGAACGGTGCGTTAAAGACCGGTACGCCGCGTTTCGCCGCCGCTTTCAGGTCAACCTGGTTGGTACCGATGCAGAAGCATCCTACCGCCACCAGTTTTTCCGCCGCCGCAAAGATTTCTTCGGTCAGATGCGTACGGGAGCGCAGGCCAATGAAATGGGCATCACGGATCGACTCTTTCAGTTGCTCGCTGTCCAGCGCGCCTTTGTGAAACTCAATGTTGGTGTAACCTGCTGCACGAAGGCTGTCCAGTGCCTTCTGATGTACGCCTTCAACCAGCAGAAACTTAATCTTCTCTTTTTCCAGTGATACCTTAGCCATTTCCCCGCCCTGTCTCTGTTTTACTGATGTTGTGATGAACGAAAGTTCACCTAAGCAACATATCAAAAAAAACTATCGCGGCAATCTAAACGTTTGCGTGTGCGTCATGCGGAAATTTCACGCAGGGCAGAATGTCAGCATAAAATGCTACACATAAGAAATTAGATGGGATGTTAATGAAGTGGTTTTATAAAATGTGACACAAGTCACCAAAATCAGGTAGGTAAAAAATTTTGGGGGAATTTAGCTTCCCCCAGTCAGATCATTTCACGATGGTTTTCACACCATCAGCCGTACCAATGAGTGCCACATCAGCACCACGGTTGGCGAATAATCCAACGGTCACGACGCCGGGAATAGCGTTGATGGCGTTCTCCAGTGCGACAGCATCAAGAATTTCCAGACCATGAACGTCCAGAATCACGTTGCCGTTGTCGGTTACGACGCCCTGACGGTATTCCGGACGACCGCCCAGCTTCACCAGTTGGCGTGCCACGCAGCTGCGCGCCATCGGGATAACTTCAACCGGCAGCGGGAAATTGCCAAGAATATCAACCTGTTTAGAGGCATCGGCGATGCAGATAAATTTGTCAGCCACCGAGGCAATAATCTTCTCGCGCGTCAACGCCGCACCGCCGCCTTTGATCATCTGCATGTGGCCGTTGATTTCATCTGCACCGTCAACGTAGATACCCAGACGGTCAACTTCGTTAAGGTCAAAAACGGTGATCCCCAGGCTTTTCAGTTTCTCGGTAGAAGCATCCGAGCTGGATACCGCGCCTTCAATCTGCCCTTTCATGGTACCCAGCGCATCGATAAAGTGCGCGGCGGTAGAGCCCGTGCCCACACCGACGATGGTGCCCGGTTGTACATATTGAAGCGCCGCCCAGCCTACTGCTTTTTTCAGTTCATCCTGCGTCATGATTATTGCCCGTGCTGTAATGATATTTGCCGCATTATAGAACATATGCGCGGGTTGTCGCATTGCGCCAGACACCAATTTCGTCTGTATCTGCCTGCAATTTATGTCATAGTGCGAGATAACGATTTTAGAGGAGCCCCTCAACGCAATGAAACGTCCTGACTACAGAACATTACAGGCGCTGGATGCGGTTATCCGGGAACGCGGCTTTGAGCGCGCAGCGCAAAAGCTTTGCATCACCCAGTCAGCCGTGTCGCAGAGAATTAAACAACTGGAAAATATGTTCGGGCAACCGTTGCTGGTGCGAACCGTTCCGCCACGCCCGACAGAACAAGGGCAAAAGCTGCTAGCGCTGCTGCGTCAGGTTGAGCTGCTGGAAGACGAGTGGCTGGGCGATGAGCAAACAGGTTCCACGCCGCTGCTACTGTCGCTGGCGGTCAACGCCGACAGTCTGGCGACCTGGCTACTGCCTGCGCTTGCCGATGTGCTGGTTAACTCGCCTATTCGCCTGAACTTGCAGGTAGAGGATGAAACGCGCACACAAGAACGCTTGCGTCGCGGTGAAGTGGTTGGCGCGGTGAGTATCCAACCGCAGGCGCTACCAAGCTGCCTGGTCGATCAGTTAGGCGCGCTGGACTATCTGTTTGTGGGTTCAAAAGCGTTTGCCGAGCGCTATTTCCCGAATGGCGTAACGCGTTCAGCGCTGCTCAAAGCACCTGCCGTGGCGTTCGACCATCTCGACGATATGCATCAGGCCTTCCTGCAACAAAACTTTGATTTGCCGCCGGGCAGCGTGCCGTGTCATATCGTGAATTCTTCAGAAGCGTTTGTGCAACTGGCGCGTCAGGGAACGACCTGCTGCATGATCCCGCATTTGCAGATTGAGAAAGAATTGGCTTCGGGTGAGCTGATTGACCTGACACCAGGTCTGTTCCAGCGTCGGATGCTGTACTGGCACCGCTTCGCGCCGGAAAGCCGCATGATGCGCAATGTGACGGATGCGCTGCTGGCCTACGGGCGTCGGGTATTGAGACAGGATTGAAGGTAAACGCCGGATGACGCTGCGCTTATCCGGCCTACCTGTAATAATGCGTAGGGTGGATAAGTGCAACGCCATCCGACATATCAACGATTATTGCGCTTTCGCAGGTGCCGCTGGCTGAGGCTGCGCCTGAGTCGGTTGCAGCTCAAACACCACGTCTACCTGGTCGCCAAACTGAATGGTCGGCTGTTCGTAAGTTTCTTCCGCTGATACCGGTGCGGCATCCGCTTTCATCATGCGAACCATCGGGCTCGGCTGATAGTTTGACACGTGATAACGCACGCTATACACCGGCCCCAGCTTGCTGTTAAAGCCTGCTGCCAGTTCTTTGGCCTGATGAATCGCATCATCAATCGCCGCTTTACGCGCTTTATCTTTGTAGGCATCCGGCTGAGCCACGCCCAGCGACACAGAACGAATTTCATTCAGGCCAGCTTTCAACGCGCCGTCCAGCAGCGAATTAAGCTTATCCAGCTGACGCAGGGTCACCTCAACGGTACGCACCGCGCGATAGCCTTTCAGAATGCTTTTGCCGTTCTGATAGTCATAATCAGGCTGAGTACGCAGATTGGCCGAGCTGATATCTTTCTTCGCTACGCCGTTTTGCTCAAGGAAGGAGAGGTACTGCGCCACACGCTGATCCGCCTGCTTCTTCGCCGTCGCCGCATCTTTCGCAGCAATATTCACTTCAATTGCCAGGGTGGCAATATCCGGGGTCGCATCTACGCTGGCCGTACCGGAGGTGACAATATGCGGGCCGTTAGGTAATTCATTCGCCTGTACCGACATCGCGCTCAAACCCATTAATGCTGTCAGCGCCATCACTTTAAACTTCACTGTCGTCTCTCCATGTTACGTTATCACCCGAAAATACAGGTACTCGCATCCAAGCTTAGCGCTTCAGATGCGAAAGTCCATCGGACAACGCTTAGTTGAACAAGGCGTGAACATGCCCGATGCCCTCTTTCGCCAGTTGGAAAGCGATAAACCACATTACGACACCAACCAGGGTGTTAATGATGCGCTGCGCTTTCGCGGTGCGCAGACGCGGCGCCAGCCAGGCGGCCAGCAGTGCCAGGCCGAAGAACCACAGGAACGAGGCGCTGACGGTGCCGAGAGCAAACCAGCGCTTAGGTTCCACATCAAGCTGTCCGCCAAGGCTGCCCAGCACCACAAACGTATCGAGATAAACATGCGGATTCAGCCAGGTCACCGCCAGCATGGTGGCGACAATTTTCCAGCGGCCCTGCTTGAGCACTTCGGCGCTGGCAAGCTCCAGATTACTGCTCATCGCCGTTTTCAATGCGCCATAGCCATACCACAGCAGGAACGCCACCCCACCCCAGGTCACTAACGCCAGCAGCCACGGCGACTGCATCAGCAATGCGCTGCCGCCAAATATGCCAGCGCAAATGAGCAGCAGATCGCTAACGGCGCAAAGCAGCGCAATCATGATGTGGTACTGACGACGTATGCCCTGGTTCATCACAAAAGCGTTCTGTGGCCCGAGGGGAAGGATCATGGCAGCGCCAAGTGCAAGGCCTTGAAAATAGTAAGATATCACGAGATTTTATCCTGAGCAGTGTCTGTTTACGGCAGACTATAGCGCGGGATAATCATTAGCGGAAATTGATAATTTTAATCGCTTATAAGACAGGCTAATAATGGCGGAGCAACGCTCCGCCATCGGCAGGGAACGTTATTCAGCGTCTTCTTTCACGCGTTTGAAATTAACGTCCATCTGCGGATACGGGAAGCTAATACCGGCGGCATCAAACTCACGTTTAACGCGTTCCAGCACATCCCAGTACACGTTTTGCAGGTCGCCGCTGTTACTCCAGACGCGCACCACAAAGTTAATTGACGATGCGCCCAGCTCATTCAGACGCACGGTCATTTCGCGATCTTTCAAAATACGCTCGTCGGACTGGATGATATTGGTGAGAATGGATTTCACCTGATCGATATCGGAATCATACGCCACGCCAATGATAAATTCGTTGCGGCGCACCGGCTCACGGGAGAAGTTAATGATATTACCGGCAATAATTTTTCCGTTCGGGATCACCACAATTTTACCGTCGACGGTGCGCATGGTGGTGGAGAAAATCTGCACATTCAGCACGGTACCGGCTACGCCGCCCAGGTCAACATACTCGCCCGCACGGAACGGACGGAACATCACCAGCAGCACGCCCGCCGCCAGGTTGGAGAGGGAGCCTTGCAACGCCAGACCAACGGCTAAGCCCGCGGCACCCAGCACCGCAATTACCGAGGCGGTCTGAACGCCTACACGTCCCAGCGCGGCAATCAGCGTAAACGCGATAATCGCATAGCGAACCAGCGCAGAAAGGAAATCCGCCACGGTGGCGTCAATATGACGCGCACGCATCAGACGGTTTACGGTGTTAGAGACCAGGCGCGCGATGATCATCCCGACGATGATAATCGCGATGGCCGCGACGATATTCACGGCATAACTGAGCAACAGCGCCTGGTTGCGCACCAGCCAGGTGCCCGCCCCATTGATGCTGTCGACAACGTTTAAATCTTCCATTCAAACTCCCCGAAAATAAAAAATTGTGAGTTGGCTCTCACGAAAAATGACTATTTAAAGGTAAACAAAAAGCGTCAAATATGCCATTTTTCAATATGATTCAGGGAATATAGGGTGGTTTATTCAGACTCCAGCGGGGCGATCGACCATCCGCAGGAAGCCGCTCACTAACGCATTTCGCTGCTTAAAAACTTCTGCAATTTCGCTCACTACCTTGCCGCTGCCGGCATTCTTCCAGGCAATGGAAAGCGGTGAAGGCTGGCGTGGATGAGCAACCTCACGCGCCACCAGCGCCCCCGATTCCACATAGGGGCGACACATCCGCTCCGGTAGAAAACCGACGCCAAGGCCGCTTAGATGACACGCCAGTTTGGTGCTGAGGTCGGGCACCTTAATCTCTTTTTGTCCGCTCAGTAGCCACGCCACGCGGCGCGTCAGGGTTCGTGAGGTATCTTCGATATTAATAGCGGGATAACGCCGCAGCACATCATCCGAAAGCAGCTCAGCAGGATGAGTGGCAAGCGGATGGGTAGCCGCCACCACAAACTGCCAGCTGATATCGCCCAGCGGCAGTAATGAAATATTATTGGAAAGCGACTCTGAACCGGTGACACCTATCGCCAGTTGAAAATCGTCATACAGCAGTGAGTCCCACACACCCATGTAGACCTGGCGGGAAATCTGAAAGCGGGTAAAAGGAAACTGTTGATGCAGCCAGGTCAGCAGGTCCGCCGTGGTCTGTGGTTGGTATAGCAGGTTATTGATAACAATATTCACCTGTCGTTCAACGCCCGCGTTGATTTGCTGTAGCTCATCCGGCATGGCATCCAGCCAGTTGAGCCACTGGCGGCAGTGTTCGAGTAAATGTTGCCCGGCGCGAGTGAGGCTGACGGAGCGGGTGGTGCGTAAAAAAAGTTGCGTGCCGACCTGCTCTTCCAGCGTCTTAATGCGATAGCTGATCGCTGCCGGCGTTTTATGCAGCGAGCTGGCTGCACGAGAAAAACTCTCCGTTTCAGCAACCCGAATAAACGTGCGTATTGTTTCCTGATCGAGCATGCACTCTCCTTGATTCCCATTGCCGCAAAACCTGTTGCGCCATCGCCATTCCCAGTAACGTATCCGCGCCGGAAGTATGTCCAACGTTCAGCAAACGCTGTACCGCATACTGCACGCTGCGCGTGGATTGCCAGCGCCGTAACAACCTTAACACTGGCGTTGAAAACGTGCCGTGACGTGCGCTGTTAAGATAGCGACAGCTTACCGAAGTTGTGAGATGCGCGAGTTGATCCGCCGGGGGTAAAAAAGGACGCGGTGATGAGGTGTGACCTGTCGCATACAGCACAGCAAGCGCCCCAATTAGCATATCGTCACCGGCTGGCGTCAGGCCGGGGCCGCAGCCAATCAACCATGACCAGTCCAGCGTTTCACCCTTTAGCCAGTGTTCCAGTTCCTGCGTAAAACGGTCAAAAATCGGCATTGCTGCCAGTGGCTGATTCAGCGCGCCGCACAAACCACTCAGATGAGGCGAGACATGCACGTTATCCTGCCTGAGTTCAGCAACTTCCGGGGTTAACGAAAGCACGCGACGCGGGCGAATCAAAATATCAGCCCCCCAAAGCAGATTGCCCTGCTTGATAAGTCGCGTAAGGTGAGAACAGGCGGCAAAATGACGGGTAGTGAGCAATACGCCCGCCGGGCCCATACCTTTGCCGAAGCGAAAAAGCGTTAAGAGTGTATCATCCGGGCGACAGTAGTTTATTGCCTGTGAGAAGCGGCTATGCAACCTCCATTCACCATCGGGTAAATGAGATAACCCGGCGCACGCCTGAGCATTAATGATTTTCATCAGCAGCACTCCGGGGCGGCAATGCCGCCCCTTCTCTTGTTACGCGGTGATGTGGTGCAGCTCCGCCAGCGCTTCCAGCGCTTTCTCGAAGCAGAGCAGCGGCGCACGTACGGTGCCCGCGCCAACCTGACCAATCCCCGCCTCGCGGTGTGCAATGCCGGTGTTAATCAACGGCGTGATGCCCGTTTCTACGACACGGCGGATATCCAACCCCAGGCATGCGCCTTTAAAATCCCAGGAAGGGATCTGGAACAGCGGGTTGTGATCGAGATAAATCTCCGCCATCTCTTCGGATGTCTCCAGCGCAGCACCCATTCCCCCCGCCCCCACAAAGCGGGTTACGCCGGGTGCCGCAATCATCGCCGCACCACCAATACCCAGCGTTTCAGTGATCGCGCTATCACCAATATCCGGGTTAGCATCCGCCTGGCTGTAGCCGGTGAAGAAAAGCCCCTGCGGCGTATTCACTGGCGCGGTAAACCAGCGATCGCCGGTGCCGCTCACGCGTATACCAAAGTCGCGACCGTTACGCGTCATCGCCGTTACCACCGAGCCCGCTTTAATCACCGCTGCGGCGTCCATCACCGCCTTGCTGTATGCCATCGCCAGATTAAGGAAGAACTGATCGGTAACGCTAAGGAACTGTAATACCTCAATGACTTCGGCTTTAGGGCGATCCAGGCCCGCGATCGCCGGAGATAGCGTGCGTAGCAGCAGTGAAGAAGCGGCGATATTACGCTGATGGAATTCATCGCCCATGGTGATGGCCTGTGCCATCAGCGCGGTGAGATCGACGCCGTTTTCCAGTTTGCTAATCGCATCCTGAAGTACCGGGGCCAGGGTATCGCGCATCCAGCGCAAACGTTGCTGGACGTCGTCGCCGTAGGCACCAAAGCGCATCACCTTGCCAATGCCTTCGTTCAGGTTGCAGCAAGCGTGATTTCCATGGACCACATCTTTCACCACCAGAACGGGCATATTTGCAGAAGTAATGCCGCCCATTGGGCCTACAGCGCCCACATGGTGACAAGGGATAAACTCTACTTCGCCCTGACCAAGCAAACGCACAGCCTCTTCTTCCGTGGCAGCCCAGCCTTCAAACAGCGATGCCCCAATACAGGCGCCACGCATCGGCCCGGTCATCTCTTCCCACGCAATTGGCGGCCCGGCGTGAAGCAGCTTGCGGCCTGAAGCCAGCGTCGTAACAACCTCTTTAGCCGGGCGAACGGCTACCCAGTGCGGGCGGGCAGCTTTAATGCGTTCAATGATGGCTTCGTTAGCCTGTGCAATTGATGAATACATATCCGTACCTCTAACTTAATGTAACTGTTTGAGAAGACTGGCAAGATGCGCGTTGCCGCCAGCAACAGGCGCCCACTGATAGTGCACAACAGGTGTGCCGCTGCTTTGCAGATCCAGCGCGAAGCTGCGTAAACCGGCGTTGATGACCTGCACGCCGTCCAGCAGCGGGTAGTGTTTTTCTGCCGGGTGGCTTTCCTGGTGATGCGTCAGGCTTATGGCGAGGAGAATCGCCTCTTCGAGGGTCTCGACGACCGCAACGCCCGCTTCACGAAGTTTTTCGCTTTGTGCTGTGCGGCCCTGCGGATCGCCTTCGGTGCCCGTCAGTGTGGCGATAGTGACCAGCGGCGCAGTTCGGCGCGCGCGCACCTGTTCCAGTGTCTGAACCACCGCTCCCGCAGGGTCTTCACAGGCTCCGTAGCCAAGCACCACATCCAGTAGCAGCACGCCAACATCCGGTAGGGCGGCCAGTTTTTCGATTTCAATACTGCGGGTGGTCGGGTCAATCATCGGATGTGGCCTGCCGAGGGTGTAGCTGTCATCCCCCAGGTCAACAATCCGATGACCGCCCGCGTCCAGCATCACGCCTTGCGCGTGGCTTTCACTCACCGGCACATTTAACCCCGCAGAGAGAAGCATCGCCGCTTCCGCCGCCAGGGTTCCCCCGGCATACAGCCCATAAATACCTTTGCCCGCCACTTCCGGTTGAATCTGCCGCTGCCGCGCGACGCGCATCAGCAACACCGCCAGACGCGCGGCTTCAGACAATGAGTTAGCCAGCCAGACGTTTCCTTCACGGCGCTGCTCCGGCTTACTGCCAAGGAAGAGCGCCACGACGGGTTTCCCGACGTTCTGCATCGCGGCGATAATCCGCGTGCGAACCTGTGGTGATGGAGGTTTCGAGACAAAGGCAATCACCTGAGTCGCCTCATCAGAGGCCAGCATCTCAAGCGCGGTTAATGCGCTGATACCGCCGATGTCGGCACTTAAGTCTCGCCCACCAAGCCCAATCGCATGACTGATACCCTGTTGATGTAAGGCCACCTGCGAGGTAATCTCCTGAATCCCCGTACCCGATGCGCCAATCACGCCAATGCCCCCTTCCGGCAGCACGTTAGCGAAAGCCAGCGGGCTCCCGGCAATCATCGCGGTACCGCAGTCTGGCCCCATGACGATGAGCCCGCGTTCACGCGCCAGCGTTTTCAGTTCCATCTCTTGCGTCAACGGGACGTTATCGGAAAACAACATCACGTTTTTACCTGCCAGCAGCCCTTCTTTCGCGACCGAGGCGGCGTACTCTCCGGCCACCGAGACCAGCAACAGGTTAGCCTGGGGTAATTTCTGACACGCACTTTCCCAACGACGGGCTTTCAGCAATTGTTGCGAGCTACCTGATGCACTGGCAATGGCGCTGAGTTCTTTCTCCAGTTGCTCACGGATTAGATCCATAATCGCCGGTTGTTCCGTTTCAGTACGCACCGCCACGCAGATGTCGTTAGGTGTGGCTTCAGCGAAGTCGTCATGCCAGAAACCGGTAGATTCCAGCATCGATTTATTCGCGGGCGTGCCCATCATTACCGATACCTGATCCACTTCCGGACGTTCACTCAGTTTGCGGGAAATAATCATCAGGCTGACGGAGTCCTGAAAACTTCCCTTTTTAATAAAGGCGTAAATCATTACCGCTACCTCTTATGTACGTTTTTCTTTTAAAAACAGCATGGCGACCAGGCCGATAGCCAATAAAACAGCAGAAACATAGAAACTGGAGGCCAGACTTCCGGTCATATCTCGCGCCGCACCGGCAATAATCGGTGCAAGAATAGATGAGCTCATACCGATGAAATTAAATAAACCAAAGGCGGTACTGTAATTATTTTCATCCACGCTATCGGCCACCAGCGCGACCAATACCGGGTCAAGTGCCAGTTTGCCTACCAGCCCATAAACGCACAGGGCGACAATGACGCCGGTCATATTTGGCATCCAGACGATAGACAGCATGCTGAGAATGGCAACCGGTACCAGGAACATGATTAAGGGTTTACGCTTGCCTAATTTATCTGACAGGCTGGAGAATAACAGCGCACCAGGAATGGAGATCCACGCAACCAGTGATGAAATAAATCCTGTTTCACTACCGGCAATACCGCGTTCATTTTGCAAATAATAGGGAAGCCAGGTCAGAATAACGAAGAAACCAAACAGGCTACAGAACACCATGATATAGGTAAGAATTAAATTACGGTTCTTCAGGAGGTCGCTAAACTTACCTTTTTTAATCGGCTTACCGTCAACTTCAGTGGTGCGTTTCTTCTCTTTAACAAAGAACCAGATTGCCAGTCCGACGAGTACGGAAGGCACCGCCATCGCGTAGAACGGCATCCTCCAGGAATGGCCCTGATCGTAAACCAGCCAGCTTGAGGTCATCAGGCCCAGCGCAATACCAAACGCCATACCACTGTTGATGATGGCGCTACCCAGCGAGCGGAATTTTTTCGGGATTTGCTCTGAAGATAAGCCGTACTGCGGGCCATAATAGGTTCCCTCGCCCGCGCCTGTGACCACGCGGGCAAACAGTAATGTGTACCAGCTTTTTGCCCAGCCCGTTACCGCAGTAAAGACGCCGAACAAAATAAATCCAGGCACCAACACTTTTTTCTTACCGATTTTATCGCCGAGGATCCCCGCGGGAACCTGCAATAAGGCGTAAGAAAAATAGAATACTGAATTAAGAATACCTAACTGTGTTCCCGTTAAGCCGAACTCTTTTTCCAGTTCGCCCATAACCGGATTAAGAACGGTACGGTCGGCATACATAAAAATCCAGCCCAGCCAGAACAGGAATACGGTGACCCACCAGGCCGGTATTCCTTTTCTTTTTGTGACATCAGTCACTTCACATGAATCAGACATAAGTGAACTCCCGGTAATCATTACCGCTGAATGCCTCTGTCAGGAGGCTTGATGTTTAAACTGACCTAACCATATCGGGGTTAAGTGAGTTTTCATTTGAGCAAAGTCACACTAAAACCATTGTTATAAATTCCTGGTAACTCACCGCATAATTATTAAAAAAAGTCTAATAATCACTTTTAAATTTAGTTATATAAAAACAATTAAAATGGCAGAGATTAACAAGTTATTTTTCGTGATAATTAAATCATTATCGCCATCACAGTGAATAGAAATGGAAAAACTATATTGAGCGCGACATCATCTATTTTGTGAGGCAACAATGAAAAAGAAACTGGTCATTGCCCTTGGCGGCAATGCGTTATTACAGCGTGGTGAGATCCTCAGCGCTGAGAATCAGCAAAAAAGCATTCAACTCTTTTCCCAAATGGTAGCGCAGCTGGCGCGTGATTATCAGTTGGTGATCGTTCACGGCAACGGCCCGCAGGTGGGACTGCTGGCCTTGCAGAATGCTGCCTACCAGGATGCGCCTGCCTGGCCGCTGGATATCCTGGTTGCCGAAAGCCAGGGGATGATTGGTTTTGCGATTGCGCAGGAGCTCACGGCTAACAGCAGCGCACCGGTCACCACGCTGATGACTCGCGTAGAAGTTGATCCGAATGACCCTGCGTTTGCATCGCCGGGCAAATATATCGGTCCTGTTTATCCGCCAGAACAACAAGCTGAACTTCAGGCGCGCTATGGCTGGCAAATGAAGCCTGACGGCCAGTATATCCGCCGCGTGGTCGCCTCCCCTGCGCCGTTGAAAATTATCGATAGCGAGGCGATCCGCACGCTAATGAATGACGGGCATCTGGTGATTTGCTGTGGGGGCGGCGGGATTCCGGTCGTTGAAAAAGAGGTCGGCTATCAGGGTATCGAAGCCGTAATTGATAAAGATTTGACGGCAGCCGTGCTGGCCCAGGCAATCAGCGCCGACCATCTGCTGATTCTAACCGATGCCGATGCGGTGTACGAAAATTGGGGAACGCCACAGGCCCGCGCTTTACGTCAGGTTACCCCTGGAGAACTGGCGCCGTTCGCCGCACCGGATGGGGCGATGGGGCCAAAAGCCGCTGCGGTCATTCAGTTTGTAAAGCAAACAGGCAATGCGGCGTTTATTGGCGCGCTGAAAGATGCACCACAGATACTTGCAGGGAAAAAAGGCACCTGTATTTCAGACTAACGTGCTGGTTTCACGCAAAAAAAAGGCTTCCCGAAGGAAGCCTTTTATCATTCACGCAGCATCAAATTACAGAACGTCAACCGCGTTCAGTTCTTTGAAAGCCTGCTCCAGACGAGCGCTCATGCTGGTCTGGCCAGCGCGCAGCCACACGCGCGGATCGTAGTATTTTTTGTTCGGCTGGTCTTCGCCTTTCGGGTTGCCCAGCTGGCCCTGCAGGTAAGCTTCGTTGGTTTTGTAGTAGTTCAGAATACCTTCCCAGGTCGCCCATTGGGTATCGGTATCGATGTTCATTTTCACTACACCGTAGCTTACAGAGTCTTTGATTTCCTGAGCAGAAGAACCGGAACCGCCGTGGAAGACGAAGTTCAGGCTGTTGTGCGGCAGGTTGTGTTTCTTAGAAACATAGTCCTGAGAATCACGCAGGATGGTCGGGGTCAGAACCACGTTACCTGGTTTGTATACGCCGTGTACGTTACCGAAGGAAGCGGCGATGGTGAAACGCGGGCTGATTTTGCTCAGTTCAGTGTACGCGTAATCTACGTCTTCCGGCTGGGTGTACAGTGCAGAAGCGTCCATGTGGCTGTTGTCCACGCCGTCTTCTTCACCACCGGTGCAACCCAGTTCGATTTCCAGAGTCATGCCCATTTTGGACATACGCGCCAGGTATTTGGAGCAGATTTCGATGTTTTCGTGCAGAGACTCTTCAGACAGGTCGATCATGTGAGAAGAGAACAGCGGTTTGCCGGTAGCAGCGAAGTGTTTTTCACCCGCGTCCAGCAGGCCGTCGATCCACGGCAGCAGTTTTTTCGCGCAGTGGTCAGTGTGCAGAATAACCGGAACACCGTAGTGCTCAGCCATCTGGTGAACGTGATGCGCGCCAGAGATAGCGCCCAGGATTGCTGCACCCTGCGGAACGTCAGTTTTCACGCCTTTACCGGCAATGAATGCTGCACCACCGTTGGAGAACTGAACGATAACCGGTGCTTTAACTTTAGCAGCGGTTTCCAGAACGGCGTTGATGGAGTCGGTGCCCACGCAGTTTACTGCTGGCAGTGCAAAGTTGTTTTCTTTTGCTACCTGGAACACTTTCTGAACGTCATCACCAGTGATAACACCAGGTTTTACGAAATCAAAAATTTTAGACATGTTTACGAGTCCTATCTGTATCTTCGGCCGTTAGAAAAAGAAGCGCGAGCTATGTAGCGCGCTGAAAAACAGGCGGGTTTCCCCGCCTGCTCAAACATTACTTCTTAGCGCGCTCTTCGAGCATTGCAACTGCTGGTAGTACTTTGCCTTCCACGAATTCGAGGAATGCGCCGCCACCAGTGGAGATGTAGGAGATTTTGTCAGAGATACCGAACAGGTCGATTGCAGCCAGAGTATCGCCGCCGCCTGCGATGGAGAACGCGTCGCTGTCTGCGATAGCGTTAGCCACGATTTCAGTACCTTTACGGAAGTTCGGGAATTCAAACACGCCAACCGGACCATTCCACAGGATGGTTTTCGCGTTTTTCAGAATCTCAGCCAGCTGCTGTGCAGATGCGTCGCCGATATCCAGGATCTGCTCGTCTTCTTTCACGTCAGATACGGATTTCAGGGTCGCTGCCGCAGTTTCGGAGAACTCGGTTGCCACGCGCACATCAGTCGGAACCGGAATGTCGCAGGTGGTCAGCAGACGTTTGGCTTCATCAACCAGGTCAGCTTCATACAGGGATTTACCGACGTTGTGGCCCTGAGCGGCAACGAAGGTGTTCGCGATACCACCGCCAACGATCAGCTGGTCAGCGATTTTAGACAGAGAGTCCAGAACGGTCAGTTTGGTAGACACTTTAGAGCCACCAACGATAGCCACCATCGGGCGAGCAGGTTCTTTCAGTGCTTTACCCAGCGCGTCCAGTTCAGCGGCCAGCAGCGGGCCTGCGCACGCAACGTCAGCGAATTTGCCGATACCGTGAGTAGAAGCCTGCGCACGGTGAGCGGTACCGAAAGCATCCATGACGAATACGTCGCACAGCGCAGCGTATTTTTTGGACAGTGCTTCGTCGTCTTTTTTCTCGCCTTTGTTGAAGCGAACGTTTTCCAGAACAACCAGTTCACCTGCAGCAACTTCTACGCCGTCCAGGTAATCTTTAACCAGACGTACCGGGTTAGACAGTTTGTCTTTCAGGTAATTAACAACCGGCAGCAGAGAGAATTCTTCGTTGTACTCGCCTTCGGTCGGACGACCCAGGTGGGAGGTTACCATCACTTTCGCGCCTTGTTTCAGGGCCAGCTCGATGGTCGGCAGGGAAGCACGGATACGCGCGTCGCTGGTTACTTTCCCTTCTTTAACTGGTACGTTCAGATCCGCACGGATAAAAACACGTTTACCAGCAAGATCCAGATCGGTCATCTTAATTACAGACATGGTGAATCCTCTCGTTGATTCATAAAGTTTTGCAGACGCATTCGCGTCCTACCTGAAACCTTGTGCGGCCATCGCTAACGTGGTGTCGAGCATTCGGTTAGCAAAGCCCCATTCGTTATCGCACCAGACCAGTGTTTTGATCAGATGCGCGCCACTCACTCGCGTCTGCGTGCCATCAACAATGGCGCTGTGCGGATCGTGGTTAAAATCTGTTGAGACCAACGGTAATTCCGTATAGTCAACTATACCATGAAATGCATCCCGTGCTGCTTTTTGCAGCAACTGGTTGACTTCATTAGCGTTTACCGGATTTTTTACCGTTACGCTAAGATCGATTGCCGTGACGTTAATGGTCGGTACACGCACCGCAATCGCTTCGAATCGATCGTTAAACTGCGGGAAAATACGCGTAATCCCTGCAGCAAGCTTCGTATCGACCGGAATGATCGACTGACTTGCGGCGCGTGTGCGGCGCAGGTCCGGGTGATACGCGTCAATCACCTGCTGATCGTGCATCGCGGAGTGAATCGTCGTCACCGTTCCCGATTCAATGCCCCAGGCATCATCCAACAATTTTATGATGGGGATTATGCAATTCGTGGTACAGGAGGCATTGGAGACAATACGATGTTCAGGACGTAACGCGTCATGGTTTACACCATAAACCACCGTTGCGTCGAGGTCGTTGCTACCGGGATGTGAAAAGAGCACCTTCTTCGCGCCTGCGGCGATATGTGCTTCGCCGTCAGCGCGACTACCGAACACGCCGGTACAATCGAGCACCACATCAACCGACAGTTCGCGCCAGGGCAGCGCGTTAATCTCGCGCTCGTGCAGAAGACGAATGCTGTCGTCGCCAACAAACAACTGTTCCCGTTCCTGGCGAACGTCCCAGGCAAAACGGCCATGGCTGGTGTCATATTTCAATAAGTGTGCGATGCCCGCAGCATCCGCCAGTTCATTGATTGCCACCACGGTGATTTCCGCACGGCGTCCGGATTCATACAAAGCACGAACCACGTTACGCCCAATGCGACCGAAGCCATTAATCGCTACGCGTACGGTCATAGGTCTCCTGCAAGGTCATCCCAAAGCAATGTGGCTGACAGAGTAATGCAGCAATTCATTCCGGGAAACCTTACCTGCCACAAACAGTGACTGATTGGTCAAATGTCGAACACTTCATCAACTGAAACGCTTCAGCCAGAATAAGCGAAAGCCGGAATAAAAGGAATGATTGTCCAGACAAACGCACCAGGAATCTGACATACATCACATTTCTACAGGAATAATTTGCAGCGTTATGCCAGAAGGAGTCGGGCGATGGAATAAAGACCGAGTACGGAATCAGACTATCTCTGAATGAGTGATTAGGCGAAATGAAGGGTAAAATTTGCTCGTCGATGCGTAAGTCATCGGCAGGTGCAACGGCGCGGGGACTTTTTCCGTGCGGCTCCTTGCACTGGAAAAAGAAAACCCCCGTCGTTGCGGTATAAAAACAGGCAAACTACGGGGGTGATCCATGACTCTCAACAGGTCTAGGATAGCCGCTGACGCTTGCCGCTTCAAGCAGGATGTGCGGTATGGATATATTGAAATTCGCCGTACTGATGGTTGTACTTCATTTAATTGTATCGTCAATGATACATCACGATTTACAACCCTCTTTGGTTAATCGCGTTATGTATACGCAGAGCGAAGGAGGAATGCCACACCGCTGTTCGTAATTTGAAACTGGCTAACGTTGCCCCTTGATTAGCCCCGCTCCAGCGGGGCTTTTCTAAAATATCTCTTATTTCTAATAATATCCGAATTCAGACATTCTAAATAAAAGCGACAAATAACCAACGCGAGTAAAATTTGTGTGTTGGTGAATGTTCATCGACAGGTGCAACGGCGCGGGGGAACTTTTTCCGTGCGGCTCCTTGCACTGAAAAAAGAAAACCCCCGTCGTTGCGGTATAAAAACAGGCAAACTACGGGGGTGATCCATGACTCCAAACAGTTCTAGGATAGCCGCTGACGCTTGCCGCTTCAAGCAGGATTTGCGGTATGGATATTCTGAAATTCGCCGTACTGATGGTTGTAATTCATATAACAGTATCGTCAATGATACATGATGATTTACACCCCTCGCCGATTCATCGCGTTATTTATACGCTAAGCGATGGAGGGGTTCCGTACCGTTACTCTTAATTTGAAACTGGCTAACGTTGTACCTGACTAGCCCCGCTTCGGCGGGGCTTTTCTTTGAAAGAAATAAATTCGCACTATTCATAGATACCTTCAATATTTATTTATCGTCGTGTCTGTCACACAATCCCGTTTTTACGATGATAAACTCCTCATTCGGTTTTAAATAAACACAGCAGCCATGCGGCCCGCATGATAACTAATAATTATTAGCGACATCAATAAAAACCACGCTAATTACATTTATAAAATAAATATAAAACCTCTGAAGGCCGTGAATAAAAATAGAGGAATTCATCCGAGTTATCGTCGGACGAACTATTCACAAGGATAATTTATGAAGCAGCAGATGCAAATGATTGGCCAGGCCATGCTGGTCCCCATATCAATTATCACCATCGGCTCCATGTTTATGGGCTTTGGGAGTGCCTTCACGAATACAGAAACCCTTGCAGCGTTGCATCTCTCCTCGCTTATCAGCAAAGGTTCGCCTGGATACATCGCCTTTAGCGTCATGAAAGCCACCGGCGATGTGGTCTTTCGCAATCTTCCGCTCTTCTTCTCCATCGGCGTCGCTTTCGGGTTGGCAAAGAAAGAGAAAGCCTGGGCCGCGTTTTCCGGCGCGGTATGCTTTATGGCGATGCATTACATCCTCAACACGCTGCTGGATTCCCAGGGCATCAGCGCGCAAACCACCACCGCAGACTGGTTTATCACTCAGCAGCACATGGACCCCGTCTCCGCCGTGCAGAAGGCCTCTATCTATACCACCGAACTGGGTATGTTCACCTATCGCATGAGCGTTTTCGGTGGGATGGCGGTTGGCCTGACCACCGCCTGGCTGCATAATCGTTTATACAACGTGAAGCTTCCGCTGGTGCTTTCATTCTTTGCCGGTACGCGAACGGTACCCATCGTTACGCTGGTTGTTGGAGCGTTGATGGGCGTGGCGCTCTATTTTATCTGGCCGCCCATCGGCTGGATGCTGGCACAGTTCAGTAAAATGATCGGCGATTCCGGTCTGTTCGGCACCTTTATCTGGGCCATTGCCGATAAATCGCTTCTGCCCGTCGGGCTGCACCACCTCATCACCACGCCTATCCGCCTGACCGAACTCGGCGGGACGATGGAGATTTGCGGCAACCTGGTCAGTGGCACCACCAATATTTATATGGCGCAGCTGGGATGTGAGTCCTCGCACGAGCTACTGGTACGCGGTTTCCAGTCTGGCCGCGTGGTGATTCACTTCGGTGCGTTGCCGGGTGCCGCACTGGCGATGTACCACTGTTCACGCTCAAGTCATAAAAAAGTGGTCGCCGGCTTACTGCTCCCCGTCGTCGCAACCATGATGCTGTTTGGCATCACCGAGCCCATTGAATACACCTTTTTGTTCGTCGCGCCGTGGCTGTTCTACTTTGTGCACGTACCGCTGACCGGCCTGATTTTTGTTTTGTCAGAAATGGCGAACATTTCCGTGTATGGCGGTTGCCTGAAGGACATTCTTCCCGTTCTGCTCCAGCCGGATAAACTCGATATGTGGGGCTACCTGTGGCTGACCCCGCTCTTCTTCGCCGTTTATTATTTTTTATTCCGCTATCTGATTACGCGCTTCAACGTGATGACCCCAGGCCGCGAAGAGGGCTCCGCCGCAGACGAAGACGTCAGGCTGTTCAGTAAGCAAGATTTTAAAGACAAAACAAACGCCAGCACGGCGCAAAGCAGCCTTTTTGCCCAGCAGATTATTGATGCCCTGGGTGGCCCACAAAATATTTCGCAGTTCGATAACTGTATTTCCCGACTACGCGTCGAGGTCATTGACCCGGCTCGCGTCGCCAGCGATGACGTCTGGAAAAAAAGCCTGCGCGCGAAAGGCGTCGTCCACGTCAGTGAGAAAGGCCTGCAAGTCATTTATGGCGCGGAAGTGGTCATGATCGCGGGCGACTGCAAAGAACTGCTGGGGGAAGCGTAATGGAATCCACTACCCTGCACCAATCCGTTGTGGTTCATCCCTATGACGAGAAACAGCTCAGGCCCGTCACCTTTGAAGTGAACGACGAGGTTGAGCGGCTGATTATCAGCTACCGTTTTAGCGAAGGTAATGTGGTGGATTTGGGCCTCGCGCGCGGCGAGGAGATCATTGGCTGGAGCGGCGGCGCACGAAAAGAGCTGATTATCAGCGAATCTTTCGCCACGCCGGGCTATCTCCACACGCCCATCACTACGGGAACCTGGTCAGTTCTGCTCGGTCTGTACAAAATTCGTGGCGAATGCCGCATCGATATCGACATTACCTTCCAGCGCAAAACGCCCCGCTGGCTGACGGGCGATACGCATATTCACTCGGAACACAGCGATGGCAAGCTTTCCGTAGAGGCGCTAATTGAGCGCGCAATGGGGCTGAACTTCGATTTCCTGTGCCTGACCGATCACAACACCACCACGCAGAACCGGGTGATTGCCGGGATGAACGCGCCGCTGACGCTGATTCCCGGTATGGAACTAACCACCGATCGCGGGCACGTGAATTTTCTTGGTCTGACGCAGCCCGTTGAACGCTTCCTTCCGCATTTTAGCGAACAGGATATTACGGCCAAAATGGATGAGGCTCGCCGCAACGGCGCACGTATTGGCATCAATCACCCTTTCTGCCACTACTGCCCCTGGATGCTGCCGTTTCGCGGCCACGATTGGCTGGAACTGTGGAATGGCCCGTGGGATGCCACGGGCAATGAGATGACCTTCCAGTACTGGTTACAGCTGCTGTACGACGGCATCAGGATGCCGGTCACCGCAGGCAGCGATTTCCATAAAGAGAAAGGTCAGATCCTGCCGCGCATCAGCGTACGGGCGCAAAGCGCCGAGCGCGAGGATATCTTGCGTGGCCTTGAACGTGGGCAAAGTTACCTGCAAAGCGACAGTGAAACCCGGCTAAACCGTTTTGTCATGGGCACTGCAGGTATCGGCGACACCGCTGACAGCGCCCTGCTTCAGGTCAATCTCGATACCCGCCCCGACAATCAGGTGCTGCTTTATACGCAGAAGAAAATCTATCTGCTCAACAACCGTAACGGCCATATCAATCAGGAAGTGGATTGCAGCGACAGCGCGTTTGCTTTTCTGCGGGTCAACCGCGAACAGACGGCTCAGTTGATTACCAACCCCATTTTCAGGGAGTGAAAAATGAAACGCGTACACATTATCTATAAAACGCATCTGGATATCGGCTTCACCGATTTTGCCCAGGTGATTGAAGATAAATATCTGAATGAGTTTATTCCGTCAGTTATCAATCTTGCCCAGCAGGTGAACCGCGACGGGCAAAAAAACTTTATCTGGAGCTGCGGCTCCTGGCTGATTCAGCGCTATTTCCAGAAAGCGGATCGCCCTTCTCAGGTGCGCCTTGCTGAGGCAATTAACCAGGGTGATATCGTCTGGCATGCGTTACCGTTCACCACGCACAGCGAATTGCTGACGCCACAATTGTTACAGCATGGCCTTTCATACAGCCAGGCGCTGGATGCACGTTTCGGGCGTCACACCATCGCCGCGAAAATGACGGACGTTCCAGGCCATCCGCAAACGTTGATTCCGTGGCTTGCTGATGCAGGCGTTCGTTACCTGCATCTTGGCGTTAACCCGGCATCCTGCCCGCCCGATGTGCCGCCGCTGTTCCTGTGGAAATATGGCGATCGGAGCCTTATCGTTAACTACTCCTTCGGCGGCTACGGTAATGAAACCTGGTGCGAAGCGCTGGATGAGCTGCTGGTCTTCTGCCATGCGGAAGACAACTGCTCGCCGCCCTCGGCAAGTGATGTGTTGCAGCTTATCGACCGCTACCGGGAGCGCTATCCGGAGGCGGAAGTCAGCGCATCCACGCTCGATAATTTCGCCGCGCGGCTGGAAACCGTGCGCCATACGCTGCCGGTGATTGAAGCTGAAATGGGTGACACCTGGAACCACGGTATCGGCACCGACCCGGCGAAGGTCAGCCGCTACCGCCGGGTAACAAACCTGCTTGCACAGATGCCGCAGCCCAATCCGCAGGCGCTGGATGCGCTGCTGATGATCCCGGAACACACCTGGGGCATGGATCTCAAACTGCATCTTGGTGATTACAGCCACTATCTGCCAGAAGAGTTCGATTGCGCACGTAAAGCCGACAACGTTACCGATCCGATGCCAGAGAAATACACATTTATTCAGCAGTTTGTCGATAAACTCCCGCACCGCAAAATTAAAGGTTACCGCCATTTTGCCCGTTCGTGGCAGGAGCAGCGAAACTATCTGGAAAGCGCGTTTACCCATCTTCCCGACGCGCTGGTGCTGGCAAGCCAGCCCGCGCCCGTTGAAGTGGAAGGTGACGTTACCGCTTCTCGCGCGTTCCGCTTTGGTGATTACACCCTTTCGCTGGCGCAGGATGGCAGCCTGGCGTCGTTGCAGATAGGTGAAACTGAACAGCTTCAGGCTCCCTTTGGACGGCTGATTTACCGTCAGGTGGGTTATCAGGAGTATGACCAGTTCCGCGAGCGCTATATGCAAAACATGGAGGTGACCTCCGTCTGGTCGCTCTCGGATTTCACCAAGCCCGGCATGGAGCTTTCTTCTCGCCCGATCACTACACAACGGGCGGAATTTGCGCTACATCAGGCACGCTGGCGTGAAGACGATGATGCCTGGTATTTACAGGCGATAACGCGCCCGACGCCGGACAACGCCGCAATGATCATCCGTCTGCCGGAGGAAATCCGCACCGAATACCGTTTTAGTAAAATCCGCCACGATGTCACCCTGCGCGTCAGTATCATTGGCAAACAGGCTAATCGCCTGCCGGAAGAAGTCTGGCTGCAACTGGGCCTCGCCGACACACAGCACAGCCAGTGTCACAAGCTGGGCTATCCGCTGAACTGGCATAACGTCATTAAAAACGGCAACCGCAACCTGCACGCCGTCGAGTCGGCCAGCACCGCGAACTGGACGCTTAGTCCAATCGATGCCCCGCTGCTGGCATTGTTCGAACCGCGCGTACTCTGTTTTAACGATCACCCGCACACCAGCACCAGCCTTTACGGTCAGCTTTACAACAACATCTGGGGCACCAATTTTCCGATGTGGTATGAGGAAGATATTCACATTGAATATCAATTGCATTTCCACATGGGAGAAACCGCATGAGCGACGCCCGCACCATCCACGCGGTCTCGCATACCCACTGGGACCGCGAATGGTATTTCTCGACGCTTGATACCCAGCTCTTTGCCCTTAAGGCATTCAGCGAACTCATCGAAGCGCTGGAGAACAACCCACGTTTCGTTTTTCATCTTGATGGGCAAAGCTCAATTTTCGATGATTTCATCCGCCTCAGGCCAGAAATGGCCGACCGCGCCAGGGTACTGGTCGCGCAGAAAAGGTTGCTGATTGGCCCGTGGTACACCCAGCCGGATCTCTTCAACATCAGCACCGAATCACTGTTCCGCAATCTGCGCATCGGTATTCATCACGCCAGACAGGCGGGCTATTGCATGCAGGTGCTCTATCTGCCCGATACCTTCGGCAGCCACGCGCAGCTCCCGCAAATCGCCCGCGCGTTTGGCCTACCCGCTATTTTGCTGCGTCGTGGTTATGATCCTAACGTGATGGGCCCGACAGAGCTCAACTGGGAAGCGCTGAACGGCGATTGCGTGACCACCGTCATCACGCCGTTTGGCTATTCACTGGCGCACCCGGAACGCGGCGGACGCTGGCGAAATTTCTCTCGCCATCATCTGGATGAAGAGACGTTCCCGCTGATCGCGCGAATGAAAACCTTAACAGCATCGGAAGATCTTCTCTGCCCGATCGGCGGCGATCAGGTCAGCTGTGACGCAGATTTTGATCGGCTTATCGAAGAGATCAACCATCACAGTGACGATCGCTGGGAAGTGAGCAGCTACGAACGCTTCTTTGCCACCTTAGACGGCAAAACCTTGCCGCACTGGCGTGGGGAGTTTCGCATCCCGCGCCTTGCACGCGTGCACAAAAGCATTGGCTCATCACGCTACGACATTAAAAAAGCCAACTTCGATACCGAAGAGATCCTGACCCATCTGGCAGAACCGATGCTGGCAATAGCCCGTTTGAACGGCATCGCCCACGGTGACGCGCTGCTCGAACAGGCGTGGCGCTGGCTGCTGGAAAGCCACGCTCACGACAGCATGGGCGGCTGCAATAGCGATGAAACCAACCGCGATATCCTTCACCGCTGCCGCCAGGCGCAACAGATCGGCGAGGCGATTTACAGCCTCCACGCGCGGCAGATTCTGGCGAACCTCGCGCCAGAGCAAAACTACCGCTTCCTGCTCAGCAATGGAACCAGCAGCCCAACCGTCACGGCACGCCAGCAAACGCTGATTACGCCGGAAGCCAGCTTCAGCGTGCTTGATGAAACGGGCAAACCGCTGCAGGTTGTGTTACGTCAACAGCGAAAAATCCAGCACCCGCGCCATGTGTTACTCACCCCGGATGGCGAAGTCGAAACCGAACAGCAGGCGTGGTACTACGAAAATGTGGTGGACATCCTTAATGCGCCAGTTCCGCCGCTAGGTCTGGCGCTATTCTTTGTTGCTCCAGCCCCTGCACCACAGCCTTTGCTCGCCAACGCGCCGGAAGCGACGGCGATTGAAAATGCGAACTATCGTCTGAGCCTGCACCGCAACACGCTGCGCCTGGAGGACAAAATTCAGGGCCGCGTACTGGAACCGCTGCTTCATCTTCACGACGTTAGCGAAGACGGCGATCTTTATGACTTTTCACCTCTTCCCGGCGACGAAGGCCTGATCTTTTCGGCGTTTCAGCGCGTTGCAATACTCAGTCACCCGGCGCATCAGGAGATGCACCTGCGGGCTACGCTCAACTTGCCAGAAGGTCTGAACGACGATCGCCGCACGCGTAGTGAAAACACACGATCTGTCGCCGTAGAACTGATCGTTACGCTCGAAGATGACGTCATCCGTTTTGCCATGAGCGTTGATAACCAGGTGCGCGAGCATCGCCTGCAGCTACGTTTTAACAGTGGAAACGTCATCACCGCCGTAAACGCCGACGTGCCATTCGGCTCAATCGCGCGCGAAAACCAGTCCATTAGCAGCGCAGCGGGTTTCGCCGAAATGCCTGTCGACACCGAACCGTTTATGCACCAACTGAGCGCACATCCGGACTTCCACTTCTTTGCTCGTGGCCTGAAAGAGTATGAATACCACGGGCAGGAATTGCGGGTGACGCTGTTTCGCGGCACCGGTAATCTTGGCAAAGATGATCTGCTCTATCGTCCGGGGCGCGCTTCCGGGCAGCGTATGGCAACGCCAGAAGGCAACCTCATTGGCAAACTGTATTTTGAATTTGCACTCTGCCTGGCACCGCTAACGCCAGCCCAGCTCGCCATTCATCAGCAACACTACAGCTTCTCGCCTGTACTCTGGCAATGGCAGCAGGATCGCCGCTGTCTGCATCGGCTGGATAACTTTGATTTGCATATTCCGCAGCAGGAAATGGCGCGGTTAAAAATTCTGGACGCGCTACCAGAAGGATTCATCGTCAGTGGCGTCGATGTGTTGTACGGGCAAACGCTGGTGCGACTTTACAACCCTTCCGCCGAGGAATTACCGATTCCCGCGCCGTGGCGACCGTACCTGTGTAACGCCATGGGCGAGCCGGAGGAGAAAACCCGGTTACGGGCTTACGATCACTTAACACTTAAAGTGCAGTAAAAAGGGATTGCCCGGTCGTTTTACCGCAGACCGGGCTTCCCTTTATGAATTCTGAAAGTGCTCTGGCGAGCTTTAATCCCCAGGCTTCTTGTGCCATCTTCCGGTTTTTTACTCACGGATGAAAGTCATGGAAGCGTCTGCGCTAAAAATACCTTTTCAGCCTCGAAAAATTATATTCATCACCTTTTCGGGGCTCATTATTCTGTTTCTGCTGCTCCTCTCCTGGTACACCGTCAACGAAGGCGAACGCGGTATTCTCTTGCGTTATGGAAAAATTGTGAAGGTTGCCGAGCCGGGTCTCGGGTTTAAAATCCCGTTCATTGAAGGTGTGGAAAAGATTTCAATTCGCAATCAGGCGGTAGTTTATCAGGGGCTTCAGGCTTATAGTCGCGATCAACAGCCCGCGCAAATGACCGTATCCGTCAGCTTCCATATTCCGCCTTCAGAAGCCGGCGCGGTCTATACCACCTACAACACCATTGACGCGCTCAAAGACAGGCTGATTGTCCGCCAGCTTCCTACACAGCTGGAAAACGTATTTGGTCAGTACACTGCCATCAGCGCGGTACAGGATCGTACCAGGCTGGTTCAGGACCTGCAAAACGCGATGCGCAAAGCTATTGTTGGCCCGGTGGTTATCGACGGGGTACAGATTGAAAATATCGACTTTTCCGACGCTTATGAAAAATCGATTGAAGACAGAATGAAGGCGGAAGTCGCCATTGCCACCCGTAAGCAAAATCTGGAGACCGAAAAAATCCAGGCGCAGATTGCCATCACCCAGGCGCAGGCCGAAGCCGAGAGTAAGCTGGCCGCAGCCAAAGCCGAAGCGGAGACCATTCGTTTAAAAGGTGCGGCAGAAGCAGAAGCCATTCGCCTGCGCGGCGAAGCGCTGCGCGATAATCCGAATCTCATCGCGCTGACCACCGCTGAACGCTGGAACGGTAAACTGCCGGATACCATGATCCCCGGTGGAACGGTGCCGTTTATTTCGACGAAATGAAAAAAGGGCCGCTTTCGCGGCCCTTCTCACAAAACGTCTTACCAATTACAGCAGCGCTTTTGCTTTCGCAACAACGTTGTCAACGGTGAAGCCGAACTCTTCAAACAGCAGCTCAGCCGGAGCAGACTCACCGAAGGTAGTCATACCGATGATAGCGCCGTTCAGGCCAACGTATTTGAACCAGTAGTCAGCGATACCCGCTTCCACAGCAACACGTGCGGAAACCGCTTTCGGCAGGACGGATTCGCGGTAAGCCGCATCCTGTTTGTCGAATGCGTCGGTAGACGGCATGGAAACCACGCGCGCTTTCACGCCTTCAGCAGTCAGTTTTTCGTATGCCGCTACAGCCAGTTCAACTTCAGAACCGGTCGCGATGAAGATCAGTTCCGGCTGGCCGGCACAGTCTTTCAGCACATAACCACCGCGAGCGATGTTTGCCAGCTGTTCTGGAGTACGTTCCTGCTGCGCCAGGTTCTGACGGGAGAGGATAAGCGCAGTCGGGCCGTCCTGACGTTCTACACCGTATTTCCACGCAACCGCGGATTCAACCTGGTCACAAGGACGCCACGTGGACATGTTCGGGGTCACGCGCAGAGAAGCCACTTGCTCTACCGGCTGGTGAGTCGGGCCATCTTCGCCCAGACCGATGGAGTCGTGGGTGTAGACCATCACCTGACGCTGTTTCATCAGCGCGGCCATACGTACGGCATTACGCGCGTATTCCACGAACATCAGGAAGGTGGAGGTGTACGGCAGGAAACCACCGTGCAGGGAGATACCGTTCGCGATCGCGGTCATACCGAATTCACGTACACCGTAATGGATGTAGTTACCGGCTGTATCTTCGTTGATAGCCTTAGAACCAGACCACAGGGTCAGGTTAGACGGTGCCAGGTCAGCGGAGCCGCCGAGGAATTCTGGCAGCAGCGGGCCAAATGCTTCAATCGCATTCTGAGAGGCTTTACGGCTGGCGATTTTCGCCGGGTTAGCCTGCAGTTTGGCGATGAATTCGTTGGCTTTCGCGTCGAAGTCAGACGGCATTTCGCCTTTCATACGACGAGTGAATTCAGCAGCTTCCTGTGGGAAGGCTTTCGCATAAGCAGCGAACTTCTCATTCCAGGCAGATTCTTTCGCCTGACCTGCTTCTTTCGCATCCCACTGCGCATAGATTTCAGACGGGATTTCGAACGGCGCGTATTTCCAGCCCAGTTTTTCGCGGGTCAGCGCGATTTCAGCGTCACCCAGCGGCGCACCGTGGGAGTCGTGGGTGCCGGCTTTGTTCGGCGAACCGAAACCGATGATAGTTTTGCACATCAGCAGGGACGGTTTGTCAGTCACTGCGCGCGCTTCTTCTACGGCGCGTTTGATGGAGTCTGCATCGTGACCATCAACACCGCGAACCACGTGCCAGCCGTAGGCTTCGAAACGTTTAGCGGTATCGTCGGTGAACCAGCCTTCAACGTGACCATCGATAGAGATACCGTTGTCATCGTAGAACGCAACCAGTTTGCCCAGTTTCAGGGTACCGGCCAGAGAACATACCTCGTGAGAGATACCTTCCATCATGCAGCCGTCGCCCATGAACGCGTAGGTGAAGTGGTCAACGATGTCGTGGCCCGGACGGTTGAACTGCGCCGCCAGCGTTTTTTCTGCAATAGCCATACCGACTGCGTTAGCAATACCCTGACCCAGCGGGCCAGTAGTGGTTTCCACACCTGCGGTGTAGCCCACTTCCGGGTGACCCGGAGTTTTGGAGTGCAGCTGGCGGAAGTTTTGCAGTTCAGACATCGGCAGATCATAACCGGTGAGGTGCAACAGGCTATAAATCAGCATGGAGCCGTGGCCGTTAGACAGCACGAAGCGGTCACGGTCAGCCCAGGAAGGGTTCTGCGGGTTGTGGTTCATGAAATCACGCCACAGGACTTCGGCAATGTCAGCCATACCCATCGGGGCACCCGGGTGACCGGATTTGGCTTTCTGTACTGCGTCCATGCTCAGCGCACGAATAGCATTAGCAAGCTCTTTACGTGAGGACATTTTGACTCCAGTTCGGACTGTTGAAGGCTATGCCCCTTAACGACTTGACGACCGCGCGTTATGGGCTACGCCAGAAAAAAGTGCCAACAATGTAACCCAAGCGACAAGTCATGTACATGGACCATCCTTTTGCCGCTTCAGAAATCTCCGGAACAGGGCACACTCTGCGCAAACCACTCGCTCATCTTTAAGGATTTTCTTTATACTTAAGGCATCTTTCGCTCCGTTTCTCTGGAGCAACTTTCAGATTTTATATAGATGAATGAGTTCGGAATAACATCATGAAAACACGTGCGATCGTGCTGGCTCTGGGTACGTCACTGCTGCTGAGCGGCTGTCAGAATATGGATTCAAACGGCATGTTAAACTCCGGCGCGGGCGCCTTTCAGGCCTTCTCGCTGAGTGATGAACAGGTGCAGGCGCTAAGCGACCAGGCCTGTAAGGATATGGACGCAAAAGCAACCATTGCTCCGTCGACCAGCGACTACAGCAAGCGTCTGAGTAAAATTGCCGCCGCGCTGGGGGATAACATCAACGGTCAGCCGGTGAACTATAAGGTTTACGTGGCGAAAGACGTTAACGCCTTTGCGATGGCTAACGGCTGTATTCGTGTATACAGCGGCCTGATGGACATCATGACCGATAACGAAGTCGAAGCGGTGATTGGTCATGAAATGGGTCACGTTGCGCTGGGCCACGTGAAAAAAGGCATGCAGGTGGCGATTGGTACCAACGCACTGCGCGCCGCCGCCGCATCGGCGGGTGGCATCGTGGGCAGCCTGTCGCAATCGCAGCTTGGCGATTTGGGTGAAAAACTGGTGAACTCCCAGTTCTCCCAGCGTCAGGAATCGGAAGCGGATGACTACTCTTACGATCTGCTGCGTAAGCGTGGCATTAACCCAACCGGCCTCGCCACCAGCTTTGAAAAACTGGCGAAGCTGGAAGACGGTCGCCAGAGTTCCATGTTTGACGATCACCCGGCATCACAGGAACGTGCGGCGCACATTCGTCAGCGTCTGGCGGCGGATGGGATTAAATAAGTGTACTGCCTCTCTTCTTTGGAAGAGAGGCTTATTCATCATTGTGCAAAGCTAATGCGATTATTTTATTCATCATTAAATCGCATCAATCGCTAATTAAACAGCACGATTTGCTAACGATAACTGAAAATCGCCAAATAAATAATTTCAAAAGATCGCGTTTCAAAAGATATTTATTTTGTCATTTACAAACTTCCTGTTCATTCTCTCCTTGAGAATAAACCAATGCCATATAATCCATAGTCCATCCCCTGTAAGCCTTGCCAGTCGTGGCCTGACATACCCGGCAATAGTGAAGAAACATTTACACACATAATGATTGCAATCGTTATTCATTCAGGAGAATATCGCGAAGAACTCACAACTTTTAATATAGACAGACAGAGACGTTCCCGCCGTGAAAAATAAATTATCGTTAATTGCATTAGGCCTGATCGCCGCTACACCTGCATTTGCCAGCCAGCAATCTGAAAGCCAGGGCTTTGTCGATGACAGCCATTTAGATGTATTTTTGCGCAATGCGTATATCAACCGTGATTACCAGGATGGGCTGAAAGATAAAGCCGAATGGGGTCAGGGCATTGTCGCGACCTTTGAATCTGGCTTCACCCAGGGTGTGGTAGGTTTTGGCGTTGACGGTATTGCGCAGTATGGCGTGCGTCTGGACGGTGGCCGTGGCCGCAGCGGCGCGGGCGGGATCGACTTCTTCGCTCAGGATAACGATGGCCGCGCGAAATCAGACCTCGCGAAATTTGGCGCGACGGTCAAAGCGCGTTTCTCGAATACCGTGCTGAGCTACGGTACCCAGCGCCCGGCGCTGCCGATTCTGACGGCGGATGATTCTCGTCTGTTATACGAAACCTACACCGGTACCCTGTTGACTTCTAAAGAGATCGACGGCCTGGAAGTGAACGCCGGTTACTTCACCGACGAACAGCGTAAGAGTGACGATAGCCATAACTCCGGCCTCGAAAGCATCTCCTTCGGCGGCGCGAGCTATCAGTTCAACGACCAGTTCAGCGGGGCAATCTATGCCTCTCACATTGAAGATGTGATGAACAAACAGTACCTGGGCCTGAACTACAAACAACCGTTCAGCACCGGCCAGCAGCTGGTTCTTGATTTCAACGGTTATAACTCTCGCCTCACCCCAGGCTATGCTGAATCGCTGGATACGGGCCGCAGCAACAGCATCTGGAGCCTGGCAGCCAGCTATATCTGGGATATTCATACCTTTAAAATCGCTTATCAGCAGAGCAGCGGCAGCACGGGCTATAACTACGGCGGCTACCGTAATCAGGGCGGCGTGGGTGATGGTGGCAACACCATCTGGCTGGCGAACTCCTACTGGTCTGATTTTAACGGTGAAGACGAACGTTCATGGCAGGCATCTTACGGCCTGGACTTCGCGGGTCTCGGTCTGCCGGGCCTGAGCTGGACCACCGCTTACGTGCGCGGCGATAACATCAAAACCTCGCAGACCAGCAACGGTAAAGAACACGAGTGGTTCAACCAGGTGCAATACCAGGTTCAGGACGGCGTGGCGAAGGATCTGAAATTCAAAGTCCGTTACTCCGTACTGCGCGTCTCTAACAACGCCAGCGACTATAACGTGAGCGGGAACGAAGTTCGCGTGTACGTTGAGTATCCGTTCAACGTATTCTGACGTGTGTAACGCCGGATGGCGGCTGACGCCTTATCCGGCCTACCTACAGATGAGTGTCCAGGCCCGGTAAGCGTTCGCGCCACCGGGCTTTTTATCTTTTAATACAACGTCTTCTGCGGCGGCCCGGCAAAACGCAGCGCGCCAATCTCGCCCATTCGCACTTCCACGACCGACGGCCCCGGCATCGCCAGCGCTTCGGTCATCGCAGCCTGGAAATCTTCCGCACGGTTCACCGTCCACGCCTGTAAGCCAATGGCCTGCGCCAGCGCGGTAAAGTCCGGCGTGTGCAGTTCGTTATAGTACTGGCGACCACCGAAGTATTTATCCTGAATACCGCGCATCACGCCGTAGCCGCCGTCATTCATAATCAGCAGCGTGACGTTGGCTTTTTCCTGCGCCAGCGTCGCCAGTTCGCCCAGATTCAGGCTCAGGCCACCATCGCCTACCAGCCCCACCACTTTGTGCTGCGGATTCGCAATTGCGGTGCCAATCGCCATCGGCAGCCCCATCCCAATCGCCCCGGCGAGGGAGTGGATGTTTTTCAGCGGCTGATGGGCGCGGAACAGACGACTGCCCCACAGGCTGCCGGAAACGGTGATATCCCGCACCAGAATGCCGTCGTCCGGCAACGCATGTTCAATGGCATCATTCAGGCCAGCATAGGCGCCACACTGCTCGCGCAACCCCTGCTCTGCCGCCACGACCGCCTGCTGCACCTGCTCATCCCACGCGCTGTTGCCCCATTCACGCCCCTGGGCTTTCGCGGCTAACGCCGTCAGCAATGCGCCGCAGTCGGCGATAATCGTCTGATCCATCAGGTAATTCCGGCTTGCCGCCGCCGGGTCGATATCAATCTGCACGCGTGGTTCCGGCAGCGTCAGCGTCCAGGAGCGGGTTTCGTTACTGCGCAGGCGCGAGCCCGCCACCAGCGTGAAATCACAGCTTTCCATAATGGCTTCCACGGAAGGCGAGTTATGGAACGCGCGCAGGCTGGCGCGGTGATTATCCGGCAACACACCGCGAGCATGGGTGCTGGAAATGACCGTCATCCCGGCATCCGCCAGCTTCTTAACTGCCGCCGCGCTCGAAAGCGCCCCACCGCCCAACCACAGCAGCGGTTGCTTCGCCTGCTTAAGCTGCGCCCACAGCGCATCAACGGTTGCGGCATCCACCGCCGCAGGCGTCGCCGGACGCACTGCTGCCGTCACCAGCGAAGCGGGAATTTTCGCGCCCTGAATATCAATAGGAATTTCCACCGACACCGGGCCACACGGCGGGGTCTGCGCGTCCTGAATCGCTTTATGCAGAATCGCTATCGCCTGATTGGCATTGCTGATGCGATAGGCGCGTTTTGAGCTGGCCTTCAGAAAAGTCAGCTGGTCGCGCGTCTCGTGAATAAACCCGGTATCCGCGTCGAGCCAGGCTTTTTCTACCTGGCCGGTCAGATGCAGCAGCGGCGTGCAGGCGTTCATCGCCTCGACCAGTGCGCCAACGGCATTGCCCGCGCCTGCGCCGGTGCTGGTCAGCGCCACGCCAAGCCCGGAAAAACGCCCGTGCGCATCCGCCATCGTCACCGATCCCGCTTCCCCGCGCGCCGGGACGAAACGGATATTGCCACGCTGCCCAACGGCATCGGCAATCGGCAGGTTGTGGATAGAGATAACGCCGTAGATAGCGTCTACCTGATACTGCTCCAGCGTTCTGGCAATGGCCTCGCCGACGGTAATCATTTCACTCATAACTCACCCTTATTCTTAGTCGCACCAGCGGTTGACGCTATTGCCCGTCGCCAGATAAATGCTCTTTTGTTGCATCCAGGCTTTCAGCCCCTGAATACCCTTTTCGCGGCCCAGACCGCTCTCTTTAAAGCCCCCAAACGGGGTCGAAATGGCGAAAACTTTGTAGGTGTTGATCCACACCGTGCCCGCTTCCAGCCGCTCGCTTAAGCGCAGCGCTCGCCCGGTGTCGCGTGTCCAGATACCCGCCGCCAGCCCGTAAACCGATGCGTTTGCCTCAGAAATCAGCGACTCTTCGTCGGCAAACGGCATGGCCACCAGCACCGGGCCGAAGATCTCTTCCTGACAGACGCGCGCCTGATAATTCAGGCCGTCGATAATCGTCGGCTGGAAATAGCTGCCACTGGCAAGCGCCGGGTCTGCGGGAATTTCACCGCCGCACAGCACGCGCCCGCCCTCTTTCTGTGCCAGCGCGACGTAATCCATCACGCTTTTACGGTGCTTTTCGTTAATCAGCGGCCCAATGTGCGTGCCTTCCTGATGAGGGTGCCCAACGCGCAGCCCACGGGTTAATTCCAGCAGCCGCGCCATTAGCGGTTGATAAACGGATTCGTGAATAAACAGACGCGAACCGGCGATACACGCCTGCCCTGCCGAACTGAAAATGCCGTAGCAAATGCCGCGCGCCGCCTGTTCGATATCGGCATCTTCCAGCACGATAGTCGGCGATTTTCCGCCCAGCTCCAGCGAAGCGGGGATCAGTTTTTCCGCCGCCACGTGCGCCAGATGCCGCCCGGTAGTCGTGCCGCCGGTGAAAGAGATTTTGCGAATCAAGGGATGGCGCGCCAGCGCATCGCCAATCACCGAGCCTTTCCCCGGCAACACGCTCAACAGCCCGGCAGGCAGCCCTGCCTGTTCAAAAATACGTGCCAGTTCAAGCGCCATCAGCGGCGTGGCCTCCGCCGGTTTGAGGATCACCGCATTGCCCGCCGCAATCGCCGGAGCGACCTTCTGCATTTCGCTGGCAATCGGCGAGTTCCACGGCGTAATGGCCGCCACCACGCCCAGCGGTTCATAGCGGCTGAGGGTTAATACCTCCGCCATGCGCGGGGTCGGCAGCTCGCCTTCCAGCAGTTCGCAGGCCGCCGCAAAATAACGCGCCGTTCCCGCCGCGCTCAGCACCAGGCCACGCGCTTCCGGCAACGGTTTGCCGTTGTCGCGGCTTTGCATCAGGGCCAGTTCATCTACGCGCGATTCGATAATATCGGCGACCTTGTGCAGCACTTTTGCCCGCTGATGCGGCAGCGCATTGCGCCATGCCGGGTCACGCCAGGCGCGCTCGGCGCTTTTCACCGCGTCGTTCAGATCGTCGATGCTGGCGGCGTTGAGGGTGGCGTTCAGCGAACCGTCCGCCGGGAAGGTGCTCTGCATCGCGTCACCGTTACCGCGTCGCCAGGCTCCGCCCACAAAAATAGAGAGTTCTTGCATATCAGCCTCTTAGCACTGAGCCAGTTCACGGCAGGCGCGCACCGCACTCAGCGCCGCCAGCGTGGAGGTTTTCGGGTTGCTGGCGAGCGGCAGGCCGCTGAGTTCGAGGTGGAATTCGCCAAACAGCCCCTCAACGTGCAGGGTATGGGTGTTACGTTTTGTCGCCGGATCAACCATTAACTGAACGCGGGTGTCGTCCATTCCCACGCCGCCCAGCGCCACGGTTGCCGCCACGTTGGCATTTGCCGGGAAGAGGCGTGCGGCTTCCCGCGCACTGCCTTCGAAAAAGATTTGCGCTTCCTGCACCGTCGCCAGGTCAATCAACTGCTCGGCGTAGCTCCCACGCCAGCTGGCCGGGCTTTTACGCGACTGATAGGTCACGCGCTGCAAGCCGCCCTCTTTTGCCGCCGATAAACCGTCGATGCCCGCCACCGCGCCTGCCAGCAGGGTTAATTTCCCCCCCGCATTCAGCAGCCGCTGTTCAAGTTCGCTATCGGCCAGCGCACCGGTGGAGATAACCGCCAGGTGCCAGCCACGTTTGAGGACCGCTTCGCCGTACTGCGCCACCGCCTGCTGGCTGGCGCACTCCAGCACCAGATCCGGCGTAGCATCGCATGCCAGCGGATCCACCAGCGGGGTAACCTCGCCGTGAAAACGCGCCAGGATCGCCTGATGATGTGATTCCCGCGCCACGATCCAGCCGATCGCCACGTTGGCAGGTAAACGTTCGATCACCGCCTGCGCCATCGCGCCGTAGCCAATTAACATGACCTTTTTCATCATTGCTCCTTAAAGGTGACGGCAGAAACCGCCGGAGACATCCAGCGCGGCCCCGGTGGTGAACGAGGCCAGCGGCGACGCCAGGAATAACAGCGCCTGAGCGGGCTCCTGCGGTTTGCCCAGACGGCCCATCGGAATACCGCGCTTACGGGCGATATCACCGGTCCACTCCGGCCAGCTCTGGCTTTTATCACTGCGCTGCTCATAGCGGCGCTTCCATTGGCCAGATTCCACCATCCCCAGCAGGATGGAATTTACGCGGATACCTTTCTCAATCAGATCTTTCGACAGGGTGAGCGTCATGTTCAGCAGCGCGGCGCGCGCAGCCGAGGTGGCTATCATGTGCTCTTCCGGCTGTAGCGCCAGCAGCGAGTTCACGCAGGTGATCGACGCGATATCCGACGCTTCCAGCTGGCTTAAAAACGCCTGCACCGGGTTGATGACGCCAAACAATTTCAGCTCGGCCTCATGCAGCCATGCGCTGCGCGGAGTGTCGGCAAAATGGGCGACAAAGCCCTGCCCGGCGTTGTTGATCAGCATGTCGGCGCGGCCCAGATTCGCCTCAACGGCGGCGGCGAACGCCTGCACATCCTCTTCTTTCAGTACATCGCAGCAGGCAGAGAAAACCTCACCCTGCGGAAATTCGTTGAGCAACGCGGCGTGCGCGCTGGCGAGCCTGTCCGCATCGCGGCCACAAAACGCCACTTTTGCGCCTTCACCCAGTAACAGGCGCAGGGTTTCAAAACCGATCCCCGACGATCCCCCGGTGACTACCGCTACACGCCCTTCAATTTGTGCATTCATCGCGCACCTCTTCCATTGCCTGCAAAAGCCATTGATTAAATGTCGTTTCGTTATCGAGATAGCTGGCATGCCCGGCCGCAGGAACGACGGTGTACGGCATGCCGTAACGTGCGGCCAGCGCCTGCGCGGCATCCGGTGGCGTGATGGTGTCCTGCTCACCGCAGCACACGCTGAACGCACCGCCGTATTGTTCAAGCCAGCGGTGAATATCGTCGTGCGCCAGCATCCACGCCGCCGCCAGATACCCTTCCGGGCGCAGACGTCGCATCCCTGCCGCCACCGTCGCCACATCGTCCTGGCATGCCGCCGGTTGCAGCAGTGCCGCCGCGCGGGTTTGCGCGAGGATCTCGCCGCCCATCGCTATTTGCTGTTCCCGGCTGCGCCACACCTGTTCGCGCTTTTCCGCCGTCGCGTTGCCGTAACCCTGCGCCGGGTCAGCCAGCAGCAGATGCACTACCCGTTCGGGGTAACGCGCAGCAAACGCGCTGGCGACCAGCGCGCCCAGCGAATGCCCCACCAGCACCGTTTGCCAGACGCCAGCACGGTCAAGCAACAGCGCAAGCGCATCGGCGTAGTCGCCCGCATTCGCCCGCTCGGTTGCCAGCATCGGGCTTTCGCCATAACCCGGCATATCCCAGGCCAGCACGCGGCAGCCCGGCAGCGCCATCTGCTTATGCCAGGAAGCGGCACCGGAGCTGATGCCATGCAGCAGCATCACCGGCACGCCATGGCCCTGTTCACGAAAACCCGTCATCGTCATTCCTTAGTTACGTTTCACTTTCGACAGCGGATGGTCTGCCGGATAGGTTGGGATTTCGGGCTTTTTGGTGCCGAGCATCACGCACATCAGCGCTTCTTCTTCGCCGTGGTTAAACAGGCCGCGATAGATCCCCGCCGGAACGGAGATGAGATCGCGCTCGCGCAGCACCGTTTCGGTGTAGTTGTCACCATCCTGAATCATCAGGGTGATCTGCCCTTTCAGCATGAAGAAGACCTCTTCCACGTCATCGTGCAGATGCAGCGGGCCTTCGCATTTCGACGGCAGCACCATGGTGGAGAAAGTAAAGTGTTCCGCCGCAACGGTGTTGGTATCGCTGGCGACGCCGGTCGCCCCGGTACCGATATAACGCATCTGCGCACGGCGATATTTCGGGTCAAAATCGGCCTGGAACTTCAGCGCGTTCCAGTCATATTTACGGCCTTCAAAGCGGGCAATACGCGACTCCACCCACTCTTCCATGCTCAGATTTTCTGGCTTGATGCCGGTTTTCGCGCTTACGGTTGAATCAGACATGACACACTCCTCAGTAACGTTTAAGCAGCGGCAGTAACAGGACGCACCCTACGGTCGCCATCACCACCAGAAAGATCAGCCCGGAATCCATACTGTGAGTGAAGGCGATCAGCGCCCCCATCACCGCCGGCGACAACGCCCCGGCAAAGTTTCCCAGCCCGTTGAAAATACCGCCCGCCGTGGCGCTCACCCGTGGATGGGTCGCTTTTGCCAGCAGGGCGAAAATGTTCGGCGCGCCCACGCCCCACATAAAGGTGCTGAAGCTCATGGCGGCGATGATGGTCAGCGGCGTATCCAGATGCATGACCGCCGTCAGGCCAATGGCCGCCCCCGCCATCGAGATAAAGCAGGCGGCGGCGCGTTTATCGACGCGATCGGAAAGCCACGCGCCAATCACCTCGCCCAGTAGCATGGCGATGAACGGCATCGACGACAGCCAGCCCGCATGCTCCAGGTGAATGCCTTTACCTTTAATCAGGTAGCCAGGCAGCCAGCCGTTGATGCCCCACAGATAGGTCAGGAAGGCGATGTTAAAGACGCAAATCATCCAGAAGTGAGTGCTGACAAACAACTCCTGACGCGCCGCCCGACGCGTTAGCTGCGACTGTTGCGTCGGTGCCTGTTTCGCCTCCAGCTGCACGCCACGCAGGCCAATGCGCACCAGAATCAACACCGGGATGGTGAGCAGCGCCATGGTGAAGAAGGTGCTCTGCCAGCCAAAGGTATTGAGCAGCCAGATGGAAAGCGGGAAGCCAATTGCCGCGCCCACGGGCGTGCCGAGCAGCCAAAGCATGGTGGCGCGCGCCTGCAAATGCTGCGGGAAGGAGTGGCGCACAATGGCGAACGCCAGCGGGAACAGCGGCCCTTCCGCCACACCGAGCAGAATGCGCAGCGTGACCATCAGCGTATAGTTATGGGTAAAGCCCATCATCACCATCAGCACGCACCACACCACCATCATCCCGGTAAGCAGACGCAGCGGTGCGATTTTGTCGCCCAACCCACTCAGCAGTACGGAGGAAAAACCGTAGCTCAGCAGGAACGCGCTCATCAGAATGCCGAGGCGCGTGGTGTCAAAGTCGATTCCCATCGCCTGCTGGAAATGGCTGTCGGAAAAGAGTGCGGCAATGCTGATTTTGTCGAAAAACGCCAACAGGACGCAGGCCAGCAGCGACAGCGGAATAGCCCAGCGAACGGTCGTTTCAGGCGTGAAGACGCCCTCACCGCGCGCCTCAACGGGCGCGGTGTTGTTCTCTAATGTGCTCATGTTCCCCCCTGAGGGTTACGTCGCGGTTAGCGTAGTGACATCAGTGAAAATGCGGGATCGCCCAATGGCTCGGCGTTCAGATCGCGCCCGCTCGCCATCCAGCGTTTCGCAAGCTTAACGGTGCGCGGATCGTTAAACGCCACCAGTTGATTCAGCGTACCGTCAGCGTTGAGCGAGAAGAAAATCGGTCCTTTTTCTTCCCGGCGAACCACCGTCCGGCTGTTCGGCTGCGGAATGCCAAGGATCTGAATATTGTGCTGGTATTGATCCGACCACAGCCACGGCACGTCGTCGTAACCGGGTGCGTTGGTATCCAGCATCGCTTTGGCCGTCGCCACCGCCTGATTCTGCGCAAATGCCCATGACTGCACGCACAGACCGTAACACGCGTGCTGCGCCACATCGCCCACGGCGAAGATTGCCGGATCTGACGTGCGTCCCTGCGCATCGACCACAATACCGCGATCGGTTTTCAGCCCGGCATCGCGTGCCAGCTCCAGGTTGAGATCGACGCCGATCCCCACCACCACCGCGTCGAAGATCTCACGCTGGCCGTCGCAGTGGATCACCGCGTTTTCATCGCCGCCATCCAGTTCGATAGCGCCACACCCGGTGCGCACATCCACGCCCTGCTGCTGATGCAGCGCCAGCAGTTCAGCGGAAACTTCCGCGCTGACTGAGCGCATACACAGCGCGGGCTGTTGTTCAAACAGAGTGACCGCAATACCGCTTTTGCGCGCCGAGGCGGCAATCTCCAGGCCAATCCAGCCGCCGCCGATAATCGCCAGCGTTTGGCTCTGTGCCAGGCGCTTTTTCAGACGCTGCGCATCCTGCCAGTGGCGCAGGGTATACACCTGCGGATGCGTCGCCCACGCGTCTCCCGGCAGGCGCGCCCGGCCTCCGGTGGCGATCAAAAGCTGGTCGTAGCTCAGTGACTCTCCGTTACTCAACGCAACGGTTTTTGCTTGTGGATCAATATTCTGCGCGCGAAGCGGGCGATACCAGCGCAGGTTCAGCGCCTGCTGTGCCTCCTCGCTGAACAGGCGCGGTAGCGTCGGGGACGCTTCCAGCAGCGAGGCTTTTGACAGTGGCGGGCGTTCGTAGAAATCCCACTCCTCTTGTGCCACTACGCAAATCTCACCGTCGAAACCGTCATCGCGCAGGGTTTTCGCCGCCCAGCCGCCCGCCTGACCGCCGCCGATAATCACGATGCGCACCGTCATACCGCCTCCGGCTTCTTCTGCTGGCGGCGGGTGTCGTGGTCGATACCGCCTTCCACCGCCCACTCGGTAAAGGAGACCAGCGAATGCTCCAGCTCGCGCGGCTGCCACTTCTCTGTGAGGTAGTCGTCGTTGGTGTAGTACTCGAACGCGCCGCCGGTTGGGCTGTTCACGTACCAGAAATAGGCAGAAGAGACCGGGTGACGGCCGGGACCGATAAAGGTGCTCCAGTCATGTTTGTTCATGGCAATGCCGCCGCCGATCACTTCGTGGATGTCACGCACGGTGAAAGCGACGTGATTCAGCCCGCGCTTGCGGTTGGGCAATTGCAGCAGAAAAAGATTGTGATGGCCGCCGCGCGCCTGGCAACGCAGGAATACCGCGCGGTTGATGTAACGGTCAGAGACCTGGAAGCCCAGCACTTCACGGTAGAATTTCTCCACCGCCGCCAGTTCTTCAACAAAGAACACGACGTGGCCGATATTAATCGGCTCCGCACGATCGTAAACCGGGCTGGGTGTGTCGATACGGCGTGCATCGCCCCACTGGTTAATCGGCTCAACGTTCAGCTCAACCGGCTGCTGCTGGCTGACCTGCACGCGCAGGGTCATGCCGTTCGGGTCACGGCATTCCAGCGCACCGTCCACCTCACGATAACCCGGCTGGCTGGCAAGCTTCGGGCGCAGCGCATCCAGTTCCGCCTGGCTCGCCACGCCCCAGGTCATGCGACGCAATGTGTTGCCCGCTTCAAAAGCGTCCGGCAACGCGGGGGCGTTCTGCGAATTCAGCTCCACGCTCGCACCGCTCAGGGTGGTGAAACGACGCCCGCTGGCATCGCCCTTCAGGCCAAAATCAGCCATAAATTTCGCGCTGTGGGCCACGTCATCGACGCCAAACTCCAGCTTTTCAATTCCGATTACACTCATGGTTCGTTGCCTCTTTGCCACGCTATGCCCTGATTTGGGCGTAGAGCATGCCCGACGCCGCTCAGCGCCTGCATCTAACTGTTTGATTTAACTGGCTTGTGACAGATACCCTAAAAAGCCAGAGATTTTGTCCGCCGCCATGCGAACGTCGTTTTGCAACCGATCGCGATCGGTTTGCGGCACCTGTTCCGAGGGCACCAGAATACTTACTACCGCCGCTACGCGCCCGCTGCGGTCGTAAACCGGATAGACAATGGAGGAGATCCCTTCGCGGAAGAATGATTCGCCAATGACATAACCACGCGCTTTATCCTGCTGCACCATTTGCCACAGCGCTTCCCGGTCATGCGGCTGGCCCAGCGTATTTCCCGGTAAGCGTTCGTTCGGGAAAATCTGTTCAAACTCGCTGCGCGAGACATCCGTCAGTAGCATGCGGCCCAGCGATGTGCAGTGCACCGGCAAACGCGTGCCGATACTGACATGGTTGATACGCGAGCCGGCGGCGCTGACGCGAGCGATGTAGATAATGTCGCGCCCGTCGCGGATCGCCAGATGGCTGCTGCACTGGCTGCTGTCGCGCAGTTGCTCAATCACCGGCTGCCCAACCTGGGCCACATCCAGCGAGGCGATATATTCAAAGCCAAGACGCAGCACGTTCATGCCGAGCGAGAAGGTGTTAGTGCGCGGGTTGCGCTCCAGAAACCCCATGTACTCCAGCGTCTGAACGACGCGGTAAGCCGTCGCTTTCGGCATATCCACCAGACGATGCAGCTCAGCGAAGGTCAGGTCGCGGTGCTGTTCACCAAAGGCCAGCAGCAGCTGTAAACCGCGCTCCAGACCGGGCACCAGGTACTTGATTTCGTGCTCGTTCGCCATACTGCCTCCGCCCTGTTCAGTTAAAAATAAAGCCGCCGTTGACCGGAATAAGCTGCCCGGTAACAAACCCGGAGAGATCGCTCAACAGCCACAGCACGCTACCGGTGACATCCTCTGGCTGCTGCGCGCCCGCCAGCGCCCGGCCATTTTCATACAGTTGATGACGCTCAGCAGGCACGTACTCCGTCGCTTCCACGCGCGTCAACCCCGGCGCAATCGCATTGATACGGATACGTTTTTCGCCCAGTTCACGGGCCATCGAACGGGTCATGGCAATCACCGCGCCCTTGCTGGCAACGTAGGCCATCAGGCGCGGCGCGCCCCACAGCGCGGTGTCCGAGGCCACGTTAACGATCCCCGATCCCTCGCGCAGCAGAGGCACGGCGGCGCGTGTCACCAGCCAGGTACCTTTGACGTTGACGTTCATCACCCGATCCCAGAGATCAGGATCGTAGTCGATCATATTTTTACCGCCGACGCCGGTCGCCATCGCCGCGTTATTCACCAGCCCATCAATCGCCCCACTTTCTGCGATGGCGGCAAACGTAGCGTCGATAGACGCGCTGTCGGCTAAATCAATCACGTAATCTTCAATACGGTAGCCCTGCTCACGCAGGCTGTGCGCGCTTTCCGCCAGCTCACCGGCGAGGATGTCGCACATCACAACCATCGCGCCCTGCTCTGCACAAGATTTGGCAAAGTGAAAACCGAGCCCACGTGCCGCGCCGGTCACCACGATGCGCTTGCCGTCGAGTAAGCCGTGCATCAGGCCGCTCCCTGCTGCGCGTCGCGCGTCGCCAGCTGTTCTTTTGCTGCTTTCTGCATCATGCGGCGCAGGCGGGAAAGGCCGACATCGTGCTGATAGAGATATTCATGATCGCGGGCGTTCGGCGCCAGGCTCTCCAGCACCACGCGATCCTGTTCCAGCACTTCCCAGTGCAGTTTCTCCAGGCGGTTGCGGTACATAAAACGCCAGAGATCGCGCTGCCAGCCCTGTACGCGACGGATACGCCAGAAGAAGACGCGGCAGTTGTCGTTATCTTCCGGCACCACCATGCCGACAATCCAGAAATGACCGCCCGGCCCAAAACGACGTTTGTACGGGATCGAGAGGCGCATCCAGTAAGTGCCGCTGTTGCCCAGCTCAACCCAGTCGAAGTTGACACCGCTCTGCCCTTTTTTCTCGAAGATGAAGCCGGTTTGGGTCGGTTGCAGCACCATGTCGGCTTTGCGATCGCCTTCCGCCATCGAGTGCGAAGACGAGTGCAGGTAGGTGCCGTGCATCGGGTCCATGACGTTTTCCAGCGCGTACTGGTAATTGCATTTCCACGCGGCAGAACAGAGGAAGTTGCTGTAGCTTTCGGTGTCCGCCAGCTCTTCCGGGAAGGTGAGCTCTTCCGGCTGTTGGTCAGCGGTGACGCCAAACCACAGGAAAATCGCGCCGTGCGCTTCCTGCACGTTGTAGCTGCGCACGCACTGCTGGCCCACCAGCGGGCAGCGATCCACCGCCGGAACGTCTTTCACTTCACCGTTGCCCGCCACTTCCACACCGTGATACCAGCAGGCAATACGGTCGCCAAGGTTCCAGCCCATCGACAGACGCGCGCCACGGTGCGGGCAGCGATCTTCCAGCGCCTGTACCTGACCATCTTTGTTACGCCACACCACGATTTGTTCGCCCAGGCGGGTGATCCCGACCGGCGCGGACTGCACTTCCCAGCTCGCCAGCACCGGATACCACAAACCGCGCAACCCTTTATCGAGATAGCTCTGTACTGTTGTTGTCATCACCCCCCCCTCAGTAACCGTTAACCTGTAAGAATGCCTGGAAGCTGTCATCGCTCCATGGCGCGCCCTGCTGGTCGTACATGCGAATCGCGTTGAGCCCGTTGACCAGTTCCGGCAGCGTCTCCACGCCCTGCTCGAACAACTCTTCCAGCGCGGTAATCAGCAGCAGCTCCCAGTTCTCCGGCACGCGGCTGCGGGTTTGCCAGATGATATTCTGGTAATCACCCGGCTTGTGAATGTTGCCGTTACCGCCTTCTGCGGGCGGGGTAAACTGGCGGCTTTCCGGCAACGCCGGGTTGAAATCCAGAGTTTCGCTCATGCCACGGTCTCCTCAATGAAAGTGATCTGAATTTGGTTTTCGAATACCCGTACCGGGTAGCGATTCAGGTTGCGACCACCGGGCCCGTGCAGACACTGGCCGGTTTTAACGTCGAACACCGCTTCATGCAGCGGGCATTCCACTTTGCCGTCTTCGACAAACCCCTGGCTCAACAGCGCGTAAGCGTGAGGACAAACGTCTTCCAGCGCGTAAAACTCGCCATCGACCAGATAAATACCGATCTCTTTACCTTCAATTTTGCCGCTATAAGGGAAATCTTCCTGTACCTGCTCCGCGTCACATACGCCTATCCAGCTCATCGCATTCCTCCAGGCTTTTGTTTCATATATGAAACTGTGTTTCTTATTTAATACGCTCAATATAAAAGCGGTGAATCTTTCGTCAAGCGCAAATGTGACGTTTTTGTTAAGTGCTATGCAATTAATTAGCTAAGTGTGTAATCGATCACGAAAAACTGCATCGATATGAAATTGTGATTTATGAAGGCGGAAAGAATCGGTTTTATAAATAGCGTGGTTTTCACTTTCAAAGATATTGACTTTTACTTTATGGGATTATTAATAAATAGCACAAGGCTTCACCACTCAGTTTCACAGGTGAAACTCGAAAATAAATTAACCATTAATATCAATGAGTTTCACTGGTGATACATTTTCACAATGAAACTATAAATACAAAATAATAAATAACATTACTGGCAGGAGAAATGAGATGATTTCAGCACGCTGGCAGGGCGTCATCGCGTTATTGTTTCTAATTGTGATTTCTTATGTCGATAGAGTAAATATCTCGGTGATGATTCTCAATGCCGATTTCGTCAATCACTTTCATATAAATGAAAACAGAATGTTACAAGGAATGTTAATGACATTCTTTCTCCTGGGTTATGGATTGTCGGCACTTCTATTAACTCCGGTAATGGAAAGTAAACTCAATTACCGCCAGGGACTGTTGATCAGCATCGCGGTTTGGGCGCTGGTTTGCGCTATCTCCCCTCTGCTCGGATCGCTGTTCGGCATGCTTATCGCGCGCGTGATCCTCGGCATTGCTGAAGGGCCGCTCTTTTCACTGAAGACGCGCTACATCAGCGACCACTTTGCCGCGCAGGAGATTGGCAAACCGAATGCCGTAAGCGCCCTGGGCGTATCGCTCGGGCTGGCCGTTGGCTTCCCGCTGGTCACGTTTCTGATGCAACATCTGGGCTGGATGGGCTCATTTTATGCGCTTGCTGCGCTGAATTTGCTGCTTGGCGGCGGGCTAATTTATCGCTTTTTACCTGCGCCGCAGAAAGCGAATCGCACCACTAAAAAGGGGTTGAGCGAGACTTTTATGCTGGCCTGGCGCACGCCGCTGCTCGGCTGGATCCTGCTGGTTGAGATTGCCACGTTGAGCTATCTGTGGGGCAGCAGTGCGTGGCTTCCGGCGTGGCTGCGCGATGAGCATCACTTTTCTCTGCACGCGACGGGCTTTCTGGCCGCCATTCCATTTCTGCTGAGTCTCGGGTCAAAATTTTTAGGCGGCGTTCTCCTCGATAAACTGCGCCCGGAACAGGCCCCGCTGCTGTTCGTCACCGGCGGCGCGCTGACGGCCTGCTCGGTGCTGGCGCTCATGCTCAGCCATCAACCCGCCATGCTGGGGCTGTTTTTACTCTCAGCGAATATTTTCTGGGGATTACAGGGGGCAGCCATTCCGGCGGTGGTGCAGCATCACGCGGCGCACGACGCGGTGGGCAGCGCCTATGGGATCATTAACGGGATTGGCAATATTTGCGCGGCGTTTATTCCGCTCCTGATGGGCGTGGTGATGAAATATGCAGGGTCGGTGAGCGCAGGGTTTTCGGTTCTGGTGGCGTCGCAAATCGTGACGCTGCTGGCAGGGGGAATGTTGCTGCTGCGCATGCGTCGCGCAGCAGCGGTCAGCGCGTAACGGATTACTCGCCTTTTTTCGCGGCCTGGATGTAGAGCATTTCCAGTGCGAGGGTCGCCGCTGCCAGGGCGGTGATTTCAGACTGATCGTAGGCCGGGGCCACTTCCACAACATCCATACCCACGATGTTGAGATCTTTCAGGCCGCGCACCAGCTTGATGGCGCGGTCAGAGGTCAGGCCGCCGATCACCGGCGTACCGGTTCCTGGCGCGAACGCCGGGTCGAGGCAGTCGATATCAAAGGTCAGATAAACCGGCATATCACCGACAATCTTTTTCACCTGCGCGATGATGTCATCGGCGGTGCGATCGTTCACCTGACAGGCGTCCAGCACGGTGAAGCCGTTGTCTTTATCGAACTCGGTACGGATACCAATCTGCACGGAATGGTTCGGGTCAATCAAACCTTCGTTCGGCGCGGTGTAGAACATGGTGCCGTGGTCGAATTCGCAGCCGTTCGCATAGGTGTCGGTGTGGGCATCAAAATGCACCAGCGCCATTTTGCCGAAGTGTTTGGCGTGCGCGCGCAGCAGCGGCAGCGTGACGAAGTGGTCACCGCCGAAAGAGAGCATGCGTTTACCCGCAGCCAGCAGTTTTTCCGCGTGCGCCTGCAATTTTTCGCTCATTTCGCGGGCATCGCCAAAGGCATACACCAGGTCACCACAGTCCACGACGTTCAGGCGTTCACGCATGTCGAAGTTCCACGGGAAGCGGTTGTGCTCCCAGGCGAGGTTGGTCGACACCTGGCGGATCGCCGCCGGGCCATGACGACCACCAGCGCGACCTGACGTCGCCATATCAAACGGTACGCCGGTGATCACCCAGTCGGCGTCGCTGTCATAGGGTTGGAAGTTCAGCGGCAGACGTAAAAAACCAAATGCGTTAGATACCAGGGAGTTATCGTACTGATTTCCTAAGGTACTCATGGCTATGACCTCATCTAAAGTCGGTAAAAAAAAATCCCTTCCGCGTCGTTAGGCCCGACGAGGAAGGGATTGATTTGAGTTACAGCTTGTTGGGGCAAATTATCGCCGTTATTTTGCGCGGGTTCAAGTGAGTGTAGTACTTGTAGGCCCGGTAAGCGTAGCGCCACCGGGCAACGCCCGCGCAAACTTACTCGTCTTCCAGGTACGTATACCCGTAAAGCCCCGCTTCAAACTCTTCCAGGAACTGCTGTTGCAGCGCCTCGTCCAGACCGGTGTTTTTCACCTGATCACGGAACTGAGTCAGCAACGTGTTGGGATCAAGCTGCACGTATTGCAGCATATCCGCCACCGTATCGCCTTCGTCAGACAGCTCAACTTCCACGCTGCCGTCAGGGAAGACGAACACGTCAACCGCTTCGGTATCACCGAACAGGTTGTGCATGTTGCCGAGGATCTCCTGATACGCGCCAACCATAAAGAAGCCCAGCATCGGCGGGTTGTCCACGTCATACTGCGGCATCGGCATGGTGGTAGCAATCCCGTCGCCATCGACGTAATGATCGATAGCGCCATCGGAGTCACAGGTGATATCCAGCAGCACCGCGCGGCGCTCTGGTACCTGGTTTAAGCCTTCCAGCGGCATCACCGGGAAGAGCTGGTCGATACCCCACGCATCCGGCATCGACTGGAACAGAGAGAAGTTGACGTAAATTTTATCCGCCATACGCTCTTGCAGTTCATCGATAATCGGGCGATGCGCGCGGTTGCTCGGGTCGAGCTGTTTCTGCACTTCGTGACACATGTTCAGATAAAGCTGCTCTGCCCATGCGCGCTCTTTCAGGTTGAACGCCCCGGAGGAGTATCCGATGTGAATGTCGTGCAGGTCCATCTGGCTGTCGTGCAGCCATTCACGCAGCGAGCGGCGCGTGCCAGGTTCATGCATCTCCTGCCAGGTTTCCCACATGCTTTGCAGCGCACGCGGCGCATCTTCCGCAGGCGGGGTCGCCTCGGTGTATTCGTTGCGCTCAACGCCGATGATGTTCGACACCAGCACCGTGTGATGCGCGGTTACCGCACGGCCCGATTCGGTGATCACCGTCGGGTGCGGCAGGCCGTTCTCTTCACAGGCATCGCCAATCGCCCAGATGATGTTGTTAGCGTATTCGTTCAGGCCGTAGTTAACGGAGCAATCAGACTGAGAACGCGTTCCTTCGTAGTCCACGCCCAGGCCGCCACCGACGTCGAAGCACTGAATGTTTACACCCAGTTTGTGCAGTTCAACGTAGAAACGCGCCGATTCACGCACGCCGGTGGCGATGTCGCGAATATTGGCCATCTGTGAACCCAGGTGGAAGTGCAGCAGTTGCAGGCTGTCGAGATGCCCGGCTTCACGCAGGATATCCACCAGTTGCAGCACCTGCGTCGCCGCGAGGCCAAATTTGGATTTCTCACCGCCGGAGGATTGCCATTTACCGGAACCCTGCGACGCCAGACGCGCACGCACGCCAAGGCGCGGCACGACGTTTAATCGCTCGGCTTCTTCCAGTACGATGGCGATTTCCGACATTTTCTCAATCACCAGATAGACCTTATGGCCCATCTTCTCACCCACCAGCGCCAGGCGAATGTATTCACGGTCTTTGTAGCCGTTACACACAATTACGCTGCGGGTCATGCCAGCGTGAGCCAGCACAGCCATCAATTCTGCTTTAGAACCCGCTTCCAGCCCCAGCGGTTCGCCGGAGTGGATCAGGGATTCAATGACGCGGCGATGCTGGTTTACCTTGATCGGGTAGACCAGGAAATAGTCGCCGTTATAGCCGTAAGACTCGCGCGCACGCTTGAACGCGGCGTTGATCGAGCGCAAACGGTGCTGGAGGATCTGCGGGAAGCAGAACAGCGCAGGCAGGCGCTGCCCCTGTGCTTCACGCGCTTTTACCAGCTGCGCCAGGTCAACGCGGGCTTCCGGAACGTCCGGGTCAGGGCATACGCTGATATGGCCTAACTCGTTGACGTCATAGTAGTTATTGCCCCACCAGGCAATGTTGTATGTGCGTAGCATCTTGCTTGCTTCCTGGGAGCTCATCGCAACCTCCTGCATGGAACGTAGTACACCTTGTTCGCCCGCTGACGAAGGCAAACCCATAGACATGTCGTCAGACATAGCGAACCTCAATAATTTGTATCTAGTGTAAAACAGTTAACTACTATCGCAGCGTAACGATGCGATAACAACCCATATACAGCCTGATTTCCCAGCGCGTTATGCTGGTGCGTCGGCTGTGCGACCGGTTTCTTGTTCATATCATTGTAAAACACGCAACCGAACTTATGACGATGTTCGGAGAAACCACGAGAAATCTCTTGCTGGAGCAAGAGCGCCCTTGTTCAGTTCCGGGAAGCCTGACCGGCCCTGGAGTCCTGAGAAGCGCCGAAATGGGTAAAACATCGGCAGGTATACAAAGCAGAGATACTAAGAACGGGAGTCGGGTTCACACCAGGACGGTGTGACAGATTTGGCACAATACAACGGTTCATTATTTGATATCACCTCCACGCCAGCCCCGAAGGACCTGCTATAGCCAAAAAACAGATGTTTTAGCCCGGCTGGAAGTGGCGTTACGAACTTAATTCGTACACTTTTTTGGTATGAGCCGCGCGCCGCGTTTTATACCGGGAAGACGGGTAAAAAGCAAAATAAAAATACGGACTCTGCCAGCAATGTCAGGAAAAATTTCCACCTTGCGTTGCGCAAGAATGCGAGCCAAATCAAAAAACGCTGGAAATCGGCTTAAGAAGTAACCTAGAATAGCCATCCAGAAGTTAATCCGTCTATACTGACTTCCTGTGTGCCAACCTGCTGCCCTGTTATTGCGCATCGCACAGCGCGGGCACCGCCACACGAAGCTTATCGAACTCTATTTATTCCAGGGTGAAGAAATTATGGCAAAACACCTATTTACGTCCGAGTCTGTATCCGAAGGGCATCCTGACAAAATTGCGGACCAAATCTCCGACGCTGTGCTGGACGCTATCCTCGAGCAGGATCCGAAAGCGCGCGTAGCCTGTGAAACCTACGTGAAAACAGGCATGGTTTTGGTTGGCGGTGAAATCACCACCAGCGCATGGGTTGATATCGAAGAGATCACCCGTAACACCGTTCGCGAAATTGGCTATGTGCATTCGGATATGGGCTTTGACGCCAATTCCTGTGCCGTTCTGAGCGCAATTGGTAAACAGTCTCCGGACATCAACCAGGGCGTTGACCGTTCTGACCCGCTGGAACAAGGCGCGGGCGACCAGGGCCTGATGTTTGGTTATGCAACCAACGAAACCGACGTGCTGATGCCAGCGCCAATCACCTACGCACACCGTCTGGTGCAGCGTCAGGCTGAAGTGCGCAAAAACGGCACCCTGCCGTGGCTGCGTCCGGATGCGAAAAGCCAGGTCACCTTCCAGTATGACGACGGTAAAATCGTCGGTATTGATGCGGTCGTTCTGTCCACTCAGCACGCGGAAAGCATCGATCAGAAATCCCTGCAAGAAGCGGTGATGGAAGAGATCATCAAGCCAGTTCTGCCGACAGAATGGCTGAATGCCTCCACCAAATTCTTCATCAACCCAACCGGTCGTTTCGTGATCGGCGGCCCGATGGGCGACTGCGGCCTGACAGGCCGTAAAATCATCGTTGATACCTACGGCGGCATGGCACGTCACGGCGGCGGTGCTTTCTCTGGTAAAGATCCATCAAAAGTGGACCGTTCCGCAGCATACGCGGCACGTTATGTCGCGAAAAACATCGTTGCTGCGGGCCTGGCTGACCGTTGTGAAATTCAGGTCTCCTACGCAATTGGCGTGGCGGAACCGACTTCCATCATGGTGGAAACCTTCGGTACCGAGAAAGTACCTTCTGAACAACTGACCCTGCTGGTGCGCGAGTTCTTCGACCTGCGTCCGTACGGCCTGATTCAGATGCTGGATCTGCTGCACCCGATCTACAAAGAGACCGCAGCATACGGTCACTTTGGCCGCGAACATTTCCCGTGGGAAAAAACCGACAAAGCGGCGCTGCTGCGCGATGCTGCCGGCCTGAAATAATCTCCCCACCGTTTTATCTGAAGGCCAGCCTCGCGCTGGCCTTTTTTTATTTCTCACGCGCGCGCGATGAAAGCGATTACACCACACCACCTATCAGACAAATTGACGCAGCCAGGCATGTTACATAGCAAATGCTCTGTTGTTACATTTATTTTTCAGGCTAATCTGAAGCACAATTTTTCCCCGCCACATTTCACAATTAACTATTTGATTACTATAATTTTTAATGCATAGCTACCACGAATGATAGTGTAAGCGATTACACTCCTGTGATTACAATCACATATTTTTACGGCGGACTCACTTACCCTTAACATCGACAAAGCTGATAATCCAACTGGAGGGCATAATGCCTGACAATAAAAAACAAGGGCGTTCTAACAAGACAATGACCTTTTTTGTCTGTTTTCTGGCAGCCCTGGCCGGACTCCTTTTCGGTCTTGATATCGGCGTAATTGCCGGTGCCCTACCCTTTATTACCGATGAGTTTCAGATTTCCCCACACACCCAGGAGTGGGTGGTCAGTTCCATGATGTTCGGTGCCGCGATTGGTGCGGTCGGCAGTGGCTGGCTCTCCTTCCGCCTCGGGCGTAAAAAAAGCCTGATGATTGGCGCCATCCTGTTCGTGCTCGGCTCGCTGTTCTCCGCCGCTGCGCCGAACCCGGAAGTGCTGATTATCTCCCGCGTGCTGCTGGGCCTGGCCGTGGGTGTCGCGTCCTATACTGCGCCGCTGTATCTCTCTGAAATCGCGCCGGAAAAAATTCGCGGCAGTATGATTTCGATGTACCAGCTGATGATTACCATCGGTATTCTCGGCGCGTACCTGTCGGATACCGCATTCAGCTACTCTGGCGCATGGCGCTGGATGCTGGGCGTGATCATCATTCCGGCTGTCCTGCTGCTGATTGGTGTATTCTTCCTGCCGGACAGCCCGCGCTGGTTCGCGGCCAAACGCCGCTTCCACGACGCGGAACGCGTACTGCTTCGTCTGCGTGATACCAGCGCAGAAGCCAAACGCGAGTTGGATGAAATCCGCGAAAGTTTGCAGGTGAAGCAGAGCGGCTGGGCGCTGTTTAAAGAGAACAGCAACTTCCGCCGCGCGGTGTTCCTGGGCGTGCTGTTACAGGTGATGCAGCAGTTCACCGGGATGAACGTCATCATGTATTACGCGCCGAAAATCTTTGAGCTGGCGGGTTATACCAACACACACGAACAGATGTGGGGGACGGTTATCGTCGGCCTGACCAACGTGCTGGCGACCTTTATTGCCATCGGGCTGGTTGACCGCTGGGGCCGTAAACCAACCCTGACACTGGGCTTCCTGGTGATGGCCGTCGGCATGGGCGTACTGGGTACAATGATGCACGTCGGTATCCATTCACCGTCTGCGCAGTACTTCGCGATTGCCATGCTGCTGATGTTTATCGTTGGCTTCGCCATGAGCGCCGGCCCGCTGATTTGGGTACTGTGTTCTGAAATTCAGCCGCTGAAAGGCCGCGATTTCGGTATCACCTGCTCTACCGCGACCAACTGGATTGCCAACATGATCGTCGGCGCAACGTTCCTGACCATGCTCAACTCGCTGGGCAACGCCAACACCTTCTGGGTTTACGCCGGTCTGAACCTGTTCTTCATCGTCCTGACTATCTGGCTGGTTCCGGAAACCAAACATGTGTCGCTGGAACATATTGAACGTAACCTGATGAAAGGTCGTAAACTGCGCGAAATCGGCGCGCACGACTAATCCTGGCGTAGTGTCGGGTGGCACTGCGCTTACCCGACCTACCTATCATCGTGTATGCCCGATGTGCGAAGCGCCATTGGGCATACCTTCCTCTTGCGCTAGCCCCACTACCCGCACTATCCTCTGCTCCATGAAAAGCCCTCGAATTCCTATCGCCCTTCAGCAAAGCGTCATGCGCTGCCTGCGGGAAAATCTTGCCAAAGCGAATCTGGCGCTCAAGCGTAACTACCCCGAGCCAAAGCTGGTTTATCAACAGCGCGGCACCTCGGCGGGCACCGCGTGGTTGCAGGAGTATGAAATTCGCCTCAACCCGGTGCTGCTGGCGGAAAACCAGCAGGCGTTTATTGATGAAGTGGTTCCGCATGAACTGGCGCATCTGCTGGTGTGGAAGCACTTTGGCCGCGTTCCTCCGCACGGGAAAGAGTGGAAATGGATGATGGAAGCCGTACTCGGCGTTCCGGCGCGCCGCACGCATCAGTTTGAACTGAGTTCGATACGCACTAAAACCTTCCCCTACCGCTGCCGCTGCCAGCTACATCAATTGACCATTCGCCGCCATAATCGCGTAGTGCGCGGTGAAGCGACCTATCGTTGCGTACACTGCGGCGAGCCGTTGGTTGCAGAATTGTAACTGATGGAATTTTCTGGAAGTTTTCTGATCTGACTGATTGCATCTGACCGGTGCTTTCGCTACGTTGCGGGCTCGTTTTGAGACGGAGTTCGTGATGTCCCGTAAAGTAGCATTCGCAGTCGTGTTTTTAGCGGCGGCGCTCTCAGGCCAGACGCTGGCCGAAGGTATTAAAAGTTTTTCCCAGGCCAAAACCGCTGGTGTAAAAGTTAACAGCGATGTGCCGGGTGATTTCTACTGTGGCTGTAAAATTAACTGGCAGGGCAAGAAAGGTGTCATTGACCTTGAGTCCTGCGGCTATAAAGTGCGTAAAAATGAAAACCGCGCCAGCCGTGTTGAGTGGGAACACGTAATGCCCGCCTGGCAGTTTGGGCACCAGCGCCAGTGCTGGCAGGATGGCGGACGGAAGAACTGCGCCAAAGATCCGGTGTACCGCAAAATCGAAAGCGATATGCATAACCTGCAACCGGCGGTCGGAGAAGTGAACGGCGATCGCGGTAACTTTATGTATAGCCAGTGGAACGGCGGCGAAGGCCAGTACGGTCAGTGCGCCATGAAAGTCGATTTTAAAGAAAAAATGGCCGAGCCACCGGCACGCTCGCGCGGCGCAATTGCCCGCACCTACTTCTATATGCGCGACACGTATCAAATCAATCTTTCCCGCCAGCAGACGCAGCTTTTCAACGCGTGGAATAAGCTGTATCCGGTCAGCGAATGGGAGTGTGAACGCGACAGGCGCATCGCCAAAATTCAGGGTAACCATAACCCTTACGTGTTGCAGGCTTGCCAGGCGCAAAAGAGCTAACCTACACTAGCGGCTAATTGTTTTATTTTCTGCCAGGCATTTCCCCCTCACGCTGCACCGAGTGTTTCCTCGCCCCTTTGGGGAGAGGGTTAGGGTGAGGGGAAGACGCGGCACAATCCATGGAACGTCATATCATGCGCATCCCCCGTATTTATCACCCTGAACGCATCACCGCCGGGCATGAAATCGCCCTGTCGGAAGACGCGGCAAACCATGTTGGCCGTGTGCTGCGCATGGGGCCGGGCCAGGCGATTCAGCTTTTCGATGGCAGTAACCAGGTCTTCGATGCCGAAATTACCCACGCCGACAAAAAAAGCGTGCGCGTGAATATCGTCAGCGGGGAAATTGATAACCGCGAATCCCCCATTCACATTCACCTGGGCCAGGTGATGTCGCGCGGCGATAAAATGGAATTCACCATCCAGAAATCAATAGAACTTGGTGTAAGCCTCATAACGCCACTGTTTTCTGAGCGCTGTGGCGTTAAACTGGATGCCGAGCGTTTGAATAAGAAGATCCAACAGTGGCAAAAAATCGCGATTGCCGCCTGTGAACAGTGTGGCCGCAACACGATTCCGGAAATTCGCCCGGCGATGGATCTGGAACAGTGGTGTGCCGAAGAAGATAGCGGGCTGAAGCTGAACCTGCATCCGCGCGCCAGCGCCAGCATCAATACGCTGCCGTTGCCGGTGGAGCGCGTGCGTTTGCTGATTGGCCCGGAAGGCGGTCTCTCGGCAGATGAAATTGCCATGACCGCACGCTACCAGTTTACTGATATCCTGTTGGGACCTCGCGTTCTGCGTACTGAGACTACCGCGCTCACCGCCATTACTGCGCTTCAAGTGCGCTTTGGCGATCTGGGCTAATACCGGCTTCCAGGAGAACTAGAATGATTAAGCTCGGCATCGTGATGGACCCCATCGCAAACATCAATATCAAAAAAGACACCAGCTTCGCGATGTTGCTGGAGGCACAGCGCCGGGGCTATGAACTCCATTACATGGAGATGAATGACCTCTATCTGACCAACGGCGAATCCCGCGCGCGTACGCGTCTGGTGAACGTTGAGCAGAACTATGACAAATGGTACGAATTTGGCAGCGAGCAGGATATCGCGCTTGCCGACCTCGATGTGATTCTGATGCGTAAGGATCCGCCGTTTGACACCGAATTCATCTACGCGACCTATATTCTGGAACGCGCGGAAGAGAAAGGCACGCTTATCGTCAACAAACCGCAGAGCCTGCGCGACTGTAACGAGAAGCTGTTCACCGCCTGGTTCTCTGAGCTGACGCCGGAAACGCTGGTTACGCGCAACAAAGCACAGTTGAAAGCGTTCTGGCAGGAGCATGGCGACATCATCATGAAACCGCTGGACGGCATGGGCGGCGCGTCGATTTTCCGCGTGAAAGAAGGCGATCCGAACATTGGCGTTATCGCCGAAACCCTGACCGAACTCGGCAGCCGCTACTGCATGGCGCAAACGTATCTGCCAGCAATCAAAGATGGTGACAAACGCGTGCTGGTCGTCGATGGCGAACCTGTCCCGTACTGCCTGGCGCGTATTCCGCAGGGTGGCGAAACCCGTGGCAACCTGGCCGCCGGTGGCCGTGGCGAACCGCGTCCGCTGAGCGAAAGCGATTGGGAAATCGCCCGCAAAGTGGGCCCGACGCTGAAAGCGAAAGGTCTGATTTTTGTCGGCCTGGATATCATCGGCGATCGCCTGACCGAGATTAACGTGACCAGCCCAACCTGCGTGCGTGAAATCGAAGCGGAGTTCCCGATTTCCATCACCGGGATGCTGATGGACGCTATCGAAAAACGTTTAGGCAAGTAATCTCTGCGGCGGGAGGGAACCCGCCACAACCAGGCAGTCCTGCCCGGCGCTTACGCGCGTTTACAGGACTGCCTGGTGACAGCACGCCTCTTTCCCCGCATACTGGACGTTGCTGCTTTTTGAACCAGGACAGAACCTCTGACAATGAATTTACAGCATCACTTTCTTATTGCCATGCCGGCTCTTCAGGACCCCATCTTCCGCCGTTCCGTTGTCTATATCTGCGAGTATAACGACGATGGCGCAATGGGGATTATCATCAATAAGCCGCTGGAAAACCTGCAAGTTGAAGGCATTCTGGAAAAACTGAAGATCACGCCCGATCCGCGCGATCCGTCGATTCGTCTCGATAAACCGGTGATGCTCGGCGGCCCGCTGGCGGAAGATCGCGGCTTCATTCTGCACACGCCACCGGCGTCGTTTTCCTCAAGCATCCGTATCTCTGATAACACCATCGTCACCACATCGCGCGACGTGCTGGAAACCCTGGGCACGGCGGCACAGCCGACAGACGTGCTGGTGGCGCTGGGTTACGCATCGTGGGAGAAAGGCCAGCTGGAGCAGGAAATTCTCGATAACGCCTGGCTCACCGCACCTGCCGACCTCAATATTCTGTTTAAAACCCCGATTGCCGATCGCTGGCGCGACGCGGCAAAACTCATCGGCATCGATATTCACACCATGCCTGGTGTGGCGGGGCACGCATAATGAGCGGAACCTTTCTCGCATTTGATTTTGGCACCCGCAGCATTGGCGTCGCGGTCGGTCAACAAATTACCGGTACCGCGCGCCCACTTAACGCCCTGAAAGCGCAAAACGGCACGCCAGACTGGACGCTTATCGAAAAGCTTCTGAAAGAGTGGCAACCGGCGTTAGTGATCGTCGGCCTGCCGCTGAATATGGATGGCACCGAGCAACCGCTTACCGCGCGCGCGCGTAACTTCGCCAATAAAATTCACGGTCGTTTCGGCGTGGCGATTAAACTGCATGATGAGCGTCTGAGCACCGTTGAAGCCCGCGCTGGGTTGTTCGAGCACGGTGGTTTTCGCGCGCTGGATAAAGGCAGCGTGGATTCAGCCTCTGCGGTGGTGATTCTGGAGAGTTACTTTGAGCAAAGCTACGGTCAGTAGTCAGGCTAGCATAACGTGTAAATAGTGGGCGTTAGAGACAGGAAAGCCGGATGGCGCTAGCGCTTATCCGGCCTACAACATTTCCAGTGTAAAACTTAGTGACGCAAATTTTCGTTCGCCCAGCTGACAGCCTGGGTTCTGTTTTTCACGCTTAACTTACGGAAAACATTATATAAGTGCGTACGCACTGTGTTTTCACTGATGAACAGCGCACGAGCAATATCCATATTGGTCGCACCATGACGTAATTCATTAAGAATTTCGCATTCACGTTCGGTCAGCGGAATATTGTCTGATGATTCAGTCGGTTGTTCAACTGCGTACATTGCCGGATGCATTACGCTCAATTCAGCAGTCTGTTCACCGTTCAGCACGGCTTTGACACCCTCAATTAAGCGCGATTCTTCATCATCATGACGGAACACACCGTACAGCGCGGGCCACTGCGCCATTTCGTATAATTCATACTTTTGCGCACTGTTAATAATAAGCAAGCGTGGAGAATCAAACTGCGAGCGGATAATATCGCGCCAGATACCGTTCAGTTTTTTGTTCGATACAGCAATATCAAAAAGCACCACAGTACCTTTCGCAAGGCGCTGTACCATTGGCTTATTGATATTGTGAACATCTACAGAAACTGAAAGTAAATCAGAAAGATAACCAGCGAATGCATTGGCCTGTACTGACGGGTGGGTGATTAAAATGATTTTGCGGGATTTAGATACACTCTCTGATACATCAAGCATTTGAAACTCTCCTTAGTATTTTGCCACCATCATGGTGTTTTAATAAATCAAAGCAATCTTAATTATCATGCATAATAATAATCAAGACAGTATGAAGTGAAACAATATTTCATAAGAATAATCCTAATTCCATAATTAGAATAGAACGATCCCCGCTGAGTGTCAAAAGAATATCACCCTTTTTTTCTATGTCTACACAACATAATGTCATGCATCCGTGTAAAAATCCGTCATCCATATTACTTAGGAATTATGGATTAGGTATAACAGGTTTCGCTGATGACTATTTATTGGCAAAGTAATAAAGGAACGATGACTTCACAAATCAAACATTATCACAACAGAATATCGAATGATTGCTACATCTAAAATATATTGAAACATTATTCCCAGGTGGTTAATTCACAAAAGTCTACCGTCATCACAGTATTAACCTTTATCTGTTAGAGATAGAATTAATCAGTACAGGAAAAATAGCCTAATCCTTATAGCTTACCCTTCGCCACACATTGTTGATAGCTCTGAGAAAAAGTTTGCATCCCCGCGTGCTGTCCAGTTTGCATGACACCTGCAAGCTGATGCGTTTTCCCCTCACGGATCAGGTTTCCTACCGCCGGGGTATTCACCAGCAGCTCAAAGAGCGCCACGCGCCCGCCTTGTTTATCCGCCACCAGCTTTTGCGCCACCACGGCACACAAACTGTTCGCCAGTTGGCTGCGAACCGGATCTTTTTCCTGCGCCGGAAAAACGTCAACCAGACGCTCAATCGCCTGTGCCGCGCCGCGCGTATGCAAGGTCGCCAGCACCAGATGGCCTGTTTCGGCGGCGGTTAATGCCAGCCGGATCGTCTCGCTGTCGCGTAACTCCCCCAGCAGGATAACGTCGGGGTCCTGACGTAGCGCGCCGCGCAGTGCCTCAGCGAATGACGAGATATGTTGACCGATTTCGCGTTGTTGAATTAAGCAGCGCTGGCTGGAATGAATAAATTCCACCGGATCTTCCAGCGTCAGAATATGCCCATCCAGGGTGTTATTGAGGTAATCGACCATTGCGGCAAGCGTCGTTGACTTACCGCTGCCGGTTGCGCCGGTGACCAGTATCAACCCACCCTCTTCATGCAACAGTTCAGGTAGCGCCGCTGGCACGCCGAGCTCAGCGAGCGTTGGGCAGCGCGTCGGTAGCACACGCAATGCCAGTGAAACCCCGCGCGCATGGCGAAATGCGCTGGCGCGCAGGCGTGGCCCTTCAGAGGGCGCTATCGCGAAATCAAGCTGGCCCTGCGCCCGCCACTGCGCGTGCTGTGCCTCGCTTAACCAACCGCGCAGCAATGCTTCCGGCTCGGGTGATGAAAAGGGGGCAGATTCGAGCAAGCCACAGCGTCGCCATCGCGCCATTGCCCCGCTACACAGGTGTAGATCCGACACGTTATGCTTTACACTAAGCGCCACGATTTCTTGTATTTCCATAAGACCCACCAGCAAATATGAACGATATAGCGCATAACCTGGCACAGGTCCGGGACAAAATCTCAGCCGCTGCATCACGATGCGGCCGGCTTTCAGAAGAAGTTACGCTGCTTGCAGTCAGCAAAACAAAACCTGCGAGCGCCGTCGAAGAAGCAATGGCTGCTGGCCAACGTGCATTCGGCGAAAACTACGTCCAGGAAGGCGTGGAAAAAATCCGCTTCTTTCAGGACAAAGGCGTTACGGATCTGCAATGGCACTTTATTGGCCCGTTGCAGTCCAACAAAAGTCGCCTGGTGGCGGAGCATTTCGACTGGTGCCATACGGTCGACCGGCTGAAAATTGCCACCCGGCTTAGCGAGCAGCGCCCTGCACATTTGCCACCGCTTAACGTGCTGATTCAGGTCAACATTAGCGATGAGCAGAGTAAATCCGGCATCGAACCCGAGGCGATTGACGCGTTAGCGGCGGAAGTCTCCGCCCTGCCCAATCTTTGCCTGCGCGGTTTGATGGCCATTCCGGCACCGGAAACCGAGTACGATAAGCAGTTTGCCGTCGCCCAACAAATGGCGGTAGCATTCGCGCGGCTGAAGACGCACTACCCTACGGTCGATACGCTCTCACTGGGCATGTCAGACGATATGGAAGCCGCCATTGCGGCGGGTAGCACTATGGTACGCATCGGCACCGCGATTTTCGGTGCGCGTGATTACACAAAAAATAAGGAACTCTGAGGAACGCCATGAAGACGTTGACTTTCCTGCTCTCTACAGTGATTGAACTGTACACTATGGTGCTACTGCTGCGCGTCTGGATGCAGTGGGCACGCTGTGATTTTTACAACCCGTTCTCCCAGTTTGTGGTGAAAATCACCCAGCCTATCGTCGGGCCGCTGCGCCGCATCATTCCGGCGATGGGGCCGCTCGACAGTTCCTCGCTGCTGGTTGCCTTTATTCTTAGCGTCATCAAGGCGATTACCCTGTTTATGGTCATCACCTTCCAGCCGATAATCTGGATTGCGGCGGTGCTGATCCTGCTGAAAACCACCGGCCTGCTTATCTTCTGGGTACTGCTGCTGATGGCGATTATGAGCTGGGTAAGCCAGGGCCGTAGCCCGGTTGAGTTTGTGCTGATGCAGCTCGCCGACCCGCTGCTGCGCCCGATTCGCAAGCTGCTGCCGTCGATGGGCGGTATCGATTTCTCGCCGATGATCCTCGTGCTGCTGCTGTATGTTATCAACATGGGCATTGCCGAAGTGTTACAGGCAACGGGCAACATGCTGCTGCCGGGGCTGTGGATGGCGCTATGAGTGCCGTAACATCCTGCGACGACGGGCTGGTGCTGCGGCTGTATATTCAGCCGAAGGCCAGCCGTGACAGCATTGTGGGTGAACATGGCGACGAATTAAAAGTCGCCATTACCGCCCCGCCGGTCGATGGGCAGGCTAATGTCCATCTGGTGAAATTTCTCGCCAAACAGTTTAAGGTCGCCAAAAGTCAGGTCATCATCGAGAAAGGTGAACTGGGCCGCCATAAACAGGTTAAAATCATTCATCCGCAGCACATCCCAGCGGGCGTCGACGCCCTGATAAATTAGGATATCCCATGCAAAAAGTTGTCCTCGCTACCGGTAATGCCGGTAAAGTGCGCGAGCTCGCCTCGTTGCTGAGCGATTTTGGTCTCGATATCGTTGCGCAGACCGATCTTGGTGTCGATTCCGCCGAAGAGACTGGCCTGACGTTCATCGAGAACGCGATCCTTAAAGCACGCCACGCGTCACAGGTGACCGGCCTTCCCGCGATTGCCGATGATTCCGGGCTGGCGGTGGATTATCTCGGCGGTGCGCCGGGTATCTATTCCGCACGTTATTCCGGTGAAGGCGCGACCGACGAGCGTAATCTGCAAAAGCTGCTGGAAACGCTGAAAGATGTGCCGGACGACCAGCGTCAGGCGCAGTTCCACTGCGTGCTGGTCTATCTTCGTCACGCGGAAGATCCAACGCCGTTGGTGTGCCACGGTCGCTGGCCGGGCGTCATCACCCACGCGCCTGCGGGCAACGGTGGCTTCGGCTACGATCCTATTTTTTATGTCCCTTCTGAGGGGAAAACCGCCGCTGAGCTGACGCGTGAAGAGAAGATTGCCATCTCTCACCGTGGTCAGGCGCTGAAACAGTTACTGGAAGCGTTACGTAATGGCTAATTTGCCGCCTCTGAGCCTTTATATTCACATCCCGTGGTGCGTGCAGAAATGTCCGTACTGCGACTTTAACTCGCACGCGCTGAAAGGCGAGGTGCCGCACGACGATTATGTTCAGCATCTGCTGAGTGATTTAGATGCAGACGTGGCTTACGCGCAGGGACGTGAAGTAAAGACCATTTTTATTGGCGGCGGTACACCGAGCCTGCTCTCAGGCCCGGCGATGCAAACGCTGCTGGATGGCGTGCGTGCGCGCCTCAATCTGGCGGCGGATGCGGAAATCACCATGGAAGCGAACCCCGGCACGGTGGAAGCAGATCGCTTTGTCGATTACCAGCGTGCGGGCGTGAACCGTATCTCCATCGGCGTGCAGAGCTTTAGCGAGACCAAGTTAAAGCGTCTGGGGCGTATTCACGGCCCGGAAGAAGCCAAACGCGCGGCGAATCTGGCGACGGGTCTGGGCCTGCGCAGCTTCAACCTTGATCTGATGCATGGCCTGCCGGACCAATCCTTAGAAGAAGCGCTGGACGATTTGCGCCAGGCGATTGCGCTCAATCCACCGCATCTCTCCTGGTATCAGTTGACTATCGAACCTAACACCCTGTTTGGCTCGCGCCCCCCGGTACTGCCGGATGACGACGCGCTTTGGGATATTTTCGAGCAGGGCGACAAACTGCTGACGGCGGCAGGTTATCAGCAGTATGAAACGTCGGCTTACGCGAAGCCGGGATATCAGTGCCAGCACAACCTCAACTACTGGCGCTTTGGCGACTATCTCGGCATTGGCTGCGGCGCACACGGCAAAGTCACCTTCCCGGACGGGCGCATTCTACGTACCGCCAAAACGCGCCATCCGCGTGGCTATATGGAAGGACGCTACCTGGAACGCCAGCACGATGTCGACGTGGCCGATAAACCGTTTGAGTTCTTTATGAACCGCTTCCGCCTGCTGGAACCCGCTCCGCGCGCGGAGTTTAGCCGCTATACGGGGCTCAGTGAGCAAGCGATTCGCCCGCAAATTGATGAAGCGCTGGCACAGGGGTATCTCACCGAATGCGCTGAATTCTGGCAGATTACCGAGCACGGGAAGCTGTTTTTGAACTCGCTGCTGGAGCTGTTTCTGGCTGAGTAACCGGTACCGGATGGCGACGAGCCATCCGGTCATTTCCGTTAATATTGATTAAACATCTGCTGAATTTGTTTTGGATCTTTGGTTTGCGTTAACGCAAGCTGAAGCAGGACACGAGCTTTTTGCGGGTTCAGCGTTCCCGAAGCGACAAAGCCATATTTCGCGTCATCAATTTCCGCATCTTCCGTTGTCGCGCCTGTCGGCACGCGGGATGACCGAACCACAGCAACGCCTTGATGTGCCGCTGTTGCCAGCGTATCGAAGATCGTTTTATAGAGATTGCCGTTGCCCACGCCCGCGCTTACGATGCCCTGATATCCCGCCTCAATCAACGCTTTTGCCGGAAGATCGGAAGCACTGGCGTAGTTATAAACAATACCCACTTTCGGCAATTCACTTAGGTTAGAAACATCGAAAGGCGTGGCGGCAGTATGTTTACGCGCCGGCGTGCGTTGATAATCAACTTTGCCATTATGGATATAGCCCAAAGGCCCGTAATTCACAGAGCGGAACGTCGCGACATCCGTGGTATTTGTTTTGGTCACGTCGCGCCCGTCCATAACCGTATCGTTCATCACAACCAGCACGCCGCGTTTTACAGATTGTGGATCTACAGCCGTTACCACCGCGTTGTAGAGATTAAACGGGCCATCCGCACTCATTGAGGTTGAGGGGCGCATCGCACCGACCAGTACGACAGGTTTATCGCATTTAACGGTGAGATCAAGAAAATAAGCGGTCTCTTCCATCGTATCCGTGCCGTGGGTGATCACGAATCCATCGGTAGCCGCACAATCATTATTAATTTTTTTCGCAAGTGTCAGCCAGACGTCATCATTCATATCCTGAGAGCCGATATTAACCACCTGCTCTCCTTTAACGACGGCAATATCTTTTAATTGAGGTACCGCATTAACGAGGTTCTCCACGCCCACTTTACCTGCGGTGTAATTGGATTTTGTCGCTGAATCACCACCACCCGCAATGGTTCCTCCGGTCGCCAGTATCGTTACATTGGGTAGCGCTAACGCAGCACTGCTGCACCCCATAACCAGTACAGCCAGTGCCGTTTTTCTGAAAAACTCCATGTTATTTCTCCAGTTACGTGAATTTGTCGCATTATCCCAATGCAGAAGACGAATAATGTGACCTCATTCCATTAACCAGATAAATATCTTAATAAGATTGTGTATTTTAGACATTGCTATCAAAACGGCACTGATGCGTGCCGTTGATGGAAGGGCGCTCTTTTGCACCACAACGTTTTGATTACTGGATAATGCCCTCTTTTTTCATTTTTTCGAGCGCTTCTCGCCACCACTTATAATCACGCGTGAATTCGTGGGTACTGACCTCCAGTGCAACCAGTTGCTTGCGAAGCTCACCCTGCTCTTTGCGCAACGGCGCGACATTATTATCCAGCGCTGCCATATCCTCGCGAATTTTGCCGGCCATTTGCGTATGTTTTGTATAGTACGCGTTGCGATGCTCGGCAAAAGCTTTGTCGCGAGCGTCGTAAAGTGGCGTTGCATCGCAGGAAAGCTTTTGCTGACACGCCGCAAGCGCGGGCTCGTAGATGGTTTCGAGGTAGCGATTTTCGAATTTTAGCGGATCGTTTTCACGATCCACAGCGTACATTTTTTCCAGTTTTTCTTGCTGTACAGCACTGCGATCGAGTGGTTTACCGTTGGCATCTTTTCCCCACGAAAGGCTAATTTTCTCGTCGAGAGCAGCAATTTTCTGCTTCAGCACCTTTTGCTGTGCAAGGTCTTTATCCGCCGTCGCTTTCCTTCGTGCAAAGTCAGCTTCAACCTTACCAAGCTCGGTCATGAAATGAGCGTCGTTAACCACCAGCATTTTGCTGCGATCTTCTCCCGCTTCAAACGGTCTGCCGACATTCTTCGCCGCGGTTTGCATAGAAAAGAAGGTCGTTTTCCAGCCGGAGTCTTTCGTCCCCACGGCCTGCATCATGGCGGAAAATTTAACGGGCTGCCCTTTTGTCCACGTCCTTTCATAAAAGAGATAATCGCCAGCGCCCTCGACAATAGTGTACAGATTGTCGGTAGAGGACATATCACCATCCACCTGATACGTCGCCTGATTTCCCACGGCATCAAGCTGGCGCAAGGTGAACGAGTCCAGACGCAACATCCCACCGGACTCTTTGGCGAACTGTTGTTTGATAACGTCATCTGTAGGCGTGTTGTCGGCAGCCAGCGCGTGAAGTGAAAAGCACCACAGCAGCAACGCCGCCGTTTTCCAGGCAAGTTTCATCGATTAAATCCTTTTAGTGAGTAAGGACATCATCATACGAAACTCGTCCGCGATGGGAGGATAAACAGAATCTGAAAGTGCTCTGGAAGACGGGTTCCAGTTTTGATTATGAGATCTGACGACTGTTGCCCGTGGTGGCAACATGAAGGTATGGAGAAACGGCGGGAATATGCAAAAACGTTACGGGGCCAGCAAACGAGAGAAGAGCTGCGGCTTTGGTATTTGTTGAGGGGGCGGCGGTTTTCCCGCTACAAATTTCGACGTCAGCACGTGGTTGGCAACTACATACTTGATTTTGCCTGCTGTGAGGCAAGGCTGGCAATTGAACTTGATGGAGGACAACATCTACAGCAAGAAGCATATGATCAACAAAGAACGGAATGGCTGGCATTGAAGGGATGGACAGTTTTACGTTTCTGGAATAATGAGCTTAATTATGACGAAGAGGCTGTATTGAGAAATATATTCGATACCCTGCAAACGCTTTTACCCTCACCCCGGCCCTCTCCCTAAAAGGGCGAGGGAGAAAGTCAAAAACCGCACCGTCTATCCCCTCTCCCCTTCGGGGAGAGGGTTAGGGTGAGGGGGTCAGCGCGCACTACTTCAGCGTCCCCACCAGCGCCTTACGGCTGTCCTCAAGCGCAATCACGCGCCCGCAGACATCCTTACCGAACGCTTTGAAATCCGCTTCCTGGTTTTTCCATTCATTCTGAATAGAGGTTTGCAGGCCGCCCAGGCTACCCAGTACGCCCTGTAACGGGTTACCGCCGCCTTTCAGCACGGCTTTCGCGCCCATTTCGTTGATGCTGTCCTGCAAGATACCGCCCATTGCCTGGTTCACCAGGTTCTGGCCGTCAGCGCGGACTTCATCAATCGCTTTATAGTGGAACGTCAGGCCATCGGTACGATGCTCGATAATACGGTTCATCTGCGCTTTAAGCTGGGCATCCAGCTTGGTCAGACGGCTGCGCATGTTGCTGCTCTCGCCCACTTCTTTGGCGATGATTTTGTCCAGCGCAACACGGCCTTTTTCAACGCGCGTTCTCGCGCCTTCATCGATCCACGGCAGCGCGCTGCGCAGTTCGGTTTGATAATCTTTTGCCTGTTCGCGCTGTGCAGCGTTCAGGGAATACTGTTTGCCGTTAAAGGTCACGCCACCGTCGGGGGTGATGACCAGATTGCCATTCTCGCCTTTAACCTGCACCGTTTGCGGGCTCAGGATCACATCATCACGCGGGGTGACGCTGCACTGGTAATCCGCATGGGCGGATAATGCCGTTAACGAAAGTGCCGCCGCCAGCAGCGTTTGACGCATCATACAAATCCCTCGATAGAAAACGGGCCAGCGTGTGCTGGCCCCGATGCTAATTTAGTCCCACCAAACGTCGAAAAGTTCGCTGGTGCGCACTTCTTCGAATTTGTGGTCTTCCAGCCATTTACGCACCTGAGCCTGATGGTCTTCGGTGCATTTGCCGATTTCCTGGGTGCAAATCAGACCTTCCCAGGCCAGATAGCCGCTGCCGTCAAACGCCAGCTTGTTCGGCTCGATCACCTCTTCAATGAACTTATCAACCGTCTGGTCGATCTGCTCTTCGCTGGTGCCTTCCGGGAAACGCCACGCTACAGAGAAGCCAATTTCCTGAAACTCATCGATGTGCATTTTTTTACGCAAACGACGGCTACGATTCTTTGCCATTATTTCACCCTCTCGAACATTAAGTCCCATACGCCGTGACCAAGACGATGGCCACGTTGTTCAAATTTGGTTACCGGACGTGATTCCGGACGCGGTACATAGTCGTTCGTTTCTGAGCGGTTTTTATACCCTTCAATGGAAGACATCACTTCCAGCATATGCTCCGCGTAGGCTTCCCAGTCGGTCGCCATATGGAAAACACCGCCCAGTTTGAGCTTGCTCTTCACCAGTTCAGCAAACGGTACCTGAACGATACGGCGTTTATTATGACGCGCTTTGTGCCACGGGTCAGGGAAAAAGAGCTGAACCATGGTTAAAGAATTGTCAGGGATCATTTTGTGCAGCACTTCCACCGCGTCGTGGCACATCACGCGCAGGTTTTCTACGCCCTCTTCATGCGCGGTTGCCAGGCAGGCACCAACACCCGGCGAGTGAACCTCAATGCCGAGGAAGTTCTGATGCGGATTCGCTTTCGCCATCGCCACCAGCGATGCGCCCATGCCAAAACCGATTTCCAGCGTGGTTGGCGCTTCGCGGCCAAACAGCGTGGCAAAGTCGACAGGATCTTCGCTGAATTCAACGCCCATCACCGGCCAGTAGTTTTCTAATGCGTGTTCCTGCCCTTTGGTCAGTCGCCCCTGGCGACGCACAAAGCTGCGAATTCGGCGCAGCGGGCGGCCGTTTTCATCAAATTCCGGTGAAATGACGTCGTTCTTCATAAAAGTATTGTCTGCTTGTGAGAGTGTTCGGGAAACCGGCATTATCCAAAGTTAGTTGCCGGATGCAAGCACCGGAAAGTTCCTGTTTACACCATAGTGCCGCTGTGCTGCAATCTGCCACCCAAATAGTGCGATATCGGAAACCCTGCTTTGACCCTACAAGCGTCTCAATTTTCGGCCCAGGTGCTGGAGTGGTACGACAAATACGGGCGTAAAACCCTGCCCTGGCAACTTAACAAGACGCCTTACAAAGTATGGCTCTCTGAAGTGATGTTGCAACAAACCCAGGTGGCCACCGTCATTCCCTATTTTGAACGCTTTATGGCGCGTTTCCCCACGATCACCGATTTAGCCAATGCGCCACTGGATGAAGTGCTGCATCTGTGGACCGGCCTCGGCTATTACGCCCGCGCGCGTAATCTGCATAAAGCCGCGCAGCAGGTGGCGACGCTGCATAACGGGCGCTTCCCGGAAACCTTTGAAGAGGTTGCCGCGCTGCCCGGCGTCGGGCGCTCCACGGCGGGGGCGATTCTTTCTCTCTCTTTAGGACAGCATTTTCCTATTCTTGATGGAAATGTTAAACGCGTGCTGGCGCGCTGCTATGCTGTAAGCGGCTGGCCCGGTAAGAAAGAGGTTGAGAAAAAACTGTGGGATATCAGCGAGCAAGTCACGCCCGCGAAAGGCGTGGAACGGTTTAACCAGGCGATGATGGATTTAGGCGCGATGGTCTGTACGCGCTCGAAACCGAAGTGCGAGCTTTGCCCGCTCAACACTGGCTGTGTGGCGTACGCAAACCATAGCTGGGCGCAATATCCGGGTAAAAAACCGAAGCAGACGTTACCTGAACGCACCGGTTATTTCCTTATGGTGCAACAGGGTGACGAGGTGATGCTGGCGCAGCGTCCACCGAGCGGTTTGTGGGGCGGGCTGTACTGTTTCCCACAGTTTGAAGATGAAGCGGCGCTTCGCGAGTGGCTGGCAACACGACAGATAAGTGCAGAGAAACTCACGCAATTAACCGCGTTTCGCCACACATTCAGCCATTTCCATCTGGATATTGTGCCAATGTGGCTTCCCGTGTCCTCATTCACCTCTTGCATGGATGAAGGCAGCGCTCTCTGGTATAACTTAGCCCAGCCACCGTCCGTTGGACTGGCGGCCCCCGTGGAGCGGTTGTTGCAGCAGTTACGCGCTGGCGCATTAGCGTAAGCGTCAGTGAACAAAGAGGATTTATCATGAGCAGAACGATTTTTTGTACTTTCCTGCAGCGCGACGCTGAAGGTCAGGATTTTCAGCTCTACCCAGGCGAGCTGGGCAAGCGTATTTATAACGAGATCTCCAAAGAGGCGTGGAAGCAGTGGCAGCACAAGCAAACCATGCTCATCAACGAGAAAAAACTGAGCATGATGAACCCGGAACATCGCAAACTTCTGGAAGAGGAAATGGTGAATTTCCTGTTTGAAGGTAAAGATGTGCACATCGAAGGCTACACTCCGCCAGAAAAACAATAAGGGCCCTCAGGCCCTTTAGCCCAACACAACACGCGCTCCCGGAATGATGAAAAAATTATTTGCACTGGCTCTGATTGCGCCGTTGCTTATCTCCTGCTCAGGCTCCAAAAAAGGTGATACCTATAATGAAGCCTGGGTTAAGGACACCAACGGTTTTGATATTCTGATGGGGCAATTTGCCCATAACATTGAAAACATTTGGGGATTTAACGAAGTTCTTATCGCAGGCCCGAAGGACTACGTTAAATACACCGACGGCTACCAGACCCGTAGCCACATCAACTTCGACGAAGGTACCATTACCGTCGAGACTATCTCCGGCACTGAACCGGCGGCACATCTGCGTCAGGCAATTATCCAGACGCTGCTGATGGGCGACGATCCCGGTTCTATCGACCTCTACTCCGACGCCAACGATATCCAAATTTCCAAAGAACCGTTCCTTTATGGACAGGTTGTGGATAACACCGGCGAGGCGATTCGCTGGGAGTGGCGTGCGGCGCGGTTTGCCGATTATCTGCTGCAAACGCGGATGAAAAGCCGCAGCAACGGCATTCGAATGATCTACAGCATCACCATTAATCTGGTGCCAAACCACCTCGACAAGCGTGCGCACAAGTACATCAATATGGTGCGTCAGGCGTCGCGTAAATATGGCGTCGATGAGTCGCTTATCCTGGCGATTATGCAGACCGAGTCCTCTTTCAACCCGTACGCCGTCAGCCGTTCCGATGCGCTGGGTCTGATGCAGGTGGTGCAGCACAGCGCCGGGAAAGATGTGTTCCGCTCGCAGGGTAAATCGGGCACGCCGAGCCGCAGCTTCCTGTTCGACCCGGCCAGCAATATTGATACGGGTACCGCGTATCTGGCAATGCTGGGCAATGTGTACCTTGCGGGTATCGATAACCCAACATCGCGGCGTTATGCGGTGATCACCGCCTATAACGGCGGCGCGGGCAGCGTGCTGCGGGTCTTCTCGAACGATAAGATCCAGGCTGCGCAAATCATTAACAGCATGGCGCCGGGCGATGTGTATACCACCCTGACCACGCGTCATCCGTCCGCGGAATCGCGTCGCTATCTGTATAAGGTGAATACAGCGCAGAAGAGTTATCGTCGTAAGTAATTTTAGTCTTCATTAACCCCTTCCTTTTTTCGGAAGGGGTTAATATTTACATCCGCCCAGCACCCACGCCACCGATAATAAGTCCGCGCTTCCACCCGGGCTTAAATTGCGGGCAATCAGTTGTTTATCCATTTCAACCAGATCATTGTGCTGCCAGCCTCGTGCTAACAGTTGTTGCGAATAGTTTTGTACATAGCGCATCCCTGCCATTCCGCCCCTGGACACCAGATTGCTGTCGGGATTCACCTTCATCAAACGCAGCAGCATTTCATGCATCGCGCGCGGGTTCCAGTAAGGCAACACATGGCGCATCACCGTCGCAAACCCGCTTTCAGCCTCGCCGCGCGCGCCGGTCAGGCCGAACTGATGGAACTGTTTTTCACCTGCTGTTGCTCTACTCTGGCGGCTGGCTAATTCCCGCTGAACCATTCCCTGGCATAACCCGCTTACCTGCGAAGAAAGCGACAATGCATTAATCTGGCTCCCTTTTTCCGCCAGACGTCCGGCGGCAAAGCACAGCAGGCCTAATGCGAAAATACCGCCTTTATGCGTGTTTACCCCGTGGGTTGCGCGCAGCATAGCCTGTTCGCAGGCGATGCCGATGGGGCGCAGCAAGGCGAGCTGCTCGCTATCGGTACGCAGGGCAAACTCACGCCCCGCGTCGTCAAAGCGCGCAAACCACGGCGAGATGGCCTGTATACTTCGCACAAACAACGCGTGGTCCATGTCACGATGCGAACCGTTATTGTTTTTATCCACCAGCCCTGGCTTCGGCGTTAGCTCAAGCTCCTGCCACAGCGCCTCTTCTGCCAGCGCCGCCACGTTGATGACGCGGGGTTTAGTCGCGAGCAAACCAGCCATCAATCAGACCCTCCACACGGGCGACAACCTCTTCAACCGGATGGGCGCGCGAGCGGGCGCAGGCGTGCGCGGCTTCGTCGCAAATCAGGCAACGACGCATATGGGAACCCAGCGATAAGCGCCCTACGTGGCCGTTTTGCGGGCAGATCACATCCAAATCCCACAACCGCCCCAGCGGGTGAGTTTGCTCCAGCGCCGCACAGTGCGCTTTGATTTCCGGCGCCTGATGCGCAACGCACCATAGCGCTTCCGGGCCTGTGGGCAGCCACAGCACCTGACGGTCGAGAACCTTCCAGCCATTGCCCCACAGCATCTGGTCGCAGGCCTGTAGCGCCACGCCCATCGTATTGCGATAGCGAATGCTGTCTTTCACCGCGCCGGGCGTCACCAGCGTCAGCGAAATCAGCGATTGTTGATAGTGTTGCAGCCAGTCAGCCTGACGCGCGGCGCGGCGCTCCTTTGCCGCCAACAGCGCATCGAGACTGACGCCCTCAACATCGGGCGTCATCGTTTCCATTATGCGTACTCCTTCACCTGACGGACGACGTCAATCACGCTGCCGTCGCGATAGCGGATCACGCCGACAATTTTGTCGGTAAATTCAATCGGTTTCGGGTTGCCGGTCAGAGAAATCGCGCGTTGATAAAGGTCGTCGATATCCACCACTTTTAGCCCCGCCGCCAGCAGGCGCTCGCGAATTTCCGGGCGTGCCGGATTCACCGCGATGCCGTGGTCGGTGACCAGCACATCAATGCTTTCGCCGGGCGTTAAGCGGGTTGTCACGCGTTTCACCACCGTTGGAATGCGGCTGCGCAGGAGCGGCGCAACGACAATGGTGAGGTTGGCCGCTGCCGCCACGTCGCAGTGTCCGCCGGATGCGCCGCGCATTACGCCGTCGGAACCGGTGATCACGTTGACGTTAAAATCGACGTCGATCTCCAGCGCGCTCAGAATCACCACATCCAGTTGGTCACAGCAGGCGGCTTTACTGCCTGGGTTGGCGTAAACGTTGGTGGAGATTTCGACGTGATTCGGATTTCGCGCCAGCGACGCTGCAGCCTGGCCGTCGAAGCACTGGGTATCAAGCAGTTTGCCAATCAGCCCTTTCTCGTGAAGATCGACCAGGCTGCCGGTGATTCCGCCGAGCGCGAAACTGGCTTTGACGCCGCTGCGCTCCATTTTCTCTTCCATAAAGCGTGTGCAGGCGGTCGCCGCCGCGCCGGAACCGGTTTGCATCGAGAAACCATCACGGAAGTAGCCGGAGTGCTCAATCACATCCGCCGCATAACGCGCAATCATCAGTTCGCGCGGGTTGCTGGTCACGCGCGCCGCCCCAACGCTGATTTTCTCCGGGTCGCCAACGCTCTCCACCTTCACGATGTAATCCACCTGATCCTGCACCAGGCTTGCCGGCATATTAGGGAACGGCACCAGTTCTTCGGTCAGCAGCACCACTTTACGGGCATACTGCGCATCCACCATCGCATAGCCCAGCGAGCCGCAGCACGATTTCCCCTGCGTACCGTTGGCGTTGCCGAATTCGTCGCTGCACGGTACGCCAAGAAATGCCACGTCGATATTCAGCTCACCGTCCTGAAGCAGCTTCACGCGGCCCCCGTGGGAGTGGATTTGTACCGGCTCATCCATCAAACCGTGGGAGATGGCATCTGCCAGTTTGCCGCGCATGCCGGACGTATAAATCCGCGTAATCACGCCACTTTCGATGTGCTCAATCAACGCGTCGTTGCAGGTCATCAGCGAACTGGAGGCCAGGGTCAGATTTTTAAAACCCATTTTCGCCAGCAGAGCGACCACAGTGTTAATCACCCGGTCGCCTTCCCGGAACGCATGGTGGAAGGAGATGGTCATGCCGTCACGCAGGCCGCTACGTTCAATCGCCTGTTCCAGCGAGTCGCAAAGTTTGCGTTGATGTTTCGTTTCCAGGTTATCCAGCCACGGCGTGGCGCTGTGTGCGGTATCAAAAGGTTTTAACGCCCGCAGATGCGGGAAATTCACATGAAGAAGTTCTGTCTGATTCATTTTTCTGTCCTTAACGACGCACGCCGGACGCGGCAGCGCGTTCCAGCACTCGCTGCGCGTGGTTAATAATCGGTGCATCGACCATTTTTCCGTTGAGCGACACAACGCCCAGGCCGTTACGTTCGCCCTCTTCCGCCGCTTCAATCACGCGCTGCGCGTGGTCCACTTCCTGCTGCGTTGGCGCATAGGCGTTATGCAGCAGGTCAATCTGGCGTGGGTTAATCAGCGATTTTCCGTTGAAACCCATTTTGCGGATCAGTTCGACTTCGCGCAGGAAACCGGCTTCGTCATTGACGTCTGACCACACCACGTCGAACGCATCGATCCCTGCGGCACGGGCCGCATGCAGGACGGCGCAACGCGCGTAGAACAACTCGGTGCCGTCGCTGCGCTCGGTTTGCATATCCATCACGTAGTCGAACGCCGCCAGTGCGATACCAATCAGACGCGGGGAGCTGCGGGCAATCGCCACGGCATTGATAACGCCCACGGCAGATTCAATCGCCGCCATCACGCCCGTGGAGCCCACTTCGCGCCCGCATTCACGCTCAATGCGCTCAAGGTGGCCTTCGAGTTCGAAGATATCTTCCGGGGTATCGGTTTTTGGCAGGCGAATGACATCAACGCCCGCACGTACCACCGCTTCGAGATCCGCCAGGCCAAACGGCGTACTCAGCGGGTTAATACGCACCACGGTTTCGATATCCTGATACATCGGGTGTTGCAGAGCATGGAACACCAGCAGGCGCGCGGTGTCTTTCTCACGCAGCGCCACGGCGTCTTCCAGGTCGAACATGATGGAGTCGGGGCGGTAGATGAATGCGGTAGAGAGCATGGCGGCGTTTGCGCCGGGTAAAAACAGCATACTGCGGCGAAGTTTATTCATTAGAGCGCCTCCCAGGCGATGGTTTTTTCATCGGCAGCGCGCAGGAGCGCACTTTGCAAACGGGCACGGATGACACAATCCAGCGCGCCTTTGTCTTCGATGATAATGAGCCCCTGCGCCACGCCCATGCGCTGTAACGTCTCGTCAACTACCCGGCGGATCTGCTCGCCAAACTGTTTAATCACTTCACTGTGGATGACAATCTCCAGCTCGCCGTCGGCGGGGGTGATTTTCACCATCAGGTCGCTGGACTCCTGCGTACCGGCCAGCGCCTCCCTTACTATTTTCATGATGTATTCCCTGAATGTTTACGCCACTTCCACCGCGCCGTAATGCGCTTCCAGGTGGGCGAAAGTGGTTTCTGGTACGATCTCCCGAATACGGGAAAACTGTTCTGTTTTTAATAACCTGCGCACTTCGGATGCGGAAATTGCGCTGCCGGTTGCCCGGATACGCGGCACTTCCACCACCTCAATATGGCCCGCCAGCAACTGATGCAGCGTTTCGTTGTACTGGCGCGTGACGTCGCAAAACGGTTCAGAGCCGATAAAACGGTGGGTGATCCCTAACGCCGGGGCGATATGGTCGCGGAAAATCAGTGCGTCGATTTCACTCCAGGCGCGCTGCACCTTGCCGGTCTCTTTCAGAAAGTAGGCCGGAAACGTGGCGCGGGAGATGATGTACTGCGAACCTTCATGCACCGTGACATTCGGCAGATGGGCTACGCCTGCGCGCACCATCGCCAGCCGGGCGCTAAACGGGAAGAATGACGCGTCTTCTTGTACGACAAAGAGATGCAGCCAGTCGCAGCGCGATGCCGCCAGTTCAACCAAATGGCGATGCCCCAGCGTGAATGGATTAGCGTTCATGACGATGGCACCCGTGCGCACGCCTTCATGGCGATAACGTTGCAGCGAGCGACAGTAACGAGCGATCCCCTGCGGCGTGTTTTCCATCAGCACGGCATTACTGCCGCTTTGCGCAATCGGCCAGAAGCCGCTGTGCTGAAACCGCTGTGCATTGCAGGGGCGGGTGCACAGGAAGAGGTGAAAGTGACCGCGTTCCATGGCCACGTTTTCCACTTCCGCCAGCAACTTCGCGCTGAGGTTTTCGCCGCGGAGTTGCTTATCCACCGCCACACATTTGATAACGTTAGCGGCAAGGCCCGCGCAGCCCACCAGCTGCGAATCGGACCAGGCTTCTACAAACAACGTGATGTCGGCATCCATGCCCAGGCCGCTGTCCGCCAGAAGCTGGCGGATCTGAATCAGACGTGCCGGGTGTTTAGCGACTTCCGTCACCCTGAAGTCGATTGCGGGTTGCGACTGCATCCTGTCACCTGCCGGTTAGTGTGCTGCCGTCAGCGTCTGCGCTGGCGCTTCCATAATCACATTGCTGAGGTGACCGATATGTTCAATCTCGACTTCAATGCGATCGCCTTCGTGCATAAACAGCGGCGGATTGCGCTTTTTACCGACGCCGCCAGGTGAGCCGGTGATGATCACGTCGCCCGGGCTTAAACGGGTGAAGGTGCTGATGTACTCAATCAATTCGGCGACTTTGTGGATCATGCTGCTGGTGTTGTCTTCCTGCACCATGCGGCCATTGAGCCAGGTGCGGATCGCCAGTTGATGCGGGTCAGGAATTTCGTCAGCCGTCGCCATCCACGGGCCAAAAGCCCCGGTCTGGCGCCAGTTTTTCCCGGCGGTAAACCAGGTGTGCTGCCAGTCGCGCGCCGAGCCGTCCATATAGCAGCTGTAACCCGCCACGTGGTTCAGCGCGTCATCACGGGTAATATTTTCGCCACCTTTACCAATGATGACCGCCAGTTCACCTTCGTAATCGAACTCATTGGAGCTGCGCGGTTTCAGTACCGGCGAGTTGTGGCCGGTTTGCGAATCCGGGAAACGCACGAACAGCGTGGGCGCCGGGTTGTGCTGGTCAAACTCTTTGCGTTTTTCGGCGTAGTTCATGCCCACACAGAGGATCTTTTCCGGATGCTCAATCACCGGTAAGAAGGTGATCGCCTCCATGTTCAGATCGGCCGGTTCATTGGCGAACAGGCGGGCCTGAGTTAAACCATCGCCCTGTAACAGCGCCTTGAGGTCGCTGTAGCGGTCGCCAAGACGGCGACCTAAATCCACCACACCTTCGGCATTGACGATGCCGTAGCTGCGATTACCCTGATATGTAAAGCTTGCGAGTTTCATTGTTCTTTTCCTGCGTACATCAATTAAACAAGGAAGTTGCCGAGTACCAGCAGCGAGACGGAGACGTTAATCGCGCCGCCGATACGCGTGGCAATCTGGGCGAATGGCATCAGGCTCATGCGGTTGCCTGCGGTCAGAATCGCCACGTCGCCGGTACCGCCCTGGCCGCTCTGGCAGCAGGAGACGATGGCGACATCAATGGGGTGCATACCGATTTTTTTACCGACGAAGAAGCCTGTGGCAACCAGCGCAGAGACGGTGCTGACAATCACCAGCAGGTTGCTGATAGTGAATGCGTTAACCAATTCCTGCCATGGGGTAATGGCCACACCAACAGCGAAGAGAATCGGATACGTAACGGAAGTCTGGAAGAACTTGTACACCACCTGCGAGCCTTCCAGCAGGCGCGGAGACGCCCCGTTACACAGCTTGACCAGCACCGCGACAAACAACATGCCAACCGGCGCAGGCAGGCCAATCAGCTTGTGGCCGAGCATGCCAATCATGTAGAGCAGCACCGCCAGCAATGCGCCAGACGCAATGGTGGTGACATCCGTTTTGCCAGAGACAACAGGCTGTGAAGAGGTGGTATCTGCATTTGCGCGATTCGGCATCAACTGGCCTTCACCGGTCAGATGCGGGTAGCGTTTACCCAGTTGGTTAAGGCAACCGGAGATAATAATCGCCGTCAGGCCGCCGAGCATAACCATCGGCAGAACGCGTCCCAGCGCAACGCCCTGGTCCATATGCAGCAGCGTGGCATAACCGATGGAAAGCGGGATCGCCCCTTCCCCGACGCCGCCCGCCATAATCGGCAGAATGATAAAGAAGAAGATCTGAAACGGTTCCATCCCTAACGCCAGGCCGACGCCCATTCCCACAATCATGCCGACGATTTCGCCACACAGCATCGGGAAGAAGATGCGCAGGAAGCCCTGAATCAGCACCGTGCGGTTCATGCTCATAATGCTGCCAACGATAATGCAGCAGATATAGAGATAGAGAATGTTGGTCGATTTGTAGAATTTGGTGGTGGACTCGACCACGACATCCGGCAGCAGCCCGTAGTAGACCATCGCGGACGGAATAAAGGTGGCGCAAATCGCCGCCGCGCCCAGCTTGCCGACGATAGGCAGGCGTTTACCAAATTCGCCACAGGCAAAACCAAAGAACGCCAGGGTGGCGACCATCACCACAATATCGCTCGGCAGCTTGCCGCCTAAACAGTCGATGGCAATCAGTACACCGGCCAGTAAGAACAGCGGCAGCGGGATAATACCCACTTTCCACGTATCCATAATGTGCCACCAGCGCTCTTTCAGCGCCGGGCGCTGCATATCTATTGGGTCGTGAGGTACAGAGAAAGAATCATCAGTTGTGCTCATAATAAGCCCCTTGGTTATTTTTCACGTTCAGCTTAGGGCTACGAAGGCATACTTTATGTGAGGGAATGCATATTAAAACCAGAGTTTTAATGGCATCTATGGTTTTTAAGGTTTCTTTTATTTTGTGTGACTTACCGCTTATTTATTAGCGTGGTTTTTATGGTTTCTTTTATTAAATCGCGAATAAATACTTTCCTGCATGAATTATTTTCGCAAAGCTTCGGGGGGATGTGCAAAGGCTCACAACTTTCCCTAAAAACAGAAGCCACCCGTACAAAAGGTGATACATTAGGCGTTCCAGTTGCTAACGTGCGTGATAGTCATGAAGTTGTCATTCCAGATAAAACTGTTTATATCGCTGGTAGCCTTTTTCTCGGTGCTGTTTGCATTATTGGGTGGCTATTATTATGTCGATATGGAAAGACAGCTTTATCAGGAAATGAGCGGGCGCGCCAGAATACAGGCAGAAGAGATTGCGCTTATTCCTTCACTGCGTCAGGAAGTCGCCGATAAAGATATTGCCGCAATTAAAACGTATATGCAGAAACTGGCCGCGCACAGTGACGCCAGCTTTATTGTAATTGGTGATAATAAAGGAATGCATCTGTTTCATTCGGTGTTTGAGGACCGCGTAGGAAAAGAACTGGTCGGCGGCGATAACACCGAGGTGCTGGCCGGAAAAAGTACCACCACCATTCGCAAAGGTGGGCTTGGGATCTCTTTACGCAGCAAAGCGCCTATTCTGAATGACGCCGGTCAGGTGGTTGGGATTGTTTCGGTGGGGTACCTTACCAGCTACCTTGACGCGATTACGGTGAACAAAGTCGTTAATATTCTGCTGGCCGCCGTGCTGCTGCTGATCGCCCTGTTTATCTTTTCATGGTTCTTCACCCGCAGCATCAAAAAGCAGATTTTCTCGCTGGAGCCGCGCGAAATTGGCCTGCTGGTGCGTCAGCAAAAAGCGATGATGGAATCCATCTACGAAGGCGTTATCGCCATTGATAAAAACTGCCGAATCGAGGTGATTAACCAGGCCGCGAGAAAGCTGCTTTCGCTGAGCCAGCCGACGCGCCATCTGCGCGGGCAGCATATCAGCGAGGTCATCTCGCCCGTGCCGTTTTTTGCCCCTGAAACCATGCTCGCCCGCGATACGCATGACGAAATCTGCCACTTTAATCAGTCGATGGTTATCGCCAGCCGGGTACGCATCATGCTTGAGAACGAGCTTCAGGGCTGGGTCATCACTTTTCGCGATCGCAACGACATCGACTCGCTGAGCGCGCAGCTTAGCCAGGTGAAGCGCTATGTCGATAACCTGCGCATCATGCGTCATGAACAGCTTAACCGCATGACAACCTTATCTGGCCTGCTGCATATGGGCCGCTATGAAGAAGCGATTAGCTACATTCAGGCGCAGTCTGAACACGCGCAGGAGCTGCTGGATTTTATCTCCTCACGCTTTGCTTCGCCGACCCTGTGCGGGCTGCTGCTGGGTAAAGCCGCACGCGCACGTGAGAAAGGCGTTAAGCTGGCGTTTGATCCTGCCTGCCTGATGGACAAGCCCTTCACGACGCTGAGCGAAACGGAGCTGATTTCCATTATCGGTAACCTGCTGGACAACGCGATCGAAGCCACCCAGCGCTCTGCGCTACCGCACTCGCCGGTTGAAGTGCTGATAAAACTCACTGAACATGAGCTGATTATCGAAGTGGCGGATCAGGGCGTCGGCATCGCCCCTGAACTGCGCGAACGCATTTTTGAACGCGGCATTACGACCAAAAAACACGGCGACCATGGCATTGGCCTCTACCTGATTGAAAGCTATGTCACTCAGGCAGGCGGTGCAATAGAAGTGGCGGATAACACGCCGCGCGGCGCCATTTTTTCTCTTTTCATCCCCGCAGGGGGAGAGGCACGACGCGCCACGCCAGCGCAGGAAGAGACTGATTATGCAACATGAACTTATCGATGTACTGATCGTTGAAGATGAAAACGAACTGGCCCAGCTTCATGCGGAACTGATTAGCAAGCACCCGCGATTGCGCCTGGTGGGGATCGCCGGATCGCTCGCCGAGGCGCAGACGCAGCTTGCGGAAAAGCAGCCGCAGCTGGTTTTGCTGGATAACTATTTGCCGGATGGCAAAGGCATCACGCTTATCAATAATCCCCTGGTGGCGCGGGCCAACTGTTCGGTAATTTTCATTACCGCCGCCAGCGATATGGACACCTGCAGCCAGGCCATTCGCAACGGGGCGTTCGACTATATTCTCAAGCCGGTATCGTGGAAGCGGTTGAGCCAGTCGCTGGAACGCTTTGTGCAGTTTAACGAGCAACAGCGCGTGTGGAAGATAGTTGATCAGCAGAACGTTGACTCGCTCTATCAGTTGCAGGCGAAAAATTATCGCCAGGACGGCGGCAGTAAGGGCATTGAAGAGAATACGCTGGCGCGGGTGCAAAAACTGTTTAATGACCAACCGGCGTACTGCTTCTCGGTGGATGAGGTGGTGAGCGAGACCGGGTTGAGTAAGACCACTGCACGCCGCTATCTGGAACACGGCGTGGATAACGGTTTTCTGAGCGTTGAGATGCAGTACGGCAAGATTGGGCATCCGCGCAGGATGTATAAGCGGAGTGCGGCCTGAGAGGCCGCTCCCACAATTACTTCAACATATAGCCAAATAAACGCTCGATTCCATCGGCATCGGTTTCGCTGTAAACCCCCTGCAACTCCGGTGAGAAGCCCGGCAGCAGGTTTACGCCCTCTTCCAGCGCCAGGAAGTAACGTTGGACCGCACCACCCCATACTTCGCCAGGCACCACACAGAGGACGCCTGGCGGGTACGGTAGCGCGCCTTCCGCAGCAATCCGCCCTTGCGCTTCACTGATGCGAACCAGTTCCACGTTGCCACGAATAAACTCACGGTTGGCATCCTGCGGGTTCATCACCACCTTCGGCAGGCTCTCTTTGCGGAACATCGCCTTTTGCAGATCTTTTACGGCAAAGCTGACATAAAGATTGTGCATCTCCTGGCACAGTTCACGAAGGGTGTAATCGCGATAACGCACCGGATATTTGTTGAATATCGTCGGCAGTACGTCAGCCAGCGGCGTGTCGTCTTCGATGTGCTGTTCAAACTGGGCCAGCATCGCCACCAGTTGCGCCAGCTTCTCGCGGCTCTCGGCAGGCGTCAGCAGGAATAAAATGGAATTGAGATCGCACTTCTCGGGCACGATACCGTTCTCGCGCAGGTAGTGCGCCAGAATGGTCGCCGGGATCCCGAACGCCGTATATTCGCCGGTCGTGGCGTCGATCCCCGGCGTGGTGAGCAGCAGTTTGCAGGGGTCAACAAAGTACTGATCCTGCGCGTAACCTTCAAATCCGTGCCAGCGCGCACCTGGCGCAAAACTGAAGAACTTACGATCGCTGGCAAGCGTTTGAGTCGAATAACTCTGCCATGGGCGGCCATCCACCTCTGGCGGCACGAAGGGTTGGATCATCTTGCAGTTAGCAATGATCGCTTTACGCGCGTCGATCCCCAGCTCAACGCATTCTGCCCACAAACGACGCCCGCTTTCACCTTCATGAATTTTGGCGTTGATATCCAGCGCGGCAAACAGCGGATAGAACGGGCTGGTTGAGGCGTGAAGCATGAAGGCATTATTCAGCCGCTTGTGCGGGCAAAAACGCGCCTGACCACGAATGTGGTTATCTTTTTTGTGGATCTGCGAGGTCTGGGAGAATCCGGCCTGCTGCTTGTGCACCGATTGGGTGACGAAAATACCCGGATCGTTCTCGTTAAGTTCCAGCAGCAGTGGAGAGGTATCGGCCATCATATCGATAAACTGCTCGTAGCCGACCCACGCGGAATCAAACAGAATGTAGTCGCAGAGATGACCGATTTTATCCACCACCTGACGCGCATTATAGATAGTGCCGTCGTAGGTGCCGAGCTGGATCACCGCCAGGCGGAAGGGACGCGCGTCCTCCGCTTTTTCCGGCGCAACGTCGCGGATGAGCTCACGCAGATAGCTATCATTAAAACAATGTTCGTCAATCCCGCCGATAAAACCGAACGGGTTACGTGCGGCTTCCAGATAGACCGGCGTCGCCCCGGCCTGAATCAGCGCGCCGTGGTGGTTGGATTTGTGATTGTTGCGGTCGAACAGCACCAGGTCGCCGCGCGTCAGCAGTGCGTTGGTGACGACTTTATTCGCGGCCGACGTGCCATTAAGTACAAAATAGGTTTTGTCGGCATGGAATACCTTTGCCGCGAATTTCTGCGCATCTTTCGCGGAGCCTTCGTGGATCAGTAAATCGCCCAGTTTGACATCGGCGTTGCACATATCGGCGCGAAAAACGTTCTCACCGAAGAAATCATAGAACTGGCGGCCCGCCGGGTGTTTTTTGAAAAACTCGCCGTGCTGATGGCCTGGGCAGGCGAACGTGCTGTGCCCCATTTCGACATACTGGCTCAGCGTATCGAAGAACGGCGGCAGTAGATTTTCTTCATAGCGACAGGCAGCGGATTCCAGCTCCAGCCACTCCTGTGCTTTGCCGGTGATCACCGCATCAACGCCCGCTGGGGCATCTACCCCCTCAGTCGCCAGCAAAAAGACCGGCAGGTTAAACCCGGTGCGCTTAAGCAGCGCCAGAATGCCACTACGGCTGTCCATCACGGTTATGACGACTGCCGCGACGTCGGTAAAGTCGGTACTGTCCAGTGCCACCACGCGACGGTGGGTGGAGAGTTGAGAGACCAGCTCCGCGCTGGCGGCAATATGCAGTGATTTCATCGGCGCAACAACCCATTTCGGAAAAGGAGAAACCAGGACAAGACTTTCAGTCTTGCCCCGCGAAACATCAGGGGCCTAACGGAGTACCAGCCTTAGCGATAATGGCATGGCTGGAGAAAAATCGCGCAATCATGGCACCTTTCACCGGGAGGGGCAAGATGAAAACCCTCGGGCCGCGAATGTTGATTTAACCCACACTGAACCGATTAACCAGGCCATAATAGCTTCATACTGAAGGAATCATTTTACAGGAGCCAGCGTGGTTATTGGGCCATTTATTAATGCCGGAGCCGTCTTGTTAGGCGGCATCCTCGGCGCACTTCTCAGCCAGCGTTTACCGGAACGTATTCGCAGCTCCATGACCTCTATTTTTGGTCTGACATCGCTTGGGATTGGCATCTTACTGGTAGTGAAGTGCGAGAACCTTCCGGTGATGGTGTTAGCGACATTACTGGGAACACTCATCGGCGAGTTCTGTCTGCTCGAGAAAGGTATCAACAACGGCGTCAGCAAGCTGAAGACGCTGCTGTCGCGCAAGAGTAAGAGCCACAATAATCAGGAGACGTTTATTCAAAGCTACGTCGCCATTATTGTGCTGTTTTGCGCCAGCGGTACGGGGATCTTCGGCGCGATGCGGGAAGGGATGACCGGCGATGCGTCGATTCTTATCGCCAAAGCGTTTCTTGATTTCTTTACCGCGACGATCTTCGCCTGCACGCTGGGCATTGCCGTTTCGGCGATCGCGGTGCCAATGCTGGTGATCCAATTGGCACTGGCGTTCAGCGCGTCGCTGTTATTACCGCTTACCACGCCGATGATGATGGCCGACTTCACCGCCGTCGGCGGCATGCTGCTACTGGCGACCGGGCTGCGGATTTGCGGTATCAAGATGTTTGCCGTGGTGAATATGCTACCGGCCCTGATACTGGCGATGCCGATTTCCGCCTTGTGGACTGCCTTTTTCGCCTGAGTCGCGTGCAAATGCAGCAAGGTGATGATATATTGCGCAATTCGCATCAAAATTTATAAATTACGTTGACGCGGAGAGGTGAATAAGGTTTAATGCGCCTCGTTGCCCGGATAGCTCAGTCGGTAGAGCAGGGGATTGAAAATCCCCGTGTCCTTGGTTCGATTCCGAGTCCGGGCACCACTTTTCCTTTTTTATGCTTCTCTATGAGTCTCTATATGTATGAAATTCAATAGGTTAGCGTAAAAATCTTTCCCGATATGTTTTGATTTGTTCCTATATATCCGGGAAATTTGGGGTCTTTCAGTTCGATGAACTAAAGAGACCCATATGGCCCTGACTGATAGTAAAATCCGCGCAGCAAAGCCCTTCGCAAAATCCTACAAGCTCACCGACTCGCAAGGTCTGTACCTGACAGTATCCACCAGCGGTTCTAAGCTGTGGTATTTTCGCTATTTCTTTGGTGGCAAAGAAAGCCGTCTGGCTTTTGGCCCCTATCCACAGATTATGCTGGCAGAAGCCCGCGAAAAACGCGATGCGGCGCGTAAGCTGCTGGCATCCCGCGTTAACCCTTCTCAGTTACGCAAATCCGAAACCGTTGACGCCTCCCGGACGTTTCAGTTTATCGCCACCGCGTGGCATACCAGTTGCCTGAAGCTCTGGTCGGAAAATCACGCTGATAAAATTCTTACCTGCCTGAAACGCTATGTTTTCCCCGATATCGGCGCGATGGATATTGCGAAGATTGAGACCCGGCATCTGGCGCAGCTTGTGAAAGCCATTGACGATAAAGGCGTGCATGACGTTGCCGGGCGGGTGCGCCAGCATCTGACCAAAATCATGCGCCACGCCGTGCAGCAGGGGATTATCAAATATAACCCGGCTTATGATTTGGATGGCGTCGTGACCCCGGTTGTGACCCAGCATCACCCCGCCCTGCCCCTGAAACGCCTGCCGGAGTTGCTGGAGAAGATGGATGGTTATAAAGGCCGGGAACTGACCCGGCTGGCGCTGGAGCTGAATCTGCACGTGTTTCTGCGCTCCAGCGAGCTGCGGCTTGCCCGCTGGGATGAGTTCAATCTGAAAGCCCATATCTGGACGGTGCCAGCAAAGCGTGAAGCGGTGAAGGGCGTGCGGTTTTCGGAGCGTGGCGCAAAGATGAAGGATGAGCATCTGGTGCCGCTGTCCGCGCAGGCGGTGGAGTTACTGAAGCGGATTAAGGCGATCACTGGCGAGTCGGTTTTCGTTTTTCCGGGTGCACATTCGCTGGAGAAGCCGATGAGCGAAAATACCATTAACAAGGCGTTGCGGGTAATTGGCTATGACACCAAAGCGGAGGTTTGCGGTCACGGTTTCAGAACGATGGCCTGTAGCGCCCTGAACGAGTCGGGGCTGTGGTCAAAGGACGCTATCGAGCGGCAGATGAGCCACAAGGAGCGCAACGGCGTGCGGGCGGCGTATGTGCATAAGGCCGAGCATCTGGAAGCGCGAATAGAAATGATGCAGTGGTGGTCGGATTATCTGGATGTGAGCCGTGAGGGATATGTTGCACCGTATATTTATGCGCGGCAGCATAAGGCAGCCTGAGTCAAAAATAACGTAAATTATTAAAATGGAAAAGCAGATCCTGATTGATCGGGATCTGCCTTTTTTGTATTGAGAGATATTGCCGCTGTTTTTATTATTATTAATTGGGAAGCGCCCAAAATTATTCGCTGGTGAATAATTTTGGGTGAAAACCTATCAATATATAACCCATCAATAGGTAACTGACTTCCGTGATTAACGTGTTAATCATGGAAGATGAAAATCTATCAATAAGCAATTTTTTCACGGAGATACCGATTAATATATATTCCAGAAGTTGCGCCACAAAATAACAGGCAGTCCTTTCTGAAACACATTAAAACTGTACCAGACATGCAGAGACAAAATAATCTGCACCAGCCCCGGATAATCGGTTATCTGCACCAGTGTCCCGCCACTTTACCTATTCGGGAGTGCGCCAGTTTCTGGCCCTTTGGTTTTCGGCCCTTTCCGGTCAGGCGCTGTTACCCTTATCGCCCCTTAACCTTTATGACCCTTTCCCTTTCTGGTGCAACCAGTTTATTCAGAAATGCACCATGACAGTCTGTACCAGATTGTATTCTCACCACCGGATAACGATCACAGAGCGCAAAAAACAACATGAAGCACCGAAGATTGTTAATCTATATGTAGCAGGTTATGGTGTCAAAAACTGTCGCAGCATTTTTTATAAAATTATGAGACAATCTGTGATCATACAATATATGTCACAGGATGCAGGAAAACACAGAGAGAATTATTCAGATATAATCCTGCGCCAGAATTAATGTGATGCCCCGGTGAATTTACATTTTAAAATTTCCCTGTCCTGTAACATCGGTAAAAACGATTGAAACACCAGCTATTAATCGCGATCGTTTCGAGTGATTACCGGGTAATCACTATAATATTCCGGCAAGCCACATTGGTTCAGCAGGAAAATCCGATCTGTTGATATTTATTCGTCATGCCGTAACGATATTTTCACAATGCAAACCCACTTCCCCCTGCGCCAGATCCGGTACAGAGGGTACGATAAATCGCTGTCGTTACGCAGTAACGTACTATTTTGCGCAATTCATGAAAGCCGTTATTCCTCCTTCCAGCGGTAGCCGTACACCTGTTTCACCCAGCGACCGCGACCGTCGCCGTGGCCCAGATCCGTCGCCGTCAGCGCCAGCGATTCCTTCTCGCTGAATCCCTGCGCCAGATAATGGTGGATCGCGTCCTGCGCCCACGCATAACGCAGGGAGTGCGGGGAAAATTCCCCCTTCAGCCCCGCCTTAATGGCCTGTTTGTGCCAGCTCTCCAGCGCCGTTTTAAGGTCTGGCTTGTCGATCAGCCTGCCATTGCGCTGTCTGGCGATCGGTAATGCGTTTTCCACCGATTTCCTGACTGCGCCAGCGTCCAGGATCGTCGTATAACGTGGACGCCCGCCTTTGGTGCCAAACACCACTTTCAGCCGGGTTTCGCCACGGGAAATGGCTTTCAGCCACGTTTTCAGCGACTGCGAACTCTGTACCGCCTCCTGCGAGCGTAACCCCATCAGCCGCGCAATCTCCAGCGCCGCAGCCAGCCCCGCATCCTCAGCGCGGGCTTTCTCCATCACCTGCTGGTAATGTTCCGGCGTGATGGCGCGGCGCGTGCCGTTGCGTGAAGCGCCCGACAGCCCCAGCGCCTTATTGGTCAGGCGTGGATGCTCCAGCCGTTCCTCAATGTAGCATTCGATATGGCGAACCTTGATCTGCTCCACCCGCTGGATCTGGATATTCAGCGCCCGTAAATGTTCACTGAACCGTTTTGTAATATGGATACGGTCATTCACCGTTTTGAAGCTGCCGCCCGCTTTCTTCGCCAGCGCCTTCATTTCACTGCTTAATTTGCTCATGACAACCCCTGCAACAAAAACAAACTGTCTCCGGCGTGTGCTTTTTGGCTGCGCCAGAACGATACCTTCACGCCGGAGTGGCAGTTTGTTAAGGTTTAGGGAGTTTCAGGCTGTACGCGGTACAGACTGCCTGCCGAAACAGGAAATTCTCCGGGGCGTCGTGCCCCCCTCGGTATCGATCTTTTTCTCCTCTTACTCTGGGCTGACAGCGGCCCCAAAGGGCATGTCAGGCGGCGGAAATATGGCGCAGGCCAGAACTGGCGCGGCTTGCGGCGGTGAGTTGTGCGGCGTCACTTTGCCCTGTCGCTGGCGCGACCAAAGTGACGCCTCGTCTGGTGCAGGGGGTAAACGTTGCGTTTCTGGTGCAGGGTGACGGTCACGCGGCAGCAAAGCCTGACGGCAATGCAGGCCGCAGCCCGTCAATGTAAGGCGCTGGTTGTCAGCAGAAGATAAAACCCGGCAAAGCCAGAGTGTCAGCCCGTAAAGCCGGGTATCTGGTGCAGTGATGGTGTATATGTACGTCAGTCTCAGATGCAGGTATTTTTGCATCCCCGGCGTTTTCAGAGATCAACGCCGGTAAAGGATGCCATGCTGGCGAAGCCAGGCGCTTCTTTCAGACGTGAAGCGACAAAGGGACTGCCCGGAGGCAGTTTGTTGCAGGCGGGAGACTGCGCCATTATTTCTGGTGCAGGAAGGAAAAACTGTTTCCGGGTTTAAAAGATTGTTTGCTTACCTGGTGACGGAAAAACTGCCGCGCTTCGCTTGTCTTCTCCCGGCGCGCTGCCAGCAAAAGCAGGCAGCGCGCCGGGAGAGTCTGGTTTTACTGTAACAGTGCGCCTGACGGTTCAGCCATCAGGATCGGCGTTTTTGCATGAGTCTTCCGGTACGGTTGCCCCGATCATCGATGTATCCGGACGGCCAGATAATTTCCGGTGATGTTTCCAGCGCATCCGCAATCAGTTTTCGCCGCGCGGCCTGGAGCGGGTCAGCGCATTTGCCAGCGTGGAAGACGCCAGCCCGGCCCTGCGGGAAACCTCAGCCAGCGATGTTCCCTTTTTTCTCAGGCCCGCGATAATATCGGCGGGGTGCCAGTCGGGTTGCATCATGCTGGCCTCCCGTCGATAACCTGTATGCCGTCAGCAGTACGTATCCAGCGTGGGGCGTTCAGATCGGCGGCAAAATACCAGACCAGTTCGCACAGCAGCCCGGTCAGCGTGGTTTCGGTTTCCGGCAGCAGCGCGTGGCCGTTCAGTATCTGCGTCAGCGCCAGGCAGTAATCGCAGAGTGATCCTGCATCAGGCTCAAAACCGGGTGAAACATCGGGAAGATCATTCGTAATAAACCCGTCAATCAGATGTGGTGGGATCGGCTCGTTCAGCGTGGGCCGCAACAGTGCAAGACAGGTATTAAGCCTGCCACAGAGCGCCGTTTTCAGCGCCGGATCGCGGCACTCGATGAGCGTTGTGGCAACGCGATCGCAGTACTCCGCCAGATCGGTGAAATCGGTAGCGGCACTAAAGGGAACAGCAAGTAAATTGCATTCAGAGGTGAGAGTAGTCGCCATAAGGACGTCTCCAGTGAGTGATAAATATTCCAGCCACTGGAGAGGCTAATCTCACGGGTGGTGGAACCGGACGGGGTTAGCCTTACCAGCCTCACTGACACTGGCGCGCCTTTCGACGCCCCCGCCCGATCCCACCATTGAGATGAGACCGTGCGCGACACACAAATATTGTATCGTCAGTGAGGATCTTCAGGAGGCTAATCCCGACGCCTGATTTTGCAGGCGCGGCGCAACGATACAATGTTCGGTAATTTGCAGCAAGAGGTTTAGCGGAAGCAGACGCACAGGAAAATACAATCACGTGATAAATATTAAATACAATTATATTTATATAAAATAAATATTGATCAATATGCAGACACTTTGCAGTAAATATCCTGTCAGTTAATTCGTCCCGTTGATATCAGTCAAAAAAATAAATGTAAAAAGAGCGTATTTCGTCTCATACAGTAACGTTATTTATCATTTTGTCCGGTGCCGCCAGCATCAGGCCAGATGAACCATAAAAAAGGATATCAGCGATGAGCGGAAAACCGGCAGCACGTCAGGGCGATGCCACAATGAAAGGTGGCCCGATAGTCCAGGGGTCGGCAGGCGTGAGGATTGGCGCGCCAACCGGCGTGGCCTGTTCAGTGTGCCCCGGCGGATTCACTTCCGGCAACCCGGTGAATCCGCTGCTCGGTGCAAAAGTACAGCCCGGCGAAACCGATTTCGCGCTGCCCGGCCCGTTACCGTTCGTGCTCTCCCGCACCTACAGCAGCTACCTGACGAAAACCCCTGCGCCCGTCGGTATCTTCGGTCCTGGCTGGAAAGCACCCTTTGATATCCGCTTACAGATACGCGATAACGAACTGATACTCAATGATAACGGTGGCAGAAGCATTCATTTTGAGCACCTTTTTCCCGGTGAGGATGGTTTCAGTCGCAGCGAATTATTCTGGCTGGTACGCGGCGGCGTGGCGAAACTGAATGAAAGTCACCGTCTTGCCCCACTCTGGCAGGCTCTACCGGAAGAACTCCGCCTGAGTCCGCATATTTATCTGGCGACGAACAGTCCGCAGGGGCCGTGGTGGGTACTCGGCTGGAGTGAGCGGGTGCCGGGGGTGGATGAGGTGCTGCCTGTCCCATTGCCGCCGTACCGGGTGCTGACCGGCCTGGTGGACCGCTTCGGGCGCACGCAAACCTTCCACCGTGAGGCCGCAGGCGAATTTACCGGGGAAATCACCGGCGTGACCGATGGTGCAGGCCGTCAGTTCCGCCTGGTGCTGACCACGCAGGCGCAACGGGCAGAAAACGCCCGGCAGCAGGCCATCGCCGCAGGAACGAAAGGATCGGATATCCCGGATTCACTGCCGGACTATACGGAGTATGGCCGGGATAACGGTATCCGCCTGTCAGGGGTGTGGCTGACGCACGACCCGGAATACCCGGAGAATCTGCCCGCCGCCCCCCTGGTACGCTACGACTGGACGGCACGCGGTGAGCTGGCGGCGGTGTATGACCGCAGCGGTACTCAGATGCGCCACTTTACTTACGATGATAAATACCGGGGCCGGATGGTGGCGCACCGTTACGCAGGCAGGCCGGAGATGCGTTACCGCTACGACGACATCGGGCACGTGACGGAACAACGTAATCCGGCGGGTTTAAGCTACACCTATCAGTATGAGAAAAACCGCATCATCATCACCGACAGCCTGAACCGGTGCGAGGTGCTGCATACAGAAGGCGAAGCCGGGCTGAAACGGGTGGTGAAAAAAGAGCACGCTGACGGCAGCGTCACACAGAGTCAGTTCGATTCCATTGGCCGCCTTCTGTCACAGACGGATGCGGCAGGCCGGACGACAGAATACAGTCCGAATGTGGTGACGGGTCTCGTCACACGCATCACCACGCCGGACGGCAGGAAATCGGAATTTTACTATAACAACCAGAACCAGTTAACCTCAGCATCCGGGCCGGACGGGCTGGAAATGCGCAGGAAATATGATGAGTACGGGCGTCTGACGCAGGAAACCGCCCGCAACGGCGATGTCACCCGCTACAGTTATGATAATCCGCACAGTGAATTACCCTCTGCAACTGAAGATGCGACGGGTAGCCGCAAGCAGATGATATGGAGCCGCTACGGTCAGTTGCTGACGTTCACCGATTGCTCAGGCTATAAAACGCATTACGAATACGACCGCTTTGGTCAGATGACGGCGGTCCACCATGAGGAAGGCATCAGCCTTTACCGCAGTTACGACAACCGTAGCCGGTTAGTCTCAACAAAGGACAAGCAGGGCCATGAAACGCGATATGAGTACAACGCCGCTGGCGACCTGACCGCCGTCATCACCCCGGACGGCAACCGGAGCGAGACACAGTACGATGCGTGGGGAAAGGCCGTCAGTACCACCCAGGGCGGGCTGGCGCGCAGCATGGAATACGATGCAGCGGGACGTGTCATCAGCCTGACCAACGAGAACGGCAGCCATACAGAATTTAGCTGGGATGTGCTTGACCACCTGATACAACAGAGCGGCTTTGACGGGCGGACGCAGCGTTACCGTTATGACCTGACCGGGAAACTCACGCAGAGCGAGGATGAGGGGCTGGTCACGCACTGGCATTACGACGAGGCTGACCGGCTGACACACCGCATGGTGAACGGTGATATGGCGGAGCAGTGGCAGTATGACGACCACGGCTGGCTGAGGGAAATCAGCCATCTCAGCGAAGGGCACCGAGTGGCGGTGCATTACGGCTATAACCGTAAGGGACGTCTCACAGGCGAGCGCCAGACGGTACATAACCCGGAGACGGGGGAACTGCTCTGGCAACATGAGACGAAACACGCTTACAACGAACAGGGGCTGGCTAACCGTTTTCAGGCAGACAGCCTGCCACCGGTGGAGTGGCTGACGTATGGCAGCGGCTACCTGGCGGGCATGAAGCTGGGCGACACGCCCCTGGTGGAGTACACGCGGGACAAACTGCACCGGGAGACGGTGCGCAGCTTTGGCAATAACGCCCGGGAACTGACCAGCACTTACACCCCCGCAGGCCAGTTACAGAGTCGGCACCTGAACAGCCTGGTGTTTGATTGTGACTATAACTGGAATGACAACGGCGACCTGGTGCGCATCAGCAGCCCACGACAGACGCGGGAATATGGCTACAGCGCCACGGGCAGGCTGACGAGCGTGCGCACCATCGCCGCGAATCTGGATGTCCGTATCCCGTATGCCACCGACCCGGCTGGCAACCGGTTGCCGGACCCGGAGCTGCACCCGGACAGCACGCTCACGGCGTGGCCGGATAACCGCATCACCGAAGACGCACATTACCTGTACCGCTATGACAGGTATGGCAGGCTGACGGAGAAAACGGACCTTATCCCCGAAGGGGTGAACCGGATGGACGACGAGCGGACGCACAGCTACGAATGGGACAGCCAGCACCGGCTGGTACATTATGTGCGCACGCAGTACCGGGAGACGCAGGCGGAGGGCCGCTATATTTACGACCCACTGGGAAGACGCACCGGGAAACGGGTGTGGAAGCGTGAACCCATACTACCGGGACATAAGCAGACGGCGATGTCGCGCAAACCGTATGTGACGTGGTACGGCTGGGACGGCGACCGGCTGACGACGGTACAGACCGACACCACGCGTATCCAGACGGTATACCAGCCGGGAAGCTTCACGCCGCTCATCCGCATCGAAACAGACAACGGCGAACTGGAGAAAGCGCAGCAGCGGAGCCTGGCGGAGAAGTTACAGCAGGAAGGGAGCGAGGACGGCCACGGTGTGGTGTTCCCGGCGGAGCTGGTGAGGATGCTGGACAGGCTGGAGGGGGAAATCAGGGAAGACCGCGTGAGCAGTGAAAGTCGCCAGTGGCTTGCACAGTGCGGACTGACGGTGGAGCGGCTGGCGGCACAGATAGAGCCGGTTTATTTGCCTGAGCGAAAAATACATCTTTATCACTGTGACCACCGGGGACTGCCACTGGCGCTCATCAGTACCGAAGGGGCAACGGAATGGCGTGGGGAGTATGACGAGTGGGGAAATCAGCTAAATGAGGAGAATCCGCAGCATCTGTTCCAGCCATACCGCCTGCCGGGGCAGCAGTATGATGATGAATCGGGGCTGTACTATAACCGTCACCGGTCCTATGATCCGTTACAGGGACGTTATATTACGCAAGATCCAATAGGGCTGAGAGGGGGGTGGAATTTTTATCAGTATCCGTTGAATCCGGTTGCAGATACAGATCCTCTGGGATTATTTGTACCCTTGGTTGTTGCAGGTGTATGTGCAGGTGGTGGATGTGAGGCAATACTAATAGCCTTGGGGTTGTCGGCTTCCATGGTTGGACAGCAAATGTTGGCAAATTCATCTAACTCAACACAAAATAATAGTTTGACAAAATGCGAGGAGAAAAAAGCTTGCCCTCCCTGTGACCCACCTGTTGGAGAAAAATTTAATATTGATATTCATTATGAAGCTCACATAGGTAGAGGTCTTGCTGATGGTTCTCATGGTTGTTTAGAGAAAACAGGCAGTCCAGTGCATTGGCATTATGATGTGATGGATCAAAATCCTAAAACCTGCGATTGTATTCCGAGACGACATAAATTGGGTGGTTGTGGAATGCCGCCTGTTTAACCATGAGGATTGACTTTATGCTTTCTTATGAGAATGGTGAACCTAACTTCCATGACAATTTAATTCGTGGTGTCTCTTTTGCATCTAATATGGACAGTTTTGACTCTGAATTATATTTTGATATTGATCATATTATTCAATGGGTGAAATGTTCACCTAATGAAAATGAATCTTTATTTCTAATATCTCGAGGGATACTTAAATTTCATAATGTTTCCGATTTATGCATGAACATTTCATGGGGAGACACACAATACAAACAATACTCTGGTTATCAAGGTGGTTTATATATTTCAGATATAAAAAAAGAGTTGGTTAGTTCTTCTTTAGGAGGTAGTGAAGAATACTATCGATGGGATATTAATACAAACAACAAAGATAGTATAATTACATTTGGTGCGTCTTCTTTCTCTTTAGAACTACTTGGCAACCCATTGACAGTTAATCGTCAATATTTATTAAATAATGAGCGATGCATGTAATCGTCCAGTGTTCTCACCATGTTACATAACTTGAAATATCATGTGTATACGCCCAATAAACCTGAAGATGCTTGCTTACCCACCAGCGCAGATTGGGCTGCATCTGGTCTGAGGGGCAACAGATAGCAAGCTGAAGTATCATGAGTATACAATAAATCTGAACCCAGTTTCGTTCAAACAAACGGTGGTCAGTCTGGTTGCCTTGACAAACTTTATTTTTTGTTTTAGCTTACTAATCAGCCTGTTAAAGGCAACGGCGATCCCAATCAGAGTCTCGCCATCATGAGACTTGCCGCAGATTGCCGGCGAGTTCTTTACTTTTTTGCATCAGCATATTACGGATATTCATTAATGACTATGGCGCTCCTGTAAATTTTTCTGACTCGCTGTTTCAGCCAACTGCCTGCAGAATCCATATCGCAACATAAACAAGTCTGAATATATACTCGTGATATTTTAAGTCACATATTGATCGTGTCACTTCATATCAACAAGGCTCTGGCTACTCAATTCTTCAAATATGCAACCTCAAGTTTATTATGTATATCCGATATGAAGATATTCAGGGGGGGGGGATTTTTTCCGCTTCCACGGCATGAGAATTTGGGTAGCTAATCTGGTGTTCCTGACTAATTATTTTTAAATTTATTAATTAGCCTGTTAATAACTACAACGCTCTTTGTCAAAATAAGAGTTATTATTTATGCAATCATAGACAAATCCCCTAATGTCACCATTAACATCATCGGATCAATCGGCGATGGCTCAAACCCCACCCGCAGATAAGACTCCCGCGCTTCGTCAGACAGAGCATGAACCAGCATCCCACGAATGCCGATGGTTTCCGCGACCTGAATCACCCGTAGCCCGGCATCACGCACCAGCGCCCGTCCGATACCCTGACCATGCCGCGATACATCCACCGCTAAACGGCCCAGCACCACAACCGGGATCGGGTCGGGCATATTGCGGCTAAAACGTCCGGGGGCGGTGTTTGTCATTACCGCACTGGAGGCCAGCGAATAATACGCCATCACTTTAGTCGTGTCACAGCAGACAAAGGTACGGGAAGCACCTGTAATTTGGTTTTTCATTGCCCGCTGTTTCAGCCAGTTATCCATCGAATCCACACCGCAACAGAACGAGGTCAGAACATGCCCGGCGTGAAGAGGCTCAGGAGCAGAGATCATTTCTCCTGCTCCCACGGCGCTGCGGTTTGCATGGTTTTACGCAATGCATCGTTTGGCGCGGGGGCCTGATCCAGACGAGTCAGAAACGCCTGATAGGCCTCTGGATCGGCCATAATGATACGCTGTTCAATCAACGCTTCCTCGGCAGCAGCACGGGCGGCTTCCAGCACAAAGTCAGTGCGGTTTTTCCCTCGGGCTTTCGCCGCGCGATCAATGAGATCGCGCTCGGCAGGTCTGATGCGCAGGTTTAGCGTTTCACGCTTGATAGACAGGCTGTTTGCGGCTGGCATGGCGTTATCCTCTGGTGTGTCTCTGGATAATAATTATACACCATGCGTAACGCTGATGTCATTACAGTGATGTAGAGGGAATCGCACCGGAGGATCGAACCGAATATTTTCCTGACCATGTTTCTCATCAATTTGATTTAACAGCAAAAATACGGGTCACTCTCCGGGTCTTGACAATTTCAGGAAAAAAGATTTATGATGAAATTCAACCAACTAGATAACTGAAAGTTCTCGAGTCCGGGCACCACTATTTAAAGAACCCAGCCTATGGCTGGGTTTTTGCTTTTCTGGGGTTTGTACTCCACTCTTCCTGCTTTCCTTCCTTTCCGTTTTTAAATCATCGCTGTAATCCACGAGACGCGTTTTAATCAGTTGGGTGTTGTTCTGGGGCAGGTATCGTTAAGATGTCGTCAGGAAGAGGTTATGCGCGCGGTGTTGCCCGGTGGCGCTTGCGCTTACCGGGCCTACGGGTTCGTGCCATTCGGTGGGGGAGGTTATTCTTTTGTAGGCCGGATAAGGCGCAGCCGCCTTCCGGCGTTGTTTTTTTGCACCAATGCAAAAAGGCCATCCTTGCGGATGGCCTTCTGCTTTATTTGATGCCTGGCAGTTTATGGCGGGCGTCCTGCCCGCCACCCTTCGGGCCGTTGCTTCGCAACGTTCAAATCCGCTCCCGGCGGATTTGTCCTACTCGGGAGAGCGTTCACCGACAAACAACAGATAAAACAAAAGGCCCAGTCTTTCGACTGAGCCTTTCGTTTTATTTGATGCCTGGCAGTTCCCTACTCTCGCATGGGGAGACCCCACACTACCATCGGCGCTACGGCGTTTCACTTCTGAGTTCGGCATGGGGTCAGGTGGGACCACCGCGCTAGTGCCGCCAGGCAAATTCTGTTGTATTAACCCGCTTATCGCCGGTCAATTTAATCTGTCATCAAGCTTACTTATCGATGTCTCTTCGCCAAAACATCTTCGGCGTTGTAAGGTTAAGCCTCACGGTTCATTAGTACTGGTTAGCTCAATGCATCGCTGCACTTACACACCCAGCCTATCAACGTCGTCGTCTTCAACGTTCCTTCAGGACTCTTAAAGAGTCAGGGAGAACTCATCTCGGGGCAAGTTTCGTGCTTAGATGCTTTCAGCACTTATCTCTTCCGCATGTAGCTACCGGGCAATGCCATTGGCATGACAACCCGAACACCAGTGATGCGTCCACTCCGGTCCTCTCGTACTAGGAGCAGCCCCCCTCAATTCTCCAGCGCCCACGGCAGATAGGGACCGAACTGTCTCACGACGTTCTAAACCCAGCTCGCGTACCACTTTAAATGGCGAACAGCCATACCCTTGGGACCTACTTCAGCCCCAGGATGTGATGAGCCGACATCGAGGTGCCAAACACCGCCGTCGATATGAACTCTTGGGCGGTATCAGCCTGTTATCCCCGGAGTACCTTTTATCCGTTGAGCGATGGCCCTTCCATTCAGAACCACCGGATCACTATGACCTGCTTTCGCACCTGCTCGCGCCGTCACGCTCGCAGTCAAGCTAGCTTATGCCATTGCACTAACCTCCTGATGTCCGACCAGGATTAGCTAACCTTCGTGCTCCTCCGTTACTCTTTGGGAGGAGACCGCCCCAGTCAAACTACCCACCAGACACTGTCCGCAACCCGGATCACGGGTCTACGTTAGAACATCAAACATTAAAGGGTGGTATTTCAAGGTTGGCTCCATGCAGACTGGCGTCCACACTTCAAAGCCTCCCACCTATCCTACACATCAAGGCTCAATGTTCAGTGTCAAGCTATAGTAAAGGTTCACGGGGTCTTTCCGTCTTGCCGCGGGTACACTGCATCTTCACAGCGAGTTCAATTTCACTGAGTCTCGGGTGGAGACAGCCTGGCCATCATTACGCCATTCGTGCAGGTCGGAACTTACCCGACAAGGAATTTCGCTACCTTAGGACCGTTATAGTTACGGCCGCCGTTTACCGGGGCTTCGATCAAGAGCTTCGCGTTGCCGCTAACCCCATCAATTAACCTTCCGGCACCGGGCAGGCGTCACACCGTATACGTCCACTTTCGTGTTTGCACAGTGCTGTGTTTTTAATAAACAGTTGCAGCCAGCTGGTATCTTCGACTGATTTCAGCTCCATGAGTAAATCACTTCACCTACATATCAGCGTGCCTTCTCCCGAAGTTACGGCACCATTTTGCCTAGTTCCTTCACCCGAGTTCTCTCAAGCGCCTTGGTATTCTCTACCTGACCACCTGTGTCGGTTTGGGGTACGATTCAATGTTACCTATAGCTTAGAGGCTTTTCCTGGAAGCAGGGCATTTGTTACTTCAGCACCGTAGTGCCTCGTCATCACGTCTCAGTGTTAAAAGAAGTCCGGATTTACCTAAACCTCCCACCTACACGCTTAAACCGGGACAACCGTCGCCCGGCCAACATAGCCTTCTCCGTCCCCCCTTCGCAGTAACACCAAGTACAGGAATATTAACCTGTTTCCCATCGACTACGCCTTTCGGCCTCGCCTTAGGGGTCGACTCACCCTGCCCCGATTAACGTTGGACAGGAACCCTTGGTCTTCCGGCGTGCGGGTTTTTCACCCGCATTATCGTTACTTATGTCAGCATTCGCACTTCTGATACCTCCAGCAAACCTCACAGTTCACCTTCAACGGCTTACAGAACGCTCCCCTACCCAACAACGCATAAGCGTCGCTGCCGCAGCTTCGGTGCACAGTTTAGCCCCGTTACATCTTCCGCGCAGGCCGACTCGACCAGTGAGCTATTACGCTTTCTTTAAATGATGGCTGCTTCTAAGCCAACATCCTGGCTGTCTGAGCCTTCCCACATCGTTTCCCACTTAACTGTGACTTTGGGACCTTAGCTGGCGGTCTGGGTTGTTTCCCTCTTCACGACGGACGTTAGCACCCGCCGTGTGTCTCCCGTGATAACATTCTTCGGTATTCGTAGTTTGCATCGGGTTGGTAAGTCGGGATGACCCCCTAGCCGAAACAGTGCTCTACCCCCGAAGATGAGTTCACGAGGCGCTACCTAAATAGCTTTCGGGGAGAACCAGCTATCTCCCGGTTTGATTGGCCTTTCACCCCCAGCCACAAGTCATCCGCTAATTTTTCAACATTAGTCGGTTCGGTCCTCCAGTTAGTGTTACCCAACCTTCAACCTGCCCATGGCTAGATCACCGGGTTTCGGGTCTATACCCTGCAACTTAACGCCCAGTTAAGACTCGGTTTCCCTTCGGCTCCCCTATTCGGTTAACCTTGCTACAGAATATAAGTCGCTGACCCATTATACAAAAGGTACGCAGTCACCTAACAAGTAGGCTCCCACTGCTTGTACGTACACGGTTTCAGGTTCTTTTTCACTCCCCTCGCCGGGGTTCTTTTCGCCTTTCCCTCACGGTACTGGTTCACTATCGGTCAGTCAGGAGTATTTAGCCTTGGAGGATGGTCCCCCCATATTCAGACAGGATACCACGTGTCCCGCCCTACTCTTCGAGTTCACAACATGTGCATTTTGGTGTACGGGACTTTCACCCTGTATCGTGCGACTTTCCAGACGCTTCCACTAACACACATGCTGATTCAGACTCTGGGCTGCTCCCCGTTCGCTCGCCGCTACTGGGGGAATCTCGGTTGATTTCTTTTCCTCGGGGTACTTAGATGTTTCAGTTCCCCCGGTTCGCTTCATTACGCTATGTATTCACGTAATGATAGTGTGACGAATCACACTGGGTTTCCCCATTCGGAAATCGCCGGTTATAACGGTTCATATCACCTTACCGACGCTTATCGCAGATTAGCACGTCCTTCATCGCCTCTGACTGCCAGGGCATCCACCGTGTACGCTTAGTCGCTTAACCTCACAACCCGAAGATGTTTCGTAAAACACCATCGTGTTGCGAAAATTTGAGAGACTCGAACACACTTAAAGTGTGTCGTTTCAATTTTCAGCTTGATCCAGATTTTTAAAGAGCAAAACTTCTTAATGCACTCGAAAGTACATTCAGAAGTTCATCATTTATCAGACAATTTGTGTGAGCACTTCAAGGAACGGTTCTTTAAGGTAAGGAGGTGATCCAACCGCAGGTTCCCCTACGGTTACCTTGTTACGACTTCACCCCAGTCATGAATCACAAAGTGGTAAGCGCCCTCCCGAAGGTTAAGCTACCTACTTCTTTTGCAACCCACTCCCATGGTGTGACGGGCGGTGTGTACAAGGCCCGGGAACGTATTCACCGTAGCATTCTGATCTACGATTACTAGCGATTCCGACTTCATGGAGTCGAGTTGCAGACTCCAATCCGGACTACGACATACTTTATGAGGTCCGCTTGCTCTCGCGAGGTCGCTTCTCTTTGTATATGCCATTGTAGCACGTGTGTAGCCCTACTCGTAAGGGCCATGATGACTTGACGTCATCCCCACCTTCCTCCAGTTTATCACTGGCAGTCTCCTTTGAGTTCCCGGCCGAACCGCTGGCAACAAAGGATAAGGGTTGCGCTCGTTGCGGGACTTAACCCAACATTTCACAACACGAGCTGACGACAGCCATGCAGCACCTGTCTCACGGTTCCCGAAGGCACCAATTCATCTCTGAAAAGTTCCGTGGATGTCAAGAGTAGGTAAGGTTCTTCGCGTTGCATCGAATTAAACCACATGCTCCACCGCTTGTGCGGGCCCCCGTCAATTCATTTGAGTTTTAACCTTGCGGCCGTACTCCCCAGGCGGTCGACTTAACGCGTTAGCTCCGGAAGCCACGCCTCAAGGGCACAACCTCCAAGTCGACATCGTTTACAGCGTGGACTACCAGGGTATCTAATCCTGTTTGCTCCCCACGCTTTCGCACCTGAGCGTCAGTCTTCGTCCAGGGGGCCGCCTTCGCCACCGGTATTCCTCCAGATCTCTACGCATTTCACCGCTACACCTGGAATTCTACCCCCCTCTACGAGACTCAAGCTTGCCAGTTTCAAATGCAGTTCCCAGGTTGAGCCCGGGGATTTCACATCTGACTTAACAAACCGCCTGCGTGCGCTTTACGCCCAGTAATTCCGATTAACGCTTGCACCCTCCGTATTACCGCGGCTGCTGGCACGGAGTTAGCCGGTGCTTCTTCTGCGAGTAACGTCAATTGCTGTGGTTATTAACCACAACACCTTCCTCCTCGCTGAAAGTACTTTACAACCCGAAGGCCTTCTTCATACACGCGGCATGGCTGCATCAGGCTTGCGCCCATTGTGCAATATTCCCCACTGCTGCCTCCCGTAGGAGTCTGGACCGTGTCTCAGTTCCAGTGTGGCTGGTCATCCTCTCAGACCAGCTAGGGATCGTCGCCTAGGTGAGCCGTTACCCCACCTACTAGCTAATCCCATCTGGGCACATCCGATGGCAAGAGGCCCGAAGGTCCCCCTCTTTGGTCTTGCGACGTTATGCGGTATTAGCTACCGTTTCCAGTAGTTATCCCCCTCCATCAGGCAGTTTCCCAGACATTACTCACCCGTCCGCCACTCGTCAGCAAAGCAGCAAGCTGCTTTCTGTTACCGTTCGACTTGCATGTGTTAGGCCTGCCGCCAGCGTTCAATCTGAGCCATGATCAAACTCTTCAATTTAAGTTTGATGCTCGTGAATTAAACTTCGTAATGAATTACGTGTTCACTCAGAGACTTGGTATTCATTTATCGTCTTGCGACGTTAAGAATCCGTATCATTGAGTGCCCACACAGATTGTCTGATAAATTGTTAAAGAGCAGTGCAACGCGGCGTGAAGCTCACCGTTGCGAGGTGCGCATAATACGCTTTCCTCTTTCAGAGTCAACCCTGATTTTCAGGATTTTTCTCTTCAACCGAAGCGGCTGTTAGTGTGAAGTGATTCACATCTGCCGTGTCAGTGGGAGCGCATTATAGGGAGTTACGCCGAACCTGCAACCCCTAATTTGCAGCTAATTCACTGACTGCTGCATTCCACAGCAAAACCCCGCCTTATACCCACTTAACCACAGAGTTATCCACAAAGAAGTGCATTTTGCTGAATAACAGACACAGCCCTACTCTGTTGCAGCCCACTCCTGCGGATAGCGTGACGGGACAAAACGCAGCGTCAGCAGCATTAATCCGACAACACAGCACGCATGAAATACCCAATCGACGACAAAATCCCCGCTCAGGCTACGCAATATCCCAGAAAGATAGGGAGACAGTCCGGCGATAATAAAACCGATCCCCTGCATAAACGCCACCAGCTTTCCGGAAATAACCGGATGCCCGGCATGATCGAGCGCCAGCACCAGGCAAAGCGGGAAAGCACCACCAAGACCTACTCCACACGCGATCGCCCACAGCACTGAAAGATGTGCCGGCCAGAGAATAAAGCCGAGGAAACCTATCATTTGCAAGGCCAGCGCCAGCAGCAGCAATCGCCGCCGATCCTCATGCCGTGCCAGCATAGGTAGCAGCAGCGCGCCCGCCGTTTGTCCGACGGTCATCAACGCCAGCAGCGTACCGCTAAACTGTGCGCTATTTCCCAGTTGCATATAATAAGGAGGTAACCAGGCAATCAGGCTGCCATAGCCGCCATTAATCACGCCAAAATAGAGCCCCAGGGTCCACGCGCGGGGATTGCGGATGATACGAATTGCGCTCTGTGCGTTTCGTTGGCCTGTCTCTGGGGAAAGTCGGCTCTGCGGCCACCAGCCAATTAAGGCGATAATTGCAGGCACCGCCCACCACGCCAGTGAGCTGTGCCAGATTTCACTCTGACCCGCGATCCACGGCGTTAACGCCGCGCCCAAGCCACCGCCGCCCATCAATGCAGCAGACCAGAGTCCCATAACCTGCGGCATACGACGTTGAAACTGGCGCTTGATAACCGTTGGCATCACAACCTGAATAACACCAATGCCGATTCCCCCCAGCAGCGCGCTACTCAGCAGCACGACGCTGTGAGGCGCCAGCTCGCGTAGCAGCGCTCCGATGATGATCATCAACAGACCGATCGCTACGCTATCACGCTCGCGAATATGACGAGTGATCCAGCCCCCCGCCAACGCCAGTCCGCCCATCGCGACCATCGGTAATGCGGTAAGAAGGGAAGCCACGGTAAAACTCATGCCGCTGGCAGCGCGTAATTGCGGGAGTAAAGGCCCAATCGACGTGAGTAACGGACGCATATTCAGGCCAATCAGCACCAACACCAGGAGCATCAAACCCGCACGAGAAGATTGATTCATATTGTTCTTTGAGCCCGGCGCGGATCACGCGCCAGGCTTTACTCAGGTTTAGAAAGGTTTTGTCGGCAGATATTTGCCATCAAGCGTGATCACCGCGCGTTCACCGCCTTCCGGGTCAGCCACTTTTTGGACATCCAGTTTGAAGTTAATGGCGCTGATAATGCCGTCGCCAAATTTCTCATGCACCAGCACCTTCAGCGTAGAGCCATAGACCTGCAGGATTTCATAGAAGCGATAAATGGTCGGATCAGTGGGTACGCGATCGTCAATACTTCCGCGCAGTGGGATCATTTGCAGAAGCAGCACCGCATCTTCATCCAGTGAGAGCTTTTCACCGACCAGGCGCGCCGCATCAGCCGGCAGTGCATGCTGCCCCAGTAAGGCTGCGGTAACAAAAGCTTCAGATAACCCCGTACCATCGGTGAGTTGTGCAAAGGTCAGATCTTTTTTCGCTTTGATAAGCAGAATCTGGTCAGCCAGACTGAGGCGAATATCGCGGTTAATTTGTGCGTGGATCATGATGGAACCTCCTGTATAGAGAGAAAAAATTAAGCTGCGGTGAGGCTGCGAAGCGGCATCGCGCAGGTATTTGGATTTTCGGCAAGCGAGACAAACTGCCCGCTGGCACCGTGGTAAGCGGCAATATCGCCACGTTCGATGTCGTAAACCCAGCCGTGCAATGCCATCCGCCCCTCTTCCAGCGCCAGGCGTACTGACGGGTGAGTCTGAATATTGGCCAGCTGTGCAATGACGTTCTCACGCACCATTGAGGCGGTTTTCGCCTGCAATGAAATATGTGCGCGTGATTCATTCACCACGCGGGCTGAATCGGCGTAGCGCAGCCAGTGGCTGACGGCGGGCATACTGTCCAGACAATGGCATCCGGCGATGGCCGTCATGGCCCCGCAGTCAGAGTGACCACATATAACAATGTCTTTCACTTTTAAAACCGACACGGCGTACTCCACCGAGGCGGTGACGCCTCCCGGCTCCGGGCCATAAGAAGGAACAATATTGCCCGCGTTACGGATGACAAACAGATCGCCAGGCTCACGCTGCGTTACCAGCTCCGGCACCAGGCGGCTGTCTGAACACGAGATAAAAAGGGCGCGTGGGTTTTGCTGGTTTGCCAGCGTTCTGAAAAGGTCGGCGCGTTCTGGAAAGACGCTGCGCTGAAATTTCAAAAAGCCATCAATAATCTCTTTCACGATTGTTCCTCTGTCTCACTATGGAATGGACACAGGCTACTCGCTACGTTCCATAAGATAAAAGACTCATTTATAATAAAGTCTATTGGTAATACTTATGGGAAAGATGATGCTGTTACGACATATTCACTACTTTTTGGCCGTCGCTGAGCATCGCGGCTTTACCCGTGCCGCCACGGCGCTTCACGTTTCGCAGCCCGCGCTTTCTCAGCAAATCAGACAGCTTGAAGAGTCACTTGGCGCGCAACTGTTCGATCGCAGTGGTCGCCATATTCAGCTCACCGATGCTGGCGAAGCCTGGTTGGGTTACGCAAAAAATGCGCTGAGATCGCTGGAAGAGGGAAAGCGGGCAATTCATGACGTTGAGGATTTGAGCCGTGGCTCACTGCGTGTCGCCGTTACCCCCACGTTTACGTCGTGGCTTATCGGGCCGCTAATGGCGAGGTTTTACGCGCGCTATCCCAATATCACCCTTGCGTTACAGGAGATGTCGCAGGAAAAAATGGAAGAGCTGCTGCTCAACGATGAACTGGATATCGGCATCGCGTTTGATGATGTTCATTCGGCGGACATTGACGCACTACCGCTACTGAAGGAATCCCTTGCGTTGGTGGTGTCCGAAAGCCATCCTCTGGCGCAACAGGCGAGCGTTGCGTTATCGCATCTGAATAATGAACGACTCGTTTTACTGAGCGAAGAATTTGCTACCCGCGAACAAATTGATCGCTATTGCCGCCAAAGAGATCTGCATCCGCAGATAGTAATCGAAGCAAACTCTATCAATGCCATTCTGGAACTGGTGCGCCGCACAACGCTCGCCACCCTGCTTCCATCGCCAATCGCCGCGCAAAATGAGGGATTAAAAGCGGTTTCACTGACGCCGCAGCTGCTGGAACGAACCGCCGCGCTGATGCTACGCAAAGGCGCGTGGAGAACGGCCGCCGTGAAGGCATTTACGGCAATGGCGCAGGAAGTGACGAAAACGTACACCCGATAACATTGAATTTCGCACGCCAGCAGGCGATAGTGCTTTTTTGACTGAGACAGAAGACGAGTATGACATCCACCGCACTCTCATCGACACTCAAAGGCGGCGCGCTGATCCTGTTGCTTGCCCTGATTTACACCGGCCTCTTTACCGCTGACTGCACAACCTGGCTCATGGAGGTCACCCCGGTCATTATCATTGTGCCGCTGCTATTGGCCACGCATCGCCGCTACCCGCTGACGCCCCTCCTTTATACGCTTATCTTTTTCCACGCGCTTATTCTGATCGGCGGCGGCATGTACACCTACGCCAAAGTGCCCATCGGCTTCGACGTGCAGGAGATGTTTAACCTGAGCCGCAATCCTTACGACAAACTGGGCCACTTTTTCCAGGGGCTGGTTCCGGCACTGGCGGCGCGAGAGATTTTACTGCGCGGTGGCTACGTGCGCGGGCGTAAAATGGTCGGTTTTCTGGTCTGCTGTATCGCTTTGGCCATCAGTGCAGCCTATGAATTGATCGAGTGGTGGGCGGCGCTGGCAATGGGCCAGGGCGCGGATGACTTTCTGGGGACTCAGGGCGATCCGTGGGATACGCAATCAGACATGTTTTGCGCCCTTCTCGGGGCATTAACCACGGTATTGCTGCTTGGTCGTTATCATCAGCGCCAGCTAATGCGCTTACTGTAATATTCAGAACCCGCCTGACCGGCGGGTTCTGGAAGTTGCGCCATGACGCTCATGCAACAGTTGAATAAGACTACGAAGAATAATCAATCAACTTTATTTTTTTGTAATTTATCGGAGAACTCCAGCCAATTCTCATACTGGTAATTGATATTGCGAACTTCATTACTAATTTCAAACTTTTGCTGTTCAAGGCTACGTTTTTTGGCCGTTAACGCCTGGAACCCCTCGTCGAGTGATTTTACTTTTGCACTAATTTTATCATTTAACGCATTGATTTTAATCGAATACTCTTCTCGGTACGTTTCAAGAACTTTTCTTTTTTCTGCTCGAATGTCATCAAAATCACTGGGGCGATATTTATTTAACTTTTCTCTTCTAGCTTTCATCGCAGGCTCAAACACTTCCTCATTATATTTCCTTTCGAAAACATAGGGAGCATAGATTTTATTAAACTCTTCTTTTTCCTTGCTTATTTCACGAACAGTCACATATCTGGAATGAATGGCACCACTTTCAGACCGCCCCCAATAACCATCTATTTCACTGGAAACTTTTAAAATATCGTTTGTGATATCCTCTGACTTCTTATTAAGCTCATCGACTTTATTTTTCTTTCCGAGAAACTCTTTTTCTATTGTTTTGATTTTATCATCAAAGCCTGAGCTACCAGCAATAATATATTTACTGTTAGAAGCTATGTCGCGGATGGGCTTACCCTCTGGATTAACAGACATTTGCAGGGATGAAAACCGTGTACTCCACCCGGTATCTTTTGTCCCAACACTGTTTATCGTCGCAGAAAATTTTATATCCTGTCCTTTATCCCAGGATTTCTTCACCACGACGTGATTATCCAAAGACGCAACTGTCTTATACAAATCATACGTCATCAACAGAGTACCATCGGCAGCATAAACACGGTTGTTACCATTTACGGATGTTTCTTTTACCTCTATTTTATCCAGCATCAAAAGACCATTATACTGCTTACTCACTTGTTCTTTTAATACTTCATCCGTAGGCGTGTTGTTGTCTCCACATCCGCTAAGAAAAAATGAGAATAATACGCCACAAAAAATCTTTCCATTCATAACACTCACCAATAAATTAAATAATAAAAAGACCACTTTTGTTAAAGTCACACAACAGCATGGGAAAAACAATCTCTACCCTTTCTTTTACCATGCTCACTACATGATACTGCCCTGAATGTCACTTTTATCATCAGTCAATCAAATAAAAAATAACAACCCCATTAACTTAAGATATAAATAACAAGCCATCTTACTCAAAGAGTCATTTAGATAACATATGAATAGAAGAGGCACTTCTGAATGGATGGTATCGTTCGGGTATTTATGTAAACCGCTCTTCCAGTAATGCTAAAAATGAAAACTACCATCGCAGAAATTACAGCAACCACCTGACAAGGCATTCACTTTCGGCTGTAATTTGTCATACCAATAAAGTTTACATATCTGGTCCATAAAAAAGAGAGCAAGCGCACATTACAAACCGTCATTCAATATCATCAGCCCTGTGTTTCACTCACTAAAATTGCCGCCAGTTCAATAGAGTCATACTATTTTGTCACCAAAACCGGCGGAAAATACGAAAAAGGTATTAGATGCAATACCGCTTCGGTTGCCCACTATTAGCGGGCAGCATTCATCGCAGGAGAGATTAAATAATCCTGTCGGGTTATTTAATCCCTGAAGAGAGGAAGCTGTGCACGTCTTTATCATTGTAATTCGAATGTCCTACTAAACAACACAGTAACAGGATACGCACATGAAAAAGATATATCTGGGTTTGATGGTTACCGCGGCTTTATTGGGTGGCAGTGTGGCAGCATATGCAGGCGATGATGTAGTGGAGTCAGCGGGTTATCACCCAGGTGGTGGTGGTGGTGATGACACAACCACCGGCACGGGGGGGACGCTGTTATTTGATGGTGATGTATATACCGGATCGTGCAAAATTAAAGTTGTTGGCGTGAAAGATGGCAGCAATACTATTTATCTGAACTCTGTTCGTACTTCAGCCCTTTCAACAAAAGGCGATCTGGTTAACCGCACTGACTTCAGTATCAATCTGAAAGACTGCGGTGACCCGGATGGAAAACATGGTACCTTCACACGTAAAGTGAAATGGACCGGTTCTTCCGGCCTCTACGGCTCTGGCAACCCTGGCTATCTGAAAAATACAGATAATACAGGCGCCGCTAACGTAGCCTTCGCGCTGACTAACCCTGGTAGTAATTCAATTATCAAACCCGGGTCTGACGCGGGTAAAGCTCGTGATCTCAACGATGGCACCTGGGATGTCTACAAATACCAGGTTAGCTACGTGAGCCCAGCCGGTAGCGGCAACCCAACGGGTGGTCACGTTTCTGCAAACGCAACCTATCAGATTTTCTACGAGTAATATCCAAAAAAGTGGCGGTACGCCGCCACTTTTATTTCATGTACAAAAGCAATGACAATAAGATGATATAAAAATGCATGAGGGTGATTATGAAATTCGTTGCTGCACTCAGTGGATTATTATTATCAATTCCTGCCTTCGCCGATAGTATTATCGTCAATGGAACACGTTTCATATATAAAGAAAATGATAAAGAAGTGACAGTTCAATTATCTAATACTGCTGACCGCCCCTCATTGGCCCAGGTTTGGCTCGATGACGGGGATCCTGAAGCCACACCAGATAAAATATCTACACCATTTATTATTAATCCTCCCGTTTCACGCATCGACCCACATAGCGGTCAGGTTATTCGTATTAAACTGAACCCTGGTAGCCGCCTCTCGCAAACAAAAGAATCGATCTGGTGGCTTAATGTGCTGGATATACCTGGCTCATCTAAGGCTGATAAAGCCCCAGAAGGCGCAGGTCTTTTTAAAATGGCAGTCCGTTCCCGGTTTAAGCTCATTTATCGCCCAGACTCACTCTCCGGTCGGTCATCAGCAATAGAAAAAATCAAACTGCAACCTGCTGGCAGTTCATTAACAATGACGAATCCAACGCCATTCTATATTACGGTCGCCACCATTAGTCCAGACGGTGGTGAACCTATTAATTTAGATGCCGTCATGCTTGCACCACAATCATCACAAACCATTTCTTTGCGGCAAACTGTCCACACTGGAGAGAAGTTGATGCTGGAAGAGATTAATGACTACGGTGCACTAGCAAAAAGTAAAGCGACTGCGGGTTAATGCCAACGTTTTATAACAAACAGGCACCGGCAACAGCCGGAGAATTCTCTTTTTTCAGGGCGGAATCTCATGGAGCATTGGCGAGTCACAGCCTGGCAGGTTGGCGGTCTGATGACCCTATTCTGTCTTGGGTCCGGCTTTTGTCGTGCTGAACAATCAGGCACTGGTGAGGGCGCAACGGATTATGAATTTGATAATAGTTTTATCGTGGGTAGCCAACAGCAAGCCAGCCTGAAACGATTTGATGCGCTGGCCTTCAAACCAGGCGTTTACTCGGTAGACGTTTACACCAATGAAAGCTGGAAAGGTCGTTATGACGTTCACGTTGATCGCACCACCGATGGTAAGCCATTGATTTGCTATACCAAAGAGATGCTTGAGAACTTCGGTCTCTCACCTGAAAAACTCAATTCGACGAAAAGTAGTGATGAGAAATTTTGTGGCACACTTGCCGATTGGAATAGCGAACCTGCGCTTAAGGATACCTTCAGCGCATCGGCCATGCGTCTCGATTTTAGCGTACCGCAGCAACTCACCGACGGTAGCGGCGGCAGCTATATTCCGCCCCAATTCTGGGATCAAGGAGTGCCGGGTCTCAATCTGGGCTATACCGCCAACTATTATAATATTCTTAAATCAGATAGTGATGATAAGGGGGCCAGCGCTTACCTCGGGATCAACGCAGGTCTTTCAGCTCTGGGATGGCAACTACGTCATTCCGGAAACTATACCTGGGATGAAAATAGCGGTGAAAATAAATGGACCAGTAACCAAACTTATTTACGCCGTCCGATAGCGCCAATGAAATCTGTGTTAACTATGGGGCAGTTCAATACTAACGGGACCTTCTTTGACACCATTCGTCTGCTGGGTGGAAGCTTACAGACTGACGATTTAATGTTCTCTGATAATATGCGTAGCTACGCCCCTGTAGTAAATGGTGTTGCACAAACTAACGCCCTTGTCACGGTCCGCCAGGACGGCAATATCATTTACCAAACCACCGTCACGCCCGGCCCCTTTAGCTTAACGGATGTCTATCCAGCAGGAACAGGTAACGATCTTATTGTAACCTTGCAAGAAGCTGACGGTCGAACATCAACCTGGTCAATCCCTTACGATTCCGTTGTTCAACTGCTACATCCCGGGATGGCATTGTATGGTGTTGCCGCAGGTCAGGTAGACGAAGATGACCTGCACGACAAACCTACACTCGGTCAGGCGAATTTCCAGTACGGATTAAATAATACGCTTACCCTATATTCCGCATTAACTGGATTTAATGACTATCAGGCAGGACAAATTGGGACAGGTATCAATACCGGAATAGGTGCACTGGGTTTCGATATCACTCAAGCCCGAACAAAATTACCGAATAGTTCCAGCTCCGGCCAAGAATATCGCGCAACATTTAGCCGTATGTTCGGGGTGTCACAAACCAGTGTAAACATTCAGGGATGGGTTAATAGTTCCGATAACTACTACTCACTGCGCGACGCCATCTATGCGCGGGATGATCAGATGCGGGGCATTATTAGCAGCAATATTCGGCAAAAAAGCGGGGTGAGTTACTCTATAAATCAGCAATTCCCGGATCCCTGGGGAGCGCTGTATCTCAACGGCTCTATCACTCGTTACTGGAACTACTCCGGTAAAGAGCAGCAATACTCGTTAGGCTACAGCAACAACTGGGGAAATCTTAGTTGGTCTGTCACCGTGCAACGCACCTATTCCAATGAAACGGACAGCACGGATGATAACGGCACAACATCATCCCGACGCATCAAAGAAGATATGATTTTTCTGAGCTTTAGTTATCCGCTGTTCCAGAGCGAAAACAGTTCAGTCGCCCTTTCTTCAAACACGCAATTTAAAGATTCCTCCTTTGATCGCAGCCAGTTAGGGGTCAATGGTTCCGTTGGTGAGGATCATGCGCTTACCTGGGGGGTCAACAGTAACGTCGATAAAGATGGAAGCTATACCACCAGCGTTAACGGTGGATATATCTTCCCTAAAATCGATCTCTCCGGCAGTTATAGCTACGGGCGACGCTACCAGCAAACGTCAGCGTCTGCCGAAGGCTCTATCGTAGCAATCCCTGGCGAAGTGATTTTAACATCGACAACCGGCACGACACTGGCCGTTGTCGAGGCGAAAGATGCCGCGGGGGCCAGCATTGTAGGCGCCCCAACATGGGTTGATAACGATGGCTATGCTGTTGTCTCCTCACTGCAACCCTATCGTGTGAACAACATTGAAATCGACCCGAAAGGGATTGATGAAGATGTCCAATTCTCCAGCACCGAGGCGCGAACGGTACCTTATGAAGGCAGTATCGTAAAAGTCGTCTTCAATACCCGTCGCGAAAAAACGCGTATCTTTATTGCCCGTCAGGGTAATGGTATGCCGCTGCCATTCGGGTCCGAAATCACCGACGGACGAGGGAAGTCACTCGGTTTCGTCGGCCAGGGCAGCACGCTTTATATCACCGGGGATAACGTGAAAAACGCCTGGGTACGCTGGGATGGAGGGCAGTGCCAGGTGGTACTGCCGGTCAGAGGCTCACAACAGTTGAGGTGCTTATGAATCGGCACAAACAATGGTGGATGGCGGGATTATTACTCACATGCGGCGTTGCCCACGCCAACTGTCAATTGAGTTCAGGGAACACCACCGCTACACCTTTCTACATGGATATTGGCCGGGTAATGGTACATCCTCAAACGCCGCCAGGAACCGTTATTGCCAGTCGTAGCTGGCCACTTCGTGATAACCGTGCACAACTGTTGTGTAATGGTTCTCAAACATTAGAAGCGCAAGTCATCGCAGCGGGCAGTCGTCAGAATGGTAATCAAATCTGGTCGACTAACATTCCTGGGATCGGGCTACGCTTTACCCTACAACGTCAGGCTCAACAGGTTGTCTATCCGGGTAAACTCAATGTCGGAGGTAAAGGGGATAACAGCGTTTCGCTGCGTGATTTAACATTCAAACTGGATGTCGTAAAAACTGCCGATCTTGTCGGTAGTGGAGCCGTGAGTGCCGGACAATATACGACCTTCGGCAGTGGCAACAATGTATTGTTAACTACATGGATGCGAGAGAACTCACTGATCGTGGTAGCGCCGTCTTGTCGTATTATGAGCAATAATAACTTTCGTATAAATTTAGGCACCATTCCACTTACCGCCCTCAAGGGGCAAGGAACCGGTGCGGGCGGCAGAAATTTTGCGATCCGTATGCAATGTGCGGGCAGCGTTAGCATCTCTGGTACACATGTGAATATGACTTTTGACGGAAATACCCCCGATGGCATCTCGCCAGCACTGGGAGTGATTCGTAATGAAAGTCGCAGTAATAGCGCAGCCGTTGGAATCGGTGTTCAATTAATGGACGAAACTCGTCGCCCGGTACCTTTCCGCCAGGCAAGCCATGTCGCTACGTTGAACAGTTCGCCGCTTCAATTCCTGAACTTGCGCTATTTCGCTCGCTTTTATCAGTATCAACAAAAAGCCTCTGCCGGGAGCGTCACCGGACATATGGTATTTCGTGTGAGTTATAACTAACTCACTCTTCCGGCAGGCACTGTAAATGCCCATGCCGCACGCCGCGCTGGGCGATAACGTCATCGGCAAAATGTTGCACGTCGCCCATGTCACCTTTCAGCACGGCGATTTCCAGACAGTCGTCGTGGTTGATATGCACATGCAGCGTGGCGACCGAGAGATCGTGGTGATGGTGCTGGGTGGAGACAATGCGGCTGGCTAAGTCACGTTTTTCGTGTTCATACACATACGACAGCACCGCGAAACCTTGTGTGCCGTGCTGCTGGGTCGTTTCCTGCGCCAGCGCATCTCGCAGAATATCGCGAATCGCCTCTGAGCGGTTGTTATAACCACGACGCTGGCTCAGGCTGTCCAGCGTCTCCAGTAAATCGTCATCAAGGGTGATGGTGACTCGTTGCATAGACTTAAACCTTTTCTGTGGCGCGACGGCGCACGGGAAATGCGGGTAATACCGCGTTTTGAAGCACACGTCCGGCCTCAGAAGAAAAAGTTAATTTCTCTCCCACCGCCTGGGTTTCGACGATTTGTCCGTTGTCCATCACCATCACTCGCTGGCAAAAGCGTTCTACAAGACGTAAGTCGTGGGTGATGAACAGGCAGGCGGTGCCAAACTGTTGTTGTAGCTTTTTCAGCAGGCGAATGACGCCCGCCTGTAACACGAGATCAAGGTTAGAAACGGCTTCATCCAGAATCAGTAGTTTCGGTTCGACCGCCAGCGCGCGAGCCAGGCAGACGCGCTGGAGCTGACCGCCGCTTAACTGCGGTGGGCGTTTGTCTAGAACGCTGTCATCGAGATCGACCGCCTTCAGCATTTCGCTGGCGCGCGCCAGTTGTTCGGATTTTTTCAGCGATAGCAGGTGGCGCATCGGTTCACGCAGGATCTCGCGCACGGTTTTGCGTGGATTCACGGCGCTGATGGAGTCCTGAAACACCATCTGAATATCGCGACGGAATGCTTTACGTTGCGCGCGATTAAGTTTCGCCAGCGGTTCGCCACGCCAGCTAATATTTCCTTGTGAGGGCGATTCTAAACCTACCAATAGCCGCGCGAGGGTGCTTTTCCCGCAGCCGCTGCGCCCCAGCAGAGCGACAGTTTCACCGCTTTTCAGGGTCAGGGAAACGTTATTCAGCACCGCCTGATGCTGATGTTTTCCGCTAAATCCACCGTGCGCATAGTGATGGGAAAGGTCGCAGACGTTAAGTAAGGTCATGATGCCAGCTCCATACCATAAAGGGCGAGGTGAGCGGAAACCAGGCTGCGCGTCACCGCATGTTGAGGGGCGTTAAACAGCGTTTCGACATCGCCCTGTTCGACAATCCTACCGTCAGACATTACCGCCACGTCATCCGCCAGACGCGCCACCACACCCATATCATGGGTCACCAGCAGCATTCCCGGCGCTTGTTTTTGCATAATGCTTTCCAGCAGATCGAGGATGCGCGCTTGTGCCACCACATCAAGGTCGGTGGTCGGCTCATCGGCAATGATAAACGGCGATTCGCACAGCACCGCCATCGCAATCATCATGCGTTGCAACATGCCGCCGCTCATCTCGAACGGGTATAGCTTCAGCACACGCGGAGCGTTTTCCAGCCCCACCGCTTCTAAGGCAGCGGTAAGCGTGGCATCGTCGGCGGGTTTCCCTAACGCCAGACAGGTTTCCCGCGCGTGGGTGTGCATGGTGTGCAGCGGATTAAAGGCGCTGCGCGGGTTCTGCATGATGGTGGCAATTTTGATGCCGCGCAGGGCGCAGGGCGAAACCGGTTTGCCATCGGCTAAAATTTCCCCCGCCGTCTGGCGAACGCCTGCGGGCAAAATGCCCAGCGCCGCGGCGCAGGTCAGTGATTTCCCGCTGCCGCTACCGCCGACTAACGCCAGCACGCGCCCGCGATGCAGGGTTAACGATACGTCGTGCACCAGCGGCTGTGCGGCCTGTAGCGCGATATTACGTAGTTCAATCTGTTGCGGCATTAGTGTGCGTGCTCCGTCACCAGATGAGGATCCAGATGATCGCGCAGTGCGTCACCCACCAGGTTAAAGGCCATCACGCTGATAAACAGCGCCAGCCCCGGCCAGAACATTTGCAGCGGCTGGGTCCAGATATACTGACGCGCGTCGTTAATCATCACGCCCCACTCGGCGGTCGGCGCGGTCACACCGAGGCCGAGGAAGGACATCCCCGCGACGTGCAGCATCATATGGCCGATATCCAGCGTTGCCAGCACCAGCAGCGAAGGGATCACCGCGCCCGCCAGATGATCGACAAACACCCGTACATGGCCCGCGCCGGAAAGCCGTGACGCCAGCACAAACTCGCGCTGGCGAAGCGAAATCACCAGGCTTCGCACCATGCGCGCGTACCACGCCCAGTGCGACAGGGCGATGGCGATAATCACGTTGGTCAGCCCGGTTCCGAGCACGCCGACCATAAAGAACGACAGAATCGAGGTCGGGAAGGTCATAAACATATCGGCGACGCGCATGGTGGCCTGATCAACGCGCCCGCCAATCAGTCCGGCGCTGCCGCCAATAACCAGCCCTAATGTCAGTACCAGCAGCAGGCAGGCCATTACCGAGCCGAGCGACACGCGGGTCGCCGCCATCAGCCGCGAGAAAATATCGCGCCCTAAGTGATCGGTGCCCAGCCAGTGCTGCGCATCCGGTGAAAGCAGGCGCGACGGCAAATCAATCGCCTGGGGGTCGTACGGCAGCCACCACTGGCTGGTAAGCGCAATCAGTGCCAGCAGGGCGATAATGATCAGCGCCAGGCGTACCGACCAGCGGGAAGAGAGGAAAAAGTTCACGCGTGCGCTCCTTCATGACGGCGAATGCGCGGGTCCAGCGCGGCGTTGAGCAAATCGACAATCAAATTACAGACCACAAAAACCACCACCATCATCAGCGTAAAGCACTGGATCACCGGATAGTCACGGTTGAAAATCGCCGACACCGCATAGCGCCCGACGCCCGGCCAGGCAAAGATGTTTTCGATAATCATCGTCCCGCCAATCAGTTCGCCGATGTGCATCCCCACGGCGGTAATCATCGGCAGCGAGGCATTGCGCAGAATATGGCGACGTTCGGTCTGTTTGTCGTTCAGGCCGCGTAGCCGCGCCCAGGTGACGTGACGCTGACCGGCGACGTCCAGCATACTGGCGCGCAGCAAACGCGCGTTAATCGCCAGCGACATAAAGGCGATGGAAACCGCAGGCAAAATAATGTGCTGCCAGCCGCCGTAGCCCATCGCGGGCAGCCATTGCAGATAGACCGAGAAGAACATCACCAGCAAAAACGCCAACCAGAAGTTGGGCATCGATACACCAAGAAACGCGATAAAGCGCACGGCGAAATCCGGCAAACGATCGCGGTGGCGCGCCGCCCAGATGCCGAGCGGCACGGAGGTGAGCAGAATTAACACCAGCGCCGCGCCCGCCAGTTCCAGCGTGGCGGGCAGGAAGGTCAGCATATCGTCCAGCACCGGGCGCTGCGTGGCAAACGAGATGCCGAAATCAAGATGCAGCGCCTTCCACAACCAGGTTCCGTACTGTACATACAGCGGCTGATCCAGCCCGAGCATGGTGCGGGTAGAAGCCAGCATCTCCGGCGTCGGCGGCAGGTTAGACAGACGCAGATAATCGAGCGCCGGGTCGCCGGTGCCGAGGCGCAGCATCAGAAAAATGATCACCGAGGCGGAAAGCACCATCGGGATCAGCAGCAGCACGCGGCGTAATACGTAACGCAACATCAGGGTTTCACCGGGTTAATCTGTTCAAAAGGAATGTCGCTGGTGATGGGCGCGTAGGGGATTTTGCCCAGTTCAGGTTTCGCCACCACCATCATCGACACATAACTAATCGGCAGATAGACCGCGTCGCTATGCAGGCGCGTCAAAATATCGCGGTAAAGCGCCTGGCGTTTTGTTTCGTCCGTGGTTTCCAGCACCTCGCCAATCTCTTTATCAATCAGCGGCTTGTCCGCTAATCCTTGTTGCGCCTGGAAATCAGCGTGAGACGGCACGCGCATCGAACTTAAAAACGCATGCGGATCGTAAGGCGCGCCCCAGGTGCGGTTGAAAATCATGCCGAAGCGACCGTCGCGCTGGCGGGCGTAAATACTGCTCTCTTCTTCGCCAATCAGGGCGACATCAACACCAATCTGGCGCATATCGGCCTGAATAATTTCGGCCATCGATTTACTTAACGCATCGGTACCAATGAACGACAGTTCAATGCGCAGCGGCTGACCGTTTTTCTCGCGGATGTCTTTGCCTGCGGGCAGCGTCCAGCCTGCTTTCTCCAGCAGATTTTTCGCCAGTTGCGGATCGTACTGGCGCGCTTTCAGTTTGAGATCGGCATAAGGTACGGTCGGCGCAAAAAGCGTATCCGCCACCTGCTGCGTGCCATAAAGCACGTTGTCGATCAGGGATTTTTTATTCACCGCATGATTGAGCGCTTCGCGCACCGCCAGCTCGTTGGTCGGCGCTTTGGCGGAGTTCAGCGCCAGCATTACTGTTTCAATAGGCTGAGAAAGCTGAGTACGGTAAGCCGGGTTGTGGCTAAAACGCTCAAAGGTATCGAGCGGCAATAACCCTTCGTTGCCGTAAAGAAGATCGATATCGCCGGTTTCAAACGCCACCGCGCGGGTGGTCGGGTCCGGGATCACTTTAATGGTTATCTTGTTAATCGCCGGTTTTTCGCCCCAGTAGTTTTCGTTGCGGACGAAGACATCGTACTGATTCAGTTTCGATTCTTTCAGCACCCATGGCCCCGTGCCGATGGGCGCTTTAATCCCGCGCAGGGTCTCGTTATCTTTAAACTGCGACGGGGCGATAAAACGGAAAGGTCGGGGTAACGCCAGTTCTTGCAGGAAGGGGTAATAGGCGCTTTTCAGCGTGATTTGCAGCTCGGTTTTATTCAGCGCTTTCACATCGACAATCTGATTTACCAGTTCAAGCCAGGCATGACGCTGACGGTTATCGAGCACCACGCGGAAGTTTTCTGCCGCCGCCTCTGCATCAAACGGTTCACCATTGGAAAATTTCACGTCATCGCGCAGGGTGAAGGTCCAGATCTTGCCATCATCCGAATGCGTCCAGCTTTTTGCCAGCCAGGGTTTTACCGATCCGTCGGCCTGATATTTCACCAGCGGTTCATAGACCATGCTCTGGGCAAACATCTGATTCGGCGTATAAAGATGCGGATTAAGCGGCCCGACGTTAACCGGCCAGGCGGTGGTGATTTCATCTGGCGCAGCGGCGTGTGCGAAAAACGAGGCACAGGTCAGCAGCGCAATGAGCGTGCGACGGAGAATGGACAAAACGATGACCTTCAGTGAAAAGGAGTAAGACTAAGTGAGTATGATGATTTTAAGGATTCATCATACGTTTGGGCTGTGCTGGATCAATTTATGCGCCGAATTGACGGAAGGGTTCAATATTGTGTCGTGATGCTCGCAGGTAAAAAAAGCGGAGCCCGTTGCAGGCTCCGCTTCGATTTATTACCGCTCAATTACCACCAGCGGTTCGATATCGCTCTCTTTCTTAATCACCAGCGACGTATCGCCGCGCAGGCAGGTCCCGCCGTAGTTGCCGCCGACGGTAAAGGTACACACCTGAATGTATTTCCCGGCGACGTTCGGCAGACACCACAACTGCTGGTAGATATTTTTGCGGTCGACAAACTTACCGCTGGTTTGATCGAGAAGCTGATCGTGCCCGCTCACCAGGTCAATGTTGCTGCCGCAGCGCCCGGAGATCGGTTTCACCGCATAGCCGGTTTTAGCCAGCGCATCGGTCACTTCAAAATCGGTGTCGAGCAGATACGGATGATTCGGGAACAGCGACCACAGTACCGGCAGAATCGCTTTGTTGCCCGGAATCACCGTCCACAGCGGTTCGAAGACCATCACTTCCGGGCGCAGCAGCACGTCAATCAAGCGCACCTCGCCCGCCGGGCTGCCGGTGCGAATCGGCACCGCCGCATACTCGGCATCGCTCACTTCACGCACCTGTTCAATGGCGGTTTCCCACGCCCAGGTTTTCCATACGCAGTTTACCAGTCGCCCTTCGTCATCCACCAGCTGACCCGCGGCATCCCAGTGCACCTCTTCCAGGCCGTGGAGAATTTTGCACTCAAACCCAGCCTGCGTGATGGCACGCTGCATAAACTGCGCGTGGTAATCCTCTTCCAGATCTTTATCCTGCATGATGTGAACAAACGGACGCGCCGAACTGTGTTTCCACGCGCCAATCAGTTCGCTGAGCAGTTCATCTGAAGGGTTATGGCCTTTGCCCTCAAAGCCGGTTTTAAGCCACTGTTCGAGGATTAACCCGCCTTCCGTATGGCAGGATGCGGAGTCGGCGTTGTATTCGTACACCTTCAGACCGCGTTCATCCATGCAGAAATCCATGCGCCCGGTGATCATGTCGTGGCGGCGACGCTGCCAGGAGAGACGCAGACGCGGCCAGAGAATTTTCGGGATATCAAACAGCGCCAGCAGGTTATCGTCACGCATCACTTTGTCGGTGGCGTGCAGATACATCAGGTGCATTTCGTTGGTGGCTTTAATCAGCTCCTGTTCAGCGCTTTCCGTCATGGTGAAGTACTGATACGGGTCCTGATTGATCACATGACCATTTGCAGCGACGTACGCTTTCTGCAACGGATCCTGTTCGTTGAGCCATTTACCGTCGAACTGACCGCGATTTTCCAGCCGCGCGCCCTGCAAATTCAGCGCTTTACTGGCAATTGTTGGTTGCGGCAGGCTGTATTCGGTATCGGCGGTTTGGATCATCCAGCCCAGAATGGTGGTGTCGTCAAACGTATCATGAAGGATGTAATGGCCGTCTTTCACTTCCAGCGTCAGCTCGCGCGTCCACTGCTGGCCCGCAGGCAGAGGCGAGTGGATAACGTTCTGTTCTGCAATGCGCACTTTATTGCCGACCAGTTGGGTGATGACCGCGACGTGGCCGGTTTCATGGAATTCACCGCCCTTCTGCCAGATGAGCAGCGAACCCGCTTTCGGCGCGCGGCGCGAACCATTGGCAAATGCCTGCAACGGCAGAATGTCGTCATTCACTACCTGGCGCAAAAAGCGCAGAGAGAAGATTTCATAGGCCATGCCGACGTCGGTGAAAACAAAACCGTAGGTCAGGAACAGGAAGCGGCGCGCGAATTCCACGCATTGCCACTTGTAGCCCATGTACTCGTTATCGATATAGCTACGGAACGAGACATCATCCGCCCGCTCTTCGGGCTTCAGGCTGCTGTAATTTGAAGAATAGATGGCGACGCCACCCGGTGCATATCCCAACAACGTGCCAAACGGCGCGTCACTACTCGAACAACTCATGTGTCTTCCTCAGAGCATGCAGGCGGCGAGTAATAGCGGGTGTGGTCGTCCCTGCACGTTGTTATTTATCCAACAGGTGTCGGTTAATCATACACCTGTTGTGCCGTCAAAATCCCTCACTTCGTTAAACCGATCGCCCATCAACTGCTACACTGCCTCAACACATCATCAAAAAGGCAGGCCAACATGTCAGACAACACCTATCAGCCTCCCAAAGTCTGGGAGTGGAAGAAAAACGGCGGCGGTGCGTTCGCTAATATCAATCGCCCGGTTTCCGGCGCGACGCATGAAAAAGAGTTGCCGGTTGGGCATCACCCGCTTCAGCTCTATTCGCTGGGTACGCCAAACGGCCAGAAAGTCACCATCATGCTCGAAGAGTTGTTAGCGCTGGGCGTGACGGGCGCGGAGTATGACGCATGGCTGATTCGCATTGGCGAGGGCGATCAATTCTCCAGCGGTTTTGTTGAAGTGAACCCAAACTCGAAAATCCCGGCCCTGCGTGACCATTCCACCACGCCGCCGACCCGCGTGTTTGAGTCCGGCAATATCCTGCTGTATCTGGCGGAAAAATTTGACCACTTCCTGCCTAAAGATCCGGCGGGCCACGTAGAAACCCTGAACTGGCTATTCTGGCTGCAAGGCTCCGCGCCGTTCCTCGGCGGCGGTTTTGGTCACTTCTATAACTATGCGCCGGTGAAAATTGAGTACGCGATCGACCGTTTCACCATGGAAGCGAAACGTCTGCTGGATGTGCTGGATAAACAGCTGGCGCGTGGGCGCTATGTCGCAGGCGAGGAATACACCATTGCCGACATGGCGGTGTGGCCGTGGTTCGGCAACGTAGTGCTGGGTCAGGTTTATGGCGCGGATGAATTCCTTGATGCCCAAAGCTATAAAAACGTGCAGCGCTGGGCGAAGGATATCGCCAGCCGCCCGGCGGTACAGCGCGGACGCATTGTTAACCGCACCAACGGCCCATTGAATGAGCAACTGCATGAGCGTCATGCCGCCAGCGATTTCGACACCCAGACGGAAGATAAACGTCAGGGTTAAACGATGGAAACCGGGTGTATTCCACCCGGTTTATCTCCCTTCCAGGCGATAACCCGCCATAAAGTAGCGCACCGTCGTGCTGGATTCGTGCTCTTTAAAGAAATCCATCACCATCTCTTTATCCAGACCATAGCGTCGTGTCAGGACGCCCGCTTCCCATGCGCTGAGCTGCCGGTCGCCCGTCTTCTCAAACATGCGATGGGAAAACCCCAGCACAAACCCGCGTTTATAGTCAGAACAAAAGCCCAGAACCTTCTGCGCACTGTCGGCGTAAGGTGCTTTCAGCCCGGCCATCAGGCCTTTACCAAAATGGTTATCCATCGCACAATCCTCAATCGTTATATATAAAATTATATAGCGACTTTTTGAGCGATATCCAGTGCTATTTGCAGCCTTTACTTTCAGTGCAAATATTTCTCAAACCACGCCAGCGTTCGCTGCCAGGCTAGCTCCGCTGCGGCCTTGTCGTAGCGCGGGGTGGAGTCATTGTGGAAACCATGATTCACGCCCGGATAAATATAGGCTTCGTACACTTTTTTATGCGCCTTTAGGGCCTCTTCCATCGCTGGCCAGCCTTCGTTAATGCGCGTATCCAGCGCCGCGTAATGCAGTAATAAAGGGGCGTTGATTTTTTCCACATCCGCGACCGGTGCCTGACGCCCGTAGAACGGCACCGCGCAGGCCAGCTCAGGGTAAGCCACCGCCGCTGCATTCGACACGCCGCCGCCATAGCAAAAACCGGTTATCCCCACTTTGCCCGTCGCCTGCGGATGCGTCTGCATAAACTCAATCGCGGCGAAGAAATCATTCATCAGTTTGGTCGGATCAACTTTTTGCTGTAACTCGCGCCCTTCATCATCGTTACCGGGATAACCGCCGACGGAAGAGAGGCCATCCGGCGCAAGGGCGATATAGCCCGCCTTCGCCACTCGCCTGGCAACATCTTCTATATACGGGTTAAGCCCGCGATTTTCATGCACCACCACCACGGCGGGTACCTTTCCGGCGGCTTTCGTCGGCGCGACCAGATAACCGCGCACTTCGCCGTGGCCGTTGGGCGACGGGTAGCGAATATATTCCGGTTTGATATCCGGGTCGGTGAACTCGACCTGTTCCGCCAGCGCGTAGTTGGGCTTAAGCAGATTAAACAACGCCAGCGCAGTCATACCGCCGACGGCGTACCGCCCGGCCAGTTGCAGAAACTCGCGTTTTGAAATTTTACCGTGCGCGTAATAGTCGTAGTAATCGAGCAACGCTTGCGGAAAGTCTTTGGCGGTCAGTCGGGTCATCAAGGGATCTCCATTAACAGGCATTAACTAAGAAAAGCACAAGACAGATTTATTGCCCATAAATCATCAGCATTGTGATCCCGCCGACGGGTTGGTTGTGACAAAAACGTTAATCTGGAAACAGCGTTTCAAAAATCAGACAATCAAGGAGACATTATGACCTGGTCCGCCAATCCTGCCCGTTACGAGCAGATGCAATATCGCTATTGCGGCAACAGCGGCCTGCAACTGCCCGCGCTGTCACTCGGGTTATGGCACAGTTTCGGTCATATCCAGTCGCTCGACAGCCAGCGCGCGCTGCTGCGTAAAGCGTTCGACTGCGGCATTACTCACCTCGACCTCGCCAATAACTACGGCCCGCCTCCGGGCAGTGCGGAAGAGAACTTTGGCCGCCTGCTGCGGGAAGATTTCGCCGCCTATCGCGATGAGCTGATCATCTCGACCAAAGCCGGATACGACATGTGGCCGGGGCCATATGGCAAAGGCGGCTCGCGTAAATACCTGCTCGCCAGCCTCGACCAGAGCCTGAAGCGCATGGGGCTGGATTACGTCGATATCTTCTATTCGCACCGTGTGGACGAAAACACACCGATGGAAGAAACCGCTGCCGCGCTGGCGCAGGCGGTGCAGAGCGGCAAAGCGCTGTATGTTGGTATCTCGTCTTATTCGCCAGAGCGCACGCAAAAGATGGCTGAGTTATTGCGCGAGTGGAAAATCCCGTTACTTATCCACCAGCCGTCCTATAACCTGCTCAACCGCTGGGTGGATAAAAGCGGCCTGTTGAATACGCTGGAAGAGAACGGCGTCGGCTGCATCGCCTTTACCCCGCTGGCGCAAGGGCTGCTGACCGGTAAATACCTCAACGGAATTCCGGACGGCTCACGCATGCAGACCGAAGGGAAAAAAGCACGCGGCCTGACAGAAAACATGTTGAGCGAAAGCAACCTCAACAGCCTGCGCCTGTTGAACGAGATGGCGCAGAGTCGCGGTCAAAGCATGGCGCAAATGGCGCTAAGCTGGCTGCTGAAAGATAATCGTGTAACGTCTGTGCTGATTGGCGCGAGCCGACCGGAGCAAATTGAAGAGAACGTTCAGGCCCTGAATAACCTGAACTTTACGGCAGAAGAGCTGGCGCAGATTGATAAGCATGTTGCCGATGGGCAACTGAATTTGTGGCAGGCGTCGTCGGATAAATAGCACACTCTTTGCCCGGTGGCGCATCGCCACCGGGCACGAGTCGCGTTTTAATGCTTCTGACCACGAGTTAAGCGGTCCAGATATCCCATGACAAACGCCGACAGCACAAATGTCAGGTGGATAATCACATACCACATCAGCTTGTTATCCGGCACATTCTTGGCATCCATAAACACCCGCAGCAGGTGGATAGATGAAATAGCGACAATGGATGCCGCGACCTTGTTTTTCAGCGAGGTGGCATCCATTTTTCCCAGCCAGTTCAGCTTCTCTTTGTGGGTACTGATATCCAGCTGCGAGACAAAGTTTTCGTAACCGGAGAACATCACCATCACCAGCAAACCGCCCACCAGCGTCATATCGACCAGCGATAACAACGTCAGGATAAGATCGGCTTCTGCCAGTTCAAAGATGTTAGGCAGAACGTGAAAGATCTCCTGAAAAAACTTAATCATCAACGCCAGCAGCGCCAATGAAAGGCCAAAATATACCGGGGCTAAAATCCAGCGCGACGCGTACATCGCATTTTCAAAAAAACGTTCCATAGTGTCCTGTCGATAAACTCAATTCGGCTTAGTATATCGCAACCATGCAACATCATTTCAACAATTCACATCAGCAATTTAGGGTTAGGTTACACCAACCTGAACACCGAAATCGCCGTTTTCAGTTCGCCGGTATAGCGCTGTTGCTGCTGCGCCACCTGCATGGTCTGCGCCACATGCTGGACGTTTTCCTGCACGCTGGCATCAATGCTGGCGATACTGCCCTTCATCTGCATCACGCTGGTGCGCTGCTGTTCGCTCATCGAAGAGAGGATTTCCAGCGAGTCCTGTAAGCCTTCAATATGCGTAATGATCGCCTGCATGGTATTTCCCGCCAGCTCGACCTGCTCAGCGCCCTGATGGGTGCTTTTCACCGAGGCGGCGGTAAGCTGGCGAATCTCTTTCGCCGCCTCTTCACAACGTAACGCCAGCGAACGCACTTCAGAGGCGACCACCGCAAACCCTCGGCCATGTTCGCCTGCGCGAGCCGCTTCAACCGAGGCGTTCAGCGACAGAATATTCGTCTGAAAGGCGATGCCGTCGATTAACTCAAGAATGCTATTAATCTGCTGTGATTCATCACGAATATGCATCATTGAAGCCGTCGCCGCGCGGATGTTTTCCCCGCCCTGCCTTGCGACATCGCACGCCTGTAAAACACGCTTGCGCGCCTCGCTGGCTTGTTCGCTGGTCAGTGACGCCGCGCTCGCCAGTTGCTCCATCGCGCTGGCGGCGATGGCAAGGGAATTGGCCTGGCTATCAGTACGTTCCGATAGCGCGGTATTGCGCTGCAAAATAGTGTGCGACGCGTCCAGCAACTGAACGACATTGCCACTTACCTGCTCCAGCGTATTACGCATCGCGCCAAGCGTGCGGCTAAAGGTACGGGCGAACGGCGAATGGCTGTTGTTTGATTCTCGCGCCAGGGTCAGGCTTCCGGGTTGACAATTAATGACCGCCGCCAGTTTCGCTACCTCACTGGCAGATATCGCATCCTGTTCCATACGCAACGCCAGTACGACCAGGAATAGGGTTTGCGCCACCACAAACGCACCATGCATCATCACCATATGCAGGCCGGTATGCATAAAAATAACGATGTGATAAAGGTTATAGGCCTGCAAATAGTTAAAGACTAAATGGTGCACCGCAATGACCGCCGCGCCCATCACCAACGGACGCCAGTCACGCCAGGCCAGCAACGCGGATAAAAGCACAAAAACAGAGAAGTGATATTCCGTTTCGCCTTCACCCAATTGAATAAGCAGTGCGGAAAAGGCCATCAGGATAAACGCAAAAAACAGTCTTGAAATTAATCGCCCGCGAAAAAGTGCAGTGACAAGCGTGGCCAGAATCGCCAACGGCGTCGCGAAAAATAGCGCCACCAGCCCATTCCCGGCTATCCAGCCCACAACCAGCGAGATAACCCAAAGCAGCCACACCAGCGCCAGCATCTGGCCGTCGGCCCGCTGGCGAATAGACGAAACAGAGATACTTTCACGCAGCGATCCGCGAGCTTTTATATTGTTTGATTTATCCATATTGTTCCGCACTGTACAGGTAATGTTATTAGTATTTTTAGCGCCATAAATAAGCGTAGAGAGTTTATTAACCATTACCAGCAGAGGGGAAGAATATATTCTTTGTGGTGATTTTAATTACTACTTAAAACAGAAAGAAATTTAATTTAAAGCAACAAAAAATAATTATTTGGGGGGAAGTATTTATTAGGGAAGCGGGTAGTTTGGCGCAGGACATGATATTGGCACTATCTGTCCCCTCTCCCCTTTGGGGAGAGGGTTAAGGTGTGGGGCGAGGGCTTTACTTCGCCCCCGCGTGTTCTTCCCCTACCAGACCAATTTTCAGATAACCAGCCTGATGCAGGGTGTCCATCACCTTCATCATCGTTTCATAGTCGACGGTTTTATCGGCGCGGAAGAAGATAGTGGTATCTTTCTTCCCTTCCGTCAGCGTGTTCAACGCGTTCACCATGTTCTCATCGGTAATAGGGTCATTACCCAGGAACATCGACTTATCTGCTTTCACCGACAGGTAGACCGGTTTTTCCGGGCGCGGCTGCGGTTGGCTGGAGGATGCAGGCAGATTGACCTTCACATCCACCGTCGCCAGTGGCGCGGCAACCATGAAGATGATCAGCAGAACCAACATAACGTCGATAAACGGCGTCACGTTGATTTCATGCATTTCGCCGTTATCGTCCAGATTTTCATTAAGACGCATTGCCATGGGGCATCAACCTACTCGTAATTTCTGTGCGGAACGTACCGGCTGGGTCACGCCGCTGGCGTGGAGGTCCAGGTCACGGCTTTGCAGCAGCAGAACCTGCGCAGCAACATCGCTGAGGTTTGCTTTATAGCTGCCAATCAGACGGGCGAAGACGTTATAGATAACCACCGCCGGAATAGCGGCGAACAGACCAATTGCGGTCGCCAGCAGCGCTTCTGCGATACCCGGTGCAACAACGGCCAGGTTGGTGGTTTGCGTCTGCGCAATACCGATGAAGCTGTTCATGATACCCCAAACGGTACCGAACAGACCGACGAACGGGGAAATCGCGCCGATGGTCGCGAGGTAACCGGTACCGCGGCTCATACTACGGCTCACGAAGGCAACACGACGTTCCAGACGGAAGCCGGTACGCTCTTTAATTCCTTCATTGTCTTCGGAACCCGCAGAAAGCTCGCGCTCGTCCTGCGCTTCATGAATCAGTTGCGTGCTTAGGCTTTTCGCGTGGAAGGCGGCGGCGATTTCGTGCGCCTGATCGATAGAGCGGGCTTCCGCTAACAGCTGCTGCTCGCGTTTGAGGCGACGCTTCTGGGAGAACAACTCTGCGCTCTTACTAAAGAAGATAGCCCAGGTGACTACGGATGCCAGAATCAGGCCAATCATAACCACTTTAACAACGATGTCGGCATGATGATACATACCCCAAACGGAGAGATCCGTCTGCATCAAATTATTACCCACTCTGTATCTCCAGGACATAAATCACAAAATCTGAGCACAATAATATCAAAACGACGTCGAATTGATAGTAGTTCTCATTAGTATTTACATAGTGACTCAAATCATACTTATTTTCCTTGCGCTTACGCAGTAAAAAAGTCACCACCGCGCTTTTTGAGAAATTTTCTGCTTTATGCGGTAAGAGCGAGTACATCCTGCAATAATCGTGATAGTTTAGACGTCCAGACGTATAAAAATGGGCAGGAGAGAGATGGCAGATAAGCACCTGGATACCGCGCTGGTCAACGCCGGGCGGAGTAAAAAGTACACGCAGGGTTCGGTAAACAGCGTCATTCAGCGCGCCTCTTCGCTGGTGTTCGACACCGTTGAGGCGAAGAAACATGCCACCCGTAATCGCGCGAAAGGCGAACTCTTTTATGGCCGTCGCGGCACACTCACCCACTTCTCGTTGCAGGAAGCGATGTGTGAACTGGAAGGCGGCGCGGGCTGCGCCCTCTTCCCTTGCGGCGCAGCGGCGGTCGCTAATACGATTCTGGCCTTCGTTGAACAGGGCGATCATGTGTTGATGACCAATACCGCCTATGAGCCGAGCCAGGATTTCTGCACCAAAATTCTGGGGAAACTGGGTGTCACCACCAGCTGGTTCGACCCGCTGATCGGCAGCGACATCGCGCACCTGATTCAGCCCAACACCAAAGTCGTGTTCCTGGAATCACCCGGTTCAATCACCATGGAAGTTCACGATGTTCCGGCGATTGTTGCCGCCGTGCGCAGCGTTGCGCCAGATGCAATCATTATGATCGACAACACCTGGGCAGCAGGCGTGCTGTTTAAGGCGCTCGATTTCGGAATCGATATCTCCATTCAGGCGGGCACAAAGTACCTGATTGGCCACTCTGACGCGATGGTCGGTACCGCGGTATCCAACGAACGCTGCTGGGCGCAACTGCGCGAAAATGCGTATCTGATGGGCCAGATGCTGGATGCGGACACCGCCTACATGACCAGCCGCGGACTGCGCACACTTGGCGTTCGCCTGCGTCAGCATCATGAAAGCAGCCTGAAAATTGCCGAATGGCTGGAACAGCATCCGCAGGTTTCCCGCGTGAATCATCCGGCGCTGCCGGGCAGTAAAGGCCACGAATACTGGAAACGAGATTTTACAGGCAGCAGCGGCCTGTTCTCCTTCGTGCTGAATAAGCGTTTAACCGATGCCGAGCTTGCGACTTACCTCGACAACTTCTCCCTGTTCAGCATGGCCTACTCGTGGGGCGGTTTTGAGTCGCTGATTTTGCCTAACCAGCCAGAACAGCTGGCGGAGATTCGCCCCGGCGGCGAAGTCGACTTTACCGGCACCCTTATTCGCTTACATATTGGTTTAGAAAACATTGACGATCTTATCGCGGATTTAGCAGCAGGCTTCGCGCGTATTGTGTAAAATAGCCTCAGGCCCGGCGGCGTTTCGCACCGGGCTGTCTGGTTAGCAATGTTCCTGAAGATACGCGCCGCGCAAAGCCTCGCGTATTTTCATGATTTTGAGAACAGTCTCTCTGCCGAATGGCCAGAACATCCCGGCGTAAACGCACAGTGCTCAGGTTGTTCTTATTCCTGAACAGCTGCGCGTGCGTTGTTGCGCGAGGGATCAAAGAGTTTCGGGCAATTCGGGAGTACAATAAGCGAAAATGCTGTTCCACAGGAAAGTCCATGGTCGTCATTCAAGATATTGTCGCCGCGCTCTGGCAGCATGACTTTGCCGCGCTGGCGAATCCTCACGTTGTGGGGGTGGTTTATCTGGTCATGTTTGCCACGCTGTTTTTAGAAAACGGTCTGCTTCCGGCCTCCTTCCTGCCGGGCGATAGCCTGTTGCTGCTCGCGGGCGCGCTTATCGCCAAAGGGGTGATGGGATTCGTGCCGACGGTGATCATTCTGACGACCGCCGCCAGCCTCGGCTGCTGGCTGAGCTATATTCAGGGGCGCTGGTTGGGCAACACCCGTACGGTGAAAGGCTGGCTCTCGCAATTGCCGGATAAATACCATCAACGTGCAACCTGCATGTTCGATCGTCATGGCCTGCTGGCGCTGCTCGCCGGGCGCTTTCTGGCGTTCGTACGTACGCTGCTGCCAACCATGGCGGGTATTTCCGGACTCTCTAATCGCCGCTTCCAGTTCTTTAACTGGCTGAGCGCGCTGCTGTGGGTAGGCGTCGTCACCAGCCTTGGCTATGCCATCAGTATGATTCCGTTTGTAAAACGTCATGAAGATCAGGTGATGACCTTTCTGATGATCCTGCCTATTTTCCTGCTGGTTGCCGGGCTGCTCGGTACGCTGGTGGTGGTGATTAAGAAGAAATATTGCAGCGCCTGAGGGCGCTGTATTTTTGAAGCCGGATGCGCTTTAAAGCCGGATGGCGCTGCGCTTATCCGGCCTACAAGGCCCTCTTGCCTAAACGATTTGAATCGCGCGTAATCGCGCCGCATCTTCTCCAGGCGTAATGCCGAAATAGCGTTTAAATTCGCGGCTAAACTGCGATGCGCTTTCATATCCCACCTGCATTGCCGCTGCGCTTGCTTTTAATCCATCATGCACCATCATCATTCGCGCCTTATGCAGGCGATAGGTTTTCAGGTACTGCAACGGTGACGTGCTGGTCACCGATTTAAAGTTATGATGAAACGCCGACAGGCTCATATTGGCTTCGGCGGCCAGTTGATCGACACTCAAGGATTCGGTGTACTGGCTTTCGATACGTTTCAATACCCGGCTTATCTGACTGAAGTGCGTCTGGCGGCTGACCAATGCCAGCAATGCTCCACCGCGCGGTCCGGTAAGCACATAGAACAACATTTCGCGGATAATCTGTTTGCCGAGGATGCGCGCTTCCAGCGGGCGTTCCATCACATCCAGCAGGCGCTCGGCCGCACAAAGGATCTCATCAGAGAGCGTCGCCGAGTTAATGCCGCTCGCCGCCATTGCAGGCTGAAAGCGTTCATCTTCCCCAATATCCATCAGCAGCTCCTGAAGCTGCAAAATATCGACGTTCAGACGTAACCCGGCCAGCGGCGCGGCCTCGGTGGCAAAGGTTTCACACTCAAACGGCAGCGGCACCGTCAGCAGTAAGTATTCATTGGCGTCGTAGCGGAAGGTACGTTCATTGATATAGCCAATCTTATAGCCAGAAAAGAGAAATATAATCCCAGGACGGTACATAACAGGCGTACGAGCGGCAGGCTGCGTACCGTAGATAAGCTGGATATCCGGCACCAAAGCACTGAGCTTTTGCTCATTACTTTTCAGTGACTTAACTTTATCCGTCAGCAACGCGCAAATCTCTTCCCGGTTCATATCCCCACTCTTCCGCCAGATTAATTCAGGCTTTCATTGTTGACCTTTTCGCTACTTTTCTCCAGTCCTATGGAGAAATGGGCAAGACATAGGCAGGAATGTGCATTGAGAGGATCGTCCCCAAAGACCACAATAGTCGTCATCCGGTAGCCACGGTTGCTACCCACTTTTTCTATCCTCCGATGAAGGAAACGAGCCATGTTTAATTTTGATCTCCATACCCCAACCCGTATTCTTTTCGGTAAAGGCGTTATTGAAAACCTGCGTGCGCAAATTCCTGCGGATGCTCGCGTTCTGGTGACCTACGGCGGCGGCAGCGTGAAAAAAACCGGCGTACTGGACCAGGTGTTAACCGCGCTGAAAGGTCTGGACGTTCGCGAGTTTGGCGGCATTGAGCCAAACCCGTCTTATGAAACGCTGATGCACGCGGTGAAAATTGCCCGCGACGAAAAAATCACGTTCCTGCTGGCCGTTGGCGGCGGTTCCGTGCTGGATGGCACCAAGTTCATCGCGGCGGCGGCGCATTACGATGCGTCTATCGATCCGTGGGAAATTCTGGAAACTTACGGCAGCAAGGTGAACAGCGCGATTCCGATGGGTTCCGTTCTTACCCTTCCGGCAACCGGTTCTGAATCCAATAAAGGTGCGGTTATTTCCCGTAAAACGACCGGTGACAAACGCGCATTTATGTCGCCGCACGTGCAGCCGGTGTTCGCGATTCTGGACCCGGTATACACCTACACTCTGCCGCCGCGTCAGGTGGCGAACGGTGTGGTTGACGCCTTCGTGCACACGGTCGAACAGTACGTCACCTATCCGGTAAACGGCAAAATTCAGGATCGCTTCGCGGAAGGTATTCTGCTGACGCTGGTTGAAGATGGCCCGAAAGCGCTGAAAGAACCTGAAAACTACGATGTTCGCGCCAATATTATGTGGGCGGCAACCCAGGCATTAAACGGCCTGATTGGCGCAGGCGTGCCGCAGGACTGGGCAACCCACATGCTGGGTCACGAACTGACCGCCATGCACGGCCTCGACCACGCACAGACGCTGGCTATCGTCCTGCCGGCCCTGTGGAATGAAAAACGTGATACCAAACGCGCCAAACTGCTGCAATACGCAGAACGCGTCTGGAACATCACCGAAGGTTCCGATGATGCGCGTATCGACGCCGCCATCGCCGCCACCCGCAATTTCTTCGAGCAAATGGGCGTACCGACTCATTTGTCCGATTACGGTCTGGACGGCAGCTCTATTCCGGCGCTGCTGAAAAAACTCGAAGAACACGGCATGACAAAACTGGGTGAAAATCAGGATATTACCCTCGAAGTAAGCCGTCGCATTTACGAAGCGGCTCGTTAATCCCCACCCAAAGCCAGACCTAAGTCTTTAGCGTCTGGCTTTCGTTTTTGCATATTTCGACCAGAATTGATCTTACAAATCTTATCGGGCCCACAGTGCCGATAAGCAATAGAGAGAAAAGGAGAAATGCATGACACATCCAACCGTAATCAAACTCCAGGACGGCAACGTGATGCCGCAGCTGGGTCTCGGCGTGTGGAAAGCAAGCAACGAGGAGGTTGTCACCGCGATTCATAAAGCGCTGGAGGTCGGGTATCGCTCGATTGATACCGCCACCGCCTACAAGAACGAAGATGGCGTGGGCCAGGCGCTGAAAAGCGCGGGCGTTCCGCGCGAAGAGCTGTTTATCACCACTAAACTGTGGAATGACGATCAAAAACGCCCGGCCGAGGCGCTACAGGAAAGCCTCGATAAACTACAGCTGGATTATCTCGATCTCTACCTGATGCACTGGCCGGTTCCCGCCATCGACCACTACGTGGACGCGTGGAAAGGAATGATTGAGCTGCAAAAACAAGGGCTGGTAAAAAGCATCGGCGTCTGCAACTTCCAGGTGAATCACCTGCAACGCATTATCGATGAAACCGGCGTCGCCCCGGTCATCAACCAGATTGAACTGCACCCATTGATGCAGCAGCGCCAGCTGCATGCGTGGAACGCGACGCACAAAATTCAAACCGAATCCTGGAGCCCGCTGGCTCAGGGCGGCGAAGGTGTATTCGATCAGAAAATCATTCGTGAACTGGCGGATAAATATGGCAAAACACCCGCGCAAATTGTGATTCGCTGGCACCTGGATAACGGCCTGGTCGTCATCCCGAAATCCGTCACGCCGGCGCGTATTGCCGCCAACTTCGACGTCTGGGATTTCCGTCTTGATAAAGACGAACTGGGCGAAATAGCCAAACTGGATAAAGGCAAACGTCTTGGGCCCGATCCGGATCAGTTCGGCGGTTAATCTCTTTTTCCTGGCGTGGGAAACCGCGCCAGGTATTCCTCCAATAAATTCACCCAATTAATAATTTATGCATCTTTTATTTATTAAAATTATTATTCAGTAATTTTCATACTATTTTTATTATTTCGAAAGCAATTATCATCTCTCGATCAAAGAATATCCTCACGACAATAGCGCACAATTCGCCATAACGGCGTTGTTCTGCAATGCATCCTGCCGCGGTTGAACTGAATAACCATCTGATCATGATGGAATTATTCCGAGTACTTATAAATCATTTTAAATGAGTATCTTGTCGTGACAAAAAAACAATCTCAGGGAGTAAAATGGCTCCCACTCATTATTATCGTGCTTATCGCTGCCGGGCTTTGGCAACTGACGCCGCCTTCCGGGCTCAGCGCGCCGGCCTGGCATTCCGCTATTATCTTTGTGGCAACCATTGCCTCTATTGTGGCGAAAGTCCTGCCGATTGGCGCAGTTGGGATCATCGGTATTACGGTTTTTGCCCTCGCCTATGCGGCAGGTGATAAAACCGCCAGCGGCGCTATCACCACCGCACTGAGTGAACTAAACAGCTCATTGATCTGGCTTATCGTCGTCGCTTTTATGATTGCCCGCGGATTTATCAAAACGGGCCTGGGTCGGCGCATCGCCCTGCAAATGATCCGCCTGCTGGGTAAACGCACGCTGGGGCTGGCGTATGGCCTCGCGTTTGCCGACCTGATTTTATCCCCCGCAATGCCGAGCAACACCGCACGCTGCGGCGGCGTTATCTACCCTATCGCCGATTCGCTGGCGCGCAGTTTTGGCTCGCGCCCGGAGGATGAGTCGCGCAGCAAAATCGGCACCTTCCTGATCACCTGCATTGGTAACGTCAACGACGTCACCGCCGCGCTGTTTATGACCGGCTACACCGGCAACCTGCTGGCGGTCAAACTGGCGGCTAACGCGGGCGTCACCCTGACCTGGGGTAGCTGGTTTATGGCGGCCCTGCTGCCGTGCGTGGTGTCGCTGATGATCGTTCCGCTGCTGGTTTACTGGCTGACGCGCCCGGAAATCAAGCACACACCGGATGCCCCGGACATCGCCCGTAAAGAACTTGCCGAAATGGGCAGCATGGCGCGTGGCGAGTGGCTGATGCTGGCAACCGTCGGCGTACTGCTGGTGCTGTGGATCTTCGGCGACAAACTGGGCGTCGATGCCACCACCGCGTCGTTTGTCGGGCTCTCCATTCTGCTACTGAGCGGCGTGCTGAGCTGGGAAGATGTGAAAAGCGAGAAAGGCGCATGGGATACCCTGATTTGGTTTGCCGCGCTGCTGATGATGGCGAACCAACTGAAAAAGCTCGGCTTTACGATGTGGTTCGGTAACCTGATTGGCGACAGCATCGGCAGCGCCATGCAGGGCACCAGTTGGGTGGTTGTACTGCTGCTGCTGAACGCCGCCTACTTCTACACCCACTACTTCTTCGCCAGCGGCAACGCGCAAATCGCCGCGCTGTATGCGGTATTCCTCGGCGTCGGCTTGCACCTGAACATCCCGCCCGCGCCGATGGCGCTGATGCTGGCGTTCACCAGCAGCCTTTATTGCTCACTCACCCAGTACACCCACGCGCGCGGCCCGATTCTTTTCGGCGCGGGCTACGTACCAACCGGCGTCTGGTGGCGAACCGGGTTTGCTATCAGCCTGTTTAACCAGGCGGTGTTTATCACCGTCGGCCTGGCGTGGTGGAAGATGTTGGGCTTTTACTAGCAGCATTTAGCTGTGATAAAACCGTTTTTTACGTCATTGTGAAAAACGGTTTTTTATTTCCCGAATGGAGACGAATCATGACCTGCATTTTCTGCCAAATCGTTGAGGGCAAAGCGCCCTGCCATAAAATCTGGGAAGATGAACATCACCTGGCCTTCCTGTCGATTTTCCCCAATACCGAAGGCTTTACCGTCGTCATCCCGAAAAAACACTATCCGAGCTATGCCTTTGATATGCCGCCGCTGGCGCTGGCCGATTTAGTGCTGGCGACGCAGAAAGTGGCTAAATTGCTGGATAAATCCTTTGATGATGTGGGCCGCAGCGGGATGTTTTTTGAAGGTTTCGGCGTGGACCACGTGCACAGTAAACTCAGCCCGATGCACGGCACGGGCGACATGACGAAATGGCGGCCTATCGAGTTTAAGCAGAAGAAATATTTTGAACAGTATGAGGGCTATTTATCTTCCCACGATCACGAGCGGGCGGATGATGAGAAGCTGGCCGCATTAGCGGCCAGAATCAGAGCGGAGCAGGATTCTTAACGCCCCGCGGTCGGTTTTGCGCGTTTTTTCGCACCCGCATTAACCGGGCGCGGCTGCGCGGCAGGCGCTTTCTTCGCGCCTGCTGGCGTTTGGCGCTGGTGCGCCACCGGCGTGTGTTTGGTCAGCGCCGGGCGGGTGTTGCGGTTCTGGCGACGCGCTTCGCGCATCTCGTCGAGCGTCGGTGACGGCACCAGGCAATCACGACGTGGGCCGATCAGATGCTTTTTACCCATTGCTTCCAGCGCCTGACGAATCATCGGCCAGTTTTTCGGATCATGATAACGCAGCAGCGCTTTATGCAGGCGGCGCTGCTTATCCCCTTTCGGCACCACCACTTCTTCACTCTTATAGCCAATTTTACCCAGCGGGTTCTTGCCGGTGTAATACATGGTGGTCGAGTTCGCCAGCGGTGACGGGTAGAAGTTCTGCACCTGGTCGAGACGGAAACGGTGTTTCTTCAGCCACAGCGCCAGATTCACCATATCTTCATCACGCGTACCAGGGTGCGCGGAGATAAAGTACGGAATCAAATACTGCTCTTTCCCGGCCTGTTTCGAATAGGTGTCGAAAAGCTCTTTAAAGCGGTGATAGGTTCCCATCCCCGGCTTCATCATTTTCGACAACGGCCCTTCTTCCGTATGTTCCGGCGCAATCTTCAGATAGCCGCCCACGTGATGGGTTGCCAGCTCTTTGATATAGCGCGGATCTTCCACCGCGATGTCGTAACGCACGCCGGAGGCGATGAGGATCTTCTTGATGCCTTTCAGATCGCGCGCGCGGCGGTAAAGGTTGATCGTCGGCTCATGGTTGGTGTCCATGTGCGGACAAATATCCGGATAAACACAGGAGAGACGGCGGCAGGTTTGCTCAGCGCGCGGTGATTTACAGCGCAGCATATACATATTCGCCGTCGGCCCGCCGAGGTCGGAAATCACACCGGTAAAGCCCGGTACCGTATCACGAATGGCTTCGATCTCGTTGATGATCGAATCTTCCGAACGGCTCTGAATAATACGCCCTTCATGCTCGGTAATAGAGCAGAAAGAGCAGCCGCCGAAGCAGCCACGCATGATGTTGATCGAAAAACGGATCATCTCATACGCCGGAATACGTGCGTTGCCATACGCCGGATGCGGTACACGCTGGTACGGCAGCGCAAACACGCTGTCCATCTCTTCGGTTGAAAGCGGGATCGCCGGTGGGTTGATCCAAATATAGCGATCGCCATGTTTTTGCATCAGCGCACGCGCACAGCCTGGGTTGGTTTCATGGTGCAGAATGCGCGAAGCGTGCGCATACAGCACTTTATCACTTTTCACTTTCTCAAAAGACGGCAGCAGCACGTAGGTTTTTTCCCACGGCTTCGGGCGCGGCGGCTGAACGGTGACGGTTTTGACTTCCGCTTTTTGCGGTTCAACCGGCTTGTTGTCGGCACACGGCAAATCTTCGCCATACGGATGCGGAATCGGGTCGATTTTCCCCGGCGTATCTAAACGTGTGGAATCCACGCCAGCCCAACCCGGCAGCGCTTCTTTTACGATAATCGCCGTGTTACGCACATCGCGGATCTGCGAAATCAGTTCACCCTGCGCCAGACGGTGCGCCACTTCCACTAGCGGACGTTCGCCGTTGCCGAACATCAGCATATCGGCTTTGGAATCGACCAGCACCGAACGGCGCACGGTATCAGACCAGTAATCGTAATGCGCGGTACGACGCAGGCTGGCTTCGATACCGCCCAGGATCACCGGCACATCTTTCCATGCTTCTTTGCAACGCTGGGTATAGACCAGCGTCGCGCGGTCCGGGCGTTTGCCGCCGACGTTGTCCGGCGTGTAGGCATCGTCCTGACGCAGCTTACGGTCTGCCGTGTAGCGGTTGATCATCGAGTCCATGTTGCCTGCGGTCACGCCGAAAAAGAGGTTCGGCTTGCCCAGACGCATAAAGTCGTCTTTGCTGTTCCAGTCCGGCTGCGCGATGATGCCCACGCGAAAACCCTGCGCTTCCAGCATACGACCGCAAATCGCCATCCCAAAACTCGGATGGTCAACGTACGCGTCTCCGGTAACCAAAATGATGTCGCAGCTATCCCAGCCAAGTTGATCCATCTCTTCACGGGACATTGGCAAAAACGGTGCCGGCCCAAAACAGGCGGCCCAATACTGCGGCCAGGAGAACAGGTCGCGATCCGGTTGGATCAGGGAGATAGAGCTCATTTTGCTTCCAAAAAGAAAAGTGGTAAAAAAATAATCAAAGGCCGGGGATTATACGCTGTATTCGTGGGGGAAATGAAGGAGATTGTTGCCTGAGATGCGGTGGATGACAGTCAACTTATCCGTGAATCGCCCATCAGAAATGGAAGTAACAAAATACCGCTGCAAAGAACACTGCCAGCCCTGTGCAGTGGAACACCAGCAGCAATACAGGATGCGCCGAGCGCAGCCACTTCCCGGTAAGCAACGCCGCAAAAAGCAAGGGAACATGATACACCGGGAATGCCGTCCAAAGCATCCCCGCCGTCTCTTTCTCGCCCATCACCCAGAAAACGGAGACAAGCAGCATAGCAATGCCGATTTGAGGAGCTGCCACACGCAAAAACAGATCGCGAAAGTAACGCCATGAAATGGAGAGAATGATCAGGATAACCCATTGCGCCAGATAAAAAATCCAGCTATTAGCGGTTAGCATAATAATCATTGCGAATATCAGTGGGCCATCCATCTCCAGAATCGCCTTTATAACTGCTATCTACTTGCCTTCGCAGCACAACCCTGAATCGATATCGCGCAATGCACTTGAAGTTATTCCCTGGTTCGCAGCACCAGCAAGCGCAGTACACAGTCGATCTTTCGTCATACCAGAGGCAAGAAGCATTTCTGGCTTCACGCCGCTTGTTATTGCATCCGTGATGTTTTTATCCGAGAAGGATATCCCTTGTTTCAGCATATCTTTTAGTACAAGTGGGAGGGTCTCACGGTCGCCCTCTTCCTGCTTAATAGCCGCCAGTCGTAATGGCGTATAGTCGTCCTCAGGTAACATGAAATGTTGCCAGTCGATGATATTGGCCGTTATCAATTCCTTAACTGTCGAAGCATCAGCAAAACGCACGATAAATTCCAGGAGCGTAATATTGTTACTGTGTTTTTTCATATCGCCATAACGAATAATAATATTCAGTATTGGGATATCATCATCACGCGCTTCCAGTAACGAGGGGTTATCGGTTATCGCTGCCACTAACGCCTTGCTGTCGCCAATAAGTGCTAACATCTGTAAGCGATGTATCTGCATTTTGGGCTGCTGTTTTTGCCAAAAAAGACTTAACGTTTCGCGATCTCTGGTATTAATAATTTGTTCGTAAACATCTTCCGTTAAAAGCTTTGGCATGATTCCCAGCAATTTCTCACTGATTTCCCTTGCGGTCGCCAGAGAGCGTAGCCCCTGTTCATGCTGATATTTCAACTTACCGTTCAGGTAAAAATACATCCAGTACAGTGGATTATGTTGATAGACCATCAAACGATGATTTCTCGCCTGTAAAGAGTCTCCGATTAGCAAAGGGCTAAACTGGTAAACCGCACGGGCATTCAGATGCGTGACGGCCATAAAAAATGGGTGCGAATCGCCACAACAGGAAAACGGTGTATCAACCCGCGTAATCAGTGCCTTCAACGTCATGTCTGAAACGTCAGGCGCAAGTACCGCTTGTGTGAGTATGTGTTTTAGCTGAGCATTATCATGAATGCTATTCAGCACAATTACGCCTTCCCGTTCAGCACGATCAATAAGGCGTGAGATTTGTTTCTTCTCCCAGCCATGCGCGACCTCACGCGTCAGGTAATTCACAGGTTCGAGATATCCCCAAAGTGCAACAAAAAGGAGATGGCATGGCAGGCAGAGATATTTGAAATGCCGACGCCCAATAAGAGCAAGAGACAGTGAGACAAACTGGCTAATAAGCGCAAAGAAGATAAGACTGTCATCAATATCAAGCCAGTAAAAAAGTAATGCACCTGCACCGACCAGGACAATCTGCGGCAACAGCAGCCACAGAAAAATCCCCCGTACACGAGGATGTTTTATCGCAAAACCAAGCAGTATGAGCGCCATAATATCGGCAATAGCCAGCGGCCATAGCCAAATTGCAAACGCGAATTCCCGCCCCATTATCCTTTTTCCTTAAAGCTCAGGTTGCGAGTATTGGCCACATGCCCGCCATCCATTTGCTATTCATTCCTGCACTGTTCATGTAACGAGTTAAGCGTTCCCTCGCGTGAAACGGCACCTTTCGGATAAACACGGTCGACCATGGCAAACAGTGCGTCACAAGTCAAACCTGCACGGTGATAGACGTCCACTAATACAGTGTTTTCTTCTTCCGTAATGAAATCTACCATTTGCGCTTCCGGTAACGGGGCCTTTTGTTTCTGGATCTGCTGCAATGCCGACACTAAAACCTCCGGCGGCAGTGAATTCGGGCCATGAACAGTACGCAAAAGTAACTGGCGAAACTCTCCTCCGGAACTGGCGAGAATAGGTTTCCAGGGAATGATATTGGCATTCAGGATGCGCTGAATCAGAGAAGCGTCCGCATGTTCAAACAGAATCGCCAGTAACGAATCGTTGCTGATAAGCGATCGTTCCAGTAGTTGCGGGTCCTGCGCCACCAATGCAATGAACGCGTCATATTGCTCCAGCCGAAACAAACCATAGGCGCGATACAACGGCGTGGTTGGCGCACGTCGCTGCCAGTACGAAGCCAGGATGTTTTTATCCCATTCCTGTAACGCCTCCAGATAAGCTTCTTCGGTTAAGAGTTCCGGCATCACACGCAGCAAAATGTCGCTCACGCCGACAAACGCTAAACGACGACGTCTCATATCCTCCGGGAAACGCCCCCCAGAAATAAATTCCAGCGGGTTTTGCTCACGAACAATCGCGCGGTTTTCCTGTGCCTGTGCAGAATCGCCCTTCAGCGCCTCGCTAAAAATGCGCACCGCTTGTTGATTGCCATAGACAAAGGCAGCAAAGAAAGGTGCCCGCATACCACAGCATCCTTCAGCCAATTCAGGATTAGAGAATTTAAAAGGCGTTGCTACACGACGGGTCAAATAACGCAGCGTTTTCTCCGGTGTGCTGGGGTCTTTCGCCGCCTGAGACAGCAGTTTTTCCAGCGCGTCGCGATCGCTAATGTCCTGTAGTTCACTTAAATCGCCGCGCTTTGTTTGCTCCAGCAGGGCAATTCTGCTTTTTTCCTGCCACGCCGGAATGAAACCGCGCCATAAATCCGGTATCACTACCTGCGTACTCCCCAGAAACAGCAGATGACATAGTAGCCAGACCGGCCACGTTCGCTTCATCCAGAAGCCCAGAACAATTGCCGGGAACACGCCCACACAGAGATAGACCGGCACAGCAAGAATCAGCGCCAGCCAGGCGCCGCCCAGCAGGTCAAAATAATCCAGCGCGAACAATAACCCGCCCACGACCGCCCACTGAGGAAGCATCACCCACAGCAGAATCTGCCGACAGCGCCGGTAAAAGAAAGCCAGTATCAGCAGCAACGTTGAAACGTAGCTGTATAACCACGGCAAGGGGCCTAATTCCCAATACCAGCCCTCATCGCAATTCAATGCAGGCCACAAAACAGGATGAGAAACGGCTGTCAGCCCTAACATCACGAGCAGCATAAACAGGTGACATAACGTCCCCGCATGTTTGCGACGTCCAACCACTAACCAACCCAGCATGCCCCCGGCGAGTAAGCAACCCGGCAGAATTTCGCCCATGATGAGATCCCGGGCTTCATGTTTACCGTTGCTTATCAGAGACGTCGCCGCCAGGAGGATAAAAAGCAAGAGAATAGCCGCGAGCTGCGGGAAGATGACCTGCAAGAAAAGCGTTTTGTAATGTGCCTTAAAGATAGCGGCGACGAGCGATATCAGAAAGAAAAGGCCGTAAACCCACAGCAATATCGGTAAAGAATCCATGTACTAACCTCAGAACGCAATCCTTGCTTTTGCTCTACGATAGCGCTTTTTTCTTTGTCTGGGCAGACGTGAAATACTGAATTATCGATGTTTGCACCCTATAACTCACCTTTAAATAATTAATAACAATAATACAAAGTTATTTTATTTATCGAGTAAATACAAAAGAACACAATCCGCTTTAACCATCACAAAATATGCGCCTCTCTCACAACTTATATTTACCCCTGCCTAAGTATTATTTATAGTAAAACCTTCACTATCAGAGGGATCGACAATGTTTTTTCTTATCGCGTTTGCCGTCATTATTATTCTCGTCATTCTCTATATTGGAACGTATAACGCATTTATTAAAAACCGTAACCGCGTTGAGGAGACGTGGGCACAAATCGACGTGCAACTTAAAAGACGCTGCGATTTGATTCCTAATCTGGTTGAAACGGTAAAGGGCTTCGCGCGTCATGAGCAAGATACGCTGGAAAAGGTTATCGCCGCGCGTAACAGCATCATTGCTGCCGGAAACAGTCCACAGCAACAGCTTGAGGCTAACAATCAACTGACCGGTGCGCTGCGTTCCGTATTTGCGCTTAGCGAAAGCTACCCGGAACTCAAAGCAAATGACTCTTTTGTCGAGTTACAGCATGAGCTTTCCACCACGGAAAACAAAGTCGCGTATTCACGTCAATTATATAATTCAACAGTCATGAACTGGAATAACCGCGTAGAGTCCTTTCCGTCGAATATTATTGCTAACCTTCATCATTTCAAGAAACAAGAGATGCTCAGCATTGCTGATACTGAACGCGAAACGCCCAGCGTTAAGTTTTAATCCGCAAGGAATGCACGAATGTTATTTGAAGAAATTGCTCACAATAAACGCAATACATTTTTGTTAGTGATTATTTTCTTTCTTTTGCTGGTTGAAGTTGGCGCAGCAATGGGTTTTCTATTGCTCAATAATATCTTCTATGGAGTTGGCGCCGCGGTGGTCATTAGCATTTTGTACATCTTGATTATGATCTATCAGGGGTCTGCGGTCGTCATGTGGATGAACGGCGGGAAAGAGATCACCGACCGTGAACAGGCGCATGTCCTGTTTGAAACTGTGGAAGATATGGCTAACGTGGCGGGCGTTCCGGTGCCGCGAATTTTCATCATCGACGATGCTTCGCCCAACGCTTTTGCTACCGGAACGTCACCAGAGAAAGCTGCTGTGGCGGTAACACGCGGGCTTCTGGAAAGCCTGGAGCGTTATGAACTCGAAGGAGTGATTGCCCATGAAATGGCGCACGTACGTAATTACGATATCCGCCTCGCGACCATCGCTGTCGCGTTGGTGTCTGCCATTACGTTAATGAGCTCGCTGGGCAAACAAAGCCTGTTTTTTGGCGGAGGTAAAAACCGTAAAAGTTCCAGCAGTAAAAGCGGCGGCGGCAGCATGGTGCTCTATATCGCCGCTTTTGTCTTCCTGCTATTGGCGCCGGTCGTTGCAACCATCGTGCGTCTGACACTTTCGCGAAATCGCGAATTTCTGGCGGACGCAACGGCGGTTGAGCTGACGCGCAACCCGGAGGGATTAATCGCGGCACTGGAGAAAATTAGTGGGAGAGCGGAAATGATTGAGCGAGTCGATAGCGCCAGCCAGTCTCTTTGGTTCTCATCACCGCTGAAAGCCGATCGCGGAAAAACGGGGATGTTTGACACGCATCCTTCTATTGATGCCAGGATTGAACGTCTGAAAGCCATGTAATACAACCGCGCCGGGCATTGCCCGGCGCTGGTTCTCTGCATCCCGCGTTACGGTGCCGGGTTCACCAGAATTTGCCCAATCGAGCCGCGATCGGCCAGTTCCAGCGTTTGGCTGGAATACTGGAACGGGAAGTGCGGCCAGGACGGCTGGTTGTAGTAAACCAGCAGTTCCACCTGTCCATCCACCCAGACGGTATCTTTCCAGCCCCTGTCTTCCGGGAATGGCATTGCGCCGTTGACGTTGCGGATCAGGAACATCACGCCTTCAATATGGAACGACTGCGGCTCATCCGCGCGTACCGTCCAGCGCTCCCAGGTTCCCTGCTGCGCGGTGATATCAATGCGCTGCGGGTCCCACAGTTGGCCGTTGATGCCCGGATCGTCACCCAGCACGATATCGCGGCTACGTAGCGGCGTGCCGGTCATGATCTCGGTGGAAAGCAAACGCATCGGCAGATTATCGGTGACCAGCGGCAGCAGGCCGGTCGGTTTCAGGGTGAGCACCAACGTGGAAATAAGAATGCTCGACGGCTCAAAGAAACCGCGCAGACGGTCCATGATGCTTGCCGCTTCGCCACAGGTAATGGAGACTTCATCACCGTTGGTCATATCGACCAGAATTTCACGACGTTCACCCGGCGCGAGCGACAGCTGCTTGACCGAAACAGGCGCAGGCAGGAATCCCTGATCGCCGGAGATGACGTGCAACGCACGGCCATCGCTCATCTGCAACTGATAGCGGCGTGAGTTAGAGGCGTTCAGCAGGCGCAGACGCACCCATCCGCGTGACACTTCGACATACGGGCTTTGCGCGCCGTTCACCAGCAGCGTGTCGCCGACGAAGCCACCGCTGCCAGGTTCGCTGTATTCCGGCGTGCCGAAGTTATCCAGACGCTTGTCCTGAATGATCACCGGGAAGTCGTCCACGCCGTAGTGGTTTGGAATCGGTAAGGACTTACTGACTTCATCTTCCACCAGCCACATTCCGGCCAGGCCGTTGTAGACCTGCTGAGCCATGTGGTTCGGCGTATTGGCCTGATACCAGAGCGTTGCGGCAGACTGGCGAATCGGTAGCACCGGCGCCCAGTCGGCGTTTGGCGACATCATGCGCGCCGCACCGCCAATCAGCGGGCCGGGAACCTGCAAACCGCGCACGGTCATGGCGACGTTTTCCGTCAGGCGGTTGCTGTAGATCAGTTTGACGTCATCACCGTTCCACACGCGGATGGTCGGCCCAAGGTAGCGACCATTGATGCCCCAGACAGGCGCGCGCGTGCCCTGAGAGAAGGACCAGTGTGAACGTTGTAAGGTAAGAAAGAGAGGCTGTCCGCGACGCGATTCCACCAGCGGCGGTATCGGCAGCTCAGGCTGTTTCCCTGCGGCATTTGCCCTCAGCGGCACTGCCCCTGCGCAGAACGCAACGCCCGATGCCTGAATAAACTGACGCCGACTGAGTGACATATAAACTCCATGAAAACTGATCAATCAAAAAAGGGAATTCGTTTCCCGTAAGCCAGCACCGCGTTTTATGTTTGCCGCCGTGCTTTTTCCGCCCGGCGGCGAGTGAGCCTGACCCGGTTTTATCGTTTTCCGTCAGACTCGCGCTGGGCGACTTCTTTATCTAATTCTTCAATCTTCGCCTGCATAACTTCACGGCAGTGTTTGGAAAGTTCGCGTACCTGGTCTTTACCCCATTTGCTGGTATCGATCGGCGGTAGCATTTCAACAATCACCAGCCCGTTGTTCAGGCGGTTTAGGTTAATCTTATCCGATGTATTGGAAACGCACACGGGAATAATCGGTACACCCGCCGCAATGGCGGCGTGAAACGCGCCGGTTTTAAACGGTAACAGTCCGCGACCACGGCTACGCGTTCCTTCCGGGAACATCCAGAAGGAGATTTTGCGGTTGTTGAAGTGTTTCACCACTTCGGCGATAGTGCTGTGCGCTTTCGCACGATTATTACGGTCAATCAGCAGGTTACCGGTGAGCCAGTAAAGCTGACCAAAGAATGGGATCCACACCAGGCTTTTTTTGCCTACGGTGACAGTCGGCGGCTGCACAATATTTGCCGCAGTAACCATGTCGTAGTTGTTCTGGTGGTTCGCAATGTAGATAGCATTCCCGTAGCTTGCGGCATCCGCAGGCAGGCGGGTTTCAACTTTTAGACCAAACAGCGGGGCCATACGGCCAAACATATGGCCAAAAGTGGCAACGTGTTTTGGATTACGTGGACTAAACAGGCAATAGATACAGCCAAACACGCATACCAGGATGCAGTAAATGACCACGATGATGACACGAAAAATAAATAGCATAGCTACCTCTGAAGCCCTGACCGCTTAGAGTTATATATTGGTCAGGATTTGTGACTCGCAAACCCTCGTAAGGGCTATTCTTAATCGCAACGGCGTAATTAACAACGTTTTTACAGGAAAATGTGTGCGTTGTCGCCTTTAGCCCCTCACCCTAACCCTCTCCCCAAAGGGGAGAGGGGATCGCCCGAGTGTGGTGTTAACCCTTGCACTGGTTTTCCACCCTCTCCCCTTTGGGGAGAGGGCCGGGGTGAGGGGTCAAGCTTTACTCCTCGCTCTCCCCCGCGCTCTGACGCAACGGAGAGTCGATATCGATACGGTCGATTTTCTGCAACCCACGCATCAGCGTACCGCGACGGCCACGTTCGCCCGTCACTTTTTGCAGCTCTTCCGGACGCAGTTTGATTTTACGTTTCCCGACGTGCACGGTCAGCGTGGTCTGCGGCGGCAGCAGGTAAAGGTGTGCCAGACTATCTTCCCCTTTCGCCGCTTCCGCTGACGGGATATTGATAATCTTGTTGCCCTTACCTTTCGACAACTGCGGCAGGTCGCTTACCGGGAACATCAGCATGCGTCCCGCGCTGGTGATCGCCAGCAGCATGTCAGACTCATCTTCTACCACCACCGGCGGCAGGACGTGCGCATTTTCCGGCAGCGAGATCATCGCCTTACCCGCGCGGTTACGCGCAACGAGATCGTTGAATGTACACAGGAAGCCGTAGCCCGCGTCAGACGCCATCAGTAGTTTCTGATCGTCGCTTTCCATCAGCATATGCTCAACGGTCGCCCCCGGCGGCAGCGTCAGCTTACCGGTCAACGGTTCGCCCTGACCGCGCGCCGACGGCAGCGTGATAGGGTCGATGGCATAGCTGCGTCCGGTCGTATCCACAAATACCACCGGCTGATTGCTCTTGCCTTTCACCGATGCTTTCCAGCTGTCGCCCGCTTTATAACTCAGCCCCTGCGCGTCGATGTCGTGGCCTTTGGCGCTACGCACCCAGCCCATCTGCGACAGCACAATGGTCACCGGCTCAGACGGCAGCATGTCATGCTCGCTCATCGCCTTCGCTTCGTCACGTTCGTGCAGCGGAGAACGGCGATCGTCGCCGAAGGTATCGGCATCAGCCTGCAGCTCTTTCTTCAGCAGGTTATTCATTTTTCGCTCGGAGGCGAGAATGGCCTGCAGCTGATCGCGCTCTTTCGCCAGATCGTTTTGCTCACCGCGAATTTTCACTTCTTCGAGCTTCGCAAGGTGGCGCAGTTTCAGCTCGAGGATAGCTTCCGCCTGTGTTTCGCTAATGCCGAAGCGCGACATCAGCGCCGGTTTTGGCTCATCTTCGGTGCGAATGATCTCAATGACTTCGTCGATGTTGAGAAACGCCACCAGCAAACCTTCGAGGATATGCAGGCGCTTGAGCACTTTCTCCAGACGATAGTTCAGGCGACGACGCACGGTGTCGCGACGGAACGCCAGCCATTCGGTGAGGATCTCCAGCAGGTTTTTCACCGCCGGGCGACCATCCAGGCCGATCATGTTCAGGTTAATACGATAGCTTTTTTCCAGGTCCGTGGTGGCGAAGAGGTGATTCATCACCGGCTCCATATCCACACGGTTGGAACGCGGCACAATCACCAGACGCGTCGGGTTTTCGTGGTCCGACTCATCGCGCAGGTCATCAACCATCGGCAGCTTTTTGTTGCGCATCTGGGCGGCGATTTGCTCCAGCACTTTCGCGCCGGAAACCTGATGCGGCAGCGCAGTGATCACCACCGCGCCATCTTCTTTATTCCAGACCGCGCGCATACGTACAGAGCCGCGCCCGTTCTGGTAAATTTTGCGAATTTCCGCGCGGGAGGTGATGATTTCCGCTTCGGTCGGATAGTCCGGCCCCTGCACGATATCAAGCACTTCATCCAGCGTGGTTTTCGGCTGTTCAATCAGTTTGATGGCGGCGTTAGCGACTTCGCGCAGGTTGTGCGGCGGAATATCCGTCGCCATACCCACCGCAATGCCGGTGGTGCCGTTCAGCAGAATATTCGGCAGACGCGCAGGCAGCATTTTCGGCTCCTGCATCGTACCGTCAAAGTTCGGTACCCAGTCCGCCGTGCCTTGTCCCAGTTCACCCAGCAGCAGCTCGGCATACTTCGACAGACGCGATTCGGTATAACGCATTGCCGCGAACGATTTCGGATCGTCCGGCGCCCCCCAGTTCCCCTGGCCGTCGACCAGCGGGTAACGGTAAGAGAACGGCTGCGCCATCAGCACCATCGCTTCATAGCAGGCGCTGTCGCCGTGCGGGTGATATTTACCTAACACGTCACCGACGGTACGCGCCGATTTTTTGAATTTGGCGCTGGCGTTCAGGCCCAGCTCAGACATCGCATAGACGATGCGGCGCTGCACCGGCTTCAGACCATCACCAATAAACGGCAACGCGCGATCCATGATGACGTACATGGAGTAGTTTAAGTAGGCGTTTTCCGTGAATTCATGTAGCGCAAGGCGCTCTGCCATATCGCTCATTAATGGGGGTTCCTCAAATCTGCATGCTGACCGTTCGGACGGCAATATTGCCGCAGATAATACCCTATCTCACGGGCTGAGTCACAAGTCCGTGAGATAAGGCGAGGAAGGCGGTTTATTGCAGTGGCAGGTAGATATCGGTTTGCAGTTCGTGCTCGGCAACTTCATTGACAAAATTGTGATACTGAAAGAAAACCGGGAAATCGCGCGGCGTTTCACCGCTGCCCGGCAACCAGTCGCGGAACAGAGACCAGACGCTTTCACCGACCGTATCCAGCGAGCCGTGATGGCGCACCACCGCGCAGCGTCCGGCGGGAATTTCGCCGTTAATAACGCCGTGAGCATTTTCGGGCACGGGCGCGTTTACGCTGCCGCAAATATCGAAACGAAACGCTTCCGGCGGCGTCGTTTGCGGGTCGTCCCAGGCAATGCCGAACGTTGCGCTTTGCGCGACCGGCGACAGGCCCGTTTCTTTACGCCATAGAATAAACTTCGCGGCGCTGTAGTTCACTAGCTCCGGATTACAGCGATGTTGCAGTAATGCAACTGGTGTACGGGGAAAATCGACAAGGGTGACATCCATATTTTTTTGCCCTTTTATGTTCATCATTGGCATGCGCTGGTGCCAGGCGCGCCAGTCCGGTTGCTGCCGGAACTGTCGCGGGCTTTGACCAAACGCCATCTTGAAAGCTCGAGTGAATGACTCCGGGTTCTGAAACCCTGCATCCAACGCAATATCGATAACCTTATCCTGTGGATTAAACGCCAGCCGCCACGATGCGCGGCGCAGGCGCAACCACTGGATGTACCGGTAGAGCGGCATGCCACACCAGGCGGTAAACTGCCGATGGAAATGGAAAGGCGAACAGTACGCCATCTGGCTTAATGACTCTAATGAAAGAGGCGCATCCAGATGGCGCTCGATATGGTCACACACTCGCCGTAAGCGAGCCGAATATTGCGCTTTTAACCGGTCATTCATCACGGCCTCCGTGCCAACAATAGTGCCGGGGTTATGCCGTGAGATCCTGACCGATCTTGCGCACTCTTCCCGGTTACGGTTTCAGTTTCTGGATCTGTTTGACGTCGATCTCAACCGAGTTCCAGTCTTTATCCACTTCACCGCGAATTTCCACTTTATCCTGCGGGGTCACGGTCAGGCCGTTCCAGCGTTTGTCGTCGATATCCACGTTGATGGTGCCGGTCTCATCTTTAAAGGTATAGAGATCGTCAGAGATACGCTCAACGATAGTCCCTTTTAGCGTAACCCAGGTATCATCACGCAGGGTTTTCGCATTAGCAACGGTGGTTACAGTACCATCCGGGCCGACGAAGCCGCCGCTTTGTGTTGACGTTGAATTTGGGCCAGAAAAACCGCCCTGAGTGTTCGCCAGAACCGGGGTAGCCATCAGCGCCAGGACGGCGGCCATTGCAGCAAGTTTCTTCATGATATTTTCTCCCTTAAATTTCATTACGAAAGCCATTTAACAGGATAATGCTTAACGACTTCTTAAGGTAAAAATATTCTTTTTTTTACTGTACAGCGTAGGTCTGATAAGGGTTTACTGGCTTTATTCAGGCAGAGGGGCAAGGAGCGCAAGATGCGAATTTTACTGGTAGAAGATGACAAACTGATCGGCGACGGGCTGAAAACCGGCCTTGGCAAAATGGGCTTTACGGTCGACTGGTTTACCCGCGGTGAAGAAGGCAAAGTGGCCCTCGACAGCGCGCCGTATGACGCCGTCATCCTCGACCTCACCCTGCCCGGCATCGATGGGCTGGATATTCTGCGTGGCTGGCGAGAAAAATCGCATCATGAACCGGTATTGATCCTCACCGCGCGCGACGCGCTCAACCAGCGCGTTGAAGGGCTTCGCCTGGGCGCGGACGACTATTTATGCAAGCCCTTTGCGCTGATTGAAGTCGCCGCCAGGCTGGAGGCGTTAATCCGTCGCGCGCACGGGCAGCCCAGCAATGAACTGCGCCACGGCGCGGTGACGCTCGACCCCGGTAAACTCACCGCCACGCTCAACGGCGAACCGCTTCCTCTTAAACCGAAAGAATTTGCTCTGCTGGAGTTGCTGCTGCGCAACAGCGGGCGCGTTCTGCCGCGCAAGCTTATTGAAGAAAAGCTCTACAGCTGGGATGACGACGTCACCAGCAACGCCGTGGAAGTGCACGTGCATCATCTGCGCCGCAAACTGGGCAGCGAGTTTATCCGCACCGTACACGGCATCGGTTATACGCTGGGGGCGCAGTGAAACTGTTTCCCCGCCTCAGCCTGCGCGTTCGCCTGACGCTGCTGTTTATGCTGCTTTCCGCCGCCGCATGGCTCTGCGCCAGCCTGGTGGCCTGGCATCAAACCACCAATAAGCTGGATAAGCTCTTTGATACCCAGCAAATGCTGTTCGCCAAGCGCATCAGCGCGATGGATTTTACCGACGTTCGCAGCTCGCGGCAGTTTATCCGCGCGCCGAAAAAGGTTAAACACGGGCATCTTGATGAAGATGTGCTGGCTTTCGCGGTGTACGCGATCGACGGCAGAATGGTAATGCACGATGGCGAAAACGGCCCGTTCATTCCTTACAGCTATCGCCGGGAAGGGTTTGACGACGGCAACTTGATCAATGATGACGATCGCTGGCGTTTTCTGTGGCTGACCACCGCCGATAAAAAATATCGCATCGTGGTCGGCCAGGAATGGGAATATCGTGAAGAGATGGCGCTGGACATCATCACGTCGCAGCTTACGCCGTGGCTGGTGGCGCTGCCGGTGATGTTTTTACTCTTGATCCTGCTGCTCAGCAGCGAACTGCGGCCGCTGAAAAAACTGACGCTCACCCTACGCCGCCGCTCGCCGGAAGACGATACGCCACTCAACACCAAAGGCGTACCCAACGAGGTGCGCCCGCTGGTTGACGCCCTCAATCACCTCTTCCATCAAACCCATGAAATGATGAACCGCGAGCGGCGCTTTACCTCCGACGCCGCCCATGAACTGCGTAGCCCGTTAACCGCGCTGAAAGTACAGACCGAAGTGGCGCAGCTCTCACAAGATGATGCCGACGCGCGCGAGAAAGCCTTGTCACAGTTGCATGAAGGGATCGACCGTGCCACCCGCCTGGTGGAGCAGTTGCTCACCCTCTCCCGCCTCGATTCGCTGGATAATCTGGCAGACGTACAGACGGTCCAGTTGGAAGAGTTGCTGCAATCTGCGGTGATGGATATTTATCACAGCGCCCAGCGCGCGGGCATTGAAGTTCGCTTACACCTCAACGACATCAGCATCGCCCGCACCGCGCAGCCGCTGCTGCTCAGCCTGCTGGTGCGTAATTTGCTGGATAACGCCGTACGCTACAGTCCATCAGGCAGCGTTATCGATGTGACCCTGGAGCAAGGCGGCTTTACCGTGCGCGATAACGGACCAGGCGTGTCGCCGGAAGCGCTGGCGCGAATGGGCGAGCGTTTTTATCGCCCACCAGGGCAAGAGCAAACGGGCAGCGGGCTGGGGTTGTCGATTGTTCGGCGCATTGCGTCTCTGCACGGTATGACGGTGAATTTCGGTAACATTTCTGAAGGCGGGTTCGAAGCGCAGGTGCGTTGGTAATCAGATTATTGCTCATACAGCAAAAGACTTTGCACATTTTGCTCATATTCACGGTTCGTCAGGAGGGGTATTATAACGGCCAAACGCTTTTTACCGAGGACAAAAAATGAGCAACATCTTGATTATTAACGGCGGCAAAAAATTTGGTCACTCTAACGGCCAGCTGAACGACACCATGACCGAGGTCGCGGAAAGCTTCCTGCGCGACGCCGGGCATGATGTTAAAGTTGTGCGCGCCGACAGCGATTACGACGTGAAAGCCGAAGTACAAAACTTCCTGTGGGCCGATTCCGTTATCTGGCAAATGCCGGGCTGGTGGATGGGCGCACCGTGGACCGTGAAAAAATATATCGATGACGTGTTCACCGAAGGTCACGGCGCACTGTATGCCAGCGATGGTCGTACCCGTTCCGACGCCAGCAAGAAATATGGCTCCGGCGGTCTGATTCAGGGCAAAACTTACATGCTTTCTCTGACCTGGAACGCGCCGATGGAAGCGTTCACCGATAAAGAACAGTTCTTCCACGGCGTGGGCGTAGACGGTGTTTATCTGCCGTTCCACAAAGCCAACCAGTTCCTTGGTATGGAAGCGCTGCCGACCTTTATCGCCAACGACGTCATCAAAATGCCTGACGTTCCGCGTTATATTGCAGAATACCGCGAGCATCTTGGTAAAATTTTTGCTTAACTGGGAAGCTGGATTAAGAAGGAGTTTACTATGTTGACAGTTATTGCAGAGATTCGTACTCGTCCGGGCCAACACCACCGTCAGGCGGTTCTGGATCAGTTTGCGAAAATCATCCCGACCGTTTTGCAGGAAGAAGGCTGCCACGGCTACGCGCCAATGGTTGACCATGCTGCGGGCGTGAGCTTCCAGACCACGTCTCCAGACTCTATCGTGATGATTGAGCAGTGGGAAAGCATCGCGCATCTTGAAGCGCATCTGCAAACGCCGCACATGAAAGCCTACAGCGAAGCGGTGAAAAACGACGTGCTGGATATGTCTATTCGTATCCTGGAAGCGGGCGTTTAAGCTTTAGTCTTGCCGGGTGGCGCTGCGCTTACCCGGCCTACAAAGGCTTGCCAGCCCGGTAACGTACGCGCCACCGGGCAATCACTTACCAGTACAATTTCCAGCTCTGCGTCATGCGCATCAGCGCTTCAACGTAGAAATAATCCCCCCAGCTACTGCACTCATCCACGCCTTTATTCCCGGCTAAATGGTAGACCGAGTGTTTCAGCAGGCCATTACCCGGCTCATCTAACCCTGTCAGATAATGCTTCGTCAGCGACGACATCATCCCCATCGCCCATTGCTGATAACGCGCGCGATCCGGATCGGTGAGCGGCAGAGATTTCACCAGCTCCAGCAGACCACAAACCGCAATCGCCGCCGAAGAGGAATCACGTAACGCGTCGGTGCCCTGCAATGCCAGATCCCAGTGACATACCGCATCCTCCGGCAGACGATTAAGAAAGTAGTTCGCCAGCTTTTTCGACAGGCTAATCAGTTGCTTGTCGCCGGTGTAGAGGTAACTCAGCATAAAACCGTAGATCCCCCACGCCTGCCCGCGCGACCAGCAGGAGTCATCCGCATAGCCCTGCTGCGTATTGCCAAAGAGCGGTGCGCCGGTCTGCACATCCATATACCAGGTGTGGTAGGTCGATGCGTCGTCGCGCACCAGATACTTCGCCGACTGGCGCACATGCGCTTTTGCCGCCTCGGCAAAACGCGGGTCGCCGGTTTGTTCACTGGCCCAGTACAGCAGCGGCAGATTCATGGTGCAGTCGATGATCATGCGCCCGGCCTGCGTGGGATCGTTAAGATCGCCCCATGCCTGGATGATCTCCGCTTTACGATGGAACCGCTCGAGCAGCGCTTCGGCGGCCAGCAGGGAGAAACCACGCGCATCGCGATTTTCCGTCAGACGCCAGGCGGCTACGCAGGAGAGCGTGTACAGGAAACCGAGATCGTGCGTGTTGGTATCGTGTCGCCCGGCAATGCGCAGGCCAAACGATCGCACATGTTTTTCCGCCAATGCGCGGAAAGCCTCATCGCCGCTCATCTCCCAGGCGAGCCACAGTTGGCCGGTCCAGAAACTGGTGGTCCACTCGACGTTTTCCGTTAGCGGATAAAACCCTTTTTCACAGGTTTCCGCCGGAAATTTCTCACCAAATTCAGCCATATGGCGGCGAATCAGTGTCAGAACGTGCTGTCGCGCAGCGCCCATCTCATCGTTAAACGCGTCCATATTCACCGGCGCGCCCGGAAATTCAGGTAATGTTTCCTCAATGACGGAATTGTGCATTTTTGTGTCCTTATTACTCTTCGGTTCAGGATTATTTAGCCGCATTGTTTTCTGCCACATTCAGCGCCGCGGGGCGATTACGTTGGGTACGACAGGCGGATAAGGTAAATGCCGAGATAACAGTAAACAGCAGGGCGATTGAGCCCATCAGGATGTACGTTTTTTCAAAACCAATACGGTCATAAAGAATGCCCGCAGGCGAGGAGACCACCACGTTGCCGACATATAACATCGCCTGGTAGCCCAGCAGATACATGGTCGCATTGACGCGTTTATCGAAATGTTCGGCGATATATTTAAACACCGACACCAGCAGCAAACAGATTTCCAGACCATACAGCGGCTTCAGTACGGAAATAAGCAGATGCGAGTCACACAGTCCAGAAATAATCAGGCGTGCGCCAACCACGGCCCCGACGATTAACAGCCCGCGTTTGGCACCGATATAATTCACCACCAGCGGAATAAACATATACATCACGAATTCAATGCCGGACTGCACGGTACCGAGATAGCCAAACAGCGCATTGCCCTGATGAACATCTTCGAAGAAGGTGACGAAATAGCGCGAGAACTGCTGCTCGGCGATAAACATCATCCACGCGACGCCCGCGACATACATACAGAAGGCCCAGAATTTACCGCTACGCAGCAGCGCGTAGACATCTGCCGGGGCGATTTTCTCCTTCGTTAGCACTTCGCTTGCATAAACGGAGTTAGTGTTCACTTTCAGGCTGATAAGCACCACCAGCATGATAATCGACGCCACGCTGCCCATAATAAAGTTATACGCGGGCGAGAGGTTAAACAGCAGGCCGGAGAAAGAGGATGCCACCGCCCAGCCAAGCGACCCCCACATACGGATCTGGCCGAATTCCATGCCGTTCAGGCGGCTGTAACGGTCTGCATACGATTCGCAGGCCGCCACGCCCGCATACCAGGCAAAGCTCAGGTAAATCGCACCGACGATAATTCCCAGCATGGTGTGCGACAGCAGCAGCGGCTGATAGACATAAATAAAAAATGGCGCCATCAGGGCCGATACCCCAACGACAAAATAGAGCAGGCATTTACTCATGCCTATTTTATCGAGAATATAACCGTAAATCGGTTTTAGAATAACGGCAAAGATGCCATTTACCGCAAAAACAGTACCAATCACTGTTCCGCTTAAATTAGCTTTTTGCCCTAACCAGATAGCAAATAAACCAATACTGGCGGACCAGGTAAAAAAGTAGAGGAAAATAAAGGTACTTATTTTGTAATATTCAAGCCTGTTTTGAGACGATAACTTTTCCATACCATCCTCGACGAAAGCATGTAGGGTCAACAGAGAGTATTCCGGGCTTACGCCCGGAAAATTAAAAACTCAGAGCAGCATATTGTTTGTCTGATTCACCAATAACTCTGAGCGTATTTTCTTCAATAACCAGCCGTGGCGGCTGTTGATATTTTTTCGTGGCGTCGCCGCTGGCAGCCACCGCGCAGCAGAGCCAGTGTTCACCCGGCTTCAGGTCGGCGGTGAGTAACGGAATCGACGCACATTCGGCGAACATCACGCTGCTGTTGGGCGGTGTCACAACCGCGTCTCCCTGGCGGGTAAGCGTTGGCGAGAGATCGGCGATCACGCTGACACCGTTGCGCGCGGTAATCTGACACCGGCCTTCACCCTGCTGCGCATCGGCCTTCATCACCGCGAAACCGCCCTCGGCACTTTGCAAATGGCGCGCGGTATCCAGACGATGCACGCGCACGTGCCACTCGCCTGCCGGAATAAGCCAGGTGGTGACGTGCACGTCTTGCCAGGGCGACCAGCGTGAAACGATCGCATTTTCCTGCATCTCAACGTATTCACATTCCCGACGCCCGCGCCAGTGGTTATCGTTCTCGGCAAGCAGCAGCATGGAGTCACTGGCCGCATGTTTGATGCCGTAACGTCCGCGTTCAATGGTGAAACCGAAACGGCTGGAGTAGGCAAATTTGGTGTACTTGGCGTCGGTATTCACATAGTTGTTCAGCTCCAGCTGGCCGGAGGTGAGCATCACGACGTGCTGTGAATGTTCGCTGTGCTGCAAAACCTGCTGCGCAGGCGCAATGACGTGAACATCTTCCAGCGCGGGCAGCGGCAGTTCTTGCGCCTGCCAGAACGGATGCTCCGCCGGCAGCGCCATAATCAAAAAGACCTTCAACGCCCAGTAAGGCGATCCCGGCGAGTTGTAGTCTTCACACATCGCCAGATTCGGATAGGCAAAACCAAGGGTCAGGATCCCGTCGCGATCGAAAATTGGTTTTTCCAGCCACCAGCGCAGATGACGCAGAATGATGCCTTTCACCACGCCCGGCGAGAAGACCTCCAGCCCGGCGAATGCCATGCCGCTCCAGAAGGCGACCATGGCAAAACGATAGGTCAGGCTGCGGCCAAACGGCACGGAAGCACCATCGGCGGCAGAGAGATAGATAAAGTCGCGGGCAAACAGCGTGGCGCGTTCGCGGATGGTCGCCGCGCGCTGCGGATCGTCGCGGCCGTTCAGGGTCGCGTAGATCAAGCCATAAAAATGAAAAGCCATTGAGATGTAATAATCTTTGGGCCGCCCCGGGCCGTCGGAATACCAGCCATCACCCAGATAGTAGGCTTCCATCATAGCGAAGCGTTTATCGACAGCCCGACGATCGTAAGGCAATCCGGCGCGCTTAAAGCCCAGCTGCACCATAATGGCAAAGTAGTTCCAGTTGCTGTCCGGCATTTGTGAATCGGTGATTTGATCCAGCCAGCGGTGCAGATTATTCAGTTCAGCGGCGCTGAAATGATCGGTAAAGCTGCCCTGTAACAGCGCCAGCCCAAGGCCATAGGCCGCCATTTCGACCAGTCGCTGATCGTACGGGCCCGTTTCGCCCCAGTACGCCGGGCTTTGCGGATCGGTGCCAAGCTTAATGGCGGTGAAGTATTTGTCGCTGAAGGGCACCTCTGCCCCACCCGCCAGCAGCGGGAAAAGGCCCCACAGTGCGCGTGACAGCCCTTCCATTTCGGCAATCTCCACACTGTAATGCGCGCAGGTATCGCCCAACGAGAATTGCGCCGCACCGGCGGGAAACTGTTTATCCAGCGCGCTCAACATGCTTGTGAGCGCGGTCACCACCTCTTCACGTGAAGACAATGAATTTGATTTTTCCATCACCGCCAGAATCCTCTGCTTAGCCATCCTCGAAAGTGGCTCAAGCATAGAGAATCGGACAGGGCGTGAAATGTTAACCCGGTCACAACTGATATGATTAAATAAACCGCAGCTTGATAAAATTTAAAACGGTGGTTTAGTGGGGGAATTAATAACGTAAAAATTTAATTCTGTTGCTATGAGTACATCATTAAATGCGGAACGTCTGGAGCTGATCACGCTGAAGGATAAGGTGGCGTCATTCAGCCGCCTGTACGCCAACAGCGTGCGCTATCACCACTGGCATCAGTGTCTGGAAGTGCTGTACGTCGAAGAAGGATTCGGCGTGGTGATTGTCGATAATCGCCAGTACACCATGCGCCCGGGGCGGCTGTTTTTTTTCCCGCCGTTTACGCTGCACAAAGTGATGGTGGATGAACAAGCGCATGACTCCTACCGCCGCACGATTATTCATCTCGATCAGCATGCGATTGTGCGCCTGCTGCGCGACTTTCCCGAGGCGCGCAGCCGTCTGCAAATGCTGGCGCAGCGCGCTGGCCCGGCGTTTGTCGCCGACCTCGCCGACGCGCATGCCCACGTCAATTATCTCTTTACGCTCTACGCGCAGCTTGCCGTTTCCGGGCTTAGCGCGGAGCATGTCGCCAGTCTGCTGATGGCGTTGTTGCGCATGCTGCCGCCGGTGCAGGAAAAAATGCAGGAAGGTAACCACGGGATCGCCAGCCCGGTAATGTTCTGGATAGAAGAAAACTATCGACAAAAATTCAGCCTCGATAGGCTGGCGCAGGATCTCGGTAAATCGCGCAGCTATCTTTCGCGGCGCTTTCACGTCGAGACCGGGGAATATATTCACAACTATTTGAATACGATACGGCTGCGGCGAGCCTGCGAGTTATTGCTGCATAGCACGATGAGCGTGGCGGAGGTGGCAAGCCAGGTCGGATTTGCTGATACCACATGGTTTATCAGCTCGTTTAAGAAAGGGATTGGCGAAACGCCGTTACAGTATCGGAAAAATCATCGCACGGATTAACCGTCATGGAGGCACCGATTTGCCTCCATGACGTTAGGTGTTTACAGGAACAGCGACGGCAGCCACAGGGACAGCGCCGGGATGTAGGTCACCAGAATCAGCACCATAAACAGCGCAAAATAGAATGGCAGCATCGCTTTCACCACCTGCTCTATCTTCAGCCCGCTCACGGCGCTCGCGACAAACAGCACAGAGCCCACCGGCGGCGTAATCAGGCCAATCCCCAGGTTGGTCATCATGATGATGCCAAAGTGCATTGGGTTAATTCCCAACTGCATCACCACCGGCAGCAGAATCGGCGTGAGGATGAGGATCAACGGCGCCATATCCATCAGGAAGCCCAGCAGCAGCAACATCACGTTGATAATCATCAGGATGATGTATTTGTTATCCGACAGGGACAGCAGCGCCGAGGAGATTTGACTCGGTAAATCCACCAGCATCATCACCGAACCGAAGGCCGCCGCAAAGGCTATCAGTACCATCACCATGGTGACGGTTTTGATGGTGCGGTGAATCAGTTTCGGAAAGTCGCGGAATTTATATTCGCGATAGATAAAGAAGGTGACGAACATCGCCCAGATACAGGCGATGGCCCCCGATTCCGTCGGCGTGAAGAAGCCGGAGAGGATCCCGCCGGAGATGATCACGATGGTAATCAGCCCCCAGATGGCATCCAGCGCGATTTTCATTTTGCGCCGGAACTCTATCTTCGCCTCTTTCGGGTAGTTATTGCGTCGCGCAGAGATCAAACACAGCACCACCAGCGTGCCGCACAGGACGAAGGTGGGAACTATCCCCGCCAGGAACATACCGGGAATAGTCACCGCCGCGGTATTGGCGACAATTGCAAACAGCACCGAGTTATGGCTGGGCGGTACCAGAATCGCCTGCACCGAGGCGCTAGCGGTGAGCACCGCGCCAAAAGTACGCGGATACCCTTTGCGCTCCATTTCTGGAATCAATACCGAACCAATCGACGCGGTATCGGCAACGGATGAACCAGAAATCGCGCCAAACAGCGTGGAAGCCAGAATGTTCACCAGCGCCAGGCCACCGCGGATCCAGCCGACAAACAGTCCGGCAAAATCCACCAGCCGTCGCGCCATTCCGCCTTCCGCCATGATGGCGCCCGCAAACACAAAGAACGGGATGGTCAGCAGATTGACGTTATCGGTACTGTGGAAAATGGTGATGATTAAGCCATCCAGCGAGAAATCCGCCATTATCGTGACCACCACGGCGGTCAGGCCGACCGCATAGGCCACCGGCATACCAACCGCCATCAGCACAACAAACGTCACCACAAAGACAAGCAGCGTCATGTCCATATTATGAATTCCTTAGTGGCCCACTTTCGGCGAGCCAAACTGCACCAGTTCCCGGTGCGTTTGCGGGCCAAACAGTAATTTTTCAACTACAAACAGCAGCGTAAAGAACGACCCTAAAGGAACGGGGAGATGGGTAATTCCGGAAGTCAGGAACGGCAAGGAGGGAATCACATCTTCCCAGGCATCCTGACAGCCGACAATGCCCCATTTGATAATAAAAACGCAGGTTGCCAGCATGGCGAGATCCACGAATATCGCGATCCCTTTTTGCGCCGCCGCAGGAATGCGATCGACCAGCATAGTAATGGCAATATGCCCGCCAGCCCGATAGGCTGCCGCCGCGCCAACGAAGGAGAAGGTGATCATGCAAATTTGCGACAGCGGTTCGGGCCAACTGGTTGACGCGTGAGGCATAAAGTCCAGCCACGCGGGAAGGTCCGGGCGAAACCGAGCGTAAATACCGATCAAATAAATAAACGTCATAAATAACAAGCTAAAACCGGATAGCCAGATACATAACCGGTAGACATAATCCATGGCCAGGATATAGGTATTTTTCATTTTATGCTCCTACAAAGACCGGGCCAGAATAATCCGGCCCGGCACATCGTATTCTTATTTTGTTTCCTGGATTTGCTGCATCAACACACTAAATTGTTTGCCATATTTTTCACGGACTGGCGCAGTGGCGTCGATAAAGGGTTTTTTATCCACCTTAATAAACTCCACGCCCTGGCCTTGTAATTTCTTAGTTGATTTTTCAACATACTGCGCCCACAGAACGCGTTCTTCCGCCTGCGCTTCTTTCGCCAGTTTTAAAATCAGCGCCTGATCTTCAGCAGAGAGTTTGTTCCATTTTTTCTTTGAGAACGTAAACACTTCCGGAATCATAAAGTGCTCGGTCATATCGAAATATTTGGTTCCGGCCACCACATAGTTTTCGGTATCAAACGTCGGTTCATTGTTTTCCGCCGCATCAATAACGCCGGTTTGCAGGCTGGCAAAAACGTCGCCGACCGGAATGACAACCGGGTTTGCGCCCATCGCTTTAAAGGAGTCCAGGCCGATGGGGTTGTTTTGCAGACGGATTTTCACACCTTTCAGATCGTCGAGATTGTTCACCGGTTTTTTGGTGATCAGGCTACGTGAGCCCGCGTCCATCCAGCCGAGGAACACCAGACCCAGGTTACTGTCAGTGACTTTCTGCCCCAGTTGCTCGCCTACCTGGCCATCCAGCACATGATGAAGATGATCGAGGTCGCGGAAAACAAACGGCATATTAAAGACGCTCACTTCCGGCAAAATACCGCCCACGGGTGCCATTGATACACGCAGAATATCAATCGCCCCTGCGCGCGCTTTTTCAATGGTGGCGCCCTCATCGCCCATTTGCCCGTTAGGGAACATTTTAATCGCTAAACGCCCGTCCGTTTGCGCGCTCAGTTTTTCGCCCATATGAATCACCGCCGCCGTGGTGGGGTAATCAGCAGGGTGAACATCAGACGCGATAAAGACGGTTTTTGCCAAAGCCATAGAAGATGCAACCAGAAGGGATAAGGCTAATAATCCGGTGGTGAGTTTTTTATTTCCCATTGTGTGCTCCATGCGTTGTCTTTAATTAACAGATATATTCACAAAAATTATTTATTCATACATCACGCTCACACGTACTATGCAAAAACGCGGAAAGCCAATCCGTGACAGTACGCAATAAAAAAAAGAAAATAGCTTTTCAGAAAAATAAAAAGCACGTATTGTTATTAGTGTTATAAATATTAATTGTTGAATGTATTTTTGAAGAAAATAAAAAAGGAGAGCTTCCGCTCTCCTTTTTTGTTATTAATAACGAATCAGGCCTCAATATCTGCCATATCGCCTTTTTCCTGCAGCCAGTTACGGCGGTCTTCCGAACGCTTCTTGGCCAGCAGCATATCCATTACCGCATTGGTTTGCTGTTCATCTTCATCATCAATAATCAGCTGTACCAGGCGGCGCGTGTTCGGATCGAGCGTGGTTTCACGCAGCTGCATCGGGTTCATTTCACCCAGCCCTTTAAAGCGCTGAACGTTCGGTTTGCCTTTCTTGCGCTTCAGCTGTTCCAGCACGCCCGCTTTCTCTTCTTCGGTCAGGGCGTAATAAACTTCTTTGCCGAGATCGATACGATACAGCGGCGGCAGCGCCACGTAAACGTGGCCCTGTTTAACCACTGAGCGGAAGTGTTTCACAAACAGCGCGCACAGCAGCGTGGCGATGTGCAGACCATCGGAGTCCGCATCCGCGAGGATACAGATCTTGCCGTAGCGCAGCTGGCTGAGATCGTCGCTGTCCGGATCGATACCGATCGCCACGGAAATGTCGTGCACTTCCTGCGAGGCCAGCACTTCATCGGAGGAGACTTCCCAGGTGTTAAGGATCTTCCCTTTCAGCGGCATGATCGCCTGATATTCACGATCGCGCGCCTGCTTGGCGGAACCGCCTGCGGAGTCACCTTCCACGAGGAAAAGTTCGGTACGGTTGAGATCCTGCGCGGTGCAGTCCGCCAGTTTGCCGGGCAGCGCCGGGCCACTGGTCAGTTTTTTACGCACCACTTTTTTCGCCGCGCGCATACGGCGCTGAGCGCTGGAAATCGCCATCTCGGCCAGCATTTCTGCGGCCTGAACGTTCTGGTTCAGCCACAGGGAAAACGCATCTTTCACCACGCCGGAAACAAATGCCGCGCACTGACGCGAAGAGAGGCGTTCTTTGGTCTGGCCGGCAAACTGCGGATCCTGCATTTTCACCGACAGCACATACGCGCAGCGTTCCCAGATATCCTCCGCCGTCAGCTTCACGCCGCGCGGCAGGATATTGCGGTATTCGCAGAATTCGCGCATCGCGTCGAGCAGGCCCTGACGCAGACCGTTAACGTGCGTACCGCCCTGCATGGTCGGGATCAGGTTAACGTAGCTTTCGGTCAGCAGTTCACCGCCTTCCGGCAGCCACAGCAGCGCCCAGTCAACCGCTTCCGTTTCACCAGAAAACGTCCCGACGAACGGCTGTTCTGGCAGCGTCGGCAGGCCGTTCACCGCTTCTTTCAGGTAATCCGTCAGGCCGTCTTCATAACGCCAGCTCTGCTCGGTGTTATTCACTTTGTCTTTAAAGACGATTTCCACGCCAGGGCAAAGTACCGCTTTCGCTTTCAACACGTGGTTGAGACGAGAGACGGAGAAGCGCGGGCTGTCGAAGAAGCTTTCATCTGGCCAGAAGTGAACGCTGGTGCCGGTATTGCGTTTGCCGCAGGTGCCGGTCACGTGCAGATCTTCCACTTTATCGCCATTTTCAAAGGCGATGCTGTAGACCTGACCATCGCGACGGACGTTCACTTCCACGCGTTTGGACAAGGCGTTAACCACCGAAATCCCCACGCCGTGCAGGCCACCGGAGAACTGGTAGTTTTTGTTAGAGAATTTACCACCCGCATGCAGGCGGCACAGAATCAGCTCGACCGCCGGTACACCCTCTTCCGGGTGAATGTCGACCGGCATGCCGCGCCCGTCGTCAATAACTTCCAGCGACTGGTCAGCATGAAGAATGACTTCGACACGTTTTGCGTGGCCCGCCAGCGCTTCATCGACGCTGTTATCGATCACTTCCTGACCAAGATGGTTAGGGCGTGTAGTATCCGTGTACATTCCCGGACGGCGGCGAACCGGCTCAAGCCCGGTGAGTACCTCAATGGCATCAGCGTTATAAGAAGATTGTGTCATGATCTGTTCGTAGGTAATGGGAGCGGCTTAATGCAGCCCCAGAAAGTCGATAATCTGTGTGAAGTGATCTTCAAAGCCCACAAATGCGTGATTACCGCCCTCCTCTACCGTTTGGCGGCAGGAGGCGAAATAGTCAACGGCCTGGCGGTAATCAAGCACTTCATCGCCCGTTTGCTGCAACAACCAGATGAGATCCGGCGCTTCCAGCGGGTCAATCCGCATCACTTTGAGATCGTAAATATGGCGAGACTCTAGCACATAATGCTCACCGGTGTAGGGATTCTCGTTCGGACCGAGGAAGTTCGTCAGCAGTTCATACGGGCGTATCGCCGGGTTCACCACCACGGCAGGCAGCATGAAACACTGTGACAGCCAGGTAGCGTAATAGCCACCCAGCGAGGAGCCGACGACACCCAGCGGTTCGCCACCATGCTTTAGCACCAGCGCTTCCAGCATCTCTGCGGCTTCAGCGGGATAGGACGGCAGCTGCGGAATCACCATGGTGATATCCGGGTAGTGCTCCGCCAGCCACGTTTTCAGCGCCGTCGCTTTGGCAGACCAGGGAGAGCTGTTAAACCCGTGCAGATAGAGAAGCGTAGCCATCAGTATCCTTCTGACGCGGTATCCGGGTGAAACTCCGACCCGGCAAGGCGGCAAACTTCGGTGGTTAGCGATCCATCAGCATGCAGCTCCAGCCAGCGCCAGCCCGGAGAAACGGTATCCAGCGTAAAGTTGGCGCAATGCGGCTTAAACTGCACACAGGTGGACGGTGTCGCCATCATCCGGCGGCCGTTCCAGTCGAGGTCAAGTTCCTGATGGATATGTCCGCACAGCAGGTGCTTCACCTTCGGGAAATTTACCAGCACGTTATCCAGCGACGCGGCGTTGCGCAGGCTGTGCTGATCGAGCCAGCTACATCCCGCAGGCAATGGATGATGGTGCAACAGCAGCAGCGTATAACGTTCCGGCGCCTCCGCCAGCCGTTTTTCCAGCCACTCCAGTTGAAAGTCGCTCAGTTCGCCGTGAGGCACGCCAAAGACCTGACTGTCGAGCAGCAGGATTTGCCAGTGCTCGCCCACCATTACGCGCTTAGCCGGGGAGATCCCAGCGTCCTGGAGCGTGCTGTACATGGCGGGTTGAAAGTCATGGTTGCCCGGCAGCCAAACGCAGGGCGCAGAAAACCGCGCGATGCCTTCAGCGAAATGCTGATAGGCCGCGGAAGTGTGATCCTGCGCCAAGTCGCCGGTTGCGACAACCAGATCGACTTCACGCTGCGAAGCGTTAATCGCTTCGAGCACGGCGTGATAACTGTCCCAGGTATTCACGCCCAACAGCGTTTCACTCTTTTTAGCGAACAGGTGAGTATCAGTAATTTGCAGTAACCTGACACTGGCCCCACCAGCCAGAGGAAGGTTTAACAGGCTTTCCAAATGGTGTCCTTAGGTTTCACGATGCTTAAACCGGAATCGCCATCGCTCCATATGCTAAACAGTAACGTAACCAGTCAGCCAGAAACTGGTTAATTTGATGCTTTTCGTCGCGTTGATGCAACTTTTTATTAGGATAATCATAACGTGCTTTAAAGCGAAAAATCTGCTGACTCGAACACACTTCAGCCACCATGGCATCATGATACAGGCGTACCGTCATTGACGGCAGGCTCCAGTAACTGACCTTCGGGTGCGTCTGCTCTATCTCAACCAGCGTGGTGTAACGCGTCGATTCGACGATCGTTAACCGATATTGCGCATTCGCCACCTGATAGTTCACTGCGTCGCCGGGCGTATCAGTGCGCGGCAGTAATCGGCGTAGCTGCGCGAAATTGGTTTCGCACAGCCGCATCATTTCAGGGAAGTCAGGTGTATAGCGCTTCATTTTAACCACTCTTGTCGTAAGTCTTGATAATGCAACTGCAGCCATTGCAAAGCGATGACCGTCGCCGCGTTGTCGATTTTTCCCTCTTCTACCCACTGATAAGCTTGTTCCCGACTTACCACATGAACCCGAATATCTTCGTTTTCTTCTGCCAGGCCATGAATGCCTTTGGCCGTCGTTGCGTCCACTTCGCCCGCTAATATAGAGAGGCGCTCACTGGTTCCCCCTGGGCTTGCCAGGTAACTCAGCATTTTTTTCGTGCGCCCGACGATTAAGCCCGCCTCTTCCACCGCTTCCCGGCGCGCCACATCTTCGATGGTTTCGCCTTCTTCGATCATACCGGCCACCATCTCCAGCAACCACGGGCTTTCGCTGGTGTCGAATGCGGCGATGCGGATCTGTTCAATCAGCACAACTTCATCCCGCACAGGGTCAAAGGGTAGCAAGACTGCGGCGTGACCGCGCTCAAAAATTTCGCGTTTTACCTCGCCACTCATTTCTCCGTTGAATAAACGATGACGAAAACGATACAAATCAAGCGAAAAAAAACCGCTGTACAGCGTTTCCCGTGCAATAATTTCTACATCGTTTTTCGAGAACGTAACCACTGAATCATTCGTCTTAGTCATGATTGGTTCCAATTGCATTTGTGCTGAAATTGTGGATTTCGGGTCAGTTTGGCTACCGTTTAGCTGACTGTATGCTAGATTGATGCAAATTAACGCCGCATGGCACATTACGCCAACTTTTTAAACTGGCAGACTCTGATACAATCGGCGAATATTTTTCTGAATTAGATCAGCGCTAAGCTTCACAACAAGGAATGCAAATGAAGAAATTGCTCCCCATCCTTATTGGCCTGAGCCTTACGGGTTTCAGCGCAATGAGCCAGGCAGAGAACCTGCTGCAAGTGTATCAGCAGGCGCGTTTAAGCAACCCTGACCTGCGGAAATCCGCAGCAGATCGCGATGCTGCCTTTGAAAAGATCAACGAAGCGCGTAGCCCACTGTTACCACAGCTTGGCCTGGGTGCTGATTATACCTATAACAACGGCTATCGTGACAACAACGGCGTCAACTCTAACGTCAGCAGCGCGTCGTTACAGTTAACGCAAACGTTGTTTGATATGTCGAAATGGCGTGCCCTGACGCTGCAAGAAAAAAGCGCGGGTATTCAGGACGTCACTTATCAGACTGACCAGCAGCAGCTTATTCTGAACACGGCGACGGCCTACTTTAACGTGCTGAGCGCGATTGATGCGCTTTCCTATACTGAAGCGCAGAAACAAGCTATCTACCGTCAGTTGGATCAAACCACTCAGCGCTTTAACGTCGGTCTGGTTGCTATCACCGACGTTCAGAACGCCCGTTCACAGTACGATACCGTGCTGGCGAATGAAGTGACCGCGCGTAACAATCTTGATAACGCCGTTGAAGCGCTGCGTCAGGTCACCGGTAACTACTATCCGGAACTCTCTTCGCTGAATGTTGACAGCTTCTCTACCGACAAGCCGAAAGCGGTCAATGCGCTGCTGAAGGAAGCGGAAAGCCGCAACCTGTCGCTGTTACAGGCACGCCTGAGCCAGGACCTGGCCCGCGAGCAGATTCGTCAGGCACAGGACGGCCACCTGCCGACCCTGGACCTGAACGCGTCTACCAGCGTGTCCAACACCAAATATAACGGCAGCCAGACCAGTGGGCCAAATAGCGGTAGCTATGCTGACCGCGACATCGGCCAGAACTCTATCGGCCTGAGCTTCAACCTGCCAATTTACAGCGGCGGTTCAGTGACCTCTCAGGTTAAACAAGCGCAGTACAACTTTGTTGGCGCAAGCGAGCAACTGGAAAGCGCGCACCGTACAGTAGTGCAGACCGTGCGTTCCTCCTTCAACAACGTCAATGCCTCTATCAGCAGCATCAACGCCTATAAACAAGCCGTTGTCTCTGCACAGAGTTCATTAGACGCGATGGAAGCCGGTTACTCAGTGGGTACCCGTACCATCGTTGACGTGTTGGATGCAACCACCACGCTGTATAACGCCAAGCAGCAGCTCTCCAGCGCGCGTTATAACTACCTGATTAACCAGCTTAATATCAAATCTGCGCTCGGTACCCTGAACGAACAGGATCTGCAGGCGCTGAACAGCACGCTGGGTAAACCGGTTTCAACGACGCCTGAGTCTGTTGCCCCGGAAAATCCAAAGCAGGATGCTTCCGCAGACGGCTATAACGGCGCGACCACTACCGCGAATCGTTAAGCCCGACGACGTATAAAAACGCCACGCCCAACACGCGTGGCGTTTTACATTGCGCAGAACGTAAGGCAACGTAAAGATCCCCCTGTTTCTTCCCCTTCTCGCTTCATTTTCAACCAGTCATCCACTATCCTGAGCGCTAATGCTCTACCATTGGGTCCAGGAAGATAACGATGAAACGGACAAATAATATTAAGCATGCCGCTTTTCGCAAAAGCTGGAGTGCACGCCATTTAACACCGGTTGCTTTCGCTGTCACCGCCGTCTTTATGCTGGCGGGCTGTGAGCAAAGTGACGAAACGGTCACCCTCTATCAAAACGCGGACGACTGCTCGGCAGCCAACCCGGGGAAAGGTGCGGAATGTACCACCGCCTTTAATAATGCACAGAAAGAAGCGGAACGTACTGCACCGAAATATGCCACGCGTGAAGATTGCGTCGCGGAATTTGGTGAAGGCCAGTGTCAGCAAACGCCTGCTCAGGCAGGTGTCGCGCCAGAAAACCAGGCTCAGGCGCAAAGCAGCGGCAGCTTCTGGATGCCGTTGATGGCCGGTTACATGATGGGTCGTATGATGAGCGGCGGCGCGGGCTTCCAGCAGCAGCCAGTGTTCACATCCAAAAACCCGTCCAGCCCGGCATACGGTAAATACACCGACGCCAGCGGCAAAAACTACGGCGCCGCGCAGCCAGGACGCACCATGACGGTACCGAAAACCGCGATGGCGCCAAAACCGGCGACCACCAACACGGTCACCCGTGGCGGCTTCGGTGAGTCTGTCGCGAAACAGTCGACAATGCAGCGTAGCAGCGCGTCCGGCACCTCTTCTCGCTCAATGGGCGGCTAAGTCAGATGGAAAGAATCAGTATTACCGAGCGCCCGGACTGGCGCGAAAAAGCCACCGAATATGGCTTTAACTTCCACACCATGTACGGCGAGCCGTACTGGAGCGAAGAAGCGTATTACAAGTTGACCCTGGCCCAGGTTGAAAAACTGGAAGAGGTCACCGCAGAACTGCACCAGATGTGTTTAAAAGTGGTGGAGCGCGTAGTCGCCAGCGATGAGCTGATGACCAAATTCCGCATTCCGAAACACACCTGGGGCTTTGTGCGTCAGTCGTGGCTGACGCATCAGCCTTCGCTCTATTCACGCATGGACCTTGCATGGGATGGCGTGGGCGAGCCGAAGCTGCTCGAGAACAACGCCGATACCCCAACCTCGCTGTACGAAGCGGCGTTCTTCCAGTGGATCTGGCTGGAAGATCAGCTGAATGCCGGTAACCTGCCGGAAGGCAGCGATCAGTTCAACAGCCTGCAAGAAAAGATCATCGAGCGCTTCACCGAGCTGCGTGAACAGCATGGTTTTCAGCTGCTGCACCTGACCTGCTGTCGCGATACCGTGGAAGATCGTGGAACCGTGCAATATCTGCAGGACTGCGCGGCAGAAGCGGAAGTGGCAACCGAATTCCTGTACATCGACGATATTGGCCTGGGTGAAAAAGGTCAGTTTACCGATCTCCAGGATCAGGTTATCGGCAACCTCTTCAAGCTCTATCCGTGGGAATACATGCTGCGCGAGATATTCTCAACCAAGCTTGAAGACGCTGGCGTGCGCTGGCTGGAACCGGCATGGAAGAGCATTATTTCCAACAAAGCGCTGCTGCCGCTGCTGTGGGAGATGTTCCCGGATCACCCAAATCTGCTGCCCGCTTATTTTGCCGAAGACGATCATCCGCAGATGGACAAATATGTGGTGAAACCGATCTTCTCCCGCGAAGGCGCCAATATTTCGATCATTGAGAACGGCAAAACGCTGGAACAGGTTGAAGGGCCTTACGGTGAAGAAGGCATGATCGTGCAGCAGTTCCATCCGCTGCCGAAGTTTGGCGACAGCTATACGCTGATTGGCAGCTGGCTTATCAACGATCAACCGGCCGGAATTGGCATTCGCGAAGATCGCGCGCTGATTACCCAGGATCTTTCCCGTTTCTACCCGCATGTTTTTGTCGAGTAAGTCCGGATTCAGATACCGCTTCTTATTGGGGCGGTATTTTCTCTTCGCGCCAACGGCGAATCATCTCCAGCAACGCCTCTCTTTCCTGCCGACAGGCGCGGCGCTCACGCCTGACATGGTAAATAGAAAATCCTGCAAGTACAGCGACCAGGGCTATCCAGTACCACGCGATATACATTCTTTCATCCTTAAAAGTTAAATTTAATTCACATTCAATATTTTTATTTCACATAAACATATTTTCATTTGTTTTTTCATTAAGGTTATTCTGTTATTTATCATAGAAATAAATAACAGAATACCATGATGAAAGATATACATTCTGCTATTTAAAACAATGCAACCAGGATCACACTCTATAACAATAGCGGTTGTGGTTGATATATCACAACCCTACTATCTCAATCATTAAATTCGCTCCATGCATTTACCAAAAATATATTTAAAAATAAAAGATAGATTTAAACCTCATTCAGAAAGAACGATGTTTGTTTTCTCATAAATAACCCACGGGAATATATAAGGAAATATCGTTATGTTTAATCAATATCGAAAAACGTTCCTCGCGGGCGCCGTTGCGCTTACCTTTGGTTTATCTACCGCCAGCGCGCTGGCCGCAGGTTTTCAGCCGGCGCCACCGGCGGGTCATCTGGGTGCCGTGGTGGTTGATCCCTACGGACACGCGCCTTTAACCGCGTTGGTTGAACTCGATAGTCACACCATATCCGATGTGAAAGTCACCGTTCATGGTAAAGGCGAGAAAGGCGTGCCTATCAGCTATAGCGTAGGCGAGGAGTCGCTGAAGAACTACGACGGTATTCCTATTTTTGGGCTGTATCAGAAGTTTGCCAACAAAGTCACCGTGGAATGGAAAGAAAATGGCAAGCCGATGAAAGACGACTACGTGGTGCAGACTTCCGCTATCGTTAACCACTATATGGATAACCGCTCTATCTCTGACCTGCAACAACCGAAAGTCGTTAAAGTCGCCAAAGGCTTTGAAGATCGCCTCTACATGGTGAACACCCACACCTTTACCGCCCAGGGCTCCGACCTGCACTGGCATGGCGAAAAATCAAAAGACGCCGGTATTCTCGACGCGGGCCCGGCAACTGGCGCGCTGGCTTTTGATATTGCGCCATTTACCTTTGTGGTGGATACCGAAGGTGAATATCGCTGGTGGCTGGATCAGGAAACCTTCTACGATGGGCATGACCGCAACATCAACAAGCGCGGCTACCTGATGGGTATTCGCGAAACGCCACGTGGAACCTACACGGCCGTGCAGGGCCAGCACTGGTATGAATTCGATATGATGGGCCAGGTGCTGGAAGATCACAAACTGCCGCGTGGGTTCGTCGATGCCACCCATGAATCCATCGAAACGTCGAAAGGCACCGTGCTGCTGCGTGTCGGTAAACACAGCTATCGCCGCGATGACGGCGTACACGTCAACACCATCCGCGACCATATTCTGGAAGTGGATAAATCAGGCCGCGTGGTCGATGTCTGGGACCTGAACAAAATCCTCGATCCGATGCGTGACTCGCTACTGGGCGCGCTCGACGCTGGTGCCGTTTGTGTGAACGTCGACCTTGCGCACGCAGGCCAGCAGGCGAAGCTCGAACCCGATACACCGTTTGGCGATGCGCTGGGCGTAGGGCCGGGACGCAACTGGGCGCACGTTAACTCAATTGCTTATGACGCCAAAGACGACTCCATTATTATTTCTTCACGCCACCAGGGCGTGTTTAAAATTGGCCGTGATAAGCAGGTGAAATGGATCCTTGCGCCGTCCAAAGGCTGGAATAAACAGCTGGCAAGCAAACTGCTGAAACCGGTTGATGATAAAGGCAAACCGATTAGCTGTGATGAAAACGGCAACTGCCAGAACAGTGATTTCGACTTCACCTACACCCAACATACCGCGTGGCTCTCCAGCAAAGGCACACTCACCGTCTTTGATAACGGCGATGGTCGTCATCTCGAACAACCCGCCCTGCCAACGATGAAATATTCCCGTTTCGTGGAATATAAAATCGACGAGAAAAAAGGCACCGTCCAGCAGGTTTGGGAATACGGTAAAGATCGCGGCTACGACTTCTACAGCCCGATTACGTCTGTCATCGAATATGAAAAAGACCGCAACACGATGTTTGGCTTCAGCGGCTCCATTCATTTATTCGATGTTGGTCAACCGACCATTGGTAAGCTCAATGAAATTGACTACAAAACCAAAGAAGTGAAAGTCGAAATCGACGTTCTGTCGGATAAACCGAATCAGACCCACTACCGTGCAATGCTGGTTCATCCGCAGCAGATGTTTAAATAAGAAGGAATGGCTATGTCTACGAAATGGATTAAATCATTATTTACCGGCGTGGTACTCACTGCCGCGCTGGCGACATCTTTTGCCGCATCGGCTTTCACTGAAGGCACAGACTACATGGTGCTGGAGAAACCGATTCCCAACGCCGATAAAACGCTGATTAAAGTCTTCAGCTACGCCTGCCCGTTCTGCTACAAGTACGACAAAGCCGTGACCGGCCCGGTGTCGGAAAAAGTGAAAGATCTGGTGGCCTTCACCCCGTTCCATCTGGAAACCAAAGGCGAATATGGCAAGCAGGCCAGCGAAGTCTTTGCAGTGTTAATTGCCAAAGATAAAGCCGCAGGCATTTCACTGTTTGATGCCAACTCGCAGTTCAAAAAAGCGAAGTTCGCCTACTACGCGGCGTATCACGACAAAAAAGAGCGCTGGTCTGACGGTAAAGACCCAGCCGCCTTTATCAAAACCGGCCTGGATGCCGCAGGTATGAGCCAGGCTGATTTTGAAGCCGCGCTGAAAGAGCCTGCCGTTCAGGAAACGCTGGAAAAATGGAAAGCAGCCTACGATGTGGCCAAAATCCAGGGCGTTCCGGCCTATGTCGTTAATGGTAAATATCTGATCTACACCAAGAATATTAAATCCATCGACGCTATGGCAGACCTGATTCGCGAACTGGCGAGCAAATAATACAGGGAAACGCTTATGGCTTTCATTAAGGGATTATTGAGAGACCTGCGAAGAACGCCGGTCGATACGCTGGTGAGGTGGCAGGAACGGCGCTTTCTGTGGCTGTTTATGGCTATCGCGATGGGCGCGCTTATCGTGCTGGCGCACTCATTCTTCCAGATCTATCTCTACATGGCCCCGTGCGAACAGTGTGTTTATATTCGCTACGCGATGTTTGTGATGGTATTTGGCGGCGTGATTGCGGCGATAAACCCAAAAAACATTATCCTGAAACTGATTGGCTGCGTAATGGCGTTCTACGGCAGCATTATGGGGATTAAGTTTTCGATCAAGCTGAACGGTATCCATTATGCGGTGCATAACCCGGACCCCGACGCGCTGTTTGGCGTACAGGGCTGTTCAACTGACCCAACTTTTCCCTTTAATCTGCCGCTGGCGCAGTGGGCGCCGGAATGGTTCAAACCGACCGGCGACTGCGGCTATGACGCGCCCATCGTGCCTGATGGCGTCACGCTTAGTAGCACTCAACAATGGTTTGTTAATTTGTACCAAAGCTCAGAAGGCTGGTATCTCCTGCCGCCATGGCATTTTATGAATATGGCGCAGGCGTGCATGCTGGCTTTCGGAACTTGCCTGGTGCTGCTGCTGATTATGAGCGCAGCCTGGGGTATAAAGCTGGTCAGAGGATGAAACAAGCCTGATGGCGCTGCGCTTATCAGGCCTACCGACAGTCCGTAACACATTGACAGAGCGGGCTATTCGTAGGCCGGGTAAGCGCAGCGCCATCCGGCAAAAACTACCCGATTTGAACAGACAACATGCTTAAGCTGCCCATCTCCAGGCCATCCACCGGGATCGTGATAGGTTCTTCGCCATCCCACGCGCCCAGCACATACAGCAGCGGCAGGAAGTGATCCGCCGTCGGGTTCGACAATGCGCCGCCTTCATGATCCAGATAGTTCACCAGTGGATGCTGTTCCGTTGGCCCTTTCCAGCTCAGATTCTCTTTCACATACTCATTAAAGGACGATGCCCAAGGATACGGCGTGCCATCACCGTGCCATTTCGCGGTCCGCAGGTTATGCACCACGTTGCCGCTGGCCACCAGCATAATCCCTTCATCGCGCAGGCTGGCGAGCTTACGCCCCATCTCCATGTGCCACGCCGCCGGTTTAGTGCTATCAATGCTTAACTGCACCATCGGAATATCCGCGTTCGGGTACATCTTAATCAGCACGCCCCAGGAGCCGTGGTCAAAACCCCAGGCTTCATTGTCCAGTGTTACAGGCACCGGTGACAGCAATTCAACCAGCTTCTGCGCCAGTGCCGGAGAGCCCGGTGCCGGATAGTGAATGTCATACAGCGCCTGAGGGAAGCCGCCAAAATCATGAATCGTCTTCGGCGTTTCCATGGCCGTCACGCCGGTTCCACGGGTGAACCAGTGGGCGGAAATCACCACAATCGCTTTTGGACGCGGCAGCGTCTCGCCCAGATGCTGCCAGGTGCGGGTATAGATGTTGTCTTCCAGCACGTTCATCGGGCTACCGTGACCTAAAAACAACGCTGGCATTCGGGTACGAGACATGGTGTTATCCTCATAAAGAGTACGATGTAATAACACTACATTAACCTGTTTTAGACAGGGTGAAACTCAGATAAGCGTGATGATGATCTTCAGAAAATTTGAATGTAAGCTGGAGTAAAGACGCAATAAGCCTCTCGTAATGGACGACAACTTTTAGTATAAATGATAATCATTATCATAAGGAGTAAGCGATGTCGGTACCCTTAATTCTGACCTTATTAGCGGGTGCGGCCACGTTTATTGGCGCGATCCTTGGCGTTATCGGGCAAAAGCCATCTAACCGCGTGCTGGCGTTTTCGCTGGGCTTTGCGGCGGGCATTATGCTGCTGATTTCCCTGATGGAAATGCTGCCTGCCGCCCTGCATACCGAAGGCATGTCGCCCGTATTGGGCTACGGTATGTTTGTCGTCGGCCTGCTCGGCTATTTCGCGCTCGATCGCCTATTGCCGCACGCCCACCCGCAGGATTTAGCGCCTGCGGATGTAAAACCCCTGCCGCCCAACATCCGGCGAACGGCGGTTCTATTGACGCTGGGCATCAGCCTGCATAACTTCCCGGAAGGTATTGCGACGTTTGTTACGGCCAGCAATAACCTGGAACTCGGCTTCGGCATCGCCTTTGCCGTCGCGCTACACAATATTCCGGAAGGCCTCGCCGTTTCCGGGCCCATTTATGCCGCTACTGGCTCAAAGCGAAAAGCGGTATTCTGGGCAGGAATTTCCGGGATGGCGGAAATCCTCGGCGGCGTGCTGGCATGGCTCATACTCGGTAGCCTGGTGTCACCGGTAGTGATGGCGGCCATTATGGCGGCGGTGGCCGGAATTATGGTCGCGCTGTCAGTGGATGAGCTGATGCCGTTGGCGAAAGAGATAGACCCCAACAACAACCCAAGCTACGGCGTATTGTGTGGCATGTCTGTGATGGGGCTTAGCCTGGTCCTTTTACAATCGATTGGACTCGGATAATATTTTTACGCCGTGCCAGGATTACAGCACGGCGTAATTAAGCCGGCTACATTGTGTCACACAATTTAATCCGAAAATTCAGTAACCCACTTGTAAGCCCAGAAGATTTCATAATAATAACCATACAAAAAATTGAGCTATTTAACAAAACCAATCACAACACAAATATTATCATTAGATAATATTATTAAAGACAATATTTTAAGTTTTATGAATTTCACTTTTAAGCCTTCCTAATTCTACATTAATACTCCTTACGATATAATTGAGTCAAAGAATATTAAATTTAAACCTATCTCTTTATATTAAAAGGATATTCTATGATTTCAGGAAAGAAAACATTGCTGGCGTTGGCATTAACCGCTCTCACTTCTGGATATGCGCTGGCGGATGTCGACGGCGGTGGCGGCAAAATTACGTTTACGGGTCTGGTCATCAGCGCGCCGTGCTCTATTCAGGCTGACGATGTTGATAAACAGGTCAATCTGGGGGAAGTTCCGGCTACCTATATCAATGCGAACAATCACTCTGATGCAGTAGACTCAAGCCTGCATCTGATTAACTGCGACTTACCAAATTCCGACAACGGAAACGCGCAGAAAGTGACCAAAGTTGACGTTACCTTCAGCAGCGGCAGCGTTGATCCTTCAGACAGCAGCCTGTTAACCAATACCTACGCCAGCGGCGCGACCAACGTCGGTGTGCGTATTCTGGATAAAAACAGCAGCAATATCACTCTGGGCGCAGCACAAACTCTCGACCTTATCGCAGCGTCCCAAACCCAAATCCTGCCATTTAAAGCCTGGATGGAAAAAATCGGCTCCAACAGCGTCACGCCGGGAGGCGTAACGGCGACGGCAAATTATACGCTGACCTACAAGTAATAGATGGCGGCCTCTATGGCCGCCCCTTTCGCTTATTGCAATAGCCCCGGTAAGGACGCCATGGATACTTGCAAGTTTCTGATTTTAAGCAGTGGTTTGTTATTCACCGTCTCTGCTCAGGCCGTTGAATTCAATCTCAATGTTTTGGATAAGTCTATGCGTGACAGCGTAGATATTTCATTGCTTAAAGAAAAGGCAGCGATTGCCCCCGGAAACTACTTCGTTTCCGTGGCGGTAAACAAAAATCTTATTTCTGCCGGGCAGGAGCTTCACTGGAAAGCCAATGGAAAAACGGTGGCGGTTTGTATTCCGGCTGAACTTGCCGATCAACTCGGTCTTAAGGAAAACATCCGCAACGCACTAACGCTGAAAGAGGGGTGCGTCGATTTTAGCAACCACTCTGCTATCCAGTTTACACTGGATCGTGCCGATCAGCGTCTGGATGTCAGTATCCCCCAGGCAATGCTCTCCTGGAAATCAGACAACTGGATGCCTCCTTCCTCCTGGGATGATGGGGTGGCGGGCTTGCTGCTGGATTACAATCTTTTTGCCAGCACTTATCGTCCTAATCACGGCGAGCACAGTGAAAATATTAACTCTTACGGTACGGCGGGGCTGAATATGGGCGCATGGCGTCTGCGCAGCGACTACCAAATTAGCCAGAACCGTAACGATGAAAGCTCACAAACCACGCGTGGTCTCTCGCGCACCTATCTTTTTCGCCCACTCCCTGCACTTGGCGCAAAACTCACGCTGGGCGAAACCGATTTCAGCTCCAGTATCTTTGATGCTTTTGCCTACAATGGTGCGGCGCTCGCCAGTGACGATCGCATGCTGCCCTGGGAACTGCGTGGCTACGCGCCGCAGATAAGCGGCATCGCCCAGACTAACGCCACGGTAACGGTCAGTCATGCCGGGCGCGTTATCTACCAGACAAAAGTTGCACCCGGCCCGTTTATCATCAGCGACCTCAACCAATCGGTACAAGGGACGCTGGACGTCAAAGTCACCGAAGAAGATGGGCGGGTTAACAGTTTTCAGGTTTCAGCTGCCTCTACGCCATTTCTCACCCGTGAAGGCCAGGTGCGCTATAAGTTCGCCGCAGGTCGGGCACGCCCGGATATATCCCACCACGTGATTGACGATACGTTTGCCAGCGGTGAAGCCTCGTGGGGGATGCTGTCAAATACCTCACTTTATGGCGGCGTACTGGCCGCAGGAAGCGATTACCGTTCGGTGGCGGTTGGCATCGGGCAAAATATGCTATGGCTGGGCGCTTTGTCTTTCGACGTCACCCACGCCAGCAGCACGTTCGATGATGGTCATACGGAAAAAGGACTCAGCTACCGCCTGAACTACAGTAAGCGATTTGATGCTACAGACAGCCAGATTTCGCTGGCGGCGTATCGCTTCTCCGAACGCGAGTTCCACAGCTATGCCAACTTTATAGACCATCAATATAACGATGCTGACACGCAGGATGAAAAACAGACCATCAGCGTGTCATTCAATCAACCTATCACCCCGCTCAACCTTAACCTTTATGTCAGCGCACTGCGTCAGAAATGGTGGGATGGCGATAGCTCGACAACCGCCACGCTTACGGCGGGATATAACTTTGATCTCGGTGAGTGGAAAGGCTTATCGCTATCAACATCATGGAGCACCACGCGCTATGAAGAAAGCGATACGGATAACCAACTGTACGTTTCGCTCTCCATTCCTTTTGGCTACAGTCGCCGCCTGAACTACGACATGCGCAATAGCAATACCACCAGCAACATGCTGAGCTGGAGCGATGCGTCAAATCCCCGCAATACCTGGGGCGTCTCTGCCGGTGTAGAAACAGACAAACCGGATAACGGCAGCCAGTTCCGCGGCAACCTTCAACACCTGACTTCGCTGGGTGATTTACAACTGGCTGGCAGCTACGCCGCCAGCGATTACAGCTCATTGAGCGCAAGCTGGAGCGGTTCGGTCACCGCCACCCGTCACGGCCTGGCGATGCATCGCCGAAGTTTCGGCAATGAACCCCGTATTATGATCGACACCGATGGTGTTCCGGGCGTGCCCGTGCAGGGTGACTTCAATGAAACAAATCGACTGGGATATGCGGTCGTTCCCATGGCTGGAAGCTATCAACCTACGTCTATTGCCGTAAATATGAATCAACTGCCGGATGGCGTAACGGTTAATGAAAGCATTACCCGTGAAACCTGGACGGAAGGCGCCATCGGCTATAAAACCGTAGCATCGCGTACAGGTCGTGATATTAGCGTCATTTTGCGGACGCCCGATGGTCATTACCCCCCGCTGGGTGCGGTGATTCATCAAGCCGAAAGTAACATTGATATCGGAATGGTCAGTGAAGAGGGCCATGCCTGGTTAAGCGGCATTAAGGATAACCAGCAGTTTGACGTGATGTGGGGAAAAAACCAGCGCTGTACCATCTCGCTCCCAAATAATTTAGAACATATAAAACAACAAGTTATTTTACCTTGTCATTAATTAAGGATGAAAGATGACACTCTCAAAAACACTCTATATTTTAACTTTGTTGATACCGCTAGCCGCGCATTCGGCTATCCAGCCTGACAGAACGCGTATCGTTTTTAACAGCGCTGATAAAGCCAGCAGCCTGAGGCTGGAAAACCAAAGCAAAAAGCTCCCCTATCTTGCCTACTCCTGGATTGAAAATGAGCAGGGCCAAAAGGACGACCGCTATTTTTCGGCACTTCCGCCTATTCAACGTCTGGAACCAGGTACCCTGACGCAGGTTCGTATTGTTAAACAGGCCAGCGTGAAATCACTCCCGGCAGACAGAGAGTCTCTCTTTTACTTCAATGTGAGAGAAATTCCGCCAGAGCCTGAAAACAGCGGTAATATCGCAGTCGTGCAGCTTGCTGTTCAGTCCAGACTAAAACTCTTCTGGCGCCCGGAGGCACTAAAAAAAACGCCGGGGGTGATTGTGGAAGAGCAGCTTACCGCGTCGCAGCATGCCAGCACGTTACGGGTGCAAAACCCAACAGGTTATTACATTACGCTGGCATTTTTTGGCAAAGATGACCGTAGCCTTTTTCCCGGATTTAAAAGCACCATAATTGCCCCTTTCTCTGCCGTCACTCTTGATGCAGGAAACTATACGGGCAATACCTATGCATTGGGTTACATGGATGACTACGGCGCAATGCGCACACTTAACGTGCGATGCCATGGGCAGTGTGACGTCAAAGCCCCGGAGAAGAAAAAATGAAGCGCCTGCTCTGCCTGACGTCGTTAGTGCTGCTCATGCTTATCCCTTTGCGCTCCGCCCTGGCGGTTAACTGCTACCTGGGTACAACAGGCGGGCCGGTTGAAGGTTTTACCAACATTGAGCCATTTGCCGTTCCGAGCAACGCGAAACCGGGTGATAAGATTTGGGAAAGTAACGATATTAAAATTCCGGTTTACTGCGATACCGGCACCGCGCCTAACTTCGGTAATGAGGATATCTACGCATGGGTGAATCCTTACATTTCAGCGAATGACCCTTACTATCAGCTTGGCGTCACCTACGAAGGCGTTGATTACGATGCCTCGCGAGGTAGCATCGGGATTGATACTCATCAGTGTCTGGACAACAAGCAGCTCTCAATTTACACCCCGGAGCAGATTAAAGCGGCCGGATGGGAACACGATCTCTGTTCTGGCGACGTCAACAGCATTCACTATTCGCGAACCTTTGTGGCGCGAATGAGGCTGTATGTGAAAATTATCTCCATGCCACCGCATGATTACAAAAGCAGCATTAGCGATTACATTCTGGTGCAGTTTGACGGCGTGGGCGGCGTAAACCAGAACCCGGAAGCCCAGAACCTGAAATATCATGTCACTGGTCTTGATCAAATTCGCGTGCTGGACTGTAGCGTGAATTTCAGCATCTTCCCGGAAAATCAGACCATCGACTTTGGTAGCTTTAATAATCTGGAAATCGCCTCAAAAACCCTGACACGCAGCTTTTCCATTAAAACCACCAAAAACATTGCCGATTCTCAGTGCACCGATACCTTTAAGGTCTCATCGTCGTTTTACACCACCGAAACGCTGGCGGAAAACGATACCTCATTGCGTATCGGTAATGGGCTGCAGCTCAGGATCCGCGATACGGACGACAATACGTTATTTAACTTTAATGAATACAAAGAGTATGCCGACTTTGACTCCTCGTTATTAATGCGGGAGAAAACCTATCAGGCTGAATTGAGCCAGGTGGCAGGGGAAACGGTAAAAACGGGGCCGTTTGAAACAGTAGTGCTCTTTAAGATTAACTACAACTAGATACGAAAAAGCCCGCATCGCGGGCTTTTTATCGAATAACGCCTCGATTAGCTTGCTTTACGCTCGTGCGCCTGGCGATACGCCACCAGATCTTCAATCGTCACCAGCGCCATATTGTGTTTGCGGGCAAACTCGATGCACTCTGGCGCACGCGCCATGGTGCCGTCGTCGTTGGTCAGTTCACACAGCACGCCCGCCGGTTTGAAGCCAGCCAGAGAAACCAAATCGATGGTCGCTTCAGTGTGGCCGCCGCGAGTCAGTACGCCGCCCTGCTGCGCGCGCAGCGGGAAGACGTGGCCAGGACGGTTCAGGTCAGACGGTTTCGCGCCGTCGGCAATCGCCGCGCGAACGGTAGTCAGGCGGTCAGCGGCAGAAACGCCGGTAGTCACGCCGTGCGCCGCTTCGATGGTGATCGTGAAACCGGTGCCGTATGCGCTGGTGTTGTTCTCTACCATCATCGGCAGATCCAGCTGTTTGCGGCGTTCTTCCGTCAGGCACAGACAAACGATGCCGCTACCGTGACGGATAGTCAGCGCCATTTGTTCAACAGTCATGTTTTCGGCGGCAAAGACCATGTCGCCTTCGTTTTCACGGTTTTCGTCGTCCAGCACCATTGCGCCGCGGCCTTCGCGCAGGGCAATCAGTGCGTTTTCAACGCGTTCAAAAGCAGTACCAAAAGAGGAAAGTAGCGTCTGATTCATGGTAAAAAAACCTCGTTAAAATTATGGTTACCAGAATCAGGGCAGTCTTAGGAGTGCCGGTTTAGCGGCAAATGGATAACGCGAGCGGGCTCAGCCCGACTGGATCGTTACTCTCTCCCATCCGGACTCTAACCGTCGGCCCCGGAATTACACCGGATCTGCTGACCTTTGAGTTTGCACTCAAAGCGCTCGCGGGCTTTCAGCCGTAGCTGATTTACCGCCGGTGGGGAATTTCGCCCCGCCCTGAGAATAAGCGTACTCACTATAACGCTATTGACTATGTTCGGCAATGCATAAGCTTCGAACAATTCTGGTTTATCGGGAGGAAGTAAGGCACTACAATGATCGTCAGAACAGACAAATCAGGTAAACGACGATGATTGACCCGAAAAAAATTGAACAAATCGCACGCCAGGTCCATGAATCTATGCCGAAAGGCCTCCGTGATTTCGGGGATGATGTAGAGAAAAAAGTCCGTCAGGTCCTGCAGTCACAGCTGACTCGCCTGGATTTGGTGAGCCGTGAAGAGTTCGACGTACAGACGCAAGTGCTGCTGCGTACCCGTGAAAAACTGGCGCTTCTTGAGCAGCGTCTGAGCGAGCTCGAGAGCCGGGCGGCCACGCCAGCGGAAGATAAAGAGTAAGAAAAATGCCGGGTGGCGCTGCGCTTACCCGGCCTACGATCGACACAAACCTATCAGTGTTCCAGCTCAGGCACGCTCTGTTTCTGGCAATAGCGTTCATAACGCCTGCAAAACCAGACGCGGTGCTCTTCATCCATGTTGCCAGTAATTGCTTCTAAATCAACGTCCTGACCCTGATCGTGCATTCTGGCAAAGCTCTGGGCCAAAAAATCAAAATTATTCAGGGAATAAATATTGCTGTTGTCCATCGGCATACTCCTTCAGTCGTTGTATATCTGAGTGTATATGCTTTATCTGATTTCAGTATTCGCCGACCAAAAATCAGAATTTGGACATTCCGTGCGCTTATTGTGGATAAAAAATGTGCTAAATCATATTTCTGATAAATCAATAAAAAGCCCTGTCGTCCGAAGGCAACAGGGCTTTTAAACGAAAAAAGTAATGCTTATTTATTCGCGTCTTTTTGAATCTTCTTGATGATATTAGTGGTCGAGCAACCGTCTTCGAAGTTGAGCACCAGCACTTCACCGCCGTTGGCCCACACCTCTTCACTACCGGCAATCTGTTCCGGTTTATAGTCGCCGCCTTTCACCAGGCGATCCGGCAAGATCCCGGCGATCAGGCGCTGCGGGGTATCTTCTTCAAAAGAGACCACCCAGTCGACGGATTCCAGTGCGCCCAGCACGATCATGCGCTGTTCCAGCGGGTTCACCGGGCGGGATTCGCCCTTCAGACGTTTGGTCGAGGCATCGCTGTTCACCGCAACAATCAGGCGATCGCCGAGCTTGCGTGCATTTGCCAGATAAGAGACGTGACCTGCGTGCAGAATGTCGAACACACCGTTGGTCATCACCACTTTCTCACCGCGTTTACGCGCAGCAGCCACCGCCTGCTTCAGCTCTTCTTCGCTCATCACGCCAAAACCGGTTTCCGCACGACCGCGTACGGCGTTTTCCAGCTCGATAGGCGAAACGGTTGACGTACCCAGTTTACCCACGACGACGCCTGCCGCCGCGTTAGCGAAGTAGCAGGCATCTTCCAGAGAATTACCCGCCGCCAGCGTTGCCGCCAGCACGCCAATCACCGTATCACCGGCACCGGTGACGTCATACACTTCCTGCGCCTGGGTCGGTTGATGCAGCGGCTCTTTGCCCGGCTGCAGCAGCGTCATGCCCTGCTCGGAACGGGTCACCAGCAGCGCGGAAAGTTCGTAATCAGCAATCAGCTTCATGCCGCGCTCAACAATCTCCGCTTCGCTTTTGCATTTACCCACGACCGCTTCAAACTCAGAGAGGTTTGGCGTCAGCAGCGTGGCACCGCGATAACGTTCAAAATCCGTGCCTTTCGGGTCGATCAATACCGGAACTTTCGCTTCACGCGCCAGCTTAATCATCTGCTGTACGCTTTCCAGCGCGCCTTTGGCGTAGTCGGAAAGCACCAGTGCACCCACGCTCGCCAGGCCGCTTTTAATGCGGTCATGCAGCGGCTGCGGGTCAACCCCGGCAAAACCTTCTTCGAAGTCGAGACGAATCAGCTGCTGGTTGCGCGACAGCACGCGCAGCTTGGTGATGGTCGGGTGCGTCGCCACGGAGACGAAATCACATTTGACGTTCACATCCGCCAGCGCTTTGTTCAATGCGCGCGCAGCGTCGTCAATGCCGGTCAGGCCGACCAGACGAGAATTCGCTCCCAGGGACGCGATATTCATCGCCACGTTCGCCGCACCGCCAGGACGTTCTTCGATGGTTTCAACCTTCACCACCGGCACCGGCGCTTCCGGAGAAATACGGCTGGTTGGGCCATACCAGTAGCGATCCAGCATCACATCACCCACAACCATCACACCTGCGCGCTCATATTCTGGCAGCGTTACTTTCATTCGTGTCTCCTGAGAGATTCAAAAATTTGGCGCGATAATAGCACATTTCACGGCGTGACCAGCCACTTCAGCCAACTCGCCTCTACCTGTTCGCGTTCGGCGGTAAAACGCTCCAGCCCAACGTTCCCCGGCAACTCCTGCAACGCCAGATGATGCAACGCATCGCGCAGCGTGGTGTAGGCGCGGGTCAGCGCTTGCGCTTCCTGCTCATCCATAATGTCGTTCTGCGCCAGCAGTTCGAGGATGCGCACATTATCAGACCACCGCGTCAGCTTCGGTTTTTCATGCGCGTAGCGCAGCACCAGATATTGCGTAATGAACTCAATGTCGGTGATCCCGCCGGCATCGGTTTTGATATCGAAGCGATCGCGCTGCTTGCCACCCAGATGGGCGCGCATTTTTTCACGCATCTCGCGCACTTCGGTGCGTAAGGTGTCGCCATCGCGGACGTTGGTGAGGATCTGGCGACGAATCGCGTCAAACTGCTGCTGAAGCTGCGGGTCGCCATAGACCACGCGCGCGCGGACCAGCGCCTGATGTTCCCATGTCCACGCCTCATTTTGCTGGTAATCAGCAAAGGCTTCAGCGGTAGTCACCAGCATGCCCGCCGCACCGGACGGGCGCAGGCGCGCGTCAACTTCATAAAGGATGCCGGAGGACGTCCGCGTGCTGAACAGGTGCATAATGCGTTGCGCCAGACGCAGATAGAACTGGCGGCCATCGATTTCGCGGTCGCCATCGGTCATGACATCTGCCGGGCAGTCGTGAAGGAACACCAGATCAAGGTCGGAACTGTAGCCCAGCTCCCAGCCGCCCAACTTGCCATAACCAATTACCGCAAAACCGCGCCCATGACGGTCGTGCAGATGCGTCGGCTGCCCGTAGCGGGCGACCATTTGTGTCCATGCCTGATGCACCACGGCATCAATCATCGCTTCCGCAAGCCAGGTCAGGTGATCGCTCACCTTCATCACCGGCAAGGTTCCGGCGATATCGGCTGCGGCGATGTGCAGCAATTGCGCCTGTTTAAACTGGCGTAATGCTTCAAGCTGTTGTTCTTCATCCTCTTCCGGCACGCGCAGCAAATACTGGCGCAGCTCGTCGCGATAGGCGTCGGTGGCCGTCGGTTGATAAAGCGTGTTCGGGTCGAGCAGTTCATCCAGCAGCAACGGATAACGCGCCAGCTGGCTTGCGACCATCGGCGAGGCCGCGCACAAACGGATAAGGTGTTTCAGCGTACCCGGATATTCGCTCAGCAGCTCCAGATAGGTGGTTCGCGTGACGATGCCAATCAGCAGCGGCGTGATGCGCATCAGCGGCACCGGCGCGTCATCGCGCACGCACACTTCGCTCAACAGATGCGGCATCAGCGAATCCAGCACCTGACGCCCGCGCGGGCCAATGGTGCGTTTATCCAGCTCTTTGCGGAAATCAGCAATCAGCGCCACCACCTGGCGGCGATCGTCTTCGCTGAGGTGCGCCAGCACCGGCGGATTGTCCTCTTCCTGCAACGTGTCCTGCCAGAGTTCGCGCCAGTCTTCAGCCAGCGTTTCCTCTTCTGGCGAGGATTCATCATCGCCAATCAGCTCGTCAAAAATACGCCGCACGCACGCCATCAACTCTTCAAGCTGTACGGTGAGCGCCTCCCAGTCGGCCACGCCCATTCCCCACGCCAGACGCGCGCGGTTAAGGTCGTCACCCGGCAGGGTTTGCGTCTGTTCATCGTTGATGCTTTGCAGCAGGTTTTCCAGGCGACGCAGGAAGAGATACGCCTCGCGCAGCGCGTCTGCGTCATGCTCTGAAAGCAGGTGCAGGTTTTCAATCGCCGCAAGCGTCGGCAGCAGTGATCGCTGCTGTAACGACGGTTCACGCCCACCGCGAATCAACTGGAACACCTGAACGATAAATTCGATTTCACGGATGCCGCCCGCGCCGAGCTTGATGTTATCTTTCAGCCCCCGGCGGCGCACTTCACGGGCAATCATCCCTTTCATGCTGCGCAGCGACTGAATCACGCTGAAGTCGATATAGCGACGGAAAACAAATGGCCTCAGCATGGCGCGCAATTCCTGGCTCCAGACGTCATCGTTGTCGCCCATAATCCGCGCTTTTACCATCGCGTAGCGCTCCCAGTCGCGCCCCTGCTCCTGGTAATAATCTTCCAGCGCAGCGAAGCTCAGCACCAGCGGTCCACTGTCGCCAAACGGACGCAGGCGCATATCGACGCGATAGACAAAGCCATCCTGCGTCGGCTGGTCGAGCACTTTAATCAGCCGCTGACCGAGGCGGGTAAAGAACTGGGCGTTGTCGAGTTCGCGACGCCCGCCGCGCGTGGAGCCATGCTCCGGCCAGGCAAAAATCAGGTCGATATCCGAGGAGAAGTTAAGCTCCCCGCCGCCCAGCTTGCCCATGCCAAGAATCAACAGCGGTTGCGCGACGCCGTCGGCGTTGCTGGGCGTGCCCCATTCCCGGCAACAGGCGTCATAGAGCCAGTCACGGGCGCTGACGATCAGCGTCTCGGCCAGCACGCTTAGCTGTTGCAGCGTATCCACCTCAGAAATCAGCGACAGCGACTGCGCCCAGGCGATGCGTACCATAATACGTCGGCGGAACAACCGCAGTTCGCGCATGATCCCAGCTTCATCGGTTACGTCTACCAGCGCGGCCTGTAGCCAGTCGCGATAGTGCTGCCATTCGTCCGCCTGCGGCGGCTGGCTGGCGAGCGTTTCCAGCCATTCGGGATACATCGTCAGGCTTTGCTGAACGAAATCGCTGAACGTCATGACGGCCTGCGCCTGCGGCGTCAGCGTCGCTACCGGAAAGGTCTCTGGCAGCCGTTCAACCAACGTTTGCCAGTGCTGCTGTAACTGCGATGAAAGCGGGGTCATACTCGATTTCCCTGAGGTCAGTTATCGTTTTCCGCTGTGTAACCAGAATGGCTCAACCGCCAGTGCTTCATTGCGGAAATGTTCAATTTCGATGTGCTGGCGGGTCAAAATGGCGTGACGTAATCCCAGCCAGTTTGCCAGCCATGCGTCGGCCTGAGCGCGATTGTAATAACCCGCCAGCAGCTGTACGCAGGTGATATCGCGCGTTAAACGTGGCAACTGGTCGGCATAGCTGTCGCCCAGCGGATACGCAAAAGTGGTGCGCAGTTCTGCCGCCTGGCGCGAAAGATGGGTATCGGCGAAACGCTTAAAGGAGTCGCTGATTTTGGTCTGCGCTTTGGCATCGAGGAAAGGCTGCCAGCCGCGCGTCACCAGCCACTCGGTGAAGGCCAGTTTAGCCTGCGTCACCGCCACGTTAAAGGCGGCATCATGGGCAGAAATATCGCCGCCCAGCACCGCTTCTGCCTGGGTCAGTAAATCGCGCAGAGGTGCGCTGGCTTTGCGCGGCACCACGCCACCAAACAGCATCAGCGTGTGGCGAATCTGGCCGATTGCCGCCAGCACTTCGTCTTTCGCTTTTCTATTACCGCGAACCCACAGCTCTTCGTGGTATTGCCAGTGCGCCAGCGCTTTTTCCAGCGCCGCTTCCAGCCCCTGTTCGATGGTCGATTTCGGCGCGATTTGCATGATTTCCGCAGGCTTGAGAGGACGTTCCTCGTTGCCCTGCGCCAGATGATAGCCGCGCGCGGCCTTGCTCAGGCTGCCCTGACGCACAAGACCTGTCTGGTTAAGCTGCTGCGCCAGCGTCAGAACATCGGCGGTTTCGCCGGAAAGCAGTTCCAGTTCCAGCTCGCAAATCGGTTCCTGATAATCACCTGCTTTGACTTCGCCCAGGTCGAGCGCGATTTCAATCTGGCTCTTGCCGTGGCTTACCACCCACTTTTCACGCAAGAAATCAGTGCTGAATAGAGGTTGTACCTCCTCCGCCAGCCCATCCGGCAGCTCGCCATTCGGCCAGACTTCGGCAGGCAGCTTTTCCAGCGCGAGTGTCGGTTCATCAAGATTGATATTGTATTCCGGACGCTGATGCAGCCCGCCCACCGTACGACCGGCCACTTTCAGGGTCATTTCATAGCGATCGCCCGCGCCGCGAATGCGCAGGCCCATGTCGTGACGACGCAGCCAGTTATCTTCAGTTTCGTAGTAAATATTGAGGAGTTTCCCGGCGTCCGAATGCTCGGCCTTCAGGGAGGAGAGATGCTGACGCAGGGCATCAACACCTGCCTCATCAACGAGGAACTTTAATTCAATTTCTTGTGCCATGGCTGATTTCTTATGGTTTCGTGGCCCGGAAGTACCCTTTCGGCGAACTTCCAGGTAATCTTTTTGTCAGTAGATAGTATTTTGCGAAAAATTACCATGCAATGCGCAATTTGCGCGGCAACTTTACGCGGTTAACACTCTTGCGACGTCACCCGCGCCTCCTGGATGATTCTGATTGCTGTAGAAGGCTTTGCGTCGCCAGACTGTTGCCACTACTATCGTTCCACTTTTATGACAAAAACGATGACCTGATGCCAAAATTACGCCTAATCGCAGTCACTTTACTTGCACTTACCGCTTCCGCCGTCACCCATGCTGATGAGAAGCGTTATGTTTCTGATGAACTGAATACCTGGGTTCGTAGCGGCCCCGGCGATAACTATCGCCTGGTAGGCTCCATTAACGCCGGTGAAGAAGTCACCCTGCTGCAAACCAATCCCGGCACCCAGTACGGACAAGTTCGCGACGGCAATGGCCGTACCGCGTGGATCCCACTGAAAGAGCTGACGGAAACGCCGAGCCTGCGCACCCGCGTGCCGGACCTGGAAAACCAGGTGAAAACCCTGACCGACAAGCTGAATAATATCGATTCGACCTGGAATCAGCGCACCGCTGAAATGCAGACCAAAGTCTCCCAGAGCGACAGCGTGATCAACAGCCTGAAAGAAGAAAACCAGAAGCTGAAAAATGAGCTGATTGTGGCGCAGAAAAAAGTGAGCGCCGCCAACCTGCAGCTCGACGATAAACAGCGCACCATCATCATGCAGTGGTTTATGTACGGTGGCGGCGTGTTGGGCGCTGGCCTGATTCTTGGCCTGGTGCTGCCGCATCTGGTGCCTAGCCGTAAGCGTAAAGACCGCTGGATGAATTAGCCATAACGCCGCTTCTCTCGTATTATCCACACAGGACAATAGCGAGGAGAAGCGTGGCGTGAAGAGTTATCTGGTCGGTGGTGCGGTAAGAGACGGTTTATTAGGCCTGCCGGTCAAAGATAAAGATTGGGTCGTGGTCGGCGCGACGCCACAGCAAATGCTCGACGCGGGCTACCAGCAGGTAGGCCGCGATTTTCCCGTGTTTTTGCATCCGCAAAGCCATGAAGAGTATGCGCTGGCACGTACCGAGCGTAAATCGGGTTCCGGGTATACGGGTTTTACCTGCTATGCCGCACCGGATGTGACGCTGGAGCAAGATTTACTGCGCCGCGATCTGACAGTAAACGCCCTCGCACAGGACGACAACGGCACGATTATCGACCCCTACGGCGGTCGTGCCGATTTGCAAAATCGTCTGTTACGCCATGTTTCCCCTGCCTTTGGCGAAGACCCGCTCCGCGTGCTGCGCGTGGCGCGTTTTGCCGCACGCTACGCCCATCTTAGCTTCCGCATTGCCGATGAAACCCTGACGCTGATGCGCGACATGACCGCCGCTGGCGAACTTGAACATTTGACGCCGGAACGCGTGTGGAAAGAGACGGAAGGTGCGCTCGGTACTCGTAACCCACAGGTCTTTTTCCAGACCTTACGCGACTGCGGCGCGCTGAAAGTGCTGTTCCCGGAAATCGACGCGCTGTACGGCGTGCCTGCGCCGGAAAAATGGCATCCGGAAATCGACACCGGCGTGCATACGCTGATGACGCTGACGATGGCGGCCATGCTGAGCTCTGAAATCGATATTCGTTTTGCCACCCTGTGCCACGATTTAGGCAAAGGCTTAACGCCAAAACATCTCTGGCCGCGCCATCATGGCCACGGCCCGGCAGGCGTCAAACTGGTGGAACAGCTTTGTATGCGTCTGAAAGTGCCTAATGAGATGCGCGATTTAGCAAAACTGGTGGCGGAGTTCCACGATCTCATTCACACCTTCCCGATTTTGCAGCCGAAAACCATCATCAAGCTGTTCGATTCAATCGATGCCTGGCGTAAGCCACAGCGCGTTGAACAAATCGCGCTGACCAGCGAAGCCGACGTGCGCGGACGTACGCATTTTGAAGCCTGCGACTACCCGCAAGGGCGCTTGCTGCGTGAAGCATGGATCGTGGCGAAAAGCGTGTCGAATAAAGAGGTGATAGAAGCCGGTTTTCAGGGGCCCGCGATCCGCGAAGAGTTGACGCGCCGTCGTATTCAGGCTGTCGCGAACTGGAAAGAAAAACGTTGCCCTCAGCCGAAAGACTGAGGGCTGGGCATCAGAAGAAGACCACGTACACCGCTGCCGCGACGATAAAGCGGTAGATGGCGAACGGGATAAACGAGATGCGTTTGATGAGTTGCAGGAAGGTTTTGATGGCAATTAACGCGACGACAAACGCCATTACGAAACCAACCGCGAACATCGGCAAGTCGGCAAGCGTCAGGAAGTGCCAGCTCTTATAGAGATCCAATGCCGTAGCACCCATCATCATCGGCACCGCCAGCAGGAATGAGAATTCCGACGCCGCATAGCGGCTTACGCCCATCAGCATGCCGCCGGAAATGGTCGCGCCGGAGCGAGAAAAGCCCGGCCACAGCGCCAGACACTGGAAGCAGCCAATCATAAACGCCTGACGATAGGTCATGTCGTCCACGCCTACCGCGCGCGGCTGTTTTGGCTTCAGGCATTCGGCGGCAATCAGCAGGAAACCGCCGACCACCAACGCGTACATCACGTTAACCGGATTAAACAGCGACTTGATGGTGTCGTGGAACACCAGCCCCAGCACCACCGCCGGGATCATCCCCAGCAGAATGTGGATGAGCGACAAACGCCCTTTTCCTTCACCTTCATGAACCGGTCGGCCAAAATGGATGCCGATCAGGCTAAACAGACGGCGCCAGAACATCACCACCACGGCCAGAATCGAACCGAGCTGAATCACCACTTCAAACGTTTTCGCCGTTTCACCTTCAAAACCCAGCAAATGCCCCACAATAATCATGTGGCCGGTGCTGGAGACAGGCAGAAACTCCGTCAATCCTTCGACAACACCCAGAATAGCCGCAACCAGCAGCGAGTGCATATCGCTCATCACTTAAACCCTTAAAATTTAAAAAATAAAATAAACCCGGCTCTAAGACCGGTGTAATAGCGTTTGGTTTAATACATTGTGAATTTAAATAGTTTGTTTCAGATTTTGGCCACGCTCGATGATAACGCCCACGTTCGCCGCCCTGGCGACCGCGCCGGGTTTGCTCACTTTGATACGCACCCATGGGGAGTTAAAGCGCGTCATGAGCAGTTCGGCCACCTCTTCCGCCACGCGTTCAACCAGCGCAAAGCGGCTACCTTCGACATGTTCAATCACCGCTTCACTAATATCGGCATAGCTCAGACAATACTTAACGTCGTCGCTGGATGCCGCCCGCCGGTTGTCCCATCCCATTTCGATATCGAACACCAGTTTCTGCTCGATAGTCTGTTCCCAGTCGTAAACACCGATAGTGGTGATTACCGAAAGTTGCTCTATAAATACAATATCCATCACGACCTGCCTGCTTTTTGGCTGAACCGGATACCACTTCCGGCGAATTATGCGTATTATCCACAGATGCAGAGAATACTTCGACATTTTCACAACGGAACAGCGTTATGAGTGCAATCGCGCCTGGAATGATCCTCCTCGCCTACCTTTGCGGCTCAATTTCCAGCGCCATTCTGGTCTGCCGCATCGCGGGTTTACCCGATCCTCGCGAGAGTGGTTCCGGGAATCCCGGGGCGACCAACGTTTTACGAATTGGCGGCAAGGGAGCAGCCGTAGCAGTTCTGATTTTCGACATCCTGAAAGGGATGTTGCCGGTCTGGGGCGCATATGCCCTCGGGCTTACTCCGTTTTGGCTGGGGCTGGTGGCGATTGCTGCCTGTCTTGGACACATCTGGCCGGTTTTCTTCGGTTTTCACGGTGGAAAAGGCGTCGCCACCGCATTTGGCGCGATTGCGCCGATTGGCCTCGATCTCACCGGCGTGATGGCGGGCACCTGGCTTTTGACCATCCTGCTGAGCGGCTATTCATCGCTGGGCGCCATTGTCAGCGCGCTGGTTGCGCCGTTTTACGTCTGGTGGTTTAAACCGCAATACACCTTCCCGGTGTCGATGCTGTCGTGCCTGATCTTACTGCGTCATCATGACAATATTCAGCGTCTGTGGCGTCGTCAGGAAACAAAAATCTGGGCGCGGTTTAAGAAGAAAAAAGAAGAAGAGAAAAAATAAAAGCGTGCCGAATGACACGCTTTTGTTTTGTATTTTACAGGCCGGATAAGCGCAAGCGCCATCCGGCATTGCCGTCACGCCGCCGGTAACTCCGCCAGCGGCCACCGTGGACGCACGGTCACGCCAAGGTCTGCATTTACCCCCGCTTTGAAGCGCACCATGCCCGCATAGGCAATCATCGCCCCATTATCGGTACAAAATTCCGGGCGCGCGTAGAACACTTCACCGCGACGTTTCTGCATCATCTCCGCCAGTTTTGCACGCAAGGTTCGGTTAGCGCTCACGCCACCTGCCATCACCAGACGCTTGAAGCCGGTTTGATCCAGCGCGCGTTTGCACTTGATCATCAATGTATCGACCACCGCATCTTCAAAAGCACGGGCGATATCGGCACGCGTTTGATCGTCGTTGTCATTATTGCGAATGGTGTTCGCCGCGAAAGTTTTCAGGCCAGAGAAGCTGAAATCCAGCCCCGGACGGTCAGTCATCGGACGCGGGAAAACAAAGCGCCCTTCCGTGCCCTGAGAGGCCATTTTCGACAGCATCGGGCCGCCTGGGTAGTCAAGCCCCAGCAGTTTGGCGGTTTTATCGAAGGCTTCGCCCGCCGCGTCATCAATTGATTCGCCCAGCAGTTCATACTCGCCGATGCCGGTCACGCTGATAAGCTGCGTATGACCGCCAGAGACCAGCAGCGCCACAAACGGGTATTCCGGCGGGTTATCTTCCAGCATCGGGGCCAGCAGGTGACCTTCCATATGGTGTACCGGGATCGCCGGAACATTCCAGGCAAACGCCAGCGAACGCCCAACGGTTGCGCCAACCAGCAGCGCGCCAACTAAACCCGGCCCGGCGGTATAGGCCACGGCATCAATATCTTTTGCCGTCAGATTCGCCTCTTTCAGCGCGGCCTGAATCAATGGCACCGTTTTACGCACGTGATCGCGCGAGGCCAGTTCAGGCACGACGCCGCCGTAGTCAGCATGTAATTTCACCTGACTATACAATTGGTTGGCTAACAGACCTTTTACATCGTCATAAATTGCGATGCCGGTTTCATCGCAGGATGTTTCAATTCCCAGTACACGCATGGCTAGATTTACCTCGTTTCAATACCGCGCAGTGTAGGTTTTCTGCCCCGGCTTGTAAAACATTGTTCGCCCCAGGAACCTGCTTCGTGTATACTCCCCACCCTTAAAAAGTCCCTTTCAAAAACGCGTCGGTGCTTTACAAAGCAGCAGCAATTGCAGTAAAATTCCGCACCATTTTGAAATAAGCTGGCGTTGATGCCAGCGGCAAACCGAATTTATTAAAGGTGAGAGTTACATGCCGGTAATTAAAGTACGTGAAAACGAGCCGTTCGACGTAGCACTGCGTCGCTTCAAGCGTTCCTGCGAAAAAGCGGGTGTTCTGGCGGAAGTTCGTCGTCGTGAGTTCTATGAAAAACCGACTACCGAACGTAAGCGCGCTAAAGCTTCTGCTGTGAAACGTCACGCGAAGAAACTGGCTCGCGAAAACGCACGCCGTACTCGTCTGTACTAATCTCTTGAGAGCACACGCTCTCAATTGTCAGACCGAGTAGTAGTTGCAAGGCCGTGCTTCCGGAAGGAAAGCGCGGCTTGTTTTCGTTTAAGCATCATTAAAAACTACGGGGCTTATGGCTGGACGAATTCCGCGCGTATTCATTAATGATCTGCTGGCACGCACCGACATCATCGATCTGATCGATGCGCGAGTGAAGCTGAAAAAGCAGGGCAAGAACTATCACGCGTGCTGTCCTTTCCATAACGAGAAAACCCCCTCTTTCACCGTCAACGGTGAAAAACAGTTTTACCACTGCTTCGGCTGTGGCGCGCACGGCAACGCCATCGACTTTTTGATGAACTACGACAAGCTCGAGTTCGTGGAAACCGTCGAAGAACTGGCCGCCATGCACAACCTTGAAGTGCCGTATGAAGCAGGCAATGGGCCGAGTCAGATAGAGCGCCATCAACGGCAAAGTCTCTATCAACTGATGGACGGTCTGAACGCGTTTTATCAGCAATCCCTGATGAATCCTGCCGCTGACCCCGCGCGCCAGTATCTGGAAAAGCGTGGCCTCAGCAGCGAAGTGATTTCTCGTTTCGCGATTGGTTATGCGCCTCCGGGTTGGGACAACGTCCTGAAACGCTTTGGCGGCAATAGTGAAAATCGCCAGGCGCTTATCGACGCCGGCATGCTGGTAACCAACGATCAGGGGCGTAGCTACGACCGCTTTCGCGAGCGCGTCATGTTCCCTATTCGCGATAAACGTGGCCGGGTAATTGGTTTTGGTGGACGCGTGCTGGGCGATGCCCTGCCGAAATACCTCAACTCCCCGGAAACCGATATTTTCCATAAGGGCCGTCAGCTGTATGGCCTTTATGAAGCGCAGCAAACAGAAGCTGAACCCCAGCGTTTACTGGTGGTCGAAGGCTATATGGATGTGGTCGCTCTGGCGCAGTACGACATTAACTATGCCGTCGCCTCGCTTGGCACCTCAACCACCGCCGACCATATTCAGCTGCTGTTCCGGGTGACGAATAACGTCATCTGCTGCTATGACGGCGACCGTGCTGGCCGTGATGCCGCATGGCGTGCGCTCGAAACAGCGCTGCCGTACATGACCGACGGGCGTCAGTTACGCTTTATGTTTCTGCCCGACGGTGAAGACCCGGATACGCTGGTGCGTAAAGAGGGTAAAGCAGCATTTGAAGCGCGGATGGAGCAGGCTCAGCCGCTCTCCACGTTTCTGTTTAACAGCCTGATGCCGCAGGTCGATTTGAGCACCCCGGACGGGCGCGCGCAGTTAAGTACGCTGGCGCTGCCGCTCATCGGCCAGGTTCCGGGCGAAACCTTACGCATCTATTTGCGTCAGGAGCTGGGAAACAAACTGGGTATTCTGGATGACGCCCAGCTTGAACGTTTGATGCCAAAACAGGCAGAAAATGGCGTGGTCCGCCCCGCCCCACAGCTAAAACGCACGACCATGCGTATACTGATAGGGTTACTGGTGCAAAACCCCGATCTCGCGCCGTTGGTTCCCCCTTTAACGGGGCTGGATCCGAAAAAACTGCCGGGACTTGGCTTATTTGCAGAACTGGTCAACACTTGTTTGTCACAGCCTGGACTGACCACTGGTCAACTTCTGGAACAATATCGTGGCACAAATGAAGCCGCGACCCTTGAAAAACTGTCGATGTGGGACGATATAGCAGATAAGGATATCGCAGAAAAAACGTTCACCGACTCACTCAACCATATGTTTGACTCATTGCTGGTTCTGCGACAAGAAGAGTTGATTGCTCGCGATCGCACACATGGACTCAGCAGTGAGGAACGCCGGGAACTCTGGACGCTAAACCAGGAACTGGCCAAAAAATAGAATTGAACGGCTTAAGTGCCGAATATCACTCGGGAAGCCCCCGAAAGCCGCGTGAAGGGCAGCGGCAAAATATAAATAAGTCCTCGTTACACTCTGTTGGCGGCTTGTTTCGCCGACCGACACCAATCTCATGAAATAAGTGTGGATACCGTCTTATGGAGCAAAACCCGCAGTCACAGCTGAAGCTTCTTGTCCAACGTGGTAAGGAGCAAGGCTATCTGACCTATGCCGAGGTCAATGACCATCTGCCGGAAGATATCGTCGACTCCGATCAGATCGAAGACATCATCCAAATGATCAACGACATGGGCATTCAGGTGATGGAAGAAGCACCGGATGCCGATGACCTGTTGCTCGCTGAAACATCGAACAACACCGATGAAGATGCGGAAGAAGCCGCCGCACAGGTGCTTTCGAGCGTGGAATCTGAAATCGGGCGCACCACTGACCCGGTACGCATGTACATGCGTGAAATGGGTACCGTTGAACTGTTGACCCGCGAAGGCGAAATTGACATCGCCAAACGTATCGAAGACGGGATCAACCAGGTTCAGTGTTCCGTTGCGGAATACCCGGAAGCCATCACCTATCTGCTTGAACAGTACGATCGCGTTGAAGCGGAAGAAGCACGTTTGTCCGATCTCATCACCGGGTTCGTCGATCCGAACGCTGAAGAAGATTTAGCGCCGACCGCGACTCACGTTGGTTCTGAACTCTCTCAGGAAGAGATGGATGACGACGATGAAGATGAAGAGGACGACGACGACAGCAGCGATGACGACAACAGCATCGACCCTGAACTGGCGCGTGAGAAATTCGCTGAACTGCGCACGCAGTATGAAGTGACTCGCGACACCATCAAGGCGAAAGGCCGTAGCCATGCCGCCGCGCAGGAAGAGATCCTGAAGCTGTCCGAAGTCTTCAAACAGTTCCGTCTGGTGCCGAAACAGTTCGACTACCTGGTGAACAGCATGCGCGTCATGATGGATCGCGTGCGTACCCAGGAGCGTATCATCATGAAGATGTGCGTTGAACAGTGCAAAATGCCGAAGAAAAACTTCATCACCCTGTTCACCGGCAACGAAACCAGCGAAACCTGGTTCAACGCGGCCGTCGCAATGAACAAACCGTGGTCCGAGAAGCTGCTCGACATTAAAGAAGACGTTCAGCGCAGCCTGATGAAGCTGCAACAAATCGAAGAAGAAACCGGCCTGACCATCGAGCAGGTTAAAGATATCAACCGTCGCATGTCCATCGGTGAAGCGAAAGCCCGCCGTGCGAAGAAAGAGATGGTTGAAGCGAACTTACGTCTGGTAATTTCTATCGCCAAGAAATACACCAACCGTGGCCTGCAGTTCCTTGACCTGATTCAGGAAGGTAACATCGGCCTGATGAAAGCGGTTGATAAGTTTGAATATCGCCGTGGTTACAAGTTCTCCACCTATGCAACCTGGTGGATCCGTCAGGCGATCACCCGCTCTATCGCGGATCAGGCGCGCACCATCCGTATTCCGGTGCATATGATTGAGACTATCAACAAGCTCAACCGTATTTCTCGCCAGATGCTGCAAGAGATGGGCCGCGAGCCGACGCCGGAAGAACTGGCTGAACGCATGCTGATGCCGGAAGACAAAATCCGTAAAGTGCTGAAAATTGCTAAAGAGCCTATCTCCATGGAAACGCCAATCGGCGACGATGAAGATTCGCATCTGGGTGATTTCATCGAGGATACCACCCTCGAGCTGCCGCTGGATTCTGCGACCACCGAAAGCCTGCGTGCGGCAACGCACGACGTGCTGGCTGGCCTGACCGCGCGTGAAGCGAAAGTTCTGCGTATGCGTTTCGGTATCGATATGAACACCGACCACACGCTGGAAGAAGTGGGTAAACAGTTCGACGTTACCCGTGAACGTATCCGTCAGATCGAAGCGAAGGCGCTGCGTAAACTGCGTCACCCGAGCCGTTCTGAAGTGCTGCGTAGCTTCCTGGACGATTAATCCCGGTCTGTGAAACGTAAAAAGCTCCCTGCGGGGAGCTTTTTTTATACCTGCGAATACCGCCGCCTGAAGGTAGTGCCCGTTTTTTATGGGTGAGATTGTCCCTGGTCGCCGGCTGAAGTGGCTATGTCAGCAGGGATTGATATCGAAAGAGGGAGGAATTGATATTTGATTAACATGTTTTGGTAATAACGTCTTTTTCAGACCTTATTTAATATTAAATATCAGCTTTCTAATATTATATTTCATGATAATTATTATGCAATATTTTAATTGTCCGGCCTGATGTAATCACTTACAAAAACATACATTATTGTTATAACATGCGTTTTCCTTTATCGTTTGCGTCGCTTTTTTCGGCTAAATCAGCACTATTTGCATAAATGCCACTCATATCATTAAAAATTCTACAATCTGAATTAACTAAAGATAAATTGAGTGTCTGCCCCTTCAGTATCACTATCGCCGCACACCAAAGAATATCATCTTATGCACACTTTTGCGGGAAGCAATGACGCATATTCGATGGTCATCTCTAAGCCGAACACTTCACTATTAATCTGAGGTTTTCCGGCGATTAAAATTTAATTATTTATGGTTTAAGGACAAATAATGAGTAAGTTTGTTAAAACTGCTATTGCAGCGGTGATGGTAATGGGTGCGTTCGCGTCAACTTCTTCCATCGCTGCCGGTAACAACGGTACCGCGCGTTTCTACGGCACCATCGAAGATTCCCCGTGCTCCATCGTGCCTGACGACCACAAACTGGAAGTTGATATGGGCGATATCGGTTCTGAAAAACTGAAAGGCGGCAAATCAACCACGCCGAAAGAGTTCCAGATCCACCTGCAGGACTGCGTCTTTGACACCCAGACCAAGGCTTCGACCACCTTCACTGGCACCATCTATACTGCGGTATCAAACAGCAACAACTACACCATTTTCAGCACCGAAACCGGTATGCCATTTGAGCATGTCAGCCTGGCGATTGGTGACGAACATGGTACAGCGTACAAAAGCGGCATGCCTATCGAACAGCTGCTGACCCTGGACAGCAGTACCACACCGGCTAAAGGTAAAGCTAACCAGACGCTGAACTTTAAAGCATGGCTGGTGGGTGAAGGCGAAATGCCGACCCTGGGCACATTCGAAGCTAATACCACGTTCCAGATCACCTATCTCTGACGTTTCACCCCATAGCGCGAGCGCTATGGGGTTTTTAAATAAAATCTGACTTAATTATAATAATCACGGATGGATACGTGTATGCCAGACCATTCTCTTTTCCGTTTACGGGTGCTTCCCTGGTATATTGCGCTGGCAATATCCGGAAATTATACCAGTGCCTGGGCTGATGATGATATTCAGTTTGATTCCCGTTTTCTGGAATTAAAAGGCGACACGAAAATCGATCTGAAACGTTTTTCCAGCCAGGGCTATGTCGAGCCGGGTAAATATAATTTAACGGTTCAGGTAAATAAACAGCCGCTCCCGGATGACCACGATATTTTCTGGTACGCCTCTGAAAAAGAGGCCGGTAAAACCTATGCCTGTCTGACGCCCGCGCTGCTCGCTCAGTTTGGTCTGAAAGAAGATATTGCAAAAAGCCTGCAATGGTCCCGCAACGGTGAATGCCTTGCACCTGGCCAACTGGAAGGTATTGATATTAAGGCTGATTTAAGCCAGTCCGCGTTATTAATCTCCCTGCCACAGGCCTACCTGGAATACAGCGATATTGACTGGGACCCGCCTTCCCGCTGGGACGATGGTATTCCCGGCCTGATTGCCGACTACAGCATTAACGCCCAGACCCGCCACGATGAACAGAGCGGCGATGACAGTAACGATATCACCGGCAACGGCACGGTCGGGGCGAACCTCGGCCCGTGGCGTCTGCGCGCCGACTGGCAGACGGACTACCAGCATACCCGCAGCGGTGATGACGATGAAGACAGTGACGGTAACAGCACACAAAGAAACTGGGAGTGGAGCCGCTACTACGCCTGGCGCGCCCTGCCGTCACTGAAAGCCAAACTTGCGCTCGGCGAAGATTACCTTAATTCCGATATTTTCGACGGCTTTAACTATGTCGGCGGCAGCGTCAGCACCGACGACCAGATGCTGCCGCCCAATCTGCGTGGCTACGCCCCTGATATTTCCGGGGTGGCGCACACCACGGCAAAAGTGACCGTCAGCCAGATGGGCCGCGTCATTTATGAAACCCAGGTGCCGGCGGGGCCGTTCCGTATTCAGGATTTGGGTGATTCCGTCTCCGGGACCCTGCATGTGCGTATTGAAGAGCAGAACGGCCAGGTGCAGGAATACGACATCAGCACCGCCTCGATGCCGTTCCTGACCCGTCAGGGCCAGGTACGCTATAAAGTGATGATGGGCCGTCCGCAGGAGTGGGGGCACAATATTGCCGGCGGATTTTTCTCCGGCGGCGAAGCCTCCTGGGGGATTGCCAACGGCTGGTCGCTCTACGGCGGCGCGCTGGCGGATGAAAACTATCAGTCGGCGGCCATTGGCGTCGGGCGTGACCTGTCAATTCTTGGTGCCATGGCCTTTGACGTTACGCACTCACATGTCCGCCTGGATGAGAACACCGCTTACAACAATCGCACGCTGGACGGTAACTCGTTCCGCGTGAGCTATGCCAAAGACTTTGACGAACTGGACAGCCGCGTCACCTTCGCCGGATACCGCTTCTCTGAAAAGAACTTCATGACCATGAGCGAGTATCTGGATGCGAAAGATGCAGACATGGTGCGCTCCGGCAACGATAAAGAGATGTACACGGTGACCTATAACCAGAACTTCCGGGATGCCGCGGTTTCTGTTTATCTCAACTACACCCACCGCACCTACTGGGACCGGCCGGAGCAGACCAACTACAACGTGATGATGTCCCACTATTTCAATATGGGCAGCATCCGCAACATGAGCGTGTCCCTGACCGGCTACCGCTACGAATACGACAAAAGCACCGACAAGGGGATGTATATCTCGCTGAGTATGCCGTGGGGCGACAGCAGTACCGTCAGCTATAACGGCAACTACGGCAGCGGCTCGGACTCCAGCCAGGTCGGCTATTTCAGCCGTATCGACGATGCCTCGCATTACCAGATTAACGTCGGCACCAGCGAAAACCACGGCAGCGTGGACGGCTACTACAGCCGTGACGGCTCGCTGGCGAAAGTGGATTTAAGCGCCAACTACCATGAAGGCGAATACCAGTCTGCCGGGATTTCACTGCAGGGCGGCGCGACGCTGACCGCCCACGGCGGAGCGCTGCACCGCACGCAGAATATGGGCGGCACACGTCTGCTGATTGACGCTGACGGCGTGTCCGGCGTGCCGGTGGAAGGCAACGGCGCGGCGGTTTATACCAACATGTTTGGTAAAGCGGTCGTGGCGGACGTCAACAACTACTACCGTAACCAGGCCTATATCGACCTGACGAAACTGCCGGAAAACGCCGAAGCCACCCAGTCGGTGGTACAGGCCACGCTGACCGAGGGCGCGATTGGCTACCGTAAATTTGCCGTGATCAGCGGGCAGAAAGCGATGGCGGTACTGCGTCTGAGCGACGGCAGCCATCCGCCGTTCGGTGCGGAAGTGAAAAACAGCGACGAGCAGCAGGTCGGGCTGGTGGACGACGACGGCAACGTCTATCTGGCCGGGGTGAAACCGGGCGAGCGGATGACCGTGTCGTGGAACGGGGAGGCGCACTGCGACATCGCGCTGCCGGATCCGTTACCGGCCGATCTGTTCAACGGCCTGTTGCTGCCCTGCCAGACAAAAGGTGCCGTCGCACCTGCCACCTCGCCGGACGTCAAACCGGTGATTCAGGAACAGACGCAGCGGGTGACGCCAACGGAACCCCCGACTTCAATTTCAGTAAACCAGTAACGTGATTAAGGAATGATCCATGTTTAATCTGACTCATACGGTAAAAACCGTTATCCCTGCGCTGGCGCTGCTGGCCAGTTTCTCCGGCCACGCTTCGGTGACGCCCGACAGGACACGGCTGGTGTTTAACGAAAGCGACAAGTCCATCAGCGTCACGCTGCGCAATAACGATCAGAAACTGCCCTATCTGGCGCAGAGCTGGATAGAGGATGCAAAGGGCAACAAAATCAGCTCGCCGCTGGCGGTGCTGCCGCCGGTGCAGCGCATCGATGCAATGATGAACGGCCAGGTGAAGGTGCAGGGGCTACCGGACATCAACAAGCTGCCTGCCGACCGCGAGACCGTGTTTTACTTTAATGTGCGTGAAATTCCGCCGAAATCGAACAAACCGAACACGCTGCAGATTGCGCTGCAGACGCGCATCAAGCTGTTCTGGCGACCGAAGGCGCTGGAAAACGTCAGCATGAAAAACCCGTGGCAGCACAAGGTGACGCTCACCCGCAACGGCCAGGATTTTACCGTCAATAACCCGACGCCGTACTACGTGATCATCAGCAACGCCAGCGCAAAAAAAGGCGGCAACCCGCCGGCGGGATTCACACCGCTGATGCTGGAGCCGAAAACCTCCGCGCCGCTGAATGCGAAGATGGACAGCGTGCCGGTGCTGACCTACATCAACGACTACGGCGCGCGGATGCCGCTGTACTTCAAATGCACCGGCAACAACTGCCAGGTGGATGAAGAGCAGAGCCGCAAAGGCTGATGCCGGGAGGGACTTATGAGTCACAAGTTTTTAGCGGGCGCGGGGTTGCTGGTGCTGGCCGGATGGGGGGGCAGCGATGTTGCCGTTGCCAGTGACATTAAGCAGGTGGATATGACGCTGCGAATCCTGGTCGATGGCCCGCCGCCGTGCTCCGTGAAGGGAAGCGCGGTTGAGTTTGGCAATGTGGTGATCAACAAGATCGATGGCACCAGTTACCGACAGGATGCGAAATACACCCTCAACTGCGGCAATAAAGTCAGCGATGACTTACAGATGCAGCTTAAAGGCAACACGACTGTTATCAACGGGGAAACGGTTCTCAGCACGGATATCGCAGGTTTAGGGGTGCGGATAGAAAACGCCGCCGATAATTCCCTGTTTGCTGTCGGTGAAAATACCTGGACGCCTTTTAATTTTAATACTCAGCCACAGTTGAAAGCGGTGCCGGTAAAGCAGAGCGGAGTGCAGTTAACGCCATCGGAATTTAACGCCAGTCTGACCATGGTGGTGGATTACCAATGAAAAAACTCACGCTTATTTTACTGTGCGCCTACTGGGGCAAGGCTCTGGCTGCCGACGAGGACATTACTTTCCACGGCACGCTGATGTCGCCGCCCACCTGTAGCATCAGCGGCGGGCAAACCATTGAAGTGGAATTTCGCGATCTCATTATCGACAGCATTGATGGCAATTACGGTCGTAAGGAAGTGGCATACGAACTGAGTTGCGAAACCAATGAGCGCGACCCTGACTGGGAGATGACGCTCACCTGGACGGGGACAGCAACCAGTTACAACGATGCGGCCATCGAGACAGACGTGCCGGGCTTCGGAATTGAGCTTCAGCACGACGGTCAGCGTTTTAAGCTCAACGAGCCACTTTCCATTAACGCCACCGATTTTACCCAGAAGCCGAAGCTGGAGGCGGTGCCGGTAAAAGCGGCTGACGCGGTGCTGACGGACACGACTTTTTCTGCTTACGCAACCTTACGGGTGGATTATCAATGAAAACAGCACGCACTTATTTGCCCGGTTACGCGCTGCTGGCCAGCCTGCTGCTGACCGCCAGCACGGGGGCACTGGCGGTAGATAACAACCTGCATTTTTACGGCAACCTGCTGAGTAAATCCTGCACGCTGGTGGTGGATGGCACCAATCTGGCGGAAATCCATTTTCCCACCGTCAGCAACCGGGATTTGATGGTCGCCGGGCAGTCCGCGCACCTGCCGGTTGTGTTTAAGCTGAAAGACTGCAAAGGGCCGGCGGGATACAACGTCAAAGTCACGCTGAGCGGCACCGAAGACAGCGGTCAGCCGGGTTTTCTGGCAGTCGATGACACTTCCACCGCTCAGGGGGTGGGAATTGGTATGGAAACGCTCGACGGAGCGCGGGTGGATATTAACAACACCACCGGGGCGACCTTTGCGCTTATCAACGGTAACAATGACATTAACTTCAGGGCCTGGATCCAGGCGAAAAGCGGCCGCGATGTGACAATCGGTGAATTTACCGCCAGCCTGACAGCAACCTTTGAGTATATTTAAAATGAAGAAAATACATCATACACTTTGCCTGATGTTGTTATTTTTTTGTGCTTCAGGAGCGATTGCAGCACAGAAAATCGCTACGTTGAACGTTGCGGCCGGAACTATGGGGCCGCTCACAGGGTATGAATTCGATATTTCTATTCTCACGCCAGAAGGGGTGCAATATGGAGTTTATACCTCCAGGTCAACTTCAAGTGTGAATGTAACTAACGTTTCGTGGACGGGTAGCGATACTGCTCCTGAATTGATTTTAGAAGATGCGTATAACAACAGGTTACCTGATGAAAATTGTCCAGGCCTTGTAGAATATGACGCTCGAACTGATCAAACGAAATGGGGCTGCTTTAATATGCGGATTGGTGTTTACTACGACGGAGATTTGCATGGCTGCCCATGGATAGTATCCACGTTTGTTAAAAGCACTGATCGAACTGAAGAAATTTACACCGGAAATAGTATTCCTTATGTTGGTCCGGTAGGGGTGAATTCGTCATGTCCAACCGTATCCCTCGCACCTTACGATGTTTCGTGGAATGAAAATTATGTTGTGCATAACAAAGTCGTCAGGTTGCAGTCAACAGGTGGTGTTATTGAGCAAACGTTGCCCACTTTTCTGATGGAAAATGGCAAACTGTGTGATGGCAGTAGTTTTGATGAGCGTGGAGCCTACTGCCGTTTTGTCGCACAGCAGATGACCTTCTCCACTTCTGGCTGTGACGATGCCAAAGTGACGGTGACAGCAGAGCAGCAACCGGTCACGTCCAGGCAACTGCATGATATGAAGTTGCGGGTGGATACGACCGCAGAGCAGCCAATAGATTCCACCTGCCGGTTCACCTACATTCTGAATATGTATTAGCGCACCTTTTCTCGCCAGGCAGGGGCATTCGCCCCTGCCAGCTCTTTATCCTTGATGTTTCCTCAAAGCCCCCGCAATACCAGCGCCTGATCCAGCTCCTGATACGCTTCGACCAGTTTATCCGTGGTAATTCGGTTTAACCCGCTCGGATTCGGCAACACCCACACCTGAGTCACGCCAATCAACATCGACTGCTTGCCCCACGGCACGCCTCGCTGGCTGAATCCCTGTTCAAATGCCTGTTTCCCCAGCACCGCCAGCGCCGCAGGTTGATAGTCCTCGATTTTACTAATCAGCGCCCGTCCGCCATCGTGCAACTCCTGGCGCTTCACTTCCGTGGCCTGTACCGTCGGGCGATCCACCAGCTTGGTCACGCCACAGCGAAAATCGAGCAAATGGTCGGCTTCTTCTGGCTTAAGCTGCCTGTCGGTAAACCCGGCAAGATGCAGCACTTTCCAGAAGCGATTCGCCGGATGCGCGAAAGGAAAACCGAGTGAAGAGGAAGACAACCCCGGGTTAATGCCGCAAAACACCACCCGTAGTCCTGGAGCAAGAATGTCCTTAACCATGCTGTTCTCTGATAAATGGCTCATGTGACTATTATAACGAATTGAAAATACGTTGTTTATAAAAACAGCAGACGTACCTTAACAACTGGATTGTAAACCGCAGTTACTTTATAATTCCCCGCCACGGCCCCTTAGCTCAGTGGTTAGAGCAGGCGACTCATAATCGCTTGGTCGTTGGTTCAAACCCAACAGGGGCCACCAAATTTAAGCATCAAGATCATATGAAAAAGCCACTCTCACGAGTGGCTTTTTCATAAGTGTCTGTCTACACGCGGTCATCGTCATTTTGCCTGGGGAGAACATGGCTTCCTACAACGAACTTAAAGAATGTATCCGCCTTGAAGTTATTGGACAAAACAAATCCTTTTCCTGGCGTAAGGCCCTCCTGAGAACACGTCGCAATCAAAGGAAGCACTTTATTTTCTGGTGGCGTATCGCTTCATGGCTCTATGCTCAGGACAGTAAGTTCAAAAAACGCATTGCGCGTAGAATTGAAAACCGCCTTAAATATCAGCATAGCGTAGAAATATCCCTGTCCTGTAAAATCGGGAAGGGCTTAAATATCGCGCATCTCAATGGTATTGTGATTACGGATAATTGCGTGATTGGCGAATACGCCGATCTGAAACAAGGCATCACCATCGGTCTACGTACAGACAGCGCTAATGCAATGATAGTCATCGGGAATCATGTTGATATTGGATGTAATTCATCCATCCTCGGGGGCAACGTTAGAATTGGCGACAATGTTACCATCGGCGCGCATTCTCTGGTCCTTCAGGACATCCCCGATAACACAGTGTACAAAAACAAGATCACACCGCTATTAACACCCAAGTCGCATCAGCACGAGCATCAATAAATTGATACAGCAAGGGCTTACGTGAAAACGTAAGCCCTTCGTTTTTTTGCAGCATACCTCACCACGTTAACTCACACTAACGCGCTCAGCTGTTCCTGCATATAGGATGAAAAATACTCGGGGTTTTTAATCACAACACGCTCGTCAGAGGCGATTTTATCAGCCCATCCGACTACTTTTTTGGTGAACTCAGGGTTCCATCCCTCTGAAGTCCCTCGCGCAGTAATCTCTTCTGCACTCACCTGTACACCGATCTCTTTCAGATACTTAAAGATACCCTTCGCTGTGCTTTCATCCATAGAGTGCGGGACCGCAACGGTTGTATCCATAGCGTTGATGAAATCCAGGGCTTTAGCGATGACTGTTGGCATGTTCTCGTCCTTAAATTAACCACGTGATTAACAAGACTATAAGACCTCAAATGGCTCACGATATCAAAGGGATTCTTACACCTTTCATACGAAACCTCGTACGGGTCACTTCTTCGGGCATCCGTGTCCTCAGTCTCCCTCATCGGGAGTGTAGTGGGTAATCGCTTTTTTGCCATATCGGGCGACGAGTTGAGACTGATAAAAAATATAATATATTATATATAACATCTTATTTATCCCACATCTTAAAAACATCCACAGGAATATTCCTATAAAATAACCACACAAATAAAATATATCCACATAGATAAATCAATACGCATAAATCTTTATTTTAAAATTGGCACAAAACATTTCCGTACCCTACTGTTTACTTAAGTGCAATTGAGATAATTCCCCTTCCACTCTTTTTAAAAGAATAAGATAACCTGTAGAGGATAAGAATATGAAACCATCAACCCTGCTGCGCTTCATTCTTCCTTGCTTCGCATTTGCCGTTATTCCTACAGCCAATGCGGCGACGGCGACAGCCACTTTTCAGGTTCTTATTACTATTCTCAAATCATGTAGCGTTACCGCCGGAGCATCCTCCAATATTAACCTGGGCTCGGTGAATGCCAGTGCCACCAACACCAGCGGTAACAGCACCATTTCGGTGAACTGCTCGAAAACAACCCCCTACTTTATCGGCCTTGCGCCCTCCACGGCGAACGGTGGCGGAACAAGTGGCGCGGGGGCGATGTCATCCGTTGCCAACGCCGCGACCAACACCGATAAAGTGCCGTATCAGCTCAACCAAACCTCGGCCACCGGCCCGGTGTGGGGGAATACCGCTACCACCACCACGGTGGGTAATGGCGTGGCGGGCACCGGTACTGGCGTTGCACAAACCTACACGGTCTACGCGACCGCCGCGAGCGCAAACTTCACTCCAGATAGCTATGCCGACACGGTAACCGTCAACGTTAACTATTGATTAAACGGAATTTTATGAGAATAAAAACCTTTTTAAGGCAGGCCACCTGGCTTTGCCTGACAGGATTGATCGCCTCACAAAATCTCGCCCTGGCCAGTGGCTTGCAGGTTTCTCCTGTCTCGTTAACCCTTCAGGATAAAAATGCTGACGGCATCTGGCTGAGCAACGAAGGCAGCAATGCGATTAACGCGCAGGTGCGTGTCTTTCACTGGAGCCAGCGCAATTTTCAGGACAACCTGACCGCCTCGCGCGATCTGGTTATCAGCCCGCCGATGCTCACCCTGCAACCCGGGCAGCGCCAGTTGATTCGCGTCATTCGGCTGGGAACCCCAACAAACAGCGTGGAAGAATCTTACCGGTTATCGGTTAATGAATTACCGTCAGCCACCCCGCAGTCCAATAAATTACAATTCGTTTTACATTATTCACTCCCCGTTTTTATTCAACCGAGAAACAGTGGCGCGCCGGAAGCGAAATTAACGTGGGGTGTTAAACGCGTAGGAAATGATAATTTCCTTGAGGTCAGCAACCAGGGAAATAGCCATGCACAACTCTCGGCGGTAACATATATCAATCATCAGGGTGGCAGAAGGGAAATTACGCCGGGGCTGCTTGGCTATGTTCTTCCCGGTTCAACTATGCGATGGGTATTAGCGCCACAGTCCGCAAATATTACGCCCGGCGGAAAACTCGAAGTCATGATCAATGGCCAAAAAGCGGTGCAAAATCTGTAGAAGACTGCCCCGTCTGGCAAACGTCATTTTGCTTAGCGCAACATGTTTATCGGGAGCCGCGGTCGCAAACAATAACAACACTGGCCCATCACGGGATACTCCGATGAATGATAACGCGCAGCATGAAGGTATCGACCTCTACCTTGATGTGACGGTTAACGGAAACCCCAAAGGGCTGGTGCATTTTCGCTTCAATGATGAAAAGCTCTACGCCAGCCCCGCCACACGGCGCCAGATTGGCATCCCGGCGGGCGAGACGCGCGCGCTTAATGACATTCCGCAGCTCAATGTCGATTACGATGTCCAGCAGCAAACCCTCACGCTCACTGCCCCGCTTAGCGCACTGGATCTCGGCACTACCGAAGTGGGAAGAGACAACGTGGAACAGCCGCAAGCCAGCATCTCGCGCGGGCTACTGCTCAACTATGATCTCTATGCCGCGCAGGATGATGAAACGCGCCTCAACACATGGAGCGAGCTGCGCGCCTTTAATGCCGCCGGGGTTCTCAGCTCGACCCAGTTAAGTCAGAACACCACCGAAAGCACGCCAGGTTATCAGAGCAACGGCTTCACGCGCCTCGATACCAACTGGCGCTCCTCTTTCCCGGATAAAATGCTGTATGTCTCGTTGGGCGATACGCTCACCAGCGCGCTGTCATGGTCGCGTTCCACGCGTATTGCCGGCCTGCAAATCGGCACCGATTTCAGCCTGCAACCCTATCAGCCCACCACTCCGCTGCCTGCTTTTTTTGGTTCCGCCACGTTACCCTCCAGCGTCGAGCTATACGTGAACGGGGTGAGAAACTACAACGGCAACGTCCCTGCCGGGAATTTTGAGATTAACACTCTGCCCAATATCAACGGCGCGGGGAACGCCCAGGTGACGATGACCGATGCGCTGGGGCGCACGACCGTGCAAAATTTTTCGTTTTATAACGATCAGTCTTTGCTGCGAAAGGGGTTAACCGAGTGGTCCGCCGAGCTGGGCGTGGTGCGGGAAAACTACGGTTACACCTCATTTGACTATGCCAGCAAGCCCGCTCTCAGCGCTACGTGGCGTCACGGCGTCAGCAACACCTTCACCACCGCCGCACACGGTGAAGCCAGCGACAGCCTGATTAACGGTGGCATCAGTAATGACTGGGTGCCAGGCCCGCGCAGCGGTACGATTTCAGCCGCTCTCGCCTTCAGCGGTGATGAAGGAAAAAGCGGCGCGCTGTACAGCCTCGGCTATCGCTGGTCGAACGATATTTTCAGTTTTAATACCTCCACCACTGCCACCAGCGGCGACTACCGCGATATCGCCACCGCTTACGGCCAGGCGCCACCGGAGCTCAACAGCAATACGGTGGTGGGCTATAACGCCCAGGCGCTCGGCAATTTCAGCGTCGGCTATCTGCAGTTTCGCTATCCGCACGACAGCAACCTGCGCTACGTGAACGCCAACTGGTCAAAAGCGCTGACCGAAAAAGCCTGGCTTAACCTCGGGCTGAATCAGAATCTCGACGATCATCAGGACAGCAGCGTCTACCTGATGCTCACGGTTTCACTGGAGAATAACCGTACCGTCAGCGGTACCGTTCAGCGCACCAACAATGAGACGGGTTACATGATGAATGCCAGCCAGATGCTGCCGTCCGAAGGCGGATGGGGCTGGAATATCGCTGCCAATCGCCAGGCTTCTGACACCAGCGGCCAGGGCGAAGTCGGCTATCAGGGGCGATACGGGAAGGTCTATACCGGCTTTAACCGTGTTCCCGATAACCACTACGCCTACGCGGGCGCGACCGGTTCTCTTGTGATGATGGGCGGCGGCCTGTTCGCCGCGCGGGAAATCAACAATGGCTTTGCCGTGGTGTCGACGCAGGGCGTGCCGGACGTGCCGGTGATGCTGGAAAATAACGTCGTCGGCACCAGCGATGACGACGGTTTGCTGCTGGTGACGCAGCTTAATAGTTATCAAAACAATCAGATAAGCATCGATACAATGAATCTTCCGGCCAACACGCGCGTCGACCACGTTAACACCGCCGCCGTTCCCGCCGATCGTTCCGGCACGCTGGTTGAGTTTGGTATTACCACCACACAGCCCGCGTTGATTCTCCTGGTGGATGCGCAGGGCCGCGCGTTACCGGAAGGTAGCCAGGCCACGCTCAACCCAGGGCAAAAGAGTACAGATACGGTGATGATCGGTTTTGATGGGATGGCCTATTTCGATATGGTCTCTTCGCATAACACGCTGGAGGTGACTCTGCCGGGCGGCAAATGCGCAGTACAGTTCGATTACCCGCGTCAGGCCAAAGGCATCCCGCAAATTGGCCCATTGGTCTGTCGCTAACTACAGGAGTCGTGATGTGCGGTTAATTCATCTGGTATTACTGCTGGGACTATTGCTCTGCCCGCTGGCCAGCAAAGCGGTGGTGTGCTCAATGTCCGGCGTGCAAAACATCAGCTTTGGGAACGTCAATCCGTTAAGCAGCACGGATACCAATACCAGCATGACCTTTAACTACAGCTGTACTAAAGAACTCGCCGATGTGCTGGCCGGGGTGACCATCTGCTTTAACATCGGCGCGTCAGCGAACAGCGGTCAGGTGATACCGCGCAGAATGGCTTACGCAGGGCCACCTGCCGGGACGCTCGATTATCAGCTCTATCAGAACGCATCGTACACTACCGTTTGGGGCAGCCAGTATCAAAGCGGGACCACCGTTCCGGCGATCCAGCTTAATTTGTTAAATCTGACACCGGTGACGGGCAGCGTGACGGTGTATGCCAAAGTGCCCGCCAGACAAACCACCGTGGTGCCAGGAAGCTATCAGGATACCTACACAGCGGCGACCGCCAGCATGACCATGAACGTCGGCCTGCTGGCGCCACCAACCACCTGTGGAACCACGCAGGGCCCGACCTTTCCCTTTAACGTCCTGGCTACCGTGACCAAATTTTGTAACGTCACCACGGCGAGTAATATTACTTTTGGCAATGCCGCCTTTACCGATACTAACCTGAGCGCCAGCAACACCATTGGCGTGGCCTGTACCAGCAACACGCCCTATACCATCGGGCTGGTGCCGTCCAACAACAGCACGACCGGCAGCGGAGTGATGAAAACCAATACCGGCAATGCCAGCAACAGCGATCAGGTGCCGTATCAGCTTCGTTCCGCCGCCGGAACCAGCGGCGCGCCATGGGGAAACAGCACGGGCAGCAACACGGTTGCCGGAACGGGGAACGGGCAAACCATCACCTATAATGCGTATGCCACGGTGCCGAGCGCGAATTACACGCCCGACACCTACGCCGATACGGTCACCATCAACGTGACCTACTAAAGCCCGCTCCACCACAGCCGGGCGCGCATGCCCCAGTAGCTGGTCCAGCCGGTGGTCACATTCACCACCTTGCCCTGCGAAATAACCACCAGCGTGGGCGTCACACTTACCTGCCAGCGCGCGGAAAGCTCACCGCGCGGGTCGTTTACCACGGGCAGGGTCAGGTGCTTTTTCGCCATCCACTGCGCCAGTTGGTTGTCGTCTCCGGATCGCAGGGCCACGCTCAGCACGTTCTGACCCTCGTGCGAAAGTTGCTCGACCGCAGGCGTGGTGTAGCGGCATACGCCGCACCAGGTCGCCCATACGTAAAGTAGCAACGGCTTTTTCTGGCTCAGTTCCGCCAGCGAATGAGTTTCGCCATCCAGGGTCTGTAAGGCTATCCCGGAAACATTCTCCGGGAGTTCAGGCTTACGCAGTTGATCCATCCCCCACATCAGCGCCATTGCCAGGAGTAGCAGGACGATCAGATCCTTCAGCCAGCGGCGTAATTTACTGCGCATTGGCTTTCGCCAGCTGTTCTTTCACCAGCGCCTCCAGATCGTCATAGGCGATAGCGCCCGCCACCAGTTGATCGCCGACGATCGTTGCGGGCGTTCCCTGAATGCCCAGCACCTGCGACAGGATCAGATTCAGCTTCACACTGTCCGTGCTTTGCGCATCCGCCTTGATATCCGCCGTCTGGGTTTTCTGCTGCGCATTCAGGATAGAAGCGTCATCGTGCGTGCCCTTTTTCGCCATTAACCGCTGATGCAGCGCCCAGAATTTTTCCGGCTGCTGACGCCAGGTGGTTAACGCCACGCGGGCGGAGGTCATCGAACTTTCTCCGCGAAACGGCAACAGTTTAACGACCAGTTGCACCTGCGGGTAATCCTGCACAATTTTCTCCAGCATCGGGTCAAACTGTTTGCAGTAGGGGCAGTTGTAATCGGTAAAGTTGACGATCATCAGCGCCGGTTTTTCCGCGCCTTTACGCGGGCTGGTCGGGTCATTGAAAATCATCTCGGTGAGCTGCGATTGTGTGTCCGATTCTTGCGCCTGGCCAAAGGTGGCCATACACAGCAGTAATATCAGAGTAAATACGCGCATTAGTTTTTTCCTTTAGCGTTGGACAACGCATTCAGTACCGCATCGCGGCTGAGCAGCGGCGGCAGAATCTCGCCCTGCGGCGTTCCGGGGCCATAAATTTGATTAAACGGGATAGCCGCGCTTTGGCGGCGCTGGAGAAACTGGCTGATGGCGGTGGACGGGCGGCTCCAGTCTCCGCGCAGGGCGACAACATCTGGCGAAGTGAGCGCCTGCTGAACGTCATCACGCAGCAGCACATTGTATTTATTGGCTTTACAGGTCACACACCAGTCGGCGGTCACATCAACAAACACACGCTTGCCGTCACCCAGTGCCGTCTGGATCGCCTGTTCGCTCAGCGGCTGCCAGTCAATTCGGTCGCGCAGCGGGGAAGATGATTGCGGAAGCCAGAAAAGTGCCGCCGCAGTCATCAGCATCAGCCCTGCCGCGCCCAGTGCCACACGCCCGCGATAGCGCCAGGCCAGCGCAACGCACAGCAGCAGCGCCAGCACGCCGCCAATTCCCCAGGTGATGGCTGCCCCAACATGCGCGTTCAGTAGCGTCAGCAGCCAGAGCGCGGAGCCCAGCATCATCACGCCCAGCACGATGCGCACGAGGTTCATCCAGCGGCCCGGCTTCGGCAGGCGCTGTGCCAGCCCCGGCCAGGCCGCGACCAACAGCCACGGCAGGCTCATGCCGATCCCCATCGCCAGGAAAATGCCCCACAGTTTCGGCAGCGGCGCAACCAGCGCCACCGACACCGCCGTACCGAGGAACGGCGCGGTGCAGGGCGTAGCCAGCAGCGTGGCAAATGCGCCCTGCCAGAAATGCCCCGCCAGCCCGCGACCGCCGCGCGTGGCGAGAAACGTCGTGGTGTTTGATGAGAGGCGAATTTCGAACAATCCCAGCAGGCTGGCGCTGAACAGCACCATCACCAGCACCATCGCCGCAATAAACCACGGATTCTGGAACTGAATTCCCCAGCCCAGCGCCTGATTACTCAGACGCAACAGCGTCATCATCAATGCCAGCGCCAGAAATGACGCCACAATCCCCGCCACCGAGGCCAGGAACTGCCGCCGCACCACGCCGCGTTGCGTGCTATCGCCCTGTAATACCGATCCAAGTTTCATCGCCAGCACCGGTAATACGCAGGGCATGATGTTAAGGATCAGCCCGCCGAGCAGCGCCATCGACAGCACCAGCCACAGCGACACGCCGTCAGACGGCAGCCCACTCGCCCGGCCAATCACGCGGGTGCTCTCCTGCGCGAGGCCGTTATCCGCCAGCACCAGCGACAGCGTTTTGCCCTGTAAATCGGGCGCACTATCGCCCCATTCGTCCGTCACCGGCACGGTGGCGATGAGCGTATCGCCGTTCACCTGCACACTGGGTTTGGCAAAACTGACGCCGTCCAGCGTATCGAGAAACAGCGCGGGCGAGTGCCAGCCGCCCTCACGCGTGGCGGTAACGATCATTTTTCCCGGCGCGTAATCCGCCTGCAACGTGGTGGTAAGCCCATCTTCACGTGGCAGTGTGCCCATCGCGCGGGTGAAGTCGTAATCGATGTTTTTATCCGTCGGCGCACGCAGGTCGAGCGAGAACGGATAGTCCGTCAGAATACAGACGTTGCTACAGGTAGAGAGCGTCAGCACGCCGCTCAGCGTCGGCGTTTTTACATCATGCAGCGTGATGGGGAAGCTGACGTCATCGTGATAGCCCTGGGTCGTAATACCCGCAACATCAAAACGTTGCGGCACCGGCCAGCGCCAGGTCACCGACGGCGAATCATTCCAGACGATAGTGGGCGCAATTCCACCCTCGCCCGGCGAGCGCCAGTAGGTTTTCCAGCCCTTCTCCAGTTGAACATCAAGAAGCAGGCGCGTCTCGCCGCCAGGAAGAGTTTGCGTGCGCAGCCGCACGCTGGCGTGGTCGTTATCGGCGGCGCGCAGCCAGCCGCTGTCTGCCGCCCAGCTTGCGGGCAGCCACAGACAAACCAGGCAGAGCAGAAGCTGCCTGAAAAAAGTAAGCATCGGTTTTCTCCGTAAGTAATTAATTAACCTGAATAACGCAGGCTAAAACTCACTCACGGAAGACGCATAATCGGAGATGCACCCGCAATCGGGGCGGAGAGATAACGCGAGGAGGCCAGACGCGCGTGAAGAAGACGGGCAGCGCCGCCAGAACCGCCAGCAGCAGTGCAACGGCAAACAGCGCGCCTTCAAACAGCACCGGCGGCGACGCCAGCAGCGATTTCGCGCTCAGTTCGCAAGGCGTGACGGGCGCATCGCCATCCGATGAGACGGTCTGGCTTACGGAGGCAACGTTCATCGTCAGGGCGTGCAGGCTCGCCATGCGCTGCGCGGTGCAAACCAGCACCACCAGACATGCAAGGGCTACCAGTAATATCGCCTTTCGCTGTCGATGAATCATCATTACCTCGTATAAATACGGGCTTAATCTTAACGGGCGAAAATGGTTTGGCAATCTTATTGCTGTAAAGAAGTGTCGGAGAGGGAGAAACGCCCGGCGTTAACCGGGCGGAAGGATCAGTTATTAACCGGGATCACCGCGCCTTTGTATTTGGTGCGGATCCACTCCTGAATCTCTTTCGAGTGCAGCACGTTCACCAGCGCCACGATATCTTTTTTCTTCTCGTCGCCGCGATGCACGGTGATGATATTGGCATACGGGTTATTTTCGCCGCTCTCTACCGCAATCGGATCATGCACCGGGTCGAGGCCCGCATCAATCGCGTAGTTGGCGTTGATCACCACCGCCGCGCCTTCATCGTTGTTGTACATCTGCGGCAGCAGAGACGCTTCGACGTTCGGCAGGAATTGCAGCTTTTTCGGGTTTTCCACGATATCGCTGATACGCGCGGTCACTTTATCAATCCCCGGCTTCAGCTTGATCACGCCCTCTTTTTCGAAGATGGAGAGAATACGCCCCTCTTCGGAAACCGCGTCACGCATGATGATTTTGCCGCCTTCCGGCAGGTCTTTCAGCGTTTTGTATTTTTTGGAGTAAATACCAATCGGCTCGATGTGGATAGCCCCGGCACTCACGAAATCATAATCTTTATCGCCCGCATGATCTTTCAGCACGCTGTTCAGATACGGGATGTGCTGGAAGTAGTTGGCATCGATGTCGCGGCCCGCCAGCGCGGTGTTCGGCAGGATGTAGTCCTGGAACGGTTTGATCTCAAGGTCAATGCCCTGCTTCGCCAGAATCGGTTTCGCCTGCTCCAGAATTTCCGCGTGCGGCGTGTTGGACGCCCCCACGGTCAGGGTGTCAGCCCAGGAAGCAAAGCTCAGGGCGCTCAGGGTAGCGGCGGCGATTAGCGTGAGTGTCTTTTTCATGATGATGGTTCCTGTGTGTGTTATTAGCGTTTATCTAACAGAGAAGTCAGTACGTCGCCGCAGAACTGGATGATGAAAACGATGATGAGAATCGTCACCGTCGCGACCAGCGTGACGTCATTGTGGTTGCGCTGGAATCCTTCCAGATAAGCCAGATTCCCTAAGCCACCTGCGCCGATCACCCCCGCCATCGCGCTGTAACTCACCAGCGCAATCAGCGTGACGGTAATACCGGAAACCAGCGCCGGGGAAGATTCGGGCAGCAGGACGCGGAAAATCAGCGTCGACAGGCGTGCGCCCATAGAACGGGTTGCCTCAATCACCCCTTTGTCGACTTCACGCAGGGCAATCTCGACCAGTCGCGCATAAAACGGAGCCGCGCCAACAATCAGGGCAGGCAGCGCCGCGTTCGCGCCGAGAATGGTGCCGACGATCGTTTTGGTAAACGGGATCAGCAGCACAATCAAAATAATGAACGGAATGGAACGGAAGACGTTCACCACCACCGAAATCACGCTATACAGCGGGCGGTTATAAAAGAGCCCGCCTTTGGCAGTCAAAAACAGCGCCAGCCCGAGCGCGATGCCGAGGATAAACGTCGCCACGCCGGAAAGCGCGGTCATGTAGAGCGTCTCCTGGGTGGCTGCCCACAGGGCATCCCATTTCAGATGCGGTAAGAATTGCTCAGCCATGTTTCACTACCTCGCTGTCGATGCCAGTTTCCTGCAAATCTGCGAGGATGCTTTTCAGTTGTTCAGGGTTCGCCACCACATGCAGCCAGAGCTGACCAAACGCGCCGTGGGTGGTCTGTGTCATCTTGCCGTGCAGAATGTTAAACGGCAGGCCGTAGCGCAGCATCAGCTCGCCCACCACCGGACGATGGGTCGTCTGCCCGGTAAAGGTCAGCTTGATAATGCTGCCGGTCAGGCCGTCGGTGAGTGCAGGGTTAAACGCCTCTTCTTCGACGTACTGGCTTACCTGGCGCACAAACTGCTGAGTAATCGGCTTTTGCGGATGGGTAAAGACCTCCAGCACATCGCCCTCTTCCACCACTTTGCCGTCTTCCATCACCGCCACGCGGTCGCAGATTTTGCGCACCACGTGCATTTCATGGGTGATGAGCACAATGGTTAAACGGAAGCGGCGGTTGATATCCAGCAGCAGGTCGAGAATTTGATCGGTGGTTTGCGGGTCGAGCGCCGATGTCGCTTCATCGCACAGCAGCACGTCCGGGTTATTAGCCAGCGCGCGGGCGATGCCCACACGTTGCTTCTGCCCGCCGCTTAACTGCGAGGGATAGGCGTTTTCGCGCCCCTTCAGGCCCACCAGCTCAACCAGTTCCGCCACGCGAGCGCGAATTTTGGCTTTCGGTACGCCGGCAATCTGCATCGAAAAGGCGATGTTTTCGCTTACCGTGCGCGACCAGAGCAGGTTAAAGTGCTGGAATACCATGCTGATTTTCAGGCGTGCCTGACGCAATGTTTCGCCTTTAGCGGCGGAGATATCCTGCCCATTCACAATCACGCTGCCCGCAGACGGTTTTTCCAGCCCATTGAGCAGGCGGATCAGCGTGCTTTTTCCCGCGCCGCTGTAGCCGATAATGCCGTAGATCTGCCCCTGCTCGATGCTCAGGTTGACGTTATCGACTGCCGTTATCGTCCCTTTTCCAGGGTTAAAAATCTTTGAAATATTCCTGAGTACTATCATTCGTCTGCCAAATAGCGGTTTAGAAGTATGGACGTCCAGACGATATCGGGAATGGGTGACAGATAGCAAACAACAAAAAGGAATGTGTTATTACGAGGAGTTATAAGCGAGTTGCCGCACCGGGCGGGGCAATACAATTATTTTCGGCAAAGCTTTGCCGCAATTTGGCTATTGCGATTGCGCCGGGTGGCGCTTCGCTTACCCGGCCTACAGCGTATGCAGCTTTTGTAGGTCGGGTAAGCGCAGCGCCACCCGACAAACAGCGTATTCAGTTTTTGTAGGTCGGGTAAGCGCAGCGCCACCCGACACACAGCGTATTCAGCTTTTGTAGGTCGGGTAAGCGCAGCGCCACCCGACACACAGCGTATTCAGCTTTTGTAGGTCGGGTAAGCGCAGCGCCACCCGACACACAGCGTATACAGCTTTTGTAGGTCGGGTAAGCGCAGCGCCACCCGACACACAGCGTATTCAGTTTTTGTAGGTCGGGTAAGCGCAGCGCCACCCGACACACAGCGTATGCAGCTTTTGTAGGTCGGGTAAGCGCAGCGCCATCCGACAAACAGCGTATGCAGCTTTTGTAGGTCGGGTAAGCGCAGCGCCACCCGACAAAACCAGCGCACTTACTTCTTATGCCAGTACGCCTGAGTCCTTAACAGCTGTTGATCAATCGCGTCATTCTCAAAACGGCTAACCAGCGATTTCGCTACCGCACCTTCCCCGGTCACCCAGATAAAATAATCCTCCGCAGGCACAGACAGCGTCGCCAGTTTATCGGCCACGGCTTGTTCGCGATGACCTATCACCCACTCGATCTCAAACTCGCTGAACTCCGCCAGATAGTCCTGATACGCCGCATCCGCGATCGTCACAATGGCCTTAACCTGCGGGCGTGTCGGGAGCTGGCGCAGGCTTTCCAGACGGCGGCGCAGCGCAGGCATACCCGATTCATCACACACATAAAGCTGCCAGGCGTAATCCTCCGGCACCACCAGCGAACCACGCGGCCCGCCAATCGTTAGCGTATCCCCCACGCGGGCATTCATCGCCCATGAGCTTGCCACGCCGCCATCATGAATAAAGAAGTCATAGGCCAGCTCGTGACGCTCGGCGTTATAGAGCGGCGTGTAGTCGCGCGACTGCGGGCGCACGCCGTCCGGCCAGACGATCCCTTCGTCGGTCATGGTCGGCGGCGCGATACGTTCGCCTGCCTGAGGGAAAAACAGTTTGGTGTGATCGTCAAAACCGCGTGAAGAGAAGCCTTCCAACGCCTCGCCGCCGAGCACAATGCGCTGAAAACCTGCGCCGATGCGCTCCACGCGTAACACGCTCAATTCGCGAAAACGCAGTTCATTACGCACGCGCTGCGGGTATTTTTTTTCTTTCATAGTGGTGTTATCCGTCGCCTTCGTGAAAAATAGATATATCTAAACTTGATGCAAATGATAATGATTGCCAGTTAGGCAGAAAGCAAGCTTTTTTTAAGATATACTTTACCCATCGCACAAAAAATCCACGATATAAAATTAATTCGTTAAATTACATAAAGATAAAAATTTATCCCATCTCACCCTTGCTAAAGACAGATATTTAGATATAAGTTAGATATATCTAAATCAAGTTAAGGTAAAAATGATGAGACACTTTTCAGAGTTTGGCCGCGGCAGACGCGGTGGTCGTGAATGCCATGGTGAGCGCGAATGTCGTGGTGGTCGTGGTGAAGGTCGTCACGGCGGTGGCGGCGGCTTTGGCGGCGGGCGTCGTCAGCGTTTCTTCGGCCACGGCGAGCTGCGTCTGGTGGTGCTGGATATCCTCTCCCGCAACGCCAGCCACGGTTACGAACTGATCAAAGAGATCGAGAACATGACCCAGGGCAACTACAGCCCAAGCCCTGGCGTAATCTACCCGACGCTCGATCTGTTGCAGGATCAGGGGCTGATCACCATCCAGGAAGAAGACGGTGGACGCAAAAAAATCGCCATCACCGGGGAAGGCAGCAATGTGCTGGCGGAAAACAAAGAGGTGCTGGAGCAGGTGCAGGCGAAGCTGAAACTCCGCATGGTCGGCCACGAACTGCGTAAAGATCCGCAAATGAAACGCGCGCTGGAAAACTTCAAGGCCGTGCTGAACCTGAAAGTTAACCAGAGCGAAATCAGCGACGCGCAGCTAAAACAGATTGTGGGCGTGATCGACCGCGCGGCGCTGGAGATTTCACAGCTCGATTAATGCAGTACCGTGACGGCGTCCTGAAGCCGGCTGGCGCGATGTTTTACCATCGCCGACACATGGGCGCTTTCAGCGACCAGCCCGGCATTTTTCTGGGTAATGGCATCCAGTTCCGCCACCGCGCGGGTAATATCCGACAGCCCGTTGGCCTGTTCTGAGGTCGACTGGCTGATCTGCGCAATCAACTGCGTCACGTTTTGCACCTGCGCCAGAATATCGTTCATCACCCGCCCCGCCGCATGAACCTGATCGGCCCCGGAATGCACTTTGCTGGCGCTGGCCTCAATCAGCTTACGAATGTCGTTGGCCGCCGTTGCGCTGCGGCTCGCCAGTTGGCGTACCTCCCCCGCGACCACCGCAAAACCTCTCCCCTGCTCGCCCGCTCGCGCGGCTTCGACCGCGGCATTTAGCGCCAGAATATTGGTCTGGAAGGCAATATCATTGATAAGTGTGGTAATTGAGCCTATCCGCTGCGTGCTGTCGGCAATTTCGTCCATCGTTCTGACCACGCCCTGCATCGCCTGCCCGCCCTGCTCGGCCGCGCCGCTGGCGGCAATTGAGAGCTTATCGGCTGCCGCCGCCGTTTGTGAATTGCTTTGCACGGAGGCATTCATCTCGTTCATTGTCGCCACCGTCTGCTGGACATTAACCACCGTCTGGCGGGTGCGTTCGTTAAGATCATCGTTGCCCTTCGCTAACGTATCGCTTCCCCGGCTGACGCTGGAGACCTGGCTTGCGACATCATTTTTCAACCAGCGACAGATAAGCCCCAGTTGCCCGACCGATCGCAGAATTAGCCCCAGTTCATCACCACGGCTCAGATGCTGCACGCGGTGACGTCCACCCGTCGCAATACTGAGCGCCTGATGCGCCACATTCTCAACCGGGCGAACTATCTGTGTCTCAAGCAGCGCCGTTGCCGCCAGCATCAGCACTGCCGCGACCACCAGCGACATCCACGGCGCATGCGTGGCGCACAGCGCCGCGGCTAACAGCATAAACATGGACGTCATCAATAGCCGCACGCGCCAGCGTAGCGGCATCACGGACAGCTTGCCCCACCAGTGTTTACTGATCACCATGCCTTTGTAGAGCCGCTTGTTACCGCGCCCCTCTTTTAATGCCCGATAGAGCGGCTCCGCGACGGCGACCTCTTCCGGTGTCGCCTGAGTACGAATTGACATGTAGCCGGTAACTTCACCGTGCCGCACCATCGGGATAGCGTTAGCTCGCACCCAGTAATGGTCGCCATTTTTACGCCGGTTTTTGACAATTGCGCTCCACGGCTCCCCCTGTTTCAGGGTGTACCACATATCGGCAAACGCCGCTTTCGGCATATCCGGGTGACGGACCAGGTTATGAGGCTGGCCGCACATCTCTTCCATGCTGTAACCGCTCACCTGAATAAACGTATCGTTTACGTGGGTGACATAGCTATTGAGATCGGAAGTGGACATTAAGGTCGTGTGTTCATCCAGCGGGTATTCGCGCTGACTAACCCAGGGTTGTGAAGACATGCAGGTATCCTTGCCGGTAATAAGGCTTATTGTGTAAAGGTTATTTCGGCGGCGGAGGACTTAGCTTTATTCGTTAATCTCGATTCAGCTCGCATTTTTAGAGGATATATTCTCTCACGCGTCAAAATGGCGCACGATCTGCCCCGTTTTCGCGCAGTTCGCCCCATTCTGGCGAGATGAGATTTGTCCTTCTCCTGCGGCCACAGGGCCGCTGGACGATTAAATATTGTGCAACTGCATTTCTCCCTGGTGTTTATCCCGATTTTCAGCGCCCGCGTCGAAGTGGCGCAATCCCTGCAATACTTAATTCAGTATCGTGTGATACGTGACCCCCGGGAGCTTATTTTGAACAGATTACCTTCCAGCGCATCGGCTTTGGCCTGTAGCGCACACGCATTGAATCTCATTGAAAAGCGCACGCTTGATCATGAGGAGATGAAAGCTCTCAACCAGGAGGTCAGAGAATACTTTAAAGAGCATGTAAACCCGGGGTTTCTGGAGTATCGAAAATCTGTGACCGCCGGCGGGGATTACGGAGCCGTAGAGTGGCAAGCGGGGAGCCTGAATACGCTTGTCGACACCCAGGGACAGGAGTTTATTGATTGTCTGGGTGGATTTGGCATTTTCAACGTGGGGCACCGTAATCCAGTTGTGGTTTCCGCCGTACAGAATCAGCTCGTCAAACAACCGCTACACAGCCAGGAGCTGCTCGACCCGCTTCGTGCGATGCTGGCGAAAACGCTGGCCGCGCTGGCGCCGGGGAAACTGAAGTACAGTTTCTTCAGCAACAGCGGCACCGAATCTGTAGAAGCGGCGCTGAAGCTTGCCAAAGCGTATCAATCACCACGGGGTAAATTCACCTTCATCGCCACCAGCGGCGCGTTTCATGGCAAATCGCTCGGCGCACTCTCGGCCACGGCGAAATCCACGTTCCGCAAGCCGTTTATGCCGCTGCTGCCGGGCTTCCGTCATGTGCCGTTTGGCAACATCGACGCCATGCGTCTGGCGCTATCCGAATGCCAGAAAACCGGCGACGACGTGGCGGCGGTGATCCTGGAACCTATCCAGGGTGAAGGCGGCGTGATCCTGCCGCCGCAAGGTTACCTGCCAGCGGTACGCAAGCTGTGCGATGAGTTTGGCGCGTTGCTTATCTTCGACGAAGTGCAAACCGGGATGGGGCGCACGGGCAAAATGTTTGCCTGCGAACACGAGAACGTTCAGCCCGACATTTTGTGCCTGGCGAAAGCGCTCGGCGGTGGCGTGATGCCCATCGGCGCGACTATCGCCACCGAAGAGGTCTTTTCGGTGCTGTTCGATAATCCGTTCCTGCATACCACCACCTTTGGCGGTAATCCGCTGGCCTGTGCGGCCGCACTCGCCACCATCAACGTGCTGCTGACGGAGAACCTTCCGGCACAGGCGGAGCAAAAAGGCGATATGTTGCTTGACGGCTTCCGCAGCCTGGCACGCGAATACCCGGATCTGGTGCGTGAAGCGCGCGGTAAAGGGATGCTGATGGCGATCGAATTTGTCGATAACGAAATCGGCTACAGCTTCGCGAGTGAAATGTTCCGCCAGCGCGTGCTGGTTGCCGGAACGCTCAACAACGCCAAAACCATCCGCATTGAGCCCCCGCTCACGCTGACCATCGAGCAGTGTGAACTGGTGCTGAAGGCCACACGCAAGGCGCTGGCGTCACTGCGCGTTGAAAAACAGGTCACGACCGAGCAGTAAATCTCACGCCCCCTGATTTCATGGGGGGCGTTCTTTGAATCCCATCACAATCCCCACATTCCCCTTTTCCCTTTTCGACGCCGACGGCTAAATTAAACTCATCCGACCACATAACAATAATTTTACATACTGGACAATCTTATGAGCTATCCGTCGCTGTTCGCCCCGCTGGATTTGGGCTTCACTACCCTTAAAAACCGCGTTCTGATGGGTTCGATGCACACCGGGCTGGAAGAGCATCCGACCGGGGCCGAACGGCTGGCGGCATTTTATGCCGAGCGCGCGCGTCACGGCGTGGCATTGATTGTCACTGGCGGTGTCGCACCGGCGCTTTCCGGCGTCGGCATGGAGGGTGGCGCGGTGCTGAGTGATGCCAGCCAGCTTCCCCAGCATCGGCGGGTGACGGATGCGGTGCATCAGGAGGGTGGCAAAATCGCCCTGCAAATTCTGCACACCGGGCGCTACAGTTATCAGCCGCATCTGGTGGCACCCTCGGCCATTCAGGCACCGATTAACCGCTTTACGCCGCATGCGTTAACCCACGATGAAATCCTGACGCTGATTGATGATTTCGCCCGTTGCGCCCAGCTGGCGCGGGAAGCCGGGTATGACGGCGTGGAAGTGATGGGTTCGGAAGGCTATCTGATAAACGAATTTCTGGCGGCGCGCACCAATCATCGCGATGACGAATGGGGCGGCGACTATCCGCGCCGGATGCGTTTTGCTGTGGAAGTGGTGCGCGCAGTTCGTGAACGCGTGGGCAAAGATTTCATTATTATTTTCCGTCTGTCGATGCTGGACCTGGTGGAAGGCGGTGGCGCATTTGATGAGACCGTACAGCTGGCACAGGCCATTGAAGCTGCGGGGGCGACTATTATTAATACCGGCATTGGCTGGCACGAAGCGCGGATCCCCACCATCGCCACGCCGGTACCACGCGGGGCATTCAGTTGGGTCACGCGCAAGCTCAAAGGGCATGTCACGATCCCGCTGGTGACCACCAACCGCATCAACGATCCGCAGGTCGCCGACGACATTCTTTCACGCGGCGACGCAGATATGGTGTCGATGGCGCGCCCGTTCCTCGCCGACGCCGAGTTGCTGTCAAAAGCACAGGCGGGCCGTGCCGATGAGATCAACACCTGTATCGGCTGCAATCAGGCGTGTCTCGATCAGATCTTCATGGGCAAAGTCACCTCCTGCCTGGTGAACCCCCGCGCCTGTCACGAAACCAAAATGCCGATTATCCCGGCGCTGAAAAAGAAAAATCTCGCCGTCGTCGGCGCAGGCCCGGCCGGGCTGGCGTTTGCCATTAACGCCGCCGCGCGCGGGCATCAGGTCACGCTGTTTGATGCGCATAGCGAAATTGGCGGACAGTTTAATATTGCCAAACAGATCCCCGGCAAAGAAGAATTTTACGAAACGCTGCGCTACTACCGCCGGATGATCGACGTCACGGGCGTGACGCTCAAACTGAATCACCTCGTCACGGCGAGTCAGCTTCAGGCATTTGACGAAACGATCCTCGCCAGCGGGATCGTCCCGCGCATGCCCGCGATTGACGGGATCGACCATCCCAAAGTGCTGACCTATCTCCAGGTGCTGCGCGATAAAGTTGCGGTGGGGAATTCGGTGGCGATTATCGGTTGCGGCGGCATTGGCTTTGATACCGCAATGTATTTAAGTCAGCCAGGCGTTTCTACCAGCCAGAATATTGCCGAATTTTGCCAGGAATGGGGCATCGACACCACGCTACAACAGCCGGGCGGCCTGCGCCCGGAAGGCGCAATGCTGCCGAAGAGCCCACGCAAAATAGTGATGCTTCAGCGTAAAGCCAGTAAACCCGGTGATGGGCTGGGCAAAACTACCGGCTGGATCCACCGGGCAACGCTGCTGTCGCGCGGCGTGAAGATGATCCCGGCGGTGAGCTATCAGAAGATCGATGACGAAGGGTTACATATCACGATCGGCGATGAAGCGCAGGTTCTAAAGGTCGATCATATAGTGATCTGCGCCGGGCAGGATCCACAGCGCGCGCTGGCACAGCCGCTGGCGGAAAGCGGGAAAACCGTGCATTTGATTGGCGGCTGCGATGTAGCAATGGAGCTGGATGCGCGGCGGGCGATTGCGCAAGGGACTAAGCTGGCACTGGAGATTTAGATGCGGTTTTTTTGCCGGATGGCGGCTACGCCTTATCCAGCCTACGGAACCGTGCGGTATTTGACCGAATTATATCTATTTGCACGATCGCTTGTAGGCCGGATAAGGCGTTTACGCCGCCATCCGGCACTGTGCACAAAATTTAACGGCGACGCCCCAGCTTCACCGCTTTCAGCACCACAAACTTGCTGTTGGTGGCGATTGTGGTGCAGTTGCCGAAAATCTTCTTCAGCTTATGGAAGTAGTCGAGGTGACGGTTAGCCACAATGTACAGCTCGCCGTTAATTTTCAGGCAACGACGCGCGTGGTGGAACATCTCCCACGCTACGTTATCCGTCAGCGCATGCTGCTGATGGAACGGCGGGTTGCACAGTACCGCGTTGAAGCGGAAAGGTTCGACGCCAGAGAGCGCGTTGTTGATCATAAATTCACAACGGTCGATGGCGTCCGGCAGGTTGCTTTCCACGTTGAGACGGCTCGATGCCACCGCCATCGGTGATTCATCGACAAACACCACCGTTGCGTCCGGGTTTTTCGCAAGCAACGTCAGGCCAATCACCCCGTTACCGCAGCCGAGGTCAACAATCTCCCCTTCCAGGTTTTCCGGCAGATGCTCGATAAAGAAGCGTGCGCCGATATCCAGACCGGTGCGAGAGAAGACGTTCGCGTGGTTATGAATGGTCCACGAGGTGCCTTCCAGCGGCCAGCTCTGGATCTGCGATTCGTCTTCCAGCTCCGGCTTCGTGAACGTGCAATTAATCAGACGCGCTTTTTTCCACGCAAGCGTAGTCGTAGTGGTACCGAGGATTTTCTCGAACAGCGCCAGCGTTGAATTGTGGATGTCACGCGCTTTCGCCCCGCCAATGATGCGGGTTTGCGGAGTAACCACCTCGCGCAGTGCGCGCAGTTGCTGCTCCAGCAATGCCAGGGTTTTCGGGATTTTAATCAGCACGACCGCAGGCGCAGAGGGATATTCCGCGGTGCTGTCGAGGAATCTGACGCTGGATTCGTCAATGTCGTTATGGCGCAGGTTTTCGCGCGTACCCAGCTCGCTGACGTAAGAGTCACCAATGCTGTACGGCTTGTGCTCCGCCAGCGCGCAGCTCAGTGCGCCGAAGCTGTCATTGAAGATCAGGACCGGGCCGTTGATTTCGGTGTCGTCCAACTGCTGCAGCAGATACTCATCCGCCGCTTCCCACGCCTGTAGCGGGTTGACGTCGTCCGTCTCCGGGAAACGTTTCAGGTTCAGTGAACGGAAACCGTTGTCTATGTGGCTCATCGGCCCTCCAGAATGGTAAAATTTGGCGTTATCCCTGAAAAGGGTGCGTGAGTATACACTTTTTAATCCGATTTGGGGCTGTGATGACGCAACTAACTTATCTCCAGGGCTACCCGGAACACCTGCTGGCACAAGTGCGCACGCTTATCGCGGAACAGCGTTTGGGTGCCGTGCTGGCAAAGCGCTACCCCGGCACGCACGATTTCGCCACCGATAAAGCGCTGTGGCAGTACACGCAGGATCTGAAAAGCCAGTTTTTGCGCAACGCGCCGCCGATTAATAAGGTGATGTATGACAACAAAATCCACGTACTGAAAAACGCGCTGGGCCTGCATACCGCCGTTTCGCACGTTCAGGGCGGAAAGCTGAAAGCCAAAGCGGAAATTCGCGTCGCCACCGTTTTTCGCAGCGCGCCGGAGCCGTTTTTGCGCATGATTGTGGTACATGAATTAGCGCACCTGAAAGAGAAAGAGCACGACAAAGCGTTTTATCAGCTTTGCTGCCACATGGAACCGCAGTACCACCAGCTGGAGTTTGATACCCGGCTGTGGCTGACACAGATGTCGCTGGGGCAAGACAAAATCTGAATTCGATCGCCGATCGTTATGAATTTACCCACTAACGTCTACAATCGACTTCCCCCCGCTTTCGTTAAGGATAACGATCAATGCTGCGCGTGTTAGCCCGTTTTCTCCGTCACCTTTTTTGCTCTCGACGCATGTTCAGGTTCGTCTGTTTTCTGCTCTTTGCGGCTATTGCTATGATTTTTTTCGCCAACAGGGAGATAGTCAAGACGAGCGAGCAACTGACGTGGAATGATGTTAACGCCATCCCCGTGCGTAATGTGGGATTGCTGTTAGGCGCCAGACCGGGCAATAACTACTTCACCCGGCGAATTAACGCCGCAGCGGAACTGTATCATTCAGGGAAAGTAAAATGGCTGCTGGTGAGCGGCGATAATGGCCGTAAAAATTACGATGAGTCTTCCGGCATGCAGCAGGCGTTGATCGCCAAAGGCGTGCCCGCCAGCGCTATCTTCTGTGACTACGCTGGCTTCTCCACCCTCGACTCCGTCGTGCGCGCCAATAAAGTCTTTGGTGAAAATAACATCACGATTATCTCGCAGGAATTCCATAATCAACGCGCCATCTGGCTGGCGAAGCAATATGGCATTGATGCCATCGGCTATAACGCTGAGGATTTGGATCAAGGCCGCGGTAAGCTGGTGCGTCTGCGCGAAAAACTCGCCCGCGTCAGCGCGGTGATTGATGCAACAATCCTCCACCGTCAGCCCAAATATCTCGGCCCTACGGTCATGATTGGCCCGAACAGCGAGCATGGTTGCCCCGCCACGAAATAAGTGCGTTACTGCGCACTCATTTTGTCACGCCAGCGTGCTACATTGAGGGAAGATCCCCTTTTATGGAGCACGTCAGCGTCTATGATACGTTTCGCAGTCATTGGTACAAACTGGATAACCAAACAGTTTGTCGATGCCGCCCACGAGACCGGCAAATATAAGCTCACCGCTATTTACTCCCGCAGCCTTGAGCAGGCCCAAACGTTCGCCAACGATTATCCCGTCGAGCACCTTTTTACGTCGCTTGAAGCGATGGCGCAAAGCGATGCCATTGATGCGGTGTATATCGCCAGCCCTAACTCGCTGCATTTCCCGCAAACGCAACTGTTCTTGCGCCATAAAAAGCACGTAATTTGCGAGAAACCGCTGGCGTCAAACCTGCGTGAAGTGGAAGCGGCGATTGAAACCGCGCGCGAAAACCAGGTCGTTCTGTTCGAGGCGTTTAAAACCGCCAGCCTGCCTAATTTCCTGCTGTTGCAGCAGTCGTTAAGCAAGGTGGGTAAGGTGCGTAAAGCGCTTATCAACTACTGCCAGTACTCGTCACGCTATCAGCGCTATCTCGACGGTGAAAACCCAAATACCTTTAATCCGGCGTTCTCTAACGGTTCGATTATGGATATCGGTTTTTATTGCCTGGCCTCAGCGGTTGCGCTGTGGGGCGAGCCGCACGGCGTACATGCGACGGCGAGCCTGCTGGAAAGCGGCGTGGATGCGCACGGTCTGGTGGTGCTCGACTATGGCGATTTCAGCGTTACCTTGCAGCACTCAAAAGTCAGTGATTCCGTGTTGCCGAGCGAAATCCAGGGCGAAGAGGGTTCACTGGTCATCGAGAAGATCTCCGAGTGCCAGAAAGTCACCTTCGTGCCGCGCGGTGGCAAAGCGCAGGATCTCACTCAGCCTCAGCATATTAATACTATGCTGTATGAAGCAGAGGTCTTTGCCCGTCTGGTCGAAACCAATGAAGTGAATCATCCGGGGCTTGCCGTCAGCCGTACGACGGCGAAACTGCAAACGGAGATTCGCCGCCAGACTGGCGTCACTTTCCCTGCGGATGACATTAGCGAGCAGGTGCCTGCGTAAAGCTATGTAAAACGGATGTTACAGGTCATTGACGTCATCGATGGCCTGTAATATTTTGTAACCCGCAAAGGGGAGTAACTTCCTTGCCGGTGGATCGTCATTACGATACGTGAAAAACCGTATCCGGTCGCCGGGCAATAAAACGTATACATCTTCGGGCAACCGTTTGAAGTGCATACTTTTTGTTGTAAGTGAGACCTTGCCGGAAGGCGAGGTCTATGCATAGAAAAAGCAGCGGCTGACGTCTTTCGACGTTAGCCGTTTTTTTATGCGTAAGGAAAATATCTATGAATAGTGTCGGCACACCGTTGCTGTGGGGCGGATTCGCTGTCGTCGTCGTGATCATGTTAGCCATCGACCTGATGTTGCAGGGCCGACGCGGCGCTAACGCCATGACCATGAAACAGGCTGCGGCCTGGTCTATCGTCTGGGTCACGCTCTCGTTGTTGTTCAACGCTGCCTTCTGGTGGTATCTGGCGGAGACACAGGGTCGCGCGGTGGCCGATCCGCAGGCGCTCGCCTTCCTTACCGGTTATCTGATTGAGAAATCGCTGGCCGTCGATAACGTCTTCGTCTGGTTGATGCTATTCAGCTACTTCTCGGTACCGGCGGCGCTGCAACGCCGCGTGCTGGTTTATGGCGTATTGGGCGCGATCGTGCTACGTACAATCATGATCTTCGCCGGAAGCTGGCTCATCACCCAGTTTGAATGGCTGCTGTACGTGTTCGGCGCGTTCCTGCTGTTTACCGGTATCAAGATGGCGCTGGCGAAAGAGGATGAGAGCGGGATTGGCGATAAACCGCTGGTACGCTGGCTGCGCGGGCATCTGCGCATGACTGATAAGATAGAGGGCGAGCACTTCTTTGTACGCCAGAAAGGCGTTATCTACGCGACGCCGCTGCTGCTGGTGCTGATTCTGGTCGAGTTCAGCGACATTATTTTTGCCGTCGACAGCATTCCGGCGATCTTCGCGGTCACCACCGATCCGTTTATCGTACTGACCTCTAACCTGTTCGCCATTCTCGGCCTGCGCGCGATGTACTTCCTGCTGGCGGGCGTGGCGGAGCGTTTCTCGATGCTCAAATACGGTCTGGCGGTGATCCTGGTGTTTATCGGTATCAAAATGCTGATTGTCGATTTCTACCATATCCCTATCGCGATTTCGCTGGGCGTGGTGGGCGGCATCCTGGTGCTGACGTTAGTGATCAACGCCTGGGTGAACCACCAGCACGACAAGAAGAATCAGCAAGCTTAAGCTTTTCCACCGGGCGGCAGTACGCTGCCCGTCATCAATGTAAAACTAAAGTTAAAAAATATGATGCACCGCGTAAATTCCAGCATTTTACGCTTCCCCAGCGACCAACTTTCCTTATACTCAACCAGGCAAACATTTTTTTACATCCTGACATAAACGAGACAAATAATTCGTAACCGGGATGGCACATTACATCACTGGAAGGAATACATTCATGACGACATCTCCGTCTTCCAGCTTCTTTCGCCGCCTGGTGCAGGGAAGTCTGGTAAAACAAATATTGATTGGTCTGGTGCTGGGCATCGCGCTGGCGTTAATTTCAAAACCGGCGGCGGAAGCCACGGGGCTGCTGGGAACGCTGTTTGTTGGCGCGCTGAAAGCAGTCGCGCCGGTACTGGTACTGACGCTGGTGATGGCCTCAATTGCCAACCATCAGCACGGGCAGAAAACCAATATCCGCCCTATCCTGTGGATGTATTTACTGGGGACCTTCTCTGCGGCATTAACAGCCGTGGTGGTGAGCTTTATGTTCCCCTCCACGCTGCAACTCACCACCGGCGCGACAGACATTACCCCGCCTACAGGCATCGTTCAGGTATTGCACGGGCTGCTGATGAGCATCGTCGCCAACCCGATTCATGCGCTGATTAACGCAAACTACATCGGTATTCTGGTGTGGGCTGTCGGTCTGGGCTTCGCCCTGCGTCACAGCAACGACACCACCAAAAACCTGGTCAACGACATGTCCAACGCGGTCACCTTCATCGTGAAGGTGGTGATTCGCTTTGCACCTGTGGGTATTTTCGGCCTGGTCTCTTCTACCCTCGCCACCACCGGTTTTTCCGCGCTGTGGGGCTACGCGCAAATTCTGCTGGTGCTGGTTGGCTGTATGGCCGTGGTGGCGCTGGTGATCAACCCGCTGCTGGTATGGCTGCAAATCCGCCGCAACCCGTACCCGCTGGTCTTTACCTGCCTGCGTGAAAGCGGCGTGACCGCCTTCTTCACCCGCAGCTCTGCGGCGAACATTCCGGTGAATATGTCGCTGTGCGAGAAGCTGAATCTGGATCGCGATACTTACTCGGTCTCCATTCCGCTGGGCGCGACCGTAAACATGGCTGGCGCGGCAATTACCATTACCGTGCTGACGCTGGCGGCGGTGCATACGCTGGGCATTCCGGTTGACCTGCCGACGGCGCTGCTGCTGAGTGTGGTGGCTTCGCTGTGCGCCTGTGGCGCATCCGGTGTGGCGGGTGGTTCGCTGCTGCTGATCCCGCTGGCCTGTAATATGTTTGGCATTCCGAACGAAATCGCCATGCAGGTGGTGGCTGTCGGCTTTATCATCGGCGTATTGCAGGACTCCTGCGAAACCGCGATCAACTCCTCTACCGACGTGATGTTCACCGCTGCCGTTTGCCAGGCGGAAGATGCGCGCCTGGCGAAGGACGCGCTGCGCAGTTAATGATTCGCTCCTTCGCCATCAGGCGGAGGGGCTCTCTTTCTGTACTTTTTTCTCGACGTTAAATGGGTCAATACCGCGCCGCTGCATGCGCCAGAAGCGGATAATATTCAGGCCGTTCATTATCAAAAAACTCCCTTCAATCATCGTGCCGCCAATCGAGCCGAGCCAGAAGTTATGGATAACCCAGCAGGCTGTAGAGCACCACATTACGCAGCGCACCGACAGCCCTTTGCAGCGAAACAGTGCCCACGTACTGGCAACCGTTCCGGCAATCGGCAGCAGTTCCATCGCGTGATGCAGCTTGCTTAGCCCCAGAATCAGCGTCAGGGCGATAAACACAAACATCACCCAGATGCGGCGGGTATAAACCGAGATAATGGTACGGATGACGTTGAGTTCCGCGCTCATTCCCGCCGGAATGGCGCCCATCAGGAAGAAATGCACGCCAATCGTCGCACTGTAGAGGGAGAGCTGAAACTTAAAGCGCCGTTCATCGCGATTGATGAAGGTGGTGATACCGATTAAAAACGCGAGTACACCTACGCCCTGGGCAAGCCAATACGCAGTCATGGAGAAGTCCTTATTGAACACCATAAAAAAAACGGCGTTTCAGGAAGTGAAACGCCGTTTTATCGTATCAGATCACATTTTTATTACAATGTGACGCCGCTCTTAAAGATCGCCAGTTCGCGGAAATCATTGCGTTCGTTGCAGGTCTCTTTGCCGTTGGCAAAATCGACAATCGCATCCACAAACTCGTTCAGCAACTGCGGCATTGCTTTGCCGTGAATCAGCTGGCCCGCGTCGAAGTCGATCCAGTGTTTTTTCTTCGCTGCCAGTTCACTGTTGGTGGCGATTTTCACCGTTGGCACAAAACCGCCGTACGGCGTGCCGCGACCGGTGCTGAACAGCACCATGTGACAGCCCGCGCCCGCCAGCGCGCTGGTGGCAACCGCATCGTTACCCGGCGCGCTCAACAGGTTCAGACCCGGCGTTTTCAAACGTTCGCCGTAGCGCAGTACGTCCACCACCTTACTGGAGCCCGCTTTTTGCGTACAACCCAGCGATTTATCTTCCAGCGTGGTGATGCCACCGGCTTTGTTACCCGGTGATGGATTCTCGTAGATAGGCTGATCATGGGCAATGAAGTACTGCTTGAAGTCATTGACCATGGTGACCAGTTTCTCAAACGTGGCTTCGTCACGGCAGTGGCTCATCAGGAGCTGTTCCGCGCCAAACATTTCCGGCACTTCGGTCAGCACGGTGGTGCCGCCGTTGGCAATCACGTAGTCGGAGAAGCGACCCAGCATTGGGTTGGCGGTGATCCCGGAGAGTCCGTCGGAACCGCCGCACTCGAGGCCGAACTTCAGCTCGCTCAGCTTGCCCGGTACGCGTTTGTCGTTACGCATCACGTTGTACAGCTGATGGAGATGCTCAATCCCCGCTTCTACTTCATCGTCCTGGTGTTGGCAAATCATAAAGTGAACGCGGTCGGCATCAAAATCACCCAGCGTTTCGCGGAAGGCATCAACCTGGTTGTTTTCACAGCCAAGACCAATCACCAGCACCGCACCCGCGTTAGGGTGACGCACCATGTTTTGCAGCATGGTACGGGTATTAATATGGTCGTCGCCCAGCTGAGAGCAGCCGTAAGTGTGGCTAAAGAGATGCACGCCGTCGGTACCTTCGGCGTCATTGGTCTCTTTCAGGAAACGAGTCTGGATCTGACGCGCGATGCCGTTAACACAGCCCACGGTCGGCAGGATCCAGATTTCGTTACGCACCCCAACGTCACCGTTAGCGCGACGATAAATGTTGATATCGCGATCTGCCGGTTGCGCCGCTTCAGGCTGGAATTCGGGTTGATAGCTATACGTATCCAGATCGCTCAGATTGGTACGCGTATTGTGCGAGTGAATATGTTCACCCGCAGCAATATCCACCAGCGCATGGCCAATCGGTAAACCATACTTAATGACGTTTTCACCTTTGGCGATAGGGCACAATGTGAATTTATGCCCACGCGCTACCGCCTGACGGAGCGTTACCGTCTGGTTGTCGACCGTGACTTCCGTGCCTTCAGCCAAATCCGCTAATGCTACCGCAACGTTATCCAGCGCATGGATCTTGATGTATTGCATATCAACCCCAGACCTTAGTTCAGTTCAATGGCGAAGTAGTCACGCGCATTGTTAAAGCAAATGTTTTTCACCATCTCGCCCAGCAGGTTGATATCCGCCGGCGCTTCGCCCGCAGCAACCCAGCGGCCAATCATCTGGCACAGGATGCGACGGAAGTATTCATGACGGGTATAAGACAGGAAGCTGCGGCTGTCGGTCAGCATGCCGACGAAACGGCTCAGCAGGCCCAGCTGTGCGAGCTGAGTCATCTGACGTTCCATGCCATCTTTCTGGTCGTTGAACCACCAGCCGGAACCGAACTGCATTTTGCCCGGCATCCCTTCGCCCTGGAAGTTACCGATCATGGTGCCCAGCACTTCGTTGTCGCGCGGGTTCAGACAGTACAGGATGGTTTTCGGCAGCAGATTCTGTTCGTTCTGTTTGCTCAGCAGTTTGGAAAGCTCTTCCGCCATCGGACGGTCGTTGATGGAGTCGAAACCAACGTCCGCGCCCAGCAGTTTGAACTGACGCAGGTTGTTATTACGCAGCGCGCCAATGTGGTACTGCTGTACCCATTCGCGACGGGCGTATTCTGCGCCAAGGAAGACCAGTACCGCGGTTTTGAACTGTGCCACTTCGTGCTCGCTCAGGCTTTCACCCGCCAGACGACGCGCCAGGATGCTATCCAGCTCGGCTTCGCTCGCTTCGGCAAACATCACCACGTCCAGCGCGTGGTCAGACACTTTACAGCCGTGGGCGGCGAAGTGGTCCAGACGTTTGGTCAGCGCGGTTTGCAGGTCGGTGAAACGACGGATATCGGTGTCAGACACTTCACCCAGTTTCGCCATGTAGTCGTTAAAGGTGGCCTGCTCAATGTTGAACGCTTTATCCGGGCGCCAGCTCGGCAGCACTTTGATGGAGAAGGTGCTGTCTTTGGCTACGGTCGCGTGGTGTTCCAGCGAGTCGATCGGGTCATCGGTGGTGCCGACCATTTTCACGTTCATCTGCTGCATGATGCCACGCGCGGAGAATTTGTCCTGCGCCAGCAGTTCGTTGCATTCGTTCCAGATTTCGTCAGCGGTAGACGGGGAAAGCAGCTTGCCGGTGATGCCAAACGGACGGCGCAGTTCGAGGTGCGTCCAGTGGTATAACGGGTTGCCAATGGTGTGTGGCACGGTCGCCGCCCACGCATCAAATTTTTCGCGGTCAGACGCATCGCCGGTGCACAGGCGCTCTGCGACACCGTTGGTACGCATAGCGCGCCATTTGTAGTGATCACCTTTCAACCAGATGTCATACAGGTTGTTAAAACGATAGTTTTCTGCAATCTGCTGCGGCGGCAGGTGGCAATGATAGTCAAAAATCGGCTGATCTTTTGCGTAGTCGTGGTACAGACGGCGGGCAAATTCGGTATCTAACAGAAAATCTTCAGTCATAAACGGGGTCATTATCGTCTTCCTCTCACGAGTGGTCAGATGTTTATCTGTAATGCTGACAAAGTTATCACACCAATTTCGCCAAGCCGAAGATTTTTTCGTGAGTTAGATCAATAAAAATTGACAAAAAATGACATTAAAAAACTAAAAAAAGCGACGCAGGCCGCGCCACGACTGGCTTCAAGCCCTACCACCTATACCCACACGTAAAATACCTCTTTTGTGACAGCATTCACCTTTTAAAGTTGTATGACAAGTTATTGTGCACCCCGTCAAACATAAGCCGACGGAATGCATTGTTGGTGAAAGATACAACTGACTTAACGGTACGGATACCGAATTAAGCACAAGTACGAAGGCAAGGTTCGGGTCGTACCGGGTTCTCCCGGTAAGCCCCTCGATTGAGACATCCTCCCGTAGTACTGGATGAAGACCGTATGAAGATGCGGAATAACGACACGATGAGGTTTACATGCGTAAAATTAAAGGATTACGTTGGTACATGATCGCACTGGTGACGCTGGGCACCGTGCTGGGCTACCTGACGCGTAATACCGTTGCAGCTGCTGCTCCTACCCTGATGGAAGAGCTGCACATTTCTACACAGCAATACTCCTATATCATTGCCGCTTACTCCGCGGCCTACACGGTGATGCAGCCTGTTGCCGGTTATGTGCTGGATATTCTCGGCACCAAAATTGGTTACGCCTTCTTCGCCGTTGCGTGGGCTGTCTTCTGCGGCGCAACCGCATTAGCAGGCAGCTGGGGTGGCCTGGCGCTGGCACGTGGTGCGGTCGGTGCGGCAGAAGCTGCGATGATCCCGGCTGGTCTGAAAGCGAGCTCCGAATGGTTCCCGGCAAAAGAGCGTTCTATCGCGGTCGGTTACTTCAACGTCGGTTCTTCAATCGGTGCGATGATTGCGCCTCCGTTGGTGGTATGGGCCATCGTTATGCACAGCTGGCAGATGGCATTTATTATCTCCGGTGTGCTGAGCTTCGCCTGGGCAATGGCCTGGCTTATCTTCTACAAACACCCGCGTGACCAGAAAAAACTGACTGACGAAGAACGCGACTACATCATTAACGGCCAGGAAGCACAGCACCAGGTTAGCACCGCGAAGAAAATGTCTGTTGGTCAGATCCTGCGTAACCGCCAGTTCTGGGGTATTGCCCTGCCGCGCTTCCTGGCAGAACCGGCCTGGGGTACTTTCAACGCCTGGATCCCACTGTTCATGTTTAAAGTCTATGGCTTTAACCTGAAAGAAATCGCCATGTTCGCCTGGATGCCAATGCTGTTTGCTGACCTGGGTTGTATCGTGGGGGGTTACCTGCCGCCGCTGTTCCAGCGTTGGTTTGGCGTGAACCTGATCGTTTCCCGTAAAATGGTTGTCACCATGGGCGCCCTGCTGATGATTGGCCCGGGTATGATTGGTCTGTTCACCAGCCCGTATGTTGCAATCGGCCTGCTGTGTATCGGTGGCTTTGCTCACCAGGCGCTGTCTGGCGCGCTGATTACGCTCTCTTCTGACGTATTCGGTCGCAACGAAGTGGCCACGGCTAACGGCCTGACCGGGATGTCCGCCTGGCTGGCAAGTACCCTGTTCGCACTGGTTGTCGGTGCGCTGGCTGATACCATCGGCTTCAGCCCGCTGTTCGCGGTACTGGCGGTATTTGACCTGCTGGGTGCGCTGGTTATCTGGACGGTATTGAAAAATAAACCGGCTGATGAGGTTGAGCAAGAAACGCATCAACCGGCGACGCAAAGCTAGTTTGAGCGTGTTAAACATGTATCAAAAGCCGCCTCCTCTGGCGGCTTTTTTCATGCGGCGTTATGGTTAGATCCTCGTAAAAGTGGTATAACAAATCTAATCTGCCGTACCCTGCCTGGAGAGAATATGGAAATCACTGACGCACGTCGTTTATATCAGCAACTTGCCGCTGAGCTGAAAGAGCGCATTGAGCAAGGCGTTTATCTCGTGGGCGACAAGCTGCCTGCCGAGCGCTTTATTGCTGACGAAAAATGCGTGAGCCGTACGGTGGTTCGTGAAGCCATAATCATGCTGGAAGTCGAAGGCTACGTTGAAGTGCGTAAAGGTTCCGGCATTCATGTTATCTCCAATACGCCACGCCATCAGCAGGTGCCTGACGAATCCATGGAATTCGCCAATTACGGCCCGTTTGAGCTGCTCCAGGCTCGCCAGCTCATTGAAAGTAATATTGCTGAGTTTGCCGCTACGCAGGTGACCAAGCAGGACATCATGAAGCTAATGGAGATCCAGGACAAAGCGCGCAACGAGAAGTGTTTCCGCGACTCCGAGTGGGATTTGCAATTCCACATTCAGGTCGCGCTGGCCACGCAGAATACCGCCCTTGCCGCCATCGTCGAGAAAATGTGGACCCAGCGCAGCCATAACCCGTACTGGAAAAAACTGCATGAGCATATTGATGCGCGTACGGTCGATAACTGGTGTGATGACCACGACCAAATTCTGAAAGCGCTGATTCGCAAAGACCCGCACGCCGCCAAACTGGCGATGTGGCAGCATCTGGAAAACACCAAGCTGATGCTGTTCAACGAAACCAGCGATGACTTCGAATTTAATGCCGACCGCTACCTGTTCGCTGAGAACCCGGTCGTGCATCTCGACACCGCCGCCAACGGCATCAAATAATTCCCCGAATCCCTTCTCAGGCCAGTCTTCAGACTGGCCTGACGTTTATTGTGGGTAAGCAAAACATATATAGTGTCAGCCTTTGTAAATACCCTCGCCTCTCACCCACGCAACCCGCAAAATCAAACCTCAACAAACTGCAAAATCTGTGACGCAAAACTCAGGTGTTTGTTACAATTAGATGCATTTTGTCGTTCTGTGAGTTAGCTATTGCTTACTTCGCCATTAACACGGATGTGTTTACCGCGACCGATTAAAATATAAACAATGTCGCAGTTCGTTCAGGCGTTACGTTAATCGTTGTACCAGGAATCGTGAATGGAACTATTATCCCAGTTATTAAATGCGTTATGGAGCCAGGATTTCGAAACCCTGTCGAATCCGTCCATGATTGGCATGCTCTACTTCGTCTTGTTTATGATCCTTTTCCTTGAGAACGGGCTGTTACCTGCTGCCTTCCTGCCGGGCGATAGCCTGCTGGTGCTGATTGGCGTACTGATTGCCAAAGGCGCGCTGGGCTTCCCGCAAACCATTCTTCTGCTGACCACCGCCGCAAGCCTTGGCTGCTGGCTCAGCTATATTCAGGGGCGATGGCTGGGGAATACGCGCATTGTGCAGAACTGGCTTTCACATCTTCCGGCCCACTATCACCAGCGCGCGCATCACCTGTTCCATAAACACGGGCTCTCCGCATTGCTGATTGGCCGCTTCATCGCCTTCGTGCGTACCCTGCTGCCAACCATCGCCGGGATATCCGGCCTGAGCAATGCGCGCTTCCAGTTCTTTAACTGGATGAGCGGCCTGCTGTGGGTGCTTATCCTCACCTCGCTGGGGTACCTGCTCGGCAAAACGCCGGTATTCCTGAAGTATGAAGATGCGCTGATGTCCTGTCTGATGCTGTTGCCGGTCGCCCTGTTGGTGATTGGCCTGGTGGGGTCGCTGGTTGTTCTGTGGAAGAAAAAATACGGCAACCGGAGCTCATAATGGGGCTGAAACAGGTCACGCTACGTCGATTTACCCTGAGCCTTGGCGCATTACTGCTGTTTTGCGCCATTCTCTGGCTGTGCGCGGCGTTACAGCAGAAAGAGTCCACGCTGGCAATTCGCCCGCTCAATCAGGGCGCCAGCATGCCGGATGGCTTCTCCATCTGGCATCACCTGGATGCTAACGGCATTCAGTTCAAAAGCATTACGCCGCAAAAAGATGCGCTACTCATTAAATTTGAGTCCAGCGCGCAAAGCGCCGCGGCCAAAAAGGTGCTCGACAGCACGCTGCCGCACGAGTACATCATCGCCCAGCAGGATGACGATCGCGATGCCACCACCTGGCTTTCGCTGTTGCGCGACACGCCGCATCGCTTTGGATAATTCTGTATCTAATCACTGGCTTTGGTGATTTCCCAATTTTCTAACTATGCTTAAGTAAGTGGGCGTAATCTATTACCCCCGTTACTGGAACCCGTACATTCCTGATGTACTTAACACAATGGAAGGTTTCTTACATGAAATACCGCATCGCACTGACCATCGCACTTCTTTCCCTCACTGCCGGGGCAAGCGCAACGACGCTGTGCCAGGAGAAAGAACAGGACATCCAGCGTGAGATCAGCTATGCCGAAAAGCATAACAATCAAAACCGCATTAATGGCCTGAAAAAAGCGTTGAGCGAGGTTAAAGCAAACTGTTCCGACAGTAAGTTACGCGCTGACCATCAGAAAAAAATTGCCGAGCAGAAAGAAGAGATCGCCGAACGTCAGCGTGACCTGCATGAAGCAAAGCAAAAAGGCGATGCGGATAAAATTTCTAAACGTGAGCACAAACTCGCGGAATCTCAGCACGAGCTTAAAGAACTGGAGTCTCGCCAGTACTAAGCACATGGACATTCAAACAGGAGAGCATCATGTCTAAAGATACCAATGCAGATAACCTGCGCGCGGAACTGAAATCACTGGCTGACACCCTGGAAGAAGTACTGAATAGCTCCTCTGATAAGTCGAAAGAAGAGATAAGTAAGCTGCGCAGTAAAGCGGAAAGCGCGCTGAAAGAGAGCCGCCATCGTCTGGGCGAAACCAGCGATGCGCTGGCGAAACAGACTCGCGAAGCCGCGGCGCGTGCTGACGGTTATGTACGCGAAAACCCATGGACCGGCGTGGGTATCGGGGCGGCAGTCGGTCTGGTACTGGGCGTGCTGCTGACGCGTCGCTAATATGGCGGACTATCAACACACTCAGGGGCCGGGAAAAAACATCCTCGGCATCGGCCAACGTCTGGTGACCGTACTGGTGCAGATGGTTGAGACGCGGGTGCGCCTTGCGGTGGTGGAGCTGGAAGAAGAGAAAGCCAACATCTTCCAGCTATTACTGCTGGTTGGCTTAACCCTGCTGTTTGCCGCTTTCGGTCTGATGAGCCTGCTGGTACTGATTATCTGGGCGGTCGATCCGCAATATCGACTGAACGTGATGATTGGCACCACTGTCACCTTGCTGGTGCTGGCGCTAATCGGCGGCCTTTGGACGTTACGTAAAGTGCGACGCTCAACTCTGCTGCGTCACACGCGTCACGAACTGGCTAACGACCGGGCGCTGCTGGAGGACGATCGTGAGTAACCGAAAGGAGCGTGAGGCGCGTAAGGCGTATTTGCTGAGCCAGATTCAGCAACAGCGGCTGGACTTAAGTGCGGGCCGACGCGACTGGCTGGAACTCACCCACGTCTACGACCGCAAATGGGCGATGCTGCTCAGCCTGCGTACCTGGGCGCTGGCGGGTAGCGGCGTGTTCGCGGTCTGGGGTTTGCGTCAGCCGAACAGGCTGGTGCGCTGGGCACGACGCGGGTTCAGCGTCTGGAGCGCCTGGCGGCTGGTGAAAAATACGCTGCGTTAATCTGATACAGGCCCGGTATGCAATGCCGGGCCTTGTTTTTAGGCGAGCGCTTCTATCTCGGCAACAGTCAGGCCGGTGGTTTTGTCAATGATTGCCACGTCGATACCGGTGGCCAATAATGCCCGGGCGATTTGACGTTTGGCGTTGCGTTCGCCTCTATCAAAACCCTTATCAAGCCCTCTACGGAGCCCATCCTTAATACCTTCGCGACGCCCTTTATTCATCCCTAGCCGACGGCCAAAATCGATCCCTTTTTCCCGCTCTTTTTCCATCCACTCCGCAATCGTCATCAACGTCTCCTTGTGTTGAGGTACCTTACGCGCCAGCCGGCGAAAAAAGACGAACAGACTGGCGGAATGGCCGGCCTGCGCGATATAGCTCATCATCGCGTCGAACTGGCTTTGGGTAGTGTAACCTGGCGCTAAAAGCCTTGCCAGCGCATGGAATAAGGGTAACAGCTACCCCGCCGTCAGCAGGCAATTCACCACTCCCCGAGCAGCCTCGACAAAAATATTCATCTTGCATTTCATTACTCAGAATTTTTGAAGCAATTCGACAGTTTTCCTTGCTAACAATTGATCCAGGCCGCAGGTATTCTTCTTTCCATCGACAGCAGGCACACGGCATCAACGTGTATTTGCACAATAAATAACATTGTTCGCCCGATGGGTATCCTGGAGTTTTAAGATGAAAAAATTAGAAGATGTTGGTGTACTGGTAGCGCGCATCCTGATGCCAATCCTGTTCATTACCGCAGGTTGGGGCAAAATCACCGGTTATGCGGGTACCCAACAATATATGGAAGCAATGGGCGTCCCTGGCTTTATGCTGCCGCTGGTTATCCTGCTTGAGTTTGGCGGCGGTCTGGCAGTGCTGTTTGGTTTCCTGACCCGAACCACCGCGCTGTTTACTGCGGGCTTCACCATCCTGACCGCGTTCCTGTTCCACAGTAACTTCGCGGAAGGCGTAAACTCGCTGATGTTTATGAAAAACCTCACCATTGCGGGCGGTTTCCTGCTGCTGGCTATCACCGGCCCGGGCGCATTCAGCATCGACCGCGTGCTGAATAAAAAGTGGTAATCGCACTATACTGAATCAAAGCGAGGAGACATCTCCTCGCTTTTGCCATCTGAAGGAGAGAAAAATGGGACAACTGATCGACGGCGTCTGGCATGACACCTGGTATGACACCAAATCCACCGGGGGTAAATTTCAACGTTCAGTCTCGGCATTCCGTAACTGGCTCACTGCGGATGGCGAAGCAGGCCCATCGGGCGTCGGCGGGTTTGCCGCTGAGAAAGATCGCTATCACCTGTACGTCTCGCTCGCCTGTCCGTGGGCGCACCGCACGCTGATTCTGCGTAAACTGAAAGGGCTGGAGCCGTTTATCTCCGTTTCCGTGGTCAACCCGCTGATGCTGGAAAATGGCTGGACCTTTGATGACAGCTTCCCGGCGGCGACCGGCGATACGCTGTATCAGCATGAATTCCTCTATCAACTCTATCTGCATGCCGATCCGCACTATACCGGGCGCGTTACCGTACCGGTGCTGTGGGATAAGAAAAACCATACCATCGTCAGCAACGAATCCGCCGAAATCATTCGCATGTTCAATACGGCTTTCGACGGCCTGGGCGCGAAAGCGGGTGATTACTATCCTGCTGAGCTGCGCGCACAGATTGATGAACTGAACGGTTGGATCTACGACACGGTGAATAACGGCGTCTACAAAGCCGGCTTTGCCACCAGCCAGGACGCCTACAGCGACGCGGTGGAGAAAGTCTTTACCTCGCTGGAACGCCTTGAGCAGATCCTCGGTCAGCATCGTTATCTGACGGGTAATCAGCTCACTGAAGCCGATATTCGTCTGTGGACCACATTGATCCGCTTTGATCCGGTCTATGTGACGCACTTTAAGTGCGATAAGCACCGTATCAGCGATTACCTGAACCTGCACGGTTTTATGCGCGATATCTATCAGATGCCGGGCATTGCCGAGACGGTGAATTTCGATCACATCCGCAATCACTATTTCCGCAGCCATAAAACCATTAACCCTACGGGAATCATTTCCATTGGGCCGTGGCAGGATCTCGACGAGCCACACGGGCGTGATGAGCGCTCCCGCTAATGACACAGGGCATCCTCCGGGATGCCCTATTAATTGGTAACACCAATATTTACCACCGTTTCATTCACAGCTATTCTTAATTCGATCGCTTAGAAAACAAGTGATTAACGAATAGCTGAGGCAGAAAATGGATTGGTATCTCAAAGTTCTACGAAATTACATCGGTTTTGGGGGCCGCGCTCGCCGTAAAGAGTACTGGATGTTTATTCTGGTCAACGTCATCTTTACGCTGGTGCTGGGTATTATCGATAAGATGCTGGGCTGGCAGCGCGCCAGCGGTGAAGGAATTCTGACAACCATTTATGGTGTGCTGATTTTCCTGCCCTGGTGGGCCGTCCAGTTCCGCCGCCTGCACGATACCGACCGCTCGGCCTGGTGGCTGTTGCTGCTGATCATCCCGATTATCGGCTGGCTGGTGATTATTATCTTCAACTGCCAGTCGGGTACGCCGGGCGAGAACCGCTTTGGCGCGGATCCGAAGTTGAATTCGTAGTGCGTTTATTGCCGGATGGCGCTTCGCTTATCCGGCCTACGCAAATCCTGTAGGTCGGATAAGGCGCAGCCGCCATCCGACTTCGCCGCACCGCTGAACAAAAACCCTACTTAACCGCCAGCAGCTTCTGAATTTCCCGCAGACACCACGACTTCGCTTCGCCCATGCTGTCGCGACGCCACGCCATGATAATTTCCACTTCGTTGGTGTATTCCGGGCTCACTACCCGCAAACGCCCCTCGGCGATATCTTTTTCCACCAGCGGATACGGCATGGTCGCCACACCCAAACCGGCCAGCAGAGCCTGGCGCTTATCTTCCATTGAGGTTACGGTAAGGCGCGGCTGTTTATCCAGTAACTGCACCGTCAGCACCGGGCGTTCACGGGCGGTATCCGCCACCGCCACGCCGCGGTACTTCACGCGCGTCACTTCAGAGAGCGGTTCCGGCTCCTGATGAATCGGGTGATCTGGCGCGGCGACGTAAACGTTCATCACCGAATAGAGTTTGCGTGAGTTAATTTCCGACGACGAACGGAAATGCATATCCGGCGCAATCACGATATCCGCTCGCCCCTGCTCCAGGCGTTCCCACGCACCGGCCAGCACTTCGGTGATAATTGAAAGTTGTGTGTTCGCTTTCGCCGCCAGCTTTTCAATCAGCGGATAGAGCGTGGGTGTAGGAATGAGCGCTTCGGTGACAATCGTCAGATGTGTTTCCCAACCGCGCGCCAGTGCTTCGGCATCGGTCGTCAGCTTATCCGCCGCTTCCAGCAGTACGCGCCCGCGTTCCAGAAGCATCCGCCCGACATTGGTGAATTTTGTTCGATGACCTGAGCGGTCGAACAACACAACGTCCAGTTCTTCTTCCAGTTTTTGCATGGTGTAGCTTAATGCCGACGGAACGCGTCCCAGCTCATCAGCCGCAGCGGCAAAGCTGCCGCGACGGTCGATTGCATCCATCACCCGCAGGGCTTCCAGCGTTAATGCTCTCTCTTTAGCCATCGTTTTATCATTCAGGAAATTTGAATATACCGGGCAGAATATCTGGCTAACAATGCAGCGTCCATACCTTTACCATTGATTTAGTGTAAAGAGAGGTCAAAAACTATGATTACTACCCGAACAGCCAAACAGTGTGGAAAGGCGGACTTCGGCTGGCTCCAGGCTCGCTACACTTTCTCCTTTGGACACTACTTTGACCCGAAACTGCTGGGATACGCCTCTTTGCGTGTTCTGAACCAGGAAGTGCTGGCACCAGGGGCCTCCTTCCAGCCGCGAACTTACCCGAAAGTGGATATCCTCAATATCATCCTCGAAGGGGAAGCGGAATACCGCAACAGCGAAGGCCATCATGTACAGGCGAAAGCAGGCGAAGCGCTGCTGATTTCGACCCAGCCGGGCATCAGCTACAGCGAACATAATGTCAGTAAGGATAAACCCCTCACCCGGATGCAGCTCTGGCTTGACGCCTGCCCGGAACGTGAAAATCCGCTGATTCAAAAAGTGGGCATTGCAGATGCTTCACCACAACTTCTGGCTTCGCCAGACGGCGCAGACGGCAGCCTGCAATTGCGTCAGAAGGTGTGGATCCACCATATCGAGTTGAAAAAAGGTGAGAAAGTCAGTTTCCACCTCAACGGTCCGCGCGCGTATCTGCAGTCGATCCACGGTACCGTGCATGCTGAGACGCAGGCGCTGGAAAAAGGGGCGCTCACCTGCGGTGATGGCGCATTTATTCGTGACGAAGATAACATAACGCTGGTTGCCGATACGCCGCTGCGCGCTTTACTGATAGATTTACCTGTGTAATTTTCAGGATGAAAAGAGTGAGCAGATGAGTAAGAAAAGCCATAAGAAGCCGCAGGCGAAAAAGCAGGTAAAACCCCAGGCCGTCATTTCAGCGCCGGTTAGTTTCGGTTATGAAGAGATGTTAGGCGAACTCGAAGCGATAGTCGCAGATGCCCAAACCCGTCAGTCGGAAGAGGAAGCGGCATAAAAGGAAACCCCGGGGAACCGGGGTTTTCTGTTTTTAGCCCTTCAAAAATTAACTGCACACCACTTTTATCGCCAGCCCGCCACGGGACGTTTCGCGATACTTATCGTTCATATCTTTGCCCGTTTCATACATCGTCTCGATCACTTTATCGAGAGAGACGCGCGCTTCACTGGTACGCTGAATCGCCATTCGCGCTGCGTTAACCGCTTTCACCGCGTTGATGGCGTTACGCTCGATACAAGGAATTTGCACCTGTCCGCCAACCGGATCGCAGGTCAGGCCCAGGTTATGCTCCATGGCGATTTCCGCCGCCATGCACACCTGCTGCGGGCTGCCGCCAAGCAACTCCGTCAGCCCCGCTGCCGCCATCGAGGCTGCGACGCCCACTTCGCCCTGACAGCCCACTTCCGCACCGGAAATTGAAGCGTTCTGCTTATACAGGCCGCCAATCGCCCCGGCGGTCAGTAAGAAACGCGCCACGGAGTTACCGTTCACCGTACGACGGAATTTGTCGTAATAGGCCAGCACCGCCGGAACGATGCCGCAGGCACCGTTGGTGGGCGCGGTGACGACGCGCCCGCCCGCCGCATTCTCTTCACTGACCGCCAGCGCGAACATGTTGATCCAGTCGATCACATTCATCGGATCGCTGGAGGTGCTGTCGCTGGAGACGAGGATCCGCCGCAATGCCACCGCGCGGCGCGGCACGTTCATCGGCCCTGGCAGCACGCCTTCCGTATTCATGCCGCGTTCGATCCCGGTGCGCATGACGTGCCAGATCCGCGCAAAACCGGTGTCGATCTCTTCTCTGCTCCTGAGCGCCAGCTCGTTCTGCATCATCAGGCCAGAGATGGACAATCCGTTTTCCGTACACTGTTTTACCAGTTCACTGGCAGAGCGGAACGGAAACGGTACGGGCTGTTCGATGTCATGCGCCTGGCCAAACTTTTCTTCTTCGACAATAAAACCGCCGCCCACCGAGTAGTAGGTTTTACACAGTAAAATCTGGTCGCCGTAACGCGCGGTAAAGCGCATGCCGTTCTCGTGGCGCGGCAGGGTTTCATCATGAAAGACCACGTCATCGTTTACAGAGAACGGTACCACGGCAGCGCCCTGCGCCACCGGTAGACGCCCGCTGCGCTGTACGGCGCGAATAAATGCCGGAATGGCGTCAATATCGACGCTATCCGGGCGATTGCCCGCCAGCCCCATAATCACCGCGACGTCGGTCGCATGCCCTTTCCCGGTGAGCGACAGCGAACCATAGAGATCGACCGTCAGACCGGTTATTTGCGACAGCGCCCCACTCTTCTGGAGTTCATCAATAAAGGATTTCCCGGCATTCATCGGCCCAACCGTGTGCGAGCTGGATGGCCCAACGCCGATTTTGAACATATCGAATGTGCTAATCATATCCGTGACCTCGATACGACTTCAGAGACGGGCTGCCGGATAGCAGCCCGGTGTGGCTACAAGCGAATTACAGGCTATCTCCCCGAACGGCGATCGCTTCAATTTCCAGCTTCACATCCTTCGGTAATCTCGCTACCTGCACGCAGCTGCGCGTCGGATAAGTAGCATGATGATCGTCGAAGAACTGCTGATAAACCTGGTTGATGGTCGCAAAATCATTCAGGTCAGTAATAAATACCGTCGTCTTGACGATACTCCCCACCTCAAGACCCGCCGCCGTGATAATGGCTTTGACGTTTTCCAGGCTCATTCGCGCCTGATCCGCCACATCCGCCGGGATCTCGCCGTTTTGTGGATTCACCGGGATCTGCCCGGAGGTGAAGATCATTTTGCCTAAATCGATCCCCTGTACGTAGGGGCCAATCGCACCCGGCGCACGGGTGGTTTCAATCATCTTTTTCATGCGCTCTCCAGTTCTCAAAGTGCCTGGGTAAAGGTTCGGGAGATCACGTCCTGCTGCTGCTCACGCGTCAGCGCATTAAAGCGCACCGCGTAGCCCGAGACGCGAATGGTTAAGTTCGGGTAGTTTTCCGGATGCGCGATGGCGTCCAGCAGCATGTCGCGGTTCATCACGTTGACGTTAAGATGCTGGCCGCCCTCTATCGACGCTTCATGATGGAAGTAACCGTCGAGCAGGCCGACGAGGTTGGTCTTGCGTACTGCATCCTCTTTGCCGAGCGCTGCCGGAACAATCGAGAAGGTGTAGGAAATCCCGTCTTTGGCATAGGTAAACGGCAGCTTCGCCACTGACGTCAGCGAGGCAACCGCACCTTTGCGATCGCGCCCGTGCATCGGGTTGGCACCCGGCGCAAACGGCGTGCCCGCGCGACGACCGTCCGGGGTATTCCCGGTTTTCTGGCCATACACCACGTTCGAGGTGATGGTCAGAATCGACTGGGTCGGCACGGCGTTACGGTAGGTTGGCAGCACTTTGATTTTCTTCATAAAGCGCTCAACCAGGTCACAGGCGATGCTGTCAACACGTTCATCATTGTTGCCGTATTGCGGATAGTCGCCCTCGATTGCAAAATCGACCGCCAGCCCGTTTTCATCACGGATCGGTTTCACGCGGGCGTATTTGATAGCCGACAGGGAATCTGCCGCCACCGACAACCCGGCCATACCGCAGGCCATCGTGCGATAGACATCGCGGTCGTGCAGCGCCATCAGCGACGCTTCGTAGCTGTATTTGTCATGCATGTAGTGAATGACATTCAGCGCACTGATGTACTGCACCGCCAGCCAGTCCATAAAGTGGTCGAGGCTTTCCATGACGGTGTCGTAATCCAGCACATCATCCATCAGCGGCGCGGTTTTCGGCCCGACCTGGATTTTCAGCTTCTCATCCACCCCGCCGTTGATAGCGTACAGCAACGTTTTGGCGAGGTTGGCGCGCGCGCCGAAGAACTGCATCTGCTTGCCGATAACCATCGGGCTGACGCAGCAGGCGATAGCGTAGTCATCACTGTCAAAGTCTGCGCGCATCAGGTCATCGTTTTCATATTGCAGCGATGAGGTGACGATAGAGACCTGTGCTGCGTACTGCTTGAACGCTTTCGGCAGGGCTTCCGACCACAGTATGGTCAGGTTGGGTTCCGGCGCCGGGCCCATGGTGTGCAGGGTATGCAGGTAACGGAAAGAGTTTTTGCTTACCAGCGTGCGGCCATCCAGCCCCATCCCGCCGATCACTTCCGTCGCCCAAATCGGGTCGCCGGAGAAGAGCGTGTCGAATTCCGGGGTTCGCAGGAAGCGCACCATGCGGATCTTCATAATGAAGTGGTCGATCAGCTCCTGCGCCTGCTGTTCCGTTAACTCGCCCGCCTGCATATCGCGCTCGATGTAAATATCGAGGAAGGTGGCCGTGCGGCCCAGCGACATCGCGCCGCCGTTCTGCGATTTCACCGCCGCCAGATAGGCAAAATAGAGCCACTGCACCGCTTCCTGCGCATTACGCGCCGGGCGCGAGATATCGCAACCGTACTTCGCCGCCATCTCCTGCATTTGCAGCAACGCGCGACGATGTTCGGCCAGCTCTTCACGCAGGCGAATAGTGGCTTCCAGGCTTTCGCCCCACTCCAGTTTGTTCTGTAAGTCCGCAAATTGCAGCTCGCGTTCGCGCACCAGATAACGGATGCCATACAGCGCCACGCGGCGGTAATCGCCGATAATACGCCCGCGCCCGTAGCCATCCGGCAGGCCGGTCAGCACGCCCGATTTGCGACAGCGCAGCATATCCGGCGAGTAGGCATCAAATACACCCTGGTTATGGGTTTTACGCAGTGACGTAAACTGGTACTCGAAATCGGCATCCATTTCGCGGCCATAGGCCTCGAAAGAGCTTTTGATCATATTGATGCCGCCGAACGGATGCAGCGCGCGTTTCAGCGGTTTATCCGTTTGCAGGCCGACAATTTTTTCCAGATCTTTTTCGATATAACCTGCATCGTGCGCGGTAATGGTGGTCGCGATATTGGTGTCAAAATCGACCGGGGCGTGAGTGGCATTCTCGGTACGAATGCCTTCCATCACTTTTTCCCACAGGGCGGTTGTCGCCGACGTCGCTTCCGCGAGGAAAGACTCGTCGCCTTCATACGGCGTGTAGTTCTGCTGAATAAATTCGCGAACGTTAATTTCATTCTGCCATTCGCTACCCTTAAAACCGCGCCATGCATCGGCAAAATGCATATCGTTAAGATCGATATTTACCTTCATGAAACTCTTCTCTCAATTTTAAAAGCGATTAACTCAGGCGTATTCCGCTACCGTATTAATATTTCCTAAACGGATAGCGTCCAGCGCAATCATTTTTTCTTCATTGGTCGGAATAACGGCACAGACGACACTGGAACGTTCGTCAGAAATAATGCGTTCTCCGCAGGAATTAGGTTGATTGTTCATTTCGCAACTTATTGCCACACCTAATACGCGTAAATGCTCCAGCACCATTTGGCGGATAAGTACCGAATTCTCACCGATACCGCCGGTGAAAATAATACCGTCCAGCCGGGTCAGCGATGCCGCGTGCCCGGCAATATGGCGCGCAATGCGATGGACAAAGGTTTTGATCGCCAGCTGCGCGCGCTCATGCCCTTCGTGCCACGCTTTTTCCAGGGTGCGCAGGTCGGATGACAATCCGGAAATACCCAGCAGGCCAGACTCTTTATTGACGATGCGCTCAAGGTCGCTCATCGTCTGGTTGGTCTGGCTGGCAATCCACGCCATCGCGCCAAAATCGACGTCACCGCTGCGGGTGCCCATCATCAGGCCTTCCAGCGGTGTCATGCCCATTGAGGTATCCACGCTCTGCCCGTTGTGTACCGCGCAAATCGATGCTCCGTTGCCCAGGTGTGCAATCACCAGCCCGGAATCGGCTTCCTGTAACCCCAGCAGGTCATACGCCTGTTTTGCGACATAACGATGAGAGGTGCCGTGGAAACCGTAGCGACGAACACCCAGCTCTTCAGTGTATTTCCACGGTAAACCATAGAGATACGCCTCTGGCGGCAGCGTCTGATGAAAGCTGGTGTCAAATACCGCAACCTGCTGTACGCCCGGGAAAAGCTGGCGGGCGGACTCAATCCCGCTCAGGTTGGCGTAGTTATGCAACGGCGCCAGCGGCGAAACTTTACGGATACTGTCAATCACTGCGTCAGTAATTAAAACAGACTGGGTAAAGATATCGCCGCCGTGGGCGATGCGGTGGCCAATTAAGGCCACACTATCGATTAAATCACGTTTTTCAAGTTCAAATGAGATAGCGCTTAATGCAGCTTCATAAGTGGGTTGGGACAGCGGCGAAATATCGCCGCCGTTGACCGTTAAACCCGCCTGCTCAGTATTAATACCCTCCGCGATACCCGCCAGTAATACATCACAGGTATCAACATCCAGTACTGAAAATTTAATAGACGATGAACCGCTATTAATAACCAATACAACCGGGAACTCATTCATATTACGACTCCGCTCATCCTGAGCATGTTAATTAAAACAGTTTGTAGACGATGTTCAGAATGGTCAGCAGACCAATCGCGGTAACGAAGACGTTATCCAGCTTGCCACGATATTTCGCCAGCGACGGCGCTTTACGGATGGCATACATCGGCAGCAGGCAGAGCAGAGAAGCGATAATCGGCGCGCCCATGGCTTCAATCAGGTCCAGGATGTTCGGGTTGGCGTAAGCCACGACCCAGGTGGAACCCATGATGAAGATCATGCTGATGGTATTCAGTTTGCCGGTGGAGACTTTGGTTTTATCGCCTTTGTAGCCGAACTTCAGTACCAGGCCATTCAGCCCTTCCAGCGTGCCCAGGTAGTGGCCGAAGAAGGATTTGAAGATAGCAACCAGCGCGATGATGGAGGCACCATACTCAAGCGTGGTGGCAAACGTCGATTTCTGACCCGCCATGGAGGAGAAGTGGTTCGCCAGATAAGACAGCACCGGAATGTTCTGCGCTTTCGCTTCCGCCATGTTTGCCGGAGAGAGCGTAAACAGGCAGCTGAAGGCGAAGAACATCACCACCGCCACCATCAACATACTGGCGCGGGAGATAATTTTAGAACACTTACGCTCGGTGAAATCACGGCCAAACTCGCCTTCGTACTCTTCACGTTTGGAGACCACGAAGGAAGAGACGATCGGTGAGAAGTTGAAGGAGAACACCATGATGGAAATCCCCAGCCACACAGTGACCAGAATGCCATCGTGACCGGTCAGCGAGATATCGCTCAGGCTGACCTGGTCAATGACAGCGGAGTTCCAGTAAGGGATCAGAGAAAGCGAAATCAGCACCAGGCTCGCGATGAATGGGAATACCAGGAAGCTCATCACTTTAACCATCAGGTCTTTACCGAAGTAGATGACGAACGCCATCAACAGCAGCAGGAAGAGCGCCACCAGGCCACGGTTTAACGCGGGCATCTGGAGCTGGTTTTCCCAGAAGGTCATAAAGGTGTTGGTAATAGTGACACCATAAATCCACAGCAGCGGGCAGATAGCAAAGAAGTACAGGAAGGTGATAACTACCCCGCCAGTTTTACCAAAGTGCTCTTCTACTGTTTCGGTGATGTTTCCGGAAGGATTCGATCCCGAAAGGCACAGACGTGCCAGCGCGCGGTGGCAATAAAAAGCAATGGGATAAGCCAATAACAGCATTAATAATATTGGGATCAGGCCGCCGTAGCCTGCGCGAATTGGGAAGAATAAAACCCCGGCACCAATCGCTGTACCGAATAAACCCAACGTCCATGTGGTATCCGATTTACGCCAGGAGGCTTCTTTAGAATGGCTTACATTAATACTTTCTGTCGTACTCATATCTTATCCTTTGATTAAAGTACCCGTCATTCTTTAAATACCAGGCCAGCGCCGTTATATGCGTGGCCCGTAAATAATGATCAGGAAAATGGATTAAGCACCAACATACCCTGTAATTTGGGAAACACGAGAAAGGTCGATATTCCCGCCTGAAATAATACTTACCGTTTTACGGCCACGAATATAATCATCAAGCTTACCGCTTAAGAGTGCCGCCGACGCTAATGCGCCCGCGCCTTCGGTCACTACTTTATTACGTTGAATTAGTGCAATCATGCTGTCGCGAATTTCGTCTTCGGTGACCAGAACAATATCGTCAACCAGCTCGCGCACGATTTCGAAGGTCAGGTTGCCCGGACGCGCAACGTCGCAGCCGTCAGCCAGCGTCGTGCAGGTGCGGTGAGTGGTGATTTCACCGGCATAGAATGACGCCGCCATACCGTGCACGTTTTCAGACTGCACGCCGATGATTTTGATTGTCGGGTTGATGGATTTGATCGCCGTGGCGATCCCGGCAATCAGGCCGCCGCCGCCGATTGGCACGATGACGTTATCCACATCATAAAGGTCTTCAAGGATCTCCAGACCGATGGTGCCCTGACCGGCAATCACCAGCGCATCGTCGTAAGGAGGAATAAAGATGCGGCCTTCGGTTTCAACGATCTCGCTCACTTTGGCAATCGTGTCGTTGAAGTTATCGCCGTGAAGAATCACTTCGGCGGAGTAATCCTGCGTCGCCGCAACCTTCGATTTCGGCGCGCCTTTTGGCATCACTACCTTGCCGTCAATGCCGAGCATCGCGCAGGAAAGAGAGACGCCCTGCGCATGGTTGCCCGCTGAACAGGCGACCACGCCTTTACGGCGTTCAGCTTCCGTCAACGCGCTCAGTTTGTTAAATGCGCCGCGAATCTTAAAGGAGCCCGTACGCTGCATGTTTTCAAACTTCAGGAATATTTCACCTTTGCAGCGTTCGCTAAGATAATTTGAGCGCGGCATCCCGGTTTTATAAATTTTACCGGCCAGTCTTTTTTTTGCTGTTTGAATATCGTCAAGGGCTACAGGCAGATCGTAGGTAATATGCATCATATCCTCTTATCAGAACTAATCTCTGATGTTTAGACAAAATCAGGGTGTCAGAGTATTTAACGACTCTGGGTTTCGTTTACGTTATTAGCTGCTTTTAATAAACAGTCTGTTAATTCATTTCTGCCTTCCCGGCGTTCGACGAATATTCTTTCGCCAAATCAACCAATACTGAGGCAGATTTTTTAATTCGATAATTTTTAGACCACACGGCTGCATAGCGCGCTACCGGTAATACATCTTCAACCTTTAGCGTAATAAATTGTTTAGAGCCAAACGGCGCAATCATATCTCTTGGGATCACCGTCAGGAATCCGGCATTCAACACCAGGTTGTAAATGGTGACGACAGAATCGGTTTTTACAATATTTTCGGTGCTGATGTGATGAAGATGGAGGGTGGTGAGAAGTTCTTTGTAGTAACCCATATCCGTTTGCGGTAGAACCCACTGCTCGTTCGAGAGCGACTCCAGCGTGACCGTTGACGTATACGTTCGCGATTTCGATGCGACGACAACGAATTCCGACTCGAACAGCGGCTCTACCTGCAAATCCTGGAGCTGCATTTCATCACTTAATGTACCAATGGCAAAATCTAAACGGCCATCACGCAGGGCCGGTAAAAACGACGAGAGCTGTGCTTCAAACATGGTGACCTGTGCCGCCGGGAACACCGTTTTAAAGGTTTTAATCATCTCGGGTAAGAAGGTGAAACCGATAAGCGATGGGTAACCAAACGAGACGTCAACCACGCTGTTGCAGCTCAGGCTGTTCATCTCGTTGACCATGTTTTTCATTTCACGGGTGATGGATTCGGAGTAGCTCAGCAACACCTGACCTGCGCTGGTCAACGTGACGCCGGTATTTTTACGCACCATCAGCTCGATACCAAAGTTAGACTCAATGTCGTTGATAATTTTACTGACCGCCGGTTGGGTAAGCCCAAGCTGCTTGGCAGCTGAACCAAAAGAACCACTTCTAATGACTTCCTGAAACACGACTAGCTGTTGTGTTTTTGGCAGAAGAACATTATCCATCTTTCTTTCCCCCTTATTTCCATTTGGCGAGAGGGATTCTAATAAATATAAGAGAGTAAGATGTGTGCTATTACTCACAATTTACCTTAAACCTATATAAACACAGGTCACAAAACACAATAAAAGCATTATAAATCATGCACTTATTAATATAACCAAGTGACTTTAGCCTGACTTTTATCAACAAAAATAAGGTGTATAACTTTATTTTATGGCGATAAACAATGCACCTTTAAACATATAAAAAATCAAATTAAAAGATCACCTTTCAACCAATTTCAGGACGTTTTTTACCCTATCGTGCGCATTAATATTCTTTTTAATATATAAAATAAACTGGTAAAAAAGCCTGTTATCCAAAAAATTCTTCGTACGGCGTCACAGATACCCAGGACAAACATACATTCACGTTAATATGTTTAGATCACCACCATTAACATATGCACAACTATTTAGAAACATTGCGAATAATTCAAAACCCTGTTTTTGTTTTGCTTTACGAGAAATTAATCAAGCAAAAAGCATGATAGGCAGCATAAAAACCCGCTAAATTTTACCCGATCAGTGTTTTGTGCATCGCGTCGCAATTCTGCAAAATGGCATACGTTGGTGCCGAAGGAAGAGAAGGAAATAGCGGTTGTCGGGGCAGAAAAGCAAAAACCCGCCGAAGCGGGTTTTTGCCTGAAAAAAGTGAAACTGACCGATAAGCCGGGTTCTGTCGTGGACAGTCATTCATCTAGGCCAGCAATCGCTCACTGGCTCAAGCAGCCTACCCGGGTTCAGTACGGGCCGTACCTTATGAACCCCTATTTGGCCTTGCTCCGGGTGGAGTTTACCGTGCCACGGACTGTTGCCAGCCGCGCGGTGCGCTCTTACCGCACCCTTTCACCCTTACCTGATCCCACTTGCGTGGGCCATCGGCGGTTTGCTCTCTGTTGCACTGGTCGTGGGCTGTTACACCCCCCAGGCGTTACCTGGCACCTTGCCCTATGGAGCCCGGACTTTCCTCCCCTCCGCCCGTCTCCCCCGAAGAGGACGACGACGAAGCGGCGACTGTCTGGTCAGCTTCGGCGCGAAGTATAGAGGGTTTGCGCGCCCTTGTCACCCCGCGCTGCGCATTCCGACCGCAAGCGTGGCCGCAATGTTGCGCGAAGCGCGGTAAATGTTGTCGAATGCACCGCGAAACGCCTCTTCCAGCGTACCGATACTGGTCAGCACGCTAAACACCGCGTCAATACCATATTGATGCACCACGCCCACGTCGCGCGTCAGGCTGCCCGCGATGCCAATCACCGGTTTATGGTATTTTTTCGCAACGCTCGCCACGCCAACCGGCACTTTGCCATGAATGCTTTGGCTGTCGATGCGCCCTTCCCCGGTAACCACCAGCGTGCAGTCGTGAATGTGCTCTTCCAGATTCAGCGCCGTGGTGACAATCTCAATGCCGCTTTTCAGCTCCGCACCAAGAAACGCCATCAGCGCAGCCCCCATGCCGCCTGCCGCGCCCGCGCCGGGCACCGCTTTAACATCTACGCGCAGCGATGTCTTAATCACATCGGCGTAGTGCGACAGATTGTTATCGAGTTCGCGGATCATCGCCTCGTTAGCCCCTTTCTGCGGGCCAAAGATGCGGGATGCGCCGTTTTCGCCGATCAACGGATTGGTGACGTCGCAGGCGACGCGAATAGTGCAATGCTGAATGCGGGGATCGAGGCCCGAGATATCAATGGTATTCAGGCTATCCAGGCTGCCACCGCCAAAACCAATCTCAGTGCCGTTAGCATCCTGAAGTTTCGCGCCCAGCGCCTGGACCATGCCTGCACCACCGTCATTGGTGGCGCTACCGCCAATGCCGATAATAATATTCGTTGCGCCGCTTTCCAGCGCTTGCAGGATGAGCTCACCGGTACCGCGAGAGGTCGTCACCAGTGGATTGCGCTTTTCCGGAGGAACCAACGCCAGCCCGCTGGCCGCCGCCATTTCGATAAACGCGGTTTTTCCGTCGCCAGACATTCCCCAGCTGGCATTCACCTTTTCGCCCAAAGGCCCGGTGACCCACGCATGATGTTCAGAGCCTTGCGTGGCAGCAATCATCGCTTCAACCGTTCCTTCGCCGCCGTCAGCAACCGGAACAGAAACATACTGCGCATCAGGAAAGATTTCCCGAAATCCTTTTTCTATCGCCTGAGCTACCTCGGAGGCAGAAAGGCTTTCTTTGTAAGAGTCTGGGGCGATTACGATTTTCATAGTGATAGCCTGTTGCTGCACAACGCCGGATGGCGTTTCACTTATCCGGCCTACAATGTAGGCCCGGTAAGCTCAGCGCCACCGGGCACAACGTCCTTAGCGAGTGACTTCCACCTTCGCCAGTTTTTCGTAGTAGCACGCCAGGGCGCTATGGTCCGCCGTTCCCAGGCCATCGGCACGCAGCGCCTGCATCATTTCCATGACCGCAGCGGTAAGCGGCAGCTGTGCGCCTACGCCGTGAGAGGTGTCCAGCGCATTCGCCAGATCTTTGATATGCAGGTCGATACGGAAACCGGGTTTGAAGTTTCTGTCCATGACCATTGGCGCTTTGGCTTCCAGTACGGTGCTGCCCGCCAGACCACCGCGAATCGCCTGGAACACCAGATCCGGGTTAACGCCCGCTTTGGTTGCCAGCGTCAGCGCTTCGGACATCGCCGCGATGTTCAGCGCAACGATCACCTGGTTTGCCAGCTTGGTGACGTTACCCGCGCCGATTTCGCCGGTATGCACCACGGATCCTGCCATCGCTTTCATCAGGTCGTAGTATTTGTCGAAGATGGCTTTCTCACCGCCAACCATGACGGAGAGCGTGCCGTCGATGGCTTTCGGTTCACCACCGCTCACCGGCGCATCCAGCATATCCACGCCTTTTGCTTTCAGCGCGTCGCTGATTTCGCGGCTCGCCAGCGGTGCAATGGAACTCATGTCGATAAGAACCGTGCCAGGCTTCGCGCCTTCGATAATTCCGCCCTCACCCAGCGCAACCTCTTTCACATGCGGGGAGTTTGGCAGCATGGTGATAATCACATCGCACTGCTCGGCAATGGCTTTGGCGGTAGTCGCGGTTTCTGCGCCTAAGGCGATCAGTTCGGCAATCACTTCCGGGTTACGGTCGGAAACCACCAGCGAGTAACCGGCTTTAATGAGGTTTTTACTCATTGGTTTACCCATGATCCCCAGGCCAATAAAACCAACTTTCATCGTCATAATTGTGTCTCTCTCTTGTTGCAGTGGTGGTTATTTTTTAAAGGAATCAGCCAGTTTCTGCGTTGCAGAACGGAAAACGCCGAGGTCGCTGCCGACGGCGACAAAGGTCGCCCCCCAGTCAAGATAACGACGCGCGTCCGCTTCCACCGGGGCCAGAATGCCGCTCGGTTTGCCGTGTGCTTTTGCACGCGCAAAAATGTGCTGGATGGCTTTCTGTACATCCGGGTGCGATGCGTTGCCAAGATGGCCCAGTGCCGCAGCCAGGTCGCTTGGGCCGACGAAGATGCCGTCCACGCCTTCGGTCGCCGCGATAGCATCAACGTTATCGACGCCCTGCTGGCTTTCGATTTGTACCAGGATGGTGATGTTCTTGTTCGACTGCGCGAAGTAGTCCGGCACCGTGCCAAACATATTGGCGCGATGAGAAACGGAGACGCCGCGAATGCCTTCTGGCGGATAACGCGTCGATGCCACGGCCTGCACCGCTTCTTCTTCGGTTTCCACGAACGGGATGAGGAAGTTGTAAAAACCGATATCCAGCAGACGCTTAATAATCACCGGCTCGTTAGTCGGCACACGCACCACCGGTGCGCTGCTGCTCCCCTTCAGCGCCATCAACTGTGGAATAAAGGTAGAGATATCGTTTGGCGCATGTTCACCGTCCAGCACCAGCCAGTCGAACCCGGCCAGGCCCAGCACTTCGGTGCTGATTGGGCTTGCCAGCGCTGACCAGCAGCCAATTTGAATCTGTTTGGCGGCCAGCGCGGCCTTGAATTTATTCGGGAAGATATCGTTATTCATCGCTTATACCTTGTCTCTTAACCGTTAATTATTTCTGCAATTCCATACGCTTGATGTCGCCGACGACAAACAGGTAGCAGAACATCGCCATCAGTGCCGAACAGCCGACGAAGACCAGCGCGGCGTTGAAGGAGTGCAGTTCACTAACCAGATAGCCAATCACCAGCGGAGTCACGATAGAGGCTACGTTGCCAAACACGTTAAATACCCCGCCGCACAGGCCTACAATTTCTTTCGGCGCGGTATCGGAAATAACCGGCCAGCCCAGCGCGCCAAACCCTTTACCGAAGAAGGCCAGTGCCATCAAAGTCACCACCAGCGCCGTATTGTTGGTGTAGTTACACAGAATAATGGTCGAAGCCAACAGCATGCCGAGCACAATCGGTAACTTACGCGCCAGAGTAATGGTGGAGCCACGTTTAATCAGGTAATCCGAGAACACACCGCCCAGTACGCCACCGGCGAACCCGCAGAGTGCCGGAATCGACGCCACCAGCCCCACTTTCAGAATCGACATCCCTTTTTCCTGCACCAGATAGATCGGGAACCAGGTGAGGAAGAACCAGGTGATGGTATTGATAAAGTATTGCCCGAAGAACACGCCCAGCATCATGCGGTTGGTCAATAACTGCTTGATGTAGTGGAGTTTTGGCCCCTGTGTCGTGCTGCCGGGCTTTTTGTGATCCATATCGACCACGGCGCCGTTATCAGAGATAAACTTCAGCTCTTCCGCCGACATGCGAGGGTGGTCGGTCGGGTTATGAATCAGCTTGATCCACAGCCCCGTCAGCACAAAACCAATCACGCCCATCACGGTAAAGACGTGTTCCCAGCCCCAGGCGAAGGTCAGCCACCCCAGCAGCGGTGAGAAGAGCGCCAGTGAGAAGTACTGCGCCGAGTTAAAGATAGCGGACGCGGTGCCACGCTCTTTAGTCGGGAACCAGGCCGCAACAATACGCGCGTTGGCCGGGAAGGATGGCGCTTCCGAAAAGCCAAGCATAAAACGCATAAAGAACATGGAGATACCTGCCCAGGCAAGCGGGAACATGTCCACAAAGCCCTGCAGGAAGGTAAACAGTGACCAGAAGAAGAGACTGTAAGAGTAAACCTTCTTCGAGCCGAATTTATCGAGCAGCCAGCCGCCGGGTATCTGCATCAGCAGGTAAGCCCAGCCAAACGCCGAGAAGATATAGCCCATCGACACCGCACTCAATTGCAGCTCTTTGGCCACTTCCGTACCGGCAATTGATAACGTGGCGCGGTCCGCGTAGTTAACGGCGGTAACAATAAAGATGATTAATAAGATTAAATATCGGGTTGGCACACCCTTTTTCGATTCGACAGCAGTATCCAGCATCATTTTATTTATCCTCGGGCACAGGATGCCTTATATTATTTATTTTGTACTAAGGCATATTTCACTGATTATTTATCGACAGCAGGAATATCAGATAGCTAACCAGACACAATGAAATCGTGATTCAGTATAATCAGCATTGCTGGCCTGCACACTGTGCAATTACACAATTTGAATATTTTAATCTCGCATACTATTGAGCATATGCCCACAACATTGGGCGCTGATGCACAGATTTACGTAATACCCGCCACAGCTGGCCTGACAGGCGATTAAGTGGTGATCTGCGTCACATTTTTACCGCTGAACTCCTGACATTCTTTATGCCATCACGCGATGTAATAATTTTGCTTCGTCAGAAAGCGATACCCTTTATTGTAATTTTTAGGTTTACCACCTGGCTGGAGAATACTGGACAATGGCTAACATCGAAATTCGCCAAGACGCGCCGAAAGCATTTTATATAAAAGTGCACGATACGGATAACGTGGCGATTATTGTTAATGATAATGGCTTAAAAGCAGGAACACGTTTTCCTGATGGGCTGGAGTTAATTGAACATATTCCACAAGGCCATAAGGTGGCATTGGTGGACATTCCCGTTAATGGCGAAATCATTCGCTATGGCGAAGTCATTGGCTATGCGGTGCGCGATATCGCCAAAGGCAGCTGGATTGACGAATCCACCGTGTCGCTGCCGGAAGCGCCGCCGCTGAATACGCTGCCGCTTGCCACCAAAGTGCCGGAGCCGCTGCCTGCGCTTGAGGGTTACACCTTTGAGGGTTATCGCAACGCCGATGGCAGCGTGGGGACGAAAAATCTGCTGGGGATCTCCACCAGCGTGCACTGCGTGGCGGGGGTTGTGGATTATGTCGTCAAAATCATCGAACGTGACCTGCTGCCAAAATATCCTAACGTTGATGGTGTCGTCGGCCTGAACCATCTCTACGGCTGCGGCGTGGCGATTAACGCACCTGCCGCCATCGTGCCTATCCGCACCATTCACAACATCGCTCTGAACCCGAACTTTGGCGGCGAGGTAATGGTGATTGGCCTCGGCTGTGAAAAACTCCAGCCGGAACGCCTGCTGGAAGGCACACCGGATGTGAATGCCATTCCGGCCGACAACGCCAGCATTGTGCGTTTGCAGGACGAACAACACGTCGGCTTTAAATCGATGGTTGATGATATTTTGCAGGTCGCCGAACGCCACCTGAAAAAATTGAACGAACGCCAGCGCGAGACCTGCCCGGCCTCTGAACTGGTCGTTGGGATGCAGTGCGGCGGCAGCGATGCGTTTTCCGGCGTGACGGCGAACCCGGCGGTGGGCTACGCGTCTGACCTACTGGTACGCTGCGGCGCAACCGTGATGTTCTCAGAGGTGACGGAAGTACGTGATGCTATCCACCTGCTGACGCCGCGCGCCATTAACGAAGAGGTAGGTAAACGCCTGCTGGAAGAGATGGCCTGGTACGATAACTATCTCGATATGGGTAAAACCGACCGCAGCGCCAACCCGTCCCCCGGCAACAAAAAAGGTGGGCTGGCAAACGTGGTGGAAAAAGCGCTCGGCTCGATTGCCAAATCTGGCAAAAGCGCCATTGTTGAAGTGCTCTCTCCGGGCCAACGCCCGACCAAACGCGGGCTGATCTACGCCGCGACGCCTGCCAGCGATTTCGTCTGCGGCACGCAGCAGGTGGCTTCCGGTATTACGGTGCAGGTCTTCACAACCGGGCGCGGTACGCCGTATGGCCTGATGGCGGTGCCGGTCATTAAGATGGCGACGCGTACCGAACTGGCGAACCGCTGGTACGACTTAATGGATATCAACGCGGGCACTATCGCCACTGGCGAAGAGACGATTGAGGATGTGGGCTGGAAGCTGTTCCAGTTTATTCTTGATGTGGCGAGCGGGAAGAAGAAGACGTTCTCGGATCAGTGGGGGCTGCATAACCAGCTGGCGGTGTTTAACCCGGCACCGGTGACCTGATATCCTTTTGGAATATTCCTCGCAAAACATGGCCTTAGGGCCATGTTTTTATTGCCCCGCATTTCACTTCGCGCTAATAATGCATTTGCATTACCCTGCTCAGCGGCTATAATTTAGCCAGAATTAATGTTGTAAAGAACAGGTGATTTTATGCTCGCTTATGCTCGTTCTGACGCCGTGCTGACCACTGAATCTAAGGTCACTGTGCGCGGTCAAACTACCCTACCCACGCCAGTACGTGAAGCGCTGAAACTCAAGCCCGGCGAGGACAGTATCCAGTATGACATTTTGCCTGGGGGGCAAGTGCTCATGAGCCGTGTGGGAGATGAACAGGAGGATCACACCATGAAGGCTTTCTTACAGTTTCTGGACACCGACATCCAGAACCATCCACAACAATTACGCCCATTCGATATGCATCAGGGCAGAACTCTGGTGTCTGGTATGGACATCAATATCGATGATGAGATTGGCGACGACGATTGATGGACTTTCCGCATAAAGTGAATGGTTGGGCGCTCTACGCTCATCCCTGCTTTCAGGAAACTTATGATGCTTTAGTTGAAGATGTCGAGATATTAAAGGGAAAGGATCCTGAGAATTATCAAAAGAAAGCAGCCACCAGGCTGTTGGCCGTTGTACACAAAGTTATTGAGGAACACATCACCGTCTCTCCTTCATCACCATCATTTCGTCATGGGAAGACGTTAGGAACAGGTAATCATAAAGATTGGTCGAGAGCTAAATTCGGCGCGGGAAGGTATCGACTCTTTTTCCGGTACAGTGAAAAAGAGAGAGTTATCATCCTGGGGTGGATGAACGATGAACACACGCTCAGAAGCTACGGCAAAAAGAGTGACGCTTATACCACCTTCTGCAAAATGTTGAAGAAGGGGCACCCACCCGCCGATTGGGAAAGTCTTCTGCAAGAAGCCCTGACAAGCGCGAAACGTAAATAATATAAGACATGGCCTTAGGGCCATGTCTTAAAATGCGACTCACAAATAAGCACGGGAAATAATCCTCTTTACTTAATTCTGCTGCCTCATTAATTCTTTAATTTGTTCCAGCGTGGACGTACCTTCCATCGGCCCACGCGCAGAGATAGCCAGCGATCCTGCCGCATTAGCATGAGCTAAGGCATCTGGTACGGAATATCCCGCAAGAAACAGGCTGACAAAGGTTGCGCCAAAGCAGTCGCCAGCGCCTGTAGGATCAACCACCTCCACCGGATAACCAGCCACATGATGTTGTTCGTCTTTTGAGTAGTAACTGGCTCCACGGGCGCCGCGTTTAATGATGACATGGGCAATCCCACGCTTGTGAAGCCTTGCGACAATTTTCTCTTCATCGCGAGATTTGCTCAGGCCGAAGTAATCCAGTTCGCCATCGCTTGGCAGGAAGAAATCCGTGTAATCAAGAATGTATTCAAAGGCCTGCGACATTTCACGGATTTTTAGCATCTCTTTACGGATATTAGGATCGAAAGAAATAGTGCCGCCATTTTCTTTTACAATGCTAATCGCCTTGCGTACGGCGTCGATCAAACGAAACGAAAATAATGACGACCCCATAATATGGAAGTGGCTGTATTGCCTGAGCAATGCTTCATCAAGGTGATCGGCACTGAGCAAACCACAGGCACTGTCCGGCATATTGAAAATAAAATCGCGCTGGGCCTGGCTTCGGTAGCTGACAAAAGCACTTCCCGTTGTAGCATTGGGCAGTACGGAAATCCCCTGGACATTTACGCCATCGCGCGATAAACGGGTAATATTCATAACGCCGAAGGCATCGTTGCCAACACAGCTAAACAACAATGAACGAAAACCAAGTTTAGCGACCTGATCGGCAAATATGGCGGGCGCCCCACTGGGATATGGCCCCCAAAATTCCCCCGGTGAGGAAAATCCCTGGTTCTCTTTTTTTGCCAGAAACTCGACGAGCAATTCACCCAATGTTGCGATTGTTATGTTCATGCGTTGTCCTTCATCTTGCCTGATGCAGGGCCGGGTTTATCCAGGTCAGACATTCGTTATTGGTATAGCTGTTGGTTAAGCCGTCGGCCAGAAACCGTGAGTGGTACTCCGCGGCGACAATCTGCGGCGTAATAATCGCGCTCAGCGTATTCAGTTTTCCTACCGGATAACGCGCCGCATCCTGAACCGGACGCTGCGCCACCACGGCAATACTCTGTCCACTAAGGCGCAGGCATTCACTTAGCAAAGCAGCTGCACTTTCGTTTTTTACGTTGAGTGTGCCATCCTCGCTAATATGGTCCACCATCACCAGACAACATGACGGTTGAAATTGTTGCAAAGATTGGATGGCAATTTCGCCCCCCAGCGCCTGACCACTACGTCCCAGTACACCGCCTAACAACACAATTTCCCCATCGATATAGTCACGCGCCGGTGCAACGTGGCTAAGATCGTTGATGATAAGGCACAGATCCCGATAATCGCCCAGGAAAGGAAGCGCTTTACGCAACACCTCTCCGGCCCCAAGAAACACGGTATCGTCGTCACAGACCAGACGGGCAACTTGCTTAGCCAGTTCAAGCTCTACGCTATGCTCTAACGCCTGCGACGGCACCACTTCATGGCTTACCGCTGCTCTGACGGGTTGGGCCGTGTAAATCGCTCCGCCAAAGGAGCGTTTCAGATAGCCTTGTTGCTCCAGGTAATTGAGATCATTACGGATCGTCACCCCTGAAACCGATAACATTTCAGCCAAATCGTCTACTTTTATTTCGCCGTTTTTACGGACGATTTCGGCAATGTCCAGACGCCTTTTCAACAGGCTGGTAGATGGTTTTGCCACAACATACCCTTTTTTTCCGCTTCGTCGGGGAGTTATCCCGTGCTTTAACTTTCATTTTTAAACTTCTGACAGGGGATGTCAATTTTGCACCACGTTACCGAATGCTCAACAGTAAAACATCGCAATAAAATCAATTGATTATAGAAATTTCATATCTCCTATTTACTTACAAAATAAAATTTAAATCCACACATTTACTTTCGTTTAAGAAAAATGTTCCTGTTTTTGTGTTGATGATCACAATCACGCGTGGCAATGATCGTTACATTACTTTCAAAACGAAGGTTATTTTTATTTTAAACTTTAATTTCGAAAGTTATTAACGGAGACCGCTATGTTCATTATTTCCAGTAAAAATATGCTCCAGAAGGCCCAGCATGCAGGCTATGCCGTGCCTGCCTTTAACATCCATAACCTGGAAACCTTGCAGGTGGTGGTAGAAACCGCCGCAGAAATGCGCTCACCGCTGATCGTCGCCGGAACACCAGGCACGTTTAGCTATGCCGGAATGGGCAACATTGTGGCGATCGCGGGCGATCTGGCTCGCGAATACAATCTGCCGCTGGCCATTCATCTGGATCATCATGAATCGTTAGCCGATATCGAAAGCAAAGTTATGGCAGGGATCCGTTCAGTCATGATCGATGGTTCCCACTTTCCCTTTGAAGAGAATGTGGCACTGGTGAAAAGCGTGGTCGATTTTTGCCATCGCTACGACACCAGCGTGGAGGCAGAACTGGGCCGCCTTGGTGGGATCGAAGATGATTTAGTGGTAGACAGCAAAGATGCTCTTTACACCAATCCACAACAAGCGCGTGAGTTTGTGGCGCGCACCGGCATTGATTCGCTGGCGGTTGCTATCGGCACGGCACACGGTATGTATGCCGCTGAACCTAAACTCGATTTTGAGCGACTGGCAGAAATACGCGCTCTGGTGGATATCCCTCTGGTATTGCATGGGGCATCTGGTTTGCCGGAAAGTGATATTCGCCAGGCCATCAGCCTTGGGGTATGCAAAGTCAATGTTGCCACCGAACTGAAAATCGCCTTCTCCGACGCCTTAAAAGAGTATTTCCTGCAAAACCCGAAAGCCAATGATCCCCGCCACTATATGCAACCAGCAAAACAGGCGATGAAAGAGGTGGTACGCAAAGTGATCCATGTTTGCGGCTGTGAAGGGCAACTGTGAGGAATCGCCAGTGATCTACACGCTAACGCTTAATAGCGCGATCGATATGAATATATTTAGCGATCCTTTACAGCCAAATATTGTCAATCGCACTCACCACACCGAGTTTTGCCCGAATGGCAAAGGGGTAAATGTTGCGCTGGTCCTGGATCACTTTCAAATACCTGCGCATATATTAGGCATTTTTGGTGGTTTCACCGGGCATTATATTGTTGAAAGCCTGCGTACCCGAAAAATGCCAGTTACACCAGCATGGGTAGATGAACCAACGCGGATTAATATTTTCATTCATGACGGTCAGCAGGAGTATAAACTCGTCAACCCTGGCTCATATATTCCAGATGAATGTAAACATCAAATCATCACGATTATTTCGCAACTGCCCGATGCAGAATATCTGGTGATAAGCGGCAGTCTGCCACAAGGTATTGAAAGCCGCTTTTACGCAGAAATAATGCATATTTGTCAGCAAAAAGATATCGGCGTGATTTTAGATATTAGTCATCCATCATTACGTCAGTTACTGGAGTTCAAACCGTTATTAATTAAACCCAATGATGAAGAGGTTAAAGCAATATTCGGTTTAACTGTCTTAGACGACAATGATGCGAAAAATACGCTTACCACTTTACATGCACTTGGTGCACAAAATGTTCTGCTAACCCTTGGTGCTAAAGGAATGTATTTCTCCAATGGGATCGATTACTGGTTTTGTAGCGCGCCAACGGTTGATCTGGTGAGTTCCGCCTGTGCAGGCGATGCCGCACTGGCTGCCTTTCTCAGCCAGTGGTTATCTACAGGAGAAGTGGAATATGCCTTATCTCTTGCCAGTGCAACAGGCGCTGATGTCGCAAGTTCTGCCGGATTAGGCCAACTTGCGGCAATAGAAACCTTACTTTCGCAAATCCACGTCAGAAAGCTGTAGGCTAAATTACAATATAAGGTCTGCTTATGAAAAAGATCATTGCAGTGACCGGCTGCCCTACCGGTATTGCGCATACATTTATGGCTGAAGAAGCCTTAAAAAATGCCGCGAAAAAATTATCTGTCGAAATAAAAGTTGAAACAAATGGTGCCAGTGGCGTTGAAAATGCTATTCAACCTGCTGATCTGGTCGATATTGCCGGAGTCATTATTGCGGCAGATAAAGATGTCTTACCTGATCGCTTTAATGGTTTACCGGTTATTGAAGTGCCGGTAAAAGAAGCAATCCATCATCCTGCGGAGCTGATTAACAAAGTTATTAATGGTGAAGCCCCAATACGTAAAGGCGAATCAACTACCAGCACGGAAATTATCGAAAAAGAATCATTGGGGCGACAAATTTATAAGCACCTGATGAGTGGTGTTTCAAATATGCTGCCTTTTGTGGTTGCCGGAGGCATATTAATTGCGGTGTCGTTTTTATGGGGGATTTATTCCGCTGATCCTAATTCAGCTGAATACAATGCAACCGCCGCCATGCTAATGAAAATTGGTCAGCAAGCCTTTTCGATCATGGTTCCGGTCTTTACCGCTTATATTGCATTCTCTATTTCGGGCAGACCTGGGATGGTGGCTGGATTTGTCGGCGGCTTACTGGCAAATGCTACCGGCGCAGGATTCCTCGGTGGGATAATTGCCGGATTCGCCGCCGGTTACCTGATGTTATGGGTAAAGAACCGACTCGAAGGCTTACCGCGTCAGTATGAAGGCCTGAAATCGATTTTTATTATGCCACTCATTGGCGTACTGGTTATTGGCGTGTTGATGTCGCTGCTTGGGCAACCTGTTGCAGCTATCAATAATGGCATGATGAACTGGCTGGCATCGCTACAGGAAGCGAATCCAATATTGCTGGGTATTGTGGTGGGTGCAATGTGCTCCTTTGACTTTGGCGGCCCGGTAAACAAAGCCGCTTATGTCACCGGCACGCTTTTACTGGGCCAGGGCAACTTCTACTTTATGGCTGGTGTGTCTGCCGCATGTATTACTCCACCGCTGGTAATTGCTCTGGCGACCACCTTCTTTCCAAAAGGTTTTAGCGAGGAAGAACGTGCCGCAGGCATGGTTAACTATATCCTCGGCTGTACACACATCACTGAAGGCGCAATTCCTTTCGCAGCGAAAGATCCTTTACGTGTCATCCCGATGATGATGATTGCTTCCAGCATTTCTGCGGTACTTAGCTACAGCTTGCGTATTCAGGTTCCGGCTCCTCACGGCGGCTTCTTAATTTTACCTTTGGTGAGTCAGCCGCTGGCCTGGGTGTTATGTATTGTTGCGGGCTCTGCATGTGGCGCAGTAATGCTTGGCCTATGGCGGTTGTGGGCTGTACGCAAAAATGCGGTCAATACAACTCCTGTTGTAAAGGCTGGAGGTCAGAATGCAGCTCTGTGAACACGATATTTTTATCAGCGATGAGCGCCTCGATAAAGTCACCGCTCTGTACCGTGTGGTGGAAAAGCTCTCGGCGGCTGGCAATACCACGCCTGACTATTTACGCGGCATGTTGGATCGCGAAGCACAGATTTCCACTTATCTGGGAAATGGAATCGCGATCCCACACGGTACGCCGGAATCTCGCGATGCGGTATTACAAACCGGTGTAAAGGTAATTGTTTTCCGCCACGGTGTTGACTGGGGTGACGGCAATACCGCGTATCTGGTCACTGGAATTGCCGCGCGCTCCAATGAACATCTTGAGATTTTGCGCCAGTTGACTCGCGTGCTCAGCGATGACGCTATTCCGCAAGCACTGGCTAAAGCCGAATCCCCCAGTCAGGTTTTAGCGCTACTGACTGGATCGACCACCAATACGCCAGCAGAAGTGGAGTTGCAGGAGGGTGAGCAGGCAACGTTTGTCATCCATAATCCGCATGGTTTACATGCCAGACCCAGTGCGGTGTTGGTGAAGTTTATCAAACAGTTTGAAAGCCAAATTACGGTAGAGAACCTGGATAACGCCTCCGGCCCGGTGGACGGAAAAAACCTGATGCGGGTGGTGTCGCTCGGCGCGAAAAAGGGGCATCGCTTGTTGTTCCGGGCGCAGGGCGAAGATGCACAGCAGGCACTACGTGAAATTGGGGAGCTTATTGCCTCTGGTGCAGGCGAGATGATCACCGTTCCCGTTACCCCACCACCAGAAGTCATGCAGCCAAAGCGCAGTTGGCTATCCCGATTGTTTAATTAGCCTTTGTTTGTTCCTCCGTGCCCGCTCCGGCGGGTACGCTTTTTCATGACAAAGTGAAATTACAGACATCACACACCCTTTCGTCATCTTACATTTTCTTTCGCAACTTTCATTTATCAGATCAAAATCACAAAATAACATTACGAAAGCCTATAAATTCTTTCGAAGAAGAAAAACGAAAGAACTCGGAGATAAAAGTGAAAGAAATAATTGCTCGTCATAAAGCAGGAGAACATCTGGGCATCTGTTCAGTTTGTTCTGCTCATCCCCTGGTTATCGAATCTGCTCTGCTTTTCGATCTCAACACAGACAACAAAGTATTGATTGAAGCCACATCCAATCAGGTGAATCAGTTTGGTGGTTATACCGGAATGAAACCGGCTGATTTTCGTGATTTTGTTTATGGCATTGCTCAGGAAGTGGGATTTCCACGTGAGCGGTTGATTCTTGGTGGCGATCATTTGGGGCCTAACTGCTGGCAGAACGAACCGGCAGTAGCAGCAATGGAAAAGTCGGTTGAGTTAATAAAGGCGTATGTCGCCGCTGGTTTTAGCAAAATTCACTTGGACGCGTCAATGTCCTGCGCAGATGACCCAACACCGTTGGATCCGATGGTCGTTGCACGCCGTGCCGCTGTGCTTTGTAAAGCAGCGGAAGAGACCGCAAACGAAGAACAAAAACGCCATCTGACTTATGTCATCGGCACCGAAGTGCCTGTTCCTGGCGGCGAAGCCAGCACCATCGGCAGCGTTCATGTCACCCGCGAAGTCGATGCTGCCCGTACGCTGGAAACTCACCAAATCGCGTTTCGTGAATCAGGGCTGGAAGAAGCATTATCGCGCGTGATCGCCATTGTGGTGCAGCCGGGCGTTGAATTTGATCATACCCAGATTATTCATTATCAGCCGCAGGCGGCACAGGCGCTCTCCGCATGGATCAAAGAGACGCCGATGGTATATGAAGCACACTCCACCGATTACCAAACTCGCCAGGCCTACCGCGCCCTCGTTCGCGATCATTACGCCATCCTGAAAGTGGGCCCAGCCCTCACTTTCGCCCTGCGTGAAGCCGTATTTGCCCTTGCGCAAATGGAAAATGAACTGGTATCGCCAGAACAACGTAGCCGCGTGATGGAAGTTATCGATGAAGTAATGCTCAACGAACCAGGCTACTGGAAAAAGTACTACCGCCCTACCTGGAGCCAGGCGATGGTCGATATTCACTTCAGCCTCTCCGATCGAATCCGCTATTACTGGCCGCATCCACGCATTCGCCAGAGCGTAGAGAAAATGATCGCCAATTTAAACCACATCGATCTGCCGCTGGGATTGCTCAGTCAGTACATGCCCGTGCAGTTCGAACGCCTTGCAGATGGAGCGCTGACCGCTACGCCGCATAACCTGATTATCGACAAAATCCAGGATGTTCTGCGTGCCTACCGCTTTGGCTGTATTGCTGAGGAGTCTGTATGAGCCAGCTTTTTGTCCGCACCGGTATTCACTTCGCATCACGCCAGCAGGCACTGGAACACATTGGCGAAGAGATGCAAAGGCAAGGTGTCGTTCATGAAAGTTATCCGCTGGCTTTGCTGGAACGCGAGGCCGCCTTTCCGACCGGAATAGCACTGGAACGCCATGCCGTGGCAATCCCCCACTGCGAAGCGATTCATGCGAAATCACCCGCAATCTACCTCATTCGACCGGACACTCCGGTGATGTTTCAACAAGCTGATGATGACGCAGAAATCCCCGTCTCGCTCATTATCGCTTTAATTGTTGAAAACCCGACGGCGCAACTGCAGCTCCTGCGCCGTCTGTTCGGGGCATTACAAGCCCCGGACACCATAGAAGCCTTACTGAGCGCCCCGGATGCCGGATTGGCGTCGTGCTTTGAGCACAAAGTCCTTACGGCTGAGAACGGTGCTCGGGTCTGATAATAAATTGATAATAAAAGGAATACCCTATGAAACGTAAAGTGATTGTCGCATGTGGTGGTGCTGTCGCTACCTCAACTCTGGCAGCGGAAGAGATTAAAGAGTTATGTGAAGCAAACAATATCACTCTCGATTTGGTGCAATGTCGGGTTACTGAAATTGAAACTTATATGGATGGTGCAGATCTTATCTGTACTACCGCACGGGTAGACAGGAGTTTTGGTGATATTCCGGTAGTTCACGGTATGCCTTTTGTCTCAGGCGTGGGTATTGACGCATTGCAGCAAAAAATTCTGCATATTCTGGTGGGGTGATACGCCATGTTTAGCGAAATAATGCGTTATATCCTCGACTTAGGCCCCACGGTTATGTTGCCGTTGGTGATCATCATCTTCTCAAAACTGCTGGGGATGAAACTCGGGGACTGCTTTAAGTCAGGGCTGCATATTGGTATTGGTTTTGTCGGCATTGGGCTGGTGATCGGCCTGATGCTGGACTCCATTGGCCCGGCAGCGAAAGCCATGGCAGAACAATTCGAAATTAACCTGCATGTGGTTGATGTCGGCTGGCCGGGTTCTTCACCGATGACCTGGGCCTCGCAGATCGCGCTGATCGCCATTCCGGTTGCCATCGCGGTCAATATTCTGATGCTGGTAACGCGTATGACGCGGGTGGTGAATGTCGATATCTGGAATATCTGGCATATGACCTTTACCGGGGCGATGCTGCATCTGGCAACAGGTTCTTACTGGATCGGTATGCTGGGCGTCATCGTACATGCCGCCTTCGTCTACAAACTGGGTGACTGGTTTGCCAAAGATACACGCGACTTTTTTGGTCTGGAAGGTATCGCTATTCCTCATGGTTCGTCTGCTTATCTGGGGCCGATTGCTGTTCTGATCGATACCATCATCGACAAGATCCCAGGGCTAAATCGTATTCACTTTAGCGCCGATGATGTCCAGAAACGTTTTGGCCCCTTTGGTGAGCCCGTTACCGTAGGTTTCGTCATGGGGCTTGTGATCGGTTTGCTGGCCGGTTATGACCTGAAAGCCGTGCTGCAGCTGGCGGTGAAAACGGCGGCTGTGATGTTGCTTATGCCCCGAGTCATCAAACCAATTATGGATGGTTTAACGCCTATCGCGAAACAGGCACGTAAACGCCTGCAAGCGAAGTTCGGCGGCCAGGAGTTCCTGATCGGTCTTGATCCCGCGTTGCTGCTTGGTCACACATCGGTGGTATCGGCTAGTCTGATCTTTATTCCGCTGACCATTCTGATAGCAGTAGTGGTTCCAGGTAACCAGGTACTGCCTTTCGGTGATTTGGCGACAATCGGCTTCTTTGTGGCGATGGCCGTGGCAGTGCATCAGGGCAATCTGTTCCGCACATTGATCTCCGGCGTCATCATTATGGGGATCACCTTATGGATAGCCACGCAGACCATCGGTTTGCATACGCAACTTGCCGCTAACGCCGGTGCGCTGAAAGAGGGCGGCATGGTGGCCTCTATGGATCAAGGTGGTTCACCAATCACCTGGCTGCTGATTCAACTCTTCACCTGGCAAAACGTGGTTGGTTTTGCGGTGATTGTGGTGATCTACATGGCTGGCGTCCTGCTGACCTGGCGTCGGGCACGAAATCATATGGTCGCAGAAAAAGCCGCTGCGCTTACCGAAACGCAACCCACAGTTTAATTTCAGGGGAGCGATGCTCCCCCTTTTGTATTTTTGGAGAACGTTATGAAATCAGTTGTAATTTATGCTGAGGGAGACGTGCGCGTTGAAGAACGCCCGGTACCACAGCTGCAAAGTGAAGACGACGTGCTGGTAAAAGTGGTTTGTTCCGGCCTTTGCGGTTCTGATATTCCCCGTATCTTTGCCCACGGCGCGCATTATTACCCCATCACTTTAGGCCATGAGTTTAGCGGATATGTTGAATCTTACGGCAGTAACATCAAGGATTTACAACCCGGTGACGCTGTGGCCTGCGTGCCGTTATTACCCTGTTTTCACTGCCCGCAATGTGAAAGAGGTTTTTACTCTTTATGTAAGCAATATCAGTTTGTGGGTTCGCGTAGTGAAGGCGGAAATGCAGAATACATTGTGGTAAAACGCGCCAATTTATTTCGTTTACCGTCAGATATGCCTGTGGCAGATGGAGCATTTATCGAACCGATTACCGTCGGGCTACATGCGTTTCATCTGGCACAAGGCTGCGAAGATAAAAATGTCATTATTGTTGGGGCCGGAACGATTGGCCTGCTCGCCCTGCAATGCGCACGAGAACTGGGGGCCAAAAGCGTCACCGCGATAGATATCAACCCACAGAAACTGGCACTGGCGCAGCAATTAGGCGCAACACACACATTTAATAGCCGGGAGATGAGTGCCGCAGAAATTCAGGCCGCAATGAAAGACGCTACGTTTGATCAACTGGTGCTGGAGACCGCAGGCACGCCGCAGACGGTTTCTTTAGCCATTGAAGTTGCCGGGCCGCGCGCGCAACTGGCACTGGTAGGTACTTTGCATCACGACCTGACACTCAGCGCAGGCGTATTTGGGCAAATATTGCGTAAAGAATTAAGCCTGATAGGCAGTTGGATGAACTACTCCAGCCCATGGCCGGGAGAGGAGTGGGCAACAGCCGCACGCCTGTTAACTGAGAAACGCCTGCAACTGGCCCCTCTTATAGCCAGCAGCGGTAATGCCGAGCACTTTGCACACGCGGTAAAAGCGTTAAACGGTGCGCCAATGCAGGGAAAAATTCTGCTTAATCTGGCCTGACTAGCCTGAGCCAGCAATCCGCGCTGGCTCACATTTACTTTCGAAAATTAGCGTTCACCTTTCGCAATCCTTCGATTAAACTAGCAACAGTTAATTATCAGGCAACTCAACATGAATTCATTTGAACGAAGGAATAAAATTGTCGACCTGATTAATACGCAAGGCAGCGTGCTAGTGTTGGATCTCTCGAATATGTTTGGTATTTCGGAAGTTACCATCCGCGCCGATCTGCGTATGCTGGAAGAGAAAGGGCTTGTCACGCGTTTTCATGGCGGCGCGGCAAAACCTGGAAGTCATCTGGCGGAAGGCGACAATCAGGAGGTGGTACTTGAAGATCGGTATCAGTTGGCCAGCGACCCGAAAAAACGGATTGCCCAGGCTGCCGCAGCAATGATCGAAGAAGGTATGACCATCATCCTCGACAGTGGCAGCACCACTTTACTGATTGCCGAAGCGCTGACACGTAAAAGCAATATCACGGTGATTACTAACAACTTACCCGCTGCATATATTTTATCGGACAACAAAGATCTTACTCTGGTTGTGTGCGGTGGCACCGTGCGCCATAAAACTCACTCGATGCACGGTACAATCGCCGAGCGTTCACTTCACGGTATTAGCGCAGATCTGATGTTTGTCGGGGCAGATGGGATTGATGCCACCAACGGTATTACCACCTTTAATGAAGGCTACTCTATTAGCAGTGCGATGGCAGCTGCGGCACATAAAGTAATCGCCGTACTGGATGCTACCAAATTTAACCGACGCGGTTTTAACCAGGTGTTACCCATGGAGAAGATCAACTGTGTGATCACCGATGACAGTATTAACAGACAGGACAAAGTAGCACTGGAAAAAACAGGCGTTGAATTGCAGATTGTGTAAACCCGTCGCTACCTGAAAAGTTTAGCGTTGCAGTTTTGCTGCAACGCTTACACTCACTCCCCCTGCTGTTCCAGCGCATACTTATACAGCGCATTCTTTTTCACGCCGTGAATTTCCGCGGCCAGGGCCGCCGCTTTCTTCAGCGGCAGTTCTGCCTGTAACAGCGCCAGCGTGCGCAGCGCATCGGCAGGCAGATCATCTTCCTGCGCTTTATGGCCTTCAACAATCAGCACCATCTCGCCTTTGCGACGGTTTTCATCTTCCTTCACCCACGCCAGCAGTTCACCTACCGGCGCGCCGTGAATAGATTCCCAGGTTTTGGTCAGCTCACGGGCCAGAACCACGTAGCGAGATTCGCCCAATACCGCGACGATATCTTCCAGGCTATCTAGCAGACGGTGTGTTGATTCATAAAAAATCAGCGTGCGTGTCTCTTCTTCGATGGCTTTCAGCGCGTCGCGACGGCCTTTTGATTTGGCCGGCAGGAAGCCTTCATAGCAGAAACGGTCCGAAGGCAGACCGGCGGCGCTCAGTGCGGCGATAGCGGCACATGGCCCCGGCAGCGGGACAACGCGAATGCCCGCTTCACGGCAGGTACGCACCAGATGGTAGCCAGGATCGTTAATCAGCGGCGTACCTGCATCGGAGACCAGCGCAATGTTTTGCCCCTCTTTCAGCTTTGCCACCAGCGTTTCGGCTTTCTGCTGTTCGTTGTGGTCGTGCAGCGCAAATAACCGGGCATTAATCCCAAAATGTTGCAGCAGTAAACCGGTGTGACGCGTATCCTCAGCGGCAATTAAATCAACGGCTTGTAATACGTTTAATGCACGTTGGGTGATATCAGCCAGATTCCCGATAGGAGTGGGTACAATATAGAGCTGACCTTCAGAATTCTCAGCTGATTCGTGTTGTTTCATTGTTTCATCCGTATTGCCGATTTAATATTGAGCATTGAGCCAAAAAAATATCACTGGATACATATGGTACCGTCAACACTTCTTCGTTCTAAAGCCGCGCGCTGCCTGCCTGTTGTTCTGGCGGCATTACTTTTCGCCGGCTGTGGCACCCAGCAAACACAGGACCAGAGTGCATCCCATTTAGAGGGAACCGCACAAGCGGACTCTGGTTATTACCTGCAGCAGATGCAGCAGAGTGCGAATGATAGCAAGACCAACTGGCAATTACTCGCCATTCGTGCACTGCTGAAAGAAGGTAAGAGCCAGCAGGCAATGGAACTGTTCGGCCAGTTACCGAAAGATCTTAACGATGAGCAGCGTCTGGAGCAGTCGCTGCTGGCCGTTGAGATCAAACTGGCACAGCAGGATTTCAAAGGCGCGGAAGCGCTGCTGGCGAAAATCGACCCGAATGGTCTGAGCAACAATCAGCAGATCCGCTTCTGGGCCGACGGCATCGCCTCGCAGCAAGGGAAACCAACCCTTACGCTGCTGCGTGCATTAATCGCGCAGGAACCCCTGCTGAAGGCCGTACCGGAAAAACAGAAAAATATCGATGCCACCTGGCAGGCGCTTTCCGCAATGACGCAGGAACAGGCCAACGCGCTGGTGATTAATGCCGATGAAAACGTGTTACAGGGTTGGCTTGATCTGCAACGCGTCTGGTTCGATAACCGTAGCGATGCCAATATGATGAAAGCCGGGATCAAAGACTGGCAGACCCGCTATCCGCAGAATCCTGGCGCAAAACTGCTGCCTACCCAACTGGTGAACGTCCAGAGCTTTAAACCCGCTTCAACCAATAAGATCGCCCTGCTGCTGCCATTAAATGGTCAGGCGGCGGTGTTTGGCCGTGCCATTCAGCAAGGTTTTGAAGCCGCGAAAAACGGGATTTCCCCGGTAAGCGGCAGCGCGGTGCCAGAACAGGTTGCACAGGCGGCATCGACCAATGACGTAGTGAGCCCGTCTCAGGCCGAAGTCACTGACCTGACGACACCGCAGACGCATCCAGTACAGGCACCAGCGCCTGCACAAGCACCGGTGCAATCCGTCACCGCTGCGCCACAGCAGCAGGAACCAGCACCAGCCGCTGCCACACCTGCAACGCCTGCGACCCAGACCGCTACCACGAACCCGTCCGCCGAGCTGAAAATTTATGACACCACCACGCAACCTATGAGCCAGATTCTGACGCAGGCTCAGCAGGATGGCGTCACGCTGGTAGTCGGCCCGCTGTTGAAAAACAACGTCGACGATCTGCTGAAAAGTAACACCCCGCTGAACGTGCTGGCGCTTAATCAGCCGGAGTCGGTCAGCAACCGTGCGAACGTCTGCTACTTCGCGCTCTCTCCGGAAGATGAAGCGCGCGACGCCGCGCGTCATATTCATGAGCAGGGCAAACAGGCTCCGCTGCTGCTGGTTCCGCGCAGTGCACTGGGCGATCGCGTAACCCGCGCCTTCGCAGAAGAGTGGCAATCGCTGGGCGGTGCCACGGTGCTGCAACAGAAGTTTGGTTCTCTGTCTGAACTGCGCGGCGGCGTGAACGGCGGTTCCGGTATTGCGCTGACCGGCAGCCCGGTCACCACCAGCCAGAATCAACCGCAGAGCGTAACCATTGGCGATTTAACGATTCCGGCACCGCCGAGCGATGCGCAAATCAGCAGCGGTGGTAAAGTAGACGCCGCGTACATCGTGGCGACCGCACAGGAAATTGCGTTCATCAAGCCGATGATCGCCATGCGTAACGGCAGCCAGGGCGGTGCAACGCTGTATGCCAGCTCACGCAGCGCGCAGGGCGTCGCCGGGCCTGATTTCCGTTTAGAGATGGAAGGCTTACAGTACAGTGAAATCCCGATGCTGGCAGGCAGTAATCCGTCGCTGATGCAGCAGGCATTGCGTGCGGTGAATAACGACTATTCCCTGGCACGTCTGTATGCAATGGGCGCAGATGCCTGGTCGCTGGCGAATCATTTCTCGCAAATGCGCCAGGTGCCAGGTTTTGAGCTGAACGGCAACACCGGCGATTTGACGGCAACTCAGGATTGCGTGATTAACAGGAAGTTATCATGGCTCAAATACCAACAGGGTCAGGTCGTCTCAGCAAACTAACCACAAAACAGACTGGTGACGCGGCGGAACTTCGTGCGCGTCGCTGGCTGGAACGTCAGGGGTTGACATTCATCGCCGCCAATTTTCGCGATCGCGGCGGTGAAATCGACCTGATTATGCGCGACGGTACGGTAACGGTTTTTGTGGAAGTCCGTTATCGTACTTCCGGTGCGTATGGCGGTGCTGCCGCCAGCGTAACCCGGAGCAAGCAACATAAATTATTACACACTGCTCAATTGTGGCTCGCCCGTCACAATGGGAGTTTTGATACTGTGGATTGCCGTTTCGATGTGGTAGCCTTCACAGGCAATGAGATCGAATGGCTTAAAAACGCATTTAGCTAATAGCAACATCAAGAATTTAAAGGGAAATCGTGCTCGAAAGAATTAAAGTTTGCTTCACTGAAAGCATTCAAACGCAAATTGCAGCGGCAGAAGCCCTCCCGGATGCTATCTCCCGAGCCGCTATGACCCTTGTGCAGTCACTGCTCAATGGCAACAAAATTCTCTGTTGTGGTAACGGATCATCCGCCGCCAACGCACAGCATTTTGCTGCCTGTATGATCAACCGTTTCGAAACGGAGCGCCCTGGTTTACCCGCGATTGCACTTAATGCAGATAATGTGGTCTTAACGGCGATCGCGAACGATCGCTTACACGATGAGATTTACGCCAAGCAGGTTCGCGCGCTGGGTCATGCCGGAGATGTGTTACTGGCGATTTCAACGCGTGGCAACAGCCGCGACATCGTGAAAGCGGTAGAAGCTGCCGTGACGCGCGATATGACCATTGTGGCGTTAACCGGCTACGACGGTGGTGAACTGGCCGGTTTACTCGGTCAGCAGGATGTGGAAATTCGCATCCCTTCCCACCGCAGCGCGCGCATTCAAGAAATGCACATGCTGACGGTGAATTGCTTATGCGATCTGATTGATAACACGCTTTTCCCACACCAGGACGATTAAGGAGTACATATGAAGGCATTCTCGCCCCTCGCAGTCCTTATTTCCGCGCTGCTGCTTCAGGGATGCGTCGCTGCTGCCGTGGTTGGCGGCGCAGCGGTAGGCACGAAAGCGGCAACCGACCCGCGTACTGTGGGAACACAGGTTGACGATGGCACGCTGGAGCTACGCGTAAACACCGCGTTGTCGAAAGACGAACAAATTAAGAAAGAAGCGCGCATCAATGTGACGGCATACCAGGGCAAAGTGCTGCTGGTCGGTCAGGCGCCGAATACCGGGCTGGCGGCTCAGGCCAAGCAAATCGCTATGGGCGTAGAGGGCACCACCGAAGTCTTCAACGAAATTCGTCAGGGTGCGCCAATTAGCCTGGGCACGGCGTCAACGGATACCTGGATCACAACGAAAGTACGCTCCCAGTTGCTGACGACCGATCAGGTGAAATCATCAAACGTGAAGGTCACCACGGAAAACGGTGAAGTCTTCCTGATGGGCGTGGTGACAGACCGTGAAGGTAAAGCCGCCGCGGATATCGCCAGCCGCGTTAGCGGAGTGAAACGCGTCACAACGGCGTTTACTTATATTCAGTAACCGCTCAGGCCTGCGGTTGACGCAGGCCTGATAAGCGTAGCGCCATCAGGCACCGTGCAGCGTAATTGCCGGATGGCGGCGTAAACGCCTTATCCGGCCTGCACTGCTCGCCGCGCGATGTCGCGCAACTCCCCTGACTTCAAAATGGTGACGGGTTCCCGCTCCGGCGATAACGCTTCCGTCAGCATTGCCTGCGCCACATCGCGCGCCTTGATCGACTTCCAGTTCCCTGGCAGGAAACCAAACAGCGGGGCCAGCAGCGACTCGTTGAGCCGTCTTTTGTGACGTTCCCCCACCAGCATGGACGGCCTCGCAATGGTCAGACGCGGCCACTGCTGTGCAATCAGCGCATTCTCCATCTCACCTTTGACGCGGTTATAGAAGAAGGGTGAATGCGCATTGGCGCCCATCGCGCTCACCACCAGCATATGCTTCGCCCCCAGTCGCAAACCGGTAAGCGCCGTGTCGACCACCAGCGTGTAATCCGACTGGATGAACGCCTCTTTTGAGCCCGCCTCACGCATCGTCGACCCCAGGCAACAGAACACGATATCAATTGGCGTGGTGACCTGCGCGAGCGCGTCGCTTAACTGCGGATCGTGCGGATTAAAGACTTCGGGAAATCCTTCAAGCGGGCGGCGCGTAGGGGCGGCAATCGAGTAGATATGCGGTTCCTGAAGCAGAAGATGCAGTAAGTGCCCACCCACTAATCCGGTCGCGCCGGTTATCAATACCTGACTCATTCATATCCCCTTTACGGATTTTTCACCCTTGTAATCTCATCGTCCTGCCCCACACTTTATAGTTCGCAGGATTTTTTTCTGAAGCCAAAACCATGGAGGAATCATGAGCAAGAAAATAGCCGTCTTGATCACCGACGAGTTTGAAGATTCAGAGTTTACCTCTCCCGCCGATGCGTTTCGCAAAGCGGGCCATCAGGTTATCACCATTGAGAAGCAGGCCGGTAATACCGTGACGGGTAAACGTGGCGAAGCGAAAGTGAAGATTGACGCCGCCATTGACCAGGTTAGCCCCGCAGAGTTTGATGCCCTGCTGCTGCCGGGCGGCCACTCGCCAGACTACCTGCGCAGCGACGATCGTTTTGTCACCTTCACCCGCGATTTTGTTAACGCCGGCAAACCGGTTTTCGCCATCTGCCACGGGCCGCAACTGTTGATCAGCGCTGATGTGGTGCGCGGGCGCAAGCTCACCGCTGTGAAACCTATTGTAGTGGATGTGAAAAATGCCGGGGCGGATTTTTACGACCAGGAAGTGGTGGTCGATAATGACCAGCTGGTGACCAGCCGGACGCCAGATGATTTACCGGCATTTAATCGGGAAGCGTTACGCCTGCTGGGCGCCTGATTCCCGTAACCAATGCAGTTTTTTACCGAAGCCCAGCGTGTTGTCAGTAAACTTGAGCTCATCAAGACGAATTTCCCACACGGGTGCTGACAACATTCTGGCGACCGGGAAGCGGCGGTTATACAACGCGCGCTTCTCGTCGCTCTCTTCACCTTCCAGCAACCGAATCTCCCCCTTGAACTGCACGCCGCGAATCAGCGCCACCGTTTTCGGCTGGCCGTTAACCGTTCCGGCAACGGGCGCATGTGTACCGGTCATCTGTCCATGACGAGTGGTGGTTTCGCTGAGAAGATAAAACGCGACACGCTCGGCGTCATACACGAAGAATGCATTCGCACACCACAGTTCGCCTTCACTCGCCACACACCAGCTTACAACGTGTTGTTTTGTCAGCCAGCGGCTAATGGCAGCAAGCGTTTCCATCTTTTCTCTCCGTTATGCTAAGGTGCGTTCACGTTACTATACAGGTTTCAACTCGTGCCCTGGTTTCTTTATCTGGTCCGCTCGGCGGATAACAAACTCTACACCGGGATCACCACCGACGTAGCGCGTCGCTTTCAGCAGCATCAAAGCGGAAAAGGTGCAAAAGCGCTACGCGGCAAGGGTGAACTGACGCTGGCATTTTCTGGCGAAGTTGGTGAGCACTCACTGGCTTTGCGGCTGGAATACCGCATTAAACAGCTAACGAAGCGCCAGAAAGAGCGCCTCGTCGCTGGAGAAGAGTCGTTTGAAGCCCTGCTAAGCGGCCTTAAAAACGATTAAAGTGATCGGAATACTCGACCAGGCCGTGCACGCCGTTCAGCGCATCATCCGCCAGACGATGAACCATAAACGCCTCTTCCGTGCCCGGCCAGCGGCAACGTAAGTCGTACTGCGCAGCGCGTTCGAAGCCAAAACGGCTGTACAACGCGGGCTCGCCCAGCGTGACGACCGCGGCATAGCCGAACTCGTTCAGGGAATCGAGGCCTTCATAGACCATCTGGCGCGCCAGCCCTTGCCCGCGATAGCTTTCATCTACCGCCAGCGGCGCCAGCCCGACCCATTGCAGTTCTTCACCTTCAACGCTTACCGGGCTGAATGCCACGTAACCCACCACGTGACCTTCATCATCCGTCGCCACAACGCCGAGGGTAATCAAGCCATCTTCGCGCAGCTCGCGCACAAGATCGGCTTCCCCGTCGCCGTTGAAGGTACGACGCAGCAGGGAGTCTATCCCCGGTGCATCAATCCCAATTTCCACTCGAATCAGCATGGCTCACCTACCGATGTGTGTTTAGAGTCTGATGGCGTTTTCAGCCCGGCTTCCACGAAGTCCGCCAGCTGCATCAGCATGACACGAAGTGCTTTTGGCATCTGTTCAAGCTCAATGGCATCCATCAGGTTTTTAACGTACAAACCCAGCTCCGTATCGCCTTCAATGACCAGTCGACGCTGGAAGAAGAGCGTGTCGGGATCTTGTTTACGCGCGGCGATCATCAGCAAATCGCTGGCGTCGGCGCTAAAGCTCACATCTGGCTGCGCCGATTCGCTCACAATCAGGCGATCGTTCTCGACGGAGGTAAACCATTGCAGGCCAATATCACGCACCTCAATGCTTAACCAGCGCCCTTCGAGAAACTCAAGCTCACCATCGGCCAGCGCCTGGCGGAATTGCCAGCTGAGCATCTGCTGCAACACCTGACGTTTAAGGGCGAACGGCGTGAACTTCACCGGCACGCTCATCAGCGTTGGGGCAACATGAACCAGACGTGAACGCAGTTTATCCAACACAAGCTTTACTCCCTGAATGCAATAATCCTGTTATTTTGCCATATCAGATAAACGACATAGCGGCGTAAATCAACAATTATGTGGTAAAGACTAACCATTATTGGTGCCATCAATACGCTTTTGTCTGCCTCAAATCAAAAATAATCGCCGCCAGGTTAACTAAAATCCCACTTCGTTAACATTATCGCTATCTGCAGGAAGAATTATGGAGCTGCTCTGCCCTGCCGGAAATCTCCCGGCGCTTAAGGCGGCCATCGAGAACGGCGCCGATGCTGTCTATATCGGGCTGAAAGATGACACCAACGCCCGCCACTTTGCCGGTCTGAATTTTACCGAGAAAAAACTGCAGGAAGCCGTCAGCTTTGTGCACCAGCATAAGCGCAAGCTTCACATCGCCATTAATACCTTCGCGCACCCGGACGGTTACGTTCGTTGGCAACGCGCGGTGGATATGGCCGCACAGCTTGGCGCTGATGCGCTGATCCTCGCCGACATCGCTATGCTGGAGTACGCGGCAGAACGTTACCCGCATATTGAGCGCCACGTCTCCGTTCAGGCTTCCGCCACCAATGAAGAAGCCATTCGCTTCTATCATCGCAATTTCGATGTCGCTCGTGTGGTGCTGCCGCGCGTGCTTTCCATCCACCAGGTAAAACAGCTGGCGCGCGTCACCCCCGTTCCGCTGGAAGTGTTCGCGTTTGGTAGCCTGTGCATTATGGCGGAAGGCCGTTGCTATCTGTCGTCCTATTTGACTGGGGAATCCCCGAATACCGTCGGCGCGTGTTCTCCGGCGCGCTATGTACGCTGGCAGCAAACGCCACAGGGGCTGGAATCGCGCCTCAATGAAGTATTGATTGACCGCTACCAGGACGGCGAGAACGCCGGGTATCCGACCCTGTGCAAAGGGCGTTATCTGGTCGACGGCGAGCGCTATCACGCGCTGGAAGAACCGACCAGCCTGAATACGCTGGAACTGCTGCCGGAACTGCTGGCCGCCAATATTGCCTCGGTGAAAATCGAAGGTCGCCAGCGTAGCCCGGCCTATGTCAGCCAGGTGGCAAAAGTATGGCGTCAGGCCATCGACCGCTGCATCGCGGACCCGCAAAACTTTGTGCCGCAGGCGGCATGGATGGACACCCTCGGTTCAATGTCCGAAGGCACACAAACCACGCTTGGCGCGTACCACCGCAAATGGCAGTAGGAAAGACCATGAAATATTCATTAGGGCCGGTGCTGTACTACTGGCCAAAAGAGACGCTGGAAGATTTCTACCAGCAGGCGGCCACCAGCAGCGCTGATATTATTTATCTGGGCGAAGCGGTATGCAGCAAGCGCCGCGCCACCAAAGTGGGCGACTGGCTGGATATGGCGAAATCGCTGGCGGACAGCGGCAAGCAAATTGTGCTGTCAACGCTGGCGCTGGTGCAGGCCTCTTCTGAACTGGGCGAGCTGAAGCGCTACGTTGAGAACGGCGACTTCCTGCTGGAAGCGAGCGACTTAGGCGTGGTGAATATGTGCGCTGAGCGCAAATTGCCGTTTGTCGCCGGACATGCACTGAACTGCTATAACGCGGTAACGCTTCGTCTGCTGGCGAAACAGGGCATGATGCGCTGGTGTATGCCGGTCGAGCTCTCTCGCGACTGGCTGGCGAATCTGCTGACGCAGTGTGAAGAGCTGGGCATCCGCAATCAGTTTGAAGTGGAAGTGTTGAGCTACGGTCATCTGCCGCTGGCCTACTCCGCGCGCTGCTTTACCGCGCGTTCAGAAGATAAACCGAAAGATGAGTGCGAAACCTGCTGCATTAAATACCCGAACGGGCGCAGCATGCTGTCGCAGGAAAACCAGCAGGTCTTCGTGCTGAACGGTATTCAGACCATGAGCGGCTATGTCTATAACCTCGGCAATGAGCTGGCGTCAATGCAGGGGCTGGTGGATATCGTGCGTCTGTCGCCGCTGGGCACCGAGACGTTCGATATGCTGGATGCCTTCCGCGCCAACGAAAATGGCCAGGCGCCGCTGAACCTTACCGCCAACAGCGATTGTAACGGTTACTGGAAACGTCTGGCAGGCCTGGAACTGCAAGCGTAACCTTTCGCCGGATGGCGGCATAAATGCCTTATCCGGCCTACAAATACGCCAAACACCGTACGCCCCGCAGGCCTGATAAGCGCAGCGCCATCAGGCATTTTACGTGCGACACCTACCGTATAAAGCTCACTTTGTTAACAACATTCACTACTCTTTAATGCAGTATGAAATGTTCAGCAGCTAACAAAGTGAGCCTTTATGACTGACAAAACCGTTGCATACTCGGTGCTCGATCTCGCGCCGATCCCACAAGGTTTGCAGGCCAAAGACGCCTTCGACCGTTCCCTCGATCTCGCAAAGCTCGCCGAAAAGCGTGGCTATCACCGTTACTGGTTAGCAGAGCACCACAACATGACAGGCATCGCCAGCGCGGCAACATCGGTGCTGATTGGCTACCTGGCGGCGAATACCACCACCCTGCACCTCGGTTCCGGCGGCGTGATGCTGCCAAACCACTCCCCGCTGGTGATTGCCGAGCAGTTCGGCACGCTCAATACGTTGTACCCCGGCCGTATTGATTTAGGGCTGGGACGCGCGCCTGGCAGCGACCAGCGCACCATGATGGCGCTGCGCCGTCATATGAGCGGTGATGTGGATAATTTCCCACGCGATGTGGCGGAGCTGGTTGACTGGTTCGACGCCCGCGATCCCAATCCACACGTGCGCCCGGTTCCCGGCTACGGCGAGAAAATCCCGGTTTGGCTGCTGGGGTCAAGCCTCTACAGCGCGCAGCTTGCGGCACAGCTTGGCCTGCCGTTCGCGTTTGCCTCGCACTTCGCGCCGGATATGCTGTTCCAGGCACTGCACCTTTACCGCACCAATTTCAAACCTTCCGCACGGCTGGAAAAACCTTACGCGATGGTGTGCATCAATATCATCGCCGCCGACAGCAATCGCGACGCGGAATTCCTGTTCACCTCGATGCAGCAAGCGTTTGTGAAACTGCGCCGTGGCGAAACCGGACAGCTTCCGCCGCCGATTCAAAACATGGATCAGTTCTGGTCACCCTCCGAACAATATGGCGTACAACAGGCGCTGAGCATGTCGCTGGTTGGCGATAAAGCGAAAGTGCGTCACGGGCTGGAGTCAATTCTGCGTGAAACCGACGCGGATGAAATTATGGTTAACGGGCAGATTTTTGATAGTGAGGCGCGTCTGCATTCGTTCGGGCTGGCGATGGACGTGAAGGAAGAGTTGTTGGGGTAAGTGCGGTTTGTGTGCCCGGTGGCGCTGCGCTTACCGGGCCTACGCGATCGTGTAGGCCGGATAAGGCAACGCCGCCATCCGGCACTGTTGATTATTGATAAACCGGCAACAAGTTAAAGCTCGACAGAATGTGCACCAGCGCATTGCCGATACCGAAGATCAGAATCAGTGCAATCATCGGCTTGCCGCCCCAGACGCGGAATTTCGGGCTGCCGAAGCGTTTGCGCGATGCGCGGGCCAACAGTGCAGGTACAATCGCGGCCCAGATGGTTGCCGCCAGCCCGGCATAGCCAATGGCATGCAGGAAGCCGTTCGGCCACAGTACGCCGCCAACAATCGGCGGTGCGAAGGTCAGCAGTGCCGTTTTAAAACGACCCATCGCGCTATCGTCAAAGCCAAACAAATCGGCCAGGTAATCGAACAGGCCCAGCGTCACGCCCAGGAAAGAACTCGCTACCGCGAAGTTAGAAAACACCACCAGCAGCAGGTCCAGGCTACGGCTGTTTAGCACGCCACTCAGCGCCTGTACCAGCACATCAATGTTCCCGCCTTTCTCGGCGATGCCGATAAATTCCGGACGCGGGATGTTGCCCATCGTTCCCAGCAACCAGATAACATACAGACCCAGCGCCAGCAGCGTGCCGTAAACCAGGCATTTCACAATGGTCTTCGGATCTTTGCCGTAATACTTCATCAGGCTCGGCACGTTACCGTGATAGCCAAACGAGGCCAGGCAGAACGGCAACGTCATCAGCAGATACGGGGTGTAAGACGCATTACTTTCTGCGACGTTAAACAGCGTCGCGGGTTCAACATGACCCAGCAGACTGCCGAACGTCAGGAAGAAGGTGATGACTTTCGCGCCCAGTACGATAGCCGTCATGCGGCTCACCGCTTTGGTGCTCATCCAGACAATAAACGCCACCAGCAGCGCGAAGGTAAAACCGCCCACGCGTGCCGGTACGTTCAGAGACATCTCGGCAAACGTGTGGTGCAGAATCGACCCGCTCGCGGAGATATACGCGTAGGTCAGGATATAAAGCACAAAGGCAATCGAGAGGCCGTTGACGACGTTCCAGCCTTTGCCAAGGAGATCTTTGGTCAGCGTGTCGAAGCTCGCGCCGATGCGGTAGTTGAGGTTCGCTTCGAGGATCATTAGGCCGGAATGCAGCATGCAAAACCAGGTGAAAAGCAGCGCCGCCAGCGACCAGAAGAACCAGCTACCGGCCATCACCACCGGCAGCGAGAACATGCCCGCGCCAATAATGGTCCCGCCGATGATCACCACGCCGCCAAAGAGTGACGGTCGTGAAGCTGTAGTGGTAAGTGTCGCCATTTGCCGATATCTCCAGTGAATCGTTCTTTGCTATACGTTAGCATGGCGCTAATGTACCAGTACACGAGTACAAAAGGAATAAAAAAAGCCCCGATTTCGCAACCGGGGCTGTATATTTTACTTTACGCTAACAAGCGGTGATTTCTTACGCATCGCCACCGAAACGGCGACGGCTGGAAGAGTCATCACGACGCGGAGCGGCAGCATCATCACGACGCGGCGCACGGCCACCGTCACGACGTTCGCCGCTGAAACGACGACCATCACCACGGCCACCTTCACGACGCTCGCCACCGAAGCCACGGCCTTCACGACGTTCGCCGCCAAAGCCACGACCTTCACCACGACCGCCTTCACGACGCTCGCCGCCGAAACCACGACCACCGCTACGCTCAGGACGCGGTTGCGCGTCGCCCAGCAGCTGCATGTTCATCGGTTTGTTCAGGATGCGGGTGCGAGTAAAGTGCTGCAGTACTTCGCCCGGCATACCTTTCGGCAATTCGATAGTGGAGTGCGTACCGAACAGTTTGATGTTACCGATGTAACGGCTGCTGATATCGCCTTCGTTGGCAATCGCGCCAACGATGTGACGAACTTCAACGCCATCATCACGGCCCACTTCAATGCGATACAGTTCCATATCACCGGCATCACGACGTTCGCGACGCGGACGATCTTCACGGTCGCCACGCGGAGCACGATCGTTACGATCGCGCGGACCACGGTCATCACGGTCACGGAATTCGCGTTTCGGACGCATCGGCGCATCTGGCGGAACGATCAGAGTACGTTCGCCCTGTGCCATTTTCAGCAGCGCTGCGGCCAGCGTTTCGATATCCAGCTCTTCGCCTTCTGCAGTCGGCTGGATTTTCGCCAGCAGGCCACGGTAGAGATCCAGATCGCTGCTTTCCAGCTGCTGCTGTACTTTCGCGGCGAATTTTTCCAGACGACGTTTGCCCAGCAGTTCTGCGTTCGGCAGTTCGACTTCCGGAATGGTCAGCTTCATGGTGCGTTCGATGTTGCGCAGCAGACGACGCTCGCGGTTCTCAACGAACAGCAGCGCACGGCCAGCACGACCCGCACGACCGGTACGACCGATACGGTGAACGTAAGACTCGGAATCCATCGGGATATCGTAGTTTACGACCAGGCTGATACGCTCAACGTCCAGGCCACGGGCCGCAACGTCGGTCGCGATCAGGATGTCCAGACGACCATCTTTCAGGCGTTCCAGCGTCTGCTCACGCAGTGCCTGGTTCATGTCACCATTCAGCGCGGCGCTGTTGTAGCCGTTACGCTCAAGAGCTTCTGCCACTTCCAGGGTCGCGTTTTTGGTACGAACGAAGATAATCGCCGCATCAAAATCTTCCGCTTCCAGGAAACGTACCAGTGCTTCGTTTTTACGCATGCCCCACACAGTCCAGTAGCTCTGGCTGATGTCAGGACGGGTCGTCACGCTGGACTGAATGCGCACTTCCTGCGGCTCTTTCATAAAGCGGCGGGTAATGCGACGAATCGCTTCTGGCATGGTTGCAGAGAACAGAGCGGTCTGATGACCTTCCGGGATCTGCGCCATAATGGTTTCAACGTCTTCGATGAAGCCCATGCGCAGCATTTCGTCAGCTTCATCCAGAACCAGACCGCTCAGTTTAGAGAGGTCCAGGGTGCCGCGTTTCAGGTGATCCAGCAGACGACCCGGCGTACCGACGACGATCTGCGGCCCCTGACGCAGGGCGCGTAACTGCACGTCATAACGCTGGCCGCCGTACAGGGCAACCACGTTTACGCCGCGCATATGTTTAGAGAAATCCGTCATGGCTTCAGCAACCTGAACCGCCAGTTCGCGGGTCGGTGCCAGCACCAGGATTTGAGGTGCTTTCAGCTCAGGATCAAGATTGTTCAGCAGTGGCAGGGAAAACGCTGCGGTTTTACCACTACCTGTCTGGGCCATGCCCAGCACGTCACGACCGCCCAGCAGGTGCGGGATGCACTCAGCCTGGATCGGAGATGGTTTTTCGTAACCCAGATCGTTAAGGGCTTCAAGGATAGGAGCCTTCAGGCCCAGATCTGCAAAAGTGGTTTCGAATTCAGCCATGTAGTACAAGTGCCTCGATATTAATGGCGGCCAGTCTACATAACTCATCATGAAATTGATCTGCAATTTTCATTGAAAAGTGTGAACCGGCTCAAAGTAGGTGTATTAACGAACAACAACGCCCTCACCCGCGAAGGTGATGGCAATCAAAAAGATTACGGGCTGATGTAGTCGTCAGCTATTGCTGGTCCGATTCTGCCAGGTCATCTTGGTCCTGGCCCAGGAGCGATAATTCCAACAATGCGTATCGGTGCTCAACATAGTTATGAACGTTGTTAGCAACCGCCAGTTTGAACAGTGCCGTAGCGCTGTCCTTGTCCCCAAGACTTAGGTAATACTTACCTAAATAGAAGTTGGTTTCACTGAGATGCTCAGCGAGCGAGGTGTTATCCGTTGCGTCCGCCTTCAGGCGCTCCATTAACGTTTTTTCGTCAATGTTGCCTAAGTAGAACTCGACAATGTTCCATCCCCATTGTTCTTTATCCGATTTATCGAAGCGTTGTTTCAACGCCTCTTTTGCCTGCTTCTCATCGAGCTTCTGCTCAGCGAGGAATAACCACAGACTACGGAAGGGATCATTGGGATCGTCTTGATAAAACGCCAGCAGATCATCTTGCGCTAATTTTGCACGGCCACCGTAGTAAAGCGCGATGCCGCGGTTCAAGTGCGCATAATTGTAAGTTGGATCAAGCTCAAGTACAGAATCAAACGCTTCATAGGCAGCATCAAAATTGCCTGCCTGCGTTAAGTAAATGCCTAAGTAATTGAATACTTCAGGCATATCTGGTCGGATTGCCAGCGCTTGCGAAAAATCGTTACGCGCTAGTGCCCTCAGACCGAGACTATCATACAACACTCCGCGCTCATATAAAAGCTGTGCGCGTTCGTCATCGGTTAAAGCCCGACTGGCAAGAATTTGTTCCATGCGTGCCAGAATCACTTCCTGCTGTAAAGTCGGTTGCAATGGTACCGCGAGGACCTCACTCTTTCGCCAGGCAGAATTACTGCATCCTGCCAGCGTGAGTGCTGTCGCTACGAAACACCAGCGCAAAAAAGGCTTCATTTCCCACTCCCGAAGACAACAATTGGATGAACGTCCTGTCCCCCGGCTGCAAACAGGCATCCCGCCAGGTAAAATTGCCCCCTGCTCGCGCAGAGGGCAAAACGGCAAACCTTACTCGCCTTGTTCCGCGGCCGGAGCTTCCGGTGCGGCGGCAGGCTGAGACTGCTCGGTTGCTTCTTTGATGCTCAGACGGATACGGCCCTGACGGTCAACTTCCAGAACCTTAACCGGTACTTCCTGATTCATCTGCAGGTAATCAGTGACTTTCTCAACACGCTTGTCAGCGATCTGAGAGATGTGCACCAGACCTTCTTTACCGCCGCCGATGGCAACGAATGCACCAAAGTCTACGATACGGGTCACTTTACCGTTATAGATACGGCCCACTTCGATCTCTGCGGTGATCTCTTCGATACGACGGATAGCGTATTTCGCTTTCTCACCGTCGGTCGCTGCGATCTTCACAGTACCGTCATCTTCGATTTCGATGGTGGTGCCGGTTTCTTCGGTCAGGGCACGGATAACAGAACCGCCTTTACCGATAACGTCTTTGATTTTGTCCGGGCTGATCTTGATGGTGTGGATACGCGGTGCGAACTGAGAGATGTCGCCGCGCGGCGCGTTGATCGCCTGTTCCATCACGCCCAGGATGTGCAGACGCGCACCTTTAGCCTGGTTCAGAGCAACCTGCATGATTTCTTTGGTGATACCTTCAATTTTGATATCCATCTGCAGCGCAGAGATACCGTCGCGGGAACCCGCTACTTTGAAGTCCATATCGCCCAGGTGGTCTTCGTCGCCCAGGATGTCAGACAGAACAACAAAGTTGTCGCCTTCTTTCACCAGACCCATCGCGATACCCGCAACGGCGGCTTTGATCGGCACACCTGCGTCCATCAGCGCCAGAGAAGCGCCACATACGGAAGCCATGGAAGAAGAACCGTTGGATTCGGTGATTTCAGAAACCACACGAACGGTGTACGGGAATTTGTCCAGTTCCGGCATCACTGCCAGTACGCCGCGTTTCGCCAGACGGCCGTGACCAATTTCACGACGCTTCGGAGAACCGACCATACCAGTTTCACCTACGCAGTACGGAGGGAAGTTGTAGTGGAACAGGAAGTTGTCAGTACGCTCGCCCATCAGCTCATCGAGGTTCTGCGCATCACGGGTGGTACCCAGAGTTGCAGTCACCAGCGCCTGCGTTTCACCACGGGTGAACAGCGCGGAGCCGTGAGTACGCGGCAGAACGCCAGTGCGCACGTCCAGACCACGGATCATGTCTTTTTCACGGCCATCGATACGCGGTTCGCCTGCCAGTACGCGGCTACGAACAACGTTTTTCTCGATGGCGTGCAGGATTTCGCCCAGCTCGTTAGCGTCCAGAGTTTCGTCTTCTGCCGTAAGCGTTGCGATGGTTTCAGATTTGATCACGTCAACCTGAGCATAACGCTCTTGTTTGTCGGTGATGCGGTAAGCGTCGCTCAGGCGAGCTTCTGCCAGGGCAGCAACGCGTGCGTTCAGCGCGTCGTTGACGGCTTCTGGCTGCCAGTCCCAACGTGGTTTACCGGCTTCTTTAACCAGCTCGTTGATTTCGCGGATAACAACCTGCTGCTGTTCATGACCGAACACAACAGCGCCCAGCATCTGGTCTTCGCTCAGCAGTTCTGCTTCGGATTCAACCATCAGCACAGCGGCTTCGGTACCGGCAACAACCAGGTCCAGCTTGCTTTCTTTCAGTTCGTCCTGAGTCGGGTTCAGCACGTACTGGTCATTGATGTAACCTACGCGAGCGGCACCAATCGGGCCGTTGAACGGGATACCGGACAGAGACAGAGCTGCAGAAGCACCAATCATTGCCACGATGTCTGGGTTAACCTGCGGGTTTACGGACACAACGGTCGCGATAACCTGAACTTCGTTGACGAAGCCTTCCGGGAACAGCGGGCGAACCGGGCGGTCAATCAGACGCGCGATCAGGGTTTCGCCTTCGCTTGGACGGCCTTCACGACGGAAGAAGCTACCCGGGATACGACCAGCAGCGTAGGTACGCTCCTGATAGTTAACGGTCAGCGGGAAGAAGTCCTGGCCTGGTTTCGCTTTTTTCTGGCCGACAACGGTAACGAATACCGCGGTGTCATCCATGCTAACCATCACGGCGGCAGTTGCCTGACGCGCCATCATGCCGGTTTCCAGGGTTACGGTGTGTTGGCCGTACTGGAATTTACGAACGATCGGATTAAGCAAAATTCTATCCTTTCTTAATAAGTGGCAGCACACCTTCAGGCGTGCCGACATAGGAACTCGAACTTCGTTGCATCCTCGCGACTAATGACAACCCTAACCCTTCATGGGTGAAGCCTCTCATTAGCCGCGCGAACCTCTGCAATGAAGAACATGTACAACAACAATACATTATACCCGTTATCTTTCAAAATACCGCTGCGTTAGCAAAGTGCGTTGTAAATTCATTTACGTGGCACCGATACTTTCGCTAAAGCGCTATTTATTTCGGGTACATTTTCTCTTAACTAGCTGACATCTGGTGGAAAAAAGGGGCCATAAAGGCCCCTCTTTCTGAAACTCGCCAGAATTAGCGACGCAGACCCAGACGCTCGATCAGCGCGGTGTAGCGTGCAACATCTTTACGTTTCAGGTAGTCCAGCAGTTTACGACGCTGAGAAACCATGCGCAGCAGACCACGACGGCTGTGGTGATCTTTTTTGTGCTCTGCAAAGTGACCCTGCAGGTGGTTGATCTGTGCAGTCAGCAGAGCAACCTGAACTTCGGTAGAACCGCTGTCGTTCGCATCGCGACCGAACTCAGAAACGATTTGTGCTTTAGCTTCAACGCTTAGAGACATTTTGAACTCCAAATTTAAAAGAATGAAAGGGTGCCGATCTCTAATTCAGCAGCCCTGAGATAACGCTTGCCAATTGTTAAACAATTACGCAGGCGTTAAGCCGCAACATTCTACTCGTAGCGGCCTGTTATCGCAAGAGAGGCAATTGCCTCACTCGGGGTATTCCACCACCAGGCGACGCGGTGCAACGCGGCCTTCATCGTCAATTTCAGCCATGCCGATAAATTTCGCGTCGTCGCCCTCGGTGACGCGGACTAATCCGCTACCTGGCGCCTGAGAGGCACGCACCGGCTGACCGTTCTTAAAGTACGCCGCCACGACGGATGGAATATTGACGACTGGGAAGTCCGAAGCTGGACTATCCATCGGCATCAGCAGCGGGTCCAGCAGTTGGGCGGCAGGAATACCCTGCTGTTCAGCCTGCTCCACATACTCACGCAACTGTTCCAGGGTCACCATCCGCTCAACCGGATATTTACTCACCGCCAGACGACGCAGGAAAATGACGTGCGCGCCGCAGCCGAGCTTTTCGCCCAGGTCATCAATGATGGTGCGAATGTAGGTGCCTTTCGAACAGTGTATTTCCAGCTCCAGTTCATTGCCTTCGTGGCGAATAAACAGCAGTTCATACACGGTAATCGGGCGCGCTTCACGCGGAACTTCAATGCCCTGGCGGGCATATTCGTAGAGCTTTTTGCCCTGATACTTCAGCGCCGAATACATGGACGGCACCTGCTGGGTGTCGCCACGAAAACTCTCCAGCGCTTCAGCCAGCTGCGCATCGGTGAAGGTCACCGGGCGCTCTTCAACAATCTGACCGTCGGCATCGGACGTATCGGTACGTTGGCCCAATCGTGCGATGACGCGATAACGCTTATCGGAATCCAGCAGATACTGGGAAAACTTGGTGGCTTCCCCAAGGCAAATCGGCAGCATGCCGGTCGCCAGCGGATCCAGCGCCCCGGTATGCCCGGCGCGGTTCGCGTTATAGAGACGTTTTACTTTTTGCAGCACATCATTGCTGGATGCACCTTGTGGTTTATCCAGCAACAATACGCCGTGGATATCACGACCGCGACGACGAGGACGACTCATCAGTCCTCCTTGCTGTCGTCCGGGTTCACACGACGTTCTTCGTCATGTTTCACCACGTTAGTCACCAGGTTGGACATACGCATACCTTCTACTAATGAGTTGTCGTAGAAGAAGGTCAGTTCCGGCACGATACGCAGGCGCATAGCTTTACCCAGCAGCGAGCGGATGAAACCGGATGCTTCCTGCAGCGCTTTGATGCCTGCTTTTACGGCAGCTTCATCTTTGTCGTTCAGGAAGGTAACGAACACTTTGGCATAGGCCAGGTCACGAGACATTTCCACGCCGGAAACGGTGGTCATCATGCCCAGACGCGGGTCTTTAATTTCGCGCTGCAGGATGAGTGCGATCTCTTTTTGCATCTCCTGGCCCACGCGCTGCGGGCGACCAAATTCTTTCGCCATAATAAATTCTCCAGACAAAAAAGGGGCCAAAAGCCCCTTTTAAAATTCATGCCGGGTGGCGCTTCTAAGCCTGATGGCGCTACGCTTATCAGGCCTACAACCCGGCTTACAATAATCATCCAGGCCCGGTAAACGAAGTGCCACCGGGCATTACGAAGATTATGCGATGGTACGCTGAATTTCGATGATCTCGAACACTTCGATCATATCGCCAACGCGAACGTCGTTGTAGTTCTTCACGCCGATACCACATTCCATGCCGTTACGGACTTCGTTAACGTCATCTTTGAAGCGGCGCAGGGATTCCAGCTCGCCTTCATAGATAACCACGTTGTCGCGCAGAACGCGGATTGGGTTGTGACGTTTGATGATACCTTCGGTAACCATACAGCCCGCGATCGCACCGAATTTCGGTGATTTGAACACGTCACGCACTTCAGCCAGACCGATGATCTGCTGTTTCAGTTCCGGAGACAGCATGCCGCTCATCGCCGCTTTCACTTCGTCGATCAGGTTATAGATGACGGAGTAGTAACGCAGATCCAGGCTTTCCGCTTCGATCACGCGACGCGCAGAGGCATCAGCACGGACGTTGAAGCCAACCAGGATGGCGTTGGAAGCCGCAGCAAGCGTAGCGTCGGTTTCGGTAATACCACCTACGCCAGAACCGATGATCTTCACTTTCACTTCGTCGGTAGACAGTTTCAGCAAGGAATCGGAAATCGCTTCTACAGAACCCTGTACGTCAGCCTTCAGTACGACGTTCACTTCGTGAACTTCGCCTTCGGTCATGTTGGCGAACATGTTCTCCAGTTTAGATTTCTGCTGACGAGCCAGTTTAACTTCACGGAATTTACCCTGACGATACAGTGCAACTTCACGCGCTTTCTTCTCGTCACGCACAACGGTCACTTCATCACCAGCAGCCGGAACACCGGACAGACCGAGGATTTCCACCGGAATGGACGGACCTGCTTCCAGCACTTCCTGACCCAGTTCGTTACGCATCGCACGAACACGGCCATATTCGAAGCCACACAGAACGATGTCGCCCTTGTGCAGAGTACCTTCGCGTACCAGAACGGTAGCAACCGGACCACGACCTTTATCCAGGAAGGATTCGATAACCGCGCCGCTCGCCATACCTTTACGAACCGCTTTCAGCTCCAGAACTTCCGCCTGCAGCAGGATGGCGTTCAGCAGGTCATCAATACCGGTACCCGCTTTCGCAGAAACTGGGATGAACTGTGCTTCACCGCCCCACTCTTCCGGCATAACGCCGTACTGGGAGAGTTCGTTCTTAACGCGATCGAGGTCAGCTTCTGGCTTATCGATTTTGTTCACCGCAACAACCAGCGGAACCTGCGCCGCTTTCGCGTGCTGGATAGCTTCGATGGTCTGCGGCATCACGCCGTCGTCTGCTGCGACAACCAGAACAACGATATCCGTTGCCTGCGCACCACGAGCACGCATAGAGGTAAACGCGGCGTGGCCTGGGGTATCCAGGAAGGTGATCATACCGTTGTCAGTTTCAACGTGGTATGCACCGATGTGCTGAGTAATGCCGCCCGCTTCGCCAGAGGCCACTTTCGTAGAACGAATGTAGTCCAGCAGAGAGGTTTTACCGTGGTCAACGTGACCCATGATGGTCACGACCGGCGCGCGCGGTTCAGCCGCAGCACCCGTGTCACGGTCGCTCATTACCGCTTCTTCCAGCTCGTTTTCACGACGCAGGATAACTTTGTGGCCCATCTCTTCGGCAACCAGCTGTGCGGTTTCCTGGTCGATGACCTGGTTGATGGTCGCCATGGCGCCCAGTTTCATCATCGCTTTGATGACCTGAGAACCTTTAACGGCCATTTTGTTAGCCAGATCGCCAACGGTGATGGTTTCGCCGATCACAACGTCACGGTTAACAGCCTGCGCTGGCTTCTGGAAGCCCTGCTGCAGAGAAGAACCTTTACGCTGTTTGCCGCCTTTACCGCCACGAACCGCAGCACGCGCTTCTTCACGGTCAGCTTTTGATTCAGCGTGTTTGTTGCCTTTTTTCGCCGGACGCGCCGCTTTCGCGTTGCGACCACGGCCACGACCACCTTCAACTTCACGGTCGTTTTCATCTTCAGCCTGGCGAGCATGCTGAGAAGTGGTGACGTGATAGTCGCTGGTGTCTTCAGTCGGCTCAGCGTTATTCACGCCATTTTTCTCGTTTTCTTCTGCCATGCGGCGGGCTTCTTCCGCTACGCGGCGCGCTTCTTCTTCAAGCTTGCGGCGTGCTTCTTCTTCCGCTTTACGCTTCAGCTCAGCAGCTTCACTTTCACGGCGGGCTTTCTCAGCCTGGGCAGTTTTAGTCATATCGTCTTGTTGATTGCTCACTTTGTCTTTTTCCGCAGCTTCACGTTTCGCTTTATCAGCGGCTTCACGTTTCGCTTGTTCCGCGGCCTCACGTTCAGCTTTCTGTTGCGCCTCGCGCTTCGCTGCTTCTTCAGCTTCACGACGGGCTTGCTCTTCCGCTTCACGCTGCGCCTGCTCTTCCGCGGCCAGGCGTTCAGCCTCTTGCGGATCGCGTTTCACAAAGGTGCGTGTCTTGCGGACTTCAATTTGCACCGACTTACTTTTACCGCCGGTACCTGGGATATTGAGCGTGCTGCGCGTTTTGCGCTGCAGGGTCAATTTGTCCGGCGCAGAACCGTTTTCACGGTTCAGGTGCGCCAGTAAAGTTTGTTTCTCTTGTGCGGACACAGAGTCATCAGCAGACTTCGGGATACCAGCGTCAGCAAATTGCTGTACCAGGCGATCCACCGAGGTCTGTATCTCTGCGGCCAGCGTTTTTACGGTTACATCTGTCATGCTGTTCCTTCCTGCTACAGTTTATTACGCTTCGTCGCCGAACCAGCAAATATTACGGGCGGCCATGATGAGCTCGCCGGCTTTCTCGTCAGTTAAACCTTCGATATCAGCCAGGTCATCAACGCCTTGTTCAGCGAGATCTTCCAGCGTACAAACACCACGAGCTGCCAGTTTGAATGCCATTGCGCGATCCAGCCCTTCAAGGTTGAGCAGATCGTCAGCCGGTTTGTTATCACCGAGGCTTTCTTCCTGGGCCAGTGCCAGAGTGGTCAGTGCGTTTTTAGCACGTTCGCGCAGTGCCTCAACGGTGTCTTCATCAAGACCGTCGATTTCCAGCAGTTCTTTCATTGGCACGTAGGCCAGTTCTTCCAGCGTGGAGAAGCCTTCTTCAACCAGCACTGTCGCGAAATCTTCATCAATATCGAGATATTTGGTGAAGGTATCGATCGCCGCGTGCGCTTCAGCCTGATGCTTCGCCTGCAGGTCATCAACGGTCATCACGTTGAGTTCCCAGCCGCTCAGCTGCGAGGCAAGACGTACGTTCTGACCGTTACGGCCAATCGCCTGCGCCAGGTTGCCCGCTTCAACAGCGATATCCATAGTGTGTTTATCTTCGTCGACCACGATAGACGCGACATCCGCCGGCGCCATTGCGTTGATCACGAACTGCGCCGGGTTATCGTCCCACAGAACGATGTCGATACGCTCGCCGCCCAGCTCCGTCGAAACGGCCTGAACACGCGCACCGCGCATACCCACGCAAGCACCCACCGGATCGATACGCTTATCGTTGGTTTTCACGGCGATTTTCGCACGAGAACCTGGATCGCGAGCGGCTGCTTTGATTTCAATAACTTCTTCGCCAATTTCTGGCACTTCAATGCGGAACAGTTCGATCAGCATTTCCGGCTTGGAGCGAGTGACGAACAGCTGTGCGCCACGCGCTTCCGGACGTACGGAATAAAGTACACCACGGATACGGTCGCCTGGACGGAAGTTTTCACGCGGCAGCATATCTTCACGCAGGATAACGGCTTCAGCATTGTTGCCGAGATCCAAAGAGATGTTGTCACGGTTCACTTTCTTCACCACGCCGGTGATGATTTCACCTTCGTGCTCGCGGAACTGATCAACGACCATTGCGCGTTCAGCTTCACGAACTTTCTGGACGATAACCTGTTTCGCCGTTTGCGTGGTGATACGGTCGAAGGTCACAGATTCGATCTGGTCTTCAACATAGTCACCCACATTCAGGCTTTCGTCTTCGTAGCGTGCTGCTTCCAGGGTAATTTCTTTAGTCGGCTGCGTGACCTCTTCAACGATCACCCAACGACGGAATGTGTCGAAATCGCCGCTCTTACGATCAATTTCTACGCGAACGTCAATTTCTTGCTCGTATTTTTTCTTAGTAGCCGTTGCCAGCGCGCTTTCCAGCGCTTCGAAAATCTTCTCACGCGGCAGCGCTTTCTCATTGGAGACGGCTTCAACAACAGCCAAAATTTCTTTGTTCATCGGGGCCTTTCACCTCAATCCAGACTGTTAAAAGTGGGGAACCAGGTTCGCCTTCTGGATGTTACTCAGCGCGAACACTTCATCTTTGCCTTCGACTGTCACAGTGATCATTTCACCGTCTACCGCTTTGATAATGCCCTGCCATTTACGACGGTTCTGAACCGCCATGCGCAGGACCAGCGTCACCTCTTCACCCAGGAAACGCGTGTAGTGTTCCGCGGTGAACATAGGACGATCGAGGCCCGGAGAGGAAACTTCCAGGTTGTAAGCTACAGTAATCGGATCTTCTACATCCATTACCGCGCTTACCTGGTGGCTCACATCAGCACAATCATCAACATTGATGCCATCTTCACTATCAATATAGATGCGCAGTGTGGATGTGCGACCGCGAATAAATTCGATGCCGACCAGTTCGTAGCCCAGGGCTTCAACTGGTGCCGTAATCATCTCTGTTAATTTTTGCTCTAATGTGGACAAACCCACCCCCAAGACATAAAAAAAGGGCGTAAAGCCCAGTTATTCTGTAGTCAGATAACAAAAAACCCCGATAAATCGGGGCTTTAGATAACTGAACCCTATAGCCGCAACTGCGGCCTGGAGAACCTTCCGAAAGAATTTTTTTCAAATCCAGCTACGAAGGCCTAAGTCTTCACAGTATATTTGAAAAAGAACTCTAAGGGAAAGTGGTTGCGGGGGCCGGATTTGAACCGACGACCTTCGGGTTATGAGCCCGACGAGCTACCAGGCTGCTCCACCCCGCGCCTGAAACGTGGCAAATTTTACGCGTTTTGAGTAAAAAATGCAAATAATGCTGGGATTTGGTACCGAGGACGGGACGTAAAATCGGCCTGTAGTATAAGGAAGTAAGTAACATCCTGTCAACCTCACATTCTATGCAGCGGACAAGCAGTATCACTGGCGGTAATGTGTCATGAGTGATACGCCGAAGCGATAAGGATTTTTCACTGAAAATCGCACGAAGCACTTCCGGTATTGCGCAAAAGATGATTAAATGAAAACTCATTTATTTTGCATAAAAATTCACTGAGAGCGAAAAAGCGTTTTCTCCATCAGTCTATCAAAGCAGGGTTTTACTTTATGACGACGATTCTCAAGCATCTTCCGGTAGGTCAACGTATTGGTATCGCCTTCTCCGGCGGTCTGGACACCAGCGCGGCGCTGCTGTGGATGCGACAAAAAGGGGCAGTGCCTTATGCCTATACTGCAAACCTGGGCCAGCCTGATGAAGAAGACTACGACGCTATCCCACGCCGTGCCATGGAATACGGCGCAGAGAACGCTCGTCTGATCGACTGCCGTAAGCAGCTGGTTGCAGAAGGTATTGCCGCTATTCAATGTGGCGCTTTCCACAATACCACCGGCGGCCTGACCTACTTCAACACAACCCCACTCGGCCGTGCCGTTACCGGCACCATGCTGGTTGCCGCCATGAAAGAAGATGGCGTGAACATTTGGGGCGACGGCAGCACCTATAAAGGCAACGATATTGAACGTTTCTATCGTTATGGCCTGCTGACCAACGCCGAACTGCAGATTTACAAACCGTGGCTCGATAGCGACTTTATCGATGAGTTGGGCGGTCGCCATGAGATGTCTGAGTTTATGATTTCCTGCGGCTTCGACTACAAAATGTCCGTCGAGAAAGCCTACTCCACCGACTCCAACATGCTCGGCGCGACGCACGAAGCGAAAGATCTCGAATTCCTGAACTCTAGCGTCAAAATCGTTAACCCGATTATGGGCGTGAAGTTCTGGGACGAGAACGTGAAGATCCCGGCGGAAGAAGTGACCGTGCGTTTTGAACAGGGTCATCCGGTGGCGCTGAACGGTAAAACCTTCAGCGACGACGTGGAGATGATGCTGGAAGCGAATCGCATCGGCGGCCGTCACGGTCTGGGCATGAGCGATCAGATTGAAAACCGTATCATTGAAGCGAAAAGCCGTGGCATCTACGAAGCTCCGGGGATGGCGCTGCTGCATATCGCTTACGAGCGTCTGCTGACCGGTATTCACAACGAAGACACCATCGAGCAGTATCATGCGCATGGCCGTCAGTTGGGCCGTCTGCTGTACCAGGGCCGTTGGTTCGATTCTCAGGCGCTGATGCTGCGTGATTCCCTGCAACGCTGGGTGGCAAGCCAGATTACCGGCGAAGTGACGCTGGAACTGCGTCGCGGGAACGACTACTCCATTCTGAATACCGTGTCTGACAACCTGACCTATAAAGCAGAGCGTCTGACGATGGAGAAAGGCGACTCGATGTTCTCTGCTGAAGATCGTATCGGCCAGCTGACTATGCGTAACCTGGATATCACCGACACGCGCGATAAGTTGTTCGGTTATGCAAAAACCGGCCTGCTCTCTTCCTCAGCCGCCAGCGGTGTTCCGCAGGTTGAGAATCTGGAGAAGAAAGGGAAGTAATTGCGTCTCTGTCGATGCATCTAAAAAGCCGCGTAAGCGGCTTTTTTTGTAGGCTGGTAGTGCGTGCACAATGCCTGATGGCGCTGCGCTTATCAGGCCTACGAAGCGTTCGGTGTTTAATTCATCTGTAGGCCGGATAAGGCGAAGCCGCCATCCGGCGGTTTTACCGCGTGCACAATGCCTGATGCGCTGCGCTTATCAGGCCTACGAAGTGTGCGGTGATGAGTGCCTGGTGCATCTGTAGGCCGGATAAGGCGAAGCCGCCATCCGGCGGTTTTACCGCGAGCACAATGCCTGATGCGCTGCGCTTATCAGGCCTACTAAGCGTGCGGTGATAAGTGCCAGGTGCATCTGTAGGCCGGATAAGGCGAAGCCGCCATCCGGCTGTTCTGCCGCGAGCACAATGCCTGATGCACTGCGCTTATCAGCGCCTGTGTTTACTACGGACGAAAAAAAAGACGCTTTTCAGCGTCTTTCTTTCGGAATATTGGTACTGAGGATGGGACTCGAACCCACAAGCCCGTTAGGGCACTACCACCTCAAGGTAGCGTGTCTACCAATTCCACCACCTCAGCACAGATACTACTCTTAGTGTGGGATATCGCTGGTCGGCTGAGCCGGTGCAGCTGGCTGAGTTTGCTCGGTTTTCGGCGCACTCAGATTTTCCCACTCGCTTCCTTTATTGGTCTTGTTGCTGTTAATGTTACCCAGCGCCAGACTGATAATGAAGAACAACGTTGCCAGAACTGCGGTCATGCGGGTCATGAAGTTACCAGAACCACTTGAACCAAACAGCGTGCCGGAAGCGCCTGCTCCGAAGGAGGCTCCCATATCAGCGCCTTTACCTTGCTGCAGCATGATCAGACCTACGAGGCCAATCGCTACAATAAGGAAAACTACTAAAAGAGCTTCGTACATAATCAACCTGTTCCTTGCGGAGTTGCCGCATACCAATTGCTTCGACCAATTAAAGTGGGCGTTTTTAATGTTTCCCACTGAAGCGGGTGTGAATACTAACCAAAGCGAATCACCTTCGCAAGGGCAATTTTATCGCATTGTATCAACTGCGGAAAAAAACAGCAAAAAAGCCTATTTTCCCTAAAAGAAAGGCGGCAACCGCCGCCTTATTAATCACTTATCGCCAGTATCAGACCGCTTTCACCGCATCCGCAATGCGATTAGCGAAAGCGGTAACCTGTGCTTCATCTTCGCCCTCTACCATCACGCGAATGAGAGGTTCAGTGCCAGATTTACGCAGCAGCACGCGGCCACGGTTGCCCAGTGCGGCTTCCACCTCAGCCGTCACCGCTTTCACCGTTTCGTTTTCCAGCGGGTCGCCGCTGCCCGCGGTGAAGCGCACGTTGACCAGCACCTGCGGGAACATCTTCATGCCGCTGCACAGGTCATGCAGAGACATATGGTTGCGTACCATCGCTGCAACGACCTGCAATGCCGCCACAATACCGTCGCCCGTCGTGGTTTGGTCCAGCAGGATGACGTGGCCGGAGTTTTCCGCGCCAATGCGCCAGTCTTTCTCCTGCAGTTTTTCCAGCACGTAACGGTCGCCTACTTTGGCGCGCACAAACGGAATGCCCAGCTGCTTCAGCGCCACTTCCAGGCCCATGTTGCTCATCAGGGTGCCGACCGCGCCGCCGCGCAGTTTGCCCTGACGCAGCCCTTCGCGGGCGATGATATAAAGGATCTGGTCGCCGTCGACTTTATTACCTTCATGGTCAACCATGATGACGCGGTCGCCGTCGCCGTCAAAAGCGATGCCAAGATGCGCTTTCTCGGCCAGTACGCGCGCCTGTAAGGCACGCACGTCGGTTGCCCCGACTTCCTGGTTGATGTTGACGCCGTCCGGCTCACAGCCGATGGCAACAACCTGCGCACCTAATTCGCGGAATACGTTCGGCGCGATGTGATACGTCGCACCATTCGCACAGTCAACGACGATTTTCAGGTCGTTCAGGCTCAGTTCGTTCGGGAAGGTCGCTTTACAAAATTCGATATAGCGGCCCGCGGCATCCACGATACGGCTGGCTTTACCCAGTTCGGCGGAATCCACGCAGCTAATCTCTTTTTCCAGCTCCGCTTCGATGGCTTCTTCTACTTCATCCGGCAGTTTGGTGCCGTCGATAGAGAAGAATTTGATGCCGTTGTCGTAGTATGGGTTATGCGATGCGGAGATAACAATGCCCGCCTCGGCACGGAAAGTACGCGTCAGGTAAGCCACCGCAGGGGTCGGCATTGGGCCAGTGAAGGAGGCAGAAAGGCCCGCCGCCGCCAGGCCTGCTTCCAGCGCGGACTCCAGCATATAGCCAGAGATACGGGTATCTTTACCGATGATGATTTTACGTGAACCGTGGCTTGCCAGCACTTTCCCGGCCGCCCAGCCCAGCTTCAGTACGAAATCAGGGGTGATTGGCGCATCGCCTACGCGGCCACGAATACCATCGGTACCAAAATATTTACGTTTACTCATAGCGTTTGTTTTCCTTCGCTGACAACGTAGCTTCCACCACGCGCATCGCTTCTACAGTTTCTTTGACATCATGGACACGAATAATATGCGCCCCCTGCATTGCGGCAATCACCGCACACGCCAGGCTGCCGCTGAGGCGCTCGGCAGGCCCAACGTTCAGCAGTTGACCAATCATCGATTTACGTGACATTCCGACGAACAGCGGAAGACCAAAATGATGGAATTCGGACAGGCGTGCCAGTAATGCATAATTATGGGAGAGATTCTTACCGAAACCGAACCCCGGGTCGAGGATCAATTTCTCTTTTCCGATACCTGCCGCTTCACAACGGGCGATATGCTCAATAAAGAAGCGATTTACATCCGCAAAAACGTCATCATACTTCGGCGCTTCCTGCATGGTTTTCGGGTTGCCCTGCATATGCATCAGGGAAACCGGCAGTCCGGTTTCTGCTGCCGCTTCCAGCGCGCCGGGTTCGGTGAGCGAGCGGATATCATTAATAATGTGCGCGCCTGCGCGCGCAGATTCGCGGATCACTTCCGGTTTTGATGTATCGACGGAGATCCACACTTCAAAGCGCTGGGCTATCGCCTCCACTACCGGGATTACGCGCTCCAGCTCTTCTTCAACGCTGACGTCAGAAGCCCCTGGGCGCGTAGACTCACCGCCGACATCCACAATCGTCGCCCCGGCGTTAATCATCAGGTTAGCGTGCTTCACCGCTTCCACTAACGTATTGTGCGTTCCGCCGTCGGAGAACGAATCCGGCGTGACGTTCAGAATGCCCATAACGTGAGGGTGAGAGAGATCCAGCGTGGAGCCCTGGGCGAAGAGTTTCATGGCTAATCCTTCCGATTCTTGTCTTGAATGTAAAAAAACCCTGAGGCAAGCCTCAGGGTTTCAGGTGATGCTACGTTATCACGTGCGGATAATTTATTTGTCGCCTAACTGTTCTGACATGGTGTTGCCCGGGTTCGGCGTACGCGGTTCATCGACCGGACGCGGCGCACGCGGGGTGCCATTGTTGTCAGAGTTGTTAGATGAACCCGGTTCTTCCCAGCCGGCTGGCGGGCGAACATCACGGCGGGCCATCAGGTCATCAATCTGCGGCGCATCGATGGTCTCATATTTCATGAGTGCATCTTTCATCGCGTGCAGGATGTCCATATTGTCGTTAAGCAGTTTACGCGCACGATCGTAGTTACGTTCGATGAGCGATTTTACTTCCTGGTCGATGATACGCGCGGTTTCATCAGACATATGTTTCGCTTTCGCAACTGAACGCCCCAGGAACACTTCGCCCTCTTCTTCCGCATACAGCAGCGGACCGAGTTTGTCGGAAAAGCCCCACTGGGTGACCATGTTACGCGCGAGGTTCGTCGCGACTTTAATGTCGTTCGACGCACCGGTAGAAACATGTTCCGCACCGTAGATGATCTCTTCTGCCAGACGACCGCCATACAGCGTAGAAATCTGACTTTCCAGTTTCTGACGGCTGGCGCTGATCGCGTCGCCTTCAGGCAGGAAGAAGGTCACACCCAACGCACGTCCGCGCGGGATAATCGTCACTTTGTGCACCGGATCGTGTTCCGGTACCAGGCGACCAATAATCGCGTGGCCTGCTTCGTGATATGCGGTGGATTCTTTCTGCGCTTCCGTCATCACCATGGAGCGACGTTCCGCACCCATCATGATTTTGTCTTTCGCTTTTTCGAACTCAACCATCGATACAACGCGTTTGTTGCCACGAGCCGCAAACAGTGCCGCTTCGTTCACCAGGTTCGCCAGGTCTGCACCGGAGAAACCAGGGGTACCACGGGCAATGATTGCCGCGTCGATATCCGGAGACAGTGGTACGCGACGCATGTGAACTTTCAGGATCTGCTCACGACCGCGAACATCTGGCAGGCCAACCACAACCTGACGGTCGAAACGGCCAGGACGCAGCAGCGCCGGGTCAAGAACGTCCGGACGGTTAGTTGCCGCGATAACGATAATACCTTCGTTACCTTCGAAGCCGTCCATCTCAACCAGCATCTGGTTCAGGGTCTGTTCACGTTCATCGTGACCACCGCCCAGGCCTGCGCCACGCTGACGGCCTACGGCGTCGATTTCATCGATAAAGATGATGCACGGTGCCGCTTTCTTCGCCTGTTCGAACATGTCACGCACACGAGATGCACCCACACCAACGAACATTTCCACGAAGTCAGAACCGGAAATCGTAAAGAACGGAACCTTCGCTTCGCCAGCGATCGCTTTCGCCAGCAGCGTTTTACCGGTACCCGGAGGGCCGACCATCAGGACGCCTTTCGGAATTTTACCGCCCAGTTTCTGGAAACGGCTCGGCTCACGCAGATATTCAACCAGCTCAGCCACCTCTTCTTTCGCTTCGTCACAACCTGCGACGTCAGCAAAGGTGGTTTTGATCTGATCTTCTGTCAGCATGCGCGCCTTGCTCTTACCGAACGACATGGCACCTTTGCCACCGCCGCCCTGCATCTGGCGCATGAAGAAGATCCAGACACCGATCAGTAACAACATCGGGAACCAGGAGATGAAGATAGAAGCCAGCAGGCTCGGCTCTTCAGGCGGTTCGCCAACCACTTTGACATTTTTAGTCAGCAGGTTGTCGAGAAGCTTCGGATCGTTAACCGGAATGTAAGTCGTGTAACGGTTACTATCTTTCTTGGTAACGTTGATCTCACGTCCGTTGATACGCGCTTCGCGAACCTGGTCCTGATTGACCTCTTGCAGGAAGGTAGAGTAGTCCACCTTGCGGCTATTCGACTCGCTGGGCCCAAAGCTCTGGAATACTGACATCAGCACAACGGCAATGACCAGCCAGAGTATTAGGTTTTTCGCCATGTCACTCAAGGGATTAACCTCTTATTACAACTGTGTTAAAAACAGCGTCAGGATACTCTATATCCAGTTTCTTTCAAACTTTCGTCTGAAATTCCACCTTCTATGGTTTTCGCCCGGTCGCTACAATGTACACTTCTCGCGAACGTGCGCGGGAAGAGTCCGGCTTACGAACTTTGACCTTCGTAAACAGGGAGCGAATTTCCCTTAGATACTCATCGAAGCCTTCGCCCTGGAACACCTTCACTACAAAATTACCGCCTGGCGCGAGAACATCACGAGCCATTTCAAGCGCCAGCTCCACCAGATACATGGCGCGGGGGATATCCACCGCGGGTGTTCCACTCATGTTTGGTGCCATATCTGACATGACAACTTGTACTTTACTGTCACCCACGCGTTCCAGTAACGCTTTCATGACGAGTTCATCACGAAAGTCGCCCTGAAGGAAGTCCACACCAACGATTGGATCCATAGGTAAAAGATCGCAAGCAATGATGCGGCCTTTGCCACCAATCTGCGTGACCACATACTGTGACCAGCCTCCTGGGGCAGCACCGAGGTCGACAACCGTCATCCCCGGCTTAAAAAGTTTGTCACTTTGCTGTATTTCATCAAGTTTAAACCAGGCACGGGAACGTAACCCCTTTTTCTGTGCCGCTTGAACATATTTATCGCTAAAGTGTTCCTGAAGCCAGCGACTTGAGCTGGCAGAACGCTTCTTACCTGTCATTTAACTTTCCCATCGGGGCAGAACATCGTTGCCATGCGGCGTAAATTTCAACGCACTATTTGGCGATATATGGGAGATGGCGGTAGAATGACCCGTTTTCAATCCCAACGTAAGCAAAAATATACGATGAATCTGAGTACTAAACAAAAACAGCACCTGAAAGGTCTGGCACATCCGCTCAAGCCGGTCGTCATGCTTGGCAATAATGGTTTGACCGAAGGGGTACTGGCCGAGATTGAACAAGCGTTAGAGCACCATGAACTTATCAAGGTGAAAGTCGCGTCTGAAGATCGCGAAACCAAAACCTTGATCGTGGACGCTATCGTGCGCGAAACCGGCGCCTGTAACGTACAGGTCATCGGTAAAATGCTGGTGCTTTATCGCCCAAGTAAAGAGCGTAAAATCTCGCTGCCACGTTAAGAATATCCTAAAATTGCACACAACAGTGTGTAAAACGAGGGTTTTCCTTCGCGAAGGCTAGCAACATGCCACGCTCTTCAGCTTGATAAAAGGCCGCTATGCGGCCTTTTTCTTATCTTTACAATGCATCAACATCTCTGTGTTGGGCAACCGTTAAAGATACTCTACCTTGATGATTTCGTACTCAACTTCACCGCCCGGCGTGCGAATGGTGACGACATCATCCTGCTCTTTGCCGACCAGGCCACGCGCAATTGGCGAGTTCACAGAAATCAGATTCTGCTTAAAGTCCGCCTCATCATCACCCACGATACGATAGGTTTGTTCTTCGTCAGTATCGAGATTCAGTACGGTAACAGTGGAGCCAAAAATCACGCGACCATTGTTAGGCATTTTGGTGATGTCGATCACCTGCGCGTTAGACAGCTTGGCTTCGATATCTTTAATACGGCCTTCGCAGAAGCCCTGCTGCTCACGGGCAGCATGATATTCAGCGTTCTCTTTCAGATCGCCATGCTCGCGCGCTTCCGCGATGGCTGCAATGATTTCAGGACGGCGAACAGATTTCAAAAAATCGAGTTCTTCACGCAGTTTTTCTGCGCCACGAAGGGTCATCGGAATAGCTTGCATTTGTTATACCTCTTGAACATTCCTGTTGGGAGCAGTTCACCCCACTCCGGCTCTCAGCCCGCCTGACACCGCCACGCGGCCAGACCAGAAGCAAAAGAAAACCGACCCGGGTACAAAGTCCCAGGTCAGCAGCAATTTCTCATTTGATACGCATTTTACCCTGAAGTTCACTATGGGTCATCGTTTACTTTACAGGGCGTTGCGCCGTAGTATGTCGGCTTGTTTCCAGGTTGTTAGCGCGGGATTATGCGATTTTCCAGATTTATCATTGGATTGACCACCAGTATAGCGTTTAGCGTCCAGGCCGCGAATGTTGAAGAGTACACCAGTCAACTTCCCGCAGGGGCCAATCTTGCTTTTATGGTGCAAAAAGTGGGCGCATCAGCCCCAGAGATTGACTATCACAGTCAGCAGATGGCACTGCCTGCCAGTACGCAGAAAGTGATTACTGCGCTGGCGGCGTTGCTACAGCTTGGCCCAGACTTCCGCTTTACTACCACGCTAGAGAGTAAAGGCAGCATCGATGACGGCACGTTAAAAGGCGACCTGGTGGCACGATTTGGCGGCGATCCGACGCTAAAACGTCAGGATATTCGCAATATGGTGGCGAACCTGAAAAGAGCAGGTATACAGAAAATTGAAGGTAATGTGCTGATTGATACCTCGATTTTCGCCAGTCACGATAAAGCCCCTGGCTGGCCGTGGAACGACATGACCCAGTGCTTCAGCGCCCCGCCCGCTGCCGCAATTGTCGATCGCAACTGCTTCTCGATTTCTCTCTATAGTGCGCAAAAAGCGGATGATTTAGCGTTTATCCGCGTCGCCTCTTATTACCCGGTGACCATGTTTAGCCAGGTGCGCACGCTGGCGAAAGGCTCCCCGGACGCACAGTACTGCGAGCTGGACGTGGTGCCCGGCGATCTTAATCGCTACACCCTGACCGGCTGTCTGCCGCAGCGTGCAGAGCCGCTTCCACTGGCTTTCGCGATACAGGACGGCGCCAGCTACGCTGGTGCGATCATTAAAGATGAACTGAAGCAGGCTGGCATCACCTACAGCGGCACGCTGCTGCGCCAGACGCTCGTCAACGAGCCGGGAACGGTGATCGCCAGTAAGCAATCGGCGCCGCTGCACGATCTGCTGCGGATCATGCTGAAAAAATCGGACAACATGATCGCCGATACCGTTTTCCGGATGATTGGCCACGCGCGTTTCAACGTGCCGGGTACCTGGCGCGCTGGTTCAGATGCGGTACGTCAGATCCTGCGTCAACAGGCGGGCGTCGATTTAGGCAACACCATTATCGCCGATGGCTCCGGCCTTTCACGGCATAACCTGATTGCCCCTGCGACGATGATGCAGGTGCTGCAATATATTGCTCAGCATGATAACGAGCTGAACTACATCTCTATGCTGCCGCTCGCCGGGCACGACGGTTCTCTGCAATACCGCGCAGGTCTGCATCAGGCGGGCGTAGATGGCAAAGTCTCCGCGAAAACGGGGTCATTGCAGGGCGTGTATAACCTGGCCGGATTTATCACCACCGCCAGCGGTCAGCGGATGGCGTTTGTGCAGTATCTCTCTGGCTATGCGGTGTCACCGGCGGATCAGCGTAACAGGCGTATTCCGTTGGTACGGTTTGAGAGCAGGTTGTATAAGGATATTTATCAGAATAACTGAGCATAAAAAAACCCGGCCATCAGGCCGGGTTTTTTAGGTTAACGCTTGTAAATGAACTCAACGCCTTCTTCGTCGTCTTCGTCCCAATCGTCATCCCAGTCTTCATCGTCTTCTTCTTCGACAGCCGCTTCTTCAAGCTGCTGACGGTGGTAGTCATCCCACATGAATTCGACTTTCTCCGGCTGTGCCGCTTCTTCAGCAGAGACAATCGGGTTCTCGATGATAAAGGTCATGACATCCCAGCACAGGTCTTTTACGCCCTGCTGGCTGGCTGCGGAGATCAGGTAGTGTTTACCTTCCCAACCCAGCGCGTCTGCAATCTCTTGTGCTTTCGCTTCCGCTTCGGCTTTATCCATCAGGTCGATCTTGTTGAAGACCAGCCAGCGTGGCTTGCTTGCCAGTTTTTCGCTGTATTTTTCCAGCTCGCCGATGATCACGCGGGCGTTCTCAACTGGATCGGAACCGTCGATTGGCGCAATGTCGATGAGGTGCAACAGGACGCGGCAGCGCTCAAGGTGTTTCAGGAAGCGGATACCCAGGCCTGCGCCTTCTGCGGCACCTTCGATCAGCCCCGGAATATCGGCAACCACGAAGCTCTTCTCGTTATCCATACGTACCACACCGAGGCTTGGCACCAGGGTGGTAAACGGATAATCCGCCACTTTCGGCTTCGCCGCAGACACGGCGCGGATGAAGGTGGATTTACCGGCGTTCGGCATCCCCAGCATCCCAACGTCGGCCAGCAGCATCAGTTCCAGCTGCAGGTCACGTTTATCACCCGGCGTACCCATCGTTTTCTGGCGCGGCGTACGGTTAACGGACGATTTAAAACGGGTGTTCCCCAAACCGTGCCAGCCACCTTTTGCCACCATCAGACGCTGACCGTGTTTGGTCATATCGCCCATGGTTTCGCCAGTGCCCTGATCGATAACGCGCGTACCGACCGGCACTTTCACGGTGACGTCTTTCCCGCGCTTACCGGTACAGTCACGGCTCTGGCCGTTCTGACCACGTTCAGCACGGAAAGATTTTTCGAAACGGTAGTCAATCAGGGTGTTCAGGTTCTCATCCGCTTCCAGCCAGACATCACCGCCATCACCGCCGTCGCCGCCATCAGGGCCACCGCGTGGAATATATTTTTCACGGCGGAAGCTTACGCAACCATTACCGCCATCACCTGCGACAACCAGGATCGTTGCTTCATCAACAAACTTCATTTTACTCTCCGTAAATCATTCGCCTGAGCGGGGGACAACTACAACCGCCTCACGCTTACGCCACCGTCCCCAAAGACGGTGACCAATGGCGGAATACATTGCGCCCGCAACCACGACAAACGCACCGAGATAACCGATAAGGTTTAACATCGGTCTGGCGAAGAAATCGGGCCAGGCCATTGATAATAAATCTGAAAACAACAGTGTAAACAGTGGAGTGAGCGTCACAATCGCGCTCACCTGCGCCGCCTGCCAGCGAGCCATGGCTTCCGCCAGTGCGCCATAGCCAACCAGCGTGTTCAGCCCACAGAAAATCAGGCAGGCCAGCTGCCAGTCACTGAGCTGATGGATAACCGCCGGCTTTGCCAATGGTAGCAGCGCAATAGTACATAAAGCGTACAGTAAAAACAGGATCTGTTGTGACGCCAGTCGCCGCAATAACACCTTTTGCGCGACGCCATAGCTCACCCAGACCATCGCCGCCCCGACACCGAAGATAACGCCCCAGGTGTAGTCGGTCAGGCGCGTGAAAATCTCAATCAAACTGGTGTTGAAGAACATCACCAGCCCGCAGACCAGCATGATAGCGCCAACAATCTGCGTACCGCGCATTTTCTCTTTGAGGATAAATACGCTGGCAACCATCATCCCAACGGGAGAGAGCTGCCCAATGACCTGCGAAGCGGTCGGACTGACATATTGCAGCGAGGAGCTGAAGAGAACAAAGTTCCCAAACAGACCGCCCGTGGCAATCGCCAGCAGTACCAGCCAACGCGGGTTACGGAAAATTCGCAGCGGCGGCAGCTTACGCTTCACCGTCAGAATGAGGCCGAGGCCGACACTGGCCATTAAAAAGCGATAGAAGACAACGGTAGGCGGTTCCATGACCTCCAGTACCTGCTTCATTGCAATCGGCAAAGCACCCCAACATATCGCCGTGGTGAGTGCCAAAAGAATACCAATACCTGCCTGCTGCTTCATACCGGAATCCCTGCCTGAGACCACTGTGATTTTCCGGGCGTCGAATGTAAAAAGCCCCGCAACGAGTTGCGGGGCTTTAATCCGTTACCGGACCACGAAAACCTTACTCAGCAACGATGCTGATGTATTTACGGTTGTTCGGGCCTTTAACTTCGAATTTCACTTTACCGTCTGCTTTAGCAAACAGAGTGTGGTCACGACCGCAACCTACGTTGTTACCAGCGTGGAATTTGGTACCACGCTGACGAACGATGATGCTACCCGCCAGAACGGTTTCGCCACCGAAACGCTTAACGCCAAGACGTTTAGCTTCTGAATCGCGACCGTTACGAGTTGAGCCGCCAGCCTTTTTATGTGCCATTTAAATCTCTCCTCAGGTCTTAGGCGCTGATGCCAGTAATTTTCACATCAGTGAACCACTGACGGTGGCCCTGCTGCTTACGGTAGTGTTTACGACGACGAAACTTAACGATTTTAACTTTCTCGCCACGACCGTGAGCAACAACTTCAGCTTTGATTACGCCGCCATCAACGAAAGGAACGCCGATTTTGACTTCTTCACCGTTTGCGATCATCAGAACTTCAGCGAATTCAACAGATTCGCCAGTTGCGATGTCCAGCTTTTCCAGGCGAACGGTCTGACCTTCGCTTACTCGGTGTTGTTTACCACCACTTTGGAAAACCGCGTACATATAGAACTCCGCTTCCGCGCACATTAATCGTGTGATTCAGAGTGCGCTATAAATATTCACAATAGGGCGCGAATATTACGCAAAACGCGAGCCTTTGACAAGTGCTACCATCAATACATGCAGAAAAAAAACACAACTTTCACGGTAACGTTTATCTGAGCCGTTTTTTCAGTACAATCAGTACTACAACTCTAACGTAAAACCTTCGTTATCCTGTATGGATAAGTGGTAAACAGGACATTAAGCCCGGCTTTTGCGATGAATCTACAACAAATCAATGAGTTAACCGCGCAGGATATGGCGGGTGTCAATGCAACGATTCTTGAACAGCTCAACTCAGATGTTCAGCTCATCAATCAGTTGGGTTATTACATCGTCAGTGGAGGTGGAAAACGCATTCGCCCTATGATCGCCGTACTGGCAGCACGCGCTGTCGGCTACGAGGGAAATGCCCATGTCACCATCGCCGCGCTGATTGAATTTATCCACACCGCCACGCTGCTGCACGACGATGTGGTGGATGAATCCGACATGCGTCGCGGGAAAGCGACCGCAAACGCCGCATTCGGTAATGCGGCAAGCGTGCTGGTCGGCGATTTCATCTACACCCGTGCGTTCCAGATGATGACCAGCCTCGGCTCGCTGAAGGTGCTGGAAGTGATGTCGGAAGCGGTGAACGTGATTGCAGAAGGCGAAGTTCTGCAGTTGATGAACGTCAACGACCCGGATATCACCGAAGAAAACTACATGCGCGTGATTTACAGTAAAACCGCGCGCCTGTTTGAAGCGGCATCCCAGTGTTCCGGCCTGCTTGCGGGCTGTACGCCAGAACAGGAAAAAGGCTTACAGGATTATGGGCGCTATTTAGGTACTGCTTTCCAGTTGATTGATGATTTACTGGATTACAGCGCCGATGGCGAGACGCTCGGCAAAAACGTGGGAGATGACCTCAACGAGGGCAAACCGACGCTGCCGCTGCTGCATGCCATGCGTAACGGTACCCCGGAACAAGCGCTACTGATTCGCGGCGCGATTGAACAAGGTAACGGGCGTCATCTGCTGGAACCGGTTCTGGAAGCAATGGCAGCCTGTGGCTCGCTGGAATGGACGCGTCAGCGCGCCGAGGAAGAAGCGGATAAAGCCATTGCCGCCCTCTCACCGCTGCCGGATTCCCAATGGCGCGATGCGCTTATCGCCCTCGCCCACATCGCCGTTCAGCGCGACCATTAATCCTGCCTTTCTCTCCCGCGCATCTTGCGGGAGAGTTCCAGTAAAATCCAAAAAAAATGATAATTCACGCCTGATGACGTCAATAATTTGATGTTTTCTGAATTTTGAGTCGTGTTATATGAACTTTTTAGAGCTTATCTGCAGAAAGCGTTATAGTACTCCCGTGTTGTTTTCACAAGCAATTTAGCTTCTGAACAGGGAGGTAACATGGATAAGTTTATTGACTGGCACCCTGCGGATATCATCGCGGGTCTGCGCAAAAAAGGCACAACAATGGCGGCGGAATCCCGCAAAAATGGCCTGAGTTCCTCTACGCTTGCCAACGTTCTGTCGCGCCCGTGGCCGAAAGGTGAGCTGATTATCGCAAAAGCACTGGGTACAGAGCCGTGGGTTATCTGGCCGTCACGCTATCACGACCCTATCACACATCAGTTTATTGATAAGACGCAGTTGATGCGTCAGTCGAAAAAGAAATAAACCACACAAAGCACAACGCCTCTCACGCTGCGCGTAAGAGGCGTTGTCAGCAGAACGATTACTCGCCCTTCACACGCTCGATATTCGCACCCAGCGCGCGCAGTTTGTCTTCAATGCGCTCGTAGCCACGATCGATGTGATAGATACGGTCAACAATGGTGGTACCTTCCGCGATGCAACCTGCCAGCACCAGGCTTGCAGACGCGCGCAGATCGGTCGCCATCACCTGAGCGCCGGAAAGTTTCTCAACGCCGTGACAGATAGCCGTATTGCTTTCGATTTCCGCACGCGCGCCCATACGGATCAGTTCCGGAATGTGCATGAAACGGTTTTCGAAGATGGTTTCGGTGATAACACCGGTACCTTCCGCCAGCATATTCAGCAGAGTGAACTGCGCCTGCATGTCGGTCGGGAAGCCAGGGTGCGGCGCGGTACGCACGTTCACCGCTTTCGGACGCTGACCGTGCATATCCAGGCTGATCCAGTCGCTGCCGACTTCGATTTCAGCACCGGCTTCACGCAGTTTCGCCAGCACGGCGTCCAGCGTTTCCGGGCAGGCGTTACGGCAGATGATTTTGCCGCGAGAAATGGCTGCTGCCACCAGGAACGTACCGGTTTCGATACGGTCTGGCAGAACACGATATACGCCGCCACCCAGGCGTTTTACGCCTTCGATGGTAATGCGATCGGTGCCCTGGCCGCTGATTTTCGCGCCCAGCGCAACGAGGAAGTTTGCCGTATCGACAATTTCCGGCTCACGCGCGGCGTTTTCGATGATGGTTGTACCTTCCGCAAGCGTAGCCGCCGACATGATGGTCACGGTGGCGCCAACGCTCACTTTGTCCATCACGATGTGCGCGCCTTTCAGGCGACCATCGACGGAGGCTTTTACATAGCCTTCTTCCAGCTTGATGGTCGCACCGAGCTGTTCCAGACCAGTGATGTGCAGGTCAACCGGACGCGCACCGATGGTGCAGCCGCCCGGCAGCGAAACCTGACCCTGACCAAAACGCGCCACCAGCGGCCCAAGCGCCCAGATAGAAGCACGCATGGTTTTCACCAGCTCATACGGCGCGCAGAAAATGTTCACACCGCTGGCATCGATGTGTACCGAACCATTTCGCTCAACTTTCGCGCCTAACTGGCTCAGCAGCTTCATCGACGTATCAACGTCTTTCAGTTTTGGGACGTTTTGAATCTCTACCGGCTCTTCCGCCAGCAGTGCGGCGAAGAGGATTGGCAGTGCGGCATTTTTAGCGCCGGAAATAGACACTTCGCCCTGGAGCTTAGTCGGCCCCTGAACACGGAATTTATCCATTATTCTGTTCTCTGTTAAAAGTCATACTCGCCATCGATTCACGCCTTTACAGGCGAATCCATGGCTCAAAATCCGTTAAGTTTACGGTCGCGCGCCCACTCTTGCGGGGTATACGCTTTGATTGACAGGGCATGGATGCGGTTGTCCGCAATATACTCCATCAGCGGGGCATAGATAGTCTGTTGCTTCTTGACCCGGCTCATGCCGTCAAACATCTCACCCACCGCGATAACCTGAAAGTGGCTGCCATCGCCCGAGACGATCGCTTCCTGAAGGGAGAGTGCATTCATCAGCACGGTCTGAATTTCATGATTTTCCATGGGTTCACATTTTTATCTGATAGAGAAAACAGCCCAACATCTTAGAGGAAAGTGACGCAGGCTTAAACAATCAAAAAGCCCCATCGTGCAGATTGATGGGGCTTTGGGAGTAATCAACAGCAATAACGCACTGAAAGTATTATGGGATCATATCTGCTGGCAGATTATACAATCCGGCGAGCGTGGCGACGTTTTCGCTCACACCTTTAACGCTGGCTGTATTGCCCTGACGGCGGATCAGCTCGATAAAGTGGATTAATAACGCCAGGCCGGCAGTATCAACGCGGCTTAACCCACTTAAATCAATCACCTGCGCGCCGCTCGTGGCCTCTGCTCTGGCGTCCCACAGGGGAACCAGCAGATCTTGATCCAGTTCACCGTGCAGCGACAGAGTTTCCCCGTCGCGCGTCCAGCTTAACTGTTCCATTATTTTTTCTGTTCCAGCGTGATCGGCTGGTTGGAGATGGATTTGAGCTGCGCCGTCAGGCCATCGATACCTTTGGTGCGCAGCAGATCGCTCCACTCGTTTTGCTTGGTGGTGATCATGCTCACCCCTTCCGCAATCATGTCATAAGCCTGCCAGTTACCCGTCTGGGTATTTTTACGCCACTGGAAATCCAGGCGCACCGGCGGGCGACCGTTCGGATCAACAATCGTTACGCGAATAGGCACGATAGACGCATCGTTCAGCGGCTGTTCCGGCGCAATCTGGTAGGTCTGACCGTGGTACATCGCCAGTGCCTGGCCGTAAGCCTGTTTCAGGTACTCACGGAATGCGGCGAAGTAAGCGTCACGCTGCGCCGGGGTGGCGTCTTTGTAGTAACGGCCCAGCACCAGCGCACCGGCGTATTTTACCTGTACGTACGGCAGCAGTTCCTGATCGACCACGTCGCGCAGGTAGTTCGGATTCGCGCGAATTTTCGGTTGTTCATTTTTCAGGCGATCAAAGGTTTTCTGCGCCGCTTCATTCATCAGCTTGTACGGATTGGACTGGTCAGCCGCCGTTGCCGCGGTTAACGGAGCAATCACCAGCATAGCGACCATCAATAAGCGTTTAAACATGAGTTACGTCTCCTGAAATTAATTCGTCGAGCCAGCAGCAGGCGTCGCAGCATCAGTATGTCCTTCGCCAGCGCTTTGCGCATCGCCTGAAGTCTTATTGTCACCGCCTTTACTGTTGTAAAGGAACTGACCGATTAAATCTTCCAGCACCATGGCGGATTTGGTGTCCTGGATAGTACCGCCATCCTTAAGGATAGACGTTCCCAGCTCCGGGTCTTCAAATCCGACGTTCAGCGCCAGATACTGTTCCCCCAGCAGGCCGGAGGTGCGGATTGCCAGCGAGCTGGTATCCGGAATATGGTTGTAACGCTCTTCGATATCCAGCGCCACGCGCGGCAGATAGGTTTTCGGGTCGAGGGTGATGTCCGCGACGCGACCAATCACTACCCCGCCGATACGTACCGGCGAACGCGCTTTCAGGCCGCCGATGTTATCGAAGGTGGCGTAAATGCGGTATGTCGGCTCCACGCGCAGCGAGGTGACATCTGCCGCTTTCAGGCAGATAAACAGCGCCGCCAGCATGGCAACCAGCAAAAAGATACCGACCCAGATTTCACTCTTTTTCGTTTGCATTCACTCAATTCCCAAACATCAGTGCCGTCAGCACAAAGTCCAACCCAAGTACCGCCAGCGACGAATGCACCACGGTGCGCGTTGTCGCCCGGCTGATCCCGGCAGAAGTGGGGATCGCATCGTAACCGTTGAATAACGCAATCCATGTAACCGTAATGGCGAAGACCAGGCTCTTAATCAGGCAGTTAACCAGATCAAGACGGAAGTCCACCGCGTTTTGCATTGCCGACCAGAAGAAGCCGGCATCAATACCTTTCCAGCTTACGCCAACCAGCGAACCGCCCCACACCCCCACCGCGACGAACATAATCGTCAGCAGCGGCAGCGAGATAACGCCCGCCCAGAAACGTGGCGCAATGACGCGACGCAGCGGATCAACAGCCATCATCTCCATGCTGGAGAGCTGTTCCGTCGCGCGCATCAGGCCGATTTCAGCGGTCAGTGCGGAGCCTGCGCGCCCTGCAAACAGCAGCGCGGCAACCACCGGCCCCAGCTCACGCAGCAGCGACAGCGCCACCAGCATACCTAAGCTGGTTTCTGCACTGTAGGTGGTCAGCACCAGATACCCCTGAAGACCCAGCACCATGCCGATAAATACACCGGACACGAGGATGATCAGCATCGACAGCACGCCAACGTTATAAAGCTGACGCACCAGCAACGGCGCATGCTTACGAAACTCCGGCTTGCCGACGATGGCATTGAATAACATTAACCCGGCGCGCCCGAACGTCGCGAGAGTCTTAATCCCGCGATGGCCCAGCGCGGCCAGTGCATTTAACAGCATGAGTAAGTTAGCTCCCTGTTCCTAAGAGATCGCGGCGATAGTCGCCCGCAGGATAGCGGAACGGCACAGGCCCGTCGGCAATGCCGTCGAGGAACTGGCGTACCCGAGGATCGTCGTTTTCCTGCAATGCCGACGCGCTCCCGTGCGCGACAATTTTTTTATCCGCCACGATGTAGGCGTAATCCGCGATACTCAGCACTTCAGGCACATCGTGCGAAACCACGACACAAGTGACACCGAGCGCGCTATTGAGTTCCGAAATCAGTTTGACCAGCACGCCCATGGTGATCGGGTCCTGGCCAACAAAAGGTTCATCAAACATGATGAGGTCGGGCTCAAGCGCGATAGCGCGCGCCAGCGCCGCACGTCGCGCCATGCCGCCGGAGAGTTCTGACGGCATCAGTTTCGCCGCCCCACGCAGGCCGACAGCTTCCAGTTTCATCATCACCGTGCTTTTCAGCAGGGCGGGAGGAAGATGCGTGTGCTCACGAATAGGATAGGCGACATTGTCAAAAACGTTCATGTCGGTGAACAGCGCGCCGGACTGAAACAGCATGCTCATGCGCTTACGCACGGTATACAGGCGCGAGCGGGACATCTCCGGCACATTTTCGCCGTCAAACAGGATCTCGCCGCTGTCCGGTGGGATCTGCCCGCCAATCAGGCGCAGCAGCGTGGTTTTGCCGATGCCCGACGGCCCCATGATGGCAGTAATTTTTCCGCGCGGCACCGAAAGCGAGATATTGTCAAAGATGACACGGTTCCCGCGCGTGAAGCTCATTCCCCGGACATCAACAAGATTCGCTAAACTCTGGCTCATACGTTTACCTTTACCAGGACCTTAACAGGGGGAGCATGGAATGATTCCCTGCCCTAAACCCGACATTCTTACAGAATCTGCTCTGCTTTGGTTAACGAAATCTGGCATTTGTTTTACTTTTACAGCGCATAAAGTCAAAATTAAGAATTCGTTACGACCAGGCGTTACGGACTAGCGATTATACCTTAAGAAAGGACTTTGAATGCTTTTAGCGACGGCTCTGTTCATAATTGGTTTACTTCTGGTGGTTTACAGCGCCGACCGTCTGGTTTACTCCGCATCAATACTGTGTCGCGCGGTAGGCATCCCGCCGCTGATTATTGGTCTGACGGTGGTCAGCGTCGGCACATCATTACCGGAAATTATTGTTTCTTCCGCCGCCGCGCTGCACGGGCAAGTTGATTTGGCCATTGGCACCGCCATTGGCTCGAATATCATCAATATTTTATTGATCCTCGGGCTTGCCGCCTTGCTGCACCCTTTTACCGTGCATTCTGATATCCTGCGCCGCGAAGTTCCCTTAATGTTAATCGTCAGCCTGCTGGCGGGCTATGTGTTGTATGATGGTGAATTATCACTGTTTGATGGCGTTTTTTTGCTCGCGCTGGCGGTGCTTTGGTTGCTGTTTACCGTTAAAATCGCCCGGCTGGCGGAACGTCAGGGAAACGATAGCCTGACCCGCGAACAGGTCGCGGAGCTACCCCGCGAAGGTTCGCTGCCGGTTGCGTTCCTGTGGCTCGGTATCGCGTTGATTATTATGCCCATGGCGACGCGTATGGTGGTGGATAACGCTACCGTACTGGCCAATTTCTTTGCCATGAGCGAGCTGACCATCGGCCTGACCGCCATTGCGCTGGGCACCAGTCTCCCAGAACTGGCAACGGCAATCGCGGGCGTGCGCAAAGGCGAAAATGACATTGCCATTGGTAATATCATCGGCTCCAACTTTTTTAATATCGCCATTGTTCTTGGAATACCGGCGCTGCTGGCGCCAGGCGCGTTTAACCCACTGGCCTTCACCCGCGATTACGGCGTGATGGTTATCGTGAGCGTGATTTTTGCGTTGCTGTGCTGGCGACGTCAACAAATTGGCCGCGTGGCGGGCGCGCTCTTAACCGGCGGGTTTATCGCATGGCTGGCGATGCTCTGGTGGGCGACGCCGCTCTTTGTAGAATGAATCGGGATAACATTATGTCGCAAATCGATTTGCAACCGGGTTTTGACTTCCAGAAAGCCGGGAAAGAGGTGCTGGAGATTGAACGCGAGGGCCTGGCCCAGCTCGATCAATACATCAACGACGACTTCAGCCGCGCCTGTGAGAAAATCTTCTACTGCAGCGGTAAAGTCGTGGTGATGGGCATGGGGAAATCCGGGCATATTGGCCGCAAAATGGCTGCGACATTTGCCAGCACCGGCACCTCCGCGTTCTTCGTGCATCCGGGCGAAGCCGCACATGGCGATTTGGGCATGGTAACGCCGCACGATATCGTCATCGCCTTGTCTAACTCCGGTGAATCAAACGAAATTCTGGCGTTGATCCCGGTTCTGAAACGTTTACAGGTGCCGCTGATTTGCATGACCAGCCGCCCGGAAAGCAGTATGGGCCGCGCGGCGGATATCCATCTGTGCGTGAAAGTGCCGAAAGAAGCCTGCCCGTTGGGCCTGGCGCCGACCTCCAGCACCACCGCGGCGCTGGTGATGGGTGATGCGCTGGCAGTTGCGCTGCTGAAAGCGCGCGGTTTCACTGCCGAAGATTTTGCGCTCTCCCACCCCGGCGGCGCACTTGGTCGCAAGCTGTTGCTGCGCGTAAACGATATTATGCACACCGGCGACGAAATTCCGCGCGTCAGCAAAGAAGCGTCTTTGCGTGATGCGCTGCTGGAAATTACCCGCAAAAACCTCGGCATGACGGTAATTTGCGATGCCAACATGAAGATCGACGGTATCTTCACCGATGGTGACCTGCGCCGTATCTTTGATAACGGCGCCGATTTGCGTAGCCTGAGCATCGCCGATGTGATGACCCCAGGCGGTATTCGTATCCGTCCGGGTACGCTGGCCGTTGATGCGTTAAACCTGATGCAATCCCGCCACGTCACCTGCGTGCTGGTTGCCGATGGCGATCACCTGCTGGGCGTCATCCATATGCATGATTTACTGCGCGCAGGCGTAGTGTAAAAGGATTAAAAACAATGAGTAATGCTGTCACTTCCGTGGCAACCTGTTACGGCCCGGTGAGCACCGAATTTATTGAGAAAGCGGCGAAAATTCGCCTGCTGATCCTCGACGTCGACGGCGTGCTGTCCGATGGTCTGATTTACATGGGGAATAACGGCGAAGAGCTGAAAGCCTTCAACGTGCGTGATGGCTACGGTATTCGCTGCGCCCTGACGTCCGGAATCGAAGTTGCCATTATTACCGGGCGAAAAGCTAAACTGTTAGAAGACCGCTGTGATACGTTAGGAATTACCCATCTTTATCAAGGGCAATCCGATAAACTGATCGCCTATCGCGAGCTGCTTAGCAAGCTCGGTTTGCAGGCCGATGAAGTCGCTTATGTGGGCGACGATCTCATCGACTGGCCGGTCATGGCGGAAGTGGGTTTAAGCGTTGCGGTCAATGACGCGCATCCGCTGTTGCTGCCGCGTGCGGATTACGTCACCCGTATTGCCGGTGGACGCGGCGCGGTCCGCGAAGTGTGCGATCTCCTGTTGCTGGCGCAAGGGAAGTTAGAGGAAGCCAAAGGGCAATCGATATGAGTAAAACCAGACGTTGGGTTATTATCCTGCTTTCGCTTGCGGCGCTCATCCTCATTGGCATCAATCTGGCCAGTAACGATGATGACGGCCAGGCGGTTGTCAATGCGAATGACCCAACTTATAAAAGCGAACATACCGATACGGTGGTCTACAGCCCTGAAGGCGCGTTGAATTATCGGTTAATCGCAGAACACGTCGAGTATTTCTCCGACGAAGCTGTCTCGTGGTTTACCCAGCCGCGACTGACCACGTTTGACACCGAAAAAGTGCCAACCTGGTCAATCAAAGCCGATAAAGCGAAGCTGACAAACGATCGCATGCTGTACCTTTACGGTCACGTTGAAGTTAACGCGCTGACCCCTGACGCGCAATTGCGCAAAATTACGACGGATAACGCCCAAATCAACCTGGTCACCCAGGATGTTACCTCTGATGATTTGGTGACGTTATACGGAACGACATTTAATTCCAGCGGCCTGAAAATGCGCGGCAATTTACGCAGCAAGAACGCCGAGCTGATTGAAAAGGTTAGAACCTCCTATGAAATTCAGAACAAACAAACTCAGCCTTAAGCTGGCGCTCGCCGGTTCTCTGCTGGCAGCCAGCCTGCCGGCACTGGCACTGACTGGTGATACTGACCAGCCGATTCACATTGAATCCGATCAGCAGTCGCTGGATATGCAGGGCAATATCGTGACCTTTACCGGCAACGTTATTGTGACCCAGGGCAGTATCAAAATTAACGCCGACAAGGTCGTGGTGACCCGCCCTGGCGGCGAAAAAGGCAAAGAAGTGATCGACGGCTACGGTAACCCGGCGACCTTCTATCAAATGCAGGACAACGGCAAGCCGGTGAAAGGCCACGCCGCCAAAATGCATTATGAACTGCAAAGTGATTTCGTGGTGCTGACCGGCAACGCGTATCTGGAACAGGTCGACAGTAACATCAAGGGCGACAAAATCACTTACCTGGTTAAAGAACAGAAAATGCAGGCGTTTAGCGAAAAAGGTAAACGCGTCACGACCGTTCTGGTTCCGTCCCAGTTGCAGGACAAAAACAAAGACCAGGCTCCGGCACAGAAGAAGAGTAACTAATTCGTTATGGCGACATTAACTGCAAAGAACCTGGCTAAAGCCTACAAAGGCCGCCGTGTGGTAGAGGATGTCAGTCTGACCGTCAACTCCGGTGAGATTGTGGGCCTGCTCGGGCCGAACGGTGCGGGTAAAACCACCACCTTCTACATGGTGGTCGGTATCGTGCCGCGCGATGCGGGTAACATCATTATTGATGACGAAGATATCAGCCTGCTGCCGCTGCACGCCCGTGCGCGCCGCGGGATTGGCTATCTGCCACAGGAAGCGTCCATTTTCCGTCGTCTGAGCGTATACGACAACCTGATGGCCGTGCTGCAAATTCGCGACGATCTCACCAGCGAACAGCGCGAAGACCGCTGTAATGAGCTGATGGAAGAGTTCCACATCGAACACCTGCGCGACAACATGGGTCAATCGCTCTCCGGGGGCGAACGTCGCCGCGTAGAGATCGCCCGCGCGCTGGCCGCAAATCCGAAATTTATCCTGCTGGATGAACCGTTTGCGGGCGTTGACCCAATCTCCGTTATCGATATCAAACACATCATTGAGCACCTGCGCGACAGCGGTCTCGGCGTGTTAATCACTGACCACAACGTCCGCGAAACGCTGGCGGTGTGTGAGCGTGCGTATATCGTCAGCCAGGGGCAGCTTATCGCCCACGGCACCCCGACAGAGATCTTACAAGACGAACATGTTAAACGTGTGTATCTTGGGGAAGACTTCAGACTCTGATAGGGTAGAAGCATGAGAGAGGTTAGCCGGAGATTATCGCACTGAACATGAAGCAAGGTTTGCAATTAAGGCTCAGCCAACAGCTCGCCATGACGCCACAGCTGCAACAGGCTATTCGCTTGTTACAGCTGTCGACGCTGGAACTGCAGCAGGAACTTCAGCAAGCGCTGGAGAGTAATCCCCTGCTTGAGCAAACCGATATTCATGAAGAAATCGATGCCAAAGAGACGCCGGATAACGAAACGTTAGACAGCGCCGATGCGCTCGAACAGAAAGATATGCCGGAAGAGCTGCCGCTTGATGCCAGCTGGGATGAAATCTACACCGCCGGAACGCCCTCAGGCACCGGCGCAGATTACCAGGACGACGAACTGCCGGTCTATCAGGGCGAAACCACCCAGTCCCTTCAGGATTACCTGATGTGGCAGGTGGAACTCACGCCGTTTACCGACACGGACCGCGCGATAGCCACCTCCATTGTCGACGCCGTTGACGATACCGGTTATCTGACCGTCCCGCTGGAAGATATCCTTGAGAGCATGGGCGATGACGAAATCGGTCTGGATGAAGTCGAAGCGGTGCTTAAACGGATCCAGCGATTTGACCCGGTGGGTGTCGCCGCCCGCGATCTCCGCGATTGCCTGCTTATTCAGCTCTCTCAGTTTGCCAAAGAAACCCCCCGCCTCGCCGAAGCCCGTCTGATCATCAGCGACCATCTCGATCTGCTTGCCAACCACGATTTCCGATCGTTAATGCGCGTCACGCGTCTGAAAGAAGACGTGTTGAAAGAAGCGGTGGATCTGATTCAGTCACTGGATCCGCGTCCGGGTCAGTCGATCCAGACCGGTGAGCCGGAGTATGTTATTCCTGATGTGCTGGTGCGCAAAGTCAGTGGCCGCTGGGTGGTGGAACTCAACGCCGACAGCATTCCACGTTTGCAAATCAACCAACACTACGCGGGCATGTGTAACAACGTCCGTAACGACGCCGACAGCCAGTTTATTCGCAGCAACCTACAGGATGCGAAGTGGCTGATTAAAAGCCTTGAGAGCCGCAACGATACGTTGCTGCGCGTCAGCCGCTGCATCGTTGAGCAGCAGCAGGCGTTTTTTGAGTCCGGCGAAGAGTATATGAAACCGATGGTGCTGGCGGATATCGCCCAGACCGTCGAGATGCACGAATCCACGATTTCACGCGTGACGACGCAGAAGTATTTGCATAGCCCGCGCGGTATTTTTGAGCTTAAGTATTTCTTCTCAAGCCATGTGAATACTGAGGGTGGCGGTGAAGCCTCATCCACGGCGATCCGCGCGCTGGTGAAGAAATTGATTGCCGCGGAAAATCCCGCGAAACCACTGAGCGACAGTAAGCTGACCTCCATGCTCTCCGATCAGGGTATCATGGTGGCCCGTCGAACCGTTGCGAAGTACCGAGAGTCTTTATCCATTCCGCCGTCTAACCAGCGTAAACAACTGGTCTGACTCAACTGATAAGGAAGACACTATGCAGCTCAACATCACTGGACACAACGTCGAAATCACTGAAGCCCTGCGCGATTTCATCAACACGAAATTCGTGAAGCTGGAACAGTATTTCGAGAGGATCAATCAGGTCTATATTGTGTTAAAAGTGGAGAAATTGACGCACATCTCGGATGCGACCCTGCATGTTAACGGGGGCGAACTTCATGCCAGCGCGGAAGGGCAAGATATGTATGCCGCTCTCGATCTGTTGATCGACAAACTGGCGCGGCAGCTTAATAAACATAAAGATAAACTGAAACAACACTAATTGTCCGGGCGGTCGCCCGATGCCGGTAAAGTGTCGGGCGATGCTTAGGTGAAATTATGATAAATAACGATTCGGCTCTACAACTGAGCAATGTGCTTAACCAGGAATGTACCCGCAGTGCTGTTCACTGCCAGAGTAAAAAACGTGCGCTGGAAATCATCAGTGAACTGGCGGCAAAGCAGTTAGGCCTGCCTCCGCAGGTGGTGTTTGAAGCGATTCTCACCCGCGAGAAAATGGGCAGTACCGGCATTGGCAATGGCATCGCCATTCCACACGGTAAGCTGGAAGAAGATACGCTGCGCGCCGTGGGCGTTTTTGTGCAGCTTGAAACGCCGATCGCGTTCGACGCCATCGACAATCAGCCTGTCGACCTGCTGTTTGCTCTGCTGGTGCCTGCGGACCAAACCAAAACGCACTTACATACGCTTTCACTGGTGGCGAAACGTCTGGCGGATAAAACTATCTGCCGCCGCCTGCGCTCAGCGCAGAGTGACGAAGAGCTTTATCAAATCATCACCGAAACGGAAAACAGTGATGAAGCGTAAGGGAAATGAGTTCGTACTGAGGAGAAACGGTACATGGTACTGATGATCGTCAGCGGCCGCTCAGGCTCGGGTAAATCCGTGGCCTTACGGGCGCTGGAAGATATGGGTTTCTACTGTGTGGACAACCTGCCGGTAGTCCTGCTGCCAGAGCTTGCGAAAACGCTGGCCGACCGGGAGATCTCCGCCGCCGTCAGTATCGACGTGCGTAACATGCCGGAGTCGCCGGAAATCTTCGAAAAAGCGATGGAAAATCTGCCGGACGCATTTTCTCCACAGTTGCTGTTCCTCGATGCCGATCGCAATACGCTGATCCGTCGTTACAGCGACACGCGTCGTCTGCACCCGCTTTCCAGCAAAAACCTGTCACTGGAGAGCGCCATCGACAAAGAGAGCGACCTGCTGGAGCCGCTGCGCTCACGCGCGGACCTTATCGTCGATACCTCCGAGATGTCGGTACACGAGCTGGCAGAAATGCTGCGTACCCGCCTGCTGGGCAAACGCGAGCGCGAACTGACGATGGTGTTTGAATCCTTCGGCTTCAAGCACGGTATTCCTATCGATGCGGATTACGTCTTCGACGTACGCTTCCTGCCGAACCCGCACTGGGATCCCAAACTTCGCCCAATGACCGGCCTCGATAAACCGGTTGCCGCATTCCTCGACAGGCATACGGAAGTCCATAACTTTATCTACCAGACCCGCAGCTATCTTGAGCTATGGTTACCTATGCTGGAAACCAATAACCGTAGCTATCTGACCGTGGCGATTGGCTGTACCGGCGGTAAACACCGTTCGGTGTATGTCGCCGAACAACTGGCTGACTACTTCCGCTCGCGCGGTAAGAACGTGCAGTCTCGTCACCGGACGCTGGAAAAACGTAAATCATGACCGTAAAGCAAACCGTTGAAATCACCAACCGGCTGGGCATGCATGCCCGGCCAGCGATGAAGCTGTTTGAACTGATGCAGGGTTTTGATGCGGAAGTGCTGCTGCGCAACGACGAAGGCACAGAGGCGGAAGCCAATAGTGTGATTGCGCTGCTGATGCTGGATTCCGCCAAAGGACGCCAGATTGAAGTGGAAGCCTCCGGCCCGCAGGAAGTCGAAGCGCTGGCCGCGGTTATCGCCCTGTTTGAATCCGGGTTTGATGAAGATTAAGTAGTCTCCCTTCCCCATGCCGGATGGCGGCTTCGCCTTATCCGGCCTACGAAAAGCGCCTCTACCCTAAAAACGCCATTTGGCGTTTTTTTTTATTATCCCTGTACAATTTGTGCGCTTTTTAGTCCAGGATTAACCTTAAGAAAACCTTAACATGGTTCGTTTATGTTTCATTTAAGTTTGGTGTCGATACTGGTCAATTGTCAGCAAATAATTCCAGGAGCGCGTCATGTTACATTTATCGGATCACACCCCCCTGGGCACCGGAAGACATCGTAAATGTTATGCGCATCCGGATGATGCCCAACGCTGTATCAAGATCGTTTACAACAACGATCAGGGCGGCGACAAAGAGATCAAGCGTGAGCTGGGTTACTACGCCCATCTCAACCGTCATCTGAAAGACTGGAGCGGGATCCCGCGTTATTACGGCACCGTTGAGACCGACTGCGGAACGGGTTACGTGTATGACGTGATCAGCGACTTTGACGGTAAACCGTCTATCACCTTAAAACAGTTCGCTGCGGAGTGTCGCTACGAAGAAGATCTGGTTGTGTTGCGTCAGATCCTGCGCACGTTGAAGAAGTACATCACCGAAAACCACATTGTGACCATGACGCTGAAACCGGCCAATATTCTGTGTCATCGCATCAGCGAATCGGAAGTGGTGCCGGTTATCTGCGACAACATCGGCGAATCAACCTTTATTCCACTGGCCACCTGGTCAAAATGGTTCTGTCGTCGTAAGCAGGAACGCCTGTGGGAACGCTTTATTGCGCAGCCGGTGCTGGCAGCCGCGCTGAAGAACAGCAAGCCGCGCGAAGAGCGCAGCGCGCTGGAGCTCTCTTCTCGTAAAGTTTAATGCAGTTGGTGGCGGGTCATGAAGGATTCGCCGCCGAGTTGACGCATCTGGCGCAGAATCCATGCCTGGCGGTTACGCACGTAGCCTGAAGGGGCATCCGCTTTAAAGCGAATCGGGTTCGGTAGTACCGCGGCTAACAGCGCCGCTTCCGACATGGTCAGCCTGCTGGCGGATTTATGGAAATAGCGCTGCGCAGCGGCCTCTACGCCAAAGGTGCCCTCGCCAAACTCAGCGATATTCAGGTATACCGTCAGGATACGTTTCTTACTCCAGACGGTTTCGATTCCCACCGTTAGCCCGGCTTCCAGCCCTTTACGCAACCAGCTACGGCCATCCCACAGCAGCAGGTTTTTCGCTGTCTGCTGCGACAACGTCGACGCGCCGCGAATGCGGTTTTCGTTGCGTTCGTTATGCGTAAGCGCCTTTTCGATCGCCTGAACATCAAACCCCCAGTGCTCCGGGAATTTCTGATCTTCGGCGGCAATCACCGCCAGTCCCATCCACGGCGAGATCTCATCCATGCTGACCCAGTCGGAATGCGCCACATAGTGAAAATCGCCACTCAGCCAGGCGCTTAGCTGGCGCTCGACCATCACCGCAGAAAAGGGCACTGGCACAAAGCTGAACAGCGCGATGCCGCCGCCCCAGAACAGCACCAGCAGCAACGCGACGCGCCAGGCGATACGTTTTATCCACGCCAGCGGTAAGACGCGCTTGCTCATTCAGCCAGAACCAGCACGCGCGCTACCAGCTTCTCAATGCCCTCGGCAGCTTCAGCGATGTTCTGCGCCAGCATGTAGGCCGGGGTGGTGACCACTTTGTTGTCTTCATCAACAACGATATCATCGACCGGACACGGCACGTGCTCCGCGCCCATCTCTTCCAGCACTTCCGCGGTGTCGATATCCGTGCCGATGGTAATGCGCAGCGGGAAATCAAAAATCTTCGGCAACATCGCCGGAGCGATACACATAAAGCCGAGCGGTTTGCCCGCCTGATGCATTGCCTGCGCCAGCGCTTTCAGATTTGCGTCAACCTCGCACGCCGCGCCCTGCGTGGCGAAGTTAGAGAGGTTTTTCGCCGCGCCAAACCCGCCGGGCACTATCAGCGCATCCAGCTCTTGCGCCTGGGCGCTGGCGAGCGGGCGTACATCGCCGCGCGCAATGCGCGCAGACTCGATCAGCACATTGCGGCTTTCGCCCATCGCTTCTCCCGAGAGATGATCGACAACATCGAACTGGCGCTTATCCGGCGCAAAGCACACGGCCTGCGCGCCGCTACGGACAATGGCCAGCAGCGTTAGGGTGGCTTCGTGAATTTCAGACCCGTCATAGACACCGCAGCCGCTCAAAATAACGCCAATTTTTTTCATGATGCTTATCCCTCGCTGTAACTGACTGAAGATTATTACTATTTCTGATTAACTCGCTATGCTTCACATATTTTGCTGATTCATGTAACAAATGTTTCAAGTTTTGCTATCTTAATCTGCGTGCAATCGTATTCATCAGGTTGTGTCTTACTAAATTCCTATTACATCTTATGGCGCAGCCACGATTTCCCTGGTGTTGGCGCAGTGTTCGCGCACCCCGGTTTAGCCGGGGTCATTTTTTTTCAGCGTTCGCCACCCAGGATTTAAGCACCGCGACATCGTGCTGCCACTCGGTTTTCATCTCTTCAACCCATTCACCGACGTTATCCCACCAGGCCGGTAAATCAGGTGACTGGATCTGCTGCCCCAACTGTTGCAAATGACGCAGGCCCACGGACCCCGCCGCACCTTTAATTTTGTGCCCTTCCTCGACAATGCCTTTCTGATCGCGCGCGGTCAGATTCGATTCCAGCACCGCCAGATATCCCGGCATCATCTTCTCAAAGACGGCCAGACCATCGGTAATCAGCTTCGGCCCTACCAGTTCGATGTACTGCTCCAGCATCGGAATATCCAGTAACTGCTGTGATTTACCCTGTTCAGTTGGCATTGCGGTACTCTCCTCGTCGTCGGCGGTGTCCCAGAATTTTTTGATCATCGCGGTGAGGGCCGGTACTGATAACGGCTTGCTCAGCACATCATCCATCCCCGCTTCCAGATACTCTTTTTTATCTTTCAGCACGTTAGCCGTCAATGCCACCAGCGGCGGCAGGTCATCAGCGGCAAATTTCTGTTTTAACTCGCGAGAGATATCCAGCCCGGTCATATCCGGCAGTTGAATATCCAGCAGTACCAGGTCGTATTCGCCTGGCGTAAACATCTCCAGCGCTGCCTTCCCGGTCATCGCCACGTCAACGCTGTTGCCGAGTTTTTCCAGCACCGAGCGGGCGACAATGACGTTCAGTTCGATATCTTCCACCAGCAGCACGTTGAGCGCCGGCAGCGGCATATCGTCGTCGTCCAGCGTATCTTCAACTTCGTCGGCAACCGCTGGCGCGTGGACGGTCAGAATAAAGGTCGAGCCCTGCCCTGGGTTGCTGGTGACTTCAATGTCGCCGCCCATGTCGCGCGCCAGACGACGCGAAACGGCCAGGCCAATCCCGGTGCCGGTCGCTGGTTTACCGCCCTGGCTGTCTTTCACCTGGTAGTACATGGCAAAGATTTTATCCTGCTCTTCCTGCGGAATACCGATACCGGAGTCGGCCACTTCAAAGTGCAGCATATCGCCGTCGTCGTAACGAATACGCACTTCAACCTTGCCCTGCTGGGTAAATTTCACCGCATTGCTGATGAGGTTCCACAGGATCTGACGCAGGCGCGTACCGTCGGTAATCACTTTATGCGGCAGCGGCAAGCTCGGCTCCATGACGAAGCGCAGCCCTTTCTGTTGCGCCTGCAAGCCGGAGAGGTTTTCTAAATCGGAGAGGAAGCCGGTAAAGTCGATAGTCTGGTTATCCAGCTGAACTTTACGCCGCTCCATTTTATCCATATCGATGATATCGTTAAATATATTACCTAACGTCACCGCAGAAACATGGATAGTTTTCAGGTATTTTTCCTGCTCGGCGGTCAGGTCGGTATCAAGCAGAATACGGCTCAGGCCAACGATGCCGTTGAGCGGCGTACGCAGTTCGTGGCTGATGGTGGAGATAAAGGTGGTCTTATCGCGGCTGGCACGCTCCAGAGCGTCCTGATAACGCTTACGCTCGGTAATATCACGGCCAAAGCCCATCAGGCCGTGGCGCTTACCGACGCGGTCGTAATAAGGCACTTTACGGATTTCAAAGCAGGCTTTGCGACCATCCGGGTAATCCAGCCACTGTTCATAGGTGAGCGAGACGTTATGACGGAACACTTTCTCATCAGTTTCCAGCACCTTCGCGGCCGCTTCCGGCGCATAAACGTCTTCCGGATGCAGGTTGATCAGTTGTTTTTCGCTTTTCCCGGTTAACAGTTCCATCGCCCGGTTACAGCCGGAAAACTCTTTATCTTCATTGCGATAGAAGACCAGGTCTGGTGAGGCATCGAGGAACGAGCGCAGGAAGGAGGATTGTTGCTCGAGGCGGATTTGCGTCTCTTCACGCTCTTTCATCTCGACCTTCAGCTGCTCAAGCGTGGTTTCACGCTCAGCTTCCGCCTTTTCACGATCGCTGATTTCCTGGTTGAGCTGCGAGATGTTGTCTTTGAGTTGAACGTTAAGTTTGAGATCGCGCTCGCGCATCTCTTCGAGCTTCTCCACCAGCTTCGATAAACGCTGGCGGGATTCTTCCAGTTGCTCGACCACCACCGATAAAAAGTAGACCGCCCACGGCGTAATCAACAGACCAAAGAAGATAGAGCGGATCACATCAATGCTTTCCACCTGGCCGTGCAGCACCATGGTTACGGCCATCTGCACCACAATGGCCAGTACCACCAGCGCAAGGGCCAATAGCATTGAAAAGCGCACCAGACCCAGCTTCATCATCAGGTCGACGTAATACTGCGCCAGTAAACGGATTTGCTTCATAGGGGGTTCCTTCACGTCATCGTCGCTCAATAATACCCAATTCTGAGCAATGCGTTGAAGGTTGTGTGAAAAATGGTGAGTTGAGCGGTCTTTGTGCCGGATGGCGGCTTCGCCTTATCCGGCCTACAAGTTGGCCCGTAGGTCGGATAAGGCGCTAGCCGCCATCCGACATTTAGCAACCGTAGGTCGGATAAGGCGAAGCCGCCATCCGACATTTAGCAACCGTAGGTCGGATAAGGCGAAGCCGCCATCCGACATTTAGCAACCGTAGGTCGGATAAGGCGCTAGCCGCCATCCGACATTTAGCCGCACATTAGCTTAACCCTTCCCACGGAGTCCCCAGCGCCGATCCCTGCACCCCATGTTCATTCAAATACTTATCCAGCTCCACCATCCCGGTCCAGCGGTTTTCACACCACAGCGGCGCGAGGAGCGTCGGGCGACGCGCGCTGGCGGAAATGCGGTGGTAAATCACCTCGGGTGGCGTGTGGCGAATCATCTCACCTGCCGTCACGGTATAATCGTCGAGCTCAATGCCGCTTAAGCGCCCCGCCTCCCATGCCTTCGCCATAATGCTGCCCTTCACGATATGCAGCGGATGCAACTTAATGCCGTCCACGCCAGTCTCCACCACGCGTTCCAGGGTTTGCAGACATTCACTTTTCCCTTCGCCCGGCAGGCCGACAATCAGATGCGAGCACACTTTCAGCCCGCGTTCGCGCGCCAGCCGAGTGGTGTTCTGGTAGCAGGCAAAATCATGCCCCCGGTTGATGCGATGCAGCGTTTTATCGTGCGCGGTTTGTAGCCCCAGCTCCAGCCACACTTCATAACCCTGGTCTTTATATTCAGTGAGCAAATCGAGCACCGCTTCCGGCACGCAGTCCGGGCGCGTGCCCACGCACAGACCCACGATATTGGCCTGACTGACCGCCTGCTGATACATAGACCGCAGCACCTGCACTTCCGCAAAGGTACTGGTATAAGCCTGGAAATAGGCAAGATAGCGTTTGGCGCGATTCACCAGGCTTGCCTGATGCTCAAGCTGTTCGGCAATCGAGCGGTACTGCTGCGCTTCATCGGCAAAAGAGGCGACATTGCAAAACGTGCAGCCGCCCCGGCCAATGGTGCCATCACGATTCGGGCAGCTAAACCCGCCATGCAGCGTCAATTTATGAACCTTTTCGCCATAGCGACGTGAAAGATCCCCACCAAACATATTGACTAATTTTTGTAACTGCATAATCTGATAGACCGGCCTGTAGAAAGGGGCCAAGCCTGCCATTTTTAGTCTCGATCGGCGATGACCTGGATCAATCGCCCGGTAGACCTTTATCTCATTGCATAACCAATCAAAATAAATGCAATTTCATTCATCGCCAAACCGATTACTTTTGCTTATATACGCCGCTTATTTTGCAATAATCCGCCTCTCGTAGAAAAACAGAGTGATCCTATACCCGCACAACCATTGCCAGTGTTATGTGCTGCTTTAAGCGGCAAATTCAGCACAGGCCGTTTATCACACCGCTTCCAGACAGTGAGTCAGATCACACTCCATCCGCACCTGTTTCGTGGTTAATACAATGTAAAAAATGGATAAAAACCATAAATATCATTGAATTAAGCCTCCTATAGCACATTTTTAGATAAATAAGTTTGCCATTTGACCTGTCTACGGATTCCCGATAAGTTGGAAATCCGCTGGAAGCTTTCTGGATGAGCACTCAGCTCATCATATTTATGCAGTAATTGAGATTCCCTCTGAAGCAAGTCCTCAAACTTGTTTGACCTGCGCGAAAAGGCAAAAGAGGGCGAATGCGAGATTGGTCATTGAACGACCCAATCCCGTCGCCATGCTCTTTCTGCGCCCGTGCGCAATCGGTGTCGGAGTGAGTCACGTAGAGCCTGGGGAGGTTCACTGATATGTTGTACGATAAATCCCTTGAGAGGGATAACTGTGGTTTCGGCCTGATCGCCCACATAGAAGGCGAACCTAGCCACAAGGTAGTGCGTACCGCCATACACGCACTGGCCCGCATGCAGCACCGTGGGGCAATCCTCGCCGATGGTAAAACCGGTGACGGTTGCGGCCTGCTGCTGCAAAAACCGGATCGTTTCTTCCGCATTGTGGCGGAAGAGCGCGGCTGGCGTTTAGCCAAAAACTACGCCGTCGGCATGCTGTTCCTGAATCAGGATCCAGACAAAGCCGCCGCATCGCGCCGCATCGTTGAAGAAGAACTGCAACGTGAAACGCTCTCTATTGTTGGCTGGCGTGATGTGCCGACCAACGAAGGCGTTCTCGGTGAAATCGCCCTCTCCTCGCTGCCCCGTATTGAGCAAATTTTTGTTAACGCCCCGGCTGGCTGGCGCCCGCGCGATATGGAACGCCGTCTGTTCATCGCCCGTCGCCGCATTGAACAACGCCTGGTGGAAGACAAAGAGTTCTACGTCTGTAGCCTGTCGAACCTGGTGAACATCTATAAAGGTCTGTGTATGCCGGCGGATTTGCCGCGCTTCTACCTGGACCTCGCGGACCTGCGTCTGGAATCGGCCATCTGCCTGTTCCACCAGCGCTTCTCCACCAACACCGTGCCGCGCTGGCCGCTGGCGCAGCCGTTCCGCTACCTGGCGCACAACGGTGAAATCAACACCATCACCGGTAACCGTCAGTGGGCGCGCGCGCGTACCTATAAGTTCCAGACGCCGCTGATCCCTGACCTGCACGACGCCGCACCGTTTGTTAACGAAACCGGCTCTGACTCCAGCTCGATGGATAACATGCTCGAACTGCTGCTGGCAGGCGGGATGGATATCGTGCGTGCGATGCGTCTTCTGGTTCCGCCAGCCTGGCAGAACAACCCGGATATGGACCCGGAGCTGCGCGCGTTCTTCGACTTTAACTCCATGCACATGGAGCCGTGGGATGGCCCGGCGGGCATCGTAATGTCCGATGGTCGCTACGCGGCCTGTAACCTTGACCGTAACGGCCTGCGCCCGGCGCGCTACGTCATTACCAAAGACAAGCTCATCACCTGCGCATCGGAAGTTGGGATCTGGGATTATCAGCCCGACGAAGTGATGGAAAAAGGCCGCGTTGGGCCGGGCGAGCTGATGGTGATCGACACCCGCAGCGGCCGCATTCTGCACTCTGCCGAAACCGATAACGACTTGAAAAGCCGTCATCCGTACAAAGAGTGGATGGAGAAAAACGTCCGCCGCCTGGTGCCGTTTGAAGATCTGCCGGACGAAGAGGTTGGTAGCCGCGTGATGGACGATGACACGCTCGCCAGCTACCAGAAACAGTTTAACTACAGCGCGGAAGAGCTAGATTCGGTTATCCGCGTGCTGGGCGAAAACGGCCAGGAAGCCGTCGGCTCAATGGGCGATGACACCCCGTTTGCCGTGCTCTCCAGCCAGCCGCGCATTATTTACGACTACTTCCGCCAGCAGTTTGCGCAGGTGACGAACCCGCCAATCGACCCGCTGCGTGAAGCGCACGTCATGTCGCTGGCGACCAGCATTGGCCGCGAAATGAACGTCTTCTGCGAAGCAGAAGGCCAGGCGCATCGCCTGAGCTTCAAATCGCCAATCCTGCTGTTCTCTGATTTTAAACAGCTCACCACAATTAAAGATGAGCACTATCGCGCAGATACCCTCGATATCACTTACGATGCGACGGAAACCTCGCTTGAAGCGACGGTAAAAGCGCTGTGCGATAAAGCCGAAGAGATGGTGCGTAACGGCACCGTTCTGCTGGTGCTCTCTGACCGCAACATCGCTAAAAATCGTCTGCCGGTTCCGGCACCGATGGCGGTTGGCGCGATTCAGGCGCGCCTGGTCGATAAGAGCCTGCGCTGCGATGCCAACATCATCGTGGAAACCGCCAGCGCCCGCGACCCGCACCACTTTGCCGTGCTGCTGGGCTTTGGCGCGACGGCAATCTACCCGTATCTCGCCTACGAAACGCTGGCGAAACTGGTGGATACCAAAGCGATTGATAAAGCGTACCGCACCGTGATGCTCAACTACCGTAACGGCATCAACAAAGGTCTGTACAAAATCATGTCCAAAATGGGCATCTCAACCATCGCCTCTTACCGCTGCTCCAAACTGTTTGAAGCGGTCGGCCTGCATGACGATGTGGTTGAGCAGTGCTTCCAGGGCGTGGTCAGCCGCATCGGTGGCGCAAACTTTGACGACTTCCAGCAGGATCTGCTGAACCTGTCGAAACGTGCCTGGCTGGCACGTAAACCGATTAGCCAGGGCGGCCTGCTGAAGTACGTACTCGGCGGTGAATATCACGCCTATAACCCGGACGTGGTGCGCACGCTGCAACAGGCAGTGCAAAGCGGCGAATACAGTGACTATCAGGAATACGCGAAGCTGGTCAACGAGCGCCCGGCGGCAACGCTGCGCGATCTGCTGGCTATCACGCCAGGTAGCGACGCCGTCAGTATTGATGAGGTTGAGCCGGCAAGCGATCTGTTTAAACGCTTCGATACCGCGGCGATGTCTATCGGCGCATTGAGCCCGGAAGCACACGAAGCGCTGGCGGAAGCGATGAACAGCATCGGTGGTAACTCTAACTCCGGCGAAGGCGGCGAAGACCCGGCACGCTACGGCACCAACAAAGTGTCGCGCATCAAGCAAGTCGCTTCCGGTCGCTTCGGCGTCACGCCAGCGTACCTGGTCAATGCCGACGTCATTCAGATTAAAGTCGCTCAGGGCGCGAAGCCGGGCGAAGGCGGTCAGTTACCGGGTGATAAAGTCACCCCGTACATCGCCAAACTGCGCTATTCCGTGCCGGGCGTGACGTTGATCTCCCCGCCGCCGCACCACGATATCTACTCTATCGAGGATTTAGCGCAGCTGATTTTCGACCTCAAACAGGTCAACCCGAAAGCGATGATCTCCGTGAAACTGGTTTCCGAACCGGGCGTCGGTACCATCGCCACCGGCGTGGCGAAAGCTTACGCCGATTTAATCACCATCGCCGGTTATGACGGCGGCACCGGCGCAAGCCCGCTGTCGTCAGTGAAATACGCAGGCTGCCCGTGGGAACTCGGCCTGGTGGAAACCCAGCAGGCGCTGGTGGCCAACGGCTTGCGTCACAAAATTCGTTTGCAGGTCGATGGCGGCCTGAAAACCGGCGTCGATATCATCAAAGCGGCGATTCTCGGCGCGGAAAGCTTCGGCTTCGGCACCGGCCCGATGGTGGCGCTGGGTTGTAAATATCTGCGTATTTGCCACCTGAACAACTGCGCGACGGGTGTGGCAACTCAGGATGACAAACTGCGTAAGAACCACTATCACGGCCTGCCGTTCAAAGTGACCAACTACTTTGAATTTATCGCCCGTGAAACCCGCGAGCTGATGGCGCAGCTTGGCGTGACGCGTCTGGTCGATCTGATTGGCCGTACCGACCTGCTCAAAGAGCTGGACGGTTTCACTGCCAAACAGCAGAAGCTGGAACTGTCTCGCCTGCTGGAGACCGCCGAGCCACATCCTGGTAAAGCGCTCTACTGCACCGAGAACAACCCGCCGTTCGATAACGGCGTGTTGAATGCGCAGCTGCTGCAACAGGCGAAACCGTTTGTCGATGAGCGCCAGAGCAAAACCTTCTGGTTCGATATTCGCAACACCGATCGCTCCGTGGGCGCGTCGCTCTCCGGCTATATCGCACAAACGCACGGCGACCAGGGTCTGGCATCCGATCCGATTAAAGCGCACTTCAGCGGCACCGCAGGCCAGAGCTTCGGCGTCTGGAACGCAGGTGGCGTAGAGCTGTACCTGACCGGCGATGCCAACGACTACGTCGGTAAAGGCATGGCGGGCGGCCTGATTGCTATTCGCCCTCCGGTGGGTTCCGCCTTCCGCAGCCATGAAGCGAGCATTATCGGCAACACCTGCCTGTACGGCGCGACCGGTGGTCGTCTGTATGCCGCAGGCCGCGCGGGTGAACGTTTCGGCGTGCGTAACTCCGGTGCTATCACCGTGGTAGAAGGTATTGGCGACAACGGTTGTGAATATATGACCGGCGGCATCGTCTGTATTCTGGGTAAAACCGGCGTTAACTTCGGCGCAGGCATGACCGGCGGCTTCGCCTACGTTCTGGATGAAAGCGGCGATTTCCGTAAACGCGTCAACCCGGAACTGGTGGAAGTGCTGGACGTTGACTCTCTGGCAATCCATGAAGAGCACCTGCGCGGGCTGATTACCGAGCACGTACAGTTAACCGGTTCCCAGCGCGGCGAAGAGATTCTGGCGAACTGGCCAGCATTCTCTGCCAAATTTGCTCTGGTTAAGCCGAAGTCCAGCGATGTCAAAGCACTGTTGGGTCATCGTAGTCGTAGCGCAGCTGAGCTGCGCGTGCAGGCGCAGTAAGGGGTCATCATGAGTCAGAACGTTTATCAATTTATCGACCTGCAACGCGTTGATCCCGCTAAGAAAGCGTTGAAGATCCGCAAGATCGAGTTTGTTGAAATTTACGAGCCGTTTTCCGAAGGGCAGGCCAAGGCGCAGGCCGATCGCTGCCTCTCGTGCGGCAACCCGTACTGCGAATGGAAATGCCCGGTACACAACTACATCCCGAACTGGCTGAAGCTTGCCAACGAGGGGCGTATTTTTGAAGCGGCAGAACTGTCGCATCAAACCAACACCCTGCCGGAAGTGTGTGGACGCGTCTGCCCACAGGACCGTCTGTGTGAAGGTTCCTGTACTCTGAACGACGAGTTCGGCGCGGTGACTATCGGCAACATCGAGCGCTATATCAATGATAAAGCGTTCGAGATGGGATGGCGCCCGGATATGTCTGGCGTGAAGCAAACTGGCAAAAAAGTGGCGATTATCGGCGCGGGCCCGGCGGGCCTGGCCTGTGCGGATGTGCTGACGCGCAACGGCGTAAAAGCGGTCGTGTTCGATCGTCACCCGGAAATCGGCGGCCTGCTGACCTTCGGTATTCCGGCCTTTAAGCTGGAAAAAGAGGTGATGACCCGCCGCCGCGAAATCTTCACCGGTATGGGCATTGAGTTCAAACTGAATACCGAAGTGGGTCGTGACGTGCAGCTTGAAACCCTGCTGAGTGATTACGACGCAGTGTTCCTCGGCGTCGGCACCTATCAATCGATGCGCGGCGGTCTGGAGAACGAAGATGCCTCTGGCGTGTTTGATGCGCTGCCGTTCCTGATTGCCAATACCCGTCAAATCATGGGCTTTGGTGAGAACAAAGACGAGCCGTACATCAACATGGAAGGCAAACGCGTGGTGGTGCTTGGCGGTGGCGACACGGCGATGGACTGCGTGCGCACTTCCGTGCGCCAGGGCGCAACGCACGTCACCTGTGCCTATCGTCGTGACGAAGAGAACATGCCAGGCTCACGCCGCGAAGTGAAAAACGCGCGTGAAGAAGGCGTTGAGTTCCAGTTCAACGTGCAGCCGCTGGGCATTGAAGTGAATGCTAACGGCAAGGTGAGCGGCGTGAAAATGGCGCGCACCGAGATGGGCCAACCGGATGCGAAAGGCCGCCGTCGTGCGGAGATCGTTCCTGGCTCCGAGCACGTGGTTCCGGCAGATGCAGTGGTGATGGCATTTGGTTTCCGCCCGCACAGCATGGAGTGGCTGGCGAAACACAGCGTCGAGCTGGATTCTCAGGGCCGTATCATCGCCCCGGAAGGTCACGAAAATGCCTTCCAGACCAGCAACCCGAAAATCTTTGCCGGTGGCGATATCGTCCGTGGTTCAGACCTGGTAGTGACCGCCATCGCTGAAGGCCGTAAGGCGGCTGACGGCATTATGAACTGGCTGGAAGTGTAAGCCCTCCCTCAGCGTCGCCTGCCTGGAAAGGGAGGCGACGCTGAAATCCCCCGCTTTTGCAGGAAAGCCTCTCGCAATTCCTTAAGAAAATGAATGCAATACGCTGTTGCAGATTGTTCCATGCGAACGCCAGGCGTATAGCTGTTCCATTTTCAACGCAGGCTCGCATTGAGGGATAAAGGATGGAATCGCTCCCCGCACAATCTACCGCTGGTTATCAGCAGATTCACGACGGTATTATTGATCTGGTCAATAGCGCCCGGACGGAAACGGTACGTAGCGTTAACGCGCTGATGACAGCGACATACTGGGAAATTGGCCGACGAATTGTCGAGTTTGAGCAAGGCGGCGAGGCCAGAGCGGCTTATGGTGCACAACTTATCAAGCGGCTATCAAAGGATTTAAGTCTAAGGTATAAGCGTGGATTTTCCACCAGGAATTTATGGCAATTTAAGAATTTTTATATTTGTTTTCAACGAATTGAAATTGTGCAGACAGTGTCTGCACAATTCAGCCCCACAATTATCCAGACACTGTCTGGAGAATTGTGCCATTTAACGCAACTCGCCAAATCGTTCCCCCTGCCCTGGTCCACTTACGTCCGTTTGCTTTCCGTTAAAAATGCTGACGCCCGCAGCTTTTATGAGAAAGAGACGCTCCGTTGCGGCTGGTCAGCTCGCCAGCTCGAACGACAAATAGTGACCCAATTTTATGAGCGGACATTACTGTCTCATGACAAATCGGCCATGCTGCAAAAACACACTTCTGTCGAGACGCATATTCTTCCGCAACAAGCGATACGCGATCCCTTTCGTACTCGAATTTCTGGAGCTTAAAGATGAGTACTCAGAATCCGATTTTGAAGAGGCGCTGATTACCCATCTAATGGATTTCATGCTGGAACTTGGGGATGATTTCGCCTTTGTGGGCCGACAGCGGCGGTTACGCATTGATGACAACTGGTTTCGGGTGGATCTGCTGTTTTTCCATCGCCCTTTACGCTGCCTGCTTGTTGTAGACCTTAAGGTCGGGAAATTTAGCTATACCGATGCAGGGCAAATGAATATGTGCCCTCCCCTCGGACGACGAATGCGATTTTTCCAGGCCGGATAAGCGCCAGCGCCATCCGGCTTTTTTAACGCGCGAGCAAGCTGGCGCGAACTTTAACCACCGTTTTTTTGATATCACGTGATAGCGCCACGGTACACCCTGGTTTATGCGGCTCCCCCGGCATAAACACGGCGAACATTCCCGGCTTTAACGTCACCGCTTGCTCATCCTCAATGGCAGAGCAAAGCTGATAATCTTCCTCAGCATGCAGTTCTTCACACTGCCGTGCCGCCCCTGCAATACCATAATAAATCCGCTCATCTCCACTCAGCAAAAGCTGGATATCCACATACTGCACATGCAGCTCCGCTTTTTTGCTCTCGGCTGTCTGTGTGGAAAATTCCATCACATTCATAAAGATATCATCACCGCGCAGTTCATAACGCCCTGGCGCTTTCTCCTGCGGTCGGATAGTTAATGCCAATGCTAACGCCTCAGCCAATACGGGGTGTAACCCCGCAGCGTTCAGCGACTGAATTTCACCTGTTACCATGCTTTTTCTCCCTGGGCCAACAGCGCGGCCCCCAGTAGTCCGGCATCATGCCGATAGTGCGCGGATTGTAATGAAACCTGATAAACAGCAGGCTCCTGCGCCAGACAGGTCTCCACCCGCGCTAAATATCCTTCCGCCAGCCCAACGCTGCCGCCAATGACTACGCACTGGCAATCGGTTGTCGCTTTTACATCAGCGATTAATCTCGCCAGCGTCTGTGCCGAGCGGTGGATGAGCTGTATCGCCTGCTTATCGCCCTGCCCCGCGCGAGTGAAAATTGCTTTGGCATCACATCCTGCGAGTTCACCCACTGCCGCTGCCGCAATCCCGCGCCCTGAAGCAATGGCTTCTACGCAGCCCCGACGACCACAGCCGCACATCGGCCCGTTAGGATCGGCCAGCGTATGCCCCAGATGCCCGGCCAGACCGCCCGTTCCGGCGAGCAGTTTGCCGTGGCTTATCACACCGCCCCCCACGCCCGTGGAGACGGTGAGGAAAACCATGTCACGATAATCGCCATGCAGGGCATGATATTCCGCCCACGCCGCTGCCTGTGCGTCATTCACGGCCAGTGTCGGCAATCCGGTTATCGCTTCCAGCGTCTTCGTGAGCGGAAAATTGAGCAAGCCGCCCAGATTAAGCGGGTTAATCGCCAGCAGCACGCCATCGCGAATAATCCCGGTTGAGGCGATGGCCACCCGCGTGGCGCGAGGGAAAAGCGGCTCAACCAGCGTTTGCAAAGCGGTGCGCAGCGCATCCGGCGTCTTGCTTGCCGGTGTGGGTAGCTCGCGACGCGCCACGAGGTTCAGCGCATCATCCACCAGGGCGGCTGCCAGTTTGGTGCCACCGATATCAATTGCCAGCGTGGTCATAACACCGCCTTTTTTAACGCCGTGTTGTACCACTGGCAGATATGTTCCAGCCGCGTTATCGCGGAACCGACCGTGACCGCCCACGCGCCATGGCGCATCGCCTCAGCCGCCTGCGCAGGGGTGTTATAGCGCCCTTCGGCAATAACCCGGCAGCCTGCGTCGCTTAAGGACTTCACCAGTGCGAAGTCTGGCTCTTCCGGCGTGTGGGGCGTGGTGTAGCCCGAAAGCGTGGTGCCGATAATGTCAGCCCCCAGACGCTGACAGGCCATACCGTCTTCATATGTTGAGCAGTCGGTCATCGCCAGTAAACCGTGCTGGTGAATCTGCGCCAGCAGCGCCTCTACGCCCGCCGGGCGCACGCGGTCCGTGCCATCAACGGCGATGATATCGGCCCCGGCCTGCGCCAGCGCATCGACATCTTCCAGAAAAGGCGTGATACGCACCGGTGAGTCATCCAGGTCGCGTTTGAGGATGCCGATAATCGGGATGGACACGAGCGCGCGTGTGGCGCGTAGATTCGCCACGCCTTCAATGCGCAGTGCAACTGCCCCTGCCTGTTCCGCCGCCAGCGCCATCGCAGCGACAATGTCAGGTTTATCCAGCGGGCTATCAGGGACGGGCTGGCAGGAGACAATCAGCCCGCCAGATTGCGCAATGTTGTTATTGAGCTGTTCAAGTAAAGACATCATCATATCCTCGGAGAAGCGCCCGGCCTGCGCCGGGCTTCCTGGTTAACTTTTACTTTTCACTAATCCACTTTTATCGCCGCCAAACGGTATTGCTCCACTGAACGGTTTACCGTCGATCGCATCGTGTGTGCGCAGCGCTTCAGGGCGGATCCAGCGTTGAACGCGCGTGGGCATATCAAGGCCGATCAGCAGGATCACCACAAAGGTCAGGCTGAAGGAGAGCGAGCCCAGCGCGGTTCCCAGATCCAACCGTTGGGCGATCAACGCCCCGAGGATCGGAGCCAATGCGCCGCCTAACGCACCGACGTTGTAGGTAAAGCCGAGGCCCGCCGCACGTTGATCTGTTTCGAAATAACCGCCGATCAGTTTCGGTAAGATCCCGGAGATCCCCTGCCCCAGCATCTGCTGGAAGAAGAGTAACAAGCCCAGCACCCAGACGTTTGTGCCGCCAATCGCAAACACCGGAATGATCAGCAACTGTGAGGCCAGCAGGCTGCAAACATAGGCTTTGCGGGTGCCCAGCCAGTCGCCGAGGAATCCGCCCACGCAGCAGCCGACCGCCGCGCCAAATCCGCTGAAGAACAGGACGTTCGCTACGGTGTGCGGGTCATAGGCCAGCTCGGTTTTCAGATAGGTCGGCAGCAGCGCCTGAATCGGCCATGAGTAGAGAAAAGCAAACAGCACGACCACCATCAGCATCACGCCGGTTGGCCAGCGTTTACCGCTGCTTTGCACCATAAAACTGATGAAGATAATCGCGCACACCAGGCCCAGCAGCGCCACCAGCCCGGCAATGCGCGCTTCACCGGCGAAGCAGTACCACAGCGACGCGCCCGCGACGCAGGTCATGATGATGTTCATCACCCGATACTGGCCGCGATAGAGGATATCGACCATCGTGCGTACCGGGGCTTTGCCTTCGTGTTTGGCTTTCCAGTCTTCCGCTTCCGGGATGTTTTTACGCAGCCACAGCGCAAAGACGATGGGCACGATGCCGATGAAAAACAGCGCGCGCCAGCCCCAGACGGGCACCACCAGGCTGTAGACCTGTGCCGCAACAACAGCACCGACGGAGAAGCCGGAAATGAGAAAGCCGCTGGCTTTATTCCGTAGCTGTTTTGGCCAGCTTTCAATGACATAGGTTGCGCTGGAGCCGTATTCCCCCGCCATCCCCATGCCGATCACCAGACGGGCGATAAACAGGGAGGTGTAGCCCGGCGCAAAACCGCAGGCGAGCGTTCCCGCCGAGAAGAGAATGATGCTGGTGACCATTGCCAGGCGGCGACCGTAGCGATCCCCCATTGCGCCAAGCATCAGGCCGCCGAACCAGCGAGAGATAAAGGCGGCGGAGATCAGGCTTGCCGCCTGAACCGTGGTTAAACCGAATTCACCCTGCACTTCGGTTAACACCAGGGCGATTAAGACAAAATCAAAACCATCAAGCAAATATCCCAACCAGGCGGCGGAAAATGCCCGCCATTGTGCCCGATTAAGATGGCGATACCACGGGATGTTCTGGGTTGTTGTACTCATGGTGAGTCTCCCGCGGTGGGCCAGGCCCACGCGCTTTGGTATGAATGTGTTTGTGCCTGTGTCGGATGGCGGCTGGCGCCTTATCCGGCCTACGGACCGTGCTTGCTGCTGTGTCGGATGGCGGCTGGCGCCTTATCCGACCTACGGGACCGTGCTGGACGTAGGTCGGATAAGCGTTAGCGCCATCCGACAAAAACTCAGCTCCGCTCCTGCATCAACTGCTGCGCCAGCGCTTTTAGCTCCGGCAGGTATTTCTCGTCCACCGGGGCGAACGGTTTGCGGCACAGCGGCACGGAGACCACATCCATGTAATGCAGCACCGTTTTCAGCCCACGGAAGACGCCGACTTTGATCAGCAGGTCGATAACCTTGTTACACTCGCGCTGCAACTGCTGCGCCTTCGCGATATCGCCCGCTTTCAACGCCTGCGCGATCCCCATGTAACGCCAGCCCATGATGTTGTAGGTACTGCCGATCCCGCCGTCGGCCCCCGCCAGCAGGCCCGAGGCGAAGATTTCGTCATAACCGTTGTAAAGCACCAGATCCGGATGTTCGCGGCGGATCTGTTCCATCTGATACAGATCGCCCGAGGTTTGTTTCAGCGCGCCGACGCCCGGCAACGTCACCAGTGTGTTGATTTGATCCAGCGTCAGTTTTACACCACTCAGCGCCGGAATGTTGTAGACCACCATCGGTAATCCATCAGCCGAGTCGATAATTGCGCGATAGTGATCGCAATGTTCTTCAAAGCTGAACGGATAGTAGAACGGCGTCACCGCAGATACCGCATCGAAGCCATAACGCTTTGCCGCCGCCGCCAGTTGCTGGCTTTCCGCCGTGCTGACGCAGCCAACATGGGCAATCAGGGTGATTTTCCCTTTTCCCTCTTCCGCCACGATTTCAAGTACTTCTTCACGTTCGGCCAGGCTCTGAATAAACGCTTCCCCGGTCGATCCCCCCACGTAGACACCGTCAATCCCCTGCTCAATATTGAAACGCACCAGGCGACGCAGGCTCTCTTTATCAATCTTTTGCTGGCCGTCGAAAGGGGTGAGAAGCGCGGGCATTACGCCCCGTAAGTTGCTAGCCATACATACCTCGTAGTGATGTTTAATCGGATTAACTATGTACCTTTATACCTGTTATACCAGATTGCTTTTGCAGCAGCGTAATACAGAAAGCTTATTGTGCGATCGGCTTCACTAATTCGATCGTCGGGATGGGATCACTTACGGGATTTTTTGGCTTTGCCGAAGGCGTGCCAGGTGGCGGAAACGCTGTTGAGGTGGGTTTGCAAAGCGCGATCCGCTTCGTCTGGATCGTGCGCGCGAATGGCATCGACAATGGCGATATGCTGTTGATAGCTCACGCTATTGTGCTCGTGAAGTTCCTGATCCGCCACTTTCGGGCGGGCGGCGATCAGCCAGTCGAGCAGCGCGACGTGGATCGCCATAAAGATTGGGTTGCCGGGAATTTCCGCCAGCACGCGATGGAAGTCGACGTCCGAGCGGATAAACTGCGCGTTGTCATCCAGCGCCTGGCTGTTGATCTCCAGCGCTTTACTCAGTAGCGCAATTTGTTCATCCGTGGCGTGTTCGGCAGCATAGCGCACCAGGCTTGATTCAAAGAACAGACGCAGTTGTTCGAAGTGGGCGATACCGCCAGGGTGCGAGAGGAAATCTTTCGCCATGCCGGAGAGTTCGCCAATGATGGTGTCCGCTGAAGGGCGCGAGACGCGCGCGCGTTCGCCGTTGTTAATCTGCACCAGCCCTTTACGTTTCAGCGCGGCCAGCGCTTCTCGCACCGAGGGGCGGCCAACGTTGAAGAATGCCATCAGTTCACGCTCGGACGGTAACTGTTCCCCTTCGCCAAACTCACGACGGCGGATCATTTGTTCCAGCTCTTCTTCCACCATTTCAGACAGTTTTTTGCGCGTCAGCGGGCGACGGCGCAGGCTATTGCCGATAGGGTCGGATGTTTCTTCTGAGTGAGGATCAAATGCGCTCATAAGTACCGTTTTTACCGTAAGAAGGGGAAAATCAGCGTTTTTGCATCATATCATAAAAAAGAGGCGGGAGTGGCAGGCAGAGGCGAACGCCCCTGCCTGGTGAGACGATGTGCGCTAATACATATTCAGAATGTAAGTGAACCGGCAGGTAGAATCTATGGGCTGTTGTGCCGTCGTATCCACGCGTAGCTTCATATCATGCAGTTGCCTGGACGTGACCGGTTGCTGCTCTGCTGTCACCGTCACTTTGGCATTATCACAGCCGGAAGTCGAGAAGGTCATCTGCTGTGCGACAAAACGGCAGTAGGCTCCACGCTCATCAAAACTACTGCCATCACACAGTTTGCCATTTTCCATCAGGAAAGTGGGCAGCGTTTGCTCAATCACTGCGCCCGTCGATTGCAACCTGACAACCTTGTTATGCACAACATAGTTTTCATTCCACGAAACATCATAAGGTGCGAGGGATACGGTTGGACATGATGAATTCACTGCTACTGGGCCAGTGTAAGGCGTGGGAACAAACATTTGGTCCAAAGGGTCTTTTGATATTACATATGACGAGACGATCCACGGGCAACCATGTAAATCTCCGTCGTAGTAAACACCAATGACCACATCATTACATCCCCACCCCGTTACGGGTGAGAGATCGTCATATGCTTTTATACCGGGGCACCTGGCTTCAGGAAAGTGACCACCAAATGATTCGATCTTCAAAATAGGGGCGGTGCTTGTAGGGCCTGCTGTCCATGACACGATTGGTAAATCAGTAACCACAAGTGATTTGGATTCATAAACACCATATTCAACTGATGTAGGTGTAAGCACCGAAAGATTAAACCTATACTCTGTCATCGCCCCTGAGGATACTCCTGCAGGAATATGTAATGTGGCAATCTTTTGGGCTGCCAGTGCCCCGCAGGTGCATAAAATCAGTACCAATAAACACACTAAATGATGTATTTTCTTCATATTAAATATACTCAAACGTGGCGGTCAGGCTGGCAGTAAACTCACCGATCGTCACCTCACGGCCGCTTTTCGCCTGGATCCAGGCCCTGAAATTAATATCATTGTTACCGTTGATAAGCGCAAAGGTCGCTCCGGTGGTGTTGTTAATATCCACCCGCTTGCCTTCGAGGGTTTCCATCCCTATCCCCACCCCCTGCGCGGTCGAGGTGTCATCGATTGCCAGAAATCCCGGCTGACCGCTGTCTTCGGTGCCGCTCAGCGTGACTTTAACGTTGTATCCCGCCGGCCCTTTGCAGTCTTTCAGCTTAAACACAACCGGCAGGTGCGCGGACTGCCCGGCGACCATCAAATCCCGGTTGCTGACGGTGGGAAAATGGATTTCCGCCAGATTGGTGCCATCCACCACCAGCGTGCAGGATTTACTCAGCAGGTTGCCGTAAAAATGCAGGTTGTTATCTACCGCCAGTGCCCCCGTGCTGGCGGTCAGCAGCAGGCTGGCCAGCAGCGCGTAACCGGGCAAATAAGTGCGTGCTGTTTTCATTGGTAATCCACCCGTAAGGTTGCGTAAGCAGAAAAAGTCGTGTCGGTCAGCACCGCGTCAGCCGCTTTCACCGGAACCGCCTCCAGCTTCGGCTTCTGGGTAAAATCGGTGGCATTAATGGAAATCGAATCATTGAGCTTAAAACGCTGGCCGTCGTGCTGAAGCTCAATTCCAAACCCCGGCACATCCGTCTCAATGGCGGCATCATTGTAAGAGGTTGCTGTACCCGTCCAGGTGAGCGTCATCTCCCAGTCAGGGTCGCGCTCATTGGTTTCGCAACTCAGTTCGTATACCACTTCCTTACGACCGTAATTGCCATCAATGCTGTCGATAATGAGATCGCGAAATTCCACTTCAATGGTTTGCCCGCCGCTGATGCTACAGGCGGGTGGTGATACCAGCGTACCATGGAAAGTAATGTCCTCGTCGGCAGCCAGAGCCTTGCCCCAGCAGGCGCACAGTAAAATAAGCGTGAGTTTTTTCATTGGTAATCCACCACCATGGTCAGACTGGCGTTAAATTCCGATGGCGTTAACTGCACTCCGCTCTGCTTTACCGGCACCGCTTTCAACTGTGGCTGAGTATTAAAATTAAAAGGCGTCCAGGTATTTTCACCGACCGCAAACAGGGAATTATCGGCGGCGTTTTCTATCCGCACCCCTAAACCTGCGATATCCGTGCTGAGAACCGTTTCCCCGTTGATAACAGTCGTGTTGCCTTTAAGCTGCATCTGTAAGTCATCGCTGACTTTATTGCCGCAGTTGAGGGTGTATTTCGCATCCTGTCGGTAACTGGTGCCATCGATCTTGTTGATCACCACATTGCCAAACTCAACCGCGCTTCCCTTCACGGAGCACGGCGGCGGGCCATCGACCAGGATTCGCAGCGTCATATCCACCTGCTTAATGTCACTGGCAACGGCAACATCGCTGCCCCCCCATCCGGCCAGCACCAGCAACCCCGCGCCCGCTAAAAACTTGTGACTCATAAGTCCCTCCCGGCATCAGCCTTTGCGGCTCTGCTCTTCATCCACCTGGCAGTTGTTGCCGGTGCATTTGAAGTACAGCGGCATCCGCGCGCCGTAGTCGTTGATGTAGGTCAGCACCGGCACGCTGTCCATCTTCGCATTCAGCGGCGCGGAGGTTTTCGGCTCCAGCATCAGCGGTGTGAATCCCGCCGGCGGGTTGCCGCCTTTTTTTGCGCTGGCGTTGCTGATGATCACGTAGTACGGCGTCGGGTTATTGACGGTAAAATCCTGGCCGTTGCGGGTGAGCGTCACCTTGTGCTGCCACGGGTTTTTCATGCTGACGTTTTCCAGCGCCTTCGGTCGCCAGAACAGCTTGATGCGCGTCTGCAGCGCAATCTGCAGCGTGTTCGGTTTGTTCGATTTCGGCGGAATTTCACGCACATTAAAGTAAAACACGGTCTCGCGGTCGGCAGGCAGCTTGTTGATGTCCGGTAGCCCCTGCACCTTCACCTGGCCGTTCATCATTGCATCGATGCGCTGCACCGGCGGCAGCACCGCCAGCGGCGAGCTGATTTTGTTGCCCTTTGCATCCTCTATCCAGCTCTGCGCCAGATAGGGCAGTTTCTGATCGTTATTGCGCAGCGTGACGCTGATGGACTTGTCGCTTTCGTTAAACACCAGCCGTGTCCTGTCGGGCGTCACCGAAGCGTGGCCGGAGAAACTGGCCAGCAGCGCCAGCGCAGGGATAACGGTTTTTACCGTATGAGTCAGATTAAACATGGATCATTCCTTAATCACGTTACTGGTTTACTGAAATTGAAGTCGGGGGTTCCGTTGGCGTCACCCGCTGCGTCTGTTCCTGAATCACCGGTTTGACGTCCGGCGAGGTGGCAGGTGCGACGGCACCTTTTGTCTGGCAGGGCAGCAACAGGCCGTTGAACAGATCGGCCGGTAACGGGTCCGGCAGCGCGATGTCGCAGTGCGCCTCCCCGTTCCACGACACGGTCATGCGCTCGCCCGGTTTCACCCCGGCCAGATAGACGTTGCCGTCATCGTCCACCAGCCCGACCTGCTGCTCGTCGCTGTTTTTCACTTCCGCACCGAACGGCGGATGGCTGCCGTCGCTCAGACGCAGTACCGCCATCGCTTTCTGCCCGCTGATAACGGCAAATTTACGGTAGCCAATCGCGCCCTCGGTCAGCGTGGCCTGTACCACCGACTGGGTGGCTTCGGCGTTTTCCGGCAGTTTCGTCAGGTCGATATAGGCCTGGTTACGGTAGTAGTTGTTGACGTCCGCCACGACCGCCTTACCAAACATGTTGGTGTAAACCGGCGAGCCATTGCCTTCCACCGGCACGCCGGACACGCCGTCGGCGTCAATCAGCAGACGCGTGCCGCCCATATTCTGCGTGCGGTGCAGCGCCCCGCCGTGCGCGGTCAGTGTCGCGCCGCCCTGCAGTGAAATCCCGGCAGACTGATATTCGCCTTCATGGTAGTTGGCGCTTAAATCCACTTTCGCCAGCGAGCCGTCACGGCTGTAGTAGCCATCCACGCTGCCGTGGTTCTCACTGGTACCGACGTTAATCTGGTAATGCGAGGCATCGTCGATACGGCTGAAATAGCCGACCTGGCTGGAGTCTGAGCCGCTGCCGTAGTTGCCGTTATAGCTGACGGTACTGCTGTCGCCCCACGGCATACTCAGCGAGAGATACATCCCCTTGTCGGTGCTTTTGTCGTATTCGTAGCGGTAGCCGGTCAGGGACACGCTCATGTTGCGGATGCTGCCCATATTGAAATAGTGGGACATCATCACGTTGTAGTTGGTCTGCTCCGGCCGGTCCCAGTAGGTGCGGTGGGTGTAGTTAAGATAAACAGAAACCGCGGCATCCCGGAAGTTCTGGTTATAGGTCACCGTGTACATCTCTTTATCGTTGCCGGAGCGCACCATGTCCGCATCTTTCGCATCCAGATACTCGCTCATGGTCATGAAGTTCTTTTCAGAGAAGCGGTATCCGGCGAAGGTGACGCGGCTGTCCAGTTCGTCAAAGTCTTTGGCATAGCTCACGCGGAACGAGTTACCGTCCAGCGTGCGATTGTTGTAGGCGGTGTTCTCATCCAGGCGGACATGTGAGTGCGTGACGTCAAAGGCCATGGCACCAAGAATGGACAGGTCACGCCCGACGCCAATGGCCGCCGACTGATAGTTTTCATCCGCCAGCGCCCCGCCGTAGAGCGACCAGCCGTTGGCAATCCCCCAGGAGGCTTCGCCGCCGGAGAAAAATCCGCCGGCAATATTGTGCCCCCACTCCTGCGGGCGGCCCATCATCACTTTATAACGCACCTGGCCCTGACGGGTCAGGAACGGCATCGAGGCGGTGCTGATATCATATTCCTGCACCTGCCCGTTCTGCTCTTCAATACGCACATGCAGGGTCCCGGAGACGGAATCACCCAAATCCTGAATACGGAACGGCCCCGCCGGCACCTGGGTTTCGTAAATGACGCGGCCCATCTGGCTGACGGTCACTTTTGCCGTGGTGTGCGCCACCCCGGAAATATCGGGGGCGTAGCCGCGCAGATTGGGCGGCAGCATCTGGTCGTCGGTGCTGACGCTACCGCCGACATAGTTAAAGCCGTCGAAAATATCGGAATTAAGGTAATCCTCGCCGAGCGCAAGTTTGGCTTTCAGTGACGGCAGGGCGCGCCAGGCGTAGTAGCGGCTCCACTCCCAGTTTCTTTGTGTGCTGTTACCGTCGCTGTCTTCATCGTCATCGCCGCTACGGGTATGCTGGTAGTCCGTCTGCCAGTCGGCGCGCAGACGCCACGGGCCGAGGTTCGCCCCGACCGTGCCGTTGCCGGTGATATCGTTACTGTCATCGCCGCTCTGTTCATCGTGGCGGGTCTGGGCGTTAATGCTGTAGTCGGCAATCAGGCCGGGAATACCATCATCCCAGCGGGAAGGCGGGTCCCAGTCAATATCGCTGTATTCCAGGTAGGCCTGTGGCAGGGAGATTAATAACGCGGACTGGCTTAAATCAGCCTTAATATCAATACCTTCCAGCTGGCCAGGTGCAAGGCATTCACCGTTGCGGGACCATTGCAGGCTTTTTGCAATATCTTCTTTCAGACCAAACTGAGCGAGCAGCGCGGGCGTCAGACAGGCATAGGTTTTACCGGCCTCTTTTTCAGAGGCGTACCAGAAAATATCGTGGTCATCCGGGAGCGGCTGTTTATTTACCTGAACCGTTAAATTATATTTACCCGGCTCGACATAGCCCTGGCTGGAAAAACGTTTCAGATCGATTTTCGTGTCGCCTTTTAATTCCAGAAAACGGGAATCAAACTGAATATCATCATCAGCCCAGGCACTGGAATAACTTCCGGATATTGCCAGCGCAATATACCAGGGAAGCACCCGTAAACGGAAAAGAGAATGGTCTGGCATACACGTATCCATCCGTGATTATTATAATTTCGTCAGAATCGATTAAAAAACCCCATGACGTTGCCGCCATGGGGTGAAACATCAGAGATAGGTGATCTGGAACGTGGTATTAGCTTCAAATGCACCCAGGGTCGGCATTTCGCTTTCACCCACCAGCCACGCTTTAAAGTTCAGCGTCTGGTTTGGTTTACCTTTCGTGGTGGCGGTATCCAGAGTCAGCAGTTGCTCAATAGGCATGCCACTTTTGTATGCCGTGCCGTGTTCGTCACCGATCGCCAGGCTGACATGCTCAAATGGCATACCGGTTTCGGTGCTGAAAATGGTGTAGTTGTTGCTGTTTGATACCGCAGTATAGATGGTGCCGGTGAAGGTGGTCGAAGCCTTGGCCTGGGTATCAAACACGCAGTCCTGCAGGTGGATCTGGAACTCTTTCGGCGTGGTTGATTTGCCGCCTTTTAGTGTTTCAGAACCGATATCGCCCATATCAACTTCCAGTTTGTGGTCGTCAGGCACGATGGAGCACGGGGAATCTTCGATGGTGCCGTAGAAACGCGCGGTACCGTTGTTACCGGCAGCGATGGAAGAAGTTGACGCGAACGCACCCATTACCATCACCGCTGCAATAGCAGTTTTAACAAACTTACTCATTATTTGTCCTTAAACCATAAATAATTAAATTTTAATCGCCGGAAAACCTCAGATTAATAGTGAAGTGAACGGCTTAGAGATGACCATCGAATATGCGTCATTGCTTCCCGCAAAAGTGTGCATAAGATGATATTCTTTGGTGTGCGGCGATAGTGATACTGAAGGGGCAGACACTCAATTTATCTTTAGTTAATTCAGATTGTAGAATTTTTAATGATATGAGTGGCATTTATGCAAATAGTGCTGATTTAGCCGAAAAAAGCGACGCAAACGATAAAGGAAAACGCATGTTATAACAATAATGTATGTTTTTGTAAGTGATTACATCAGGCCGGACAATTAAAATATTGCATAATAATTATCATGAAATATAATATTAGAAAGCTGATATTTAATATTAAATAAGGTCTGAAAAAGACGTTATTACCAGAACATGTTAATCAAATATCAATTCCTCCCTCTTTCGATATCAATCCCTGCTGACATAGCCACTTCAGCCGGCGACCAGGGACAATCTCACCCATAAAAAAAGGCCCTTTCGGGCCTTTCGGGATATTTACTTCACCACGCGAAGTGCCGGGCGGCCACCGCGCGGCGGCGGGGTATCGTCCGGATCGGTGTCGTCGTCGTGATCCGGCTTATCGCCGTCGATGACCGACATCACCGTTTCGTTTTCAACGACTTCGAGGTCGTCGTTATAGCCTTCCGCATCTTCGTCGTAGGCCGTTTCCGGCTCGAACATGGTGCCTGCGCCGTTTTCACGCGCGTAGATAGCCAGCACGGCGGCCAGCGGCACGGAAACATTGCGTGGAACACCGCCGAAGCGTGCGTTGAAGCGAACTTCATCGTTCGCCAGCTCCAGGTTGCCCACCGCGCGTGGCGCGATGTTCAGGACTATCTGGCCGTCACGGGCGTACTCCATTGGTACCTGAACGCCTGGCTGCATGACATCAACGACCAAATGCGGCGTAAGCTGGTTGTCCAGCAGCCACTCGTAAAATGCACGAAGCAGATACGGGCGGCGTGGAGAAAGCTGTGACACATCCATTCAGTTAACCCCGGCCAAGGCGCATTTCGCGCTCGGCTTCCGTTAAGGAGGCAAGGAAAGAATCACGTTCGAAGACGCGGGTCATGTAGCCTTTCAGCTCTTTCGCACCCGCACCAGCCATTTCGATACCCATAACCGGCAGACGCCACAGCAGCGGCGCCAGGTAGCAGTCGACCAGGCTGAACTCATCGCTCAGGAAGTACGGCTTCTGAGTGAAGACCGGCGCAATCGCCAGCAGCTCTTCGCGCAGCTGTTTACGCGCAGCATCAGCCTGAGCCGCAGAGCCCGTCATCACGACGTTCATCAGCGTGTACCAGTCTTTCTCGATACGTTGCATGTACAGACGGCTTTCACCGCGTGCAACCGGGTAAACCGGCATCAGCGGCGGATGCGGGAAACGCTCATCCAGGTATTCCATAATGATGCGGGATTCCCACAGAGTCAGTTCGCGATCTACCAGTGTCGGAACGCTTTGATTCGGGTTGAGGTCAATCAGATCCTGCGGTGGATTGTCCTTTTCCACGTGCTCTATCTCAAAGCTGACACCTTTTTCAGCCAGCACGATGCGGACCTGATGGCTATAAATGTCAGTAGGACCAGAAAACAGCGTCATTACCGAACGTTTGTTGGCAGCGACAGCCATGAAAACCTCCAGGTATATTCAGAATTTTTACTGCTACCAGCCACACGGTGGCTAGCCAGAAGTGTGTCCCCATCCTGCGTTGAGTGGCATTCCTGCTTGCAAACCAAACAAAAATTGAACAATCACCCGCATTTGGGCAGAAAATTGGAGAATAGTTTACCAGATTTTGCACGGCTTGTGGTGAGTGGATTCTGGAAATCCGGAAAAAGAGCCGTGAGATTGGCATTGGCAATGCGATTATGGCGGGGGCGCTTCGCCTGCCTACCCTACAAATACGTTCATCGCGTAAGTGTTCAGGCATAAAAAAACCCGCCGAAGCGGGTTTTTGCGCAAATTGTTGTCTGCCGAAGCAGAAACCAATTAACGTTTGGAGAACTGAGGACGACGACGTGCTTTACGCAGACCGACTTTCTTACGTTCAACCTGACGAGCATCACGGGTAACGAAGCCAGCTTTACGCAATTCGCCACGCAGGGACTCATCATACTCCATCAGAGCGCGGGTGATACCGTGACGGATCGCACCAGCCTGACCAGAGATACCACCACCTTTAACGGTGATGTACAGATCCAGTTTCTCAACCATGTCGACCAGTTCCAGCGGCTGACGAACTACCATGCGGGCAGTTTCACGACCGAAGTACTGTTCCAGAGAACGTTGGTTGATAACGATTTTGCCGTTGCCCGGTTTGATGAAAACGCGAGCTGCGGAACTTTTGCGGCGACCAGTGCCGTAGTATTGATTTTCAGCCATTGCCTATAATCCCGATTAGATGTCAAGAACTTGCGGTTGCTGTGCCGCGTGGTTGTGCTCGGTACCCGCGTAAACTTTCAGTTTACGGAACATAGCACGACCCAGCGGGCCTTTTGGCAGCATGCCTTTAACCGCGATTTCAATCACACGCTCAGGACGGCGGGCAATCATCTCTTCAAAGGTCGCTTCTTTGATACCACCGATGTGGCCGGTGTGGTGATAGTACATTTTGTCAGTACGCTTGTTGCCGGTTACAGCAACTTTGTCAGCGTTCAGAACGATGATGTAATCACCGGTATCTACGTGCGGAGTGTATTCCGCTTTATGCTTACCGCGCAGGCGACGAGCCAGTTCAGTAGCCAGACGGCCCAGAGTTTTACCGGTCGCGTCAACAACATACCAGTCACGTTGAACGGTTTCTGGTTTAGCTGTAAAAGTTTTCATTAAAAGCTTACCCAAATAAATAAGTTACACGTTGGTGAACACCCAAACGTTTTGTCAGTTGAGGTTCACACGACATTGTCCAGCAAACCTACCCCTTCGAATAGCCTATGCCGGCACATAGAAAGTTTTGGGAAAAAAACCTTCTTGTAACGTGGGGTCGCAAGATTATAGAGAAGTCGGGGTTAAAGATCGACCCTTATTTGTGATTTTGATGGGGGGTTTTAATAGGGGGGTGCGGCCTGATGCCCTCCCCCCCAGCCCATCTCCCACGCGGAGAGGGGAGCATTTACGGCATATGCGGCCGTTTCAAATACTCTTCGCTCTGCATCTCCTGCAAACGCGACAGGCAGCGCTGGAACTCAAACTTCAGCCGTTCGCCCTGATAAATGTCGTACAGCGGCACTTCGGCGCTCACCACCAGCTTCACGTGGCGCTCATAGAATTCATCCACCAGCGCAATAAAGCGGCGCGCTTCGCTTTCCATCATTGGCGTCATGACGGGCACATCAAACAGCATCACCGTATGGAACAGGCACGAGAGCGCGATGTAGTCGTGCTGGCTGCGCGCATCGACGCACAGTGTGGTAAAGGAAACCGCCAGCGTTTGGTTCTCCACGCCCAGCGTCGGCAACGCGCGGTGGTTAATCTCAAGTTCGGGGGCGTGCTCACGCTTTGCGCCCGCCAGCGCCAGCCAAAGTTTATCCATCTCGACGCGGGTTTCGTCGTTTAGCGGCGAAAGCCACAGATGCGCCTGAGTTAACGTGCGTAGACGGTAATCGACACCCGCATCGACGTTCATGATGTCGCAGTGGGCTTTAATCGCGTCGATGGCCGGCAGGAAGCGCGCGCGCTGTAAGCCATTGCGATAAAGCTCATCCGGCGGGATATTCGAGGTGGCGACCAGCGTAATCCCACGCGAGAACAGCGCTTTCATCAGGCCGCCGAGCAGCATGGCGTCGGTGATATCTGAGACAAAAAACTCATCAAAGCAGAGTACGTCCGTTTCCGCTTTAAAGCGTTCAGCGACGATTTCCAGCGGGTCGCTATGACCCTGAAGCTGCGTCAGCTCTTCATGCACCCGCAGCATAAAACGGTGAAAGTGCAGACGCTGTTTACGTTCGCCCGGCAGGCTGTGATAGAACATGTCCATCAACCAGGTTTTCCCCCGGCCTACTCCGCCCCACATATACAAGCCGCGAACCGGCGTGTTCGTGTCCGCCTCGCGTTTACCAAGAAATTTTCCGAATTTTGCCATCAGGCCACCGCCGCTTTGGGCAGGCTGCGCACGATTGGCGAGCAGTTCCTGGTAGATGGTATCGAGGCGATTTACCGCCTCACGCTGGACATCATCAGGCTGATGGGTGCCCTCTTCGAGGGCCTGAAGATAACGCGATGTGGGGGACAGGCTTTGCATGATCTAATTGTTATTCCTTTGAAAACCGGTATGTCTTACTTCACGATTGGTGAAAAAAGTGCCGTTCTACACTACGCGATGATACGCCAGGATTCCACTTCTGCGGAATAAGCGGTTATAGTGGCAGTATCTGGTACAGGCAAGGAGCGCCTGGTAACCAATACCCTACGGAACCACAAAACAATGGGAGATGTTCATGACCTGGGAATATGCGCTAATTGGGCTCGTTGTCGGCATTATTATCGGTGCTGTGGCCATGCGTTTCGGTAATCGCAAATTGCGTCAACAACAGGCCCTGCAGTACGAGCTGGAAAAAAATAAAGCCGAACTGGAAGAGTACCGCGAAGAGTTAGTCAGCCATTTTGCGCGCAGTGCGGAATTGCTGAACAATATGGCGGACGACTATCGTCAGCTCTATCAGCACATGGCGAAAAGCTCAAGCAGCCTGCTGCCTGAAATGAGCGCAGAGTCTAATCCGTTCCGCAACCGTCTGGCTGAATCGGAAGCCGGTAACGACCAGGCGCCGGTACAGATGCCGCGTGACTACTCAGAAGGCGCATCCGGCCTGCTGCGTAGCGGTGCAAAACGCGACTAATCCTTTCTGCGAACAATTTATTTCACGGGCGCGCCTGTTGCGCCCGTCACTTCTCTCTGCCCCGACTATATTTAGTCAATATCCACATTGTTACCCCGAGAAAAATTCAATAACATCAGACTGTTTCGGGAAGCATGTCCTTACACCTCAGGTCAGGAGAGCCAGCATCAATGAATAAATCTACTTTGCTGTTGAGTGCGTTAGCGTTAAGTGTCGGCCTGTCCTTTGCCGTGCCTCAGGTGGCCAGCGCGTCGATTCCCACTCAGGTTCCAGGCCAGGGCGCACTGCCAAGCCTCGCGCCAATGCTGGAAAAAGTCTTGCCCGCCGTGGTGAGCGTGCAGGTGGAAGGCACCGCCACGCCGAGTCAGCGCGTGCCGGAAGAGCTGAAAAAATTCTTTGGTGAAGAAGGCGGCAATGAACCGGCGCAACCGTTCGAAGGTCTGGGTTCTGGCGTCATTATTGATGCGGCGAAAGGCTACGTCTTAACCAACAACCACGTCATCAGCCAGGCGCAAAAAATCAGCATCCAGCTGAATGATGGCCGCGAGTTCGATGCCAAACTGATTGGCAGCGATGACCAAAGCGATATCGCCCTGCTGCAAATTCAGGGCGGCAGCAAACTCACACAAATCGCCATTGCCGATTCCGATAAACTGCGCGTCGGCGATTTCGCCGTCGCCGTGGGTAACCCCTTCGGGCTGGGGCAAACCGCCACCTCCGGGATCGTATCAGCGTTAGGCCGCAGCGGGCTGAACCTCGAGGGGCTGGAAAACTTTATTCAGACCGATGCCTCGATTAACCGTGGCAACTCCGGTGGCGCATTGCTGAACCTCAACGGCGAGCTGATCGGCATTAACACCGCGATTCTCGCCCCTGGCGGCGGCAGCGTCGGGATTGGCTTCGCCATTCCCAGCAATATGGCGCAAATCCTCGCGAAACAGCTGATTCAGTTCGGCGAAATCAAACGCGGGCTGCTGGGTATTCGCGGTATGGAAATGAGCGCCGATATCGCCAAAGCGTTTAACCTCAACGTGCAGCGCGGGGCGTTTGTCAGCGAAGTACTGCCTAACTCTGGCTCGGCGAAAGCGGGCATAAAATCAGGCGACGTGATTGTCAGCCTGAACGGTAAAGCGCTGAGCAGCTTTGCCGAACTGCGCTCGCGCATTGCCACCACCGAACCCGGCTCAAAAGTGAAGCTGGGTCTGCTGCGCGATGGCAAACCGCTGGAAGTCGAAGTCACGCTGGATAAAAGCACCTCGGCGACCGCCAGCGCGGAAATGATCGCCCCGCAGCTCCAGGGCGCGTCCTTAAGCGACGGTCAGTTGAAAGACGGTACCAAAGGCATCGTCATCAGCGACGTGGAAAAAGGCAGCGCTGCGGCACAGGTTGGCCTGCATAAAGATGATGTCATCATCGGGATTAACCGCCAGCGCACGCAGTCCATCGCGGATATGCGCAAAGTGCTGGAGACCAAACCGTCGGTGATTGCCCTGAACGTGATGCGCGGTGAAGAGAGCATTTATCTCTTACTGCGTTAACCGTCTTACGCTGGACATCGCGCAGCGTGTGATGTCCAGCGAAGTCGTGGTATGCTGCGAACGTTTATTCATCAACGATACCTGATCATGCTTGCAAAGCTTTTACGTTCTGTCGCAATTGGTTTTATTGTCGGTGGCATTTTGCTGGCCGCGATGCCCTCGTTACGTAAGTGGACCACTGCGACCACTACGCTCACCAGCTCGGATGAATCCCCCGCCAGCTATAACCAGGCCGTGCGTCGTGCCGCACCTGCGGTCGTCAACGTCTATAACCGTGGTTTGAACAGCACCGGGCAGAATCAACTGGAGATCCGCACGCTCGGCTCCGGGGTGATCATGGACGAACGCGGGTATATCGTGACCAACAAGCATGTCATTAACGATGCCGATCAAATCATCGTCGCGTTGCAGGATGGCCGCGTATTTGAAGCGCTGCTGGTCGGCTCCGATACGCTTACCGACCTCGCGGTGCTGAAAATTAACGCCACCGGCGGCCTGCCGGTTATCCCAATCAACCCGAAGCGTGTGCCGCACATTGGCGATGTGGTGCTGGCGATTGGTAACCCTTACAACCTGGGGCAGACCATTACGCAGGGCATCATCAGCGCCACCGGGCGTATCGGCCTGAACCCGACCGGGCGACAGAATTTCCTGCAAACGGATGCCTCCATCAATCACGGTAACTCCGGCGGCGCACTGATTAACTCGCTGGGCGAGCTGATGGGTATCAACACCCTCTCCTTCGATAAGAGTAACGATGGTGAAACGCCGGAAGGCTTAAGCTTCGCCATCCCGTTCCAGCTGGCGACGAAGATCATGGATAAACTGATCCGCGATGGCCGGGTGATCCGTGGTTACATCGGGATCGGCGGGCGCGAGATCGCCCCGCTTCACGCGCAGGGTGGCGGCATGGATCAGATCCAGGGGATCGTGGTTAACGAAGTCACCGCCGGTGGCCCGGCCGCGCAGGCAGGCATTCAGGTTAATGACGTTATCACATCGGTGAACGGTAAACCGGCGCTCTCCGCGCTGGAAACCATGGACCAGGTGGCCGAGATTCGTCCGGGGTCGGACATCCCGGTTGAAGTCATGCGCGACGACAAGAAATTAACGCTGAAGGTGACGATTCAGGAGTATCCGGCGTCGAACTAACAGGCTCCCCCATTACGGGGGAGCATGTGTTAATCAATAAACATTGGCCCGGCGGGATAGCGCGCCAGAAACCCTGCAATCGCCAGTAGCGACCACAACGATGGCCAGGCAATCTGCCGCTCGGCCATCTCTTTATCCAGCAGTTCCAGTTCTGCCACACCGTTTTCTCCCAGTACGCCACCCTGCCACAGCAGCCGCTGCGCCTGTTGCCTCGTCCACAGAGAATCGCTTTTCCACGCCAGCAGATGCAGCAGCACCTGATGCACGCAGTTGGGGTGCGAGTGACCATCCCGCAGCAGGCGCTGATAAACCGGGAGCGCAATGCTGCGCACCGTGAGAAACGACTCCCGAATCTGCGCAGATTCCGGCACGCTATCAACCGCAAACTGCCCGGCATAATCACATAAGCGGTTGTGGGCCATCGGTTTTCGCAGGGCGTTCATTTTCCCCGCCGCTGCACACAGCAGACCAATACTTTGCAGGCTGACAGCAGACTGTAGCAACGTTGAAGGCAGTCTTGCCGCGATGCACGCATTGTCGCTGTCGGCATTTTGCGCCCCAACATTGTAGCAATCCCCAAACAATTCTTGAGCGCGCGACGTCAGCGCCGGATGCGCTAAAAGACCCAGCGCTGGTTGTAACTGCTCAAGTTCATCCGTCGATTGCTGAACGCTGGTCAGAACCGCTTGCATGGACGACGCCCCAACCTGCGGACGTAATGCTGCCATTTCACTCATCTTTGTATCCTTACATCAAAAGAGCGGGCAACCCCGCTCAGTTAGGGTTAAGCCATCGCCAGAACATACTTCAGCATCACGCCGGCGGCGATGGCTGAGCCAATCACGCCCGCCACGTTCGGGCCCATCGCGTGCATCAGCAGGAAGTTTTGCGCATCCGCTTCCAGCCCCACTTTGTTCGACACGCGCGCCGCCATCGGCACCGCCGAGACGCCCGCCGAGCCTATCAGTGGGTTGATTTTGTTTTTGCTGAACAGGTTAAGCAGTTTCGCCATAATCACGCCCGCCGCTGTCCCGATACCAAAGGCGATCACCCCCAGCACCAGAATGCCCAGCGTCTGCGGTTGCAGGAATTTATCCGCCACCAGCTTCGCGCCCACCGACAGGCCGAGGAAAATGGTCACAATATTAATCAGCCCGTTTTGCACCGTGTCGCTCAGGCGCTCCACCACGCCGCTTTCGCGCATCAGGTTGCCGAAGCAGAACATCCCCAGCAGCGGCGCGGCGTCCGGCAGCAGCAGCGCCACCAGCAGCAGCAGGATCACCGGGAAGATGATTTTTTCCCGTTTGCTGATGGTTCGCAGCTGCACCATGCGGATTTTGCGTTCACTCTCGGTAGTCAGCGCCTTCATGATCGGCGGCTGGATCAACGGCACCAGCGCCATATAGGAGTACGCTGCCACGGCAATCGCTCCGAGCAGCTCCGGCGCCAGCTTGCTGGCGAGGTAAATGGCCGTGGGGCCATCCGCGCCGCCGATAATACCGATCGCCGCCGCCTGCGGCAGGGTGAAGTGGATGAAACCAAGGTAGTTCAGCCCCAGCGCACCCAGCACGGTGGCGAAGATGCCGAACTGCGCCGCCGCACCAAGCAGCAGCGTGCGCGGGTTGGCCAGCAGCGGGCCGAAGTCGGTCATCGCCCCGACGCCCATGAAGATCACCAGCGGCGCCACGCCGGAGCCAATCGCCACTTTATAAAACAGCGCCAGCACGCCCGGCGTGTAGCCCATATCCACCGCCAGCGTTTCCATCTGGTTTTGCACCGACGGTAACGCCAGCGCCAGCGCTTCCTTGATGGCGTGAACATCCGGCGTGCAGTTGAGCTTCGCGGCAATCACCGCCAGTTGCCCGGCGTCGTGATGCGCCAGCAGGCTTTCCAGCGCGGTCATCGCCATGCCAGCTTCCGGGATGTTCGACAGCAGGCCGCCGAAGCCAATCGGCAACAGCAGCAGCGGTTCAAACTTCTTCGCGATGGCCAGCCACAGCAGCAGCAGGCTGACCAGCAGCATCACCGCCTGGCCTGCGCTGAGATGCATCAGCCCCATGCCCTGAAGCAGGGCGTTCAGACTCTCCATATCCGCCCCCGTTACGCCAGCGTCATCAGGGTGTCACCCACCGCAACCGCATCCCCGGCTTTCACCGCGATACCGCGTACCGTGCCCGCCTGCGCGGCGCGGATCTCCGTTTCCATCTTCATGGCTTCGAGGATCAGCAGCACGTCGCCTTCCGCCACCTGCTGGCCTTCGCTGGCGATAACTTTCCAGATATTCCCGGCCAGCGGCGCGGCAACCGGTGTGCCTGTGCCCGCCGGAGCAGAAGCCTGCGGTGCCGGAGCCGATGCGGCGGCGACAGGCGTGATATCGCCGCCATCGCTCACTTTCACCACCCAGGCTTTGCCGTCCACTTCGACGGTATAAATACCGCTGGATGCCGCCGGTTTTGGCGCGCTGACCGGGGCGGCAGGTTTTGCCACCGCCAGCTCAGGACGCGGCTCAAACGCCGCCGGGTTGTCGCGATTCTCAAGGAACTTCAGGCCCGGCTGCGGGAAAAGCGCCACGGTCAGCACATCGTCAATGGCGTTATCGGCAAGGGTGATGCCTTTTTCCTGCGCCTGACGTTTGATATCCGCTTCCAGCGTCGCCAGTTCAGGCTTCAGCAGGTCCGCCGGACGACAGGTAATCGCCTGGCCGCCTTCCAGCACACGGGCCTGCAACGCCGCATTTACCGGCGCGGGCGTGCGGCCATATTCGCCTTTCAGAATGCCCGCCGTCTCTTTGGCGATGGATTTGTAGCGCTCGCCGGTCAGCACGTTGAGCACCGCCTGGGTGCCGACAATCTGCGACGTGGGCGTCACCAGCGGGATAAACCCGAGGTCCTCACGCACGCGCGGGATTTCCGCCAGCACGGCATCGAGCCTGTCGGCGGCGTTCTGCTGCTTCAGCTGGCTTTCCAGGTTGGTGAGCATCCCGCCCGGCACCTGCGCCACCAGAATGCGGCTGTCGTAACCTTTTAGCTGGCCTTCAAAACTGTGGTATTTCTTACGCACATCGCGGAAGTACGCGGCGATTTTCTCAATCTGCGGCAGGGAGAATCCGGTATCCTGCGGTGTGCCCGCCAGCGTGGCGACCAGCGCTTCGGTGGCCGGATGGCCGTAGGTGGCGCTCATCGACGAGATAGCCGTATCGACGCCGTCGACGCCCGCGTCAATCGCTTTAAGCAGCGCCATTTCCGCCATACCGGTGGTGGCGTGGCAGTGCAGATGCAGGCGCACGTCATAGCGTTTTTTGATTTCACTGACCAGCTCATACGCCGCGCCGGGCGTCAGGATACCGGACATATCCTTGATGGCGATGGAGTCGACGCCGATTTCCAGCAGCTGTTCCGTCAGGTCGAGCCAGGTTTGGAGGTTATGCGCCGGGCTGGTGGTGTAGGAGAGCGTGCCCTGCGCATGCGCGCCGTGGCTGCGCACCGCCTGGAGAGAGGCTTTCATATTGCGCGGGTCGTTCATGGCGTCAAACACGCGGAACACGTCCATGCCGTTTTTCACGGCACGCTCGACAAAGCGTTCCACCACGTCATCGGCGTAGTGGCGATAACCCAGTAAATTCTGCCCGCGCAGCAGCATCTGCAGCGGGGTTTTCGGCAGGGCTTTTTTCAGCTCGCGCAGACGCACCCACGGGTCTTCGCCGAGAAAACGAATACAGGCATCAAAGGTGGCACCGCCCCAGCACTCCAGCGACCAGTAGCCCACGTCATCAAGCGCGGCGGCAATCGGCAGCATATCGTCAAGACGCAGACGGGTGGCAAACAGAGACTGGTGAGCGTCGCGCAGGACGACATCGGTAATAGCAACGGTCATAAATTCCTCCGTGAATTAAGCATTAAGGCGACGATGATGGTGAATTGCCGCCGCGATAACCGGCTTCAACTGGCTGAAGTCATCGGCGGGAGCAGAAACAGGGCGTGGCGCAGCAACCGGTTCGGGTTCAGGAAAGAAGCGGTTGATGAGGGTGGACATCAAACGAATCGCCAGGATCAGGAGAAATAAAAAAAGAAGAACGAATCCCATCCCGGAGAACATTAATGTGATGCCTTCGCCAATAAGTTGAGCATCATTCATATAAATCCCTTAATAAATACGGCACGTTTTATATAAGCGTCGTGCCGTATTATTTCGCAGCGTCAGAAAAATTACTTAATAAAGCTCACGTTCTTGCATATTTCATCCGCAACGATGTCTTTACGCTGGTTAAATATCACTTTATTTTGCTCAAAGAGATTATTTCCATGGGTATCTATTGATACGATTAATGGACCAAACTCCTTAACCCGGCAAACCCACAGCGTTTCCGGCATGCCAAGGTCGCGCCAGTGCGATTCTTCAATTTCTTCCACGCAGACAGCCGCAACGACCGCACACCCGGCAGGGAAGACGCAGTGCAGCGCTTTATGTTCCGCGCATCCCTCTTCCGTGCCCTTGCCCATGCCGCCTTTTCCCACGATCAGCTTCACGCCCGTTTGTGCAATAAATTCCTTCTCAAATTTTTCCATGCGCATACTGGTGGTTGGGCCCACTGACACCATTTCGAATTTATCATCACTGTCTTTTATCGGTCGAACAATTGGCCCCGCATGTAATATCGCACCACCTCTTATATCAACCGGTAATTCACGTCCGCCTTCAATTAAACGACGATGCGCCACATCACGACAGGTGACAATATGCCCATTCAGATAAATAATATCACCCGCCTTTATATCAGCCAGATCTTCAGCCTTAATCGGGGTCGTCAGAATTTTTTTAGCCATCAGAGAGTGACTCCTGTGTGAGACATAATGGTGTAATTCAGGTCCTTATCAAAAATGATGTGGCCTTTACGATGAGACCAGCAGCCGACGTTCACCGCCACGCCAATCGTCGAAGGATGCCGCGCCGTATTTTCAATATTGACGCCCATCACCGAGGTGTTGCCAGACATACCCTGTGGGCCAAGGCCAATCTTGTTAATCCCCTCTTCCAGCATTCTCTCCAGCGATGCAGCGCGTTCGTTTTCATTATGTGAACCCACCGGGCGCATCAACGCTTTTTTAGAGAGCAGCGCAGCGGTCTCTACCGATGTTGCGACGCCTACGCCAACCAATAACGGTGGGCAGGCATTGAGGCCGTAGGTGGTCATGACATCCAGCACAAAACGCGTAACGCCTTCATAACCCGCGCCAGGCATCAGCACCATCGCTTTTCCCGGAAGGGAACAGCCACCGCCAGCCATGTAGGTATAGATGCTGCACTGATCAGAATCGGGAACGATCTCCCAGAATACCGTCGGCGTGCCCTTACCGACGTTTTTGCCGGTATTGTATTCATCAAAGGTTTCAACGCTGTTGTGGCGCAGCGGAGAGTCGTTCGTTGCCTGAATGACGGCCTCGCGCAGCAGAGCTTCCAGTTGCCCAATCAGGGGGAAATTCGCCCCACACTCCACTAAAAACTGGATAACCCCCGTATCCTGGCAAGAAGGACGATCCAGTTCTTTCGCCAGCCGCTGGTTATCGAACATGGTGGTAAAGATGACGTTCGCCAGCGCGCTGGTCTCTTTTTTCTGTAACGCTTCCAGCTTTGTTGTGACGTCATCTGGCAATACTTTGCCGGTATATCCCACGAATTTGGCCATAATGTCGGTCATTCGGGATATCTGATCGCTTTTACTCATACATACTCCTTAGTCGAACAGCGTCCGTGAATTACGGATGAAAAGGGAAAAGAATTGGCAGCAGAATCAGGCTGACAATCGTTGAGACGATAATGAGAGGGAGCCCGGCTTTGGCGTAATCAATGAACTTATAACCGCCTGCGGCCAGCACCATCATGTTGGCAGGCATGCCGATAGGGGTGGCGTAGGCGCAAGAGCCGCCGATAACCGTAGCCATCAGTACCGCGCGCGGATCGGCCCCCATGCCTGCGGCAATAGAGAGGCTGACCGGGACCAGGAGTGCGGTCGTCGCCGTATTGGACATAAAATTGGTCATGACGACGGAGAGGGCAAAAACCGCCACCAGCAGCATAAATGGAGAGGAATTCTCCCCCAGCATACCGATAACCTGCGCGGCGACCAGTTTACCCGCGCCGGTAATTTCCAACGCTTTTGCAAGCGCCAGCGTACCGCCGAAGATAAAAATAGTTTGTGAATCAATGGCTTTATAGGCCTGCTTCTCGTTAAGAACGCCGGTCACAACCAGCACTAACGCGCCAATACATCCCGTTACCGCCAGATTGATCCCAATACGTTTTTCAAAGATCATGCCGAGGATCGTGACGATCAACACCACCAGGGAGAGGACCTGTTTCCATTGCGGAACATGGCTGTAATCCTGCTGCTCACCGACGCTTCCCACGGCCCCACTGTTGGGATTATTCGGCAGGAATTTATAGCCCAGCGTCAGGAAGTAAATAATTCCGCAAATCAGCATGGGCAAACCGATTTTGGCGTATTCGAAAAAGCCAAAGCCGCTGCCGATATTCTGCAACGCAGATTGCGCAATTAAATTGCCCGGCGCGCCAATCAGCGACAAATTGCCCCCCAGTGCGGCGGCAAAAACCAGCGGCATCAGCAGGCGAGAGCGGGCAAAACCGGATTTAGCCGCCACGCCGATCACCACCGGGATGAGGACTGCTGCGGTTCCGGTATTTGAAAGCACGCCTGACATCAACCCGACCACCACCATGATGGTGAAAATCAGCTGTTTTTCGGTTTTGGCGAAACGCGTGATGACGCCGCCGACTTTGTTCGCCATCCCTGTTTCGAACAATGCACCGCCCACAATAAACATCGCCACAAACAGAATGACATTGGTATCAATAAAGCCTGCAAATGCTTGCTTGAGATCGAGCACACCAGTCAATACCAGCGCCACGCACACCAGCATTGAAGTGACGGCAAGCGGCAATTTTTCCCACACAAACATTGCGATAGCGAACATCAGAAGACATAGGGTAATGGTAATCGGTTCCATGATAACTATCCTATCAATGATATATGATATTGTATCCAATTAAGGTGGGATGCAAATTATTCCCTTAAAAAAAGTAAGTCAATCGAATTCAGGAGAAAGATCGCGGAGTGAGATCTTTATCAAGATCTCGGGCAGTGTGCCGCTAACTGATTAATTTATAGAATAAATATAACCACTAATTTTATTGCGATAGTGAATTATTCAGCATGAGGATCCACGACATAACGTGTCAGCATATTTTCCATGGATCGGATAATGTGTTCTCGCATACGCTGTCGCGCCAGAACCTCATCGTGGGCTTCCAGCGCCTGCAAAATCCCTTTATGTTCCTGAATAGAAATAACGGCATACTCCTCTTCCGTGACCTTATGCCCCATCGACAAGCCATTCCACATGTTACACAGCAACATTTTCATTTTTTCATTGCCGGCAACATTCCAGATTTCCATGTGAAATGCCTGATTTAAATCGGAATACTCAGCAGAGTTATTTTCAGCGAGCGCTTTTTCTGCCGCGTGATGAATGCGGGCGATTTGCGAAATATCAGTACCGGGCCGCGAGGCTTTAGCGACGGCTTCGCTCTCAAGCAGGGCGCGAATTTCATAATGCTCGCGAATAGTTTGCGCGTTAATGCCCAGCACCACGGCCCCTTTGTTAGGGCGCACTTTAATGAGTCCGTCGGCCGCCAGAATCTGAAAGGCTTCACGCACGGGCATGCTGGATACACCAACCATTTTGGCAATGCCTTCCAGGGTAATTTCCTGGCCTTCAACCAGATCCCTGGACAGAATTGCTTTTCGCAATACGGCAGCAACCTGCTCTTTTGCAGAAAGAAGCTTAATCTTCCCTAATTTAGGCTTCGGCACTTTCCCAATCCTTCATATGTTGACGCATTATTTCCGCTAAAGTGAGGAAATAGCGCTGTGTGGCCTGAGCAATCTCATCGTTATCTTGCTTGCTGATTGCGCCCGCAAGCGCCCCCAGAAGCTGGGCAGATTCGTGATTATCCTCTTTCAGATACAAAATCACATACGAAATATAGCCTTCCAGAAACTGCTGGTACGCTTTTTCCAGATAGCGATTATCAATGTAGCTGATTAACGCATGGTGAAATTCAAGCTCATGCGATCTCTCGTCAGCATAAGCAAGCGCTTCGGCCCGTGAACGCAGCGTTTCCCCGGCGAAAGCGGGAATGCGCGTAAAGAGCTCGGCCGCCATCACGGCAATCACGCGAAAGATATGGCTAACATGTTCAGGTTCAAGATGCGCTACCTGCATATGGCGATTGGGTAGCCGCACCAAAAATCCTTCTTGCTCAAGAGATTGCAATGCTTCCCTGACCGGCATTCGTGAAAGCCCCAGCTGTTCAGCCACACTTTCCTGCGCCAGCTCTTCCCCCGCTTTAATACTGCCGGAGAGGATTTCATAGCGAAGCATTTGCGTGATGTGGTCCCTGGTTTGCTTTCTTTCGATCTTTTTCACAACGTCCTCGTCGGTGGCCAGTCAAAAGGCAGGGAATTTTAGCAGATTTCGACTGTTTCACGGCAGAGTACAGACAAAAATGCCGGAACTTATGCTCCGGCTTCTTTAAGGGGAAGGTTTACATCACTTATTCACAAACTCTTCGCCGAGCGTAATATCTTTTCTCAGCGTATCGAGCATACCTTCCAGCGCCTGTTGTTCAAACGCGCTCAGCTTGCCGATAGACTGACGCTCTTCCACACCGTTTTTGCCCAGCAGCAACGGCTGAGAGAAGAAACGCGCGTACTGACCGTCACCTTCCACATAGGCGCATTCAACGATGCCTTTCTCGCCCTGCAGGGCGCGAACCAGAGAAAGGCCTAAACGCGCGGCAGCCTGACCCATCGACAGGGTTGCTGAGCCGCCACCGGCTTTGGCCTCGACCACTTCCGTACCCGCATTCTGGATACGTTTGGTGAGGTCAGCCACTTCCTGCTCGCTAAAGGAAACGCCAGGGATCTGCGACAACAGCGGCAGAATGGTCACGCCAGAGTGGCCGCCGATCACCGGCACTTCAACCTCAGTCGCTTTTTTGCCTTTCAGCTCCGCCACAAATGTATTTGAGCGGATGATATCCAGCGTCGTGACGCCGAACAGTTTGTTCTTATCGTAAACACCCGCTTTTTTCAGCACTTCTGCCGCGATGGCAACGGTGGTGTTGACCGGGTTAGTAATAATGCCAATGCAGGCTTTCGGGGCGGTTTTCGCCACCTGCTGCACCAGGTTCTTCACGATCCCGGCATTCACGTTAAACAGATCGGAGCGATCCATTCCCGGTTTACGCGCGACGCCCGCGGAGATCAGCACCACATCCGCACCTTCCAGCGCCGGAGAAGCATCTTCACCTGAGAAGCCTGTGATCTTCACATCGGTCGGGATATGACTGAGATCGACCGCCACGCCAGGCGTAACAGGGGCGATATCATAGAGAGTGAGTTCTGAGCCTGAAGGTAGTTGGGTCTTAAGTAGTAGGGCAAGCGCCTGACCGATACCGCCGGCGGCACCAAGGACTGCAACTTTCATCCGAAACTCCTTATTATGGTTAATGTCATTCAGGGTGACCTGTCATGTACCGCGAAACCGACGCAGGGCACTGCCTGTTATACTCCGTTGCGGCGACCTTAATTCACGGTGTAAATAATTACAATCTAATTACTTACAGAATGAGGGGTATTTAGCAGCCTTGCTACAAAATTGCTCACTCGTTTACCGGGAAGGGTCTTTTTCACGTAACCAAATCCACATCAACTATCACTTAAACTATAACCAGTGATCTGGTTAAAACAACATCATTTTCATAACATTTAATTTACTTTTAACCTTATTTGCAGGCCGTGATATAGGCATGTTTATTAATAGTAAATTTTGCTAAGATCCGCCCCTTCTCGCGATTATTATCCGCCTTTTTTGCAGATTATTTGCATAAAAATGCATTTATATGCATAATCATGTTAATTTCATCACCATATACGGGTGACTTATGCGAAGTTCAACCAAACAAGAAGAATTAGTGAAGGCGTTCAAAGCGCTATTAAAGGAAGAAAAGTTTAGCTCTCAGGGTGAGATCGTCCAGGCGCTGCAGGAGGAAGGGTTCGAGAATATTAATCAATCCAAAGTCTCCCGCATGCTGACCAAGTTTGGCGCGGTTCGTACCCGCAATGCCAAGATGGAGATGGTCTACTGCCTGCCGGCTGAACTCGGCGTTCCAACGACCTCCAGTCCACTGAAAAATCTGGTGCTGGATATCGATTACAACGATGCGGTTGTGGTTATCCACACAAGCCCTGGCGCCGCGCAGCTGATTGCCCGCCTGCTTGACTCACTGGGTAAAGCGGAAGGTATCCTCGGCAGCATCGCCGGTGACGACACCATCTTTACTACCCCTGCCCGTGGCTTTACGGTGAAAGATCTCTACGAAGCTATTCTGGTGCTGTTCGAGCAAGAGCTGTGATCCTCCATCCTCTGGTCATTGGCCAGAGGATAATTCCTTTTTACCGCTTCGTTTCCCCGACGTTCCTCCGCCCCCCATTTTGCATTAAGTGCTAAAAATGGATTAAACACATAGTTTCAGTGAATACTTCCGCGCAAGATCGCACGAAAAATCAAATTCATGTATCCATATGATTTTCTTAGATTTCAATTCACGATACAGCACTAATACACCATTTTTTATTCCGTTTAGGCATAAAAATCATTGTATTTAAAACAGATTTACGCGTGAAACCATTAGTCTGGTATTAATTTTAGATGTGATTAGTGTATACTTAATTTCGTGATGAGGGTCACAAAACAAAGACCCTCCAAATAATTCGACGAGGTGTAGATCATGAAAATCAAAACAACTGTTGCGGCTCTGAGCATCCTTTCCGTTATCTCTTTTGGCGCTTTCGCCGCTGACTCTATTAACAGCGATCAAGCGCAAAATCGCCAGGCTATCGGCACCGTTTCCGTCGGTGCAGTCGGTTCTTCTCCGATGGATATGCATGAGATGCTGAACAAGAAAGCGGAAGAACAGGGTGCATCCTCTTACCGCATCATCGAAGCGCGTACCGGTGACCACTGGCACGCAACGGCTGAACTGTACAAATAAGTTTGGCTTATAGAGTAGGTAAGATTTAGGTAAAAAAATTTTCTACAGCGGTCCAGGAAGCCATGTTTTCTCCTCTCACCGCTGTCGCACATGGTGGAGTAAAAATTATGAAAAACGCAATGATCATCGCTTCTTTGGGTCTGGCTTCTGTTCTCTCTTTTGGTGCCAGCGCCGCTGAGCAAATTAGTGCAGAACAAGCACAGAGCCTGCAATCTATGGGCACCGTTTCCGTATCTCAGGTCGGCAGCTCGCCGATGGATATGAATAGCGCATTATCAGCAAAAGCAGCAAAAGAAGGCGCAAGCGGCTACCGCATTATTGAAGCGCGTTCCGGTAATACCTGGCACGCGACCGCAGAACTGTACAAATAAACCCTCGTCGTCTTGTCCGACGACTTGCCCCCGCCGTTACGCGGGGGCTTTTTTATGTCCGCGAAAGGTTAAAGCGCAGCATCCCTTCCAGCTCTTCCTCTGCTTCATCAAATAACAGTATCAGCGCACCGTAACGCCGCTTCTGCTTCTCATCCAGATGCAGGAACTCTATCTCCAGCGGCAGCGGAAGCTGGCTACCGGTCACTACATCCCATAAGGAATCGAGATCGTGAACCAGCCCACTCTTGAGTATGAAGAGGCGCGTGAACTCGCGGTAAAAATCACCCTGATTTTCTATTTCATCAAAATCAAAAGAATAGACTTCCATCACTCGCCCTCAATTTTCCCGCCGCTGTCATCCGCCACTAAGTATAGCGATAAAAAAGCCGACGCTGAGGGCGTCGGCTTTGACAGGAGGATAAATGTGAGTGGGCCTGATGATTGTTAGCTGTTGGTCAGTGCGCTCTGATACTTATGCAGCATCGCCACCAGCCGTCCAACCGGTTCGGTGACCTGGGGTGACGCATCCCAGATGCGCAGTTTTTCCTGATAGATGTCTAACTCTTCCAGGAGACGCAGGAAGTAGCGACGACGCTTATCATCGCTGCCCGCAGAGATCACGCTGTCCGCAGTACGTCTGAGCTGGCGGTGGAACTCAGAGAGATCCTGATTCACCGGCACTGGCGCATCGCGCAGACGCTGGTGCGCAATAATCAGCGACAGGGCCAGACGGAACTTGGCGATATCGTCAGGGAATTTATTCAGCAACAGGAAGAGTTGCTGATAAAGCGCAGGTAGATGGTTCTCTTTACGACGCGCGGAGTTAGTGGTCATCGCCGAAACCGCGGCAGACACAAACTGGTTCAGCAGCACGCGGCCCGTGCGTTCACGCGAGTTATCGCGAATCAGCATAATCACCATCAGCGCCAGGAAGCAGCCCACCAGCTGGCCCAGAGCGCTATCAAGAAACTTACTGAACTCAAACGTCATTGGGTTATCGAGCACGATAATGTTGATAGTACTCGCCAGCGCGCCCAGCGATCCCAGCCGCCGTTTCTGCACCTCGATACCAATAAAGAACGCCAGCACCGCAAGGCTGATGCAGAGTAACAGCATGCTTTGCTGGGTAGAAGGGATGATAACCAGGAAGAAAAGCGTCCCCAGCGGCAGCGCCAGCAGCGTGCCGTAAAGGAAGTCGACGGCGACCATTCGAGGGTTTGGCAAACGCATAGCCAGCGAGGTGACCACCGCAATCATCACCATCGCCCCGCTGCCGGACGTCCAGCCGGTCCACAGCCAGAAGAGCGTGCCGAGCACGCAGGACACCGTCGTACGCCAGAAGTTAACCATCGCATGGTGGCGTTCGGCAGACTCGGCCTTCACCACCACTTCGTCCTGAAGAATTTCCTCTTCGCGAGCGCTGATTTTGGTGTTGCCAATTACGCCGCGCTTCAGCAGCAGGTAGCGCGTCGCCGTGCCTACCCAGCCGTAAATCGTCACCGGCGTGCCGTGTTCCCCCGTCCAGGCCATCACCCGACGCATACGTTTGAGCTGGCGATGCACGTCCTGCACGGTCTCAACCGGTTCGGCGAAGAGTTCGCGATAGTCATCGGTGACCGTTTCCGGGCGCGTATTCTGAATAATGTAGGTTTCGCAAGCCTGGGTGATCATGGTCAGGGAGACCGTGTTCAGCGCCTTTAAGCGCCGATTCGCGCGTGACCAGCGGGAAGACTCCATGCTCAGGTTGCTGCGCATCCCACCCAGGGCTGCGGTGCGGCGCACCAGCCCACTCCACGCGCGGTCAACTTCTTCACTGTCGCCGTGCTTAATACACAACTGCATCAGGCGATATTGATCGATAAGCAGGTTATCCAGTTCAAGGTCGATCTCTTTTTTGATCGATCGCGGGGAGAAAAGCAGATCGGCCATGATCGCACAGACGATACCAATGACGATCTCGCTACAGCGTTCGACCGCAAATTGCGGCGTGAGGAGCGGTTCAGTCTGAATGGTGATAACGATAATCAGCGCCGTGTAGCCCGCCAGCCCCCACGCGTAGGAGTTTTCGACGCGTACCAGCGAGGAGAGCCAGGTACAAAAACCGGCCCAGATACAGCACACCAGAATCATTAACAGCGGCGCGCGGATCATCAAAATAATGATGGTTAACGCTGCGATACAGCCGATAAAGGTCCCGATAATACGCAGCATTCCACGATAGCGAATAGCGCCTGAATAGGGTTCGCCACCGGCTGCAAAGGCCGGGCCTGCCGCGACGATTGCTGCCGTCAGTACCGCCCAGCGCGGCGTTTCCAGCTCAAAGTGAAAACCGACAAACAGCGCCAGCACAATCGCGCACGCCAGTTTAATGGCAAAGCGGATGTGCTGATTGGCAATGCTAAAAATGCCCATAACGATTAACCGAACTCACGCAGACGCAGCGCCAGTTTCTGGAAGAAGGTCATGTTCTGCGCGTCCCGGTCTTTTTCGCCGGTGATCACCACGGTTGCGGTTGTCCCGGCAGGCCAGATGTTATCCTGCTGTTCATCAAGATGAATACGAACCGGCACACGCTGCGCCAGACGTACCCATTCAAGGTTGGAATCAATGGTCGCCATACCTTTCGCGTCATTGCTGCTGCTGGCGTTGGTTACGCCCGCCGCGATGCTATCTACGGTGCCTTTGATAACACGGTTGCTGCCAAGCGGAGTGACTTCCGCACGATAGCCTTTACGCACACCTTCCAGCTTGGTCTCTTCCAGGTAGGCCAGTACGTAGAACGAATTCTTTTTCACCAGCGCAACCGCCGTAGAGCCACGGGTAATAAACTCCCCGTTAAAGACGTTGAGGTTAGTGACCCAGCCAGCCGCAGGCGCACGGATAACGGTACGGTCGAGGTCCAGGCGCGCAAGGTCGCGCGTCGCCTGCGCCTTGGCTAACTGATGCTCGACGGTTTGCAGGACGTTATTGGCCTGGTCGATTTCCTCACGCGACATCGCCTGAATACCTAACTGGTTACGACGCCCGGCTTCACGACGTTTTTCGCTGGCGAGCGCTTTGTAATACGCCACATCCGCTTCAGCTTCTTCCAGCGCTTTCTGGTAACGTGGCTGGTCAATCGTGAACAATACCTGGTCTTTATTAACCAGTTGGTTATCCTTGATATTTACCTGAGTAATCAGCCCGGAGACATCAGGCGCGATGGCGACCACGTCGGCGCTGAAGCGCGCATCACGCGTCCACGGCGACTCGGTGTAGTACACCCAGGCGCGAAAAATGGCGACAAAAGCCAGAATAACCAGTATCAGTGTGATGGCTGTACGGGAGATTTTTCTTATTAGCGTTTTCACATCTACCTCAAACGAACAAACGTGATATCAGATAAAAAAGACAGCAATACAATGCCGTATTGAACAGCGCAGGGTGCCAGACAAAGTCATAGATACCGGTTGGAATAAGCAGTCGCCTCACCCCCCAGAAGATGGCGAGCGACAATAGCAACTCAAAGAAGATCGGCGGGAATGACAGGCCGAAAATCACAATGACAGGAAACAGACTCATGTTGACCTTGGTTTAGACTAGCGTGCAGGTGAGAGTGCGCTTTAATTATTCAGCTAACAGTATATTAACGTAACTGTTATGCCGTTATCTATATATTGTGATCTAAATCACTTTTAAGCCAGAGTGAATAATGGAACGACTAAAACGAATGTCGGTATTTGCGAAAGTGGTCGAGCAAGGCTCGTTCACCGCCGCCGCGAAACAGCTTCAGATGAGCGTCTCTTCCATCAGTCAGACTGTATCAAAGCTGGAAGATGAGTTACAAGTTAAGCTGTTAAACCGCAGCACGCGTAGTATAGGTCTCACAGAAGCCGGCAAAATATATTACCAGGGCTGCCGCCGAATGCTGTTTGAGGCTCAGGACGTCCACGAACAGCTCTACGCGTTTAACAACACACCTATCGGTACACTGCGAATCGGGTGTTCTTCAACTATGGCACAAAATGTCCTCGCGCGGATCACCGCAGAGATGTTGAAAGAGTACACCGGCCTGACGGTTAATCTGGTTACGGGTATTCCGGCGCCGGACCTGATTGCCGATGGCCTTGATGTGGTGATACGCGTCGGCGCGTTGCAGGATTCCAGCCTCTTCTCGCGCCGGTTGGGCTCGATGCCGATGGTTATCTGCGCGGCTAAAAGTTATCTACAACATGCAGGCATTCCTGAGAAACCCGCTGACCTCGCAAACCATTCGTGGCTGGAATACAGCGTGCGCCCGGATAATGAATTTGAGCTGATCGCCCCGGAAGGGCTGACCACCCGCCTGATCCCTGAAGGGCGATTCGTGACTAACGATCCGATGACGCTGAGCCGCTGGCTCTCTGCGGGCGCGGGGATCGCATACGTGCCGCTAATGTGGGTGATTGAAGAGATTAACCGTGGCGAGGTAGAAATTTTACTGCCGCGCTACCAGTCCGATCCGCGTCCGGTCTACGCGCTTTATACCGAAAAAGATAAGCTGCCGCTGAAGGTGCAGGTGTGTATTAACTACCTGACCGATTATTTTGTCGAGGTTGCCAAATTATACCAGGGGATGCGGGGCAAAGATGAGACGGGAGAGCGGTGAAACAGTTTGCCTGATGGCGCTACGCTTATCAGGCCTACTCGATCGGTAGGCCGGATAAGGCGCAGCCGCCATCCGGCAAGGCAAAATTACGCGGTGCCACCCACGGTCAAATTATCAACCTTCAGCGTTGGCTGACCTACGCCAACCGGCAGGCTCTGCCCCTCTTTACCGCAAACGCCCACGCCGTTATCCAGCTTCAGGTCGTTACCGACCATGGAAATCTGCTGCATGGTTTCAATACCGGAACCAATCAGCGTCGCGCCTTTCACCGGTTTAGTGACTTTACCGTTTTCAATCAGATACGCTTCTGAGGTCGAGAAGACGAATTTCCCGGAGGTGATATCCACCTGGCCACCGCCAAAGTTCGGCGCGTAGATGCCGTACTCAACGGATTCGATAATCTCCTGCGGCGTCGATTTCCCGGCCAGCATATAGGTATTGGTCATACGCGGCATCGGCAGATGCGCATAGGATTCACGACGGCCATTCCCGGTCGGCGCAACACCCATCAGACGCGCGTTGAGTTTGTCCTGCATGTAACCTTTCAGAATGCCATTTTCGATCAGCACGTTGTACTGGCCCGGCGTCCCTTCATCATCGATAGCCACGGAGCCACGGCGATCCTGCATGGTGCCATCATCGACAACCGTACACAGCTCGGAAGCCACCAGCTCACCCATATGACCGCTGAAAACAGAGGTGCCGCGACGGTTGAAATCGCCTTCCAGACCATGTCCTACCGCTTCGTGCAGCAGTACGCCCGGCCAGCCTGCGCCCAGCACCACCGGCAGCGTTCCCGCAGGCGCCGCGACAGCCGAGAGATTCACCAGCGCCATACGCACGGCTTCTTTTGCCCACGCGTCCGCGCGCACTTCACCGTCGAGATCCGCCAGGAAGTAGTCATAACCAAAACGACCGCCGCCGCCGCTGGCGCCGCGCTCGCGTTTGCCGTTATCGTCAACCTGCACGCTAACCGACAGGCGTACCAGCGGGCGAACGTCCGCCGCCAGCGTACCGTCCGTTGCCGCCACCAGGATCAGCTCATACACTCCCGTCAGGCTGGCGGAGACTTCCTGCACACGCTTATCTGCCGCGCGCGCAACTTTATCCACGCGACGCAGGATGTCGAGTTTCTCTTCACGGCTCATGCTTTGCAGCGGATCGAGCGACGTATAGAGCGGAGAGTGGTCTACCGCGCCCAGCGTGTGCACCTTGCCATCGCCCGCATCACGTACGATGGTTCGTGCCGCCTGCGCGCTCTGCTCCAGCGCCAGCAGGCTAATCTGGTCGGCATAGGCAAATCCGGTTTTTTCACCGCTCACCGCACGCACGCCAACACCCTGGTCGATATTGTAAGAACCATCTTTGATGATGCTGTCTTCTAAAACCCAGGATTCGTGATAGCTCGACTGGAAATAGAGATCGCCATAATCGAGACGGCGCTCGGCGAGTTGACCAAGAATGTCAAACAGGCGCTGATGATTCAGGCCATTCGCTGCCAGCAATTGTTCACTTACCAGGTTTAGACTCATTATTCGCTCTCGTTAGTTACCGCTAAGATACTATGTTAAAAGAGTGAGGCAATTGTGCGACTGCGTCAAATCATTGCTTCGTATCACTGCGCGCCTGGCGCAGAACTTCATTGATTTGCGGCGAATCGATTGGCCCGGTGATGCGATAACGCAGAATCGATACCTTGCTCCACAGCGGCCCCAGCACTTTACTGGCCGCGAAGACGGCTGCACCGACAATCGGGTTAATGGCAAATGCCGCTGCCACGCCGACGGTTGCTGAGATCTCAGGCGCAACAATCGCTTCCATCGCCAGCTGACGACGGACTAAATCGACAGATCCTTTCATGGCGATGTCCGCTTCCAGGCCATCAACCAGGGTGTCATCCGTGTTCAGCACGCCGTCTTTAATCCAGGCGGTGCTGCGAATGGAGTCGAAATAGAAGCCTTCCGTGAAGGTATCGCTAAAATCAAAGCGCAGTTTGCGCAGCAGCGCATCGACGCTCAGCAGGCGCAATAACTGGCCCGCGTGGCCGGTGCTCAAATCGGTAAACTGTCCTTTGCCGATGCGCGTCTTCAGAATACCGTTTAGCGACGGTACGTCCGGCTGCCACGGGCTGGCGCGCCAGTGTAAGTCGTAATCCAGGTCGATTGAGGAGTCGCGAATCGGCGTGGCGATACCGAAGAACGCCACCGCATCGTCAATTTTCTTGCCGCGCAGTTTTCCTTTCAACGACGTGCGCTGGCCGCTCAGGCCATTCACCCATTCGCCGTCGCTGGTCAGCCGCGCGAAGCCGGTATCCACCAGACCGTTACTCAAAGTCAGGGTGTCGCCTTTAATGGCAAAATCGCCATCGATACGACCATATTTCTGCCCCCACAGCCAGCACTCTGCACAGCGAAGCTGAAAATCCGGCCAGCCGCTGAAATCGAGGCGATTACGGGTAAGAGGGCCTGTCGAAGGTGCCGATGCCTGCGTCAGCGGCGTCGATGACGGGTTGTAATACAGATAGCGAATCGCCGCCTGCCACGGTGCATTGTCGTGCATGGTCAGCGTGGCATTCACTTCGCGGCCCTGCGCGTCAACTTTGGTGCCCTGCGCCGACGGCTGCGAAACGATGCTCAGGTTATTCCACTGCTGCCCGCCTAAGGTCAGCGACGGCGTGCGCAGGGTGACCTGTTTCGGGAAGACGGCGGCAGAGCTCGCATCACTGGCTGCGCCCTGCTGGAACAGCGCCAGCCACTGTGCGCCATCCATCGGCGGTAGATTCAGCTCAACGCCCTGCTGCTGCGGCAACGGCGGATTAGTACGGCTGTCGCTTGCCCAGATCGCGCGATCCAGCGTCAGTTTCTGGTTAAGCAACCAACGGCTATTGAGATGATTATTACTTCCCACTTTGCCGGTTAAATCGAAACTTTTCAGGTTGCCATCAACGTCAATTTTCACCGGGAGCGGCTCACCGGCAGCTTTATCGACCGGCGCAGGTAAGTGACTACTCACATTTTTCAGGTCAGCGGTGACGCCCACTTTGTACGTGGGGCTACCGCGATACGGCAGCTCAATAGCGACTTTCCCCTGCCACGGCACGCTGCCGCTGATTTCGTCGTTGATAGCTTTCGGCAGCACGCCCGTGCGCGACGGTTGCCAGTTGGCGTCCATATTGACGCCAACCTGGTACGATTTCTCGCCTTCACGGGTGTTGAAATCCACCTTCAGCGGCTGATTAAACCAGGTCGCGGTCATCGGCTGGCTCTGCAAATCGCCGTTGGAAAAGCTAAATTTGCCGCTCAGGTTCTGCAACGTGCTGTCGAGCGGTTTGATAAACAGGCTGTTGTTATTGAGCGCCACATCGCCAGTCGCATGCACCAGTTCGCCATTGAGGGGGATATCAAGTTGTAAGCGAGCGCTCACATTCCCATCAAGCTGGAGTTCATCCAGCGTCGCGCCTAACGATTCTTTCAGCGGTGTTTCATTGAAATACGGCCCAACCGCCTTACCCGGCCCGTTGATGTCGGCATCAATCAGCAGCTTCTCTTTGGCGTAGTCCGGGATCATGGCGTTAAGGTTAGTCGCCGTGACGCCGCCCAGTGCCACTTTGTCGGCCTTCATCCACAAGCCATCGTTGAGGAAGTCGAGATGAATGTCGAGGTCGGTCAGCGCGGGCCAGTCAGGCTGGAAGGCAAAGGTGGCATTGCGCAGCGGCACCGACACTTCAAACTGCCCTTCGTTATGCTTGTACGGGAAGAGATGCGGATTGCCGCCATACACCAGCGTCGCGTTATCAGCCTGACCGCCTTTGATCGCACCGCTCAGGTAATCGACCAGCTCTTTGCCCATCAAATTTTCCGGGAAATAGCGCCAGGCCTGGCCGCCATCGTCGGTGCTGATACCCGCCAGAATGCCCAGCCAGGGCTGATCGTCTTTCGGCTGCAGGTAACGGAAACCACCTGCGGCGCGGACGGCTTTGGCTTCGACATCGATATGACGACCATCCAGCATGAAGCCTTTGTCGTTATTCAGCCAGTTGAGCGTGGCGGTGCCTTTGGCTATTTCCAGCGGTGCGCGGAAGACCGTTTCATACGGCATCGTCGCCTGCTGCATATTCACTTTCAATGCGCCGTTTTCAACGCTACCGGACAGCTCGCCAGAAACATTCTCCGCGCCGGGCAGTAGCTTCCACTGCTTCCACGCTAAATCATTCCACGTAGCCTGAAAACGGGTTTGCTCCGTGGCCTGAAGCGGAATATCGAGCCCCAACGAGTCAATCGTGCCGTTCGGCTGCGTGGTGCGCCAGATTTCGCCAAGCGTCGGGGAGAGTTTGTCAGCAATCGGTAACAGGCCGTTGAGCCCGGCAAGGGAAAGATGGCTGGCACGAATGCGCAGTTCATCGCTGCGCACGCTGTTTTTGCCGCCCACTTCCTGCTCGGGGATCCACGCCAGCGCCAGCGCACCGCGCGGCCATGGTGTGCCATCCATGGTAATGCGCGTATCGGGAATGCGGAATTCCCAACCAGCTTTTTCACGCGAGAGGTGCGCCGTCAGGTTATCCACGGCGAGCTGGTGATCATCTTTATCACCCTTCCACGTCGCGCCGCCCTTTTTCAGCCAGACATCACCGCTTGAGATTTCGCCTTTATCGACAGACGCCCAGGCTTCCAGACTAAAGCGCGCGCTGGTGAGCGCAATGTTGTCCTGCATCCATTTGCCAAGCCAGGGTTTAACGTCGATGTCATCTGCCTGGAGCCACAGCTTACCTTTGTTCAGCAGACCGTTCTCATCACGCAGATCCATACGCACTTTCATCACCCCGTGCTGCCCGGTGAGGCTGGTCAGGCTCAGCTCGCCTTCCGCGCGGTGACGATTTTTACCGTTCAGCCAGGTCAGCTGCGGGATCGCCAGCTCGGCCCGCTGGCCGGAAAGGGTCAGGAAGCTCAGGTGGCTGTCGCGCAGGGTGAACTGGTCAAACTGGCGCAGGAAGAGGTCGCCGATGCGATCGCCTTCCATGCTGCCGCTGCTGTCATTGCTTTGCAGCGGCGAGTTGGTGTGAATGTTGAGCTGCCAGAAGGTGAGATCGCGGAACTGCCAGCGCATGTGCAGCAGGCTTTGCCAGACGTCCAGCGCCAGCGAGACGCGTTTAATCGACATCTCGCCGCCGTCGTTATCCAGCCCGGCTTTAATGTCGCGTACTTCAAGAGTAGGACCGAAGTTTTCCCAGCTGGCCTGAATTTTCGAGGCTTCCACCGGCTGCCCCACCGCCGAAGAGATTTTTGCGAGGATTTGCGGGCGCCACTCATTCAGATGCGGCAGCACGAGGCGCAGGCCGCTCACCAGCAGCGCAGCAATGACAATCAATGTTGCCACGGTGAGCAGTAATATCCCCGGCAATCGCCTCACGCTTCTCTCCTTGTGCCTGGCAGGCTGCTTTACATCATGACCACATCAAACTGCTCTGGATTGTAGAGCGGTTCGATTTGTACTTTTACCTGCTTGCCGACGAAGATTTCAACTTCCGCCAGCGCATGCGACTCATCGCCCTTCAGGGTTTCCGCCACCGACGGGGATGCATACACCAGGAAGCGATCGGAATCATACGCATGATGCACGCGCACAATTTCACGCATAATTTCATAGCATACCGTCTCAACGGTTTTCACCGTTCCGCGCCCGTGGCAGGTCGGACATTGATTGCACAGCACGTGCTCCACGCTTTCGCGGGTGCGCTTACGGGTCATCTCCACCAGCCCAAGCTGAGAGAAACCGTTGATACTGGTTTTCACGCGATCTTTGCTCAGCGCCTGCTCCAGCGAGTGCAGCACGCGACGGCGGTGATCTTCATTATTCATATCGATAAAGTCGATGATGATAATGCCGCCCAGATTACGCAGGCGCAGCTGGCGCGCGATAGCCTGGGTCGCTTCAATGTTGGTATTGAAGATAGTGTCGTCGAGATTCCGGTGGCCGACAAACGCTCCGGTGTTGATATCCACCGTGGTCATCGCTTCGGTCTGATCGATAATCAGGTAGCCGCCCGATTTCAGTTCAACTTTACGTTCCAGCGCGCGCTGAATTTCATTTTCGACGTCAAAGAGATCGAAGATCGGCTGATGGCCGGTGTAGTGCTCCAGCTTACTGGTCATTTCCGGGATGTATTCGGCGGTAAATTCCAGCAGCGCTTCATAGGTCAGACGCGAATCAACGCGAATGCGGTCAAGCTGGGCATCGGCGAAATCACGCAGCACACGCTGCGCCAGCGCCAGTTCACCGTACATCTGATAACGCGTCTGATGGCGTTTTTTACGCTCCATCACTTTGGTCCACACGCGCTTGAGGTACGCAGCGTCAGAGGCTAAATCCTCTTCACACACGCCCTCTGCCGCCGTACGAATGATGAAACCGCCCTGCTCGTCGCAGTATTCCGCCACCACCTTTTTCAGGCGTTCGCGTTCAGCTTCACTTTCAATACGTTGGGAGACGCCGACGTGGGACGCGCCAGGCATAAAGACCAGATAACGGGAAGGGAGTGTGATATCGGTCGTCAGACGTGCGCCTTTGGTGCCGAGCGGATCTTTCACCACCTGCACCATGAGGTCCTGCCCCTGACGCACCAGCTCAGAGATGTCGCGCACGGTGAACTGTTTTTGTTCCTCGCCCGCCACGCACTCGGTGTGCGGCATGATATCGGAGGCGTGAAGGAATGCGGCCTTATCCAGACCAATATCTACAAATGCCGCCTGCATCCCTGGCAATACCCGACTGACACGACCCTTGTAGATATTGCCTACTATTCCGCGTCGCGCTTCACGCTCAATATGAATTTCCTGCAAAATGCCGCCATCGATATACGCCACACGCGTTTCGGATGGCGTCACATTTACTAATAATTCAGCCGTCATGTTTATCCCTTTCCTCACGTAGTGAGTTAAAGTTACTGAGCAACTCATACGTTTCCACCAGCGGTAAGCCGACTACGGCGTGATAGCTGCCATTTATCTTCCTGACAAAACAGCCACCCAACCCTTGAATACCGTATGCACCTGCTTTATCTAAAGGTTCACCGCTGGCAACGTAGCCTGCGATATCGTGTTCGGAAAGTACTCTGAACGTCACATCGGTGACCACCAGCGCGTCGAGCGTGTTTTGGCGGTCTGCCAGCGCGATGGCAGTCATCACCTGATGCGTTTCCCCTGAAAGCTTGCCCAGCATCTCTGCCGCATGGGCGGCATCACGCGGTTTCTCCAGCACTTCGCCATTGAGGATAACTATAGTATCCGCGCCCAGAACCGGGAGGTCTTCATTCACCATCGCTACCCCGGCCTGTGCTTTTTCTCGCGCCAGGCGCGTCACGTATTGCTGCGCGCTTTCCTGCGGACGGCGCTGCTCTTCAATGCCTGGAACGATTTTTTCAAACGCCACACCCAGTTGGGTGAGCAGTTCCTGGCGACGCGGGGAGCCTGAAGCGAGATAAATTTTCATAACGACCTTTATTGCACGGCGAATTGCTGACGAACTTTGCGCATCAGGAGGAAGATCCACGGCCAGAGTACGCCATTGACTACACTACTCCAGAACACTTCCGGTCGGAAAGAGACGTTGATCACTAAAAACTCTGACCAGAAAACAATAATATCCGTGGCAAGCGATAACAGAATGACGACCAGCGCCTGCTGCCAGAGCGCCAGATTACGAAACAGCTGATACTTGAGCACCACCAGATACGCCACGATACTCAACGACAGCGCGCGCACGCCGAGCGTTGAACCGCTGATGAGATCCAGAATCGCGCCCATCACAAAACCCGTACCGACATTCACCCGATGCGGCAGCGCCAGTGACCAGTAAAGCAGAATGAGCAGAACCCAGTTGGGCCGGAAAACAATAATGTTGTCCGGCCAGGGCATAACTTGCAGCAGCAGTGCGATAAGAAACGAGAGCCAGATTACCCAGCGTCCCTGGCTACGGTAACTTGCCACTATGGCCCTCCCTGAGGGGAGAGTTCAGTGGGCTGGGTTTCCGTGGGCGAGGTTGCAAGGCCCGTGGCAGGCGCAGGAACCGGCGTTGGCGGCCCCATGGAGTCCGGGGATGGCAACACCTGCGGCATCATCTGCATCAGACGTTCGTTAGCCACGCGATGCACATCTTCCGGCGTCATCGGGTTCGCACCGTTACGATCGGCGCCCCACAGCAGCAGCAGATAGCGCAGACGCTGCAAGCCGGCGGTTGGACGCGCCTGAATCACGGTGTACGCACGCTGTGTATCGAGCTTAACGGAAGAAACTACCGCCACCGGGTATCCTTCCGGGAAACGACCGCCCAGACCAGATGTCACCAGCACGTCGCCGACGCGGATATCCGTGTTGGCTGGCAGGTGTTCAAGCTGGAGATCGTCGGTGCAGCCGTTACCGGCGGCAATCACGCGGATGTCGTTACGCAGCACCTGAATCGGTAGCGCATGCGTGGCATCACAAATCAACAGGACGCGGCTGGTCAGTTTGGCGACGGCCACCACCTGACCGACTACGCCTTTATCGCTGATGACCGGCTGGCCTTCATAGACGCCATTGACGCTGCCTTTGTCGATAACCACCTGATCGCTGTAAGGATCGTTAACGGTGGAGATCACCTGCGTCACCATTTTCTGCTCATCCTGACGCAGCGGCGAACCCAGCAATTCACGTAAACGGGCGTTCTCTTGTTTGTACTGACCCAGCATCAGCAGGTCGCTGTTTTTCAGCAGCAGTTCCTGGCGAAGTGCCCGGTTTTCAAGTTCGAGTTGGTCACGCGAGGCCAGCGTTTGCGACACGCTGTCGAGTAATTCACGAGGACCATTGGAGACAAAATAGAAAGGACTGACGGCGGTATCCATGTACGTTCGGATTTGACTGAACGTACCGAGGCGGCTGTCGGCGATGATAACGCCAAGCGCGATCAGAACCGCCAGGATAAGGCGAATCTGTAGCGACGGGCCACGGCTAAAAATGGGCTTCATAGGCTATGCGTATTCTCGTGTCAGTAAAATCAAGGGTAGCCCGAAAGCTACCCCGGACTCAGGCTGACTACTCTTCGCTAAACAAGTCGCCGCCGTGCATATCGATCATTTCCAGCGCTTTGCCGCCACCCCGCGCCACACAGGTCAGCGGATCTTCAGCAACAACGACAGGAATGCCCGTTTCTTCCATTAACAGGCGGTCAAGGTTACGCAGCAGCGCACCACCACCGGTCAGAACCATACCGCGTTCGGAGATGTCGGACGCCAGTTCCGGCGGGCACTGTTCCAGTGCAACCATGACGGCGCTTACGATACCGGTCAGCGGCTCTTGCAGCGCTTCGAGGATTTCGTTGGAGTTCAGGGTGAAACCGCGCGGTACGCCTTCAGCCAGGTTACGGCCACGTACTTCGATTTCACGCACTTCGTCGCCCGGGTAAGCGGAGCCAATTTCGTGCTTGATGCGCTCTGCGGTCGCTTCACCGATCAGAGAGCCGTAGTTACGACGCACGTAGTTGATGATAGCTTCATCGAAACGGTCGCCGCCGATACGTACGGAAGAGGAGTAAACCACGCCGTTCAGGGAGATAACCGCCACTTCAGTGGTACCACCACCGATATCAACCACCATAGAGCCAGTCGCTTCGGAAACCGGCAGGCCTGCGCCGATTGCCGCAGCCATCGGTTCTTCAATCAGGAACACTTCACGCGCGCCTGCGCCCTGTGCGGATTCACGAATCGCACGACGCTCAACCTGCGTTGCGCCAACCGGCACACAAACCAGTACGCGCGGGCTCGGACGCATGAAGCTGTTGCTGTGCACTTGTTTAATAAAGTGCTGCAACATTTTTTCGGTAACGAAGAAGTCAGCGATAACGCCGTCTTTCATCGGACGGATGGCTGCGATGTTGCCAGGCGTACGACCCAGCATCTGTTTGGCGTCATGACCAACGGCAGCGACGCTTTTCGGAGAACCAGCACGATCCTGACGAATGGCCACCACGGAAGGCTCATTCAATACGATGCCTTGTCCTTTTACGTAAATCAGGGTATTCGCAGTACCCAGGTCAATGGACAGGTCATTGGAAAACATGCCACGAAATTTTTTCAACATACTAAGGGATAATCCTGAAAGCTGGGGCGGAAAACAAAATCCGCTTACTTTACCAACCACACGCAGCAGCGACAAGGCGCAAAAATCATCTGCAACGGTGAAAATTAGTGCAGTTCGTTTCCTCTGTTACAAATCCAACCTGGCTCCATCAGCGTCGGGCGTCATTAACCGTATCCCAATCTGGACTTGCAACCTGTTTCAAAGGTCGTCGACTTGCATGATGCGACATATACCCGGCGAGCAGACACGCACACCCCCGAATAAACCGCGCGCATTATTCTACGTGATAAACACGCTAAACAGCAGGTCAAACAGAGTATCTTTGCGAATATTTTTTCACATTCGTGTCAAGTGGTTGTGAGGCGGCAAAAAAATCACCTTGCCCGCCGGAAACGCCACACTCTGTCAGTACCTGCCATTCACTACGGCTCCGGATGCCCGGCGCAAAAACCTGCATGGTTGTGCCTTTCGTGGCTTCAACCAGGCTCTGCACCAGCAACTGGTTTTGACTCCGCTTCTCAATATTGCGCACCAGACTTGGGTCAAGCTTGATGAGTTCAACCTCAAGCTGCTTGATCCAACTGGTGCTCACCAGGGTTAAACCCGCCTGAATAACGGCGATCCTGGCCCCTAATGCGTTAATTAAACGCACGACGGGCTGCAAACGGCTGATATGTTGACAAACATCCGCCTCTGCAAGTTCAAAAATAATCCGTTTGCGTTGCGATTTTTCGCATTGCATTAAAGAATCACGCAGCCAGCGCTGAAAACGCGGGCGAATGAGCGACTCAACCGACACCTGCAACGCCAGGTTTTCTTCCGGCCAGAAGTTTAAGAACGGCAGCACGCGGTTTATCTGCAAGCGGTCGTACTCTTCCATCAGGCCGAACTCCAGCACCATCGGCAGATACTCTGCGGCAATCACCTCTTCAGTGCCGTCATAGATGCGGCAAATCAGCTCCCGGTGATGCACGCGGCCATTAAGCGTAACCGCCGGTTTCTGATACAGACGCGGGCCGCCGCGTCGTAACATCTGTTCGATAAGCGTACGCCAGCGCACATTCCCGCGCCCTTTCTCCGGCAGCGAGTCATCGTAAATCGCCCAGCTATTGCTGCCCTGCAACACCGCGTTGCGCACGGCGGCTTCCGCGTGCTCCATCACCTGCTGGCTGGTTTGCCCGCTACGCCAGGCGCAGATGCCAATGTGCATCATGTCATCACGGTCGAGAATTTTGGTTATCGGCAGCGCATCCGCCGCCTTGAGCAGTTGCCCGGCGATACTGTCGGCTTCTTTCAGGGTGCGATGCGGCAACAATACAGTAAAGTCGCTGCGGTGGTATCGCGCCAGTAACGCGCCGGGATAACGCATCATAAAGGTGGAAAGCAGGTTGATGAGCATAAACAGGTGCTCTTCAGCCGCTTCATTGCCCCAGCGGTCGCGCAATAAATCGAGGTCCGGCAGACGAATCATCATCACGATGCCGTGCGCGCCGACGTTTTCCTGATCGTCCAGCAGCGTCGCCAGTTGATTATCAAAGAAGAGACGGTTGCTGAGGCCGGTTTTATTATCCTGCGCGGCATAGGCGCGAATCAGCGTATCCATTCGGCTGCGCTGCTCACCGGCAAACTGAATTTCTGACAGCAGTACGTCCATCGCGCTACTGGTGCGGGCGGGCCATTCATGGACGTTGCCTTTCACTTTCGCGCCGCGCTCGCCGTTCAGAATGCGAATGGCCCGCGATTCCAGCAGTTCCTGCCCGGCCAGTTGACGACGCAGCCAGCGCACAGCGATAAAAACTATCAATACCATAAAGGCGATGGTGAGCGTCAGCGGCAGGGTGGTCATCAGCGAACGGAAGTAGTTCGCCATCGGATCCTGGTAGGCCAGCTTGATTTGCATGCCGGGATGCTTAACCGAATCAATCACCAGCTCGCGATAGCGGTAATAGCTGCCCACCGGACGATAGCTGCTTTTACGCGCATGATGGTAGACGTTTTTCCCGTCCTGGAGGAAATCGACGCGCACCACATCCACGGGTGCCAGCATTTCATCAAGCTGTGGCCCCAGTTGCTCGAAAGGCGTGGTCAGCAGGCGATTATCCAGCACCGTGGCGACGGCCTCAACGCGGCTCTTCACTTTATATTGAATGCCGTTATAAAAACTCAGCGACGAGCCAATCAACGTCACCAGGATAGTCAACCCGGTCAGCAGCGTAAAAAAAGCGGAAAATTTCGTCGTTAATCGCATCCCTGATTTAACTCCGTTGGTTAATCGTCACCCGACAAATCGCCCGGCCCCGGCTGCCCGCTCCATCAAAAGTGAGCACTAACATATCAAATGAACCCGGCATACTACCAAATCAGGGGTTTCTGGCAATTTATTGCGCCAAATCGACATAGAATTGTGTGTAGCGAGTATAGTTCTGAGAGAAATTTTACCAAACATCGAGCCATTGAGGACGGGTTATGCAGGCATTAATCTTAGAACAGCAGGACGGAAAAACCCTTGCATCGGTACAGCGCATCGACGACAGCCTGTTGCCGCAAGGGGATGTCACCGTGGATATTCAGTGGTCCAGCCTGAACTATAAAGACGCGCTGGCGATCACCGGGAAAGGCAAAATTATCCGCAACTTCCCTATGGTGCCCGGCATTGATTTCGCCGGTACGGTACACGCCAGCGACGACGCGCGTTTCCAGCCCGGCCAACAGGTGCTGCTCACCGGCTGGGGCGTGGGTGAAAATCATTGGGGCGGTTTGTCTGAGCGCGCGCGCGTGAAAGGCGACTGGCTGGTGCCGATGCCAAATGGGCTCGATGGCCGTAAAGCGATGATTATCGGCACTGCCGGTTTCACCGCCATGCTGTGCGTAATGGCGCTGGAAGACGCAGGCGTTCGCCCGCAAGACGGTGAAATTGTGGTAACCGGTGCCAGCGGCGGCGTAGGCAGCACCGCGGTCGCGCTGCTGCATAAACTGGGTTATCAGGTGGCCGCTGTTTCAGGCCGTGAAAGCACCCACGATTATCTGCGCCAACTGGGCGCCAACCGAATTCTGCCGCGTGATGAATTCGCAGAAACACGCCCACTGGAAAAACAGGTCTGGGCCGGGGCCGTCGATACCGTCGGCGATAAAGTGCTGGCGAAAGTGCTGGCGCAAATGAACTACGGCGGCTGCGTGGCGGCCTGCGGCCTGGCAGGCGGTTTCGCGCTGCCGACCACCGTGATGCCGTTTATTCTGCGCAACGTCCGCTTACAGGGCGTTGATTCAGTAATGACCCCGATTGCGCGCCGTACCGCCGCGTGGGAGCGTCTGGTGAAAGATCTGCCAGAATCGTTCTACGCGCAAAGTGCGACGGAAATCACCCTTGATAAGGCATCACAATTTGCCGAAGCGATTATCAACAATCAGGCGCAGGGCCGTACGCTGGTAAAAATCGCCTAATCTTCAAATTTTCGTGACATATTCGCGCGAATAACGCCTCTCCGTCATGCTTAGTACAAATGACGGAGAGGTGAGATAACGTGAAAAAATTAACCGAAGCCGACGTGACCGCAGAGTCCGTCTTTATGATGCAGCGCCGCCAGGTGCTGAAAATGCTGGGAATCAGTACTGCGGCCATTGCACTGCCCGCGCAGGCTGGGCTCAGCGACTGGTTTAAGGGCAACGATCGCCCTCCCGCGCCTTCCGGTAAACCGCTCGATTTCAGCAAACCCGCCGAATGGCAAAACAAGCTCACCTTAACGCCGGAAGATAAAGTCACCGGATATAACAACTTTTATGAGTTCGGCCTCGATAAAGCCGACCCGGCTGCCAACGCGGGCAGTTTGCCGACCGATCCCTGGAAACTGACAATCGATGGCGAAGTGGCAAAACCTCTGACGCTCGATCACGATGACCTTACCCGCCGCTTTCCACTGGAAGAGCGCATTTACCGGATGCGTTGCGTGGAGGCCTGGTCGATGGTCGTGCCGTGGGTAGGCTTTCCTTTACATAAACTGTTATCGCTGGTTGAGCCCACCAGCAATGCAAAATATGTGGCCTTCCAGACTCTGTACGCACCTGATGTGATGCCCGGACAAAAAGACCGCTTCATCGGCGGTGGGCTGAAATATCCCTACGTTGAAGGGCTGCGCCTGGATGAAGCGATGCACCCGCTCACTATGCTGACCGTCGGCGTGTATGGTAAAGCGCTGCCGCCGCAAAACGGTGCGCCCATTCGCCTCACCGTGCCGTGGAAATATGGTTTTAAGGGCATCAAATCGATTGTCTCAATTAAGCTCACCCGCAAACGCCCGCCAACCACATGGAACCTCGCTGCAGCCGATGAATACGGGTTTTACGCCAACGTAAACCCGCACGTCGACCACCCGCGCTGGTCACAGGCCTCCGAGCGCTTTATCGGTTCCGGCGGCATTCTGGATGTAAAACGTCAGCCGACGCTGCTGTTTAATGGCTATGCCGACCAGGTGGCCTCGCTCTATCGTGGGCTGGATTTGCGGGAGAACTTTTAATGCGTTTAACTGTTACCCACACTCGCTGGCTGAAACTTTGCCTGCATCTTGCGGCATTTTTGCCGTTAGTCTGGCTCTTTTGGGCCGCATATTCCGGGCAACTCAGCGCCGATCCGGCAAAAGATATCCAGCACTTCACCGGTAGGATGGCTCTGAAATTACTGCTGGCGACCTTGTTGGTTTCCCCGCTGGCGCGCTACGCTAAACAGCCATTATTGATACGCGCCCGCCGCCTGTTGGGGTTATGGTGTTTTGCGTGGGCGACGTTGCATTTATGTAGCTATGCGCTGCTGGAGCTCGGTATCAACAACCTGGCGCTACTGGGCCAGGAACTGGTGATGCGCCCCTATTTGCTGCTCGGCTTTGCCAGTTGGCTGATTTTACTGGCGCTGGCGATGACATCGACCCAGTACATGCAGCGAAAACTGGGCCGACGCTGGCAGTTATTGCACAACTTCGTCTATCTGGTGGCGATCCTCGCACCGATTCATTATCTGTGGTCGGTAAAAATTTTATCGCCGCAGCCGCTGCTTTATGCCGTGTGCGCAGTCGCACTTTTAGCATGGCGTTATAAGAAGTTCCGCCAGTGGTGGCGCTAGCTGCGAGATATGTGCGGTTTACCGCAAATTACTGAACTCCGTCCTGACTTTACACGAATGCGGTTGATAATCTTCCCTGATAAGACCAGTATTTAGCTGCCAAATGCTACGAAATAGTTATAATGTGCGACTTCAGTTTTCCTGACAGGGGTTTTAAGCCCCTGAAAAGGTGACAATCGCGCATCGAAGGTATATTTTGTTTTTTACCGGAGAATTGCAGGAGATAGCAGCACAATGGCAGACAAGTTTCGCATTTTGCTTTTAAACGGCCCGAACCTGAATATGCTCGGCACCCGTGAACCCGAGAAGTACGGAACGCTAACGCTTGCGCAAATCGTTAACGGTTTGCAGCGCGAAGCGGAAGCACTGAACGTTGAGCTGGATCATCTGCAATCCAACGCGGAGTACGCACTCATCGACCGAATTCATCAGGCTAAAGACACTGTCGACTATATCCTGATTAATCCGGCCGCGTTTACGCACACAAGCGTTGCCCTTCGAGATGCGCTGCTGGCGGTAAGTATCCCGTTTATCGAGATTCACCTCAGCAATGTGCATGCGCGCGAACCGTTTCGCCATCATTCGTATCTGTCTGATGTCTCCGCTGGCGTTATTTGCGGGTTAGGCGCAGATGGTTATTCATACGCGTTACAGACGGCGGTAAAACGCCTGTCACAATCACACTAAACAAAGAGTACGGAACCCACTCATGGATATTCGTAAGATTAAAAAACTGATCGAGCTGGTCGAAGAGTCTGGCATTTCTGAACTGGAAATTTCTGAAGGCGAAGAGTCAGTACGCATCAGCCGCGCAACCGCGCCAGCCAGCTTCCCGGTAATGCAGCAAGCTTATGCCGCGCCGGTCGCTCAGGCTCAGCCAGCGCCAGTTGCCGCTCCGGCAGCAGCAGAAGCCGCTCCGGCTAAAGCTGAAATCAGTGGTCACATCGTACGTTCCCCGATGGTTGGTACTTTCTACCGTACACCAGGCCCGGAAGCGAAAGCTTTCGTGGAAGTGGGTCAGAAAGTTAACGTGGGCGACACCCTGTGCATCGTAGAAGCGATGAAAATGATGAACCAGATCGAAGCAGATAAAGCGGGCGTAGTGAAAGCCGTTCTGGTCGAAAGCGGGCAACCGGTTGAATTTGACGAGCCGCTGGTCATCATCGAGTAACGAGGCGAAGATGCTGGATAAAATTGTCATCGCTAACCGTGGCGAGATCGCACTGCGTATTCTTCGTGCCTGTAAAGAACTGGGCATCAAGACCGTCGCTGTGCACTCCACCGCGGACCGCGATTTAAAACACGTATTGCTGGCGGATGAGACGGTCTGTATTGGCCCGGCTCCGTCCGTAAAAAGCTACCTGAACATCCCGGCGATCATCAGCGCGGCTGAGATCACTGGCGCAGTAGCGATTCACCCTGGTTATGGCTTCCTCTCTGAGAACGCCAACTTTGCTGAGCAGGTTGAACGTTCTGGCTTTATCTTCATCGGCCCGAAAGCCGACACTATCCGCCTGATGGGCGATAAAGTGTCTGCGATCACCGCGATGAAAAAAGCCGGCGTCCCGACCGTACCAGGCTCCGATGGCCCGCTGGGCGACGACATGGACGCTAACCGCGCGCATGCCAAACGTATCGGCTACCCGGTAATCATCAAAGCCTCTGGCGGCGGCGGCGGTCGCGGTATGCGCGTTGTGCGTAGTGATGCCGACCTGGCGCAATCCATCTCCATGACCAAAGCGGAAGCCAAATCGGCTTTCAACAACGACATGGTGTACATGGAAAAATATCTGGAAAACCCACGCCACGTGGAAATCCAGGTACTGGCTGATGGTCAGGGTAACGCTATCTATCTGGCGGAACGTGACTGCTCCATGCAGCGTCGCCACCAGAAAGTTGTCGAAGAAGCGCCAGCACCGGGCATCACGCCGGAACTGCGTCGCTACATCGGCGAGCGTTGCGCCAAAGCCTGTGTTGATATCGGCTATCGCGGGGCGGGTACTTTCGAGTTCCTGTTCGAAAACGGCGAGTTCTACTTCATTGAAATGAACACCCGTATTCAGGTTGAACACCCGGTTACCGAAATGATCACCGGCGTTGACCTGATCAAAGAGCAGCTGCGCATCGCCGCAGGCCAACCGCTCTCTATCAAGCAGGACGAAGTGCAGGTTCGCGGCCATGCGGTGGAATGCCGTATCAACGCCGAAGACCCGGACACCTTCCTGCCGAGCCCGGGTAAAATCACGCGCTTCCACGCGCCGGGCGGCTTTGGCGTTCGTTGGGAATCTCATATCTACGCGGGCTACACGGTACCGCCGTACTATGACTCAATGATCGGCAAACTGATTTGCTACGGTGAAACCCGCGACGTCGCGATTTCCCGTATGAAAAACGCATTGCAGGAACTGATCATCGACGGTATCAAAACCAACGTTGATTTGCAGATCCGCATCATGAATGACGAGAACTTCCAGCATGGTGGTACTAACATCCACTATCTGGAGAAAAAACTCGGTCTTCAGGAAAAATAAGCTGCATTGATTGAAAAAGGCCGGGACTTGCGTTCCGGCCTTTTTATTAGCTCATTCTTACCAGAACAGCGAATACAGCACCGCGAGAATAATGACTATGACATAGGCCGCTATGTTAAAACTGCGACCAGTAGCAAATGTCGAAGCCACCACGTTAATGCTTTTGCTGTCATCATCGCTAACCGAAGTGCTCAAGCTGGTCAATGCAATCACGACGATAGTGAACAGCAGCGTATAGAGCATTTGATCCATAAACGGCATGCTTAACGGCATGAACTTGAGGAACAGCGCGAACGGAATAGACGCAATCACACCCACTATCGCGCCCTTACTCGTGGTTTTTTTCCAGAACAGCCCCAGCAGGAAGACCCCAAGGATACCAGGGCTCACCAGACCGGTATACTCCTGAATGTACTGGAAGGCCTGCCCGATATTGCCCAGCATTGGTGCAACAAAAGAGGCAATAATAAGCGCAACAATCGCCGTCATACGCCCGACGTTAACGAGTTTGCTTTCACTAGCGCTCGGTGCCAGGTACTCTTTATAGATATCCATGGTGAAGATAGTGGCGGTAGAGTTAAGCATCGACGCCAAAGAGGATACGATTGCCGCCGTCAATGCAGCAAAAACGACGCCTTTAATACCCGCAGGCAGGAACTGTGTCAGCCACGGGTAGGCTTTATCTGCGTGCGCCAGTGTCGGCATGTTATGTGTAGCAACGTCGCCCATCCGCGCCATCATCTCTGGCGAGGAAGTAATCACCCATGCTGCGATACCCGGAATAACCACCAGGAAAGGGACGATTAGCTTCAGGAAAGCAGCAAAAACGATCCCTTTCTGCGCTTCGGCCACTGACTTCGCCGCCAGCGTCCTTTGAATGATGTATTGGTTGAAGCCCCAGTAATAGAGGTTAGCCACCCACAATCCGCCAATCAGTACGGCAATCCCCGGCAAATTGGCATATTGCGGATTGTTCGGGCTCAGGATCATCTCAAAGTGTTCAGGCGCAGCAGACGCCATTTTGCTGAAACCGCTGAACCAGCCTTCATCGCCGCCGATAAAGTGCACCGCCATCCAGGTCGTTACCAGCCCACCCAATACCAGGAAAAAGACCTGAATAACGTCCGTCCAGACGACGGCAGACAGCCCGCCATAAATAGAATAAATCAGCGCAAACGCCGCCAACCCGATGATAGACCACATGAGCGGAATACCCAGAATTGTCTCCAGCGCCAGCCCACCGAGATAGAGTACGGAAGTCAGGTTAACGAAGATATAGAGGGCAATCCAGAATACCGCGAGGATTGTTTTCAGGTTTTTGTTAAAACGTTTCTCAACGAATTCAGGAATAGTATAAATTCCTTTTTCGATAAAAATCGGCAGAAAATATTTACCAACAATAATCAGTGTCAGAGCGGACATCCATTCGTAGGATGAGATTGCAAGACCTATTGAAAAGCCGGAGCCCGACATGCCGATAAATTGTTCAGCGGAAATATTCGCCGCAATTAGCGAAGAACCCACCGCCCACCAGGGAAGCGACTTACCAGCGAGAAAGTAATCTTCTGTATTCTTTTGCTGACCGGCTTTGTTGCGTGAAACCCAAAGACCCACGCCAATAATAATAAGCACATAGATTGCAAAAATTGTGATATCCAGTGTACCCAATCCATTTTCAACTTCCATTTTATGCCATCCTTCTTTGTTATGACGGCGGCATTGTAAGCGATTACATCTATAAAAATTTAAGGGGATTCACATTTTAATATTATTTTTTAGAATTTTAAACAAACCTAACAAAACACAACACCACGCCGAATAAAAATCATTAAAAACATCACCATAATTAATATTACACCATCAAAAAAATGCCCATCTGGATTTTCTATGATTTATCAAAATCATAAAAACGATACATTCACAAAAATAATGATAGCGATTACACTTGATTTATTAACGGCAGTAATTCTCTTAATCAAGAGAATCTATCAAAAATGAAAATACTTTTATTTCGCTGAATTTTACAAACGGCCGCACAAGCATCAGCGCCACAAAGAGTAGAATTCACCATCTACAGTCCGATACCGATGTGGCGGTACACCTGCTTATCTGCCTTTAGACTTCACTTTGTGAGCATTTGGCAAAAATTTTTGGGTTATGTCCTCTCTATCCGTACAATCACTGCAAGAATATGCTTCTCCTGACTCAGGAAAACTATGAATAAACGTTTTGTTCAGGCCCACAAAGAGGCGCGCTGGGCGCTGTGGCTGACCCTTCTTTATCTTGCTGCGTGGTTAGTGGCTGCTTACTTACCTGATTCGGCGATCGGCATTACCGGCCTGCCGCACTGGTTTGAGATGGCATGCCTACTGGTCCCGCTGATTTTTATTGTGCTGTGCTGGGCAATGGTGAAACTGATTTACCGCGATATTCCGCTGGAGGATGACGATGCAGCTTGAAGTGATTCTTCCGCTTATCGCCTACCTGGTGGTGGTGTTTGGCCTGTCGGTTTACGCAATGCGCAAACGGACCACGGGGACATTCCTCAACGAGTACTTCCTCGGCAGCCGCTCGATGGGCGGAATTGTGCTGGCGATGACGCTCACGGCCACCTATATCAGCGCCAGCTCGTTTATTGGCGGGCCGGGCGCGGCATATAAATATGGCCTCGGCTGGGTACTGCTGGCGATGATTCAGTTGCCTGCCGTCTGGCTATCGCTGGGGATTCTGGGCAAGAAATTCGCCATTCTGGCGCGACGCTATAATGCCGTCACGCTAAACGATATGCTGTTTGCGCGTTATCAGAGCCGCCTGCTGGTGTGGCTGGCAAGCCTGAGTCTGCTTATCGCATTTGTCGGCGCAATGACCGTGCAGTTTATCGGCGGCGCGCGCCTTCTGGAAACGGCAGCGGGGATCCCTTACGAAACCGGCCTGCTGATTTTCGGCATCAGTATTGCGCTCTACACCGCGTTTGGCGGCTTCCGCGCCAGCGTACTCAACGACACGATGCAAGGGCTGGTGATGCTGGTTGGCACCATCGTGCTGCTGGTCGGTATCGTTCACGCCGCAGGCGGCCTGACCCATGCGGTTGAAACGCTGCAAACCATCGACCCGAAACTGGTCAGCCCGGAAGGCGCGGAAGATATCCTGTCGCCCACCTTTATGACCTCATTCTGGGTGCTGGTGTGCTTCGGGGTGATTGGCCTGCCGCACACAGCGGTGCGCTGCATTTCCTACAAAGACAGTAAAGCCGTGCACCGCGGGATTATCATCGGCACCATCGTTGTTGCCATCCTGATGTTCGGTATGCACCTGGCGGGCGCGCTGGGGCGGGCGGTGATCCCGGACTTAACCGTGCCGGATCTGGTTATCCCCACACTGATGGTTAAAGTGTTGCCGCCGTTCGCCGCCGGGATCTTCCTTGCCGCCCCGATGGCCGCCATTATGTCGACGATCAATGCACAGTTACTGCAAAGTTCCGCTACGATCATTAAAGATCTCTACCTGAACCTGCGCCCGGAGCAGTTGCAGAACGAGCGACGCCTGAAGCGGATGTCGGCAGCGATTACCCTGATTCTGGGCGCGCTGCTGCTGCTGGCTGCATGGCGTCCACCAGAGATGATCATCTGGCTGAATCTGCTGGCCTTTGGCGGCCTGGAAGCCGTGTTCCTGTGGCCGCTGGTGCTGGGGCTTTACTGGGAACGTGCTAACGCTGCCGGGGCGCTGAGCGCGATGATCGTGGGCGGCGTGCTGTATGCCGTGCTCGCGACGTTTAATATTCAGTACCTGGGCTTCCATCCAATTGTGCCTTCGTTACTGCTGAGTTTGCTGGCGTTTCTGGTCGGGAACCGTTTCGGTTCATCCGCACCACAAACTGTCGTACTGTCTACTGATAAATAAAGAGTTTTTGCCATGCCATGGATCCAACTGAAACTGAACACCAGCGGCGCGAACGCTGAGGACTTAAGCGATGCGCTGATGGAAACGGGCGCCGTCTCCATCACCTTCCAGGATACACACGATACGCCGGTGTTTGAGCCGCTGCCGGGTGAAACCCGCCTGTGGGGCGATACGGACGTTATCGGCCTGTTCGACGCAGAAACCGACATGAAAGAGGTGGTTGCCGCCCTGGAACTGCATCCGCTACTGGGCGCCGGTTTTGCTCATAAAATCGAGCAACTGGAAGACAAAGACTGGGAACGCGAGTGGATGGATAACTTCCACCCGATGCGTTTCGGCGAGCGCCTGTGGATTTGCCCGAGCTGGCGCGATGTGCCGGATGCAAACGCCGTTAACGTGATGCTCGACCCTGGCCTGGCGTTTGGTACCGGGACACACCCGACAACCTCCCTGTGCTTGCAGTGGCTCGACGGGCTCGATCTGGCGGGCAAAACCGTTATCGATTTCGGCTGTGGCTCAGGCATTCTGGCCATCGCTGCGCTGAAGCTCGGCGCGGCAAAAGCCATCGGTATTGATATCGACCCACAGGCAATTCAGGCCAGCCGCGATAACGCCGAACGTAACGGCGTCTCTGAGCGTCTGGAACTTTATCTGCCGCAGGACCAGCCAGACGCCATGAAAGCGGATGTGGTGGTCGCTAACATCCTCGCAGGCCCATTACGCGAGCTGGCCCCGTTAATCAGCGTGCTGCCGGTTACAGGCGGTCTGTTGGGCCTTTCCGGTATTCTGGCAAGCCAGGCGGAAAGCGTATGTGAAGCTTACGCTGACCTTTTCAACCTCGACGCAGTGGTCGAGAAAGAAGAATGGTGTCGCATCACCGGCCGTAAGAAGTAAGCCTTCAGGCGGCCTGTCCGGGCCGCCTTACTCCCTCATTCCTGCTGACAATGGCGATAAATGCGATCCAGATCGCACTATACCCCCCTCTTTTTGCTCATAAATACAGCGTTTTGTGCCGTGCTTGCCCCATGAGAAGTAAGAAAAAACGAGAAGTTTTACCTTTTTATGGTTGAGCACAAAATATCCATCTCGAATTAATTTCATGATTATTAAAGATATTTATTTTTTGACTATCCTTTGAGCTGCGATTCATTGATCTACAACATCTGATTGCTCAAAGTTTGGCCTTTCATCTCGTCCAAAAAATGCGTAATATACGCCGCCTTGCAGTCACAGTATGGTCATTTCTTAACTCATGCGCATCGGACACTATCAGCTCAGAAATCGCCTGATCGCAGCGCCAATGGCTGGCATCACTGACAGACCATTCCGGACGCTGTGCTATGAGATGGGAGCAGGTTTAACCGTTTCCGAGATGATGTCCTCTAACCCGCAGGTTTGGGAGAGTGATAAGTCTCGCTTACGGATGGTGCACGTTGATGAACCAGGTATCCGAACCGTGCAAATCGCCGGTAGCGATCCTGAAGAGATGGCATGGGCCGCACGCATTAATGTGGAAAGCGGCGCCCAAATTATTGATATCAATATGGGCTGTCCAGCAAAGAAAGTGAATCGCAAGCTCGCGGGCTCAGCCCTACTGCAGTATCCGGACCAGGTGCAGTCTATCCTGACCGCGGTCGTGAAGGCAGTGGACGTTCCCGTAACACTCAAAATTCGCACTGGCTGGGCTCCTGAGCACCGTAACTGTGAAGAAATTGCCCAACTGGCTGAAGATTGTGGCATTCAGGCCCTGACGATTCACGGACGCACACGCGCCTGTTTGTTTAATGGTGAAGCTGAGTACGACAGTATTCGGGCAGTTAAGCAGAAAGTTTCCATTCCGGTTATCGCGAATGGCGACATTACTGACCCGCTTAAAGCCAGAGCTGTACTGGACTATACGGGGGCTGATGCCCTGATGATAGGCCGCGCAGCTCAGGGAAGACCCTGGATCTTTCGGGAAATCCAGCATTATCTGGACACTGGGGAGCTGCTGCCCCCTCTGCCTCTGGCAGAGATTAAGCGCTTACTTTGTGCGCATGTTCGGGAGTTGCACGACTTTTATGGTCAGGCAAAAGGGTACCGAATTGCACGCAAACACGTCTCCTGGTATCTCCAGGAGCACGCTCCAGATGACCAGTTTCGGCGCACATTCAACGCCATTGAGGATGCCAGCGAACAGCTGGAGGCGTTGGAGGCATACTTCGAAAATTTTGCGTAATAGAAATAAAGAGCTGACAGAACTATGTTCGAACAACGCGTAAATTCTGACGTACTGACCGTTTCAACCGTTAACTCTCAGGATCAGGTAACTCAAAAGCCCCTGCGTGACTCGGTTAAACAGGCACTGAAGAACTATTTTGCTCAACTGAATGGTCAGGATGTTAATGATCTGTATGAGCTGGTACTGGCTGAAGTAGAACAGCCCCTGTTGGACATGGTGATGCAATACACCCGCGGTAACCAAACCCGTGCTGCTCTCATGATGGGGATCAACCGCGGTACGCTGCGTAAAAAACTGAAAAAATACGGCATGAACTAAGTTTCGTTCATGACGGATAAAAAGGCGCTACTCGGCATGGGGACGCGCCTTTTTTATTGTCTGTAAAACCACTCTTCCCCCGCTTTCCTGCCCTTCATTTTCGTGTATATTGCTGCCATTCACGTTACCAATACCAGGGTTGGCTCATGATTCGCAAATACGGTTGGCTTGTCGTTTTCGCGCTGTTTATGTTCTTCTTCGATGCGGTGGTGATGCAGTGGATAGAGCTGCTGGCAACGGAAACGGACAAGTGCAGAAACATGAACTCGGTCAATCCGTTAAAGCTGGTGAACTGCAGCGAACTGTCTGAGTGACGTGAAGCGAAAAAAAATCAGAGGGTATTGGGATTTCACCATTACCCTGCCTTGTCTGCAACGATAAGCCATTCACTAGAATTATAATTACTGGCGATAAGTCGAAGAGTATTATCCACCAGCAGGGGGGCCTGCTGAAATAAATCATAGGATGACATTTTCATCAGCCAGTTTTTGATAATACCGCTAAAGCAGCCATGAAGAATAACTAATATCACATCCAGATCTAATGTGTGCGATGCTTGTCCACAGGCAATGGCACGCACCAATAATTCCCGCATATGATTATGATTAAAACCAATCTTCTCGCGAATATATGTCTCCGATAACATATCTTCATAAAATTCGCATTTATGATACAAAATTTGCATTAACGCGCGCTGACGCGGATTGCTGGCGATATATTGCAAACCAACAATGAGTTTTTCTCGCATCTGCATCAGGGGATTTTCATCCCAATGCCCTGAGAGTTGGCTATCGATAAGATCGCCTAGCGCAGGTTGCTGCTGCCAAATCTCATTAAAGAGCTGCACTTTGTTTTCGAAGTGCCAGTAGATGGCGCCGCGCGTGACCTGGGCCGCATCGGCAATGTCGTTGAGCGTCGTGTTAGAAAACCCATACTCCGCAAACAGGATGATGGCCATTTCAATCAGCTGCTGCCGCGTTTTAAGCGCTTCTTCTTTGGTTTTTCGCGCCATCGCGCCACCCTTCATATAATACGTCAGAGAAGATATAATGATGACATTATTTTATTTTTAATTCACCTCGGGAAAAACAACTTTACAACTATAAGCGCAAATAATAAATCACATTAATCAATTCACCCCATGAATATATTGCGCCCGTATTACGCCGTTTATTTTTATGTTTGCGTGCCTTTCACCCCATGAATAAATAACTAAGATTTACATCACCACTCCATTATTTGTAGGATAGCGCACTGTTTATTTCTTCAACATCTCGTCTCTATTTCCTTTTGACGGTAAATAGCGAGCGTCGGTTTTTAAGGAACAGCAATGACGAAACACGCCAGGTTTTCACTCCTGCCCATCTTCATCATGTCGGCCACTTTACTTTCTGCTTGTGATGAACAAAACACGCAGCAGGGCCATATCCCTGAGCCGCAGGTTACCGTTCATATCGTCAAAACGGCACCGCTCGCCGTAACGACAGAACTACCAGGTCGCACATCCGCATTCCGCGTCGCCCAGGTCCGTCCGCAGGTCAGCGGCATCATCCTGCAACGCCACTTCACGGAAGGCAGCGACGTCGAAGCGGGGCAATCGCTGTATCAAATTGACCCGGCAACCTATCAGGCTGATTACGACAGCGCGAAGGCCGAACTGGGGAAAAGTGAAGCCGCCGCGCAGATTGCCCACCTGACGGTGAAACGTTATATGCCGCTGGTGGGAACCAAATACATCAGCCAGCAAGAGTACGATCAGGCCATTGCCGACGCGCGTCAGGCGGATGCGGTGGTCGTTGCCGCCAAAGCATCGGTGGAGAGCGCGCGCATCAATCTGGCTTATACCAAAGTGACTTCGCCGATCGGTGGACGTATTGGCAAATCCAATGTGACGGAAGGCGCGCTGGTGACGAACGGGCAAACCACCGAGCTGGCAACCGTACAACAGTTAGACCCTATCTATGTCGACGTAACACAGTCCAGCAGCGACTTTATGCGCCTGAAACAGTCCGTCGAGCAGGGTAATCTGCAAAAAGAGAATACCGCCAGCAATGTGGAACTGCTGATGGAGAATGGCCAGCCTTATCCGCTGAAAGGCACGCTGCAGTTCTCCGATGTCACCGTCGATGAAAGCACTGGTTCTATTACTCTTCGCGCCGTCTTCCCGAACCCACAGCACACGCTGCTGCCGGGGATGTTTGTACGTGCACGCGTTGATGAAGGCACACAGCCAAATGCCATGCTGGTTCCGCAACAGGGCGTAACGCGTACGCCGCGCGGCGATGCCACCGTGATGGTGGTGAATAACGACAACACCGTTGAGACGCGCAACGTTGTCGCTGCGCAGGCTATTGGCGACCAGTGGTTGATTAGCGACGGGCTAAAAGCGGGTGAAAAGGTCATCGTTAGCGGTTTGCAGAAAGTGCATCCCGGCGCGAAGGTGACCACCGTTAGCGATGAATCGACTCCACCATCAGCGCAGTAAGGTAAGACGACGAAATGGCTAACTTTTTTATTAAGCGTCCTATTTTCGCCTGGGTGCTGGCTATCATTCTGATGATGGCTGGCGTGCTGGCGATTATGCAACTGCCGGTGGCGCAGTATCCCACCATCGCGCCACCAGCGGTTTCTATTTCCGCTAACTACCCGGGGGCCGATGCGCAAACGGTGCAGGATACAGTGACACAGGTTATCGAGCAGAACATGAACGGCATCGATAACCTGATGTATATGTCTTCCACCAGCGATTCTGCGGGGAGCGTGACAATCACCCTGACCTTCCAGTCGGGGACCGATCCGGATATCGCGCAGGTGCAGGTGCAGAACAAGCTCCAGCTCGCCACGCCGCTGCTGCCGCAGGAAGTACAGCAACAGGGGATCAGCGTTGAGAAGTCGAGTAGTAGCTTCCTCATGGTGGCCGGTTTTGTCTCCGATAACCCGGCCACTACGCAGGATGATATTTCTGACTACGTGGCCTCTAACGTTAAAGACTCCATCAGCCGCCTCAACGGCGTGGGCGATGTACAGCTGTTCGGCGCACAGTACGCCATGCGCATCTGGCTGGACGCTAACCTGCTGAATAAATATCGCCTTACGCCGGTCGATGTCATTAACCAGCTGAAAGTGCAGAATGACCAGATTGCCGCCGGACAGCTCGGCGGCACGCCTGCGATACCGGGGCAGCAACTTAACGCCTCTATTATTGCGCAAACGCGCTTGAAAGATCCGGTAGAGTTCGGGAACGTTACGCTGCGCGTAAACACGGACGGCTCCGTGGTACGCCTGAAGGATGTCGCGCGCATTGAACTTGGCGGTGAAAACTATAACGTGGTGGCCAGAATTAACGGCAACCCGGCATCAGGTCTCGGCATCAAGCTGGCGACGGGCGCCAACGCACTGGACACAGCGAAAGCCATCAAAGCGAAGCTGGCGGAGCTACAGCCTTTCTTCCCGCAAGGGATGAAAGTGGTTTACCCGTACGACACGACGCCGTTTGTGAAAATATCCATTAACGAGGTGGTGAAAACGCTCTTTGAGGCGATCGTGCTGGTGTTTCTCGTGATGTATCTGTTTTTACAGAATATCCGTGCGACGCTTATCCCGACGATCGCCGTGCCGGTCGTGCTGCTGGGGACGTTCGCCATTCTGTCGGCCTTCGGCTACTCCATTAACACCCTGACGATGTTCGGGATGGTGCTCGCCATCGGCCTGCTTGTCGATGATGCCATCGTGGTAGTGGAAAACGTCGAGCGTGTAATGGCGGAGGAGCACCTGCCACCGAAGGAAGCGACGGAAAAATCGATGTCGCAGATTCAGGGCGCGCTGGTCGGTATTGCCATGGTGCTGTCAGCCGTGTTTATCCCAATGGCTTTCTTTGGCGGGTCGACCGGGGCTATTTATCGCCAGTTCTCCATCACCATTGTGTCGGCGATGGCGCTGTCGGTGCTGGTCGCGTTAATCCTTACCCCAGCGCTGTGCGCCACCATTTTGAAACCGATGTCGCCAGAACAGCATGGTCATAAAGGCGGTTTCTTTGGCTGGTTTAACAATCTGTTCGAACGGAGCGTAGGGCATTACACCGACAGTGTGAGCCGGATTCTGGGTTCAACCGGGCGCTATCTGCTGATTTTTGTGCTGATTGTGGCCGGGATGGTGATGCTGGCGTTGCGTCTTCCCTCCTCGTTCCTCCCGGACGAAGATCAGGGCGTGTTCATGACCATCGTTCAGCTTCCCGCAGGGGCGACGCAGGAACGCACGCAGAAGGTGCTCGACCAGGTGACGCATTACTACCTGAACAACGAAAAAGCCGATGTCGAAAGCGTCTTTACCGTGAACGGATTCAGCTTCAGCGGCCAGGCGCAGAACGCCGGGATGGCGTTTGTCAGCCTGAAACCCTGGGATCAGCGTGAAGGGAAAGAATCGAAAGTTACGGCCATTTTAACCCGTGCCAATGCTGCATTTGCTCAGATTACGGATGGCTTTGTGCGCGGCTTTAACATGCCCCCTATCCTTGAGCTGGGTACAGCGACCGGTTTCGACTTCGAGTTAATAGACCAGGGCGGGTTGGGTCATCAGGCGTTAACCGCCGCGCGTAACGAACTGCTGGGCAAAGCCATGCAGCACCCTGATGTTCTGGAAGGTGTGCGACCCAACGGGCTGGAAGATACGGTGCAGTTTAAGCTCGATGTAGACCAGGAAAAGGCGCAGGCGCTGGGCGTATCGCTTTCGGACATCAACGAGACCATTTCGGCCTCACTGGGTGGCGCTTACGTTAACGATTTTATTGACCGTGGTCGCGTGAAGAAGGTTTACGTGCAGGCTGATGCAAAGTACCGCATGTTGCCGGAAGATATCAATAATCTGTACGTACGTAGCGCCAATGGCGAAATGGTGCCCTTCTCCACCTTTAGCTCAGCGCACTGGACTCACGGTTCTCCACGTCTGGAGCGTTATAACGGGCTGCCGTCGATGGAAATCCAGGGCGAATCCGCTCCGGGTAAAAGTACCGGTGAAGCGATGGCGCTGATGGAGCATTTGGCTTCGACGCTGCCAGTGGGCATTGGTTACGACTGGACGGGAATGTCCTACCAGGAACGGCTGTCAGGTAACCAGGCACCTGCCCTGATAGGCATCTCTTTCGTCATCGTCTTCCTCTGCCTGGCCGCGCTCTACGAGAGCTGGTCGATCCCGTTCTCCGTGATGCTGGTTGTACCGTTGGGGATCGTCGGCGTATTGTTGGCTGCTACGCTCTTTGGCCAGAAAAATGACGTCTACTTTATGGTTGGCCTGCTCACCACCATTGGTCTCTCGGCCAAGAACGCCATTCTGATCGTGGAGTTTGCCAAAGATCTGATGGAGAAAGAGGGCAAAGTCATCATCGAAGCAACGTTGATGTCGGTGCGGATGCGTCTGCGCCCGATCCTGATGACATCGCTCGCATTTATCCTCGGCGTATTGCCACTGGCAATCAGCAACGGCGCCGGGAGCGGCGCACAGAATGCGGTGGGTATTGGCGTGATGGGCGGGATGGTTTCCGCGACATTGTTAGCCATCTTCTTCGTGCCTGTCTTCTTTGTCGTGATCCGGCGTCGCTTCAAAGGTAAAGGCGAGTAAGGCTGAAACATAAAGGCGTCTTCGGACGCCTTTTTTTATGCAATCCGAAGACTATAATAATTAATAAGATAGTGATTCGTTCTTTCTTAAAAACAATCTATAAAATTCTTCTCTCTTCATTATGTTTACAATTCACATGAATTGACATTATTCCGCATGATGGTCTTTTTATCGCCAGTGATAAAATAGCCGCGAGTTCGTTAATAAGGGATTCAACTTATTAAACGAAGGCGTGATTATTGAGGTAACACCATGAAAAGATTAATTTCTGTCGCACTGCTTACCGCGTTGCTGGCAGGTTGTGCTCACGATTCTCCCTGCGTACCGGTCTATGATGACCAGGGACGTTTGGTTCATACCAATACCTGCATGAAAGGCACCACTCAGGATAACTGGGAGACTGCCGGCGCTGTCGCCGTAGGGACTGCCGCCGTGGCGGGCCTGACGATGGGGATCATCGCCCTGTCCAAATAATGCTTTCCGCGCGCGGCCCTGGCCGCGCGTTTGCCTTTCTGTGGTGCAATTTTTTATGCTCCCGCCGTTATATAAATAAATACATATAGAAGTTAATCACATCCTGCTGTCTTAAATATTGCCGCATTGCAATTATTCGTGTTGCTTTTCACATATTCTATTCATCCTACAGTTTGCTTATATTCACGGCCAAAACTGTTAGCGAACTGTTGCCGTTAAAAAGAAAATATTTTGCGCCAAAATGTGGCTTACGTTGTAATTTCGCACTATTTCGGGGCGCTGATTTTATTTTTTCCTGTCTACACTCAGACATATTGCGCTGTAACTACTTCGCGCAAACCTGGCACTACCTTTGCTTAGTAAAAAGTAGAGCCATCACGACAGACAGGTTCAGGCGTTTCCCAGACGTCAATTATAAAGATAATTTTCTGCCACACAGGATGCATTATGAAAAAGATAATGATAGCCAGCCTCGCCGCTGCCGGCGCGCTGTTTGCGGTTGTGAATCAGGCACATGCAGGTACCACATTTGATGCAGTTAAGAAAAAGGGGTTCGTCCAGTGTGGGATCAGTGACGGCCTTCCCGGCTTCTCTTACGCCGATGCCGATGGCAAATTTAGCGGGATCGACGTAGATGTCTGTCGCGGGGTCGCCGCAGCCGTCTTTGGTGATGCCAGCAAAGTAAAATATACCCCGCTCACCGCCAAAGAACGCTTCACTGCGCTGCAATCGGGTGAAGTGGACCTGCTCTCACGTAATACCACCTGGACCTCCTCGCGCGATGCTGGCATGGGGATGTCGTTCACCGGCGTAACCTATTACGACGGCATTGGCTTCCTGACCCATAACAAAGCCGACCTGAAAAGCGCGAAAGAGCTGGATGGCGCGACGGTTTGTATTCAGGCAGGCACCGATACCGAACTGAACGTGGCGGACTACTTCAAAGCCAACAACATGAAGTACACACCGGTGACCTTCGACCGCTCTGATGAATCGGCAAAAGCCCTGGAGTCAGGCCGCTGCGATACGCTGGCCTCTGACCAGTCGCAACTTTATGCGCTACGCATCAAGCTGGGTAACCCGGCAGAGTGGATTGTACTGCCTGAAGTTATTTCAAAAGAGCCGCTCGGGCCAGTAGTGCGCCGTGGCGATGACGAATGGTTCTCCGTCGTTCGCTGGACGCTTTTCGCCATGCTGAACGCCGAAGAGATGGGTATCAACTCGAAGAACGTCGACGAGAAAGCGGCCAGCCCTGCCACGCCGGATATGGCGCACCTGTTAGGCAAAGAGGGTGATTACGGTAAAGATCTTAAGCTCGATAATAAGTGGGCTTACAACATTGTGAAACAGGTCGGCAACTACGGTGAGATCTTCGAGCGCAATGTCGGATCGGAAAGCCCGCTGAAGATCAAACGCGGGCAAAACAACCTCTGGAACAATGGCGGGATTCAGTACGCTCCGCCAGTACGCTAAGCACGGCAGTAACGGGCGCTGCGCTGCGGCGCCCACATTTTCGTTCTGGTTCTGAGGTTTTTTATGCGCCATCGTCACCCAACCGTAAAGGGAGCTCTCTCCTTTTCTAATCCCACGGTTCGTGCCTGGCTGTTTCAAATTATCGCCGTAGTGACGCTTGTCGCTATTGCCATCTATTTGATACACAACACGATTACCAACCTGAATAACCGCGGTATCACCTCAGGCTTCGCTTTTCTCGATCGCAGCGCCGGGTTTGGTATCGTCCAACATCTCATTGATTATCAGCAGGGTGATACCTATGGCCGGGTGTTTCTGGTCGGGCTACTGAACACACTGCTGGTTTCCGCCCTCTGTATTGTTTTCGCCTCGATACTCGGTTTTTTCCTCGGGCTGGCGCGTTTGTCGGATAACTGGTTGCTGCGCAAACTCTCTACGATTTACATCGAGACGTTCCGCAATATTCCCCCACTGCTGCAAATCTTCTTCTGGTACTTTGCCGTACTGCGTAATCTGCCGGGGCCGCGTCAGGCGGTTAACGCCTTTGACCTGCTGTTTCTCAGCAATCGTGGGCTGTATATTCCTGCACCGCAGTTAGGGGAAGGGCTGCTGGCGTTTCTGGCGGCCATTATTGTCGCTATCGCCGTCTCCATCGGGCTGTATCGCTATAACACATTACGTCAGATCAAAACGGGGCAACTCCGCCGTACCTGGCCTGCTTCGCTGGCGCTCATTATTGGCTTACCGCTTCTGGCTCACGCGCTGTTTGGCGCGGCATTGCACTGGGATGTGCCGGAACTGCGTGGGTTTAACTTCCGCGGTGGCATGGCGCTTATCCCCGAGCTGGCAGCGCTCACCCTGGCGCTCTCTGTGTATACGTCGGCGTTTATCGCGGAAATTATTCGTGCGGGTATTCAGGCGGTGCCTTATGGTCAGCACGAAGCGGCGCGTTCACTGGGGCTGCCTAATCCGGTCACGCTACGCCAGGTGATCATCCCGCAGGCGCTGCGAGTCATCATTCCGCCGCTCACCAGCCAGTATCTGAATATTGTTAAGAACTCCTCTTTAGCGGCAGCGATTGGTTATCCCGATATGGTGTCTCTGTTTGCCGGAACGGTACTCAACCAGACCGGACAAGCGATTGAAACCATCGCCATTACTATGTCGGTTTACCTGATTATCAGCCTGACGATCTCCCTGCTGATGAACCTCTATAACCGCCGCATCGCCCTGGTCGAGCGTTAAGGAGCCATGATGACAAAAGCACTGTTATCGCATCCGGTCCCGCCCACGCCAGCTTCATCCTGGCGACCGCTGGTCTGGATGCGCAAAAACCTGTTCTCCAGCTGGCTGAATAGCCTGCTTACGCTGTTCTGTCTGTGGCTGATGTGGCAGTTAATTCCGCCGCTGCTGAACTGGGCATTTTTGCAGGCCAACTGGGTTGGCACGACACGCGCCGATTGTACGAAAGCCGGGGCGTGCTGGGTCTTTATCCACCAACGTTTTGGCCAGTTTATGTATGGCCTCTATCCGCACGATCAGCGCTGGCGAATTAATCTGGCGCTGCTGATTGGCCTGTTCTCCATTGCGCTGATGTTCTGGCGCAATCTGCCACAGCGCGGGCGCTACATTGCTGGCTGGGCGGTTATCTACCCGCTGGTTGTTTGGGGACTACTGTACGGCGGAATTTTCGGCCTGGATCGCGTCGAGACGCGCCAGTGGGGCGGGTTGACGCTGACGCTGATTATCGCCTCTGTTGGCATCGCGGGGGCACTGCCGCTCGGGATCCTCCTTGCGTTAGGCCGACGCTCGACGATGCCGGTGGTGCGTATTCTGTCGGTAATTTTTATCGAGTTCTGGCGCGGAGTGCCGCTTATTACGGTTCTGTTTATGTCTTCGGTCATGCTGCCGCTCTTTATGGCGGAAGGCACCAGTATCGATAAGCTGATTCGCGCATTGGTCGGTGTGATCCTGTTCCAGTCAGCCTACGTTGCGGAAGTGGTACGCGGCGGGCTTCAGGCGCTGCCAAAGGGGCAATATGAAGCGGCGGAGTCGCTGGCGCTGGGCTACTGGAGGATGCAGGGACTGGTCATTCTTCCACAGGCGCTGAAACTGGTGATTCCGGGCCTGGTGAACACCATCATTGCGTTGTTTAAGGATACCAGCCTGGTGATCATCATCGGTCTGTTTGATCTCTTCAGCAGCGTACAGCAAGCGACCGTCGATCCCGCCTGGCTGGGAATGTCGACCGAAGGATATGTCTTCGCTGCACTGATCTACTGGATCTTCTGTTTTAGCATGTCGCGCTATAGCCAGTACCTGGAAAAGCGCTTCCACACCGGGCGTACACCGCACTGAGGAATTTATGAGCCAAATTTTGATGCAACCCGCCGACGCGATGATTACGCTGGAAAATGTGAATAAATGGTACGGGCAATTTCATGTTTTAAAAGACATTAATCTGAAAGTGAGGCCGGGTGAACGCATTGTATTATGCGGGCCTTCGGGCTCCGGGAAATCAACGACCATTCGCTGCATCAACCACCTGGAGGAGCATCAGCAGGGGCGAATTATTGTCGATGGGATCGAGCTAAACGACGATCTGCGCAATATCGAGAAAGTACGTCAGGAAGTAGGCATGGTGTTCCAGCACTTTAACTTATTCCCGCATCTGACCGTTCTGCAAAACTGTACGCTGGCACCCATTTGGGTGCATAAAATGCCAAAGAAAGAGGCTGAAGCGCTGGCAATGCATTATCTGGAACGGGTGAGAATTGCCGAGCACGCGCATAAGTTCCCCGGGCAGATATCCGGCGGGCAGCAGCAGCGCGTCGCGATTGCCCGTTCTCTGTGCATGAAGCCCAAGATTATGCTGTTTGATGAACCGACATCGGCGCTCGATCCGGAGATGGTTAAAGAGGTGCTGGATACGATGATTGGACTGGCGCAGTCGGGTATGACGATGCTGTGTGTCACGCATGAGATGGGTTTCGCACGTACCGTCGCTGATCGGGTGATATTTATGGATCGCGGAGAGATTGTTGAGCAGGCAGCGCCGGATGAGTTTTTTGCACATCCGAAATCCGAGCGTACACGCGCATTTTTATCGCAGGTAATCCATTAATTGCTATCCCGTTTTTTTTCGCTCCAACGCAAAAAGGCCATCCTTATTTGATGCCTGGCAGTGTTGCCCGGTGGCGCTTGCGCTTACCGGGCCTACAATGTGCACCATACCTGTAGGCCGGATAAGGCGAAGCCGCCATCCGGCGTTGTTTTTCGCTCCAACGCAAAAAGGCCATCCTTTCGGATGGCCTTCTGCTTATTTGATGTCTGGCAGTTCCCTACTCTCGCATGGGGAGACCCCACACTACCATCGGCGCTACGGCGTTTCACTTCTGAGTTCGGCATGGGGTCAGGTGGGACCACCGCGCTACTGCCGCCAGACAAATTCTTTTCTAATCTGCCGAACTTTAACCGAAAAAGTGGTGCTGATACCCAGAGTCGAACTGGGGACCTCACCCTTACCAAGGGTGCGCTCTACCAACTGAGCCATATCAGCACGCTAAATTTGATGCCTGGCAGTTCCCTACTCTCGCATGGGGAGACCCCACACTACCATCGGCGCTACGGCGTTTCACTTCTGAGTTCGGCATGGGGTCAGGTGGGACCACCGCGCTAGTGCCGCCAGGCAAATTCTGTTGTATTAACCCGCTTATCGCCGGTCAATTTAATCTGTCATCAAGCTTACTTATCGATGTCTCTTCGCCAAAACATCTTCGGCGTTGTAAGGTTAAGCCTCACGGTTCATTAGTACTGGTTAGCTCAATGCATCGCTGCACTTACACACCCAGCCTATCAACGTCGTCGTCTTCAACGTTCCTTCAGGACTCTTAAAGAGTCAGGGAGAACTCATCTCGGGGCAAGTTTCGTGCTTAGATGCTTTCAGCACTTATCTCTTCCGCATGTAGCTACCGGGCAATGCCATTGGCATGACAACCCGAACACCAGTGATGCGTCCACTCCGGTCCTCTCGTACTAGGAGCAGCCCCCCTCAATTCTCCAGCGCCCACGGCAGATAGGGACCGAACTGTCTCACGACGTTCTAAACCCAGCTCGCGTACCACTTTAAATGGCGAACAGCCATACCCTTGGGACCTACTTCAGCCCCAGGATGTGATGAGCCGACATCGAGGTGCCAAACACCGCCGTCGATATGAACTCTTGGGCGGTATCAGCCTGTTATCCCCGGAGTACCTTTTATCCGTTGAGCGATGGCCCTTCCATTCAGAACCACCGGATCACTATGACCTGCTTTCGCACCTGCTCGCGCCGTCACGCTCGCAGTCAAGCTAGCTTATGCCATTGCACTAACCTCCTGATGTCCGACCAGGATTAGCTAACCTTCGTGCTCCTCCGTTACTCTTTGGGAGGAGACCGCCCCAGTCAAACTACCCACCAGACACTGTCCGCAACCCGGATCACGGGTCTACGTTAGAACATCAAACATTAAAGGGTGGTATTTCAAGGTTGGCTCCATGCAGACTGGCGTCCACACTTCAAAGCCTCCCACCTATCCTACACATCAAGGCTCAATGTTCAGTGTCAAGCTATAGTAAAGGTTCACGGGGTCTTTCCGTCTTGCCGCGGGTACACTGCATCTTCACAGCGAGTTCAATTTCACTGAGTCTCGGGTGGAGACAGCCTGGCCATCATTACGCCATTCGTGCAGGTCGGAACTTACCCGACAAGGAATTTCGCTACCTTAGGACCGTTATAGTTACGGCCGCCGTTTACCGGGGCTTCGATCAAGAGCTTCGCGTTGCCGCTAACCCCATCAATTAACCTTCCGGCACCGGGCAGGCGTCACACCGTATACGTCCACTTTCGTGTTTGCACAGTGCTGTGTTTTTAATAAACAGTTGCAGCCAGCTGGTATCTTCGACTGATTTCAGCTCCATGAGTAAATCACTTCACCTACATATCAGCGTGCCTTCTCCCGAAGTTACGGCACCATTTTGCCTAGTTCCTTCACCCGAGTTCTCTCAAGCGCCTTGGTATTCTCTACCTGACCACCTGTGTCGGTTTGGGGTACGATTCAATGTTACCTATAGCTTAGAGGCTTTTCCTGGAAGCAGGGCATTTGTTACTTCAGCACCGTAGTGCCTCGTCATCACGTCTCAGTGTTAACAGAAGTCCGGATTTACCTAAACTTCCCACCTACACGCTTAAACCGGGACAACCGTCGCCCGGCCAACATAGCCTTCTCCGTCCCCCCTTCGCAGTAACACCAAGTACAGGAATATTAACCTGTTTCCCATCGACTACGCCTTTCGGCCTCGCCTTAGGGGTCGACTCACCCTGCCCCGATTAACGTTGGACAGGAACCCTTGGTCTTCCGGCGAGCGGGCTTTTCACCCGCTTTATCGTTACTTATGTCAGCATTCGCACTTCTGATACCTCCAGCATGCCTCACGACACACCTTCGACGGCTTACAGAACGCTCCCCTACCCAACAACACATAGTGTCGCTGCCGCAGCTTCGGTGCACAGTTTAGCCCCGTTACATCTTCCGCGCAGGCCGACTCGACCAGTGAGCTATTACGCTTTCTTTAAATGATGGCTGCTTCTAAGCCAACATCCTGGCTGTCTGAGCCTTCCCACATCGTTTCCCACTTAACTGTGACTTTGGGACCTTAGCTGGCGGTCTGGGTTGTTTCCCTCTTCACGACGGACGTTAGCACCCGCCGTGTGTCTCCCGTGATAACATTCTTCGGTATTCGTAGTTTGCATCGGGTTGGTAAGTCGGGATGACCCCCTAGCCGAAACAGTGCTCTACCCCCGAAGATGAATTCACGAGGCGCTACCTAAATAGCTTTCGGGGAGAACCAGCTATCTCCCGGTTTGATTGGCCTTTCACCCCCAGCCACAAGTCATCCGCTAATTTTTCAACATTAGTCGGTTCGGTCCTCCAGTTAGTGTTACCCAACCTTCAACCTGCCCATGGCTAGATCACCGGGTTTCGGGTCTATACCCTGCAACTTAACGCCCAGTTAAGACTCGGTTTCCCTTCGGCTCCCCTATTCGGTTAACCTTGCTACAGAATATAAGTCGCTGACCCATTATACAAAAGGTACGCAGTCACCTAACAAGTAGGCTCCCACTGCTTGTACGTACACGGTTTCAGGTTCTTTTTCACTCCCCTCGCCGGGGTTCTTTTCGCCTTTCCCTCACGGTACTGGTTCACTATCGGTCAGTCAGGAGTATTTAGCCTTGGAGGATGGTCCCCCCATATTCAGACAGGATACCACGTGTCCCGCCCTACTCTTCGAGTTCACAACATATGCATTTTGGTGTACGGGACTTTCACCCTGTATCGTGCGACTTTCCAGACGCTTCCACTAACACACATGCTGATTCAGACTCTGGGCTGCTCCCCGTTCGCTCGCCGCTACTGGGGGAATCTCGGTTGATTTCTTTTCCTCGGGGTACTTAGATGTTTCAGTTCCCCCGGTTCGCTTCATTACGCTATGTATTCACGTAATGATAGTGTGACGAATCACACTGGGTTTCCCCATTCGGAAATCGCCGGTTATAACGGTTCATATCACCTTACCGACGCTTATCGCAGATTAGCACGTCCTTCATCGCCTCTGACTGCCAGGGCATCCACCGTGTACGCTTAGTCGCTTAACCTCACAACCCGAAGATGTTTCGTAAAACACCATCGTGTTGCGAAAATTTGAGAGACTCGAACACACTTAAATAGTGTGTCGTTTCAATTTTCAGCTTGATCCAGATTTTTAAAGAGCAAAACTTCGCAGCACACTTATTCAGTGTACTCTGAAGTTTTCTTGTTTTTTGCAGTAAAGATGGTGGAGCTATGCGGGATCGAACCGCAGACCTCCTGCGTGCAAAGCAGGCGCTCTCCCAGCTGAGCTATAGCCCCATCGTTTTTATCTCTGACCGTAATTTCTGTTGAGGCAAGGCGTGGTGACACGAAGCATACTGAAGTATGTGAGTGTCGCCGCAACGCAGCATCAGCAGAAATTTGGTAGGCCTGAGTGGACTTGAACCACCGACCTCACCCTTATCAGGGGTGCGCTCTAACCACCTGAGCTACAAGCCTGCAGAGATTTTTTACTGCTAATTTTCATCAGACAATCTGTGTGGACACTTCAAGGAACGGTTCTTTAAGGTAAGGAGGTGATCCAACCGCAGGTTCCCCTACGGTTACCTTGTTACGACTTCACCCCAGTCATGAATCACAAAGTGGTAAGCGCCCTCCCGAAGGTTAAGCTACCTACTTCTTTTGCAACCCACTCCCATGGTGTGACGGGCGGTGTGTACAAGGCCCGGGAACGTATTCACCGTAGCATTCTGATCTACGATTACTAGCGATTCCGACTTCATGGAGTCGAGTTGCAGACTCCAATCCGGACTACGACATACTTTATGAGGTCCGCTTGCTCTCGCGAGGTCGCTTCTCTTTGTATATGCCATTGTAGCACGTGTGTAGCCCTACTCGTAAGGGCCATGATGACTTGACGTCATCCCCACCTTCCTCCAGTTTATCACTGGCAGTCTCCTTTGAGTTCCCGGCCTAACCGCTGGCAACAAAGGATAAGGGTTGCGCTCGTTGCGGGACTTAACCCAACATTTCACAACACGAGCTGACGACAGCCATGCAGCACCTGTCTCACGGTTCCCGAAGGCACCAAAGCATCTCTGCTAAGTTCCGTGGATGTCAAGAGTAGGTAAGGTTCTTCGCGTTGCATCGAATTAAACCACATGCTCCACCGCTTGTGCGGGCCCCCGTCAATTCATTTGAGTTTTAACCTTGCGGCCGTACTCCCCAGGCGGTCGACTTAACGCGTTAGCTCCGGAAGCCACGCCTCAAGGGCACAACCTCCAAGTCGACATCGTTTACAGCGTGGACTACCAGGGTATCTAATCCTGTTTGCTCCCCACGCTTTCGCACCTGAGCGTCAGTCTTCGTCCAGGGGGCCGCCTTCGCCACCGGTATTCCTCCAGATCTCTACGCATTTCACCGCTACACCTGGAATTCTACCCCCCTCTACGAGACTCAAGCTTGCCAGTTTCAAATGCAGTTCCCAGGTTGAGCCCGGGGATTTCACATCTGACTTAACAAACCGCCTGCGTGCGCTTTACGCCCAGTAATTCCGATTAACGCTTGCACCCTCCGTATTACCGCGGCTGCTGGCACGGAGTTAGCCGGTGCTTCTTCTGCGAGTAACGTCAATTGCTGTGGTTATTAACCACAACACCTTCCTCCTCGCTGAAAGTACTTTACAACCCGAAGGCCTTCTTCATACACGCGGCATGGCTGCATCAGGCTTGCGCCCATTGTGCAATATTCCCCACTGCTGCCTCCCGTAGGAGTCTGGACCGTGTCTCAGTTCCAGTGTGGCTGGTCATCCTCTCAGACCAGCTAGGGATCGTCGCCTAGGTGAGCCGTTACCCCACCTACTAGCTAATCCCATCTGGGCACATCCGATGGCAAGAGGCCCGAAGGTCCCCCTCTTTGGTCTTGCGACGTTATGCGGTATTAGCTACCGTTTCCAGTAGTTATCCCCCTCCATCAGGCAGTTTCCCAGACATTACTCACCCGTCCGCCACTCGTCAGCAAAGCAGCAAGCTGCTTTCTGTTACCGTTCGACTTGCATGTGTTAGGCCTGCCGCCAGCGTTCAATCTGAGCCATGATCAAACTCTTCAATTTAAGTTTGATGCTCGTGAATTAAACTTCGTAATGAATTACGTGTTCACTCAGAGACTTGGTATTCATTTATCGTCTTGCGACGTTAAGAATCCGTATCATTGAGTGCCCACACAGATTGTCTGATAAATTGTTAAAGAGCAGTTGCAACGCGGCTTTACGCTCACCGTTGCGAGGTCCCGTATAATACGTTTTCCTCTTTCAGAGTCAACCCCATTTTCAAGGATTTTTCTCTTCAACCGAACCGGCTGTTTGTGTGAAGTGATTCACATCCGCCGTGTCGATGGAGGCGCATTATAGGGAGTTTGCTTCTTAGCACAAGGCCTTTTTAGATCTTTTTTTCTGACTGCTGTTTTTTCAAACTCTTTGCCTTCTAACTGCGCAATTTGCTTAAATTTTGAGGTGAGAAACCGTGAAATCGAGGCAATAATGATCGTCTGTTCCCTAAAACGATCGTTTTAAAGAGGTAATCATGGCCGCAGACTTACGCCACTATAAAGATCTTTTCCCAACCATTGGCGCTCGCGTGCTGATTGATCCCACAAGCGTAGTGATTGGCGACGTTCGAATTAGCGATGACGTCAGTATCTGGCCGCTGGTCGCCATTCGTGGCGATGTTAATTATGTCCAGATTGGCGCGCGCAGCAATATCCAGGACGGTAGCGTTCTCCACGTGACCCATAAATCGGCGCATAACCCGGACGGTAATCCGCTCATCATTGGCGACGACGTCACTGTTGGGCACAAAGTGATGTTACACGGCTGCACCGTGGGCAATCGGGTTCTGGTCGGGATGGGGTCTATCTTGCTGGACGGCGTGGTGGTTGAGGATGACGTCATGATTGGCGCGGGTAGTCTGGTGCCGCAGCATAAGCGCCTGGAAAGTGGCTATCTTTATCTGGGCAGCCCGGTTAAACAGATCCGCCCATTAAAAGCGTCTGAACTGGAAGGGTTGAAATACTCGGCCAACAACTACGTGAAATGGAAAGATGATTATCTGAATCAGGATAACCAGACCCAGCCTTGATTATCTTCCTGCTGGTCGCGGATAAGATCGCTGGCTTCCTCTTCCAGGTCCCAGCGATTTTCCTGAAACAGCGCTAACCATGCCTGAGGCGTTTCACCGCCAAAACGGGCGATCATCGTTTCGCGGCGGATGGCACACATTAGTTGCATGCCCTGTACCAGTGCCGGAAAACAGACGGCACACTGGTTGTCATCCCAGTGCTCACGATCGGGAAACTGTATAGCCTGGTTCATGCGCGCAACGCCTGCTTCATTTGTTCAATCACCGGTTCGATTTCCGGCAGCACGCCATGCCAGAGCAATACCGCATGTGCCGCCTGCCCCACCAGCATACCCAATCCATCAGCACACTGTTTTGCCCCATGCTGTCGACACCAGGCGAGGAACGGTGTATCTCCTTTCTGGTAGAACATGTCGTAGCAATAAAGAGAAGGATGAATCAGCGATGCCGGGATCGCCGGAATGTCGCCGTTAATGCCGCTGGACGTCGCATTGATAATTAAATCAAATTCATGTCCTTCCAGCGCATCCAGCCCCAGCGCCTTGACGCTGCCCGTATGCGCAAAAAGCTGAGCCAGCTCTTGCGCACGGGATGCGGTACGGTTGGCAATGGTGACGGCGCAATCCATCGAGAGCAGCGGCAGCAGGACACCGCGCGTGGCGCCGCCCGCCCCCAGCAGCAGAATTCGTAGCCCCGGTCGGATAAAGGAGAGGCGCTCAAGGTCGCTCAGCAAACCGATGCCATCAGTGTTATCCCCCAACAAACGCCCGTCTTCCAGTCGCTTGAGCGTATTTACCGCCCCTGCCAGCGCAGCGCGCTCGGTCAGCTCATCTGCCCGGGCGAACGCTTCTTCTTTAAAAGGTACGGTGACGTTCGCCCCCTTCCCCCCTTGCGCAAAGAAAGCATTGAGCGTGTTAACAAAATCATCAAGCGGCGCCAGCACGCGCCCATAAGGATGAGTAATGTTCAGCTGCTGCGCAAACTGTTGATGAATAAAAGGCGATTTACTGTGCGCAATCGGGTTACCAAAGACGGCATAGGTTTCCATGAGTTACCCCTGGCGGAAAAGTTCGCCCGTCAGGGCATCACGGATTTCAGATGGATTGAGTCGACCACCGGTCAGTGCATCCACCACCGGGAAGGCATCGCCAAATTGCTGGCGAACTTCTTCTGTTGTGCGGCACGGCGGCTGACCGGTAAGGTTCGCGCTGGTCGAGACCAGCGGTTTACCGTACGCATTACAAAGTTCGATGACCACCGGATGATCGGTAACGCGCACGGCGAGGGAGTCAAATCGCCCCGTCAGCCAGGCAGGCGTAGTGGCTTTAGCCGGGAACACAAAGGTGACCGGTCCTGGCCAGCAGGCAAATACTGCATCACGCTGTGCGGGAGTTAACGCGGCATCATCAATATACGGTTTCAGTTGCTCGAAACTCGCCGCAATCAGGATCAGCCCTTTTTCAACCGGGCGTTGTTTGAGTTCCAGCAGCCGATGAACGGCGGTTTCACTGTCAGGGTCGCAACCGACACCAAACACGGCTTCGGTTGGGTAAGCGATGACTTCTTTATTCTTCAGAGCGACAACCGCACGCTGTACGGCTTCTGATGGCAGGTTATTATTCACTGATTTATTCCGCCGGGATCGGCTTTCCACATTGTTTACTGGCGCAGTAGCGTTTCAGGCCATGCGCCGTTTTCTTTTCGATAAGCAGCGGGTAATGACACTCTGGACACTCGCCCGCAACAGGGGTGAAGTTAAGCACAAACTGACACTCCGGATAGCGATCGCAGGAGTGAAACGTTTTGCCATAGCGTGAACGGCGCTGAACCAGATGCCCTTGCTGGCACTGTGGGCAGGCGATAGCCGTTTCATCAGGTTTGTCGATAAGTTCGGTATGCTCGCAGGCCGGATACTGGCTGCAACCAATAAACATCCCAAAACGCCCCTGACGAAGCGCCAGCTCGGCGCCACATTCCGGGCACAACTGCCCCTCCAGAATTTTGACGATATGTCCATCCGCCTGACTCTTCAGGGGACGGACATAGTCACACTCTGGATAATGGGAACAACCAAGAAACGGCCCATGCTTGCCGGACCGTATTACCAGTTCAGCCCCGCACTGCGGGCAGGGCTCATTTTTACGCACTGTAAAGAGTGCTGATTTGGCCATAACAACTCTTACTGCTGCACCATCGAATTAGTGCAGCATACCTTCATTCACGTCGAAGAGTAATTCTTCCATTTGTTGATACGCGTTTTCACACCCCGGAAGATTGAACAGAACCATCAGAATCACCCATTTGAGGTCTTCCAGTTCGAACTCTGCGGTATCCAGAGCCATCACGCGTTCAATCACCATTTCTCGCGTTTCGAGGTTTAGCACCTGAATCTGTTCCAGGAATAACAAGAATCCCCGACAACTGGCATCCAGTCTCTGGCTCTCTTCCGCCGTAAAGATGCGAACAGAAAGCGGATCGGAAGCCAACTGCATCGGTTCGACAAGCCCTTCCTGATAATCAGCGAGCTTCTCCAGCCACATCAACGCGTTGAAAATGTCCTCACGTTCAAAACCTGCCTCGGTGAGATCCCGTGTCAGTTTATCCTGATCCACGCGCATTTCAGCTTCGTTATGGATGTAAGTTTCAAACAAGTACAGTAGTACGTCGAACATGGCATGCCCTCCTTAATCGGACATAGCCGCCGGGTACAGCTGCGATCCATCCTGCTAACTCCAGTTCGAGTAGCTGAGCCACGGTCACTGGCACAGGTTGGCCGGCACGTTCAGCGACGACGTCAACAGGTGTTACCTCATCTCCTACGTTAGCCAGGAGCTCAGGAAATGGCAATGCTACAGAATCCTGATCTGGTGAATATTTTGACGTATCCTGCGCATTTTCAGTCTGAAAAAGCGCAATTTGCCTGATTTCGAGAATATCTTCGGGCGACGTAACCATTATCGCCCCCTGCTGAATCAACCAGTGCGGCCCTTCGCAGCCGGGATTACCCAGCGGCCCCGGAATCGCATAGACGTCTCGCCCTTGATCCAATGCGCAACGCGCCGTCACCAGCGAACCACTTTTCAACGCCGCTTCAACCACCAGCACACCGCGACTAAGCCCACTGATAATACGATTACGCCGCGGAAAATTATGCGGCAACGGCGTCATCGCGAGGGGAAACTCCGAGACCAGCGCGCCGCCAGACGCCACAATGTCATCCGCCAGCTGGCGATGCCGATGTGGATAGATGTGGCTCAGGCCATTACCCAATACGGCGATGGTCTTGCCCGCCATACGCAATGCACTGCGGTGGGCAACCGCATCAATGCCCAGCGCAAGTCCGCTGGTAATGGTCACGCCCTGCTGCGCAAAGGCTTCGCAAAACACGCGCCCCCAGCGTTCGCCGTACCATGAGAAGCTCCGGCTACCGACTACCGCCAGCTGATAAGAGCTCAGCAGCGACAGGTTTCCGCGAACGAAAAGCGCGGCAGGATAATCGCTGATGGCCCGCAGCGCTGTGGGATAGAAAGGTGAACTGGCCAGCAGCAGATGATTATCATGCTGCGAGAGCCAGTGTTCGCTGTCACTAACCTCTTGCGCTGTCATCGAAAAAAAACGCGCCGCCTGCTTCGCGGTTAACCCAACGTCGCGCAGGTTTTTCAACGTCACCGTCGCTTCACGAATCAGGGTTTCGGCGATGTTTTTCATCCTGTCGCCGTATAGATCGTTTACCTTTATCAGGCGAAGCCATATCTCTGTAGGTGACATCCTTTTCCCCTTGCCACAAGCGGCATCAGCAATCTTTGCGATTGGTCACTGATGCTGTCAATTAGAGGGGGTTTTGTCTAGAATAGAGATAATATTCTTTCCAACTCCTGAACAGAACTCTGGAGATTTATGGCAGTTTTGCAAGTGTTACATATCCCGGACGAGCGTCTTCGCAAAGTCGCTAAACCGGTTGAAGAAGTGAATGCAGAAATTCAGCGTATCGTCGATGATATGTTCGAAACCATGTACGCCGAAGAAGGTATTGGCCTGGCGGCAACGCAGGTGGATATCCATCAGCGCATTATCGTGATTGATGTTTCTGAAAATCGTGATGAGCAACTGGTGCTGATCAACCCGGAGCTGCTGGAGAAATACGGCGACACCGGTATTGAAGAAGGTTGCCTGTCGATTCCGGAACAGCGTGCGCTGGTTCCGCGTGCTGAGCAGGTAAAAATCCGTGCGCTCGACCGTAACGGTAAAGCCTTCGAACTGGAAGCAGACGGCCTGCTGGCTATCTGTATCCAACACGAAATGGACCATTTAGTCGGTAAATTGTTTATCGATTATCTGTCCCCGCTGAAACAGCAGCGTATTCGTCAGAAAGTCGAGAAACTGGATCGCCTGAACGCGCGTGCCTAAGGATAAGGATCAACGTGTCTGATTCACTACGTATCATCTTTGCGGGTACCCCCGATTTTGCAGCGCGTCATCTTGACGCGCTGTTGTCGTCTGAACACCAGGTGGTGGGCGTGTTTACTCAGCCCGATCGCCCGGCGGGACGCGGCAAAAAACTGATGCCGAGCCCGGTAAAAGTGCTGGCCGAAGAGAAAGGCGTACCGGTATTTCAGCCGGGTTCGCTGCGTCCTCAGGAAAATCAACAGCTGGTTGCCGATTTACAGGCTGACGTCATGGTCGTGGTCGCCTATGGGTTAATCCTGCCAAAAGCGGTGCTTGATATGCCGCGTCTGGGCTGCATTAACGTGCACGGTTCCTTGCTGCCGCGCTGGCGTGGCGCTGCGCCTATTCAGCGTTCGCTGTGGGCAGGCGACGCCCAAACCGGCGTGACCATCATGCAGATGGACGTTGGCCTTGATACGGGCGATATGCTGCATAAGCTCTCCTGCCCAATCACTGCCGACGATACCAGCGGCAGCCTGTACGATAAGCTGGCCGACCTGGGCCCACAAGGGCTGCTGCATACGCTGACTCAACTCGCCGCGGGAACCGCTAAACCGGAAGTTCAGGATGAGGCGCTGGTCACTTATGCTGAGAAACTCAGTAAAGAAGAAGCGCGCGTCGACTGGTCGCTCAGCGCGGCACAGCTTGAGCGCTGCATTCGCGCCTTTAATCCGTGGCCAATGAGTTACATCGTGATTGATGAACAGCCTGTGAAAATCTGGCAGGCGTCAGTCATCAATACCCCAACGAACGCAGCACCAGGCACCATTCTGGAAGCCAATCGCCAGGGTATTCAGGTGGCAACCGGCGAGGGCATTCTTAACCTGCTCTCTCTGCAGCCGGCGGGTAAAAAAGCCATGGGCGTGCAGGATCTCCTGAATTCGCGCCGGGAGTGGTTTATTCCCGGAAACCGTCTTGCCTGACGGTCACTCTCTTTTTTAAGCCCGGTGTCGCCGGGCATTTTTATTTTTGCGGTTATGAAAAAAAACATCAATTTACGCAGTCTGGCGGCGCAAACCGTCGAGCAAGTTGTCGAGCAGGGTCAATCGTTAAGTAACGTCCTGCCAGCCATGCAGCAAAAAGTGTCCGATAAAGATAAAGCCTTGCTCCAGGAGCTGTGCTTTGGCGTGTTGCGCACGCTTTCTCAGCTGGAATGGTTCATTCACAAGCTAATGTCGCGCCCGATGACGGGCAAACAGCGCACCGTCCATTATCTGATAATGGTGGGGATCTACCAGCTGCTGTACACGCGCATCCCGGCGCACGCCGCGCTTGCCGAAACGGTAGAAGGGGCTGTAGCCATCAAGCGTCAGCAATTGAAAGGGCTTATCAACGGCGTACTGCGTCAGTTTCAGCGTCAACAGGATGAACTGCTGGCCGAATTTGCTCAGACCGAAGTGCGTTATCTCCACCCTTCCTGGCTGGTAAAACGTATTAAAAAGGCGTATCCGCAACAGTGGGAAGCCATTCTTGAGGCCAATAACCAGCGCCCGCCGATGTGGCTGCGCGTGAACCGTAATCATCACACACGCGACGCATGGCTGGCGCTGCTGGCAGAAGCTGGGTTAACCGGCTTCCCGCATGCGGATTACCCGGATGCCGTACGCCTCGAAACACCAGCACCTGTGCATGCGCTACCGGGTTTTGATGAAGGTTGGGTAACCGTTCAGGATGCCTCCGCGCAGGGTTGCATGACGTATCTGCAACCCGAAAATGGCGAGCAGATCCTCGACCTCTGCGCCGCGCCCGGCGGCAAAACGACCCACATTCTGGAAGTGGCGCCTGAGGCCAATGTCATGGCCGTCGATGTTGATGAAAAACGCCTGTCGCGCGTCTATGACAACCTAAAGCGCCTGGGCATGAAAGCGACGGTGAAACAGGGTGATGGCCGCTTCCCTGAGCAATGGTGTGGTGAACAGAAATTTGATCGCATTCTTCTTGATGCGCCATGTTCCGCAACGGGTGTCGTACGCCGTCATCCGGATATTAAGTGGCTACGCCGCGATCGCGATATTCCGGAACTGGCGCAGTTGCAGGCTGAAATCCTCAATGCGACCTGGGCGCACCTCAAACCTGGCGGCACGCTGGTCTACGCGACCTGCTCCATTCTACCGGAAGAGAACAGCGAACAAATTGCTGCCTTCCTGCAACGCACACCGGATGCCGTGTTGAGTGAAACCGGCACGCCAGAACAGCCCGGTAAACAGAATTTACCTGGCGCAGAAGAAGGCGATGGCTTCTTTTACGCTAAGCTAATCAAAAAATGATGAGATAACGGGTCGCGACTGATGAAAATTATCATTCTGGGCGCAGGGCAAGTAGGCGGTACGCTGGCTGAAAACCTGGTTGGAGAGAATAACGACATCACTATTGTGGATACCAATAGCGAGCGTCTGCGTGGTTTGCAGGACAAGTTTGACCTGCGCGTCGTCCAGGGGCACGGTTCTCATCCACGTGTGCTGCGTGAGGCCGGTGCCGACGATGCCGATATGCTGGTTGCCGTAACCAGCTCGGACGAAACCAATATGGTGGCCTGCCAGGTCGCCTATTCCCTCTTTAACACACCAAACCGTATCGCCCGCATTCGCTCACCCGACTACGTCCGTGACGCGGAGAAGCTTTTCAATACTGACGCGGTGCCAATCGATCACCTGATTGCGCCTGAGCAACTGGTTATTGATAGCATCTATCGCCTGATCGAATACCCAGGCGCGCTGCAGGTAGTGAACTTCGCTGAAGGGAAAGTGAGCCTCGCAGTGGTGAAAGCCTATTACGGCGGGCCGCTGGTTGGTAATGCGCTCTCGACCATGCGCGATCATATGCCACATATCGATACGCGTGTTGCAGCCATTTTCCGCCACGACACGCCGATCCGACCGCAGGGTTCAACCATTGTGGAGGCTGGCGATGAGGTGTTCTTTATCGCGGCATCCCAGCATATTCGCGCCGTCATGAGCGAATTACAGCGTCTGGAAAAGCCGTACAAGCGCATCATGCTGGTCGGTGGCGGTAACATCGGCGCGGGTCTGGCGCGTCGGCTGGAAAAAGACTACAGCGTGAAGTTGATCGAGCGAGATCAACAGCGTGCTGCTGAACTGGCAGAGAAGCTGCAAAATACGATCGTCTTCTTCGGCGATGCATCGGATCAAGAGTTGCTGGCAGAAGAACATATCGATCAGGTTGATCTGTTCATTGCCGTCACCAACGACGACGAAGCGAACATTATGTCCGCGATGCTGGCCAAGCGGATGGGCGCGAAAAAAGTGATGGTGTTGATCCAACGCCGCGCCTACGTTGACCTTGTTCAGGGGAGCGTGATTGATATCGCGATTTCGCCGCAGCAGGCCACTATTTCCGCCCTGTTGAGCCACGTGCGTAAAGCCGATATCGTCGGCGTTTCTTCCCTGCGTCGCGGGGTCGCTGAAGCCATCGAAGCCGTTGCTCATGGTGATGAAAGCACATCGCGCGTTGTCGGCCGAGTTATTGATGAGATAAAACTCCCACCGGGTACCATCATCGGCGCGATTGTGCGCGGAAATGATGTCATGATTGCCAATGATAATTTACGCATTGAGCAAGGGGACCATGTAATTATGTTCCTGACGGACAAAAAATTTATTACCGATGTCGAACGATTGTTCCAGCCAAGCCCCTTCTTCCTTTAATTACAAAAGGCGTTCTACGGAACGCTTTTTTATTAACCCTTTATTATTTAAGGCTAAATCTGTACGGCTGAATTATTGTTAATAATGGAAATTACATAAACATTTGTTAAACTTATAAACGTCAGCTGGCACAAGGAGAATAACATGAGCATTATTAAAGAGTTTCGCGAATTCGCGATGCGTGGAAACGTTGTTGATTTGGCGGTGGGTGTCATTATTGGTGCGGCGTTCGGTAAGATTGTATCGTCATTAGTCGCCGATATTATTATGCCACCGTTGGGCTTATTAATTGGCGGGATCGACTTTAAACAATTTGCGCTGACGTTACGCGACGCGCAGGGAGATGTTCCGGCTGTAGTCATGCACTACGGCGTGTTCATTCAAAATGTCTTTGATTTTGTGATCGTCGCTTTCGCTATCTTTATGGCGATCAAACTGATCAACAAACTGAATCGTAAGAAAGAAGAACCGGCAGCGGATCCGAAACCGACGAAAGAAGAAGTTCTGCTTTCTGAAATTCGCGACCTGCTGAAAGAACAGAATAACCGTTCTTAATCACGCCGCTAAAAGCAGAAGGCCAGTGGTAAAGAAGCGATTCGCTTGTTTGCCACTGGCCTCCCAGTTACCCCGTTTTGCATGTTTGGTTTTACGCAGATAACTTCCTTTCCCTTTTTTATTCTTCTCGACGCGCTGTCTGAACAGCGGGTCATGCAGTAGTGCCTCAATGGCGTTATCATTAATTTGCCCTTTCGTGTGTTGATAGCGGCTCATCATTTTCTCCTGATGGGTAATAATACGGCGCGAGTGTAGATGCGAACGGCGATAATTTCAACAGCCTTTAATATTGTTGTCAGCCCCCTGCTCCAGGGTCTCAAGGATAGAACAATAAACGCTACTATGTGCGGTTCCGCAGCAGGCATCATTCAGTTTCTTAAGCGACCGTTGCATTGATTGAAGCTCCTCAATGCGTGACTCCACTTCGCGAAGGCGCGCCTGGACAATACTCTTGGATTCCTGGCAGGTGTGATGTTCAGGGTCAACGCGAATTGAGAGCAACTCGCGGATCGCCTCAAGGGTAAAACCCAATTGGCGGGCATAGCGAATAAACTTCAGGCGCTGAAGATCGGTTCCGGTATACAGGCGAAATCCGCCTTCGGTACGAACTTCATGATCCATCATCTGCTGCTTTTCATAGTAGCGGATGGTATCGGGCGTCACACCTGCAAGCTTTGCCAGTTCACCAATGCGATACATAGATGATTACTCCTCATTAAACCGATTCATCAATTTCTCTGCGTACTCTCCACGCAGAAAATCGGTACTTATGCCAGCCTGGCGCAGTTTCAGTTCCATCAATGCGAGTCGACGACTTAATTCGTGATAGCGTTCATCTTCTTTGTGAATACCTTTCAGCAGATCGGCCAACGCCATCGCTTCTTTACGCTGCTCAAGCTCTGGCGGCAAGCAGCCCGCATTCTTCAACAAGCGATAGCCTGAGCGTAGTTCTTCAGGAACAGCCGAATCATCGTCCAGCGTCAAAGGCTCGCCCTGGCCGGGAAGATTATCGAACTCACCGTTACGCTGGGCATCAGCAATGTGACGCTCTGCCCACAGGTCGACTAACCACATGACAGCACTCCGGAATGAGCAGAAGGAATACAACTATTGTAGAGAGATGGGGGAAGGGGAGATATAAAAAAACCCGCCGAGGCGGGTTTTTTTACGTTACTACAGATTACTCTGCAGCAGCTTCTGCTTTCTCTGAACGATCAACCAGCTCGATGTAAGCCATCGGCGCGTTGTCGCCTGCACGGAAGCCACACTTCAGAATACGAGTGTAACCACCGGCACGGCTCGCGAAACGCGGGCCCAGTTCGTTAAACAGTTTTGCCACGATCTCGTTATCACGAGTACGGGCGAATGCCAGACGACGATTAGCAACGCTATCAGTCTTGGCAAGAGTAATCAGCGGCTCAACTACGCGACGCAGTTCTTTCGCTTTAGGCAGGGTCGTCTTGATGATTTCATGACGAACCAGTGAACCTGCCATGTTGCGGAACATAGCCTGGCGATGGCTGCTGTTGCGGTTCAGTTGACGACCACTCTTACGATGGCGCATGACCTTATCCTTCTCAGTAAAACCTTAACCTGTGATCCGGTTACTCGTCAGCAATGCTTGCCGGTGGCCAGTTTTCCAGGCGCATGCCCAGAGACAGTCCACGGGAGGCCAGCACGTCTTTAATCTCGGTAAGAGATTTTTTACCCAGGTTAGGCGTCTTAAGAAGCTCAACCTCGGTACGCTGTACCAGATCACCGATATAGTGGATAGCTTCTGCCTTAAGGCAGTTAGCAGAGCGGACAGTCAATTCCAGATCGTCAACAGGGCGCAGCAGGATCGGATCGAATTCTGGTTTCTCTTCTTTAACTTCTGGCTGACGTACATCACGTAAGTCAACAAAAGCTTCCAGTTGTTCAGCCAGGATGGTTGCCGCACGACGAATCGCCTCTTCAGGATCGATTGTGCCGTTGGTTTCCATTTCGATGACCAGCTTGTCCAGGTCGGTACGCTGTTCTACACGCGCTGCTTCAACATTGTAGGCAATACGCTCTACAGGGCTGTAGCAGGCGTCGACCAACAGACGGCCGATCGGGCGCTCATCTTCTTCCGAATGAATTCGGGAAGAAGCCGGCACATAACCGCGACCGCGCTGAACTTTGATACGCATGCTGATAGCTGCGTTTTCATCGGTCAGGTGGCAGATCACGTGCTGCGGCTTGACGATTTCGACATCACCGTCGTGGGTGATATCGGCTGCGGTCACAGGGCCAATGCCAGATTTATTCAAGGTAAGAATAACTTCATCTTTACCCTGAACTCTCACCGCCAGCCCTTTCAGGTTGAGCAGGATTTCCAGGATATCTTCCTGAACGCCTTCTTTGGTGCTGTACTCATGAAGTACACCATCAATCTCAACCTCGGTCACCGCGCAACCCGGCATCGATGAGAGCAGAATACGGCGCAGTGCGTTACCCAGAGTATGGCCAAAGCCACGCTCTAAAGGCTCAAGGGTCACCTTGGCGTGCGTCGAACTCACTTGCTCGATATCTACCAGGCGCGGTTTTAGAAACTCTGTCACAGAACCCTGCATTGTGTCCTCTCTTTGGTACTAAGCTTTACTTGGAGTAAAGCTCGACGATCAGGTGTTCGTTAATGTCCGCAGACAGATCAGAACGCTCAGGCTGACGCTTGAACGTGCCTTCCATCTTGCCAGCATCAACTTCCAGCCAGGTTGGCTTTTCACGCTGTTCAGCCAGCTCAAGAGCGGCTTTCACGCGAGACTGCTTCTTCGCTTTCTCACGGATGCTAACAACGTCATTCGCTTTAACCTGATAAGAAGCGATGTTAACAACACGACCGTTTACCATGATTGCTTTATGGCTAACCAGCTGGCGTGCTTCAGCACGAGTGGCGCCAAAGCCCATACGGTATACAACGTTGTCCAGACGACCTTCCAGCAGAGCCAACAGGTTTTCACCGGTGTTGCCTTTCAGACGTGCTGCTTCTTTGTAGTAGTTACGGAATTGACGCTCCAGCACACCGTACATACGGCGAACTTTTTGCTTCTCACGCAACTGCACACCATAGTCAGACAGACGCGGTTTACGCGCACCGTGCTGGCCAGGAGCTTGTTCAATTTTACACTTGGTATCGATCGCGCGAACGCCAGACTTAAGGAATAAGTCGGTGCCCTCACGACGGCTCAGCTTGAGCTTAGGACCCAAATATCTTGCCATTTTCTTTCTCCAACTAACCTGGAAAACGTAGCGTTATACGCGACGTTTTTTCGGCGGACGACAACCGTTATGAGGGATCGGAGTCACATCAGTAATGTTAGTGATGCGGAAACCTGCGGCGTTCAGAGCACGAATGGTAGATTCGCGACCCGGACCCGGACCTTTGACCATAACTTCCAGATTCTTGATGCCGTATTCTTTTACGGCTTCTGCGCAACGCTCTGCTGCAACCTGAGCTGCGAACGGAGTGGATTTGCGAGAACCACGGAAACCGGAACCACCGGCTGTTGCCCAACCCAGCGCGTTACCCTGACGATCGGTAATAGTCACGATGGTGTTGTTGAAAGAAGCATGGATATGAGCCACGCCGTCAGAGACTTGTTTTCTTACACGTTTACGTGCACGAATTGGTGCCTTTGCCATTATTCAATCACCCCGATTATTTCTTGATCGGTTTGCGCGGACCCTTACGGGTACGTGCGTTGGTCTTGGTACGCTGACCGCGAACCGGGAGACCACGACGATGACGCAAACCGCGATAGCAACCAAGATCCATCAGGCGCTTGATGCTCATGCTGATTTCACGGCGCAGATCACCTTCAACGACAAATTTGGCAACTTCGTCACGCAGCGTGTCGATTTGTTCTTCAGACAGCTCACTGATCTTAACATTTTCAGCGATGCCCGCCGCAGCTAAAATAGCCTTGGAACGGGTTTTGCCGACACCGAAGATCGAAGTTAATGCGATCACGGCGTGTTTTTGATCAGGAATGTTAATGCCTGCTATACGGGCCACTATGCACTCCTACTATTTAATATGTACGCACCATGCTGAAAAGCCCGTTTTCAGGATACTCAAATGGAAACGTACAGACATACAAAAGATTGGCTGGCTAATCTAGCCAGCTCAACCCAACTTTGCAAGAAAAATATGCGAATAAATCAGCCTTGGCGCTGTTTATGCTTCGGCTCGGCACTGCAAATCACACGGATGACACCATCACGCTTAACGATTTTGCAGTTACGGCATAATTTCTTGACGGAAGCACGAACTTTCATTTTTACTCTCCGTAACTTCTCGGGCGACCAATTATCGGCCGTAGCCTTTCAGGTTCGCCTTCTTCAATGCAGACTCGTACTGACTTGACATCATCAGAGTTTGCACTTGAGCCATAAAGTCCATAATCACGACAACAACGATAAGCAGTGAGGTCCCACCGAAGTAGAACGGTACTTTCATTGCATCACGCATGAACTCCGGGATCAGGCAGATAAAGGTAATATACAACGCACCAACCAGGGTCAGGCGGGTCATTACTTTATCGATATACTTCGCCGTTTGCTCTCCCGGACGAATTCCTGGTACAAATGCACCGGACTTCTTCAGGTTATCTGCTGTTTCACGCGGGTTGAAGACCAACGCCGTGTAGAAGAAACAGAAGAAGATGATCGCAGACGCATAGAGTAACACATAAAGTGGTTGCCCAGGCTGCAAATACAGCGAAATTGTTGTCAGCCAGTTCCAACCAGTCCCGCCCCCGAACCATGACGCGATGGTCGCCGGGAACAGAATAATACTGGAAGCGAAGATTGCCGGGATTACCCCTGCCATATTCACTTTCAGCGGTAAATGTGTGCTCTGTGCAGCATAGACACGACGACCTTGCTGACGTTTCGCGTAGTTTACCACAATGCGGCGTTGACCACGCTCAACAAATACAACAAAGAACGTCACTGCAAATACTAATACTGCAACCAACAGCAACAGGAGGAAGTGCAGGTCGCCTTGACGCGCTTGCTCGATAGTATGGGCAATGGCTGGCGGGAGTCCCGCAACGATACCAGCGAAGATAATGATTGAGATACCGTTACCGATACCGCGCTCAGTAATCTGTTCGCCGAGCCACATCAGGAACATAGTCCCTGTAACCAGACTTACAACAGCGGTGAAATAGAATGCAAAGCCTGGGTTAATTACCAGGCCCTGCATACCAGGCATATTCGGCAGACCGGTAGCAATACCGATCGACTGGAATATTGCCAGCACCAGAGTACCGTAGCGGGTGTACTGGCTGATCTTACGACGACCAGACTCCCCTTCTTTCTTAATTTCTGCCAGCGTTGGGTGAACCACCGTCAGCAGCTGGATAATGATCGACGCCGAAATATACGGCATGATCCCCAGAGCAAAGATAGAAGCACGGCTGAGAGCACCACCAGAGAACATGTTAAACATCTCAATGATGGTGCCTCGCTGTTGCTCAAGCAGTTTGGCAAGTACAGCGGCATCAATACCAGGGATCGGAATGAAAGAGCCAATACGGAACACAATAAGCGCACCGATTACAAACAGCAGTCTGCGTTTCAGCTCGCCTAAGCCACCTTTGGCACTTTGAAAATCTAATCCCGGTTGTTTAGCCATCTGCTACTTATTCCTCGATTTTACCGCCAGCAGCTTCGATAGCAGCACGAGCGCCTTTAGTAACACGCAGGCCACGAACAGTTACCGGAGTAGTGACTTCACCAGCCAGGATCACTTTCGCGAACTCGATCTGGATACCGATAATGTTAGCCGCTTTCAGCGTATTCAGGTCTACAACACCGCCTTCCACTTTCGCCAGGTCAGACAGACGGATTTCCGCTGTAATCGCTGCTTTGCGAGAAGTGAAGCCGAATTTCGGCAGACGACGGTACAGAGGCATCTGACCACCCTCGAAACCACGACGTACGCCACCGCCAGAACGAGACTTCTGACCTTTGTGACCACGACCGCCGGTTTTACCGAGGCCAGAACCGATACCACGACCCAGACGGCGACCCGCCTTTTTAGAGCCTTCGGCCGGAGACAGAGTATTTAAACGCATCTCTTACTCCTCAACTTTAACCATGAAGGAAACCGCGTTGACCATACCACGAACAGCAGGAGTATCCTCGCGTTCTACGGTGTGACCAATACGACGCAGACCCAGGCCAAGCAGCGTTGCCTTGTGTTTCGGCAGACGACCGATTGCACTGCGGGTTTGAGTAATTTTAATAGTCTTTGCCATGGTTTATTTCCCCAGAATTTCTTCAACGGATTTACCACGCTTGGCAGCGACCATTTCCGGAGATTTCATATTTTCCAGACCATCGATAGTTGCACGAACCACGTTAATCGGGTTGGTGGAACCATACGCTTTAGCCAGAACGTTACGAACTCCAGCGACTTCCAGAACGGCGCGCATTGCACCACCGGCGATGATACCGGTACCTTCGGAAGCCGGCTGCATGAATACACGAGAACCCGTGTGAGTACCCTTAACTGGGTGCTGCAGGGTGCCGGTATTCAGCGCGACGTTAATCATATTGCGACGGGCTTTTTCCATCGCTTTCTGGATCGCTGCTGGAACTTCACGCGCTTTACCGTAACCAAAACCTACGCGACCGTTACCATCGCCTACTACAGTCAGAGCTGTGAAGGAGAAAATACGACCACCTTTAACGGTTTTAGATACGCGGTTTACCGCGATCAGCTTTTCCTGCAGTTCGCCAGCTTGTTTTTCGATGTGAGCCATCTTACACCTCTACCTTAGAACTGAAGGCCAGCTTCACGGGCAGCATCTGCCAGTGCCTGGACACGACCATGATATTGGAACCCGGAACGGTCAAAGGATACATCTTTGATGCCTTTTTCCAGAGCGCGTTCAGCAACAGCTTTACCCACAGCTGCAGCCGCGTCTTTGTTACCGGTGTACTTCAGTTGTTCAGCGATAGCTTTTTCTACAGTAGAAGCAGCTACCAGAACTTCGGAACCGTTCGGTGCAATTACCTGTGCGTAAATATGACGCGGGGTACGATGTACCACCAGGCGAGTTGCGCCCAGCTCCTGGAGCTTGCGGCGTGCGCGGGTCGCACGACGGATACGAGCAGATTTCTTATCCATAGTGTTACCTTACTTCTTCTTAGCCTCTTTGGTACGCACGACTTCGTCGGCGTAACGAACACCCTTGCCTTTATAAGGCTCAGGACGACGGTAGGCGCGCAGATCCGCTGCAACCTGGCCGATCACCTGCTTATCAGCGCCTTTCAGCACGATTTCAGTTTGAGTCGGACATTCAGCAGTGATACCCGCAGGCAGCTGATGGTCAACCGGGTGAGAGAAACCTAAAGACAGGTTTACTACATTCCCTTTAACCGCTGCACGATAACCTACACCAACCAGCTGTAGCTTCTTAGTGAAGCCTTCGGTAACACCGACAACCATTGAGTTCAGCAGGGCACGCGCGGTACCAGCCTGAGCCCATCCGTCTACGTAACCATCACGCGGACCGAAGGTCAGTGCATTATCTGCATGTTTAACTTCAACAGCATCGTTGAGAGTACGAGTCAGCTCGCCGTTTTTACCTTTGATCGTAATAACCTGACCGTTGATTTTTACATCAACGCCGGCAGGAACAACGACCGGTGCTTTAGCAACACGAGACATTTTTTCCTCCGATTAGGCTACGTAGCAGATAATTTCGCCACCAAGACCAGCTTGGCGCGCTGCACGATCAGTCATAACACCTTTAGAGGTAGAAACAACTGCGATACCCATGCCGGCCATAACTTTCGGCAGCTCATCTTTACGTTTGTAGATGCGCAGACCTGGGCGGCTGACACGCTGAATGCTTTCTACAACAGCTTTACCCTGGAAATACTTGAGAGTAAGTTCCAGTTCCGGCTTGGTGTCGCCTTCAACTTTAAAATCTTCAATAAAACCTTCTTCCTTCAGCACGTTGGCAATTGCCACTTTCAGCTTGGAGGAAGGCATGGTGACCGCAGCTTTGTTCGCGGCCTGACCGTTACGGATACGGGTCAGCATATCCGCGATCGGATCTTGCATGCTCATCTGTCTTTACTCCCGTGATTCAATTGGTAATTACCAGCTAGCCTTTTTCAAGCCTGGTACTTCACCGCGCATAGCGGCTTCACGAAGCTTAATACGGCTCAACCCGAACTTGCCCACATAACCATGCGGACGACCTGTTTGACGGCAGCGGTTACGCTGACGAGACGGGCTGGAATCACGCGGCAGACTCTGCAGCTTCAGAACAGCGTTCCAACGATCTTCATCGGAAGCGTTCACATCAGAGATGATAGCTTTCAGTTCAGCGCGTTTAGCGAAGAATTTATCAGCTAAAGCTACGCGTTTTACTTCGCGTGCTTTCATTGATTGCTTAGCCATTCAGTAACCCTTACTTGCGGAACGGGAAGTCAAAGGCAGCCAGCAGAGCACGGCCTTCTTCGTCAGATTTCGCAGTAGTGGTAATGGTAATATCCAAACCACGCACGCGGTCGACTTTATCGTAGTCGATTTCTGGGAAGATGATCTGCTCACGGACACCCATGCTGTAGTTACCACGGCCATCGAATGACTTAGCGGACAGGCCACGGAAGTCACGGATACGTGGTACAGCAATAGTGATCAGGCGCTCAAAGAACTCCCACATGCGTTCGCCACGCAGAGTTACTTTACAGCCGATCGGATAGCCCTGACGGATTTTGAAGCCTGCAACTGATTTGCGTGCTTTGGTGATCAGCGGTTTTTGACCGGAGATTGCTGCCAGGTCAGCTGCTGCGTTATCCAGCAGTTTCTTGTCAGCGATCGCTTCACCAACACCCATGTTCAGGGTGATCTTCTCGACCCGAGGGACTTGCATGACAGAATTGTAGTTAAACTCAGTCATGAGCTTGTTAACTACTTCGTCTTTGTAGTAATCATGCAGTTTCGCCATCGTACTACTCCAAATTACTTGATAGTTTCGCTGTTAGACTTGAAGAAACGGACTTTTTTGCCGTCTTCGAATCTAAAGCCTACACGGTCGGCCTTGCCGGTTGCCGCATTGAAGATTGCAATGTTAGAGATCTGAATAGCTGCTTCTTTCTCAACAATGCCGCCTGGTTGGTTCAGGGCCGGAACCGGCTTCTGATGTTTTTTAACCAGGTTGATACCTTCAACAATGACCTTGCCGGAAGACAGGACATTTTTTACTTTACCGCGTTTACCTTTATCTTTACCGGTTAACACGATAACTTCGTCATCACGACGGATCTTCGCTGCCATGATTCGCTCCTTAGAGTACTTCTGGTGCCAGAGAGATAATTTTCATGAACTTCTCGTTACGAAGTTCACGAGTTACCGGCCCAAAAATACGCGTACCGATAGGCTGCTCGCTGTTATTGTTTAAAATAACGCATGCATTACCATCGAAGCGAATGACAGAACCGTCCGGGCGACGAACACCCTTCTTGGTGCGCACCACTACCGCCTTCAGCACATCACCTTTTTTGACCTTACCACGCGGAATTGCTTCCTTGATGGTGATCTTGATGATGTCGCCTACGCCTGCGTAGCGACGGTGCGAGCCACCCAGAACCTTGATACACATTACGCGACGTGCACCGGAGTTGTCGGCGACGTTCAGCATAGTCTGTTCTTGGATCATTTTAGTGCTCCGCTAATGTCAACTACTACTGAGACCCGAAAATCAGGCCATTAAAAAGCCCCATATATCGAGGGCGCGGCATTATAACACCACTCTCAAGATATGGGTAGAAAAAATAAACGGCTCATCGCTGAGCCGTTTATTCGTATCGAGAACGAGTACTGTATTACAGAACCGCTTTCTCTACAACGCGAACCAGCGTCCAGGACTTAGTCTTGGACAGCGGACGGCATTCGCGGATTTCAACCACGTCACCGGTACCGCATTCGTTGTTCTCGTCATGTACGTGCAGTTTGGTCGTACGTTTGATGAATTTACCGTAGATCGGGTGTTTCACAAAACGTTCGATAGCAACAACAATGGATTTCTCCATTTTCGCGCTAACGACGCGACCTTGCAGAGTACGGATTTTATCGGTCATTACGCACCCGCCTTCTGAGTCAGTAAAGTCTTAACACGTGCAACATCACGACGCACTTGCTTCAGCAGATGAGTCTGTTGCAGCTGGCCACTTGCAGCCTGCATGCGCAGGTTGAACTGCTCACGCAGCAAGTTCAGCAGCTCAGCGTTCAGATCTTCAACGCTTTTTTCACGCAGCTCTTTTGCTTTCATTACATCACCGTCTTAGTTACAAAGGTGGTTTTGATCGGCAGTTTCGCGGCTGCGAGGCCGAATGCTTCACGGGCCAGCTCTTCCGGTACACCGTCCATTTCATACAGGACTTTGCCCGGCTGAATCAAGGCAACCCAATACTCCACGTTACCTTTACCTTTACCCATACGAACTTCAAGAGGCTTCTCGGTAATCGGTTTGTCCGGGAATACACGGATCCAGATTTTACCTTGACGCTTCACTGCACGGGTCATAGCACGACGTGCTGCTTCGATCTGACGTGCAGTCAGACGACCACGGCCAACAGCTTTCAGACCGAAAGTGCCGAAGCTAACATCCGTACCCTGCGCCAGACCGCGGTTACGGCCTTTGTGCACTTTACGGAATTTTGTACGCTTTGGTTGTAACATCAGCGACGCTCCTTATTTACGGCCTTTACGCTGCTGCTTTTTAGGTTGAGCAGCCGGTTCCGGTTGTTCAACAGCAGCCATACCACCCAGGATCTCACCTTTGAAGATCCATACCTTAACGCCGATTACACCGTAAGTGGTGTGCGCTTCAGAGGTGTTGTAGTCGATGTCAGCACGCAGAGTGTGCAGCGGTACGCGACCTTCACGGTACCATTCGGTACGTGCGATTTCCGCGCCGCCCAGACGGCCGCTAACTTCAACTTTGATACCTTTAGCGCCCAGACGCATTGCGTTCTGTACAGCACGCTTCATAGCACGACGGAACATAACGCGACGTTCCAGCTGAGAAGTGATGCTGTCAGCAACCAATTTAGCGTCCAGTTCAGGCTTACGAACTTCGGCGATATTGATCTGAGCAGGAACGCCAGCGATATCCGCTACGACCTTGCGCAGTTTTTCTACGTCTTCGCCTTTCTTACCGATAACGATACCCGGGCGAGCAGTGTGAATAGTCACACGGATGCTCTTAGCCGGACGCTCGATAACGATACGAGATACGGACGCTTTTGCCAGTTCCTTCGTCAGGTACTGACGTACTTTAAAATCGCTGTCCAGGTTGTCAGCGAATTCTTTGGTGTTCGCGAACCAGGTAGAGTTCCATGGTTTGACAATACCCAGGCGAATACCATTAGGATGTACTTTCTGACCCATTGCTAGTCTCCAGAGTCTCAGCGATCGGACACAACCACAGTAATGTGGCTGGTGCGCTTCAGGATGCGATCTGCACGACCTTTTGCACGCGGCATAATGCGCTTCATGCTCGGGCCTTCGTCTACGAAAATTTTCGCAACTTTCAGATCGTCAATGTCAGCGCCATCGTTGTGTTCAGCGTTAGCAATGGCAGATTCCAGTACTTTCTTGACCAGTACAGCCGCTTTCTTATTGGTGTAGGTCAGAATATCCAGGGCCTGCGACACTTTCTTACCGCGAATCAGGTCAGCAACAAGGCGAACCTTCTGAGCAGAAGAACGAGCATGGCGATGTTGAGCTAAAGTTTCCATCTCTTCCTCCTACCTTATTTCTTCTTCGCTTTTTTATCAGCAGCATGGCCGCGATAAGTACGAGTCGGTGCGAATTCACCCAGTTTGTGACCAACCATTTCGTCGGTTACAAAGACTGGAACGTGCTGACGACCATTATGGACAGCGATGGTCAAACCGATCATGTTAGGAAAGATCGTTGAACGACGGGACCAAGTGCGCAGGGGCTTCTTGTCTCCGCTTTCCACCGCTTTCTCTACCTTCTTCAGCAAGTGCAGGTCAATAAAAGGACCTTTCTTGAGAGAACGTGGCATGGCTTATCCTCTAAAATTATTTGCTACGGCGACGTACGATGAATTTATCAGTACGCTTGTTGCTGCGGGTCTTCTTACCTTTGGTCTGCAGGCCCCACGGGGATACCGGGTGCTTACCAAAGTTACGACCTTCACCACCACCATGTGGGTGATCGACTGGGTTCATCGCAGTACCGCGAACGGTAGGACGAACACCACGCCAGCGTGCAGCACCTGCTTTACCCAGAACGCGCAGCATATGCTCAGCATTGCCAACTTCGCCCAGAGTTGCACGGCAGTCTGCTTCGACTTTACGCATTTCACCAGAACGCAGACGCAGGGTGACATAAGCACCATCGCGAGCAACGATCTGAACGTAAGTACCAGCGGAACGTGCCAGCTGACCGCCTTTACCTGGTTTCATTTCTACGTTATGAACGGTAGAACCAACCGGGATATTGCGCATCGGCAGGGTGTTACCTGCTTTGATTGCAGCATCAACGCCAGACTGAATCTGGTCGCCAGCTTTCAGGCCTTTAGGGGCCAGGATGTAACGGCGTTCGCCATCTTTGTACAGAACCAGCGCGATGTTCGCGGAGCGGTTCGGATCGTACTCAAGACGTTCAACTGTTGCCGGGATACCGTCTTTGTTGCGTTTGAAGTCAACAATACGATAAGCCTGCTTATGGCCACCACCGATGTGACGAGTGGTGATACGGCCATTGTTGTTACGACCACCGGATTTGCTGTTTTTTTCCAGCAACGGAGCAAAAGGTTTGCCCTTGTGCAGCTCAGGGTTAACCACTTTAACTACGTGGCGACGACCCGGAGATGTCGGTTTACATTTAACAACTGCCATTGTATTACTCCTCCGACTTACTCAGCGCCGCCAACGAAGTCCAGTTTCTGGCCTTCTTTCAGGGTGACGTAAGCTTTTTTCCAGTCGCTACGACGACCGATACGCTGTCCGTGACGTTTAACTTTCCCTTTAACTACCAGGGTGTTAACGACTTCGACTTCGACTTCAAACAGTTTCTGCACAGCAGCTTTGATTTCTGCTTTGGTCGCGTCTTTAGCAACTTTGAGAACGATGGTGTTAGTTTTTTCCATCGCAGTAGACGCTTTTTCAGAAACGTGCGGTGCGCGCAGCACCTTCAGCAGACGTTCTTCACGAATCATGCCAGCATCTCCTCAACTTGCTTAACAGCATCAGCAGTCATTACGACTTTGTCGAAGGCGATCAGGCTAACCGGGTCGATACCCGTTGCATCGCGAACGTCAACCTTGTGCAGGTTACGTGCTGCGAGGAACAGATTTTCGTCCAGCTCACCGGTGATGATCAGCACATCTTCCAGAGCCATGTCTTTCAGTTTCTGTGCCAGCAGCTTAGTTTTAGGCGCTTCTACAGAGAACTTCTCGACAACGATCAGACGATCCTGACGTACCAGTTCGGACAGGATGCTTTTCAGCGCGCCGCGGTACATCTTTTTGTTAACTTTTTGACTGTGGTCCTGCGGACGAGCAGCGAAGGTCACGCCACCGGAACGCCAGATCGGGCTCTTGATAGAACCTGAACGCGCACGGCCGGTACCTTTCTGGCGCCATGGTTTTTTACCAGAACCAGTTACTTCAGCACGAGTCTTCTGAGCACGAGTACCCTGACGAGCACCAGCTGCATAAGCAACAACAACCTGGTGAACCAGCGCTTCGTTGAAATCACGACCGAAGGTAGTTTCGGAAACAGTCAGCGCGCTCTGCGCGTCTTTCAATACTAATTCCATTGCTATCCCCTTACGCCTTCACAGCTGGTTTAACGATCAGGTCGCTACCGGTTGCACCCGGGACCGCACCTTTCACCAGCAGCAGGTTGCGCTCAGCGTCAACACGTACTACGTCCAGGCTCTGAACAGTTACACGTTCGTTACCCAGCTGACCTGCCATTTTCTTGCCTTTGAACACTTTGCCCGGAGTCTGGTTCTGACCGATAGAACCCGGAACGCGGTGAGACAAGGAGTTACCGTGAGTAGCGTCCTGGGTACGGAAGTTCCAGCGCTTAACGGTACCAGCAAAACCTTTACCTTTAGAGGTACCGGTTACGTCAACTTTTTTAACTTCAGCAAACAGTTCGACGCTGATGTTCTGACCAACGGTGAATTCTTCACCCTCTGCCAGACGGAACTCCCACAGGCCGCGGCCAGCTTCTACGCCAGCTTTAGCGAAATGGCCAGCTTCCGGCTTGGTTACACGGTTTGCTTTTTTAGCACCGGTGGTAACCTGAACAGCACGATAGCCATCGTTAGCCAGGTCTTTAACCTGAGTAACACGGTTTGCTTCAACTTCGATTACGGTTACTGGGATAGAAACGCCATCTTCAGTGAAGATGCGGGTCATACCCACTTTTTTACCGACTAAACCAATCATTGTATCAACCTCTCAATCGCTCGATGACCTGATTAACCCAGGCTGATCTGCACGTCTACACCGGCAGCCAGGTCCAGACGCATCAGAGCATCAACGGTTTTCTCGGTTGGCTCAACGATGTCAACCAGACGCTTGTGAGTGCGAATTTCGTACTGATCGCGCGCGTCTTTGTTAACGTGCGGAGAGATCAGAACGGTAAAGCGCTCTTTGCGGGTCGGCAGCGGGATCGGACCGCGAACCTGCGCACCAGTGCGCTTGGCAGTCTCGACGATTTCCGCGGTTGATTGATCGATCAGACGATGATCAAACGCTTTAAGGCGGATACGGATTCTTTGGTTCTGCATGAGACCAGAGCTCCAATTATTTTATAGACGAAATGATTACTCCTCAAACCCATTACGATTGATGGGAGAGTGTAACCGTTCTTACGTAGCCCCCCAATTGGGAGCATTGTTGATGACCAAAAAGCGCCATCGGGTTCAGATTGAACCGCTGTCAATATTAGACAAGCCCGCGCATTATACGCAAATACCAGCGCGAAGCAAGGGGTGTTTAGAAATTAGTCATGACGATTTGCGTTATTGCGCGCATCCCGCACTGTAAAAGATGTCATCGCGTGAGAAATACGGGAAAGCGGCTCGCAGCACTGTGTTTTGCCTTTTGCGTCCAGGGCAAGCCTTCGCCACACTCGTGGCCTGGACAACTTACCGGAGGCGCGTATGGCTTATGCTCCCCTGCCCTTCTTCATTTTCTACACGCTATTAACACTGGCGCTTAGCTGGCATGACTGGCGTACCGGTCTGCTGCCAGACAGACTGACCTGTCCGCTCTTGTGGGGCGGCGTGCTGTATCACCTGTGCCTTTACCCTGCGCGGTTATCCTTATCATTATGGGGAGCCATTGGAGGATATGTCGCCTTTGCGCTGATTTACTGGGGATATCGGGGCGTGCGCCATCGGGAAGGGTTAGGCTATGGCGATGTCAAATTGCTCGCCGCGCTGGGCGCATGGCATGGCTGGCAAGTGCTTCCTGAGCTGATACTCTCTGCCGCGTTGTTGGCCCTGCTCTTTATCAGCCTGTCAGCGCTCCATCAATGCAAGTGGCAGGCAATAAAAAACCCGCTGCCATTTGGTCCCTTTCTGGCCGCAGCGGGTTTCATCATATTCGGGCTTAGGATGTTTTAGTCTTCAACTTTGATTTGTGACTGCAGATAATTTTGCAGGCCAATCTTGCCGATCAGGTCCAGTTCGGTTTCCAGCCAGTCGATATGATGCTCTTCTTCACTGAGGATGTTGATAAGCATATCGCGGCTCACATAGTCATGAACGCTGTCGGCGTAGGCAATGGCTTCACGAAGATCTTTCGCGCCTTCCAGCTCAAGGCGGAGATCCGATTGCAGCATCTCTTCCACATCTTCGCCAATTTGCAGTTTGCCCAGATCCTGGAGATTCGGTATCCCTTCGAGAAATAAAATACGCTCGATATATTTATCTGCGTGCTTCATCTCATCGATTGATTCGTGATACTCGATATCGTTGAGGCGCATCAGGCCCCAGTTTTTGAACATTCTCGCATGGAGAAAGTATTGGTTGATTGCGACAAGCTCATTTCCCAATAATTTATTGAGATAATTTATAACCTTAACATCACCTTTCATTATGTAGTCCCTCCGCTTCCACTTATTGAAGCGTAGATCGGGCTACAGGGATGTCAAAAAAAGAATCGGGCTCAGGCGATTTCCTGATATTCCGGCATCTGCGTTAATTCGTCTTCCATCACTTCGCGGGCCGCACGTACGCACTTACCGCATTGATTTCCCACGGGTATAAATTTGCGTAATTGTTGGAAAGATTGAGGATGAAACTGGCGAACTACCTGGCGAATTTTTTTATCGCTTACACCGTTACACAAACAAACGTACATAATGACTCCCGCTTAATTTATGAACAGAGTGTAAATGAGAATAGTTATGATTACAATAGTAGATGACAAATGACGCAGCGGGTGCGCATTTTTAAATAAAAAATGAAAGCAGAAATAATAGACAGCAAAAAGGGCGCCGAAGCGCCCTTTTTAAGCTCAAAACTAATTAATTAATAATTAGCTCATTACTTTAGCAACAACGCCCGCGCCAACGGTACGGCCGCCTTCACGGATTGCGAAACGCAGACCGTCGTCCATCGCGATCGGGTGGATCAGGGTAACAACCATTTTGATGTTGTCGCCCGGCATTACCATCTCTACGCCTTCCGGCAGTTCGATGGTACCAGTCACGTCAGTAGTACGGAAGTAGAACTGCGGACGGTAGCCTTTGAAGAACGGAGTATGACGGCCGCCTTCGTCTTTGGACAGGATATAAACTTCAGATTCGAATTTGGTGTGCGGCTTGATGGAACCCGGCTTAGCCAGTACCTGACCACGTTCGATTTCTTCACGTTTGATACCACGCAGCAGAACACCAACGTTCTCACCAGCACGGCCTTCGTCCAGCAGTTTGCGGAACATTTCAACGCCAGTACAGGTAGACTTAGCAGTCTCTTTGATACCAACGATTTCAACTTCTTCACCAACTTTGATGATACCGCGTTCTACACGACCGGTAACAACGGTACCACGACCGGAGATGGAGAATACGTCTTCGATCGGCAGCAGGAACGGCTTGTCGATAGCACGTTCTGGTTCCGGGATGTAAGAATCCAGGAAGCCAGCCAGTTCGATGATTTTCGCTTCCCACTCTGCTTCGCCTTCCAGCGCTTTCAGAGCAGAACCACGAACGATCGGAGTGTCGTCGCCCGGGAAGTCGTACTGAGACAGAAGTTCACGAACTTCCATTTCTACCAGTTCCAGCAGCTCTTCGTCATCAACCATGTCACATTTGTTCAGGAACACGATGATGTACGGAACGCCTACCTGACGACCCAGCAGGATGTGCTCACGAGTCTGCGGCATCGGGCCGTCAGTCGCAGCAACAACCAGGATCGCGCCGTCCATCTGCGCAGCACCGGTGATCATGTTTTTAACATAGTCGGCGTGGCCTGGGCAGTCTACGTGCGCGTAGTGGCGAGTCGGGGTGTCATATTCAACGTGGGAAGTGTTGATGGTGATACCACGAGCTTTTTCTTCCGGTGCGTTATCGATCTGGTCGAAAGCACGAGCAGCACCGCCGTAGGTTTTAGCCAGTACGGTGGTGATTGCAGCGGTCAGAGTAGTTTTACCGTGGTCGACGTGGCCGATAGTACCAACGTTGACGTGCGGTTTTGTACGTTCAAATTTTTCTTTAGACACGGCTATATTCCTTACTATAGTGCTCTCCCCTTCAGGAGAGAGCACGGGACTTAGGTTTTAACCCCGGGGATTATTTACCACGGGCTTCGATTACGGCCTGAGCAACGTTGTTCGGCGCATCATCATACTTCAGGAATTCCATGGTGTATGATGCACGACCTTTGGTCAGAGAACGCAGCTGAGTTGCATATCCGAACATTTCAGACAGCGGAACTTCAGCGTGGATCTTAACGCCAGTTACTTCAGATTCCTGACCGCGCAGCATACCGCGACGACGGCTCAAGTCACCGATAACATCACCAGTGTTCTCTTCCGGAGTTTCTACTTCAACCTTCATGATCGGCTCAAGCAGAACAGGTTTTGCTTTCTTAAAGCCTTCTTTAAAGGCAATAGAAGCAGCCAGTTTAAACGCCAGTTCAGAGGAGTCAACGTCGTGGTAAGAACCGAAGTGCAGACGAACACCCATGTCTACAACCGGGTAACCAGCCAGCGGACCAGACTTCAGCTGTTCCTGGATGCCTTTATCAACGGCCGGGATGTATTCGCCAGGAATTACACCACCTTTGATGTCGTTGATGAACTCGTAACCTTTCGGGTTAGAGCCCGGCTCCAGCGGATACATGTCGATAACGACGTGACCATACTGACCGCGACCACCAGACTGTTTCGCGTGTTTACCTTCGATATCGGTAACTTTCGCGCGAATCGCTTCGCGGTAAGCAACCTGAGGTTTACCGACGTTCGCTTCAACGTTGAATTCACGTTTCATACGGTCAACGATGATGTCGAGGTGCAGCTCACCCATACCAGCGATGATGGTCTGGTTAGATTCTTCGTCAGTCCATACGCGGAATGACGGGTCTTCTTTAGCCAGACGGCCCAGAGCCAGACCCATTTTTTCCTGGTCAGCTTTGGTTTTCGGTTCAACTGCGATGGAGATTACCGGCTCAGGGAATTCCATACGTTCCAGAATGATCGGCGCATCTTGATCACACAGAGTGTCACCAGTGGTTACGTCTTTCAGACCGATTGCAGCAGCGATATCGCCCGCGCGAACTTCTTTGATCTCTTCACGTTTGTTAGCGTGCATCTGAACGATACGACCGAAACGCTCACGTGCAGCTTTCACGGAGTTCAGTACGGTATCACCAGAGTTAACCACACCGGAGTACACGCGGAAGAAGGTCAGGTTACCTACGAACGGGTCGGTAGCGATTTTGAACGCCAGAGCAGCGAACGGCTCGTCATCACTTGCGTGACGCTCAGCCGGCGTGTCTTTACCGTCGTCCAGGATACCGTTGATCGCCGGAACATCGATTGGGGATGGCAGGTAATCAATTACCGCATCCAGCATCGCCTGAACACCTTTGTTCTTGAACGCAGAACCACAGGTTACCAGGATGATTTCGTTGTTCAGAACGCGCTGACGCAGAGCAGTTTTGATCTCTTCTTCAGTCAGTTCTTCACCACCCAGGTATTTCTCCATCAGCTCTTCAGAAGCTTCAGCAGCGGATTCCAGCAGGTTCTGGTGCCATTCGTTGGCCAGTTCAACCATGTCAGCCGGGATATCTTCGTATTCGAAGGTAACGCCCTGATCTGCATCGTTCCAGTTGATGGCTTTCATTTTCACCAGGTCAACAACACCGGTGAAATGTTCTTCAGCACCAATCGCCAGCTGCAGCGGAACCGGGTTCGCGCCCAGACGGGTTTTGATCTGACCAACAACTTTCAGGAAGTTAGCGCCCATACGGTCCATTTTGTTAACGAACGCGATGCGCGGAACTTTATATTTGTTAGCCTGACGCCATACGGTTTCAGACTGTGGCTGAACACCACCGACTGCGCAGTAAACCATTACCGCACCATCAAGAACACGCATGGAACGTTCTACTTCGATTGTGAAGTCAACGTGCCCCGGGGTGTCGATGATGTTTACGCGATGCGGTTCATACTGCTTAGCCATACCAGACCAGAATGCAGTAGTCGCTGCGGAAGTGATGGTAATACCACGTTCCTGCTCCTGCTCCATCCAGTCCATGGTAGCCGCGCCGTCGTGAACTTCACCGATTTTGTGGTTTACACCGGTGTAGAACAGAATACGTTCGGTAGTAGTGGTTTTACCGGCGTCGATGTGCGCACTGATACCGATGTTACGGTAGCGTGCGATGGGTGTTGTACGAGCCATTTGATTCCTCGTTTATCTTTTTAGGCGTTCAGTTAAGTAACCCAAAGCGGGCTGCTTCGCTGAAGCGCCCGCCTGGTGACTAATACTCCGAAGGGATTACCAACGGTAGTGTGCGAACGCCTTGTTGGCTTCTGCCATACGGTGAACGTCTTCACGTTTCTTAACTGCAGTACCTTTGTTTTCTGCAGCATCAGAAAGTTCGTTCGCCAGGCGCAGAGCCATGGATTTATCACCGCGTTTACGAGCAGCTTCAACGATCCAACGCATTGCCAGAGCATTACGACGGACCGGACGGACTTCAACTGGTACCTGATAAGTAGAACCACCAACGCGGCGAGACTTAACTTCGACAGTCGGGCGCACGTTTTCGAGAGCTACTTCGAAAGCTTCCAGTTCATTTTTACCAGAGCGCTGAGCCAGGGTCTCCAGCGCGCTGTATACGATAGTTTCTGCAGTAGATTTTTTACCATCTACCATCAGGATGTTGACAAATTTAGCCAGCAGTTCTGATCCGAACTTAGGATCCGGCAGGATTTTACGCTGACCAATGACGCGACGACGTGGCATGGAAATACTCCGTTGTTAATTCAGGATTGTCCAAAACTCAAAGAGTTTAGTTTGACATTAATTTAAAACGTTTGGCCTTACTTAACGGAGAACCATTAAGCCTTAGGACGCTTCACGCCATACTTGGAGCGAGCTTGCTTACGGTCTTTAACGCCGGAGCAGTCAAGCGCACCACGAACGGTGTGGTAACGAACACCCGGAAGGTCTTTTACACGACCGCCACGGATCAGGATCACGGAGTGCTCCTGCAGGTTATGACCTTCACCACCGATGTAGGAGGTCACTTCAAAACCGTTAGTCAGGCGAACACGGCAAACTTTACGCAGTGCGGAGTTCGGTTTTTTAGGAGTGGTAGTATATACACGAGTACATACGCCACGTTTCTGCGGGCAGGCTTCCAGTGCCGGCACGTTGCTTTTTGCAACTTTGCGAGCACGTGGTTTGCGAACCAGCTGGTTAACTGTTGCCATTAAATAGCTCCTGGTTTTAGCTTTTGCTTCGTAAACACGTAATAAATCGCCTCATATAATATGAGGACGCAGAATTTTAGGGCGGTGTCGAAAAGGTGTCAAGAAATATACAACAACCTGGCATCTACCAGGCCATCTGAGACGCATGTTTTACCGCCAGCCTGACGAAGTCAGTATAGCCAACCCTGACGACACTGTTCGAAATTTGACCGCATAGCCCACGCGCTTCAACATCTTCATTCAGCACGAACAGGGATATGGGGGCGGAACGGAGAATATCAAGAAAGCGGCTGCCTTCAATTGCGGCCACAACGCCATCAGAGCGAAGCAGCAGGTCATCCCCCTCTTTCACCACGCGCAGCAGCGCAGTGATGTCCGTATGCCAGGGTGAAGTACTTAGAGTATGCAGCATAGACGCCTCAGAAGCGGAGAATCACATCATAGCCATCAAGCTGCTGACGAAGCGCATCGGGCTCCAGCAACTCAACGTCTGTGACAAAGGCCGTGCCCGCACTTAAGCCGCGCTCACGCAGCGACGCCGCGCACAGCCAGACGTTCTCAATATCGTAGAGTGACATTAGCTTAAAGGTGGCGATGTAATCACGCGCCAGCACCGCTGACGGCTTTTGATCGCTCAACAGCTGAAACACCCCATCGCCGATGAAAAAGACACCGAGGTCTTCACTTAACGCGGATGCGGCCAGCAGGGCATCGAGCCCTTCACGCCCGGAGGCGCTCCCGTGCGGCGCCGTCGAAAAAACAAATGCGATACGTTTCATCAGAACTGCACCATGCGATCGCAGGTCAACGCGGCTTGCGCCAGCGCACCCAACCCACTCAGAGAGAAACCCGGCTGGAGATTAAACCCCGGCAGCGACAGGTTTTTCGCTTCGGTTTCATCCGCTACGCCGCGACGCAGCGCCGCCGCCACGCAAATATGCAGCTCGACGCCCTGTTCATCATGCAGCCGCTGCCAGCCGCGCACCACGTCGAACTCATCGCTGGCGGGCGCAGTAAGCTGATTGGCGTTATAGACGCCCTCGCGATAAAAGAACACACAGGCAAGCTCGTGACCTTCGCTCAGCACCGCCTGCGCAAACTGCAGCGCGCTGCTGGCGTGTTGCGTCCCGTAGGCCGGGCCGGTCACCAAGATGGCAAAACGCATTACTTATCTTGCCCCACAAAGTCGCCGCTTTTGAACTGGCGAATGTAGAGATACACCGTGTGTTTAGAGATGTTCAGGCGATCGGCCACCTGATTAATCGCATCCTTGATATCGAAGATTCCTTTCTCGTAAAGATTAAGCACGATCTGGCGGTTTTTAGCGTTATTGGAAACGTTGCGATCGGCATTCACCTCTTCAATCGTGAACTCCAGCGTTTGGGTCACCAGGTCTTCAACTGAAGAGGCAAAGTTCACCTGCGAGTTCACTTCCGGCGTTTCCGGCGGAATAAAGGTGTTCATGATTTGTGAGAAAGGCACATCAAGGTTCATGTTGATGCACAGCAGCCCAATGACACGTTGTTCGCGATTGCGGATCGCGATGGTCACGGACTTCATCAGCACGCCACTTTTGGCACGAGTAAAATAGCATTTGGAAACACTGCTATCTGCGCCGGTCATATCGTGCAGCATGCGCAGGGCCAGGTCGGTAATCGGCGAGCCGATTTTCCGTCCGGTATGTTCACCGTTCGCGATTCGAATAGCCGAGCACTTCAGGTCCTGCAAAGAATGCAGCACAATTTCACAATGGGAACCAATGAGCATCGCTAACCCGTCCACGACCGCTTCGTAGGACTTCAGGATCTCGAAATCGGTTTTATCGAAAGGACGTTGATCCAGTAAATCAAGTTCACTGGTTTCGTTGGTTAAAAGCGACCTGGACATGTAAAAAAGCACTCCTTTTCAGGAGCCTGTCGTTATGTTGTCAGGGCAGGCTCATCACTAATAGGGGGATCTAAAGTAATACGCGCACCAGGCGCTTTCCAGCATTAATTATATCAGGCAGGTAATAAAAAGCCGCCGCCCAATGGGCGGCGGCTGTCAGACTCTTATTTTTTGTCTGCGGTTGCAGCTTTTTCAGCTGGCGCAGCGTCAGCTTTCGCGTCCGCTTTTGGTGCTGGCTTAACATCTAACAGTTCAACGTCGAAGACCAGGGTGGAGTTAGCCGGGATACCCGGAACGCCGGTTTTACCGTAAGCCAGATCCGGTGGGATAACCAGCTTGATTTTGCCGCCTTTTTTGATGTTTTTCAGGCCTTCAGTCCAGCCTGGGATCACGCCATCAAGACGGAAGGAGAGCGGCTCGCCACGAGTGTAAGAGTTATCGAACTCTTTACCGTCAATCAGCGTACCTTTGTAGTTTACTACCACAGTGTCGCTATCGGTCGGCGCGCTACCGGTACCCGCTTTCTCTACTTTGTACAGCAGGCCAGTAGAGGAGGTTTTCACATCTTTCTCTTTGGCGAATTTCGCGCGGTACTCTTTACCTTTCGCTTCGTTATCCGCGGCGTCTTTCTCCATCTTCGCCTGAGCGGAAGACTTCACGCGCGCTTCGAAAGCCTGCAGGGTTTGCTCGATTTCCTGATCGGACAGTTTGCTCTTATCAGCAAACGCGTCCTGAACACCGGCGATCAGCTGATCTTTATCCAGTTTGATGCCCAGTTTTTCCTGTTCTTTCAGGGAGTTTTCCATGTAACGACCCAGCGATGCACCCAGTGCATAGGCGGATTTCTGGTCGTCGTTTTTGAAAGCGGATTTGCTTTCTGCGGCTGCTGCGGTTTTCGCAGAGTCAGCAGCAAACGCCAGCGGCGCATTCAGTGCAACGGCCATCGTGGTTGCCAGAAGCGTTACTTTAAACAGTGATTTCATCCATCTCTCCAGGGCCGGGGCCTCTCGCCCCAAGATTTACTAAGTGAGAAGCGTACTATATAGCCTTGCAGAACAAATCTACATACGAACGCTCCTGATTCTCGACACTTTTCAGACTATTTTTGTTTAAATTAGTTTCCCCATTGACGAAGGAATGCTGCGCGGGGGCCGAAAGTTAAGTAGAATCCGCGGCACCGGGAAGCACGCCGGAACTAACAGCGAAGAGGTTAATGATGCAAGAAATGAGTATTGAAGCGCGGATGGAAGAACTTGAAAGCCGCCTGGCGTTTCAGGAGGTCACCATTGAAGATCTTAACCAAACGGTCACCGCACATGAGTTAGAAATGGCCAAACTGCGTGATCATCTCCGTCTGCTGACGGAAAAACTGAAAGCCAGCCAACCGTCTAATGTCGCGTCCCAGTCAGAAGAGACGCCGCCGCCTCATTATTGAGACGTAAAAAAAGCGGGATTATTCCCGCTTTTTTGTTGCCGGATGGCGCTTCGCTTACCCGGCCTACAAGATAATCTTATGTAGGCCGAATAAGGCAACGCCGCCATCCGGCGAAGGCTGAATTAATGGCAACCGCAACCGCCGTTACCACAACCGCCTTTACCGTGTTCGTGACCATGGTCGTGACCGTGGCCGCCGCAGCAACCGTCGTGGTCATGATCGTGATCGTGACCGTTCGCACCGTGAACGTGGCCATGAGCCAGTTCTTCTTCGGTTGCTTCACGGATAGCCACAACTTCCACGTTAAATTTCAGATTCTGACCCGCCAGCATGTGGTTACCATCAACCACAACGTGATCGTCTTCAACTTCGGTGATTTCAACCGGAACCGGGCCCTGGTCAGTTTCTGCCAGGAAGCGCATGCCAACCTGCAGTTCGTCAACGCCCATGAACACGTCTTTAGGAACGCGCTGCACCAGGTTTTCGTCATACTGACCGTAAGCGTCGTTCGCGCCCACAGCCACATCGAATTTATCGCCAACTTCGTGACCATCCAGCGCTGTTTCCAGGCCAGAGATCAGGGAACCGTGACCATGCAGGTAGTCCAGCGGCGCACTTACCGGAGACTCATCAACCAACACACCGTCTTCTGTACGTACCTGATAGGCCAGGCTGACCACCAGGTCTTTTGCTACTTTCATGATATCTCCTGAGCAAGGGAAGAATAGTGGCGCAGATTGTAGCGGAATTCTGCACTCGTGTACCCCTTAGCTTAAAAAAAGGCGAGCGATAACGCTAGTCGGGATGAAAAATGCCAATCACTTGCTCATCTTTGCGAACGTGATCGCGGGCTTCTTTATCTGCTTCCCGCATCTGATGACCACACTTAACGCATTCAACAATATCAACATTATTTTCGCGCCACATGGCCATGGAATCCTGCGCCTGACACGCCGGGCATTTCGCGCCCGCGATAAACCGTTTACGTACCGCCATACTTCACCTTTTATTCAAATTCATCCCAGCCATCCAGCTGACGTCGCTCCTGTTGCATCTCGCGCTGGAAGATCTCCTCCAGCTCGCGCCGCGCTTCCCGCACGCGCGAAATCTGTTGCGTATCGCTGTGCACCGGCATCAGCTCGCGCAGCATCCGCATATCGAGCCGACGGAAGTGCAGTTGCGCCCGCTGCGCCTGATGAGGATGCATTCCCGTCGAAATCAGCGCCTTACGCCCCAGTTCCAGCGCGCTGGAAAAGGTCTCACGAGAAAACTGTAACACGCCCGCCTGCAGCAGTTCGTGCGCTTCCACACGTCCCCTGGCACGCGCCATAATATTGAGGTGCGGAAAGTGCTGTTGGCAGATTTCCACCAGCTTCATGGTGTCTTCCGGATCGTTACAGGTGATGACAATCGACTGCGCCTGCTCCGCCCCGGCGGAACGCAGCAACTCAACCTGCGTCGCGTCACCGTAGTAAACCTTATAACCATATTTACGCATCAGGTTTACCGCGCTGATATCCCGCTCCAGTACGGTGATGCGCAGCTTGTTCGCCATCAGCAAACGGCCAATTACCTGACCAAAACGGCCAAAGCCAACCACAATTACCTGCGGCTTATCGTCTTCCACCCACGGCGCTTCCTCTTCTTCTTCCGGGCCGTTAAAGCGGCGCGACAGCACGCGATCGACCGCTTTCATCAGCAGCGGCGTGGTCATCATCGACAACGTTACCGTCACCAGTAGCAGCGCCATCTGATCGCCTTTAAACAGCTTTGCGCTCGATGCGGCAGAAAAGAGCACAAACGCAAACTCACCGCCCTGGCTGAGCACGCCAGCGAACTGCATCCGCTCGGAACTACGCAGGCCATGCAGCCGCGCCAGCACGTACAGCACCAGCGTTTTCACCGCCACCAGCACCACCACGCTGCCCACCACCCACAAAATATGGGTGTAGAGCACGCCAAGATTCAGCGCCATGCCGACGGAAATAAAGAACAGCCCCAGCAACAGCCCCTTAAAGGGCTCGATAGCCGTCTCCAGCTCGTGGCGATATTCACTTTCCGCCAGCAGCACCCCGGCGATAAACGTCCCGAGCGCCATCGACAGCCCCAACGCATCCATAAACAGCGCGGAACCCAGCACCAGCAGCAGCGTCGCCGCCGTAAACACTTCGCGCACGCCGGAGGCGGCGATAAAACGGAATACCGGGCGCAGTAGGTAACGCCCGCCAATCAACACGCCACCAAACACCAGCACCTTCATGCCGACAGCCATCCAGTCGACATGATCGTCGCCAGACCCCGCCAGCAGCGGCACCAGCGCTAACGCGGGGATGACCGCTAAATCCTGGAACAGCAGCACCGAAAAGCCGAGTTGCCCCGATTCGCTGCGGTTCATGCCCTTCTCGCGCATCAGTTGCAGCGCCATCGCCGTCGATGACATCGCCAGACCAATCCCGCCAATCACCGCCGTCTGCCAGGAGAAATCGGTCAGCATCAGCAGGCCGCCGAGGATAAGCGCGCTGAAAATAACCTGCGCCGCGCCGATGCCGAAAATGGGTCGCCGCAGTTGCCAGAGCTTGGCCGGATTCAGTTCAAGCCCGATGATGAACATCAGAAAGACGACGCCCAGCTCCGAAAAATGAAGTATCTCATCGACGTCGCTGATAAATCCCAGCCCCCACGGGCCGATAGCAATTCCCGCCAGCAGGTAGCCCAGCACTGCGCCAATCCCCAAACGGGCAGCCAGCGGCACCGCCACCACGGCGGCAAACAGAAACAGCACGCCGGCCAGTAACAAATCGGAACCTTCCATCAGCGGCCTCCCGGTGCAATCGGCGAGGCCAGCCACTCACCGTACGCTTTCGCGTGGCTCGCCAGCTCTTCCGGCGATTGACGGCGTGCCCAGTAGATAATCATCGGGTTCATCCAGTGCATGCGGCACATCGCCGCCGTCAGCTCAAAAGGACGTAAAATATCGCTCATGGGATAGCGGTTCAGCGCGTCATAACGGTAGGCACTTTCTGGCTCGCCGGTGGTGATGACGCTACGCCAGTACTTTCCCGCCAGTTGGTTGCCCCCCACCCCGCTGGCAAAGCCGCGGCTGAGCACCCGGTCGAGCCACTCTTTGAGCAGCGCCGGGCAACTGTAGGTATAAAGCGGATGCTGGAACACAATTACCTCGTGCTCGCGCAGCAGCGCCTGTTCTCGCGGGATATCAATAAAAAAATCAGGATAGTTTGCGTACAAGTCATGCACGGTCACGTTGCTCAGCTGCGTGGCAGGCTTGAGCAAAACCCGGTTCGCTACCGAGTCCTGTGATTCCGGATGGGCATACAGCAGCAATACTTTCGGCGTCTGCGACATCATTCCCCTCCGTTTATCATTTCCGGGCGCACGCGCAGCAGGAATGATTTTGTGTATCGTCATCATTTTGGGCTACCATTGCGGCCCGGTGTGGCGATTCGCTCACCACATTACATTATCACAATGACAATTTAACATACCCAGAACATACGGCGCCTTATGATTGTTTTCTCCTCGTTACAAATTCGACGCGGCGTGCGCGTCCTGCTGGACAACGCAACAGCCACCATTAACCCAGGGCAGAAAGTCGGCCTGGTGGGGAAAAACGGCTGCGGCAAATCCACGCTGCTGGCGTTATTGAAGAACGAGTTAAGCGCCGACGGCGGTAGCTTTACCTTCCCCGGCAACTGGCAACTGGCCTGGGTGAATCAGGAAACGCCAGCCCTGGCGGAGCCTGCGCTGGAGTATGTTATTGACGGCGATCGTGAATATCGCCAGCTTGAAGCGCAACTGAACGCTGCCAACGAACGCAACGACGGCCACGCCATTGCCACCGTTCACGGCAAACTCGACGCCATCGATGCGTGGACCATCCGCTCGCGTGCCTCCAGCCTGCTGCACGGTTTAGGCTTCAGTAACGAGCAGCTTGAACGTTCGGTGAGCGATTTCTCCGGTGGCTGGCGGATGCGTTTAAACCTGGCGCAGGCGCTGATTTGCCGCTCCGATTTACTGCTGCTCGATGAACCGACCAACCACCTCGATCTCGACGCGGTTATCTGGCTGGAGAAATGGCTAAAGAGCTATCAGGGCACGCTGATCCTGATTTCCCATGACCGCGACTTCCTCGACCCGATCGTCGATAAAATTATTCATATCGAACAGCAGGCGATGTTCGAATACACCGGCAACTACAGCTCTTTCGAACGCCAGCGCGCGACGCGTCTGGCCCAGCAGCAGGCCACCTATGAAAGCCAGCAGCAGCGCGTGGCGCACCTGCAAAGCTTTATCGACCGCTTTAAAGCCAAAGCCAGCAAAGCCAAACAGGCGCAGAGCCGCGTGAAAATGCTGGAGCGTATGGAGCTTATCGCCCCGGCGCACGTCGATAACCCGTTCCACTTCAGCTTCCGCGCGCCGGAAAGCCTGCCAAGCCCGCTCCTCAAAATGGAGAAAGTCAGCGCAGGCTACGGTGAGCGCATTATTCTCGACTCGATTAAACTGAATCTGGTACCCGGCTCGCGCATCGGCCTGCTGGGGCGCAACGGCGCGGGTAAATCGACGCTGATTAAAATGCTGGCGGGGGAACTTGCCCCAATAAGCGGCGAGATCGGCCTGGCGAAAGGCATTAAGCTTGGCTACTTCGCTCAGCATCAGCTTGAGTTCCTGCGTGCCGATGAGTCACCGATTCAGCATCTGGCGCGCTTAGCGCCGCAGGAGTTAGAACAAAAGCTGCGTGACTACCTCGGCGGTTTCGGTTTCCAGGGCGATAAAGTCAGCGAGCCAACCGGGCGTTTCTCCGGCGGTGAAAAAGCGCGCCTGGTGCTGGCGTTAATCGTCTGGCAGCGCCCGAACCTGCTGCTGCTCGATGAACCGACCAACCACCTTGACCTCGACATGCGTCAGGCGCTGACCGAAGCGCTCATTGAGTTTGAAGGCGCACTGGTTGTCGTCTCGCACGACCGTCACCTGCTGCGCTCCACTACCGATGACCTCTATCTGGTCCACGATGGCAAAGTCGAACCGTTCGATGGCGACCTTGAGGATTACCAGAAGTGGCTCAGCGATTCGCAGAAGCAGGAAGCGCAGGCGGACGACGCCCCGAAAGATAACGTCAACAGCGCCCAGGCGCGTAAAGATCAGAAGCGTCGTGAAGCGGAACTGCGCACGCTCACGCAGCCGTTGCGTAAAGAGATCGCCCGTCTGGAAAAAGAGATGGAAAAACTCAACGCGCAGCTTGCCAGTGCGGAAGAAAAACTGGGCGACAGCGAACTTTACGATCAGAGCCGCAAAGCGGAACTGACCGAATGCCTGCAACAGCAGGCGCAGGCAAAAGCGGGGCTGGAAGACGCAGAGATGGCCTGGCTGGATGCGCAGGAACAACTGGAAGCCATGCTGCAAAGCGAATAAAGGCGATACACCATGAACCCGGTAACGACTAACGACATCACCTTCCGTAAACTGGCAATCTTCATGACCTTTATGGAGAAGGGCAATATCGCCCGTACCGCCGAAGCGCTGGAACTCAGCGGCGTGAGCGTGCATCGTGCGCTGCATACGCTGGAAGAGAATGTCCGTTGTCCGTTGTTCATCCATAAAGGCCGCAACCTGGTGGCGCTTCCGGCGGCCTGGACGCTGCTGGAGTATTGCCAGGAAGTGACTCAACTGATGGCGCGCGGTCTGGAAGAAGCACGTAAAACGGCGGGTGTCGGTCAGGGGCGTCTGCGCGTCGGTACGCTCTATTCATTGACGCTGGAAACCGTACCGCGCCTGATCATGGGTATGAAACTGCGGCGTCCGGATCTGGAGCTTGACCTCACCATGGGCTCCAACGATACCCTGCTGCATATGCTGGAAGACGGCACGCTGGACGCGATCATCATCTCTATTTCTGAGAGCGACATCGACCGCAACAATATGGAAGTGCTGCCGCTGTTCCACGACGACATTTTTCTCGCCGCGCCTGCGTCAGCCTCGCTGAATACCGACTCGCTTGCCGATCTACGCGACTATCGCGATCAAAAGTTTGTCTCGCTGGCGGAAGGGTTTGCCACCTATGCCGGTTTTCAGGAAGCGTTTCACATCGCCGGGTTTGAACCGGAGATTGTGACAAGGGTAAATGATATTTTCTCGATGCTGAGTTTAGTGCAGGCAGGCGTAGGTTTTACCCTGATGCCGGGGCGTATGAAGAAAGTGTATGAGAGTTCGGTGCAGTTGCTGAAGCTGTCGCAGCCGTACCAGATGCAGCAGCTCATCGCGATTGTGTTCAGCCGCAACCGCGAGCAGGACCCGAACCTCCGCGCGCTCGCTGCCGAAGGACGTATGTACGCGCGGAGCCTGGAAGAGAACGCCTGAGCCGTCGCCGGATGGCGGCGGCCTACAGATGACCGCGACCTGTAGGCCCAATAAGCGCAGCGCCATCGGGCAAATTACCGCAACCGCTGCGCCAGATGCACAGCCACATCCACGCCGCTGCGCTCCAGCGAAATCGACTCCCCTTCCCACGCCGCCTGACGCGTTAAACAGGTCAAAATACCGCCCGGCGGCATCTCAATCGCCAACCGCGCTTCGCGTTCGTTGGCGGAAATCACCGCTTCCTGCCAGCGCACAGTGCGCGCCATGTTCATCGCCAAATCATCGGCGATGCGTTCCGGCTGCCACAATACGCGCCCGGTACTGCCGCTCAGATACGCATAACGCGGACGCGAAAGCGTGACCTGGCTAAAGGCCTGCACCAGCTTCTGCGCCGGTTTCGCCAGCAGTTCACAGTGCGACGGTACGCTCACCGCCAGTCTCGGCGCTTTCGTCGCGCCTTTCGCCATCGCGCGTTTTGCAACGATAGCCATGTCATCGTCCGGCCCGGCAATCACCGTCTGGGTTTCCGCATTGAGATTGGCGATGTACGTTCCCGTACCTTCCAGCAGCGGCTCAACCTGGCTCAGGGTTAATCCCATAATCGCCGTTAACCCGTAACCGTGCGGATACGCCTGCTCCATCAGATCGCCACGCAGCGCCACCAGCTTCAGCGCATCGCGGAAATCGAGCGCCTCAGCCACTACGGCGGCGGGATACGCCCCAATCGACAAACCGCTGACGATATCCGGCGTCACACCACGTCGCTCCAGCTCTCGCGCCCAGGCAACACCCGCTATCAGCAGCGACAGCTGCACAGCACGCGTATGTTTCAGCGCTTCCGGCGTGTCCAGCGTCAGCGCTTCATCGCCCAGCACATCACGGGCCTGCGCCAGTTCATCACCGGGGAGATTTTGCAGCATGCCAGGGTGTTGCGTGCCCTGGCCGGGAAAGGTAAACAGAATTTTCATTATTCCTCCCTGCTCCAGGGGAAGCGAACCAGTCGCGGCCCCTGGCTGGTTTTTAGCAACGCTTTGCCATCGCGCAGCCACTCCGCCAGCGCAAACGCGCCTTCCGGCGTTTCCACCTGGGTATCGGCGCGACACAGCGCGCCCGTCAGTTGCTGCTGCCAGCGTTGCAGTGCCTCGCGCGTTAACGGTTCAGGCGCGCGGATCAACAAATCCAGATCGCTTTCAGCGTGGATCACCGGGATCCCCGTTGCCAGCGCATAACCGGTGCTGCCGGTGACGCCCCACGTCCACGGCCAGCGTTGCTGGGCCAGCAGTAATGCCAGTTGAACGGGAGGCTGTGAGACAAACGGAGAGCGGAGTAATTCGAGGGGATCGACCAGCGATTCAGGCGAGCACACGCGAACCACAGATTCACGTTTAACCCAGCCTGCGGCACGCTGGTCTCGACGCATTCCGCGCACCCCAACCGGGATGCGCCCTTGCGCATCGACATCACGCCGCACCACCACCGGCAGACCGGTATGCCAGATACCGTCTACCCAATCTTCTGTTACCGATTCCAGCGCATCGCGGGTTTTCAGCCAGATAAGGTCGTGCGGGCGTAATGTCGTGGTCATAACTTAGATTCCTGAAGTCAGCGAGATAAACAGCGGCAGCGACAGGATACACAGAACCGAGCTCAGCAGCAGCACCGCTTCCGCATCCGGCGATTGCACGCCGAAACGGTTACCGAATACCACGCCGAAGAAACCGGCAGAGAGCGCAATCATCAGAATGGCGGTGATGGCGACAGAACCATGCAGGCCAAACGCCAGCACGATACCCCATGCGATAAACGGCTGAATCAGCAGTTTGGCGATAGTTGCGCTGATAACCATGGTGTTGATTTGCAGTTTACGCGCAGAGAGGATCACCCCGGTCAGGAACAGCGCCGCAGCGGTTGCCGACAGGCCCAGCGGTTTAATCGACGCCAGCAGCATTTCCGGCATTTTGATGCCAATTGCGGAGAGGATCACCCCCAGCAACGGGCCCATGACGATCGGTTTTTTCAGCGAGCGCCACATCAACACCGGCAGCATTGAAAGGGTATTACCGCTGTTGCCGCCTTCGGCACGCGCTTTTTCACGTTCAAGAATCAGCAGGCAGAACGGCGTCATCAGCACGGAACCACAGGCAATAGAGACTGCCACAGAGAGCGAAGTTGCCGGGGTTTCACCCAGCACGCTGCCCAGAATCGGCAGCCCCAGCGCGGCATAGTTCGGCAGTGCGACGGTCAGCGTCAGCACGGCGGCATCCTGCGGCGATTTATTGAAAACTTTCACGGCCAGGAAGTAGATAGCCGCATAGATAATCCACATCGCCAGGGTCAGTACCACAATCAGCGGCGACTGGGCGACAATCCCGGCCCACGGGGTCTGTACGGTTGCGCTGAACAGCGCGGCAGGCAGTGCGAAATCCATGACAAAAATATTAAGCAGGGAAACATTCTTGTTATCGACCATTTTGGCCTTACCTGCCCAGAATCCCAGTAGCATGATCACGAAAATCGGTGCCAGGGCATGAATAATTACGTAAGTCATAAATCACCTGTAGTTAAAAAGAAAAGTCACTGACGCGATGGTTATTATTTTCAGAGTGCAGACTCCCGGTGGGCGCAGCAGCTGTGCCCACGGGGTTGACTCTGGCAGGTCTCTTTTTACTTACCAGCTGGCGCGCATACGTTCGCGTACGAGCGCCGAACTGCGGCGGTTGTCAGAACCCAGGCGATTTTTCAGCGAGGTGTCCTGACGAGCGTCTTTGATGGCCTGTTGCAGTGTGCTGTTCACCTGCGTCAGATCGTTATCGGTTGGGGCATCCGGGTTGCTGATATCCAGCAGTTTCGCCAGCAGGCCCAGCGTGGCGTAGTTGCTGATGTCGTACGCCATCGGCGGAATGGTCGCCGCCAGTTTTTCCAGTGCTTCAACGGTACGCAGGGTGATACGCGCGGCAGACTCTTTGCCCATTGCGTGGATCAACACGCCGGAATCGTTGAAGGCAATCAGTTGGTTGGCCTGATAACCGTGCGCCAGAAACGCACCGGACATCGCTTTACCAACAATCAAACCAATCACCGGGTGACCGGCCAGACGCGCATTGGCATACGCCCCGGCAGCACCGGCCAGCGCCTGGTGAATACCGAACGCTTCTTCACGACGGCCATAGGCCTGGCTCGGCACATCAATCACCGCGATGATCGGGCGTTTAACGGCTTTATCCGCATCGGCAGCAACGGTTTCGCTGACCACTTTCGCCAGCGTCCAGCCTTCGAGCAGGCCCACTTCGCCTTTTGCCGCGCGTGGGAAATGGTTATTGGCATCGGGAACAACAGCCACAAAACGCACCGCTTCCCCGTTGATTTCGCCATCAGCCGCCTGGACTGACGGGCAAAGACCTTGCACGCGCTGTGCGTTCGGGGCCAGTTTTTCCAGCCACAATGCCCCACGGCTTACTGAGTTACTCATCATTTCACCTCCCGGGCAAAAAGCGCTTTAATCTGTTCAGAATCAGCCTGTTTGCGGGTGTCGAAATTCGTCAGGCGATCCAGATACCAGTCGTAATTATCGGTGCGATGTTTTGCAGGAACGCCTTTGGCAATCGCGTCGTTCATCGCCGCTTTCACCGCGTTAACGCCGTCACCCACCAGCGCATCGACCAGCCCGCTTTCATAGCGCACTTCGCCACCGGTCATGCTCCAGATAAACGGACGGTCGCGGGAGTCATATTCGGCAATCCCGGCTTCCTGTTCGATAACCTGCGGGCCGTTCAGGCCGAGACGCGCTTCGCGGGTGACAATCAGATAGCTGCACAGCGCGGCAGCGATAGACATCCCGCCGAAGCAGCCAACGGTACCGGCGACAATCCCAACCACTGGGGTATAGCGGCGCAGATCAACAATCGCGGCATGGATATCGGCAATCGCCGCCAGGCCGAGGTTGGCTTCCTGTAAGCGCACACCGCCGGTTTCGAGGCAAAGTACAGCCTGTGTCGGGATACCGTTACGGTTATCTTCCGCCGCCAGTTCAAGCGCCGCCGCCATTTTCGCGCCGGAGACTTCGCCCATGCTGCCGCCCTGGAACGCGCCTTCAATCGCCACCACTACGGCAGGTTGACCGTTGATGGTGCCTTTGGCGACAACCATGCCGTCATCGGCCTGCGGCACAATGCCCTGCGGCCCAAGCCACGGAGAAACAATGCCTTCAAACGGATCCAGCAGTTCGCGATAGCTGCCGTCATCCAGCAGCGCGTGCGCACGCTGACGTGCTTTTAATTCGATAAAACTGCGGTCATCACGCATAGCTCACCTCCTCAAAGACCTGTTCGATACGAATGCGAGCCACGCCTGGGGTTGCGCCAAAGTCGTGGACAACCAGCTTGCCAGACGGCAGTTCGCTCACAAGGCTCAGGCGGTTGAACAGCGCTTCCCAGCGGGCGCGACTGTTGTCCACCGAGGTGGTGATATCAATGGTCAGGGTTTTCTCCTGGTCGGCGGTGAATAACACCTCCATATCCCCGGAGCCCACAACGCCTGCCAGTGCTTTGCCGCTTAATGTGCGGCTGGCAGGCAAAGAGATCGTAATGTGTTCCATAACATCCTCTTAATTCGGTAAATAAGGCGCGGAAGACGCGTCAATACGGTCGAGAAACAGCGTGGCGGCCAGCAGGTCGGCAGCGCCGCCCGGTGACGCGTTGAGCGCCAGCATTTGTGCATCCAGCGTTGCCAGCGCCTCGCGGCCTTTCGGCTGTGCGGTACCGCCAGCCAGCAGGACAGCGCGCGCGCCGTTTTGCATGGTTTCAAGACCGTGCATTCCGCTGCGCGAGAGCACGCAGGTGTCGCTGAGCGAGGTCATAATCGCCATCAGCGCGTCCAGTCTGGCGTGCGTTTCGCTGCTGCCGTTCAGGCGGCTTAAGCGAAGCTGCGGCAATGCACACTGCATGACATGCGGGAAAGCCTGTTGAGCTTCTTCCCTCGCGCCCGGCACACGGTAGCGGTGCGTGGCGCGAAGCCCTTTGCTGAACACTTTCGGTGCGACAGCATCCGGCAACATCGCCAGTTTCGCCGCCGTGGTGCTGATGGCTTTCGCCGTACCGGCACCGCCGAGCATCGCCACCGCGCTGACCAGCAGGCCCAGCGCCCAAATCGCGCCGCGGTGGGTATTCACGCCGTCAGTGGCGGCCATCATCTGTTGCTCGCCTTCGCGTCCCAGTCGCCCAATGGTTTGTCTGAGCGCAACATCCGCCGGACGCTGCCAGCTTTGCTGCGCCAGGGCATGAAACGTTGGGGTCAGACTGTGGGCGGAACGCTCCATCAGCGCCAGCGTCAGGTCGTGATGCGCCCCGCTGCCCCGGCTGTCCACCAGACCGGGTTTCGGGCTTAAACGTGCTTCGTCGACAAGACATTGCGTGGCGGTTCGCGCCAGCCATTCGGCACCGCCTTCAACCTGAATCTGTGGCAGAAGTTTCATTACCAGCTCCGGAATTTCGCAGGTGGGTTGTACAAACCACCGGACCATTCCACCAGGTCGGACACGCTGCTGGCAGCCAGCAGGGAACGGGTGGCGTCGGTACGGCGAATGCCCATATCTTCCGGATAAACCACTTTGCCGCTCTTACGCAGCTCAGCGACGCGTTTGGCGTCAACGCCAAGGCCAATATCGGTAATACCGGCAACGGCAGCGACCATCGCGCGACGCTCTTCCAGGCTTTCCGCACGGTAGAGGTAAGCGATCCCCTCTTCGGTCAGCACGTGGGTCACGTCATCGCCGTAAATCATGACTGGCGCCAGCGGCATCCCGGAGGATTTCGCCACTTCAACGGCATCCAGCGTTTCGACGAAGGTCGGTTTCACGCCAGCCTGGAAGGTTTCCACCATCTGGACGACGAGTTTTTTACCGCGCTGCATCGGGTCTGGTTCGGTGATCATGTTCAGCCAGGCAGGCGTAGCATGACGACGACCGTGTGGGTCATGGCCCATATTTGGCGCACCACCGAAACCGGAGAGACGACCACGGGTGACGGTCGAAGAGTTGGCGAGGCCATCAACCTGTAACGTTGAACCGATAAACATATCCACCGCGTACTGACCTGCTAACTGGCAGAACGCGCGGTTAGAACGCATTGAACCGTCGGCACCGGTAAAGAACACATCAGGACGGGCGCGGATGTACTCTTCCATCCCCAGTTCGCCACCGAAGCAGTGCACGCTTTCCACCCAACCGCTCTCAATCGCCGGGATCAGCGTCGGATGCGGGTTAAGCGTCCAGTGTTTACAGATTTTGCCTTTCAGGCCGAGCTGTTCGCCGTAGGTTGGCAGCAGCAGTTCAATCGCGGCGGTGTTAAACCCGATACCGTGGTTGAGTGACTGCACCTGATGCTCTGCGTAGATGCCTTTAATCGCCATCATCGCCATCAGGATGTGTTCTTGTTTAATCAGACGCGGGTCACGGGTAAACAACGGTTCGATGAAGAACGGTTTATCCGCAACGACCACGAAATCGATCCACGAGCCCGGAATATCCACGCGCGGCAGATCGCATTCGTCGTCCACCAGTTCGTTCACCTGTGCGATGACGATACCGTCGTGGAAGGCGGCTGCTTCAACCAGCGCTGGCGTATCTTCGGTACTGGCGCCGGTGTAAAGGTTGCCTTTGCTGTCGGCTTTAAAACCGGCAATCAGCGCCACGTTCGGGGCCAGGTCAACATAGAGGCGGGAGTAGAGTTCGATGTAGGTGTGAATCGCACCGATTTCCAGCTGGCCATCTTCCAGCAGTTGCGAAATACGCAGGCTTTGCGTGCCGGAGAAAGAGAAGTCCAGCTTGTGGGCGATACCTTTCTCGAAGATGTCGAGGTGTTCGCTGCGACCGACGCTTGGCATGATCATATGCAGGTCGTGAACAATCTGCGGGTTCACTTCAGCAAGGGAACGAGACAGGAAATCTGCCTGTTTTTGGTTATTCCCTTCTAATACCACTCTGTCGCCCGGGGCGATCAGTTTTTCCAGCATTGCGACAAGGTCTGCCGTCGGTAGCACCTTGCCCTGCACCGGTACAGACGCCAGGCGGCGCTGTTTCTCAGTGCGTCGCGTGTTCCATACCCGTGCGGGTGTTTGCCCAGATAACATTATTAACCTCCTGATTCAGCGAATCATTTTGATTTGCTTAACACTGAGAAGAGTCTGAACCCTGGTGAGAAAGTCATCAATTAAGCTTAGGAAGGAATCATTAGCTTGAGAGTAATAATCACATTAAAATTTTGTGACGCAGGTCAACTCAAAAAGGAGTAAAAGAGGCTACCACCGCCCATTTTCTTAAACACAATCAAAAAGTGACGGTATAGTAGTCAGCAGATTAAAAGAGAACATCGCAACGTTATGGCCCAAATTACTCCCGCAGAGTTTGCTGTCCCGCAGGACGACTCCTCCACGTTTCGCCCAATGCCCGGCGTCAGCAACCCGCATCTGCAAACTATGCTGCCGAGGCTTATCCGCCGTCGGCTACACTTTACGCCGCACTGGCAGCGCCTCGATTTACCGGACGGCGACTTTCTGGATATCGCCTGGAGCGAAGACCCAATGCAGGCGAGGCACAAGCCGCGTCTGGTCGTATTCCACGGCCTGGAAGGCAGCCTGCACAGCCCCTATGCACACGGTCTGATTCAGGCGGCGAAGGAACGCGGCTGGCTCGGCGTGGTGATGCACTTTCGCGGCTGTAGCGGCGAACCGAATCGCCTTAACCGTATTTATCATTCCGGTGAAACAGAAGACGGCACCTGGTTTTTAAACTGGCTGAAGCAGGAACTGGGCGATGCGCCTACTGCGGCGGTCGGTTATTCGCTCGGCGGCAACATGCTCGCCTGCCTGCTGGCGAAAGAAGGCCCCACGGTTCCGCTGGATGCTGCGGTGATTGTCTCCGCGCCATTCGTGCTGGAAGCCTGTAGCTATCATATGGAAAAGGGCTTTTCGCGGGTGTACCAGCGCTATTTGCTGAACCTGTTAAAAGGCAACGCCTCGCGCAAACTGGCGGCCTATCCCGGCACGCTGCCGGTCGATTTACGCCAGCTGAAGCGCGTGCGCAAAATCCGTGAATTTGATGACCTGATTACCGCCAAAATTCACGGTTTCGCCGACGCTATCGACTATTATCGTCAATGTAGCGCCATGCCGTTGCTCAATCAGATAGCCATTCCGACGCTGATTATTCATGCGAAGGACGATCCGTTTATGGATCACCACGTTATCCCCGACGCCGACTCGCTTCCCGCCTGCGTCGAATATCAGTTAACGGAACATGGCGGCCACGTCGGCTTTATCGGCGGCACCTTCCGCCGCCCGAAAATGTGGCTGGAACAACGTATTCCCGACTGGCTGATGCCGTGGCTTGGAGGTGAAAAATGATCATTCCGTGGCAAGACATCGACGCTGAAACGCTCGATAACCTGATTGAAAGCTTTGTGTTGCGTGAAGGCACCGATTATGGTGAATATGAACGTTCACTTGCGCAAAAGGTCGCCGACGTAAAACAGCAACTACAACGCGGCGAAGCGGTACTGGTGTGGTCGGAACTTCATGAAACCGTCAACATCATGCCCCGCAGCCAGTTTCGCGGTTAATCTTACCGACTCGGGAGTTGTTCGCTATGTCTGCCAAACATCCGGTTATCGCCGTCACGGGTTCCAGCGGGGCGGGAACCACCACCACCAGCCTCGCGTTCCGCAAGATTTTCGCCCAGCTCAAACTTCGCGCCGCGGAAGTGGAAGGCGACAGCTTTCATCGCTACACGCGTCCGGAAATGGATTTAGCCATTCGTAAAGCGCGTGATATGGGCCGTCATATCAGCTACTTCGGCCCGGATGCCAACGACTTCAGCCTGCTGGAACAGACGTTCCGCGAGTACGGGCACAGCGGTACCGGACAGTCGCGAAAATATCTGCACACCTACGATGAAGCGGTGCCGTGGAATCAGGTGCCGGGAACCTTTACCCCCTGGCAACCGCTGCCTGAGCCGACCGACGTGCTGTTCTATGAAGGGCTGCACGGCGGCGTGGTCACCCCGCATCATGATGTGGCAAAGCATGTCGATTTACTGGTAGGCGTGGTGCCGATTGTAAACCTGGAGTGGATCCAAAAGATGATCCGCGACACCAGCGAGCGCGGTCACTCCCGCGAGGCGGTGATGGATTCCGTGGTGCGTTCGATGGAAGATTACATCAACTACATCACCCCGCAGTTCTCGCGCACCCATCTTAACTTCCAGCGTGTGCCAACGGTCGATACCTCCGATCCCTTCGCCGCCAAAGGCATTCCGTCGCTGGATGAGAGCTTTGTGGTGATCCACTTCCGCAATCTCGACAATATCGATTTCCCCTGGCTGCTGGCGATGCTGCAAGGCTCGTTTATCTCTCATATGAATACGCTGGTCGTTCCCGGCGGCAAGATGGGGCTGGCGATGGAATTGATCATGACGCCGCTGGTGCAGCGGTTGATGGAAGGGAAGAAGATTGGGTGAAATAGCACCTTACCCGACCTACAAAGCTTTCGTAGGTCGGATAAGGCGTAGCCGCCATCCGACATAAAGGCGACGCGGGCGTTACCCCTCCACCACCTCATAAGAATGGGTAATGTTCACCGCTTTGCCCAGCATCAGCGCCACTGAACAGTACTTCTCAGCGGACAAATCCACCGCCCGGGACACCGCCGCATCTTTCAGTTCTTTGCCGGTCACAATGAAGTGCAGATTGATGTGCGTGAACAGACGTGGCGCTTCTTCGCGGCGTTCAGAGGTCAGCTTAACTTCACAATCGGTCACGTCGTAACGGCCCTTTTGCAGGATTGACACGACGTCAATAGCGCTACAACCGCCCGCAGCCATCAGCACGACTTCCATCGGGCTTGGCGCTTTATCACCTGAGTTGCCATCCATTAGAATCTGGTGCCCGGAAGCCGACTCACCCAGGAAGGTTAACCCTTCAACCCATTTCACACGCGCTTGCATAATAGTCACTCCAGAGTTGCAAATTTATTGTCAGATTACGCGCACATAACAAATCTCGCAACGGAAGTAGACCTGGGTCATGCTGAAGCGAGACACCAGGAGACACACGGCGAAAGCTATGCTAAAACAGTCGGGATGCTACAGAGATACATAAACGTACTGCATGTATGCAGAGGACATCACATACTGGCTGCGACAATTTTTGACGGCCAACTTCCCAGGTAGAGGGAAGGACATTATTTCCACCAGTGGTAGCCTGATTTGCCGCTGGCGATAGCTTATAACAGAGGATAACCGCGCATGGTGCTTGGCAAACCGCAAACAGACCCGACACTCGAATGGTTCTTGTCTCATTGCCACATTCATAAGTACCCATCGAAGAGCACGCTGATTCACCAGGGTGAAAAAGCGGAAACGCTGTACTACATCGTTAAAGGCTCCGTGGCAGTACTCATCAAGGATGAGGAAGGCAAAGAGATGATCCTTTCCTACCTCAACCAGGGCGATTTCATCGGTGAACTGGGCCTGTTTGAAGAAGGCCAGGAACGTAGCGCCTGGGTTCGGGCGAAAACCGCCTGTGAAGTGGCTGAAATCTCCTATAAGAAATTCCGTCAGCTCATCCAGGTTAACCCGGATATCCTGATGCGTCTCTCCTCTCAGATGGCGCGCCGTCTGCAGGTTACCTCTGAGAAAGTGGGCAACCTGGCGTTCCTCGACGTTACCGGTCGTATCGCACAGACGCTGCTGAATCTGGCAAAACAGCCGGATGCCATGACCCACCCGGACGGTATGCAGATCAAAATCACCCGTCAGGAAATCGGTCAGATCGTCGGTTGCTCCCGCGAAACCGTGGGCCGCATTCTGAAGATGCTGGAAGATCAGAACCTGATCTCCGCACACGGTAAAACGATCGTCGTTTACGGCACGCGTTAATCTCGTCTGACGGCGTATTGTTCGCGCAATACGCCGTTTTTGTCTCTTATGTGGCGCAGGCTGATTTACCACCCGGAAGTCAACTATGCACTGCGGCAAACGCTGGTGTTATGTTTGCCGGTCGCCGTCGGCCTGATCCTCGGCCAGCTTCAACACGGCTTACTGTTCTCTTTAGTGCCTGCCTGCTGCAACATCGCCGGGCTGGATACTCCCCATAAACGCTTCTTCAAACGCCTGATTATCGGTGGGTCTCTGTTCGCCGGTTGCAGCCTGATTGTGCAACTGTTGCTGGCCGATGATATCCCGCTGCCGTTTATTCTTACCGGTCTGGCGATGGTGCTGGGCGTTACCGCCGAAATCAGCGCGCTGCACGGGCGATTGCTTCCGGCCTCGCTGATTGCCGCCATTTTTACCCTGAGCCTGGCGGGCAATATGCCCATCTGGGAACCGCTGCTTATCTACGCGCTCGGCACGCTATGGTACGGGCTGTTTAACTGGTTCTGGTTCTGGCTATGGCGCGAACAGCCGCTGCGCGAGTCGTTGAGCCTGCTTTACCGCCAACTGGCGGAGTACTGCGAAGCCAAATATAGCCTGCTGACGCAACATACCGACCCCAATACCGCCCTGCCGCCGTTGCTTAATCGTCAGCAGAAAGTGGTCGACCTGATTTCCCAGTGTTACCAGCAGATGCACATGCTGGCGGCCAATCAGCACAATGATTACAAGCGCCTGCTGCGCGCCTTCCAGATGGGGCTGGATTTACAGGAACACATTTCGGTGAGCCTGCACCAGCCAGAAGAGGTGCAAAAACTGGTCGAGCGCAGCCACGCCGAAGCGGTAATCCGCTGGAACGCGCAAACCGTCGCCGCGCGCCTGCGGGTAATGGCCGATGACATTCTTTATCACCGCTTCCCGACGCGCTTCAATATGGATAAGCAAATTGGCGCGCTGGAGAAAATTGCCCGCCAGCATCCCGATAACCCGGTCGGGCAGTTCTGCGCCTGGCACTTCAGCCGCATCGCCAAAGTCCTGCGCGCGCAGCGTCCGCTTTATCCGCGTAACCTGATGGCCGATAAAGAGCGCCGCCTGCCGCTGTTCCCGGCGCTGAAAAGCTATCTGTCGCTGAAATCGCCCGCCCTGCGTAATGCCGCGCGTTTAAGCGTGATGTTGAGCATCGCCAGCCTGATGGGCGCGGCGCTGCATCTGCCGAAACCCTACTGGATATTAATGACCGTCTTGCTGGTGACGCAAAACGGCTACGGCGCGACGCGTGTGCGTATCTTCCACCGAGCGGCGGGCACGCTGGCGGGGCTGGTTATCGCCGCGGTCACGCTGCACTACCATTTCCCGGAGGGATTCGCGCTGACCGCGATGCTGGTGATCACCCTGATAAGTTATCTGATCATTCGTAAAAGCTACGGCTGGGCGACCGTGGGTTTCACCATTACGGCGGTATATACCCTGCAATTGCTGACGCTCAACGGCGAGCAGTTTATCGTCGCGCGTTTCGCCGATACGATTATCGGCTGCCTGATTGCCTTTGGCGGCATGCTGTGGCTGTGGCCGCAGTGGCAAAGCGGTCTGCTGCGCAAAAATGCGCACTCTGCGCTGGAGGCGGATCAGGAAGCAATACAGTTAATTTTGAGTGACGATCCTTCCGCTGAAAAACTGGCGTATCAACGTATGCGCGTCAACCAGGCGCACAACGCCCTGTTTAACTCGCTCAATCAGGCGATGCAGGAACCGGGCTTTAATACGCACTATCTGGAAGATATGAAACTGTGGGTGACCCACAGCCAGTTCATCGTCGAGCATATCAACGCCATGACCACGCTTGCGCGCGAGCACGACACGCTCTCGCCGGAGCTGATGCAACGTTATCTGGAATCGTGTGAAGTCGCCCTGCAACGCTGTCAGCAGCGCCTGGAGTATGATGAATCGGGCAGCAGTGGGGATGTGAACATCATGGAGTCGCCGGATACGCTCTCCCACGGGCCACTCAGCACCATGGAACAGCATCTCCAGCGTATTCTGGGCCACCTCAACACCATGCACACCATTTCGTCGGTGGCATGGCGTCAGCGGCCGCGGCACGGTATCTGGCTAAACCGCCATATCAACTGACAACTTTCGCCACCGCCTGCGCAAAGCGCGTCATACCGTCATCGATCTCTTTCTCTTCCACCACCAGCGACGGCGCAAAACGCATCACGTCTGGCCCGGCGTTCAGCACCATGACACCGGCATCAGCGGCCGCGTAAAGGAATTCACGCGCGCGGCCTTTGTACGGTTCTTTCAGCTCGGCACCAATCAGCAGCCCCATTCCGCGAATATCGCTGAAAACGTCATACTTCGCGTCGATATCCTGCAAATGCTGCACAAAACGCTCGCGTTTGGCATGAACGCCATCCAGCACTTCCGGCGTATTGATAATATCGAACGCCGCGCCCGCCACGGCACAGGCCAGCGGGTTACCGCCATAGGTCGAGCCGTGGGAGCCGACGTGGAATGCGCTGGCAATCTCTTCGGTGGTGAGCATGGCGCTAATCGGGAAACCACCGCCCAAAGCTTTCGCGCTGGTGAGGATATCCGGCGTCACGCCATAGTGCATATAGGCGAACAGCGAACCGGTACGCCCCATCCCGCTCTGCACTTCATCAAACACCAACAGCGCCTGATGTTTATCGCACAGGTCACGCAGCCCCTGTAAAAATTCCGGCGTCGCGGCCAGCACGCCGCCTTCGCCCTGAACGGGTTCGACCACAATCGCGCAGGTATGGTCATCAATCACCGCTTCAACCGCGTGCAAATCGTTAAACGGCACGTGGACGATATCGGCCGGTTTTGGGCCAAAGCCATCGGAGTATTTCGGCTGGCCGCCGACGGAAACCGTAAACAGCGAGCGACCATGGAAGGCGTTGTGGAAGGCAATAATCTTACTTTTGTACGGGCTATGACGCGTAGAGGCGTAGTAACGCGCCAGTTTGAACGCGGTTTCGTTGGCTTCAGTGCCGGAGTTCATAAACACCACGCGCTCGGCAAAGGTGGCGTCCACCAGCTTCTGCCCCAGACGCAGCGCCGGTTCATTGGTAAACACGTTACTGGTATGCCACAGGGTTTCACCCTGGGTTTTCAGCGCCTCAACCAGCGCCGGATGGCAATGCCCCAGCGCCGTCACCGCAATCCCGCCGGCGAAATCGACGTACTCTTTCCCCTGCTGATCCCACACGCGGCTGCCTTTACCTTTTACCGGGATAAACTCCGCCGGTGCATAAATTGGCAAAATCACCTGATCGAACGTCGCGCGGGTAATTGCAGGTTGTTTGGTTGTCATGTCATGCCCTTCTGTGATTATGCAGCAATGATTATGAAATTATAATCACAAAATATGCATAAAAAATCACTCAATGGCAATATGCAATTGCGAATACAGGCGATTTTTGCTTTATGTTTTTCGCAGAAAAGTTATGCTGCGCAATCGTAACAATGGAAATAATCACTAAGGGAATAGTATGTTTCTAAAACGCATCGCCATTGTCTCGCTGTGCATGGGGCTGCTTTGCGGCTGTGATAACACCCACGATGAAACACCGCCAACGTCTGCACAAACTGATAGCCTTGATGCGCATAATAGCGTGGCGATGAAAGCCAATCAGTGGCTGGACATTATCAATAACGATTCCGACGCCTATCAGTATGACAAAAGCAGTGAGGAAGATGTTGAATTGCCAACGGTTATCGGTCAGCAACTTGTCTGGGTCAAAGAGAGCTACTTTAAAACAGTCAAAGAACAACGGCTCTTCAGGCGTAAAGCACCTGTCACGGAAAGCGAATTCAACATGCTGATGTCACAATTTGAGGTGACATCCAGCCCCGAAGAGAGAGAAACGTACCGGCAGATCGGTAAAACCATCTCGGCCACGCAGCCGCCATTACCGCCACTGGATCGCGCCGGGCAAACGTTAATCGAGAGCGAAATAACATTGTCCGAAGCGGTTAACGCGCTCGTTGAATATCACTCCTCTGGCGACTACCGTCAGGATCGCCTGAGTAAAGCGCCGGCGCTACATATGGCGCTGGATCAAGCCTGGCAGCAATATCGACAAGCCTCCAGAGAGGCAAACACCCTTCGCAATACGTTGTTCAGCGAAGAGCATGATATTGAACTGGCGTACTATAAAGACTGTGGTCTGACCGGACGGCTGGCGGTAGTTGAAAGCGCAGATATTGTGCAGAAGATCGTCGACCGCTTATACACCGTGATTTCTCAGCAGAAAAAGGTCGAACATATTCCCCTGGTGGCGTGGCAACAAGACATAGAACAACTCGAAGACGAGCTGGCGCTCATCAAATCACTGGCAAAAGATCCGCGCGCCCTCAGTGACAACGGCCTTGAGGAGGCCTATATCAAAGACTATGCAATGGCGCTTGACGCATTCATTACCCACCTCAAACTCACCCTGCATGATGTCGGTGAAAGCGCGGAGAAGAACGAAACGCTGCTGGACGATCTGGAACAAAAGCAAATGGCGCTGATCGGTGTGTATAACCAACTCATTGTCAGCGTCAATTGCGAGGAGTAAACGACGCCTGCGCCGTCAGGGCGCACAATCAACGCCGCAGGAAGTTTGCCAGCAGCGCATGCCCCTGTTCGCTGAGAATACTTTCCGGGTGGAACTGCACGCCTTCGAGATCCCACTGGCGATGGCGAATACCCATGATCTCGCCGCTTTCACTGCGGGCGGTCACTTCGAAGGTTTCCGGTAGCGTATTCGGTTCGATCAGCAGGGAATGGTAACGGGTGACGGTCAGCGGGTTATTCAGCCCCTGAAAAACGCCCTGGCCGTTATGCGTGATGGGCGAGGTTTTACCGTGCATCACTTTATGCGCCCGCACGATGCGCGCGCCAAACGCCTGCGCAATCGCCTGATGCCCCAGGCAGACGCCCAGCAGCGGCGTTTTTCCGGCGTAATGACGAATGACCTCCAACGAAATACCCGCGTCATCCGGCGTACAGGGGCCAGGGGAGATAACGATTTTCGCCGGGTTGAGCGCGTCGATTTGCGCGAGAGTGATGTCATCGTTGCGCTTGACCAACACCTCAGCGCCCAGCTCGCAGAAGTACTGGTAGAGGTTCCAGGTAAAGGAATCGTAGTTATCAATTAGCAGGATCATGGCGGCTCCGGTTACAGCAAACCGGAGCATTCTACCGGGTCAGGCTGCGACTCTCACCACTTTCGTAAACAGTGCCAGCAGCGGCTTCAAATCGCCCATCGCCCCCTGCTGGTTGGCGTCGTTCCAGCGCAGCGGTTCAATCTCCCGCCAGTCCAGCGCGTAGCCCGCGTGAATCGCCAGTTGTTCGAAGAAAATACGCTGCGCCAGGCCGCTGCCAATGCGAAACGGATGCAGCACGTTGATTTCGCAGTAGTACCACGTCAGCCGCTCAATAAACGCCTCTTTCTCCAACCCCGCTAACCAGTTCTCGTCTTCCAGCTCCTGCATCAGCGCATTGCCCTCTTTCTCAATACGCGTGAAATGGCAGAACGGCGTGTCACCGTGGTAGATATTGATTTCCCGGTACTTCCCGGCCCAGTCAAATACATCCTGATAGAGCTGATAATGAATGGCGCACAGCCAGGGAAGACCGCGCACCTGCGGGCCCAGTTCGATGGTCGCCGCACGTAGAGAGGTAAGCTCCCATGCGGCCTGTTCAAGGCGGGTCGCTTCGTGGATGCCCAGTTTATTACGCATTACGTTTAGACCGGGGAACAGATAGGGATCGCGGTCGTTACCGAATTTATCGCTCATAGTGCCCCCGCAGTTGTTCAATACGCGTCAGCGCGTCTTCGCGACTCAGGGTGACCAGCGGGATATCAGCCCCTTCCAGACGGCGGCTGGCCTGAAAATTCTCGTTGCGTGTTTTTTCCCAGAGCTGAGCTTTTTGCTTATCGGTAAGTTTTTTCATGCAGCCTCCCTGAACTGTTCCCATTTGCCACAAGTATAAGCAGCAATTTCAGGTTGTGCAGAAAGGCAAAAACGCGCGAACGGGATCGCCCGCGCGAAGAAGAATTTACGGCAGGACTTTTGCGGAGAGGATAACAACCGGTTTGGTCGGCACATTCTGGTACGGGCCAACGTTATGCGACTGCACCTGAGAAATTTTATCAGCGACGTCCATCCCTTTGACAACCTTACCAAATACCGCGTACCCAAAATCACGCTGACCGTGATCGAGGAAGGCATTATCCGCCACGTTGATGAAGAACTGGCTGGTTGCGCTATCTTTATCAGCAGTACGCGCCATCGAGATGGTGCCACGGGTGTTACGCAGGCCGTTGTCCGCTTCGTTTTTGATAGGCGGGTTCGGTTGCTTCTGCTGCATCTGCTCGTTAAACCCGCCGCCCTGCACCATGAATCCGGGGATCACACGGTGGAAGGTGGTGTTGTTATAGAAACCGCTGTTGACGTAGTTCACGAAGTTTTCCACGGAAACCGGCGCTTTCTGGCTGTTCAGCTCCAGCTCAATATTCCCTGCGGAGGTCGTCAGCAGCACATGCGGATCGCCAGTCGCCGCCAGAGCCGCCGGGGAGATCGCTGAGAGTGCAAAAACAGCCGTCATGGCCGCCAGAGTTGATTTGAGCATGAGAATTCCTTAACGGGTGCAGTAAAGAAGGCAAGTGGCTTGATTCTAAAGAGGGTTTGCACCCCAGGCCAGACTTTTACTTAAGTTTACTTAGTTGAAACAGATGTAACCAGCGCAGCGCTGAGATCTCCGCACTTTTAATGTGATACAAGTCACGTTAACTAGTGCAATAGATAACATTGATGCAATAAAACTAGGAATGAATCACTGAAATGAATAAAATCTGCGCACCCGGCGGGGTGTCAACGCGTTTTACGTTTCTATTCATACAGGCCAGTCATGACTAACAGCAACCGTATCAAGCTCACATGGATCAGCTTCTTCTCCTACGCCCTTACCGGTGCGTTGGTGATTGTCACCGGGATGGTGATGGGAAATATCGCCGATTACTTTAATCTGCCCGTTTCCAGCATGAGTAACACCTTCACCTTCCTGAACGCCGGGATCCTGATTTCTATCTTCCTGAACGCGTGGCTGATGGAAATTGTGCCGCTGAAAACGCAGCTCCGCTTTGGCTTTGTGCTGATGGTGCTGGCGGTTGCCGGTCTGATGACCACGCACAGCCTGGCGCTGTTCTCTGCCGCGATGTTCGTACTTGGTCTGGTCAGCGGGATCACCATGTCTATCGGTACGTTCCTGATAACCCACATGTATGAAGGCCGCCAGCGCGGCGCGCGTCTGCTGTTCACCGACTCCTTCTTCAGCATGGCCGGGATGATCTTCCCGATGGTCGCCGCGGTTCTGCTGGCGCGCAGCATCGAGTGGTACTGGGTGTATGCCTGCATTGGTCTGGTCTACGTGGCTATCTTTATTCTGACCTTCGGCTGCGACTTCCCGGTTCTTGGCAAGAAAGCCGCGCCCGATGCACAGCCTGTGGTGAAAGAAAAATGGGGTATCGGCGTACTGTTCCTGTCGATTGCCGCGCTTTGCTACATCCTTGGTCAACTCGGGTTTATCTCCTGGGTGCCGGAATACGCCAAAGGCCTGGGCATGAGCCTGAACGACGCGGGTAAACTGGTCAGCGATTTCTGGATGTCATATATGTTCGGCATGTGGGCGTTCAGCTTCATTCTGCGCTTCTTCGACCTGCAACGTATTCTGACCGTGCTGGCGGGCCTGGCGACCGTGCTGATGTACTTCTTCATTAACGGCGAACCGCAGCATCTGGCGTGGTTTATTCTGACGCTGGGCTTCTTCTCCAGCGCGATTTACACCTCAATCATTACCCTGGGTTCGCTGCAAACCAAAGTGGCCTCGCCAAAACTGGTTAACTTCGTTCTGACCTGCGGTACTATCGGTACCATGCTGACCTTCGTGGTCACCGGCCCGATTGTGGCTCACAGTGGTCCGCATGCGGCGCTGGTCACCGCCAACGGCCTTTATGCTGTGGTCTTCGTGATGTGTGTGATCCTCGGCTTCGTTAGCCGCCATCGCCAGCACGGCGCGGCGTCTCACTAAGGCGATTGTTGTTGTGCCCGGTGGCGCTGGCGCTTACCGGGCCTACAGAAAATTTGCAATTTTTTGATATTTAATAAAATTGTAGGCCGGATAAGGCGTTTACGCCGCCATCCGGCATTTCATCGCCTCAGGTGTTTCGCGCGAAATCAACGCGCTCTCCCCGCACCCAGGTCTGTGCAGGCTGCGTTTGCGCAATCACCTTCCCTTCTCTTATCGACCAGCGTACCGGCACCTGACGGCGCACCGCCTCAAAGCCATTCTCCGCCGGTAAAATAATCAGGTTAGCCGTATTTCCCGGCGCGATGCCGTAATCCGTCACGCCAAGCGTCCGCGCGCTGTGGTGCGTAATCAGCTTCAGCCCCTCGTTGATTTGCTGATACCCCATCAACTGACAAACGTGCAGCCCCATATGCAGCACCTGCAACATATTCCCGGTACCGAGCGGATACCACGGGTCGAACACATCATCATGCCCGAAGCAGACGTTAATCTCTGCCGCCAGCATCTCTTTCACCCGGGTGATGCCGCGACGTTTCGGATAATCATCAAAACGCCCCTGAAGATGAATATTCACCAGCGGGTTGGCGACAAAGTTAATGCCCGACATCTTCAGCAAGCGGAATAAGCGCGAGGTATACGCGCCGTTGTAGGAGTGCATCGCCGTAGTGTGGCTCGCCGTCACCCGTGCGCCGATGCCCTCTTTCAACGCCAGCGCCGCCACGGTTTCGACAAAGCGCGACTGCTCATCGTCGATTTCATCGCAGTGAATATCCAGCTGGCGGTCATACTTCTGCGCCAGGCGAAACGCGATATGCAGCGATTCCACGCCATACTCGCGGGTAAATTCAAAGTGTGGGATCGCCCCCACCACATCCGCGCCAAGCTTCAGCGCCTCCTCCAGTAACGCTTCGCCGTTGGGATACGACAGAATCCCCTCCTGCGGGAAGGCCACAATTTGCAGGTCAACCCACGGCGCAACTTCCTGCTTCACCTCCAGCATGGCTTTCAGGGCGGTGAGCGACGGGTCGGAGACATCCACATGGGTACGCACGTACTGAATGCCATTCGCCATCTGCCACTTCAGGGTTTTCCACGCTCGAGCTTTCACATCGTCGTGGCTCAGCAGCGCTTTTCGCTCGGCCCAGCGTTCGATGCCTTCGAACAGGGTGCCGGACTGATTCCAGTTCGGCTCGCCTGCCGTTTGCGTGGTGTCGAGGTGAATATGCGGCTCGATAAACGGCGGCAGCGCTAAACCGCCCTCTGCGTCGAGAACCTGCGGGTCGTCAGCCAGCACCACCTCCATGGGGGTAATCGCGCCAAACTGGCCATTTTCTATCGCGATTTGCCATCGTCCTTCCTGATTCGGCAAACGCACATTCTGAATAAAGCGAAGCGGTAGCGTTGTCATTCCTTTCTCCCCCGTTTTTGTCGCTGTTTTTTTCACCAGCACGAAATTTTCATTTACCACTATTTTGTACACAAAAAGAGCAAGCCGGAAAAGCGTGTCTTTTCCGCAACTTATAAAAATACTGACAAATCAGTGATATACCCATTAAGTGGTAGGCAAAGGTGTATTTGATTTGTATCAATAATCGCCATAGCTGAATCGTTAAGGTAGGCAGTAATAGAAAAGAAATCGAGGCAATAATGAGCAAAGTCAGACTCGCAATTATCGGTAACGGCATGGTCGGCCACCGCTTTATCGAGGATCTTCTCGATAAGTCCGACGCCAGCCTTTACGACATCACCGTATTCTGTGAAGAACCGCGTAAAGCCTATGACCGCGTGCACCTTTCTTCCTACTTCTCCCATCATACAGCGGAAGAGCTGTCGCTGGTGCGCGAAGGTTACTATGAGAAGCATGGCGTTAATGTTCTGATTGGCGAACGCGCCATTACCATTAACCGTCAGGAAAAGGTGATTCACTCCAGCGCCGGTCGTACCGTTTTTTATGACAAATTGATCATGGCGACAGGTTCATACCCGTGGGTGCCGCCGATCAAGGGCTCTGAAACGCAGGACTGCTTTGTTTATCGTACCATCGAAGATCTTAACGCCATTGAATCCTGTGCGCGTCGCAGCAAACGCGGCGCGGTCGTTGGCGGCGGGCTGCTCGGCCTGGAAGCGGCTGGCGCGCTGAAAAGTTTAGGCGTAGAAACCCACGTCATTGAGTTCGCACCGATGCTGATGGCTGAACAGCTTGATCAGATGGGTGGCGAGCAGTTACGTCGTAAAATTGAAAGCATGGGCGTGCGCGTGCACACCAGCAAAAATACCAAAGAGATCGTTCAGGAAGGCAAAGAAGCGCGTAAAACCATGCGTTTTGCCGACGGCAGCGATTTAGAAGTCGACTTTATCGTCTTCTCTACCGGTATTCGTCCACGCGACAAACTGGCGACCCAGTGCGGTCTGGCCGTCGCGCAGCGCGGCGGTATCGTGATTAATGACACCTGCCAGACCTCCGACCCGGATATCTACGCCATCGGCGAATGTGCCAGCTGGAATAACCGTGTTTACGGCCTGGTTGCCCCTGGCTACAAAATGGCGCAGGTCGCCGTTGACCATATCCTCGGCACGCAGAATGCGTTCCAGGGCGCAGACCTGAGCGCCAAACTGAAGCTGCTGGGCGTTGATGTCGGCGGTATTGGCGATGCGCATGGTCGCACGCCGGGCGCGCGCAGCTACGTTTATCTCGATGAAAGCAAAGAAGTCTACAAACGCCTGATCGTCAGCGAAGACAACAAATACCTGCTCGGCGCAGTGCTGGTGGGTGATACCAGCGACTACGGCAACCTGCTGCAACTGGAGATGAACAAGATTGAGCTGCCGGAAAACCCGGACTCCTTGATTCTTCCTGCACACGCGGGCAGCGGTAAACCATCTATCGGCGTTGATAAACTGCCGGATAGCGCACAAATCTGTTCCTGCTTCGACGTCACCAAAGGCGACCTCGTCGCGGCGATTAACCGTGGCTGTCACACCGTTGCGGCGCTGAAAGCGGAAACCAAAGCCGGTACCGGCTGCGGCGGTTGTATCCCGCTGGTGACGCAGGTGCTGAATGCGGAACTGTCGAAACAGGGTATCGAAGTTAACAACAACCTCTGTGAACACTTCGCCTTCACCCGTCAGGAGCTGTATCACCTGATCCGCGTGGAAGGCATTAAATCCTTCAACGAACTGCTGCAAAAATACGGCAAAGGCTACGGCTGCGAAGTGTGTAAACCAACCGTCGGCTCACTGCTGGCCTCCTGCTGGAATGAGTACATCCTCAAACCGGAACATACGCCGTTGCAGGATACCAACGATAACTTCCTGGCGAACATGCAGAAAGACGGGACCTACTCCGTTATTCCGCGCTCTGCGGGCGGTGAAATCACCCCGGAAGGGCTGGTCGCCGTGGGCCGTATCGCGCGTGAATTCAACCTGTACACCAAAATCACCGGTTCCCAGCGTATCGGCCTGTTTGGCGCACAAAAAGACGACCTGCCGGAAATCTGGCGTCAACTGATTGATGCTGGCTTCGAAACCGGCCACGCGTATGCGAAAGCGCTGCGTATGGCGAAAACCTGCGTGGGCAGCACCTGGTGCCGCTATGGCGTGGGCGATAGCGTGGGCTTCGGCGTTGAGCTGGAAAACCGCTACAAAGGCATCCGTACGCCGCACAAAATGAAATTCGGCGTCTCCGGCTGTACCCGTGAATGTGCAGAAGCGCAGGGTAAAGACGTGGGCATCATCGCCACCGAGAAAGGCTGGAACCTGTATGTCTGCGGTAACGGCGGGATGAAACCGCGTCACGCGGACCTGCTGGCGGCCGATCTTGATCGCGATACGCTGGTGAAATACCTCGACCGCTTCATGATGTTCTACATCCGCACCGCCGATAAGCTGACGCGTACCGCGCCGTGGCTGGATAATCTGGAAGGCGGGATCGACTACCTGCGTGCCGTGATCATCGACGACAAACTGGGCCTGAACGAACATCTGGAATCTGAAATTGCCCGTCTGCGCGCGGCGTTCGCCTGTGAATGGACAGAAACCGTGAACAACCCGGCGGCACAGGTTCGTTTCAAACACTTTATCAATAGCGAGCAGCGTGACCCGAACGTGCAGGTTGTGCCTGAACGTGAACAGCATCGCCCGGCCACGCCGTACGAACGCATCCCGGTCACCATGGTGGAGGAAAACGCATGAGCCAGTGGATAAACATCTGCAAAATCGACGCTATTTTGCCGGCAACCGGCGTTTGCGCCCTGCTGGGCGACCAGCAGGTGGCGATTTTCCGCCCCTACGCTGACGACCAGGTTTTCGCCATCAGCAACATCGACCCGTTCTTTGAGTCCAGCGTGTTGTCACGCGGCCTGATTGCAGAACATCAGGGCGATTTATGGGTCGCCAGCCCGCTGAAAAAACAGCGTTTCCGTCTGCGCGATGGGCTGTGCATGGAGGACGAAAGCCACTCTGTCGCCCATTTTGAAGCCCGCGTGAAAGACGGCCAGGTACAGCTCAAAGCCTGACGTAACAGGTCATAGGTTCCTCCTATGACCTCTTAGAGGTAACAGCAGGAAAAGTCGTATGTTTCATGCGGCTTCTGCTGTTATTCTACCCGCCATATTCCCCCTGTTTCTGTCCATTTAAGAGGCTACACCGTGGATCACTTACCTATCTTCTGCCAGTTACACGACCGTGACTGTTTATTGGTTGGCGGCGGTGATGTTGCTGAACGTAAGGCCCGCTTGCTGCTAGATGCAGGCGCCCGTCTGACGGTCAACGCGCTGGAGTACGTTCCTCAGTTCAGGATATGGGAAGAAGCAGGCATGCTGACGCTGGTTGAGGGCGAGTTTGCCCCGTCTCTGCTTGATACCTGCTGGCTGGCGATCGCCGCCACGGATAACGACGCGGTGAATCAGCAGGTCAGTGAAGCGGCGGAAGCGCGACGCATTTTCTGCAACGTTGTCGATGCGCCGAAAGCCGCCAGTTTTATCATGCCATCAATTATCGACCGCTCGCCGCTAATGGTGGCAGTCTCTTCCGGCGGCACGTCTCCGGTGCTGGCGCGTCTGCTGCGCGAAAAGCTGGAATCGCTGCTGCCGCTGCATCTTGGGCAGGTGGCGCACTACGCAGGCCAGCTACGTTCACGGGTGAAAAAGCAGTTTGCCACCATCGCTGAACGTCGCCGTTTCTGGGAAAAACTGTTCAGCCATGATCGCTTAGCCCAGTCGCTGGCGAATCAGGACAAAGTTGCCATTGAACAGGTCACCGAACACCTGCTCACCGAACCGCTGGACCATCGCGGTGAAGTGGTACTGGTTGGCGCCGGGCCGGGCGATGCAGGCTTATTGACGCTCAAAGGGCTGCAACAAATCCAGCAGGCGGATGTGGTGGTTTATGACCGTCTGGTCTCCGATGACATTATGAATCTGGTGCGCCGCGACGCGGATCGCGTGTTTGTCGGTAAGCGTGCCGGTTATCACTGCGTGCCGCAGGATGAGATCAACCAGATCCTGCTGCGCGAAGCGCAGAAAGGGAAACGCGTGGTGCGCCTGAAAGGCGGCGATCCGTTTATCTTCGGGCGCGGCGGCGAAGAGCTGGAAACCCTGTGCGATGCCGGTATACCTTTCTCCGTCGTGCCGGGTATTACGGCGGCATCGGGTTGCTCGGCGTATTCGGGTATCCCGCTCACGCACCGCGACTATGCGCAAAGCGTACGTCTGGTCACCGGCCACCTGAAAACCGGCGGCGAGCTGGACTGGGAAAATCTGGCGGCAGAGAAACAAACGCTGGTGTTCTACATGGGGCTGAATCAGGCGGCGACCATCCAGCAAAAACTGATTGAACACGGCATGTCGGCAGAGATGCCGGTGGCGATTGTGGAGAACGGCACGGCCATTAAACAGCGCGTTGTCGATGGAACACTGGCAGAGTTAGGCGCACTGGCGCAGCAGATGGAAAGCCCGGCGCTGATTATCGTGGGTCGTGTGGTTGCGCTTCGTAGTAAACTGAACTGGTTCTCAAATCATTAATGCCCTTCGGGCGCGGTAAACCTGCCGCGCCCATATATAATACAAACACATGACACTTACGATTATTTGCTGCATCTCGCTATTTCAGTTTCCAAAATTATTGGCGGCTGTGGCCCAGCGACAGAACAATAATTTAAATAATATAAAAAAGCCGGGAAATTTCCCGGCTTCATCGATTTATTATAAAGGCTTGCCCACAAACCCAATCGCTTCGTAAACAGCTTTCAGCGTTTGCCCCGCGCGTGCGCTGGCTTTGTCCGCGCCCTCTTTCATAATTTTGTTGAGCAGCGCTTCATCGTTACGGAAACGGTGATAACGTTCCTGAAGCTCGGTCAGCATGCCGGAAACGGCTTCTGCCACTTCGCCTTTCAGGTGGCCGTACATTTTGCCTTCGAAGTGTTTTTCCAGCTCCGGAATGCTCTGGCCCGTAACGGCAGAGAGAATATCCAGCAGGTTGGAAACGCCCGCTTTCTCTTTCACGTCATAACGCACCACCGGCGGCTCTTCCGAGTCGGTCATCGCGCGTTTGATTTTCTTCACGACGGATTTCGGATCTTCCAGCAGGCCGATGACGTTATTGCGGTTGTCATCCGATTTGGACATCTTCTTGGTCGGCTCCAGCAGCGACATCACGCGCGCGCCGGATTTCGGAATAAACGGCTCTGGCACTTTAAAGATATCGCCGTAAATGGCGTTAAAGCGCTGGGCGATATCGCGGCTCAGTTCCAGGTGCTGTTTCTGATCTTCGCCCACCGGAACCTGGTTGGTTTGATACAGCAGGATATCTGCCGCCATCAGTACCGGGTAGTCGAACAGACCGGCGTTGATGTTTTCCGCATAGCGTGCGGATTTATCTTTGAACTGGGTCATACGGCTCAGTTCACCGAAGTAGGTGTAGCAGTTCAGCGCCCAGCTCAGCTGTGCGTGTTCCGGCACGTGAGACTGTACGAAGATGGTGCTTTTTTCCGGGTCGATGCCACAGGCCAGATAGAGCGCCAGGGTATCTAACGTTGCTTTGCGCAGCGCCTGCGGGTCCTGACGCACGGTGATCGCGTGCTGGTCAACGATGCAGTAGATGCAATGGTAGTCATCCTGCATGTTTACCCACTGACGCAGCGCACCCATGTAGTTGCCAATGGTCAATTCACCTGACGGCTGTGCGCCACTAAAAACGATGGGCTTAGTCATTTTCTAATTCCTGATTTTCACTGTGCGGAAGCCCGAGCGCGGGCAAGAGTTCATTAAACTGGTCGAAGATATAATCGGGCGAGCTGAGCGCGATAGATTCGCCATAATTGTAGCCGTAGGTCAGGCCCACAGAGCAGCAGCCCGCCGCCTGTGCCGCCTGAATATCGTTGCGGGAATCGCCCACAAACAACAGTTCAGCCGGTTCGATTTCCAGACGCTTCGCTACCAGCAACAGCGGCTCCGGATGCGGCTTCTTGTTCTGCACGTCATCGCCGCCAATCACCACGCTAAAGAAACGCGCAATCCCCAGCGACTCAAGCAGTGGCGCGACAAACGGCGTCGGCTTATTGGTCACCAGCGCCAGCGGCAGGCCTTTGTCATGCAGCGCCGCCAGCGTTTGTTCAACATGTGGGAAGAGGAAACTGCCCTCTTCGGCAAACTCGGCGTAGTAGCGATCAAACAGGCGACGCAGCACGCGCAGCTGTTCATCCTGCGGGATGTCCGCATGGTCAACGGAAGGTTTCCCCTGGGAGGCACGTTGAGTCGCACGCTCCTGACGAGACCAGGCCAGCGCCCGCTCCATCAGAACATCAGCACCGTTGCCAATCCAGGTCACCACGCGTTCTTCGCCTGCGACCGGGAGTTCCAGCGCGTAAAGCGCGCTATCTACCGCCGCGGTGAGCCCCGGCGCGCTATCCACCAGCGTACCGTCGAGATCGAAGGCCACGCCGCGGAGGTTTTGCAATTTATCCATGACTTACCTTTGCCAGTTCACTGCGCATTTCATCAATCACTTTTTTGTAATCCGGCTTATCAAAAATCGCGGAGCCTGCGACAAACATATCTGCCCCGGCGGCGGCGATTTCGCCGATGTTGTTCACCTTCACCCCGCCGTCCACTTCCAGGCGGATATCGTAGCCAGATTCGTCAATGCGACGGCGTACTTCGCGCAGCTTGTCGAGGGTGTGAGGAATAAAGGACTGGCCGCCAAAGCCTGGGTTCACCGACATCAGCAGGATCACGTCTAGTTTATCCATGACATAATCGAGATAGCTCAGCGGCGTTGCCGGGTTGAATACCAGCCCCGCTTTACAGCCGTGCTCTTTGATCAGTTGCAGCGTGCGGTCAACGTGCTCAGAGGCTTCGGGATGGAAGGTAATAATGCTGGCACCTGCTGCCGCGAAATCGGGAACAATACGGTCGACCGGCTTCACCATCAGATGAACGTCGATGGGCGCGGTAATACCGTAGTTGCGCAGGGCTTTCAGCACCATCGGGCCGATGGTCAGGTTCGGCACATAGTGGTTATCCATAACATCGAAATGAACCACATCCGCACCGGCTGCCAGTGCGTTGGCGGTGTCTTCACCCAGGCGGGCAAAATCAGCCGACAGAATTGAGGGGGCAATCAAAAACTGTTTCATCCGCATCTCCTAAAAACTATTTTTTATCTGCCGGGCGATACAACGCCAGCAGCTCATCCACCTTATTACGCGTGCCGCCGTTGCGGCTAATACTGCGTCGCACTTTTACGACGTGCTGTACTGCGTTGTTATACCACGCCACCGTCTCGGGTGTGCGATGGTTTGAAATCAGTACCGGAATACGCTTCGCCACCAGCTCTTCGGCTTTATCAGCCAGCAGCTTTTGCTGTTCGCTGCTGAAGCTATTGGTGTGGTAAGCCGTAAAGTTGGCCGTTGCGGAGAGCGGTGCGTAGGGCGGATCGCAATAGACGACCGCTTTCTTTGCCTGCTGCGCGCGATCCATACACACTTCATACGACTCGCAATAGAACTCAGCGTTCTGCGCTTTTTCGGCGAAGTGGTACAGCTCGGCTTCCGGGAAGTAAGGCTTCTTGTATCGGCCAAATGGCACGTTGAACTCACCGCGCAAATTGTAACGGCACAAACCGTTGTAGCCGTGACGATTTAAGTACAAGAAGAGAACCGCACGGCGCATTTTATCCGTGCTGGCGTTAAATTCGCTGCGAAACGCGTAGTAGCGTTCGGCATCATTCGTTTCTGGTGTGAAAACCTTACGCGCCTCGGCGACATAGTCGTCAGGCTGGTTTTTTACGATGTTGTAGAGATCGATAAGATCGCTGTTGATATCAGCAAGGATATAACGTGAAAAGTCGGTATTAAGAAATACCGACCCGGCACCCACGAAAGGCTCCACCAGGCAGTCACCTGATGGCAAGTGATGTCTAATATCTTCGAGCAGGGGGAATTTTCCCCCTGCCCATTTTAAAAAAGCGCGATTTTTTTTCATGCTGCCTAACTAATTACACTTTCTCCGGCTGTGGAGAAAGCTCCGACAGCATCCTGCGCTTGTAGCACGTCACATTACTTCAGGTCAGATTGCACCTGATGCAACGGTTTCGCCCACGGATTTTTTGCCTGAACATCGGCAGGCAGCGAGGTCACCGCGCGTTTCGCATCATCTTTCGACGCATACACACCCGTTACCAGCACATACCACGGCTGACCGTTACGCGTGGTCTGATACACCACGTAGTCTTTCAGATTCTCTTTCTTCGCCCAACCGTTCAGGTTGTCGTAGTTGGAAGAGGAGCTGAGCTGCAGCGTGTAATGACCGCCAGGCGCAGATTTCAGTGAATTCACATCGCCTGCAGATTTCGCCGCGCCGCTGGCTGCCGGAGCACTGGTTGCCGCAGTAGCAGCCGGTGCAGTGGTCGCCGCTGGTGCGGTCGTTGAAGTTGCCGCAGGCGCCGTGGTGGTTGCCGTTGCTGCCGGTTTCGCTGGAGCGGTAGAGGTAGCTGGCGTTTTCGCCGGCGTGCTCGTGGCTGCGGTTTCGGTGTGTTTCGTCTGCTGGGCAACAGGTTTAGGCGTTGCCGCCGGAGTCGGTTTCGCCGCCGCGGTCGTTTGCGGTTTGCTTTGCGGCTTCGGTTCAATCACAGCCTGTTTACGTTCAGGACGCGTTGCCGCCGTCTGCTGACGCGGTGCTGTTTCCGTTGCCGCCGGGCGAGATGCCGCGCCGTTACGGATAGGTGCAACGGTCGCCGGTTCGGTTGGCAGCGTGGAGTTAACCACCACGTTGTCGACCTGGCCCTGTTGCTGAGTCAGTGCATTGTTCAGATCGCCCTGTACTTCCACACGCTGCTGGCCTTCAGCCGTTGCGGCTGGCTGACCCTGAGTCGGCGTGGAAGAGATTGGCGGCAGAGAAACGTCCTGCTGCGGGTTAGCGCCTGCGGTTTGCTCTGCGGAAGTGGTGCCTGGCGCAGGCTGCGTGCCATTTGCCTGATCGGCAGCATCACCGGAGAGATCGATATTTTTTTCCGCCGACGCGCTCTGGTCGCTGGAAGAGGAAGACGGTGATTTCAGCGCCGAACCGATGCCCACGATCAGCAGCAGCAGCACCAGAATCCCGACACCCATCATAATGTACTGGCGAGAAGCCGGTTTACGCGGTGGGGATTTACGTTTACGCGGACGACGCTCGACGACTTCTTCCGCCTCTGCATCATCTTCGTCGTCATACAGCTCATCTTCGGGCTCGACATCTTCACGTGCCTTGCGGCTACGGGCCGGACGGCGCTCATCCGCTTCCAGCTCCACATCATCAAAATTGATCTGCGGCTCATTGTCACGATCGGAAGATTGACGAGAGCGACCAGTACGACGATCGCTGGGATCGGGTTTCAGCTCGTCTTCTGGTTTAAATTCATCCATTTAACACCCCACTAAAAGGCTCACGCCCACAACTATTGCACTTCACCTGAAGATAAAACGCCGCGCGAACGCGGCTTGACCTTTCTTATTGTTGCGCCCGCTGAGTATCAGCAATAGCGCCAAGAACCACATCATGCGGCACACCGCCGCGCACTTCACTTTTACCAATTGCCAGCGGGAGGACGAGTCGCATCTCACCGGCTAAAACTTTTTTGTCGCGCATCATATGCGGCAGATAGGCTTGTGCCGTCATCTCCTGCGGGCCCGTGACCGGCAGGTTTGCGCGCTTGAGCAGCGCAATAATACGCTGTGTCTCTTCCGGCTTAAACTGACCTAAGCGTTCAGAGGCATGCGCCGCCATGACCATGCCAGCAGCAACCGCTTCACCGTGAAGCCAGTTACCGTAACCCATCTCGGCTTCAATCGCATGTCCAAATGTATGTCCAAGATTGAGTAAAGCACGTAAGCCGGTTTCGCGCTCGTCCGCAGCGACAACTTCTGCTTTTAATTCGCAGCAGCGACGAATGCAGTACGCCATGGCTTTCTCATCGAGGGACATCAGGGCATCAATATTCTCTTCCAGCCAGTCGAAGAACGGCGCGTCGAGGATAATGCCATATTTGATGACCTCAGCGAGACCAGAAGAGAGTTCACGCGCAGGCAGGGTTTTCAGGCAGTTCAGGTCGACAACCACGGAAGCCGGTTGCCAGAACGCGCCAATCATATTCTTGCCAAGGGGATGGTTTACGGCTGTTTTGCCGCCAACCGAGGAATCTACCTGCGAAAGCAGCGTGGTAGGTACCTGAATAAAGCGCACGCCGCGCTGATAGCTCGCCGCCGCAAACCCGGTTAAATCGCCAATGACGCCGCCGCCAAGGGCAACCAGGGTCGTATCGCGACCGTGCGGTTTTTGCAGTAGTGCTGTAAAGACGGTGTCCATCACAGCCAGGCTTTTGTACTTCTCGCCATCGGGAAGGATCACGCTATCGACCTTGACGCCAGCCTGCTCTAACACAGAACGGACCTTATCAAGATAGAGCGGCGCCAGCGTTTCGTTGGTGACCAGCATAACCTGGCAGCCAGACTTGAGCGGTAAGAAGGAAGCTGGATCGTTAAACAAACCAGCCGCGATGGTTATCGGGTAACTACGTTCCCCGAGAGTTACAGTAAGCCTCTCCATAACGCGACGTCCACCTTGGTTACTTATATTCGCTTAAACGCTTTACGCTGACGCAGTGTTCGCTGCCCAGTATCAGTTGCTTTCCAGCATATGAATGATCTGGTTCGCGACCACTTTTGCACTCTGATCGTCAGTACGGATAGTGATGTCGGCAATCTCTTCATACAGCGGGTTGCGCTCATCGGCCAACGCCACGAAAACCTCGCGCTGCGGTGCATCAACCTGCAACAGCGGACGTTTTTTATCGCGCTGCGTACGTGCCAGCTGTTTTTCGATGGTCGTTTCGAGATAGACCACCACGCCGCGGGCGGAGAGACGATTGCGCGTTTCGCGAGATTTAACAGAGCCACCACCCGTCGCCAGAACAATGCCCTGCTTTTCGGTCAGCTCGTTGATGATCTTTTCTTCGCGGTCACGGAAACCTTCTTCGCCTTCGACATCAAAGACCCAGCCCACGTCAGCGCCTGTCCGTTTCTCAATCTCTTGATCAGAATCGTAAAATTCCATATTGAGCTGTTGGGCTAACTGGCGCCCAATAGTGCTTTTGCCGGCACCCATAGGTCCAACCAGAAAGATATTGCGTTTCTCTGCCATTTTTTTGGTACTACTAAGACTATTCGTTAATGATAAATCCGCGCCGCAAACACTTTGGCGTCGCCGGACATGAACTGAAACCTCTTGTGCGATACTGCGAGAGTCAGACTGAAAATTATCTCAATACTCCGGCTGGTTTGGCAACAGATTAAATTGCCGTCTTGAAGGAGACTGGAAAGAGGCGCCGACGCTCAAATCGGTACTCCTTGTATGCTAAATCCTGCCTCACGTCAAACACCTGACGTCAGTTCGTAAAGAAATTTCAGCGATTAACGGGCCTTCAACGAGTAGAAATGATGCGTGGGGTGATAAACACCACCAGCTCTCGTCGCTCATTATCTTTGCCGTCATGGCGGAAAAGTTGGCCCAATAGCGGGATATCGCCCAATAAAGGTATACCATCCCGCGCAGTTTTGTTTTTTTGCGAGAATATTCCACCCAGTGCCAGCGTTTCGCCGCTCTGGACTTCCACCTGGGTTTCAATCTCCTGTTTATCGATGGCCAGCACTTCACCGTCGGCCTGTTGCAGCACCTGCCCCGGCATATTCTCACTGATGTGCAGTTTCAGGCGGACACGGTTTTTTTGTAGCACCGTGGGGGTCACTTCCATCCCCAGCACCGCCTCTTTAAATTCCACCGAGGTCGCGCCGCTTTCGCCGCTGGAAACCTGATACGGGATTTCGCTCCCCTGTTTGATGCTGGCAGGCTGTAGATGCGAAGCCAGTAAACGCGGGCTGGCGATAATTTCCAGCTGCTGCTTTTGTTCCAGCGCCGAGAGCTCCAGCTCCAGCAGGCGGCCATTAATGCGGCCAATGTTTAACCCGGCGCGGGTTGTCGCATCCGCCACAGATAAGTCGCTACTGAGGGTGGTCACTTTGCCCAACCCCGGTGGATTGGCCGCATCCGCCAGCGTCCACTTCACACCAAGCTCGCGCAGGCTCTTTTCATTAATGGTGACGATGTGCGCCGCCAGCTCAACCTGACCCACGGGAATGTCCATTTCGCTGGCCCAGCTATCAAACAGCGGCAGATGATTTTCATCATCGCGCAGAATGAGCCGATTGGTGCGTTTATCAACGGTGAGCGTACCGCGCGGGCTCAGCAACTTCTCCCCGGCTTTGGCGAGTTCCGTCGCATCGGCGTGATACAGCACGATACTGCGGCTTTTCAGCGGTAAGGCCTGCTGGCGTTTTTCCTGCTCAGCCTGCGCGCGTTGCTGACGCGCTTCCTGCCAGGCCTGCGAATGAATAGCGATAACGCTGCCTTCCTGGGTCATCATTAATCCGCTGCTGGTTAACACGGTTTGCAGCGCCTGCTTCCACGGCACATTCTTCAGCTGCAACGACAGCGTGCCCTGCACATCGGGCGCAATCACCATATTGCGCTGTTCGAGATCGGCCAGGCTTTGCAGCACCTGCGCCACCGGCACCTCATCGACCACCAGCGACACATTTTTACTGGCGGCCAGCAGCGGCAGCAGTAACAGCGCCAGCAGGCTTATCCTTTTTATCATGCTCGATTTCTCCTTTAATGATTCGCCACTGCGACGGCTCGCAGGCTTCACCCGTCTCCATCGTCAGGCTTTGCGTCGTGATTTCCGTAATGCGCCAGCCAGACATGAGGACGTCTTCTCGCTGTATCCGTCGCCATTTTCCTTTTTCGTCGCGCAAAAATGCAATCTGCCGTTGCCCGCTATCCACACTGCCCGCGTACTGCCACCGGCTTAGCTGCGCGGTTCGACAGGGATCGTCTGGCGGAATAAACGGGTCGCGCATGCCCAGCAGCAACGGAAGGAGCAGCACCAGCACGGCGCGTGATTTACTCTCCATTGCTCCCCTCCAGTTGCAGCGTCAGCACGTGCCGCGTCTCACCCGCCTGCAGAGAAAACGCCGCTACCCGCATTCCCCGTTCCGCCAGAAGCATAAACACCGATGGCACCTGCTCCCATACGGTTTCCAGCACCAGCTCACCGCCACGCCCGGCAGGCGTCCAGCTCATCAGCTCTGCCCCAGGGCGTTGAAAATCAACTGGGGAAAAGGGTTTGCTCGTCGCCAGACTTACGTCAGCAGCGACGTTTAGCGCCGCCTGTAACGGCATCACGCTCTGCCAGCGGGCGATGCGCAGTAGCTGCTGTTGCTTCCACGCGGCGTTATGCGGGGGCGATTCCGTTTGCAGCAGAAACGCCACGCCGCCCGCCGCCATCAACAGCAGCCCGGCAAGCCCAATAAGCCAGCGTTCAGGGTGCAGCATCGGCGGCCCTCCTTTTCATCCGATAGTTGAAAAGCCAGCGCCCGTCTTTATCGCGCGCCATTTTTCCGGCAACGGCAGGCTGAAAACCGTCGATGCGTTGCATTTGCTCATCAAGGGCATGCAATGCGGAAAAACGCGCCAGCACGCCGGAAAGCTGCAAAACGTCGTCCTGGTAGCTCAGGCTGGTCAGCCATGCCTGCGCGGGCAACTGTTCGGCTAGCGCCACCAGCCGCGCCTGCCAGGCGAGAGTTTGCCGCCGCGCGGCCTGTTGACGCTGCAATAGCGCGCGTTTCTCCAGCTGGAGCCTGAGCTGTTCTTCACGCAAGCTTAGGGCGTGATTTAACTGACGTTCGGCCTCAACATGGCAAATCAGCAGCGTCGCTTGCAGGCTCGATTCCACCTGCCTGCTGCCACCTGACGCTAAAAGCGTCAGCATGGTGCCGGCCAAAATCAGGCTTCCAAGACGGAGCCGTTTTCGCTGACGGGATTGTCGCCAGGGCAGAAAGTTAACCGCCGCGCTCATGCCTGTGCTCCCAGCGCCAGGCCAATGGCGATGGCAAACGCATCGCTGTCGGTGGGCAACGGCGGCTGAATCTGCCCAATGACACTCCACGGGTCGAAGCAAGAAACGGCATCAGCCTGCGCGGTACAGCGCACCAGTTCAGGCATGGCCAGCCGCGTACTGAGTTGGTGCAACGAAGACGCCTCCGCCTGCAACACGCTTCCCCAGCCTGCTGCGCCGGCCCATAGCCAACGAGCGTCGTCCTGCCACGCCAGCCCGCTCGCCCCGTGGGAAAGCCAGGGCAGAAAGTGGCGCAGCGCACAGGCGTCGGGCGTAATCGCCGTCACATGCAGGCGCAGCGCGCGGGCGATGCGCTGCAACGGTTCGACGTCTTTACGCTGAGCCGCAGTTACGCTCCATCCTTCTGCCTGGATGTTTGGCTGATAATCAAAACAGAGCGCAGAAGGCTCCATCGCCACCTGCTGTGCCATGGCGCTGGCGATCCACTGCGCTTGCTCGCTGTCACGCAGCGTCATCGCCGCCTGTGGCAACGTTTTCTGCAAGGTGCGGTGCGCCGGAAACGCCAGGCTGACCGCATGCTGCCACGGCAGCTCGCGTCGCCAGGCCGAGAGAGCCGCCACCAGCGCGTTTTCCGTCTGTGAAGGGGAAAGTGTGGAGAAATCAGCGGGAAGCGGCAGAAGCCACCACCGACGCAGCGCCCAGCCGCCGCGCACGCGCTGGAGCGCCAGGGCCGCAATTTTATCCTGTTGAATGTGAAGACCTATTTGCCAGCATCCGAAAGCCATTTCGTGATATCCCTTAAACGCCATCATGGTGACGGCTATATCAATGCATCTGGCTTGCCTTTATACTACCGCGCGTTTGTTTATAAACTGCCCAAATGAAACTAAATGGGAAATCTCCGGTGAAGTTCGTAAAGTATTTATTAATCCTTGCAGTCTGTTGCATTCTGCTGGGAGCAGGCTCGGTTTATGGCCTCTACAAGTATATTGAGCCCCAGCTTCCTGATGTTGCGACGCTCAGAGACGTGCGTCTGCAAATTCCAATGCAGGTTTACAGCGCAGACGGCGAGCTGATCGCCCAATATGGCGAAAAACGGCGTATTCCGGTCACCCTCAGTCAAATGCCGCCTGAGCTGGTGAAGGCCTTTATTGCCACGGAAGACAGCCGTTTCTACGAGCACCACGGGGTTGACCCGGTGGGGATTTTCCGTGCCGCCAGCGTCGCGCTGTTCTCCGGCCACGCGTCGCAGGGGGCGAGTACCATCACCCAGCAGCTGGCGCGTAACTTCTTCCTCAGCCCTGAAAAGACGCTGATGCGTAAAATAAAGGAAGTGTTCCTGGCCATTCGCATCGAGCAGTTGCTGAGCAAAGATGAGATCCTCGAACTCTATCTGAACAAAATCTACCTCGGCTACCGCGCGTACGGCGTGGGCGCTGCGGCGCATGTTTACTTCGGTAAATCCATCGATCAGCTGAGCCTGAGCGAAATGGCGGTGATCGCCGGCTTACCGAAAGCGCCTTCCACCTTCAACCCGCTCTATTCTATGGATCGCGCCACGGCCCGTCGTAACGTGGTGCTGTCGCGCATGCTGAACGAAGGGTATATCACTCAGGCGCAGTACGATCAGGCACGTAGCCAGCCGATTGATGCGGACTACCATGCCCCGGAAATTGCCTTCTCTGCCCCGTATCTGACCGAAATGGTGCGCCAGGAGATGGTGAAACGCTACGGCGAGCAGGCGTATGAAGACGGCTACCGCGTTTACACCACCATCACGCGTAAGAACCAGCAGGCCGCGCAGTTGGCCGTGCGGACCAACGTGATGGATTACGATATGCGTCACGGCTATCGCGGCCCGTCTAATGTGCTGTGGAAAGTGGGCGAGACGCCGTGGGATAGCAAGAAAATTACTGACTCCCTGAAAGCGCTGCCGACCTACGGGCCGCTGCGCCCGGCGGTGGTGATGTCAGCCAGCGCGACGGAAGCGACCGCACAGCTGGCCGATGGCAGTTCGGTCTCCCTGACAATGGAAGGCGTTCGCTGGGCGCGCGCCTGGCGTTCAGATACATTGCAGGGGCCAACCCCGCGTCGCGTTAGCGAAGTCGTGCAGGCCGGGCAGCAGATTTGGGTGCGTCAGGTTGGCGAAAGCTGGTGGTTGTCGCAGGTGCCGGATGTGAACTCGGCGCTGGTTTCCATCAACCCGCAGAATGGCGCGATCATCGCGCTGGTCGGCGGCTTCGATTTCAACCAAAGCAAATTTAACCGCGCCACGCAGGCGCTGCGTCAGGTGGGCTCGAACATCAAGCCGTTCCTGTACACGGCGGCGATGGACAAAGGCTTAACGCTCGCCAGCATCCTGAATGACGTGCCGATTTCCCGCTGGGATGCCGGGGCCGGTTCAGACTGGCGTCCGAAGAACTCCCCGAACGAGTACGCGGGCCCGATTCGCCTGCGCCAGGGTTTAGGTCAGTCGAAAAACGTGGTGATGGTGCGTGCCATGCGTGCGATGGGCGTCGATTATGCGGCGGAGTATCTCCAGCGCTTTGGCTTCCCGTCAGAGAACATTGTTCGCACAGAATCGCTGGCGCTGGGCTCGCCGTCCTTCACCCCGCTACAGGTCGCACGCGGCTATGCGGTGATGGCGAACGGCGGCTTCCTGGTCGATCCGTACTTTATCAGCAAGATTGAGAACGATCAGGGCGGCGTGATTTTTGAAGCGAAACCGAAAATCGCCTGTCCGGAATGCAATATCCCGGTGATTTACGGTGAAACGCAGAAATCTGACGTGCTGGAAAACAAAGACGTTGAGGATGTCGCCGCATCACAAACGCCGCAGAATTCCAGCGTGCCGATGCCGGAGCTCGAGCAGGCTAACCAGTCTCTGGTGGCGCAGACTGGTGCGCAGGAGTACGCCCCGCATGTGATCAACACCCCGCTGTCGTTCCTGATTAAGAGCGCGCTGAATACCAACATCTTCGGCGAACCGGGCTGGCAGGGTACCGGCTGGCGTGCGGGCCGTGACCTGCAACGCCACGATATCGGCGGTAAAACCGGGACCACCAACAGCTCGAAAGATGCGTGGTTCTCAGGCTATGGTCCGGGCGCGGTGACATCAGTATGGATTGGCTTTGACGATCACCGCCGCGATCTCGGCAGAACGTCTGCTTCTGGCGCGATTAAAGATCAGATTTCCGGTTACGAAGGCGGTGCAAAAAGCGCGCAGCCTGCGTGGGATGCGTTTATGAAAGCTATTCTGGCCGGGGTGCCGGAACAGCCGTTAACGCCGCCGCCGGGTATCGTCACGATTAATATCGACCGCAGCACCGGTCAGTTGTCCAGCGGCGGTAACAGCCGCGCCGAATACTTTATCGAAGGCACCCAACCGACGCATCAGTCGATTCGCGAGGTGGGTACGGAGATTATTGATAACGGGGAATCGCAGGAATTGTTCTAAAAAAAACGCCCGGCAGCAGTAACATTGCCGGGCGTTTTTTATCACGGACAATCACAATGGATACGGAAATTCATTCTGCTTCGATAAACGAAGACGAACAGGAAAAAAGTACACAGTTCACCTATCAGCATCCGCCATATAGTCTGACTCAGGTAGATTACATACGTGTTACTGCGTATTGGCAGCAGCGCCAGGGTATACGCCGGTTTACTAAATATGCCAATGTTTACATCATTGGTATGGCCATCTGCGTATTTCTGGCTTGCACCTTCACATCACTCCTTGAGTTGTTTGATTTGGTGATCCAGATTTCCGTACAGCATATCTCCACTGGCGCGACCCTTTTCCACTCTGGCCCCGGCACATTCGCTGCGCTGTTCATGCTGTTGTATTTTCTTATTTTTTTCCGCTGTTGGCTTATCAATCACAGGCAAAAAAAAGCAAACCTGAAAATCTACAATCAGACAGCAATGTTAGACGGGATGAATTTCAGAATTGACAAAACAGGTCTTACCTACTGGAATGTTTCAGGCTCATACAGCGTGTGTGCCTGGTCAGATATCAATGACCTTTTTGCCTATCAGGACAAATTTATTTTAATTCTGCACAACACCCGATTTGTCTGGTTGAGCGCCAAAGAAGAACTCGCGCTGGCGTTTATCCGCGAGCAGATCGCTCACTCACGCCAGGCGAAGCAAGAGGAGTGATTAAAACCTGCCCTGCGCCTTCAGCCACTCGCGCACTAAAAACAGCGCGCTCACATTACGGGCTTCGTTGAAATCCGGCTCTTCAAGCAGTTCCATCATATTGGCGATAGGCCAGCGCACCTGCGGCAGCGGTTCCGGTTCATCGCCTTCCAGCGATTCGGGATACAGGTCTTCCGCCACCACGATATTCATCTTACTGGAGAAGTAAGACGGCGCCATGCTGAGCTGTTTCAGGAAGGTCAGGTTGTTTGCCCCGAATCCTACCTCTTCTTTCAGCTCGCGGTTTGCGGCTTCAAAGACAGTTTCACCCGGGTCGATGAGCCCTTTAGAGAACCCCAGTTCATAGGACTCGGTACCCACGGCATATTCGCGGATGAGGATTAAGTGATCGTCCACCACCGGCACAATCATGACGGCTTCACGCGACGACGGTTTCATGCGTTCATAAACGCGGCGTACTCCGTTACTAAACTCCAGATCTACGCTTTCAACATTAAACAAACGGGAACGCGCGACCGTTTCAACATGGAGAATCGTGGGTTTTTGTAATGGTTTACTCATTGGACCGTTCTTTGCTGTGATGACTGTTGTCATTGTGAGCCAGGAGGCGCATTCCGGCAATTTAAAATGGCCGTTATTTACATATTCGTAACTAATGTTTTTGATAACCCTTATTTGTTCCAAAAAGTCAAGAAGTTGAAACAAATTTGAGAATTTGCTGATATTCGCCGCGAGAGGGGTTTGTTATCCTCGCGAGTTACGATAGTGTGCAACAAATCTGTGAAGACCTGGGTCATTCGTATTAAAAGTGAATAATAAAAAAGACGAATGAAGCGACCGACATAAATAAGGATAATGGCAATAGCATGGGCACATTGACTCTCTTTACCGCTGCGATACTGGTCTGTGCCCTGGTGGCGGGCTGGTATATTCGCCTGCGCGCAAAGCGACGCCGTTTACCCTGGCTGCATGCATTCCCTGGCGCGACCACGCGCAAATTAACCGACGATGAGCGTCGCGGCATTGAGAACTATCTTGAAGATCTCAACCAGAGTCAGCAGATCCCCGCATCGGGTTCTACGGTCGCCCCTGCGCTTATCTCGTTGAACGCGCAAAGCAATACCGTTTTCACCCTGACCCGCGCCATTACCCGCTACGGCATCACGACCGACGATCCCAATAAATGGCGCTATTTCCTCGACTCCATCGAAGTTCATTTGCCGCCCTTCTGGGAGCAGCACATCAACGACGAAAACAGTATTGAGCTGATCGTCACCGATGATATTCCGCTGGTGATTGCCCTCAACGGTTATTCGCTAAAGGAGTACACCCTCGAAGGCCAGCGTAAGGCGCTGGAATCGCCAACCTCGACGCAGGCATCTATTCGCGGCGAAGAGAGCGAACAGATAGAATTGCTCAATATTCGTCAGGAAACGCATGAAGAGTACGCGTTAAGCCGCCCGGACGGGCTGCGGGAAGCGCTGCTGATCGTTGGCGCATTCATCCTGTTCTATTGCGGCCTGGTCCTGCCTGGCGTCTTTACGCCCTGGCTGCTGGGCGGTGCGGTTTTACTACTGCTGGCGGGCTTGTGGGGCCTGTTTGCGCCGCCGACCAAAACGTCGCTGCGTGAGATTCACTGCCTGCGCGGCACGCCAAAACGCTGGGGTTTGTTTGGCGAAAACGATCAGGAACACATTAACAATATCTCGCTGGGCATTATCGACCTGATTTACCCGCGCCACTGGCAGCCGTTTGTCGCGCAGGATCTCGGTCAGCAGACCGATATCGATATCTATCTCGACAGACACGTAGTGCGTCAGGGGCGTTTCCTGTCGCTGCACGATGAGGTCAAAAACTTCCCGCTTCAACACTGGCTGCGTAGCGCCGTCATTGCCGGTGGCGCGCTGCTGGTTGTGGTAATGCTGTGGGTGAGCGTGCCGCTCAACATGCCGTTTAAATTCACGCTCTCCTGGCTGAAAGGCGCGCAGGTGATTGAAGCCACCACCGTCGATCAGCTCGCCAAAGCGGGCGTGCGTGTGGGCGATACGCTACAGCTTCAGGGCACCGGGATGTGTAATATTCATTCGCCGGGTACCTGGACTGCGCAGGAGAGTTCGCCTTTCCTGCCGTTCGACTGCTCGCAAATTATCTGGAACAACGCGCCGCGCCTGCCGCTGCCGGAGTCCGATATCGTCAACAAAGCCACGGCGCTGGTGCAGGCGGTGAACCGTCAGCTGCACCCAACGCCGGATGACAGCTCCCGCGTCAGCCCGGCGCTACGTTCAGCGATTCAAAAATCAGGCATGGTGCTGCTGGATGACTTTGCCGATATCGTGCTGAAAACCAAAGATCTGTGCTCGGCGGCGGACGAGTGCTCACGGCTCAAAAATGCACTGGTAAACCTTGGGAACACGCGCGATTGGGAAACGCTGGTCAAGCGCGCCAATTCGGGGCGTCTGGACGGCGTGAACGTTCTGCTGCGCCCGGTCAGCGCCGAGTCGCTCGATAACCTGGTCGATACCTCCACCGCGCCGTTTATTCTGCGGGAAACCGCACGCGCGGCACAGGCGCTAAACAGCCCGGCACCCGGCGGTTTTCTTATCACCAGCGATGAAGGCAGCGATCTCGTCACCCAGCCTTACCCCACGATGAGCCTGTATGACTTCCCGGCGCATCAGCAGTGGAGTGAGTTCCAGCGTCTGGCGGGCATGCTGATGCACACCCCGTTCCACGCAGAAGGCATCGTCACCAATATCTTTACCGACGCCAACGGCACGCAGCACGTTAACCTGCACCGCATGCCCGACAGCAGCGGCCTGTGGCGCTATCTGGCGACCACCCTGCTGATGATTACGATGATTATCTGCGCCGTCTACAACGGCGTTCAGGCGCTGCGCCGTTATCAGCGTCATCGCGAGCGTTTGGTCGAAATTCAGAAATATTACGAAAGCTGCACCAACCCCGTTTTGCTCTCCAACCCTGAGGATTATGAGCAAAATATGCCGCATCAATGATCCCATCCTGAATGAAGCAAAGCGGCAGGTTGTGCTAACCTGTCGCGCAATTCTATGGCTGGAGGCTCCCCATGCATTTTGACATCGCCTGGCAGGACGTCGATACCGTTCTGCTGGATATGGATGGTACGCTGCTCGACCTCGCATTCGATAATTACTTCTGGCAAACGCTGGTGCCTGAGACCTACGGCAGCCAGAAGGGCCTGACGCCGCAGCAAGCGCGCGACGCGCTGCGCCAGGAGTACCACGATGTGCAGCATACGCTAAACTGGTACTGTCTTGATTACTGGAGCGACCGGCTGGGTTTGGATATTTGTGCGATGACCCGCGAGCAGGGGCCGCGTGCGGCGCTGCGTGATGATACTGTGCCTTTTCTCAATGCCTTACAGGCGAGCGGTAAGCGGCGCATTCTGCTGACCAACGCGCATCCGTACAACCTTTCCGTCAAGCTGGAGCATACCGGTCTTGATGCACACCTTGATTTATTACTTTCCACCCACACATTTGGTTATCCGAAAGAGGATCAGCGGTTGTGGCAGGCGGTAGCGAAACATACAGGGCTGAAAGCGGAGCGCACGCTGTTTATCGACGATAGCGAGGCGATTCTGGACGCGGCGGCGACATTTGGTATTCGCTACTGTTTAGGCGTCACTAACCCGGACTCCGGTCTGGCGGATAAAAGCTATTTACGTCATCCCGCCCTGAATGATTACCGTCGTCTGATCCCCTCACTCAAGTGAAGGAGTGACCATGAAAGAGAAGTCCGTAGCGGGCGTTCGGCTGGATAAATGGTTATGGGCCGCGCGTTTCTATAAAACCCGGGCGCTGGCGAGGGAGATGGTTGACGGCGGCAAGGTTCACTATAACGGGCAGCGCAGCAAGCCCAGCAAGATAGTCGAACTCAACGCACAGATAACCTTACGCCAGGGCAACGATGAACGTACCGTCGTGGTGAAAAGCATTACCGAACAGCGCCGCCCGGCAAGCGAAGCCATGCTGCTTTATGAAGAGACAGCGGAAAGCATTGAGAAGCGCGAGAAAGTCGCGCTGGCACGTAAACTCAACGCGCTGACGATGCCCCATCCGGACCGACGCCCGGATAAAAAAGAGCGCCGCGACCTGATGAGATTTAAATATGGCGACAGTGAGTGACTGTTGCCTCAAGAGAGAAAATTATGACTCAACACGATCAATTACATCGCTATCTGTTTGAAAACTACGCCGTCCGTGGCGAACTGGTCACCGTATCAGACACCCTCGAACAGATCCTCGCGAACCACGACTACCCGCAGCCGGTGAAAAACGTGCTGGCCGAGCTGCTGGTTGCCACCAGCCTGCTGACCGCAACGCTGAAGTTCGCTGGCGATATTACCGTTCAGTTGCAGGGCGATGGCCCGATGACGCTGGCCGTGATCAACGGCAATAACCAGCAGCAGCTGCGCGGCGTGGCGCGTGTGCAGGGCGATATTCCTGCCGATGCCGACCTGAAAGCACTGGTGGGCAATGGCTATCTGGTTATCACCATTACCCCGGAAGAAGGCGAGCGCTATCAGGGCGTGGTGGGTCTGGAAGGTGATACGCTGGCGGAATGCCTGGAAGATTACTTCCAGCGTTCTGAACAGCTGCCGACGCGTCTGTTTATCCGCACCGGCGAAGCGAACGGTAAACCAGCGGCGGGCGGTATGTTGTTGCAGGTAATGCCTGCACAGGACGCGCAGCGTGATGATTTCGATCACCTGGCGGCACTGACCGAAACCATCAAAGGCGAAGAGCTGTTCACCCTGCCGGCGAACGATGTGCTGTGGCGTCTGTATCACGAAGAAGAAGTGACGATTTACGACCCGCAGGACGTGGAATTCAAGTGCACCTGCTCCCGTGAGCGCTGCGCTGGCGCGCTGAAAACGCTGCCGGATGAAGAAATCGACAGCATCCTGGCCGATGAAGGCGAAATCGATATGCACTGCGATTACTGCGGTAGCCATTACGTTTTCAACGCCATGGATATTGCGGAAATCCGCAATAATGCTTCTCCGGCAGATCCGCAGGTGCATTAATTATCCGGCGTTGAAAAATGCCATTTGTATGCCCGGTAAGCGTAGCGCCACCGGGCATTTTTTTGACCTGTCAGTTGCCGTAATACGTATCCAGCGTTTCATCATTAATCGTTAAGTCGCGCCATGGTTTTGGTTTAGCCCCGATTTTCCCTTCACCTATCGCACGCAAAACCTGCTCTTTCGTCATGCCCTGGGGTAATTTCACAGAACCTTTAATAGCCCAGGCTTTTTTTGCAGAATCGTATGCGTAAATCATGCTTCCTTCATCCCCGAAAGTAAAAAATAGACGTTCAGGCTGGCCATCATCATTTAAATCCTGGCTCGCCAGTAAGCAGGCATCTTTTTCACTACAGGAGGCAAGCCGATAACCATGTTCACTCATCAGTTGCCAGAAGGCTTCATCAGGTTGGGAAGTGCCTGGTGCAATGGCAATATTTTCTGCCAGCTGTTTCCCTGATAATTGTTGACTCTCCCTGTCCAGCATCCTCAGCAAACTACGCTTACGTTGCGCATCCTTCATATACTCCGCATCGTTTTTAAGCGACTCCATCGCCTCGCGTCCGTGACGACCCGTGCTATAAAGCAAATATAACGTCACCTCATCGGCGCTAATCTTCCCGCTATGATAATGCGCCATATGGCTGTTCACGCTGATACGCCATCTGTCCAGTACGGGTGAGTTAAGCAACACCACGAACAGAAGCCCCAGCAGTGACACCGCCAGATTCACCTTTCCCTGCACCATCAACGGGTTTCGCCCCTTCTGACGCACAATACTGATGAAATATCCCAACGACCATACCAGCAGCACAATCACCATCAACGCGCCGTGTATACGGTCAGGCGTCCAACCGTATTGATTTACCCGCAGCCACAGCGCCCAGGCCGAAATCAACACATAGACTGGCGCAATCAGCAGTGCGGTTTTTATCAGGCAGCGCAGCACGACGGTATAGGGTAGTGACGTTTTATGCGGATCGCGGACAATCGCCATCAGCAGTAGCAGCAGGAACGCCAGCATTGAAAGCAGGCCCGCCGCCGAAACATGGCGAGAAATGGCGCTCAGGCCGGTAAACGGCAGCGTGACGATAAAGAGCAGCGTTAACAGCGCGACCAGCGGCAGCAGGCCGGTGGCGATTAGCGTAAAGAGTTTCTGAATGGACGAAATCAGCCGCGACTGCGTACGCGACAGAATCACCGCCAGCGCCGTGATAAGCCCGGTAGCCACATACGTAAAACATTCGGCATCGAAAAAGAGGTCTTTGAAAAAGTGAATACCTACCAGCTTGAAGAGCTCGCCCCACAGCAGCAGCACCAGCCACGTCAGGCCGTTGGCGACCGCTATCACTAATAGCGTCAGAACGTTATGCCAGGCCAGATCATAAAAGCGGGCATAGCGCGTGATTGCCGCGCGAGGATTAAGGTTTAGCTGTATCCAGGGCAGCAACAGCATTACCATCAGCAGAAGATATCCACTGTAGCTTTCGAACAGGCGATGTTGCGACCAGGAGTCCAGGCCTTCGCTTTGCCACTTAATCCAGCCGCTCAAGCCCAGCACGGCGATAAACACCACCGCCAGCCAGCCCCACAACCGCTTCTGTTTAAAAGAAACAACTGCAAAAAGCAGCGTGGAGGAAAGCGCCACGGTCGCGGGCACACCATAAAACAGCCAACCGTTATTATGCGGTGCAAGCCAGTTTAACAACAGGTAGCACACCAGCCCCTGAATCAGGCCAGTGGCCATCATTCCCCAGCGCGTGGGGCGGGAAAGTTCAACGTTATCCATGTCGGTATCCACAAATTAGCAGTAAGCGCGATTATCGCATTACGCCTGATATCACGGTTGAAAAGTGTGGAAATTCGGAAAAGGGCTCAGCGAGGTGAATCGATTTTTTCGATGAAAGGGTTACGTAATTTTCTTTCAGAAATGCGATTACATTCACATAAACATCGTATTTTAAACCATTTTTTAACCAATTAAGAACATTTACCCCAATTCAAGTCATTTTCCTGCCATAATCGGTGCCGCTTCGTGACAGGAGTCACAATGAATTCGTAAGTAGACGTTTTGTCGGGATACGTAAATCTATGAGCCTGGTCGCGGTCAACACCCCTAAAATACCCATAGAATTTGTAGCAATACAATTGGCTAAGGAGCAGTGAAATGCGCAATGGTTTAACTCCGCAGGATCTCAAGGCTTATGGTATCAACGACGCACAGGAGATTGTCTACAATCCGGATTACGACACGCTGTATCAGGAAGAACTTGATCCTAACCTGGAAGGTTACGAGCGTGGCGTCCTGACCAATCTTGGTGCTATCAACGTCGACACCGGTATCTTCACCGGCCGTTCCCCGAAAGATAAATATATCGTCCGTGACGATACCACGCGTGATACCGTTTGGTGGTCTGATAAAGGCAAAGGAAAGAACGACAACAAGCCGCTCTCTCAGGAAACCTGGCAGCACCTGAAAGGACTCGTTTCAAAACAACTTTCTGGTAAGCGTCTGTTTATTATCGACGCTTTCTGTGGCGCGAACGAAGATACCCGTCTTTCCGTGCGCTTCATCACCGAAGTGGCCTGGCAGGCGCACTTTGTCAAAAACATGTTTATTCGCCCAACCGAAGAAGAACTGGTAACCTTTAAACCAGACTTTATCGTGATGAACGGCGCGAAATGCACCAACCCGCAGTGGAAAGAACAGGGTCTGAACTCTGAGAACTTCATTGCCTTTAACCTGACCGAGCGCATTCAATTGATTGGCGGCACCTGGTACGGCGGCGAAATGAAAAAAGGGATGTTCTCTATCATGAACTACCTGCTGCCGCTGAAGGGCATCGCGTCAATGCACTGCTCGGCAAACGTTGGCGAGAAAGGCGATGTGGCGGTCTTCTTTGGTCTTTCCGGCACCGGCAAAACCACGCTGTCCACCGACCCGAAACGTCGCCTGATTGGCGATGACGAGCACGGCTGGGATGACGATGGCGTCTTCAACTTCGAAGGCGGCTGCTACGCGAAAACCATCAAGCTTTCCAAAGAAGCGGAACCGGAAATCTACAACGCGATCCGCCGCGATGCGCTGCTGGAAAACGTGGTCGTACGTGCCGATGGCACCATCGATTTTGACGATAACTCGAAAACCGAGAACACCCGCGTTTCCTACCCGATTTATCACATCGATAATATCGTCAAGCCGATTTCCAAAGCGGGCCACGCGACCAAAGTTATCTTCCTGACGGCGGATGCGTTTGGCGTACTGCCGCCGGTTTCTCGTCTGACCGCTGACCAGACGCAGTACCACTTCCTGTCTGGCTTTACCGCCAAACTGGCCGGTACCGAGCGTGGCGTCAACGAACCGACCCCAACCTTCTCCTCCTGCTTCGGTGCGGCATTCCTGTCGCTGCACCCGACGCAGTACGCGGAAGTGCTGGTGAAACGCATGAAAGCCTCTGGCGCGCAGGCGTACCTGGTCAACACCGGCTGGAACGGCACCGGCAAACGTATCTCTATCAAAGATACCCGCGCCATTATCGACGCCATCCTGAACGGTTCGCTGGATAACGCAGAAACCTTCACCCTGCCGATGTTCGATTTGCAGATCCCAACCGAGCTGCCGGGCGTGGATACGCATATTCTCGACCCGCGTAACACCTACGGTTCCCCGGAACAGTGGCAGGAAAAAGCCACCGCGCTGGCAAAACTGTTTATCGAGAACTTCGAGAAATACACCGATACCCCGGCTGGCGCCGCGCTGGTAAGCGCTGGGCCAAAGCTGTAATCGGTCTGGTGAGATGATGAAATCCCCCTTCCGTGAGGTTGGGGGATTTTTTTTGGTAGGGTGCCCGCCTGTTGCCGGGGCGCTGCGCTTGCCCGGCCTACGATAGCCCCGCAGTAGGTAGGCCTGATAAGCGAAGCGCCATCAGGCAATGCCGTCAGCGCTAACTCTCTTTCACCGGCCCATGCACATGCGCCACCGGAACCGGGAGCCAGGCGCGAATCAGCAGGCCGCCGCGCTCGCTGGTGTCAATTTCCAGCAAACCGTTATGGTTGTCGATAATACGCTGTACGATTGCCAACCCAAGCCCCGTGCCGCTGGTGCTGCGCGCGCTGTCGCCGCGCACAAACGGCTGGAACAGGTGCTTGCGCTGCTCGGGTTTAATTCCCGGGCCGTTATCTTCCACCTGGAACCAGGCGCGATTGAGTTCGCTGCCGCTGCTGACTTTGATCCAGCCGTTGCCGTAGCGCGCGGCGTTCACCACCATATTGGCCAGCGCACGCTTGATGGAGAGCGGATGCATTCGCAGCAGAATTTCGCCAGCCTGCAAATCCGTTTCAATCTCGCGCTCATAACCACTTTCAGCGGCGATCACTTCACCGAGCACCGCGTTGAGATCCGCCATCTCCATCGGCATCTCCTGCCCGGTGCGCAGGTAATCGATGAACTGTTCGATGATCGCGTTGCACTCTTCGATATCTTTATTGATCGATTCCGCCAGATAGCCGTCCTGCTCGCCCATCATCTCCGTCGCCAGACGAATGCGGGTGAGCGGCGTGCGCAGATCGTGACTGACGCCCGCCATCAGCAAGGTACGGTCATCGGCCAGCTGTTTCACGCCTGCGGCCATATGGTTAAAGGCGCGGGTTACCGAACGCACTTCCGACGCGCCATATTCGCGCAGCGGCGGCGGGATCATCCCTTTACCAACCTGTAGCGCGGCATGTTCGAGGTCAACTAAGGGTCGGTTCTGAATACGGATAAACAGCCACGCACCGCCTATTGCCAGCAGCATGATCGCGAGTGTGTATCGGAACAGCGGCGAGAAGTCGCCCTGATGGATTTCGGTAAGGGGAACACGCACCCAGATGTTGGGAGACAACCAGGTTTTCAGCCAGACGACAGGCGAGCTTTTGTTAACCTCGACGCGCACTTCCGTCGGGCCACCCAGTTGCGTCGCCATCTGCTGGCTTAAAAATTCGTAATGCTGCGCCCAGCGCAGCCCCGCCTCTTCCGCCGCTTCATCGGAATAGAGCGAGATACCAAGTTCGCGGTAAATTTCGCGACGGAACGCAGGCGGCACCACCAGCTGCGTACCGTCCTCCAGCTCAAGTTTATCGGTCATCAACATACGGACTTCGTAAGCGAGGACCTTATTAAACTGCTGGAGGCTTGGCAAAATCGCGAAGTTCAGCACCACAAGGTAGGTTGTCACCAGGCTGACAAACAGCAAGGTGACAATCAGCAACAACGTGCGGGCAAACGAACTTCGCGGTGAGAAGCGCAATCGCCTCATGCCTTAGAACCGTCCGGGACAAAGACGTAACCCAGGCCCCAGACGGTCTGGATATAGCGTGGATGGGCCGGATCTTCTTCCACCATGCGGCGCAGACGGGAGATTTGTACGTCGATGGAACGTTCCATGGCGGAGTACTCGCGACCGCGCGCCAGGTTCATCAGTTTATCGCGGGAGAGTGGTTCACGCGGATGGCTCACCAGCGCTTTCAGTACCGCAAATTCCCCGCTGGTCAGCGGCATGGGTTCATCTTCACGGAACATTTCACGCGTACCGAGATTCAGTTTGAACTTACCGAAGGCAATCACCGCCTCTTCCTGAGAAGGCGCGCCCGGCAGTTCGTTCGCCTGACGACGCAGCACCGCACGAATACGGGCCAGCAGTTCACGCGGGTTGAACGGTTTAGGGATGTAGTCGTCTGCACCGATTTCCAGGCCGACGATACGGTCAACTTCTTCGCCCTTCGCCGTTACCATGATGATCGGCATTGGGTTGCTTTGGCTACGCAGACGGCGGCAGATGGACAAACCGTCTTCGCCTGGCAGCATTAAATCCAGTACCATAAGATGGAAGGATTCGCGGGTTAACAGGCGATCCATCTGTTCGGCGTTGGCTACACTTCGAACCTGGAAACCCTGCTCGGTCAGATAACGTTCAAGCAGCGCACGCAGGCGCATGTCGTCATCGACCACCAGAATCTTATAATTCTCTTGCATTGTTTTTACTCCCAAAGGTTCGCAACAATTATCAGTGCGTATTCTTAAAAAAGCGTAAGCCGGTCACCAGTTAAATCTGGTATAAATTCCAGGCTAAATTGTTACAAAGCATATTTTACAGCGGCTTAAGTATACATTTAATCATAAGACACATTATTCATCCTGTTGGACTCTTTTGTGCTTTCCAACAGGCCAGCAGAAGGCAGGAAACGCGGATGAAAACGCCTTTAATTACCCGTGAAGGGTATGAAAAACTGAAAAAAGAGATGGATTACCTCTGGCGCGAGGAACGCCCGGAAGTCACCAAAAAAGTGACCTGGGCTGCAAGTCTGGGCGATCGCAGTGAAAACGCCGATTACCAGTACAACAAAAAGCGCCTGCGTGAAATCGACCGCCGCGTGCGTTATCTCACCAAATGCCTGGAAAACCTGAAGATTGTCGATTATTCACCGCAGCAGGAAGGCAAAGTCTTCTTTGGCGCGTGGGTGGAAATTGAAAACGACGACGGCGATGTGAAGCGCTTTCGCATTGTCGGCTACGATGAAATCTTTGGCCGTAACGACTACATCTCGATTGACTCGCCGATGGCGCGCGGCCTGCTGAAAAAAGAGGTTGGCGACCTGGCCGTAGTGCAAACGCCCGCCGGTGAAGCGAGCTGGTACATCAATGAGATCGAATATGTGAAGTAGCGCGCCTGGAACAATCCGAGAGAATACGGTGGCGACTGGCATTTTTGCCGGTCAATCCGTATAACTATCCCCTGATTTTTTCGACCCAACAGATGACAACACCATGATGAATGATTCGCTCTGCCGCATTATTGCGGGTGAACTTCAGGCACGCGCAGAACAGGTGGAAGCCGCCGTTCGCCTGCTTGATGATGGGAATACCGTGCCGTTTATTGCACGTTATCGTAAGGAAGTCACCGGCGGTCTGGATGACACGCAGCTGCGTAATCTGGAATCCCGACTCGGCTATTTGCGTGAACTGGAAGATCGTCGCCAGACCATTCTTAAGTCCATCAGCGAACAGGGAAAACTCACCGAGTCGCTGGAAAAAGCCATCAACGGCACCCTCAGCAAAACCGAGCTTGAAGACCTTTACCTCCCGTATAAACAAAAACGTCGCACACGCGGGCAAATCGCCATTGAAGCCGGGCTGCAACCGCTGGCTGAGCTGCTGTGGAACGAGCCGTCTCATGACCCGGAAACGGAAGCCGCCAAATTTATCGACGCCGACAAAGGCGTGGCGGATACCAAAGCCGCGCTGGATGGCGCACGCTATATCCTGATGGAGCGTTTTGCTGAAGACGCAGGCCTGCTGGCGAAAGTGCGTGATTATCTGTGGAAAAACGCCCACATCGTGGCGACCGTGGTGGCAGGCAAAGAGGAAGAAGGCGCGAAATTCCGCGACTACTTCGACCATCACGAACCGATTTCTACCGTGCCGTCTCACCGCGCGCTGGCGATGTTCCGTGGCCGCAACGAAGGCATCCTGCAACTGTCGCTTAATGCCGACCCGCAGTTCGACGAGCCACCGAAAGAGAGCCACGGCGAACAGATTATTATCGACCACCTTGGCCTGCGCCTGAACAACGCCCCGGCGGATAGCTGGCGTAAAGGCGTGGTGAGCTGGACGTGGCGCATCAAGGTGCTGATGCACCTGGAAACTGAACTGATGGGCACCGTGCGCGAGCGCGGGGAAGACGAAGCGATTAACGTCTTCGCCCGTAACCTGCACGACCTGCTGATGGCGGCACCTGCGGGCCTGCGCGCGACGATGGGCCTCGATCCGGGCCTGCGTACCGGCGTGAAAGTGGCTGTGGTCGATGCCACCGGCAAACTGGTCGCCACCGACACCATCTATCCACATACCGGTCAGGCAGCGAAAGCGGCCGTTGTGGTCGCGGCGCTGTGCGAGAAACATAACGTTGAGCTGGTCGCTATCGGTAACGGTACAGCCTCGCGCGAAACGGAGCGTTTCTTCCTCGACGTGCAGAAACAGTTCCCGAAAGTGACGGCGCAGAAAGTGATCGTCAGCGAAGCAGGGGCGTCCGTTTACTCGGCGTCTGAACTGGCGGCGCTGGAATTCCCGGACCTCGACGTTTCTCTGCGTGGCGCGGTCTCTATCGCCCGCCGTTTGCAGGACCCGCTCGCCGAGCTGGTGAAAATCGACCCGAAATCCATCGGCGTCGGCCAGTATCAGCACGACGTCAGCCAGACCTCGCTGGCGCGTAAGCTGGATGCGGTAGTGGAAGACTGCGTAAACGCCGTCGGCGTAGACCTGAATACCGCTTCCGTTCCGCTGTTAACTCGCGTGGCGGGCCTGACGCGCATGATGGCGCAGAATATTGTCAGCTGGCGTGATGAGAACGGTCAGTTCCAGAACCGTCAGCAACTGCTGAAAGTCAGCCGTCTGGGGCCGAAAGCGTTCGAGCAGTGCGCAGGCTTCCTGCGTATTAACCACGGAGATAACCCGCTGGATGCCTCTACGGTGCACCCGGAAGCGTATCCGGTGGTCGAGCGTATCCTGGCGCGGACTCAGCAGGCGCTGAAAGATCTGATGGGCAACAGCAGCGAGCTGCGTAACCTGAAGGCCTCTGAATTCACCGACGAGAGTTTCGGCGTACCAACCGTCACCGATATCATCAAAGAGCTGGAAAAACCGGGCCGTGACCCGCGTCCTGAGTTTAAAACCGCGCAGTTCGCTGATGGCGTAGAAACCATGAACGACCTGCTGCCGGGGATGATTCTGGAAGGCGCGGTCACTAACGTCACCAACTTTGGTGCGTTTGTGGATATCGGCGTGCATCAGGATGGCCTGGTTCATATCTCGTCGCTGGCGGATAAGTTTGTGGAAGATCCGCACACGGTAGTGAAAGCCGGCGATATCGTGAAAGTGAAGGTGCTGGAAGTGGATCTGCCGCGTAAACGTATTGCGTTGACCATGCGTCTGGACGAGCAGCCGGGTGAAACCAACGCCCGTCGCGGCGGTAATAGCAATGAGCGCAACCAGGGCAATCGCCCGGCGGCCAAAGCAGCAAAACCACGCGGTCGCGATGTGCAGCCTGCGGGTAACAGCGCGATGATGGATGCGCTGGCGGCGGCGATGGGGAAAAAACGCTAACGCGTGCGGTTTGTGTTGCCGGGTGGCGCTGCGCTTACCCGGCCTATAAACCAGAAATGTCTGTGGGCCCGATAAACGTTATCGGGCTTTTTATTTCGGAAATATATTAATTGTTTTTATATTTAGCATTATTATCACCGCATTAACATTCGTCGAAATAAACAAACATACGGTTTACCCGAATTGTTTTGAGCCAAATCAACTTTGCGCCACTTTATTCTCAGAAAGAACATCCGGTCACATTTTATCTATTGAAGATACAAACCATTCTCATTATCATCGTATTGTAGATTAATTAACCTCTCTCATGTTCGCGCGCCTTTCCGTTCGTTTCTGTTGAACCCGCGCGACAGTGACTCGCGATGAAATAAGTAGGCCCTATGCAATTTACTCCTGATAGTGCGTGGAAAATTACTGGCTTCTCCCGTGAAATCAGCCCGGCCTGGCGTCAGAAACTGCTGTCGCTCGGCATGCTGCCCGGCTCCTCTTTCCAGGTTGTACGTGTCGCACCTTTAGGCGACCCCATTCATATTGAAACGCGTCGAGTCAGTTTAGTCCTACGCAAAAAAGATTTGGAATTCCTCGATCTTGAATCCATTTCTCGTTAATCCGATTTAGCTGTTATAGAGTTCACAAAAAATGAAAAAACTAACCATTGGCTTAATTGGTAATCCTAATTCCGGCAAGACAACATTATTCAATCAATTAACCGGCGCACGTCAGCGCGTGGGGAACTGGTCCGGGGTGACGGTCGAGCGTAAAGAAGGGTCGTTTTCAACGACCGATCACAGCGTCACGCTGGTCGACCTGCCAGGGACCTACTCCCTGACCACCATCTCCTCGCAGACCTCACTCGATGAGCAAATCGCCTGCCACTACATTTTAAGCGGCGACGCCGACTTACTGATTAACGTCGTCGATGCTTCTAACCTCGAGCGCAACCTCTACCTGACGCTGCAACTGCTCGAACTCGGTATTCCCTGCATCGTGGCGCTCAACATGCTCGATATCGCGGAAAAACAGCAAATCCGCATTGATATTGACGCCCTCTCTGCGCGTTTGGGTTGCCCGGTGGTTCCGCTGGTTTCCACGCGTGGCCGTGGGATCGACGCCCTGAAGCTGGCGGTCGACCGCTATCAAAGCAACGATGAGATTGAGCTGGTGCACTACGCTGCCCCGCTGCTTCGTGAAGCAGAAAATCTGGCGCGCGCGATGCCGGAAGCGATTCCGGAGAAACAGCGCCACTGGCTCGGTATGCAAATGCTGGAAGGCGATATCTATAGCCGCGCCTACGCAGGCGATGCGGCGGATAAACTCGATATCGCGCTGGCTAATCTGAACGACGAACTGGATGACCCTGCACTGCATATCGCCGATGCGCGTTATCAAAGCATCTCTGCCATTTGCGACAGCGTCAGTAACACGCTCACCGCCGAGCCAAGCCGCTTCACCGCTGCCGTGGATAAAATCGTGCTCAACCGCGTACTGGGACTGCCGATCTTCCTGTTCGTGATGTACCTGATGTTCCTGCTGGCGATTAACATCGGCGGCGCATTGCAGCCTATTTTCGACGGTGGCTCGGTCGCTATCTTTATTCACGGCATTCAATGGGTTGGCGCAACGCTGCACTTCCCGGAATGGCTGACGATTTTCCTCGCCCAGGGTATTGGCGGCGGGATCAACACCGTGCTGCCGCTGGTACCGCAAATCGGCATGATGTACCTGTTCCTCTCCTTCCTTGAGGATTCCGGCTACATGGCGCGTGCGGCGTTTGTTATGGACCGCCTGATGCAGTCGCTTGGCCTGCCGGGCAAATCCTTCGTGCCGCTGATTGTTGGTTTCGGCTGTAACGTACCGTCGGTGATGGGCGCACGTACGCTCGATGCCCCGCGCGAGCGTCTGATGACCATCATGATGGCGCCGTTTATGTCCTGCGGCGCACGTCTGGCAATCTTCGCCGTCTTCGCGGCGGCCTTCTTTGGTCAGCAGGGCGCGCTGGCGGTCTTCTCGCTTTACGTACTGGGCATCGTGATGGCGATCCTCACCGGTCTGATGCTCAAATACACCATCATGCGTGGTGAAGCCTCACCGTTCGTGATGGAGCTGCCGGTTTATCACATTCCGCATCTGAAAAGCCTGTTTATCCAGACCTGGCAACGCCTGAAAGGCTTTGTAGTTCGCGCGGGTAAAGTCATCGTTATCGTCAGTATTTTCCTGAGCGCCCTGAACAGCTTCTCACTGAGCGGCCAGGCGGTCGATAACATCAACGACTCAGCCCTTGCGTCAGTGAGCCGTCAGTTAACGCCGCTGCTGAAACCGATTGGCGTGCATGAAGATAACTGGCAGGCCGCGGTTGGCCTGTTTACCGGGGCGATGGCAAAAGAGGTGGTAGTCGGTACGTTGAACACCCTCTACACCGCTGAAAATATTCAGGAAGAAGATTTCGATCCAGCCACCTTCAGCCTGACCGACGAACTGCTGGGCGCAGCCGATGAAACCTGGCAGAGCCTGAAAGACACCTTTAGCCTGAGCGTGCTGGCGAACCCAATCGAAGCCAGTAAAGGCGACGGGGAAATGGCGACCGGCGCGATGGGCGTGATGAGCAGCAAATTCGGCAGCGCGGCGGCGGCCTACAGCTACCTGATTTTCGTTCTGCTCTACATTCCGTGCATTTCGGTGATGGGTGCGATTGCCCGTGAGTCCAGCCGCGGCTGGATGGGCTTCTCGGTGCTGTGGGGGCTGAATATCGCTTACTCACTGTCGACGCTATTTTATCAGGTCACCAGCTTCAAACAGCATCCGCAGTACAGCCTGGTGTGCATTCTGGCGGTGATTCTGTTTAACGTGATAGTGATTGGCGCGCTGCGCCGGGCACGTAGCCGTGTGGATGTGAATCTGCTGGCGACGCGCAAAACCGTTCACGCTCATGAAACCTCTGGCAGCTGCCACTAAGGAGAGGCGATGGCATCGTTAATTGAGGTTCGCGATATGCTGGCACTGCAAGGACGCATGGGGGCATCACAGCTCAGCGCGCAGTTACACACGCCGCAGCCGATGATCGATGCCATGCTCGAACGCCTGGAAGCAATGGGTAAAGCGCGTCGCGTGCAGGAAGACGCGGATGGTTGTCTGTCAGGGAGCTGTAAGCAGTGCCCGGAAGGGCGAGCCTGCCTGAGCGAATGGTGGGTATTGTGCTAATAACAAAGTGCGCTTTGTTCTTGCCGGATGCGGCGTAAACGCCTTATCCGGCCTACAAAATAGTGTAAATTCAATACATTGCAGAAACCTTGTAGGCCTGATAAGCGTAGCGCATCAGGCAATGTTACGTTCGTCATCAGTCTCAAGCGGGTCCGAAGACCCGCTTTTTTAATCACTTATAAACGTCTGCGTTACCGTGCACGGTTTTCTCATTCTTTGAACCGGCGATAATCACATAGTACTTCCCGCCCAGCTCATCCGCTTTTTTCGACAAATCGCGCTTCGCATCCATCGGCGAGGTGGTACGCGAGGTGGTGATTTCGCCAACCTTAGTGAGATTCATCTTCGCGACATCTTCTTTCTGAATCTCTTTCGCCGCCAGCGCACCAAAAGAGAGCGAGCCCATAACCAGAGTCGCGACAATACCTGTAACGAGTTTCATAACGTTATCCCTATATAAGTTTTTGTTTTATATGCGGTACGCAACGGCTATCAACGCATTAAGAGCCTAATGGGATAGGCTCTAAGCGTACCGGCAGGATAAGTATTGTTCCGCTTCGAAACTTTTTCCATGTGGGCGCAAAAATTAAATTTTAGCGTCGGCAAACTCGCGAATAACCTGAGAAAATTCATCCGGATGCGAGATAAACGGTGCATGGGCGGCTTTGGCAAAAAGGTACGATTCACTCTGCGGCCACAGGGCATCGAGTTGGGGCACTATTTTGCGCGGCACCAGGCCATCCAGTCGGCCATAAAGACGCAGGAAAGGTTTGTCCAGCGAGGTCAGCGCCTGACGCAAATCAGCGGTTTTCAGGATCTCCAGCCCGCCGTTGAGCGCATCGACGGTTGGCATCGGCAGCGACAGCACGGTACTTTTCAGCGCACGCGCATCCTGCCTGGCGCTTTCCGTGCCCAGGGTTTGCAGCGCGAGGAAGCGCTCAACGGTACGCTGAAAATCCTCGCTCAGCTGTTGCTGGAAGCCCGCCAGAATCTCGGGCTTGATGCCGGCCCAGTCGTCCTGCGCGCAGAAACATGGCGATGATGCGACGGTAATCAGTGCCTGGACACGCTGCGGGTGCGTCAGGGCTATCTGACTCGCCACCAGCCCGCCGAGGCTCCAGCCTAACCAAATAGCCTGTTCAGGCGCCTGTTTCAGCACAAGCTCCGCCATCGCATCCAGCGACATTGCGCCGAAATCACGGCTGCGGCCAAAGCCTGGCAGGTCGACAAGATGCAGCGTGAAATGCGCGCTCAGTTCCGGCGTTATGCAATCCCACACCTGCGCGTTCAGCCCCCATCCGTGCAGCAGCACAAGATGGCGATCTCCTTCACCTTTGGTTTGCCACCAAACGTTGTTCATCAGTTATTGTTCCCACATCCGGCTTTCGAGGTGCAATATGCTAACAGTCCACAGCTTGTGCTGGCTATGCCAAATGCCGCTGGCGATTTCACGATGGGGCGTCTGCTCCCGCTGCGCGCAAACGTTATTTAACACACAACCGCGCTGCCCTCAGTGCGGGCTTCCGGCGGCGATCGGGCACCTCGTATGCGGGCGCTGCCTGCGTAAAGCGCCGCCCTGGAGCCGGTTAATAGCGGTGAATGATTATGTCCCGCCGCTCAGTCATTTGATTCATCAATTTAAATTCTGCGATAAGCCGGAGCTCGCCCCGATTCTGGCACGGCTCATGCTATTAAACGCGCGGCAAACATCTGGATTACCCCGGCCAGACCGGCTCATCAGCGTTCCGCTCTGGCAGCGACGTCACTGGCGACGGGGATTTAATCAGAGCGACCTGTTGTGTCAGGCGCTGGCGAAATGGCTTGGCTGCGCCTGGCATCCTTTTGCTCTTAAACGGGTGCGGAAAACCGCCACCCAGCACCAGCTCAGCGCGCGGTTACGCGCCCGCAACCTGAAAAATGCCTTCCGGCTTGAATTACCGGTGAAGGGGCTCCATATGGTGATTGTGGATGATGTCGTTACCACGGGCAGCACTGTCGCCGAAATTTCCCGCCTGCTTTTGCGAAACGGCGCGGCGAGCGTTCAGGTATGGTGCCTGTGTCGCACCTTGTAGACCCCCTCTGATGGGCGTATTATAACCAACTAAAGTAGTCAACTATTAGGCCAAAGCTATGATCCGTATTTCCGATGCTGCACAAGCGCACTTTGCCAAACTGCTGGTAAATCAGGAAGAAGGTACACAAATCCGCGTATTTGTTATCAATCCTGGCACGCCAAACGCAGAATGTGGCGTTTCTTATTGCCCGCCGGATGCGGTGGAAGCAAGTGACACTGCCCTGAAATTTGAACAACTCACCGCCTATGTCGATGAGCTGAGCGCACCGTATCTGGAAGATGCGGAAATTGATTTTGTTACCGATCAGCTGGGTTCTCAGCTGACCCTGAAAGCGCCAAACGCCAAAATGCGTAAAGTGTCTGACGATGCGCCGCTGATGGAGCGCGTTGAGTATATGATTCAGGCGCAGGTTAACCCGCAGCTGGCAGGCCACGGCGGCCGCGTAACGCTGATGGAAATCACCGACGAAGGCTATGCGATTCTGCAATTCGGCGGCGGCTGTAACGGTTGCTCGATGGTAGACGTGACGCTGAAAGAAGGGATTGAGAAGCAGCTGCTGGCTGAATTCCCGGAACTGAAAGGGGTTCGCGATCTGACTGAACACCAGCGCGGCGAACACTCTTACTACTAAGTTTTACCCCCTGCCCTTTTGCCCGGTGGCGCTGCGCTTACCGGGCCTACGTACTGTGCTCGCTGTTGCCCGATGCGCGTTGCTTATCGGGCCTACGTGTTGTACAGATTTTGTAGGCTGGATAAGGCGTAAGCCGCATCCGGCGAATGCTTCACACTGCATAAATCCATCCCCGTAATGTTACCGCGCAACATAGCTCGCAATTCTCTATACACATCTTTGCAAAAACCCGGCAAATAGTATGACATCCGTCTCAATTTTTACATTTATGCTGCCTGGGTAATTCTCACTCCCTCATGTTACCCGTATCATCCGCCCCATAGCGTCGTCACGCAAATCAATAGCCAGCTATCCTTTAGCAGGGCAAAAGTGAGATTCCGACGCAATGAAGTGTGTCCACCCTCTCTGGGGACAATTGGACGTTGTCACTGAAACAATGACGTTACCCATATAAATTAAAGGCCAGGTGCATCATGCCATTAGTCATAGTAGCTATCGGGGTTATCCTGTTATTACTGCTGATGATCCGTTTTAAAATGAACGGCTTTATTGCCCTTATCCTGGTGGCGCTCGCCGTCGGGTTGATGCAGGGTATGCCGCTCGACAAAGTCATCGTCTCTATCAAAAACGGCGTAGGTGGAACCCTGGGCAGCCTTGCGCTGATTATGGGCTTCGGCGCAATGCTCGGGAAACTGCTGGCAGACTGCGGCGGTGCTCAGCGTATCGCCACCACGCTTATCGACAAGTTCGGTCGCAAAAACATTCAGTGGGCGGTGGTTCTGACCGGTTTCACCGTCGGTTTTGCGCTGTTCTACGAGGTTGGTTTCGTCCTGTTGCTGCCGCTGGTCTTCACCATCGCTGCTTCCGCGCGTATTCCGCTGCTGTATATCGGCGTACCGATGGCCGCCGCACTGTCCGTTACGCACGGCTTCCTGCCGCCGCACCCGGGCCCGACCGCGATTGCAACCATCTTCCACGCAGACATGGGTAAAACCCTGCTGTACGGTACGCTGCTGGCAATTCCGACCGTGATCCTGGCAGGCCCGGTTTATGCGCGCTGCCTGAAAAGCATCGACAAGCCGATTCCGGAAGGTCTGCACAACCCGAAAACCTTCACCGAAGAAGAAATGCCTTCTTTCGGCGTGAGCGTCTGGACCGCACTGGTGCCGGTTATCCTGATGGCCCTGCGCGCTATTGCAGAAATGGTGCTGCCGAAAGGCCATGCGGTGCTGCCGTACGCTGAATTCTTCGGCGACCCGGTAATGGCTACGCTGATTGCCGTACTGATTGCCGTATTCACATTCGGCCTGAACCGTGGTCGTAACATGGACCAGGTGAACGATACGCTGACTTCTTCCATCAAAATCATTGCCATGATGCTGTTGATCATTGGCGGTGGCGGTGCGTTTAAGCAGGTTCTGGTTGATAGCGGCGTGGACAAATACATCGCTTCAATGATGCATGGCTCCAACGTTTCTCCGCTGCTGATGGCCTGGTCTATTGCCGCCGTGCTGCGTATCGCGCTGGGTTCCGCAACCGTTGCGGCCATCACTGCCGGTGGTATCGCAGCCCCGCTGATTGCCACTACGGGCGTAAGCCCTGAGCTGATGGTTATCGCGGTTGGTTCCGGTAGCGTTATCTTCTCTCACGTGAACGATCCAGGCTTCTGGCTGTTCAAAGAGTATTTCAACCTGACTATCGGCGAGACCATCAAGTCCTGGTCGATGCTGGAAACCATCATCTCCGTGTGTGGTCTGGTAGGTTGTCTGCTGCTGGGAATGGTTGTTTGATTTGAGATTTTCCCCCCTCACCCCGGCCCTCTCCCTTAGGGAGAGGGTGAAAACCGCATATACCTGACCACTGGCACATTCGGTTCCCTCTCCCTAAGGGAGAGGGTTAGGGTTAGGGTGAGTATTTTGGTTCCTTTTACTTCTTCTTACCTGCCGCTTTGCGCCGTTTATCCAGGTCCTTAATCAGCTTATTCACCCGTTCATCGGCAAACATCTGCTCAAGACTGGTGGTCAGCTTACGCCGCCAGTTTTTGTACTGATCGCTGGTACCAGGGATATTGACCGGCTCTTCCATATTCAGCCAGTCTTCCGGTTGCAGCCCCAGCAGTGCGCTGTTGCTGTCAGCGATATAACGCTGCATACCGCGATTGAGCGTGTCGGTCATGCTCATCAGGCTGGCTTTATGCCCGGCACGTTTTGGCAGCACGCCATATTTGTGCAGCGCATCCAGCAAGCCCTGCTTCGCCAGTTCGCGATCCTGATACAAACCACGTAACACCACTTCGTCAGGGTAGAGCCCCAGCGCCCGACCGAGCGTCAGGTCACCGCTTTCCCAGTAACCGCGCAGCGTCGGCAGGTCATGGGTGGTGGCGACCGCCATGGATTGCTCCGGATACGCTTTAGGCGCACGGAAGATTTTGTCGCTGTCGTTTTCGAAGTAGAGCACTTTGTATGAGTAAACTCCGCTCTTGCGCAGTTTGCCGACAATCTCCACCGGTACGGTACCGAGATCTTCACCAATCACCATGCAGCGATGGCGTTTACTCTCCAGCGCCAGAATCGACAGCAGATCGTCCACCGGATAATGCACGTACGCGCCGTGATCCGCCGTTTCACCGTAAGGGATCCACCACAGACGCAGCACGGACATCACGTGGTCGATACGCAGCGCGCCGCAGTTTTTCATATTCGCGCGCAGCAGGTCGATAAACGGCTCGTAGGCACGCGCGGTAATGATGTGCGGGTCCATCGGCGGCAGGCCCCAGTTTTGCCCCAGCGGCCCGAGAATATCCGGCGGTGCGCCCACTGACGCTTTCAGGCAGTAAAGCTCGCGGTCACACCAGGTTTCCGCGCCGCCCTCCGCCACGCCCACGGCGAGGTCGCGATACAGGCCAATCGGCATGTCATATTGCTGGCTTTCCTGCCAGCAGGCCGCGAACTGGGTGTACGCCAGCCATTGCAGCCAAAGATAGAAATCGACTTCATCGGCATGCTGCTCACAGAACGCACGCACTTCCGGGCTATCGACATCCTGATACGCTTGCGGCCAGGCAGGCCAGCCCCAGCGCAGTTTGTCGATTTTCACCTGATTGGCGTGCAGCGCGTCATACGCTGCCTGCCAGTAAAGGCTGTCTCCTTCACGTTCCACAAAGTTGCGGAACTGGGTCATCTGCGCATCAGTGCGTTTGGCAAAACGCGTCCACGCCATACGCAGCGCGGTCATTTTCAGTTCGGTTACCGCCGTATAATCCACCCACACCGCATCGCAGGCGGCTTTCAGCGCTTTCTGGGTGGCCGGTTTTTTCCACCAGGCCTGTGCTTCTTCACTGTGCTGGAAATCTTCCACCGCGTTGACGTCGATATAAATCACGTTCAGCCAGCGGCGAGATGAAGGGCTGTACGGGCTCGCGCTTTCCGGGTTCGCCGGATAGAGCGCGTGGATCGGATTGAGGCCGATAAACGCCCCGCCGCGTTTGGCGATTTCCGGCAGCATCGCCTTCAGGTCGCCAAAGTCGCCAATTCCCCAGTTCTTTTCAGAACGCAGGGTGTAGAGCTGCACGCAGGCGCCCCACAATTTTTCTTTCTCTTTCAACGCCAGCGGTTCATAGCAGCGTTCCGGGGCAACAATCACCCGGCAGTGCCAGCGTTCATCAGACTGGGTCAGCGTAAGGGAGTGATAGCCCTCTGGCAGACGCGCGGGCAGCGCCAGGTTTTTGCCTCCTGTCGCTTCGCCCTGATACTGCTTGCCCTCTTCGGTGGTCAGCAGCCAGTGAAACTCGCCGCTGCCTTCAACCGTCAGAACCATTTTTTTGCCATGCGTCCAGACCATGACGTTCGGGACGGGCGTCACCGCCACTTTCGTGGCGGTAGCGTGCATTGCGTCCAGCAAACGCCGTTTGGTGTCAGCACCGATAGACTGCGGTTTACCGTGCGCATTGATATAGTTGGGGCTGATCCCCGCCGCCAGCGCGGCATTGTCGAGGCGTTTGCTTTCCATAGGCCTGTCCTTAGCGTTTTGCCTGCCAGATACGTTTCTGATAATCGCGAATGGAGCGATCGGAGCTAAACATGCCGCAGCGCGCGGTGTTCAGGATGGTGGCGCGGGTCCACGCTTCCTGGTCGCGATACAGCACATCGACCTGTTTCTGCGCTGCCACGTAGGCTTCGAAATCGGCCAGCACCAGGTACGGGTCGCCGCCTTTCAGCAGGCTGTGCAGCATCTGGTCGAACGCGTGTTTGTCGCCATCGCTGTACTTACCGCTCTCCAGCTCTTTGAGCACCGCGTCCAGCAGTTTGTCTTTCTTACGCCATTTCAGCGGATCGTAACCTTTCGCTTTCAGCGCCTTCACCTGTTCAACGGTGTTACCGAAGATGAAGATGTTTTCATCGCCGACCACTTCCGCGATTTCCACGTTCGCACCATCCAGCGTACCGACGGTCAACGCCCCGTTCAGCGCCAGCTTCATGTTGCCGGTACCAGACGCTTCTTTGCCTGCGGTAGAGATCTGTTCGGAGACATCCGCCGCCGGGATCATTTTTTCCGCCGCCGACACACAGTAATCCGGCAGGAAGACCACTTTCAGCTTGTCGCCCACTTTCGGATCGTTATTGACGGCTTCTGCCACCTTGTTAATCGCGAAGATGATGTTCTTCGCCAGGTAGTAGCCCGGCGCTGCTTTGGCGCCGAACAGGAATACGCGCGGGACGCGGTCTGCCTGCGGGTTCTCGCGGATCTCTTTATACAGCGCCAGAATGTGCAGCAGGTTCAGGTGCTGACGTTTGTATTCGTGCAGGCGCTTGATTTGGATATCAAAAATCGCCTGGGTATTGATTTCAATGCCGGTACGCGCTTTCACGAACTCAGCCAGGCGCTCTTTGTTGGCCTGTTTGATCTCGCGATAGGTCTGGCGGAATTTGGCGTCGTCAGCGAATTTTTCCAGATTGTTCAACTGGTCGAGATCGTTCGCCCACTCTTTCTTCAGCGACTTATCGAGTAACGCAGCCAGTGCCGGGTTGCACTGTTTGATCCAGCGGCGCGGCGTAATGCCGTTGGTGACGTTATGGAATTTGTTCGGCCACAGCTGGTGATATTCCGGGAACAGATCTTTCACCACCAGGTCGGAGTGCAGCGCGGCGACGCCGTTCACCGCAAAACCGCTGACCACGCACATGTTCGCCATGCGCACCTGTTTGTCGTGCACCACGGCCAGTTTCGCCCAAACCGCTTTGTCGCCCGGCCAGGTTTTATCAACCAGCTTTTTAAAGCGCGCGTTGATTTCGTTGATGATCTGCATATGGCGTGGCAGCAGCGCTTTAATCAGTTTTTCATCCCAGCACTCGAGCGCTTCCGGCATCAGGGTGTGGTTGGTGTAGGCGAATGTTTTGCTGGTGATAGCCCAGGCGTCATCCCAGCTCAACTGGTGCTCATCAATCAGCACGCGCAGCAGTTCAGGAATGGCGATCGTCGGGTGAGTATCGTTAAGCTGAATGACTTCGAAATTCGCCAGTTCATGCAGTTTGCGGCCCGCCAGATGATGACGACGCAGAATATCCGCCACTGAACACGCACACTGGAAGTACTGCTGCATCAGGCGGAGTTTTTTACCCGCCGTATGGTTGTCGTTCGGGTAGAGCACTTTCGTCAGTTTTTCGGCATCGATGCCCTGCTGTTCTGCACGCAGGAAGTCGCCGTCGTTGAATTTGGTCAGGTTAAATGGATGCGCGTGCTTCGCCTGCCACAGGCGCAGCGGCTGTGCGACGCCGTTACGATAACCCAGTACCGGCAGGTCCCAGGCTTCACCGGTGATTTCGAATGCCGGGGTCCAGTGACCCTCTTTGCTGACTTTACCGCCAATACCGACCAGCACATCCAGCGTCGCGTTGTGGCGGAACCACGGGTAGCTACCGCGCTGCCAGTCATCCGGCGCTTCCATCTGCTGACCATCGGCAAAAGACTGACGGAATAAGCCATATTGATAGTTCAGGCCATAGCCAGTTGCCGATTGACCCACGGTCGCCATAGAGTCAAGGAAGCAGGCCGCCAGACGCCCCAGACCGCCGTTACCCAGCGCCGGGTCCGTTTCTTCTTCCAGCAGGTCGGTCAGATGAATATCGAACGGCTTGAGCGCATCGCTCACGCCCTCATACCAGCCGAGGTTCAGCAGGTTGTTGCCGGTCAGACGACCAATCAGAAACTCCATCGAAATGTAGTTCACGTGGCGTTGATCCTTCGCCGGTTTCGCCACGGGCTGAGCGGACAGCATTTCTGCCAACGCACCGCTCACAGCCTGCCACCACTGGTGAGAAGTCATCTCAGAAGCAGCCTGTAAACCAAATCGTTGCCACTGACGCGTCAGGGCAGCCTGAAACAGTTCTTTATTGAAGGTTGGCTGTGACATAGGGAATTCGAGTCCTTTTTACATAAACGTTAGTGATAGTTTGCCTGGCTGACTGTGTGTCTTCCTCATCCCGTCCCGGATTAGGCGGGGAGGAGTCGCAGGGATGAGCGAAAAGTGTGATCGCAGACACTATTACGTTAGTGACTAACCCTGAAATTGCGCAAATTTCACACCACGTCAGGCGGCCATCCATTCTGCCAGGCGGCAGTTTCAGTTATCAGAACGAAGATATCCGCGCGGTGTGTCATAAAAATGAAATGGTGTTTTTCTTAATTTACGGCCGCAGGGAAATAGTTTCGGTTATGAAATAACCCGAAATGAAAATAAGATGATCCATAAGGCAAATAGCGCAGCTGACTATAAATTTAATAGTTGTTTAATTAACCCCATGCCCTTTGTCGCTTTTTCAGAGTTTTACTCTTTTTGACAAACCCAGTCACCACGCGCCCTGCAACCGGTCTCCGTAATTCAAATGGGCAATAAGTAGAATTGTGACAGAGTGCAAATTCGCAGACATCAAAACCGGACATAACTTGCAATAAATTGTCATTTGGCCGACCTTTGTATTGATTAATTACGAGCCCTAAAAAAAATATTTTTCTCTCCTCACAGTGAAGTGATTGCTATGTTGATTCCGTCAAAATTAAGTCGACCCGTCCGTCTTGAACACACAGTGATTCGGGAACGGCTGCTGGCGAAGCTTTCAGGCGCGAACAATTATCGTCTGGCGCTGATCACCAGCCCTGCAGGTTATGGCAAGACGACGCTCATTTCACAGTGGGCGGCGGGAAAAAACGAACTGGGTTGGTACTCCCTTGATGAAGGGGATAACCAGCAGGAACGGTTCGCCAGCTACCTTATCGCCGCGATTCAGCAGGCGACGGGCGGCCATTGCAGCGCCAGCGAAAACATGGTGCAAAAACGCCAGTATGCGAGCCTGTCATCGCTGTTTTCTCAGCTTTTTGTCGAGCTGAGCGAGTGGCAGAAACCGCTGTATCTGGTGATTGACGATTACCATCTGATCACCAATCCGGTGATCCACGACGCCATGCGCTTTTTCCTGCGCCATCAGCCGGAAAACCTGACGCTGGTCGTCCTGTCGCGTAATTTACCGCAGTTGGGTATCGCCAACCTGCGCGTGCGCGATCAACTGCTGGAAATCGGCAGCCAACAGCTGGCTTTTAACCACTGTGAAACCAAACAATTCTTCGACTGCCGCCTCACCTCGCCTATCGAGCTTGCTGAGAGTGGCCGTCTGTGTGACGACGTTGCCGGTTGGGCGACGGCGCTACAGCTGATCGCCCTGTCGGCGCGTCAGCGCAATAATGCCACGCAGCACTCCGCCCGCCGTCTTTCCGGCATTAACGCCAGCCATCTGTCCGATTATCTGGTCGATGAGGTGCTGGATAACGTGGAGCCTGCGACGCGTAATTTCCTGCTGAAAAGTTCGCTGCTGCGCTCGATGAACGACGCGCTCATTGTGCGCGTGACCGGCGAAGAAAACGGCCAGATGCGGCTGGAAGAGATTGAGCGTCAGGGGCTGTTCCTGCAACGTATGGATGACTCCGGTGAATGGTTTAACTATCACCCGCTGTTCTGTAGCTTCCTGCGCCAGCGCTGTCAGTGGGAACTGGCGACAGAGTTACCCGATATTCATCGCGCCGCCGCCGAAAGCTGGATGGCGCAAGGCTTCCCGAGCGAGGCGATTCATCACGCGCTTGCGGCTGGCGACCCCAAAATGCTGCGCGATATTCTGCTGAATCACGCGTGGGGTCTGTTTCATCACAGCGAACTCGCGCTGCTGGAAGAGTCGCTCTCCGCCCTGCCGTGGGAAAGCCTGCTGGAAAATCCGCGTCTGGTGCTGTTACAGGCATGGCTGATGCAGAGCCAGCATCGCTACAGCGAAGTTAATACCCTGCTGGCGCGTGCCGAGCAGGAGATGGACTTCGAGATGGACAAAGCCCTGCACGGCGATTTCAACGCCCTGCGCGCGCAGGTGGCCATCAACGATGGCGACCCGGAAGAAGCGGAACGTCTGGCAATGGTTGCCCTTGATGAGCTGCCGCTGGCCAGTTTCTACAGCCGTATCGTCGCCACTTCCGTGCATGGCGAAGTGCTGCACTGCAAAGGGCAACTGGGGCAGTCGCTGTCGGTGATGCAGCAAACGGAGCAGATGGCGCGCCGTCATGATGTCTGGCACTACGCCCTGTGGAGCCTGATCCAACAAAGTGAAATTCTGTTTGCCCAGGGCTTTTTGCAGGCCGCCTGGGAGTGCCAGGAAAAAGCGTTCCAGCTCATTCGCGATCAGCACCTCGAACAACTGCCCATGCACGAGTTCCTGCTGCGCATTCGCGCGCAGTTACTGTGGGCGTGGGCGCGTCTGGATGAAGCCGAAGCCTCTGCACGTACCGGCATGGATGTGCTGGTGAACTATCAGCCGCAGCAGCAGCTTCAGTGCCTGGCGCTGCTGGTACAATGCTCTCTGGCGCGCGGCGATCTCGACAATGCCCGCAGCCACCTGAACCGGCTGGAAAATTTACTCGGGAATGGCCCATACCACAGCGACTGGGTCTCCAACGCCGATAAAGTACGGGTGATTTACTGGCAGATGGTCGGCGATAAAAAATCTGCTGCCAACTGGTTGCGCCATACCCCAAAACCGGCGTTCGCCAACAACCACTTCCTGCAAAGCCAGTGGCGCAATATCGCCCGCGTGCAGATCCTGCTCGGCGAATTTGATGCCGCTGAAATGGTGCTGGAAGAGTTGAATGAAAATGCGCGTTCGCTGCGTCTGATGAGCGATCTCAACCGTAACCTGCTGCTGTTGAATCAACTGTACTGGCAGGCCGGGCGTAAAAATGAAGCTCAACGCGTGCTGCTGGAAGCGCTGACGCTGGCCAACCGCACCGGGTTTATCAGCCACTTTGTGATTGAGGGCGAAGCGATGGCGCAGCAGTTGCGTCAGCTGATTCAGCTCAACACGCTGCCGGAACTCGATCAGCATCGCGCTCAGCGCATTCTGCGCGAAATCAATCAGCATCATCGACATAAGTTCGCGCATTTTGATGAGAACTTCGTCGAACGTCTGCTTAATCACCCGGAAGTGCCGGAGCTTATCCGCACCAGCCCGCTCACTCAGCGTGAATGGCAGGTTCTGGGTCTTATCTACTCCGGCTATAGCAATGAACAGATTGCGGGTGAGCTGGACGTCGCCGCCACCACCATTAAGACGCATATTCGTAATCTGTACCAGAAGCTGGGCGTGGCACATCGTCAGGATGCGGTACAGCACGCGCAGCAGCTGCTGAAAATGATGGGGTATGGCGTTTAACATATATTTTGGTGGTAAATTATTACCGCCAAAATATATTGTATATTGATACTTCCAATTCAGAAGAGATAGCTACGTCACATTAGAGAAGAAACATAAATCAGAAATGAAAAATTAGAATATTTCTTCCTCGCTTCACCTCTTATAACTACTGCCGCGAGTTGGCACGTTATAAAAGGGTGATTATATGTCGGCATTAACCGAAAAAGTCAGTGCTAAAGAGAAGTTTGGATTTGGTTTGGGCGATGCCGCAAGCCACATTGTTTTCGATTCCTCTGTTGCTATTCTGGCGTACTTCTACACAAATATTTATGGCTTACCCCCGGCGGTAATGGGGACATTATTTTTAGTTGTCAGAGTCCTGGATGCCATTACCGACCCTATCATGGGCGCAATTGCAGACCAGACAAAAAGCCGCTGGGGGCGTTTTCGTCCATGGCTGTTAATTATCTGCGTACCGTTTGCCGTAAGCTGCATTTTAGTTTATTCCACGCCAGACTTTGATCAGACAGGAAAAATCATTTACGCCGTCATCGCCTATATATTTATGACACTAATGTATACCGCGATTAATATTCCTTACTGTTCACTGGGCGCGGCCATTACCGCCGATCCGTCAGAAAACCTTTCGCTGCAATCCTGGCGTTTCGCCATCGCACCTATCGGCGGTGCAATGGGGACGGCGCTGATTCTGCCGCTGGCGGACTTCCTCGCACCGGGCGATCGCGCAAGCGGTATGCAGTGGGCGATGGGGATATTCGGTGTCATTGGCTGCATTATGTTCCTGATCTGCTTCCTGACCACCAAAGAACGTATCGAACCGGTGAAAGAAGAGAACCTGAATATTCTGCGCGACGTGAAAATCCTGGCGAAAAACGATCAGTGGTGGATTCTGTCCGTTTATAACCTGGCGATGCTGTGTGGCGTCGTTGTGCGCGGCAGCTTACTGGTCTATTTCGTGCAATATATCCTGAATCAGGGTAGCAGCGTTATTTCCATGTTTATGCTGGCGACAACGGTAGCTGCGGTGGTCGGAAGCCTGGCCGCAAAACCATTGGGTTCAAAAGTGTGCAAAATCCGCGCTTCCGTGTGGGTAAACATTCTGAGTGCCTTAATTGGCTTGCTGTTCCTCGTGCTGCCAACGGAATACTGGATCCCGGCATTTATCGTTCACATTATTCTGAACGTGTTGCAGGGCATTAACGCGCCGCTGCAATGGTCAATGATCACTGACGCCAACAACTACGGCGAATGGAAGACTCAGCGTCGTATTACGGGTATGAACGTCGCAGCGAATATTTTTATCATCAAACTGGGCGTGGCAATTGGTGGCGCACTGACGGGCTGGGGCCTGGCTTTCTACGGCTATCAGGCTGGCGTCGAGCAGCAGTCTGCCGAAGCGATTCGCGGCGTACTGATTCTGTTCACCGTGTTACCGGCAATCTTCTATCTGATTACCGCGATTTCCATTCGCTTCTATCAGCTGACGGAAGACAAAATGAATACCATCGTGACTGACCTGAGCAAAGGGCAGTTCCAGATGTAACGAATGCCGGATGGCGCTTCGCTTATCCGGCCTACAAGCACTCTGTAGGCCGGATAAGGCGCAGCCGCCATCCGGCACTTCTCACCGCTACTCCCGGCACAGCTCCAGCTGGATGTTATGTTCGGCAATCACCTTCATTACTCCATCTGGCGGCAACACATCCGTGTAGACGGCATCCACCATGCTGATACTGCCCATATTCACCATCGCGTTGCGGCCAAACTTAGAATGGTCGACCACCAGCATCACATGACGCGAGTTCTCAATGATTGCGCGCTTGGTGCGCACTTCATGGTAATCAAACTCCAGCAGCGAACCGTCGCTGTCGATGCCGCTGATCCCCAGAATGCCGAAATCGAGGCGGAACTGGGAGATAAAATCGAGTGTCGCTTCCCCGATAATCCCACCGTCACGGCTGCGCAATTCACCGCCCGCGAGGATAATGCGGAAATCCTCTTTCACCATCAGCGTATTAGCCACGTTGAGGTTATTGGTCACGATGCGCAGGTCACTATGATTTAGCAACGCGTGGGCGACCGCTTCCGGCGTGGTACCGATATCGATAAACAGCGTAGAACCATTAGGGATTTCGCTGGCCACCTTACGGGCAATGCGCTCTTTCTCCGCCGTCTGCGTCGATTTTCGGTCATGCCACGAGGCGTTGACCGAACTGGAAGGTAACGCCGCGCCGCCGTGGTGGCGCAGGATCATCTTCTGCTCCGCCAGGTCGTTCAGGTCGCGGCGGATGGTTTGTGGGCTAACGGAAAAGTGCTCTACCAGCTCTTCGGTGCTGACATAGCCCTGCAATTTGACCAGCTCAATTATCGCGTCATGACGTTGTGTTTGTTTCATGGTGAGTCCCTGAAATAATTACGCGCGCTTTCGCGCATTTAGCGTATCGACAAACGCCATCGCCAGACCGACCACCAGGCCGGTAACATGTGCGCCATTGGCAATCGACATGCCAAAAAGATCAAACCAACCGGCAACCAGCCAGACCAACGAAAAGATAATCAACCCACGCTGCAGGTAAATCCCGCTGTCCGGATCGCGCTCGCCGCGCAGCCAGACGTAACCCATCAGCGCATACACCACGCCAGACAGCCCGCCAAACCAGGGGCCGCTAAACTGGTGCTGGATAAAACCGCTCAACAGCGCACTGATCGCGGTGATCACCACCAGTTTACCGCTGCCGATGCGTTTCTCCACCGCCCCGCCGAGATACCACCACCACAGCAGATTAAACAGAATATGCAGCACCGAGAAATGCATGAGCGCGTGGCTAAAGTAGCGCCAGGCCTCAAACTGCACCGAGCTGTCATAAGGCCAGGCCAGCCACATCATCACGGCCTGATCGCCCACCACGTTCATCAGGATGAAAACCAGAATACAGGCGATCATCACCGCCATGGTCACCGGACCGGCATTGGCTTTCAGCGTTTCGAGGAACGGGAAACGACGATAGTGCAGCCCGCTGTTGGTGTGGCCCGATTGCCAGCTCGCCGCCAGATAACGCGGATCTGCCGGGTTTTCCAGAAAGCGGGTCAACTCGGCGCGTACACGTTCGGCCTGACTTTCATCTGCGAGCCAGACATCACTCTGAGTATGTTGTTGTATTGTCAGGATAATACCCTGCGTCGCCATATAGTCCACAAAGGCCTGGGCGACGCGCGGGTTAGTAAAAGAGGTGATCATCAACATGCAGAGGGTCGCTTATTCCACACAAAGGAGCACAGTATACACGTCATCATTCAAGTTGCCTCTGCGTTGGCTGCGCGCTCTCACCCCAGTCACGTACTTTTGTACGCTCCTGGGGATTCGCTCTCTTGCCGCCTTGATCCAACTTGAATGATTTAGTGTAATTACCATTGCAAACACATGCCTAAAGCGCGATGTGCTCAACCTCTGCCGGGAAATGGCGATGCCAGGCGTCGAAGCCGCCGTCCACGCTATAGACTTCATCGTAGCCCTGCTGGAGCAGATATTGCGCCGCGCCTTTGCTGCTGTTGCCGTGATAGCACATCACCATCACCGGCGTGTCAAAATCGTTGTCGCGCATAAACGCGCCCAGCGTATCGTTAGTCAGATGAAACGCACCCGGCGTGTGGCCCAGCGCATAGCTCTGCGGGTCACGAATATCTACCAGCACGGCGGTCTGCTGGCGTAACTTCTGGTGCGCTTCTTCTACATTGATACACACAAACTGTTCCATGGTTTCTTTTCTCTTTATTGCAGGTGGGCGAACTCACGCCATTTTACCGCCAAGTGTACGTCCTGACGGCAGTGAAACGCCAATATGTTACACACATCACTGTAAATTGTTTTTTTGATGTTACCGAACGCGCGTTTGTTTGCTATTATTTTCGTTATCGAGCATTATTGAGCTATAACGAAAGTGAACGAGGTAGCGAGCATGGAAACCAAAGATCTGATTGTGATAGGTGGCGGGATCAACGGCGCAGGGATCGCAGCGGATGCCGCCGGGCGCGGATTATCCGTTTTGATGCTGGAAGCGCAGGATCTGGCGTGCGCCACCTCCAGCGCCAGTTCTAAGCTCATCCACGGCGGCCTGCGCTACCTTGAACACTATGAATTCCGCCTGGTGAGCGAAGCGCTCGCCGAGCGTGAAGTGCTGTTAAAAATGGCACCGCATATCGCCTTCCCGATGCGTTTTCGTCTGCCGCATCGCCCGCATCTGCGTCCGGCGTGGATGATCCGAATTGGTCTGTTTATGTACGATCATCTGGGCAAACGCACCAGTCTGCCGGGGTCTACCGGTTTGCGTTTTGGCGCAGAATCGGTCCTCAAACCGGAAATCGTGCGCGGATTCGAATATTCCGACTGCTGGGTTGACGATGCTCGCTTAGTATTAGCCAACGCGCAAATGGTTGAGCGAAAAGGTGGTGAAGTACTGACCCGCACGCGCGCTACCTCCGCTCGCCGTGAGAATGGCCTGTGGATTGTGGAAGCGGAAGACATCGATACCGGCAAAAAATATACCTGGCAGGCGCGTGGCCTGGTCAACGCCACCGGCCCGTGGGTGAAGCAGTTCTTCGATGACGGCATGCATCTGCCCTCGCCTTACGGCATCCGCCTGATCAAAGGCAGCCACATTGTGGTGCCGCGCGTGCACACGCAGAAGCAGGCCTACATCCTGCAAAACGAAGATAAGCGAATTGTGTTCGTCATTCCGTGGATGGATGAGTTTTCGATTATCGGTACCACCGACCAGGAGTATCACGGCGATCCGAAAAATGTCGAAATCGACGAAGGGGAAATCAGCTATCTGCTGAAAGTGTACAACGCGCACTTCAAAAAACAGCTGGGGCGCGACGACATCGTCTGGACTTACTCCGGCGTACGTCCGCTGTGCGATGATGAATCAGACTCACCGCAGGCCATTACCCGCGACTACACGCTGGACGTACACGACGTCGATAACCAGGCGCCGCTGCTGTCAGTGTTCGGCGGGAAGCTCACCACCTATCGCAAGCTGGCCGAGCACGCGCTGGAGAAACTGGCACCGTATTACAAAAATATCGGCCCGGCATGGACCAAAGGCGCAACGCTGCCCGGCGGTGACATCAACGGTGACCGTGATGACTACGCGGCGACTCTGCGCCGCCGCTATCCGTTTATCAGCGAACCGCTGGCGCGACATTTCGCCCGCACCTACGGCAGCAATAGCGAACTGTTGCTGGGTCAGGCCAAAAGTGTGGCGGATTTAGGCGAAGATTTCGGTCATGAGTTTTATGAAGCTGAACTGCGTTACCTGGTTGAGCACGAGTGGGTTCGCCGCGCCGATGACGCCCTGTGGCGCAGAACCAAGCAGGGAATGTGGCTGAACGCCGAACAGCAGTCGCGCGTGGCGCAATGGCTGCTGCAAAACGCGGGAAAGCGTGAACTGTCGCTGGCCTCTTGAACAATTGCCCGGAAGCAGAACGTTTCCGGGCCTTCCTGTCATCTGCGGCAGCCTCTATTTCTTCAGGCTGGCAGAACACAACCTAAAACTAATGCCAATACCCATTTAATATTCATGTTTCCCTTCTCCATTTGCACGATAAACATTCCCTTTTTCTCCAGGAGCTAGCCTGGTTTCTACATTCGTCATCGCATAACGGGGCTGGGTTGCATATTACGTCCTCCGCCTTTGTGAGCGCGTAAAGGGTATATACACAAAGCTCGCATAAGCGGCATTCAGCCTAATGATGGTACTGCGCGACAACGAAAAACTGGGGCGAACACAGTTATCCTCACAGGTGTTGCATCCTTCATCGGTACAGTTTGTTGAGGAGTAATTACGGCAATAATACGTCAGCGTCGCCTGCTTATCGCGGAATCCGCGCAGACTGTTATCCCCGTGAAATTTCAGTGCTTCTCTGAAGACCCAATGAGTGTAGACATCCTCAATCCAGGAGGCGCATTCCCTGAGTGGACGTTTGGCAATGATTGTTCGCTCATCAGGATTTTTCATCGCCGAGAAATGAACGGTAAAGTCATCTGTTGTGTTGAGTTCACACTCAATATCAGGCACATCGTTAATATAAGGGTCAAAACCAAACTCAGCGCCGCTGGCACAAAGACGACTGATAGTCGCAGGATCGAGGGAAAACCCAGGCCAGACATGACTTGAGGACAAACCGACATTCAGAGTAACATCATAGCGGCGCAAACCATCAAGACCTGCTGCACCGACAAATTTTTCCCCTTCGTCCAGTGCCTGATTAATCAGGCGTGGAACCATATCCTCATCCCAATATGCTGATTCGCAATTGGCAATGGTGATTTCAACGCCAGTGTAGGGATCGGTGCCGACGAGGTCGGCAAATAATCTGTTAACTGATTCCATGTTACTGCCCTGAGTTAGCGAGTGTTTCATACATCGGCACATACCCCACATCCTGCACCAGCCTTTGCCCCTGTGGGCTTAAAAACCACTCGACTACTTTCTGAGTTTCCGTGGTCGGGTTTTCCTGAGTAACCATATAAACACCCGCGACCCAGGGATAAACTTCGTTGCGAATGTTCTCAGCCGTGGGGGCAATGCCGTTAATTGCCAGCAATTTGACGCCCTCACGAGCATGCATCCGCGTAGCGTAATAGCGGAAGGTGTAACCAATCGCGCCGGGGGTATCCTGATATTGCGCCACCACATCCAACAGTTCACCCATTTGGTCAGCAACCTTCATCTCCCTGGGTTTAAGCATTGGCGTCCCTTTCATTACCTTCGCCAGCATGGCGGTCTGGCTACCTGAATCCTCGGGCCGCTGCCAGGGCTCAATGGCCGCGTCCGGGCCGCCAACCTGACGCCAGTTGGTCATTTTGCCGCTGAAAATATCGCGGACCTGCTCGGTGGTGAGGCTGTTAATTGGGTTGTTTTTATTGACGATAAAGACAAACGCTTCACGCGCGAACGGCGTGTAGGTCAACTTTACGCCCATTTTCTGGGCATCCGATTTCTGCCCTGCAGAAGGCTGTGCGACAAAAATAATATCGACATGACCTTTGATAATATTTTCCCACGCGGCCGGCGTACGAGAATTGAGTAAATATTTATCCTCATCAAACCGTTTTGGTAAGACGTTTAGCGCATAGAATGCCGAGGCATAGAGGGGATAGCCCGCCGTCGCACCGTCCATCCGCGGCCAGTTGTGGGTGATTTGTAACTCTGGCCTGCCCTGAAGCGGGATGAGTTCGTTATGCCATTTATCAGGCCGGTAATTGCGGGTATCACGATCTTCATAAATAACGTTGGGATATTTTAGTTTCTGCTGCCACGCCTGGTACGCCGCGTAAGTTGAGGCTATAACGATGAGAAACAGAATAATGCTGCGGCAGATGCCAGCCCTGCTTGTGAAGAAAGATCGCCTGAACGACCAGCCATAGCCGAGCGTAAAGCTTAACTGCGAGCAAACCGGTATCAGCAGGCTTCCCCAATACCATTGGCAGACAAGATTAACGATATGAATCCCTGCCCAGGGGGATAATACGGCAAGCGTTCCGCTGCCCATCGTGTAAAAATCGAGGCCAGCCTGTTGCAGCGCGTAAATCCACCCCAGCAATGCCAGGAGCACGGGCAGCAACAGAATCACGTGCCGCCAGGTGAGGTTATCTTCCGGCGCGTTATCTTTCGACCAAATGCGACCGCCGAAAAACATCAGGTTGCAAACGGCGAGCAGAATCAATGCGGAAGGAAGCCCCTGCGTCTCTTTTCCCAGGCCAAGCCCCTCTAAAATATAAGCGATAATCGCGACACATAGCCCACAGAATAATGCCACGCAGTGCGCAAGAATGGGCACACCGATAAAAGCCATGACCAGAGACAGAAATATCCATTTTATGTTTTTCATTTTGCAATCCGCATTTCTCTGCGTATATCCTCCAACCCCGGAAAGATATTATTCGTGCTTTATTTCTCTTCTTTTATTTCTGACTTGAGAATCAACTCAAGTTTATTACCTTTTAAAACATAATAGTATGAATAAAATTTATTCGTTATTTCATCCATTCCTGAGGTGACCAGCAACTTACTGTTTTTATCCATATAGACAATGTCTTCACCAATAGTGACTTCATCGTTGTCGCCGCCATAATAAACAGAAAAGGCTTTATCTAATGCACGCCCGGTTCGTTTATTAATAAAAGCAACAACATGACATCCTGAGCCACCGCATCCCCATCCGGCCTGAGCGTATTCCCCAGCGAAAGCAACATCCCCCTGCATGGCTTCTTTAAAGCGTGTTCTGAACATATGGGTGAATTCATCACTGTTATCAATATGTTCAGCCGGTTTTCCCTTATAGATTTCACTCACGGGATAATCTTTGCCTTGCGGAAATTTATCCGCCGCCTGCCCTGATAACGGAGCAAAGCCTAATAAAAGCGCCAGCGCGCCTGCAAAATATGTTGGCACGTGAATAAATTTCATTTCTTTCATTATCTTCCCTGTATTAAACAATAAGGCCATAGTGAATTTCACTATGGCCTTATTTAACTATGCTATCTGATTATTTACTGTGGTATTACAACCGTACAGGGTCAATATGCCAGATATGTTTGGCATATTCCTGAATGGTGCGGTCAGAGGAGAAATAGCCCATGTTGGCGATGTTGTGCATCGCTTTGGTGGTCCACTCTTCCGGGTTACGGTAGAGCTCGTCGACTTTATCCTGAGTGTCGATATAGCTGCGGTAATCCGCCAGCACCTGATAGTGGTCGCCGAAGTTGATCAGGGAGTCGACCAGGTCGCGGTAGCGCCCCGGCTCTTCCGGGCTGAATAGCCCGCTGCCGATTTGCGTCAGCACCTGATGCAGTTCTTCGTCCTGCTCGTAGTAGTCACGCGGTTTGTAGCCGTTCCGGCGCAGTTCTTCCACTTCTTCTGCGGTGTTGCCGAAGATGAAGATATTGTCTTCGCCCACTTTCTCCTGCATCTCGACGTTTGCGCCGTCCAGCGTGCCGATGGTGAGCGCGCCGTTCAGGGCAAACTTCATGTTACTGGTGCCGGAAGCTTCTGTTCCTGCCAGCGAGATCTGCTCGGAGAGATCGGCCGCCGGGATGATCACCTGCGCCAGGCTCACGCTGTAGTTCGGCACAAACACCACCTTCAGCTTGTCGCCAATTTGCGGATCGTTGTTGATCACATTGGCCACGTCGTTGATCAGGTGAATGATGTGCTTCGCCATGTAGTACGCCGATGCCGCTTTCCCGGCAAAGATGTTTACACGCGGCACCCAATCGGCGGTTGGATCGGCCTTGATACGGTTGTAACGGGTAATGACGTGCAGCACGTTCATCAACTGACGTTTGTACTCGTGAATACGTTTAATCTGCACGTCAAACAACGCGTTCGGATTGACCACCACGTTCAGGTGCTGGGCAATCGCCGCCGCCAGCCGTTTTTTGTTTTCCAGCTTGGCACGGTGCACAGCCTGGTTCACCGTCGGATAATCGATATGCTGTTCCAGATCGCTAAGCTGGCTGAGATCGGTTCGCCAGGTACGCCCAATGTTCTCATCCAGCACTTCTGACAGCGACGGATTCGCCAGCGCCAGCCAGCGACGCGGCGTGACGCCGTTAGTCACGTTGGTAAAGCGCATCGGGAAGATGGTCGCGAAATCGGCAAACAGCGACTGCACCATCAGGTTTGAGTGCAGTTCAGAGACGCCGTTCACCTTGTGACTGGCGACCACCGCCAGCCAGGCCATCCGCACGCGGCGACCGTTAGACTCATCAATGATAGACGTACGGCTAAGCAGCCCCATATCCTGCGGGTATTGCTCTTGCAGGGTTTTGAGGAAGTAGTCGTTGATTTCAAAGATGATTTGCAGGTGGCGCGGCAGGATTTTACCCAGCATATCAACCGGCCAGGTTTCCAGCGCTTCACTCATCAGCGTGTGGTTGGTGTAAGAGAAGACCTGGCAGGTCACCTCAAACGCATCATCCCAGCTAAATTTGTGCTCATCAATTAACAGGCGCATCAGCTCAGGAATCGACAGCACCGGGTGGGTGTCGTTGAGGTGAATCGCGATTTTATCCGCCAGGTTGGCATAGGTTTTATGCAGCTGATAGTGACGGCTTAAAATATCCTGAATCGTGGCGGAAACCAGGAAATACTCCTGACGCAGACGCAGTTCACGGCCCGAGTAAGTGGAGTCATCCGGGTAGAGAACGCGCGAGACGTTTTCCGAGTGGTTTTTGTCTTCCACCGCCGCGAAGTAGTCGCCCTGGTTAAATTTACCGAGGTTGATTTCACTGCTCGCCTGGGCGCTCCACAGACGCAGCGTGTTGGTCGCGTCGGTGTCATAGCCAGGAATGATTTGGTCGTAGGCTTCGGCGATGATCTCTTCGGTTTCAACCCAGCGGCTCTTTTTACCTTCCTGCTGGATACGGCCACCAAAACGCACTTTGTAGCGGGTGTTATGACGTTCGAACTCCCACGGGTTACCGTATTCCAGCCAGTAATCCGGCGATTCTTTCTGACGACCATCGACAATGTTCTGGCGGAACATGCCGTAGTCGTAGCGGATGCCGTAACCGCGCCCCGGCAGGCCGAGGGTGGCGAGAGAATCCAGGAAGCAGGCTGCCAGTCGGCCTAAGCCACCGTTGCCGAGCCCTGGGTCGTTTTCTTCGTCGATCAACTCTTCGAGGTCTAACCCCATCCCTTCCAGCGCGTTTTTGACATCTTCATAGATGCCGAGGGATAACAGCGCGTTGGAAAGGGTGCGGCCAATCAAAAACTCCATCGACAGGTAATAAACCTGTCGCGTTTCCTGAGAAAGTTGTGCGCGGTTGGAGCGCAACCAGCGCTCCACCATGCGGTCACGCACCGCAAACAGCGTGGCGTTCAGCCACTCGTGTTTGTTGGCAATGGCCGGATCTTTCCCAATCGTGAACATCAGCTTATAGGCAATAGAGTGCTTGAGAGCCTCAACGCTAAGAGTCGGTGATGCATAGGTAAATGGCGCATTCATAGAAATGGTTCCTGTGATTACATCAAGCGTTGATAAAGCTCGCGGTAAGAGTGCGCCGCGACTTGCCAGCTAAAATCCACGCTCATCGCCTGACGCTGTACATAGCGCCAGAGTGATGGGCGAGACCACAACACGAAAGCACGCCGGATGGCTCTCAATAGCGACCAGGCATTACTGTCCTCAAAGACAAAACCGCTGGCGACGCCATCGGCCAGGTTTTCCAGTGAACTGTCTGAGACCGTATCCGCCAGGCCACCGGTACGACGCACAAGCGGTAGCGTGCCGTACTTCAGGCCATAGAGCTGCGTTAAGCCACAAGGCTCAAAGCGGCTTGGCACAAGGATGACGTCAGCACCGCCCATAATGCGGTGCGAGAAGGCTTCGTGATAGCCAATCTGGACGCCAACCTGCCCCGGATGCTCCGCCGCTGCCGCAAGGAACCCTTCCTGCAGAACAGGATCGCCGGCCCCCAGCAGCGCCAGTTGCCCGCCTTGTTCCAGCAAGCCCGGCAGGGCTTCCAGAACCAGGTCCAGACCTTTCTGGCTGGTTAATCGGCTGACAACGGCAAAAAGCGGCACTTTATCGTTAACATTAAGGCCCATCGCAATTTGTAGCTGGCGTTTGTTTTCCGCTTTCTCCTCAAGAGTATCGCGGTTATAGCGTGATGCCAGCAGTATGTCCTTTTCCGGACTCCATACGTTGTCATCCACGCCGTTCAGGATGCCGGAAAGACGGCCCTCCTGGTGGCGCTGGCGCAGCAATCCTTCCATGCCGTAAGCAAACTGCGGTTCGGTAATCTCTCGTGCATAGGTTGGGCTCACCGCCGTAATGTGATCGGCGTAGTAGAGCCCCGCTTTCAGGAACGAAATCTGGCCGTTAAACTCCAGCCCGTGCATGTTGAAGAACGACCACGGCAGCTCGATGTCATTCATGTGGTGCGCATAAAACATGCCCTGATAGGCAAGGTTATGCACCGTAAACACCGACTTCGCCGGGCGGCCACGCGCCGCCAGGTACGCCGGGGCCAGGCCCGCATGCCAGTCATGCGCGTGCACCACTTCCGGGCGCCAGAACGGGTCAAGCCCGCAGGCCATTTCGCAGCCTACCCATCCCAGCAGCGCAAAGCGCAGGACGTTATCGGTGTAAGCATGCAGGTTAGTGTCGTGGTACGGGCTCCCTGGGCGGTCATACAAATGCGGCGCGTCGATCAGGTAAATGCCCACACCGTTAAAATGCCCGAACAGCAGCGAAATCGGCCCGGCAAAGGTTTGACGGCGCGTAACCACCTGCGCATCGGTGATGCCCCGGCGGATATCAGGGAAACCTGGCAGCAGCACGCGCGTATCGGTTCCATCTGCAATTTGCGCTGCAGGCAGCGCGCCAATAACATCAGCCAGACCGCCAGTTTTCAGTAACGGGAACATCTCTGAACAAACATGTAAAACCTGCATTATCGCTCCTGTTTGACCTGCAATTTGCGCAGCATGTCACGCGTTACCAGCACAATCCCCTCTTCCGAGCGGTAGAAACGGCGTGCATCGTCTTCCGCATTTTCTCCAATCACCATTCCTTCAGGAATGACGCAGGCGCGGTCGATAACACAGCGGCGTAAGCGGCATGAACGTCCAACCCAAACGTCCGGTAATAAGACTGCCGAATCAATGTTACAGAACGAGTTCACGCGCACGCGCGGGAACAGAACGGATTGCACCACCACGGAACCTGAAATAATGCAGCCGCCGGAGACCAGCGAGTTCAGGGTCATGCCGTGGCTACCGGAGCGGTCCTGAACGAACTTCGCTGGCGGCAGAGATTCCATGTGGGTACGAATCGGCCAGTTCTGGTCATACATGTCCAGCTCAGGCGTGACGGACGCCAGGTCAAGGTTCGCTTTCCAGTACGCTTCCAGCGTACCCACATCACGCCAGTACGGTTCTGCATTCGGGTCAGACTGTACACAGGAGAGTGGGAATGGATGTGCATAAGCCATGCCAGCTTTGGTGATTTTCGGGATGATATCTTTGCCGAAGTCGTGGCTGGAGTTTTCATCCTCGTCGTCTTCTTTGAGCAGCTCATAAAGATAATCAGCATCAAAGACATAGATACCCATACTGGCGAGCGATTTGCTTGCATCGTTTGGCATGGCCGGTGGGTTTGCCGGTTTTTCAACGAAGTCGATAATTTTCTCGCTTTCGTCTACTGCCATAACGCCAAACGCCGTTGCTTCTTCAATGGGCACTGGCATGCACGCAACGGTGCAGCGCGCGCCTTTTTCGACGTGGTCGATAAGCATGCGCGAGTAATCTTGCTTGTAGATATGGTCGCCCGCGAGGATCACCACATATTCCGCTTTATAACGGCTGATGATGTCGAGGTTTTGGGTTACCGCATCGGCGGTGCCGCGATACCAGTTTTCACCGTGTACGCGCTGCTGTGCCGGCAGAAGGTCAACAAACTCGTTCATCTCTTCGCTAAAGAAGGACCAGCCGCGCTGGATGTGTTGTACCAGCGTGTGTGACTGATACTGCGTAATCACGCCAATACGACGAATCCCTGAGTTGATGCAGTTCGACAGCGCAAAGTCGATAATGCGGAATTTCCCGCCAAAGTGCACCGCCGGTTTCGCACGCTTGATAGTGAGATCTTTTAAGCGCGTGCCGCGGCCACCCGCGAGGATCAGCGCAACCGTTTTATTCGGTAACTGGCGCGCCAGCATTAAGGGATCGTTTTTTTCCAGCCTAACCATGATTAACTCCTTTTGTTGCTCGTCTTCATCCGCCATCTGCGGAATGTTTCAGAGCCTATGACCTTTGAAATACGCACACTCCGTGCGCGGGCCCATGCCAGACAGCCATGACGACCGGATTATCCTCTCCGGCGAAGGGGGGAACAGCGCGCCACTCCCCCTCAGGTAAAACGAGTGTAGACACGTCGTGCGTCGCATTGAGCGTAATAAGCCAGCGATGGGAAAGCAGGATTTGCATCCGCCTTACGCCGTTTTGCCACTCATCAGGATGCAGCGGTTGCGCATGCTGATTGAGCCACTGCACGTTACCGTCGCCCTCCTGCCACCAGGCATCCTGCGTTAAGGCAGGGATGTTCTGGCGCAGATGAATCAGCGCGGCGGTAAATGCGGTAAGCCCGGCATTGGCGTTTTCCCAATCCAGCCAGGTCAACGGATTGTCCTGGCAGTAGGCGTTGTTATTACCGTGCTGACTGTGACCATGTTCGTCACCGGCCAGCAGCATCGGTGTCCCCTGGGACAGCAGCAGCGTCGTCAGCAGCGCATGCACGCTGGCCCGACGTCGCTCAATAATGTCCAGGTTACCACCTAATCCTTCTATACCATGATTATTGCTATGGTTATTGCTAGTGCCGTCGCGATTTTCCTCACCGTTGGCTTCGTTATGCTTATTATTGAAGCAAACACAGTCACGCAGCGTGAAGCCATCGTGCGCCGTCACCAGATTTACCGCAGCCGACGGGCTGCGTCCGCCGCGTGCAAAAACATCGCTGGAGGCAGCAAAACGTTGGGCAAACTCGCCCAACGAGAGATTTTCCTGCAACCAAAATCGGCGCATTGCATCGCGGAAATGGTCGTTCCACTCCATAAACAGCGGAGGGAAATTCCCCACCTGGTAACCGCCCATCCCGATATCCCACGGCTCGGCAATCAGCTTCACCGCAGACAGCACCGGGTCATGTTTAATCGCTTCAAACAGTGGCGCGTCCTGACGGAATTCCGGCGTACGCCCCATAATGGTGGCTAAATCAAAGCGAAAACCATCAATATGGCAGACATCGACCCAAAAACGCAGGCACTGACGGGCATACTCCACGCCGCCGGGATGACTGAGGTTGAGCGTGTTCCCACACCCCGTCCAGTTGTGGTAATCACCATCTTCCCTGATCCAATAATAGCTACGGTTATCGATTCCGCGCAGCGAGAAGGTCGGACCATCAAGATCAATCTCCGCGCTGTGGTTCAGCACGATGTCGAGAATCACTTCAATTCCGGCGCGGTGAAGCGCTTTTATGGCATCGCGAAATTCATCCAGCGCACGCTCGGGCGAGCTGGCGTAGCGCGGGTCGAGGGCAAACATCGCCATCGGGTTGTAGCCCCAGTAATTGCTTAACCCCATACGTTGCAGGCGCGGTTCGCTGGCAAAATGCGCCACCGGCATCAGCTCCAGCGCGGTAATGCCCAGCGCTTTGAAATAGTTAATCATCACCGGGTGAGCGAGCGCTTTGTAGGTGCCGCGAATCTCCTGCGGGATGCCCGGATGGCGATAGGTCAGCCCCTTCACATGCGCTTCGTAGATAACGGTTTTGCCCCACGCGGTACGCGGCGGCGCGTCGTCTTCCCACTGATAATCCAGCGCAGCAACGACCGATTTCGGCGCGATTGCGGCGCTGTCGCTGTTATCCGGCTGCTGATGCCCCCCGTGCAGACACGGCTCATCTTTCAGCGTGCCATCGACGCGATAACAGCACGGGTCGATAAGCAGTTTCGCCGGGTTAAAACGGTGCCCCTGCGCCGGATCCCACGGCCCGTGGACGCGATAGCCATAACGCAATCCAGGGCGCGCCTTTGGCAAATAACCGTGCCAGATATCGCCGCTGCGCGCGGGCAGGTCGTAGCGAGACTCATTGCCCTGCGCATCGAACACGCAGAGTTCCACCCGCTCAGCATGGGCAGAGAAGAGCGTGAAATTCACGCCCTTGCCGTCATAGCGTGCGCCTAACGGCGTGGGTGTTCCTGCTGCGAGTACGGTCATTCCCCCTCCCGAACCAGCCAGATGGTGGACAGCGGCGGCAACGTCAGGCTCAGAGAGTGCTCACGCCTGTGGCTGGCGATGTGGTCGCTATGCACCACGCCGCCGTTCCCGGCATTACTGCCGTGGTAATGTGCGGAGTCAGTGTTCAGCTCTTCACGCCAGCTACCCGGCTGATTGATACCGAAGCGGTAATCGTGGCGCGGCACCGGCGTAAAGTTGCTGGCGACGATCAGTTCATTGCCCTGCTTGTCGCGACGCACGAAGATAAAGACCGAACGTTCGTGGTCATCAACCACCAGCCACTCAAAGCCGTACGGGTCAAAGTCGAGCTCGTGCAGCGCTTTATGGTGGCGATAGGTGTGGTTCAGGTCACGCACCAGACGCTGAACGCCGTGGTGCCAGTTGTCGCCGCCTTCCAGCAGATGCCAGTCGAGACTGCCGTCGTGGTTCCACTCGCGCCCCTGCGCAAATTCGTTGCCCATGAACAGCAGCTTTTTGCCGGGGAACGCAAACAGCCAGCCGTAGTAGGCGCGCAGGTTGGCAAACTTCTGCCACGCATCGCCCGGCATACGGTCGAGAATCGATTTCTTACCGTGGACCACTTCATCGTGCGACAGCGGCAGCACGAAGTTTTCCGTGTAGTTGTAAAGCAGCCCGAAGGTCATTTTGTCGTGATGATACTGACGATGTACCGGGTCAAGCTTCATATAGTCGAGCGTGTCGTGCATCCAGCCCAGATTCCACTTGTACCAGAACCCCAGGCCGCCCATATCCTGCGGGCGAGAAACGCCGGCAAAATCGGTCGACTCTTCCGCCATACTCACCGCACCGGGAACCTGCTCGCCCAGCACGCGGTTGGTTGTGCGCAGAAATTCAATCGCTTCCAGGTTTTCGCGGCCGCCAAATTCATTGGGGATCCACTCACCTTCTTTACGGCTGTAGTCGCGGTAGATCATGGAAGCCACCGCATCCACGCGCAGCGCATCGATGCCAAAGCGTTCGATCCAGTACAGCGCATTGCCCGTCAGATAGTTACTGACTTCACGGCGGCCATAGTTGTAAATCAGGGTATTCCAGTCCTGATGGTAGCCTTCACGCGGGTCATCATGTTCGTAGAGTTTGGTGCCGTCGAATTCCGCCAGCGCGAAGTCATCCGACGGGAAGTGGCCCGGCACCCAGTCGAGAATCACGTTCAGCCCGGCCGCATGCGCGGCATTGATAAAGTAGCGGAAATCTTCGCGCGTACCGAAACGGCGCGTCGGCGCGTACAGCCCGGTTGGCTGGTAGCCCCAGCTACCGTCGAACGGATGCTCGTTAACCGGCAGCAGCTCCAGATGGGTAAAGCCCATCCATTTCGCGTACGGCACTAACTGGTCCGCCAGCTCGCGATAGCTCAGCCAGAAGTTGTTATCCGTATGGCGACGCCAGGAACCGAGATGCACTTCATAGATGGAAATCGGCGCGTCGAAACCATTCGCTTTTTTACGCTCTTCCGTCTGCACCACTTTTTCCGGCAGGCCGCAAATCAGCGAGGCCGTTTCTGGTCGCATCTGGGCTTCGAAGGCGTAAGGGTCGGCTTTGATGCGCAGTTTGCCGTGCGCGTCGATCATTTCAAATTTATAGAGCTGACCGTTATGCGCGCCGGGCACAAACAGTTCCCAGATCCCCGTTTCACCGCGCAGGCGCATCGGATGGCGACGGCCATCCCAGTAGTTGAACTGCCCGACCACCGAGACGCGGCGGGCGTTGGGTGCCCACACAGAGAAGCGCGTGCCGGTCACGCCGTCCATTGTGTCGGCATGCGCGCCCAGCGTTTCGTACGGGCGCAGGTGCGTGCCTTCAGACAGCAGCCATGCGTCCATCTCCTGCAACAGCGGGCCGAAGCGATAGGGGTCGTCGATCAGATTCTGCTGACCGTGCCAAACCACCGCCAGTTGATAACGAAAAGGATTTTTACGTCGCGGCAGAACGCCGCAAAAGAAACCGCGCGAGTCTAAACACTCGAGCTTGCCGACTTTACGCCCGGTTTTCGGTTCGATAACCCAGACATCAGTCGCATCAGGTAAAAGCGCCCGGACTTCCAGCCCTGCTTCGGTGCTATGCATCCCCAGAACGGAAAAAGGATCCGCAAAATGGCCAGCAATTAGCGCGTTAATCACGTCTCTATCAATACGATCGGACATGGTTCATCATCCTGTTGTATGTGTGTCGTCTCGTTCCAGTTAAGTGGACGACATTTTTGACCTGCACGGCGCAGCACAATGTGCTTCCTCTCTGCCCCGCCCAACTTTCAGTCAAGGTCGCAAAAATTCAACCTTGCTTACAGCATAGCCAACGCTTTATTGAACCTCTGAGAAAAATGAAGACATTCGCGTTTACTCCTTGTAGTACGCAAAACCTATCAGATGTAAACAGGGGGGCATAAAGCCCCCCTGAGAATATTAAGCCAGCTGACGCAACATGCGGCGCAGCGGTTCTGCTGCCCCCCACAGTAGCTGGTCGCCAACCGTAAAGGCCGAGAGATACTCTGGCCCCATGTTCAGCTTACGCAGACGCCCGACCGGCGTGGTCAGCGTGCCGGTGACCGCCGCAGGGGTCAGCTCGCGCATGGTGATGTCACGATCGTTCGGGATGACTTTCGCCCACGGGTTGTGAGCCGCCAGCAGCTCTTCAACGGTGGCGATAGAGATATCTTTTTTCAGTTTCAGCGTGAAAGCCTGGCTGTGGCAACGCAGCGCGCCAACACGGACGCAAAGGCCGTCAACCGGGATGGTGGACGCGGTGGCGAGGATTTTATTGGTCTCAGCCTGGCCTTTCCACTCTTCGCGGCTCTGGCCGTTATCGAGCTGTTTGTCGATCCACGGAATCAGGCTGCCTGCCAGCGGTACACCGAAGTTATCGACCGGCAGGTCACCGCTGCGCGTCAGCGCCGTGACTTTGCGTTCGATATCGAGAATAGCGGAAGCCGGGTTCGCCAGTTCATCGGCGACGTGATTATGCAGTTGGCCCATTTGAGTCAGCAGCTCACGCATATGACGCGCACCGCCGCCGGAAGCCGCCTGATAGGTAGCAACGGACGCCCACTCCACCAGGTCGTTAGCGAACAGGCCGCCTAAGGACATCAGCATCAGGCTGACGGTGCAGTTGCCGCCCACAAAGGTTTTCACGCCGTTGTTCAGGCCATCGGTGATGACTTTCTGGTTAACCGGGTCAAGAATGATAATGGCATCATCTTTCATGCGCAGCGAAGAGGCCGCGTCAATCCAGTAGCCCTGCCAGCCGCTTTCACGAAGCTTTGGATAGATTTCGTTGGTATAATCGCCGCCCTGGCAGGTGACAATAATGTCCAGGGCCTTCAGCGCGTCAAGATCGTAAGCATCCTGCAGCGTACCACCTGTGGTAGTGCCAAAAGACGGCGCCGCCTGCCCAAGTTGGGAGGTGGAGAAGAAGACCGGGCGAATGGCGTCGAAATCGCGCTCTTCCACCATGCGTTGCATGAGTACAGAGCCGACCATTCCACGCCAGCCGATAAAACCAACATTTTTCATAACGTTTTTTTCCTGCAGAGATGTGCTGTTAATGTCACCAGATCCGGTGCGACATCCTTCACATTACAAAAAGCAGCCAAAGTCGCAAGTGAAATTAATCAATGATTGCAACGCAATCAGAAATGCAACTTATTACCCCCATTTTGGGAGCCAACACGCGCCACTTCGGAAACCTTTCCATCGGCCACGTGTTTAGCAGAAAATCCGCAATGATTATCAGGGAATTTAGGTTATGAATGAAATCTTTTCTGCATCCGTTTTGTTGATCCTGATTATGGATCCATTAGGAAACTTGCCGATTTTTATGTCGGTATTAAAACACACGGAACCCAGGCGCCGCAGGGCGATCATGATACGTGAGCTTTTAATCGCACTTCTCGTCATGCTGATTTTCCTGTTCGCGGGCGAGAAGATTTTGGCCTTTTTGAACCTGCGTGCCGAAACGGTTTCTATCTCCGGCGGCATCATTCTGTTTTTGATTGCCATTAAGATGATATTTCCGAGTAGTTCCGAAAACAGTTCCGGTTTACCGGCGGGTGAAGAGCCGTTTATTGTGCCGCTCGCCATCCCGCTGGTCGCTGGGCCAACCCTGCTGGCGACCCTGATGCTGCTTTCGCATCAATATCCGAACAATATGAGCCATCTCGTTATCGCCCTGCTGATCGCCTGGGGCGGCACGGTTGCCATTCTGCTGCAATCGTCGCTGTTCCTGCGTCTGCTGGGTGAGAAAGGCGTAAACGCGCTTGAGCGCCTGATGGGGTTGATTCTGGTGATGATGGCAACCCAGATGTTCCTGGATGGGATTCGGATGTGGATGAAGGGGTGATGAAGCTGAACGACGCCGGGTGGCGGCTGCGCCTTACCCGACCTACAGCAATTTTGCCCTCCGTAGGCCCGGTAAGCGAAGCGCCACCGGGCAATTTCACCAATAAAAAAGGGCTTCCATCCGGAAGCCCTTTCGCAATAACGTTCTATAAAACCTAGCTCAGCAGGGTAAACGCAATCATACCGACAATCGCGCCCACGGTACCGAGGATGGTTTCCATCATGGTCCAGGTTTTCAGCGTCTGTGCTTCGGTGGCATTCGTAAACTTACCAAATAACCAGAAACCAGCATCGTTCACGTGGCTGACCACAATCGAGCCGCCCGCGATACAGATAGAGAGTGCTGCCATCTGTGCGCCGTTGTAGTTCAGCTGTTCAATTACCGGCATCACCAGGCCAACCGCCGTTAAGCAGGCAACCGTTGCCGAACCCTGAATGATACGTACCGCAGCCGCCAGGATGAAGCAGGTCAGCGCAATCGGCAGACCCATACCGGTCAGCGCTTCGCCCAGAGCCGGGCCCACGCCAGAGTCAACCAGAACCTGTTTGAACACGCCACCTGCACCGATAACCAGCAGGATGATGCCCGCAGGTTGCAGCGCGTGACCGCAGATTTCCATCACTTTGTCTTTCGCCATACCCTGACGATACGCCAGGCCATAAATGGCAACCAGACACGCAATCAGGATTGCAGTGAACGGGTGACCGATAAATTCAAACCATTCGTACGCGGTAGAGCCTTCAGCCACAAAGCGAGCGGCAATCGTTTTCAGACCGACCAGCACCAGCGGCAGCAGGATCAGCGCGAGGCTGAAACCGAACGACGGCATTTTGCCTTCGCCCAGATGCGGCTCGGTGATGTCTTCCGGAATGCTCAGCTCAACGTAGCGGCTGATAAAGTTGCCCCACAGCGGGCCGGCAATGATCATGCCCGGAATCGCTGCGCACAGGCCAATCAGGATCATCCAGCCGAAATCCGCGTGCATCTGGGAAGCCAGCAGCATCGGCGCAGGCCCAGGCAGCAGGAACGCCGCCGCCGCCGCAACACCGGCAAACAGAGGAATCACCAGTTTCACCAGGTTGGTCCCGGTGTGACGCGCCATAGAGAACGCGACGCTAATCAGCAGCACAATCGCCACTTCGAAGAACAGCGGCAGTGCGCAAATCAGACCAGCCAGGCCAATCGCGTAGTGCGCGCGATTGTGACCAAAGGATTTCAGCATCTTGACGGCAATCTGATCGACTGCGCCCGTTTCATGCAGAATTTTACCGAACATCGCGCCCAGCGCGACCACGATAGCCAGGAAGCCCAGCGTACCGCCCATCCCTTTTTCCATGGTTTGCGCGATCTTAATCAGCGGCATACCGGAGAAAAGACCTGCACCAATAGAAACCACCATCAAAGCCAGGAAGGCGTGCATACGCGCCTTCATGACTAAAAACAGCAGCAGCAGAACGGAGCCTACTGCTGTTAAAACCAGCGTTAAAGTTGTCACGCGTTACTGCCTTTGTTAATCACTTCAATAGTACTGTTGATAACGCCTTCCAGCGGCTGATCGATATCAACCACCAGCACATCGCGTTCATCAGCGCTCGGTTCCTGCAGCGTTTCGAACTGCGTCACCAGCATTTGCGTTTTGAAGAAGTGACCCTTACGTGCTTTCAGACGGCTTTCGATCACGTCGAAATCGCCTTTCAGGTACACGAAGGAGAGATTCGGGTTACCTTTTCGCAGAATGTCGCGATACGCTTTTTTCAGCGCAGAGCAGACAATCAGGGAAACTTTGTTGGTACGCTGCATCGCAAATGCGGCGTCGTTCAGCGCCTGCAGCCACGGTTTGCGATCGTCGTCGTTCAGCGGTTCGCCGGAGGACATTTTGACGATGTTGCTACGCGGATGAAGGAAATCGCCATCAAGAAACGCGGCATTCAGTCGATGCGCCACTTCACTGGCGACTGCGGATTTACCACTGCCAGATACGCCCATCAGAACGTAGACATGGTGATCATGATTAGTCGTGCTCAAAGCGTCCTCCTGCTGGACACAAGAATTTGTTACGGGTAACTGTTATCGGTAACATTGTCATGCCGGACCAGTGGAGAAGCAATCACCATTCGTGCCGGAAATGAATATGTGTGATCTAGTTCAAATTTGTCAGGGCTAAATTGAACCGCCCGGTGACAAAGTGAAACCTAAATCTAACATTTTAGGAGTAACTGCTTCACCTCGGATCCGTGCTAACAGACGTTCCGCGCCGATGCGCCCCATCCGCTCACGCGGCGTCAGGACGCTTGCCAGGCGGGGTTCCATCACTTGCCCGATATCATGGCCGTGGAAACCAGCGATGGCGATATCATCAGGAATACGTAAGCCCAGACGTTGGCACTCAAAGGACGCGCCTACCGCAAGGTCATCGTTGGTACAGAAGATGCCGTCAAGCTGCGGATATTCGCGACGCGCCTGGCGCATCAGCTCAATCCCCGACGAGTAAGAGGATGATTGCTCGACCATCACGCTGTAAGGCACCAGCCCGGCATCGAGCATCGCCTGCTCGTAACCCTTCTGTTTGATGATAGTACGTTCATCAAGACGCGCGCCAAGATAGGCGATATGGCGATGGCCGCGCGCGATAATCGCTGCCGTCATCTGCCGCGCGGCTTCGAAGTTATCGAAACCGACCGCGATATCGAGGCATGGCGATTTGCTGTCCATCAGTTCGACAACCGGAATGCCCGCAACTTCAATCATCTTCAGCGTACGCGGCGTATGCGAACGCTCGGTAAGGATCAGGCCGTCAATATTCCACGACAGCATCGATTCCAGACGCTCCTGCTCAAGTTCCGGCTTATAGCCGTAGTGGGCGAGCATCGTCTGATAACCATAGGCGTCGGTCACGCTTTCAATGCCACGAAGCACTTCAGCGAAAACCTGGTTAGTTAAGGAAGGAAGGAGAACGCCAACCGCACGGCTGGTCGCATTGGAGAGAATATCAGGGGCACGATTAGGAATATAACCCAGCTCATCCAGGGCCTGAGCAATTTTACCTCGCAGCGCGACGGAGACCTGCTCCGGATTGCGTAGAAAACGGCTGACCGTCATTTTGGTCACGCCGACGCGATCGGCCACATCCTGAAGTACGGGTCTTTTCTTTTTCATCGTCCTGAGAGAAATAAAAGTGAAACATCCTCTCAGTTTACCACGGAGATAAGAGAACCTCCCCGGTTGATTGGGGAGGTTCTCTTATTTATTTACGCGTTATCATACCGGCGGCAGATCGAAGAGCAGAATTTCGCTTTCGCTGTCGGCATGAACAGAAATCGCCTGTTCATCCCAAATCGCCAGGCCATCGCTGGTGGTGGCTTTGGTGCCATTGATAGTGACGTTACCTTTTACCACCTGAATCCACACGCGGCGGTCAGCGGCAATCTGGTGCACCGACTGCTCATCTTTCGCCAGCGCCCAGCGATAGAGTTCCATATCCTGGTACACTTTCAGCGAACCATCACGCGCATCCGGCGACAGCACCAGCTGTTTACCCTGCTCGGCGTCAAAGCGACGCTGTTCGTAGCGCGGCGTAATACCGGTTTCTTCTGGAATGATCCAGATTTGATACAGGCGTAGACGGTCAGTTTTGCTCGGGTTGTACTCGGAGTGACGCACGCCGGTACCCGCGCTCATAATCTGGAACTCACCCGCCGGAACCTGTTCTTTGTTGCCCATGCTGTCCTGGTGCTCAACGGCGCCTTCCAGTACATAGGTCAAAATTTCCATATCTTTGTGCGGGTGCGTACCGAACCCCTGGCCTGCGTCAATCACGTCATCGTTAATCACGCGCAGTGCCGAGAAGCCCATAAAATTCGGGTCGTAATAGTTTGCAAACGAGAAGGTATGCCAGGAATCCAGCCAACCATGATTTGCATGACCACGTTCATTTGCTTTGCGTAAGAAAATCATTTGTTACCCCCTCATGTTTTCGATGGAGTAAGTGTGGCCCTAAACCGCCTGGGATGATAGTGGGTGAAAATTGACTCCTCTGTTCAAAAAATGTGAACAAGAATAGAGGAGCCTTAACATCTTATTTGGCGAGGGTGATTGTGGCGGGTGAGGCCTGCTCGAAGGCACGTTCAAGGATCTCAAGGTTGGTCAGAACTTCAGATTCCTTGACGTAATTCGGCGTTCCATGGGTAAGGGTTTGATACAGCGCATCGTAGACACGGCCATAGTCGCCGGTTTCCGGTTTCACCTCTTCTTTCACCGTCACGCCTTCATCGTTGACGTACTCAAGCTGCCCGATGGAGTCATCAGCGGCAAAGCCCGGTTCACCCGGCATAATATTGGCTTTCAGGCTGGTTTCCTGCTGGTCGATACCGTATTTCAGGTACGAGCCTTTGGTGCCATGCACGATAAATTTCGGGTAATCGATTTTCACCAGGTGGCTGGTTTTGACGATGGCTTTCAGGTTGCCGTAGAACAGCTGTGCTTCAAAGGTGTCGTCCGGGTTGGCTTTGTTTCGCAGGCTACGGATGTCATAAGCGACGTGATCCGGGCGGCCAAACAGGGAAATGATCTGGTCCATGGTGTGCACACCAAGGCCGTAAAACGCGCCATCCTGCGGTAACCCTGGTTTGGTTTCCGCCACCGGGCGGAAGTAGTCAAAGTGGCTTTCGATTTCCACAATGTCACCGAGTTTTCCGCTTTCAATGGCCTTTTTCGCCGTCAGGAAGCAGGAGTCAAAACGGCGGTTCTGATACGGCGTTACCGTCAGCCCTTTGCTTTTCGCCAGCGCAAACAGTTCTTTCGCTTCGGCAAGCGTGGGGGTGAACGGCTTTTCGACCAGCACGTTTTTCCCGGCTTCCAGCGCGCGCTTCGCGTAGTCGAAGTGGCTATCAGCGTGGGTACACACCACCACCAGCTTCACTTCGGGGTCATTGAGCACTTCATCCAGATCGCTGGTGAAGTGGATGTGGGAATACTGCGGATGCTGCTCTTCCGGCTTCGCGCTGCGACGATAGATATGCGCCACGTGCCAGCTGTCTTTGCGGTTCAGAACATAGGGAAGATGATAGCGGGTGGTGCTTTTACCAAAACCAATGAATGCACAGTGTAGGGCCATGATGTCGTCCTTTAAAGGTATCTGGTTACACCATAGCGCAAAGCGAAGAGAGACAAAATGAGGAAGTGTGTTAGTGCAACGCATTGTCCGGAGCCGGAGAAAGAGAGCACAAATGCCCGCGCACCAGCCGTCGGCGTCGCAGCCAGTTTGTTCACGGCCTGCGCGCAGCAACCGGAGCGTACTTAATGTACGTGAGGATAGCGAGCACAGCCCGGGAACAAAATGGCAAGTAAGCCAGGCTGGAACATCCCAAAAAAAAAGCCAGCGCAAGGCTGGCTAAAGTAATACTGGAAGCAATGTGAGCAATGTCGTGCTTTCAGGTTCTCCCTCAGGGGTCTTCCTGAATGCAGGACAATAATAATCATTCTCATTCGCACTTGTCCAACACTTTTTGCAAAAAATGTCAGTTGACTCCGCTTTTAAAGTCAATGATGTTGAAAGGGATAATCACCCCACAGAGGAAACAAGGAATGAGTGAGATAGTAATACGCCACGCGGAACCGAAAGATTACGCTGCCATTCGGCAGATCCACGCCCAGCCGGAGGTGTATTACAACACGCTACAGGTTCCTCATCCTTCTGAGCAAATGTGGGAAGCGCGTCTTGCCGATCAGCCCGGCATCAAACAGCTTGTCGCCTGCATTGACGACACGGTGGTCGGGCATCTGTGCATCGACGTGGCACAACGCCCGCGCCGCAGCCACGTAGCTGATTTCGGCATTTGCGTTGATGCGCGATGGCAAAACCGCGGCGTCGCCAGCGCCCTGATGCGTGAGATGATTGATATGTGCGACAAGTGGCTGCGCGTGGAGCGTATTGAGCTCACGGTGTTCGTCGATAACGCCCCGGCGGTTGCGGTGTATAAGAAGCACGGCTTTGAAATTGAAGGCACCGGGAAGAAGTACGGGCTTCGCAACGGGGAATATGTGGATGCGTATTTTATGGCGCGAGTGAAGGGAATGAGTGCGGCCTGATGCCCTCACCCCGGCCCTCTCCCACAGGGAGAGGGAGAAAATCAGACCGCACGGACAGTCCCCTCTCCTTGCGGGAGTGTACGGTCCGGGGACATAGTTAACACTTGTTCGGGGACATGGTAGACACTTACAACTAAGGCATAAGAATCCGTTTATGGAGTCGCTTATGCCCTGGGATGCGAGAGATACCATGTCATTACGTTCCGAGTTTGTTCTGTTCGCCTCACAAGACGGGGCGAACATCCGTTCCCTCTGCCGTCACTACGGCATTTCTCCCGCCACCGGTTACAAGTGGCTTCGTCGCTGGGCTGAGGAAGGCGCATCCGGTCTTCTGGACCGTCCCCGCGTACCTCATCACTCTCCCAACCGTTCTCCGGATGATATCACTGACCTGCTGCGCATCGCCCATGCCCGTCATGAGCGCTGGGGCGCCCGCAAGATAAAGCGCTGGCTCGAAGACCAGGGGCACCGTATGCCCGCCTTCAGCACCGTCCATAACCTGATGGCCCGTCACGGTCTGCTACCGGGCACGGCTCCGGGCATTCCGGCCACAGGGCGCTTCGAACATGACGCGCCGAACCGGCTCTGGCAGATGGATTTTAAGGGCCACTTCCCCTTCGGCGGGGGGCGCTGCCATCCGCTCACCCTGCTGGATGACCACTCCCGTTTCTCCCTGTGTCTGGCACCCTGCGCCGATGAACGCCGTGAGACCGTGCAGCAGCAGCTGGTCAGCGTGTTTGAACGCTACGGGCTGCCAGACCGGATGACGATGGACAACGGCGCGCCGTGGGGCGACACCACCGGTGTCTGGACAGCGCTGGAGCTGTGGCTGATGCGCCAGGGTATCCGGGTGGGGCATTCCCGGCCATACCATCCGCAGACACAGGGCAAGCTGGAACGTTTTCACCGCAGCCTGAAGGCGGAAGTGCTGCAGGGTAAGTGGTTCACAGACAGCGGTGAGCTGCAGCGTGCTTTCGACCACTGGCGTACGGTGTATAACCTTGAACGGCCCCATGAAGCACTGGGTATGGCCGTTCCGGCCTCGCGGTATCAGCCGTCTGCAAGGCAGTACAGCGACAGCATTACGCCACCGGAATATGATGAAGGGGTGATGGTGAGGAAGGTCGATATCAGCGGGAAGCTGAGCATTAATGGTACCTGTCTGAAGGCAGGCAAAGCATTCAGGGGAGAGCGGGTCGGGCTGAAGGAGACGCAGGAGGATGGCTGCTATGAAGTGTGGTGGTACAGTACGAAAGTGGGGGTGATCGACCTGAAGAAAAAGTCGATCACCATGGGTAAAGGATGTTAAAAAGTGTTCACCATGTCCCCGAACACCTGTCTACCATGTCCCCGGACCGTACAGCGGGAGAGGGTTAGGGTGAGGGGTAAAGGTATTCAGTACCCCGCCGCCAAATCATCCACCGAACGCGGGTCGGACGCGCCATACAGCGTGCCGTCCGGCCCAATCATAATGCTCTGCGTACTGCCCATCGCCTCTTTCAGCGCCACTTTCTGCCCCTTCTGCTCAAGCAGCTTCAGCGTATCCGGGCTAAAGCCCTTCTCCACGCGCAGCTCATCCGGCAGCCACTGGTGATGGAATCGCGGTGCGTTAGTGGCTTCGGCGACGTTCATCCCATAATCGATGGTATTCACCACCATTTGCAGCACCGTGGTGATAATCCGGCTGCCGCCAGGGCTACCGGTAACCAGCCAGGTTTTGCCGTCTTTCACCACAATCGTTGGCGACATCGACGACAGCGGACGCTTCTTCGGCCCTACCGCATTCGCGTCACCGCCGACCAGGCCATAAACGTTCGGCACGCCCGGCTTAGCGGAGAAATCATCCATCTGATTATTCATCAGAATGCCGCTGTTCCCGGCAACAATCCCGGTGCCAAAGGTGGTGTTCAGCGTATAGGTCACCGCCACCGCATTACCGTCTTTATCCACTACCGAGAAATGGGTGGTTTGGTTGCTCTCGTAAGGCGCGAGCTTGCCAGGGCGAATTTCGCTGGACGGTTTCGCCTTGTTGACGTCAATCTGTTCGGCTATCGATTTCGCATAGGCTTTGCTGGTCAGCGCCTGCCACGGCACCTTCACAAAATCCGGGTCGCCGAGGTATTCCGAGCGATCCGCATAGGCATGCTTCTCGGCTTCCGCCATGACCTGCATGGCGTCGGCACTGCCAAAGCCATATTTATGCATGTCGAAATTTTCGAGAATATTGAGGATTTGCACGATGTGGATCCCGCCGGAGGACGGCGGCGGCATCGAGAAGACCTGATAACCGCGATAATCGCCGCTGATTGGCGTGCGCTCGACCGCTTTGTATTCGGCGAGGTCCGCTTTGGTGATCAGCCCGCCGTGCTTGTGCATCTCGTCGGCAATCTGATCGGCGATGGCGCCTTTATAAAACGCATCCGGGCCGTTTTCGGCAATCAGCTCCAGGCTTTTCGCCAGATCTTTTTGCACCAGCTTGTCACCCTTTTTCAGCGGCTCGCCGTCTTTCCAGAAAATCGCTTTGCTGTTTTCATGGTTGGGAATGACTTCACTGCCGTAGGTTTTGAGATCGTCAGCCAGCGCATCCTTCACCACAAAGCCATCGCGCGCCAGTTTAAACGCGGGCTGCACCACTTTGTTAAGCGGCAGCGTGCCATATTTTTCCAGCGCCAGTGAGAAACCCGCTACCGTGCCCGGCGTACCGGAGGCCAGATGTGAGGTCAGGGATTTTTTGCTGTCAGGATTACCGTGATCATCAAGAAACATATCGCGCGTGGCCTGTGCGGGGGCCATTTCGCGGAAGTCGATAGCCGTCGTTTTCCCGTCTTTGGTGCGCAGCAGCATAAATCCGCCGCCGCCCAGGTTACCGGCTTGCGGATGCGTGACTGCCAGCGCGTAACCCACCGCCACCGCCGCATCGACGGCATTACCGCCCTCTTTGAGGATTTGCACTCCAACCTGTGTGGCGAGCGCGTCCACCGACGCCACCATCCCCTGATGCGCGCGCACCGGGTGAAAAACATCTTCCTCTACGCCATAAGATACCGGTGGTGCAGCAGGCTCGGTCGTTGCTGCCGCCACGGCAAAACTCCCTCCGGCGGTCAGCGCGGCAATCGCCAGCCAACGCGCAAACGTCTGTTTCATCATCGTTGTTCTCCAGAATTGGGGTCACAGTTCCTGTTTAAGCCTGGTTCAAAACTCCTAAATAATCATCGTTATGGCGAAAACGAGGTAAACTTAAGCGATCCCTCAGAAGGGAGGAGAGACAATGAAACGATTATTGATTATGGCGGCAATGCTTCCGTTTGCCGCTTTAGCACAGCCACTCAATACCACCAATAATCCCAATCTGCCGGATTACAAAATCCCGAGCCAGCAGCGGTTACAAACCCAGATGAAATCGCAGCAGGTGCAGCAGAAAGGGATGCTGAATCAACAGTTGCAGACACAAACGCGCGTTCAGCAGCAACAGCTTCAGACGCAGATGAATAACGACAGGCAGCGGATACAGCAGGCCCAGCCGGGGGAGCGAAACCCCGCAGGTCAGCAAATGCTCCCCAATACTAACGGCGGGATGCTGAACCAGAGCGGGGCATCAGGGAATAGCGATTCGCTGCTGAATAATCAGCAGCATATGTTGCCGCAGCGGCAGAATGGCGACATGCTGAATAGCAATCCTAATCTGCCGGTGAAAACCAACCTGCCTTAAGGCTGGAAGTTCGGGCCGATGATATCAATGGCATCGGTACAGATGCAGTTCACGCCCCAGCGCAGCAGTTGTGATGCGCGCTGGGGCCTGTTCACCGTGTACACCAGAATCTTCAGGCCCGCCTCGCGCAGGGCATCTACCCGCGCTTCATCCAGCAGTTTGTGGTTGAGGTGAATCGACACGCAGCCCAGCCGCGTGGTCAGTTCACGCCAGTCATCACGCCATTCATCCAGCAATAAACCACGCGGCAATTCCGGCGCGGCCTGCTGTGCCGCTTCCAGCGCATCAATTTCAAACGACGAGAGCAGCGGCGGCGTCATGCCTGCCCACAGTTCACGCGCCGCCAGCGCCACCGCTTTCCCGGTGAGCGGCCCGGTTCCAGTGGTCGGTTTGATTTCGATGTTCGCCATCATCCCGTATTCGCGGCAACGTTCCGCCACCTGCGAGAGCAGCGGCAGCGGTTCACCTTTGAATTCACCGCTAAACCAGCTACCCGCGTCCACGCGCAGTAAATCGTGCCAGTTCAGTTCGCCCGCCACGCCCCAGCCATTGCTGGTGCGCTCAAGGTTATCGTCGTGCAACAGGAAAATTTCGCCGTCTTTCGACAGCTTCACGTCGAACTCAATCATGGTGTGACCGTATCGCGCCCCCACATCAATAGCCGCCAGCGTGTTTTCCGGAGCCAGTCTGCCGCCGCCACGATGGGCCGCAACATGGGGATAAGGCCAGTTACTCATATTCTTTGTCCTGTTTCGCCATCAAAAAGATGCAGATGATTGTCCGGCAGATGCAGCCACAGCGTGCTGCCCGCCGTCGGGCGTTCCTGATGAGACAGACGCACCACCAGCTTTTGTGCGCCCCAGCGGCCATGAGCAAGGTTATCCGCGCCCAGCATCTCCAGAGTGTCCATCACCAGCGGAATACCGCCTTCCGCCTGCGAGCTTAACGCAATATGCTCCGGGCGGATACCGAGGGTCATTTTACGCCCGGCGTGCTGACGAGCGTCACCCTTCAACGGAATCGACAGACCCTCTTCCAGTTCAAAGTGCGTGCCTTCATTGTTGATGCGCCCGGCCAGCAGGTTCATCGCCGGGCTGCCGATAAAACTCGCCACAAACAGGCTGGCGGGCTTTTCGTACACTTCTACCGGCGTACCAATCTGTTCGGCGATGCCGCCGTTCATCACCATCACGCGCTGGGCGAGCGTCATCGCCTCAACCTGATCGTGGGTCACGTACAGCGAGGTGGTTTTCAGACGACGATGCAGTTGTTGCAGTTCAAGGCGCATCTGCACGCGCAGCTTGGCATCCAGGTTCGAGAGCGGTTCATCGAACAGGAACACCGCCGGGTCGCGCACAATTGCGCGTCCCATCGCCACGCGCTGACGCTGACCGCCAGAAAGCTCGCGCGGGCGACGCTTAAGCAAGCCGTCCAGCTCCAGAATACGCGCCGCTTCTTTCACTCGCTCGGCAATCTGCTGTTTACCCATGCCGCGTATTTTCAGCCCCCACGCCATGTTCTCCTCCACGCTCATATGCGGGTAGAGGGCGTAGTTCTGGAACACCATCGCGATACCGCGATCTTTCGGTTCCATTTCGGTCACGCGCTTGCCGTCAATCCAGATATCGCCGCTGGTCGCGCGTTCAAGCCCGGCGACCATACGCAGCAGCGTGGATTTCCCGCAGCCGGACGGCCCAACCATCACGATAAATTCCCCATCGGCCACGTCCAGCGTCAGCGGTTTAATGACCTGGGTTTTACCATCCCAGCTTTTGGTTATTGCCTGTAATTTCAGTCCTGCCATCTTATTTCTCACTGTCCACTAAACCGCGTACAAAGGCACGCTGCATCACTAAAACAATCACCACGGGTGGGATAAGCGTTAACAACATCGCTGCCATCACCTGGTTCCATTGGGTTGTGCCTTCGCCGGTGGCGATCATGCCTTTGATCCCCGCAACGGTGGTGCCGAGATCCACATCGGTGATGATCAGCAGCGGCCACAGATACTGGTTCCAGCCGTAGATAAAGGTGATCACGAAAAGCGCCGCCAGATTGGTTTTTGACAGCGGGAAGACGATGTCGCGGAAGAAACGCATCGGCGAGGCGCCATCAATACGCGCGGCTTCCACCAGTTCATCCGGCAGAGTCATAAAGAATTGACGGAACAGGAACGTCGCGGTTGCCGACGCCATTAACGGCAGCGTCAGCCCGGCGTAGCTATCCAGCATCTTCAGGTTGGCAATGACCTCTACCGTCGGGAAGATACGCACTTCAACCGGCAGCATCAGCGTAATAAAAATCATCCAGAAGAAGAGGTTACGCAGCGGAAAGCGGAACCAGACGATGGCAAAGGCAGAGAGCATCGAGACGGTGATTTTGCCCACCGTAATGCTGAACGCCATCACAAAACTGTTAAGCATCATTCGCCAGAACGGTGCGCTGTTCACGCCAACACCGTTTACCCAGATGTGGTGCATATTTTCCAGCAAATGCGTCCCCGGCAGCAGCGTCATCGGCGTCGCGAAGACCGCCTGATCATCCAGCGTCGCCGCCACAAAGGCGACGTACAGCGGGAAGAGGATCACCGCAATCCCCAGAATCAACATGGTATGGCTGAATATCGTCAGCCCCGGACGGTTCTCAATCATTGGTAACGCACCTTACTTTCCACATAGCGGAACTGCACCACCGTCAGCACGATGACGAGGAACATCAGCACCACCGACTGCGCGGCAGAGGCTGAGAGATCCAGCCCGGTAAAACCTTCGCGGTAAATTTTATAAATCAGCGTGGTGGTCGCCTGCACCGGTCCGCCCGCCGTCGCGGCATCGATAACCGGGAAGGTGTCGAAGAAGGCGTAGACCAGGTTCACCACCAGCAGGAAGAAGCTCACCGGTGCAATCAGCGGCAGAGCGAGCCTGAAGAAACGGCGAATCGGGCCCGCGCCATCAATCGCTGCCGCCTCAATCAGCGAACGCGGAATGGATTGCAGCGCAGCGTAGAAGAACAGGAAGTTGTAGCTGATTTGCTTCCAGACCGAGGCGAACACCACGAGGAACATCGCCTGGCCGCTGTTTTGCGCGTGGTTCCAGTCGTAGCCGAATTCGGCGAGGAAATGGGTGATCAACCCGCGCCCCGGGTTGAAGAGGAAAATCCACAGCACCGCCGCGACGGCAGGCGCGACGGCGTAAGGCAGCAGCATCAGCGTCTGGTACAACCGACTGCCGCGCACGATGTACTCCACCAGCGCGGCGAAGACAAGCGAGATCACCAGACCGCTGACGGTCACCATGGTGCTGAATTTGATCGTCGTCCAGAAAGCGTCGAGATAGTAGCTGTCCTGGAACAGGGTGACGAAGTTATCCAGGCCGACAAACTGGCTGGAAAAACCAAACGGATCGACGCTTTGCAGCGAGTACCACAGCGCTTCGCCCGCAGGCCAGATAAAGAAAATAACGGTGATAACCAACTGCGGGGCAACCAGCAAATAGGGCAGCCAGCGCGAGCGGAACACCGGACGGGAAGATGACATTGAGGTTAGTTCCTGAACTGCGCCGGATGCGCTTCGCTTATCCGGCCTACGGAGACGTGTAGGCCGGGTAAGGCGCAGCCGCCACCCGGCATTTCACATTAAGACTTCGTCGATTTCTCAAAACGACGCAGCAACTGGTTCCCGCGCTCGACGGCAGAATCCAGCGCCTGCTGAGGCGTTTTCTTACCGGTCCACACGCTTTCCAGTTCTTCATCGACAATGACGCGGATCTGCGGCATGTTGCCCAGACGCAGCCCTTTGGTGAACGGCAGCGGCGGCTTGTTCAGCATCTGACGCGTGGCGGTGTCTGCACCCGGGTTCTTGTCGTAGTAGCCCTGCTCGCGGGTCAGGTCATAGGCAGCGGTAGTGATCGGCAGATAACCGGTTTTCTGATGCCATTCGGCGGCGTTTTCCGGCTTCGCCAGGAATTCGAGGAACTTCGCCACCCCGGTGTAGGTTTCTTTGTCTTTACCCTGCATCACCCACAGACTTGCCCCGCCAATAATGGCGTTTTGCGGCGCGCCTTTGGCGTCGGCATCGTACGGCATCATGCCCACGCCGTAGTTGAATTTGGCGTACTGACGGATGTTCGCCAGGGAACCCGACGACGCGGTGGTCATCGCGCAATCGCCGTTATAGAACTTCTCGGTCGATTCGTCTTTACGGCCCACGTAGCTGAAATCGCCCTTCTTGTTCATCTCCTGCAACAGCGCGATATGTTTCACCTGCTCCGGTTTGTTGAATTCCAGCACCGCATCCGTGCCGTCAAAACCATTGTTTTTGCTGGCAAACGGCAGGCCGTTCCAGGCGCTGAAGTTTTCCAGTTGGATCCACCCCTGCCAGCCGCTGGCGTAGCCGCACTTCATTCCCGCCGCTTTCAGTTTTTCGGTATAGGCCGCTAAGTCCTGCCAGGTTTTCGGCGGCTGCTCCGGGTCCAGGCCCGCTTTTTTGAAGGCGTCTTTGTTGTAGTAGAGAACAGGCGTGGAGCTGTTAAATGGCTGAGAAAGGAGATGCCCGGTTTTCGCATCGGAGTAATAACCGGAAATCGTCGGCACAAACTGCGACTCATCAAAGTTAATCCCGGCGTCTTTAAACACCTCATACACCGGCTTGATGGCTTTCGACGCCATCATTGTGGCGGTGCCCACTTCATACACCTGCAAAATCGCCGGCGCATTCCCGGTACGGAACGCGGCGATACCCGCGCTCAGGTTCTGTTCGTAGTTGCCCTTGTAGATAGGCACAATTTTGTAATCCGGGTTGGCGGCATTGAAACGCTGCGCCAGAGAATCAACTTCTTTACCCAACTCCCCTTCCATCGAATGCCAGAACGGAATGTTAGTCACTGCCAGCGCCTGGCCAACAAATACCAGACTGAGCGCCAATCCTGAGGCTGTATGTCGTAACAGTTTCATTGATTATCTCTCTTGTTGTTTCGAATGCGCGATTTCACGCGTTTTATGCTCGCGGGGGTAACATGACATGCTCGAATTACAGAAAAATAACGTTTTTATTACAAAAAAAAGATAGTCAGGCGTCAGAGGGATGGCAAGACGATGACGCTGCGGTGACAGGAAAATGGGAGGTGGGGCACGTATAGGTACGATTCAGGCACAATAAAGCCGGGTGGCGACGACGCCTTACCCGGCCTGATGAGTATTGATATTGTAGGCCCGGTAAGCGCAGCGCCACCGGGCATGTGCGTTAACCGCCCAAATACGCGCTTCTTACCGCTTCGTTCGCCAGCAGGGCATCGCCGGTATCTTCGAGCACCACATGGCCGTTTTCGAGCACGTAGCCGCGGTCAGCGAGTTTCAGTGCCTGGTTGGCGTTCTGCTCGACGAGGAAGATGGTCATCCCCTGCTCGCGCAGTTGTTCGATTGTGTCGAAAATCTGCTGAATAATGATTGGCGCCAGGCCAAGCGAAGGCTCATCCAGCAGCAACAGGCGCGGGTTGCTCATCAGCGCGCGACCAATCGCCAGCATCTGCTGTTCACCGCCGGACATCGTACCCGCACGCTGAATTCGGCGCTCGTGCAGACGCGGGAAGAGTTCGTATACCCACTTAATACGCTCCTGGAACTGGTCGCGTTCGGCAAAGAAGCCGCCCATCGCCAGGTTCTCTTCCACCGTCATGCGCGAGAAGACGCGACGCCCTTCCGGGACAATCGCTACCGCTTCGCGCATAATTTTCGCGGTTTGCCAGTCGGTAATGTCTTTATCATCAAAGACGATGCGCCCGCTGGTGGCGCGCGGGTCGCCGCACAGCGTGCCCAGCAGCGTGGTTTTCCCCGCGCCGTTGGCACCAATCAGGGTGACGATTTCGCCCTGATTGATATGCAGACTCACCTCATGCAGCGCCTGAATCTTGCCGTAGTGGGCATTGACCTTGTCAAAAGACAACATGACTTTTTCCATTTTATGCCTCACCTAAATACGCACGAATGACGTCCGGGTTATTACGAATTTGCTCCGGCGTACCGTTCGCCAGCGGCGTGCCCTGGTTCACCACGTAGATGCGGTCCGAAATACCCATCACCAGCTTCATGTCATGCTCAATCAGCAGAATGGTGGTGTTGTGCGCGTTACGCAGTTCGGCAATCAGTTCGTCCAGCTCTTTGGTCTCTTTCGGGTTGAGGCCCGCAGCGGGTTCATCGAGCATCAGAATTTCCGGCTGCGTGACCATGCAGCGGGCGATCTCCAGACGACGCTGGTCACCGTAGGCCAGGTTGCTCGCCTGACGGTTGGCGTGTTCCAGCAGGCCAATACGCTCAAGCCAGGTCGCGGCGCGATCGAGCGCTTCGCTCTGAGCACGGCGGAATGACGGAGTTTTCAGCAGGCCGGAGAAAACGCCGGTTTTCAGCTGCTGATGCTGTGCCACCAGCAGGTTTTCAATCACCGTCATTTCGCGGAACAGGCGCACGTGTTGGAAGGTACGCACCACGCCCATACGGGCGATTTGCTGGCCCGGAAGCCCTTCCAGATGCTGGTCGCGCAGCATGATGGTGCCGCCCGTCGGTTTGTAGAAGCCGGTCAGACAGTTAAAGACCGTAGTTTTCCCCGCGCCGTTCGGGCCAATCAGGGAGACAATCTCCTGCGGATGCAGCTCCAGATTGACGTTGTTGACCGCCAGCAGGCCGCCAAAACGCATCATCAGGCCGCTAACGGATAATAATGGCTGACTCATGCCTGCTCTCCTTTCGCTTTCCCGTTTTTCAACTTCATCTGCACACGGGTCATCGGCAGCAAGCCCTGCGGACGCCAGATCATCATCAGCACCATCAAACCACCCAGCATTAACATGCTGTATTCATTAAAGTCGCGCATCAGTTCACGCGAGACCACCAGCAGAATCGCCGCGAGAATAACCGCAAACTGCGAGCCCATTCCGCCCAGAACCACAATCGCCAGCACGAAAGCGGATTCGGCGAAGGTGAACGATTCCGGGCTGACAAAGCCCTGGCGTGCGGCAAACAGCGTACCGGCAAAACCGGCAAACGCGGCGCTGATGGTAAAGGCGGTCAGCTTGATGCGCGTCGGGCTCAGGCCCAGCGAGCGGCAGGCGATTTCATCTTCACGCAGCGCTTCCCACGCACGGCCCAGCGGCATACGCAGCAGGCGGTTAATCACGAACAGCGAGAACACCACCAGCAGCAGCGCCACCAGATAGAGCCAGATCACGCGGTCGGACGGGTCGTACTTTACGCCAAAGAAGTTGCTGAAGGTATCCCAGCCGCCTTCACGCGCGGAACGGCTGAACTCCAGACCGAAGAAGGTCGGTTTAGGGATCTGGCTGATCCCGTTCGGGCCACCGGTCACTTCGGTATTATTGAGCAGCAGAATGCGAACGATTTCCCCAAAGCCTAAGGTGACAATCGCCAGATAATCACCGCGCAAACGCAGCACCGGGAAGCCAAGCAGGAAGCCCGCCGCCGCCGAAACCAGCCCCGCCAACGGTAAACAGGTCCAGAAACCAAGCCCGTAATAGTGGTTCAACAGCGCAAAGGTATACGCGCCGATAGCATAAAAGCCGCCATAGCCCAGCACCAGCAGGCCAGAGAGGCCAACCACCACGTTCAGCCCGAGGCCGAGAATGATATAAATCATGGTCAGGGTGGCGATATCGACCGTACCGCGCGAAACCATAAACGGCCACGCCACGGCAATCACCAGCAGCGCCACGAGGAACAGTTTCTGTTTAACGGTGGAGCCGTCAATCGCCGGCAGAACAAACTTCGGCCCGGAGACGTTTTTCAGGGTGTTCTGGAAAACAGGACGCAGCAACTGGAAGAAGAAGACCACCGCCGTACCGATGTAAACCCACTGCCAGCGAATATCCGCCGCCGAGCCCACCACCAGTTTGGTGCCATCCAGTTGTAACTGAACGCCCATAAAGACGCCCGCCAGAATAAAGAACATGACGGCAGAGAGCAGCGCCATTGCAAAATGCATCGGTTTCATACTTTCTCTACCTCCGGGCGACCCAGAATACCGGTCGGCATCACCAGCAGCACCAGAATCAGCAGGGCGAACGACACCACGTCTTTGTATTCCGTACTCAAATAAGCAGAAGAGAGCGCCTCGGCGATACCGAGGATCAGGCCGCCAATCATCGCGCCAGGAATACTGCCGATACCCCCCAGTACCGCCGCGGTAAAGGCTTTCATACCGGCCATAAAGCCGATATACGGGTTAATCACGCCGTAGAACTGGCCGAGCAGCACACCCGCTACCGCCGCCATTGCCGCACCAATTACGAAGGTGAGTGCAATCACGCGGTCCGTGTTGATACCCAGCAGGCTCGCCATTTTCAGGTCTTCCGAACAGGCGCGGCAGGCACGGCCCATGCGGGAATAGCGGATAAACAGCGTCAGCGCCAGCATGGAAATAAAGGTCACAATCCAGATAACCAACTGCATGGTGGTGATGCTGGCCGAGAAGTTTTCGCTGCTGCCAATCGTCCACTGACCGTTAAACAGACTCGGCAGCGCGACGTCGCGCGAACCTTCCGTCAGGCTGACGTAGTTTTGCAGGAAGATGGACATCCCGATGGCGGAGATCAGCGCGATCAGGCGCTTGGAGTTACGCACCGGGCGATACGCGACGCGTTCAATACTCCAGCCGTAGGCGCTGGCGATAATAATCGCGCCAATAAACCCGGCGGCAACCAGCAGCCAGCTGGTATCAATACCCATCATCATCAGGGCGGCGATGATCATAAAGGAGACATAGCTACCGATCATATACACCTCGCCGTGGGCGAAGTTAATCATGCCGATAATGCCGTAAACCATGGTGTAACCGATGGCGATCAATGCATAGGTGCTTCCCAGCGTAACGCCGTTAAACATCTGCTGCATGAAATAGAGAAACTGCTCTGACATAGAATGACCTTTTTCAACCCCTCCGGGTGTTGCGCCCGGAGGGTGGGATGACAGTTACTTCGCCGGGGTTGATGAGCCGTCGGCGTGCCACTGGAAGACACCAAACTCAAATCCCTTCAGATCGCCTTTTTCATCCCATTTCAGCGGCCCAATCACGGTGTTCGCACCGTTTGCTTTCAAATCTTTGACCAGCGCCAGCGGCTCATCGCTGCCGGTACGCTCCATCGCGGTTGCCAGAGACTGCACCGCCGCGTAGGTGATCCACACGTACGGGCCGCTCGGATCTTTCTTCTGCGCCTTCAGGGCATCCACAATCGCTTTGTTGGCCGGTTCCTGGTCATAGCGTTTCGGCATCGTTACCAGCATCCCTTCCCCGGCATCGCCCGCGATGTTAGAGAGTGATGCGTTACCCACGCCTTCCGGGCCCATAAACAGGGTTTTCAGGCCGACGGAACGCGCCTGGCGCAGCATCTGGCCCATTTCCGGGTAGTAGCCGCCGAAGTAAACGAAATCGATATTCTCTTTTTTCAGGCGTGCGATCAGCGCCGAGAAATCTTTCTCACCCGCAGTAATACCGTCAAAGAAGACAATATTGGCTTTACCCGCTTTCAGGCCGTCCTGTACGGAACGCGCCAGGCCTTCACCGTACTGCTGTTTGTCGTGGATGATGGCAATACGCTGCGGTTTCACCTTCTCCAGAATATATTTCGCGGCGGTCGGGCCCTGAGAGGAGTCGAGACCGGCGGTACGCATGATGTGCTGATAGCCACGCTGCGTCAGTTCCGGGTTAGTTGCGCCCGGCGTGATCATCAGAATGCCTTCATCTTCATAGATGTCGGAAGCCGGCTGCGTGGAGGAGGAGCAGAGGTGACCGATAACGTACTGAATGCCGTCGTTGACGATTTTGTTGGCCACGGCAACGGCCTGTTTCGGGTCGCACGCGTCGTCATACTCCACGCCAACCAGTTTGTTGCCTTTAATGCCGCCTTTGGCGTTGATGTCTTTAATCGCCTGCCGCGCGCCGTTGAACTCCATGTCGCCCCACTGGGCGACCGGGCCAGACATCGCGCCGACTACGGCGACTTTAATATCCTCTGCCATCGCAACATGCGACATTGCCAGTGCGATCAACCCTGCGATCGCTGTTTTCGCATTCGGTCTCATTTTTATGGATCCCCACTCGTGACGTGATTTATTTATTTTGTAGTTTTATGGTTAAAACGCACTTTGTTCTTTTTTTAAACAACGCTATTTTTACCAGTCTCTTTAATGGTTTAGCGCAGTTTTTTGGCTATAACCAGACTAAAATCTCTATTTTTCAGTCTATTAAGCAGAGATAATATTCTGTATTTCTGCCGAGATAAACAAAAAAAGTCCAGAATTCAGCATAAAATAACGGTACATAAGGCGGAATAAATCACTACTTTTCAGGGTAAAACACTGCTTATTTTTCAATCCATATTGAATAAGACTGCCTTTATCCGGCTAAAAAAACTAATCAACTAATGAATGGATGAAAAACAGAATCGCCCTGAAAGGAAAATTAGGTACACTCAGTTACCCGTTTTGGCAGGATTTTTTCGAATGAAACTGACCATCATCCGCTTACAGCACTTCAGCGAACAGGATCGTCTCGATCTGGCAAAAATATGGCCGGAGTACGACATCGACACGCTCGCCCTTGATGACAACCACCGTATTTATGCGGCTCGTTTTAACGAGCGCCTGCTCGGCGCCGTGCGCGTCACGCTCGAAGGCACTCAGGCAACGCTCGACTCACTGCGCGTGCGCGAAATCACCCGCCGTCGTGGCGTGGGGCAATATCTGCTGGAAGAAACGCTGGCGGATAACGCGCAGGCATCCAGCTGGTGGATGGCGGATATCGGCGTGGAAGACCGCGGCGTAATGGCGGCGTTTATGCAGGCGCTGGGCTTTACGGCGCAGGCGGATGGGTGGGAGAAGCGGTAAACAGTCTCTCGATTGATTGGGTAGGATAAAACAGCGCCCGACGATTCTCCCGAACCAGCGGGATAAAGCCCAGCGAAAGATAAAAAGCATGGGCTTTATCATTCAGCGCTTCGACAAACAGGCCATAAATTCCCACGGCCTGCGAGGCCTGATACACCACTTTCATGGCATGTGTCACCAGCAGCGAACCCCACCCTTCTCCCTGAAGCGATTTATCCACAGCCAGCCTGCCTAACGTAACACTTGGGATGTTCTGATAAGGAATTTTCTTCTGCCCTGATTTCGAAGGCAGCGCCAGCCGCTCAAAACAGCTCCCGGACAAGGTGTAATACCCTAACACTACATTCCTGTTTCTGAGCACATAACCCCGCAAGACTTTGCCATCATGCTGGCGGCGCAGATGCTCTTTCAAAAAGAGATTCAACGACGCTTCGCCGCAATCAAACTGACGCCAGTCATACTCCACGTCATCCTGGAGAATCTCAATAATCAAGTCTTGCACGCTCTACTCCATGTCTAAAAGACGTCTCGCTGCGCGTTTCAGTTTTTCGTTCGGCTCCGGAGGTGTATCAAGCGCATCCATCACGCGTTTCCAGGAGTCCTCATTTAAGACGATGCGTCGATGCTCTTCGATGACAGCCGCCGCCCTTTCCGAGGCGCTGTTCAGCATGAACTGCGTCACGGACTGATTAGTGATCGCCGCAGCCTCCTCAATCATGCTTTTATCATCATCACTCAGCCGGAGATCGATCCGCTGTTTTTTTAGTGCTGGCATAACAGCCTCTTAATTTTCAACTTCATTTTGTACGGAAAATTACCGTACAACAACTATACGCCAGTTAACAATGTTGGCAATAGTTGTATTAAAAACAGGCAAAAAAAAGCCCCGGTCCTAAACCGAGGCCTATTATTCAAGGAATAGCCTTATTTGGCGTCAGTCGCCGTGCCGTTCGCATGCCAGTCAAACACGCCGAACTCGAAGCCTTTCAGGTCGCCCTTCTCATCCCATGACAGCGGCCCCATCACGGTTTCTACGGAGTTCGCTTTCAGGTATTTTGCGATTTCCGCCGGGTCTTCAGACTGATTCAGGCCCGCCTGCAGTGATTGCAGCGCAGCATAGGTGGTCCACACGAACGCGCCGCTCGGGTCCTGTTTCTTCGCTTTAATCGCATCCACAATCGGTTTGTTCGCCGGAACCTGATCATAGTTCTTCGGCTTGGTCACTAACAGACCTTCCGCAGAGTCGCCCGCGATGTTAGACAGCGAAACGTTCGCCACGCCTTCTGGCCCCATAAACTGAGTTTTCAGGCCAGCCGCGCGAGACTGACGCAGGATCTGCCCCATCTCCGGGTGATAGCCGCCGAAGTAGACGAAATCGATGTTCTCTTTCTTCAGACGCGCGACCAGGGTCGAGAAGTCTTTCTCGCCTGCGGTAATACCGTCAAAGAAGACCACGTTGGCGTTGCCTTTCTTCAGGTTGTCCTGAACGGCACGCGCCAGGCCTTCACCGTACTGCTGCTTATCGTGCACGATAGCGATACGCTGCGGCTTCACTTTATCGAGAATATATTTCGCCGCGGTTGGGCCCTGGTCAGAGTCCAGGCCGGTGGTACGCAGCAGCAGGTGATAACCGCGTGAGGTCAGTTCCGGAGCGGTCGCCGCCGGGGTGATCATCAGAATGCCTTCATCTTCATAGATATCAGAAGCGGGCTGAGTGGAGGATGAGCAAAGGTGGCCGATAACATATTTGATGCCATCGTTAACCACTTTGTTCGCTACCGCGACCGCCTGTTTCGGGTCACAGGCATCATCATATTTTACGATTTGCAGCTTATTGCCCTTGATGCCGCCTTTGGCGTTGATATCCGCAACCGCCTGCTCAGCACCGGTAAACTCCTGGTCGCCATACTGCGCAACCGGGCCAGACATCGCGCCCACGACCGCGACTTTAATGTTCTCAGCGAAAGCCATGTTACTGAACGCCAGCGCAATACATCCTGCCAGTAACGCTTTACCCTTCATGTTCATCCTGAGGTTCCCCATTGTTATGGTGATTGTATTTGTTGTGATGTTGTTGTGTGACACGTTATTCTGCTTTTATCTATAAGATAAGCATATGATATTAGTAATAACCGATGCATGCGGTGCCATAGCAGCATAGTCTGCTAAAAACATACCCCATTTTTCGGATTTTGAAACGAGAAATTTGGAAGGGATGTAACAAATTTATGACATTCTCGGTGCCGATAGCGATTGCCGGATGGCGCTTCGCTTATCCGGCCTACCTGAGAATGTGCACGATAAAAAACAAAAACCCCCGGACTCGCATCCAGGGGTTATCGGGTACTGCTTAACGCGTTGCGCGGTTACGCTTCAATCGCGGCGCGCAGTTTTTTCATCGCGTTCTTTTCCAGCTGACGTACACGTTCAGCGGAAACGCCGTAACGATCGGCCAGTTCCTGCAACGTCGACTTGTTGTCTTCGTCCAGCCAGCGGGCGCGGATAATGTCCTGGCTACGTTCGTCCAGACCCATCATCGCGTCAGTCAGCTTGTTGGCCGCCTGCTCTTCCCAGTTATCGTCTTCGATGCCATCGGCAAAGTTAGACGTTTTATCCTGAAGGTAAAGCACCGGCGCCATTGGCTGGCTGTCGGACTCGTCGTCGGAAGACATGTCAAAGGTCATGTCCTGTGCCGCCATACGGGATTCCATTTCACGGACATCTTTGCTGGATACGCCCAGTTCGCGCGCGACCATCTCGACTTCATCCTGGTTGAACCAGCCCAGACGCTGCTTGGTTTTACGCAGGTTAAAGAACAGCTTACGCTGTGCTTTGGTCGTCGCGACTTTCACGATACGCCAGTTACGCAGTACGTATTCGTGAATTTCCGCTTTGATCCAGTGTACGGCGAAAGAGACCAGACGCACGCCGACTTCAGGGTTGAAGCGACGAACGGCTTTCATCAGGCCGATGTTACCTTCCTGAATTAAGTCCGCCTGCGGCAGGCCATAGCCCGAGTAGTTACGAGCGATATGAACAACAAAGCGCAGGTGAGACAGGATCAGCGTTTTAGCTGCTTCCAGATCGCCCTGGTAATGCAGCTTTTCAGCGAGCGCCCGCTCTTCATCAGCCGTCAACATCGGCCATGCGTTCGCAGCCCGGATGTAAGACTCCAGGTTACCAACAGGGGCTAAAGCTAAATTTTGCATTTCTTTGGTCATTCAATCCTCTCAATCAATATCGTCTGGCCGTTGAGCAACAACCGTGCCAGAGCTTTTGAGCAACGAGATTATCATTCACTCTTTTATCAGACAGTGATTTTATCCACAAGTTCAATGCAACACTGTGAATAGATTACGCACAAAATGTGACACTCGATAAGCGAGGGCAGGGGAAAGGTAAGAGTGGAACGTATCCCCTGCTAACGGGAACTCGTAGCAGGGGAAGAGTATAACAGAACTTTATTACTCGGGAGTAAATCGACGTAAATGTTGTGCGGTGGCAAGCCATGCCGCAATCCAGCCGATCATCGAGCACACCAGCAGCAGTAACAGGCACTCATCAAACGATAAGCCACTGAGTTCAAACTGAGTTCCGAAAACGCGCGCCACTTCTGTCACCGCAGAAGAGAGCCGCATCACCAAAATTTCTGACAGAATCAGTGAAAGAAATGCGCCGGAAAAACCGAGCAGCGCGCCACCGTAGAGGAACGGACGCAGAATGAAACCATCCGTTGCGCCAATCAGTTTCTGTACGTTGATGGTATCGCGACGGGCAAAGATGCTCAGACGCACGCTGTTACCGATGACGAGGAATACCGCCGCCACCATCAGCACGCCGATCATGGCGGATACGCGGCCCACCAGCCCGGTCAGCGACGCCAGACGCGCAAACCAGCTATCATCCATACGCACTTCGTCCACGCCATCTACCTGCGCTACGCGGTCACGCAGGGTGTTGAGTGACTCGGTGCCCTGGAAATCGAGTTTCGGGATCACCACCGCCACCGCAGGCAACGGGTTCTCTTCCAGCATATCCAGCGCCCCGCCGAAGCCGGACCAGTTGCGGAACTCGCCCAACGCTTCATCACGGGAAAGATAGTTGACCTTCTCAACGCCCTGCTCCGCCTGCAACTGCGCGACCACGCGCGCTGCTGCATCGTCATCCAGCGTTTTTTGCAGGTAGACCGTAATCTGCGGCGACGGATAATATTGCGACGCCGCCGTGTTCACGTTCTTGTAGACCATGTAGCAGACGCTCGGCAGAGTCAGGGAGATGGCGATCACCATCACCGTCAGGAACGTCGCGAACGGCTTGCTTTTCAGATCCTGTAATGCGCCCTGCCAGGCATAACGCACCTGCTCGTTGAACACATTGGTTTTGCGGTTAGCCGGTTTCGGTGCGGCTTTCGGGCGTTTTGGCGCGTTACGTCCACCGCCGCCTTTCCCCACCGATTGACGAATACGATCCAGCCTGCCGCCAAACTGGCGGATTTGATTCATTGCTTCGCGTTTATTCACCCGTGTGGCCTCCATGCAAATGGCCGTCGCTCAGCGTCAGCATGCGGTAAGCGCGGCTGGAGATGAGGCCCAGGTCGTGCGTCGCCATCAGAACCGTTACGCCAACGCGGTTAAACTCTTCAAACAGGCGCAGAATGCCTTCCGACAACGCGTTATCGAGGTTACCCGTTGGTTCATCCGCCAGCAGTACGGCAGGCTTGTTCACCACCGCACGGGCGATGCCCACGCGCTGCTGCTCACCGCCGGAAAGTTGAATCGGGAAGTTTTTCGCTTTGTCGAGCAGCCCGACTTTATCCAGCGCTGCCGAGACGCGGCGGCGGATATCATCATAGCTTGCCCCGGCAATAATCAGCGGGATCGCCACGTTATCAAACACGGTGCGGTCCATCAGCAGATGGTGATCCTGGAAAATCATACCGATCTGGCGACGCAGGAACGGCACCTCACGGTTTTTCAGGCGGCTGATATCATGCCCGCTGAAATAGATTTTCCCGGCGCTGGGCCGTTCAATCCCACAGATAAGCTTCAGCAGGGTACTCTTCCCTGCGCCGGAATGGCCGGTCAGGAATGCCATCTCGCCTGGTTGCATATGGAAGGTCACTCCCTGCAACGCTTGTCTCCCGCCGAGATAGGCTTTGCTGACGTGTTCAAAGCGAATCATTGTTAGTCCTCTCGGGCAAAAAGTGCCTCAATAAAATCGCCCGCTTTAAACGGACGCAAGTCCTCGATACGTTCGCCGACGCCGATATAGCGAATCGGAATACCGAACTGGTCAGCCACAGAGAAGATAACCCCACCCTTCGCGGTACCGTCCAGTTTGGTGAGCGTAATTCCCGTCAGGCCAACGGCTTCATGGAACAATTTGGCCTGGCTGATTGCGTTCTGACCAGTGCTGGCGTCAATCGTCAGCATCACTTCATGCGGCGCTTCAACGTCGAGTTTTTTCATGACGCGGACGATTTTCTTCAGCTCTTCCATCAGGTGCGATTTGTTCTGCAAACGCCCTGCGGTATCAGCGATAAGGACGTCGATATTACGCGCCTTCGCCGCCTGAATAGCATCGAAAATCACCGATGCGGAGTCCGCGCCCGTATGCTGCGCGACCACCGGAATATTGTTACGCTGGCCCCACACCTGGAGCTGCTCCACCGCCGCCGCACGGAAGGTATCACCCGCCGCCAGCATCACCGATTTGCCCTGCTGCTCGAACTGACGCGCCAGCTTACCGATGGTGGTGGTTTTACCCACGCCGTTGACGCCAACCATCAGAATGACGAACGGGGTTTTGCCTTCAATATTAAGCGGTTCATCCACTTTTGCGAGAATATCGCCCATTTCATCTTTCAGCAGGCCGTACAGGGCTTCGGCATCGCGAAGCTGTTTGCGGCTGGCGCTTTCGGTCAGGCTGCTGATGATTTTACGGGTGGTATCCACGCCGACGTCGGCAATCAGCAGCTGTTCTTCCAGCTCTTCAAACAGATCATCGTCGATTTTCTTGCCACGGAACAGGCTGATAAATCCGGAACCGAGATTTTCTTTTGTTTTCAGCAGGCTGCGTTTCAGGCGCGCGAAGAAACCTTCTTTGGTCGGTTTTTCTTGTTCCTGCTGCGCTTCAACGGTTTCGTCGTCGATAGCGTTTTCTGCGGCATCAGCCGCGGCCAGCGCCTGAACCTCGAGTTCTTCATCGCGAATCACCGGCTCGTCTTCGACGAGAATTTCTTCGGCGACAGGCTCTACGACTGCGGGTTCTTCAGCAACCGATGTTTCAACGACGGGCTCTTCAACCACCGGCTCAACAACCGCGACCTCTTCAACTCGCGGTTCGGCCTCCTGAACAGGCTCAATCACCTCTTCAACGATAACCTCTTCCGGCTGCACTTGCGGCTCAGCAATGTCTTGCGCAATCTCTTCCGGCAGCGGCAGTTCTTCGTGCTCAATTACCGCTTCTGGCACGATTACAGGTTCAACAATCTCAACCGGCTGCGGCTTTTCGCTTTCCGCAACCTCTTCGGTAACCTCAACCACCTCGGCGGCGAACGCTTCGCTCTCCTGCTGAGTGTGTTCAGCAGGTGCCTCGACAACCGCCGTGTCATCCTGCTCAGGCTGCGTTTCTACCGCCGCCTGTTCTTCGATTTTTTGTTCAGATTCAACGTCCTGCTGCTGTTCTTTTTGCCCAAAGCCCAGCCAGGAAAAAAAGCCACGTTTCTTCTCTTTTGCCATTTGCGACTTAACTCCTCGCGGTTTATTTATGGCGCTGTTTCGCCATAACAGGGGCGAAAGCTAAAATAATGATGAAATTAGTCGGTTAGTCTACCACTTAACGCGGCGCGCATCACCGCCTGCGGATTAAGGTTTCGCCGAAGTAAGCAGATCGTTAGAATAGCAGGCCAAAAGAGCGACCTGAGCAATAAAATGAAGAAACCAACCTCTGCGGGCAGCGGCCAGATCCGAATTATCGGCGGCCAATGGCGTGGCCGAAAATTACCGGTGCCGGACAGCCCCGGCCTGCGTCCCACCACCGATCGCGTGCGTGAAACCCTGTTTAACTGGCTGGCGCCGTCAATGGTCGATGCCCAATGTCTGGACTGCTTCGCCGGAAGCGGCGCGCTCGGGCTGGAAGCGCTGTCGCGCTATGCGGCAGGCGCAACGCTGCTGGAGATGGACAAACAGGTCGCCCAGCAGTTACAGAAAAATCTCGCCACGCTGAAGGCAAATCAGGGCAAAGTCGTGAATACGAATACGCTCTCATTCCTCAACCAGCCGGGCACGCCGCATGATATCGTTTTTGTCGATCCGCCGTTCCGTAAAGGGCTGCTCGCTGAAACGCTCGCCCTGCTGGAGAACAACGGCTGGCTGGCGGACGATGCGCTTATCTATGTTGAAAGCGAAGTGGAAAATGGCCTGCCAGCGGTGCCGGTAAGCTGGGAACTGCACCGTGAGAAGGTTGCCGGTCAGGTGGCATACCGCCTGTACCATCGTGAAGCACAAGGAGAAAAGGATGCTGATTAATCTGGGTCGGTTGCTGATGCTGTGCGTATGGGCGTTTTTGCTGCTCAATCTTTTCCAGCCTTTCCCGCGCCCGCTGAATATTTTCGTTAACGTCGCGCTGGTGTTTATGGTGCTGATGCACGGCATGCAAATGGCGTTGTTGCAGTCCACCATCCCGAAAGATGGCCCGCAGATGAGCAAAGCGGAGAAGGTACGCATCTTCCTGTTTGGCGTTTTTGAATTGCTGGTGTGGCAGAAAAAAATCACCCCGAAGAAGAAGTAATGTGCGGTTTTTTGCCGGATGGCGCTGCGCTTATCCGGCCTACAAATACGTGCAAACCGTAGGTCGGGTAAGCGTAGCGCCACCCGACAACCACCATCACTGCCCCAAACTCTCCGCCTCAAACGCCACAAACCGCGAACCTTTATAACTCAGCACGCCTTTGTCGCCCACCGTCAGCGCATGATACTGCGCGTCGTCGAGGCGAAAATGCATCTCCAGCCCGCCCTGCTCCGGCTTAAAGCTCACGTCATAGCGCATTGAACTGCCCGCCGGGATTTCCGTTTGTTGGCGCGAGCGACGATCGTTGAGCACTTTTTCCCGCTTGTTACTGACCGTGACGCGCTTTTGCATCAGCGGTGCAGCCTCGTTTTCCTGTTTTTCCCGCCGCTGCTGCACATAACGAAACGATGCGGCAATCACGATAATTGCGACCACGACGACAAAAAATAACGGCATCTTACTCATCATCACATCTCATAGGAATTTACGGAATTCGGGCGATACGGCATGGAAGGCGATTGTCATTAGGCGCTCATGAACACTACACTGAAGACCAGGACAACGCGTGTAATACCCCACTAATGATAACAGGGACATAATATGCTTTGGTCGTTTATTGCTGTCTGCTTATCCGCATGGCTTTATGTCGATGCATCTTACCGTGGCCCGGTCTGGCAGCGCTGGGTATTTAAACCGGTTACCCTTATTCTTCTTCTGTTTCTCGCCTGGCAAGCACCGATGTTTGAGGCGGTTGGCTATCTGGTCGTCGCGGGGCTTTGCGCCTCACTGGTTGGCGATGCGCTAACGCTACTGCCGCGCCAGCGCCTGCTCTATGCCATCGGCGCATTCTTCCTGTCGCATCTGCTGTACACCATCTGGTTTGCCAGCCAGATGACCCTCAGCTTCTTCTGGCCGCTGCCGCTGGTGCTGCTGGTCATTGGCGCGCTGCTGCTGGCGGTTATATGGAGCAAACTGGAAGAGCTGCGTATCCCGGTCGCCACCTTTATCGCCATGACGCTGGTGATGGTCTGGCTGGCGGGTGAACTGTGGTTCCTGCGTCCCACCAGCCCGGCGCTTTCAGGCTTCGTAGGTGCGGCACTGCTGTTGCTGGGCAATATCGTCTGGCTGGTTAGCCATTATCGCTACCGTTTCCGCGCCGATAACGCCATTTCGTCGGCCTGCTACTTCGCCGGACACTTTTTGATCGTCCGCGCGCTCTATCTATAAAATGGCTCTTGACTCTGGAGTCGACTCCAGAGTGTATGCTGCGTTTAATGAAACAACGATCATTAACCGGAGGATACCATGTCGACTCCAGAGACGAAGCCCGCTAAAGCGCCGCAGTTTTCCTCGCTGAAGTTTACCCTTGCGCCTGCCAAAACGGACGACTGCTGCTGCGACGGCGAGTGCGCATCAACCGTTGCCGAAAATCTGCCGGATGCCCGCTACAGCTGGCTTGTCGATGGCATGGACTGCGCCGCCTGCGCCCGCAAAGTCGAAACGGCGGTAAGCCAGATCCCCGGCGTTAAACAGGTCAAAGTGCTGTTCGCCACCGAAAAGCTGCTGGTCGATGCCGATAACGATATTCGCGACCAGGTCGAACGCGCGGTCACCGCCGCCGGGTACACGCTGCGCGGCGAAAACGCACCGAAAACGGAACAAGCCCCTTCCCGCCTGCGTGAAAATCTCCCCCTTATTCTGCTGACGCTGCTGATGGTGATCAGCTGGGGGCTGGAGCATTTCAATCACCCTCTCGGGAACGCCGCGTTTATCGCGACGACGCTGGTCGGCCTCTATCCGGTGGCGCGTCAGGCGTTACGCCTGATCAAAAGCGGCAGCTGGTTTGCCATTGAAACGCTGATGAGCGTCGCGGCGATTGGCGCGCTGTTTATTGGCGCGACGGCGGAAGCGGCGATGGTGTTGCTGCTGTTTTTAATCGGCGAACGACTCGAAGGCTGGGCGGCGACCCGCGCGCGTCAGGGCGTGAGCGCGCTGATGGCGCTGAAACCCGACACCGCCGTGCGCGTGCGTGGCGACCAGCGTGAAACCGTCGCGCAGCAGGATTTACGCCCTGGCGATGTGATTGAAGTAGCGGCTGGCGGGCGCTTACCTGCCGACGGCACGCTGCTTTCTCCCTTTGCCAGCTTTGATGAAAGCGCCTTAACCGGTGAATCTATCCCCGTGGAACACAGTGCGGGCGAGCGCGTCAGCGCCGGAGCGACCAGCGTCGATCGTCTGGTACAAATCACCGTGACTTCACAGCCTGGCGACAGCGCTATCGACCGCATTCTGCGTTTAATTGAAGAAGCGGAAGAGCGCCGCGCGCCGATTGAGCGCTTTATTGACCGTTTCAGCCGCATCTACACCCCGGCGATTATGGTCGTGGCGCTGCTGGTTGCGCTGCTGCCGCCGCTGGCCTTTTCCGCACCGTGGCTGGAGTGGATCTACAAAGGTCTGACGCTGCTGCTGATTGGCTGCCCGTGCGCGCTGGTTATCTCCACGCCGGCGGCGATTACCTCTGGCCTGGCAACCGCTGCACGCTATGGCGCGTTGATTAAGGGCGGCGCGGCGCTGGAACAGCTGGGCCGCGTACAGCAGGTGGCGTTTGATAAAACCGGCACCCTGACCGTCGGCAAACCGCAGGTGACATCCGTTGTCGCTACCGCGGAACTTGACGAAAACAGTATGCTGGCGCTGGCCGCCGCCGTGGAGCAAGGCTCAACGCACCCGCTGGCGCAGGCCATTGTTCGTGAAGCGCAGCAGCGCCAGCTACCGCTACCCACAGCCGACAACCAGCGCACGCTGGCAGGTTCCGGTATCGAAGCGAACGTTAATGGGCAACGCATTCTGATTTGCGCGGCGGGTAAATTCCCGGCAGATGCTCATCAGATGCAGATTGAAGAACTGGAAAAAGCCGGTAATACGGTAGTGCTGGTGACACGCGAAGAGACACTACTGGGTATTCTGGCGCTGCGCGATACGCTACGTGACGACGCCCGCGAAGCCATCGACACCCTGCACACGCTGGGTATTCAGGGCATTATTCTGACCGGCGATAACCCACGCGCGGCGGCGGCCATTGCGGGCGAGCTGGGGCTCGATTTCCGCGCCGGGCTGCTGCCGGCGGATAAAGTCACCGAGGTGACGGCGTTGAATGCGAAAGCGCCGCTGGCGATGGTCGGCGATGGTATTAACGATGCGCCAGCCATGAAAGCCTCTACCATTGGCATTGCGATGGGTAGCGGTAGCGACGTGGCGCTGGAAACCGCCGATGCCGCGCTGACGCACAACCGCTTAACCGGTCTGGCGCAAATGCTGCGTCTGGCGCGTGCCACCCACGCCAACGTGCGGCAGAACATCGCCATCGCGCTGGGGTTGAAAGGCATCTTCCTCGTCACCACCCTGCTTGGCATTACCGGGTTGTGGCTGGCGGTGCTGGCGGATACCGGGGCCACGGTGCTGGTGACGCTGAATGCGCTGCGGTTGTTGCGGATGAAGTTGCGGTGATGGCATTGCCGGATGGCGGCTGCGCCTTATCCGGCCTACGGTAAGATAGCGGTGTGCCAATACATTTGTAGGCCGGATAAGCGAAGCGCATCCGGCAACAACGCGCACCAAACTCACATCCCCAATACCCCCGGCAACCATAGCGATATCGCCGGAACGTAGGTCACCAGCCCCAGCACCACCAACAGCATGCCGTAAAACGGCAGCATCGCTTTCACCACGCTTTCGATCTTCTGCTTACTCACCGCGCTGGCAACAAACAGCACCGAGCCCACCGGCGGGGTAATCAGGCCAATCCCCAGATTCACCATCATGATCATGCCAAAATGTACCGGGTCGATGCCCAACGCATTGGTCACCGGTAACAGCACCGGCGTCAGGATCAGGATAATCGGCGCCATATCCATCAAGGTACCAATCAGCAGCAGCATAATGTTCAGATACATCAAAATGACGTACTTGTTATCTGACAGCGACGTAAAGAACCCGGTGATACGCACCGGAAGCTGCATATAGGTCATCACCGCACCGAATGCGGCGGCAAAACCAATCAAAATCATCACGATACTGACGGTTTTTACCGTCCGGCACATCAGCTTCGGCAGCTCGCTCCACTTGTAATCACGGTAGATAAACATGGTCACGAAAAACGCCCACAGGCAGGCGACCGCCGCCGATTCTGTGGCGGTAAAAATCCCCGAGAGAATACCGCCGAGAATAATGACCACCGTCATCAGCCCCCACAGCGCATCAACGAAAATCTTCAGCGCCTGCTTAAACGGAATACGTTCCCCTTTCGGATAACCACGTTTGTGGGCAAAACCGAGGCACAGAATCATCAGGCACAACCCCAGCAACAGCCCAGGCAATACGCCCGCGATAAACAGCGAAGCGATAGAAACCGTGCCACCCGCCGCCAGTGAGTAAATGACCGAGTTATGGCTGGGCGGGATAAGAATCGCCTGCACCGAACCGCTCGCCGTCACCGCCGCCGCGTATTCGCGCGGGTAGCCTTTCTTTTCCATCTCCGGGATCATCACGCTGCCGATAGACGCCGTATCCGCCACCGATGAACCGGAAATCGCGCCGAAAAAGGTCGAGGCGACAATGTTCACCAGCGACAGCCCGCCGCGAATAAAGCCCACAAACAGATAGGCGAAATTGACCAACCGCCGGGCGATGCCACCCTCGGCCATAATCGCTCCCGCCAGAATGAAGAACGGGATCGCCAGCAGGGTAAACTTGTTCACCCCGCTGGTTATCTGAATCATTAATGCCTCCAGCGGCAGGTCAATCCACAGCGCGCCGGCAACGGCACTTAAGCCCACCGCGAACGCGACGGGCATTCCCACGGCCAACAGAATGGCGAGGGTGAAAAGCAAAATAAACGCATCCATCTTTCACCTCATTAACCGTGGTTACCGATGAGCACCACCGGGCGGTGTTCCTGCGAACCGAACAGCAGGCGCTCAATCACAAACAGAATCAGCACAGCGGAACCCACCGGCAGCGGCAGATAGCTCTCGCCGGAGGTCATCACCGGGAATTCCGCAACGGGCTGCTCCCACAGTTCGACACAGAGCCAGAAGCTGTACCAGAACATCAGCACGGTCACCAACAGCATCAGTAAGTCCACCAGTCGCGCCGCCGCTTTTTGCAGCGCAGCGGGCAGGCGGTCGGTGAGCATATTGACCGCGATATGCGACCCGGCGCGATAGCCCACCGCCGCGCCGATAAAGGTGAAAGTCACCATGCAGATTATGGCAATCGGCTCCGGCCAGGATTCGCCCCGGTTAAGCACATAGCGAGAAAAAATCCCCACCGGAATGACTATCGTCATCAGCAGCAGTGACAGCCCGGCAACCCACATCGCCAGCATGTAAAGCCGATCCATTGCGCGCGAAAAATGCTCTGACATAGGGCCTCCGCTACTGGACATCAGCAATGGCTTTCATCAGTTCCTGATGCTTTTCGCCGTACGCTTTACGCACCGGTTCCGTGGCCTGCACAAAGAAGGTTTTGTCGATTTCGTGGAACTGCACGCCGCCCGCTTTCATCTTCGCCAACGCCTGGTCGTTGTAGGCTTTCCACAGTTCACGCTGCTCCAGCTGCGCTTCATGGGCCAGGGTGATGATTTTTTGCCGATCGTCCGCGCTCAGTTTGTCCCACTTCACTTTCGAGTAGAGCAGCATTTCCGGGGTAATAAAGTGGCCGCTCAGGGTGTAGTTTTTGGCGACGGGCAGGTAGTTGTGGGCGATAAACGTCGGCGGGTTGTTCTCCGCACCGTCAATCACGCCCGTTTGCAGGCCGCTGTATACCTCACTCACGCCCATCGCCACCGAGTTCGCCCCCATATCCTTGAGTGTCGCCAGCGCAACCGGGCTGCCCTGCACGCGGATCTTCATGCCCTTGAGATCTTCCGCCTTCAGCACCGGCTCTTTGGTGATGAGATTACGCGTACCAGAATCCATCCAGCCAAGGAAGACCAGACGCGATTTCGGATTGTTAGTGAGCTTGTCGCCAATCTGCTTGCCGATGTCGCCGTCGATCACCTTATGCATATGATCTTCATCGCGAAAAACGTAGGGCAGCGTAAAGACTTCGATATCAGGCAAAATCGCCGCCACCGGAGCCATCGATACGCGGATCATGTCGATCGCCCCCATCTGCGCCTGCTCGATCATCTGCTTCTCATCGCCCAGCACGCCGCCGGGAAAGACTTTAATCTCAAGCTTGTCACCGGTTTGCTGTTTGAGTTTCTCCCCCATGTGCTGCACCGCCACCACGTTCGGGTAGCCTTCTGGGTGAACATCAGCGGCTTTGATCACTTGCGCCGAGGCGTAAGAGGTAAACAGGAGAGTGGCGGTTGAAAGGCACAAAGCGGCCACGAATGGCTTAACAGTCATCTTCATCGGTCGGCTCCAGCGGTATTTTTGCGGTAAGAGATAAAACGTTGTTTTAGTTTTCCGCTTAAAAACTAGACGGGAAGTGCGAGGTGGGCGGTGAGATAACTCACAAAAGAAACAATTTCGAAACGCGATTTTAACGATGTGATAACGATATTTCAGGGCAGATCACAGAATCTGCCCTGACAAAAACTAATGGCTTTTACGCAGCAGGTAGCGATACGGCAGAGTGTCGGTCTCTTTGGCAATCAGTTCATGTTCCATGAACGTGCAGAAACCCGGAATATCGCGGGTGGTTGCCGGGTCGTCGGCAATAATCAGCAGCGTTTCGCCCACGGGCATCGTGCGCACAGTTTTGCGCACCATCATCACCGGCTCCGGGCAACGGAGGCCAAGGGCATCTAAAGTATGGTTTGGGCTGGCGAACAGATCGGTCATTATGGTCTCACCGTAGAAAAATCGGCCTTAGTTTACGCCGTGATTTCTGTGACGCAAGTCAGGTTAACGATTGCGTGAAAAACAACCATTGCAATGACGCGCGGAAGCAGTATCATTCGCTCCCTTATCGCGCAGGTAACGATAAGAATACGAACAGTTTTATTGGGTTCCCTCACCCCAATTTCTAAAAAGGTACAATATGACTCCCTTTACATCCGTACAGCGCAAGCACGCGCTGGTTTGGCTATCGCTATTCCATTTGCTGGTGATTATCTCCAGTAACTACCTGGTGCAACTGCCGGTTTCTGTTTTTGGCTTCCACACCACCTGGGGCGCGTTCAGCTTTCCGTTTATTTTCCTCGCGACTGATCTCACCGTGCGCATCTTTGGCGCGCCGCTGGCTCGACGCATCGTTTTCGCAGTAATGATCCCCGCGCTGATGGTCTCCTACGCTGTTTCATCACTTTTCTATATGGGTGAATGGCAGGGCTTTGGCGCGCTGGCGAACTTCAACCTGTTTGTCGCCCGTATCGCCGCCGCCAGCTTTATGGCCTACGCGCTGGGGCAGATCCTTGACGTTCACGTCTTTAACCGCCTGCGCCAAAGCCGTCACTGGTGGCTTGCGCCAACGGCCTCGACGCTGTTCGGTAATATCAGCGATACGCTGGCCTTCTTCTTCATCGCCTTCTGGCGCAGTACCGACCCGTTCATGGCGCAGCACTGGGTGGAAATCGCACTGGTCGATTACTGCTTTAAAGTGCTGATCAGCATCATCTTCTTCCTGCCGATGTACGGCGTGCTGCTAAATATGCTGATGAAACGCCTGGCAGACAAATCCGATTTGTCAGCAATGCAGCCAGGTTAAAGGTTCGTTTTCCGAGTTGTGATAAGATGGGTGAATGAGCCGTTAATGGCCGTTTATCGAAAGGAAGAAGTCAATGCGCAAATTGGTGAAATACGTTGGTATTGGCCTGCTGGTTGCCGGGCTGGCAGCCTGTGACAACAGCGATACCAAAGCTCCGGCACAGGGTGCGGCGGCAGAGAGCAACGCCTCCGGGCAGCCGATTAACCTGCTGGATGGCAAGCTGAGCTTCTCATTACCCGCGGATATGACCGACCAGAGCGGAAAAATGGGCACCCAGAGCAACAATATGCATGTCTACTCTGATGCGACCGGGCAGAAAGCCGTGATCGTTATCGTGGGCGACAACACCGATGAAGACCTCGGCGTGATGGCGAAACGTCTGGAAGAGCAGCAGCGCAGCCGCGACCCGCAGTTGCAGGTCGTGACCAACAAATCCATTGAGGTGAAAGGCCACACGCTGCAACAACTGGACAGCATCATCTCTGCTAAAGGCCAGACCGCGTACTCTTCCGTTATCCTCGGCAAAATTGATGGCAAGCTGCTGACCATGCAGGTTACCCTGCCGGCAGATAATCAGCAGCAGGCGCAGACTGCCGCAGAGAACATCATCAATACTATCGTTATCAACTAATTAGTCTGCTGACGACGCGGCCTTCGGTTGTTCAACCGGAGGCCTTTTTTTTAGCCGCCACCCCAGCAGCAGCGCAATTGCCACCAGCCCGGCGGCAGCCAGGTAAATCGTCGATACCCCCATCCACGCCATCATCAGCCCGGCGAGCGGCCCGGTGATCCCGAGCGATAAATCCATAAACACCGTATAGGTAGCCAGCGCGGAACCCTGGTTTTGCTGCGGCACGGCCTTCACCGCCACTACGCCAAGCGCCGGGAACACCAGCGAGAAGCCTGCTCCCGCAAAGAAGGTGCCGATTTTCGCCACCAGTGGCGTGTCGGCGATGCCCACCAGCAGCAGGCCGATAATCTCGACCGTAAAGCAGAGCATCGCCACGTTCAGCCCGCCCAGACGGTTGATCCCGTTGGGGAACAGCAGACGCGTGCCGACGAACGCGCAGCTAAAGAGCGTGAGCGCAAAGGCCGCGCCGTCCCAGCCTTTGGCATCATAAAACAGCGTAATGAAGGTCGCGATAACGCCGAAGCCCGCCGAGGCCAGCGCCAGCGCCATGCCGTAGGGCCATACGCGACCGAGCACCGCGCGAAACGACATCACTTTACCCTTCGCCGCTTTCACTTCCGCACGCGGCAGCGCACAAATCACCGCCAGCGCGGCAACCGCCATAATCACCAGCGCCAGCCCGTGCAGGCCACCGTACTGATAACAGAGCACGCCGAGCGGCGCGCCCATCGCCATCGCCCCGTAGGTTACGATGCCGTTCCAGGAAATGACCCGCCCGATATGCAGCGAGCCCACCACGCCAACGCCCCACAGCGTGGAGCCGGTGCCGGCAAAGCTCTGACCAATTCCCAGAATCACGCGCCCCAGGCACAGCAGCACCAGGCTTACCATCGGCCAGCTACCGCCCATCGCCGCCAGTAAATAACTCAGGCCGCTGAGAAAACAGCCGCACAGACCAAACACCACAATTTTCTTCGGCCCAAGCTGGTCCGCGTAGCGCCCGGCATGGGGGCGACTTAACAGCGTGGCGAAGTATTGCAGGCTGATGACCAGCCCCGCCCAGAAGGCGCTAAAGCCCATGACATCATGGACATAGCCCGGCAGCACCGCGAGCGGCAGGCCGATGGTGAGATAGCTGGCGAAGTTGAAAATAACGACGGAAACGATGCGTAAATTGAGGCGAAAACCGCTGAGTTGCGCCCCATCTGCGGCGTCTGGCATGACAAACATCCGAATTTTAAAACGATGTTTTCATTATTGCATGCGCTGAAATTGAAGTCGCGTTTTTGCGCCGCGCACTTTCAGATAATAAGCCTGCCGCTTCGCACTACACTTAAGTGCGAACGATCAAAAGGAATTCGATATGACATCCCCACAGCCTGATAAAGCGGGCCTGCATATTTTACTCAAACTCGCCGCCCTGGTGGTGATCCTGGCCGGTATTCATGCCGCCGCCGATATTATCGTCCAGCTGCTGCTGGCACTCTTTTTCGCTATTGTACTTAACCCGTTGGTGAGGTGGTTTATGCGTCGGGGGGTTTCCCGCGCACTCGCCATCACCATTGTGATGATAGTGATGCTCTTCTTCCTTACGGCGCTGATGGCCGTACTCGCCTCATCGATCAATGACTTCATTGCCCTGATGCCGAGCTACAACAAAGAGCTCACCCGCAAGTTTATCGAGTTGCAGGAGATGCTACCGTTTCTGCATCTGCACGTTTCGCCGGAAAGATTACTCCAGCGAATGGATTCCGATAAGGTGATGACCCTGGCGACAGCCTTAATGACTCAACTTTCCGGGGCGATGACCAGCATCGTGCTGCTGATCATGACCGTGGTGTTTATGCTGTTCGAAGCTCGCCACGTTCCCTACAAAATGCGCTTTGCCCTCGTCAACCCGCAGGTGCATATCGCCGGGCTGCACCGTGCGTTAAAAGGGGTATCCCATTATCTGGCGCTCAAAACATTTATCAGCGTAATGACTGGCGTGATTGTCTGGCTCGGCCTGCTACTGCTCGATGTGCAGTTCGCGCTGATGTGGGGCGTGCTGGCGTTTTTGCTGAACTATATTCCCAACATTGGCTCGGTGATATCCGCTATTCCGCCGATGATTCAGGCGCTGCTGTTTAATGGCTATTACGAATGTTTAATGGTCGGCGCGCTGTTCCTGGTGGTGCACATGGTGTTGGGCAATATTCTGGAGCCACGCGTGATGGGGCATCGTCTGGGGATGTCGACGCTGGTGGTGTTCTTGTCGTTACTGATATGGGGATGGCTGCTGGGGCCGGTGGGTATGTTGCTGTCGGTGCCGCTGACCAGCGTCTGTAAAATCTGGATGGAAACCACAAAAGGCGGGAGCAAACTGGCGATACTGCTTGGCCCGGGGCGGCCCAAAAGCCGCCTGCCGGGCTAGTATTTAGCGCAGGTTTGCCGGGAAATCTTTCGGCAACTCACTGGCGGCACAGGCGATGACGCTGTCATCGTCCGGGCCGCAGTCGCGTACAAAGGTAATGGTCGCGAACTCATCAATTACTTCGGTCGGATAAGCCGGGCCTGCATCACGATATGAATTCATCAGTGGAATATGATCGTTCTGGAAGCAGACTGTTTTTTCCGGGTTGTTCATGATCCAGCGTGGGAAGAAGATAGTGCCGTGGAACAGTTTGTCGCCCAGGTTCACAATCAGACTAACGTCGGTACCGGTCGGTTCAGTCCATGAAATTTTGTAGATGCTTTCCCCGACACGCACGATGTATGCCTGCTGGTCTTTAACCCAACGATTCCCCACCAGACCGCTGTGAATGCGGTAATCAAGGGTGTTGGCGTTTTTGACGTAAATCTCATAGTTCCAGCCGTTATCGTAGGTGTAAACCAGGTGTTTACCGATAAAACCACTCAAATCATTTTTATCAAAGCTGCTCATAATTCGTTCTCCTCTTTTCGATGGAGTTATCTTATTGCTTTAAAATATGAATGAATAACGCTATGTTTGAATGAAATTCATCTAAATTTTAAATCAATCATGCATAAGACAACGCTTGAGCAGTGGGCGCTCCTCGAAAAAGTAGTTGAAGCGGGTAGCTTTGCCAAAGCCGCAGAAGAGACGCATCGCAGCCAGTCGTCGGTAAGTTACAACTTGTCGCTTCTCCAGGAGCGGTTAGGCGTTGCGCTGCTGGTGCCGGAAGGCCGCCGCGCAGTGCTGACGCCCGCAGGCGAACTGCTGCTGAGTCAGGTAAAACCCTTATTGAAAGCCTTTTCCTGGGTCGAAACCCGCGCCGCCACGCTGCGCGACGGCATGCGTACGCGGTTAAATCTGGTGGTGGACAGCATCTTCCCGCGTAAACGGCTGTTTGCGATTTTGCGCCAGTTTCAGCAGCATTACCCGCAAACGCAGGTGCGGCTAACGGAAGTGCTGGAGAACAGCACCGACAGTGACGCCGTGCAGGCGGAAGCGGATGTGATGGTACTGACGCGACGCCAGGACATTACCGGGCGTGGCGAATGGCTGATGAATATCGATTTCATCGCCGTCGCCCACCGTGACCACCCGCTGTTTCATCAGGATGCGCCGTTCAGCGATGAGATGCTGCGTAACTGGCCGCTCATTCGTATCGCCGACCATGACAGCGCACGCCAGCCGGGCAACGATGCGTGGACGTTTTCAACGATTGATGCGGCGATTGATGCGGTGATGTATCAGGTGGGCTATGGCTGGTTACCGGAGGAGCGTATACAGCGACTGCTGGAACAGGGCGTGTTGAAGCCTTTACCGCTCGACCACGGCGCGCGTCGCGCCACGCCGCTGCATTTGATTGTGAAACAGGATCTCGCCCCGCTGGATGAGCAGGTTGAGACGCTGCTGCGGTTGTTTGGCGAGGGCTAGGGAACTACGGTGCAGGGAAATGCCGGATGGCGCTGCGCTTATCCGGCCTACGAATTCATTGACGACTTTCGCCATCCGGCAGCATTCATTAACGCTCGTATGTTCCCGTAGGCCGGATAAGGTGTAGCCGCCATCCGGCAAACCCCGCCACCGCATCCATCAATGCTCGCACGTTCCAGTAGGCCGGATAAGCGCAGCGCCATCCGGCAACCCCAGGCTACGCCATCGTCCCAATCGTCTTCCTGAACCGCAGCAGGGCAATCATAAAAAACACCCCGCCAATCGCCAGCAGCGTGACAAACTGCGGCCAGACAATATCAAACCCGGCGCCGCGATAGAGAATCGCCTGCGCCAGGCTGACAAAATGGGTTGTCGGCATCGACAGCATTATGTCCTGCACCATTTGCGGCATACTTTCACGCGGCGTCGAGCCGCCGGAGAGCATCTGCAACGGCAACAGCACCAGAATCATCAACAGCCCCAGTTGCGGCATCGAGCGCGCCACCGTGCCCATGAAAATCCCGATAGACGTAGTGGCAAACAGACTTAACGCCACGCCGAGCATAAACAGCGGGATCGATCCTTCAATCGGCACGCCCAGCACGCCCTGCACCATCAGCACCAACGACAATCCGGACACCACCAGCACAACCAGCCCCATCGACCAAATCTTAGCCATCATGATTTCAAACGGCGTAATCGGCATCACCAGCAAATGCTCAACGGTGCCGTGCTCGCGCTCGCGGATAAGCGCCGAGCCCGTCAGCACAATCGCCAGCATGGTGATGTTGTTGATAATCGCCATCACCCCGCCGAACCACGCCGGTTCAAGGTTTGGGTTAAAACGCATCCGCGTCTCCAGCGCCACCAGCGGCTCGCTGTTATCGCGATAGCGCGCGACAAAACTGTTCACCTCACCGTTGATAATGCTCTGGATGTAGCTGTTGCCGGTAAACGCCTGGCTCATGCGCGTGGCATCAACGTTCACCTGAATATCCGGCTGACGCCCGGCCAGCACATCACGCTGAAAATTGGGCGGGATGTTCACCGCGAAGGTATAGCGCCCGGCATCCAGCCCGGCGTCCATTTCATCGGCGGTGATCATCTCCGGTGGCAGGAACCACGGGCGGTAGAAGCTGTTCACAATACGGTTAGAAAGCTGCGACTGGTCCATATCCGCGATAGCAATCGGCGCCAGATGCAGCGACCCCGGCGTGACCGTCGCCGACGAATAAACCGACAGCGTAAAGGCAAACACAATCAGCGCCAGCATCGCTTTATCGCCCAGCAGGCTGCGCAGCTCCTTGATGCCCAGGTTATAAATATTGCGTAATCGGCGCATCATCCCTCCTGTTTTTTCAGCAGCAGCACGCTCAGGCCAATCACCAGCGGCACAGCAATCAGCAGCGGAATGAACAGCGGCCAGAGATCGCCCAGATCCAGCGCCTTCGAAAACGTCCCGCGCGCGATGGTCAGGAAATGGCTGGTCGGGTAGATCTCGCCGATCCACCGCCCCGGCCCTTCCAGCGACGCCACCGGATCGATCATCCCGGAGAACTGCGTCGCCGGAATCAGCGTAATGATCGAGGTGCCAAAAATGGCAGCGATCTGGCTTTTCATAAAGGTGGAAATCAGCAGCCCCATCCCGGTGGCGATGGTGACATACAGCAGCGCCGCCAGCGTCAGAGTGAGGAAACTGCCTTTGTGTTCAACGCCAAACACAAACACCGACAACGCACAAAGCAGGAAGAAGTTGAGCATCCCCAGCACGATGTAGGGCAACTGCTTGCCGAGCAGGAACTCGCTCCGTGTCGTCGGCGTAACGTAGAGGTTGATGATCGACCCCAGCTCTTTTTCACGCACCACGCTTAACGCGCTGAGCATGGAAGGGATCATCATCAGCAGCAGTGGAATAACCGCAGGCACAATCGCCGGAAGGCTTTTCACATCCGGGTTATAGCGATAGCGGGTTTCGATGGTCATCAGGCCGTTCTGCGCGTTTGACGTCGGCTGGCGGCTGGCGACGTCCTGTAGCCAGGTCTGGTGCATCGCCTGCACGTAACCCTGCACCGTTTCCGCCCGGCTCGGCATCGCGCCATCTACCCAGACGCCAATTTTCACCGGCGTACCGCGCGCGATATCACGGCCAAAGTTAGGCGGAATTTCAATCGCCACCGCCACGTCGCCTGCCCGCATTCGTTTATCCAGCTCATCATAGCTGGTGAGCGGCGGCTGTTCGATAAAGTAGCGAGAACCGGCGAGATTAAGCGTCCATTCCTGGCTGCTCATGGTCTGGTCGCGATCGAGTACGGCAAAGCGCAGGTTTTCGACGTCCATGCTGATGCCGTAACCCATGATCAGCATCAGAATCACCGTGCCGAGCATCGCTAGCGTCGAGCGTACCGGGTCGCGCCGCAGTTCCAGCGCTTCCCGGCGGCTATAGCTAAACAGGCGGCGCAGGCTGAACCCCTGACGCGGCGGTGGTGGCGCTTCATGCGTCACCGGGATGTCGTCTGGTGGCGGCGCCTGCGGCGCAGGGCCGGACGCTTCCTGGAGCCAGGCGATAAACGCCTCTTCCAGATTCGCCGCGCCACGGCGCGCAACCAGTTCCTGCGGCGTGCCGCTAGCCAGCACTTTGCCCGCGTGCATCAGCGACATGCGGTCGCAGCGCTCCGCTTCGTTCATAAAGTGGGTGGAGATGAAAATAGTGACTTTATCCTGCCGCGACAAATCAACCATCAGTTGCCAGAACATATCGCGCGCCACCGGATCCACGCCGGAGGTCGGTTCATCAAGAATCAACATTTCCGGGCGATGGATCACCGCTACCGCCAGCGACAAACGCTGGCGAATGCCCAGCGGCAGCGAGGCGGGCAGCGCGTCCTCGACGTCGGTGAGCATAAAGCGATCGCTCATTTCCGCGACGCGCGCCGGGATTTCCGCTTCGGGAATATGAAACAGGCGAGCGTGAAGCTCCAGGTTTTGCCGTACGGTGAGTTCACTGTAGAGCGAGAACGCCTGCGACATATACCCCACACGGCGGCGGGTTTCGATATCGTTCGGGTCAACGGGCTGGCCGAACAGCCAGGCCTCACCTTCGCTGGCAGGCAACAGGCCGGTGAGCATCTTCATGGTGGTCGATTTACCGCAGCCGTTGGAGCCGAGAAAACCAAAAATCTCGCCGCGCGGAATACGAAAATTCACATGATCGACCGCGACAAAATCGCCGAAACGCATGGTGAGATCGCGCGCTTCAATGGCGATTTCTGCATTTTCTGCCTGATACGGCGGAATGACGACCGGTTTATGCGCCTGCCGCTGCGCCTCTGGCAACAGGGCGATAAATGCCTGCTCCAGCGTCTCGCTGCCGGTTTTATCCCGTAGCTGTTGCGCGCTGCCCGTCGCCATCACTTCCCCGGCGTTCATCGCCACCAGCCAGTCGAAGCGCTCTGCTTCTTCCATGTATGCGGTCGCGACCAGCACGCTCATGTTGCTTTGTCGTTCGCGGATGCTGTCGATCAGATCCCAGAACTGCGCGCGCGAAAGCGGGTCAACGCCGGTTGTGGGTTCATCGAGGATCAGCAGTTCCGGGTCGTGGATCAACGCGCAGCACAGCCCCAGCTTTTGCTTCATCCCACCAGAAAGCTTCCCGGCGGGGCGATCGCGGAACGGGGCCAGCCCGGTGCTGTTCAGCAGTTCGCTGATCCGCGCTTCACGCTCCGCTTTGTTGTGGCCAAACAGGCGCGCGAAAAAATCGACGTTTTCATACACCGACAGCGTGTGATAGAGGTTTTTGCCCAGCCCCTGCGGCATCCAGGCGATACGCGGGCAGACATCGCGGCGGTGCGCCGCATCGCGCATATCGCCGCCGAGCACCATCACATTGCCCTGCTCAATCACCCGCGCGCCGGAAATCAGCGACAGCAGGCTCGATTTGCCCACACCGTCCGGGCCAATCAACCCCACCATGCAGCGTGAGGGAATGTTCAGCGTAATGTTCTTTAACGCCACCGTCGCGCCGTAACGCTGGCCGACGCCTTCAAGCTGCGCGACAGGTTCCCGTACCTGGCCGCTCATTGCGGCAGCCTCACCACCAGGTCATCCGGCCAGGGTTGCTGTTCATCCAGACGCACCCACGCCATCCCCGGCAGCCCGGTTTTCACATACTCCAGATGCTGTTGCAGCAATTCCTGCGGTATGCGCGCTTTCACGCGGAACATCAGTTTGAGCCGCTCATCGCGGGTTTCCACAGTTTTTGGCGTGAACTGGGCGACGCTCGCCACAAAACTGATGGTCGCCGGCACGCGCAAATCAGGCGCAGCATCAAGCACCAGACGCGCTTCCCCGCCAATCTTCAGTAAACCCGCCTGCTCGGTCGGCAGGAAGAAGGTCATATATACATCGCTGAGATCGACCATATTGAGCACCCGGCCGCCCGCCGCCAGCACTTCGCCCGGCTCAGCAACGCGATACTGCACACGCCCGTCGCGCGGGGCTTTCAGTTCGCTATCGTCGATATCGGCCTGAATGCGCCGCTCGGTAGCCTGCGCCGCTTCGACGCGGGTTTGTGCCTGAATGATATTGGTGCGCGCCGCTTCAATCGCCGCGTTAGACGCCGAAACCTGCGCCTTTGCCGACTCCAGCGCCGCACGCGCGCTCTCTGCCGCCGCGCGATCGTCATCTAACTGCTGGGCAGACACCGCGCCACGCGTCGATAGCGTCTGCGAACGGGTATGACGTTTAGAGACGGATGCCAGCTCGGCATCACGCTGCTTCACCACCGCCTGAGCCGCACGCATCTCGCTCTGACGCTGCTCCAGCAAGGCTCGCGCAGCCGCGACCGCGCTTTCCGCTTCTTTAATTTGCGCGATAGCTTCCTGGCGTTGCTCCTGAAGCACGCGGGTATCCATCTTCGCCAGCACCTCGCCCTGACGCACAAACTGCCCTTCCGATACCAGAATAGTGTCGATGCGTCCGGCTATTTTGGTGGCGATATCCACTTCCGTGGCCTCGATTCTGCCATTGCTGGCGGCGAAACCGTCCGGCACGCCTGCGGGGCGTAGCATCCACCACGCCACGGCAGCCACCACCACCACAATGCCAACGATCCACCACGTCAAATGACGCTTAATATTGTCCATACTCGACCCGCCATAATCCCTGTTAGCTAACCACGCGTGTCACAATGCGCGCCGAACACGCGTTCAGCGACGATTCCCCTCCGGGATAAGAAGGAAAGAAGAGAGAGAGCCAGACGGTGTACAGGCGTCGGGATGACGCTCACCGTAAAGGAGAGTGCTGGATGAAGGTGTTGCGAAATCGGGTAGTAATGTTGTCATCATCAGCGTTCCTGGCCGTAAATGAAACACGCGTACTCATTGATACTGTCAATGTGATAGTAACACCTGATTTTTGTATGTCTATTGTGTTCTTTTGGCAGCATCCTTGCTGCTTTGGGTTATCAGACGGTCGCGGCAGTAGGGTTGGCGCGCAGAATTTCCCGGAAGTGCGAGACCAGCGGGCGCTGATTCGCTTTATGCCAGGCGGCCCACAACTGAGTGGAGTAGTGCATCCAGGGCAGCTCACGCAGTACCACGCCTTCCGGCGCATTATGGCGCAGACTGTGCTGAATCAGCGCCAGCCCCAGCCCGGCAGCCACAAGCCCCAGCGCAGTTAATGGCTCTCCCGCTTCCAGACGGATATCCGGGTTAAACCCAGCCTTCACGCAGGCCGCCACAAAACCATCACGCGAATGTGCGTCATCATTATGGACAACCGCAATCCACTCCTGCTCAGCCAGTTGTTCCGGGCGTAACGTATCGAGCAACGCCAGCGGATGGTTCTGCGGTAACGCCAGCAGCATTCTGTCATCAAGTACCTGAATATATTCCAGATCCTGCTCACCTTCTGTCGGCGGCGCATCCACCAGCGAAAAATCCAGGCTACGTTGACGCAGCCCTTCAATTTGCGTAGCCGGGGGCTGGCTGTAGAGCGCGATATGCACATCCGGGCGAGACTGACGTAATGTGCGCAGGGCAGTGGAAAGTACGCCGGAGTGCATCGCGTTCTCTATAAAACCAATACACAGTCCGCCATCTTCACCACGCCCCAGACGCTTCCCAAGCGACTCCAGGCGCGTGGCATGCGTTAACAGCGAGCGCGTCTCCGCCAGAAACGTCTGCCCATCCGCCGTCAGGCGAATACGCTGCTGGTTACGCTCAAATAGCATCAGCCCAAGACGCTCCTCCAGTTGCGCTATCTGACGGCTGAGCGGCGATTGCGAGATATGCAACCGCTCTGCCGCACGCCCGACATGTTCCTCTTCCGCCACTGCGACGAAGTATTTCAATTGTCGTAAATCGATCATGTTAGACCTCAAAGGACTCAAGTTAGACTAATTATGTCCTATCAAGTCACAACCTGGCAAGGTAATGTGATCAGCGTCACAGGACGAGAGCGAAAACGCCCTTCCTGTATTCCAGATAAAGAGGACATCTTATGAGCATTAAAAATCTGTTACCTGCAAACATCGGTTTTGGCGGCGCACCGCTGGGCAATATGTTCCGTGCTATTCCGCAAGAAGAAGCGCTGGCTACCGTTAAAGAAGCCTGGGACCTGGGCGTTCGTTATTTTGATACCGCGCCGTTATACGGTTCCGGCCTTTCTGAAATTCGCATGGGTGAAGCGCTGTCACAGTATCCACGTGATGAATATGTACTGAGCACCAAAGTCGGCCGCATCATGCTGGACGAAATGGAAGATCCGGCAAACCGTGATTTCGGTGAGAAAGGCGGGCTTTTCGAGCACGGCCTGAAAAACAAAATTCTCAACGACTATTCCGCCGACGCCACCATGCGTTCGATTGAAGACAGCCTGAAACGTTTGAAAACGGACCGTATTGATATCGTCTGGATCCACGATCCTGCACAAGATTTTTACGGCGACAACTGGCTGGAGCAGTTCAACATTGCCCGTACCGGTGCTTTCCGCACGCTGTCGCGTCTGCGTGATGAAGGCGTCATCAAAGCCTGGGGGCTGGGCGTTAACCGCGTTGAGCCGCCAGAATTAACGCTGGCACTGGATGAACCGCAGCCCGATGCCTTCCTGCTGGCGGGCCGCTACTCGCTGCTTGACCACTCGCGCGCATTGCAGCGTTTGATGCCGGAAGCGCTGGAACAGAATGTCGATATCGTGGTCGGTGGCCCTTACAGCTCTGGTGTTATGGCGGGCGGCGATTACTTTGAATACCAGAAAGCATCCCCTGAAATGCGTCAGAAAGTTGCAAAAATTCAGTCAATTGCTGCGCAGTTCAACGTCAATGTGAAGGCTGCGGCACTGCAGTTCGCGCTGGCAAACCCGGCTGTTGCTGCCGTCATTCCTGGCTCCAGCCGTCCTGGCCGCATGGCTGAAGACCTGGCCGCACTGAAAGCCACTATCCCGGCAGCTTTCTGGGAAGAGATGCGCCGACAGAATCTGGTTGCCGAAAACGCACCACTGCCAATCCGTTAACCCTCACGGGGCCGCAAGGCCCCAATAACGCGACGAGAAAATATATGAAACTTGATCTTACCGGCAAAGTCGCCGTGGTGAGCGGCTCAGCCTCGGGCATTGGCCTTGGGATCGCAACAGGTTTAGCCAAAACGGGCGCGACCGTGGTGGTAGTTGGCCGTAAACAGGATGGCGTCACTCGTGCCATGGAAAGCATCACCGCACAGGTTCCCGATGCCGCGTTACGCGGTGTGGTTGCCGACCTGGCGACGGCTGACGGTGCCGACGCATTGTTTGCCGCGGTACCTGAAGCCGACGTACTGGTGAATAACCTTGGCATTTTCAATGACAACGACTTTTTCACTGTACCCGACAGCGAGTGGACACAGTTCTACAGCACGAATGTGCTCTCTGGCGTACGCCTGTCCCGGCACTATGCCGCCACCATGGCGAAGCAAGGCTGGGGACGCATTATTTTTGTCTCTTCCGAGTCTGGCGTCGCTATCCCTGGCGACATGATCAACTACGGCGTGACGAAAGCGGCCAACCTCGCCGTTTCACACGGTCTGGCCAAACGACTGGCTGGCACTGGCGTCACCGTTAACGCCATTTTACCTGGGCCAACGTTTACCGATGGCCTGCAGGCAATGCTCGCCGACGCAGCAAAACAGTCAGGCCGTAGCCTGCGCGATCAGGCCGATGAATTTGTGAAGTCCTCGCGCCCAAGCTCAATCATCCAGCGCGCGGCGGATGTCGAAGAAGTCGCGAATCTGGCCGTATACCTGGCATCACCGCTTTCATCGGCAACAACGGGCGCCGCCCTGCGCGTCGATGGCGGTGTCGTCGACACCTTAACAATGTAACCCTAATAAATTGAAAACTAAGAGAGAAAATATCATGGCTAAAACACTGGTCTCTATTGAAATCCCGGCATCCGCCGATGACATCTGGCAGTTAATGGGTGGCTTCGACACCCTACCTGACTGGCTGCCGTTCATCCCAAAAAGCGTCATTTCTGAAGGTGGGCGCGTTCGCTCGCTGACCACCTCTGATGGCGGTACCGTCATTGAGCGCCTGGAAGCGTTCGACAACCGTCAGCGGAGCTATACCTACTCCATTATTCAGGCGCCGTTCCCGGTGGTGGATTATCTGTCGACGATCACCGTCGTTGCCACTGACGATAGCCGAATTTCCCGCGTGGAGTGGTCAGGAGAATTTACGCCGGTTAACGTTTCTGACGCCGAGGCTGAAGCGCTGTTTACCGGTATCTATCAGGATGGATTGGTGGCGCTGAAAAACAATTTTCACGCATAACGACAAAGCGCCGGAAAATCCGGCGCTTTCTGCCTGATGGCGCTTCGCTTATCAGGCCTACGGAGTTTGTGCCCTTGTAGGCCGGGCAAGCGCAGCGCCCCCGGCGCTTTCTGCCTGATGCGCTTCGCTTATCAGGCCTACGGATTTGTGCCCCTGTAGGCCGGGCAAGCGCAGCGCCCCCGGCGCTTTCTGCCTGATGGCGCTTCGCTTATCAGGCCTACGGAGTTTGCGCCCTTGTAGGCCGGGCAAGCGCAGCGCCCCCGGCGCTTTCTGCCTGATGGCGCTTCGCTTATCAGGCCTACGGAGTTTGTGCCCTTGTAGGCCGGGCAAGCGCAGCGCCCCCGGCGCTTTCTGCCTGATGGCGCTTCGCTTATCAGGCCTACGGAGTTTGTGCCCCTGTAGGCCGGGCAAGCGCAGCGCCCCCGGCGCTTTCTGCCTGATGCGCTTCGCTTATCAGGCCGACGGAGTTTGTGCCCTTGTAGGCCGGGCAAGCGCAGCGCCCCCGGCGCTTTCTGCCTGATGCGCCTCGCTGATCAGGCCTACGGATTTGTGCCCCTGTAGGCCGGGCAAGCGCAGCGCCCCCGGCGTTATTCGCCTAACGCCTGCGCGCAGGCCCAGGCGCTTGACCATGCCCACTGGAAGTTATAGCCGCCCAGCCAGCCGGTGACATCCATCACTTCGCCAATGAAATACAGCCCCGGCACCTTGCGCGCTTCCATGGTTCGGGAAGAGAGTTCGTTGGTATCCACACCGCCCAGCGTCACTTCCGCCGTGCGATACCCTTCCGTGCCGTTAGGCTGTACGCGCCATTCGGTTAAGGTTTCCACCAACGTTTGCTGATCGCGCACATTCAACTGCTTTAACGTGACATCCGGAATCTGCCCCAACTGCTGTAAACACTCCACCAGACGTTTCGGCAGATGCATTGCCAGGGTATTTTTCAGGCTCTGATTCGGGTGCTCCACGCGCTGCGCATCAAGGAATTCGGCAAGGTCGATATCCGGCAACAGGTTAATGGTGACAAACTCGCCAGGCTGCCAGTAGCTGGAAATCTGCAACACCGCCGGGCCGGAGAGGCCGCGATGCGTAAACAGCAGGCTTTCACGGAAAACGGTGCCGTCTTCTGCGCTAATAACAGAAGGAACGGAAACACCGGAGATAGTTTGAGAAACATCCAGCATCGGTTTGTGCAACGTGAAAGGCACCAGCCCCGCGCGAGTTGGCAGAACCTTCAGGCCAAACTGTTCAGCTATTTTGTAACCAAATGGCGATGCGCCAAGACCCGGCATTGATAATCCACCGCTGGCAATCACCAGTTTTTTCGTGGTGACCGTTTCACCGTTGAGTTGCAGGCTAAAGCCCTCTTCATCACGCTCAACGCTCAATACCTCGCTGCGCAGGCGTGTCGTAACGTTGCCTTTTGCACACTCGTCCACCAGCAGCTTGACGATTTGCTCGGCAGAATCATCGCAAAAAAGTTGCCCCAGCGTCTTCTCATGCCAGGCGATGCCGTGTTTTCCGACGAGGTCGATGAAATCCCACTGGGTGTAGCGCGCCAGCGCAGATTTGCAAAAATGCGGGTTTTGGCTGAGATATGCCGCCGGTTCGACATAAAGATTAGTAAAGTTGCAGCGGCCACCGCCGGACATCAAAATCTTGCGTCCCGGCTTCTTACCGTTATCCAGCAGCAGCACGCGCAGGCCCGCCTGCCCGGCCTGCGCGGCACAAAACATTCCTGCGGCACCTGCCCCAATTACAATGGCATCAAACCTTTCCACGCACTATCCTCAACTTAGAGATTGTCGGGAAGTGTAAATTTTTCATGCATGTCCTACCAGTGAAATATAAGACAATCCTGTATATCCATTTGAAAAGTCTTAAAAAATCATTTTCACTGCTTATACAAAGATGGGGAAATATCAAAAAAAGTCTATATTTCACTTTGCCCGCGCTGCCAAAGTCCATGATAATGCCGCGCGTTCATGTCCTCAAAATGGCGTAACGTACTATGTTACATTTGTTCGCAGGTCTGGATTTACATACCGGGCTTTTGTTGGTACTTGCTCTGATTTTTGTTCTGTTCTACGAAGCGATTAACGGCTTCCATGACACGGCAAACGCAGTGGCAACCGTGATTTATACTCGCGCTATGCGATCGCAGCTTGCGGTTGCCATGGCGGCTATCTTTAACTTTTTCGGCGTTCTGCTGGGCGGCCTGAGCGTAGCCTATGCCATCGTGCATATGTTACCGACGGATCTCCTGTTGAATGTCAGTTCGGCGCACGGCCTCGCCATGGTCTTCTCCATGTTGTTGGCTGCGATTATCTGGAACCTCGGCACCTGGTATTTTGGTCTGCCGGCATCCAGTTCCCACACGCTGATTGGCGCGATTATCGGTATTGGTTTAACCAATGCGCTGATGACCGGCACATCGGTAGTGGATGCGCTTAACATCCCGAAAGTGTTAAATATTTTTGCTTCCCTCATTGTGTCACCGATTGTCGGCCTGGTCTTCGCAGGTGGTCTGGTGTTCCTGCTGCGTCGCTACTGGAGCGGTACGAAAAAACGTGCGCGTATCCACCTGACGCCAGCAGAGCGTGAAAAGAAAGACGGTAAGAAAAAGCCGCCATTCTGGACACGTATCGCCCTGATCCTCTCGGCTATCGGCGTCGCGTTCTCTCATGGCGCGAACGACGGTCAGAAAGGCATTGGTCTGATCATGCTGGTACTGATTGGCGTGGCTCCGGCAGGGTTCGTGGTCAACATGAACGCGTCTGGCTACGAAATCACCCGTACCCGCGATGCTATCAATAACGTTGAAGTCTTCTATCAGCAGCACCCTGCGTTGCTGAAAAAAGTGACTGGCGTTGACCAAATCATTCCTGAGCCTGACACCGCTATCACGCCATCCGGCGAGCTGCACTGTCATCCGGCGAACTCCCTCTACGCATTAACCCGCGTGAAGAACATGCTGGCGGATATCGAGACCTACGACAAACTGAGCGTCGAGCAGCGTAGTCAGCTGCGTCGCATCATGCTGTGTATCTCTGATACCACCGACAAAGTCGCTAAGCTGCCGGAAGTGAGCGCTGACGATCAGCGTCTGCTGAAGAAACTGAAAGGCGATATGCTCAATACCATCGAGTACGCGCCAATCTGGATCATCATGGCAGTCGCTCTGGCGTTAGGCTGCGGTACGATGATTGGCTGGCGTCGCGTGGCGACCACCATCGGTGAGAAAATCGGTAAGAAAGGCATGACTTACGCACAGGGTATGGCGGCGCAGATGACCTCTGCGGTATCCATCGGCCTGGCGAGTTATACCGGGATGCCGGTATCCACCACCCACGTTCTCTCCTCCTCCGTGGCAGGTACGATGATCGTGGACGGCGGCGGTCTGCAGCGTAAAACGGTCACCAACATCCTGATGGCCTGGGTCTTCACGCTTCCGGCGTCGATTCTGCTGTCAGGCGGGTTGTACTGGCTGGCACTGAAGATTATCTAATCTTCAGGCAGACAAAAAAGACGGGTCAGGAAACTGGCCCGTCTTTTTTTATGTTGAAAGATTAATGCCAGAGAGCCAGTGCAATCAGGCTTACCACCACTAATCCACACAACGAACTGGTCAAAATGAACTGGCGGCGTACGCGCTCACAGCGGCGAATAAATTCGTCGTCATGATGGTCGCGATAACGCTGACCGTAAATGTACCAAACCAGCCTCACCTGCTTGCTGGGTTGGCCATGTGAGGTAAAAAACCCACCACCATCAACATATTGATAGAGCAAGGGATCGCAACCACGCAGTACCACTAGCAATGCACGCAACGACGAGAAATAGCGTGCCATATTCACCACACAGACGACACACAGGGCCCAAAACAGCGCGATTGTGCTGATCATACCTCCTCCCCGGCGACCCGCCCAAAGGAGACACCTCCCGGGCTACCGCACCCCAATTACTCATAGCTCCAGACAGCTCAGTGAAAAAGGTGAGAATCCGATCACGTTTATTTGCCCGACCGGCTCATTAAATAGTGTAGGAGATTAGTGAAATTTTTTACCACAACCTTAAGCGTTATCAATACGAGTGTTGCGAAAAATTTGTTTAACAAATTGGTGATCGCGTCGCATTGACGCGCAGACCCGGTCGCTATAATGTAGAAATATCTTCTACAATGAGGTCTTTAAGATTATTACAAGGCCTGATTAGCATCCTCGGATGCAGCAGATTTTAGGCAGGGCTAAACCCCCGCGCAATCGACATGCAGGACGCGGGCGACTTAACGCCCATTGGTCATCGACAACTTTATGGAAGGAGTAACACCATGGCTTACAAACACATTCTTATCGCGGTAGACCTTTCACCAGAGAGCAAAGTGCTGGTTGAGAAAGCCGTATCTATGGCACGCCCATACAACGCGAAAGTTTCCCTGATTCATGTTGATGTGAATTACTCCGATCTCTATACCGGCCTTATCGATGTGAATCTGGGCGATATGCAGAAACGCATTTCGGAAGAGACGCACCATGCGCTGTCTGAGCTGTCCACCAATGCGGGTTATCCGATTACCGAAACCCTGAGCGGCAGCGGCGATCTGGGCCAGGTGCTGGTCGACGCCATCAAGAAATACGATATGGACCTGGTGGTTTGCGGTCATCATCAGGACTTCTGGAGCAAGCTGATGTCTTCTGCGCGTCAGCTGATCAACACCGTTCACGTCGATATGTTGATTGTTCCGCTGCGCGACGAAGAAGAGGAGTAATCGCCTCTCGCGCATAATGACAACGCCCGCTTTTGCGGGCGTTTTGTTAAGTACGTAGGCCTGATAAGCGCAGCGCCATCAGGCAATTCACTACGCTTTGCGCGCGGCAATCCAGTCCTGTACCTCGATAACAAATTCATCCGGCGCTTTGCGATACATCTTGCGGGCAAGGTCGAGGATCGTGTGCTGAGCCAGCGCCTCTTCCATTCGCTGCTGTGCCATGTCCATTACCGAGCGCACGCCGCAGATTCCTTCACACGCCCACTCCGGCGGTTTCTCGTCAAACACCGCCAGCCGCTGGCGAATTTCACGGCATTCAAAGATGCGCTTCTCACCGTCGATGGCAACAGCAACGTCTTTCACCGTGATGTGCTCCGCTGGTTTAGCCAGCTGAAAACCGCCGCCCTTCCCTTCGATGCTCCGCACCAGCCCGGCTTTTGACAGACGGGTGAAGATTTTGGCGAGGTAGTCATAAGGCACGCTTTGCAGCTCAGCAATTTCGCGCACGCTCATATCACGGGCGTCGCCCTTACTGTCTACCATGCACATCAGGCTATGGATGCCGTATTCAACCCCGGAACTGTAAAATGCCATGCTTTAATCTCAGCCAATATAACTCTGAGTTATTGTAGCTATTTTGCCCTTTGCGATCCAGATGCTACGGCAACACCTCAGAATCAATAAAAAATAAATAGCGGTTAATCAATGCGATACCACCAAAACCCTTACGGTATTCTTTTTTCACGTTGCCTTTTCAAACTACGACTAATAAAATCCGAGTCAATTAATCAGCGTTAACAGAGTGAATAAGCGATGCGTAAACAAATTCTGATCGTAGGTGCCGGCTTCGCCGGGATGTGGGCGGCCCTTAGCGCGGCGCGTCTGGCGGACAAAAACAACAGCCAGGCGATTGATATTACAGTAATTGCCCCGCAGCCAGAGCTGCGCGTGCGTCCACGTTTTTATGAAAGTCACGTTGAAACGCTGGTATCCCCACTGATGCCGCTGTTCGACGTCACCGGCGTGAAATTCCTGCGCGGTACCGTATCGGATATTCACACCGACTCGCGTAGCGTGAGCTGGAAAGATGCCGATGGCGACATGCATCAGCACTCCTACGACCGTCTGGTTCTGGCGAGCGGCAGCCACGTAAACCGTTCATTTGTCTCAGGCGTTGCAGAGCATGCGTTCGATCTCGATCAGCTGGAGAGCGCGGCCGTTTTAGAAAAACATCTGCAATCCCTGGCCTCTCAGTCTGAAAGCGACGCGCGTAACACCGTCGTCGTGTGCGGCGGCGGGTTTACCGGTATTGAGATGGCGATGGAATTGCCAGGCCGCCTGCGCGACATTCTTGGCTCAAATGCTAAGACCAGAGTAGTCGTAGTTGAACGCGGCCCACAGCCAGGCTCACGTTACAGTGAAGAACTGCGTAATGTGGTGATTGATGCTTCAAACGAGCTGGGCGTCGAATGGATAGTGAATGCCGAAGTCGAATCGGTGGATGCCGCAGGCGCCACGCTAAAAGACGGGCAGCGAATTGCCTCTTCAACCGTTATCTGGACCGTGGGTGTCCAGGCAAGCGACCTGACGGCACAAATTGATGCGCCGCGCGATCGCCAGGGGCGTCTGCATGTGGATGCGAATCTTCAGGTTGTCGGCCATGAAGAGATTTTCGCCACCGGCGACGTGGCGTATGCGGCAACGGATGACAAAGGCAACCACGCGCTAATGACCTGCCAGCATGCGATTCTGCTGGGCAAATTCGCCGGTAATAACGCCGCTGCCAGCCTGCTGGGTGTGGAGCCGTCACCGTATCGCCAGGAGATGTACGTCACCTGTCTGGATCTCGGCGCATGGGGCGCGGTGTATACCGAAGGCTGGGATCAGCAGGTAAAACTGACGCGCGAAGAAGCGAAGAAGTTGAAGGTGTCGATCGTGAGCGAGCTGATTTACCCGCCGAAAGCGGAGAGAACAGCGGCGTTTGAGATGGCGGATCCGTACGCGCCGTTTGTGTAGGGGGAGACCCCCTCACCCCGGCCCCCTCCCACAGGGAGAGGGAGAAAACCGCACAACTTTCACCATTGGCACGATCGGTCCCCTCTCCCTATGGGAGTGTACGGTCCGGGGACATGGTAGACAGGTGTTCGGGGACATGGTGAACACTTTTTAACATCCTTTACCCATAGTGATCGACCTTTTCTTCAGGTCGATCTCCCCCACTTTTGTACTGTACCACCACACTTCATAGCAGCCATCCTCCTGCGTCTCCTTCAGCCCGACCCGCTCTCCCCTGAACGCATTGCCTGCCTTCAGACTGATACCTTTTATGCTCAGCTTCCCGCTGATATCGACCTTCCTCACCATCACCCCTTCATCATATTCCGGTGGCGTAATGCTGTCGCTGTACTGCCTTGCAGACGGCTGATACCGCGAGGCCGGAACGGCCATACCCAGGGCTTCATGGGGCCGTTCAAGGTTATACACCGTACGCCAGTGGTCGAAAGCACGCTGCAGCTCACCGCTGTCTGTGAACCACTTACCCTGCAGTACTTCCGCCTTCAGGCTGCGGTGAAAACGTTCCAGCTTGCCCTGTGTCTGCGGATGGTATGGCCGGGAATGCCCCACCCGGATACCCTGGCGCATCAGCCACAACTCAAGTGCCGTCCAGGTACCGGTGGTGTCGCCCCACGGCGAGCCGTTGTCCATCGTCATCCGGTCTGGCAGCCCGTAGCGTTCAAACACGCTGACCAGCTGCTGCTGCACGGTCTCACGGCGTTCATCGGTGCAGGGTGCCAGACACAGGGAGAAACGGGAGTGGTCATCCAGCAGGGTGAGCGGATGGCAGCGGCCCCCGCCGAAGGGGAAGTGACCCTTAAAATCCATCTGCCAGAGCCGGTTCGGCGCGTCATGTTCGAAGCGCCCTGTGGCCGTAATGCCCGGCGCCGTCCCCGGCAGCAGACCGTGACGGGCCATCAGGTTATGGACGGTGCTGAAGGCGGGCATACGGTGCCCCTGGTCTTCGAGCCAGCGCTTTATCTTGCGGGCGCCCCAGCGCTCATGACGGGCATGGGCGATGCACAGCAGGTCAGTGATATCATCCGGAGAACGGTTGGGAGAGTGATGAGGTACGCGGGGACGGTCCAGAAGACCGGATGCGCCTTCCTCAGCCCAGCGACGAAGCCACTTGTAACCGGTGGCGGGAGAAATGCCGTAGTGACGGCAGAGGGAACGGATGTTCGCCCCGTCTTGTGAGGCGAACAGAACAAACTCGGAACGTAATGACATGGTATCTCTCGCATCCCAGGGCATAAGCGACTCCATAAACGGGTTCTTATGCCTTAGTTGTAAGTGTCTACCATGTCCCCGAACAAGTGTTAACTATGTCCCCGGACCGTACAGGGAGAGGGTTAGGGTGAGGGGCCCCAGGCCACACCGCCCTTACTCCGCCGTCCCCGCATAAATATCAAACCGATGCCCTTTGGTGACCACCGCGTTGGTCGTCGCCACGTCCGCGAGCGGCGGCGCATAGTCGGGCCGCTTCACCACCACGCGTTTCGTCGCCAGCAGTCGTGCAGGCGCCAGCAATCCATCTGCGTCGAGATCAGGCCCCACCAGCGACTGAAACACGCGCATCTCTTTCTTTACCAGCGCGCTTTTCTGCTTATGGGGAAACATCGGGTCAAGGTACACCACCTGCGGGCGCGGGGTGATATCCGCGAGCGTCGTCAGGCTGGAGGCGTGGATCAGTTGCAAGCGTTCCTGCAACCAGCCGCCGATTTCCGCATCGGCATAGCCGCGCGCCAGGCCATCGTCGAGCAGTGCCGCCACTACCGGGTTACGCTCCAGCATCCGCACATGGCAGCCGACCGACGCCAGCACAAACGCATCGCGCCCCAGCCCCGCCGTGGCGTCAACCACGTCCGGCAGATAGCTGCCCTTAATGCCGACGGCTTTTGCCACCGCTTCACCGCGACCACCGCCAAATTTGCGGCGGTGCGCCATCGCTCCACCGACAAAATCCACGAAGATGCCGCCAAGCTTTGGCTCATCACGTTTGCGCAGTTCAAGATGCTCCGGCGTTAACACCAGCGCCATCAGGTTGTCTTCATCGTGCTCCAGCCCCCAGCGGGCGGCAAGAACAGATAAGGCGCCGTCTCCGGCGCCCGTTTCATCAAGTAAACAGATTTTCACTGACCGATTAGCCTTTGATCCCGTAATGCTCCAGCATCGCATCAAGCTGCGGTTCACGGCCACGGAAGCGTTTGAACAGCGCCATTGGCTCCTCAGAACCGCCGCGCGTCAGGATGTTATCGAGGAACGACTGCCCGGTATCGCGGTTGAAAATGCCCTCTTCTTCGAAGCGGGAGAACGCATCCGCCGCCAGCACATCGGCCCACAGATAGCTGTAGTAACCCGCCGCATAGCCACCGGCAAAGATGTGGCTGAAGGCGTGCGGGAAGCGGCCCCATGACGGCCCCGGCACCACGGCAACCTGTTTCTTAATTTCTGCCAGGGTTTCGAGGATTTTCGCGCCCTGCTCTGGGTTAAATTCCGCGTGCAGGCGGAAATCGAACAGGCCGAACTCCAGTTGACGCAGGATAAACAGCGCCGCCTGGTAGTTCTTCGCCGCCAGCATTTTATCGAGCAGTTCTTTCGGCAGCGGTTCGCCGGTTTCGTAGTGGCCGGAGATAAACGCCAGCGCGTCCGGCTCCCAGCACCAGTTTTCCATAAACTGGCTCGGCAGTTCGACCGCATCCCACGGCACGCCGTTGATCCCGGAAACGCCCGCGGTTTCGATGCGGGTCAGCATGTGGTGCAGGCCGTGACCGAATTCGTGGAACAGGGTGATCACTTCATCATGCGTAAACAGCGCCGGTTTGCCGTTAACCGGACGGTTGAAGTTACAGGTCAGGTAGGCGACCGGTTTTTGCAGCGAGCCATCGAGCTTGCGCATCTGGCCGACGCAGTCGTCCATCCACGCCCCGCCGCGTTTGTGTTCACGCGCGTACAGGTCGAGGTAGAAGCTACCGCGCAGTTCATTGTTTTCGTCATACAGCTCGAAGAAGCGCACTTCCGGGCTCCAGACGTCAACATCTTTGCGCTCTTTGGCGGTGATGCCGTAAATGCGTTTCACCACTTCGAACAGGCCGTTAACGGCTTTGTTTTCCGGGAAGTACGGGCGCAGCTGTTCGTCGCTGATGCTGTAGAGGTGCTGTTTCTGTTTTTCGCTGTAGTAGGCGATATCCCACGGTTGCAGCTCATCGACGCCAAATTCCGCTTTCGCGAAGGCACGCAGTTGCGCCAGCTCTTTTTCACCCTGCGGGCGCGCGCGTTTGGCGAGGTCGGTTAAGAATTCCAGCACCTGCTGCGGGTTTTCCGCCATTTTGGTGGCGAGTGATTTAAAGGCGTAGCTTTCGAAGCCCAGCAGTTGCGCCAGTTCGTGACGCAGGGCGAGGATTTCCGCCATCACCGGGCTGTTATCCCATTTACCGGCATTCGGGCCCTGATCGGAGGCACGGGTGCTGTAGGCGCGATACATCTCTTCACGTAGGGCCTGGTTGTCGCAATAGGTCATTACTGGCAGATAGCTTGGGATATCCAGCGTCAGCAGGTAGCCGTCCAGCTCTTTGGCTTCGGCCTGCGCTTTGGCGGCGGCCAGCGCGCTTTCCGGCATGCCGGAGAGTTCCGCTTCGTCGCTTACCTGTTTCGTCCAGCCCATGGTGGCATCGAGTACGTTGTTGCTATAGATGTTGCCGAGTTCAGACAGGCGCGTCGCAATTTCACCGTAGCGCTGCTGTTTCTCTTTCGGCAGTCCGATACCGGACAATTCGAAATCACGCAGCGCGTTATCGACCGCTTTTTTCTGTGCGGTTGAGAGCGTGGCGTAATTATCGCCGTCGCGCAGGTCGCGGTACGCTTTATACAGCCCTTCATGCTGACCAACCCAGGTGCTGTATTCCGACAGCAGCGGCAGGGTTTGCTCGTAAGCTTCACGCAGTTCCGGGCTATTTTTCACCGAGTTCAGGTGGCTGACCGGCGAGAAAATACGCCCCAGTACATCGTCCACTTCAGCCAGCGGCTGGCATAGATTTTCCCAGGAATACGGTGCGCCCTGCGCTACCACGCGTTCCACATTTTCACGGCAGTCGTTCAGCGCTTTGGTGACGGCGGGAACAACATGCTCAGGCTTGATGGCGGAAAACGGCGGCAGTTCGAAGGGAGTCAGTAATGGATTCGTCATATGCACAGTCCTGGTTAAAAAGGGGGAAACAAACGCGTATGCGCGTTGTTGTCGGGTGGCGGCTGCGCCTTACCCGACCTACGCCTGTAGATCGGATAAGACGCATTAGCGTCGCCATCCGCCATGTAATGTATGTAGCATGGGGTTAAGTGTAGTGAATTTCAATGATAAGCGTTGCGCTTTCGCGGCGGCGGCGACTTTTCGGTATACTGTTCGGATAGACTTTTTTGTTGCCCGGTAACGGGCCCATGTTTTACTTAGCGGAACCCCTTTACCCATGCTCAGTTATCGCCACAGCTTTCACGCTGGCAACCACGCCGACGTCCTTAAACACACCGTTCAGAGCCTGATCATCGAATCACTGAAAGAGAAAGAGAAACCGTTTCTCTATCTGGACACCCATGCGGGCGCGGGCCGTTACCAGTTAAGCAGCGAGCATGCCGAACGTACCGGTGAATATCTGGAAGGTATTGCCCGCATCTGGCAACAGGACGATCTGCCTGCCGAACTGGAGCCATACATCAGCGTGGTACAGCACTTCAACCGCAGCGGCCAGTTGCGCTACTACCCAGGTTCTCCGCTGATTGCCCGCCAGCTGCTGCGTGAACAAGACAGCCTGATGATGACCGAACTGCACCCAAGCGATTTCCCACTATTGCGTTCCGAGTTCCAGAAAGACGATCGTGCGCGCGTGGAAAAAGCCGACGGTTATCAGCAACTCAAATCCAAACTGCCGCCGGTTTCTCGTCGTGGCCTGATCCTCATCGACCCGCCGTACGAAATCAAAACCGATTACCAGGCGGTGGTGACGGGCATTCACGAAGGCTATAAGCGCTTTGCGACAGGCACCTATGCGTTGTGGTACCCGGTCGTCCTGCGTGCGCAAATCAAACGCATGATCAAAGACCTGGAAGCCACCGGCATCCGTAAAATCCTGCAAATCGAGCTGGCGGTACGCCCGGACAGCGATCAGCGCGGCATGACCGCGTCCGGCATGATTGTTATCAACCCGCCGTGGAAGCTGGAACAGCAGATGAACGCCGTTCTGCCATGGCTGCACAGCAAGCTGGTGCCAAATGGTATCGGCCACACCACGGTAAGCTGGATCGTGCCTGAGTAATTGCAGACATAGCCAGAACCTATCAGTTTCAGGTATACAATCGCGGATCTTTGGCGCTGGGCGTAGAGCCCTCGCCTGACAATGAACAGGAAGGAGCGGTCATGACCAAACATTACGACTATATCGCTATTGGCGGCGGCAGCGGCGGCATCGCCTCGATTAACCGTGCGGCGATGTACGGCCAGAAGTGCGCGCTGATTGAAGCCAAAGAGCTGGGCGGCACCTGCGTTAACGTCGGTTGCGTGCCGAAAAAAGTGATGTGGCATGCCGCGCAAATCCGCGAAGCCATCCACATGTATGGCCCGGACTACGGTTTTGACACCACCATCAACGACTTCGACTGGAACAAGCTGATTGCCAGCCGCACAGCCTACATTGACCGTATTCATACCTCGTATGACAACGGCCTGGCGAAAAACAAAGTCGACGTAATTAAAGGCTTTGCCCGCTTTGTTGATGCGAAAACTGTGGAAGTGAACGGGGAAACGATCACTGCCGATCATATCCTGATCGCCACCGGCGGTCGCCCAAGTCACCCGGATATTCCGGGCGTGGAGTACGGTATTGACTCCGACGGTTTCTTCGCGCTGCCGGCATTGCCGAAACGCGTTGCGGTGGTCGGCGCGGGCTACATTGCCGTTGAACTGGCTGGCGTGATTAATGGCCTGGGCGCGGAAACGCACCTGTTTGTGCGTAAACACGCGCCGCTGCGCACCTTCGACCCGCTGATTACCGAGACGCTGGTTGAAGTCATGAACGCGGAAGGCCCAACGCTGCATACCCAGGCTATTCCTAAAGCGGTCGTGAAAAACACCGACGGCAGCCTGACCGTTGAACTGGAAGATGGCCGCAGCCAGACGGTAGATTGCCTGATTTGGGCGATTGGCCGTGAACCGGCGACAGACAACTTCAATCTGGCCGCAACGGGCGTGAAAACTAACGATAAAGGCTACATCGTCGTCGATAAATTCCAGAACACCAACGTTCCGGGAATTTATGCGGTGGGCGATAACACCGGTGCCGTTGAACTGACGCCGGTTGCGGTGGCCGCAGGTCGTCGTCTCTCAGAGCGTCTGTTTAACAACAAGCCGGATGAGCATCTGGATTACAGCAACATTCCGACCGTGGTCTTCAGCCACCCGCCCATCGGCACCGTCGGTTTAACCGAACCGCAGGCACGTGAGCAGTATGGCGACGACGCCGTGAAGGTCTATAAATCCTCCTTCACCGCCATGTATACCGCTGTTACCACGCATCGCCAGCCGTGCCGTATGAAGCTAGTTTGCGTTGGCCCGGAAGAGAAAATTGTCGGTATTCACGGCATCGGTTTTGGTATGGATGAAATGCTGCAAGGCTTCGCCGTGGCGCTGAAAATGGGCGCAACCAAAAAAGATTTCGATAATACCGTGGCAATTCACCCGACAGCGGCGGAAGAGTTTGTTACTATGCGTTAATATATGACGCGCAATCCCCTATATGGAGACATATAGGGGATATCTGACTCTCCCGTTAATTCTCTGTGGGTTTATGAAGAATAAAAAATCTAAAATATTTGCAGGCTTTATTATTATTTTTGTTTGTATTTTCTCTTTCTATTACTACATCACAAATTACCCACAAATAGATAACTACCACGTCACGATCGACGCTAAACAGATTTCGGGTTTAGAGGGCGGATTATCCGGTCTGACCTGGAATAAAGACACGCAGACGCTGTTCGCTGTCACCGATGCGCCCTCGTTAATTCTGGAACTTAGCACGGATGGAAAGGTGCTGCGCCGTATCAAAACGGATAAACCCGCTGACCTTGAGGCGATTGAATATATCGGCAATCAACGCTTCTACCTTTCCAAAGAAAAGAGCGGCACGCTGGCTATCGTTACCATTAATAACGATACGCAAAAAGTGGATATCAGCCATGCCGAAACTTATCGTCCGGCAGTTCAGGCGGAAAAGCAAAACAGCGGCGTGGAAGGATTAGCCTGGAAACCTGAACTGTCTCGCATGGTGACAGCCCAGGAGAAAAAACCCGTCCGGATTTTTAATATCCTCGATAACGAAGGGGTATTCAAAACGGACAAAAGCCCGCTCAATGAATTAATGCTCTCCTGGTATGTGCGCGATATCTCCGGAATGGATTTTGATGGCTCGACGTCTAACCTCTATATTCTCTCCGACATTTCGCAAAAAGTCGTGCTGGTCGACCGCGAACATAACCTGAAATTTATGTCGCTGACGGCGGGTCATTACGGTCTTTCCCGTGATATTCCACAGCCGGAAGGTATCGCCACCGACGGCACGGGTAGTCTTTACATCGTCAGCGAACCGAATCTGTTTTATAAATTCAGCCCGCGTTAAAACCCGTTACAATCGATTGTTCTGAAAATCCCGGCGACGGTGAAAACCGGGATTTCAATTTTTTATTATTTTTCAAAAACCTGAAAAAATTTCTTCTTGTCACCCCGCCAGGAAGTGTGATCTTCCGCACGCTTTGCTCACCCGTAACCGAAGCGAATGTCTACGCTTTATAAGTGGCCGGATAAAACCGGGATGTAAAACGACGCTCACCGGAGGTGACCTGCGCTATGTTCAACCAGAAAATACGTAACGAAGAGTCCGAGGCCTTAGCCATTGATGTCGAGCTGTGCTACGAAGCGGATCCGTACGAATTAAAACTGGATGAAATGCTCGATGCCGAACCGGAGCCGGAAGTCATCGAGGGGCTGCCCGCCTCCGATGCCTTAACGCCAGCCGATCGTTATCTGGAACTGTTTGAAAACGTTCAGCGCGCACGCATTTTTAGCGATAGCAAAACGTTTCCTGACTGCGCGCCGAAAAAAGATCCGCTGGATATTCTTATCCACTATCGTCGCATCAAGCGCAAACCGGGTTTTGACCTGCGCCGCTTTGTGGAAGAGAACTTCTGGCCGCCGGAACTGCGCGACAGCGAGTACGTTTCGGACCCGGATAAATCCCTGAAGGAGCACATCGACACGCTCTGGCCGGTATTGACTCGCGAGCCGCAGGATCATATTCCCGGTTCGTCGCTATTGGCGCTGCCGCAGTCCTATATCGTGCCCGGCGGGCGCTTTAGTGAGACCTACTACTGGGACTCCTACTTCACCATGCTTGGCCTGGCGGAGAGCGGTCGGGAAGACCTGCTGAAATGCATGGCCGATAACTTTGCGTGGATGATTGAGCGCTACGGGCATATTCCTAACGGCAACCGCACCTATTATCTCAGCCGCTCGCAGCCGCCGGTGTTTGCTCTGATGGTGGAGCTGTTTGAAGAGGATGGCGTGCGCGGCGCGAAACGTTATCTCGACCATCTGAAGATGGAGTACAGCTTCTGGATGGATGGCGCGGATTCGCTCATTCCCAATCAGGCCTATCGCCACGTGGTGCGCATGCCGGACGGTTCATTGCTCAACCGTTACTGGGACGATCGCGACACGCCGCGTGATGAGTCATGGATTGAGGATGTCGAAACGGCGCAGCACTCAGGTCGTCCGCCCAATGAGGTGTATCGCGACCTGCGCGCCGGGGCGGCATCCGGTTGGGACTATTCCTCACGCTGGCTGCGCGATACGTCGCGACTGGCGAGCATACGTACCACCCAGTTTATTCCCATCGATTTGAACGCTTTTCTGTTCAAACTGGAAAACACCATCGCTAATCTTTCCGGTTTGAAGGGCGATAAAGAGACGCAGGCGCTGTTTAAGCAGAAAGCCAGCGCACGCCGTGCAGCGGTGACGCGTTATCTGTGGGATGAAGAAAATGGTCTGTTCCGCGATTACGACTGGCGTCGCGAGCAACAGGCGCTGTTCTCCGCCGCCAGCGTCGTGCCATTGTATGTCGGCATGGCGACGCATGAACAGGCAGACCGGCTGGCGCTTGCCGTCCGCGCCCGGTTGCTCACGCCACGCGGCATTCTGGCGACAGAGTATGAAAGCGGCGAGCAGTGGGATTACCCGAACGGCTGGGCCCCGCTACAGTGGATGGCGATTCAGGGATTCAAGCTCTACGGCCACGACGTGCTGGGCAACGAAATCGCCCACAACTGGCTGGAGACGGTGAATCATTTCTATCGCGACCACCATAAGCTGATTGAGAAGTATCACATCGCCGAAGGCACGCCGCGCGAAGGGGGCGGCGGGGAGTATCCGTTACAGGATGGTTTCGGCTGGACCAACGGCGTGGTACGCCGTTTGATTGGTTTGTACGGCGAGCCTTAACAGAAGCCGGGGGCGCTGCGCTTGCCCGGCCTACAATGGCACAAAACCGTAGGCCTGATAAGCGAAGCGCCATCAGGCACATCCACCGCACATGCCGGGGGCGCTGCGCTTGCCCGGCCTACAATTGCTCATAACCCGTAGGCCTGATAAGCGAAGCGCCATCAGGCACATTCACCGCACCTGCCGGGGGCGCTACACTTGCCCGGCCTACAATGGCTCAAAACCGGCTATTTAATCACGGCGTAAATCTCGCGCTGTACGTCCAGCCATCGCTTATTGTATGTCGTCGGCTCAGCCTTCACGCGTCGGCGGGCGTTATCCACTTCCCGTCGTTGACGTTCCACCACGGCGGGGCGGGTGCAAAACGCCTGCAAAAGATCTCTTCTTGACGATGTGAGCGCTTCACCGCCCGCCAGTGCGTGGCTCAGGGCGGTGATAAAGCGCCGACAGGGTTTTGGTTCATCCATTTGCAGGCGATAACGCAGCAGCAAAGCAATCACCTCATCGTGCTGCGCCGACAGTGCCTGCTCCGTCCAGGCGAGCTGCCACTCCATTCCGCCGCGCATGAAAAGCTGCACCACCTCAACGTCGTTACGATCGATAGCCGAACGCAATCCATTGATATCCCAATTAATACCGCGATTCGCCAGCTGTTCTCGCGGTGACGCGCGCGACGGCGCTTCGATTCCCGCCGCAGGCGTTGTCGATGCGCTGGCCGTTGGCGCTTCAGGTGGCGTATTGAACATCCAGAATCCACCAACAACCATCGCCAGTACCATCAGGCCCACGGCGGCCCACAGCCCCGAGGAGATTAATTTATCCCGCGCTTCCACCGTGCGCGCTGATTTTTTACGAGTACGTTCAATAGAGTCATGGACAGGCTGATCATCCGCACCGTTAAGCCGGGCAAAATCGCGTTGCTCATCCCAGAAATGCTGCACCACGTTACCGTCTGTCGCCATCAGACTGGCCGGATTCACCAACGTCCTGCCCTGCTCAAACGCGCGCTGAATCGGCGTGGCAATCTGCCGGGCATAGATATCCAGCAGCAGAAAAGCGGTGGAAGACACGGTCCGCTGGCTGACCACCGCCTTGCGCATCAGGCGGATATCATCCAGAAAAGCATGCAGCGTCAGACGAGGATCCGTATGGAAGGTCAGCAGGGTCGGGCTGTGGAAAAGCGAAGCGTAGTGGCGCGAAAACTCTTTTTTATCCACCACCAGTAGCGCCAGCTCGCTGAACTGCATGCCGCTGAGAATATCGCCCTCTTTGCTGCGCGAGAGCCAGCCCCGCACGCAGTCCGCGCCAAACTGGAGTTTGAGGTGATTGTGCAAACGGGTGGTATCGGGCCAGGCCTGACGAATAAGAGCGATCAGCATCAGCTGGATCATACGCAGCTGCCGCAGCGCCAGGGCTTCCAGCTGCTCGGCATCCGCATCAGAGTCGCTCTCAAAGACCAGCAACGGCTGACGGCGACGCATCAGCTCAAGCGCGGCCACCATTCGCGCCGCAGCAATCAGCTGATCCTCGGTGATGGGTTGCCCGCGCTCATAGTGCGGTACCAGTTTCTGTAAATGGCGAAGTTGCAGGGTGAACTCGCTCAGCTCGGCATCATTGAGGTTCAGCTTTTTCGCCACGCTCGCCCAGCCGCCAAGATTCAGCCGGGCCTGATCCAGTTGCTCCAGAAACCAACGAGGATCCTTACCTTCTCCGACACGCATGTCGAGCAGATTAAGGATCTCCACAGACGCCTGGCGGATCACACCAAGGCAATGTTCAAATAATTGATGCGATGGAGTAGGCATCATTCACGTCCTTAACCCACAGAAGGAAAGTAACCTGAAGATTAGTAAGGTTTATTTTTGTTTTTTGGCCGATACAACATATACGAAACCCTAAAAATTAAAAGGCCGCCGCGCCAGCACGACCGTAAAACTCGATCGTTCTCACGACTTTCCCGCAAACGGTTGGCCTGTACTTTTATTGTTGCAGCGAAATTAACGAACGGCGGAATATATTCTCGCCACACACCGGATTTACCCAGGCCATCTGGCGAATAGCCGTGCGCAATCACATCCTCTACACTCGTTAACTATCTGAGTGAGGAAGAAAAATGCCTAATACAGCCCTGCGCCTCAGCCCGGAGGGGTTAGCGTTTATTAAACAATGTCAGGGATTTTCTGCCGAGCCCTATCAGGATGAATGTCATCTGTGGGTCGTAGGCTATGGTCATTTGATTCAGGGGAGTGAGGCATTCGTTACGCCGCTTAGCCAGCCACAGGCCGACGCGTTATTGCAGCTGGATATTTACGCCTGCGAGCGCGTACTGGCGCGCGAAATAGAAGTGCCGCTGGTTCAGATTCAATATGATGCGTTAATATCGCTGGCACTCAGTTTAGGCCCCGAGACATTTGCCGCTTCCGCTGTGGTGCGCTATATCAATCAGCGCCAGTTCGCGAAAGCACTTTCGGTATGGTTGATGGAAACAGAGCTAAACGGGGTGAGAAGCAACGGCCTGAACAGACAGCGTCAGGCCGAATGTGCCTTATTCCGAACAGACCTGGGACGGGAGTTCATGCGCGCTGAATAACATCGCCGCCTGAGTGCGATTTTTCACATCCAGACGTCGGTATAGCGATTCAAGATGCGCTTTCACCGTGCCGGCGCTGATATTCAACGTACGGCTGATCTCTTTATTTGATTCGCCATTTGCCAGTAGCTCCAGAATTTCACGCTGGCGATGACTAAGCTGTTCCAGCCCACGCTTTTCGCTTTCATAATTAAATGTCCAGCCGCCAGGAAGGCACATTAACCCGCAGACAGCGCCGTTAATGGCTTGCACAAACGTTTCGACGCTTTCATCACGTGGCACAATTGCCTGCACATTCCAAGCAAGCGACTCTTTCAGCCAGGCCTGCTGGCAATCACTTGCCACAATTACCGTATGCGATAACGGGAATTGCTGCGCTTTTTCCTGCAATAACCAACTGCAAAACGATTTATCCATGTCGCCATCCAGAATAAGCAATGCCTCTGGATATTCCAGCAACCGTCGCCACAGTTCATCAGCCTGACTGACGGCGTAAATATCTACTTCAGGAATATTTTCCTGCAAACTGATCTTCATTCCATGAATAAATATCGACTGCCTGTCAAACATGATTACCTGCATACTGATTCCTCATCAGAAAAATGAACCCTACACATTGAAGGGTGAAGGGTATTACTAGCGGAGGTAAATAAGAACTCGCTGTTTGGCCTGGGCTATTTTACTGATGAAAACAAAAATAAAAACATTTTTGTTATGAATGAGTTAAGGGGGTGAGGAAGTATTACTTATTCATATTGTTTATTACATTCTATTTAAGGAAATCCTGAATATAATTGTCAGCGGAATAAATATTAATTTCGAGAAGAATAGCGCGGTGGCGGAAATAAAGGAAAGACGGTGGGCAGGGGCGAGTGTTACATGATGTGAAATAGCACGTGTTGTACCTCGCCCTCGCCCCCTCATCCTACAAAAACATCCCCCCAGAAACCTCTACCCGCTGCGCGTTCATCCAGCCGAGTTTATCGCTCAGCAGTGCGGCAATCGCATCGCCGATGTCGTCCGGCATACCTACGCGCCCCAGCGCGGTTTGCGAGGCAATATACTGATTAATCTGCGCATTATCGCGCACGCTGCCGCCGCCGAAGTCGGTTTCTATCGCCCCCGGCGCAATCACATTGACCGCAATGCCGCGCTCGCCCAGTTCTTTTGCCTGATAGCGCGTTAACACTTCCATTGCGCCCTTCATGGCGGCATAAGCGGCAAACCCCGGAAGCGCAAAACGCGCCAGCCCCGTCGAAACATTCAGGATGCGCCCGCCATTTTTAATCAGCGGCAGCAGGCGCTGAGTCAGGAAAAACGGCCCCTTAAACTGGATGTTCAATAATTCATCAAACTGTGCTTCCGTGGTCTCGGCAAACGGCGCATTAATGCCAATCCCGGCATTGTTCACTAAATAATCAAACGTGTCGCGCTGCCACATCTCTTTTAGCGCCCCTTTAACCTGCTGCGCAAAATCACCAAACGTGCTGATATCACTGACGTTAAGCTGTAATGCCACCGCTTTCACGCCCGTTTGCTGAAGTTCTTTCACCAGATCCTGCGCCGCCTGCTGCTGGCTATGCCAGGTAAAGATAATATCTGTTCCCTGGGCCGCCAGCTTCAATACGGCATTTTTACCCAGTCCACGGCTGCCGCCAGTCACTAATGCGATACGTTGCGTCATGAGAAACCTCATTTCAGTGGGGTTGTTCGTTGAGAACAAGCTTATTAGGTGATAAAAGAACAATAAATATTGCTGATTACGCTTCACTGTCTCATTCAAAACAACAATAAGGGTTGGGGATGGATAAAATTCACGCAATGCAACTGTTCATCCGCGTGGCGGAACTGGAGAGTTTCTCCCGCGCCGCCGATACCCTCGGCCTTCCTAAAGGTAGCGTATCGCGCCAGATTCAGGCGCTGGAAAACCAGCTCGGCTGTCGTCTGCTGCACCGCACCACGCGCCGCGTTCAGCTGACGCAGGACGGCATGGTCTACTATGAGCGCGCCAAAGATCTGCTCAGCAATCTGGAAGAACTCGACAGCATGTTCCAGAGCGACCCCAGCAGCGTGAGCGGGCGGCTGCGCGTCGATATGCCCGTTGCCGTGGCGCGAAATGTGGTCATTCCCCGCCTGCCCGCGTTTTTGCAGCACTACCCCGGCATTGAGCTGGAGCTGAGCAGCAGCGACCGCCTGGTGGATGTCATTCGTGAAGGATTTGACTGCGTGGTACGCGTGGGTCATCTGAAGGATTCAGGATTAATCGCCAGGCCGCTCGGCAAACTGACGGTGATAAACTGCGCCAGCCCGGATTATCTGGCGCGATTCGGTTATCCAGAATCGCTGGAGGCACTCGACGACCATGCGGTGGTGCATTACGCCACCAGCCTCGGCGTGCGCCCGCAGGGGTTTGAAGTGGTGATAGATAACACCACGCGCTGGGTAAAAACCGGCGGCGTGCTGACGGTCAACAGCACCGAAACCTATCACGCCGCCTGCCTTGCCGGGCTGGGGATTATTCAGGTGCCGCGCGTTGGCGTGCGGGAGGCGTTACGCAGCGGTAAGCTCATCGAAATTCTGCCGCAGTACCGCGCAGAACCGATGCCGGTATCGCTGATTTATCCCCATCGCCGCAACCTGTCGCGGCGGGTACATCTTTTTATGGAATGGCTAACCGAGGTGATGAAAGAGTACGTTGATTAGCACGGTCTATAATTTAGTGATAGTAAACAAGAGAAAAGGAAAACCGACCTGATGACGCCGGAAAATGACGTAAAACGTCCTACTCAGGAACTGGAGCACGACCCCATCAAACCCATCGACACTGAAACGCATCGGGCCCCTGAGGAGCCCGGAAAAGCGACGCAGGCGCTGAATAAAGTCACCCATACCGCACAGAAGATTCAGCAGCAGCCGATCATCGCCCACCTGCTTCGTGCCGCCGAGCGCTTTAACGATCGCCTGGGCAATCAGTTTGGTGCCGCCATCACCTACTTTTCGTTCCTGTCGATGATTCCGATTCTGATGGTGTCCTTTGCCGCAGGCGGTTTTATCCTCGCCTCGCACCCGACGCTGTTACAGGACATCTTCGATAAAATCCTCACCAACGTGAGCGACCCGACGCTTGCCGCGACGCTAAAAAGCACCATCAACACCGCCGTCCAGCAGCGTACCACCGTCGGTTTAGTGGGGCTTGCGGTGGCGCTCTACTCGGGCGTGAACTGGATGGGCAACCTGCGCGAGGCCATCCGCGCCCAGTCGCGCGATGTGTGGGAACGTACGCCGCAGGATCAGGAAAAAATCTGGATTAAATACCTGCGCGATTTTGTCTCGCTGATTGGCCTGCTGATTGCGCTAATTGTCACCCTGTCGATTACGTCAGTGTCCGGCGCGGCGCAGCAGATGATCATCTCAGCCCTCTATCTCGATAGCATTGAGTGGCTGAAACCAGCCTGGCGGTTGATTGGCCTGGCGATTTCCATTTTCGCCAACTATCTGCTCTTCTTCTGGATCTTCTGGCGACTGCCGCGCCACCGCCCGCGCAAAAAGGCGCTGATTCGCGGTACCTTCATTGCGGCGATTGGCTTTGAGGTGATTAAAATCATCATGACCTGGACGCTGCCTGCACTGGTGAAATCCCCCTCCGGCGCGGCGTTTGGTTCCGTTCTCGGCCTGATGGCGTTCTTCTACTTCTTCGCCCGTTTAACCCTGTTCTGCGCGGCGTGGATTGCCACCGCCCAGTACAAAGATGACCCGCGCATGCCGGGCAAAACGCACCGTTAATGCCCTATCGGGCTGAATGAAAATGCAAAATTTCAGCCCGATTCATCATTTCAGCAGATAAATCCAGTTAGTAACTTTTTTTTAACCAAAAACCAGTTTTATCCACTAACATGTAAATTCTGTGAAGCATTTCATAGAAGCGATTTCGCTGGCTTAAAAACTATTCACTTTTTGCCGTTTTTTCACGCACCCTCCCGGTCTGTTACAGATTGAAATGTCGATTTTGCTATGTCTAATATGGCCGTTCGTTCGCTATAAAATAAGAAAAGACTATGCAAGCTACCGCCACAACGCTCGATAACGAACAAGACATCGCACCGGTTAACTCACGTAATAAAGTCGTCGTTGCCTCACTCATCGGCACCGCCATCGAGTTCTTCGATTTCTACATTTACGCCACCGCGGCGGTGATTGTTTTCCCGCACATCTTCTTCCCGCAGGGTGACCCGGCCGCGGCCACGCTCCAGTCGCTGGCGACCTTTGCTATTGCTTTCGTCGCGCGTCCGATTGGCTCCGCGCTGTTCGGCCACTTTGGCGATCGCGTCGGGCGTAAAGTGACGTTAGTGGCCTCACTGCTGACGATGGGCATTTCCACAGTGGTGATCGGCCTGCTGCCGGGCTACGAAACCATCGGCATTCTGGCGCCGATGCTGCTGGCGCTGGCGCGTTTTGGTCAGGGGCTGGGATTAGGCGGCGAATGGGGTGGCGCGGCGCTGCTGGCCACGGAGAACGCCCCGCCGCGTAAGCGCGCGCTGTACGGTTCTTTCCCGCAGCTGGGCGCGCCTATCGGCTTCTTCTTTGCCAACGGCACCTTCCTGCTGCTCTCCTGGCTGTTGACCGACGAGCAGTTCATGAGCTGGGGCTGGCGCGTGCCGTTTATCTTCTCTGCGGTGCTGGTGATTATCGGGCTGTATGTTCGCGTGTCGCTGCATGAAACGCCGGTGTTCGCCAAAGTCGCCGCCGCGAAAAAACAGGTTAAAGTGCCGATGAGCACGCTGCTGACCAAACATATGCGCGTGACGGTTCTCGGCACCTTTATCATGCTGGCGACCTATACGCTGTTTTACATCATGACCGTTTATTCCATGAGCTACAGCACCGCCGCCGCGCCAAATGGTCTGGGGCTGCCGCGTAATGAAGTGCTGTGGATGCTGATGCTGGCGGTGATTGGTTTTGGCGTGATGGTGCCGATTGCCGGGCTGCTGGCCGACCGTTTTGGCCGTCGTTCCAGCATGATTGTCATTACTTCGCTGATTATTCTGTTCGCCCTGTTCTTCTTCCAGCCGCTGCTGGGTTCCGGCGAGCCGTCGCTGATTATGCTGTTCCTGTTGATTGGCCTGAGCCTGATGGGGCTGACCTTTGGCCCGATGGGCGCACTGCTGCCGGAGTTATTCCCGACAGAAGTGCGTTATACGGGGGCGTCGTTCTCTTATAACGTGTCGTCGATTCTTGGCGCGTCGGTTGCGCCGTACATCGCGGCCTGGTTACAGGGCAGCTACGGGCTGTACTACGTGGGCGTGTATCTGGCAGCAATGGCGGCGTTGACGCTGATTGCGCTGCTGCTGACCCATGAGACGAAACATCAGGCGTTGTAAAACGCCGGATGGCGCTACGCTTATCCGGCCTACATAAATTGTAGGGCGGGCAAGCGCAGCGCCCCCGCCAGCAAACCACATCAATGCTTCATCTGCGACAAAATCGTCTGGCACTGATTCACATCCCCTTCTGACGGCGAAATCAACGCCAGCAGCGCCGCCGCCGGTGTGACGAGCGTCGCCAGCGCCGCTGCTACCGCGCCACGGGCAATCAGCGGCCCCGCTTTTACGCCTGCCTGCGGGTTCTTGAAGCTGCCGCGCACATACAGCGGTGAGCGCAGGGTAATGATGCGAATCCCCTTACTTTCCGGATCAATCGTCAAATCGAGCTGCTCTGAGGCGAAACTGGCGGTGCCGGTCACGTTAATCAGCGCGTTTTCCGTATCGAAGGCAAAAATCTGCGGACGCGCCACGCCGTTCACAATATCGAGGTTCGCCGCCGCGCAGTTCACCCGCACTTCATCATCGCCAAAAATCTGCCCGACGATAAAGTTACCGACATTCAGCCCGACAATCTCCATCAGGTTACGGCTGATAAGCCCGTCGTTCATCAGCAGTTTCAGGTTGCCGTTACTGTTGCCCAGCAGCGCGGCCACGGAATTCCCGGTGCCACGGAACTGCGCATCGCCGTTCATCTCACCGAGCGTTTTCTGCATCAGCTCTACGTTGGGCATCAGCTCTTTGAGCTTCAGGCGACGCGCCTGAATATCCGCCTGGCCGCGCATGGGTTTACGGTCGCCTTCCAGATGGATATTGCCGCTGATCGTGCCGCCCGCCAACCCCAGTTTGATCGGTTGCAGGCGCAAATCGGCATTTTTGAGGATGATGTGCGTCGACAAGTCGCTGATCGGCAACGTGCTACCGTGCTCAATACGTCGCCCTTTAAAGCGCACATCCGCATCCATCACGTTCCATTTGTCGGTTTCGAAGCGGTCATAAGGCAACACTTTGTCGGCAGGCTGGACCGTGGCTTCCCCTTTACGCGCTTCGGCGCTTTTCGCTTTTTGCGCGCCTTTCCCGGAGTCCACGCCAATCAGCGGGCCTAAATCCGCCAGCCGAAGCTGACGCGATTCCAGGTCGCCTTCCAGTTTCGGACGCGGTTTCCCGGTGGTGTAGGTCAGCGAGCCGTGGATATCGCTGTCGCCGATGCGGCCGTTGAATTTGCGATAGTCAAAGACGGACGACTTTTCGCTATCGATTTTCGCCACCAGTCGGCCATCCGTTTCAAACGGCGGGGTGTCCGGCAGCAGTACGCCGGTGAGATCGTAGAGATCGCTCAGGGAATCGCCAGAGAATTTAAGTTGCAGATCGACCCCGCCCATCTTCATGGGATCGTTGACCGCGCCCACAAACGCCACACGCGTGTTGCCGGAGCGGAAATCGGCCTGCACCGGGAAAGGCTGCCCTTCGCCGCGCAGCGCCAGCATGCCGCCAATCTTACCGGTACCGGTAAGCGGTTCGCCGCGATAGCGCCCCTGCGCTTTCAGGCCGAACACATAATCCCCGGCTTTGGCGTTATCGCCCTTTCCTTTGCTGCCGGTCACTTCGCTAAACGGCAGCGGTTTGCCGAGCGGATCGACCAGGATCTCAATGTCTGCCTTGCTCACTTTGTCATCCACGGTAATGCGCCCGCGATCGAACAAAATATTATCCAGCCTGAATGACCATGCTGACGGCTGGGCATTTTTATCATCCTTACCGTCGCCAATATTAAAGGTCCAGTTATTGTTCTTTTCGGAGAGGCGAATCAGGCGCGCGTCGGGTTGTTCCAGCTTAATCCACGGCAGCCAGACCGTTTTGGTCAGCAGCGCCAGCGGCGCGAGCGTAGCTTCTACGCGCGGAAGATGCACCATGGTAACGTCCGGGATATCCGGCGGGTTGCCGAGCATGATGTCTTCAGCATGCACGTGCGGCCAGGGGATCCAGCTTCGCCAGCCGGTCTCCTGCTTCTGACGCTCCCACACCACGCCAAGATCGCCGCGAATAGCGAAGGGTCGGTGCAGTTCAGTGGACACTTTTTCGTTGATGGTTGGCTTCAGCCGGTTCCAGTCGAAGGTCGCAATAATTATCACCAGCAGGATAATCAGGGCCACTAATACCCCTGCGGTGATGGCAATCGCTTTGCTTAATTTCGTCACGCTCGCTCCTTTTGTGAAATTCCTCACCTCTCATAAAGATAGCTGAGGGAGAAGAGAGCGGCGTAAATCAGGAAAATGCTATTACCACATCGTCGAGGGTTTTCATGGGAACCGGGCGGGAAAGAAAGTAGCCTTGCGCCGCAAAGGCGGGCGATTCCTGCACATCCTGCCACTCCTCCTGCGTCTCTACACCTTCTACGATCACGCCACGGCAGTAGCGGTTCATCAGCTGTAATAGCATGGTGAATAGATTGCGCCCCTCGGGAGTTTTGCGCAGCATGATAAACAGGTCGCGGGCGACTTTGATGTAGTCGTAGCGCACTTCGCTGAGCGAGGAGAAGTTTGCCATCCCCGTGCCAAAATCATCGAGCCACAGCGGGCCAAATTCGCAAATGGACGCATACGACGATTCCTGCGGCAGACGCGTGTGCTCAACTAATTCGAAGCGCAGCCAGTCGAGCGGCTCAATCATATTTTTTAGCGCCTGATCCTGCTGCATCGCCATCAGCGTGGGGCCATCTACGTTAACCGACGCCAGGATCTGGTTATGCGCAAAGAATTCCTGCTTCAGCATCAGCATCTGCAGTTGCTCTTTTAACACCGCGATACGTTGACTGACGGGCACTTCAGAGAAATAACGGTCGGGCGCAATGCGTTGTGAGGGATGGTTGGGATGCGTCACTACCGTCAGCACTTCAATCGCCATCAGGCGGCCTTCGGTGGTGTAAATGGGCTGGTAAGTGTAGGCGCGTTCACACTCCAGCCAGTAGTGCTGTGCCTGCAGATTCGCGAGACCTGGCTCAGGAATGCTCAACTGCGGGATGACCGGCGTTAACTTCATTTCAGCTTCCTGTTGCAATGAGGGATCGAATGGAACTCGTCAACAGGTTATCGGCGGGTTAAAGGAGAACTTTATGTGCAAAAATTTGCGCTAACACGCGCTAGCTCAAAAAAATAATGGAACGATGTTTTAATATAGTTGACCACTAAAACAGCGCAGCGCACACTAGCGCTAATATTCCGATTCAGATCAGGTTCACGACTATGTCTAAAAAAATTGCCGTGATTGGCGAATGCATGATTGAGCTGTCCGAGAAGGGCGCAGACGTAACCCGCGGCTTTGGCGGCGACACTTTAAACACATCAGTGTATATCGCACGCCAGGTTGATTCTGCGGCGCTGCGCGTCGACTACGTCACCGCACTGGGCACCGATACGTTCAGCCAGCAGATGCTGGATGCCTGGAAAGCAGAAAACGTCGGCACCGGGCTGATTCAGCGCATGAGCAACCGCATGCCGGGCCTCTACTACATCGAAACCGACGACACCGGCGAGCGCACCTTCTACTACTGGCGTAACGAAGCGGCGGCAAAGTTCTGGCTGGAGAGCGATGAAGCCGCTGCCGTTTGCGAAGAGCTGGCGACCTACGACTACCTCTACCTGAGCGGGATCAGCCTGGCGATTTTAAGCCCGACCAGCCGTGAAAAATTGCTCTCTTTGCTGCGCGAATGCCGCGCCAACGGCGGGAAAGTCATTTTCGACAACAACTACCGTCCGCGCCTGTGGGCCAGCAAAGAAGAAACCCAGCAGGTTTACCAGCAGATGCTGGAATGCACCGACATCGCCTTCCTGACGCTGGACGACGAAGACGCGCTGTGGGGCGAGAAGCCGGTTGAAGAGGTGATTGCCCGTACCCACGCGGCAGGCGTACAAGAAGTGGTGGTGAAACGCGGCGCAGACTCTTGTCTGGTGGCGATTGCAGGCCAGAACGTGGTTGATGTTCCTGCGGTGAAACTGCCGAAAGAGAAAGTTGTGGATACCACCGCAGCGGGCGATTCTTTCAGTGCGGGTTATCTGGCGGTGCGTTTGACCGGCGGCGATGCAACAGCAGCGGCGCAACGTGGCCACCTGACTGCCAGCACCGTGATTCAGCATCGCGGCGCGATTATTCCGCGCGAGGCGATGCCGGCTTAAGGGCGAACCCCCTCACCCTAACCCTCTCCCTAAGGGAGAGGGGACCGATTGTGCCAAAGGTTAAGCGTGTGCGGTTTTTCTCCCTCTCCCTCAGGGAGAGGGCGGGGTGAGGGTTGTGTTACTGCGGCGGAATATCCGACACTTCCTGACGCACGTCATCCCCGCTTACCGGTTCTGCCGCCGCAGGCGCTGCCATCACGTTATCCCACGTGGCTTTCAGTTCCTTCATGTTATGTTCCGGCTCACCGGCGGGCTGCTGCAAAATCAGCGCCATATCCTGCGACAGCTGGCTGCGCAGATCCTGGTTCACCATATCGAGCGTTAACGTATCAAGGAAGTTCTGGCGCAGTTGCTGATACTGCTCTGGCGCGATATCCACCACCTGATTCTGCAACGAACGCATACGCTGGCTCATCAGCACATCGGTGTCGGTGCGGGCATAAGTGGCGAACAGTTTTTGCAGCTCCAGCTTTTTCTGCGCGACCAGCGCGTCAAACTCTTCGACCGGCAACCCCTTTTCGCGGACTTCTGCCAGCTCTTTCGCCACCACGCCCAGGTTTCCGTCGAGCTTATCGCCCGGAGAATCCAGGTTGATGGAGCATTGAGCGCGCAGATACAGCACCCGACAATCAAAGCCTAACGCGATGTCTTTCGCGTTGTTTTTGCTCAGTTTCTGCTGAACGTGCCAGAACAGCGCTTCACGCGCGAGATCCGCGCGCCAGTAGCGCAGCATTGCCGCAGATTCGCGAATCGGTTGCCATGGGGTATCCCACATCAGCGACAGGCGATCCTGGGTGACATTTTTGGTCATGATGCTGACCGCTTCCGGGCGCAGCGGCGAAAGCGTCGGCACTGCCGCAGGCGTTTCACGCTTGCCCTTCAGCTCGCCGAAGGTTTTGTTGATTTGCTCGGCAACCGTGCGGCTATCGACGTTGCCGACCACAATCAGGGTCATCGCATCCGGCGTGTACCATTTCTGGTAGAACGCTTTCACCTGCTCGGCATCTACCGGGCGCTTCAGCGGCTCTGCCGGGTCGTGGCCCAGCATGGTTGAGCCTTTCAGGCGATAGCGCCACCAGCCGTCTTTGGTATCCTGCGGCCAGGTTGCCACCATATCCTGCGTATTTAACGCATGCTCGATGGTTTGCGGCGTAATCGATACGCTGCCGCCCGCGCTGGCAAGCCAGGAGAGTGACTCTTTCAGTAAGTCTGTGCGGTTGTTCGGCAGGCTTAAATTAAAGTGGGTGTAATCATAGGAAACGATCGCGGGCGGCAGCGGCCGTTTCGGGTCGATGCCCTGCTGCCACAGTGAGCGAGCCTGCATCGGTTGTAAGCTTCCGCTTTGCGTCAGCGCAATGCGGGGAATGAGGTGGCTGTAGCCGGTTTGTTGCGCGCTTTCAGAGAGCGAGCCGATATTCACCACCAGCCGGATTTCAACGCGATCGCTGGGACGCTGAGGCGTGGAAAGCACCTGCCACTGAAAACCATTAGCCAGGGTACCCTGTTGCCAGGCGGGATCGGGCTGTAGCGCCTCTGCCTGCACATAACCCGCTGTCGCCATCATCAGCAAACTGCCAGCTAAGAGTCGAATTTTTGTGCCCTGCATGTGAACCCCTGATGAACGTTCCTGGTTACAAAGGCAATCCACACGTCGTGGTTGCCGAAAAGAATGTCGTAAACACGTCTGTTTGACCACACGATCGTCAAAACGTCACATCGCTACGAAAAATAATGTCTTACGATAGCATGACGTCGCTGCATGCAATATGCAACGCCGCCTAATTATGCGCAGGAGCCCGCACTCCAGCAAGGGAGTACGGGCTTAAGATGAGGATTTAAGAGGATAATTCGTGCGGTTTGTTGGCTGGCGTACGATTATTCAGCACATCATCCAGTTGTTGCTGGTCGAGCTGCTTAACGCGTTTCGCCACCACAATCGTTGCCACGCCGTTACCAATCAGGTTAGTCAGGGCGCGCGCTTCCGACATAAAGCGGTCGATACCCAGAATCAGGGCCAGGCCCGCGACCGGTAAATGCCCCACGGCAGAGATAGTTGCCGCCAGCACGATGAACCCGCTTCCGGTGACACCCGCCGCCCCTTTGGAGGAGAGCAACAACACCACCAGCAGGGTGATTTGATGGAAAATATCCATGTGGCTGTTGGTCGCCTGGGCGATAAACACCGCCGCCATCGTCAGGTAGATAGAGGTGCCGTCGAGGTTAAACGAGTATCCCGTCGGTATCACCAGCCCCACCACCGATTTCTTACAACCCAGTTTCTCCATCTTGTCCAGCATACGCGGCAGCGCCGATTCGGAAGAGGACGTGCCCAGTACAATCAGCAGCTCTTCACGGATGTAGCGGATGAATTTGAAGATGCTGAAGCCGGTGGCTTTGGCGATAGAACCGAGTACCACCACCACGAACAGAACACAGGTGATGTAGAAGCAGATGATCAGCTGGCCGAGTTGCACCAGCGTGCCCACACCGTACTTACCGATGGTGAAGGCCATGGCCCCGAAAGCCCCGATAGGCGCCAGGCGCATGATCATGTTGATGATGCCGAAGATAACCTGCGAGAAGCTCTCGATAACGTTAAAAATCAGCTGGCCTTTGCTGCCCAGACGGTGCAACGCAAAGCCAAACAGCACCGCAAACAGCAGCACCTGCAGAATGTTACCGCTGGCGAACGCGCCAATCACGCTGGAAGGAATGACATCCAGTAAGAAAGCGACAATGCCCTGATCCTTCGCCTGCTCGGCGTACACCGCAACCGCGCCCGCATCCAGACTTGCCGGATCAACGTTCATGCCCGCGCCGGGTTGCACCACGTTAACAATAATCAGGCCAATAATCAGCGCAATGGTACTGACCACTTCGAAGTAGAGTAGCGCCACCGCACCGGTGCGCCCTACCGCCTTCATGCTTTCCATCCCGGCAATACCGGTCACGACGGTACAAAAGATGACAGGCGCGATGATCATTTTAATCAGCTTAACGAACGCGTCGCCAAGCGGTTTCATTTGCGCGCCTAACTCAGGGTAATAGTGGCCCAACAGCACACCGATGACGATGGCGGTCAGAACCTGCACATAGAGGCTTTTGAAGAAAGAGGTTTTCATAGGATGTCCTTAAGATAAAACCACAAACCAGGTAGGGGATTACCCAACTTGTGACCTCAAAATAACACCCACGAAACATTACGGAAATATATATAGCTACATTTGCAACTGAATTGTTAAAAACCTTGAGCTGACTCGCACAACTGCGAAATCATTTTCAATCGGGTTTCACCGCCGAATCCGGCAGGTAGTCCTGCTCAAAGTTTTCCGGTGACACCGCGCGCGCAAACAGGAAACCCTGTAACACATCGACATTTGCCGCCTTCAGCCATGCATATTGTTCCTGCGTTTCCACCCCTTCCGCCACCAGCCGCAGATGCAGGCTGCGTGCGAGCTGAATAATCGCCGCAACCATGCTGGCATCTTCCGGCAAGGTATCGACAAACAGCTTGTCGATTTTCAGGATATCCACCGGAAGCGACTTCATATGCTGAAGCTGCTGCAGCCCCGCATAGCCCATTCCGAAGTCATCCAGTGCGATACGCACCCCGGCATTGCGCAACGGTCGCAGAATCGCTACAGCGGCTTTAGGATCGTCGATGCTGCGGCTTTCTGTCACTTCCAGCACCAGCGTGCCGGGTGCTATGCGGTAGCGTTCAAGCAGCGCCAGCATATCCGGCACCATATTGTGATGCATCAGTTGCAGGGCCGAGAGATTGACCGACAGCGGCAGCATGATGCCGCGCTTCTGCCACGCGGAAAGCAGGCGACACGCCTCCTCCAGCACCCAGTGCCCAACGGTCACCATCAGCCCGCAGGATTCGATGGTGTCGATCAGGTCGTTTGGCAACTCCCAATCGCCGTTCACCTGCTGCTGGCGCAGCAACACTTCCGCGCTGCACACCTTTCCGGTCTCGGTATCGATTTGCGGCTGTAGCCAGATGGCAAACTGATGGTGTTCCAGCGCCGAGAGAATGTCGCTCTCCTGCGTCAGGCGTTTTTGCGCTTTTTCCATCTGCTCCGGGTTAAAAAACTCAATCTGGTTCTTGCCCTTGCGACGCGCGCTAAAGGCCGCCGAAATTGCGCGACGGTAGAGTTGTTCGGCGCTCAACCCGCCTTCGAACATGGCGATACCCACGCTTGCGGTTGGGCGCAGTTGAATACCCTGCAACGGCAAACGCTCATTCATGACAGTGAGTACTTGCTGACCTAATGTGATGGCGTGCCACGGTTCGGTAACGCCTTCAGCCAGAATGGCGAAGTCATAGGCGCTGACCTGCGCCAGTACCATGCGCGGTGAGATCACCTGTTTCAGCTTCTCAACCAGGGTCAGCAACAGCATTTCGCGCTGCTCTTCTTTCAGAACGCCCGCCGTGTCCTGCAAGGTCTCGCACGCCACCATCAACAGCGCGGTGGTTTTCTGCTGGCTGACGGTTCGCTCAAGCAACGCCAGTAAAAAGGCTTTATTTGGTAATTCGGAAACCGGGAAACGCGTTGCGCGGCTGCAAAGCTCATCATACTGACGCAAAGCAAGCTGCTGATGGCGGTTGTAGCTGCGCACCATTTTGCCGATTTCATCGTCGTGATGCAGACGCGGCAGAGTGAGCTGATGGCCCACGCGCTCTTCCGGCGAGAGGTCGTTCAGTTCATTCGCAATCGCGCGCAGAGGGCGCACAATCAGGCGGTTGATGCTCCACGTCAGCGCCACGGTGAGGATCAGCACTAAAAGTAAGTAAGCAGTCACCAACGTAGCGAGGGCGCTCATTACGAATTTGTACATGCGGTACGAATCGGACTGAAGCACCAGATAAGCCAGCGGCTGTGGGTTTGCCGGGCGTTCCAGCGAATAAAGCGGCAGTGAAATCTGTACCGGCAGCTCAAAAATACGGGTGATCATCACCGGAACCGGGCGTTCCGGAATAAAACTCATGCGCAGCGCCTGGAACTGGTTAGGCAGCACCACATCGGCCCGGCTCACAATGCCGGAAGGCTGAATGCGGCCAAGAATGGTTTCCGCTTCCGGGATATCAGCTTTAAGAATGGCCGCCGAGAGCGGCTGGCGAACGGAACGGGCGATGCTTTCAAGTTGCGTGGCCGTGTTATAGCGATTCTGCTGCACAAAGTGAAAAAGCAGAATGAAACAAAAGACAAACACGAACACCATGGTTACGCCTGCAACCATTGCCATTTGTTTGATCGTAAGTGAACGGCTGACGCGCAAAAGAATTCTCCACTAAATACTTAACGCACTGCCCGTCATGAGGATAACGAGGTCGATGACAAAGTCAAAAGGTGACCAAAAGGAACAGGCCGACAAAACGACGATCCACAACAGAAAGCACTAACGTCTTACTGTGCAGATATCAGATGCGCAACAAAACAGGACGAAGCCCGCGATAACGTAACAAAGTATGACGTTTCGCGGGCCGATTATACGCTAAGAGAATGGAATTCGTGACAGTTGTCGGTTAATTTCAGCGATTAAAATCACCAGTCAGCGTATGGGACTAATGGCTGAGGCGGCATATCCAGATCGCCCTGCCAGCCTGCCGCCGAGTAACGCACATACAGCAGCGCATGGCTTGGGGTGTAATCCTTCGCTTCCTGAATATCCACCGCCGCGCCAACGAACCAGTTCGACGTCACCCGGCGCTCGACCAGCGCACGCGCGGTGTAACCGAAGCCCTGACTGCTGCCACCGCTGCTGCTGTCCTGGCTGGCATTATAACGCCAGTCGGTCGGTATCAGATTCATCAGCGGATAGCTGGCCTGCGATTTGGTGCGTGAATGCGACCACGATACCGAACCGCCGAGCTCCCACGACCAGTTCTCCGTGCGCTGACGCCAGGTCACCGGCACGGCAAACGACACATACTCTTGCGGGCTGTAGTATCCACCCTGGCCGAGGGTATAGCCGCTCAGATCCTTCTGATAATGCCAAATCATGTTGTTCAGGCCGACCGTTACCCGGCGATTATTTTCATTAATCACCTTGTAGTAGTAGCCGGTCATCCAGCGCACGCGCCAGTTATCGTCAACGTTCTTGCCGGTCAACTGGTCCGCGCCCAGCGACGCCCATACGCCGTTGGCCTCGCCTTTGTCATAGCTCAGGCTGAGCACGCCGCCGTCGGCGCGAACCCCGCCCCATTTCTTGCCGGTGTGACCATCTTTGCTGTTATCCTGCTGGCCGCCGAAGGCCAGCAGCGAACTGGAGATTGGCCGACGGTGACCTTCCAGGGTGTAACCAATCGGGCCCGCTTTGCTGCTGTAGCTCAGGCCGCCGACCACATCCACCACGTTGAAGCCCATTGGTGTGGTACCAATGTCGCCGCTCCAGGTGTCGTTTTTCCAGCCCACCGCCACGCTGACGCCGTTATCGCTGGCGCTCGCGCCGCCGCGACAGGCGTGATCTTTAATGCCGCAGGTCCCCCAGTCCGGCGCGTAGCTGCCGTCGCTTTTACGCGAGAAGCTGCCGACGTTCATGTCCACCCAATCGGAGCGGAAGAACATTCGTCCGTCTGAGAGCGGCGCATCCACCTGGAGCATAGTGGTATGCGCTTTAAGGTCTGAATAACCGCCCGTGCCGCTGGAACCCCAGTAGTCATGCTCCAGCGTCACGTTGAGATCCTGCTGACGATACAGGTCCGCCGCATCGCTGCGCACGCCGCGCTTGAGCCAGTCGTCGCTGGCATCGTTGCGCGTCAGGCGGGTGAAGGTGTCGTTATCCTGCGGTCGCGTCGGCGTGATCCCGGTGGCGACCATCGTATCTTTATAGGTTTCCAGCGCCTGCTGCGGATTGCCGTCCTGCGTCTGGAAACGTGCGGCATCGCGCAGCACCAGCGCGCTGTCCATTGACGGTGGCTGAGATTTCGCCTGCTGCGCCAGGGTGTTAAAGGTATTACGCGCTTTTTCGTTTTCACCGAGCCCGGACTGCACCAGCGCAATACGCCGCTGCGTACCCATCGACGGCGCTTCGCCCGTGGTGGAGAGCTGCGCCAGTTGCGCACGCGCGGCGGCTTTATCGCCCTGCGCTAAATAAAGCTCGGCCAGCCCCAGACGCGCGTCGTCATTCTGCGGCTCTTTGCTCAGCACCTCGTTGTAGAGCGCGATAGCCTGCGGCGCATCACCGCGCTGCTGCGCCCAGTCGGCGAGGGTCAATGTGATCCGCGTAGACGCCGGTTGTTTGCGCAGAAGCGCAATGGCCTGTTTCTCCTGACCGGCGTCGCGCAGTCGGTTCGCCTCCTGCATCGTCTTCGCAAATTGCAGGCGGTCTGAGAGTTCCTGAATGTTGCTGTTCCACTGACTGCGCGGCAGTGTGCCTAAATGGGAAATGGCGGCGGCATCACGTTCGGTGCTGGAAAGATACAGGCTGTAGGCGTACACCTGATCCGGGTCTTTCGCCTGCTTCTGCGCCAGATTACGCATCAGAGAGTCGGCTTCACCGCGCTTGCCCGCGCTGTCGAGGTCTTTCGCCAGACGATAGGTTATCCACACGCTGTCCGGGTTGAGCGCCAGACGCTGACGCTGAACCTCGGCGGCCTGCGCCCACTGGCCCTGGCTCTCAAGCGTTTCGGCCTGCTGTTCAAGGCGATCGTTGGTCAGACCGCGCTCGATATCATCAATGCTGCGACGTTGTGCCGCAGGTAACGATTGAATGTAAGCGGTCGCTTTCTCGGGAGACTGCGCCCGATAGACATTCGCCAGGCCGCGCACCGCAAGATTATTATCCCGGTCCATGCGCAGTGTCTGTTTGTAATAGCCTTCCGCCGTCGGGTAATCCTTACGCGCGGCAGCGACGTCGCCCAGTCCAAGAATCGCGTAGCTGTCGCTGTTATCCACCCGCTGCGCCTGCTGGTAATAGGTTTGCGCCTGCGCTGGATTGTTTGCCTTTAACGCCGCATCGCCCTGCTGAATCAGCAGCCAGTAGCGGTTGGTCTTCAACAGGCTATCCCACTTGCTGCGGCTGCTGTTTTGCGGGTCGAGGGCAATCGCTTTTTGCAACTGGGCGACCGCACGCGCGCGGTCGCCTTTCTGCGAATAGGCTTCGCCGAGCGTACCGATGGCGTCGGCATCTTTATTGTTTGTTGCAACGGCACGTTGTAGGTCTGAAATCGCCGAGGCGGTATTCCCGGACGCCAGCGCGGCAGCGGCTTCGCTCTTCGCACGAACGGTCGGGTCAGACAGGGTTTTCTGTTGTTCCGCCAGCAAGCCACGCGCGTTATCCGCCTGCTCACCGGTGGTGAAAATTTGCAGGAAACGCTGAAGCGATTGCACGCTCGCCTGACTCGGTGGCTGATCCTTAATGGCGTTGAACCAGACATCGCCCGCTTCATTGCGCCCGTTGGACGATTTCGCCATCTGTTCCAGAACGGCAAACGCGTCATCACGGCGATTATCCGCCAGCAGCGTGCGCGCCAGGGTGGATTGCAGGGTGACATTACCCGGCATCTGCTTGTTCAGTGCCTGCAAGCGCACCAACGCATTATTGTGGCGCGCCGGGATTTTCAACGCCGTCGCCCAGTACTCCACCGCATAATCACCGTCCGGCGGCGGGCCGTTAAAGGCTTTCTCGTAGGCGGCAATGGCTTCATCGGCATGGCCGGTGGTCGCCAGCAGACGCGCCTGTTGCAGCGCCTGACGACCTTCCGCTGAATTCAGCAGTATCTCCGTGCGCGAAGCGTTATATTCCGTTGAGTTGGGTGCCAGAGTTTTTATTCGCTCAAGCTGCTTCTGCGCCCCGGCGGTATCGCCCTGACGCAGCATGTAGCGCAATCGCGCGGCCAGCACCTGCGGGTTATTTGGATCGATCAGCTCCAGGCGATAGAGCGACTGCTGCACGATATCTTCGCGCTTGCTGGATTCCCCCAGTCGCACCTGATTGAGCAGTTGTTCCTGCGCGGAAGGCGCGGCATAACTCGCCGGAATCAGCGTAATACCTAAAGAGAGAGTGAGTAAACTTAGTGTGAACTTGCGCATTCCTGGCCCCAGTCAGGTAGTAATTCACCGCGGGCGCTGAAGCGAAAACGGTGTTGGTCCCAGCCCTGGCCAAAGAGGGTCAGGACATAGCTGTAATAGGCGTCTGCGCCAGGGAAATTGTCGGCTACGCGCTGGCGCTGAACGGCCTGCGCATCGCGGTCCTGCAGGAACGGCAGCAGCGAGGCGGAGAAGCCCACCGGGCCATTGCCGGTGACTTTGCCGGTGAGGGTGTCGACTTTTTCCGGCGGAACGCCTTCGCGGGCGGTCTGCGCCGCCATCGCGTTAAATCGGGTTAACAGACGGGCTTTTTGCGGGTCGCTGTTGTGCATCATGCCCACCCACAAATAGACGCGGATGGCGTCATAGCTGCCCACCAGCGGCGTTTTACTCTGCTTCTGCCAGCCCTTGCCTTTCTCGTAGTTCACCCAATCCGGCGAGTAACCTTTAGCAGCGGTTTCCATCAGCAGGCGCTGGTTGGTTTCGCGCAGCGTCGTCCACGGTGCACCAAAGCGGGTGAAGTAGCTCGCCAGCTGCGGCGGCAGGTAGCTTGGGTTAAAGCGCCAGCTGTTGGCTTCGGCAAAGCCAATTTTGCCCGGCAACAGCATTGAGCCTAACCCCGGCACGTTGACCACCTCTTCCCGGGCAATGCGCGAGAGCAGCGCTTTCCCGGTTTCGGTATAGTTCGCATTCTTCCACAGGCGGCCCGCCTCCAGCAGCGACCAGGCAATCCAGACGTCAGAATCGGATGCGGAGTTGGTATCCAGCACCGTCCAGGCGTTGTCGTCTTTCTTGCCCCACAGCCAGGCAGGCAGCGTGCTTTTCAGGTCACCCTGCGCCAGGTTGTTCTGCGTCCAGTCGAACAGTTTGCCGAACGTTTCGCGGTCGTTGGCCGCCAGCGCGAAGAACAATGCGTAGCTCTGCCCTTCGGAGGTGGTAATTTTGCGCGCATCGCTCGGGTCAATAACGCGCCCTTCGGCACTGACATAGTCTTTTTTGAACTGATCCCAGGCAGGCCAGTTACAGGCCGCCTGGGCCTGTACCATCGTGCCCAGCGCTAACAGCAAAACTATCCAGCGTACGCTTTTCATCACGGCTTACTCGTCTTCAGGATCCAGTCGACGGCGGCTGATAATGCGCAGCAGTCGCCACAGCACCCACGCCAGCAATACGATGCTGATAGCAGCAAACAGCGCCAGCAGAATCGGATGGTTAGAGAGGGCAAACCACAGGCGCTCGAACCATGGCAGGTGACCGACGTAGTACACATCGCCCACGCGCAGGCTGCTCACGCCCGATTCACGAATCACCGAAACTGAACCAAACATCGCCGCACGCTTGCCGCTGTCGTTCAGCGCGCCGTTCAACAGTTCATAACCACGCGGGCTGTCCGCCAGCAGTGCAACCACGCTGCGCTGATCGTTATACGGCGACTGGAAGCCGACGATTGCCGCCATCGGGCCGGATGAGGTGACGTCCGTCTGCACGTTCGGTTTACGTTCGTTTTCATCAAGATAGATGCTCGGCAGCTCATGATGACGCAGCGGCGTTTTCACCCAGCTCTTCGTGGCCTCAACCAACAGGTCAATCTGCTTGTCGTTTTTCAGTTTTTCCGGGATGGAACCAATCAGCAGCAGGTCGGTATCTTTGCCCTGAATGTCGCTGCCTTCATCGGCCAGGGTCACGTTCATCGCCGGGAAGCCGGTCTGTGCGCCCATCTCGCCGACGGTATTCAGCAGCGTGGTCACCTGTTCAACGGTCGGATTTTTCGGCATCACCACGGTGGTGTCAGAGAGATCCGCCATGCGGCTGAACGGGAAGCCCGCGTTGGCAAACGCGCGCAGGTCCGGCATCGCCAGGAAGTGATAGTAGTTCGAGAAGTCGATCGTCGAGTCGTCGCCAATCACCACATGGTTCTGCACCGGCTGGAAGGTAATACAGTTATCAATCGAGCCGCCCGGCATCGGGTTCATATACTGGAAGTCGAAGCGCAGCTGGTTCATCGCGCCCAGACGCAGCGCCGGAATAGTCACTTCGTTTTTACCATCAACCAGCCCCTGCAATACCGGCAGGCGCAGCAGCAAGCTGCTCACTTCCTGGGTGCTGTTGAGGTTAAAGGACTGTAAGAACTGATCGTTCAGGCTGATATCCATTCGCGAACTGTCTTTCACCGCCGGCATGGTAAAGCGATATTTGAGGTCCATATCGATACCGTTGCTGCGCAGCAGGTAGAGATCCGGCGGCAGATTCAGCGCCACGTTAATGGACGCCGGTTCCAGCCCGGTGGATTGCAGCTGTTGCTCGTAAGTTTTCAGCTCACCAAAAGTAACCGCGCGGTCGGTACGCACCCAGTTCGGCGCATCGTACGGCACGCGTGCCAGCAGCGGTTTCACATCGTCCACCACCACGCTGTCGCCACGGAACAAGATATTGCCCTGAGCAATGCCTTTCGCGGCCATCAACAGATCTTTATCGTCGCGGCCCATGATCACCAGCAGCTTGACGTAAGGATCGTTCGGATGGTTGATCATTTCGATCGTCGGAGCTTTTACCGCCGGATGATCGCGCAGGAAATCAGGGCGCTTGTCATTGGTGGCAAACACAATGGCGTTTCTATCCGGCAGCGTGTTGTAGCTCACCGGGAAAGTCTGCCCACGCCAGCCCGCACGCGAACCAAACCACGAGGCGACAATGCCCGCCGCCTGCTGCTGTGGCAGATCCGGCGTCGCCGCGAAGACGATCGGCAGCGTGAGCGGTCGGTTATCGCGGGAATCGAAGAACGGAACCGGGAAGTGCGACAGATCGTTACGCACGTTCAGCGCCTGATAGGTTAAATCCAGCGAACTGTTGCGGCCTACATCCAGCCAGACGGTGGTGTTAGCCGGGTTTTCACAGACGTCGCGATAGTGGCCGACAAACTCCAGACGCACGCGGTTAAAGTCGGTGATATAGAGCGGGTCGATAGGAATTTGCGCGCTGACCTTTTTCCCCAGTTGTTCTTTGGTGACCGGCAGCACGTCCATCAATTCTTCGTTCAGGTACACCTTCAGCTGCGACAGCACCGGCTGTAGCGACGGCGATGGCGTATAGGTGAGATTCAGCAGCGCTTTCGACACCACTTCGTCGCTGCGCATACCAAATTCAATGGAGCCATTAGGATTCGCACCGCGCAGCACCATGCTGCCCGGCGGCGGCGCAATTTGCGCGAAGGTGAGTTTAACATCGCGCGATGGCACGCTTTCCACCACCACCGGCGAGGCATCGGACGGCGCAGCAGCAGGCGTCGTCGCGCTCTCCTGAGCAGGCGGCATTACCGGCGTTGCGGTCGTCGGTTCAGACCAGGTTGTCGCAGGCAGCAGGCTGCCCATTCCCATCGCCACTGCACAAATCCAGGAGAGTTTTCTTTTCATCGTGTAATCATCATTATTGTTGAGCCATAACCGGCTGTGAGTGCGGCTGCACAGCTTCACGCTCAGGGCGACGCGGGACAAAAGAAGCCACCCAGGCCACCAGCGAAGTGAGCGTACGGAAAATTACTTTTGCAAACGGTGGAGCGAATTCCGCCAGATGGCGATAGCCCCGGAAGCCGAGCTTGAGAATATCCAGCAGGCTTTCCAGCGGTTTATCTTCCGGATAGCTGTCCTGCCAGAGCGCCCAGGTATCGGCGCGCGCGAAGGTACATTGAACAAAATCGATATGCTGACGGGTCGTCATCGGCAGCAGTTTCAGGCCAACTTCGTTGCCAAACACGCGCACCACCTGCGTCGGGAAGACGTACTCCTGCTGGCCGCGTTTGAGCAGCAGATTCACTTTCTGCTCTTCCAGCACCTGCGCGTCGCCGTTAATTTTGATCCCCACCCCGCCGTCGGAGAAGTCATGCACCGTACAGGAGAAGAGATGACCGTCTTCGCGGGCAATCGCGCCAGGCATTTTGATCTCCACGCGATGCGAGCGGCGAACCTGTTTGCTTTCAACCGACACGGCCACCGCGCCACCAAGGATAATCAGGTTGTAGAAGACCCACACCAGGCTGACCCAGACCGTGAGAATTTCATCCTCCGGGCCGTACATATAGCGCCAGATACCGAACGCCACGCCCACCAGGTTTATCAGAACAAGATAGATGTAAGGCCGGGAAATCACCCAGTCGACATACTCCTCTTTCACCAGCCCGCCTTTCGCCGTAACGTTGAATTTGCCTTTGTGTGGGTTAATCAACGCCACCAGGGTTGGCGGTGCGATATACCACGCCAGTACCGTCTCGTAGATTTCGCTCCAGAAGGAGTGGCGGTATTTGCCCTGAATCTTCGAGTTGGTCAGGCTGGCGTGGATCATGTGCGGCAGGACAAACAGCGCAATCATCAGCGCCGGGGCGTAAATGATGTAAGCGTGCAGCAACAGGAAAGCGAGCGGCGCAGTCAGGAAGATAAGCCTCGGCACGCCGGACAAGAAGTGGAACATGGCGTTGACGTAACAGAGCCGCTGCGCGAACTTCAACCCTTTGCCGGTAAGCGGGTTATCGAGACGGAAGATTTGTACCATCCCGCGCGCCCAGCGAATACGCTGGCCGATATGCGCGGATAAACTCTCCGTCGCCAGCCCCGCCGCCTGCGGAAGGCGCATATACGCAGAGGTATAGCCGCGACGGTGCAAACGCAGCGAGGTGTGCGCATCTTCCGTCACCGTTTCAACGGCAATGCCGCCAATTTCATCCAGCGGTTTACGGCGAATAACGGCGCAGGAACCGCAGAAGAAGGTCGCATCCCACATGTCGTTACCGTCCTGCACCAGGCCGTAGAACAGCGTGCCTTCGTTCGGCGTTTTACGGAAGCGGCCCAGGTTGCGTTCAAACGGATCGGGCGAGAAGAAGTGGTGCGGCGTCTGCATCATCGCCAGCTTTTTGTCCTTCAGGAACCAGCCCATGGTCATTTGCAGGAACGAGCGGGTAGGCACGTGGTCGCAGTCGAAAATCGACACGAATTCGCCTTTCGCCAGCTTCAGCGCATTGTTGATGTTCCCGGCTTTCGCATGCTCATGGGTACTACGCGCGACGTACTCGACGCCGACGTCTTTCGCAAACTGACGAAACTCAGGACGATTACCGTCATCCAGTATCCAGATTGACACTTTATCCTTCGGCCAGTCGATACCCAGCGACGCGTAGACCGTGTTCTTCACCACGTTGAGGTCTTCGTTGTAGGTCGGGACAAAAATGTCGACCGTCGGCCACTGGTTCATGTCTTTTGGCAGCGGAACAGGCTGGCGGTTGAGCGGCCAGACAACCTGGAAATAACCCAGCACCAGCACAATCCACGCGTAGGTTTCAGCGAACAGCAGAATGAGGCCGCACACCAGACTCACCGGATCGTTCCAGTTAAGCGTCGAAGTATAGCGCCACCAGATATAGCGGCAGGAAACGGTAAGCGACAGCACAATCAGCATCAGCGCCGAGAAGCGCCCAGGAATGCGCCTGACCAGCAGCGCCACGCCCCACAGTAGCATCAGGAAGATGAACTGAGAGAGTGGGTTAAAGGGCTGGGTGATACAAATCAGCGCCAGCGCGAGCGACAGCGTCACCACCACGCCCAGCACAATACGGCGGATTTTCGGGTTGATGTGCGCCAGCTCTTTATGGCTATCGAGGTGTCCGGTTCGCGCATTGACCTTCGCCGGAATCGCCTCCACCCACTGATGATAGCGCCCCATCACGCCCTGCACCGCCGCCAGCGAGCGCCAGCCTGGACGCTTAGCCGGCTCAGGCCGCTTCGTCGCCAGCAGCCATACGCTTTGCAGCAGATAGCGTAGCGGGTCGAGCGGGCGCGGACGCTGGGCGTCAATATGGGGATAAAGCTCATCCTGGCGGGCAATCAGCCGCTGCCAGTTCGCCTGTTCAAGCGGAATAAACGCCCACACCAGCGCCACCCAAAAGCAGCCCAGCGACGCGCTAAAACAGGATGCGCCCGCGCGACGATAGCCCTGATAGCGCGCATGCAGGCGCGCATAGGCTTCCGGCGCAAACAGCCAGGCGCTCAGGCTTATCATGATGCGGACTCCTCAGAAGCGGGAGCACCGGCGTAATGCAGCAGACACCAGCTCGCCAGCGTCAGGATCTCTTCCGCCGCCAGCGAGTCGTGACGATATTCGCCCAGCGGTTGCTTCGCCGCCATACACTCGGCCATCGCTTCGTCGCGATGCACGGCAATCGGCAGCAGGCGGCGTTGAGTTTGCAGCCATACCTGATACAAATCTTCCTGGAGCTGACTGCCGACGCGCAGGTCGTTAATCAGGAGATGGGCATTCACCGGCAGCGCCTGCTGGTGCAGACGCACGTGGCAGTTGGTGTCCGGCTGGACAATCATCAACGTATGATGGCAGGCCGCCATCAGAGATTGCGTCCACGGATAAAAACCGTGCGGCAGGTCGAGGAGGATCCAGCGATGCTCTCCCTGACGCTGGAGCGCTTCGGCAATGGCGGTAATTTCCGCAAACTTATCCGCCAGCGACAGAACGTTTTCGCGCTCGCCCGGCGTCAGCGCGCCAAACGGCAAAACATCAATCAGCGAGGTGTAGCGCATCCCGGCGTCGCGCCAGTCTTCACCGTCAAGTACCGCGCGCGCCCAGCCGCCTTTGTGGGCGATGTCGTCATTAAATGACAGGCGCAGCAAATTATCGGGGCAGGCGTCAATCACCAGCACCGATTCGCCAAGTAGTTGCAATGACCAGGCTAGCGCCGCCGTAACGGAAGTGGTTCCCACCCCGCCACGCACGCCCTGTAATCCCAGAATGGCCATTATGGCTTCCTTATTTTTGTTCGACTTTTTGTTCTGCAAACTCAGCCAGCAAAGGCCAACGCTTAAAGGCTGCGGCGAGTTGTTCGCGCTGAGAAATATCGGTGTAATCAATATCTGGCAAAGAAAATGCCCGGCTCAACGCCAGGAAGTCATTCTGAAATGTATAACCGAGCGTCGAATCTGACGAAGTCATGGGTTCATTATCAGGCATTTTTGTCGATCCCTATGGAATAAACCAGGAACTACGCTACGGTGCTAAGTAAGCTTTTCCTGAAATTCGTTTACATGCTAAATCTGATGTTATTTAATTTCAATCTTAGGTTTATTCTGCTGCTTTCGCTAGTAAACTGATATGCAGGCTAATCAGCAAAAAGAAGGACACGATGAACCCCATATTTTCTATTGGTATTCAGTCATTATGGGACGAAGTCAGTCACATGCCGACCGGCGGCATGTGGTGGATTAATACCGATCGCCATGAAGACGCTGTCAGCCTGCTCAACCAAACCCTTTCCGCGCAACCAAAAGAAGCGCGGGTCGCGGTGGTGTGCATGGGTTCAGATCCAAAGAAAATCATAAAGTTAGACGAAGACTGCGGGCCTCAAAAAATAGATCTTTTTTCCATGCAGGAAAATGAAAGCAGTCTATACTTTATGCGCCGCGATTTACTCTGTTCAATCGACCCAACAAATTTTCTGGTTGTGGTTTTATGCAGCAATAATGCATGGAAAAATATTCCTCCAGAAAAATTTCATGATTGGCTCAGTAAATCCAATAAATGGGTAAAATACCATCGTTGCACGCTCTTGATTCTCAGCCCCGGAAACAATTCTGATGCCCAAACCTCGCGTTTGTTAAGTGAGTACGGTTCGCTTGCCGGACTGGCAAGTTTACGTTACCAGGGCGATGGTCTGCTTTTTGACATTGCTTTTTGGGCAAATGAAAAAGGCGTAAGCGCCCGTCAGCAACTTCTCATCAGGCAAAACGATAACGGTCTGGAATTAGTTCAGGAAGAGCTGGCAAATGTTCAGCCGCGTACTGATGAAAAAGCGGTATTCAGCAATATTGCTTTTCTGGAAGGGGCCCCGCCGCTTTCGGAGCACTGGTCCGTTTTCGATACCAACGACGCCGTCTTTAATGCCGCGCGCAGTGCACAGGCGGCGACAGTTATTTTCGTAATGGGCCAGAATAGCCAGATTGAACAGCTCGCGCGTTATATTCACACGCTGCGACGCCAGCGCGGTACAGCGTTGAAAATCGTGGTGCGCGAAAGCGTGCCCAGCCTGCGCGCCACCGACGAGCGCCTGCTGCTAAGCTGCGGCGCAAACCTGGTTATCTCTCACAGTTCGGCGCTTTCGCGTTGCCTGACGTTAATTGAAAGCGTGCAAAATCAGCAATTCAGCCGCCGTGTACCGGAAGATTTGGCTACGCTGTTCAGTAATACCGAACCATTAAAGCTTAAAGGCTACCTGAAATGGGACGTCTTCTGCGAGGCAGTACAGAAAATCGTCAGCAACCCGCTGCTGCCTGCCGATGGTAAAGGCGTGCTGGTCGCGCTGCGTCCAGCGCCGGGCTTGCGCGTTGAACAAGCGCTGACCCTGTGCCGCCCGCACCGCATGGGCGATATCGCCACCATTGCCGACAAGCGTCTGATGATCTTTTTATCCTTTTGCCGGGTCAACGATCTCGATATCGCCCTGAACCATATTTTCCCGCTGCCGACGGGCGACATTTTCTCTAACCGGGTGATTTGGTTTGAAGATAAACAAATCGCGGCAGAACTGGTGAACATGCAGGACGTGAAGCCGGAGCGCTGGACGAAGCCGCTGCCGGTGACCACCCAGCCGGGCAAAATTATCAACGCCACGCACGATGGCCGTCACTGGCGTCGGTATCCGGAACCGCATCGTTTATCCGCTGACACGGGAGAACAGTCATCATGATGTCGATAAGCGATATTATTCAGTTAGTTGTCTTGTGCGCGCTGCTTTTCTTCCCGCTGGGATATTTGACGCGCCACTACCAGCGCCGCATCGAAAACGCCTTCCGGCTGATGTTCTTTAAACCGCGTTATGTCAAACCGGCTGGCGTCGTCCGCCGGGGTTCAAGTTCCAGAGCGAAAACAGAAAAATGACCCAATCAACCCAAACCGCCACGGCCTCATCGCCGCTCTGGCAATACTGGCGCGGCTTGTCCGGCTGGAACTTTTATTTCCTGGTAAAGTTCGGCCTGCTGTGGGCCGGTTACCTCAATTTCCACGCCATGCAGAACCTGGTGTTTATGGCGTTTCTGCTGTTTCCGCTGCCCAATCGCCGCCTGCACAAATGGCGCAACTGGATTGCCATCCCGATAGGCTTCGCCCTCTTCTGGCATGATACCTGGCTGCCTGGCCCGGAAAGCATCATGAGTCAGGGCTCGCAGGTCGCCGGCTTCAGCGCGGACTATATCTGGGATCTGGTAACCCGCTTTATCAACTGGCAGATGGTTGGCGCTTTCTTTGTGCTGCTGGTCGCCTGGCTGTTCTTAACCCAGTGGATCCGCGTGACCGTGTTTGTGGTTGCCGCGATGGTCTGGCTGAACCTGATTACGCTGGTTGGCCCTTCCTTTAGCCTGTTCCCTGGCGGTCAGCCAACCAACACCGTGACCACCACCGGCGGCACGGCGGCCGCGACGGTCGCCACGGCGGGCAATACGCCGGTTGTTGGTGATATTCCGGCGCAAACCGCGCCGCCGACTTCCGCCAATCTCAACGCCTGGCTGAACAGTTTCTATCAATCGGAAGAAAAGCGTTCGACCAAATTCCCGGACGCGTTGCCTGCCGATGCCCAGCCGTTTGAACTGCTGGTGATCAACATCTGCTCTCTGTCGAATGCCGATATTGAAGCGGCTGGTCTGATGCAGCACCCGCTGTGGTCGCACTTTGATATTCGCTTTACCAACTTCAACTCGGCGACCTCCTACAGCGGCCCGGCGGCGATTCGCCTGCTGCGCGCCAGCTGCGGTCAACCGTCACATACCAATCTGTATCAGCCTGCCGGTAACCAGTGCTACCTGTTCGATAACCTGAGCAAACTGGGCTTCGCGCAGCAGCTGATGCTGGATCACAACGGCGTCTTCGGTGGCTTCCTGAAAGAAATACGTGATAACGGGGGCGTGCAAAGCCCGCTGATGGATCAAAGCAAACTGCCGGTTAACCTGCTCTCCTTCGACGGCTCGCCGGTATATGACGACCTTGCCGTTCTGAAACGCTGGCAAGAATCGGAAGGCCAGGGGGCGGAAAAACGCACCGCAACCTTCTTTAATATTCTGCCGCTGCACGACGGTAACCACTATCAGGGCCAGAGCAAAACCGCCGACTACAAAGCGCGTGCGCAGAAGCTGTTTGATGAGCTGGATACCTTCTTTACCGAACTGGAAAAATCGGGGCGTAAAGTGATGGTGGTCGTGGTGCCGGAACACGGCGCGGCGCTACAGGGCGATAAAATGCAGGTGTCTGGCCTGCGCGATATTCCGAGCCCATCCATTACGCACGTTCCCGCCGCGGTGAAATTCTTTGGTATGAAAGCACCGCATCAGGGCGCGCCGATCGTTATCGATCAGCCGAGCAGCTACCTTGCGGTCTCCGAACTGGTTGCCCGCGCCGTTGACGGTAAGATGTTTAATGAGGATAGCGTGGACTGGCAGGCCTATACCAACAGCTTGCCGCAAACGGCCCCGGTCTCCGAGAACTCCAACGCCGTTGTGATGCAGTACCAGGGTAAACCATACGTTCGCCTGAACGGCGGCGACTGGGTACCGTATCCGCAGTAAGCAAAAAAGGCCGCAGGATGTCACCCCTGCGGCCCGATTCGGGCGCACGTTGCCATCTCGACAGCCTGACGCCCGCCTGCATGTTATCTCCGGTTACGCCACCAGCTCACGATTGCGGTGGTAATAATCCCCACCAGAATCGGCGCTGCCAGATCGTGCCAGAAGATCACACAGAGTTGTGCGAACGTCATATAGCCGCCTTGCTTGAAATGACAACGGTTCGCGGCTATTCTTGAATTGTCTAGAGTCAAGATAAGCCCCCGTTATGTTGTCAGGTTAAACCTCACAACGTGCGGGGGTTTTCTCTTTCCAGCAACCAATGCCGCCGGGGATCAAGCCCCCGCAACATTGCACCTGACCGGGCGAACCCGGCCTGGCGTCGATACTACGCTTATCTGTTTATTCCCTTCACCTGGCAATCTCGCAATATGCGCGCTGCCTTCCAGACCTTATAACGCCTTTTCAGGGTTTTCATCCTGGTCTACAGCGAAGCACGCAACCAGTTGACCACCATACTCTTTGAGCTGCGGCGCGAGTTGGGTGCAGGGCCCAAAGCGGCGACGGCAGCGGGCGTTGAAGGCACAACCCGGCGGTGGATTCAGCGGGCTTGGCAGTTCACCGGTGAGCTTAATACGCTCGCGACGATCGTCCGGATTCAGACGCGGTGTTGCCGATAGCAGCGCCTGGGTATACGGATGACGCGGATTATTGAAGATTTGGTCCTTGGTACCCTTCTCCACGCAGCGGCCCAGGTACATCACCATCACTTCATCGGCGATGTGTTCCACTACCGACAGGTCGTGCGAGATAAAGACATAAGACAGCCCCAACTCCTGCTGCAAATCCATCATCAGGTTGAGCACCTGCGCGCGCACCGAAACGTCCAGCGCGGAAACCGGTTCGTCGGCAATCACCACGTCCGGGTCGAGCATCAACCCACGGGCGATAGCGATACGCTGACGCTGGCCGCCGGAGAACATATGCGGATAGCGGTCGTAGTGTTCCGTTTTCAGGCCCACTTTCGCCATCATCGCCAGCGCTTTTTCGCGGCGTTCGGCTTTGCTGAGCGACGTGTTAATCAGCAGCGGCTCTTCCAGAATCTGCCCCACTTTTTTGCGCGGGTTCAGTGAACCGTATGGGTTCTGGAAGACTATCTGAATTTTCTGCCGACGCAGCTTTTGCGCGTGCGGATCGTGTTTCAGCAGGTCCTGCCCCTGATAAGAAAGCTCCCCGCCGGTGGGGGTTTCAATCATGGTCAGCAGACGGCCCAGCGTCGATTTCCCGCAGCCGGACTCCCCCACTACCGCCAGCGTTTTACCGCGTTCTAGCGTGAACGACACGCCGTCCAGCGCTTTCACCAGGCGTTCAGGGGCAAACAGCCCTTTCTTCACCGGGTAGTATTTTTTCAGATCGGTTGCCTGCAACAACGGCTGTTGCAGAGCGGCCTCTTGCGTACTCATCGTGTAGGCCTCCCGGCGTCATCGAGTGGGTAGTGACATTTGGACTGACGCGCGCCGTCCAGCAGGTTCAGGTTCGGCTCTTCAGTACGGCATTTGTCTGTGGCGTACGGGCAGCGCGGATTCAGCAGACAGCCGTTCGGGCGATCATATTTGCCCGGTACCACGCCCGGCAGCGACGCCAGACGCGCTTTGTCCTGGGCAAACTCCGGCAGCGCGCGCAGCAGCGCCTGGGTGTAGGGGTGGCGCGGCGCGCGGAAAATATCGTGCGCGGCGCCGGTTTCCACCACCTGGCCTGCATACATAACGATAATTTTATGCGCAGCTTCCGCTACCAGCGCCAGATCGTGGGTGATCAGGATCAGCGCCATGTTCTCTTTCTGCTGTAACTCCAGCAGCAGTTCGATGATCTGCGCCTGAATGGTCACATCGAGCGCCGTTGTCGGTTCATCGGCAATCAGCAGCTTTGGCCGACAGGCAATCGCCATGGCGATCATCACGCGCTGGCTCATCCCACCGGAAAGTTGATGCGGATAAACGTCTAAACGCGAGGCCGGGTCAGGAATGCCGACCTGATTCAGCAGGTCAATCGCCCGCTGACGACGCGTTTTCTTATTGCCGCCCTGATGCACCTTAATCGCTTCCATTATCTGGAAACCGACGGTGTAGCACGGGTTAAGGCTGGTCATCGGATCCTGGAAGATCATCGCCACTTCAGCGCCCACCAGATTGCGACGCTCTTTCTCAGAAATACGCTTCAGATCCTGGCCGTTAAATGCCAGGCTCTCTGCCATTACGCGTCCTGGATAGTCAATCAGCCCCATAATCGCCAGCGAGCTGACCGATTTACCGGAACCGGATTCGCCAACAATCCCGACCACTTCGCCCTGATCTACGCTATAACTGATGCGGTCTACGGCGCGGAATTCGGCACCCACTTCACCGAAGTGCACCGATAATTTATCTACATTTAATAACGCCATCTCGAACCTCTTACTGCTTCAGTTTGGGATCGAGCGCGTCACGCAGACCGTCACCCATCAGGTTAAATGCCAGCACCGTCAGCAGGATCGCCAGACCGGGGAAGGTCACGACCCACCAGGCGCTTTGCGCGAACTGCAACACGTCGGAGAGCATGGTGCCCCACTCCGGTGTTGGCGGTTGCGCACCCATGCCGAGGAAGCCAAGGGCGGCCATATCGAGAATGGCGTTAGAGAAGCCGAGCGACGCCTGAACAATCAGCGGCGCAAGGCAGTTCGGGAAGATATTGACGAACATCTGGCGCATCGCCCCCGCCCCCGCCACGCGAGACGCGGTAACGTAGTCGCGGTTGACTTCCACCAGCACGGCGGCACGCGTCAGACGCACGTAGTGCGGCAGCGCAACGAAGGTCAGCGCCAGCGCGGCGTTACCAATCGACGGGCCGAAAATCGCCACCAGTACCAGCGCCAGCAGCAGGCTCGGCAGCGCCAGCATGATATCGACGACGCGCATAATGACGTTATCGACCAGGCCGCCGAAGTAGCCCGCCACCAGCCCAAGGATAACCCCCAGCACCAGCGACAGCACCACCACCAGACAACCGACCAGCAGTGACAGGCGCGCGCCGTACATCAGGCGCGACATCACATCACGGCCCACGTCATCCGTACCCAGCAAATGCGCCCAGCTTCCGCCCTCCTGCCAGACCGGCGGGGAGAGCAGCGAGTCGCGGAACTGTTCGGCCGGGTTATAAGGCGCAATCCAGTTCGCAAAAATCGCGATAAACAGCACGATAACCACGTAAACCAGGCCAATCACTGCGCCCTTGTTACGTTTAAAGTAGTGCCAGAACTCCTGCAGCGGCGTCATCGGCACCGGTGCGGACACCGTTTTATTTTCAGTGACTTGTGACATGATGGCCCCTTACTTCTTATGCCGAATACGCGGGTTCACCACGCCATAGAGGAGATCAACCAGCAGGTTGACGAGGATAATCATCGTCGCTACCAGCAGCACGCCGCCCTGTACCACCGGGTAGTCGCGGCGCTGTAAGGCGTCGATTAACCAGCGGCCCAGCCCCGGCCAGGAGAAGATGGTTTCCGTCAGGATCGCGCCTGCCAGCAGGGTACCGACCTGCAAACCGATAACGGTCACCACCGGCAGCATGGCGTTACGCAGCGCGTGCACCACGATCACCCGCATGCGGGTCAGCCCTTTGGCGCGCGCGGTACGGATATAGTCTTCGCCCAATACTTCCAGCATGGAAGAGCGCGTCATACGCACAATCACCGCCAGCGGGATGGTGCCGAGCACGATGGCAGGCAAAATCATATGCGCCACTGCGTCGATGAAGTTGCCCTCTTCACCCCAGATGGCGGTATCAATCAGCATAAAGCCGGTCAGCGGGTTCGAGTCATCAAGGAACACCATGTCGCTAACGCGCCCGGAAACCGGCGTCAGGTTCCACTGCACCGAGACCAGCATGATCAGCATCATGCCCCACCAGAAGATAGGCATGGAGTAACCGGTCAGCGCCAGACCAACCGCGGTGTGATCGAAGATAGAGCCGCGTTTCACCGCAGCCAGCACGCCCACCGGGATACCCACGGCAACGGCGAACATCATGGCGCAGATGCCAAGTTCCAGCGTCGCTTTAAAACGCGGCACGAACTCGTCCCACACCGGGAGACGGCTTTTCAGCGAGACGCCTAAATCACCGTGCATTACGCCCCAGATATAGTGGAGGTACTGCTGCCACATCGGCTTATCGAGGCCGAGCGCGGCCAGCAGTTCGGCATGGCGTTCAGGGGAGATACCACGCTCGCCCGCCATAATCATCACCGGGTCGCCGGGGATCATATGGACAAACGCGAACGTGAGAAGGGTAATACCGATAAACGTGGGGATGACGAGTCCCAAACGTCGGAGAATAAACTGCAACATAACCCGGATTCTCTCTAGTAACACTCAGCCTGGAACTGGGTGTCTGTATTGCTCACAAATCCTGGCCCGCACGTACACTGCCACGGGCAAAGTATTACGCCGGATGGCGCTGCGCTTATCCGGCCTACAGGTGCAGGCGAAGACAAGCGCAGCAATCCAGCTTTTTAATTATTCGATGGAGACGTTGTCGAAGTGGTGTTTGCCCAACGGATCGACCACATAGCCTTTGACTTCTTTACGCACCGGCTCGTATACGGTGGAGTGAGCGATAATCAGCGCCGGAGCCTGGTCATGCATCACTACCTGAGCCTGTTTGTACAGTTCAATACGCTTGTTGTGATCGTCGGTGGCGCGCGCCGGCTGAATCAGATCTTCAAACGGTTTGTAGCACCATTTCGAGTAGTTGGAGCCTTGCTCTGACGCCGCACAGCTGAACAGGGTAGCGAAGAAGTTATCCGGGTCCCCGTTATCACCGGTCCAGCCCATCATGACCGTTTGGTGCTCGCCATCTTTCGCACGTTTCAGGTACTCGCCCCACTCATAGGTAACGATGTTGGCTTTCACGCCCACTTTCGCCCAGTCAGCCTGAATCATCTCTGCCATACGACGAGCGTTCGGGTTATATGGACGCTGAACCGGCATCGCCCACAGATCGATAGTGAAACCGTCCGCATGGCCCGCTTCTTTCAGCAGCGCTTTGGCTTTTTCTGGATCGTAGCTGTAGTCTTTCACATCGTCGTTATAGCCCCACATGGTTGGCGGGATCAGGTTCTTCGCGGCCACGCCAGCGCCCTGATAAACGGCTTTGATGATCGCTTCTTTGTTCACCGCATAGGTCAGCGCCTGGCGAACTTTCACTTCATCGAGCGGTTTTTTCTGCACGTTGTAAGAGAGGTAGCCCACGTTCAGGCCCGCCTGCTCGTGCAGGGTAATATTTTTATCCTGCTTCATGCGCGCGATGTCTGCCGGGTTCGGGTACGGCATCACCTGGCATTCGTTCTTCTGCAACTTGGCGTAACGCACGGAAGCGTCAGGCGTGATAGAGAAGACCAGACGGTCGATCTGCGGCTTGGTACCCCAGTAGCCCGGGAAGGCTTTGTAGAGAATACGGGAGTCTTTCTGGTACTGCTGCAGCTGGAATGGCCCGGTACCGATTGGGTTCAGGTCAACTTTATCCGGCGTACCGGCTTTCAGCATGTTGTCAGCATATTCTTTTGACAGAATAGAGGCGAAGTCCATCGCCAGGTCGGCGAGGAACGGCGCTTCCGGGCGAGTCAGGATGAACTGAACCGTGTGATCGTCGACTTTTTTCACTTCGCTAATCAGCTCCGGCAGGCCCATGCCTTCGAAGTATTCATAGCTGCCGCCAGAGACTTTGTGGTACGGGTTCTGGTCGTTTTTCTGACGATCGAACGAGAACACCACGTCATCGGCGTTAAAGTCGCGCGTCGGTTTGAAATCTTTGCTGTCCTGCCACTTCACACCGTTACGCAGGTGGAAGGTGTAGGTTTTGCCATCTTCGCTGACTTCCCACTTTTCAGCGAGGCCAGGGATAACTTCGGTAGTACCGGTTTTGAATTCCACCAGACGGTTATAGATTGGCACCGAGCTGGCGTCATAGGTGGTTCCCGAGGTAAAGAGCTGTGGGTTAAAGCCTTCCGGCGAGCCTTCAGAACAATAAACCAGGGTTTTAGCCTGCACGCCCGCTGCGACGGTCATCGCCACCAGGCTGAGACCAAGCTTCAGCATCCCTGACTTCTTCAAGGAAATACTCATTATTGTGCTCCAGGTTATGTGTGTTGTGTTGTTGTTATTCCGCCAGCCTTTATTTGTTTTTTAACCGGTCTGGTCGGTGGTGCCCGAAGGCGTTACAGGGGATGGAGATTCCTTTCAGGTGAGCGTGTGAGTTGCAGCGCAGATCCTCCCTGAAATGCCCCTCGTGCCCTACAATCTGTCAACAGAATGTGAAAACGTCAATACACTCATCCGGGATTTACAACAAGGGTGAGAATTGGCAGGCAAAGATTAAAAAAACCCCAGGGCGGTATTTTCAGCAGAGAAATTTATGCTACGGGCAAGAAGGCAGAGTTATTCACTTATTACGTTGAAACATCCAGTGATTAACAATTAGCCATTATATGAAAAATTTCTTTCGATATGCTGATTATCTGAGCGATTAATGCCGTGAACGTTAAAACGCACAGGCGAAAATGCTGAGGTAACCCATAAGCAACGCGAAAAAAGATTCATCTATACATACAAAAATACAATGGAATATGTCACAAAATTGTGAACAGACAGGCTAAAAGCATTGCGGCTTCATCGTGCCAGGGCAGGCCAAGGCCTGCCCTCAGGAACCTAGTTTTTCACGCGGGCCAGGTTACGCTTTTCACTCCAGTTAAACAGCGAATTGACCAGAATCGCCGTCAACGTCCCTGCCGCCATGCCGTTGCCAAAAACCATCTGCACGCCCGACGGGAAATTTTGATACAGGCCCGGAACCAGAATTGGCAGCATCCCCATCGAAAGCCCCATCGCCAGCGCGTAGGTTTTACCCGGCGTGTGTAGCGGCTCACGGGCGATCAAATCGATACCAATTACGCCAATGATGCTAAAGACAATCACCGCCGTGCCGCATACTACCGGACCCGGCAGGCAGGTCGCCAGACGCACCAGCGGCGAGAACAGCGCGATGAGAATCAGCAGCCCGCCCGCTGCGGCAGTGACGTAGCGTGATTTCACGTTGGTGGTGCGCACGACGCCGATATTTTCGCCGGAAGTAATAATCAGCGATGTGCCGAAAATTCCGCCTAACAGCGACATAATGGCATCACCGCGAATAGTACGCGGAATGGCCTCGCGTACATTTTCAGTAGAATTAACGATTTCCGCTGTAGCAATCGTTTGCCCGGTAGCTTCAGCCATAGAAATCACCGCGTAAATCAGTAACGGCAACGAGGCGGAAAGGTTGAACACGGGCCAACCGAAGGGAAACAGCTGCGGAACGCTGAACAGCGGCCCATGGCTTACGCCGCTAAAATCAGCGCTACCGAGCATCATCCCCAACAAGGTACCCGCCAGCAAGCCAAACATCACCGCCAGCTGACGCAAAATCCCGGTAAAAGCCAGCGCAAAGACCAGCGTAATCAGGATAGTGCCGAGCGACAAAATAATGCTGGTCGGGTGGGCGAAATCCGCGCTGCCCGGCTGGCCGATAATCAACCCGCCATACAGGCGAATCAGGTTAATCGACACCATCAGCAGCATAATGCCGATAATAAACGGCGGGAAATGATGCAGGCAGCGGCGAAAAACGGGCAGCGCCAGAAAATAGAATAACGAGGTTAAGATCACCGCGCCAACCGCCGTCTGGATATTGGTTTGCAGAGCGATAGCGACAAAAATGGCGATCGGCGCGCCGCCGGGCACCATGATAAACGGCAGCCGCGCGCCAACGCCCTTCACGCCCAGGCTTTGCAGAATCGCCCCCAGGCCGCACATCAAAAACGTGGCGCTTAGCACTGACGCGGTCACCGCATCGGTAAAGTGAAGCGCTTTAGCAATCAGAAAAACGGAGGTGATGGGTGTGGCGGCGACAACCAGCACGTGCTGAAGCGCCAGGAGAAAAGTGGTTTGCCAGGGTAATGCGTCGTTGTCCGGCGTGGTAAGGCCAGGTTGCGGCATGATTGCCTCCCGTAAAACTGCAAAAAAATCACCGCCAGCACAGGCTGGCGGCGGAGATTATTTCAGCCACGCAATCGCGTCGGCCGCATACCGGTGTGCACGGAAGGCGCTATTCTGTTTGCCTGGAATAATACCTTTGCTCAGGTGTTCCGGGTACTCATTAAAGAACGGAATGATGTATTCCCACACCGTTTCGCCTTCTGGCGTCACTTCGAACAGGCGGCCAAACGCCGACTCGCAGATAAAGGTATTGCCGTTCGCCAGTCGCTGCGCGCTACCCATATATGGCGAGAAAAACGCCGGCGGGAAAATATCGCGATACTGCCAGGTAATGGCTTTGGTTTGCGGACAGAATTCCAGCACCGTAGAGTGTGGCGAGGTCACGCCCGGGCGCAGGTTGCCGTTATCGAACACCAGAATCGCGCCATTTTCCATCTCAACCGGCGTATGTTGTTGCGCCACCACGTCCGCCCCCGCGTGCCACACCACGTTGCCGCTCTCTTTGCACACGGCAATCACGCCGGACGTCGTGCGCAGGCTCATCAGGACCAGGCCATCGCGGGTGACGGACAGGCCGTTAATCATCGGCCAGTGGCGACGGTCAAAAATCTCGTGCACCGGGAAGTCTTCCGGATTGAGATGCTCCCACGCACGCCACTCCCACACCACTTCCCCGTCGCGATTGACCTCTTTAACCACGTCGCTTTGAATCACACCGTCCGGCGCGTCGCGACGTGGGTCGCCGCCGGTGACGCGTGCGGCGATATCGGCGGGCAGCGGCGCGGCAGCGGTATACAACAGGTTACCGTTCGTTAACCACTGGGCATCGTGGTGGTGATAGATATCTTCGTAGTGCCAGACAATTTCGTTATCCGGCGTCACTTCGTAGAAGTCGCCGCCGTGCCAGAGATCCCAGGCGGGATAAAGATTTGCTGAGGTAGGATGGCTGCCGTTATACCCCAGATTGCCGTTTGGCAGCAGCACCGCATCGCGCCCGGCGCGTACCGGAAGCTGCCATTGGTGTGCTATCTCGCCCTGCTCATCCACCAGATAGACTCGCCCTTCGGCGGTTTGCGGAGCAAAGAGCGTATACCCGCCAAAGCTCTTCGCGCTGTCTGCATAAATAAGGCCCGCCAGACGGCGTCCTAAGGTGAAAGTCGGATCCTGCGTTACGTGTGCCACATCGCCTCCTGAGGAGTAAATTTTCGTCAAAATAACCCATTAAAACGTTTTAATGAAGAGTTTTTTGCATTTTTGCGCGAGAAAAGGCAAACGTTATCGTCGGGTAAATATGTTACCCTGTGCGCAAAATTGCGAAGGTCAGGAAGCAGATGGCTGCTCAAGAGAAAAAACGCGCGAAGTTGATTGATGTTGCCCGCCACGCAGGCGTGTCGCCGGGCACGGTATCCAATGCGTTACACAATACCCGGTTCGTCGAACCCGAAACGCGGCGGCGCATTGAAGAGGCAATTAAGGCGCTAAATTACACGCCGAACATTCGCGCCCGCCAGCTGCGTACCGGCAAGACCAACACCATCGCGCTGCTCTCTTCACTGCCGTTAACTATCGCCTCCGGCGCGTCGCGGTTAGGTTTTATGATGGAGGTGGCGCTGACGTCGGCGATGATGGCACTGGATAAACAGCACGCGTTGATTCTGGTGCCCCCCGGTGCAAACCCGCTCGATGCAGTGAGTTTTGACGCCGCCATCCTGATTGAACCGGCAGAAAACGATCCGCAGCTTGACGCGCTGGCCCAGGCCGGGATTCCCTGTGTGACCATTGGTCGAACGCCTGGAACCGACGCACCGGTGCCGTGGGTTGAGCTACATTCGGCGGCGACGGCGCAACTGCTGCTTTCACATCTGCAAACGGCAGGCGCCAGCAGAAGCGCGCTATTTGTTGGCAACACCTGTCGTACATCAATGCAGGAAACCGAGGCGACCTATCGACGTTGGTGTCAGGGGAAACACTCTCCGGTTGTTTATTATCTCAATGAGCATGAAGGGGAAGAAGCGGGTTATCAGGCGGCCTGTCAGCTCGCAGAGGCGCATCCTGATGTCGATGGCGTGCTGGTGCTGATAGACACCTTTGCCAGCGGTGCCGTGCGTGCATTTCGGGAGAAGTCGCTGGCCATCCCCGAACAAATACGGGTCGTCACACGCTACGACGGCATTCGTGCGCGGGAATCATTGCCGCCGCTAACGGCCGTCAATATGCATCTTGATGAAGTGGCGCGTCAGGCGATAACGCTGCTCTTTGCCGTGCTGGCGGGTGAACCGGTGGGTCACAGCGAGGGGAAAATGCCGGAGCTGGTGATACGTGCATCCACCGTTTCGGGATCGGCGTAAACGCCCTGCCCCCCGGAGGTTCTCATCCTCATGACTACAGACGCAAAAAAGCCCGTTCAAAGAGCGGGCTTTTCGAATTTGGTCGGTGATAGAGGATAACTCGCCACTTCGTGGCTCGCCCTGCGGGCCGTTGCTGACGCAACGTTCTCTCGCTTCGCTCGAGTCGAACCTCCCTGCCCCCGGAGGTTCTCATCCTCATGGCTACAGACGCAAAAAAGCCCACTCATAGAGCGGGCTTTTCGAATTTGGTCGGTGATAGAGGATTACTCGCCACTACGTGGCTCGCCCTGCGGGCCGTTGCTGGCGCAACGTTCTCTCGCTTCGCTCGAGTCGAACCTCCCTGCCCCCGGAGGTTCTCATCCTCGTGGCTACAGACGCAAAAAAGCCCGCTCATAGAGCGGGCTTTTCGAATTTGGTCGGTGATAGAGGATTCGAACCTCCGACCCCTTCGTCCCGAACGAAGTGCGCTACCAGGCTGCGCCAATCACCGAATGCGGGGCGCATCTTACTGCTGTGATGCATCCCCGTCAATCCCTTACCTTAAAAAAGCCATCCGTTCGGCGAGAAAGTCGCCATCCCGGTTAATTCGTGGCTTTCTTGCTGGCATCCGGGATGTGACACCAGTTGTTATTCTCGTTAATCCCGCCGTTTGGCGAGGTGTAACCGAGGCAGCCCATAATGGTGTCGTACAGCTCAACGTGACGACGCGGCTGTTTCATATCTGCTTCCTTCTTCAACTGCGCAAACGCCGCCGCATTCGATGGATTCTCCAGATATTTATCCGACATCCACACCATCATCGGCACGCGGAACTGCTCCGGCGGGGCCATATGGCGCGGGGTGCCGTGCAGGTGCTCGCGTTCTTCAATCGATTCACCGTGGTCAGAGGCGTAGAACACGATCGCTTTCTTATCGCGCACCTGATCGATAATGGTATCGATAAAGTGATCGACGTAGGTGATGGAGTTATCAAACGAGTTGATCATCAGGTCTTTCGGACACTTACGATCGACCGCGTAGCACTCCGGCCCCCACTGGGCGAAGGCGCGCGGGTAACGCTGTGTATAGTTGTAGTGCGACCCTTTGGTATGCAACACAATCAGGTGTTTACCCTGAGGGTTATCATCCAGCGAGCGCTGAACTTCGCTCGACAGCAGCATGTCGTCCACGGCTTTACCCCGGTTGCGCGGCTCAGCGGCGATCTGCTCACGGTAGGCGATGTTATCCGCCATAGTGTTGGTATAGAACCACATCTCGCTCTGCATCGCGTACAGGTCGGAACTGAAACCCAACTGCTTAAGCACCGCAAACACGTTCTGCTCTTTCAGCGTACGCTGCGGGTTATCTTCCGCCCCGCCCTGACGCACGAACATGCAGCGCAGCGACAGCTTGGTCGCGGTATCACAGGAGTAACCACGGTACATCACCAGATTCTTCTCTTTAGAGAGTTTTGGCGTCGTATCGCGTTCGTACCCCAGCATACCCATATGGTCCCAGCGGGTGGTTTCGCCGATGATGAAAATCACATAGGTATCATCGAGATTTTGCGTCGGCGTATAGGTAAATTTCTTCGCCGGATTCATCAGCGATTTGTTATCGGATGATTCATCTACCTGGGCAAAGGCGTAAAGCCCCAGCGCAGAGAGCCAGTTGGTCGGCAAGTAGGAGTTAGCCAGTACGCCGCCGTAGCTCGGCATATCCACGCCCGCGATGCGATCATCGCGCTTCTGGCGCGTATCAAGGAACCGAACCGGACCCCAGACCATCAGACCGGCCAGCAGTACCACCAGCACGCTGCGCCAGCGCAGTTCCGGCGTGCGAATCTGACGCCACAGCGTCATGTTGCTGCCGTTGAACCAGATAAGGAACAGCGGAATAGCGCTTATCAGCACCACCGAAATAACCAGCGTCCAGCCAACCACTTCTTTCGACAGATCGATATCCGTCGTCATCACCGACGCGACAATGCCGTAGCCAATCATGACGTTCATGGTGGTCATGTAATAACAGGCACCCGCGGAGATAAGCACTAACAGGGAAGCCAGCACCTGCCAGACACGTCTGCCGAATAACGACAGCAAGCGCAGTAAGAAGAAGCAGATCAGAACGGCGGCAATCATCTCAACGATGGCAGCAACACCTTTCCAGAAAGTGAGGTCCTGAGCGTAGCCTTCAAAGCGACGCAGGAACACGGAGGCATTCATAAACAGACCGATGTAAACAGCCAGCAGCCAGCACAGCGTCTGCTGAGACATCGTTTTTAAATATCGCATGCAAATAACCCTGAAAAAAGGGAACAACAGATCCAGCGCTAAACCATCCTGGTAAGCGCATCAGGCAATTGTGCGGGAGTAATAGAGTCCGTTCGGTACACGCGCGGCTAAGTAGACCACAGTAAGAGGGAAAAGTGGCAATGATGTGCGTTTTCGCTACAGATATTTACAAAAAAGCAAGTGCGGAAGTGGACAAAAAAGGGGGTAGAAACAGCAAAAGAGGAGCATAGCTCCTCTTTTTTCGGACTTGCAATTAGTGAGCGTGTATCTGGCGCAGTGTTGGCTGGGCCGGCTGACGAATCGTCGTGGACAGCGCCAGCGAGATAATCAGCAGAGCGAAGATAACGCAGAAGGTCACGTAGAAGCCACCGAACAGTGAGGCAATCAGCGAACCGCAGATGCTGCCGATACCGAAACCTAAGTAAATCACACCGTAGTTTTTCGCCAGATTGTTCAGGCCGAAGAACTCGCTCACCAGCGATGGGAACACGGTGATGGTGCCGCCAAAGTTAAAGGCGACGCAGGCAATTGCCGCGAAGAAGGTGGTCGCGTTGAGCGGGGCGAAGAGCAGCGCAGCCATACCCACCAGCGAAATGACCTGACCGATAGTAATGACACGGATACGGGAGATTTTATCGGACAGAATACCCAGCACCAGACGGCCACTCAGGTTAGCGATAGAGATAATGGTCACCGCGTTCGCCGCCGTGGCGATATCCAGATGTACCATGCCCTGTGCGATATCTTTCGCCACGCCAATCACATACAGGCCGCTCATGCAGGCGGTCAGGAACATCACCGCCAGCATCCAGTACTGCGGTTTACGCATGGACTGCGCCAGGGTGAAGTCATTTTCGACCACGCCGTTAACGCTTTTCACTTCCTGCTGCGGCGCATCGGTCATCAGCATCGCGCCGAAGACAATCATCACCAGCACAATGGCGCCCCAAATCATAAAGGTTTTTTCCAGACCGACGGTTTCCAGCAGGTGGCTGTCGATGAATTTAAAACCGAGGCTGCCTAAACCGTAAGAACCGATGGCAAACGCGGAAATCAGCCCTTTACGTTCCGGGAACCATTTCACGCAGTTGGAGAGCGTCAGCAGATAGCCCGCGCCGTCGGCGAGGCCAACCAGCACGCCTGCGCTCAGCCATAGCATCATCAGGCTGTTCGAGTGCGCCGTCAGGAAGAAGCCGACGCCTAATAAAATCCCGGAAGCCATGGTGACGCGTTTCACACCAAAACGTTCCTGTAATTTCCCGGCCACGGAGGAGGAAAGCGCGAGGCCAAGACTTAATAAACCGAAGGAGAAAGCGACCTGGCTGACCGGCGCATCCAGCTTGCTGGAGAGCGAGCTGTTAAACAGGCTCCAGGTGTAAACTGACCCCAGCGCAAACTGGGTAATGATGGTGCCGATAAGCGTCAGCCAGCGAGTATGGTTTTGAGTTGCAGCGTTCATGATGAAGATGCCTTCTTGAATTAACTGCGGCTACGATAACGAAACCCGCGTATTCCATGGGGGAAAAAGGCATGAAGTGCGTTGAGGACGGAATGAAATGCACTGAGAGTGGAATGAATGACATTGCGTGCAGCTTACGCCCGATGGCGCGGCCTGAAGCCCGCGCCATCCGACAATCTAAAAGCGAGCGCTCACGCCCATGGTATAGAGGTAGTTAGAACCGGTGGTCATGTTATCAGCCTGCGAGAGCGCCGCATACGCTGCAACATGTTGATTGAGCAGCATATCAGCGCCGAGCGTCACATCGACCCAGTTGCCTTCCTGATTGCTGCCCGGCATGCGATTAAGGCCTGACTGGGCTTTCCACTGATTTTCGCCGTACTGCTGGTTATAACTGACCTGCGCCCACGGATGAACACCCCACCAGGAGCGGGAATCCACGCGCCAGCCCAGCGTACTGATGCTGGCATGCCACATCGGATCGGTATAGCTGCCAATATCGCCCGCGTCAGTAAATACCGCGCCAGGCGAGCCATCGTAGCTCCACGCGGCAACCGGCCCGGTCGTAATCCCTGCCGTCAGCGGCATATTCCAGCCGATGCTCATTGATTTGGTCGCGTCCAGCGGCGTCTCGTCCGGCATCGTCATCGCCAGGCCTGGCCCATCGCTGGCAGCCTTGATACGCTCCGCAAGAATATCGTCATAGCGCGGTTGGTGATCGCTATCCCATGTATAGCGCTCAGCAGTACGACTTTCTGTGTCAGTCACGATATATTCTTGCTGCCAGGCGTGCGCCTGTGTAGCAAATACAAAAGATATAAAGACAGGCGCAGTCAAAACGGCTGGTCGAAAGCCAGTGCATTTCTTATCAATCATTCAAGCGACTCCAGAATATACACTTCATCCTTCAAGCTGCCTCTGCGTTGGCTGCGTTCGCTCACCCGAATCACTTACCTGAGTAAGCTCATCGGGATTCACTCACTTGCCGCCTTGATGCAACTTGAATGATTTTGTGTAGAGAGCCGAACCCGGCGATATTGTTATGTTTTTAGGGGTGTGTATCCCTGTATTAAATATTGTCTTTTTATTTCTGGCGTCAAGCATGATTTGCAGGTTTTATTATCAGGTCAGAACCATGAAACAGGAGAAGGGTATGCAGCGTTGTGGTTGGGTCAGTCAGGACCCGCTCTATATCGACTATCACGACAAGGAGTGGGGCGTTGCGCAGAGAGACGGGCAGCAGCTGTTTGAAATGATCTGCCTTGAAGGCCAGCAGGCCGGGCTGTCGTGGATAACGGTGCTTAAAAAACGGGAAAATTACCGTCGCGCGTTCCACCAGTTTGACCCGCGCAAGGTTGCGGCCATGACGGAAGTGGACGTTGAGCGGCTGGTGCTGGATGCCGGAATTATCCGCCATCGCGGGAAAATTCAGGCCATTATTGGCAACGCGCGTGCATATCTGGCGATGGAAGAAAACGGTGAACCGTTTGTCGATTTCGTCTGGTCGTTCGTGGATAACACGCCCATCATCACCCAGGCGGCAGAGTTATCCGGCATTCCAACCTCGACGCCCGCGTCCGATGCCTTATCAAAAGCGCTGAAAAAACGCGGGTTTAAGTTCGTCGGCACCACCATTTGTTACTCCTTTATGCAGGCGTGCGGGCTGGTTAACGATCACGTAACGGGCTGCTTCTGCCATCCCGGAGGCCAGCATGATCCGCAAGTGGACAGCTAAATCCCTGGACCCGGTGCTCACTCTGTGGCTGGAAAGCACCACCTTCGCGCATCCTTTTATTGATGAGCAGTACTGGCACGATAGCCTCGCGCTGGTACGCGACGTTTACCTACCGGCGGCGCAAACCTGGGTGTGGGAAGAAAATGACACCCTGCTGGGGTTCGTCAGCGTGATGGATAACCAGTTTGTCGGTGCGCTGTTTGTTGCGCCGCAGGCGCTGCATCGCGGCATTGGCAGCGCGCTGCTCAACGAAGTTAAGCAGCGCTATCCGATGTTAAGCCTGGAGGTATATCAGAAAAATGGCCGCGCGGTGAGCTTCTACCATGCGCTCGGTTTTCGCATCGAAGACGGCGCATGGCAGGAGGAGACCAAACATCCTACGTGGATTATGCGTTGGCAGGCGGATCAAACGCCGTTAGCGTAAGCGCCGGGCCGCGGTATTTCTCCACCCAGGCCAGCGCCGTATTGCCCGCGCAGCCATTCCCCAGCTTCGAGCTGGGGAGGTCTTTGGTCAGAACGTTGACCGCGCCGTTTTTGCAGATGCCATCGGCCTGAAGGTCAAGATCCGGCCACGCGCCTTCATGCAGGCAAATCACGCCAGGCTTAATGCCGTCGTTCACCACCGCGCCCGCCAGCACCTGCCCGCGATGATTCCACACGCGCACCACATCGCCATCCTGAATATTTCGTGCGCGCGCATCCTGCGGATGCAGGGTAAGCGGTTCACGCCCCGCGACCGCGTACTGCTCGCGCAGGGAGGTGTGATTGAGCTGGCTGTGCAGACGATGAGCCGGATGCGCGGAGAGCAGCTGCAACTGCTGCGGCTCGGCATTGCCATGCCATTCGTCCGGCTCCAGCCACATTGGATGCGGCGGACAATCGGCATAGTTGAAACTGGCGATGCGCTCGGAATAGATTTCGATTTTCCCGCTCGGCGTTTTCAACGGATTAGCCTGCGGATCGGCGCGGAAGGCCGCGAAACGCACAAACTGACCGTTTTGTTCGCTGGTCGGCATTTCGATAAGCTGATTCGCCTGCCAGAATTCCGCAAACGGCGGCAGCGTCACCTGCTGGCTGGCCCCCCGCTCAGCGGCGATATGATAGAACGTTTCCAGCCATTGCAGGTCGTTTTTGCCTTCGGTAAAACGCTCACGCCCGCCCGTTTCCCAACGCTCACTCAGCTCAGCGAATACCTCAAAATCATCACGCGCTTCAGCCTGCGGCATCACCACGCGCTTCATCGGCACCAGATGCTGATTGCTGTAATCCCCGGTCATGGTGAGATCGTTGCGCTCGAAAGAGGTGGTGGCGGGCAGAACGATATCGGCGTGACGCGCCGCCGCCGTCCAGTTGCACTCGGAAATCACCACCAGCTCCGGGCGCTGCCAGGCGCGAATTAAGCGGTTGGTATCCTGATGATGGGTAAAGTTGGCGCCGCCCGCCCACCAGACGAAACGGATATCCGGGAAGTGCCTGTCCATGCCGTTGTGCTGATACAGTGCGCCAGGGTTTTCCAGCGCCTCGACAATTCGCGCGACGGGGATTTTATCGACCGCATCCGCTCCCCCTTTTACTGCGCCCTGCATCGACGCCAGCACCGCGGCGCGGCGCGTCGGGTTGCCGCCGTTGGCAAAGTGATAGGAGAGCCCAAAGCCGCCGCCCGGCGTGCCGATTTGCCCCAGCATGGCGGCGAGCGTCACCACCATCCAGTGCTTTTGTTCGCCGAATTGCTGACGCTGCATCCCCCAGCCCGCCATTAACATGGTGGTGTTTTCGTGGAAAAGTTTCGCCAGTTCGCGAATTTTAACCGCACTTACGCCACAAATGGCTGATGCCCATTCGGCGGTTTTCGGCTGCCCGTCACTCTCGCCGAGCAGATATTTAGCGAAGAGGTCGAATCCGGTCGTGCAGCGCGCCAGGAATTGCGCATCATGCCAGTCGTTTTCCACCAGCGTATAGGCAATGCCAAGCATCATCGCCACGTCAGTGCCCATGTGTGGGGCTATCCACTCCATCGACTCGCCGAAGAAATCAACCGTCTCCGATCGCATCGGATCGATGCAGATCAGGCGCTTACCGCTTTGACGCAGTTGTTCAAAGTAAGGAATGCCTTGTTCATCTGAAGCATTCCAGGCAATTTTCAGCGTATTCAGCGGGTTGGCGCTCCACAGGACCACCACGTCCGTATGCTCCAGCACCAGCGGCCAGCTGGTTTGCTGCTGATACACTTCGTTGCCGCCGACCACGTGCGGCATGATGGCCTGCGCCGCGCCGGTCGAGTAATCCCCCAGGTGCCCGGTGTAACCGCCCGCCAGGCTCATGTAGCGCTGTAGCAGCGTCGCCGCTTTGTGCAGCACGCCATTGGAGCGCCAGCCGTAGGACCCCGCAAAAATCGAGGACGGGCCATACGTCTCGCGAATACGCTTGTGCTGCGCATGAATGAGATCCAGCGCCTCGTCCCAGCTTACCCGCACGAACTCGTCCTGCCCACGCACACCCTGCGGCGATGCGGGTGAGGCCAGATAGCCTTTGCGCACCATCGGATAACGTACCCGCGTTTTACTGTGCACCTGATCGCGCACGGCGCTTTGCAAAGAGTTCACAAACGAGGTTTTAAGCGCCCCGCGCGAGGAAAAAACGGTTTCTCCGTCGGTTTCGACGAGCATGGGCCCCCAATGGGCGGCGGTTAAGATAGTGTGCGTTTTCGCTGTATTAGCCAAAGCGTGCTCCTGAGCGTTCGATGCAGGTGTTGTGGCGGTGGATTAACCACCGCTCATTATTTTTTACATAAATCGGAGTTATAGAGGGAATTTTCCGCTTCTTTCCACGTCATAATCAACCGTCACGGTCGCCGTGGCAAAGAATAAAAAAAGGATTAAGGAATTGAGATGAAAAAAAGCGTACTGATGATTGCTGCCGTCGTGAGCGGAGCTCTGGCAGTTTCTGGCTGCACCACTAACCCTTACACCGGTGAGCGCGAAGCGGGCAAATCCGGCATTGGCGCCGGGCTCGGCTCTCTGGTCGGGGCTGGCGTTGGCGCACTCTCTTCATCGAAGAAAGATCGCGGCAAAGGCGCGTTGATTGGTGCGGCAGCGGGCGCAGCCCTTGGCGGCGGCGTCGGTTACTACATGGACGTGCAGGAAGCTAAACTGCGCGACAAAATGCAGGGAACCGGCGTCAGCGTGACGCGAAATGGCGACAACATCGTGTTAAACATGCCGAGCAATGTCACTTTCGACAGCAGTAGCGCAACGCTGAAACCGGCGGGCGCGAATACCCTGACCGGCGTGGCGATGGTGCTGAAAGAGTATGAAAAAACCGCAGTAAACGTGATTGGCTATACCGACAGCACCGGCGGCCAGGACCTGAACATGCGCCTGTCTCAGCAGCGTGCGGATTCCGTCGCCAGCTCACTGATTACTCAGGGCGTGGCGGCAACGCGTATTCGTACCAGCGGGATGGGCCCGGCGAACCCTATCGCCAGCAACAGCACCGAAGCGGGTAAAGCGCAGAACCGTCGCGTTGAAATCACGTTAAGCCCTCTCCAGTAAGACATTAGCCCGGTAACGCCTCGTTTACCGGGCAAATCACTTGCTTAGCCAGATTTTCGCGCTAAGGTGTTCTCACTTTGCAAAGAGAGGCCCCTATGGCGAAATCAACACGCCCGACTATCAGCGACGTCGCAAAAGCAGCGAAAACCGGTAAAACCAGCATCTCCCGTTACCTTAACGGCGAGAAGCATCTGCTTTCCGATGCGCTTCTGGCGCGTATTGAAAACGCCATCGCCGAACTCGATTATCGCCCCAGCCTGATGGCGCGCAGCCTGAAGCGTGGCCGCACCCGCCTGATTGGCCTGATTATCGCCGATATCACCAACCCCTACTCGGTTAACGTATTAAGCGGTATTGAGGCCGCCTGCCGCGAGAAAGGCTTCACCCCGCTGGTGTGTAACACCAACAATGAGGTCGATCAGGAGCAACATTATCTCGATCTGTTGCGCAGCTATCAGGTGGAAGGGATTGTGGTTAATGCCGTCGGGATGCGCGAAGAGGCGCTCAATCGCCTGCAACAATCCTCACTGCCGATGGTCCTCATTGACCGCAAAATTCCCGATTTCGCCTGCGACGTGGTAGGGCTCGATAATACCCAGGCAGCCACGACCGCCACCGAACATCTGATTGATCAGGGCTTTGAAGCCCTGCTGTTTCTCAGCGAACCGCTGGGTACCGTCAACACCCGCCGCGAGCGTCTGGCGGCGTTTAATGCCACGCTGGCGCGCTACCCTGGCGTGCTGGCCGAAAATGCGGAAGTGCCGCTGGCCGAGAATGCGCTGCTGGATAACACTCTGCGCCAGTTCCACACCCGCTATCGCGGTATGCGCAAAGCGATCATTTCCGCCAACGGCGCGCTCACGCTACAGGTTGCCCGCTCGCTCAAGCGCATCGGTTTGAACTGGGGCAGCGACATCGGCCTGCTTGGCTTTGATGAACTCGAGTGGGCAGAACTGGCAGGCGTCGGCATCACCACCTTAAAACAACCCACCTGGCAGATTGGTTTTGCGGCGGTCGAACAGGTCGTGCGCCGCATCGAAGGTGGTAGCACCGCCATCCATGAACAGGTTTTCTCTGGCGAACTGATTATCAGGGGTTCAACCTCCCGTTAACGATCCTTCGTGATGACGATCATAAATTCAACATCCTGAGCTTTTCTTTGGAACCGGTTCCATCTAGCGTATTAACCATACGATGACGCTGGAGTTCCCCATGAAAAGACAAATTATCGTGGTTACCGCCGCTTACGGACATGACCAGGTCCGCGCCGCGGGTGGCCAGGCGGCGATGCTGCCGATAATCGCGAAAGCGGGCGCGGACGGTGTTGAAATCCGCCGCGAGATGTTTAACGACGCCGAGCTGAATGCTCTACCAGAGTTGGCCCGCGCGATAGAAGCGCAAAAATTACTGGCCTGCTATTCCGCCCCTGAGCCGCTGTTTCTTGCCGACGGCACGCTTAACCCGCACCTTCCCGCCCTGCTCGAAGAAGCCCGCACGCTGAACGCCCTGTGGCTAAAAGTCTCCCTCGGTCATTTTGAGCGCAAAGCGCCGCTGGAAACCCTGCGCACCTGGCTGGAAGTCAGCGGCATGGCGCTGGTAGTGGAAAACGACCAGACTGAATGCGGCCAGCTGCCGCCAATGCAGCGTTTCAAAGCCGCCTGCCGCGTACTCAACCTGCCCGTGCGCCTGACCTTTGATATGGGTAACTGGCTGTGGGTCGGAAACTGCCCGCAGGAAGCGGCCCAGCAGCTGGCCCCTTCAGTATGCTACATCCACGTTAAAGCGGCGACGCCTCACCATGACAGCTTCCGCGCCGTGCCGCCGGACCCCATCAATACCGACTGGCTGGATGTACTGCGCGCCCTGCCCGCCGACGCGCCGCGCGGAATTGAGTTTCCGCTGGAAGGCAACGACCTGACCGCAGTAACCCGTCGCTATGTCGAACTGTTACGCGAGGATTAAGCAATGAATAAACAACTGGATGTCATCACCATCGGTGAAGCCATGACAATGTTTGTGGCTACACAAACGGGCGATCTCAGTGAGGTGGAGCAGTTTATCAAACGTATCGCCGGGGCTGAGCTTAACGTCGCCACCGGGCTGGCGCGCCTGGGCCTGAACGTGGGCTGGGTAAGCCGTATTGGTGAAGATAGCTTCGGCCAGTTCGTGATCAATAGCCTTAAAAAAGAAGGTATTGATGCGACCGGTGTCACCTGCGATGCGCGTTTCGCTACCGGCTTTCAGGTGAAATCTAAAGTCGAAAATGGAACCGATCCCATTGTGGAGTATTTCCGTAAAAACTCAGCGGCCAGCCATCTTTCGCTCGATGACTTCAACGACAATTATTTCGCCAGCGCCCGCCATTTACACTTAAGCGGCGTGGCAGCGGCGCTCTCTGACTCGTCCTACGCCCTGCTCGACCATACGGCCCGTACGATGAAAACACAGGGCAAAACCATTTCATTCGACCCGAACCTGCGCCCGGTGCTGTGGAAAAGCGAGGCGGAGATGGTGGAAAAACTCAACCACCTGGCGTTCCAGGCCGATTGGGTTTTACCCGGTTTGAAAGAGGGCATGATTCTGACCGGCCAACAAACGCCAGAAGCTATCGCCGATTTCTACCTGACGCGCGGCGTAAAAGCGGTGGTGCTGAAAACCGGCGCGGACGGCGCCTGGTATAAAACCGCAGAGGGCGAGAAAGGCTGCGTCGCACCGGTAAAAGTCGACAAGGTGGTCGATACGGTGGGCGCGGGCGATGGCTTCGCCGTCGGGGTAATTAGCGCCCTGCTGGAAGGACGCTCACTGCGTAATGCGGTGGAACGCGGGAATAAGATTGGCGCACTGGCCATTCAGGTTCAGGGCGACAGTGAAGGATTACCGACGCGTGAGGCGTTGGGGGAGTAGACCGTGCAGTACATCCCCTCGCCCCTTTGGGGAGAGGGCTAGGGTGAGGGGAAATCGTGCTCGCAGCTCACCCTCACCCCGGCCCTCTCCCTAAGGGAGAGGGAGAAATCGACCACATCTCTGACCCTACGACCAGAGAAACCATATACCTGGACCACAGAGGCAGGACTATGAATAGCTCAACCAATGCAGCCAAACGCTGGTGGTACATCATGCCAATCGTGTTTATCACGTACAGCCTGGCGTACCTCGATCGCGCAAACTTCAGCTTCGCTTCCGCCGCAGGCATTAACGAAGATTTAGGCATCACCAAAGGGATCTCCTCCCTGCTGGGCGCCCTCTTCTTCCTCGGCTACTTCTTCTTCCAGATCCCCGGTGCGATGTATGCGGAACGCCGCAGCGTGCGCAAACTGATTTTCGTCTGCCTGATCCTGTGGGGGGCCTGCGCCTCGCTCACCGGGATTGTGCATAATATTCCGATGCTTGCCGCCATTCGCTTTATTCTCGGCGTGGTGGAGGCGGCAGTCATGCCAGCAATGCTGATTTACATCAGCAACTGGTTTACCAAATCCGAACGTTCGCGCGCCAATACCTTCCTGATCCTCGGTAACCCGGTGACGGTATTGTGGATGTCCGTGGTTTCCGGCTACCTGATTCAGGCGCTCGGCTGGCGTGAAATGTTCATTATTGAAGGCTTCCCGGCCATCATCTGGGCGTTCTGCTGGTGGGTGCTGGTAAAAGATAAACCGGCGCAGGTGGGCTGGTTGTCTGAATCTGAAAAAGCGGCGTTGCAGGCCGAGCTCGATAAAGAGCAGCAGGGCATTAAAGCCGTGCGTAACTACGGGGAAGCGTTCCGCTCCCGCAACGTGATTCTGCTGTGCATGCAGTATTTCGCGTGGAGTATCGGGGTTTACGGTTTCGTGCTGTGGCTGCCGTCGATTATCCGCAGCGGTGGCGCAAACCTCGGCATGGTTGAAGTGGGCTGGCTGTCATCTGTGCCATATCTGGCCGCCACAGCGGCGATGATTCTGGTCTCCTGGGCTTCCGATAAAATGCAGAACCGTAAACTGTTTGTCTGGCCGCTGCTGCTGATTGCCGGTTTCGCCTTCATCGGTTCCTGGGCGGTGGGCGCAAACCACTTCTGGATTTCCTACACTCTGCTGGTTATCGCCGGTGCCGCAATGTACGCGCCGTATGGCCCGTTCTTTGCCATCATCCCGGAAATGCTTCCGCGCAACGTCGCTGGTGGCGCGATGGCCTTAATCAACAGTATGGGCGCGCTGGGCTCGTTCTTTGGCTCCTGGTTCGTCGGTTACCTCAACGGCGCGACCGGTTCGCCGTCTGCCTCTTACATTTTTATGGGGGTGGCGCTTTTCGCCTCGGTATGGCTTACTCTGATTGTTAAGCCTGCTAAGAATCAACAACTTCCCGTTGGCGCACGCCACGCTTAAATCACACTTACGGAGAGTCGCATGAAGCCGTCTATTATTCTCTACAAGGCACTGCCTGACGATTTACTGCATCGCCTGGAAGCCCACTTTACCGTTACGCAGGTGCCAAACCTGCGCCCGGAAACCGTCCAACAGCATGCAGAGGTGTTTGCTAACGCCGTCGGCCTGCTGGGCTCCAGCGAAGCCGTTAACGAAGCGCTGCTGGAGAAAATGCCGAAGCTGCGCGCGACCTCGACCGTTTCCGTGGGCTATGACAACTTTGATGTCGATGCCCTGAACGCGCGCAACATTCTGCTGATGCATACGCCCACCGTTCTGACGGAAACCGTGGCGGATACGGTGATGGCACTGGTGCTCAGTACCGCACGCCGGGTGGTGGAAGTCGCCGATCGCGTAAAAGCGGGAGAATGGAAAAAAAGTATCGGGCCGGACTGGTTCGGTACCGATGTGCACCATAAAACGCTGGGTATTGTCGGGATGGGCCGTATCGGCATGGCGCTGGCTCAGCGCGCGCACTGCGGTTTCGGCATACCGATTCTGTATAACGCACGCCGCCCGCATCCGCAGGCCGAAGAGCGTTTCAGCGCGCGTTACTGTGACCTCGACACGCTATTGCAGGAATCCGATTTCGTGTGCCTGATCCTGCCGCTCACCGACGAGACGCATCATCTATTCGGTAAAGAACAGTTCGCGAAGATGAAATCCTCCGCCATCTTTATCAACGCGGGGCGTGGCCCGGTGGTAGACGAACAGGCGCTCATTGTCGCGCTGCAGGCGGGTGAAATTCATGCCGCCGGGCTGGATGTCTTTGAGCAGGAGCCGCTGCCTGTCGATTCACCGCTGCTGACGCTGCCGAACGTCGTTGCGCTGCCGCATATCGGTTCTGCGACGCATGAGACGCGCTTTAACATGGCGGCCTGCGCGGTGGATAACCTGATTGATGCATTGCAGGGGAAGGTTGAGAAGAACTGCGTAAACCCGCAGGTGTTAAGGAAATAAAACGAATAAGGCGGGGAATTCCCCGCCTTATTTCTGCCGGATGGCGAATTACGATAAGACGCCATCTAACATCATGTTACTTCGTCGCTTCGACTGCCGCATTCCAGGCCTGAGTAAATGCCTGATGCTGAGAGGCCAGTGGGCCGATCAGCGAGTTGTACTGGCTTGCCTGCTGTGAGGTCGGGAACTGAATTCCGTTCGCCACGAAGCTCACCTGCTCACCCTGCTGCGCGACAAAATCACCGACCTGGACCAGCTGCTGCGTGAAGATTTGCGCCGCCGGGATCAACGGTTGCATCGCATTTGCAGGTGCCGTCACCACTTTGCTGTACACCTGATCAAAGACCGGCTTCAGGTCATCCGCCTGTTTCAGCGCCGCATGTGCCGCATCGGCCTGCATTTTCGCATTTTCCAGCTGCTGGCTCAGTACGCCCAACGAACCGTTCGCCTGACGCAGCGGCTCGCGCTGAGTCATATAATCCTGCGGAACGCGAATGGCGTTAACGCTATCGACAACCGGGCGCAGACCCGCATCCATCGCCTGGCTCACCTGCTGCGAATAGCCGTAAATGACGGCGTAATCGGAGACAAAAGGACCAAACTGTTTTTTCTGGTCAGCGGTCAGCGTTGGCAGACGTTCGCCACCACGCATCACTGTATTTTGCAGGAAATCGACAAACGCTTTGCGCTGGTCGCCTTCTTTATCAAAACACCCACTCAGGCTAACAACCATCAACAACGCCGCAACAGGCGCAAACCAGCGAGAGCAGGACTTTCCTGTCGCCATTTTATTACTCCTTCAGCCAAAAAAAACGCAAACAGGCACCCGCGTGCCCGACGCTGACAAGGATAGTCCAGCAGCGCGCCGCAGGATACCTTTTCCTGACAAAGTTATGGCAGGAAATCACGATGAGGAAAGAGAGAAAATATGGATGTTAATACATTGTTGCGCACATCACATTTATGACCACAACTTTTACGCGAAATATTGTTATTAATCTATTGTTTTAAAATGATTTTAATCTTCTCGCGTGTTTGTCTCCCCGCGGGGAGTACGATAATCGCACACTTCCTGATTTCCCCTGCATTGTCGCCGCAAACGTTAAGTGTTTTGATGAATTGAACGATTACCGGAAATAGGTTCGATAATCGCACAACTTCATGCGGGAGAATCCTTCTCCCCGCTGTTTTCAGGAATTGCCGCATGACGAAGACAACCACGGATATTCAGACTTTTATCAACGATCATCCCTTTTCTAAATACCAGTGGATGATCCTCGCATTGTGCTTTGTGACCGTCGCCATGGACGGTTTCGATACTGCGATTATTGGCTTTATCGCTTCTGACCTGGTGCAGGAATGGGGCGTGCAGAAATCAGATCTCGGGCCGGTGATGAGCGCCGCGCTGGTTGGCCTGGCAGTGGGTGCATTAACGGCAGGCCCGATGGCGGACCGTATTGGCCGCAAGAAAGTGCTGGTGCTGTCGATTCTGGTTTTTGGCGGTTTTAGCCTGATTACCGCTTTTGCCACTAATCTCACCCAGCTTACGCTGCTGCGTTTCCTGACCGGGCTGGGGCTGGGCGCGGCGATGCCCAATGCCGCCACGCTGATGAGCGAATATGCGCCAGAGCGTCGTCGTGCGTTGCTGGTGAATCTGATGTTTGTGGGCTTCCCAATCGGCTCGTCGATGGGCGGGTTTATCTCAGCGTGGCTAATTCCTCACTACGGCTGGCAGAGCGTGCTGATCCTCGGCGGCGTCATGCCGCTGGCGCTGGCGGTACTACTGATTTTCCTGCTACCGGAATCTGCGCGCTATATGGTGGTCAAAAACCAGCCTCAGCACAAAATCGCCGCCATCCTCAAACGTATCGCCCCGGTGGCGGATAACACGAGTTTTGTCTTGCAGGAAGCCGGGCAGGTAAAAGAGAAATCGGCGCTGGGGGTGATTTTCTCGCCGCGCTACGCCGTCGGCACGGTGATGCTGTGCCTGACCTACTTCATGGGCCTGTTGATTTTCTATTTACTGACCAGCTGGCTACCGCTGTTAATTCGCGAAACCGGCGCATCGTTAAGCCAGGCGTCGGTTATCACCGCCCTCTTCCCGCTGGGTGGCGGCATTGGCGTACTTATCCTCGGCGCGCTGATGGATAAACTCAATCCCAATAAAGTGGTGGCGGTAGGCTACGTACTGACCGGCGTTTTTGTCTGTCTGGTTGGGTTCTCTACCAACAGCCTGGTGCTGATGGGCGTGATGGTCTTTATTGCCGGAACCATCATGAACGGCGCGCAATCGTCAATGCCGGCTCTCGCAGCGGGTTTCTACCCGACGCAGGGGCGTGCAACGGGCGTGGCATGGATGTTGGGGCTGGGCCGTTTCGGCGGCATTCTGGGCGCATTCAGCGGGGCGTTCCTGATGCAGGCGGAACTCTCCTTCCAGACCATTTTCACTCTGCTGGCCATTCCCGCCCTGGTGTCAGCGCTGGCGCTGCTGGTGAAACACATCGTCAGCCAGCGGCAAATGCTAAAAAGCGAAGCGGAAACGCCGGCATTGAACCGCAATACGCAGAAAGCCTGAGTTAGCGAACCGGCGGCTCAGCCGTCGGTTTTAGCGATTTTTACAAAATTATACCTGGCGCCGCTGGCCTTGATTTCTGTGCAATTTTTACGCTATTTGCGCTGCGTGGAAAACGATCCCACGAATAATCACTTACGCAATCAACTTTTGTTCGGATTTCCCGACTATTCTTAACGGGCTGTACCTATTCACGATCACGCTGTGTGTATATAGGAGTTATCAATGGAAGAAAAAGATCCAACATTTGAACTGCTGAGCAGTCTGGAACAGATTGTCTTCAAAGATGCATCATCAGTGATTACCCTGACACCTAAGCCCTCCATCTTTACCGAGTTCGAAGCGCTTCGCAAAAGCACCGGTTTGCAGATGGCAGAGTTTGCTAAAGCGATGGGCGTTAGTGTCTCCATGGCGCAGGAATGGGAGTCCAGACGGGTAAAACCTTCAGTTACCGAACTTAAATTGCTACGTCTGATTCAGGCTGAAAAACAAATTGTTAACAGCTAAACATCTGATTAATAAATATTTATCTCTCTTTTAACGGTCCTTTTTCAGGGCCGTTTTATGTTTTTTTCAGATAACGTTTGCGTTTAGAGGCCGAAGTATGCGTTAATAGCTTCACGGTTTGACGCACAGACCACAAAGCAGTTGAGTAAAGCAGTTCCCTTCAAGGTTATCCATTGGTACCCCTCGTAGCGACATTTCCTTTACGCTTTAAATTCTGTAAAGCATGCCATATCGCCGTAAGGCTCACTTAATTTATAAAGGTAATTTCTATGTCCGGTAAAATGACTGGTATCGTAAAATGGTTCAACGCTGATAAAGGTTTCGGCTTCATCACTCCTGACGATGGTTCTAAAGACGTGTTCGTACACTTCTCTGCTATCCAGAACGATGGCTACAAATCTCTGGACGAAGGTCAGAAAGTGTCCTTCACCATCGAAAGCGGCGCTAAAGGCCCGGCAGCTGGCAACGTAACTTCTCTGTAAGTTTAAGCCGCTAAGAATTCGAATCCCTGCCCTCGGGCGGGGATTTTTTTTTGCCTGCGATTTGTCGTCTAAGACTTTAAACATATTCACATCATAAATAAAAAGGGTGCATTGAAAATGCATCACACCGCAAGAAGGGCGGAGATCTCTCCCCGCCAGATGCTCTTACTTTTTATTTCCACAGGCTAAAAATGCCGCCAGCTCATTATTTCCCTGTTTGATATGCAATTCACACAGTGAATCTCTCACCATCCAGGTAAATAATAATAGCGTGAAACAAATCACGACTAAGCCAAATAACAAATATTTTTGCGGCATTCCCAGCCTCCGGTGTTGATTTCCAACAAGCAAGAGGCTACCTTTATGGTGTTGATGCATAGAGGGGCCTCACTTTGATTTATAGTCAGGTGGGGCTTTTCTCTGTCTGCCTTTCGGTGATACCTGAGACAAACAGTCTCAAGCACCCGTCGCCATTCTAGCAAACACCGCGAACTCAAAAGAATTAATGTATTCTGAAAAAGTTTTTGCGAAATACATGTGTAAGTACACACACATTAATCAAATGATTATTAGTTTTTTAATTACTCCATAAAATAGTCATTCGTGGTCGTCCACAACAGGGTCATTCACATCATAAATAAAAAGGGTGCATTGAAAATGCATCACACCGTAAGAAAGGCGGAGATTTCTCCCCGCCAAATGCTCTTACTTTTTATTCCCACAGGCTAAAAATGCCGCCAGCTCATTACTTCCCTGCTTGATATGTAATTCACACAGTGAATCTCTCACCATCCAGGTAAATAATAATAGCGTGAAACAAATCACCACTAAGCCAAATAACAAATGTTTTTGCGGCATTCCCAGCCTCCGGTGTTGATTTCCAACAAGCAAGAGGCTACCTTTATGGTGTTCATGCATAGAGGGGCCTCACTTTGATTTATAGTCAGGTGGGGCTTTTCTCTGTCTGCCTTTCGGTGATACCTGAGACAAACAGTCTCAAGCACCCGTCGCTATTCTAGCAAACACCGCTCACGCAAAAGAATTATTGTATTCTGAAAAAATTTTAGCGAAATAAATGTGTAAGTACACACACATTAATAGAATGATTATTACTTTTTAATTACCCAATGAAAACAGCCATCCGTGATCGTCCACAACAGGATCATTCACATCATAAATAAAAAGGGTGCTTTGAAAATGCATCACACCGTAAGAAAGGCGGAGATCTCTCCCCGCCAAATGCTCTTACTTTTTATTTCCACAGGCTAAAAATGCCGCCAGCTCATTACTTCCCTGTTTTATATGCAATTCACACAGTGAATCTCTCACCATCCAGGTAAATAATAATAGCGTGAAACAAATCACGACTAAGCCAAATAACAAATATTTTTGCGGCATTCCCAGCCTCCGGTGTTGATTTCCAACAAGCAAGAGGCTACCTTTATGGTGTCTATGCATAGAGGGGCCTCACTTTGATTTATAGTCAGGTGGGGCTTTTCTCTGTCTGCCTTTCGGTGATACCTGAGACAAACAGTCTCAAGCACCCGTCGCTATTCTAGCAAACACCGCTCAGGCAAAAGAATTAATGTATTCTGAATTTTTTTTTGCGGAATATATGTGTAAGTACTCACCCATTAAACGAATAATTATTACTTGTTTATATTTGCGCATAAAAAAACCTGCCATTCGGCAGGTTTTTATTTATCAGCAGTAAACTTACTGCAGCAGCGAAATATCCGCAACACGCAGGAACAGTTCGCGCAGTTTTTCCAGCATTGTCAGACGGTTGATACGCAGTTCTTTGTCATCAACCATGACCATTACTTTATCGAAGAAAGCATCGACCGGTTCACGCAGCTCAGCCAGTTCGACCAGCGCATCCTGGTAACGACCTTCCGCGAAGTACGGCTCCAGTTTGTCACGCAGCACCACAACCTGCATCGCGAGCTTAATTTCTTCCGGCTCTTTCAGCGTGGAGGCGTTTACGCGATCATTCAGCACTTCATCGGTTTTCGCCAGGATGTTAGACACACGCTTGTTGGCCGCAGCCAGCGCAGAAGCCGCTTCCAGGGTGCGGAAGTGAGAGACTGCTTTCATACGCGCATCAAAGTCTGCCGGACGCGTCGGGCGACGTGCCAGCACGGCCTGAATGGTGTCGACGGTGTAACCGGCATCCTGATACCAGGCGCGGAAACGGCCCAGCATAAAGTCGATAACATCATCAACCACGTTGGCGTTAGTCAGCTTATCGCCGTACAGACGCGCCGCTTCTTCGGTCAGCGTTTGCAGATCGAGGTTCAGGTTCTTCTCAACGATAATACGCAGTACGCCAAGCGCCGCGCGACGCAGCGCAAAGGGGTCTTTGTCGCCTTTTGGATGCTGACCGATACCGAAGATACCCGCGAGGGTGTCCATCTTGTCAGCAATCGCCAGCGCACAGGCTACCGGGTTAGACGGCAGGTCATCACCGGCAAAGCGCGGTTGATACTGCTCATTCAGCGCGACTGCTACATCTTCCGCTTCGCCATCGTGGCGCGCGTAGTGCATACCCATCACGCCCTGAGTGTCGGTGAACTCGAAGACCATGTTGGTCATCAGGTCGCACTTCGACAGCAGGCCCGCACGGGTGGCGTGGTTAACGTCAGCACCAATCTGTTCAGCAATCCAGCCAGCCAGCGCCTGAATGCGGTCAGTTTTGTCGCGCAGCGTGCCCAGCTGTTGCTGGAACAGCACGGTTTGCAGGCGCGGCAGGTTATCTTCCAGACGTTTTTTACGGTCGGTATTGAAGAAGAATTCGGCATCGGCCAGACGTGGGCGAACCACTTTCTCGTTACCGGAGATAATCTGCTGCGGGTCCTTCGACTCGATGTTGGAAACGAAGATAAAGTTAGGCAGCAGTTTGCCGTCGTTTGCATACACCGGGAAGTACTTCTGGTCACCTTTCATGGTGTAAACCAGCGCTTCAGACGGCACCGCGAGGAATTTCTCTTCAAACTTCGCCGTCAGTACAACCGGCCATTCCACCAGCGAGGTGACTTCTTCCACCAGGCTTTCGCTTAAGTCAGCGTTACCGCCAATTTTACGTGCGGCTTCTTCGGCATCGGCTTTGATCTTCGCTTTACGCTCAGCGTAATCGGCGATGACTTTCCCGCGCTCGCGCAGGATTTCCGGATACTGATCGGCATTGTCGATGGTGAATTCCGGCTCGCCCATAAAGCGGTGGCCGCGAATCACGCGATCGGACTGAATACCCAGAATGGTTGCCGGAATGACTTTGTCGCCCAGCAGGAGGGTCACGGTGTGAACCGGACGCACGAAGTGTACGTCAGACGCGCCCCAGCGCATCAGTTTCGGGATCGGCAGCTTCGCCAGCGAAGTAGCGACCATATTCGGCACCAGCGCTTCGGTGCTTTCGCCCTTCACGTGGGCGCGATACAGCAGCCATTCGCCTTTATCGGTAGTCAGACGCTCGGCCTGGTCTACGGTAATACCGCAACCACGCGCCCAACCTTCTGCCGCTTTGCTCGGTTTGCCTTCAGCGTCGAACGCCTGGGCAATCGCCGGGCCGCGTTTTTCGACTTCGCGATCGGCCTGGGCTTCCGCCAGGTTAGCAACCTTCAGCGCCAGACGACGCGGGGCAGCAAACCATTGAACGTCGCCGTGTGCGAGGCCGGCGTTATCCAGCTCCGCAGTGAAGTTCGCAGCAAAGGACTCTGCCAGGCTGCGCAGTGCTTTTGGTGGCAGCTCTTCAGTGCCGATTTCCACCAGAAAAGTTTTCTCAGACATGGCCGCCTCTTACTTGTCTTTGTTGCACATCGGGAAGCCGAGGGCTTCACGGGAAGCATAATAAGCTTCTGCCACTGCTTTGGTCAGGGTGCGAATGCGCAGGATATAGCGCTGACGCTCGGTGACGGAGATGGCTTTACGCGCATCCAGCAGGTTGAAGCTGTGGGCGGCTTTCAGGATACGTTCGTAGGCTGGGAGCGGCAGTGGATTTTCCAGCGCCAGCAGCTGCTGGGCTTCTTTCTCGTACTGCTCGAAGCAGGTGAACAGGAAGTCCACGTCCGCGTATTCGAAGTTGTAGGTGGATTGCTCCACTTCGTTCTGATGGAACACGTCGCCGTAGGTGGTTTTACCCAGCGGGCCGTCGCTCCAGACCAGGTCGTAAACGCTGTCTACGCCCTGAATGTACATTGCCAGACGTTCCAGACCGTAGGTGATCTCGCCGGTAACCGGTTTACATTCCAGGCCGCCAACCTGCTGGAAGTAGGTGAACTGCGTCACTTCCATGCCGTTCAGCCACACTTCCCAGCCCAGACCCCAGGCCCCCAGCGTCGGGTTTTCCCAGTTATCTTCCACGAAACGGATGTCGTGGATGGTCGGGTCCATTCCCAGCTCTTTCAGGGAACCGAGGTACAGCTCCTGAATGTTGTCCGGCGATGGCTTGATAACCACCTGGAACTGATAGTAGTGCTGTAAACGGTTCGGGTTTTCGCCGTAGCGGCCATCGGTCGGACGACGGGAAGGCTGCACACAAGCAGTCGCCATCGGCTCTGGCCCCAGCGCGCGCAGGCAGGTCATTGGGTGAGAGGTACCCGCGCCAACTTCCATGTCCAATGGTTGAACAATGGTGCAGCCCTGGCGAGCCCAGTAATCCTGTAAGGTCAGGATCAAGCCCTGGAAGGTCCTGGTATCAAACTTTTGCATATTATTTCGTGCTGGATACGTGTGGATTTAAAGGAAGGGATCAGTATACCCGCTGGCTGGAAGATATACAGTATGAAAGCGACCTGTTTAGGGAAAATAGAGGAAAACAGGCCGACTTTTCGTGCCATATTGCCGCGTTTAACGCATCGATAAGTGTAAAAAATCACCATTTGCGTCAAATGAGCAGACAAAACCTTCATTGCGCGCAGTATAGCCGCGTAATTCATAGCTGCCCTGAAAACGCTCAAAGCCCGTAACGTCAATTTTCTGCGCCGCCGTGTTATAGCGCTCTGCCGCCCGTTCCTTGCATAAATTTTCCATCCCCAGCGAGCGGGCGGGATTCGCTTTCGCATTTTGCGCTTTCATCGGCGTCGCGGATTCGGACGCGGCGCATCCCGCCAGTAATAGCCCCATTAGCAGGGGAAGGAGTCGCTTCATCATCATTTTTCAGTACCGCCTTACGATCGGGCTGTTATTTTGTGGGTAGTCACTGCTGTGATGGCATTCTGCGAATCACACCACAACACGACAAGTGTGGGGTGAAAAACTCAGAATAATCCAGTCAAATAGCCTAATAAATATTGAGTCACACTTTGTTTGAAAGGAGAAACCGGCCCTAATGCAGCCCAAAATAAACTGGATTGATAACCTACGCGGAATAGCCTGCCTGATGGTAGTGATGATCCATACGACAACCTGGTACATTACCAACGCGCACAGTATCAGCCCGGTGAACTGGGATATTGCTAATGTTCTCAACTCTGCCTCACGCGTGAGCGTGCCGCTGTTCTTCATGATCTCCGGCTATCTCTTTTTCGGCCCGCGCAGCGCTCAACCGCGCCATTTTCTACGGATTGCGCTGTGCCTGCTGTTTTACAGCGCCGTGGCGCTTATCTATATCGCGGCATTCACGCATATCAATATCGAAGGGTCGCTTAAGAATATCCTACAGAAGCCTGTTTTCTATCACCTGTGGTTTTTCTTCGCCATTATCGTGATTTATCTGGTTTCGCCGCTGATTGAGGTGAAAGCGATAAGCGGCAAAATGCTACTGGCGCTGATGGTGGTGATTGGCATTGTTGCTAACCCGAATTCAGTGACGCTGAAAACCGACGGCATCGAATGGTTACCGGTGAATCTCTATATCAACGGCGACACTTTTTACTACCTGATCTACGGCCTTCTGGGGCGCGCCATCGGCATGATGGAGACGCAAAAGCGTGGATTAAGCTGGCTGTGCGGCATCGGTTTTATACTGGCGGTGGTGGTGATTTCGCGCGGCACGCTGCATGAATTAAGCTGGCGCGGTAACTTTGCTGACACCTGGTATCTCTATTGCGGGCCGATGGTGTTTATCTGCGCAGCGACGCTGTTTGTGGTGGTAAAAAATAGTCTGAACCATCGCGTATTGCCGGGATTAGCGCTGATTTCGCGCCATTCACTGGGCATTTATGGTTTTCACGCCCTGATTATTCATGCTTTACGCAACAGTGGCGCAGACATTAAAAGCTGGCCGCTGCTCGATATTGTGTGGATTTTCTGCGCCACGCTGGCGGGGAGCCTGGTGCTGTCGATGCTGGTACAGCGCGTGGATAGCAAGCGATTCGTCAGCTAGCGCCAGCGCGCCGCGCCGTACATCGCGGCAAACCAGGCGAGAACGCTAAGCCCCTTTTCCGTCAGGCTGAGGGGCAAATTCCAGATACCCACCAGCATTAACCCTGTCGCCAGCAGCAGCACAAAGCGGCACAGCCCGGCAAAACGTTCCCCTTCTTTCTCTTTTCCGGATAATCGCTGGTACGTCAGTACGGTGAACACCCCCAGCACCAGCACGGCCAGGAAATAACCTTTATCGGTCAACTGCGGGCAGTCGCCCCATAGACATACAACGTAGAGAATAACTCCGGCACACAACACGCCCTGCGGGGCTTTCAGCGCTAACTTCATGGCGATCTCCTTATCCATAGCAAACGCATTATGAACGGAAACCGCAGCGCAACATTGGAGCAACACGGAATTTCCAGCAAATTCGGAATTCATCAATTTTTGTGGAGAATCCGCCCCGGAGACGGGGCGGGATACATCAGGACATCAGCGGCAAGAGTTGCTGATAGATTTGACGGAAGGTTTCACGACGCGGCGCATATTGCGCATGACGTTGTGCATCCGGATAGTGCGCCTGCTCAAGCGGTAACTGAGGCAGCAGCTCAGCGAACGGTTTATCGTGGTAAATGGCCAGTTGCGCCAGACGCGCCGCGCCCAGCGCAGGGCCGACATCGCCGCCAGTGCGGTAATCCAGCTGTTGACCGCTGATATCCGCCAGCATCTGACGCCAGTAAGCGCTACGCGCGCCACCGCCAATCAGGTTCACGCTTTTCGGTGTTACGCCGCAGGCGTGAACCACATCCATACCGTCGGCCAGCGCAAAACCTACGCCTTCCAGCACCGCGCGCGCCAGTTCCGCCGGGCCGTGCTGGTGCGTCAGACCAAAGAAGACGCCCTTAGCCTGCGGGTTATTGTGCGGCGTACGCTCACCGGAAAGATACGGCAGGAACCACACCGGCCCGGCATTCTCATCGGCGGATTGCGCTGCGCTAATCAGCGCAGGGACGTTTTCCAGCCCGGTGAGTTTTGCTGCCCAGTCGAGGCACGACGCCGCGCTAAGCATCACCGACATTAAATGCCAGCGCCCCGGAAGCGCATGACAGAAACTGTGCACCGCGCTTTCAGGCTTGCTGAGGAATCCTTCGCTTACCGCAAAGTAAACCCCTGACGTGCCGAGCGAGAGCATCGCCTGCCCGGCATCCGCCATGCCCACGCCGACCGCGCCCGCCGCGTTGTCACCGCCGCCCGCAACAACTGGCACCGCGGGCATATTCCACGCCTGCGCGACAGACGGTAGCAACGTGCCGGTAATCTCACAGCCTTCAAACAGCGCAGGCATATTGTCACGGCTCAGGCCACAAGCCGCGAGCATTACATCGCTCCAGTCGCGTTTTGCCACGTCCATCCACATCGTACCCGCTGCGTCGGACATATCGCTGGCAAATTCACCGGTGATACGCAGGCGCAAATAATCTTTCGGCAGCAAGACCTTATCGACCTGAGCAAAAATCTCTGGCTCATGGCGCTTCACCCACAGCAGTTTCGGCGCGGTAAAGCCTGGCATCATCAGGTTGCCGGTAATCTGGCGGGAATTTTTCACCGCCTCTTCCAGCAACTGGCACTCCTCCGCACAGCGGCCATCGTTCCACAGAATCGCCGGGCGAAGCACGCGCTGCTGCTTGTCGAGAAGAGTTGCGCCGTGCATCTGCCCGGCGATGCCTAACGCTTTCACATCTTGCAGACTATGTTGCTGCGCGAGCGCTTTAATCGCGCGATCGGTCGCCTGCCACCACTGCTCCGGGTCCTGTTCAGACCACAGCGGATGCGGGCGGGAAACGGTGAGTTTTTCCGTTTGCGAGGCAACGACATCGCCCTTTTCACTCAGCAGGATAGCTTTAACGCCGGATGTACCCAGATCAATCCCAATATACATAGCGTATCGTTCCTTAAAAAAAGCCCGGTTTCGCTCGCGCTTACCGGGCCTGCATAATCAGTCCGGGCGAAATAATCGCCCGGCGGTTTCCATTATTTGTCGAACAGGTAGTGATTGACCAGGTTTTCCAGCAGCTCCTGGTGACCGCTCTGATGCTGCGGCGCCAGCTGATGCTGCTCGGCATATTTTGCCAGATCCTGCAGCGACATCTGCCCTTTCAGGATTTGCTGACCCAGTTCACCGTTCCAGCCCGCGTAACGCTTAGCCACACGTTTATCCAGCTCGCCGCCTTCAATCATACGCGCCGCCACTTTCAGCGACAGTGCCATGGTGTCCATCGCGCCAATGTGGCCATAGAACAGGTCATATTTGTCGGTACTCTGACGACGCACTTTCGCATCGAAGTTCAGGCCACCGGTAGTGAAGCCGCCCGCTTTGAGGATTTCGTACATCACCAGCGCGTTCTCTTCCACGCTGTTCGGGAACTGGTCGGTATCCCAGCCCAACTGCGGATCGCCACGGTTGGCATCGACGGAACCGAACAGGCCCAACGCAATTGAGGTAGCAATTTCGTGGTGGAAAGAGTGCCCCGCCAGCGTCGCGTGGTTTGCTTCGATGTTCAGTTTAATCTCTTTTTCCAGGCCGAACTGTTTAAGGAAGCCATAAACGGTCGATGCATCGTAATCATATTGATGCTTGGTCGGTTCCTGCGGTTTCGGTTCGATAAGCAGGGTACCCTGGAAACCGATTTTATGTTTGTGCTCTACCACCATCTGCATGAAGCGGCCAATCTGCTCGCGTTCCTGACGCAGGTCGGTGTTCAGCAGGGATTCATAGCCTTCGCGGCCCCCCCACAGTACGTAGTTCTCGCCGCCCAGTTTGTGGGTGGCATTCATCGCGGTGAAGACCTGAGTCGCCGCCCAGCTAAAGACTTCCGGGTCCGGGTTCGTTGCCGCACCTGCGCCGTAGCGCGGGTTAGTAAAGCAGTTCGCCGTACCCCACAGCAGCTTCACGCCGCTCTGCTGCTGTTTTTCGCCCAGCACGTCTACCATCTGCGCGAAGTTGTTCAGATACTCTTTCAGCGACGCGCCTTCTGGCGATACGTCGATGTCGTGGAAGCAGTAGTAAGGTACGTTCAGTTTATGGAAGAATTCAAATGCGACATCCGCTTTGCGTTTCGCCAGTGCAATGGCTTCGCCCGGTTGCTGCCACGGGCGGTCAAATGCGCCCACGCCGAACATATCTGCGCCATTCCAGCAGAAGGTGTGCCAGTAGCAGGCGGCGAAGCGCAGGTGATCTTCCATCCGTTTACCCAGCACCAGTTCGTCAGGGTTGTAGTGGCGGAAAGCCAGCGGGTTTTCCGTTTTAGGGCCTTCGAAACGAACACGATCCAGTTGGTCGAAATAAGCTTGCATAATGAACTCCATAATCAGATACGCGGCGAGGAATAATTCGTTAGCTAATACTGAGTTCAGATTTCCGGTTCCTCAATTACGTTATTTCACACTGCGATTAAGAGAATCCACAAACGTGCGCTGGCTCGCAAAATAAAACGTCTCGCAAAATTTATGTAAATTTCTCTTAGGCGATATATAAAACTCGATCAAGCTCATAAATTGACAATTAAACCAAATATCGTAATGGGAAGATAAAAATCTGTAATTGCCAGCACCGCTTTCTATGTTAAAAATTTGCTGCGTGTTAAGTCGTGCTTGTTTCTTTTATCGCCAATCTCATTACCTACCCTACAAAAGGCATTACGACTATGAAAATCAAGAACCTTTGCCTCACGCTCTGTGCATCACTTCTGCTTACCAGCATGGCGAGCAGCGCAAAAGAAGTCAAAATCGGTATGGCTATCGACGATCTGCGTCTGGAGCGCTGGCAGAAAGACCGCGATATTTTTGTTAATAAAGCAGAATCGTTAGGCGCCAAAGTATTTGTACAGTCGGCAAACGGTAACGAAGAAACCCAGATGTCGCAGATTGAAAATATGATCAACCGTGGCGTCGATGTTCTGGTTATTATTCCTTACAACGGTCAGGTACTCAGTAACGTCATTAAAGAAGCCAAACAGGAAGGTATTAAAGTTCTGGCTTACGATCGCATGATCAATAACGCTGATATCGATTTCTATATCTCTTTCGATAATGAAAAAGTGGGCGAAATGCAGGCCCAGAGTCTTGTCAATCAGGTGCCACAGGGTAACTATTTCCTGATGGGTGGCTCACCGGTGGATAATAACGCCAAACTGTTCCGTGCCGGTCAGATGAAAGTCTTAAAACCGTATATCGACAGCGGCAAAATTAAAGTCGTCGGCGATCAGTGGGCTGACGGTTGGTTACCGGAAAATGCGCTGAAAATTATGGAGAACGCCCTCACCGCCAATAACAACAAAATTGATGCCGTAGTAGCATCAAACGATGCGACAGCAGGCGGCGCGATTCAGGCGCTGAGCGCACAAGGGCTGGCGGGTAAAGTCGCTATCTCCGGGCAGGATGCGGACCTTGCGGGCGTGAAACGCATTATTGCCGGCACGCAAACCATGACCGTGTATAAACCGATCACTACGCTTGCGACAACCGCGGCGGAAATCGCCGTTGAGCTCGGCAACGATCAACAACCGAAGTCTGACGCCACGCTGAATAATGGCCTGAAAGATGTGCCGTCTCGTCTGCTGACGCCAATCGAAGTGAATAAGACCAATATCGACCAGACCGTCGTTAAAGATGGGTTCCATAAGAAGAGCGAACTTTAATTTCCCTGCCCCGGCAACGGGGCAGTCGTTCTCGTTCGGCCTGAATTATCGGCTTACGTGGAGCACGTTATGTCTTATTTACTTGAAATGAAAAATATCACCAAAGCCTTTGGCGCGGTGAAAGCGGTGGATAACGTCAGCCTGCGTTTAAACCCTGGCGAGGTGGTGTCGCTGTGCGGTGAAAATGGCTCCGGAAAATCGACGCTAATGAAAGTACTGTGCGGTATTTACCCGCACGGCAGCTACGACGGCGAGATTATTTTTGCCGGGGAAACGCTCACCCCGACGCATATTCGCGATACCGAACGCAAAGGCATCGCCATTATTCACCAGGAGCTGGCGCTGGTGAAACACCTCACGGTGCTGGAGAATATTTTCCTTGGGGCAGAAATCAGCCGCCACGGTATTCTCGACTACGACGCCATGACCCTGCGCTGCGAAAAATTACTCGCCCAGGTCAGCCTGGCGATTTCACCCGACACCCGCGTGGGCGATTTGGGGCTGGGGCAACAGCAACTGGTCGAAATTGCCAAGGCGCTGAATAAACAGGTGCGCCTGCTGATCCTCGACGAGCCAACCGCCTCGCTCACCGAGCAGGAAACCGCCGTACTGCTGGATATCATCCGCGACCTTCAGCACCACGGCATTGCCTGCATCTATATTTCGCACAAGCTCAATGAAGTGAAGGCTATCTCCGACACCATTTGCGTGATCCGCGATGGTCAGCACATCGGCACGCGCGACGCCAGCAGCATGAGCGAGGATGACATCATCACCATGATGGTGGGCCGCGAACTGACGGCGCTCTATCCCAACGAACCGCACACTACCGGTGATGAGATCCTGCGCGTGGAACACCTCACGGCGTGGCATCCGGTTAACCGCCACATCAAGCGGGTAAACGATATCTCTTTTAGCCTCCGACGCGGGGAAATCCTCGGAATTGCCGGGTTGGTCGGCGCCGGGCGTACCGAGGCGGTGCAGTGCCTGTTTGGCGTCTGGCGCGGGCGCTGGGAGGGGAAAATCTTTCTGGATGGCAAACCCGTGACCATCAACACCTGCCAGCAGGCGATTGCCCACGGTATCGCGATGGTGCCGGAAGATCGCAAAAAAGATGGCATCGTGCCGGTGATGGCGGTGGGTAAAAACATGACGCTGGCAGCGCTCGATCAGTTCAGCGGCGCGCTAAGCAGCCTGGATGATGCCCGCGAGCAGCAATGTATTTTACAGTCGCTACAGCGGCTTAAAGTCAAAACATCCTCACCGGAGCTGGCGATTGGTCGCCTCAGCGGCGGTAATCAACAGAAAGCGATTCTGGCACGCTGCCTGCTGCTGAACCCGCGCATTCTGATCCTCGACGAACCGACGCGCGGTATCGATATTGGTGCGAAATATGAAATCTACAAGCTGATCAACCAACTGGTGCAACAGGGGATCGCCGTCATCGTTATCTCTTCCGAACTGCCGGAAGTACTGGGTCTGAGCGACCGGGTGCTGGTCATGCACGAAGGGAAACTGAAAGCAGACCTGGTGAACCACAACCTGACGCAGGAAAAAGTGATGGAAGCCGCATTGAGGAGCGAACGTCATGTCGAAAAACAACCCGTCTGAAATCAAGCTGGCGGTGCCGACGCCGGCCCCCACATTTAGCCTGAAGTCGCTGAACTTGCAGGTATTCGTGATGATTGCCGCCATTGTGGTCATCATGCTGTTCTTCACCTGGACGACCGAAGGCGCGTACCTCAGCGCCCGTAACGTCTCTAACCTGCTGCGCCAGACAGCCATCACCGGCATTCTGGCGGTGGGGATGGTGTTTGTGATTATCTCCGCCGAAATCGACCTCTCCGTCGGCTCGATGATGGGGTTGCTCGGAGGCGTCGCGGCGATTTTCGACGTCTGGCTCGGCTGGCCGTTGCCGCTGACCATCATCGTGACGCTGGCGATGGGCCTGGTACTCGGCGCATGGAACGGTTGGTGGGTTGCCTATCGGAAAGTGCCGTCGTTTATCGTCACCCTCGCCGGGATGCTGGCGTTCCGCGGTATTCTGATTGGTATCACCAACGGTACTACCGTGTCGCCCACCAGCGCTGCGATGTCGCAAATTGGCCAAAGCTACCTGCCTGATGGCATTGGCTTCTCCTTCGGGGCGATTGGTCTGATGGCGTTTATTGTCTGGCAGTGGCGCGGGCGCATGCGTCGTCAGAATCTTGGGCTCGCCACCCCGGCCTCTACCGGTGTGGTCGGGCGTCAGGCATTGACGGCGATAATTGTACTGGGTGCGATCTGGCTGTTGAATGATTATCGCGGCGTGCCGACGCCCGTTCTGCTCCTGACATTGCTGCTGTTGGGCGGTATGTTTATGGCCACGCGCACGGCGTTTGGTCGTCGCATATACGCCATCGGCGGCAACATCGAAGCCGCGCGCTTATCAGGAATTAACGTCGAGCGCACCAAGCTTGCCGTCTTCGCCATCAACGGCCTGATGGTGGCGATCGCCGGGTTAATCCTCAGCTCGCGTCTTGGCGCAGGTTCACCGTCGGCAGGCAACATTGCCGAACTGGACGCGATCGCCGCCTGCGTGATTGGCGGCACCAGTCTGGCGGGCGGCGTGGGTAGCGTTGCCGGGGCGGTAATGGGCGCGTTTATCATGGCGTCGCTGGATAATGGAATGAGCATGATGGACGTGCCCACTTTCTGGCAATATATCGTTAAGGGCGCCATTTTGCTGCTGGCAGTCTGGATGGATTCGGCCACCAAACGCCGCGCTTGATACGATGTACTATGACCCTACCGGCTGAAAGGCCGGTATTGTCATTCATGATTCACCAGGGAAATTGAACCATGTTTGAAAAGCGTCACCGCATTACCCTGTTATTCAACGCGAATAAGGCCTATGACCGACAGGTGGTCGAAGGGGTTGGCGAGTATTTACAGGCGTCGCAGTCCGAGTGGGATATTTTCATTGAGGAAGATTTCCGCGCGCGTATCGAAAACATTAAGGAGTGGCTTGGCGATGGCGTGATTGCCGATTATGACGATCCGCACATCGAAGAGTTACTGGCCGACGTGAAAGTGCCCATTGTCGGCGTAGGTGGCTCCTATCATCGCCCGGAGCAGTATCCGCCCGTCCACTACATCGCCACCGATAACTATGCGCTGGTCGAAACCGCTTTCCTGCACCTGAAAGAGAAAGGCGTGCATCGTTTTGCGTTCTACGGCTTGCCGGGCTCCAGCGGTAAACGCTGGGCGGTAGAGCGGGAATATGCCTTTAGTCAGATTGTGGCTAAAGAGAAATATCGCGGCGTGATTTATCAGGGGCAAGAGACCGCGCCAGAGAACTGGCAGCACGCGCAGAACCGCCTGGCGGACTGGCTGCAAACGCTGCCGCCGCAAACCGGCATTATCGCCGTGACCGACGCCCGCGCGCGCCATATCCTGCAAGCCTGCGAACACCTGCACATCCCGGTGCCAGAGAAGCTGTGCGTGATTGGTATCGATAACGAAGAGCTTACCCGTTATCTTTCGCGGGTGGCGCTGTCATCTGTGGCGCAGGGCGCTCGGCAGATGGGGTATCAGGCCGCCAAACTGCTGCACCGCCTGCTGGATAACGAGGAATTGCCGCTACAACGCCTGCTGGTGCCCCCGATGCGCGTCATTGAACGACGCTCCACCGACTACCGCTCGCTGAACGACCCTGCGGTCATTCAGGCGATGCACTACATCCGCAACAACGCCTGCAAAGGCATTAAAGTCGAGCAGGTTCTCGATTCTGTCGGCATTTCGCGCTCGAACCTTGAGAAACGCTTCAAAGAGGAAGTGGGCGAAACCATTCACGCCGTGATCCACAGCGAAAAACTGGAGAAAGCGCGCAGTTTGCTTATTTCCACGTCGCTGTCGATTAACGAGATCTCGCAAATGTGCGGCTACCCTTCCCTGCAATATTTCTATTCGGTGTTTAAAAAAGAGTACGACACCACGCCGAAAGAGTACCGCGAACAACACAGCGAAGTACGGTTGTAGCCGCTTTTATGCCGGATGGCGCTGCGCGTGTCCGGCTTACTTCCAGGGCATCTCGCCGGTATTGACCTTTGCGCTCAGTTCCAGCGAACTCTCATCAGCGAGATCCGGATACGCCTTTTTCATCACCTTGATAACACCTGCAGAATCTTTCTGGCTGTTCAGCGCCAGCTCAAATTTCTGTAGGTAATCAAAGGTAAAGGTGATGGCTTTCGCCCCCGAGGGCAGCTTGCCGAGGTAATGGCCCGGGATCACCGTCTGCGGCTGCTCAGCCTGCATCGCTTTCAGCACGCTGCGCCATTCATTACGTCGCGTCACGGTCTGTGTATCAGCGCTCCAGATATGAATACCGGACGCCACGCCGGTGCCGCCAAAAATCGCCTTATTCGCCGGGATCCAAACGTAGGCGGCATAGCTTTCCGGATGTTTAATCTCGACCGCTTCACCATCAATGGTGAAATGCATGTCGTGGAGCGGTTTTGGCGTATACAGCTGGTGCGGCGCATCGGCTTTCAGCTGTGGCCCCCAATAGGCCAGCTTGGCATCACGCGTAGCCTCAATATGAGAGACCACCGCAGGCGTCGCCACAATCTCAACGTTCGGGAAGGCTTTGACTATCGGTTCAAGGCCAAAATAAAAATCAGGATCACCCGAGGTAATCACAATGCGCGAGAGTTTTTTACCACTTTCGCGAATCATGGTGACCAGCTTTTCACCGTCTTTCACGCTGAACTGGGCATCAAACAGCACGGCTTCTGAGGGGCCGTAGACCAGCGTTGATGAGACTGGAAAAACGGCATTTTCCTGAGGGTTATACGTCTTCATCGTCAGCGGAGCGGCAAAAGTCGTGCTGCTGATAACAAGGGCGGCGATGGCGGTGAATGCACGTTTCATGATGAACCTGATGTTGTTATGTGTGTGTCCGTCCATTTTACGGATTTCGCCACCTGTCAGAATTCCCGAAAACCGATATGCTTGGTTTCATAAAACGATCAGCTGGAGCCGTTCATGGACAGAGTCACCGCCGCACGCGTATTTAATCGCATCTGCGAACTGGGCAGCCTGAGCGCCGCATCGCGCGCGCTGGGGATTTCACGGCCCATGGTCAGCCGCTATCTGGAACAGATGGAACAGTGGGCGGGCGCGCGCCTGATCCATCGCACCTCGCGCCGTCTGACGCTGACGCCAGCGGGCGAAGAAATCTTGCTTAAGACCCGCCATCTGATTCAGCTCGCCCAGGAAATTGAACTGCGTAATCAGCAGAATGAACCCTCTGGCGTGCTGCGCGTTGCATGTGCGCACCTGACGGCTACCTGCATCATTGGGCCGATTGTCAGCGAATTTCTGACGCGTTATCCGGCACTACGTCTGGAGCTGGACGTGAACAACCATCCGGTGAATCTGGTGAGCGAGCGCATTGATGTGGCCGTGCGCATCACCAATAACCCGGAGCCTGGCACCATTGCTCGCCGCCTGGGCGAGTGCCGGTCAGTGCTTTGCGCCGCACCGGGTTATCTGGCCCTCCACGGCATGCCGCAAACGCCTGCCGATCTTGCTCATCATAACTGCCTGCACTATAGCCGTTTCGCCGGGCAGAGCTGGCACTTTACCACTGCCGAAGAAACAGAGGTGTCGGTCGATATCAGCGGTAATTTCAGCGCCACGATTTCAACAGTGTTATTGGATGCGGCCGTAGCAGGCTGTGGTATTGCGATGGTGCCAGAAATGGAAGCCAGGGAAGCATTGGCCAAAGGAAGTGTGGTGGCGCTGATGGCAGAGTATGAACCGGCCCGGCTGGGAATTTATGGCATGTATTTGTCGCGGGAGTATCAGCCTGGGGGATTAAGGCCGTTTCTGGATATGCTGGAGGATGCGTTGTCAGGGGCGTAAAAAAGGGAGCTTTCGCTCCCTTTAGCATTCCAGATGAGGATTACATATGCGCCGCAATCAGACGCTGGTTATCCTGGTACATCGCGAACAGATAGTTGTTGTAGCTCGAACCTTTGGTGGAATAACCCTTCAGCTTATGAATCATCGCGCTGGCGGTGACTTCCTGGTCCGTCTTACGCAACTGCGCGCGAGACTTACGGAATGACGAGTACGCCGGATGGGTATTCAGGTTCATCGCGTAGGCCTGGACAGACGCTTTGACAGAATCAAAGTGCGTATAGCCATTCACTTTACCGGAACCATTTTTACACTTGCCGGAACCACACTTCATCCCGAACAGATTGTTGTTGGCGCGCGCCAGTTTTGACGTCCCCCAACCACTCTCTGCCGCAGCCATGGTGGCAACCATGCTGCCAGGAATGATGTCGACGCGTTCAAGCAGTGAATTCCACGGCACCTTGCGGGTGTTACCGTTCCACTTCACCTTGTAGCGCGTGGTGATGTCTTTCAAACGCGCACGCTCAGACGGCGACCAGCGGCCTTCGTACTGCTTTGAAACCAGCCAGTTACGCTCGGCAGTGATAGCTGCATTTTGGCTTGTAATATAAGGCATTACCGTCCGGAGAAACGCTCTTTTCCTTGGGGTTCCGGAAGGGTATTTTCGCAAATCAGGAAGTGAACTGCTCTTTACACTATTGCGAGAATACTCTTGTTTACTGCTAACCTTAGTACTACTAACCTTTTTAACTGAGGCTTTATGATGCTCTGTTACTGTGTGAGTCTTCGCTAACACCCCACCAGAAAAAATCATGGTGAGTAACATAAGTATCGCTGCCCCATATCGTCGAATGGGAGTCGATATCATTAGGTCTCCTGGTCGGATTTAATCATTCCAACACCTTATTTTTGTCTCGAAATTGAGAGTTGAATCTCAAATCATACCAAAAATAGCCCGCCTGCGCACCTTGCTGAATAGTCTTAGTCCTAAACAATGGCACAACTTTGCCATGGGCAAAAACCATAGTCCTAATAGTAATCATTAGAAATGATACGGTTATCGCACTTTTTAGTGAATTTTGACGCCCGTCACTCACCCCTTTTTATCCTCCCCCTGAGGGGATGAGGCCTGCACCGCGAATTGCTGCCACACTGTTGAAAAAAACCGCGACAGGACCCGACATGAAACTCGCTGCGCTTGTACCGCTACTGCTTCCGACATACGCCTTCGCCGCCTGGATCGTGAATGACTTCCCGGCATTTACCCCTGAAGGCACCGGCAAATTCGTCAGCCAAAAAACACTCACGAAGGGTACTCGCCCCCTGACGTTAAATTTTGATCAACAGTGCTGGCAGCCTGCCGCAGGCATTAAACTTAATCAGATGCTGTCGCTGGAGCCCTGCAAAGGCGACGCACCGCAGTGGCGCATCTTCCGTGACGGCAATTACCAACTCGCGATAGACACCCGCTCCGGCACGCCGACGCTGTTGATTTCGGTTCAAAGCGCAGCCCAGGGCAATAGCGCACAGGCCGCGATGCGCCAGTGTCCGCGCTGGGATGGCAAACCGTTAACCCTGGACGTCAGCCAGACCTTTGCCGAAGGCAGCAACGTGCGGGATTTCTACAGCGGCCAAACGGTGCAGGTAAAACAGGGAAAAATCACTCTGCAACCGGCACCAGAAAGCAACGGCCTGCTGCTGCTGGAAAGTGCAGACACCGCCAAACCGGCCCCCTTTAGCTGGCACAACGCCACGGTCTATTTCGTGCTGACCGACCGTTTTGTTAATGGCGATCCGAGTAACGACAACAGCTATGGTCGTCGCAAAGATGGTATGCAGGAGATAGGCACTTTCCACGGCGGTGACCTGAAAGGCCTCACCAGCAAGCTGGATTACCTGCAGCAGTTAGGCGTTAACGCGCTATGGATAAGCTCGCCGCTTGAGCAAATTCACGGCTGGGTCGGCGGCGGTACCAAAGGCGATTTCCCCCACTACGCCTATCACGGCTACTACACCCAGGACTGGACAAAACTCGACGCCAACATGGGCGACGAAAACGACCTGCGTAATCTGGTAGAGGGTGCTCATCAGCGCGGCATGCGCATTCTGTTTGATGTCGTGATGAACCACACGGGCTATGCCACGCTCGCCGATATGCAGCAGTTCCAGTTTGGCGCGCTCTATCTGGAAGGTGGCGACATCGAAAAAACGCTCGGGAAGAACTGGACAGACTGGACGCCGGGCCCGGGTCAAACCTGGCATAGCTTTAATGATTACATCAACTTCAGCGATAAAGCCGCATGGGAAAAATGGTGGGGTAAAGGCTGGATCCGCACCGATATCGGCGACTATGACAGCCCCGGTTTTGACGATCTCACCATGTCGCTGGCTTTCCTGCCCGATTTAAAAACCGAATCCACCGCCGCCGTCGGGCTGCCCAATTTCTATGCCCATAAACCCGATACCCAGGCCAAAGTGCTGGCCGGCTTCACGCCGCGCGATTACCTCACCCACTGGCTGAGCCAATGGGTGCGCGATTACGGCATCGACGGTTTCCGCGTGGACACCGCCAAGCACGTGGAGATGGCGGGCTGGCAGCAACTGAAGACACAATCCAGCGAGGCGCTGGCCGAGTGGAAAAAAGCCAACCCGGATAAAGCGCTGGATAACGCCGCGTTCTGGATGACTGGCGAAGCCTGGGGCCACGGCGTGATGGAGAGCGATTATTACCGCCACGGCTTCGACGCGATGATTAACTTCGATTATCAGGACCAGGCGGCGAAGGCGGCTGATTGCCTGGCGAATATCGACCTCACCTGGCAACAGATGGCCGAAAAATTACAGTCGTTCAACGTGCTGAGCTATCTTTCATCGCACGACACCCGCCTGTTCCGCGAGAAAGGTAACAACGCCGCCGAGCTTCTGCTGCTGGCCCCCGGTGCGGTGCAGATCTTCTATGGTGACGAGTCGAATCGTCCGTTTGGCCCAACCGGCTCGGACCCGCTTCAGGGTACGCGCTCAGAGATGAACTGGCAGGATGTCAGCGGGAAATCGGCCGCCAGCGTCGCGCACTGGCAGCGTTTAGGCCAGTTCCGCGCACGCCACCCGGCAGTGGGCGCGGGTAAACAGACGACGCTGACGCTCCCGCAGGGCTATGGTTTTGTGCGGCAAAACGGTGACGATAAAGTGATGGTTATCTGGGCCGGAAATCGCTAAAAAATCCGCTATTCGGCCCGTTCTACGCTGAGCGGGCCGCCACAACATAAAGCTCCACATACGTAGATAATCGTAGCCAGTTATTCCAACACATCTGTCATTAAGCCATTTGCACCGCGCGGGCGGTGGCGTTATGGTGAGCCTCTTTACAGCAATAGCAGTAGATTATCCGCGATGAAATTTTCACTTTTCGGCGATAAATTCGCCCGCCATTCAGGCATTACGCGCCTGATGGAAGACCTGAACGATGGCTTGCGCACACCGGGCGCAATCATGCTCGGCGGCGGTAACCCCGCGCAAATCCCCCAGATGAATACGTACTTCAAAAACCTGCTGGCGGATATGCTTGAAAGCGGTAAAGCCACGGATGCGCTATGTAATTACGACGGTCCTCAGGGGAAAAGTGAACTACTCTCGGCGCTGGCGGAAATGCTGCGCGAAGAATTAGGTTGGGATATTGAACCGCAGAACATTGCACTGACAAATGGCAGTCAGAGCGCGTTTTTCTACTTGTTCAATCTCTTTGCCGGTCGCCGTGCCGATGGCACTACCCGCAAGGTGCTGTTCCCGCTGACGCCGGAGTATATCGGCTATGCCGATTCCGGCCTGGAAGATGAGCTGTTCGTTTCTACGCGCCCCAATATCGAGCTGCTGCCAGACGGCCAGTTTAAATATCACGTCGATTTTGACCGCCTGCCGATCAACGACGAAACGGGGATGATTTGCGTCTCTCGCCCGACCAACCCGACCGGCAACGTTATCACCGATGAAGAAGTGCTGCGTCTGGATGCGCTGGCGAATCAACACGGCATTCCGCTGGTGATTGATAACGCCTACGGCCTGCCGTTCCCGGGCATTATTTTCAGCGAAGCGCGCCCGCTGTGGAACCCGAACATTGTGCTGTGCATGAGCCTCTCTAAGCTCGGCCTGCCGGGCAGTCGTTGCGGGATTATCATCGCCAACGAAGAGATCATCACCGCCATCAGCAACATGAACGGCATTATTAGCCTCGCGCCTGGCGGAATGGGCCCGGCAATGATGTGCGAAATGATCAAACGCCGCGACCTGCTTACGCTTTCGGAAACGGTGATTAAACCGTTCTACTATCAGCGCGTTCAGGAAACAATCGCGATCATTCGCCGCTATTTGCCAGAAGATCGCTGCTTAATTCACAAACCCGAAGGGGCGATTTTCCTGTGGCTGTGGTTTAAAGATTTGCCGATCAGCACCGAACTTCTCTACCAGCGCCTGAAAAAACGCGGCGTGCTAATGGTGCCGGGCGACTACTTCTTCCCGGGTCTGGAAAAACCGTGGCCGCATACGCACCAGTGCATGCGCATGAACTACGTGCCGGAGCCGGATAAAATTGAAGCGGGCGTGAAAATTCTGGCGGAAGAAGTGGAACGCGCGTGGCAGGAAAGTCACTGCCTCTGACCGCTTCAGGCAAACAGAACCATAATGCCAATCTGACTCGTGTCCACACAGCGCAATGCCGATGTCGGACACGCCTCAACACATGCAGGCCCCTGCGCGCGATGCTGACATAAATCGCATTTAATCGCCTGGGGCCGCGCATTCTGCACCACCACGCGCATCGCGCCAAACGGACACGCTACCATACAGCTTTTACAGCCAATACAGCGCTGCTGTTTAACGGCGATATACTCTTTTTCGCGGCGAATCGCGCCTGTTGGGCACACGTTCATGCACGGCGCATCTTCGCATTGATGACAGGCCACGGCAGAGGAAAACGTATCGCCTTTCACCACCTGAATACGGGGAAGGAAAGCTTCACGCGATACGGCTGCGCAGTCCTGCTGCGCCTGATGCGACACCACGCAGGCCACTTCACAGGTACGGCAACCGATGCACTTCTGCGCATCCGCAACAATAAACGGGTTCATTCTCCACTCCATCCGGGGCTCCAGCCTTAAGAGTGCCAGAGCGGATGGCGGGAACGCCTTGATCCCGCGCGGGAAAGGCGTGTTTTTTGTCAGACGCCAGAGAGGATCTGGCGGTATGCCTGAAACGCTAACCGCGAACGCTAAAACCAAGCTCGTTAGAGATAGCCAGCGCCGTCTCACGCAGCGGCTTCAGCAGGTTTTTCTCGCCCACCTGTTTAAGGCGCGACGTCGAGAGCGAAATCGAGATGGCGTAAGGCACGCGACCATGAATATCAAACACCGGCACCGCAATGCAGGAGACGCCTAACTCATTCTCTTCCCGGTCCATCGCCATGCTGCTTTCGCGAATTTGCGCCAGTTCATCGTACATCGCCGGCAGGCCGGTAATGGTGTTGCGGGTCAGCGGCTGAATCTCTTCTTTGTGGCTTTCCCAGTAGCTTTCGACGTAATCCGCATGGCCAAACGCCATGTAAATTTTGCCCATCGCCGAGCAGTAGAGCGGCATGTGCTGGCCGATATAGGCACGCGTACGCAGCATCCCGGTGGTTGGTTCCAGCTTATAGATCAAAATCGCATGGTCGTCTTCACGGCTGGAGAAGTTCACCGTCTCGCCCGTCGCGAGGTTCAGCGCCTCAAGATGTGGTGCGGCTACGTGAATGATATTGAGCGACGACAGCGCTTTTTGCCCGACGGCGATAAATTTAGTGGTGAGCCGATAGCTTCCGGCGGCGGGCGCGGGCGTCACATAACCGCAGGACTGCAAACCTTGCAGCAGACGGTGCACGGTACTCTTGTTTAAACCAGCCAGCTCAGATAAATGCGCCAGCGGGCAACCGTTGGGGTAGTTACTCAGAATTTCAATCAACATCAACCCACGAAACAGGCTCTGGCTTCCTGCTGGCCGCTCTTTTTCCGACGTCATCTCACTCTCTTTATCGCTCATGCCGCTGCTCCCGTTTTTATCGCGCTCTGATGGTAGCGCAAAGTGTGGCTCAGTTCACGATCTGGACAGAAAATTTGTAATCGTTTGATTTTACGGTGTTTTGAAAAATATGGAACAGATTGCTTTGTTAAAAAACGATCGCTATATTTGAAATCAGATTTCGCAATGTGAAATATACAGATCAACAAGCACCCAGAAACAGCTTCCAAACGGATGCTTGCGCTGATGGAAAATCGAGCAAGATGTACTGGAGATGACGTATGTTAGTAAGCTTTGCAGACCTGAAAAATGAGTTCACCCGCGTCCTGTTAGCGCGCGGCGTAGCGGCGGATACGGCAGAAGCCTGTGCCGACATGTTTGCCCGCACCACCGAGTCAGGCGTCTATTCACACGGCGTAAACCGCTTCCCGCGCTTTATTCAGCAACTGGAAAACGGCGATATCATTCCCGACGCCTTACCTGAGCGCATCACCAGCCTCGGCGCGATTGAGCAGTGGGACGCGCAGCGATCCATCGGCAACCTGACGGCGAAAAAGATGATGGATCGCGCCATTGAACTGGCTTCCGATCACGGGATTGGCCTGGTCGCGGTGCGTAACGCTAACCACTGGATGCGCGGCGGCAGCTACGGCTGGCAGGCGGCGGAGAAAGGCTACATTGGCATTTGCTGGACGAACTCCATCGCGGTAATGCCCTCCTGGGGCGCAAAAGAGTGCAACATCGGTACTAACCCGCTGATCGTCGCGATTCCTTCCACGCCGATCACCATGGTGGATATGTCGATGTCGATGTTCTCTTACGGCATGCTGGAAGTGAATCGTCTGGCGGGTCGCCAGCTACCGGTCGATGGTGGCTTTGACGATGAAGGCAACCTCACCAAAGAACCGGGCGTGATTGAGAAAAACCGCCGCATTCTGCCGATGGGGTACTGGAAAGGTTCCGGCCTCTCTATCGTGCTGGATATGATTGCCACCCTGCTCTCTAACGGCGCCTCCGTTGCCGAAGTCACCGAAGACAACAGCGACGAATACGGTATCTCGCAAATCTTCATCGCCATTGAAGTCGACAAACTGATCGACGGCGAAACGCGCGATGCCAAACTGCAACGCATCATGGATTACATCACCAGCGCCGAGCGCGCGGATGAAAACGTCGCGATACGTCTGCCGGGCCATGAATTTACCCGACTGCTGGAAGAAAACCGCCGCAACGGCATTACCGTTGACGACAGCGTGTGGGCGAAAATTAAAGCCCTGTAAGGAGATGCACCATGATTTTTGGTCATATTTCTCAGCCGAATCCTTGCCGGCTTCCGGCAGCGATTGAAACAGCGCTCAATTTCCTGCGCACCACCGATTTCAGCCAGCTCTCGCCGGGCGTGGTGGAAATCGACGGCAAGACGATTTTTGCGCAGGTCATCGATTTAACCACGCGCGAACCACATGAAAATCGACCCGAAGTCCATCGCCGCTATCTGGATATTCAGTTTCTGGCGTGGGGAGAAGAGAAAATCGGTATTGCCATCGACACCGGCAATAATGAAGTCAGTGAAGAACTTCTTGAACAGCGAGACATTATTTTTTATCACCACAGCGAGAATGAATCGTTTATTGAAATGGTTCCCGGAAGCTACGCTATATTTTTCCCGCAAGACGTCCATCGCCCGGCGTGTAATAAAAACGAGGCAACGCCAATCAGGAAAATTGTGGTTAAAGTCGCGGTGTCTGCACTGAATTAACGAACTCAATTTTCAGGAGTGAAAAATGAATACTCATAACGCCGGTTATATTATCGGCGCGTATCCCTGCGCGCCGTCATTCCACCAGCAAAGTGAAGAGCAGGAAGCTGAATTCTGGAAGCAGCTTGCCGACACGCCGCATATTCGCGGGCTGGAACAACCGTGTCTGGAAAATCTGCACCCTTTTGGCGATGAATGGCTGTTAAAACACACGCCCGGTGAGTGGCAAATCGTGGTCACTGCCGTCATGGAAACCATGCGCCGCCGTGGGGGAAACGGTGCCTTTGGCCTGGCCTCTGCCGATGAACAGCAGCGCCAGCAGTGCGTGGCGTATTATCGCCATCTGCTCAATAAAATTACGGTGGTAAATAAGGCGCACCCCGGCAAAGTTATCGCGCTGGAAATGCAGGCCGCACCGCAGGCGGGAAACAACAACGTACAACAGGCTACTGACGCGTTCGCCCGCTCAATCAACGAGATTACAGCCTGGGACTGGCCGTGCGAACTGGTTCTGGAACACTGCGATGCAATGACCTCCGCCGCGCCGCGCAAAGGCTTTCTGCCGCTGGAAAACGTACTGGAGGTGCTCTCTGACCGCGACGTTGGCATCTGCATCAACTGGGCGCGTTCCGCCATTGAAGGCCGCAACACCACTTTACCGCTTGAGCATACGCTGAAGGCTAAAAAGGCCGGGAAACTGCGCGCACTGATGTTCTCCGGCACCACGCTTGAGGGTGAATATGGCGAGTGGCAGGATCTGCATGCGCCGTTTGCGCCCTTCTGCCCGGACAGTTTAATGACTGCGGAACACGCTAAATCGCTATTTAATGCGGCGGGGCCTGCAACGTTACAATTTTCCGGTATCAAATTACTGGAAATAAATGCTAATGCCTCCGTTAATCATCGCGTAGAAATACTGCGCGACGGCATAAGCCAGTTACAGAAAATCTAATAATAAAAATACTTATCCTCTTTATGAGAACCTTATTATGAATAATTCATCATCTGTACCTACAGTAATACCACACCAGCGCTGGCTCAGAATTATTCCACCAATTCTGATCGCCTGTATTATTTCCTATATGGACCGCGTTAATATCGCCTTTGCTATGCCGGGCGGTATGGATGAAGAACTGGGTATTACCGCCACAATGGCGGGCCTGGCGGGCGGTATATTCTTTATTGGCTATCTCTTTTTGCAGGTGCCCGGCGGCAAAATTGCCGTGCACGGCAGCGGCAAGAAATTTATCGGCTGGTCACTGGTGGCATGGGCTGTTATTTCCGTTCTCACCGGCGTGATCACCAACCAGTATCAATTATTGGTCCTGCGCTTCTTACTCGGTGTGGCAGAAGGCGGCATGTTGCCGGTGGTACTCACCATGATCAGCAACTGGTTCCCGGATGCTGAACGTGGGCGTGCGAACGCTATCGTGATTATGTTTGTGCCTATCGCCGGGATCGTCACGGCCCCGCTTTCGGGCTGGATCATCACCGCGCTCGACTGGCGTTGGCTGTTTATCATTGAAGGTCTGCTCTCTATCGTCGTGCTGGTGCTGTGGTCGCTGACCGTCTATGACCGCCCGCAGGAAGCACGCTGGATAAGCGAAGCCGAGAAAAACTGGCTGGTGAAAACGCTGGCCGCAGAGCAGCAAGCGATTGCCGGTAAAGAAGTCCGCAATGCGTCACTTAGCGCGGTGCTTTCCGATAAAACCATGTGGCAGCTTATCGCGCTCAACTTCTTCTATCAGACCGGTATTTATGGCTACACCCTGTGGCTGCCAACCATTCTCAAAGAGTTAACCCACTCCAGCATGGGTCAGGTAGGGATGCTGGCGATTCTGCCTTATGTCGGCGCCATCGCCGGGATGTTCCTCTTCTCGTCGCTGTCGGACAAAACCGGCAAACGTAAGCTGTTCGTCTCGCTGCCGCTGATCGGTTTCGCCCTGTGCATGTTCCTCTCCGTTGCCCTGAAAGAGAACGTCTGGCTGGCCTATGCCGCTCTGGTGGGCTGCGGTTTCTTCCTGCAATCCGCAGCGGGTGTGTTCTGGACTATTCCTGCACGTCTGTTCAGCGCTGAAATGGCCGGTGGCGCGCGCGGCGTGATTAACGCCCTCGGTAATCTCGGCGGCTTCTGCGGCCCTTACGCGGTCGGCGTGCTGATTACCCTCTACAGCAAAGACGCGGGCGTTTACTGCCTGGCGATATCTCTGGCACTGGCGGCCATCATGGCCCTGCTGTTGCCAGCGAAATGCGATGCCGGCGCAGCGCCAACGAAAGCCGTCACACCACGCAAACACGCAGCATAAGAAATTCGCCCGGTGAGCACTGTTCACCGGGCGCGTCAGCACACGGGAAAGAAAGATGAGTGATAAAGAAACCTTCTGGCTGGGTATCGATTGTGGCGGTACTTATCTGAAAGCCGGGTTATATAACCGCCAGGGAGAGGAGTTCCGCGTGGAGCGCCAGTCGCTTCAAACGCTGAGCCCAAAACCGGGTTATGCCGAGCGGGATATGTCGTCGCTATGGCAGGCCTGCGCCGATACCCTTCGGCGGCTTTTGCAAAACAGCGGTATCAGCCCCCATCAGGTACAAGGCGTAGGCATTTCCGCTCAGGGTAAGGGGCTGTTTCCCCTCGATAAAAACGATAAGCCGCTCGGTAACGCCATACTGTCTTCCGACCGCCGGGCGCTGGAGATTGTTCGCCGCTGGCAGCAGGATGGCGTCCCTGAAAAACTCTACCCGCACACCCGCCAGACCTTATGGACCGGTCATCCCGTTTCGCTGCTGCGCTGGTTAAAAGAGAACGAACCGCAGCGTTATGCCCAAATCGGCTGCGTAATGATGGGCCACGATTTTCTGCGCTGGTGCCTTACCGGCGTGAAAGGCGCAGAAGAGAGCAACATCTCTGAATCCAACCTCTACAACATGAACAGCGGGCGCTACGACCCGCAGTTAACGCACTGGCTGGGCATCAGCGAAATCGACGACGCGCTGCCCCCTGTCGTCGGCTCAGCAGAAATTTGCGGGGAAATCACGCCTCAGGCGGCCGCCATTACCGGTCTGGCGGCGGGAACTCCCGTTGTCGGCGGTTTGTTTGACGTGGTTTCTACCGCACTCTGCGCGGGTCTTGAAGATGAGCGCACGCTTAACCCCGTAATGGGCACCTGGGCGGTGACCAGCGGTATCACCCAGGGGCTGCGTAACCATGAACCGCACCCCTATGTTTATGGCCGCTACGTGAATGACGGCGAATATATCGTTCACGAAGCCAGCCCCACGTCATCCGGCAATCTGGAATGGCTGACGGCGCAATGGGGCGATATCTCTTTTGATGAGATAAACCAGTCCGTTGCCAGCCTGCCAAAAGCGGGAAGCGACCTTTTCTTCCTGCCTTTTCTCTACGGCAGTAATGCCGGGCTGGAGATGACCAGCGGCTTCTACGGTATGCAGTCGCTGCATACGCGCGCGCACTTACTTCAGGCCGTTTACGAAGGCGTGGTGTTCTGCCACATGACCCATCTCAACCGGATGCGTGAGCGTTTCACCGACGTTCGCGCCCTGCGCGTCACTGGTGGCCCGGCCCACTCCGATGTCTGGATGCAAATGCTCGCCGACGTCAGCGGCCTGACGGTCGAACTGCCGCAGGTCGAAGAGACCGGCTGTTATGGCGCTGCACTGGCCGCGCAGGTGGGAACAGGCCTTTTCGTCGATTTTCATGACGCACAACACGCCCGTCAGCTCACCCTCCGCACGCTGAAGCCCGACGCCGCCGCTCACGCGGTTTATCAGAAAAAATATCAGCACTATCAATTTCTTATTGAAGCCCTTCAGGGCTTCCATGCCCGCATCAAGGAGTACAACGCATGAGCATCCCTCTGTTACAACTGGCGCTCGACCACACCAGCCTTCAGGCTGCCCAGCGCGATGTCGCGCTGCTGCGCGACCATGTGGATATCGTCGAAGCCGGAACCATCCTCTGCCTGACTGAGGGCCTGAACGCCGTTCGCGCCCTGCGTGAACAGTGCCCCGATAAAATCATTGTTGCCGACTGGAAGGTCGCGGACGCCGGCGAAACGCTGGCACAGCAAGCATTCAACGCCGGGGCGAACTGGATGACCATTATCTGTGCCGCCCCGCTGGCGACCGTCATTAAAGGCCATGAAGTGGCACAGCAACACAACGCTGAAATTCAGATTGAGCTGTTCGGCAACTGGACGCTCGACGATGCTCGCGCCTGGTACGCCGCTGGTATCCGTCAGGCCATCTACCACCGGGGCCGCGATGCGCAGGCCAGCGGGCAACAGTGGGGCGAAGCTGACCTGTCGCGCATGAAAGCGCTCTCCGATATCGGGCTGGAACTCTCCATTACCGGCGGCGTAACGCCATCCGACCTGCCGCTGTTTAAAGAGATCAATGCCAAAGCCTTTATTGCCGGGCGTGCGCTGGCTGGCGCGGCGAACCCTGCACAGGTCGCGGCGGAATTCCACGCGCAGATCCACGCTATCTGGGGAGAGAAATAATGCGTCGTCACCCGTTAGGCATTTATGAGAAAGCGCTGGCGAAAGATCTCACCTGGCCAGAGCGTCTGGTGCTGGCAAAAAGCTGTGGCTTCGATTTTGTCGAGATGTCCGTCGATGAAACCGATGAACGTTTATCCCGCCTCGACTGGAGCACCGCACAACGCGCCTCGCTGGTCGAAGCGATGCTGGAAACCGGGGTCGCGATTCCGTCGATGTGCCTGTCTGCGCACCGCCGCTTTCCGTTTGGCAGCCGCGATGAAAACGTGCGCGAGCGTGCGCGCGAGATCATGACCAAAGCCATCAAACTGGCGCGCGACCTCGGCATTCGTACCATCCAGCTCGCGGGCTACGACGTTTATTACGAAGATCATGACGAAGGTACGCAGCAACGCTTCGCCGAAGGGCTGGCGTGGGCGGTAGAGCAAGCCGCCGCCGCACAGGTGATGCTGGCGGTAGAGATCATGGACACCGCGTTTATGAACTCCATCAGCAAGTGGAAGAAATGGGATGAGATGCTCTCTTCCCCGTGGTTCAGCGTCTACCCGGACGTCGGCAACCTGAGCGCCTGGGGCAACGACGTGCCCGCCGAGCTGGCGTTAGGCATTGACCGCATCGCCGCCATTCACCTGAAAGATACTCAACCGGTTACCGAGCAGAGCCCAGGCCAGTTCCGCGATGTGCCGTTTGGCGAAGGGTGCGTGGATTTTGTCGGTGTCTTTAACACCTTACAAAAACTCAACTATCGCGGCGCATTCCTGATTGAGATGTGGACGGAAAAAGCCAAAGAGCCGGTGCTGGAAATTATTCAGGCGCGCCGCTGGATTGAAGCACGTATGCAGGAAGGAGGATTCACATGTTAGAACAACTGAAAGCCGAAGTGCTGGCGGCAAATCTGGCGCTGCCTGCGCATCAACTGGTGACCTTCACCTGGGGCAACGTCAGCGCGGTGGATGAAAGCCGCAAACTGATGGTGATTAAGCCCTCCGGCGTCGAATACGACGTGATGAGTGCACAGGATATGGTGGTGGTGGATATCGCCACGGGTCAGGTCGTTGAAGGCAGTAAAAAACCCTCTTCCGATACGCCGACGCATCTGGCGCTCTATCGCCGCTACCCGGAAATCGGCGGCATTGTGCATACCCACTCGCGCCACGCCACGATTTGGTCGCAGGCCGGGCTGGATCTCCCCGCATGGGGCACTACGCACGCCGACTATTTTTACGGCGCCATTCCCTGCACGCGGCTGATGACCGACGCTGAAATCAACGGCGAATATGAATATCAGACCGGTGAAGTCATCATTAAAACCTTCGAGGAGCGCAAGCTAAATCCGATGCAGGTTCCGGCCGTACTGGTACATTCTCACGGCCCGTTTGCCTGGGGAAAAAACGCCGCCGATGCGGTGCACAATGCCGTGGTGCTGGAAGAGTGCGCGTATATGGGGCTGTTCTCCCGCCAGCTCGCACCACAGTTGCCGGAAATGCAAAACACGCTGCTTGATAAGCATTATCTGCGTAAGCATGGCGCGAAGGCCTATTACGGGCAGTAATTATCATCCCCCACCCGGCAGCACGACAGGTGCTTGCCGGGTCAGCCTCATTTCCTCATGATATAATCACGCCACCTTACCTTCCCATGAGAAAATAAAAATGAGCAAGGACAGCAGTACCGACGTCACCCTGAAGCGCATCAAACCGTCATCCATCTATCGTCTGATGCTGATAGGTCTGGGCATTCCATTGCAAATTTTTGCGGTGGTAAGCGGCGTGATGGGGATCTTTGGCGCCGATATGGTGAAATGGAACAATCAGCCGGTACATGGCATTCTCGCGCTTCCGGCTGCGATAGTTAGCGCCCTGTTTATTACCGTTCTCTTTACCGCATTGCTGGGTTCCGTCATTTGTCTGGGGCTGTGGATCTACAGCCGCTTCCGCCCGCTTGAGGTGAAAACGCTGGATTAACCCGGCAACACTCGCCGTGCAGCCTCGGCCAGAAACGCGCTTCTGTTGGCATAGTCAGGATTGTGACGTACAAACGCGTCAATCTTTTGCAGAAGCCGTTTCGGCATTGTGATATTGATCCGTTCGGCTTTGCCCTCAAACTGATTCATATTGATGTCGACCAGCAACCACTGCCCACCAGCATAGTTTTGTGGATCGCAAGCCAGATGCGTTTCCACAGAACCCGGTAAGGGCAATTCTTTATTAAGCTCACAAAGCGCTTCAAAATGCGCAACCAACGCCCCTCGCGCATCCTGAAAGGTGTCATCAAGAGTATCCCCCGCAAAATAACAACCCGGTACATCAGGGAAAAAACCGCTGCTGCTGCCATCGGGGTCGGTGTGTATATAAGCCGGATAGAACATAAAAACTCCTGGTGAATTACATTTTTATCCCGGCCTGGCGGCAAATCTGGGCCAGGGTTCCCGGTTTAATATCTTTGCGGGGATGTGGGACAGTAACCAGCCCCGCTCGGCTGGGATGATGAAACTGCTGATGGCTTCCCCGGGTACGAACATGTACCGAGCCGTGCTGTTTCAGGATTGCAATAACCTCCGCGCTCTTCACATCCTTGCCCTTCTTTAATTATACACATGATACACACCAACCTCATGCCCACCATCACAATATCGCAGTGTAAAACGTGATTCAGGCAGGAGATTTCAGTTCGGGAAAGAGGCTCGGAAAGAAAAACAGGCAGGCGTGTAATCTACAAGGGGAGATGCGAATATCGTCGCAAAACGCATTACTAACCCGGCAACACTCGCCGGGTTTGTATACTTATCAGAAATGCCAGCTCGCGCCGGTCAGGAAGGTAAAACTGTCTTCACGATCGACCATCGGGCTGTTTTTGATGTCATCTGGCAGCACGCTGTACATCGCGCTCGCCTGCAAAATGATGTTCTTCGTTAAAGGGTATTTCGCGCCGATACCTACGTATGTCGTCCAGCTGTCGTCCGGAGAATATGACGAGAGCCCGCTACGGTGCGATTCTCCGGATGAGATGCCGTAGTAGTAGTCGTTGAAGTTTTTATCGTAATAGAGTACGCCCGCAGAAGGCGTGAGCGTCAGTTTACCGAGCGGCATCACGCGAAAGAGCGACATCTCTGCAACCCAGCCATCGCTGTTATCCAGAATATCGGTCGCAGCGGAGACCTTCAGGCTGCCCCATTTTTCGTGGTGATACCACGCGGCGCCCGCCATCGCTGTGCTGTCACGCTTATCCAGACGGCTCATCGCATGATCGTCGTTATCCGATGGAGAAAATTCCAGCGGCATCCACGATGCAGTGATGCTGATTTCGTTCTTATCACTCTTTGAAAGGATGTAACCTAAAGTGGTCTGGCGAATATATAACGATTCACCTTCATAACTGATTAGCGGCACGACATGGGTATTTTCATTATAACCACGGTACGGTGATTCATTATATACCGCCCCGGCACCAATAGATAATTCAGACGCTGTTGCAGTTGCCATAAACGACAAAGCCATCAGCGCCGTAACATTGCGTGTATTTAACATTCCCGGCTGTCCATTTTAAAATAGGAAAATAAAGCTCCAGAATAATAATGTTTACAAATTCATCAATGCAATGTTCATATTTATATAGTAATATATAAAATTATATATATATTAGGTTGAGCGATGAATAATTTACAACTTAAGCCCCGGGAGCTGAAGATTATCTCGGTCATCGCGGCCAGTGAAAATATCAGCCATGCCGCCACAATTCTTGGCATCGCACAGGCCAATGTCAGTAAGTATCTTGCTGATTTTGAATCAAAAGTTGGGCTTAAGGTTTTTGACCGCTCACCCCGAAAACTGACCCTGACACCTTTTGGTACGGCATTACTTCCCTACATCAATGACATGCTCGATAGACACGAGCAGCTTAACAATTTCATTGCTGACTATAAGCATGAGAAACGTGGTCGGGTGACCGTTTACGCCCCTACCGGGATAGTCGCGTATCTGGCAAAGAATGTCATCGCAAATATTGTGGATATTGGTGATATTACCTTTTCGCTAAAAACATACAATCTGGAACCCAAAGCATTTTATGATGGTGTGGAGTTCCCGGATGATTGCGATGTCTTAATTACTTACGCGCAACCGAAAGATGAATCATTAGTCGCCAGTTTTATTACAAAGTATTCCGTTACCGCGTTTGCCAGCCCAAATTATCTTAATAAACATCCGATTCATGGCCCGGAAGAACTGGTGCAGCATTCGTGTATTTTGATTGATTCGATGATGATTGGTGAGTCAAATATCTGGCGATTCAGCGCCGGAGAAAATAAATCATCCGTCGATTATCGGGTGAAAGGCAATTACGTTTGCGATAATACGCAGTCTGCGCTGGAGCTGGCGCGTAACGATCTTGGTATTGTATTTGCGCCCAAAGAGAGCGTCAGAAACGATATTCAGGCGGGTACGCTGGTAGCCTGTTTCCCTGACCAGCAGGAGTGGTGGTTGGATCTGGTGGCTATCTTCCGCAAACGCGAATATCAGCCGTGGCGGGTGCAGTTTATTCTGGATGCCATGCTCAGTGAAATACGCAAGCAGCTTGCTGTGACGCGTCTGTTGCCGTCACAGCAAGTGCCTTCAAACGATAATTAGTGGTCGAGATAGAGGTAATGCACCCAACTGGTCATTCGCAGCAGCACTTTGCGCATCACCGATACATGACTGAAATGGTCGGAGTAGACCGCCGCCTGCGCGTAAATACCGTCGGGTAGCGCCCTGAGTTCAGCATTTTCGTCCAGTTCAATCGTCGCAATCACCCCTTCCGAGCCCGGCGTGGTATTCAGCGACTGCAACACGCCCGTGGATTGATACGTTCCGCCGGGAACCGCCGGGCTGATGGCCGCCAGTTTGCCGCTGAAAACCTGGCCCGGCAGCGCATTGAACACCACTTCGGCTTCGTCGCCTGGCTCCAGCCTCAGCAGAGAGTTCTGGCGGAACTGGGCGATGATCTGCCGTTTCTGATCAGGAATAAAGACCATCACCGGGCGCAGCGGCAGCGCGGCGGCGTAGGTTCCCGGTCGAATCAGAACCTGCGTGATGTAGCCGTCGCTGGGGGCGCGAACAACCGTCTGATCCAGGTTAAACTGCGCTTCCGCAAGCTGCGCTTTCAGGCTGGCGATTTGCGAATGCTCGCCCAGCACCATGCTGTCCAGCTCGCTCTGGATCTGCTTCTGTTCTGCCGCAGATGACTTAACCGAGGCTTCCTGCGCCAGATAGTTTTGCCGCGCCGCGTCAATATCGCGTTCTGAGAACGGGTTCACTTTGGCCTGGCTGCCCTGAAGATAGCGCTGATACTCTTTCGCCAGCTTGTCACGCGTCGCTTTCGCCTGCTGGGTGTTGGCCATCATCTCATCGAGCTGCGCCACCAGCGCCTGCTGCTTGTGCTCCGCCGTCACAATATCGGCCTTCAGGCGGTCTACACGCGCCTGATAGCGAGTCGGATCCAGCTTAAATAACACCTCGCCTTTTTTAATCAGCGTGTTTTTCTTGTCGGTGACCTCCGTCACCACGCCGGTTACCAGCGGAACAACCGGAATAGATACCACCGCTTTTTGCGCTTTAAAGGTATAAGGATGGTTATAATTCATAAGCAGAATTAAACCGCTGACAATAAATATACCGCCCAATGCCGCCGTCGGAATGGTCCATTTATTAACGGGAATTTTGAATATTTTAAACAGCGCCCATGCGAAAGCCACATAGGTCAGGATGATCAATAAATCCATAACTATTACTCCGCTGAGGAAGCTTTCGCCTCAGCCAGTTGTTTCTCCAGCCCAGCCACGCGCTCCTGAAGCTGGATAAGCGACGCATCCGGGCTTTGCATTCCCCAGCCGCGTTCAGGACGGTATAACGTTGCCCAAATCCACAGGAAAGGCCAGATAACATGCAGCGTAAAAAGACTCACCCAGCCCGCAACATGAATGGCGTCAGCGTGGGGATGATTGCGTTTCTTCGCAATCAGATAGGGAATATCATGTAAGATAATAATCCCATAGAATATGACCAGGAATACAAATATCAGCACGCCCAGTGCGAAATAATTAAGAAACATAAATCCTCAGAGATTAAAATAAATAATCGGGGGATGGGAAATAGTAGAGGAATTATTAGATATCACGCAAACATCTAATTTATATAATGCCATATGGGTTTCGATATACAGCAAGCCCGGCGGGGAAACACCGCCGGGCCGTTAACGCAGGATAATCAGAACAGACCGAGTGGTTTGTCCGAGTAGCTCACCAACAGACATTTGGTTTGCTGATAATGCTCCAGCATCATTTTGTGGGTCTCGCGGCCAATGCCCGACTGCTTATAGCCGCCAAATGCCGCATGCGCCGGGTAGGCATGATAGCAGTTAGTCCAGACACGTCCGGCCTGAATGCCGCGCCCCATTTTGTATGCCAGATTACCATTGCGGCTCCAGACGCCCGCGCCCAGGCCATACTGGGTATCGTTAGCCAGCGCCAGCGCTTCTTCAGTGGTTTTAAAGGTGGTGACTGCCAGCACCGGGCCGAAGATCTCCTCCTGGAAGACACGCATGCTGTTCTGGCCAAACAGAATCGTCGGCTCCAGGTAATAGCCGTCGTGAAGCTCGCCGTCGAGGCGTTTGCGTCGCCCGCCGGTCAGCACATCCGCGCCCTCTTTCTTGCCGATATCGATGTAGTTGAGGATGGTCTCCATCTGCCCGTGCGACACCTGAGCGCCCATTTGCGTGACGCTGTCGAGCGGGTTACCGCTGCGGATGCTTTCCACTCGACGAATCGCCCGCTCCATAAAGCGATCGTAGATAGATTCATGCACCAGCGCACGGCTTGGGCAGGTACACACTTCACCCTGGTTGAAGGCAAAGAGCGCGAAGCCTTCCAGCGCCTTATCAAAGAAAGCGTCCTCTTCATCCATTACATCGGCAAAGAAGATATTCGGCGATTTCCCGCCCAGCTCCAGCGTCACCGGAATGATGTTTTGAGTGGCGTACTGCATGATTTGCTGGCCGACTTCAGTCGAGCCGGTGAAGGCAACCTTCGCGATGCGCTTCGAGGTCGCCAGATATTCGCCGATTTCCCCGCCCGCGCCGTTCACCACGTTGATGACGCCAGGCGGCAGTAAGTCACCGATAATTTCCATCAGCAGCAGCACCGAAAGCGGGGTTAATCGCGCCGGTTTCAGCACGATGCAGTTGCCAGCGGCCAGCGCCGGGGCCATTTTCCAGCTCGCCATCAGCAGCGGGAAGTTCCATGGGATGATTTGCGCCACCACGCCCAGCGGTTCATGGAAGTGATACGCCACGGTGTCTTTATCCACTTCGCTGATGCCACCCTCCTGCGCGCGGATGCACGACGCAAAGTAGCGGAAATGGTCAATCGCCAGCGGCACGTCGGCTGCGCTGGTTTCGCGGATCGGTTTGCCGTTATCCCAGGTTTCCGCCGTTGCCAGCAGATCGAGGTTTTGCTCCATGCGATCGGCGATTTTTAGCAAGATCCCCGCCCGATCCTGCACCGACATATTAGCCCATTTTTCTTTTGCGTTATGCGCGGCGTCGAGCGCCAGGTCGATATCACGCTTGCCGGATGAGGCCACTTCACAAAGCAGCTGCCCGGTCACCGGCGTCAAATTCTGGTAATACTCGCCGTCGACGGGCGCAACCCAATCGCCGCCGATAAAGTTGTCATAGCGAGGTTTAAGCTTAAGGGGAAAACCGTACTCGCCCGGTTGAATGCGGGCTGAAGGGGGATTGTTTGTCATCACCGTCTCTCCTTGCTGTTGCAGTCTTACAAGGGTAGACGCGGCTGGCGTTTTTTTCGCCAGCCGTTCATAGGTTTACGACAACGGTCACGAATTACATTGCAGCGCGGTAAATCGCCATAATTTCGTCGTGCGTCGCCTGAATCGGGTTAGTGAAACCGCAGGCATCTTTCAGAGCGTTGGTTGCCAGAACCGGGATATCTTCTTCTTTCACGTTCAGGTCACGCAGGCCCGCCGGAATGTTTACTTCGCGCGCCAGTTTGCAGATAGCGTCGATGCAGGCTTTCGCGCCCTGTTCATCGCTCAGACCTGCAACGTTGACGTTCATTGCCTGTGCGCAGTCACGCAGACGCGCGGCGGCTACTTTGCTGTTGAACGCCTGGACGTGCGGCAGCAGAACGGCGTTGCAGACACCGTGCGGCAGGTCGTAGAAACCGCCAAGCTGGTGCGCCATCGCGTGAACATAGCCAAGCGATGCGTTGTTAAACGCCATACCGGCCAGGAATTGTGCGTACGCCATCGCTTCGCGTGCTTCCGCGTTAGCGCCATCGGCAACGGCTACGCTCAGGTTTTCGGCAATCATGGTGATCGCTTTCAGCGCACAGGCGTCGGTAATTGGCGTAGCAGCGATAGATACATAGGCTTCGATAGCATGGGTCAGCGCATCCATCCCGGTCGCGGCGGTCAGCGATTTCGGCATGCCGGTCATCAGGGAGGAGTCGTTCACGGACAGAATCGGCGTCACGTGTTTATCAACGATCGCCATTTTAATATGACGCGCTTCATCGGTGATAATGCAGAAACGGGTCATTTCAGACGCGGTGCCTGCGGTGGTGTTAATGGCGATCATCGGCAGCTGCGGTTTAGCCGAGCGGTCAACGCCTTCGTAATCGCTAATTTGCCCGCCGTTGGAGGCCACCAGCGCAATACCTTTCGCGCAGTCGTGCGGAGAACCGCCGCCCAGAGAAATCACGCAGTCGCAGTTATTTTCTTTGAGGATTTTCAGGCCCGCGTTGACGTTCGCTGTGGTTGGGTTCGGCTGTACGCCGTCATAAATTACGCTGAAAATATCACGCTCAGCCAGGCCTTTTTGCACATCGCCCGCCATGCCCAGTTTATTCAGAATGGCATCCGTGACGATTAGTGCGCGGCGATAGCCATAGTCACGCATCGTATCCATTGCACTGTTTAATGAGTCAGCGCCAATGACATTCACAGAAGGAATATAAAAAGTAGATGCTGCCATGATCGTTCCTTAATTAATGGAAAATTGGCGGCTAGCGTAAGGGAAGACTAAAACAAAAAATATGATCCATATTCTACTTTTGTAAGTAAAAAAATATTGGATGCGTTATTTCTGCGCATCCAATATTAATCAATATAAATTTTGTATTAATTCATTTGATATTTAAATTAATCGTTACTTTTATTGTCAGGGAAAAGTAACGCATCGCGTAATAAATGGTCATTCCCCCGGCGGCGGGTAAAGCCGATACGGTTAAAATATTCCAGAATCTGAATCGCCAGCTTACGCCCGACGTTGAGTTTATCGCGAAAATCTGCGGCGCAGGTGGAGCCCTTTTCCTGATCCAGTTCGCGGATCATGCTCGCAAAGGTGACGATGCGATCGTTACGGTAATAACGATCTTTGACGATCGCCGTAATCATCCCTTGCTGCGCGGCCTGGCGAAGCACCGCGCGCATCAGTTGCTCATCGGTGCCGGTTTGCTGCGCTAAATCGCGCACCCACCAGGGTTCATCAGCAAACAGCGGTGCCGCTTTTTGCCATACCGCATCCTGTTCGTCGGTAAACCCGGCTTTGTGATCCGGCAGATGCAACCAACCGTGATGACTGGCCACAACACCGCTTTCGCGCATCTGCTCAATCAGCGTCAGCACCAGCGCTTCATCTTCCATCGGCAGCGCGATACGACGCAGGCGTTCACGGCCTGGCCCCGGTTCGTCTTTATGCTGCTCGTGGTAGGTCGCCAGCGCATCCAGCAGTTTACGCTGCCAGCGCGCGGCGAGCGGCGCATCCAGTAACGCATTTCCGGCCAGGATATAGCCCGGCTGGCTAATCAGCTGTTGCAACCCCTGCTCGCTCAGCTGGCGTGCCCAGGCGAAATCACTGAGCTGTACCGCATCGCGTTGCAGGTGGATGGAGAGCGCCTGCGCATCGTTCTCTGCGCCCGCGAGTTCGGCTATCCACGCCAGATATTCGGCTTTACGCTTTCCGCGACGCGGTGAATTGAGCGTTACCACGCGCGCGCCGGCAAGGGTAAGACGTGCTGAAATATCGCGTAGCACCAGGCGGTCGTTGTCCGCCAGATACAGCGGCGTGTCCAGCACCAGCTCGGCCAGATTGTTCTCCAACAGCGAGACGCGCCCGGTAATGTGACTGGCGGCATGGTGAATATGCAGCGGCTGCCATTGGGTTAGCGGCACGTGGTTATGCAGCGCGACAATCACCCGCTCGACGGGCGCGGGCGGTTGCTGAGATAGCAGCCAGTCGCCGCGATTCAACTCTTCTTTCTGCGCATCGCCAACGATATTCAGCGCAATACGCTGCCCCCCGTGCGCCTGTTCAGTCGCCTGGTTTTGTGCGTGGATACCACGCACGCGCATCGGTTTATCGACGCCCGTTAGCCACAGCGTGTCACCCACTTTTACATCGCCGGAAAGCGCCGTCCCGGTGACCACCAGCCCGGCGCCTTTCACGGTAAACGCGCGGTCGATCGCCAGACGAAAACGTTGATTCTCCGGATTCACACGCTCTGGAAGTTGCAGCAGATGCGCGCGCAATTCATCGATGCCCAGCCCTGCGGTGGCGGCGGTTTCAAACAACGTGGCGTCTTCAAAACCGTACTCACGCAGTACAGCGTCTATCTCTTGACGCACTTCCGCCACGCGCGCCGCATCAACGCGATCGGTTTTGGTCAGCGCCACCGTCAGCGTCGGCTTTCCGGTCAGTTGCAGAATCGCCAGATGTTCGCGCGTTTGCGCCATCACACCATCGTCACAGGCCACCACCAGCAGGGCATGATCGATACCCCCCACGCCCGCCAGCATGTTAGAGAGAAATTTCTCGTGCCCTGGCACATCGATAAACCCGAGCACCCGTCCATCGGGCTGCGGCCAGTAGGCGTAGCCCAGATCGATGGTCATCCCGCGTGATTTCTCTTCCGGCAGGCGGTCGGCGTTAACGCCAGTAATCGCCTGAAGCAGCGTGGTTTTGCCGTGGTCAACGTGCCCGGCGGTGGCAATAATCATTTCAGCAACATCTCCAGAAAACGTGATTCATCCTCAAGACAGCGCAGGTCGAGCCATAATCGCCCGTCGTAAATGCGCCCGATAACCGGCACAGGCAGGCTGCGCCAGCGGTTAGCCAGTGATTCAAGGCGGCTACCGCGCCCGTCTTTAGGGGTAAAGGTGATGGCGGCACTCGGCAGGCGATCGACGGGCAACGAGCCACTGCCGATTTGCGAGGCACATTCCATCACCGTAACAGAAAATTCATCGCCATAGCGCTGCATCAGCGTTTCACGCAGGCGTTCGGCCTGCGCGTGGATTTCATCCGCACGGCGGTTAAGCAGACGCAGCGTCGGCAGGTCAGCGGTCAGGCGCTCAGGGTGCAGATAGAGGCGCAGCGTCGCTTCCAGCGCCGCCAGCGTCATTTTATCGGCACGCAATGCGCGTTTGAGCGGATGCTGTTGAAGCTGGGCAATCATCGCTTTCTTACCAACGATAATTCCCGCCTGCGGGCCGCCCAGCAGTTTATCGCCGGAGAAACTCACCAGGCTGACACCTGCGGCGATCATCTCCTGCGGCATCGGCTCTTTCGGCAGGCCGTACTGGCTTAAATCAACCAGCGAGCCGCTGCCTAAATCGGCCACCACCGGAATATCCAGCTCGCGGCCAATCTCGGCCAGCTCGGCTTCTTCAACGGTTTTGGTGAAACCTTCAATGCTGTAGTTGCTGGTGTGTACTTTCATCAGCAGCCCGGTGTTTTCATTGACCGCCTGGCGATAATCTTTAGCGTGCGTGCGGTTGGTGGTGCCGACTTCATGCAGCTCGCAGCCCGCCTGACGCATCACGTCCGGGATGCGGAACGCACCGCCAATTTCCACCAGCTCGCCACGCGAGACGACAACTTCTTTGCCGCTCGCCGTCGCCGCCAGCATCAGAAGCACAGCGGCGGCGTTATTGTTAACGATGCAGGCATCTTCCGCGCCGGTCAGGCGGCAGAGCAAATCCGCCAGTGCGCGATCGCGATGACCGCGCCCGGCACCGTCGAGGTCATATTCCAGCGTCACCGGGTCGCGCATCACCTGCGTCACCGCCGCAATGGCGGCTTCCGCCTGCTGGGCTCGCCCAAGATTCGTATGCAGCACCGTACCGGTCAGGTTAATGACCGGGCGAATGGCGCGTTGTGTATCCCTGGTAAAGCGACGCGCGACTTCCCCGGCCCAGTCGTCACTCCAGCCCGGAAGCGCGCTGGTATTGCGGATAGCCAGGCGCGCTTCATCCTGAAGCTGGCGGAGTTGTTCCACCACCTGCGAATGACCGTGGTTTTCCAGAAGGGAAGCAAAGGCGGCATCGCGCAGTAAGCGGTCGGTCGCAGGAAGCTGGCTGTAGAGTGAGCGAGTATCGGTAGTCATGAGTTGGCCTGACGGTTAACGATTTTCCCCCCTCCCGACGGGAGAGGGAGTCCATAGTGAGGAGGGATTGTACAGCGTACGACCATGAAGTGTTATAGGGCAGAATCAAGCCTTTGGCGGTTCCGTGCGGGCAAAACTCTCGCACTGGAACAACGTTTCCACCAGTTTGACCAGATTAGGCCGGTCAACGCACCAGCCCGGCGCGATGCGGCGGAAGTTGAGATAGCTAATGGCGCAGGCGATGGCAATCGTCGCCAGGTTTAGCGTATCGGTGCTGAACGTGCCCTCTTTGAGATGGGTTTCAAGCGCATCAAGGCTACGGCTGATTTTCTCACGCTGACGCAAACATTCCGCTTCCGACTGTTGTGCTGGCGGGCGGGCCAGTTCGCGCACCGCCACCAGCCCGGCGTCCATAATGCCGTCGGCGAGCGCTTCCAGCTGACGCACTTTCAGACGCGCCAGCGGGTCAGACGGTAGCATCTGCGGCTCGACGTTCAGCAGTTCGATGTACTCGGCAATAATCGGTGAATCAAACCAACATTCACCGTCGTCGGTCATCAATGCCGGGACCTTGCCCAGTGGGTTGTACTGGGCTACGCCGTTTTCCAGGTTATAGGGCAGTTCATTCACAAATTCGAATGAAATGCCCTTTTCCAGCAATAAGATAGAAATTTTACGTACGAAAGGGCTGGTGTAGCTGCCGATGAGTTTCATGCCATGTCCTTTTTGCCAACGAAAAAAGAAGTATGGCTCAGCTGTGGTTAAAAAGATGCTTTTACCCTCAATGATCCAGGTAAAGATAATGCATCCAGCTCGTCATTCGCAGCAGTACCTTACGCATAATCGACAGGTGCTCAAAATGGTCAGAATAGACCGCGACCTGCGCATAAATACCATCCGGCAGCGAGTCCACCTCTTCACTCGGTTGAAGTTCAATCAGGGCCATCACGCCGTCGGTACCGGGGACAATCGTGAGCGCCTGCAACGTTCCCTGTGCCTGATAAGAACCTCCGGGCACAACGGGCAAAATGCTGGTGAGCTTGCCGCTGAAAATCTGCCCCGGCAGCGCATTAAACACCACTTCGGCTTCATCACCGGGTTTCAGGCGCAGCAATGAGTTCTGGCGGAACTGGGCCACAATCTGGCGTTTTTGTTCCGGCACGAACACCATTACCGGGCGCAGCGGTAGCGCAGCGGCATAGGTGCCAGGGCGAATCAGTACCTGGGTGGCGAAACCATCGCTGGGCGCGCGGATCACGGTTTGATCGAGATTGAATTTGGCTTCGGTAAGCTGCGCGCGCAGGCTGGCGACCTGCGACTGGTCGCCGTTCACCACGCTGTCCAGTTGGCTTTTAATTTGCGATTGATCGGCAATAGACGCTTTGACCAGCGCGTCCTGCGCCAGATAGTTTTGCCGGGCGTTGTCGATATCGCTTTCCGAAAAGGGGTTCACCCGCGCCTTACTTCCCTGCAAGTAGCGCTGATAATCTTTATACAAACGGTCGCGTTCTGCCGAGACGCGCGTGGTATTTGCCAGCGCTTCATCCAGCTGCGCTTTTAGCACCTGAGTGTTATGAACGGCGGTGACTAAATCAGCTTCAAGCCGATTAACGCGCGCCTGGTAGCGCGTGGGGTCAATCTTAAACAGCACCTCGCCCTTTTTAATCAGCTGGTTTTGTTTATTTGTTACTTCACTCACCACGCCGGTTACCTGCGGGGTAATAGGAATAGAGATAACCGCCTTCTGCGCCTGAAAGGTATAGGGGTGGTTATAGTTCATCCCTAATATTAGCGCACCGACAATAAATACCCCGCCTAATACTGCGGTAGGCACCGTCCATTTATTTACCGGGATCCTGAATATCTTAAAAATCGCCCATGCCAGCGCGACGTAGGTCAATATAATAAGCAGATCCATGATGGTTATTCCCCTGAAGGCGTTTGCATTTTTTTCAGTTGTTTTTCAAGCTCTTCAACGCGGTGTCGCAGCGCATCTTCGCCCTCTGGCGCGGGAGGATGCTGCATCCCCCAGCCGCGATCGGGGCGATACAGCGTCGCCCAGATCCACAGGAACGGCCAGAGAACATGTAATGTAAAAAGGCTTACCCAGCCTGCAACGTGAATGGCATCGGCGTGGGGATGATTGCGCGCCTTCGCAATCATGTAGGGAATATCGTGAATAATAATAATGCCGTAAAAGATAACCAGGAAAACGAAGATCAGAATGCCAAGCGCAAAGTAATTCAGGAACATAGCCGTAACCTCGAATTCACGCTGTCGATAGTGAGCACGCTATACGAAATAACACGTAGCGGACGTCTACTTTGAACATAATCGGCAATTCATCGTTCTGCCATACTCCGCATTCATTATTCTTTTTTGTGTGATGTTACTCGGTTACAGCTAAAGCTCCATCTATCTGCGGAATCTGCTGCAGATCACATCTTGCTTTGACGGCTCGAAAATATCTTGTGAACTCAATCACAAAAAAGAAACAAACAACCGAAAGAAAAACGTGATTAACATCACATTTACATGTGTTCTGCGATGCTTTTTCCTGCTGTGTTGTTTTTTTACACAGTTGTTTTGTGATGGTGATCACTCAAAATCATCAGGTATCTCCTATATTTGTGTGATCTAAGTCACACGAAGACCCGCTATCTGGACAGCTTAACGATTCAGTGCCAGATTTCGCATCATCAACCAGGGTTCGGCTACTACCTCTGCCGCCAATTAACAATAAACTTCAGGTGATCCACCTGCGGGCAAACAGAAACAAGGGGTGTTTTATGTCATCCGATATCAAGATCAAGGTGCAAAGCTTTGGTCGCTTCCTCAGCAACATGGTGATGCCAAATATCGGCGCGTTTATCGCGTGGGGTATTATCACCGCGTTATTTATTCCAACAGGGTGGTTGCCGAACGAAACGCTGGCGAAGCTGGTTGGCCCGATGATCACCTACCTGCTGCCGCTGCTCATCGGTTATACCGGTGGTAAGCTGATTGGCGGCGAACGTGGCGGCGTGGTCGGTGCGATTACCACCATGGGCGTTATCGTCGGTGCAGATATGCCGATGTTCCTGGGTTCCATGATTGCAGGCCCGCTGGGCGGCTGGGCAATCAAGAAATTCGACATCTGGGTAGACGGTAAAATCAAATCCGGTTTTGAGATGCTGGTGAATAACTTCTCCGCTGGCATCATCGGTATGATCCTCGCCATTCTGGCCTTTATGGGCATCGGCCCGGCGGTTGAAGTCCTGTCCAAGCTTCTGGCGGCTGGCGTTAACTTCATGGTTGTACACGACATGCTGCCGCTGGCATCTGTCTTTGTAGAACCGGCGAAAATCCTGTTCCTGAACAACGCGATTAACCACGGTATCTTCTCTCCGCTGGGTATTCAGCAGTCTCATGATCTCGGCAAATCTATCTTCTTCCTGATTGAAGCCAACCCAGGTCCGGGTATGGGCGTTCTGCTGGCGTACATGTTCTTCGGTCGCGGCAGTGCTAAGCAGTCTGCAGGCGGCGCGGCAATCATCCACTTCCTGGGGGGTATCCACGAAATTTACTTCCCGTATGTGCTGATGAATCCACGTCTGATCCTGGCGGTCATTCTGGGTGGTATGACTGGCGTGTTTACTCTGACGCTGCTGAACGGTGGTCTGGTTTCTCCGGCTTCTCCAGGTTCCATCCTGGCCGTACTGGCGATGACGCCAAAAGGCGCGTACTTCGCGAACATCGCGGCAATCGTTGCGGCGATGGCGGTCTCCTTCATCGTTTCTGCCATTCTGCTGAAAACCAGCAAAGTGAAAGAAGAAGATGACATCGAAGCGGCAACCCGTCGTATGAATGACATGAAAGCGGAATCCAAAGGCGCTACCCCGCTGGCGGCTGGCGATGTCACCAACGACCTGAGTCACGTGCGTAAAATTATCGTAGCCTGCGACGCCGGTATGGGTTCCAGTGCAATGGGTGCGGGCGTACTGCGTAAGAAAGTGCAGGATGCTGGCCTGAGCAACATCTCGGTCACCAACTGCGCGATTAACAACCTGCCGCCGGATGTTGACCTGGTCATCACCCACCGCGACCTGACCGAGCGTGCAATGCGTCAGGTACCGCAGGCGCAGCACATCTCGCTGACCAACTTCCTCGACAGCGGCCTGTACACCAACCTGACCGAGCGTCTGGTTGCCGCACAGCGCCACACTGACAACGAAGTGAAGGTGAAAGATAGCCTGAAAGACAGCTTTGACGACACCAACGCCAACCTATTCAAACTCGGCGCGGAAAACATCTTCCTGGGCTGCAAAGCTGCCACCAAAGAAGACGCGATTCGCTTCGCCGGTGAGCAACTGGTGAAAGGTGGTTACGTTGAGCCAGAGTATGTGCAGGCGATGCTTGACCGTGAAAAACTGACGCCGACTTATCTGGGCGAGTCCATCGCGGTACCGCACGGCACCATCGAAGCGAAAGACCGCGTGCTGAAAACCGGTATCGTGTTCTGCCAGTATCCGGAAGGCGTGCGCTTCGGCGAAGATGAAGACGACATTGCCCGTCTGGTGATTGGTATCGCCGCGCGTAACAACGAGCACATCCAGGTGATTACCGGCCTGACCAACGCGCTGGATGACGAATCTGTCATCGAACGCCTGGCCAGCACCACCAGCGTAGAAGAAGTTCTGGCGCTGTTGCAGAAGTAAGTCTCTCTACCCTCTCCCATTGGGAGAGGGTTAGGGTGAGGGAAAAGCCTCACCCCAGCCCTCTCGGGTCAAAAACATTAATGAAGGTTAACACTATGAAAGCATTACATTTTGGCGCAGGTAATATCGGTCGTGGCTTTATCGGCAAACTGCTGGCCGACGCAGGCATTACATTGACATTCGCCGATGTAAACCAGGTGGTACTGGATGCCCTGAATGCGCGTCATAGCTATCAGGTTCACGTTGTCGGTGAAAATGAACAGGTTGATACGGTTTCTGGCGTTAACGCCGTCAGCAGCATCGGTGACGACGTTGTAGACCTGATTGCCCAGGTTGACCTGGTCACCACCGCTGTGGGCCCGGTTGTGCTGGAACGGATTGCACCGGCTATCGCCAAAGGTCTCGCAAAACGTAAAGCACAGGGCGTCAATACCCCGCTGAACATTATCGCCTGCGAAAACATGGTGCGCGGCACCAGCCAGTTGAAAGGCCACGTGATGGCCGCCGTTGCCGAAGATGAAAAAGCCTGGGTGGAAGCGAACGTCGGCTTCGTGGATTCCGCCGTTGACCGTATCGTGCCGCCGTCGGCTTCTGCAACCAACGATCCGCTGGAAGTGACCGTTGAAACCTTCAGCGAGTGGATTGTCGACAAAACTCAGTTCAAAGGCGCGCTGCCGAACATTCCAGGCATGGAATTAACCGATAACCTGATGGCATTTGTCGAACGTAAACTCTTCACGCTGAACACAGGTCATGCTATAACCGCCTACCTCGGCAAAATGGCCGGGCATCAAACTATCCGCGACGCGATCCTCGATGAGAAAATTCGCGCAGTGGTAAAAGGCGCGATGGATGAAAGCGGCGCGGTACTGATCAAACGCTATGGTTTTGATGCGCAGAAACATGCCGCATACATTCAGAAAATCCTCGGTCGTTTTGAAAACCCGTATCTGAAAGATGACGTTGAGCGCGTAGGCCGTCAGCCGCTGCGTAAACTGAGCGCGGGCGACCGTCTGATTAAACCGCTGCTGGGCACGCTGGAATACGGTTTGCCGCACGTTAACCTGGTGAAAGGTATCGCCGCTGCGATGCATTTCCGCAGTGAAGAAGATCCGCAGGCGCAGGAACTGGCCGCGCTGATTGATGAAAAAGGCCCGCAGGCCGCGCTGGCACAGATCTCTGGTCTGGACGCGAACAGCGACGTGGTGAAAGCCGCCGTCGCACTCTACAACGCCAGCAAATGATGCAAGACCCGGCGCAGGCTATCCTGCGCCTGAACAGTAGATTGTCAGATATGCAGGCAATAATGGAAGAAACACAGGCTTTTGAAAACCGTGTGCTTGAGCGTCTGAATGCTGGCAAAACCGTCAGAAGTTTCCTGATTGCCGCCGTCGAGCTACTGACCGAGGCGGTCAATATTCTGGTGCTTCAGGTGTTCCGCAAAGACGATTACGCGGTGAAATATGCCGTCGAACCGCTACTGGACGGCAGCGGCCCATTGGGCGACCTTTCGGTCCGGCTCAAGCTTATCTATGGGCTGGGCGTGATTAGCCGTCATGAGTATGAAGATGCGGAATTGCTGATGGCGCTGCGCGAAGAGCTAAATCATGATGGCAGCGAGTATGCCTTCACGGATGATGAAATTCTTGGGCCTCTGGGCGAGCTGCACTGCGTCTCTGCCCTGCCACCCGCGCCTTTCTTTGACGATAGCGATGCCGACCTGCTGGCAATGCAGCAACAGCGTTATCAACAGGTCGTTCGCTCAACGATGGTACTTTCTCTGACGGAGCTGATTTCCCGAATCAGCTTGAAAAAAGCCTTCCAGAAATAACGCCCTCAAACTTCATTCGCCTGGTTTTCGACCGGCTGATAAAGTTTGCGGTAGTGCTCTAATCGCTCCAGAAACATCGCCGCTTTCTCTTCCGGGATCTCTTCCGGTACGTGACTCAGGCGGGGCGATTTTTTCAGGTACTCCATAAATGCCTGACTGGACGCCATAAAATCTACGGCTTTGTCGATGACAAGTGGTACGTTTTCGCCAAGTTTGCCCATAACGTAGTCCTCTTCATGATTCCTGCCTTCAGAATGGACAATTTAGGGCGGTACGTTTGGGGAAAATGTGCGATTCCATGTGACGACGTGTCAAAAAAGAGATCTGCTTAACCATTTTCCATAAAATGCTATTAATTCATAGTATTACTAATAATTCGCAGGTAAATAAGTGCAGACCTAATCAGACTATTTTGTATAATTCGCTATCGGTTACGATCGCTGTCGCGCATACTATGCGCTATTACGTCATTTTTTTATCAGATATACGCAAAATGAAAGAAATCGAAAAAAACGAAATCAAACGCCTGAGCGACCGTCTGGACGCCATCCGTCACCAGCAGGCTGAACTGTCGCTGGTTGAAAACGCAGAGAAGTACGCCGAGCTGGAAAGCGAGAAAGAGAAGCTGGAAGCGGAAATCACGCGTCTGCGTGAAGTACACAGCCAGAAACTGAGTAAAGAAGCCCAGAAACTGATGAAGATGCCTTTCCAGCGTGCGATCACCAAGAAAGAACAGGCCGACATGGGCAAGCTGAAGAAAAGCGTGCGCGGGCTGGTTGTGGTTCACCCGATGACCGCGTTGGGCCGCGAAATGGGCCTCGAGGTGATGACCGGTTACGCGAAAACTGAGTTCTGATCGATACAGTTAGTGCCCGATGGCGCTTCGCTTACCGAGCCTAACTTATAGGGCATTACCGTAGGTTGAACAAGCGAAGTACCATCCGGCAATTCTTTTCTCCCCACCCAATTGGCCCAACCAATTCCTCTCTTTCCTTCCAATGGTTCACAATTTCGCTATTTATTCATACAATGCCGTTGCTAGAACATAACAATTAGTTAACCATTCATTGTCATTATCCCTACACCATCATATTGGAAGGGCCACTTTTACATAAACTGTGACGCCGAGATGAGCGCAGACTCACCGCGAAGCTGGTTATGGGCCCCCAGGAGACCTGCACAATGAGCCTCTGGCAACAAAACTATGACCCGGCCAATAACATCTGGCTGTCGAGCCTGATAGCATCGCTACCCATTCTCTTTTTCTTCTTCGCGCTGATTAAGCTCAAGCTGAAAGGCTACGTCGCCGCCAGCTGGACCGTTGCCATCGCGCTCGCCGTTGCCCTGCTGTTCTACAAAATGCCGGTGGATAACGCGCTGGCATCGGTGGTGTATGGCTTCTTCTACGGCCTGTGGCCGATTGCGTGGATCATCATCGCCGCCGTTTTCGTCTACAAAATTTCGGTGAAAACCGGGCAGTTCGACATCATCCGATCATCAATACTGTCGATTACGCCCGACCAGCGTTTGCAGATGCTGATCGTCGGATTCTCCTTCGGCGCCTTCCTGGAAGGGGCTGCCGGTTTTGGCGCGCCGGTAGCGATTACCGCCGCGCTGCTGGTGGGGTTGGGCTTTAACCCGCTATATGCCGCAGGCCTGTGCCTGATCGTCAACACTGCGCCGGTGGCCTTTGGCGCGATGGGGATTCCGATTCTGGTCGCCGGGCAGGTCACCGGTCTGGATAGCTTTGAGATTGGCCAGATGGTTGGCCGTCAGTTGCCGTTCCTGACCATTATCGTGCTGTTCTGGATCATGGCAATTATGGACGGCTGGCGCGGGATTAAAGAAACCTGGCCTGCGGTAATGGTCGCGGGTGGTTCGTTTGCCATTGCCCAGTACCTGAGCTCTAATTTTATTGGCCCGGAGCTGCCGGACATTATCTCTTCGCTGGTCTCCCTGGTGTGCCTGACGCTGTTCCTGAAACGCTGGCAGCCGGTACGCATCTTCCGCTTTGGCGATATGGGCGCATCGCAGGTCGATCAGACGCTGGCGCGCACCAACTACACCGCCGGGCAGATTGTTCGCGCCTGGTCGCCGTTCCTGTTCCTGACCGCCACCGTTACGCTGTGGAGTATTCCGCCGTTTAAAGCGCTGTTCGCACCGGGTGGGGCGATGTACGAGTTTGTGATTAATATTCCGGTTCCGTTCCTCGACAAACTGGTGGCCCGTATGCCGCCTGTAGTGAGCGAAGCCACGGCCTACGCGGCGGTCTATAAGTTCGACTGGCTGTCGGCAACCGGTACGGCGATTCTGTTTGCCGCACTGCTCTCTATCGTCTGGCTGCGCATGAAGCCGAAAGACGCCATCAGCACTTTCGGTACCACGCTGAAAGAACTGGCGCTGCCGATTTACTCCATCGGGATGGTGCTGGCGTTCGCGTTTATCTCGAACTACTCCGGCCTCTCTTCAACGCTGGCGCTGGCGTTAGCGCATACCGGTCATGCGTTTACCTTCTTCTCACCGTTCCTTGGCTGGCTGGGCGTATTCCTGACCGGTTCAGATACTTCATCAAACGCGCTGTTTGCCGCATTGCAGGCTACCGCCGCGCAGCAGATTGGCGTCTCTGACGTGCTGCTGGTTGCCGCCAATACCACCGGCGGCGTCACCGGCAAGATGATTTCGCCGCAGTCCATCGCCATCGCCTGTGCGGCGGTGGGCCTGGTCGGCAAAGAATCTGATCTGTTCCGCTTTACCGTGAAACACAGCCTGATATTCACCTGCATGGTGGGCGTAATCACCACGCTTCAGGCCTATGTCTTAACCTGGATGATCCCATGATAGTGATGCCCAGACGCCTGTCCGACGAGATTGCTTCTCGCGTGCGGGCGCTGATTGAAGAACAACAGCTGGAAGCGGGCATGAAATTGCCCGCCGAGCGCCAGCTGGCAGCCCAGCTCGGCGTGTCGCGCAATTCTCTGCGCGAAGCGCTGGCAACGCTGGTCAGTGAAGGCGTGCTGCTCAGCCGTCGCGGCGGCGGCACGTTTGTGCGCTGGCCACATGAAGCGTGGTCAGAGCAAAACATCGTTCAGCCGCTGAAAACGCTGCTGGCCGATGACCCGGATTACAGCTTCGATATTCTGGAAGCGCGCCACGCCATTGAGGGCAGCACCGCCTGGCATGCCGCCATGCGCGCAACGGATGCCGACAAAGAGAAAATCGCCCTCTGCTTTGAAGCAACGCTCAGTGAAGACCCGGACCTCGCCTCGCAGGCCGACGTCCGTTTTCATCTGGCGATTGCTGAAGCCTCGCACAACGTCGTGCTGCTGCAAACCATGCGTGGTTTCTTCGATTTGCTGCAATCCTCAGTCAAACAGAGCCGCCAGCGCATGTATCTGGTACCGCCGGTCTTTGCCCGCCTGACCGAACAACATCAGGCCATCCTTGATGCCATTGTGGCTGGTGACGCCGAAGGCGCACGCCAGGCGATGATGGCCCATTTAGGTTTCGTTCACACCACCATCAAACGTTTTGATGAAGATCTGGCTCGTCAGGCACGCATCACCCGCCTGCCCGACGACCACGCTGAAAATTCCAGGGAGAAAAAAGCATGATTATTTCAGCCGCGAGTGACTACCGTGCCGCCGCCGAGCGCATTCTGCCACCGTTCCTGTTCCACTACATCGATGGCGGCGCGTATGCGGAATACACCCTGCGCCGCAACGTGGAAGATTTATCTCAGGTCGCTTTGCGCCAGCGCGTGCTGAAGAACATGGCCGACCTCAGCCTGGAAACCACGCTGTTTAAAGAAAAACTCTCAATGCCGGTTGCGCTTGGCCCGGTCGGCCTGTGCGGCATGTACGCGCGTCGTGGCGAGAAGCAGGCAGCGGCAGCGGCGGATGCTCACGGTATTCCGTTCACGCTTTCTACCGTCTCCGTTTGCCCCATTGAAGAGGTCGCGCCAACCATCAAGCGCCCGATGTGGTTCCAGCTGTACGTGCTACGCGACCGTGGCTTTATGCGTAACGCGCTGGAACGCGCAAAGGCGGCGGGTTGCTCCACGCTGGTGTTTACGGTTGATATGCCGACGCCGGGCGCGCGTTATCGTGATGCCCACTCGGGCATGAGCGGCCCGAATGCCGCGATGCGTCGCTACTGGCAGGCGGTAACCCATCCGCAGTGGGCATGGGATGTCGGCCTCAACGGGCGTCCGCACGATCTGGGTAATATCTCCACCTACCTCGGTAAACCGACCGGGCTGGAGGATTACATCGGCTGGCTGGCGAACAACTTCGATCCGTCGATTTCGTGGAAAGACCTGGAGTGGATCCGTGAATTCTGGGATGGCCCGATGGTGATCAAAGGGATCCTCGACCCGGAAGATGCGCGCGATGCGGTACGCTTTGGCGCGGATGGGATTGTGGTCTCCAACCACGGTGGCCGCCAGTTGGATGGCGTGCTTTCTTCTGCCCGCGCACTGCCTGCGATTGCCGATGCGGTGAAAGGCGATATCGCGATTCTGGCGGATAGCGGCATTCGCAACGGGCTGGACGTGGTGCGTATGATTGCCCTGGGTGCAGATACCGTACTGCTGGGCCGCGCCTATCTTTATGCGCTGGCAACGGCGGGTCAGGCGGGCGTGGCGAATCTGCTGAGCCTGATTGAGAAAGAGATGAAGGTGGCGATGACGCTGACCGGTGCGAAAACGATTAGTGAAATCAGCCGCGACTCATTGGTGCAGGAACTGGGTAAAACTTTGCCTGCGGCGCTGGCACCACTGGCGCGTGGCGATGCCGCGTGAGGGTGAAGTAAATATCTGCTATTCTGCCCCCCGCACTTAAGGGGGCAGCATGCTTAACATCGTTTTATTCGAACCAGAAATCCCGCCAAATACCGGCAATATCATCCGCCTTTGCGCCAATACCGGCTTTCGTCTGCACATCATCGAACCGATGGGTTTTACCTGGGACGATAAGCGTCTGCGCCGTGCGGGGCTGGATTATCACGAATTTACTGCTGTCACGCGTTATCAAAACTACGACGCGTTTTTTGAGGCTGAGAAACCCCAGCGTCTGTTTGCCCTGACGACCAAAGGCACGCCTGCGCACAGCGCCGTGAGCTACCAGGATGGCGACTATCTGATGTTTGGCCCGGAAACGCGCGGCCTGCCAGCGTCTATTCTGGATGCCCTGCCGCCGGAACAAAAAATTCGTATTCCCATGATGCCGGACAGCCGCAGCATGAATTTGTCTAACGCGGTGTCGGTGGTGGTGTATGAAGCGTGGCGCCAACTGGGATATCCGGGCGCCATTTTACGAGGTTAAATTAAATCCCGTCGCCATACTCAAACGTATGGTGAATGCCGTTGAAGTGCTGGTCCATATCCATCGACGGCTTATCGCTGTCTGGCTTACCGACAATACGCGCCGGTACGCCTGCGGCGGTCGTGTGCGGCGGCACGGGTTGCAGAACCACAGAGCCTGCACCAATTTTCGCGCCGCGCCCGACTTCAATATTGCCGAGGATTTTCGCGCCCGCGCCAATCATTACGCCTTCGCGGATTTTCGGGTGACGATCGCCGCTGGTTTTTCCGGTACCGCCAAGGGTGACCGATTGCAGAATCGAGACGTCGTTTTCAATCACCGCCGTTTCACCCACGACAATGCCGGTCGCGTGGTCGAGCATGATGCCACGGCCAATCTTCGCAGCCGGATGGATATCGACCTGGAACGTCACAGAGACCTGATTTTGCAGGAAAATCGCTAATGCGCGACGCCCCTGCAACCACAGCCAGTGGCCGATGCGATAAGCCTGCAACGCGTGAAAACCTTTCAGATAAAGCAGCGGCGTGGAGTATTTATCTACCGCCGGGTCACGCGTGCGCACCGCCTGAATATCGCAGGCCGCAGAGGCGATCATTTCCGGGTCAGCCGCGTAGGCTTCTTCCACCACTTCGCGAATGGCGATGGCAGGCATAATCGGCGACGCCAGTTTGTTGGCTAACATGTAGCTGAGGGCGCTGCCGAGATTTTCATGCTTGAGTAGCGTCGCGTGATAAAAGCTGGCCAGCATCGGCTCACAATCGGCCAGTGCCCGGGCTTCAGCTTTAATGTTGTTCCAGACAATCTCCAGTTCTTCACACGACATTGCATACTCCAGACGATGATGAATGACCGGCCAGTTCTGTGCCAGCCGGGTCATTTGAGGTGACAAAGGTTTCCTGTATTTACTTGCCGCTGCGTTCGTCCTTGCGAGCACGACCTAATAACGTCAATGCTGCCTCGCGCGCGCTTTTTCCGCAATATAATACCTGATAAATTTCCTCGGTTATTGGCATTTCGACACCCACACGGTGCGCCAATTCGCGAACTTCTTTGGTATTACGGTAACCTTCGACCACCTGGCCGATTTTATCCTGCGCATCCTGAACGTCTGCGCCCTGGCCGAGTGCCATGCCAAAACGACGGTTACGCGACTGGTTGTCGGTACAGGTCAGTACCAGATCGCCCAGCCCCGCCATCCCCATAAAGGTGACCGGATCGGCGCCCAGCGCCGCACCCAGACGTGACATTTCAGTCAGGCCACGGGTGATCAGCGCCGTACGGGCATTCGCGCCAAAACCGATGCCGTCGGAGATACCCGCGCCAATGGCAATGACGTTTTTCACCGCGCCGCCCAGCTGCACGCCGATAAAATCAGGGTTGCTGTAAACGCGGAAGCTTTTGCCGCAGTGCAGCAGTTGCTGCAAGTCGTCGGCAAAGACCGGGTCGGTTGACGCCAGGGAGATTGCGGTCGGCAAGCCTGCCGCCAGCTCTTTGGCAAACGTCGGCCCGGAGATAACCGCCAGCGGGATATCATCGCCAAGGGCTTCTCGCGCCACGTCCTGCAACAGACGCCCCGTTTCTGCTTCCAGCCCTTTCGTCGCCCACACCACGCGCGCATCGCTGCGCATCAGCGGTTTCATCTGGCGCAGCACCAGACCGAAGACGTGGCTCGGCACAACCACCAGCACATTACGGCTGGCGGCCAGCGCCGTCGCGAGATCGCTTTCGAGGTGCAGAGAGTCCGGGAAGGGAACATCGGGAAGAAACGCCACGTTGCAGCGATCACGCTGTAAGGTCGCGATATGTTCAGGATCGTGGCCCCAGAGTACGACCTGGTGGCCGTTTCTTGCCAGGGTGATGGCAAGAGCGGTGCCGTACGAGCCGGCACCGATCACAGTCATTGAAGCATTAAGTGCGTTCATCAGGCATCCTGATGTTGTTCTGCACCTTCGCCGGACTGCTGCTGCAAGTAGTTCATGAACAGCGCATCAAAGTTAACCGGCGCAAGGTTCAGCTGCGGGAAAGTCCCACGGGAAACCAGGCTGGTGATGCATTCACGCGCATACGGGAACAGAATGTTCGGGCAGTATGCACCCAGGCAGTGCGCCATCTGAGTACCTTCGATACCTTCGATGGAGAAAATACCGCCCTGCTGAACTTCACACAGGAAGCCGGTTTCTTCGCCCAGCGTTGCCGTTACGGTGACACGCAGCACCACTTCAAACACGCCTTCCGCCAGTTGGTTGGAAGCCGTATCAAGATCAAGTTTAACCTCTGGTTGCCAATCTTTCTGGAAAACGTGCGGCGCATTTGGCGCTTCGAAAGATACGTCCTTGGTGTAGATACGCTGGATCTGGAAATTCATTTCAGTGTTGTTTTGCTCAGACATGTGTAAAAACCCTTTCGTGTTGTCCTTAAAATACGCGTTATTCTTCAGGCCGATACGTGTCGGCGTGACGCTCACGCACATGCGCTCTTACAGCAGGGGATCAAGTCCACCACGTGCATCAAGCGCATACAAGTCATCACAGCCGCCAATGTGCTGTGCATCAATAAAAATCTGCGGAACCGTCGTGCGGCCACTGCGCTTAATCATCTCTTCGCGTTTTTCCGCGTCGCCATCGATCGGCAGCTCCTGGAAGGTAACGCCTTTGCTGCTCAGCAATGCTTTTGCGCGATGGCAAAACGGGCAGGTCGCTTTGGTGTAGATTTCGATAGTAGCCATGACAATTATCCTTACTTACCGCGAACTAAAGGAAGATTTTCGCCGCTCCAGCCTGCAATACCTTCTTTCAGCACATAAACCTGTTCAAAGCCCGCTTTGAGCAGCGCGTTTGCTGATTCCTGAGCCTGCATGCCAGACGCGTCGGTGACGATCACCGGCTTATTCTTGTGCTTGTCTAACTCACCCACGTTGTTGGCTTTCACTTCCGCCGGCAGCAGGTTGATAGAGCCTGCGATGTGGCCTTTACGGAAATCATCGCGCTGACGCAGGTCGACAACCACCGCGTCTTCTTTGTTGATAAGACGCGTAGCTTCACCACGGGTAATCACTTTAACTTTAGACGCCAGACCTTTAAAGGTGGTGAACAGAACGGCCACCAGTAAGGCTATCCATGCGATGCTCAGCACAGGGTGACGGCTAACAAATTGCATAATTTCTTGCATGGGGGGTAACGACTCCCGACTTAATGATTAAAAAACCAGGGAAGGAGTATACCTGTGCAGTGGAGCAAATACAGCCAGGCCGCGCGATGTAATGCATTTTCTGCGGCGTACTCCGGAAAAAATGCCACAAAAGCGCCGTTTCAGGGCTTAATCCTTCCTCTTTTTTTGATCTTCAGTGGCTGTTTGATCGATTCAGCTGTAGTAAAATTACGCAAAATTTTCTATCTCCTTCGAGCATGAGGTTGTCGCAATGTCGGTTTCTAAAAAACCTATGGTACTGGTAATCCTTGATGGCTACGGCTATCGCGAAGAACACCAGGATAACGCTATCTTCAGCGCAAAAACCCCTGTCATGGACGCCCTGTGGGCCAAACGTCCTCATACCCTGATCGACGCATCCGGTCTGGAAGTGGGCCTGCCGGATCGCCAGATGGGCAACTCCGAAGTCGGTCACGTTAACCTGGGCGCAGGCCGTATCGTGTATCAGGACCTGACCCGTCTCGACGTGGAAATTAAAGAACGCACCTTCTTTGCTAACCCGGTTCTGTGCGGCGCAGTCGATAAAGCCGCGAAAGCAGGCAAAGCCGTGCACATTATGGGTCTGCTCTCTGCGGGCGGCGTTCACAGCCACGAAGATCACATCCTGGCGATGGTTGAACTGGCCGCTGAACGCGGTGCGGAAAAAATCTACCTGCACGCTTTCCTTGATGGCCGCGACACCCCGCCGCGTAGCGCTGAAGGCTCACTGAAAAAATTCGAAGACAAATTTGCTGCGCTGGGCAAAGGCCGCGTAGCGTCCATCATTGGCCGTTACTACGCCATGGACCGCGACAACCGTTGGGATCGCGTTGAGCAAGCCTACAACCTGATGACTCAGGCCAAAGGCGAGTTCCAGTTCGACACCGCAGTAGAAGGCCTGCAGGCTGCCTACGCGCGTGATGAAAACGATGAATTCGTGAAAGCGACCGTTATTCGCGCCGCAGGCCAGGCCGACGCCGCAATGGAAGATGGCGATGCGCTGATTTTCATGAACTTCCGTGCCGACCGTGCGCGTGAAATCACCCGTGCGTTCGTAAACGCTGATTTCGACGGTTTCAAACGTCAGAAAGAAGTGAAACTGGGCGACTTCATCCAGCTGACCGAATACGCTGCCGACATCAAAGCACCGTGCGCTTACCCGCCGGCGTCTCTGGCAAATACCTTCGGCGAGTGGATGGCGAAAAACGATAAAACCCAGCTGCGCATCTCCGAAACCGAGAAATACGCGCACGTCACCTTCTTCTTTAACGGCGGCGTAGAAGAACCGTTCAAAGGTGAAGACCGCATCCTGATCAACTCACCGAAAGTTGCCACCTACGATCTGCAGCCGGAAATGAGCTCCGAAGAGCTGACCGAAAAACTGGTCGCAGCAATCAAGAGCGGTAAATACGACACCATCATCTGTAACTACCCGAACGGCGACATGGTCGGCCACACCGGCGTGATGGATGCGGCAATCAAAGCCGTTGAAGCACTGGATAATTGTGTTGATCAGGTTGCGAAAGCGGTTGAATCCGTTGGCGGCCAGTTGCTGATCACCGCAGACCACGGTAACGCTGAACAGATGCGTGATCCGGCTACCGGCCAGGCGCATACAGCGCATACCAACCTGCCGGTTCCGCTGATCTACGTTGGCGAGAAAAATCTGAAAGCTGTCGATGGCGGCAAGCTTTCCGATATCGCGCCTACCATGTTGACGCTGATGGGCATGGAAATCCCGCAAGAGATGACTGGTAAGCCGCTGTTCATCGTGGAATAATCCCTCCCCATGAGGGGAAAGGCGATTTTTGTACTTAAAGGGGCCGCGGTTACGCTGCGGTCCACGTTATACGCCAGCGCACTCAGCGCTGGCGTATTGCTGTGCGCGTCATCTGCCCACGCCGACGATCGCACACAGCTGCAATCTATTCAGGCCGATATTGCCGCTAAAGAGCGCGCAGTACGCCAGCAACAACAGCAGCGTTCCTCTCTGCTCGCCCAGTTGAAAGCGCAGGATCAGGCCATCGCCGCCGCCGCGCGTCAGCTTCGCGAAACGCAAGCCACACTGACGCAGCTCAATAAGCAAATCGACGAAATGAACGCCTCGATTGCGAAGCTGGAAGCGCAGCGCGCCACCCAGGAGCGCAATCTTGCCGCTCAGCTCGACGCCGCGTTCCGCCAGGGTGAACACACCGGTATTCAGCTCATTCTCAGCGGTGAAGAGAGCCAGCGCGGCCAGCGCTTACAGGCTTACTTCGGCTACCTCAACCAGGCGCGCCAGGAGACTATCGCCGAGCTGAAACAGACGCGCGAGCAGGTCACCGCGCAGAAAGCCGAGCTGGAAGAGAAACAAAGCCAGCAGCAAACCCTGCTGTATGAACAAAAAGCGCAGCAGGCGAAGCTTGAGCAGGCGCGCAGCGAACGACAAAAAACCATCGCCGGGCTGGAGTCTTCCATCCAGCAGGGCCAGCAGCAGTTAAGCGAACTGCGCGCGAACGAATCCCGCCTGCGTAACAGCATCGCCCGCGCGGCGGCGGCGGCCAAAGCACGCGCCGAACGTGAAGCCCGTGAAGCCGATGCGGTTCGCGACCGTCAGAAAGAAGCCACCAGCAAAGGCAAAACCTACAAACCGACCGAAAGCGAACGCTCGCTGATGTCGCGTACCGGTGGCCTCGGCGCACCGCGCGGTCAGGCCTACTGGCCGGTTCGCGGTACCACGCTGCACCGTTACGGCGAACAGTTGCAGGGTGAACTGCGCTGGAAAGGGATGGTGATCAGCGCCTCGGAAGGCACTGAAGTAAAAGCTATCGCCGATGGCCGCGTCATTCTGGCCGACTGGTTGCAGGGCTACGGTTTGGTCGTGGTGGTGGAACACGGGAAAGGCGATATGAGTCTTTACGGCTATAATCAGAGTGCGCTGGTCAGCGTAGGTACGCAGGTTCGCGCCGGACAGCCGATTGCGCTGGTTGGTAACAGCGGAGGTCAGGGCCGACCGTCGCTCTATTTCGAAATTCGCCGCCAGGGTCAGGCGGTCAATCCACTACCGTGGTTGGGAAGATAAGTTTGCTTCAATTTCGCAGGATCCTTCTTCTTGGCGCCCTCACCTTAGCGGCGCCAGTCTTTGCGGGGAAGCTGGCGATTGTCATTGATGATTTTGGCTATCGCCCGCACAACGAAAATCAGGTGCTGGCAATGCCGTCAGCCGTCTCCGTCGCCGTTCTCCCCAATGCGCCGCATGCCCATGAAATGGCCACCAAAGCGCATAACAGCGGGCATGAAGTGCTCATCCATCTGCCGATGGCGCCGCTCAGTAAACAGCCGTTGGAAAAAGACACGCTGCGCCCGGAAATGAGCAGCGACGAAATCGAACGTATTATTCGCGAATCAGTGAACAAGGTTCCGTATGCCGTGGGGTTAAACAACCACATGGGCAGCGCGATGACCTCCAGCCTGTTCGGCATGCAGAAAGTGATGCAGGCGCTGAGCCGCTATAATCTCTATTTCCTCGACAGCATGACCATTGGCAACAGCCAGGCGATGCGCGCCGCCAGCGGCACGGGCGTGAAGGTAATTAAGCGCAAAGTGTTCCTCGACGATACGCAGAACGAGGCTGATATCCGCCGTCAGTTTAACCGGGCGGTTGAGCTGGCGCGGCGTAACGGTTCGGCGATTGCGATTGGCCACCCGCATCCGTCGACCGTGCGCGTACTGCAGCAGATGCTGCCCACGTTACCGTCGGATATCACCCTGGTGCGCCCGAGCGATCTGCTTAACGAACCACAGGTGGACACCTCCACGCCCAATCTGACGCCACCGAAAGGCACAACGCCAGACGCACCGCGCAATCCGTTCCGCGGCGTGAAGCTGTGTAAAACGAAGAAAGCACCGGAACCGGTTTACGCGACCCAGTTCTTTACCGTGATGGCGGACAGCATCAGCAACAGCACCGTGATGCAGTACCTGCGCTTACAGTGGCAGGGTTGGGATAAGCCGTAACCTATGGAAATGCCCGGTGGCGCTGCGCTTACCGGGCCTACAGACCTTGCCAAACATTAACGCAGGCTAAGCGCTTTACGTGCCAGCCTGCGGCTCGCCAGACCACGATCCTGCCAGCTATACAAACGCACCGACCAAAGCAGCACCTGATACGCCATCTTCGGGCTACGTACGTTAGCCACCATCCGTTTATACATTCCGGACGCAAATATCTCGGCAATCATCATTTTACGTGTAATCACATCATGCTCTTTACGCACCGCATGACAAACCCGTAATGCTTCATAGGTTATTTGCTGATAAAACTCAGGATGCATCTTAATTTTATCTGCATAATCTCGGTTTAATTTATCCAGCAAGCGGGTAATTTTAATGTAATGCCGTTGATAGGAAAGGTTTTTACGCCCGGTACGTTTTTTACGGCTCACCGAAACATCATGCAGAAAATATTTATATAGCGATTCTTCGGTATATCGCGCGCGCGTGGCGTTATACATAAATTCCGTCGACCAGAGAATATCCTGGTGATGTAATCCCGGTACAAATTTCAGATTACATTGTTTAATTAATTCATGACGATAAACGCCCATCCAGACCACGTGCGTCCAGCGACGGCTGGCTAATGCCAAGCGCAACCACTCCGGGCCGCTCATCACGCCGGTTGAGCGAATGCGCTCCTGCGGGATGGATTGCCAGGTTTTGCCCGTCTCGCGTTCACACCAGTCGGCATTGCACTGGGCGACATCGAGATTATCCTGCAACGCCATGGTCATCAGCGTTTCATACATTTGCGGATAGGTAATATCATCGGCATCCACAAACGCGATGTACTCACCATGTGCCAGCTCCAGCCCCCGATTTCGGGCAACAGACGCCCCGGCGTTGGCCTGATGTACCAAACGAACCTGTGGGTAATTCTCGGCATAATACGTTGCGATATCGACAGAATTATCCGTAGAGCCGTCATTCACAATGATAATTTCCAGCGCCGTCCAGGTTTGCGCCAGCAGCGATTCCATACAGGCTTTAAATGCATCGCCTGCGTTATAGAGTGGGATGATGACACTGAGTGTCCCTGGGCTATTCATCTTTTTCATTACCTGATCACCTTAACGTGTAGGTTACGTTTTACCCTTCCCACCTTAAGAATGAATTAAGGGCGAAAGATATTTCGGCGTCATTCCTTCGATCCGGCGAAGTTTATTTTTATAAACAGGAATTAGCGTGCAACAGAGGGATTTGTAATGAAATAAGACTAACGCCCGAATACGAAACATTTATGACAATGACAAAGATTTACATATATCAGGCGTTTTTAAGATTAACTTCAGGAAATACGCCTCATGCCTGAAGAGACATGAGGCGATGAGCCTTAATCCCAGCTCAGAATGACTTTACCAGACTGGCCGGAACGCATCGCGTCGAAGCCTTTCTGGAAATCATCAATGCCGAAATGGTGGGTGATAATCGGCGTGAGATCCAGGCCAGACTGAATGAGTGCCGCCATCTTGTACCAGGTTTCGAACATTTCACGGCCATAAATCCCTTTGATAAACAGCCCCTTGAAGATGACTTTGGTCCAGTCAATCGACATATCAGACGGCGGAATACCCAGCATGGCGATACGCCCGCCGTGGTTCATGGTATCGAGCATGGTGCGGAAGGCCGCTGGCGCGCCAGACATTTCCAGGCCGACATCAAAACCTTCAGTCATACCGAGTTCAGCCATCACGTCGGTCAGGCTCTCTTTGGAGACGTTTACCGCGCGGGTGACGCCCATTTTACGCGCCAGATCGAGACGGTATTCATTCACATCGGTGATAACAACATTGCGCGCGCCGACGTGTTTCGCGACCGCCGCCGCCATCACGCCAATCGGGCCTGCGCCGGACACCAGCACATCTTCACCGACCAGGTCGAAAGAGAGCGCCGTGTGTACCGCGTTGCCAAACGGGTCAAAAATAGAGGCGAGATCATCGGAAATGTTATCCGGAATTTTGAAGGCGTTGAACGCCGGGATCACCAGATATTCCGCGAAGCAGCCCGGACGATTCACGCCCACGCCAATGGTGTTGCGGCACAGGTGCGTGCGGCCGCCACGGCAGTTACGACAGTGACCGCAGGTGATATGGCCTTCACCGGAGACGCGATCGCCGATTTTAAAGCCTTTTACTTCCTGACCGATGCCGACCACTTCGCCGACATATTCATGACCGACCACCATCGGAACCGGGATGGTTTTCTGCGACCATTCATCCCAGTTATAAATGTGCACATCCGTACCGCAAATCGCCGTTTTACGGATTTTAATCAGCAGATCGTTATGGCCCACGTCCGGTTTCGGCACGTCGGTCATCCAGATCCCCTCTTCCGCTTTCAGTTTCGACAACGCTTTCATCTGGCTTCCTCAGGCAATCACGCCCAGTTGTTTACCAATGCGGATAAAGGCTTCCACCGCACGTTCGATTTGTTCAGGGGAGTGTGCCGCCGACATCTGGGTGCGAATGCGCGCCTGGCCTTTCGGCACCACCGGATAGAAGAAACCGGTCACGTAGATCCCCTCTTTTTGCAGCAAGCGGGCAAACTCCTGCGCCACAACCGCATCGCCCAGCATCACCGGGATAATGGCGTGATCGGCACCCGCCAGAGTAAACCCTGCGGCGCTCATTTTTTCACGGAACAGGCGGGCGTTAGACCACAGGCGATCGCGCAGTTCAGCGCCGGAAGCAACCATTTCCAGCACTTTGATAGACGCCGAGACAATCGCCGGGGCCAGCGAGTTGGAGAACAGATACGGGCGGGAGCGCTGACGCAGCCACTCAACCACTTCTTTACGCGCCGCGGTGTAACCACCGGATGCACCGCCAAGTGCTTTGCCCAGCGTGCCGGTGATGATGTCCACGCGGCCCATCACGTCGCAATATTCATGGGAGCCACGGCCATTTTCACCGACAAAACCGACGGCGTGGGAATCATCGACCATCACCAGTGCATCGTACTTGTCGGCAAGATCGCAGACGCCTTTCAGGTTGGCAATCACGCCGTCCATCGAGAAGACGCCGTCGGTGGCGATCAGCACATGGCGCGCCCCGGCGTCACGCGCCTCTTTCAGGCGTGCTTCCAGTTCCTGCATGTCGTTGTTGGCATAGCGGAAGCGCTTTGCTTTACACAGGCGCACGCCGTCAATAATGGAGGCGTGGTTCAGGGCGTCGGAGATAATCGCATCTTCCGGCCCCAGCAGCGTTTCAAACAGGCCGCCGTTGGCGTCAAAGCAGGAGGAGTAGAGAATCGCGTCTTCCATACCGAGGAATTCCGCCAGTTTCTGCTCCAGCACTTTATGGTAGTCCTGAGTGCCACAAATAAAGCGCACGGACGCCATACCAAAACCGTGGCTATCGAGACCCGCTTTCGCGGCGGCAATCAGCGCCGGATGGTTCGCCAGGCCAAGATAGTTATTGGCGCAGAAGTTGATCACGTGGCTGCCATCACCCACGGTGATATCCGCCTGCTGGGCTGACGTGATAATACGTTCTTCTTTAAACAACCCTTCCGCGCGGGCGGTATCCAGGTCACCGGCTAACTGTTTGTAAAAATCACCACGCATTGCAACTCTCCAGATTCGGCAAATGTCGGCACATATTACCTAAAGCTATACGTATGTACGAGATGACGCAGCACCCGTTGCATTTTTTGTAGCATAAATCACGCGTCGCCCGGGGCTTTGATGGTGAAAGGCTGAAGGCGGGTCGATGTGATGTTATGATAAGAGTCATTAGCGCCCTGGATTGTCCAGGGTACTCACATTTCAAAGGTTACAGTTATGATCATCGTTACCGGCGGCGCTGGCTTTATCGGCAGCAACATCGTTAAAGCGCTCAATGACAAAGGCATCACCGACATTCTGGTGGTAGATAACCTGAAAGACGGCACCAAGTTTGTAAACCTGGTCGACCTGAACATCGCCGACTACATGGATAAAGAAGACTTTCTGATCCAGATTATGGCGGGTGAAGAGTTCGGTGAAATCGAAGCGATCTTCCACGAAGGCGCCTGCTCCTCCACCACCGAGTGGGACGGCAAGTACATGATGGATAACAACTATCAGTACTCCAAAGAGCTGCTGCACTACTGCCTGGAGCGCGAAATTCCGTTCCTGTACGCCTCTTCTGCAGCCACCTACGGCGGTCGCACCAGCGACTTCATCGAATCCCGCGAATATGAGAAACCGCTGAACGTTTACGGCTACTCGAAGTTCCTGTTCGACGAATATGTCCGCCAGATCCTGCCAGAAGCGAACTCGCCGATTGTCGGCTTCCGCTACTTCAACGTGTATGGCCCGCGCGAAGGCCATAAAGGCAGCATGGCGAGCGTGGCCTTCCACCTCAACACCCAGTTAAACAACGGCGAAAGCCCGAAACTGTTCGAAGGCAGCGACGGCTTCAAACGTGATTTCGTCTATGTGGGCGACGTGGCAGACGTGAATCTGTGGTTCTGGGAAAACGGCGTATCCGGTATCTACAACCTGGGTACCGGCCGCGCGGAATCCTTCCAGGCCGTGGCGGATGCTGCACTGGCGTATCACAAAAAAGGCACGCTGGAATACATTCCGTTCCCGGAAAAACTGAAAGGCCGCTACCAGGCATTCACGCAGGCTGACCTGACTAACCTGCGCGCGGCGGGCTACGACAAGCCGTTCAAAACCGTCGCTGAAGGCGTGGCGGAATATATGGCCTGGTTGAATCGCGACGCTTAACAATGAATATTTTGGTGATTGGCCCGTCATGGGTGGGCGACATGATGATGTCGCAAAGTCTCTATCGCACGCTCAAGGCGCGCTATCCCCAGGCTATCATTGACGTGATGGCACCCGCGTGGTGCCGTCCGCTTTTAGCACGTATGCCGGAAGTCAACGACGCGATCCCGATGCCGCTTGGGCACGGGGCGCTGGAGTTGGGCGAACGTCGCAGGCTGGGTCACAGCCTGCGTGACCGCCGCTATGACCGCGCGTATGTGCTGCCTAATTCGTTTAAATCGGCACTGGTTCCCTTCTTTGCCGGTATTCCGCTGCGTACCGGCTGGCGTGGCGAGATGCGCTACGGCCTGCTCAACGACGCCCGCGTGCTGAATAAAGACGCCTGGCCGCTGATGGTTGAACGCTACGTGGCGCTGGCCTTTGATAAAGGCGTAATGCGCTGCGCGAAAGATTTGCCGCAGCCGCTGCTGTGGCCACAGTTGCACGTTGCCGAAGGCGAGAAATCGCAGATGTGCAACACCTTCAATATCTCCTCTGAACGCCCGATGATTGGCTTCTGCCCTGGCGCAGAGTTCGGCCCGGCAAAGCGCTGGCCGCACTATCATTACGCCGAACTGGCGAAGCAGCTGATCGACGAAGGCTATCAAATCGCGCTGTTTGGCTCCGCAAAAGATCACGAAGCCGGCAATGAAATCCTGGCCGCACTGAGCACCGAGCAGCAGGCCTGGTGTCGCAACCTGGCTGGTGAAACCCAGCTGGAACAGGCTGTGGTTCTGATTGCCGCCTGCAAAGCGGTCGTCACTAATGACTCCGGTTTAATGCACGTCGCCGCAGCCCTGAACCGCCCGCTGGTTGCCCTTTACGGCCCCAGCAGCCCGGATTTCACCCCGCCGCTGTCGAACAAAGCACGCGTCATTCGTCTGATCACCGGCTACCACAAAGTGCGCAAAGGCGATGCTGCGGAAGGCTACCATCAAAGCCTGATCGACATCACGCCAGCCCGTGTGCTGGAAGAGCTGAATGCCCTACTGCTGGACGAGGAAGCCTGACGGATGCGGGTATTGATCGTAAAAACCTCCTCGATGGGCGATGTATTGCATACATTGCCCGCGTTAACTGACGCCATGCAGGCATTTCCCGGCATTCGCTTCGACTGGGTGGTTGAAGAAGGTTTCGCGCAGATCCCTTCGTGGCACGAAGCCGTCGAGCGCGTTATCCCGGTGGCGATTCGTCGCTGGCGCAAAGCATGGTTCTCCGCGCCGATTAAAGCCGAGCGGAAAGCGTTTCGCGAGACGCTTCAGGCCGTGAAATACGATGCGGTGATTGATGCGCAGGGGCTGGTGAAAAGCGCCGCGCTTGTCACACGACTGGCGCACGGTATCAAGCACGGTATGGACTGGCAAACCGCGCGCGAGCCGCTGGCAAGCCTGTTCTATAATCGTCGCCACCATATCGCTAAACAGCAGCACGCCGTGGAGCGCACGCGCGAACTGTTTGCCAAAAGTCTGGGTTATGCAAAACCTCAGACACAGGGTGATTATGCGATTGCGCGTCACTTCCTGACGCAAACCGCTGCGGAGCCTTACGTCGTATTCCTGCATGCCACCACGCGTGATGACAAACACTGGCCGGAAACGCACTGGCGAGAGTTAATTGGCTTGCTGAAAGAGAGTGGGCTAAAGGTGAAATTGCCGTGGGGCGCGCCGCACGAAGAAGCACGCGCGAAGCGTTTAGCGGAAGGGTTTGATTACGTCGAGGTACTGCCGCGCCTGAGCCTCGAAGCCATCGCACATGTACTGGCTGGCGCAAACTATGTTGTCTCGGTGGACACGGGGCTTAGCCATCTTACGGCGGCGCTGGATCGACCGAATATTACGTTGTATGGCCCAACGGACCCTGGGTTAATTGGTGGTTATGGAAAGAACCAGGTAGCATGCTGCTCTACCGATCGTGATTTAGCGCATCTGACTGCAAATGCCGTTTGGCATGAGATCTCAGCCCTTAAATAAAGGACCTGTATGTTAGCCTCTACAACCGTGCCAGGCTGGAAGGGTTATACCCAAAAAACCGCTTCTGTACTGGAAATTCTCACATTTACGCTTTGTGCTGCAACGTTACTTATCGCTCTAATTAATAATAACTTAAGTATGAAGTTATTTAATATTACCGGGGTTCTGGCCATACTGACGTTAATCGTCAGGGGAAAAACGGCCACGCTAACGGGTAAAGCCTGCATCCTTCCGGCCGCAATCTTACTGATCGGCATTGTAGATGTTATCTGGTATTCCATGTTCAAGGTGGATAACTCACCCTTTCGGGCCACGTATCACAGCTATCTGAACACCGCGAAAATCTTTCTGTTCGGGACATTTATTGTCCTGCTGGCATCGACATCAAAATTTAAAGTAAAGAAAAATGCGCTGCTTTATCTCTTTTACTCGGTGTCATTTATTATTTTTGGCTACGCCACCTGGCTTAAATTTAATGCTGGTATGGCACGAATCGATTTCGGTATCGGCACAGCTACGGGCGCGGCCTACTCCATTATGCTGATTGGCATTATCAGCGCGATATCTATTCTCTGTGTAGAGAAAAGCCATCCTCTGCTGTTCCTGCTTAATACAGCCGCCATCTTCACTGCGCTGATCTTCACGCAGACTCGCTCTGCAGTGCTGCTGTTCCCGGTTATCTGCGCCATCACGCTGGTGCTCTACTTTAGTAAGGCCCCCAAAAAGCTCTTTTTATCCGTTATTACTTTCCTCACTTTCCTCGTTGTCCTGAGCTTCATTTTCAGTAAGCCGATTTCTCAACGCTATGAAAGTGCAATGCACGATATTGAGAAATACCAAACCAAAAACAACAGCCAGTCCTCATTAGGCGCACGCCTGGCGATGTATCAGGTCGGGTTTGATATTTTTGAAGAGGCGCCACTGGCATGGCGAGGCGCTGAAGAACGTGCGCAGAGCGCGAAGGGGTTAGTTGCCAAAGATAAATCGCTGTTGGGAGTAATGCCTTACCTGAATGTACATCTGCATAATGAATTTATCGAGGCGGGGTCGCTAAAAGGGCTGGCGGGAGTGCTATCTACACTACTGTTCTATGCCGGGTTATTCTACGCCGTGTATTACTATCGTTCGCTCGGTCTGTTTGCTTTTACTCTGGCCATTATTGGCCTGGGATTGAGCGATGTACTGATCTGGTCACGTAGCGTGCCGATAATCATTATCTGCGGCACTACGGTACTGCTCTTCTTCCAGAGCCAGCGTGAATTACCCGCCAGACCAGAAGAATAAAATCGCCAAAAAAAAGTGAGCCATAATGGCTCACTTTTTTATTGGAACAACCGTTTCAAAGCATCCAACAAGACTCTCTCTTCGATATCGTATGCGCTACAGGTTGGCGATATCACCTGCTGCGCCCGTAGATTATTCGGTGCCCAAATAATCGGTGACGGATAATCTTCATGCCTTGCTTTCGGGTAGAAGGCCAGCGTTGGCCGGTCATAAGCAGAAGCAATATGGACCAGGGCGGTATCAACGGAGATAACGTACTGACAATATTTAGTCAATGCGACGGCATGGATGAAATCTTTAAACGGCAGCGTCTCGAAATCCTTAATCGGGATCAGCGGGAGATCTTTTGGATGCCCCGTATAAATAATTCGCAGCTCCGGATGATTCTCTTTTAACCAGCTATCGATGAGCTGAATTTGCTGAGTCGACATTCGGCAAATTTTCTTTGCCCCGATGGGATTAACAATCACCACCTTTGAATCGCCGACGAAGTCTTGTAACTGCTGTTCCACATCAGCAGGAAGCGGCAAATCATAACGCTCATCGTATTGAACGCCTTCGCCAAAAAGATGCTCACAGATAACGCGCGTCCGCGTGGCCATGTGCTCTGTTAACTGCTCATCATGCGGATGATAACTGGAGTAGTAGCGTTTGTACCACTTATCGAAACCAAGGATATAATGATTTCTTAGCCCTGACAGAAGCAGCGCATGACCGAAACTGGGCAGCGTTTCAAAAGGGTCCAGCACAACATCGAATTGATGCCGTGCAAGCTCTCTGCGCAGCTTCAGAACGTCTGGGATACTATTTGAATCTTTGATAAAGAATTGGGTAATGCCTGGGTTGGCTTTCAAAAATGCATGCCCGACACCACAAGAGATAATAGACAGCTTAATGCCTCGCTCAGCCAGCGCCCGATATAAGGCACTTAATACAATCAGATCACCAAGCTTACTATTATCATGAATCAGCAAACAGCTTTTGATAGAATTTGCAGGTAAAAGACTCGCACTTTTGTGGCTTAAAAGAAAAGAGAGAAAGTTGATTTTAATTTTATTAATTAATAATCTTTTTTTCTTGTGAAATGTTCCAAGGCGCATCTTTTTTACCAGCACATGGTCTAATTAATCAAACTATTCGATATGGCTTTTACGCATGAACACGCGCATCATCAGACGTGAATTTTTTTTTAGTATCCACGATCTTTTTTGGCGTAGTATCGGCCAGTTCTGAAACTTCGATAAATGGGATAATGTCGTAACTGATTGCTGTATCATCAGACAGATTATAGATTCGCATATCAGGCACATTACGGCTCATAAACTTAAAGAACGGCAATATCTTATGCAGATCCTTACTCAGTTCAGAAGGCATCGGATTATTGCTTTCATCGTAAAAACGCTGACAGGTACCGGTAAGATCCAGTCCGGAACACACAATCCGCGAATAGCACAATGAGTAAGCAATCTGAATCGCCGTATAAGCTACGGTATGGCACGAGCAGTAGCCAATCGCAATATCCTTACAAAAGCCGACGAGACGCCCTCTCTTCGAAAAGGGTACCTTAATCAGCAAATTGCGGTACAAACGCCTCAGCACCGCGAGCTTTACTTTTTTGGCAAATCCGCCTTTCTCCCGCTTATAAAATGCTTTGAGGATATGGCAATTTTCACGAAGATATTTTTTATCCTCTTCTGAGGCCTCTTCATAAACATCCGTATTTACGATCGTAAAGCGGCTACCGCGACTGAAACGATAGAAATCGTCACGGCGTTGATGCAAAAACCGCGCATCCGTCAAAATGTAGATGAATGGCGCAATATTGTGACTGAGTAAATAGTCTGCAGACCCATTTACCGTGATGACATCTTTACTTTCCAGTACAGAAAGTGGCGTCTTCTTTGATGTTGGGCCTGACAGAAAAATGATCGCATCGTCCGATGTTTTCTGCTCAATCAGCCTCTGAACATCAGCATGTGTAATATATTTAATGTGTTTCATAAAAAACCTGTAGAGATAGGCTACTTTTCGCCGGCAAATGCAGCAAGCTTTAAACTACGATGAACTCCACAAAAACGTATATAGCATATACAATTAAAACCAGGATTTGTCCACAGTTGAATATATATATCCGTATCATTAATAATTTATCAGTATGTATATTTCTAAAATCATTGATGACACATATAATAATTAAAGGCTTTACCGGACTTCTTTCCCTTTAAGTCTTCTAATAAAATTACGAAATTTCTTTTTAAATATCAGACGATAGTAACCTGCATCTTTAACCTCATTAACAATACCATAATGACGTTCAAGATCGATTCGGTCCTTGGCCATGCGCATAGACGAAGGCGATTTACCCGATAAGTCGATAATTCTGACAACGCCATCTTCAATGATAAAGTTGCCTTTATGCGGATCGCCAGAAACCATACCGTGCTGATGTAACCCGGAAATTGACGCTTTGATTTTTTGTTTAAGTTCATCGTCTATTTCAGGAATATCAACCAGTTCAACACCTTCGATATACTCAATCAGCATGATGTAGTAATGCGCAAAGCGTAACGTTTTCTTCTCCGCCAGGAGATAGAAATCGTTAACTGAGTCGAGGCCTTCTTTCCTGACACGCTCGGTTTGTTCGAACAGTTTCTCGTAGTAATCGCCCTTCACCATCGCTTTGAGGAAACGTTCATTCTGCTTAACTTTTGGTGCAAAGATTTTTAAGATCATTTTCCCGTACTGGGTATCGATCAACAAAACCTTAGTATCCTCAATATTACGGAAGACTTTTATAATTTTAATATTGTAGGATAAAAAATCGTTAAACACATTGATGTATTTTTCACCATCAGATTTTGTGAAAACGACATAATCTTTAATGTGATGTTTAATACTCATAATAAACCAAAAGTTAATAAAATATTCAGCGGATGGAATGTTTTCTCAGCAAATAAGAAACACCAGCAACAAACCCGGAATAATATTTGTGTTGAACGAGCAGATGCTTGTAGCGTTTTTTCAATTCAACAATAGTCTGTGCATCGCGAGGGGGCTGGTCTTTCCACGGTGACACTGCCAGCGCCTGCAAGTAATAACGAACAGATGGATAAACAGCCCATTTATGCCAGGGTTTGGTAACACCGGTATAGTGAATCAGTACCGTTTCATCAAAAATGGTGTCTTTGTATTTTTGATGTGTTCTGTCTTTTAACTCACTTTTTATTGTATAAATAGTATTAAACTTCCTCGGCAGGAATTTTATTTTCCCTTTGAGCAAAATATTTAATACATCCTGATCAGGGTATTTATAGATAATATTGTCATGATTTTCATGCGTCAGCATTGCCAAAATTCGGTGAGTTAGATCGTTTTTCACCCACTCCTGCAAGTTGGCATAAACCACACCGGAGTTAAAATAGTTTCCCTGAAGCTCAGGGTCTCTCAACCGATCGACCACTTTTTTCTGCATCGAGTCGACATCTTTCACGACTGCTGCAATCGTTCCATTAAGGTCGCACGCGGCCAGCTCATCCAGACGCCCTTTGCAAAAGACATCGGCGTCCAGATAGAGCAGTTTATCCAGTTTGTTGCTAAAGAGTTGGAATGCAAATAGCCGGAAGTACATGGCGCGAGACCAGACTTTTGTTCTTGGTAAACAGTCCAGCCGATCGGCATTAATTAAATATAAACTAATTTTTAGTTTGTATTTCTTTGCTAAGGCTTCAATATTCTCCAGGAAAGAGGCGTTGTATTCATCAGCCACAATATGATAATTAATATCAATACTGTTATTAATGACTACTGACGTGATGGATATTCCCACCCAGTCGAGGTAATTCCTGTCTACACCATAAGCAATATTTAATGCATCAATATCAGCACTAGTATGTGGTCTATCATCAAAGACTTTATATTCTGATATTTCAATTACGGGAAGTGAGTTCACAGCATCACCTATATATATTTTATTTTGTGATTTTCTTTTTAAAATAAAGAACGTAACTCAAAATACCTTTAACGAATTGCTTCTGATGCAGCTGATGTTTGGCACAGTATCGGTATTGGGCCGCCGTTTTCGGTGCCAGCAACGCATCATCCTTCCACGGTGAATGATCTTTTGCATTCAGGAAGCAGGCTGAAACCGGATAGTCTCCCCAGAGATGCCACGGTTTCGTGGGGCCGATATAATGGATAAACACCGTTTTATCATTCACCGGCCTGACAACGGATTTCTTCAGTTCATAGTTGAGGCTGTACTGCGTATTAAACTTCGGATCGATAAAGCGCGCTTTACCCACCAGCAGCATGTTCAGGACATCCTGATCAAGGTGCGTTATCTTGCTGGTAACTTCCGGGTCCCGCAGCATTTCAATGGCTTTCTTCGAGATCTCTTCGGCATTCCAGGCTGCGATATTAATGAGCAGGAAACCGGCATTGAAGTAACCTTCCGCCAGGCCTGGTGTATGCAGAGTTTCCGCTCTCTTACCCCACCAGGCGGTGTTCCCTTCCATGACTACAGCCGCGATCTCATTTTCAGTAAACTGCAAATCGATAAGCTCTTTAATACTTCCTTTGCAGCCGATATCCGCATCCAGATATAAGACTTTTTTAGCTTTCCCTGCAAAATAGTCAGCAATAATGAAGCGAAAATAAGTCGCATAGGTCCAATTCCTGGTACTCGGAAGTGATTTCAGAGCATCACAGTTGACCAGATAAATAATTATGCGCGCACCGTATTTCTGTGCAAGTTTCGAGAATTTATTACGAACATCTTCTGTCAAAAAATCAGTGAACACATGAAAAGTTAAACTAGTTCCCTGATTCGCTACAAGGATAGATGCGATTGAAATACCACAACCATAGAGAAAATTCTTATCAATCCCGTAGGATATATTGAAAGTTTCGCTAATATTATCAGATAAATAATTATAATCATTTACTGATAATATAACGTCTTTCTCATTGAAGTAAGTTGTTCTCATTAATTACTCATTCAATTCTGTGGAAATATCATCTATTGGCATAAAAATTATCATCGGAGCAATTCTATAATTTACGTTTCGATAACTTAGAGACAATATATAAAATATAATACTTCAGACCTTCGAAATAGTTCCCTTGAGATACTTCATGCTTTGCTTTCAATCTAATCATACTGTATGAAGGTGATTGATGTCGTTTACATAAAGACCATGGAGAGTTGTTAAAATAGAAATCAAAGCGTTTAGCCTGAAATATCTTATACCATGGTTTACTTGGGGTAACATAATGCATAATCAGAGTGCCATCTATATATTTCTGCTCAACATCTTCGTTAACACTCAACGTTACTTTATTATTATATTTTGCATCGAGGTAAAGCAGTTTGCCATTTAATAGAATATTTAATACATCCTGATCTGCATATCGAAAAACCTTTCCGCTATTAATCATTGTTAGCGCTTGCCCGGTGATATCATTACCCCTCCAGGCTTCAGTATTGATGAGCATAACGCCGGCATTGAAGTAACAGTGAAAGTTAACATTATAACCGAGCTGTTCGACTCTATCTTTCATTTCCTGTGAGTCGGAAATCACCGCGGCGATGACATTACCAAAATCAACATGCATAAGTCCCGATATATCACCATGACAAATCACATCACAATCAAGATAAAGAATCGATTCTATTTCTTTATCGATTACCTCGGGAATTAAAAATCGTAAACATGTTGATAATGGAATACCTAAGACTAATGTATCAGAATTGATATTGAAATTATCATCAATATAATAAACAGTTATTGATACATTACTTGCTTTTAACTTTTTAAAAGAATCTACATCGGAATCAGTAATGCCTGTAGTAATAAGATGAAAATGTAAGTTCGTGTTCTTATTGTTTTCTATAATTGAAAATATAGCTACACCGGCAGGCATTGCAAAGTTATGGTCAAAACATAGAGCGATATGCAATGTCTTGTCCATTTCACTGTCATTGCTAAATAGTGGTTCCTGATGAGAGACAAAGTTATTTCGATAGGCTGCAGTATTAATTTCTTGGTTCATCATTAATTTCTTGAATGGCTATCTTTAAAGTGATTTTCTTATTGTCCGCTCACGAATATATTCAGCTTTTTTCTCAGCGTGACTGATCAGATCTTTTTCCTGGATAAGAATCTCCCGCAGCGGCTTAGCAAAATAAACCTTCATAAAGCGGAAGATATCGCGCTGCGTCAAACCGATATTCATCGAAGAAAAATAGAGTCCAATCAGGTCTTTATCACGCCAGCGCAGCGGCACATGGCTGCGCATTTGTGCGCGATGCAGGTCGATAACCGAAATCTTCAGGTTCTCTTCGTGGCCATCAAACGGCAGGTGCAGCAGGAAGTGGCAGATGTAGCAATCGCGGTGATTAATCCCCGCCAGGTGCATCTTTCTCACCATTGTCGCGACACGGTTGATGATCATCCGTTTTACGCGCGGCTGCGGCGGGTTGTTAACCCAGTCCGCACAGTAATCTTCCAGACTGATGGTCGGGGTCAGATCTTCGGTGATGATAAACGACACTTTGCGCACCGGGTTCAGGCCTTTTTCGCCATAACCCACGCCGCACATGGTGTCCACGCCAACATCGCGCAATTTATGAATCGCGTTCCACTCTCGGTCTGCGCCGAGCACCGGCATACGCAGCGAAAGCAGGTTTTTCACCACTTCTTTCATCGCGGTACCACGGTGCCACTTCAGGAAGTAGCTTTTCCCGGCCAGTTCAAAACGCAGCGTACGGCGCGTTTCCAGCTCTCTGAAAACTTCCCCCTGCAGTTTTTTTACCTCTTCAAACGGATCTTTTCCGCGCCAGAGGGTCGCAAGCGGTTCTTTCAACTCAACCATGAACATCACCAATTATGATATCAGCCGCCTTCTCAGGCAGGCTGTAGAGATCCTGCGTATCCGCGTAATGGCGAGCATTTTCAGCCCACGCCTGACGGAGTTGCGGATTCGTCAATGCATTGCGTAGCGCATCATTAAGCGCCGACTGTTTCCAGGGCTCGCCCAGCACTTCGCCGCAGTTTGCCGCCGCGATGTAGTGCGCGTAGCCGCAAACTTCGCTCACCAGCACCGGCAGGCCGCCGGTAATCGCTTCGAGCAGCACAATCCCGGCCGCTTCCTGATAGGCCGGATGCAGTAAAACATCGGCGGCGGCCATCAGTTCAGAGACGTCGTTACGCCCCGAGAAAAAGTGGACGTTCTCACGTACGCCGCGCTTCGTGGCCAGCGCTTCAAATCGCCCCGGCTTATCCTGACCCACAACATACAGCGTGGTTTTGCAGCGAAGGGCGTCCGGTAACGCCGCCAGCGCTTCAATCGAGCGATCTACACCTTTTCGGCTGAAATCGGAACCGACCTGAAGCAACAGGAACTCGTGTTCACCAATACCGTTTTTCGCGCGATAAACCGCGCGGGCGTCGGGAATTTGTTGACTATATTTACGATCCGGATAAATCCCCGGCGGCAGAATATGGAAGCGCTCAGGTTCGGTTTGATAATGCTTCTGGAAATCGGCGATTTGCTTATTCGTCAGCATCAATAATTGCGTTGCTTTGCCTTTCTCAAACGTGGCGCGTTCGAACGCCGCATAGTGACGATAGCGGGCGGTCAGGCGATAGAAAAAGCCTTTCTCCTGCGCCACTTTCTCGGCATAACAAACGTCGGCGGCGTAATACACATCCAGACCCGGCATTTTATTGAAACCGATGATACGCTCCGCCGGATGCGCTTTCAGATGCGCCTGCACCCACGCGTAATACTCAGCGTTGCGCCCGTGGTTGGTCCGCGATTTCACCGGCACGGTGATCAGTTCAAACTCAGCCGGACAGTCGCCCTGCCAGGATTGCGTATAAACGCGCACGTGATGACCGCGCGCCGCCACGGTTTGGGCAATGCGTAAAAAATCGCGCTGCAGGCCACCGAACGGAAAATATTTATAGAGACAGAAGGCGACAATCATAGCGCCTCTCCCGACGGCAACATTTTCTCCGTTGCCGCAATCACATCAGCGGCAGGTATAACGGACATATACTTTTTATTGCGATCGAGCTGCGAGCGCGGTGGCATCGCCTGATAATTCCCAGCCCAGAACTGAATAATGTCTTCGGTCCACGGACGCCAGAAAACATGGTCGGTCGCGCCAAACAGACAAATCACCGGCGTTTTTACCGCGGCTGCAATGTGACCGGGTGCCGAATCGACGCCAATAAACAGTACGGCATGGTCGATTAACGCGCCCAGTTCGGGAAAGCGCGTTTTACCCGCAAGGCCCGTCACCGGGCGAGATTTACACTGCATAGCGATATCTTCGACACAGGCGAGGTCTTCCACGCCGGGCCCGGAGGTCAGCACAACCTGATAACCACGCTGCTGGAGCGAATCGATGACCTGTGCGAATTTGTCGTTATCCCAGCATTTGAACGGCTGGCGCGCGGTCGGCTGAATCACAACGTAGTTGTCACCCACTCCGAAAGCATCCAGCTGTTGTCGCATACGCTCCCAATGTTCCGGCGCGTAGGGCATGGATGTTTCCAGACAGGTTTGGGTTAACCCCAGCGGCGCCAGCGCAGAAAGGTTGCGCAGCACGCAGTGTTCGCCCTGAAACGGCGCTAGATGGGTAAAGCTTTTTTTCCAGAATGCCGACTGGCGATGGGCGAAATCCTGGGAGATTTTGACTTTAGCATTCAGCAAACGCACCAGCACCGCAATCATCCATTGATCGGTCAGATTGACAATCAGGTCATACTGATTCGCCCGCAGGGTTTTCACCAATCCGTAAAAATTCGCTATTTTCGCGGTTGCCGCTGTGCCTTTATTGCTGATGCCATATAACGCATTGATTTCCGGATTTTCCGAAATAATGGGGATCGTATCCTGATACAGCAGCATATCGATTTTCGCATCAGGGTAATTACGTTTCAGCGTGCTGATAACTGGCGTAGTCAGCAACATATCCCCATGGAAACGCATTTTAATAACCAGAATTCGGGTGAACTTTTTTTCCACAAGCGGCTCTTTATGATGATATACACGTCATCCTTCAAGCTGCCTCTGCGTTGGCTGCACTCGTTCACCCCAGTCACGTACTTATGTACGCTCCTGGGATTAATGAGAGACATCCCTGTCTCTCACCAAAGGCCAGCCTTTGGCTGGTCAAATTCGTTCCTGACGAATTTGTCACTCCTTTGCCGCCTTGATGCAACTTGAATGATTTTGCGTATAATAACCAGTCGGAATTGAAAAAAAGGCACGCTACCGCCCCAGGCTCACAGTTACCTGAATACTGACGTCGTGCTCTAATTGCGGCTTAGTGTATCACTTATTCCTAAGCAAACCGAATTGAATATTTTTTAACCTCAATTAAGTTTATTCTCTGTTAAAACAATGAGTAATAGAATTACGTAAGGCATTGTGTTTAGGCGTAAGGCCTTAGGCGCACGCTTAGACAACATCAATTAATCATATAAAAAAGCAAATATAGTTTAACGTTTAATGGCGCAAAGCCATTTTTCCCGCTAAATCAGCTCAAATCGGCAAAAATGATGGTAAAGGTTGGGCTAAATACTTAGAATCCTCAGCACATTCCTAAGCCAGCTGCGTATTATGCTTCAATTGCTCTACACATCACTCCTCTACCTTATTCAGCCTTTGATCTGGATACGGCTTTGGGTGCGTGGACGTAAAGCGCCGGCATACCGCAAACGTTGGGGCGAGCGCTACGGTTTTTATCGTAAGCCGCTGACGCCGGGCGGCATTATGCTGCACTCGGTTTCCGTCGGCGAAACGCTGGCCGCCATTCCGCTGGTGCGCGCACTGCGCCATCGCTATCCCGACCTGCCGATTACCGTGACCACCATGACGCCAACCGGCTCTGAGCGCGTCCTTTCCGCCTTCGGCAGCGACGTACAGCACGTTTATCTTCCTTACGATCTCCCGGATGCCATCAGCCGTTTTCTCGATAAAGTCGACCCCAAGCTGGTGCTGATTATGGAGACCGAGCTGTGGCCGAACCTGATTGCCGCGCTACATAAACGTAAAATCCCGCTGGTGATTGCCAACGCACGCCTGTCTGCGCGCTCTGCGGCGGGTTATGCCAAACTCGGCAAGTTTGTGCAGACGCTGCTGCGCCGTATAACGCTCATTGCCGCGCAAAACGAAGAAGACGGCGAACGGTTTATCGCGCTGGGTGCGAAACGCAATCAGCTCTCGGTTACCGGTAGCCTGAAGTTTGATATCTCCGTGACGCCACAGCTGGCGACGAAAGCCATTACCCTGCGCCGCCAGTGGGCGCCGCATCGTCCGGTATGGATTGCCACCAGTACGCACGAAGGCGAAGAGAGCATCATGCTGGAAGCGCATCAGCAACTGCTGAAAACCTTCCCCGACCTGCTGTTGATTCTGGTCCCGCGCCATCCGGAACGTTTCCCGGACACCATCAATCTGGTGCGCCAGGCAGGTTTAAGCTTTATCACTCGCTCCTCTGGCGAAGTTCCTTCGGCGGGCACCCAGGTTGTGGTGGGCGACACGATGGGCGAACTGATGCTGCTTTACGGCATTGCAGACCTCGCTTTTGTGGGCGGTTCTCTGGTTGAGCGTGGTGGTCATAACCCGCTGGAAGCGGCGGCGCACGCCATTCCGGTGCTCATGGGGCCACATACTTTCAACTTTAAAGACATCTGCGCGCGTCTCGATCAGGCCAGCGGCCTGATCACGGTGACCGACGCCGCGTCGCTGGCGAAAGAGATTTCCTCTTTACTGACTGACGAAGATTATCGTAACTTCTACGGTCGTCACGCAGTTGAAGTGCTCTACCAAAACCAGGGCGCGTTACAGCGCATGCTGCAACTGCTGGAACCTTATCTGCCACCCAGAGCGCACTGAGGCTGTCATGCAAAAACGGGCGATTTATCCAGGCACGTTCGATCCCATCACTAACGGTCATATCGATATCATTACCCGCGCGAGCAAAATGTTCGATCGGGTGATTCTGGCCATTGCCGCCAGCCCCAGCAAGAAACCGATGTTTGATCTCAATGAACGCGTCGCGCTGGCACAGCAGGCGATTGCGCATCTGGATAACGTAGAAGTTGTCGGTTTCAGCGATTTGATGGCCAACTTTGCTCGCGATCGGCAGGCCACTATTTTGATTCGCGGCCTGCGCGCGGTGGCGGATTTTGAATATGAAATGCAGCTGGCGCACATGAACCGCCATCTGATGCCAGAGCTGGAAAGCGTGTTTTTGATGCCGTCAAAAGAGTGGTCGTTTATCTCCTCTTCTTTAGTCAAAGAGGTGGCGCGTCATCAGGGTGATGTCACCGACTTTCTGCCGCCTAACGTCCATCAGGCGTTGATGGAAAAGCTCAAATAGCCGTTTGCCGGATGATGTCATCCGGCTCGCAACCCACTCATTTCTGACACTGACGACAGTAAAACGTCGCGCGCTGTGCGTGTTTGGTGGCGATAATCGGCGTTCCGCATACCCGACACGGCTCGCCCTTGCGACCGTACACCTGTAGCTCCTGGGCAAAGTAGCCCGGCTTACCGTCGCTTTGCAGGAAATCTTTCAGGGTGGTTCCGCCCTGTTCAATCGAACGCAACAAGACCGCCTTGATGGTGCTGACCAGCAGCGCGCACTCCTGCGGCGACAGCGACGACGCGAGTCGGTCAGGATGAATCCCCGCCGCAAACAGCGATTCACTGGCATAGATATTCCCTACCCCGACCACCAGCTTGTTATCCATTAGCCAGGGCTTAATCGCCGTTTTCTTCTTCGCACACTTCTGTTGCAGGTACTCTGCGTTGAATTCGTCGCTCAGCGGCTCAGGACCGAGATGTGCCAGTACGTTGTGCCCTTCCAGCTCTTTTGTCCACAGCCAGGCACCAAAGCGGCGTGGGTCCGTATATCGCAGCACTTTGCCGTTGCTCATCACCAGGTCAACGTGGTCGTGTTTTTCTGCCGGGAGTTCTTCCGTCAATATGCGCAGGCTACCCGACATACCGAGGTGGATGATAATCCAGCCATCCGGCAGCTCCAGCAGCAGATATTTGGCGCGACGTTGAACGCTGAGAACGGGTTTGTCGCTCAGGCGGTGAATTTCATCGGAGACGGGCCAGCGCAGGCGTCCGTTGCGGATAATCGCATACTGGATGGTTGCGCCAACCAGATGCGGTTCAATGCCGCGGCGGCTGGTTTCAACTTCGGGTAATTCAGGCATAGCGTCTCCGACTGTTTAACTGATGTCTTCAATATGGGGACGGCCAGAAAACAAAAAACCCCGCCGAGGCGAGGTTTTTCGTGACATCGAATCTAAAATTATTTGATTTTAGCTTCTTTGTACAGAACGTGCTGACGGACAACTGGATCGAATTTTTTCAGTTCCAGTTTTTCCGGTTTAGTACGTTTGTTCTTCGTGGTGGTATAGAAGTGACCAGTACCAGCAGAAGAAACCAGCTTGATTTTCTCACGAATACCTTTAGCCATGATTTATTTCCTCTAAGTACTTAGTACTTTTCGCCACGGGCACGCAGTTCAGAAAGAACTGTATCGATGCCTTTTTTATCGATTACACGCATACCTTTAGCAGATACGCGCAGGGTGACAAAACGCTTCTCGCTCTCAACCCAGAAACGGTGAGAGTGCAGGTTCGGCAGGAAACGGCGTTTAGTCGCGTTCAGTGCGTGGGAACGGTTGTTACCGGTCACCGGACGCTTGCCAGTAACTTGGCAGACTCGGGACATGTCTATTCTCCAAAAATCAAATTAGCTCGAGCTTCGTATGGGGTATCGGCGCCTCGTCAGGCTTTACAGCCCGGTCATCGCATAGTTCTAAGTGAACTCTCGATTGCCAGGCCCAAATGCCAAACCCGAGATTCTCAAAGGTGGCGTAGTATACGCTGACCCGGCGTTATGCTCAAGTCCCGAACAGACAAAGATCCCGGTGGATCGCGTAATAATCGGCTAAATCCAACCGCGTTCGGCAAAAGAGACATACTCACCACGCCCAATAACGAGGTGGTCAAGGACGCGTATATCCATGAATTGGCATGATTTTACCACCCTTTCGGTGATAAGTCTGTCTGATTTACTGGGTTCAGCACTTCCTGAAGGATGATTATGCGCCAGGATCACCGCCGCAGCGTTCACTTTGATGGCTTCTCGTACAATTTCGCGCGGATGCACTTCCACATGGCTCAGTGTGCCGGCAAAAAGTCGGCTGTGTTTCAGCACCCGATTCTGGTTGTCGAGAAAGATCACGATAAAGATCTCGCGCATTTCGTCACTGAGTTGACTTTGCAAAAATTCACGGGTCATCTCCGGGCTGAGTAACGCATTCTTCGCCAGCACCCGCAGGCTAAAATAGCGCCGCGCCAGCTCAGCAATGCCTTTTAACTGCGCGCACTTCGCCAGCCCCATGCCGTATTGTTCGGTGATGTCCTGCTCCGAAGCCGAAAGCAGCTCATACAGCGAGCCAAAGTGATGCAGTAGATCGCGCGACCAGGTCATGACGTCTTTGTCCCGCGTGCCGGTGCGCAAAAACAGCGCCAGCAACTCCACATCGGACAGTGATTCGATGCCCATTTTCTGCATTTTTTCGCGCGGCATCAGCGCACCTGAGCTATCCATAACGGCTCCTCCCTGACAATATTCGCCATCCTGCCACAGCAATGAACAACCTGCGCGGGTCACTTTTTACTCTTGCGTAGCCCCTCGCAAAGTGGATACTCCCTAACCGCACGACCCCGAAAATATTGTGATAAAATCCCACTTTCAGATGAACTCGACAGGAAAGAATCATGATGAGCCTGGCCGGAAAAAAAATTGTTCTCGGCGTGAGCGGCGGTATCGCGGCCTATAAAGCCCCCGAACTGGTGCGCCGTTTGCGTGACCGTGGCGCCGAAGTGCGCGTTGCCATGACCGAGGCGGCGAAAGCTTTCATCACCCCGCTAAGCCTGCAAGCCGTCTCCGGTTATCCGGTGTCCGACAGCCTGCTCGACCCGGCGGCAGAAGCGGCAATGGGCCACATCGAGTTGGGAAAATGGGCGGATCTCGTGATTCTCGCCCCCGCCACGGCGGACCTCATCGCTCGCGTAGCGGCCGGTATGGCTAACGACCTGGTTTCCACCATTTGCCTGGCGACGCCATCGCCGGTTGCCGTAGTGCCCGCGATGAATCAACAGATGTATCGTGCGGCGGCCACGCAGCATAATCTGTCAGTTCTGGCATCTCGTGACCTGCTTATCTGGGGCCCGGACAGCGGCAGCCAGGCCTGTGGCGATATCGGGCCGGGCCGCATGCTCGACCCGTTAACCATCGTTGATATGGCTGCGGCGCATTTTTCACCTGTCAAAGATCTGCAACATCTGAACATCATGATTACCGCGGGCCCCACCCGCGAGCCGTTAGATCCCGTTCGCTATATCAGCAATCACAGCTCCGGTAAGATGGGCTTTGCTATTGCCGAGGCAGCCGCTCAGCGCGGCGCAAATGTCACCCTGGTAAGCGGCCCGGTGTCGCTCGCGACGCCCGCTTTTGTGCAGCGCATTGACGTGACGACCGCGCAGGAGATGGATGCAGCCGTTCAGGCCGGCGCACAAAAACAGCATATTTTCATTGGCTGTGCCGCCGTGGCGGATTATCGTGCCGCCGTCATTGCCGATGAAAAAATTAAAAAGCAGGACACGCAGGGCGATGAATTTATTATCAAAATGGTGAAAAACCCGGACATCGTAGCAGGCGTTGCAGCGCTAAAAACGAACCGCCCTTACGTCGTCGGATTTGCCGCCGAAACGAATAATGTGGAAGAATATGCGCGGCAAAAACGCGCCCGCAAAAACCTCGATCTGATCTGCGCTAACGATGTATCACAGACAAATCAAGGCTTTAATAGCGATAACAACGCATTACACCTTTTCTGGCAGGACGGCGATAAACGCTTACCGTTAAGCAGCAAAGCGCTGCTGGGCCAACTTTTACTGAACGAGATCGTTACCCGTTATGATGAAAAAAATCGACGTTAAGATTCTGGACCCGCGTATTGGTCAGGAATTCCCGCTGCCGACCTATGCAACCCCTGGCTCTGCCGGGCTTGATCTGCGTGCCTGCCTTGATAGCGCAATCGTGCTGGAACCGGGTCAAACGACACTGCTGCCGACCGGTCTGGCGATTCATATCGCCGATCCTTCTCTGGCGGCGATGATGCTGCCGCGCTCGGGTCTGGGCCATAAACACGGTATCGTTCTGGGTAACCTGGTCGGCCTTATCGATTCCGATTATCAGGGGCAACTGATGGTCTCTATCTGGAACCGTGGGCAAACCACCTTCACCATCGAACCTGGTGAACGCGTCGCACAAATGATTATTGTCCCGGTCGTGCAGGCCGAGTTTAATCTGGTTGAAGATTTCGATGCCACCGAACGTGGCGAAGGCGGCTTCGGCCACTCCGGGCGTCAGTAACCGGTCCTGCCTCTGCCCGGCGTCACGCGGGGCAGAGACATTTGAACGCATCCCACAGCGTCATAATGCAATAACATCACTGCAAACTCGGATTTGCGGTCACTGTGTGGATGTCTGCCTGACGAGCATTTATTTTCAGGGGTATTTTAGAACATGGCAGAAAAGCAAACTGCGAAACGGAATCGTCGCGAAGAAATACTTCAATCTCTGGCGCTAATGCTTGAATCCAGTGATGGTAGCCAACGCATTACCACGGCAAAATTGGCGGCTTCTGTTGGCGTTTCCGAAGCGGCGCTCTACCGCCACTTTCCCAGCAAGACACGCATGTTCGATAGCCTTATCGAGTTTATCGAAGATAGCCTGATTACCCGCATCAACCTGATTTTAAAGGATGAAAAGGACACCACCGCGCGCCTGCGCCTGATTGTTTTGCTGATCCTCGGATTTGGTGAGCGTAACCCTGGCCTGACGCGTATTCTCACCGGCCACGCGTTGATGTTCGAGCAGGACCGCCTGCAGGGACGCATCAATCAACTTTTTGAACGCATTGAAGCCCAGTTGCGCCAGGTGCTGCGCGAGCGAAAAATGCGTGAAGGCGAAGGCTACGAGACGGATGAAACCCTGCTGGCAAGCCAGCTGCTCGCCTTCTGTGAAGGCATGCTCTCTCGCTTTGTCCGCAGCGAATTCAAATATCGCCCCACCGACGATTTTGATGCCCGCTGGCCGCTCATGGCCATGCAGCTTCGCTAACGTGTCTCAGGCAGAGCAATCTGCCTTATCATTTGCTGCACATCACGCAGCGCCTGCCTGAACGCGCAATCGTCCGGGTTAATCTGTAGCAGCCAGGCTATTTTCCCCTGCAAACGCTGAAGATAACGCAGAGCCGATTCTGTTGGATGACCGCTGCGACTAAGGTGCGACACAACGCCAAATTTCCGGCAGAAATGCACTTCCTGGCGCAGTAATCGCCGCTGTTCGCGGGAAAGTTGCAGCTTTTCGTTCACCACGATACCCGTCACCGTCTGTTGTTTATGCGCGGGTATCTGCACTGTTTTGCGTTTATTCAGCCGAAACCCGCTTTCAGCCAGCAGCGCAGCGACTTTAATGCGCACCAGCCGGGCGGAAAACTCGCCGGAAAAGGTCATATCGTCGCAGTAACGCGTGTAGGCAATGTGGCGCTCCTGGCACCAGCGGCCCATCCGTTCATCAAAACTCTGCATGACCAGGTTCGAGATCGCCGGCGAGGTGGCCGCCCCCTGCGGTAACGCATCGCGATAGCAGCAAAGGTGGGTCAGCATCGTCACTACGGCGTTGGGCAATGTGGTCTGCCGGAAAACTCGCCATACCTGTAGCCAGCTGATATTGTCAAAAAAGCCTTCAATATCAAGCTTCAGGATCTGCGGTTGAGAAAGATGAGGCCGCGCGTTGTGCGCCACAGTACTGCCGGGGCGATAGGCCGTTGCATAGGGTGAAACCGGGAATTGCGCGAGGACGTTCTTCAGGATATTGCGCTGCACGGTTTTGAGCAGGTAATCAGGTGCCAGGATCTGCCGCTCACCGCCGTCGCGTTTCGACAAAATGATGGGGCGGTAATGCTTCGCCGTGCTGTTGCTGAGTGCATACAGCCTGCGTATCTCTTCGTTCGCGCTCCAGCCCGGAGAGCTAAATAAGTCCAGCGCCAGAAGGCAAACCCGGGTCGCATCCATTCAACGCTCCACATCGCTGAGAAAAGTGGGTGCCAACAGCGGCGATACTCGAAAACCATCCCGAAGGCGTGGAAATGTACTTCGCGCGACAGCGCGCGCACGTGAAACGTGCCGAGGTACAATGGAACGGCTTTGGGTATATGAGTGAACTGCGGGCGTTAAGTCGGCGACTCGCCGACCCTTCTGGAAAACTCCAGAAACGCTATCGCCACTGCTGGCACAGAAAGCATAGCATGGGCATTGCGGGGAAAACTATTCGGCACATCACGCTGCGGGCGGATACCCGCAGCGTGATGGATCAGACGCCGTACGCTTCGCGATAAGCGCGCACAGCGGCCAGATGCTCGGCCATTTCTGGTTTTTCTTCCAGATACGCAATCAGGTCTTTCAGGGTGATGATGGAGATAACTTTGCAACCGTAGTCGCGCTCCACTTCCTGAATCGCAGAAATCTCGCCACGGCCACGCTCCTGACGATCGAGAGAGATCAGCACGCCGGCAAGCGTTGCGCCGTTGGCCTGAATAATTTCCATTGATTCACGGATTGCCGTGCCTGCGGTGATCACATCATCCACCAGCATCACGCGCCCCTGGAGCGGGCTACCTACCAGGCTGCCGCCCTCGCCGTGATCTTTCGCTTCTTTGCGGTTAAAGCAGTACGGCAGATCGCGGTCGTGATGCTCCGCCAGCGCAACAGCCGTGGTGGTGGCAATTGGAATACCTTTGTAGGCCGGGCCAAACAGCAGGTCAAAATCGATCGCGGAATCGACCAGCGCTTCGGCATAGAAGCGGCCTAACAACGCCAGATCGCGCCCGGTATTAAACAGCCCGGCGTTGAAGAAATAGGGGCTCTTGCGCCCGGATTTCAGCGTAAATTCGCCAAACTTCAGTACCTGCTTGCTAAGCGCAAATTCAATAAACTGGCGCTGATACGGTTTCATGGATTCGCTCCTTACTTACTTTTCTACGGACAAAAAAAAGGCGACTCATCAGTCGCCTTAAAAATCAGTTTTCCAGCGCCGCCTTCTGCGTCGCTACAATGGATTCGATACCCCCTCGGGCCAATGCCAGCAGGGTAAGTAGCTCTTCGTGGCTGAACGGCTCGCCCTCTGCGGTGCCCTGCACCTCAATCATGCGGCCATCTTCCATCATCACCACGTTCATGTCGGTTTCTGCCGCCGAATCTTCAACGTACTCGAGGTCACAACGCGCTTCACCGTCGACAATGCCAACGGAAACCGCAGCCACCATCCCTTTCATTGGGTTGGTTTTCAGTTTACCGGCAGCAACCAGTTTGTTCAGCGCATCGGCCAGTGCCACGCAGGCACCAGTGATAGACGCAGTACGGGTGCCGCCATCGGCCTGGATTACGTCGCAGTCGAGGGTAATGGTGAATTCGCCCAGCGCTTTCAGATCAACCGCCGCACGCAGCGCGCGCGCGATCAGGCGCTGAATTTCCATGGTACGGCCGCCCTGCTTGCCCTTCGCCGCTTCACGCGCGTTACGGGTGTGCGTGGCGCGCGGCAGCATGCCATATTCTGCGGTGATCCAACCCTGGCCCTGACCTTTCAGGAAACGGGGCACGCTCTCTTCAACAGACGCGGTGCACAGGACTTTGGTTTCACCGAATTCGACGAGCACGGAGCCTTCAGCGTGTTTTGTGTAATTACGGGTCAGGGTGACGGGACGCACCTGGTTAGCGCTACGGCCTGCTGGACGCATGATAAAATCTCCGGCTTGAAACGAATGTGGCTGCGCATTATACGGACTTCCGGCGGTTATTCCTATCCTGGCAGGTGAGGGATAGCTATAATCCCTCCATCACTCCTTTAAAAACAGGAACGTCTATGATCCGCAGTATGACCGCCTACGCCCGCCATGAAATCAAGGGCCAGTGGGGCAGCGCCGCCTGGGAACTGCGCTCAGTAAACCAGCGTTATCTAGAAACCTATTTCCGTCTGCCGGTACAGTTCCGCAGCCTGGAGCCGGTTGTCCGCGAGCGGCTGCGCACGCGTCTGACGCGCGGTAAAGTTGAATGCACCCTGCGTTTTGAGCCTGACGCCAGCGCGCAGGGCGAACTGATCCTCAACGAGAAACTGGCTAAGCAGCTGGTTAACGCGGCGAACTGGGTCAAAATGCAGAGCGACGAAGGCGAGATTAACCCGGTCGATATTCTGCGCTGGCCGGGCGTCATGGCGGCACAGGAACAAGATCTGGACGCCATCACCGCTGAAATTCTTTCGGCGCTGGATAAAGCGCTGGATGCCTTCATTATCGCCCGCGAAACAGAAGGTCAGGCTCTGAAAGCGCTGATCGAGCAGCGCCTGGAAGGCGTCAGCAATGAAGTCGCCAAAGTGCGCGCCCATATGCCGGAAATTCTGCAATGGCAGCGTGAACGCCTGGTCGCCAAACTGGAAGATGCCGAAGTTCAGCTGGAAAATAACCGTCTTGAGCAAGAACTGGTGCTGATGGCGCAGCGCATCGACGTCGCCGAAGAGCTCGACCGTCTGGAAGCGCACGTTAAAGAAACCTACAACATCCTGAAGAAGAAAGAGGCCGTGGGCCGCCGTCTGGACTTTATGATGCAGGAATTTAACCGCGAGTCGAACACGCTGGCGTCGAAATCCATCAATGCGGATGTCACGAATTCTGCAATTGAGCTTAAAGTTCTGATCGAGCAGATGCGCGAGCAGATTCAGAATATTGAGTGATTCTCGTCGCTCCTGAATGCTGCCAGGCCCACAGATTCTGTGGGCCTTTTTGTTATGCTTCGGCTGTTCCAGGGAAGATTCTGGAGAGATCTCTTATACAACGCGCATATCAAGGAGTGAGCGATGAACGAACATCAGCCGTTTGAAGAAATAAAGCAGGTCGATCAGAATGGCGCAGAATTCTGGTCTGCACGGGCATTATCCAAATTACTGGACTACTCGGAGTACCGACACTTCACTCCGGTGCTCACGCGAGCCAAAGAGGCTTGTAAGCAAAGTGGCCATGCCATTTTGGACCATTTCGAGGATGTGCTCGAAATGGTCCAAATCGGTTCAGGGGCTCAGCGAGAAATAAAGGATATTATCCTTTCCCGCTACGCATGCTACCTGGTCGTACAAAATGGCGACCCAACTAAACCCGTTATTGCTGCCGGACAGACCTACTTCGCTATCCAGACACGCCGACAGGAACTCGCGGACGACGAGGCATTTAAACAACTTCGTGAAGACGAAAAGCGTCTTTTTCTACGCAACGAATTGAAAGAACATAATAAACATTTGGTTGAAGCGGCTCAGCAGGCCGGTGTAGAAACCACTCTCGATTTTGCCGTATTCCAGAACCATGGTTATCAGGGCCTGTATGGTGGGTTGGATCAGAAAGCTATTCATCAACGCAAAGGGCTAAAAAAGAGCCAAAAAATACTCGACCATATGGGTTCAACCGAGCTTGCCGCGAATCTGTTCCGCGCGACCCAGACGGAAGAGAAGTTGCGACGAGATCAGGTGAACTCAAAGAAAAAGGCTAATGAAACCCATTTCGAGGTGGGCAAAAAGGTGCGCCAAACCATCAAGGAACTGGGCGGTACGATGCCTGAAAGCCTTCCCGTACCGAACAAAAGCATCAAGCAGTTGGAAACGGTGGCAAAGAAGCTGGATAAAAAATAACAGCATGATCCCGATGTGGTTCATCGGGCCCGAACGTGAACCACATTTAAATATTCTAATCTGAATTTTAAGACAATCTACCCGTAGATCACATCAAACCTAATATTTATCACATTCAGCCATTACTTTTTCTAAGCCAAAACCCTTCACCTTAGAAAATCTCAATCGTGACGTCGCGCACAAATCGCTACCCTTCCGCCATCGATTTCGGGGGCTCATATGTTACTGCACGTTCTTTACCTTATCGGCATTACCGCCGAAGCCATGACCGGCGCTTTAGCCGCCGGGCGTCGACGCATGGATACCTTTGGCGTCATTATTATCGCGACGGCCACCGCCCTGGGCGGCGGTTCGGTGCGCGATATCCTGTTAGGTCATTATCCGCTGGGCTGGGTAAAGCACCCGGAATACGTGATTATTGTGGCGACAGCGGCAGTTTTGACCACCATTGTGGCCCCGGTAATGCCCTATTTGCGTAAACTGTTTCTGGTGCTGGATGCACTCGGTCTGGTGGTGTTCTCTATCATCGGTGCGCAAATCGCGCTGGATATGGGGGAAGGCCCGGTTATCGCGACCATCGCTGCCGTCGTTACCGGCGTATTTGGCGGTGTGCTGCGCGATATGTTCTGCAAGCGCATTCCTCTGGTGTTCCAGAAAGAACTATACGCGGGCGTGTCGTTTTCCGCCGCCGTGCTCTATGTTGCGTTGCAACACTATGTCAGCAACCAGGATATCGTGGTGATCGCCACCCTGCTGTTTGGCTTCACGGCCCGCCTGCTGGCGCTGCGTCTGAAGCTGGGTCTGCCGGTGTTTTATTACAAGCACAACGCGCACTGAGATTAAAACCCGGGGATTTTCTGGCTGGCGAGCCACTGCGCCAGCCGGGAAATGTCCGGATGATGCACCGCCTCCACCATCCGCTGCGCACGCAGGTTTCCCATCCCCGGCAGGCGTTGCCAGTCCTGAGCACTTCTCGACACCAACGTCTCCCAGCGGTTATCCGCCAGCGCATCCAGCGCCGCTCTGCTCAGCGGTAAACCGAACGCCATCACCCAACGCTTAAACGGCTGCTGGCGCACAAGATTGAACTGATGCCAGAGTTGCGTCGCGCGGGACGGCGTGAACCCTGGCGTGCCGCGTAGCTGCTCCGGCGTTAGCGCCAGCCACGAGAAAAGATGCTCCAGAGGCTGTGCCTGGTGCAGCGTCTGCCAGCCCGCGCGGCCCAGGCCATCAATATCAAAAACCGCTTTTGAGCTCAGCCATTCCAGCCGCGCCATAAACTGACCTTCGCAGCCAGTCGTAGCATAAAAGCAGGTGAGCGCATTGTATTTCTGCGCAGGCGGCGTGGGCTTGATACGCTGCGTACTGCGCCAGACCACGCTATCAATGCGTGGGATCCCCTGCCCGGCCAGGCTGACCAGCACCTGATCGCCCTCGGCGATATCCAGCGTTTGCCAGCGGGCAACTGAACCGATATTCACCCGCTGAACCTGTTTATCATCCAGCTTCACCGGCATAAGCTGCGCGACGACGGCAATCTTTCCTGTACGCCCCACCGTGAAGCTTACTGTTTTGACCTCAGCCACCTGCGCCGCTGGAACATATTTCCAGGCGGCAACCCAGCTCCCCTGCGTGGGCAGCCAGTGTTTGCCTTCGGGCTCATCGGCCGAACGAATCACCACGCCATCGGTCACGAACGGCAGCGGTGAGGTAAACCAGCGATCGCGCCACCTCGCGATATCGTCAACCTGCATCACCGGTTTCGAATAACGCTGCGCCAGCGAAAACCCGGCCTGGCTCAGCAAGGTTAGACGCTCTTCCATGGACTGCGGCCCATCGGGCCACGCCCAGATAAACGCACCAAGGTGCGCCAGTGTTTTGCTTTCGCCTTGCTGCATCAGGGCACCAGCGACCTTAACGCGAGCGTTCATGCCGCCCATCTGCTTTTGAATATGGTCGCTGCGTTGCAGGAATATTTCCCCCTGCAACACGCTTTCCGCCAGCCTGCCCGTTACCGTTTTGGGAATAGCCGGAATGTGTCGCGCTTTCTCAGTCCAGTCTTCCCCTTTCAGGCCATCGCCACGGCTGATGGCCTGCTGCAAGCGACCCTGGTGATAAACCAGCGTCACCGCGACGCCGTCTACCTTGGGCTGCACCCAGAGATGACGTTTGCCCGCCATCCACTGACTCACCGCACGCGCATCTGCCAGCTTCTGTACGCCCGTATGGGCGACCGGATGCATAACGCCGGAAAGCAGACGCGGCGGCGCGCTCTCGCCGCCTTCGGCATAACCAAAGCAGCGCTGCCACTGGGCCAGTCGCGTCGAAAGCTGATCGTAAACGCCGTCGTTCACCTCGCTCGCTCCCTGCCGCCAGTAGTCGTCATTCCAGCGTGCAATTTGCGCCGTAAGCTGCGTAATTTCCCGTTCCGCTCGTGCGGGAGCCCAGGCAGGGCAAGTTGCCTGAGCCCCCGTTACGGTTGCGATAAACAGCAGTAGTATCCTTTTCACTTTCGCCCCTCCATTTGCGCTGTAGCGGTGTTTTACCGCCCGGCGAAAAAGATTGCGAACGCCTGATGCGAAATCCCCGAGGAGCCTTCCAGGGAAATTGATTTGTTGCAGCAACAGGTAAGGAAATCAGGAAAGTGGCACGCAAAATGAAAGAAACCAGCGCAAAAAGTGTGACAAAGACTACGTCACGATGCGCCGACGTGTATAATAAGCCCGTATGTAGAACTTCATTGCTGGCAACATACACAAATACTCATGGCTCAAGGCACGCTTTATATTGTTTCTGCCCCCAGTGGCGCAGGTAAATCCAGCCTGATTCAGGCTTTATTGAAAACCCAACCGTTATACGACACTCAGGTTTCTGTTTCGCATACCACGCGCGCGCCGCGTCCGGGTGAAGTACACGGTGAACATTATTACTTTGTGAATCATGACGAATTCAAAACCATGATTGGCAGAGACGCGTTTCTTGAACATGCGGAAGTGTTCGGTAATTACTACGGCACCTCACGTGAAACCATTGAGCAAGTGCTGGCAACGGGCGTCGATGTTTTCCTTGATATCGACTGGCAGGGCGCGCAGCAAATTCGGACTAAAATGCCGCACGCGCGCAGTATCTTTATCCTGCCGCCGTCCAAAATTGAACTGGATCGCCGCCTGCGTGGCCGCGGTCAGGACAGCGAAGAGGTGATCACCAAACGAATGGCGCAGGCAGTTGCAGAAATGAGCCATTACGCGGAATATGATTATCTGATCGTGAACGACGATTTCGATACCGCTTTAGGCGATCTGAAAACGATTATCCGTGCTGAACGTCTGCGCATGAGCCGCCAAAAGCAGCGACATGACGCTTTAATCAGCAAACTATTGGCAGACTGAACCCACTTTCAGTATCATGCCCAGTCATTTCTTCACCTGTGGAGCATTAAAGTATGGCACGCGTAACTGTTCAGGACGCTGTAGAGAAAATTGGTAACCGTTTTGACCTGGTACTGGTCGCCGCGCGTCGCGCTCGTCAGATGCAGGTAGGCGGAAAGGATCCGCTGGTACCGGAAGAAAACGATAAAACCACAGTAATCGCACTGCGCGAAATCGAAGAAGGTCTGATCAACAACCAGATCCTCGACGTGCGCGAGCGCCAGGAACAGCAAGAGCAGGAAGCCGCTGAATTACAGGCCGTTACCGCTATTGCTGAAGGTCGTCGTTAATTACAGAGCGGGTCGCCCTTGTATCTGTTTGAAAGCCTGAATCAGCTGATTCAAAACTACCTGCCGGAAGATCAAATCAAACGTCTGCGGCAGGCGTACCTCGTTGCACGTGACGCTCACGAGGGCCAGACACGTTCAAGCGGTGAACCCTATATCACCCATCCCGTAGCGGTTGCCTGCATTCTGGCCGAGATGAAACTCGACTATGAAACGCTGATGGCGGCGCTGCTGCATGACGTGATTGAAGACACCCCTGCTACCTACCAGGATATGGAACAGCTTTTTGGTAAAAGCGTCGCCGAACTGGTAGAGGGGGTGTCGAAACTTGATAAACTCAAGTTCCGCGATAAGAAAGAGGCGCAGGCCGAAAACTTTCGCAAGATGATTATGGCGATGGTGCAGGATATCCGCGTCATCCTCATCAAACTCGCAGACCGTACCCACAACATGCGCACGCTGGGCTCACTTCGCCCGGACAAACGTCGCCGCATCGCCCGTGAAACCCTCGAAATCTACAGCCCGCTGGCACACCGTTTAGGTATCCACCACATTAAAACCGAACTCGAAGAGCTGGGTTTTGAAGCGCTGTATCCCAACCGTTACCGCGTAATTAAAGAAGTGGTGAAAGCCGCGCGCGGCAACCGTAAAGAGATGATCCAAAAAATCCTCTCGGAAATCGAAGGGCGTTTACAGGAGGCGGGAATACCGTGCCGCGTCAGTGGTCGCGAGAAACATCTTTATTCGATTTACTGCAAAATGGTGCTCAAAGAGCAGCGTTTTCACTCGATCATGGATATCTACGCGTTCCGCGTGATCGTCAATGATTCCGACACCTGTTATCGCGTGCTCGGCCAGATGCACAGCCTGTATAAGCCGCGTCCGGGTCGCGTGAAAGACTATATCGCCATTCCGAAAGCGAACGGCTATCAATCTTTGCACACCTCGATGATTGGCCCGCACGGCGTGCCGGTTGAGGTCCAGATCCGCACCGAAGATATGGACCAGATGGCAGAGATGGGTGTTGCCGCTCACTGGGCTTATAAAGAGCACGGCGAAACCAGCACCACCGCGCAAATCCGCGCTCAGCGCTGGATGCAGAGCCTGCTGGAGCTGCAACAGAGCGCCGGTAGCTCGTTTGAATTTATCGAGAGCGTTAAATCCGATCTCTTCCCGGATGAGATTTACGTTTTCACACCGGAAGGGCGCATTGTCGAACTGCCTGCCGGTGCAACGCCCGTCGACTTCGCTTATGCGGTGCATACCGATATCGGTCATGCCTGCGTGGGCGCACGCGTCGACCGTCAGCCTTACCCGCTGTCGCAGCCGCTCTCCAGCGGCCAGACCGTTGAAATCATTACCGCGCCGGGCGCTCGCCCGAATGCCGCCTGGCTGAACTTTGTCGTCAGCTCGAAAGCACGCGCCAAAATTCGTCAGTTGCTGAAAAACCTCAAGCGTGATGATTCCGTTAGCCTGGGACGTCGCCTGCTCAACCATGCGTTGGGTGGCAGCCGTAAGCTCGCGGAGATTCCGCCAGAGCATATCCAGCGCGAACTTGAGCGCATGAAACTCACCTCGCTTGACGATCTGCTGGCTGAAATCGGCCTCGGCAACGCCATGAGCGTGGTGGTGGCGAAAAACCTGCAACAAGGCGAAGCCACACCTTCCGCACCGGGTGCTTCCGGCCATGCGCATCTGCCTATCAAAGGCGCAGATGGCGTGCTGATCACCTTCGCAAAATGCTGCCGTCCAATCCCTGGCGACCCAATTATCGCTCACGTCAGCCCAGGCAAAGGCCTGGTTATCCACCATGAATCCTGCCGTAACATTCGTGGCTACCAGAAAGAGCCAGAGAAGTTCATGGCGGTGGAGTGGGATAAAGAGACTGAGCAAGAATTTATCACCGAGATTAAGGTGGATATGTTCAACCATCAGGGGGCGCTGGCCAACCTGACGGCGGCAATCAATACAGCGACGTCCAATATTCAGAGCCTGAATACTGAAGAGAAAGATGGCCGCGTTTACAGCGCCTTTATCCGCCTGACGGCGCGCGACCGCGTGCATCTGGCGAATATCATGCGCAAAATCCGCGTAATGCCGGACGTCATTAAAGTCACACGTAACCGAAACTAGTTTTATGAATTCTAAACGTTATGCGCGTATCCGCGAGATGCTCGCCAGGCGACAGCCTGACCTGACCGTCTGCATGGAGCAGGTCCACAAACCTCATAACGTTTCAGCGATTGTGCGCACCGCTGACGCGGTGGGCGTACATGAAGTTCACGCCGTCTGGCCGGGCAGCCGTATGCGCACCATGGCTTCAACGGCGGCGGGCAGCAACAGCTGGGTTTCGGTTAAAACGCATCCGACAATTGGCGAGGCGGTTTCGCATCTGAAAGGGCGCGGTATGCAGGTGCTGGCGACCAATCTCTCTGATAAAGCAGTCGATTTTCGCGAAATCGATTATACGCGCCCGACCTGTATTTTAATGGGTCAGGAGAAAACCGGCATCACTCAGGAAGCGTTAGCACTCGCAGACCAGGACATCATTATTCCGATGATCGGCATGGTGCAGTCGCTCAACGTCTCCGTGGCCTCGGCGCTGATTCTGTATGAAGCGCAGCGCCAGCGGCAGAACGCCGGTATGTATCAGCGTGAAAACAGTATGCTGCCGGACGACGAACAACAGCGCCTGCTGTTTGAAGGCGGTTATCCGGTGCTGGCAAACGTCGCCAGGCGCAAAGGCCTTCCCTACCCGCACGTCAACGATCGCGGCGAGATTGAAGCCGACGCGACCTGGTGGGCCACCATGCAGGCCACGAGGTAACCCATGCAAAGTCGCCTGTTAGATGCTGTTCCGCTCAGTTCGCTAACGGGCGTTGGCGCAGCGCAAAGCCAGAAGCTCGCCAAAATTGGCCTGCATACGGTGCAGGACTTGCTGCTTCATCTGCCGCTACGCTACGAAGACCGCACACACCTCTACCCTATCGGCGAACTGTTGCCGGGTATTTATGCCACGGTAGAAGGCGAAGTACTCAATTCCAACATTACCTTCGGTGGCCGCCGAATGATGACCTGCCAGATTAGCGACGGCACGGGCATCCTCACCATGCGCTTTTTCAACTTCAACGCGGCGATGAAAAACAGCCTTGCGACCGGGCGTCGCGTGCTGGCCTACGGTGAAGCGAAGCGCGGCAAATTTGGCGCGGAGATGATCCACCCGGAATACCGCGTACAGGGCGATTTGAGCACGCCTGAATTGCAGGAGACGCTCACGCCGGTTTATCCGACCACCGAAGGCATCAAGCAGGCGACGCTGCGCAAGCTGACCGACCAGGCGTTGGATCTCCTCGATACCTGCGCCATCGCCGAACTGCTGCCGCCAGAATTAGCCTCCGGCATGATGAGCCTGCCGGAAGCGCTGCGCACCCTGCACCGCCCACCGCCATCGCTACAACTCAGCGACCTGGAAACCGGCAAGCATCCGGCCCAGCGGCGCTTAATTCTGGAAGAGTTACTTGCCCATAACCTGAGCATGCTGGCGCTCCGCGCCGGGGCTCAGCGCTATCACGCCCTGCCGCTGAATGAACAGGGCGAGCTTAAAAACCGTTTTCTCGATTCGCTGCCGTTCAAACCCACTGGCGCGCAAACCCGCGTGGTGGCCGAAATTGAACGCGATATGGCGCTCGACGTGCCGATGATGCGTCTGGTTCAGGGCGATGTGGGTTCCGGTAAAACGCTGGTTGCCGCGCTGGCAGCATTAAGGGCGATTGCCCACGGCAAGCAGGTGGCGTTGATGGCACCCACCGAACTGCTCGCCGAACAACACGCCAATAACTTCCGCACCTGGTTTGAGCCGCTCGGTATCGAAGTGGGCTGGCTCGCCGGGAAGCAAAAAGGGAAAGCGCGGCTGGCGCAGCAGGAAGCCATCGCCAGCGGCCAGGTGCAGATGATTGTCGGCACTCATGCCATTTTCCAGGAACAGGTGCAGTTTAACGGTCTCGCGCTGGTGATTATCGATGAACAGCACCGCTTTGGCGTCCACCAGCGTCTGGCGCTGTGGGAGAAGGGCCAGCAGCAGGGTTTTCATCCGCATCAGTTGATTATGACCGCGACGCCGATTCCGCGAACGCTGGCGATGACCGCCTATGCCGATCTCGATACTTCGGTTATTGACGAACTGCCGCCAGGCCGTACGCCAGTCACCACCGTCGCGATCCCGGACACGCGCCGCAGCGACATCATCAATCGCGTACGTCACGCCTGCACCGAAGAGGGACGTCAGGCTTACTGGGTCTGTACGCTGATTGAAGAGTCGGAGCTGCTGGAAGCGCAGGCGGCAGAAGCCACGTGGGAAGAGTTAAAGCTGGCGCTGCCGGAACTGAACGTCGGCCTCGTTCACGGGCGTATGAAACCTGCCGAAAAGCAGGCGGTAATGCAATCTTTCAAGCAAGGCGAGCTGCATCTGCTGATTGCCACCACGGTAATTGAAGTGGGCGTCGATGTGCCGAACGCCAGCCTGATGATTATCGAAAACCCGGAGCGACTGGGCCTTGCGCAACTCCACCAGCTGCGTGGCCGCGTGGGCCGTGGCGCGGTGGCCTCGCACTGTGTGCTGCTCTACAAATCGCCGCTGTCGAAAACTGCGCAAATGCGCCTGCAGGTGCTGCGCGACAGCAACGACGGTTTTGTGATTGCGCAAAAAGATCTCGAGATTCGCGGTCCTGGCGAGCTGCTCGGCACGCGTCAGACGGGCAATGCCGAATTCAAAGTGGCGGACTTACTGCGCGATCAGGCAATGATCCCCGAAGTTCAGCGCATCGCTCGCCACGTTCATGAACGTTATCCGCAGCAGGCCACCGCGCTGATTGAGCGCTGGATGCCGGAAACGGAACGTTATTCCAACGCGTGACCCGACTCGTCACGCGACAAATCCAGCAGCAAGTCTTCAATTTGAATGGTGATGATATCGTGGGCATTCAGCGCATCGCTCGCGATACGCGCCGCCATTGCGCCTTCCGGTTCGCCACGCAATCTTTCGGCGGCGGCCTGAACACCCGCCAGTAAAACATCGGTAGTTAACACTCCGCGTAAAAACGCGTGATTTTCCGCGGTCCACGCATGCTCATCGCTTAACGGGTGATACCACAAGCGCGGCTCATCCGGCCAAAGCGGATTATCACCTTGCGGGTAGATCAGATAAGCGGCGTACTGAAGCGCACAAATGGCTCTGCCCGGTGTTTCCAGCGCCCACCACTGCGTCCAGATAGCGCGTATCACCGTAGCCGCGCCGCCAAGGCCATTGAAAGTGGTTAGCCATCCGCAGGGATGCCTGTCAAAGCTGCGTCCGTTATCCATCTGCACCAGCATCGTCTCAATTAAAAAGTGACGAACGTTTTGGCGCTGTTGACTATCCATCATCTCCTGCCACAGATAAGGCCGTCGCAGCGCTTTCAATAACGACTCTTCAAAATAATCACCGTAGCCGTCATACAGCAGCGCTTCATGCCACTCGGCAAGACACAGGGGAAAGAGATAGCGAAACAGCTCTGGCTGCATCGGTTCGTGATAAACCAGATTTAATACGTAATAGCAGCCTAGTTGATGCCCCGTAATCTGCTGCCACGGCGTCTTTGCCAGCTTACGCAACGATTCCGTATCGTAATCAAACTCTGGCTCCCAGACGTACTGCACCGGTGGCTCATTCAGAAAGATGGCCCGGCATCGTTCACGCAGCGTTGGCTCCAGCACTTTTCCCCGTTTCATAAAGCCTCCCTGATTTTTCCACACAGGATACACCCGTCATTAATAGGGCTGTCTGGTGCCGCTGTGCTAAACTTCGCGCAATTTTTCTTCTGAAACGAGTTTGCTATGAGACGAGAACTGGCTATCGAATTTTCGCGCGTCACGGAAGCGGCGGCGCTGGCAGGTTACAAATGGCTGGGCCGGGGCGATAAAAATGTCGCTGACGGCGCGGCGGTAAACGCGATGCGCATCATGCTCAACAAGGTCAACATTGATGGCACTATCGTCATTGGCGAGGGCGAAATCGATGAAGCGCCAATGCTCTACATTGGCGAAAACGTCGGCACCGGCAAAGGCGATGCGGTAGATATTGCTGTCGATCCGATTGAAGGCACCCGCATGACCGCGATGGGCCAGGCAAATGCGCTGGCGGTGCTGGCAGTGGGCGATAAAGGCTGCTTCCTGAACGCGCCGGATATGTACATGGAGAAGCTGATTGTCGGGCCGGGCGCGAAAGGCGTTATCGACCTCAACAAGCCGCTGGAAGAAAACCTGCGCAATATCGCAAGCGCGCTGAATAAACCATTTGAAGAGCTGACGGTTACCATTCTGGCAAAACCGCGCCACGATACGGTGATTGCCGAGTTGCAGAAACTGGGCGTGCGCGTGTTTGCCATTCCTGATGGTGATGTCGCGGCGTCCATTCTGACCTGCATGCCGGACAGCGAAGTTGATGTGCTTTACGGTATCGGCGGCGCGCCGGAAGGCGTGGTCTCTGCGGCGGTGATCCGCGCGCTGGATGGCGATATGCATGGCCGCCTGCTGGCGCGTCATCACGTGAAAGGCGACAGCGATGAGAACCGCCGTATTGGCGAAGACGAACTGCGTCGTTGCCACGAAATGGGTATCGAAGCCGGGAAAGTGCTGACGCTGGACGATATGGCACGCAGCGACAACGTTATTTTCTCTGCCACCGGTATCACCAAAGGCGACCTGTTGGACGGTATCAGCCGCAAAGGCAATATCGCCACCACCGAGACGCTGCTGATCCGCGGAAAATCACGCACTATTCGCCGCATTCAGTCGATTCATTATCTCGATCGCAAAGACCCTGAGATCCAGAATCACATCCTGTAAATCATTTGTTCAATTGAGCTTTCCGGCCCCGCGGGGCTGGAAATCTTCTCCCGACACAGCGAAGATAGGATAATAACGCGCAGAGGAGACGATCATGGCCGATTGGGTAACAGGTAAAGTCACAAAGGTGCATTTCTGGACCGATGCACTGTTTAGCCTCACCGTTCACGCCCCCGTTAATCCCTTCACCGCCGGGCAGTTTGCCAAATTGGGTCTGGATGTCGACGGCGAGCGCGTGCAGCGCGCCTACTCCTACGTTAACGCCCCCAGCAATCCCGATCTTGAGTTCTATCTGGTCACCGTACCAGAGGGAAAATTGAGCCCGCGCCTCGCCGCGCTGAAGCCGGGTGATGATGTACAGATTGTCAGTGAAGCGGCAGGCTTCTTTGTGCTGGATGAAGTGCCAGACTGCGAAACCCTGTGGATGCTGGCAACCGGCACGGCGATTGGCCCGTATCTGTCGATTTTGCAGGAAGGGAAAGATTTAGAGCGCTTTAAAAATATCGTGCTGGTTCACGCCGCGCGCTTTGCCGCCGACTTAAGTTATCTGCCGTTGATGCAGGAGCTTGAGAAACGCTACGAAGGAAAGTTGCGCATAAAAACCGTGGTCAGTCGCGAAACGGTGGCGGATTCCCTGACCGGACGCGTGCCCGCATTGATTGAAAGCGGTGCGCTGGAAGAGGCGGTTGGCCTGCCGATGAACGCCGAAACCAGCCACGTGATGTTATGCGGAAACCCGCAGATGGTGCGCGATACCCAGCAGTTGCTGAAAGATACCCGCCAGATGACCAAACATCTGCGCCGCCGCCCAGGCCACATGACGGCGGAACATTACTGGTAATCAGCGGTATTTTACGTCCTGCGTATCTTTACCGTACTTGTTTTCCCCCTGGGTGCCGACAAACGCGCCCAGGTCAATCAGCATCATCACGATAATCAGCGTCGGAATGAATCGCCCCACGCCCCACTGCCAGACGCCCGGCAGCATCGCCCAGTTACCGGCCAACAGCATCCACGCCAGCACCATCAGCAGGGCCCAGATGCCGGATTTACCGCGATCGTGCAGACGCTTCACCGTGACCGCCGCCGTTGGCCACAGCAGGCAAACCAGGATAAACGCCGCGGTCTGAATGCTGAGCATCTCGCCGCCAGCCAGCGTAAACAGAATCACCATCGCCAGCAGCCAGATCCCCATCCAGATCCAGAAATCACGGCGACCAATGCGGCCCTTAATTGAAAACAACCATTGCTGTAGGGTCATGTCTGATTCCTTATTCTCATCATGCGGCGTAGTGTACCCTGAAACCCTCTCTTTTTGACAAGCGAGGCCGTTCCCGTTTTAATCGTCTGCTGGAGAATATGAGGACGACCAACATGAAGAAGTGGATCTCTGTGTGTCTTGCAGGCGTTATCGCCCTGAGCGCTGGCCGCTTCGCGTTTGCCGTTGAGTCTCCGGATACCACCGCGCCCTATTTGCTTTCCGGCGCGCCCACGTTCGATCTCTCCATCAGTCAGTTCCGCGAGCGGTTTAATATTGATAACCCGTCGCTGCCCCTCAGTGAGTTTCGTTCGATTTCTTCCAGCCGCGATAAGCTCAACCTGACGCGCGCGGCGAGTAAAATTAACGAAAATCTGTATGCGTCCACCGCGCTCGAACGCGGAACGCTGAAAATCAAGTCGATGCAGATAACCTGGCTGCCTATTCCCGGCCCGGAACAAAAGTCGGCGAAAGCCAAAGCGCTGGAATACATGACGGCGGTGTTGCGTCTGTTTACCCCGACGCTCACCAAAGCGCAGAGCCAGCAGAAACTGCAAAAGTTACTGGCACAAGGCAAAGGGAAGCATTACTTCACCACCAGCGAAGGCGCGATTCGTTATGTTGTCGCAGATAATGGCGAAAAAGGGCTGACCTTCGCTGTTGAACCGATTAAGCTGGCGCTATCTGAAAATCTTGAAGGAGGCGAATAAATGATAAAAAGCAAAGCCTTCAGGATGAACACTCTCTATACTGATTCACAGACCATGCCGCCCACTCGGGCGGCCATATTCCTTAATTCGCTAACAAGCGTGGAGAATTAAAATGCGACATCCATTAGTGATGGGTAACTGGAAACTGAACGGCAGCCGCCACATGGTTCACGAACTGCTTTCTAACCTGCGTAAAGAACTGGCAGGTGTTGCGGGTTGTGGCGTAGCGATCGCGCCGCCGGAACTGTACATCGATATGGCGAAGCGTGAAGCTGAAGGCAGCCACATCATGCTGGGCGCGCAGAACGTTGACCTGAACCTGTCTGGCGCGTTCACCGGTGAAACGTCTGCTGCCATGCTGAAAGACCTTGGCGCACAGTACATCATTATCGGTCACTCTGAGCGTCGTACTTACCACAAAGAGTCTGACGAACTGATCGCGAAAAAATTCGCCGTGCTGAAAGAACAGGGTCTGACTCCGGTTCTGTGTATCGGTGAAACCGAAGCAGAAAACGAAGCGGGCAAAACTGAAGAAGTGTGCGCACGTCAGATCGACGCAGTCCTGAAAACTCAGGGCGCAGCGGCATTCGAAGGCGTGGTTATCGCTTACGAACCAGTATGGGCAATCGGTACTGGCAAATCTGCGACCCCAGCTCAGGCTCAGGCGGTTCACAAATTTATCCGTGACCACATTGCTAAAGCTGACGCGAAAATCGCTGAACAGGTTATCATCCAGTACGGCGGTTCCGTTAACGCGAGCAACGCAGCCGAGCTGTTCACCCAGCCGGACATCGACGGCGCGCTGGTTGGCGGCGCATCCCTGAAAGCAGACGCTTTCGCGGTGATCGTTAAAGCAGCAGAAGCGGCTAAACAGGCTTAATCCTGTTTACGCGCCGGATGGCGGCTTCGCCTTATCCGGCCTACAGTCCTGACGATGTAGGCCGGATAAGCGCAGCGCATCCGGCAAATACTTACAACTTCCCTAACACCTGATACCAAAGATAATCCAGCGGCAATAGAAGCAGATAACTCGCCGCCGCCAGCGCCAGACACAGCATCATCCCCGCCCTTGCAGGCACTTTCCCTAACGCCATCGCCACCACAATCGGCGACGCTTGATACGGCAGAAGCGGCGTGGAATACCCCAGCACCTGAATCATAATCACGCTCAACAGCGGGAAATTTGTCGCCTCAGCAAAACTTTGCGCAAAGGTGGTGTAGAGCGCCGGCACGCCGTTGGCGGTCATAATGAAGTTGAGCGCGGTCGTGATCCCCGTCAGGGCGACAAAACTGGTGAACGGGCGTTCCGGGTCGAGCGGCATCACGCGCAGCAGCGCCTCGCCTACCGCATCACCAATGCCCGTCTGGGTGACGGTAATCGCCAGCCCCAGAATCCCGGCGACGTAAATACAGGTGCGAATGTTCACGCCCGCCGAGAACTCCTCGCCGCTGATAAACCCGACGCGCGGTAGCAGCGTCACGCACGCCGCCGCCAGGCCCGTCCACGCCGGGCCGATGCCGTGCCAGCTCTCCGTCACCCACAGGGTTAGCACGATCGCCAGCAGCCAGGCCAGGCGCTTCTCTGCCCCGCTCATGGGCGGCGCCGCCTCTACGGCTTTTGGTGGCTGTGGTTTGCCGGGGAAGAGCCAGCAAATCAGCCCGATAAGCAGCGCGCCTTTCAACCAGCCGAGCACCGGCGTGTGCAGCAACAGATAGGGCAGATAGTTCAGGTGGATGCCCCATGCGCCTTCCGCCGCGCCGCTCATCACCAGGTTGGGTACGTTGGCGGGCAGAATGGTAGCGGAAAGCTGGAACGTACCGAAACCAACCGCCAACGCCAGCCCGTACCACGGGCGGGTGCCCTCTTTAATGCCAGCGCGAGACGCCATCGCCGCGACAATCGGCATCAGCAGCGCGATTCGCCCCATATTGGAGGGCATCACAAACGCCAACGCATAACTCAGCAACACCACGCTCGCCACCATGCGCAGCCACGAATCAGTCAGCCTTGCCGACAGCGCCCTCGCCGCCCGGTCGGCAAGCCCCGTTTTGCGGATCGCCACGCCGAGCACAAAACCGCTGAACACCAGCCAGAAGGCCGATGAGGCAAAGCCGCCGAAAATGACCTCCGGCGGGGCGATTTTCGCCGCCATCGCGACGGTAAAGAATAAAAGCGCGGTGATAAATTCAGGCAACAGCGAAGTCGCCCAGAGGATGATGGTGATGCCAACAACCAGCGATGGAAGGAACAGAGGATGTGAAAACCAGAGCGACATACCTGACTCCTGTCGTTTTTTTCAGCAAGAATACGACGGCAGGCACGTCAGGTAAACGCCAGAACGGGTAGGGTTACTTCAGAATATCACATTGATGATCCTGAATTTCCTCGGCTGACGCGCGATTCAGCGCCAGTAAATTACGCTGCGTCGCCAGCAGGACAAAGCTTTCATCGCTTAAGCGAACCATCGCCAGCGCGTAGCTTCCCATGTGGTCGCGCGCGTCGGGCACCTCTTCCGCCAGCATCATAAACGGGCTGCTTTTCACCATTTCGCTTTCGGTGACACGGCGCGCCAGATACTCATTCCCTCGCAGGCCACCCGGCAGCGGCAACCAGCGGGTGCTGATTTTCGCCATATTCGTATCCAGTTGATGACGCACGTCCGTGCGAAGACAAGAGATGTGAATGTGGAAGTGATTTTGCGTACGCCCGGTGCGTGAATTGATCGCCAGCGACACGGCGCTATCCGGGATCTCTTTGCCATATTTCTGGCTCATAAAACTGCGCGCCTGCCAGGCCAGCCAGAAGAAATTCGGCGTATAAGGCTCCAGCAGCATCGGGCTTTCAGTACCGTTGATACGGTAAGTGGGCATCAGAAGATATTGCAGCGGGCCGTTGCGGTCCTTGAATACCACGTATCCGGCATCCGGTTTCACATCCGCACACGGCGCGGGATTCTGGTGTTGGAGCTGACCAGGAAGGCACTGTTCGAAGACGATGGTGCGCAGCGCGTTCGGGTTTCCGGCCCACTTCCAGTAGCCTGCGCCCGCCGCGAGAGCAATGACGATTATCGCCAGAATAAGATAGCCAGCTTTTTTCATTGTGCGTTCCCTGTAATTCGATGACTGGCAAGGGTACCGCATAATCGTGACAAATAAAAAAGCCCGGTATGATTACCGGGCCATCTCGCGCTAACCGTGATTAACGCTTGCTAATCTGATCGAAGGTACCGCCGTTAGAGAAGTGCGTCTGTTGCGCTTTCGCCCAACCGCCAAACTCTTCGTCGATAGTGAACAGTTTCAGTTTCGGGAACGCGCTTTCATATTTCTTCGCCACTTCCGGGTCACGCGGGCGATAGAAGTTTTTCGCCGCAATCTCCTGGCCTTCTGGCGAGTACAGGTACTTCAGATAGGCTTCTGCGACTTCTTTAGTGCCTTTTTTATCAACCACTTTGTCGACCACAGAAACGGTCGGCTCAGCCAGAATCGACTCGCTCGGGGTAACGATTTCGAATTTGTCTTTATCCAGTTCGTGAGTAGCCAGCAGCGCTTCGTTCTCCCACGCAATCAGCACATCGCCAATGCCGCGTTCAACGAAGGTATTGGTTGCACCGCGTGCGCCGGAATCGAGCACTTCAACGTTTTTAAACAGTGATTTGACGAATTCCTGCGCTTTGGCCTGGTCGCCATTATTGTGGTGCAGTGCGTAGCCCCATGCTGCAAGGTAGTTCCAGCGAGCGCCGCCGGAGCTTTTCGGGTTCGGAGTGATGACAGACACGCCCGGTTTCACGAGGTCGTTCCAGTCATGAATCTGTTTTGGGTTGCCTTTACGCACCAGGAAGACGATGGTGGAGGTGTACGGCGCGGAGTTATCCGGCAGGCGTTTAATCCAGTTTTTATCGATGCGGCCACGCTCAGCAATCGCGTCAACATCATAAGCCAACGCCAGCGTCACTACGTCGGCTTCGATACCATTAATAACCGATGTCGCCTGCTTACCGGAGCCGCCGTGCGACTGACGAATCACCACGTTATCACCCGTCTCTTTTTTCCAGTGCGCGCTGAACGCTTTATTGTACTGATCGTACAGTTCGCGCGTCGGATCGTAAGAAACGTTAAGTAATTGAATATCCTTAGCCAGTACGCTGGTGGAAGCCAGCAAAAGAGTTAAACCCACGCCCCACTTGTTCATCGCCCGCTCTCTTATGTTGTGTCGTTGATGAGGCTAGCGTGCCAGAAAGCAAATCGAACATTAAAGAATAAAAAAAGATTGATTATGTGATTTTGAAATATACAGCGGGGAAATAACATAAAGAGAAGTCGCTGCCTTCCTGGCATAACGCCCGATGAAGGCAGCAAACTCAGAGGAAGATTAGACTTCTTCCATACGGCCCAGCAGTGCCTGCAGGCGATCCTGCCAGCCGCTCTGCTGTTCTTTCAGCTGGTTGTTTTCGCGTTCCAGCTCTTCACGGCTGTGCTGTGCAGACTGAACGTCCTGCGCCAGCGCGTTGTTCTTCTCTTTCAGTTCTTCGATTTCCATCTGCAACAGGGTGATGGTATCAATCGCCTGCTGAACTTTTGCTTCCAGTTTCTCAAATACTTCTAATGACATCGTCATACCTCTCCTGATCTTGCAAGGCGTTGATATCGTCCCGGGAACCCGGCGACGCCTTAACGAAAATAAGCGCACTTCTGACCTTCGATTGTATGGAGCCCCGCTCCCCCTGTCCAGCGCCAGGGCACGTAGATTGCGGTTTGCAACAATTTTCAGTCTAGACCTGGAGCTTTCGGCGCATTTACCCCTTATTTGTTAACACCAGAGGTGAATGAAATGATTCAGCTCTCTTTTTTTAGTTCCGTAAAGACACACAATGTGGCGCGAAATCGCTCATTTTATGACGCAGTACACACATTTTGATTTCGATATTTCTCGTTTATGTTCGTTAACGATAAATTAACACTATGCCTACATGGCAGCGTGGGTGTCTTCGACCACCACGACACAATAACTAGCAAACTGTCTTCAGGAACCGATTATGAGCCAAACTTCAACCCTAAAAGGCCAGTGCATTGCAGAGTTTCTTGGTACCGGGCTGTTGATCTTTTTCGGCGTTGGATGTGTTGCGGCATTAAAAGTCGCGGGGGCCAGCTTTGGCCAGTGGGAAATCAGCATCATCTGGGGTCTGGGCGTGGCGATGGCCATCTACCTGACCGCAGGGGTTTCCGGCGCACATCTTAACCCGGCGGTCACCGTTGCGCTGTGGCTGTTCGCCTGTTTCGAACGCCGTAAAGTGGTCCCTTTCATTCTTTCTCAGTTTGCCGGTGCGTTTTGCGCAGCGGCGTTGGTTTACGGGCTTTACTACAACCTTTTCTACGACTATGAATTAACCCATCATATGGTGCGCGGTAGCGTAGAAAGTCTTGATCTTGCTGGAATATTCTCCACTTACCCGAACCCACATATCAATTTTGTGCAGGCCTTCGCGGTAGAAATGGTGATAACCGCTATCCTGATGGGCGTGATTATGGCGCTGGGCGACGATGGCAACGGCATTCCACGCGGGCCGCTGGCACCGCTGCTGATTGGCCTGTTAATCGCGGTTATTGGTGCCTCCATGGGGCCGCTGACCGGCTTTGCGATGAACCCGGCGCGTGATATCGGACCAAAAACCTTCGCCTGGCTGGCGGGCTGGGGCGACGTCGCCTTCACCGGCGGCAAAGATATTCCTTATTTCGTGGTGCCGATGTTCGCACCCGTGGTGGGCGCGGCGCTGGGTGCATTCAGCTATCGCAAACTGATTGGCCGCCATTTGCCGTGTGATACCTGTGTGGTTGAAGAGAAAGAAACCACCTCCGGTAGCGCTCAACACAATGCTTCGCTGTAATCTGACTATGGAACACGCATTATGACTGACAAAAAATATATCGTTGCGCTCGACCAGGGCACCACCAGTTCCCGCGCCGTTGTGATGGATCACGACGCCAATATCATCAGTGTTTCACAGCGCGAGTTTGAACAAATTTATCCTAAGCCAGGCTGGGTTGAGCACGATCCGATGGAAATCTGGGCGACCCAGAGCTCCACGCTGGTCGAAGTGCTGGCAAAAGCCGATATCAATTCCGATCAGATTGCCGCAATTGGTATCACCAACCAGCGCGAAACCACCGTGGTGTGGGAACGCGAAACCGGGAAACCGATTTATAACGCGATTGTCTGGCAGTGCCGCCGTACCGCCGACATCTGCGAGCAGTTGAAACGCGACGGCATGGAAGAGTACGTGCGCAAAGCCACCGGTCTGGTGGTAGACCCTTACTTCTCCGGCACCAAAGTGAAATGGATCCTCGACCACGTTGAGGGCTCCCGCGAACGCGCGAAGCGCGGCGAACTGCTGTTCGGTACCGTCGACACCTGGCTTATCTGGAAAATGACCCAGGGGCGCGTGCACGTCACCGACTACACCAACGCCTCACGTACCATGCTGTTCAACATCAACGAGCTGGACTGGGATGACAAAATGCTCGAAGCGCTCGACATCCCGCGCGCCATGCTGCCAGAAGTACGCAAATCCTCTGAGGTGTATGGTCAGACCAACATCGGCGGGAAAGGCGGCACGCGTATTCCGATCGCCGGGATCGCCGGCGATCAGCAGGCGGCGCTGTTCGGCCAGCTATGCGTGAAGGAAGGAATGGCGAAAAATACCTATGGTACCGGCTGCTTTATGCTGATGAACACCGGCGAAAAAGCGGTGAAGTCTGAGCATGGACTGCTGACCACCATCGCCTGCGGCCCGCGCGGCGAAGTGAACTATGCGCTGGAAGGCGCGGTGTTTATGGCTGGCGCCTCTATTCAGTGGCTGCGCGATGAAATGAAACTCATCAGCGACGCATTCGACTCCGAATATTTCGCCACCAAAGTGAAAGATACCAACGGGGTGTATGTGGTTCCGGCGTTTACTGGCCTCGGCGCGCCATACTGGGACCCGTATGCGCGCGGCGCGATTTTCGGCCTGACGCGCGGCGTCAACTCGAACCACATTATTCGCGCCACGCTGGAATCCATTGCTTATCAAACGCGCGACGTGCTGGAAGCGATGCAGGCTGACTCCGGCATTCGTCTGCACGCCCTGCGCGTAGACGGCGGCGCGGTTGCCAATAATTTCCTGATGCAGTTCCAGTCAGACATTCTGGGTACCCGCGTAGAGCGCCCGGAAGTGCGTGAAGTCACTGCGTTAGGTGCTGCGTATCTCGCGGGCCTGGCGGTAGGCTTCTGGCAAAATCTGGATGAATTGCAGGAGAAAGCGGTGATTGAGCGTGAATTCCGCCCGGGAATCGAAACGACCGAGCGTAATTATCGTTACAGCGGCTGGAAAAAAGCGGTGAAACGCGCGCTGGCGTGGGAAGATCACGGAGAGTAAAAAACTTTGGCGGGGGCGCTTCGCTTGCCCGCCCTACATTGATCGCAATTCTTTGTAGGGCGGGCAAGCGAAGCGCCCCCGCCACATTTCTCAGCCAAACATCGGCAACATCAAATAGAGCTTAATCACCAGCGCATTGACGATATCGAGGAAGAACGCCCCCACCATCGGCACCACCAGAAACGCCGTATGCGACGGGCCGAAACGTTCGGTAATCGCCTGCATATTGGCAATCGCCGTTGGCGTCGCACCCAGGCCAAAGCCGCAGTGACCCGCCGCCAGCACCGCCGCGTCGTAGTTTTTGCCCATCATCCGGTAGGTGACGAAAATGGCGTACAGCGCCATCGCCAGCGTCTGCACGCCCAGAATCGCCAGCATCGGTAGCGCCAAAGACGCCAGCTCCCACAGTTTCAGGCTCATCAAGGCCATCGCCAGGAATAACGACAGGCTAACGTTGCCAAGCACCGACACCGCGCGTTCAAAGACGCGATAAAAGCCCACCAGCGCCAGGCCATTACTCAGGATTACGCCAATAAACAGCACGCATACAAAGGTTGGCAATTCAAACATGGTGCCGGTCAGCAGTTGCGCAACCACTCGCCCGACCGTCAGACAAATCGCAATCAGTGCGATGCTTTCAATCAACACCAGCGAGGTGATAACGCGCCCAACGTCCGGCTTTTCAAACGCCGTCGGCACTTCCTGATCCTCCGGCGTACCGTCCGGCGAGGAAGAGTGTTTAACCAGATAACGCGCCACTGGCCCGCCAATCAGCCCGCCCAGCACCAGGCCAAACGTTGCGCAAGCCATCGCGACTTCCGTTGCGCTGGTAAAACCGTAGCGTTCGGTAAACAGTTTGCCCCACGCCGCCCCGGTACCATGGCCGCCAGAGAGCGTAATCGAGCCTGCCAGCAGGCCCATCAACGGGTCCAGCCCCAGCATTTTCGCCATGCCAATACCGATGGCGTTCTGCATCAGCAGCAGCCCCACCACCACAATCAGAAAGGTGCCTAATACTTTACCGCCCGCACGAAGGCTGGCGAGATTGGCGTTCAGGCCAATCGTGGCGAAGAAGGCCAGCATCAGCGGATCTTTCAGACTCATATCGAAGTCGATTTCCCAGCCCATGCTTTTTTTCAGCACCAGCAACGCCAGCGCCACCAGCAGCCCACCGGCGACCGGTTCAGGAATAGTGTATTTTTTAAAGAAGGGAACGGAGTGAACCAGTTTGCGCCCTAACAGCAGCACCATTGTCGCCGCGACCAGCGTAGATAACGTATCGAGATGAAACATATTTAAAGCTCCTTACCAGACGCATGATTCATTCATACGCGACGTATTTCCTGTGTCGTTGAGATCTCATCGTAAGATCAGGGAGCAGATTGTAATCAATAAATGCGCAAAAATGACAGAAAAAGGTTAATCACGCTGATAAACCATTTATGCAATGAATAATTGATAAAAAATAAGGTCCGGTAATTTTTTAACGCCATCACAAAGCAACCGTTTGCTTTTACTCGCCAGTCCGATAAAATCGCCACTTTTCCACCACGAGATCGTCCCTGATGTCCGCCAACACCCTTGAGTCAGAAAATGCGCAACCGGTTGCGCACACTCAAAACAGCGAATTGATTTACCGCTTAGAAGACCGCCCGCCGCTGCCACAAACCCTTTTTGCCGCACTGCAACACCTGCTGGCGATGTTTGTCGCGGTGATCACGCCAGCCCTGCTGATTTGTCAGGCGCTGGGGCTGCCGGCGGCCGATACTCAGCACATCATCAGCATGTCGCTGTTCGCTTCCGGTGTGGCGTCCATCATCCAGATTAAAGCCTGGGGCCCGGTGGGTTCTGGTCTGCTGTCGATTCAGGGCACCAGCTTCAACTTCGTTGCGCCGCTGATTATGGGCGGTACCGCACTGAAAACCGGCGGTGCCGATGTGCCGACCATGATGGCGGCGCTGTTTGGTACGCTGATGCTGGCGAGCTGCACCGAGATGGTGTTGTCACGCGTGCTGCACCTGGCGCGACGTATTATCACGCCGCTGGTTTCCGGCGTGGTGGTGATGATTATCGGCCTGTCGCTGATTCAGGTTGGCCTGACATCCATTGGCGGCGGTTATGCGGCAATGAGTAACAACACCTTTGGCGCGCCGAAAAATCTGCTGCTGGCGGGTATCGTGCTGGTGCTGATTATCCTGCTTAACCGCCAGCGTAATCCGTACCTTCGCATTGCGTCGCTGGTGATTGCCATGGCGGCGGGATATCTGATGGCCTGGTTCCTGGGCATGCTCCCGGAAAACACCGCGCCGACCAACACCGACCTGCTGATGATCCCAACCCCGCTATACTATGGTCTGGGCATCGACTGGAACCTGCTGCTGCCGCTGATGCTGGTGTTTATGATCACCTCACTGGAAACGATTGGTGATATCACGGCGACATCTGACGTCTCTGAGCAACCGGTCTCCGGCCCGGTATACATGAAGCGCCTGAAGGGCGGCGTGCTGGCCAACGGCCTGAACTCGTTTGTCTCTGCGGTATTCAACACCTTCCCGAACTCCTGCTTCGGCCAGAACAATGGCGTGATTCAGCTGACCGGCGTCGCCAGCCGTTACGTCGGTTTCGTGGTGGCGTTGATGCTGATTGTCCTTGGTCTGTTCCCGGCGGTAAGCGGTTTTGTGCAGCACATCCCTGAGCCGGTTCTGGGCGGCGCAACGCTGGTGATGTTCGGCACTATCGCCGCGTCCGGCGTGCGTATTGTCTCCCGCGAACCGCTGAACCGCCGCGCAATCCTGATTATTGCCCTTTCACTGGCCATCGGCCTGGGCGTTTCCCAGCAACCGCAGATCCTGCAGTTCGCACCAGACTGGCTGAAAAACCTGCTCTCCTCCGGTATCGCCGCAGGCGGTATCACCGCGATTGTGCTGAATCTGGTTTTCCCACCAGAAAAAGAGTAATCCGCTTTGCCGGATGGCGATTGTGTCATCCGGCGCTATCCCCCTACGCTGACACCGAATTTCACCGTTCTTACCTTGAGCATTGCGCATAATTCGTGCATAACTGCCTTATGTGCCCTTCTCAGGATGGAAGATCATGAAATTTATTGGAAAGCTGATTCTTTGGCTCCTCGTTGCACTGCTGCTGGTTATTCTCGCCTTCTACTTCCTGCTGCAAACCCGCTGGGGGGCGCGCGAAGTCAGTCAGTGGCTTACTGAGAACACCGATTACCAGGTGACGTTCGATGCGATGGATCACCGTTTCTCATCGCCTTCCCATATCTTGTTCAGGAATGTGACCTTCGGGCGGGATGGCAAACCCGCGACGCTGGTCGCTAAAGCTGTCGATATCGGCCTGAGCACCCGCCAGGTGACCGATCCGCTACACGTTGACACCATCCTGCTGCAAGACGGCACGTTAAATCTCTCGCCATCTAACGCGCCGCTTCCCTTCGCCGCCGATCGCCTGCAGCTCAACAATATGGCCTTCAATAGCCCGGAAACCGGCTGGGAACTGAGTGCGCAACGGGTTAACGGCAGCATTGCGCCGTGGACGCCGGAAGCGGGCAACGTGCTGGGCAAGAAAACACATCTGCAGGTGAATGCAGGTTCCCTGACGCTCAATGGCGTACCCACCAGCAACGCGGTTATTGAAGGGGATATTGATAACGGTATTGTGACGCTCACCAGCCTTGGCGCGGAGGTCGCGCGCGGCTCGCTGGCCGGCAATGCCCGCCGCAACGCGGATGGAAGTTGGGTGGTGGATAATCTGCGCCTGAACGATATTCGTCTGCAAAGCGACAAAACGCTGATCGATTTCTTCGCCCCGCTCAGCACCGTTCCGTCGCTGCAAATTGGCCGCCTTGAGGTCGTGGATGCCCGTTTACAGGGGCCGGACTGGGCGGTGACCGACCTTGATATGAACGTGCGCAACCTGACCCTAAGTCAGGGCGGCTGGCAGAGTACCGACGGCAGAATCACCCTTAACGCCAGCGAGTTTATCTATGGCTCGTTGCATCTGCTGGATCCTATTTTCAACGGGGAGCTTTCAGACCAGGGCATCGCCCTGCGTCAGTTCACCACCCGCTGGGAGGGCAGCACCGTGCGAACGTCCGGTTTCTGGTTGCGCAACGGGCAGGCGCTGACGCTGGATGATGCGTCGATTGTCGGCCTGGAGTACACGTTGCCGAATAACTGGAAACAGTTATGGATGGACGCGTTGCCGGAGTGGCTCAATAGCGTGACCCTGAAGAAATTTACCGCCAGCCGCAATCTGGTTATCGATATCGACCCGGTTTTCCCGTGGCAGATCACGGCGCTGGAAGGCAGTGCCACCAACCTGCAACTGGTGAAGAATCGCCTGTGGGGCGTATGGGGCGGAAATGCGCAACTCAACGCCGCTGCGGCGACGTTTAATCGCGTGGACGTCAACAGACCGAGCCTGGCGCTGTCGGCAAACGCCTCGACGGTCAATATCAGCGAAATTGCGGCGTATACCGAGAAAGGCATGCTCAAAGCCACCGCCACGGTTTCTCAGTTGCCGCAACGGCAGGTGAACGTCAGCCTCGACGCGCGCGGCGTGCCGCTTAATACGCTACAAGCCTGGGGATGGCCAGCGCTGCCCATCAGCGGCGACGGTAACCTTCAGCTCACCGCCACAGGTGCAGTGCAGGCCGACGCGCCGCTCAAACCAACGGTAAACGGGCAATTGAGCGCGGTGAATATGGCGAAGGAGCAGGTGACGCAGACGATGCGGGGTGGGGAGATCGCCCGGTAACATAACGCCCCGAGCATCCTCGTTCGGGGCTTTTCTCTTAATGAAACCTGTGTGCATTTTGTGGTGCTTTGTACCTATTTCCCGCAACAGGTTTCATTTAAATATTAAGCTTGATATAACTTTTTTGCTGGAAGCTATTTTAATAATAAAAACCGATTACCCTTATTAATAATCATAATTTCAAGGAATAATTATGTCTGCAATACGTCAACGTATTCTGGAGAATATGCAAAAATTCTCCAGAGCGATGATTGGCGCAGTATTGTTTTTGCCTGTCATCGGCTTAATCCTTGCCCTAAGCTCTGTCCTTACTAACCCAACCATTGTTTCGGAAACGGGTTTCCTTCATCAACTGGGTCAACTCCTCGGCGATACCTTTTGGCCGCTGTTTGGTAATCTCGGCCTCTTGTTTTGCGTGGGAATAAGCTATGGTTTAGCCCGCGATAAAAAAACGGAAGTCGCACTGGTTTCCGTGATGTGTTTTATTATGTTCCTTGGCGCCAACCATTCATGGTTGGAATATACAAATAGTATTGCCGAGAAAATTAACGGCGAATATTATGGAACCGGCCAGACGCAGATATTAGGTTTTGTCGTCGTCGACATGGGCGTATTCCTGGGCATCATTCTGGGTTGTACCATTGCCTGGGTACATAATAAAGTTTCGGCAATCGAATTACCGGGTGCATTATCCATGTATGGCGGCGCAAAACTGACGCTTATCGCCATGACGCCGGTCATCATTTTATATGCGATGGCGTTCACCTGGATTTGGCCATTCATGACCCACGGTATTTCAGCGTTAACCGGATTTATGAAGAATGCTGGTATCGCCGGCGTCTTTGTTTATGGTTTCTTTGAAAAATTCCTGATCCCGACCGGTTTGCATCATTTCGTCTGGTCTCCGTTCCAGTTGACACAAATTGGCGGCACCATCAGCGTGGATGGTCAGGTCGTTTCCGGTACGCAGGCTATCTTCCTTGCCTATATGCGCCACCCTGATCTCACCCCCGTTATGAACGAGGCGCTCAGATTCGCGCAGCAAGGTATGACCACCATGTTCGGTCTGTCCGGCGCGGCGCTGGCGTTCTATCACACAGCCACGCCGAAAAAGAAAACGCTGGCGAAAGCGATTCTGCTTCCCGCGATTATTACCTCGATTCTGACCGGTATTACCGAGCCTATCGAATTTACCTTTTTGTTTATCTCGCCGCTGCTGTGGTTCATTCATGCAACCCTGACGGCTGCCTCGCAGGCGCTTTGCGATATATTCACCGTCCGACCGTGGGGTGCTTCGGGCTTAATCGAATTTCTGATTTACAACTTGCCGCTGCCCGCTTCGCTGACGCGCTGGCCGGGCTATGTGCTTATAGGCATTGGGCAGTTTGCCGCTTACTACGTTATTTTCCGTACGCTGGTCGTGAAGCTTAATCTTAAAACACCCGGTCGGGAAGATGACGAAGGCGTACGTCTGTACAGCAAAGAAGATTATCGGCAGAAAGCGGATAAAAAAAAGGATATCACTGACGATATTATTATCGGGCTCGGCGGACGGCAAAACATTATTTCCGTCGATAACTGTTTCACCCGTTTACGCGTAGCGGTTCATGATATGGAAAAAGTAAACGATGCCCTTTTAAAAAGTACAGGTGCTAACGGTATCGTCAGAAATCAACATGAAGCTCAGGTCATTTATGGTGTCAAAGTCGGGCAAATTCGCTCAAAAGTGGATAGCTGGCTGACCACTCATTAACGGGAGTAATAAACATGAAATTAACCGTATTAGGCGGGGGCGGCGTTCGCTCTGCGTTTCTGGCAAAATCACTGGCCTATAACGCCCATCGCATTAATTTACAGGAAGTTGTCTTCCAGGACAGCTCAGAAAAAAATCTATCAATATTTGGCGAAATCGCGCGCTACATTTTTACCACAATTCGCCCGGATATTAAATTTACGCTGACAACCGACCCTGTTACAGCGCTGGAAAAAACCAATTACGTCATTACCACACTACGTGTAGGTGGTGATGAAAGCCGCGTCCGTGACGAACGCATTGCGCTTAACCACCACACTCTTGGGCAGGAAACCACCGGGGTGGGCGGCTTTGCGATGGCTATGCGTTCGATTCCGGCCATTTTGGGTTATTGCCAGCTTATCGAAAAACATGCCGCAGAAGACGCCATTCTGTTCAACTTTACTAACCCCTCGGGGCTCGTTACCGAAGCCATTATCAAATCAGGTTTTAAGCGCCGGGTTTATGGTATTTGCGACGCACCGTCGGAGCTCATTCGCGAATTACCCGCGATCCTGAACTGCGCCAGCGACGACCTGAGCGTCGAATGCTATGGGCTCAACCATTTTTCGTGGTTTACCCATTTCACGGTACGCGGCGAAGATGTTACTGATAAATTAGTGGCTCATCCGGCCCTGTATAGCAAAACCGCCATGCAATACTTCTCGCCAGAGCTTGTACAGCTTTGCGATAAGCAACTGCTGAACGAATATCTCTATTACTACTACTATCGTGAAGAAGCGTTAAATGCGATTCTCGAAGCCCCGGAGACGCGCGGTGAGCAAATTGCGCGAATCAACAAGGAGATGCGTGATGAGCTCCAGCACATTGATGTAAAAGCGCACCCTGAAGCCGCCTTCGATGTCTGGATGAAACATTATCTGCGTCGCGAAAATAGCTATATGCAAAGTGAATCGCAGCAGGAGAAATTCAATCCTCGCACGGCAATCACGCTTCGTCAGTTTATTGAAGAACCGGATACCGGTGGTTACGCAGGCGTTGCGCTGGATATTCTGGAAGCGGTGAACAGCACCACAACCAAGCGCATTGTGGTTTCCTTGCAGAACAACCAAACGCTCGATTTTCTGCGCCCGGACGATGTGATTGAGATCAGTTGCGATCTCAGCAAAGATGGCTTAAAACCGATTACGCCGATACATGTTCCGGACGCGCAAAAGAATATGATTTCCTGCGTGAAAGAGTATGAAAGGCTGGCGGTAGAAGCCATCTTTAAGAAAGATCGCGCGCTAGCTATTCGCGCCATGATGGCGCATCCGTTAGTGGGTTCTTTTTCCTTAGCCACAAAACTGGCGACCGATTATCTGAGCGACGTACATTTTTCTGACTGGAAATAACATATCGGCGGGGCGCTCATCGCGCCCCGCTATTTTGCATAAACCACAACTTGAGCAGATGCTCAAAGCCGAGAATACAGTAGCCAAAAAACGGGTTGCTCCAGTAGATATCGTCATCAAACTTTTGCGGGTCATGAATGATAAACGCCGTATCGGCAGCCTGGGCAAGCGGGCTTTGATAGTCGCCGGTAAAGCAAACCAGATTCATTCCCTTTCCCTTAATGGCATTGACCCAGTTCAGCGCAGAACTGCTACGCCCGGATTTTGACACAATCCAGATAGAGTCAAATTTTAACGCCGATTTCTGTTCAAGAATTTCGTAGTCTGGCCAAAGCGCGAGGCTGGCATTCACGCCGGTCACCAGAAATTTATTATAAATATATTGCGCAATAAGCTGCGAAAATCCACTGCCGTGGATTAACACGCGCTCATGCTTCAGCCTCTCTAGCAGCAACGTCAGGCCTTCCGCAGGCTGAATGTTCATAAAATCAATATCATTCGTCACATCCAGTTTCGGCATCGTGATATTGAATTTTATAAAATAGACCAGCTCCAGCCAGCCGCTAAAGTTAAGCTTCTTTGCCAGACGCACCAGCGAGGAAGGATTGCTATAACAGCGCGTTGCCACGGAACGAATTCCCTCTCTCAAACAGCGTTCGGGATCGTCCTGAATACAGCGTAAAACAGTGATATCAATTTTGCTTAGCTTTGCATCGCGGAAAATGATTTGCGGATCCATGACTCCTCCCTGAGTTGAGAACACATAAAAAAGCCCTCTTTACAGCGCAAAGAGGGCCAGATTAACGCACAAAGCGTAAATTAAAGTGTGATCGTCAGCGTATTACTCTGCGCTTTCACCACCACGCCCAGCTCACTTCCAGCATGTGCGCCGCCCTTAATGCCGCTAATCTGCTGCACGTTACGCAGGCACAGCGTCCAGTCGCGCGCGTTACCTTCACCGGTCACCGTGATGGTGTTACCCGCGCGCACCGCTTTCAGGGTGAACGCGGCTGAACCATCCGCCGCCGGAACGGTGCAGAGAGCTTCACGGCCATCATCCAGACAGAAGAGCTGGAACTCCGTGCCTTCATGCCACGCGTAGTTCGGTTTCTGATTGTTGTTGCCCAACGCCAGCAGGGTGTTGTCGCGAACATACACCGGCAGACTCAGGAAGTCGTGCTGCTGTTTATGCCAGCGGCTACCCTGAACTTCATCGTTATGCCACAGGTGCGTCCAGCGGCCTTCCGGCAGGTAGAACTGCACGTCGCCCACTTCCGAGAACACCGGCGCCACCATCACGGAATCGCCGAGCATATACTGGCGATCGAGGTAGTCGCATGCCGGGTCGTTCGGGAACTCCAGCATCATCGCGCGTAACATTGGCGTACCCTGCTCATGCGCCAGCGCTGCCTGACGATAGAGGTACGGCATCATGCGGCACTTCATTTCGGTGAAGAAACGCACCACGTCGCAGGACTCTTCGTCGTACGCCCACGGTACACGGTAAGATTTGCTGCCATGCAGGCGGCTATGGCTTGAGAAGAGGCCGAATGCGCACCAGCGTTTGTAGACATCGGCCGGGGCGGTGTTTTCGAAGCCGCCGATATCGTGGCTCCAGAAGCCGAAGCCGGAGAGGCCAATCGACAGGCCGCCGCGCAGGCTTTCCGCCATGGATTCGTAGTTGGCGTAGCAGTCACCGCCCCAGTGAACCGGGAACTGTTGCGCACCCACGGAGGCGGAACGGGCGAACAGCACCGCCTCTTCCTCGCCAACAGTCTCTTTCAGCACGTTCCACACCAGTTCGTTGTAGATAAAGGCGTAGTGGTTGTGCATTTTCTGCGGATCGGAACCGTCAAACCACTGAACATCCGTCGGGATACGTTCGCCGAAATCGGTTTTGAAGCAATCGACGCCAATATCCACCAGCCCTTTCAGCTTGTCGGCGTACCACTGGCAGGCATCCGGGTTGGTGAAATCGTAAATTGCCAGGCCGGGCTGCCATTTATCCCACTGCCAGATCGACCCATCCGGGCGTTTAAGCAGATAGCCCTTCTCTTTCAGTTCCTGGAAGACAGGCGATTTTTGGCCGATGTACGGGTTGATCCACACGCACACCTTCAGCCCTTTCTCTTTCAGGCGCTGAATCATGCCTTTCGGGTCAGGGAAGGTCACCGGATCCCACTCGAAGTCACACCACTGGAAGGCTTTCATCCAGAAGCAGTCAAAGTGGAAAACGTGCAACGGCAGGTTGCGCTCAGCCATGCCATCGATAAAGCTGTTCACGGTCGCTTCATCGTAGTTAGTGGTAAATGAGGTAGTGAGCCACAGGCCGAACGACCACGCAGGCGGCAGCGCCGGGCGACCGGTAAATTGCGTGTAGCGATTGAGCACCTCTTTAGGTGTCGGGCCGTCGATCACGAAATATTCCAGATATTCGCCTTCCACGCTGAACTGCACCTTCGAGACTTTCTCAGATCCAATTTCGAACGAGACGTTTTCCGGGTGATTCACCAGCACGCCGTAACCGCGGTTGGTAATGTAGAACGGGATGTTTTTGTAGGACTGCTCGGTACTGGTGCCGCCGTCGCGGTTCCAGGTATCAACCGTCTGGCCGTTACGCACCAGCGCAGTGAAGCGCTCGCCCAGGCCATAAACCGTTTCACCCACGCCGAGGTCCAGGCGCTCAAACAGATAGTTTTTACCGGTGTTGCCGTCCTGCACGTAGCCGTTATTTTTCACCTGAGAACCGGTAATACGCACGCCGTTGCGCAGGAAATCGAGCGACCAGAATTCACCTTTGGTTACGCGCACGCTCAGGTTGCCACTTTTCAGCTCGGCAAATTCAGCGGTGTTCTGCATTTCAACTTTGACGTCTTTCAGGACATTCAGCGGATAGTGCGGGCCGTTATTTAACGCGCCCTGAAAGTGTTCGATACGTACGCCGACCACCCCTTCCTGCGGAGCAAAAAAGCGCAGCGTAAACATTGGGGTATCCAGCTGCCAGGTACGCTCACGCACATCGCGCGGCGCAGCATAAACCACCATCTCATTACCGTGCTGTTCGACATCGAACACCTGGATGGGGTGGATAAGATTGAGACCCGGTTGGATCAGCCAGTTTCCATCACTGATTTTCATAGTTCGTCCTCTTAACTCTGTAATGATTTTGATTCGGGTACATGTTCAAATTCTTGTTGATTGCGCCGCGCGCCCTGCGCCAGCTCGCCCATAACTTTCAGCAAGAACGGCGTTTTCAGGGTGTAGTAGCGCTTCGCAATGATGGCGCTCAGCAGATAGCAAACCGCAGGAACGAGAGTGAACAGGGCGATAATGATGCTTATGGTGGTGCTGTTCTGCGCTTTCGCGGCCGCATCGTAGCCCCCGCCCGCCAGCATCCAGCCAATCATCGCGCCGCCCAGCGCCAGGCCCAGCTTCAGCACGAACAGCGTGCCTGCGAAACTGATGCCGGTAAGACGTTTACCGTTACACCACTCGCCATAATCGACGGTGTCGGACATCATCACCCACTGAATCGGCGTCACAAGTTGGTGCAGCACACCAATCACGAAAATAAAGCCGAACATCAGTACGTTGGCATTCATCGGTACAAAGAACATCGCCAGGCTCAGCACCGCCAGAATAGCGTTGGTCCACCAGAAGACGCTCACTTTGCATTTCCAGTCGGTGAGCGGTTTGGCCATTGCGGAGCCAATCAGGTTGCCGACACAATAGGTGGTCAGGAAAGCAGTGAATAACGCCGGAGAGCCCATAATCCAGGTGACGTAATACATCATCGCGCCGCCGCGCACGCAGACGGCAAGGATGTTGAGAATGGTGAGCAAGCCAACAATGCGCCACTGATCGTTCTGCCAGATATCGCGCAGATCTTCACGCATGCCGGTGGTGCTCGGCGGTACCTGGATACGTTCTTTCGTGGTGAAGAAGCAGAATGCCAGCATCAGGAACGCAACCACCGACAGCACGGCAATCCCGCCCTGGAAACCGAGCGCTTTATCCTCGCCGCCGATTAAATTCACCAGCGGCATCATCAGCACGGTAGAGAGCATGCCGCCCGCCGTCGCCAGCACGAAGCGCCAGGATTGCAGCGAGATACGCTGCGTTGGGTCGTTTGTGATTACGCCGCCCAGCGCACAGTAAGGAATATTCACCACGGTATAGAGCAGGGTCAGCAGCGTGTAAGTTACGGCGGCGTATATCATTTTGCCGTTAAGGCTGAGGTCTGGCGTGCTGTAAGCCAGCACACACACCACGCCAAACGGCAGCGCGCCAAACAGCACCCACGGGCGGAACTTGCCCCAGCGGCTGCGGGTACGGTCAGCCAGCAGGCCCATGCAGGGGTCGGAGATGGCATCCAGCGCGCGCGCCAGCAGGAACATGGTGCCAACAAAGCCGGCAGGGATACCGAAAATATCGGTGTAAAAAAACATCATGTACAACATGACGTTATCAAAAATGATATGGCTGGCGGCGTCGCCCATGCCATAACCAATCTTCTCTTTGACGGATAAAACTTCGCTTTTCATGTCGAAATCCTTCTTGAGCCGACTCCACGCTGGTACCGGTTACGGTTTTTGTAAACCATCCGCCCGCTAAGATGAATTCCGATATCTCGTTATCAAATTACGTTTCTTAATTTCTGTGATCGCGGTAGGACTAGAGAGTGTGTCGAAGTGTAACTTGCGGATTTTATGGGGTTTTGTTCTGAGGGAGACATTCACACGCGTGATATGTACCAAATGAATCCAAAAAAGGTGCATTAAAAGATGTGGTAAATGCCTGAAAGTAGCTATAATGCGCCCCGCCTCCATGTAGCAATCGAGGCGCGGAAGATCGTCATCTCCGGTGAGGTGGCTGGACTTCAAATCCAGTTGGGGCCGCCAGCGGTCCCGGGCAGGTTCGACTCCTGTGATCTTCCGCCAAAATGCTCCCTTTTTGCCCTGACTTATCAACCTCGTCTCTTTTCCCCACACCACCCTTAATCATAGTGATGCGAAAATTATTCGAACTATCACCGCGCTAAAATTAAGTCAAAAAAAAGCCCTCCCGGAAGGGAAGGCCATTTTATTACGTCGGGCAGTACGCCCTCGGTTAACCCACGCGAATCAGTACAGCATTTTCGCGCAGTCTAACCAGTCACCTTTGAACGGACGCTTCATATTTTCGATGGCGTCAATGATGTCATGGTGAACCAGTTTTTCGTTCTGAATACCGACGCAGCGGCCACCGAAGCCCTGCTGCAGCAGTTCAATGGCGTATGCGCCCATGCGGGAAGCCAGAATACGGTCGTAAGGCACCGGGGAGCCGCCGCGCTGGATGTGGCCCAGAACGGTTGCACGGGTTTCACGGCCGGTTTCTTTCTCAATGAAATGCGCCAGCTCGTCGATATCACACATGTGTTCAGTGATGGCGACGATTGCGTGTTTTTTACCTTTCGCGATGCCGGCTTTGATTTCATTCACCAGATCGTCACGGTTAAACTCAACTTCCGGCAGAACCACGAATTCACAACCACCGGCAATCGCTGCCGCCAGGGTCAGGTCTCCGCAGTAACGGCCCATGACTTCCACAACAGAGATACGCTGGTGAGAAGAAGAGGTGTCACGCAGGCGGTCAATCGCTTCAACCACGGTGCTCAGTGCGGTGAAGAAACCGATGGTGTAGTCAGTGCCCTTGATATCGTTGTCGATGGTGCCCGGCAGGCCGATGCACGGGAATCCCATTTCGGTCAGACGCATGGCGCCCATGTAGGAACCGTCACCGCCGATAACAACCAGCGCGTCCAGACCGCGTTTTTTCATGTTTTCGATAGCCACAGCGCGGATATTCTCATCACGGAATTCCGGGAAACGCGCTGAACCGAGGAAGGTACCGCCACGGTTGATCATATCGGAGACGCTGTAACGGTCGAGTTGAACCATACGGTCTTCATACAGACCCAGGTAACCGTCATAGATACCAAAAACTTCCAGACCTTCCGTTAACGCAGCGCGCACAACACCACGAATGGCAGCGTTCATACCCGGCGCATCACCGCCGCTTGTCAACACACCGATTTTCTTAATCATGACTACCTCTGAACTTAGGAATGCTAATAATTAATTCTTCTGCCCGAAGCGCTCCCTGTAGGGAGAGAACGACCTTATTACAGATAGTATATCAAGTGCTTCGTGCTGAATTGATTCAGGTCAGGCCGAATGGCGGTTATTTGAACAAAAAATGCCGATCGACCCCACACTTTTACAACGACTTACGAAAGTTCAAACGCTCCTGCCACCATCCGGGACAACTGAGCACGGATCCTGGTGAATAATCACATCGGATCCGGGGAAGCGACGCAAAATAGCCTGCTCCACCTGTTCGGCAATCACATGTGCCTGAACCAGGGGTAGGTTATCTTCCATTTCCAGATGGATCTGAATAAAGCGGGTCGGCCCTGACTGCCGCGTTCTGAGATCGTGTGCACCGCTTACCCCAGGCCAGGCGGTCACGATGTCGATAATTTCCTGACGTTCTCCGTCGGGTAATGCGCGATCCAACAAAGACTGAACCGCCTCATAACCCATACGTAATGCGCTATATAAAATATAGATGCCAATTCCTAAAGCAAACAGCGCATCTGCGCGATGCCAGCCGTACCAGGAGAGCCCCAGCGCGACCAAAATTGCACCGTTCATCATAACATCAGACTGATAATGAAGCATATCCGCCCTTACCGCCTGACTTTGCGTTCTCCGCACCACCCAACGCTGGAACGAAACCAGCACTAACGTACTCACCAACGCAATGAGGGTGACAATGACGCCAATACCCGGTTTATTCATCACCTGCGGCTGTGCCAGGTGCTGAATGCCTGTTAAAAACAGGAACAGCGCCGAACCGGAGATAAACATGCTCTGCGCCAGCGCCGCCAGAGATTCAGCTTTGCCGTGGCCGAAAGTGTGTTCATCATCAGCGGGTTGCAGCGAATAACGCACCACCCACAGGTTAGTCAACGACGCCGCGATATCCACCAGGGAATCCACCAACGCCGCCAGAATACTGACGGAACCGGTGTACCACCATGCAAAAATTTTAATCAAAAGTAACACAGAGGCCATCACCGTCGCGGCAAGCGCTGCGCGGCTGATGAGCTGGCCATATGATTGATTCATAAACGCTCCTGCCATTCATTCTGCGGCTAGTATAGCGGAGGCGGTGGCAAAATTTGGGCAAAAAAAAACCCCCACATCATGTGGGGGAAGACAGGGATGGTGTCTATGGCAAGGAAAAACAGGGTTTGTTACTGGTTGCTACGGGTACTACTAAATAACATTGTCGTTGGGTTTTTCTGCATCCCGGCAACCTCACGCAACTGATCCATACGTTGCTGGTGTTTCTCATTTAAAGCCGCTTGCTGCTCTGGCGTTAGCAGGCGATACATCTGGTTGCGCACTTTCGCCATTTCTACCTGGCGTGCAACCTGCTCCTGCGCCATTTTTTCTGCCTGAGCGCGTACAGCGGCTTCATCAAATTTTTCTGCTGTGATGAGACGATGCATCGTCTCGACTTCGCTAACATTAACGGGTGGCTGGTCATGCCGGGCACGTTGCATCAGATCTCGCATCTGCTGACGTTGATGTTCGGTTAAACTTATGCCGTCAAACATATGACCCTGACTGCTACGCTGCGTGCTACCCTCAGCGGGGTGCCAGTTAACGCTGGTGACGACTTCAGCTGCCTGGCTATAAGCACTTAGCGCCAGTGTTGAGGCCATGACGGCAGCGATAACATTGCGCATCACTTGCTCCCAAAAACTTTTGTGTCGCGATTCAACGAGAGACAGTTTACGATTCAGGCTGCAAACATGCGTCAGGGGGTGTAAAACAACGTAAAGTCATGGATTAGCGGGCCTTGATGACGTAATTTCTGCCTCGGAGGTATTTAAAATATGAATAAAATTTTATTAGTTGATGATGACCGCGAGCTCACTTCCTTGTTAAAGGAGTTGCTCGACATGGAAGGGTTCAACGTTCTGGTAGCCCATGACGGTGAACAGGCGCTGGCACTTCTGGACGACAGCATCGACCTGCTTTTGCTCGATGTGATGATGCCGAAGAAAAACGGTATCGACACGCTTAAAGAGCTTCGTCAGACACACCAGACCCCCGTTATTATGCTTACCGCGCGCGGAAGCGAGCTGGATCGCGTTCTGGGCCTTGAACTGGGCGCAGATGACTACTTGCCTAAGCCGTTTAACGATCGCGAGCTGGTTGCGCGTATACGTGCGATTCTGCGTCGTTCCCACTGGAGCGAACAGCAGCAAAACAGCGACGTCGGTTCCCCAACCGTTGAAGTTGATTCCCTGAGCCTGAACCCGGGCCGTCAGGAAGCCAGCTTTGATGGGCAGGTCCTTGAACTGACCGGCACTGAATTCACCCTGCTTTATCTGCTGGCACAGCATCTCGGCCAGGTAGTTTCTCGTGAACATCTGAGCCAGGAAGTGCTGGGCAAGCGCTTGACCCCGTTCGACCGCGCTATCGACATGCACATCTCTAACCTGCGCCGCAAACTGCCGGAACGTAAAGATGGGCATCCGTGGTTTAAAACCCTGCGTGGTCGCGGTTATCTGATGGTGTCGGCTTCATGATAGGAAGTTTGACCGCACGCATCTTCGCCATTTTCTGGTTAACGCTGGCGCTGGTGCTGATGCTGGTTCTGATGCTACCGAAGCTCGATTCTCGTCAGATGACCGAGCTGCTGGACAGCGAACAGCGCCAGGGCATGATGATTGAGCAGCACGTTGAAGAAGAGCTGGCGGCCGACCCACCGAACGATTTGATGTGGTGGCGTCGTCTGTTCCGTGCCATTGATAAGTGGGCGCCGCCCGGCCAGCGCCTTCTGCTGGTGACCAGCGAAGGCCGCGTGATTGGCGCAGAACGCAGCGAAATGCAGATCATTCGCAACTTTATCGGGCAATCAGATAACTCAGATCACCCGCAAAAGAAAAAATATGGCCGCGTTGAGCTGGTTGGCCCGTTCTCCATCCGCGATGGGGAAGATAACTACCAGTTATACCTGATTCGACCTGCCAGCAGCTCGCAGTCCGATTTTATCAACCTGCTGTTTGACCGCCCGTTATTGCTGCTTATCGTGACGATGTTAGTCAGCTCGCCGCTGCTGTTATGGCTGGCGTGGAGCCTGGCAAAACCGGCGCGTAAGCTGAAAAACGCCGCCGATGAAGTCGCCCAGGGGAACCTGCGTCAGCATCCTGAACTGGAGGCCGGCCCGCAGGAGTTTTTAGCCGCAGGCGCCAGCTTTAACCAGATGGTGACGGCGCTGGAACGCATGATGACGGCGCAGCAACGTCTGCTTTCTGATATCTCTCACGAGTTGCGCACGCCGTTAACGCGTTTGCAACTGGGTACCGCATTATTGCGCCGCCGCAGCGGAGAGAGCAAAGAGCTGGAGCGTATTGAAACCGAAGCGCAGCGTCTGGACAGCATGATCAACGATCTGCTGGTGATGTCGCGTAATCAGGCAAATAACGCGCTGGTCAGCGAGACGATGAAGGCCAACCAACTGTGGGGCGAAGTGCTGGACAACGCCGCATTTGAAGCCGAGCAGATGGGTAAATCTTTCAGCATCGATTATCCGCCAGGGCCATGGCCGCTGTACGGTAACCCGAATGCGCTGGAAAGCGCGCTGGAAAACATCGTCCGCAATGCCCTGCGTTATTCGCATACCAAAATCGCCGTGGCATTTTCGGTTGATAAAGACGGCGTCACCGTGAATGTTGACGATGATGGCCCGGGTGTCAGCCCGGAGGACAGAGAGCAAATCTTCCGTCCGTTCTATCGCACCGATGAAGCACGCGACCGTGAATCCGGCGGCACCGGGCTTGGCCTGGCGATTGTTGAAGCCGCTATTCAGCAGCATCGCGGCTGGGTTAAGGCTGATGACAGCCCGCTCGGCGGGTTGCGGTTAACGATTTGGTTGCCATTGTATAAGCGGACCTAATCGGCGCCACGCCCGGTGGCGCTTCGCTTACCGGGCCTACAGATGCGTGTAGGCCGGATAAGCGCAGCGCCATCCGGCGTAGTTTTAAATTACTTCCCCCACAATCTCCGCGAATTATCCTCTATCTTGCCGCTAAGTACCCGCTTCTGCATCGTTCTTGTCCAGCTTACTGACAGCCCCGCAGCCGACATCAACCGATGATACTGCTCTTCATCAAACGGCATATGCCACGCAATCGCTGCCGCTTCATGCACGGAAACATCACTTAGCCGTGAAACCAGCTCCAGCGGCGCATCGCTCGACACCTGCCCCGGCGCGACCACGCGATACAACCAGCCCACTTTGCCACGGCTTTGCATCTGCGAAGAGATATCGGCAATGCCAAAATGGTAGTTCAGCTTAAAGCACGGTGAACGCGGCTGGCTGATTTGAATCAACGCCTCGCCCCAGCGGAAGATATCGCCGATAAAAGCCTCTTTTTCCGTCAAACCGTGCGTTGAAAGATTTTCGCCAAACGCGGGCGCATAGAAGAGATCGGCCTGATCGGGAAATTCGCGCATCCACTCGGCGTAATGCTCGCGAGGATAGTGGCACAGCGCACGATCCGGCCCACCGTGAATTTTTTTCTCTGCCTGCTCATCACCCGCCAGCCCCAGTTCGGTCAGCGTCAGCTCGCCGTCTACCTGCACCTTAGCAATCGCACTCGGGCGGCTACCGTCGTAGTCGCGGATGGTGCCAATAAAAACCTCAACCGGATAATGCATTTCGTCACCCTGTTACACGGAAATCACTGCCTAAAGGCTCGCTGGTTGCAGGGGGAAATTCAATCTTTTTTTGCTATTAAAAAACCGGCCATGAAGGCCGGTTTCTCCGCGCAAAAGCTATTTCACGCGGTGACGTAAGTCCATCTGCACTCTTTCCGCTTTCGCATAGCGAGACCAGATGGAGGTAACAATCGGCACCAGAATCGAGGTCACAATTACCGACGTTGCGACCAGCGATGTGGCGGCTGGCGCCATCGGTTTAAACGCCGGTACCATCTCCGCAATCAACACCGGCGTAGCGACGGCTGCGCCCGCTGAACTGGACGCGGCAATACCCGCTGTACCGTCACCACCGCCGATGAATTTATCCGCCAGCATCAGTGGGATACCGGTGATAATAATCACCGCCACGCCCAGCAGAATCCCCAGTAAGCCCGTCTGCGCAATAACGCTTAAATCGATGGTATTACCCAGCGCAAAAGCGAAGAAGGGAATCAGCGTCTGCACCGCTTTGGTAAAGAAATCGCGCAGCTCAGGGTCAAGATTACCGAGCGCAAAACCAATCAGGAACGGCAATACCGCGCCAACAAACACATGCGGTTCAAACGAGGCGATCCCCGCCGTGCCGAGAATAATCATCGTCATCAGCGGGCCGGACTCCAGCGACATCAATACAAACGCGCCCGATTCCTCTTTGGTGCCGTACTGCTGCATGATAGACGCGTAAAGCCCGCCGTTGGTCATATCCATCGAGGCGACCAGAGCCAGCGTTGATAACCCGGCAAAGAATCCCACTTCAACGCCGTGAACAGGCAGCAAGCGAGAGGTCACCGCAGCGACAACCCAGGCGACCAGAATTTTGGTGATGACCAGCGTACCCGATTTACGCAGCACCGTTCCGGTCGCGCTAAGTTTGATGGATGCGCCCATACAGAAAAACCATACCGCCAGTATGGGTACCGTTCCGGTGATCATCCCATTGGTGAATGAGCCAAAATATTTACCTGCGCCCGGAGAGAAAGTGTGGCAAAGCGCTCCTAAAAACAGTGGCACCAGCATCATGCCGCCCGGAATTTTTTCTATCGCACGTTTAATTTGCATCGTCATCATCCTCATCCAGGATCGCTAATTTTTTGCCTGGCGGGTTTTTCTGAAACGGCCTGAAAAACTCGTCTTCGATGATGAGATGCTAGACATTCATCGTACAAATAAAAGTGATCCAACATACAAATTAAAACAATATTTCATTTTTTACGGGATCGCGTTTCTTATATGGATTGCAGATAAAAAAAAGCCCCCGCTGGCTTATCCTACGGAGGCTTTCGTACCTCACCTTACGGCAAGGCTATGGAAAATAACTTATTTTTTAGCCGCGAAACGTGCAGCAGCTTCGTCCCAGTTCACCACGTTCCAGAACTCTTTGATGTAGTCCGGGCGGCGGTTCTGGAATTTCAGGTAGTAAGCGTGTTCCCAAACGTCCAGGCCCACAATCGGGAAGCCAGATGCGCCAGAGATAGCTTCACCCATCAGCGGGGAATCCTGGTTAGCGGTAGAAACCACAGCCAGTTTGTCGCCTTTCAGCACCAGCCATGCCCAACCTGAACCGAAACGGGTTGCAGCCGCTTTTTCGAATTCTTCTTTGAATTTATCAACGGAACCGAAATCGCGCTCGATAGCCGCTTTCAGGTCACCCTGCAGGGTGGTGCCTTTTTTCAGGCCTTTCCAGAACAGGCTGTGGTTAGCGTGGCCGCCGGCGTTGTTGCGCAGGAACGTTCTTTTTTCAGCCGGGATCTGGTCCAGTTTGGTGATCAGTTCTTCAGCAGACAGGGAAGCGAACTCCGGCAGGCTTTCCAGCGCGGTATTCGCGTTATTCACGTAAGTCTGGTGGTGTTTAGTGTGATGGATTTCCATCGTCTGCTTATCGAAGTGCGGTTCCAGGGCATCGTATGCATAAGGCAGTGATGGCAGGGTATAGCTCATAATCTTCTCCATTATTGTCGGGCGGCAAAGTGTTAACGCCGCGTAAGCAGTTGGTTCATTATAGTTAATTAAATGATATTGAAAATGATTATCAATGCCGTAGTTTTTATAAGGTTATAACTTTTTGTTATGTGGCTGATTTTACGGGACTTACAGGTCATAAACACGTTGCCTATCAATGAAAAAGGCACAACCGCCTCGCTTTTTACACAGAATGTAAAAGTGTGAAGCCACTCACTAGGACATTGCTCTGATGGTCATTTTTTGAATCTCTGTGGCAATTACCGGAAGGTTATTAAATCGCATACTTTTTAAGCTCAACGGGTTGGCAGGAAGCCTGAACCAACAACAACCCGTTGAGGAAACAATAATGAATAATGCGATTATGATGGGCATTTTCTGGCATTTGATAGGCGCAGCCAGTGCAGCCTGTTTCTATGCCCCTTTCAAGAAGGTCAAACACTGGTCCTGGGAGACGATGTGGTCCGTTGGCGGCACCGTGTCGTGGCTTATCCTTCCCTGGACAATCAGCGCCCTGCTGTTACCCGATTTCTGGGCCTATTACGGCTCTTTTAGCGCCTCAACCCTGATGCCGGTCTTTCTCTTCGGCGCGATGTGGGGCATCGGCAATATCAACTATGGCCTGACGATGCGCTATCTCGGCATGTCGATGGGCATCGGGATAGCGATTGGCATTACGCTGATTGTCGGCACCCTGATGACGCCGATTCTGAACGGTAACTTTGATGTGCTGATCAACACCAAAGGCGGCCGCATGACGCTGCTGGGCGTGCTGGTAGCCTTGATTGGCGTTGGCATCGTCACCCGCGCGGGCCAGTTGAAAGAGCGCAACATGGGCATTAAAGCGGAAGACTTTAACCTCAAGAAAGGGCTGGTGCTGGCAGTGATGTGCGGCATCTTCTCAGCGGGGATGTCATTCGCGATGAGTGCGGCAAAACCGATGCACGAAGCGGCGGCTGCGCTGGGCGTTGACCCTCTTTACGTCGCGTTGCCAAGCTATGTGGTCATCATGGGCGGCGGCGCGCTGATTAACCTCGGTTTCTGCTTCATTCGTCTGGCAAAAGTGAAAACTCTGTCGGTAAAAGCTGACTTCTCGTTGGCAAAACCGCTGATCATCACCAACGTATTGCTCTCCGCCCTGGGCGGCCTGATGTGGTACTTACAGTTCTTCTTCTACGCCTGGGGCCACGCCAAAATTCCGGCACAGTATGAATACATCAGCTGGATGTTGCACATGAGCTTCTATGTGCTGTGCGGCGGTCTGGTTGGGCTGGTATTGAAAGAGTGGACCAATGCAGGTCGCCGTCCGGTCGGCGTGCTGAGCGTCGGCTGCGTGGTGATTATCATCGCGGCGAATATTGTTGGGCTGGGTATGGCCAGCTAATCAGGCAACCACTCCGCTACGATGACGCCACTGACCTGGCGTCATCCCCACTTCGCGGTTAAACACCACCGAAAAGTAGTTACTGTCCTCAAAACCGCACTGCATCGCCACCTCTCCGATCATCAAATCTGTATGCTGCAACAAATACTGCGCGTGGCAGATGCGCAGCTGGCGCAGATAGTGATTTACCGTCATGCCCGTCTGTTGGCGAAACTGCTGACGCAGCGCGCGTTCGCTGCAACCTTCCTGTGAACAAAACAGATCGAGTGAGAAAGGGCGGTTCAGGCTTCCGGCGAGGGCGCTCAGCAATCGGTCGAGCAACGCTTCGCTTTGCGTCGCTTCCAGATTATCGGTGGCGTAACGGTAGCGTTTGAAAGAGACCACCAGTTGGGCGAAGAGCAACTCGGCCATTTCATTCGCCAGCGGTTCATCTTTGCGGCTTTCATGTTCCAGTTGGGTGATGATTTGCCGCGTCTGGGTCATTCCGTTGCTGCCAATGCGCCAGTGCGGCGTCCAGGCGCTGCCGTTCAGGCCGGGCAGGTAGTTTTGCCAGTCCAGATTAAGCTTCAGCCGCTCTGGGCAGTAGATAATATTCTGTAAAACCAGATCGTTAACCGAGGCGTAGGAGTGTTTATCTTCCGCGCGAATGTAGAAGAGATCGCCCCGAGTGATGCGATAAGGCCGATCGTTGAGCATATGCAGGCCGTTTCCGCGCCAGACCAGCACCAGCTCGCAAAATTCATGGGTGTGCTCCGCAAAGACATTTTGCGGATAACGATCGGCGACCGCCACCGCCTGCCCGGGGCGGGCAAAGAATTCCTCTTTTCGCAGAACTAAGTGACCCGACACAGCCATACCTCACGACCTATAACGCACTATTGTCGCAGTTCTACGCTGAGAAAACGTTGATAGCCGCCGCGTTACTGCAAGGTGGCATCGCGGCCCTGGCGGATATCGCGCGGCGACCAGTTAAATTCCCGGCGGAACAGAGTGGAAAAGTGATTGCTGTCGCCAAAACCGCAGTGATAGGCAATGTCCGTTACGCTTTCGTCGCTGTGGCGCAGCAGATGGCGGGCCTTAATCAAGCGCAGGCGATTGAGATAACGCTGCGGCGTCAGGCCCGTCGAGTGTTTAAGCTGGCGATGGAGCGTGCGCAGCGACAGCGAAAACTGCTCGGCCAGCGCTTCCCAGCAGACATCTTCGGCAAAATGATCTTCCAGCCAGGCCATCAACTGGTTCAGGCGCGCGTCGTTATCGACGTTGCCTGCCACCTGCGTTCCACGACGCAGCAGGACCAGCAGTTGCATAAAGAGAATTTCGCGGTTGGCGAGCGTCGCCGCGTCCATGTTGTCATCCACCTGCGCCATCTGCTCAAGGATAAAGCGCACCTGTTGCAGGGTGCTCTGGCTCACGCGCCAGTGGGAGGGATAATTACCTTCCGTTTCCTGCGGTAACAGTTGATCGAGCCCGGAAAGAAACTGGAACGCTTCCGGCGAGCGGTAAAGGACATTGGTCAGACAAAGATTATCGGTGTGCTCATAAAGATGGCGATCCGTATCGCGAACAAAACAGACTGTGCCTCCGCAAATGGTATGCGGCTGACCATTGAAAACATGAATACCGGTCCCCTGCTCAACAATCACAATTTCATGAAAATCATGATGATGCTCAGGAAAAGCGGGCTGCGGAAGTCGCGGTTCAATCGCTACAGGTAATCGCCCTGAACGGAAAAAATCCACACTGTGCAATACGGTCATAACGCCCCCACTAAATGAGAAAAGTTATCAGGATAGTAATCGGGGGTGGCTGACCTCACCTTAAAATTTAGACAACAAAGAGCGCAAACCCGGTCGTTTTTTCAAGAAAGGCCGGGAAAGATTGGGAATTGCGGAGGGCGTCACACCCGCGCAATACGGGGCAATTGGCGGAAATTGTGAGCTCTCTCACGTCTACCTTTGCTTTCTTGCCAGCCGCCCATTTTGCTGTCAGTGATGAGAAGGTCACGTTCGTACGCGCTTCTTAGACTGGGTCCAATGACATTAAGAAGGACTCCAGCCATGACTCTTCGCCATTGTGTGGCCGTCGATTTAGGGGCATCCAGCGGACGCGTGATGCTTGCCCGCTACGACTCCGGGCAACACACACTCTCACTGCACGAAATCCACCGTTTCGTGAACTGCCTGCAAAAACAGGATGGATTTGATACCTGGGATATCGACGGGCTTGAGGCGGAGATCCGCACCGGCCTGAACAAGGTGTGCGAACAGGGCATCCTGATCGACAGCATCGGCATCGACACCTGGGGCGTGGATTACGTTCTGCTTAACCGCGACGGTCAGCGCGTTGGCCTGCCGGTCTCTTATCGCGACAGCCGCACCGACGGCGTGATGGCGCGGGCGATTGAACAGCTCGGAAAAGCGCAAATCTATCGCCGCAGCGGAATTCAGTTCCTGCCGTTTAATACGCTCTATCAGCTACGCGCATTGGTTGAACAGCAGCCGGAAGTGGCCGCCGAAGTGGCGCATGCCCTGCTGATCCCCGATTACTTCAGCTATCGCCTTACCGGCAAGATGAACTGGGAATACACCAACGCCACCACCACGCAGCTGGTCAATATTCAGACCGATAACTGGGATGAGGACCTGCTGAACTGGACCGGCGCATCGCCAAAATGGTTCGGTACGCCGACGCATCCTGGCAACGTGATCGGTCACTGGATTTGCCCGCTGGGCAACAACATTCCGGTGGTGGCCGTCGCGAGCCATGACACAGCAAGCGCCGTTATTGCTTCGCCGCTGGCGAATAAAGACGCCGCTTATCTCTCTTCCGGTACCTGGTCACTGATGGGTTTTGAAAGCACCACGCCGTATACCAGCGAGTATGCGCTGGCAGCCAATATCACTAACGAAGGCGGCGCAGAAGGGCGTTATCGGGTGCTGAAAAACATCATGGGGCTATGGCTGCTTCAGCGTGTGATTAAAGAGCAGAACATTACTGATCTGCCTGCATTGATTGCAGAAACGGAGCAACTTAGCGCCTGCCGTTTCCTGATCAACCCCAATGAAGACCGTTTTATCAACCCGGACAACATGAGCGCCGAAATTCAGGCCGCCTGCCGCGAGACCTCGCAGCCGGTGCCGCAGCGCCCTGCCGAGCTGGCGCGCTGTATTTTCGACAGCCTTGCCCTGCTTTACGCCGACATTCTGCACGAACTGGCGCGCCTGCGCGGCAAACCGTTCAGCCAGTTGCATGTCGTCGGCGGCGGTTGCCAGAACCACCTACTCAACCAGCTATGTGCCGACGCCTGCGGCGTGACGGTGGTGGCGGGCCCGATTGAGGCCTCCACGCTCGGCAATATCGGCGTGCAGCTGATGACGCTGGAAGAACTGGGCACGGTAGATGATTTCCGTCAGGTGGTGACCGGCAACTACGGCCTGACCACCTTCACCCCGAATCTTGAAAATGAAATTGCCCGCTACGTTGCGCAGTTTCAGCAAAAACGACTGACAAAGGAGCTTTGCGCATGACCACTCAACTTGAACAAGCCTGGGAACTGGCGAAACAGCGTTATTCCGCCATTGGCATCGACGTCGAAGAGACCCTGCGTCAGCTCGACCGTCTGCCGGTATCTATGCACTGCTGGCAGGGCGATGATGTCGCCGGTTTCGAAAACCCGGAAGGTAACCTGACCGGCGGTATTCAGGCGACGGGTAACTACCCGGGAAAAGCGCGCAACGCAACGGAACTGCGTGCCGATCTGGAACAGGCGTTGAGCCTGATTCCTGGGCCAAAACGTCTGAATCTGCACGCTATTTATCTGGAATCTGACACGCCGGTTTCCCGCGACAAAATCAAGCCGGAACACTTTAAAAACTGGGTGGAGTGGGCGAAAGCGAATCAGCTGGGTCTCGATTTTAACCCGTCCTGCTTCTCGCATCCGCTGAGCGCCGACGGTTTCACGCTCTCTCATCCGGATGCAAAAATTCGTCAGTTCTGGATCGATCACTGCAAGGCCAGCCGCCGCATCTCCGCTTACTTCGGCGAGCAACTGGGCACGCCGTCGGTGATGAATATCTGGATCCCGGACGGCATGAAAGACATCACCGTCGACCGTCTGGCACCGCGTCAGCGTCTGCTCAATGCGCTGGATGAAGTGATTAGCGAAAAACTGGACCCGGCGCACCACATTGATGCGGTTGAGAGCAAGCTGTTCGGTATCGGCGCAGAAAGCTACACCGTGGGCTCCAACGAGTTCTACATGGGCTACGCCGCCAGCCGTCAGACCGCGCTGTGTCTGGATGCGGGCCACTTCCATCCAACGGAGGTGATCTCCGACAAAATCTCCTCCGCCATGCTGTACGTGCCGCGTCTGCTGCTGCACGTCAGCCGCCCGGTGCGCTGGGATAGCGACCACGTGGTGCTGCTGGATGACGAAACGCAGGCTATCGCCAGCGAAATCGTGCGTAACGATCTGTTCGACCGCGTGCACATCGGCCTCGACTTCTTTGATGCGTCCATCAACCGCATCGCGGCGTGGGTTATCGGTACCCGCAACATGAAGAAAGCCCTGCTGCGCGCCCTGCTCGAACCCGTGGATGAGCTGCGCAAGCTGGAAGCGGAAGGCGATTACACCGCGCGCCTGGCGCTGCTGGAAGAGCAGAAATCCCTGCCGTGGCAGGCGGTGTGGGAGATGTATTGCCAGCGCCACGACACGCCTGCGGGCAGCCAGTGGCTGGAGAACGTACGTGCGTATGAAAAAGAGATTTTGAGTAAACGCGGCTAACACATCATCGCCGGATGGCGCTTCGCTTATCCGGCCTACAAATGCTGCCGAACACCGTAGGCCCGATAAGCGCAGCGCCATCGGGCAAAAATACCAAACACGAATGTCCGATAAGCACTGCGCCATCGGGCAAGAACAGGAACACGAAGACTATGCAATCCATCACTCAATCCTGGTTCGTCCAGGGCATGATCAAAGCCACCTCTGACGCCTGGCTGAAAGGCTGGGATGAACGCAACGGCGGTAACCTGACGCTGCGTCTGGACGAAGCCGACATCGCCCCTTACGAGGCTGATTTCCATAAAGAACCGCGCTATATCGCGCTCAGCCAGCCGATGCCTCTGCTGGCGAATACGCCGTTTATCGTCACCGGTTCCGGTAAATTCTTCCGCAACGTTCAGCTTGATCCGGCTGCCAACATCGGCGTGGTAAAAGTAGACAGCGATGGCGCGGGCTATCACATCCTGTGGGGCTTAACCCATGAAGCGGTGCCGACCTCTGAATTACCGGCCCACTTCCTGTCGCACTGCGAGCGCATCAAGGCGACCAACGGCAAAGATCGCGTGATCATGCACTGCCACGCCACCAACCTGATTGCCCTGACCTACGTGCTGGAAAATCGAACCGACGTCATCACCCGTCAGCTGTGGGAAGGCAGCACCGAATGTCTGGTGGTGTTCCCGGACGGCGTCGGCATTCTGCCGTGGATGGTGCCGGGCACGGACGAAATCGGCCAGGCGACTGCCGTCGAAATGCAGAAACATTCGCTGGTGCTGTGGCCGTTCCACGGGGTATTCGGCAGCGGGCCGACGCTGGACGAGGCGTTTGGTTTGATCGATACCGCCGAGAAATCCGCAGAAGTGCTGGTGAAAGTCTATTCCATGGGCGGCATGAAACAGACCATCACCCGTGAAGAGCTGATTGCGCTTGGCAAACGCTTTGGCGTCACCCCGCTCGCCAGCGCGCTCGCGCTCTAACCTATCCGCTCACGCCCGGCGACAGTGGCTGCCGCCGGACATAGGGCTTTTAATTTAAGGAGAAATATCATGAGCTTTATGTTGGCGCTTCCCAAAATCAGCCTGCACGGCGCGGGCGCGATTGCCGATATGGTCAACCTTGTCGCAAACAAACAGTGGGGCAAAGCGCTGGTGGTCACCGATGGGCAACTGGTGAAGCTGGGTCTGTTGGATAGCCTGTTTGCCGCGCTTGATGCGCAGAATATGTCTTACCATCTTTTCGATGAGGTGTTCCCTAATCCTACCGAAGCGCTGGTACAAAAAGGCTTTGCGGCGTATCAGGACGCGAGCTGCGATTTCATCATCGCCTTTGGCGGCGGCAGCCCGATCGACACCGCCAAAGCGATCAAAATTCTGACCGCCAACCCTGGCCCGTCTACCGCCTACTCCGGCGTGGGCAAAGTCAAAAATGCCGGCGTGCCGCTGGTTGCCATTAACACCACCGCAGGCACCGCCGCCGAGATGACCAGCAACGCGGTGATCATCGATACCGCGCGCCAGGTGAAAGAGGTCATTATCGATTCCAATATTATTCCGGATATCGCCGTGGATGACGCCAGCGTGATGCTGGAAATTCCGGCGTCCGTCACCGCTGCAACCGGGATGGATGCGCTGACCCACGCGATTGAAGCTTACGTTTCCGTTGGCGCGCATCCGCTGACTGACGCCAACGCGCTGGAAGCCATTCGTCTGATCACCTTGTGGCTGCCGAAAGCGGTCGATGATGGCCATAACCTGGAAGCCCGCGAGCAGATGGCGTTTGGTCAGTATCTGGCAGGAATGGCGTTCAACAGCGCCGGTCTTGGCCTGGTGCACGCACTGGCGCATCAGCCGGGCGCAACGCACAATCTGCCGCACGGCGTGTGCAATGCCATCCTGCTGCCGATCATCGAAAACTTTAACCGCCCGAATGCGGTCGCGCGTTTTGCACGCGTCGCGCAGGCTATGGGCGTCAATACCCAGGGAATGAGCGACGAAGCCGCCAGCATGGAAGCCATCAACGCCATTCGCCAACTGAGCGCCCGTGTTGGCATTCCGGAAGGGTTCAGCAAGCTGGGCGTAACGAAAGCAGATATCGAAGGCTGGCTGGATAAAGCGCTGGCTGACCCCTGTGCGCCGTGCAACCCGCGCACCGCCAGCCGCGATGAAGTACGCGAGCTGTATCTGGAGGCGTTATGATCCGCAAAGCCTTTGTGATGCAGGTGCATGCCGACGCGCACGAAGAGTATCAGCGTCGCCATAACCCAATCTGGCCGGAACTGGAAGCGACGCTGAAATCGCACGGCGCGCACCATTACGCGATTTATCTCGATAAAGAACGTAACCTGCTGTTCGCCACGGTGGAAATTGAATCGGAAGCGCGCTGGAACGCGGTGGCGAATACCGAGGTTTGCCAGCGTTGGTGGAAATATATGACCGAGGTAATGCCCGCCAACCCGGATAACAGCCCGGTAAGCGCAGAGCTGGAAAACGTTTTTTATCTTGATTAACCCTGCCGCGTCTCCCCCGCCCTGCGCCTTCCGCGCGGGGCTTTTTTATATCTGAATGAAATAATCAATTATGTGACAAATCTCGCGAAGCGCACTTCAGGGTGTGTGCTATGTTTCGCCCAAACTGGCATACGCCAGTTAATGGAGAGAAAAATGAAAAAGCTGAAAGTCGTTACCCTGGGCGGTGGATCGGGTTACACCCCTGAATTAATTGATGGTTTTATTCGTCGTCATAAAGAGTTACCGGTCAGTGAATACTGGCTGGTGGATATTGAAGCCGGCAAAGAGAAGCTGGAAATTGTCGGCGCGCTGGCGCAGAGAATGGTCAAAAAGGCGGGGATCGCGATGACCGTTCATCTGACAACACGGCTCGACGAAGCGCTCGCGGGGGCGGATTTTGTGACCACCCAGATTCGCGTAGGCCAGCTGGCGGCGCGCATTCAGGATGAAAAAATTCCGTTGCGCTATGGCGTGTTAGGCCAGGAAACCACCGGCCCTGGCGGATTTATGAAGGCGCAGCGCACCATCCCTGTGCTGCTGGATCTGTGCCAGGAAATGGAAAAATACTGCCCGGATGCATGGCTTATCAACTTCACCAACCCGGCGGGTATCGTGACCGAAGCCCTCGCGAAACACAGCCCCATTCGCTCATTGGGTATCTGCAGCGGCGCGAACAGCATGATGCGCGATATCGCAGGCGCTTACGGCGTTGAACGCGAAGACGTGTACGCCAGGGTAATGGGCTTAAATCATCTGATTTTCGCCGACCAGATAACGGTGAAGGGCAAAGAGCTGACTGACGATTTTATTGAGAAGCTCGCGCAGGGCGTGGGGGCAAACCAACTCAACAATATTCCTGATGTCGGCTTACCGCCTGATTTTATTCGCGCACTGAAGCTCTATCCCCTCTCTTACCTGAAGTATTTCTATCTCGATCGGGAAATGGTCGAGCATGAACGGGAAGACCTCGAACGCGGCGTGGGCACGCGTGGCGAACAATCGCTGGCGATCGAGAAATCACTCTTTGATCTTTATCGCGACCCCACTCTGTGTGAAAAACCCGCCGCGCTTTCCGCACGCGGTGGTGCGCTTTACTCCGATACCGCCTGCTCAATCATCAGCTCAATCTATAACAACAAACGAGAGATCCACGTGGTGAACACGCCTAACCAGGGATCGACCCCGGATCTGCCCGATGACGCCGTGATCGAGACCAACTCGATGATCGACTGTAACGGCGCGCACCCGCTGGCCTATGGTCGCCTGCCCGTTGCCGTGAAAGGGCTTATTCAGAGCGTAAAATCCTTTGAAGAGTTAACGGTCGAGGCGGCGATAACCGGCAATCAGCACACGGCGCTGCTGGCGCTGGCGGCGCACCCGCTGGTGCCATCGGTAGAGATTGCTGAAAAAATTCTGCGCGATTATTTAGCGGCAAATCGCGACTTCCTTCCGCAATACACGCTGTAAATCACATGGCTATTTACAGGGAGTAAATATGAATACTTTTCTGGAAGCACGGCTGGTCCCCGTTTTAATGCGCATCGGCAATAACGTCATTCTGGTTTCCGTGCGTAACGGTATCGCTTTTACGCTGCCATTTATCATTGCCGGTAGTGTTTTTCTGATTATCGCCAACCTGCCGATTCCCGGCTGGAGCGATTTTCTGGGCAACTATGCCACGTTACTGGGGATCCCCGTGCAGGCGACCTTTGGCGCCATTGGCCTGATTGCCGCCATCGGGATCAGCTACGATTTAGCCAAACACTATAAGCTGGACGGGTTGAGCTGTACCTGCATTACCGTTGCCGTGTTTTTGCTGTCTCAGCTTGATGAAAATCATAAGATTAACGTCAACAATTTCGGAGCGTCCGGGCTATTTTCCGCCATCATTTTGTCGGTGCTGACGGTCTATATTGTCCGCTTTTTTATCACCCGCAAGCTCTATATTAAAATGCCAGACGGCGTTCCTCCTGCCGTGCTGCAATCTTTTGTCAGCCTGGCGCCTGCCTGTGTCTGCCTGGCGCTGATTTGGGTTGTGAGGGTGGTATTAAATTTCGACATCAACGCTTTCTTTACCGCGATTCTGAGCCCGCTGGTGATGGGCCTGGATACGCTGCCGGGAATGCTGACGCTGGTTGCGCTTATCTCTCTGTTATGGTGCTGCGGTATTCATGGCACTAATGTACTGTCCGGGATTACGGGGCCGATTTTCCTCAAGTTTATCGCTGAAAATACGGAAGCCTGGGTCGCACATCAGCCCATTCCCCATATCAGCGCAGAAGGCTTCTACACCATTTTTATCTGCTCGGGCGGTTCCGGCGCGACGATGGGGTTAGTGCTGGCAATGCTGTTATCAAAAAGCCGCTATTACAAATCCATTGGCCGCGTCTCCATCGGCCCGGCGCTGTTTTGCATCAACGAACCGGTGATTTTCGGGGTACCGATGGTGTTAAACCCGCTGATGATGTTCCCGCTTATCGCCACGCCGCTGGTCATCTGTACCTGCTCCTGGCTGTTGATGTCTTACGGCATTATCGGCAAACCCGTGCAGCTTGTGCCCTGGACGATGCCACCGATCCTCAACGGTTATTTTGCGACCGGAGGCAATATCCCTGCCGCTATCTGGTCAGGCTGTATGGTTATCATCTCAGCGGTGATGTACTTCCCCTTCTTTAAGATGCTGGAGAAAAAGCAACTGGCGCAGGAAAGTGCCGAAGCCTCTCAGTAAAAACAGTGAAAACAGGGGCGCGAGCACGCGCCCTTGCGACTTCTGGTGATACACTGGCAGCCTCTTATTCACCGACGACTGCGCATTCCATGGCTGCCCGATACATTGAAATAAAAAACAGTATCAAAGACGATATTCTCAGCGGACGATATCAGGTTGGGGAAAAACTGCCCTCCGAGCGAGAGCTGGCGCCGGTCTATGGCGTGACCCGCGTGACGATTCAAAAATCGATGCATATGCTGGAACAGGAAGGCTTCATCGAGCGGATCCATGGTAAAGGCATGTTTGTGGCAAATACCCTCGCCGAGAATGTCTATTTCCTTAACGATGGCCCGAGCGATGCTTTTCTGGGTTTCTCGCGCGAATTTGGCAGCAAAGCGAATATCACCAGCCGCCTGGTGAGCCAGCAGCTAATCACCGCCCCCGAGCATATTATTAAAGCCCTGAATCTTACCCGTGATGCGCAGGTCCACGCGATACGCCGCGTTCGCCTGATCGATACGGTCCCGGTATTAGTGGAAGACTCCTGGATCGTACAGGCTGTTATTCCGGTTATTCCCGCGTCGGTGCTGGATAAAGGTTCATTGTATGAATATATTGAGCGACTCACCCACAAGAAGATTAAATTCTATAATTCGGTGATTGAGGCCAGTCTTTTTGATGAAACCCTGGCATCGCTGCTGGATGTTGCCGTAAATTCGCCGATGCTTAAAGTCACGGGAACGACAAAACTGGATGATGGGAGTTTGTTTAACTATTCATGCAGCTATAATCGCGCCGATAAGTTCAGAGTCAAAAATAACTGGGTAGGCAAGTAAAAAGCGCCTGCTTGCAGGCGCTTTTTATGTAATGAAACTTAGAAGTAATATTTGAAGCGAACGCGAGCACCGTAGCGGTCGTCGTTACCCGTGTGATTTTCAGCGTTATCGTTATCGCTGTTAATCATAGAGTAGTATGCACCCAGGTAAATATTGAAGTTTTGCATATTCATAACATTCGGAATCAAATAAGAAGCGTGGATGGTATGAATATCGTAAGTGCCTTCGTTATAAATCCAGTCGTCGTCGTCGTGCTTAATCAGACCAGCATAATCATCGATGGTGTTATGCGCGTAGATATAGCCCAGCTCGAAGTTTCTCCACAGGGCGTTTGCTGCCGCAGTGAAGTCTTTTTCATTGTTAGCATCCAGATACGCGGTGTTCAGGTTAACCACAATACCGTTTTCCGGATCGGATTTCTGGCCGTTCCAGGTCATGGTTAAGCCGTAACCAGTACGGTCGGACTGATCGACAAAGTGACCGTCTTTACCAGTATAGCCGTACGCGTTATTAATAACGTTCGATTCCATCGCCGCAGAAATAGAGAATTCATCCTGCGAGTAGGCAATAACTGGACGCAGATAAATCACGTTTTTCTGCTGTTCCATATCACGTCCGTGGAATTCACCCTCCTGATAAAGCGATGTACCGTCTTCCAGCAGACTGTTCACTTCAAAATACCAGTTATCAATCTGTTTGCTTAACAGGAAGTTACCACCTGCATCGGAACGACCGCGACCTTCTTTCATCATATAGATGTAGCCGCTACCGTCGTCATAAAGGTCATTCGCGGTATTACCGGAATGTTCTACGAAAGTATCCTGATTAAGTGGGAACATATCGTATGCTTCGAAACGGCCGACTTTGATTTTCCAGTCATTTTCCTGACCGAAGTAGAACATCGCATCATCGAGGTTCATGGAGCCAGTCATATCGGCCAATGGTTGCGCAGAGAATCCAGCATAATAACCGTTACTCATCTTACGGATGCCATCGAAGCCCAGAGCAATACGACCGTTCAGGTTCCACTGTTCATTGGTTGGGTCGCTGCTTAAATTCGCATTTGTGGCGGCCAACATGCCATGCTTACTTTCCGCATCCATGTTGAATTCCACGTCGCCATAGAATTTAATATCGCCATAACCAGACAGGTTCAGCACTGGCGCAGAAGCATTTTTACGAGTTTCATCCGCAGATTGCTGCCCGTTGACCGCCGTATTACCTTGCGCGGCCTTAATTTCTTTAATTTCAGCGGCCTGCTGTACCTGAAGCTGCTGAACTTTATTTTCTGCCTGAGTCGCGCGGTTTTCCGCAGCTTCCAGACGGTTTTCAAGCATTTCAAGACGCTGTTCTAACGTCATTGTTCTTGGTTTAGCAACACCGGTGTTTGCCACTAACAACAAACCAATGGCGATAGATAATGTTGTTTTCTTCATTATTCGCTTTCCTTGAGATAACTAATAATTAGCAAAACTCTGCGCGATCTTATTCATCTTTTTTATATAAACTTGATGAATATAGTTTTAATAGAGCAGCCGGGCGCAAAATCACATTACAGCATCAATCCCATTGATTTAGTTTCTCACGCCTCAGAAGCTAATAAATATTAGCTAAATAGTTCCGCAAGTAAACGCAGACATTCGTCATATCGTGAGCAAGGTAACACTCGAAACAAAATTAAATAAATGAACAACTATTAATATTTTTTGAATAAATTGGTTTTATTTTTTTATTCGTTATTTGTATAAATAATTTGGATTTTAAAAGGTATAAAATAGAATAAATATATATTTATGCGCACAGACGTGCGCATGAGGCGTTAATTTTGCTCGGCAACCAGAATCGCCAGGGTATCAGGCTCCAGCGCTTTGAAAAGATGTTCCCGATCGCCTGGGTAACAGATGTAATCACCCGCATTTAACTCTTCCGCCGCGTCAGTTAACCCAACCATCGCGCGGCCTTGCGTCACAATGATATGTTCTACTGACCCCACAGGATGAGGCTGCGAGATACGATCCGCCCCCGGCTGAGTGGTCAGCAGATAGATATCGCGACGCGCGGCAGGCGGGCAGGTCGCCAGCAGCGTTGCTTGATAGTTCGCCTGCTCGGCTAATACCTTAACGCCCTCGCCCCGGCGAATCACCTGCGTCTTCTGTACTTGCGGTTCCAGCAGGCGGCTGAAGGGAATATCCAGCGCCACGCAGAGCGACCACAGCGTTTCCAGGCTCGGATTTCCATTCCCCGCTTCAAGCTGGGAGAGCGTTGATTTCGCAATACCGGCCCGACGGGCAATTTCCGCCAAAGATAGCCCTGTTCTCATGCGCTCGCGCACCAGGCTCTTTGCGATCATGCTGATTGGCTGCGTCATAATGCCACTCCATTATTCTATAAATAGAACGAATTGATTATCTTGAAAAGGCCATCTGTTGCGTTCATTATAATGAAAATTCGTTCGATATAGCCAACAATCATGTTCAAAAAACATTTCGGTTGCCTGAAAGGTGACACCTTAAAAGCGATTTTTCTGGTCTGTCTTGCCGTCGGGATCGTCGCGGTTTCCTACGGCTCGCTGGCGATGGCGTACGGTTTTCCGCTATGGGTGCCGCTCATTCTTTCACTCACCGTACTGGCGGGCGCATCTGAGTTTATGTTTATTGGCATCGTTGCCAGCGGCGGCAACCCGCTTGCAGCCGCCGTGGCGGGATTGTTGGTCAACGCACGTCACTTTCCGTTTGGGATCACCGTCCGTGACCTGGTGGGCAAACGCATGATGAGCTTCCTCGGCTGCCACATTATGAATGATGAAAGCGTCGTTTTCGGCCTGTCGCAACCGACACCCGAACAGCGTAAAGCCGCATTCTGGCTGTGCGGGCTGGGCGTCGCCTTTGTCTGGCCTGCGGGAACGCTGCTGGGCGCAGGCGTTGGCAAATTGCTTCCCACTCCGGAAACCATCGGCCTCGATGCCGTGTTCCCGGCCATTCTGCTGGCGTTAGTGCTTCCGGCGTTCAAGAAAAGTAAAACATCGCTTATTCGCGCATCCAGCGGGGCAGCAATCTCACTTGCTTCCGTACCTTTCGCGCCGGTCGGTTTACCCGTCCTGCTCTCCATGCTCGGTTTACTGGCGAGGAAAAAATAATGGGCGACACTACACTGATTATTCTGGGTATCGCACTGCTTTCTGCGGGCACCTATTTAATGCGCCTCGGCGGCGCGAAACTGGGCGGACGTTTGCAGTTCTCTGAACGTTCTCAGGCGCTGTTGTCTGATGCCGCCACCACACTGTTATTTGCCGTGGCGCTGGCCACCACTTTTTACGAGGGCGAACATTTTGCCGGCCTGGCGCGCGTGCTGGGCGTGGGGTTTGCGGTATTTCTGGCGTGGCGAAAGTGCCCGCTTATTGTGGTGATTTTCGCGGCGGCGATCGTGACGGGGTTATTGCGGTTGGCGGGAATGCATTAAGAGAAAAGCGCCCCGAGGGCGCTCTTTCGACAATTACGTTGGCTTATTTATTCAGTTCTGCGGTCATGTGCACGCGGTTACCGGTAAAAGCCTGGGTAATTTTGTAAGATGATGCGCCAGCCTGTTCAGCTTTGGCGGCGATTTTCGCTTCAGCGCTGTCCAGCGTAGAGGCCGTTGCGGTAACAGTCTGTGCAGCGAAAGAACCAAAAGAAGCAGACAGAGCGATAACAGCGACAAAAGTTTTGATGCTTTTCATGATATAAACCCTTTCACTTAGTTGTTTGAGTAAGGCACTGTGCCTTGATGTGATAAATGATAGGTTGATTCATCACCAACTGAAAGCGGAAGGATTTGCCAGAGTAATTCAATTTATTTGAATCATTCTGGCACACCAGAAATCAGAACTCACGTTCAAGATGGTAACTGTTATAGGTGTCGATTAAATCGTTATAGGCATCCACAACCGCAGCATGCGTGCCTTCAACCAGTCGACCATTTCCATTGTTGATCATATAGGTATCATGCTCATCATAAGCCACTTTATCTCTGACGCGACGAAGACGTTTTTTCACGGCCGCCTGGAATTTTTCCAGTTCGGAAATGTAGCCCGGGAAACTGCGGTGCTTGTCGATATCTGCATTCACTTTTTCACTCAGTTGCTTGATGTGGTCACCAAAATCAGCAAGTTGTTTCGATACAGAAGCCACATCAAAATCGTCACCGTATACACCATCATTAATCGTCTCGGCCTCCAGAATCGTTAATAACGTGTAATATTTAATCGATTTCCCCTCTTTTTGTTCCGTAGCTTTTATGTCATTAACAGAACGTTCCCGACTCATAATATTAATATTTTCTATATAATTTTTAGCAATCGGATCGAAGGCATCGTATTGGCTTATAAACTTTTTATGGAATTCTTTCGCGCCTGCAAAATCATCATCTTTATAATCCTGCTGGTCGTAGTACTTATTCATGTCGTTGATCGTGGTTGCCAGTGCTGGCGCAGCATCACTGAAGGCCAAAGCAGCGGAATCCAGAGGTTCAAAATTCGGCTTAAGTTGAGCAACTCTTTTAATATCGTTACGGCAATCCGAAATAAACGCGGGATAGACTGGCCCCATAAGAGAGAGGTTAGGCTCCTGCCCGGTTGGCCCGGTACGGAAATCAGCTAGCTTATCGGCATAACCATGAACGTTCCGATTAATCGCAGTCTGTAGAGTGTTATAACACTCAATATACACGTTAAGTTTTTGGTTCAATACTGTATTACTATCGACCTCTGGTGCCGATGATGCAGGAGATTCCGTTTTTTCTGCGGCTTGTTCTGTGGCCTGGGTGGCAGGCTTATCCTCTTTTTTGTCGTCACAGGCAACCAGGCTAGTGGACATCAGCGCGGCAATAATAACCGATGATAATAAATTCCTTTTCATTAAAAAACCTTATAAATAAAGAGTAAAAATAAATTATAAGGTTGTTTAAAAGGGAAAGGAATTTATTGAAACATATCAATCATAATAAATACTGAATTCAACATTCATTATATCTAATATATTTATTACCAATACTTACTCGCCAGCAATTAATCGTTGCGGATGCGTGTAAATCGTCGCTCTGCCAGGTTTGCAAAAACCCACCAGCGTCAGGTTGCAGCGTTCGGCCACTTCCACGGCAAGCGTCGTCGCGGCAGAGACCGCAAACAGGATCTCGACGCCACACATGGCGGATTTCTGCACCATCTCATAGCTGGCGCGACTGGAAACCAGCGCGGCGCCGTGCTGCCAAAGGTCGCCCTCTTTCGCACGATGGCCCAGCAGTTTGTCGAGCGCTACGTGGCGCCCCACATCTTCATGTCCCCCCACCAGATCGCCCGATGGCATCACCCACGCCGCCGCGTGCGTACAGCCGGTTTCACGGCCCACGGGCTGAACATCATTTAGATGTCTGAGCGCGTGATCGAGATGTGAAAGGTCAAACGTTTGGGTAAATGGCAGCGGCTTGATGGGTTTGCCGATGTCGTTGAGCTGCTCAACGCCGCAAACACCGCAGCCGGTACGCCCGGCCAGTGCGCGACGCCGCTCCTTAAGGCCCATAAAACGGCGACTGGAGAGATCGATTTGCACTTCCAGACCGTTGCAGGCCTGAGTGACTTCGATTCCAAAAATTTCCCGAGGGTGCTCAATAATGCCTTCTGAAAGCGAAAACCCAATCGCAAACGCTTCCAGATCTTTCGGCGTCGCCATCATCACGACGTGAGAGATGCCGTTGTAGACCAACGCAACGGGAATTTCTTCAGCAAGAATATCCTGAGTGGGTTGCATAATCTGTGGCCTTCTGAAGACAGAACGCTCGACGGCACCGATAAGTTGCGACGATGGTTTGACTTCATCTTTAAAATTAAACACGGCAAATACTCTGAACAACGACGGAAAAGGAGAGGCGTCTATTCCATCACATCCGGAGGGAATCAGGGCTTATTATGGATCAAGTTTCTGGTGCAATAACACTCAATCTTCAGTTTCACTCATCCTTTCGTAGCAAAAAACCGATGAAAAGATAATTACCACCAATAGGTTAACCACGTTAAACGCATGGTATTTTTTGCGCGCAATTCGCTTTAAATGCGATCAATATCACAATTCAATGTTAATGCGGGTAAAGTTTGTTCACTCACCGTTAACCGCATTAGAACAAGCCTACCGAAATTGTGGTATTCTCACGCAACGCCCTCCAGGAACTGAGGACGCTAACTATTCAGCATCTTTGCGGCGCACGCGGCGAAGAAAAATTACAAGCAATGACAATGTCGAAACAAGGAGCAAACCATGCAGGTCAGCAGAAGGCAGTTCTTTAAGATCTGCGCTGGCGGTATGGCAGGCACCACGGCAGCAGCGCTGGGATTTGCCCCCAGCGTTGCACTGGCGGAAACGCGGCAATATAAGCTGCTGCGCACCCGTGAAACCCGTAACACCTGCACATATTGTTCTGTCGGCTGTGGGCTGTTGATGTACAGCCTCGGCGATGGCGCAAAAAACGCTAAAGCGTCTATTTTCCATATCGAAGGCGATCCGGACCATCCGGTAAACCGTGGTGCGCTCTGCCCGAAAGGCGCTGGCCTGGTGGATTTCATCCACTCCGAAAGCCGCCTGAAATTCCCGGAATATCGCGCGCCTGGCTCCGATAAATGGCAGAAAATCAGCTGGGATGAGGCATTTGACCGCATCGCGAAGCTGATGAAAGAAGACCGCGACGCCAACTACGTTGCGCAGAACGCCGAAGGCGTGACCGTTAACCGCTGGCTCTCTACCGGGATGCTGTGTGCATCCGCGTCGAGCAACGAAACCGGCTATTTAACACAGAAATTCTCCCGCGCGCTGGGTATGCTCGCGGTCGACAACCAGGCGCGTGTCTGACACGGACCAACGGTAGCAAGTCTTGCTCCAACATTTGGTCGCGGTGCGATGACCAACCACTGGGTCGACATCAAGAACGCCAACCTGATCGTGGTGATGGGCGGTAACGCCGCTGAAGCTCACCCTGTAGGGTTCCGCTGGGCGATGGAAGCGAAAATTCACAACGGCGCGAAGCTGATTGTGATCGATCCTCGTTTCACGCGTACGGCGTCGGTGGCCGACTTCTATGCGCCGATCCGTTCCGGTACTGACATTACGTTCCTGTCGGGCGTTATGCTGTACCTGCTGAACAACGAAAAATTCAACCGCGAATACACCGAAGCCTATACCAACGCCAGCCTGATCGTGCGTGAAGATTTTGGCTTTGAAGATGGCCTGTTCACCGGCTACGACGCGGAAAAACGCAAGTACGATAAAACCAGCTGGAACTACGAGCTGGATGAAAACGGCTTCGCCAAACGCGATACCACCCTGCAACACCCACGTTGCGTGTGGAACCTGCTGAAAACGCACGTTTCCCGCTATACGCCGGATGTGGTTGAGCAGATTTGTGGTACGCCGAAAGCCGACTTCCTGAAAGTGTGTGAGTACATCGCAGAAACCAGCGCGCATGACAAAACCGCGTCGTTCCTGTATGCCCTTGGCTGGACACAGCACTCCATCGGCGCGCAGAACATCCGCACCATGGCGATGATCCAGCTGCTGCTCGGCAACATGGGTATGGCAGGCGGCGGCGTGAACGCCCTGCGCGGTCACTCCAATATTCAGGGTCTGACCGACCTTGGCCTGCTGTCACAAAGCCTGCCGGGCTACATGACGCTGCCAAGCGAGAAACAAACCGACCTGCAAACCTACCTTGCCGCCAACACGCCGAAACCGCTGCTGGAAGGCCAGGTGAACTACTGGGGCAACTACCCGAAATTCTTTGTCTCGATGATGAAAGCCTTCTTTGGCGACAAAGCGACGAAAGAGAACGACTGGGGCTTCGACCTGCTGCCTAAGTGGGACAAAGGCTACGACGTTCTGCAATATTTCGAGATGATGAACCAGGGTCTGGTGAACGGCTATATCTGCCAGGGCTTCAACCCGGTGGCGTCGTTCCCGAACAAAAACAAAGTGGTCGCGTCACTGTCGAAACTGAAGTTCCTGGTGACCATCGATCCGCTCAATACCGAGACCTCTACCTTCTGGCAGAACCACGGTGAGTCGAACGATGTCGATCCATCGAAGATTCAGACCGAAGTGTTCCGTCTGCCATCGACCTGCTTCGCGGAAGAGAACGGCTCGATCGTTAACTCCGGCCGCTGGTTGCAGTGGCACTGGAAAGGCGCGGACGGCCCGGGTGAATCGATCACTGATGGCGAAATCCTTGCCGGTATCTTCCTGCGTCTGCGCAAGATGTATGCCGAACAGGGCGGCGCGAACCCGGAACAGGTGCTGAGCATGACGTGGAACTACTCCACGCCGCATGAGCCGAAGTCCGAAGAAGTGGCGATGGAGAGCAACGGTAAAGCGCTGGCCGATATTATCGACCCGGCAACCGGTGCGGTGCTGGTGAAAAAAGGTCAGTTACTCAGTACGTTTGCGCATCTGCGCGATGACGGCACCACCTCAAGCGGTTGCTGGATCTTCGCCGGTAGCTGGACGCCGGAAGGCAACCAGATGGCGCGTCGCGATAATGCTGACCCGTCAGGCCTCGGTAATACGCTGGGCTGGGCATGGGCGTGGCCGCTCAACCGCCGCATTCTGTATAACCGTGCTTCCGCTGACCCGCAGGGTAATCCGTGGGATCCAAAACGTCAGATCCTGAAATGGGATGGCGCGAAATGGGGCGGGATGGATATTCCTGACTACAGTGCCGCCGCACCTGGCAGCAACGTTGGGCCGTTCATCATGCAGCCGGAAGGGATGGGTCGCCTGTTTGCCCTCGATAAGATGGCGGAAGGTCCGTTCCCGGAACACTACGAGCCGTTTGAAACGCCGCTGGGCACCAACCCGCTGCACCCGAACGTTATCTCCAACCCTGCCGCCCGTATCTTTAAAGGCGACGCAGAAGCGCTGGGTAAAGCCGATAAGTTCCCGTATGTGGGCACCACCTATCGTCTAACCGAGCACTTCCACTACTGGACCAAGCATGCGCTGCTTAACGCCATCGCTCAGCCGGAACAGTTCGTGGAGATTGGCGAGAAGCTGGCGAATAAACTCGGCATTGCCCATGGCGATACCGTGAAGGTTTCCTCCAACCGTGGCTACATCAAGGCCAAGGCGGTGGTAACCAAACGTATTCGCACGCTGAAAGCGGACGGGAAAGATATCGATACCATCGGTATTCCAATCCACTGGGGCTACGAAGGGGTTGCGAAAAAAGGCTTTATTGCCAATACGTTAACGCCATTCGTCGGTGATGCTAACACGCAGACGCCGGAGTTTAAGTCCTTCCTCGTAAACGTGGAAAAGGTGTAACGGAGACGACCTATGGCTTATCAATCTCAAGACATCATCCGTCGTTCCGCGACTAACGGTTTCACCCCCGCGCCTCAGGCGCGGGACCACCAGCAGGAAGTGGCGAAGCTTATCGACGTGACCACCTGTATCGGCTGTAAAGCTTGTCAGGTGGCGTGTTCAGAGTGGAACGACATCCGTGATGAGATCGGCAGCAACGTCGGGGTGTACGACAACCCGGCAGATCTGACCGCCAAATCCTGGACGGTGATGCGTTTCTCGGAAGTGGAGCAAAACGACAAACTGGAATGGCTTATCCGTAAAGACGGCTGTATGCACTGCGCGGATCCGGGCTGCCTGAAGGCGTGCCCGGCGGAAGGCGCTATCATTCAGTATGCCAACGGCATCGTCGATTTCCAGTCTGAGCAGTGCATCGGCTGCGGCTACTGCATCGCGGGTTGCCCGTTCAACGTGCCGCGACTGAACCCGGAAGACAACCGCGTCTATAAATGTACGCTGTGCGTTGACCGCGTGAACGTCGGGCAGGAACCGGCCTGCGTGAAGACCTGCCCAACTGGCGCTATCCACTTTGGTTCCAAAGAGGATATGAAAGCGCTGGCGGGCGAGCGCGTCGCCGAGCTGAATACCCGCGGTTACGAAAACGCCGGGCTGTACGATCCAGCGGGCGTTGGCGGTACACACGTAATGTATGTGCTGCACCACGCCGACAAGCCGAATCTGTACCACGGCCTGCCGGAGAACCCGGAAATCAGCGCCACGGTGAAATTCTGGAAAGGTATCTGGAAACCACTGGCGGCGGTCGGTTTTGCCGCAACGTTTGCAGCGAGCATCTTCCACTACGTCGGTGTCGGCCCGAACCGTGCGGAAGAGGAAGAAGACAATCTGCATGAAGAGAAAGACGAGGTGCGCAAATGAAACGACGTGACACCATCGTGCGCTACACCGCGCCGGAACGTATCAACCACTGGGTCACCGCCTTCTGCTTCATCCTGGCGGCGGTGAGCGGGCTGGGGTTCTTCTTCCCCTCCTTCAACTGGCTGATGCAAATTATGGGGACACCGCAACTGGCGCGCATTCTGCACCCGTTCGTGGGCGTCATCATGTTTGCCTCGTTTATCATCATGTTTTTCCGCTACTGGCACCACAATCTAATCAATCGGGATGATATCTTTTGGGCGAAGAATATTCGTAAGATCGTCGTCAACGAGGAAGTGGGTGACACCGGGCGTTATAACTTCGGCCAGAAATGCGTATTCTGGGCGGCGATTATCTTCCTGGTCCTGCTGCTGGTAAGCGGTGTGATTATCTGGCGTCCGTACTTTGCGCCTGCTTTCTCAATCCCGGTGATCCGATTTGCGTTAATGCTGCATTCATTTGCCGCAGTAGCGTTAATTGTGGTTATCATGGTGCATATCTACGCCGCCCTTTGGGTGAAAGGCACCATTACCGCGATGGTGGAAGGATGGGTTACCCGTACATGGGCGAAGAAACATCACCCGCGCTGGTACCGTGAAGTCCGCCAGAAACAGGAAAAGTCATCTGAATGAGTATTCGCATAATCCCGCAAGATGAGCTGGGTTCGAGCGAGAAACGCACGGCGGAGTACATTCCGCCGTTATTGTTCCCCAGACTCAAGAACCTCTACAACCGCCGCGCCGACCGTCTGCGCGAGCTGGCCGAGAACAATCCGCTGGGTGATTACCTGCGCTTCGCCGCGCTGATTGCCCACGCGCAGGAAGTGGTGCTGTACGACCATCCGTTACAGATGGACCTTACCGCGCGCATCAAAGAAGCGAACGACCAGGGCAAGCCGCCGCTGGATATTCACGTTCTGCCGCGCGATAAGCACTGGCATACCCTGCTGCACTCGATGATTGCCGAGCTGAAACCGGAAATGACCGGGCCAGCGTTAGCGGTTATTGAGAATCTGGAAAAAGCGTCTGAGCAAGAGCTGGAGCAGATGGCCAGCGCGCTGTTTGCGTCTGACTTTGCGTCCGTGAGCAGTGATAAAGCACCGTTTATCTGGGCCGCGTTGTCGCTCTATTGGGCACAAATGGCCAGCCTGATCCCAGGTAAAGCCCGCGCAGAATATGGCGAACAGCGCCAGTACTGCCCGGTGTGCGGCTCGATGCCGGTCTCCAGCGTAGTGCAAATTGGCACGACGCAGGGCCTGCGTTATCTGCACTGCAATCTGTGCGAAACTGAGTGGCATGTGGTGCGCGTAAAATGCAGCAACTGCGAGCAGAGCCGCGATTTGCACTACTGGTCTCTCGATAACGAGCAGGCCGCTATCAAAGCCGAAAGCTGCGGTGACTGCGGCACTTACCTGAAGATTCTGTATCAGGAAAAAGACCCGAAAGTGGAAGCCGTTGCCGACGACCTCGCCTCACTGGTGCTGGATGCGCGTATGGAGCAAGAAGGGTTCGCCCGCAGCTCTATTAACCCGTTCCTGTTCCCGGGAGAGGGGGAGTAAGCTTATGCATTATCGGGCGGCGAAAGTCGCCCGATTTACAGTTCATAGGGTGTTACAACGCCCACGATATCTTTAAAGTCTTTAGTATTTCTGGTGACCAGTTCGAGACGATGAACCTGCGCGGTCGCCAGAATAATCGCATCCGGAAGTTTCATCCCATACTCTTGCCTTAAAGCAACGCTTCGCTCGGCTATCGCCTGCGATACCCCAATAATATTAAAAGCGCTCATCGCAACGCGCGTACGGTGCTCTTGATTATACTTTTTGGCACCAACCATCACTTCCATCCACGTGACGATACTAATCGCATTCTGCGGCGGCCAGGCATCTAGCGCTTGTTTTGCCTCGCGTCGCCCACTGAATAGATCGATTAAAATATTGGTGTCAAAAAGTGCCGATCCATTAGTCATTACCACTCCTCACGAAGCTTGCGCTGGTATTCAACACCATCTTCTTCACATCCCTGCCACAGGCCGAGTGCATTGGAAATAGTTGTATTTGACTGCCTTTCCAGATACTGCTCTACGGCCTCTCGCAATAGTTCTGCGCGTGGAAGGTTGCGCTGCACTTTGAGATCGTCCAGTCGTTTAATCACTTCATCTGATAAATCGAGTAAAATTCTGCCCATATCCAGCCCAATCATCACGCTCATATATACCTCCAGTATATCATGCAAGATCAAATCATGAGCAATCTACACCCGGCAAATAGTAAAGAGAAGAACGTATTCTTTGAGTTTTTAATTTCTGCGAGCCGCTTTCCAGACGGGATGTATGTGTTTCATTCCAGGCGTTAAAAACAAAAAAAGCCGCTGATCTTTACCACCAGCAGCTCTTTGCAGCACATTGCCAGGCTGAAACTATCCTTAATCCGCAAACCGTGCTCGGGCACGGATTTCCTGCATACACGGGCCAAAATGAAAACGTCGGTGTCCGCACATCCAGCATGAGCAACCGCAAGGCGTACGCAGAGATACACCAACCGCTCTAACACTTCCGTCACCAGCAGTATGATAATGACGGCGAATTTTTATTAATCTCGCCCTATGATGGCGACGTTCAGCTCGATTTCGGGCCATAACAAAACTCCTGAACAGGCGGCACTATGCCGCTTTCACATGAGTTCTGAATGCCTCTGTTTTCTGCTTTCCATATCTTTCACTTCCTTAACGACTCAGTGCCTGAATCACATGCTGTGGATCGTTAGCAATTGCACGCAGCAATGCTTTCGCGGGCCCGGTAGGCGAACGGCGACCTTGCTCCCAGTTACGCAGAGTATCCACACTGACGGATATCAGTTCAGCAAACTTAGATTGAGATAGACCAGATGCGTGACGAATCTCTTTAATTTTAAGCGCATCAATGTGAAAAACCCTGGAAGGTTTACGCTCACCAGCAACAATCTCATTCATTTGAGCCATGCTTTGGGCTAACCGCTCGAACAGCGCTTTATCCATCTACCACCTCGCATTTAACATTCGTAGCATCGCCTTTTCCTGGGCGGTAAGATCATCTTTAATTCCCTTTTTATAGATTAGAAGGAATCGGATCTCACTCTCTGAAGCGCGATAGTAATAAATGACGCGCACGCCGCCCCGCTTTCCTGTTCCCTCTGCTACCCACCGAATTTTCCGCAAACCGCCCGTTTCTGGAATGACGTCTCCATTAAGAGGATTCAATGTGAGAAAAATCTGGAGACGACCGTATTCATCGTCATTCAGTAGCTTTTGAACATCTTCAGTAAAAAAATCCGTTTCGATGAAGATCATAATCATACGCCATTGGCTTAGAGTGACAACCATTTTATGTACGCCATTGACGTACATTATTCATTGAATAGCCTACCGCCCTAAAATCAGCAAAACCACATTCTCGCGCTCTCAATTTCCCTTCTGCGAGCCGCTTTCCAAAATTCATACTTATCGCCTTCCCCCTCTTCCCATCCGTCAAAAGCCAGCGTATAAAACTGTACATTCATACAGCAAAAAGGATTTCGACATGGTGCTGGAAAAAGGTATCGCTGAGCAGGTTGAGGCGTTTATTGCCGCAGGCCGCCCCTCTTCACGGCAGCAGAGTATTGATGACCGGAGGGCGGGCTATCTCGCCAGTACGGCCCTGGCGGGTGAAACGGAGCAGTTCGTCTCTATCCAGACTATTGAGCTGGAAGCGATGACGTTCCGCGTCTATTCGCCACTGCAAAGTCCGGCGCATCTTCCGACGGTTATTTACTACCACGGAGGCTGTTTTATCAGCGGCGGCTTTGCTACGCATGATAATCAGCTGCGTCAGTTGGCAGTGTATGGCGGGTGTCGTGTCATTGCGGTGCAGTATCGATTAGCGCCTGAACACACCTTTCCTGCCGCGCATGATGATGCGCAACGGGGAGCGGAGCTGGTGTGGCAACATGCCGAGCTATTTGGCGTAGATAGAGATCGCATTACCCTGGCTGGCGATAGCGCAGGCGGGCATCTGGCGCTGGTCACGGCGCTGAGGCTCAAAGCAGCCGGTTCCTGGCAACCCAAACAACTTATCCTGATTTACCCCATGGTGGATGCAACAGCTCATTTCGAAAGCTATGTTCGCAACGGAAAGGATTACATCATTACCCGCGACACGCTGCTGAGCGGCTATGAAATCTATTTACCAGACGTCGATCGACGTCATCCGGAGGCCAGCCCGCTGTGGCGAGATGACTTTAACGGTCTGCCGCGTGTCCATATCATCACCGCAGAATTTGACCCGTTGTGCGATGAAGGCAAAGCGCTGTATCAACGAATGACGGAACAAGGCGTGGCGTGCACTTGCCAACAGTATCTTGGGGTGATTCATGGCTTCTTTCAGTTGGGTGGAATCAGCCTCGCGGCAAGAGATGCTGTGAGGGATGTGGCGTACCGGGTGGGGAGGTAATTCCCTTGTCATGTTTATCAGTGCTATCCTGTGTTAATAGATAACACAACAGGATATGACCATGCCCAGAACAACCAGCATCACCATCGGCGATCAACTCGACCATTTCATTACTAAAATGATCGAGAGCGGTCGTTATGGCTCCACCAGCGAGGTGGTTCGTTCCGCCCTACGTCTTCTGGAAGAACAGGAGCTACGGAATGTTCAACTCCGTGAGGCGTTGGAAGAGGGACTCAATAGCGGTGAGAGTTCACTTACGCTAGGTGAAATAGCAGCAAGGAAGAAACGTGATTTAAATGTATAAACTTTCAAATCGGGCCGCTGAGGATTTTGGTTCAATCTATGAATACACGTATCGTCAGTTTGGCTGTGAGCAGGCAGACAAATATACCCACGAACTGGATCACTTCCTCAGCCTGCTGGCTAAAAACCCCCAGGCCGGGCGTGATATTTCTGACATCATTAATGGAGTCCGTCGGCATGACTATCGTTTACATGCGATATTTTACCGGCAGTCAGGTTGCGGCATTTTTATCATCCGTATACTGCACCAAAAAATGAACCCCTTTCTCCATCTGGGCGAGTAGCTACTCCTCCTCATTCCCCCCTTCCTCGTACGCGCCAAACGGCTTCGCGGGAAGCACAATGAAAGTCCCTTCAAATACGGCGCCAAGATTGTCATCGCCGGATAACTCCACCAGCAGCTGTACGCGCGCTTTGCGCCCTCGCGCTAACCGGTCCAGATCGCCGCTCAGTGAGCCGAGATCGGCCACCGCCTGCGGCTTACCGCTGATGGGGTGACTGTAACGGATATGCGCATCAGCAAGGATGATCGTGCCGCCTAAATGGCGTTCGCGCAGCATCAGCCAGATAAGGCCCCAACCGGTAAGCGTTGCCAGTGAAAACAGGCTGCCGGCAAAGAGCGTATGGTGCGGATTTTGATTGCCCGTTTCAGGCATGGTGGTGATAAATTTCTGCCCGGTATACTGCTGAATGCGCACGCCCATTTTTTCACTGAGCGGAATATGCTCGTACCAGGCCTGCTGAAGCTGCCCGCACCAGTCGCCGCGATGCAGAATGTCATCCAGCGAAGCCACTGGTTTGATCATCAGAAAATGACGAATGGGTGTGGTGGTGGGCGTAGTGATTTCGCCCTGATTCACAAATCCGAGCTTGGCAAAGAACTCGACCGCATCTTCGCGCGCGCTACAGGTTACGCGCTTCACGCCTTCCTGACGCGCGACGGACTCCAACGTCATCGCCATCAGCGTACCGAGACCTTTATCCTGCACGGACGGGTGCACTGCCATAAAACGAATCGAGGCTTCAAAATCGGCGTTAATGTAGAGCCGCCCAATCGCGACCAGATTGCCCTCTTCATCCACCACCATTTGATGGTGCGCCATCGCGTCCCAGGCATCACGCTCAGAACCTTTCGGCTGATGAAGGGGTTTACGCAGCATTTCCCAGCGGAACTGGTAGTAGCGATCTAACTCTTCTTCCGTTTGCGGCACTCGAAGGTGATACATAGCAGCACTCTCTTTTGTCGCCCGTAACCTCACTGGGAGTTGGTTCATACCTGCAACCAGAAGGTAACGGGGCCATCATTGACCAGCGAAACCTGCATATCGGCAGCGAATCGCCCGGTTTGGGTATTCATCTCTTGCTGGCGACAGCGTTCTACAAAGTAGTCATACAGCGCTTCTGCTCTCTGCGGCTCTGCGCCTTTAGAGAAACTCGGGCGCATGCCGCGTTCGGTATCCGCCGCCAGCGTAAACTGCGACACCACCAGCACGCTTCCCCCCGCCTGCTGCACGTTGAGATTCATCTTGCCTTGCGCATCACTGAATATGCGATAGCCCAGCACGCGCTCGCACAGTCGGTTGGCTTTTTGCTCGTCGTCATCCTTTTCGACACCTAATAACACTAAAAGTCCCGGCCCGATTTCGCCCGTCACTTCATCCGCCACGGTGACGCTGGCCCGGGTTACGCGTTGAATCAATGCAATCATGGTTGTTCTGCTTCTTGTTGTTCTGTTTTAAGTTTTCGGTATTCCCCGAGAGTGACAGTTATTTCTGCCCCAAGCAAGACGATACACCAGGTCCAGTAGACCCAGACAAACAGGATAGGCACAACAGCGAGCACGCCGTAAATCAACTGATAGGAAGGGAACGCGGTGATATATAAGGCAAAAGCTTTCTTGCCAAGCTCGTAAAGCAAGGCCGCCACCAGCGCGCCAATAATCGCATCGCGGTTCGGCACGCGCGTCGTCGGCACCACGCTATAGAGCAGCCAGAAGGAGATCCACGACAGTAGCAGTGGGAAGATGCGTAGTGCGTTATCCACTGCGCTATTAAACTCACTCGCCCAACGCAGCGATAGCAGATATGAGCTAATCGCCAGGCTGGCACCCGCCAGCAACGGCCCAAGCGTAAGGATCATCCAGTAAATCGCAAACGAGTAGACTTTTGGCCGAACACGCTTGCTGCGCCAGATGGTATTCAGCGCGCTGTCGATGGAGTACATCAACAGCAGCGCCGTGACGATAAGCCCGCAGGCGCCGACCGCTGTCATGCGATTGGAATTGGCGACAAACTGCTCAATGTAGCGCTGAATAACGTCACCGGTCGCCGGAATAAAGTTGGCGAAGATAAAGTGGCGAATCTGAACGCTGACCTCAGAAAACATCGGGAATGCGGCGAACAGCGCAAAAACCACGGCAACCAGCGGTACCAGGGAAAGCAACGACACATAGGCCAGATTCCCGGCCAGCGTCGTCATATTATCTTCGTCGATGCGCCGCCAGAGGAGCTTTCCCCACGCCACCAGTGGCCGGGTATGATGAATCGTTTTTTGATGAACGGTTTTTAACATAACTGCTTCGTAAAGTAGCGAGGAATCGTCTCCTTCCCCGTTACCAGGATAGAGGTGATCCCCAATTGATTGGCTCCCTCTATATTATCGGCATTATCATCAAAAAAGACCGTATCGGCGGCAGAAAAACCTTCTGCTTCAAGCACCCGCTGATAGATACGCGCTTCCGGTTTGCGCATTCCCATCTCCTGCGACAGATAAACATGGTCCGCTGCGGCGTGAATTTCCGGGTATTCATCCGGCCAGAACGTGGTGTGCAGGCGGTTGGTATTAGAGAGCACCACCACGCGATGCCCCTGCTCGCGCAGTTTATGCATGATCTCAATCACCTCCGGGCGAAGAGAAACAAATATTGCCTGCCAGCCGTGAGAGAACTGTTCGTAACTCAGCGGGAGATCCATCTCATGACAAATCGCCTCGGCAAAGGCTTCATCGGTGATTTCGCCGCGCTCATGCTGGTGGAAGGCTTCGCCCATGGTGAAACTCTGCTTGAGCGTGGCCAGCGGCACACGGGTCAGATCGCTCCACGTCCCGAACACACGGTTGAAGTCGATATCGACAATCACATTACCTAAATCAAAGATATAGAGCATTTTTGCCTCCTTTCTCGCCGTGGAAAATTAACTGTAGCGGGAAAGGCGAGGTTTGACTATGAGGTGAACGGGATAAGTGTGAGGCATATGAGAAAAGGCCGCCAATTTGCGCGGCCCATTTGGACGTAGAATCAGGCCTCAGCCGCCAGTATCTCTTTCTTACGCTGGCTAATGCGCTTAACCAGCATCACCGAGACCACCGCGCCGCAGAAGGCGAAGCAGGCCATGATGCCAAAGACAATCTTGTAGCCGACGATACCTGGGTTTAAATCCAGAATGTAGCCGTAGAGGCTAAAGCAGAACATCGCCGGGGCGTAGCCGATGAAGCTGCCGAGCGCCATCGCGGCACCGGTCTGGTTTTCGGCGATTTTCGCTTCGCCAATTGGCGCAAAGAAGACGGCGCGTTGGGTGAAGACGATCGCGCCAAAGCCCAATGTGCACATCATGCCGAGGTAAACCGGCATACTTTCGTGCGGCAGCATAATCAGCAGCACCAGTGCCACCGTGCTGATCACAAAGGTGTAGCACAGGTATTTACTGGGTGATTTCAGGATCTTGTCGGAAATCATGCCGCCAACCGGTCCACCAATCATTTTCAGGCAGTACTGGTTAATAATACCGTACGCGCCCACCAGCGCGACGGGCAGCATGTAGATGTTTTTCAGGAACGGAATGAAGAACGTCAGCCCGCAGTACACCGCGTACACAAAGAAGACGTTGAAGGCGATGAGCCAGATGGTTTTGTCTTTCAACACCGACGTCATGCTGGTGTTTTCGTCCTTTTTCACCTCAACCGACGGTGCCTCTTCTTTGTCATTCAGTACGAAGAAAATGATAACGCCGACGGCAATCACGATGATGGAATAGAACCAGATACCCGCTTTGAAGCCCAGTAAGCCGCTGCCAAACCAGGCAAAGACGGCCAGCGCGGAGAACGCGACAACGGTGTCGACAATGCCTCGCCCCGTCTCAAAGAAACCAAACAGACGGCCCTGCTGTTCACTGTTACCCAGTCGGCTGACCGATTTCAGCAGTACCGGCCAGTTCATCATGTCGCAGGTGACGCCGAACAGCGCCCAGACAAAAAGGATGCCCCAGTAGCCCGGCATGGTCGTCAAATAAACGCCCAGTAAACCCGTCGCAATGAGCGAAAAAGACATGGTGTATTTACGCGGCAGTTTGTCGGCAAAATAGATTGAGAGGAAAAAACCGATGGTGGTAACAAATGAGTTCACCGACATCGCATTACCTATTTGACCATTGGTCAAATGGAAATACTCCTGCATCGGAATATAAAACGCATCTTTCAGTGAGGGTAATTTATAAATCGTACCGCCACACAGCGTTAACAAACTAAATAACGCCCATTTCTTTTTCGTGAGCATAACATCCCCTAAGCGATTTTTTAAATCGCTGTCTTAAAAGGCAATAGGATACCGGCCATCCCTGTAGGATGGTTTTTATTAACTGACAATGAATTTAAAGCTTATTAATGATTTAGAAGATGCGTCGCCTCTTGTTTTATTTGTTGCAGCACGCTCCGAACATAATTTATCTGATTCACCGCATCCTGCTTTTCTTTGCACAGCCGCGCTTCCAGCGCATTTTGTTCAGGTAACGGCGTTTCACTCATTTGGCGATAGGGGATCCACGGATTATCCCCTTCGTGTTCAAAACGAAATGCCGGAGCATAGTAATCCACCTCTTCTTCCAGGCCGTAAGCCATCACCTGCGGCTCTTCATCGCCCAGGCAGATAAGGTCAGTTAATAACGCTTTGAATGGCATGTCGCCCTGCCCGGAAATACAGGCTTTATGCCCCAGTCCACCGTCTTCATTGACGATAAGCGCATCTTTAATATGCACCTGGGTGATATGCGGGGACATGGTTTTTAACGCGTCCAAAGGATGTTCGTTGGCGTTAATCATGTTCGCAAAATCAAACAGTAAGGAGAGAGAATCCATCCCGCTGTCTTGAATAAGCATCGCCAGTTCGTGGCTCTTCAGGTCTTCATGCTGTTCAAGAGTGAAGGTCAACCCGCTGCCCTGATAGGTATCGCGAATGTATGCGATATCACAGGCAATCATCGCCATCACTTCCTGCAAATGCCCTTCGTAGCGCGGATAGAAACGGACCGATGACGCGCCCGTTTTTAAGGCAATGCCGGCAGCCAAATCGATCGCTTTTTTATCGGAAGCGCTGGTTTCGATATGCACATCCAGATTGAGCTGACGCGCTTTCTCACCAAAAGCGGCGAGTTCATTATCGCTCATGTTTTCCAGCGAGAAGCGCTCGCCATCCAGTACGTGAATTTTTACACCGCGTAGCTGATTCTCATGAGCAATATCCAGCAAATCACCTGGTAATACCCTTTCCAGACGCATATTTAAATGATACGCGTAGGCATGCAGATAAAGAGGAAGATTATCGACACGTTGTAGAATTTTTCTTGCGTTATTTATTGTGAGCATAAAACACCTACAGATTAATGATGAGGTCAACCGCCTCAAACCGCCAATATTCAATATCTACTTGTACAATATTGCCATTCCGGTCGGCCCGGTGTTTTTCAATTAAAATAGCTGGCATACCGGCAGAACCCCCCAGATATTTACTGATATCGCCCGGCATTCTGACGGGTTTAAACACTAGTTTTTTTACGATGGTCTCTTTTTGATAGCATTTTTCCCACACCGAGGAAAAAGAGTGGTTTTCAAGTTGATCGATAAAGCCCGGCGCCACTTCCGGGTTGATAAACGTTTCATGATAGAAGACTTTATGGCCTTCCAGCGCGCCCCAGCCGGTTACGCGATAAAGCGTCTCAGAGGGCGTCGCCGCCGTCAGAGGCAGCAGCATTTCCGGCAGGTCCGTAATACGGGTTTTCTCCGTAAATCCCCAGGAGGGCTCTCTACCCTGCTCTATGGCCGCGCGTTGAAAGCTTGCCGACAGTTCGGGGCTGTAATTAAAACGCGGTTGCGTGACAAACCAGCCTTTACGGTCTTTGCGGAAGATTTTTGATTCCGCCTCAAGGTTCAACAATGCCTGGCGCAGGGTCATACGTTTGATGCCCAGCAGCTCGCACAACTCTCTTTCAGAAGGGAGCTTTCCGCCCGGCGGGGTAAGGCCATCTTTTAACCACCGATCTAACTTCTCTTTGGCATTCTCAACGGTGGACTGATTTTCCGTCATTGTTTGTTTTAATCCTATTGGTTTAAACCAGATGATGCATCTTACGCTCACGGTGAAAATGAACGCAAACAGCGCCGCAGAACTTTGCGGATAATTGTGACAAAGCTCTCTTAAGCAGTAACCCTGGTGATGTCAGGGCAAAAAAAAACCTGCCATCGCTGGCAGGTTTTTCATGCGTTAAAGAGGAGGATTACTCTTCTTTCGCACCGCGCATCGCGCGTTTACGGTCGTTCTCGGTCAGGTGACGTTTACGGATACGGATAGACAGCGGAGTCACTTCTACCAGTTCGTCGTCATCGATGAACTCAAGAGCCTGTTCCAGCGTCATTTTAACCGGCGGAACCAGAACCGTTGCTTCGTCTGTACCAGACGCACGCATGTTGGTCAGTTTCTTACCGGTCAGGCAGTTTACAGTCAGGTCGTTAGAACGACTGTGAATACCGATGATCTGGCCTTCATAAACTTCAGCACCGTGACCCAGGAACAGCTTACCGCGGTCCTGCAGGCTGAACAGTGCGAACGCAACTGCTTTACCCTGGCCGTTAGAGATCAGTACGCCGTTCTGGCGCTGACCCACATCACCCGGACGAACATCGTCGTAGTGGCTGAAGGTGGAGTACAGCAGACCGGTACCGGAAGTCATGGTCATGAATTCTGAACGGAAGCCGATCAGGCCACGGCTTGGGATCACGTAGTCGAGACGTACGCGGCCTTTGCCATCTGGATTCATGTTTTTCAGGTCGCCTTTACGCTCACCCAGAGCCTGCATCACAGAACCCTGATGTTGCTCTTCAACGTCCAGCGTAACGTTTTCGAACGGCTCTTGTTTACGGCCATCGATTTCGCGGAAGATAACTTTCGGACGGGAAACCGCCATTTCGAAACCTTCACGACGCATGTTTTCGATAAGAACGGACAGGTGCAGTTCACCACGGCCAGAAACGCGGAATGCGTCTGCGTCCGGGGTTTCTTCAACGCGCAGCGCAACGTTGTGGACCAGCTCTTTGTTCAGACGATCAAGGATCTGACGAGAGGTAACGAATTTACCTTCTTTACCGCAGAACGGAGAGGTGTTGACGTTGAAGAACATGGAAACGGTCGGTTCATCAACGGACAGCGCCGGCAGCGCTTCCACATTTTGCGTATCGCAAATGGTATCGGAGATGTTCAGTTCGCCAAGACCAGTGATTGCGATGATGTCGCCAGCTTCCGCCTGATCGCTATCGATACGTTCCAGCCCCAGATGGGTCAGAACTTTACCGACTTTCGCGTTACGGGTTTTGCCTTCGCTATCGATGATAGTGACCTGCTGGTTCGGTTTCACTTTACCGCGTTTGATACGGCCGATACCGATAACACCCACATAGCTGTTGTAGTCCAGCTGGGAGATCTGCATCTGCAGCGGACCGTCGAGATCGACGTCCGGCGCAGGAACATGGTCAACAATCGCCTGATACAGCGGGGTCATGTCTTCAGCCATGTCTTCGTGATCCAGACCCGCGATACCGTTCAGCGCAGAGGCGTAAACGATCGGGAAGTCCAGCTGTTCGTCGGTCGCATCAAGGTTAACGAACAGGTCAAAGACCTGGTCAACAACCCAGTCAGGACGCGCGCCAGGGCGGTCAACTTTGTTGATAACAACAATAGGTTTCAGGCCATAGGCAAAGGCTTTCTTGGTCACGAAGCGCGTCTGCGGCATCGGGCCGTCAAATGCGTCAACGACCAGCAGCACGGAGTCTACCATGGACATTACACGTTCAACTTCACCACCGAAGTCGGCGTGCCCTGGGGTATCAACGATGTTGATACGGTAGTCATTCCATTTGATAGCGGTGTTTTTCGCGAGGATGGTAATCCCACGCTCTTTCTCCAAATCGTTGGAGTCCATCACACGCTCTTGAGTTTCGGCACGTGCATCAAACGTACCGGATTGCTGCAGCAGCTTATCAACCAGGGTAGTTTTACCATGGTCAACGTGCGCGATGATGGCGATGTTACGCAAATTTTCGATCACAACTTTGCCTCGGGCATTAGAAATAGCGCGTTATTGTACACGGATTAATCGCAGTACAAAACAGGATCACAAACATCCTCCGCAAACAAGTATTGCAGAGTTCCTTTGTGATCGCTTTCACGGAGCGAAAAAAGGGCACCTTAACGCAAATTGCACCAATATGGTGCTCTATGTTCACATATAAGCACTATACTGGTGCAATGACACCATCGTGGTGCAGCCCTTTTGCACTATGATGCGCATGATAGCGCCTTTTGGGGGTAATTTAAAAGTTGGCACAGATTTCGCTTTATAAATTTCAGGGCAACAACGCCACTTTTAAGAAGTGTTTGAAGACCTCGTTACCACGACGACAATGACAAATCCGGGAGATGTAAAGTATGTCCGCTGAACACGTTTTGACGATGCTGAATGAGCACGAAGTGAAGTTTGTCGATCTGCGCTTCACCGATACCAAAGGTAAAGAACAGCACGTCACTATCCCTTCCCATCAGGTTAATGCCGAATTCTTTGAAGAAGGCAAAATGTTTGACGGCTCCTCTATCGGCGGCTGGAAAGGCATTAACGAATCTGACATGGTTCTGATGCCGGACGCATCTACCGCACTCATTGACCCGTTCTACGAAGAACCTACACTGATCATCCGCTGCGATATCCTGGAACCAGGTACCCTGCAGGGCTATGACCGTGACCCGCGCTCTATCGCAAAACGCGCTGAAGAATACCTGCGCTCTACTGGCATCGCCGACACCGTACTGTTCGGGCCAGAACCAGAATTCTTCCTGTTTGACGACATCCGCTTCGGCGCATCCATTTCCGGTTCTCACGTGGCTATCGACGATATCGAAGGCGCGTGGAACTCTTCCACCAAATACGAAGGTGGTAACAAAGGTCACCGTCCGGGCGTGAAAGGCGGTTACTTCCCGGTTCCGCCGGTCGATTCCTCCCAGGACATCCGTTCTACCATGTGTATGATCATGGAAGAAATGGGCCTGGTTGTTGAAGCTCACCACCACGAAGTGGCAACGGCAGGTCAGAACGAAATCGCGACCCGCTTCAACACCATGACTAAAAAAGCGGACGAAATTCAGATCTACAAATATGTCGTTCACAACGTTGCGCACCGTTTCGGTAAAACCGCAACCTTCATGCCAAAACCGATGTTTGGCGATAACGGTTCCGGTATGCACTGCCACATGTCTCTGTCCAAGAACGGCGTAAACCTGTTCTCTGGCGACAAATACGCGGGTCTGTCTGAGCAGGCGCTGCACTACATCGGCGGTGTTATCAAACACGCAAAAGCAATCAACGCCCTGGCGAACCCGACCACCAACTCCTACAAACGTCTGGTCCCGGGTTACGAAGCGCCGGTTATGCTGGCTTACTCTGCCCGTAACCGTTCAGCTTCCATCCGTATTCCGGTTGTTACCAGCCCGAAAGCGCGTCGTATCGAAGTGCGCTTCCCGGACCCGGCAGCTAACCCGTACCTGTGCTTCGCAGCGCTGCTGATGGCTGGCCTTGACGGCATCAAGAACAAAATCCATCCGGGCGAAGCGATGGACAAAAACCTGTATGACCTGCCGCCGGAAGAAGCGAAAGAGATCCCACAGGTTGCGGGTTCTCTGGAAGAAGCACTGAAAGAACTGGATCTGGACCGCGAGTTCCTGAAAGCCGGTGGTGTGTTCACTGACGAATCCATCGATGCTTACATCGCGCTGCGCCGCGAAGAAGATGACCGTGTGCGCATGACTCCGCACCCGGTAGAGTTCGAGCTGTACTACAGCGTTTAATTTAAGTTAGTCATTCTCCGCCCACTTCTTGTCGCCACCTGGCGGCAAGAACAAGCTGAGTAAGTTGTTGCCGTGGAACTTTTAGCCCATCTCTGGATGGGCTTTTTTCTCCACAAAAACGCGTAGTTAGCGCCTTTTTCCCGTCCATCCAGCTATAATGCACTAAAACAGTGCAATCTAAGGAGACTGCTAAATGGCAACCGGCGCGCTGCCCGATGCTGGGCAGATCCTCAATTCTTTAATTAATAGCATTCTGCTGGTCGATGACGACCTGGCGGTGCATTACGCCAACCCGGCGGCGCAGCAGCTGCTGGCGCAAAGCTCGCGAAAACTGTTCGGTACGCCGTTACCGGAACTGCTGAGCTATTTCTCGCTGAATATCGGTTTGATGCAGGAGAGCCTGCAAACGGGCCAGGGCTTCACGGATAACGAAGTGACGCTGGTGATCGACGGACGCTCGCATATCCTCTCTCTGACGGCCCAGCGGCTGCCTGACGGCTTTATTTTGCTGGAGATGGCCCCGATGGATAACCAACGTCGTCTGAGCCAGGAGCAGCTACAGCACGCCCAGCAGATTGCGGCGCGTGATTTGGTCCGTGGCTTAGCCCATGAGATTAAAAACCCGCTCGGCGGCCTACGCGGCGCAGCACAGCTGTTAAGCAGAGCGCTGCCCGACCCGTCGCTCACTGAATACACCAAAATGATCATTGAGCAGGCCGACCGCCTGCGCAACCTGGTCGACCGACTGTTGGGGCCGCAACAGCCGGGCATGCACGTGACCGAAAGCATCCACAAGGTGGCCGAACGCGTCTTTTCGCTGGTGTCGATGGAGCTGCCGGATAACGTGCGGCTGGTGCGTGATTACGATCCGAGTTTGCCGGAGTTACCGCACGATCCCGACCAGATTGAACAAGTTTTGCTGAATATTGTTCGCAATGCGTTGCAGGCGTTAGGGCCAGAAGGCGGCGAGATCATTCTGCGCACGCGCACCGCGTTCCAGTTAACGCTGCACGGCGAGCGCTATCGCCTGGCGGCACGTATTGACGTTGAAGATAACGGGCCGGGCATTCCGTCCCATTTACAGGACACGCTGTTCTATCCGATGGTAAGTGGCCGCGAAGGCGGCACCGGGCTGGGTTTATCTATCGCCCGCAGCCTGATCGATCAGCATTCCGGAAAAATTGAATTTACCAGTTGGCCAGGCCATACCGAGTTCTCGGTTTACCTGCCAATTCGAAAATAAGGTGTGTTTATGCAACGAGGGATAGTCTGGGTCGTAGATGACGATAGCTCCATCCGTTGGGTGCTTGAACGCGCACTCACCGGGGCGGGCTTAAGCTGTACCACATTTGAAAGCGGCAACGAGGTGCTGGACGCGCTCACCACCAAAACGCCGGACGTGCTGCTATCGGATATCCGTATGCCGGGCATGGACGGCCTTGCGCTGCTGAAACAGATTAAACAGCGTCATCCGATGCTTCCGGTCATCATAATGACCGCTCATTCAGATCTGGACGCGGCGGTCAGCGCTTATCAACAAGGCGCATTCGATTACCTGCCCAAACCGTTCGATATCGATGAGGCGGTGGCGCTGGTTGAACGCGCCATCAGCCACTATCAGGAACAGCAGCAGCCGCGCGACGTGCCCGCGTTCGGGCCTACCGCCGATATTATCGGTGAAGCGCCGGCGATGCAGGACGTCTTTCGCATTATCGGGCGACTCTCCCGGTCATCAATAAGCGTGCTGATTAACGGCGAATCCGGTACCGGTAAAGAGCTTGTCGCACATGCGCTGCATCGCCACAGCCCTCGCGCGAAAGCGCCGTTTATCGCCCTGAACATGGCGGCGATACCGAAAGATTTGATTGAATCCGAACTCTTTGGCCACGAGAAAGGCGCGTTCACCGGTGCGAATACCGTGCGTCAGGGGCGTTTTGAGCAGGCGGACGGCGGCACACTGTTTCTCGATGAAATTGGCGACATGCCGAACGATGTGCAAACCCGTTTGCTGCGCGTGCTGGCAGATGGGCAGTTTTACCGCGTCGGCGGCTATGCACCGGTAAAAGTGGATGTGCGTATCATTGCAGCGACTCACCAGAATCTGGAGCTGCGCGTGCAGGAGGGGAAATTTCGCGAGGATTTATTCCACCGCCTGAACGTGATCCGCGTGCATCTGCCGCCGCTGCGCGAGCGTCGCGAGGACATTCCCCGTCTGGCGCGTCACTTCCTGCAAATTGCCGCACGCGAGCTCGGCGTAGAAGTGAAACTGCTGCACCCGGAAACCGAAGCGGCGCTAACGCGTCTGGCGTGGCCTGGCAACGTACGCCAGCTGGAAAACACCTGCCGCTGGCTGACGGTGATGGCCGCAGGCCAGGAAGTGTTGATTCAGGATCTGCCGAGCGAACTGTTCGAAACCACCGTTCCGGATGGTTCGACCCACACTCAGCCGGATAACTGGGCGACGCTGCTGGCGCAGTGGGCCGATCGCGCGCTGCGTTCCGGTCATCAAAACCTGTTATCAGAAGCGCAGCCGGAAATGGAGCGTACACTGCTGACAACCGCGCTACGTCATACTCAGGGGCATAAACAGGAAGCCGCGCGTTTGCTGGGTTGGGGGCGTAATACCCTGACGCGCAAGCTGAAAGAGCTGGGGATGGAGTAGCGCAGCGTTGCGCCGGATGGCGCTTCGCTTATCCGGCCTACAAACAACGAGGCGTTGTAGGCCCGGTAAGCGCCACGGGGCAATAACTTAAATCACGCGTGAGAACTGCTGCATCCGCGCTTTCTGGCGCAGGTAAGCATCGAAGCACATGCAGATATTACGTATCAACAGACGACCTTTTGGCGTCACCTGAATCCCCTTTTCATCCACATCCACCAGCCCATCTTTCGCCAGCGGCGCCAGCAGTTTTAAATCTTCTGCAAAATAGTCAGCAAAGTTCAGATCCCACTGCTGCTCAACGGCGGCGTAATCCAGGCGAAAATTACAAATCAACGCCTTAATCACGTCACGACGAATGCAGTCATCGCGCGTTAGGGCAATGCCGCGCCACAGCGCATCGCCGCGTTCATCAACCTGTTGATAATAGAGTTTCAGCTCTTTCTGGTTCTGCGCGTAGCAGTCGCCAATCATGCTGATCGCCGACACGCCCATGCCGAGCAGGTCGGTATCGCCCTGCGTGGTGTAGCCCTGGAAGTTACGATGCAGCACGCCGTCACGCTGAGCAACGGCCAGCTCGTTGTCCGGACGGGCGAAGTGATCCATACCGATAAACTGGTAACCGGCATCAGTGAGCGACGAGATGGTTTCCTGAAGAATATCCAGCTTCTGCTGGGCGGTCGGTAAATCTGCATCTTTAATTTTACGCTGCGCGGCAAACAGGGTGGGCAGATGCGCATAGTTAAAGACGCTCAGGCGATCCGGATTCAGTTCCGCCACGCGTTTAAGCGTAAAGGCGAAACTTTCCGGCGTCTGCTTCGGCAGGCCGTAGATCAGGTCAATGTTGGTTGAGGTAAAACCAATCTCGCGTGCGTGATTCAGCAACGCGAAGATAAATTCTTCATCCTGCTCGCGATTTACCAGACGCTGAACTTCTTTGTTGAAGTCCTGCACGCCCATGCTCAGGCGGTTAAATCCTTCAGCGCGCAGATGGTCGATCACGTCCAGTTCGATTTCGCGCGGGTCAACTTCAATCGAGATCTCGGCGTCGGCGGTAAAGTGGAAGTTCTCGCGCAGCAGCGTCATCAGGCGAGAAATTTGCGCTTTATTCAGATAGGTTGGCGTGCCGCCGCCCCAGTGTAGCTGGGTAACATGGCGCTCAGTGAACAATGGTGCGCGGTGGCGAATTTCCTGCTCCAGCGCGTCGAGATACTGATCGGCTTTATGCTGCTGGCGAGTGACAATTTTATTGCAGCCGCAGAAATAGCAGAGCTTATGGCAGAACGGAATGTGCACGTACAGCGACAGCGGCCGCTCGGGATAACGTGCAACCGCATTCAGAAACTCGCTTTCGCCGAACGCGTCAGAAAACTCCAGCGCGGTGGGATACGAAGTGTAACGTGGCCCGGAATAGTTATATTTCTGGATCAGGGCCAGATCCCAGTCGATTAACTGCACAGACATGCTTACTCCTTCCAGTGACGTCGCTAACGACGACGGCGTGCCGGCCTGGCTCCTTGTTGAGCCATTAGCCGGTTGCGCAGCCGTTTTTGACGCCGCGACAACCGTTGTAGTTTAACGAATAACCACACCAGATAACATATAACCAGAAGGGTTATAAGCAGGACCGGGAAACCGACTGCATGCAAACGTTAGTTTCCGCCCTTAAGCAGACGCATCATGTCTTCCTTGCCCTCTTCTTCCTCTTCTTCTTCGTCATCGTCGTAGGAGAGGCCAAGCTGCTGCATCAGCTCGTCGATGCGATCCAGTTTGGCATCGACCCAGCTTTGCTCTTCAGCATTCAGTTTTCCGCCTTCTTCCAGGCGTTCCAGCAGCGCATCCAAACGCTCATCCGTTTCTAACTGCTCCAGCTCAGCTTGCGGTGAAAGCATAGGTTTCTCGCTTTTTGGTTTTTGCTGACGAGGGGGTGTCTGCACAGCGGTAACGCCCAACTGAACAGGTTTTTTACTGCCAATACGGGGATCTTTTTCCTGACCTTTTTGGCCCGAGCGACCCGACTCACCGCCGCCACTTGCACGGCTGCCCGGCGTATGGCCACGATGCTTCTTCTGGCGCTTACGGTCGCGCGCTTCCTGGTCCAGTTCTTCGCGGGTTTTGCGGCGTGTTTTGGCACGCGGTGCAGATGTTGGTTTTTTCATGGTGTCGTCTTATGGCCGTTTTATTCAGTATAGAATTGAGGCGGAATCTAGCAGAATACCAACAAAGAAAAAAGGCGACAGAGTAATCTGTCGCCTTTTTCTTGACTCTCCACCCTCAACGGGCGCTACATTCCATGTTAGCTACCGACACACCCTGTCTTTCCTTTAGCCTGGAACAATCCCTGTACGATTCCATTTCCTTTTTCTACGTCTCCGGACGTTTGTCATCCTGACAATCCTAAGTCTTCGCCTCCTGGCGCTCCTGACCCTCATCCTGAGTTAGAAATCCTTCCGGCGTCCTCGCCAATGAGTGATACTTTACCTTGTTGAGCTAAACTAACAAGCAGCGAAACGGCACATAAATATAAAATCAGAGTTTTCCCCAACATTAACTCTATGATTTATCTATTTTTACCGATTTTTTCTTCTCAAACTTCTCTGAAATTTCGCATAGGGTTTATGGGCAATATCTCACAAACTGTAGGGGTTTTGCTTACATCCTGTAGACTCGCTGAGGAAAATCAGCCTTTTTTTACCGATCGGGTATAATCGCCAGCATTGCCTGATTTAACGGAGACGACCGTTTTGACTAACTGGAATTACCAACTGACGCACTTTGTGACCAGTGCGCCAGATATCCGCCATTTACCTTCCGATACCGGAATTGAAGTGGCATTTGCGGGCCGCTCCAACGCCGGAAAGTCCAGCGCGCTGAATACGCTGACCAACCAAAAAAGTCTGGCCCGTACGTCAAAGACGCCTGGCCGTACGCAGTTGATTAACCTGTTTGAAGTGGCTGACGGTAAACGTCTGGTCGACTTACCGGGCTACGGTTACGCCGAAGTGCCGGAAGAGATGAAAATCAAATGGCAGCGTGCGCTGGGTGAATACCTGGAAAAACGCCTGTGTCTGAAAGGGATTGTTATCCTGATGGACATCCGCCATCCGCTGAAAGATCTCGATCAACAGATGATTCAGTGGGCCGTAGACAGTGAAATTGAAGTGCTGGTATTGCTGACCAAAGCCGATAAGCTCGCCAGCGGTGCGCGCAAAGCGCAGGTTAATATGGTGCGCGAAGCCGTGCTCGCCTTTAACGGTGACGTGCAGGTTGAAGCGTTTTCATCGCTGAAAAAACAGGGTGTGGATAAGCTGCGTCAGAAGCTGGACACCTGGTTTGATGAGATCCCGCCAGAAGTGGCGGCTGAAGAAGCCGAAGAGTAATCGTTTTGTCGTCGGGCGCGCTGCCCGACCCTGATTTCACGCCAAAGCTGCCATCCGGCGGCTTTTCTTTCGCCCAATAAAAAACGCCCCGGTCATGACTGACCGGGGCGGCTAAAATATTCAGCCAAATCCGATTACGTGAAGTAAAAGGTCTGAAAGATAGAACATCTTACCTCTGTACCCTACGCGACTAACTCTACTCTTTTTTTTTGGTCACAGAAAGCACTTTTTGTAGTTTTTTTTCACTCATTACATAGCGAATTCTAATGTTCATCACAAAACGCTATAAGTTATGTTGCTTACTTACCAAAAAAGCGCTTGGTCACCGAAAGCTTAGTGCGCCTGATCCCAGTTTTCGCCACTGCCCACTTCCACCAGCAATGGCACATCCAGTTTGGTGCTGTTTTCCATCAGTTCATGGATTTTCTTCGACACGGCATCCACATCATCTTTATGTACTTCAAACACCAGTTCATCGTGCACCTGCATAATCATACGCACGCGCGGTTTTTCGCTCTCAAGCCAGGCATCCACAGCAATCATCGCACGCTTGATGATATCTGCGGCAGTGCCCTGCATTGGGGCGTTGATCGCGGCTCGTTCAGCCCCGGCACGACGCGCGCCGTTGCTGGATTTGATGTCCGGGAGGTAAAGACGACGGCCATCCAGCGTTTCAACGTAGCCCTGATCTTTCGCCTGTGCTCGGGTACGCTCCATATACTCCAGTACGCCAGGGTAACGCTCGAAGTAGAGATCCATATACTTCTGCGACTCTTTACGCGGAATGTTGAGCTGGCGAGAGAGGCCAAAAGCGCTCATGCCGTAGATCAGACCGAAGTTAATCGCCTTCGCGCTGCGACGCTGCTCGCTGCTTACGCTCTCTAATGGCAAGCCAAAAACTTCCGCCGCCGTCGCGCGGTGGATATCTTTCCCTTCCGCAAACGCGGTCAGCAGGCCCTTATCACGCGACAGATGCGCCATAATGCGCAGCTCGATTTGCGAGTAGTCCGCAGAGACAATCACGTAATCTTTCGGCGCAATAAACGCCTGGCGAATACGACGCCCTTCATCATTACGTACCGGAATGTTTTGCAGGTTCGGATCCGTCGAGGAGAGACGCCCCGTTGCGGTGACAGCCTGATGATAAGACGTGTGCACGCGCCCGGTTTTCGGGTTGATCATCAACGGCAGTTTGTCGGTATAGGTGGATTTCAGCTTCGCGAGGCCGCGATATTCAAGAATGACTTTTGGCAGCGGATAATCCAGCGCCAGCTCTTCCAGCACTTCTTCCGACGTAGACGGTGCGCCGCCCGGCGTTTTCTTCAGCGGTTTAATGCCCTGTTTTTCAAACAGAATGGTTTGCAACTGTTTCGGCGAGGAGAGGTTAAACTCTTCACCTGCGACCTCAAAGGCTTTCTGCTCCAGCTCCACCAGCCGTTTCGCAATCTCCTGCGAATGCGCATGCAGCACGGCCGGGTCGATCTTCACGCCGTTGCGTTCCACGCGCGACAGCACCGGCACCAGTGGCATCTCGATATTTTCGAAGACGCTCAGCGGCCCCTTCTCCTTTTGCAGCTTCGGCCACATTTTCAGATGCAGTTGCAGCGTGACGTCGGCGTCTTCCGCCGCATAGCGGCCTGCTTCTTCCAGTGCGATCTGGTTGAAGGTCAGTTGCTTCTTACCTTTACCGGCGATCTCTTCAAAGGTGATGGTTTTGTGCTTCAGCCAGCGTTCGGAAAGGCTGTCCATGTCGTGGCGGCCCGCAACGCTATCCAGCGTGTAGGATTCCAGCATGGTGTCATAGGCAATCCCACGCAGTTCAATACCGTAGTTAGCGAGGATCCCGCGGTCATATTTCAGGTTCTGCCCGACTTTCAGGCATTTTTCATCTTCCAGCAGCGGCTTGAGCAGTTCCAGCGCGCGTTCGCGGGAAATCTGTTCTGGCGCGTCAAGATAATCGTGCGCCACTGGCACGTACGCGGCAACACCGGGTTCGGTTGCGAACGACAGGCCAACCATATTGGCAGAGACATTATCGAGGCTGTCCGTTTCCGTATCGAAAGCAAACAACGGCGCTTTTTTCAGCTTCTCAATCCACTCGACCAGGGTCGCCTCGTCCAGGATCGTAACGTAGTTATCGGCGCTCAGGGTGGCGGTAGTTTCGACTTCATCTTCCACCATGATGGTTTCCGCAGGTTTAGCGGCGGATTTCGTCGGCTTCGCGCCTTTCGCCTGCAACCATTTACCGGACTCAACATCGGTTATCCAGCGTTTAAACTCGTACTTTTTGAACAGGCCCAACAGTTCTTCCGCCGCTGGCGGCTGTACTTCCAGCTGTTCACAGGTCAGTTCCAGCTCAACGTCGGTTTTGATGGTCGCGAGTTTATAGGAGAGATAGGCCACCTCTTTGTTCTGCTCGAGCTTCGCGGCCATGGTTTTCGCGCCACGGAAGCTCAGCCCGGCGATTTTATCCGACTCAGCATAAAGGGTATCCAGCCCCCCCAGCCCCTGAAGCAGAGCCTGCGCGGTTTTTTCGCCCACGCCCGGCACGCCAGGAATGTTATCCGAGGAGTCGCCCATCAGCGCGAGGAAGTCGATGATCAGTTCCGGCGGCACACCGTACTTGGTTACCACTTCATCCGGGCCAAGAATGGTGTTGGTCATGGTGTTAATCAGGGTGATACCTGGCGTAACCAGCTGCGCCATATCTTTATCACCGGTGCTGATCAACACCGGGCGACCCGCCGCTTCCGCTTCGCGCGCCAGCGTGCCGATTACATCATCCGCTTCAACGCCCGATACAGCCATCAACGGAAGCCCCATGGCTTTTACCATCGCGTGCAGCGGCTCGATCTGCGCACGCAGATCGTCAGGCATCGGTGGTCGGTGAGATTTGTAATCCTCAAACAGTTCGTCACGGAAGGTTTTACCCTTCGCATCAAATACCACGACCGCATGCGTCGGCTGATATTGCAGCAACAGGCTGCGCAGCATATTCAACACGCCATACATCGCGCCGGTCGGTTCACCTGCGCCATTGGTCAGCGGTGGGAAAGCATGATACGCCCTGTAAAGATACGAAGAGCCATCAACGAGGATAAGGGGATTTTCGGGGATCTGAACCATAATTTCCGTGCCTGTTTATCAGATTATGGTTAAAGGATGCCACAGACAGCATGAAAACATGAGTTTTTCGCCCCATTTACGCGAAAAGATTTGCAGATCTTCTGGATCACTCGCAAATCAAATCTGTGGATAACTTTGTGCATAGTTTTATTGTGCTAATAACATGTGATCATTTATGTCTATACAATCCATAAATATATTCTATTTTTCATATAGTTAAATAACGATCGTCAACACAAAGCAAGATGTGGTGACAATTTATGCTGTGTGGATATAAGCAGTGGTTATTTTTCTGTTCTGGTAAGACCCGTCATTAGGTGTGTTTTCTGATAAAATCAGCCCCTTGTGCGTTTTGCCTGCGCGCGTTAAATGACTAACTATCTGAATAAACTAATTATGTCGAGATTGCTCGCGGCGATTACGCTTCCCATAAGTATCGCGCTTACTATTTTACTGACCATATTGTGTTCCGTGCCGATCATCATCGCCGGGCTTGTTAAGCTTATTTTGCCCATCCCGGCAATCTGGCGTTCCGTCTCCGTTTTTTGCAATTTTATGATGTACTGCTGGTGTGAAGGCCTGGCGGCGTTGCTGCATCTCAACCCGCATCTGAAGTGGGAAATTGAGGGTCTGGAAAAGCTGAACAAAAAGAACTGGTATCTGCTTATCTGTAATCACCACAGCTGGGCCGACATCGTGGTGCTGTGCGTGATTTTCCGTAAGCATATTCCCATGAATAAGTATTTCCTGAAACAGCAACTGGCCTGGGTTCCCTTTATCGGTCTGGCCTGCTGGGCGCTGGATATGCCATTTATGCGCCGCTACTCGCACAGCTATCTCATCCGCCATCCGGAGCGTCGCGGAAAAGATGTTGAAACCACGCGCCGCTCCTGCGAGAAATTTCGCACGCATCCCACCACTATCGTGAATTTTGTCGAAGGCTCACGCTTTACCGAAGAGAAACGCCGCCAGACACGCTCGCCGTATAAAAATCTGCTGCCGCCAAAAGCTGCCGGTATTGCGATGGCGCTGGGCGTGCTGGGTGCGCAGTTCGATAAGTTGCTTGATGTGACGCTGTGTTACCCGGAAAACAACGATAGCCCGTTCTTTGACATGCTGAGCGGAAAGCTGACGCGCATAGTGGTACGCGTGAATCTGCTGCCTGTGGCCGAGGAGTTACACGGTGATTATGTCTCAGATAAGAACTTTAAGCGCCGTTTCCAGCAGTGGCTGAATACCCTGTGGGAAGAAAAAGATACGCTGCTGACGTCACTCATTACGCCGCACCCGCAGAAGAAATAATGCCTAACCTCGCCTCCTGAATGACAGGAGGCGAGGTAATCAGCTTATTGCAGGAAACGACCGCCCCGCGCCATAAACTCTTCCGCCGTCATCTCTTTGCCATTAAAGACAACTTTGCCCTGCTGATATTCAAAATCAAGCTTCGCCGCTTTGTCGTCTACGCTTATGACATCCATCATTTTGCCTAGCATCGTCGCATTTTTGACTTCTTTCTCTGCTTGTTTCTGAGCAGCAGCGTCATCCTTACCTTCTGCCAGCTTAACCTGCTTCGCGGTATAAGTGATGACATCCAGAGGCAGCATGATGTTTGCCGTAATGGTTTTGACATTCTGGTCAACGGATTCGGTTAACGACCCTGCCGTGAATTTCGCTTTGGCCGGGTCGGCAATAGCGATATTAACATTCCCCGTCATTTCGCCTTTGTCATTTTTCCAGCTAATCGGGAGTTTGATGACTGGCTCGCTTTTCTGGATATTGGCGATGTACTTCGTGAGCAGTTTCAAACTGACCTCACCCATCGCATCTTCATCCTCACCCAGCGCAGGATTCGCCACGATAGCCTTACTCAGTTCCGCGTTGTAGTTAGTGAACAACTCGCGAAGCGCGACAGGATCGAGATTCTCTAAGACCAGCGCAAATTTACCGCTTCCCAGATTCTGTTTTTCACGAATCAAATCCTTGATGCCATATTCCTGGGTGTAGTTAATGTGTTTTTTATCACTGGATAATGCCAAAGCGGTTGTTCCGGTGAAGGCATTAATCTGTACTAAATCTTTGCCGTTAGCGTTTACCCGTATGTTATTCAGTGATACATCCGCCTGCCCAACGGTAATATTTTCATCCACCTTATGACCCGTTGATGTAACAGTCATTGAATCTGAATAAATTTTTACATCATTACTATCCTGACTAATAACAATGTTTTTTAACTGACCATTAATCTGCGCATCCGTGAGCAATGAATTTTCGCCTGATACATTAAATTCACCGCCGTCAAAAGAAAATGTGGTTTTGGTATCTGAATAAGAGGCCGGCGCCACTACAACCTGGGTCGCGATAGATTTATCATAACTTGCACGAATATTTGCATCGATCGGCGAATGCCCTTTGGACGCGTCAAACAGCGGTTTGGTCATTTCGCCGTTAACCAGCGACACGTTCATCGCCGCCATGGCGGGCCCGAAATGTCCTTTAGCCAGCGAGGAAAGCGGGAAAGGGCCGTGATCAACATCGACATTAAACGCAATGTTCTGCCCGGCTTTAATTCCGCTTGCCTCTACGCCATGTTCAAACGTTAGTACCACCTGAAAATGAGAACTCAGTAAGCCGCTGGAGAAATCCTTGTAGCTTAATGTCATACCCATTTTTGAAGATTTCGCTTTACTGGCCTGATTAAACGAAGAAACAAAATCGGCAACTTTCGGTTCGATCTGTTTGCCGGTATACCATGCGCTTCCCAACCAACATACACCCAAAGCAACCACTACGCCCGCCGCTACGACACTCTTTTTCATGACAATCATCCCTAATAAATTGTTGGTTCAACTTATAAAAAATTAATATTTTAATTTTGGAACCTTAGTGGTTCTTCGATAAAAGATCTGCTACTGAAATTTCCTTATTGTTAAGGATCACTTTACCTTTGCTATACTGAAACTGCATTGTAACAATGTCATCATTCACATTGATAAGATCATATGTATTCGCCAACATAATAATATTTACCATATCATTATGTGCATATTTTTCTGCATTGTTTTTGTTTTCTCCTTTTGCTTGTTTAAACTGACTATCCAACTGCGCAGCTGCATTTATCGGAACGGTCATGCTCAGCGAAATATTATGTAAATTACGATCAATATTTGCAGTAATACTCTCATCATTGGTGACTGTCTTTTGTGGGTCAGCTATTGAAACATCAAGATTAGCCAATATGTCTCCCTTATCATTTTTCCAGTGCACGGGAACATTTATCGTAGGCTCGCTGATTTGTAACAGGGGAACATATGTAGAAATAATATTACTTATAATCTTGTTTATCCCTTGTGGATCACCTTTAATACGGCTTTCCTTAGCTACGAGAAGGTCCAGATCAGAGTTATATTTATCAACTGCTTTTTTGAGAATTTCCACATTCAACTTTCCTATATTAACTGAAAACTCTCCACTACCAATATTACGGCCTTCATTTTTTAAATTTTTAACCATATATCTTAATTTTAAATCTGAATTTATTTTATCTTTTGATTGATTAAGAGAGATAGATGCTGCAATTTGATCAGCACTTAAAACTTCCTTACCATTATCTTTTTTAGCAATGCCGTTAAATTCTATATCGACATGACCAGAGTCGACAATTTCAGAATAGTAGTGATCAGTAGCTTTTAATGAAATATCCTTAAGATAAAATAGACTTCCATTACCTAAATCTAATATAACCTTATCAATTTTCCCTTCTAGAGTATCATTGTCTGAACCTTCAAGATCTGCGAGATAGGTTATGTTCCCGCCGCCAATCGAAAGAGAACCAGTCGTTAAATTTAACGTCCCAGGGAAAATATTGATATCAGTCGTCATTTTTTTATCATATCCAATTACAGACTGAATATTGAGATCAAAAAATCGATTATTTTCACTCGATGTATTATAGCTAATATCTTCGATAAATTTAGCCTGAATGCTTGCACGTTGAGGAGAGAAGTGTCCTTTTTTCAAGCTAAGAAAAGGAAACGGGCCATGAGCAATATTAACATCCATCACAACACTGTTTTCAGGATCGTTATTTTTCTTATTAAGAAAAATAACTAACTGAAGATGAGAAGTGAACACTCCTCCTGAAAAGTTCTTACATACAATTTTCAGTGAGCGAGTATTAGAACTATTATATTCGTTGATGAGTCTCGTGACGACAGGTCCGACCTGCGTACCGGTATACCATGAGCAACCAGCCCAACATACACCTAAAGCAACGATAATCCCACCGAATAAAATGAATTTTTTCATAACTATCATCCTTAATATAAGATGGATGCAGTATATAAAAGGATAACAACGAAATCTAAGTAAATGTGTTTTATTGTTGATTAATAGGAATGTATTAATTTGCTCATATAAAAAAGGCCCGCAATAATTTGCGAGCCTTATATATTATTAATTAAACTTATTTTTTCTCAATAAGTTGTTTTACGGTATCAGCATACTGCTGAACAAAGATTTCCATATTGCTGGCATCCATACCCTGCGGATTCAGCTGATATTTGCCGTTAACAAACATCGCCGGAACACCCTGCAGTTGCAGATCAGCGGCCGCTTTTTCCTGCTGTGCTACCAGGGATTTCACCACAAAGCTGTTCCATGCGGCATCGTATTCTTCACCTTTCACGCCAGCATCAACGAAGACCTTACGGATATCGGCAACGTTCTGGACGGTCTGTGTTTTCTGAATGGCTTCGAACATCGGCGCAGTGATTTTATCTTCCACGCCCAGTGCCATTGCAACTGCCCACGCCTGAGTCAGGTCTTTGCCCAATGGGCCCAGGAACTCAACGTGGTATTTGGTCATTTTGGTGCCTTCCGGCAGTTTCTGTTTCACAGTATCGGAAACATGCAGCACTTCTTCAAACTGATAGCAGTGCGGGCAGTAGAACGAGAAGAACTCCAGCACCTGCGGCTCGCCGGCAACCGGTTTATCGAGGGTGGTGTATTGTTTGCCGTCGGTGATCTGAGCAGCGGAAGCGCTGAATGCCAGAATCATACCTGCCAGCGCAAGCCAAATTTTTTTCATAACGAATTCTCTCCTGAATATGTCAAATTAATACATTGGCGTTAACTGAAGAGGGGGCTCCTGAAGAACCTTCACCTGCTCAATAAATATCGAAATCTGCCGCAGCCAGAAATCTTCCCCGGTAAGCCAGGGGAAATTCTGAGGAAACGCAGGGTCATCCCAGCGCCTGATAATCCACGCAAGATAATAAACCAATCGCATCGCGCGTAAAGGCTCAATGAGAGCCAGCTCATCCAGATTAAAATTGCTGAACTCCTCATAGGCTTCAACAATCATCTCCATCTGCATCCGCTGCTCGGCACGATCGCCATTCAGCAACATCCACAGATCCTGTACGGCCGGGCCAGTGCGCGCATCATCCAAATCAACAAACAGCGGGCCGTCACGCCAGAGAATATTACCGGCATGGCAATCACCGTGCAGGCGCAGCGTGTTAAAGCGGCCATGCCACTGCGCCATTACGGCGTCAATGAGGTCATCGGTCGCTTTCAGAAAACGTTCTTTCAACGCGGCGGGAACCAGAGCGGAATGTTCAAAAACGGCGCGCGGCTCAATAAGATACTCTTTCACGCCAATTTCCGGACGGGCTACAAAGCGCGACTTACGGCCGGTTTGGTGCAAGCGGCCCAGATACCGCCCAACCAACTCCATTTGGTCCAGATTATCAGATTCAAACTGGCGGCCTCCCAGGCTTGGGAATACGGCGAAGTAAAACCCCTGATGGGTCAGCAGCGTTTTGTTGTTGAAAGCGATGGGGGCGGCAACAGGCACTTCATCATTAAGAAGTTCCTGGGCGAAGAGATGTTCTTCCAGAATTTGGTCAGCCGACCAGCGTTCGGGGCGATAGAACTTCACCACCATACGGCGGCGATCTTCATCCTGAAATTGATAAACCCGGTTTTCATAGCTGTTTAACGGGGTAAGGCCAGAATCCACCCAAATACCTTGATCGAATAACGCATCGATGATGGTATCCGGGTGCAATGTCTGAAAAGTGAAAGCCTTGTCGTTCATCCTGCCAATCCGACTAACTATACGAATAGTTCAGGATATCATTTCGTAGCGCTTTCAGCGGCTGTGCTTACAACCTTTTACTCTTTAATCACACCGCGTGCGCGTAACAGCGCGGTTTTAAAATCTTCTTCGTAATCTTTCTGAATACCCGGAATCACGGCATCTTTCGCCGAGTCACGCATTTTCAGGTGATAGATCAGAATATCATCCGTTAAATCCGCCAGTTCACCCTCATAACCTGACTCCTTCGCCAGTTTCTGCAAAAATTGCATCAGGTTCAGTTCCGGCTCTTTCTGCCAGGCTGGCTGGAGGAGTTCAATAACTTCATTCAGACGTTTACATTTCATGGTCGTGCTCCTTACTCTTGATTAACACACGGTAGCAGGGTCAAACCCACAATAAAAGAGGCGATATAGTGAATATAACGGGCGTCGTGCTGGCGGGCGGTAAAGCATCACGAATGGGCGGGCAGGATAAGGGGTTAATGCCGCTGCACGGGAAACCGCTATGGAAACATGTGGCGGATCGTTTACAGCCGCAGGTGAGCGCCGTGGCGATCAGCGCTAATCGCAATATTTCGGTGTATCAGGCCAGCGGTTTTCCCGTTTATCAGGATACGCTTGCCGACTTTCCGGGGCCGCTTGCCGGGATGGCCTCGGTAATCAGGCAAGCCGAGGGAGAGTGGTTCCTGTTCTGCCCCTGTGATACGCCGTTTATTCCTGCTCACCTTGCTGAACGACTGCAATCTCAGCGTAATGAAGCGCCGGTGGTGTGGGTTCATGATGGGGATCGCGATCATCCAGCAATCGCGTTAGTCCATCGGCGAATTGCTGCGGATATTGAAGCCTATCTTGCACGCGGCGACCGACGCGTGATGGTCTTTATGCGTGAGGCCGGTGGTCATGCGGTGGATTTTAGCGATTGCCGGGAAGCGTTCAGTAACGTGAACACGCCAGAGGATTTGGCCTGGTTTGAGGCGCACTCATGATTCCCTTATTAGCGATAGCGGCATGGAGCGGGACCGGGAAGACAACACTACTTAAGCAGTTGATCCCCGTACTATGTCAGCGCGGGATACGTCCGGGGCTTATAAAGCATACGCACCACAATATGGATGTGGATAAACCGGGCAAGGATAGTTATGAATTACGTAAAGCAGGCGCTGCGCAGACGCTGGTTGCCAGCAAACAGCGCTGGGCGCTGATGACGGAGACGCCGGAGGAAGAGGAGCTGGATCTCGTATTCCTGGCCAGCAGAATGGACGCATCAAAGCTGGATTTAATTCTGGTAGAGGGATTCAAGCATGAGGAGATCGCGAAGATTGTGTTGTTTCGCGAGGATGCCGGGCATCAGCCAGAAGAGCTGGTGATCGATCAGCATGTTATCGCGGTGGCCAGTGATGTTTCGCTTAGCGTGGATGTGCCGTTATTGGATATCAATGACGTCGAGGGAATAGCGGATTTTGTTGTGCGGTGGATGCGGATGTTGTGAGTTATGTGCGCTGTGTTGCCCGGTGGCGCTTGCGCTTACCGGGCCTACGGGTTCGTGCCATTCGGTGGGGGAGGTTATTCTTTTGTAGGCCGGATAAGGCGCAGCCGCCATCCGGCGTTGCTTTTCGCACCAACGCAAAAAGGCCATCCTTGCGGATGGCCTTCTGCTTTATTTGATGCCTGGCAGTTTATGGCGGGCGTCCTGCCCGCCACCCTTCGGGCCGTTGCTTCGCAACGTTCAAATCCGCTCCCGGCGGATTTGTCCTACTCGGGAGAGCGTTCACCGACAAACAACAGATAAAACAAAAGGCCCAGTCTTTCGACTGAGCCTTTCGTTTTATTTGATGCCTGGCAGTTCCCTACTCTCGCATGGGGAGACCCCACACTACCATCGGCGCTACGGCGTTTCACTTCTGAGTTCGGCATGGGGTCAGGTGGGACCACCGCGCTACTGCCGCCAGGCAAATTCTGTTGTATTAACCCGCTTATCGCCGGTCAATTTAATCTGTTATCAAGCTTACTTATCGATGTCTCTTCGCCAAAACATCTTCGGCGTTGTAAGGTTAAGCCTCACGGTTCATTAGTACTGGTTAGCTCAATGCATCGCTGCACTTACACACCCAGCCTATCAACGTCGTCGTCTTCAACGTTCCTTCAGGACTCTTAAAGAGTCAGGGAGAACTCATCTCGGGGCAAGTTTCGTGCTTAGATGCTTTCAGCACTTATCTCTTCCGCATGTAGCTACCGGGCAATGCCATTGGCATGACAACCCGAACACCAGTGATGCGTCCACTCCGGTCCTCTCGTACTAGGAGCAGCCCCCCTCAATTCTCCAGCGCCCACGGCAGATAGGGACCGAACTGTCTCACGACGTTCTAAACCCAGCTCGCGTACCACTTTAAATGGCGAACAGCCATACCCTTGGGACCTACTTCAGCCCCAGGATGTGATGAGCCGACATCGAGGTGCCAAACACCGCCGTCGATATGAACTCTTGGGCGGTATCAGCCTGTTATCCCCGGAGTACCTTTTATCCGTTGAGCGATGGCCCTTCCATTCAGAACCACCGGATCACTATGACCTGCTTTCGCACCTGCTCGCGCCGTCACGCTCGCAGTCAAGCTAGCTTATGCCATTGCACTAACCTCCTGATGTCCGACCAGGATTAGCTAACCTTCGTGCTCCTCCGTTACTCTTTGGGAGGAGACCGCCCCAGTCAAACTACCCACCAGACACTGTCCGCAACCCGGATCACGGGTCTACGTTAGAACATCAAACATTAAAGGGTGGTATTTCAAGGTTGGCTCCATGCAGACTGGCGTCCACACTTCAAAGCCTCCCACCTATCCTACACATCAAGGCTCAATGTTCAGTGTCAAGCTATAGTAAAGGTTCACGGGGTCTTTCCGTCTTGCCGCGGGTACACTGCATCTTCACAGCGAGTTCAATTTCACTGAGTCTCGGGTGGAGACAGCCTGGCCATCATTACGCCATTCGTGCAGGTCGGAACTTACCCGACAAGGAATTTCGCTACCTTAGGACCGTTATAGTTACGGCCGCCGTTTACCGGGGCTTCGATCAAGAGCTTCGCGTTGCCGCTAACCCCATCAATTAACCTTCCGGCACCGGGCAGGCGTCACACCGTATACGTCCACTTTCGTGTTTGCACAGTGCTGTGTTTTTAATAAACAGTTGCAGCCAGCTGGTATCTTCGACTGATTTCAGCTCCATGAGTAAATCACTTCACCTACATATCAGCGTGCCTTCTCCCGAAGTTACGGCACCATTTTGCCTAGTTCCTTCACCCGAGTTCTCTCAAGCGCCTTGGTATTCTCTACCTGACCACCTGTGTCGGTTTGGGGTACGATTCAATGTTACCTATAGCTTAGAGGCTTTTCCTGGAAGCAGGGCATTTGTTACTTCAGCACCGTAGTGCCTCGTCATCACGTCTCAGTGTTAACAGAAGTCCGGATTTACCTAAACTTCCCACCTACACGCTTAAACCGGGACAACCGTCGCCCGGCCAACATAGCCTTCTCCGTCCCCCCTTCGCAGTAACACCAAGTACAGGAATATTAACCTGTTTCCCATCGACTACGCCTTTCGGCCTCGCCTTAGGGGTCGACTCACCCTGCCCCGATTAACGTTGGACAGGAACCCTTGGTCTTCCGGCGAGCGGGCTTTTCACCCGCTTTATCGTTACTTATGTCAGCATTCGCACTTCTGATACCTCCAGCATGCCTCACGACACACCTTCGACGGCTTACAGAACGCTCCCCTACCCAACAACACTTAGTGTCGCTGCCGCAGCTTCGGTGCACAGTTTAGCCCCGTTACATCTTCCGCGCAGGCCGACTCGACCAGTGAGCTATTACGCTTTCTTTAAATGATGGCTGCTTCTAAGCCAACATCCTGGCTGTCTGAGCCTTCCCACATCGTTTCCCACTTAACTGTGACTTTGGGACCTTAGCTGGCGGTCTGGGTTGTTTCCCTCTTCACGACGGACGTTAGCACCCGCCGTGTGTCTCCCGTGATAACATTCTTCGGTATTCGTAGTTTGCATCGGGTTGGTAAGTCGGGATGACCCCCTAGCCGAAACAGTGCTCTACCCCCGAAGATGAGTTCACGAGGCGCTACCTAAATAGCTTTCGGGGAGAACCAGCTATCTCCCGGTTTGATTGGCCTTTCACCCCCAGCCACAAGTCATCCGCTAATTTTTCAACATTAGTCGGTTCGGTCCTCCAGTTAGTGTTACCCAACCTTCAACCTGCCCATGGCTAGATCACCGGGTTTCGGGTCTATACCCTGCAACTTAACGCCCAGTTAAGACTCGGTTTCCCTTCGGCTCCCCTATTCGGTTAACCTTGCTACAGAATATAAGTCGCTGACCCATTATACAAAAGGTACGCAGTCACCTAACAAGTAGGCTCCCACTGCTTGTACGTACACGGTTTCAGGTTCTTTTTCACTCCCCTCGCCGGGGTTCTTTTCGCCTTTCCCTCACGGTACTGGTTCACTATCGGTCAGTCAGGAGTATTTAGCCTTGGAGGATGGTCCCCCCATATTCAGACAGGATACCACGTGTCCCGCCCTACTCTTCGAGTTCACAACATATGCATTTTGGTGTACGGGACTTTCACCCTGTATCGTGCGACTTTCCAGACGCTTCCACTAACACACATGCTGATTCAGACTCTGGGCTGCTCCCCGTTCGCTCGCCGCTACTGGGGGAATCTCGGTTGATTTCTTTTCCTCGGGGTACTTAGATGTTTCAGTTCCCCCGGTTCGCTTCATTACGCTATGTATTCACGTAATGATAGTGTGACGAATCACACTGGGTTTCCCCATTCGGAAATCGCCGGTTATAACGGTTCATATCACCTTACCGACGCTTATCGCAGATTAGCACGTCCTTCATCGCCTCTGACTGCCAGGGCATCCACCGTGTACGCTTAGTCGCTTAACCTCACAACCCGAAGATGTTTCGTAAAACACCATCGTGTTGCGAAAATTTGAGAGACTCGAACACACTTAAAGTGTGTCGTTTCAATTTTCAGCTTGATCCAGATTTTTAAAGAGCAAAACTTCTTAATGCACTCGAAAGTACATTCAGAAGTTCATCATTTATCAGACAATTTGTGTGAGCACTTCAAGGAACGGTTCTTTAAGGTAAGGAGGTGATCCAACCGCAGGTTCCCCTACGGTTACCTTGTTACGACTTCACCCCAGTCATGAATCACAAAGTGGTAAGCGCCCTCCCGAAGGTTAAGCTACCTACTTCTTTTGCAACCCACTCCCATGGTGTGACGGGCGGTGTGTACAAGGCCCGGGAACGTATTCACCGTAGCATTCTGATCTACGATTACTAGCGATTCCGACTTCATGGAGTCGAGTTGCAGACTCCAATCCGGACTACGACATACTTTATGAGGTCCGCTTGCTCTCGCGAGGTCGCTTCTCTTTGTATATGCCATTGTAGCACGTGTGTAGCCCTACTCGTAAGGGCCATGATGACTTGACGTCATCCCCACCTTCCTCCAGTTTATCACTGGCAGTCTCCTTTGAGTTCCCGGCCGAACCGCTGGCAACAAAGGATAAGGGTTGCGCTCGTTGCGGGACTTAACCCAACATTTCACAACACGAGCTGACGACAGCCATGCAGCACCTGTCTCACGGTTCCCGAAGGCACCAATTCATCTCTGAAAAGTTCCGTGGATGTCAAGAGTAGGTAAGGTTCTTCGCGTTGCATCGAATTAAACCACATGCTCCACCGCTTGTGCGGGCCCCCGTCAATTCATTTGAGTTTTAACCTTGCGGCCGTACTCCCCAGGCGGTCGACTTAACGCGTTAGCTCCGGAAGCCACGCCTCAAGGGCACAACCTCCAAGTCGACATCGTTTACAGCGTGGACTACCAGGGTATCTAATCCTGTTTGCTCCCCACGCTTTCGCACCTGAGCGTCAGTCTTCGTCCAGGGGGCCGCCTTCGCCACCGGTATTCCTCCAGATCTCTACGCATTTCACCGCTACACCTGGAATTCTACCCCCCTCTACGAGACTCAAGCTTGCCAGTTTCAAATGCAGTTCCCAGGTTGAGCCCGGGGATTTCACATCTGACTTAACAAACCGCCTGCGTGCGCTTTACGCCCAGTAATTCCGATTAACGCTTGCACCCTCCGTATTACCGCGGCTGCTGGCACGGAGTTAGCCGGTGCTTCTTCTGCGAGTAACGTCAATTGCTGTGGTTATTAACCACAACACCTTCCTCCTCGCTGAAAGTACTTTACAACCCGAAGGCCTTCTTCATACACGCGGCATGGCTGCATCAGGCTTGCGCCCATTGTGCAATATTCCCCACTGCTGCCTCCCGTAGGAGTCTGGACCGTGTCTCAGTTCCAGTGTGGCTGGTCATCCTCTCAGACCAGCTAGGGATCGTCGCCTAGGTGAGCCGTTACCCCACCTACTAGCTAATCCCATCTGGGCACATCCGATGGCAAGAGGCCCGAAGGTCCCCCTCTTTGGTCTTGCGACGTTATGCGGTATTAGCTACCGTTTCCAGTAGTTATCCCCCTCCATCAGGCAGTTTCCCAGACATTACTCACCCGTCCGCCACTCGTCAGCAAAGCAGCAAGCTGCTTTCTGTTACCGTTCGACTTGCATGTGTTAGGCCTGCCGCCAGCGTTCAATCTGAGCCATGATCAAACTCTTCAATTTAAGTTTGATGCTCGTGAATTAAACTTCGTAATGAATTACGTGTTCACTCAGAGACTTGGTATTCATTTATCGTCTTGCGACGTTAAGAATCCGTATCATTGAGTGCCCACACAGATTGTCTGATAAATTGTTAAAGAGCAGTGCAACGCGGCGTGAAGCTCACCGTTGCGAGGTGCGCATAATACGCTTTCCTCCTTCAGAGTCAAGCGCTTATTTTCGCTTTTCTCTGGCGGCAATCCCGAAGGAAGCCTGCTCACCCGGCGGCTTAGAGGCCGTTGTTCCGTGTCAGTGGAGGCGCATTATAGGGAGTTATTTCACGCAGACAAGCGTTTATTTAAAAAAAATTACAGTCCGTGCTTTTTTTCACCAATCCGCATGGTAATACGCCATAAAATGCACTCTTTGGTGTTTTTACAGCCGATTTCTGTCGGTGAATGGCATACTAGAAACAATAACAAGATACAGGACACCTTTTATGTCTTTAAGCGCACAGCAATTAGCAGCTCAAAAAAACATCTCGTGGGTATTAGCAGAGAAGTTAGCCCAGAAAATCCTTAAGGGTGAATATCCTCCAGAAAGCATTCTGCCTGGCGAAATGGAATTAGGGGATCTCTTCGGCGTAAGCCGTACCGCCGTTCGAGAAGCGGTCAAAACCCTTTCCGCAAAAGGGATGCTTTTGCCACGCCCGCGCATTGGCACTCGTGTTATGCCGCAATCGCACTGGAACTTTCTCGATACCGAGCTGCTTTCCTGGTGGCTGACGGAAGATAATTTTCAGGAAGTAATGAAACACTTTGTGGTTCTCCGCCACAGTCTTGAGCCGCAAGCCTGCTTACTGGCCGCCGTATTAGGCACCGCAGAGCAAAAAGCGGAGCTCAATACCTTAATGAAGGAGATGGCAATTCTGAAAAAGAACTTCGATCGCCAACGCTGGATTGATGTGGATACCGCCTGGCATGAACATATCTATGAAATGACGGCCAATCCGTTCCTGATATCCTTTGCGAAACTCTTCCATTCGGTCTATCACACCTACTTTACGTCGATTACCCAGGATGAAGTGATCGAACTGGAAAAGCATCAGGCAATTGTTAACGCTATTCAGGAAAGCGATAGTCAAAAAGCGTTTATTGCCTGCCAGGCGCTATTAAGCGCACCGCATATTCGACCTGGAGTATAAAAGCATCGCATGATAAAGAAAAAAGCGCGGAGTATGGCCGGACTGCCGTGGATAGCCGCCATGGCATTTTTTATGCAGGCCCTGGATGCGACAATCCTTAATACAGCGCTCCCCGCCATCGCACATAGCCTTAATCGTTCACCGCTCGCTATGCAGTCCGCCATCATCAGTTACACCCTGACGGTAGCCATGCTGATACCGGTTAGCGGCTGGTTAGCCGACCGCTTCGGTACTCGTCGCATCTTTATGATTGCGGTGACGCTTTTCACGCTGGGTTCGTTAGCCTGCGCCCTCTCAACATCGTTACTTGAGCTGGTTATCTTTCGCGTTATTCAGGGCATCGGCGGGGCGATGATGATGCCCGTCGCTCGCCTGGCGCTACTGCGAGCCTACCCGCGCAGCGAACTTCTACCGGTACTCAATTTTGTCACCATGCCTGGTCTTGTGGGCCCCATTCTTGGCCCGGTACTTGGCGGCGTGCTGGTCACGTGGGCCAGTTGGCATTGGATTTTCCTGATTAACATCCCGATTGGTATTACCGGCCTTATCTATGCCCGCAAATACATGCCTAACTTCACCACGCCGAAGCGCAGCTTTGATATGTCCGGGTTCCTGCTGTTCGGCCTGAGCCTGGTGCTGTTCTCCAGCGGGATGGAGCTGTTCGGAGAACGTATTGTGGCAAGCTGGATAGCTTTCGCGATTATTGGCATCAGTATTCTGCTGTTGCTGGCGTATATTCGCCACGCTCGCCGTCATCCGACGCCGCTTATCTCTCTGTCACTCTTTAAGACGCGCACTTTTTCCGTCGGCATTGCCGGGAACCTGGCTACGCGTTTGGGCACCGGCTGCGTGCCGTTCCTGATGCCGCTGATGTTGCAGGTCGGCTTTGGCTATCCGGCGTTGATAGCCGGTTGCATGATGGCGCCGACCGCGCTCGGGTCTATTCTGGCAAAATCGACGGTTACGCAGGTGCTGCGCTGGCTCGGTTATCGGAAAACACTGGTCGGTATTACGCTGTTTATTGGCGTAATGATTGCGCAGTTCTCACTGCAATCACCCTCGATGCCGATATGGATGCTGATTCTGCCGCTGTTTGTGCTCGGGATGGCGATGTCAACGCAGTTTACGTCGATGAACACCATCACGCTTGCCGATCTGACGGATGAGAACGCCAGCAGCGGCAACAGTATGCTGGCCGTCACCCAGCAGCTTTCAATCAGTTTAGGGGTGGCGATCAGCGCCGCCGTGTTAAGAGTGTACCAGGGAATGGAAGGCTCAAACACCATCGAACAATTCCACTACACCTTTATTACGATGGGCGGGATAACGGTAGTTTCTGCATTCATGTTTATGCTGCTGAAGCCGAAAGATGGCCGCAACCTGATCAAAGAACGCCACAAAGCTTAAACGGAGCCGCGAACCACCAGCTCGGGCGTCAACTGTACACGCTGCTGTTTTTGTCCGGGCTGGGCCATACGGTGGATCAACACATCAATCGCCAGTTCGCCCAGTTCATCTTTGGGCTGATGAATGGTCGTCAGAGGTGGCGTCATGTAGCGCGCCAGTTCAATATCGTCATAACCAATCACCGCCATATCCTGCGGAATGCGCAATCCGGCCTGATAAAGCGCCTGATACGCACCCACCGCCATCGCGTCATTACCGACGAATACCGCCTGCGGCAATTCCGGCAGCGCCAGCAACTGCTGCATGGCATCAAAACCACCGCCGAACTCAAAGTTACTGGTGATCACATAACCGTCAGGAACGGGAAGCCCCGCATGCTGCATGGCTGAGTGATATCCTTCCAGACGCAGACGCGCAGGCGTTTTATCCAGCGGCCCGGCGATACAGGCGATGCGGGTGTGGCCCTGTTCAATGAGATAGCGCGTCGCCATGTCACCGCCCAGCAAAGAGTTATCCTGAATCAGATCGCTGTCGCCATCGAACGGCGCCCAATCCATCATCACCGTCGGAATGGACGGATAACGCTGCATAATCTCCTGCGACGGCTGGTGCGTTTCGGTGCATAACAGCAATAACCCATCAACGCGTTTCTGCATTAGCGTCTCCAGGTTGCGGTTCATCCGCTGCTCGTCACCTTCGGTATTACACAGCACCAGACTGTAGCCGCGTTCAAAACAGCTTCGCTCCACGCCGCGCACCAGCTCCGAATAGAACGGATTGGTACTGGCGGTGATCAGCATGCCAATAGTGCGGGTTTGATTTAGTTTGAGACTACGCGCTATCGCAGATGGCGCGTAGTTCAGGCTTTTGATGGCCGCATCGACTTTTTCAGTGATCGCTTCACTGACGTAGCGGTCTTTATTGATGACGTGAGAAACGGTAGAGGTTGAAACGCCCGCCACGCGAGCGACATCTTTCATGGTAGCCAAACATTACCTCTGCTGATTCAGAAATTCGTCGATCTCTTCACGCCAGGGAACGGAAGGCTGAGCTCCTTTACGGGTGACGGCAATGGCCGCCGCCGCGTGCGCAAACCGAATCGCCTCGTTCAGCGGTTTCTCTTCCAGCAGTGCGGTGATCAGCGCGCCGTTAAAGGTATCTCCGGCGGCGATAGTATCAATGGCCTGCACTTTAAAGCCCGCCACGCGTTGACCTTCGCCCTTCACGCTGGCCCACACGCCACGGCTACCCAGGGTGATGATAACGGTATCGATGCCTTTGGCGTGTAACGCCAGCGCCGCTTTCGCCGCATCGTCATCGTTTTCCACACGGATGCCGGTTAGCTTCTCAGCTTCCGTTTCATTCGGCGTGATGATGTCCACCAGCGCCAGTAATTCGTCAGACAGTTCACGTGCCGGAGCCGGGTTTAAAATCACCTGCGTCTGGTGCTGATGGGCAATTTTAGCCGCCAGCAGGACGCTTTCCAGCGGTGATTCCAGCTGCATCAGCAGCGCATCCGCCTGCGCAATACGCGTTTTCTGTGCTTCAACCAATGCAGGCGACAGCGCCGCATTGGCGCCCGCATGAATACCAATGACGTTTTCGCCTTCGCCGTTAACAAAAATCAGCGCCACGCCGGTTGATTCCTCCGGAATCACGCTCACCGGCGCCACATCGATGCGATCGTTCGCCAGCTGATGACGCACGCGCTCGCCAGTATCGTCGTCACCCGTACAGGCGATAAACGCAATATCCGCGCCGCTGCGTCCGGCAGCCACCGCCTGGTTTGCGCCTTTGCCGCCAAACGCGACCTGATACTGGTTACCGGTGACGGTTTCACCCGGCGTAGGGAAGGATTCGAGATTAAGGATGTGATCGGCATTGATGCTGCCAAGAACGACGAGTTTGCCTGCGGTTTTCATTTCAGCGTGTCCGATAAGTGCGCCACCCGTTACCGGGTGGCGCGTGCCCTGCTTTTCTTTATAGGTTGTCCCTCAAGCCTTTTGTGGCCTGATGGTGACTTATTGCTTAATGACCAGTTTCAGGTCAACCGGATATTTAGCCTGAACTTTCTCGCCTTTCAGGACCTTATCCGCAGTTTCAACGCCTTTCGCGCCGATCTGCTCTGGCAACTGAGCAATAGTCGCCGACAGTTTGCCATCATTTACTGCTTTTTCGCCATCTGGCGTGCCGTCAAACCCGACAACCATCACATCAGATTTACCTGCGGTTTGCAGCGCACGCAGTGCACCCAGCGCCATTTCATCGTTCTGAGCAAATACCGCCTGTACATCCGGATGCGCGGTCAGCAGGTTCTGCATGACGTTTAGCCCCTTAGTACGGTCGAAGTCAGCCGGTTGGCTCGCCAGCACGTTAAATTTGTGCGCGGCCACAGCCTGCTGGAAACCTTCACCACGCTCACGTGCAGCAGAGGTTCCGGCGATACCTTGTAATTCAATCACTTTCGCGCCTTCACCGGCTTTTTTCGCAATGTAATCACCGGCGATTTTTCCGCCCAGCACGTTATCAGACGCGATATGGCTGACCACTTCGCCTTTCGACGCGACGCGGTCGAGGGTGATCACCGGAATTTTAGACTGGTTAGCCATTTTAATGGCGTTACCTACCGCGTCGGAATCCGTCGGGTTGACCAGCAGAATTTTCGCGCCGCGCACGGTCAGGTCCTGCACGTTCGCCAGCTCTTTCGCCGGGTTGTTCTGCGAATCCAGCACCACCAGGTTGTAACCCAGTTTGTCGGCTTCTTTCTGCGCGCCATCTTTCAGGGACACGAAGAACGGGTTATTCAGGGTAGAGATGACCAGCGCGATGGTGTCTTTCGCCATCGCGTTTGCGCTCACAGTGGCGCTCAGCGCAACAGCAGAAACCAGGGTAGCCAGTTTTTTCATATTCATAGTTAAGATGTCCTGTAGAGTCGTGAGTTACTGCTTTTTGTTGTCTACCAGCACCGCCAGCAAAATCACCACTGCTTTAACGATCATCTGGTAATAGGAAGAAACACCCAGCAAATTCAAACCATTATTCAGGAAACCGAGGATCAGTGCGCCGATCAGCGTCCCAACAATACGACCTTTACCGCCCGCAAGGCTGGTGCCGCCCAGCACAACCGCCGCGATAGCATCCAGCTCGTAGCCGGTACCCGCCGTCGGCTGCGCAGAAGAGAGACGCGCCACTTCGATAACACCCGCCAGCGACGCCAGCAGGCCGCACAAAGCGTAGACGATAATTTTGATTTTATTGACGCTGATACCGGAAAGACGTGTTGCCGCTTCGTTACCGCCCAGCGCATAGATATAGCGACCAAGACGCGTGTGATGCAGCATGTACCAGGCCGCGAGGAAGACAATCGCCATGATCCACACCGGCGTCGGAATGCCGAGCGGGCGGCCAATCCCGAACCAGCCGAACAGATCGGCGTTATCGGTAAAACCGGTATTCACCGGGCTGCCGTTGGTGTACACCATGGTCACCCCGCGCAGCAGCAGCATCATCACCAGCGTGGCGATAAACGCCTGCACGCGGCCTTTCGCCACAATCACCCCGGTCACCGCGCCAATAGCGCCGCCCAGCGCCAGCGCGGCAGCCACAGCCACCAGCGCATTGACTTCAAGGCCAACAATCGAGGCAGCGACAGCGCCGGTGAGCGCCAACAGAGAACCGACGGACAGGTCGATTCCCGAGGTTAAAATCACCAGCGTCATCCCCACCGCCATAATGGCGTTAACAGAGGTCTGTTGCAGGATGTTGAACAGGTTATTGACGGTAAAAAAGTTGGGGCTCATGGTCGAGACGATGGCAATCAGCACCAGCAAAGCGATCAGCGATTTTTGCTCCATCAGCCATGCTTTTGTGAAATAGCGGCGACCAGCGACAGCCTGGTTTGTCATCTTCTTTACTCCTGATTCACACGGTTAAGCTTGCCCACAGCGGCAGCCATTAATACTTCCTGGGTGGCCTGCTCGCGTGTGAACTCACCGCCGAGATGCCCTTCATGCATCACAATAATGCGATCGCTCATCCCCAGAACTTCCGGCATCTCGGAGGAGACCAGAATGATGCTCAGGCCATCGGCCTTAAACTGGTTGATCAGCTGATAAATCTCTTTTTTGGCGCCAACGTCGACGCCGCGCGTCGGTTCGTCGAGAATCAGCACTTTCGGGCGCGTCATCAGGCCACGCGCGATGGCGACTTTCTGTTGATTACCGCCGGAGAGCAGGCCGATAGCCTGTTCCATTGATGGCGTTTTGACGTTAAACAGACGGATAAAATCGCTGACCGCCTGCTGCTCATCTTTATGCTTCAGGCTGCCGCCCGCGTGGCTGAAGTAGCGCAGCGCCGTCAGCGACATGTTCTCTTTCACCGACATGCCGAGCACTAAGCCGTCCCGTTTGCGGTCTTCAGAGATATAGACAATGCCGTTCGCCAGGCCATCCTGCGGGGAACGCGCCACCACTTCGTGGCCGTCGAGGGTGACATAGCCGCTGCTGCGCGGCAGCGCGCCGTACAGCACTTTCATCAGTTCCGTACGCCCTGCGCCCATCAGGCCCGCCACGCCAAGAATTTCGCCTTTGCGTAGCGTGAAGGAGACGTTTTCAACGCCCGATCCGCACAGGTTATCGACCTTCAGGCGGATCTCGCCAGGCGCTTTATCGAGGCGTGGGTATTGATCTTCGAGCTTGCGCCCAACCATCATTTCGATCAGCGAATCTTCCGTTAGCGAGGAAACTTCCCGCTCGGCGATAAACTGCCCATCGCGAAATACGGTCACGTCATCGCAAATCTCGAAGATTTCTTTCATGCGGTGGGAGATATAGACAATGCCGCGCCCCTGGGATTTCAGTTCGCGGATCACGCGGAACAGGGATTCGGTTTCGGTATCCGTCAGCGCATCGGTCGGTTCATCCATCACGATGACTTTCGATTCAAAGCTCAGCACCTTGGCAATTTCCACCATCTGCTGATCGCCGATGGAGAGTTCGCCCACCAGCCTGTCGCTTTTAAAGCGCAGGTTGAGTTTCGCCAGCAGCACGTTCGCTTCGGCGTACATCTTCTTCCAGTCGATTTTGCCAAAGCGATTCACAAACTCGCGGCCAAGGAAGATGTTTTCCGCAATGGTGAGCTGCGGGATCAGGTTCAGTTCCTGGTGAATGATGCCAATCCCGGCTTCCTGCGACGATTTCGGCCCGCTAAAGGTGGTTTCTTTACCCAGCCATAACAGCGAACCGGCATCGCGAGAGTAGATACCGGTCAGCACTTTCATCATCGTGGATTTGCCGGCGCCGTTTTCGCCAACCAGCGCCATCACGCGGCCCGCATAAACATTTAACGCCGCGCCAGAGAGGGCTTTTACCCCCGGGAAGGATTTATCGATACCTTTTAATTGCAGTAATGCGTCCATGTTGGCCTCAGAAGGTGACGCCAGCACAGAGAATAATGTTCGCATACGGGGAACACTCCCCGCTGCGAATCACCGCCTGACTGTCTGCGGTTTGTTTTTTAAACTGCTCATGGGTGGTGTAACGAATTTCTATGGTATTTCCCTGGTGTTGTTGCAGTTGCCCGATGAATTTGAGCAACGTTTCGTGGAGTTGCGGATTATGTTGTTTAATCTCCGAGGCGAGAATGGCGGCCTCAACCTGCATTTCACGGGTCACGACGTCCAGCACCTGCATAAAGGTGGGAACGCCCTGGGTTAATGCCATATCGATACGCGTTGTACCGCGTGGGATGGGTAACCCCGCATCACACACCACCAGCGTATCGGTATGCCCCAGGCGGGAGATGACCGATGAGATCTCAGAATTAAGTACCGTGCCTTTCTTCATTTTCTTGCTCCACTAGCGAAACGTTTCGCTGATGTAAGTTTAATCTTAAGAGTGAGCAGAAAACCAACATGGCGTAACAGAATTGTGATCGTCGTCGAAACGTTTCGCTCGCGACGTAAAAAGCGAAGCGTAGAAAGAGAAACGCCGGGAGGTAAAAACCTTCCCGGCGTGTTGATAGACTTTAAATCTCGACCTGGGTGCCCAGCTCGATAACCCGGTTCGGCGGGATTTCGAACTGATCCGGTGCGCGCAGGGCGTTACGTTGCAGCAGCAGATAGAGCTTACCGCGCAGGCGTAAATACCATGGGCGTTTGCCGACAATCAGCGACTCGTGCGACATAAAGAACGATGTTTCCATCATTCGGCAGCTTAAACCTTCCAGGCCGCAGCGGTGGAACACCTCTTCCACGTTCGGCGTTTCACGCCAGCCGTAGCTGGCCACTACGCGCCAGAAGGTCGGCGAAAGCTGTTCAATCTGCACACGACGCACGTTGTGGACGTAAGGCGCATCTTCCGTGCGCAGCGTCAGCAGGATCACCCGCTCATGCAGCACTTTGTTGTGCTTGAGGTTGTGCATCATGGCAAACGGAATCACGTTCAGCGCACGCGACATATACACCGCAGTACCTGGTACGCGAACCGGCGGTGATTTCTCCAGCGAGGCGATCATCGCTTCCAGAGAATTACCGTGCTCATGCATACGACGCAGCAGGCGGAAGCGCTCGCTTTTCCAGGTGGTCATCACGATAAACATCACCGTACCGAGGCTCAGCGGCAGCCAGCCACCGGAGACGATTTTATCGAGGTTTGCCGAGAACAGCGGAATATCGATACACAGGAAGGCGACCAGAATGAACGCCACCAGGAACTTGTTCCAGTGCCAGTTTTTACGCGCCACGGTGGTCGACAGTATCGAGGTCAACACCATCGTACCCGTTACCGCGATACCGTAAGCTGCCGCCAGATTACTGGAGTGCTCGAAGTTGATAATGACGATAACCACCGAGAAATAGAGCAGCCAGTTGATGAACGGGATGTAAATCTGCCCGGACTCCATTTCAGAGGTGTGGATAATGCGCATCGGTGAGAGATACCCCAGACGCACCGCCTGGCGAGTCAGCGAGAAGACGCCCGAAATAACCGCCTGCGAGGCGATAACCGTCGCCAGCGCCGCCAGAATCAGCAGCGGGATCAGCGCCCATTCCGGCGCGAGCAGGAAGAACGGGTTCTTAATCGCTTCCGGATGCTTCAAAAGCAGCGCGCCCTGACCGAAGTAGTTCAGCGTCAAAGACGGCAGCACCACCGAGAACCAGGCCAAACGAATCGGGAATTTGCCGAAGTGGCCCATATCCGCATACAGCGCTTCTACCCCGGTGATGGAGAGGACAACCGCCCCCAGCGCGACAAACGACACCATCTTATATTCAAGGAAGAAGTGCACCGCCCACATGGGATTCAGCGCCTGAAGCACTTCCGGGTTACCCATAATGCTACGCACGCCCAGCACCGCCAGAATCAGGAACCACGCCAGCATAATCGGGGCGAAGAGTTTGCCCACCATGCCGGTACCGTGCTTCTGAATCATAAACAGCAGCGTCAGCACCAGAATGGAAAGCGGCACTATCCAGCTATCAAGCTGTGGCGCGACAATTTCCAGGCCTTCAATGGCCGACATCACCGATATCGCCGGCGTGATGACCACTTCCCCATAGAAGAAGCTGCCGCCGATCAATCCAATTATCACCAGGAAGGAGGTGGTTTTTGCCGACGTGTTGCGCCCCGCCAAAGACATTAGCGTCAGGATCCCCCCCTCACCGGCGTTATCCGCACGCATGACGAAGGTCAGGTACTTAATGGAGACAACTAAGATCAGCAGCCAGAAGATTAATGACAGAAAGCCAAAAACCGCGTCACGTTCAACGCCAAAACCAAACTGCCCGGACAAACATTCTCGAAGAGTATAAAGAGGGCTGGTGCCGATATCGCCGTATACCACCCCAATGGCGGCGAGGGTAATCGCCGACAAAGATTGCTTCTTATCAGTGCTCATAGACTAGTCTTTCGTTTGTAAAACAAATGAGTGCCTGGTCCCTTGGCCCACGAAAAGCGCACAGTATGCACGATTAATCGCAAAATCGTACCCTTATGTGAATTCATATTAACCTGGCGCAAAGAAAATGAAGCGCTTCTTCAGCCTATTATCCTCGTCCATGAAACGTCTATACTCGCTCAGTTAGCCGTATGTTCGGCGAAAGGATGCAACTCAATTATGGCCCAATCACATTTATTAGCAGAAAGAATTTCGCGCCTGAGTAGCGCGCTTGAGAAAGGGCTGTATGAACGCAGTCACGCTATCCGCCTGTGCCTGCTGGCAGCGCTCAGCGGCGAGAGCGTGTTTTTGCTTGGCCCGCCAGGCATTGCCAAAAGCCTGATTGCGCGACGCATTAAGTTCGCTTTTCAACACGCGCGCGCCTTTGAATATCTGATGACCCGCTTCTCTACGCCGGAAGAGGTTTTTGGCCCACTGTCCATCCAGGCGTTAAAAGATGAAGGGCGCTATGAGCGTCTGACCGCAGGCTATTTACCGGAAGCGGAAATCGTCTTTCTTGATGAGATCTGGAAAGCTGGCCCGGCGATTCTGAACACCCTGCTGACCGCCATTAACGAACGTCATTTCCGCAACGGCGCGACGGTTGAGAAAATCCCGATGCGCCTGCTGGTGGCGGCATCGAACGAACTGCCGGAAGCCGAAAGCAGCCTTGAAGCGCTGTATGACCGTATGCTGATTCGTCTGTGGCTCGACAAAGTGCAGGAGAAGGGCAACTTCCGTTCCATGCTGGTGAGCCAGCAGGACGAAAACGAAAACCCGGTATCGCCGGTGCTTCAGGTCACGGATGAAGAGTTCTTTCAGTGGCAGAAAGAGATTGCCGCAATCAAACTGCCGGAAGCGGTATTTGAACTGATCTTCACCCTGCGCCAGCAGCTCGATACGCTGCCCAATGCGCCGTATGTTTCCGATCGTCGCTGGAAGAAAGCGATTCGTCTGCTACAGGCCTGCGCATTCTTCAGCGGGCGCGATGCCATTGCGCCTATCGATCTTATTCTGCTTAAAGAGTGCCTGTGGCACGACGCGCAAAGCCGCAATTTAATGCAGCAACAGCTCGAAATATTGATGACCGGGCACGCCTGGCAACAGCAATCGATGCTGAACCGCCTGAGCGCAATTACTCAGCATCGCTTACAGCTTCAGCAGCAGGAAAGCGATAAAACCGCGCTCAAAGTGACGCGTATAGGCGGTATGTTCAGCCGTAAACCGCACTATGAGCTTCCGGCGGAAGTTCAGGGCCCAACGGTTACGTTACTGCTGCAAAAACCGCTGAAATTGCACGATATCGACGTTATTCACATCACCTTCGAGCGTCAGGTGCTGGCACACTGGCTGGAGAAAGGCGGTGAAATTCGCGGCAAACTCAACGGCATCGGTTTTGCGCTGACGCTGAATATGGAAGTGGATAACGCGCAGCATCTGGTGGTGCGTGATATCAGTTTGCAGGGCTCACGCCTGGCGCTGCCGGGAACCGAAAGCCAGCAGAACATGCCTGCCGAAATCAAACAGCAGCTCGACGAACTGGCGGAGGAGTGGCATCGACAGCATCTCAGCTTTAACGATCAGCAGAAATGCCTGTTCATTCATAGCGACTGGCTGGCGCAGATCGAAGCCAGCCTGCAGGATGTCGCGGCGCAGATCAAACAGGCCCAGCAATGCTGACGATCGATACGCTCAACGTGATGCTGGCGGTCAGCGAAGAGGGATTGATCGAAGAGACGATCATCGCCCTGCTGGCGTCACCACAGCTATCGGCATTCTTTAAGAAATTCCCGCGCCTGAAAAGCGCCATTACGGAAGATCTGCCCCGCTGGCGCGAAAACCTGAAAAGCACGCTTAAGGGTACGCATGTGCCGCCGGAGCTGGAAGAAGAAGTGCTCTGCTATCAGCAGTGCCAGACCTTTTCCACGCCGCAAATCAATGCGCAGCTGCCGCAGATCCTGGCGCTTCTGAAAAAGGTGCGCTCACCCTACGCCGAGCAGGCTCAGCAGCTGGCGACGCATAATCCCACCTTTACCCCGGCGCTGCATACGCTGTTCCTGCAGCGCTGGCGGCTGAGCCTGGTGGTGCAGGCAACATCGCTCAACCAGCAGTTACTGGAAGGTGAACGGGAACAGTTACTGAGCGAAGTTCAGGAGCGAATGACTCTGAGCGGCCAACTGGAACCGGTGCTGGTCGAGAACGAAAACGCCGCCGGTCGCCTGTGGGACATGAGCGCCGGGCAGCTTAAGCGCGGTGATTATCAGCTGATCGTGAAGTATGGCGATTTCCTCAGCCAGCAGCCGGAACTGATGCAGCTGGCGGATCAGCTTGGGCGCTCGCGTGAAGCAAAATCGGTGCCCAAAAAAGATGCACTAATGGAAACCTTCCGCACCCTGGTGCGCGAACCGTCAACGGTGCCGGAGCAGGTCGACGGCATTCAGCAAAGCGATGACATCCTGCGCCTGCTGCCGCCGGAATTGGCCACGCTCGGTATTACCGAGCTGGAGTATGAATTCTACCGGCGGCTGGTGGAGAAACAGCTTCTCACCTACCGTCTGCACGGCGATGCGTGGCATGAGAAAGTCACCGAACGCCCGGTGGTACACCAGGATGTAGACGAACAGCCGCGCGGGCCGTTTATCGTCTGCGTAGATACTTCAGGCTCCATGGGCGGCTTTAACGAGCAGTGCGCGAAAGCCTTTTGCCTTGCAATGATGCGCGTCGCGCTGGCGGATAACCGCCGCTGCTTCATTATGCTGTTTTCCAGCGAAGTGGTGCGCTACGAGCTGACTGGCCCGCAGGGGATCGAACAGGCGATCCGTTTCCTGAGCCAGCGTTTTCGCGGCGGCACCGATATGGCGAGCTGTTTTCGCGCCATCGTCGAACGGCTGGAGAACCCGGCCTGGCAGGATGCCGATGCGGTGGTGATTTCAGACTTTATTGCCCAGCGGCTGCCGGATGAGGTGGTGAATAAGGTAGGGGAGTTACAGCGAAAACATCAGCACCGTTTTCACGCGGTGGCGATGTCCGCCCATGGCAAGCCCGGCATCATGCGCATCTTTGACCACATCTGGCGCTTCGATACCGGGTTGCGTAGCCGCCTGCTCAGACGCTGGCGGCGTTAATCTTACAGCAGGGAAGAGACGCCTTCACGTACCTGCGCCGGCCATACGCCGCACTGAACCTGCCCGATGTGGGAGAGTTGCAGCAGCAGCATGGTCAGACGCGACTGGCCAATCCCGCCGCCGATAGTCTGCGGCATTTCACCGCGCAGCAGCGCCTGATGCCATTCCAGCTGCAGGCGCTCTTCGTCGCCGGTCAGCTGTAACTGGTGTTGCAGCGCGTTGGCATCAACGCGGATCCCCATAGAAGAGAGCTCGAACGCATCTTGCAGAATCGGGTTCCACACCAGGATATCGCCGTTAAGGCCCGCCAGACCAGATTCCGCCTGCGTGCTCCAATCATCATAATCCGGCGCACGGACGTCGTGGCGATGACCATCAGAGAGTTTCCCGCCGATCCCAATCAGGAAGACGGCACCCAGTTCTTTGGCAATAGCACGTTCACGGCCTTTCGCGTCGAGATCCGGATAACGGCTTAGCAGCGTCTGGCTGTGCACAAAGTGGATCTGTTCTGGCAGGAACGGTGCCAGGCCAAACTCTTTGCTTACTGCCGCTTCAGTTTCTTTAATACCCGCCCAAATCGCCTTCACGGTGCTTTCAAGGGTACCGAGATGACGCTCGCCATCACCCATCACGCGTTCCCAGTCCCACTGGTCAACGTAAACGGAGTGGATCGGCGAAAGGCGGTCTTCATCGGGGCGAAGGGCTTTCATGTGCGTGTAGAGCCCTTCGCCCGCGCTGAAGTCGTGCTGTCCCAGGGTTTGACGTTTCCACTTAGCCAGAGAGTGCACCACTTCAAACTGGGCCTCCGGCAGGGCTTTCACTTTTACCTGTACCGCTTTTTCGCAACCAGAAAGGTTGTCCTGCGTCCCATCCCCTACGCGGCTCAGCAGCGGTGCCTGGACTTCAATCAGGCCCAACTTTTCTTCTAGCTGGCGAGAGAAAAAGGATTTTACGAAACTAATCTGGCGTTGTTTTGCGATGTAAGCGGTTTTCATTTTTTATTACTCCTGCGTCCTGTTGGTTATGATTAAGCAACAGAATGCGGGTCATATTCAATAATCAACAGATAAAAAGGCGTCTTCACTTTTGATTCGTTAAAAACAGGCGCTAAAATAGAAAGAATCCTCATTCTTCATAAGAAAAAGCTATGGAAAATTATCAGATCGACAATCTGGACCGCGGCATCCTCGACGCCTTAATGGCGAATGCCCGCACCGCCTACGCCGAATTAGCCAAACAGTTCGGCGTCAGCCCCGGCACCATTCACGTTCGCGTCGAGAAAATGAAACAGGCGGGCATCATTACCGGCGCGCGCGTCGACGTAAGCCCAAAACAGCTCGGATACGATGTCGGCTGCTTTATCGGCATTATATTGAAGAGTGCAAAAGACTATCCGTCCGCGCTGGCGCGGCTGGAAAGCCTGGATGAAGTGACCGAGGCGTACTACACCACCGGCCATTACAGCATCTTTATTAAAGTCATGTGCCGTTCGATCGACGCGTTGCAGCACGTACTTATCAACAAGATCCAAACAATTGATGAAATTCAGTCCACCGAAACCCTGATCGTCCTGCAGAACCCGATCATGCGTACCATCAAGCCGTGATCGGCTTTTTTAATCCCGCACTTTTCCACAGGTAGATCCCAGACCGTTCACAGCGTACAATACGCCACTCTTAATAAAGGTGGCGGTTATGGCAGATATCACACTCATCAGCGGAAGCACACTTGGCAGCGCCGAGTATGTGGCGGAACACCTGGCTGAAAAGCTGGAAGACGCGGGTTTTTCGACCGAAACGCTGCATGGTCCTTTATTAGAGGATCTCACGGCGTCGGGGATCTGGCTGGTTATCAGCTCCACGCACGGTGCCGGTGACATTCCTGACAACCTGCTGCCTTTTTATAACGATCTCCGCGAGCAGAAACCCGACCTTTCCCAGGTACGCTTCGGTTCAATCGGTATTGGCAGTCGTGAATATGACACTTTTTGCGGCGCCATCGATAAAATCGACACCGAATTGGCCGCCTGTGGCGCGAAACAGGTGGGCGAAACGCTCAAGATCAATGTCCTTGAACATGACATTCCTGAAGATCCCGCGGAAATTTGGGTCGGATCATGGGCCGATCGGCTCAGAGATTTGTAAAGATCCAACTTTATTCTGTGGATAACCCTGGTTAAAACCTTGGATCAACCGGTAGTTATCCCAAGAACAACCGTAGGTCAGTTTTTGAGTTGTGTATAACTCCCCGTTTTGATCCCAGCTTATACGGAACAGGATCACCGATCATTCACAGTTAGTGATCCTTCTTAAGCTTATGATCTTAAATAGTGGATCGCACTTATCCACAGATACTGGCGATCCTAATAAGAGATCACAATAGAACAGATCTCTAAATAAAAAGATCTTCTTTTAAATAGCAAAGATCCAGACGCTTTCTCCATCGACTAAAGTTGAGTAGAATCCACGCCCGGGCTTCAATCCATCATCAAACCGCGTTATGCGAGGCAGACCACCATGTTTTATCAGGATCCTTTTGACGTCATCATCATTGGCGGGGGTCATGCAGGCACTGAGGCCGCGATGGCCGCAGCGCGAATGGGTCAGCAGACCCTGCTTTTGACACACAATATCGACACTCTGGGGCAGATGAGCTGCAACCCGGCGATTGGCGGCATTGGGAAAGGACACCTGGTAAAAGAAGTGGATGCACTTGGCGGCCTGATGGCCACCGCGATCGACCATGCGGGTATCCAGTTTAGGATACTAAACGCGAGCAAAGGGCCGGCGGTACGCGCCACTCGTGCTCAGGCGGATCGCGTGCTCTATCGCCAGGCAGTGCGCACTGCGCTGGAGAACCAACCGAACCTGATGATCTTCCAGCAGGCGGTTGAAGATCTGATTGTGGAAAACGATCGCGTGGTTGGCGCTGTCACCCAGATGGGGCTGAAATTCCGCGCTAAAGCGGTTGTGCTCACTGTCGGGACTTTCCTCGACGGCAAAATTCATATCGGGCTGGATAACTACAGCGGTGGCCGTGCTGGCGATCCGCCGTCCATTCCGCTCTCTCGTCGTCTGCGTGAACTGCCGCTGCGCGTAAGCCGTCTGAAAACCGGCACCCCGCCGCGTATCGACGCGCGCACCATTGATTTCAGCGTGCTGGCGCAACAGCTTGGCGATAACCCAATGCCCGTTTTCTCGTTCCTCGGCGATGCGTCCCAGCATCCGCGTCAGGTACCGTGCTATGTCACGCATACCAACGAGAAAACCCATGACGTGATCCGCAATAACCTCGACCGCAGCCCAATGTATGCTGGCGTGATTGAAGGGATTGGCCCACGTTACTGCCCGTCTATCGAAGACAAAGTGATGCGCTTTGCCGACCGAAACCAGCACCAGATTTTCCTGGAGCCGGAAGGGCTGACCTCCAACGAAATTTACCCTAACGGTATCTCCACCAGCCTGCCATTCGATGTGCAGATGCAAATCGTCCGCTCCATGCAGGGGATGGAAAACGCGAAGATCGTCCGTCCAGGCTATGCTATCGAGTACGATTTCTTCGATCCGCGCGATCTGAAACCGACGCTGGAAAGCAAATTTATCCACGGTCTGTTCTTTGCCGGCCAGATCAACGGCACCACCGGTTACGAAGAAGCCGCCGCACAGGGGCTGCTTGCTGGTCTGAACGCCGCGCGTTTCTCGGCGGAAAAAGAGGGCTGGGCGCCGCGTCGCGATCAGGCCTACCTGGGCGTGCTGGTCGACGATCTCTGCACGCTGGGTACCAAAGAACCGTACCGCATGTTTACCTCGCGTGCGGAATATCGTCTGATGCTGCGCGAAGATAACGCCGATCTGCGTCTAACCGAAGCGGGCCGTGAGCTGGGCCTGGTGGACGATGTGCGCTGGGCGCGCTTCAACGAGAAGCTGGAAAATATCGAGCGTGAACGTCAGCGCCTGAAAACGACCTGGGTTGCGCCGTCTTCCGAGTCAGCAGGCGAAGTGAATGCTCACCTGAGTGCGCCGCTGTCGCGTGAAGCCAGTGGGGAAGATCTGCTGCGTCGCCCGGAAATGACCTACGAACAGCTGACCGCGCTGACGCCATTCGCGCCTGCGCTGGCCGATGCTCAGGCCGCTGAACAGGTTGAGATTCAGGTGAAATACGAAGGTTACATTGCGCGTCAGCAGGATGAGATTGAAAAACAGCAGCGTAACGAAAATACGCTCCTGCCTGCGACGCTCGATTATCGTCAGGTTAACGGTCTCTCCAACGAAGTGATCGCCAAGCTGAATGACCATAAACCGGTTTCAATTGGCCAGGCGTCACGTATTTCCGGGATTACCCCCGCCGCCATCTCAATTTTGCTGGTTTGGCTGAAAAAACAAGGTATGCTGCGCCGCAGCGCGTAATAACGGTTTTGGGCGGCGGCGTTTCGCGAGCCGCCCTACAAATTCGTAAGCCGGATAACGCTAACATCCGGCAAATTATCCCCAACAGGTAACTTTCGTGATTAACAAACTCTCTCGTCTGCTGGATGAAGCAGGCATTTCGCTCACCGATCACCAGAAACATCAGCTGGTGGCCTATGTCGATATGCTGAACAAATGGAACAAAGCGTACAACCTGACGTCCGTGCGCGATCCTAACGAGATGTTAATTCGACATATTCTGGACAGCATCGTGGTTGCGCCGCATTTGCAGGGGCAACGGTTTATTGATGTCGGTACGGGCCCTGGATTGCCGGGTATCCCGCTTTCGATCGTGCGTCCGGAATCTCATTTTACGCTGCTCGACAGCCTGGGTAAGCGTGTACGCTTTCTGCGTCAGGTGCAGCATGAGCTGAAACTTGAGAACATCGCGCCGGTGCAAAGCCGAGTTGAAGAGTTCCCCGCAGAGCCGCCTTTTGATGGCGTCATCAGCCGTGCGTTTGCGTCTCTGACGGACATGGTGACCTGGTGTAAGCACTTACCTGCGGAAAATGGCCGCTTCTATGCGCTGAAAGGGCAGAGGCCAGACGATGAAATCAGCCAGTTACCGACTGAATTCTCCGTAGAAAATATCGTTGAACTCCGTGTTCCGCACCTGGAAGGCGAACGCCATCTGGTGATAATTAGAACAAACAAAAGTTAACTTTTATCAAAAAATATCGGAAAAAACCGACCTCGATTTTGTTAAAAAGAAGCGACAAAAACGATGGAACATTCAGTTACATTTAACGACATTTTAACTAGACTGTATCGGGCATTTAACGTGGCTCTTTTTGTTAACAATAAAAATAGTCAACGTGGAAAATATCAGCTTACTAGCAGTCGATTCGCTGAATGAAAATTGAATGTTAAATTTTTATTATAAATGTCAATAAGCTGTTTTTACGGTGTGTGTGTCATTTTTGAAAAGAGTTGTCTCTAATTGCCTTTAAGATCAAAACACTGGCAAGTTATGAATTGAGGCTAATCTCAATCGAACATCATCAAAAATGTTTATTATGTGATCTGGAGCACGCTTTGTAGTCAGCGTTTTCGCGGTATTTGCACTTTTGTTCGATCGTTCACACTTTCACAAAAATCGCGAAAATAGAGGTGAGGAAAAAAATTTAAACATTTATTCACCTTTTTGCTACTTATTGTTTGAAATCACGAGGCGTCACCGTATAATTTGACCGCTTTTTGATGCTTGACTCCGAGCCTTAAAGAACGTTTTATACGACACGCGGCATACCTCAAAGGGAGCAGGAGTAATAACGTGATGTCATTGTCGCTCGTGAGTCGAAACGTTGCTCGTAAGCTTCTGTTCATTCAGCTCCTGGCAGTAATAGCAAGTGGACTGCTGTTCAGCCTCAAAGACCCCTTCTGGGGCATTTCCTCCGCGTGCGGAGGTATGGCAGTATTTCTGCCTAACATGTTGTTTATGATTTTTGCCTGGCGCCACCAGGTACATACACCGGCTAAGGGCCGAGTCGCATGGACATTCGCGTTTGGCGAAGCGTTCAAGGTGTTGGCGATGCTGGTGTTGCTGATCGTGGCGTTGGCAGTTTTGAAGGCGGTGTTCTTGCCGCTAATCGTGACATGGATTTTGGTGCTGGTGGTTCAGATACTGGCACCCGCTGTAATTAACAACAAAGGGTAAAAGGCATCATGGCTTCTGAAAATATGACGCCGCAGGATTACATAGGTCACCACCTGAATAACCTTCAGCTGGACCTGCGTACATTCTCGCTGGTAGATCCGCATAACCCCCCAGCCACCTTCTGGACGCTCAATATTGACTCCATGTTCTTCTCGGTGGTGCTGGGTCTGTTGTTCCTGCTTATGTTCCGTAGCGTTGCTAAACGAGCAACCAGCGGCGTACCAGGCAAATTTCAGACCGCGATTGAGCTGGTAATCGGCTTCGTTCATGGCAGTGTCAAAGACATGTACCATGGCAAAAGCAAGCTCATCGCTCCTCTGGCTCTGACGATTTTCGTCTGGGTCTTCCTGATGAACCTGATGGACCTTCTGCCTATCGACCTGCTGCCGTATATTGCTGAGCATATACTGGGCCTGCCGGCGCTGCGCGTGGTGCCGTCTGCGGACGTGAACATTACCCTGTCTATGGCACTGGGCGTGTTCATCCTGATTCTGTTCTACAGCATCAAAATGAAAGGCATCGGCGGCTTCACGAAAGAGTTGACGCTGCAGCCGTTCAATCACTGGGCTTTCATTCCTGTCAACTTAATCCTTGAAGGGGTCAGCCTGCTGTCCAAACCGGTTTCTCTCGGTCTGCGACTGTTCGGTAACATGTATGCCGGTGAGCTGATTTTCATTCTGATTGCTGGTCTGTTGCCGTGGTGGTCACAGTGGATTCTGAATGTGCCGTGGGCCATTTTCCACATCCTGATCATTACGCTGCAAGCCTTCATCTTCATGGTTCTGACGATCGTCTATCTGTCGATGGCGTCTGAAGAGCATTAATTTACCAACACTACTACGTTTTAACTGAAACAAACTGGAGACTGTCATGGAAAACCTGAATATGGATCTGCTGTACATGGCTGCCGCTGTGATGATGGGTCTGGCGGCAATCGGTGCTGCGATCGGTATCGGCATCCTCGGGGGCAAATTCCTGGAAGGCGCAGCGCGTCAACCGGATCTGATTCCACTGCTGCGTACTCAGTTCTTTATCGTTATGGGTCTGGTGGATGCTATCCCAATGATCGCTGTAGGTCTGGGTCTGTACGTGATGTTTGCTGTCGCGTAGTAAGCGTTGCTTGAATTAGTAAGCAATATCAGAACGTTAACTAGATAAGAGGCATTGTGCTGTGAATCTTAACGCAACAATCCTCGGCCAGGCCATCGCGTTTGTCCTGTTCGTTCTGTTCTGCATGAAGTACGTATGGCCGCCGTTAATGGCTGCCATCGAAAAACGTCAAAAAGAGATTGCTGACGGTCTTGCTTCTGCTGAACGAGCTAAAAAGGATTTGGACCTTGCACAGGCCAACGCGACCGACCAGCTGAAAAAAGCGAAAGCGGAAGCCCAGGTTATCATTGAGCAGGCGAACAAACGTCGCGCCCAGATCCTGGACGAAGTGAAAGCTGAAGCAGAACAGGAACGTACTAAAATCGTGGCGCAGGCTCAGGCGGAAATCGACGCTGAGCGTAAACGTGCTCGCGAAGAACTGCGTAAGCAAGTTGCTATCCTGGCTGTTGCTGGCGCCGAGAAGATCATCGAACGTTCCGTGGATGAAGCTGCTAACAGCGACATCGTGGACAAACTTGTCGCTGAACTGTAAGGAGGGAGGGGCTGATGTCTGAATTTGTTACTGTAGCTCGCCCCTACGCCAAAGCAGCTTTTGACTTTGCCGTCGAACACAACAGTGTAGAGCGCTGGCAGGACATGCTGGCGTTTACCGCTGAAGTGACGAAAAACGAACAAATGGCAGAGCTTCTGTCTGGCGCGATGGCGCCGGAAACGCTCGCTAAGTCGTTTATCGCCGTCTGTGGTGAGCAACTGGACGAAAACGGCCAGAACCTGATTAAGGTTATGGCTGAAAATGGTCGTCTGCGTGTGCTCCCGGATGTTCTCGAGCAGTTCATTCATTTACGTGCCGCCAGCGAGGCGGTTGCCGAAGTCGAAGTGACTTCCGCGACAGCACTGAGTGAAGAACAGCTTGCGAAAATCAGCACAGCGATGGAAAAACGTCTGTCACGCAAAGTGAAGCTGAATTGCAATATCGATAAGTCTGTAATGGCAGGCATTATCATCCGCTCGGGTGATATGGTCATTGATGGCAGCGTACGCGGCCGTCTTGAACGCCTTGCAGACGTCTTGCAGTCTTAAGGGGACTGGAGCATGCAACTGAATTCCACCGAAATCAGCGAACTGATCAAGCAGCGCATTGCTCAGTTCAGTGTTGTGAGTGAAGCTCACAACGAAGGTACTATTGTTTCTGTAAGTGACGGTGTTATCCGCATCCACGGCCTGGCCGATTGTATGCAGGGTGAAATGATTTCCCTGCCGGGTAACCGTTACGCTATCGCACTGAACCTGGAGCGCGACTCTGTTGGTGCAGTAGTAATGGGTCCGTATGCTGACCTTGCCGAAGGCATGAAAGTTAAGTGTACTGGTCGTATCCTGGAAGTTCCGGTTGGCCGTGGCCTGCTGGGTCGTGTGGTTAACACCCTGGGTGCGCCAATCGACGGTAAAGGTGCGCTGGATAACGACGGCTTCTCCGCTGTTGAAGCTATCGCGCCGGGCGTTATCGAACGTCAGTCCGTTGATCAGCCAGTACAGACTGGTTATAAGTCCGTTGATGCCATGATCCCAATCGGTCGTGGTCAGCGTGAACTGATCATCGGTGACCGTCAGACCGGTAAAACTGCGCTGGCAATCGATGCCATCATCAACCAGCGTGATTCCGGTATCAAATGTGTCTACGTTGCTATCGGCCAGAAAGCGTCCACCATCTCTAACGTGGTACGTAAACTGGAAGAACACGGCGCGCTGGCTAACACCATCGTTGTTGTGGCAACCGCGTCTGAATCCGCTGCACTGCAATACCTGGCGCCGTATGCCGGTTGCGCAATGGGCGAATACTTCCGTGACCGTGGTGAAGATGCGCTGATCATTTATGATGACCTGTCTAAACAGGCTGTCGCATACCGTCAGATCTCCCTGCTGCTCCGTCGTCCGCCAGGACGTGAAGCATTCCCGGGCGACGTATTCTACCTGCACTCCCGTCTGCTGGAGCGTGCTGCGCGTGTTAACGCCGAATACGTTGAAGCCTTCACCAAAGGTGAAGTGAAAGGGAAAACCGGTTCTCTGACCGCTCTGCCGATTATCGAAACTCAGGCGGGTGACGTTTCTGCGTTCGTTCCGACTAACGTAATCTCCATTACCGATGGTCAGATCTTCCTGGAAACCAACCTGTTTAACGCCGGTATTCGTCCTGCGGTTAACCCGGGTATCTCCGTATCCCGTGTAGGTGGTGCAGCGCAGACCAAGATCATGAAAAAACTGTCCGGTGGTATTCGTACCGCGCTGGCGCAGTATCGTGAACTGGCGGCGTTCTCTCAGTTTGCATCCGACCTTGACGATGCAACCCGTAAGCAGCTTGACCACGGTCAGAAAGTGACCGAACTGCTGAAACAGAAACAGTATGCGCCGATGTCCGTTGCGCAGCAGTCTCTGGTTCTGTTCGCAGCAGAACGTGGTTACCTGGCAGATGTTGAATTGTCGAAAATCGGTAGCTTCGAAGCCGCTCTGCTGGCTTACGTCGACCGTGATCACGCTCCACTGATGCAAGAGATCAACCAGTCCGGTGGCTATAACGACGAAATCGAAGGCAAGCTGAAAGGCATCCTCGATTCCTTCAAAGCAACCCAATCCTGGTAACGTCTGGTGGCCTGCCCTAAGGCAGGCCGCAAGGCATTGAGGAGAAGCTCATGGCCGGCGCAAAAGAGATACGTAGTAAGATCGCAAGCGTCCAGAACACGCAGAAGATCACTAAAGCGATGGAAATGGTCGCCGCTTCCAAAATGCGTAAATCGCAGGAACGTATGGCGGCCAGCCGTCCTTATGCAGAAACCATGCGCAAAGTGATTGGTCACCTTGCAAACGGTAATCTGGAATATAAGCACCCGTACCTGGAAGAACGCGACGTTAAACGCGTGGGCTACCTGGTGGTGTCGACAGACCGTGGTCTGTGTGGTGGCTTGAACATTAACCTGTTCAAAAAAATTCTGGCGGAAATGAAAGGTTGGTCTGATAAAGGCGTTCAGTGCGATATCGCAATGATCGGCTCTAAAGGCGTCTCTTTCTTCAATTCCGTTGGCGGTAACATCGTCGCGCAGGTCACTGGCATGGGGGATAACCCTTCCCTGTCCGAACTGATCGGCCCGGTAAAAGTGATGTTGCAGGCTTACGATGAAGGCCGTCTGGACAAGCTTTATATTGTAAACAACAAATTTATCAACACCATGTCTCAGGTTCCTACCATCACTCAGCTGCTGCCGCTGCCTGCGTCAGAAGATGAGGATCTGAAGCGTAAATCCTGGGATTACCTGTATGAACCCGATCCGAAAGCGCTGCTGGATACCCTCCTGCGCCGCTACGTAGAGTCTCAGGTTTATCAAGGTGTTGTAGAAAACCTGGCCAGCGAGCAGGCCGCACGTATGGTGGCGATGAAAGCCGCGACCGACAATGGCGGCAGCCTGATCAAAGAGCTGCAGTTGGTATACAACAAAGCTCGTCAGGCCAGCATTACTCAGGAACTCACCGAGATCGTCGGTGGTGCATCCGCGGTATAACCAGGTTAATTCGTAGAGGATTCAAGATGGCTACTGGAAAAATTGTCCAGGTAATCGGCGCCGTAGTTGACGTCGAATTCCCTCAGGATGCCGTACCGCGCGTGTACGAAGCTCTTGAGGTACAGAATGGTAATGAAGTGCTGGTGCTGGAAGTTCAGCAGCAGCTCGGCGGCGGTATCGTGCGTACCATCGCAATGGGTTCTTCTGACGGCCTGCGCCGTGGTCTGGATGTAAAAGACCTCGAGCACCCGATCGAAGTCCCGGTAGGTAAAGCAACACTGGGTCGTATCATGAACGTACTGGGTCAACCGGTTGACATGAAAGGCGACATCGGTGAAGAAGAGCGTTGGGCTATCCACCGCGCAGCACCGTCCTATGAAGAGCTGTCAAACTCTCAGGAACTGCTGGAAACCGGTATCAAAGTAATCGACCTGATGTGTCCGTTCGCTAAGGGCGGTAAAGTCGGTCTGTTCGGTGGTGCGGGTGTAGGTAAAACCGTAAACATGATGGAGCTTATTCGTAACATCGCGATCGAGCACTCCGGTTACTCTGTGTTTGCGGGCGTAGGTGAACGTACTCGTGAGGGTAACGACTTCTACCACGAAATGACCGAATCCAACGTTATCGATAAAGTATCCCTGGTGTATGGCCAGATGAACGAGCCGCCGGGAAACCGTCTGCGCGTTGCACTGACCGGCCTGACCATGGCTGAGAAATTCCGTGACGAAGGCCGTGACGTACTGCTGTTCGTCGATAACATCTATCGTTATACCCTGGCCGGTACGGAAGTATCCGCACTGCTGGGTCGTATGCCTTCAGCGGTAGGTTATCAGCCGACCCTGGCGGAAGAGATGGGTGTTCTTCAGGAACGTATCACCTCCACCAAAACCGGTTCTATCACCTCCGTACAGGCGGTATACGTACCTGCGGATGACTTGACTGACCCATCCCCAGCAACCACCTTTGCGCACTTAGACGCAACCGTGGTACTGAGCCGTCAGATCGCGTCTCTGGGTATCTACCCAGCCGTTGACCCGCTGGACTCCACCAGCCGTCAGCTGGACCCGCTGGTTGTTGGTCAGGAACACTACGACACTGCGCGTGGCGTTCAGTCCATCCTGCAGCGTTATCAGGAACTGAAAGACATCATCGCCATCCTGGGTATGGATGAACTGTCTGAAGAAGATAAACTGGTGGTAGCACGCGCACGTAAAATTCAGCGCTTCCTGTCCCAGCCGTTCTTCGTAGCGGAAGTATTCACCGGTTCTCCGGGTAAATACGTTTCTCTGAAAGACACCATCCGTGGCTTTAAAGGCATCATGGACGGCGAATACGATCACCTGCCAGAGCAGGCGTTCTACATGGTCGGTTCCATCGACGAAGCCGTGGAAAAAGCCAAAAAACTTTAACGCCTTAATCGGAGGGTGATATGGCAATGACTTACCACCTGGACGTCGTCAGTGCAGAGCAACAAATGTTCTCTGGTCTGGTCGAGAAAATCCAGGTAACGGGTAGCGAAGGTGAACTGGGTATTTACCCGGGTCACGCCCCGCTGCTCACCGCCATTAAGCCTGGTATGATCCGCATCGTGAAACAGCACGGTCATGAAGAGTTTATCTACCTGTCTGGCGGCATTCTTGAAGTGCAGCCTGGTAGCACGACCGTTCTGGCTGATACCGCCATTCGTGGCCAGGATCTCGACGAAGCGCGAGCCCTGGAAGCGAAACGCAAAGCGGAAGAGCACATCAAGAGCTCTCACGGCGACGTGGATTACGCTCAGGCGTCTGCGGAACTGGCCAAAGCGATCGCGCAGCTGCGCGTTATCGAGCTGACCAAGAAAGCGATGTAACACCGGCTTGAAAAGTCAAAAAGCCAGTCTGGTTTCCAGGCTGGCTTTTTTTATGATTGTGACCCATCACATACATGATATTTATTAATATTCAAAAAGTTAGCCGATCCCTTCAACGCTAATTGTCACCCTCTCGACGCAGTGCTATTTTGTCTCGCATGTAACTATTACAGCTGTAACTATATGAGGGATCATTAGCATGTCATTTAAACCGTTATTTGAAGGCCCGCAATCTGCTCGTCAGACTGACCGCGCCACGTTTATTCGCCAAACCTACATTCACCTTGCCGTTTCGGTGCTGGGCTTTATTTTGCTGAGCGCAGTGTTTATGAATCAGGGCGTGGGCGAGATGATGCTGGCAAAACTGGCCGCGGGCGGTCGTTATGGCTGGCTGGTGATACTGGGGGCGTTTATGCTGGTGAGCATGCTGGCGACGCGTCTCGCCGATAACGTGGCATCAGACAATACCCAGCAGATTGGTCTTGGGATTTACGTGCTCGCTGAAGCGTTAATCTTCGCGCCGTTGCTCACCATGGCCAGATACATCAACCCGGACATCATCCCATCCGCTGCGATTACTACGTTGCTGCTGGTGTGCGGCCTGACCTTTACCGCCTTCACCACGCGTAAAGACTTTTCTTTTATGCGCTCTTTTTTGACGATGGCGAGCTTTATCGCGCTGGGCGCTATTGTGGCGAGCGTGATACTCGGGTTCTCTCTTGGCATTTGGTTCAGTGCCGCGATGGTGCTGCTGTGCGCAGGGTTCATTCTGTACGATACGTCTAACATCATTCACCACTATCCAACCAACCGCCCTGCGGGGGCGGCGCTGCATCTGTTTGCGTCCATCGCCACGATGTTCTGGTATGTGCTGCGTCTGTTTATGTCACGCAACTAAGTTCACGCGGTAAATCGTGCATATGCAGGTTTTACCGCGCTGTTTCAATTTGCCTGAAACTGAAAAGCGGTTTTGATATTTTGTGATGAACATCACAAAAAAGTTGATCGATTAAAAAATGAGGCGTAGACTTCTTTTTGTGAGTTGAGTCACAAAAATTATTTTCCTACAAAGGTGCTATCATGAAACTGATCAACAAAATCATCGCTCTTTTCAGCTCTATGAATATCTCTTTCGGTACTATCAACCACTAAGGTTGCATGGCTGAAAGCCTCGTTTGCTGTGTTTCGTTTTGCGCTGTACCGCTAACTAAAACCACAACACATGCGGTGTGAACGAGAACCAAACGAAGAAGGTCGCCTGATGGCGACCTTTTTGTTTATGGGCAGTTTTAGTTTTTAGTCAGGAAATCCCCGGTCTTAAAGCTGCCATCCGCGTTACGCTCCAGCGGCTGTGGCAGGTCCAGCGAGAGATACTCCTTGCTGTTTATGCTTTTCCCTTCAGCAATAAAGATGTTGCTGGCATCAATATTCCCCACCACCGCATCATCGTATTTTCCAGGCGTTGTGCGCAGCGACAGGTTGTCACTGAAGACACCCTGCGTTGACGCATCGCCGTAGGGGCTCGGGCGGAAGATGTAGTTGAAACGCTGATTGTCGACGGCAACGTTGTTCACCACCACCAGCTTGCCAGGGTTAAAGTTATCGGTGAAGCCATCAAGGTGGTTGCCAATCGCAATACTGTTACGGATCTCATGCGCGACCGGTTGCCCTTCTCCACCTAACTTAAAGCCGTTACTGGTGTTGTTACGGGCGATGGAGTTCTCAATGACCACCACCCCGTTGGCGCCGTCTTCGATCTTGTTAAACAGATCGTAGCCGTCATCAATGTTGTCGTGTGAATAGCATCCTTCCAGCCGGTTACCTTCTCCCACGCGCATCTTCACCGCAAAGCCGTCGGCATTGATCTTACCCGGATCTTCATTGCTGAACGATTCTGAATTCACCACCCGGTTATAGCTGGCCCAAAGTGGGCGACCCAGTTTATCCGGTGAAGAGATTTGAATCCCTGTATCGTCGTTGTGATAGGCCACAACGTTCTCGATAATGTTATGGCTGCCCTGAATACGCAAACTCTTGTCGGTAATATCGATACCGTTGAGATGCCAGTAGTTCGCGTCCAGCAGCATACCGTGGATCACCGCTTTACCGTTGGCCGTCAACGTTTTCGGCTTCTCCTTCAGGCCGCTGGCGCTGAGTGGAATATCCGTTTTCGGATAGCTTCCCGCGGCAAGAATAATCTTTCCGCCGGGCGGCAGCAGGCTGATAGCGGTATTGAGATCTAACGGTGATGCTTGCGTCCCTTTCCCTTCCGCTTTTCCGTCTGGTGCGACATACAGCGTGTTGCCCGTGATGGTCGTGACGAGTTGCACGTCCATACTCTGGGTTACCGGCTTGTCGTTTGTGGGCGTCCAGATAATCTGGAAATTATTGTTCTCATGAAGCTGAGTGGGCAGGGTAAACATCTCGCCGGCCTTCACCGCTTTATCAAGCCCGATCACCACTTCGTTGTGACGCACGGTAAAGTTTCCGTCACCGTTGGCACGCGCCTGGAGGGTATAATCCTTGCTCAGACTCTTATCTGCGGACGCTATCTGCATCACCGGCGGCCAACTTTTCGCCACAAAAGGTGCGGATGCCACGGTTTGCGCGCTAGACGTGGTGAGTGACGCATCGCTGACGGTGATTTTTGCATTACGCGAGGCAAAGAAGCCGACGTAGTAATGTTGCTTATCCTGCACCGAAATTAGATCGGCGCGCGGCAGTTTTTCGCTGACCCACTCTTCACTGCCCGCAGGCGCCCAGGCGGTAATGAAGCCTTCGTTCGTACGTTCAAGCTTCAGGCGGAAGGTCGGCGTCTTTTGCAGGTCAACTTCTTCTTTGTAGCTCACCTTATTTATCGCTGACCCGGCATTGCCCCACGGTTGTGTGATGCCTTCGCGCGCGATGGCCTGTAGCTTCACGCGGTGAGCATCTTTTTTGTCCTGCGTCATGATGGCATTCATCACCATGTTGGCTGCGGCGGGGAACTCTTCATAACCCTCTTTCAGCGGTTCCTGTCTCGGGGTGCCAATCACATCGCGCACCAGTAAACCCGCACCCTCTTGTGCCGCCGGTTTGGCGCCGTTTTCCGGGCCAAACTGATCGACGGTCACCGTGGCCTGCAGCACAAAGTTTTCATCCGTAGGGAGTTGGGTATAGAAGAACGTCAGACCGTCATGCGAGTTAGCAATCTTGCCGCCGCGGCTTTCGATTGTTATCGGTTTACTCAAATCTGCCGTGCTATCCGGGCTGAGCGTTTTACCCTCAATGGTGACATTATTCACACCAATCTTTTCCGGCAGAACGTTGGAAGAGAAATTCATATCTGTCGATTGCCCAAAGGCGATCGCTTTCCAGAGTGGTGCGTCTGCGGCCAGTGCTGGTAGGGTGATAGCAGCGCTGCACAGGGTTAAAGCCAGAGGTAATTTGTTTTTCATATTATCTTCCTGAATGGTTTCCCGCTGCGATTATCACCAAAATGAAATGCTGTTTCTTTTTTGTTCGTCACAAAACCGCTCAAATAAAACACTGTTTTATTTCTAGGCGATCTTTATTCAGGTGACAAAAGAAGAGCCTAAGCAGTGGCATAGCGCGTAATTCGGCGTGTTGCCTAAACTTTTACAAGACAAAACCTTTTATGATGGTCGAAAATGGGCCTGGAAAGGCGTGTAACAACAGACGGTTGACCGTTTTAACAGCAGACCATTTCATGATGAAAAATATGTAGAAATTTCAAGGTGAAATGGGGTTTACTTCCTACTTAATTTACAGACAGGATGCATATGTCTAACAGTACAATGAGCGTCGTGATCCTTGCCGCTGGCAAAGGCACCCGCATGTATTCCGAACTTCCTAAAGTGCTGCACACCCTGGCAGGAAAGCCGATGGTGCAACACGTCATTGATGCTGCCAATAAATTAGGCGCAGCGCAGGTTCATCTGGTGTATGGCCACGGCGGCGAACTGCTCAAAAAGACGCTGACCGACGGTAACCTGAACTGGGTGCTTCAGGCAGAACAGCTGGGTACGGGCCATGCCATGCAGCAGGCCGCGCCGTTCTTTGCCGATGATGAAGACATCATGATGCTGTATGGCGATGTACCGCTGATTTCCATCGAAACGCTGCAACGCCTGCGCGATGCGAAACCGCAGGGCGGCATTGGCCTGCTGACCGTCAAGCTCGACGATCCTACCGGCTATGGCCGCATCACCCGCGAAAACGGCAAAGTGACCGGTATCGTTGAGCATAAAGACGCCAGCGATGAACAGCGTCAGATTCAGGAAATTAACACCGGCATTTTGATTGCCAGCGGTGCGGATATGAAGCGCTGGTTGTCGAAACTCAACAATAACAATGCGCAGGGTGAGTTCTATATCACCGACATCATCGCGATGGCGTATCAGGAAGGGCGTGAAATTGCCGCCGTGCATCCTGACCGCCTGAGCGAAGTAGAAGGCGTCAACAACCGCCTGCAACTCTCTCGTCTCGAACGCGTTTACCAGTCTGAGCAGGCTGAAAAACTGCTGCTGGCGGGCGTAATGCTGCGCGACCCGGCGCGTTTTGATCTTCGTGGCACCCTGACGCACGGGTGCGATGTGGAAATTGACGCTAACGTTATTCTGGAAGGCGACGTTACGCTGGGCAACCGCGTGAAAATTGGCGCAGGCTGCGTGATTAAAAACGCGGTGATTGGCGATGATTGTGAAATCAGCCCTTACAGCGTGGTGGAAGACGCACGTCTCGACGCCGCCTGCACTATCGGCCCGTTCGCACGTCTGCGTCCTGGCGCGGAACTCATGGAAGGCGCACACGTTGGCAACTTCGTTGAAATGAAAAAAGCGCGTCTGGGTAAAGGCTCGAAAGCCGGCCATCTGACTTACCTGGGCGATGCGGAAATTGGCGACAACGTGAATATCGGCGCAGGCACCATCACCTGTAACTACGATGGTGCGAATAAATTCAAAACCATCATTGGGAATGATGTGTTTGTGGGTTCTGACACGCAGCTGGTGGCGCCGGTTACCGTCGGCAATGGTGTGACCATCGCCGCAGGCACCACTGTCACGCGCAATGTTGCTGATAACGAACTGGTTTTAAGCCGTGTACCGCAGGTCCATAAACAGGGCTGGCAGCGTCCGGTGAAGAAGAAGTAATACTGTAAGGGGATAAACCCCGTTGATCTATTTGTAGGCCTGATAAGGCGAAGCCGCCATCAGGCAGACAGGGGATGAGGAGATAACATAATCTCCCGCCCAAAATGCAGTACTCAAAATAATAACCCCACTCTCTACAAAGGCTCGGGGCGCCCGAAAATACGGGCATACAGGTTGACCGACAACGACTGGCATATCGCCAAAATCGGAATTAAAAAACTATGTGTGGAATTGTAGGCGCAGTCGCGCAACGTGATGTAGCTGAGATCCTTCTCGAAGGTTTACGTCGTCTGGAATACCGTGGTTATGACTCCGCGGGTCTGGCGGTCGTTGATGAAAAGGGCAACATGACCCGTCTGCGTCGTCTGGGTAAAGTCCAGATGCTCTCTCAGGCGGCGGAAGAACACCCGCTTCACGGCGGCACCGGTATTGCTCACACCCGTTGGGCAACGCACGGCGAACCTTCAGAAACCAACGCGCATCCGCATGTTTCTGAACACATTGTGGTGGTGCATAACGGCATCATCGAAAACCACGAACCGCTGCGCGAAATGCTGCAGGGCCGTGGCTACACCTTCGTGTCCGAAACGGATACCGAAGTAATCGCGCACCTGGTGCACTGGGAAATGGAGCAGGGCGGCACACTGCGTGAAGCCGTGCTGCGCGCCATCCCACAGCTGCGTGGCGCGTACGGCACCGTGATTATGGATACCCGCAATCCGGACACTCTGCTGGCCGCGCGCTCTGGTAGCCCGCTGGTTATCGGCCTCGGCATGGGTGAAAACTTTATCGCCTCTGATCAGCTGGCGCTGCTGCCGGTAACTCGCCGCTTTATCTTCCTTGAAGAGGGTGATATCGCGGAAGTGACCCGTCGTGCGGTAACCGTGTTTGATAAAACTGGCGCAGAAGTCAAACGTCAGGATATCGAATCCAATCTCCAGTATGACGCGGGCGATAAAGGTATTTACCGCCACTACATGCAGAAAGAGATTTACGAGCAGCCGAACGCCATCAAAAACACCCTGACCGGCCGCATCAGCCACGGGCAGGTTGATTTAAGCGAACTGGGGCCGAATGCCGACGAACTGCTGGCGAAAGTCGAGCATATTCAGATCATCGCCTGCGGTACCTCCTACAACTCCGGGATGGTTTCCCGCTACTGGTTTGAATCGCTGGCGGGCGTACCGTGCGACGTGGAAATCGCTTCTGAATTCCGCTATCGCAAATCCGCAGTGCGTCGCAACAGCCTGATGATCACCCTGTCGCAGTCTGGTGAAACGGCAGATACCCTCGCGGGCCTGCGTCTGTCGAAAGAGCTGGGTTACCTGGGGTCTCTGGCTATTTGTAACGTTCCGGGCTCTTCGCTGGTCCGTGAATCCGACCTGGCGATGATGACCAATGCCGGTACTGAAATCGGTGTAGCGTCTACCAAAGCCTTCACCACGCAGTTGACCGTTCTGCTGATGCTGGTGGCGAAACTGGCAAGCCTGAAAGGTCTGGATGCGTCCATCGAGCACGATATCGTTCATGGCCTGCAAGCACTGCCGAGCCGTATTGAGCAGATGCTGTCGCAGGACAAACGTATTGAAGCGCTGGCAGAAGATTTCTCCGACAAACATCACGCGCTGTTCCTCGGCCGTGGCGATCAGTACCCGATTGCCCTGGAAGGCGCGCTGAAGCTGAAAGAGATCTCGTACATTCACGCGGAAGCTTATGCCGCAGGCGAGCTGAAACACGGCCCGCTGGCGCTGATTGACGCGGATATGCCGGTTATCGTGGTTGCACCGAACAACGAACTGCTGGAAAAACTGAAATCCAACATTGAAGAAGTTCGCGCGCGCGGTGGCCAGTTGTATGTCTTCGCCGACCAGGATGCTGCTTTCACCAACAGCGACAACATGCACATTATTGAGATGCCGCACGTTGAAGAGGTGATTGCGCCAATCTTCTACACCGTGCCGCTGCAACTGCTGGCGTACCACGTGGCGCTGATCAAAGGCACCGACGTTGACCAGCCGCGTAACCTGGCAAAATCGGTGACCGTAGAGTAATCACACAGGCTCCACCTTCGGGTGGAGCTTTTTTTTGCGCCATTCCCCGCCTGAGATTTATGACAATCTGTCATTTTCAGCTACTGTTTCTGATGTCATAAAAAGAAAATATTGCTGAAATCTGAAATTCGCTACAAAGAACAAATTATTGAATTGTATGGGTTTTATATCCATGTTTTCGGTAAGTACTTCCTTGTCATAAAACTGTCATATTCCATACATATAACTGTCACCTGTTTGTCCTATTTTGCTCATCGTAGCCATTAAACAATGCTTTATGAATCCTCCCAGGAGACATTATGAAAGTTATGCGTACCACCGTCGCAACTGTTGTCGCCGCGACCTTATCGATGAGTGCTTTCTCTGCGTTTGCTGCAGCAAGCCTGACGGGTGCTGGTGCAACATTTCCGGCGCCGGTGTATGCCAAATGGGCTGACACCTACCAGAAAGAGACCGGTAATAAGGTTAACTACCAGGGTATTGGTTCTTCTGGCGGCGTAAAACAAATTACCGCTAACACCGTGGATTTCGGCGCATCTGATGCCCCGCTGTCTGACGAAAAACTGGCGCAGGAAGGCCTGTTCCAGTTCCCGACCGTGATCGGCGGTGTGGTTCTGGCTGTAAACATTCCGGGTCTGAAATCTGGCGAACTGGTGCTGGATGGTAAAACTCTGGGTGACATCTACCTGGGTAAAATTAAGAAGTGGGATGACGAAGCCATCACCAAACTGAACCCAGGCGTGAAACTGCCTTCGCAGAATATCGCCGTCGTGCGTCGTGCGGATGGCTCCGGTACCTCCTTCGTCTTCACCAGCTACCTGGCGAAAGTGAACGAAGAGTGGAAATCCAAAGTTGGTGCAGGCTCTACCGTAAACTGGCCGACTGGCCTCGGCGGTAAAGGCAACGACGGTATCGCGGCGTTCGTACAGCGTCTGCCGGGTGCGATTGGTTATGTCGAGTACGCTTACGCGAAACAGAATAACCTGGCCTACACCAAAATTGTTTCTGCCGACGGTAAGCCGGTAAGCCCGACCGAAGAGAGCTTCTCTAACGCTGCCAAAGGCGTCGACTGGAGCAAATCTTTCGCTCAGGACCTGACCAACCAGAAAGGTGACGATGTGTGGCCGATTACCTCCACCACCTTCATCCTGGTGCACAAAGAGCAGAAAAAACCGGAGCAGGGCGTAGAAGTGCTGAAGTTCTTTGACTGGGCTTACAAAAACGGCGCGAAACAAGCTAACGACCTGGATTACGCGTCACTGCCGGACAGCGTGGTTGAGCAGGTTCGTGCCGCATGGAAGACCAGCGTGAAAGACAGCAGCGGTAAAGCGCTGTACTAACGGGAAATTTTGACGAAAATGGCGGGTGGCGCTGCGCTTGCCCGCCCTACGGTTCAGACTGTAGGCCCGATAAGCGTTTGCGCCATCGGGCAACTTCGTAAAACGCGTTTAACGGAAAGAGTGATTTATGGCTGCAACCAAGCCTGCTTTTAACCCACCGGGTAAAAAGGGTGACATGATCTTCAGCGCGCTGGTAAAACTGGCTGCGCTGATTGTGCTATTGATGTTGGGCGGCATTATCGTGTCCCTGATCATCTCCTCCTGGCCGAGCATCGAAAAATTCGGCTTTTCATTCCTGTGGACCAAAGAGTGGGATGCGCCGAACGATATTTACGGTGCGCTGGTTCCCATCTACGGCACCCTCGTCACCTCGATTATCGCGCTGCTGATCGCCGTTCCGGTGAGCTTCGGCATCGCGCTGTTCCTGACGGAACTTGCTCCCAACTGGCTGCGTCGCCCGTTGGGTATCGCTATTGAACTGCTGGCGGCTATCCCGAGTATCGTTTACGGCATGTGGGGCCTGTTTATCTTTGCTCCGCTGTTTGCCACGTACTTCCAGGAGCCGGTTGGCAACGTTCTCTCCAACATCCCGTTTGTGGGCGCGCTGTTCTCCGGCCCGGCCTTTGGTATCGGGATTCTGGCGGCTGGCGTGATCCTCGCCATCATGATCATCCCGTACATCGCGGCGGTCATGCGCGATGTGTTCGAACAAACGCCGGTGATGATGAAAGAGTCGGCCTACGGTATCGGCTGCACCACCTGGGAAGTTATCTGGCGCATCGTCCTTCCGTTCACCAAAAATGGCGTGATTGGCGGTGTGATGCTGGGCCTGGGTCGTGCGCTGGGGGAAACCATGGCGGTGACCTTTATCATCGGTAACACCTACCAGCTCGACAGCGCCTCGCTGTACATGCCGGGCAACAGTATCACCTCGGCGCTGGCAAACGAATTCGCGGAAGCGGAATCCGGGCTGCACGTCGCGGCGCTGATGGAACTGGGTCTGATCCTGTTTGTGATTACCTTTATCGTGCTGGCGGCATCTAAGTTCATGGTGATGCGCCTGGCGAAAAACGAGGGGGCGCGTTAATGGCTACGCTCGAAATGCAAAACACGGCGGCCCTGGCGGAATCTCGCCGCAAAATGCAGGCGCGTCGCCGTCTGAAGAACCGTATCGCGCTGACGCTTTCGATGGCGACGATGGCGTTCGGTCTGTTCTGGCTGGTGTGGATTTTGATGTCCACCGTAACCCGTGGTATCGATGGGATGTCGCTGGCGCTGTTCACCGAAATGACGCCGCCGCCGAACACGGCGGGCGGTGGTCTGGCGAATGCCCTGGCGGGGAGCGGGTTGTTAATCCTGTGGGCGACCGTTTTTGGTACGCCGCTCGGCATCATGGCGGGTATCTACCTGGCGGAATATGGCCGTAAATCCTGGCTGGCGGAAATCATTCGCTTTATCAACGACATCCTGCTTTCTGCACCGTCGATTGTGGTCGGTCTGTTTGTTTACACCATCGTGGTGGCGCAGATGCAGCACTTCTCCGGCTGGGCCGGGGTGATCGCGCTGGCGCTGTTGCAGGTGCCCATCGTTATTCGTACCACCGAAAACATGCTCAAGCTGGTGCCGGACAGCCTGCGTGAAGCGGCTTACGCGCTGGGTACGCCGAAGTGGAAGATGATCTCGGCGATTACGCTGAAGGCGTCCGTGTCGGGGATCATGACCGGTATTCTGCTGGCGATTGCCCGTATCGCGGGTGAGACCGCGCCGCTGCTGTTTACCGCGCTCTCGAATCAGTTCTGGAGCACCGACATGATGCAGCCGATCGCTAACCTGCCGGTCACCATCTTTAAATTTGCGATGAGCCCGTTTGCCGAGTGGCAGCAACTGGCCTGGGCCGGGGTGTTGATTATTACCCTGTGCGTACTGCTACTGAATATTCTGGCGCGCGTTGTTTTCGCGAAGAAGAAACACGGTTAACACTTTGCCGGATGGCGGCGTGAACGCCTTATCCGGCCTACGGTAAGCCTGATAAGCGAAGCGCCATCAGGCACGATGAGGAAGAGATTGAGATGAGTATGGTCAATACTGCCCCGGGTAAAATTCAGGTTCGTGATTTGAACTTCTACTACGGCAAATTCCATGCCCTGAAGAACATCAACCTGGATATCGCCAAAAACCAGGTGACGGCGTTTATCGGGCCGTCCGGCTGCGGGAAATCCACGCTGCTGCGTACCTTCAATAAAATGTTCGCGCTCTACCCGGAGCAGCGTGCGGAAGGGGAAATTCTGCTCGATGGCGACAACATCCTGACCAACACCCAGGATATCGCCCTGCTGCGGGCGAAAGTGGGCATGGTATTCCAGAAACCCACGCCGTTCCCGATGTCGATTTATGACAACATCGCCTTTGGCGTGCGTCTGTTTGAAAAGCTCTCGCGCACCGATATGGACGAGCGCGTGCAGTGGGCGTTGACCAAGGCCGCATTATGGAACGAAACCAAAGATAAACTGCATCAGAGCGGGTACTCTCTTTCTGGTGGTCAGCAGCAGCGTCTGTGCATCGCGCGCGGCATCGCTATTCGCCCGGAAGTGTTGCTGCTGGATGAACCGTGCTCCGCGCTGGACCCGATCTCCACCGGGCGAATTGAAGAGCTGATCACCGAACTGAAACAGGATTACACCGTCGTTATCGTGACCCACAACATGCAGCAGGCTGCGCGTTGCTCGGATCACACGGCGTTTATGTACCTGGGCGAGCTGATTGAGTTCAGCGACACGGATGCACTGTTCACCCGCCCGGCGAAGAAACAGACTGAAGATTACATTACTGGCCGCTACGGTTGATTTGGAGTTAACCATGGACAACCTCAATCTTAATAAACACATTTCCGGCCAGTTCAACGCCGAGCTGGAAAGCATCCGCACCCAGGTGATGACCATGGGCGGCATGGTCGAGCAGCAGCTCTCCGACGCGATTACCGCGATGCACAACCAGGACAGCGATCTGGCCAAACGCGTGGTGGAAGGCGACAAACAGGTCAACATGATGGAAGTCGCCATCGACGAAGCGTGCGTGCGCATTATCGCCAAACGCCAGCCGACGGCGAGCGACCTGCGTCTGGTGATGGCGATCATCAAAACCATCGCCGAGCTGGAACGTATTGGCGACGTTGCCGATAAAATCTGCCGCACGGCGCTGGAGAAGTTCTCTTCTCAGCACCAGCCGCTGCTGGTGAGCCTGGAATCGCTGGGCCGCCACACGGTGCAGATGCTGCATGACGTGCTGGATGCCTTCGCGCGTATGGATCTCGACGAAGCGGTGCGTATCTATCGCGAAGATAAGAAAGTCGATCAGGAATATGAAGGCATCGTGCGTCAGTTGATGACTTATATGATGGAAGATCCGCGCACTATCCCAAGCGTGTTAACGGCGCTGTTCTGCGCGCGTTCAATCGAGCGTATCGGCGACCGCTGCCAGAATATCTGCGAATATATCTTCTACTTCGTGAAAGGACAGGATTTCCGTCACGTGGGCGGCGATGAGCTGGATAAGCTGCTGGCGGGGAAAGACCCGAAAGAGTAACAGGCTGCGGTAAAATGCCCGGTGGCGCTGCGCTTACCGGGCCTACCCAACGTACGTAGGCCGGATAAGCGTTAGCGCCATCCGGCTTTGTTTAGCGAGTAATATCCCACCCGCGCGCTTTCCACAGCGCAGGCAATTGCGCCAAATCGGTAAACGTCGTCACCTTCGGATGTTCAATTGGCTTATTATGCGGGTCGGCGCAGAAGTAGAACACCTCCATTCCCGCATCAATTCCCGACTGCGCGCCTGCGGAAGAGTCGTCCACCAGAATGCAGTTCTCAACGTTGACGTTCATCGCCTTCGCCGCGTGGAACATCAGCGCCGGGTCCGGCTTCCAGCGCTGGATGTCGTAGCCGCTGAACAGTTTTTCCGGGAAATGGTGCAACATCTGAAGCTTGCCCAATGAGTGCTGCATTTTGCTGACCGGGCCGTTAGAGACCACGCACATCGGCACTTTCATAGCATTCAGCAGCGTATCCGCCCCGGCGATTATCTCAAGTTCCGAGTCGAACAGGCGTGCGACCTCAGCGCGATAAACCGGTTCCAGATCTGCGCGGGCGAGATTCACCCCGTGCTCTGCGTTAATGATGTCGATGATCTCGTAGAGTTTCACGCCCTTAAAGCGTTTAAAGATCTCTTCCAGATCAAGCGTAATGCCAAACTCTTTGAACATATGGACATACGCGCGAGAACAAATCACTTCGCTGTCGACCAGCGTGCCGTCACAGTCGAAAAATACTGCTTCAATCCCGGACATATCATTCCCTTAATAACAAGTTTAACGTTTTCGTACTGCTGAATTGAGAGACGCAATCGTTGCCGTATAAGCAAAACAGATGAAAAAAAGTATCTCGCAACCGCGCCTATTGTCGCATTTTGGTATAGGATAGCGACGAATTTTCCTTCCTTTCTGCGGAAATAGATGATGAGCCAACAACAAACTACCCAGACTTCCGGTCAGGGTATGCTGGAACGCGTGTTCAAACTGCGCGAACACGGCACAACGGCACGTACTGAAGTGATTGCCGGTTTCACCACTTTCCTGACGATGGTCTACATCGTTTTTGTAAACCCACAAATTCTTGGCGTGGCGGGCATGGACACCAGCGCGGTGTTTGTCACCACCTGCCTGATTGCTGCATTGGGCAGCATCCTGATGGGCGTCTTCGCGAACCTGCCGGTGGCACTGGCGCCCGCGATGGGCCTGAACGCCTTCTTCGCCTTTGTCGTGGTACAGGCGATGGGCCTGCCTTGGCAGGTTGGCATGGGCGCAATCTTCTGGGGCGCAATCGGCCTGCTGTTGCTGACTATCTTCCGCGTGCGTTACTGGATGATTGCCAATATCCCGGTTAGCCTGCGCGTGGGCATCACCAGCGGTATCGGCCTGTTCATCGGTATGATGGGCCTGAAAAATGCGGGCGTCATCGTGGCGAACTCCGAAACGCTGGTGGCGATTGGCAACCTGACCTCTCACAGCGTACTGCTGGGTGTGCTGGGCTTCTTCATTATCGCCATTCTGGCCTCGCGTAACATTCATGCTGCCGTACTGGTCTCCATCGTGGTTACCACGCTGCTGGGCTGGATGCTGGGCGACGTGCATTACAACGGGATCGTTTCTGCGCCGCCAAGCGTCATGACGGTTGTCGGTCACGTTGACCTGGCCGGGTCATTCAACCTGGGCCTGGCGGGCGTGATTTTCTCCTTCATGCTGGTGAACCTGTTCGACTCCTCCGGTACGCTGATTGGCGTGACCGATAAAGCTGGCCTGACCGACGAAAAAGGCAAATTCCCGCGCATGAAACAAGCGCTGTATGTGGATAGCGTCTCGTCCGTCGCCGGTTCCTTTATTGGCACCTCGTCCGTTACCGCGTACATCGAATCCTCCTCCGGTGTCTCCGTCGGTGGCCGTACCGGCCTGACAGCGGTCGTTGTGGGGCTGCTGTTCCTGCTGGTGATTTTCCTCTCTCCGCTGGCCGGAATGGTTCCAGGCTATGCGGCTGCGGGTGCGCTGATTTACGTTGGCGTGCTGATGACCTCAAGCCTCGCGCGCGTGAAATGGGAAGACCTGACCGAATCCGTTCCAGCGTTCATTACCGCCGTGATGATGCCGTTCAGCTTCTCGATTACCGAAGGGATTGCGCTGGGCTTCATCTCTTACTGTGTGATGAAAATCGGTACCGGACGTTTCCGCGACCTCAGCCCGTGCGTGATTATCGTTGCGCTGCTGTTTGTGCTGAAGATTGTGTTTATTGACGGGCATTAATGCTTTCATCCTAACCCTCTCCTTGTGGGAGAGGGCCGGGATGAGGGAAAAATTTTTACGCCTTAACCCGCGAAATATACTCGCCAAACGCGGTCAACTGACCGGTCAAATGATCCAGCGTACCCTGCTCAATCACTTCACCCAACTGCGGGTCGACCTTGTTCTGAATCACGCCGCCCATAAATTCCGGCTTGTTCATCACCATTGCATCGAGGAAGACCAGAATCTGACGCAGGTGATACTGGCAGCGTGCGCCGCCAATCGCGCCCATAGAACTGGTCTGAATCAGCACCGGCTTACCGGCCAGCGGCTGTTCCGGCAGGCGTGACAGCCAGTCGATGGCGTTTTTCAGGCCACCCGGCACCGAGTAGTTATATTCCGGCGTCACAATCACCACGCCATCAGCCTGGCGAATCTGCTCCGCCAGCGCTAATACGCTTTGCGGAAAACCCTCTTCCTGCTGAACGTCGGCGTCATACAGCGGGATATCGCCAATCGACGGCAGCGGAGCAACGTCCATACCCGCTGGCGCAATTTTCGGCAGGGTGCGCGCAACCATACCGTTAAATGAACCTTTGCGCAGGCTTCCCAGTAACGTAACAACTTTCAACGCTTCGGACATGATTACTCCTGTTTATCTACTGGCCAACAACGGCCAGGCTAATTGAGTATAAGAGCCTTATCAGCCGACAGGCTGGTGAATCGCATCAGACGGGCATCTTCGGCATTCGCGCGCGTTTGCGCGTCGGGCAGGCTCTGCCAGCCGTGCTTACCGTCATATTGCCAGATTTTGAGCTTCTCGATGGCGGGCGTCGCGGCGAGCGACCAGACCAGCACATCCTCAGCATCGCTCAGGGCTTCCAGTTGCGCCAGACGAGCCGATCGCAAACGCCCCGAGCCCGGTAACAGCTGGAGCAGTTCGGGCTTATCGTGATGAATTTCACCGGTGAGTTTCAGAATGCTGTGGCGCAGGGTCAGCAACTGAACCTGCGCTTCATTGGCGTCATTTTGATTTTTAATCCACAGCTTCTCATTACTGGTGAAGCCGTCGATTTCCGGATTCTGGGCGCGTGATAGCGAATAGGCCGAACGTTGTAGTTCAAGATCGAGCCCGCATTTTCCTTCCGTCGTCAGGGCGACTCCGACAATGTTTCCGGCGTAGGCCAGCGAAAAATCGGGAAGGTTGGGGTCACGAAAAACCGGCCTGCCATCAGGCTGATTGATGATTTCTGGTAGTTCGCTGATGCCGTAGAGCATAAACACCAGTTCGGCGAGCAGGGCGCGTGACGCCAGAAATCGTGTTCGTCGATGTGATGGTAACTCGCGGGCCGCATTATGACAGGCTGTCGACAGCCTGACCGAGAGCATATGCCCGTCGTTCAGTATCCCTCTTGCAAAATGTATCGCCATTTTTCGCTCCGTGATTAATGGTCCGTTAATAAATTTCACCCTTATATTATCGGTGAAACGTATACGTTTTAATGCGGAAGCGCAGACTTTGAAAGGGTCAGGACAGGACTTTTACAATTCCTTAGCCGTTACAGTTAAATATGTCGCAAAAATGACATAAATAAGCAGGATCACTTAATATCCCGATATAACGATTTTATGCTCTCCTTGAGCCAGACGAGTTTGGGGTTGTGACTGTTGCGCTTGTGCCACAGCAGCGTAAAAGGCACCCTCATCTTCTCGCGCAGGCTTTCCTCAAAGGGCAGCGGACGGGCAACCAGCGGTAGATGATGCTGCTGATTGTAGTGCTGACAGTAGAGCGGCGCGGTAGCGATCAGCGAATGATCCGGTTGGGCGGCCATAAACAGCGATTGCTCAAAACCCGGCAGGCTCAGGGCGATAGTGCGTTCGCGTCCCAGCTCCTGCAACACGTTGTCCAGCGCCCAGGTGTCACTCTGTTCCCAGCAAATGCTGATGTGCGGATAGCGCAGGAAGGTCTCCAGATTCCACTCTTCGCGCAGCGCCGGATGATCCTCGCGCAGCCAGACCCACGGAAGATCGGTAAACAGCACCTCGAAGTCGATCGACAGCGGCAGGGCGCTGAGTAATTCCCGTGAACGGGGATGCGTCTCGCGGCCTGTAAAACCAATATCCACCTCACCGCGCGTAATGGCATCCAGCGAATCGTAATCCCAGTTACGCACTTTTATCGACGCCTGCGGGTAACGCTGATAAATCTGCTGCGACAGCGTATTAAATTTCAGCATCATCAGCGGCGATTCCGCCGCCAGCTCGAATTTTAGTCCTCCCGGCGTGTCGTTGTGCGGCTTATCGAGGATTTGCTTACCCATCTGCATCCAGTCCGCGAGGTCCTGCTCAATGCTCACCATCAGAGGCGTCGGCGTCAGCCCTAAAGGCGTATTAATAAACAGCGGGTCGTCAAACCAGGCGCGCAACTTGGCCAAAGACTTACTGACCGCCGACGGCGTCACGCTCATCCGCTTCGCCGCTTTGGTCACGCTGCGCTCCTGCGTCAGAAGTTGCAGGCATAACAGCAGGTTAAGATCGAGGCTGGTGATGGATTTCTTCATGGCGATGCGCGGTCCTGTTGGGCGTGACGGCGAGAATCAGCAATAGACTCAGTATGCTACAGGCAATCAGAATCCCGATCAGCATATTCAGCGCATTGAGGCCGAGCACCGCCGCAAGCCAAATCCACAGCGATGACCCACAGACCTGAGCAATGCCCAGCACCGAACTGGCGACGCCCGCACGCAGGGCGAACGGGCCGAGTGCCTGGCTCATCGCCACGCCAAAGCCGACCGAGAACCCTGCGCAAATCAGCGTAATGCCAAACAGCGTAACGGCGTGGGTTGGCGCAAGGATGAGCACCACGCCTGCCGCCAGAAACAGGCACTGCGAGGTCATCATCAGCGTGCGTGGCTTAAAGATGCTCAGCGCAAACGGCGTCGAGAACGAGACCGCCATACTTACGCCCGCCGTTAACGCCATGGTGGTGGCATACTCGCCGCGCGCAAAGCCCATCATCTCCATCAACAGCACCGGCGACGTATTCACAAAGGTGAGGATCACCGAGACGCTAAGCGTGGTGATGGCCAGGCGGCTGAGGAAGAATCGGTCGAGCAGCGATTCGGATGAGGGCGCAGAGTGGGCGGTGGCATGTTGTTGTTTATCGGGCCGCGTCTCTTTCAGCACCAGCAGTGAAAGCAGGAACACCACTACGCCCATGGTTAACATGGTCCAGAACAGGCTCTGCCAGGGATAGCTGAGCATAATCAGATGGCCCATCACCGGCGCCAGTACGGGCACAATACAGGTGATACCGTTCAGCAGCGACAGCACTTTGGCACGCCGCTGGTCATCCAGCGTATCGCGCAGAATCGCAAAGGCAACGACGTAGCAGTTCCCGGCCCCAAACCCCTGTACGAAACGCCCCAGCAGAAACAGCGAACTCTCCTGCGCCAGCGCGCACAGCGCGGAGGCCAGCACAAACACCACCGCGCCAAACAGCGCGACAGGCCGACGCCCTGAGCGATCGGCGACGCGTCCGGCAAACAGCATCGCGGTCGCCATTCCGGCCAGATAGACCGAGAAGGCAATATGCAGCTGCGCCTCGCTGGCGTTGAGATCGGCGGCAATACGCGGTAAACCCACCAGATACATGTCGATACCCGCGGGATAAAGCAAAACAAGGGCGAAACTACACAGGAGATAGCGGGCCATAGCGTCCTCACAATAAGCGTGGCGCTCAGGATACGGGGAGGGCGAATGGCTGGCGAGTTGCCATTTGGACAAGTGTGATTTCCTGTGGGGAAAACTCACATGGCGGGCAGTGGTGCTAAATGCCCGGTGGCGCTACGCTTACCGGGCCTACAAAACCTGTAGGCCGGATAAGGCACAGCCGCCATCCGGCGATGGGCGCGAACGTCTGACAAAAATTTCTTACTTCCCAATGCAAAAACTCGAGAAAATCCGCCCCAACAAATCATCTGAGGTGAATTCCCCGGTAATCTCGCTCAGGGCTTGCTGTGCGAGGCGCAGTTCTTCAGCCAGTAGTTCACCCGCCCATGCGCCCAACAGTTGCGCCTTGCCCTGCTGAAGGTGCTCTGCGGCCTGTTCCAGCGCCTGCAGGTGGCGACGACGCGCCAGGAAGCCGCCTTCCATATTGGTTTCAAAGCCCATGCTTTGTTTAAGATGGTTGCGCAGCACTTCCACGCCATCGCCGGTACGCGCGGAAAGACGAACGAGTGAGTGACCATTCACCTCGCTCAATCCCTGCGGTTCGCCGGTGATATCCGCTTTGTTTCGCACCACGGTTATCGGCAAATTTGCCGGCAGGCGGGCGATAAAATCAGGCCAGATAGCCGCCGGATCAACGGCGTCGGTGGTGGTGCCATCGACCATAAACAGCACGCGGTCGGCCTGTTCGATTTCCTGCCAGGCGCGCTCGATACCGATGCGTTCCACCTCATCACTGGCTTCACGCAGGCCCGCCGTATCGATGATGTGCAGCGGCATGCCGTCGATATGAATATGTTCGCGCAGCACGTCGCGCGTGGTGCCTGCGATATCGGTAACGATGGCGGCTTCACGCCCGGCCAGCGCATTCAGCAGGCTCGATTTCCCGGCATTTGGACGTCCGGCAATCACCACCTTCATCCCTTCACGCAGCAGGCTGCCCTGACGCGCTTCGGCACGCACGGCGTCGAGATCGGTCATCACATTGTTCAGCTGCGCTTCGATTTTACCGTCGGAAAGGAAATCAATTTCTTCATCCGGGAAGTCGATGGCGGCTTCCACGTAGATGCGCAGGTGAGTGAGTGCTTCCACTAAGTGATTTACGCGAGCAGAAAATGCACCCTGCAATGAGTTCAGCGCGGAACGCGCCGCTTGCTCTGAACTGGCGTCGATCAAATCGGCAATCGCTTCTGCTTGCGCCAAATCGAGCTTATCGTTGAGAAACGCGCGCTCAGAGAACTCGCCCGGCTTTGCGATACGCACGCCCGGAAGAGTCAGAATACGTTTGAGCAGCAGGTCCAGAATTACCGGGCCGCCGTGTCCCTGAAGTTCCAGCACGTCTTCACCGGTAAAGGAGTTTGGTCCGGGAAACCACAGGGCGATGCCCTGATCCAGCGCAGTGCCATCGACATCTTTAAACGGCAGATAGTCGGCGTAGCGAGGTTTTGGCAGTTTGCCCAGCACGGCTTCGGCCACTTCACGCGCTTTCAGGCCAGAGATGCGCAGAATACCCACACCACCGCGTCCCGGAGGTGTCGCCTGGGCGATGATCGTGTCGTTATGGCTCATGATATATCTCGTCCAATACAAATAAAAAAAGGCGGTCATGAGACCGCCCTATCATTATTGTTCCGATTGCCGGGGGGCGCTACGCTTACCCGGCTTACACCGAATCAGGAGCTTTTCTTCTCGCGGCTATGCAGGCCACGTTTCTCCAGACCACGGTAAATCAGCTGCTGCTGAATAATGGTCACCAGGTTGCTGACGATATAGTACAGCACCAGACCAGACGGGAACCACAGGAAGAACACGGTGAAGATGACCGGCATAAAGGTCATGATCTTCTGCTGCATCGGGTCGGTTACGGTGGTCGGCGACATCTTCTGAATGAAGAACATCGTTACGCCCATCAGAATCGGCAGGATGTAGTACGGGTCCTGTGCGGACAAGTCGTGGATCCAGAGTGCGAACGGCGCATGACGCAGTTCAACGGAGCCCATCAGCATGTAGTACAGCGCAAGGAAGATTGGCATCTGGATCAGCAGCGGGAAGCAGCCGCCCAGCGGGTTAACCTTCTCAGCTTTGTACAGGGCCATCATTTCCTGGCTCTGACGCTGTTTGTCATCGCCCAGACGCTCACGCATTGCCTGAATTTTCGGCTGCAGCATACGCATCTTCGCCATGGAGGTGTACTGCGCTTTAGTCAGCGGGTACATGATGCCACGAACGATGAAGGTGATGACGATGATGGAGAAGCCCCAGTTACCCAGGAAGCTGTGGATCCATTTCAGCAGTTTGAACAGCGGCTGAGAGATGAACCACAACCAACCGTAATCAACGGTCAGATCCAGGTGCGGCGCGACGGCTGCCATTTTGTCCTGAATTTCCGGACCAACCCACAGGGTGCTGCCCAGCGTACCGGTTTGACCCGGTTGAACCAGAACAGGCTGAGATTTGTAGCCGATCGCTGCAACGCCGTTACCGAGGTTAGCGGTATAGAAGTTGTTGGAGCCATCGTTACGCGGAACCCACGCGGTCGCGAAATACTGTTGCAGCATCGCCACCCAACCGCCTTTGGAGCTGACGTTCAGGTTTTCGTTATCTGCAATGGTATCGAATTTGTATTTTTCATACTTCGCATCAGGCGTGGAGTACGCAGCGCCGCGGAAGGTGTGCAGCGCAAAGTTGCTGCTGCCCGTATCGCGGTGAGAGGGCAGATTGATGGACTGCTTAAGCTGACCAAAGGTGGACAACTCTAACGGTTTCTCGCTGCTGTTCTGTACGCTGTAGCCCACGTTCACCGCATACTCGCCCTTTTTCAGGGTGAAGGTTTTGGTGAAGGTGTTGCCCGCTTTATCGGTATAGGTCATCGGGATAACCAGTTCGTTCTGGCCATCGGCCATTACAAAGGTATCGCTGGTGACGTTATACAGCGGACGATCGCCATTTGCCGGATTATCCGGGCCATCACGACCGGTCAGGCCGCTTTGTGCCTGATAGATAAACTGCGGCGTCGTTTCCAGTAACTGGAACGGCTCAGAAGATTTGAGTTCTTTCGGGTAAGCCAACAGGAGTGCCTGCTCAACATCACCACCACGGGTGTTGATGGTCAGCTCGAGCACATCGGTTTTCACCGTAATCAGTTTCCCCTGGCCACTGGCCGGTACGCCCTGGTCGGCGGCGCTACCCGCTGCGGTGGTCGTAGTCTGCGTGGTCTGCTGCTGAGGTTGAGGATTTTTATCCTGCTCCCAAGCCTGCCAGATCATGAAAGACACGAACAACAAAGCGATGATGAGAAGATTGCGTTGCGAATCCATCGTTAGTGTTCTCTGGTATTAAAAGGTCCGGGGGGGACGGGGTCGTCTCCACCTGGGTGTAAAGGGTGGCATTTTAATACGCGTTTCACTGTCAACCAACTGCCTTTTATCACTCCAAACCTGCGCAATGCCTCAATTCCGTATTGTGAACAGGTAGGAGTGAAACGGCAATGCGGCCCGAGTAGCGGACTAATCAGGCGTTGATAGACCCGAATGAGGGCTATCAGGAGCCGTGAGCCAGGCGACAATGGCGGCGCCATAATTTTTCCAACGCTTCCGAAAGAGCACGGTTATCGAGGTCTGCAACCCCCTTCTTCGCCACCACCACGAAATCCATAGACGGGAGTTCATGTTGACGTAAACGGAAGCTTTCACGCGTCAGACGTTTAATCCGATTGCGTTCATGCGCACGTTTAACATTTTTCTTGGCGACTGTAAGACCGATACGGGGATGCCCCAGCGAATTTTGGCGGCCGAGGATGGTGATTTGCGGCGTGCCAGCCCGTTGTGGCTGCTGGAAGACGAATGTGAAATGAGTGGGAGTTAACAAACGTAACTCCCTGGGAAATGCTAGCTTAACCACTCAGGGGTTAGCTTTATTACTTGGAAACGGTCAGACGAGCGCGGCCTTTAGCACGACGACGTGCCAGAACCTGACGACCATTTTTAGTAGCCATACGAGCACGGAAGCCGTGAGAACGGTTGCGCTTCAGTACAGACGGTTGAAAAGTGCGTTTCATGGCGATTTCTACCTAAACTTGAATAAATTCAATGGCTTTATTGGATATCCGCCCGAAAATCGAACGATGGACACCGAAGCCATGGGTGATTAAAGAGGCCGGATTGTAATAATTGTACACTCCGGAGTCAATTCTCTTTCCTTATTTACCGCGCAATTTACCACGTTTTTTTGTAGCGATTAGCACGGAAAATGAGCAACATCTGACGCCTGTAGGCACGTAGCATGCGCTGGGTCGGGGATTATACGGCCTGACCATTAAAGCGCAAGGATCATCCAGGATCTTTGTTAGATCATTTAAGCAAAAATTTGTCGTTACTCATTAATTTTTCCAATATGCGGCGTAAATCCCCCCTCCTTCTCTTGCGGATCGTTTACACTTAGCCGGTCTCGATCCTTCCTGTGGATAAATCGGGAAGAATCTGTGAGAAACAGAAGATCTCTGGCTCAGTTTAGGCTATGATCCGCGGTCCTGATCGGATCAACGGATCCTGAACCGGGAAAACACACTGAACGCTTCCGGTGTTTCTGGTTGCGGTACTGCCCACGGGCAGCCCGAGGTGTTTTGTGGAAAACCGCAAAGAGCGGTTCGCACGTCACCCTTGTGCATTGGGTCTTTTCGACGTGTGCCAATAATCACGAACTTTTTAATCTTATACACAGCACTATTCAGGCTGCATCTGCGGCTACTGAGTGAGTCCCCGACAGTTTATGTCAGGCAGGTTCATCAACAGCACCCTGACAGGGTCGCCTGAACGATGATGTGTATCGACTTTTTTCGAGTGGAGTCCGCCGTGTCACTTTCGCTTTGGCAGCAGTGTCTTGCCCGATTGCAGGATGAGTTACCAGCCACAGAATTCAGCATGTGGATCCGCCCGTTGCAGGCGGAACTGAGCGATAACACGCTGGCCCTGTACGCGCCAAATCGTTTTGTGCTTGATTGGGTAAGAGACAAATACCTGAACAATATCAACGGGCTGCTGAATGATTTCTGCGGTTCTGACGCCCCACAGCTGCGCTTTGAAGTGGGCACCAAACCGGTCACCCATACCCTCAAAGAGACGGCAAACGTCGCGATCCCTGCACAGGCCGCGCAGGTGCATACGCCACGCGCCGTGCCCGCTCCGCGTCAGGGGTGGGATAACGTTCCGGCCCCGGCTGAGCCTTCTTACCGCTCCAACGTCAACGTAAAACACACCTTCGATAACTTCGTTGAAGGTAAGTCGAACCAACTGGCTCGCGCGGCGGCGCGTCAGGTGGCGGACAACCCTGGCGGCGCGTATAACCCGCTGTTTTTATACGGCGGAACGGGCCTCGGTAAAACGCACTTATTACATGCGGTCGGTAACGGCATCATCGCACGTAAACCGAATGCCAAAGTGGTGTACATGCACTCCGAGCGTTTTGTGCAGGACATGGTAAAAGCCCTGCAAAACAACGCCATCGAGGAGTTCAAACGCTACTATCGCTCCGTCGATGCCCTGCTTATCGATGACATTCAGTTCTTTGCCAATAAAGAACGATCCCAGGAAGAGTTTTTCCACACCTTTAACGCCCTGCTGGAAGGTAATCAGCAGATCATCCTCACGTCGGATCGCTATCCAAAAGAGATCAACGGCGTGGAAGATCGTCTGAAATCCCGCTTCGGCTGGGGCCTGACGGTGGCGATTGAGCCGCCGGAACTGGAAACCCGCGTTGCCATTCTGATGAAAAAAGCCGACGAGAACGACATTCGTCTGCCGGGTGAGGTGGCGTTCTTTATTGCCAAGCGTCTACGCTCTAACGTGCGTGAGCTGGAAGGGGCACTGAATCGCGTGATTGCCAACGCCAACTTTACGGGCCGGGCTATCACTATCGACTTCGTTCGCGAAGCGCTGCGCGATTTACTCGCGTTGCAGGAAAAACTGGTCACTATCGACAATATTCAGAAGACAGTGGCCGAGTACTACAAGATTAAGGTGGCGGATCTGCTCTCCAAACGGCGTTCCCGTTCGGTGGCGCGTCCGCGTCAAATGGCGATGGCGCTGGCTAAAGAGCTGACCAACCACAGTCTGCCAGAAATTGGCGACGCATTTGGTGGTCGTGACCATACTACCGTGCTTCATGCCTGCCGCAAGATTGAGCAGCTGCGTGAAGAGAGCCACGATATCAAAGAAGATTTTTCAAATTTAATCAGAACATTATCGTCGTGACGCTATGAAATTTACCGTAGAACGTGAACATTTATTAAAACCGTTACAACAGGTGAGTGGCCCGTTAGGTGGCCGCCCGACGCTGCCTATTCTCGGAAACCTGTTGTTGCAGGTCGCTGACGGTACGCTGTCATTGACCGGTACCGATTTAGAAATGGAGATGGTCGCTCGCGTGGCGCTGGTACAGGCGCACGAGCCCGGCGCAACCACCGTCCCGGCGCGTAAATTCTTCGATATCTGCCGTGGTCTGCCGGAAGGCGCCGAGATCGCCGTGCAGCTGGAAGGCGACCGCATGCTGGTCCGTTCTGGCCGTAGCCGCTTCTCGCTCTCCACGCTGCCTGCCGCAGACTTCCCGAATCTGGACGACTGGCAGAGCGAGGTGGAATTCACCCTGCCACAGGCGACCATGAAACGTCTGATTGAAGCGACCCAGTTCTCGATGGCGCATCAGGATGTTCGTTATTACTTAAACGGCATGCTGTTTGAAACCGAAGGTGAAGAGCTGCGTACCGTGGCGACCGATGGTCACCGCCTGGCGGTATGCTCTATGCCGGTCGGCGAATCGCTGCCGAACCATTCGGTGATCGTGCCGCGTAAAGGCGTGATTGAACTGATGCGTATGCTCGACGGCGGTGATAACCCGCTGCGCGTACAAATTGGCAGTAACAACATCCGCGCGCATGTCGGCGATTTTATCTTCACTTCTAAGCTGGTTGATGGCCGTTTCCCGGATTATCGCCGCGTATTGCCGAAGAATCCGGACAAACATCTGGATGCCGGTTGCGATATTCTCAAGCAGGCGTTCGCGCGTGCGGCCATTCTTTCCAACGAAAAATTCCGCGGCGTGCGTCTGTTTGTCAGCGAAAATCAGCTGAAAATCACCGCCAACAACCCGGAACAGGAAGAAGCGGAAGAGATTCTGGACGTCAACTATTCCGGCACCGAGATGGAAATTGGCTTTAACGTCAGTTACGTCCTCGATGTGCTGAATGCGCTGAAATGTGAAAACGTACGTATTTTGCTGACGGACTCCGTTTCCAGCGTTCAGATTGAAGATGCCGCATCACAGTCGGCAGCCTATGTTGTCATGCCAATGAGACTGTAATGTCGCTCACCCGCTTGTTGATCCGCGACTTTCGCAACATCGAAAGCGCGGATCTCGCCTTATCTCCCGGCTTTAACTTCCTGGTTGGCGCAAACGGCAGTGGCAAAACCAGCGTGCTGGAAGCCATCTATACGCTCGGCCATGGCCGGGCGTTTCGCAGTTTGCAGATTGGCCGCGTGATTCGCCATGAGCAGGACGCATTCGTGCTGCACGGGCGTTTGCAAGGCGAAGAGCGCGAAACCACCATTGGCCTCACTAAAGACAAGCTGGGCGACAGTAAAGTACGCATCGACGGCACCGACGGTCACAAAGTTGCCGAACTTGCGCTGCTGATGCCGATGCAGCTCATCACGCCCGAGGGGTTTACTTTACTCAACGGCGGCCCCAAATACAGAAGAGCATTCCTTGATTGGGGATGCTTCCACAACGAAGCCGGGTTCTTTACCGCCTGGAGCAACCTCAAGCGCCTGCTGAAGCAGCGCAACGCCGCGCTACGCCAGGTCAGCCGCTATGAGCAGCTGCGCCCCTGGGATAAAGAATTGATTCCCCTGGCGGAACAAATCAGCCGCTGGCGTGCCGAATACAGCACCGGTATCGCCGAGGATATGGCGGATACCTGCAAACAGTTTTTACCGGAGTTCTCCCTCACCTTCTCATTCCAGCGCGGCTGGGAAAAAGAGACGGATTATGCCGAGGTGCTGGAGCGGAACTTCGAGCGTGACAGAATGCTGACCTACACCGCGCACGGCCCGCATAAAGCGGACTTTCGCATACGCGCCGACGGCGCGCCGGTGGAAGATACCCTGTCGCGCGGGCAGCTTAAGCTGCTGATGTGCGCACTGCGCCTGGCACAAGGCGAGTTCCTGACCCGTGAAAGCGGACGGCGCTGCCTGTACCTGATAGATGATTTTGCCTCTGAACTTGATGACGCGCGTCGCGGGCTGCTGGCCAGCCGCTTAAAAGCGACGCAATCACAGGTTTTCGTCAGCGCGATCAGCGCTGAACACGTTATGGACATGTCGGATGAAAATTCGAAGATGTTTACCGTGGAAAAGGGTAAAATAACGGATTAACCCAAGTTTAAATGAGCGAGAAACGTTGATGTCGAATTCTTATGACTCCTCCAGTATCAAAGTCCTGAAAGGGCTGGATGCGGTGCGTAAGCGCCCGGGTATGTATATCGGCGACACGGATGACGGCACCGGTCTGCACCACATGGTATTCGAGGTTGTGGATAACGCTATCGACGAAGCGCTCGCAGGGTACTGTAAAGACATCGTTGTCACCATCCATAGCGATAACTCCGTATCCGTACAGGATGATGGCCGTGGTATCCCAACCGGCATTCACCCGGAAGAGGGCGTGTCCGCCGCCGAAGTTATCATGACCGTACTGCACGCAGGCGGTAAATTCGATGATAACTCCTATAAAGTCTCCGGCGGCCTGCACGGCGTAGGCGTTTCCGTGGTTAACGCCCTGTCGCAGAAACTGGAACTGGTTATCCAGCGCGATAACAAAGTTCACCGTCAGATTTACGCGCACGGCGTGCCGCAGGCTCCGCTGGCCGTGACCGGCGATACCGAAAAAACCGGTACCATGGTTCGCTTCTGGCCGAGCCTTGAAACCTTTACTAACGTCACCGAATTTGAGTATGACATCCTGGCGAAACGCCTGCGCGAACTGTCATTCCTCAACTCCGGCGTGTCTATTCGCCTGAAAGATAAGCGTGACGGCAAAGAAGACCACTTCCACTATGAAGGCGGCATCAAGGCGTTTGTTGAATATCTCAACAAAAACAAAACGCCAATTCACCCGAATATCTTCTATTTCTCCACCGAAAAAGACGGTATCGGCGTGGAAGTTGCGCTGCAATGGAACGATGGCTTCCAGGAAAACATTTACTGCTTTACCAACAACATTCCGCAGCGCGACGGCGGTACGCACCTGGCAGGCTTCCGTGCGGCGATGACCCGTACCCTGAACGCCTACATGGACAAAGAAGGCTACAGCAAAAAAGCCAAAGTCAGCGCCACCGGCGACGATGCGCGTGAAGGCCTGATTGCGGTAGTCTCCGTAAAAGTACCAGACCCGAAATTCTCCTCTCAGACCAAAGACAAACTGGTTTCTTCTGAGGTGAAATCAGCGGTAGAACAGCAGATGAACGAACTGCTGAGCGAATACCTGCTGGAAAATCCGTCTGATGCGAAAATCGTCGTCGGCAAAATTATCGACGCCGCGCGTGCGCGTGAAGCGGCACGCCGTGCCCGTGAAATGACCCGTCGTAAAGGCGCGCTCGACTTAGCAGGCCTGCCGGGCAAACTGGCCGACTGCCAGGAACGCGACCCGGCTCACTCCGAACTGTACCTTGTGGAAGGGGACTCTGCGGGCGGCTCTGCAAAACAGGGGCGTAACCGTAAGAACCAGGCGATCCTGCCGCTGAAAGGTAAAATCCTCAACGTTGAGAAGGCGCGCTTCGACAAGATGCTCTCTTCTCAGGAAGTCGCCACGCTGATCACTGCGCTGGGCTGCGGCATTGGCCGTGACGAATACAACCCGGATAAACTGCGCTATCACAGCATCATCATCATGACCGATGCGGACGTCGATGGCTCGCACATCCGTACCCTGCTGCTGACCTTCTTCTACCGTCAGATGCCGGAAATCGTTGAACGTGGCCACGTCTACATCGCGCAGCCGCCGCTGTACAAAGTGAAGAAAGGCAAGCAGGAACAGTACATCAAAGATGATGAAGCGATGGATCAGTATCAAATCTCCATCGCGCTGGACGGCGCGACGCTGCACACCAACGCACACGCACCGGCGCTGGCTGGCGAAGCGCTGGAAAAACTGGTCTCTGAATACAACGCCACGCAGAAAATGATTGGTCGTATGGAGCGTCGTTTCCCGAAAGCGATGCTGAAAGAGCTGGTTTATCAGCCGACGCTGACTGAAGAAGACCTGTCGAATGAACAGACCGTCACCCGTTGGGTGAATGCACTGGTTACCGAGCTGAACGAAAACGAACAGCACGGCAGCCTGTGGAAGTTTGATGTTCGCCATAACAGCGAGCAGAACCACTTCGAGCCGATCATTCGCGTGCGTACGCACGGCGTAGATACCGACTACCCGCTGGATCACGAATTCGTGGTTGGGCCGGAGTATCGCCGTATCTGCACGCTGGGCGAGAAACTGCGCGGTCTGGTGGAAGAAGATGCCTTCATCGAACGTGGCGAACGCCGTCAGCCGGTTACCAGCTTCGAGCAGGCGCTGGAGTGGCTGGTGAAAGAGTCCCGTCGTGGTCTGGCTATCCAGCGTTATAAAGGTCTGGGCGAGATGAACCCGGAACAGCTGTGGGAAACTACCATGGACCCGGAAAGCCGCCGCATGCTGCGCGTTACCGTAAAAGATGCGATTGCTGCCGACCAGTTGTTCACCACCCTGATGGGTGATGCTGTTGAACCGCGTCGCGCGTTTATCGAAGAGAACGCCCTGAAAGCGGCGAATATCGATATCTAAACCGATGGCAAATGCCCGGTGGCGCTGGCCTACAGATAATCTTTTGTAGGCCGGATAAGGCGTTTACGCCGCCATCCGGCAAAACCATGCAGACATAAAACGCCTGAATTTATTCAGGCGTTTTTTTCGTCTACTGATGCAAATTCGGTATCACAAACGGTAGCGCTAGCAGCTGTAGCGGGGCAGTGACGATATCGGCAGCGACGGAAAGCGGGTAGAACGCTTTGCTGTAAGCAGTACCCTCCTCTCTGATCTCCAGATTAAAGGGCTTATTAATACGCTCAATATGGTCATTCGCCTTTTTATCGATAAATACAGCCTTGTCATCACTTCCCGTGTTGAGAGTAGAAAAGTCGAAAGCGTCTTTGTTGTTCCTTTCCTTGAAATCAGGATCCACCGTTCCTAGTTTTATTAATTGTTCATCGTTAAGTGAGTTTGTGTCATAACGTAAAGTAATTCCGTAATTATTCTTATAATAAATAACAACTGGAGAATATATTGAGTTTATGAAACGCTTATCAAAGTCAGGCGTATCCATGAGTTTGATCAGGCTACTTCGCATAGAGAAACGATAATTCATTTTTTCCCCGGCCAGCATCCATTTGCCGCTCTTTTCATCTTTAGTAAAGCCGATGATTTTATCGGTTGTGACAACCTGACCCTCTCTGTGGACGTCATCCACATGGCTCTCAAGCATCATGGTGGCGCATCCTTCAAGTAAAGGAATTAGGAATACGATAAAAAATAATTTATACCCTTTCACGTAATAAACCTCAGTTTAGCTTTCGAATATTTTATCCAGACCTAATTTCTTTATTTCGTCCGAAGTAAGGTATTGAAGTCGTTCGGGCAATGTACTTGCAAGCGGAAAATGATCTCTGTCGAGATCTTTATAGCGTTTTTTTAGTTGCTCCAGAATATCCCATTCTTGTTGAGGGATACTATCAATACCGTATTGAATGACAGACGCATCATTTGTACCCCATGCAATAGGTAAAGCATAAGCTATTGCAAACGCGTGACCGCTGTCATTTTCGATGAAGCAGCACGTTACGGGAATACGTTCACCGAGTGTAAGATTATGGCCCGGAAGTCTCTTGGCCTGTAAGCTCACCAGGCCCCATGAGGTTGCGTTTATTGTTAACTCTGCGAGTACGAGAATACCTACATAACCATCGCCAATGTGACAGATAATACCGGGATTCAAGACACCACGTTTAAAAAATGTATGTGGTTTACCTGTCTTATGTATTGCCAGCAGTAAAAATATAAAGAGAGCAAGTGAGATGATGGCAAATATTCCTCCAGTAATTGCCCTCCATCCCTCTTTAATATCGAAAAAATAATAAGATAAGACGGTGGATAAAATAGATGTGGTGACTAATAAAATAATCACTATAATATCAGAGTGCCACTCCTGATTATAGCGAATAGAATGTTTTATATTTATCGGAAAGTGTAAATGACGTATTGCGTAAGAGTCATTTATGTATGGGCCCGATCCTACCGATGTTGCGTTCTTTTCCATAAAACCACCCATTAACCAAATGTACAATGAGATATTGTGCAATAAAGATGATATTTAAAGCAATGAAATAAATATTATTGTTAGTATAGTTCTATGCTCTATAAAAAAATTATATGTATATTTGCAAATAATAATTTTTATTAATGTGGTGTTGTGATGAATGCGATATTTTATGTTTTGTTAAGCATCATGTTTTAATCGGTAATATTCATTTTATTAATGTTAACCCGACACACTACCCGCACTGACCTATACTTCTCTCATCATGTATTCACCACTAAAAGGAGTGGAAAATGGGACTTTTTGATGAAGTTGTCGGCTCGTTTCTCAATGGCGATGCCGGGAAGTATCAGGCTATCCTGAACTGGGTAAACGAGCAGGGCGGCATTCAGGCATTGCTGCAAAAACTGCAAAACGGTGGGTTGGGCGACATTCTGTCTACGTGGATCAGCAATCAACATAGCAATCAGCCGGTGAGTGGCAGTCAGCTTGAATCGGCATTGGGCACGCCGGCAGTCTCCGATCTCGGCCAAAAACTGGGCATCGATACCGGTTCTGCGTCGAGTTTGCTGGCGGAATATCTGCCGAAAGTCATTGATGCGCTCTCGCCGCAGGGCGAAGTTGACCCGCAGGCGCATAACGATTTACTCAGCGCAGGGATGGATCTGCTGAAAAGCGGCAAACTTTTCGGCTAACCACGCAACAAAAGGGGAGCACGCCAGGCGCGTTGCATCCCCGTTTTAACCCGTCACGGCTGCTGTTTTTTGAGCGGAATCGCGTTAGCATGAGGAAGGACTCATCTAACCTGGGGTATTCATGGCTATCAAACTTATTGCAATCGACATGGACGGAACCTTGCTGTTGCCGGACCATACTATCTCTCCTGCTGTCAAAAAGGCGATCGCCGACGCGCGTGCGCGTGGCGTTAACGTGGTGCTGACCACGGGCCGCCCCTACGCAGGCGTGCATAGCTATCTGAAAGAGCTGCACATGGAACAGCCGGGCGATTACTGCATCACCTACAACGGTGCGCTGGTGCAGAAAGCGGGTGATGGCAGCACGGTGGCGCAAACCGCACTGGGCTATGACGACTATCGCTATCTGGAACAGCTCGCGCGCGAAGTGGGCTCGCACTTCCACGCCCTCGATCGCAATACGCTTTATACCGCCAACCGCGACATCAGCTATTACACGGTGCATGAATCCTACGTTGCCACAATCCCGCTGGTCTTCTGCGAAGCCGATAAAATGGACCCGGCGACGCAGTTCCTGAAAGTGATGATGATTGATGAGCCTGCCATCCTGGATAAAGCGATTGCGAAAATTCCTGCGGAAGTGAAAGAGAAGTACACCGTGCTGAAAAGTGCGCCGTACTTCCTCGAAATCCTCGATAAACGCGTCAATAAAGGCACTGGCGTGAAATCACTGGCCGATGCGCTGGGCATTAAAGCGGAAGAGATCATGGCGATTGGCGATCAGGAAAACGACATCGCAATGATTGAATTCGCAGGCGTCGGCGTGGCGATGGATAACGCCATTCCGTCGGTGAAAGAGGCGGCGAACTTCGTCACTAAATCCAACCTTGAAGATGGCGTGGCGTACGCCATTGAAAAGTTTGCGCTGAATTAATTTTGGCGGGCAAATGATGCTAGCGCATTTGCCCGCTTTAATCGCTATTTGCTTGAGATGTAAAGAGCAGCAAATTGAAGTGGAGAGGTCACGATATCCAGCGTGATAGTGATGGGCAGTAGCGCCGTCGAAACGCCTTGAGGAATTCCGCCTGAGGATTTGTACTCATAAAATCCCACCTTAAATGGATGGTAGAAAGCCATCATTTTCGAATAATCCACTTTATTATTCTTCTTATGGATGGTGCCTTCCAGACCATCCACAGTTAAGGTGCATCGTTGCTCGATACAGTTGAAACCGTAATGAGCCATCCGCTCTTTTTCATTCGTATTTTGCAAGGTATAACTGAGGGCCAGGCGACCAAAAAATTCTTTATGACCAGACTGAATGATAAATTGTGTATCGCCTTCAACCGCAAGGTTTTGCCTGTTGACCCCAGGATCATTTAGCAACTTAACAACGTCATCTCCACCTTTGGTCAGCAGATAATCGAGCGATTCACCTATAAAAACGTAACCTTTCGTACCATTGCTGTCTGCCGCTAGCGATAAACCGTTGATGGTATCCGAACGCCACTCTTTCTGAACAGAATGACCGTTGCTGGTGTTGGATACCATAGCGTAAGAAATACAACCTGATAGTGATAAAGCCACCGCGCCTGCTGAAATAAATTTTACAACTCCGTTGGTACGCATCTGTATTACTCATCCTTTGATAAACAGTGGGTTAAGTTGCAGGGATAATACCGCGAATGTTGTTCCCTTTAACGAGGATGCGATTCTTTCAGATTTGTGCCCGGCGGCAATATTGGGTGGTTTTGAGCAATATGGGAAACACCACTTTTCATGATCCACTGTCTCAGGACGGGGGCCGTTAAGCACCGGCTTTTAAGTATCTTGCTATAAAGTTTGAGGCGCAGTTTTCGTGTGGCTCGCCAGTATATCTGATTAGCGCTATTCGACGTTGTTAACAATACCTTATGTAAAATCTCCGCACTATCCAGCGCATAACTGATCCCCTCCAGCGAACTGGCGCTAATAAACCCCGCCGCTTCGCCAATCAAAAACGCGTTCTCTTTACCGCAAACAAAATCCTGCCAGCGCGACGGAAACAGTACGGTGCACTTCTCGCTTTTTACCGGCTCGCCAAAATGAAACGCAAAATCTGCCATCTTTGTTTTCAGCGCCTCAAAGCGTATCTGTCCGTCTTTCATTGGATACGCGCCGCCAAAGATAAAATAGCCGTCTTTACTGATGCTCCATGAATAGCAGTCCGTCACCGCGTTATCAAAAATGCAGGAGTAAAACGGCACGGCGTGCGCTTCGGCGAACCATTGTTGGATGGCGACGTATTTACGAATTTGATGTTCGGGGTAAAGATGACGTCGCACCAGTGAATTTGCCCCGTCGGCACCTACCAGCCAGCGGGCGGTGATGTGTTGTTCTTCGCCGTCAACCTGAAACCGAACGTGCCATAAATCTCCTTCGCGCCACACCTTTCGGCACAGGGTGTCGTGATGAACGGTCACCACGTCGGGAATTAATGATTTCATCCATAAATCAAACGCATGGCGATTAATATTGATATAGCTACGCTGATAGTTGCGGGTCAGCCCGGCGGCCACATCGATGGTTTTAACGCTGAATATTTGCGGGTTGGCGATAACGTCGACGGGAAGGGTGATCCCATCGCGAATAAACGCCCGCTGCGCATCCGGCGCCAGCAGGCCGCCGCAGGGTTTGCTGAAGCCTTCGGTGCCGCACTGGCGCTTTTTATCCAGCGCAATGACACGCATTTTCCCTGCTAACTGCCGCGCCAGCGCCGAGCCTGCCGGGCCGAGGCCGATAATCGCTACGTCAAAATGTTTCATCTTTCGCTCGCCAAAGTTGAGATGGCGATACGCTAAAGCCTGAAAGTGAACTCTGTGTGAAGTATGATGACGAAAATTGCCTCGCATCAGGACTGCGCCATGAAACAGGTCACCTTCGCCCCTCGCCATCATCAGCTCACTAATATCAATACCTGGACGCCGGACAGCCAGTGGCTGGTGTTTGATGTCCGCCCTTCCGGGGCGTCGTTTACCGGTGAGACCATTGAGCGGGTTAATGTTCATACCGGTGAGCTTGACGTTATTTACCGCGCCACGCAGGGGGCGCACGTCGGGGTGGTGACCGTTCATCCTCAGCGTGAGAAATATGTGTTTATCCACGGCCCGGAGAATCCGGATGCGGACTGGCACTACGACTTCCATCATCGCCGTGGTGTGGTGACTGAGTACGGTGAAACCCGCAACCTTGATGCCATGGATATCACCGCACCCTACAAGCCTGGCGCGCTGCGCGGCGGGAGCCACGTACACGTGTTTAGTCCCAACGGTGAGAATGTCAGCTTTACCTATAACGACCACGTGATGCACGAATACAACCCGGCGCATGACCTGCGCAACGTCGGCGTCGCCGTCCCGTGTGGCCCGGTGGAGGTCACCGCTCAGCATCCGCGTGAATACAGCGGCAGCCACTGGTGCGTATTAGTGAGTAAAACCACGCCCGCGCCGCAGCCGGGCAGCGACGAGATCAACCGCGCCTATGAAGAGGGCTGGGTGGGGAATGAGAAGCTGGCGTTTATCGGCGATACGCTGTCGGTGAAGGGCGAGAAAGTGCCGGAGCTGTTTATTGTCGAACTGCCTAAAACCGCGCAGGGCTGGAAACAGGCGGGTGATGCGCCGCTCGCCGGAACGGACACCACGCTACCCGCACCGCCCGCAGGCGTAGTGCAGCGCCGCTTAACCTTCACGCATCAACGGGCGTACCCAGGGCTTGTGAATGTGCCGCGTCACTGGGTGCGCAGCAACCCGCAGGGCACGGAAATCGCGATGCTGATGCGCGATGAAAGCGGTGTGGTTCAGTTGTGGCTGATATTGCCAGAAGGCGGGGAGCCGCGTCAGCTTACCCATCTTGAGAGTGATATTCAGTCGGCGTTTAACTGGCATCCGTCGGGGAATGCGCTGGGCTTTGTGCTGGAAAATAGAATTGCGATAGCCGACGCGATGAGCGGAAGCGTGCGCTTTTTGACAACCGATCATGGTAACCCGCCGTCTGCGGATGCCGTCGTTTTCTCACCCGATGGCAATTATATTGCCTGGATGGAAGAGACGGCGGGCTTCCGTCAGCTATGGATTACCGAAACCGGCCTCTGAATTACGGCGAAGGCATCGGCGCTGGCGGAATAACTGAGTTCGTCGCCAGCGTCTCCTGCTCGCTCTTCTCTACGCGTGAACGCACGGAGTTATCGGTGCGGAACATGTCCCACGGCAGCAGCAGGGTATCCATCACCGCGGTGAATGGCATATCGAGCGCCACCAGCGATTTGGTGCCCCAGTTGCTGTCATCATCACCGAGCATGGTCGCGCTTGCGCGCGTACCCGGATACGTTCCCTCTTTGCCACCCGTATGCGACATCACGCTTGAACAGCCACCTACTAACATCATCCCACTGAACAGAGCCAGCTTAAGCAGATTATTTTTTATCATGATTTAATCATCGTATCGGAGCCGGGAGGGCTCATCTGTACGGGTTATAGCCACCCGTAGCGAAAATGGATAGTCCTGGCTTCCCGCTCTGTGGCGGTTGTCGCACTTTAACCAATAGTGCTCTACCCCAGTCTATGCCTTCAGCACGAAAGTGCAAAAAAAGTAAGACCTGCGCCCTTGAAAATCGTTCCTCAGAACACATTTTAAGAGTGTAGCCCAATGAGGAGCACGCCTGATGGGTGCTTCGGGTATCACCGCCTGTCCATGATGGAAGGCCGTAAAAATTCTCGCTGATTTCAGGAGCTATTGATTATGCGTAACTTTGATTTATCCCCGCTATACCGTTCTGCTATTGGTTTTGACCGCCTGTTCAATCTGTTAGAAAACAATCAAACCCAGAGTAACGGCGGCTACCCTCCGTACAACGTTGAGCTGGTAGACGAAAACCACTACCGCATTGCGATTGCCGTTGCCGGTTTTGCTGAAAGCGAGCTGGAAATCACCGCCCAGGACAACATGCTGGTGGTGAAAGGTGCTCATGCGGCGGAGCAGAAAGAGCGTACCTATCTCTATCAGGGGATCGCCGAGCGCAACTTTGAACGCAAGTTCCAGTTAGCGGAAAACATCCACGTGCGTGGGGCGAACCTGGTGAATGGCTTGCTCTATATCGAGCTGGAGCGCGTGATTCCTGAAGCGAATAAACCGCGCCGCATCGAAATCAACTAATTCCGTGAGCCGCTACGGCGGCTCAAATTACCCAGGCTTGCCGTCAGGGAGCCTTATGCGAATCTTCATGATCCGCAGGACTTCACTCGCTTCTTAGAAGGAGAATGTATTATGCGTAACTACGATTTATCCCCACTGCTGCGTCAATGGATCGGTTTTGACAAAATGGCTAACGCGTTGCAAAACGCTGGAGAAAGCCAGAGCTTCCCGCCCTATAACATCGAAAAAAGCGACGATAACCACTATCGCATTACCCTCGCGCTGGCCGGTTTCCGTCAGGAAGATCTGGATATTCAACTGGAAGGCACGCGCCTGACCGTGAAAGGCACGCCGCAGCCGCAGGAAAAAGAGACCAAATGGTTGCATCAGGGTCTGGTCACCCAGGCGTTCAGCCTGAGCTTCACGCTGGCTGAAAATATGGAAGTGGTGGGCGCAACCTTCACTAACGGCTTGTTGCATATCGATTTAACCCGCAACGTGCCGGAAGAAATCCCCCCGCAGCGTATTGCTATCAGCGAGCGCCCGGCGCTGAATAGCTAGCAATGTAAGGAACAGGCGTGATTTTGTAGGCCGGATAAGGCGTTCACGCCGCATCCGGCAACAACAACGCGCACGTTGCCCGCAATCTAAAGCCTCGTCTGCAAGACGGGGCTTTTTTACGCCTGCTAAAAATCCAAAGTAATTGTGCGCAAATCCCCATACAACCTTTCCCATTTCTGCGAAAATCCCTGGAACAGGTAATGTTATTCACAGGGAAAATAGTATGAGTGATATAGCAATGACCGTCAGTGTGCTTGCTCTGGTTGCCGTCGTCGGCCTCTGGATAGGCAACGTCAAGATCCGCGGCATTGGCCTCGGTATTGGTGGCGTGCTGTTTGGCGGGATAATCGTAGGACACTTTGTCGAAATGGCTGGCGTCGAGCTTAGCGGCCCGATGCTGCACTTTATTCAGGAATTCGGCCTGATTCTCTTCGTCTACACCATCGGGATTCAGGTGGGGCCGGGATTCTTCGCCTCATTACGCGTCTCCGGGCTTCGGCTTAATCTCTTCGCCATATTGATTGTGCTGCTGGGTGGCGTGGTCACCACGCTGCTGCATAAAATCTTCGCTATTCCGCTGCCGGTGGTGCTGGGCATATTTTCCGGCGCGGTGACCAACACGCCAGCGCTGGGTGCGGGTCAGCAAATTCTGCGCGACCTCGGCGTGCCGTTTGATGTGGTCGATCAAATGGGTATGAGCTACGCGATGGCTTATCCGTTCGGTATCTGCGGTATTCTCCTCACCATGTGGCTGCTGCGTCTGTTCTTCCGCATTAATGTCGAGAAAGAAGCCCGACGTTTTGATAAACAGGCGGGTAACAGTCACGAAAATCTGCAAACCATCAATATCTGCGTCGAAAACCCAAACCTGCACAGTATGGCGATTCAGGATGTCCCCATTCTGAACAGCGACAAAATTATCTGCTCGCGCCTGAAACGCGGTGACATCTTGATGGTGCCGTCGCCCGCTACGCTCATTGAGCAGGGTGATTTGCTGCATCTGGTGGGCCGACGTGCCGACCTGCACGATGCCCAACTGGTGATCGGTAAAGAGGTTGAAACGTCGCTCTCTACGCGCGGTACTGACATGAAAGTCGAGCGCATCGTGGTCACCAACGAGAAGGTGCTCGGCAAGCGAATCCGCGATTTGCACTACAAACAGCGCTATGACGTGGTTATCTCGCGCCTGAACCGCGCGGGCGTGGAACTGGTTGCCAGCAGCCATGCGACGCTGCAATTTGGTGACATCCTCAATCTGGTGGGTCGCCCGGCGGCGATTGATGCGGTGGCGGCTGAACTGGGCAACGCGCAGCAAAAACTGCAACAGGTGCAGATGCTACCGGTCTTTATCGGTATCGGCCTTGGCGTACTATTGGGTTCTGTGCCGTTGTTTATCCCTGGCTTCCCGGTGGCGTTAAAACTGGGCCTGGCCGGCGGGCCGCTGATTATGGCGCTGATCCTCGGGCGTATCGGCAGCATCGGGAAGCTCTACTGGTTTATGCCGCCGAGCGCTAACCTGGCGCTGCGTGAGCTGGGAATCGTGTTGTTTTTATCGGTGGTTGGCCTGAAATCGGGCGGCGATTTTGTCGATACCCTGGTGCACGGCGACGGCCTGAGCTGGATTGGCTACGGCATCTTCATTACCGCGATACCGCTTATTACCGTGGGTATTCTGGCGCGTATCTTTGCGCGCATGAACTACCTGACCCTGTGCGGCATGCTGGCTGGCTCGATGACCGATCCACCCGCGCTGGCCTTCGCCAACAATCTGCACGCCACCAGCGGCGCGGCTGCGCTCTCGTACGCTACCGTGTATCCGCTGGTGATGTTCCTGCGCATCATCACTCCGCAGCTACTGGCGGTGCTATTCTGGGGAATGGGTTAACGGGCTATTATCGGTGTGGACGCGCCGTAAATGGTAGTCCACCTGATATTCACTGGCATTACGGAACATCACGGAATAATTGAGAAACTCGCCGCTGTCGCTGTAGGAAAGAGAGGTAATACGCAGCAGCGGCGTCTGTTCCGGCACATTCATCGACTGCGCCAGCTGCCTGTCCGCCAGTACGGGCGTCAGGCTTTCATAGTTACCGCTGATGGTTATTCCGCACTCCTTCTCGATGTAATCAAACTTTGACCCTTCCAGATGCCCCAGTGAGAGCGTACGAAACAGTTTCACCGGCATGTAGCTGTCTTCCAGCATTAACGGTTTCCCGTCTACATACCGCACGCGGCGTGAAAAGTAGATCCGCTCATTAATCTGGATGCGCAGTTGGCTGGCAATGGCAGGCGGCGCAGGCATCACTTCAAACACCAGGACCTTGCTCACCACCTCTTTCCCTTGCTGGCGCAGCACTTCCGCCAGCCCGGTGAGGTTGGTGGTCTCATGATGAACATCTTTGCGCGCCACGTAGGTCCCGCTGCCGTGACGGCGAACGACCAGCCCCCATGCAATCAGCATATCCACCGCTTTGCGAATGGTCATGCGTGCAACGCCAAATTCCTGAGCGAGAATCTTCTCGGCCGGAAGCGGGCTTCCCACGCTGTAATCGGAGGAGTTGAGCCGTAAACGCAGTTTGTCAGCGATAGATTTGTAGATCACCAGTAGACCTCTGTTTTAGGGTAAGTGGTAAGAATCGAACCTCTGTTTCTAATTATTAATTCATATATATCATTAAGATAAACCGTATTCTCTCAATGAATCTCTGCACGCTAATTCATGTTGTCTATTTTTCCATGAAAAAGTAGACAACATCAGCGCAATTAAAACCATGAATGGGATCACGAATCGAACCGGCGCGGCATGTTGTCTGCCCGGCAAATTCCTATTCTCGAAGCAGGCTGATAGAGAAGATAAATAAAGCCACTCACCCTACAAGTTGTTAAATGAGGATTACCAAATGCTCAGTCAAATACAACGCTTTGGCGGCGCCATGTTTACCCCGGTATTGTTGTTTCCTTTTGCCGGGATCGTGGTGGGTATCGCCATTATGTTGCGTAACCCGATGTTTGTCGGCGAAGCGCTTACGGCTCCCGATAATTTATTTGCTCAGATTGTTCATATTATTGAAGAAGGCGGCTGGACCGTATTTCGCAATATGCCGCTTATTTTCGCCGTTGGCTTACCGATTGGCCTGGCGAAACAGGCGCAGGGCCGAGCCTGTCTGGCGGTGCTGGTGAGTTTCCTCACCTGGAACTACTTTATTAACGCGATGGGAATGACCTGGGGCCACTTTTTTGGCGTCGATTTTTCCGTCGATCCTACTGCCGGTAGTGGCCTGACGATGATCGCCGGAATAAAAACGCTCGACACCAGTATTATTGGCGCGATCGTTATTTCCGGTATCGTTACTGCGCTGCATAACCGTTATTTTGATAAACCCCTGCCGGTATTTCTCGGTATTTTCCAGGGAACATCGTTTGTAGTGATTGTCGCTTTCCTGGCGATGATCCCCTGCGCCTGGTTAACCCTGCTTGGCTGGCCCAAAGTGCAATTAGGCATTGAATCACTGCAGGCGTTTTTACGCTCTGCCGGGGCGCTGGGTGTATGGGTTTATATCTTCCTGGAACGTATTTTGATTCCGACCGGGTTACACCACTTCGTCTATGGCCCGTTCATCTTTGGCCCGGCGGTGGTTGAAAGCGGTATTCAGGTTTACTGGGCGCAGCATTTACAGGAATTCAGCCAGAGCACCGAACCGCTGAAAGCACTGTTCCCGGAAGGTGGTTTCGCCCTGCACGGCAACTCGAAGGTCTTTGGCTCCGTTGGCATTGCGCTGGCGCTCTACTTCACCGCCGCGCCGGAAAACCGCGTCAAAGTCGCCGGTTTGCTGATTCCCGCCACGCTGACGGCGATGCTGGTGGGTATCACCGAACCGCTGGAGTTCACCTTCCTGTTTATCTCGCCGCTTCTGTTCGCCGTACACGCCGTACTGGCCGCGACGATGGCGACGGTGATGTACATGTGCGGGGTGGTGGGCAACTTCGGCGGTGGCCTTTTGGATCAGTTCCTGCCGCAAAACTGGATACCGATGTTCCACAACCACGCGTCGATGATGTTTATCCAGATTGGCGTTGGCGTGTGCTTTACCGCGCTCTACTTCGTCATCTTCCGCACCCTGATTCTGCGCTTCAACCTGAAAACGCCAGGTCGCGAAGAAAGTGAAATCAAACTCTACAGCAAAGCCGATTACCAGGCCGCACGCGGCAAAACCAGCGCCGCAGGCGCACCGGATACCAAACTGGGCCAGGCCGCCGGATTCCTGCAAGCGTTGGGCGGCGCGGCAAATATCGAAAGTATCAATAACTGCGCCACCCGACTGCGCATTGCCCTGAAAGACATGGCGCATACGCAAAGTGACGAAGTCTTTAAAGCGCTGGGCGCACACGGCGTCGTACGCCGTGGCAACGGAATTCAGGTGATTGTCGGCCTGCATGTTCCTCAGGTTCGCGACCAGCTTGAAACCCTAATGAAAGAATCTTTCCCGACCGAACAAACCACCATGACGGAGGCAGTATCATGAAAAAATTCTCAGTTGTTATCGCAGGCGGCGGCAGCACATTTACTCCCGGTATCGTCCTGATGTTGCTGGCAAACCAGGATCGTTTCCCTCTGCGTTCACTGAAATTTTATGACAACGACGGAGCGCGTCAGGAAGTGATCGCCGAGGCCTGTAAAATCGTTCTCAAAGAGCAGGCGCCGGATATCGAATTCAGCTACACCACCGACCCAGAAGCGGCCTTTACCGATGTCGATTTTGTGATGGCGCACATCCGCGTTGGTAAATATCCGATGCGTGAAAAAGATGAAAAAATTCCGCTGCGCCACGGCGTACTGGGCCAGGAAACCTGCGGGCCAGGCGGGATTGCCTACGGCATGCGCTCCATTGGCGGTGTGCTGGAGCTGGTGGATTATATGGAAAAATACTCACCAAACGCCTGGATGCTGAACTATTCCAACCCGGCGGCGATTGTGGCGGAAGCGACCCGCCGTCTGCGCCCGAATGCGAAAATCCTCAACATCTGCGATATGCCGATCGGCATTGAAGGACGTATGGCGCAAATTGTGGGCCTGCAAGACCGCAAACAGATGCGCGTGCGCTACTACGGCCTGAACCACTTCGGCTGGTGGACTTCCATTGAAGATCTGCAAGGTAACGATCTGATGCCGAAGTTACGCGAATATGTGGCAAAACACGGCTATGTTCCGCCTTCTAAGGACCCACATACGGAAGCCAGCTGGAACGATACCTTTGCCAAGGCGAAAGATGTGCAGGCCCTCGATCCGCAAACCCTACCCAACACGTACCTGAAATATTACCTGTTCCCGGACTACGTGGTGGCGCACTCCAACCCGGAACGCACGCGCGCTAATGAGGTGATGGATCACCGCGAAAAACACGTCTTCAGCGCCTGCCGGGCGATTATTGAAGCGGGGAACTCATCCGCAGGGGAGTTGGAAATCGATGAACATGCGTCTTACATCGTCGATCTGGCGGCGGCGATTGCCTTCAATACCCAGGAGCGCATGCTGTTGATTGTGCCGAACAATGGCGCCATTCCTAACTTTGATGCCGATGCGATGGTTGAGATTCCGTGCCTGGTGGGCCACAACGGGCCAGAGCCGCTGACGGTTGGTGAAATCCCGCACTTCCAGAAAGGGATGATGGGCCAGCAGGTAATGGTCGAAAAACTGGTGGTAGATGCGTGGGAAGAGCGTTCATACCAGAAACTGTGGCAGGCGATCACGCTGTCGAAAACGGTGCCGAGCGCATCGGTGGCGAAGGCGATTCTTGATGATTTGGTTGAGGCGAATAAGGATTATTGGCCGGAATTGAATTGATGATGTTGCTGGCAGCTTGCGAGACAGGCTGCCAGTTTTAATATATGTTGGTAATGTTTTATTATTTTGCTATTGATTATATTTATTTTTCTTATGGGATATCGGAGATACGCACTCTTTATATAAACAGTAAGCATTGAATTCGGGGTTTATAATCACAGGTGAGTTATGTTACTGGTTCACGTTAAATTGTTATTTAAAAATGGAATGAACATTGTCAGTGATGTTTGCATGATTAGGAAATGGTGTGAGATATATATAAATTCTGAATGTAGGTATGTGCGATAAACTTCACAAATAAAAATTAACATAATCAAAAAGCAAGAAAACATAATATCGCAATAAAAAATATCCTTTCTACTATGTCCCATTATTGATTATTACGATGGAGACAGATATGAGTAGCCAGATTCTCTCTTTGAAAGAAAAAATTGGATATGGTTTGGGGGATGCAGCCAGCCATATTGTTTTTGACAATGTCATGCTCTATCTCATGTTTTTTTATACCGACATTGCGGGATTACCCGCTGCATTTGTAGGTAGCATGTTTCTGATTACCCGAATTCTTGATGCGATATCCGATCCGTGTATGGGGCTTTTGGCTGACCGCACCCGTACTCGCTGGGGAAAATTCAGACCATGGATTTTGTGGGCCGCGATCCCCTTCGGCATTAGTTGTTACTTTACATACACTGTTCCAGAACTCTCTCTCACCGGGAAAATGATATATGCAACGGTGACTTACATCGCGCTTACTTTGCTCTATACCATTGTTAATATTCCCTATTGTGCGCTGGGAGCCGTTATTACCAGCGATCCACAACAACGCATTTCTATGCAATCCTGGCGTTTCGTTCTGGCGACCGCCGGGGGCATGCTTTCAACAGCGCTGATGATGAAGATGGTGGAATGGATTGGCGGTGAAGATAAGGCTTTTGGTTTCCAGGCAAGCATTGCAATTCTGGCTGTACTGGCCACGATCATGTTTTATATCTGTTTCTTTACGACAAAAGAACGTGTAATAGCGCCACAAAATAGTTCCGGATTCAAAGGAATGCTCACCGATCTGAAAGACATCTGGCAAAACGATCAGTGGCGTGTCGTTGGTTTTTTAACGGTCTTTACGATTATCGGAACCTCTGTTCGCGGCGGGGTGATGATGTATTACGTTACCTGGATTATGGAGTCACCGAAACTTTTTTCCATTTTTCTAACGACTTACTGTGTGGGTAATATTTTGGGTAGCGCGATAGCGAAACCACTAAGTAGCCATTTCTGTAAAGTTAAAGTGTTTATTAGCTGCAATTTGATACTCACCGTGTTGAGTTTTGCAATGTTCTTCGTTCCTATGGATACCGTAACGATTATGTTCTGCCTGATGTTTATCATTGGAGTATTACATCAGGTGATGACGCCGATTAAATGGGTAATGATGGCTGATACGGTCGACTATGGTGAGGCAAGCAACGGTAAGCGTTTAACGGGAATCAGTTTCGCAGGTACATTGTTTGTCCTAAAAATGGGATTAGCGGTTGGGGGAGCAATTATCGGTTGGATGCTCGCCGCGGGTGGGTATCAGGCTGGAGCGACTGCGCAGTCAAGCTCCACCATTACCACAATCACGCTTTTGTTCACCGTGGCACCAGGCATTTGCTATTTTCTTTGTGCAGCGATCGCGAAGATGTTCTATAAGCTGGACTCGCATGAAATGGAGCGTATAAATGCGAAGTTAAGCCGTGTGATGCGATAATTTTTCCAGTAATGTTAACGCGGATTAACGGGACAAAAGGAGACGTCATGAAAATTTCCCGCCTCGGAGAAGCGCCAGACTATCGCTTCTCACTGGCAAATGAGCGCACTTTTCTGGCGTGGATCCGAACGGCGTTAGGCTTTCTGGCTGCTGGCGTCGGTCTTGATCAACTGGCGCCCGATTTCGCTACGCCGATCATCCGTGAGCTATTGGCACTTCTGCTGTGTCTTTTTGCTGGCGGGCTGGCGATTTACGGTTATTTGCGCTGGTTACGCAATGAGAAAGCGATGCGACTCAAGGAAGATTTACACTATACCCGCAGTCTATTGATTATCAGCGTGATTTTAATGGTTGTCGCAGCCATCGTGATGGGTCTGGTTCTCTATGCCGGCTAGTCGCAAAGCTCGTCGGGAAAGTGACCCCGGCCTGCAGCCTGAACGTACCTCGCTTGCCTGGTTTCGCACCCTTTTAGGTTACGCGGCGCTAATGATGCTGGCGATTAAACACAACTGGCATCAGGCAGGAAGTTTGTTCTGGATCTCACTTGGCGTACTGGCCATAGCGGCATTAGTGCTTTGGCGATATACTCGAAATCGCATCATTATGGACGTTGCACAAAATGATTTTGCGCAACCTCGCGTGGTGCGCGATAAGTTTTTTATCGCGCTCGCGGTTCTATCACTGGCGTTGTTGTTTGCGGTAACGCATCTGCGTCAGGTAGGGTTATTGATAAAGGACTATCTATGACAGGCTGCCAGGTCATGGTCAAACCGGCCAGTTCTCGCTGTAATCTGCGTTGCAGATACTGCTTCTATATTGAAAAACCGCAACAGCGGGTAATGGAAGACGAAACGCTTGATGCGTTTATTCGTCAACATATCGACGCGCAGCCGGGCGATGAGGTGCTGTTTGCCTGGCAGGGTGGCGAGCCTACGCTCTGCGGGCTTGATTATTTTAAACGTGTTGCCGCGCTTCAGCAGCGCTACGCAAATGGCAAACGAATTACTAATGCCTTCCAGACAAACGGGATCCTCCTCAACGACGAGTGGTGCCGCTTTTTCCGTGAGCAGAACTGGTTAGTTGGGATCTCCATCGATGGCCCTGCGCCTCTACATGATGCTTTTCGCGTCAGTAATAGCGGGAAACCCACTCATCATAGGGTTGTCGACGCGATTAACCTTTTGGTCGCACACCGCGTTGAGTTCAATCTTTTAGTGGTGGTAAATAGTCTTAATAGCCAGCATCCTCAGGCGCTTTATCGTTACTTACGTGCGCTCGGTACACCATTTATTCAGTTTATTCCGCTGGTCGAGCAGGATGAAAATGGCAATTTGAGCATTGAATCGGTTACAGGCCAGCGCTGGGGAGAGTTCCTCACCCGAGTTTTTTCAGTGTGGGTACGAGAAGATATTGGCCGCGTTTATGTGCAACTCTTTGATTCCACGTTAGGGATATGGTGTGGATACCCTTCACAAATGTGTGCTCAGAGCGAGCGTTGTGGTCACGCTTTTGCACTGGAGTCGAACGGTGATATTTACCAATGCGATCATTATGTTTATCCGGCGTATCGGTTGGGAAATATTCATCAGCAACCGCTGAAGACGCTCAATGCACTTCCGGAGGCCATTGCATTTGGTGATAACAAGCAACAATCGCTTTCACCTTCGTGCCGCCAGTGTCCAGTGTTGCGTCTTTGTCAGGGCGACTGTCCTAAACATCGTCTACAGCAAGGGAAAAGTACGCTATGTGACGGTTATCGCCAATTCTTCACCTATACCGAGCCACATATGAAAACCATGCGTGATTTGCTGAAGCATCACCGCTCCCCCGTTGAGCTAATGGTGATGCTACAGCAGAGTTGAAGGCACTAGCTCTGGGACGGTTTTTCGAGCGCCAGTCGTTCGAATTGCTCTTCCGGAGCATCATTTTCGATCATCAGTCGGGCTATTTCTTTTTTCAACCGTGAGACAACTTCCGGATTGTGCTGAGGTATTGCCTGGCGTGGATCGTCGGTGACATTGAACAAAACGCTTTGCCAGTTGTGCTCAAGCGGAACCATGCCAAGACCGATATCGGCAATCTTCATGAGTCGGCAACCTTTAGTAAAGCTGAAAGATTCCACCAGTTCTGTTTTTTGGAGTTCCTCTGGTGTAAAGGGGTGACGCATGTGAGTTGGCAGCAATGTATAGTGATTGAGTGGTCGATTTGCTTTTGTTGGGGCATGTGTATAAACCCAGGTACCGTCTGTACAACTCACCTGAGCACCATAAACGCCAAAAAGTGCGATATCGCGGACGGGTTGATCGTTGGCGATTGTTTCTTTTAAGGGCTTGCCTTGCATGTCCTTAGGAATTTCCAACTTGAAAAAGTCCAGTAAGGTAGGGGCTAAATCTATAGTCTGGACTAATTGATTACACCTACCAGTTTTTTTGCTTCGTGGGTCATAAATAAATAAAGGAGTGTGGGAAACTTCCTCATAGAAGTTTGCGTCGTTTGCTTTAGCCCACCAATCATGTTCGCCAAGTAAATAACCGTGATCGGTATTAATGATCAACAGAGTATCTTCCCACAGGTTATACTTATCCATCATATCGAGTACACGGCCAATCCCCACATCGCACATATCCAGTAAGCCACTGTACTCTTCGCGGAGATTATCTACCCACGGACGTTCTTCAGCAGAAACCTGGGCGTAATTTGGCCAATCAAAATCAGGACCCGATTTTTTCTCTTTCAGGCGACGGTGAAAAAAAGGCTCATGGGGATCAAACGTTTCGATTTGTAAGAACCAGTTATCCTCCGTATGAAATTTCTCTATAAATTCGAGGCCAAGATCAAATGTTTTCTCGATTGGAAATTTATCATGCTTTAATATTTTTTCTCTGTTGGCCTGATCCTGAGACATCATTTGGCCGAGATGAGCAGGAAATTCTCTTTTTTTAATGTCTGGTTCCCAATGGTCACCTTCTTGCCCGCGAACGATTTCCCATGAGGCGTAGCGGTTATGGTAGGTACAACCACCGTCCTCCCAGTAATGGTAATGATCGCTAATTAAATGGCTGTGTACGCCATTATTTTTCATAATTTCAAAGCAAGAGTCATCAAAAGGTTCAAGCGGCCCCCAGCTTCTATGGAGAAAATTATAGCGTCCAGTATGTAATTCACGACGGGCAGGCATGCAGGGAAGACTGCCCACATAACTCTTATCAAAAACCATACTGTTTTTTGCTAGCCGGCTAAAATTCGGCGTTTGCGTCCAGCTTGAATTATATGGGCTAAGACAATGTCTATTTAGTGAATCATACATAACCATTATGGCTTTCATGTTCTCTCCTGATTTATCTGATATGAACTCGAAATTATTATCTATTATTGTTGATGTATAAGACATCGATCACGAATGGAAATAATCATAAATTGATTATCGAAAATCATAAAGAGAAGAAGGCCGGACAAAGCGTCCGGCGCAGCCGTATTTAAATAAGATTACGAAGTTCATCGTAAGAGAATAGCCGGCCTCGATAGGTTAGCGCAGGATAGACACCATAGCATTCAACGCCAATATTATTATCGGTATCAATAATAAAGAAATTACTGTCAACACCATACATGATGCTGTAATAGTCACCAGCCTCATGAATTTCTGAAGTGATGTTGCTTCGTTGACCTGGAATATCAAAAGTATCTAATAATTCAACGGTTTTCTCTGTTAGGTCGATACCGTATACCATGCACTGTGAGTCAAAAGGCGCTTCATAGTATTCATTAGGGATAGGATCCTCCATCTTTTTATCGTTTTCACTACCATCGTCGAAAAGAGCTGCCTTGTTGTTAAAGAGCGTGAGTGCCAGCCTGTTATCCGCGATATATTCTGCATACTTAGGATTAGTTGTTGGAAAAACGGAATGCTCCCCATTAGGATAAATGAAGTTTTCTGGATTTAATGGTTGTAAATTGACTGATTCAGCAACCAGGGAATATGCCGGGTTATCAATCGTCCATTCGATATCACCGCTTTCGATATTAATACCGTAAATAGTACTTGTAGAACGGTTATTTAAAATAAGTTGATTGGCTTGGCTACTGTATTCTAGTGAGTTGAAATGGATATCATTGGGTTGTGCATCAATACAGACATCCTGATTATCAAAGAATGCTGAGTAATCTCGTGACCACAATACGTCTCCAGTGGTAACATTAAATTTAAAGATGGATGCTTGTTGCCGTTGTTCGGTGGTTGGGTTTTCCAAAAGCGTTATCAGACAGTACATATTACCGTCTGGCCCAAATGTAATATCATGATGAAAACCACAAGCGTTAGGGGCCTGATAGCTTTGACGTGTTTCACCCAGTAAATTCATCTGTTGTAGGGTTTGAGCGTATGTTTCGCCACTGGTGTTGAAAACATTGAAGCCAGGATAGACAGAGGTACCATCACTTTTCAAATTATTGTTATCCCAAACATTAGAAAACGCCATGCGTAAATCACCATTTTTATCATAAGCGGTATAATAACAGGTTACCATCCACCCCTGATAAAGAGTGTCTCGGGCAATTTTCTCGTCGTTGATAATGAAATCTACCGTTAAAGGTGTTACTCCGTAATCTTGCCCCGTTGTATCTGCAATGACATCGACTGTCTGAGCCGAACCATCATCGAACAGACATTCAATAGTGATGTTATTTTCTTGATTGGCATATAAACCAATGACAGGTATGGTGGGGTTTAAAATATATTCATTGTTTTCATAGATAAATGCGCAGTCAATGGTTCTCCCCGCGACAGTATATCGATATTTCATGGCGTTATCTGCAGTGATCACTACATGAGCAGAGAGTAGGTTTTGCTGGTAAGGATTAACAATAACATTGGTTTGAATTTGTTTGTTCATATGATCTCACTTGTTTAATTAATAATATTTAATATTGCAAGGAGATCGTATATAAATTTGAAATATCAATTCAAATCATACAATATAAATTTATATGTTTATGGTTTTTATAGAGTTACTTATAAATGAAAATATTGTTATTTATAATTTTGTTGTATGAGTTTATACATTTTGACTCTAAAGGTACAAAACATGACAACCAGATGAAGGTTTTGTCAGCTAATTTAGGGTATGTATGACATAGAGCCGAAAGATAAAAGCAGGTAAACCTATGCCACTCGTATTGCCGCGTGATACCCATTTTCTCCACCCACTGGAAAGCGTGGTGTTCCACTTCTGGCACCCGGAGAAAAGCATCAGTCAGATTTTGATTCGTCTCAACGGCCAGTGGCGGGAGCCGCGAGACCTCGAGCCATATGCCGGGAATTTGGCATGGCAAAGCGGACGTTGCAGCGTAGGTTCAGTAAATACACGGGCGTCTCGCCGCAGCAATATCTCGCCCGTGTCCGTTTATTGCAGTCTCGTTATCTGCTACGTTTTACCACCGATTCGGTGAGCGATATTGCCGTTCGCTGTGGCTTTGGCGACGTTAGCTACTTTTCTCGCGCTTTTCGTCGCCAGTTTGGTATATCACCGAATCAGTGCCGTTAACGCCCTTTCGCCAGATATTGCGCCATCTCTTCTTCCGGCACCATGCCGCCGCCCGTCGCCCACACTAAATGGGTGGCGTGGTTAAGCTGTTCGGCGCTGAAACCGTGCATTTGCTGATACGCGGTAGACGCGCAAACGCGCTGCGGCCCGGCCATACCTGCCAGCGCTGAAGGCTCCAGGCGAATATTTTCTTCCTGAGCCAGCCAGCCCAACATGTCATACATCGTTTGATCGTCGAGCGTATAAAGCCCGTCGAGCAGGCGTTCCATCGCGCGGCCTACAAAGCCGGATGCGCGGCCTACCGCCAGCCCGTCAGCCGCCGTCAGGTTATCAATGCCGATATCCTGAACGGAAAGCGCATCGTGCAGGCCGGTGTACACGCCCAGCAGCATGCACGGCGAGTGAGTTGGCTCTGCAAAGAAGCAGTGAACGTTATCGCCAAAAGCCAGCTTCAGGCCAAACGCCACGCCGCCAGGGCCGCCGCCCACGCCGCACGGCAGATAAACAAACAGCGGATGATCGGCATCGACCACACGACCTTGCTGGGCAAACTGCGCTTTCAGGCGCTGCCCGGCGACGGCATAGCCGAGGAACAGCGTGCGGGAGTTTTCATCGTCGATAAAGAAGCAGTTCGGGTCAGACTCCGCCGCTTTGCGCCCCTGTTCGACCGCCACGCCATAATCTTCTTCGTACTCGACCACCGTCACGCCGTGGCTGCGCAGCTTCGCTTTTTTCCAGGCGCGGGCGTCAGCGGACATATGCACGGTAACCTTAAAGCCGATGCAGGCGCTCATAATGCCAATCGACAAGCCCAGGTTCCCGGTTGAACCCACCGCGATGCTGTACTGGCTGAAGAACTGTTTAAATTCAGGGGAAAGCAGCACGCTGTAGTCGTCTTCAGTGCTCAGCAAGCCCGCTTCCAGCGCCAGTTTCTCGGCGTGGGTCAGCACTTCATAGATGCCGCCACGGGCTTTAATCGAGCCTGAAATCGGCAGATGGCTGTCTTTCTTGAGCAGGAGTTCACCGCTAATTTTCTGGGCGAACTGCTTTTCCAGCCGCTGCTGCATGGCCGGGATCGCCACCACGTCAGATTCAATAATTCCGCCGGTTGTGGCCGTTTCTGGAAACGCTTTTGCCAGGTACGGCGCAAAACGCGTCAGACGGTTGTGTGCGGCTTTAACGTCTTGTTCCGTCAGGCCAACATAGGGTAAACCTTCCGCAAGAGAGGTGGTGCCGGGGTTAAACCAGGTGGTCTCTTTGAGCGCGACCAGGTCCGCGACCAGAGGGTGTCGAGTAAGTAAAGTCGCCGTTTGCATCAGCCGATCTCATGTTAGGGTATTTCGTTCTATTCAACAGAAAACGGGCTGTTCATGACAAGTGATAAATGCGCAATTGACGCGTTCATAGTGTTTCTTGTGGGGGCGTAGGCTGGATAAGGCGTTTACGCCGCCATCCGGCAATGTACACCGGCGCGGCGTTATAGCAGGTTACTTACCGAGGCGCTTACACCGGCTGCTGATGCTGATGAAAGCGCGAAGCCAGCGGCAGCCAGCAAAGGAAAATCAGCAGGCCCATCAGCGTCATCAGCAGGCCGAGGCTGGCCTGACCGGTTTGCGGCATCATGGCTGAAAGCCATGCCAGCACGCCGGAACCAATGTTCTGCAAGCCACCGACCAGCGCGCCCGCGGTACCGGCGAGGAACGGGAAGGGCTCCATTGCACCGCTGGTCGCCAGCGGGAAAAGCATCCCCGCGCCGAAGAAGAACAGTGCAGCGGGTACCAGCAGCGTCCAGACAGTCATCACGCCAAACAGCCCTGGAATCCACATCATCAGCCCGGCGACCAGGCAGCTCATCACCGACTGCCACATCAGCGTAGAGAAACGTTTGTTCGGACGCCCGGCGAACCATGCGCCAAAGAATGCCGCCGGGATCGGCAGAATAAACAGAATGCTCACCACCATGCTGTTCAGGCCAAGCACCGCGCCCATCAGCACGCCGGAGCAGGCTTCAAACACCGCAATGCCCGCCAGCCCACCAATCAGCATCAGCAGATAGCAGTTGAACGCGCTGCTGCCAAATAGCGTTTTATAGTTGCTGATAAGCCGCGTTTTCGGCGCGCCGGTCGGGCGCGTTTCTGGCATCCAGCGTGCCATGCTGAAGGTGACAATCACGCACAGGGTCAGCAGGAAGCCGTAGCACGCACGCCAGTTCCAGGCGGTATCAAGCAGCCCGCCAATCAGCGGTGCGAGCAGTGGGCTTACCAGAATTCCCATATTCAACAGGCTGTTAGCGTGGCGAAGCTGGCTGCCTTCATACAGGTCACGCGGCAGAGTACGCGCCATCACGCCGCCCACGCCGGTGCCCATACCCTGTAACGCGCTGGCGGCAATCAGCACCGTCAGGTCGCTGGTGGAAATGGCGATAACCGTCGCCAGCATAAAAATCGACATCCCGACGAGGATCACCGGGCGGCGACCTACGCGGTCAGAAAGCGGGCCATAGAACAGTTGCGAAACGCCATAGGTCAGCAGATAGGCGGCCATGACGCTTTGCACCGCGCCCTCGCGAACGTTGAGATCGCGTGCCATATCAGCAATTGCAGGAATATATATGGTTTGCGCCATCTGTCCGACGGCAACCAGCAACACCAGCATCAATAAGATAGTGACGTTTCTTTGGCTTTTCATTTCTCTGATATTTTATAAAAAAAGAAAATGTAAGAATAAGCTGCTGCTTATTACCCTAAATGCGGGTGGAATCTACCATATCAAGATGACAATTTAACCATCAGATATGTGAATGATTTGTAGCAACCAGGCAGGATTTATAGACGGTGACGGCAACTAATCTTGCCAGTCTTAGCGTGGCTCTGGAGTGTGATCGCGCAAACATTTTTACGCAGATGAATTTTTTTCCGTTGCCAGCATCCAAAACCTGTGTTTGTATAAATTCACTTGATGAATTGATAAACAGGTCCCTAATGACTCCTTCCATGATGACGTCGACCCTACTAAAAACCGCGCTACCAGCCGCGGTGGTCGTCGTGCGTGTGGTGGTGGTCGTCGGCAATGCGCCGTAGGGTCCGGAACAACACACGATTCCAAAACCCCGCCGGCGCAAACCGGGCGGGGTTTTTCGTTTAAGGACCCTCCCCGGAAAGTCGGCTCAGAATAAAAGGACTGGAGCATGGCAAGTTCGGGCACAACATCACAGACCAGACGCTTTACCGGCGCAGAACTGATCGTTCATTTACTGGAGCGTCAGGGGATCACCATGGTCACCGGCATTCCCGGTGGCACCGTGCTGCCGCTGTACGATGCATTAAGCCAAAGCAAACAGATACGTCATATTCTGGCGCGTCACGAGCAGGGCGCCGGGTTTATCGCGCAGGGCATGGCGCGTACGGCGGGGAAACCGGCGGTATGTATGGCCTGTAGCGGCCCCGGTGCCACCAACCTGGTGACCGCCATCGCCGACGCGCGTCTCGACTCGATTCCGTTAGTGTGTATCACCGGCCAGGTGGCCTCCTCGTTAATCGGCACCGACGCGTTCCAGGAAGTCGATACCTACGGCATCTCTATCCCCATCACCAAACACAACTATTTAGTCCGCAACATTAAGGAATTACCGCAGGTTATCGCTGATGCTTTCCGCATTGCGCAGTCTGGCCGTCCGGGCCCGGTGTGGATAGACATTCCTAAGGATGTGCAGACCGCTGAAATCGAACTGAGTGAACTGCCGCAACCCGGCGACCGTGCGCCAACGCCTGAATTCAGCGCTGAGAGCGTGCGTGAAGCCGCCGCGATGATCAACGCCGCGCAGCGCCCGGTACTGTATTTGGGGGGCGGGGTGATTAACGCGCCTGAACGGGTGCGCGAGCTGGCCGAGAAAGCGAATTTACCGACCACCATGACCCTGATGGCGTTAGGTATGCTGCCGAAAGCGCATCCGCTGTCATTAGGCATGCTGGGGATGCACGGCGCGCGCAGCACCAACTTTATTTTACAACAGTCTGATTTGCTGGTTGTTTTAGGGGCGCGTTTTGATGACCGGGCAACGGGTAAAGTGGCTGAGTTCTGCCCGAACGCGAAGATCATTCACGTCGATATCGATCGCGCCGAGCTGGGGAAAATTAAGCAGGCACATGTCGCGATTCAGGCGGATGTTGATGATGTACTGGCGCAACTGTTACCGCAGATTGACGCGCAGCCGCGTAACGCATGGCGTGAAAAAGTGGCTGAACTGCAACAGGAATTCCCGTGTGCGATCCCTCAGGAAACGGACCCATTAAGCCATTATGGTCTGATCAACGCCGTTGCCGCCTGCGTGAACGACGACGCGATTATCGCCACCGACGTGGGCCAGCACCAGATGTGGACTGCCCAGGCGTACCCGCTCAATCGGCCACGCCAGTGGCTGACCTCCGGCGGCCTTGGCACAATGGGCTTCGGCTTGCCTGCGGCGGTTGGCGCAGCGCTGGCGAACCCGGATCGCAAAGTGTTGTGCTTCTCGGGTGATGGCAGTTTGATGATGAATATTCAGGAGATGGCGACGGCGGCGGAAAATCAGCTGGATGTGAAAATCATCCTGATGAATAACGAAGCGCTGGGCCTGGTGCATCAACAACAGAGCCTGTTCTACAAACAGGGCGTGTTCGCGGCGACCTATCCGGGCATGATCAACTTTATGCAAATTGCCGCCGGTTTCGGCCTGGCGACCTGCGACTTAAACAGCGAAACCGACCCGCAGGGCGCGCTGCAGGCAATTATCAATCGACCGGGCCCGGCGCTGATCCACGTGCGTATCGACCCGCAGGAAAAAGTGTATCCGATGGTACCGCCGGGTGCGGCCAATACTGAAATGGTGGGGGAATAAGCCATGCAAAACACAGCACACGATAACGTCATTCTCGAACTCACCGTTCGCAACCACCCCGGCGTCATGACCCACGTCTGCGGCCTGTTTGCCCGCCGCGCGTTTAACGTCGAAGGCATCCTTTGCCTACCGATTCAGGACAGCGATCAAAGCCATATCTGGCTACTGGTCAACGATGACCAGCGGCTGGAGCAGATGATGAGCCAGATAGACAAGCTGGAGGACGTGGTGAAAGTGCAGCGCAACCAGTCTGACCCGACGATGTTTAATAAGATTGCGGTGTTTTTTCAGTAAGTTATTCGTCTTCCGAATCTGGCGTGATGACTTTTACCGAACCGTTCCGGCAGTGCGTAACATAATCTGCCGGTAACGGACGATCGCTTATCAATATATCGAAGGCGGATAAAGGAGAGAGACTGGCAGGCGCAACTTCATCAAAAAGGGCATGGCGAGCCAGCAGAATTTTTCGTTGTCCACGCTCCATCGCTTTACGCTTAGTGGCGAGATCGTCGGGGTTAAACCAACTGACGCCAAAATGGTCATGCACGCCGCTTGCTGAGATAAACACTTTACGCGGATTGAGCGCATCTAAAGGCGAAGGGTTATTCGTATCGTAAAAGGCGTCGCTTCGTGCGCGATAGGTGCCGCCACAAAGCACTGCCGTGGCGTTGGGTTTTTCATTGAGCGCCACAAACACGCGGTGTGAGTAGCAGATGCCGGTGAAAGTAATATCGTCCGGGATCATACTGATCACTAACGGAATCTCCGACCCATTATCAAAGAAGACCAGATCGTTTTCATTCACCATTCCCGCGGCCAATATGGCAACCGGAAGGTCGTCACGATGGTGTGCTTTTTTCACCGAAATAGCAGGGGATGCTGGTGCGGCGGGTTTGTTCACCATCACGATGTAGCCGCCCAGAAGTGCCAGAGGGAGAGGTTCATCGTCCTGGCTGAGATCCCGTCGAATGGTCATCACCGAAACTTCCAGCATTCGCGCCGCGTCTTTCAGATGGATTCGGTCGGTCTTCTTCAATAATTCCATCAAACGTCGAATGCGTTCTTTTTGCTTCGTTTCCATTCACTCTCTCCGCAAAGCGTGTTGTATATGTTCCTTACGTAACATTTTTGTGTGTTTTGGAACATCAACATAGTTGATTCACTATACGTCTGGTCTCGATGAAATAAAAGAGCGAAACGACGTGATTTTGCACTTAACTTGCGCTGTTTCAGCATGTTGTGACGTTTTCCATGCTTTTTATCTGGCGCTAACTAATCTTGATAGTACAATAAATAATCAATAAAATGATGATGCAATCGCGATCACAGTCACAAATGATACTCAAGTAACATGATAATGTTATTTTAATATCATTGTTGTGTGATTGTTTCTGAGAGGTAGTAAAATGGATATCGCGGTTATCGGCTCTAACATGGTGGATCTCATCACCTATACTAACCAGATGCCTAAAGAAGGGGAAACGCTGGAAGCGCCTTCCTTTAAGATTGGTTGTGGCGGTAAAGGGGCAAATCAGGCTGTGGCAGCGGCCAAGCTCAATTCTAAAGTTCTGATGCTAACCAAAGTTGGCGACGATATTTTTGCGGATAACACCATTCGTAACCTTGAGTCCTGGGGCATTAATACGACATATGTAGAAAAAGTACCTTGTACCAGCAGTGGTGTTGCGCCGATTTTTGTGAATGCCAATTCAAGTAATAGTATTCTTATTATTAAAGGCGCGAACAAGTTTCTCTCACCTGAAGATATCGATCGCGCAGCGGAAGATTTGAAAAAATGCCAGCTCATTGTGCTGCAACTGGAAGTACAACTGGAGACGGTTTATCACGCCATTGAATTCGGTAAAAAACACGGTATTGAAGTGTTATTAAACCCGGCACCGGCATTACGTGAACTCGATATGTCCTATGCCTGTAAATGTGATTTCTTTGTGCCAAATGAAACCGAGCTGGAGATATTAACAGGTCTGCCTGTCGATACGTATGATCATATTCGTATTGCCGCGCGGTCTTTGGTTGATAAAGGGCTGAACAATATTATTGTCACGATGGGCGAAAAGGGCGCGCTGTGGATGACGCGCGACCAGGAAGTTCATGTTCCCGCTTTCAGAGTAAGTGCTGTAGATACCAGTGGCGCGGGCGATGCCTTCATTGGCTGCTTTGCTCACTATTACGTCCAGAGCGGTGATGTTGAAGCCGCCATGAAAAAAGCCGCTCTCTTTGCCGCCTTCAGCGTCACCGGGAAAGGTACACAATCATCTTACCCAAGTATTGAACAATTTAATGAGTATTTAACCTTAAACGAATAATTACCCTGCACTGTAAAGGTAGCACTATGAACGATAAAAACATCATTCAGATGCCCGATGGGTATCTGAATAAGACCCCTCTGTTCCAGTTTATTTTGTTATCCTGTTTATTCCCACTGTGGGGATGCGCAGCCGCATTAAATGATATTTTGATTACGCAGTTTAAAAGTGTGTTCTCACTCAGTAATTTCGCCTCTGCTTTAGTGCAGAGTGCGTTTTACGGTGGTTATTTTTTAATTGCGATTCCGGCATCCCTGGTGATTAAAAACACCAGTTACAAAGTGGCGATTTTAATTGGTCTAACGCTCTATATCGTGGGTTGTACGCTCTTTTTCCCGGCATCTCACATGGCGACGTACACCATGTTCCTCGCGGCGATATTTGCGATTGCGATTGGTCTGAGCTTCCTGGAAACTGCTGCGAACACCTACAGTTCGATGATCGGCCCAAAAGCGTATGCCACCTTGCGCCTGAACATCAGCCAGACGTTTTACCCGATTGGCGCGGCTTCTGGCATTTTGCTGGGCAAATACCTCGTCTTCTCTGAGGGCGATAGCCTGCAAAAACAGATGGCGGGCATGAATGCCGAACAGATCCATAACTTTAAGGTGTTAATGCTTGAGAACACGCTTGAGCCCTATAAGTACATGATTATGGTGCTGGTAGTGGTTATGGTGCTGTTCCTGCTTACTCGCTTCCCAACCTGTAAAGTGGCGCAAACAGCCAACCATAAGCGCCCGTCTGCGGTCGATACATTACGTTATCTGGCCCGTAATGCCCGCTTCCGTCGTGGCATCGTGGCGCAGTTCCTGTATGTCGGCATGCAGGTGGCGGTATGGTCATTCACCATCCGTCTGGCGCTGGAGTTGGGTGATATCAACGAGCGCGATGCTTCTAACTTTATGGTTTACAGCTTTGCCTGCTTCTTTATCGGTAAGTTTGTCGCCAACATTCTGATGACGCGATTTAACCCGGAAAAAGTTCTGATTCTTTACTCCATCATTGGTGCGCTGTTCCTGGCGTATGTCGCACTGGCCCCGAGTTTCAGTGCCGTGTATGTCGCCGTTCTGGTCAGCATTCTTTTCGGACCCTGCTGGGCAACGATTTATGCCGGCACGCTGGATACGGTGGATAACGAGCATACCGAGATGGCGGGGGCGGTGATCGTCATGGCGATTGTTGGCGCGGCAGTCGTTCCGGCGATTCAGGGCTATGTAGCGGATATGTTCCACTCGCTTCAGCTTTCATTCCTGGTTTCTATGTTCTGCTTTGTTTACGTCGGCATCTACTTCTGGCGTGAAAGCAAAGTGCGCAACAACCTGGCGGAAGCAACCGCTTCCTGAGGACAACGATGATGACAACGCGAATTACATTATGGCGTGAGCTTTTTGCCGAACAACCGCGCATGCTACTAAAAAATGACGATTTCACCGCGACCGCTTTTCGTTACGCCAGCGGCGTGGAAGGGCTGAAAATAGAGAATAACCGTGGTTATCTGGTGATTTTGCCCTGGATGGGGCAGATGATTTGGGATGCGCAGTTCGATGGTCATGACCTGACTATGCGAAATATGTTCAGCCAGCCTAAACCGGCGACGGAAGTGGTGGCAACCTATGGCTGTTTCGCATTCCATTCGGGGCTGCTGGCTAACGGCTGCCCGTCAGCGGAAGATACACATCCACTGCATGGTGAGATGGCCTGCGCCGCAATGGACGAAGCTTGGCTGGAACTCGATGATGATGCATTGCGTATCTCGGGTTGCTATGAATACGTGATGGGATTTGGCCATCACTATCAGGCCCAGCCAGCCGTGACACTGCGTAAATCCAGCGCCTTGTTTGATATTCAGATGGCAGTAACCAATCTGGCGTCAGTGGTAATGCCGCTACAGTACATGTGCCATATGAACTACGCCTATGTGCCAGATGCCACATTCAGCCAGAATATCCCGGATGAAGCCCTGAAACTGCGTGAGTCGGTACCTGCGCATGTTTTACCTACCGAGCAGTGGCTGGCGTTCAATCAACGGATTTTGCAGGGTGAAGCGTCACTGGCGACGCTTAATCAACCGGCGTTTTACGATCCCGAAATTGTCTTCTTTGCGGATAAACTGGATGCCTATACGGACCGCCCCGAGTTCAGCATGACTTCCCCGGATGGCACGACGTATGTGACCCGTTTCTCCAGCGCAGAGTTGAATTACGTTACACGCTGGATCCTGTACAACGGCGATCAGCAGGTCGCGGCCTTTGCGCTACCTGCCACCTGCCGACCGGAAGGTCATCTCGCCGCGCAGCGTAACGGCACGCTTATCCAGGTTGCTCCGCAGGAGACGCGGACTTTCACGGTAACAACAGGGATAGCCTGAAGACACAAAAAACCATCGCCAGCGCTGAAATTCTCTTTATGATGTCGGGGTTGAACGACATTGAGAGGGCGCATGATCTGGATAATGCTGGCGACACTGGTGGTGGTTTTTGTGGTGGGTTTCCGGGTGATGACATCCGGCCCGCGCCGGGCGATTCGTCGTTTGAGTGAACGTATGGGCATTACGCCAATGCCCATAGAATCGATGATCGATCAACTGGGGAAGGAACCCGGCAACGAGTACCTGCACTATCTTGAGCGTCCGAATGAAGCGCATTTACAAAATGCCGCGCAGGTACTGCTGATTTGGCAGGTGTTTATCGTCGACAGCAGCGAAGAGAGCATGCACCGCTGGCATCGCCTGCTGCAAAAATCGCGTCTTGCGGCGCCGATTACCGATGCGCAGGTACGGCTGGCGCTGGGGTTTATGCGTGAGCTGGAGCCTGATGCGGGCGAATTGAATGCGTTTCAGAATCGCTACAACGCCCTGTTCCATGATGAAGATGGGGTACGTTGGTTGCATTGATGTTTGAGGGGACTTCCCCTCTCTCCCCCTAAATAGTTGTCAAAACGTTAAATACGTCACACTCAGGATGTTACACTGCGCGACTTTCCCGCATAAAAACTAACGCCTGGTGACCTATGACCGAACCGCTTTCCTCCCCACAGCCCAAAGACACCGTAACCCGACCGAACTGGTCGGCGGTTTTTGCCGTGGCCTTTTGCGTCGCCTGCCTGATTACCGTTGAGTTTTTGCCCGTCAGCCTGCTGACGCCGATGGCGCAGGATCTGGGTATCTCTGAAGGCCTGGCGGGGCAGTCGGTCACCATGACCGCGTTTGTGGCGATGTTCTCCAGCCTGTTTATCACTCACGTCATTGGCCGCACCGATCGCCGCTACGTGGTGGTGATGTTTGCGGTGCTGCTCACGCTCTCCTGCCTGCTGGTATCGTTCGCCAATAGCTTTGCGCTGTTGCTGCTGGGGCGCGCTTGCCTCGGCCTGGCGCTGGGTGGGTTCTGGGCGATGTCGGCGTCGTTGACCATTCGGCTGGTACCGATGCGCGTAGTACCAAAAGCGTTATCAGTCATCTTTGGTGCCGTCTCCATCGCGCTGGTGATCGCCGCCCCGCTCGGCAGTTTTCTCGGCGGAATCATTGGCTGGCGCAACGTGTTTAACGGCGCGGCGCTGATGGGCGCGCTGTGTATTGTGTGGGTGATAAAAGCGCTGCCCTCGCTGCCTGGCGAAGCGGCGCATCAGCAGCAGAACATGTTCAGCCTGATGAAGCGCCCCGGCGTGCTGGCGGGAATGAGTGCCATCTTTTTGGTGTTCGTCGGTCAGTTCTCTTTCTTCACGTACATTCGCCCGGTTTATACCACTCTGGCAGGCTTTAGCGTGGATGGCCTGACGCTGGTGCTGCTAAGCTTTGGGATTGCCAGCTTTGTCGGCACCTCGCTCTCTTCTGCCATTTTGAAACGTTCGGTAAAAGGCACGCTGGCCTGCGCGCCCTTTGTTCTGACGCTCAGCGCGCTGGCGCTGATATTCTGGGGAAGCTCGCCTGTTGTCGCGTCTGCGGTGGCGATTATCTGGGGCTTCGCGTTTGCGATGGTGCCGGTTGGCTGGTCGACGTGGATCACCCGCTCGCTCTCCGATCAGGCCGAGAAAGCGGGATCGATACAGGTTGCGGTGATCCAGTTCGCTAACACCTGCGGCGCGGCGCTGGGCGGCGTTGCGCTGGACCATTTCGGTGTGCTGTCGCCATTGGCGATTTCCGCCTGCCTGATGCTGCTGACGGCCACGCTGGTGGCGACGAAAGTGAAAGTGAGTTAATGCATATTGCCGGATGACGTTATGCGCATCCGGCCATCATTAACGGGAAATCACTCCGCTTTCGGACACTGTACCTGCTTCACGGCTGCGGCGTAGCGTTCCGCATCATTGCGTTCCAGCGCCAGCGTCGCTTCCCGCACGCGCAGGCGATTCTCTTCCGTCGCCAGCACCAGATTGGCAAACTGATCGTCCGACACCGCGCCCGCCGGGGCGCAGTTTTTCTTCACGTCCTCAATCACCTGCCGCTTTTGCTGCTCGAACTTAAGTCCTTCCATCGGCGACTCGGCATACGCCGCGCCGGAAGCAGCCAGACAGGCCGCCAGAGAAAACAGCACCGGAATCATTTTCATACTCATATCCTTATCGGGAATACATTCCCTTTAACTATATGTGCAGCGGGCGATTCTGGACAATTTAGTGACGTTCTACCGGCGTACTGCGACGGCGGGAATCCAGCGAAATCAGGATAACCGAGGAGAGGATCAGCAGCGTGCCCAGCCAGTCCGGCAGAGTGAAGGTGATACCGAGCAGCAGCAGTGACAGGAACGCGCTGCTCAGCGGTTCGGCGCAGCTTAAAATACTGGCGCGCGGGCCGCCAATCATCTGCGCGCCTTTCAGGTACAGGCTGAAGGTCAGTGAGGTGCCAATTACCACCAGATAAAAGAACGCCAGCACCACGTTGCCGGAAAGCGTGAAGCTCTCGCCCTGGCCTGCATAGAACGGCAGCAGCACCGCGCCGCCGATGAGCATGCTCCAGCCGACAATCGGGAGCGTGCCGTAACGCGCAATCAGCTGTGACGGATAGGTGGTGTAGAACGCCGCCGTAAAGGCCGAGACAATCCCCCAGAACAGCGCGCCGCCGGAGATAGAAAGCGATGTGGGGTTACCGTGGGTGACCAGCAAAAACGTACCGATTAATGAGGTGCCGATGGCGGCAAAGACCAGCATGCCGGGGCGAGATTTACGCACCAGCGAGAACCACGCCACGATGATCGTCGGGGCCAGAAATTGCAGCACCGTCGCGGTGGCAGCGTTGGATTTCTCGATGGTCATCAGAAACGACAGTTGCACCGTCAGGGCGCCCACCAGGGTAAAGAACAGCAAACTGAGCGCGTCTTTGCGGTTTTTCATAATGCGAAAGATGCGGTCGCCGTGTACGAAAGAGAGCGTCAGCAGAATCAGCCCCGCAAACAGCAGGCGCGTCATGGTCAAAAACTGCGAGGACATCTGGCTTTGTTCCATGATGTACTGCGCGCATACCCCTGAACTTCCCCACAGCACGGCGGCGATAAGGACGTTCATCATCCCTCTTCTGGTGGAACCCATGTTGTTGTGATCTCTTTTGATTTTTATCAGACAGGAATCATAGCATGCGGAACCAGAAGCCCCCAGCACAGGCCGGAGGCGGGGGATTAACTGAGATCGACGTTTTTACTGCCGAATAGCCAGGTGAGCAGGAAACCGCAGAAGTAGGCTACTGCAAGGCCCGCGGCGTAAACCGCCATCCCGGCGTAGATACCGCTGTTGGAGGTCATTAACGGCAGCGCCACCAGGCCCGACGGGCCGAAAACGGTGTTCAGGCCGACGGGCAGGCCCATCCACGCCACCAGGCCGATAAAGAAGCCGCCGCACGCGCCGCCAAAACAGGCGGTGATAAACGGTTTCATGCGCGGCAGCGTGACACCGTAGATCAGCGGTTCGCCGACGCCCAACAGGCCGGGAATAATCGCCCCTTTAATCTGCGTGCGCAGCAGTGCGCCATGCTTCGCGCGGAAGTAGAGCGCCAGCGCCGCGCCAACCTGGCCCGCGCCTGCCATCGACAAAATGGTGAACAACGAGTTGAAGCCCTGTGCATCCATCAGCGCGAAGTAGACCGGCACGAACCCCTGATGCACGCCAAACATGACCGCCAACAGGAACAGCCCCGCCAGCACCGCAGAACCGAACGGGTTGCCGTTGAGATGCAGGAACAGCCAGGACATGCCGGTGAACAGGTAACCGCCGAGCGGCATAATCACGACAAAGGTGACCGCACCCATAATCAGCAGCGTAATGGCGGAGGTGAGGATCATATCGAGGTTGGCAGGCATGATGCTGCGTACTCGCCTTTCCACCCATGCGCCCAGAATCGCCGCGATCAGCACGCCGATGATGTTACCGCGCGGGTCGATATCGTGACCGAAGAACTGCGTGATGCCGGAATAAAACCCAACCGTTGCTTCCGGGTTATAGCCCAGCACAAACAGCGAGGCGATAATCGCGCCGTTCACGCCCGAACCGCCGAACGCCTTTTGCGTGTTGTAGCCAATAAGGATACTCAGGAAGGTGAACATCCCCTTGCTGAAGACCTTCATATAGCCGATCACTTCCACTAACGTGGCGTTAGGATGGGCGCTTTTCAGCACAAACATCTGTTCCGCCAGCGTGGCAAAGCCAAGCAGCAGGCCCACGGCAATAAACCCAGGGATTAACGGGGTAAAAATGGTGGCGAACTTCGCCAAAAACTTCTGGATTCCGCTGGTTTGTTTCTCTTTCAGCGCTTTTTTCTTTTCGCTGGCGACGTCAGCCAGTGAAGGTTCGACCGTGGGCGAATCTTCCAGCAGCGCGTTCATCATTTCGGCGGCTGTCTGCGCTTTGCCGGGGCCGAGGATTATCTGGAACTGCTCTTCGCTGACCACTACGCCCAGCACGCCTTCCACCTGGCGGATGTTGGCGATATCGGCCTGTTGTTCATTACGCAGGGTTAAGCGCAGTCGGGTCATACAGTTCCCGGCCTGAACGACGTTTCCGGCTCCCCCCACCAGGGAGAGGAGACGGGCTATCATCTCTTTATTTATTTTCGCCATTCAATCTGTCTCCAGGACGGTTTAGCCTTGCTGTAACGCCTTGCGGATATAGCCGTTGTTGTCCGCCAGCAGCGTGGTGGCGTCGTCAGCGCTGAGGTTTGCCAGCACCATCACGATGGCGGTTTTACAGTGGCGATGACAGGCGTTCAGCGCATTGACGGCGGTTTCGCGGTCACACTCGGTCGCTTCCATCACGATGGACACCTGACGCTCAATCAGCTTGGCGTTAGTGGCTTCCACATCGACCATCAGGTTGCTATAGACCTTGCCGCTGCGAATCATCGCGCCGGTGGTAATCATGTTCAGCACCAGTTTCTGCGCGGTGCCTGCTTTCAGGCGAGTTGAGCCGGTCACCACTTCCGGGCCGACAACCGGGGTAATGGCGATATCGGCCAGCTGCGCCATTTCACCGTGCGGGTTGCAGGTAATGGTTGCGACCAGAGCGCCCACGCTTTTGGCGTAGTTCATCGCGCCAATCACGTACGGCGTGCGCCCGCTGGCGGCGATACCGACCAGCACATCATTTGCCGAGAAATTCAGCGTTTTCAGGTCTTCCGCGCCCTGAGCGACGTTATCTTCCGAGTTCTCAACGGCGCTGAGAATCGCTTTATGGCCGCCAGCAATCAGGCCAACGACCTGTTCCGGGCGGGTGCCGAACGTCGGCGGGCACTCGCTGGCGTCAAGAATACCGAGGCGACCTGAAGTGCCTGCGCCGCTGTAAATCAGACGACCACCTTTCTGAAAGGCAGCCGCGACGGCGTCAACCAGTTGTGCAATTTGCGGCAGATAAGGCGTGATTGCGTGAGCAACCAGCTGATCTTCGCGGTTAATCACCGCCAGCATCTCTTCGGTGGAGAGGGTGTCAATATTGGTACTGTTGGCGTTGCGGCGCTCGGTCAGCAGTTTACTCAGGTCGATACTCATAGTGGCCTCGTCTTCGTCAGTGGCGGTCAGTATAAGGAATTTTTTATTCCTTTCGTGTGAAGAGTATCACGATTAAAGCCTGGCGAATAAGAGGAGGTGCAGATGGGTAGTGACTTACTGCGGTAATAAATTTGGAATATTTTATTACCGCAGTGAATTTTAGCGGGCTTTGCAGAGCGAGAAGAAGAGGGCGATGGCGTAGGAAATCGCCATGGCGAGACTCATTTTGAGCATGGTTTCGCCGCCTAACCCGGCCAGCGGCGCGGCGATGCCGCCGCACACGAACATCAGCGTACCCATCAGCGCGGATGCCGTACCAGACTGCTCGCTGCTGACCGCGCTCATCGCTTCAGAACCGGATACGGTGCTGATCCCGCTCATAAACGAGACGGTAAAGAACAGGCCAACCAGCGCCGGAATAGCAAGATGCAGCCAGGCCAGCAGCAGCGTGATGCCCGCGCAGGCGACCGCCAGCAGTAACCCGCGACGCAACAGCACTTCGGCGGCCACGCGGTGAGAAAGCTTCGAGAAAATCAGCGCGGCGATAATCAGGCCAATGCCGTTCAGGCCAAACAGCAGGCTGAACTGCATGGCGCTCATGCCGTACTCGCTCTGGATCACGAACGAGGATGAGCCGATGTATGAAAACAGCCCGGCCATCATAAAGGCCTGAATCAGGCAGTAGCGCAGGAAGCGGCGGTTTTTCAGCAGCGGCGTATTACGCGTTTGCTGGCTGGCGACGGCGCTTTTCGCGGGCAGCGTTTCGTGCAGCACCACCAGGCTTAACACCAACAAAAGCACGCCGATCCCCGCCATACACCAGAAAAGAGTGCGCCAGTCGAAAGCGGTGATGATATAGCCGCCAAGCACTGGCGAGAGCACAGGCGCAATACCGTTGACGGTCATCAGCAGGGCGAAAAATTGCGTCAGCATCGCGCCCTGATAGCGGTCACGGGCGATAGATCGCGACAGCACGGAACCGCCCGCGCCGGCGAAACCCTGTAAGAAACGCCAGCCAATCAGCAGGTGAATATCCTGGGTCATCGCACACATCGCGGAAGAGAAGATAAACAGCAGCAACGACAGCGCCAGCGGTTTTTTGCGGCCAATATGGTCGCTTAGCGGGCCGAAGAACAGCTGGCCGAGGCCGAGACCGATTAACGCGGCCGTTAAAGAAAGCTGCGTTTGCGTACCGGTCGCACGAAGCTGGTCGGTGATTTCCGGCAGCGCGGGAAGGTAAAAGTCAGTACAGAGTGGGCCGATGGCGGTCAGCAGGCCCAGCGTCAGCACCCATGAGGGGGCGATGCGCGGCATAGAAGCTCCTTTTTCAATAGCGATAATGAACAATGCGGCAAGTTGCGGCCCTGCCGGATGGCGGCGTAAACGCCTTATCCGGCCTACGGTTCGGTAATGTAGGCCCGGTAAGTGCAGCGCCACCGGGCATGTAGTGCGCCTTGCCGGATGGCGGCGTAAACGCCTTATCCTGCCTACGGTTCGATAATGTAGGCCCGGTAAGTGCAGCGCCACCGGGCATGTAGTGCGCCTTGCCGGATGGCGGCGTAAACGCCTTATCCGGCCTACGGTTCGGTAATGTAGGCCCGGTAAGTGCAGCGCCACCGGGCATGTAGTGCGCCTTGCCGGATGGCGGCGTAAACGCCTTATCCGGCCTACGGTTCGGTAATGTAGGCCCGGTAAGTGCAGCGCCACCGGGCATGTAGTGCGCCTTGCCGGATGGCGGCGTAAACGCCTTATCCGGCCTATGGTTCGGTAATGTAGGCCCGGTAAGCGCAGCGCCACCGGGCAAGTTAGGCACCCTGGACTATGCCGCCCCACCGCCCAGCGACTGCCACAACGTTATGCGGTTATCCAGCTCGGTCTGTTGCAGCGCAATCAACGACTGCTGCGCCGACCACAACGTACGCTGGGCGGTCAGCACCGTCAGGTAATCGCTGCTCCCGGCCTGGTAACGCTTCATCGCGATATCCAGCGTCTGCTGTTCAGCAGCGACATACTGGCGCTGGGCGTCCAGCTCTTCACTCAGCGTCTGGCGACGCGCCAGCGCATCGGCGACATCCTTAAACGCGCTCTGAATCGTTTTCTCATAGGTCGCAATCAGCCCTTTTTTCTCCGCTTCCGCATAGCGAAGCTGCGCCATATTGCTGCCACCGGTAAACAGCGGCAGGGTGATGGACGGCGCAAACGACCACACTTTCATACCATGACTGAACAGCGAAGAGAGTGAATCACTTCCCACTCCCGCGCTGGCGGTCAGGGAAATTGTCGGGAAGAAGTTCGCGCGCGCCGCGCCGATATTGGCGTTAGCACTCAGCAGGTTGTGCTCCGCTTCCTGAATATCCGGGCGGTTGAGCAGCACCGAGGAGGAGACGCCCGCCGGTACCAGCGTAATGGTGTTATCGCCTAAACTTTCCAGCGTGCCCGGCAGCAGTGAGTCGGGCACCGTTTGCCCGGCCAGCAGGTTGATGGCGTTTTTATCCTGCATCACCAGCGTCTGATAGCTGGCAACGCTGGCGCGCGCCTGCTGATACACGCTCATTGCCGAACTGACATCCGTCGCGGCGGCAGTGCCGACTTCCATCTGGCGTTTCACTATCTTCAGCGAATCCGCCGCGCTGTTCATCGTCTGCTGCGCCAGCGCCAGATTACTGTTATCGGCGGCAAGCGTTACCCACGCGGTGGTGAGTTCGGAAATCATCGTCAGACGCGTATTCTGCGCGGTGTATTCGCTGGCAAGCCAGGTTTCCCGCGCGGCGCGGGAAAGGCTCTGGTTGCGGCCAAACAGATCCAGCTCGAAGCTGGACACCGCGCCATCCGCCTGCGTAGACGTTGCCACGCCGTTCGCCAGCGTACGGCTACGGCTGCCGCTTAACTCGGCATCCACCGTCGGGAACAGCGAGGCGCGCGTTTCGCCATACTGAGCACGCGCGGCATCGATATCGGCAATCGCTTTTTGTACATCGCGGTTGCTGTTCAGTGCCATGCTCACCACTTTGTTCAGGCGGGCATCTTTCACTACCTGCTGCCAGTTACCGATCACCGCCGTCGCCTGGCCCTGCGCGCCCGGCAGCGTTGCCGGGACGGGCGCGTCGGGGCGTTGATAGTTTGGATCGAGTGACACACAGCCGACGCTCAGGAAGGCAATAAATAAAACAGAGAGACGAAACATAACTTACCCCTGACGGCGTTTACCGGCGAACAGGCTCTTCACCAGCACAAAGAATAATGGAACAAAGAAAATCGCCAGCAGCGTCGCGGTCAGCGTACCGCCTATAATCCCGGTACCGATGGCGATGCGGCTGTTCGCGCCTGCGCCTGTGGCAATTGCCAGCGGCGTTACCCCAGCGACAAACGCCAGCGAGGTCATGATGATCGGGCGTAAACGGGTCTGCGCCGCACGCAAGGCCGCACGAGAAAGCGAGTAGCCTTCGGCTACGGCGGCTTCGGCAAATTCAACAATCAGAATGGCGTTCTTCGATGACAAACCAATCGTGGTGAGCAGCGCCACCTGGAAGTAAACGTCGTTACTTAAGCCGCGCATCCATGCCGCCAGCGCCGCACCCAGCAGGCCGAGCGGGATAACCATGATGACCGAAATCGGCACCGACCAGCTCTCATACAGCGCCGCCAGGCACAGGAACACCACCAGAATGGAGATGGCGTACAGGCTTAGCGCCTGCCCACTCGCCAGTTTTTCCTGCAATGACAGCCCACTCCACGCCCAGGTAGAGCCTGCTGGCAGATTGTTGGCGAGCGTTTCCATGGTGGTCATCGCGGTACCCGAACTGGAACCGGTGGCGTTTTCACCCTGAATTTCATAGGCGGCTGCGCCGTTGTAACGCACCAGACTTTCCGGGCCGTATTCCCAGCGGGTGGTGGCGAAGGCGGAGAACGGCGTCATGCTGTCATCGCTGCCGCGCACAAACCATTTACTGAGATCCGACGGCGCCGAGCGGGAATCGCTATCGCCCTGGATATAGACCTTTTTCACGCGCCCACGGTCGATAAAGTCGTTCACGTAGGTGCCGCCCCAGGCGCTGGAAAGCGTCGAGGTGACATCGCTTAAAGACAGGCCCAGCGACACCGCTTTGTTGTTGTCGATATCCACCTGCAACTGCGGCGTTTGCGGCATATCGTTAGCGCGAACGGCGTGCAGCGTGGTGTCCTGGTTGGCTTTGCCAATCAGCTCATCGCGCATTTTCAGCAGTTCAGCACGATCGGTACCGCCGCTCGCCATCAGTTCGAAGGTAAAGCCGTTGCTCTGACCGAGACCATCGACCGACGGCGGCGTCATCGCGAACAGCGTTGCATCACGAATGGCACCGAGCTCTTTGGTGGCGCGCAGGGCAATCGCCTGAGCGGTATTTTCCGCACCCTTACGATCGGACCAGTTTTTCAGCGAAACGAAGGCCATCCCGGCGTTCTGCCCGCTGCCGCTGAAGCTAAAACCGTTCACGGTGAAGATTACGTTGGTGTTGTCTTTTTCGTTGTTGAGGAACCAGTCGGTGACCTGCTTACTCACTTCGGCGGTACGCGAGTTGGTCGCGCCCGCAGGCAGCGTGTACTGCACCATGATCTCGCCCTGGTCCTCAGTCGGCAGGAAGCTGCCGGGCAGTTTCCACATCGCCAGTGCCATACCGCCGCAGATCGCCAGATACACCACCATCACCAGCCCGGAGCGGCCCAGCGTGTTGAGCACTTTGTGTTTGTATTTGCGTTCGGTCGAGCCGTAGAAACGGTTAAACCCGCCGAAGAAGCCTTTTTTATGCGGCGGCGTGTGGCGCAAAATCGAGCCGCACAGCGCAGGCGTTAAGGTCAACGCCACCACCACTGAGAGCATCATCGCCGAAATAATGGTGACCGAGAACTGACGGTAAATCACCCCGGTCGAGCCGCCGAAGAAGGCCATTGGCAGGAATACCGCCGAGAGCACCAGCGCGATCGCAATCAGCGCCCCGGAGATTTCTCCCATCGATTTTTCCGTGGCTTCGCGGGCGGGAAGCCCTTCGTCGCGCATAATACGCTCGACGTTCTCCACTACCACGATGGCGTCATCCACCAGAAGCCCGATAGCGAGCACCATCGCAAACAGCGTTAAGGTGTTGATGGAGTAGCCGAACAGCGCCAGTACGCCAAAGGTACCGAGCAGCACAACGGGCACTGCCAGCGCCGGAATCAGCGTCGCGCGGATGTTTTGCAGGAACAGATACATCACGCAGACCACGAGGATAATCGCCTCGAACAGCGTCTGCACCACGTCTTCAACGGAAATCTTAATGAATTCGGTGCTGTCTTTCGGATACGCGACGTCATAGCCCTGCGGCATATTACGTTTGTATTCGTTAATTTTGTCCTTCACCAGCGTGGCGGTGCTCAGGGCGTTTGCGCCCGGTGCCAGCATCACCGCCATCCCGGCTGCCGGGTGACCGTTCAGTTTGGCGATAGCGGTGTAATCCTCACTGCCCATCTCCACGCGCGCCACGTCGCCGATGCGCACCACCGCGCCATTAGACTGGCTTTTGACGATGATATCTTTGAACTGAGCGACCGTTTGCAGACGCGACTGCGCGCGCACGGTGGCGGTCAGCTGTTGGGTATCTGGCGATGGCAACGCCCCGATTTTACCGGCGGAGACCTGCACGTTCTGCGCTTCAATCGCCGTCTGCACATCCGATGGCATCAGCGAGTAGGACGCCAGTTTCGCCGGGTCCATCCAGATGCGCATCGCGTATTCCGCACCGAACACTTGCAGGCTACCGACACCGTCGAGACGGGCCATCGGGTCCTGCATGTTACTCACCAGCCAGTCGGCGATATCCGAGCTGCTGGCTTTATCGGTTTTATCGTAAACGCCCATAATGAGCAGGAAGTTGCTCTGGGATTTCACCACCGTCACGCCGGCCTGCTGAACTTCGCTTGGCAGGCGCGATTCGGCCTGCTGCACTTTGTTCTGAACCTGCACCTGCGCGGTATCCGGGTCGGTACCTTGTTCGAAGGTCACGGTAATGCTCACCGAACCGTCAGAGCTGCTGGTGGAGGTGAAATAGAGCAGATTATCGAGCCCGGTAAGCTGCTGTTCGATAACCTGCGTTACGCTGTTTTCCAGCGTTTGTGCCGATGCCCCGGTATAGGTGGCAGAGATTTTAATCGACGGCGGCGCAACGTCCGGGTACTGCGCAACCGGCAGCGTTTTGATCGCCAGCATCCCGGCCAGCATGATCAGAATAGAGATAACCCAGGCAAAAACCGGGCGACGTACGAAGAAACGGGCAAACATCAGGCGTTTCCTCCGGTGGACTGCACTTCAACCGGCTTCACCTGTTGACCGACCACCACTTTTGCCGAGCCTTCAACAATCAGTTTATCGCCCGCCTTCAGGCCCGTTAACACCAGCCATTTGTCGCCGTAGGTGTCGCCGGTTTCCAGCTCACGCTGTTCCACTTTGTTATCCGCGCTGACCACCAGCGCCGTGGCGACGCCTTTCGCATCGCGCGTGACGCCCTGCTGTGGCGCGAGGATCGCATCGTTCATGATGCCTTCATCGACTTTGGCGCGCACAAACATCCCCGGCAGAAGCTGCTGTTTCGGGTTAGGGAACACGGCGCGCAGGGTGACGGAACCGGTCGATTCATCCACCGCCACTTCGGTGAGCGCCAGGCGGCCTTTCTCACTATAGGTTGAGCCATCTTCCAGAATCAGCGCCACGTTCATAGTGTCGCTGTTGGTGGCAAGGGACTGCTTGCGCAGGCGCAGCAGGTCGACGCTTGAGCGAGTGAGGTCAACGTACATGGTATCGAGGCCGCGAATGGTCGCCAGCGCGGTGGTCTGCTCGGCGGAAACCAGCGCGCCAGGCGTCACGGAAGAAATACCGATGCGCCCGGCAATCGGCGCGGTGATGGTGGTCCAGTTCAGGTTGATGCGCGCGCTTTCCAGCGCCGCTTTTTTCGACTCAACGCTGGCTTTGTCCTGCGCACAGGTTGATGCCGCGTCGTCTGCATCCTGACGTGATACGCCGTTCTCTTTCACCAGTTGCGCGTAACGCTGGGCTTTCGAACAATCGGCGGTGACCAGCGCCTGAGCCTGTTTCAGCGCGGCAGCGGCTTCGTTATAGGCCGCGCGGAAGCTGTCTGGCTCAATCTGATACAGCGCCTGCCCAGCTTTGACGTTGTCGCCTTCATTAAAAAGCCGTTTCTGGATAATGCCGGTGACCTGTGGACGCACTTCCGCGCTCATCGCCGCGGTTGTGCGCCCGGTCAGTTCGCTGACCACCGAAACGGGTTGGCTTTTTAATGTTACGACACCCACTTCCTGCTCCGGACGTTGGGGCGCTGATGTTTGCGCGTTATCGCATCCGCTCAGGAGAAATAATGCGGCAAGTGTGGTTATGATGTATTTCATCTTTATTCTCAAGGTGAATGACGTCCTCCCCGCAAATAGATTGCGAGGATTTAAGGGTGAACGAATCCGCATCGCCGGTCGCCCGGAAATGACAAAAAAGGGGGAATTAACTCCCCCGTTATTTACAGGATTAAATTACTTAGCAGTGATAAGCATATTTATAATTTCCTGATAGATTTTTTCTAACGCCTCGGGTGAGACTTTTTGCGGCGTTAAACGGCGGTAGATGGAGCCTTCCATCATGACCGCGATCACTTCCACACAGCAGCGCACGCGTTCCGGGCTGAGGTGAGGGTGTTCTTTTTGCAACATGGTGCAGGCGTTATTGAACATGCGTTCATCGGCCTCCGCCAGCCAGGCGGCCACCTGCGGGTTACGCGTGGCTTCCGCCGACATCTCGAGCATTAAGGCATCATCATCCTCGCTCAGGGTAAAGCGGCAGGCAAGCAGATGTGGCATCAGTTTTGTCTGGGTTTTGCCTTCCATCTCGGCGATGCGGTAGTCGATGATGCGGCGGATCATCTCTTCGATAATGGCGTCTTTATTGGCGAAGTAGCGGTAGATTTGCCCGACGCTGAGCTTCGCTTCCGCGGCGATTTGCGACATGCTGGCCGCGTGGAAACCACTGTTGCGAAAGCAGCGGCGTGCGGCGGCAATGATGTCGTCTTGTCGTGCTTTCTGTCGGGCTTCCAGTTTGCTGGTCATGCATTTCTCCGCGTTTTGAAACAGTGAGAACGATCGTTCTCATTTTGGCTCATTATACGTCGATGATGACCAATGGAAAGTATTTTTTGGCGCTGTTTTTTTTCTGTCTGTTTCGTACAAAAAATAATGGAGGAAAAAAGGAGATTTTGTGAAATTAACGAGGGCGGGAATAAAAATAATGGAGAAAATATGGGTTATGTAATTAAAAAAGTTATTATGAAGCGAATTTAATAATGTGCATTTTATTGCCGGATGGCGGCTTCGCCTTATCCGGCCTACGACGTTTGCTCATTGTAGGCCGGATAAGCGCAGCGCCATCCGGCGCTTACTACTCATGCCGCGTTTTCAACGGCGCTTCCTTCAGTAACCACGACAGCACAAACGCCAGCACCATAATGCATGCCGCCATAATAAAGGCCGCGTGAATGGCCGAGCCGAAGGCATCCAGATAATCCGTGCGCACCGCATCGGGCAGATGATGGATGGTGGTTGGATTCATATCGCGCGGCACCTCTGCGCCTTCCGGCAGCAGACGCGTCAGGTTTGATTGCAACACGGAGGTAAACACCGCGCCAAACAGCGCCACGCCGATGGAACCGCCAATCGAGCGGAACAGCGTCACGCCGGAGGTTGCCACGCCGTAGAGATTCGGCGCAACGGTGTTCTGCACCGCCAGCACCAGAACCTGCATCACCAGCCCTAATCCCATTCCCAGCACGCCGGTAAAGAGATAAAGATGCCAGGTTGGCGAGGTGATCGTAATTCGCGTCAGCAGCACCATGCCCACCGTGCCCAGCAGCGTGCCGAGAATCGGGAACAGGCGATACTTCCCGGTGCGGCTGATAATCCGCCCGCTGATGATTGAGGTCAGCAGCAGCCCGCCCATCAGCGGAATCAACTGCAAGCCCGCCTGCGTCGGCGTCGCCTCTTTGACCACCTGCAAATAGAGCGGCAGGAACGTCACCGAACCAAATAGCGACATACCGATGATAAAGCCAATCATGCTGCACAGCAGAAAGCTACGGTTGCGGAACAGCGATAGAGGAATAATAGGCTCCCACGCCAGCCGTTCTTCATAGATAAACCCGGCAATGCCCACCAGGCCAAAGGCGAGAATGCACCACAGCTGCGGGTCGCTCCATGGGCGAACGGTGCCGCCTTCGGTGGTGAACAGAATGATGCATACCAGCGCCATGGTCAGATAAATCGCACCAAGCCAGTCTATCTCATGCTGGTTACGTTTGGTGTTGGCATGGAAGACCGCGCCGATCACCAAAAGGGCGAACAGCCCCAACGGAATGTTGATATAGAAAATCCAGCGCCATGACGCGTGCTGAACGATAAAGCCGCCAATCAGCGGGCCAATCACCGTCGCCAGGCCGAACACGCCGCCAAACAACCCCTGATAGCGGCCACGCTCAGCAGGCGGAATGACATCCGCTACCGCCGCCATGCTGATCACCATCAGCCCGCCGCCGCCGAGCCCTTGCAGGGCGCGCATCAGCACCAGCTGCGTCATGTTCTGCGCGACTCCGCACAGGGCAGAGCCTAACAAAAACAGCACGATAGCGATTTGCAAAACCCGCTTACGGCCAAACAGATCGCCGAATTTCCCGTACAATGGCACCACGATTGTGGAGGTCAGAATATACGCCGTGACGACCCAGGAGAGCTTATCCAGCCCGCCCAGTTCGCCAACAATGGTTGGCAGCGCGGTCGAGACAATGGTCTGATCGAGCGCAGAGAGCAGCATCACCAGCAGTAAGGCGCTGAACAGCAGGCGAATGGAAGGTGCGCCTGCTTGTGATGACGATTGCTTTTGAGTCACCGTATCCGACTCCATAATGGGCTCACTTGAAATTAATTAACTGTATAATTAATATTTATGGAAGATGCTCCACCGGTCAAGAGATCACCTATTTATGACGGCACAAAAAGACAACGGAAAAAGCTTAAAAGCACGCAAGCCGGGTCGCCCACGTGGCGGTAAACCGAGCGGCGATAACCGCGAGCATCTGCTCGATATCGCGCTGCGGCTCTTTTCGCAGCAGGGCATCGGCCATACCTCACTGAACGCGATTGCCCGCGAGGCAGGCGTGACGCCCGCCATGCTGCATTACTATTTCAACTCGCGCGAACAGCTTCTGGACGTGGTGATTGAAGAACGTTTCTTACCGTTGAGAAGTGAGATCACAGCGATTTTTGCCGCGCATCCAGAAGATCCGGTTACCGCGCTGACCGAGATGGTCAAAACGCTGGCGGAACTTGCCGCGCGCTATAAGTGGTTTGCGCCATTATGGATGCAGGAGGTGATTGGCGAAATGCCGGTGCTGCGCCAGCATCTTAACGTGCGTTTTGGCGAGGATCGCTATCAGCAAACGCTGGCCTCCGTGAAACGCTGGCAGCAGGAAGGGAAAATAAACCCACATTTGACGGCGGAATTACTGTTTACGTCTTTATTAAGTCTGGTGTTAGTGCCATTTTCCCGAATGCGTAACGATGAAAGACTCGCTTCGTTGACGACAGAAATAATCATTAGCAATGCATTGGCATTAATGCGTCAGGGAATAAATAATTAAGCGATTATTCTTTGATTCTTATTAATAGTGGTATTTTTACAGCGACTTAATTAATAGCTGTAAATCACTACTTCCCGCATCGGGCGAGCACCACGCGGTGTGATGTCTCTGACCGTAGAGACGACAGGAACCTCGCCCTCTGCGGCGCAGCGCTGCGCCTGCATGCGGTAAATCGCATCGTCAACGCACTTGCTCGTTGACGCGGCAGAGGCCCCATAAATCTCACCGGAAAAATGCACGTTGCTACCCGCATGTGCCGGGGTAATTAACGCTGAAAAAAGGAATGAAGCTGCAAGCAGCATGACGCCAGATAAGTTTTTCATTTGTTTATTACGCATTATTGAAAAGAGCGCGAATAATATGCCTATTCTTTAAAGTTACAATATTGCGGGTTATTTTCTTTAATTACATAACCTGGCAATGTGAATAAAACGCATACAGAACATACCTTTGCGCTGGTGAAAGGTAATCTAGTGGCTTTATGAACAAAATCGCAATAGTCTATTGCCGAAATGACCGTTTATCCCGCCTGCTCCCCGCCGTATTCTTGTCGCCATCGAGTTGCCGAACGCAACGTTATGCCGAATACAGGATACCCATTATGAAAACCCTCACTCAGATTGCAGCTGCTTCTCTTCTCTCCGTTATGGCTTTTGGCGCATCCGCGCAAAGCGTAACGGCAACCGCCTCTACCCTCGATTCTGCTGAAGCGGTGATTGCACAGAAAGCGAAAGAGATGAATGCCTCTCAGTACAAAATCACCAGCGCCCACATGGGCAACCGCGTCACCATGAGCGCTGAACTCTACAAATAAGCGTGCGGCGAGACGGTTTTCCAAAAAACATGAGAACCGCCTGTTTATTACCCTCACCAGGAGATGATGATGTTATTTGAAAACTATGCACTGAATGCCGTCGCGCTGAAAAACCGCATTGTGATGCCACCGATGACCCGCTCACGTGCCGGAGCGGGCGATGTCGCCACCGATATGATGGCGGAATATTACGCACAGCGCGCCAGCGCCGGGCTTATCATTAGCGAAGGTACGCAGATCAGCCAGCAGGGCCAGGGCTATGCCTGGACGCCGGGAATGTACACCGAATCACAGATTGCAGGCTGGAAAAAAGTCACCGATGCCGTGCATCAGGCGGGCGGTAAAATCTTTGCGCAGCTGTGGCACGTTGGCCGCGTTTCGCATACCACGCTTCAGCCGGGCAACGCCGCACCGGTTTCCTCTTCTGCTATTCAGGCCGAAGGCGTGAAGGTGTTTGTGGATGTAAAAGGCTGCGGCCCGGAGAGCGGTGTGGGCGAGATGCTGCAACATACGATGCCGCGTGCGCTAACTACTGAAGAGATCCCCGCTATCGTCAATGACTATGCGCAGGCTGCGCGTAACGCGATTGCCGCGGGTTTCGATGGTATCGAACTGCATGGCGCGAACGGTTACCTCATCAACCAGTTTATTGATTCGCAGGCTAACCTGCGCGATGACCAATACGGCGGCGCACTGCAAAACCGCCTGCGCTTTATGAAAGAGGTGGTTACTGCCGTGTCGAACGCGATTGGCAAAGAACGCGTCGGTATTCGCCTTGCGCCATTGACCACCCTGATGGGTTCCCGCGACGATACGCCGGAAGCGACCTATCTGGCGGCGGCCAGCGTGCTGAACGATCTCGGTATTGCCTATATTCATATTGCCGAAGCGGACTGGGAAGATGCGCCGGTGATGCCAGCGGCCTTTAAAGAAGCGCTGCGTCTGATTTTCCACGGTACGCTGATTTACTCCGGGAAATACACCAAAGCGCGTGCGGAAGAGGCGCTGCAAAATGGCTGGGCGGATTTGATTGGTTTTGGTCGCCCATTTATCGCCAACCCGGATTTGCCGTATCGTTTACAGAACGATCTGCCCCTGAATCAGCCAGTGAAAGAGCAGTTCTTTGGCGGCGGGAAAGCGGGATATATCGATTATCCGCAAGCGAAATAACACAGGCTGCCGGGTCTCGCATTGCGCGGGCCCGGCAAAACGCGTTACCAGAACTTAACGGCCAGGCTCAGAATAAAGACAAAGCCGACAATGGCAACCGCCCAGCAAAACGCCAACATATGGGCTTCATGTTTTTGTTGTTTTAATACTGCTTCGTTTTCCATTTTTCTTTTCCTTGCTCACATCGTGTAGGGGCAGAGGCGCCCCATATTACCGTGGGACGTTAATCCCTCCCGGTACTCCGTGCGTCAGAACCACCTGCCAGAGTTGAATATTTCTGGCCCTGAAGGCACCGGCGCAGGCTTTCAGGTAGTAGGTGAACATCCGTTTAAAACGTGCTGAATAGACATCTTCTAATTGGCCCCATGAATCCTGGAATCGCTGTTCCCAGGCCATCAGGGTTTTATCGTAGTCCGAGCCAAAATTGTGCAGGTCTTCAATTACAAAGAAGGGCTCACAGGCGGAAGAGAGCTGCGATACCGACGGCAGGCAACCGTTGGGGAAGATGTATTTATCGATCCATGCGTCGACGTTGAGGTCGCTTTGATTGGAACCGATGGTGTGCAGCAGGAATATGCCGTCCTCCGCCAGGTTTTTATTGGCCACGGTGAAGTAGGTTTTGTAGTTTTTCGGCCCGACATGTTCAAACATCCCCACCGAGACAATGCGGTCAAATTTGCTGTCGAGATCGCGATAGTCCTGCAACAGGATCTCCACATCCAGCCCGGCGCAGCGCTGCTGTGCGAGCTTTTGCTGTTCAGCAGAGATGGTGACGCCGGTGACCTTCACGCCGTAGTTTTCCGCCGCATAAGCCGCCAGCCCGCCCCAGCCGCAGCCGATATCCAGCAGCGTCATGCCTTTTTGCAGATTGAGTTTGCGGCAGATAAGCTCCAGCTTGTTTTGCTGTGCTTCAAGCAGATTGCTGGCGTCGCGCCAGTAGCCGCAGGAGTACTGCATGTACGGGTCGAGCATCAGCGTGAAGAGGTCGTTACCGAGGTCGTAGTGTTCTTTCCCGACAATCCACGCCCGTTTTTTTGATTGCAGGTTGATTATCTTCGCGCTCACCACGTGCATTAAATCTTTCAGGTTGTGCTTAATCTGCGATTCAATATCGATTTTCAGCAGGCGAGAGATAAACTCATCGAGCTGTTCGCACTCCCACCAACCATCCATATAGCTCTCGCCCAGGCCGAGAGAGCCTTGCTGAAGAACGCGTTTGTAGAAGTGTTTGTTTTTGACCTGAATGTCGAAAGGCCGTTTGCCGTTGATTTCAATGTCTGCGCGTTGCAGTAAGTCACGGCAGATGCGATACCACTGATTGCCGCCATCGGGCATGATTAGTTTTTTGTTCATCGTTTGTGCGCCTGAGCGATAATCTATTTGTCATACAAATGTGCTAAGGGAAGGTTATACCTATGATGAATATTCGTAAAGTGAATCTCATCAATGGAAGGGATGCGGAAATGGAATATAGAAAGAAGCCGGATGCTGGGGGAAAGTAGGCCGGATAAGGCGTTTACGCCGCCATCCGGCAGGGTGCGCAACATGCCCGGTGGCGCTGCGCTTACCGGGCCTACATCACCGAATGTGTAGGCCGGATAAGCGAAGCGCATCCGGCGTAACGTCAGAAATCGTACTGCAAGGTTAAACGGTTCTGCCAGAAGTCTTTCTCATACAGCGGTGAAGTCTGCACGCCGACAAAATCGCTCAGGCTCAGGCCTTTCAGTGCACCCTGGAAGTTCCAGATAAAGTAAACCAGGTACTCGGACTGGCGCAGGCTGCCGGTATTCACCGTCGGCGTCAGGTCCATCCACGAATAGCGTGCGCCCAGCGTCAGGTTCTCGTTAGCGTTCCAGTTCACGTTAGTGGCATATGCATCGCCGCTGCCCAGATCCTGGGTACTGGTGAAGTACGGCTGCGCGAAATACGGGCCCGATGAACTGTTATGCGCGTATGGCGTTACCAGTGAACCATAGCCGTAGCTATTGCCGCTGGAGGCGATATGGTCATAACCCGCCGCCCAGGAGAACGCTGGCGTGAAGTTCAGCGACAGTTGCGCGCCGTAAGAGCGGTTATCCACTTCGCCCGCCAGCGCTTTACCTTCGCTGGTGCCGCGAATGTATTGCAGCGCCACATCCGGCGTGAACAGCGCCTGCTGCCACTGGAGATGACCTTCGGTATAGAAGATGTTGGAGAAATCCGCGTAGCTTTCGTACCACATCTGGCCGGTCAGTTTTTTGTCATCCCACATCATGTGGCGACCCGCGCCAACGGCCCACATGCCATCGGTCTCTTCGGTGACTTCGGTATACGCGGTGGTGCGTTTCACCTGATCGCTGCCCCAGCCTTTATAACGCCAGATTTTGGTCGCACGCAGGAAGTCGTCGCCGCTGCCGTACTGCATATCCAGGGCCTGATAAAGGATCGGAGTAATACGCCAGTCGTAGTCGCCGACAAATGGCAGGTCCAGACGCTGGTTGCCGCCGGTGATGCGGAAATCGCCATAGCGCCAGTTGAGATACGCTTCGCCAATATTGGTCTGGTTTTCGCCGATGTCGCTTATCACGCGCTCTTCCGGCGGATGGTTAATACCGCGCAGGAACAGGCCGCTGACGCCCACGTTGAAGCCGTACATCGGCGCGGTTTCGTACTTCAGAAAACCGCCGTAGCTGATAGTGTCCTGGTTAAAACCTTTGGCGAAATAGGCGTTGTGGGTGGTGTAGTAAAGAGATCGAACGCTGCCGCTAACTTTACCGCAACTGAATACATCGCTCAGGCTGCTGACGTTACCGTCAGCGTCAAAACATTCGCTGTCGGACTTAAAGGAGAGAGCCGCTTCTGCGCTGGCGGGAAGCGCCAGGGCTGCAAGCGTGACCAGGGCGGTGAGACCACCGGTTAATCGTGATGGTTTAACTGCTCCTGCTGCCCGACACATCTTCATGCTAATACCTTGTAAACAGAGATAAAAAAAGAAAAAAGTGTGCGAGCGCCGCCGCCACATTGCCGCGCTTCTCGCGGGTGGAGAGACCCCTGATAGACGCACAAAATGTATGGGCGGTTTCGCACAGGGCTGCGATTATCTTCATCAGAAGGGGTGTGATCCAGATCTAAACGCAAACGTTTGCTTTCTTTTTCCAGGCATTGATGCTGAATCAATGATTCAAACTGAATTAATCATAATGCTAATTATTAATTGGCAGGGTATTGCACTGCATATTGATTGGGTGAATGGAAGATAGTACTTATTTTGCTGTTTTGCTTAAACCGCACCGATTGGATAGTTTTCAGGCGCTTCCCGCGCGTAAACGCGCGGGAAATCGGTCATCAAAAATAGTAGCCGATATTGACGTTGGTGCGGAAATACCATTTTCCGCTGCCTTCCGACTGCGTGCTGGTCCAGCCCGTGGCGTTAAGCGCGCCGCCCCATGGGTTAACGTTTTTCGCCCAGCTAAGGTCGACCCAGAACATGACGGGTAGCGCGAAGACCTGCACGCCGACGGTGTTCATCTGGGAATCGCTCCAGTCGCTTTTGTCTTTCCATAACACGCTGTAATCGTTATAGAACCGCAGCTTTGATACCGCGCCCCATTTGACGTCCACATCGCGAGCCACGTTGAGCGACGCGGTAGTGGCTTTTGCCGGGATTAAATACGACGGCGTCAGGCCGTTGCCGCCCATCAGAATGGTATCGTCGCTTACGCCCGCCGGATTTTTCGGATCGTACTGGTAACGGATCACCTGCGAGGAGAGCTGCCACGGCCCGTTTTGTACGGTTCCGTGCAGGCCTGCCGCCCAGAAAGTGCCGTCATCGTCGGTCTCGCGATTGTGCAATCGCGCCAGCGCCAGCGAGCCGCCCAGCTCATTATTCCATCCCCCGCCGTGGAATGTCCGTGCCAGCCGTACGTTCACCTGATCGCGTTTCTCATTACGCTGTTGATGTTGGCTGGGGTAGTTCGTGTTTTTTAAGCGATCGTAATCTCCGACATCTGGCGCATAGCGCAGGTTCTCAGGCTCCATCCACGGGAAATAAGCCACATCCAGCGACCAGTTATTATCGTGATATTGATAATTTATCCCGCTTCCGGCATTGACACCGAAGCCTAAATAAAAGGGAATGCCGTATGACCAGCCAAATTGTGGATACGGCTCCAGGCCAAAAGGTTTACCGGGAATACCGAGCTGTACACTATTATTCTGATCAAATCGATACCCCACATAGGCGCGGTCAACCGCATATTTATGGTGATCCTGGAACCAGAATCCGGCATCAAAGAAATAGTTATTATAAAAACCGCTGCTGTCGATACGGAATGTATCAAAACGCAGATGTGGCGGATTGCGATAATTACTGCCTTTCCAGTCTTCATAGCGATAATTTGCCCGCAACGCCCCGCCAATATCCAGCCCGGCGCTGCTGTCCGCGCTGCGCCAGCCGATGTGCGGGAAGGGCTTGCCGCCTTCCGCCAGCGCGGGTGCGGCGGTACATGCGCCCAGCAGCAGCGCGAGAAATTGTTTACGCATAGCTCACCTCTCATTTCATATTCAATACGCAATAGCTCGCCGCCGCGGATAAAATCAGCGAGAATTAATTGATGTCGTTTCGCCAGTGAAACGAATATTATTTTTTATGAGTTTGTTTCAAATATGAAACTAAGTTTATTATTTGATATAAAGAAAATCGCACGTGAAAGGTAGGCCGTCAAGGCATAAAACTTGAGCTATAACGCAATATTATTAAATGATTGAATGTCGATTGGTATTTTTTAGAGGAGGGGATGGTATGTCTCAAATATGAAACAAAAGAGTTTATCGGCGGCTAAGTAGAGCCCTATCCGCCATGTAATGACTAGATAAGCAGGCTATTCCCAAGGATGATGATGAGCACAAAGAGTGTCCAGTTAAGCCGCTTAAACAGCATACGTCTTCCTTTCTGCTTTTTAAAAGCCGATATAATGATGGCAACGAGGAGAGGGAATATAAATGAACCAAAAATAACGTAGGTTAAGTATTCACTTTGGGTTCCTGCATCAGGATAAGGCTTTAACAGAATATAATCACCTTTGAGTACATTAATAAAAAATAGAATCGCGAACAATGGTACTGATAAAACGTAACACATACTTAATCCTTAATAGCCTTTGCAGACTGCATAATTCCCATGATTTCATCATAATACTCATCAGCATATTTCTGATCGATAACCGCCGCCACCTGGATAAAATGGGTATTATCCAGCAGCGTCATCAAAATAGACCGTTTTTCATCGCCATCATCGGTTGTGGCGATATAGTCCTGATAGGCGCACCGAAAGCCGTCAACCTGACAGGGATAAAGCGTAAACGCATCTGCCTGATAGCCACTCTTGTAGTGAATCTGCTGTGACGTGAGTAATTCATCAAAGTTATGAACGTTACTGGAATCCTGAGTGCTGGACATCACTGAAATCCCGGCATGGACGTTTTTCATCACTACCGTCATACGGTAGCCATGAGGCGTGGTCACCACCGTTTTCCACTCGTTACTCGGGAACGTCAGCGTGATGGGCGCATTCGGTGCGGTGTACTCCCAGCTAAAGAATTGCCAGAAGTGTGTGGCGCAGCTGAACAGAAATATTATCCCCATCACCCAGCTTGTCCCGGCAATAATTTGCTGCTGCGCCGTCTTACGAAATATTACGCAAAACGCGGCGGCCACAAGGCAAGCGGTACCCAACGGATAAAAAAAGACGAGATTCACATAGGAGATAATATTACCAGCGTCGTCCGTGATCAGATTTTTCCATTGCAGATGCTTGATAATAATAACTGAAATATATAAAACACCTAAAACTATAAATCGCATATATACATCCGTGTATAAAAAAGGGGAAATAAATTTCCCCTTTATGATATGCGAATTATTTACTCGATATCCAGCGGATCTTCAGAAAGGATAATACCGGTATTATCGGCATAGAGATGGTCGCCGGAGAAGAAGGTCACGCCGCCGAAATTGACGCGCACATCGCTTTCTCCAATGCCTTCGCCAGCGGCGCCAACCGGAATGGCGGCAATGGCCTGAATGCCGATATCCAGCTCTTCAAGGTCATCAACCTGACGCACGGCACCGTAAACCACAATGCCTTCCCACTCGTGCTGGGTGGCGATACGCGCCAGTTCTGCATCAATCAGCGCGCGGCGTACGGAGCCGCCGCCGTCAACCAGCAGAATGCGGCCACGGCCATTCTGTTCGAGCAGATCATACAGCAACCCGTTATCCTCGAAACATTTCACGGTGGTGATTTGCCCACCAAACGACAACCGCCCGCCAAAGTTGGAGAACAGGGGTTCCACGACGTTGACATCTTCCTGATAGATGTCGCAAAGCTCGGAAGTATCGTATTTCATAGGATTAACACTCAGTTGCTGCGAGTGATTTCAGTATATCGCGCTCTGTGCACTGTTGGCAAAATCATCAATTGTTAATTGATATTTGTCAGTTAACCCAGCGCCTTGCTCAGGATAATCCCAACGATAAACAGAGCGTTAGTGAGCAGCGCGCCTTTGACCGTGCGTTCAAGCATCGGGCGCATCGCGACCGGCTCACGCTGCGTCATGACGTAGCGCGCCTGTTTAAACAGCAGCGGCGTGGCGAGAATAAACAGCCAGCCACACACGTTTTGCAGCGAAATCAGGTTAAACAACGCCAGACACACCAGCGTGCCGCCAAGCAGGCAAGCGTGATAGCGACGTGCGCCCACCGGGCCTAAACGTACCGCAAGCGTGTTTTTGCCGTTTTCGCGATCGCTGTCGATATCGCGCAGGTTATTGATATTCAGTACCGCCGTTGCCAGCAGCCCGCACGCTGTGGCGGGAAGAATCAGCGTGGCGCTCAGCATATGCGCCTGCAAATACCAACTGCCGATAACGCTCAGCCAGCCGAAGAAAATAAGTACAGAAATATCGCCCAGACCGATATATCCGTAAGGGCGAGTACCTACAGTATAGGTAATTGCCGCAACGATAGAGAGCAACCCCAGCACCAGGAAACCGATAAAGTCACCGATGTTTTGATACGCCGCGAACAGCAGCCCCAGGCCGGAAAGACAAATGAGCGCCACGGTAATCATCAGCGCGCGTTTCATTTGCGGCTGGGTGATGGCACCTTTTTGCATTCCGCGCAGCGGCCCGATGCGATCGGGTTTATCGCTGCCCTTCACCGCATCGCCATAGTCGTTCGCGAGGTTGGAGAGGATTTGCAGCAGGCCCGCAGTAACCAGCGACAGTACAGCCACAGTTGCATCGAAGTGCCCTTGCCACCAGGCGAGCGTAATGCCCACAAGGATAGATGCGAAGGCCAGAGGTAACGTTTTAGGGCGCAGGCTTTCAAGCCAGGCCTGGGTGCGGCTGATTTCAGTCATAGTGATTTTTGCCAATAAAAATGGGGCTTTTCAGCCCCATCAACAGTGATGAATATGCATTGAACGCGATTATAGGATAAAACGGCTCAGATCTTCATCTGCAACCAGTGCATCCAGGTGTTTGCTCACGTATTCCGCATCAATTGTGATGCTCTGGCCATTCAAATCACTGGCGTCATAGGAAATATCTTCCATTAAACGCTCCAGAACCGTGTGCAGACGACGTGCACCGATGTTCTCGGTGGTTTCGTTGACCTGCCACGCGGCTTCGGCAATACGCTTGATACCGGATTCGGTGAACTCAATGTTCACGCCTTCGGTTGCCATCAGCGCTTTGTACTGAACGGTAACGGACGCATTCGGTTCGGTCAGGATGCGTTCGAAGTCGCTGGTGGTCAGCGCCTGCAGCTCAACGCGAATCGGCAGACGGCCCTGCAGTTCCGGGATCAGGTCAGACGGTTTTGCCACCTGGAATGCACCGGAGGCGATAAACAGAATGTGATCTGTTTTCACCATACCGTGCTTGGTGGACACGGTGCAGCCTTCTACCAGCGGCAGCAGGTCACGCTGTACACCTTCGCGGGAAACGTCCGGGCCGGAGGATTCGCCACGCTTACAGATTTTGTCGATTTCGTCGATGAACACGATACCGTGCTGCTCAACCGCGTCGATAGCGTCTTGTTTCAGCTCTTCCGGGTTCACCAGCTTCGCCGCTTCTTCTTCAATCAACAGCTTCATCGCATCTTTGATTTTCAGCTTACGCGGTTTCTGTTTCTGCCCGCCGAGGTTCTGGAACATCGACTGCAGCTGGCTGGTCATCTCTTCCATTCCCGGAGGCGCCATGATTTCAACGCCCATCGGTGCAGCAGCGAGATCGATTTCAATCTCTTTATCGTCCAGTTGGCCTTCACGCAGTTTTTTGCGGAATGCCTGACGCGCGGCAGAGGGTTCAGCCTGCTGCTCTGCCTGGCCCCAGTTGTTTTTGGCCGGGGGGATCAGCACGTCGAGGATACGCTCTTCCGCCATCTCTTCGGCGCGGAAGCGGTTTTTCTCGATGGACTGCACGCGCACCATTTTGATGGCGGAATCGGTCAGATCGCGGATGATGGAATCCACTTCTTTACCCACATAGCCCACTTCGGTGAACTTGGTCGCTTCAACTTTGATGAACGGCGCATTAGCCAGCTTGGCCAGACGACGCGCGATTTCGGTTTTACCGACACCGGTCGGGCCGATCATCAGAATGTTTTTCGGGGTTACTTCGTGACGCAGCTCTTCATCAAGCTGCATACGACGCCAGCGGTTACGTAAGGCGATCGCAACGGAGCGTTTGGCCGCGTCCTGACCAATAATGTGTTTGTTCAGTTCGCTGACAATTTCGCGTGGGGTCATTTCAGACATGGTCAATCCTTACGCTTTAGACGGTAATTCTTCAATGGTGTGGAAGTGGTTGGTGTAGATGCAGATATCGCCTGCAATATCCAACGCTTTCTCAGCAATGTCGCGCGCGCCCAGTTCGGTGTTTTCCAGCAGGGCACGGGCTGCGGCCTGGGCGTACGGGCCGCCAGAACCGATAGCAATCAGGTCATTTTCCGGCTGAACGACGTCGCCGTTCCCGGTAATGATGAGGGATGCGGTTTCATCCGCAACGGCAAGCAGGGCTTCCAGCTTGCGCAGCATACGGTCGGTACGCCAGTCTTTCGCCAGCTCAACGGCGGCTTTCACCAGATGGCCCTGGTGCATCTCAAGCTTACGTTCGAACAGTTCGAACAGAGTGAAGGCATCAGCGGTGCCGCCAGCGAAACCGGCAATCACTTTGTCGTTGTACAGGCGACGGACTTTCTTCACGTTGCCTTTCATCACGGTATTGCCAAGCGTAGCCTGTCCATCACCGGCGATTACGACGTGGCCGTTACGGCGAACACTTACTATTGTTGTCACGAGCAGACCCCTTGTTGCAAATACGGAATAGGGGCCCCGCAAGCTTTGCGGGGCAGAATGTCATTATAGATGGGGGGTATTTCGGGGGTTTCAACCCCCGGAAGCGAGTCTTATGCAGTTTCCGTGACCGGCCATTTTCAGGCGGTTGAGGGTGCCGTCGGCGTTATCTTTGCCTTTGATAGGCCCGATGACGACGCGATTCCAGCCGTTGTTGGTGGTGATACGTGAATCAAACCCTTCGAACGCCAGCTGTGCACGCACGGTTTCGGCCTGCTCTGCGCCTTTAAACGAACCACACTGTACCATCCAGCGGCGCTCGTCTTTTTTCTCGGTTGCCTTAGGCGGCGTCGTTTCACGCGTCACCGGCGCGGCGGCCTGCTGTTTAGGCGCTGACGTCGTGGTGTGCGCAGGCGTTTGCAGCAGATCCTGATACGGCTGCTGGTTAGAAGCGGCCGCCTTCGGCTGCTGCGTCTGACGCGGCGGCTGCTGTGTGGTTTGCGCCTGGCGTGCCGGTTGCTGTGTCTGCTGTTGCGCGCGCGGCTGCTGCACAGGCTGCGTTTGCGCCCATTGCTGCTGTTGCGCTTGTTGCGCCTGCTGCGCTAAACGCTGACGTTGCAGCGTTTGCTGGCGTTGTTCCGGCGTTTGCTCGTTCCACGGTACTTCCGTCAGCTGCGTTGGCTGCTGGCGCATATCGGCCTGCATTTGCGCCAGCAACTGGCGCTGTTCGTCGGTCAACTGATTCGGGTTCATGACTTCCCCGCCCGCAGACGGTTCCGTTGGCGCACGCACGCCCGGCTGGCGGCTTTCCAGTTCTTTAATGTAGCGCCAGCGCTCTTCCGGTTTCGGCGGTAGACCATTCCCTGTCATCTGACGGCTTTGCAGCGTTTCAGAATCTTCTTTTTTATGATGGGTAATAAAGTACAAACCACCGATAAAGGCGACGACCACCGCGGCGGCAATGGCCACCATCGCCGGTGATACCGCCGGGAAGCTACTTTGATTTTTCCGCGAACTCCGTGAGGTGCTCTTTTTGCGCCGCGAAGGAGCCTGTTGGCTGCGGCGTACATAATCTCGTTGTGCCACTATCGTTTCGCTGTATTTATTCGTTCGTGAACCCGACATGTTACTTAAGCGACGAGGCTTTGACCAGACAAGCAAGTCCTAAAGCCCCACACTTTTATGTCATATTTTTTGAGTGCTGCCGCGAATCACCAGTTCACAGTCCAGCAAACGCGAACCGCTGTCGACATATTGTCCACTGAGCTGATTCAGTAATAACAGCATCGCTTCCCGACCAATGTCGAAACGCGGCTGAGAAACGGTGGTGAGTGGAGGATCGCAGAACTCCGCCAGCGAGATGTTATCAAAGCCGATAATCGACAGGTCGTCCGGGATTTTCAGACCGTGACGTTTGGCGCAGGAAAACGCGCCGAGCGCCATGATATCGCTATGGCAGAACACGGCGGTCGGCGGTTGCGGCAGCGCCAGAAGCTGCTCAAGCGCCTTAGCGCCCGCTTCGTAGGTAAAGTTGCCGCGCGTGATGTACGCCGGATCTACCGTGATACCGCTGCGGCGCAGCGCCTGCACGTACCCCTGTAAGCGGTAGTGACACAGCGGCATCTCTTCCGGCCCGGCGATACACGCAATGCGTTTATGACCCAGCTCGTGCAGGTAGTTTACGGCATTGAACGCGGCGGTGAGGTTATCGATGTGCACCGTCGGCAGCCCCAGCTCCGGGGCGAATTCGTTGGCCATCACCATCGGCGGCAGGTTGCGCTGCTCTTCAATGCTGGCATCAAACGGCAGCTGTGAACCGAGCAGCAACATACCGTCGATCTGCTTGGTAATGATTAAATCGATGAAGGTTTTTTCCTGCTGATTCTGGTGCGCGCAGTCGCCAATCAGCACCAGATACCCCTGCGAGGCGGCGGTGACTTCGATGCCGCGGATCACTTCGCTAAAGAACGGGTCGCAGATATCCGGCACGATGACCAGAATGGTGCGGGATTCATTGCGTTTCATGTTACGCCCCTGCGCCTGCGGGAGGTAACCCACTTCCAGTGCGGCCTGCTCAACGCGAGTTCTCGTTGCCTGCGAGACCTTCTCGGGGTTCATTAATGCGCGTGATACGGTTGCCGTAGAGACTTTCGCCTGCATAGCAACGTCTTTCATGGTTGCGGCCACAACCGGTTTTTTAGCCTTCACCTGATTCTCTCCTCGCTAACTGGCGCAGACACGTCCCCTGTATCTGACATCAGACACACTTTTATCAGATAGTTAATCCGATCTGTTACAGAATTTTCATAAAAAGTGTGACGATTGTTAGATTCCTCGATCTTGCTCGCAACCTGGGCATTAACCTTCAATCGGGTCAACGTCGAGGACCCACTTCACTTTGCGCGCTTCCGGTAGCGTATTGATGAGGACCAGCGCGCCGTTGACGATATGTTGCAGGCGCACGCGGGAAGGGTGTTGCAGCAAGATTTGCCAGCGATAACGCCCGCCGCGTTTCGGCGCGAGGGCGGGAACCGGGCCGAGAACCCACAGTTTGTCATCCGCCAGCGGGCTGGCCTGCAACAGATTACGCAGCTGTTGCAGGAACACTGGCGCCTGCTGGTTGTTGTGATCTTCCGCGCGGATCAGCACGTGGCTGGTCCACGGCGGAAGCTGCATTGTCTGGCGCTCGGCCAGCGCCTGCTCGGCAAAGGCGTCGTAGCCTTTATACAGCAGCGTTTGCAGCAACGGGTGATCCGGATGGTGCGTTTGTAAAACCACTTCGCCCTGTTTACCTGCACGGCCTGCGCGCCCGGAAACCTGGGTGTAAAGTTGGGCAAAACGTTCTGCCGAGCGGAAATCTGCCGAGAAAAGCGCGCCATCGACATCAAGCAGGGCAACCAGCGTGACGTCCGGGAAGTGGTGGCCTTTTGCCAGCATCTGGGTGCCAATCAGAATACGCGCGCCGCCGCGATGCACTTCCGCCAGATATTGTTCCAGCGCACCTTTGCGGCTGGTCGTGTCGCGGTCGATACGGGAAAGCGGTACGCCGGGGAAGAGCGGGGCCAGCACCTGTTCCAGTTGCTCCGTTCCCAGGCCAACCGGCACCAGGTGCGTCGAGCCGCAGGAAGGGCATTGGCGCGGGATCGGGCGCTGGCTGTCGCAGTGGTGGCAACGCAAATGATGCTGCGACTGGTGCAGTGTGTAGTAGCTGTCGCAGCGCGGACATTCGGCTATCCAGCCGCAGTCGTGGCACAGCAATGTGGGCGCGAAACCGCGACGATTGAGGAACAGGATCACCTGATTATCCGCCTGCAAATGCTGACGCATGCGGTTAATCAGCGCCGGAGAAAGCCCCGCCTGCAACTGCTGGCCTTTTAAATCAAGTACATGCTGCGTCGCTGGTCGCGCATTTCCGGCGCGACGCGTCAGGCGCAGCATATGATATTTATGCTGGCGCACGTTGAGCAGTGTTTCCAGCGCAGGCGTCGCCGAGCCGAGAATTATCGGAATTTGCTCGCTGTGCGCGCGCCAGACGGCTAAGTCACGCGCGTGATAACGCCATCCTTCCTGCTGTTTATAAGAGCTGTCGTGCTCTTCATCAATAACAATCACGCCGAGGTTTTTAAACGGCGTAAACAAGGAAGAACGCGTGCCGATAACGATCGCCGCCTCGCCGCTTTTGGCTTTCAGCCAGGCGTTCAGGCGCTCGCTGTCGTTAAGCCCGGAGTGCAGCACTTCCACGGGCGCGTTAAAACGTTCGCGGAAGCGGGCGATGGTCTGCGGCGTCAGGCCGATTTCCGGCACCATTACCAGCGCCTGTTTCCCCTGCGCCAGCACGTTTTCCAGCACGCTGAGATACACTTCGGTTTTACCGGAACCCGTCACCCCCGCCAGCAGCCACGCAGAGAAGCGGTCAGATGCGCTATGAATTGCGCCCACGGCGGTGGCCTGCTCTGTGTTGAGCCGTAACCGCTCGCCGATGGCGGAGTAGCCTTCGCGCCAGTCGTTCAGCGCGGGGGCTTCGCTTGCCAGCTCGCTTAACCCTTTGCTGCGCAGCGACTGTAACGCCGCTTCGGTAAATTCCAGTTCCGCGACCTGATGACGCCAGATTTTTCCCTGACGCAGCGCGGCCAGCGCCTGCTGTTGTTTTGGCGAGCGCTTCAGGCTGTTGATATCCACCGCCTGGCCCTGCTCGGTGGCAAACCAGTACCACAGCGGCGCATGGCTGGCCGGTTTGCCCTGACGCAGCAGAATCGGCAGCGCGTGGAACAGCACATCGCCAATCGGGTGATGATAGTAATCCGCCGCCCACAGCAACAGTCGCCATACCGAGGTGGTGAACACCGGTTCGCTGTCGAGGACCTCAATGACCGGTTTCAGCTCATCCAGCGGCAGTTCGCTTTTTTCGCTGACCGACACGACGATGCCAACGCGCTCCTGTTTGCCGAACGGCACGCGCACGCGACATCCCGCTTTTGCGCTGAGGCCTTCAGGCAGCAGATAGTCAAACGTACGCGGTAGCGGAACGGGCAGGGCGACGTGGGCAACAGGCATTTTTTCTTCCTGGACTTGAAAAGTGGCGGGTTAGTATACACATTGTATTCAGGTGAAGAACGGATCAGTTTGCATACCCTGCTCAGATTCTGTATGATCCGCCGCCTTTGATGCAGAAAAAATGCGTCGAAAGCCGAGAAGTTTACTATCAACATCGCGTGGTGTCTGGCGTTAGGGCTGGAAGAGCGACGCGGCCTTAACTGAGGTTTCCCATGAAAAAAGGTATTCACCCGAATTACGTAGAAATTACTGCAACTTGTTCTTGCGGTAATGTTATCAAGACTCACTCCACTGCGGGTCATGATCTGAACCTGGACGTTTGTGGCGCATGCCACCCGTTCTACACTGGTAAGCAGCGTGACGTTGCTACCGGTGGTCGTGTTGACCGCTTCAACAAGCGTTTCAGCATCCCGGGCAGCAAATAAGTTTTGCTTCTCCGAAAAAGGCGCCGAAAGGCGCCTTTTTTGTGTCTGTCATCAATACTATTACATATTTCATCTTTCTTCTGAATGTATATCAAATACAAAAATAAAATCACGTTTCATTTTTGTATTTGATGAGTCGTTTTAGTGATCTGTATCTTCTCTATCTTCTGTTTTTTGCCACTTTATATTCGGCAGTGGCAATAACCGGAAGGTGTCGTTATGTCCGCTGAAACTAAAATCGCCAGCGTAATAAAGTATTCTCTAAATATATTTACGTGAATAATATGTCTAAGGAGTGACATCATGCCTGGCAATGAAAATATCACGGAACATGGCAGTGCAGCCATCAGACCATTTGGATTCAGAGACAAAATCGGTTATTTATGTGGTGACCTGGGAACCTGTTTTATTCTTGGTTTGGTCAACAGTTTTTTAATGATTTATTACACAAACGTCCTCGGTGTTTCCGGCGTTATTGTCGGCTCGCTCTATTTCGTGACAAAACTCTTTGATGCATTTGTTGATGTCACCGTGGGACGTTTGTGCGATACCTCGAAACTGACGGCGACCGGGCGCTTTAACCCGTGGGTACGGCGTATGAAGTACCCGTTCTGCATTATTTCGGTAGTGCTTTTTCTGCCGTTTGTGCATGATTTTTCATATTCGGCGAAAATTATTTATATCTGTTGTTCCTATTTTATTTACGGCTCATTGTTATCGACCGTCAGTATTCCTTATGGCGCAATGTCAGCAGCCATTACCTCCAACCCGGATGAACGTGTTTCGCTTTCAACGTATCGCAGTATTGGTTCAGCGATCGGCGGCGGGGCAACCGGCTTCTTTATTCCTATTCTGATGTACACCACCCTGGTTGACGGAAGCCAGGTGATTTCCGGTCAGCACTTTTTCTGGATTTCAATTGGCTGCGCCATTCTGGGTTTTATCTTTTTAACGCTGACCTGCCAGCTCACCACCGAGCGTGTGCGTGTAGAGAAAAAAGAGAGCATGCCCGTTTCCGTTTTACTGAAAGGGTTGTTGCGTAATAAAGCGCTGATTGTTTTGGTGGTTGTGGATCTGCTGATCGTCATTAACCAGGGGCTTTCCGGTACCAATATGACCTACCTGTTTAATGACTATTTCCACAATAAAGAAGCGATGTCCGTCGCCCTGTTGTTTACCTTCGGCTCACTGGTGCTGCTGGCGCCGTCGGCGTCCTGGCTGACGAAGCGGTTTGGTAAAAAAGAGGCCAGCGTCGGCGCGCTGCTGTTTGCGGTGGCGATGTACCTGATCATGTATTTTATTCACATCACCGATGCGAAGGTGTACCTGGTATTCCTTTTCCTCGCGACGCTGGGGGCCGGGCTGTTCAACCTGATGATTTGGGCATTTATGACCGATGTCTGTGACTACCATCAGTATGTGACCGGCGATCGTGAAGATGGCACCGTTTATGGCGTGAACTTCTTCGCCCGTAAAGTGGGTCAGGCGTTCGCGGGGGCGATTGGCGGCTTTATGCTGGCGATTATCGGTTATCAGTCTTCATCGACCGGCGGCGCGGTGCAAACCAGCGTGGTACAGGAAAATATCTACACCATGGCCAACCTGTTACCGGCATTATGCTTGTTCCTGGCGGCAGTGATTTTGATTTACTTCTATCCGCTGAACCGGAAACAGACGCTAAAAATGGAAGAAACGCTGAATAAACTCAATGGGATCAGTAAGTAATCCGGAGTAAGCCGTGTCGGGCGCGGGAGTGCTTGTCGGGTGGCGCTGCGCTTACCCGACCTACGGGGTGCGGAGTTGCTTGTCGGGTGGCGCTGTGCTTACCCGACCTACGGGGTGCGGAGTTGCTTGTCGGGTGGAGCTGCGCTTACCCGACCTACGGGGTGCGGAGTTGCTTGTCGGGTGGCGCTTCGCTTACCCGACCTACAGATTGCAGAATTTGTAGGCCTGATAAGCGCAGCGCCATCAGGCATTTTCTTCAGCGTGCACTACCACGAAAATAACGGCCACTTTTTATCAACCGTTTCCAGCCCCGGCGCATCAAACACGGCCTGCGGGGAGATAACGGTTTCATTGAGCGGCACATTCTTGCCGTAGCGTTCTTTCAGTTTGGCCTGCACCGTCGGATTACTGAGATCGAAATCCTTCAGTTTTTGCAGCTTACCCAATTTCATTCCCAGCGCTTTGTCATACACCTTCCACACCACTTCAGAGCAGTACTGGCGGTCATCGCTCCAGGAAAAGGCCAGATCGTAAGGTTTACCGAGATAGCGCTTCGCGGTTTGTGCCAGCTTCTGTTTTTGCTGAGCCGATAACCCGCCGTCCACACGACGCACGATATATTTCCCGTCTTTTCCGTGCCTTATCCATTTTTGCAGCGGCGTATAGATAACCGGACCAACGGCCTCGAAGACATACGGTTTTTTCTCGCGGATAACAATCATGCCGGTGTGACTATAGTCAGAATGGGTGGCCAACTGAATGGCTTTACTTTGTGAAGATTGAGAAATTTGAAAGATGATGTCGCCGGTTTGCGGCTCCCAGGCATAAGCCGGATAAGCCAAAGCCAGGCCTAATGCCAGAAAACAGGGTTTCATGGCACAACCTCCGTGTTATCACATTAAAAAGCGCGGCTCGTACTCCGTAAGCCGCGCTCCCTGAATCAGTACTCCCACGTCTCCGGGTCAATCCCCAGTTCACGCATAATCACCTTCGCCTCTTCCGGGATTTCATCGCTGCGCTCTTTACGCAGGTCTTCATCGTTAGGCAGCGGTTGCCCGGTGAATGCGTGCAGGAACGCTTCACACAGCAGTTCGCTGTTGGTGGCGTGACGCAGGTTGTTCACCTGACGACGCGTGCGTTCATCGGTGAGGATCTTTAACACCTTCAGAGGAATGGAAACCGTAATTTTTTTTACTTGCTCACTCTTCTTACCGTGCTCAGCGTATGGGCTGATATATTCGCCGCTCCATTCAGCCATGAGATACCTTAATCCTCTTTATCATTAATAAAAGGCCGGGCTCTAACCCAGACCATAATCGCGCATAGTTTACCGTAGTGACGCGGCCCTGACACGATACGAGCCGCCGCAGTTGTGCGCTAATGCATATAATTTTAACGGCTATTCGTCTTTTGCTCAATCTATACGCTAAGAAGTTTAGATGTCCAGATGTATTGACGTCTATTGTGACAATGTTTACTCTGGTGCCTGACATTTCACCGACTAAGTCAGGAACGAATCACCATGACCCGTAAACAAGCCACCATCGCAGTGCGCAGCGGTTTAAATGACGACGAACAGTATGGCTGCGTTGTCCCGCCGATTCATCTCTCCAGTACCTATAATTTCACCGGTTTTAATGAGCCTCGCGCGCACGACTATTCGCGTCGCGGCAACCCGACGCGTGATGTGGTCCAGCGAGCGTTGGCCGAGCTGGAAGGTGGCGCGGGCGCGGTGATGACCAATACGGGTATGTCGGCGATTCACCTGGTGACGACCGTGTTCCTGAAGCCGGGCGACCTGCTGGTGGCCCCGCACGACTGCTACGGTGGCAGCTACCGTCTTTTCGACAGCCTGGCAAAACGCGGCTGTTACCGCGTGAAGTTCGTTGATCAAGGTAACGAACAGGCGCTGCGTGCGGCGCTGGAAGAGAAACCGAAACTGGTACTGGTCGAAAGTCCGAGTAATCCGCTGTTACGCGTGGTGGATATCGCGAAAATATGTGAACTGGCGCGGGAAGTCGGCGCGGTCAGCGTGGTGGATAACACCTTCCTGAGCCCGGCGCTGCAAAATCCGCTGGCATTGGGCGCGGATCTGGTGTTGCATTCATGTACTAAATATTTGAACGGCCACTCTGATGTGGTTGCCGGGGTGGTGATTGCCAAAGATCCGGAAACCGTCACCGAACTGGCCTGGTGGGCGAACAATATCGGCGTGACCGGTAGCGCCTTCGACAGCTATTTATTGCTGCGCGGTTTGCGCACGCTGTCGCCGCGCATGGAAGTGGCGCAACGCAACGCCTACGCGATTGTCGATTTCCTGAAAAACCAGCCGCTGGTGAAAAAACTGTATCATCCTTCTTTGCCGGAAAATCAGGGCCACGAAATTGCCGCCCGCCAGCAGAAAGGGTTTGGCGCGATGCTCAGCTTTGAACTGGACGGCGACGAGCAAACGCTACGCCGCTTCCTGAGCGGGCTGTCGCTGTTTACGCTGGCGGAATCGCTGGGTGGCGTTGAGAGCTTAATCTCCCACGCCGCTACGATGACCCATGCGGGCATGGCGCCTGAAGCGCGCGCCGCCGCCGGGATTTCTGAGACGCTGTTGCGTATCTCAACCGGTATTGAAGATAGTGAAGACTTAATTGCCGATCTGGAAAATGGCTTCCGGGTTGCAGCCGAGGGATAAAAATGAGTGTGATTGCGCAGGCAGGGACGAACGAACGTCAACTGCATAAATTTGGTGGGAGTAGTCTGGCAGATGTGAAGTGTTACCTGCGTGTTGCCGGGATTATGGCAGAGTATTCTCAGCCCGGCGATATGATGGTCGTTTCCGCAGCCGGTAGCACCACTAACCAGTTGATTAGTTGGCTGAAACTCAGCCAGAGCGATCGCCTTTCTGCGCATCAGGTTCAACAGACGCTGCGTCGTTATCAGTCAGAGTTGATTAGCGGCCTGCTGCCTGCTGAGATTGCCGACGGCTTGATTAGCGCATTCATTCATGACCTCGAACGTTTAGCCGTATTGCTGGATGGCGGTGTCTCCGACGCCGTGTATGCGGAAGTGGTGGGCCACGGTGAAGTCTGGTCTGCACGCCTGATGGCGGCTGTGCTGCAACAACAAGGTCTGGATGCGGCGTGGCTCGACGCGCGTGAGTTTTTACGTGCCGAGCGCTCCGCCCAACCGCAGGTGGATGAAGGTTTATCTTACCCGCTGCTGCAACAGCTCATGGCGCAGCATCCGGGAAAACGCCTGGTCGTCACCGGGTTTATTAGCCGCAACAACGCGGGTGAAACCGTGCTGCTGGGGCGTAACGGTTCTGACTATTCCGCGACGCAAATCGGCGCGCTGGCGGGCGTTTCTCGCGTAACTATCTGGAGCGATGTCGCGGGGGTATACAGCGCTGACCCACGCAAAGTGAAAGACGCCTGCCTGCTGCCGCTGCTGCGTCTCGATGAAGCCAGCGAGCTGGCGCGTCTTGCCGCGCCGGTGCTGCACGCACGTACCTTACAGCCGGTTTCCGGCAGCGATATCGACCTGCAACTGCGCTGTAGCTATACGCCGGATCAAGGCTCCACGCGTATTGAACGCGTGCTGGCCTCCGGGACGGGCGCGCGTATTGTCACCAGCCACGATGATGTCTGCCTGATTGAATTCCGCGTCCCGGCAAGCCAGGACTTTAAGCTGGCGCATAAAGAGATTGACCAATTACTGAAGCGTGCGGGTATTCGTCCGCTGGCTGTTGGCGTTCATACGGATCGCCAGTTGCTGCAATTCTGCTACACCTCTGAAGTGGCGGATAGCGCACTCAAAATTCTAGATGAAGCCGGGTTGCCGGGCGAGCTGCGTCTACGTCAGGGCCTGGCGCTGGTGGCGATTGTCGGGGCGGGCGTCACCCGTAACCCGCTGCACTGCCACCGTTTCTGGCAGCAACTGAAAGGCCAGCCTGTCGAGTTTACCTGGCAATCGGAAGAGGGCATCAGCCTGGTCGCCGTGCTGCGTACCGGCCCAACCGAAAGCCTGATTCAGGGCCTGCATCAGTCCGTCTTCCGCGCAGAAAAACGCATCGGCCTGGTGCTGTTCGGCAAGGGCAACATCGGCTCTCGCTGGCTGGAGCTCTTCGCGCGTGAGCAAAGCACCCTCTCGGCGCGTACCGGGTTTGAATTCACGCTGGCAGGCGTAGTAGACAGCCGCCGCAGCCTGCTGAGCTATGAAGGGCTGGACGCCAGCCGCGCGCTGGCATTCTTCGAAGATGAAGCGGTCGAACAGGACGAAGAGTCCCTGTTCCTGTGGATGCGCGCGCACCCGTATGATGATTTGGTAGTGCTGGATGTCACTGCCAGCCCGCAGCTGGCTGACCAGTATCTCGATTTCGCCAGCCATGGCTTCCATGTTATCAGCGCCAACAAACTGGCCGGGGCAAGTAGCAGCAATAACTACCGCCAGATCCACGACGCGTTTGAAAAAACCGGGCGTCACTGGCTGTATAACGCCACCGTTGGTGCGGGCCTGCCGGTGAACCACACCGTGCGCGACCTGATCGACAGCGGCGACAGCATTCTGTCCATCAGCGGGATTTTCTCCGGCACGCTTTCGTGGCTGTTCCTGCAGTTCGACGGCACCGTGCCGTTCACCGAGCTGGTGGATCAAGCCTGGCAGCAGGGCTTAACGGAACCCGACCCGCGCGACGATCTTTCCGGGAAAGACGTGATGCGTAAGCTGGTGATTCTGGCGCGCGAAGCGGGCTACGATATCGAACCCGATCAGGTTCGCGTGGAATCGCTGGTGCCATCGCACTGCGAAGATGGCTCAATCGACCACTTCTTTGAAAACGGCGATGAGCTGAACGATCAGATGCTGCAACGCTTTGAAGCTGCGCAGGAAATGGGGCTGGTGCTGCGCTACGTGGCGCGTTTCGACGCCAACGGCAAAGCGCGCGTCGGCGTGGAAGCGGTGCGCCCGGAACATCCGCTGGCGGCGCTGCTGCCGTGCGATAACGTTTTTGCCATCGAAAGCCGCTGGTATCGCGACAACCCGCTGGTGATCCGTGGGCCTGGCGCGGGGCGCGATGTCACCGCCGGGGCGATTCAGTCGGACATTAACCGACTGGCGCAGTTGCTGTAATAATCCATTTGTTGGACGGCGGCTACGTCTTATCCGACCTATACAAAACGTAGGCCGGATAAGATGCGTGAGCATCGCCATCCGGCGTTACTGCTGAGCGGCAAAGACCTCTTTTGCCGCGAACAAGCCATTCAGCGCCGCCGGGAAACCAGCGTAAACCGCCATCTGCATAATCACTTCAGTAATTTCTTCCTGCGTTAACCCAACATGAAGCGCCGCCGCAATATGCACTTTCAATTGTGGTGATGCGTTCCCCAATGCGGTCAATGCTGCGACGGTGGCAATTTCACGACTGCGTAAATCCAGACCCGGGCGGGAATAGATGTCACCGAAGGGGAATTCAATCAGGTAACGGGCAAAGTCTGGCGCGATATCTTGCAGACTTTCGACGACAGCATCGCCACCTTTGCCATCCACTTGTTGCAGCATGTCCTGGCCGGTAATAAAACGTTCTGAATGCATGGGGAAATCCTCGTTTATCTTAGGTGTGACGCGAGAATAGGCCGCCGGACGCTGTTTGGATAATACCGTTTCCGTGATACCTTTTCGGTATGACAAACGCACAGATTCACTCTCTCGATATTCGCCTGCTACGCTATTTTTCCGTAGTGGCGGAAGAGAACAACATGAGCCGGGCTGCACTGCGACTCTTTATGTCGCAACCGCCGCTCAGCCGTCATATTCGCCAGCTTGAGGAACGTCTGGGGGTAACGCTGTTTGTCCGTCATACCCGCGGGCTAACGTTGACGGAGGAAGGGGCGCGCGTGCTGGAGATCGTTCGCCCGCTGCTGGCGTTGCAGGAGAAAACCTATGCTGCGCTCGATAAACTTGCGCTGGCAAATGGCCCTCTACTGCGTATTGGGCTAACCACGGCGTTTGAGCAGGGGGTTTTTACGGCGTTAGAAACCCGGCTACGTGCGCAGGTTGATACGCTACGTATCGCGCGGCACAGTTCTCTTGAGCTGGTGCGTCAGGTGCAACGAGGAAAACTGGATGCGGCGCTGGTGGCACTGCCGCTTGAGATCGGTGGATTATCCGTTGTACCGCTTGGCTGGCAAGAACCGCTGATTGCCGCTTTGCCCGCTATCTGGCCAGTGGCAGAATCTGCTTCGATCTCTTTATCCTCTTTAAGTTCTCGCCCTTTATTCTGGTTCAAGCGAGAGCGTAACCCGGCTTTTTTTGATTACACTCGTCAACGTTTCCAGCATGCCGGTTATGTGCCATCCTGCATCGAAGAGCCTCTCGAACATGATGTTCTGCTCGCCCGAATCGCAAATGGAGATGGCTTAAGCCTGCTTCCGGCATCTTTCGCCGCCATTCAGCGGCAGGGTGTTGTTTTTCGTCCATTATCAGACAATAGTCTACGAGTTAGCGCAGGCGTCGTGGTATTGCCAGAAAAGCAGCCGAAACTTGAGTGGTTGATAACTCTTTTAAAGAGTCAGTTCACAGCACCGGAGTAAGATGAATATTTTTCATCTTCACTGAATATTCCTCACCGTTTGCGTGGATCTTTCTATTGACCTTCCCCAACTTTTCCTTCATCTTTACATCTAGACGTCTAAACGTATAGCAGTTCACAACACAACAAATAATGACACGCGATTGATGAGGTAAGGTATGAGCTTTTTTCACGCCAACCAGCGGGAAGCCCTGAATCAGAGTCTGGCCGAAGTCCAGGGGCATATTAATGTTTCGTTCGAATTTTTCCCGCCGCGCACCAGTGAAATGGAGCAAACCTTGTGGAACTCTATCGATCGTCTGAGCAGCCTCAAGCCAAAATTCGTTTCCGTCACCTATGGCGCAAACTCCGGGGAGCGTGACCGCACGCACAGCATCATCAAAGGTATTAAAGATCGTACCGGCCTTGAGGCCGCACCGCACCTGACCTGCATTGATGCCAGCCGTGATGAACTGCGCGCCATCGCCCAGGACTACTGGAACAACGGCATTCGCCATATCGTCGCCCTGCGCGGTGACCTGCCGCCAGGCAGCGGCAAGCCGGATATGTATGCGGCGGATCTGGTTGGCTTGCTGAAAGAAGTTGGCGATTTTGATATCTCCGTTGCTGCTTACCCGGAAGTGCATCCGGAGGCGAAAAGCGCGCAGGCGGATCTGCTCAACCTGAAACGTAAAGTTGATGCCGGGGCCAATCGCGCGATCACCCAATTCTTCTTCGATGTGGAAAGCTACCTGCGTTTTCGTGATCGCTGCGTTTCTGCGGGTATCGATGTTGAAATTATTCCGGGTATCTTGCCGGTCTCTAACTTTAAACAGGCGAAGAAATTTGCCGACATGACCAATGTGCGTATCCCGCACTGGATGTCTACAATGTTTGAAGGGCTGGACGATGACGCGGAGACGCGCAAACTGGTCGGGGCATCTATCGCCATGGACATGGTAAAGATTTTAAGTCGGGAAGGGGTAAAAGATTTTCATTTTTATACACTTAACCGTGCTGAGATGAGCTATGCCATCTGTCATACGCTGGGTGTCAGACCCTCCTTATAGTCGAAAAGGCCCTCGCAAGAGGGCTTTTTTACATCTACATTGATCTACATCCCTGTAACCAAAAATATAAAAGTTTCCAACTATCGAATCTGTGGATTATTTCAATTATAACTTTACTCTGATGCTGTATATCGTAACGGTAACATTGTAGAGGGAGCATATTGATGAGTACGTCAGACGATATCGAGAACAAAACGTCCGCAGGTAAGTGCCCTTTCCATCAGGGCGGTCACGATCAGAGCGCTGGTGCAGGGACGACCAGTAAAGACTGGTGGCCAAAACAGCTTCGTGTGGACCTTCTGAATCAACATTCCAACCGTTCTAACCCGCTTGGGGAAGACTTCGATTATCGCAAAGAATTCAGCAAACTGGATTACTCCGCTCTGAAAGGCGATCTGCGCGCGCTGCTGAGTGAATCGCAGCCGTGGTGGCCTGCCGACTGGGGTAGCTATGCCGGTTTGTTTATCCGCATGGCGTGGCATGGCGCAGGTACCTATCGTTCTATTGACGGACGTGGCGGTGCGGGCCGTGGTCAGCAACGTTTTGCGCCGCTGAACTCCTGGCCAGATAACGTTAGCCTCGATAAAGCGCGTCGCCTGCTGTGGCCAATCAAGCAGAAATATGGCCAGAAAATTTCCTGGGCTGACCTGTTCATCCTGGCCGGTAACGTGGCGCTGGAAAACTCCGGCTTCCGTACCTTCGGCTTTGGTGCCGGTCGTGAAGACGTCTGGGAACCGGATCTTGACGTAAACTGGGGTGATGAGAAAGCCTGGCTGGCTCACCGTGACCCGGAAGAGCTGGCGAAACGTCCGTTAGCGGCCACTGAAATGGGCTTGATCTACGTGAACCCGGAAGGCCCGAACGCCAGCGGTGAACCGCTTTCTGCGGCAGCGGCGATTCGTGCGACCTTTGGCAACATGGGGATGAACGACGAAGAGACTGTGGCGCTGATTGCCGGTGGTCACACTCTTGGTAAAACCCACGGCGCTGGCCCGGCAACTCACGTTGGCCCGGACCCGGAAGCCGCACCGATTGAAAACCAGGGCCTCGGCTGGAAGAGCGATTTCGGCACTGGTGTCGGTAAAGATGCGATTACCTCAGGTCTTGAAGTAGTGTGGACGCAGACCCCAACGCAGTGGAGCAACTACTTCTTCGAGAACCTGTTCAAATACGAGTGGGTTCAGACTCGCAGCCCGGCTGGCGCAATTCAGTTCGAAGCCGTTGATGCGCCTGAAATTATTCCTGATCCGTTCGACCCGTCGAAAAAACGTAAGCCGACCATGCTGGTCACCGACCTGACGCTGCGTTTTGATCCGGAATTCGAAAAAATCTGCCGTCGTTTCCTGAACGATCCGCAGGCGTTTAACGAAGCGTTCGCGCGTGCATGGTACAAACTGACCCACCGTGATATGGGGCCGAAAGCGCGCTATATCGGGCCGGAAGTACCGAAAGAAGATCTGATCTGGCAGGACCCGCTGCCGCAGCCGACCTACCATCCGACGGAAGAAGACATTCTGAGCCTGAAAGCGGAAATCGCTGCTTCTGGTCTTTCGGTGAGTGAACTGGTTTCTGTTGCCTGGGCCTCTGCGTCTACCTTCCGTGGTGGTGATAAACGCGGTGGTGCCAACGGTGCACGTCTGGCGCTGAATCCGCAGCGTGGCTGGGCGGTGAACGCCACTGCAGCTCGCGTGCTGCCTGCACTGGAGAAAATCCAGCGTGCATCCGGCAAGGCGTCACTGGCGGATATCATCGTCCTGGCAGGCGTTGTGGGTGTTGAGAAAGCGGCGAGCGCTGCGGGCGTCAGCATTCATGTTCCGTTCACGCCGGGCCGCGTAGATGCGCGTCAGGATCAGACCGACATCGAGATGTTCGAGCTGCTCAAACCGATCGCAGATGGTTTCCGTAACTATCGCGGCGAACCGGGCGCGGCAACCACCGAATCTCTGCTGATCGACAAAGCTCAGCAGCTGACCCTGACTGCGCCGGAACTGACGGTGCTGGTGGGCGGTATGCGCGTTCTGGGCGCGAACTTCGACGGTAGCAAGCATGGCGTCTTTACTGACCGTCCGGGCGTGCTCAGCAATGATTTCTTCGCAAATCTGCTGGATATGCGCACCGAATGGAAAGCCACCGACGACACCAGCGAGCTGTTCGAGGGCCGCGACCGTCTGAACGGCGAAGTGAAATACACCGCCACCCGCGCGGATCTGGTATTCGGCTCTCACGCGGTACTGCGCGCGCTGGCCGAAGTGTACGCCAGCAGCGATGCTCACGTGAAGTTTGTAAAAGACTTCGTGGCGGCATGGGTGAAAGTGATGGAGCTGGACCGTTTCGACCTGCAGTAATCTAAGTGCTTAATCCGTCAGCGATTGCTTTGCAGCAGTCGCTGACGTTTTTTTTGAGGCGTATAGTGCACGCAGAAATCGTCACTTTACGGGATTCATCATGTCTGCCTCAGGAAAGAGCAACCCGCTGGCCATCAGTGGTCTTATCGTTCTGACCCTCATCTGGAGCTATAGCTGGATTTTCATGAAGCAGGTCACGGGCTATGTTGGCGCGTTCGACTTCACTGCTTTGCGCTGTATTTTCGGCACCCTCGTTCTGTTCCTCGTTCTGCTGGTACGCGGTCGCGGCCTGCGCCCGACGCCGTTTAAGTTTACTTTCGCTATCGCCTTACTGCAGACCTGCGGCATGATTGGCCTCGCCCAGTGGGCGCTGGTGAGCGGCGGCGCGGGGAAGGTCGCCATCCTCACCTATACCATGCCGTTCTGGGTGGTGATCCTTGCCGCGCTGTTGCTGGGCGAACGGTTGCGACGCCTGCAATATGCCGCCATCGGTATTGCCGCGATAGGCCTGGTGCTGGTGATGCAACCGTGGCAGCTTGATTTTAGCTCGCTGAAAAGCGCGCTGCTGGCGATTCTTTCCGGTATAAGCTGGGGAGCGAGCGCCATCGTTGCCAAGCGGATGTATACCCGTCATCCGGGTGTTGATCTGCTGTCGTTAACCGCCTGGCAAATGTTGTATGCCGCGCTGGTAATGAGCCTTGTGGCCTGGCTGGTTCCGCAGCCGGAAATTGACTGGCAGCCTATCGTGTTCTGGGCGCTGGGCTATAGCGCGATTCTGGCGACGGCGTTGGCCTGGAGCCTGTGGCTGTTTGTGCTGAAAAACTTGCCTGCCAGTATCGCCAGCCTGAGCACCCTCGCTGTGCCGGTCTGTGGCGTACTGTTTTCCTGGTGGCTGCTTGGCGAGAATCCAGGGCCAGTAGAAGGTGCGGGGATCGTGCTGATTGTGCTGGCGCTGGCGGTGGTGAGCGGGAAGAAGCGTTAAAGAGGAAGCTAAAATGCATCTTCGTTTATGGATACTATTGATTTATATATTAATGAACTTGTCTTGTATCGCTGCATCAGGCCATTCAGGAGACTGGGGGCGTGATGGCATCAATATGTATAACGTACCGCTATTAAAACATGAGGGAGTAAAATCCCCGGATGGTAAAATCACTGTAGCTATTAATGATGAATCATTGGCATTAAAAGTGGGTAATAGATTCATTCCTCTAAATGTTATATTTAATCCAGAGCTTTCTGAAGTTTTATGGTCATCAGATTCTCGCTATTTTACTCTTACTGTTAGCGATGGAGGTTGGGTTGGCACCTGGGACACTTACGTTATCGATACTAAAGACATTACAACTCCCAAAATAATATCACTTCGGCCTATTATTGAGGCCGTTTTAACGAAGTGCTGGATGTGTAATGGGGAGGATGCAATAAATATTGGCGCTGTATCCTGGCGCGATGAGCTACGCGTTATTGTTGAAATACCGCCTCATTCTGTTTGTAACAACATGGGGGAAGTGAAAGGAGCTGTTATTGATGTTGAACATGGAAATGTTATCAAGCTTATGAGAAGTGAAAAGGTGTATTATGAATGGGGAGAGGATATGGGTAAGCGTTTTAAGGAGTAAAACTATGTGGCCGCTTTGCTGCGGTACATTGCTGAAAGATAGTTTTATTATCGATTTGAAATGGAGATTCATTCATGGTGAATATTTGTTGGGAAAATATTATTTTATTAATAATGGTGTTATTTTCAGTAAGTGTTTTAGCCCTCCCCGTCCCCTGGGAGTCAAAAAAGCCTCGCCAAATCGTGACGGTGGATCGTTTATACTAATCCTGTAGTGTGATTGGGCAGACTGCGGGAGGATACATCCCCTGATTTGACTGTGAAAGCTACGTATATGGCGTTCTCGATAGCTACCTTGCTATTCGCGACAGCATCCCTAAAGAGAAAAGAGCCTGTTTTCCTGAAAAGATTGCGCCGTGGGAAGTGCTTGGTCTGGGGTAAGGATATTTTTTGGAATACAGTGAGGGGAAAAGTACAGTTTACGACTGGAAAGCAAATGCTGCGACATGGCTGATTGAAAGGCTGAAAGAAAAGTATCCATGTAAATGAATTTATTTATTAATATGTGTTATGTGTGGACTGCTATGAAATTCTTTAGATTTATTTTCGGGCTTTTTTTGGATATTGCGTTGGGATTGTTCGCTTTATTCATTGCGTATTTGTTTGTTTTATATGGACCCATTCACAATGCTTCCGCATTGGTGATCGCGTTCATTCTATTTATCGCTTTTGAGTTTGTGTCTTATTCGTTGCGCGAAAGGATTATGCGTAAATTATTCAAATAACATACGCATTAAATAGAGAGTATCCTTAATGCGTGTAATACCGGTAATGCCCCACAATCCGCCAGCTAAATAACACATCCTCTTCCTGCGCGCCCGCGCCGATGTTATGCACGACCAGCGGTGTGCCATCGTATGCGTGGTTCAGAGAAATCACGCCAATATGCGCCAGGCCGTTACTCAATCGCCACGAAACAATATCACCCGGCTGATAGTCGCTGTATTTATCGGTAATGGGTAAGGCTTTGTCATGGCGCTGAAACCAGGTTTCCAGGTTGGGTACGCGGCGATGGTCGATGTTGCTGTCCGGGCGTTTTAGCTTCCATTTCTGTGGATACGCCGCGAAGTTCCCCTGCATGTCTTCATGCAATAATTTCTGCAAATCAATCTGTTGGGTGCGTAACGCGCGTATCACTACGTCGGCACAGACGCCGCGTTCCAGCGGTATATCGCCGTTGGGATAGGCCAGTCGAACATAGGCCGCGTCGTAATACAGCGTTTTGCCGATTTGTTGTGCTGCGCCCTGAGCAATAGCGGAATTAGTTTGCGCCTGTACGGTTACGGGTTTGGTATCAAGAGGTGGCGAGTGGTGAATAAAAGTAGCGGCAAGAAGAGTGATAAGCGCCAGCAGGAGTTTCATTCGCGTCGTCCATGAAGTGTGTCTGGCGATTTGACCTTCAGCAGAGAAAATGGTGCGCGACAAAAAGGTTCGTTTCAGGACAGATGCAAAGAATCGCCCGGTGGCGCTGCGCTTACCGGGCCGACAGTCAGATGTTTGTAGGTCGGGTAAGCGTAGCGCCACCCGACGAACAATGGTCAATCAGGCGTTATTCCCACTCATGCAGAAAACGCTGACCGTACTGGTCAGCAACCAGCAGCGCGGCGTAAACGCGGTCTGGATCGGCGCCGCCAGGCATGTTGTGGATGGTTTCACCTTCCGCGCAGGAGGCTTCAGCCACTTTGCGCATTTTCGCCGGAATATCTTCTTTGATATCCAGCTGCGCAAGCGTAATCGGCAGGCCGACGGAATGGCACAGGGCGGCGACGGTTTCGATCTCTTCCACCGAGGCGTTTTCCAGCACCAGTTGCGTGAGTGTACCGAACGCCACTTTTTCACCGTGGTAGTAGTGGTGCGCATCCGGAATGGCCGTCAGACCGTTATGGATAGCGTGCGCAGCCGCCAGGCCTCCGCTTTCAAAACCGACACCGCTCAGGTAGGTATTGGCTTCAATCACGCGTTCCAGCGCTGGGGTGACGACGTGTTGCTCCGCCGCCAGCATCGCTTTCTCGCCTTCTTCAATCAGGGTGTTGTAGCACAGCTCGGCCAGCGCCAGCGCGGCCTGCGTGCATTTACCGCCCGCCATGGTGGTGGCACCACTGCGTGAACAGGCGCGGGCTTCGAACCAGGTCGCCAGCGCGTCGCCGATACCGGCAGCCAGCAGGCGAGCCGGTGCGCCCGCAACGATTTTGGTATCGACAATCACCACGTTCGGGTTGTGCGGCAGCATCAGGTAACGGTCGAATTCACCGTCGTCGGTGTAGATAACCGACAGCGCACTGCACGGCGCATCGGTCGAGGCGATGGTCGGCGCAATGGCGACCGGCAGCGACATAAAGTGCGCCAGTGCTTTGGCTGTATCGAGCGTTTTACCGCCGCCGATACCCAGTACAGCGCTGCACTGCGCTTTTTCCGCTACGCCGCGCAGACGATCGATTTCGTTTTGTGAACATTCGCCGCCGAACGGGGCGATTTCCAGCGCCAGACCCGCGTCGTGGAAGCTTTTTTCCAGCGCGGCTTGGGCGAAGCCTAAGACAAATTTGTCACCGACAACCAGCCAGCGTTCCGCCATCGGTTTCAGGTAGTCGCCCAGACGGGTGATGACATCGGCACCCTGGATGTATTTACCAGGTGATTGAATAATGCGATCCATACTCTATTTCCCTCACAGGTTGATATGACCAAATGCGTTATTCCAGTCCTGCTCAAACTTCTCTATTGCCGACTCTACCGCAGGGGTGTTGATCATTTGTTGCGCTACATCTAAAGGAAGGGTGATTGCTTCACATCCTGCCAGTAAACAATCCAGCGCCTGACGCGGAGTTTTGAAGCTGGCCGCCAGCACTTTGCTGGTGGGCGCATGAAGTTCAAGCAGTGCCTGAAGTTCCTGCACCATGCGAATGCCGTCGCCGCCCTGGGCATCGACGCGGTTGACATACGGCGCAACATACTTCGCCCCGGCAAGCGCAGCCATCAATCCCTGCGAAGCGCTGTAAACCGCCGTGCCAAGGGTGGTAATGCCTTCTTTTTTCAGCAATTTAATGGCCGCGAGACCTTCAGCAGTGACCGGGATTTTTACCACAAGGCCGGGAACGGCCTGGCTCAGGCGTTTGGCTTCTTCAACCATGCCAGCCGCGTCACGGCTCATGGTCTGGGCGAACAGAATGCCGTCCGGGCCGACCGCTTTTTGCAGACGCGGCAGCACGTCCCAGATGGACTCCTTGCTGGCGGCGACAATGCTGGGGTTGGTGGTGACACCCGCCAGCGGGAAAATGCGCGCCAAACGTTCAACTTCCGCGACATTTGCGGTATCCAGATACAGTTCCATGATTCGTCCTCTTACAGTTCCAGTTCGTGTTGCAGCAGGCTGGCGATGGCGTCGGCAGATGCCGCGTTCACCAGCGCGTTACGGAATTCTTCATGCATAATGCGGCGCGCCAGGCGGGAGAAAATCCGCATGTGCTGGTCGCCTGCGGCGTGTTTGTTGAGCGTCAGCATAATGATGAACTGCGCGTCATCGTCGCCCCAGCGTACCGGCGCATTCAGGCGCGCGACGCTAATGGTCGACTGTTCAATATGTTCTGATTTGCTGTGCGGAATGGCGAAGCTGAAGCCCAGCCCGGTCGAGAACACCGCTTCGCGCGCCCAGAGATCGGCTTCCAGCTTACGCGGGTAACGGCAGCGCCCGGCCAGCAGTAGGTTATCGGTCATGCCTTTGATCACTTCTTCTTTGCTCTGCCAGTCGTTATCCAGCGAGATACAGGAGGTGGCGATCAGCGGCGCGTCCTGCTGGCTCATGCGGAATTGCGCCAGCAAATGCTCCACTTCCAGCGAGGTGCGACAGGCCATCGCCTGATTCAGCAACTGGCGGCAGGCACGGCTGTCGAGCTGTGCGAGGCGCGATTTGGTCGCCGGAATCGACGGCGCGCTCATGCTCAGTTCATCCAGCCCCAGGCCAACCAGCAGCGGCAGCACTGAACCTTTTGCCCCCAGCTCGCCGCACAGGCCAATCCATTTCCCCTGGCGATGCACCGCCTGTACCGCGTAATCGAGCGCGCGCAGGAACGCCGGGTTCAGGCTGTTGTAATGACGGGTAACTTTGGCGTTATCGCGGTCTACCGCCAGCAGATACTGGGTTAAATCGTTGCTGCCGATACTGAAGAAGTCGATCTCTTCGCAGCACTGATCGATGATGAACATCACCGAGGGCACTTCCAGCATAATGCCGAGCGGAATACGCTCATCGAACGGAATATGTTCATTACGCAGTTGTTGTTTGGCTTCTGCCAGCTTCTCTTTGACCCATAAGATCTCTTCCATCGAGGAGATCATCGGGATCATGATTTTCAGCTTGCCGTGCGCCGAGGCGCGCAGGATAGAGCGCAACTGGGTGGTGAACAGCGCCGCATACTCTTCATAAATACGCACCGCGCGATAGCCGAGGAACGGGTTGTTTTCTGCCGGAATATTGAGGTAATCCACCGGCTTATCGCCGCCAATATCCATGGTGCGCACGATAATGCTGCGGCCATTGGCGGAACTCAGCGCCTGGCAGAAAATGTTATACAGCTCGTCTTCACCCGGTGCGCAGGCGCGGTCCATATAGAGCATTTCGGTGCGGAACAGACCGACGCCTTCCGCGCCGTTGCCGAAGGCGGCCTGCGCTTCTACCGAATGGGCGATGTTAGCGGCCACTTCAATGCGTAAACCATCGGCGGTGCGCGCTTCCTGGTTAAGCCAGACGCTCTGCTGCTGACGCAGTTGTTCCTGTAGCCACGCTTCCTGCTGGTAATAGCGCGTCACGGCGGCATCTGGCGCAACGACTACCGCGCCCGCGTTGCCGTCGAGGAAAATCTGCTGCCCCTGCCAGGCGTTGAGAGCGTCAATATCCACGCCGACCAGCGTTGGGATATTAAAAGAACGCGCCAGAATCACCGTGTGTGAGGTGGTGCCGCCGCTTTGCAGCAGCAGACCTTTGAGCAGGGTTTTGTCCAGTTCGAGGAACTGGCTGGGGGTGAGTTCTTCCGCCATGCAAATGGTCGGCTGCGTCAGTTTTCCGGGGGCCGGGAAACGTTGTTCACCATAAATTTGCTGTAACAGTTGATAGCCGACGTCACGCACGTCCAGCGCGCGTTCCTGTAAATAGCTGCTGCTGGAGCGGGCGAACTCATCACAGAAATGGTTGGCGCTGCGAACAATCGCTTCGGCACAGCTCAGGCCCTCGTTCACGCCGGCCAGCAGATGCTGGCGCAGTGAAGTGTCGGTGGCGAGCGAACGATGGGCTTCCAGAATCGCGCTGGCGGTGGTGTCGCTGTCCAGCAGATGCAGTTCCAGCATTTTGGTCAGCCGCGCCAGGCCGCTATCCAGCGCCTGTTGCTCCTCTTCCACGCTACGCGAGGCAGGCAACTCACCCAGACGATTTAAATCGAGCGAGGCCAGACGCGTTAAAACGCCGCCTGCGCTACCGCTACAGACGGGCTGCGCGCGAAACAGCGTTGGATTGAGATGGGTGAGCGATTCCGGCAACGGTGCCTGTTCAACCGTGGCAGCCTGCGCCAGTGGCGCGTCGCACAGGGGAAATTCTTCGCTTATCCAGCGAGAGAGATGCTGCCAGGCGGCCTGTTCATCCTCGCCGGTAATCAGCAACTGGCAGGCATCGTTCACCAGGGTATCGGTGCCGATCAGCGCCAGCGCGCTTTTGGCGTTACCTTTACGGTCGGTGCGCAGGTTGTGCCATTCAATGGTGCTGGCGAATTTATTGCACTGCGTTTCGACGTGGCTGGCGGGGCGTGCATGGACGCCATTAGGTAATTCACAGACAAACTCTACAACCTGAGCCATCACTTCATCTCCAAATCATTCGATATAGGGAACAGGATGGAGGGTTGAGCGCGGCCCCGCTATCTGACAAATCTGTCAAAAACTGGATAAATGTAATATCCGGCGTAAAGTGAGAGATCCTTCACAAGTTCCCATCTGGTGGGCTATAGCGATGAGCTGCGAACTTTTGAGACCGATCGCATTTTTCTGATGCGATCACAAATATCCAGTAAATGCGCCTTTTATCCACTGTCTGTCGCGTCGTCAATTGCCTATCGTTTCCACAACCTCGTTATGGATATGGGCGCGTAACGCCCGGGAGCAACTGATGAAAGAGTTGGTGCAGATTCTCAAAAACACCCGTCAGCATTTAATGACCGGTGTGTCGCACATGATCCCGTTTGTGGTGGCGGGTGGGATCCTGCTGGCGGTTTCCGTCATGTTATACGGCAAGGGTGCGGTGCCGGACGCCGCCACCGATCCAAACCTTAAAAAGCTGTTTGATATTGGCGTGGCCGGTCTGACGTTGATGGTGCCGTTTCTGGCGGCGTACATCGGTTACTCCATCGCGGAGCGCTCCGCGCTGGCACCGTGTGCGATTGGTGCGTGGGTAGGCAACAGCTTTGGCGCAGGCTTCTTCGGCGCGCTGATTGCCGGGATTATCGGCGGGATCGTGGTCTATTACCTGAAAAAGATCCCGGTGCATAAAGTGCTGCGCTCGGTGATGCCGATCTTCGTGATCCCGATTGTTGGTACGCTGATCACCGCAGGCGTGATGATGTGGGGGCTGGGCGAGCCGGTCGGCGCGCTAACGGTAGGCCTGACGCAGTGGTTACAAGGTATGCAGCAGGGCAGCATCGTGGTGCTGGCGGTGATCATGGGCCTGATGCTGGCGTTTGATATGGGCGGCCCGGTTAACAAGGTGGCCTATGCGTTCATGCTGATTTGCGTATCGCAGGGGGTATATACCGTGGTGGCGATTGCCGCCGTCGGGATCTGCGTGCCGCCGCTGGGGCTGGGCCTCGCAACGCTGATTAATCGTAAAAACTTCAACAGCGAAGAACGTGAAGCGGGCAAAGCGGCGCTGGTGATGGGTTGCGTGGGCGTGACGGAAGGGGCGATTCCCTTTGCGGCGGCTGACCCGCTGCGCGTGATCCCGTCCATTATGATCGGCTCCGTTTGCGGGGCGGTGACGGCAGCGCTGATGGGCGCGCAGTGCTACGCCGGGTGGGGCGGGTTGATTGTTCTGCCGGTGGTGGAAGGCAAACTCGGCTACATCGTAGCGATTGCCGTTGGCGCGGTGGTAACGGCGGTGTGCGTGAATCTCCTGAAAAGTCTGGCACGTAAAAATGCGAAACCGGTCGCGGAAAAAGAAGACGACCTGGATCTGGATTTCGAAATTAACTGATTGAAGAGGTAAATATTATGACCATGATTATCGCGGTAACCGCTTGTCCGTCTGGCGTCGCACATACTTATATGGCGGCGGAAGCGCTGGAAAACGCGGCCAAAGCCAAAGGCTGGGACGTGAAGGTTGAAACGCAGGGTTCCATTGGCCTCGAAAATGAACTGACGGCAAGCGACGTTGCTGCCGCAGATATCGTGATTCTGACCAAAGATATCGGTATCAAGTTTGAGGAGCGTTTTGCCGGGAAAACTATCGTGCGGGTTAACATTAGTGATGCGGTAAAACGCGCCGACGCGATTATGGGCAAAATTGAAGCGCATCTCGCACAAACGGCGTAAGCGCGAATACCGGGCTGGCGAGGAGACTCGCCAGCATGCATAAAACCAGAAGCAGGATAAAACGATGACGGTATCCCCCGGTAGACGATTAGTCGCAGTCACCGCCTGCGTGAGCGGCGTGGCGCATACCTATATGGCCGCTGAACGCCTGGAAAAACTGTGCCAGCAGGAAAAATGGAGCATCAAGATCGAAACCCAGGGCGCGTTGGGGATTGAAAATGCGCTTACCGCAGAGGATATTCAGCGCGCTGATGCGGTGCTGTTGATCACCGATATCGAGCTGAGCGGGGCAGAACGTTTTACTCAATGTCGCTATGTGCAGTCGGGTATTTATGCGTTTCTGCGCGAGCCGCTGAAAGCGATGAGCGCGGTGCGTAAGCTGATCTCCGCGCCGCAGCACACGCACATTATTCTGACGTAGTTTTCTTTTCCGTGAGCTGGCTGTGGTACTGGCGACGGTATTCTGACGGCGAGCGTTCGGTATTTTTGCGAAACAAGCGGCAGAAGTAGTTACTGTCGACAAAGCCGCAGGCGTGCGCAATCTCTTTTACCTTCAGGTCGTAACCCTTCAGCAGCATTCTGGCGTGTTCCAGCCGCGTATGATTCAGATATTCGTTAAACCCCACCGCACCAGTTTTCTGAAACAGGTGTGAGAGATAGTTGGGCGAGATATAAAACGCCTGAGCCACCGATTCACGAGTGAGCGGCGAGGCGTAATGTTCGTCGATATAGTCACGAATGGCGTCGAAAAGTGCCTGACTGCGCGAAGCAGTTTGGATTTGGCTGCCCAGCAGGTCGCAGCAGTGGCTCAACAGGCTGGCGACAATCAACCGCGCGGTGTGTTGCTCCTGCGGTTGCATCTGCATTTCATGCAGCGTTTGCAGGAGAAACGAACCGATGCGCGGCCCACGCCGGGCGACGTGCTGGCGATGGAGACTGTGCGAATGGCTGCCGTCCCAGTGCACCAGGCTAAAACCGAGCTGCTGCTTACCGAACAGAATGCTGAGGGTGGTTACCGGCGTTTGCCATTGCGGGAAGTTCCAGCCGCCTGCGGGCACAAACAGGACATCATGACGCTGCATGCGCGTGGCCGCACCTGCATCGCTAAACTCGCCCTCCAGCACGATTTCCAGACGTGGGAAATCGACCTGATACGCCAGTTCAGGCGCCGGGCTGGTGGTGCTGGCAAAGTGAATGGTTTGCAGTTCAGACGGCGTATTGATTAGCCGGGTGAGCAGTTGCGTGATGTCGTGATGCATAGCGATCCCTTCTCTGTTGCATTGCTCGCAACATTAACGGGATGCGAAAAAAAAGGCCACTCCTGAATGGAGTGGCCTCAAAGATTGCAGACAACGTGCGCTTTGTTTTGCCGGATGCGGTGTGAACGCCTTATCCGGCCTACATTCAATAACTTGCAGAAAACCTGTAGGCCTGATAAGCGGAGCGCATCAGGCAATTCTCACTGATTACCCTGGAGTTCCCCGTAAGGCAGTGAATCGTAATCTTTTAAGCCGTTTTTCTTGTACGGGTTGCCAATCCAGCGCGTCATCGGCGTGAACTGTGGGCTGGTGATGGAACGCGTCGCATCATAACCGTCATAACTCAGCCCAGCTAAGTCGGACCAGGTATGAATCAGCTCCGAGCTGCTGTACTTGCGGTTAACGTCCTGCGAGAAATCACGCGGATGTGCCGCCTGCCATTTATCCGACGTCCACAGCATAAACGGTACGGTATACATGTGACGCGTCGGCGCCAGCTCGTTACGCCCTTGAATGTTGTGCGGCGGCGTGTCGTAAACCTCTTCACCGTGATCGGAGAAGTAGAGCAGGAATCCGTTCGGGTCCGTTGCTTTGTACTCGTTGATCAGGCTGGCGACAACGTGGTCGTTGTACAGGTTCGCGTTATCGTAGGCATTGTACTCATCCTGCTGTTCCTGCGATAACCCGGCAGGCAGATTGTCGGTTTTACCGTCAAATTTGCCCCATTTCTCCGGGTAGCGATACTCATACTTGATATGCGTACCCAGCAGGTGAACGATGATCAATTTCTTCGGTGCCGGGTCAGCCATCACTTCTTTAAACGGATCCAGCACGTTGGTGTCGTATTCGCGCGCGCTCTGCGTACGCTGCTGGTTCATATAGAACTGTTTGTCCGTTTGCTTCGAGAACACCGTCAGCATGGTGTTGCGTTCGGTCATCGTCTGCTGGTTGGTTATCCAGAACGTTTTATACCCGGCCTGTTTCATCATGTTCATCAATGACGGTTTGGTCAGGTAGAGGTCCGGGTTTTTCTCGTTTGCAAAGGTCAGCGCCTGTTGCAGGATTTCGATGGTATAAGGGCGAGACGTAACGACGTCGTTGAAGACGGTCAGGTTCTTATCGCTCTTATGCAGGGCATCGAGTTCCGGCGTGGTTTCACGCGGGTAGCCATACAGGCTCATACGACCACGTTGCGTCGATTCGCCAATCACCAGCACCAGCGTGCGCGGCGCATCGCCGGAGCTGTCTTTTAAATTCGCCAGTGGCGGTAATGCGTTGTTAGCGCTTAACAGCTTGTTCAGGCTGGTTAATTGCTGGCGATATTGATAGTAGCCGGTAATAAACTGCCACGGTGCGGCGGGCTCCATACGGGAGGCCATACCGTTCAGCGTTTTTTCCAGCGGTTTATCACCGACAACGCTTCCAGCCACAATAGGATTAAGAATTAGCCCATACAGCAGCGCAAAAGAGACCAGCCAGCGGCTGAGGTGTGGGATATAGACAGGCTTCAGTCTCGACCACAGGAAAATCGCCACCGCGGTATACGCCACCGCTGTTAGCACAATCTTCAGGCTGAAATACTGGCTCAGGTATTCGCTGGCTTCATTGGCGTTCGATTCGAACATAATGAACAGCACGCTTTGCGAGAATTCCTGCCCATAGATAACGAAGTAGCACAGCGTCGCCAGCGAGGCGGCCCACAGCACTATTCCGATAACGGCGGCAATAATGCGCGTTTTACTCGGAAAGAGAAAAATAGGGATCAGCCACAACGAGCTGAATAAAAGAGAGTCACGAAATCCGTTCGTACCGCTATAGCCCGTTAAAAGAATAATGGCCTGTAGCAGGGTAGAGAAAAACCAAAAGTAGAGCAGCGCCCAACCGAGGGCCTTCCAGCTAAACTTAGTTTCAGCCGGGGTAGTAGTGGAGAGCATAAATTAAGCCTGTCAGAATTCGTGGTGCCAACCGTAACAATATTTTATTAAGTGAACCTTAAGGTGCACTCCAGCCGTTATTGTTGCGGCAGTAAAAAATCACGTCGAGCACATTGATAGACAGAGCGAATATGAAAAGGTTTTGCGGCGAAATCAAAAAAAATAAGTGCGCTTATTTCGGCGTGAGCCAGCGCACTTATTTGATTGAGACTTAACTTAAATTGCTTAGCCGGTGTTACGCATACCTGCTGCAACGCCTGCGATAGTGACCATCAGCGCCTGCTCAACGTTAGGGTCCGGCTCTTTGCCTTCTTCTTCCGCCAGACGAGAGCGGTGCAGCAGCTCGGCCTGGAGCACGTTCAGCGGGTCGGTATAGATGTTACGCAACTGAATGGACTCGGCAATCCACGGCAGGTCGGCCATCAGGTGTGCGTCGTTGGCAATCGCCAGCACCACTTTGATATCGGCTTCCAGCAAGGTGCGAAGTTCTTCACCCAGACCCCACAGCTCTTTTTTCACCAGGCGCTGATCGTAATATTCTGCCAGCCACAGGTCCGCTTTCGCGAACACCATTTCCAGCATCCCCAGACGCGTGGAGAAGAACGGCCAGTCGCGACACATGGCTTCAAGCTGGCTCTGTTTGCCATCTTCCACCACTTTTTGCAGCGCCGCGCCCGCGCCCAGCCAGGCTGGCAGCATCAGACGGTTCTGCGTCCAGGCGAAGATCCACGGAATGGCGCGCAGGGATTCCACACCGCCTGTCGGGCGACGTTTTGCCGGACGTGAACCGAGCGGCAGTTTGCCCAGTTCCTGTTCCGGCGTCGCGGAGCGGAAGTAAGGCACGAAATCTTTGTTTTCACGCACGTAGCCGCGATACATCTCGCAGGAGATATCGGACAGCTCGTCCATAATGCCGCGCCACTCTTCTTTCGGCTCCGGCGGCGGTAACAGGTTCGCTTCGAGAATCGCACTGGTATAAAGCGACAGGCTGCTGACGGTGACTTCCGGCAGGCCGTATTTGAAGCGAATCATCTCGCCCTGTTCGGTCACGCGCAGGCCGCCTTTCAGGCTTCCCGGCGGTTGAGAAAGCAGTGCCGCATGAGCTGGCGCGCCGCCACGACCAATGGAGCCGCCACGACCGTGGAACAGCGTCAGTTCGATACCCGCTTTTTCGCAGGTTTTGATCAGCGCGTCCTGTGCCTGGTACTGCGCCCAGGAGGCGGCCATCACGCCCGCGTCTTTCGCGGAGTCGGAATAGCCAATCATCACCATCTGTTTGCCCTGAATAAAGCCGCGATACCAGTCGATATTCAGCAACTGAGTCATGACATCGTTCGAGTTGTTCAGGTCATCAAGCGTTTCGAACAGCGGCGCGACCGGCAGGGCAAAGGTAATGCCCGCTTCTTTCAGCAGAAGGTGCACGGCCAGCACGTCGGACGGCGTTTTCGCCATCGAGATGACGTAGGCGGCGACCGAGCCCACCGGCGCATCGACAATCGCTTTACAGGTATTGAGGACTTCGCGCGTTTCGTTGCTTGGCTCCCAGCTACGCGGCAGCAGCGGGCGCTTGGAATTCAGTTCACGGATCAGGAACGCCTGTTTGTCGGCTTCGGACCAGCTTTCGTAGTCGCCAATGCCCAGGTAGCGGGTCAGCTCGCCGAGCGCTTCGGTGTGGCGAGTGCTCTCCTGACGGACGTCAATACGTACCAGCGGCACGCCAAAACACTTCACGCGGCGCAGGGTGTCGAGCAGTTCGCCGTTGGCGATAATGCCCATTCCGCAGGCTTGCAGGGATTTATAGCAGGCGTAAAGCGGGTCCCACAGCTGTTCGTTCTGGCTGATTAATCCCGCCGGTTTTGGCAGGCGCTGGCCTTTCAGGCGCGCTTCCAGCCAGGACTGGGTTGCCATTAACTGGCTGCGAATGTTTTTTAGCAGATAACGATACGGCTCCTGAGCGCCTTCTTCGCCCACCAGGGCGCGCAGCTCGTCGGTACACTCGACCATCGACAGCTCGGAGATCAGCAGCTGAATATCTTTCAGGAACAGATCGGTCGCTTTCCAGCGGCTCAGCAGCAGGACGTGACGGGTGATTTCGGCGGTAACGTTCGGGTTGCCGTCACGGTCGCCGCCCATCCAGGAAGTAAAGCGAACGGGGACGAAATCGACCGGCAGGCGGTAGTTCAGGTTCTCTTCAAGCTGTTCATTAAGCTCGCGGAGATAATTTGGCACGCCTTCCCACAGGCTGTTTTCCACTACGGCGAAGCCCCACTTGGCTTCATCCACCGGGCTTGGGCGGTGCTTACGAATTTCGTCCGTATGCCAGGACTGCGCAATCAGCTGGCGCAGACGGCGCATCAACTGGTGACGTTCGTAGTCGGCGATATCTTTGTTATCCAGCTGCTTCAGGCAACCGTTGATTTCGCCCATTTTGTGGATAAGCGTGCGGCGCGTGATTTCTGTCGGGTGGGCGGTCAGAACCAGCTCCAGCGACAGCGATTCGACGGCTTTTTTAATGGTGGCTTCGGTGAGATTGGGTTGCTCTTTGAGTTTACGCAGCGTACGCGCAATCACTTCCGGGTTGCTCGCGGCTTCGCCTTTCGGCGAGATGCTGTGATACTGCTCGGCGGTATTCGCCAGGTTCAGAAACTGGCTGAAGGCACGCGCCACCGGCAGCAGTTCATCGTTGGAGAGGTTTTGCAGCGTTGTCAGCAGTTCCTGACGGTTGGCCTCATTGCCAGCGCGGGAGGACTTCGACAACTTACGGATAGTTTCTACACGGTCAAGAATGTTCTCACCAAGCGCATCCTTGATGGTATCGCCTAGCACTTTACCGAGCATACTGACATTACTACGCAACGCGGAATATTGTTCGTTCATGTTAACCCAGACACCCCATCTCATTTTATTTTGTTATACCCCAGGCTTCGGAACGCAAAGCCAGGATAAGCAACCTCCTTTATAAAGCCACGTAAAAACCCCCACGTCAATTGCTGCGAAATCGCTTCAGCAATCGAGTAAATCGCGGCAATTTACGAAATTTAATTCGCATCGTGTCAGATAAGTAATGCTTATGGAAATGTGCGTGCGGATGCCCTCATCACGGCCCTCTCCCACAGGGAGAGGGAGAAAATCGGGTCCCCTCTCCATTGAGGGAGAGGGTTAGGGCGAGGGGGGCATATCAATGCCAGCAGAAGTGATGCACAACCTGGGTGATCAATTCGCGCGTCGGCTTGATAAACCGCGTTTCCAGATATTCATCCGGCTGGTGGGCCTGGTTGATAGAGCCCGGTCCGAGTACCAGCGTTGGGCACAGGGTCTGGATAAACGGCGCTTCGGTGCAGTAGTTCACTACTTCGGTTTGTGCACCGAGCAGTTTTTCCACCACCTGAACCAGCTGGTGGTCTGGTGGGCATTCGTAGCCGGGAATCGGTGGGTGCAGTTCGGAGACGGTCAATCGGCCAGGCCACTGGGCGCTTACCGGTTCCAGCGCTTCATCCAGCAACCCGTTGAGATCGTTTAGCGTCATCCCCGGCAGCGGGCGAATATCCATATGCAGCTCGCAGCAGGCACAGATGCGGTTCGAGGCATCGCCGCCGTGAATGGCACCGAGGTTAAGCGTTGGGTAGGGCACGGTGAACGCCTCGTAGTGATAGCGCTCTTTCAGTGAGTCACGCAACTGCATCACGCGGCCAATCGCGTCGTGCATGATTTCAATTGCGTTGACGCCGCGCGCCGGGTCGCTGGAGTGGCCCGATTGCCCCATCACGCGAATGGCGCTGGAGATGTGGCCTTTGTGTGCGCGCACAGGCTGCAATGACGTCGGCTCACCAATGATGGCACAGTCCGGACGCAGAGCGGTGGTTTCGGCAAAGTAGCGCGCGCCTGCCATGCTGGTCTCTTCATCGGCGGTCGCCAGAATGTAGAGCGGTTTTTTCAGCGTTGATACGTCCACATCGCGCAGAGCGTCGAGGATAAAGGCGAAGAAGCCTTTCATGTCGGCGGTGCCCAGGCCGTAGAGTTTGTTTTCATGCTCGGTCAGGGTGAAGGGATCGCGCGTCCAGCGGCCATCGTCAAACGGTACGGTATCGGTGTGACCGGCAAGCAGCAGGCCGCCTGCGCCGTTTCCGGTGCTGGCCAGCATATTGAATTTATTGCGCGTGCCGGGAACCGGCTGAATTTCGACGTTAAAGCCTAACGCGGCAAACCAATCGCCGAGCAGAGTGATTAAAGACGCATTACTTTGATCAAGCGCTTCTTCGGTCGCGCTGATGGAAGGTGTGGCGATCAATGCACGGTAAATCTCGATAAATGGCGGTAAATTGTTTTTCATTGTTGACACACCTCAGGTCGTGATAGTATCAATATTCATGCAGTATTTGTGAATAAAAATACAATATCGTTGAGCGTAAGAAAACCCTTAAACCGTAGGGTAAAAGGCAAAAGACGCTCAACAGGGTGAGGAAGATAAGCATTCTTCCCAGGCATATGACGTAAGAAGGTGAACAGCCCCGATGTTGAATACGCTGATTGTAGGTGCCAGTGGCTATGCTGGCGCAGAGCTTGTGACCTATGTAAATCGCCATCCGCATATGAACATAACCGCTTTGACGGTCTCAGCGCAAAGCAATGATGCAGGAAAGTTAATCTCTGACCTGCATCCGCAGCTGAAGGGCATTGTGGATTTGCCGTTGCAGCCGATGTCGGATATCAGTGAATTCAGCGCCGGTGTGGATGTGGTTTTCCTCGCCACCGCGCACGAAGTCAGCCACGATCTGGCGCCGCAGTTTCTGGCCGCCGGTTGCGTGGTGTTTGACCTCTCCGGGGCGTTTCGCGTGAACAACGCGCCCTTCTACGAAAAATATTACGGCTTCACCCATCAGCATCCTGAATTACTTGAGCAGGCGGTGTATGGCCTCGCCGAGTGGTGCGGCGACGCGCTGAAAGAGACCAACCTGATCGCCGTGCCGGGTTGCTACCCGACGGCGGCGCAGCTCTCGCTTAAACCGCTGATTGATGCCGATCTGCTGGATCTCACCCAGTGGCCGGTGATCGACGCCACCAGTGGCGTGAGCGGCGCCGGGCGTAAAGCGGCGCTCTCTAACAGCTTCTGCGAAGTGAGCCTGCAACCGTATGGCGTGTTTAACCATCGCCATCATCCGGAAATTTCAACCCACCTGGGGGCGCAGGTGATTTTTACCCCGCACCTGGGTAACTTTAAACGCGGCATCCTCGAAACCATCACCTGCCGCCTGAAACCGGGCGTGAATGCAGACCAGGTGGCGACGGCTTTCCAGCAGGCGTATGCCCACAAACCGCTGGTGCGTCTCTATGACAAAGGCGTTCCGGCGCTGAAAAACGTGGTCGGTTTACCGTTCTGCGATATCGGTTTTGCCGTGCAGGACCAGCACCTGATTGTGGTGGCCGCGGAAGATAACCTGTTAAAAGGCGCCGCGGCGCAAGCCATCCAGTGCGCCAATATTCGTTTCGGCTTCGCCGAGACGCAGTCTCTTTTTTAAGGTGTGATGACGATGAATCCATTAATTATTAAATTAGGCGGCGTGTTGCTGGATAGCGAAGAGGCGCTGGAGCGTCTGTTTACCGCACTGGTGAATTATCGTGAGTCACATCAGCGCCCGTTAGTGATTGTGCACGGCGGCGGCTGTGTGGTGGATGAACTGATGAAACAGCTCAATCTGCCGGTGAAAAAGAAGAACGGCCTGCGTGTAACGCCTGCCGACCAGATTGACATCATCACCGGCGCGCTGGCGGGTACGGCCAACAAAACGCTGCTGGCGTGGGCGAAGAAACATGATATCGCCTCTGTGGGCCTGTTCCTGGGCGACGGCGATAGCGTCAAGGTGACCAAACTCGATGAAGAACTGGGCCATGTCGGCCTGGCGATGCCGGGTTCACCAAAACTCATTAACTTGCTGCTGGACGGTGGCTTCCTGCCGGTTGTCAGTTCAATTGGCGTGACGGCTGAAGGCGAACTGATGAACGTCAATGCGGATCAGGCGGCGACGGCGCTGGCGGCGACGCTGGGCGCGGATCTTATTCTGCTTTCTGATGTGAGCGGCATTCTCGACGGCAAAGGCCAGCGTATCGCCGAGATGACGGCGGAAAAAGCAGAGCAACTGATCGAGCAGGGCATTATTACCGACGGCATGATTGTGAAAGTGAATGCGGCGCTGGATGCCGCACGCACGCTGGGTCGCCCGGTGGATATCGCTTCATGGCGTCATGCGGAGCAACTCCCGGCGCTGTTTAACGGCACGCCGATTGGCACGCGGATTCTGGCTTAACTCTTTTTTCGCCCGATGGCGGCTGCGCCTTATCGAGCCTACACCGTAGGCCGGATAAGCGAAGCGCCATCCGGCATTGAAATTCAAAATAAGGAACAGATTTATGGCACTTTGGGGCGGGCGTTTTACTCAGGCAGCGGATCAACGGTTCAAACAGTTTAACGACTCTTTGCGCTTCGACTATCGCCTGGCGGAACAGGATATTACTGGCTCTGTTGCCTGGTCTAAAGCGCTGGTCACGGTAGGCGTGCTGACGGCTGAAGAGCAGCTGCAGCTGGAAGAGGCGCTGAACGTGCTGCTGGAAGAGGTTCGTGCGAACCCGCAGCAAATTCTGCAAAGCGATGCCGAAGACATTCATAGCTGGGTGGAAGGCAAGCTTATCGATAAAGTCGGCCAGTTGGGCAAAAAACTGCATACCGGGCGCAGCCGTAACGACCAGGTGGCGACCGACCTGAAGCTGTGGTGCAAAGATACCGTTGCGGAGCTGCTGTCGGCTAACCGTCAGTTGCAGAGCGCGCTGGTGGAAACCGCGCAGCAGAATCAGGATGCAGTAATGCCGGGTTACACCCACCTGCAACGTGCGCAGCCGGTGACGTTTGCTCACTGGTGTCTGGCTTATGTTGAGATGCTGGCGCGTGATGAAAGCCGCCTGCAGGATGCGGTAAAACGCCTCGATGTTAGCCCGCTGGGTAGCGGTGCACTGGCCGGTACGGCTTACGAAATCGATCGTGAACAACTGGCTGGCTGGTTAGGTTTTGCCTCTGCCACCCGCAACAGCCTGGACAGCGTTTCTGACCGCGACCACGTGCTGGAACTGTTGTCTACCGCTTCAATTGGCATGGTGCACTTGTCGCGCTTTGCCGAAGACCTGATCTTCTTTAATTCCGGTGAAGCGAATTTTGTCGAACTGTCTGACCGCGTGACCTCAGGTTCTTCCCTGATGCCGCAGAAGAAAAACCCGGATGCGCTGGAGCTGATTCGCGGTAAATGTGGCCGCGTGCAGGGCGCGCTGACCGGCATGATGATGACGCTGAAAGGTCTGCCGCTGGCGTATAACAAAGATATGCAGGAAGACAAAGAAGGCCTGTTTGACGCGCTCGACACCTGGCAGGATTGTCTGCATATGGCGGCGCTGGTGCTGGACGGCATTCAGGTGAAACGTCCGCGTTGCCAGGAAGCGGCGCAGCAGGGTTACGCCAATGCCACCGAGCTGGCAGATTATCTGGTCGCCAAAGGCGTGCCGTTCCGTGAAGCGCACCACATCGTGGGCGAAGCGGTGGTCGAAGCCATTAAACAGGGCAAACCGCTGGAAGCGCTGGCGCTGGCCGATCTGCAAAAATTCAGCAGCGTGATTGGCGATGATGTGTATCCGATTCTGTCGTTGCAGTCTTGCCTGGATAAACGTGCGGCGAAAGGCGGCGTGTCACCGAAGCAGGTGGCGCAGGCGATTAGCGATGCGAAACAGCGTTTGATTTAACGATTTTCCCCTCACCTTAACCCTCTCCCGAAGGGAGAGGGAACCGATCGAGCAAAGACATAAGATCTTAATCATTCCGCGGTCTAGCCCCTCTCCCTTCGGGAGAGGGGTTGGGGTGAGGGGTATTCGTACAAAAAAAATGCGGACCTGAGGGTCCGCAAAAGTTCACGTTGGCTTTAGTTATTTCGAGTTTGAGAGAAACTCTGCGAAACATCGCGGTGACTTCAAGGGTTAAGGAGGTACCGCTCCGTTTCTGTGTTGCATTATTGAACAGAAAGCTTGATAGGGATAATCGTTCATTGCTATTCTATCTATCGCCGCGAACTATCGTGGCAATGGAGGATGAATAATGAATATTCGTGATCTTGAATACCTGGTCGCGTTAGCCGAACACCGGCATTTCCGTCGGGCGGCAGACTCGTGCCATGTCAGTCAGCCAACGCTGAGTGGGCAAATCCGCAAGCTGGAAGATGAGCTGGGCGTGATGTTGCTGGAACGCACCAGCCGTAAAGTGCTTTTCACCCAGGCAGGCTTACTGCTGGTGGATCAGGCGCGCACGGTGCTGCGTGAGGTCAAAGTGCTCAAGGAAATGGCAAGCCAGCAGGGAGAGACCATGTCTGGTCCGCTGCATATCGGTTTGATTCCGACGGTCGGCCCGTATCTGTTACCGCACATTATCCCAATGCTTCACCAGACTTTCCCGAAACTCGAAATGTACCTGCATGAAGCGCAAACGCATCAACTGCTGGCACAGCTCGACAGCGGTAAGCTGGACTGCGCCATTCTGGCGCTGGTGAAAGAGAGCGAGGCGTTTATCGAAGTGCCTCTGTTTGATGAGCCAATGATGCTGGCGATCTATGAAGATCATCCGTGGGCCGAGCGCGAGCGCGTGCCGATGTCCGATCTGGCGGGTGAGAAGCTGCTGATGCTGGAAGATGGTCACTGTCTGCGTGACCAGGCGCTGGGCTTCTGTTTTGAAGCGGGCGCGGATGAAGATACGCATTTCCGGGCAACCAGCCTCGAAACGCTGCGTAATATGGTGGCGGCAGGCAGCGGCATTACGCTGTTACCGGCGCTGGCTGTGCCGAAGGAGCGTCGCCGCGATGGCGTTGTCTACCTGCCGTGCATTAAGCCAGAACCTCGCCGTACCGTGGGCCTTGTTTATCGTCCGGGATCACCCCTGCGCAGTCGCTATGAGCAACTGGCAGAGGCTATTCGTGGAGCGATGGAAGGTCACTTCGACGAGAAAGCGTTACCAAAGGCGGTTTAAGCCATTAAGCGCCGCTACCCGATAGGCTTCGGCCATGGTCGGGTAGTTAAAGGTGGTGTTAACAAAGTACTCGATGGTGTTACCGCCGCCTTTTTGCTCCATGATCGCCTGGCCGATGTGAATAATCTCCGCCGCGCGTTCGCCAAAGCAGTGAATACCCAGAATCTCTTTCGTCTCACGGTGGAACAGAATTTTTAGCGTTCCCACGTTCATACCGACAATCTGCGCGCGCGCCAGGTGTTTAAACTGCGCCCGACCCACTTCATACGGCACTTTCATCGCCGTCAGCTGTTGTTCGGTTTTACCCACAGAACTGATTTCCGGAATGGTGTAAATCCCGGTTGGGATGTCTTCCACCAGGTGCGCCGTCGCTTCGCCTTTTACCATCGCGTGCGCGGCAATGCGGCCCTGATCGTAGGCAGCAGACGCCAGGCTCGGATAGCCAATGACGTCGCCCACTGCGTAAATGTGCGGCAGCGCGGTCTGATACATGCTGTTCACTTTTAACTGACCACGGCTGTCACATTGCAGGCCGATATTTTCCAGCGCCAGTGAATCGGTGTTCCCGGTGCGCCCGTTGGCGAACAGCAGACAGTCGGCTTTCAGTTTTTTGCCGGATTTCAGGTGCATGATGACGCCGTCGTCCAGGCCTTCAATTTTCTCGTACTCTTCGTTGTGACGAATCACCACACCGCTGTTCCAGAAGTGATAAGAGAGCGAGTCCGACATTTCCTGGTCGAGGAACGCCAGCAGGCGGTCGCGGGTGTTGATCAGGTCTACTTTGACGTCCATTCCACGGAAAATGGAGGCGTACTCACAGCCAATCACCCCTGCGCCGTAGATAATGACGTGGCGTGGCTCGTGATGCAGGCTGAGGATCGAGTCGCTGTCGTAAATGCGCGGATGGCTGAAATCGACGTCGGCAGGGCGGTAGGGGCGCGAGCCGCAGGCGATGACGAATTTTTCCGCCGTCAGCGTTTCGACCGAACCGTCCGGGCACTCCAGCGCCAGCGTGTGTTCGTCAACGAAATGCGCGTTGCCCTGCAAAATTTCGCAGTGATTACGCTCATAAAAGCCCTGACGCATGCGAGTCTGCTGATTAATCACGCTGTCGGCATGGTTCAGAATGTCGGCGAAAGAGGAACGGAGAAGTCGGGTGTGGTCGCTGTAAAGGGGGTTCTGGTTGAATTCAATAATACGGCTAACGGCATGACGAAGTGCTTTTGAGGGGATGGTGCCCCAGTGGGTACATCCGCCGCCGACATTATGATAACGCTCAATAACGGCGACACGCGCTCCCTGTTTCACCAGACCCATCGCAGCGCCTTCGCCGCCGGGGCCGGAACCAATTACTATTGCATCATAATCGTAGGAATTTGGCATGGTAAGGCTTACCTGTTCTTATACATAAAAGCAACAGAATCATAACATCTTCACTGGGATAACCCAATTATCATTGTGCTTTTTTCATGCAAAAGAGCATAAATCGCCCGTAAACAATCATTCACAAAGCTATGTATACTCAAAATCATTCGAGTTTCGTCAAGGCGGCAAGGGAGAGAATCCCCAGAAGCTTACTGAAGTAAGCGACTGGGGTGAGCGAGCGCAGCCAACGCAGGAGAAACTTGAAGGATGAAGAGTATAAGTCGATTAGTTTTAATCTCTGGTATAGTGCCAACAAGGCATTTGGAAGGATTCAATCATCGTGATGGGCGTTAGAGCGCAACAAAAAGAAAAAACCAGGCGTTCGCTGGTGGAAGCAGCATTTAGTCAACTGAGTGCTGAGCGAAGCTTTGCCAGCCTGAGTCTGCGTGAAGTGGCTCGCGAAGCGGGCATTGCGCCAACCTCCTTTTACCGACATTTTCGTGATGTCGATGAACTAGGGCTGACGATGGTGGACGAAAGCGGCCTGATGCTGCGTCAGTTGATGCGCCAGGCGCGTCAGCGTATCGCTAAAGGCGGCAGCGTGATCCGCACCTCCGTATCGACATTTATGGAGTTCATTGGCAATAACCCGAACGCTTTTCGCCTGCTTTTGCGCGAACGTTCCGGTACGTCTGCGGCGTTTCGTGCTGCGGTCGCGCGCGAAATTCAGCACTTCATTGCGGAACTTGCCGACTATCTGGAAATCGAAAACCATATGCCGCGCGCGTTTACCGAAGCGCAGGCGGAAGCGATGGTGACGATTGTCTTTAGCGCAGGCGCGGAAGCGTTAGATGTCACGCCGGAACAGCGACGCCAGCTGGAAGAGCGGCTGGTGCTGCAATTGCGCATGATCTCGAAAGGTGCGTATTACTGGTATCGTCGCGAACAGGAAAAAACGACACATCATTCCGAATAAGGTGGAAGACGAGCAATGAAACAGTCAGGACAAGATAAAGGAACGCTGTTGCTGGCGCTGATCGCTGGCTTATCAATTAACGGAACTTTTGCGGCGCTGTTTAGCTCCATTGTGCCGTTTTCTGTATTCCCGATTATTGCGCTGGTGCTGACGGTGTACTGTCTGCATCAGCGGTATCAGAATCGCACGATGCCGGTGGGGTTGCCTGGCCTGGCGGCGGCCTGCTTTATTTTGGGCGTGCTGTTATACAGCACCGTGGTGCGCGCGGAGTATCCGGATATCGGCTCTAACTTCCTGCCAGCGGTGCTGTCGGTGATTCTGGTGTTCTGGATTGGCGTGAAAATGCGTAATCGGAAGCACGAGATTTCTGAATAGCGCAATGCTGTATGCCGGATAAGGCGCTGACGCTGCATCCGGCAATACAAAGGGTCTATTTCTTCGTCAGTAGAACGCCGCACTCCATATGGTGCGTATACGGGAACTGATCAAACAGCGCCAGGCGTTCCACATGATGGGTCTGGCTTAATGTTTCCAGATTCTGGCACAGCGTTTCCGGGTTGCAGGAGATGTACAGAATACGCGGGTACGCCTGCACCATTTTCTCGGTTTCGCTATCCAGCCCGCTGCGCGGCGGATCGACAAAAATCGTTTCGCACTGATAGCTTTTTAAATCAATTCCCTGCAAGCGGTTGAATTCCCGCACGCCGTTCATCGCCTGGGTAAACTCTTCCGCCGACATGCGAATAATCTGCACATTATCAATGTGGTTCGCCGCAATGTTGTATTGCGCGGCGGCGACGGACGGCTTGGCGATTTCGGTTGCCAGCACGCGGTCAAAGTTGCGCGCCAGCGCCAGCGAGAAGTTACCGTTCCCGCAGTAGAGTTCCAGCAAATCACCGGTTGAGTTTTCCGTGGCGTTGAGCGCCCACTCCAGCATCTGCACGTTCATTGCCGCGTTCGGCTGGGTGAAGCTGTTTTCCACCTGGCGGTAGATCATCTCTTTCCCGGCGACCGGCAGACGTTCGTCGATATAGTCCTGATCCAGCGCGATTTTCGTTTTCGTCGCGCGGCCGATGATATGCACATTCAGGTTCTGCGCGCGTAATGCATCGCGCAGCGCCTCCGCTTCCACACGCCACGCGTCGTCGAGTTTTTTATGGTACAGCAGAGAAACGATCGCCTGGTTGCTTTGCGTAGACAGATAATCAATCTGGAACAGTTTGTGGCGCAGAGCGTGGTTGTTACGCACGCCGTCCAGCATCGCGGTCATCAGCGTATTGATGAGCTCGCTGGCTGCCGGGAAGGAATCCACGCGGATGCGGCTTTTGGTCTGCTGATCGAAAATGATGTGATACAGGTCGTCCCCATCATGCCAGATGCGAAATTCCGCACGCATGCGGTAATGACTGACTGGCGAGCGAAACACCTCCGGAACCGGCGCGTTGAACGGGGCCATCATCGTTTGCAGACGGACCACTTTCTCGGCCAACTGCGCTTCGTATTGCTCGGTAGGAAGGTGTTCGGGGGTCATGATGCATCCTGAATAATAAAAGTACGCGGGGATTGTAGGGCCTGCTCAGGGGATGTCCAGCGATTGATGTTTTCCTGAATCGTGATGGCAGTCTGGACATCTGTATGTAACTAAATGTAGCATCCGTGTTCCGGTCCTGTGAGTTAAAAGGGAATCCAGTGAAAATCTGGGGCTGACGCGCAGCGGTAAGGAGTGGTGGGATGAACGCATTTTGCAGACACTGCCTGAAAAGGTGGGAAGTCTTCATCCGGTAAACGCCCCCGAGCCCGAAGACCTGCCGGGTGACGTCGCACTGGGTTTTCATCATCGCGGGCTATCGATGAAACCGGCGGCATCCTTATTCTATTGTGGATGCTTTAACAATGATTAAAAAAACTTCGCTGATGACGGCGTTATCCGTCTCGGCTTTTTCCGTTTGGGCGCAGGACAGCACTTCAGATACCCTCGTCGTAACCGCCAGTCGTTTCCAGCAGCCGGTTAATACCGTCCTCGCACCGATGGATATCGTCACCCGAGATGACATCGACCGCTGGCAGGCCAAAAATCTTAATGACGTCATGCGTCGCCTGCCGGGCGTGGATATCGCGCAATATGGCGGGATGGGGCAGAGTTCTTCGCTCTTTATCCGCGGTACCGAAACCAAACAGGTTTTGGTGCTGGTCGATGGTATTCCGATGACCCGCCCCGGTATCTCAAATAACCCGGACCTGAATCAGATCCCGCTTTCGTTAGTTCAGCGCGTGGAGTACATCCGTGGGCCGCGCTCGGCGATTTATGGTTCCGGCGCGATGGGCGGGGTAATCAACATCATTACCCACTCTGACGAGGAACAATCGAAAATTTCCGCCAGCATGGGCTCTAAGGGCTATCAACAATACGATGGCACGTTGCGTCAGCGTTTTGGTGACACGGTAGCGACGGTGGCGGGTTCTTATGAAACCACCAAAGGGTTTGATGTGCAGCCGGGCTCGACCTGGAGCCACGACAACGATCGCGATGGCTTCCGCAATAAAACCTTCTGGGGAAGCCTGGAGCATAAATTCAACGATAGCTTCGATGGCTTCTTCCGTGGCCACAGCTATACCAATAATGTCGATTACGACCTGGGAAGCCCGCCGTACTCGCCTGCGTACAGCGCCGATGAAGAACAACTGTATAACCAGACCTGGGATACCGGCCTGCGATTCCATTCTGGGAGCTACTCTTCTGAGCTTATCGCCAGTTATCAGAAGGTGAAGGACTATAACTACAGCAGCATTTATGGTCGATATAAAGACGGCACGACGCTTGACCGCATGACCCAGCGTAATCTCCAGTGGGGGAACAACCTGATTGTCGGGCATGGCTCGGTAAGCGCCGGGGTAGACTGGCAGCAGCAGCGTTTGACCTCGTCGGATACGGTGATGTCCGATACCTATAAGCGCGACAATACCGGGCTTTATCTCACCGGGCAGCAGCAGTTTGGCGATGTGACGCTGGAAGCCTCTGGCCGTGAAGATCACGATGAACAGTTTGGCTGGCACGGGACCTGGCAAACGGCGGCAGGCTGGCAGTTCGTCGAGAACTATAAAGTGACGTTATCGTATGGTACCGGCTTCCTGGCGCCGTCGTTAGGTCAGCAGTTTGGTTCAACACGCTTTGGTATCAGTTCGAATCCGGACCTGAAACCGGAAGAGTCAAAACAGTGGGAAGCCGGGCTGGAAGGCCTGACGGGTCCGCTGGACTGGCGTTTGTCGGCGTATCACTACAAGATCTCTAACCTGATTACCTACTACTCCGACCCGGTTACCTATGACGGCGAGTACGCCAACATCAACTCGGCAACCATTAAAGGCGTGGAGTGGACCGGCAGTTTTGATACGGGGATCTTTAATCACCGCGTGACGCTGCAATATATGGACCCGCGTAACGATGAGAATGATGAAGTGCTGGCGCGCCGCTCTAAGCGTCAGGCGAAATATCAGCTCGACTGGACATTGTTTGATGTGGACATGGATGTGTCGTGGCAGTACTACGGTCGTCGCTACGATAACAACACGTCACAATACAACCCGAAACAGCAGGTTTTACCGAGCTACAGCACGGTTGATGTTTCCGCGTCATATCCAGTCACCTCACAGCTCACAGTTCGTGGTAAAATAGCCAACCTGTTCGATAAAGATTACGAGACAGTTTATGGCTACCAAACTGCAGGACGGGAATACACCTTGTCTGGCAGCTACACCTTCTGAACCACGGCCTACCGTACTGGTGTTTGACTCCGGTGTCGGTGGGCTGTCGGTCTATGATGAGGTCCGTCAACTTCTGCCGGACCTTCATTACATCTACACCTTCGATAACGTTGCCTTTCCTTACGGGGAAAAAAGCGAGGAGTTCATTGTTGAGCGCGTGGTTGAGATTGTGACCGCCGTTCAGCAACGTTACCCGCTCTCCCTGGCGATTATCGCCTGCAACACCGCAAGCACCGTTTCATTACCGGCCCTGCGCGAGAAGTTTGGCTTCCCGGTTGTCGGCGTGGTACCGGCCATTAAGCCGGCGGCACGTTTATCGGCCAACCGTATTGTCGGCTTGCTGGCAACGCGTGGCACGGTGAAGCGTCCTTATACGCATGAACTCATCGCCCGTTTTGCCAATGAATGCAAAATCGAAATGCTGGGTTCGGCGGAACTGGTGGAGCTGGCGGAAGCGAAATTACACGGCGATCCTGTTTCGCTGGATGAGCTGCGTCGTATTCTGCGCCCGTGGCTGCGGATGAAGGAGCCGCCGGATACGGTTGTGCTTGGCTGCACGCATTTCCCGCTGCTGCGTGATGAACTGCTGCAGGTGCTCCCGGAAGGTACGCGGATGATCGATTCCGGTGCGGCGATTGCGCGTCGCACGGCCTGGCTGCTGGAACATGAAGCACCCGATGCGAAATCGACGGAAGAGAATAAAGCATTTTGCATGGCGTTGACGGCGGAGACTGTACGACTTTTACCCGTTTTACAGCGCTATGGCTTCGAAACGCTTGAAAAACTGCCAGTTTAATGCGGTTTTGCTCAAAAAAGAGACGGTTGAAAAGTTTTTTTTAAACAGGGGTTGTCAACGTCTCAGAACTCCCTATAATGCGCCTCCACTGACACGGAACAACGGCACGCAAGCCGCCGGGTCAGCGAGGTTCTTAAGAGAACTTCAGCAGAGAAAAGTGAAATAAAACTTGACTCTGTGGCGGGATAGCTTAATATGCACACCCCGCGCCGCTGAGAAAAAGCGAAGCGGCACTGCTCTTTAACAATTTATCAGACAATCTGTGTGGGCACTCAATGATACGGATTCTTAACGTCGCAAGACGATAAATGAATACCAAGTCTCTGAGTGAACACGTAATTCATTACGAAGTTTAATTCACGAGCATCAAACTTAAATTGAAGAGTTTGATCATGGCTCAGATTGAACGCTGGCGGCAGGCCTAACACATGCAAGTCGAACGGTAACAGGAAGCAGCTTGCTGCTTTGCTGACGAGTGGCGGACGGGTGAGTAATGTCTGGGAAACTGCCTGATGGAGGGGGATAACTACTGGAAACGGTAGCTAATACCGCATAACGTCGCAAGACCAAAGAGGGGGACCTTCGGGCCTCTTGCCATCGGATGTGCCCAGATGGGATTAGCTAGTAGGTGGGGTAACGGCTCACCTAGGCGACGATCCCTAGCTGGTCTGAGAGGATGACCAGCCACACTGGAACTGAGACACGGTCCAGACTCCTACGGGAGGCAGCAGTGGGGAATATTGCACAATGGGCGCAAGCCTGATGCAGCCATGCCGCGTGTATGAAGAAGGCCTTCGGGTTGTAAAGTACTTTCAGCGAGGAGGAAGGTGTTGTGGTTAATAACCACAGCAATTGACGTTACTCGCAGAAGAAGCACCGGCTAACTCCGTGCCAGCAGCCGCGGTAATACGGAGGGTGCAAGCGTTAATCGGAATTACTGGGCGTAAAGCGCACGCAGGCGGTTTGTTAAGTCAGATGTGAAATCCCCGGGCTCAACCTGGGAACTGCATTTGAAACTGGCAAGCTTGAGTCTCGTAGAGGGGGGTAGAATTCCAGGTGTAGCGGTGAAATGCGTAGAGATCTGGAGGAATACCGGTGGCGAAGGCGGCCCCCTGGACGAAGACTGACGCTCAGGTGCGAAAGCGTGGGGAGCAAACAGGATTAGATACCCTGGTAGTCCACGCTGTAAACGATGTCGACTTGGAGGTTGTGCCCTTGAGGCGTGGCTTCCGGAGCTAACGCGTTAAGTCGACCGCCTGGGGAGTACGGCCGCAAGGTTAAAACTCAAATGAATTGACGGGGGCCCGCACAAGCGGTGGAGCATGTGGTTTAATTCGATGCAACGCGAAGAACCTTACCTACTCTTGACATCCACGGAACTTTTCAGAGATGAATTGGTGCCTTCGGGAACCGTGAGACAGGTGCTGCATGGCTGTCGTCAGCTCGTGTTGTGAAATGTTGGGTTAAGTCCCGCAACGAGCGCAACCCTTATCCTTTGTTGCCAGCGGTTCGGCCGGGAACTCAAAGGAGACTGCCAGTGATAAACTGGAGGAAGGTGGGGATGACGTCAAGTCATCATGGCCCTTACGAGTAGGGCTACACACGTGCTACAATGGCATATACAAAGAGAAGCGACCTCGCGAGAGCAAGCGGACCTCATAAAGTATGTCGTAGTCCGGATTGGAGTCTGCAACTCGACTCCATGAAGTCGGAATCGCTAGTAATCGTAGATCAGAATGCTACGGTGAATACGTTCCCGGGCCTTGTACACACCGCCCGTCACACCATGGGAGTGGGTTGCAAAAGAAGTAGGTAGCTTAACCTTCGGGAGGGCGCTTACCACTTTGTGATTCATGACTGGGGTGAAGTCGTAACAAGGTAACCGTAGGGGAACCTGCGGTTGGATCACCTCCTTACCTTAAAGAACCGTTCCTTGAAGTGTCCACACAGATTGTCTGATGAAAATTAGCAGTAAAAAATCTCTGCAGGCTTGTAGCTCAGGTGGTTAGAGCGCACCCCTGATAAGGGTGAGGTCGGTGGTTCAAGTCCACTCAGGCCTACCAAATTTCTGCTGATGCTGCGTTGCGGCGACACTCACATACTTCAGTATGCTTCGTGTCACCACGCCTTGCCTCAACAGAAATTACGGTCAGAGATAAAAACGATGGGGCTATAGCTCAGCTGGGAGAGCGCCTGCTTTGCACGCAGGAGGTCTGCGGTTCGATCCCGCATAGCTCCACCATCTTTACTGCAAAAAACAAGAAAACTTCAGAGTACACTGAATAAGTGTGCTGCGAAGTTTTGCTCTTTAAAAATCTGGATCAAGCTGAAAATTGAAACGACACACTATTTAAGTGTGTTCGAGTCTCTCAAATTTTCGCAACACGATGGTGTTTTACGAAACATCTTCGGGTTGTGAGGTTAAGCGACTAAGCGTACACGGTGGATGCCCTGGCAGTCAGAGGCGATGAAGGACGTGCTAATCTGCGATAAGCGTCGGTAAGGTGATATGAACCGTTATAACCGGCGATTTCCGAATGGGGAAACCCAGTGTGATTCGTCACACTATCATTACGTGAATACATAGCGTAATGAAGCGAACCGGGGGAACTGAAACATCTAAGTACCCCGAGGAAAAGAAATCAACCGAGATTCCCCCAGTAGCGGCGAGCGAACGGGGAGCAGCCCAGAGTCTGAATCAGCATGTGTGTTAGTGGAAGCGTCTGGAAAGTCGCACGATACAGGGTGAAAGTCCCGTACACCAAAATGCATATGTTGTGAACTCGAAGAGTAGGGCGGGACACGTGGTATCCTGTCTGAATATGGGGGGACCATCCTCCAAGGCTAAATACTCCTGACTGACCGATAGTGAACCAGTACCGTGAGGGAAAGGCGAAAAGAACCCCGGCGAGGGGAGTGAAAAAGAACCTGAAACCGTGTACGTACAAGCAGTGGGAGCCTACTTGTTAGGTGACTGCGTACCTTTTGTATAATGGGTCAGCGACTTATATTCTGTAGCAAGGTTAACCGAATAGGGGAGCCGAAGGGAAACCGAGTCTTAACTGGGCGTTAAGTTGCAGGGTATAGACCCGAAACCCGGTGATCTAGCCATGGGCAGGTTGAAGGTTGGGTAACACTAACTGGAGGACCGAACCGACTAATGTTGAAAAATTAGCGGATGACTTGTGGCTGGGGGTGAAAGGCCAATCAAACCGGGAGATAGCTGGTTCTCCCCGAAAGCTATTTAGGTAGCGCCTCGTGAATTCATCTTCGGGGGTAGAGCACTGTTTCGGCTAGGGGGTCATCCCGACTTACCAACCCGATGCAAACTACGAATACCGAAGAATGTTATCACGGGAGACACACGGCGGGTGCTAACGTCCGTCGTGAAGAGGGAAACAACCCAGACCGCCAGCTAAGGTCCCAAAGTCACAGTTAAGTGGGAAACGATGTGGGAAGGCTCAGACAGCCAGGATGTTGGCTTAGAAGCAGCCATCATTTAAAGAAAGCGTAATAGCTCACTGGTCGAGTCGGCCTGCGCGGAAGATGTAACGGGGCTAAACTGTGCACCGAAGCTGCGGCAGCGACACTAAGTGTTGTTGGGTAGGGGAGCGTTCTGTAAGCCGTTGAAGGTGTGTCGTGAGGCATGCTGGAGGTATCAGAAGTGCGAATGCTGACATAAGTAACGATAAAGCGGGTGAAAAGCCCGCTCGCCGGAAGACCAAGGGTTCCTGTCCAACGTTAATCGGGGCAGGGTGAGTCGACCCCTAAGGCGAGGCCGAAAGGCGTAGTCGATGGGAAACAGGTTAATATTCCTGTACTTGGTGTTACTGCGAAGGGGGGACGGAGAAGGCTATGTTGGCCGGGCGACGGTTGTCCCGGTTTAAGCGTGTAGGTGGGAAGTTTAGGTAAATCCGGACTTCTGTTAACACTGAGACGTGATGACGAGGCACTACGGTGCTGAAGTAACAAATGCCCTGCTTCCAGGAAAAGCCTCTAAGCTATAGGTAACATTGAATCGTACCCCAAACCGACACAGGTGGTCAGGTAGAGAATACCAAGGCGCTTGAGAGAACTCGGGTGAAGGAACTAGGCAAAATGGTGCCGTAACTTCGGGAGAAGGCACGCTGATATGTAGGTGAAGTGATTTACTCATGGAGCTGAAATCAGTCGAAGATACCAGCTGGCTGCAACTGTTTATTAAAAACACAGCACTGTGCAAACACGAAAGTGGACGTATACGGTGTGACGCCTGCCCGGTGCCGGAAGGTTAATTGATGGGGTTAGCGGCAACGCGAAGCTCTTGATCGAAGCCCCGGTAAACGGCGGCCGTAACTATAACGGTCCTAAGGTAGCGAAATTCCTTGTCGGGTAAGTTCCGACCTGCACGAATGGCGTAATGATGGCCAGGCTGTCTCCACCCGAGACTCAGTGAAATTGAACTCGCTGTGAAGATGCAGTGTACCCGCGGCAAGACGGAAAGACCCCGTGAACCTTTACTATAGCTTGACACTGAACATTGAGCCTTGATGTGTAGGATAGGTGGGAGGCTTTGAAGTGTGGACGCCAGTCTGCATGGAGCCAACCTTGAAATACCACCCTTTAATGTTTGATGTTCTAACGTAGACCCGTGATCCGGGTTGCGGACAGTGTCTGGTGGGTAGTTTGACTGGGGCGGTCTCCTCCCAAAGAGTAACGGAGGAGCACGAAGGTTAGCTAATCCTGGTCGGACATCAGGAGGTTAGTGCAATGGCATAAGCTAGCTTGACTGCGAGCGTGACGGCGCGAGCAGGTGCGAAAGCAGGTCATAGTGATCCGGTGGTTCTGAATGGAAGGGCCATCGCTCAACGGATAAAAGGTACTCCGGGGATAACAGGCTGATACCGCCCAAGAGTTCATATCGACGGCGGTGTTTGGCACCTCGATGTCGGCTCATCACATCCTGGGGCTGAAGTAGGTCCCAAGGGTATGGCTGTTCGCCATTTAAAGTGGTACGCGAGCTGGGTTTAGAACGTCGTGAGACAGTTCGGTCCCTATCTGCCGTGGGCGCTGGAGAATTGAGGGGGGCTGCTCCTAGTACGAGAGGACCGGAGTGGACGCATCACTGGTGTTCGGGTTGTCATGCCAATGGCATTGCCCGGTAGCTACATGCGGAAGAGATAAGTGCTGAAAGCATCTAAGCACGAAACTTGCCCCGAGATGAGTTCTCCCTGACTCCCTGAGAGTCCTGAAGGAACGTTGAAGACGACGACGTTGATAGGCTGGGTGTGTAAGTGCAGCGATGCATTGAGCTAACCAGTACTAATGAACCGTGAGGCTTAACCTTACAACGCCGAAGATGTTTTGGCGGAAGACAGACATCAGTTTCAGCTTGATAACAGATTAAATTGACCGGCGATAAGCGGGTTAATACAACAGAATTTGCCTGGCGGCACTAGCGCGGTGGTCCCACCTGACCCCATGCCGAACTCAGAAGTGAAACGCCGTAGCGCCGATGGTAGTGTGGGGTCTCCCCATGCGAGAGTAGGGAACTGCCAGGCATCAAATTGCAGTACGATTGATAAAGATCAGTCATAGTGACAAAGAAATTCGGTGGAGCGGTAGTTCAGTCGGTTAGAATACCTGCCTGTCACGCAGGGGGTCGCGGGTTCGAGTCCCGTCCGTTCCGCCACTTATTAAAAAAATTAAGCCTGCTACATTAGCAGGCTTAATGATAAGAAAATTTAGGGGCGTAGCTCAGTTGGTAGAGCACCGGTCTCCAAAACCGGGTGTCGCGAGTTCGAGTCTCTCCGCCCCTGCCATATATAATCCTTTGCTTATGCAAAGGATTTTTTTTGCCTGAAATTCAGCGAAGTGACATCTCTCGATCCCACTCCTTTCCTCTAAAATGCCCTAAACCAGAACGTTATTTTTCAGGATATCGCGGATTTGCGCCTGTTTATCGCTGTTCTGTAACCAGATGGCATATAACGGACGAGAAAGCGTCGCGCTATCCGCAACCGTATGTAGCCCACCTTTCTCTTTCGCCCACGCGGTAGGTAACCAGGTGCAGCCTTTCAGTGGCTCCAGCTGCTGTCTTGCCAAATCAGCTGAACTGGTCGTCAATAGCGGAACGTCATCGTGCGCGATCAGGCCAGCCTCATGTTGCTGAAAATCCGGGCCCCATTCCAGACGCAAATAGTTGAGTTCTGCTTTCTCACTGGAGGGCGATGCGCAGTAGAGAGCGAGTGTGAAGTTTCCCAATAACTGGCTGCTAAATTCATCCATTTTGGGGGCTTCTGTCGTAATTAGCAGATCAAGCTGCCGCTCATGGAGCTGCTTCACCAGCGACTGACGCTGTGCAATTCGCGCCTCAAATTGAAGATTATCAAACGATTGATAGAGCCTGCCGAGCCAGCCATTCAGCATGCATTCCCACAGCGAGGCGCTGGCCCCGATGGAGAATTCATTATGCCGCGAGGTATGGGCGACCTCTTTCCGTGCCGCCTGCCAGGTATTCATCAGCGTTTCTGCGTAGGGCAGCAGTTTTTCGCCGGCGGCGGTCAGACGGATATTATTGCGATGTCGGGTGAAGAGATTGACCCCTAACTGGTTTTCCAACTGACGGATGCGAAAACTTACCGCAGATTGCGTCAAATAGAGGGCTTCCGCAGCGCGCCCGAAGTGACGAGTTCTGCTCACTTCGAGGAAAGTTTTTAGCAATTCCGTATCCACAGCTTTCTCCGCAAAATTATTTGTCGTTATGATTTAAATCTTTTGTTTTACACTCTGTCAAGCGTAACTAATACTCCGCGCCATAAATAGCTCGGCCAAAGAATTAGGAGCGTGTAGGATGGCGGAAAGCTTTACGACGACTAATCGTTTTTTCGACAATAAAAATTATCCACGCGGGTTCTCTCGTCATGGTGATTTCACCATCAAAGAGGCTCAATTGCTTGAACGTTGTGGCTATGCCTTCAACGAACTCGATCTCGGCAAACGTGAACCGTCTACCGATGAAGAGAAGCAGTTTGTTGCGGTGTGCCGTGGCGAACGTGAGCCAGCGACCGAAGCTGAGCGCGTGTGGAATAAGTATGTGACGCGCATTAAGCGTCCTAAGCGTTTCCACACGCTGTCTGGCGGGAAGCCGCAGGTGGAAGGCGCTGAAGACTACACTGAAAGCGACGACTAACAAGAAAGGGGCTTCGGCCCCTTTTTTAATGCAGCAGCTTTTGCAGATGAATCAGCACCCGGTCAATACCCCGATAACTCAGCGCCTCCTGGAGATGATGACGCGCAATCGCGTCCACCCCTTCGAGATCGGCAATGGTGCGCGACACCTTCAACAATCGCTGCCAGGCACGTATCGATAACCCCAACGCGGTGAGCGTTTGCTCCAGCCATAGCGCATCGTCATCGCATAGCGTACAGAAGCGGCGAATATCACTGCTACCCAGCCTGGCGTTGAGCTGCCCCTGACGATGATACTGACGCGCCTGCGCTTCAATCACGCGTGCCTGTACCGTCTGGCTATTCTCTTCTTCCTGGCGCACCTGACTCAGTATGCCTGGCGGGGGTAACGGTATCTCAAGGGAAAGATCAAAGCGGTCCAGAAACGGACCCGATAAACGCCCCAGATAACGCAGCGTTTGCTCTGGCGAACAGCGATTGTGATTTCCCTGATAATGCCCGGTTGGGCTGGGATTCATTGCCGCAATCAATTGAAAACGCGCCGGATAGGTAATTTTTGCCCTTGTTCGCGAAATGTGAATCTGCCCTGACTCAATGGGTTCGCGCAGGGCATCCAGCACCCGGCGTTCAAATTCCGGAAGTTCATCGAGAAACAGTACGCCGTTATGCGCCAGCGAGATCTCGCCAGGCCCCGGAATAGACCCGCCGCCCACCATGGCGGTTAACGATGCGCTATGGTGCGGCGAACGGAAAGGGCGCTGACGCCACTGTTTCTGCACGCTACCGGCATTCTCCAGGCTGATAATCGCCGCCGTTTCCAGCGCTTCCCGATCGTTGAGCGGGGGCAGCAGCCCGCGCAGACGCGAGGCGAGCATCGTTTTCCCGGTACCTGGAGGGCCAATAAGCAAAAGATTGTGGCCACCTGCGGCGGTAACTTCGAGCGCACGCTTCCCCTGCTGTTGCCCGATGACGTCGCTCAAGTCCTCACATATCAGGGGCACTGGCGTCGCATCAGGCTGCGCCGTGCGTAATGCGTGTTTTCCTTCAAGAAAGGCGCAGACCTCCTGCAAATGGCTGGCGATGTAGCATTCATTGCCGCCCAATAGGCCAACCTGCGCAGCATCATCTTCAGCCACCACAATCTGTCGACCGGCTTTATCCGCTTCAATTGCCGCTGAAATTGCACCGGGAATGCCGCGTAACGCGCCTGTAAGCGCAAGTTCGCCCACAAACTCGTATTGACCCAGCTTCTGTGGATTGAGCTGCTCAGAGGCCGCCAGAAGCGCGAGAGCGATAGGTAAATCATATCGGCCTCCCTCCTTCGGCAGATCGGCAGGTGCCAGGTTTATCGTGATTTTCTTTGCCGGAAACGCATAACCGCTGTTGATAATTGCGCTACGAACGCGATCGCGCGCTTCTTTTACGGTCGTTTCCGGCAGTCCCACCATGGTGAGGCCTGGTAACCCCTGACTAATGTGAACTTCAACGGTAATGAGCGGGGCGGTGACGCCTAGCGCCGCGCGTGTGTAGACAACGGATAGTGACATAATGCCTCCTGGTGTGCGGCATTATGCGCGTCATTGCGATGTGAATAACCGTCGAGTTTTCGATTTTACGGCGAGGATTCCGGCATATCGCTGCTGTTTCATAGCATCGCAATAAAATCAGAATACGACTCGCATTTTTAACTGGCAGGGTGCTCCTGAAGGCGCAATAGTGTTGAAAACGCTCAACAGGTGAAAAAAATTCAATTCATAATTTTTTCATATAAAACAATTGTCTTGTGCAAATTACGCAGCATGATGAATATCACAGTAATAAAAAAAACTTGTGCTGTTCTTAACGTCTGTGGTAACTCTGTAGGTATTCCTTCGAACAAGATGCAAGAATAGACAAAAATGAAAGCCCTTCTACGAGTGATTAGCCTGGTCGTGATTAGCGTGGTGGTGATTATTATCCCACCGTGCGGGGCTGCACTTGGACGAGGAAAGGCTTAGAAATCAAGCCTTAACGAACTAAGACCCCCGCACCGAAAGGTCCGGGGGTTTTTTTATGACTTAAAAACAATAGCGAGGAGCAGATTATGAGTTGTAGCACAAAATCCTGTTTCTCCCGATCTACGGCGGGGAACTAACTATGAATGGGGCACAGTGGGTAGTACATGCGTTGCGGGCACAAGGAGTCGAGACAGTTTTCGGTTATCCAGGTGGCGCAATTATGCCGGTTTACGATGCATTGTATGACGGCGGCGTGGAGCACCTGTTGTGCCGACACGAGCAGGGCGCGGCGATGGCGGCAATTGGTTATGCGCGTGCCACCGGTAAAACGGGTGTCTGCATCGCAACCTCTGGTCCTGGTGCAACCAACCTGATAACCGGCCTCGCTGATGCCCTGCTGGACTCTGTTCCGGTCGTCGCCATCACCGGCCAGGTGGCTTCTCCGTTCATCGGAACGGATGCGTTTCAGGAAGTGGACGTCCTCGGTTTATCACTCTCCTGCACCAAACATAGTTTCCTGGTGCAGTCGCTGGAAGAGTTGCCGCGCGTGATGGCAGAAGCATTCCAGGTGGCAAACTCAGGCCGTCCAGGCCCCGTTCTGGTAGATATCCCGAAAGATATTCAGGTGGCGCAGGGCGATCTGGAACCCCATTTTTCCACCGTCGACAGCGAAGATGTTTTCCCGCATGCCAACGTTGACGTCGCGTGTCAGATGCTGGCGCAGGCGAAAAAACCGATGCTGTATGTGGGCGGTGGCGTTGGGATGGCGCAGGCGGTTCCCGCGTTACGCGAATTTATCGCCGTCACTCAGATGCCTGCAACTTGCACGTTGAAAGGCCTTGGCGCGGTTGATGCTGATTATCCGTATTATCTCGGCATGTTGGGGATGCACGGCACCAAAGCCGCGAACCTGGCAGTGCAGGAGTGTGACCTGCTGATCGCCGTCGGCGCGCGCTTTGACGACCGCGTGACCGGCAAGCTGAATACCTTCGCACCGCACGCCAAAGTAATCCACATGGATATCGACCCGGCGGAAATGAACAAGCTGCGTCAGGCACACGTTGCTCTGCAAGGCGATATGAATGCGTTACTGCCCGCGCTGCAACAGTCGCTGTCGATTGATGCGTGGCGTCAGCACAATGCAGAACTGCGCGCGGAACACGCGTGGCGTTACGATCATCCGGGCGAGGCTATCTATGCGCCGTTGCTGCTCAAACAGCTTTCCGATCGAAAGCCTGCTGATAGCGTTGTCACCACCGACGTGGGTCAGCACCAGATGTGGTCCGCACAACACATGACCTACACCCGCCCGGAAAACTTCATCACCTCCAGCGGATTAGGCACCATGGGCTTCGGCCTGCCGGCGGCGGTTGGCGCACAGGTTGCCCGTCCGAACGATACGGTTATCTGCATCTCCGGCGATGGCTCGTTCATGATGAACGTACAAGAGCTGGGCACCGTGAAGCGTAAACAGTTGCCGTTGAAAATTGTCCTGCTGGATAACCAGCGTTTAGGCATGGTTCGCCAGTGGCAGCAGCTGTTCTTCCAGGAACGCTACAGCGAAACCACGCTTACCGATAACCCTGATTTTCTCACCCTGGCCAGCGCCTTCGGCATCCCTGGCCAGCACATCACCCGTAAAGACCAGGTTGAAGCGGCACTCGACACCCTGCTGGAAAGCGAAGGCCCGTACCTGCTTCATGTCTCAATAGACGAACTTGAGAACGTCTGGCCATTGGTACCGCCCGGTGCCAGTAATGCAGAAATGCTGGAGAAATTATCATGATGCAACATCAGCTTGCCGTGCAGGCTCGCTTCAACCCGGAAACGCTGGAACGTGTGTTACGCGTGGTTCGCCATCGCGGTTTTCAAATCTGCGCCATGAATATGGAAGCGGCCTCCGATGCACAGAATATAAATATCGAATTGACCGTTGCCAGTCCCCGCCCGGTCGAATTACTGTTTAGTCAGTTAAGTAAACTGGTGGACGTTGCTTCTGTCGCCGTCCATCAGTGTCAGACAACATCACAACAAATTAGCGCCTGAGCGCAAAAGGAAGAAAAATGACGACGAAAAAAGCTGATTACATTTGGTTCAACGGTGAGATGGTTCCTTGGGGCGAAGCGAAAGTTCACGTGATGTCCCATGCGCTGCACTACGGTACTTCTGTCTTCGAAGGTATCCGTTGCTACGACTCTCACAAAGGGCCAGTGGTGTTCCGCCATCGCGAACACATGCAGCGTCTGCATGACTCAGCCAAAATCTATCGCTTCCCGGTCTCTCAGAGCGTTGATGAATTAATGGAAGCCTGCCGCGCGGTGATCCGCAAAAACAATCTCACCAGCGCCTATATTCGTCCGCTGGTCTTCGTGGGCGATGTCGGTATGGGCGTGAACCCGCCGGATGGCTACAAAACTGACGTGATCATTGCCGCGTTCCCATGGGGCGCGTACCTGGGCGCAGAGGCGCTGGATCAGGGGATTGATGCGATGGTCTCTTCCTGGAACCGCGTTGCGCCGAACACCATCCCGACAGCGGCGAAAGCCGGTGGTAACTACCTCTCTTCCCTGCTGGTTGGCAGCGAAGCGCGTCGCCACGGTTATCAGGAAGGCATCGCGCTGGACGTGAACGGTTATATCTCTGAAGGTGCGGGCGAAAACCTGTTTGAAGTGAAAGATGGCATTCTGTTTACACCGCCCTTCACCTCTTCCGCGCTGCCGGGCATCACCCGTGACGCCATCATCAAACTGGCGAAAGATCTCGATATCGAAGTCCGCGAACAGGTGCTGTCGCGCGAATCACTGTACCTGGCGGATGAAGTGTTTATGTCCGGTACGGCGGCGGAAATCACGCCAGTGCGTAGCGTCGATGGCATCCAGGTTGGTGCAGGCCGTTGTGGCCCGGTCACCAAATGTATTCAGCAAGCATTCTTTGGCCTCTTTACCGGTGAAACCGAGGATAAATGGGGCTGGTTGGATCAGGTTAATCACTAACAAAGAAAGGGGACGGCACGCACCGTCCCTTTTATTAGACAGACACTGGGAGTAAATAAAGCATGCCTAAGTATCGTTCCGCTACCACCACCCATGGCCGCAATATGGCGGGTGCCCGCGCACTGTGGCGCGCCACCGGGATGACCGACGCCGATTTCGGTAAGCCGATTATCGCGGTTGTAAACTCGTTTACCCAGTTCGTGCCGGGCCATGTGCACCTGCGCGACCTCGGTAAACTGGTTGCTGAACAGATTGAAGCGGCAGGCGGCGTAGCCAAAGAGTTCAACACCATTGCGGTGGATGACGGTATCGCCATGGGCCACGGGGGCATGCTTTATTCACTGCCATCTCGCGAGCTGATCGCTGACTCCGTTGAGTATATGGTGAACGCCCACTGCGCCGATGCGATGGTCTGTATCTCCAACTGCGACAAGATCACCCCGGGGATGCTGATGGCCTCCCTGCGCCTGAATATTCCGGTGATCTTTGTTTCCGGCGGCCCGATGGAAGCCGGAAAAACCAAACTGTCCGATCAGATAATCAAACTCGATCTGGTGGATGCGATGATCCAGGGCGCGGACCCGAAAGTTTCTGACTCGCAGAGCGAGCAGGTTGAACGTTCTGCCTGTCCGACCTGCGGTTCCTGCTCCGGGATGTTCACCGCTAACTCGATGAACTGCCTGACCGAAGCGCTGGGCCTGTCGCAGCCGGGTAACGGCTCGCTGCTGGCAACCCACGCCGACCGTAAGCAGCTGTTCCTCAATGCCGGTACGCGCATTGTTGAGCTGACCAAACGCTATTACGAGCAGGATGATGCCTCTGCGCTGCCGCGCAATATTGCCAGTAAAGCGGCGTTTGAAAACGCCATGACGCTGGATATCGCGATGGGCGGCTCTACCAACACCGTTCTCCACCTGCTGGCGGCGGCGCAGGAAGCGGAAATCGACTTCACCATGAGTGATATCGATAAGCTCTCCCGCAAGGTACCGCAGCTGTGTAAAGTCGCGCCGAGTACGCAGAAGTACCATATGGAAGATGTTCACCGCGCAGGCGGCGTACTGGGGATTCTGGGCGAGTTGGATCGCGCTAACTTACTGAATCGCGATGTGAAAAACGTGCTGGGCCTGACGTTGCCGCAAACGCTTGAGCAATACGACATCGTCGTGACTCAGGATGATGCGGTGAAAAATATGTTCCGTGCCGGCCCGGCGGGTATCCGTACCACCCAGGCGTTCTCGCAGGATTGCCGTTGGGATTCTCTCGATGACGACCGCGCAAACGGCTGCATCCGCTCGCTGGAGCACGCGTACAGCAAAGACGGCGGCCTGGCGGTACTCTACGGTAACTTTGCGGAAAACGGCTGCATCGTGAAAACCGCAGGCGTCGATGACAGTATCCTCAAATTCACCGGCCCGGCGAAAGTGTACGAAAGCCAGGACGACGCGGTTGAAGCGATCCTCGGCGGTAAAGTCATCGCGGGTGATGTCGTGGTGATCCGCTACGAAGGTCCGAAAGGCGGCCCTGGCATGCAGGAAATGCTCTATCCGACCACCTTCCTGAAATCGATGGGCCTTGGCAAAGCCTGTGCGTTGATCACCGACGGTCGCTTCTCTGGCGGCACTTCCGGCCTTTCCATCGGCCACGTTTCACCGGAAGCGGCAAGCGGCGGCAATATCGCGATCATTGAAGATGGCGACCTGATTGAAATCGACATTCCGAATCGCGGCATTCAGTTGCAACTGAGTGACCAGGAAATTGCCGCGCGTCGTGAAGCGCAGGAAGCCCGTGGTGAACAGGCTTGGACGCCGAAAAACCGTGAACGCCAGGTTTCCTTTGCCCTGCGTGCCTACGCCAGCCTGGCGACCAGCGCCGACAAAGGTGCGGTGCGCGATAAATCGAAACTGGGGGGTTAATGATGGCTGACTCGCAACCCCTGTCCGGCGCCCCGGAAGGTGCCGAATATTTAAGAGCGGTGCTACGCGCGCCGGTCTACGAAGCGGCGCAGGTCACGCCGCTACAGAAAATGGAAAAACTGTCGTCGCGTCTTGATAACGTGATTCTGGTGAAGCGCGAAGACCGCCAGCCGGTGCACAGCTTTAAGCTGCGCGGCGCATACGCCATGATGGCGGGCCTGACGGAAGAACAGAAAGCGCACGGCGTGATCACCGCCTCGGCGGGTAACCACGCGCAGGGCGTGGCGTTCTCCTCCGCGCGGTTAGGCGTGAAGGCGCTGATCGTCATGCCAACCGCCACCGCCGATATTAAAGTCGACGCGGTGCGCGGCTTTGGCGGCGAAGTGCTGCTTCACGGTGCGAACTTTGATGAAGCGAAAGCCAAAGCGATCGAACTGTCGCAGCAGCAGGGCTTCACCTGGGTGCCGCCGTTCGATCATCCGATGGTGATTGCCGGGCAGGGCACGCTGGCGCTGGAATTGCTCCAGCAGGACGCTCATCTTGACCGCGTATTTGTGCCAGTCGGCGGCGGCGGTCTGGCTGCTGGCGTGGCGGTGCTGATCAAACAACTGATGCCGCAAATCAAAGTGATCGCCGTAGAAGCGGAAGACTCCGCCTGCCTGAAAGCAGCGCTGGATGCGGGTCATCCGGTTGATCTGCCACGCGTGGGACTGTTCGCCGAAGGTGTCGCGGTAAAACGCATCGGCGACGAAACCTTCCGTTTATGCCAGGAGTATCTCGACGACATCATCACCGTCGATAGTGATGCGATCTGTGCGGCGATGAAGGATTTATTCGAAGATGTGCGCGCAGTGGCGGAACCCTCTGGCGCGTTGGCGCTGGCGGGAATGAAAAAATATATCGCTCAGCACAACATTCGCGGCGAACGCCTGGCGCATATTCTTTCCGGTGCTAACGTGAACTTTCACGGCCTGCGCTACGTCTCGGAACGCTGCGAACTGGGCGAACAGCGTGAAGCGTTGCTGGCGGTGACCATTCCGGAAGAGAAGGGCAGCTTCCTCAAATTCTGCCAGCTGCTTGGCGGGCGTTCGGTCACCGAGTTCAACTACCGTTTTGCCGATGCCAAAAACGCCTGCATCTTTGTCGGCGTGCGCCTGAGCCGCGGCCTCGAAGAGCGCAAAGAAATTTTGCAGATGCTCAACGACGGCGGCTACAGCGTGGTTGATCTCTCCGACGACGAAATGGCGAAGCTGCATGTGCGCTATATGGTTGGCGGGCGTCCATCGCATCCGTTGCAGGAACGCCTCTACAGCTTCGAATTCCCGGAATCACCGGGCGCGCTGCTGCGCTTCCTCAACACGCTGGGTACGCACTGGAATATCTCTTTGTTCCACTATCGCAGTCATGGCACCGATTACGGACGCGTACTGGCGGCGTTCGAACTCGGCGATCATGAGCCGGATTTCGAAACCCGGTTGAATGAGTTGGGTTACGATTGCCACGACGAAACCAATAACCCGGCGTTCAGGTTCTTTTTGGCGGGTTAGGGAAAAATGCCTGATGGCGCTTCGCTTATCAGGCCTACCCGCGCGACAACGTCATTTGTGGTTCGGCAAAATCTTCCAGAACGCCTCAATCAGCGGCTCATGCAGCCGCTTTTTTTGTGCGCACACGCCCAGTTCAAACGGCGTTTTCTCATCGCTTCGTTCGAGAATCATTACACGATTGCGCACCGGTTCCGGGCTGTTTTCCAGCACCACTTCCGGCAACAGCGCCACGCCACAGCCGAGCGCCACCATCGAGACCATTGCTTCATGCCCGCCGACCGTGGCGTAAATCATCGGGTTGCTGATTTTATTGCGTCGAAACCACAGCTCAATGCGGCGGCGTACCGGTCCCTGATCGGCCATGATAAACGGCACTGTAGACCAGTCCGGCTTCTCTGCCGAGACCTGGTTACGCACCGGGCAGGGCAGCGCGGGGGCAATCAGCACTACTGCCAGATTCTCCAGCATCGAAAACGCCACCGCGCCGGGCAAGGTTTCCGGCTTCCCGGCAATCGCCAGATCCGCTTCACCGGTGACGACCTTTTCCATCGCATCTGCCGCATCACCAGTGGTGAGTTTGATCTCCACCGACGGGTGTTCCGCGCGAAAGCGGTCGAGAATCGGCGGTAGATGGCTGTAAGCGGCGGTCACCGAGCAAAAAATATGTAACTCGCCAGAGAGCGACGGCCCTTGCTGATCGATGGTGTGGCGCAATTGCTGATACTGCAATAATGTTTGCTGGGCGAAAACGCGTAATTCTTCGCCCGCTTCGGTCAGCGTCACCGTCCGGTTATCGCGCACAAATAATGCCTGACCGAGATCGTCTTCCAGGCGCTGAATCTGCCGAGAGAGCGTGGATGGGCTAACGTGCATCGCCCGCGCGCTGCGGCCAAAATGGCGGCTTTCCGCCAGATGCAGGAAGGTTTTCAGATCGCGTAAATCCAATGGCGCAGCCCTCAATGTTGACGTTGCGAAAATTGCAATGTGACGTTGTGAATATATCAATTTCCGCAATAAATTTCCTGTCATATAGTGAATTCAATCTCGCAAACGCGAACCGAACAATAAGAAGCACAACATCACGAGGAATCACCATGGCTAACTACTTCAATACACTGAACCTGCGCCAGCAGCTGGCACAGCTGGGCAAATGTCGCTTTATGGGTCGCGACGAATTCGCCGACGGCGCGAGCTACCTTCAGGGTAAAAAAGTGGTCATCGTCGGTTGTGGCGCGCAGGGTCTGAACCAGGGCCTGAACATGCGTGATTCTGGTCTGGACATCTCTTATGCTCTGCGTAAAGAAGCGATTGCTGAGAAGCGCGCGTCCTGGCGTAAAGCGACCGAAAACGGTTTCAAAGTTGGCACTTACGAAGAACTGATCCCGCAGGCGGATCTGGTCGTTAACCTGACGCCGGACAAACAGCACTCTGACGTCGTGCGTTCTGTTCAACCGCTGATGAAAGACGGCGCGGCGCTGGGCTACTCTCACGGCTTTAATATCGTAGAAGTGGGCGAGCAGATCCGTAAAGACATCACCGTGGTGATGGTTGCACCGAAATGCCCGGGCACCGAAGTACGTGAAGAGTACAAACGTGGATTCGGCGTACCGACGCTAATTGCCGTTCACCCGGAAAACGATCCGAAAGGCGAAGGCATGGCGATCGCTAAAGCATGGGCGGCAGCAACCGGTGGTCACCGTGCAGGCGTGCTGGAATCGTCCTTTGTTGCGGAAGTGAAATCTGACCTGATGGGCGAGCAAACCATCCTGTGCGGTATGTTGCAGGCCGGCTCTCTGCTGTGCTTCGACAAGCTGGTGGAAGAAGGCACCGACCCGGCATATGCCGAAAAACTGATTCAGTTCGGCTGGGAAACCATCACCGAAGCGCTGAAACAGGGCGGCATCACGCTGATGATGGACCGTCTCTCTAACCCGGCGAAACTGCGTGCTTATGCGCTGTCTGAACAGCTGAAAGAGATCATGGCACCGCTGTTCCAGAAACATATGGACGACATCATCTCCGGCGAATTCTCCTCCGGCATGATGGCTGACTGGGCCAACGACGATAAGAAACTGCTGACCTGGCGTGAAGAGACTGGCAAAACCGCATTCGAAACCGCGCCGCAGTATGAAGGCAAAATCGGCGAGCAGGAGTACTTCGATAAAGGCGTACTGATGATCGCGATGGTAAAAGCAGGCGTTGAGCTGGCGTTCGAAACCATGGTGGATTCCGGCATTATCGAAGAGTCTGCATACTATGAATCACTGCACGAACTGCCGCTGATTGCCAATACCATCGCCCGTAAGCGTCTGTATGAAATGAACGTGGTTATCTCTGATACCGCTGAGTACGGTAACTATCTGTTCTCTTACGCTTGCGTGCCGCTGCTGAAATCGTTCATGACGGAAATTCAGCCGGGCGACCTGGGTAAAGCGATTGCCGAAGGCGCGGTTGATAACGCGCAGCTGCGTGATGTGAACGAAGCGATTCGTGGCCATGCGATTGAGAAAGTCGGCCAGAAACTGCGTGGCTATATGACGGATATGAAACGTATTGCGGTTGCAGGCTAAGCGGCTACATGTGGTGCCGGATGGCGGCGTAAACGCCTTATCCGGCCTACACAAAGTGCACGTTCTGTAGGCCTGATAAGCGCAGCGCCATCAGGCAAAAACCCGGTGTTCAGAAGCACCGGGTTTTTTGTTAGTTACGGTACAGCACCTTAATGATGTGATAGCCGAACTGGGTGTGCAGCGGGCCAGTCGGCTCCAGCACCGGGCAGGAGAACACCACTTTATCGAACGCCGGAACCATCTGACCCTGGCGGAATTCCCCTAAATCCCCACCGCGTTTGCCTGACGGACAGGTAGAGTGCTTCTTCGCCAGCTTTCCGAAATCGGCGCCGTTTTTAAGTTGTTCCAGAAGATCCAGAGCCAGTTTTTCTTCTTTTACAAGGATATGCAGTGCTGCTGCTGTTTTTGCCATGATATGCGCCTTCGAAAGGGGTCAATAAGGCTGGCGATTTTAGCACGCGTTATCGGCGATATAACACCTTGATGATGTGATAGCTAAATTTGGTTTTCACCGGCCCGTAAGGTTTCAACAATGGGCAACTGAAGACGGCGTCATCGAACGGTTTCACCATCATGCCCTGTTTGAATTCGCCTAAATCGCCGCCGTTGCGCCCGGACGGACAGCTAGAATAGCGTTTTGCCAGATGGTCAAAGCTGACGCCGCGATCCAGTTTGGCGAGGATCTCCAGGGCGAGTTTTTCGGTTTTGACCAGGATGTGCAGGGCTGCGGCGCTCTTTGCCATGGTGAGGTTCTCATCGAGTTGTACTGTTAAACACTTTACCATTCGGCGGGTAAATCTCAGCGCAACTTTCTGCTACAATCCTCCCCCCGTTCGAAGATTGAGCAATATTCCTATGCGTTTAAACCCCGGCCAACAACAAGCTGTCGAATTCGTTACCGGCCCCTGCCTGGTGCTGGCGGGCGCGGGTTCCGGTAAGACTCGCGTGATCACCAATAAAATCGCCCACCTGATCCATCAATGCGGCTATCAGGCGCGACACATTGCGGCGGTCACCTTTACCAATAAGGCGGCGCGCGAGATGAAAGAGCGTGTCGCGCAGACGCTGGGGCGCAAAGAGGCGCGCGGCCTGATGATCTCGACGTTCCACACTCTGGGGCTGGACATCATCAAGCGCGAATACGCCGCATTGGGAATGAAATCCAACTTCTCTCTCTTCGACGATACGGATCAGGTCGCCCTGCTGAAGGATCTCACCGAAGGGTTGATCGAAGACGATAAAGTGCAGCTGCAACAGCTGATCTCGACGATCTCCAACTGGAAAAACGATCTGAAATCACCCGCGCAGGCGGCGGCTGGCGCGAAAGGCGAGCGGGATCGTATTTTTGCCCACTGTTATGGCCTGTACGACGCGCATATGAAAGCGTGCAATGTGCTCGATTTCGATGACCTGATTTTACTGCCGACGCTGCTGCTGCAACGTAATGAAGAGGTGCGCGAGCGCTGGCAGAACAAGATTCGCTATTTGCTGGTGGACGAATATCAGGATACCAACACCAGCCAGTATGAGCTGGTAAAGCTGCTGGTAGGGCAACGGGCGCGCTTTACCGTGGTAGGCGACGATGACCAGTCGATTTACTCCTGGCGCGGCGCGCGTCCGCAAAACCTGGTGCTGCTGAGCGAGGATTTTCCGGCGCTACAGGTGATTAAGCTTGAGCAGAACTACCGTTCCTCCGGGCGTATTCTGAAAGCGGCGAATATCCTGATTGCGAATAACCCGCACGTTTTTGAAAAACGGCTGTTCTCTGAGCTGGGTTACGGGAAGGAGCTCAAAGTGCTGAGCGCCAACAATGAAGAGCATGAAGCCGAGCGCGTAACCGGCGAGCTGATCGCCCATCACTTTGTGAACAAAACGCAGTATAAGGATTACGCCATCCTTTATCGCGGCAATCACCAGTCGCGGGTGTTCGAAAAATTCCTGATGCAGAACCGCATCCCGTACAAAATTTCCGGCGGCACGTCGTTTTTCTCGCGTCCGGAAATTAAAGATCTGCTGGCGTATCTGCGCGTGCTAACCAACCCCGATGACGACAGCGCGTTCCTGCGTATCGTCAACACGCCGAAGCGTGAAATCGGCGCGGCAACAATGCAAAAGCTGGGCGAGTGGGCGATGACCCGCAATAAAAGCCTGTTTGCCGCCAGTTTTGATATGGGCCTGACGCAGACGCTCACCGGGCGCGGCTACGAATCCTTAACCCGTTTTACTCAGTGGTTAGCTGAAGTGCAGCGTCTATCCGAACGTGAACCCATCGCGGCGGTGCGCGACCTTATCCACGGGATTGATTACGAGTCCTGGCTGTTTGAAACCTCCGCCAGCCCGAAAGCTGCCGAAATGCGCATGAAAAACGTCAATACGCTGTTTGGCTGGATGACGGAAATGCTGGAAGGAAGTGAAATCGACGAACCGATGACCCTGACGCAGGTAGTCACCCGCTTTACGCTGCGCGATATGATGGAGCGCGGAGAAAGCGAAGAAGAGCTGGATCAGGTACAGCTGATGACCCTGCACGCGTCGAAAGGCCTGGAATTCCCGTACGTGTTCCTGGTTGGGATGGAAGAGGGGTTATTACCGCACCAGAGCAGCATCGATGAAGACAACGTCGATGAAGAGCGCCGTCTGGCCTACGTGGGCATTACCCGCGCGCAGAAGGAACTGATTTTTACCCTGTGTAAAGAGCGCCGTCAGTACGGCGAACTGGTGCGCCCGGAGCCGAGCCGCTTTTTACTGGAGCTTCCGCAGGATGATTTACAGTGGGAGCAGGAGCGTAAAGTGGTCAGCGCTGAAGAGCGGATGCAGAAAGGGCAGAGCCATCTGGCGAATCTGAAAGCGATGATGGCGGCGAAACGCGGTCAATAAAACAGTGCCGGGGAGCGGCCTCGCCTTACCCGGCCTGATATAGCAAAAATTCTCTGTAGGTCGGATAAGCGAAGCGCCATCCGCTTTTTTACTGCACGATCAAAGGCCAGTGCACATAGCTCTGCCACTGACACTCCTGATCGACAATCTCTTTACCCAATGGATGATGTTCCAGCCAGCCCGCAGGTAGTCTCAGCGTCAACGTCTCTTCATTGGCCGTAATCGTGATTTGCGGCAACAGGTCGTCGCGGCGGCGGTTGGCGAAGATAATCGCCAGGCGCAGCAGACGACACAGATGCTCGGCCACGCGTGGCGGCACGGCATTTTGCTGATGCAATGAGGAGAGATCGATAGCGTTGGTTTGGTTGAGCAGCAGCGTCGCCAGCAGTTTTTTCTGCGCGGGCGTAAAGCCTGGCAAATCAAGGTTGCGTACCAGATACGCCGCATGTGCTGGCGCTTGTTTGAAATCGACGCTCAAACCAATTTCATGAAGATGACAGGCACTTAGCAGCAGTTCGCGGCTTAATGGCTCAATATCCCACTGTTTTTCGATTTGATCGGCAAAGTGAGACGCCAGCTGCGACACGCGCGCCGCCTGTTCTGTATCGACAATAAACCGGCGCTGCACGTTGCGCAGCGTGCGGCTGCGGATGTCTTCGTCCACCGCCAGATGCAGCATGCCGTAAACCAGGCCTTCGCGCAGGGCGCCACCGGCCAGCGTCATACACTGGATATTCAGCTCAGTGAAAATGGCGATTAAAATCGCCAGGCCGCTCGGGAACACTAACGCGCGTTCCAGCGTCAGGCCTTCGATTTCCAGCTCTTCCAGACGTCCACACTGAATCGCACGCTGTTTTAACTGCTGAAGTTTGGCAAGCGTAATGCGCTCGTCCATCCCCTGCGCCATCATGATTTCCTGCAACGCCTGTACCGTACCAGACGCCCCTACGCACACTTTCCAGCCATGTGCGCGCAGTTCATCGGCGACCGGGCGCAGCACATCGCGCGCGGCTTTTTCCGCCTCGTCGAAGTTTTCCTGCGCCAGATTACGATCGGTAAAGAAACGCTCAAGCCAGGTGACGCAGCCCATCGACAGGCTGAACAGCGAAGTGGTTTGCGCACCTTTGCCCGTGACCAGCTCGGTACTGGCGCCGCCGATATCCACGACCAGACGACGATCGTCGCCGCCTGTAGTGTGTGCCACACCCTGGTAAATCAGGCGCGCTTCTTCTTCACCGCGAATCACCTGCACCGGGCAACCAAGAATCTCCTGCGCTTTATCGAGGAAGTCTTGTGCATTGACGGCCAAACGAAGCGTTGCGGTTGCGACGACGCGAATTTGCGGCTGGGGAATATCCTGTAAACGCTCGGCAAACAGGCGCAGGCATTGCCACCCACGCTCCATCGCTTCTGCCGACAGAATATTATCGCTGCTCAGGCCAGCAGCCAGACGGACTTTGCGCTTGATGCGCGTCAGCGTCTGAATACTTCCAGCCACCTCACGAACAACCAGCATATGGAAACTATTGGAACCAAGGTCTATAGCTGCATACAGCGAGGTGGAGCTGGGCATATTCTTTTAACCTGAACGACGACGATTACGCGGCGCACCGGAACGGCGCGGACCATTGCCCTGACGCACGCGCGTCAGACGTAACGGTTTCGGCAGATCGGTTAACAGCGCATCGGGGTTGTACTTACTGACCGGAATGGAGTGACCGATATAGGCCTCAATCGCCGGCAGGTTCAGCGCGTACTCTTCACAGGCGAGGCTGATAGAGTGACCGCGTGCGCCCGCGCGACCGGTACGGCCAATGCGGTGAACGTAGTCTTCGCAGTCGTCCGGAAGATCGTAGTTAAAGACGTGCGTAACGGCAGGAATATGCAGGCCGCGCGCGGCAACGTCGGTCGCAACCAGAATATCGAGGTCGCCACGGGTAAATTCTTCGAGAATACGCAGACGTTTCTTCTGCGCCACGTCGCCGGTCAGCAGACCTACGCGATGGCCATCTGCCGCCAGGCTGCCCCAGATATCTTCACAACGGTGCTTGGTGTTGGCGAAGATAATGGTGCGATCTGGCCACTCTTCTTCTAACAGCGTTTGCAGCAAACGCATTTTTTCTTCGTTAGACGGATAGAAGAGCTCTTCTTTAATACGGTGGCCCGTTTTCTGCTCAGGCTCGACTTCAACGTATTCGGCGTTGTTCATCTGTTCGAACGCCAGTTCGCGAACACGGTAAGAAAGGGTGGCAGAGAACAGCATGTTCAGGCGCTGGTTGGCTGGTGGCATACGACGGAACAGCCAGCGGATATCTTTAATGAAGCCCAGATCGTACATGCGATCGGCTTCGTCCAGCACAACAACCTGAATTGCCGCGAGGTTAATGTGGTTTTGCTTCGCGTAGTCGATCAGACGACCGGTGGTGCCGATAAGAATATCAACGCCGCTTTCCAGCACTTTCAGCTGTTTATCGTAGCCGTCGCCGCCGTAGGCCAGCCCCAGTTTCAGGCCCGTTGCCTGAGCCAGCGGCTCGGCATCGGCGTGAATCTGCACGGCGAGCTCACGCGTCGGCGCCATGATCAGCGCGCGCGGTTGGTTCACCTGGCGGTCAGCAATTGCCGGGTGAGAAAGAAGATAATGAAACGTTGACGTCAGAAACGCCATCGTTTTCCCGGTACCGGTTTGCGCCTGCCCGGCAACGTCACGGCCCGCCAGCGTCAGCGGGAGTGCGAGTGCCTGAATGGGCGTACAATTATGAAACCCTTTAGTTTCAAGGGCTTCAATCACCTTCGGATGCAGGGCGAAGTCGGAAAACTTCTGTTCTGTTAAATGTGTTTTGCTCATAGTGTGGTAGAATATCAGCTTACTATTGCATTAAGAAAGCGTATCCGGTGAAATAACGTCAACCTTTGTTGGCGAAAGTAGAATCAACACGCCGTTGATTAATGCTACACAACACATCAGGCTTATTCCTGTGGAGTTATATATGAGCGATAAAATTATTCACCTGACTGACGACAGTTTTGACACGGACGTACTCAAAGCTGACGGGCTGACACTCGTCGATTTCTGGGCAGAGTGGTGTGGTCCGTGCAAAATGATCGCCCCGATTCTGGATGAAATCGCTGACGAGTATCAGGGTAAACTGACCGTTGCTAAACTGAACATCGATCAGAACCCGGGCACCGCGCCGAAGTATGGCATTCGTGGTATCCCAACCCTGCTGCTGTTCAAAAACGGCGAAGTGGCTGCAACCAAAGTGGGCGCACTGTCCAAAGGTCAGCTGAAAGAGTTCCTCGACGCTAACCTGGCGTAAGAGATCCTTATACGGGCGTGCAGTGGTCCTAAAATAGCCAGGACTCTGGACGCCCGGCTTCAGTCGTGCTAAGTTAACTTTGACTTCGTTTTAAACATATCTTTGTTTGAATCTTGTTCGACCCGATACTTCCCGTTGGTACAACGCGTGAAGTTGACAGATTCCTGGCTTGTCACTCTTTCCGTCTTGTCGTTTCAGCTCTGTGTACGCTCTTGTTACCAGACCGCGAACAGACATGAGTTGATGGCCGTAAACAGGCATGGATGACCCTGCCATACCATTCACAACATTAAGTTCGAGTATTACCCCGAGTTTAAGAACCCACACCATTATGAATCTTACCGAATTAAAGAATACGCCGGTTTCTGAGCTGATCACTCTCGGCGAAAATATGGGGCTGGAAAACCAGGCTCGTATGCGCAAGCAGGACATTATTTTTGCCATCCTGAAGCAGCACGCAAAGAGTGGCGAAGATATCTTTGGTGATGGCGTACTGGAGATATTGCAGGATGGATTTGGTTTCCTCCGCTCTGCAGACAGCTCCTACCTCGCCGGTCCTGATGACATCTACGTTTCCCCCAGCCAAATCCGCCGTTTCAACCTCCGCACAGGTGATACCATCTCTGGTAAGATTCGTCCTCCGAAAGAGGGTGAGCGTTACTTTGCGCTGTTGAAAGTTAACGAAGTTAACTACGATAAGCCGGAAAACTCGCGCAACAAGATCCTGTTCGAGAACTTGACCCCGCTGCACGCAAACTCTCGTCTGCGCATGGAACGTGGTAACGGTTCTACCGAAGATTTAACCGCACGTGTGCTCGATTTGGCCTCGCCAATTGGCCGTGGTCAGCGTGGTCTGATTGTGGCACCGCCGAAAGCCGGTAAAACCATGCTGCTGCAGAACATCGCGCAGAGCATCGCTTACAACCACCCAGACTGCGTACTGATGGTACTGCTGATTGACGAACGTCCGGAAGAAGTGACCGAGATGCAGCGTCTGGTGAAAGGTGAAGTTGTCGCTTCTACCTTTGACGAACCGGCATCTCGCCACGTTCAGGTTGCGGAAATGGTTATCGAGAAGGCGAAACGCCTGGTTGAGCACAAGAAAGACGTGATCATCCTGCTCGACTCCATTACCCGTCTGGCGCGTGCCTACAACACCGTCGTACCGGCTTCCGGTAAAGTGTTGACCGGTGGTGTGGACGCCAACGCCCTGCATCGTCCGAAACGCTTCTTCGGTGCCGCGCGTAACGTGGAAGAGGGCGGCAGCCTGACCATCATCGCCACGGCGCTGATCGATACCGGTTCCAAAATGGACGAAGTTATCTACGAAGAGTTTAAAGGTACAGGCAACATGGAACTGCACCTCTCTCGTAAGATTGCTGAAAAACGCGTCTTCCCGGCTATCGACTACAACCGTTCCGGTACCCGTAAAGAAGAGCTGCTCACCACTCAGGAAGAGCTGCAGAAAATGTGGATCCTGCGCAAAATCATTCACCCGATGGGCGAAATCGATGCGATGGAATTCCTCATCAATAAACTGGCGATGACCAAAACCAACGACGACTTCTTCGACATGATGAAACGTTCGTAAACATCGTTGAGTAGAAAAACGCCACGCTTTGCGTGGCGTTTTTGTTTTGCAGTTCCATACTGTCAATTAATAACAAATTTATCACTGATAGTTATCCTTTACGGCGACAGGATTGCTTTGTTCGTAGAATTGGTTGTAAATCAGTCGATTTTTGGCAAATCTCATCCGACTTCCTCTTCTGATAAAGGCCTATCGTGGGTATACTTTCGCTATTAATATTCTCTGCGAGTATATATTGTGAGTTTGCTGACCGTCGGTGCTGATCTGATCAGTATTTTCTTGTTCACGACCCTGTTCCTCTTTTTTGCGCGCAAAGCAGCGAAAAAAGTGGGTTTGGTGGACAAACCTAACTACCGTAAGCGTCACCAGGGATTAATTCCGCTGGTTGGCGGGATTTCTGTGTACGCAGGGATCTGCTTCACCTTCGGTATCGTGGACTACTACATCCCTCACGCTGAACTCTACCTGGCCTGTGCCGGCGTTCTGGTCTTTATCGGCGCGCTGGATGACCGCTTTGACATCAGTGTCAAAATTCGCGCCACGATTCAGGCGCTGATCGGCATCGTGATGATGGTGGTGGGCAAACTCTATCTTAGCAGCCTGGGCTATATCTTTGGTTCCTGGGAGCTGGTGTTGGGGCCGTTCGGTTTCTTCCTGACGCTGTTCGCCGTGTGGGCCGCCATCAACGCCTTTAATATGGTGGATGGTATTGATGGCCTGCTGGGCGGGCTTTCCTGCGTCTCCTTTGCGGCGATGGGACTGATTCTGTGGTTTGACGGACAGACCAGCCTGGCGATGTGGTGCTTTGCGATGATCGCCGCCATTCTGCCGTATATCATGCTTAACCTCGGTATTCTGGGCCGCCGCTATAAAGTCTTTATGGGCGATGCGGGCAGTACGCTTATCGGCTTTACCGTTATCTGGATCCTGCTGGAAACCACGCAGGGTCAACGTCACCCGATTAGTCCGGTTACGGCCTTGTGGATTATTGCGATTCCGTTGATGGACATGGTTGCCATCATGTATCGTCGTCTGCGCAAAGGGATGAGCCCATTCTCTCCAGACCGCCAGCACATTCATCACCTGATCATGCGCGCCGGTTTTACTTCCCGTCAGGCATTTGTCCTAATTACGCTTGCCGCTGCGCTTCTGGCCTCCATTGGTGTGGCCGCGGAGTATACTCACATCGTGCCGGAATGGGCCATGCTGATATTATTTTTGGCTGCTTTTTTCCTGTATGGTTACTGCATCAAAAGAGCGTGGAAAGTGGCGCGTTTTATCAAACGCGTGAAGCGCAGAATGCGCCGCAACAGTGGCAAAACACAAAACTTAACCAAGTAATACTGGGGATGTAATGACTCAACCATTACCGAAAGCGCCGCTGCAAGGTGCTGAGAATGAACTGGATATTCGCGGTCTGTTTCGCGCGTTGTGGTCGGGAAAACGTTGGATTATTGGCTTTGCGGTTCTGTTTGCCGTCATCGTCCTGATTTATACCTTTTTTGCCCGTCAGGAGTGGAGTGCTACAGCGATCACCGATCGCCCAACGGTGAACATGCTGGGCGGCTACTATTCCCAACAGCAATTCCTGCGTAATCTTGATGCGAAGGCGAGTCCGGCAGGCACTATCCAGCCTTCGGTAATGGATGAGGCGTATAAAGAGTTCATCATGCAACTCGCCTCATGGGATACGCGTCGCGATTTCTGGTCGCAGACCGATTACTACAAGCAGCGCATGGTGGGGAATTCTCGCGCCGATGCGGCGTTACTTGATGATCTTATCAACGACATTCAGTTTATGCCGGGCGACGTGCTTAAAAGCGTGAGCGACAGCGTGAAGCTGACGGCGGAAACCGCGCCGGACGCCAACAACCTGTTGCGCCAGTACGTGGCATTCGCCAGCCAGCGTGCGGCGGGTCATCTTAACGATGAGCTCAAAGGTGCCTGGGCGGCGCGGACTATCCAAATGAAAGCGCAGGTCAAACGCCAGGAAGAAGTGGCGCAGACCATCTTTAAGCGCCGCATCCATAGTGTAGAATCTGCGCTGAAAGTCGCGGAGCAACACAATATTTCCCGCAGCGAAACGGACGTTCCCGCGGAGGAACTCCCGGATTCCGAACTGTTCATGCTGGGCCGCCCGATGTTGCAGGCGCGTCTGGAAAACCTTCAGGCCAGCGGGCCGACCTACGATCTGGATTACGATCAGGGTCGCGCCATGCTCAACACGCTCAATGTTGGCCCAACACTCGACCCGCGCTTTCAGACATATCGTTATTTGCGTACGCCAGAAGAACCTGTAAAACGCACCAGCCCACGCCGCGCATTCCTGATGGCGATGTGGGGTATCGTAGGTGCGCTGGTCGGTGCGGGTGTTGCGCTGACGCGTCGTCGCGTCCAGTAACTGCATCGTCATAATGAAGGGCGATGGGCCTGTCTCATCCAATCGAAGAGAATCGATGTGAAAGTACTGACTGTATTTGGTACGCGTCCGGAGGCGATCAAGATGGCGCCTCTGGTTCATGCGCTGGCAAGAGATCCTCATTTTGAGGCCAAAGTCTGTGTCACCGCACAGCATCGTGAGATGCTCGATCAGGTGCTAAATCTCTTCTCTATCGTCCCTGATTACGACCTCAATATTATGAGTCCGGGTCAGGGGCTGACGGAAATTACCTGCCGAATCCTCGAAGGATTAAAGCCGGTTCTGGAATCATTCAAACCGGACGTCGTGCTGGTGCACGGCGACACCACGACAACCGCTGCCGCGAGTCTGGCCGCTTTCTATCAACGTATTCCGGTCGGTCACGTCGAAGCCGGGCTGCGAACCGGTAATCTCTACTCTCCGTGGCCGGAAGAAGCCAACCGTACCCTGACCGGGCACCTGGCCATGTATCACTTCGCGCCGACGGAAACGTCGCGCCAGAATCTGCTGAAAGAGAACATCGCTGACACGCGTATTTTTGTCACCGGCAACACGGTCATCGATGCGCTGTTTTGGGTGCGCGATCGCGTGCTGAGCAACGAAACGCTGCGCAATGCGTTGTCACAGCGCTATCCTTTCTTAGCCAACGGTAAAAAGATGATTCTGGTTACCGGCCATCGCCGTGAAAGTTTTGGCCGTGGATTTGAACATATCTGCCATGCGCTGGCTGAAATCGCCGCTACCCATCCGGACGTGCAAATTGTCTACCCGGTGCACCTCAACCCGAACGTCAGCGAGCCGGTAAACCGCATTCTGGGCCATGTGGAAAACGTCATTCTGATTGAGCCGCAGGATTACCTGCCGTTCGTCTGGCTGATGAATCACGCCTGGCTTATCCTCACCGATTCCGGCGGTATTCAGGAAGAAGCGCCGTCGTTGGGTAAACCGGTACTGGTGATGCGTGACGCAACCGAACGCCCGGAAGCAATTGATGCCGGCACGGTACGCCTGGTGGGCACCGACAGCCGTCGAATTGTCGAAGAAGTATCGCGCTTGCTCCATGATGAAAACGAATATCAGGCGATGAGCCGCGCACATAACCCGTATGGTGACGGCCTGGCATGCGAACGTATCTTATCAGCCCTTAAAAGTAATCAGGTAACGCTATGAGTTTCTCTACCATCTCGGTAATTGGTCTTGGCTATATTGGCCTCCCTACTGCGGCGGCCTTTGCTTCCCAGCAAAAAGAGGTCATCGGCGTGGATATCAACCAACACGCGGTTGATACGATTAACCGTGGCGAAATTCATATCGTTGAGCCAGACCTCGACAAAGTTGTGAAGACGGCGGTAAGCGCAGGCCATCTGCGCGCGACCACCACCCCGGTAGAAGCGGATGCCTATCTGATTGCCGTGCCGACGCCGTTTAAAGGCGATCATGAGCCGGATATGGTCTTTGTTGAAGCGGCGGCGAAGTCGATTGCGCCGGTGCTGAAAAAAGGCGCGCTGGTGATCCTTGAGTCAACCTCGCCGGTGGGCGCGACGGAGCAAATGGCTGCCTGGCTGGCTGATTTGCGCCCGGATCTTACCTTCCCGCAGCAGGCGGGTGAGCAGGCGGATATTAACATCGCCTACTGCCCGGAGCGCGTATTGCCGGGGCAGGTGATGGTCGAGCTCATCAAAAATGACCGCGTAATTGGTGGTATGACGCCGGTGTGCTCCGCGCGCGCCAGCGAACTGTACAACATTTTCCTCGAAGGCGAATGTGTGGTGACTAACGCCCGCACGGCGGAGATGTGCAAGCTGACGGAAAACAGCTTCCGCGACGTTAACATCGCCTTTGCCAACGAACTTTCGCTGATTTGCGCCGATCAGGGGATAAACGTCTGGGAACTGATTCGCCTGGCGAACCGTCACCCGCGCGTAAACATTCTGCAACCGGGCCCGGGCGTGGGCGGACACTGTATTGCGGTCGATCCGTGGTTTATCGTGGCACAGAATCCTCAGCAGGCGCGCTTGATTCGCACCGCCCGCGAAGTAAACGATCACAAACCATTCTGGGTGATTGATCAGGTCAAAGCCATCGTGGCGGATTGCCTGGCGGCGACCAACAAACGCGCCAGCGAACTGAAAATTGCCTGCTTCGGCCTGGCATTTAAACCCAACATTGATGACCTGCGTGAAAGCCCGGCAATGGAAATCGCCGAACTGATTGCCCAATGGCACGCCGGTGAAACGCTGGTCGTCGAACCGAACATTCATCAGTTGCCGAAAAAACTCGACGGGCTGTGTACGCTGGTTTCTACCGCCGATGCGCTGGCTCAGGCAGATGTCATCGTCATGTTGGTCGATCACAATGAATTTAAAGCCATCGCCGCCGAGAACGTGACGCAGCCCTTTATCGTAGATGCGAAAGGGGTGTGGCGTTGAAACGGATTCTGGTCACCGGCGGGGCCGGGTTTATCGGCTCGGCGGTCGTGCGTCACATTATCGAACACACGCAAGATGCCGTCGTGGTCGTCGATAAACTGACTTACGCGGGAAATCTGGCGTCGCTGGCCCCCGTCGCGCATAGCGAGCGTTTTGCGTTTGAGCAGGTCGATATCTGTGACAGCGCGGCGCTCACGCGTGTCTTTGACGAATACCAACCGGATGCGGTGATGCATTTGGCGGCGGAGAGCCATGTCGACCGTTCTATTGACGGCCCGGCTGCTTTTATCGAAACCAATATTGTTGGCACTTACACGTTGCTGGAAGCGGCGAGAAGCTACTGGAATACGCGGGCAGATGAAACAAAATCGGCGTTTCGCTTCCACCATATCTCGACCGACGAAGTGTATGGCGACCTGCACTCATTGGATGATTTCTTTACCGAAACCACGCCTTACGCGCCCAGCAGCCCTTATTCCGCGTCGAAGGCAAGCAGCGACCATCTGGTGCGCGCATGGCTGCGTACCTATGGCCTGCCGACGCTGATCACCAACTGTTCCAATAACTATGGTCCGTATCACTTCCCGGAAAAGCTAATCCCGTTGATGATCCTTAACGCGTTGGCGGGGAAATCGCTACCGGTGTACGGTAACGGCCAGCAGATCCGCGACTGGCTGTATGTGGACGATCACGCGCGCGCGCTGTATCGGGTAGTGACAGACGGCGTGGTAGGCGAAACCTACAATATCGGCGGCCATAACGAGCGTAAAAACCTTGAGGTGGTCGAGACCATTTGTGCGCTGCTGGAAGAACTGGTGCCGAAGAAGCCGCAGGGCGTTGCACACTATCGCGATCTCATCACCTATGTTGCTGACCGGCCGGGGCACGATCTGCGTTATGCAATCGATGCGTCGAAAATCGAACGTGAACTGGGCTGGGTGCCTGAAGAGACATTCGAGAGCGGAATGCGCAAAACCGTGCAATGGTATCTTGCCAACGAAACCTGGTGGAAACAGGTGCAGGACGGCAGCTATCAGGGCGAACGTTTAGGTCTGAAGGGTTAACCCGGAGGAGAAAACGGATGAAAGGTATTATTCTGGCTGGCGGGTCCGGGACTCGTCTGCATCCTATTACGCGCGGCGTATCAAAACAGCTACTGCCTGTTTATGATAAGCCGATGATCTACTATCCGCTGTCAGTGTTGATGCTGGCGGGGATCCGCGACATTCTGATTATTACCACGCCTGAGGATAAAGGCTACTTCCAGCGCCTGCTGGGTGATGGCAGCGAGTTCGGCATTCACCTCGAATACGCGGAACAACCTAGCCCGGATGGGCTGGCGCAGGCGTTTATCATTGGTGAAACGTTCCTCAACGGCGAGCCTTCTTGCCTGGTGCTGGGCGATAACATCTTCTTCGGCCAGGGCTTCAGCCCGAAATTGCGCAGCGTCGCTACGCGCGCCGAAGGCGCAACGGTCTTTGGCTATCAGGTGATGGACCCGGAACGTTTCGGTGTGGTGGAGTTTGACGACAACTTCCGCGCGATTTCGCTGGAAGAAAAACCGAAGCAGCCAAAATCCAACTGGGCGGTAACCGGCCTCTATTTCTATGACAGTAATGTGGTGGAGTATGCGAAACGGGTAAAACCGTCTGAGCGCGGTGAGCTGGAGATTACCTCAATCAACCAGATGTACCTGGAAGAAGGGAAGCTCACCGTTGAACTGCTGGGGCGAGGCTTTGCCTGGCTTGATACCGGCACGCACGACAGCCTGATTGAAGCGAGTATGTTCGTGCAGACGGTTGAAAAACGACAGGGATTCAAAATTGCCTGTCTGGAAGAGATCGCCTGGCGCAACGGCTGGCTGGATGACGAAGGCGTTAAGCGCGCCGCCGCTCAGCTCGCCAAAACAGGCTACGGCCAATATCTGCTGGAGCTGCTCCGTGCCCGTCCGCGCCAGTATTGAACCGCTGAACTGGGAAAACCAGTTCTTCGGCATTAACAGCGCGAAGGTTCTTTTTGACGAACAGGCCGCGCCGTTGACGCTGGAAGCTCTGAACGGCTGGTCACGCGTGCAGGCGAAAATTGCCGCTCATCAGACGGACCAACTGGATGCGTTGCAACAGCTGGGCTTTCAACTGGTGGAAGGTGAGGTGGATTTGGCGCTGACGGTTAAAGCCGTTGCCCATTCATGCGCCGAAGTGGCGACGGTTGACGATATCCCGCAACTTCGCCAGCTTGCCGCGCAGGCATTCGCGCAAAGCCGTTTTCGCGCGCCGTGGTATGCCATCGACGCCAGCGGGCGCTTTTACGCACAGTGGATTGAAAACGCCGTAAAAGGCACGTTCGACGATCAATGCCTGGTTTTTCGCCACGATGACGGCACGATCCGTGCATTTGTTTCTCTGCGTGAAGTGAACGCCAGCGAAGCGCGTATTGGCCTGTTGGCCGGGCGCGGCGCGGGGGCAGAATTAATGCAGGCGGCACTGTGCTGGGCACAGACGCGCGGCCTGTCGACGCTGCGGGTTGCGACGCAAATCGGCAATACCGCAGCACTGAAACGCTACATTCAAAGCGGGGCGAACATTGTCAGCACCGCATACTGGTTATACAGGTGACACCATGATTCCATTTAACGCCCCGCCGGTGGTGGGAACCGAACTCGACTATATGCAATCCGCGATGGGCAGCGGCAAACTGTGCGGCGATGGCGGTTTTACCCGTCGCTGCCAGCAGTGGATGGAGCAGCATTTTGGTAGCGCGAAAGTGCTGCTGACGCCGTCCTGTACCGCATCGCTGGAGATGGCGGCGCTGCTGCTGGATATCCAGCCGGGCGATGAAGTGATCATGCCGAGCTACACCTTTGTATCTACCGCCAACGCGTTTGTCCTGCGTGGTGCCAAAATCGTCTTTGTGGATGTGCGTAAAGACACCATGAACATCGACGAAACGCTGATTGAAGCGGCAATCACTGACAAAACCCGCGCGATTGTGCCGGTACATTATGCGGGTGTGGCCTGTGAAATGGACACCATTATGGCCATCGCGAAAAAGCATAATCTGTTTGTGGTGGAAGACGCCGCGCAGGGCGTGATGTCGACCTACAAAGGCCGCGCGCTGGGTTCTATCGGCCACATTGGCTGCTTTAGCTTCCATGAAACCAAAAACTACACTGCAGGCGGCGAAGGCGGCGCGACGTTAATCAACGATAAAGCGCTGGTGGAACGCGCGGAGATCATCCGCGAAAAAGGCACCAACCGCAGCCAGTTTTTCCGTGGCCTGGTGGATAAATACACCTGGCGTGATATTGGCTCCAGCTACCTGATGTCCGATTTGCAGGCGGCGTATCTGTGGGCACAGCTGGAAGCAGCAGAACGCATTAACCAACAGCGCCTGGCGCTGTGGCAAACCTACTATGATGCGCTGCAACCGCTGGCAAAAGCCGGGCGTATTGAGCTGCCGTCGGTACCGGAAAACTGCGGCCATAATGCGCATATGTTCTATATCAAGCTGCGCGATAACAACGATCGCAGCAAGCTCATCGCTTTCCTGAAAGAAGCAGAGATTCTGGCGGTCTTCCACTACATTCCGCTGCACAGTTGTCCGGCAGGCGAGAAGTTTGGTGAATTCCATGGGGAAGATCGGTTCACCACCCAGGAAAGCGAGCGTTTGCTCCGCCTGCCGCTGTTCTACAATCTGGCGGCAGTCAATCAGCGCACGGTGATCAATACGCTGCTGAACTACTTCGCCTGATATGTCGCTGGCTAAAGCTTCCGTGTGGACCGCCGCGTCCACGCTGGTAAAAATTGGCGTCGGCCTGCTGGTGGTCAAACTGCTGGCGGTGTCGTTCGGGCCGTCGGGCGTGGGGCAGGCGGGCAACTTCCGCCAGCTGGTTACCGTACTTGGCGTGCTGGCGGGCGCAGGGATTTTTAACGGCGTTACGAAATTTGTTGCCCAACATCATGACGACCCCGCGCAGCTGCGTAAAGTGGTTGGCACCTCGTCGGCGATGGTGCTGGGGTTTTCCACATTGCTCGCCATCGTTTTCCTGCTGGCCGCCGCACCTATCAGCCAGGGCCTATTTGGTCACACGGAGTATCAGGGGCTGGTGCGCCTGGTTGCGCTGGTGCAGATGGGTATTGCGTGGGCGAACCTGCTGCTGGCGCTGATGAAAGGCTTTCGCGATGCGGCGGGCAATGCGCTATCGCTGATTGCCGGGAGCATTATTGGCGTCGTGGCCTATTACGCCTGTTATCACTTTGGCGGCTATCAGGGCGCGCTGCTAGGCCTGGCGCTGGTGCCAGCGCTGATTGTTATTCCGGCGGCGGTAATGCTCACGCGTCGCGGTACCATTCCGTGGGTATACCTGAAGCCGCAGTGGGACACGTGGCTTGCCGGGCAACTCGGTAAATTCACCCTGATGGCGCTCATCACCTCGGTCACGCTCCCCGTGGCGTATGTGATGATGCGAAACCTGATGGCGGCGCATTACAGCTGGGATGAAGTGGGGATCTGGCAGGGGGTAAGCAGTATTTCCGATGCTTACCTGCAATTTATTACCGCGTCGTTTAGCGTCTATCTGCTGCCAACGTTATCGCGTCTGACAGGAAAATCGGAGATCACCCGCGAAATTCTTCGCTCGCTGAAATTTGTTTTACCGGCCGTCGCGGCGGCGAGCTTTACCGTGTGGTTGCTGCGCGATTTCGCTATCTGGCTGCTCTTTTCCGCGAAGTTTGCCGCCATGCGCGACCTGTTTGCGTGGCAACTGGTGGGCGATGTGCTGAAAGTCGGCGCTTACGTATTTGGTTACCTGGTGATTGCCAAAGCATCGCTGCGCCTGTATATCCTTGCAGAAATCAGCCAGTTCACGTTACTTACGGCATTTTCACACTGGCTGATCCCGGCACATGGCGCGCTGGGCGCGGCACAAGCCTATATGGCAACCTACATTGTTTATTTCGCCCTTTGTTGCGGCGCGTTTTTAATCTGGCGTAAACGGCTATGACAGCACTGATACATGTACTGGGATCGGATATCCCTCACCATAACCAGACCGTGCTGCGGTTCTTTTCCGAAGAACTGGCGGGCGTAAGTGAACATGCGCGCCGGTTTATGGTGGTGAGCCGCGACGAAAGCCTTGCGGCGGCATTTTCCGCGCTGGCTATCGAGTGTTACCCCGATAAAGCGACGCTGGCGAAAGCGGTAGTGGCGCGAGCGAAAGCGTCACGCGCGCAGCATTTCTTTTTCCACGGTCAGTTCAACACTGGCCTGTGGCTGGCGCTGCTGAGCGGCGGTATCAAACCCGCACAGGTTAGCTGGCACATCTGGGGGGCAGATCTCTACGAGGTCTCTCAGGGGCTGAAGTTCCGCCTGTTCTATCCGCTGCGCCGCATGGCGCAAGGGCGGGTGGGGCGCGTGTTCGCTACGCGCGGCGATCTCAGCTATTTTGCCCGTTTGCACCCGCGCGTGCCCGGCGAGCTGCTCTACTTCCCGACACGTATGGACCCGGCGTTAAACGCGCTGGCGCCGGACGCGCCGCGCAGCGGGAAGCTCACCATTCTGGTGGGTAACTCCGGCGATCGCAGTAACGAGCATGTCGCCGCGTTAAAGGCGGTTCATCAGCAGTTTGGCGACACGGTCACGGTGATTGTGCCGATGGGCTATCCGGCCAATAACGACGCGTACATCAACGAAGTTCGCACCGCCGGGCGGGCGCTGTTTAGCGAAGAGAATCTGCAAATTCTCAGTGAAAAGCTGGAATTTGACCACTACCTGACGTTATTACGCCGCTGCGACCTGGGCTACTTTATTTTTGCCCGCCAGCAGGGCATTGGCACGCTGTGTCTTTTAATTCAGGCGGGTGTTCCCTGCGTGCTCAACCGGCAGAATCCCTTCTGGCAGGATATGACCGAGCAGCACATCCCGGTACTGTTTACCGAAGATGCGCTGGATGAAGCGGTGGTGCGCGAAGCCCAGCGTCAACTGGCGCTGGTCGATAAAAGTGCGATCGCTTTCTTCCGCCCCAATTATCTTGCGCCCTGGCATCGCGCCCTGCGTTTAGCCGCCGGAGAGCCGACATGACGGAAATGCAATTCACCGGTCTGTTTGTCGTCTGGCTACTGTCATCGCTGTTTATCGGCACGCTTACGTGGTTTGAATTCCGCCGGGTGCGTTTTAACTTCAACGTTTTCTTCTCGTTGCTGTTTTTACTGACGTTCTTCTTCGGCTTCCCGCTCACCTGTACGCTGGTGTTCCGCTTCGACGTGGGCGTTGCACCGCCGGATGTTCTGCTGCAAACGCTGCTGGCCTCGGTCTGTTTCTACGCCGTGTACTATGTCAGCTACAAAACGCGCCTGCGACCGGCGTCGTCCGCGTCGCTGCGCAGGCCGATGTTCACCATGAACCGGGTAGAGACTAACCTGACGTGGATCCTGCTGATGGGGCTGGCGCTGCTGACGGTCGCCATCTTCTTTATGCATAACGGCTTCCTGCTGTTCAAGCTGCGCTCATACAGCCAGATTTTCTCCAGCGAAGTTTCCGGCGTGGCCCTGAAACGCTTCTTCTACTTCTTTATTCCGGCGATGCTGGTGGTTTACTTCCTGCGTCCTGGCTGGAAAGCGTGGATCTTCTTCCTGCTGAGCACGGTGGCATTTGGTTTACTGACCTACGCCATCGTCGGCGGCACGCGCGCGAACATTATTATCGCCTTCGCCATCTTCCTGTTTATCGGCATCATTCGCGGCTGGATTTCCCTGTGGATGCTGGTGGCGGCAGGCGTGATGGGAATTGTCGGCATGTTCTGGCTGGCGCTGAAGCGCTATGGCATGAACGTGAGCGGCGACGAAGCGTTCTACACCTTCCTCTACCTGACGCGCGATACCTTCTCGCCGTGGGAAAATCTGGCGCTGCTGCTACAGAATTACGACAAAATTGATTTCCAGGGGCTGGCACCAATTGCCCGTGACTTCTATGTCTTCATTCCAACCTGGCTGTGGCCAGACCGTCCCGGCATTGTGCTCAATACCGCTAACTACTTCACCTGGGAAGTGCTGAATAACCACTCCGGGCTGGCGATTTCGCCGACGCTGATTGGTTCGCTGGTGGTGATGGGCGGCGTGTGGTTTATCCCACTGGGCGCGGTGGTGGTGGGGCTTATCATTAAGTGGTTCGACTGGCTCTACATGCTGGGCAATGAAGAGACCAACCGCTATAAAGCGGCCATTCTGCACAGTTTCTGTTTTGGCGCTATCTTCAATATGATTGTGCTGGCGAGGGAAGGGCTGGATTCATTTGTTTCGCGCGTGGTCTTTTTCCTGGTTGTTTTCGGCCTCTGTTTACTGGTGGCAAAATTGTTGTACTGGCTGTTTGAAAGTGCGGGGCTGATTCATCAACGATTTAAACAGCTTAAGCATGTTTGAAAAGGATACTCATGACTGATTCACATACCGCGCCAACCTACGAGCTGCGCGGTCTGAAGCTTGTCGGCTGGCGTAACATGCAGCATGCGCTGGACTTTCTGTATGCCGATGGGCAGCTCAAAAGCGGCACGCTGGTGGCGATTAACGCCGAGAAAATGCTCACGGCGGAAGATAACGCTGAAGTCCGTACGCTCATTAACGCGGCGGAATACAAATATGCCGATGGCATTAGCGTGGTACGCTCGGTACGCAAAAAATATCCGCAGGCAGACGTTTCGCGCGTCGCCGGGGCCGATCTCTGGGAAGCCTTAATGGAACGGGCGGGTAGAGAGGGTACGCCGGTCTTTCTGGTGGGCGGTAAACCGGAAGTGATGGCACAGACGGAAGCGAAGCTGCGTCAGCAGTGGAATGTGAATTTGGTCGGCACGCAGGACGGCTACTTTAAACCGGAACAACGGCAGGCGCTGTTTGAGCGCATTCGCGACAGCGGGGCGAAAATCGTCACCGTTGCCATGGGCTCGCCTAAGCAGGAGATCCTGATGCGTGACTGTCGCGAAATCTATCCGGATGCGCTCTATATGGGCGTGGGCGGCACCTACGATGTCTTTACCGGTCACGTGAAGCGCGCGCCGAAGTTCTGGCAGAATCTGGGGCTGGAGTGGCTTTACCGCCTGCTTTCACAGCCGAGCCGCATTACCCGCCAGCTTCGCCTGCTGCGCTATCTGCGCTGGCACTACACCAATCAGCTGTAATCCCTTCCTGAAAATGTGAATGATTGCGCAATATTTGCGCGATTCATTCGCATATTTAATACTTTGTTTGCCATTTATCAAAAATTGTTAAACCATTCGCCCCCTTGATGGAAAATCCGTCTGTTTTTTGATATCCCCCTACCTGTAAGCGTTATGCGTTTTACACATAAAAATAACCGGCAATGACCGGAAATCATGCAAACACAAGAGGATTTATGGCAGAGAAAAAACCGGAGCTCCAGCGCGGTCTGGAAGCCCGTCACATCGAATTAATCGCCCTTGGCGGCACCATTGGTGTCGGCCTGTTCATGGGTGCTGCAAGTACGCTGAAGTGGGCTGGTCCGTCCGTACTGCTGGCCTACATTTTGGCTGGGGTATTTGTCTTCTTCATCATGCGTTCAATGGGCGAAATGCTGTTTATCGAGCCGGTCACCGGGTCGTTCGCCGTTTACGCGCACCGCTATATGAGCCCGTTCTTTGGCTATCTCACCGCCTGGTCCTACTGGTTTATGTGGATGGCGGTGGGGATCTCGGAAATTACCGCTATTGGCGTCTACGTACAGTTCTGGTTCCCGGAGATGGCGCAGTGGATACCGGCGCTGATTGCCGTCGGGCTGGTGGCGCTGGCGAACCTGGCGGCGGTGCGTCTTTACGGCGAAATCGAATTCTGGTTCGCGATGATCAAAGTCACCACCATCATTGTGATGATTGTGATTGGCCTTGGCGTGATTTTCTTCGGCTTCGGTAATGGCGGCCACTCGATTGGTTTCGACAACCTGACGGCGCACGGCGGTTTCTTTGCGGGCGGCTGGAAAGGCTTCCTGACGGCGCTCTGTATCGTGGTTGCATCGTATCAGGGTGTTGAATTGATCGGTATGACCGCCGGGGAAGCGAAAAACCCGCAGGTCACGCTGCGCAGCGCGGTAGGCAAAGTGTTGTGGCGTATCCTGATTTTCTATGTCGGCGCCATCTTTGTTATTGTCACTATCTTCCCGTGGAATGAAATCGGCACTAACGGCAGCCCGTTTGTGCTCACCTTCGCTAAGATAGGTATTACCGCGGCGGCGGGGATTATTAACTTTGTGGTGCTGACGGCGGCGCTCTCCGGCTGTAACAGCGGGATGTACAGCTGTGGCCGTATGCTCTACGCGCTGGCGAAGAACCGCCAGCTTCCGGCGGCGATGGCGAAAGTATCGCGCAGCGGTGTTCCGGCAGCGGGCGTGGCGCTCTCTATCGTGATTCTGCTGATTGGCTCGTGCCTCAACTACATTATTCCTAACCCGCAGCGCGTGTTTGTTTATGTGTATAGCGCCAGCGTCCTGCCGGGGATGGTGCCGTGGTTTGTGATTCTGATTAGCCAGATTCGCTTCCGTCGCGCACACAAAGAAGCGATTGCCAGCCATCCGTTCCGTTCGCTGCTCTTCCCGTGGGCCAACTATTTAACGATGGCGTTCCTGGTTTGTGTGCTGATCGGCATGGGAATCAACGAAGATACCCGCATGTCGCTGTTTGTCGGCATTCTCTTTTTAGCGGTCGTTACCCTGGTTTATAAAGTTTTTGGCCTGAATCGGGGCGTGGATCTGCAAAAAGTGGAGAAATAAGCGACAAAACGCACAAACCCTGAGCAAACGATAATTTTCTTTAAAAAGGCACTAGACAGCGGGGTGGGAAGTCCGTATTATCCGACCCCGCAACGGCGCTAAGCGCCCGTAGCTCAGCTGGATAGAGCGCTGCCCTCCGGAGGCAGAGGTCTCAGGTTCGAATCCTGTCGGGCGCACCATTTACCCGGTGCTGGAGCTGCGGTGGTTTTGATAACCGCGTAAAAGATTTGCAGTGGTGGCTATAGCTCAGTTGGTAGAGCCCTGGATTGTGATTCCAGTTGTCGTGGGTTCGAATCCCATTAGCCACCCCATTATTTGAAAGTTGTGACAATGCGAAGGTGGCGGAATTGGTAGACGCGCTAGCTTCAGGTGTTAGTGTTCTTACGGACGTGGGGGTTCAAGTCCCCCCCCTCGCACCACGACTTTAAAGATTGAACTAAAAATTCAAAAAGCAGTATTTCGGCGAGTAGCGCAGCTTGGTAGCGCAACTGGTTTGGGACCAGTGGGTCGGAGGTTCGAATCCTCTCTCGCCGACCAATTTTGAACCCCGCTTCGGCGGGGTTTTTTGTTTTCTGCGCGTCGCGCACATTTCTGAATTTCCCTCCATTCGCAAAAAACGCCCCTTTCGCAAACCTGCATATCACTATGATGGCGGATTCTGATGCTTAAGGATGGCGACGATGTCACACCAGATCCCAATCCGCGCGTTTCATGCGATGGCGAAACCCAGCGGATCCGAATGCAACCTCAACTGTACCTACTGTTTCTACCTGGAAAAGCAGGCGCTTTATCCCGACGCTGGCGCGTGCTCGCGGATGAACGATGCGACGCTCGATGCCTACATCAAAAACTATATTGCTGCTGTTGAAGGGCAGGCTGAGGTGGCGTTTACCTGGCAAGGGGGGGAGCCGACGCTGTTGGGGCTCGATTTTTATCGCCGCGCGGTGACGTTACAGGCGAAATATGGCGCGGGTCGGCGTATCAGCAACAGTTTTCAGACCAACGGTGTGCTGCTGGATGACGAATGGTGTCTTTTTTTTCGTGAGCACCGTTTTTTAATTGGCCTGTCGCTGGATGGCCCGGCGGACATTCATAACGAATACCGCCTCACGAAAGGCGGAAGACCGACGCACAAACTGGTGATGCGCGCGCTGTCGCTGCTGCAAAAGCATGGCGTCGACTACAACGTGCTGGCCTGCGTCAACCGGCAAAGCGCCCTTGAACCGCTGAAAGTCTATGATTTTCTCTGCGAGGCCGGGGTGCAGTTCATCCAGTTTATCCCGGTGGTTGAACGACAGGCCGGGCCGTGGGAAGCCAATGCAGGGCTTTCTCTGCACGGGCCAGGAAGTGAAAAGACGACTCAGGGCGTCACGGCGTGGTCGGTTCGCCCGAAAGCGTACGGTGAGTTTCTGACGGCGGTGTTCGATCGCTGGATCCAGCGCGATGTTGGTTCTATCTTTGTGATGAACATTGAATGGGCGTTCGCCAACTTTGTCGGCGCGCCTGGCGCGGTGTGCCATCATCAGCCCACCTGCGGTCGCTCGGTGGTGGTGGAGCATAACGGCGATGTTTACGCCTGCGATCACTACGTTTACCCGGAATTTCAGCTGGGTAATCTTCATCATGACACGTTTGCGGACATGATTGATACGCCCGCCCAGCAGCAGTTTGGCCAGGATAAATACGCGCGTTTGCCGATGGCCTGCAAGCAGTGCGAGGTGTTACGAGCCTGCTGGGGAGGCTGCCCGAAGCATCGCTTTATGCCAGGAGACGACGGCGAGATGAATTATCTCTGCGAAGGCTTCCGGCACTACTTCCGCCATTTGCCACCCTATCTGAAAGCGATGCGTGATCTCCTCGCCAGCGGTCGCCCGGCCAGTGATATCATGAAGGCGCATCTCATTTTTCCGCAAAAATAAAAAAAGCCCGCCGGAATTCGGCGGGCCTGCACAAGCGTTACAGCTTAACCTGCACTTTAGGCGGGTACTTCTTCAGAATTTCCATGTAGGCATGGGCTTCTGTCTGCAACGGCACGCCCATTGGGATGTGGCGCACGCCAACGGAATCTGATTCCTGCGGATCGGTGTACAGGTTAAATACCATCGATCCGGCGGTTTGCATCACGGCGCCAGTGAAGCCGCCCTGATAGCCGCTCTGGGTAAACGCATACGGCTGCTGAATAACCATATGGTATTTGAACTCATCCATACGAATCGCCGCCAGTTGGCCGTTCAGGAAGTAGTGCTCTGCCTTACGGTTAGACTGGCCGTTATCGCCGACGAAGAATGACGTTTGATCCACGCCATCAATAAAGGTGGTTTTAGGAACCAGTTTTGCCAGCTCCGCCCCCGGATGACCAGCCAGGCTCAACGCGGTTGGGAAAAGGTCAGCCAGATCGACAATACCGTCCGATTTACGCGGCTGAACCATGCCTTTCCAGTAAACGAAGGTTGGTACGCGTACGCCGCCTTCCCAGGTAGATCCTTTAGCGCCGCGGAACGGCGTACGACCGTGCGGCGGAACTTCCGCTTCCGGGCCGTTATCGGAAGTGAAGACAATCAGCGTGTTATCCAGCTGGCCGGTTTTCTCCAGCGTTTTGTACAGGTTGGCGAAGACGTCGTTCATCTCAACCATGCAATCGCCATAGGAGGTGCGTGCCGGGGAACTGCCTGCATATTTCGCATTCGGGTAGTTATCGAAGTGGCAGCCGCGCGTACCGTAGTAGAGGAAGAACGGTTTATCGCTTTTCGCCATCTTATTGATAAAGTCGACGCCGTATTTCATCCAGCGCTGGTCGAGATCTTCCATATACTTCGGCGTGATATCGGCAACCGCTTCCTGTTTGCCGCCGCGAACGGCGTGAACATCGTCTTTGCTGAACGGCAGTTTTTTGATGTATTCCGAACGTGCCGGGCTAAGCGCCACTTCCGGGTTAACGTTCACGTCGCGCCACTCGGTGTACATGTCTGATACCGAGTTAAAACCTCGGAAATCATCAAAGCCGACGTTCTGCGGCTGCGAGCCTTCGTTTTCGCCCATATGCCATTTACCAATGGCCTGCGTCACGTAGCCCTGATCGTGCAGCAACTGCGGCAGCGTGGTCAGCCCTTCCAGCCCGCCGGGCATGCCATACATTGGCGGCATCAGAATGCCGTGGTGTACGGAATACTGGCCGGTCATGATGGTGGCGCGAGTCGGGGAAGAACTTGGCTGGGAATACGCAGAGGTGAGGATTAACCCCTGGCTGGCAACGGCGTCGATATCCGGCGTCGGGTTACCGACCGCCACACCGCCGCCGTTAAAGCCGACATCCATCCAGCCCACATCATCTAAAACAAAGATCACGACGTTCGGTTTTTTGCCGGTTTTTTTCTCTAACTCAGCCAGTTTCTGCTGCGTTTGTTTATCCTGCGCCGGGTGCTGCATAACCGGCATCAGGTTATCGGCAATTTTGGTAGCCGGGGTGACCAGGTACTGGTTAGGGTGATCGTATCCAGAAAAGCCCTTACGCGCGGTGGCCGAGGTGGGGGTATCCGCCGCGCTGGCAAGTACGGGAATTGCCGCGGCCATCGCGACAACAAGCAATTTTGGTGAAAAAGAAAAATCCATTATTAATGCTCCGTTTTCATATCATCCACATGAAGGAGTAATTACGTGTTAATGCGCATAAATATTAATTTGATAAATGGATAAAAATATTTTTGCGTCCAGGATATCCTACACGTCGACTGTTTGTTTTGTAAGGCGAAAGGTGAGCATCTCTTTGATTATTACTGCTATTTAATATTCCATGAATGGATAATATTTATATTATTCATTGGTTTTAAAGTAATATTATATAAGTAAATATAGGTTTATTTTATGGGGTATTTTTATATATTTATAATGTTTATTATTAGGCCGGAATAGCGATGAAACAGGTCGTTATTACCGGTGAGCACGATTTTTGTACAGAAAATTCCCATTCCGTCAGAAAGGGGATGATTTTGTGTCAAAGTGTGTGCAATAATGCGCGCCGTAGATGCTCATTCCATCTCTTATGCTCGCCTTCTGGCCTCATAAACTCAGGAATGACGCAGAGCCGTTTACGGTGCTTATCGTCCGATGACAGATGTCGCTCAGGCCTCATCAGACACCATGGACATAACGTTGAGTGAAGCACCCATTGTTGTCATAAAGACCTGTTTTAACGCCTGCTCCTGTGAGCAGGCGTTTTTTTATGGCCAAAAAAAGGGGCCGAATGGCCCCCTGAAGCAGTGATTACTGCGGCGGGTTATTTTGCAACGTAAGCATCAACCCATCGCGGCGCATCGCCGCCGCCTCTTCCGGCTTCTTCAGACGGTCGAGGGTGTCGGCAAGCCAGGCGTAATCGTAAGCATCCGGACGCTGTTTCAGCGCGGCGCGGAAGGCGAGACTCGCTTCCTGCCACTCGCCGTGTTTCATCAGCGACTGGCCCAGCGTGCTCCACAGCAGTGGACGATCGCCCACGCTCTTAATCTGTTGGCGCAGCATTTTTTCCAGCTGTTCCGGGTTATTGGTGCGCAGACGCGGGATCAACAACACCAGACGATCGTCATACTGACGTTTCAGCCCGTCGATGATGATCTGCTGCGCGGTGTCATGATCGTCACACTCAATGAGGTGCTCAGCCATCGCCACCTGAAGCGGCACTTCGTGGCGCGTTTTCCGGCTCTGGTTTTTCCACCAGTTCCGCAACCCTTCGCTGCCCTCGTCGGCACGCGCTTTATCCATCAGGCCAATCCATGCCTGTTGCTCCAGCGCCGCGCGATGAGCTTCATCACTTACGTTGGCTTTTGCCATCGACGGGATGATATCCAGCAGCGAACTCCATGCACCGGTGCGAATATATGCCTGCTCGGCGAGACGCAGTACTTCCGGATGACGTGGGGTAATTTCCAGTAACTTATCGACGCCGTGGCGAGCGGCGTGATCTTCATTACGCGCGAGCTGTAAACGTACGCGGGTGATTTCGACCGGAATCAAATCATTGCCGGCGTTCTCTTCCGCGCGTTGCAGATGCTGGTTGGCGCGCGCTTCATCACCGCGCTGTTGTGCGGCCTCGGCGGCCAGCAGATAGTTAACCACCGGCTGTTCCGCGTGATCGGCATTTTTCGCCATCAGCTTCTCAACCTGCTGATAATCACCTTCCGCCAGTTTGAGCAGTGCCTGTTCCGTTTGCTTACGCGCACGGCGACGTTTGCGGCCGACGAACCAGCCGCGCGTATGCGCACCGGTGCGGAAGATGCGGCGCAGCACCCATTCGAGGGCAAACAGCACCACCATGATAAGGATCATGATGATCACTAACCCGGTGACGCTGGTTTCGACGTTGTAGTTATCCGTCTGGATCAGCACGTACCCCTGGTGCCCGGCGATCATTGGGCCGACGACAATCCCGGCGATCAGCAGTGCGAAGAGTAATAAGACTTTCAACATAATTACTCTCCTTGAGCCGCGGCAGGGGCGGGCGCGGGCGTTTCAGCCTGTGGAGCCGGTGCCGCCGCAGCGGGCTGCGCCATCAGATTACGCACGCGCGTCTGCATCAGTTTTTCCAGAATCGACTGGCTTTGCAGCGTTTCCGGCACGTTCATGGTGATGCTCTGCTGGCTAAGTTTGTCCACGTCATCGAGGAAGCTCTTGGTGGTGGCATCGTCGGTGTCGTAGTAGGCGCGAACCCACGTCGAAACGTTATCCAGCGCCTGTTTGTAGGTCTCTTCCTGATGACGCGGTACGGCCTGCGCGGCAACCAACAGACGTGAGCGAATGTTTTCACGCAGGTAGATATCCTGATTGGGCGCTAACAGCGGTACGGCGGTTTCATCACGACGGCGGATGGTAATAAAGCTGTCCATAAAGTTCTGCCAGCTTTTTTGCAGATTTACGCGCCACTCGCCAATTGAGCTGGAGAGCTCATCGCTATCGGAATCCATCGGGGAATCATCGGTGTTGTTATCCGCCAGACGTAGGTTATCCACCTGATTTGCTAACTGATTTACTTTCAGGATGATGCCGTCGTAGTCCACCTGAGAAACCGCGCCAAGGCTTGCGATATCTTCGGTGATGGCGCGACGGGCGCTAATCAGGCTTGGGTCGTTCATGTCGGCCAGGCTGGCGTCGGCGCTTTTCAGCAGCGCGGCGGCGGTAGTGACATCCTGATCGCTCCACAGCTTGCGGCCCGCCAGCTTCACGAGGAAGTCAGACTGCGCCAGCAGCCAGGTTTTGGCATCGGTACCGGAGATGGCCGCCACTTTTTGCTGCACTTCATCGAGCTGTTTCGCCAGCGTATCGCGCTGGTTCTGCGCCTCGGCAAGCTGTGCGGCCTGCTGTTTCAGCAAGGTGTCGAACTGCGTTTTCTGGTCGTCCTGTGCTTTTTGCAGCGCGACGAGTTGATTCGCCAGCGTGTCATTGGCGGTGGTTTGATTTACGGCCTGCTGTTTCCCCCAGCCATACAGCCCCACGCCCGCCGCCAGCGCAATCGCGATCGCCACGGCGCTCAGCACCAGGCTGGTTTTCGCGCCGCCGGTTTTCTTTTCGGCGTCAGTGGGTTTTTGTGCTTCTGGCTGTGGCGTGGTCTCCACGGCCTCCCTGGTCTCTTCAACCACGGCGGAGTTTTCTTTTTGATCCGTCATTATGGCTTCCAGTTTTGAAGTTATTGTAGTGCGCGCAGCAGCGCATCGTTGTCAGCGCTATCGGCAACCTGAATTTCCTGCCAGCCCAGCTCCCGGGCCAGTTGTGCAAGACGCTCACTGACAACCAGCAAACGGCAGCGCAGCAGCCAGTGCTCGCGATACCATTGCGGAATGAGTGCCCAAAGTTGGTGTAACATTTCCCCGCTGGTGACGACGAGGGTCGACACCTCACGTTTCTGCCAGCGCATGGCTTCTTCCGCCCCATCATAATGGACAGCACTGCGTTGATAACATTCACAGAATGTGACTTCAGCGCCGCGTGCGGCCAGCGTTTCGCCTAACAGTTCTCGCCCGCCATTGCCGCGTAAGATGAGCGCTTTCTTACCCGCAATATTTTGTAATTCAGGTAATTGTAGCAAGACTTCGCTGATTTCCCGATCCAAAGGATACCGCACCTGGCAACCACTCACCTGATGCAACGCCAGCGCGGTGCTGCGCCCAATAGCGAAACAGGCCGCCTGCTGCGGCCAGTGCTGGCCCTGTTGCTGCAATTGTGACTGGGCAAATGACACAGCGTGCGGCGATAACGCGAAGAGCAAATCGCCAGAGCTTAGGGCGTTCAGTGCGGGAGAGAGGCGCGCAAGTTCGCGACCGGGGGTGATTTCAATCAGCGGAAAGCTCCAGGCCACTCGCCCCAGTGCGCGCAAACGGCTCACTAATTCTTCTCCTTTTGGAGACGGGCGGGTGACCAGGATACTCATTCGGGCTTCTCTCCGTTGTAGACGGCGGTGAGGATCTCGCGTGCACCGTTGTTCAATAGCTCCTCAGCGAGCTCAACGCCCATGCGTTCAGCGTCTTCCGGCTTGCCGCGTCGTTCGCCGCGCACCATCTGAGAACCATCCGGCGCGCCAACCAGCGCACGCAGCCACAGTTCGCCGTCAGTCAGTTCGGCGTAGCTGCCAATCGGCACCTGACAGCCGCCTTCCAGACGCGTGTTCATGGCGCGTTCCGCCTGTACGCGCGTGGCCGTTTGCGCATCGTTGAGCGGTGCAAGCAGCGTCCGCGTAACGTCATCATCCAGGCGACATTCGATGCCGACGGCACCCTGGCCGACAGCCGGTAATGATTGCTCAGGCGGCATCGCCTGTCGAATGCGATCGTCAAGTTTCAGACGTTTCAGACCGGCGACGGCCAGAATAATAGCGTCGTAATCGCCGTTATCCAGTTTTCCAAGACGCGTGCCGACGTTGCCGCGCAGAGAACGAATCTCTAAATCGGGACGATATTCCGCAATCTGGCACTGGCGACGCAGGCTGGAGGTGCCGACGATGCTGCCTGCCGGTAAATCGTCCAGCGAGGCATAGTGGTTGGAGACGAATGCATCACGAGGGTCTTCACGCTCACAAATGGTCACCAGCCCCAGGCCTTCAGGGAAATCGACGGGAACATCTTTCATGGAGTGAACGGCGATATCGGCCCGGTTTTCCAGCAATGCCAGCTCAAGCTCTTTTACAAAGAGCCCTTTACCGCCCACTTTTGCCAGCGGGGTATCCAGGATCACATCGCCGCGCGTCACCAGCGGCACGAGTTCAACCGTCAGCCCTGGATGACAGGCCATCAGGCGGTCTTTAACATAGTGTGCCTGCCAAAGTGCAAGAGGACTTTGGCGTGTGGCAATTCTCAAAACTTTGTCTAACATGCTTGTTACCGTCATTGTCGTCCACGGACCATCCTAACATTGTTGCTTTAATGATGTTAGTTTTCACGGTGTTTGGCTAATGTCTGGGTGGCCCGTATTTTCTGGAAGTTTCCAATATAGACCTAAACGTATTGTGGAATTTACAGATAACAAACGATGCTACACTTGTATGTAGTGCAACTTTCTTTACGGTCAACCAGCAAGGTGTTAAATTGATCACGTTTTAAACCATTTGTTCGTCCGCACCACCATAATCATAAGGACGGGCGACAAAGGCCACGATTCTTGTTGAAATTCTAAAAACCTCCGTACTTCCCTTCACGGGCGCTACGCCAGGTTTTGAACATCAGGCGATATGTCTTGTACCTCTATATTGAGACACTGAAACAGAGACTGGATGCCATTAATCAACTGCGTGTGGATCGCGCGCTTGCTGCCATGGGACCTGCGTTCCAACAGGTTTACAGTCTGCTGCCGACATTATTACATTATCATCACCCACTAATGCCGGGTTACCTCGACGGTAACGTTCCCAAAGGCATTTGCCTCTACACGCCTGATGAAACCCAACGCCACTACCTCGACGAACTTGAACTGCACCGTGGTATGCCGCCGCAGGTCTCGCCAAAAGGCGAGCTGCCGATAACCGGCGTCTACTCAATGGGCAGCACCTCGTCCGTGGGGCAAAGCTGCTCTTCTGACCTCGATATCTGGGTTTGTCACCAGTCCTGGCTCGATAACGACGAACGTCAACTTCTGCAACGCAAATGCAGCCTGCTGGAAAGCTGGGCTGCCTCGCTGGGCGTGGAAGTCAGCTTCTTCCTGATCGACGAAAACCGCTTCCGTCATAACGAAAGCGGCAGCCTGGGCGGCGAAGACTGCGGCTCCACGCAGCACATCTTGCTGCTGGATGAATTTTATCGCACCGCCGTGCGCCTCGCGGGGAAACGTATTCTATGGAATATGGTGCCGTGCGAAGAAGAAGAGCATTACGACGACTACGTCATGACGCTTTACGCGCAGGGCGTGCTGACGCCGAACGAGTGGCTCGACCTTGGCGGGTTGAGTTCGCTGTCGGCGGAAGAGTACTTTGGCGCCAGCCTGTGGCAGCTGTATAAGAGTATCGACTCACCCTACAAAGCGGTGCTGAAAACCCTGCTGCTGGAAGCCTACTCCTGGGAATACCCCAATACGCGCCTGCTGGCGAAAGATATCAAACAGCGCCTGCACGATGGCGAGATCGTCTCCTTCGGTCTCGATTCCTACTGCATGATGCTGGAACGCGTTACCGACTACCTCAAAGCGATTGACGATGAGACGCGTCTTGACCTTGTACGCCGCTGCTTCTATCTGAAAGTGTGCGAAAAGCTGAGCCGCGAACGTGCGTGCGTCGGCTGGCGTCGTGAAGTGGTCAGCCAACTGGTGAAAGAGTGGGGTTGGGACGAAGCGCGTCTCGCCAAACTGGATAACCGGGCGAACTGGAAAATCGATCAGGTGCGCGAGGCGCACAACGAATTGCTCGACGCGATGATGCAGAGCTACCGTAACCTGATCCGCTTCGCGCGTCGCAACAACCTGAGCGTCTCCGCCAGCCCGCAGGATATCGGTGTACTGACCCGTAAACTGTACGCGGCGTTTGAAGCGCTGCCGGGTAAAGTGACGCTGGTTAACCCGCAGATTTCACCGGATCTCTCCGAGCCTAACCTGACCTTCATCCACGTGCCGCCGGGCCGTGCCAACCGTACCGGTTGGTATCTCTATAACCGCGCGCCAAATATGGAAGCTATCGTCAGCCATCAGCCACTGGAATATAACCGCTATCTTAATAAGCTGGTGGCGTGGGCCTGGTTTAACGGCCTGCTGACCTCACGCACCCGCCTGTTTATTAAAGGCAACGGTATTGTCGACCTGGCAAAATTGCAGGAGATGGTGGCGGATGTTTCCCATCACTTCCCGCTGCGTCTGCCTGCACCGACGCCAAAAGCGCTCTACAGCCCGTGCGAAATTCGCCATCTGGCGATTATCGTCAACCTCGAATATGACCCGACGGCGGCTTTCCGCAATCAGGTCGTCCATTTCGACTTCCGTAAGCTCGACGTCTTCAGCTTTGGTGAAGAGCAAAACTGTCTCGTCGGCAGCGTTGACCTGCTGTATCGCAACTCGTGGAACGAGGTGCGTACGCTGCACTTCAACGGCGAGCAGGCGATGATTGAAGCGCTGAAAACGATTCTCGGCAAAATGCACCAGGACGCTGCTCCGCCGGATAGCGTGGATGTGTTCTGCTACAGCCAGCATTTACGCGGCCTGATTCGTACCCGCGTCCAGCAGCTGGTGTCGGAATGTATCGACCTGCGCCTTTCCAGCACGCGCCAGGAAACCGGGCGTTTCAAAGCGCTGCGCGTATCCGGCCAGACCTGGGGCCTGTTCTTTGAACGCCTGAACGTGTCGGTGCAGAAACTGGAAAACGCCATCGAATTCTACGGCGCTATCTCGCACAACAAACTGCATGGTTTGTCGGTGCAGGTGGAAACCAACCACGTCAAACTGCCGCAGGTGGTGGACGGCTTTGCCAGCGAAGGGATCATTCAGTTCTTCTTTGAAGATTCCGGCGAAGAGCAGGGCTTTAACATCTATATTCTGGATGAAACCAACCGCGCGGAAGTGTATCACCACTGTGAAGGCAGCAAAGAGGAGCTGGTGCGCGACGTCAGCCGCTTCTACTCGTCTTCGCACGATCGCTTTACCTACGGCTCAAGCTTTATCAACTTCAACCTGCCGCAGTTCTACCAGATTGTGAAAGTGGATGGCCGCGCGCAGGTTATTCCTTACCGCAGCCAGGCGATTGGCACGATCCCGCCGAGTAACCAGGATAACGACACGCCGCTGTTGCAGCAGTATTTTTCGTAATACCGGATAGCAATACCTGTCGGTTTTCCCGCCATGCACTTCACGCAGACTTCATTTTTCCGCATTAATGTCACTCTCTGAAACGGGTCAGGGGGGGAGAATAATGCGTAACGGTTTCGGCGGTGACGCGCTATGCGCGATTCTGCTTTTTATTGTCGCAGGGTGGGTCAGAATCGTTGTTGCCGCTGTGAGCTCGCTTGCCGGATGGCGACGCTAGCGCGTCTTATTCGGCCTACTGATCGCATTTGTAGGCTGGATAAGGCGTAGCCGCCATCCGGCAACAAACCTCAGCGGAAGCTCACCGCTTCACCCGCCTGCTGCGTCGCGGCCTGTTCCAGTAAATCCCAGAAGGTTTCACCGCTGCGATCGCAAATCCATTCGCCGCCTTTCATGTCAAAATGGTAGCCGCCCTGTTTGGTTGCCAGCCATACCTGGTGCAGCGGCTCCTGGCGGTTGATAATGATTTTACTGCCGTTCTCAAAGGTAATGGTCAGCACGCCGCCGTTGATTTCACAGTCGATATCGCTGTCACCATCCCAGTCGTCAAGGCGCTCTTCGATGGTCATCCACAGGGTGTCGGCAAGGCGATGAAATTCACTGTCGTTCATTGTTGTATCCTGTTTTTAAGTGATGGCGGCAGTATAGCGGCATGGGGTCAGGGCTTCAAAGTTTGCTCAATGTCTGGTGTTTTGCGGCACTCTTCCTCCGTCTTCAAGATGATGATGTCATCATTGGATGAAAACATGTTCTGATCCAGATTACGTGTCCTGGCCGGACAGGGCGATGCGGTTCGATAAAGTTGGCTACCTATCCAGGTATAAACATAGCGATTGTCATAAGCGAAACGTTCGGTGGTCTTCAGTGGTCCATCAATGGCAAAAATTTGAATATCGTCGCGTAATCGGGAAGATCGCATAAAGTAGCCATGGTCTTTCCCGGCGTTAATTCGTTGTTTCAGGAAAGGTGCAGAAGAGTCGAGCGTTATGATTTCCAGGGTGTCTTCACCAAAAGGAGACAATTTCGCAATGTACAGATGATTTTTGTACTGCGCGACACGATCGGTGATGGGATGAAATGCTTTTGGGTCAATATCGGGGAGTTTCTCCCATTGACTCCATTCCTGGTCTGTAGAGCGAAGCTTACGCCAGCTAACATCGGTTTCGCCGACGAGAAAAGAGCTTTCGCCATCAGAGTATTGAGCAATGTTAACGGATGAGTTATAGGGGATTCCCGTTGGAATAAACGCACCATCCTCAAGAAGTCTGCCGTCCAACTCTCCACTACGGTAGTCTGCCCAGTAGCCATAACCTGAATGTTCGGTTTTCCATTTCACCCGCACGGCTTTGGTATTGGGTGTTGGGTAGCGCCACAGCTGTGAGCCATCGAATGCGTAAACATAACGATCGTCGTGTGCATACCATTTCTTGTAATGGGGGCTATCGCCAAGGTGAGCCTCATGCTCATCGGGAACACGATAATCCATCAGGATAAGCGGCCCGGAAGACTCGAATACCTGGAGACCATCTTCTTCTTCACCATTAGCTTGTAATTTGGTCAGTAAATAGCCGTGAGTTCTTCCCGCGTTAAAGCGTTTATCTATCACCAAACCAGGATTATCCAGCGTGACGATATCCAGCCTATTTTCGCCAAATTCCGTTTTTTTGAAGGTGAACAGCTTGTCCTGATACTGAGCAACGGTATTACTAAGAGGGTGAAATTGTTCTGGATCGAGGCCGGGTAGGACTTCTTGCTGGCATTCTGGCCCTTTACGCCATGAAACGTAGTGTTCCTGTAAATTGAACGCTGCGCAGCTATTTGCCCTATCTTGGTCCAGATTTCCCTGATTCAGCACCTTCCGGTGCAGGCCGCTTTTATCTCGCCAGCTCAATAGCGAACCGGGCATCCAGCGCACGACAGCGAATGTCTCCGGGTCGGCATCAAGCTGTTCGCCGTTGATCATAATTTCCGTGTGTGTACGGGCTAATGTATCCCAGGGGCCGAACGGCACAGCAACGCAGGGGTTAAAAGCGGTGGAAAACTTTCCTCGCCGATCCCAGGGCTTTTGCGCCAGCACGCGGAAACTATCGGGGTCAGCGAGGCGATGACCATTGACATACAAGAAGTTAGCGTCACGTAATATCAGTCCGAGAAAGTCAGGTTTCCAGGGTAAATGGAATTTCACCTGATGCAGCGTTTTAATATCTAAACTATTTTCTCCGCCATAGTCATCGGTGCGCTTGCCTTCGAAATAGAGACTGTGTTTATCCGCGGCAAAATCACCCCATGCCTTGAACGAGGCGACATCGACGGGAGGTTTGTCTGGCGGGTTTTGCACTACTTCACCCGCGTAGAGGATATAGCGACCATCGCTATGCCAGGAATAATGAGGATACCAGGCCTGTGCGCCCTCATAGAGGTAGTCGGTTGTCAAATCAGTCAGAGGCGGTTCTTTATCCCATTCGTCTAGTGTTGCCGGGTCTATTAATAAATTGGGTAACCGACGCAATCTCTTGTAATTCACGCCAGGTAGAGAAAGATTTGTTTCCTGATAAGGGCGCAGGTACACCACGCCTTTGCCTTGTTTCTGGTAAATATTATGCTCAGGCGCGGAAAGCCGACATCCCCATGCCGATGATAAGAACAACGAACAAGACAACAAACAAACCACATTGCGATAGTGCATAAAGCCATCCTGGCGCGAGGTGTTGATCATGAAACTACCCGTAAAAAATAATGACCCATTTTACGGCGTGCGGTGGCACTCTGATGCTTCGGTCTTAATGACTATGCCATCATCCTGCTCAACGGTTTGCTCCGGACATGGCGACTCAGTTCTGGCAGGACGCTGGCCCCGCCAGGTATATACATAGCGATCGTCCCAGGCGAAACTCTCAGCCATGGTGAGTGGACCGTGGGTGGCAATCACATGAACATCCTGCACCCACGTTCTGTCCTTGATAATATAAATGTGCTTTTTCCCACCATTGAAGACGTGATCAACCACTAAATCAGGGGTATCCAGGGTGATAACGTTAAGCTGGTCTTCGCCAACTGGCGACAGTTTGACGATATACAGACGATCCTGATACTGCGCGATGCGGTCAGTAATCAGATGGAACTGTTCCGGATCAACATTGGGAATATCCTGCCAGGCCCCCCATATGACATCCCACGAGAGTTGTGTGGGCCAGGCGTCATCCCGCGCGAGTTGCCTGCGCCAGCGGACGGTTTTTTCACCGATTTCAAACGAATTCGCATCATCGGTCGTTGCCATTTTTCCTGCCGGGTTGCCATAGGCGTAACGGTGCTCACCATGTTTGTCGCGGTAGACCAATAATGAATTGGGGATCCATCGAATGATGTGAAAGGTGTCAGCATCAACGTCTGCAATGCGCTGACCATTGAGAAACACATCCTGGCGATGACGAATAAGCAGGTCGCGGGAGGTAGCCCCTTCATTGCGTGGGCGGAACCGCTCGATATCCCCCCACAATTTACTTTGTAGTACGCTGAAATCGTCGCTACTGGCCTGCCTGCGTCCCAATAAATAAAGGTTATGTCGGTCAACCAGCGTGCTGCTGTTATCTTCGATAGCTTTTAGGGTTGCCAGGTCCACCTTCGAAGCGCCGCTATTGCTTTCGGTGCGCTGACCGTCAAAATAGAGACTGTATTTATCGACGGCGAAGCGGCCCAGAGCCTTAAAGCTGGCAACATCGACCGTTGGCGTACCGGGAGGATTACTCACGATTTTCCCTCGCCAGAGAATGACGTGACCGTTCGTTATCCAGTGGTACTCCTCTTTAATTGTGGTGACTTCATCTTCGATAATATATCGTTCCTGCTCGCCAGAGATATTTTCCACAGGGTACAAATCGCGGCTGTTAATTCCCGTAAACTTGGCAATGATTTTCTTTTGTCCCCCGAAGTTTGAACCGTAAACCAGGGCACCCTGGCTAGAGTAGTATTCGTACCCTTCAGCCTGGACGGCCGGAATTGCCACCGTGTACCCCAGCAGGATGAGCGCCAGTGAGATACTTTTTTTCATCACTTTCATTTTTTAGCCTCATCGCGCGGAGTGGGTATAAACTCGCCATCACCGTTAATTTTGCCATCGAGTTGATCGTTCACGACGCGCACGGCTCGGGGATCTGCGGTGTGATAGCGCCAGAGCTGCATGCCATCGAAGCGATAAACATATTTGTCGTCGCGGGCTAACCATTTTTGGATATAAGGGTTGCTGCTACCCTGATGCGCTTCCCGTTCGCTGGGGATGTGGTTATCAAATAAAATGAGTGGCCCGGCGGATTCAAACACCTGTAAACCAGAATCCCCAAACTCGTCTCCCTTTCTTGTGAGCAAGTAACCGTGACGCTTCCCGGCGTTGAAGCGTTTATTAATAATCAGTTTCGGGTCATCAAGCGTAACAATATTCAGCTTGAGCTCGTCGAATGGCGTTGTTTCGATGACGTACAGCTTGTCCTGATACTGCGCGACAGCATCGCTAATTGGGTGAAACTGTTCAGGATCGAGGCCGGGAATCTCTTCTTGTTGGCATTCTGCTCCCTTACCCGGGAAGCTACTACGCCAGGTGACGCGGTGTTCCTTTACATTGAAACTACCGCAGCTATATTCCTCATTGCTGTCCAGGGCATATTGATCCAGTACCTTTCGGTGAAAGCCGTTTTTATCTCGCCAGCTTATTAATGCTTCAGGTATCCAGCGCACAACGGTGAAGGTATCCGGGTCGGCATCCAGTTGTTCGCCGTTGAGCATAATCTTCGTCTGTGTACGAGCCAGCGTATCCCAGGGGCCGAATGGTTTGCGAATGCAGCTAAACTTCATGGAAAATTTTCCGTGCTTATCCCAGGACTTTTGCGCCAGCACGCGGAAACTATTGGTCTCAGCAATACGATGCCCGTTGATATACAGGAAGTTAGCATCACGCAATATCAGCCCGAGGACGTCAGGTTCCCATGGCGGCGGTAAATTCATCTGATGCAGTGTTTTGCTATCTAAAGGCTTGTCACCACCATTGTCATCCGTGCGTTCGCCTCTGAAATAGAGGCTATTTTTATCAGCGGCAAAATCGCCCCAAGCCTTGAATGACGTGACGTCAACCGGCGGTGTACCCGCAGGATTTTGCACTATCTTGCCAGCGTAAATAATATAGCGACCATCGCTATGCCAGGAGTAATGAGGATACCAGGCATTTGCGCCCCTCACATCATAATCAGTAGACAGATCGGTTAACGGCGGTATTTCCTCCCAATCTTCCAGTGTCGCTGGGTCAATTAACAAATTCGCCAACCGACGCAGGCGCTTGTAATTCACGTTCGGTAGCGAAAGATTGGTGTTTTGATTAGGGCGCAGGTACACCACGCCTTTTCCCTGTTGCTGATACTCATTGGGATCCACAGATGAAAGCTTACATCCCCAGGCAGGCGATAAGAACAATGAACAAGCCAACAAACAAACCACATTGCGATAGTGCATAAAGCCATCCTGGCGCGAGGTGTTGATCACGAAACTACCAGCAGAACATAAATCTCCGCACGTAAGCGTAACTTTCGCGGCAAATCGTCACTTTTCAGAATCCATAAAGGCCATCGCTATTTTCTGATAGCCGCTGGGGTAAACGTGATGTTTTCATCGTTGCGGCGATACACACCTTCGTGGGTAACCAAATCAAAATCGTCGTTGATATAGGCTTCTGTGGGTACCGCTGATTTGTAGCGCCACATCCTACCGTTCAGGAAGGCATAGATATAACGTGAGTCATGGCTGAAATAGGTGGAATTTTCGCCATCTGATTCTTTTATCGGCACCATTTTGTCAACGGTGTGCACAGTCTGAATGGCGCCATAGCTAACAACGTAAGCCCGATTATCACTGGCAACGTTGATGCCATATTCCAGGGAGATGTCTGCGTCGGCAATTGAGACGATTTTCAGGTGCTGGTCCAGTAGCTCAGTGTCCTCGACGATATAAACACGATCCCGGTACTGCGCCATGGTACGAGTGATCACGTTAAAATGTTCCGGGTTGACGTCAGGAAGGGTTTCAATGCGGCAATCATTGCCACGCGGCGAAGGCGCGCGGGTACGCCACGTAACGCTACCCAGTTGTCGCGTAAAAATAGTGTTGCAGCTCCGGCCAAATAAATGCTGCTTTTCTCCGTTTTTATCGCGATAAATAAGCCGCGAGCCGGGCATCCAGCGCACGACCTGGAAGGTATCAGGATCGGCTGGAATGGGAGCGCCATTAAGAAAAACTTGCCGGGTATTGCGTATCAGCGTATCCCACGGCCCGGCGTTGGTGGCAGATTCGCAAGAACTATAATCAATGAGCGAACCACGTTGATCCCACGATTTTAGCCCTAAAAGCGCAAAGCCCGTGGCATCCCCAATGCGGCGACCGTGATAATAGAGACTGTGCCTGTCTTTCACGACGTCACTGGCATCGCCTCTTGCATTTTTGCCGCCGATCTCTTCCAGCGTTGCCATATCAACAGGGCTTTGCCGGGGATTATCGTCAGTGCGTTCACCATCATAATAGAGACTGTATTTATCGGCAGCAAACCGCCCCCATGCATGAAAACTGGTGGCATCAACAGCCGGTGTATTGGGAGGATTACGCACGATTTTTCCCGCCCACAAAATATGCCGACCGTCCGTCATCCAGTTGAAATACCAGCCTGCATATTCCCGGTACGACAGCATAATGTCATCAACCAAACCATCTCTGCGTTCCGAGTCCGGTTTTGCCTGGTTCGGAACAGGGCGTAACCGATGAAAAGGCACGTCAGGTAATTGCGAGACATAACGGGCAACCACTGTTTTTTCAAGGTCACGGTCATAGTCCACCGTTGCATAGGCGCTGCCTTTGCCCACTTTGCGGTATTCAAACGAGGTTCCTCCGCGCCCGGAGCAGGCCAGCGCGTTGGCGGATAGCAGTAAAACTATCCCTGCGGATAATAGGGTTCTCTTCAACATAAAATCATCCTTGATTGCGCTGTGCTGGCTGCCACTGTTTGTTGATGGGATCGTATTGCTCTTCAATTGCATCCATCTTTTTGCGCGTCGCGTCATCATCAGGATTTACGCTGCCCGGCGCAGGCAACAGGTAACGAAAAAGCTGGTCCCCCGGTTCGAAGGCGTAAACGTAGCGATCATCGTGGGCGTAGATATAGCCATAGTAGGGTAGCTTTTTTCCCATCACGGTTAACCTGCTGAAAGTGGCGACCTCCCACAGCGCATCGTGGGCGATAAAATAGCCGTGATGCTTGCCACCATTGATGCGTTTATCTATAACCAGTTGCGGGTCATCCAGAGCGATAGTGGTAAGTTGCTGGTCCTGGGCTGCGGAAGCTTTCACCTGCCAGAACCACCCTGGCGATGAAGCCATGGAGGCTTTGACCCGGTAGAAATGTTCGGGATCAACGCCCGTCAGCGTCTCAACCTGACAGTTCTTATACTCACTGACAGGGCGTCGACGCCATGTCACCTGGCGGGACTGAATATCAAAAATAACGCTACAATCTTGTTCTTCGTTGCCGATGGGATAATGGTGCTCGCCATGTTTATCGCGATAAATCAATAAGGTTCCCGGTAGCCAACGTACAATCTTGAAGGTTCTGGTATCAGCGGCGATAGGTTTACCGTTCACGAAAATATGTTCTGCGGTGTGGACAATAAAATCTACTCCCCTGCGGGTGCGTAACGGATTCGCTTCCCGCGTGTCATTGCTGCTCCAGCTTTTCTGGCCCAGTACGCGAAAGCCCTCTGCGTGACCAATCCAGCGGCCTTCGTAATAGAGATTACGCTTATCTTTCAGCAGATCCTCGACATCCGTTTCGGTCAGCGTTGCCATATCGACGAGTTTAAAATCGTGATTCGTATCGGTACGTTTGCCGTCAAACCAGAGGCTGTCTTTATCTGCCGCAAATCTACCGAAGGCGCGAAAACTGGCGACGTCAGGGTTATCCATTTTTTTCCCGGCCCAGAGGATCTGTTTTCCATCAGTGAGCCAGGCGTAATGGTTATTACAGGATGAGATTACTCCGCTGAAGCTTTCCCGGCAGGCGCGGGTGTCGGTATTGATTGTGGTAAGCGCCGTGGACTCTTCGGATTGTGAGAGATCCCGGATGCGCTGCAATTTGGGAAAATCGACGTCCGTTATCCGGGAAAGTATCTCAGGAGATTTAGCTTCGGTAACGTAAAGCGTTACCTCCCCTTGTTGCTGATAGTTGAGTTTCTCTGCAAAAGCTGTGGGGGCTATAAGCGGCAGGAGTAAGACCGCGAGGTTGACACCGCGTGATGGTAATAACAGATTGCGATAGTGCATAAAGCCATCCTGGCGAGGTACATGACCCACAAAACCCCTAGTAAACCCTATTTCTCCACCTGAATACGTTACAATCATGACAATCCGCTGCTTTTCGGATTCCATAAAGAGGTGCTAAACGCTTGCTTTTACGCCTTCTCCTGCGATGATAGAAAGCAGAAAGTCTTGAACTACAGGTACCCTGGAATGAAGAACATTTTCCGACCGCTGGCCGTGTTGGCTGTGCTGTTTAGCCTTACCGGTTGCGGCCTTAAAGGCCCGCTCTATTTCCCACCGGCTGATAAAACGGCGCCGACGCCAACCAAGCCCGTGGATAGCCAGATCCAAACGGATTCGCCGGATCGTAACGATCGCGGTGATGACGGCGGCCCGACGCAAGTCAACTATTGATATCACCGTTCTGTTCCGCGTAACTGGAGTAGATAATGCAGTTCTCTAAAATGCATGGCCTTGGCAACGATTTTATGGTCGTCGACGCGGTGACGCAGAATGTGTTTTTCTCGCCGGAATTGATTCGTCGTCTGGCGGACAGGCATCTGGGCGTCGGCTTCGACCAACTGCTGGTCGTCGAGCCGCCCTACGATCCCGATCTCGATTTCCACTATCGCATCTTTAATGCCGACGGCAGCGAAGTGTCGCAGTGTGGCAACGGGGCGCGCTGCTTTGCGCGTTTCGTGCGTCTGAAAGGCCTGACCAATAAACGTGATATTCGCGTCAGTACCGCCAACGGGCGTATGGTATTAAGCGTGACGGACGACGATCTGGTTCGCGTGAATATGGGCGAGCCGAATTTCGAGCCTTCGCAGGTGCCGTTCCGCGCCAACAAAGCGGAAAAGACCTATATTATGCGAGCGGCCGAGCAGACAGTATTGTGCGGCGTGGTCTCGATGGGTAACCCGCACTGCGTGATTCAGGTCGATGATGTTGAAACGGCGGCGGTTGAGTCGCTGGGCCCGGTGATGGAAAGCCACGATCGCTTTCCGGAACGCGCCAATATCGGTTTTATGCAGGTGGTTAAACGCGATCACATCCGTTTGCGCGTCTATGAGCGCGGCGCGGGTGAGACGCAGGCTTGCGGCAGCGGCGCTTGTGCGGCGGTGGCTGTGGGTATCCAGCAGGGGCTACTGGACGAAGAGGTTCGCGTGGAGTTACCGGGCGGACGTCTGGATATCGCCTGGAGAGGCCCGGGTCAACCGTTGTATATGACTGGCCCGGCGGCACACGTCTATGACGGATTTATTCACTTATGAAACAAGTCGGGGAAGAACAGCAGGAAGCATTAAGCGCGCTCGACGATCGCGCCGTCGTGGATTATCTGTTGCAACATCCTGAATTCTTTATACGTAATGCCGCGGTCGTGGAACAGATGCGTGTTCCACACCCGGTGCGCGGTACCGTGTCGCTGGTTGAGTGGCACATGGCGCGCGCGCGTAATCATATTCATACGCTTGAAGAGAACATGTCGCTGCTGATGGAGCAGGCCACGGCCAACGAAGGGCTGTTCTACCGTTTGCTGCATCTGCAAAATCGCCTGGCGAGCGCGGAAAGTCTTGACGATTTGCTGCTGCGTTTTCATCGCTGGGCGCGCGATCTGGGCCTTGCGGGCGCGTCGATTCGTCTCTTTGCCGATCGCTGGCGTCTGGGCGCGCCGTCGAAATACACCCAACTGGTGCTGTCACGCCAGGCGTTTGAACCGCTGCGTATTCAGCGTCTTGGTCAGGAGCGCCACTATCTGGGCACGTTGAACGGCCCTGAATTGCTGGTGGTGCTGCCAGAAGCGAAAGCCGTTGGCTCGGTGGCGATGTCGATGATGGGCAGCGATGCTGACCTCGGCGTGATTCTGTTCACCAGCCGCGATGCGCATCACTATGAAGCCGGGCAGGGTACGCAGCTTCTGCAGGAAGTGGCATTGATGTTGCCAGGTCTGCTGGAGCGCTGGATTGAGCGCGCATGAATGACGAACTTCTCTCTGCGGCAGTAACGCGTTTTCTGCGTTATCTGGGCGTCGAGCGCCAGCTTAGCCCGATTACGCTCCTCAATTATCAGCGTCAGCTTGATGCCATCATTGAACTGGCCCAGCAGATGGGCCTGAAGCGCTGGCAACAATGTGATGCTGCCATGGTGCGCAGCTTTGCCACCCGCAGTCGCCGAAAAGGGCTGGGGGCGGCCAGCCTGGCGTTACGCTTATCGGCGTTGCGCAGCTTTTTTGACTGGATGGTGAGCCAGGGCGAGCTGCCCGCGAATCCGGCAAAAGGGATCTCCGCACCAAAAGCGCCGCGTCATCTGCCGAAAAATATCGACGTCGATGACGTCAATCGCCTGCTGGATATCGATATTAACGATCCGCTGGCGGTACGCGACCGCGCGATGCTCGAAGTGATGTACGGCGCCGGTCTGCGTCTTTCTGAACTGGTGAACCTGGATATCAAACACCTCGACCTCGACACCGGGGAGGTGTGGGTGATGGGCAAGGGCAGCAAAGAGCGCCGCCTGCCCATTGGCCGCAACGCGGTGGCGTGGATTGAGCACTGGCTCGATTTACGTGGGCTGTTTGGTAGCGACGATGACGCGCTGTTTCTTTCCAAACTGGGGAAACGTATCTCGGCGCGTAACGTCCAAAAACGGTTTGCCGAGTGGGGCATCAAGCAGGGGCTGAACAGCCACGTGCATCCGCACAAGCTGCGCCACTCCTTTGCGACCCACATGCTGGAGTCGAGCGGCGATCTGCGCGGTGTGCAGGAGCTTTTGGGGCACGCCAATCTCTCGACCACCCAAATCTATACCCATCTCGATTTTCAACACCTCGCCTCGGTGTACGATGCCGCGCATCCACGCGCTAAACGGGGGAAATAATGCGTTTTTACCGACCACTGGGCCACATCGCCGCACTGACGTTTGACCTGGACGACACCCTTTACGACAACCATCCGGTGATTGATCGCACCCAGCAGGAATCGCTGGCGTTTGTGCGCAGCTATCATCCGGCGCTGTGCAATTTTGAAAACCGCGATTTACAGCAACTGCGCGACGCGCTGCGCAAAGCGGAGCCGGAAATTTATCACGATGTCACCGAATGGCGTCGCCGCGCGCTGGAACTGGGCATGCTCAACGCGGGCTTAACCGCGCAGGAAGCGGCGATTGGCGCAAATGCGGCGATGGCCAATTTCGCCCAATGGCGCAGCCGAATTGATGTTCCGCAGGAAACCCACGATACGCTGGCACAGCTTGCGGAAAAATGGCCGCTGGTGGCGATCACCAATGGTAATGCCCAGCCAGAATTATTCGGCCTGAACGACTATTTTAAGTTTGTGCTGCGCGCCGGGCCGGATGGGCGCTCGAAGCCGTTTGCCGATATGTATCATCTGGCCGCTGAAAAGCTGGATGTGCCGCTTAGCGCCATTCTGCACGTGGGCGATGACCTGACGACGGACGTCGCGGGCGCGATTCGCAGCGGCTTGCAGGCATGCTGGATCAAACCACAAGACGCCGACCTGATGCAGGTGGCTGATAGCCGTTTACTGCCGCATATCGAAATTTCCCGGTTGGCATCGCTGACCTCGCTGATATAATCCTCAATAGTTCTGTATAAAATTCCAGGGTTTTGGCGGATGGCGCTACGCTTATCCGCCCTACGGTAACGTAGACCCGGTAAGCGAAGCGCCACCGGGCATTTCGCAGTTTATCTATTCTTAACGCGGCGGTGCCATCAATGGACGTTTCTTACCTGCTCGACAGCCTTAATGACAAACAGCGCGAAGCCGTCGCCGCTTCGCGCACCAACATGCTGGTGCTGGCTGGGGCGGGCAGTGGTAAGACGCGCGTACTGGTTCACCGTATCGCCTGGCTGATGACCGTGGAAAACTGTTCACCGTACTCCATTATGGCGGTGACGTTTACCAACAAAGCGGCGGCAGAGATGCGCCACCGTATCGGGCAACTGATGGGCACCACCCAGGGCGGCATGTGGGTCGGCACCTTCCACGGGCTGGCGCACCGCTTACTGCGCGCGCACCACCTGGACGCCAATCTGCCGCAGGATTTCCAAATTCTTGATAGCGAAGATCAGCTGCGCCTGCTCAAACGTCTGATCAAAGCGATGAACCTCGACGAGAAGCAGTGGCCGCCGCGCCAGGCGATGTGGTACATCAACAGCCAGAAAGACGAAGGGCTGCGTCCGCACCACATTCAAAGCTATGGCAATCCGGTTGAGCAAACCTGGCAGAAGGTTTATCAGGCCTATCAGGAAGCATGCGACCGCGCAGGGCTGGTGGATTTCGCCGAGCTGCTGCTGCGCGCGCATGAACTGTGGCTTAACAAGCCGCACATTCTTCAGCATTATCGCGAGCGCTTCACCAATATCCTGGTGGACGAATTCCAGGATACCAACAACATTCAGTACGCATGGATCCGCCTGCTGGCGGGCGACACTGGTAAAGTGATGATCGTCGGCGATGATGACCAGTCAATCTACGGCTGGCGCGGCGCGCAGGTGGAAAACATCCAGCGCTTCCTCAACGATTTCCCCGGTGCTGAAACTATCCGTCTGGAACAGAACTACCGTTCTACCAGCAATATTCTGAGCGCGGCGAACGCCCTGATTGAGAACAATAACGGTCGTCTCGGTAAGAAACTGTGGACCGACGGTGCAGACGGCGAGCCGATTTCGCTCTACTGCGCCTTCAACGAACTCGACGAAGCGCGTTTCGTGGTTAACCGTATCAAAACCTGGCAGGACAACGGCGGCGCGCTGGACCAGTGCGCCATTCTCTATCGTAGCAACGCCCAGTCGCGCGTGCTGGAAGAGGCGTTACTGCAGGCGAGTATGCCGTACCGTATTTACGGCGGTATGCGCTTCTTCGAACGTCAGGAAATCAAAGATGCGCTCTCGTATCTGCGCCTGATTGCCAACCGCAACGACGACGCGGCGTTTGAGCGCGTGGTGAATACCCCGACGCGCGGCATCGGTGACCGCACGCTGGATGTGGTGCGCCAGACCTCGCGCGATCGCCAGCTTACGCTGTGGCAGTCGTGCCGCGAGCTGTTGCAGGAAAAAGCGCTGGCAGGACGCGCGGCGAGCGCGTTGCAGCGCTTTATGGAACTGATTGACGCGCTGGCCCAGGAAACGGCGGATATGCCGCTGCACGTGCAGACAGACCGCGTGGTGAAAGACTCCGGCCTGCGCATGATGTACGAGCAGGAAAAGGGCGAAAAGGGCCAGACGCGAATCGAAAACTTAGACGAACTGGTGACGGCGACGCGCCAGTTTGCGTACAACGAAGAAGACGAAGATTTAATGCCGTTGCAGGCGTTCCTGTCTCATGCCGCGCTGGAAGCGGGCGAAGGGCAGGCGGATACCTGGCAGGACGCGGTACAGCTGATGACGCTGCACTCGGCGAAAGGGCTGGAATTCCCGCAGGTGTTTATCGTCGGCATGGAAGAGGGCATGTTCCCGAGCCAGATGTCGCTGGAGGAAGGCGGGCGTCTGGAAGAGGAACGCCGTCTGGCCTACGTTGGCGTGACGCGTGCGATGCAGAAACTGACGCTGACCTACGCCGAAACGCGTCGCTTGTACGGTAAAGAGGTGTATCACCGTCCTTCTCGTTTTATCGGCGAGCTGCCGGAAAACTGTGTGGAAGAGGTACGCCTGCGTGCCACCGTCAGCCGTCCGGTGAGCCATCAGCGCATGGGGACGCCGATTTCCGAAAACGACACCGGTTATAAACTTGGCCAGCGCGTGCGCCACGCTAAGTTTGGCGAAGGTACGATCGTCAATCTGGAAGGTAGCGGCGAGCACAGCCGCTTGCAGGTCGCGTTCCAGGGGCAGGGGATCAAATGGCTGGTTGCGGCGTATGCGAAGCTGGAAACAGTCTAACTGTCCGAAAAGTATCGTGATTTTTTGAGAGTCTGCTAGCCTTACAGTGAATGAGGTAAATCTTACCATTTAGCCTTCCGTTGCGTGTTGACGCGGTTTTTTTGCTGGCGTAACATGCGCGCACGATTACGCTAAGAGGACAAATGCCTTGGACACACCCAGTAGATGCTGGCTCACTCTCCTGTCATTCAGGAACAACTCCTAAGGCTATCCTCTTATGCTGATAGCCTTAGCGGTTGTCGGCGACTCGTGTCATTTCCCCGTCGCAATGAGTCAGGCTGTTTAATGGTCTGAAACCCAATTTGTTTCTGTGTGCCCACCGGCTGTCCGATAATTTTTTGCATTGGGAGTCCCGGTCATGCTGAGCGCATTTCAACTGGAAAAAAATCGTTTAACGCGTCTTGAAGCGGACGAAATCAGCCATCTCGCCAGTTCGGTGTGGGTTGATTTAGTCGAACCCGACGATGAAGAACGAAACCGTGTGCAAAAGGAATTGGGCCAGAACCTGGCCACGCGCCCTGAACTGGAAGACATCGAAGCATCCGCGCGTTTCTTTGAAGACGAAGACGGTTTGCACATCCACTCCTTCTTCTTCTATGAAGATGCAGACGATCACGCAGGTAACTCCACCGTGGCGTTCACCATCCGCGAAGGGCGACTCTTCACCCTGCGCGAACGCGAACTGCCGGCGTTTCGTCTCTATCGTATGCGCGCCCGTAACCAGTCAATGGTGGACGGTAACGCCTATGAGCTGCTGCTCGATCTCTTTGAAACCAAGATTGAACAGCTGGCGGATGAAATTGAAAACATCTACAGCGATCTGGAAAAACTGAGCCGCGTCATCATGGAAGGTCATCAGGGCGATGAATATGACGAGGCGCTTTCCACACTGGCAGAGCTGGAAGATATCGGCTGGAAGGTGCGTTTGTGTCTGATGGATACCCAGCGCGCGCTTAACTTCCTGGTGCGTAAAGCGCGTTTACCGGCGGTGCAGCTGGAGCAGGCGCGTGAAATTCTGCGAGATATCGAATCCCTGCTGCCGCATAACGAATCGCTGTTCCAGAAGGTCAACTTCCTGATGCAGGCGGCGATGGGCTTTATCAACATCGAGCAGAACCGCATCATCAAGATCTTCTCGGTGGTTTCCGTGGTCTTCCTGCCGCCGACGCTGGTGGCCTCCAGCTATGGGATGAACTTCGAGTTTATGCCGGAGCTGAAGTGGAGCTTCGGCTACCCCGGCGCGATTATCTTTATGATGCTCGCCGGGCTGGCGCCATATCTGTACTTTAAACGGAAGAACTGGCTATAGAAATCCAGGGGCTGGCGATAAAACCGCTGGCCCCGGCATTGCTTCATGCTGAAGAATGTTCCTGCCTGACAGAAGAAATAACTGAGAGCAATAATGTCGTGAGAATTATCCAGGCGACATTGAGTTGTATACCAATGTTATCACAATCTGCTCCATGTAGTGCGACGCTGGCAGTACAAAAGATATTTACACCAATAGACAACGCGATAAAAAAACGTGCTCTGCAGCCTGAATCTCTGATTCTTTTAGCACCGATATTAATATGAATATATGTGTTGATGAAAATAAATATTAAATGAATAATTGTATTTTCAGTCATTAATGAAAGCAATATTATCCATGATAATGATGTATAAATAACAAAGCGCATTCGCTTCAATGTGTCGGTTGTGGATGGATAAAAAATATCTCTGATCAACGTCTTCATATACACTCTTTTTTATTAATAAGTAATGATGATTTTCTCGCATAAATTTATATTACACTGAATTGCCTGATGACACACATGTCGGATAATGGCATGATAAACGGGCTATACAGCAAGAAATAGATATAAGACTTTACAATTAATATGTTTAATGAATGGAACTCATAAAATGCAAGAGAAAAGTTTTTGGCAAGTTTTTTTTGGTAATAAACCTTTTTCTAAGTCTGAGTATATTAAAGCCTGGATTGGATGGTGGGTGATTAGTATCGTCCTTCTGTTTGTTCTGTGGTCTTGTACTACTCTGAATTTGAGGGGGATTGGAATAGGGTTAAGCTTCGGGTTCTGCCAGATCAATGCGCGCTATCTGATGTCCATTGGTTGGAATAAATTTATTGGTGTGCTGGGCGTATTTCCAGTAACTAATATTATATTATTTATTGTCTTGCTGTTTACCCACAAAAAATAACATTAAAGGGTAGCTAAATAATAGCTACCCTTTTCGTTTTTAACGTTTTCGCCGCTGTGTATACACCGCATCCATAATAAAGATCGCCAGTGCTACCCAGATAAAGGCAAATGTCACCATTTTATCGGCACCCGGCATTTCGCCGTAGAAGGTCACCGCCAGGATAAACATCAGGGTTGGGCCGATATACTGGAAAAAGCCCAGCGTTGATAAGCGTAAACGGGTTGCCGCGCCGGTGAAACAGAGCAACGGAATCGTCGTCACCACGCCTGCGGCAATCAGCAGCAGATTCAGCGACCAACTGTTGCTGCCCATATGGCTGGTGGCGCTGTCGGCAATGCCAAACAGATAAATGGCCGCGACAGGCAGCAGCCACAGGGTTTCAAACAGCATGCCGGTTTGTGCATCGACAGCGATTTTTTTGCGCACCAGGCCATAGAAGGCGAAGCTGAATGCCAGACCCAGAGCGATGATTGGCAGCGAGCCAAACGTCCACAGTTGCACCAACACGCCGCAGGCGGCGAGAGCCACAGCCAGCCACTGCATCCGGCGGAAGCGCTCACCGAGGAACAGCATCCCCAGCAGAATATTCACCAGCGGGTTAATAAAGTAACCCAGGCTCGCTTCCAGCATATGGTGGTTGTTCACCGACCAGATAAACAGCAGCCAGTTACCGCCAATTAGCACGGCGGAGAGCGCCAGCATGAAGATTTTCTTCGGCGTTTGCAGCAGCGTTTTCACCGCCGACCACTGACGGCTGATGCTGATCAGCGCCACCATGAAGAAGAAGGACCAGATCACGCGGTGCGTCAGGATTTCATCGGCAGGCACATAGTAGATAAGTTTGAAGTACGCCGGAGCGATACCCCAAATAAAATAGGCGGCGAGAGCGAGAAGCACGCCCTGCCGCGTCTGTTTGGCATCCATCGGAGTCATCCGTTACAAAAAAGTAAACTGATTTTACCCGATTTTACTGTTTATCCCACCATATATGTCGCGGTTGCGCTGGCGATGTGGACCTGCTCTTCGTTGTGCAGCTCCACGCGCGCGACGGCGACTTTATTGCCTGCGCGCAGCAGGGTGCTGGTGGCGGTGAAGCGATTGCCGCGCCCTGGACGTAAATAGTCAACGCGTAAATCGATGGTGCCCATCCGTGAGAGACGCTGACGCAGCTCTTCTTCGTTGATGGTGTCGTGGCGCGTCAATGTGCTGCCGACGCAGACCAGGCCTGCCGCGACATCCAGCGCTGAAGCGATCACACCGCCGTGCAGAATACTTTGCGCCCAGTTACCGACCATCATTGGCTGGTTATTAAAGTTGAGTTTGGCGAAGTCTTTCTCATAACGTTCCAGCTCCAGGCCAAGCGCCCGGTTGAACGGCATGTGATAAACAAAGATTTCACCGACCAGCTTCAGCGCGGCATCGGCAGTGAGTTCAGCAGACATAACAACCCTTTCATTCGTTAACTAAATGTTGATTTTATGCCTATGAAATGTTGTTTTCTACATTAGAAATGGATTACTGAGCATTAAATGCCTAAGTATGTAAAATGAGTGACATTCAAACATTCATCATAATAATTTATTTGTTCAGGAGAACATGACTGATGCAGCTCACCCGGAGTTGGTTATTGGCGGCAGTGCTGCCTGTTTCAGCGTTCGCGCAGGAAGCGACAATTAAATCGGTTCACGACACGCCTGCCGTAAAAGGCAGTATCATGGCTAACCTGCTGCAGGAACATGATAATCCGTTCACGCTCTATCCTTATGAAAGCAACTACCTGCTTTATACCTGGACCAGCGATCTCAATAAAGAAGCGATCAGTTCCTACGACTGGGCCGAGCACGCGCGCAAAGATGAAGTGAAGTTTCAGCTCAGCCTGGCCTTCCCGTTATGGCGCGGCATTCTGGGTGATAACTCGGTGCTGGGCGCGTCGTATACCCAGCGTTCCTGGTGGCAGTTGTCGAACAGTGGTGAATCTTCGCCGTTTCGCGAAACCAACTATGAACCGCAGTTGTTCCTTGGCTTTGCCACCGATTACTCATGGGAAGGCTGGACGTTGCGCGATGTTGAATTTGGTTTCAACCATGATTCAAACGGTCGCTCAGACCCCACGTCTCGTAGCTGGAACCGTCTTTACACGCGCCTGATGGCGCAGAATGGCAACTGGCTGGTCGAGGTGAAACCCTGGTATGTGGTGGGGAACTCCAACGATAACCCGGATATCACCAAATATATGGGCTACTATCGTCTGAAAGTCGGTTATCAACTGGGTGACGCGGTACTGAGCGCGCAGGGCCAGTATAACTGGAACACCGGTTACGGCGGCGCGGAAGTGGGCGTCAGCTACCCTATCAGCAAGCATGTTCGCCTTTATACCCAGGTTTACAGCGGCTACGGCGAATCGCTGATTGACTACAATTTCAATCAAACGCGTGTGGGCGTGGGTGTCATGCTTAACGATCTGTTTTAACGCGGGCTTTCCCATGATGTTGCGAGCATGGCCGAAGGAATTCGTCTAAAACGTTGCAGTTTAGAACGCAGGCGCTGAAAATAGCGCCTGTTTTTATTTTTTCGGTAAACGGAGTCAATGTGGCACAGGCGGAAGTATTGAATCAGGAATCGCTGGCTAAACAGGTTTTGCAGGAAACCTTTGGCTACCAGCAGTTCCGCCCGGGCCAGGAAAACATCATTGATACCGTGCTGGAAGGGCGCGATTGCCTGGTGGTGATGCCGACAGGCGGTGGCAAATCGCTCTGTTATCAAATCCCGGCGCTGGTGCTGAATGGCCTGACGGTGGTGGTATCGCCGCTGATCTCGCTGATGAAAGACCAGGTCGATCAATTGATCGCCAACGGCGTGGCGGCGGCCTGCATCAACTCAACGCAGAGCCGCGAGCAGCAGCAGGAAGTGATGGCGGGCTGTCGTAGCGGGCAGATTCGCTTGCTCTACATCGCTCCGGAACGCCTGATGCTGGATAACTTCCTGGAGCATCTCGCCCACTGGAATCCGGTGATGCTGGCGGTCGATGAAGCGCACTGTATTTCGCAATGGGGCCATGATTTCCGCCCGGAATACGCTGCATTAGGCCAGCTGCGTCAGCGCTTCCCGGCGCTGCCGTTTATGGCGCTTACCGCCACGGCTGACGACACGACACGCCGCGACATTGTTCGCCTGCTGGGGCTGAACGACCCGCTTATTCAAATCAGCAGCTTCGATCGTCCCAACATTCGCTACATGCTGATGGAGAAGTTCAAACCGCTCGATCAACTGATGCGCTACGTGCAGGAGCAGCGCGGCAAGTCCGGCATTATCTACTGTAACAGCCGGGCGAAAGTAGAAGACACCGCCGCACGCCTGCAAAGCCGGGGGATTAGCGCTGGAGCGTATCACGCCGGGCTGGATAACGCCGTGCGGGCCGATGTGCAGGAGAAATTCCAGCGCGATGACCTGCAAATTGTGGTCGCCACCGTGGCGTTCGGGATGGGTATCAACAAGCCTAACGTACGTTTTGTGGTCCACTTCGACATCCCGCGCAATATTGAATCCTACTATCAGGAAACGGGCCGCGCCGGGCGTGATGGCCTGCCTGCGGAAGCGATGCTGTTTTACGATCCGGCGGATATGGCATGGCTGCGCCGTTGCCTGGAAGAGAAGCCTGCCGGGCCGTTACAGGATATCGAACGTCATAAGCTCAACGCGATGGGCGCGTTTGCCGAAGCGCAAACCTGCCGCCGTCTGGTGTTGCTGAACTACTTTGGCGAAGGGCGTCAGGAGCCATGTGGTAACTGCGATATCTGCCTCGACCCGCCTAAGCAGTACGATGGGTTGAATGACGCACAGATCGCGCTCTCGACGATTTACCGGGTGAATCAACGCTTCGGGATGGGTTACGTGGTTGAAGTGATTCGCGGCGCCAACAACCAGCGTATTCGCGAGTTTGGCCACGACAAGCTCAAGGTCTACGGCATGGGGCGTGAAAAGAGCCATGAGCACTGGGTGAGCGTGATCCGCCAGTTGATTCATCTGGGCTTTGCGATGCAGAACATCGCCCAGCACTCCGCTCTGCAACTGACTGACGCCGCACGGCCCATTGTTCGTGGAGAGATTCCGTTGATGCTGGCGGTGCCGCGTATTGTCGCCCTGAAACCGCGCGTGATGCAGAAAGCCGCAGTGGGTAACTACGACCGTAAACTGTTTTCCAAACTGCGCAAGCTGCGTAAAGCCATCGCCGATGAAGAGAACATCCCGCCTTACGTGGTCTTCAACGATGCGACGCTGATTGAAATGGCGGAGCAGATGCCGGTTTCCGCCAGCGAAATGCTCAGCGTCAACGGCGTGGGGACGCGTAAACTGGAACGCTTTGGTAAAGAGTTTATGGCGCTGATCCGCGCACATGTGGATGGCGACGATGATGAGTAGTCAACCGCGCTAAAAAGTGCCAATATAGTTACTCACTGAATTATTCCCCGCGAGTACGTTATGTTAACTCTGTTTCTGACAGTGGCGCTGGTGCACATCATTGCGCTGATGAGCCCGGGCCCGGACTTCTTTTTCGTGTCGCAGACCGCGATCAGTCGCTCCCGCAAAGAAGCGATGATGGGCGTACTCGGCATCACCTGTGGCGTGATGGTCTGGGCGGGCGTGGCGCTGCTTGGTCTGAACCTGATCATCGAAAAAATGGCGTGGCTGCACACCATTATTATGGTCGGTGGTGGCTTGTACCTGTGCTGGATGGGTTACCAGATGCTGCGCGGTGCGCTGAAAAAAGAGAACCACGCCGCACCGGAACCGCAGGTTGAGCTGGCGAAAAGTGGCCGTAGCTTTATGAAAGGGCTGCTGACTAACCTGGCGAACCCGAAAGCGATTATCTACTTCGGTTCGGTCTTCTCGCTGTTTGTCGGCGATAATGTCGGCGCGGACGCACGTTGGGGCATCTTCCTGATGATCATTCTCGAAACCCTCGCCTGGTTTACCGTGGTGGCGAGCCTGTTCGCGCTGCCGACCATGCGTCGCGGATACCAGAAAGCCGCGAAGTGGATCGACGGCTTTGCCGGCACGCTGTTTGCGGGCTTCGGCATTCATTTGATTATTTCGCGCTAACCCATTGACCCACTCCGAACATACTGGGGTGGGTAGCCTTCTTAGTGCTGAAGCTGCTTAAGGTCATCCTGCGAAAGGCCGGTCATTTCCATGATTGTCTGAAAATCAAACCCGCGTTGCAGCATGGTTTTCGCGACGTCGAGAAGGGCTATTTGTTTGCCTTCTTTACGGCCTTCTTTACGCCCTTCCCGTCTTCCATCACTCAATAATTTTTCCGCCAGAGTCATCAGTTCTTCTCCATGTTGCGGCACGCGCTGTGCCAGCCCATACAGTAATGTTTGAACGTCTTTTTCTTCACCTGCCAGCATCATGTATTTTACCAGGGTGCGGATTTGTTGTCCGCTCATCTGCTCTAACGTTAATATCTGCGCCAGTTTATCCAGCAGAGTCGCCATGTCGCGCTGGCGGATATGCTTCTGAACCAGCGTCAGAGCCGCCATGCTGCGGTGCTGCATGATTTCGTCATCGGGGATCAGGGTGATGTCGACCAGGGGAAATGCGTGAAAATAGAGCTCGCGCGCGGTGTCCGGATCCGGAAAAGCATCGAGCCAGTTCATTGACCAGGGGTAAGGGCTGCGCTTGCCCTGATAAAACAGAATCGGAATCACCAGCGGCAGGGTTTTGTTTCCCGCTTCCAGATGTCGCTGCATGGTGGCGATGGCATAGCGAAGCAAACGAAAGGCCATATTCTCATCCGGTGAGCTTTGGTGCTCAATCAAAACATACACATATCCGCTTCCCTTACTGGTTTCCAGCGAATAGAGCACGTCGTTGTAGTACTGGCGGAGATTCTCTTCAACAAAACTGCTGGCTTCCAGGTGGAGCGTGTCGAGGCGACAGAGTTTTACCAGCGCAGGCGGCAGATGAATTTCCATAAAGTCGCGCGCCGTTTCTGGCCGGGATAAGAATGCCTTAAAGACTGCATCATGAGGAGTGGTTGCATCCGCCATTTTCCATCGTCCGTGTGTGAAGTCTGGCGGCATTCTGGCACCGAGATGAGTACGGTAACAGCGCGAAAAAAAAGTTTCAGCGCAGATTCCGAGCCGCCTCGAATGCGGGAGTTAACGTCTTTATCTGTTCACTAAAATTTGCGGGCGCGCTTCCATTTCACGCATGCCTCGCCGACGCCAGCAGCGCGCCAACCAGCATAAACAACGAACCAAAGACTTTGTTCAGCGCCTTCATCTGGCGCGGGCCTTTAATCCAGCTCGCGATGCGTTGCGCGAGGGTGGCATAGCCAATCATCACAATAATATCGACCACAATGGTGGTGATGCCGAGCACCACGTACTGCATCACCTGCGGCTGATGGGGCACGATAAACTGCGGGAACAGCGCCGCCAAAAAGACGATGCTTTTCGGGTTGGTCAGATTCACAAATACCGCCCGTCGATAGAGTTTTGAGCGTGACTGTGATTGCGCGAGGGTGTTGAGGTCAATTGCCCCCGCCGCGCGCCATTGCTGGATGCCGAGCCAGATAAGATAGGCTGCGCCCGCCCATTTCAGCACTTCGAAAGCGAGCACGGAACGGGAGAACAGCGTCCCCAGCCCGACCCCTACCAGCACAATATGAATCGCGAGCCCGGTCTGTAACCCGGCGATAGAAGCGACCGCGCCGCGATAGCCGTGGCTAATGGATGTGGTCATGGTATTGATCGCGCCGGAGCCCGGTGAAAGGCTGAGAATTATGGATGTCAGCAGGTAGGCGAACCACCACTCAAAGGTCATGAGAATCTCCCTGGTTATCTGTTTTTTATGCCACAATACGCTATTGTATGAGTGTTGTGTCAGGCCTCACAAAAAAACGATTTTCAGCGGTTAGCAGGGGTGGAAGCCCGATGTTTCAGCAGCAAAAGGACTGGGAAACAAGAGAAAACGCGTTTGCCGCGTTTGCGATGGGGCCGCTGACGGATTTCTGGCGTCAGCGCGAAGAAGCGGAATTTCGCGGCGTGGATAACGTTGCGGTGCGCTTCGTGCGTTTTTGCTCTGCGCATCACGATCGCGTGGTGGTCATTTGCCCAGGCCGTATCGAAAGCTACGTGAAGTATGCCGAACTGGCCTACGACCTCTTCCACAGTGGGTTTGATGTATTAATTATCGACCACCGTGGGCAGGGGCGTTCAGGCCGGATGCTGTCGGATACCCATCGCGGTCATGTGGTAAAATTCAGCGACTACGTTGACGATCTGGCGGCATTCTGGGAACAGGAAGTCGCGCCCGGTCATTGGCGTAAGCGGTTTATTCTCGCGCACTCGATGGGCGGCGCGATTGCCACGCTTTTTTTGCAGCGTTATCCGCATCAGTGTGACGCACTCGCGCTTTGTGCGCCGATGTTCGGTATTATCATGCGCCTGCCTGAATGGATGGTTCGTCATATTCTCGATTGGGCTGAGGGCCATCAGCGTCTTCGGGAAGGGTATGCCATTGGTACCGGGCGCTGGCGAGCGCTGCCGTTTAGCCTTAACGTTCTGACGCACAGCCGCCAGCGTTATCGGCGCAACCTGCGTTTTTATGCCGATGAGCCGCGTCTGCGCGTGGGCGGGCCAACGTATCACTGGGTCCGTGAAGGGATCATTGCCGGTGAGCAAATCATCGCCGGTGCGCCCAACGATACGTTGCCGACGCTTATTATTCAGGCGGAAGAAGAGCGTGTCGTAGATAACCGCATGCACGACCGTTATTGTGAACTTCGCGCAATGGCGGGGCATCCCTGTGATGGGGATAAACCGCTTGTCATACAGGGCGCGTACCATGAGATCCTTTTTGAAAAGGACGCCATGCGCTCGGTCGCACTCAATGCTATCGTCGATTTTTTCTATCGACATACTTAAACCGGCATTTATGCCGCCAGGCTTAAAGGTAGAATTCTCTTATGTACCAGGTTGTTGCATCTGATTTAGATGGCACGCTCCTCGCTCCCGACCACCGCTTAACGCCGTATGCGAAAGAGACACTGAAATTATTGACCCAAAAAGGGCTTCATTTTGTGTTTGCGACCGGCCGTCATCATATTGACGTAGGGCAGATCCGCGATAATCTCGGGATTCAGGCCTATATGATCACTTCCAACGGCGCGCGTGTGCACGACACTGACGGCAATCTGCTGTTTGCTCACAATCTCGATCGCGATATTGCCGCCGATCTCTTTGGCGTAATGCACAGCAGCCCCGATATCATCACCAACGTTTATCGCGACGACGAGTGGTTTATGAACCGCCATCGCCCGGAAGAGATGCGTTTTTTCAAAGAAGCGGTGTTCAACTACCAGCTTTTTGAGCCAGGCCTGCTGGAGCCGGAGGGCGTCAGCAAAGTCTTCTTCACCAGCAGTAACCATGAGGTCTTACTGCCGCTGGAGCAGGCGATTAACGCGCGCTGGGGCGATCGCGTGAACGTCAGTTTCTCCACGCTGACCTGCCTGGAAGTAATGGCGGGCGGCGTCTCCAAAGGCCACGCGCTGGAAGCGGTTGCGAAGAAACTGGGTTATAGCCTGCAAGACTGTATCGCTTTTGGTGATGGCATGAACGATGCCGAAATGCTGTCGATGGCGGGTAAAGGCTGCATCATGGCCGGGGCGCATCAGCGCCTGAAAGATTTGCATCCGGAACTGGAAGTGATTGGCTCAAACGCGGATGACGCGGTGCCGCACTACCTGCGTAAGCTCTATCTTGATTAAAAAATGACGACTGAGTATTTATTGCTCAGTTGTCAACCGTTCTCTTCGCTACAATGCGTGTTCATCTTCCTGAGAGACATTCATTGTGGCGCTACTCATTATCACCACTATTCTGTGGGCCTTCTCTTTTAGCTTTTACGGTGAGTACCTTGCCGGTCACGTCGACAGCTATTTTGCCGTACTGGTGCGCGTTGGCCTGGCAGCACTCGTATACCTGCCGTTTCTGCGTACCCGTGGCAACAGCCTGAAAACGGTCGGCTTGTATATGCTGGTGGGTGCGATGCAGCTTGGCGTGATGTATATGCTGAGCTTCCGCGCGTATCTCTACCTGACGGTGTCCGAACTGTTGCTGTTCACCGTGCTGACGCCGCTCTATATCACACTGATTTATGACCTGATGAGCAAGCGTCGCCTGCGCTGGGGCTATGCATTCAGCGCCTTGCTGGCGGTGATTGGCGCCGGGATTATCCGTTACGATCAGGTGACGGACCATTTCTGGACCGGCCTGCTGCTGGTGCAGCTCTCTAATATCACCTTTGCGATTGGCATGGTGGGCTACAAACGTCTGATGGAAACCCGCCCGATGCCGCAGCATAACGCCTTTGCGTGGTTCTATCTCGGCGCGTTCCTGGTGGCGATTGTGGCGTGGTCGCTGCTGGGCAACGCTCAGAAGATGCCGGAGACCACGCTGCAATGGAGCATTCTGGTCTTTCTTGGCGTGGTGGCTTCCGGGATTGGCTACTTCATGTGGAACTACGGCGCGACCCAGGTGGATGCCGGAACGCTGGGCATCATGAACAACATGCACGTGCCGGCGGGGCTGCTGGTTAACCTGGCTATCTGGCATCAACAGCCGCACTGGCCGACATTCATTACAGGCGCGCTGGTGATCCTGGCGTCGCTGTGGGTACATCGAAAGTGGGTCGCTCCGCGCTCTTCACGAACGGAAGATGATCGCACGCGTGGTTCCGCGCTGAACGAATAAACGCCTCCGTGACCGGCTGACGCTGCTCGCCATCGCGCACGGCGGCGTACAGTCGGCTCCACAAGCCTTCACCCAGGGTTTTGGTGACCACCAGACCCTGGCGTTCGAAACTCTCCACCACCCAATGCGGCAGCGCAGCAATCCCCATGCGGGCGGCAACCATCTGAATCAACAATAACGTGTTATCGACGCTTTTCAGCGATGGGCTGATGCCCGCCGGTTGCAGGAAGTGACGCCAGATATCCAGACGCGAGCGCTGCACCGGATAAATCAGCAGCGTTTCGCTGGCGAGATCTTCCGGCGTAATGCGCGTTTTTGCTGCCAGCGGATGGTCAGGCGCGATAACCAGACGCACCTCATAATCAAACATCGGCGAATAATGCAGCCCGCTGCGCGGCAGAATATCGGAGGTCATGACCAGATCCAGCTCGCCCTGCTGCAGCGCGGGTTGCGGGTCAAAGGTGACGCCGGATTTAAAATCCATCTCGACCTGCGGCCAGTTTTTATGGAAGTTTTCCAGTGCAGGCGTCAGCCATTGAATGCAGCTATGACACTCAATGGCGATGCGCAGACGCGTCTGCTGCGGCTCGTTGCAGGCCTGAAGCGCCTGACTGATTTGCGGCAGTACCTGGTTTGCCAACTGGAGCAGGATCTCGCCCTGCGGCGTAAAGCGCAGCGGCTGACTCTTGCGTATAAATAGCCGAAAGCCAAGGCGCTGTTCCAGATCGCTGAACTGGTGGGAAAGGGCGGATTGGGTCTGATGCAGCGTGGCCGCCGCAGCGGCGAGCGACCCGCAGTTCCGCAACGCTTGTAGCGTCTTCAGATGTTTAACTTCGATCATGAAAGTCCTTCACTTCGGCATGAACAATTTGCGCTTGAGGAATATACAGTAACCGCCAATTATGGATGTGTAAACATCTGGACGTCTAAAACATGAAAAATCCATAAGGGGCTTACCATGACAATTCTTAATCACACCCTCGGTTTCCCTCGCGTTGGCCTGCGTCGCGAGCTGAAAAAAGCGCAAGAAAGTTACTGGGCGGGGAACTCGACTCAGGAAGCGCTGCTGTCGGTTGGGCGCGAGCTACGCGCGCGTCACTGGGATCAACAAAAACAGGCCGGTATCGACCTGCTGCCGGTGGGCGATTTCGCCTGGTACGACCATGTTCTGACGACCAGCCTGATGCTGGGTAACGTTCCGGCTCGTCATCAGAACAGCGATGGATCGGTGGATATCGACACCCTGTTCCGCATTGGCCGTGGGCGCGCACCTACCGGTGAACCGGCGGCAGCAGCGGAAATGACCAAATGGTTTAACACCAACTATCACTATATGGTGCCGGAGTTCGTGAAAGGCCAGCAGTTCAAACTAACCTGGACACAACTGCTTGAAGAAGTGGACGAAGCGCTGGCGCTGGGCCATAAAGTGAAGCCCGTTCTGCTGGGGCCGGTGACCTGGCTGTGGTTGGGTAAAGTCAAAGGCGAGGCATTTGACCGTCTGAACCTGCTCAAAGACATTCTGCCGGTGTATCAGCAGGTGCTGAGTGAGCTGGCAAAACGCGGTATTGAGTGGGTACAAATTGATGAACCGGCGCTGGTGCTGGAGCTGCCGCAGGCGTGGCGGGAAGCTTATCAAGCTGCCTATGACGCTCTTCAGGGGCAGGTGAAATTGCTGCTGACCACCTATTTTGAAGGTGTCACGCCTAATCTGAATACCATTACTGCTCTGCCGATTCAGGGCCTGCATGTTGACCTGGTTCATGGCAAAGATGATGTTGCCGAACTGCATAAGCGCTTGCCTGCCGACTGGCTGCTCTCCGCCGGGTTGATTAACGGACGTAACGTCTGGCGCGCCGATCTTACGGAAAAATATGCACAAATTCGCGAGATCGTCGGTAAACGCTCGCTGTGGGTGGCTTCGTCCTGCTCATTACTGCACAGCCCAATCGATCTGAGCGTGGAAACGCGTCTTGATGCAGAAGTGAAAAGCTGGTTTGCCTTCGCTTCGCAAAAATGTGAAGAACTGGCGCTGCTGCGCGATGCGCTCAATAGCGGTAATACGTCTGCGCTGGCAGCGTGGAGCGCCCCAATCCAGGCGCGCCGTCACTCAACCCGCGTTCATAATGCGGCGGTAGCAAAACGTCTGGCGGCCATTACCGCGCAGGATAGCCAGCGTGCAAATGCGTATGACGTGCGCGCACAAGCCCAACGTGCGCGTTTTAACCTGCCCGCCTGGCCGACCACCACGATTGGTTCCTTCCCGCAAACCACGGAAATTCGCACCCTGCGCCTGGATTTCAAAAAGGGTAATCTCGATGCCAACAACTACCGCACGGGCATTGCGGAACAGATTAAGCAGGCCATTGTGGAGCAGGAACGTTTAGGGCTTGATGTGCTGGTCCACGGCGAAGCGGAGCGTAACGATATGGTGGAATACTTTGGCGAACATCTGGACGGTTTTGTCTTTACGCAAAACGGCTGGGTGCAGAGCTACGGCTCCCGCTGTGTGAAACCGCCGATTGTTATTGGTGACGTGAGCCGCCCGGCACCGATCACCGTAGAGTGGGCATCGTTCGCGCAATCGCTGACCGACAAGCCGGTGAAAGGGATGCTGACCGGCCCGGTGACGATTCTCTGCTGGTCCTTCCCGCGCGAAGATGTCAGCCGTGAAACCATCGCCAAACAGATTGCGCTGGCGCTGCGCGATGAAGTGGCCGATCTGGAAGCCGCTGGAATTGGCATCATCCAGATTGACGAACCGGCGCTGCGCGAAGGTTTACCGCTGCGTCGCAGTGACTGGGACGCGTACCTCCAGTGGGGCGTGGAAGCTTTCCGTATCAACGCCGCTGTGGCGAAAGATGACACGCAAATCCACACCCACATGTGTTATTGCGAGTTCAACGACATCATGGATTCGATTGCGGCGCTGGATGCGGACGTGATCACCATCGAAACCTCGCGTTCCGACATGGAGTTGCTGGAATCGTTTGAAGAGTTTGACTACCCAAACGAAATCGGCCCGGGCGTCTATGACATTCACTCGCCAAACGTACCGAGCGTGGAATGGATTGAAGCGCTGCTGAAGAAAGCCGAACAGCGCATCCCGGCTGAACGCCTGTGGGTCAACCCGGACTGCGGCCTGAAAACCCGTGGCTGGCCAGAGACCCGCGCGGCGCTGGCGAACATGGTGCAGGCGGCGCAGAATTTGCGCCAGGGGTAAAGGTAGAGGCCCGGTAAGCGAACGCATTACCGGGCAAAATGTTTATTTCTTCCCGCCATGCTGCGCAAACCACGCCAGCATGCGCTGCCAGCCATCTTTCGCTGATTCTTCATGATAGCTTGGACGATAATCCGCATTGAACGCATGCCCGGCATCCGGATAAACAATAATATCCGCTTTGGCATTGGCGGCGCGCAGTGCCTGGCGCATGGTTTCTACGGTATCAACCGGGATACCGGTGTCCTGACCACCGTATAAACCCAGTACCGGTGCATTGAGATCGACGGCGATATCGACAGGATGTTTCGGTGAATTCAGTGACTTATCGCCCAGCAATTTTCCATACCATGCGACGGCGGCTTTTAACTGCGGGTTATGTGCAGCATACAGCCAGGCGATGCGGCCACCCCAGCAGAAGCCGGTGATCATCAGGCGACTGGCATCCCCACCATTGCGTGATGCCCAGTTGGCAACGTGGTCAAGATCGGCCAGCACCTGTGCATCAGGTACTTTCGTGACCAGGTTATTAAAGAGGGTCGGGATATCGGCATAGTCGTTCGGATCGCCCTGACGGAAATAGAGCTCTGGCGCGATGGCCAGATAGCCTTCTAAGGCCAGGCGGCGACAAACATCGCGAATGTGTTCATGGACGCCAAAAATCTCCTGCACTACGATTACCACCGGAAGAGGGCCATCGCTCTGTTTTGGGCGTGCGTGATACGCGGGTAGCTGATCGCCCTGAGAGGGGATCGATGTTTCGCCAGCGGTAATTTCGGCCTCTGATGTGCGAACAGCGGTCGTTGCGTGAGGGGATGCGGCAGGTGCAAATCCAGATTGGTTGTTGGTGGTCATGGCATTCTCCGTACCTTTAAGTGAGCTTTTAGCGCTTCTGTAATGCTTTTTAATATAGACAAATCACAGTGCCTGAAGACGGGCGATTTTTGTGCAACAACGGAAGATATAACTTGTTAATGTGATGTGAATCACTTTTTACGTGGAATATTATGCAATATTTTTGGTTCCTGGTGACGGTGGTCACGAAATGTTGTCTTCGTCTTCTGTAAAGTGGCTTTTTGCTTCTTCTGACAAAACCGATCCACAGAGGAGTTTTCTATGTCTAAGTCTGATGTTTTTCATCTCGGCCTCACCAAAAACGATTTACAAGGGGCTACGCTCGCTATCGTCCCTGGCGATCCGGAGCGTGTGGAAAAGATCGCCGCGCTGATGGAAAAGCCGGTCAAACTGGCATCCCATCGCGAATTTACCTCCTGGCGTGCTGAGCTTGATGGCAAGCCGGTGATTGTGTGCTCTACCGGTATCGGCGGCCCGTCTACTTCTATTGCCGTTGAAGAGCTGGCGCAGCTGGGTATCCGCACTTTCCTGCGCGTCGGTACTACCGGGGCGATTCAGCCGCATATCAATGTAGGCGACGTGCTGGTCACCACCGCATCCGTTCGTCTGGACGGCGCGAGCCTGCACTTTGCACCGATGGAATATCCGGCGGTTGCTGATTTCGACTGCACCACCGCGCTGGTTGCGGCGGCTAAAGAGATTGGTGCGACCACGCACGTTGGCGTAACCGCGTCTTCCGACACCTTCTATCCTGGTCAGGAACGCTACGATACCTTCTCTGGCCGCGTGGTTAGCCGCTTTAAAGGCTCCATGGAAGAGTGGCAGTCGATGGGCGTAATGAACTACGAGATGGAATCCGCGACGCTGCTGACCATGTGTTCCAGCCAGGGGCTGCGCGCAGGGATGGTTGCGGGCGTAATTGTGAACCGTACTCAGCAGGAGATCCCGAACGCTGAGACGATGAAACAAACCGAAAGCCACGCGGTGAAAATCGTTGTGGAAGCGGCCCGCCGCCTGCTGTAAACCTTCTTCTCTTCTTAAAGGCCGACACGTTCGGCCTTTTTCTTTTTGCGTACCTCCTCGCAGGAAAAACCTTTCCAACTGGACATCTATACAGCACAATTCTATTTTTGCCGTAAGTCGTTCATGCAGGGGGCATTGTGGATATCGCCATTCTTATTTATTTTCTGGTTGCACTGGCGGGCGTTGCGCTGGGTTGGCTGGCCGCGAGCTATCGCGTCGCGCAGCAGCGGGCGGAACAACTGGCCGAAGAGCGTGATATCTACGGCGAACTGAGCGCTGCGAAGCAACAGCTGGCGCAGAACGCGCACTGGCGCGAGGAGTGCGAGCTGCTGAATAATGAACTGCGCAGCCTGCGTGAAATCAATACCTCGCTGGAAGCAGACTTGCGTGAAGTAACCACGCGGCTGGAAGCCACGCAGCATCATGCGGAAGACAAAATTCGCCAGATGATCAACAGCGAGCAGCGCCTGAGCGAGCAGTTCGAAAATCTGGCTAACCGTATCTTTGAGCACAGTAATCGTCGGGTGGATGAGCAAAACCGTCAAAGCCTCAACAGTTTGCTTACCCCGTTGCGCGAGCAGCTTGACGGCTTTCGCCGTCAGGTGCAGGACAGTTTTGGCCAGGAAGCGAAAGAGCGCCATACGCTGGCCCATGAAATTCGCAATCTGCAACAGCTGAATGAACAGATGACGCGCGAAGCCGTCAACCTGACGCGCGCGTTAAAAGGCGACAATAAAACTCAGGGCAACTGGGGCGAAGTGGTGCTGACGCGCGTGCTTGAAGCCTCTGGCTTGCGTGAAGGTTACGAATACGAAACTCAGGTAAGTATCGAAACCGATACTCGCGCCCGCATGCAGCCGGACGTTATCGTTCGCCTGCCACAGGGAAAAGATGTGGTGGTCGATGCCAAAATGACGCTGGTGGCCTATGAACGTTACTTCAATGCCGAAGACGACTACACCCGCGAACTGGCGCTCCAGGAGCATATCGCCGCGGTGCGAAACCATATTCGCCTGCTGGGGCGCAAAGATTATCAACAGCTTCCGGGGCTGCGAACGCTGGACTACGTCCTGATGTTTATCCCTGTTGAACCCGCCTTTTTGCTGGCATTAGACCGACAGCCCGAACTGATCAATGAAGCTTTAAAAAATAACATTATGCTGGTAAGTCCTACTACTTTATTGGTAGCGCTGCGCACAATTGCCAATCTCTGGCGCTATGAGCACCAGAGCCGCAATGCGCAGCAAATCGCCGAGCGGGCCAGCCGTCTTTACGACAAAATGCGCCTGTTTATTGATGATATGTCCGCTATTGGGCAAAGCCTGGATAAAGCGCAGGACAACTATCTTCAGGCGATGAAGAAACTCTCTTCCGGGCGCGGGAATCTGCTGGCGCAAACGGAAGCTTTCCGTCACCTCGGCGTAGAGGTGAAACGCGAGATTAATCCGGATTTAGTCGAGCAGGCTACGGCGCAGGATGATGAGTTTCGTTTACGGCAAGGGGCTGATTCTGACGATGATGATCCTCTGGCTGTGAAAAACGGTTAACCCTGTTTGAGGGAGTGTGACGGGGTTGAATCGTAGGGCAATTGCGCCCAATCTGTTACACTCCATGAACATTTTCTTTATAAGCAGGCTTAGAGATGGCTGAGGAATCACAAGACACGACGCACTTTGGCTTTAAGACAATCGCCAAATCCCAGAAGGAAGACATGGTTGCCCACGTTTTCCACTCTGTGGCCGCAAAATACGATGTGATGAACGACCTGATGTCGTTTGGTATTCACCGTTTATGGAAGCGTTTTACCATTGACTGTAGCGGCGTACGTCGTGGGCAAACCGTCCTCGATTTGGCAGGCGGTACGGGCGATTTAACGGCGAAATTCTCCCGCATGGTGGGTGAAACCGGCCGCGTCGTGCTGGCTGATATCAACGACTCTATGCTGAAAATGGGGCGCGAAAAGCTGCGCAACCACGGTGTTATCGGCAACGTGGAGTATGTGCAGGCGAACGCCGAAGCGCTGCCGTTCCCGGATAACACCTTCGACTGCATTACTATCTCTTTCGGCCTGCGCAACGTCACCGACAAAGAGAAAGCGCTGCGCTCGATGTATCGCGTACTGAAACCGGGTGGCCGCCTGCTGGTGCTTGAGTTCTCGAAACCGATTATCGAACCGCTGAGCAAAGCCTACGATGCTTACTCTTTCCACATCCTGCCGCGCATTGGTGAAATGGTGGCGAATGATGCAGAAAGCTACCGCTATCTGGCGGAATCCATCCGTATGCACCCCGATCAGGAAACCCTGAAAGCGATGATGCAGGATGCCGGAATGGACAGCGTTGAGTACTTCAACCTGACGGCAGGCATCGTGGCGCTGCATCGCGGTTATAAGTTCTGACAGGAGGGCCTGATGCCTTTAAAACCCTTAGTGACTGCCGGCGTCGAAACGGCACTGAATACTTTTCTGTGGCGTGAGCGGGCGCTTAAGCCTGCCCGGCAACGTCTGGTGGGAAAAGTGCTGCGCGTTGAACTCAAAGAGTTCACGTCGCCGCTGGTGCTGGTGTTTAGCGAGCGGCAGGTCGATGTGCTGGGGGCGTGGGAAGGCGAGGCCGACTGTACTGTCGCGACGCGTGTCGGCGTACTGCCGCAACTGCGTAATCGTCAGCAACTGACGGCGCTCATCCGCAACGGTGACCTCGAAGTGCAGGGCGACATCCAGGTCGTGCAAAACCTTGTCGCACTGGCCGACCTGGCCGAATTTGACCCGGCAGAACTGCTGGCACCCTATACCGGCGATATCGCCGCTGAAGGCGTCAGTAAAGTTCTGCGTGGCGGCGCGAAATTCCTGCGGCAGGGCTTTGCGCGTCAGCAGCATTACGTGGCGGAGGCTGTCACCGAAGAGTGGCGACTGGCCCCCGGCGCGCTGGAATTAGCCTGGTTTGCTGAAGAGACAATGGCCGTGGAACGCGCCGTTGACGCGCTGACGAAGCGGCTGGAAAAACTGGAGGGGAAATGACGCCAGGAGAATTACGGCGCCTGTATTTTATCATCCACACCTTTTTGAGTTACGGGCTTGATGAGCTCATTCCCAAAATGCGCATCACCCTGCCGCTGCGAATCTGGCGTCGGATGTTGTTCTGGATGCCGAATCGCCACAAAGATCGCCCGTTGGGTGAACGCATGCGTCTGGCATTGCAGGAGCTGGGCCCGGTTTGGATCAAACTCGGCCAGATGCTCTCTACCCGCCGCGATCTCTTCCCGCCGCATATCGCCGACCAGCTCAGTATGTTGCAGGACCGCGTTGCGCCGTTTGACGGCTTACAGGCGCAAAAGCTGATGGAAAAAGCGATGGGGGATATCCCTATCGAAAGCTGGTTTGACGATTTCGATATTAACCCGCTGGCATCCGCGTCGATTGCCCAGGTGCACACCGCGCGCCTGAAAGAGAACGGCAAAGAGGTGGTGATCAAGGTCATTCGCCCGGATATCCTGCCGGTTATCAAAGCGGATATGAAACTCATCTACCGTCTGGCGCGCTGGGTTCCCCGCCTGCTGCCGGATGGCCGTCGTCTGCGCCCGGTTGAAGTGGTGCGCGACTATGAAAAAACGCTGATTGATGAGCTGAATTTGCTGCGCGAAGCGGCGAACGCCATCCAGCTGCGCCGCAATTTCGAAGACAGCCCGATGCTCTATGTGCCGGAGGTTTACTCCGACTATTGCAGCGAAAACATGATGGTGATGGAGCGCATCTACGGCATTCCTGTGTCAGACACCGAAGCGTTGCTGAAGCAAAACACCAACATGAAATTGCTGGCCGAGCGTGGCGTGCAGGTCTTCTTCACCCAGGTATTCCGCGACAGCTTTTTCCATGCGGACATGCACCCAGGCAATATTTTTGTCAGCTATGAGCACCCGGAAGATCCGCAATATATCGGCATCGACTGTGGGATTGTCGGCTCGCTGAACAAAGAAGATAAGCGCTATCTGGCGGAGAACTTCATCGCCTTCTTTAACCGCGACTATCGCAAAGTGGCCGAACTGCACGTTGATTCTGGCTGGGTACCGCCGGACACCAATGTTGAAGATTTCGAGTTCGCGATTCGTACGGTGTGTGAACCTATCTTCGAGAAACCGCTGGCGGAAATCTCCTTCGGGCATGTGTTGCTAAACTTATTTAACACCGCGCGTCGTTTCAACATGGAAGTTCAGCCACAGTTGGTGCTGCTGCAAAAAACGCTGCTTTACGTGGAAGGCGTGGGGCGACAGCTCTATCCGCAGCTCGATTTATGGCAAACGGCGAAGCCGTTCCTTGAGTCCTGGCTGAAAGATCAGATAGGCATTCCGGCGCTGGTTCGTGCGTTGAAAGCAAAAGCGCCGTTCTGGATCGAAAAAATGCCCGAATTACCGGAACTGGTGTACGACAGTTTGCGCCAGAGCAAACATTTACAGAGCAGTTTGGATAAGCTTGCCGGCGACATCACCGTGCATCGTACCCGTCAGGGTCAGTCACGGTATCTCTTTGGTATAGGTGCTGTTTTATTATTGAGCGGTACACTACTGCTAATAAATCGACCGGAATGGGGCTTCATGCCCGCGTGGCTCATGGGCGCGGGGCTGGTGGTATGGTTCGCCGGCTGGCGTAAAACGCGCTGAATTTTGCATCGCTATCACGAGGGCGCATAACGTATAATGCGTCAATGGTTATTTCATCATCTATCACAGAGGAAGATGTATGGGTGGTATTAGTATTTGGCAGTTGCTGATTATCGTCGTTATCGTGGTTCTGCTTTTCGGGACTAAAAAGCTGAGCTCACTGGGGTCCGATTTGGGTGCGTCCATCAAAGGCTTTAAGAAAGCCATGGGTGATGAAGACGACAAGAAAGACAAGTCTACTCAGGATGCGGATTTCACTGCAAAATCAATCACTGACAAGCAGGAAGACGCTAAAAAAGACGAAGCGAAACGCCACGACAACGAGCAGGTGTAATTCGTGTTTGATATTGGTTTCAGTGAACTGCTGCTGGTATTCGTGATTGGCCTTGTTGTACTCGGGCCAAAACGTCTGCCGGTTGCGGTTAAAACGGTTGTTGGCTGGATTCGCGCGCTGCGCTCGCTGGCGACAACGGTGCAAAACGAGCTGACCCAGGAGCTTAAACTTCAGGAATTTCAGGACAGCCTGAAAAAAGTGGAGAAAGCGAGCCTGGACACCCTATCGCCAGAGCTGAAGGCGTCGATGGACGAGCTGCGTGAAGCGGCGGAATCCATGAAGCGCTCTTACTCTATTCACGATCCTGAAAAGGCGAGTGATGAAGCTAACACTATCCATAATCCGATAGTGAAGGACAGCGAGGAGCAGCGCGCCGGGGTTACCCCGTCGACGGCCGAACATCAGGCCAGTACCGACGAGCAGGTTCCATCCCCCGCTGAAACCCACACGCCAGAAGCGGCGGCGGTTAGCGACTCTGAAAAAGAGAAAAAAACCGCTTCCGTTCCTGATTCATCCCCTGCATCAAGTGATAAATCGTAAACATGGGCGTAGAAGATACTCAACCGCTGGTGTCGCACCTGATTGAACTGCGTAAGCGTCTGCTTAACAGCATCATGGCGGTGTTCATCATTTTTCTGGCGTTAGTCTATTTCGCCAACGATATCTATCAACTGGTCTCTGCGCCGCTGATCCGGCAGATGCCTGTTGGGGCGACGATGATTGCGACCGATGTCGCGTCACCGTTCTTTACCCCCATCAAGCTGACCTTCATGGTGTCGATTATCCTGTCGGCGCCGGTGATTCTTTATCAGGTGTGGGCTTTTGTTGCGCCTGCGCTGTATAAGCATGAACGCCGTCTGGTGGTACCGCTGCTGGTTTCCAGTACGCTGCTGTTCTATACCGGTATGGCTTTTGCCTATTTCGTGGTGTTCCCTCTGGCGTTCGGCTTCCTGACGCATGCCGCGCCTGCGGGCGTGCTGGTCTCGACCGACATCAAGAGCTACCTCGATTTTGTGATGTCGCTGTTCATCGCTTTCGGGGTCTCCTTCGAAGTACCGGTGGCGATTGTGCTGCTTTGCTGGGTGGGCGTGACCACCCCGGAAGACTTGCGCAAAAAACGTCCGTACGTGCTGGTTGGCGCATTTGTGGTTGGCATGCTGCTGACCCCGCCGGATGTTTTCTCGCAAACGCTGCTGGCGATACCGATGTACTGTTTGTTTGAGGTTGGCGTCTTCTTCGCCCGCTTCTATACCGGCAAGCGAGCGACGCGTGACGAAGACGCGGAAGCCGAAGCTGAAGCCGATAAAAACGAAGAATAAAATCACCGCCCGTCAGGGCGGTTTTCGTATGGAGCCGAGATGTTTGATATTGGCGTAAACCTTACCAGCTCGCAGTTTTCCCACGATCGTGACGATGTTATCGCCCGCGCTCAGGCCGCAGGCGTCAACGGGATGCTGCTGACCGGTACCAATCGAAATGAGAGCGAACAAGCGCAACAGTTCGCACAGCGGTTTGCCGGGTGCTGGTCCACTGCGGGTGTGCATCCGCACGATAGCAGCAGCTGGAACCCGGAGGTGGAAGCGAGCATCCGTAAACTGGCGCAGCAGTCGGAAGTAGTGGCGATTGGCGAATGCGGGCTGGACTTCAACCGCAATTTCTCCACGCCAGCAGAGCAGGAGGCGGCGTTTAGCGCGCAGCTGGCACTGGCAGCGGAGCTATCGATGCCGGTCTTTATGCACTGTCGCGATGCCCACGCGCGTTTTCTGGCATTGCTCGACCCGTGGCTGGATAAACTGCCGGGTGGGGTTTTACACTGCTTCACCGGTACACGTGAAGAGATGCAGGCCTGCGTCGATCGCGGCCTGTATATCGGCATTACCGGCTGGGTTTGCGATGAGCGTCGCGGGCTGGAACTGCGTGAGCTGCTGCCATTTATTCCGGCCGAGCGATTGCTGATTGAAACGGATGCGCCTTATTTGCTGCCGCGCGACCTGTCGCCAAAACCGAAATCACGACGCAATGAACCTGCATTTGTGACGCACATCCTGACGCAAATTGCCCACTGGCGCGGCGAAGAGGCGCAGTGGCTGGAATCCGTCACGGATAATAACGTCAAGACACTGTTTAATATTACGTTTTAGTCGTTATCGGTTTTGCGAAAGTCGGTGTTCTTCACGCTTTGCATAACCTGCTTGTTGAGCAGATTGAGCAGCAGCATCGAGCGGGCTTCGCCGTCAGGCTCAGAGAAAATCGCCTGCAGGCCTTCAAACGCGCCCTCGGTGATCACCACGCTGTCGCCAGGATACGGTGTGCTGGGGTCGGTAACGCCTTCGGGCTTATACACCGAAAGCTGATGAATAACGCTGGAAGGCACCGTGGCTGGATGCATACCAAAACGCACGAAATGGCTGACGCCACGGGTCGCATTAATGGTAGTGGTATGAATCACTTCCGGGTCAAATTCAACAAACAGGTAGTTGGGGAAAAGCGGTTCACTGACTGAAGTACGCTTACCGCGTACGATTTTCTCCAGGGTGATCATCGGCGTCAGGCAACTCACCGCCTGCCGTTCGAGATGTTCCTGAGCGCGCTGAAGTTGACCGCGTTTGCAGTACAGTAAATACCAGGCTTGCATAATGACTCGTTTCCACAATGTAGCGTGCAAGCATATCAAAAGAGTGATGCGATCGCGATGATAACTGATAGCGATAAGTCGAGCGTATTGGTTCACGTGATTTTAACAAAAATACAGCATCACAGCCGCATTCGCCGTATAATGAGGCGCTTACCAGGAGGCCATTAATTTCCCCATGAAATACCACGATCTACGCGACTTTCTGACATTGCTGGAGCAACAAGGTGAACTGAAACGTATTACGTTGCCTGTTGATCCTCACCTGGAAATCACCGAAATTGCCGATCGCACCCTGCGTGCTGGCGGCCCGGCGTTACTGTTTGAGAACCCAACGGGTTACGACATGCCGGTGCTGTGTAACCTGTTCGGTACGCCAAAGCGCGTGGCGATGGGGATGGGGCAGGAGGATGTCAGCGCACTGCGCGAAGTGGGGAAACTGCTGGCCTTTCTGAAGGAGCCTGAACCACCGAAAGGGTTCCGCGATCTCTTCGATAAACTCCCTCATTTCAAGCAAGTGCTTAACATGCCGACTAAGCGTCTGCGTGGCGCGCCGTGCCAGCAAAAAATTATCTCCGGTGATGATGTCGATTTATCGCGTATTCCGGTGATGACCTGCTGGCCGGAAGATGCGGCACCGTTAATCACCTGGGGGCTGACGGTCACACGCGGCCCGCACAAAGAGCGGCAGAACCTGGGCATTTATCGCCAACAGGTGATCGGCAAGAACAAACTGATTATGCGCTGGCTGTCGCATCGCGGCGGCGCGCTCGATTTTCAGGAGTGGTGCGCGGCGCATCCGGGCGAGCGATTCCCGGTATCCGTGGCGCTGGGTGCCGATCCTGCGACGATTCTGGGCGCGGTTACCCCGGTGCCGGATACGCTGTCGGAATACGCGTTTGCGGGTTTGCTGCGCGGCACAAAAACTGAAGTGGTGAAGTGCGTTTCTAACGACCTGGAAGTGCCTGCCAGCGCGGAAATCGTGCTGGAAGGGTATATCGAGATCGGTGAAATGGCACCGGAAGGGCCATATGGCGACCATACCGGTTACTACAACGAAGTGGATAACTTCCCGGTGTTTACCGTCACGCATATTACCCAGCGCGATGATGCCATTTATCACTCGACCTACACCGGACGTCCGCCGGATGAACCGGCGGTGCTGGGTGTGGCGTTAAACGAAGTCTTCGTACCGATTCTGCAAAAGCAGTTCCCCGAAATCGTCGATTTCTATCTGCCGCCGGAAGGGTGTTCTTACCGTCTGGCGGTTGTTACGATGAAAAAACAGTACGCCGGGCACGCGAAACGGGTGATGATGGGCGTATGGTCGTTTTTACGCCAGTTTATGTACACCAAGTTTGTTATCGTCTGCGATGACGATGTGAATGCGCGTGACTGGAATGATGTTATCTGGGCGATTACCACCCGTATGGACCCCGCGCGGGACACGGTACTGGTGGAAAACACGCCGATAGATTATCTGGATTTTGCCTCGCCGGTTTCCGGTCTGGGGTCAAAAATGGGGCTGGATGCCACCAATAAATGGCCAGGAGAAACCCAACGTGAATGGGGGCGTCCGATCAAAAAAGATCCGGCGGTTACGGCGCGTATCGACGCTATCTGGGATGAGCTGGCCATTTTTAGCGACAGCAAACGCGATTAACGCGGCTGTTCTGCCTGTTCAGGCACTGACGATTGGGGCAGTATTCAGACCCTGAAATGACTATAAGATCCGACAGAGGGAGCGCATGACAATTTTAAGCTGTAAAGTGACCTCGGTAGATGCCATCACCGACACTGTATATCGCGTCCGTTTAGTACCCGAAGCCCCATTCTCGTTCCAGGCGGGTCAGTATTTAATGGTCGTGATGGATGAGCGTGATAAGCGCCCGTTCTCCATGGCCTCCACGCCGGATCAGCAGGACTATATCGAACTGCATATTGGCGCATCGGAGCTCAATCTGTACGCGATGGCGGTTATGGATCGCATTCTGAAGGATCGCGAAATTGTCGTTGATATTCCTCATGGCGAAGCCTGGCTGCGCGACGATGAAGAACGTCCGCTGATTCTGATTGCGGGCGGTACTGGCTTCTCCTACGTGCGCTCCATTCTGCTGACTGCGCTGAAGCGTAACCCGAACCGGGATGTCACCATTTACTGGGGTGGGCGTGAAGAGAAACATCTGTATGACCTGGCTGAGCTTGAAGCGTTAACGGTTAATCATCCGAAGCTGAATGTTATCCCGGTTGTTGAGCAGCCTGATGACGCGTGGCGTGGCCGCTCCGGTACCGTGCTGACGGCGGTATTGCAAGATTACGGTACGCTGGCGGAGCATGATATCTATATTGCTGGCCGTTTCGAGATGGCGAAAATCGCCCGTGACCTGTTCTGCAACGAACGTCAGGCGCGTGAAGACCGACTGTTTGGCGATGCGTTTGCGTTTATTTAAGCAATAAAAAACCCGCCCCTGACAGGCGGGAAGAACGGCAACTAATCTTTTAATTTGTAGGCCGGGGACCCGGCCTACATGCACTTATACGCGTTCAAATACGGTCGCAATCCCCTGACCTAGCCCGATACACATCGTCGCCAGACCAAACTGGGCGTCTTTGCGTTCCATCAGGTTCAGCAGCGTGGTACTGATGCGCGCCCCTGAACATCCCAATGGGTGACCCAGGGCGATCGCCCCGCCGTTGAGGTTGATCTTCTCGTCTATCTGTTCTGTCAGCCCCAGATCTTTAATACATGGCAGGATCTGAGCGGCAAACGCTTCGTTCATTTCAAACAGGTCGATATCGCTTACCGACAGGCCCGCTTTTTTCAGCGCCAGCTTAGACGCCGGAACCGGGCCATAACCCATGATAGACGGATCGCAGCCGACAACCGCCATTGAGCGAATGCGCGCGCGCGGTGTGAAGCCCAGTTCGCGGGCGCGGCTTTCGCTCATGACCAGCATGGCGGAAGCGCCATCGGAAAGCGCGGAAGAGGAACCGGCGGTAACCGTGCCGGTGACCGGATCGAATGCCGGTTTCAGCGTCGCGAGCGCTTCAACGGTGGTTTCCGGTCGAATCACCTCATCGTAGTTAAACTGCTTCAGAACGCCGTCGGCATCGTGACCCCCGGTTGGGACTATCTCATTTTTAAACGCGCCGGACTGGGTTGCGGCCCAGGCACGCGCGTGAGAGCGGGCGGCAAAGGCATCCTGCATCTCACGGCTGATGCCGTGCATCCGCGCCAGCATTTCGGCGGTTAAACCCATCATGCCCGCCGCTTTGGCGACGTTACGGCTTAAGCCTGGGTGGAAATCGACGCCGTGGCTCATCGGCACGTGGCCCATATGTTCAACACCGCCGATGAGACAGGCGTGTGCATCGCCGGTCATGATCATACGTGCGGCGTCGTGCAACGCCTGCATCGACGAGCCACACAGGCGGTTAACGGTGTTGGCAGGCACCGAGTGCGGTACTTCCGCCAGCAGGGCGGCGTTACGCGCAATGTTAAAACCCTGCTCCAGCGTCTGCTGCACGCAGCCCCAGTAAATATCATCAAGAGACGCCGCTTCCAGCGCCGGGTTGCGCGCCAGCAGGCTACGCATCAGGTGCGCGGAGAGATCTTCCGCACGCACGTGACGGAAGGCGCCGCCTTTTGAACGGCCCATCGGGGTACGAATTGCATCGACAATGACAACCTGTTCCATTGTGACTCCTTAAGCCGTTTTCAGCGTGCCAACCGGACGGGCGGGCTCCACTGCGGGATAATACGGTTCGTTATGACGCGCTTTATTGCGCAGACCTTCCGGCACGTCATACAACGGACCGAGGTGCTGATACTGCTGCGCCATATCGAGATATTTCGCGCTACCCAGCGTATCCAGCCAGCGGAATGCACCGCCGTGGAACGGAGGGAAGCCCAGGCCGTAGACCAGCGCCATGTCTGCTTCTGCCGGGCTGGCAATGATGCCCTCTTCCAGGCAGCGCACTACTTCGTTGACCATCGGGATCATCATGCGGGCGATGATCTCTTCGTCGCTGAAGTCACGCTTCGGCTGGGAAACGTCGGCCAGCAGGCTGTCGGTTTGTGCGTCTTCTTCTTTTTTCGGTTTGCCTTTGCTGTCTTCTTTATAGCGCCAGAAGCCAAGGCCATTTTTCTGCCCGAAGCGGCTGGCATCAAACAGGGCGTCGATGGCGTCGCGATAATCTTTCTGCATGCGCTGCGGGAAACCTGCTGCCATCACGGCTTGTGCGTGATGTGCGGTGTCGATACCGACCACGTCCAGCAGATAAGCCGGGCCCATCGGCCAGCCAAACTGTTTCTCCATTACTTTGTCGACTTTGCGGAAATCCGCGCCGTCGCGCAGCAACTGGCTAAAACCGGCGAAGTAGGGGAACAGCACGCGGTTAACGAAGAAGCCGGGGCAGTCGTTGACCACGATCGGCGTTTTGCCCATCTGGCTGGCCCAGGAAACCACTTTGGCGATGGTTTGCTCACTGGTCTTTTTGCCGCGAATGATCTCAACCAGCGGCATGCGGTGCACCGGGTTGAAGAAGTGCATGCCGCAGAAGTTTTCCGGACGCTCCAGCGCGTCGGCCAGTTCGCCGATCGGAATGGTTGAAGTGTTGGAGGCCAGCACAGCATCCGGGCGGACTTTTTGCTCGGTTTCCGCCAGCACCGCTTTTTTCACCTTCGGATTTTCAACAACCGCTTCCACAACCACATCGACACGGTCGAACCCGGCGTAATCCAGCGTAGGCTGGATGGTGGAAATGACGCCTGCCAGTTTCAGACCATCAATTTTTCCGCGCTCCAGCTGCTTATTTAGCAGTTTGCTGGCCTCTGTCATGCCAAGCGTCAGCGATTTCTCGTTGATATCTTTCATGATCACCGGCACGCCTTTCCAGGCCGATTGATACGCGATACCGCCGCCCATAATACCCGCGCCCAGAACGGCGGCGTGTTTCGGCGCATCGGTGGTTTTGGCGAGTTTTTTCGCCAGACCTTTTACGTATTGATCGTTCAGGAAGATACCAACCAGCGCGCGCGCTTCGTTGGTGTGCGCCAGCGGGACAAAGCTTTGGTTTTCCAGCTTCAAGGCTTCATCGCGCCCCAGACGTGCAGCGGCTTCAATGGTTTTCACGGCGGTAATGGGGGCAGGGTAATGTTTGCCTGCGGTTTGCATTACCATGCCTTTGGCGATAGTGAAGCTCATGGTGGCTTCCACTTTACTAAGCTTCAGCGGTTCCAGTTTCGGACGACGCTTCGCGCGCCAGTCGAGATCGCCATTTATCGCCTGGCGCAATACGGACAGCGCACCATCGATCAGTTTCTCGTGTTTAACAACGCCATCCACCAGGCCGATTTTCAGCGCCTGCTCCGCACCAACATCTTTCCCGGCGGCGATAATTTCCAGCGCGCTGTCCGCGCCCAACAGGCGTGGCATACGCACGGAACCGCCAAAGCCGGGCATGATCCCCAGTTTGGTTTCCGGCAGGCCGATGCGCAGGTCTGGCGTGGCTAAACGGTAATCGGTCGCCAGTACGCATTCGCAGCCGCCGCCCAGCGCGTAGCCGTTAACGGCGGCGATGGTCGGAACCGGTAAATCTTCCAGACGGTTGAAGACGCTGTTGGCGAAATGCAGCCATTCGCTGAGCTGTTCTTCTGGCACCAGGAACAGCGAGAGGAATTCGGTAATGTCTGCGCCGACGATAAACGCCGCTTTTTCAGAGCGCAGCAGCAGCCCTTTCAGCTCTTTTTGTTTTTCGAGGACATCGAGCGCGTGACCGAGGCTGGCTACGGTCGCCGTATCTAATTTATTCACCGAGCCGGGGGCGTCGAACACCAGTTCGGCAATGCCATCTTCCAGCCAGTTGAGGTACAGGGTATCGCCTTTGTAGAGCATGTCAGTCTCCTGAATCCAGCAGTGTAATCTGGTCGTACCAGATGAGGCTGAGTGTGGTTTTTATGTTAATAAAATGCAAATTACTCTTTAAATATTTGCTGGGGAGATCACGACTGGTGGAGATCACGCAGGTTCGGCGAGGTGTGCTAAGATGCGAAAACTTGAGGGCAAAAATGTACAAGGACTAAAAATGGAATCACTGGCTGCACTCTATAAAAATCATATCGCCACCCTGCAGGAGCGCGCGCGTAACGCGCTGGACCGCTTCAAGCTGGACGCGCTGTTAATTCATTCCGGCGAACTGATGAACGTGTTCCTCGATGATCACCCGTATCCGTTCAAGGTCAACCCGCAGTTTAAAGCCTGGGTGCCCGTGACGCAGGTGCCAAACTGCTGGCTGCTGGTGGATGGCGTCAATAAACCGAAGCTGTGGTTCTATCTGCCGGTCGATTACTGGCACAACGTTGAGCCGTTGCCGACCTCTTTTTGGACAGAAGAAGTTGAGGTGATTGCGCTGCCGAAAGCAGACGGTATTGGTAGCCAACTGCCAGCGGCTCGCGGAAATATCGGTTATATTGGTCCGGTTCCGGAGCGTGCGATTGGCCTGGGCATTGCTGCCGATAAGATCAACCCGAAAGGGGTGATTGATTACCTGCACTACTATCGTTCTTATAAAACGGATTACGAACTGGCCTGTATGCGCGAAGCGCAGAAAACGGCGGTCAACGGCCATCGCGCAGCGGAAGAAGCTTTCCGTTCCGGGATGAGCGAGTTCGACATCAATCAGGCGTATCTGACGGCGACCGGGCATCGCGATACCGATGTACCGTATGGCAACATCGTGGCGCTGAATGAACACGCCTCTGTATTGCACTACACCAAACTGGATCACCGCGTGCCGTCTGAAGTGCGTAGCTTCCTGCTGGACGCTGGCGCAGAATATAACGGTTATGCCGCTGACCTCACTCGCACCTGGGCGGCGCACAGCGACAATGATTTCGCCCATCTGATTAAAGACGTGAATGACGAGCAGCTGGCGCTGATCGCCACCATGAAAGCGGGTGTCAGCTACGTGGATTACCATATCCAGTTCCATCAGCGCATCGCAAAAATTCTGCGTAAACATCAAATCCTCACCGATATGAGCGAAGAGGCGATGGTTGAAAATGACCTGACCGGGCCATTTATGCCGCACGGTATTGGTCACCCGTTGGGATTACAGGTTCATGATGTCGCGGGCTTTATGCAGGATGACACCGGCACGCACCTGGCTGCGCCGTCGAAATATCCGTACCTGCGCTGCACCCGCGTGTTGCAACCGCGCATGGTGCTGACCATCGAACCGGGCATTTACTTCATTGAATCTCTGCTGGCGCCGTGGCGTGAAGGGCAGTTCAGCAAGCACTTCAACTGGCAGAAAATTGAAGCGCTGAAACCGTTCGGCGGGATTCGTATCGAAGATAACGTCGTGATCCACGAAAATAACGTTGAGAACATGACGCGCGATCTGAAACTGGCGTAATGGAAAGCTGGCCGATACCGGCGTCGCCGGTCACGTTTACTGAAGAGATTAAAAAGAGCCGTTTCATCACCCTGCTGGCGCATACCGACGGGGTGGAGGCGGCGAAAGCGTTTGTTGAGTCGGTGAGGGCGGAACATCCTGATGCCCGTCACCACTGCGTCGCCTGGGTTGCCGGACGGCCAGATGACTCACAGCAGCTTGGCTTTTCAGATGATGGTGAACCGGCGGGAACGGCGGGTAAGCCCATGCTGGCGCAGCTTATGGGAAGCGGCGTCGGCGAAATTACCGCCGTGGTGGTTCGCTACTACGGCGGCGTGCTGTTGGGAACTGGCGGCCTGGTGAAAGCCTATGGCGGTGGTGTCCAGCAGGCGCTAAATCAACTCACAACACAAATCAAAACGCCATTAACCGAATATACTCTGTTGTGTGAATATGGTCAGTTGTCGGGGATAGAAACGCTGCTGGGGCAATTCTCTGGCGTCATTGTAACCAGTGACTATCAGGCATCGGTACAGCTACGCGTGGCGCTTCCGCAAGCGAAAGTGGATGCTTTTACAGCAAAACTGGCTGATTTTAGTCGTGGTTCATTGCAATTGTTAGCGATTGAAGAATAATCCCCCTCCTTACTTTTATACCAAAGGAAGCGCCAGAGATGCATTTTCGTGCCATAACCCGAATCGTCGGACTTCTGGTCATCTTGTTTTCGGGAACCATGATCCTTCCCGGCCTGGTGGCATTGATTTACCGCGATGGCGCCGGGCGGGCATTTACCCAAACCTTTTTTGTCGCGCTGGTGATTGGCTCATTACTGTGGTGGCCGAACCGTCGCGAGAAGGGCGAACTCAAATCGCGCGAAGGATTTTTGATTGTGGTCCTGTTCTGGACCGTACTGGGCAGCGTGGGTGCGCTTCCCTTTATCTTCTCTGAGCAGCCAAACCTCACGATAACCGACGCTTTTTTTGAATCCTTTTCCGGGCTGACAACGACCGGCGCGACGACGCTGGTGGGCCTCGATTCGCTGCCGCATGCGATTCTCTTTTATCGACAGATGCTGCAATGGTTCGGCGGTATGGGGATCATCGTGTTAGCCGTGGCGATTCTGCCTATCCTCGGCGTCGGGGGGATGCAGCTTTATCGTGCTGAAATGCCAGGGCCGCTGAAGGATAACAAGATGCGGCCGCGTATTGCGGAAACGGCAAAAACCCTGTGGCTCATCTATGTATTGCTGACCGTCGCCTGTGCGCTGGCGCTGTGGTTTGCGGGTATGCCGGCGTTCGACGCTATCGGTCACAGTTTCGCGACTATCGCGATTGGTGGCTTCTCGACGCATGATGCCAGCGTGGGCTATTTCGACAGCCCAACGATTAACACTATTATTGCTATCTTCTTACTGATCTCCGGGTGTAACTACGGTCTGCACTTCTCGTTACTGAGTGGGCGGAGCCTGAAGGTTTACTGGCGCGATCCGGAATTCAGAATGTTTATTGGCGTTCAATTGACGCTGGTCTTTATCTGTACGCTGGTGCTCTTTTTCCATAACGTTTACAGCTCGGCGCTGACGACGCTAAACCAGGCCTTCTTCCAGGTGGTGTCGATGGCGACGACGGCGGGCTTTACGACGGACAGCATCGCTCGCTGGCCGCTCTTCCTGCCGGTGCTGTTACTCTGCTCCGCGTTTATCGGCGGTTGCGCCGGGTCGACGGGCGGTGGTCTGAAGGTGATTCGTATCCTGCTGCTGTTCAAGCAGGGGAACCGCGAACTAAAGCGTCTGGTGCATCCGAATGCGGTGTATAGCATCAAACTGGGCAACCGTGCGCTGCCGGAACGTATTCTTGAAGCGGTATGGGGATTCTTCTCTGCGTATGCGCTGGTGTTCATTATCAGTATGCTGGCGATTATCGCGACCGGCGTGGATGACTTCTCTGCCTTTGCCTCGGTAGTGGCAACGCTGAATAACCTTGGACCAGGGCTTGGCGTAGTGGCGGATAACTTTGCCAGCATGAACCCGGTGGCGAAGTGGATCCTGATTGCGAACATGCTGTTTGGTCGTCTGGAAGTCTTTACGCTGCTGGTGTTGTTTACCCCAACCTTCTGGCGCGAATAAGTGGAGCTTGCGTTGAAAACATTAATTCTCTTCTCTACCCGTGATGGTCAGACGCGTGAAATTGCAGCGTATCTCTCTTCCGAGCTTAAAGAGCTGGGTATTGATTCTGAGCTGGTGAATCTGAATCGCACTCAGGACGTTGAGTGGGAACTGTATGACCGCGTTGTGGTGGGGGCGTCGATTCGCTATGGACACTTCCATTCTGCGGTCGATCGTTTTGTGAAAAAGCACGCCGCGCAAATGCAGGCGTTGCCGAGCGCTTTCTTCTCGGTGAACCTGGTGGCGCGTAAACCCGAGAAGCGCTCGCCGCAGACTAATAACTACACGCGTAAGTTTCTGCTGGCCTCGCCGTGGCAGCCGGATGCCTGCGCTGTTTTTGCCGGGGCGCTGCGTTACCCGCGTTATCGCTGGTATGACCGTTTTATGATCCGCCTGATTATGAAGATGACGGGCGGCGAAACGGATACCCGTAAAGAAGTGGTTTATACGGACTGGCAGCAGGTAGCCCATTTCGCGCGTGAAATTGCGCACATTCCGCGCAAATAGCGCACGAAAGTAGCGTGTTGCCTGGAAAGTGAGCGAATGAAAAGTTTTTTGTATTTTATGCTTGCGAGATCTCAATTACTCCCTATAATGCGCCTCCACTGACACGGAACAACGGCCTCTAAGCCGCCGGATTAGCAGGCTTCCTTCGGGAACGCCGCCAGAGAAAAGCGAAAATAAGCGCTTGACTCTGAAGGAGGAAAGCGTATTATGCGCACCTCGCAACGGTGAGCTTCATGCCGCGTTGCACTGCTCTTTAACAATTTATCAGACAATCTGTGTGGGCACTCAATGATACGGATTCTTAACGTCGCAAGACGATAAATGAATACCAAGTCTCTGAGTGAACACGTAATTCATTACGAAGTTTAATTCACGAGCATCAAACTTAAATTGAAGAGTTTGATCATGGCTCAGATTGAACGCTGGCGGCAGGCCTAACACATGCAAGTCGAACGGTAACAGAAAGCAGCTTGCTGCTTTGCTGACGAGTGGCGGACGGGTGAGTAATGTCTGGGAAACTGCCTGATGGAGGGGGATAACTACTGGAAACGGTAGCTAATACCGCATAACGTCGCAAGACCAAAGAGGGGGACCTTCGGGCCTCTTGCCATCGGATGTGCCCAGATGGGATTAGCTAGTAGGTGGGGTAACGGCTCACCTAGGCGACGATCCCTAGCTGGTCTGAGAGGATGACCAGCCACACTGGAACTGAGACACGGTCCAGACTCCTACGGGAGGCAGCAGTGGGGAATATTGCACAATGGGCGCAAGCCTGATGCAGCCATGCCGCGTGTATGAAGAAGGCCTTCGGGTTGTAAAGTACTTTCAGCGAGGAGGAAGGTGTTGTGGTTAATAACCACAGCAATTGACGTTACTCGCAGAAGAAGCACCGGCTAACTCCGTGCCAGCAGCCGCGGTAATACGGAGGGTGCAAGCGTTAATCGGAATTACTGGGCGTAAAGCGCACGCAGGCGGTTTGTTAAGTCAGATGTGAAATCCCCGGGCTCAACCTGGGAACTGCATTTGAAACTGGCAAGCTTGAGTCTCGTAGAGGGGGGTAGAATTCCAGGTGTAGCGGTGAAATGCGTAGAGATCTGGAGGAATACCGGTGGCGAAGGCGGCCCCCTGGACGAAGACTGACGCTCAGGTGCGAAAGCGTGGGGAGCAAACAGGATTAGATACCCTGGTAGTCCACGCTGTAAACGATGTCGACTTGGAGGTTGTGCCCTTGAGGCGTGGCTTCCGGAGCTAACGCGTTAAGTCGACCGCCTGGGGAGTACGGCCGCAAGGTTAAAACTCAAATGAATTGACGGGGGCCCGCACAAGCGGTGGAGCATGTGGTTTAATTCGATGCAACGCGAAGAACCTTACCTACTCTTGACATCCACGGAACTTTTCAGAGATGAATTGGTGCCTTCGGGAACCGTGAGACAGGTGCTGCATGGCTGTCGTCAGCTCGTGTTGTGAAATGTTGGGTTAAGTCCCGCAACGAGCGCAACCCTTATCCTTTGTTGCCAGCGGTTAGGCCGGGAACTCAAAGGAGACTGCCAGTGATAAACTGGAGGAAGGTGGGGATGACGTCAAGTCATCATGGCCCTTACGAGTAGGGCTACACACGTGCTACAATGGCATATACAAAGAGAAGCGACCTCGCGAGAGCAAGCGGACCTCATAAAGTATGTCGTAGTCCGGATTGGAGTCTGCAACTCGACTCCATGAAGTCGGAATCGCTAGTAATCGTAGATCAGAATGCTACGGTGAATACGTTCCCGGGCCTTGTACACACCGCCCGTCACACCATGGGAGTGGGTTGCAAAAGAAGTAGGTAGCTTAACCTTCGGGAGGGCGCTTACCACTTTGTGATTCATGACTGGGGTGAAGTCGTAACAAGGTAACCGTAGGGGAACCTGCGGTTGGATCACCTCCTTACCTTAAAGAACCGTTCCTTGAAGTGTCCACACAGATTGTCTGATGAAAAGTAAATAGCAAGGCGTCTTGCGATTGAGACTTCAGTGTCCCCTTCGTCTAGAGGCCCAGGACACCGCCCTTTCACGGCGGTAACAGGGGTTCGAATCCCCTAGGGGACGCCACTTGCTGGTATGTGTGAGTGAAAGTCGCCGACCGTCATATCTCAAAACTCATCTTCGGGTGACGTTTGAGATATTTGCTCTTTAAAAATCTGGATCAAGCTGAAAATTGAAACGACACACTTTAAGTGTGTTCGAGTCTCTCAAATTTTCGCAACACGATGGTGTTTTACGAAACATCTTCGGGTTGTGAGGTTAAGCGACTAAGCGTACACGGTGGATGCCCTGGCAGTCAGAGGCGATGAAGGACGTGCTAATCTGCGATAAGCGTCGGTAAGGTGATATGAACCGTTATAACCGGCGATTTCCGAATGGGGAAACCCAGTGTGATTCGTCACACTATCATTACGTGAATACATAGCGTAATGAAGCGAACCGGGGGAACTGAAACATCTAAGTACCCCGAGGAAAAGAAATCAACCGAGATTCCCCCAGTAGCGGCGAGCGAACGGGGAGCAGCCCAGAGTCTGAATCAGCATGTGTGTTAGTGGAAGCGTCTGGAAAGTCGCACGATACAGGGTGAAAGTCCCGTACACCAAAATGCATATGTTGTGAACTCGAAGAGTAGGGCGGGACACGTGGTATCCTGTCTGAATATGGGGGGACCATCCTCCAAGGCTAAATACTCCTGACTGACCGATAGTGAACCAGTACCGTGAGGGAAAGGCGAAAAGAACCCCGGCGAGGGGAGTGAAAAAGAACCTGAAACCGTGTACGTACAAGCAGTGGGAGCCTACTTGTTAGGTGACTGCGTACCTTTTGTATAATGGGTCAGCGACTTATATTCTGTAGCAAGGTTAACCGAATAGGGGAGCCGAAGGGAAACCGAGTCTTAACTGGGCGTTAAGTTGCAGGGTATAGACCCGAAACCCGGTGATCTAGCCATGGGCAGGTTGAAGGTTGGGTAACACTAACTGGAGGACCGAACCGACTAATGTTGAAAAATTAGCGGATGACTTGTGGCTGGGGGTGAAAGGCCAATCAAACCGGGAGATAGCTGGTTCTCCCCGAAAGCTATTTAGGTAGCGCCTCGTGAACTCATCTTCGGGGGTAGAGCACTGTTTCGGCTAGGGGGTCATCCCGACTTACCAACCCGATGCAAACTGCGAATACCGAAGAATGTTATCACGGGAGACACACGGCGGGTGCTAACGTCCGTCGTGAAGAGGGAAACAACCCAGACCGCCAGCTAAGGTCCCAAAGTCACAGTTAAGTGGGAAACGATGTGGGAAGGCTCAGACAGCCAGGATGTTGGCTTAGAAGCAGCCATCATTTAAAGAAAGCGTAATAGCTCACTGGTCGAGTCGGCCTGCGCGGAAGATGTAACGGGGCTAAACTGTGCACCGAAGCTGCGGCAGCGACACTAAGTGTTGTTGGGTAGGGGAGCGTTCTGTAAGCCGTCGAAGGTGTGTCGTGAGGCATGCTGGAGGTATCAGAAGTGCGAATGCTGACATAAGTAACGATAAAGCGGGTGAAAAGCCCGCTCGCCGGAAGACCAAGGGTTCCTGTCCAACGTTAATCGGGGCAGGGTGAGTCGACCCCTAAGGCGAGGCCGAAAGGCGTAGTCGATGGGAAACAGGTTAATATTCCTGTACTTGGTGTTACTGCGAAGGGGGGACGGAGAAGGCTATGTTGGCCGGGCGACGGTTGTCCCGGTTTAAGCGTGTAGGTGGGAAGTTTAGGTAAATCCGGACTTCTGTTAACACTGAGACGTGATGACGAGGCACTACGGTGCTGAAGTAACAAATGCCCTGCTTCCAGGAAAAGCCTCTAAGCTATAGGTAACATTGAATCGTACCCCAAACCGACACAGGTGGTCAGGTAGAGAATACCAAGGCGCTTGAGAGAACTCGGGTGAAGGAACTAGGCAAAATGGTGCCGTAACTTCGGGAGAAGGCACGCTGATATGTAGGTGAAGTGATTTACTCATGGAGCTGAAATCAGTCGAAGATACCAGCTGGCTGCAACTGTTTATTAAAAACACAGCACTGTGCAAACACGAAAGTGGACGTATACGGTGTGACGCCTGCCCGGTGCCGGAAGGTTAATTGATGGGGTTAGCGGCAACGCGAAGCTCTTGATCGAAGCCCCGGTAAACGGCGGCCGTAACTATAACGGTCCTAAGGTAGCGAAATTCCTTGTCGGGTAAGTTCCGACCTGCACGAATGGCGTAATGATGGCCAGGCTGTCTCCACCCGAGACTCAGTGAAATTGAACTCGCTGTGAAGATGCAGTGTACCCGCGGCAAGACGGAAAGACCCCGTGAACCTTTACTATAGCTTGACACTGAACATTGAGCCTTGATGTGTAGGATAGGTGGGAGGCTTTGAAGTGTGGACGCCAGTCTGCATGGAGCCAACCTTGAAATACCACCCTTTAATGTTTGATGTTCTAACGTAGACCCGTGATCCGGGTTGCGGACAGTGTCTGGTGGGTAGTTTGACTGGGGCGGTCTCCTCCCAAAGAGTAACGGAGGAGCACGAAGGTTAGCTAATCCTGGTCGGACATCAGGAGGTTAGTGCAATGGCATAAGCTAGCTTGACTGCGAGCGTGACGGCGCGAGCAGGTGCGAAAGCAGGTCATAGTGATCCGGTGGTTCTGAATGGAAGGGCCATCGCTCAACGGATAAAAGGTACTCCGGGGATAACAGGCTGATACCGCCCAAGAGTTCATATCGACGGCGGTGTTTGGCACCTCGATGTCGGCTCATCACATCCTGGGGCTGAAGTAGGTCCCAAGGGTATGGCTGTTCGCCATTTAAAGTGGTACGCGAGCTGGGTTTAGAACGTCGTGAGACAGTTCGGTCCCTATCTGCCGTGGGCGCTGGAGAATTGAGGGGGGCTGCTCCTAGTACGAGAGGACCGGAGTGGACGCATCACTGGTGTTCGGGTTGTCATGCCAATGGCATTGCCCGGTAGCTACATGCGGAAGAGATAAGTGCTGAAAGCATCTAAGCACGAAACTTGCCCCGAGATGAGTTCTCCCTGACTCTTTAAGAGTCCTGAAGGAACGTTGAAGACGACGACGTTGATAGGCTGGGTGTGTAAGTGCAGCGATGCATTGAGCTAACCAGTACTAATGAACCGTGAGGCTTAACCTTACAACGCCGAAGATGTTTTGGCGAAGAGACATCGATAAGTAAGCTTGATAACAGATTAGATTAACCGGCGATAAGCGGGTTAATGCAACAGAATTTGCCTGGCGGCACTAGCGCGGTGGTCCCACCTGACCCCATGCCGAACTCAGAAGTGAAACGCCGTAGCGCCGATGGTAGTGTGGGGCCTCCCCATGCGAGAGTAGGGAACTGCCAGGCATCAAATAAAACGAAAGGCTCAGTCGAAAGACTGAGCCTTTTGTTTTATCTGTTGTTTGTCGGTGAACGCTCTCCCGAGTAGGACAAATCCGCCGGGAGCGGATTTGAACGTTGCGAAGCAACGGCCCGAAGGGTGGCGGGCAGGACGCCCGCCATAAACTGCCAGGCATCAAATAAAGCAGAAGGCCATCCGCAAGGATGGCCTTTTTGCGTTGGTGCAAAAAACAACGCCGGATGGCGGCTGCGCCTTATCCGGCCTGCGGGTGCGGTGCACACTGTAGGCCCGGTAAGCGCAAGCGCCACCGGGCGATACCGCGCGCACAATCCCCTCATATACGGTAAACTAGCGACGTTTTTGCATCAGGAAAGCAGCTATGAACCATTCCCTAAAACCCTGGAACACCTTCGGCATTGATCATCATGCGAAGCACATTGTATGCGCGGAAAACGAACAACAACTACTGAGCGCCTGGCAGCATGCGACCGCAGAAAGTCTGCCAGTTCTTATTCTGGGTGAAGGAAGCAACGTTCTCTTCCTGGAAGATTACGCCGGAACCGTCATCGTTAACCGGATTAAAGGTATCGATGTCACAGAGTCGGCAGATGCCTGGCATCTTTATGTCGGGGCGGGTGAAAACTGGCATCAATTGGTTTGTTATACACTTGATAACAACATGCCGGGTCTGGAAAACTTAGCGTTGATCCCTGGCTGTGCCGGTTCATCACCCATTCAAAATATCGGAGCCTATGGCGTCGAGCTTCAACAGGTCTGTGAATTTGTCGACTGTGTCGAACTGGCGACCGGTAAACACCTGCGTTTATCGGCAGCAGAATGTCGCTTTGGTTATCGCGATAGCATCTTTAAACATGAGTATCAGGACAAATTCGCTATTCTGGCCGTGGGTTTTCGCCTGGCGAAAGCATGGAAGCCAGTGCTGACGTACGGCGATCTGACGCGATTAGATCCGCAGACCGTTACGCCGCGTGATGTTTTTGATTCCGTATGCCATATGCGAATGACGAAACTCCCGGACCCTAAAGTTAACGGTAACGCGGGAAGCTTCTTCAAGAACCCGGTCGTTGATCGCGAGCACGCCGATGCGCTACTGGCTTTATTCCCCAATGCGCCGCATTACCCGCAGCGTGATGGAACCGTGAAACTGGCGGCGGGCTGGCTTATCGACCAGTGTCAGTTGAAAGGCTATATTCACGGTGGTGCGGCGGTACATCAACAGCAGGCGCTGGTCCTCATCAATCAGGGTAATGCGACCAGTAATGATGTGGTTGGCCTGGCCCACCATGTTCGGGCGGAGGTTGGCGAGAAATTTAATGTCTGGCTGGAGCCTGAAGTGCGATTTATGGGGCCAACGGGCGAAGTGAACGCGGTAGAGGTCATTGCATGAAAGACAACACGGTACCCTTAACGCTGATAGCCATCCTATCCGACGGTGAATTCCATTCCGGCGAACAGTTGGGCGAAAAACTGGGCATGAGCCGCGCGGCGATTAACAAACATATCCAGACCTTGCGTGATTGGGGCGTGGATGTTTTCACTGTTCCCGGCAAAGGTTACAGCTTGCCAGAGCCTATCCAGTTACTGGAAGAAGAACGCATTCGTCAGCAAATTGAATATGGCAACGTAGCGGTCTTACCGGTTATTGATTCCACTAACCAGTATCTGCTCGATCGTATTCACGACCTGCATTCCGGTGATGCCTGCGTGGCAGAGTATCAAACCGCAGGGCGTGGCCGCCGTGGCCGTAAATGGTTCTCTCCGTTCGGGGCGAATCTCTATCTTTCGATGTACTGGCGGCTGGAGCAGGGGCCTGCGGCGGCAATTGGTTTGAGTCTGGTGATTGGCATTGTCATGGCCGAAGTATTGCAAAGCCTGGGCGCCGATCAGGTACGCGTGAAATGGCCGAATGACCTGTACCTTAATGACCGTAAACTTGCCGGGATCCTGGTGGAATTAACCGGAAAAACGGGTGATGCTGCGCAAATTGTCATTGGCGCGGGGATTAACCTCGTCATGCGCCACGTTGAAAATGATGTCATTAATCAAGGCTGGATTAACCTTCAGGAAGCGGGGATCTCCATCGATCGCAACACGCTTGCCGTCCGCCTGATTAAAGAGTTGCGTGATTCGCTACGTCTGTTTGAGCAGGAAGGGCTGACACCGTATCTGACACGCTGGAAAAGACTCGATAACTTTATTGATCGCCCGGTGAAGTTAATTATCGGCGACAAAGAGATCTTCGGTGTATCACGTGGTATTGATTCGCAAGGCGCATTATTACTTGAGCAGGATGGGGTGATTAAGCCCTGGGTCGGTGGCGAAATTTCGTTGCGTAGTGCAGAATGAAAAAAAGGGAGCCGAGGCTCCCTTTTCTATAAAAGTATTTATTTTCTCAGGCGGACCTGCTCAACCGAGTGATTTGCGCTTTTCGTCAAAATCAGGCTCGCGCGCTCGCGCGTAGGCAAGATATTTTCCTTAAGATTCACAAGGTTAATCTCATTCCACAAATTAGTCGCTACGTTTACCGCTTCATCTTTTGAAAGCTGCGCATAGTTATGGAAATAAGAATCCGGGTCGGTAAATGCACCTTCACGGAATTTCAGGAAGCGGTTGATATACCACGATTGAAGTAGTTTTTCCGGCGCATCAACATATATTGAGAAGTCGACGAAATCGGAAACAAATACATGATGTGGATCGTGTGGATAATCCATCCCGCTTTGCAGAACATTTAATCCTTCAAGAATTAAAATATCAGGATGCGTAACCGTTTTATCGCCGTCCGGGATGACATCATAAATCAGATGCGAATAGACAGGCGCCGTCACATCAGGCACGCCGGATTTCAGGTCTGAAACGAATTTCACCAGGCGATGCATATCATAAGATTGCGGGAAGCCTTTCTTCTTCATCAGCCCACGTTCTTTCAGCACCTCATTAGGGTGCAGGAAGCCATCGGTGGTAATCAGCTCTACGCGACGATGTTCAGGCCAGCGGCTTAGTAATGCCTGCAAAACGCGCGCGGTGGTGCTTTTCCCCACGGCGACGCTGCCGGCGATACTAATGATATAAGGAATACGTTGCCCGTTGGTGCCCAGGAACTGTTCCAGCACAGCCTGGCGACGCAGGTTAGAGCTGATATAGAAGTTGAGCAAACGCGATAAAGGCAAATAGATCTCGGCGACCTCTTCCAGCGACAGATCTTCGTTGATACCTTTCAACCGTTTGATTTCCCCTTCAGTCAGGGTCATCGGCACGGAATCACGAAGTGCAGCCCACTGGCTACGATTAAACTGTAGGTAAGGTGTCATTAACGTTTGCTCTTTTTTTCTCATAAGCATGTTCTGACCGCCGCCTTAACGAACACACGACGCATCAACATTCAGTTAATCAGGACAATGGGCAGGAGGTTAACACCAGATGGAAGAGAATAAGAAGAAAAAATCTAAATCAGTGGCGCTTTCGTGCGCAAACGCAACACATCACGACTCCCTTTCGAAGCGTTATTAACACACCCTTAAGCGGCAAATACCCGTTAAGGCAGATAACACGGTAAAATGCCCATTTCGTGGCGCGTTAAAAATGTCCATTTTCTGCTCTCATATTCGCCATCTTGCCGTGTTTTTACGCAGTTGCGCACAAAATATGAGCAAGAGAACATTTTATGCAAATTTTTAGTTGCATGCAGGCGCAGGTCTCCCTAGAATGCGCGCTACTTGATGCCGACTTAGCTCAGTAGGTAGAGCAACTGACTTGTAATCAGTAGGTCACCAGTTCGATTCCGGTAGTCGGCACCATCAAGTGCCTGGTGGGGTTCCCGAGCGGCCAAAGGGAGCAGACTGTAAATCTGCCGTCATCGACTTCGAAGGTTCGAATCCTTCCCCCACCACCATCTTCGGTTACGCGAAAGCGCAGCCAGAGTCGGAAGCTGTATCCACCGGCTCAAACAGGAGAGTGTTCTTCTCCTTAAACAGAAAGAACTGGGTAGCCGAGTTTCAGGATGCGGGCATCGTATAATGGCTATTACCTCAGCCTTCCAAGCTGATGATGCGGGTTCGATTCCCGCTGCCCGCTCCAGACGTGCTGATATGGCTCAGTTGGTAGAGCGCACCCTTGGTAAGGGTGAGGTCCCCAGTTCGACTCTGGGTATCAGCACCACTTCACTTCTCCTTCCCGTTTCTCTCTGTTTACTTTTAAATGCATTCAACAAGTCGGGCGTGTTGCCTGGTTGATGTGGTGATATCACCGATTTATCCGTGTCTTAGAGGGACAATCGATGTCTAAAGAAAAGTTTGAACGTACAAAACCGCACGTTAACGTCGGTACTATCGGCCACGTTGACCATGGTAAAACAACGCTGACCGCTGCCATCACTACCGTACTGGCTAAAACCTACGGCGGTGCTGCTCGCGCATTCGATCAGATCGATAACGCGCCGGAAGAAAAAGCTCGTGGTATCACCATCAACACTTCCCACGTTGAATATGACACCCCGACTCGCCACTACGCGCACGTAGACTGCCCAGGCCACGCCGACTATGTTAAAAACATGATCACCGGTGCTGCGCAGATGGACGGCGCGATCCTGGTTGTTGCTGCGACTGACGGCCCGATGCCGCAGACTCGTGAGCACATCCTGCTGGGTCGTCAGGTAGGCGTTCCGTACATCATCGTGTTCCTGAACAAATGTGACATGGTTGATGACGAAGAGCTGCTGGAACTGGTAGAAATGGAAGTTCGTGAACTTCTGTCTCAGTACGACTTCCCGGGCGACGACACTCCGATCGTTCGTGGTTCTGCTCTGAAAGCGCTGGAAGGCGAAGCAGAGTGGGAAGCGAAAATCATCGAACTGGCTGGCTTCCTGGATTCTTACATCCCGGAACCAGAACGTGCTATCGACAAGCCGTTCCTGCTGCCGATCGAAGACGTATTCTCCATCTCCGGTCGTGGTACCGTTGTTACCGGTCGTGTAGAACGCGGTATCATCAAAGTTGGTGAAGAAGTTGAAATCGTTGGTATCAAAGAGACTGCTAAGTCTACCTGTACTGGCGTTGAAATGTTCCGCAAACTGCTGGACGAAGGCCGTGCTGGTGAGAACGTTGGTGTTCTGCTGCGTGGTATCAAACGTGAAGAAATCGAACGTGGTCAGGTACTGGCTAAGCCGGGTTCCATCAAGCCGCACACCAAATTCGAATCTGAAGTTTATATCCTGTCCAAAGACGAAGGCGGTCGTCATACTCCGTTCTTCAAAGGCTACCGTCCGCAGTTCTACTTCCGTACTACTGACGTGACTGGTACCATCGAACTGCCGGAAGGCGTAGAGATGGTAATGCCGGGCGACAACATCAAAATGGTTGTTACCCTGATCCACCCGATCGCGATGGACGACGGTCTGCGTTTCGCAATCCGTGAAGGCGGCCGTACCGTTGGCGCGGGCGTTGTTGCTAAAGTAATGAGCTAATTGCTGATAACATTTGACGCAATGCGCAATAAAAGGGCATCATTTGATGCCCTTTTTGTACGCTTTCGAAGCAGAACCTGGCTCATCAGTGATTTTTTTTGTCATAATCATTGCTGAGACAGGCTCTGAAGAGGGCGTTAGTCCGAAACTTACTTTCGGTTTGGATCGCCTCGCACCCGCGGGGTGAAAATGTTTGTAGAATTCTTCTGACAGGTTGGTTTATGAGTGCGAATACCGAAGCTCAAGGGAGCGGGCGCGGCCTGGAAGCGATGAAGTGGGTTGTGGTTGCGGTGCTGCTGATTGTGGCTATCGTTGGCAACTATCTTTATCGTGACATGATGCTGCCATTGCGCGCGCTGGCCGTAGTAATTCTTATTGCTGCAGCGGGTGGTGTCGCGCTGTTAACGACAAAAGGAAAAGCGACCGTTGCGTTTGCACGTGAAGCGCGTACTGAAGTTCGCAAGGTTATCTGGCCGACTCGCCAGGAAACACTGCATACTACGCTTATCGTTGCTGCGGTTACCGCGGTAATGTCGCTGATCCTGTGGGGACTGGATGGTATTCTGGTTCGCCTGGTCTCTTTTATCACTGGCCTGAGGTTCTAAGATGTCTGAAGCACCTAAAAAGCGCTGGTACGTCGTTCAGGCGTTTTCCGGTTTTGAAGGCCGCGTAGCCACTTCGCTGCGTGAGCACATCAAATTACACAACATGGAAGAGCTGTTTGGCGAAGTCATGGTCCCGACTGAAGAAGTCGTTGAGATCCGTGGCGGCCAGCGTCGCAAAAGCGAGCGCAAATTCTTCCCGGGTTACGTTCTGGTCCAGATGGTCATGAACGACGCGAGCTGGCACCTTGTGCGCAGCGTGCCGCGCGTAATGGGCTTCATCGGCGGTACTTCTGACCGTCCGGCGCCGATCAGCGACAAAGAAGTGGATGCGATTATGAACCGCCTGCAGCAGGTTGGTGATAAGCCGCGTCCGAAAACGCTGTTCGAACCGGGTGAGATGGTTCGCGTTAACGACGGTCCGTTTGCCGACTTTAACGGTGTCGTTGAAGAAGTCGATTACGAGAAGTCTCGCCTGAAAGTTTCTGTTTCTATCTTCGGTCGTGCGACCCCGGTAGAACTGGACTTCGCGCAGGTAGAAAAAGCGTAACGCAGCGATCAAAAAAGCAGCGATTTAATCGTTGCATGGGGCGCGAAATTGGCATACAATTTCGCGCCTTTTGTTTTTACGGGCACGGCCCGTAAAACGATATTTATCACGGGGAGCCTCATCGAGGCGCTATTACCCACTTAGAGGAAATTGCAATGGCTAAGAAAGTACAAGCCTACGTTAAGCTGCAGGTTGCAGCTGGTATGGCAAACCCGAGTCCGCCGGTTGGTCCAGCACTGGGTCAGCAGGGTGTGAACATCATGGAATTCTGCAAAGCGTTCAACGCAAAAACTGATTCCATCGAAAAAGGTCTGCCGATTCCGGTTGTTATCACCGTTTACGCTGACCGTTCTTTCACCTTCATCACCAAGACTCCGCCGGCAGCAGTTCTGCTGAAAAAAGCGGCTGGTATTAAGTCTGGTTCCGGTAAGCCGAACAAAGAGAAAGTTGGTAAAATTTCTCGCGCTCAGCTGCAGGAAATCGCGCAGACCAAAGCTGCCGACATGACTGGCGCCGACATTGAAGCGATGACTCGCTCCATTGAAGGTACTGCACGTTCCATGGGCCTGGTAGTGGAGGATTAAGAAATGGCTAAACTGACCAAGCGTATGCGCGTGATCCGTGAAAAAGTTGATGCAACTAAACAGTACGACATCAACGAAGCTATTGCTCTGCTGAAAGAGCTGGCCACTGCTAAATTCAACGAAAGCGTTGACGTTGCTGTTAACCTCGGCATCGACGCTCGTAAATCTGACCAGAACGTACGTGGTGCAACTGTACTGCCGCACGGTACTGGCCGTTCCGTTCGCGTAGCCGTATTTACCCAGGGCGCAAACGCTGAAGCTGCTAAAGCTGCAGGCGCTGAGCTGGTAGGTATGGAAGATCTGGCTGACCAGATCAAAAAAGGCGAAATGAACTTCGACGTTGTTATTGCTTCCCCGGATGCAATGCGCGTTGTTGGCCAGCTGGGTCAGGTTCTGGGCCCGCGCGGCCTGATGCCAAACCCGAAAGTGGGTACTGTAACTCCTAACGTTGCTGAAGCGGTTAAGAACGCTAAAGCAGGTCAGGTTCGTTATCGTAACGACAAAAACGGCATCATCCACACCACCATCGGTAAAGTGGACTTTGACGCTGACAAACTGAAAGAAAACCTGGAAGCTCTGCTGGTTGCGCTGAAAAAAGCAAAACCGACTCAGGCGAAAGGCGTGTACATCAAGAAAGTTAGCATCTCCACTACCATGGGTGCAGGTGTTGCAGTTGACCAGGCTGGCCTGAGCGCTGCTGCAAACTAATGCCTTTACGTGGGCGGTGATTTTGTCTACAATCTTACCCCCACGTATTCTGCTAATTGCAGACGTATATCCGAGATATTCAGGCTGTGGCAAGGCGACAACTGAGTGAAGCGCCAGGAGCATAGTTTACTATGTGACTGGTGTGAACGAAGGCAGTCAACGCCGCCACAGATTGAATAGCGACGGATAGACAAGATTTGTTCGTTGGAGCCTGGCCTATCCAGGCCTCCGTCGAAGACCGCAGGAGTTTCGCAAGAAACTTAATCCCCTGCGTAGACGGTGACAGAACGCTAAGATTATTTTTTAAAGTACTCTTTGGCTTGTTTCTGCTCACCGTATTTAAGACGCTCTCTCCGTTTGGAAGAGTGAAGTGAGTTCCAGGGCATGAGCCCTGGCAAACATCCAGGAGCAAAGCTAATGGCTTTAAATCTTCAAGACAAACAAGCGATTGTTGCTGAAGTCAGCGAAGTAGCCAAAGGCGCGCTGTCTGCAGTAGTTGCGGATTCCCGCGGCGTAACTGTAGACAAAATGACCGAACTGCGTAAAGCAGGTCGCGAAGCCGGCGTATACATGCGTGTTGTTCGTAACACCCTGCTGCGTCGTGCTGTTGAAGGTACTCAGTTTGAGTGCCTGAAAGACGCGTTCGTTGGTCCGACCCTGATTGCATACTCTATGGAACACCCGGGCGCTGCTGCTCGTCTGTTCAAAGAGTTCGCGAAAGCGAATGCAAAATTTGAGGTCAAAGCTGCAGCCTTTGAAGGTGAGTTGATCCCGGCATCGCAAATCGATCGCCTGGCAACCCTGCCGACCTACGAAGAAGCAATTGCACGCCTGATGGCAACCATGAAAGAAGCTTCGGCTGGCAAACTGGTTCGCACTCTGGCTGCTGTTCGCGATGCGAAAGAAGCTGCTTAATCGCAGTTATCTTTATCAAGTATTCGCTTACGTATAAACTTATTCTGATTTTCAGGAACAATTTAAATGTCTATCACTAAAGATCAAATCATTGAAGCAGTTGCCGCTATGTCCGTAATGGACGTTGTAGAACTGATCTCTGCAATGGAAGAAAAATTCGGTGTTTCCGCTGCTGCTGCTGTAGCTGTAGCTGCTGGCCCGGCTGAAGCTGCTGAAGAAAAAACTGAATTCGACGTAATTCTGAAAGCTGCTGGCGCTAACAAAGTTGCTGTAATCAAAGCAGTACGTGGCGCAACTGGCCTGGGTCTGAAAGAAGCGAAAGACCTGGTTGAATCTGCTCCGGCCGCTCTGAAAGAAGGCGTGAGCAAAGACGACGCAGAAGCACTGAAAAAATCCCTGGAAGAAGCTGGCGCTGAAGTTGAAGTTAAATAAGCCAACCCTTCCGGTTGCAGCCTGAGCAATTAGGCTGATGGCTGGTGACTTTTTAGTCACCAGCCTTTTTGCGCTGTAAGGCGCCAGTAGCGTTTCACACTGTTTGACTACTGGTTGTCCTGACAATGCTTGTTTCTATCGACGACTTAATATACTGCGACAGGGTGCTCGCTCTGTGTAAATCGCAACGAAATGATTTAAGCGTGATAGCAACAAGCATTGCGGAAAGTGTTCCATTTTCCGGTCAACAAAATAGTGTTGCACAAACTGCCATTCAATTGGGCAGATGGGTCGACTTGTCAGCGAGCTGAGGAACCCTAATGGTTTACTCCTATACCGAGAAAAAACGTATTCGTAAGGATTTTGGTAAACGTCCACAAGTACTGGATGTGCCTTATCTCCTTTCTATCCAGCTTGACTCGTTTCAGAAGTTCATCGAGCAAGATCCTGAAGGGCAGTATGGTCTGGAAGCAGCCTTCCGTTCCGTATTCCCGATTCAGAGCTACAGCGGTAATTCCGAGCTGCAATACGTCAGCTACCGCCTTGGCGAACCGGTGTTTGACGTCCAGGAATGTCAGATCCGTGGCGTGACCTATTCCGCACCGCTGCGCGTAAAACTGCGTCTGGTGATCTACGAGCGCGAAGCGCCGGAAGGCACCGTAAAAGACATTAAAGAACAAGAAGTCTACATGGGTGAAATTCCGCTCATGACGGACAACGGTACCTTTGTTATCAACGGTACTGAGCGTGTTATCGTGTCTCAGCTGCACCGTAGTCCGGGCGTCTTCTTTGACTCCGACAAAGGTAAAACCCACTCTTCGGGTAAAGTGCTGTATAACGCGCGCATCATTCCTTACCGTGGTTCCTGGCTGGACTTCGAATTCGATCCGAAGGACAACCTGTTCGTACGTATTGACCGTCGCCGTAAACTGCCTGCGACCATTATTCTGCGTGCGCTGAACTACACCACTGAGCAGATCCTTGACCTGTTCTTTGAGAAAGTTGTTTTCGAAATTCGCGACAACAAGCTGCAGATGGAACTGGTGCCGGAACGCCTGCGTGGTGAAACCGCATCCTTTGACATCGAAGCTAACGGCAAAGTGTACGTTGAGAAAGGCCGCCGTATTACTGCGCGCCACATTCGTCAGCTGGAAAAAGACGATATCAAACATATCGAAGTTCCGGTTGAGTACATTGCTGGCAAAGTTGCGTCCAAAGACTACGTTGACGAATCGACTGGCGAGCTGATCTGCCCGGCTAACATGGAGCTGAGCCTGGATCTGCTGGCTAAGCTGAGCCAGTCTGGCCACAAACGTATCGAAACGCTGTTCACCAACGATCTGGACCACGGTCCGTACATTTCTGAGACTGTACGCGTCGACCCAACCAACGATCGTCTGAGCGCGCTGGTAGAAATCTACCGCATGATGCGCCCGGGTGAGCCGCCGACTCGTGAAGCAGCTGAAAGCCTGTTCGAGAACCTGTTCTTCTCCGAAGACCGCTATGACCTGTCTGCGGTTGGTCGTATGAAGTTCAACCGTTCTCTGCTGCGCGACGAAATTGAAGGTTCCGGTATCCTGAGCAAAGAAGACATCATCGAAGTGATGAAAAAGCTCATTGATATCCGTAACGGTAAAGGCGAAGTCGATGATATCGACCACCTCGGCAACCGTCGTATCCGTTCCGTTGGCGAAATGGCGGAAAACCAGTTCCGCGTTGGCCTGGTACGTGTAGAGCGTGCGGTGAAAGAGCGTCTGTCTCTGGGCGATCTGGATACCCTGATGCCTCAGGATATGATCAACGCCAAGCCGATTTCCGCAGCAGTGAAAGAGTTCTTTGGTTCCAGCCAGCTGTCTCAGTTTATGGACCAGAACAACCCGCTGTCTGAGATTACGCACAAACGTCGTATCTCCGCACTCGGCCCAGGCGGTCTGACCCGTGAACGCGCAGGCTTTGAAGTTCGAGACGTACACCCGACTCACTACGGTCGCGTATGTCCAATCGAAACGCCTGAAGGTCCGAACATCGGTCTGATCAACTCCCTGTCCGTGTACGCACAGACTAACGAATATGGCTTCCTCGAGACGCCGTATCGTAAAGTGACCGACGGTGTGGTAACTGATGAAATTCATTACCTGTCCGCTATCGAAGAAGGCAACTACGTTATTGCTCAGGCGAACTCCAACCTGGACGATGAAGGCCACTTCGTAGAAGACCTGGTAACCTGCCGTAGCAAAGGCGAATCCAGCTTGTTCAGCCGCGACCAGGTTGACTACATGGACGTATCCACCCAACAGGTGGTATCCGTCGGTGCGTCCCTGATCCCGTTCCTGGAACACGATGACGCCAACCGTGCATTGATGGGTGCGAACATGCAACGTCAGGCGGTTCCGACCCTGCGCTCTGATAAGCCGCTGGTTGGTACCGGTATGGAACGTGCTGTTGCCGTTGACTCCGGTGTTACCGCAGTTGCTAAGCGTGGCGGTACCGTTCAGTACGTGGATGCTTCCCGTATCGTTATCAAAGTTAACGAAGACGAGATGTACCCGGGCGAAGCAGGTATCGACATCTATAACCTGACTAAATACACCCGTTCTAACCAGAACACCTGTATCAACCAGATGCCTTGCGTATCTCTGGGTGAGCCGGTTGATCGTGGTGATGTGCTGGCTGATGGCCCGTCCACTGACCTTGGTGAACTGGCGCTGGGTCAGAACATGCGCGTGGCATTCATGCCATGGAACGGTTACAACTTCGAAGACTCCATCCTCGTATCCGAGCGTGTTGTTCAGGAAGACCGTTTCACTACCATCCACATTCAGGAACTGGCATGTGTGTCTCGTGACACCAAGCTGGGGCCGGAAGAGATCACCGCTGACATCCCGAACGTGGGTGAAGCTGCGCTCTCCAAACTGGATGAATCCGGTATCGTATACATCGGTGCAGAAGTGACCGGTGGCGACATTCTGGTTGGTAAGGTAACGCCGAAAGGTGAAACCCAGCTGACCCCAGAAGAGAAGCTGCTGCGTGCGATCTTCGGTGAGAAAGCGTCTGACGTTAAAGACTCTTCTCTGCGCGTGCCGAACAGCGTGTCTGGTACCGTTATCGACGTTCAGGTCTTTACCCGCGATGGCGTGGAAAAAGACAAACGTGCGCTGGAAATCGAAGAAATGCAGCTCAAACAGGCGAAGAAAGACCTGTCTGAAGAACTGCAGATCCTCGAAGCTGGCCTGTTTAGCCGTATTTACGCTGTTCTGGTTGCCGGTGGCGTTGAAGCTGAGAAGCTCGACAAACTGCCTCGCGATCGCTGGCTGGAACTCGGCCTGACCGACGAAGAGAAACAAAATCAGCTGGAACAGCTGGCTGAGCAGTATGACGAACTGAAACACGAGTTCGAGAAAAAACTCGAAGCGAAACGCCGCAAAATCACCCAAGGCGACGATCTGGCACCGGGCGTGCTGAAAATCGTCAAGGTATACCTGGCCGTTAAACGCCGTATCCAGCCTGGTGACAAAATGGCAGGTCGTCACGGTAACAAGGGTGTAATTTCTAAGATCAACCCGATCGAAGATATGCCGCACGATGCTAACGGTACGCCGGTAGATATCGTACTGAACCCGCTGGGCGTACCGTCTCGTATGAACATCGGTCAGATCCTCGAAACCCACCTGGGTATGGCTGCGAAAGGTATCGGCGATAAGATCAACGCCATGCTGAAACAGCAGCAGGAAGTCGCGAAACTGCGCGAATTCATCCAGCGTGCGTACGATCTGGGCGCCGACGTTCGTCAGAAAGTTGACCTGAACACCTTCAGCGATGAAGAAGTTCTGCGTCTGGCAGAGAACCTGCGTAAAGGTATGCCGATCGCAACGCCGGTCTTCGACGGTGCGAAAGAGTCTGAAATCAAAGAGCTGTTGCAGCTGGGTGGCCTGCCGACTTCCGGTCAGATCACACTGTTCGACGGCCGTACGGGTGAGCAGTTCGAGCGTCAGGTAACCGTTGGTTACATGTACATGCTGAAACTGAACCACCTGGTTGACGACAAAATGCATGCGCGTTCTACCGGTTCTTACAGCCTGGTTACTCAGCAGCCGCTGGGTGGTAAGGCGCAGTTCGGTGGTCAGCGCTTTGGGGAGATGGAAGTGTGGGCGCTGGAAGCATATGGCGCGGCATACACCCTGCAGGAAATGCTCACCGTTAAGTCTGATGACGTGAATGGCCGTACTAAGATGTATAAAAACATCGTAGACGGTAACCATCAGATGGAACCGGGCATGCCGGAATCCTTCAACGTACTGTTGAAAGAGATCCGTTCGCTGGGTATCAACATCGAGCTGGAAGACGAGTAACTCTCGCTCAAACAGGTCACTGGTGCTGGCGTAACAGCCAGCACCAGATTGTGCTAACTCCGACGGGAGCAAATCCGTGAAAGATTTATTAAAGTTTCTGAAAGCGCAGACTAAAACCGAAGAGTTTGATGCGATCAAAATTGCTCTGGCATCGCCAGACATGATCCGTTCATGGTCTTTCGGTGAAGTTAAAAAGCCGGAAACCATTAACTACCGTACGTTCAAACCTGAGCGTGACGGCCTTTTCTGCGCCCGTATCTTTGGGCCGGTAAAAGACTACGAGTGCCTGTGCGGTAAGTACAAGCGCCTGAAACACCGTGGCGTTATCTGTGAGAAGTGCGGCGTTGAAGTGACCCAGACTAAAGTACGCCGTGAGCGTATGGGCCACATCGAGCTGGCGTCTCCGACTGCGCACATCTGGTTCCTGAAATCTCTGCCATCCCGTATCGGCCTGCTGCTGGATATGCCGCTGCGCGATATCGAACGTGTTCTGTACTTCGAATCCTATGTGGTTATCGAAGGCGGTATGACGAACCTGGAACGTAACCAGATTCTGACCGAAGAACAGTATCTGGACGCGCTGGAAGAGTTCGGTGACGAATTCGACGCGAAGATGGGTGCGGAAGCTATTCAGGCCCTGCTGAAAAGCATGGATCTGGAGCAAGAGTGTGAAACTCTGCGTGAAGAGCTGAACGAAACCAACTCCGAAACCAAGCGTAAAAAGCTGACCAAGCGTATCAAACTGCTGGAAGCGTTCGTTCAGTCTGGTAACAAGCCAGAGTGGATGATCCTGACCGTTCTGCCGGTACTGCCGCCAGATCTGCGTCCGCTGGTTCCGCTGGATGGTGGTCGTTTCGCGACTTCTGACCTGAACGATCTGTATCGTCGCGTCATTAACCGTAACAACCGTCTGAAACGTCTGCTGGATCTGGCTGCGCCGGACATCATCGTACGCAACGAAAAACGTATGCTGCAGGAAGCGGTCGACGCCCTGCTGGATAACGGTCGTCGCGGTCGTGCGATCACCGGTTCTAACAAACGTCCTCTGAAATCTTTGGCCGACATGATCAAAGGTAAACAGGGTCGTTTCCGTCAGAACCTGCTCGGTAAGCGTGTTGACTACTCCGGTCGTTCTGTTATCACCGTAGGTCCATACCTGCGTCTGCATCAGTGCGGTCTGCCGAAGAAAATGGCACTGGAGCTGTTCAAACCGTTCATCTACGGCAAGCTGGAACTGCGTGGCCTGGCCACCACCATCAAAGCCGCTAAGAAAATGGTTGAGCGCGAAGAAGCAGTCGTTTGGGATATCCTGGACGAAGTTATCCGCGAACACCCGGTTATGCTGAACCGTGCACCAACACTGCACCGTTTGGGTATCCAGGCGTTTGAACCGGTTCTGATCGAAGGTAAAGCAATTCAGCTGCACCCGCTGGTTTGTGCGGCATACAACGCCGACTTCGATGGTGACCAGATGGCTGTTCACGTACCGCTGACGCTGGAAGCCCAGCTGGAAGCGCGTGCGCTGATGATGTCTACCAACAACATCCTGTCCCCTGCGAACGGCGAGCCAATCATCGTTCCGTCTCAGGACGTTGTATTGGGTCTGTACTACATGACCCGTGACTGTGTTAACGCCAAAGGCGAAGGCATGGTGCTGACTGGCCCGAAAGAAGCTGAGCGTATTTATCGCGCTGGCCTGGCCTCTCTGCATGCGCGCGTTAAAGTGCGTATCACCGAATACGAAAAAGATGAAAACGGCGAGTTTGTTGCTAAAACCAGCCTGAAAGACACGACCGTTGGCCGTGCCATTCTGTGGATGATCGTACCTAAAGGTCTGCCGTTCACCATCGTGAACCAGGCTCTGGGTAAGAAAGCGATCTCCAAAATGCTGAACACCTGCTACCGTATTCTGGGCCTGAAACCGACCGTTATTTTTGCGGACCAGACGATGTACACCGGCTTTGCTTATGCAGCGCGTTCAGGTGCATCCGTTGGTATCGATGACATGGTCATCCCGGAGAAAAAATACGAAATCATCAGCGAAGCGGAAGCGGAAGTTGCTGAGATTCAGGAACAGTTCCAGTCTGGTCTGGTGACCGCGGGCGAACGCTACAACAAAGTTATCGATATCTGGGCTGCGGCGAACGATCGTGTATCCAAAGCGATGATGGATAACCTGCAAACCGAAACCGTGATTAACCGTGACGGTCAGGAAGAGCAGCAGGTTTCCTTCAACAGCATCTACATGATGGCCGACTCCGGTGCGCGTGGTTCTGCTGCACAGATTCGTCAGCTGGCAGGTATGCGTGGTCTGATGGCGAAGCCAGATGGCTCCATCATCGAAACGCCAATCACCGCGAACTTCCGTGAAGGTCTGAACGTACTCCAGTACTTCATCTCGACCCACGGTGCTCGTAAAGGTCTGGCGGATACCGCACTGAAAACAGCGAACTCCGGTTACCTGACCCGTCGTCTGGTTGACGTGGCGCAGGATCTGGTGGTTACCGAAGACGATTGTGGCACGCTGGAAGGCATCACCATGACCCCGGTTATCGAGGGTGGTGACGTTAAAGAGCCGCTGCGCGATCGCGTTCTGGGTCGTGTAACTGCGGAAGACGTTCTGAAGCCGGGTACCGCGGACATTCTGGTTCCACGCAACACGCTGCTGCACGAGCACTGGTGTGACCTGCTGGAAGAGAACTCTGTTGACTCCGTCAAAGTTCGTTCCGTCGTATCCTGTGACACCGACTTTGGTGTATGTGCGCACTGCTATGGTCGTGACCTGGCGCGTGGCCACATCATCAACAAAGGTGAAGCTATCGGCGTTATCGCGGCACAGTCCATCGGTGAACCGGGTACACAGCTGACGATGCGTACGTTCCACATCGGTGGTGCGGCATCTCGTGCGGCTGCTGAATCCAGCATCCAGGTGAAAAATAAGGGTAGCATCAAGCTCAGCAACGCGAAATCGGTTGTGAACTCCAGCGGTAAACTGGTTATCACTTCTCGTAATACCGAGCTGAAACTGATCGACGAATTCGGTCGTACCAAAGAAAGCTATAAAGTACCTTACGGTTCTGTTATGGCGAAAGGTGATGGCGAACAGGTTGCCGGCGGCGAAACCGTTGCAAACTGGGATCCGCACACTATGCCGGTTATCACCGAAGTAAGCGGTTTTGTTCGCTTCACTGACATGATCGACGGCCAGACCATTACGCGTCAAACCGACGAACTGACCGGTCTGTCTTCTCTGGTGGTTCTGGATTCTGCTGAACGTACTACCGGTGGTAAAGATCTGCGTCCGGCACTGAAAATCGTTGATGCTCAGGGTAACGACGTTCTGATCCCTGGCACCGATATGCCTGCGCAGTACTTCCTGCCGGGTAAAGCGATTGTTCAGCTGGAAGATGGCATCCAGATCAGTTCTGGTGACACCCTGGCGCGTGTTCCGCAGGAATCTGGCGGTACCAAGGATATTACCGGTGGTCTGCCGCGCGTAGCGGACCTGTTCGAAGCACGTCGTCCGAAAGAGCCGGCAATCCTGGCTGAAATCAGCGGCATCATTTCCTTCGGTAAAGAAACCAAAGGGAAACGTCGTCTGGTTATCACCCCGGTAGACGGTAGCGATCCGTACGAAGAGATGATTCCGAAATGGCGTCAGCTCAACGTGTTCGAAGGTGAACGTGTAGAACGTGGTGACGTGGTTTCCGACGGTCCGGAAGCGCCGCACGACATTCTGCGTCTGCGTGGTGTTCATGCTGTGACGCGTTACATCGTTAACGAAGTGCAGGATGTATACCGTCTGCAGGGCGTTAAGATTAACGATAAGCACATTGAAGTTATCGTTCGTCAGATGCTGCGTAAAGCCACCATCGAAAACGCAGGTAGCTCCGACTTCCTGGAAGGCGAACAGGTTGAATACTCTCGCGTCAAGATCGCTAACCGCGAACTGGAAGCGAACGGTAAAGTTGCGGCGACATTCTCCCGTGACCTGCTGGGTATCACCAAAGCGTCTCTGGCAACAGAGTCCTTCATCTCTGCCGCATCGTTCCAGGAGACAACTCGTGTCCTGACCGAAGCAGCCGTTGCGGGTAAACGCGACGAACTGCGTGGCCTGAAAGAGAACGTTATCGTAGGTCGTCTGATCCCGGCCGGTACCGGTTATGCGTACCACCAGGATCGTATTCGCCGCCGTGCAGCAGGTGAAGTCCCTGCTACTCAGCAGGTGAGTGCGGAAGAAGCGTCTGCCAGCCTGGCAGAACTGCTGAACGCAGGCCTGGGCGGTTCCGATAACGAGTAATCGTTAAGGTAGCGCTTAAAAAGCCAGTCGGGTTTCCCGGCTGGCTTTTTTTATATCTGTAAAAAATCAATGGCTAAAAATTCTACGCATATCAAAAAACCACATTTATAAAGTGGATATAGTCGAAGCACCATAGCAATCAAATGAATGATTTATAGAACCGGCACAGTCACGCCGGGCGGGTTTTGTTTGACTTAAAAAGGGCGAGGGAGGAAAGCTAAAAACAAGAATTAACGCACGACAATATAACGGATATTAACGGACAGGATTTGGGGGATGCATGGAATTTGCTATACAACTCATTATCATCTTGATTTGTTTGTTCTACGGTGCGCGAAAAGGCGGTATCGCGCTGGGGCTTTTGGGCGGTATCGGGCTGGTTATTCTGGTCTTTGTTTTTCATCTTCAGCCAGGTAAACCGCCTGTCGATGTGATGCTGGTGATTATTGCCGTGGTGGCCGCATCGGCAACGCTTCAGGCTTCTGGCGGCTTAGATGTGATGCTGCAAATTGCTGAAAAGCTGCTGCGGCGCAATCCGAAGTATGTCTCTATTGTTGCGCCTTTCGTGACCTGCACGCTAACCATTCTCTGCGGTACCGGGCATGTGGTGTATACCATTTTGCCGATTATCTACGATGTGGCGATCAAAAATAATATCCGGCCTGAACGTCCTATGGCGGCGAGTTCTATCGGCGCGCAGATGGGCATTATTGCCAGCCCGGTCTCGGTTGCCGTGGTGTCATTAGTGGCGATGCTCGGTAATTTCACCTTCAACGGCAAGCATCTCGAATTCCTCGATCTCTTATCCATTACTATCCCCTCAACGCTACTCGGCATTCTGGCGATTGGTATTTTCAGCTGGTTCCGCGGAAAGGATTTAGATAAAGACCAGACCTTCCAGGAATTTATTGCTGTACCGGAAAACCGTCACTATGTGTATGGTGATACGGCGACGCTTTTAGATAAAAAACTGCCCACCAGTAACTGGGTGGCGATGTGGATCTTCCTGGCATCCATTGCCGTTGTGGCACTACTGGGAGCATTCTCTGAACTGCGTCCGGCCTTTGATGGCAAGCCGTTGTCGATGGTGCTGGTCATCCAGATGTTTATGCTGCTCTCCGGCGCGCTGATCATCATCATCACCAAAACTAACCCGGCGTCGATTTCTAAAAACGAAGTGTTCCGTTCGGGCATGATTGCGATTGTTGCGGTGTACGGCATCGCCTGGATGGCGGAAACCATGTTCGGCGCGCACATGTCTGAAATTAAAGGCGTGTTAGGCGAAATGGTGAAGGAGTATCCGTGGGCCTATGCGATTGTACTGCTGCTGGTCTCGAAATTCGTGAACTCACAGGCGGCAGCGCTGGCAGCGATCGTTCCGGTCGCGCTGGCGATTGGCGTGGATCCCGCGTATATCGTGGCATCAGCGCCTGCCTGCTACGGTTACTATATTCTGCCAACCTATCCCAGCGACCTGGCGGCGATTCAGTTTGACCGTTCAGGCACCACGCACATTGGTCGTTTCGTGATTAACCACAGCTTTATTCTGCCGGGCTTGATTGGTGTGAGTGTCTCGTGCGTATTTGGTTGGGTATTTGCCGGGCTGTACGGTTTTCTGTAATAAAAAAGCAGGTGCCCTACGGCACCTGCTTTAATAGGTTGGGTTACGCGGTGCGACGATAGAGTTCGATCATATCCGTCGCTAAATCCTGAATCACCATCGCGTTCATCAGATGGTCCTGAGAGTGAACGGTAATCAGGTTAACCGGCAATTTACCGGTGCCTTCATCCAGACCAATAAGCTGGGTCTGAATGGTGTGTGCGTGCTTCACGTAGTCGTGTGACTCCGCCATCGCTTTTTCTGAACCGGTGAAATCGCCTTTACGCGCCAGCTGCAACGCGGTTAATGCAGCACTACGCGCAGCGCCAGCGTTCACCAGCAGCTCCATAATGGTGGTTTCCAAATCTTCCATGCCAACTTACTCCATCAGTTTGAGGGCTTTTTCCAGAACGGCATCACCTTTCATCATGCCGTAATCCATCATGTCGATAACCGCCACTTTTTTGCCCAGCGGATCGGCCTGCGCCTGCAGCTTAGCTTGCTCATACTTGACCTGTGGGCCAAGCAGGATGATGTCGGCTTCATTGAGATTGTCTTTAAACTCCGCGACCGGCACGGCCTTGATGGAAACCTCAATACCTTTCTTCTGAGCTGCGTCTTTCATACGTTGAACCAGCATACTGGTGGACATACCTGCAGCACAGCATAAAACGATGTTCTTCATAATTCGCCCTCATGTTCCTTGATGTCACATCTTTATCGCGGGAGAGAGGGTTCAACAACTGCTTTGCGGCGATTGTGTGTAAGCCATCACAAAGAAAGGCTGAAAAAACTGAAACCGGTTACATTTTTGCGAGTTAAGTGAAATGAAGACAACCATAAATCGGCAATTTTCTCCCCTGATAGGGAATGTGTCATTTATCTACCTGCCTGTGTTATGAATGCAATAACTGCATTTTTTTCAGGAATATAAATGTATTCCTAAAGTATGCCATTCTTGCTTTCCTCTCTCATTTTTACCCTCCTGTTACCTTTAAAGTGCAGCATCAGGGAGGTTGTCAGCGGTATTTCTGACAGCTGGATGTTGTGCAATACAGGGAGTTCGTATCATGAGCGGAAAACCCGCGGCGCGTCAGGGCGATATGACCCGGTACGGCGGCCTGATTGTTCAGGGGTCGGCAGGCGTACGTATAGGCGCACCCACCGGCGTGGCCTGCTCGGTATGCCCCGGCGGATACACATCCGGTAACCCGGTGAATCCGCTGCTGGGCGCAAAAGTACAGCCCGGCGAAACCGATTTTGCGCTGCCCGGCCCGTTGCCTTTCATCCTCTCCCGTACCTACAGCAGCTACCAGACAAAAACACCCTCTCCCGTCGGTATCTTCGGCCCTGGCTGGAAAATGCCGGCGGATACCCGCTTACAGATACGCGATAACGAACTGATACTCAATGATAACGGCGGCAGAAGCATTCATTTTGAGCACCTGTTTCCCGGAGAAGACGGCTACAGCCGCAGTGAATCATTCTGGCTGGTACGCGGCGGTGTGCTGAAACTGGATAAAAACCACCGGCTTGCCCCGCTCTGGCAGGCACTACCGGAATATATTCGAACCAGTCCGCATATTTATCTGGCGACCAACAGCCCACTGGGGCCGTGGTGGATTCTCGGCTGGAGTGAGCGGGTGCCGGGCGTGGATGAGGTGCTGCCTGCCCCGTTGCCGCCGTACCGGGTGCTGACCGGTCTGGTGGACCGTTTCGGGCGCACGCAGACTTTCCACCGTGAGGCGGCAGGTCAGTTTGCCGGGGAAATCACCGGTGTGACTGATGGCGCAGGCCGTCAGTTCCGGCTGGTGCTGACCACCCAGGCACAGCGGGCAGAAGAGGCCCGGCAGCAGGCAATTGTTGCTGGAGCAAAACAGCCGGATATTCCGGATTCGCTGCCTGGCTACACGGAATATGGCCGGGATAACGGCATTCGCCTTTCGTCGGTGTGGCTGATACATGACCCGGAATATCCGGAGAATTTACCCGCCGCGCCGCTGGTGCGATACGACTGGACGCCACGCGGTGAACTGGCTGCCGTCTGTGACCGCAGCGGCACGCAGATTCGCAGCTTTACTTACGATGATAAATACCGGGGCCGGATGGTGGCGCACCGTTACGCGGGCAGACCGGAGATGCGCTACCGCTACGATGACATCGGGCGCGTGACGGAACAACGTAATCCGGCAGGCTTAAGCTACACCTATCAGTATGAGAAAAACCGTATCACCATCACCGACAGCCTGAACCGGCGTGAGGTACTGCATACGCAGGACGAAGCCGGGCTGAAGCGGGTGGTGAAAAAAGAGCAGGCTGACGGCAGCATTATCCAGAATCGGTTTGACGCTGTGGGTCGCCTTCAGTCACAGACGGATGCGGCAGGCCGGATAACAGAATACCACTCCAGTGTGGTGACGGGGCTCGTCACGTGCATCACCACACCGGACGGCAGGGAGTCGACATTCTGTTACGACGACCAGAACCAGTTAACCTCAGCCACCGGGCCCGACGGACTGGAAATACGCCGGAAATATGATGAGTACGGGCGGATGATGCAGGAAACCGCCCGCAACGGCGATGTCACCCGCTACAGCTATGATAATCCACACAGTGAATTACCGACCGCAACAGCGGACGCAACGGGCAGCGTCCGGCAGATGACCTGGAGCCGCTACGGGCAGTTGCTGGCGTTCACCGACTGCTCGGGCTACCAGACCCGCTATGAATATGACCGCTTCGGCCAGATGACGGCGGTGCACCGCGAGTTAGGACTGAGCCAGTATCGCGCATACGACAACCGTGGGCGCGTCATCTCGGACAGAGATGTCCAGGGTCAGGAAACCCGTTACGAATACAACGCCGCAGGCGACCTGACAGCGGTCATTTCTCCGGACGGCAACCGGAGCGAGACACAGTACGATGCGTGGGGAAAGGCGGTCAGCACCACGCGGGGCGGGCTGACGCGCAGCATGGAGTACGACATTGCCGGACGCGTCACCACGCTCACCAACGAGAACGGCAGTCACAGCGACTTCGGTTACGATGCGCTGGACCGCCTGGTACAGCAGAGCGGCTTTGACGGACGGACACAACGTTACCGTTATGACCTGACCGGAAAACTCACGCAGAGCGAGGATGAGGAACTCATCACCCTCTGGTACTACGATGAATCGGACCGTATCACGCACCGCACGGTGAACGGTGAACCGGCAGAACAGTGGCAGTATGACAGCCACGGCTGGCTGACAGAAATCAGCCATCTGAGCGAAGGCCACCGTGTTGCCGTCCACTATGGCTATGATGATAAAGGCCGCCTCACCGGCGAGCGCCAGACGGTGCATAACCCTGAGACGGGGGAACTGCTGTGGCAGCATGAGACGAAACACGCATACAACGAGCAGGGGCTGACAAACCGCGTCACGCCGGACAGCCTGCCGCCGGTGGAGTGGCTGACGTATGGCAGCGGTTATCTGGCGGGAATGAAGCTGGGCGGAACGCCGCTGCTGGAATTCACGCGCGACAGGCTGCACCGCGAGACGGTGCGCAGCTTCGGCGATAACGCATATGAACTGAGCAGCACCTACAACCCGGCAGGTCAGTTACAGAGCCAGCGCCTGAACAGCCTGGTGTATGACCGTGACTACAGCTGGAATGACAATGGCGACCTGGTGCGCATCAGCGGCCCGCGACAGACGCGGGAATACGGCTACAGCGTCACGGGCAGACTGGCGAGCGTACGCACGACCACATCAGACCTGGACATCTGCATCCCGTATGCCACCGACCCTGCGGGCAACCGGCTGCCCGACCCGGAGCTGCATCCTGACAGCACGCTCAGGGCGTGGCCGGATAACCGCATCGCGGAAGATGCGCACTATGTCTATCGCTACGATGAGTACGGCAGGCTGACGGAGAAGACGGACCGCATCCCGGAAGGGGTTATCCGGATGTACGACGAGCGGACGCACCACTACCATTATGATAATCAGCACCGCCTGGTGTTCTGTACGCGGATACAGCATGGCGAGCCACTGGTCGAGAGCCGCTACCTCTACGACCCGCTGGGCCGCCGGACAGGGAAACGGGTGTGGCGTCGCGAGCGTGACCTGACGGGGTGGATGTCACTGTCGCGTAAACCGGAGGTGACATGGTACGGCTGGGACGGCGACCGCCTGACGACGATACAGACCGACACCACACGTATCCAGACTGTCTACCAGCCGGGGAGCTTCACACCGCTCATCCGTATCGAAACAGAGAATGGTGAGCTGCATAAAGCGCAGCGCCGCAGCCTGGCGGAGAAGCTCCAGCAGGAAGGCAGCGAGGACGGTCACGGCGTGGTCTTCCCGGCTGAACTGGTGCGGCTGCTGGACAGGCTGGAGGAGGAAATCCGGGCAGACCGCGTGAGTCACGAAAGCCGCCAGTGGCTGGCACAGTGCGGGCTGACGGTGGAGCAACTGGCCAGACAGGTAGAGCCGGAGTACACACCGGCACGCTCACTGCATCTGTATCACTGCGACCACCGTGGACTGCCGCTGGCGCTCATCAGCGAAGATGGCAATACGGTGTGGAGTGCAGAATACGATGAATGGGGCAACCAGCTGAACCAGGAGAACCCGCATCATCTGTATCAGCCATACCGTCTGCCGGGACAGCAGTACGATGAAGAGTCGGGGCTGTGCTATAACCGGAATCGATACTATGACCCGTTGCAGGGGCGGTATATCACCCAGGATCCCATTGGGCTGAATGGAGGGATAAACCTTTACACTTATCCGTTAAATCCATTATCAGGTATAGATCCATTAGGTTTGTGTCTGGAAGATCTGTGTATAATGGAGAGTGCTATAGGTTTATCTATTCTTTGGGGAATGGGATCTTCGTATTATGCGACGCAGGCACAACAATCAGGTAATAAGACTAGTACAGCAACGACTACTAGCTTGCCTGCGTGTAATACAGCAGGTCAATGCCCTCCTTGTGACCCGCCAGTGGGAGAGAAATTCAATAAAACAACACATTATGATCATAATCATGCTGAATGCTTACAGAGAACTGGTTCGAAAGTGCATTGGCATTATCAGACACATAACCAAATGCCTTATCCTGATTGCACATGTAAACTTCAAAAACATGCATTTGGTGGCTGTGGAGTTGCGCCACCATAAATTATCAATCTATACTTTAAAATCATAATGGATTCTTATATTTCTATTATGCTGGTTGTATGTGCAGTGGTGAGTGTAGATGTAATGAATATTAAATTTTCTCTCGCCATTTAATATTCGGTGAGTATAATCTATAGTAGATAAATATGTTTTATGTGGCGATGTTAATATGAAAAAACTAGTTGAGAAAGATTTTATAGATCAAATACATGATAATAAAATGTGGGCAATTAACTTCAATTTCGATGGGAGGCAGTTCTTAATTAAAGATTATCTTGAACTTGATATTGATTATGTTATGAATGTTGATTCATCCATCGGAGATGGAATCGTGTTTCACATATGCCCTGCAAAGATAATTTTTGAATGCGTCAGTAGCTTTAATATTCAATTGTCTTCCGATACTGAATCGGAAGGCTATTTTAATGCGGATTGTTTATACATCTTGGAAATAAATAAGAAATTCATTAAGAATAGCAAATCACATTACAGTATAATTTTTTGCAATAATGTTGGATATATTGAATTTTATGCAGCCAAAGCATCATTATATATTAGTGATGAGAAGGTGTATAAAGTTGGTGATTCTGATTCTATACCTATTGAAAAAAGAATTAAGTAATTTAGAAAATACCATGTCCCGGTTAATGAATGTCCATGTTGTAATTAGTTATTTATTGAGGATGCGATCTGCCTCTGAGATAACAAATGAAATGAACAGCTAGAGATTTTTACACAGAACTATAGTGGTCTTTTGCAATATCTGGCATTGTGTATACTCTAAATAATTCAAGTCGCAGCACATGCAACTTAAAGTATAACGAATATAATACATATTCAGTCACGCATTAATTAAAATATTACCTGTTTAATGTGAATTCTTATCTGAAAGTAAATATTCCCCCAGATTAAAATAAACTCTCACCGGAAAAGTAAGAGGAAATAAAACATGACCGAAAAACCAGCGGCGCGCCAGGGGGACATGACCCAGGAGGGCGGCCCGATAGTCCAGGGTTCATCTGGGGGGCTGATAGGCGTGCCGACCGGCGTGGCGTGTTCGGTGTGTCCGGGCGGTATCACCTATTCTAAGATGATGAGGAGTCGAGAATGTACTATAACCGGAACCGGTACTATGACCCGTTGTTGGGAAGGTATATCACACAGGATCCTATTGGGCTGAAAGGGGGGATGAATTTATATCAATATCCTTCAAATCCTGTTGGATATGCAGATCCATTGGGATTGTCTGGATTATCGGGATTTGGTTCGGGATTTAGCAATTACATGCAATCAGCAAGATCGTTAGCTATGTCGATGGCCGAACAAGGAGCATCCCCCGAAGAGATTTCTGCTTCATTAGAACATTTGGCAGAAGGAGATTTGCCAAAACAGGCAAAGCAATATGTGGAAGGCTTGGTTTATGGTTCTGCCACCTTAGCATCTATATCGGTATGCCCCTCGGCATCATATGCTGTATCTGGTTCTTTAACTGGTGGAGCTAAGGCATTAAATCAGATATTTAATGGTGGAGATTTCAGTTTCAGCGATGTGTATGTAGCAACGAATGCGGGGATTCTAACTGAAGGTCGTAGTTTGATGGCAACGATAGGAATCAATGTTGCGGGGTACTCTGCCAGTAATTTGCTAAAAGGAACAACACAAACAAATGAAGGTGTCGTTTCGACAATTATAGGCACAATAACAGGTTTTGGTACAATGAAGGGGGCGGGGGCAGTAACGTTGCCACGGGAGTTGGCGCTGTTGTAACAGAGGTCACAACAAGTAAAACCAATGAAAAACTTAGTGAGTAAAAATAGAATGAATGCCAAAAAAAATGTATATAAATTTATTTTTATTTCAATGCTCAAGTGCTGTTTTGGATGTGCGTTTGCTATATATATAGGTCTACTTGGGATTGCTGTTTATCTTGGATTTAAGTCCGGGGTATTTGATTTTGATTTTTATGGCGATTTTATTATCTCTCTTAAAAAAGGTTTTCTTCTGGGTGGGGTATATGGTATGCGTGAAGCGATATTTTGGAAAAGGAAAGTTATTGGTAAGGAGTAAAATGATAAAGATAAACATTTTATAAAAAACTAATCTTGAATAAATATTGCTAACTAAAGCTTTTTTGCAATAAGCATTCAATGGAATTGATAATATGGATGTTCATCCGGTTGAATTAATTTTTAGATCATTAAGCGGCATTATTTTTCCTTACATGGATGAGCCAGAAATAGTTCAGAAAACATGTTCATGCTGTGGGCGATCTGCAAGTGAATTTAATTATGAGGGTTACAAATTTAAGAATAGCTATCAGCAATCTGTCATGCATTGTCCACAATGTCAGAGTTTTTTTGCATCTGGACCGGATATTTTAGGCACCGAAAGTCCTAAAAGACCAACCACAAGCCAGAAATTCAGTATGTGGCCGTAGGGCAAGACCCGGCAGGGGTTATCCGGATGTACGACGAGCGGACCCATCACTACCACTACGACAGTCAGCACCGCCTGGTGTTCTACACGCGGATACAGCACGGCGAGCCGCAGGTCGAGAGCCGCTACCTCTATGACCCGCTGGGCCGCCGGACAGGCAAACGGGTGTGGCGGCGAGAGCGTGACCTGACGGGGTGGATGTCACTGTCGCGTAAACCGGAGGTGACGTGGTACGGCTGGGACGGCGACCGCCTGACGACGATACAGACCGACACCACACGTATCCAGACTGTCTACCAGCCGGGGAGCTTCACACCGCTCATCCGTATCGAAACAGAGAATGGTGAGCTGCATAAAGCGCAGCGCCGCAGCCTGGCGGAGAAGCTCCAGCAGGAAGGCAGCGAGGACGGTCACGGCGTGGTCTTCCCGGCTGAACTGGTGCGGCTGCTGGACAGGCTGGAGGAGGAAATCCGGGCAGACCGCGTGAGTCACGAAAGCCGCCAGTGGCTGGCACAGTGCGGGCTGACGGTGGAGCAACTGGCCAGACAGATGGAGCCGGAATATACACCCGTGCGAAACGTTCATCTGTATCACTGCGACCACCGTGGACTGCCGCTGGCGCTCATCAGCGAAGACGGCAATACGGTGTGGAGTGCAGAATACGATGAATGGGGCAACCAGCTGAACCAGGAGAACCCGCATCACCTGTATCAGCCGTACCGTCTGCCGGGACAGCAGCATGATGAGGAGTCAGGGCTGTACTACAACCGTCATCGGTACTATGACCCGATACAGGGGATGTATATCACCCAGGACCCGACAGGGCTGGCGGGTGGATGGAACTTATATCAATATCCATTAAATCCAGTGTTATTTGTAGACCCGATGGGGTTGAATGCTGAAAAATGTGCATCGATTGAAAGAAGAATTGAAAACTTGCAGAAAGAAATTTGGGATAAACGCTATCCAGATTTGAAGAATGATCCTCGTGGATTGCCTTACAAGGCATGGCCTGGTTCTGCATTAAGAGATACCGTGCAAGGTCATGAAATATTGATAACAATTGCGCTACGTAATTTAGATAATGCTTGGAAAGAATGGCATGATAATGGATGTGGTGGCAACCCACCGGCTTCTCCAACTAACTGCCCGGCTACAGAGGAAAAGGAGAATAAGTCCGTTGAAAATGTAGCAAAAACAGGAGCAGTTGCTGTTGGCCTTTATGTTGGGTACAAAATAGTCAGAGCTGCTCTTGTCTCTGTTGTGGCCACCCCAGTGGCTGGTGCGGCTAGCCTTGCTGTTCCATAATGAAGTAACAGATTATTCTTGATTTCTAATTGAACGAGGTCGTGTATGAGCGGAAAAGATATTTTGTTAAAAAATGAAATTGAAATGATTTTACAGGGGGGGAGTATTGGTGGGGATTTAAAGTTGTATTTTGAGAGCCTTGATGATAATAATCTAAGAAGGGCTCTTTTTATATTATCAAGAATGTATCCGGTCAAGTTGATTGTTTCAGATGATGAAGTTGATTTTATTAGTTCTATGCTTTCTAGTGAGAGGATTACAAAACAAAATAATTTCTTTGAGTTTGTTCGTTCAATTAGCATTGTTGATTTTAATTGTGAGCAGAAAAATGTTATTGGTCGCGTGATAAAATCTCATTTTACAAATTTGTGTGAGAGATGTAGTTTTGAATTAGATGAGTTGTTGATGCGCATATTTAGCTCAGTGGAATTAATGGAATACATGAAGGCATTGGTTGAAAGTAGTGATGATTTGGCGGTGTTGCAGCATATATCAGACATTCTAAGGGATGAGTACTTTTATAATTCAAATGTAACTAATGAGATACTTCAGATATTAACAAAAAAAATACCAAACCTGGCAGCTAAGGAAAATAAATAAAAGACATCTCCATGACTTCTATTAATATTGCGCTCAGTCGTGACGCAGAACAGAGTGGTGTGAAATTGCGGTGCAGGAAAATAATAATTCATGCCGCAGATGCAAAGATGCAAAATAATACATTTTGTATGTAATAAGCATAAGCTTTTGAAGAGGTGGTGGCAGACCCACCAAGATCTGCTGTCGGACGTCGGTTCCAAACAACCCCGACTACTTAAGACAACCGTGGGCGGTTAATCTCGACAAAGGATACGCAGGGCCATGAAACCCGTTACGAATACAACGCCGCAGGCGACCTGACAGCGGTCATTTCTCCGGACGGCAACCGGAGCGAGACACAGTACGATGCGTGGGGAAAGGCGGTCTCCCAGCCGGGGAGCTTCACGCCGCTCATCAGAATTGAAACAGAGAATGGTGAGCTGCATAAAGCGCAGCGCCGCAGCCTGGCGGAGAAGTTACAGCAGGAAGGGAGCGAGGACGGCCACGGTGTGGTGTTCCCGGCTGAACTGGTGCGGCTGCTGGACACGCTGGAGGAGGAAATCCGGGCAGACCGCGTGAGCAGTGAAAGCCATGCGTGGCTGGCACAGTGCGGGCTGACGGTGGAGCAACTGGCCAGACAGATGGAGCCGGAATATACACCAGTGCGAAACGTTCATCTTTATCACTGCGACCACCGTGGACTGCCGCTGGCGCTCATCAGCGAAGACGGTAATACGGTGTGGCGCGGGGAGTATGATGAATGGGGCAACCAGCTGAATGAGGAGAACCCGCATCATCTGTTCCAGCCATACCGCCTGCCGGGCCAGCAGCACGATGAGGAGTCGGGACTGTGCTATAACCGGAACCGGTACTATGACCCGTTGTTGGGAAGATATATCACACAGGATCCGATAGGGCTGAAAGGTGGATGGAATTTTTATAGTTATCCGTTGAATCCGATTAAATATACAGACTCATTAGGTTTGTGTGTGGAGGATCTTTGTATAATTGAAGGTGGAATATTTCTTTCTTTTCTTTTAGGGGCGGGTTCAACAATTCAGGCTCTACAATCTCGACAGACTGATAATCGTCCGAATACTCAGGAAGATGCGAGGAATGAAGCAGAATTGCAGAAGGATCGAGAATATAAGAAGGCGAAAACCTTTTGTGATAATAAGCAGCCAGATCCATTCAGAAAGCGTTATGAGAATCGTTGTGCATTTTTATCTGATACAATTAACCATGCTCAGAAATGTATTGATTTATATAATGACTGGGATTATAAATGGTTTCCTGGTCGTCATGATGATAAAATTTCCTCTTGGGAGAATCGGATAAACAATTTCAAGGGAGAATATAATAAAACCTGTATAGATAAATCGAACAAACTTAACTAAAGAGGTAATGTAATGGGTGGGAAAACATTTCAAGAGTTAATGTCTATCAAGAAAAAAGCATCTGATATTAACTCGAAAGAAATTTTTGAGAAATATCAAAAAAGCAGTGAATTTTGGGATGTGCAAATAATAGATGTAAATCAGCATGGGTTATCTGGTGATACCATGCTGCATATTGCCGCATGGCAAGGAAGTACAGAAGATATGAATAAATTAATTTTATTAGGATCCGATGTAAACTCAGTTGGCGATTTGGGTAATACTCCATTGCATCATGCAGTGCTATTCGATCAAATGGAGTCAATTAAACTGCTATTAAATCATAACGTAAATGTAGATATAAAAAATGAATCAGGAGAAAAGCCGCTTGATATAGCAAAAAGAAATAACCGAAAAGAAATTATAAATTTAATCATAAAGAAATCTAATAAAAACACATAGAGACATAAACAGCGAAGGTACAACGGAATGGCGTGGGGAGTTGTCCTTGGAGCAGCGTCTTCTATGATGGCCGCTTCTGCTGAGGGTTTCGCTATATCAGCAGTCGATCTAGTTGGTGGGGATAAAATTCAAAATGGAACGTTTTGCATTAACCCGTCGACTTCCAATTCCATTACGGTAGGAAATCTATTAAAGGAAAAAAGATAATACAGCGTGAGTTAGTGGGTACATATAATTACGACATTAACAATCATGCGCAGCTTCGGCAATAGCACATCCCCCCCCCGCCGGGACAACTACTGTAGTGGCACAATACAACCGGCCACTACAATAACTGAACAGAGAATCATGCAGCAGTCGTGCGCAAAATCCTGTTTTTCCCCTGCTGTTTTGCTTTATAAAGCGCTTCATCAACGCTAACAATCAGCTGTTCCAGCGATTCCATATTCCATTCGCCCAGTCCGCCGCTGAAGGTCACGGTGAGCCCCTCTTCACGCCACGTGCGTTGCGCGACTTTCTCACGCCAGTTTTCCAGCAGGGTACGGGCAGAATCGATATACGTTGCCGGGAAAATTACGGCAAACTCTTCGCCGCCATAGCGATAAATCGAAATCTCATGCGGTTGCAGAATTTGTATCCCTTCGCGTGCGACGTTACGCAGTACGATATCGCCGTTCAGGTGGCCCCAGGTATCATTGATCGACTTGAAGTTATCGATATCTACCAGCGCCAGTGCGAAAGGTTGATGATCGTTCATCAGCGCGGCGATATCGCTGTCGAAGGCGCGACGGTTTTTACAGCCGGTCAGGGCATCGATTGTGGCCTGGCGGACGTAGGCAATTTCGCGTTCTTTGTTGGTTTCAATGGCTTTGCTTAACATCGCTTCAAGCTTCGGCGCGCGGTTAACGTCGCCCGTTTTGATAGCATTGATGATGTTCATCAGCACGGTACGCGAGGCGTGGCGCAAATAGAGGGCAAAGACGATGATGACAAAGGCGGCGACGGCAAATCCCCAGGCCACAATCACTGTCTCGTGATGGGCGAGGTCGGCGAGCGTATGGTCGGAGACTTTATAAATGACGAACCAGTCGGGATTGGTGAACGAGTAATAGTAGAGCCAGGTTTTACTCTTACCGTCGTGGATTTCCCCTTCCGCATTGGTCATTTGGTCCATCAGCTTTTCAGGCACCATATTACTGAACAGGCGGGTGGTATCCGGGTGAAGCACGGCCTTACCGTCGCGGTTAACCACAAAAAATTCCCCGCTGACCGGTGATTGCATTTGTCGCAGGGTATAACTCATTGACGGCAAATCCAGGTGAAATGCCAGCGTTCCTTTCAATTTCCCATCCGGAGAAACGACAGGCTTGGCCATAGTGATGGTGGTTTCGCGGGTAAAGTAGTCCGTATAAGGCTGCGTATAGCGCGCAAATAACCCAGAGTCACCCTGCGCCCGGAACCAGGGACGCGTTGTGGCATTGAACTCCCCACTGTCGGACGTCGCCATCACCTGTGGGACGCGCAAATAATTCCCATTAGGGTCGGCGACAGAGATGGACGTTACCGTCGGCATCAGCGCCAGCAGGTGCATCATCAGCTCGGTGCCTTTCTCCGGATCGCGATTAACGACGTTATCCAGCTGTTCATTGTTCGATAGAAAGGTTGTCGCGCGGCTTAAAATATAATCATCTTCGCGCAGGATCGATTCCATGTAATTCACCGCCATGTTGTGGGTGAAGTTACGGTTGATATGGTGGTAATCCTCAATGATATCTTTACGCTGATTGAGCATCACCAGGGTGGCAATAACCAGGAAGCTCAAAAGGATACCGGCGAAACTGATGATTATCGGCGTGGTAAACGACAGTTTCCTGCTATGAGTACTCATAACGTTTTCTTCGTTCCAGAAGGTGAATGGCAAAAGTATAAGGGGCCAGGAGGTGTTGTGCGGCGATATATAAAAGTTATGCTTTCCTTATTGTTTATAGGGTAATCAAATCAGAGACGCAAAAATAGTTGCCGATTATCTTAAAAGCGTAAGAGAGGCAGGGCGGTAGAGGAAGGAAGAGCCGCCCTGGTCAACATCCTGCTGACGAGGGCTAGCGTATTCCGCCACGTGCTTTTCAACAACGCGCAATGTGCTGCGCTGCGAGTCTCTTCGCAGACAAAATCATGCCCTTACATCGCTCTCTTCAGGGTTGCGAGACGCGTCCCAGCCAGCCGTCCCAGTCTTTCCACACCGGCTGTAAACCACGCTCGCGCAAGGCATCCGCCACCGCTTCCGGTCGGCGGGCATCGTGCGGGGCAAATTGCTCCAGTTCCGGATGATCGTCAGCGTATCCGCCGGGCTGCGTTTTAGAAAAGGCGCTCACGTTGTTGATTGCCAGCGGGATCACGTTGTCGCGGAACCATGGCGATTCGCGGGTGGAGAGCGACAGCTCAATTTCCGGTGAGAAAAGGCGAAACGCGCAAATCACCTGTACCAGCTGCTTTTCATCCATCAGGGACGCGGGTTCTACGCCGCCCGCACACGGACGCAGGCGGGGGAAGGAGACAGAGTAGCGGCTTTGCCAGTAGTGGTGCTGAAGCCACAGCAAATGCTCGGCCACCATAAAGCAATCCACCCGCCAGCTGTCCGACAGGCCAATCAGCGCGCCGAGGCCGATTTTATCAATCCCTGCCTGGCCCAGGCGGTCCGGTGTATCCAGCCGCCAGAAGAAATCCTGCTTTTTGCCTTTCAGATGATGATGGGCGTACTGCGCCTCGTGGTAAGTCTCCTGATACACCATCACCCCATCCAGCCCCAGCGTTTTCAGTTCCGCGTACTCTTCGGTAGAGAGCGGCTGCACTTCCATTTGTAGCGAGGAAAACTGGCTGCGGATGGCGGGAAGATGGCGGCGAAAATAGTCCATCCCGACTTTACTCTGATGCTCGCCGGTCACCAGCAGCAGGTGCTCGAAATTCATGGCGCGGATGGCGGCACATTCGCGGGCGATTTCAGTTTCGTCCAGCGTCTTACGCTTGATGCGATTACTCATGGAGAAACCACAGTAAGTGCAGTCGTTGGCGCAGAGGTTCGAAAGATAAAGCGGCACGTAAAAACTGACGGTGTTGCCGAAGCGTTGACGGGTGAGTTGCTGCGCGCGCTGCGCCAGTGGTTCGAGATAATCGGCGGCGGCGGGAGAGAGTAGCGCCATCATATCGTCGCGCGTCAGATGACGGGCGGCCAGCGCGCGTTCAACGTCGGCCGCGGTTTTACTGCTGATTTTCAGGCGCAGATCGTCCCAGTTGAGCTCGCGCCAGCGATCGCTAAAGGCGCTCATACGCTGGCCTCCAGAAAACCGGTTAACGGGCTGGTGGCGACGGCGTGCGTGCGGCGTGCGCCCGGTACTGCCTGGCGTGCCAGAATACCGGCATCGACCGCCATACGAAACGCGTGCGCCATCATCACCGGATCATCGGCAACGGCAATGGCGGTATTTACCAGCACCGCGTCGGCGCCCATCTCCAGCGCCTGCGCGGCGTGGCTTGGCACACCAATGCCCGCATCAACCACTACCGGAACATTCGCCTGAGCGATAATAATCTCTAACATCGCGCGGGTTTCCAGCCCCTGATTCGAACCAATCGGCGCCCCCAGCGGCATCACAGCGGCGCATCCCGCTTCTTCAAGACGCTTACACAATACCGGATCTGCGCCACAGTACGGCAGCACCACAAAACCCTCTTTCACCAGCAGTTCAGCGGCTTTCAGGGTTTCGATCGGGTCGGGTAACAGCCAGCGTGCGTCAGGGTGAATTTCCAGCTTCAGCCAGTTTGTGCCCAGCGCTTCGCGGGCTAACTGCGCGGCGAATACTGCTTCTTCCGCCGTTTTCGCGCCGGAGGTATTCGGCAGCAGCGTGACGCCCGCTTCGCGCAGCGGTTCCAGAATGGCATCGTTATTCTGGCGTAAATCGACGCGCTTCATCGCCAGCGTGACAAGCTGACTGCCCGATGCGCGAATGGCATCGACCATCACTTTTGATGATGCAAATTTCCCGGTACCCGTAAACAAATGAGAATCAAAGATTTTATCGGCAATGCGTAACATGTCAGCCCCCGGCTATAACCTGAAAAAGCAGGATCCGATCGCCGTCCTGCACAATGTGATGTTCCCAACGCTCGCGCGGAAGGATTTGCTGATTGAGCGCCAGCGCGACGCCCGGCTTTAACTGTTCCAGTTGGGTGAGCAGGGCGCTGACGGAGAGCCCGTCCGCACACTGCATCGATTCGTCATTAAACTGAATCTGCATGACGGCCTCCACAAACCGGGCAGCCCGCCGCGCGATGCAGCGCCAGGTTTCGCCACTGGTGGGTGCGTGCGTCAAACAGACGCAAGGTATTGCTGGTGGGCATCCCGCTCAACAGCTTGATGGCTTCCAGCGCCTGCAATGTGCCCATGACGCCCACGACCGGGCCGACGACGCCTGCCGTGCGACAGTTGCGTTCCGGTTCGGCGTCATCGGGCCACAGGCAGCGGTAACAGCCTTGCGTCCACGGCGGCGTCAGTACCATCATCTGCCCGCCAAAGCCCACCGCGCTGGCGGTAATCAGCGGCGTTTTCAGCGCCACGCAGGCGGCGTTAATCGCCTGACGCGTCGCCATGTTATCGGTGCAATCAAGCACCAGGTCCGCGTTTTGCACCGCCTGCTTTAGCGCATCGCCCGCCAGCCGCTGGGTGATTGTTTTAAGAGTGATATCCGGGTTTAACGCCGCCAACCGCGCGCGCGTTGCCTCTGCTTTTGAGCGCGCGATGTCGGGCATGGTAAAGGCAATCTGACGATGCAGATTGCTCAGATGCACCTCGTCATCGTCGGCAAGCACCAGCGTGCCGACACCCGCACCGGCAAGATACAGCGCCGCAGGCGCGCCTAAGCCGCCGAGTCCGACGATAAGCACCCGGCTGGCGAGCAGTTTTTGCTGGCCCTCCACGGCGATATCCTCCAGTAACATCTGGCGGCTGTAGCGCATGAAATCGCGATCATTCATCGCCCACTCCCGCCAGCGCCAGCAGTTTCGCGGTGGCATCGCGCCAGTCTGCGGCTTGCGTAATCGCGCTCACGACGGCGATACTGCCGACACCGGTCGCCAGCACGGCCGGAGCGCGTTCAAGGCTAATCCCGCCAATGGCGACGGTGGGGTAATCGTCCAGGCGTTTAATATGCGCGGCGAGCTGTTCCAGCCCCTGCGGCGCGGAGGGCATCTGCTTGGTTTGCGTTGGGAACACGTGACCCAGCGCGATGTACGAAGGCTGCGCCGCCAGCGCTACGTCAATTTCCATATCATCGTGGGTTGATACGCCAAGCCGTAAGTTGGCCGCGCGAATCGCATCGAGATCGGTGGTTTCCAAATCTTCCTGCCCCAGGTGTACGCCGTAAGCCTGGTGTTTAATCGCCAGACGCCAGTAGTCGTTGATAAACAGCCGCGCGTTATAGCGGCGCCCGAGTTCAATCGCGGCCACCACATCGGCCTCTACCTCGTCGTCTTTTTTGTCCTTAATGCGTAACTGAATGGTGCGTACGCCCGCTTCCAGCAAACGCGCGATCCACTCCACGCTATCAACAACCGGGTAGAGGCCCAAACGGAAAGGAACCGGGGGGAAATGAGGCTGGTACATTATAAATTCTCCTGAGGGATATAGAGTTCGCCACCCCGGGCGCGGAACTGACCGGACATCTCGTTCATCCCGGTCTCTGCGGCCTGTTTCGCCGCGTAATCGCGCACTTCCTGGGTGATTTTCATGGAGCAGAATTTGGGCCCGCACATCGAGCAGAAATGGGCAACTTTGCCCGATTCCTGCGGCAGCGTTTCATCGTGATAGGCGCGGGCGGTGAAGGGGTCGAGCGCCAGGTTAAACTGATCTTCCCAGCGGAATTCAAAGCGCGCTTTCGACATGGCGTTATCGCGGATCTGCGCGCCGGGGTGACCTTTTGCCAGGTCTGCCGCGTGGGCGGCGATCTTGTAAGTGATAAGTCCTTGCTTCACATCGTCTTTATTCGGTAAGCCGAGGTGCTCTTTTGGCGTGACGTAGCAGAGCATCGCGCAGCCGAACCAGCCAATCATCGCCGCGCCAATCCCGGAGGTGAAATGGTCGTAGCCTGGGGCAATATCGGTAGTGAGCGGCCCCAGTGTGTAAAACGGCGCTTCGTGGCAGTGCTCCAGCTCTTCAGTCATATTGCGGCGGATCATCTGCATCGGCACATGGCCGGGCCCTTCAATCATCACCTGCACGTCATATTCCCAGGCGATTTTGGTCAGCTCGCCCAACGTGTGAAGCTCGGCGAACTGGGCTTCATCGTTGGCGTCCTGAATCGAGCCAGGACGCAGGCCGTCGCCCAGCGACAGCGACACATCATAGGCGGCGCAGATTTCACAAATTTCGCGGAAGTGCTGATAAAGAAAGTTTTCCTGATGATGCGAGAGGCACCATTTCGCCATGATTGAGCCGCCGCGTGACACAATACCGGTCAGGCGTTTAGCGGTCATTGGCACGTAACGCAGCAGCACGCCCGCGTGGATGGTGAAGTAGTCTACGCCCTGTTCAGCCTGTTCCAGCAACGTGTCGCGGAACGCTTCCCAGCTCAGATCCTCGGCGATCCCGTTAACCTTCTCCAGCGCCTGGTAGATCGGCACGGTGCCGATCGGTACCGGGCTGTTACGCAGGATCCACTCGCGGGTTTCGTGGATGTAACGCCCGGTGGAGAGGTCCATCACCGTGTCGGCGCCCCAGCGCGTCGCCCACACCAGTTTTTCCACCTCTTCTTCAATCGAGGAGCTCACTGCGGAGTTACCAATATTGGCGTTCACCTTCACCAGGAAGTTACGCCCGATGATCATCGGTTCCGATTCCGGATGATTTATATTGGCCGGGATAATCGCCCGGCCTGCCGCCACTTCGGCACGGACAAACTCAGGCGTGATGTTTTGCGGTAGCAGTGTGTCGAAGCTTTGCCCCGGATGCTGCTGGCGCAATACTTCGCTGCGAATACGCTCGCGCCCCATGTTTTCGCGCAGGGCGATAAATTCCATTTCCGGGGTGATGGTTCCCTGTCGCGCATAGTGCAGCTGGGTGACGCGTTTGCCGGGTAATGCGCGTTTTGGCGTCAGCAGGCTGTTGAAGCGCAGTTCGTCGAGGAAGTCGTCCGCAAGGCGGGCCTGAGTATAGGCGGAGCTGCGGGCCGTTAAGGTTTCGCTATCGGCGCGCGCGTCAATCCACGGCTGGCGCAGTTTGGCCAGGCCCTGGCGGATATCGATTTTTTCGGCTGGATCGCCATAGGGGCCAGAGGTGTCATACACTGGAATTGCTTCGTTCTCTTCGTACTGCGGATTATCCTCGCTGCCGCCAGTGAACGTGGGGCTAAGCTGAATTTCGCGCATGGGCACGCGTACGCCAGGCTGTGTACCGGCGAGATAAATACGGCGCGAGTTAGGGAAAGCGGTGCCTTCCAGAGTATGAATAAAGCGTTGAGCCTGTTCGCGTTGTTCGCGGCGAGTCAGTTTTGTTGTAGACATAGCGCATACCAAATAAAAAAGGATATGGCTTGTCAGACGACGGATGGAGTAATGGATGCACAGCGCCCGTGAGGGCAGAGGCATAAAGCTGAATTACTCTTGTTCCCTTCGCAGGTATTAGCCTGATCAGGTTCCGCGGATCCCGAATTAACGGTCTCAGCCTGTGTTTTCACACGTGGCACTCCGACAAGATGTAGCCCCATAAATGGGACGATGAATGTAAACTACGCGTTAATGCGTAAAATCTCAAGCGGGACGTTTGATCCCGGCATTCTCATGCATTGCATCCAGCACGAGCATAATAAGCTTATCTTCGAGCACGAAACGTGCCTCCAGCGCTTCGCCAATATCCGACAATGCTTGTTGAAATTCAAAGCAATTATCGTGATCGATGGCCGTCTCCAAGCTGGAATCGTAGGCGTCCATGATCAACTGGGTGTTGGCTTCCAGCTTGGGCCAAATTTTGGTGGCGGTTAAAAGCGCGGCGTCACCTTCCAATTTATGGAGAATGCGTTCATAAATACTGAAGTGGCAGGAGGAGAGGTAGTCCACCAGTCGCTGACAAAAATCATCCAGTGCTTTTTCATTCAGCCGTATAAACGATTCTTTGCCAGGCTTAATCCCAATCAGGTTGGAATATGCGATAAGCAATTGCTTGCGAATGTTGAGCCATCGGTCGACCAGTTTGTTACTGCCTCCAACATGCTCCGTCAGGCTTTCGAGCTGGTTTAACATGTGATTGACTCCGCACAAGTGGATTTAAAGACTGCGCACTAAGATGTAACGACAATGTAAACAACATGCCAGTGAAGCAAAGGTAGTGCAATAGATATGGATCGTATAATTGAAAAATTAGACATCGGCTGGTGGGTTGTCAGCCATGAACAAAAATTATGGCTGCCGGGCGGAGAATTACCCTGGGGCGAAGCGGGAAATTTCGATCTTGCGGGGCAACGCGCGCTGCTGATTGGTGAATGGCAGGGCTCGCCGGTGTGGCTGATTCAGCAACAGCGTCGTCATGATATGGGCTCGCTGCGGCAAATTCTCGACCAGGATGTGGGGCTTTTTCAACTTGCCGGGCGCGGCGTGCAGCTGGCCGAGTTTTATCGTTCGCATAAATTCTGCGGTTACTGCGGGCATACCATGCATCCCAGTAAAACCGAATGGGCGATGCTGTGCGACCACTGCCGCCAACGCTACTATCCGCAGATCGCGCCCTGTATCATCGTTGCCATTCGTCGCGATGACACCATTCTGCTGGCACAGCATACGCGTCATCGCAACGGCGTTCACACCGTGCTGGCCGGGTTCGTTGAAGTGGGCGAAACGCTGGAGCAGGCCGTTGCGCGCGAAGTGATGGAAGAGAGCAGTATCAAAATCAAAAATCTGCGTTATGTCACCTCTCAACCATGGCCGTTCCCGCAATCGTTGATGACCGCGTTTATGGCCGAGTATGACAGCGGCGATATCGTGATCGACCCCAAAGAGCTGCTGGAAGCCAACTGGTATCGCTATGACGATTTACCGTTACTGCCGCCGCCGGGAACCGTCGCCCGTCGACTGATTGAAGATACTGTCGCACTCTGCCGGGCAGAGTATGAGTGACACTCATGTTACACTGGCGTGAAAGAGCTCAAGGAATGGAAAAATGACCGAACTGAAAAACGATCGTTACCTGCGTGCGCTGCTGCGTCAGCCTGTAGATGTCACCCCTGTCTGGATGATGCGCCAGGCGGGCCGCTATTTACCGGAATATAAAGCGACCCGTGCCCAGGCCGGGGATTTTATGTCCCTGTGCAAAAACGCCGAGCTGGCTTGCGAAGTCACCCTTCAGCCGCTGCGCCGTTACCCGCTGGATGCGGCCATTCTGTTCTCCGATATTCTGACCATCCCGGATGCAATGGGCCTCGGGCTCTATTTTGAAGCGGGCGAAGGCCCACGCTTTACCTCGCCGATCGCCAGCAAAGCAGATGTTGATAAGCTGCCGATTCCGGACCCGGAAGGCGAACTGGGTTATGTGATGAACGCGGTGCGTACAATCCGCCGCGAACTGAAAGGCGAAGTGCCGCTGATTGGTTTCTCCGGCAGCCCGTGGACGCTGGCGACCTACATGGTCGAAGGCGGTAGCAGCAAAGCGTTTACCGTTATTAAAAAGATGATGTATGCCGAGCCACAAACGCTTCATCTGTTGCTCGATAAACTGGCGAAAAGCGTCACGCTCTATCTGAATGCGCAGATTAAAGCCGGCGCGCAGTCGGTGATGATTTTCGACACCTGGGGCGGTGTGCTCACCGGTCGTGATTATCAGCAGTTCTCTCTGTATTACATGCACAAAATTGTCGATGGCCTGCTGCGTGAAAACGACGGTCGCCGCGTGCCGGTGACGCTGTTCACCAAAGGCGGCGGGCAGTGGCTGGAAGCGATGGCGGAAACCGGCTGTGATGCGTTGGGTCTCGACTGGACCACCGATATCGCCGATGCGCGTCGCCGCGTGGGCGACAAAGTGGCGCTGCAGGGCAATATGGACCCATCTATGCTTTACGCACAGCCTGCGCGCATCGAGGAAGAAGTGGCGTCTATTCTGGCGGGCTTTGGCAAGGGTGAAGGCCATGTCTTCAACCTCGGTCACGGCATCCATCAGGATGTACCGCCGGAACATGCCGGGGCGTTTGTCGAGGCGGTACATCGCCTCTCTGCGCCTTATCATCAGTAAGGAGTGATTATGGATCTCGCGTCGCTACGCGCTCAACAAATCGAACTCGCTGCTTCGGTGATCCGTGAGGATCGCCTGGATAAGGATCCGCCGGAGCTGATCGCCGGGGCTGACGTGGGTTTTGAGCAGGGCGGTGAAGTGACGCGCGCGGCGATGGTGCTGTTGAAGTATCCATCGCTTGAGCTGGTGGAGTATCAGGTGGCGCGCATTGCGACCACCATGCCCTACATTCCCGGCTTCCTGTCATTTCGTGAATACCCGGCGCTGCTGGCGGTGTGGGAAAAGCTGTCGCAAAAACCGGATCTCGTGTTTGTCGACGGCCACGGTATCTCGCATCCACGCCGTCTTGGCGTTGCCAGCCATTTTGGCTTGCTGGTGGACGTCCCGACGATCGGCGTGGCGAAAAAGCGCCTCTGCGGCACGTTTGAGCCGCTCGATAGCGAACCCGGCGCGTTATCACCGCTGATGGATAAAGGCGAACAGCTGGCGTGGGTTTGGCGCAGTAAAGCGCGCTGTAATCCGTTGTTTATCGCGACGGGGCACCGCGTGAGCACTGACAGTGCGCTTTCATGGGTGCAACACTGTATGAAAGGCTACCGTCTGCCGGAGCCAACACGCTGGGCGGATGCCGTCGCTTCTGAACGCGCCGCCTTTATGCGCCTTACAGCAAAATAACCACAATTCAGGTAAACTGCGGCTAATTTCCGCATTTGAGAACTCATCATGTTACAAAACCCGATTCACCTGCGTCTGGAGAAGCTGGAAAGCTGGCAGCACGTCACCTTTATGGCCTGCCTGTGCGAGCGTATGTATCCGAACTACGCCATGTTCTGCAAAGAGTCAGAGTTTGGCGACCCGCACGTTTATCGTCGTATTCTGGATCTCATCTGGGAAACGCTGACGGTAAAAGATGCCAAAGTGAATTTCGACAGCCAGCTCGAAAAGCTGGAAGAAGCGATCCCGGCGGCGGACGATTTCGACATGTACGGCGTTTATCCGGCGATCGATGCCTGCGTCGCATTGAGCGAACTGGTGCATTCTCGTTTGAGCGGTGAAACCCTGGAACACGCCATCGAAGTGAGTAAGAGTTCTATTACCACCGTCGCGATGCTGGAGATGACTCAGGCTGGTCGCGAAATGACCGATGAAGAGCTTAAAGAGAACCCGGCAGTGGAACAGGAATGGGACATTCAGTGGGAAATTTTCCGAGTTTTAGCCGATAGCGAAGAACGGGATGTTGAACTGATAAAAGGCCTGCGCGCAGACCTCAAAGAGGCTGGCGAGAGCAATATTGGTATAAATTTTAAGCAATGAGACAACAAAACGTGATTTACCGCCTGAATTGTCGTGCCTGAAGGCTTCCCTTCCGCCCCCCGTCTGGTCTACATTTGGGGGGCGAAAAAAAGTGGCTATCGGTGCGTGTATGCAGGAGAGTGCTTTTCTGGCATTTTCGTCGCACTCGATGCTTAGCAAGCGATAAACACATTGTAAGGATAACTTATGAACAAGACTCAACTGATTGATGTAATTGCAGACAAAGCAGAACTGTCCAAAACCCAGGCTAAAGCTGCTCTGGAATCCACTCTGGCTGCTATTACTGAGTCTCTGAAAGAAGGCGATGCTGTACAACTGGTTGGTTTCGGTACCTTCAAAGTGAACCACCGCGCTGAGCGTACTGGCCGCAACCCGCAGACCGGTAAAGAAATCAAAATCGCCGCAGCTAACGTGCCGGCATTTGTTTCTGGCAAAGCACTGAAAGACGCAGTTAAGTAAGACCGCGTGGCAGTGAACAGTTTTAGCGAAGGGGTGGTCTCACCCCTTTTGTCTATCTGGTGCTCCGTGGCGGCGTTGGGTGGCGTACTGTTGCTGTCTGCCTGTAGCCATAACAGCGCGTTGCCGCCATTTACCGCCAGCGGCTATGCCGACGACCAGGGGGCTGTACGCATCTGGCGCAAAGACTCCGGCGGAGAAACCCATCTTCTGGCTGTTTCCAGCCCGTGGCACAATGGGGCCACTACAACCAGCGAATATCGCTGGCAGGGCGATCAGCTGTCGCTGATTGAACTGAATATCTACAGCAAACCTTCCGAACACATTCGTGCCCGTTTTGACAGCCGCGGTGAACTGAGCTTCATGCAGCGGGAAGTCGACGGACAGAAACAGCAGCTCTCCAGCGACCAGGTGGCCCTTTATCGCTACCGTGCTGAGCAAATCCACCAGACCAGCGACGCGTTGCGTCAGGGGCGCGTGGTGCTGCGTCAGGGGCGTTGGCATGCGGATCATAGCGTAACGACCTGCGAAGGCGAGGTGGTGAAGCCTGACCTCGATAGCCGCGCGCTGGCGCATGTTGAGAATCGCCAGCGTTGTTCATCGGTAGAGGTGAGCATTGCCTGGCTGGAGTCGTCTGAAGGGACACAACTGCTGCTGGTGGCTAACCAGGACTACTGTACCTGGCAGCCAGTGGAAAAGAGCTTCTAGCGAACCTGAAGAGGTTCCTCTCCCTTGCGGGAGAGGGTGTGGGTAATTACTCGCCTTGCTCGCGCGCAATTGCTCGGTAACCGATATCCGAGCGGCTGAAACTGCCATCCCAGTGAATATCGCTCATCAGCGCGTAGGCACGTTTCTGCGCTTCTGCCACGGTGTGACCCAATGCGGTCACGCACAGTACGCGCCCGCCGTTGGTCAGTACCTGCTCATCCGCAGAAAGCGTAGTACCCGCCTGGAACACTTTCCCGCCTTCGACTTCTTCCAGTGGTAGGCCATGAATAACATCACCCTTGCGGTAATCCCCCGGATATCCACCCGCAGCCATCACCACGCCGAGAGAAGCGCGTTCATCCCACTCTGACGTTTTCTCGTCCAGTTTGCCTTCACAGGCCGCCAGGCAGAGCTCAACCAGATCGGACTTCATACGCAGCATGATTGGCTGGGTTTCCGGATCGCCAAAGCGGCAGTTAAATTCAATAACCTTCGGATTGCCCTGTTTGTCGATCATCAGGCCCGCATAGAGAAAACCGGTGTAGGTGTTGCCTTCCGCCGCCATGCCTTTCACGGTTGGCCAGATGATACGTTCCATGGTGCGCTGATGAACTTCATCGGTTACTACCGGCGCGGGGGAGTAAGCGCCCATCCCGCCGGTGTTTGGTCCGGTATCTTTATCGCCTACGCGTTTGTGATCCTGGCTGGTAGCCATCGGCAGCACATGCTCGCCGTCCACCATCACGATAAAGCTCGCTTCTTCGCCATCGAGGAACTCTTCGATAACGATGCGATGACCCGCGTCGCCGAAAGCGTTGCCCGCCAGCATATCGTGAACAGCCGCTTCGGCTTCTTCCAGCGTCATCGCCACGATAACGCCTTTCCCGGCTGCCAGACCGTCAGCTTTAATGACGATTGGCGCGCCTTTCTCACGTAGATACGCCAGCGCAGGTTCTACCTCGGTGAAGTTCTGGTATTCCGCCGTAGGGATCTTATGGCGGGCCAGGAAATCTTTGGTAAACGCTTTTGAGCCTTCCAGTTGGGCCGCACCTGCGGTTGGGCCGAAGATTTTCAGCCCGGCGGCGCGGAAGGTATCGACCACGCCTTTCACCAGCGGCGCTTCCGGGCCGACGATGGTCAGATCAATCTTTTCGTTTTGTGCGAAATCCAACAGCGCCGGGATATCGGTCACGCCGATAGCGACGTTTTGCAGTGCAGGCTCCAGCGCAGTGCCTGCATTACCCGGAGCAACAAAAACAGTCTCAACCAGCGGCGACTGGGCCGCTTTCCAGGCCAGCGCGTGCTCGCGCCCGCCGTTACCAATCACTAATACTTTCATCTATCGCTCCATTAATGGCGGAAGTGGCGCATGTCGGTGAAGAGCATCGCAATACCGTGCTCGTCGGCAGCGGCAATCACTTCGTCATCACGGATAGAACCGCCAGGCTGGATTACACAGGTCACGCCCGCAGCGGCAGCGGCATCAATACCGTCGCGGAACGGGAAGAACGCGTCAGAAGCCATCGAGGAACCTTTCACTTCCAGACCTTCATCGGCGGCTTTAATACCGGCGATTTTCGCGGAGTACACGCGGCTCATCTGGCCCGCGCCAATCCCAATGGTCATATTGTTTTTGGCATAGACGATAGCGTTGGATTTCACGAACTTCGCCACTTTCCAGCAGAACAGCGCATCACGCAGTTCCTGTTCGCTCGGCTGACGTTGGGTGACAACGCGCAGTTCTTCTGCACCGACCATCCCCAGATCGCGATCCTGAACCAGCAGACCGCCGTTAACGCGTTTGAAATCAAGACCCGGAACGCGCTCGCCCCACTGACCGCAGGTCAGAACGCGAACGTTCTGCTTAGCGGCGGTGATTTTCAGGGCTTCTTCGCTGGCGGACGGCGCAATGATTACTTCAACAAACTGACGAGAAATGATGGCCTGCGCGGTTTCCGCATCCAGCTCGCGGTTAAAGGCAATAATGCCGCCGAATGCGGAGGTTGGGTCGGTTTTGTACGCGCGATCGTAAGCATCAAGAATGGAATTGCCGATAGCCACGCCGCAAGGGTTGGCGTGCTTCACAATCACACATGCCGGCTCGGCGAACTCTTTCACGCACTCCAGCGCCGCATCGGTATCGGCGATGTTGTTATAAGAGAGGGCCTTACCCTGAACCTGGGTTGCGGTGGCAACGGACGCTTCTTTCACATTCTCTTCTATATAGAAGGCAGCCTGCTGGTGGCTGTTCTCGCCGTAGCGCATATCCTGCTTCTTAATGAAGTTCAGGTTCAGCGTACGCGGGAAGCGACCGGCGGCTTCTTTGCTTTCACCGTGGTAAGCCGGAACCATGGTGCCGAAGTAGTTGGCAATCATGCTGTCGTAGGCGGCGGTGTGTTCGAAGGCTTTGATGGCGAGGTCGAAACGGGTTGCAAGCGTCAGCGATCCTTCGTTGGCATCCATCTCTTTAATAATGGCGTCGTAGTCGCTGCTCTTCACCACGATTGCGACATCTTTATGGTTCTTGGCGGCGGAGCGCACCATGGTTGGGCCGCCGATATCGATGTTTTCAACCGCATCTTCCAGCGAGCAGCCTTCACGGGCCACGGTCTGGGCGAACGGATACAGGTTAACAACCACCATATCGATAGGCTGGATGTGGTGCTGCTCCATAATGGCATCGTCCTGGCCGCGACGGCCCAGAATGCCACCATGTACTTTCGGATGCAGGGTCTTCACGCGTCCATCCATCATCTCCGGGAAACCGGTGTAATCGGAAACTTCGGTTACCGGCAGACCTTTTTCTGCTAACAGACGGGCAGTGCCCCCTGTAGACAGCAGCTCCACACCGCGTGCGGAAAGTGCCTGGGCGAATTCGACGATACCGGCTTTGTCAGAAACACTGAGCAGAGCGCGGCGGACTGGACGACGTTGTTGCATGGTAAATCCCCTGGATTTGACTATTACAGAGAGCGTTAGCTGAATTTTTCGCGAAAAACTCAGCTAACGCCCCTTACGGGGCATCCTTGTTTTGCGGTGGCATTGTAACGAAAACGTTTGCGCAACGCTCGCGAATTTTTCTTTTTCATTCGAGCTATCCGGATTATTCGCTCACGATACCCTTTATAGAGAGAAAAGATCTGCCAGGTTGTGGATAACTCTGTGGTTAAGTTGGTATAAAATGGGGTTTTGCTGTGGATTTCAGCAGTCGGTAAAATTACCGCATATTTAGGGTTGCAGCCTCACGAGAACTCCCTATAATGCGCTCCCACTGACACGGCAACAGCCGCTTCGGTTGAAGAGAAAAATCCTGAAAATCAGGGTTGACTCTGAAAGAGGAAAGCGTAATATACGCCACCTCGCGACAGTTCGCTAAAGCGCGTCGCAACTGCTCTTTAACAATTTATCAGACAATCTGTGTGGGCACTCAATGATACGGATTCTTAACGTCGCAAGACGATAAATGAATACCAAGTCTCTGAGTGAACACGTAATTCATTACGAAGTTTAATTCACGAGCATCAAACTTAAATTGAAGAGTTTGATCATGGCTCAGATTGAACGCTGGCGGCAGGCCTAACACATGCAAGTCGAACGGTAACAGGAAGCAGCTTGCTGCTTTGCTGACGAGTGGCGGACGGGTGAGTAATGTCTGGGAAACTGCCTGATGGAGGGGGATAACTACTGGAAACGGTAGCTAATACCGCATAACGTCGCAAGACCAAAGAGGGGGACCTTCGGGCCTCTTGCCATCGGATGTGCCCAGATGGGATTAGCTAGTAGGTGGGGTAACGGCTCACCTAGGCGACGATCCCTAGCTGGTCTGAGAGGATGACCAGCCACACTGGAACTGAGACACGGTCCAGACTCCTACGGGAGGCAGCAGTGGGGAATATTGCACAATGGGCGCAAGCCTGATGCAGCCATGCCGCGTGTATGAAGAAGGCCTTCGGGTTGTAAAGTACTTTCAGCGAGGAGGAAGGTGTTGTGGTTAATAACCACAGCAATTGACGTTACTCGCAGAAGAAGCACCGGCTAACTCCGTGCCAGCAGCCGCGGTAATACGGAGGGTGCAAGCGTTAATCGGAATTACTGGGCGTAAAGCGCACGCAGGCGGTTTGTTAAGTCAGATGTGAAATCCCCGGGCTCAACCTGGGAACTGCATTTGAAACTGGCAAGCTTGAGTCTCGTAGAGGGGGGTAGAATTCCAGGTGTAGCGGTGAAATGCGTAGAGATCTGGAGGAATACCGGTGGCGAAGGCGGCCCCCTGGACGAAGACTGACGCTCAGGTGCGAAAGCGTGGGGAGCAAACAGGATTAGATACCCTGGTAGTCCACGCTGTAAACGATGTCGACTTGGAGGTTGTGCCCTTGAGGCGTGGCTTCCGGAGCTAACGCGTTAAGTCGACCGCCTGGGGAGTACGGCCGCAAGGTTAAAACTCAAATGAATTGACGGGGGCCCGCACAAGCGGTGGAGCATGTGGTTTAATTCGATGCAACGCGAAGAACCTTACCTACTCTTGACATCCACGGAACTTAGCAGAGATGCTTTGGTGCCTTCGGGAACCGTGAGACAGGTGCTGCATGGCTGTCGTCAGCTCGTGTTGTGAAATGTTGGGTTAAGTCCCGCAACGAGCGCAACCCTTATCCTTTGTTGCCAGCGGTTAGGCCGGGAACTCAAAGGAGACTGCCAGTGATAAACTGGAGGAAGGTGGGGATGACGTCAAGTCATCATGGCCCTTACGAGTAGGGCTACACACGTGCTACAATGGCATATACAAAGAGAAGCGACCTCGCGAGAGCAAGCGGACCTCATAAAGTATGTCGTAGTCCGGATTGGAGTCTGCAACTCGACTCCATGAAGTCGGAATCGCTAGTAATCGTAGATCAGAATGCTACGGTGAATACGTTCCCGGGCCTTGTACACACCGCCCGTCACACCATGGGAGTGGGTTGCAAAAGAAGTAGGTAGCTTAACCTTCGGGAGGGCGCTTACCACTTTGTGATTCATGACTGGGGTGAAGTCGTAACAAGGTAACCGTAGGGGAACCTGCGGTTGGATCACCTCCTTACCTTAAAGAACCGTTCCTTGAAGTGTCCACACAGATTGTCTGATGAAAAGTAAATAGCAAGGCGTCTTGCGATTGAGACTTCAGTGTCCCCTTCGTCTAGAGGCCCAGGACACCGCCCTTTCACGGCGGTAACAGGGGTTCGAATCCCCTAGGGGACGCCACTTGCTGGTATGTGTGAGTGAAAGTCGCCGACCGTCATATCTCAAAACTCATCTTCGGGTGACGTTTGAGATATTTGCTCTTTAAAAATCTGGATCAAGCTGAAAATTGAAACGACACACTATTTAAGTGTGTTCGAGTCTCTCAAATTTTCGCAACACGATGGTGTTTTACGAAACATCTTCGGGTTGTGAGGTTAAGCGACTAAGCGTACACGGTGGATGCCCTGGCAGTCAGAGGCGATGAAGGACGTGCTAATCTGCGATAAGCGTCGGTAAGGTGATATGAACCGTTATAACCGGCGATTTCCGAATGGGGAAACCCAGTGTGATTCGTCACACTATCATTACGTGAATACATAGCGTAATGAAGCGAACCGGGGGAACTGAAACATCTAAGTACCCCGAGGAAAAGAAATCAACCGAGATTCCCCCAGTAGCGGCGAGCGAACGGGGAGCAGCCCAGAGTCTGAATCAGCATGTGTGTTAGTGGAAGCGTCTGGAAAGTCGCACGATACAGGGTGAAAGTCCCGTACACCAAAATGCACATGTTGTGAACTCGAAGAGTAGGGCGGGACACGTGGTATCCTGTCTGAATATGGGGGGACCATCCTCCAAGGCTAAATACTCCTGACTGACCGATAGTGAACCAGTACCGTGAGGGAAAGGCGAAAAGAACCCCGGCGAGGGGAGTGAAAAAGAACCTGAAACCGTGTACGTACAAGCAGTGGGAGCCTACTTGTTAGGTGACTGCGTACCTTTTGTATAATGGGTCAGCGACTTATATTCTGTAGCAAGGTTAACCGAATAGGGGAGCCGAAGGGAAACCGAGTCTTAACTGGGCGTTAAGTTGCAGGGTATAGACCCGAAACCCGGTGATCTAGCCATGGGCAGGTTGAAGGTTGGGTAACACTAACTGGAGGACCGAACCGACTAATGTTGAAAAATTAGCGGATGACTTGTGGCTGGGGGTGAAAGGCCAATCAAACCGGGAGATAGCTGGTTCTCCCCGAAAGCTATTTAGGTAGCGCCTCGTGAATTCATCTTCGGGGGTAGAGCACTGTTTCGGCTAGGGGGTCATCCCGACTTACCAACCCGATGCAAACTACGAATACCGAAGAATGTTATCACGGGAGACACACGGCGGGTGCTAACGTCCGTCGTGAAGAGGGAAACAACCCAGACCGCCAGCTAAGGTCCCAAAGTCACAGTTAAGTGGGAAACGATGTGGGAAGGCTCAGACAGCCAGGATGTTGGCTTAGAAGCAGCCATCATTTAAAGAAAGCGTAATAGCTCACTGGTCGAGTCGGCCTGCGCGGAAGATGTAACGGGGCTAAACTGTGCACCGAAGCTGCGGCAGCGACACTATGTGTTGTTGGGTAGGGGAGCGTTCTGTAAGCCGTTGAAGGTGTGTCGTGAGGCATGCTGGAGGTATCAGAAGTGCGAATGCTGACATAAGTAACGATAAAGCGGGTGAAAAGCCCGCTCGCCGGAAGACCAAGGGTTCCTGTCCAACGTTAATCGGGGCAGGGTGAGTCGACCCCTAAGGCGAGGCCGAAAGGCGTAGTCGATGGGAAACAGGTTAATATTCCTGTACTTGGTGTTACTGCGAAGGGGGGACGGAGAAGGCTATGTTGGCCGGGCGACGGTTGTCCCGGTTTAAGCGTGTAGGTGGGAAGTTTAGGTAAATCCGGACTTCTGTTAACACTGAGACGTGATGACGAGGCACTACGGTGCTGAAGTAACAAATGCCCTGCTTCCAGGAAAAGCCTCTAAGCTATAGGTAACATTGAATCGTACCCCAAACCGACACAGGTGGTCAGGTAGAGAATACCAAGGCGCTTGAGAGAACTCGGGTGAAGGAACTAGGCAAAATGGTGCCGTAACTTCGGGAGAAGGCACGCTGATATGTAGGTGAAGTGATTTACTCATGGAGCTGAAATCAGTCGAAGATACCAGCTGGCTGCAACTGTTTATTAAAAACACAGCACTGTGCAAACACGAAAGTGGACGTATACGGTGTGACGCCTGCCCGGTGCCGGAAGGTTAATTGATGGGGTTAGCGGCAACGCGAAGCTCTTGATCGAAGCCCCGGTAAACGGCGGCCGTAACTATAACGGTCCTAAGGTAGCGAAATTCCTTGTCGGGTAAGTTCCGACCTGCACGAATGGCGTAATGATGGCCAGGCTGTCTCCACCCGAGACTCAGTGAAATTGAACTCGCTGTGAAGATGCAGTGTACCCGCGGCAAGACGGAAAGACCCCGTGAACCTTTACTATAGCTTGACACTGAACATTGAGCCTTGATGTGTAGGATAGGTGGGAGGCTTTGAAGTGTGGACGCCAGTCTGCATGGAGCCAACCTTGAAATACCACCCTTTAATGTTTGATGTTCTAACGTAGACCCGTGATCCGGGTTGCGGACAGTGTCTGGTGGGTAGTTTGACTGGGGCGGTCTCCTCCCAAAGAGTAACGGAGGAGCACGAAGGTTAGCTAATCCTGGTCGGACATCAGGAGGTTAGTGCAATGGCATAAGCTAGCTTGACTGCGAGCGTGACGGCGCGAGCAGGTGCGAAAGCAGGTCATAGTGATCCGGTGGTTCTGAATGGAAGGGCCATCGCTCAACGGATAAAAGGTACTCCGGGGATAACAGGCTGATACCGCCCAAGAGTTCATATCGACGGCGGTGTTTGGCACCTCGATGTCGGCTCATCACATCCTGGGGCTGAAGTAGGTCCCAAGGGTATGGCTGTTCGCCATTTAAAGTGGTACGCGAGCTGGGTTTAGAACGTCGTGAGACAGTTCGGTCCCTATCTGCCGTGGGCGCTGGAGAATTGAGGGGGGCTGCTCCTAGTACGAGAGGACCGGAGTGGACGCATCACTGGTGTTCGGGTTGTCATGCCAATGGCATTGCCCGGTAGCTACATGCGGAAGAGATAAGTGCTGAAAGCATCTAAGCACGAAACTTGCCCCGAGATGAGTTCTCCCTGACTCCCTGAGAGTCCTGAAGGAACGTTGAAGACTACGACGTTGATAGGCTGGGTGTGTAAGTGCAGCGATGCATTGAGCTAACCAGTACTAATGAACCGTGAGGCTTAACCTTACAACGCCGAAGATGTTTTGGCGAAGAGACATCGATAAGTAAGCTTGATGACAGATTAAATTAACCGGCGATAAGCGGGTTAATAAACAGAATTTGCCTGGCGGCACTAGCGCGGTGGTCCCACCTGACCCCATGCCGAACTCAGAAGTGAAACGCCGTAGCGCCGATGGTAGTGTGGGGCCTCCCCATGCGAGAGTAGGGAACTGCCAGGCATCAAATAAAACGAAAGGCTCAGTCGAAAGACTGGGCCTTTTGTTTTATCTGTTGTTTGTCGGTGAACGCTCTCCCGAGTAGGACAAATCCGCCGGGAGCGGATTTGAACGTTGCGAAGCAACGGCCCGAAGGGTGGCGGGCAGGACGCCCGCCATAAACTGCCAGGCATCAAATAAAGCAGAAGGCCATCCGAAAGGATGGCCTTTTTGCGCTGGAGCGAAAAAACAATGCCGGATGGCGGCTGCGCCTTATCCGGCCTACGGGTACGATGCACATTGTAGGCCCGGTAAGCGCAAGCGCCACCGGGCAACACAGCGCGCACTACCCCTTCAAATACGCCAGGTTCAACAACGGATACGGCTTCCCGAGATCGTCCACCTCGCTGCGTCCTGTCACCCTAAACCCCATCCTCTTATAAAACCCAACCGCCTGCTCGTTCTGCTCATTCACATTGGTCGTTAACGCTGGTGCCTGAGAAAGCGCATGTTCAACCAACAAACGGCCAACTCCCATCCCACGCACATCAGGATCCACAAACAATGCATCCATATGCTGCCCGCTCAACAACATAAAACCCACCGGCTCATCCTGCGCATTGGCTGCAACCCATAACGGTGCCTCCGGTAAAAATGAGCGTACCAGCGTCTCCAGCTCAGCCCGATACTCAGCAGACAAAAAATGGTGCGTGGCATCAACAGAACGGCACCAGACAGCAACCAGTTTTTCCCCTTCATCGTGCCGTGAACGGCGAATACTAATAACCATAGATACTCCTTTTATTAATTCTTATATTCTACGGTAATGTTGTCGGTGAAACTTTCTCACCTTTCACATGCAGACTCGACATTTCACCTATTCCTGGTTATTGTCAGCTATCTGGATGTCTAAACGTTTATACGTATGTTGTGAGGTAACAAGGTTATGCCGATTCGGGTACAGGACGAGCTACCAGCCGTCAATTTCTTGCGTGATGAAAATGTGTTTGTTATGACCGCATCACGCGCAACAGGTCAGGAAATCCGTCCGCTTAAGGTCCTGATTCTTAACCTGATGCCGAAGAAAATCGAAACGGAAAACCAGTTCCTGCGTCTTCTCTCTAACTCGCCGTTGCAGGTGGATATCCAGCTGTTACGCATTGACGCGCGGGAATCACGCAATACACCTGCCGAGCACCTGAACAACTTCTACTGTAATTTTGACGAGATCCGCGATCAGAACTTCGATGGCTTGATTGTCACCGGTGCGCCGTTGGGGCTGGTCGAATTTAACGATGTCGCCTACTGGCCGCAGATAAAGCAGGTGCTGGAGTGGGCGAAAGATCACGTTACCTCCACGCTGTTTGTCTGTTGGGCCGTCCAGGCCGCGCTGAACATTCTGTATGGCATCCCCAAACAGACCCGCAACGACAAACTCTCTGGCGTCTATGAGCACCACATTCTTCAGCCACACGCCTTGCTTACGCGCGGGTTTGATGACAGTTTCCTCGCCCCACACTCACGCTATGCCGATTTCCCGGCAGCGTTGATACGCGACTATACCGACCTCGATATTCTGGCGGAAACAGACGGCGGAGATGCTTATCTCTTTGCCAGCAAAGACAAGCGTATCGCATTTGTGACGGGCCACCCTGAGTACGACGCGAATACGCTGGCAGGTGAATTTTTCCGTGACGTGGATGCCGGTCTCAATCCGGAAGTGCCGCACAATTACTTCCCGAAAAACGACCCGCAGAACAAACCGCGCGCCACCTGGCGTAGCCACGGTAATCTGCTGTTTGCCAACTGGCTCAACTATTACGTCTACCAGATCACGCCATACGATCTGCGGAATATGAATCCAACGCTGGATTGATCGTCTACGACTCTCGATCCTAAAGCGTTTCAGCACTCTTCCTCAGGCACCTTCGGGTGCCTTTTTTATTTCCGAAAAGCACCTCAATCAATTAAGAAATTTTAATTCCAGTTTAATCATCACGTTACATGTAATTTAAATTAAAAATGGAAATCGTTTTTGATTTTTATTAAATCCTGGATAGTCTTAAAAGTGTTGAATGAAAACTATGCAGCGATCGTCCGTTTACCCCAGGGGAACGATCGGAATACATAATGAGGATCAGCACAATGACACAACAGGCAACAACGGCGGATGAACTGGCATTTACCGAACCTTTTACCGGGCAGGAGCAGCAGATCTTAACGGCTGAAGCCGTTGAATTTCTCAGTGAACTGGTGACGCGCTTTACGCCGAAGCGCAATAAACTGCTGGCTGCGCGCATTCAGCAACAGCAGGATATCGATAACGGAAAGTTGCCTGATTTTATTTCGGAAACTGCTTCCATTCGTAATGGTGACTGGAAAATCCGCGGTATCCCGGAAGACTTACAGGATCGCCGCGTAGAGATCACCGGCCCGGTTGAACGCAAAATGGTGATTAACGCCCTGAACGCCAACGTAAAAGTCTTTATGGCTGATTTCGAAGATTCGCTGGCGCCGGACTGGAACAAAGTGATTGATGGGCAAATCAACCTGCGCGATGCCGTGAACGGCACCATCAGCTACACCAATGAAGCCGGGAAAATCTACCAGTTGAAACCCAATCCCGCGCTGCTGATTTGCCGCGTGCGCGGCCTGCATTTACCGGAGAAACACGTTACCTGGCGCGGTGAAGCCATTCCGGGCAGCTTGTTTGATTTCGCGCTCTACTTCTTCCACAACTACAAAGCGTTGCTGGAGAAAGGCAGCGGCCCTTACTTCTACCTGCCGAAAACCCAGGCCTGGCAGGAAGCGGCCTGGTGGAGTGAAGTCTTCAGCTATGCGGAAGATCGCTTTGACCTGCCGCGCGGTACCATCAAAGCCACTCTGTTGATTGAAACGCTGCCCGCCGTCTTCCAGATGGATGAAATCCTGCACGCGCTGCGCGATCACATTGTCGGCCTGAACTGTGGCCGCTGGGATTACATCTTCAGCTACATTAAAACCCTGAAAAACCACCCGGACCGCGTGTTGCCTGACCGCCAGGTGGTGACGATGGACAAACCGTTCCTCAGCGCATATTCACGCCTGCTGATTAAAAACTGCCACAAACGCGGCGCGTTCGCGATGGGCGGCATGGCGGCGTTTATCCCGAGCAAAGACGCCGAGCGAAATACGCAGGTGCTCAACAAAGTCAAAGCGGATAAATCGCTGGAAGCCAATAACGGCCACGACGGCACATGGGTGGCGCATCCGGGGCTGGCGGACACCGCGATGGCGGTCTTCAACGATGTGCTCGGCGAGCATAAAAATCAGTTATTCGTGACCCGCAGCGACGACGCGCCGATCACCGCCGAACAACTGCTGGCCCCCTGTGACGGTGAACGTACCGAAGAGGGCATGCGCGCCAATATTCGCGTCGCGGTGCAGTACATCGAAGCGTGGATCTCCGGCAACGGCTGCGTCCCTATCTACGGCCTGATGGAAGATGCGGCGACGGCGGAAATCTCGCGTACCTCCATCTGGCAGTGGATCCATCATGAGAAAACCCTGAGCAACGGCAAAGCCGTCACCAAAGCGCTGTTCCGCCAGATGCTGGCCGAAGAGTTGTTGGTGATTCAGGAAGAGCTGGGCGAGCACCGCTTCAGCAGCGGGCGCTTCGACGACGCCGCGCGTCTGATGGAGCAGATCACCACTTCCGACGACCTTATAGACTTCCTGACTCTGCCAGGCTACCGCCTGTTAGCGTAAATCACCACATAACAATATGGAGCATCTGCATATGAAAACCCGTACACAACAAATTGAAGAATTACAGAAAGAGTGGACTCAACCGCGCTGGGAAGGCATTCGTCGCCCCTACAGCGCCGAGGAAGTGGTGAAATTACGCGGCTCGGTTAACCCGGAGTGCACGCTGGCGCAACTGGGCGCGGCGAAAATGTGGCGACTGCTGCACGGCGAATCGAAGAAAGGCTACGTTAACAGCCTCGGCGCGTTGACCGGCGGCCAGGCGTTGCAGCAGGCGAAAGCGGGTATTGAAGCTATCTATCTTTCCGGCTGGCAGGTCGCGGCTGACGCCAACCTGGCATCAAGCATGTATCCGGATCAATCCCTCTATCCTGCGAACTCGGTGCCTGCGGTGGTCGATCGGATCAACAACACCTTCCGCCGCGCGGATCAGATCCAGTGGGCATCCGGTATCGAACCGAACGATCCGCGTTATACCGATTATTTCCTGCCGATCGTTGCCGATGCGGAAGCCGGTTTCGGTGGCGTGCTGAATGCCTATGAACTGATGAAATCGATGATTGAGGCCGGTGCAGCGGCCGTTCACTTCGAAGATCAGCTCGCGTCGGTGAAGAAGTGCGGTCATATGGGCGGAAAAGTGCTGGTTCCGACGCAGGAAGCCATTCAGAAACTGGTTGCAGCGCGCCTGGCGGCCGATGTGATGGGCGTGCCGACGCTGGTCATTGCGCGTACGGATGCGGATGCGGCGGATCTGATCACCTCTGATTGCGATGCTTACGATAGCGAATTCATCACCGGCGAGCGCACCAGTGAAGGCTTCTTCCGTACCCGGGCGGGTATCGAGCAGGCGATTAGCCGTGGCCTGGCATATGCGCCGTATGCAGACCTGGTGTGGTGTGAAACCTCAACGCCGGATCTCGACCTTGCGCGCCGTTTTGCCGAGGCGGTCCACGCTAAATATCCGGGCAAACTGCTGGCCTACAACTGCTCGCCGTCGTTCAACTGGCAGAAAAATCTGGACGATAAAACCATCGCCAGCTTCCAGCAACAACTGTCGGATATGGGCTACAAATACCAGTTCATCACCCTGGCGGGCATTCACAGCATGTGGTTCAACATGTTCGACCTGGCGCGCTCTTACGCGCAAGGTGAAGGCATGAAGCATTATGTTGAAAAAGTGCAGCAGCCTGAATTTGAAGCGGGGAAAGACGGTTACACCTTCGTTTCTCATCAGCAGGAAGTAGGGACGGGCTACTTCGATAAAGTGACGACCATTATTCAGGGCGGCGCTTCCTCGGTAACTGCGTTGACCGGCTCAACGGAAGAGTCACAGTTCTGATCCAGATGCCCGGTGGCGCGTCGCTTACCGGGCCTACACCGTTTCGTATGCCGGATAAGCGTCAGCGCCATCCGGCATACCGCGCTCCGGATGAGGTCGATTATGCCGCGTGGCCTGGAATTACTGATTGCCCAAACTATTTTGCAAGGCTTTGACGCCCAATACGGGCGTTTTCTGGAAGTGACCTCCGGCGCGCAGCAGCGCTTTGAACAGGCCGACTGGCACGCTGTGCAGAAGGCGATGAAAAGCCGTATTCACCTTTATGATCACCACGTCGGCCTGGTGGTGGAGCAGTTGCGCTGCATTACCGATGGTAAAGGCGCGGATGCTGAATTTTTATTGCGTGTAAAGGATCATTACACCGCGCTTCTCCCCGATTACCCTCGCTTCGAAATCGCGGAGAGCTTTTTTAACTCGGTCTACTGCCGGTTATTTGATCACCGCTCGCTCACACCGGAGCGGCTTTTTATTTTTAGCTCACAGCCGGAGCGCCGTTTCCGCACCATTCCACGCCCGCTGGCGAAGGATTTCTTTCCTGAACATGGCTGGGGGCTGCTGCTCAATCGCCTGCTGACTGACCTGCCGCTACGCCTGCCGTGGCAGAATAAACAGCGTGATATCAACTACATCATTGCGCATCTGAGTGAAAACTTCGGCCAGGCGATACTTCAACAATCGCACCTGCAGGTGGCGAACGAACTGTTTTATCGCAATAAAGCGGCATGGCTGGTGGGCAAGCTGGTGACGCCTGCCGCCACGTTGCCCTTTTTAGTACCCATTCACCGCACGGATGAAGGGGAACTGTTTGTTGATACCTGTCTGACCACCGCGACGGAAGCGAGCATTGTCTTTGGCTTCGCCCGCTCCTATTTCATGGTTTATGCGCCACTGCCTGCGGCGATGGTGGAGTGGTTGCGCGAGATTCTGCCCGGCAAATCCACTGCGGAACTGTATATGGCGATTGGTTGCCAGAAGCATGCAAAAACAGAGAGTTACCGCGAATATCTGCACTATATCGCCAGCACCGATGAGCAGTTTATTGAGGCGCCGGGCATTCGAGGCATGGTGATGCTGGTGTTTACGCTGCCAGGTTACGATCGCGTCTTCAAGGTCATCAAAGACAAATTTGCTCCGCAAAAAGAGATGAATGCCGCGCACGTTCGCGCCTGCTATCAACTGGTTAAAGAGCACGATCGCGTCGGGCGGATGGCCGACACCCAGGAGTTCGAAAACTTTGTGCTGGAGAAACGGCAAATCTCGCCTGCGCTGATGGCGCTATTGCAGCAGGAAGCGCCGGAGAAAATCACCGAACAGGGCGAGCACATTGTTATCCGACATCTCTACATCGAACGGCGCATGGTGCCGCTCAATATCTGGCTGGAGCAATCCGAGGGCCAGCAGTTGCGCGACGCGATTGAAGAGTACGGCAACGCCATTCGCCAGCTCGCCGCCGCCAATATTTTCCCCGGCGATATGCTGTTTAAAAACTTCGGCGTCACGCGTCATGGCCGCGTGGTGTTCTATGATTACGATGAAATTTGCTATATGACCGAAGTGAATTTCCGCGATATCCCGCCCCCGCGCTACCCGGAAGACGAGCTGGCCAGCGAACCCTGGTACAGCGTCTCGCCGGGCGATGTCTTCCCGGAGGAGTTTCGCCACTGGCTCTGCGCCGACCCGCGTATCGGCCCGCTGTTTGAAGAGATGCACGCCGACTTGTTCAGCGCCGGCTACTGGCGTGGCCTACAGACGCGCATTAAAAATGGTCATGTGGAGGATGTTTACGCCTACCGTCGTCGCCAGCGTTTCAGCGTGCGTTATGAAACCGATCGTAGGCTGGATAAGGCGCTTGCGCCGCCATCTGGCGTTGTGCCCCGATCAGCCTGATGGTGCTTTGCTTATCAGGCCTGTAAGGGTTCTACAATATATTGAATTAGCGAGATTTTGTAGGCCGGACAAGGCGTTTACGCCGCATCCGGCAAGAACAACGCGCACGTTGTCAGCCATCTGGAATACCCCATCAGCGATGGGGCATTTTTGTTATCGAATCCCACCATACGCCAGCGTCACTTCCTTCGCCGCCTTGATCACCATCGCACCAAACTCCGTTACCCGGTCGTCGGTAATGCGTGAAATCGGCCCGGAAATGGAGATTGCCGCAAACGGCTCGCGGTGCTCGTCATAAATGCAGGACGCCACGCAGCGCAGCCCCAGCGCGTGTTCTTCATCATCAAAGGAATAGCCGCGCTTGCGCGTTTGAGCAAGGTCTTCTTTTAAATGCACCGGCGATACCAGCGTCGCATGGGTATAGGCGTGCAGCCCTTTGCGGTGCAGTAATCCGGTAACTTGTTCTTCGCTCAGTTGCGATAAGAACGCCTTGCCCGCGCCGGAGGCGTGCATTGGCAGTTTGCCGCCAATGGGCGCAGACATGCGCATTAACTGCGTGCACTGAACCTGATCGATAATAATGGCCTGATGGTCGCTTTGATCCAGCACCGCCAGATTGACCGTCTCGCCGGAGTCTTCCATCAGTTTGCGCAGAATAGGGTGGACAATCGCCAGCAGGTTGCGGCTCTGTAAAAAGCTGCTGCCGACGATAAACGCATGCGCGCCCACCGCCCAGTGCCCCAGCTCGCCCACCTGGCGGACGAAACCCTGCTGCTGCATGGTGGTCAGTAAACGGTGAGTGGTGGAATTGGGCAGCCCGGCCTGCTGGGCGAGTTCGGTCAGCGCAACGCTACCGTTTGATTCGGCAATCCATTCCAGTAATTTCAGCCCGCGCGTTAAAGACTGAACCTGGCCACTCTGCACAGCGGTGGCTGCGGCGGGTTTTCTTCCGCGCTTTGCGGGAACGGTGGCAACCATGGCGAACTCCTGTTTCTGTATCGTGGAAATCATTTTCGTTTTATTTGATTATAATGCAATCACCAGACTTACTGATCCGATGAGTCATGGTGAACTTGTCTCATGTAGCGCGTTGTTCTCTTTTCCACCATCAGGGTTTATGCCAGTATGGTCTATTGCCGTTTTTTTCTCTGGGTTTGGTTGAGCGTGGTCGGGAGTGCGTGTGAGCAGCAAAGTTGAACAATTACGTCAGCAGTTAAATGATCGAATTCTGGTTCTGGACGGGGGCATGGGCACCATGATCCAGAGCTATCGCCTGAGCGAAGCGGATTTTCGCGGCGCGCGTTTTGCCGACTGGCCGTGCGACCTCAAAGGTAACAACGACCTGCTGGTGTTGAGCAAGCCGGAGGTGATCTCCGCCATTCATGATGCCTACTTCGACGCGGGCGCGGATATCATTGAAACCAACACCTTTAACTCCACGACCATCGCCATGGCGGATTACCAGATGGAATCCCTGTCGGCGGAAATCAACTTCGCTGCCGCCAAACTGGCGCGCGCCTGCGCCGATGAGTGGACCGCACGCACGCCGGAAAAACCGCGCTACGTGGCTGGCGTTCTTGGCCCCACCAACCGCACGGCGTCCATCTCACCGGACGTCAACGACCCGGCATTCCGCAATATCACCTTTGATGGGCTGGTGGCCGCATACCGGGAATCGACGAAAGCGCTGGTGGAAGGCGGCGCGGACCTGATCCTGATTGAAACCGTCTTCGACACTCTCAACGCCAAAGCGGCGATTTTTGCGGTAAAAGAAGAGTTTGAAGCGCTGGGCGTTGACCTGCCGATCATGATTTCCGGCACCATCACCGATGCTTCCGGGCGTACGCTCTCCGGGCAAACTACGGAAGCGTTTTATAACTCCCTGCGCCACGCTGAAGCGCTGACCTTTGGCCTGAACTGTGCACTGGGGCCGGATGAATTGCGCCAGTACGTACAGGAACTGTCGCGCATTGCGGAATGCTACGTCACCGCGCACCCCAACGCCGGGCTGCCAAACGCCTTTGGTGAATACGATCTCGATGCCGACACGATGGCAAAACAGATCCGTGAATGGGCGGAAGCGGGCTTTCTGAATATTGTCGGCGGTTGCTGTGGCACCACGCCGGAACACATTGCCGCGATGAGCCGCGCCGTTGCCGGGCTGCCGCCGCGCAAGCTGCCTGAACTGCCCGTCGCCTGCCGCCTGTCTGGCCTGGAGCCGCTGAACATTGGCGACGACAGCCTGTTTGTGAACGTGGGGGAACGCACCAACGTCACCGGTTCCGCTAAGTTCAAGCGCCTGATTAAAGAAGAGAAATACAGCGAAGCGCTGGATGTGGCGCGTCAGCAGGTGGAAAGCGGCGCACAGATTATCGATATCAACATGGATGAGGGGATGCTCGATGCCGAAGCGGCGATGGTGCGTTTCCTCAATCTGATTGCCGGCGAGCCGGATATCGCTCGCGTACCGATTATGATCGACTCCTCCAAATGGGAGGTCATCGAAAAAGGTCTGAAGTGCATTCAGGGCAAAGGCATTGTTAACTCCATCTCGATGAAAGAGGGCGTGGACACCTTCATTCACCATGCCAAACTGCTGCGTCGCTACGGTGCGGCGGTAGTGGTGATGGCCTTTGACGAACAGGGTCAGGCCGATACCCGCGCGCGTAAAATCGAGATTTGCTGTCGGGCGTACAAAATTCTCACCGAGGAAGTCGGCTTCCCGCCGGAAGATATCATCTTCGACCCGAACATCTTCGCGGTGGCGACCGGGATTGAAGAGCACAACAACTATGCGCAGGACTTTATCGGCGCCTGCGAAGACATCAAACGCGAACTGCCGCACGCGCTGATCTCCGGCGGCGTCTCCAACGTCTCGTTCTCGTTCCGTGGTAACGATCCGGTGCGTGAAGCTATTCACGCGGTGTTCCTCTACTACGCCATCCGTAACGGAATGGATATGGGGATTGTGAACGCCGGGCAACTGGCGATTTACGACGACCTGCCGACTGAACTGCGCGATGCGGTGGAGGATGTGATCCTCAATCGTCGCGACGATGGTACCGAGCGTTTGCTGGATCTTGCCGAGAAATATCGCGGCAGCAAAACCGACGACACCGCCAACGCCCAGCAGGCCGAGTGGCGTTCGTGGGAGGTGAAAAAACGCCTCGAATACTCGCTGGTGAAAGGTATCACTGAATTTATCGAGCTGGATACGGAAGAGGCGCGTCAACAGGCAACACGCCCGATTGAAGTGATTGAAGGCCCGCTGATGGACGGTATGAACGTGGTCGGCGACCTGTTCGGCGAGGGTAAAATGTTCTTGCCGCAGGTGGTGAAATCGGCGCGCGTTATGAAACAAGCGGTGGCGTATCTCGAACCGTACATTGAAGCCAGTAAAGAGAAGGGCTCGAGCAACGGTAAGATGGTGATCGCGACCGTAAAAGGCGATGTCCACGATATCGGTAAAAACATCGTCGGCGTGGTGTTGCAGTGCAACAACTACGAAATCATCGACCTTGGCGTGATGGTGCCCGCCGACAAAATCCTGAAAACCGCCAGGGAAGTGAACGCGGATCTGATTGGTCTCTCTGGCTTGATCACCCCGTCGCTGGACGAAATGGTTAACGTCGCGAAAGAGATGGAGCGTCAGGGCTTCACCATCCCGCTGCTGATTGGCGGTGCGACCACCTCCAAAGCGCACACGGCGGTGAAAATTGAGCAGAACTACAGCGGCCCGACGGTGTATGTGCAGAACGCCTCGCGCACCGTTGGCGTCGTTGCGGCGCTGCTTTCCGCTACCCAGCGAGACGACTTCGTCGCCCGCACGCGTAAAGAGTACGAGACCGTGCGTATCCAGCATGGCCGTAAGAAACCGCGCACCCCGCCAGTGACCTTGCAGGCCGCGCGCGAAAACGATCTGGCATTCGACTGGGCGAGTTATACGCCGCCGGTGGCCCACCGTCTCGGCGTGCAGGAAGTGGAAGCCAGTATCGAAACGCTGCGCAACTACATCGACTGGACGCCGTTCTTTATGACCTGGTCGCTGGCCGGGAAATATCCGCGAATTCTTGAAGATGAAGTTGTTGGCGAAGAAGCGCAGCGTCTGTTTAAAGATGCCAATGAGTTACTCGACAAACTGAGCGCCGGGAAAACGCTGAATCCGCGCGGCGTGGTCGGCCTGTTCCCGGCAAACCGCGTGGGCGACGACATTGAAATCTATCGTGACGAAACGCGCACGCACGTACTCACCGTCAGCCGTCATTTACGCCAACAGACCGAGAAAGTCGGCTTCGCAAACTACTGCCTTGCTGATTTTGTCGCGCCGAAGCTGAGCGGTAAAGAAGACTACATCGGCGCGTTCGCCGTCACCGGTGGGCTGGAAGAGGATGCGCTGGCGGATGCTTTCGAAGCGCAGCACGATGATTACAACAAAATCATGGTGAAAGCGATTGCCGACCGTTTAGCCGAAGCCTTTGCGGAGTATCTCCATGAGCGTGTGCGAAAAGTTTACTGGGGCTATGCGCCGAACGAGAATCTCAGCAACGAAGAACTGATCCGCGAAAACTACCAGGGCATTCGCCCGGCCCCCGGCTACCCGGCCTGCCCGGAACACACGGAAAAGGGCACCATCTGGGAACTGCTGGACGTCGAAAAACACACCGGCATGAAGCTGACGGAATCGTTCGCCATGTGGCCTGGCGCGTCGGTCTCCGGCTGGTATTTCAGCCACCCGGACAGCAAGTACTACGCGGTCGCGCAAATTCAGCGCGACCAGGTGGAAGATTACGCCCGCCGCAAAGGGATGAGCGTAGAGGAAGTTGAACGCTGGCTGGCCCCGAATCTGGGGTATGACGCGGACTAACGTCACTTTTTCTTACAACAAACAGGGCGCTCAATGAGCGCCTTGTCTCTTTCTTTTGAGTAAACCCTTATACTGGAAGAAGGCTTCGTCGGTTTTGCCCGGTGGCGCTGCGCTTACCGGGCCTACAGGGTTCGTCGCCGGATTCACGCCTTGCCTGTAGGCCGGATAAGCGAAGCGCCATCCGGCAGAACCGCGCAGATAGCCTCAGGAAAACAATAACGATAAGGAGAACCCCACTCTGTGTTAACGCTGTTACACCTGCTTTCCGCTGTCGCCCTGCTGGTCTGGGGCACTCACATTGTCCGCACGGGCGTGATGCGCGTCTTCGGCGCGCGCCTGCGCACCGTCCTCAGCCGCAGTGTTGAAAAGAAACCGCTCGCCTTCTGCGCGGGCATTGGCGTCACTGCGCTGGTGCAGAGCAGTAACGCCACGACCATGCTGGTGACGTCGTTCGTCGCCCAGGACCTGGTTGCCCTGACGCCCGCCCTGGTGATTGTGTTGGGGGCCGATGTGGGGACCGCGTTGATGGCGCGTATCCTCACCTTCGATTTATCCTGGCTGTCGCCGCTGCTGATTTTTATCGGCGTGATCTTCTTCCTCGGCCGCAAACAGTCGCGTGCCGGGCAACTGGGGCGTGTCGGGATTGGCCTTGGCCTGATTTTGCTGGCACTGGAGCTCATCGTCCAGGCGGTCACGCCGATCACCCAGGCCAACGGCGTACAGGTGATATTTGCCTCGCTCACCGGCGACATCATGCTGGATGCGCTGATTGGCGCGATGTTCGCCATCATCAGTTATTCGAGCCTGGCCGCCGTACTGCTGACCGCCACGCTAACCACCGCGGGAATTATCTCCTTCCCGGTGGCGCTGTGTCTGGTGATTGGCGCTAACCTCGGCTCCGGCCTGCTGGCGATGCTCAACAACAGCGCCGCCAACGCTGCTGCTCGGCGCGTGGCGCTGGGCAGTTTGCTGTTCAAGCTGGTGGGCAGTCTGGTCATTCTGCCATTCGTCCACGTACTGGCAGATACGCTGCACAAACTGCCGCTGCCGGAATCGGAACTGGTTATCTATTTCCACGTCTTCTACAACCTGATTCGTTGCGTGGTGATGATCCCGTTCGCCGAGCCGATGGCGCGTTTCTGCAAACGGATGATTCGTGATGAGCCGGAACTGGACGCACGCCTGAAGCCCAAGCATCTCGATACCACCGCGCTCGACACGCCAACGCTGGCGTTAGCCAATGCCGCGCGTGAAGCGTTGCGTATCGGCGATGCGATGGAATTGATGCTGGAAGGGTTGAAAAAGGTGATGCACGGCGAGCCGCGTGAAGAGAAAGAGCTGCGCAAGCTGGCGGACGACATTAACGTGCTCTACACCGCCATCAAGCTCTATCTGGCCCGTATGCCGAAAGATGAACTGGCTGAAGAGGAATCCCGGCGCTGGGCGGAAATCATCGAGATGTCGCTCAACCTGGAGCAGGCTTCAGATATCGTGGAGCGCATGGGCAGTGAGATCGCCGATAAATCGCTGGCGGCCCGCCGCGCGTTTTCGGTGGAAGGGCTGAAGGAGCTGGATGCGCTTTACGACCAACTGCTGAGCAACCTGCAACTGGCGATGTCGGTATTCTTCTCCGGCGACGTCACCAGCGCCCGCCGTCTGCGCCGTAGCAAGCATCGCTTCCGCATCCTGAATCGCCGTTACTCGCACGCTCACGTCGATCGTCTGCACCAGCAGAACGTGCAGAGTATTGAAACCAGCTCACTGCACCTTGGCCTGCTGGGGGATATGAAACGTCTTAATTCGCTATTTTGCTCAGTGGCTTACAGCGTGCTGGAGCAGCCGGACGAAGATGACGAGCGGGATGATTATTAGTGTATTTTGACACCGGATGCGCAGCGCTTATTTAGCCTACAATCGGCACAATCTGTAGGCCGGATAAGCGCAGCGCATCCGGCAAAATCTTTTACAAGCGGTGGCCTGCTTCCAGCGGCACCGCCTCTTCACCTGCTTTAAACAGATAGTTAGTATTTGGCCCGCCAAGCGTCGTAACTTCACCGCTCACCTGAATCCAGTTACCCTCCGGCAAACCAATCACCGTCAGTTCCGGCGCGGCAACCAGCAGTTCGCGGATGCGCTGCTCGCGCGTTTCGCCCTGATGCCCCTCCGGTAACGCATTGGTAAAGTGCGGGTTAATTTGCAGCGGGAATAACCCCAGCGCATCAAAACCTTGCGGATCGACAATCGGCATATCATTGGTAGTGCGAATGGTTGGACAGGCCAGATTCGAGCCCGCACTCCAGCCGATGTACAGCGCGCCGCGCTTCACCACATCAACAATCGGTGCCAGCAGCCCGCGCTCGCGGCTCTCTTTCAGCAACTGGAAGGTATTCCCCCCGCCGACAATCACGAGGTCCGCATTTTCAATAGCCGCAATCGGATCGGCAGCGTTATGAATACCGACGACCGATACGTCCATCGGCTCAAAGACCGCCGCCGTTTTTGCCGTGTAGGCATCCCACGTTTGCGTCACGCCCGCGAAGGGAATAAACACCGCCGAACGGCGACCGTTTAGTGCGCCACGAATCAGCGGCAGCGCATGTTCCAGCCAGGCTTTACCCGGCAACGCCGAGTTACTTAACAGCAGCAGTTCCATTCTTTCTCCAGACAATCAGGGAATTAAGGGGTTGATGACTATGCTATCACGCCGGGTGATAAGACTCGCTGACGAGGTTCACGGACCTGGAGAGATATTCTGGAAAGCGGCTCGCAGGTTGGAATTATCTTTCATACAGCGTGGATGACGTTGCTTTATTCTCCGGTTGTGGCGATGGATATTTATACCTATATGGATATAATCAGGAGGAGGAATGAGCAAACCTCTGTATTGGGTCGGGCAGTCAAGGAAGGATCTCCAGGCGATGCCGGAGCATATTCAGGATGTTTTTGGTTACGCTCTTTGGCTCGCGCAGCAGGGGCAGAAACATCCTCAGGCCAAACCGCTAAAAGGCTTTGGTTGTGCAGGCATTCTGGAGGTTGTGGAAGATTTCCACGGTAATACCTGGCGTGCGGTTTATACCGTCACCTTGCGTGATGCGGTGTATGTATTACACGTTTTTCAGAAGAAATCGTCTTCGGGGATCAGTACGCCGAAACTTGAAATCGATCTTATTTATCAGCGGCTAAAGGCCGCTCAACGCCATGCGCAGGGGGGATGATATGTCTCAAAATGTGGATGTCAGCTGTGGCAATGTTTATGAAGATCTCGGCATTCATAATGCTGAACAGATGCAACTGAAGGCGCACCTGGCGCTGGCGATTAGTGAAATCCTGCAACGTAAGGGATTAACCCAACAGCAGGCCGCGCATATTCTCGGTATGACACAACCTAAATTGTCTAATTTACTCAGGGGGCAGTTTCGCGGAATCAGTGAGGCAAAAATGCTTGAGTGCCTGGTAAAGCTGGGGCGAGATGTTGAGATTGTGGTTGGAAAACAGAGCGCGACAGGCGGCTCACTCAAAGTCATTTTTGCCGAGATGTAAAAGCGTTCTGGCGCGAATCCTTGCCAGAACGCTCCCGCTCATCCCTCGCGCGCAAACCTTGCCGCTTCAGCAATCAGCTGCGCATTAGGTCGCACGCTGGTATACATCGCGAATTGCTCGACGGCCTGGAGGGCAATCACCTCTGCGCCGCTGATCGTCTGCTTATCAAGCCGTTGCGCCAGGCGAATGAGCGGCGTGTCCGGCGGCAGGGCCACGACATCAAAAACGACGCTTGCCGCAGAGACCATCGCTTCGCTGAAGGCCAGCTCATGGCTCTCTTTACCACCGGTCATGCCGACAGGCGTCACGTTGACCAGAATATCGCAGGCGATGCCTTCCGGCTGCGGTTGCCACTGAAACCCATACTGCTTCGCCAGCGCCGGGCCGCTCTCGCGGTTGCGGGCGGCGATGATGACATCCGTAAATCCCGCGTCGCGAAAGGCGGCAATCACCGCTTTGCCCATGCCGCCGCTGCCGCGAATCATCACGCGCGCGGCGGTATTCAGCTGGTGGTGGGTGATCAGGCTTTTCACCGCGATATAGTCGGTGTTAAATCCGGTCAGCCTGCCGTTGTCATTCACGATGGTATTCACGGAATCAATGACCTTCGCCGACGGATCGATCGCGTCGAGAAAAGGCATACAGCTCTCTTTAAACGGCATCGACACGGCGCAGCCGCGAATACCCAACGCGCGAACCCCTTTCACCGCCGCGGCAATATCCTGGGTGGTGAACGCTTTATAGATAAAATTCAGCCCCAGCTTTTCATACAGATAATTGTGAAAACGCGTGCCGAAGTTACCGGGACGACCGGCCAGCGACATGCAGAGTTGAGTCTCGCGATTAATCATGGGAAATCGCCTCTGCATGGGCGAGCAGGTACTGCTCCGCCTCGCCGGACCAAATCCCCTGATGACGCGCCAGAATCACCGCCAGTTCTTCATCCTGAATTTGCGTGAGTGACGTCAGCGGCAGATATTTTCCGGTATACACCAGCTTTTTCCCGCCGCCGACAGCAGGCAATTCCAGCGTGGTTTCGCCCGCGGCATTCAGCCCAAGAATATGTGTTACCACTTTTGCGGCCTGAACTTTTTTCTCTTCGATCAGTTTGACCGCCGCGCGCATGTCGTCGGTATTGCCGCCTGACGTGCCCACGTAGTGGGTAAACGCATAATGCACATCGTAGAAATTAATCGGTGCGCTGAAGTGTTTATCCTGCGGCCCGGCGAAGAAGTTCATACAGCCGTCAGCCGCCAGCAGTGAAGAGGCGAGGGTAACCAGCCCTTCATTGGGCACGAAAACGAAAATATCGTCGAAACCGTGGCCGCCGCTCAGTGCCATTAACGTCTCGTACGAGGCGTCGGTTGCATTGAGATAATGAATCAGCGTTTGCGGCTCAGACGGATAGTGTTTCCGCGCGTAGCTCAGCTTGTCGTTATTGGTATCGGTGACGATTAACAGCGACGGATTAACCGGCCCATGCAGGGCGTAATCTATCGCCAGCAGCCCCATCGGGCCTGTGCCGCCGAGGATCAGCGTGCGCCCTTGTGGGCGAATCCCCATCTTGTGGTTATAAGTGCCTTCCTGCAAATGATAGTTGGCGTTGAACGCGCCAATCACGCAGGAGAGCGGTTCAACCAGCGAGCCTTCAAAGTAGGTTTCACCTTCATATGCCAGCAGGCAATCCTGCTCCATGACCTCGTTGGGGATAACCACATGCGTGGCTTCGCCGCCCACCCACGGGAAGGAGTAGCCGGGGCAGTCCGGGCGATCCGGCAGTTGCAGGTTGGCCTGAATCACATAGCGCTGGCCGGGCTGGAATTTGTGCTGCCACTTTTTACCGACGGCAAGAATATCGCCGCAAAATTCATGGCCGATGATGATGGGGTTGGTCGCCACATCGTCGGGCACTTTTTTATGGTTTTCCCCCAGATTGGCCTCTTTCCAGGAGGAGAGACACAGGCTGTCGGTAACCACCGTCGCCAGAATTTCATCCTCCTGCATTTCAGGAAGGTCAAAGGTTTCAAGGCGCAGGTCACGTGTACCGTAAAGACGCAGAGCTGTTGTTTTCATAAACCACCTCAGGTTGAGCGATGGCCCCGGCCGTTGCGCCGGGGCGAAGAATCAGGACAGGAAGCCCAGCGCATTGCCGATAATCCCTAAGCCAAACAGGGCGAAGATCAGCCATACCGGGTTAATTTTTTTGTTGAGCAGACGCACCATCAGCAGCGTCAAACCCAGCGCCAGCAGGCCGGGGCAGAGCTGGTCGAGAATGTTCTGCACGGTCATGGTGACGGTGGAACCGTCTGCGGCAGGTGTTTGCGAGACGACCAGCGGCACGTTGATTGACGTCCATTTGGTGACCAGCACGCCCATCACAAACAGGCCAAGAATCGACGCGCCCTCGGTCAGTTTTTGCAGCACATTCCCGCCCATATCGCTAACGATATTCACGCCTTTACGAAAGCCGAGCTGTAGGCCATACCACTTCATCGCCAGACGCACCGCGTTGAAAATAAAGAAGAACAGCAGCGGGCCGAGAATGTTGCCAGACAGCGCCAGCGATGCGCCGAGCGCGGCGGTAATCGGGCGCAGTGTTCCCCAGACCAGCGGGTCGCCAACGCCCGCCAGCGGGCCCATCAGGCCAACTTTGATGCCGTTGATGGCGCCGTCATCAATTTCGGCGCCGTTGGCGCGCGCTTCTTCCATCGCGGCGGTCACGCCGATAACCGGGCCACATACGGCTGGCGTGGTATTGAAGAACACCAGATGGCGCTTCAGCGCGGCGACCTGATCTTCTTTCAATGGATACAGGCGCTTGATGGCGGGGATCATGTCGTAGCAAAAACCCAGCCCGTGAATACGTTCAAAATTAAAGGACGCCTGTTGCAGGTTGGAGCGCAGAAACATGCTCACCAGATCGCTGCGTGTAATTTTTCTCTGTTCCATGATGGGCTCCGTTAGTCGTCAAGCTGGTCAAGGGCGGTGGAAGAGGTGGCCTGCGTTTGCGGCTCAGTTTTACGCCACTGCGGATTCAGCTGGATGTAGACCAGCGCGATAATCACGCCGACGCCGCCAAAGGCCAGCAGGCTGAGGTCGAGATAGCCGCCCGCGATAAAACCGAGGAAAAAGAAGGGCATCAGATACTTCACGCCCATCATGCGCAGCACCATGGCGTAGCCGACGACGACAATAAACCCGCCCGCAATTTGCAGACCGCGCGTCACGAACTCCGGTATCGCGCTCAGCATATTGCTGACCATATCGGCGCTGACGAACAGTGAGACAATCAGTGCCGGAATGGCGACGCGCAGCGCCTGCACGCCAAGCGCGGAGACATGCAGAATATCGATGGTGCGAAAACGCGCCTCCTCTGCGGCTTTATCTGCCGCGTGCTGGAACACCACGGTGATGGTGCGGGCGAAAACCGTCAGCACCTGGCCCGCCGCCGCCACGGGAAGGGCGATGGCGATGCCCGTAGCGATACTTTGCTGGCCGACGATAACCAGAATGGCGGAGATAATGCTGGCGAGCGCGGAATCCGGGGATTGGGCCGCACCGACGTTCATCCAGCCCAGTGCGATAAGCTCCAGCGTGCCGCCGAGCATAATCCCGGTTTTAATGTCGCCAAGTATTAAGCCAATCACCGTACAGGCGATAAGCGGGCGGTGAGTCTGAAATTCATCCAGCACGCTGCCCATTCCGGCAATACAGGAAAAAAGAAATATCGCTATGATTTGTAGGGTACTAATTTCCATTATTTGTCACCTTTTAAGTGTCGTCATCCCTGCCTGTTAAAGCATACGTACACAGGCGCTATTTTTAATTTGCGACTAACTGTTCTTTTATTTTGTCAATAATATTGATGGAGGGATCTGACGCCACGACGCGTAAATCCAGGGTGACGCCAAGATTATTCAATTCATTAAAGGCGTTAATATCATCGTCATCTAATGAAACGGCTTTGGTTAACTGTTTTTTACCGGGGCGCCAGGCCATGCCGCCAATATTCAGGGTGCCGATTTTTACACCCTGGCGAACCATCGCTAAGGCATCCTGGGGCCGGGTGAAAAGATAAAAAACGGTTTCGTCCTGATATTGCGGGTTGTGATAAACCGCGACGGCTTTTTCAATATTAACGACGTTAACCTTCATTCCCGGCGGGGCGGCCTGGCGCAATAAGGTCCGGCGAACTTCATCGTTATAGACCTCGTCATTGCAGATAATAATGCGCTGGGCATTAGCCACTTTCGACCAGACGGTGGTGACCTGGCCGTGGATCAGGCGGTCATCAATGCGGGCGAGCGTAATGTTCATCAGAAATCCTCCTCTGCCGTTTCAAGTTGTTTCCAGACGACGCAGGTTTGCTTTGCGATTTGCGTCAGGTGTTCACACAGTTCATCAACGTGCATGCTGCCCTGGTTATCGACCAGTTCGAGCGCCAGCGGCAGGGAAAGGCCGCTGATTACCCGCAGACGTGGATTGCGCATCGCAAGCGTTGCCGCCGCATTCCACGGGCTGCCGCACTGTAAATCCACGGCGATCAGCCACTCATCTTGATTGTGAATGCTCACTAACTTTTCCAGCTTGGCCACGATGTCTCCGGCGTTCTCGCCGGGCACAAATTCAACCGCCTCGACATTGGCGTCGCCGTACACCATCTGAACCGATTCCAGCATGGCGCAGGCTAATTTGCCGTGGGCGCAAAAAATGGCATTGACCATAAAGCCTCCTTACCCGCGCGTTTTGCCGCCCGCAATGTTAGTGGTTACTCCGGTGATATAGCTGGCGCGTTCAGACAGCAGATAACACACAAAATCAGCCACTTCCGCTAATCTTCCCGAGCGTCCAATAGGAATGGAATTTTTGGTGTAGCCTTCCCGCAACTGCTCGACGGTGATATTGCGCGTCCACGCCAGCGCTTCTTCATATTCCGGCGTACGCAGCCCGGTTTTTTCCAGAATCCCCGGCGCGATGCCGACCACGCGGATACCGTGCTTACCCAGCTCTTTCGACCAGGAGCGGGTGAAGCTATTGAGCGCAGCTTTGGTGGCGGCATAGCAGCTCTGACCCTCTGAGCCTTCCAGCCCGCTTTCCGAGGAGACGTTCACAATCACGCCATCGTGTTGTTTGACCATCTGCCGCGCCACGGCCTGCGACATCAGAAACACGCCTTTCTGATTGATATTGACCATTTTTTCGAATGCGGCTTCGTTGAGCTCATACTGTCCGGCAGGCGCTTTCTCATCGACCAGCAGACGCGGGAAATTGACCCCGGCGTTATTGACCAGACCGTCGATGCGACCAAAGCGCTGGATAATTTCCGCAACCGTATGATTCACCTCTTTGGCGCTGGAAATATCGGTTGGCCAGAACTGATAGCCTTTATGGCCTTCATATTGACCGTCACCGCCGTGAATATCGGCCATCTGCACATTCGCGCCTTGTGCTAATAATTCTTCGACAATCGCCAGGCCAATGCCGGATGCGCCGCCGGTGACAATAATGGTTTTATCCTGCAAATTTAACCACGTTTGCATAACAGACTCCTGATTTTAGGTAACAGAGGCCCGCCGTAATTTTCATTACGGTAAAAGTCGGGCAGATTTTTATTTCAGTAACAGTTCCGCTGTGTCGCTATTCGTAACCAGACAATTAATATATTTTCCGCGTAGTGCGCCAATAATTCCGCTGTATTTTTCTTCGCCCATGGCGATGCCAATAGAATATCGCGCCTGCTTTAATTTATTCATTTCGATAGAGAGCGTTTTCTCGCTCATATTGGTATCGACCGTTACGCCTTGAATATCATAAAAGCGCGAGCAAATATCACCGGCGACCTGGCGGGCATTCAGGTCATCACTCTCTTCGCCGCCATAAAATGCATGCCAGTTAGCGCCATCGCGAATGGCCGGGGAACCAATTCCCACCAGCGCAACATCCAGGTTGTCCCAGTAGGCCGAGATGGTTTTAAAGTGCTGAGACTGCATGATCCCATTACGAATTAATGGGTTATCCAATAGGGCAGGAAAATCTGCGAGATGCGATTCCCCTTTCAGCTTTGCCGCCGCACCGTAGGTTAATGTGTTCACGTGATAGCGGCTTTCGAGTTTCCCGGATGGCCCACCGATAATCGGCACGCAGATTAACTGTCGGGATTGCGCCGCCTGCGGTAGATTTTCGACCAGTGCACGTACCGCGCGGCCCCAGGAGAAACCGACAATATCACCAGGTTCCAGCAAACGATCCAGCAGCTGCGCGCCGTGTAACCCCATCACCGCCAGCTGCGCGTCTTCCTCTTCATCGTGCCCCGACACCACCACGGCCTCTTTCAGGGCAAACTTTTGCTTCAGTTGCTGCTCCAGCCAGAGGTTTTCGTTGTAGTCATAGTTGATGGCGATGGTGACAATGCCCTGCTCGCGGCCCCGTTTAAGCAAGCGGCTGATGGTGGTGCGATAAATCCCCAGCTCGCGCGCGATTTGCGCCTGCGTCATATCCTGCTCGTAATAGAGTTGGGCAATCTTCACAATCAAACGGATATCGTCACTGTTTTCCATTGCCGCCTCCTGATTCTGCACATTTGTGCAAATACGCTTTCTCATCGCTTGATCTGATATAACCCCATCATGAGGGCCTTTAAAAGCGATTTTTCACTCTTTACGCGCGTTGAAATGGCGCTTTCTCTTGCACATTTGTATCTGCTCGTAGCAGTCATCAGCACAGGTGTGCAGAGATGCGTAATATCTTGATTAGCTTGATTTTCACCACGCAAATTTGCATCAGACCTTCAGCGACACTTTTGTGATAAAAGGTGTGGCAGATCACATTTAATTTCGATGTTGCCGCAGAACCCTGTTTTTCCACGCTAACAGGTAAGGTATATTCCGCGTTTTAGAGGAGAATTTATGCTGCCCGACTCATCCATCCGTTTAAATAAATACATCAGCGAAAGCGGAATTTGCTCTCGTCGCGAAGCCGATCGCTATATCGAACAAGGTAACGTTTTCCTGAACGGTAAACGCGCCACTATTGGCGATCAGGTGCAACCTGGCGACGTTGTAAAAGTAAACGGTCAGTTGATTGAGCCGCGCGAGGCAGAAGATCTGGTGCTGATCGCGCTGAACAAGCCGGTGGGCATTGTCAGCACCACGGAAGATGGCGAGCGCGATAACATCGTCGATTTCGTTAACCACAGCAAACGTGTGTTCCCGATTGGCCGCCTGGATAAAGATTCTCAGGGGCTGATTTTCCTCACCAACCACGGCGATCTGGTCAATAAGATCCTGCGTGCCGGTAACGATCACGAAAAAGAGTATCTGGTGACGGTAGATAAACCGGTGACGGATGAGTTTGTGAGCGGCATGGCGGCGGGCGTACCGATTCTGGGCACGGTGACGAAAAAGTGCAAAGTGAAAAAAGAAGCGCCGTTTGTGTTTCGCATCACCCTGGTACAGGGCCTGAATCGTCAGATTCGTCGCATGTGCGAGTACTTTGGCTATGAAGTGAAAAAGCTGGAACGTACGCGCATCATGAACGTCAGCTTAAGCGGTATTCCGCTGGGCGAGTGGCGTGATTTAAGCGACGATGAGCTTATCGATCTGTTTAAACTTATCGAAGGCTCCTCTTCAGAAGCACAGCCAAAAGCGAAGGCAAAACCGAAAACGGCGGGCATTAAACGCCCGGTGGTGAAGATCGAAAAAACCGCTGAAAAAGGGGGCCGCCCGGCGTCTAACGGTAAGCGTTTTACCTCGCCTGGGCGTAAGAAAAAAGGGCGCTAATCAGCGTCTGCCGCGCGTCGGCGTATTCGCCGACCAGGAAAACGATGCTTCTGCATCCGGTTTATAAGCCTGCTTTTTCTTCAACTGGCGGGCTTTCTTCGCTTCAGCTTCACGCTCAACCATCAACTTATCGATGTACTCTTTCTTGATGCTGTTGGTTTCGGCATTGGTCAACACGCGGCCATGCGCGATACGGGCGCGGTCAAGCAACGTTTTCAGTTCACGCTGCTCGCGTTCGGTCATCTCTTTTTGGGTGATGCGGGGGAGTGCCATGATGGTGCCCTCAGTTAGCCAGAGAGTCCAGTGTACGGGAAATTGTGCGAAAGAAACTAATTCTGAAAGCGCATCGCAGATTATTTATTTTCCTGGTGACGAATAAAAGCCTCTGAATTAGCGTAATGCCTGTGTGGAACAGGGTGTGTGAAAATTACTAACAATGCATGTATAAAATTTTATACAAGGATGTGTTATGCTTTCAATCAGGCAAGCGTCGAGACCCATTGCCTGGGTCGGCCGGTCATTCGATGATTTATGCTGTTTTCCGAAAGAGGTGCGTAAAGACGCGGGTTATCAGCTACATCGTTTGCAAGCTGGTCTGGAAGCGGCCGACTGGAAACCGATGACAGACATTGGGCCGGGTGTTGAAGAGGTACGATTACGGCATGTATGCGGAATTTATCGGATTATCTATTTTGCCCGCATGGAGGACGCTGTGTATGTGTTGCACTGTTTCGGCAAAAAGACGCAGCGCACTTCTGAACAAGACAAACAAATTGCAAAAGCCCGTTATCAGGCAGTACAGCAAGAGCTAAGGAACCGAAAATGAGCTCCTCCATTGATGTCAAAATCCAGCACGTGACGCCTGCGGATGCCAACATATTTTCTGAGCTGGGTTTTAGTGGCGAAGAAGCTGAACAGCTTTTTCTGGACGCTGAACGGGAAGTTGAGCAACTCATTGCGCTCAAACAGCAACTGATGCAGGAAATCGCGGTTTGGATTGACGAGCACAAACTGAAACAAGCTGACGCCGCCCTGAAACTAAATATCTCCCGACCACGGGTTTCAGACGTTGTGAACCATAAAACCAATAAATTTACTCTGGACGCTTTGGTTATGATGTTAGTGAGACTGGGGAAACCCGTCACATTGCAGATAGGCTAAACCCGGCAAGTCCACCTTACCGGGCCGCGAATCATCCCTCTTTCACCGCATCCCGCGCCTTCTCATCAAGCGGCTTCCCGGACCAGTAACCCGCCAGCAGCGAGCCGGAAAGATTGTGCCACACCGAGAAAAGCGCGCCGGGCAGCGCCGCGAGGGGGCCGAAATAGATTTTACCCAGCGCAGCCGCAAGGCCAGAGTTTTGCATCCCCACTTCAATCGCCAGCGTGCGGCAGGTGGACTCATCAAAGCCAAACAGTTTCCCACCCCAGTAGCCGCCGAGCAGGCCAATCGTGTTGTGCAGAATGACGGCGATAATCACCACAAAACCGACCGAGGCGATGTGTGATGCGGAACCGGCAACCACAGCGCTGATAATCGCCAGAATGCACACCATCGAAAAGGCAGGAAGAAAAGGCTCCACGGCTTTCACTACGCGCGGGAAAAGGTGATGCACAATCAACCCAAGGCCGATGGGGATCACCACAATTTGCAGAATACTCAGCAGCATACCCATTACATCGACCTGAATATGTGCATCGACGTACAGACGGGTGAGCAACGGCGTGGCAATTACGCCAACCAGCGTTGAAACAGAGGAGATGGTGACCGACAGCGCGACGTCGCCTTTCGCCAGATAAATCATCACGTTGGATGCTGTACCGCTCGCCACGCTGCCAACCAGCACCATCCCGGCAGAAAGCTCCGGCGGCATCTTAAACAGCAGCGCCAGTAGCCAGGCGGCGAGCGGCATCACCAGATAGTGCAGGAAAATCCCCGCCGCCACCGGTGCCGGGCGTGAAAGCACGCGCTTAAAATCGTCAACTTTGAGATGCACGCCCATACCGAACATAATCAGCATCAGCAGGGTCGGCACCCACGGGCCGATGGCGGTAAACGTGGGTGGCGTGTAATAAGCGATAACGGAGAGCAGCAGCGCCCATAACGGGAACAGCCGAGTCAGAACAGCGAGCATGTTGTATTCCTTGCGATAGCGTTGTGTTTGCATTGTGTTTTTATAAAAATGGCCGGGTTCGAGCCCGGCCATAGGTATTGTTTATCGCGTGGAAGGGGATTATTCAAACAAATTCTGATGCAGCTTCTGCACTACCTGTTCAGCTTCGCTACCCGGCACCAGGAAGCACAGATTGTGGCTGGATGCGCCATAGCAAATCATGCGGATGTTGAACGGTTCCATCACCCCGAATACCTCTTTCCCCACGCCGCAGGCTTTAGAGAGGTCATTCCCAATCAACGCGACCAGGGCGAGATTCTCTTCCACTTCGACGCGGCACAGTTCGGAAAGCTCCATCAGCAGCGACTGCGTCAGTAAGGTATCGCCGGTTGAGGTTGAACCGGTGGTATCCAGGGTTAACGCCACGCTCACTTCCGAGGTAGTGATCAAATCCACCGAGATATTATGACGCGCCAGAATGCCGAAAACTTCCGCCAGGAAACCGCGCGAGTGCAGCATATTCAGGCTATGCAGGGTCACCAGCGTTTGTTTACGACGCAGGGCCAGCGCGCGGAACAGCGGTGGATTCTGCGTTTTGTTGCATACCAGCGTGCCGCCCGCTTTCGGGTCTTTGCTTGAGCCAACAAACACCGGAATATCGCTGCGCACAGCCGGCAGCAGCGTGGCCGGGTGCAGCACTTTCGCGCCGAAGGTCGCCATTTCGGCGGCTTCTTCAAAGGCGATTTCATCAATACGTTTTGCCGCCGGGACAACGCGCGGGTCGGTGGTATAGATACCCGGCACATCCGTCCAGATATCGACACGGGTGGCGTGCAGCGCTTCGCCCAGCAGGGCTGCGGTGTAGTCGCTGCCGCCACGGCCCAGCGTGGTGGTGCGGCCTTTGGCTTCGCTACCGATAAAGCCTTGGGTGATGACCATACCTTCTGCAAGACGCGGTGCGAGCTGCTGGGTAGCCAGTTCAGAAAGCGCGGCCACGTCCGGTTCGGCGCGGCCAAAGCGATCGCTGGTGCGCATCACTTTACGCACGTCAAACCACTGCGCCTGCACATCGCGCTGGCGCAGCACTTCAACAAATAGCAGGGTCGACATCAGCTCGCCGTGGCTGACCAGTTCATCGGTCAGTGCGGTTGAGGTGGCCAGAGACGCCGCTTCCGCAAGCGTGGTGATATTTTCCAGCAGGCGTTCCACTTCTTCGCGGATCACGTTCGGGTTCGCCAGGCGTTCCAGAATGGAGAACTGGATTTTGCGGATGGCATCAAGTTTGGCGAAGCGTTCGCTGGCTTCGAGCCCTTCGGCCAGCGCAACCAGCAGATTGGTCACGCCTGCGGAGGCGGAGAGCACCACTAAACGCACATTGGGGTCAGAGAGGACCACGTCCGCGCTGCGGTTCATGGCATCAAAATCGGCTACGCTGGTGCCGCCAAATTTGGCGACGACAAAATCTGTCATTGTGTACTGCCTCGTGTCAGGGGTTCCTTTTTTCAGCCTTGGCACAAGGGAAGAGCGGTATACAGGGGGACGCAGAAACTACGATTTCCCCAGAAGTGCTCCACCTTGCGAAACGCCGGACTGCCAACGTTTCTGGTGACAACCCAGGGGATTCAGCCCCTGTAGCCGATAGCGAACGTGACCAGGCGTTCAGCCACCTCGGCGTTGCTCCCCCTCACGTATCTTTCGCGGACTGGCTCCTGAAATACGATTACCTGGGCAACGCGCCTCTTCTGGCCTGCGCCATGCGCAGGTAGTGCCTTTATAAATAAAGGCTTAAGCCACCCCTGTCAACGCTGGGGTTATGCGGATTTTTCATGCAAAAAGGGGTGTCAGAAAAAACACTTATGACAGCTATACTTTTTGCGACTTTATGCCTTGTTTGTTGCCTGTAACACTAAAACGATCACAAATTTTTGTAACTGGCGCTACAATCGAGGGCAGTAACGATTCTCAAATCAGAAGGGTATTGCTAATGAAAAACATCAACCCAACGCAGACCGCTGCGTGGCAGGCACTACAGAAACACTTCGATGAAATGAAAGATGTCACTATCGCCGAGCTGTTTGCCAAAGATAGCGATCGTTTCAGCAAGTTTTCCGCCACGTTTGACGATCTGATGCTGGTGGATTTTTCCAAAAACCGTATTACGGAAGAGACGCTGAGCAAACTGCAGGATCTGGCGAAAGAGACCGATCTGAGCGGCGCAATTAAATCAATGTTCTCCGGTGAGAAGATCAACCGCACCGAAGACCGTGCCGTGCTGCACGTAGCGCTGCGTAACCGCAGCAATACCCCAATTATCGTTGACGGCAAAGATGTGATGCCGGAAGTTAACGCCGTGCTGGATAAAATGAAAGGTTTCTCTGAAGCCATCATTTCCGGTAGCTGGAAAGGCTATACCGGCAAAGCCATCACCGACGTTGTCAACATTGGTATCGGCGGTTCTGACCTCGGCCCGTTCATGGTGACCGAAGCGCTGCGTCCGTACAAAAATCACCTGAATATGCACTTTGTGTCTAACGTCGATGGTACCCACATCGCGGAAGTGCTGAAAACCGTTAACCCGGAAACCACGCTGTTCCTGGTGGCGTCTAAAACCTTCACCACGCAAGAAACCATGACCAACGCCCACAGCGCGCGCGACTGGTTCCTGGAAACGGCAGGCGATCAGAAACACGTGGCGAAACACTTCGCAGCGCTGTCTACCAACGCGAAAGCGGTGGGCGAGTTTGGTATTGATACCGCCAACATGTTCGAGTTCTGGGACTGGGTGGGTGGCCGTTATTCTCTGTGGTCTGCCATCGGCCTGTCTATTATTCTGTCTGTGGGCTTCGACAACTTTGTTGAGCTGCTCTCCGGCGCGCACGCGATGGATAAGCACTTCTCCACCACGCCTGCTGAGAAAAATCTGCCGGTTCTGCTGGCGCTGATCGGCATCTGGTACAACAACTTCTTTGGCGCGGAAACGGAAGCGATTCTGCCGTACGACCAGTATATGCACCGTTTCGCGGCGTACTTCCAGCAGGGCAACATGGAGTCCAACGGTAAGTATGTTGACCGCAACGGTAACAAAGTGGCGCACCAGACGGGCCCAATCATTTGGGGCGAGCCGGGCACTAACGGTCAGCACGCGTTTTATCAGTTGATTCACCAGGGCACCAAAATGGTTCCTTGTGACTTCATCGCACCGGCGATCACCCACAACCCGCTTTCCGATCATCATCAGAAGCTGCTGTCTAACTTCTTCGCCCAGACCGAAGCGCTGGCGTTCGGTAAATCTCGCGAAGTGGTTGAGCAGGAATATCGCGATCAGGGTAAAGATCCGGCAACGCTGGAACACGTGGTGCCGTTTAAAGTGTTTGAAGGCAACCGCCCAACCAACTCCATCCTGCTGCGCGAAATCACGCCGTTCAGCCTGGGCGCGTTGATTGCGCTGTATGAGCACAAAATCTTTACTCAGGGCGCTATCCTGAACATCTTCACCTTCGACCAGTGGGGCGTTGAGCTGGGTAAACAGCTGGCTAACCGTATTCTGCCGGAACTGAAAGATGGCAGCGAAATTAGCAGCCACGATAGCTCAACCAACGGCCTGATTAACCGTTATAAATCCTGGCGTGCGTAAGTCGTCTTAATCTGAAAATGCCGGCGTAATAGCCGGCATTTTTTTATCGGATAAATCCCCTTGTCCGTGATCTCCGCTGAAAATTACTGATGAGCATATTCCTAAAACATAAATAGACCTGAGTTAAATAAGGTCTTATTTTAGGATAATACGCAGGGTAATAAAAATAGATAACGCCATAACTTGCTGATTTACAGCTTGTTGTAATCAATAAATAATACTTATCTGTTTCTTTTTTCTCATTTTCTTAAAATCCCTTGCTCCCTTCCCCTAACGCTAATTCCCGGTATTGAGTTGTGTATACTCGATGACGCCTGAATATTTCAGGTATACCCGCTTATTTTCAGGTTGTATGTGCGTGAGCCACGCATGTATTTCATGCCGACTTTCACTCTGCAACCCGGAATTCCCAGGGTATGTACCTCCATTTATTCAATGAAGGGAAATTGTTATGAAGAAAATCCTCTATGGCATTTTTGCCATATCTGCGTTTGCGGCGGCATCCGCGTCAGCAGCGCCGGTGGAAACCGGTGATGCGGCGGGCTCTGCGGCGACGTCTGTCTCCGCGGGGAGTTCTACCGCGACCAGCGCCAGCACCGTCAGTTCTGCGGTGGGTGTCGCGCTGGCAGCGACAGGTGGCGGTGATGGCTCCAATACCGGAACCACGACCACCACGACAACCAGTACCCAGTAATACGGGTGCGTTTACCCATAACCACACTTCGGTGTGGTTATTTTGCCCCTTCGGAGAAACGTCGTGAAGCGACTTGCCATTATCACTCTTTGCCTGCTGCTTCAGGCGTGTTCATCCAGCACAAAAGGGCTGGGAAAATCGTTATGGGATAGCCTGTTCGGCACGCCCGGTGTGCATCTCACGGCGGACGATATCCAGAATATGCCCTACGCCAGTCAGTACATTCAGCTCAATAACGGCCCGCAGATTTTTGTGGCGCTGGCTTACTCGGAAAATGGTCAGCACAAGTGGGTGACCCAGGATCAGGCCACGCTGGTCACGCAGCACGGGCGCATCGTGAAGACACAGCTGGCGGGCGATAACCTGCTCGATGTTAATAATCTCGCCAACGACCCGTTAGCCAAACCGAATCAGGTGGTGGATGGCGCAAGCTGGACGCGCACGATGGGCTGGACCGAACACCGCCAGGTGCGCTACGCCACCGCGCATTCCTCCTTCCACTGGGGCGATCGCGAAACGCTGACCTTAGCCGGAAGCGAGACGCCGGTCCGCGTGCTGGAAGAAACGGTGACCACCGACCAGGCAAACTGGTGCAACCGTTACTGGGTGGATGACGAAGGCCAGATTCGACAATCAGAACAATACCTTGGGGCGGGCTATTTCCCGGTGAAAACGACCCTGATCAAGGCCGCAAAACAATGAAAAAAATCACGCTCATCGCAGGACTTTTCTGCGCCATCTCGGGTGGCGCATTCGCAGCAGGCACCGTGGATGTTCATCGTGAAGGCGAGGCAAAAACGCTCACGTTGACCAACGCCGAACATCTGGCAGATCTCGTCGCACAGCCGCGACTCGCCGGAAGCTGGTGGCGCGGCGCGGTGATCGCCGAACAGCAGGCGACCACGGTTGCCGAGCAACAGCATCAGGCATTGCTCGCCGCGTTAAGCCGCGCGGCGATGGAGGCGAGCGGAACCGATGCCGCCGCCATTAATGCCTTACGCCAGCAGCTTCAGGCCATCAAGGTCACGGGGCGACAGTTTGTCTCGCTGGACCCGGATGAAGTCCGCATCGGCGAAGGGAAAAATCCGCCGCTTCAGGGGAAATACAGCCTGTGGGTGGGCAATGAACCCTCGACGATTACGCTTTTCGGGTTGATCAATCGCCCCGGAAAAGTGGCGTTTACGCCCGGTCGGGATGTCGCCAGTTACCTCAAAGAGGTTGATCGACTGAGCGGCGGCGAGCGCAGCTACGCGTGGGTGATTTACCCCGATGGCCGCACGCTGAAGGCCCCCATCGCCTACTGGAACCGACGTCATATTGAGCCGATGCCCGGCAGCATCGTGTTTGTTGGCTTTGCCGATTCACTGTGGACGAAGAAATACGATGAGCTTAACGTCGCTATTCTTCGCTCCCTGTCGCAGCGGATACCTGATTAATGAAGAAAAAATACCTCTATAGCCTGCTGGCGCTGGGCGTCAGCGCCGCGTGCCATGCCGAAACGTATCCGGCGCCCGTGGGCCCTTCGCAGTCTGATTTCGGCGGCGTAGGCCTGCTGCAAACGCCGACCGCGCGAATGGCGCGGGAAGGGGAAATCAGCCTTAACTACCGCGATAACGATCAGTACCGCTACTACTCTGCCTCCGTACAACTGTTTCCGTGGCTGGAAACGACGCTGCGGTATACCGACGTGCGTACCAAACAATACAGTAGCGTCGACGCGTTCTCGGGCGATCAAACCTATAAAGATAAAGCCTTCGACCTGAAGCTGCGCCTGTGGGAAGAGAGTTACTGGATGCCGCAGGTCTCCGTCGGCGCGCGCGATATCGGCGGTACCGGGCTGTTTGACTCGGAATATATCGTCGCCAACAAAGCCTGGGGGCCGTTCGATTTCTCCCTCGGAATGGGCTGGGGCTACCTTGGCACCAGCGGCAACGCCACCAACCCGTTTTGTTCTTACAGCGACAAATATTGTCACCGCGACAACAGCTACCGCGAAGCGGGATCGATGGATAGCAGCCAGATGTTTCGTGGCCCGGCGGCGTTTTTTGGCGGGGTAGAATATCAAACGCCCTGGCAGCCATTGCGCCTGAAGCTGGAGTATGAAGGCAATAACTACCAGCAGGATTTTGCCGGAAAACTGGACCAGAAAAGCAAGTTTAACGTCGGCGCTATTTATCGCGTTGCGGATTGGGCCGACGTTAACCTAAGCTATGAGCGCGGGAATACCGTGATGTTTGGCTTCACCCTGCGCACGAATTTCAACGACCTGCGTCCGTCCTACAACGACAACGCGCGGCCAAAATATCGCCCGCAGCCGCAGGATGCGATTCTGCAACATTCGGTGGTGGCGAATCAGCTGACGTTGCTGAAATACAACGCCGGATTTGCCGACCCGAATATTCAGACCAAAGGCGATACGCTCTACGTCACCGGCGAGCAGGTGAAATATCGCGACTCGCGTGAAGGCATTGATCGGGCGAATCGCATCATCATGAACGATTTGCCGGAAGGCATTCGCACCATCCGCATTACCGAAAATCGCCTCAATATGCCGCAGGTGACCACGGAAACTAACGTCGCCAGCCTGCAACGACATCTGGAAGGCGAACCGCTCGGCCACGAAACGCCGCTGGAGCAGAAGCGCGTCACGCCGATCGTGCCGGAAACCACCGAGCAGGGCTGGTATATCGACAAATCGAGCTTCGATTTCCATATTGATCCAGTGCTGAGTCAGTCGGTCGGCGGGCCGGAAAGTTTCTACATGTACCAGTTGGGCGTGATGGGCACGGCGGACTGGTGGGTCACCGACCACCTGCTGACCAGCGGCAGCCTGTTTGCCAACATCGCCAACAACTATGACAAGTTTAATTACACCAACCCGCCGAGCGACTCGAAACTGCCGCGTGTGCGTACTCACGTGCGTGAATACGTTGAGAATAACGTTTATGTGAACAACCTCCAGGCCAACTATTTCCAGTATCTGGGGAATAATTTCTACGGCCAGGTTTACGGCGGCTATCTGGAAACTATGTTCGGCGGGGCGGGCGTCGAGGCGCTGTATCGCCCGGTAGACAGCAACTGGGCGGTGGGGATCGACGCCAACTACGTGAAACAGCGTGACTGGCGCAGCGCGCAGGACATGATGAAATTCACCGACTACAGCGTGAAGACCGGGCATCTCACGGCTTACTGGACGCCGCCGTTTGCCCAGGACGTGCTGGTGAAAGCCAGCGTTGGCCAGTATCTGGCGGGTGATAAGGGCGGCACGCTCGATATCTCTAAACACTTCGACAGCGGCGTGGTAGTCGGTGGCTACGCCACCATTACCAACGTTTCCGGCGATGAGTATGGGGAAGGGGAATTCACCAAAGGCGTGTATGTCTCTGTGCCGCTGGATCTCTTCTCCTCCGGCGCGACGCGCAGCCGTGCGGCGGTGAACTGGGTGCCGTTGACCCGCGATGGCGGCCAGAAGCTGGGGCGCAAGTTTGATTTGTATGGGATTACCAGTGATAAGAGTATGAATTTCCGGTAATTGTGCTGTCTGTGTGCCGGATGGCGGCGTAAACGCCTTATCCGGCCTACGGGGATTTGAAGGTGCGGTGCAACGTTTTGATGCGGTCTGTGTGCCGGATGGCGGCGTAAACGCCTTATCCGGCCTACGGGGATTTGAAGGTGCGGTGCAACATTTTGACGCGGTCTGTAGGCCGGATGGCGGCGCAAACGCCTTATCCGGCCTACGGGGATTTGAAGGTGCGGTGCAACGTTTTGATGCGGTCTGTGTGCCGGATAAGGCGTAGCCGCCATCCGGCACTGCTGATGTAAAAAATGTAGATCTGGATCACATTTCTGCGTTATACAAGAGGCTCAGCCTGCACAGGAGATGCCGCCATGACATCACTCCCCCGTCCACGCGTCGAGTTTATCTCGACGATCTTACAGACTGTCCTCAACCTTGGGCTACTCTGCCTTGGTATGATTCTGGTCATCTTTCTCGGCAAAGAGACATTGCACTTAGCTGACGTGCTTTTTGCGCCTGAGCGCACCAGCAAATATGCGCTGGTGGAAGGCCTGGTGGTTTATTTTCTCTATTTCGAATTTATCGCGCTGATTGTGAAGTACTTTCAGTCCGGTTTTCACTTCCCGCTACGCTACTTTATCTATATCGGGATCACCGCGATTGTGCGCTTGATCATCGTCGATCACACCTCGCCGCTCGACGTGTTGATCTACTCCGGGGCGATCCTGTTGCTGGTGATCACGCTCTGGCTGTGTAACTCCAAACGCCTGAAACGAGAATAAAAAAATGGCGCTCCGAAGAGCGCCAAACAACAGTCACAAGTTAAATCGAGGATTGCAGTGGCTTTTCCCGTTTCCGGGAGGGTAGAACGAGGGTATTAACCTTTCACACCGCCTGCCGTCAGGCCATTAACCAGCCAGCGCTGCGCCAGCAGGAACACGACGGTAATCGGAATAGCAGAGAGTACGGCTGCCGCGGCAAAGTCGCCCCACAGATAGTTTTGCGGGTTGAGGTATTGCTGCATCCCTACCGCAAGCGTGTAGCTGTCCACATCACGCAGCAGCAGTGACGCTACCGGCACTTCGGTGATAGCGGCGATAAACGACAGAATAAACACCACCGCCAGAATCGGTACGGAGAGCGGCAGCAGCACCAGGCGGAATGCCTGCCACGGGGTTGCGCCATCCAGTGCCGCCGCTTCTTCCAGCGAATTATCGATGGTTTCGAAGTAGCCTTTAATCGTCCAGACGTGCAGTGCGATACCGCCTAAGTAAGCGAAGATCACGCCGCCATGGGTGTTCAGGCCGATAAACGGAATGTACTGGCCGAGACGGTCAAACAACGCGTACAACGCCACCAGAGACAGCACCGCCGGGAACATCTGGAAAATCAGCATCCCTTTCAGCAGGGTCGCTTTACCCGGGAAACGCATACGGGCGAAGGCGTAAGCACAGGTTGTGGAAAGGGTGACGATGCCAATCGCGGTGATGCCCGCAATTTTTACCGAGTTCCACAACCACAGCAGAACCGGGAAGGGTGGCGGTGTGACGCGGCCATCAGCGTGTTCTACGCTGAAGCCCAGCGCCAGCCGCCAGTGCTCCCAGGAGATTTTTTCCGGGATCAGGCTCCCGGTGGCGAAGTTACCCTCGCGCAGTGAAATGGCGATAACCATCAGCAGCGGGAACATGATTGCCGCGATGAAGATCAGGAGTAACAGGTGCGTTGTAAACAAGCGCAGTTTCTGAGATTTCGGTTGTACCATAGCCATTGTCGTTATCTCCCTTAATCAAACTTCATACGCGTGGCTTTCAGGTTCACTATCGCCAGCGCACCCACCAACAGGAAGATAAGCGTGGCAATCGCTGCCGCGAGGCCGAAGTCCTGTCCACCGCCGCCTTCGAAGGCGATACGGTAGGTGTAGCTCACCAGCAGGTCGGTATAACCGGCAGGCGTTGTGGTGCCGAGTCGGTCCGGGCCGCCGTTGGTCAACAGCTGAATCAGAACGAAGTTGTTAAAGTTAAAGGCGAAGCTGGCAATCATCAGCGGCGTCAGCGGCTTAATCAGCAGCGGCAGCGTAATCTTGAAGAAGTTCTGGAACGGGCCTGCGCCATCCATTGCCGAGGCTTCATACAGGTCGTCCGGAATCGCTTTCAGCAGGCCCATGCACAGGATCATCATGTACGGGTAACCGAGCCAGGTGTTGACGATGATAATCATCGAACGCGCGGTGGTCGGGTCGCTGAACCAGGCTGGTTTGATACCGAACAGCGCGCTCAGCATCATGTTGATTTCACCAAAGCTCTGGTTGAACAGCCCTTTGAAAATCAGAATCGAGATAAACGACGGTACGGCGTAGGGCAGAATCAGCAGCACGCGATAAATCGCTTTGCCTTTCAGGGCTTCCCACTGCACCAGGCACGCCAGCACCATGCCGACGGCAACGGTCAGGATGACGGTCAGTACCGAGAAGACAATCGTCCAGATGAAAATCGCGAAGAACGGCTTTTGAATCCCTTCGTCGGTGAAGACGCGAGTGAAGTTATCCCAGCCGATGGTGACGGTGTAGCCTGGGCTCAGTTTCTCGCCGGTCAGGTTACCTGAGGCATCGACAGCCTGGTAGTAACCTGCGTCGTTGTTCGGCAGGTATTTTACGCCGGTTTGGTTGTTGGTCAGCTCGTCGTTAGCGCCAAGCGTGTAAAGCGCGCGTGTGCCGGAGAACTGACGTAAAGAACTCATCACCACTTTGCTTTCATCTGGCAGAACGGCGGTTAACTGGTTCAGGGCCTGACGATTTTGGGTGATCACGCGCAGCGCCGCACGCTCGCCTTCTGGCAGGGCGTCCGTCTCTTTCAGCGTAATTTTCTGCTCGCCGCCTAATTTAAAGGCGTCGGAGAGATAATTCTTGCCACTTTCACCGTCGGTCAGCGCCAGCTGCCAGTCGTCACCCGCCGGGATCAGCGTGAAATTATAGGATTTCCCCGCCTGATAAGAGCGGTCCATCAACACCTGCTGAGCACGTTCAAAGGTGAGCTGGTTAGTGCTGCTGTAGTTGGTGAAAGCGATGGCGATGGTGCAAATCAGCGGGAACAGGACAAACAGCCCCATCCCGGCCATGCCCGGATAAACATAGCGCCAGGCGTACGCTTTACGATTGGCGAAAATATAAAGGCCAGCAGAGCTTAAAATCAGCGTCATGATGGCGAACAGGTACTCCCCTTGTGCGTACATTAAAACTACAAGGTAACCCACCAGCAGGCCCAGCAGACCGATCGCTGACCACTTCAGCGCGTCGCTTTGCCACCAATGTTTCTTTTTAATGACATCCATGGGGATCTTCCTCTACAACGGTGAAACTTCCTGGCCGGAGATGTGCCGGATGGCGGCATAAATGCCTTATCCGGCCTACAATCCTCTGTAGGCCTGATAAGCGAAGCGCCATCAGGCACATCGACAGCATTACTTAGTGATACGGCCCTGCGCGTCTTTCAGTGCGGCATCGACAGTCTGACGACCGCTTGCGGCGTTAATGACTGCGGTGCGAACGGCATACCAGAAGGCGGACATCTGCGGGATGTTCGGCATGATTTCGCCTTTCTGGGCGTTATCCATGGTGGCCGCAATGCGCGGATCTTTCGCCAGCTGATCCTGGAAGGATTTCAGTGCAACGGCGCCCAGCGGTTTGTCCTTGTTCACTTCATCCAGACCCTGATCGGTCAGCAGGTAGTTTTCGAGGAACTCTTTCGCCAGCTCTTTGTTCGGGCTTGCGGCGTTGATACCAGCACTCAGCACACCGACGAACGGTTTAGACGGCTTGCCTTTAAAGGTCGGCAGCAGCGTCACGCCGTAGTTCACCTTGCTCTTATCGATGTTAGACCATGCCCACGGGCCGTTGATGGTCATCGCGGTATCGCCTTTGTTAAAGGCCGCTTCAGCGATGGAGTAATCGGTATCCGCGTTCATGTGTTTGTTTTTAATCAGGTCAACCAGGAAGGTCAGCCCCGCTTTCGCGCCAGCGTTGTCCACCCCAACGTCTTTCACGTCATATTTGCCGTTTTCAAACTTAAATGCATATCCACCGTCGGCGGCGATCAGCGGCCAGGTGAAGTACGGTTCTTGCAGGTTGAACATCAGCGCGCTCTTACCTTTCGCCTTCAGCTCTTTATCCAGCGCAGGAATTTCTTCCCAGGTTTTCGGCGGGTTCGGTACGAGGTCTTTGTTGTAAATCAGGGAGAGCGCTTCAACCGCAATCGGGTAAGCGATCAGTTTGCCGTTGTAGCGAACGGCGTCCCAGGTGAACGGATAGAGTTTGTCCTGGAAGGCTTTGTCCGGGCTGATTTCAGCCAGCAGGCCAGACTGCGCGTAGCCGCCGAAACGGTCATGCGCCCAGAAGATGATGTCCGGGCCGTCACCGGTGGCCGCCACCTGCGGGAATTTCTCTTCCAGCTTGTCCGGGTGTTCAACGGTGACTTTAATGCCGGTGTCTTTCTCGAATTTCTTACCTACCTCGGCGAGACCGTTATAGCCTTTATCGCCGTTGATCCAGATAACCAGTTTTCCTTCTTCGATTTTCGCGAGGGCTGAGGCGGAAAACATCATCGTGGTCAGAGCCGACAGCGCGAGGATGCGAGCGCCAGTTTTAATTTTCATATATCCCGTCCTTTTTGGTGATGTACTCGTGGATACACAGAGGTGGTTTTTACGTTGTTGAGTCTCCTTTTTTAGCAACCTCTTTCCATCCTCCCTTCCTCTACGCCCCGAGGGGTGTTTATGTGATCTCTGTTACATAAATCAGAGTTATGAGCCCTGGCGCACATAAAAAACGCCCCGTTTTTGCAGGCCAGCTCACGATTTTCCCTGTAGCCCCTAACCCCCGGTGGCAGAAGGCGTTTTCTCATCCTCCCGCCTCCTCCCCCATAAAAAACAGGGGGGGTGGAGGATTCGCGACAACAAGGGATACCCCATAGTTCAATCCATCTTGAATGTTTCTGTTAGTGACGGGTTGTAACAAGGGAGAAGGCGATGGCAAACGTACAACTGCGAAATGTAACGAAAGCCTGGGGCGACGTGGTGGTATCGAAAGATATCAACCTGGATATCCAGGAAGGGGAGTTCGTGGTGTTTGTTGGGCCGTCGGGCTGTGGCAAATCTACACTGCTTCGCATGATCGCTGGGCTTGAGACTATCACCAGCGGCGACCTCTATATCGGGGAAACCCGGATGAACGAAATCCCGCCTGCGGAACGCGGTGTGGGCATGGTGTTCCAGTCCTATGCGCTGTATCCGCATCTCTCCGTCGCCGAGAACATGTCCTTCGGCCTGAAACTGGCGGGCGCGAAAAAAGAAGTCATTAACCAGCGGGTGAATCAGGTCGCCGAAGTGTTGCAGCTGGCGCACCTGTTAGAGCGCAAACCAAAAGCGCTTTCCGGTGGTCAGCGTCAGCGTGTGGCGATTGGCCGTACGCTGGTGGCGGAACCGAATGTGTTCCTGCTCGATGAACCGCTCTCCAACCTGGATGCCGCACTGCGTGTACAGATGCGTATCGAAATTTCCCGCCTGCACAAACGCCTGGGCCGCACGATGATTTACGTCACCCACGATCAGGTTGAAGCGATGACGCTCGCCGACAAAATCGTGGTGCTGGATGCAGGCCGCGTCGCGCAGGTCGGCAAACCGCTTGAACTCTATCACTACCCGGCCGACCGCTTCGTTGCGGGCTTTATCGGCTCGCCGAAAATGAACTTCCTGCCGGTCAAAGTCACGGCAACGGCAATTGATCAGGTGCAGGTTGAGCTGCCAAACCGTCAACAGGTCTGGCTGCCGGTAGAAAGTAACAATGTGCAGGTCGGCGCCAATATGTCACTGGGTATTCGCCCTGAACATCTGCTGCCCAGCGACATCGCCGATGTCACCCTGGAAGGCGAAGTCCACGTTGTGGAACAGCTTGGTCACGAAACGCAAATTCATATCCAGATCCCCGCCATCCATCAGAACCTGGTCTATCGCCAGAATGATGTGGTGTTAGTAGAAGAGGGAGCCACATTCGCTATTGGCTTGCCACCAGAGCGCTGCCACCTGTTCCGTGAGGATGGCACCGCATGTCGTCGGTTGCACAAAGAGCCCGGCGTTTGATTCCCATAACAAAGGCACAAAACCCGGCTACAAGGGTTCGTGTTTCAAAGAAAAGCAATGATCTCAGGAGATAGAATGATGATTACTCTGCGCAAACTTCCCCTGGCAGTCGCCGTCGCGGCAGGCGTTATGTCTGCTCAGGCGCTGGCAGTCGATTTCCACGGCTACGCGCGTTCCGGTATTGGCTGGACAGGCAGCGGTGGTGAACAACAGTGCTTCCAGGCAACCGGCGCACAAAGTAAGTACCGTCTGGGTAACGAATGTGAAACCTATGCGGAACTGAAGCTGGGCCAGGAAGTGTGGAAAGAAGGTGATAAGAGTTTCTACTTTGATACCAACGTGGCGTACTCCGTTGCTCAACAGAATGACTGGGAAGCAACTGACCCGGCTTTCCGTGAAGCCAACGTGCAGGGTAAAAACCTGATTGAATGGCTGCCAGGTTCCACCATCTGGGCCGGTAAGCGCTTCTATCAGCGTCATGACGTTCACATGATCGACTTCTACTACTGGGATATTTCTGGTCCTGGTGCGGGTATCGAAAATATCGACCTGGGCTTCGGTAAACTGTCTATGGCAGCGACCCGTTCTCAGGAAGCTGGCGGTTCTTACGCGTTCAGCAGCCAGAATATTTACGATCGTACTAAAGACACGGCAAACGACGTATTCGACGTACGTTTAGCGGGTCTGGAAACTAACCCGGACGGCGTGCTGGAACTGGGTGTTGACTACGGTCGTGCAAACACCACCGATGGTTACAGCCTGGCTGACGACGCATCGAAAGATGGCTGGATGTTCACCGCTGAACATACTCAGAGCATGCTGAAAGGCTACAACAAATTTGTGGTTCAGTACGCGACAGATGCGATGACCACTCACGGTAAAGGTGTGAACCAGGGCTCCTACGGTTCTTCTACCTTCACCGTGACTAACCCGGATGGCACGACGACCAATTACGCAAATAACGTTATCAACAACAACGGTAACATGTGGCGTATCCTGGACCACGGCGCAATTTCTTTGGGCGACAAATGGGACCTGATGTACGTCGGTATGTTCCAGAAAACCGACCTGGATAGCGACCTCGGCACCGACTGGTGGACCGTGGGTGTTCGTCCAATGTACAAATGGACGCCGATCATGAGTACCCTGCTGGAAGTTGGCTATGACAACGTGAAATCTCAGCAGACTGGCGATCGCAACAACCAGTACAAAATCACCCTGGCGCAACAATGGCAGGCTGGCGACAGCATCTGGTCTCGTCCGGCAATCCGCGTATTCGCAACCTACGCGAAATGGGATGAGAAATGGGGTTACATCAAAGATGGTGACTCTGTAAGCCGCTTTGCAGCAGCTTCTAACTCTGGCATCAACACAACCAGCCGCGGCGACAGCGATGAGTGGTCCTTCGGCGCACAGATGGAAATCTGGTGGTAATACTCGTTTAACCCGATGTAATGCCTGAAAAGAGGGGCGCAAGCCCCTCTCTCTTTACGCGCAGCGCGCTATTGCCTGGCGAGCGCTGAGCTCTGTATCTGAGGTAATAACAATGAAAATGAAGAAAAGTCTCGTCGCCCTCGGCCTCTGCGCAGGTCTTATGGCAAGCGTACCGGCAGTCACCTTTGCCGATGTAAACTACGTGCCGCAGAACACCTCTGCCGCGCCAACCATTCCGACCGCTGCGTTACAGCAACTGACCTGGACGCCGGTGGATCAATCTAAAGTTCAGACCACAACGCTCTCCACGGCTGGCCAGAGCCTGAATGTGCCTGGTATCAGCGGCCCGGTTGCGGCCTACAGCGTGCCCGCCAACATTGGCGAGCTGACGCTCACGCTGAGCAGTGAAGTCAACAAACAAACCAGCGTATTTGCGCCGAACGTCCTGATTCTGGATCAGAACATGACGCCATCAGCGTTCTTCCCGTCAAGCTACTTCACCTATCAGGAACCGGGCGTCATGAGCGCTGACCGTCTTGAAGGCGAAATGCGTCTGACGCCTGCGCTGGGTCAGCAGAAACTGTATGTGCTGGTGTTTACCACCGAACAAGACCTGCAAAAAACCACCAAATTACTGGACCCGGCTAAGTCCTACGCTAAAGGTGTCGGTAACGCGATTCCGGATATCCCGGATCCGATTGCCCGTCATATCACCGACGGCACGCTGAAGCTGAAAGTGAAAACCAATAGCACCTCCAGCGTTCTGGTCGGCCCGCTGTTTGGCTCTTCCGGACCGGCCCCGGTGACCGTGGGTAACACCGCTGCACCGACTTACGCCGCGCCTGCCGCCGTAGCCGCTGCACCAGCGCCAGCACCGGCCAAGAAAAGCGAACCGATGCTGAATGACACCGAATCTTACTTCAACAACGCCATTAAACAGGCTGTTGCGCGTGGTGATGTAGATAAAGCGTTGAAACTGCTGGATGAAGCTGAGCGCCTCGGCTCCACCTCTGCGAGATCCACCTTTATCAGCTCTGTAAAAGGCAAGGGGTAATGACATCCCCACAGCGCTGATGTTTAGGCTATGCCTTTCGGTGCGCCCCTTGGGGCGCACTTTTTTTCTGTTGTGCGCCATGCTGTTGCATAACTGTTGCGCCAATGATCGTATTTAGCCATTACTGCACTCCCGCCCGCGCCAATCTGCGATACAATAGCCTCTCAATATGTACTGGAGAGTCAGGCATGACGCATCCCGCACTGACGCAACTGCGTGCGCTGAACTATTTTGACGCCATCCCCTCGCTCGACGCTGAACAACTCGACTGGCTGCTGCTGGAAGATTCCATGACCAAACGTTTCGAACAATATGGTGTGGTCAGCGTCACACTGATTGACGAAGGGTTTGTCACCCGCGATGCTATAGCACCTGAGCAGGCGCTGTTGCCAGACGAGCAACGTTACTGGCTGCGCGAAATATTACTCTGTGTGGACGGCGAGCCCTGGCTTGCCGGGCGCACTGTGGTACCCGAATCGACGCTGAGCGGCCCGGAACTGGCGCTGCAACAGCTTGGCAAGACGCCGCTGGGTCGTTACCTGTTTACGTCTTCCATGCTCACGCGTGATTTTATTGAGATAGGTTGCCATGCAGATCTCTGGGGGCGTCGTTCCCGCCTTCGGTTGAGTGGGAAACCGCTGCTTCTGACCGAGCTGTTTCTGCCTGCATCGCCGTTGTACTAAGAGGAAGAGAAAATGGAGTGGAGTCTGACGCAGAATAAGCTGTTGGCATTTCATCGCCTGATGCGCACCGACAAGCCGATTGGTGCCTTGCTGCTGCTGTGGCCGACCTTATGGGCGTTGTGGGTTGCCGCGCCCGGCGTACCACCGCTGTGGATCCTGGCGGTGTTTGTCGCGGGCGTCTGGCTGATGCGCGCCGCCGGTTGCGTGGTGAATGACTATGCTGACCGTAAATTTGATGGCCATGTAAAACGCACCGCCAATCGCCCGTTACCGAGCGGTGCGGTGACGGAAAAGGAAGCGCGAACCCTGTTTGCCGTGCTGGTGTTGCTGTCGTTCCTGCTGGTGCTGACGCTCAATACCATGACCATTCTGCTTTCGGTCGCGGGGCTGGCGCTGGCGTGGGTTTATCCGTTTATGAAGCGTTACACCCATCTGCCGCAGGTGGTGCTGGGCGCGGCGTTCGGCTGGTCGATTCCGATGGCGTTTGCCGCCGTCAGTGAATCGCTGCCGCTGAGCTGCTGGTTGATGCTGCTGGCGAATATCCTGTGGGCGGTGGCGTACGACACGCAGTATGCGATGGTTGACCGCGACGATGACGTCAAAATCGGTGTGAAATCGACGGCGATTCTGTTTGGTCAGTATGACCGCTTAATTATCGGCATTTTGCAGGTGGGTGTGCTGGCATTAATGGCGGCGATTGGCTATCTGAACGGGCTTAACTGGGAATTCTACTGGTCTATCCTGGTTGCAGGCGCGCTGTTTGCGTATCAGCAGAAGCTGATCCAACACCGTGAACGCGCAGCCTGTTTCCAGGCGTTTATGAACAATAACTACGTTGGACTGGTGCTGTTTATCGGTCTGGCGATGAGTTACTGGCACTTCTAAAAATGAAAAAGCCGGATTTTCATCCGGCTTTTTTATGGCGGGGGCGCTACGCTTGCCCGCCCTACAAGCTCCTGGCCCGTAGGCCTGATAAGCGAAGCGCCATCAGGCGTCTTTCGGCGCCGCTTCTTCGTCCTGCGTCACACTCTCAATCGTCAAACGCACGTCCGGGGTAATGAGGTTCGCCATCATCTGGTAAACCTTCATCGTCTCTTCCGGCTCGGCGTCGCCGCTGTCGCTGATATAGCCTTCATCACGCAGCGTCAGCACCAACGATGAGAACACTGCTTTATCAAAGAACTCCGGCGAGTTAATGCCGTGCAGCACCGACAGACGTTGCGCCACGGTGCGGCTCTCTTTCTCCAGCGTACTGCGGTTCATCGATGGGTTGGCGCTCAGCAGCCAGAACGTAATGGCATAACGTTGCAGCGTTTCGCGCGCGCCTGCGGCCAGCAGTTGCAGGGTGCGGGAATGAGACGGATTAATGTGCAACTCATCGCCCTGACGGGTGATCAGCGCCTGGCGTTCCATCTCGTCAACCAGCGTATCAATCACCGACGCCAGCTCTGCTTTTTCCCAGCGCAGGAACAGCTCGGCCTTCAGCATCGGGTAGAGCACTTCAACCATGTTCTGCACATCCGCGCGGGAGACATGGCGATGCTGGGTCATGATGGTCGCCAGCAGCGACGGCATGATCAGCATATGGGCGATGTTGTTACGGTAGTACGTCATCAGCACCGCCTGCTCGCGCGGCAGGATGATGATATCGCCAATGGTGTCTTTCTCGACTTCGAACTTGTTCATCTGCAACGCGTGATCGATAAGCTCGCTGGCCGTCACGTTTGGCGTGGTGGCATCCGGCGAATACGGCGCGTTGCGCAGCAGCGACAGGTAACAGTCTAACTGTTGAGTTAACTGCTCGCGGGTCAGAGAACGCTGACGAGACGCCAGCAGCGCGGTACAGCACAGGTTCATGGCGTTCGCCGCACCTGCGTTGTTGATGCGCACCATCAGTTCGGCGGCGATACCGTTCACCGTTGGCGTCAGCCAGGCCGGACGAATGGCTTCGATAGGATCGATAGACTCGCGCCACTCCGGTACGTGATGGTTCAGGTAGTTCATCAGCGGAATCGGCTCGCCGAAGTTCACATAGCCCTGGCCCAGGTTGCGCAGCTTGCTCAAGCCCTTGAGCATCTGCGGCAGGCTCTCTTTCTCTTTGGTCGCACCGCGCAGCTCTTTCGCGTACGTGCCCACTTCCATCACGTGCTCGTACCCGATGTAAATCGGCACCAGCGTGATAGGACGCGTACCGCCGCGCAGCATCGCCTGAATGGTCATCGACAGGGTGCCGGTTTTCGGGTCCAGCAAGCGGCCAGTACGGGAACGCCCGCCTTCCACAAAGTATTCAACGGAATAACCACGGCTGAACAGCTCGCCGAGATATTCACGGAACACGGTGGAGTAGAGTTTGTTGCCCTTAAAGGTACGGCGAATAAAGAACGCGCCCAGGCGACGGAAAATCGGGCCAGCTGGCCAGAAATTCAGGTTGATACCGGCAGCAATGTGCGGCGGCACCAGCCCCTGGTGATAGAGCACGTAGGAGAGCAGCAGGTAGTCCATATGGCTACGGTGGCACGGTACATACACAATCTCGTGGCCGTCGTGCGCCAGCTGGCGAACGCGCTCGGCGTTGTGCACGTTGATCCCCTGATAGAGACGGTTCCAGGTGAAGCCCAGAATGCGGTCCGTCAGGCGAATCATCTCATAGGAGAAGTTGGCGGCAATCTCTTCCATCAGCGCGATGGCGTTTTGCTGCGCTTTTTCATGAGAGATTTTTTTGCTGCGCGCTTCATCTTCAACCGCTTTGGCAATCGCGCGTGAGGCGAGCAGCTTGTTGAAGAGATCCTGACGCGCAGGCAGGCGCGGGCCTACCGCCGCCAGACGCTGGCGAGCGAAGTGCATACGCGCCACGCGCGCCAGTTTTTGCGCGATAATTTTATCGGTACCGTGTTCATCGGCCATGCGGCGCAGCGAGACGGACGGTGAGAAACGCACGAAGCTGTCGCGGCCAAGCCAGGAGACGGCGAAGAATTTCTGGATGCCGTTCAGCATGCGCAGCGGCGGGTTCACTTCGCCTTTCTCGCGCCCTGGACGACGACCAAACATCACCGACACCGGCACCATCTGCACGTCCAGATTCGGATTGCTGCGATGCAGATCGAGATAGTCGTGGAACAGCTTGATAGACTCTTCTTTCGGCGTGTAATAGGTGAACACGCGTGGGCCGCCATGGATAAACACATAGCGGGGCAGTAGGGTGCCGTCGATCTCCAGCGGCTCTAGCGGGTCTGGGAGATCGTGCGCCAGGCACTGGGCGCGCAAGGTCAGTAAGTCGGCCTTAGAGTTATAAGGCAGGACGTACATGATCGGGCGCGAGGTATCGAGCCCCAATTCCTGGGCAGGCTCTGCCGGAATAGACTTGCTTTTTACCAGTATGCTTAATGGTAAATTCAGTAATTTGTAGTAAATTCGTGGCCAACCGGACATAAACGATGTAAAGCCTCTGGTTAATCATGCAAATGCGCGGCAAGAATATCAGAAAGTCAGCAGGATTTCTGTTCTACCGCCGATAACAGCTACTGTCATTGATGCGTATAACGCTAAAAGGTTCTATTTGATGGCCAATAATACCACTGGACTCACCCGAATTATCAAAGCGGCTGGTTATTCCTGGAAAGGTTTTCGCGCGGCGTGGATAAACGAAGCCGCATTCCGCCAGGAAGGGGTCGCCTCGGTTGTGGCCATTATCATCGCTTGCTGGCTGGACGTTGACGCCATTACCCGCGTCTTGCTGATAAGCTCCGTCCTTCTGGTGATGATAGTGGAAATTCTCAATAGTGCGCTGGAAGCGGTGGTTGACCGCATTGGTTCTGAGTATCACGAACTCTCCGGGCGGGCGAAAGATATGGGTTCTGCGGCGGTATTGCTGGCGATTTTCGTCGCGGTGATGACCTGGGCCGTGCTGCTGTGGTCGCATTTCCACTGAGGCTCGCATAATCTGCGAAAACTCCTGTATTTTGTGTGTTTTGCGGTTCCAAAATAGCCGTTAACTGTATATACTCACAGCATAACTGTATATACACCCAGGGGGCGGAATGAAAGCGTTAACGACCAGGCAGCAAGAGGTGTTTGATCTCATTCGAGATCATATCGGCCAAACGGGCATGCCTCCGACACGTGCGGAAATTGCTCAGCGCCTGGGGTTCCGTTCCCCGAATGCGGCGGAAGAGCATCTGAAAGCGCTGGCGCGTAAAGGCGTTATTGAAATTGTTTCGGGTGCCTCGCGCGGCATTCGTCTGTTGGTAGAAGAAGAAACCGGCCTGCCGCTGATTGGCCGCGTCGCCGCCGGTGAGCCGCTGCTGGCGCAGCAGCACATTGAAGGCCACTATCAGGTCGATCCTTCACTGTTCAAACCAAACGCGGACTTCCTGCTGCGGGTGAGCGGTATGTCGATGAAAGATATCGGCATTATGGACGGCGACCTGCTCGCGGTGCACAAAACCCAGGACGTGCGTAACGGCCAGGTGGTTGTCGCGCGCATCGACGAAGAAGTAACGGTAAAACGCCTGAAAAAACAGGGCAACGTCGTCGAACTGTTGCCGGAAAACAGCGAGTTTTCCCCGATTATCGTCGATCTTCGCCTTCAGAACTTCTCCATTGAAGGGCTGGCCGTTGGCGTGATCCGCAACGGCGAATGGCTGTAATCCTCTCCCGATAACAACGGCGCATCATGCGCCGTTGTTTGTTCTCTTTTCTGTTCAGGTTCCTAACCATGTCGCTCTTCACGGCTGCCGACAAGGCATTATGGCGTCTCGCCCTCCCCATGATTTTCTCCAATATCACGGTTCCCCTGCTGGGGCTGGTGGATACGGCGGTGATTGGTCATCTGGATAGCCCTGTCTATCTCGGCGGCGTGGCGATTGGCGCAACGGCAACCAGCTTCCTGTTTATGCTGCTGCTCTTTTTACGTATGAGTACCACCGGCTTAACTGCGCAGGCCTTCGGCGCGAAAGATCCCCTCCGGCTTGCGCGCGCGCTGGTGCAACCGCTGCTGCTGGCGCTGGGGGCTGGGTTACTTATCGTACTTTTCAAAGGGCCGCTGATTAATCTGGCGCTCACCGTTGTCGGCGGCAGCGATGCAGTGCTGGAGCAGGCGCGGCGCTTCCTTGAAATTCGCTGGTTAAGCGCGCCCGCCTCGCTGGCGAACCTGGTGCTGCTGGGCTGGCTGCTCGGCGTTCAGTACGCGCGTGCGCCGGTAATTTTGCTGATCGTCGGCAACGTCCTGAACATTGTCCTCGACCTGTGGCTGGTGATGGGCCTGCATATGAACGTGCAGGGGGCGGCGCTGGCGACGGTGATTTCCGAATATGCCACGATGCTCATTGGCCTGCTGATGGCGCGTAAGGTGCTGGTGCTGCGCGGTATTACAACTGACATGCTGAAGACGGCCTGGCGCGGAAATATGCGCAGCCTGCTGGCACTCAATCGCGACATTATGCTGCGCTCGCTATTGCTTCAGCTCTGCTTTGGCGCATTAACCGTATTTGGCGCTCGGCTGGGCAGCGATGTGGTGGCGGTCAATGCGGTACTGATGACCATGCTCACCTTCACCGCCTACGCACTCGATGGCTTTGCCTATGCCGTAGAAGCGCACTCCGGGCAGGCTTACGGTGCGCGTGATGACAGCCAGTTGCAGCAGGTCTGGCGCGCGGCCTGTCGACAGGCAGGCATTGTGGCGCTGGCGTTTGCGCTGGTGTACGCGGTGGCTGGCGGTCATATTGTGGCGATGCTGACGTCGCTGCCATCGTTGCAGCAGCTTGCCGATCGCTATGTGCTCTGGCAGGCCGTATTGCCGGTGATTGGCGTCTGGTGTTATCTGCTGGATGGCATGTTTATTGGTGCGACGCGCGGGGCGGAAATGCGTAACAGCATGGCCATTGCAGCCGCTGGGTTCGCCTTAACGCTGCTGACGGTGCCGGTATTGGGCAACCACGGTTTATGGCTGGCGCTGGCGGTATTCCTTGCGCTGCGTGGCCTGTCGCTGGCGGTTATCTGGCGTCGTCACTGGCAAAAAGGCACCTGGTTTTCACCACAGACATAACGGCGTGGATGGTTAAAGATTCTGAATAGTGAATTGTCAGCGATATCCTCTTCTACACTTATTATCACGTTCAGCAGAAATGAACGCCGAAGGACGAAGTGATATCTCATCCATGATCGAATGATAAGGAGCTGATGATGAACAAAGACGAACTCAGCGGTAACTGGAAACAGTTCAAAGGTAAAGCGAAAGAGAAATGGGGCAAACTGACCGACGATGACATGACCGTTATCGAAGGTAAACGCGATCAGCTGGTCGGTAAAATCCAGGAACGTTATGGATATGCTAAAGACCAGGCAGAGAAAGAAGTTAGCGATTGGGAAACCCATAACGACTACCGTTGGTAGTCTCGCTAACAGCGTAACGCTTAACTCCCCTCAATAAGCGTATCCTGCCCGCTGGTACAAGGACGTGCCAACCCTCGAATTACCGTGCCTTTTTCTTGATCTGAATCGTGTGGTCGTGGTGGCAATGCTCGTGTGAACTGCATGCCTCTACTTCCACACATTCTGCGCATAAGCCGTGCGCTTCAATCACATTATGGCGTAACGCAAAGCCCATTCGTGCCGCGACCATATGCATAATATCTTCCACGCCTTCCGCACACTCTTCCTTCACCACGCCGCAGCGATCGCAGATAAACATCGCCGATGTATGCGTAGGTTGATCAAAAAGATGGCACAGCACATAGCTGTTGGTGGATTCCACCTTATGCACAAACCCCTGCTCAAGTAAGAATTCCAGCGCGCGATAAACGGTAGGCGGCTTGGCCTGCGGCTCTTTCACGCGTAATAAATCGAGAAGATCGTACGCGCTGATGGCACCTTGTTGCAGGCTCAACAGACGTAGCACTTCCAGACGCTGTGGAGTCAGGCGCACGCCGCGCTGCGCACAGAGCTTTTCAGCCTGCGCCAACATATCTTGCGAAGTGGTCTTATCCATTTTGCGTCCTCGCGCTACGGGGGAAATAGACCTCTACTTTACCATGTTATGGCAAAAACACCGAGTGCCTGAATAATCGCCTACCTGAGGTAAATCTTAAAGCGCACCCTTTAGCCTGATTGAAAGGCATAAATGCTGGGAAGCGCGGTGCCGCTCATCTATAAATAGGAAGTATAAAGCTAATAATAACGATAAGGCGAAAAGCCTGATATATCCTGTTTTTTCTCACTTAATACCAACTTTTCACAGCAATAGTTCACCCTTATGCGTTTTCTGCATGGGGCGTTTTCACCTGCAAACAAACGGTACAACTGTGAAAATAAACATTAAATATTCGCTTATTCCTTTGACGGCGTCTTTGTTTATGGCAAATCAGGCGCATGCCGCCAACACCTGGTCAGAAGCGCGAAATGATGCGATGGGGGGCACCGGCGTGGCGTCGGCAAATTACGGCAGCGGCGTGCTGATCAACCCGGCGTTGTTGGCGAAAGCCAAACCGGACGATGACATTACGGTGATTCTTCCTGCCGTGGGCGCGCAAATCACCGACAAAGACAATCTTCAGGATGAAATCGACGACATTAACGACAAAGTTAATAACTATCGCGGCGTCCTTAACGATTTAACCTTGCATGATATCTTGCTGGATCCACAGGGTACGTTGGGGCAGTTTCAGGGGGCTGCGGGCGATCTGGCGAGCGAGCTGGACTATCTGAAGGGCAAAACCGCGCGCGCCAGCGGAGGCGCAGGGATTGCCGTCAGTATTCCAAACGACGTGCTGTCGGTGGCGTTTGTCACCAAAGCCTATGCTCATGGGCGGGTGAGTTCTGCTATTGATCAGGGCGATATCGATTATCTGCGTGGCATCGAAGGCAGCCAGGCGACGGCGATCGCTGAGGCTGGAAAAGCCGTGGTGGGGGGCTCGGATGAAATCACCAAACACCTTAATTCAACAGCTTCAGGGCGCGTAGCAATTGTCTCTGACTACGGCGTCGCGGTGGCGCGGCAGTTTGAGCTGGGCGATGTGCCCGTTTCGGTCGGCATCACGCCAAAGCTGCAAAAAACCTGGCTCTATAACTACACCACCTCTATCTACAACTATGACAGCAGCGACTGGAACAGCAGCCGCTACCGCAACGATGACACTGGCTTTAACGTCGATGCCGGTATTGCGGCCGACTTTGGCGAGAACTGGACGGTGGGCGTGAGCGGACAAAACCTGATTTCCAGGGATATCGACACCAAAGATGTCTTTATCACCAATGGTGAAACGGGCGTGACCACTAACTATAAAGATACCTACCAGATCCGCCCGTTGGTAACCGCTGGAGTGGCGTGGCACAACGATTTGGTGACGCTGAGTGCCGATGGCGATTTGACCGAAACGAAAGGGTTTAAAAGCGAGGATAACTCGCAGTATGTTGGCGTCGGGGCGGAAGTTCGCCCGCTGGACTGGCTTGCCGTGCGCGCCGGTTATCGCGCGGATGTGAAGAATAACGACAGTAATGTCTTCACTGGTGGTGTCGGTTTCGCGCCGTTTAACCGCGTGCATGTCGATTTGATGGGGTTGGTGGGTGAAGATGAAACCTGGGGGGCTGGCGCGCAGTTAAGCGTCACGTTCTGAGCCTGTTGCCGGATGCGCTACGCTTATCCGGCCTACCAGCCAGATGCCACCGTAGGCCCGGCAAGCGCAGCGCTCCGGGCGATTCCCCGCACCCACCGCCGATACACCATCGCAACCTTGCCTCACCGCTTTTGCTTTGTGCTATAGTAGCGCCCCTTTTTCAGAATGCTTAATAAATCGCCATGCCAGAATCTTCGTCCACCGTTTTCCCTGCACACCGTTTTTCCATCGCGCCGATGCTCGACTGGACCGACAGACACTGCCGCTATTTCCTGCGCCAGTTGTCGCGCCACACGCTGCTGTACACGGAAATGGTCACCACCGGAGCGATTATTCACGGTAAGGGCGACTACCTGGCCTACAGCGAAGAAGAACATCCGGTCGCATTGCAGCTTGGCGGTAGCGATCCGGCGGCGCTGGCGCAATGTGCGAAACTGGCGGAAGAACGCGGCTATGACGAGATTAACCTCAACGTTGGCTGCCCGTCCGATCGTGTACAGAACGGGATGTTCGGTGCCTGTCTGATGGGCAATGCCCAACTGGTGGCGGACTGCGTAAAAGCGATGCGCGATGTGGTATCGATTCCCGTCACGGTGAAAACCCGTATCGGCATCGATGACCAGGATAGCTACGAGTTCCTCTGCGACTTTATCAATACGGTGGCCGGGCGCGGCGAGTGCGAGATGTTTATCATCCATGCGCGCAAAGCCTGGCTCTCTGGCCTCAGCCCAAAAGAGAACCGCGAAATTCCGCCGCTGGATTACCCGCGCGTGTATCAACTGAAGCGTGACTTCCCGCACCTGACGATGTCGATCAACGGCGGCATTAAATCGCTGGAAGAGGCGAAAACCCATCTGCAACATATGGATGGCGTCATGGTCGGGCGCGAGGCGTATCAGAACCCCGGTATTCTGGCGACGGTCGATCGCGAAATCTTTGGTGTCGAAGGCGCGGATACTGACCCGGTTGCGGTGGTGCGCGCAATGTACCCCTACATCGAACGTGAACTGAGTAACGGCACCTATCTGGGCCACGTGACGCGTCATATGCTGGGCTTGTTCCAGGGCATTCCGGGCGCACGTCAGTGGCGTCGCTACCTGAGCGAGAACGCCCACAAAGCCGGTGCGGATATCAACGTGCTGGAGCACGCGCTGAAGCTGGTTGCCGACAAGCGTTAAAATTTCACTAAAAACTGGTCAAATTCACCACGCCCGGCACGTAGTTGTCGGGCGTTTTTATTGAATATCAATAATTTAACTTTGGCATGATTCTTGTAATATCCAGAAGAGAATGACGATATCTTTGGGAGAGAGCCATGTTTGAGCTGCTGTTTGTGATTGGATTTTTTGTGATGCTGCTGGTTACGGGCGTTTCACTGCTGGGCATTATTGCCGCGCTTTTCGTCGCCACGGCGCTGATGTTTGTCGGCGGCTTGTTCGCACTGGTGTTTAAATTGCTGCCCTGGTTGCTGCTGGCGATTGCCGTGGTATGGGTGATTCGGGCGATTAAAACGCCAAAGATTCCCGAGTATCGGAGTAATAACCGTTGGCGTTACTAAGGTATTGAGGGGTTCGTCACACAATAGAAATTTTGCATAAAACGGCATAGGTTTCGCGTAATAAATCTGTCACTATTGCGCCGTTAACGAATTCATCGAGCTGTACCCTACATACAGCCGAACTAAAAAAAGTAAGGGCTTCCCATGTGGAAGCCCTAAGCTTTTCTAGGGGATTAACAGGCTCGAACCCTGTGTCGCCCGGCTCTCAAGCACCTCATGCGCATGCTTCGCATCGGTCAGCGCAAACTTCTGTTTCTCTGCCACATCCACTTTAATCACGCCGCTGGCAATCAACGAGAACAGCTCATTGCTTGCTTCCTGCAACTCTTCGCGCGTTGTCACGTAGCCATACAGGGAAGGGCGGGTCACGTATAGTGAACCTTTCTGGTTGAGAATACCCAGGTTTACGCCCGTGACTGGCCCGGAGGAATTGCCGAAGCTCACCATCAACCCGCGACGTTGCAGGCAATCCAGCGACGCTTCCCAGGTATCTTTCCCGACCGAGTCATACACCACGCGCACTTTCTTACCGCCGGTAATCTCTTTCACGCGCTCGACAATATTCTCATCGCGATAGTTAATCACCTGCCATGCACCGGCCTCCAGCGCACGTTTGCCTTTCTCCGCGCTGCCAACGGTACCAATAAGCTTCGCGCCCAGCGCTTTCGCCCACTGGCAGGCAATCAACCCTACGCCGCCCGCTGCGGCATGGAACAGGAACGGCTCGTCCGGTTGAATTTCATAGGTTTTGCGCAGCAGATAAAACACCGTCAGCCCTTTGAGGAACGATGCCGCCGCCTGCTCAAAGGAGATAGCATCTGGTAAAATCGCGACCTTATCTTCCGCCACGTTATGCACTGCGCTATAGGCACCCAGCGCAGACTGCGCGTAAACCACCCGATCGCCCACGCTGACATGTTTCACGTCTTTACCGATTTTCGTCACCACGCCCGCCGCTTCGGTACCCAGGCTGCTTGGCAGCGACGGCGGTGGATAAAGCCCGCTGCGGATGTAGGTGTCGATATAGTTAATACCGATAGCTTTGTTTTCGACCTGCACTTCGTGGCTCGCCGGATCGGCGGGAGTGAACTCTACGGCCTTGAGTACTTCGGGGCCGCCATGCTTGTCAAATTCGATGCGTGTTGCCATGCTTCCTCCTGAACAATGTGGTAATCTTTCGACCCAATCTTTATCTCGGTAACTCCATTCACTATGGCAGCAAATAAACCCTTCAACAAACAACAGACTGAAGCTCGTGAGCGTGATCCTCAGGTCGCCGGGCTGAAAGTGCCGCCGCACTCGATTGAAGCGGAACAGTCGGTGTTGGGCGGTTTGATGCTGGATAACGAACGCTGGGACGACGTTGCCGAGCGTGTCGTGTCTGATGATTTCTATACCCGTCCGCACCGCCATATCTTTACTGAAATGGGGCGCTTACAGGAAACCGGCAGCCCAATCGATCTGATTACGCTCGCGGAATCGCTGGAGCGTCAGGGGCAGCTTGATAGCGTTGGTGGCTTTGCTTATCTGGCTGAGTTGTCAAAAAATACGCCAAGTGCCGCGAATATCAGCGCTTATGCCGATATCGTCCGTGAACGTGCCGTTGTCCGTGAGATGATCTCGGTGGCGAATGAAATCGCCGAAGCCGGGTTTGATCCTCAGGGCCGCACCAGCGAAGACCTACTGGATCTCGCGGAATCCCGCGTCTTTAAAATCGCGGAAAGCCGCGCCAATAAAGATGAAGGCCCGAAAAATATTGCCGATGTGCTGGACGCCACCGTCGCGCGTATCGAGCAACTTTTCCAGCAGCCGCACGATGGTGTGACGGGTGTAAACACCGGCTATGACGATCTCAATAAAAAAACCGCGGGCCTGCAACCGTCGGATTTGATTATCGTCGCCGCGCGTCCGTCGATGGGTAAAACGACATTTGCGATGAACCTCGTCGAAAATGCGGCGATGTTGCAGGATAAACCGGTGCTGATCTTCTCGCTGGAGATGCCCTCGGAACAGATTATGATGCGTTCTCTGGCGTCGCTGTCGCGCGTCGATCAGACCAAAATCCGTACCGGTCAGCTGGATGATGAAGACTGGGCGCGAATTTCCGGCACCATGGGCATTCTGCTTGAGAAGCGTAACATCTACATCGATGACTCCTCCGGCCTGACGCCGACAGAAGTACGCTCCCGCGCGCGTCGTATTGCCCGCGAACATGATGGCATTGGCCTTATCATGATCGACTACCTTCAGCTGATGCGCGTGCCGTCGCTCTCCGACAACCGTACGCTGGAAATCGCGGAAATATCCCGCTCGCTCAAAGCGTTAGCGAAAGAACTGCATGTGCCGGTGGTGGCGCTGTCGCAGCTTAACCGCTCACTGGAACAACGTGCCGATAAGCGCCCGGTCAACTCCGACCTGCGTGAATCCGGCTCAATCGAACAGGATGCCGACTTAATCATGTTTATCTACCGTGATGAGGTTTATCACGAAAACAGTGACTTAAAAGGTATCGCCGAGATTATTATCGGTAAGCAGCGTAACGGCCCGATCGGTACCGTGCGTCTTACCTTTAACGGGCAATGGTCGCGTTTCGATAACTACGCAGGCCCACAGTACGACGACGAATAACAAGATTGATTCAGGTAACTCAAGCAAACACTTTTCAAGGAACACAAATGCAAGCGGCAACTGTAGTGATTAACCGCCGCGCTCTGCGACACAATCTGCAACGTCTGCGTGAACTGGCGCCTGCCAGCAAACTGGTTGCGGTGGTGAAAGCGAACGCCTACGGACACGGTCTTCTGGAGACCGCGCGAACGCTCCCCGATGCCGACGCCTTTGGCGTCGCCCGTCTGGAAGAGGCCCTGCGGTTGCGCGAGGGCGGCATTACGCAACCCATCTTACTGCTGGAAGGCTTCTTTAACGCCACCGATCTACCGGTTATCGCTGAACAGCAGCTTCATACCGCCGTGCATAATATGGAACAGCTGGAAGCGCTGGAGACCGCGCAGCTCAGCCGCCCGGTAACGGTGTGGATGAAGCTCGACACCGGTATGCATCGGCTGGGTATTCGTCCCGAAGAAGCGGAGGCGTTTTACCAGCGTCTGAGCCAGTGTAAAAATGTCAGCCAGCCGGTCAACATCGTCAGCCACTTTGCGCGTGCCGATGAACCCGAGTGCGGCGCGACGGAAAAACAGCTCGATATCTTCAACACTTTCTGTGAAGGCAAGCCGGGGAAACGCTCTATCGCAGCGTCTGGCGGCATTTTGCTGTGGCCGCAGTCGCATTTCGACTGGGCGCGTCCGGGCATCATTCTCTACGGCGTATCGCCGCTGGAACAAAAGCCCTGGGGGCCTGATTTCGGCTTCCAGCCGGTGATGTCGCTGACCTCCAGCCTGATTGCCGTGCGCGAGCATAAAGCCGGTGAGCCGGTCGGCTACGGCGGTACCTGGGTCAGCGAGCGTGATACCCGCCTGGGCGTGGTGGCGATGGGCTATGGCGATGGCTACCCGCGCGCTGCGCCATCCGGCACGCCGGTACTGGTTAATGGCCGTGAAGTGCCGATTGTCGGCCGCGTGGCGATGGATATGATCTGCGTTGACCTGGGGCCAGAAGCGCAGGATAAAGCGGGCGATCCGGTGGTGATGTGGGGCGAAGGGCTGCCCGTTGAACGCATCGCGGAAGTCACCAAAGTGAGTGCTTACGAACTTATCACGCGTCTGACGTCGCGCGTGGCGATGAAGTATATCGATTGATTGTGTGGTGCCGGGTGGCGGCTGCGCCTTACCCGGCCTACTATTTGATAACATCCGGCGACAACATCCTCTCGACCTTCTCCCGCTTCCGGTTTATTGTGTTATTACCTGCCTTCTGTAAACCTGGAGAACCACCTCGTGTTTCAAAAAGTTGACGCCTACGCTGGCGACCCTATTCTTTCGCTGATGGAGCGTTTCAAAGACGATCCGCGCAGCGATAAAGTGAACCTCAGTATCGGCCTGTACTATAACGAAGAGGGCATCATCCCCCAACTTCAGGCCGTCGCTGAGGCCGAAAAGCGCCTTGCCGCCGAGCCGCATAGCGCCTCGCTTTACCTGCCGATGGAAGGGCTGAACAGCTACCGTCAGGCCATTGCGCCGCTGCTGTTTGGTGCCGACCACCCGGTGCTGGCGCAGAAACGCGTCGCCACTATTCAGACGCTGGGCGGTTCCGGTGCGCTGAAAGTGGGGGCGGATTTCCTCAAACGCTACTTCCCGGATTCCGGCGTCTGGGTCAGCGATCCGACCTGGGAAAACCACGTCGCCATCTTTGAAGGCGCGGGCTTTACGGTCAAAACCTATCCGTGGTTCGACGGTGAGACCAATGGCGTGCGTTTTGACGCGCTGCTGGAAACCCTCAACACATTGCCTGCGCAAAGCATCGTGCTGCTGCATCCGTGCTGCCACAACCCAACCGGCGCGGACCTGACGAACAGCCAGTGGGATGCGGTGACGGAGGTGCTGAAGGCGCGCAACCTGATCCCGTTCCTTGATATCGCCTATCAGGGCTTTGGCGGCGGCATGGAGCAGGATGCCTATGCCATCCGCACGATTGCGTCGGCGGGCTTACCGGTGCTGGTGAGCAACTCATTTTCAAAAATTTTCTCGTTATACGGTGAGCGTATCGGCGGCTTGTCTGTGGTCTGCGAAGATGCTGATGCGGCAGGGCGCGTGCTGGGCCAGCTGAAAGCGACGGTACGTCGTAACTACTCCAGCCCGCCGACGACCGGCGCGCAGCTTGTGTCTACCGTGCTCAACGACGACGCGCTGAAGGCCTCGTGGCTGGCGGAAGTGGAAGCCATGCGCACGCGTATTCTGGACATGCGCCAGGCGCTGGTGAACGTACTGAAAGAAGCCATGCCGGACGGGAATTTCGATTACCTCCTCAAGCAACGCGGTATGTTCAGCTATACCGGCCTGAGCGCTGCGCAGGTTGATCGCCTGCGTGATGAGTTCGGCGTCTATCTGATTGCCAGCGGTCGTATGTGCGTTGCCGGGCTGAATTCCCGTAACGTGCACCGCGTCGCGCAGGCATTCGCGGCGGTAATGTAAGCAAGCACTCACTCTTCACGCGACATCGCTGCCGCGTGAAGTGTCCTGCAAGGCAAAAGTGTGATCCCTTATCCTTTTTCCAGGATAAATCCTGGAAAATCCTTCCCTTCACTCCCTGTAACCGTTAAGGTCTTTCTAATTTTTTGAAGTATCACTCACTTTAAAACAAAAACAAGACGACGATTTAGGGAAAACTATGCGCAAGATCACACAGGCGCTGAGCGCCGTTTGTTTGTTGTTCGCGTTAAATAACACGGTTACCGCTCATGCTTCATCACCATCTCCGCTCTATCCGGGTACGGATGTCGCTAAACTGGCCGAACAGGCACCCATCCACTGGGTATCAGTGGCGCAAATTGAAAACAGCCTGATGAATCATCCACCGATGGCGGTGGGTTTTGATATCGATGATACGGTGCTGTTTTCCAGCCCCGGCTTCTGGCGTGGGCAGAAAACCTGGTCTCCGGGCAGCGAAGAGTATCTGAAGAACCCTGCATTCTGGGAAAAAATGAACAACGGCTGGGATGAGTTCAGCATTCCGAAAGAAGTCGCCCGTTCATTGATTGCGATGCACGTGAAGCGCGGTGACAGCATCTATTTCGTTACCGGGCGTAGCGAAACCAAAACTGAAACGGTCTCCAAAACGTTGCAGGACTATTTCCTGATCCCGGCGACCAGCATGAATCCGGTCATTTTTGCCGGTGATAAACCGGGCCAGAATACCAAAACGCAGTGGCTGAAAGAGAAGGGCGTAAAGATCTTCTACGGCGATTCGGATAACGATATCTCGGCGGCGCGCGAAGCAGGTGCCCGTGGCATCCGCGTGCTGCGCGCCTCAAACTCCACGTATCGACCGCTGCCGCAGGCGGGCAAGTACAATGAAGAAGTGATTGTGAATTCCGAGTACTAAACGCCCCGCAGATAAATGATGCTTTTTTAGTCAAAAATCAGTCGCCGGAAGGTTTCACCTTTCGGCGACTTGTTGCACACTGAGGTGATGACGTTTGGCACACCGTGGCTCGTGAGACTAAGAGGTATAATATGACCAGTTCGGATCTTTTGGTGTACTGCATGGCGAAGAGTGGCGCAGAGCAAAGCGTACACAGCGACTGGAAAGCGACGCAGATTAAGGTCGCGGATGTGCTTTTCGCGATGGTTAAAGAGGTGGAAGAACGCCCGGCGGTGTCGTTGAAAACCAGCCCGGAGCTGGCAGAACTGCTGCGCCAGCAGCACAGCGATGTGCGTCCCAGCCGTCATCTTAATAAAGCGCACTGGAGCACGGTTTACCTCGACGGCACGTTGCCGGATTCGCAAATTTACTATCTGGTGGATGCCTCGTATCAGCAGGCAATCACGCTGCTGCCGGAACAAACCCGGCAGCAGCTAGTGAAGTGACTACTTCAGCATCGGTTTAAGGAAGCGCGCCGTATGTGAGGCTTCGCATTCGGCGACGGTTTCTGGCGTGCCGGAGACGAGAATCTCCCCGCCGCCGCTGCCGCCTTCCGGGCCAAGGTCAACAATCCAGTCGGCGGTTTTGATCACATCAAGGTTGTGCTCAATCACCACAATGGTGTTGCCCTGGTCGCGCAGCTGGTGCAGCACTTCCAGCAGTTGCTGAATATCCGCGAAGTGCAGGCCGGTGGTCGGCTCATCGAGAATGTACAGCGTCTGCCCGGTACCGCGTTTAGAGAGCTCACGCGCCAGCTTCACACGCTGGGCTTCACCACCCGATAGCGTCGTCGCCGCCTGGCCGAGACGAATGTAGGTCAGGCCCACGTCCATCAGGGTTTGCAGCTTGCGCGCCAGCGCCGGAACGGCATCGAAGAACTCACGTGCTTCTTCAATGGTCATATCCAGCACTTCGTGGATGGTTTTGCCTTTGTACTTAATCTCCAGCGTTTCGCGGTTATAGCGTTTGCCTTTGCACTGGTCGCACGGCACGTAGATATCCGGCAGGAAGTGCATCTCGACTTTGATCACGCCATCGCCCTGACACGCCTCGCAGCGCCCGCCACGGACGTTAAAGCTGAAGCGCCCCGGCGTATAGCCGCGCGCGCGTGATTCCGGCACGCCCGCGAACAGCTCACGCACAGGCGTAAAGACGCCGGTGTAGGTTGCCGGGTTAGAGCGCGGCGTACGGCCAATCGGGCTTTGGTCGATATCGATAACTTTGTCGAAGTGCTCAAGCCCCTGAACATCGCGATACGGCGCTGGTTCGGCGATAGTTGCGCCGTTAAGCTGGCGCTGTGCAATCGGGAACAGGGTGTCGTTAATCAGCGTAGATTTTCCGGAACCGGATACCCCGGTGATACAGGTAAACAGGCCTACGGGCAGCGTTAAGGTGACATCTTTCAGGTTGTTGCCGCGCGCGCCGCTCAGTTTCAGCACTTTTGCCGGGTCTGCGGGTACGCGATTTTTCGGCACTTCGATTTTACGTTTGCCGCTCATGAACTGGCCGGTTAACGACTCTGGCACCGCCATGATGTCATCCAGCGTCCCTTCCGCGACGACCTGACCACCGTGTACACCCGCGCCCGGCCCGATGTCGATAACGTGGTCAGCGGCGCGAATGGCGTCTTCATCGTGCTCGACCACGATCACCGTGTTACCGAGGTTACGCAGGTGAATCAATGTGCCGAGCAGACGTTCGTTGTCGCGCTGGTGCAGGCCGATGGAGGGTTCATCCAGCACGTACATCACGCCGACTAACCCTGCGCCAATCTGGCTTGCCAGACGGATACGCTGAGCTTCACCGCCGGAAAGGGTTTCTGCCGAACGGGAGAGCGTCAGGTAGTTCAGGCCAACGTTGACCAGGAACTTCAGGCGATCGCCAATCTCTTTCAGCACTTTTTCGGCGATTTTCGCGCGCTGGCCGGAAAGTTTCAGATTATTGAAGAAGTCCATCGCATGGCCGATGCTCATGTCTGAGATGGTCGGCAGCGGGGTATTTTCAACATACACGTGACGCGCTTCGCGACGCAGACGTGTACCTTCACAGCTGGCGCATGGACGGTTGCTGATGAATTTCGCCAGCTCTTCGCGCACCGCGCTGGATTCCGTCTCTTTATAACGGCGTTCCATGTTGTGCAGCACGCCTTCAAACGGATGACGACGCACGGAGGTATCGCCGCGATCGTTCATGTATTTGAATTCGATGGATTCTTTACCGGAACCGTACAGCACTACTTTCTGCACTGATGCGTTCAGGCTGCCCCACGGCGCTTCAACGTCGAAATCATAATGCTCTGCCAGCGAGCGCAGCATCTGGAAATAGTAGAAGTTACGGCGATCCCAACCGCGAATCGCGCCACCTGCCAGCGACAGCTCCGGGTTTTGGATGATGCGGTCCGGGTCGAAATATTGCTGCACGCCCAGGCCGTCACAGGTTGGGCACGCGCCCGCCGGGTTGTTGAACGAGAACAGACGCGGTTCCAGTTCGCTCATGCTGTAGCCGCAAATTGGGCAGGCGAAGTTGGCGGAGAAGAGCAGTTCGTCCGCTTTCGGATCGTCCATATCAGAGACGATTGCGGTGCCGCCGGAAAGCTCCAGCGCGGTTTCAAACGACTCGGCCAGACGCTGCGCCAGGTCTTCGCGCACCTTGAAGCGGTCGATAACCACTTCAATGGTGTGTTTCTTTTGCAGCTCCAGCGTCGGCGGATCGGAGAGGTCACACACTTCGCCATCAATACGCGCGCGGATATAGCCCTGGCTTGCCAGGTTTTCCAGCGTTTTGGTGTGCTCGCCTTTACGCTCTTTAATGATTGGCGCCAGCAGCATCAGGCGTTTGCCTTCCGGCTGCGTCAGCACGTTGTCGACCATCTGGCTCACGGTTTGCGCCGCCAGCGGCACGTCGTGATCCGGACAGCGCGGCTCGCCGACGCGTGCGTACAGCAGACGCAGGTAGTCGTGAATTTCGGTAATGGTCCCGACCGTGGAACGCGGGTTATGGGAGGTCGACTTCTGCTCAATAGAGATGGCAGGCGACAGCCCTTCGATATGATCGACATCCGGCTTCTCCATCAGCGACAGGAACTGGCGCGCATACGCAGAAAGCGATTCGACGTAGCGACGCTGCCCCTCGGCGTAAAGGGTGTCGAAAGCCAGTGAAGATTTGCCAGACCCCGACAGCCCGGTAACGACAATCAGTTTGTCGCGCGGGATGATGAGGTTGATATTTTTGAGATTGTGGGTGCGGGCGCCCCGAACTTCGATCTTATCCATTTACCTTTCCCGGTAGAGACTCGGCTTGCCAGATTTGCTTGAAGGACAAACGGCGGAAACGGCTAATTATGACACAACTCACCCTGAATGAATATACAGTAGTGGAATGTGCATTCCATTGTTGAGTGTAAGATATTCAACGTAAACGAGTTTAGTGGAATCACCGTCGCATGCTATCAAAACGCCTCTTTGAAATGCTACAATCGCGCGTTTACACTATTAAGAAACACATTCAGGAGAGACAATCATGGCCAGCAGAGGCGTAAACAAGGTGATTCTCGTCGGTAATCTGGGCCAGGACCCGGAAGTACGCTACATGCCGAATGGTGGCGCAGTTGCCAACATTACGCTGGCTACTTCCGAATCCTGGCGTGATAAAGCGACCGGTGAAATGAAAGAGCAGACTGAATGGCACCGTGTTGTGCTGTTCGGCAAACTCGCGGAAGTTGCGGGTGAATACCTGCGTAAAGGCTCTCAGGTTTATATTGAAGGCCAGCTGCGTACCCGTAAATGGACCGATCAGTCCGGCGTTGAAAAATACACCACCGAAGTGGTTGTGAACGTTGGCGGCACCATGCAGATGCTGGGTGGCCGTCAGGGCGGTGGCGCACCGGCAGGTGGTCAGGGTCAGCAGCAGGGCGGTTGGGGCCAGCCTCAGCAGCCGCAGGGCGGCAACCAGTTCAGCGGCGGCGCGCAGTCTCGTCCGCAGCAGCAACAGTCCGCACCGGCACCGTCTAACGAACCGCCGATGGACTTCGACGACGATATCCCGTTCTGATTTTCAGACATAAAAAAACCTGCGAAAGCAGGTTTTTTTATGGATAAGATTTTTATCAGGTCAACACCATCGGCCATTCTGGCGGTGTCTGGCTCATCACTTCCACCATCACCTCTTTGATGTTATTGCAGATAGTCGCAATATCCACCATCGTAATTCCCAGCAACCCCGTTGCGAACCAGCAGGCCGACGCCACACCCAGCGCGCTACAAATCACCGCGAGGCCCGCGTAATCAGCTTTGCGTAAGCGAATTTTCAGAGTACTGGCAAGGAACATCAGAATGGCGCTGAAAAGCGGCCAGCGTAACAGTACGACACCTGTAGAGATGGAAACCATGAGACCTTATCCTCAGAGATAAACGGTATGCCCTGACAGCGCGGCGTTCTCACGAAGGTGTAGTCCACTCTGGCTATCGACAGGCAATCACAAATGATATGAAACGCTGTTTTTGTTTCACTCTATACTGTGAACTATATCACAATTGCTGTTTTATTCACCAGAGGTAAACGCAGCAAAATGCGCCATTTATCGCTGACAATAGTTACATAAGGAAAGGGCTCTGTTTTACCTGCACGCCGGATAAGCGCAAGCGTCATCCGGCGCGATGCTTATGCTGACAGGCGATGGCGATAGTCGCTCGGCGTGCGGTCGAATTCGCGGCGGAATACGCGCGAGAAGGTCTGCTGGGAAACATAACCCAGGTCCATCGCAATATCGAAAATCGGGCGCTGGGTATTTCGCAGCTCTTGTGCGGCCAATAACAGACGGCGCTGGCGAATGTAGTCGCCCAGCGTTTGATGCATCTCGGTGCGGAACATCCGTTGCAGATACCATTTTGAGTATCCGGATTTTTTCGCCACGACATCAATGTTAAGTGGTTGATCGATATGTTCATCTATCCATTCGATAAGCGTTTGAATAATTTCCCGATGGGACATAAGGCTCTCCCCGTTGTCTATTTTTGCTTCAACTTTTGTCTTGCTGGCGAGTATAATTCCTCAAGTTAACTTGAGGTAAAGCAGAAAATGGAAAAAAAACCAACGCGCATTAAAACGCTGCTCACGCCGGGTGAAGTCGCCCGACGTACCGGGGTTGCCGTCTCCGCTTTGCACTTCTATGAGAGCAAAGGGCTCATCCGCAGCCAGCGTAACGCGGGCAATCAGCGGCGATACAAACGTGACGTGCTGCGCTATGTAGCAATCATTAAAATCGCGCAGCGGCTGGGCATCCCGCTCGCCACGATCGGCGAGTCGCTGGGCGTGGTGCCGGAAGGGCATACGCTGGGGCAAAAAGACTGGAAACGCCTGACCACCCAGTGGCGTCAGGAGCTGGATAAACGCATTCACTCGATGGAAGCGCTGCGCGATCAGCTTGATGGCTGCATTGGCTGCGGCTGTATGTCGCTGCGGGACTGCCCGCTGCGTAACCCTGGCGACAAACTGGGGGAAGAAGGAACGGGCGCGCGCCTGCTGGAAGACGAATAAAAAACGAAAGCGCCACAACTGGGCGCTTTCGTATGTTCCGGTCTTTGTCTTTCGCTCTATCCCACTGGTTCATGGGAGGGTTTCCCCCGACATCAGCATCCCTCGGTCGAGCTACGGGTTGGAGGTTCCGGTTTGTGCTGACACTTTAAGTCTACCTCTACTCCCCCTGTTCGCCAGTCGGATTAACGCTTTTTTCGCCGCAATTTTTACGGGGATTGCCGTCTGTTCCTATAGTTAATTTGAACAAACCTGCGGAGAAAACCATGTTAACCGTCCACCATCTGAATCAATCCCGCTCGCAGCGCGTACTCTGGGCGCTGGAAGAATTAAATCTGCCTTACCAGATTGTCCGCTATCAGCGCGGGGCCAATATGCTGGCACCTGAATCTTTGAAAAAAATTCATCCGCTGGGTAAATCGCCGATTGTCGAGAATGATGGCCACGTTATCGCTGAATCCGGGGCGATCCTCGAATATCTTCAGGAAATCGGCGATCCCGAAAGCCGCTTTAAACCGCAGGACATTGACGGCAAATTGCAGTATCGCTTCTGGCTGCACTATGCCGAAGGCTCGTTGATGTCGCTCATGATGATCAAGCTGGTTTTGCAGATGCTGGGCAAATCCCCGGTGCCGTTGGGGTTGCGCACGGTGGGGAAAGTGCTGGGAACGGGCGTCCAGAAAGCCTGGCTGAATAAGCAGATTGCCACACATGCCGGGTTTATCGAGTCGCATCTTGCGAAAACACCGTGGTTTGCGGGGGAAACGCTGAGCATGGCGGATATTCAGATGAGTTTTCCACTGTTTGCGCTGCTTTCTCGCGGCGGGATACCGTCTCTGCCCAATATTGCCGCATGGAAGGCGCGTGTGGAAGCGCGTCCGGCCTGGCAACAGGCGATTGAAAAGGGCGGTCCTTTTTCGCTGCCAGGCGAGTAGCGCCAAATTTGCAACGAAAATGTTGTTGGATTGCGCATGAACGATAACGTTTGCGCATAGGTTGGTGATTTCTTCATCGTCATAAGCGAAATTTAGCGAAATGACGTAAACATCAGTTGAAAATGGTGCCATAAAAACCAGATAATCGTTTGCCTTCAAATTCTGACGCCTTCTGCTGGCATTTTTGACGTTTTATGCTTAGTCAATTTGCCGGTGTCGTCCAGAAAATACCCATTCTGCATGTGCAGCGTGGAAGGTAACGCTCAACCGTTTTGTATGCGCGGAGTTAAACGTTTGCTTTTTTGCGGCTCCCCTTTGCCGCGAGCTTTAAGCACAAGGAGATGACGTTTAGCTGGCAGTGGATTGTCCACCACGCATACAGCGAATGATAAAAATTTTCAGGGGATGTTTTCTATGTCTACGCCTTCAGCGCGTACCGGCGGTTCACTCGACGCCTGGTTTAAAATTTCTGCTCGTGGTAGCTCCGTTCGTCAGGAGATTGTCGCCGGTCTTACCACCTTCCTGGCGATGGTCTATTCCGTCATCGTTGTGCCGGGGATGCTCGGCAAAGCGGGCTTCCCGCCTGCTGCGGTCTTCGTGGCCACCTGCCTGGTGGCGGGCGTCGGCTCCATCGTGATGGGCCTGTGGGCGAATCTGCCGCTGGCTATTGGCTGTGCTATCTCGCTGACCGCGTTCACCGCGTTCAGTCTGGTGCTGGGCCAGCACATCAGTATTCCGGTCGCGCTCGGCGCGGTCTTTCTGATGGGGGTTCTGTTCACCATTATTTCTGCGACCGGCATCCGTAGCTGGATCTTGCGCAATTTGCCGCAGGGCATCGCTCACGGCACCGGTATCGGTATCGGCCTGTTCCTGCTGCTGATTGCGGCGAACGGCGTCGGCCTGGTGATCAAGAACCCGCTGGATGGCTTGCCGGTTGCGCTGGGGCATTTTGCCAGCTTCCCGGTGATTATGTCGCTGATCGGTCTGGCGATGATCATCGGCCTCGAAAAACTGAAAGTGCCGGGCGGCATTCTGCTGACCATCATCGGTGTGTCGATTGTCGGCCTGATTTTTGACCCGAATGTGCACTTCTCTGGTTTCTTCGCTATGCCTTCTCTGAGCGATGACAACGGTAACTCTCTGATTGGCAGCCTGGATATTATGGGCGCGCTGAATCCGATCGTGCTGCCAAGCGTGTTGGCGCTGGTGATGACGGCGGTGTTCGATGCCACCGGCACCATTCGTGCCGTAGCCGGTCAGGCTAACCTGCTGGATAAAGACGGGCAGATCATCAACGGCGGCAAAGCGCTGACCACTGACTCCCTGAGCAGCGTGTTCTCCGCGTTTGTTGGCGCAGCGCCAGCGGCAGTGTATATCGAATCTGCGGCCGGTACGGCGGCGGGCGGCAAAACGGGCTTAACGGCGATCACCGTCGGCGTACTGTTCCTGTTGATCCTGTTCCTCTCTCCGCTCTCTTATCTGGTTCCGGCCTATGCCACCGCTCCGGCGCTGATGTACGTTGGCCTGCTGATGCTGAGCAACGTGGCGCGCATCGATTTCAACGACTTTGTTGATGCGATGTCTGGCCTGATTACCGCCGTTTTCATCGTACTGACCTGTAACATCGTGACCGGCATTATGATTGGTTTCGCGACGCTGGTGGTTGGCCGCGTGGTATCGGGTGAATGGCGTAAGCTGAACATTGGCACCATCGTGATTGCGGTGGCGCTGGTGGCGTTTTATGCGGGCGGCTGGGCAATTTAAATCGTGTTAATGCGGGCTTTATTGGCCTGATAAGCGCAGCGCCTTCAGGCTATTTACAGCGTGCTCCCTACAGTTCCTCTAAAGCGGCCTCACGGCCGCTTTTTTATCCCTGAATTACAGCAGTTCCCTTGCCGCCGCGATGATATCATCACGCGTCAACCCATACTCCTGCTCCAGAAATTCCTGTGTGCCTACCTGACCATAGCGTTCTTTCACGCCCACGCGACGCATCGGCACCGGGCAGGTTTCCACCAGGACTTCCGCCACTGCTGAACCCAGCCCGTTATGAATGCTGTGGTTTTCGCAGGTGACAATTCTCCCGGTTTTCTCGGCATAGTTCTTCACCAGCATGCGGTCAATTGGCTTGAGCGTAAACATATCGATAACGGCGGCGCTCACCCCTTCAGCAGAAAGCTTTTCTGCCGCTTCCAGCGCTTTCGCCACCATAATGCCGTTGGCAATTAACGTGATGTCATTACCGTCGCGCAGAACATTGCCTTTACCGATGGTGAATGTTGAACCCGCCTGATAAACCGTTGGCGCCTGTTTGCGGATGGTACGTACCCAATAGAAACCCTCCAGCGTGGCGAGCTGGCGCAGAATATCTTTAAACATCACCGCGTCGGTGACTTCCAGAACCACGGAGTGCGCCAGCCCGCGCACGATGCCCATATCCTCAAACGACATATGCGTGCCGCCGTTGTGGCAAGCGGTGACGCCCGCGTCAGAGGCGATGACTTTGACGTTATTGCGCTGATAATCCAGCGACATAAACAACTGGTCGAAACAGCGACGGCTGGCGAACGCGGTAAACGTGTGGACGAACGGCTTTCGCCCGGTGAGCGCCAGGCCTGCCGCAGTGCCAATCACGTTGGCTTCCATGATCCCGCAGTTAATAACGTGGCGGGGGAATTCACGCTGTACGCTATCCATCGCCATCGAGCTCATCAGGTCAGCTTCCAGCGCGATAATCTCGCTACCTGAGTTGACCTGTTCAGCGATAAACCCGGCGTAGACCTTACGCATTTCAACGGTGTCTTTCTCTCCCGCAGGTGCAACCTTAATCATACGCGGCCTCCAGTTGGCGAATAGATTCATTCAGCGCCTCTCGCATCTCATCATTCAGGCGCAGATGGTGGGTGTTGCTCAAACTTTCCAGATAAGGCACGCCTTGTCCTTTCACGCTATCAAGAATCACGATGCGGGGACGCTCATCACCGCTCCGTACCGGGCGGGTGACGGCCTGAATCGCTGCAATATCGTCGCCTTTCACCGTTTGTACATCGAAGCCGAAAGCATGGAATTTTTCTGCAAGATCGAAAGGCGCGATGATGTCGTTAAGTTCGCCGTCCAGTTGCTGCTTGTTCCAGTCGATATACACCAGCAGGTTGTTCAGCTTGTGATGGGCAATAAACTGGAATGCTTCCCAGCACTGTCCCTCGTTCAGCTCGCCGTCGCCGACGATGCAGAAAACGCGGTTCGGGCGGCTGGCGAGTTTATGCGACAGCGCCATCCCAGCCGCGATGGATATCCCCTGGCCGAGCGAGCCGGTGGTGGCATCCACGCCGCGCGTTTTGAGCCGGTCCGGGTGGCTTGGCAGGCGTGTGCCATTCTGGTTAAGCGTCGCCAGTTCTTCCATGGGGAAATAGCCCTTGATTGCCAGCGTGCTATACAGCGCCGGGCCAGCATGCCCTTTCGACAGGACAAAATAGTCGCGCTGCGGCCAGTCCGGGTCGGCCGGGTCGATACGCATCACATCGCCATACAGCACCGCCAGCGTCTCAACCACCGACATGCTGCCGCCATAGTGGCCAAAACCGAGCTGGGTTAAGGATTTCAGCGTGGCAACGCGAATATCGCGCGCCAGTCTTTTCAGTTCATCACACATTATGATTTTGCTCCTGTGTCCTGCTGCTGCGCGTTAGGTTTACTTTTCACGATGTTGTAGACCACCAGTAGCGCGAACAGCGCCACCACCAGGCCGGTAATTGCCATCGGCGAGAGGTAGCGCGCCAGGTTACCCATGATGATGCCAACGACGCCGAAATCCGCGTCGGAGAAGGTGGTATTCGCGAAGCCAATCGCGCCAAGCACTGGCAACAGCAATACCGGGAGGAAGGTGATCAGCAGGCCATTGGCAAACGCGCCGATCATCGCGCCGCGACGCCCGCCTGTGGCGTTACCAAATACGCCAGCGGTTGCGCCGGTGAAGAAGTGCGGCACGACGCCGGGGAGAATCAGTACCAGCTTGAACTGACCGAGCAGGAACAAACCGACCAGCCCGCCGAGGAAGCTGAACAGGAAACCAATTAAAACCGCGTTAGGCGCATACGGGTACACCACCGGGCAATCCAGCGCCGGTCGGGCGTTAGGCACCAGTTTTTCCGAGAAGCCGGTAAAGGCCGGGACGATTTCCGCGAGGATTAACCGCACACCCTGTAGGATGATGAACACGCCCGCCGCAAAGGTGATGGCCTGAATGATGGAATAGACCAGATAGTTTTGCCCGCCGCTGAGCTGGGTTTCGACATATTCACGTCCGGCACTGACGGCCAGAATCATGTAAATAATGATCATGGTGAGCGAGATAGAGATGGAGCTGTCGCGCAGGAAGCTCAGATTTTTCGGCAGGTTCATCTCTTCGGTAGAGCGTGAACCTTTCCCGCACACGCTGCCAATCCAGCCAGAAAGCACATAACCCAGCGTGCCGAAGTGACCAAACGCGATATCGTCAGTGCCGGTAATACGCTTCATGTAACGCTGCGCCAGCGCCGGGAAGAAGGCCATCACCAGCCCGAGAATCAGCGAACCGGTAAAGACCAGACCAATGCCGTCAAAGCCTGCCACCGTCAAAATCACACCGATCATGCACGCCATATAAAACGTATGGTGCCCGGTCAGGAAGATGTACTTCAGGCGCGTGAAGCGGGCGACGATGATATTGGCCACCATGCCGAAGGCCATGATGAGCGCCGTCGATGCGCCATATTTTTCCAGCGCGATAGAGACGATCGCTTCGTTGTTAGGAATGATGCCCTGAATGTTGAACGCGTGCTCGAACATCCCGCCGAGTGGATTCAGTGAACCCACCAGCACGGATGCGCCGCCGCCCAGCACAATGAAACCGAGAATGGTTTTGATGGTGCCTTTCACCACATCAGAAAAGGATTTTTTCTGTGCCACGAGGCCAATTAAGGCAATTAACCCGACCAGAACGGAAGGGACTTTAAGAATATCGACAACAAAATTTAGCGTTTCAAGGATAAACATATCCGCCTCGCTTTAATCAGGATTATTGTGCCGAGAAATAAGCGCTGAGCTTAGTTTCTAATTCATTTATATCGATAATATTGTTTATGACGACGAGCTGACTTTCCGGCACGCTGGCGCTACTGGCAATATCTTTTGCCATCACAAAAAGATCGGCAGCGCCGGGTGTTGCCGAAGATAAATCTGAGTGCTCGACTTCCGCCTCAATATTTAATTTCTTCAGCACCTTTTTGATATTCATTTCCACCATAAAACTACTGCCCAAACCGGAGCCACAAATTGCCATTATTTTCATGGTTGTTACCTTTTTTTGAGTAGAGTACGAGCGCACGATGTCACTGGAGATCGTGAGCGTTTAAACCGGAGAAAAATAAAATCAGAAACGGGAAATAATGGTTTTAATCTCCTCTAATGTTTTTGCCTCATGAAGCAATGCGAGATCGTCTTCGCTGGAAAAAAGCTCGGCAAGCGCAGAAATCATTTCAATATGGCTATGCTTATCGGGGGCCGCGAGCATGATAATCACATCGACGGGATCAAATTCATCCGCGCCAAATGCCACCCCGTGTTGTAATTTCAGTAATGACAATCCCATCCCATGAGCGCCTTCTTCCGGGCGGGCGTGCGGCATTGCCAGGCCAGGCGCCAGGACGTAATAGGGGCCTAATTTTTGATGCTGCTGGATTATCGCCGTGATGTAACCGGGTTCGATTACGCCCGACTCAAGCAGCGGCTGAGCGCAAATCTCCAGCGCCTGAGGCCAGCTATCGACCTCATTTTTTAGTGCAATGGTGGTGTCATTCAGCCATTGGTTCAGCACATGGATTCTCCTGCAACGGGGTGTGTGGAATGAGCAAACTTTATTCAACGGCGAAGTTGGTAACCGTGATGATTATCACAAAGATAGCGCTATCAAAATGTATCATTGGAAATTGTGATAGCGCTATCAAATCGGGGCGCATCAATTCACAGCAAAATTGTGGATTTCCGGCGTATACTGCCCAACATGTGAAGAAAAAATGATCGCTAACTCTCTAATAACATAGCGTTTACTCAGGAATTCAAATGTCGATAACCCGAAAACGACGCAGTACGGGAAAGGTTACTCTGGCCGATGTCGCCCAACTGGCGGGGGTCGGAACGATGACCGTATCCCGGGCTCTGCGAACGCCCGAGGCGGTATCGGATAAGTTACGCGAGAAAATTGAAGCAGCCGTTCAGGAGCTTGGCTATGTGCCGAATCTGGCGGCCAGCGCGTTGGCTTCCGCCTCATCGTGGACGATCGCGATGGTCGTACCGCATCTTGGCGAATTTGGCTGCTCAGAGATGTTTGCGGGTCTACAGCAAGTGCTACAACCTGCGGGCTATCAAATCATGCTGGCGGAATCTCAGCATCAGCCGGAGCAGGAAGAAAAACTGCTTGAAACTCTGCTGGCGTCTAACATCGCGGCGGCGGTGCTACTGAGCGTTGAACACAGCGAAAATGTACGTAACTGGCTGCAAAATGCGTCTATTCCGGTGATGGAGATTGGCGCGGTGCGTGCCGATCCTATTGATATGAATATCGGCATTGACCATGCCGCTGCGATGTTTGAACTGACCGAAATGCTGATCACACGCGGCTATCAAAACATAGGCTTACTCTGCGCCAATCAGGAAAAATGGGTGTTCCAACAACATCTACAGGGGTGGTACAAGGCGATGCTGCGCCATCACCGCTCTGTGGACCGCGTCATTAATGCGGCATCGCCGCCCACGTTTTCCACCGGTGCGGCGCAGCTTCCGGAATTTTTGCTGGCCTGGCCGGAACTGGACGCGCTGGTGTGTGAATCCGATGAACTGGCCTGTGGCGTGTTGTACGAGTGCCAGCGGCGGCGTATCAAAGTTCCGGACGATTTGGCAGTGGTGGGGTTTGGTAATAGCGATGTCAGCCGGGTGTGTCAGCCGCCTCTCACGACGATGTCTGTGCCGCATCGAAAAATTGGCGCGGATGCCGGAAAAGCGTTATTGGCGCGACTGAGCGACAACGACTGGACCCCGAAAGCGACGATTGCCTCACGGCTGTGCCAGCGAGACAGTTGTTAACGATTTTTCGCATTTTTTTACCGGTCGATTTTTCATTTTAAGGATCCTCTCGTTTCCTTTTGCGTTACTCTGGTATGCGTATGATACAGAGGCATGACGCTTCATATTTTACGGTTTACATAATAAGACAACGCTGCAAACAGGGATCGCATGGAAATATTCTTCACCATACTCATCATGACCCTCGTGGTCTCGCTCTCCGGGGTTGTAACCCGTGTCTTGCCATTTCAGGTGCCGCTGCCGCTGATGCAGATTGCCATCGGTGCGCTGCTGGCGTGGCCGACCTTCGGCCTTCACGTAGAGTTCGACCCGGAGCTGTTCCTCGTTCTGTTTATTCCGCCGCTGCTGTTCGCCGATGGCTGGAAAACGCCGACCCGCGAATTCCTGGAGCACGGTCGCGAAATCCTTGGCCTCGCCCTTGCGCTGGTGCTGGTGACGGTGGTTGGCATCGGTTTCCTGATTTACTGGCTGGTGCCGGGTATCCCACTGATTCCCGCATTTGCCCTGGCGGCGGTACTGTCGCCAACCGATGCGGTGGCGCTCTCCGGGATTGTCGGTGAAGGGCGCATTCCGAAGAAAATCATGGGCATTTTGCAGGGCGAAGCGTTGATGAACGATGCTTCGGGCCTGGTCTCGCTGAAGTTTGCCGTGGCGGTTGCCATGGGCACAATGGTCTTTACCGTTGGCGGCGCGACGCTTGAATTTTTGAAAGTGGCGATTGGCGGCATCCTGGCCGGTTTTGTGGTCAGCTGGCTGTATGGCCGCTCGCTGCGCTTCCTCAGCCGTTGGGGCGGCGATGAACCGGCAACGCAAATCGTGCTGCTGTTCCTGCTGCCGTTCGCGTCCTATCTGATTGCGGAACACGTCGGCGTTTCCGGCATCCTGGCGGCGGTTGCGGCGGGGATGACCATCACCCGTTCCGGCGTGATGCGTACCGCGCCGCTGGCGATGCGCCTGCGCGCCAACAGCACCTGGGCGATGCTGGAGTTTGTGTTTAACGGCATGGTGTTCCTGCTGTTGGGCCTGCAATTACCCGGCATTCTCGAGACGTCGCTGGTGGCCGCAGAAGCGGACCCGAACGTTGAAATCTGGATGCTGTTTACCGACATTCTGCTGATTTACGCGGCGCTGATGCTGGTGCGCTTTGGCTGGCTGTGGACGATGCAGCGCTTCAGCCAACGCTTCCTGAAGAAAAAACCGATGGAGTTCGGGAGCTGGTCAACGCGCGAGCTGGCCATTGCCTCCTTCGCCGGGGTGCGCGGGGCGATTACTCTCGCCGGTGTGCTCTCCATCCCGCTGCTGCTGCCGGATGGCAACGTCTTCCCGGCGCGTTATGAGCTGGTGTTCCTGTCGGCGGGCGTCATTCTCTTCTCACTGTTTGTCGGGGTGATTATGCTGCCGATTCTGCTGCGCCACGTTGAAGTTCGTGACCTGCCGCAGCAGCAAAAAGAGGAGCGTCTGGCCCGGTCCGCAACGGCGGAAGTGGCGATTGTCGCGATTCAGAAAATGGAAGAACGACTGGCGGCGGATACCCAGGAGAACATTGATAATCAGCTGCTGACGGAAGTCAGTTCCCGCGTTATTGGTAACCTGCGTCGCCGTGCCGATGGGCGTAACGACGTGGAAACCTCAATGCTGGAAGAACAGCTGGAACGTCGTTTCCGCCTGGCGGCGCTGCGTTCAGAGCGCGGGGAGCTGTATCACCTGCGTGCAACGCGGCAGATCAGTAACGAGACGTTGCAGAAACTTCTGCATGACCTTGATTTGCTGGAAGCGCTGTTGATAGAAGGTGAGTAATCCACGCCGGATGGCGGCTGCGCCTTATCCGGCCTACAGGTTAGTTGTAGGCCCGGTAAGCGCAGCACGACGATTACATCCCATTCCCAGAACCTGTAGGCCCGGTAAGCGTAGCGCCACCGGGCATAACATGCGCTCTACGCTTTCGGCAACCAAAACCCCTCGCAGCACTTCAGCCACGCCTGGGCGCTGTGCGACAAATACACTCCTTCCCGCCAAATCATGCCCAGTTGCCAGTGGAGTTCGCTCTCGAGCGGCAGCCAGCGCAGCGTTTTCGCATCCAGCCTTTCGCAAATCGGCTCCGGTAAAATCGCCACGCCGACGCCCGCCTGGACCATCGCCGCGAGGAAATCCCATTGCCCGCTGCGTACCGCGATACGCGGCTTCACGTTATGTTGATTAAACAGCTGCATCAACTGACGACTCAACGCGAAATCTTCGTTATAGATAAGCAACGGATGTGCCGCGAGCTGCTCGGGGGAAACCGAAGTTTGTTCCAGCCACTCGCCGGAACGGGGAACCAGCACGCAAAGCGGGTGGCTAAATAGCGGCAACGTCGCAAGGCCGCTCTCTTCTTCTACCGGCAGCGCGGTCATGGCTAAATCAAGCTCGCCGTTCATCACCGCCTGCTGCACCGTTAGCCCGCCGAATTCGGACACTTTAAGCTCCACACCGGGATAACGCTGGCGAAACAGGCTGATAGGGCCGGCCATCATCATGCCAACCATTGGCGGGATGCCGAGGCGCAACTGGCCTTTGTTGAGATGGTTGATATCGGTCAGTTCGGCTTCCAGTTGGCGAAATTCATCGAGGATCACCAGCCCGCGTTCAAACACCACCTGCCCGGTATCGGTGAGCAGCAATTTGCGCCCGTCGCGGATGAGCAGGGTGCTGTTGAGTTCATCTTCCAGGTTTTTCAGCATCTTGCTGATAGTTGGCTGCGTGACGAAGAGTTTCTCCGCCGCGCGGGTAAAGCTCTGCTGACGTACCACTTCAACGAAATAGCGCAGCGTTCTGATGTCCATGATTATGCCTCGAAACTATACCTGCGATGAGTTTAATTCATTTCTGCCATCCTCGTGCGCTCACTATACTGTGCATCTCTGATTTTTTCCGGACACTCCTTTCATGGCTGAGGCCTTAGGGCGCGTGATGCCCTCCGTTTTGCAACGTCTTCAGGTGCCGGTGCAGGTCATTCTGTACGCCGGGTTGTTTGTTTTTGCTGAATATCTGGTGAACTGGCTGAATCTGCCGCTCCCCGCCAACCTGGTGGGTATGGTGCTGATGCTGGTGATTGTCTGCCATATTGTGCCGCTGAAGTGGGTACGCGCGGGCTCGCGCTGGCTGCTGGCGGAAATGCTGCTCTTCTTCGTGCCAGCCGTGGTGGCGGTGGTGAATTACGCGCAACTGCTGATGGTCGATGGCTGGCGTATTTTTCTGGTGATTGCGCTCAGCACCATGATGGTGCTCGGCGCGACGGCGTGGGTGGTGGATAAAGTCTATCGCTACGAACTGAAGCGGATGCGCCATGAGTAACTTTCAACTGAGCGTGCTGTGCCTTGCCATTACGCTGGTGCTCTATTTCGCCAATAAACGACTCTATCGCCGCTTTCGCAAACTGCCGCTGATGCCGCTGGTATTAACCCCGGTTCTGCTGGTGCTAATGCTGGTATTCGGCCATATCTCCTATCAAAACTATATGGGGGAAGCGCACTGGCTGCTGTGGCTACTGGGCCCGGCGACCATCGCGTTTGCCGTGCCGGTGTATGACAATCTGGCGATCATCAAGCGCCACTGGATGTCGCTGTCTGCCGGGGTGATTACCGCAACCGTGGTGGCGGTGACCAGTTCCGTATGGCTGGCGCGTTTATTTACGCTGCCCGATGAAATTCAGCGCAGCCTGGCGGTGCGCTCGGTGACCACGCCGTTTGCGCTGGCGGCGGCTAAACCGCTCGGCGGGCAGCCGGATCTGGTCGCGTTGTTTGTGGTGGTGACCGGCGTCTTTGGCATGGCGATTGGCGATGTGCTGTTTTTACGCCTCTCCATTCGTGAGGGCATGGCGAAGGGCGCAGGATTTGGCGCCGCGTCGCACGGCGCCGGAACCGCGCGCTCCTACGAGCTGGGTCCGCAGGAGGGCGTGGTGGCAAGCCTGGTGATGATGCTGTCAGGCGTAGTGATGGTGCTGGTTGCGCCGCTAGTGGGCTGGGTGATGTTTTAAAAATTAACGGTTCAACCGCCGGACAATACGCTCAACCTGTTGGCGGAACGTGGCAGCAACCTGCGCAGGCGTCTGGCCGCCATGATCCATTTTCTCGCGCGCCGCAGTGAACTGATCCACCACCTGCAAATCCTCAATGTAAGGTGTCGCCACGGCGGTGGTGGGCAACGATTGTGCCTGGCGCAGCCCGGCAACGACCGGGTCGTTCGGATCAATCGTGCCGTTGTCGGTCAATATTTTCTCTGCGGTTTTACTCAGCGGAATCCCGCGCTCGAGCCCTAATGCTTCCACCGCCTGCGGGTCATTCAGCAGGAAGTTGATAAGCGTTGCGGCTTCTTGCGGATGGCGGGTCGATTTCGATACGGAGAACATCTGCGCGGTTTTAAAATAGACGCCAGAATCGCTCGCTCCCGGCTGCATAACATAATCGCCTAATACCAGTTTGGCGGGCGGTGTCATGTTATTGATATACATGCGGATAGAGATATTCCAGGTAAACGTGCCGCCCCATTCGCCAGTGATCCACGGCTTCATCTCATAGAGATTGCCTTTGCCATAAGAGGACATTGTTTTTGGCCCCGGAATAACGTGATCGTCGCTGAGACGTTTCACAAAAGAAAAGGCCTCTTGCCACTGCGCGTCATTCCAGGTGAATTTACCACTAGAGTCAAACATCGGTTTACTGTATTTCTGCATCATCCACGCGTTGAGCAGTAAAATAACATCCTGATCAACCATCGCATACGGATAATAGTTTTCCCCTAACGTGCTGCGAAAGGTTTTCCCCGCCGCAAAAAGTTCATCCCAGTTCTTTGGATACGCCAGCCCCGCTTTTTTCCAGGTGACATCGTTGTAATAAAACACCGGGGCATTCACCGAAATCGGCAGACCATTAAGTTTACCTCTCACGGTGGTGGAATTGAGATCGCCCGGTGCGTACTGCGCCAAATCCAGCACCTCTTTCAGCTTATTTAAATCGTAATAGCCTTCGCCATTTTTAGAGAAAATAATCAGCCACGGCCAGTTAGTTTGCATGACATCGGGCTCGGTACCGCTCGCCATTTGCGTGGTTAAACGAGAAAGATGGCCATCCCAGCCGGTATATTCCGCCTTTACTTTGATATCGGGGTATTTTTGTTCAAACGCGGCGATAGCCTTTAACGTTGACTGATGACGGCTGTTGCCGCCCCACCAGGACATGCGTAATTCCACGGGCTGCGCCCAGGCGGTGGTGCAGGACATTAAAAGGGTTGCGATAACACCTGTAGCTATTTTATTCATTATCGACTCCGAAACAGAGAAGCAGGTGAGTAACAGCAAAATACTAACCAGAGGTCTCGGCGCGGCAGGTCGCCGCGCCGTGGTGATTAACATTTGGTCAGGCGGGAAACGAGTTCAAACTCTTTAAAATTGACCGGGCGCTGCTGCTGCATCGAAATATTCCCGGCAATTCCGGTGAGAATGGACATCGCCCCGGCCCGGTGGTCGGCGGCGCGTTGTAGCGGGTCGTTGCCCGGCACGCCGAACAGATCCGCCAGCATGGCGTTATCGCCACCGCCGTGGCCGCCTTCGCCAAGGGTGAAATCCGCTTTCCACGGCTCGGCAAACATCGGGAAGACGGTGATATCACACAGCTCCAGGCTGCCTTCGTTCTCGCGTTTGCCGCCCGCGTTAACGTAGGATTTCTCGATGATTTTCATCTCCAGACGCCCTTCGGTACCGTTGAACACCACGTTCAGCCCTTCCCATGGTAAATAGGCGTTCAGGGAGTAGGTGAGCTGCACCTGATTCTGGTACTTCACCAGCACCGACATGGTGTCTTCGATGGTAATACCGTCGCTGAAGACGCTCTGGTCGCGGAAATAGTTATCTTCATGTTCGGCGTCCAGATAGAGCGCTTTAAGCTGTGCGTTTTCCGCCATTTCCAGCGCAAACGGATCGTTCTTCGCTTCCGCGTAGCCGTGGGTGCGCGGGTAAAACTGCGTCACGCCGCGTTTTTCGGCGTTTTCTTTGCCGTAGAATTGCAGGCTGCCCTCGGCGTAAACACGTTCCGGGTAGCTTGCCAGCCAGAAGTTCATCAGGTCGAAGTGGTGGGTAGATTTATGCACCAGCAGGCCACCGCTGTTGCGTTTTTCGCGGTGCCAGCGACGGAAATAGTCTGCCCCGTGTTCGGTGTTGAGTAGCCACTCGAAGTGCACTGATGTGACCTGACCAATCACTCCCTGCATCAGCAGTTCGCGCACCTTGCTGTGGTGCGGTGCATAGCGATAGTTGAACGCTACGCGCACGGTGTGCCCGGTTTCTTCAATGGCGTCCAGAATGCGCAGGGCGCGCTTTTCATCGATGGTCATCGGTTTTTCGGTGATCACATCGCAGCCCGCGTGCAGCGCCCGAACGATATAGTCATCATGCGTGCGGTCCATGGTGGTGACGATAATAATATCCGGACGGGTTTCGCGGATCATCTCTTCAAACTGCGCGGCTTTCCAGGTGGAAACGGGCTCGGCGCCTTCCTTTTGCAGCAGCGTATTGGCGTAATTCATGCGCGTCTGATTGGTATCGCAAAAGGCCACCAGTTTGGCATTTTCGCGCCATTGACCGCCGATAGCTGAAATATATAAACCTGCACGTCCTCCCGTGCCGACCAGCGCATATTTTTTCATTGTGTCCTCGATTATGATAAACGACCAAATAATGGCAGGATGTCGCGATGAAACGTATTCCCCACCAGTTGATGGAACTGAATAGCACCTTTATCTGGCACTGGCCCTGGTTTGTTCAGGGCGTGCAGAGTGCGAAACAGCATGGTTTCACCGGGATAATCCTGCACCAACAGGAACTGCTTTCTATTCTGGCTACGCCCTCGCCATTGAGTCAGAAACTGAATGTCGAGAACCTTATTCATCAGCAAAATTACGCGTTGCTGTATTTAAAACGCGTTGACCGTTATCTGGCCGACAATAATTTATCCTTCTGGCTTCAGGGTGAAGCCGCGCCGACGGATGACATTATTAAGCGCAAATTTCCCGAGATGGCTTTCGATGAAAAAAGCGCGCCCGATTTCTGGCCGCAGTTTTATGCGGCAATCATGCATCCGTTATTGCAGGCGTTGCCGCATCTGAGCGGTTTAATTCTCAGCCTGACCACGCCCGCGTTTCAGACCTCCGGCTGGCAGCGCAGCCTGCATTCCGTCTGGAGCCTGCTGCGCGGGCAGGGCAAGAAGCTGGTACTGCGCGACTTTATCGATGACAGCTGGCCGCGCCAGCAGCTCTCGAGCATTCTCGCGACGCTGCCGGGCGATGTGCGCGCCTCCATCAAAGCCACCGAACTGGACTACCATCCCGGCTTCGCTAACCATCCCAATATCGCCACGCTGCCCGGCCACAATAAGTGGATCGAGTTTGACCTCTTCGGCACCGGCTACGGCTGGACGGCGCTACCGTGCTATCTCGCAGATGAAATCAGCGGTCGCCTGAGCTGGGCGCTGAGCGTGGCGGAAAACGAAGTTGAAGCCATCACTTCCCGCGTCAGCTGGCAGTGGTTACCCGACAGCCGGGTGATGGACTCCGTCAACGCCATCAATCTGCTCGGCCTGTCGGCGGCGAATCAACTTCAGGAGGGCGCGCCCTCCACCTTCGAACGCTGGGCGGAGCAGCATCAGCTCCGTTTCCGTTCCGCGCAGGATAAACAACGTCTCGCCACATTGCTGCACACCAGCTATGACTGGTTGTGCAAAACGCCCAACCTGCTGGGGAGGCGTATGCACTATCAAAGCCAAATCCCCGAAAGCCTCGCTCAGGCTCAACAGCTGCTGCACATGGATACCCGCAGCGCCAACTGGATGCAGGCGTACCAGCCGCTGATGCCCACCGATGACCCGGCGCTTGGCAATGAGCAGCGCGAGCTGATCGCTCTTGAAAAAGAGACCGCCAGCTTCCTCGCCGCCAACGCCGTGCAGAGCCTGCGGGAGCTGATGCCGCGCATCACCTGCCCGAACGATTCACTGGAGCAACTGCTCGCCGCCTGGCGTAGCGCCGAGGTTTACAGCCAGATGTTTTCCCGCGTCGCCGCCAGTGTGACGCTGCTCACCTGGCACGATCACTACGGTAGTGAGCCCTCTACCAGTACGCTTGCAGAACAGCAAAATGCGCTGCTGCGCTATGCCGATACGCTCGACCGTTGGCTGGAAACGCCGCCAGCGGGCAGTCCGCTGTTTTTGTCTATGTTGTTGAATCCTGAACGTCTGAGCCGTTTCGCTGACAGTTTGTCGATGGGGTAAGAATAGGGAGCGGCCCGCGAAAAGTCGCCTGCGGGCAGAGGGAAGAACAGGGATGTGGGACGGAAGGGATAAAAAGTGTGATAAGTGTGGCAGCTTACGAAAAATCAATGTGATGCAGATCGTTTTTCAACGATCACAAAGCGTGATTTCAGTCACCCGACGCGGGCAGAAATGTGATCTGACGGTAGAGCACGTCCGGCAATAATAATTATCTCTACGAATAGATATAAAATAATAATAATCCAGCGAATAGATACTGATTTCAGATAATACGTTTTGTGACCGCTGGCGAATTAATTATCAAAACGGAACTCTACGCTGGTGGCGTTTTTCTGCTGTTAATGAAAACGGAAGCTTTTCTCAGGCATCGTGTCATGGAGACGGCGTAGCATGTTAACGTTCAATCAAAAATTAGTTCGGGATATTGATTTCCACATCAGGAAAATAAAAGACAACATTTATACTCCGCTTGCTGAATTAACTGTTTACGGTTTTATCACGCCGGAACCAGTGCCGTTTTCACAGCGACAGCAGGGTAAATCTTTCGAATTCCGCATTGGGGAAAAATGGGGCGATTTATGGGACTGTGCGTGGGTTAACGTGCGCGGTACGTTGCCATCTGCCACGTATGAAAAAAATATCACTCTCTGTTTTGACTGCGGCGGTGAGGCGCTGATTGTTGATGGCAGCGGCGTACCGTTGCGGGGGTTGACCAATGTGGATTCGACGTTCGAGCGTAGCCTCGGCATGCCGGGAAAAACGGTCTGGCGACTTCCGGCAGAGTATTACCGCTCTGGCGAAGTGAATATCTGGATCGAGCTTGCCTGTAACGATCTCTTTGGTGCATCGACCGGCGGCGTGATGCGTCAGGCGCATCTTGCCCATTGCCGCGACGATCTGCGCGATCTCTATTATGACGCCTGGGTATTGTTCGATTTGCTGAGCTGCCTGGATGCGAAATCACCACGGTATAAAGCGGTACTGGCGTGCCTGAACGATGCATTGAATGGGCTGGGCGATTTCAGTGAAGCGAACGTTGCGAAATGTCGGCAGGCGCTGGCAAAAGAGTTGAATAAGCAGGGCGGCGATCCTTCTCTCACCGTCACCGGCGTGGGCCACGCGCATATCGATCTCGCCTGGTTGTGGCCGATTCGGGAAACCAAACGCAAGGGCGCACGCACCTTTGCCACCGCGCTAGACCTGATGTCGCACTACGCCGACTATATTTTTGGCGCCAGTCAGCCGCAACTTTTTCAGTGGATCAAAGACGATCATCCCGAGCTTTATCAGCGGGTGAAACAGCATGTTCAGCAGGGACGTTTTGAAATTCAGGGTGATATGTGGGTGGAAGCAGACACCAACGTTCCGTCTGGCGAATCGCTGGTGCGGCAATTTCTCTATGGCCGCCAGTTCTTCCGCGAAGAGTTCTCGCAAACCACGCGTATGCTCTGGCTGCCGGATGTGTTTGGCTATAACGCCAACCTGCCACAAATTATGCGCAAAAGCGGCGTCGATTACTTTATGACGCAAAAGCTCTCCTGGAACGAACACAATAAATTTCCGCATCATACCTTTACCTGGCAGGGTATCGATGGCAGTAGCGTACTGACGCACATGTTGCCGGAAGAGACTTACAACGGGCCCGCCGCGCCGCGCAGCATCCGCCGCATTGAAGAGGAGTATCGCGAGGCAGGCGTGTGCGATAGCGCGCTGATGCTGTTTGGCATCGGCGACGGTGGTGGCGGGCCGGGGCCGGAACATCTGGAACGTTTGCAGCGTATACGGAATCTCAGCGGTATTTCGCCGGTGAAGCAGGGCAAAGCGGTCGATTTTTTCCGCCATATCGAAAAAACGCAGCCGCGTTATCCACGATATAAAGGCGAGCTTTATCTGGAGAAACATCAGGGCACGCTGACCTCGCAGGCCAACAATAAGCGCTTTAACCGAAAAATGGAGAACGCGCTGCGCGAACTGGAGTTTGTCGCCAGCCGCCAGTGGCTCTGTTGTCAGTCGGTCTATCCGACCGACGCGCTGCGCGCCCTGTGGCAGGAGACGCTGCTTTATCAGTTCCACGATATTTTACCGGGTTCCTCCATTAAGCGGGTTTATGATGAGTCCTGCGCGCGCTATCAGGCGATGCTTACGCAGGCACAAACTCTGACACAGCGCTATCTCGATGAATTCACTACCACTTTGGCCATTCCGCCAGGAAAAACGGTGGTGCAGAATACCGTGGGATTTACCCGTGAAGCCTGGCTGGCGCAGCCGGACGGTTACCATCATGTGACGCTACCCGCATTCGGTTACGCGGTGCTGGGAGATGCGCAGGTCATACCGCCCATTTTGGCTACGCCGGATCATCTGGAGAACGCGTTGATCAGCGTGGATTTTAACGATCAGGGGCACATTGTGGCCTTTTTCGATAAACAGGCTCAGCGTCCGGTACTGCAACCCGGCAGCATCGGCAACCGGCTGGCGGTTTACGATGATATTTGCGCCGACTGCTGGGATATCAACATCACCTACCGCGACCGCCAGCCACAGGCGTTTACGCTGGTATCAAGCGCGGCGTATCAGGATGGGCCGCACGCGGTGGTCGAGCAGCATTATCGCTACGGTCAGTCGCAGCTGTGCCAGAAAATCAGCCTGCTGCCGGGAAGCAAGCGCCTCACTTTTGAAACGCACATAGCGTGGCATGAAGATCTGAAAATGCTCCGCACGTCATTTGTGACCGCGACGCCGAGCGATGACGTGAGCTGTGATATTCAGTTCGGTAAAATTCGCCGCCGGGCGTTGACCAATAACGTCTACGATGCCGCTCAGTTTGAGATTTGCGCCCACAAGTGGATCGACTATTCACAGCGGGATTACGGCGTGGCGCTGCTTAACGACGGCAAATACGGTCATTACGCCAAAGACGGTGTGCTGGACCTCAATTTGCTGCGTTCGCAAAATCATCCTGGCGTGGGGGCAGATCGCGGAGAACATACATTCTCCTACGCGCTGTTCCCGCACACTGGCGATGAAATTGAGGGGCTGGTGAATCGCGAGGCCATGCTGTTCAACAACCCGGTGCGAGTCAGCGTGAGCGAAGGGCGAACAGCGGAAAAAACCGTGGCGTTGCCTGACAGCTTTATTTACTGCGACTCGCCGCATATTTGCATCGAAACGGTGAAAAAAACCGAGCAGGGCGATCGGCTGGCCGTGCGTTTGTATGAGTTTGACGGCGTTCACGCTGCCACAACCATCACGCTGAATGCGCATATGGGCCACTGCTGCCTGAGCAATCTGATGGAAGAGGATGAAGAACCGCTAACGGTGAGCGACGGCTGCGTGAGCCTGACCTTTACGCCTTTTGAAATCAAAACGTTGCTGATTGACGTAGCATAATAATAAAGCCCGGTCAGCATGCTGGCCGGGCTGGCTGTCAGCGACGCATCGCCGCTTTTTTCAGAATACGTTCTGCGCGCATTAAGAACTCATCGGCGGCCTCATTGGCCGTTTTTTTACCGTAGTCCATATTTTGCCGTCCTGAACTCCACAGCGCCTGAATTTGCTCGTCTTCCATCCACGAGGTGGCGACCGACTCGGACTGCAATTTCTTCGCCATCGCCATACCCGCCACGGAAGGATTATCGTTCGTTAAGGTGCCGTTATCCGTCAGCGTTTTTACTGCGGCCTGGCTGATCGGAATACCATTTTCCAGCTTAATGAACTCAACCGCCTGCGGATCGTTAAGCAGGAAATTCAGCAACATTGCCGCTTCTTTCGGATGCTGGGTATTTTTACCGATCGCATAGGTGAGCGAGACTTTAAAATAGGCGCTGGCGTTGGTGGCGCCCGGCGCCATGATCCAATTGCCCGGCTCCAGTTTGGCAGGCGGCGCGACTTTATGCGTGTAATACTGAATGACTACGTTCCAGGTATAGGCACCGGCCCATTGCCCCTGCTGCCAGTAGCGGGTGTCGGTGAAATCCTGCTTGCCATAGGAGGCGAGCATTTTGGGCCCCGGAATAACGTGATCGGCAACCAACCGCTGGGCGAAACGGAAGGCTTCGCGCCACTGTTCCTGATTCCAGGAGAAGCTTTTGCCGTCGGCGGTAAACATCGGCAGATTATATTTCTGCGACATATAGCAGTTGGTCATCAGGAAAATATCCTGATCGTTGGCAATTAACGGATAATAATCATCTCCCAGTTTCTCTTTAAACGTTTTCCCGGCGGCAAACAGTTCGTCCCAGTTTGTGGGATATGCCAGTCCGGCTTTTTTCCAGGTTTCATTATTGAAATAAAAACCCGGCACATTAAGGGAAATGGGCAGCGCGGTGAGCTTGCCTTTTACGGTCGTCGACTGCAAATCGCGGGCGGGGAACTGGCTTAAATCCAGCGTATCGCCCACCTTGTTAAGGTCGTAAAAGCCTTCGCCGGTACGCGAGAAAATCGGCAGCCACGGCCAGTTTATCTGCATCACGTCCGGCTCTTTGTTGCCTGAAATTTGCGTCGTCATACGCGCCAGATAGCCATCCCATCCGGTGTACTCGGCGTTAACGTCAATCCACGGGTAGCGCTTTTCAAAGGCATCGATGGCCCTGAGCATCACATCATGGCGCGTTTTTCCTCCCCACCATGACATGCGTAATTTCACTTCTTGTTGTTGGGCAAAACTGTGTGTTGCCGGAATTAAACAGCAACTACAGATCAGACTGGCCAGTAATATTTTCTTCATCATAGGCGTTCCTGTAATAACAGGGCTAATGAGATATTATTTGACCTCAGCTAATTAATTGCTCAAATATTATCTGCGTCCTGAATGGTTGATAAATACAATGTCAGGACAGGATAAAAATAAAGGATGTCGGGGTGGTTCTCTTTAAATGCTATTTCTGCATAATAAACAAAATGGTCAAATATTTACGGATAAGATCACATATTCCCTGCCTTGTTTAGATCTCTTTATGCAAAAGGTCCTGATAAATCTCACTCAAAATACCGCCCGGGGCGAACTCTTTTTTAATCCACAGCGTTACCTGCCCGGTGGCGGAGTGGCGCGTTGCCAGCAGCATACGGGAATCCTGGCGCGGGTTGTGGATTTTCCGGGTCACCAGTAGCGATTGTTCTGCCGCTTTACGCACCATATAGTCAGGCAAAAAACCGATCCCCGCACCGAGGATCTGACACTGGCATTTGGTATTAAAATCAGGCACCAGCACCGATTCCTGACCATGCAGCAGCCAGCCTACCTTCTTATTGATGGTATGCGCGGTATCTTCCACCATGATATTGGGATAAAGACGCAGCTGGCTTTCGGCGATGGGCTCCGGCATAAAGGCCAGCGGGTGATCGGGGGCGATAGCGAAGACCCAGCGAATTGCGCCAATTTCGGTGTAATCGATGCCGCCGCCGTCGAGCAGGGTATCCGGCGCGCCGATGGCAATGCTGGCCTGGTTATTGATCATCGCATCCCAGACGCCGTTATACACTTCAGTGGTGACGGTTATCTGGCAGGTTGGAAATTGTTTTTTCAGCACCTGCAGCAGGCGGGCGGTATGTTCCGGCGTATACAACAACTGGTTGATACAAATACGAATTCTTGTCTCTATTCCCTGCGCGATAGTATCTATGCTGCGGCGAATGGCGTGAAAATCGTTGAGCAGATCGCTGGCTTTACGCAGAAAATAGCGCCCGGATTCCGTTAGCTCAATGCTGCGCGTATTGCGGGTAAACAGCACCACATCAAGGCCGGTTTCCATTCTGCGGATGGTATAGCTGATAGCGGAGGTCGTCAGCCCCAGTTCCTCCGCCGCCTTACTAAAGCTGCCGTAACGCGCGGCGGTGGTAAACGCCAGCAGGTTTTCTTCCGTAAAAATTGAGTTCATTTTCCTGCCCCGTTACCGCGATATGCGCCTGTTTCACTGTAGTGATTCTCAGGGCAAAGAGACAACCACTTTTGAATAACTTTTAAAACTCATTACGCCTTCTCTTTTGAGGTGACCTCACTCAACCTGCGCCCGGTGTACTCCGAGATGATCCCGATGCCGTTCCCGACGATAAACCCCGATAGCGCAACGGCCCAGTTAAGCCCGGTGGCAAAAAACAGCGTCATGCCAAGAAAGCCGCCGGGAATAAACGACGTCAGCCAGAAGCGCCCCTGCCAGACGATAACCGCCGAAAAGGGAACGGTCATTATCACGCCAGCCAGCCACGGCGAAAGCCCGGACGCGGTGGCTAACCAGCCCGTCGCCAGCGCTGCCAGAAAAGCCCAAACCGCCCCGGAGACATTAACGAACAGGCTTTTCGTAAACCCGGCTTTTCCGCCGCCTGCCGCATAGAAACTACAGAATGAGACAAAGCCGGTGGTGCCCAATAACTCCCAGCCTGGCGTCATTCCGGCCTTAGAGGCCACCATTTGCCAGAGCCCTGCGCAAATCCCCACAGTGATACCTGTTGCGGTGAGTCCGTTCATGGTGCCCCCAATGTGATGTTGTCTGAATATGTTGGTTTCGTTTCGGAACTATATCCAAATAAAACCCGGTTGAGTTAAGGGGTATAGCGCGAAAAGAACAAACAGTGCCTTAACGCACACTCTGCTTTCATTGTTGAATGATATTCAATAATAAAGCGTATTCCGGCGAATTAAATTTAACCGCCTTCTTTTCCTTAAATTTGATTGCTATTCTCGATTCATGGATCAAACAGCCACACCATCATCAGGGGGAATGTTTATGACCACGAATAATTTGGCTAGTGAGTTTTTACAGGCCGCTCAACGCGGAAATGTCGATACACTCAGAAACTGCCTGCAACAGGGCGTTGATGTTAATACGCGTAATCGTACCCAGCAAACGGCTATTATTTTGGCAAGCCTGAATAAACATTATGACTGCGTACAAATATTAATAGAAGCAGGTGCCGATATTAATATGCAGGATAATGTCTGTGCAAACCCTTTCCTGCTAAGTTGTCTGACGAATGACTTAACGCTTTTGAACTTAATTCTGCCCGCCAATCCCGATCTCAATCGTTTAACGCGTTTTGGTGGCGTAGGGCTGACACCCGCCTGCGAAAAAGGGCATATCAATATTGTGCGGGAATTATTAACGCGTACCGATATTAACGTTAATCAGACCAACTATGTTGGCTGGACGCCGCTGCTGGAAGCCATTGTGCTCAATGATGGCGGTGAAACGCAGCAGGCAATTGTGCGTCTCTTACTGGAACACGGCGCCAGCCCGCATATGACCGATAAATATGGCAAAACGCCGTTAGAACTGGCGCGCGAAAAGGGTTTTTCCGAAATCGCTGAACTGCTGATTGCGGCGGGTGCATAACGAAGGAGAATCGCCATTAACACACCTCAACGACGGTGTGTGCAGGCGCTAACGGCTGATGCAAGTTTTCTGGCTGAACGAGGTTCAGGGCAGATTGCACAGGTCTTTAACCGGGCTGTTAATCTCTGGCTTCCAGCCCGGCAGCGGTGGCTAACGCTGCTCAGTGAAAGCTGCGACAACGCCCCAAACAGCTGTAGGTTAGCGCTCACTCACTTTGACGACTCATTTCAGCCGGGCCAGTTGATTCAGTTGCATCCTCACGGAATCAGGGTTGCTGATACGCTGAACATTAATACGGTTTCATGCCGTTGCTGGCAACCGCCGAAATTAATGCTGAGCGCCGAACGTTTTCACCAGATACCGTGGCTCAAATGGCGCGATACGATTACTCAGCAGCTAAACACGCATGAAACGCTTTTTCTGGGCGGTGGGGATAACCCTTTTTATCAGGCGATCTCTGAGCAATTGCAGTGCAACCGAAAAATACTGTTTAAGGCGCTGCTTAATAATTTAAATATCACGTTCGCCGTTACGCAAATGATAGGTTTAGGTATCGGGCTCACACCGTCTTCCGATGATTATCTGGTGGGGATGAGTGCGATTCTTTTTATTCCTGGTCACCCGGCGGCGCATCTGCGTGATGAATTTATATCGGCACTGGCATCAGCCAGAAAAAATACAACAAGCCTGAGCGCAACGACGCTCGAGGCGGCATTTGATTATCGTTATCGTGAAAATATCTTTGCATTTATTGCCAGCCTGATTAATGAACCCTGGCAGTTATCGGAAAAGAACATTGCTGGTATTAAAAATATTGGCTCCAGTTCCGGCTGCGACATGCTGTATGGCATGGCCGATGGTTGTGCGCTGAGCCGAACCTACGGAGGGAATTATGTCAGTTAAAATAGTCATTAAACCGAATACCTATTTTGATTCTGTCTCGCTGATGTCTATCTCCACGCGTGCAAATAAACTCGACGGCGTCGAGCAGGCATTTGTGGCGATGGCGACCGAAATGAACAAAGGTGTGCTGAAAAATTTAGGACTGCTGACGCCGGAGCTGGAACAGGCGAAAAACGGCGACCTGATGATTGTCATCAATGGTAAATCGGGTGCGGACAACGAGCAGTTGCTGGTGGAGATTGAAGAACTGTTCAACACCAAAGCGCAAAGCGGCTCGCACGAGGCGCGTTACGCCACTATTGCCAGCGCCAAAAAGCATATCCCGGAAAGTAACCTGGCAGTGATTTCGGTCAATGGTCTGTTTGCCGCTCGCGAAGCGCGTCAGGCGCTGCAAAACGATCTCAACGTGATGCTGTTTTCCGATAACGTCTCAGTTGAAGATGAACTGGCGCTCAAGCAACTGGCCCACGAAAAAGGGCTGCTGATGATGGGGCCAGACTGCGGCACAGCGATTATCAACGGCGCGGCGCTCTGCTTTGGTAACGCCGTGCGTCGCGGCAACATCGGTATTGTTGGCGCATCTGGTACCGGCAGCCAGGAGCTGAGCGTCCGCATTCATGAATTTGGCGGCGGCGTTTCGCAACTGATTGGCACTGGCGGGCGCGACCTGAGCGAGAAAATCGGCGGCCTGATGATGCTCGACGCCATCGGGATGCTGGAAAACGATCCGCAAACTGAAATCATTGCGCTGATCTCCAAACCGCCCGCGCCTGCGGTGGCCCGTAAAGTGCTGGAACGCGCGCGCGCCTGCCGCAAGCCGGTGGTGGTCTGTTTCCTCGGTCGTGGCGAAACGCCAGTGGATGAGCAGGGGCTACAGTTTGCCCGCGGCACCAAAGAGGCGGCGCTAAAAGCGGTGATGCTCTCCGGCGTGAAACAGGAAAATCTCGACCTGCATACGCTTAACCAGCCGTTGATTGCGGATGTGCGTGCGCGTCTGCAACCGCAGCAGAAATACATTCGTGGCCTGTTCTGCGGCGGCACGTTGTGCGACGAAACCATGTTCGCGGTGATGGAAAAACACGGCGATGTCTACAGCAACATTCAGCCCGATCCTGAATTCCGCCTGCAAGATATCAACCGCAGCATTAAACACACCTTCCTCGACTTTGGCGATGACGACTTCACCAACGGCAAGCCGCACCCGATGATTGACCCCACCAACCGCATCAGCCGCTTGATCGAAGAAGCGCGCGATCCAGAAGTGGCGGTGATCGTGATGGATTTTGTGCTCGGATTTGGATCGCATGAAGATCCGGTTGGCTCCACCATCGAGGCGATCAAAGAAGCGAAAGCGATCGCCGCTGCCGAAGGCCGTGAGTTGATCATTCTCGCCTATGTGCTGGGCACCGATCTCGATACGCCATCATTAGAACAACAAAGCCAGATGCTGCTTGATGCCGGAGTGATTCTGGCGAGCAGCAGCACCAATACCGGATTGCTGGCGCGTGAATTTATCTGCAAAGGGGAGGAAGCCTGATGAGCCAGTCACTATTTAGCCAACCGTTGAACGTTATTAACGTCGGCATCGCCATGTTTAGCGATGACCTGAAAAAGCAGCATGTCGAAGTGACCCAACTCGACTGGACGCCGCCGGGGCAGGGCAATATGCAGGTGGTGCAGGCGCTGGATAACATTGCCGATTCGCCGCTGGCAGACAAAATCGCCGCCGCTAACCAGCAGGCGCTGGAACGCATTATCCAGTCGCATCCGGTGCTGATTGGTTTTGATCAGGCGATTAACGTGGTGCCGGGCATGACGGCGAAAACCATTCTTCACGCCGGGCCGCCGATCACCTGGGAAAAAATGTGCGGCGCAATGAAAGGCGCGGTCACCGGAGCGCTGGTGTTCGAAGGACTGGCGAAAGATCTCGATGAGGCGGCTGAACTGGCGGCCTCCGGGGAGATCACCTTCTCGCCGTGTCACGAGCACGACTGCGTGGGATCGATGGCGGGTGTTACCTCGGCCTCGATGTTTATGCACATTGTGAAAAACAAAACCTACGGCAACATCGCTTATACCAATATGAGCGAGCAGATGGCGAAGATTTTGCGTATGGGCGCTAACGACCAGAGCGTGATTGACCGCCTGAACTGGATGCGTGATGTGCAGGGGCCAATGCTGCGCGACGCGATGAAAATTATCGGCGAGATCGATCTGCGCTTAATGCTGGCGCAGGCGCTGCATATGGGCGATGAATGCCATAACCGCAATAACGCCGGGACGACGCTGCTGATTCAGGCGCTGACGCCGGGGATTATTCAGGCAGGTTATTCCGTCGAACAACAGCGCGAAGTGTTTGAGTTTGTCGCCAGCAGCGACTACTTCTCCGGCCCGACGTGGATGGCGATGTGTAAAGCGGCGATGGATGCGGCGCACGGCATCGAATACAGCACCGTGGTGACCACCATGGCACGTAACGGCGTCGAGTTTGGCCTGCGAGTCAGCGGCCTGCCGGGGCAATGGTTTACCGGCCCGGCGCAGCAGGTCATCGGCCCGATGTTTGCCGGTTATAAGCCGGAAGATTCGGGGCTGGATATCGGCGACAGCGCCATCACCGAAACCTACGGTATTGGCGGATTTGCTATGGCGACCGCGCCTGCAATCGTTGCGCTGGTGGGCGGTACGGTGGAAGAGGCTATCGATTTCTCCCGCCAGATGCGCGAAATCACCCTCGGTGAAAACCCCAACGTCACCATTCCGCTGCTCGGTTTTATGGGCGTGCCGTCGGCAATCGACATCACCCGCGTGGGCAGCAGCGGCATTCTGCCGGTAATCAACACCGCCATTGCCCATAAAGATGCGGGCGTCGGCATGATTGGCGCGGGCATTGTGCATCCACCATTCGCCTGCTTCGAGAAAGCCATTCTCGGCTGGTGCGAACGTTACGGCGTCTGACTTACATGTTTATGCCGGATGCGGCGTGAACGCCTTATCCGGCCTACGAGTGGCGCAAGAATCTGTAGGCCTGATAAGCGTAGCGCATCAGGCAGTCTGGCGTTGGTCATAACCTCATCACCCTCTGTAGCGGACATAACAACATGAAAGAGCTTGTGGTCGTTGCCATTGGTGGCAACAGCATTATCAAAGATAACGCCAGCCAGTCGATTGAGCATCAGGCGGAGGCGGTGAAAGCCGTCGCCGATACGGTGCTGGAAATGCTGGCTTCCGATTACGACATTGTGCTGACCCACGGCAACGGGCCGCAGGTCGGGCTGGATTTACGCCGTGCGGAGATTGCCCACGAGCGCGAAGGGCTCCCCTTAACGCCGCTGGCGAACTGTGTGGCGGATACGCAAGGTGGCATTGGCTATCTGATCCAGCAGGCGCTGAACAACCGACTGGCGCGTCACGGCGAGAAAAAAGCCGTCACCGTGGTGACTCAGGTGGAAGTGGATAAAAACGATCCGGGATTTGCCCATCCCACCAAACCCATCGGCGCATTCTTTAGTGAAAGCCAGCGTGACGAACTACAAAAGGCAAACCCTGACTGGCGTTTTGTTGAAGATGCCGGACGGGGCTATCGCCGCGTGGTCGCCTCGCCGGAACCGAAACGTATTGTCGAAGCACCTGCCATTAAGGCGCTGATCCATCAAGGTTTTGTGGTAATTGGCGCGGGCGGCGGCGGAATTCCGGTGGTGCGTACTGACGCGGGGGATTACCAAAGCGTGGACGCGGTTATCGACAAAGATCTCTCTACCGCGCTGCTGGCCCGTGAAATTCACGCCGACATTCTGGTGATCACCACCGGCGTCGAAAAAGTGTGTATTCACTTTGGCAAGCCGCAGCAGCAGGCGCTGGATCGGGTAGATATTGCCACCATGACCCGCTATATGCAGGAAGGGCATTTCCCGCCCGGCAGCATGTTGCCAAAAATCATCGCCAGCCTGACGTTCCTGGAGCAGGGCGGCAAAGAAGTGATTATCACCACGCCGGAATGCCTGCCCGCGGCGCTGCGTGGCGAAACGGGCACTCATATTATTAAAACGTAAGGACGTAAGATGAAAGAAAATAATAGCCGCCGTGAGTTTCTGAGCCAGAGCGGTAAGATGGTCACCGCTGCCGCGCTGTTTGGTACCTCTGTGCCGCTCGCCCATGCGGCAGTCTCTGGCACAACCCACTGCGACGCGAATAACACCATGAAAATCACTGACCCGCATTACTATCTCGACAACGTGCTGCTGGAAACCGGATTTGATTACGAGAACGGTGTGGCGGTACAGACCCGCACGGCGCGCCAGACCGTGGAGATTCAGAACGGTAAAATTGTTGCCCTGCGCGAGAACAAGCAGCATCCGGACGCCACGCTGCCGCACTATGATGCTGGCGGTAAGTTGATGCTGCCCACCACTCGCGACATGCATATTCATCTCGACAAAACCTTCTACGGCGGGCCGTGGCGCTCGCTCAATCGTCCGGCAGGCACCACCATCCAGGACATGATCAAACTCGAGCAGAAAATGCTGCCGGAGTTACAACCTTACACGCAGGAGCGGGCGGAAAAGCTGATCGATCTATTGCAGTCGAAAGGCACCACCATTGCCCGCAGTCACTGCAATATCGAACCGGTTTCCGGCCTGAAAAATCTGCAAAATTTGCAGGCGGTGCTGGCGCGGCGTCAGGCGGGCTTCGAGTGTGAAATCGTCGCCTTCCCGCAGCACGGTTTGCTGCTGTCGAAATCGGAACCCTTAATGCGTGAAGCAATGCAGGCGGGTGCGCATTACGTCGGCGGGCTGGACCCGACCAGTGTCGATGGCGCGATGGAAAAATCCCTCGACACCATGTTCCAGATTGCGCTGGACTACGACAAAGGCGTCGATATTCACCTGCACGAAACCACTCCGGCAGGCGTGGCAGCCATCAATTATATGGTTGAAACGGTAGAGAAAACGCCGCAGCTGAAGGGCAAGCTGACCATCAGTCACGCCTTTGCGCTGGCAACGCTCAACGAACAACAGGTCGATGCGCTGGCGAATCGGATGGCGGCGCAGCAAATTTCTATCGCCTCGACGGTGCCGATTGGCACGCTGCATATGCCGCTCAAACAGTTGCACGACAAAGGCGTAAAAGTCATGACCGGCACCGACAGCGTTATCGACCACTGGTCTCCCTACGGCCTGGGCGACATGCTGGAAAAAGCCAATCTCTACGCGCAGCTCTATATTCGTCCTAACGAACAGAACCTCTCCCGTTCGCTGTTTTTAGCTACTGGCGATGTATTGCCGCTGAATGAAAAAGGCGAGCGCGTCTGGCCTAAAGCGCAGGATGATGCCAGCTTTGTGCTGGTGGACGCCTCCTGTTCCGCCGAGGCGGTGGCGCGTATCTCGCCGAGAACGGCGACGTTCCATAAAGGACAACTGGTGTGGGGGAGTGTGGTGTAAGATGCGGGCTTCCCCGGCCTTTCGACCGGGGAATCTAACATTAATGCGCACGCCCCTGCTCGACGCCGAGGCCGGTTTGTGAACGGATAAACTGGGCGCGGAACTGCTCGCGCTCAAGGTTACCCTCAGCAGAGTTGTCGGTTGCCGAGAAGAACCAAATTCCCAGGAATGCCACGGTGATGGAGAACAGCGCCGGGTATTCATACGGGAAGATGGCTTTTTCGTGGCCGAGGATCTGCACCCAAATGGTTGGGCCGAGAATCATCAGCACCACCGCTGTCAGCAGGCCTAACCAGCCGCCCAGCATCGCGCCACGGGTGGTCAGTTTTGACCAGTACATAGAGAGCAGGATGATGGGGAAGTTGCAGCTGGCGGCAATGGCAAACGCCAGGCCAACCATGAAGGCGATGTTCTGGTTTTCAAACAGCACGCCCAGCACGATAGCAATCACACCCAGAATCAGTACGGTGATTTTCGAGACACGCAGCTCTTCACGCTCGGTGGCGCCTTTACGGAAGACGTTAGCGTAAAGGTCATGTGAGACCGCCGAAGCGCCTGCCAGCGTCAGCCCGGCAACCACCGCCAGAATGGTGGCGAAGGCCACAGCGGAGATAAAGCCGAGGAACAGGTTACCGCCGACCGCATTGGCCAGGTGAACCGCCGCCATGTTGTTACCACCAATCAGCGCGCCAGCCGCATCTTTATAGACCGGGTTCGCCCCCACCAGCATGATTGCGCCAAAGCCGATGATAAAGGTCAGGATGTAGAAGTAACCCATAAAGCCGGTGGCGTAGAACACGCTTTTACGCGCTTCGCGAGCATCGCTGACCGTGAAGAAACGCATCAGAATATGGGGCAGCCCCGCCGTACCGAACATTAGGCCAAGGCCTAACGATAGCGCGGAAATCGGATCTTTCACCAGCCCGCCAGGGCTCATAATGGCTTCACCTTTCGGGTGAACCGCCATGGCTTCAGTGAACAGGTTATTGAAGCTGAAGCCCACGTGTTTCATCACCATAAAGGCCATGAAACTTGCGCCAAACAGCAGCAGCACGGCTTTGATAATCTGTACCCATGTGGTGGCGAGCATGCCGCCAAACAGCACGTACATCATCATTAGCACGCCAACCAGCACCACCGCGATGTGGTAGTTCAGGCCGAACAGCAGCTCAATCAGTTTACCCGCGCCGACCATCTGGGCGATGAGGTACAGCGCGACGACGACCAGCGAGCCACAGGCGGAGAGAATACGAATTGGCCCCTGCTTCAGGCGGTAGGACGCCACGTCGGCAAAGGTATAGCGGCCCAGGTTACGCAGGCGCTCGGCAATCAGGAACAGAATGATGGGCCAGCCTACCAGGAAGCCCAGCGAGTAGATAAGCCCGTCGTAGCCAGAGGTGAAGACCAGCGCGGAAATACCCAGGAATGAGGCGGCAGACATATAATCGCCCGCAATCGCCAGCCCGTTCTGGAAACCGGTAATGTTGCCGCCGGCGGTGTAGTAGTCATTACGCGAACGTACGCGTTTAGAAGCCCAGTAGGTAATCCCGAGCGTAAACACGACGAAAATTAAAAACATAATAATCGCCTGCCAGTTAGTTGGCTGGCGTTGTACGGCACCGCTGATAGCATCGGCTGCGTTAGCGGCGAAGGGTAGTGTGGCGGCAAGCGCCGTCAGGACTCGCTTCATGATGCTTTTACCTCGTGCAGTACCGCTTTGTTAAGACGATCGAACTCGCCGTTTGCGCGCCAGATATAAATACCGGTCAGGACGAAGGAGATAAGAATCACGCCCACGCCAATGGGAATACCCCGGGTAACGCTGGTTCCCGCATGCAGCGGAGTACCCAGCCAGCCAGGCGCGAAAGCAATCAGAAGGATAAAGCTGATGTAAACCGCCAGCATGATAATCGACAGAATGGTGGCAAACCGTTGCCGTTTTTCGACTAACTCCCTGAAACGCGCACTGTCTTCTATCCGCTGATAAATGGTGTCATTCATCACAGAATCTCCAGAGGTAAAAGTGGGGTTTGTTATGGGGCAAGCAGTTGCCGGATGGCGCTTCGCTTATCCGGCCTACCGTAGGCCCGGTAAGCGAAGCGCCACCGGGCAAGGTATGGTTATGAAGGCATGGTAATCGCCTGCTTCTCTTCGAGCAGTTTATCGACCACGCCCGGATCGGCGAGCGTCGAGGTATCGCCGAGGTTGCTGGTATCGCCCGCGGCAATTTTGCGCAGAATGCGGCGCATGATTTTGCCCGAACGCGTTTTGGGTAATGAATCTGTCCAGTGCAGCACGTCCGGCGTCGCCAGCGGGCCAATCTCTTTACGCACCCAGTTACGCACTTCGGTGTACAGGGCCGGCGTTGGCTCTTCACCATGATTCAGCGTCACGTAGGCATAAATCGCCTGGCCTTTGATATTGTGCGGAATGCCGACCACCGCCGCTTCCGCCACTTTCGGATGCGATACCAGCGCCGACTCGATTTCCGCCGTACCCAGACGGTGACCGGAGACGTTCAGCACGTCATCGACGCGCCCCGTTATCCAGTAATAGCCATCTTCGTCGCGACGTGCGCCGTCACCGCTGAAATATCTATTTTTGAAGGTGGAGAAGTAGGTCTGCTCAAAGCGCTCGTGATCGCCGAAAAGCGTGCGCGCCTGGCCTGGCCAGGAGTCGGTGATCACCAGGTTGCCTTCGGTCGCGCCTTCCTGCGGATTCCCTTCGTTATCCACCAGGGCAGGCTGTACGCCGAAGAACGGACGGCTGGCGGAACCGGCTTTCAGTTCAGTCGCGCCCGGCAGCGGGGTGATCATGAAGCCACCGGTCTCGGTCTGCCACCAGGTGTCGATCACCGGGCATTTCTCTTTGCCGATTTTCTTCCAGTACCACTCCCACGCTTCCGGGTTAATCGGCTCGCCGACGGAACCGAGAATGCGCAGGGAAGAGCGGTCGGTACCTTCAATCGCCTTATCGCCTTCCGCCATCAGGGCGCGGATCGCCGTTGGCGCGGTGTAGAGAATGTTAACTTTGTGTTTATCGACAACCTGGCACATACGTGCCGGAGTCGGGGAGTTTGGCACGCCTTCAAACATCAGCGTGGTCGCGCCGCAGGCCAGCGGGCCGTAAAGCAGATAGCTGTGGCCGGTGACCCAGCCGACATCCGCGGTGCACCAGTAGATGTCGCCCGGATGATAATCAAATGCATATTTGAAGGTCGTTGCCGCGTAGACCAGATAGCCGCCAGTGGTGTGCAGTACGCCTTTCGGTTTCCCGGTTGAGCCGGAGGTGTAGAGGATAAACAGCGGATCTTCCGCATTCATCTCTTCCGGCTGATGGCGATCGTCAGCTTTTTCAATCAGGTCGCTCCACCACAGGTCGCGGCCTTCATGCCAGTCGATATTACCGCCAGTACGCTTCAGCACCACCACGTTCTCGATGGTCTTGACGTTCGGGTTTTTCAGCGCATCATCGACGTTTTTCTTCAGCGGGATCCCACGCCCGGCGCGCACGCCTTCGTCAGCGGTGATAACCAGACGTGAACTGGAGTCGATAATACGCCCGGCCACCGCTTCCGGTGAGAAGCCGCCGAAGATAACCGAGTGCACCGCACCAATGCGCGCGCAGGCCAGCATAGCGACTGCGGCTTCCGGCACCATTGGCATGTAAATCGCGACCACATCGCCTTTCTTAATGCCCAGTGAGAGCAGGACGTTAGCGAAGCGGCAGACGTCGCGATGCAGTTCTTTATAGGTAATATTTTTGCTCTGGCTGGCGTCATCGCCTTCCCAGATAATGGCGGTCTGGTCGCCGCGCTCTTGCAGGTGTCTATCCAGGCAGTTCGCCGCCAGGTTCAGGGTGCCATCTTCATACCATTTAATGGAGATGTTGCCCGGCGCAAACGAGGTGTTCTTGACCTTTGTGTAAGGTTTGATCCAATCGAGAATTTTACCTTCTTCTCCCCAGAATGCGTCAGGGTCGGAGATAGAGAGCTGATATCTCTGCTGATACTGCTCCGGGTTGATCAGGCAACGGTCTGCAATGTTCGCAGGAATCGAGTGTTTGTGTATTTGGCTCATGCTTTTTTTCTCCTTGTAAGATGTTAATAATATGTCGCCAAAAAGTTAATTGTAGGGGTATTGCGACCTTTGTTTACTATTTGGGCGACAGATCACGCATTATTAGAATTGTTCAAATAATGTGCATTTGATTCTTTGAAGGAAAATAATTGCCAGGAGTTATTTATGAAAATTGTGACAAAAAAATATTATTTATAACAAAAACTTATAATAGTTTATTGGTAGAAATTAATGAGAATATGCGTGAAGGGAGTGAAAAGCCCTGTTCTTAAAGGGTTGCGCAACATACCGTCCAGATGATACTGATACTGCGCGTTAAAAAACCCCATAAACAAACGCAACACAAATCATCCCTTTCAAGTAGATGTCATTCCTTTTTGGAATGGTAGCTTTCATTGAGGAAGTCTGTTGTTATGAAAAAAACGAGAATCAGCCTCGCCTGGCAGATTTTGATTGCCCTTATTCTGGGCATCCTGCTGGGTAGTTACCTGCATTATCAAAGTGATAGCCGTGAATGGCTGATTGCTAACCTCTTATCACCGGCGGGTGATATCTTTATCCATCTGATTAAAATGATCGTCGTACCGATTGTGATTTCCACCCTTATCGTGGGGATTGCGGGCGTGGGCGATGCCAAACAGCTTGGCCGAATCGGCGCAAAAACCATTATCTATTTCGAAGTGATCACCACGGTGGCGATTATCCTCGGGATCACGCTTGCCAACGTCTTCCAGCCGGGCGCGGGCATTGATATGTCGCAACTGGCGACGGTGGATATTTCGAAATACCAAAGCACCACGGCGGATGTCCAAAGTCATGCGCACGGTCTGATGGGCACGATTCTTTCGCTGGTGCCGACCAATATCATCGCGTCGATGGCGAAGGGCGACATGTTGCCGATCATCTTCTTCTCGGTGCTGTTTGGTCTTGGCCTTTCCTCTCTTCCTGCAACACATCGTGAACCGCTGGTTACCGTGTTCCGCTCCATCTCCGAAACCATGTTTAAAGTGACCCACATGGTGATGCGTTATGCGCCGGTCGGTGTCTTCGCGCTGATCTCGGTGACGGTCGCCAACTTTGGGTTTGCATCACTGTGGCCGCTGGCGAAGCTGGTGATTCTGGTTTATGCCGCGATTCTGTTCTTCGCGCTGGTGGTGCTGGGCGCGGTCGCGCGCATCTGCAAACTGAGCATCTGGACGCTGATTCTTATCCTGAAAGATGAACTGATTCTGGCGTACTCCACCGCCAGTTCCGAGAGCGTCCTGCCGCGTATTATCGAGAAGATGGAAGCCTACGGTGCGCCACCGGCAATCACCAGCTTCGTGGTCCCGACCGGTTACTCCTTCAACCTCGATGGTTCCACGCTGTATCAGAGTATTGCGGCGATCTTTATCGCGCAGCTTTACGGCATTGAGCTTTCCATCTGGCAGGAAATCATTCTGGTGCTGACGCTGATGGTGACCTCGAAAGGGATTGCTGGCGTACCGGGCGTTTCGTTCGTGGTACTGCTGGCAACATTGGGCAGCGTGGGTATTCCGCTGGAAGGCCTGGCGTTTATTGCCGGTGTTGACCGTATCCTCGACATGGCGCGTACCGCGCTGAACGTGGTGGGTAATGCCCTGGCGGTGCTGGTTATCGCCAAGTGGGAACACAAATTTGACCGCAAAAAAGCACTGGCGTATGAACGCGATGTGCTGGGTAAATTTGATAAGAAAGCGAATATGTAAAAAAACGCCGGATGGCGCTGGCGCTTATCCGGCCTACGATACGATCCGTAGGCCTGGTAAGGCGTAGCCGCCACCCGGCGTTTTATTATTAACCCAACGCGCTTTCGCGCAGACGGGCTTTCAGCTTGTCATATTCCTGAATCACATACTGCTCTGCCGCATGTTGGTCCGCAATTGGCTCAACGTTGACCGCGCAGTACTTGTACTCCGGCGTCTTGGTAATCGGGCTTAAGTTTTCACTCACCAGCTCGTTACACGCGCCAATCCACCACTGGTAGGTCATGTACACCGCACCTTTGTTCGGGCGATCGCTCACCTGAGCACGGGTAATGATTTTCCCTTTGCGTGAATTGACCCACACCAGCGCTTCATCTTCAATGCCGAGACGTGCTGCATCAGCCGTGTTGATTTGCGCGTAGCCCGGTTCATCCGCCAGCGCGGCCAGTGCTGCACAGTTACCGGTCATTGAACGGCAGGAGTAGTGCCCCACTTCACGCACTGTGGAGAGCACCATCGGATACTCATCGGTCAGTTTGTCGATAGGCGCAACCCAGTCGCAGGTGAAGAACTGCGCCAGACCGTTCGGCGTGTCGAACTTCTCTTTAAAGAGATACGACGTCCCCTGGTCGGCGTCAGATTCATCGCGGCACGGCCACATGACATATCCCAGCTCGCCCATTTTTTCATAGGTCGCACCGAGGAAGTCCGGGCAAAGATGACGCAACTCATCCCAGATTTCCTGGGTGTTGTTGTAGTGCATCGGATAGCCCATACGGGTGGCGATTTCACTGATGATCTGCCAGTCGGTTTTCAGGTCCCATTTCGGCTCAACGGCCTTGAAGAAACGCTGGAAGCCACGGTCAGCCGCAGTGTAAACCCCTTCGTGCTCACCCCAGGAGGTGGACGGCAGAATGACGTCAGCCGCTGAGGCGGTTTTGGTCATAAAGATGTCCTGCACAATCACCAGTTCCAGTTCGTCGAACGCTTTACGCACGGCAGAGAGTTCGGCGTCAGTCTGGAGTGGATCTTCACCCATAATGTACGCAGCACGCACTTCACCATGCGCCACGCGGTGCGGCAGCTCGCTGATACGATAACCGGTGTGTTCCGGCAGGCTGTCAACGCCCCAGGCTTTGGCGAATTTCTCACGGTTTTCCGGGAATTTGACGTACTGATAACCCGGATAGGTATCCGGCAGTGCGCCCATATCGCACGCGCCCTGTACGTTGTTCTGACCACGAACCGGGTTTACGCCGACGCTTGGTTTCCCAAGGTTGCCGGTCAGCATCGCCAGGCTGGTCAGAGAACGCACGGTTTCCACGCCCTGATAGAACTGAGTCACGCCCATGCCCCACAGGATCGCCGCGCTTTTCGCTGAAGCATACATACGGGCGCACTGGCGAATTTCCTGCGCGCTCACGCCGGTGATTTCCTCGACGGACTCCGGTGTATAGCCTTCAACAATTTTACGGTACTCTTCGAAGCCTTCGGTACGGCCCGCGACGAACGCCTGGTCATACAGATTTTCTTCGATAATGACATGCCCGATGGCATTGAGCAGCGCGATGTTCGAGCCGTTTTTCAATGCGATGTGCATATCAGCAATGCGCGCGGTTTCAATTTTGCGCGGATCGCAGACGATAATTTTTGCCCCATTGCGTTTGGCGTTAATCACGTGATTCGCCACAATCGGGTGTGAATCTGCCGGGTTATACCCGAAGATGAACACGAGATCCGTGTTATCAATTTCTGTGATGGCATTACTCATTGCGCCATTACCGACCGACTGGTGCAGACCTGCAACCGATGGGCCGTGTCAGACACGTGCGCAGCAATCGACGTTATTGGTACCAATAACGGCGCGCGCAAATTTTTGCATCACATAGTTGGTTTCATTACCGGTACCACGAGAGGAGCCGGTCGTTTGAATGGCGTCAGGGCCATATTTTGCTTTGATCGCGCTCAGGCGGTCAGCAACGTAATTCAGGGCTTCGTCCCAGGAGACGGCTTCCAGCTTGCCGCCGCGCTGGCGACGGATCATTGGGCTTTTCAGGCGCGGAGTCAGGATCTGGGTATCATTGATAAAATCCCAGCCGTAATAACCCTTCAGGCACAGCGTGCCCTGGTTAGTTTTCCCCATCGCCGCTTCAGCCTTAACGACTTTCCCGTTATCGACCACCAGGTTGATTTTGCAACCTGAGGCGCAGTACGGGCAAACCGTGACGACTTTTTTCATCGGTCTTGCTCCAGTTTCAATCAGCGCGGACGCGCATAACGACCTTATTATGCAGGTTCTATGCCATGTTTTTATTGTGGGTATCCACGGATATTACGGGGATTTTTTAGACAAAACCCTGACGAAAAACAGTCTGTCGTCAGTTTTGACGTGTCGAAGGGAAGCCGCGTGACGGGCACGCGGCGAGAGGGTTACTTTTGATTGACGGCCTGATAGCCGCCGCCCAGCGATTTAATCAGTTGGATGTTTTCGATAACCCGACGGGTGTCGAGCATCATCAGCGACATTTGCTCTGCCAGCACCGGAAGCTGCGCTTCGGTTGCCTGCAAGCGGCTGCCGAGGCCTTGCTTGTAGGCGGCCTGCGCGGCGGCCTGGGTATAACGCGCGGCGTCGATGCGTTCGGTCTGCATCACGCGCTGGTCGTTGAGCGTTTGCAGGCGCGAGCCGTTAATCGCCACATCGCGAACCGCATTGAGCACCGACTGGTTGTAGCGCTCTATCAGCATGTTGCTGCTGGCGCGCGTGCTTGCCAGATTGGCGTTCAGACGCCCGCCGTCAAACAGCGGTAAGCGCAGGCCGGGGATGAAGTTGATCTGCTTGCTTGGGCTTTTGAACATATCCTCAAGGTGAATAGCGTCGAAACCGAAGAAGGCTTTGATATCAAAGCTCGGATAGAAGAGCGCGCGTGCGGCATCGACCTGGCTTAACGATGCCTGAACATACCAGCGCATGGCCTGAAGATCCGGGCGGCGCGCGAGCAATTCATACGAGAGCGACGACGGCAGCCCGGTATCAACCTGCGGCAGCGCTACCGGTTTGAGGTCCGGCATTTCGGTTGCGCCGATGATGGCGCGCAGCGACTCCCGCGTCTCTTTGATTTGCCCCTTCACGGCGGCAATTTGCTTTTCTACCGCCAGCAATTGCGAACGTGCGCCGTGCCACGGTACCTTCGCCTCCAGCCCCTGATTGACTTTACTCTGGTGCGCTTTCACCGCGTAATCAATGACATCACGCGTCTGCTCCTGCAAATCAAGCATCTGGTAATTCGCCTGCTGGCTGTAATAAAGCTGGGCGACGCCCGTGGTCAACGACAGTTCGACGGCGGCAGTTTCCGCCAACGCTGCGTTTTTCGCGCCAATGGCGGCCTCGACGGCGGAACGATGTGCGCCCCACAAATCGAGGTCAAACCCGGCGACCACGCCGACGGTCGCTTCCGTGTAATACGGCCCGTCCATGCCTAAACGCGGCGCATCCATCGCATAAGGGCTGAGGAAGCCGCTGGCCGAAACGCGCTGGCGGTTCAACATACCGATCGCCGCCATTTGCAACCGTGAACCGGCCTCCAGCAGTTCTGCCTGCGACTGCGCTTTCTCTTCATGCTGCTTTGCTTCGGCGAGCGTGTGCGACCCGGCGAGGGTTTTAGCAATCAGCGCATCCAGTTGCGGATCGTGAAACTGCTTCCACCATTGCGCCTGTGGCCAGCCCCGGCTTGCCAGATGGATGTCGTCGGCGAGTTTGATCTGTTCGGGCGCGATCTGCGCGTTTGGCGTGCCGTCTTTGCGGATCAACGCGCAGCCGGAGAGCAGCGTGGTGGTGCCGAGCAGGCTGCAAATCAGCAGGCGGGAAAAGTGTCGGGTCATTGTGGCATGGCTCCTTGCGCCCGCGCGGCCTCTGGGGGCGGCGGGTTGCTCCAGTCGGGTAAAAGAGTGATGTGCTGCGCGGCGGAGATTGTGCGCGCAGCCGGGCTCAATGTCGGTGTGGCGCTGGTGTTCAACGGCAGCCCGCTGGCGTAGGCGTCCAGCGCGTCGGCAAGCGCAGCGGCGCTTTGCGCATCGGGATGCTTATCCCACGCGTTGAGGATTTCTCGCCCCTGGCGGATCACCGCCTGGCTGTGGCTCACCAGCCGTTCACGTTCATCAGCGGGAAGATGGCGCTCCAGCGCGACGCGCTCGCACATCTCTTCACTGGCGTTAAATGCCGCGTGGCAGCCGATGCGCAGTTGCAGATAGCCGCTGAGGGCCGCGCCGCCCTGGGTATGCGGCAGGCGCATTGCTTTGGCGATCATTGCCAGCGCACCCGCCAGCTTTTGTGGCAGCGCGCGGACTTCGCTTTCGGGCCAAATGAAGGTGTAAATCACCGCCGATACTGCGGTGCCAATCAGAATACCGATCGCGCGGTCGCGGATTTCTACCAGGTCATAGGTTGGGCCGAACACGTTTTCGAGCGTTGCCAGTGCAAAGGTGACCACCATTTGTGTGCCGATGTAAGACGAGCGTTCTGAACTGGTCGCCATCCATGCACCGATGAGGAAAATCGGCGCCAGCACGCACAGCAGCTCGACGATGTTATCCAGCCACGGCATCACCAGCAGAGTAAACAGCAGGGCAAAAATCGCGCCGAAGAACGCGCCGCCGAAGCGCAGGCCCATTTTCTGATAAGAGGAACCGATGCTGGGGTTTGCGACAATCACGCAGGTGAGCATACAGGTATGAATGCCTTCCCACTCGACGCCGGAGTAAAAGATGTAGCAAACCATGCACGCCAGCAGCGTTTTCAGGGCATAGCGGATGTAGGCCGGGTTAGTCCAGGCATCGGCGGCCATCGACGGCTGTTTTGCCGCAGGCGCAGGCGGAGTATCCGGGTCCATTTTGCCAAGCTGAATCAGCGCCTGACACACACCCGCCAGGCCGCAACGCTGCGCGGTGGCAAGCTGTTGTTCGTCTGGTTGCCAGTCTCCGCGCCACGCATCACCGACGCGAATGGCCGCGCACAGCGCATTTATTTCTGTGGCAAGTGTCGCCAGCAACGCCTGTACCGCCGGGTCATTCGCCCAGGCGGCGGCATCAAAACGGTTCAGCGTGGTGCGCAGATAGGTGACGGTCGCCACGCAGGTTTGCCACCAGGCGCAATGGCCTTTCCAGTCGGCGTCATCCGCCAGACAGAAAACGTTCAGTTTTTGCAGCGCCAGTGCATCGCGCTCAAGCTGTTTGTCACTGACCGGTGAATCAGGCTGTGTTAATCGTGCTGCGGCTTCCTGCAATTGTGCGCAAAGCCCGCTGCGCATCTGGCCAATCGCCCGCGCCGGAAACCACAGCACACCCATCAGCACCATCAGTAGCGTTGGGTATAGCCCGACCACGATGCACCACAACGTCAGGCGCACCACGATTTCCGGGTAATCGAGCATCCCCGGAAAGGTTTGCCCGTAAATCGCCACAATCGCCACGGCGAAGAACACCAGCCCCAGCTTGTGGGTACGCATCAGGAACATGCAGCCAATGAGAATCAGGCTGGCAATCGCCATGCGTACCAACGGATAGCCGTAAGACCATTTATAGATAAGGAACAGGCTGCCGATTTCCAGCACCGTGGCGACCACAAAAAGGATCGCCACGAATTTGGTGTAAAAGGCATTGGACTGGATGCCGTAGAACAGCACGGCCAGCGAGATCGCCACAAAGGGGATCTCGAAGGTCATGGAGATGAGCACCACCAGCAGGCAGCCCGCCCAGAGCTGCATTGTCTGCGGGAGGCGGCCCGGTCGCTGTTCGCTGAGCTCTTCGTGGAAGAAGCTCAGCAGTTTAACCAGCGGAAGCGGCAGATAATCAAGCGCCTTCATCATTGCGGCTCAAGGTTAGCAACCGCCGATGCGCCGATGCGGAACATCTCTTCGTCCGGATTTTCGACCACAATTTTTACCGGGAAACGTTGGGCGACGCGTACCCAGTTAATGGAACGGGACACGCGCGGCAGGCCGCCGAGCACCATGCCGCCGTCGTCTGGCATCACGCCGTAGCCGATGGAGTCGACTTTGCCGGTAAACGTTTTGCCGGAGTCACTCATCAGACGCAACGTTGCAGGCGTGCCGCTATGGATATTTTTCAGCTCGGTTTCGCGGAAGTTGGCGATAACGTACCAGTGGTTGGTATCAATCAGGGTAAAGACCGGTTTCATCGCCGAGGCGAACTGACCGACGGTGGTTTTCAGCGCCACCACGCGGCCATCAAACGGCGCGCGAACGGTCGCCATTTCCAGATGCAGTTCGGTAAGTGCGATATCTGCTTGTACTACATCGCGCTGGGCTTGCAGCGCATCGACACCGCTGACGGCGCTGGCAGCCTGTTTCGCCTGTTCCAGAATGGCATTGAGGTCAGCTTCTGCGGCGCGCTGCGCCGTGCGGGCGCGGTCAACATCTTCGGCAGAAACAAAGCCTTGCGCCAGCAGCGGCTCCGTGCGTTGCAGCGTTTTGGTCGCCTGTGCGGCGGCGGCGCGCGCTTTCGCGACGGCAGCTTCTACGGAATCGGCACCGTGCTGTTGCGCGTCAACGCTGCGCTGCATCAGCATGATTTGTTTGTCGAGCGCCTCAAGTGAGGCTTTGGCTTTCGCCAGGTTTGCTTCGTAAGTTCGTGGATCGATGCGCATCAGCACATCACCCTGCTTGACCAGCTGATTATCGTGTACCGCCATATCGACAATGCGACCGCTGACTTCCGGCACGACATCAATGGTATCGGCATAAACATAGGCATCATTAGTGGATGGCGCGCTATCCAGGCGCCAGATGACATAAACCATAACGACGATAGCCACCAGAACCAGGATCAGGGCAGGAGCCTTTTTATTGGTCGGTTTTTTGGGCGTACTTTCCATGAGCGCGTCTCGATAAAATTAAAAGAAGGCCAGCCATAACAGCATGGAGAAAAGGGCGAATAGCGCGGTGTAGGCCAGCCCTGGGTAGCCCAGATGCGGCGTGCTGTTCGTGCGAATAAGGATGCGGCGGACGATAAGCGTCAGAATGACGCCGCCAATAATACAAAAAAGCCAGCCGGGGTAATAAGCGCCAATCAACGGTATTGCCGGTGAAAAGGTGCATCCTGACAGCAGAAACAGGGGAAGCAGGATCAACTTGCCTGAAAAAGAAAAAAACCTGTCCATGTTTTATTTTCCTGAAGAATAAATGGAGCTATTAATATTCCTGTTAATGTTGAATAAAACCGTCACCCGGTTTGAACCGAAAAGTATAATCAGTACGGTAGCGGGAAAATTGATTTAACTTGCGGAATTGACTATCCGACGTGTGAATAATAAACGTGCCCCGGCCTGTGCAGGGGCACGTTTATCACTTTTTATTAAGGATTAATTCGGCGTGACAATATTTGTCCACAGTTCAAATTTATCCATGTAAGAAATAATTTCATTTAATTTATTAGCGTTGCCAATAATTTTCACTTTCTTCGCTTTCACCAGATCGGCCATTTTCGCCTGACCGACCAGCACGTCGTGCAGATCGCTGCGGCTCATGTAGAAGGAGGCGTCGGCTTTCGGTTGCAGCGTTTTACGGTAGTTCAACACGCTGTTTTCCAGCGATAAATTCATATTATCGTTATTGGAGAAATTAAAGTTCAGGCTGATGTTCTTGCCTGCGGCTTTCTCGCTGTCCAGTCGTACCGCCAGGTAATCCAGCAGCATCTCGACGGTCATGCCCTTGATGGTGTCGGAAGAGGCGGTGCTCGCGTGGGAGAACTTGTGCACGCCTTCACGCAGCTCTTTCGCGCCGGTCAGATAGAAGCCGCGCCAGGTGGCAGATTCCGCCTGATAACCCAGTTGTTCGAAGGTGTCGGCCTGCAGGTTTTTCGCCACCTGGTCGCCCGGATCGGCAGCAATTACCTGTTTCAGCAGCTCAGAAGCCCAACGATAGTCGCCCTGGTTGTAGGCTTCACGTGCGAGGTTGATAGCATGTGCGGAGCCGCCCAGCGCTTTGACATAGCGTTTACCCATATCCACCTGACCATACGGATTCAGGTTCGCCGGGTTACCGTCGTAATAGCCGAGATAGAAGTTATACACCGCGCGGGCGTTATGGCTGACGGAGCCATAGTAGCCACGGCTGGCCCAGTTTTTATCCAGCGTTTCCGGCAGATGGATCATGTTGCCGATTTCATTCATGGTGTAACCCTGGTTCGCTAAATGCAGCGTTTGGTCATGAATGTACTTGATAGTGTCGCGATATTTGCCGATGTAATCATTAATGTGCTGATTACCCCATACCGGCCAGGTGTGCGGCATAAACAGCACTTCGGCCTGGGAACCCCATTTATCCAGGGTTTCGTTCAGATAATCGGTCCACTTCGCGGTATCACGGGTTTTCGCGCCGCGCAGGGTGTAGAAGTTATGCAGGGTGTGAGTGCTGTTTTCCGCCGTACACAGGGCTTTCAACGCCGGAATGTAGAGGTGCATTTCTGACGGCGCTTCGCTGCCTGGTGCCATCAGGAATTCGAAATCGAGGCCATCGATATTGAGTTTTTCACCGGTTTTAGTAATGGAATGCGTCGGTGCAATAATGCTCGGGTCGCCGGTAGCCAGCGTCACGCCAAGGCCGTTACCGATGTTGCCCTGGGCATTATGCGGCAGCAGCAGCCCATAAGAGTACAGCGCGCGGCGGCTCATGATATTCCCCGCCAGCACGTTTTCGCTGATCGCCTCTTCCATAAACCCTTCCGGGGCGATGATCTGCACTTTGCCGGCTTTCACATCGGCTTCCGATACCAGACCTTTCACGCCGCCATAGTGGTCAGTGTGGCTATGGGTATAGATGACGGCCACAATCGGTTTCTGTGGGCGATGTTTAAAGTAGAGGTCGAGACTGGCTTTTGCAGCATTTGGCGTCACCAGCGGGTCGATGACGATGATGCCTGTATCGCCTTCAATGAAGGTGATGTTGGAGATATCCTGGCTGCGCACCTGGTACATGCGGTCGGTGACTTTAAACAGACCAGAGATACCGTTTACCTGCGACTGACGCCACAGGCTGGGGTTGACAGTACTCGGGGCTGGCGCATTGATATCAAATTGATAATCCAGCGCGCGATAATAGACTTTGCCATCCGGTGTCGTTAATTTCCCTTCATTTAACAACGGAGCGATAAAACCACGCTGCGCGTCGTCAAAATCCTGACGATTGTTAAAAGGAAGGGATTGTTGATATTGCTGATTGACGGATTTGGTAAATGAACTGGCATCTTTAGCGCTTTCCGCCGCACCTACCGATTGGCTCATTAATGCCATAATGGCGGTCAGCGCCAGGCAGGTTTTCGTTAATTTAAATGTTCCATTCATAAAATATCTAATCTCCATTTAATTATTTGCGAAATAAATAATAAGACAGGCAAAATAGAGACCATTATAATAATAACGTCGGGATGTGGATATTTAGGCTGTGATCGAATTAACTATTATTGTTAGGTTATTGTGCTATCCACATTTGAGAATACTCCGCTGTTTTACTTTCTAACGTTTCATTAACGTCATCTCACTCTGGTTGTATGAGACTTTCCTGATGAAACGTTACCTTACCGTCTTGTTGTTTGTGCTGATGAGCCCGCTTGCGCATGCCGATGTGATTGATGATGCGATAGGCAACATTCAGCAGGCAATTAACGATGCCTACAATCCCTCCAGCAATCGTGCCAGCGATGATGATGACCGCGACTATGACGACGGGCGCTATCAGAATGATAACAGCCGCCAGCAATATGACGACCGTCGCCGCCAACTGGAGGACCGACGCAGGCAGCTTGATGACCGCCAGCGCCAGCTTGATCAGGAACATCGGCAGCTAGAGGATGAGCGGCAGAGGCTGGAAGATGAGTATGAGCGGTGAGGGGGCAGCGCGCCCATGACCAACCCTATCACGCTACCCTAATCTCCATCCCATCAAACCCGGCCTCAAACCCTGACGGCAGCGCGTTCTCCATCAGCCACGCATCAAACTGGTGGCTGATGTGCGTCAGAATCACCCGTGGCGAGCGGATAACCTCATTCTGCGCCAGTACGGTGTTTAAATCACAGTGATTACGCGGTGCATCCTCGCGCGGCGGGTGGCTGCAATCAATTACCATTACCTGCGGCTGATTATTGCGTAAAAATTTCAGCGTTTTCTCTGGCAGGCCAGCGGTGTCAGATAGCCACGCCACCCGGCTGTGCGCCGTTTCCAGTAAATAGCCGAAAGTGAGTTTAGAATGGTTAAGCGGCAGCGGCGTGACCTGCAATCCCTGCAAATCAAACACCACAAACGGTTCCACTGTGTGGCTGAAATCAAGCAGGCCCGGATGTTTAAACAGATCGTCGCAGCCCTGTTCATCCGGCGGGCCGTAGACCGGGATCGGATCGCCCACGCCCCAGCGCAGCGGAAACAGCCCCTGGACGTGATCCATATGGTAGTGCGTCAGCAAAAACTGCTGGAACGATCCGGGCGACCAGCGATCGGCGAGATCGTGCCGCCCGGCGTCGATCAGGGTGATCGCCTCGTTAAACTTCACTACGCCGCTGCATGGCTGGCGGCGATACTGCGGTGAGCGCCGCGCTCTGGCGCAGGCCGCGCACTCGCAGCCCCATGCCGGAACGCCCTGTGCGCCGCCGGTGCCGGTGAGCGTGAGGGTCAGGCTCATGTTACAGCGCCTTGGTGAAGCGGAAGTGGCTCTGCTCGTAGCCTTCGCGCAGGTAAAATCGGTGCGCGTCGTGGCGCTTCACGTTGGTGGAAAGTTCGGTCATTTCGGCCCCGGCCTGGCGGGCTTCTTCTTCTGCCCATGCCAGTAATTTACTGCCGACGTTCAGACCGCGCGCCTGCGGCATCACCACCAGTTCCTGAATTTCGCCGATCCAGTTGACATGATGCAGATGAAACTGCAAATGCAGGCCGATCATGCCGACAACTTCGCCATCAAGCAGCGCCAGATGGTAGCGCATGTTTGGGTCGCGCAGATTGGCGTTAAAGCCCACGCGAAACGCGTGGTGGTCAAACTCCGCCTGTTTTAGCTCACAAATCAGCGCGTAAACCGCGTCGGTATCGTACTGCGTGGCCGGGCGAAGCTCACAAGCAGGCATGGTGTTTCTCCTTCTGATGAATCAGCGTCAGCAGCGTGTCGACCGACTGGCGCAGGCTGCCGTCATTGTTGAGCGTATGGCAATCCTGTGGAGTATAGCGGGCGGCGCGCGCCAGGCGGGCGTTAATTTCACTGGCGTTTTCACGGCCACGGTTTTCCAGGCGCTGGCGCAGGATCTCCGGCGAAACCTGTAAACAGATGGGCAGCAGCGCCGATTGATAGCGCGCCCGTGCCTGCGGCAAATGCGCGCGTGAACCGTTGACCACCACGTCAAACCCGGCGTGCAGCCAGAGATCAATCTCGACGCCGACGCCATAATACAGACCGTTAGCGTGCCAGCTTAAGACCAGCAGATTTTGCCCCGCGCGGGTAAAAAACTCCCGCTCACTTAGGGCGATATGGTTTTCACTTCCGGCGCTGGCGTCGCGCGTGATGTAGCGATGCGCCACCAGTAACTGCGTTTGTTCCCGCAGGCGGAGTTCCGCCAGCAGGCTGTCTTTCCCGGAGCCGGACGGCCCCATCAACCAAATCAATTTTCCCATCATCAGAACACCCTTTTACCCTGACGCCAGACGTGGTCGATATGAATGTGATTGCCCTTGCGATGCGCCAGCACCAGGTCGGCGCGTTTGCCCTCGCCAATCACCCCGCGATCCTGAAGATTCAGCGCCTGCGCCGGATTTTTGGTCACCAGCTTCACCGCCTGCGGCAGCGTAAAGCGGTTGCTCTGGTCGTCGGCGACGCGGAATGCCGCATCCAGCAGGCTGGCGGGGTAGTAGTCGGAAGAGAGGATATCCAGCAGGCCAAGCTGCGCCAGTTCACTGGCCGCCACGTTGCCGGAGTGCGAACCGCCGCGCACGATATTCGGCGCGCCCATCAGCACGTTCATACCATGCCTGCGCGAAGCTTCCGCCGCTTCGAAGGTGGTGGGAAATTCGGCGATCACGCTGCCAAGCTGGTGGGATTCGGCAACGTGGGCGTGCGTGGCGTCATCGTGGCTGGCGAGGGCAATTTGTCGTGCGCGGCACAGGGCGGCGATGGATTCGCGATTCGGCTGCGACCAGCGTGCGGCAAGCGCCAGTTGCTCTTCTTCGTACTGCTGCATCTGCGCATCGGTGAGCGAGTATTTGCCCTGATAATATTCGCGATACTTCTCGCGGTTGGCGAACTGGCGCTGGCCCGGCGAGTGATCCATCAGCGACACCAGCGTCACCGGCTCGCGCTGCACCAGTTTTTCAAACAGCGGCAGCGTGGTGTGATGCGGCAGTTCGCAGCGCAGGTGCAGGCGGTGCTCGGCGCGGTTGACGCCGCGTTTCTGCGTCTCTTCGATGGCGTTGATCATCTTCTCCAGATTCTCCAGCCGATCGCCGCCGTCGCGCACGTCGCCAATCGCCACCGCGTCCAGCACGGTGGTGATGCCGCTCGCCACCATCAGCGCATCGTGGCTGCTCATCGCCGAGTGGGCGGGCCAGTCGACCTTCGGGCGCGGGGTGAAGAATTTATCCAGATTATCGGTATGCAGCTCAATCAGCCCCGGCAGCAGCCAGCCGCCTTCGCCGTCCATCGCCTCCGGCAGGCGGCTCTGGCTTTCGGCAAAGGCGCGGATTTCACCGTTCTGCACCTCCAGCGAACCGCTTACCACCTCGTTTTCCAGCACCAGCTTAACGTTATTGATAATCATGCAGAGGCTCCCATTGGGTGCAGGCGGTCGGCGACGTCATTACGTACAGCTTCGTCATGGAAGATGCCGACGATGGCTGCGCCACGGGTTTTGGCTTCGCGAATCAGTTCCACCACCGCGGCGCTGTTTTTGGCGTCCAGCGAGGCGGTAGGTTCGTCAAGCAGCAGAATGGGGTAGTCGACGATAAAGCCGCGGGCGATGTTGACGCGCTGCTGTTCGCCGCCGGAGAAGGTCGATGGTGCCAGGTGCCACAGGCGTTCAGGCACGTTCAGGCGGGTAAGCAGACGCGCGGCTTTAGCGGCGCAGGCTTCACGCGGAACGCCGGTATCGAGCAGCGGCTGCATTACCACTTCCAGCGCCGAAATGCGCGGGATGACGCGCAGAAACTGGCTCACCCAGCCGACGGTGGTTTTGCGGATTTCCACCACTTTGCGCGCTGGCGCGGTAACCAGGTCTACCCATTCGTCACCGTGTTTGATCTGGATTTGCCCTTCGTCGGGCAGATAGTTGGCGTACAGCGAGCGTAGCAGAGTTGATTTGCCGCTGCCGGAGTGGCCGTGGAGCACCACGCATTCGCCTGCGTTGACGGTGAGCGAGGCGCGTTGTAAGACGGGCAGGCGCACGCCGTTTTGCTGGTGCAGGATGAAGGTTTTACTGACGTTTTCGACGCGGATCATTTTGGCCTCTTCGTTGTTTTTGCCGGATGGCGGCTGCGCCTTATCCGGCCTACAAATGAATTAATATCAACGTATTACGATGGTTTTGTTGGCCTGATATGCCGGGTGGCGGCTGCGCCTTATCCGGCCTACAAATGAATTAATATCAACGTATTACGATGGTTTTGTTGGCCTGAAATGCCGGATGGCGGCTACGCCTTATCCGGCCTACATGTACCGTAGGTCGGGTAAGCGCAGCGCCACCCGACACAGCAAGGCTCAATTCTGCAAAACCGATGACACCAGCAGCTGGGTATACGGATGATGCGGGTCGTCGAGCACGCGGTCGGTTAACCCACTCTCCACCACTTGCCCCTGCTTCATCACCAGCAAACGGTCCGCCAGCAGGCGGGCGACGCCTAAATCGTGGGTGACAATCACCACCGCGAGGTTCAGCTCCACCACCAGGCCGCGCAGCAGGTCGAGCAGGCGGGCCTGCACCGACACATCCAGCCCGCCGGTCGGTTCATCCATAAACACCAGCTTCGGATGCGTCACCAGGTTGCGGGCAATCTGCAAACGCTGCTGCATGCCGCCGGAAAAGGTGGTCGGCAGGTCGTCGATCCGGTTGGCGGGAATTTCCACCTCTTCCAGCCACTTCTGCGCGGTAGCGCGAATATCGCCGTAATGACGTGCCCCGGTCGCCATCAGCCGCTCGCCGATATTGCCGCCTGCCGACACCTGGCGGCGCAGGCCGTCGAGTGGATGCTGATGCACCACGCCCCATTCGGTGCGCAGCAGGCGACGGCGGTCTGCCTCGCTCATGCCATAGAGGAAACGGTTTTCATAGTGAATCTCCCCCTGTTGCGGCGTCAGACGCGCGGAAATTGATTTCAGCAGCGTGGTCTTCCCGGAGCCGGATTCCCCGACAATGCCCAGCACTTCCCCCGGCCATAAATCAAAAGAGACATCGCTAAAGCCTTTGCCCGGCGCGTAAAGGTGGGTCAGGTTATTGACCGAAAGTAACGGTTGATTCATTGGCTTTTCGCCTCGCTCTGTTGGCGGCAATAATCGGTATCGGAGCAGACAAACATGCGGTTTCCGGCGTCATCCAGCACCACTTCGTCGAGATAGCTGTGGGTCGATCCGCAGATGGCGCATGGCTCATCCCACTGCTGAACGGTGAACGGGTGATCGTCGAAATCGAGACTTTCCACGCGGGTAAACGGCGGCACCGCATAGATGCGCTTCTCACGCCCTGCGCCGAACAGTTGCAGGGCGGGCATCATGTCCATTTTCGGGTTATCGAATTTCGGGATCGGCGACGGGTCCATCACGTAGCGCCCGTTCACCTTCACCGGATAGGCGTAGGTGGTGGCGATATGACCGAAGCGGGCAATATCTTCATACAGCTTCACCTGCATCACGCCGTACTCCTCCAGCGCGTGCATGGTGCGGGTTTCCGTTTCGCGCGGCTCGATAAAGCGCAGCGGTTCGGGGATCGGCACCTGGAAAATAATGATCTGATCTTCGGTCAGCGGCGTTTCGGGGATGCGGTGGCGCGTCTGGATAAGCGTCGCATCGTCCGTACGTTCAGTGGTGTTCACCCCGGTCACGCGCTTAAAGAAGTTACGGATCGACACGGCGTTGGTGGTGTCGTCTGCGCCCTGGTCAATCACCTTCAGCACGTCGCTTTCGCCAATCACGCTGGCGGTAAGCTGAATACCGCCGGTTCCCCAACCGTAGGGCATCGGCATCTCGCGTCCGCCAAACGGCACCTGATAGCCGGGGATCGCCACCGCTTTTAAGATAGCGCGGCGGATCATGCGTTTGGTCTGCTCGTCGAGGTACGCAAAGTTGTAGCCGCTCAGATTAGCCATGGTTCTGCTCCTGTTGCAGACGTTTGAGTAGCTCCAGTTCGGCCTGGAAATCGACGTAGTGCGGGAGTTTGAGGTGCGAGACAAAGCCTGCGGCTTCGACGTTGTCGGCATGCGCCAGCACGAACTCTTCATCCTGCGCCGGGCCTGTCGCGTGCTCGCCGTAGTCCGGGGCTTGCAGAGCGCGGTCGACCAGCGCCATCGCCATCGCTTTGCGCTCGCTCATGCCGAACACCAGCCCGTAGCCGCGCGTGAAGTGCGGCGGCTCATCCGGCGGGTCGATAAAACCGTTGACCATTTCACACTCGGTCATCAGCAGTTCGCCGACGTTTACCGCAAATCCCAGCTCTTCCGGCACAATCGACACGTCGATGTAACCACTGCGGATTTCGCCCGCGAACGGGTGGTTGCGCCCGTAACCGCGCTGGGTGGAGTAAGCCAGCGCCAGCAAATAGCCTTCGTCGCCGCGCATTAACTGCTGCAAACGGGAAGAACGTGAACAGGGGTAAACCGGCGGCGTGCGGGTGATGTCATCCGGCTGTGCGCCGCTCTCTTCTTCAAACTTCGCCAGCCCCTGACGCGCCAGCAGGCTGAAAACGTGCGGCGACGGGGATTGTTCGCTGTCGGCGGTGGTCAGCGTCGGCGCTTCACCATTTGCCAGCAGGGTGAAATCGAGCAGGCGATGGGTGTAGTCGTAGGTCGGGCCAAGCAGCTGGCCGCCGGGAATATCTTTATAAACAGCGGAGATACGCCGTTCGAGACGCATCCCGGTGGTGTCGAGCGGCTCGCTCACCGCCAGCTTCGCCAGCGTGGTGCGGTAGGCGCGCAGCAGGAAAATCGCTTCAACGTTATCGCCGCTGGCCTGTTTCAGCGCCAGCGCCGCCAGTTCGCGGTCGGCAATGCCGCCTTCGGTCATCACGCGATCTACCGCGAGGTTAAGCTGCTGTTCAATCTGGGCGACGCTCAGTTCAGGCAAATCGGTATCGCCCCGGCGTCGGCTCTCTTGCAGGGCGTGGGCGGCGTCGATCGCCTTCTCGCCCCCTTTCACGGCAACGTACATCAGCACACCTCCACATGAGTGGTTCGCGGAATAGCCAGCAGGCGCTCGCCGCAGGTCAGGATAAGGTCGATGCCGAGCGGGAACGGGTGCGGGCGCTCGGTGAGTTCGTGCAGAATGCACTCCGGTAGCTGCGGGGCGATCATTCGTTCTTCGGCAATACCCGCACCGGTGAGGCGCAACATGCGCCCGCCGCTCAGGCTGGCGACCTGTAAAATCAGCGTCGCACCCGCTTCCGGCGCAACGGCGGTGCCGGTGGAAAGGGCGTTGAGCTGTTCGCTGGAAATCGCCTCATCCGTTACCGCGAAGGTCGCCTGTTCCGGTTGATTGACCAGCGGCGCGTTGGTATGAAAACGCAGGCTCTGGCTGACGATATCGTTACTTAATGGCGCGGCAAGCCACACCGGCGTGTCGTTATCGGCCAGCGTGAGCAGCACGCTGGTGGTGGCGATATTCAGCGGCTGCCAGCCGCGCTTGAGCTGATGCAGGGCGACAATCACGCCCGGCTCGCTCATGGCCTTTAACAGGCGACGAAAACTGTGCTGGGCATCCTGCACGGGAAGCATAAAAGCGGTTTCCAGGGTCATGCGTTGTCTCCGCGAACCATCGTAAAGAAGTCGACCCGGCTGGCGTTCACTTCGGCCTGGCGTGCGGCAATGCGTGCCATACGGTCAGCGTCCAGCGGGGCAATAAGGGTTTCTGATAAGTTTTGAAAATGGCGAGATTGCTGCATCAACGCGTCAATCAGCGCGCAGCGTTCGGCGTGCTGTTTGTCGCGCCCCAGCACCCAGCTGTAGCCGAGGGTGCCGTCAGTCAGGCGTACGGCGGCGCGGGTGAGCGTGGCGTCGCCGGCAAAAAAGCGTTCGCCGGTGCCGCCCATTCGCGCCTGAATCTGCACCAGGCCAGTTTCGGCAGTGCGGATCACTTCATAGTCGGCGGTGATGTTCAGCGCGTTCAGGCGGGCTGCCAGTTCAGCCGGTTGGCTGTGCGCCAGCACGGACATCCAGTGCTGGCGGGTCGCGGTATCTGCGTGCATTCAGTGCTCCATAGTGAATTCAATCATGTCGGCGCGCGTCAGGCTGACGGAGTACTCCGCCGGGCTGCTTTCACCGTCACGGTGGTTAAGGGTGCGCACGCACAGCAGCGGCGACATATTCGGGATTTCAAGGCGCTGGCACTCTTTGGCCTGGGCGCGGCGGGCGCTGATCCGCGTCTGGCTGCGGCGCAGCGCAATCCCCGTTTGCTCGCGTAGAAAATCGTGCAGCGAGCCGCTGTCGAAGCGTTGCAGCGTCGGCCAAAGGGTGAGGTCCGCAAAGTAGTGGTCGATTAAACAGAGCGCGACGCCGTTGACCCGACGCAGGGTGCGCAGGTGGATGACGTTCTCGCCCTCGGTAATCCCCAGTGCGTCAGCGACGTGGCCGGACGCGGGGCGCAATACCGACAGCAGTTTTTCGCTGGTGGGATGGCTGCCCTGGTCCAGCAGGTTCTGGCTAAAACGCGCCTGGGCGTTGAGCGGGTAATCGAACGGGCGCATCAGCACCAGCACGCCGACGCCCTGACGGCGCTGTACCCAGCCTTTTTCCACCAGTTGGTCGATGGCGCGGCGCAGGGTGTGGCGGTTCACCTCAAAGCGCGCTGCCAGTTGCTGCTCGGCGGGAAGATAGTCGCCGCAGCGGTAGTGTTGACGAAGCTCCTGCTCAAGTTTTGCGGCTATCTCCTGATAGCGTGTTGGGTAGCTGGTCGGATGTGTAGACAAGTGCATAGCTATCAATGCCTCGCTTATCAGATAAAGTGCTTACGCAACCGTTGAGAGAGGAAATCCAGCAGGCTGACCGTGACGATAATCAGCACCATCAGGGCGCAGGTTTGCTGGAACTGGAAACCGCGAATCGCTTCCCACAGGGTGACGCCGATCCCGCCTGCGCCGACCATGCCGACGACGGTCGCCGAGCGGACGTTGGACTCGAAGCGATAGAGGGAGTAGGAGATCAGCAGCGGCATCACCTGCGGCAGCACGCCGTAGAGGATCTCTTCCAGCTTGTTGGCGCCGGTGGCGCGAATGCCTTCCACCGGGCCAGGTTCAATTGCTTCTACCGCTTCGGAAAGCAGCTTGGAGAGCACGCCGGTGGTGTGAATAAATAGCGCCAGCACGCCAGCGAATGGGCCGAGACCGACGGCGACCACGAACAGCATGGCGAAGACCATTTCGTTAATGGCGCGGCAGGCGTCCATCAGGCGGCGAACGGGCTGGTAAACCCACCACGGCACCAGGTTTTCGGCGCTCATCAGACCGAAGGGGATGGAGAGAACCACCGCCAGCGCGGTGCCCCAGACGGCGATTTGCAGCGTGACGGCCATTTCGGTGAGGTAATCCTGCCACTGGCTGAAATCGGGCGGGAAGAAGTCGGCGGCGAACGTCGCCATGTTGCCGCCGTCTTTAATCAGCGTGAGCGGGGCCATTTCCGCGCCCTGCCACGAGACGACCAGCACGGCGAGAACAACGGCCCAGCTCAGAAGCGAGAACCAGCTACGCTTGGGTGGGGCGATGGTGATGGTTTGCATAGATTGCTCCGTTTTTTTGCCGGATGGCGGCGTTGCCTTATCCGGCCTACGGTAGGCCCGGTAAGCGTAGCGCCACCGGGCAAAGGGGTTACTGCACCGCTTTACTCACCGAACTCATCGCGCTTAACGCGTTGTTCAGGCGGTCCAGGTCATCCAGTTGCGCCTGAATCTCGGTGGTTTTCGCGAGCTTGTCCTGCTCATTCAGCCCTTTATTGCCTTTCACGCCCTGCATCTCTTTAAACAGCGCGAGCTGGCGAATCGGTACCAGTTGCAGGTCGCTGGAGGCGCGGAACGGGGCCCAGCCCAGGCGTTCCAGCACCGCTTTCTCTTCCGGCGTTTTGCCGTAGTTCATAAAGAAGTCGTAGATCTTGTCTTTGGTGGTTTCGGACAGATTTTTGCGCCAGACGATCGGATCGCCGGGGATCAGCGGCGACTTCCAGATCACTTTCAGTTCTTTCAGCTTCTCTGGCGCGGAGGTTTTCAGCTTGTCGAGGTTCTCGGTGTTGTTGGTGGCGACATCCACCTGCTTGTTGGCGACGGCCAGCGCGTTGGTTTCATGCCCGGCGTTGACGGTGCGCTTAAAGTCGCTGGCGGAGATATTGTTTTTGGCGAAGACGTAGTAGCCGGGGACGAGGAAGCCAGAGGTGGAGTTAGGATCGCCATTGCCGAAGGTGAGATCTTTCCGCTTGGCCAGCAGATCGTTCAGGTTGTTGATCGGGCTATCTTTGTTGACGATCAACACGCTCCAGTAACCCGGCGATCCGTCCGCCGCGACGGTCTGGGCGAAGACCTGGCCATTGGCGCGATCCACCGCTTCCATTGCCGACAGGTTGCCGTACCAGGCGATATCCACTTTATTGAAGCGCATCCCCTGGATAATGCCCGCGTAGTCCGGGGCAAAGAAGGCGTTGACCTTCACGCCCAGCTTCTTCTCCATATCCTGTAAAAACGGCGTCCATTGCGGTTTCAGGTTTTGCTGTGATTCCGTTGAAATAATGCCGAAATTCAGCGCCTTTTCCTGCTCTTCGGCGTGCGCCGGGGTTAACAGGGTGCTGAGGCTGAACATGCTGGTGAAGGCCAGCGAGGCAATTATCTTAGCGTTCATTCGTTTTCCTCAATGATGGGGATGTCAGGCAGCTTTCGCGTTCTCTTCGATGCGATTAATGCTGCGGTAGAGATGGTCAAAACGTTCGTTATCAAACTGTTGGCTGCTGCCGTCGTAGAAGACGTGCCCCTGGCGCAGGGCGACGATGCGTTCGCAGTAGCGCAGGGCGTAATCCACCTGATGCAGCGTGACGACCACGGTGATGCCGTCGTTCTGGTTGATGTCGCGCAGGGTGTCCATCACGATGCGCGCTGATTCCGGGTCCAGCGAGGCGATGGGCTCATCGGCGAGAATCACCTTCGCCTGCTGCATCAGCGCGCGGGCAATCGCCACACGCTGCTGCTGGCCGCCGGAGAGCGTGGAAACGCGTTGGTATGCAAAGTGCGCCATACCGACGCGGGTCAGCGCCTGTAACGCGCGCTGTTTCTGCTCGCGGGTAAACCAACTAAAACAGGTGCGCCAGAACGGCGTGCTGCCGAGCGCGCCAATTAGCACGTTCTCCAGCACGGTCAGGCGGTTCACCAGGTTGAATTGTTGGAAGATGTAGCCGGTATGGGCGCGGCTTTTGCGGATATCGCGTGCCAGACGGCCATTTTGCTGGACGGTACGGCCCAGCAGTTCGACGCGGCATTCTGGCTTTTTATCGCCGATAATCAGGCCGCTTAAGTGACGTAAAAGGGTGGATTTGCCGGAACCCGACGGCCCAAGCAGAGCCACCATTTCACCGTGATGAATGTTCAGATCAACCGCATGCAGCGCCTGATGCTGATTGAAGGTTTTGCTCAGTTGTTCGACGCGGATAATCGTTTGCATGCTGGAGCCTCCCTAAAAAAGTGGCTCCATCGTGGCGAATTTTTGTGACAGTTGGGTTAAGCGTGAGTGACGTAAAGATGAAGAGTTAGGGTGAAAATGATGACAGCGGGAGGGCGTGCCTCCCGCAGAGTTATCCGCCAGGCTGTTTGACGACGTTGATCATCCAGGGCAGGCCGTAGCGATCGGTGACTTTGCCGAAACCGTGCGCCCAGAAGGTTTCCTGCCAGGCCATTTCGATCTGGCCTTCTGCCGCCAGGCTATCGAACCAGCGTTTCCCTTCGTTGACGTCCTGGGTATCCAGCACCAGCGTGAAGCCGCTGTAGCCGGTATTTCCGCTTTGCGCGCCGTCGCTCATCATGATGTCGCTTCCCGCAATTTTCAGGTTGGCATGGGCAATCGCGCTTTCAGGATAGGTTTGGCCGGAGGGGCAGCCGTCGCTGCTTTCCTGCGCATCTTTCGGCATTTCGCCAAAGGTGATTTTGTAGAGCAATTCCGCGCCCAGCGTCTGTTGATAGTAGGCGATGGCATCGGCGCAGTTTCCGGCGAAAGCAATGTAGGGACTTAACGGCATAATCGTTACCTCAGGTAAGAAGAGCCCATTAAGTGTAGTTCGAATTTTGTACAGATGAGGGTGGAGCGGGGATTTGTAGGCCGAATGCGGCGCGTGCGCCTTATCCGGCCTACCGATCGTGTGACAACAGATACAATTAGTTCTTTTTCACAAACTCAGATTTCAGCTTCATCGGGCCGAAACCATCGATTTTGCAATCGATGTTGTGGTCGCCTTCCACCAGGCGAATGTTTTTCACTTTGGTGCCGATCTTCAGCATCGAAGAGCTGCCTTTCACTTTCAGATCTTTCACCACGGTGACGCTGTCGCCGTCGGCCAGCAGATTGCCGTTGGCATCTTTCACAATCAGCTCATCGCTGTCCTGTGCGGGTTCAGCATCGTTCCATTCGTGGGCGCATTCCGGGCAGATATACATGCCGTTATCTTCGTAAGTGTATTCGGAATTGCATTTCGGGCAGTGGGGTAATGACATGGGGATTTCCTCAAAAGTGCGAAAGGGCAATAAGCCCCTAAAAACCGGCATAATGCCGCAAACAGTCGCTAATGATAGCGCAAAACCACACTTTTGTCGGCGTTATTCCAGGGAGGAAACAGAACCCCCTCCGAAGAGGGGGCGGGGGATGTTAGTGATGCGCGGCCTGAGAGACGCTCGCGGTGGTGCTGGTTTCCGCTGCGGGAACCTTGCCGAAACGTCTGGCGTAAAGCGCGGTGATGATAGGTACCAGAATCGCCGTGACGATGACGCTTGCCGCGACCAGCGCGGTGGCAGAGGCGGCAACCGGAGCAAACGATGGGTTAATCTGGGCGATAATCACCGGGTTGGCGACTGCCGCACCTGCCGCGGAGGAGGCCGCAATGCCCGCCGTACCGTTACCACCGCCAATCACGCGGTCAGCAATAATCAGTGGAATACCGGTGATAACGATAACCGCAACGCCCAGGGCTATGCCCAGCAGGCCGGTGTCCATAATCACGCTCAGGTTGATGGTATTCCCCAGCGCGAAGCCGAAGAATGGAATCAGTACCGGCGTTGCTTTGCTGAAGAAGGCACGCAGATCGTGGTCCAGGTTACCTAACGCGAAACCAACCAGGAACGGCAGTACGGCGCCGATAAAGTGATGCGGTTCGAAAGTGGCCAGGCCAGCGGAACCCAGAATAACCATGGTCATCAATGGGCCGGACTCCAGCGACATCAATACGAACGCGCCGGACTCTTCTTTCGTGCCATATTGGTTCATCAGGCTGGCATATAAGCCACCGTTGGTCATATCCATGGCGGAAACAATTGCCAGAACGGACAGACCCGCAAAGAATCCGGTCTGGATACCATTTTCTGGAATAAACATCGCTGCAATCAGTGCCACGATCCAGGCGACGCCAATTTTGGTCAGTACCAGCGTACCGGATTTACGTAACACCGTTCCGGTTGCGCGTAAGTCAATTGAAGCACCGATACAGAAGAACCAGACTGCCAGAATCGGCACCGTTCCGCCAATCATGCCTTTCGTGAATGAACCAAAGTATTCGCCGGTGTTTGGCGCAAAGGTATTTAATACGGCACCCAGCAGTAAAGGGATCAGCATCATCCCGCCAGGGATTCTTTCCATTGTGGCTTTAATTTTCATATTACATCCTCGCTTCTCATCTGAACGACGACGGAAGAGGTTAAGAATAATAATTTCAACCAGTTACCCGAGTCTTTCCTTTCGGGCATCTCTGTCCATGCGGCCGGAACGCGGTGGGTACAACGAGGGAGAAATTCTCCCTGAAAAGCCCCGTGGTGCTGTTCCTGAAACTATGATGCATTTGCTGGAATTATGATTCAATGAAAATAAAACAGTGTTTTAGTTATATCGATCACATATTTTGATGAAATCTTATCCTCTGCACGATGAGATAAATCGGCTGTGAAAACTTTGTGAATTTATATGGTGAGATTTATCTTAAATAAATAATACTGCGGGTAATTATTTCGAGGGTTATTTGACATTTTTGGGTGTGTTTTTGGTAACAATACCGAGCCGCGCTTTGACGGAAAAATCCATTAAGATTGAACTTATTTACGAATATCGACTCAACTTAACAACAGCGTGCATTTATTTGCGAAGTTGATCACAAATTTAAACGCTGGTAGGGTAAAAGGCCTGAGTCCAAACCGGAACCGACATTCCGGGGATTTTTTAACCACCTGTAATTAGCCAGTACAGGCGTCAACAGGTTTGATTGCACCGGTAGCTTTCGGCACTCTATGAACCCTGAGGAGTGTAACGCGAAGCTGTCACCCCCAAATGCGCTCCCGCGCAAGGGGCGCGCTAGCAGTACAAGCAAACCTGCTACGCTTGATAAACAGGAGTCTGCATTTTCCCGACTCCTCCGTACACCATGCGAGCAGCGCGCTGTTCGACTCCACAGGGTGTGCGTTAACGGCGAATGTAAATGAGGAATACCCATGCTTCGAAGGAAAAAAGTAAAGCCGATCACGCTCCGTGATGTCACGATTATCGATGATGCCAAGCTCCGTAAAGCCATCACTGCGGCCTCGCTTGGTAATGCTATGGAATGGTTCGACTTTGGTGTGTATGGCTTTGTGGCTTACGCCTTAGGTAAAGTCTTCTTCCCGGGCGCCGACCCAAGCGTGCAGATGATTGCCGCGCTGGCGACGTTCTCCGTACCGTTCTTAATTCGCCCGTTGGGCGGTCTGTTCTTTGGGATGCTCGGCGATAAGTACGGGCGTCAGAAAATCCTGGCGATCACCATCGTTATTATGTCGATCAGTACCTTCTGTATTGGTCTGATACCGTCATATGCGTCTATTGGTATCTGGGCGCCCGTCCTGCTGTTGCTGTGTAAAATGGCGCAGGGCTTCTCGGTGGGCGGTGAATATACCGGGGCATCAATCTTTGTTGCCGAATATTCACCTGACCGTAAACGCGGCTTTATGGGCAGTTGGCTTGATTTCGGCTCCATCGCGGGCTTCGTACTGGGCGCGGGCGTAGTGGTGCTGATCTCCACCGTCGTGGGTGAGGAAAACTTCCTTGAGTGGGGCTGGCGTATTCCGTTCTTTATTGCGCTGCCGTTAGGGATTATTGGCCTCTATCTGCGTCATGCGCTGGAAGAGACGCCAGCGTTCCAGCAGCACGTTGAGAAACTCGAACAGGGCGACCGTCAGGGTTTACAGGACGGGCCAAAAGTTTCCTTTAAAGAAATCGCCACTAAACACTGGCGCAGCCTGTTGGCGTGTATTGGTCTGGTTATCGCGACCAACGTCACCTATTACATGCTGTTGACCTATATGCCGAGCTACCTGTCGCATAACCTGCACTACTCAGAAGATCATGGCGTGCTGATTATTATCGCCATCATGATTGGTATGCTGTTTGTGCAGCCGGTTATGGGGCTTTTGAGCGACCGTTTTGGTCGTCGTCCATTTGTCATTATTGGTAGCGTGGCGCTGCTGGTGTTCGCGATTCCGGCCTTCATTCTGATTAACAGTAATGTGATTGGCCTGATTTTCGCTGGTCTGCTGTTGCTGGCGGTGATCCTCAACTGCTTTACCGGCGTAATGGCGTCGACGCTGCCGGCGATGTTCCCGACGCATATTCGTTACAGCGCGCTGGCTGCGGCCTTTAACATCTCTGTGCTGATTGCGGGTCTGACGCCGACGCTGGCGGCCTGGCTGGTGGAAACTTCACAGAACCTGATGATGCCGGCTTACTATCTGATGGTGATTGCAGTGATCGGCCTGATTACCGGCCTGACCATGAAAGAGACGGCTAACCGTCCGCTGAAAGGCGCGACGCCTGCCGCATCGGATATCGAAGAAGCGCGAGAAATTTTGCAGGAGCATCACGATAACATCGAGCATAAAATCGAAGATATCGATGCCGAAATCGCGACCTTGCAGGAGCAGAGAACGCGTTTGGTGCAGCAGCATCCAAAAATTAACGAGTAATCATTCGTTCATCATCAAGCCGGGTAGACGCGAGTCTTACCCGGTTTTTTTTTGGAAACATTTAACAAGAATATTCATATGTTCCCGCGACTTTTTAAATCGAATATTATTCATGCTATGGATGTGTGCATAATGATTTATTTATAGTAATTAATTTTTTAACCCAATGGTTTTCTATTTATTGCACAGTCGACAAAAAAACGTAATTCACTTTGCCCGAATGGCTAAACTCCCCGATAATGCGCCTGTTTATAATTTTAATATGGCGCAATTATATATATGCTAAATTTATTTATTGGCTTGGATATATACACCGGGCTTTTATTATTGCTTGCTCTGGCATTCGTCCTGTTTTACGAAGCAATTAATGGCTTTCACGATACGGCCAACGCGGTGGCGACGGTTATCTACACGCGCGCGATGCGCCCACAGTTGGCGGTGGTTATGGCCGCTGCGTTCAACTTTTTTGGCGTGCTGTTAGGGGGGCTTAGCGTGGCTTACGCCATTGTGCATATGCTACCGACGGATTTGCTGCTGAATATGGGCTCTTCGCATGGGCTGGCGATGGTCTTTTCAATGCTGCTGGCGGCAATCATCTGGAACCTCGGCACCTGGTTTTTCGGCTTGCCGGCGTCCAGTTCGCATACGTTGATTGGCGCGATAATCGGGATCGGGCTCACCAACGCGATTATGAACGGCAACTCCGTAGTGGATGCGCTGAATCTGCGCGAAGTCACGAAAATTTTCACCTCCTTAATTGTCTCGCCGATTGTCGGCCTCGCGCTGGCGGGCGGGTTGATTTTTCTGCTGCGTCGCTTCTGGAGCGGCACCAAAAAACGCGCCCGTATCCATCGCTCGCCGGAAGAGCGTAAAAAGAAAGGTGGCGTGCGCAAACCTCCGTTCTGGACGCGAACCTCGTTGATTGTCTCAGCGGCGGGCGTGGCGTTTTCTCACGGCGCGAACGATGGCCAGAAAGGTATTGGCCTGGTGATGCTGGTCCTGGTTGGGATTGCGCCCGCCGGGTTTGTGGTCAATATGAATGCGTCGGGTTACGAAATTGCCCGTACTCGCGATGCCATCAACAATTTTGAAGTGTTTCTTGAGCAGCGCCCTGAGCTGCTGAAAACCATTACCACAACGGAGCAGCCGGTGGCGACTGCGCAATCGGGCGATGTGCAATCCAGCGTATTCCACTGTCATCCGGCAAATACCATGGATGCCTTTGAACGCGTTAAAACCCTGCTGGCAGGCAATGTGACTAACTACAGCGCCTTAGAAGTGGGGCAGCGTAGCCAACTGAGGCGCATCATGCTCTGCATCTCCGATACGGCTGAGAAAGTGGCGAAGTCTGAAGGAGTGAACCGCAATGACCAGCAGATGCTGAAAAAACTGCGAAGCGATATTCTGAGCACCATCGAGTACGCGCCCATCTGGATAATTATGGCCGTGGCGCTGGCGCTGGGTATCGGGACAATGATTGGCTGGCGGCGCGTGGCGATGACCATTGGCGAGAAGATCGGTAAGAAAGGCATGACTTACGCTCAGGGCATGTCCGCCCAAATTACGGCGGCGATTTCTATCGGCCTGGCGAGCTATGTTGGGATGCCGGTCTCCACAACGCACGTGCTCTCTTCTGCGGTGGCTGGCACGATGCTGGTAGATGGCGGTGGGTTGCAGCGTAAAACGGTGACCAGCATCCTGATGGCGTGGATCTTCACGCTGCCAGCGGCCATCTTTTTATCCGGGGTGCTTTACTGGATTGCGCTTCAGCTTATCTAAATTGTTTGGGTTAAGCCCGGTCTACCGGGCTTAACGGGATTATCAGACGTTCGTCAGCGGGATATAACCCCGGCTTTCCATAAAGCGCATCACCGCGTTTTCTGCGTCGTTCAGCACTTCATCCAGCGGTTTATTGGCATCAATATCGATCAGCTCGGCACCGTTAAAGGTCAACTGCGGTGTGATGGCAATCTTCCGCGCCAGCGATTCCCGCTTGTGATCGGGTTTCCGCGCGCAGGCCACTTCAAGGTCAACGTTCAGTTTAATCACTAAATCAGGCTTATAGCTCGCCATCCAGTGGAACGCTTTGCGTTCAAGCTCTGCCAGCCAGGAGACAAAACGGCTGCCGGTAATATTTGGCGGAAAAACGGTACCGTCGTAAGCGCCGGGGATTTGCGCCTGCGGGTAGCGGTCGGTTAACACGATCAGCCCCTTCTTGTGGCACGCCAGCATATGGCGAAAGCGCAGCAGGCGGCGTGCCACAAAAGCGGTAATCACCAGCGCGGGAATGGGGCCGGGCAATTTTTTTGCCGTTTTCACCTGGTTGCGTTCGATGGTTTTATGCAGCGATTTTCCCATTAAGGGAAGTTTTGTGACGGCGCGGCCAACGTTGCCCGCCTGTTTTCCTAAATGCACCTGTTCGGCGGGGCCATATTTTTGTACGGTTTTAATCAGGCGTTCACAAACAGTGGATTTGCCGGAGCCATCACTGCCAATAACGGCAATAACCGGAGGAGTTATTGACTGCATAAATATATCCCTTATTTAATATATTCACATTAAATATTATTTTGATAAATGTATTTAGATACGGCGATAGTTTATGTCGCGCGGCCATTTAATTATTGTCACGACAATGACGAAAAGATATTCTGAGCACAATGCCAGTAATATACAATCATTTCTTTAATAATGGGTTTTCCATGGGCCAATATAATATCCGAAAGGTTAATCCACCTTTTGTCAGAGTGATTGCCATAGTCGGTTGTGATGGTTCCGGGAAATCCACGCTGGCGATGGCGCTACTTGAAAAGCTGGCCCCGAAAATGCCTACGCAATTATTGTATCTGGGGCAATCTTCCGGGCGTATTGGCGAATGGATTTCGCAACTGCCGATTATCGGCGCGCCGTTTGGCCGTTATTTACGCGCCAAAGCCGCCAAAGTTCACTACTTCCCCTCGCAACCTCCTGGCAACGTGAGTGCGCTGGTTATCTTTTTACTCTCCTGCTGGCGGGCCTGGAAGTTTCGCAAAATGCTGCGCCAAAGCGAGCAAGGATATCTATTGATAACCGACCGCTATCCGCAGGGGGAAGTGCCCGGTTTTCGCTTTGATGGCCCGCAACTGGCAAAGACGGAAGGCGGCAACGGCTGGGTGTGTATGCTCAGAAAAAAGGAGCTGAATCTGTATCACTGGATGGCCTCTTATATCCCTGTGTTATTGATTCGCCTCGCGATTGATGAGCAAACGGCCTTCAGCCGCAAGCCCGACCACTCACTGGCGGCGCTGCATGAGAAAACCAGCGTTATCCCTACGCTTAACTTTAACGGCGCGCCCATTCTCGAGCTGGATGGACGTCAGCCCGCGGATGAAATCCTCGCTGAATCATTACGTTCGATTCAGTCCGCGCTTTCCTGACGACCGCACCTGATTGTGACGAACTCAAGAGTAAATACCATGGAAACGACCAACCTCACTCAGGCCGCAATGCCTCAGACCGAATGTATTCCCGGCCTGATTGCGGTGGTGGGCTGTGATGGCACCGGTAAATCAACCCTGACCACGGATCTGGTTAAACAACTGCAAATGCAATGGGTCACCGAGCGCCGTTATCTTGGCCTGCTTTCAGGAGAAGACGGTGTCAAAATCAAAAAGTTACCGTTTATTGGCGTCTGGCTTGAACGGCGTTTGGCCGCCAAGTCATCAAAGACGCAGAGCATGAAAAACCGCTCGCCAGCGATTTGGGCCGCGTTGATTATGTTCGCCTTTTCGCTTCGTCGGCGCGTGAAATTACGCAGGGTTCAGCAACTGACGCAAAGCGGCGTGCTGGTGGTGAGCGATCGCTTTCCCCAGGCTGAAATCTCCGGTTTTTATTACGATGGGCCAGGTATAGGCATTGAGCGTGCAACGGGGAAAATAAAGCAGCGGCTGGCAGCGCGCGAGCAGCAGCTTTATCAGCAAATGGCACGTTATCAACCGGAATTAATTATTCGACTGATGATTGATGTGGAGACCGCGTTTTCGCGTAAGCCCGATCACGATTATGAAGAGCTGAGGGATAAAATCGGCGTAATGTCGAAAATTCAATACAACGGTTCACGCATTATCGAACTGGATGCGCGAGCGCCTTATGCCGAGGTGCTTCAAAAAGCATTAGCCGCAGCATCGACGGTAGCGGCTATTTCAAAACGTCAGCGTGTCGAACATTAATCTAAAAATCATTTGATTTAATTATAAATGCGATGGGATTAATTCCACGCTGAATATAAAAAGCCTGAATGGACTGTTGTTATAACAATGAAAAATTGGTTTTCTGATGGCGCGTTTCGCACCATTATTCGCAATAGCGCCTATTTAGGCTCCAGTAATGTGGTCAGCGCCCTGTTAGGGCTGCTGGCGCTCTCCTGCGCCGGGAAGGGAATGATGCCCGCGATGTTCGGCGTGCTGGTGGTGGTGCAGTCTTATGCCAAATCGATCAGCGATTTCATCAAGTTTCAGACCTGGCAATTGGTGGTTCAGTACGGCACGCCCGCGCTGGAAAATAATAACCCGCAGCAGTTTCGTGATGTGGTGTCGTTTTCCTTTGGCCTGGATATTGCCAGCGGGGCCGTTGCTATTGTCGGCGGAATGGCGCTGCTGCCGTTTCTCTCTCATTCCATGGGGCTGGATGCGCAAAGTTTTTGGTTAGCCATGCTCTATTGCACGTTAATTCCCTCCATGGCGTCATCCACGCCGACCGGCATTTTGCGTGCGGTTGACCGCTTTGACCTGATTGCCATTCAGCAGGCGACCAAGCCTTTTCTGCGCGCCCTGGGCAGCGTGATTGCCTATTTCGGCGATTTTGGCTTTGCCGGGTTTGTGGTCACCTGGTACGCCTCCAATCTGGTGGGCGGCACTATGTACTGGTGGTTTGCCGCGCGCGAACTGCGTCGGCGCAATATTCATGACGCGCTGCGTCCACGTTTGTTTGAATCCGCGCGACGGATACCGGGCGCCTGGGGTTTTGTCTGGTCAACCAACATCGCGCACTCCATCTGGGCGGCGCGCAACTCCTGTAGCACCGTGCTGGTTGGTGTGGTGCTGGGCCCGGCGGCAGCGGGGCTGTTCAAAATCGCGATGACCTTCTTTGATGCGGCCGGCACCCCCGCCGGTTTACTGGGCAAAAGTTTTTATCCGGAAGTGATGCGTCTTGACCCGCGCACAAAGCGTCCGTGGATGCTGGGTATCCGCTCTGCGCTGCTGGCGGGCGGGATCGGCGTGCTGGTCGCGCTGCTGGTTATTCTGGTTGGTAAGCCGCTGATCTCGCTGGTTTTCGGAGTGAAATACCTCGAAGCGTACGACTTAATTCAGGTGATGCTGGCGGCCATTGTCATCTCGATGGTGGGCTTCCCGCAGGAGTCGCTGCTGCTCATGGCGGGCAAACAGCGCGCTTTTCTCGTCGCCCAGACGTTTGCTTCAGCGGGCTATCTCATTTTATTGATTGCGCTGTCGCATGTTTATGGCGTGATGGGCGCGGCCTTCGCCTACTTCTTCGGCCAGTGCCTCGATGTCTTGTTTTCGCTGGCACCGACGCTACGGGCCTATTTTCAGCGCCATTTACTGGTCTTTAAAGGATCGACGGAGGGCGGAAAGTGATAGAGAAACGTTTTGCACCTGAAGTGACCCAACGCCTCTTTACGGCGGTCGAAGAGGACGATTACGTCGACGCGCAGGTCAGCCTGCCGCCGGTGATTGATTTGCACTGCACGTCGGAAATCATTCAAAGCAACTATGCCTTGTGCCTGCAATTCTGGGAAGAGGGCGTACAGCGCCGGGATTTGCTGGATCTCACGTTGAAACAGGCGAGCGGTGTCGAGCTCTCTGCGGCAGAACGATTGCAGTACAAATACATGCGCGCGCGCTATAAACACCTGCGCTTCGCCCAGCGGTTGTATCTACAGAAGCACCAGGCCGGTTTCCTGTTTGGCAAAACGACGGTCTATCTCGGGCGCTTTCAGGACGGATTTCGTAATCAAAAGAAGGATGTCATTACCTTTTACGCCAGGTTGCTGCGGGTGTATTTGAGCTCGCCGATATGGGGGCTGGTGCGCTATCGCCTGCGCCATAGCAGGCTGGCGAGCGTCGACAATTTTGTCGCCTGTCGCCAGGCGCAAATGCAGGCGCTAAAGACGATTATTGCCAAACCGAAGCTCACGGGCCGGGAATTTCATGATGTACGGAAAATCATCAGCCAGCAGGTTTCATACTACGACACCCTGCGGTCAATTGACCCGGAAAACCGCGAAGCGCGGCAGGTCTCCCGTTTTTTAGCCGCCATTAATGGGCTGATGGGTGACAAGCATGATGAGATGGTGGCCGACGACATGGAAAACCGCCTGGCCTACGCGACGCCCGTGGCGCTGGATGAAGACATCCGCCAGCGTTTAGAGCTGCTACTCGCGCGCTTTCCGCTGTAAAAGGATGCACAACACGATGACGGATAATCGAAGGCGCGGCACGCGCGCCATTCTGTTGATAATGGCGTTGCTGTGCCTTCCCGGCCTGGCGATGGCGCACAATTTTGTCGTCGGTAAAGCCGTTTCGCCGATCGCCATCAGCGACGGCGGCGAATTGATACTGAACGACGACGATAGCATTCGCTATCAGTCCTGGAACAGCGCTCAGCTGGCGGGGAAGGTGCGCATTGTTCAGTACATCGCCGGGCGAAAGTCCGCGAAAAAGAAAAATTCGCTGCTGATTAAAGCCGTTGAGAAGGCACACTTCCCCGGCGATGTGTTCCAGCCCACCACTATTGTGAATACCGACGATGTCATCTTCGGCACCAGCTATTTTGTGCGCGGGAAGATTGAGAAAAACAAGCGTCGGTACGCCTGGGCACAGTTCATCATCGACGGCGGCGGCGTGGGGCGAAATCGCTGGCAGCTTCCGGAGGAGAGCTCTACCATTTTTGTCCTTAATCATCAGGGGCAAATCGTGTGGGCCAAAGATGGCGGCCTGACGGAAAAAGAGGTCAGCGAGGTGATTACGCTGTTGTGGAAGCTCATTTCGGAACAAGCAAGATCCGCGGCGAAAAATGAAACTAATTGAGCGTTACATCATGGGCGGAACCTGCCGCCTGATGCTGATCATGGTCGGCTTCTTGATCTTCATTTTCACCTGCTACTGTGCGCAACGCTATCTCACCGAAGCAGCGAACGGCACGCTGGCGCTGGAAGTGGTATTGAGCGTGGTTTTCTATAAAGTGCTGATTGCGCTGGAGATGCTGCTACCCGTCGCCTTGTATGTATCGGTGGGCGTGACGCTCGGTCAGCTTTACACTGACTCGGAAATCACCGCTATGTCTGCCGCAGGCGCCAGCCCGTTGCGCCTGTACAGGGCGGTCGTTTTTCTGGCTATCCCGTTGAGTATTCTGGTGATGCTGCTCTCGGTGTATGGCAGGCCCTGGGCGTATGCGCAAATCTACCTGTTAGAGCAGCAGTCGCAATCGGAACTGGACGTTCGCCATTTGCAGGCCAAAAAATTCAACGTCAATGACAATGGCCGCATGATCATGGCCGAGATGATTAACCCCACCTCGAATCACCTGAATGAAGCGCTGATTTACACCTCGGCAGGCGGCAAAACCAGCCTGTTTCGCGCGCAATCTGTAGATGTGATCGACCCATCCCCCCTGACGCCAACGGTGATGCTGCATGCCGGAACGGCCTACACGCTCGACCATGAAGGCAGCGACGATAACGAGCAAATATACCGTAATCTGGAATTGCATCTGAATCCGCTGACCCAGCGCATTGAAATTAAAAGAAAGGCCAAAGCGGCAGAGGTGCTGGCGATTTCTCCCGATCCGGCTGACCATGCAGAGCTTCAGTGGCGAAAAAGCCGGGGGATCACCGCGCTGCTGATGGCGCTGCTGGCCGTTCCCTTAAGCCGCGTTAAACCCCGGCAGGGGCGCTTTGCCACGTTAATCCCACTAACGCTGATGTTCGTCGCGATTTTCTATGGTGGCAATGTTTGCCGAACGCTGGTGGCGAACGGTGCGATACCGCTGACGCCTGGCGTCTGGCTGGTGCCTGTTCTTATGCTTTTCGGCATGCTGGTGCTGATGGCGCGTGACTTCTCCTGGCGACAGAAACTCTTCCGATGACTCTATTCAGCCGTTACCTGATTCGTTACCTTTTCACCGGTTTCGCGGCGGCGGCGGGCCTGCTGCTACCGCTGTTTAGCACCTTTAATCTGATCAACGAGCTGGATGATGTCAGCCCCGGCGGTTATCACTGGACGCAGGCGGTGCTGGTGGTGTTGATGACGCTCCCGCGCTGCCTTATCGATCTTGGGCCCTTTATCGCGCTGCTCGGGGGGATTGTCGGGCTGGGGTTGCTGTCGAAAAGCAGTGAGCTGACGGCCATTCGTAGCACCGGTTTCTCCGTTTTCAGGATTGCAATGGTGGCGCTATGCGCGGGCGTGATGTGGGCGGTGTCGCTGGGGGCGATTGATGAGTGGGTGGCCTCGCCATTACAGCAGCGCGCGCTGCAAATCAGAAACGTGGCGATGGCCGCCGAGAACGGTATCGATATTACCGGGAATGTGCTGTGGGCGCGCCGGGGTAATACCTTTATGACCGTGAAATCCCTGAACGAACAGGGGCAGCCTGTCGGCGTGGAGATTTTCCACTATCGTGACGATCTCACGCTTGAGTTCTACATCTATGCCCGCAAGGCGACCGTTGTGAAAGACGATAAGTGGGTGCTTCAGGATGTGCGTAAAAAACAGTGGAATAAGGGCAGGGAAACGATTGAAAGCAAAGCAAGTTTACCGTGGAACGCTTTTTTCACCCATATGAGCCTGGATGTGCTTTCGTTGCCGGGGAACACCTTCTCTATTCGCCAGCTCAATCATTACATTGCCTATTTACAGCAAACGCATCAGCCCAGCATGGAATACCGGCTGGCGCTCTGGCAAAAGCTGGGGCGGCCCATTTTGACGCTGGCGATGATTTTACTGGCGATTCCCTTCGCTTTCGTCACGCCGCGCTCGTCAGGGCTCGGCAGCCGTTTAGCCGTTGGCGGCATACTCGGGCTGCTGCTCTACATTAGCTATCAGATTTTGGTTAACCTGGGGTTATTGTTCAGCCTCAATGCGCCGCTAACCGCGCTGGTACTGCCGACGGTATGCGTAATGGTGGCGTTGCTATTAGTGCGGCGATACGATCGGGTGCGGTGAGTGGTTCAGCCATGCGGCGTGATACGCGCATGGCTGAACCTGGTTTCAGGATTTCAGCGTGGCGAATGCCTGAAGAATGGCATCGATCTCTTCATCGCTGTGCGCGGCGTTCATGCTACAACGCAGCAAGGTGATGCCGGCAGGCGCAGCGGGCGGCAGAATCAGGTTCACATAAACGCCTAATGTAATCAGTTCACGCCAGATCCGCAGACCCTCCTCTTTCGAACCGATAATTACCGGCACGACCGGGCTGATATGCGAGCCGAGCTGATAGCCCAGCTTTTCTAACCCTTCATACAGACGATGCGCGTTGTCCCACAGTTTTTGCCGCAGCGCGGGTTGGGTGGCGATGGTATGTAAAGCGGAACGCACGGAAGCGATGCTGGAAGGCGATGGCGAGGCGGTGAAAATATAGGGACGGCTGCCGTAGCGCAGCACTTCCATCTCTTTACCGCCAACGGCGAAGCCGCCGATTGACGCGAGGCTTTTACTGAAGGTACCGACGATGATATCGACATCCCGCTCAACGCCAACCGCTTCAGCCAGGCCACGACCATGCAGCCCCATGACGCCGAAGGAGTGCGCTTCATCCACGATCAAAAAGCCGCCCAGACGACGCTTGATATCGACAATTTCCGCCAGCGGCGCAACGTCGCCGAGCATGCTGTAAATGCCTTCGACGATGATGATGGCTTCATGCGCCCGCTCGCCCAGACGTACCATCCGGCGTTCGAGATCTTTCGCATCATTGTGGCGGAAGCGAATGATTTCCGCGCCGCCCAGCGTGCAGGCATCGTAGATGCTGGCGTGGCTGTCGGCGTCCAGCAGTACCACCGCGTTGTGGTCTGCCAGCGCGCTGATCACACCGAGGTTGGCGGTGTAGCCGGTTGAAAAGACGATCGCGCTCGGACGGTCAAAAAACGCAGCCAGTTCCTGCTCTAAAGCAAGATGCGGCCCATAGCTGCCGTTCGCCATACGAGACCCGGTGGTGCCGGTGCCCTGTGCGGCCAGCGCCGCCTGGCCCTCGGCGATAGCGTCGGCATTAAAGGTCAGGCCGAGATAGTTATTGGTGCCCGCCAGAATGACGCGCTGCGTGCCAATACGCCCCTGCGTGGCGGAGTAGACTTCGTCGATGCAGGTGCCGAATGGCGTAATGCCGGAGGTGGAAAACTGCTCGCGCTCGCTGGCGAGACGCGAAAACTTATCATACAGGCTCATTGCGGTTCTCCAGGAAAGGAATTAAGGCGTCGCGCAATTGCGCAGGCGTTCTGACATCCAGCAAGATGTTGATAGGTATGGAAATATCGAATTCATCTTCAAGCTCCATCAATAAATCCATCACCTTTATCGACTCCAGGCCCAGATCGTTGACGAGGTCACTGTCAGGCTTGATTTCCAGTCCCTTTTCGATCATCTCCCGCAAGCAGGAGAGAATGTAATCCATCACTCTTTCACGATTTACCATAGAAATGTTGCCACACCTGTTATGTAGAAAATCAAAATAGCCTGTGGTGTATTGCGTGCGTCAGGCTAATCCCTGGAGACCAGTTAAAATCGTCGACTGCGTTTTGAATATTGACCGACCAGTCCGGATGCGTGAGTTCGCAGATTTTTGACCGGGTAAGCATTGGTTCTTTTCCGGCAAGCTGGCTTAGCCGCGTGCTGATATCTGCCATAATTTGCAGCAGATAGAGCGGAACAGGGATTAATCGGACCGGGCCATGACGCGCGGTTGAGCCGATCTCCTGAAGATCCTTCCAGCAATAGCTTTTGTTGCCATCGCATAATTCGTAGGTATGCGCCTGCGGAACGTCACTGGATAACCACTGCGTAACGGCCTGCGCGAGGTCGATGGCGTGAATGAAGGTCAGTTTTGTCTCCGCCGCGCTGAGCTGGGGAAGTACGCCCCGCAGCATCCAGTCGAATAGCGGTTTGAGTTCTTTATCGCCCGAACCATAGACGGCGGTGGGGCGGAATATCCCCAGTGAGATACCCGCAGACATCGCCGCTAATTTCTGTTCGGCAATATATTTAGAGTTGGCGTACCACGAGAGTTCAGGATGCCGCGCCGCCAGCGAAGAGATAAACAGAAAGCGCTCGCAATATCCGCCTTCTTTTGCGGCCTGCAGCAGGCGCAGGCTGCCCATTACATTGCACTGGGTGAAGACGTCTTCATTATGCCCACGCACCTGACCCGCGCCATGAACGATATAACGCGCGCCTTTTACCAGCTCCGTGAGGGCGTTTCGGTCTTCCAACGAGCCCTGAACCCAGGTGAGCTGTTGGCTTGAATCATTACGCGGTGCGCGAGTTAAGGCGCGCACCGTAAAGCCGCGGGAAAGCAGACTGGCAAGAATATGCTTGCCGATAAAACCGGTTCCGCCGGTCACCGCGACCGTATGACTCATTGTACGTAACCTGCCACCGACGTTTGTTGCGGGCTGATGGTCTCGCCAGTTGGGGTTAAATAGCGTCGTTTAGCCTCGGCGCGTGCGGGTTTGCCGGAAGAGGTGCGCGGAATGCTGTGCGGTGGGACAAATTCGATGTCCGCCGTCACGCCGAATTCACTTTGAATGCGCGCGGTAAGCGCATGCAGCGTTTGCTGACGATGTTCTTCAGAGCTGATGCGGCATTGAATCTGCAACACAATCCGTTCCTGCGCGGTGACAAACGCAATGGCATTGCCCGAATGAATCCCCAGTTCTTTTTCCGCGACGTATTCAATATCCTGCGGCCAGATATTGCGGCCATGAATAATAATCAGGTCTTTTATGCGCCCGGTGACGTAGAGGTTGTCGTCCAGCAGATAACCCAGATCGCCCGTGTCCATCCAGCCGGTAGACTCAATCTCTTTTTGTGAGGCCAGGTCCTGGAAATAACCGCTCATCAGACTCGGCCCGGAAATATAGATATGACCGATTTCCTGCTCCGCCAGACGTTTACCCATTTCATTACGGATTTCAATAGCATGCCCGGGAAGCGCCTTGCCGCAGTTAACAAAGGTGGAGATGGCGCGTGTTTGTGCGGTGGGGGCAACAGCTTTACCTTTGCACTCAAGAATATCACGGTCAATCTCATGGACCTGCAATCCAGCCGCTTCGGCGGAGAAGCTCACCGCCAGCGCATTCTCAGCCAGGCCATAGCAGGGCATAAATGCATGAGGGTCAAACTGTGCCTGACGAAAGCGTTCGCCAAACTCGGTTAACTGCTGCCCAGGAATAGGTTCTGCGCCAATGCCCGCCACACGCCAGCAGGAGAGATCGAGTTCGGCCAGATCGCGATCGTTGACGCGGCGCAGGCACAGGTCGTAGCCGAAAGGTGGCGCAACCGAGACTGTGCAGCGGTTTTGGTTAATAAGCTTTAGCCACTGGAGCGGGCGCATAGCAAAATCTTGCGTACGCAAATAATCGACGGAGAGCTGCGTCGCGACCGGCGTTAACAGAAAGCCGACTAACCCCATATCATGATAGAACGGCAGCCAGGAGACGCAGCGATCGCTGGCGCGTAATTTTATTCCATCGTGGCTAATTACCTGTAAATTCGCCATAACTTCCCGATGCGTAATAATGACGCCGCGCGGGAAGCGCGTGCTACCGGAGGTGTACTGAAGATATGCAATATCATCGGGAGACGGTAGCGAGAGTTCGACCTCTTTTTCTGTCAGCGCATTAAAATCAGCATGACTTAAAATATGCAGAGAGGCGTTATCTATATTTCCCACATCAATTAATGAAAGCCATTCATCACTGCTAATAATGGCCGCGGGTTTACAACTGGCTAATAAACCCTGAAGTTTAGTGGTGTAAGAATCACGTTGTCCTACGCCCATTGGAATGGCGAGCGGAACGGCCACCAGACCGGCGTATTGACACGCAAAAAAGGCTTCGACAAACCCGGTACTGGTTTCGGCGATCAGCGCGACGCGTTCGCCTTTACGAATGTTCAGCGACAGCAACCGCCGCGCGCCTGCTTTTGCGCGTTGCTGCAGCTGGCGGTATTCCAGCGTGTTCTCAAGCTGGATACGGCGATCGTAGAAATACATACCGGCGCGACCCAGGGCTGCATAGTCCAACGCTTCCACCAGAGTAGGGAAGTCCGCATAGCGCATCGGCAGAGTATGAGTTGGGGTTTTGTTGGACATATACACCATGAATAATATTCAATTAAAAAGTTTCAGGATAATAAGGCGAAGGTAATATAGTTTATATTGTCATGAAAGGTAAAGTTTAGTGCGGTGTTTATTTTTGTCGTCTTAATGATATATTCACCGCGCGTAACGTATTAGCTTTATTTATTATTTTTATCAATTAATAAGTGGTTTCACAGGCATTTATGGTAAATCTATCATGCGGATTTTTTAGTAGTCTGAGATGCTCTTATTTTAATTATTCATTGGTATTATTTTTTAAAATATATAATGCGGGTTGTTTATGATTAGCGTTGAAAAAGTGGTGAGTAAGCGCGAGCGTCAGGCTTTTATCTCTTTTCCGTCTGCACTTTATGGCGACGATCCCAACTGGATCCCGCCGTTGATGATTGAACGCGAAGAGCATCTTTCCGCGAAGAACCCCGGTACCGAACATATCCGTTGGCGGGCGTGGGTTGCGCGCAAAAACGGTGTGCTGGTGGGGCGAGTTACCGCGCAAATCGACACCCTGCACCGCGAGCGCTATGGCGATGACAGCGGGCATATCGGGATGATTGATGCGATTGATGATGCGGAGGTTTTCAGGGCGCTGTTTTCCGCCGCAGAGGCGTGGTTAATCGCGGAAGGCGCGCGAAAAATTACCGGTCCTTTTAGCCTGAACATTAATCAGGAAAGTGGCTTACTGGTTGACGGATTTGACACGCCACCTTCGGTGATGATGCCGCACGGCAAGCCCTGGTATGGCCCGCGCGTAGAGCAACAGGGGTACACCAAAGGTATTGATTTGTTTGCCTACTGGATGAAACGTACTGATTTAACGTTCTCCCCTTCGCTCACCCGGCTGATGGATCAGGTACGTAAAAAAGTGACAATTCGCTGCATTGACCGAAAACGCTTCGCCGAAGAGATGCAGATATTGCGCGAGATATTTAACTCCGGTTGGCAGCATAACTGGGGGTTTGTGCCCTTCACCGAACGTGAATTCGCCGAGATGGGCAATCAGCTGAAGTTTCTGGTGCCTGATGACATGATCTACATTGCGGAGATCGACGCCACGCCCTGCGGTTTTATCGTAGGCATGCCCAATATTAATGAAGCGATTGCCGATTTAAACGGGCATCTGTTTCCCTTTGGCTGGGCGAAGCTGCTATGGCGCTTAAAAGTGAGCGGCGTACGCACGGCACGCGTGCCGTTGATGGGTATTTGTAAAGAGCACCAGTTCAGCCGCATTGGCCCGGTGATTGCGCTATTACTGATTGAAGCGCTGCGCGCGCCGTTTGCGAAGCGCCGCATAGATGCGCTGGAGATGTCCTGGATTCTGGAAACCAATACGGGGATGCGGACGATCCTTGAGAAAATAGGTGCGGTGCCTTACAAACGTTATCGGTTGTATGAGAAGGAGTTAGGTGGGCAATTGCGCTGAATTTTGCCTGATGGCGCTGCGCTTATCAGGCCTACGGAATCTCGTAGGCCTGATGCGGCATTGCGGTTTACACGATTATCGCTCGCGGAAGGCTTCCGCTCTGGCGCGCAGAATCGGTTTTAGCAGATAGGCCAGAATGGTTTTTTTGCCGGTAATGATATCCACCGATGCGACCATTCCGGGGATGATCAGCAGCGGTTTTTGATCGCTGCCGAGGTGATTCTTCTCGGTGCGCAGGCGCACGATATAGAAGCTTTTCCCGTCTTTATCGGTCACCGTATCCGGGCTTATCTGCTCAAGCGTAGCTTTCAGGCCGCCATAGATGGTGTAGTCATAGGCGGTGAATTTCACCATCGCTTCCTGGCCTGGGTGCAGGAACGCAATATCCTGCGGACGAATTTTGGTTTCAATCAGCAGGGTATCATCGAGCGGGACGATTTCCACCAGATCGCTACCCGGCTGGATAACGCCGCCGATGGTGTTGACCATCAGTTGCTGCACGACACCGCGCACCGGCGAGGTCACCAGCGTACGGTTCACCCTGTCTTCGATAGCCTTGCCAGAAGCCTGCGTTTTGCTGAGATCGGTGCGCGCTTCGTTAAGCTGCGACAGCGCTTCGCTGCGATAACGATCGCGCGTTTCGCCAATCTTGTTTTCGATCTCTTTTATCGCCGCCTGCGCGCGCGGGATCGCTAATGTCACCGACTCCAGCTGACCGCGCGTGTCCACTTCCGAGCGGCGCAGGCGCAGGATTTCCACCTTCGAAATCGCCCCCTTAGCGACCAGCGGTTCGGACATGCTGATCTCCTGTTGCAGCAGGCCAAGGCTGCGGCGGGTCTGGCTGGCTTTCGCCTGGTAGTCCAGCAGCTCCTGTTTCTTCTGCACCAGCTGTTCGTTCAGCCCGCCAATTTCGCTTTGAATCCGCTGTTTGACGCTGGTGAAAAGCTCCATTTCTCCGTTGGCGATATCCGGCGATTTCTGCGCGATTTCCGGCGGCAGTTCGAGGGTTTCTTTATCGGCAAGCTGTGCGGTCAGGCGCTGAACGCGCGCTTCCAGCGCCAGGCGGTCGGCCTCCGACTCCCCGGCGTTCGAGCGGAAACGGGTATCGTCCAGACGCAGCAGCGGCGCGCCAGCCTTAACAATTTCGCCTTCATGGACAAACACTTCCGAGACAATACCGCCTTCCAGGTTTTGCACTTTTTGCAGGCGCGATGACGGGATAGCCCGGCCATCGCCGCGCGTCACTTCATCAATATCGGCGAGCGCAGCCCAGGTCAGCATAACCACAAAGAATGCCAGAATCGCCCACAGGGTGATGCGCACCACGCGCGGGGAGTCGTCGAGCAGCGCTTTGTTCACTTCGTTAGCAGCAAAGGTGGAGGTGTTTTTATCGCCAAACAGCCACTTCATCAGGCGGCTAAGCAGGTTACCGGTTTGCATGGATTTGCCCCTTTTTCAGTGCGTTCATCACGCTTTCTTTCGGGCCATCAGCGATGATTTTGCCGTTGTCGAGGATGATCAGGCGATCAACCAGCGTCAACAGCGACGCGCGGTGGGTCACCAGCAGCAGCGTTTTATTGCTGACGATGGGCGTCAGCGCTTTTTTGATCAGGTCTTCGCTGGTGTTATCCATCGAGCTGGTGGGCTCATCCATTAACAAGATTGGCGGGTCGAGCAGGAGTGCGCGGGCGAGGGCAACCGCCTGACGCTGGCCGCCTGAGAGGTTCATCCCGCGTTCGCCAACCTGCATGTTGTAGCCGGAAGGATGGCGACGGGCGAACTCGTGGACGCCAGCGATCGTCGCCGCGCGGATCATGGTTTCTTCATCGACGTAGCTGGCGCCGGTTAACAGGTTATCGCGCAGCGTGCCGTTGAACAGGTGGATATCCTGCGGTGCGTAGCCGATGTTGTGGCGAATATCGTTGACGTCAAGCTGGCGCGCATCAATGCCATCAATCAGCACCGTACCGGCGTCCGGCTGATAAAACCCAACCAGCAGCTTCGCCAGCGAGCTTTTTCCCGAACCGCTGCGGCCAATAATCCCCACTTTTTCACCGGGAGCAATCTTCAGTGAGATCCCGTTAAGCGAGACAAACTGGTTTTGCGGATAGCGGAACGAGACATCATAGAACTCCAGCGCGCCAGAGAGCGTCTCGCGCTTCAGCGGGACTTCCTCGCTGTGCGTTTCCTGCTCCAGGTCCATCATGCTGTCGATGGTGGCTTTGGTCATTTTGGCACGCTGATAGCGGGTAATTAAGCCACAGAGCTGACCCACCGGCATCATTGCGCGGCGTTGCAGCAGGTAGCAGGCAATCAGACCGCCCATGCTGAGGTTACCGGCGATAATCCAGTACACCCCGGCGACGATAATCACCACGCCGCTAAACTGTTGCAGCCAGCTGGTAAAGTTGACCGCGATATAAGAGAGCGATTTAACCCGCAGTTCCAGCTTGCTCAGGCTACCAATCACCTGTTCCCACTGATACTGCCGTTCGCTTTGCGCGTTGTTGACCTTGATGGCGTCCAGCCCCGTCAGGGTTTCTACCAGCATGGCCTGGCGTTCATTGGCCAGGCGATAGGTTTTTTTCACCTGCGCAAGCAGCGGGCGCTGGAGCATCCAGTTCACCAGTACGGCAATCGGGTAGGCCAGGATGGGGATAAACACCAGCGGGCCGCCGATAATGCCGATGACCAGTAAAATAATCAGCGTGAAGGGGAGATCGATAAGCGCAGTCAGGGTCAGCGACGAAAGGAAATCGCGCACGGACTGATACTCCTGGAAGTTCTGCGCAAAGCCGCCCACGCGGCTGGGGCGAAGCTTCATTTTCATGCCCAGCAGGCGCTCGAAAAGCGCCGCCGAAACGATAAGATCGGTCTTTTTACCCGCCAGATCGAGGCAAATGCCGCGCAAAATCTTCAGAACGAAATCAAACGCAAAGGCGATGGTAATCCCGATTGCCAGCATCCATAACGTGGCGGTCGCCTGGTTTGGCACCACGCGATCGTAGACGTTCATCACGAACAGCGGCGTGGCAAGCGCGATCAGGTTGACCAGGAAACTGGCGACAACGGAATCGAGATAGAGAAACTTCGACAGCTTCAGCGTGTCCTGGAACCAGGATTTTGTTCGCGGGATAGAGGCGTTCGGCTGGGTGTCGAACTCATGTTCCGGCTGGATAAATATCACCTGACCGCTGTAGTCGGCGGCCAGTGTTTCCTGCGCGACGGTGATTTCGCCGCCCCGGGTTTCCGCGGAAAGCAGGCGGGCACGCTTCTGTTCGTCCCAGCCAATGAGCACCGCCGCCTGCGAATTTTTTAGAATTAAAATTGCGGGTAGCGAGATAGCAGAGATGGCATCCAGCGGGCGCTGAATGACTCTGGCTTTAAGTCCGGCCCGTTGTGCCGCGCGCGGAAAGGTACTTTTCGTGAGACGATTTTCCTCTAAAGGGAGGCCGGCGGTCAGCGCATTGCGGCTGGTGATGATGTTATGAAGCTGACAGACAACCAGTAAACAATCCAGCAGCGGGTCATCGTGGCTGTGCTGGGGATCGTAGCGGGTGCTGTTATTTTCCGGAGAAGAGTTACCAACTGAATCAGTTTGAGGTGCCATCGTCTGACCTTACATAAACGAAAAAGCGCAGGGCGCATACGGACGGAATCCTTCAATATGGCTGAAGTTTTCCGTCTGTACACCTGTGGGTATCACCCATACATCCCTGAGTCGTTACTTCAATTCCGGCAGGTCGACTTTCGACGTTTTCATCTCTTCCACCGGTTGGGCAGCGGAAGGGGCCGGAATATTCAGTGCTTTTAACAATTCGCCCGTCCGGGCGTTGATGCGGTAGTGCGTAAACATTTCGACATACTCGAGTTCCACGTAGCGGCGCTGCGCGCTGAACACTTCGTTTTCACTGTCGAGCATATCCAGCAGCGAACGGTCGCCGAGGCTGAACTGTTCCTGATAGGCGGTTCGCACCACCATGCTGCGGTCGGCATAATCTTTCGCAATAGGCACCTGTTGTTTCGCGTTCACCAGGGCGTTCCACGCGAGGCGCAACTCTTCGTTGAGCTGACGCAGCGCATTCTTTTTCACATCCTGCGCTTCCTGCATTTTGTAGGCGTAGGAGGTGAGTTGTGCCTGATCGCTGCCGCCGTTAAACAGGTTGTAGCGCATGCGCACCATCGCCTGCCACTCCTGATCGTGGCCGCGCGTGCCGTCGACGTTATTGTCCATCCGGCGTCCAACATCGACATCCACGCTTGGGTAGAAGCGCGATTTCGCCGCTTCATACTGCTGACGCGTGGCTTCTACATCCGCATCCGCCTGTTTCAACAGCGGGCTATTATCCAGCATCACTTTCTTTGCATCTTCCAGCGAGGCCGGGATTTTTGACGGCTGCGGGTTGGTGAGGTCGGTCGCTTCACGGCCTACCACGCTTGAGTAATTGGCGCGAGCATCTTCAAGATTGGTTTGCTCCGTCAGAAGGTTGTTACGCGCCTGGGCCAGACGCGCTTCTGCCTGCTCATAGTCAGCCTGGCGACCAACGCCCTGCTCGGTGCGCAGGCGGATCTGATCGAAAATGCGTTCGTGGTTTTTCAGGTTCTCTTCCGCCAGCCTGACCATTTTCTCCTGCATCAGCACGTTGAGATAGCTCTGGATGGCGGTCAGCGCGGTGCTTTCTGCGGTATTCATCACCGTGAACGCGCGCGAGTTGACGGTCGCTTTCTGGCGCGCCACTTCGCTGGTGGTGGCAAAGCCGTTAAACAGATTCTGGCTCAGGTTGATGCTCGATTCGCTGCGGTGCAAATCGCGCAGGTGATCGCCCGAAGCGCGCGTGGTGGCGTTATCGGTTTGCTCCCAGCCGGTGCCGGCAGAGACATCCAGCGTAGGCAGATAACCGCCTTTGGCCGCTTTTAAATCTTCATCGGCAGAATGACGACTATTGATGGAGCCGCTAATTTGCGGATGCGTAATCAGCGTCTCTTTTACAGCCTGCTCAAGCGTCGTCGCGCAGGCATACCCTGACGTCAATAATGAAAGCGTTAATCCGAAAGCGATCTGATCGCGGTAGTGCATTTTATTGTCCTTATCGTTTCTTAAATTCTCCGGCCTGAGCGCTTTCCTTGCCGGAGACCTTGCCCACTCTCCGCATGTGCGTTTTGGGCAGAATCAGCCCCTCGCGCGCATCGGCTACGAGAGGCTTACCGTGGTCAGGAGTCGGTATCGGGTTTGGCGATTAAGTTATCGACGTGCGCGTCGTCCCCTCCAGTATAGGCATCGTTTCCGTCAGCCGCTGAATCCGCCGAGACGATCTGGTCGGTTGCATTGCTGCTTTCGGCACTTACGTCGGCCACAGGCAGCAGTTTGCCCAGGTCGTCGTCGCTGCTTTCATCGTGGATAATATCGCTGAAATTGAGCGGCTCTTCACTGCTGAGCGTTGTGGCGCTGGCTGGACTGTCGCCGTGATCGGCGTCGCTGTTGTCCGTTGCACTTTCGGCGACATTCGCGGTTACCGTCTGACTTTCTCCTGTGGAAGCATCTTCGCCCCCCACGAGGTTGCTTAACGAGGTCTCAGTGGCGCTGTCAGCCGTGGCCGCATCATTTGGCGTTGATGCACTATCGGCGACAGTTTCTGTTTGCGTCAGATAGAGATCTTCACTATCGATAAGCGAGGCGTGCGAGTTGTCTGCCTCGCTGCTTTCGGTTTGCGTATCGTCACCGCTGACCGTTGTGTCATTTTCCGCGACCGACGCGTGCGTGTCTGCGGTATTGTCCGTTTCCTGACTTGCGACGTCGTGATGAGGGGATTGCTCGTCAACCAGCTCGCTGGACGTCGCCGCCACGCTTTGCGTTGCATCCGTCGTTTCGCTTTGCGACTGCGTATCGTGCGTCGTGTCGCTATCGCTGGTGTCATGATGTTCATCGGCGGAGGTGGTCAGCACATCCGCATCATGACTCTCCTGTGTCGTTGACGTCTCTGCATCACTGCCGGAGAGCGTAATGCTATGGTGATCGTCGCTGACGGCAATATCCCCGCTGTCGTGGTGTTCGCCGTTGACGCTGGTTTCAATATCCACCTTCACGTCATCCAGATTGACCTGATTGTCGGTGGTCAGCGTGATATTGGCGTTCAGATTGGTGGTGTCATCGACGTCGATCACCACATGGCCGTTAGCATCGACGGTGTACGTTTGGCCGTTATATTCAATCGTACCCTGCGGAAGGCCGGAGAGCGTAATGGACGTTATCTGGTCGTGCTCGCCGCCACCGTTGACGGACGCATCCAGCGACAGCTCGTAATGCCAGGACGTTTTACTTTCCGGCGCATTAGGGTCCCAGCCCTGGCCGCCGTCAGAGGAGGTGACGTCCGAGATTGAGTTCGAACCCTGAACGATGGTTTTGTCGCCGATGGTGATTGTGACGTTATCGACATAGTTAATATTGCCGTTAACGTTCGCCGGGCCTTTGTCGGCGTGCCAGCCTTGACCATCATCCTGAACATAGATGGTGTCACGCGCATCGCCATTTGGACCGGAGGCAGAGGTTGTATTGCCTTTAATTGAGTTCAGGTCGCGGAAGTTTCCGTCCTGCCAGTAGCCGCTGCCTTCGTGAACGAGGAAGACATCGCTGTGGCTTTCATCGCCCGACGGGTTGCCGTTGGTATAGACCTTAATTTGATCTTTCGGGATCTGATCGGAAACGCGTCCCGCCTCGATATCCCCTTCGGTGATCCATAGAATCACGTTTTCACCGATGGCGACGATATTGCCATTTTCATCCACGTCGTAGCCGTTAGGATCGCCGCTGCCGCCGTTGATTTCGGTGACCTTTGAGGATTCAGTGCCGCTGAAATCGACTTCTAAGGTGATGGAGTGATCGGCGTCGGAATCGGAATCGGCGTCGCTGTCGGAGTCGGAGTCGCTGTCGGAGTCGCTGTCGGAGTCGCTGTCGGAGTCGGAGTCGCTGTCCGAGTCGGAGTCGCTGTCCGAGTCGGAGTCGCTGTCCGAGTCGGAGTCGCTGTCCGAGTCGGAGTCGCTGTCAGAATCGGAGTCGCTGTCGGAGTCTGAGTCACTGTCAGAATCCGAGTCGCTGTCGGAATCGGCGTCACTGTCGGAATCTGCGTCACTGTCAGAATCGGAGTCGCTGTCGGAGTCTGAATCGCTGTCAGAATCCGAGTCGCTGTCGGAGTCTGAGTCGCTGTCGGAATCCGAGTCGCTGTCAGAATCCGAGTCGCTGTCGGAGTCTGAGTCACTGTCGGAATCCGAGTCGCTGTCTGAGTCTGAGTCACTGTCGGAGTCTGAATCGCTGTCCGAGTCCGAGTCACTATCTGCGTCTGAATCGGAGTCGCTGTCAGAGTCAGCATCGCTATCGGCGTCAGAGTCGGAGTCGCTGTCAGAGTCAGCATCGCTATCGGCGTCAGAATCGGAGTCGCTGTCAGAGTCAGCATCGCTATCGGCGTCAGAGTCAGAGTCGCTGTCAGAGTCAGCATCGCTATCGGCGTCAGAATCGGAGTCGCTGTCAGAGTCAGAATCGCTGTCTGAGTCAGAATCACTGTCGGAATCTGAGTCACTGTCGGAATCCGAGTCACTGTCAGAGTCAGCATCGCTATCGGCGTCAGAATCGGAGTCGCTGTCAGAGTCAGAATCGCTGTCTGAGTCAGAATCACTGTCGGAATCTGAGTCACTGTCGGAATCCGAGTCACTGTCAGAGTCAGAATCGCTGTCCGAGTCGGAATCACTGTCGGAATCTGAATCGCTGTCCGAATCCGAGTCGCTATCGGAATCCGAGTCACTGTCGGAATCCGAGTCACTGTCAGAGTCAGAATCGCTGTCCGAGTCGGAATCACTGTCGGAATCTGAATCGCTGTCGGAGTCTGAATCGCTGTCCGAGTCGGCGTCGCTATCGGAGTCTGAGTCGCTGTCGGAATCCGAGTCGCTGTCGGAATCTGAATCGCTGTCGGAATCGGAGTCGCTGTCGGAATCAGAGTCGCTGTCGGAATCAGAGTCGCTGTCGGAATCTGAGTCGCTGTCGGAATCGGAGTCGCTGTCGGAATCGGAGTCGCTGTCGGAATCGGAGTCACTGTCTGAGTCAGAATCGCTGTCGGAATCCGAGTCGCTATCGGAATCCGAGTCACTGTCTGAGTCAGAATCGCTGTCCGAGTCGGAATCACTGTCGGAATCTGAATCGCTGTCCGAATCCGAGTCGCTATCGGAATCCGAGTCACTGTCTGAATCGGAGTCACTGTCGGAATCCGAGTCACTGTCGGAATCCGAGTCGCTGTCGGAGTCGGAGTCACTGTCTGAGTCAGAATCGCTGTCGGAATCCGAGTCGCTATCGGAATCCGAGTCACTGTCTGAGTCAGAATCGCTGTCCGAGTCGGAATCACTGTCGGAATCGGAGTCACTGTCCGAGTCGGAATCACTGTCGGAATCTGAATCGCTGTCCGAATCCGAGTCGCTATCGGAGTCAGAATCGCTGTCCGAGTCGGAATCACTGTCGGAATCGGAGTCACTGTCCGAGTCGGAATCACTGTCGGAATCTGAATCGCTGTCCGAATCCGAGTCGCTATCGGAGTCAGAGTCGCTGTCAGAATCCGAGTCACTGTCGGAATCCGAGTCACTGTCTGAATCGGAGTCACTGTCGGAATCCGAGTCACTGTCTGAGTCAGAATCGCTGTCCGAGTCGGAATCACTGTCTGAGTCAGAATCGCTGTCCGAGTCGGAATCACTGTCGGAATCTGAATCGCTGTCCGAATCCGAGTCGCTATCGGAATCCGAGTCACTGTCTGAATCGGAGTCACTGTCGGAATCCGAGTCACTGTCGGAATCCGAGTCGCTGTCGGAATCAGAGTCGCTGTCTGAGTCAGAATCACTGTCGGAGTCGGCGTCGCTATCGGAGTCTGAGTCGCTGTCGGAATCCGAGTCGCTGTCGGAATCCGAGTCGCTGTCGGAATCTGAATCGCTGTCGGAATCGGAGTCGCTGTCGGAATCTGAGTCACTGTCGGAATCTGAGTCACTGTCGGAATCCGAGTCGCTATCGGAATCGGAGTCACTGTCTGAGTCAGAATCGCTGTCCGAGTCGCTATCGGAATCCGAGTCACTGTCTGAGTCAGAATCGCTGTCCGAGTCGGAATCACTGTCGGAGTCTGAATCGCTATCCGAGTCGGAATCACTGTCTGAGTCAGAATCGCTGTCGGAGTCTGAATCGCTGTCGGAGTCTGAATCGCTGTCCGAGTCTGAGTCGCTATCGGAGTCTGAGTCGCTATCGGAGTCTGAGTCGCTGTCCGAATCTGAATCGCTGTCTGAATCAGAGTCACTGTCGGAATCCGAGTCACTGTCTGAATCGGAGTCACTGTCGGAATCCGAGTCGCTGTCGGAGTCAGAGTCACTGTCTGAGTCAGAATCGCTGTCGGAATCCGAGTCGGAATCACTGTCGGAGTCTGAATCGCTATCCGAGTCGGAATCACTGTCTGAGTCAGAATCGCTGTCTGAGTCAGAATCGCTGTCCGAGTCGGCGTCGCTATCGGAGTCTGAGTCGCTGTCCGAATCTGAATCACTGTCCGAGTCGGAATCACTGTCGGAATCTGAATCGCTGTCCGAGTCGGAATCACTGTCGGAATCTGAATCGCTGTCCGAGTCGGAATCACTGTCGGAATCTGAATCGCTGTCCGAGTCGGAATCACTGTCGGAATCTGAATCGCTGTCCGAATCCGAGTCGCTATCGGAGTCAGAGTCACTGTCCGAATCGGAGTCGCTGTCGGAGTCTGAATCACTGTCTGAATCGGCGTCACTGTCTGAGTCAGAGTCGCTGTCGGAATCTGAATCGCTGTCTGAATCAGAGTCGCTGTCTGAGTCAGAATCGCTGTCCGAATCAGAGTCGCTGTCTGAGTCAGAATCGCTGTCCGAGTCAGAATCGCTGTCCGAGTCAGAGTCACTGTCTGAATCGGAATCGCTGTCGGAATCAGCGTCACTGTCGGAGTCAGAATCACTGTCCGAATCCGAGTCACTGTCTGAATCGGCGTCACTGTCTGAGTCAGAGTCGCTGTCGGAATCTGAATCGCTGTCTGAATCAGAGTCGCTGTCTGAATCAGAGTCGCTGTCTGAATCAGAGTCGCTGTCGGAGTCAGAGTCACTGTCGGAATCGGAATCGCTATCCGAATCTGAATCACTGTCAGAATCGGAGTCACTGTCCGCGTCAGAATCTGCATCCGCGTCGCTGTCCAGCAGCGTCAGTTCTTCTTCGCGAGTATCATCAGGGAAATCGAGCCCGGTCGTTGGATATCCCGCATTCGGATCGAGAATTTCACCGGTTAGATCGAGAATAACGTGGGTGTGTGAGCCGCCTCCGCTGGCACCGGGTTGCCCTGTTGCGGGTTGTGGGCCAGCGGCGGTAGCCTCTAGAATTTGGGTCGGGTCCTGTCCGTCAGCGATGGCCTGCTGGATGGCGGCAATGTCGGTCGGGTCAACTTCAGGTGTCGAGACGGGGGCAATACCGTTACTGTCCCAGTGGGTGTCGCGGCCCAGATCGAGGGTTTTGCCGTCCGCGAGGGAGACGGTCACCGCGCCAGCGGGGCCGGTTTCAATTTGTTCTCCACTCAGGATGTGATCACCTTCAGTCAGCAGACGCCGGCTTCCATCAGGGGCGATAGCGAAAACTTGTCCTATTATCGCTTTAATTGTTCCGACTATAGCGCTCATGATGTTTCTCCTGACTCTTTACGTGACCCGTACACCTGTGTTTTCGTCCCTGTCATTCGATGATATCAACGAAACCTGTTGACATATAGACGGCCAGAAGGCCAATTTGCTGGGTTTTATAAGAAAATATTGGAATATTAAATAATTAACTGAAAAATCAATGCGAATTTACTTATAAAATAACCGAATGCTTAGGAGTTTTCTTTGATTTAAATAAGGGATTGGTAGGAATCTGAAGTAAAATTCGGGGAAGAGATATTTAAGTCTAATCATTAGCAAGCAATCTAACTATTTTTATATTAAATCCGGGCGTATTGTAAGGTATTTCCGAATATTGAAATCGTGTCGCATTCAGGCGTTATACCTGAATGCGTTTAATCTACGATTAACCCGCTTTAAATCAGCCGGTCTTCCTCTTCGCCAATTAAATCTTCCAGCCCGCCCAGCGTTTGTCGGGCTTTCGCGCGGCTGAGCAATTTGTTTTGTGCCGCAGGCGGGAGATCGGTAATGCTGATCACCCCTTTACTCATCAGCACCTCAATCAGATCCTCAAGGACACGGACCATTTCGAGATCGCTCTGCTGCAACTGCTGTAGCGTGGCGGCACGCAGCGTATTAACCTTTAACCACTCGTCAATTTCAGCGGTGGTTTCATGGCTCTGTTCAGTCGATTCGGGGAATGGAGCAGGCTCCACCCGGACGATCCGACCCTCACTGTCACGTTCGATAAAATGCATGATTATGCTCCTGAGAATTATTTAGTGAGAGTGCTGGCATCGCTAAAATATCGTCCCATTGCACCATACAAACCTATTTTTTCCAATACGGCCAGTTCACCTTCCGTTTCCACTCGCTCAGCGATTAACGGTAAATTGATCTGACGCGTCGCCCAGTAAATGGCTTCGATAAAGAGTTTTTTGTCCTCTTCCTGATCGATATGACGAATATAGCCGCCATCTACTTTAATCCACGCCAGCCCCCACTGCGGCAGGTTGCCAATCAAATGGAAACGCCCGCCGAAGTGTTGAATGCCCAGACGGCAGCCCAGCGTATTGAGTTTTTGTACCAGCAGGCTGACCTGCTCCGGATTCGGCAGCTCATTTTCATCGAGCTCCAGCGTGAGTCGGCCCGCGAGATGGCGCGCGCCTTTTAGCGGTTGCAGCAGCGCGTTCATGCTCTCCTCATCGGCAACACTTTCGCCACTGATGCTCAGCGCCAGCGGCTGGGTGCTTTTCTCCATCGCTTTCAGCGTCTGTTTCAGCATGACGATGTCCATCCGGCGGCTCAGCGCCAGGCGGTGGATCCACGGCATAAAGCGTCCGGCGGGGATGATTTCACCTTCCGGTGTCTTGATGCGGGCGAGGATTTTCTGATGCAGGATGATGTTTTTATTGTTGCACTCATATACGGGCTGGGAGAAAAGCTCGAAGCTCTCTTTCGCCAGTACGGTTTCCAGACGTGTGTGCCAGTGATGGTGATCGTCTTCGTTTTCCACTTCCTGTGGTGCCTGCGTGTCGGCAAAGAAACGCATCTCCGTTTCCGCCATCGCCAGCGCCTGGTCGGCCTGACGCAGCAGCGCCTGCGGCGTATCGCCCATATTGAAACTCACCTGCGAGAAGTGGGCGACGGGGGTGACGTCACTCATGCCGGTTTCATGCAACGCTTTTAATTGTGTGCTGAGGGTGGCAATAAGATTTTCCATCTCCTGCGGCAAAATCGGGGGCGCGATAATCGCGAACTCACCGCCGCGAATACGCGCCAGGAAACCTTCGTTATGGAAAAATCGCTGCTGGAGCTCGTTCAGAATATCGGCCACGGCAACCAGCAACTGATCGGTTTTAGCCCCGCCGAGGCGCTGGTTCAAGCCGATGAGGTCCTGCACGCGCAGTAAAATCAGATGGCCCGCGGCGTGTTCTTCATCGCTCAGACGCGACTGGAGTTTAATATCAAATGAGCGACGGTTGTTCAGCCCCGTCAGGCTGTCATTATAGGCCTCCTGACGCAGCGTTTCGGTACGCGTGGCCTGTTCGCTGAACAGCGCTTTAAGCTGGGTGACCATCATGTTGGTGGCTTCCACAACCCGGCGGAGCTCCGGCGTTTTGGGGCGTTCCGGCAGATTGAGGAACTCGCGGCGGCTGATCGCCAGCGCCTGATCGACAATATGATTCAGCGGGCGCAGGCTGCGGCGTAGCATCAACATCGCGCCCAGTACGCAAAGAATGCTGCACACGCTTAACAGCAGGAAACTGGCGACCAGGCTATCCCACAGGCGCGTCAACGCGAACATCGGATGGCTGATCACTTCCACTTTCGCCACCTGGTTCCAGCCGCGCATCACTACCGCTTCACCCTGGCCGGGGTTCAGACGTACCATGCGCACAAACCAGTTAGGGACGCTGGCGCTTTGCGGCGTGTTCTGGCGTTCAATCAGCGGTTTGCCGGTTTTGATATCGACAACCCGGATCCGGTAAAAGTAGCCGCTGTCGAAGATGGAATTCACCATCAGTTCCGTCATCACCGGATCGTCAATATTGGCCGTGAGCGAAAGGCCCAGTGCGGTGGCGCTATCCTGTGCGTGCGCACTCAGTTGGTTGTGGTACTGTTCGCGCGAACTCTCCAGCGTCACATAAAAGCTGCCGCAGAAGATGATGACCGTGAACAGACAAATACCAATGAGTAGCTGTTTATAGAGAGACATGGCTACTTCCTATTCATTAATTACAAATCCTTCTGCACGCATCTTGGTGAGAAGATCCTGCCAGCGAGAAATCTTTTTACTGTCGCCCACGCGCTTGTTTTTACCTGCCTGCGGGATCCATAACCCCTCGCCGTTGAAGGAGTAAACCGGCAGCAGGTCATTACGCTGTGTCGCGGGTAAAATAGCGGTTTTTAAGTTATCCAGAATTAACGGTACCGCGTCGGGCGTGGCGTACCAGGCGACAACCATATGCGCCTGATTTAACTGCAACGCTTTAACATAGGTAATTCGAAGCTGACTGGCGGGCACGCCCAATTCACGCAGGGTGAAATATTTCGCCAGCGCGTAATCTTCGCAGTCGCCCGCACCTTTGCGTAAGAATTCAATCGGCGTTGCCCAATAATCCTGCTGCCCCCATACGGCGATATCATCACGAAAACGCATGCGGGAATTAAAAAACTGATTAACGCGGTTTAATTTATCCTGAATAGTGCCCTGCGGCGGATTTTTAAGCAATGCCGCCCACTCATCAATGTTGCGCTGCGCCGTTGGCGTGGCGGGGCCGTAGAGCTGTTGGCTGCGCGAGTTGATGGTGTTGAAATCCCAGCTGGCGCCGAGGCCAGGTGAGAGCACGAGCAGTAGCGCCAGCCAGAATGCCAGCCAGCGTTGCCAGAGTGTGCGACGGCTCAGTCGAACGTTCACGCGCGGTTCTCGACCCCTTTATTTTCACGGGAGGCTAGTGCCTGCATCTCCTGCCACCAGGTCTGCCAGAGTGTGGCAACCTGTTGTTCAGAATAGCGCGCGGCGTGGCGCAGGGCGTTTTCCTGCATTTGCGCACGTTGCTGCGGGTTCTGTAAAACCGCGATCAGCGCCTCTGCCAGCGCGGTTTCATCATTCGGTTTCACCAGAATTCCGGCACCGGAATTTTCCAGCAAATCGCGCGGGCCATACTGGATGTCAAAACTGACCAGCGGCGTGCCGTGGGCGAGTGACTCCATGCAAAAAAGAGGGAAACCTTCCAGACTGGAACTTAGTACCGCGCAATTTGACTGCTGATGAACACTTTCGAGATCGTGAGTGAGACCGTGGACGAAAATGTTATTTTCCAGATGGTTATCTATAACCCATTGCGCCAGCTGTGTTTTTAACGGGCCGTATCCCCAGGTGTGAAGTTCTGCCTCCGGAATGCTTGCTACAACCTGAGCAAACACCCGGAAAAGAAGCTGATGCTGCTTTTCCGGAGAGTAGCGGGCCATACAAAGGACTCGATATCCTGTGGTCTTTGTCACCGCGTTCAGCGGTAACGGCGGGGATAAATGATTAGGAATGGTGCGCATGCGTTGCGCTCCTGAGATAACCTGCGCCAAATCATTCTTTTGCGCGTCAGTCAGCACAATAATACGGTCGAGCAGCGTTTCGTCGCGCAACACATGTCGATATGCCTGCTTAAACTCACCGTCTTCCCGTTGATGCGTCGAGTGAATCACCGACGTCAGGGTCGCATTCAGCCAGTTTTTGGGTTTTGAAGAGACAAACTCCCGCCACGGCAGATTTTTATCGACCAGAAAATGCCACGTGGTTTGCCTGTCCAGATTATGCGCCAACATGGCGGCGGCGAACGCCTCTTCGCTCGCATAGCGGCGTTCATGGTCGGTAAAGCGCAGCTCAATGGCGGAAAGATATGCCGTGCCTTTCAGAGAGCGATAGTGCCGACGCAGCACGATTTTCTGCGTGGGCAGATGGACAAAATCTTCGTGGCTGAGATTGCCCTCCCCGTTGACGTAACGTCGGGCCGCGAGAATGTTGCGGCTGTCCTTACGCGTTTGTGCACGCGTGCCGGGGCGCAGTTCCTGCATCGGGCGAATATCACCGCGCTCCAGCATGGCCGGCAGCCAGTCATAAACGGTCAACGCGTTAACCGGTGCGGGCAGTTTTCCGCTTTCATAAAGCGCCTCTACCGTGCGTGCCAGCTGCGGGTTCCAGCTGGAGGTGATCACCCACGGCGAAACGCCAAGCTGGCGAATAAACAGCGCGCAACGGCGGATGGAGGCGATTTCAATTCCGTTGCCTTCATGGCGGAAATTGCCGCACAGGAAAACCAGTTGTTGCTGAGGTTTGGCCTGCTGGAGGCGATATTTACGGTAGGCCACATAGCCGGAAAGATAGTGTTCGACGTCGTCAATGCGCACTCGATAACTGTGATGGCGAATGAAAAAACTGCCGACAATTTTTTGCGGGTTTTTGAAAAACATCGCCAGTTCCGGCCAGAAAAAGCCGTTAGCCAGATAACGGGCGCGGTACTCCAGCGCGCGGTAAAATTTATCGACGTCAAAATCGGCCAGCAGATGCCGGTGCGTTTCATCATTCTGCAGACGCTCAATCATGCGTTGCGCCGCCATCATCAGTTCCAGAAGCGTCGGGTAGGTGGTCACTCTTTTCAGCACGAAATCGAGGTGATCGCGCACGTTGTCCAGCCCGAACTGATAGTAGCGGGCCTGCGGACGATAGCGCGTCAGCTCGTTCACGCAGTAACTTAACCAGTGATCGTGCGCCTGCCAGTGTTTCCGGGCGATAAAATTGTCCATCGCCCGTTCAACAATTGACAGCCAGCGCGGGTTTTTGGTCAGGCCATACAGACGCATCAGCGCGAAGGCAGCTTCTCCGTCGTAGTAAATAATGCGCTGCTCTTCTTTCAGCGAAAGATCGGCGGCATGCAGTACGTGAACAAATGCGCCGCTTTCGGCGTTTTGCATAAAGGCAATGCCGTTCGCCAGGCGTTCCATTTGCGCCAGATAGCGCTCATTTCCCGTCAGTTCGCTGTATTTCGCCATCGCCAGAATGCACACGGCGTTGCCGCCGAGTTTTATCTCATCGCCGGTGTCGACCAGAAAATCGGCGTCGCTGCCGTCGGGCAACGTACAGGTGCGGATAAGCTCGCTGGCGAGATCGTGTAGCGCGCGTTCGATGGCGGCAAACTGCGTGTCGTTCTGCGTGACTTCCCAGCCTTCTAACAGCGCGTAGGTCGAGCTGGCGTGGCGCAGAGCGTTATAGGTGGGGATCGCGCGATCGAAGCAGGGGAACCAGCCGTAATGAAAGCGGCCCGATTTTTTAACCTGCCGCGCCAGATAGTCACTGGCCGAGTGGATCATCGGCTCCAGTTCATCCTGCCAGTGCGGGAGCTGGCGATAGCCCGAATGGGGCCCGGCAGATTCAAGAGGATATGCCCGATTACCATCGCTGAACGCGCCGAGGGTGGTAAAACGCCAGAGGATTTTTTCCGGTGCGTCCGGCCAGTGCCGTTCGCTGCCAAAACGCTGACGCGTATAGCTGACCAGATTTTTATCGTTAGGCGTAGCGACGCCTTCGGTGCCCACGTAGAGCAGCGCGTTGGCGGCAATTTCTTGCTCAAGCAGGGCGTGTTCAAAGCTTTCGCTGAAGCTCAGGCCAAAGCGGAAATAGTTACGCTTGGTTTTGCGCAGTTTATTTTGCAGCGCATCCCAGCGTAGTGCTTCAACGTGGTTGACGACATCCACGCGCAGCCAGCAAGGTTGCGTGGTTTGCTTCTGTGCCCAGCGTTGCAACGCTTTTGCGCCCGCAATCCAGGCGTTGTCCAGCGTATCACCACGGGCTTGTTCGATGTGAGCACGTTCCTGACCATTACTCACGCTAAAAAAGAGCACATAACCCGGAACGTGAGAAGCATCGGCGGCAATATTAAATTGCTCAACCAGAGGCCGGGTTTGCGCGAGCAAATGGCTCAATGACATATCGGTATCCTGCTGCGCGAAGAAAATCCCTGTATTTTATAAGATAACATTATAGTGTTCGGCCTGGATATTCCGCATTCGCATGGATTAGTGCGGGACTTCCTTTTTCAGAAAACCGATCGAGTTATATGCCAGGACGCTGATGCCGTCCTGGCGTGATATTACCTTTCGCGCAGGGCTTCGGCTTTGGCGCGTAAAATCGGTTTCAGCAGGTAGCTCAACACGGTTTTTCTGCCGGTCATGATATCGACCGAAACCACCATACCCGGAATGATCAACAGCGGTTTCTCTTCATTACCGAGATGGTTACGCTCCGTGCGCAGGCGGATCTGGTAGAAGCTGCGACCCTCTTTGTCGGTGATGGTGTCAGCGCTGATGTGCTCCAGTGAACCCTTCAGCCCACCATAGATGGTGTAATCATAGGCGGTAAACTTGATCATCGCTTGCTGGCCCGGATGTAAAAAAGCGATATCCTGCGGGCGTACTTTTGCTTCAACCAGCAGCGTATCGTCCAGCGGAACGATCTCCACCAGTTCGCTACCCGGCTGGATAACGCCGCCGATGGTTGTCACCAGCAGTTGCTGTACCACGCCGCGTACCGGTGAGGTGACCAGCGTACGGTTGACCCGATCCTCAATCGCTTTACCGGAAGCTTCCGTTTTGCTCAGGTTGGTGCGTGCCTCGTTGAGCTCCGCCAGCGCATCGCTGCGATAGCGACCTTTGGCTTCGGCGATCTTACTTTCAATCTCTTTGATCGCCGATTGCGCGCGCGGGATCGACAAGATCACCGAATCGAGCTGGCCGCGGGTTTCCACTTCCGAACGGCGCAAACGCAGCACTTCGACTTTCGAGATAGCGCCCGCGGCAACCAACGGCTCCGACATCCGCACCTCCTGCTGAAGCAGGCCAAGACTGTTACGGAATTGCACCTTTTTAGCTTCGAAATCCAGCAGCTCCTGACGTTTTTGCGACAGCTGTTCTTCGAGGCCGGAAATCTCACTACGGAAACGTTCGCGCTGGGTGTTGAACAACTCGCGCTCGCCGCTAGCGATGCCTGGGGCATCGCGCTCAATTTCCGGGCTGATTTCCAGCGGTTTGTCGTCAATTTGCGCCTGCAGGCGCGAGATGCGCGCAATCAGCGCATTGCGATCGGCCTCGCTTTCACCCACGTTGGAACGAAAACGCGTGTCATCCAGGCGCAGTAACGGCTGCCCGGCTTCCACAATTTGCCCTTCATGAACAAATACTTCCGAGACAATCCCACCTTCCAGGTTCTGGATCTTTTGCAGGCGCGATGAGGGAATCGCTTTTCCTTCGCCGCGCGTCACTTCATCGACCTGAGCGAACGAGGCCCAGACAACGAAGGCGATGAAAAACGCAAAGCAGGCCCAGAGGGTGATGCGTGTTGAACGCGGCGCGCCTTCGGTGATCACGCCGTTGATGTCATTGACCGTGAAGGGCTTCTCCGTGGAGAGGAGACCCATACGGCGCAGGAGTGCTTTGATAGCCTTAGTGACTCGCATGGATTTGCCCCTTCTTCAGCGCCGCCAGGACGTTATCGCGAGGCCCATCAGCGATAATGCGGCCACGATCGAGAATAATCAGTCGGTCAACCAGCGCCAGCATCGACGCGCGGTGCGTCACCAGCAACATCGTTTTGCCGCGCGTGTTTTCCATTAATGCGCGGCGCACTGCGTCCTCGGTGGTGTTATCCATTGAGCTGGTGGGTTCATCGAGCAACAAAATTGGCGGGTCGAGCAGCAGCGCGCGCGCCAGGACCACCGCCTGACGTTGCCCGCCAGAGAGATTCAGCCCACGCTCGCCAACCTGCATGTTGTAGCCATCCGGGTGTTTACGGGCAAACTCATGCACGCCTGCCAGACGCGAGGCGCGGAGCATGACGTCATCATCGACATAGCTTGCGCCGTAGATAAGATTTTCACGCAATGTGCCGCTGAACAGGTGGATATCCTGCGGGCCATAACCAATATTGTGGCGCAGATCGTTTACGTCGATTTGATTCGCATCCATGCCGTCTATCAATATTTCGCCCGCGTCAGGCTGGTAGAAACCGATGATCAGCTTCGCCAGCGAGCTTTTTCCCGACCCGCTTCGGCCAATAATACCCACTCTTTCGCCCGGTGTAATGGTGAAGGAGATGGCGCGGAGCGAAGCGTATTTCTGGTCCGGATAGGTAAAGGTGACATTCTGGAAGGCAATCGCGCCCTGTAATTTTTCGCGCGCGACCGAAGGCGCATCTTCCTGACGCTCCTGCGGCAAATCCATCATGCTTTCGGTGGTTTCCATCGTCATGCGCGCCTGCTGATAACGCGTGACGAGGCCGCTCAGTTGCCCCATCGGCACCAGCGCGCGTCCGTTCAGCATGTAGCAGGCAATCAGGCCGCCCATACTGAGGTTGCCATCAATAATGAGATAGACCCCGGCGACAATCATCGCCACGCCGGAAAACTGCTGGAGCCAGGCGGTAAAATTGACCGCCAGCGTCGAGAGCGTTTTTACCCGCAGCTCTTTTTTGCTCAGCGTGCCCAGCGTTTTTTCCCACAGATACTGACGCTCGCTTTGTGCATTGTTCACTTTGATGGCGTCGAGGCCGCTCAGAGTTTCAATCAACACCGCCTGGCGCTCTGAGGAGAGTTTCATGGTGTCGTCGATGGTTTCATTGAGCGGTCGCTGAATCAGCCAACTGACGACCAGCGCCAGCGGAAACGCAACCAGCGGAATAAATACCAAAGGGCCGCCGATGATGCCAATCACCAGCAGCATCAGCAGGGTGAAGGGCATATCGATAAGCGTAGCGAGCGTCAGTGAAGAGAGGAAATCTCGCAGCGACTGAATTTCATGGATGTTTTGCGCGAAGCTCCCCAGACGCGCAGGGCGCGCTTTCATCGCCATCCCGGTGATTCGACTGAACAGCGACGCCGAGACGATCATGTCGGTTTTCTTCCCGGCCAGATCAAGACAGCGGCTGCGCAAGGTTTTCAGCAGTAAATCAAACAGAAAGGCGACGGTGATACCGATCGCCAGCACCCACAGTGTCGAGGTCGCCTGATTGGGCACCACACGATCGTAGACGTTCATCACAAACAGCGGTGTACACAAGGCGATGACGTTAATCAGGAAGCTGGCAACGATAGAGTCAGTGTACAGCGTCCGCGAGAGTTTTAGCGTATCGCGAAACCAGGTTCGGGTTCGGGGTATGAGCGCTGTTTCGCTGCGTTCGCGCTGATGCATCGGCTGAATAAACAACGCCACGCCGGTGTATTCATCCGCCAGCGTTTGCGCATCAATCGATAGCTCACCACCGAGCGTTTCGCTTGGCAGAATACGCGCCTCGCCGTGTTCGCTCCAGCCAAGCAGTACGGCGGTGCGGTTGCCTTTGAGCAACAAAATGGCGGGCAGAGAGACGGCGGTGATTTTTTTCAGCTCACGCTTGAGCATGCGTACCCGCAGATTCGCGCGGGCGGCGGCGCGTGAGAAAATTGCCAGCGTGAGTCGGTTATTTACCAGTGGTAATCCGGCGGTTAACGAGACGCGACTGGCCGGACTGCCATGCAGCATGCAAATGGCCATCAGGCTATCCAGCAATGGATCGTCGTGAAGTGTACGTGGGTCGATGCCGATATCGTCCTGATTATCAACAGTATCGCCGCCGGAAGAGGGGATTGAATGTAGTGCCATATTTTATGTCCTTATAACAATACCGGCTGTTAATACAGAGGGAGCCGGGCTCCCTCTGTATTAACAATTTATTTCAGGTCCGGTAATGACTGCTGATCCTCAACCCAGGTCGCCTCACTGGCTGATGGCGGTTGAATGGACATTGACTTCAGTAATTCGCCCGTACGCGCTTTAATTCTATAGCCGGAAAATAATTCAACGTATTGCATTTCAATATTTCTGCGCTGCGCAGTGAATACTTCATTTTCACTGTCGAGCAAATCTAATAACGTACGCTCGCCAATACTGAATTGCTGGCGATAGGCGTCACGCACTTTATAACTTTGGTCAGCATATTGTTGCGCAATCGGAACTTGCTGCTGCGCATTTTTTAATGCGTTCCACGAAAGACGTAATTCTTCCGTTAATTGACGCTGCGCATTATTTCGTACATCTTGTGCTTCACGTAATTTATAAGCATTTGATGTAAGATTTGCCTTATCCGTCCCGCCATTAAACAAGTTGTAGCGCATACGCAACATCGCCTGCCATTCCTGGCTGTGGCCGCGGGTGCCATCGATATTGTTATCCATGGTACGGCCTGCCTCGATATTCACATTCGGGTAGAAAGTGGATTTCGACGCTTCATACTGCTGGCGGGTTGCTTCAACATCCGACTCGGCCAGTTTCAGCAGCGGGCTGTTGTTCAGCATCACTTTACGCGCATCCTCGAGGGTGCCCGGTGTGGCGACCGGTGCAGGCTGGTTCAGCGACTCGGCTTCGCTTCCGGTGATACTGAAGAAGTTGGTGCGCGCATCTTCCAGATTGGTTTGCTCGGTCAGCAGATTATTTCGCGCCTGGGCCAGACGGGCTTCGGCCTGCTCGTAATCAGCCTGACGGCCTACGCCTTGTTGGGTTCGCAGGTTGATCTGATCAAAGATGCGTTCATGGCTGGCAAGGTTTTCTTCCGCCAGCTTGACGAACTGCTGGCGCATCAGGACATCCATATAGACCTGAATCGCGCTCAGCGCGGTGGTTTCGCTACTGTTGCTTACCCCGTAAGCGCGGGAGTTAACGGTGGCTTTCTGGCGGGCCACTTCGCTGGTGGTGGCAAAACCGTTGAACACGTTTTGCGTCAGCATCAGTGACGATTCGCTACGGTGCAGGTTACGGCGGTGATCGTTCGCCGCGCGGGTGGTGGCGTTATCGGTTTGCTCCCAGCCGGTGCCGGCATTTAAATTTAATGACGGGAGATATCCGCCTCTTGCGGCTTTCAAATCATAGTCAGCTGAATATCGACTATTGATTGAAGCGCTAACTTCTGGATGTGTGTTAAGAGTGTTCTTAATGGCTTGTTCGAGTGTTAATGCGTGCGCGGAGCCAGTGACAAATAATGGCAACGACAAAGCAAGCATAACCGTATCGCGCTTTTTCATGATGTTATCCCTTCGCGTTGAATATCCTGATTGGCAGCTAAGATAAACCAATTGCGAAAGAGTTCGAGCGATTAAATACGCTGTTTTACAAAAATAATAAAAACATATTATTACTCATGCAGGTCTGAATATATATATTTGAATTACTGGTCTGAATATAGTCTGTTAATGATTAACATGAACTATAAAGATAACCTTATCATTTGTTTCCTGAATATATAAGAGGAAATAAATAAATTTTTAAAATGATACGGAATTAACACCCCAAGGAGAGATGCCATGTCAACGGTTATTGGAACAATCAAAGCAATTATAGGGCAAGCCTGGATTGTTGCCTCAGATGGTACCCGCCGTCAGGCGACAGAAGGTGAGCAGGTGATGCGCGGCGAACAGATTGTGACCGAGCAGGGCGCAGTTACCGTGACCTTGCCGAATGGTAAAAATCTGGATCTTGGCAGGGCAAGCCATTGGGGTGATGACACCACGGTAACGACATCAGCAGAGAGCTCGCCGCCGCAGGATTTAGCGGCTGCCCAACAGGCGATTGCGGAAGGTGCTGACCCCTCACAGGTGCTTGAAGCTACCGCTGCGGGTAACCCGGTTACCTCCTCAGCGACGGGTGAGGCGGGGGACGGTGGTGAGGGGCATACGCACGTCGTGCTGGACCTGACCGGGCAAATCCTCGACCCCACGGCGGGATACCCCACGGACGGCATTGACGCCACGTTCCCGGGGCCGCTGGAAGAGGAGACGTTGCTGGAAACAGACCAGGACGTCAACGATACCGATGATGACCCCATTATTACGCCAGAGCCTCCCGTTCCCCCAGTCCTTCCTGAAGCCAGTATTACCATTGATGCCATCGCCGGCGACAATATTATTAATATGCGTGAAGCAATGCAGGAAACCACTGCTGTCAGTGGTAAGACGGGGCACGACGTTCGCCCTGGTGATGTGGTCACGGTGACGGTCAATGGCCATCATTATCAGACCATCGTGCAGGCAGATGGCAATTGGTCAGTGAATGTGAATACCAGCGACCTGCTTGCCTCGGGCGATGTGCAGGCCAGCGTCACCACGCGCGATGACAACGGTAATGAAGCCACGGCGAGTGCGCAGAGTAGCGTTGGGCAGGCGGCGCTGAGCGTTGAGGTCACGATTGATACGATTGGTGGCGATGGCTGGATTAACGCTGAAGAGGCGAAGGCAGAGAACACAGTAATTTCCGGCACCGTGGGCGGGGATGCCAAAGCGGGCGACGTGGTGAATCTGGAAGTGAACGGTAATCAGTATGAGGCTGTAGTTCGTGAGGACCTGACGTGGAGCACCGAGGTCAAAACTGCGGACCTGCTGGCAGACCCGGAAGTGAACAGCACCATTACCATTACTGATCAAGCCGGGAACGAGGCGACCGCCACAGCGGTTGAGCCGGTGAAAGTGGACATGGATATCAGCGTGACGCTGGATATTGACGTGATTGCGGGTGACGGCTGGATCAACGCCGGGGAAGCGAAGGCGGAGAACACCACCGTCAGCGGCACCGTGGGCGGCGACGCGAAAGCGGGCGATGTGGTGCATTTGGAAGTGAACGGTAATCCGTATGAGGCTGTGGTTCGTGAGGACCTGACGTGGAGCACGGAGGTGAAAACCAGCGACCTGCTGGCGGATCCGGAAGTGAACGGGAGCATCACCATCAGGGATGACGCCGGGAACGAGGCAAGCGCGAAGGATATGACGAAGGTAACTTTTGATATCAATGGGCCGGAAGTGACCCTTGATATCGATGCGGTGACCGGCGATGGCTATATCAACCAGGCAGAAAGCGAGATGGATGAGACGCTGCTGACCGGGACGGTGACAGGGAAAGACGTGGTGCGCTGGGATGAGGTGCAGATAACCATCGGTGACCAGACCTTTACGGCGACGGTGAATGCGGATCTGACCTGGTCAGTGAAGGTGCCGACCGGGCTGCTGCAGGATGGCACGAAGGTGGAGGCCAGCGTGGTGGGGTATGACCGGGCAGGTAACGCCGACGACGGGACGGACAGCACGGGGGTGATCCGCGATGTGACCGGGCCGGAAGTGACCCTTGATATCGATGCGGTGACCGGCGATGGCTATATCAACCAGGCAGAAAGCGAGATGGATGAGACGCTGCTGACCGGGACGGTGACAGGGAAAGACGTGGTGCGCTGGGATGAGGTGCAGATAACCATCGGTGACCAGACCTTTACGGCGACGGTGAATGCGGATCTGACCTGGTCAGTGAAGGTGCCGACCGGGCTGCTGCAGGATGGCACGAAGGTGGAGGCCAGCGTGGTGGGGTATGACCGGGCAGGTAACGCCGACGACGGGACGGACAGCACGGGAGTGATCCGCGATGTGACCGGGCCGGAAGTGACCCTTGATATCGATGCGGTGACCGGCGATGGCTATATCAACCAGGCAGAAAGCGAGATGGATGAGACGCTGCTGACCGGGACGGTGACAGGGAAAGACGTGGTGCGCTGGGATGAGGTGCAGATAACCATCGGTGACCAGACCTTTACGGCGACGGTGAATGCGGATCTGACCTGGTCAGTGAAGGTGCCGACCGGGCTGCTGCAGGATGGCACGAAGGTGGAGGCCAGCGTGGTGGGGTATGACCGGGCAGGTAACGCCGACGACGGGACGGACAGCACGGGGGTGATCCGCGATGTGACCGGGCCGGAAGTGACCCTTGATATCGATGCGGTGACCGGCGATGGCTATATCAACCAGGCAGAAAGCGAGATGGATGAGACGCTGCTGACCGGGACGGTGACAGGGAAAGACGTGGTGCGCTGGGATGAGGTGCAGATAACCATCGGTGACCAGACCTTTACGGCGACGGTGAATGCGGATCTGACCTGGTCAGTGAAGGTGCCGACCGTGCTGCTGCAGGATGGCACGAAGGTGGAGGCCAGCGTGGTGGGGTATGACCGGGCAGGTAACGCCGACGACGGGACGGACAGCACGGGGGTGATCCGCGATGTGACCGGGCCGGAAGTGACCCTTGATATCGATGCGGTGACCGGCGATGGCTATATCAACCAGGCAGAAAGCGAGATGGATGAGACGCTGCTGACCGGGACGGTGACAGGGAAAGACGTGGTGCGCTGGGATGAGGTGCAGATAACCATCGGTGACCAGACCTTTACGGCGACGGTGAATGCGGATCTGACCTGGTCAGTGAAGGTGCCGACCGTGCTGCTGCAGGATGGCACGAAGGTGGAGGCCAGCGTGGTGGGGTATGACCGGGCAGGTAACGCCGACGACGGGACGGACAGCACGGGAGTGATCCGCGATGTGACCGGGCCGGAAGTGACCCTTGATATCGATGCGGTGACCGGCGATGGCTATATCAACCAGGCAGAAAGCGAGATGGATGAGACGCTGCTGACCGGGACGGTGACAGGGAAAGACGTGGTGCGCTGGGATGAGGTGCAGATAACCATCGGTGACCAGACCTTTACGGCGACGGTGAATGCGGATCTGACCTGGTCAGTGAAGGTGCCGACCGTGCTGCTGCAGGATGGCACGAAGGTGGAGGCCAGCGTGGTGGGGTATGACCGGGCAGGTAACGCCGACGACGGGACGGACAGCACGGGAGTGATCCGCGATGTGACCGGGCCGGAAGTGACCCTTGATATCGATGCGGTGACCGGCGATGGCTATATCAACCAGGCAGAAAGCGAGATGGATGAGACGCTGCTGACCGGGACGGTGACAGGGAAAGACGTGGTGCGCTGGGATGAGGTGCAGATAACCATCGGTGACCAGACCTTTACGGCGACGGTGAATGCGGATCTGACCTGGTCAGTGAAGGTGCCGACCGTGCTGCTGCAGGATGGCACGAAGGTGGAGGCCAGCGTGGTGGGGTATGACCGGGCAGGTAACGCCGACGACGGGACGGACAGCACGGGAGTGATCCGCGATGTGACCGGGCCGGAAGTGACCCTTGATATCGATGCGGTGACCGGCGATGGCTATATCAACCAGGCAGAAAGCGAGATGGATGAGACGCTGCTGACCGGGACGGTGACAGGGAAAGACGTGGTGCGCTGGGATGAGGTGCAGATAACCATCGGTGACCAGACCTTTACGGCGACGGTGAATGCGGATCTGACCTGGTCAGTGAAGGTGCCGACCGTGCTGCTGCAGGATGGCACGAAGGTGGAGGCCAGCGTGGTGGGGTATGACCGGGCAGGTAACGCCGACGACGGGACGGACAGCACGGGAGTGATCCGCGATGTGACCGGGCCGGAAGTGACCCTTGATATCGATGCGGTGACCGGCGATGGCTATATCAACCAGGCAGAAAGCGAGATGGATGAGACGCTGCTGACCGGGACGGTGACAGGAAAAGACGTGGTGCGCTGGGATGAGGTGCAGATAACCATCGGTGACCAGACCTTTACGGCGACGGTGAATGCGGATCTGACCTGGTCAGTGAAGGTGCCGACCGTGCTGCTGCAGGACGGCACGAAGGTGGAGGCCAGCGTGGTGGGGTATGACCGGGCAGGTAACGCCGACGACGGGACGGACAGCACGGGGGTGATCCGCGATGTGACCGGGCCGGAAGTGACCCTTGATATCGATGCGGTGACCGGCGATGGCTATATCAACCAGGCAGAAAGCGAGATGGATGAGACGCTGCTGACCGGGACGGTGACAGGAAAAGACGTGGTGCGCTGGGATGAGGTGCAGATAACCATCGGTGACCAGACCTTTACGGCGACGGTGAATGCGGATCTGACCTGGTCAGTGAAGGTGCCGACCGTGCTGCTGCAGGATGGCACGAAGGTGGAGGCCAGCGTGGTGGGGTATGACCGGGCAGGTAACGCCGACGACGGGACGGACAGCACGGGGGTGATCCGCGATACGACCCTACCTGTCGTCAACATTATTATTGATCCCATTACTGGTGATGACTTCTTGAGTACTGCGGAGACCAATCATTGGCAAGGACAAAATGAGCCAACCACAACAATTACTGGATATGTTACAGGTGAGGCCACTGCAGCGGATACAATTACACTCATTGTTAATGGGAAAACGTACGAAAACGTGGCCTTGACGGAGGTTGGGGGAAAATTAGTTTGGGAACTGAAAGTCAACACTGCAGAGTTGGTTAATGACCCAACGGTTCAAGCTAATATCACTATCTCCGATATTGCAGGTAATACAGCATCTGCATATGCAGATCGTACTGTTGATGTTGAAACTGTGAGGGATAAATTAGGCACCTCTGGAGATGATAATATCACTGCGGAAGACGGGGCAAGTAATGTGATAATCAGTGATATTGAAGGCTTACAACCGCAACCGGGGCAGGACTACAATATTGCTTTCTTGGTTGATACTTCTGGTAGCGTAAGTAAAACTGATATCAGTGCGATTATTAATTCATTAAAAACTGTCTTCAGTACGCTCGCGAGCGGTACGGCAAATGCTAGTTCCGGTACACTGAATATCTTATTGGTTGATTTTGATGCAAAGGTGCAGTTTGCCTATGACGTTACTTTTTCCCCGAATATGTCTGAGTCAGAAAGAAACCAGACTTTGAATGATCTTTTTACCCAGATGAGCAAAATGAGCAGTGGCGGTAGTACAAACTACGGTGCTGCTTTCGAGAGTGCGGCCGAATGGTTTTCTAATGTAAGCACGGAAAGTAGCAAGAACCTGACCTATTTCATTACTGACGGTAAGCCTACTATCCATAATACAGGACTTACGGTAATCGATGTGGACTCCCGTGCGAACAGCACAGTTTATCTTGATATAACTAGCATCAATTACACGGCGGGTACTTCCGTTTATATGGAAATTAACAATCGTTCTCGTGAAGTTATTGATAAAGATGGCAATGTTTATGAGTGGTCTACCGGAAACAACTCCAAAAATGTTATAGGGAAAGTAGTCTCAGATGGCAGCGGAGGATACAAGATTTCCGGAACATTTGGTGACGGGAATGCTAACAGTTCGACCAATTCAAACGTTATTGGCGGCTCTCAGCAATCTTTTGCATTATTACTCGGGGTTTGCGGGACAGTTGAAGCTATTGGTATCAATAAGGGGATTGATGCTAGTGATCTTATCGATTATGACTCTAATGGTAATGTCCAGGCAGGCATAAGCGCTGATGAGCTCGCTGAAGCCATTTTAGGTAAGGATGATGTCCGCTTACCTGGGGCTGAAGATATCGTGCATGGTCAATCAGGAAACGACATTCTGTTTGGCGATACGGTAGAATTTAAGGGCATCAGTGGTAACGGTTTTGGTGCAATAAAAGAATTTATCTCGGCAGAAGTGGGTATATCTTCCGGCTCACTGACCACATCCCATATACACCAATATATTTCTGAACACCCTGAATTATTCGATATATCACGTGATGATGGTGGCGATGATGTTTTGTTTGGGGGGCGCGGTAACGATATCCTTTATGGTGGCGGTGGCAATGATGTCTTAGTTGGCGGGGAGGGTGACGACACATTATATGGCGGCTCTGGCGATGATATTATTCTTGGTGATGGGGCTAACGATTACGCGAGTTTTGTTGATTATGTTGCCGGTAAAATGGGAGAAAGCACTGTCACGCTTGAGCAGATTCAAAAATATATTACTGAGAATAGCCATGAGTTTAATACCTCCAGCATAAGCGATGGCAATGATATTCTTGTTGGTGGTGCGGGAAATGATCTTATTTTTGGCGGTGGTGGTGATGATATCCTTCAGGGAGGAGAGGGCAATGACACGCTTTTTGGAGGCACTGGCAACGATACTTTGACCGGAGGCTCTGGCAGTGACATTTTCACCTGGCTTAAAGGTGATGATGGTCATGACATTATTAAAGACTTTAATATTGAGCAAGGGGATCGTATCGACCTGAGTGATCTTCTGGGTGATAGCATTGATAATCTCGCCGACTACATTAGGGTCAGTGATGATGGCAAAGGGAACGCTTTAATTGAAATCAATACTGTGGGGCAGATGCAAAATAGTGGTGCGACGATGAGCATCACTGTTGAAAACCACAGCGCGATGGTCATAAGTAGCTTACTGACCGATCCCGACAATAGCAGTATCGTTATCTAACCCGACCCAGCGCCACGTTACTCACGTGGCGCTACTCTTTCAGGAGATAAGATGTATTACTTACAACGTAATCCCCGGGGAACACTGGTGCGGGTAGATACTCAACCGTTTGAAGGAATGACTGGAGAATCTGAACAAGCCACGCTTGAAATCACTCACTGGGAAAACCATCAGAAGGCGCTGCTTGCCGGGCTGCAAAAAAGCGATCTTGAACTGGTTCGCGTGCTGGAAGACTTGATCTATGTACTGACCAGTAAAGGCATTCTCAGTATCACGGACCTGCCGGTTGCGGCGCAGAACAAGTTATCGAACCGAAGTCTATTGCGCCAGGAGCTGGACAGCCTGGAGAATCTGCTTAATGAGGATGAGATCTTGCTCTAGCCCAGCGATCCCGAAACGCAAAGCCCAACCACGAGGTTGGGTTTCTTCTATATAGAGTACGAAAAGGATCTCTTTTATCGCATAACGATCGCATAAGCGGAGACCGAACGACAAGAAAACTCTCCCTTCTGTGGATAACTCTGTGTGTAAATTGGTATAAAACGGGGTTTTGCTGTGGATTTCAGCAGTCGGTAAAATTACCGCATATTTAGGGTTGCAGCCTCACGAGAACTCCCTATAATGCGCTCCCACTGACACGGCAGATGTGAATCACTTCACACAAACAGCCGCTTCGGTTGAAGAGAAAAATCCTGAAATTCAGGGTTGACTCTGAAAGAGGAAAGCGTATTATGCGCACCTCGCAACGGTGAGCTTCACGCCGCGTTGCACTGCTCTTTAACAATTTATCAGACAATCTGTGTGGGCACTCAATGATACGGATTCTTAACGTCGCAAGACGATAAATGAATACCAAGTCTCTGAGTGAACACGTAATTCATTACGAAGTTTAATTCACGAGCATCAAACTTAAATTGAAGAGTTTGATCATGGCTCAGATTGAACGCTGGCGGCAGGCCTAACACATGCAAGTCGAACGGTAACAGAAAGCAGCTTGCTGCTTTGCTGACGAGTGGCGGACGGGTGAGTAATGTCTGGGAAACTGCCTGATGGAGGGGGATAACTACTGGAAACGGTAGCTAATACCGCATAACGTCGCAAGACCAAAGAGGGGGACCTTCGGGCCTCTTGCCATCGGATGTGCCCAGATGGGATTAGCTAGTAGGTGGGGTAACGGCTCACCTAGGCGACGATCCCTAGCTGGTCTGAGAGGATGACCAGCCACACTGGAACTGAGACACGGTCCAGACTCCTACGGGAGGCAGCAGTGGGGAATATTGCACAATGGGCGCAAGCCTGATGCAGCCATGCCGCGTGTATGAAGAAGGCCTTCGGGTTGTAAAGTACTTTCAGCGAGGAGGAAGGTGTTGTGGTTAATAACCACAGCAATTGACGTTACTCGCAGAAGAAGCACCGGCTAACTCCGTGCCAGCAGCCGCGGTAATACGGAGGGTGCAAGCGTTAATCGGAATTACTGGGCGTAAAGCGCACGCAGGCGGTTTGTTAAGTCAGATGTGAAATCCCCGGGCTCAACCTGGGAACTGCATTTGAAACTGGCAAGCTTGAGTCTCGTAGAGGGGGGTAGAATTCCAGGTGTAGCGGTGAAATGCGTAGAGATCTGGAGGAATACCGGTGGCGAAGGCGGCCCCCTGGACGAAGACTGACGCTCAGGTGCGAAAGCGTGGGGAGCAAACAGGATTAGATACCCTGGTAGTCCACGCTGTAAACGATGTCGACTTGGAGGTTGTGCCCTTGAGGCGTGGCTTCCGGAGCTAACGCGTTAAGTCGACCGCCTGGGGAGTACGGCCGCAAGGTTAAAACTCAAATGAATTGACGGGGGCCCGCACAAGCGGTGGAGCATGTGGTTTAATTCGATGCAACGCGAAGAACCTTACCTACTCTTGACATCCACGGAACTTAGCAGAGATGCTTTGGTGCCTTCGGGAACCGTGAGACAGGTGCTGCATGGCTGTCGTCAGCTCGTGTTGTGAAATGTTGGGTTAAGTCCCGCAACGAGCGCAACCCTTATCCTTTGTTGCCAGCGGTTAGGCCGGGAACTCAAAGGAGACTGCCAGTGATAAACTGGAGGAAGGTGGGGATGACGTCAAGTCATCATGGCCCTTACGAGTAGGGCTACACACGTGCTACAATGGCATATACAAAGAGAAGCGACCTCGCGAGAGCAAGCGGACCTCATAAAGTATGTCGTAGTCCGGATTGGAGTCTGCAACTCGACTCCATGAAGTCGGAATCGCTAGTAATCGTAGATCAGAATGCTACGGTGAATACGTTCCCGGGCCTTGTACACACCGCCCGTCACACCATGGGAGTGGGTTGCAAAAGAAGTAGGTAGCTTAACCTTCGGGAGGGCGCTTACCACTTTGTGATTCATGACTGGGGTGAAGTCGTAACAAGGTAACCGTAGGGGAACCTGCGGTTGGATCACCTCCTTACCTTAAAGAACCGTTCCTTGAAGTGTCCACACAGATTGTCTGATGAAAAGTAAATAGCAAGGCGTCTTGCGATTGAGACTTCAGTGTCCCCTTCGTCTAGAGGCCCAGGACACCGCCCTTTCACGGCGGTAACAGGGGTTCGAATCCCCTAGGGGACGCCACTTGCTGGTATGTGTGAGTGAAAGTCGCCGACCGTCATATCTCAAAACAGACTGTTAAGTCTTGTTTGAGATATTTGCTCTTTAAAAATCTGGATCAAGCTGAAAATTGAAACGACACACTATTTAAGTGTGTTCGAGTCTCTCAAATTTTCGCAACACGATGGTGTTTTACGAAACATCTTCGGGTTGTGAGGTTAAGCGACTAAGCGTACACGGTGGATGCCCTGGCAGTCAGAGGCGATGAAGGACGTGCTAATCTGCGATAAGCGTCGGTAAGGTGATATGAACCGTTATAACCGGCGATTTCCGAATGGGGAAACCCAGTGTGATTCGTCACACTATCATTACGTGAATACATAGCGTAATGAAGCGAACCGGGGGAACTGAAACATCTAAGTACCCCGAGGAAAAGAAATCAACCGAGATTCCCCCAGTAGCGGCGAGCGAACGGGGAGCAGCCCAGAGTCTGAATCAGCATGTGTGTTAGTGGAAGCGTCTGGAAAGTCGCACGATACAGGGTGAAAGTCCCGTACACCAAAATGCACATGTTGTGAACTCGAAGAGTAGGGCGGGACACGTGGTATCCTGTCTGAATATGGGGGGACCATCCTCCAAGGCTAAATACTCCTGACTGACCGATAGTGAACCAGTACCGTGAGGGAAAGGCGAAAAGAACCCCGGCGAGGGGAGTGAAAAAGAACCTGAAACCGTGTACGTACAAGCAGTGGGAGCCTACTTGTTAGGTGACTGCGTACCTTTTGTATAATGGGTCAGCGACTTATATTCTGTAGCAAGGTTAACCGAATAGGGGAGCCGAAGGGAAACCGAGTCTTAACTGGGCGTTAAGTTGCAGGGTATAGACCCGAAACCCGGTGATCTAGCCATGGGCAGGTTGAAGGTTGGGTAACACTAACTGGAGGACCGAACCGACTAATGTTGAAAAATTAGCGGATGACTTGTGGCTGGGGGTGAAAGGCCAATCAAACCGGGAGATAGCTGGTTCTCCCCGAAAGCTATTTAGGTAGCGCCTCGTGAACTCATCTTCGGGGGTAGAGCACTGTTTCGGCTAGGGGGTCATCCCGACTTACCAACCCGATGCAAACTACGAATACCGAAGAATGTTATCACGGGAGACACACGGCGGGTGCTAACGTCCGTCGTGAAGAGGGAAACAACCCAGACCGCCAGCTAAGGTCCCAAAGTCACAGTTAAGTGGGAAACGATGTGGGAAGGCTCAGACAGCCAGGATGTTGGCTTAGAAGCAGCCATCATTTAAAGAAAGCGTAATAGCTCACTGGTCGAGTCGGCCTGCGCGGAAGATGTAACGGGGCTAAACTGTGCACCGAAGCTGCGGCAGCGACACTAAGTGTTGTTGGGTAGGGGAGCGTTCTGTAAGCCGTTGAAGGTGTGTCGTGAGGCATGCTGGAGGTATCAGAAGTGCGAATGCTGACATAAGTAACGATAAAGCGGGTGAAAAGCCCGCTCGCCGGAAGACCAAGGGTTCCTGTCCAACGTTAATCGGGGCAGGGTGAGTCGACCCCTAAGGCGAGGCCGAAAGGCGTAGTCGATGGGAAACAGGTTAATATTCCTGTACTTGGTGTTACTGCGAAGGGGGGACGGAGAAGGCTATGTTGGCCGGGCGACGGTTGTCCCGGTTTAAGCGTGTAGGTGGGAAGTTTAGGTAAATCCGGACTTCTGTTAACACTGAGACGTGATGACGAGGCACTACGGTGCTGAAGTAACAAATGCCCTGCTTCCAGGAAAAGCCTCTAAGCTATAGGTAACATTGAATCGTACCCCAAACCGACACAGGTGGTCAGGTAGAGAATACCAAGGCGCTTGAGAGAACTCGGGTGAAGGAACTAGGCAAAATGGTGCCGTAACTTCGGGAGAAGGCACGCTGATATGTAGGTGAAGTGATTTACTCATGGAGCTGAAATCAGTCGAAGATACCAGCTGGCTGCAACTGTTTATTAAAAACACAGCACTGTGCAAACACGAAAGTGGACGTATACGGTGTGACGCCTGCCCGGTGCCGGAAGGTTAATTGATGGGGTTAGCGGCAACGCGAAGCTCTTGATCGAAGCCCCGGTAAACGGCGGCCGTAACTATAACGGTCCTAAGGTAGCGAAATTCCTTGTCGGGTAAGTTCCGACCTGCACGAATGGCGTAATGATGGCCAGGCTGTCTCCACCCGAGACTCAGTGAAATTGAACTCGCTGTGAAGATGCAGTGTACCCGCGGCAAGACGGAAAGACCCCGTGAACCTTTACTATAGCTTGACACTGAACATTGAGCCTTGATGTGTAGGATAGGTGGGAGGCTTTGAAGTGTGGACGCCAGTCTGCATGGAGCCAACCTTGAAATACCACCCTTTAATGTTTGATGTTCTAACGTAGACCCGTGATCCGGGTTGCGGACAGTGTCTGGTGGGTAGTTTGACTGGGGCGGTCTCCTCCCAAAGAGTAACGGAGGAGCACGAAGGTTAGCTAATCCTGGTCGGACATCAGGAGGTTAGTGCAATGGCATAAGCTAGCTTGACTGCGAGCGTGACGGCGCGAGCAGGTGCGAAAGCAGGTCATAGTGATCCGGTGGTTCTGAATGGAAGGGCCATCGCTCAACGGATAAAAGGTACTCCGGGGATAACAGGCTGATACCGCCCAAGAGTTCATATCGACGGCGGTGTTTGGCACCTCGATGTCGGCTCATCACATCCTGGGGCTGAAGTAGGTCCCAAGGGTATGGCTGTTCGCCATTTAAAGTGGTACGCGAGCTGGGTTTAGAACGTCGTGAGACAGTTCGGTCCCTATCTGCCGTGGGCGCTGGAGAATTGAGGGGGGCTGCTCCTAGTACGAGAGGACCGGAGTGGACGCATCACTGGTGTTCGGGTTGTCATGCCAATGGCATTGCCCGGTAGCTACATGCGGAAGAGATAAGTGCTGAAAGCATCTAAGCACGAAACTTGCCCCGAGATGAGTTCTCCCTGACTCTTTAAGAGTCCTGAAGGAACGTTGAAGACGACGACGTTGATAGGCTGGGTGTGTAAGTGCAGCGATGCATTGAGCTAACCAGTACTAATGAACCGTGAGGCTTAACCTTACAACGCCGAAGATGTTTTGGCGGAAGACAGACATCAGTTTCAGCTTGATAACAGATTAAATTGACCGGCGATAAGCGGGTTAATAAACAGAATTTGCCTGGCGGCACTAGCGCGGTGGTCCCACCTGACCCCATGCCGAACTCAGAAGTGAAACGCCGTAGCGCCGATGGTAGTGTGGGGTCTCCCCATGCGAGAGTAGGGAACTGCCAGGCATCAAATAAAACGAAAGGCTCAGTCGAAAGACTGGGCCTTTTGTTTTATCTGTTGTTTGTCGGTGAACGCTCTCCCGAGTAGGACAAATCCGCCGGGAGCGGATTTGAACGTTGCGAAGCAACGGCCCGAAGGGTGGCGGGCAGGACGCCCGCCATAAACTGCCAGGCATCAAATAAAGCAGAAGGCCATCCGAAAGGATGGCCTTTTTGCGCTGGAGCGAAAAACAACGCCGGATGGCGGCTGCGCCTTATCCGGCCTACAAAAGAATAACCTCCCCCACCGAATGGCACGAACCCGTAGGCCCGGTAAGCGCAAGCGCCACCGGGCAACACAGCGCGCATAACCTCTTCCTGACGACATTTTAACGATACCTGCCCCAGAACAACACCCAACTGATTAAAACGCGTCTCGTGGATTACAGCAATGATTTAAAAACGGAAAGGCTGGAAAGCAGGAAGAGTGGTGTACAAACCCCAGAAAAGCAAAAACCCAGCCATAGGCTGGGTTCTTTAAATAGTGGTGCCCGGACTCGGAATCGAACCAAGGACACGGGGATTTTCAATCCCCTGCTCTACCGACTGAGCTATCCGGGCAACGGGGCGCATTAAACCGTAATCTGCACATCTCGTCAACTCAATTTCACGTTTCGCTGTCTAGTTGCTTATCTTTGCGGCAGTTTGTGCAGTTCTGGACCATTATTGTGGAAAATTACATCACTCCCATATCACCTTCCCGCTGTTTCCAGCCGCTTTGGATGGCGGTGACATGCCGTTTACCTGTAAGCGAATAGCCTGGGATAAAACTGTCTTCTTGTCTCGGGGAGTTGATAATTATTTCTGCATCTACACCTTTTTGGTAGTAACCGTGATGGCTGGCAACGGTGCCTATGTAACAGTTGTTATTCAACCAGACAGGAATGACGGCAACACGTTCAAAGGTGTAATGCAGTGGCTCTCCAAAGCGGTAGTTATCAGCATCTGCGGCAGACGTGTTTGGTGGAATTGGGCATATAGCAGCAGGAGGTTGATTTGAGGGCATATCTTTAATGAGATGGTCCTGCATCCGGGCGAGAGATTTCAACAGGCCTTTGCGGTCTGTATCACTGATTGCCGGGAGTTCTTTGCTGTCGGCTTTCATTATTTCTAATGCATAGCGATAACGAATCGTCACAGCAGGAACTTTTTCTTCGTTGCTAAAAGGCCGCAGTAGATAAAGGTTATCTTCGCCAAACTGGCCGTTATACCAGAGCGCATAAACCTGGCCGTTTATGCGTACCCATTGGCTCCACTGGTTAGCACCACGTCCGGGTTCCGAGAACAACGCACCTGCTACGTAGACGTTTTCATCGTCAGTGCTATTAACCGCATAAAACGACTTATCTCCGCGTTTTAGTACGCCCGTGTAACTGAAAAGCCCCGTACCACCAGCGTAACAGTCAATAATGAGATCGCGTTTTCCGTCACCATCTAAATCAACCAACACATAGTCAGTTCGCCCATTTTCGGAAACTCCTTCGACAGGAGATTGTTTAAAGGCCTGCCATTCATCGTCACTGATTTCTGCTGAGGGTTTTTGATCGGGTAATGGATTACCTTGTTCATCGATGCTTTGCACTGAGAAATCCGTAGCCTGCCCCATTAATGGAAACTGGTCGGAAACTTTCTTCAGATTCAGTTCTGGGTTAATCGCTTTTTCTTTATTGATGGCATCATAAAGGGACTTTAGCGCGGCATTATCTTTGTCGATGTCTTGTTGCGTGCGGACATAGCTCACGAACGTGGGCAGCGTCCAGACTCCGTTAACAGAGAAGGTTCCCCGACCACCGCTGCGGTATTCTTCGGTTAATGCAAACGTTTTTCCGGTCCAGCGCCAGATCTGTATCGGCTCGGCAAATTTTCTTATCTCTCCATCCTCATAGCCGCTTGCATCGTTGGTAATCAACTGCGGAGGGGCTGTTAGTGTGGAGTTAGTTAGCCACATGGCGTAACGGGAGATATCGAAACACGCTGTTTGAATTAACGTATGACTTTTATCAACCGGAATGGCGTAATAGCGGTTTTTGCCCCCCTCTGTCGGCCCGCTACAGTTCATCTCTGGTGTCAGTTGAAGCTGTGACTGGATATTTTGAAGCTGTATTGCCGTTAATGGTGTCATTTTCGGCGATGAGATAACGGGGCGTGTCGCGATAAGCGGTATGGGAGATTCGGGGAGTGTTTCGAAACTGTTGTCAGCTCCTGGCTTAAGCAGGGCGCTTTCAGTATTAATACGTTTTTGGAACGCATCCATTTTCAGTAGTACGGCATCAGATCCTGCCAGAGAGAGTATTTTACGTTCGCCGTCGGCTTCAAATTCAATCACATCATTTTGTTGTAATGCCCGAATAAAGTCAGACCTGATGTCACTTCCCAGCAAAAAATAGCCATCAGAAACAGGAGTAAGCGGCCTTTGTTTTTGATTATTAATAAAAAGCACGGCAGTGGAGATGGGGGATTGCCCTTGTTCTCGTTGGGAAAAAGTCACCTCTATTCTGGTATCAGGGGATATACCCGCTCGACGCGTCAGTAATGCACTGACGTTATCACCATAGCCCGCAGCGCGGCAGGTGCCAGTGTTGTCGCAGGCGAGTTCCCAGTCTTTATGGCTGAAAGTAAGGCCACTTATGGCATTGGCAAAAAATGGTATAACGAAAAGACTGGCAAGTGTGGCGTGGTGAAGCAGGCGCATATAATTCCCTTTTACATATCCATGTTGGCGGAATTATATGCGTATACGAAAGGACCAGAAATCCGAATTACGTCAGTGCACCGCCTTGGCGGCACTGTGCAAAGCGCAGAATATCTTCTGCCAGACGATGCGCGGTATCGACATCCACCTGGCTACGATTCACCAGCATTCGGCTCAGGCAGCCTTCCAGTACCAGTTCCATCTGTTTTGCCACCATTGCCGGGTCATCGACTTCCAGTTGGGTCAGCAGCTCGTGGCTGAACGTATATGCCGCTTGCTTCTGTTGATCCGCCAGTTGATGGATCGGGTGGTCCGGGTCCGGATAAAACGTACAGGCGGCGATAAACAGGCAGCCCGGATAACGCTGATTACTGACGCAGTCCGTCAGGGCGTTATAGCGCGCCAGCAATTTTTGCTCAGCGGTCAGTTCATCATCCAGCATCAGTTGACGGCGCCAGATATCCACCTGCTGGCTGAGATAACGTAAGGCGTCATAAAGCAGCGCCTCGCTGTCCGGCCAGTAGCGTCTTAGCTCGTCGAGTGGACGATCAACACGTTCGGCAACCATCTCAAGCGTAGTGCTGGCTATCCCTCTGATCTCAAGTAAATGTAGGGCTTCTCCCAGGACATCTTCACGTTGCACGGTGTTCTCCTTCGTTCCCAACGGTTTTTCCCGTCTAAAGTGTTGTCTACGGTTGGCGATCGCGCAAATGTGCGTTGAATGCAGCAGCATCCATAAAGCCGGTTACCCGTTGTGTCGGCTGTTCCTGCCCCTCTTTATCGAAAAAGAGGATGGTGGGCAGGCCCAGTACGTTTAAATGTTTCAGCAACGCGGCGTTCTGTGCACTGTTGGCGGTGACATCCGCCTGCAACAATACCGTGTTGCTCAGCGCATGTTGAACCTGTGGATCGCTGAATGTGTATTTCTCAAACTCTTTGCAGGCCACGCACCAGTCGGCGTACAGGTCTAACATTACAGGCTGACCTTTGGCTTTCGCCAGTGCCTGGGTGAGTTCTTCGACGCTGCTGACTTTAGTAAAGTTCAGATGCGAGCGTTCCTGTACTGTTGCCGTGTTGCCGAAGGTCCAGTCCTGTAATGGACGCACGCTGATTAACGCGGCGGCGAGCAGGATAATCTGCCCAAGTCGCATCCACGGTTTTTGCGCGCCCAGGCTGGTGATAAAGGCCCAGCCGAAGAATGCGACGCCGAGCAGCGACCACAAACGTAGCCCCCACACGTCGCCAATAACGCGTTCCAGCAGGAATACCGGCAATGCGAGGATCACAAAGCCAAAAGCCGTTTTGACATGCGCCATCCACGGCCCACTTTTCGGTAGCAGGCGGTTGCCGAAGACGGTGACCAGAATCAGCGGCAGACCCATCCCCAGCGCATACAGATAAAGCGTACCGCCGCCCAACAGAAGGTTACCACTTTGCGCGATGTAGAGCAGGATGGCGCTCAGCGGCGCGGTGGTGCACGGCGAGCAGATCAGCCCGGCAATCGCGCCCATCGCGAAAACCCCGCCCAGCGAACCGCCCTGCTGGCGATTGCTCATCAGCGTTAATCGCGTCTGTACAGACGACGGCAGTTGCAGCGAGAACGCGCCAAACATCGAGAGCGCCAACAGGATAAACACCGCAGAGAGACCAATCAGCACGTACGGATGCTGCAACGCGGCCTGGAACTGCATACCTGCGGCGGCGACAACCAGCCCCAGCGCGGTATAGGTCAGCGCCATCCCCTGCACGTAGATAAACGCCAGCAGTAGCGCGCGCGCCGTGGAGAGGCGCTGTTTACCGCCCAGCACGATCCCCGAGATTAACGGATACATCGGCAGCACGCAGGGCGTGAACGCAATGCCTATGCCGATGAGCAGCGCCCAGAGCGCAGAGAAGGGCAAACCCGCGCTGGCAGGTGCAGACGTTTCAACAGGGGCGGACGTCGCTGCTACGGCGCTCAGAGGGACGGTCCGGGTTTCTGGTGGGTAACAGAATCCCGCGTCGGCACAGCCCTGATAGGTTATCGTCAGCGTCGCACCCTGAGATGCCTGGTTAATCGTCACCGGTACGGTCAGATGCTGACGATAAATCTCGCTCTTGCCGTAAAATTCATCTTCATGCCACAGCCCGGCGGGCAGCGTCAGCGGTGATACCTGAGCCTGACTGGGCACGACTTTAATTTGCTGGCGATAGAGGTAGTAGCCCTCTTTTACCTGCCAGGTGAGGTTGAGATCCTGTTGATTCTGCTGAAAATCGAAAGCGAATGCCTGGTCCGCCGGAACAAAGTTAGAGCGGCCAGGAGTGTCGAACAGACCGGCAAAGGCAGATGTGCTGCACAGCAGCAGGATCAGCGTAAGGATGCGTTGAGCCATGAGAGATAATCGCTGTCTCCGTGAGTAACGGGTAAAACCAATAATTCCGGCGTCTGATACGGGTGATGAGACTTCAGGCAATCGAGCAGCGCCTGCTGATGGGTCAGATTGGTTTTGAGGACCATCTGCACTTCGTACTCCTGCTCCAGCTTTCCTTCCCAGTAATAAAGCGACGTCGCGCCGGGAATAATCGTTGCGCAGGCGGCAAGTTTTTCCGCCAGTACTTTGGCTGCTAAATCCTGGGCAGTCGCTTCATCCGGGGCAGTACAGAGAACAACAACAGCATCGGTAGTGCTCATCATCAACCTCGTATCGGTGAAAGAGGCAACTATAGCACGGTGTGGCGGAGGGAAGGCGCGAATCGGGCCGCATAGCGGCCCGGGTTTAAGGTTTTTTACTTACAGCATGATCCCGCCGAAGATGAAACCTAAGATGACGCACAGGGCGATGGCAATGACGCCTGGCACCAGGAAGGCGTGGTTAAAGACGTATTTACCGATACGCGTTGAGCCGGTGTCATCCATTTCAACCGCCGCAAGCAGGGTTGGGTAGGTTGGCAGAACGAACAGCGCAGACACCGCAGCAAAGGACGCAATCGCCGTCAGCGGGGTAACACCCAGCATCAGCGCCGCAGGCATCAGTGCTTTAGTGGTTGCCGCCTGGGAGTAGAGCAGAGTAGCCGCGAAGAACAGCACCACGGCCAGCAGCCATGGGTAGTTGTGCAGCAGGTCACCCGCAACTTCCTGGATATCGGTGATATGCGCTTTGACGAAAGTATCACCCAGCCATGCCACACCCAGTACGCACACGCAGGCGCTCATACCGGATTTAAAGGTGCTGGCATTGAGGATTTCACCGGTATCGATTTTGCAGGTAAAGCAAATCAGCGTGGCGATAGTCAGCATGAAGACCACAATCGCTTCGTTACGTGGCAGTACCGGGTTCTGAATCAGGCCAACCGTGTCGCTGATGGCGGTGGCATAGAACATCACTGCAACGATACCTATCAGGAACAGCAGAACGGAGCGTTTCGCATGTGGTTTCAGTTTGAAGACCTGGCTTCCGCGCAGTTTCACTTCACCTTTAGCCAGACGTTCCTGATAAACCGGGTCGTCTTTCAGTTCGCAGCCGAGGAAGTTACACACGCAGGCGGTGATCATGACGGCAATCAGCGTGACCGGAATACAGATAGCCAGCAGCGTCAGATAGCTTACGCCCATCGGCTCCAGAATACCGGCAAAGAAAACGACGGCAGCGGAGATAGGGGACGCGGTGATCGCAATCTGTGACGCGACAACGGCGATAGAGAGCGGACGAGACGGGCGAATACCCTGCTCCTTCGCCACTTCGGTGATAACCGGCAGCGTAGAGAACGCGGTATGCCCGGTCCCGGCCAGAATGGTCATAAACCAGGTGACCAGCGGCGCGAGGAAGGTGATGTACTTCGGATGACGGCGCAGCATACGCTCCGCCAGGCTCACGAGGTAATCCATCCCCCCGGCAACCTGCATGGCCGCGATAGCTGCGATAACCGCCATGATGATTTCAATAACATCGAACGGAATTGCGCCAGGATTAATTTGAAATAAAAGGGTGAGGATAAGAACGCCGAAGCCACCGGCAAAACCAATGCCGATACCGCCGAGCCTTGCTCCGAGATAAATCGCAAGCAGGACAATAACGAGCTCTGCACCAAACATATTAGCCTTCCTTGTGTTTACAAGTTGATATTAGAATGTTGTAGGTTGGTAAATCATAAAAAGCAAAAAGGGCATGTCATCGCTGACATGCCCCTTGTATCTTAACCGCTACTGTTACTGTTCGCTTTCATCAGTATAGCGTTTCGCTTTGTAAGCCGGGTGCATCAGGTTTTGTGCCGAGAAGATATCGTCCAGCTCAGCTTCCGTGAGCAAGCCGCGCTCCAGAACCACTTCACGCACGCTCTTACCGGTTTCAGCGCAAATCTTACCGACGATGTCACCGTTATGGTGGCCAATGAACGGGTTCAGGTAGGTCACAATCCCGATGGAGTTGTAGACGTAGCCTTCGCAAACCGATTTGTTGGCGGTGATGCCATCGACGCATTTTTCCAGCAGGTTGTAGCAGGCGTTGGTCAGGATGTGGATAGACTCAAACATTGCCTGGCCAATCACTGGCTCCATCACGTTCAGCTGCAACTGACCGGCTTCGGAAGCCATCGTCACCGTGGTGTCGTTACCGATGACTTTGAAGCACACCTGGTTGACCACTTCTGGCACTACCGGGTTAACTTTCGCTGGCATGATAGAAGAGCCCGCCTGCAATTCCGGCAGGTTGATTTCGTTCAGACCGGCGCGCGGGCCTGAAGAGAGCAGGCGCAGGTCGTTACAGATTTTGGACATCTTCACAGCCAGGCGTTTCAGGGAGCTGTGAACCATCACGTAAGCACCGCAGTCAGACGTCGCTTCAATCAGGTCTTCCGCCGGAACCACCGCCAGGTTGCTGACTTCCGCCAGTTTCTGCACTGCCAACTGCTGGTAGCCGTCCGGGGTGTTCAGGCGCGTACCGATAGCCGTAGCGCCGAGGTTAACTTCCAGCAGCAGTTCAGCGGTACGTAGCAGGTTTTTGGTCTCTTCATTAAGAAGCACGTTGAATGCGTGGAATTCCTGGCCGAGGGTCATCGGCACCGCATCCTGCAACTGGGTACGACCCATTTTCAGGATGTCCTGGAACTCTACCGCTTTACGTTGGAAGCCTTCGCCCAACTGATGAATCGCGTCCACCAGTTTAACGATTGACGTGTACACCGCGATGCGGAAGCCGGTTGGGTAGGCGTCGTTAGTGGACTGACATTTGTTAACATGATCGTTCGGATTCAGATACTGATATTCGCCTTTCTGATGTCCCATCAGTTCGAGGCCAATATTCGCCAGCACTTCGTTAGTGTTCATGTTAACGGATGTGCCCGCGCCGCCCTGGTAGACGTCAATCGGGAATTGATCCATGCATTTGCCGTTGTTCAGGACTTCATCACACGCCGCAATAATCGCGTTAGCAACGCCTTTTGGAATGGTCTGGAGTTCTTTGTTTGCCAACGCAGCGGCTTTCTTCACCATCACCATACCGCGAACAAACTCAGGGATATCACTGATTTTACTGTTGCTGATGTAGAAGTTTTCAATCGCTCTCAGAGTATGAACGCCATAGTACGCGTCCGCAGGGACTTCCCTTGTACCTAACAGGTCTTCTTCGATACGAATGTTGTTTAGCATGTGAACCTTCTTTTGCAATCTGCCAATGAATTCACCAAATACGCAGAATTTACGAGGTTATGCGTATTTTCTGGCCGACGATTATGTCCTTAATCGACCCGGTGCCCGTGATCATATGCTGATAATAGCGAATTACAGTAATCTTGATCACTTATTGTGAGGCGATTCTTATAAGATTTATTGATTTGTGAAATGGGTCACCGCTTAAGCATTGCTGACAAAAATTTCTCGCCTGTCTGATTGAAAAATGACAGGTCGCCACCATTTATACCGGGTGACAGCAGCAAAATTTTTACGTGGATGCGACGACATCCGCGATTTACAGGAGAAGCCAGTGCGCTGGATACCGTTTATTGCTATTTTTCTTTATGTTTACATAGAGATATCGATTTTTATTCAGGTCGCCCATGTTTTTGGCGTCCTGCTCACTTTAGTTTTGGTCATCTTTACTTCCGTGATTGGTATGTCGCTGGTGCGTAACCAGGGCTTCAAGAACTTCGTGCTGATGCAGCAGAAAATGGAAGCGGGAGAAAGTCCGGCGGCGGAGATGGTGAAAAGCGTTTCACTGATTCTGGCGGGGCTGTTGTTATTGCTGCCAGGGTTCTTTACTGACTTCCTCGGCCTGCTGCTTCTGCTGCCTCCAGTGCAAAAACATCTGACCATGAAACTGCTGCCGCATTTGCACTTCTCGCGTATGCCGGGCGGCGGGTTCAGCGCCAGCAACGATGGCGGGCAGACATTTGATGGTGAATATCAGCGTAAAGACGAAGAGCGCGACCGTCTGGATCACAAAGACGACCGCTAATCGATTCCGAAGTGGCGCGGTTTACGCGCCACTGCTTTTTGGCAGGAACAGCCAGAATACCGCCAGCATCACCACCGCATACAAACACTTCCACCCCACCATCGCCAGCAAAACAACGCAAAGCAACGCGCCCGTCACCGCCAGCGCCTTATAACGCCCCTTCAGCAATCGGCAACCGGCCAGCATGCACAGCAAGTAGATAACAATAAAGATGCCGTTGGCGTAGACGATCAGCGCATCAAGGTTGATATCGAGCCAGAAAATCGCCAGCGTGCTGATCACGCAGCAGCCTAATACCGCGTTCAGCGCATTAACGGGAAGCTGCTTTTTCGACAGGCGCGACAGCGGGCTCTGGGGCTTATTTTGCGCCTGCGTCCAGACCAGGCGCGCGAAGCTCTGAATGTAAATATTCAGGCTGGCAAAGCAGGCGAGATAGCCTATCACGCAGGCAACCCACAACGCCTGAACGCCAAAGAGTTGCACCACGATAGTGGGCAGCGAGGCGGCGGCCGCCAGTTCGCTGTTATAGGCGTTGAAGTGCAGCACCACCACTGTACAGGCCCAGTAAACCGTACCCGCGAGCAGCAGGCCAATCATCAGTGCGCGCGGGAAATCGCGCTCAGGATTTTTAAATTCAGAGGCCAGATGGGCGAATGCTTCCAGCCCGACGAAGCACCAGAACATCACGGAGAGCGCTGAGAACAAATGGTCGGGTGCAATTTGCGTGACGGGCGGGAAGGGGATTTCGCCCAGGCGAATATCGCCAAACCACCAGATGGCGGCAATGAGTGCCACGATGAGTACCGCAACCAGCGTTTGCAGGTTGGCGCTGGAACTTGCCCCGCGCGAGCCCAACCACCAGACAATCGCCAGCGTGCCAAGCTCCGCCAGCAACAACTGGCTGTCGTGCCAGCCAAACAGCGCCTGACCAAAACCGGTGGCGATGTGCAACGCCGCAGGGAGACCAACGGGAATAACCGAAAGGAACAGCCAGCCGGTCACGCGCGCCAGACGAGGTCCAAACGCCATGTCGACAAAGTGCGCCACGCCGCCTGCGCTGGGGAAGTGACGGCCCAGAATGGCGAAAACAATGGCCACGGGAAAGACAAGAATAATCAAAACGGGCCACGCCCACAGGCTATCGCCCCCGGCAACTAACGCCGCCAGTGCAGGAACCGCAAAGACGCCGGTTCCCAACAATGAAGTTGAAAGTAAACCTACACCCTGAGCCAACCCCAGCTCTTGTTTCAGACCACTCATGACCGCGTCCCGGCATTCGTAAAGAAGGGGATAGTAACACAACCGTTATTGGCTGAAACGCAAGCAATTTACGCTGCTTTGCGATGAAGATTGCCGTTTCGCAGCACTCGCAATTTTTTCTGAAATTTTTTTCGACTTCCCCCTTGAAGGGGGAATGGCCCATCCCCATCTCTCTGGTCACTAGCCGGAAAACCGATCGCGGCCCGGCGTCACCCATAACTGATAAAGACTTTCTCAAAGGAGAGCTATCAATGAGTATTCGTCCGTTACATGATCGTGTGATCGTCAAACGTAAAGAAGTTGAAACGAAATCTGCTGGCGGCATCGTTCTGACCGGTTCTGCAGCAGCAAAATCAACTCGTGGCGAAATCATCGCTGTCGGTAAGGGTCGCATCCTGGAAAACGGGACTGTGCAGCCGCTGGACGTTAAAGTTGGTGACATCGTTATTTTCAACGATGGCTACGGCGTGAAATCTGAGAAGATCGACAACGAAGAAGTGTTGATCATGTCCGAAAGCGACATTCTGGCAATTGTTGAAGCGTAATCCGCGAACGACACTGAACATACGAATTTAAGGAATAAAGATAATGGCAGCTAAAGACGTAAAATTCGGTAACGACGCTCGTGTGAAAATGCTGCGCGGCGTAAACGTACTGGCAGACGCAGTTAAAGTAACCCTGGGCCCGAAAGGCCGTAACGTGGTTCTCGACAAATCCTTCGGTGCGCCGACCATCACCAAAGATGGTGTTTCCGTAGCGCGTGAAATCGAGCTGGAAGACAAATTCGAAAATATGGGCGCGCAGATGGTGAAAGAAGTTGCCTCTAAAGCGAATGACGCTGCAGGCGACGGTACCACCACCGCGACCGTACTGGCTCAGTCCATCATCACTGAAGGCCTGAAAGCTGTTGCTGCGGGTATGAACCCGATGGACCTGAAACGTGGTATCGATAAAGCGGTTCAGGCTGCTGTTGAAGAGCTGAAAGCGCTCTCCGTACCGTGCTCTGACTCCAAAGCTATCGCTCAGGTAGGTACCATCTCCGCTAACTCCGACGAAACCGTAGGTAAACTGATCGCTGAAGCGATGGACAAAGTCGGTAAAGAAGGCGTGATCACCGTTGAAGACGGTACCGGTCTGGAAGATGAGCTGGACGTGGTTGAAGGTATGCAGTTCGACCGTGGCTACCTGTCTCCGTACTTCATCAACAAACCGGACACCGGTGCTGTTGAACTGGAAAGCCCGTTCATCCTGCTGGCTGACAAAAAAATCTCCAACATCCGCGAAATGCTGCCCGTTCTGGAAGCCGTTGCGAAAGCAGGCAAACCGCTGGTTATCATCGCTGAAGACGTTGAAGGCGAAGCGCTGGCGACCCTGGTGGTTAACACCATGCGCGGTATCGTGAAAGTGGCTGCGGTTAAAGCACCGGGCTTCGGCGACCGTCGTAAAGCTATGCTGCAGGATATCGCAACCCTGACTGGCGGTACCGTTATCTCTGAAGAGATCGGTATGGAACTGGAAAAAACCACCCTGGAAGATCTGGGTCAGGCGAAACGCGTTGTTATCAACAAAGACACCACCACCATCATCGATGGCGTGGGTGAAGAGTCTGCGATCCAGGGCCGTGTTGCTCAGATCCGCAAACAGATCGAAGAAGCGACCTCTGACTACGATCGCGAAAAACTGCAGGAACGCGTTGCGAAACTGGCAGGCGGCGTTGCAGTGATCAAAGTCGGTGCTGCTACCGAAGTTGAAATGAAAGAGAAAAAAGCACGCGTTGACGATGCCCTGCACGCGACCCGTGCGGCGGTAGAAGAAGGCGTGGTTGCTGGTGGTGGTGTGGCGCTGGTTCGTGTTGCAGCGAAACTGGCTGGCCTGACTGCTCAGAACGAAGACCAGAACGTGGGTATCAAAGTTGCGCTGCGCGCAATGGAAGCTCCGCTGCGTCAAATCGTGACCAACGCCGGTGAAGAACCGTCTGTTGTTGCTAACGCGGTTAAAGCGGGTGAAGGTAACTACGGTTACAACGCCGCAACTGAAGAATACGGCAACATGATCGACTTCGGTATCCTGGACCCAACCAAAGTAACTCGTTCTGCTCTGCAGTACGCGGCGTCCGTTGCGGGCCTGATGATCACCACCGAGTGCATGGTCACCGACCTGCCGAAAGGCGACGCGCCTGATTTAGGTGCTGCTGGCGGTATGGGCGGCATGGGCGGTATGGGCGGCATGATGTAATCGTGCGTTATACTCCATAGCAACAAAGAAACCCCTGGTCAGAAATGACCGGGGGTTTTTCTTTTGGTCATCTTTTTAGTATAAGGTTTACACACGGACGACATGCGTCCAGCTCATTGATTGTGGGGAATAACATGCAGGTAAAATATTTAGCAGGGATCGTTGGCGCCGCGCTGCTGTTAGCTGGCTGTAGTTCCAGCAACGAATTAAGTGCGGGTGGGCAGAATGTTCGCTTCGTTGAAGATAAACCGGGCGCAGAATGCCAGCTGTTAGGTACGGCAACAGGTAAACAGGGGAACTGGCTTTCTGGTCAGACGGGCGAAGAGGGCGGCTCGATGCGCGGTGCGGCGAATGCGCTGCGTAACCACGCGGCAGAGATGGGCGGCAACGTGATTTACGGTGTCAGCAGCCCAACTCAGGGTATGCTTTCAAGTTTTGTGCCGACCGATACCGAAATGAACGGCCAGGTTTATAAGTGCCCGAACTGATTTCTCAGGGGCGCTAATTGTCGGATGGCGGCATTATCGCCGCCATCCGACGCCATCAGGCCGGTGTTTTCACCGACTGGACGCGTAAATGATACAACGCACGTAAACACTGCTCTTGTGTCAATTGTTGTCCGTTATTCGCAGCTAGCGTTCTGACATAGACCTGACACGGCGTACCGGCCAGTTTTTTCAGCCGTGGGCTGAAGTCGATTAAACGGCGAGAAATGGCCTGCGCTTCTTTACTGCCTGATGGTGTACGCGTTTTAACAATGCTGCCGCTAAAACACTCTTTGCCCTCTTTATCGGTAAAGCGATAGAGCACTGCCAGATAATGACTGAACAGATCGTGTTTCCACTGCGCCTGGTCGTAGAAGTCATATTCCAGACTGCCTTTTTCCTGACAATCGGCATCATACAGCGGCAGGAAGTCCAGCAGTGAAGAAATACGCAACGCCAGTTCTTTCATTCCCGCATTATTAATAGAATGAATAATTGCTTTGACCAGCAGGTCAATTTGCAATTCATTAATGGTCAGTTCGACGTTTTCGCCGCGATGCAGTTTTAGCGTAACGGTTAATTCATCTTTACCGTTTTTAGACAGTTCCAGCGCATCGACGCGGAAATTGACATCAGCATGGCGTAATTCTTCTTCCACAAGCGCGGGCACGTTTTCCAGCATCTTTTTACCGGCTTTTTCTCGCGCTTTCTCATACTTCTGCAATTCATCGCCTTGCAGCTGATGCAGCGCCGCAAGACGGCTTTCCAGGGCGATGAGGAGATCTCTGAGTACCAGCGCAGGGAAGAAAAAGAGAGACTCTTTGTTTTTTTGCTCTTTGATTTTTAAGGCTAATGCGACGAAGGCATTTCCCTGACGAATAACACCGGTATTAACGCTTTTAATATTCAATGCCATGTTGGTTCTCCATAACCATATATCTTGTAAATACTTAATCGGAAACTATAGATATATATTATTAATTAGGGTGATATCAGATGGTGAAGTAAAATATCACAGCTATGACTGATGTCCAGATAATCTCTGTGGAGCAACTATTATTATTTTAATAAATATATTAAAAGTGAATGATTGTGCCCTCATAATAGAGGGCAGCTAAATTAATGCTGGCGAAGCTGAAGATCCAGCGGCGTTTTGCTGGGCTCACCGCCAATTTCGCGCGCCAGTTTCGGCACCATATAACCGGAAATCAGCGTCAGCAACTCGCGCATAATCGCGCGCGCTTCGTCATCGCTCACCAGGAAGTGGGCTGCGCCCTGCACTTTATCGAGAACGTGAAGGTAGTAAGGCATCACTCCCGCATCGAAAAGCGCGTTACTGAGGTCAGCAAGCGTTTGAGCATCGTTGTTCACGCCGCGCAGCAGCACGCTCTGATTTAACAGTGTCACACCCGCCTGGCGTAAGCGCGTCATCGCCGCGCGGAATTCATCGTCTATCTCTCTGGCATGGTTGATGTGATTCACCAGCAGAATTTGCAGCCGACTTTGTGCGAAACGCGTAACCAGCGCATCGGTGATGCGTGCCGGTATAACGATTGGCAAACGACTGTGAATGCGCAGACGTTTAACATGCGGAAGGGCTTCAATGTGCGTTATCAACCACTCCAGCTCATGGTCTTTCGCCATCAACGGGTCGCCGCCGGAGAAAATAATTTCGTCCAGCTCAGGATGCTGCGCGATGTAGTCGAGCGCGGCCTGCCAGTTGCGTTTGTTGCCCTGATTTTCCGCATACGGAAAGTGGCGACGGAAGCAGTAACGGCAGTTTACCGCACAGCCTCCCTTCACCAGTAGCAACGCCCGGTTACGGTATTTATGCAGTAGCCCTGGCACCACGCTGTGCTGCTCTTCCAGCGGGTCGGTCGAGAAGCCTGGCGCGGAGATAAACTCGTCCTGCGCGGTTAAAACCTGGCGCAATAGCGGGTCATTTGGGTTACCTTTTTCCATCCGGGCGATAAACGCGCGGGGAACGCGAAGCGGGAAAAGACGCTTCGCTTCTCTTCCTGCGAGCAATTTTTCATCAGCGTCTACATTTAAAAGACGTAATAGTTCATCCGGATCGGTCACAACATCGGCAAGTTGCGATAACCAATCTTCTCTGGATGGGGTATTTAGGGTTACAATATGCGCCATTTTGTGGCTTAGCTACCATTTCACAATTTCAGAGGGCCTTATGGCGACTTACTATAGCAACGATTTTCGTGCTGGTCTTAAAATCATGTTGGACGGCGAACCGTACGCGGTTGAAGCCAGTGAATTCGTTAAACCAGGTAAAGGCCAGGCGTTCGCTCGCGTTAAACTGCGCCGCCTGCTGACCGGTACCCGTGTAGAAAAAACCTTCAAATCTACTGACTCCGCTGAAGGTGCTGACGTTGTCGATATGAACCTGACTTACCTGTACAACGACGGTGAGTTCTGGCACTTCATGAACAACGAAACCTTCGAACAGCTGTCTGCTGACGCAAAAGCGATTGGCGATAACGCTAAATGGCTGCTGGATCAGGCTGAATGCATCGTGACCCTGTGGAACGGTCAGCCTATCTCCGTGACTCCGCCGAACTTTGTTGAACTGGAAATCGTTGAAACCGATCCAGGCCTGAAAGGCGACACCGCAGGTACTGGCGGCAAGCCGGCGACTCTGTCCACTGGCGCAGTGGTGAAAGTTCCGCTGTTCGTCCAGATTGGCGAAGTCATCAAAGTGGATACTCGCTCTGGCGAATATGTATCCCGCGTGAAGTAATCCATGCTATAAATGGATGAATGAGGGCGCAGCACGGCGCTGCGCCTGATGATTTCAGGCAAGGATGATGACTCGTACCGTAAAAACACTTCTACTGCTGATTGTCGCCGGCGCATTGCTGAGCGGATGCAACACCGCCCGTGGTGTTGGTGAAGATATCAAAGATCTCGGTAGCATCATTTCCCACGCCGCCAGCTAATTTTCCAAAATTCCTAAATCGTCCTTCTTTTCCGTCGAAATGCGGGAATTTGTCTATGCTTAACAAGCTACATGCATAAAACATTGACCATTAAAGGACGACATGATGATTAAGAAAACAATTGCAGCGTTTTTTACCGTGGTAGTGCTTTCATCTGTGCTGACAGCGTGTAATACGACGCGTGGCGTTGGTGAGGATATTTCCGATGGCGGTAGCGCCATTTCTGGCGCAGCGACCAAAGCTCAGCAGTAATTATTCTTTCAACGGTACGGAGATTTCGCCGTACCGTTCCTTCCGTTTGCTCCGCGTATTGACGATTGATAAAATACCCTTTCATCTAGCCTTGCGGGACGACCCGTAAGCGCCTCATTTCATCGGGGACGGCCCCATTTCTCTGGAGCCTGTTGTTATGTCCTGGATTATTCTTCTTATTGCGGGTCTACTCGAAGTGGTGTGGGCCGTTGGCCTGAAATACACCCATGGATTCAGCCGCCTGACGCCAAGCGTTATCACCATTGCAGCAATGATTATCAGTATGGCGTTGCTTTCCTGGGCGATGAAAAGCCTGCCGGTCGGTACGGCTTATGCGGTCTGGACCGGCATTGGCGCAGTTGGCGCTGCCATTACCGGTATTCTCCTGCTGGGTGAATCAGCAAGCCCCATGCGTCTGGCGAGCCTGGGGCTGATTGTTGCGGGGATCATCGGCCTGAAACTCAGCACCCATTAATGGGGCTGTTTCACCCAAATGAGCTTACTGGCATCAAATCCCTGCCGGGTTGCGACGGCCAGCATCTGCTGTTTCATCTCATCTGAAATAGTCGGTGTGCGTGAGAGTATCCACAGGTAGTCGCGATCCGGCCCGCAAACCAATGCGTGGCGATACTCTTTATCGAGCGCAATCACGTTATAGCCACCGTAGAAGGGGCCGAAGAACGACACTTTTAGGGCCGCGCGGTTTGGATCGCCGGTGAAATAGGCTTTCCCCTCGGTTTTCTGCCACATGGCCCGATCCGGATTATAGCCTTTGTTTGTCACGTTCAGACCGCCGTCATCACGCAGACGATAGGTGGCGGTGACTTGTTCCAGCCCGCGTTCAAACCGGTGATCAAAGCGGGCAATTTCGTACCATGTGCCAAGGTAGCGAGTAGCATCAAATGGCGTCACAACGGTAACGCCTTTTGGCGGCGTCGGGGAGCTACAGGCAACCACCAAAAATGCGGCGGTGACGGCGGCGACAACGGGCAGGATGCGCATAAGAGTTTCCTTACTGGTTTTCTGTTAAGTGTAGATGACAGCAGGAAAATCGAGTGGGAACGGCCTGCCGAAACAGGCCAAAAATCACTTATTTCAGCGAATTCAGAATTTGATACGCGGCGGCTACGCGCGCAGGGTTGGGGTAGTTCTTGTTTGCCAGCATCACAATGCCGAGTTCTTGCTGCGGCACAAAGGCGACGTAGCTACCAAATCCGCCGGTTGCGCCGGTTTTATGCACCCATGATGCACTTACGGCGGGCGCAGGCGGCGTTATCGCTTTCGCTGGCAGCGCGGCGAGGGCGATTTTACTGTCGCTGCCGTTGACGATGGTGTCAGGGTTGACCGGCCAGTTCAGCATTTCCCAGCCTAATCCCTGATACATTTCGCCAATTTGCCAGTAGCGCGACTGCGCCAGTGAAATGCCCTGTCGCAGGGTTTTCTCTTTGATTTTGCTGGCGTTCATATTGAACTGCACCCAGTGCGCCATATCCTGAATACTGGATTTCACACCATAGGCTTCGGCATCCAGCTGGCCTGGTGAGACGTGCACGGCTTTCCCTTCGCGGTATCCCCAGGCGTAGTGTTTCTGTTCGGCGGGCGGGACGGTGACCCACGTCTGCGTAAGCTTGAGCGGCTGCAACACGCGTTCGGTCATGGCCTTCTCAAAGCTCAAACCGGACGGTTTCACCGCCATCGCGCCAAAAAGCCCAATGCTGGCGTTGGCATATAAACGATGCGTGCCCGGCGCCCATTCTGGCTGCCAGTTTTGATAATAGCGACGCAGTTCAGCATCGGTCGTCACGTCGTCCGGTACCTGTAGCGGTAAACCACCTGCGGTGTAAGTCGCGAGATGCAGCAGCGTAATGCCCTGCCACTGTTTCCCGGTGAGTTCTGGCCAGTATTTTGTCGCCGGGTCATTCAGGCTAATTTCCCCACGCGCGATAGCGTCGCCGCCCAGTACGCCGGTGAGGGTTTTACTGACTGAACCCAATTCGAACAGCGTCTGTTGCGTGACGGGCTGCTTTTTCGCGACGTCAGCGTCACCCCAGGTAAAGTAATACGGTTTGCCCTGATAGATGACCGCGACGGCCATGCCGGGAATAGCCTGCTCCTTAATGAGCGGCGTAATGGTGCGATTAACGATATCCGTTATCTGTTGTTCAGTGTAAGGGGCGGCAAGTGCGGTGCAGGAGGCGCCAAGCAGTAGCGCGCAGAGAGACGTTTTGAACATGACCAGGCTTCCATACAAAACGGCCCGCCAGTGGCGGGCCGGATTAACATTAGGACTTCATCAGATGGTGACGATACCAATCAGCGTCACAACCGTCAGAATAGCAGCCAGGCCGTAGAAAACCCACTTTCCGCTTGGAACGTGAATTTTCAGATCGTGCATCGCGTGGTGAATACGGTGTAAACCGCACCACAGCGGCAGCACAATCATCAGGAACAGAAACGCACGGCCAATAAAGCTTTGTGCAAAGGCCAGCACGCGCTCATAGCTCAGCGCATCGCCCGGATACAGCCCCAGCGGCAGCATGATGCCAACCAGCAGGACAATCACCGGCGCGACGATTGCGCCCCACATCCCGCCTGCGCCAAACAGGCCCCAGAATACCGGTTCGTCAGAACGTTTTGGATTTGGATTAATCACCCTGGCCTCCTTACCAGAATAGTGCCACAAACAGCACGACCACGGTGACGAGGATCGTCACCACCCAGAGCCCTTTGATAATTGGCTCCGGCCCCATTTTTGCGTCTTTCACAATAATATTGGCCGCTTTCGGCGCCAGCTCAAACCAGGTTTTGGTATGCAGCAGCGCGCCCGCGAGGGTAATCAGGTTAAGGATTACGACAATCGGGTTTTGCAGGAAGCTGACATAGTTTGCCCAGGACTCAGGCCCGTGCTTCAGCGAAAAAAGGCCGCAAATCAGCAAAATGCTGAACCAGACAACGGTTACCGCCGTTCCTTCACGCAGCATATAGAAGCGATAAAACGGCAGATTTTTCCACCAGGTGGACGGCATTGGCCGCACATAGGGTTTGCGTTTAGTCGTCATAATGCACTCCTTAGCGTGGTTTCAGGGTAGCAATAAGAAAGTCTTTCGAGCTTTCCACTTTACCCTGCTGAATGGCCGCTGCCGGGTCGACGTGTTTCGGGCACACTTCGGAACAGTAACCGACGAAGGTACAGGTCCAGACGCCATTCTGGCCGTTCAACTGCGTCATACGTTCTTTCTTCCCGTGATCGCGGCTGTCTTCGTTATAGCGGTGGGCGAGCGTAATCGCTGCCGGGCCGATAAACTCAGGGTTCAGGCCAAACTGCGGGCAGGCGGCGTAGCACAGGCCGCAGTTGATGCAGCCGGAGAACTGATGATACTTCGCCATCTGCGCAGGCGTCTGGTTGTTCGGACCCTGATCTGGCGTACGCGAGTTGCCGATGATGTACGGCTTAATCGCTTCCAGGCTTTCGATAAAGTGCGTCATATCGACAACCAGATCGCGCTCGATCGGGAAGTTGCCCAGCGCCTCAACCTTAATGCCTTTGGTGTAATCGCGCAGGAAGGTCTTACAGGCCAGCTTCGGCACCTTGTTGACCATCATGCCGCAGGAACCGCAGATCGCCATACGGCAGGACCAGCGGTAGCTGAGATCTGGCGCCAGGTTGTCTTTGATGTAGCCCAACGCATCCAGCAGCGAGGTGGTTTCATCATAAGGCACTTCATAGAATTCGCTGTGCGGCGCGGAGTCCACTTCCGGGTTGTAGCGCACCACTTCGATTTTCAGGTTATGCATCTCAGCCATTCGCTTTCTCCTTTTTATCGGCTGCTTCAGCTTCGCCACCGTAGACACGCTTGGCTGGCGGCAACGTTGTGATTTTCACATCGCTGTAGTCCAGACGCGTGGTGCCGTCGGCATCGCGGAAAGCAAGCGTATGCTTGAGGAAGTTGACGTCATCACGCTCGGTGCAGCCTTCGTCCAGACGCTGGTGCGCGCCGCGAGACTCTTTACGCGCCATTGCGGAGTGCGCCATACATTCGGCGACGTTCAGGCCGTGGCCCAGCTCAATGGTGTAGAGCAGGTCAGTGTTGAACACGCTGGAGGTATCGGTGATGCGCACGCGTTTGAAGCGTTCCTGCAACTCGGCCAGCTTATCGATGGTTTTCTGCATCAGTTCCGGCGTACGGTAGATACCGCAACCTTCTTCCATCGACAGACCCATTTCGTCGCGGATCTTCGACCAGTTTTCGCTACCTTCCTGATTAACCAGTGCTTTCAGGCGGCTTTCAACGTCAGCAACCTGAGCGTCCAGCGCGGCGCTGTTGGCTTCGCCAGCGGTTGCGGCGCGTTCCATTGCCTGTTCGCCCGCCATGCGGCCAAAGACCACCAGTTCAGCCAGCGAGTTGGAACCCAGACGGTTTGCGCCATGCAGGCCAACGGAGGAACATTCGCCCACCGCAAACAGCCCTTTGATGCGGGTTTCACACTGCTGATCGGTTTCGATACCGCCCATGGTGTAGTGCGCGGTCGGACGAACCGGAATCGGTTCTTTCACCGGGTCGACGCCCACGTACGCTTTCGCCAGTTCGCAGATGAACGGCAGACGTTCCAGCAGTTTTTTCTCGCCCAGATGACGCAGATCGAGGTAAACCACATCGCCGCGCGGCGTGGAGATGGTGTTGCCTTTACGCCACTCGTGCCAGAAAGCCTGAGAAACTTTGTCGCGCGGACCCAGTTCCATATATTTGTTTTTCGGCTCGCCCAGCGGGGTTTCCGGGCCCATGCCGTAATCCTGCAGATAACGATAGCCGTTTTTGTTGACCAGAATACCGCCTTCACCACGGCAGCCTTCTGTCATCAGGATGCCAGAGCCCGGCAGGCCGGTTGGGTGATACTGAACGAATTCCATATCACGCAGCGGAATACCGTGGCTGAGCGCCATGCCCATACCATCACCGGTGACGATGCCGCCGTTGGTGTTGTAGCGATACACACGGCCTGCGCCGCCGGTCGCCATCACCACCGCGTTGGCGCGGATCTGCACCAGCGTGCCTTCCATCATATTCATCGCCACCAGGCCGCGAGCCTGACCGTCATCGACCAGGATGTCGAGGACGAAATGTTCATCGAAGCGTTGAATTTGCGGGAATTGCAGAGAGGTCTGGAAGAGGGTGTGAAGCATGTGGAAGCCGGTCTTATCGGCGGCGAACCACGTACGTTCAATTTTCATTCCCCCGAAGCGGCGCACGTTGACGCTACCGTCCGGACGACGGCTCCACGGGCAGCCCCATTGCTCAAGCTGGGTCATCTCTGTCGGGCAGTGATGGACGAAGTAGTCCACGACATCCTGTTCACAGAGCCAGTCCCCACCGGCGACGGTGTCGTGAAAATGGTATTCAAAGCTATCGTGATCCTGCGCGACGGCAGCGGAGCCACCTTCAGCCGCAACGGTATGGCTGCGCATCGGATAAACTTTTGAGATTAAAGCTATTTTGGCGTTTGGATTAGCTTGCGCCGCGGCGATGGCTGCTCGTAGACCAGCTCCGCCAGCACCTATAATGGCAAGATCGGCTTGAAAGGTTTGCACGACATTCCTCCAGATTATTGTTATTCCGCACCAGCTCTAAGCAAAGGTAGTTCACCTGATTACGACTCGCTATGGCGGAAACGTTTCCACTGCTCCTTTATGGGTAAAGCAGTATACCCGTAGAAATCCGAGGGAAATTTGATGTGTTCGATTATTTTTGAGTCTGATAACCCCTAATCATCACTAATTTTGATTAATTTAATTACTAAACTACCCCTGGCTACTCCCTTGCGCCAACTGACCCGGCTAATAATTTCCGCACAAAATTTGTCTCGCTGACAGGTTACGAGTAGACTTCGTGCCCTTGTTTGAATCTGGAGAAAAAACCATGAGCGAGACGGCAACCTGGCAGCCGAGCGCATCCATCCCCAACCTGTTAAAACGCGCGGCTGTTATGACGGAGATTCGTCGTTTCTTTGCTGACCGCGGCGTGCTTGAGGTGGAAACGCCCTGTATGAGCCAGGCAACGGTAACCGATGTGCATCTGGTACCGTTTGAGACTCGCTTTGTGGGCCCTGGCCATTCTCAGGGTGTGAATCTCTATCTGATGACCAGCCCGGAATACCACATGAAGCGTCTGCTGGCGGCAGGCTGTGGCCCGGTATTCCAGTTGTGCAGAAGCTTCCGCAATGAAGAAATGGGGCGTCATCACAACCCGGAATTCACCATGCTGGAATGGTATCGTCCGCATTTTGATATGTACCGACTCATCAACGAGGTGGATGATTTACTGCAACAGGTTCTGGAGTGCCAGCCGGCGGAAAGCCTCTCTTATCAGCAGGCGTTCCAGCGTCATCTGGAAATTGATCCACTCTCAGCGGACAAAACGCTGCTGCGTGAAGTAGCCGCGAAGCTGGATCTCAGCAACGTCGCCGATGAAGAAGAGGACAGAGATACTCTGTTACAGCTGCTGTTCGCTTTCGGCGTAGAGCCGCACATCGGTAAAGATCGACCGACCTTTGTTTACCACTTCCCGGCAAGCCAGGCGTCGCTGGCGCAAATCAGCGCGGAAGACCACCGTGTGGCGGAACGTTTCGAGGTCTATTTCAAAGGCATGGAGCTGGCGAACGGTTTCCATGAACTGACCGACGCGCGTGAACAGCAGCAGCGTTTCGAGCAGGATAACCGCAAGCGCGCCGCGCGCGGCCTGCCGCAGCAGCCTATCGATCAGAACCTGCTGGACGCCTTAGCCGCCGGTCTGCCTGATTGCTCCGGCGTGGCGCTGGGCGTCGATCGTCTGGTGATGCTGGCGCTGGATGCGGAGCAGATTGCCGACGTTATCGCCTTTACGGTCGATCGCGCCTGACATCTTCGCGCGGCTATGCTTGATGAAATATAGCCGCGCGTTATTTAAATAAATCGTAATATTCACGTCACTTAGTTAATATAACTGCCTCACCTCTTTTTTACAGTCTTTCATTCGCTATCCGCCAATATTGTCACAATAATAATCTGGTTTTTTGTTATTATCCGCGCTTTCGTCCCTGCCAGTCGGCGTAGGGATAACGTTATTTGCGTTATGACTCTTTTTGGAACGGCAAGATGAACCAGTCTCTAAAAAAGATGAGCCTCACCGGGCTTATTCTGATGATCTTTACGTCGGTGTTTGGCTTCGCCAATAGCCCGTCGGCATTCTATTTAATGGGCTACAGCGCCGCGCCTTTCTATATTCTCTCGGCACTCTTCTTCTTTATCCCTTTCGCGTTAATGATGGCGGAGATGGGCTCTGCGTACCGTAAAGAAGAGGGCGGTATCTACTCGTGGATGAATAACAGCGTAGGGCCGCGCTTCGCGTTTATTGGCACCTTTATGTGGTTCTCGTCCTATGTCGTCTGGATGGTGAGCACCGCAGCGAAAGTATGGGTGCCGTTTTCCACCTTTTTGTGTGGCTCGGATCAAACGCAGGTGTGGTCCTTCGCTGGCTTAACGCCCACGCAGGCCGTCGGCATTCTGGCGGTATGCTGGATGCTGCTGGTAACGTTTGTGGCTTCGCGTGGGATCAATAAAATCGCCAAAATCACCGCTGTCGGCGGGATTTCGGTAATGTGCCTGAACCTGGTCTTGCTGGTGGTAAGCATCACGATACTGGCGCTGAACGGCGGCAACTTTGCCGAGCCGGTTAACTTTGTCGCCTCGCCAAACCCGGGTTATCAGTCTGGCCTGGCGATGCTGTCGTTTGTGGTCTTTGCCATCTTTGCCTACGGTGGCATTGAAGCGGTCGGCGGGCTGGTGGATAAAACCGAAAACCCGGAGAAGAACTTTGCGAAAGGCATTATCTTCGCGGCGATCGTTATCTCCATCGGTTACGCGCTGGCGATCGTTCTGTGGGGCGTGAGTACCAACTGGCAGGCGGTACTGAGCAACCGTGCCACCAACCTTGGTAATATTACTTACGTGCTGATGCATAGCCTGGGCGAAACGCTGGGGCATGCGCTGGGCTTATCGCCTGATGCAACGACCTCGCTTGGCGTATGGTTTGCGCGTATTACCGGTCTGTCGATGTTCCTCGCGTATACCGGTGCGTTCTTCACCCTGATCTACTCGCCGCTGAAAGCCATTGTGCAGGGCACGCCAAAAGCGCTGTGGCCAACCTCCGTCACGCGCCTGAACGCGAGCGGTATGCCGGAAACCGCGATGTGGGCGCAGTGTGGCCTGGTGTGTCTGTTTATTCTGCTGGTGTCGTTTGGCGGCGATACGGCTTCTGCGTTTTATAACAAACTAACGCTGATGGCGAATGTCTCAATGACGCTGCCCTATCTTTTCCTGGCGCTGGCATTCCCGTTCTTCAAAGCGAAAACCGACCTGGAAAGGCCGTTTGTTATCTTTAAAACGCGTGCTTCTGCGCTGGTTGCCACTACGGTCGTGGTGCTTATCGTGTCGTTTGCCAACATCTTCACCGTCATCCAACCAGTGATTGAAGCGAATGACTGGAGCAGCGCCCTGTGGATGATTGGCGGGCCAATCTTCTTCTCGCTGATGGCGATGGGGATATACGAGAACTATCGCCGCCGGACAGCGAGCGCGCCGGAGCTGGCGATAGAGTAATCAAAAGGATCGGTAGGCCTGATAAGCGAAGCGCATCAGGCAATGGCGGGGAGCGTGATGCTGGCCCGCCCTACCGACTGCTACAAACTCCCCGCCTTACGTCCGCGCCCTGCGGACGTTAACGTTCTTCCCGCAGGGGTTTTATTGCCACCCAGGCTTTCCAGACGCATCTGGAACGGTGGGAACGGCATATCGATACCGTGTTCGCGGAAGCCCGCCAGAATCAACTGGTGGATTTCGTGGCGTAGCGGCATTCGGTGACCCATCTCCGCGGCATAAATACGCAGTTCGAAGATTTGAATCCCCTGTTGCAGGTCGACCAGGAAGGCTTCCGGGGCCGGATTATCAATCACCAGCGAGCAGCGCTGCGCGGCGGTCAGCAGGATCTGCGTGACTTCTTCGCTGTCGGCGTCAGACGGCGCCGGAATGCTCAACACTACGCGGGTTACCGAGTCGGACAGCGACCAGTTAATAAACTGCTCGGTGATAAAGGCCTTATTCGGCACGATAATCTCTTTGCGGTCCCAGTCGCTGATGGTGGTGGCGCGGGTGTTGATTTTGGTGACGCTCCCGGTTAAATCGCGAATGGTGACCGTATCGCCGATTCGAATCGGTTTTTCGAACAGGATGATCAGGCCAGAGATAAAGTTGGCGAAAATCTCCTGTAAACCAAAACCTAACCCGACACCCAATGCTGCAACCAGCCACTGTAATTTCGACCACTCAATACCAATCATCGAGAAGCCAATCAGCCCGCCAAACAGCATCAACAGATACTTGGTGATGGTGGTGATGGCGTAGCCGGTGCCAGGCGTCAGATTGAGATGCTGGAGCAGCGCCAGTTCCAGCAGTGCGGGCAGATTGCGCACCAGTTGTGTAGTGATGATAAACACCAGAATCGCAATCAGCACCGCGCCAAGCGTAATCGGCTCAATACTTTCCACGCCCTGCACGGTCGAGGAGACATCCCACAGCGAGATATTTTCCAGGAAGCCGAAAGCAGAGTGAATTTCCGACCACAGTACAATCACCGAAACTAATGCAATGAGCATCAGAATTGAGCGCACCAGCCGCAGTGACTGGGCGCTGATGGTGTCGAGATCGACTTCGCTGACTTCGGCTTCTACCGAACCTTCCAGGCTGGTGGAGTGGGTCTCTTCTTCGCCTCTGGCGCGGTTAGCCAGCATCTCTGCGCGTCGATGCTTGGCGCGGTCAAACGCCAGACGGCGACGCTGAATAAGCATCCAGCGGCGGATAACGTGATAAATCACCAGTAACAGGAACCAGATGGCGACCGAGGTTTCCAGACGCGCCAGCAATGCCTGTGATGTTGCCAGATAACCGACGGCTGCCGCGAGAATTGCGACCATTGGCGCACCGGAAAGCAGGTTCCACAGCAGACGGTTTACCATGTTATCGCCATCGCCCTCTTTATCGAGCCAGAGGGGAATGCCCGCACGTTTCAGGCTGAGCGTGACCACCGCCAGCGCGCCGCAAATCAGGATGAAGCACAGCCTGCCTAATGAGGCTGAAAACTCGCGATCGTTGAGATTATCGAACATGATCAGCGCCATAATCAGCGGCACGATAAGCCCGATACTCATCAGATAGTAACGCATCGCCCGCAGCACGCGGTTGCGCGGCCAGCCGAAGTGCACGATGAACAAGCCATTTGGACGGGCAAAGGCGGCGCAGATCATCACCACCCACAGCAGCGGCACGGTGGCGGTTACCCCGTCGCCAATCGCCACGGCAAGCGGATAAGGCCAGGCCTCCTGAAGGCCATAACCCAGCGTCGCCCACAGGACGGGCAGGGGAGACGCCACCAGAATCGACCAGAAAACGGTACGCATGGTCAGCCAGAAATGATCCTGAGTGACTTTGCCAACGCGCGCGCTGGAACGCTCCAGAAAACGGGTAAAGTGTTTGCGCGAACTGATACTGAAGCCCACCAGAATCAGCGCCGCAAAGAGCGGTAGCAGCGTCTGCTTGCTGGTGAGCATCATCGCCGTGGCTTTACCTAGCTGGCTGAAGGTATCCAGTGAGATTAAGCGGCGCAGATCCTGCACCACTTCCAGCGGCCAGCTGAAGTCCATAGGCCGCACGTCTGAGGTCCAGAACAGATAGCGGTGGGTGGCTTCATTCACCTCTTTTAACGCGTCTTCCAGTTGGCTGTTGGAAACTTTCAGCTTGGTAAGCTCCAGAATCAGCGTGTCGCCACCCTGCAACAGCGAGTTGAGGAGTTCACGCTGTGTACGAAGCTGTGCTTCCAGAATACGATTTTGCTCGGCGGTAAGCGGCTTGCCATCGGCCTGCTGGATCTGGCGCAGTTGCGGCTGCTTATTGAGTAAATCTTCATAGCGCAGACGATGCACGCGCAGCTGAGCCATTTCGGTATCAAGCTGCTGGGGCTTGGGCATTTCCGGCAGGCGAGCAACCTGCGCGCGTAACGCTTCGCCTAATAGATTAGAGGAACCCAACCATTGCGACTGTTCGCGCAGCGTGTTCAGCGCCTGACGAACCTGCAAGGTTTGACCCGTTGCCTGACGCTGCTGCGAGGCCACCAGATCCATACGCTGCGCCTGTTGATTCAGCGCCTGAGAAAGCTCACGGTTATCTTTGAACTGATTAACAATACCGGCGGGCAGATTCGCGCTGTTTTCGGCAAGCAGTTCGGTGCTTTCCAGCGCCCGTTCGGCTTCGCGCTGGCGCTGGCTGTTGAGCTGATTGCGTAGCGCCTGAAGATACGCATCCAGCTGTTCGCCCTGTTTCTGCGCCAGCTCGGATCGCATGCGTGACAGCTCCTGGCGATTGTTCGCCGAAAGCTGTGCCAGTTCCAGTTCATCAACCAGCGCCTTCAGGCGTGCGGAATCGGCCTGTAACGCCAGGTTTTGCGCCTGCGCCTGCGGTGTGTTGGCCGTTTGCGTGCCGACGCGGCGCTCCACTTCATTCAACTGGCGACGGGCATCGGTTTGCTGCTGCGGCAGCTGATTGAGGGAGTCGGCGATTTCCCGCGCGCGTTCCTGCTCCTGCTGCGCCAGGCGGCTTTTTTCCAGTAGCTGGCTGCTGACCTGAAGGATTTCCTGGCTTAGCGCATCAGCGCTCATACCTTCTGGAACCTCGCGCGGCTCTTCGCGCAGGTTATTCAGTTGGGAGCGTAATGTTTGGGAAAGTTTAGGAAAGTTGTCGATCACATGCTGATACTGCGTGGCGCGCTCAAGAGAGCCTTTTCGCTCCTCAAGCGCGTTCAGCGCACCCTGCAAGGTTTCAACGGTTTCGGGCTGGGCTGGTTTGGCGGATTTAGCCTGCTCCAGCTCCTGCGCTATCTGTTTGCTGTCGGGGGCCGTCGCTGCGTACGCCCCCAGGCTGAGGCACCAGGCCATCAGGAAAGTGATAATCAGGCGCACGTCAGAACCCTTTTTTGAAGTTAGCTTTCGTCTTTCTTATCGTCGACCAGCGGGCTGGCTTCAATTTCAGCCGCCACTTCTTCCTCTGGCAGGACTTCCGGCTCTGGAACGACAACGGCTTCGGTTGAGACTGCCAGTGGTTGGCCCAGCTTCGTCACAGAGAGGCTTTTCAGCTCTTCAATTAGCTGCACTTTGCCCGGCGCGAAGAGGTTGATGACCGTGGAGCCCAGTTTGAAGCGGCCCATCTCCTGGCCTTTCAGCAGAGCAACGGAACCTTCGCTGTCGCCTGCCGGCCAGGTCCAGCGTTTGATCACGCCTTCACGCGGCGGTGTGATCGTACCTGCCCATACGGTTTCGATACTGCCAACAATGGTCGCACCGACCAGAATCTGTGCCATCGGGCCAAATTCGGTGTCGAACAGGCAAATAACGCGTTCGTTACGGGCAAACAGGTTAGGTACGTTCTGCGCGGTCAGGTGGTTCACGGAGAAGAGATCGCCCGGCACGTAGATCATTTCGCGCAGGATACCGTTGCACGGCATATGGACGCGGTGATAGTCACGCGGCGACAGGTAGGTAGTGGCAAAAGTCCCGTTGCGGAAAAGATCTGCCATCAGGTAGTTGCCTGCCAGCAGGGCTTCCAGCGAGTAATCGTGGCCTTTAGCCTGCAAAATTTTGTCTTCTTCGATACGGCCTAACTGACTGATTACACCGTCGGCAGGCATCACCAGCACGTTCGGGTCGGTATTGAGCGGGCGCACATCGTCACGCAGCGGGCGCACAAAGAAATCGTTGAAGGTGCGATAGCTGGCGGTATCTGGTTTCTGCGCCTCTTGCATATCGACCTTGTAGTATTTCACAAACAGATCGATAACCAGTTTGGTCAGCCATCCTGCTCGCTTGCTCGCACCCCAGCCTGCGAGGCGGGTAAGCCACAGTTTAGGCAGAATGTATTGCAGTGAAAGTTTAAGATCGTTTAACAAAGTAGCCTCCAGGCCATGATGTGTCGTTCCTGAACCCGCATCATGTGCGGGTCCCAAAAGAAAAGGTGGCGATTTTAACGACGCACGCGATAAATGTCAGTCGCTAAAGCATAATTCTCAGTTATCACCATCAGAAAAGTTTTTACGCGTTTTTACCTGCGACATACTTTCCAGGATGCGGTGATAATTTTCGAATCGCGTCTCGGCAATTTTACCTTCTTCAACGGCTTCGCGGATGGCGCAACCGGGATCGGTGTCATGTTTGCAGTCGCGGTATTTGCACAAACCCAGATAATCATGGAATTCGACAAAGCCGTTGGTGATTTGTTCCGCCTCAAGATGCCAGAGGCCAAATTCCCGAACGCCAGGGGAATCAATCACATCGCCGCCATGCGGGAAGTGATACAGGCGTGCGGCGGTCGTGGTGTGCTGGCCTAAACCGGAGTTATCGGAAACATCATTGGTGAGGATCCGCTCTTCGTTAAGCCCCAGCAATGCATTCAGCAGGCTCGATTTACCCACACCAGACTGCCCGGCAAAAATACTGATACGGTCGGTCAACGCCTCTTCCAGCGGTTTCAAACCATCCTGTGTATGGCTGGATACCATCAGCACGCGATAGCCAATGTTGCGGTAGATATCCATCTGCTCATTCACGAAAGCCATGCTTTCGTCATCCAGCAGATCGATTTTGTTCAGCACGATAATCGGTTCGACGTCCAGCGTTTCGCAGGCAACGAGATAACGGTCGATAATATTCAGCGACAGTTCCGGCAGAATGGCCGAGACGATAACGATTTGGTCGATATTGGCGGCAATCGGTTTTACGCCGTCGTAAAAGTCCGGGCGCGTCAGCACCGAGGTACGCTCATGTACCGCTTCTACGATGCCTTTAACGTTCACGCCTTCGGCTGCCGCTTTTCCCGGACGCCAGACAACGCGATCGCCGGTAACCAGCGAACGAATGGTGCGGCGGATGTTGCAGCGGTGCGTCTCGCCGTCGGCGGATTCAACGTCAGCATGCATGCCAAAACGGCTGATAACGGTGCCTTCAGCGGTTTCACCAAACAGATTGTCATCGTAGTCGGGCTTCTCCGCAGTCGTTTTAAGACGGCGCTGGTGGTTAGCCGACACGCGACGCTGCTGACCTTTGGAGAGTTTATTTTTACTCAATCGTACAGACTCCTGGTCGCCCATAATGGGCAAAAGTTCTATGATACACGCTATTTTTGATGAATATAGTCACGCGATAAGGGTGGAAAATAACATGAGTGCAGATGAAAACAACCTGATTTGGATCGATCTGGAGATGACCGGTCTCGATCCCGAGCGCGATCGCATTATCGAAATCGCCACCCTGGTAACTGATGCGAATCTGAACATTCTGGCTGAAGGCCCGACGATTGCGGTGCATCAGTCGGATGAGCAACTGGCGCTGATGGATGAGTGGAACGTGCGCACGCATACCGGCAGCGGGCTGGTCGAACGCGTGAAAGCAAGCCGCATTGACGACCGCGCGGCGGAGCTTGCCACGCTTGAGTTCCTCAAGCAGTGGGTTCCGGAAGGGAAATCGCCAATTTGCGGTAACAGCATCGGCCAGGACCGTCGTTTCCTGTTCAAGTATATGCCGGAACTGGAATCCTACTTCCACTATCGCTACCTGGACGTGAGCACGCTCAAAGAGCTGGCGCGTCGCTGGAAGCCGGAAATTCTCGACGGCTTTAAGAAGCAGGGCACCCACCAGGCAATGGACGATATCCGTGAGTCAGTGGCTGAACTGGCCTACTATCGCGAAAACTTTATTAAGCTCTGATTCTCGTCTTTGCCGGATGGCGCTTGCCATTCGGCGTAAAAAGCACCAGGATGATGAATTATTCAGCACTTGAACGATATTTCAAAAAAAACGCTTCAGGGGGGGTTGCAGCAAAAAGGATTTCTCGTATAATGCGCCTCCCGTAACGACAGAGAAATCGTTGTTACGACAGCAACAAATTTGCGGGAATAGCTCAGTTGGTAGAGCACGACCTTGCCAAGGTCGGGGTCGCGAGTTCGAGTCTCGTTTCCCGCTCCAAAATTTGAAAGATGCTTTCTAAGCATGCACCACCCAAGCGGGAATAGCTCAGTTGGTAGAGCACGACCTTGCCAAGGTCGGGGTCGCGAGTTCGAGTCTCGTTTCCCGCTCCAAAATTTGAAAAGTGCTTTCTAAGCACGCACCACCCAAGCGGGAATAGCTCAGTTGGTAGAGCACGACCTTGCCAAGGTCGGGGTCGCGAGTTCGAGTCTCGTTTCCCGCTCCAAATTTTCTTTCTGATTTATCGAAATCCACAGTGAAGTTAATTCGCTGAGGTGATTTTTCGTTTCTGAAATACTCTTGTAAACAGAGTTATCCACAGACTCACGCATCATTCGTGGAATGCAAAATTCTTCGAACGGTGAATAGTATCCTTGTATCTAATTGATAATTATCGAAAAAATAACATTTCAAAATGTTAATTCGATCACTTGACCTCTCTGTGTGCTTTGAATCCCTTTGCTTTTTTATTTTTATTCACAGCCTGTGAATGTTTTACGCGTCCCGCGGTAATCCTTTCTCAACCACTCGCACCAGGCGTTGTTTCTTCGGCAATTGCACCTCGACTACGCAGGCATTTCGCTTCTCAATTTGCTGCGCAATCGCCCATTCTATGTGTTCATCGAGAAGTGGGTGCTCACCTCGGCGTGTCTCCAGCGCCTGAATAACCGCTTCACTCCATGGCGCATTACCCAGCGCAACGGCGATATTACGCAGCCAGCGCAGATGGCCGATGCGGCGAATCGGAGAACCTTCAGTGACTTTCAGGAACCATGCTTCATCCCAGGCAAACAGTTCAATTAGCTCCGGGGCGTGCAGCGCCTTACGCGGGCTGAAGTCTGCTTCGTCTGTCAGTTGCGAGAAACGATTCCACGGGCAAATCAGCTGGCAATCGTCGCAGCCGTAAATACGGTTACCCATCAGTGGGCGAAACTCTTCCGGGATGGCACCTTCCAGCTCAATGGTGAGATAGGAGATACAGCGGCGCGCATCGACGGTGTAAGGCTCAACGATGGCACCGGTCGGGCAGATGGTCATGCAGGCGACGCAGCGTCCGCACTCTTCCTCCACCGGTTTATCGATGGGCAGGGGCAGGTCAATCAGTAACTCGCCGAGGAAAAAGAACGATCCGGCGTCGCGGTTGAGGATAAGTGAGTGCTTACCTGTCCAGCCAATCCCGGCTTTTTCGGCGAGCGGGCGCTCAAGGATGGGCGCGGAATCAACAAAAGGTCTAAAATTCAGCGAGACGCACTGTTCCTGAATCAACTCGCCCAATTTTTTAAGGCGATTACGCAGCAGCTTATGATAATCGCGCCCGAGCGCGTAGCGGCTGATATAACCGAGATCGGGATTTTTCAGGGTGCTGGCAAAGGCCGCATTGGCGGGCAGATAGTTCATCCGCACGCTGATGACGCGCAACGTGCCGGGCTGAAGCTCGTGAGGGCGGGCACGCATCATACCGTGGCGGGCCATCCACTCCATTTCGCCGTGGTATTGTTTGTCCAGCCATGCCTGTAATTTGGGCTCGGAGGCGCTGAGATCGGTATCGGTGATACCCACCTGCTGAAAGCCCAGTTCGGTGCCCCATTGTTTAATTTGTTGCGCTAACTGATTGAGATCGAGGGGCTGTGACATGACGGACCATACATTGACGAGAAACCCTGCAAGTATACCACACTCCGTGTGGCCTGCGGATGACCTGCGGCGCGCAGAAAGAGAGGCGGCAGATAGCCTTGGCATGACGCTGTTTGAACTGATGCTGCGCGCGGGCGATGCCGCGTTTACGCTGGCGCGTGCCACGTACCCGACAGCTTCACACTGGCTGATTCTCTGCGGCCACGGCAATAACGGCGGCGATGGCTACGTAGTGGCGCGTCTGGCGCAGGCGGCGGGCATCAACGTCACACTGCTGGCGCAGGAGAGCGATAAACCGCTGCCGGAAGAGGCCCACGCCGCGCGTGAGGCCTGGCTGAACGCGGGCGGGGTGATCCACTCGCCGCAAACCGTGTGGCCGGAAGAGACCGACCTTATCATCGATGCGCTGCTCGGCACGGGCTTACAGAGCGCGCCGCGCGAGAATATTGCTCGCCTGATAGAGCTTGCGAATCTGCATTCCGCGCCCATTTTCGCGCTCGATATTCCCTCCGGCCTGAACGCGCAAACCGGTACCACGCCGGGTGCGGTGATCCACGCCGAGCATACCCTCACGTTTATTGCCCTGAAACCTGGCTTATTAACCGGCAAGGCGCGAGACGTCGTCGGGCGTTTGCATCATCATGCGCTGGGTCTGGAACGCTGGCTTGAGGCGCAGACGACTGAGATCAGCCGTGCCGACGCATCACAGCTCACCGCGTGGTTCCCACCGCGTCGCCCGACGTCGCATAAAGGCGACCACGGCAAACTGGTGATAATCGGCGGCGATCGCGGTACCGCTGGCGCGATACGCATGACTGGAGAAGCCGCGCTGCGTGCGGGGGCTGGATTAGTGCGAGTGCTTACTCGCATTGAGAACGTCGCGCCGATTATTACCGCCAGGCCGGAGTTGATGGTGCATGAACTGACCCCTGAAATTCTTGAAGAGAGTCTGCAATGGGCAGATGCGGTAGTTATTGGCCCTGGCCTTGGCCAAAGCGCGTGGGGAAAACAGGCGCTGCGTAAGGTTGAAAACGTCAATAAACCGATGCTCTGGGACGCCGACGCGCTGAACCTGCTGGCAATCAATCCCGATAAACGTCACAATCGCGTGTTAACGCCGCATCCCGGCGAAGCCGCGCGGTTACTGAACTGTCGCGTGTCAGAAATTGAAGCCGATCGCTTACTTTCTGCGCAGCGTCTGGTAAAACGGTATGGCGGCGTGGTGGTGCTGAAAGGCGCAGGCACGGTGGTGGCCTGTGAAGCGGGGGCAATAACGCTGATTGACGCCGGAAATGCCGGAATGGCCAGCGGCGGAATGGGCGATGTGCTCTCCGGTATCATTGGCGCATTGCTGGGGCAGGCCTTCTCGCTTTATGATGCTGCCTGCGCGGGCTGTGTCGCGCACGGTGCGGCGGCGGATGAACTCGCGGCGCGCTTCGGTACCCGCGGTATGCTGGCCACCGATCTCTTTTCCACGCTGCGGCGTGTTGTTAACCCGGATGTGATTGACGTAGACCATGATTAATCGAGTGATTCCCTTACCCGACGAGCAGGCGACCTTAGACCTCGGCGACCGCGTGGCGAAAGCCTGCGATGGCGCGACGGTTATCTATCTGTACGGCGATCTCGGCGCCGGCAAAACCACCTTCAGCCGTGGCTTCCTGCAAGCGCTGGGCCACCGCGGCAACGTCAAAAGTCCAACTTATACGCTGGTCGAGCCGTATACCCTCGATAAACTGATGGTTTACCATTTTGATTTGTACCGTCTTGCCGATCCCGAGGAGCTCGAATTTATGGGGATCCGCGATTATTTTTCTAATGATTCCATCTGCCTGGTGGAATGGCCGCAACAGGGCGCGGGTGTACTGCCTGAACCGGATATCGAAATACACTTAGATTACCAGGCGCAAGGGCGTGAGGCGCGCATAACCGCTGTCTCCTCATTGGGTGAGTCTCTGCTGGCGCGGTTTGCCGGTTAATTTTAGGGATCACGGGATGATTTTACGCGCAAAAGGTTGGCTGGCTGCGGCGCTGATGCTGTTCAGCGTGGGCGCAACGGCGGCAACGTTATCCGATATTCAGGTTTCAAATGGCGATCAGCAGGCGCGCATTACCTTCAGTTTTATGGGTGATCCTGAGTACGCATTCAGCCAGGATGGCCCGCGCAGCGTGGCGCTGGATATCAAACAGACGGGTGTAATTCAGGGGCTGCCGCTGCGTTTTAGCGGCAATAACCTGGTGAAAGCGATTCACTCCGGTACGCCCAAAGACGATCAGTCGTTACGTCTGGTGGTCGATCTCACGCAAAAGGGTAAAACGCAGGCGGTTAAAAAGCAGAACGGGGCGAGCTATATGGTGGTGTTTACCATTGATGCCGATGTTCCGCCTCCACCGCCGCCGCCTCCTGCGCCAGTGGTGGTCAAGCAGGTAGAAGCGCCGGTGGTGACGCCTGCGCCGCGTCCGGTTGAGCCTGCGCGTAATCCGTTTAAGACGCAAAACGATCGCATCACGGCGGTGACCAACACCGATACGGCGATTTCACGCCCGGCCAGCCGCACGCGCGTTGCCTCGGGCGACAAAGTGATTATTGCCATTGATGCGGGCCACGGTGGTCAGGATCCCGGCGCTATCGGCCCTGGCGGCACGCGCGAGAAGAACGTGACGATTTCCATTGCCCGTAAGTTGCGTACGCTGCTCAACGATGACCCGATGTTTAAAGGCGTGCTGACCCGCGACGGTGATTACTTTATTTCGGTGATGGGCCGTTCAGACGTGGCGCGTAAACAAAACGCCCACTTCCTGGTGTCGATTCACGCCGATGCCGCGCCAAGCCGTTCAGCGAGCGGCGCGTCCGTGTGGGTGCTCTCTAACCGTCGCGCCAACAGCGAAATGGCGGGCTGGCTGGAGCAGCACGAGAAACAATCTGAGCTGCTGGGCGGCGCGGGCGATGTGCTGGCAAACAGTCAGGCCGACCCGTATCTGAGCCAGGCGGTGCTGGATTTGCAGTTCGGTCACTCCCAGCGCGTAGGCTATGACGTCGCCACCAATGTGATAAGCCAGCTACAGCGCGTGGGCAATATCCACAAGCGTCGCCCGGAACACGCCAGCCTTGGTGTATTACGTTCGCCGGATATTCCGTCGATTCTGGTCGAAACTGGCTTTATCAGTAACACATCGGAAGAACGCCTGCTGGCCAGCGACGACTACCAGCAAAAACTGGCGGAAGCGATTTACAACGGGCTGCGTAACTACTTCCAGGCGCATCCGATCCAGTCTGGCCCGAGAGAAGATCAGGCCCAGACTGCCAGCGCCAACGCATCAACCGGAACGTTGATTAACTAAGGAGTCTTCATGCCGATTCAGGTTCTGCCGCCGCAGCTTGCGAACCAGATTGCCGCTGGCGAGGTGGTAGAGCGACCTGCGTCGGTGGTGAAAGAGCTGGTGGAAAACAGCCTCGATGCGGGCGCAACCCGCATCGATATTGATATCGAACGCGGCGGCGCGAAGCTTATCCGCATTCGCGATAACGGCTGCGGTATCAAAAAAGACGAGCTGGCGCTGGCGCTGGCCCGTCACGCCACCAGTAAAATTGCCTCGCTCGACGATCTGGAAGCCATTATCAGCCTCGGCTTTCGCGGCGAAGCGCTGGCGAGTATCAGCTCCGTCGCCCGTTTAACGCTCACCTCCCGCACAGCGGAACAGCCGGAAGCCTGGCAGGCTTACGCGGAAGGGCGCGACCAGGACGTGACGGTAAAACCCGCCGCGCATCCGGTCGGTACCACGCTGGAAGTGCTGGATCTCTTCTACAACACGCCGGCGCGGCGCAAATTTATGCGCACCGAAAAAACCGAATTTAATCATATTGATGAGATTATCCGGCGCATTGCGCTGGCGCGTTTTGACGTGGCGATCACCCTCAATCACAACGGTAAGATGATCCGTCAGTACCGTGCGGTTACGCAGGGTGCTCCGCGTGAACGTCGGCTGGGCGCGATTTGCGGTACCGCGTTTCTTGAACACGCGCTGGCAATTGAGTGGCAGCACGGTGATTTAACCCTGCACGGCTGGGTTGCGGACCCGAACCACACCACCCCGGCGTTAGCGGAAATTCAGTACTGCTACGTGAATGGCCGCATGATGCGCGACCGCCTGATTAATCACGCGATTCGCCAGGCTTGCGAAGATAAACTGGGTGCCGATCAGCAACCGGCGTTTGTGCTTTATCTGGAAATCGACCCGCATCAGGTGGATGTCAACGTGCACCCGGCGAAGCATGAAGTGCGATTCCACCAATCGCGGCTGGTGCATGACTTTATCTATCAGGGCGTGCTGAGCGTGTTGCAGCAGCAACTGGAAGCGCCGCTGGCGCGGGATGAAGATGACGACGAACTCGCGCCGCGTCCCATTGCGGAAAACCGAGCGGCAGCGGGGCGCAATCAGTTCGCCGAACCTGCGGCGGCGCGTGAGCCTGACGCCCCGCGTTTTAACGCACCCTCTTCAGGCGTGAACACGCGCGGCGGCGCAAGCTGGCCGAATGCGCAGCCGGGATACCAAAAGCAGCAGGGCGCGCTCTATCGCCAGTTGCTCGATACCCCAAAAACGCCGGAGAAACCGCAGTCGCCTGCGCCGGATTCCCTGGCCGGACACAGTCAGAGCTTTGGCCGTGTTTTAACTATTGCGCCGCCGTGCTATGCGCTACTGGAACGCGGCGGCAAACTTAGCCTGCTGGCGTTGCCCGTGGCGGAACGCTGGCTGCGCCTGGCGCAGTTGACGCCTGGCGAAACGCCGATTTGCGCGCAGCCGCTGTTGATTCCGTTGCGCCTGAAAGCGAGCGATGTTGAAAGCCAGGCGTTGCAAACGACGCAGCCGCAACTCGCTTCGTTAGGCATTGATATTCTGGCAGAAGGCCAGCACGTGACCGTTCGCGCGGTGCCTTTACCCTTACGCCAACAAAATTTACAAAACTTGATTCCTGAACTGATAGGCTATCTGGTGCAACAAAGTCAGGTTGAAGCGGGCGATATTGCCCAGTGGCTGGCCCGCAACCTGGCGAGCGAGCATGTTCAATGGAACATGTCTCAGGCTATCGCGATGCTGGCGGATGTTGAACGACTCTGCCCACAGCTGGTCAAAGCACCTCCAGGTGGTCTGTTACAACCTGTTGATTTAGATTCTGCGATGAACGCCCTGAGAAATGAGTGACGTGACCGAGGCTCGCCTGCCGAAGGCAATTTTTTTAATGGGGCCAACCGCTTCCGGTAAAACGGCGTTGGCTATCGAATTACGTAAAGTTTTACCTGTAGAGTTGATTAGTGTTGATTCCGCCCTCATTTATCGAGGGATGGATATCGGGACGGCCAAGCCGAACGCGCAAGAATTGTCAGCCGCGCCGCACCGATTGTTAGACATTCTCGACCCGGCACAGGCGTACTCCGCCGCGGATTTTCGTCGCGATGCGCTGGCCGAAATGGCTGAGATTACCGCTGCAGGGCGTATCCCGCTTCTGGTTGGCGGAACGATGTTGTATTTCAAGGCGTTGCTGGAAGGATTGTCGCCGTTACCGTCGGCAGATCCCGAGGTCAGAGCGCGAATTGAGCAACAGGCTGCAGAGCAGGGGTGGACAGCGCTGCATGAGCAACTTAAGTCAATTGACCCGGTTGCCGCTGCGCGAATTCATCCAAATGATCCGCAAAGACTTTCCCGGGCACTGGAAGTTTTTTTCATTTCGGGTAAAACTTTAACGGAACTGACGCAAACGTCAGGAGACGCTCTGCCCTACAAGGTGCATCAGTTCGCCATCGCCCCGGCGAGCCGTGAACTGCTCCATCAGCGCATTGAGCAGCGTTTTCATCAGATGTTAGCTTCAGGTTTTGAAGCAGAAGTGCGGGCGCTTTTTGCCCGTGGAGATTTGCATACGGATATGCCTTCCATTCGTTGTGTTGGATATCGCCAGATGTGGTCATACCTCGAAGGCGAGATCTCGTACGATGAAATGGTTTATCGAGGAGTTTGCGCCACGAGACAGTTAGCCAAACGCCAGGTGACCTGGTTGCGCGGTTGGGATGGGGTTCACTGGTTAGATAGCGAACAACCTGAACAGGCGTTCAACGAAGTAATACAGGTAGTTGGTGATTGTGTAGACTGAATGTGTACAATTGAACCGTATTCGTGCGCAATTTTAAGGACCTGTGGGTTCTAAGTACAAATAAGCATATAAGGAAAAGAGAGAATGGCTAAGGGGCAATCTTTACAAGACCCGTTCCTGAACGCACTACGTCGGGAGCGTGTTCCGGTTTCTATTTATTTGGTGAATGGTATTAAGCTGCAAGGTCAAATTGAGTCCTTCGACCAGTTCGTGATCCTGTTGAAAAACACGGTCAGCCAGATGGTCTATAAGCACGCAATTTCCACTGTTGTTCCGTCCCGTCCGGTATCTCATCACAGCAATAACGCTGGCGGCGGCACCAGCAGTAACTACCATCATGGTAGCAACGCGCAGGGTTCAACCACTGCGCAGCAAGACAGCGACGACACAGAATAAGTTAACGCTGTTTCCCGGTCGGGGAGCCTGGTTTACCCGGTTCCCCGCTGGTATTTTATGAGGAATTACGCTTGTTTGACCGTTATGATGCCGGTGAGCAGGCGGTGCTGGTACACATCTATTTTTCGCAAGACAAAGATATGGAAGACCTCCAGGAGTTTGAATCTCTGGTCTCTTCCGCCGGTGTCGAAGCAATGCAGGTGATTACTGGTAGCCGTAAAGCACCGCACCCAAAGTATTTTGTTGGTGAAGGTAAGGCTGTCGAAATTGCGGAAGCCGTAAAAGCGACAGGCGCTTCTGTCGTACTCTTTGACCATGCATTAAGCCCAGCCCAGGAACGTAACCTGGAACAGCTGTGTGAATGCAGGGTGATTGACCGTACCGGTCTGATTTTAGATATTTTCGCCCAGCGTGCGCGCACCCATGAGGGTAAGCTGCAGGTTGAGCTGGCGCAGTTGCGCCATCTGGCGACGCGCCTGGTGCGTGGCTGGACCCACCTTGAACGGCAGAAAGGCGGGATTGGTTTGCGCGGCCCGGGTGAAACCCAGCTCGAAACTGACCGTCGTTTACTGCGTAACCGTATTATGCAAATCCTCTCGCGGCTTGAGAAAGTAGAAAAGCAGCGTGAGCAGGGACGTCGTTCCCGTACTAAAGCTGATGTCCCGACGGTATCGCTGGTGGGTTACACCAACGCCGGGAAATCGACGCTGTTTAACCAGATAACTGAAGCGAAGGTTTACGCGGCAGACCAGCTGTTTGCGACGCTGGACCCAACGCTGCGCCGTATTGATGTCGCCGACGTTGGCGAGACGGTGCTGGCGGACACGGTTGGCTTTATTCGCCACCTGCCGCATGACCTGGTGGCCGCGTTTAAAGCAACTTTGCAGGAAACTCGTCAGGCGACGCTGCTGCTGCACGTCATTGACGCAGCCGATGTTCGCGTGCAGGAAAACATAGAGGCCGTAAATACAGTGCTGGAGGAGATCGACTCGCTTGAGATCCCGACGCTGTTGGTCATGAACAAAATCGACGTGCTGGACGATTTCGAACCGCGCATCGATCGTGATGAAGAAAACAAACCTGTCCGGGTCTGGCTTTCCGCGCAGACCGGGGTGGGTGTGCCACTGCTTTTCCAGGCTTTAACCGAACGGCTTTCCGGGGAAGTAGCGCAGCATACTCTGCGTCTACCGCCTGAGGAAGGGCGTTTAAGAAGCCGGTTTTATCAGCTTCAGGCGATAGAAAAAGAGTGGATGGAGGAAGACGGCAGTGTCAGTCTGCAAGTTCGTATGCCGATTGTTGACTGGCGTCGCCTCTGTAAACAAGAACCGGCGTTGACCGATTACGTGGTCTAGCCGGCAGCTTGCCTGGAGCATGGAGTCATTTCGCCTGTCCCCTGCCGTCGCAAGACATTGGGGATCACCGCATAACAAATATGGAGCACATACATGGCGTGGAATCAGCCCGGTAATAACGGACAAGACCGCGACCCGTGGGGAAGCAGCAAACCTGGCGGCAACTCTGAGGGAAATGGAAACAAAGGTGGTCGCGAACAGGGGCCGCCCGATCTGGATGATATCTTCCGCAAGCTGAGCAAAAAGCTCGGTGGCCTCGGCGGCGGTAAGAGCGGTTCTGGCGGCGGTTCAACCCAGGGGCCTCGTGCGCCAATGGGCGGTCGCATCGTCGGTATCGCAGCGGCAGCCGTCGTCATTATCTGGGCAGCCAGCGGATTCTATACCATTAAAGAAGCCGAACGTGGCGTGGTTACGCGTTTTGGTAAGTTCAGCCATCTGGTTGAGCCGGGCCTGAACTGGAAACCGACGTTTATCGACGAAGTGACGCCGGTGAACGTGGAGGCCGTGCGTGAACTGGCCGCTTCCGGCGTGATGCTGACCTCTGACGAAAACGTGGTGCGCGTTGAGATGAACGTGCAGTACCGCGTGACCGATCCGCAGCGCTATCTGTTTAGCGTCACCAGCGCCGACGACAGTCTGCGTCAGGCGACCGACAGTGCCCTGCGTGGTGTCATCGGTAAATACACCATGGACCGTATCCTGACGGAAGGTCGTACCGTTATTCGTAGCGATACCCAGCGCGAGCTGGAAGAAACCATTCGTCCGTACAATATGGGTATCACCCTGCTGGACGTCAACTTCCAGGCCGCTCGTCCGCCGGAAGAAGTGAAGTCTTCCTTCGATGATGCGATTGCCGCGCGTGAAAACGAACAGCAATACATTCGTGAAGCGGAAGCGTACACCAACGAAGTTCAGCCGCGTGCGAACGGTCAGGCTCAACGTATTCTGGAAGAGGCGCGCGCCTATAAGACGCAGACCGTTCTGGAAGCGCAGGGTGAAGTGGCACGCTTTGCCAAGATCCTGCCGGAGTATAAAGCTGCGCCGCAGATCACCCGTGAGCGTCTCTACATCGAGACCATGGAAAAAGTCCTGAGCCATACGCGTAAAGTGCTGGTTAACGATAACAAAGGTGGCAACCTGATGGTTCTGCCGCTCGACCAGATGCTGAAAGGCGGGAATACTTCCGGTGCAAAGAACGATAACAGCGGGGCCAACAACCTGCTGCGTCTGCCGCCGGCGTCTTCCTCCAGCAACAGCGGAGCGAGCAACTCATCGTCCACCAGTCAGGGCGACATTATGGACCAACGCCGCGCTAACGCGCAGCGTAACGACTACCAGCGTCAGGGGGAATAACGATGCGTAAGTCAGTTATCGCGATTATCATCATCGTGCTGGTAGTGCTGTACACCTCTATCTTTGTGGTTAAAGAAGGTGAGCGTGGGATCAAGTTCCAGTTCAGCAGCGTCGTGCGTGATGGCGACAAAAAACCGTTGATCTATGAGCCGGGTCTGCACTTTAAAGTTCCGTTCATTCAGTCGGTTAAAATGCTGGATGCACGTATTCAGACCATGGACAACCAGGCCGATCGCTTTGTAACCAAAGAGAAAAAAGACCTGATCGTTGACTCCTATATCAAATGGCGCATCAGCGATTTCAGCCGCTACTTCCTGGCAACAGGTGGTGGTGACGTTTCTCAGGCAGAAGTGCTGCTGAAACGTAAGTTCTCTGACCGTCTGCGTTCTGAAATTGGTCGTCTGGATGTGAAAGACATCGTCACCGATTCCCGTGGTCGTTTGACCCTGGAAGTGCGTGATGCGCTGAACTCCGGTTCTGCGGGTACCGAAGACGAAGTGGAAACGCCAGCCGCGGACAACGCGATTGCCGAAGCCGCTGAGCGCGTGACCGCTGAAACCAACGGTAAAGTGCCGGTTATCAACCCGAACAGTATGGCGGCATTAGGTATTGAAGTGGTCGATGTGCGTATCAAGCAGATCAACCTGCCGACCGAAGTGTCCGAAGCGATCTACAACCGTATGCGCGCTGAGCGTGAAGCGGTTGCCCGTCGCCACCGTTCACAGGGTCAGGAAGAGGCTGAAAAACTGCGTGCAGCGGCTGACTATGAAGTCACCAAAACTCTGGCAGAAGCAGAGCGTCAGGGCCGTATCCTGCGCGGTGAAGGCGATGCCGAAGCGGCTAAACTGTTTGCCGATGCATTCAGCCAGGATCCGGACTTCTATGCCTTTATCCGTAGCCTGCGTGCCTATGAAAGCAGCTTCCAGAGCAACCAGGACGTGATGGTTCTGAGCCCGGACAGCGATTTCTTCCGCTACATGAAAACGCCGAACGCGACGGCGCGTTAATCGCCCAAAGCGTTAGTGCATAAAAACCACCGCATCTTCGGATGCCGGTGGTTTTCTTTTATAAGGACGAAAAATGAACTCCACAATCTGGCTCGCGCTGGCGTTAGTTTTGGTGCTGGAAGGGCTTGGCCCGATGCTTTATCCGAAGGCCTGGCGCAAAATGATCGCTACGATGACTCAACTACCCGATACGATGTTGCGCCGATTTGGCGGCGGTCTTGTGGTTGCGGGCATTGTGATCTACTACATGTTGACGAAAACGATTAGCTGAACAAAAAGCGGCCTTTTCAGCATCATTTTGAATATAAAAAGTGCTGTATATCTGAAAAAGCGATGGTAGAATCCATTTTTAAGCAAACGGTGATTTTGAAAAATGGGTAACAACGTCGTCGTACTGGGCACCCAATGGGGTGACGAAGGTAAAGGGAAGATCGTCGATCTCCTGACTGAACGGGCTAAATATGTTGTACGCTACCAGGGCGGTCACAACGCAGGCCATACTCTCGTAATCAACGGTGAAAAAACCGTCCTCCATCTTATTCCATCAGGTATTCTTCGCGAAAACGTCACCAGCATCATCGGTAACGGCGTCGTGCTGTCGCCTGCCGCGCTGATGAAAGAGATGAAAGAACTGGAAGACCGTGGTATCCCGGTTCGTGAACGTCTGCTGCTCTCAGAAGCATGTCCGCTGATCCTCGATTATCACGTTGCGCTGGATAACGCACGTGAGAAAGCACGTGGCGCGAAAGCGATCGGTACTACCGGTCGTGGTATCGGCCCGGCTTACGAAGATAAAGTTGCGCGTCGCGGTCTGCGCGTTGGCGATCTGTTCGACAAAGAAACCTTCGCTCAAAAACTGAAAGAAGTGATGGAATATCACAACTTCCAGCTGGTGAATTACTACAAAGTAGACGCAGTTGACTACCAGAAAGTGCTGGACGATGTGATGGCGGTTGCCGACATCCTGACCGGCATGGTTGTTGATGTGTCTGACCTGCTGGACCAGGCGCGCAAACGTGGCGATTTCGTCATGTTCGAAGGCGCGCAGGGTACGCTGCTGGATATCGACCACGGTACTTATCCGTACGTAACGTCTTCCAACACCACTGCGGGTGGCGTGGCGACCGGCTCCGGCCTGGGCCCGCGTTATGTTGACTACGTACTGGGTATCATCAAAGCTTACTCCACTCGCGTGGGTGCGGGTCCGTTCCCGACTGAGCTGTTTGATGACACCGGCGAATTCCTGTGCAAACAGGGTAACGAATACGGTGCAACCACCGGTCGTCGCCGTCGTACCGGTTGGCTGGATACTGTTGCGGTTCGCCGTGCGGTGCAGATCAACTCCCTGTCTGGCTTCTGCCTGACCAAACTGGACGTACTGGACGGCCTGAAAGAGGTTAAACTCTGCGTGGCTTACCGTATGCCGGATGGCCGCGAAGTTACCACTACTCCGCTGGCAGCAGACGACTGGGAAGGTATCGAATCGATTTACGAAACCATGCCTGGCTGGTCTGAATCCACTTTCGGTGTGAAAGAGCGTAGCGGCCTGCCGCAGGCAGCGCTGAACTACATCAAGCGTATCGAAGAAGTGACCGGTGTGCCGATTGATATTATCTCTACCGGCCCGGACCGTACCGAAACCATGATTCTGCGCGACCCGTTCGACGCATAATTGATGGAAATGCCCGGCAACGAGAGTCGCCGGGTTTATAAGCCGGGTAACGCGCATTTGCGCTGTATCCGGCTTACTATCTTGCAAGATCCGCGCTTTTTTCCTTCCCGCACCGAAAAAATTAGCGACCTGGCTGGTGGCTGGTTTATCATCAATATAAATATCCGAAATTATTCTTCCCGAGTTCCTGTTCCCCTGAGGTTGATGTGCAGTTAACAAGCTTTACCGATTATGGATTACGCGCGCTGATTTATATGGCGTCGTTGCCAGATGGCAAGATGACCAGTATCTCTGAAGTGACAGAGGTCTACGGCGTGTCACGTAACCATATGGTGAAAATCATCAACCAGCTAAGCCGCGCGGGCTACGTGACGGCAGTGCGGGGGAAAAATGGCGGGATCCGGCTGGGCAAGCCGGCGGAGACGATTCGCGTAGGCGACGTTGTCCGCGAACTGGAACCTCTCTCGCTGGTGAATTGCAGCAGTGAGTTCTGCCACATCACACCGGCCTGTCGATTGAAACAGGCGCTTTCTCAAGCCGTGCAAAGTTTTCTCAAGGAACTGGATAACTACACACTGGCCGATTTGGTTGAAGAGAATCAACCGCTTTATAAATTATTGTTGGTGGAGTAAAGACTATCGCCGACAACGATGACTACGGAGGAACCGATATGTCACAAGACCCTTTCCTGGACCGCGAAGCTGAAAAATACGCCAATCCTATCCCGAGCCGGGAATTTATCCTCGATCATTTAACAAAACGTGAAAAACCTGCCAATCGTGAAGAGCTGGCGGTTGAACTGAACATTGAAGGCGAAGAGCAGATTGAAGCCCTTCGTCGTCGCCTGCGCGCCATGGAGCGTGACGGGCAACTCGTCTTTACTCGCCGCCAGTGCTATGCGCTGCCGGAACGCCTCGACCTGCTGAAAGGCATGGTTATCGGTCATCGCGATGGCTATGGCTTCTTGCGCGTGGAAGGCCGTAAAGACGACCTGTACCTCTCCAGCGAACAGATGAAAGTCTGCATGCATGGCGATCAGGTGCTGGCACAACCGCTGGGCGCGGATCGTAAAGGCCGTCGCGAAGCGCGCATTGTGCGCGTGCTCGAGCCGAGAACCGGGCAAATCGTTGGCCGCTACTTCACCGACGCGGGCGTCGGTTTCGTGGTGCCGGACGACAGCCGCCTGAGCTTTGATATTCTCATCCCGCCAGAAGCGGTGATGGGCGCGCGTATGGGCTTTGTGGTGGTGGTCGAACTGACCCAGCGCCCAACCCGCCGCACGAAAGCGATTGGTAAAATTGTCGAAGTGCTCGGCGATAACATGGGCACCGGCATGGCCGTTGACATGGCGCTGCGTACCCATGAGATCCCATACGTCTGGCCGCCAGCGGTAGAAGCGCAGGTTGCCGGGCTGAAAGAGCAGGTGCCGGAAGAAGCGAAAATTGGCCGCGTCGATCTGCGTGATTTACCGTTGGTGACTATCGATGGTGAAGACGCCCGTGACTTTGACGATGCGGTTTACTGCGAGAAAAAACGCGGTGGCGGCTGGCGTCTGTGGGTGGCGATTGCCGACGTAAGCTATTACGTTCGCCCACCAACCCCGCTGGACAAAGAAGCGCGCAACCGTGGTACGTCCGTTTACTTCCCGTCGCAGGTTGTACCGATGCTGCCGGAAGTGCTCTCTAACGGGCTGTGCTCGCTGAACCCGCAGGTTGACCGCCTGTGTATGGTCTGCGAAATGACCGTCTCATCAAAAGGCCGCTTAACGGGTTATAAATTCTATGAAGCGGTGATGAGCTCCCACGCGCGTCTGACCTACACCAAAGTGTGGCATATGCTGCAGGGCGATCAGGACCTGCGTGAGCAGTATGCGCCGCTGGTTAAGCACATTGAAGAGCTGCATAACCTCTATAAAGTGCTGGACCAGGCGCGTGCCGAACGTGGGGGTATCTCATTCGAAAGCGAAGAAGCGAAGTTTATCTTCAATGCCGAACGCCGTATCGAACGTATCGAGCAGACGCAGCGTAACGATGCGCACAAACTGATTGAAGAGTGCATGATTCTGGCAAACATCTCGGCGGCGCGTTTCGTTGAGAAAGCGAAAGAACCTGCGCTGTTCCGTATTCACGATAAGCCAACGACGGAAGCGATTACCGCATTCCGTTCCGTTCTGTCGGAGCTGGGGCTGGAACTGCCGGGCGGCAACAAGCCGGAGCCGCGTGATTACGCCGAGCTGCTGGAATCCGTCGCCGATCGTCCTGACGCCGAAATGCTGCAAACCATGCTGCTGCGTTCGATGAAGCAGGCGATTTACGACCCGGAAAACCGGGGCCACTTTGGCCTGGCGTTACAGTCGTATGCGCACTTTACCTCGCCGATTCGCCGTTATCCTGACCTGTCGCTGCACCGCGCCATCAAGTATCTGCTGGCGAAAGAGCAGGGCCACAAAGGCAACACCACGGAAACCGGCGGCTATCACTACTCGATGGAAGAGATGCTGCAACTGGGTCAGCACTGTTCCATGGCCGAACGCCGCGCTGATGAAGCCACGCGTGACGTCGCTGACTGGCTGAAGTGTGACTTCATGCAGGATCAGGTCGGCAACGTCTTTAAAGGCGTGATTGCCAGCGTGACCGGCTTTGGCTTCTTCGTCCGTCTCGATGAGCTGTTTATCGATGGCCTGGTCCACGTTTCATCGCTGGATAACGATTACTATCGTTTCGACCAGATTGGTCAGCGTTTGATCGGTGAATCCGGTGGGCAGACCTATCGTCTGGGCGACCGCGTAGAAGTTCGCGTGGAAGCGGTCAACATGGACGAACGTAAGATTGACTTCTCGTTGATTTCCAGCGAACGTGCGCCGCGTAATGTCGGCAAAACCGAACGCGAAAAAGCGAAGAAAGGTCCGGCGAATAAAAACGGCAGTCGCCGTCGCCAGGTCGGCAAGAAAGTGAATTTCGAGCCAGACAGCGCGTTCCGTGGCGAGAAGAAACAGAAGCCTAAAGCAGCGAAGAAAGAGGCGAGAAAAGCGAAGAAGCCATCGGCGAAAACGCAAAAAATCGCCGCTGCGACTAAAGCAAAACGCGCAGCGAAGAAGAAAGTGGCGGAGTAAAACCCGCCCCTCACCCCGACCCTCTCCCCATAGGGGAGAGGGAGAATAATCGGTAGGCCGGGCAAGCGCAGCGCCCCCGGCAAAACGTTAGCAATGAGACCCATCAATGAGTGAAATGATTTACGGCATCCACGCAGTCCAGGCCCTGCTGGAGCGCGCTCCTGAACGTTTTCAGGAAGTCTTTATTTTAAAAGGCCGCGAAGATAAACGTTTGTTGCCGCTGATCCACGCGCTGGAAGCGCAGGGCGTGGTGATCCAACTGGCGAACCGCCAGTATCTGGATGAGAAAAGCGAAGGTGCCGTGCATCAGGGTATTATCGCGCGCGTGAAGCCGGGCCGTCAGTATCAGGAAAACGATCTGCCGGATCTGATCGCCTCGCTGGAAAACCCGTTCCTGTTGATCCTCGATGGCGTTACCGATCCGCACAACCTCGGCGCCTGCCTGCGTAGCGCCGATGCGGCGGGCGTGCACGCGGTGATTGTTCCGCGCGATCGCTCTGCACAGCTGAACGCAACGGCTAAGAAAGTCGCCTGCGGCGCAGCAGAAAGTGTGCCGCTGATCCGAGTGACCAACCTGGCACGCACCATGCGTTTGTTGCAGGAAGAGAATATCTGGATCGTCGGTACCGCTGGCGAAGCGGATCACACCCTCTATCAGAGCAAAATGACCGGCCGCATGGCGCTGGTGATGGGTGCTGAAGGCGAAGGTATGCGCCGTCTGACCCGTGAGCACTGCGACGAGCTGATCAGCATTCCGATGGCGGGCAGCGTCTCCTCGCTGAACGTCTCCGTCGCAACGGGCATCTGCCTGTTTGAAGCGGTACGCCAGCGCGGTTAACGCGTCGAGCGTTGAAATCAAGCCATCCCACGGGATGGCTTTTTTGTGACCGCAATCCAGCGCCAAATCCTTACCTCTGTCCATACTTAAAGTACTGCCACTTGACGGAGGGAGACACATGTCCTGGCAAACGCACACCGTTTTTAATCAGCCTGGCCCGTTAAATAACAGCAATCTTTTTTTGTCCGATGGCGCACTGCGTGAGGCGCTGGTCCGCGAAGGCGCAGGCTGGGACAGTGACCTGCTGGCGAGTATCGGTCAGCAACTGGGGACCGCCGAATCGCTGGAGCTTGGGCGGCTCGCCAACACCAATCCCCCTGAACTTCTGCGCTACGACGCCACCGGCACGCGTCTGGACGACGTTCGTTTTCATCCTGCGTGGCATCTCTTAATGCAGGGGCTGTGCGCCAACCGGGTACATAATCTGCCGTGGGAAGAGGATGCGCGCGCGGGCTCGTTCGTTGCCCGCGCCGCGCGTTTTATGCTGCATGCGCAGGTGGAAGCCGGAACGCTGTGCCCGATTACCATGACCTTCGCGGCCACTCCCTTACTACAACAGGCGTTGCCCGCCGAGTTTAAAGAGTGGATCACACCGCTTATGAGCGATCGCTACGATCCACATTTACTGCCCGGCGCGCAAAAGCGCGGGTTGCTGATTGGCATGGGAATGACCGAGAAGCAGGGCGGTTCAGATGTGTTAAGCAATACCACGCGTGCGGAGCGTCTGGCGGATGGCAGCTATCGGCTGGTGGGGCACAAATGGTTTTTCTCGGTGCCGCAAAGCGATGCGCATCTGGTGCTGGCGCAGGCCACTGGCGGGCTCTCCTGCTTCTTTATGCCGCGCTTATTGCCCGACGGGCAGCGCAATGCCATTCGTATCGAACGCCTGAAAGATAAGCTCGGCAATCGTTCTAACGCCAGCAGCGAAGTGGAGTTTCAGGAGGCTTTCGGCTGGCTGGTGGGTGAAGAGAGCGAGGGCGTGCGGCAAATTCTGCGCATGGGGGGCCTGACGCGTTTTGATTGCGCATTGGGCAGCCACAGTATGATGCGTCGGGCGTTGTCGGTGGCGCTTTATCATGCCTTCCAGCGTCAGGCGTTTGGCAAGAATCTGGTCGATTTACCGCTGATGCGCCAGGTGCTGGGGCGGATGGCACTACAGCTTGAAGGGCAAACGACGTTTCTGTTTCGCCTTGCTGGCGCATGGGGACGGCAGTCACATGAGGCAGAGCGCCTTTGGGCACGGTTGTTCACGCCAGCGGCGAAATTCGCCATTTGCAAAGCGGGTATGCCGTTTGTGGCTGAGGCGATGGAGGTGCTGGGCGGCTCCGGTTATTGCGAAGAGAATGAATTGCCGCGTCTCTATCGCGAAATGCCAGTGAACAGTATCTGGGAAGGCTCCGGGAATATCATGTGCCTGGACGTGCTGCGCGTCCTGACAAAACAGCCGGATGCGCTGGAACTGCTGGCGGAGATGTGCGGTGACGTGAAAGGCCAGGATCGCCACTACGATCGCCAGTGGCGGCAGTTGCAACAGCGTTTACGCAAGCCGTCGGAAGCGCAGGGGCGCGAAATTGCGATGCAAATCTATTTGCTGGGTACGGGCGCGCAGATGCTGAAATATGCGTCACCACCGATGGCGCAGGCCTGGTGTCGAATGATGCTGGATACGCGCGGCAGCGTATTGCTTAACGATCAGGTTATCAGTGATGTACTGCTGAGGGCGACAGGGGGCGTGTGAGGAAAAGCTGACGTCGTGGAAGAGCGGCATTCTGCCAGTTACTCTTCCACGCGTTTTATTGTCTCAGGCATAGATAATCGCCTGTGCTCGCCAGTTGTCCGGTTGCTGCTCTTCGTACATCTGAACAATGCGATACCAGGAAGCACCTTGTTCATCCGCTTTCTGGGCGATGGCATCTTCGACATCTTGCTGACTACCGGAAATATTGTTCACGGAAATCAGCCCGATTTCATTCAGCCCGGTAACGCAATCCGCGCTGGCAAATTCAGCCGATTGCGCCGCGCTGGCATGAGCACCGCCAGAAAAGAGCAGGGTAGATAAGGTAAGAGATCGTTTCATCGTCAGCTCCATATACAAAACCCCGTAGGGCAGTCCATAGCAGACGTCAGGGCATACTTGCATCCGCTCCTTCGGATGGGTCGTTGATGACGCCATATTGCATCAGGGAAACGTGAATAAGGTACAAACCTGCGTAAATCTGGTTCAACAATGTTGTCCACTATACTCTTCATCCTTTAAGTTGTTTCTGCGTTGGCTGCGGTCGTTCACCCCAGTCACTTACTTCAGTAAGCTCCTGGGATTCACTCCCTTGCCGCCTTGAAAAAACTCGAATGATTTTGAGTATCTTTACGGTAAAGGATGGCCTGCGAATACCACTGCCCCGGAACCACCGTGCTGTCATCAATCATGATGATAACGTAGTAATCCGCTTTGGCCGCGGTCGCTTTGGCTTTCAGCGCGGCTTCGACATCCATTGGCGAGCCATATATCATGACGCTGATGGTGCCCATCCGCTGTAAACCTTCCGTCTGGTTACGACGAATTTCTTGTGGAGTATCTGTTGCCGCCGGAGGGGCTGTAGGCTTACCTTCCAGAATGCTGCAACTGCTCAACAGTAACGCCAGTAACAGAGGAGTAAAGCGACGCATAACCATATCCCGTTTCCTGATATTCACAGTGTAGTGGTATAAGGAAATTCCCATTAGGGGAATGTTCCCGATTTGTTATCTCAAGCGCTATTTTCGAATGAAAATCTCACGAAAGTGCAACTGGGTTCTCAATGTTAAAAATCAGACAAAGGATCATCTGCTAAAGCCCCACTGCTTTGCCTGATATTCAGTATGCCGGAAGGAGGCAACCGATGATTGAACTGGAAATGCGCATGCTCGCGGGGAATGAAATCCTGCATGCGTTCCCGAAAGGTTACGCTGCACAACCGCTGCCTTGCATCGTTTTTTATCATGGATTTACCTCCTCAAACCTGGTTTACAGCTATTTTGCCGTCGCGCTGGCGCAGGCCGGTTTTCGCGTGGTAATGCCGAGCGCGGCGGAACACGGGGCGCGCTTTAACGGTGACGAGCAGCAACGGTTACAGCACTTCTGGCAGATTCTGCTGCAAAACTTTCATGAGTTTCCGGCATTGCAGGAAGCGCTATACCGTGAGCGACTGGTGAGCGAGGGGCGTCTGGCGGTGGCGGGGGCCTCGATGGGCGGAATGACGGCACTGGGGATCATGACGCATCACCCTGAGCTTAAATGTGTGGCCAGCCTGATGGGGTCGGGCTATTTCAGTTCGCTTTCCACAACGCTATTCCCACCTGCTGATGCGCAGCGCGCTGACCTTCCGCCGCTGCTGGCCGAGTGGGATGTCAGCCAGCAGCTCGCCCACGTCGCAGACAGGCCGCTGCTGCTCTGGCACGGCGATGCTGACGATGTGGTGCCGCCTGATGAAACATTTCGTCTGCAGCAGGCGTTGAAGCGCGACCAACTGGACGCTAATCTGACCTGTGTCTGGCAAGCTGGCGTGCGTCATCGCATTACGCCAGAAGCCCTAAGCCACACTGTCGATTTCTTTAAACGCTATCTCTAAACGCGCAGCACCTGCACGCCCTGTGCTTCCAGCGCTTTGAGGATTTCAGGGTCAGCCTGCTTGCCGGTGATAACCATATCGATTTCATCGGCGCGGCTGAACAGCATACCTGCGCGTTCGCCAACCTTACTGCTATCCACCAATACGGCGAGTTTACCGACAACATTCAACATTTTTTGCTCGGCCATCGCGGTGAGCATGTCGGTTTTATACAACCCTTCTGCGGTAAGCCCCTTACCGCTGGTGAACATCCAGTGGCCCGCATAGAGGCTGTTTTCGCTGCCCTGAGGGCTGAGTGTGATCGCATGGCTGCGGTTGTACTGCCCACCCATGATGATCACGCTGTCATGCTCCTGCTCAATGAGGTAATTCGCCAGCGGCAAATAGTTGGTGATGATTTGCACCGGTTTGCCGCAGATCTCCTGCCCCAGCAGAAAAGCGGTTGAACCACAGTTAATGACCACGCTTTCACCAGGCATTACCAGTTGCGATGCGGCTCTGGCGATACGCACTTTCTCATCGTGATTCAGCGCCTGATGGATATTCATTGGAGACCAGCGCGGGCGCGGTTGATTGATGGCTTCAGCGCCGTTACGTACTTTTTTCAGTTTGCCGCTTTCATCGAGCTTGTTGATGTCCCGGCGAGCGGTGGCCGGTGAAATCCCCAGTCGGGTCATCACCTGTTCTACGGTGACAAAGCCTGTCTGCGCCAGCAGTTCGAGTAATATTTGATGCCTTTGCGCTTCCGTCATGAGCTAATCCGATAAAAAATGATGAGCAAAGATGATATTTGAAATGTCACGAAAATACTATGTCAGGAGAGAGCCGGATAGGATCTATCCGGCTAGGGAGCGGATTACAGGAATGATTTGAACGGCAGATCCGGTTCAATCGTGAAGCAGTCGTCGAAACCACGCGGATAGTGGTACTCGAAATTGTCTTTATCCAGAGGCCAGGTGAACTTGCCGCCAACCTGCCAGATAAACGGCTTAAAGCCATACTTCAAACGATCTTTTTTCATCTCCCACAGTACGCGAATCTCTTGCGGATCGGCCTGGAAGTTTGACCAGATGTCGTGATGGAACGGGATCACTACTTTCGCATTTAACGCTTCGCCCATACGCAGCATATCGGCGCTGGTCATTTTATCGGTAATACCGCGTGGGTTCTCACCATAGGAGCCTAAAGCCACGTCGATTTGATACTCATTACCGTGTTTCGCATAGTAGTTAGAGTAGTGGGAATCGCCGCTGTGATACAGGGAGCCGCCCGGCGTTTTGAACAGGTAGTTTACCGCGCGATCGTCCATACCGTCTGGCAGTACGCCAGCCGCTTTTTGATCGGCAGGCAGGGTAATCAGTGCCGTACGGTCGAAGGCGTCAAGTGCATGAATTTCAATGTCTTTAACTTTTACCACGTCGCCCGGTTTAACTACGATGCAACGCTCTTTCGGCACGCCCCAGCCAATCCATAAATCGACGCAGGTTTTCGGCCCGATAAACGGCACATCATCAGCGCAGTTCTGCATCACGGCGGCGGCGACGTTCACATCGATGTGATCGTTATGATCGTGCGTTGCCAGGACGGCGTCGATCTGGCGAATGGCAAACGGATCAAGAACAAACGGGGTGGTGCGCAGGTTTGGCTGCAGTTTTTTCACGCCCGCCATACGCTGCATTTGGTGACCCTGCTTCATTAGCGGGTTGCCGTGGCTCTGCTTGCCGGTGCCGCACCAGAAATCGACGCAGATATTGGTGTTACCCTCAGATTTCAACCAGATACCGGTGCAGCCCAGCCACCACATCGCAAATGTTCCCGGTGCCACTTTCTCCTGCTCAATCTCTTCGTTCAGCCAGCAGCCCCATTCCGGGAAGGTGCTCAGGATCCAGGATTCACGTGTGATGGTTTCTACTTTACTCATGATTTATCCCTCTTCAAAATTTCAAAATACGTCATGTTGTGATTTGTTATGATTGATAATGACGCTAAATTTTCAGGAATGCAATGGCTCTTTTTGTACTCTTTTGTATATACATTTGACGAGATAAGTCTTTTGTAACTCGATGAATCAAAGTGAGTTATTTTTAATTTATTGATTATAAAAGGATATGTTCTTTAGATTTTGCCGGATACGAAACACACATAGTTTGTATGATTATTATTGCGGCGTAAGTCACATTTAATCAAATTGAATCTTGTTGTGATTATTTTTGATTATTAGAGTGAGCGAACTAACAGACGGACGTGCGCTGACCGCAGCGCCTTCATTTTCGGAGAGCGTTATGGATATCCTCTACAACATCTTTACCGTATTTTTTAACCAGGTCATGACCAATGCCCCGCTGCTGCTGGGTATTGTGACCTGCCTGGGTTACATCCTGCTGCGTAAAAGCGTCAGTGTGATTATCAAGGGCACCATCAAAACGATCATCGGTTTTATGCTGCTGCAGGCCGGCTCTGGCATCCTCACCAGCACCTTCAAACCGGTTGTGGCGAAAATGTCCGAGGTTTACGGCATTAACGGCGCAATTTCCGATACCTACGCATCAATGATGGCGACCATCGATCGCATGGGCGATGCCTATAGCTGGGTAGGTTACGCGGTGTTGTTAGCGCTGGCGCTGAACATCTGTTACGTGCTGCTGCGTCGCATTACCGGTATTCGTACCATCATGCTGACCGGCCACATCATGTTCCAGCAGGCGGGGCTGATTGCCGTTACGTTGTTTATTTTCGGCTATTCCATGTGGACGACCATTATCTGCACCGCGATTCTGGTTTCGCTCTACTGGGGCATTACCTCCAACATGATGTACAAACCGACTCAGGAAGTCACCGACGGCTGCGGTTTCTCCATCGGTCACCAGCAACAGTTTGCATCATGGATTGCTTATAAAGTCGCGCCGTTCCTCGGCAAAAAAGAGGAAAGCGTTGAAGACCTCAAACTGCCAGGCTGGCTGAATATTTTCCACGACAACATCGTCTCCACGGCGATTGTCATGACCATCTTCTTTGGCGCCATTCTGCTCTCCTTCGGTATCGACACCGTTCAGGCGATGGCAGGCAAAGTGAACTGGACGGTGTACATCCTGCAAACTGGTTTCTCCTTCGCGGTGGCGATCTTCATCATCACTCAGGGCGTGCGCATGTTTGTGGCGGAACTCTCTGAAGCGTTTAACGGTATCTCTCAGCGCCTGATCCCAGGTGCGGTTCTGGCGATTGACTGTGCGGCTATCTATAGCTTCGCGCCGAACGCCGTGGTCTGGGGCTTTATGTGGGGCACCATCGGTCAGCTGATTGCGGTTGGCATCCTGGTCGCCTGCGGTTCCTCGATACTGATTATTCCTGGCTTTATCCCGATGTTCTTCTCTAACGCCACCATCGGCGTGTTCGCTAACCACTTCGGCGGCTGGCGTGCGGCGCTGAAGATTTGTCTGGTGATGGGGATGATCGAAATCTTTGGCTGCGTCTGGGCGGTGAAACTCACCGGTATGAGTGCCTGGATGGGTATGGCGGACTGGTCGATTCTGGCACCGCCGATGATGCAGGGCTTCTTCTCCATCGGTATCGCCTTTATGGCCGTCATCATTGTAATTGCACTGGCTTATATGTTCTTCGCTGGCCGCGCACTGCGCGCAGAAGAAGATGCAGAAAAACAACTGGCAGAACAGTCTGCTTAATAAGGAGTTTTGATTATGACCGTACGTATTCTGGCTGTGTGTGGCAACGGACAAGGCAGTTCCATGATCATGAAGATGAAAGTGGACCAGTTTTTAACCCAATCAAACATTGACCACACGGTAAACAGCTGCGCGGTTGGCGAGTACAAAAGCGAGTTGAGCAACGCGGATATCATCATCGCTTCTACGCACATCGCGGGTGAAATCACCGTGACCGGCAACAAATATGTGGTTGGCGTGCGCAACATGCTCTCTCCTGCCGATTTTGGCCCGAAACTGCTGGAAGTGATCAAAGAACATTTCCCGCAGGACGTGAAGTAAGGACGCGCCATGAAATTACGTGATTCGCTGGCCGAAAATAAATCCATCCGTCTGCAGGCAGAAGCTGAAACCTGGCAGGACGCAGTGAAAATCGGCGTTGACCTGCTGGTGGCGGCGGATGTTGTCGAGCCGCGTTACTACCAGGCGATTCTGGATGCGGTTGAACAGCACGGCCCGTACTTTGTGCTCGCACCGGGCCTGGCAATGCCGCACGGTCGCCCGGAAGAGGGCGTTAAGAAAACCGGTTTTGCGCTGGTGACGCTGAAAAAGCCGCTGGAGTTCAACCACGAAGATAACGACCCGGTGGATATCCTCATCACCATGGCAGCGGTCGATGCCAACACTCACCAGGAAGTGGGCATCATGCAGATCGTCAATCTGTTTGAAGATGAAGAGAATTTCGACCGTTTACGTGCCTGCCGTACCGAGCAGGAAGTACTGGATCTCATTGACCGCACCAACGCGGCAGCTTAAGAAGGAATTGAACATGTCATTACCGATGTTGCAGGTCGCGCTGGACAACCAGACTATGGATAGCGCCTACGAAACCACTCGCCTGATTGCCGAAGAAGTCGACATTATCGAAGTGGGTACCATTCTGTGCGTGGGCGAAGGCGTGCGTGCGGTTCGCGATCTGAAAGCGCTCTACCCGCACAAAATCGTGCTGGCAGACGCCAAAATTGCCGATGCAGGCAAAATCCTTTCGCGTATGTGCTTCGAAGCCAACGCTGACTGGGTGACCGTGATTTGCTGTGCGGATATCAACACCGCCAAAGGCGCGCTGGACGTAGCAAAAGAGTTTAACGGCGATGTGCAGATCGAGCTGACCGGTTACTGGACCTGGGAACAGGCGCAACAGTGGCGCGACGCAGGTATTGGGCAGGTGGTTTATCACCGCAGCCGTGACGCACAGGCCGCAGGCGTGGCGTGGGGCGAAGCAGATATTACCGCGATCAAACGTCTTTCCGATATGGGCTTCAAAGTCACCGTCACCGGAGGCCTGGCGCTGGAAGATCTGCCGCTGTTCAAGGGTATTCCGATTCACGTCTTTATTGCCGGTCGCAGCATCCGTGATGCCGCCTCTCCGGTAGAAGCTGCACGTCAGTTCAAACGTTCTATTGCCCAGTTGTGGGGCTAAGGAGCGGATATGTTGTCCAAACAAATCCCGCTTGGCATCTATGAAAAGGCGCTCCCCGCCGGGGAGTGCTGGCTGGAACGCCTGCGACTGGCAAAAACGTTGGGCTTCGATTTTGTCGAGATGTCGGTGGATGAAACTGACGAGCGCCTTTCGCGCCTCGACTGGAGCCGCGAGCAGCGTCTGGCGCTGGTCAACGCGATTGTTGAAACCGGCGTGCGCGTGCCGTCCATGTGCCTTTCTGCTCATCGTCGTTTCCCGCTGGGCAGCGAAGATGACGCGGTGCGGGCGCAGGGGCTGGAGATTATGCGTAAAGCCATCCAGTTCGCCCAGGACGTTGGCATTCGCGTGATCCAGCTGGCGGGCTATGACGTTTACTATCAGGAAGCCAATAACGAAACGCGTCGCCGTTTCCGTGACGGCCTGAAAGAGAGCGTTGAGATGGCGAGCCGCGCGCAGGTGACGCTGGCGATGGAGATTATGGATTATCCGTTGATGAACTCCATCAGCAAGGCGCTGGGTTACGCGCACTATCTCAACAACCCGTGGTTCCAGCTCTACCCGGATATCGGCAACCTGTCGGCGTGGGACAACGACGTACAGATGGAATTGCAGGCCGGAATCGGGCATATCGTCGCGGTGCATGTGAAAGACACCAAACCAGGCGTCTTCAAAAACGTGCCGTTTGGCGAAGGTGTGGTGGATTTCGAACGTTGCTTCGAAACGCTCAAACAGAGTGGCTATTGCGGGCCGTACCTGATTGAGATGTGGAGCGAAACGGCGGAAGACCCGGCGGCAGAAGTGGCGAAAGCGCGTGATTGGGTGAAAGCGCGCATGGCCAAAGCAGGCATGGTGGAGGCGGCATAATGCAAAAGCTGAAACAGCAGGTATTTGAAGCCAACATGGATCTGCCGCGTTACGGGCTGGTGACCTTTACCTGGGGCAACGTCAGCGCCATCGACCGCGAACGCGGGCTGGTGGTGATCAAGCCCAGCGGCGTCGCCTACGAAACCATGAAAGCAGACGATATGGTGGTGGTCGATATGACCGGCAAGGTGGTGGAAGGGGAGTATCGCCCGTCTTCCGACACCGCAACGCATCTCGAACTCTACCGTCGTTATCCCTCGCTTGGCGGCATTGTCCATACCCACTCCACTCATGCTACCGCATGGGCGCAGGCGGGGCTGGCGATCCCGGCGTTAGGCACCACGCACGCCGACTACTTCTTTGGTGACATCCCGTGTACGCGCGGATTAAGCGAAGAAGAGGTGCAGGGCGAGTATGAACTGAACACCGGCAAAGTGATTATCGAAACGCTGGGTAACGCCGAGCCGCTGCATACGCCGGGGATTGTGGTGTATCAGCACGGGCCGTTCGCCTGGGGGAAAGACGCGCACGATGCGGTGCACAACGCAGTAGTGATGGAAGAAGTGGCGAAAATGGCGTGGATTGCGCGCAGTATTAACCCACAACTGAATCACATCGACAGCTTCCTGATGAATAAACACTTCATGCGTAAGCACGGTCCCAACGCCTATTACGGGCAGAAGTAACTAAGCGCCCCGTCGTTGAGTCTCCTCAGGGATGTCATCGGTCAGGCGACGGGGCCTTTCTTATCCAGCATCATTTTGGTGCTTAACGATAAATATCAGCACTGGCATGTATCACGCCATTACTCCCCGGCTCATGCATTAATATCGGGCGGAAGTATTTCGCGCCCTGAGCCTCGCTCTCTTCATTCAGCGCCAGCTCAGCCTCGCTGACCGTCGCGAGATTATGGTTGATATAAATGACCCCTAAGCTCTGTACATCGTCCATATTGCGAGCCTGACGGGCGTCGATTTTGATGGCGGCGGAGACGTTTGCACTTAGAAACAGCGCCGCGAGAATGGCAATGGTGATGTTTTTCATCCTGTACGCTCCACTTCAGCACTGACGTTACGGTAACTTCGCTCCTCTCAATACGGTTGTTCTCTACATAAAGTGTAATCGTTTCTCTTAGGGGAAATCGTGACCATTTTTGATGGGGTTGTTCAAAAAAGCAGCGTATCTCATGCTGTTTGATTCTAAATCATCGCCTTAGACTCGCTTTACGCTTTGTGCGAATTATTTGTGCAATCACCTTGAGTTTAACGGGGCATACCAGTATTATGACGCGTCAATTTTTCAGCCGCCCTTTAACACGTTCCTTGCCTCCATGGGCCGCGGCTGACCCAGACAGGAGGCTGAATAATCCGTAAGGAGCAATTCGATGCGTCATTACGAAATCGTTTTTATGGTCCATCCTGACCAGAGCGAACAGGTTCCGGGCATGATCGAGCGCTACACTGGTGCAATCACTGCAGCAGAAGGTACGATCCACCGTCTGGAAGACTGGGGCCGCCGTCAGCTGGCTTATCCGATCAACAAACTGCACAAAGCTCACTACGTTCTGCTGAACGTTGAAGCTCCGCAGGAAGCGATCGATGAGCTGGAAACTAACTTCCGCTTCAACGATGCCGTTATCCGCAGCATGGTTATGCGTACTAAACACGCTGTTACCGAAGCATCTCCGATGGTTAAAGCGAAAGACGAGCGTCGTGAACGTCGCGATGATTTCGCAAACGAAACCGCAGATGATGCTGAAGCTGGGGATTCTGAAGAGTAATTTCTGATGACCAACCGTCTGGCGCTGTCCGGCACCGTGTGCAGGGCTCCCCTTCGAAAGGTCAGTCCATCAGGAATTCCTCACTGCCAGTTCGTGCTTGAGCATCGTTCTGTGCAAGAGGAGGCCGGCTTTCACCGGCAGGCGTGGTGCCAAATGCCCGTTATTATTAGCGGACACGAAAACCAGGCCATTACTCACAGTATAACGGTCGGTAGCGCAGTCACCGTTCAGGGCTTTATCTCTTGCCACAAAGCAAAGAATGGCCTGACTAAAATGGTCCTGCATGCCGAGCAGATTGAATTGATAGATTCTGGAGACTAGCCATATGGCACGTTATTTCCGTCGTCGCAAGTTCTGCCGTTTCACCGCGGAAGGCGTTCAAGAGATCGACTATAAAGATATCGCTACGCTGAAAAACTACATCACCGAAAGCGGTAAGATTGTCCCAAGCCGTATCACCGGTACCCGTGCAAAATACCAGCGTCAGCTGGCTCGCGCTATCAAACGCGCTCGCTACCTGTCCCTGCTGCCGTACACTGATCGTCATCAGTAATCGGTCACGGTCCATTAATACGACTTTGAGAGGATAAGGTAATGCAAGTTATTCTGCTTGATAAAGTAGCAAACCTGGGTAGCCTGGGTGATCAGGTTAACGTTAAAGCGGGCTATGCTCGTAACTTCCTGGTACCACAGGGTAAAGCTGTTCCTGCTACCAAGAAAAACGTTGAGTTCTTCGAAGCACGCCGTGCTGAACTGGAAGCCAAACTGGCTGACGTTCTGGCTGCTGCTAACGCACGTGCAGAAGCAATCAACGCACTGGGCACCGTTACCATCGCGTCTAAATCTGGCGACGAAGGTAAACTGTTCGGTTCCATCGGTACTCGCGACATCGCTGATGCAGTTTCTGCTGCTGGCGTTGCTGTTGCTAAGAGCGAAGTTCGCCTGCCGAACGGCGTTCTGCGTACCACTGGTGAGCACGAAGTTGACTTCCAGGTTCACAGCGAAGTGTTCGCTAAACTGGTTGTAAACGTTGTTGCTGAGTAATTAATTACTCATCACCACGACAAGACGCCGGCCCTGTGCCGGCGTTTTGCTTTTTATCGTTCCCGCTTTAGCGCTGGTATGGTAGCTATTTCTCATACAATCAATGATAATAAATGAAACGTCATTTTAACTCTGGTGTATGGAATGGAAACTGCCTGCCCGGCTCCCGTCTTTGCCCGTAAACATGTTGCTTACGCCTGTGCTACGCTCTGTTGCCTGTTATGGGGAAGTTCTTACCCTGCCATCAAAAACGGTTATGAACTCTTTCACATTGCGACCGACGATATCCCGTCGAAGATAGTCTTTGCGGGCTACCGGTTCCTGTTTGCCGGACTGGTATTGCTGCTTTTCGCGCTGGCGCAGCGTAAACCTATCGCACGCCTGAGCGGTCGCCAGTTCGGCCAGCTCACGCTGCTGGGGCTCACCCAAACCTCCATCCAGTACGCCTTCTTCTATATCGGCCTGGCGTTCACTACGGGCGTGAAGGGGTCCATCATGAATGCGACAGGCACCTTCTTTAGCGTGCTGCTGGCGCATTTCATCTATCAGAACGACCGCCTGAGCTATAACAAAACCATCGGCTGCGTGCTGGGCTTTATCGGCGTGATGCTGGTGAACTTCAACCACTCGCTGGCGGATTTCAGCTTCGTCTGGCAGGGCGATGGTTTTGTTGTCCTGGCCGCCTTTATCCTGTCGGCAGCCACGCTCTATGGTAAACGTATCTCGCAAACGGTTGATCCGACGGTCATGACGGGCTGGCAACTGGCGATCGGCGGTGGCGCGCTGGTGGTGGGCGGCTATCTTACGGGCGGTCATCTGGCCATCGAGAGCACGACGGCGCTGGCGATCCTCGCGTATCTGGTGTTCCTCTCATCCGTCGCTTTCGCCCTGTGGAGCGTGATTCTCAAATACAACCGCGTCAGTATGATTGCGCCGTTTAACTTCGTGATTCCGGTCGCGGGAACGGTGCTCTCCGCTATCTTCCTCGGTGAAAATATTCTGGAAGTGAAATACGCGGTGGCGTTGGTACTGGTGTGTTCGGGGATTTGGTGGGTGAATAAGGTCAGCAAAAAGTAAGGTCAGCCCGATGATGTCATCATCGGGCTAATGCACTACCGCGCGCGAATAAAACTACCGTTCGGCTGGCGGGTAAACAGTACTTGTCCATTACCAGTATCAATGGTCAGCCCTGTCACGACACCGCTGGCGTTCTGGCGAATCTGCACCATTTGACCGTTTTGTAGGTTGCTGAGCGGCTTGCCTGCACCCTCTACCTGTGCCATTGCGTAAACATCGGTTGCCGGAAGATTATGGTCGCGGAACAGCTGCGCCAGCGTTTTACCGGGCTCTACGCGGTAGGAGCGCCACTGCTGGTCGATGCCCTGATTTTCCTGGAACGGCTGCGTTTGCGGCTGGCTCTGCGCCTGTGGCTGCTCTTGCTCCTGCGGCTGTTCTTCAGGGACAGGTTCCGGTTCAACAGGAGCGACCAGGCCGGGATCGTTGCTCGGCGTCACCAGCTGCGTTTGCATTGGCGCGTTATCGGGCTGTGGGCGTGATTGCGACTGCACATCGAGCTGCGCAGTGCGGCTTACCGGGTCGGACGCTGTGTCGTCGTTTGACGGCAGCAGAAAGCCGATGACCACCGCCAGCGCAGCAATAATAATGCCGCGACGGTGCATGGTGGGTAGCGGGTCCATGATGCGAAGATTATCCGGCGCATGCCAAATCTTCACCAGCGTAGGTTTTAACTCAAATCGCCCGGGCATGGTTTCCTCCTGCTCCGCGTCTTTTATTATCCTCGTCACGAGTATAGCTGGCTAACTGCCTGAACGGCGAGGCAAAGCGCGCTTTCGCAACACATCCTTAGGCAAGATCATTCTCCCAGCCTATTGTTTCTTTTTCCCCGCGATTTGTCATCTTTCCTGACACAAAGTTTACCGTTCAGGGCATGGCTGTTATGCTGCCCGCTACTTTATACCCGAAGAAAGGAAAGACAATGGCCACCCCGACTTTTGACACCATCGAAGCACAGGCAAGCTACGGCATCGGCCTGCAGGTAGGACAGCAGCTGAGCGAGTCCGGTTTGCAGGGCCTGCTGCCGGAAGCGCTGGTAGCTGGCATCGCTGACGCACTGGAAGGCAAACAGCCTGCTGTGCCGGTTGAAGCGGTACACCGTGCGCTGCGTGAAATCCACGAACGTGCTGATGCCGTGCGTAAAGAACGTTTTGCAGCGATGGCGGCAGACGGTGTGAAATACCTGGAAGAAAACCGTGAAAAAGAGGGCGTGAACAGCACCGAATCCGGTCTGCAATTCCGCGTTCTGACTCAGGGCGAAGGCGCTATCCCGGCGCGTACCGACCACGTTCGCGTGCACTACACCGGTAAACTGATCGACGGCACCGTATTCGACAGCTCCGTTGCGCGCGGCGAACCGGCTGAATTCCCGGTTAACGGCGTTATTGCTGGTTGGATCGAAGCGCTGACCCTGATGCCGGTTGGCTCCAAATGGGAACTGACTATCCCTCATAACCTGGCCTACGGCGAGCGCGGCGCTGGCGCGTCCATCCCGCCGTTCAGCACCCTGGTCTTTGAAGTCGAGCTGCTGGAAATTCTGTAAGCTCGCGTCATCCCCTCTCCTTATGGTGAGGGGATACTTAAAATGAGTAGTAAATTCTTAAGTTAGATATTTGCTGGAGTTTTATCTTGCAAATACATCTATTGCGTGTATTTTTGTGACGTGATTCCCATAGTTGGAGTGATATAACACTCACTTTCAACATATAATTAACATTATATTCAAATCATAGTATTCATCCCGCCGATTCTTACCTAATATCGAGTCATCCTATTTTCGGGATCGTCTCATTAGATGAAATAAAGGCCACAAGAGCCTGCACAACACAGACAGAACCAACAGGAAGAAAATCACATGGTAGATCAGATAAAAGTCGCAGCCGACGAAGAACAGGCTCCGGCTGAACAATCGCTGCGGCGAAACCTCACGAACCGGCATATTCAGCTTATTGCAATTGGTGGCGCAATTGGTACCGGGCTGTTTATGGGTTCCGGGAAAACCATTAGCCTTGCCGGCCCGTCGATTATTTTTGTCTATATGATAATCGGCTTCATGCTCTTCTTCGTGATGCGTGCGATGGGCGAACTGCTGTTATCCAACCTCGAATATAAATCTTTCAGCGACTTCGCCGCCGACCTGCTTGGCCCGTGGGCGGGGTATTTCACCGGCTGGACCTACTGGTTCTGTTGGGTAGTCACCGGCATGGCCGACGTTGTGGCGATAACCGCCTATGCGCAGTTCTGGTTCCCGGGGCTGTCGGATTGGGTGGCGTCGCTTGCTGTCGTCGTGCTGCTTCTGAGCCTGAACCTCGCTACCGTGAAGATGTTTGGTGAGATGGAGTTCTGGTTTGCGATGATCAAAATCGTCGCCATTGTGGGGCTGATTGTCGTCGGTCTGGTGATGATCCTGATGCACTTCCAGGCACCTAACGGCACCGAGGCGTCCTTCGCGCACCTGTGGAATGACGGCGGCTGGTTCCCGAAAGGCATTAGCGGCTTCTTTGCCGGCTTCCAGATAGCGGTCTTCGCCTTCGTGGGGATTGAACTGGTGGGCACGACCGCTGCGGAAACCAAAGACCCGGAGAAATCCCTGCCGCGCGCAATCAACTCGATTCCTGTTCGTATCATCATGTTCTACGTCTTCGCGCTGATCATCATTATGTCCGTGACGCCGTGGAGCTCTGTCGTCCCGGATAAGAGCCCGTTTGTTGAACTGTTTGTGCTGGTCGGTCTGCCGGCGGCGGCAAGCATTATCAACTTCGTGGTGCTGACGTCAGCGGCGTCTTCTGCGAACAGTGGCGTGTTCTCTACCAGCCGTATGCTGTTCGGCCTGGCGCAGGACGGCGTGGCGCCGAAAGCATTCGCCAAGCTCTCTAAACGCGCGGTACCGGCGAAAGGGCTGACCTTCTCCTGTATCTGCCTGCTGGGCGGCGTGGTGCTGCTGTATGTGAACCCAAGCGTGATCGCGGCGTTTACCATGATCACCACCGTCTCCGCGATTCTGTTTATGTTCGTGTGGACGATTATCCTGTGTTCTTACCTGGTGTACCGCAAACAGCGTCCGCATCTGCACGAGAAATCGATCTACAAGATGCCGCTGGGTAAAGTGATGTGCTGGGTCTGCATGGCGTTCTTTGCGTTCGTTATCGTTCTGTTGACGCTGGAAACCGATACCCGTCAGGCGCTGATTGTCACCCCGCTGTGGTTCGTAATTCTGGGGCTGGGCTGGATGTTCCTGAGAAAGAAAGCCATCGCCAAATAAGCGGATGAGAAATGTCAAAAAGGTGCTTAACGGCACCTTTTTTTATGTCTGCCTGATGGCAGGGGAAACATCAAGACAGGGGATTATTCCCCCGCCAGCGCGCGCGGGAACAGTACGTTGTTTTCGAGGCTGATGTGTTCCATTAAGTCATCGATCATTTCATTAATGCCGTTATACATCGCCTTCCAGGTGGTGCAGGCTTCTGGCGGAATGGTCACGTTTTGGGTGGTGTGTTTAATCACTTCCAGCAGTTCACCTGCTTCGTCGTGCTCGCTTTCCATCACGCTGATTGGCCCCATCGCCTGGCTGCCCATGCCCTGTTTGATCATCGGGAACAGAATCTGCTCCTCTTTCATCATGTGGCTGGAGAGCTCCTGATGCAGCATCGTCAGATATTTTGCCAGGCCTTTTGGTACGTTCGGTTTGTCGGCGTGTACGCGTTCGACTTTGGTAGCCTGTAAAATCAATTCCGGCAGTTGTTCACGGTGGCGATCGTGGTAGCGCGGAATAATGTAATCGATGATTTCACCCAGCGGGGCGGTACGCCAGTCTTTATCAACCGGCTGCTCGGCCAGTTTTGCCAGCTCAGCCTCAATGACCTCAACGTCCAGTTCCTTGCGAGCCGCAGCGCGAGCCAGGGTTTGCTTACCGCCACAGCAGTAGTCCATATCGTATTTACGAAACAGCGCGGATGCGCGCGGGATGGAGAGCGCCAGCTCACCTAAAGGTTGGTCGCGGAAGGCCATAGTCGTTACCTCGTCATCGATAATATAAGATGTATTTTAAATGCATCTTTAAGGCGAAGATATACCCCTTTGGGGGTGATCTTCCTGAGAACGGGGTGGCCTGACAGTCAAAGTGCGCTTTGTTCTTGCCGGATGCGGCGTGAACGCCTTATCCAGCCTACAAAGTAGCGCTAATTCAATATGTTGCACAAACTCTGTAGGCCTGATAAGCGCAGCGCCATCAGGCATTTTTTGTCTCCTGGCTCAACTCCCGCAGCGCAGGCTTAACGGGCTTTGCGCGTACCGCAATCACCACGCCCAGCACCAGCAGGGCAATTCCGCTCAGCGTCAGCAGCGGCGGTAAGCTCTGGCGCAGTATGAAGGTATAAAGTAACCCGGCCAGCGTCTCGAACACGATCAACGGCCCAAGGATGACTGTAGGTAAACGCTGGCTGGCGATATTCCAGCACAGCGCACCGACCCACGAGCAGAGCACGGCAATAGCGATCATCAGCGTAATAAACACCATCGGACGCGGGCCAAACGGCAGCGGAAAGCCTTCAGGCTGAGTGCTCAGCCAGCCGCAGGCGGCAAAATAACCCAGCAGCGACACAGGCAGCGTCACCAGCGCCTGCGCGGTGGCCCACATCATTGGGTGCTTATCCGGGTTTTCCCGTAGCCAACGGGCGTTACGCAGGGCATACCACGCCCAACACACCACCGAGACTAACGCCAGCGCGATACCGGATGCGTAGCGCGTCCAGTTGAAGTCCTGCAAGCCGTGGCTTAATTCGGCGATATTCACACACGCCAGGCCAATACCAATGCAGATAAGCGCCGGAGCCAGTTTCGACCAGGCAAGTTTGCCGTCGCGCTGGCTGTAGAGGAGATTAGCAAAAACCGGAATAACCACGGGCAGTGTGCCGATGATCATGGTTGATACGGGCGCGCCGGTGCGCTGAATCGCGCTCGCCAGGCACACGTAGTAAATCAGGTTGCCCATCATGGTCAGCGCCAGTGCGGTAAACCAGTCGCGCCGGTTAAGTTGTTTTAACCGCGCACGGCCCAGCCACGCCAGCGGTAAGGCGATAAGCCCTAGCGCCAGATAACGCCCGGTCGATTGCAGCACCGCAGGATATTCTGGCACGATCAACGGTCCAACAAAAATCAGCCCCCACATCAGCCCCGCCAGCAGAGCGTACAGCACACCACTAATCATTTTTACATCCACATTGACCACATTTAGCCACAGTGTAGGCGGGCGCGGGGCGGGAATATTGTACCGGATTGCGCATTAGCGCCGGGCAACCTGTTTCTGGTAGCGCACCGGGGTGATGCCGTAGCGTCGGGTAAAGGCGCGGGTGAGATGCGACTGATCGGTAAGGCCGGTGGCCGCTGCCACCTCGGCCGCAGGCATGCCGTGGGTCAGAAACGCTTTCGCGCGCCACAGGCGGATCGCCATCAGCATTTGATGCGGGGTGACGTGGAAATGCGCTTTAAACTGGCGTTGAAAATGATATGGACTCAGCGCCACGACCTGCGCCAGTTCGTCGAGCGTCACGGGCTGCATGTAGTTATCGTGGAGATAGTCGCGAACCTGGTCGAAGCGATGGCTGGCTTCCGCACTCTGCGGCGCATGATGGGCGAAGGGGCGGAAGGTATCGATGAGATCGAGCAGAATACCTTGTTGAGCCAGTGGGTCGCGGGTATGCCACAACTGAAAAATCTGCTGGCCGATACGTTGCGAACGCTGCGGGTCATGGCGCAACACATCGCTAAACCACCAGTGACGAACGCCGGTTACTTCTTCAAGCTGCGTTGGGTCGAGGTAAATCATGCGGTAGCGCCAGCCTTCGGCGGTTTCCGCTTCACCGGTATGGAGTTCGTCGGGGTTCATGGTGACAATCGAATTCACCGATGCCACATACTGGCTGCCGCGATAGCGAAAACGCTCCGCGCCCAGCTCAATGGTGCCGATGCCGAAGGCTTCATGCGTATGCGGTTCGAAGGCGTAGCGCGAGATATGCGCGTGATACAGCTCCACGCCCGGCACCTGCGCCAGGTGCCGGAAGTTGGCGCTGTCTTTTTCGTCTGTGAAGTGGTCAGGTACGCCCTGCACGGATAGGCTCCTCCGGTATCATCTTTTCATTATCGAAGATGACCCGGAGGGACGCTACAAAAATTAACCAAATAGTAACCTTCAGAGGATACCTTTGACGCTTTCAGCAAGTGTCGTGGTCGGGCGGCCAATCAGTTTGCTCAGCGTTTTGCTGTCATCAAACAGACCGCCTTTCGACGCGCCAGTATCTGAATCCGCCAGCATATCCGCCAGACCCGCAGGCAGGCCAACCCCTTTCAGCGCGGCGGCGAAATCGGCTTCGCTCAGGTTCTGATAGGTAACCGGTTTGCCACTCTGTTTGGTCAGTTCCGCTGCCAGCTGTGTCAGCGTCCAGCCGCTGTCGCCCGCCAGTTCGTAGACCTTACCTTCATGACCTGCCTCGCTAATGACACGCGCCGCAGCGGCTGCATAATCGGCACGCGTCGCCGACGCAATTTTGCCGTCGCCTGCCGCGCCAATAAATACGCCATGTTCCAGCGCTGCCGGGGCGCTGGCAAGATAGTTCTCGGTGTACCAGCCGTTGCGCAGCAGGGTGTAAGCGATGCCGGAATCCGCCAGCATTTTCTCGGTTTCAACGTGTTCATCGGCGAGGCCGAGCGGGGAGGTATCCGCATGCAGCAGGCTGGTGTAAGCGATAAATTTCACGCCCGTCGCCTTCGCCGCGTTAATCACGTTGCGATGCTGCGAGGCACGCTGGCCCACTTCGCTGGAAGAGATCAGCAGCAGTTTTTCCACGCCCTGAAGGGCTAGTTTTAGCGCAGCTTCATCGCCGTAATCGCCCTGGCGTACGTGAATACCCTGCGCAGTCAGTGCCTGTGCTTTTGCCGGGTTACGCACGATAGCCACAACGTTGCCCGCAGGAACGGTTTTCAGTAAGGATTCGATAACATGCTGGCCCAGTTGGCCGGTTGCGCCGGTAATTGCGATCATGGGAAGTCTCCATCGGTTTGTCTTGTGTTTGAATACGCTAACACCTAAACTTACTTTTAGTAAGTACATACAAAAAGGTAAGTGTAAAATGAGTCAGGTGAGCCTGTCGCAACAACTGAAAGAGGGCAATCTCTTCGCCGAACAGTGCCCGTCGCGCGATGTGCTGAAACACGTCACCAGCCGCTGGGGCGTATTGATTCTGGTCGCGCTGCGCGAAGGTACGCACCGTTTTAGCGATCTGCGTCGCAAGATGGGCGGGGTGAGTGAAAAGATGCTCGCCCAATCGTTACAGGCGCTGGAACAGGATGGTTTTCTCAACCGTATTGCCTATCCGGTCGTTCCGCCGCATGTGGAGTATAGCCTCACGCCTCTGGGTGAGCAGGTGAGTGAGAAGGTCGCCGCGCTGGCGGACTGGATTGAGTTGAATTTGCCAGAGGTGCTGGCGATGCGGGATGAGCGTGCGGCGTAAATGCCGGATGGCGCTGCGCTTATCCGGCCTACAAAATCATTCCCTGTAGGCCGGGTAAGGCGAAGCCGCCACCCGGCGTGGCATTACTTCCTCAAATCCACCTGATAAACCGCAAATCCGATATCATCGGTCGCGACCTGCTTCATTGGGTACTGCGCCTTCTCTTTAATAAACGTCGCCGCTTTCTCAGAAGGCGAGGTTTCGAAGCGAACATCCAGCGCGGCGTTGCTGGCAATCGGCGCTAAGCGCCAGTTGTTATCCGCCGCCGGGTGAATGGCGCCTGCGCGTTTCGATTCGGCACTTATCCAGCTTGCCAGCACGGAACGGTTCTCATCCGGCGAAGCAAATGCGATATGCCCGTCGCCTGTGCCCGCGAACTTGCCGCCGTAGGCGCGATAGTTATTGGTCGCCACCAGGAACGTAGCGTTCGGATCGATCGGTTTCCCGTTAAATTTCAGATCTTTCACGCGCTCCGCTTTTGGGTTCACCGTCTGACATTCACCGTCGTAGCGCGCTGGTTGGCTGACATCAATCTGATACGTCACGCCGTCAATAACGTCAAAGTTATAGGTGCGGAAGCCATCCCAGTTGATGAGCGACTGTGGTTTGCTGCTGGTCGGGTCAATCTGGTTAAACTGCCCGGCTGAACACTCCAGCCACTCTTTCACCTCTTTACCGCTGGCTTTCACCACGACCAATGTGTTCGGGTAGAGATACAGATCGGCGGCATTGCGGAAGGTGAGCTGACCTTTCTCGACCTCAACATAGCTCGCCGGATCGTTCTTACGCCCACCCGCTTTAAACGGTGCGGCGGCGGAAAGCACCGGCAGTTTTGCCAGGTCTGGATCGCCCTGAATATAGTGCTCGACGTAGGCTTTCTGCGCCATGTTGACGACCTGCACGGTCGGGTCGTCCTGTACCAGCGACAGGAAACTGTACATATTGTCGGACGATTTGCCGATAGGCTTGCTGACGAACTCGCGCGTGGCGTCGTGATCGGCTTTTAAGATCTCAACCAGCTTGCTGTCTTCTGCCGCCAGCGATTTCTTCGCCGCTGTATCGTAGATTGGGCGTGCTTGTGCTTTCGACGACGTCACCTGCCACTTGCCGCTGTCGTTATTCAGCACCAGATCGACTACGCCCAGATGGTCGCCCCACATCCCTGGCATCACCGCAGGCACCCCGTTCAGTGTGCCTTTATCAAGGTCGACGCCTTTGATATCCGCAAAATCTTTCCCCGGAAAAACGGCGTGCGCGTGGCCAAACATAATCGCATCGACGCCCGGCACTTCACTCAGATAGTAAACGGAGTTCTCCGCCATCGCCTGATACGGGTCGGCAGAGAGCCCGGAGTGGGCAATCACGACCACCACATCCGCACCGTTTTTACGCATCTCAGGGACATAGCGGCGGGCGGTTTCGGTGATGTCGTTGACCGTCACTTTGCCGTCAAGATTGGCTTTATCCCACGTCATGATTTGCGGCGGCACAAAACCGATATAGCCGATACGCAGCGTATGCGTTGCGCCGTCTTTATCTTTCACCGTGGTTTCTTTTATCAGATAGGGTGTAAAAAGCGGCTTCTTGCTTTTAACGTCGATGATATTGGCGTTAATATACGGAAACTTCGCGCCTGCAATGGCTTTATGAAGGAAGTCCAGCCCATAGTTAAACTCATGGTTGCCCAGGTTTCCTACCACGTAATCCAGTGTATTCATCGCCTTATACACCGGATGCGTATCCCCGGCTTTTAAGCCTTTGGCCGCCGCGTAGTCGCCCATCGGGCTGCCCTGAATCACATCGCCGTTATCGACCAGCACGCTGTTGGTGGCCTCCGCGCGGGCGGCATTGATCAAACTGGCGGTGCGGACCAGTCCGAATTTCTCCGTTGCAGAATCTTTGTAATAGTCGAAATCCATCATATTGCTGTGCAAATCAGTGGTTTCCATAATGCGGAGATCGACCGTGGCGGCATTGACGCTGGCAGCAATCAGCGTGGCCAGGAGCGTTGCGCTAAACTTAATCATCAGGGGGCGTCCTTTTCAGATCCAGGGCACATAAGAAAATGTATGTACATTCTGTTGCTTACGAGAATGTGAATCATGCCAGAAAATAATGAGCGGAAACCGGCAGCGCTTCACAGATATCCTGACCCGGCGTCGCCGATGGGAATGGCGCAATGCGTGACGATGCGATATAAATAAAACAACGAGTTAACACCACTGCAATCTCAACGAGGTGGAGAATGTTAGAACAAGTATGTCAGCTTGCAAGGAACGCGGGCGATGCCATTATGCAGGTTTATGATGGAGCGCTACCGATGGACGTTGCCAGCAAGAAAGACGATTCTCCCGTCACGGCAGCGGATATTGCGGCGCACCATGTGATTGTTAACGGTCTAAAGGCGCTTGCGCCTGACATTCCGATTCTGTCGGAAGAGGACCCGCCGGGCTGGGATGTGCGTCAGCACTGGCAGCGCTACTGGCTGGTGGACCCGCTGGATGGCACCAAAGAATTTATCAAGCGCAACGGCGAATTCACCGTCAATATCGCCTTGATTGAGCACGGTAAGCCGGTGCTGGGCGTGGTGTACGCCCCGGTCACGAAGGTGATGTACAGCGCAGCCGAAGGCAAAGCGTGGAAAGAAGAGTGCGATGTGCGTAAGCAAATTCACGCCCGCGATGCGCGCCCGCCGCTGGTGGTGATCAGCCGTTCGCACAGTAGCGATCCGGAACTCGCGGAATATTTACAACAGTTGGGTGAGCATCAGACCACCTCTATTGGCTCATCGCTCAAGTTCTGCCTGGTGGCAGAAGGGCAGGCGCAGCTCTACCCGCGCTTCGGGCCGACTTGCGTCTGGGATACTGCCGCAGGGCACGCGGTGGCCGTTGCCGCCGGGGCGCGGGTTCACGACTGGCAGGGGAAAACCCTCGATTACACGCCGCGTGAATCTTTCCTCAACCCCGGCTTCCGCGTCGCTATTTTTTAAGTAATTTATGCAGCAGGGCAATCACCTGCTGCACTTCATCCTGCGTCAACGCGCCATCTTTGGCCCACTGTACGCGCCCGTCTTTATCCAGCACCGCAATCGCTGAACTCTCTTCTTCCAGTTGCCAGGCTTTCATCACCCCCCCGTTGCTGTCGACCACAATCTGCGACCACGGGAAGAGCTTTTTATTGCTCTCCAGACTGTTACGCACAAACATTCCGGTGCCCGGAATGGCGTCGTCGGTGTTGACGATGGTGGTGGTCTGGTAGCGGTCATGCGGCAGGTTCGCCGCTTTGATGGCTTCAATCAGCCCGGCATTCTTCTCTTTGGCGGAGGTGCGCCCGGCAATATGTTGCACCACTCGCACTTTTCCAGGAAGCTGCGCGCTATTCCAGCTTTTGTAGCTAAACTTATCATTGTCGAGCATCAATTCACCGCGATCGGCAACGCCTACCGCAGGTACGCGTTCCCCCTCTTTCAGCGAGTGGGCGGACGCCATCAACGGCATTAACAGGCATGAAATGGCCAACAGAGAACGTAAGGTCATGGTGTGTCCTTCTTTTTATGCAGGTGATCCGACCACTTGGCCGATGCTTTTAAGCATAAGTGCTATTGATATGTTTTTCCCGCAAGGTTAGTGCCACTTTGTGGGGGAACGCACATAACCGCAGTAAATCGAAGGCTTATACTGTATTCATCGTATAGCTGAAAAGAAAATTCTCAATTATTGTAATAAAAAGGTAAATAAAGCTCCCTATACTAGGGTAGCTCTGTGGTTATGGACTATAGTTAACGGGTATTTAACATTGCGCCCCGGAGCGTTGAACCAAATTTGGAATCAACAAGGGCGTTATACTCGCAGGAGATAAGAATGAAAATTTTCCAACGCTACAACCCGCTTCAGGTGGCAAAGTACGTAAAAATCCTGTTCCGTGGACGGTTGTACATCAAGGACGTTGGTGCTTTTGAGTTTGATAAGGGGAAAATTTTGCTCCCCAAGATTAAGGACAAGCAGCACTATTCTGTGATGTCCGAGGTCAACCGCCACGTTATGCGTCTGCAAACCGAGATGGCATAACGGCAGCTAGCGGCAGAAAAGCAAACGGCTCCCAATGGGAGCCGTTGATGTTTTCAGAGAAGCGTTTTAAGCCGCTGTACCTTTCTCTTCGATTTCAGCTTGTTTTGGCACTAACACCGTCGGCTTGTTATCAATGCGGGTGACCAGCAACTGGTCGATGCGGTAGTTATCAATATCCACCACCTCGAACTTGTAGCCGGAGAACTTCACCGCATCGGTGCGTTTCGGGATTTTACGCAGCATAAACATCATGAAGCCGCCGATGGTTTCATAGTTGCCAGACTGCGGGAAGTCGTCGATATCCAGCACACGCATCACGTCGTCAATCGGCGTGCCGCCGTCGATGAGCCATGAGTTTTCATCGCGCGCCACAATCTGCTCTTCCAGCCCCTGGCCGACCAGGTCGCCCATCAGGGTGGTCATCACGTCGTTCAGGGTGATGATGCCCACCACCAGCGCGTATTCGTTCATGATAACCGCGAAGTCTTCACCCGCCGTTTTGAAGCTTTCCAGCGCCTCAGAAAGGGTAAGCGTGTCCGGCACAATCAGGGTATTGCGGATCTGCACGCCGCTGTTCAGTGCCATGCTCTGGTTTGCCAGCACGCGGTTCAGCAGATCTTTCGAATCGACATAACCAATGATGTGATCGATATCTTCGTTACACACCAGGAACTTAGAGTGAGGATGCTCGGCCACTTTGTTTTTCAGGCTCTGCTCATCTTCATGCAGGTCAAACCAAATCACGTTTTCGCGCGACGTCATGGAAGACGGCACGGTACGTGATTCCAGTTCAAACACGTTTTCAATCAGTTCATGTTCTTGCTTACGCAGCACGCCCGCCAGCGCACCGGCTTCTACAACGGCATAAATGTCATCAGAGGTGATGTCATCTTTACGCACCATTGGCAGTTTGAAGATGCGGAAGATGACGTTAGCGAGGCCGTTGAAGAACCAGACCAGCGGACGGAAGACCAGAAGACAGAAACGCATCGGGTTGATGATTCGCAAAGCCACGGCTTCCGGCGAAATCATACCGATGCGCTTCGGCGTCAGGTCGGCGAACAGAATAAACAGGCCGGTCACCAGCGAGAAGGAGAGAATAAAGCTCAGCTGCTCGGCAAGCTCTGGAGACATGTAATTCATAAACAGGCTGTGGAACGCCGGTGAGAATGCCGCATCGCCCACGATACCGCCCAAAATGGCGACCGCGTTAAGGCCAATTTGCACCACGGTGAAGAACATACCGGGGTTTTCCTGCATTTTCAGGATGCGTTGCGCATTCACATTGCCTTCATCGGCCAGCAGCTTGAGTTTGATTTTACGGGAGGCAGCCAGCGAGATCTCAGATATCGAGAAGAAGGCGCTGACGGCAATCAGGCAAAGTATTACTAAAATACTGTTTAACATATCTTATCCGACCGTTAAGGCCAGATCCTCGGAAGGGAAGTTGAACGTCGTGTGGAATACACTAAAAACCGGTCCGAAGGCACTGGACCGGCGAATTCGCAGCTAGTATAGCGTAAAAGAGTGTAAATTCGCCAGTGGGCGCATTTTGCTTAGCGGGGAAGGTCAATCCAGCGGCGCTGCGCTGAGGATTGATAAAGAGCGTTGACCATTCGCAGGGATACCGCTGCATCGTGAATATCGGCCCCGCCGTACTGCGTCGGGTCGAGGATTGCCGCATAGAAATCGTTTATTGCCTGGCGGTGGCTGTCGCCCCAGTAGCGTTTGACGTTGCCGTGCGGCAGCTCGTCATTAACCAGCGCCGTGCGTTGCTCATCGACCACCTGCCAGAGCGTATTGCGTTCGAGCTGTAAAAAGCCGCGCTCAAAGTGGATCTCCAGCGCCAGCGGAGAATCGGTGGTGTAGCAGTTGGTGGCGTAGAAAATACCGCGCGCGCCGTTGGTGAACTCCATTGTCGCCATTGCTGAATCTTCGGTTTCGATAAGCGATTCAAGCAGGCTGGTTTCCACCACGCCCTTGATACGCTGCACGCCGCCGGCAAACCACTGCATCAAATCCAGCGTATGAATGGCCTGGTTAATCAACAGGCTGCCGCCCTCCGTAGCCCAGCGACCACGCCACGGGCTTTGGTTATAGTACGCGCCGTGGCGATGCCAGGTCAGGCAGGCTTTGATGCTTAACATGTTGCCGAGCGTTCCGCTCTGAATAGTCTGCCGGATGCGCTGGCTGGTGGGGTTAAGGCGATTCTGGTAGCAGACCGCAAGCTGCGTATCGGCACGCTCGACCGCAGCCTGGATCTGCGCCAGTTCACTCCCATTCATGACGACAGGCTTTTCACTAAAGACGTGTTTGCCCGCCGCCAGTGCGGCGATAATCATCTCCCGGTGCAGATGATGGGGTGTACAGATGTGCACCACATCGACCTCTGCATCGGCCAGCAGGTCGCGGTAGTCGGCGTAAAAGCGGCAATTATACTTTTCTGCCAACGCCCGGCCCTTGTCGACATCCGTATCAACAAGTGCGTACAACCGGGCTTGCGGGTGCTGGAGTATCGGGTCTGCATGGCAACCATGAATGGAGCCTGCGCCGATAATCGCTGCATGAATGGGTCCCATAGTGCCTCCGTTAGGCCAGTGCGTTAGCCAGCATTTGCGCCTTCACGCACAGCTCGGCGGCTTTAAACGTGTGTTCCTGGGTCATGGCATTCTCGGTGCGATTCAGGCAATCGAGAATCAACTGGCCGAAGTAGGGGAAGCCCACTTTGCCCGCCACCGGATAGCGGAACTCGCCCTCTTTGTTGACCAGATAAACCACATCCTGCTCCTGACGGGTGATATCGACATACTTGCGAATTTCGATATAGCCCTCGGTGCCCAGCAGCGTCAGACGACCGTCGCCCCAGCTTGAAAGGCCGTCCGGCGTGAACCAGTCGCAGCGGAAATAGCCGGTGGCGCCGTTGTCGCCCGCCAGCATCGCGTCGCCGAAATCTTCAAACAGCGGATACTGTGGATGATTGACGTTGCGCACCTGGCTTGCCACCAGGCGCGCGTTGCGGTTGCCGGTATAAAAGAGGAATTGCTCAATCTGATGGCTGCCGATATCGCATAGAATGCCGCCGAACAGGGCTTTATCGTAGAACCAATCCGGGCGTCCTTCGCCTTCACGGTGCGGGCCAACGCCGAGGGTTTGCATAACGCGGCCAATCGCCCCTTGTTCCACCAGTTGCCCGGCGAAAACGGCACTTTCAACGTGCAGGCGTTCGCTATAATAGACCGCGTATTTACGCCCGGTTTCCCGCACTTTGCGTTTTGCCTGTTCCAGTTGCGCCAGAGTGGTCAGCGGCGCTTTATCGGTGAAGTAATCTTTGCCTGCATCCATCACTCTCAGGCCCAGCGGGCAGCGCTCGGAAGGCACGGCGGCACCGGCAACCAGCTGCACGCTGGCGTCGGTCAGAATGGTTTCCAGAGAATCAGCCACCTTCACCTGCGGATACTGCTCGACGAATTTCGCCACTTTAGCCGGGTCGGGATCGTACACCCACTTCAGCGTCGCGCCCGCTTCAATCAGGCCGTTACACATGCCGTAGATGTGGCCGTGGTCCAGCGCGGCGGCGGCAATGATAAATTCGCCCGGCGCAACCACCGGCTGCGGTTTGCCCACCGGGGCGTAGTTCATTCCGTCTTTGATGCTCATTGTTGCTCCTGTTGGTGCCTGCCTTTGCGTCGGGTGGCGCTGCGCTTACCCGACCTACAATCTGTATTTCGTAGGCCCGGTAAACGAAGCGCCACCGGGCAATTTCGCTTACCAGGTGCCGGACGCGTCCAGGGTTTTGCTCTCGACGTTTTTATCCACGGACGTGGCAATGCGCTCATCCAGCAGCTGTTTGAACAGCGCTTCATCCAGCGGCAGGTCGACCCAGTTGTCTGTCCAGGTGGAAAGGTGCATGGCGTTAGAGAGCGTCAGGCCGTGAATACCTTCCTGACCCGGTGCCAGCAGCGGCGTGCCGTGCAGCACGGCGGCGGCAAAGTTAGTGGTGATTACATGATGATCGCTGCACTCCGGTGCCACCGGAATGGTCACTTCCCAGCACTCCGGTTCGCCAAAGCCGTTCTGCCAGCGGGCGTTGAATTCGGTTTCCGATTCGCGCAGTCGCCAGAAGCGCAGCTTGCCCTCTTCAACCACCACTTTGCCGCGATCGCCGGCGATTTCCAGGCGGTTCGTGCCGGGGGCTTCTGCGGTAGTGGTGATAAACACACCCGTCGCGCCGTTGGCGTATTCCGCGTAGGCGGTGACTTCGTTTTCGACTTCAATCTGACGATGTTTACCGAACTGGCAGAAGGCGCGCACGCGAACGGGCATACCGACCAGCCATTGCCAGAGGTCGAGCTGGTGCGGGTCCTGGTTGAGCAGCACGCCGCCGCCTTCGCCTTTCCAGGTGGCGCGCCAGCCGCCGGAGTTGTAGTAGCTTTGTGAGCGATACCAGTTGGTGATAATCCAGTTTGAGCGGCGAATTTCGCCCAGTTCGCCGCTGTCGATCAGATCTTTCACTTTCTGATACAGCGGGTTAGGGCGCTGGTTGAACATCATGCCGAACACCACGTTACAGCCACGCGCAAATTCGTTCATCTCGCGCACCTGCGCGGTGTACACGCCAGCCGGTTTTTCGCACAGCGTATGAATGCCCAGGCGCATCGCCATCATCGACAAACGCGGATGCTCATAGTGCGGCGTCGAGACAATTACCGCGTCAATCAGCCCGCTTTGCAGCATCTCCTGCGCATCGCTAAACAGCGCGACTTCTTCGCCCACTAACGCGCGAATGGTCGCGTGTTTTTCAGGATTGTTGTCGCATACCGCCGTCAGGCACGCCTCTTTAACCGTGCCCGCCAGCAGATAGCGGGCGTGAACCGTGCCGATATTCCCCACACCAATAATGCCAAACCGTACCTTCTTCATGCTGCACCTTGCGTCGTAAAAAGGGTTGATGTCTGCAACATAGAAAAGGCGCAACGGGGCGACAAACGGATTTTGTGAGAATGCTCGCAGGGAAAGCAGGAATATGGGCGAAAGGGTGAAAAAAGGTTTTAAAATCAGCCGACTGGTTCTGCAAATATTTGCAGAATTTGATTGCGAGCGAGATCACATCATGTCCGGCAAGCTGAAAATGAAGCAGATCGCCACCCAAACGGGCTACTCCATCAGCACCGTTTCGCGCGTGCTGAGCGGGAAATCGTACACCAGCGAAAAAGCGCGGGCGGCGATAGTGAAATGCGCGCGGCGATTGGGCGTGCTGGAAGAGATGGCGAGCGGGCGGCTGCTGATAAACGGCATCGCCGTTTTTGCGCCAGCGCGCACATTCACCGCCAACGGCGATACCTTTTATCAGGAGGTGACCAAAGGCATCGCTGACGCCGTCGCCCCGCACGATGTCTATCTCTCCTGGTGCGGGCTGGAAGAGCGGCAGGCGGACATTCGCCTGTTCCTCGATAAGACCGGCAGTAAGCACATCAACGCGATCATTATTATCGGCACCGACGACCCGACTATCTTTAAACTTGCCGCCAGCCTGAATAAACCCTGCGTGCTGATTAACTCTCATGACAAAGAGATGGCGCTGGATGCGGTGTCGCCGGATCACCACGCCATTGGTTACAGCGCGCTGCGCCATCTGTTTGAGCACGGGCATCGGCGCGTGTTATCGCTCACCTGCCTGCGTCGTGAAACGCTCTATACGCGTCTGGAAGGAATAAAACAGGCTTATCGCGACTACCATGTGCCGTTTGATCCTGCGCAGTCTTTAATCGTAACGGAAGGGTTTTCCGCTCACGAAGCGGAGCAGGCGCTGGAGGATTGGCTGACGAGTCACCCGCGCGACCTTTGGCCGGAGGCGATTTTCCCCGGAAGTTCAGGGATGACGGTGGGCGTGCAGCGGGTGCTGGCACGTCTTGGCCTGCGCGTGCCGCAGGATATCTCGCTGTTGACCACTGATTTTGGCTGGCACCTGAGTAATGCGTCGATAACGGGCGTTGAAGTGCCGTGTCGGGAACTCGGCATCGAGGCCGTTCATCTGCTGCAAACCCGGCTGAATCGCCCGCAGGCACCCATCTTTAACCTGCTGTTGCAGGGCAAAGTGCGCGAAGCGGGCAGCGTGATCAGCGCCACGCGGCACATGGCCCGCGCGGCGATTTCACCGTAGCGTTACGCCAGCTGCGGCGGCAGGCAGACGCCAATCCCACCGATACCGCAGTATCCGTACGGGTTTTTGTGCAGATACTGCTGGTGGTCATCTTCCGCGTAGTAGAACGGTTTGGCGGTGGCGATTTCCGTGGTAATGCGACGATTGTCGCCCGCGCTTTTCATTGCGGCCTGGAAGCGTTCGGCGCTGGCGTGCGCTTCGCGCTCCTGCTCCGGCGTCAGCACATAGATCGCGGAGCGATACTGTGTACCGTGGTCATTCCCCTGCTGCATACCCTGCGCCGGGTCGTGATTTTCCCAGAATACCTGCAACAGTTGCGCATAGCTGATAACGGACGGGTCATAGACCACGCGTACCGCCTCGGCGTGTCCGGTCTGCCCGGAGCAGACTTCGCGGTAGGTCGGATTCGGCGTGTAACCGCCGCTGTAGCCTGCCGCCGTGCTGTACACGCCAGGAAGCTGCCAGAACAGGCGCTCAACGCCCCAAAAGCATCCCATCGCGAAAATAGCCACTTCCATGCCATCCGGAATATTCGTCATTGAGTGACCGTTAACGGCGTGTAACGTATCTACAGGCATCGGTGTATTGCGCCCTGGGAGTGCATCCGATTGAGACACAAGGTGATTTTTCTCAAATAAGCTCATAGGACGGTCTCCAGATTACAGGATGAGCAGTTAAGGTTGTAACCAGGCGTGAGTTTTAACACAATAAACACGCCGAATACGTCTAGATTTAAACATAAGAATAATTTGGGGTGTTGTCTCTTTTTCAACCCGAGAATGTTTAGGGTTATTAAAAACAGAGCGCCATACGTATGAGCAGGGAATCGGTTGATACGTATCCGACGCCGTTATTGCCGTGGAAAGGCTTTCGTTTCCATCAGGGGTGGAAACAGGATATTCAGGAGAAAATGTGCGACAAATCCGCCAGTTATGTGTGGTCGGTTTACTGCTGACCAGCGGTGTTGCCAGTGCAGCGAATATACGTTTGCAGGTTGAAGGACTTTCAGGGCAACTGGAAAAAAACGTTCGAGCGCAGCTCTCGACGATTCAGGGTGATGAGGTCACGCCAGATCGCCGTTTTCGCGCGCGCGTCGATGACGCTATCCGTGAAGGCTTAAAAGCGCTCGGTTATTACGAACCGACGATTGATTTTGAACTGAAACCGCCGCCGGCAAAAGGGCGTCAGGTGCTACTGGCGAAAGTCACGCCGGGCGAACCGGTGCGCATTGGCGGCACCGACGTGATTCTTCGCGGCGGTGCGCGTACCGATAAAGATTACCTTGCGCTGCTGAAAACGCGCCCGGCGATTGGCACGGTGCTCGATCACAGTGATTACGACGATTTTAAAAAAGGCCTAACCAGCGTTGCGCTGCGTCGCGGCTATTTTGATAGCGAATTCAACAAGAGCCAGCTCGGTATTGCGCTCGATCGCCATCAGGCGTTTTGGGATATCGATTACGACAGCGGTGAGCGCTATCGCTTCGGCCCGGTCACCTTTGAAGGCTCGCAAATTCGCGAAGAGTATCTGCAAAACCTCGTGCCGTTTAAGCAGGGGGATTATTATCAGTCCAGCGACCTGGCGGAACTGAATCGCCGCCTGTCGGCGACCGGTTGGTTTAAATCGGTGATTGTCGCGCCGGAATTCGAAAAATCACGTAAAACGAAAGTTTTACCGCTGCATGGCGTCGTTTCGCCGCGCAGTGAAAACACCATCGAAACCGGTGTCGGCTACTCGACTGACGTCGGGCCGCGCGTAAAGGCCACGTGGAAAAAACCGTGGATCAACTCCTATGGGCATAGCCTGACGACCAGCGCCAGTATCTCATCGCCTGAGCAGATCCTCGATTTCAGCTACAAGATGCCGCTCCTGAAGAACCCGCTTGAACAGTATTATCTGGTGCAAGGGGGCTTTAAGCGCACCGACCTGAACGATACGGAAGCCGACTCCACCACGCTTGCGCTCTCGCGCTACTGGGACCTCTCCAGCGGCTGGCAGCGGGCGATTAACCTGCGCTGGAGCTTCGACCACTTTACCCAGGGTAACGTCACCAATACCACCATGCTGCTGTATCCGGGGGTGATGATCAGCCGTACCCGCTCGCGCGGCGGCCTGATGCCGACCTGGGGCGATTCCCAACGTTACTCCATCGACTACTCCAACACCGCCTGGGGCTCAGACGTCGACTTCAGCGTCTGGCAGGCGCAAAACGTCTGGATTCGAACCTTATACGACAAACACCGCTTTGTAATGCGCGGCAACCTCGGCTGGATTGAAACCGGCGACTTCGACCGGGTGCCGCCGGATCTGCGTTTCTTCGCCGGGGGCGACCGCAGTATTCGTGGCTATAAATACAAATCGATCTCGCCGGAATACGATGACGGCAAGCTGAAAGGGGCCTCGAAGCTGGCGACAGGCTCGGTTGAGTACCAGTACAACGTCACCGGTAAATGGTGGGGCGCGGTCTTCATGGACGGCGGCGAAGCGGTGAGCGATATCCGCCGCAGCGACTGGAAAACCGGCGCGGGCGTCGGCGTGCGCTGGCAGTCTCCCGTGGGCCCGGTCAAGCTCGACGTTGCCGCACCGCTGGGCGACAAAGACGAGCACGGTTTACAGTTCTACATCGGTCTGGGGCCTGAATTATGAGTTTATGGAAGAAGATAAGCCTCGGCGTACTGATTTTTATCGTGCTGCTTATCGGCGCGGTGGCGTTCCTGATTGGCACCACCAAAGGTTTGCATCTGCTGTTTAATGCGGCAAACCGCTGGGTGCCGGGGCTGGAAATCGGCCAGGTGACCGGGGGCTGGCGTGATCTGACGCTGAAAAATGTGCGTTACACCCAGCCGGGCGTGGCGGTAAACGCAGGTGAGTTTCATCTGGCGGTGAGAACCGAATGCCTGTGGAGCAGCAGCCTGTGCGTGGACGATATCGGCCTGCGTGATGTCAACGTCGCTATCGACAGCAGTAAAATGCCGCCGTCATCTCCGGCGGCGGAAGAGGAAGAGAGCGGCCCGCTGAATCTCTCTACCCCGTACCCTATTACGCTTAGCCGCGTGTCGCTCAACAATGTGAATATCAAAATCGACGACACCACCGTGTCGGTGATGGATTTCATGACCGGGCTGAACTGGCAGGAGAAAAACCTGACGCTGACGCCAACCACGCTGCAAGGGCTGCTGATCGCTCTGCCGAAAGTGGCGGACGTGGCGCAGAAAGAGGTGGTTGAGCCGAAGATTGACAACCCGCAGCCGCAGGAAAAACCGCTTGGCGAGACGATGAAAGATCTCTTCTCCAAACCGGTGCTGCCGGAGATGACCGACGTGCATCTGCCGCTCAATCTGAATATTGAATCTTTCAGCGGCGAACAACTGCGCATCACCGGCGATACGGATCTGACGGTGTACAAGATGCTGCTGAAGGTGAGCAGCATCGACGGCAATATGAAGCTGGACACGCTGGATATCGATTCCAGCCAGGGCACGGTAAATGCCACCGGCACAGCGCAACTGACCAACGACTGGCCGGTGGATATCACCCTCAACAGTACGCTGAACATTGACCCGCTGAAGGGCGAGAAAATCAAGCTCAAGCTGGGCGGTGATGTGCGTAAGCAACTGGAACTGGGTGTGAATCTCTCCGGCCCGGTGGATATGTCAATGCGCGCGCAAACGCAACTGGCCGAAGCCGGGTTGCCGCTGAATCTGGAAGTTAACAGCAAACAGCTGTACTGGCCGTTTACCGGCGAGAAGCAGTTCCAGGCCGACGATCTGAAACTGAAACTCAGCGGCAAAATGACCGATTACACGCTGTCGTTTGGGACGGCGGTGAAAGGTCAGGGCGTGCCGCCTGCCAACATTAAGCTGGATGCGAAAGGCAACGAACTTCAGGTCAACCTCGACAAACTCACCGTAGCGGCGCTGGAAGGCACCACCGAGCTGAAAGCGCTGCTCGACTGGCAGCAGGCGATCAGCTGGCGCGGCGAGCTGGCGCTGCACGGCATCAACACGGCAAAAGAGGTGCCGGACTGGCCGTCGAAGCTGGATGGCCTGATCAAAACCCAGGGCAGCCTGTACGGCGGCACCTGGCAGATGGATGTGCCGTCGCTGAAAATCACCGGCAACGTGAAGCAGAACAAAGTGAACGTTGACGGCTCCCTGAAGGGCAACAGCTACATGCAGTGGACCATTCCGGGTCTGCATCTGGAACTGGGGCGCAACAGCGCCGACGTGAAGGGCGAGCTGGGGGTGAAAGATCTCAATCTCGACGCCACGATCGATGCGCCGAGCCTGGATAACGCCCTGCCGGGTCTGGGTGGCACGGCGAAAGGCCTGGTAAAAGTGCGCGGTACGGTGGAAGCGCCGCAGTTGCTGGCGGATATCACCGCGCGCGGCCTGCGCTGGCAGGAGCTGACCGTCGGTCAGGTTCGCGTGGAAGGTGATGTGAAATCCACCGACCAGATCGCGGGCAATCTTGATGTGCGCGTCGAGCGCATTGCGCAGCCGGGCGTGGATATCAGCCTGGTGGATCTCAGTGCCAAAGGTAGCGAGAAACAGCACACGCTGAATCTGCGCATCAACGGTGAACCGGTCTCCGGGCAGCTGGCGCTGGCGGGCAGTTTTGATCGCAAAGAAGAGCGCTGGAAAGGTTCGCTGAGCGACACGCGCTTCCAGACGCCGGTCGGCCCGTGGTCGCTGTCGCGTGCGATCGCGCTCGATTACCGTAACAAAGAGCAGAAAATCAGCGTGGGCCCGCACTGCTGGACCAACCCGAACGCTGAACTCTGCGTGCCGCAGACCATCGACGCCGGAGCAACGGGCCGTGCACAGGTGAACCTTAACCGCTTCGACCTTGCGATGCTCAAACCGTTTATGCCGGAAGAGACGCAGGCCAGCGGCGTGTTCAGCGGTAACGCTGATGTGAGCTGGGACACCACTAAAGAAGGCCTGCCACAGGGGAAAGTGACGCTTAACGGGCGTAACGTGAAGGTCACTCAGATTGTGAACGACGCGCCGCTCCCGGTGGCGTTCGACACGCTGAATCTCAATGCGGACCTGCACAACAACCGCGCCGAGCTGGGCTGGATGATTCGCCTGACCAATAACGGGCAACTTGATGGGCAAGTTCAGGTTACCGATCCGCAGGGGCGACGCAACCTGGGCGGCAACGTCAACATCCGCAACTTCTCGCTGGCGATGATTAACCCTATCTTCGCAAAAGGCGAGAAAGCAGCGGGTACACTGAACGCCAACCTGCGTCTCGGCGGCGACGTTCAGGGGCCACAGCTGTTTGGCCAAATGCAGCTCAACGGTGTCGATCTCGACGCTAACTTCATGCCGTTCGACATGCAGCCGAGCCAGATTGCAATGAACTTCAACGGCACGCGCTCGACCCTGCAAGGGGAAGTGGTGACGCAGCAGGGGCGCATTAGCCTGAGCGGCAACGCCGACTGGACGCAGATCGACAACTGGCGCGCCAGCGTGGCGGCGAAAGGCAGCCGGGTACGTATTACCGTGCCGCCGATGGTGCGCCTCGACGTTTCGCCGGATGTGGTATTTAACGCCACGCCGAGCCTGTTTACGCTCGACGGCAGCGTTGATGTGCCGTGGGCGCGCATTGTGGTGCACGACGTACCGGAGAGCGCGGTGGGCGTCTCCAGTGATGAAGTGATGCTCAACGATCAGCTACAGCCGGAAAACCCGAAAAGCGCGTCGATTCCGATCAACAGCAACCTGACCATTCACGTCGGTAACAACGTGCGTCTGGATGCGTTTGGCCTCAAAGCACGCCTCACCGGTGACCTGAAAGTGGCGCAGGACAAACAGGGGCTTGGCCTGAACGGCCAGATCAACATTCCGGAAGGGCGCTTCCACGCCTACGGCCAGGATTTGATTGTGCGTAAAGGTGAGCTGCTCTTCTCCGGCCCGCCGGACCAGCCGCTGCTGAACATCGAAGCGATCCGTAATCCGGATGCCACCGAAGATGATGTGACCGCCGGTATTCGCGTCACCGGCCCGGCAGACCAGCCGAAAGCCGAAGTCTTCTCTGACCCGGCGATGTCGCAACAGATGGCGCTCTCTTATCTTGTTCGTGGACAGGGGCTGGATAGCGATCAGAGCGACAGTGCCGCGATGACATCCATGCTTATTGGCCTGGGGGTTGCACAAAGTGGTCAGGTTGTGGGTAAAATCGGCGAGACATTTGGCGTAAGCAATCTGGCGCTGGACACTCAAGGGGTGGGCGACTCATCTCAGGTGGTGGTCAGCGGCTACGTACTGCCGGGTCTACAGGTGAAATATGGTGTAGGGATCTTTGACTCCTTAGCGACACTCACGTTACGCTATCGCCTGATGCCTAAGCTATATCTGGAAGCGGTGTCTGGGATCGACCAGGCGCTTGATTTGCTCTATCAGTTTGAGTTTTAGCAATGCGAATATTTGTATACGGCAGTTTGCGGCGTAAACAAGGCAACAGCCACTGGATGACCAACGCCCAGTTGCTGGGCCAGCACAGCGTGGCCGACTATCAACTGTACAGCCTGGGCCACTATCCAGGCGCAGTGCCGGGAAAGGGCACAGTACACGGTGAAGTTTACCGGGTTGATGCGGCGACGATGGCTGAACTTGACGAGCTACGCACCAAAGCGGGTGAATACGCTCGTCACCTTATCCAAACGCCATACGGTAGTGCCTGGATGTACGTCTATCAGCGCCCGGTCGATGGGCTGCCGCTGATAGAAAGCGGAGACTGGTTGGATAAAGACCAGTATTAATCCTCATAACGCCACCTTCGGGTGGCGTTGTTTTTTGTGCGTTATACCGCGCTAATTCTGCAATCTGTTCCCGTTTTCTCTGCACGCTACGTTCCTCTTTCCAGATTAAAGAAAACCTTAAAAAGGACGCTGGCGCGTTTTATCCCAAAAAGGCAAACTCGACGGCGAACTGCTGAGTTATACTTTGTATAACTTCAGGAGGGCGCTATGCACGTTACCATCAAAAAATGGGGAAACAGTATGGGGATGGTCATTCCAGGTACCGTCGTCAAAGAGTTGAATCTGTCCGCCGGGCAGAACATGGAGGTAGAGGTGAAAGAACACCAGATAATCCTGACGCCGCTAAAACGGCACTATTCGCTGGATGCGCTGTTGGCCCAGTGCGACATCAATGCGCCCGCGTTAAGTGAACAAGAGCTTTGGGGGCAAAGCGGTCCGCAGGGTGACGAAGTATGGTAAAAAGCCCAATGTTTGCGCGCGGCGATATTGTGCTGGTGGGGTTTGACCCCGCGAGCGGGCACGAACAAAAGGGCGAAGGGCGTCCTGCATTAGTGCTCTCTGTTAGCGCCTTTAATCGCTTAGGAATGGTGCTTGTCGCGCCTGTTACACGCGGTGGAAACCATGCGCGTTATGCCGGTTTCGCTGTTCCACTGAGCTGCAAAACCGGCGACGTCAGCGGCGTTGTGCTGGTTAATCAGTTTCGCATGATGGATCTTAACGCGCGTGGGGCAAAGAAACTGGGCGAAGCAAGCGCGGAAGTGGTGGAAGATGTGTTACTTCGGGCACAGGCAATTCTTGATTAGATGGGAAGAATTTATAGGCCGGATAAGGCGTTTACGCCGCATCCGGCAAGACGTCAGGCATAAAAAAACACCGCCGAAGCGGTGTCTTTTATCACGCAAAAAGAAAGCTTATTTCTTCGCACGTTCGAAGGAAGCAATGATTTCCGCTTTCGCAGCTTCAGCATTGTCCCAACCGTCAACTTTAACCCATTTGCCTTTTTCGAGGTCTTTGTAGTGCTCGAAGAAGTGGGTGATCTGCGCTTTCAGCAGTTCCGGCAGGTCGTTCACATCTTTGATGTGATCGTATTCTTTGCTCAGTTTGGTGTGCGGTACCGCAACCAGTTTGGCATCTTCGCCAGACTCGTCGGTCATTTTCAGCACGCCAACCGGACGGCAGCGAATCACAGAACCTGGTTCCAGCGGATACGGCGTCGGGACCAGTACGTCAACCGGGTCACCGTCCAGAGACAGGGTGTGGTTGATGTAGCCGTAGTTGCACGGATAGAACATCGCAGTGGACATGAAGCGGTCAACGAACAGTGCGCCGCTCTCTTTGTCGACTTCGTATTTGATAGGATCCGCATTCGCCGGGATCTCGATAACGACGTAGATATCTTCCGGCAGATCTTTACCCGCTGGGACGTTGAGTAAGCTCATGTCTGTTTCCTTTAAAATGTATGGCAAACAAGTGGCGGGTATTATAGCCAACTCATCGCGAAAGTCTTGACCTGTTTTATCTCTTCTCTAACCGACGACGCCTTTTTCAGCGCCTTCCGATGACTCTAAAATCCATAAAGTTAGCCGCATCCTGAATAAATTTATGAAACCGTTTACATTGGCGCATTCACGCGCTCCGTATTGTACGAAAATTCTGCAATATCAATCATCGCCCGATCCCTTGCGCCTCCTCAGCTCCTGCCAACACTGACAATTAACATTGCATTCACTTTCCTGAATTGTGATGTAACGCATTCTGTTACATTTGCCATTGTCTATAGTTTGTCCGCAGGCGTGTTTTTCACCAACAATAACCCTACGAGGATAACTTTATGTGGAAGCGCTTACTTCTTGTCACAGCAGTTTCCGCAGCCATGTCGTCTATGGTCATGGCTGCCCCTTTAACAGTGGGATTTTCGCAGGTCGGTTCTGAATCCGGCTGGCGCGCAGCGGAAACCAACGTTGCGAAGAGTGAAGCGCAGAAACGCGGCATCACCCTGAAAATCGCCGATGGTCAGCAGAAACAAGAGAACCAAATCAAAGCGGTACGTTCGTTCATCGCCCAGGGCGTGGACGCCATCTTCATTGCGCCAGTGGTGGCGACAGGTTGGGAACCGGTACTGAAAGAGGCCAAAGAGTCGCAGATTCCAGTGTTCCTGCTCGACCGCTCGATTGATGTGAAAGACAAATCGCTCTACATGACCACCGTCACGGCAAATAACGTGCTCGAAGGGCAGTTGATTGGCGAATGGCTTGCTAAAACCGTCGATGGCAAACCGTGTAACGTGGTTGAACTGCAAGGCACAGTGGGCGCAAGCGTGGCGATTGATCGTAAGAAAGGGTTCGCCGAAGCCATTGCTAAAGCGCCAAATATCAAAATTATTCGTTCTCAATCCGGCGACTTTACCCGCAGCAAGGGGAAAGAGGTGATGGAGAGCTTCATCAAGGCCGAGAACAACGGCAAGAACATCTGCATGGTTTACGCCCATAACGACGATATGGTGATCGGCGCGATTCAGGCGATTAAAGAAGCCGGGCTGAAGCCGGGCAAAGATATCCTCACCGGCTCTATCGACGGCGTGCCGGATATCTATAAAGCGATGATTGCCGGTGAAGCAAACGCCAGCGTGGAGCTGACGCCAAACATGGCTGGCCCGGCATTTGATGCGCTGGAGAAATTCAAGAAAGACGGCACGATGCCGGAGAAAGTCACCGTTACTAAATCGACGCTTTACCTGCCGGATACGGCAAAAGAAGAGTTAGAGAAGAAGAAAAATATGGGGTATTGAGTTCTGGCTTCGCTTATCCGGCCTACCGGCACCGTACCGTAGGCCGGATAAGGCGTTTACGCCGCCATCCGGCATCAGTGGGGAGAGATAAACCATGAGCACCAACCAACACCAGGAAATCCTCCGCACTGAAGGATTAAGCAAATTCTTCCCCGGCGTCAAAGCGCTGGATAACGTTGATTTCAGCCTGCGGCGCGGTGAGATCATGGCGCTGCTCGGTGAAAATGGCGCGGGAAAATCGACGCTCATCAAAGCGCTAACCGGCGTTTATCACGCCGATCGCGGCACCATCTGGCTGGATGGCAACGTCATCTCGCCCAAAAATACCGCTCATGCTCAACAACTGGGTATCGGCACGGTGTATCAGGAAGTGAACCTGCTGCCCAATATGTCGGTAGCGGATAACCTTTTTATTGGTCGCGAGCCGAAACGCTTCGGTTTTCTGCGCCGCAAAGAGATGGAAAAGCGCGCCACCGCGCTGATGGAATCCTACGGCTTTTCGCTGGATGTCCGCGAGCCGCTCAACCGCTTTTCCGTGGCGATGCAGCAAATCGTCGCGATTTGCCGTGCTATCGATCTCTCCGCCAAAGTACTGATCCTCGACGAACCCACCGCCAGCCTCGACACCAAAGAAGTGGAGATGCTGTTCACGCTGATGCGCCAGCTGCGCGATCAGGGCGTCAGCCTGATCTTCGTTACCCACTTCCTCGATCAGGTGTACGCGGTGAGCGATCGCATTACCGTGCTGCGCAACGGCGCGTTCGTCGGCTGCCGGGAAACGCGCGAGCTTCCGCAGATTGAACTGGTGAAAATGATGCTTGGCCGCGAACTGGACACCCACGCCTTACAACGTGCAGGCCGTACTTTGCTGAGCGATAAACCTATCGCCGCGTTTGAAGGATTTGGCAAAAAGGGCACTATCGAACCGTTCGATCTCCAGGTGCGCCCCGGTGAGATCGTGGGACTCGCCGGGTTGCTTGGTTCCGGGCGCACCGAAACGGCGGAAGTGATCTTCGGTATCAAACCCGCCGACAGCGGAAGCGCGACGATCAAAGGCAAACGCCAAACCCTGCGATCGCCGCATCAGGCGTCCTGCCTGGGGATCGGCTTCTGCCCGGAGGATCGCAAAACCGACGGGATCATTGCCGCCGCGTCGGTACGGGAAAACATCATTCTGGCGCTTCAGGCCCAGCGCGGCTGGTTAAGGCCGATTGCGCGCAAAGAACAAAACGAAATTGCCGAGCGCTTTATTCGCCAGCTCGGCATTCGCACGCCGAGCGCGGAACAGCCGATCGAATTTCTCTCCGGCGGCAATCAGCAAAAAGTCCTGCTCTCACGCTGGCTGCTGACGCGCCCACAGTTCCTGATCCTCGACGAACCCACGCGCGGGATCGACGTCGGCGCGCATGCGGAGATCATCCGTCTGATCGAAACCCTGTGCGCTGATGGGCTGGCGTTGCTGGTGATTTCATCTGAACTGGAAGAACTGGTGGGCTATGCCGACCGGATAATCATCATGCGCGATCGCCGACAGGTGGCGGAGATCCCGCTCGATAAGCTCTCCGTTCCGGCCATTATGAATGCTATTGCGGCATAAGGAGTAAACCGTGATGCCACAATCCTTACCCCAGCCAGGCCAGCCCAAACGGCGCTTCAAATGGCCGACGGGCATGCCGCAAATTATCGCACTTCTTCTGGTACTACTGGTTGATAGCCTCGTCTCGCCGCACTTCTTGCAGGTGGTGTTGCAGGATGGCCGTCTGTTCGGCAGCCCGATTGATATCCTCAACCGCGCCGCGCCCGTTGCGCTGCTGGCGATTGGCATGACGCTGGTGATTGCCACCGGTGGGATCGACCTCTCTGTGGGCGCGGTGATGGCCATTGCCGGGGCGACGGCGGCCTCGATGACCGTTGCCGGGCACAGTCTGCCTGTAGTCCTGCTGGCGGCGCTCGGCTCCGGCGTGCTTGCGGGGTTATGGAACGGTGTCCTGGTGGCGATCCTGAAAATTCAGCCCTTTGTGGCGACGTTGATTCTGATGGTCGCCGGGCGAGGCGTGGCGCAACTGATCACCACCGGGCAAATCGTCACCTTTGATTCGCCGCATCTGGCGTGGCTGGGCAGCGGCTCGCTGCTGCTGTTCCCGACGCCGGTGATCATCGCATTGATTACCTTGCTGATTTTCTGGCTCTTTACCCGCAAAACGGCGCTGGGGATGTTTATCGAAGCGGTGGGCATTAACATCCGTGCGGCGAAAAATGCCGGGGTAAACACCCGTATTGTGGTGATGCTGACTTATGTGTTGAGCGGGGTCTGTGCAGCCATCGCCGGGGTGATTGTCACGGCGGATATTCGCGGTGCGGATGCCAATAACGCCGGGCTCTGGCTGGAGCTGGACGCCATTCTGGCGGTGGTGATTGGCGGTGGTTCGCTGATGGGCGGGCGTTTTAACCTGCTGCTGTCGGTGGTAGGGGCGCTGATTATTCAGGGGATGAATACCGGGATATTGCTCTCAGGTTTCCCACCGGAGCTCAACCAGGTAGTGAAAGCGGTGGTGGTGCTGTGCGTGCTGATTGTCCAGTCGCCGCGCTTTATTAGCATACTGAAGGGGATGCGCGGCCATGATAAAACGTAACTTACCGCTGATGATCACGCTCGGCGTTTTCATCCTCGGTTATCTCTACTGCCTGACCCAGTTTCCCGGCTTCGCCTCGACGCGGGTGATTTGCAATATTCTCACCGACAACGCCTTTCTGGGGATCATTGCGGTCGGCATGACGTTTGTGATCCTCTCGGGCGGGATCGATCTCTCCGTCGGGTCGGTGATCGCCTTTACCGGCGTGTTCCTCGCCAAAGCGATCGGTTTCTGGGGGATTTCGCCGCTGCTGGCCTTCCCGCTGGTGCTGGTGATGGGCTGCGCGTTCGGCGCCTTTATGGGGCTGCTGATTGATGCGCTGAAAATCCCGGCGTTCATCATTACGCTTGCAGGGATGTTCTTCCTGCGCGGCGTCAGCTATCTGGTGTCTGAAGAGTCGATTCCGATTAACCATCCGGTTTATGACACGCTCTCCAGTCTGGCGTGGATGATCCCCGGCGGCGGGCGCTTAAGCGCGATGGGGCTGTTGATGCTGATGGTGGTAGTGGTGGGGATTTTCCTTGCCCATCGCACGCGTTTTGGTAATCAGGTTTACGCCATCGGCGGCAGCGCGACGTCGGCAAACCTGATGGGGATTTCCACTCGCAGCACGACGATTCGCATCTATATGCTTTCCACCGGGCTGGCGACGCTGGCGGGCATTGTTTTCTCTATTTACACTCAGGCGGGCTATGCGCTTGCGGGTGTCGGTGTGGAGCTGGACGCGATTGCGTCGGTTGTCATCGGCGGCACGCTGTTAAGCGGCGGGGTAGGAACCGTGCTCGGCACGTTGTTTGGCGTCGGTATTCAGGGCTTGATTCAGACCTACATCAACTTCGACGGCACGCTCAGTTCATGGTGGACGAAAATTGCCATCGGCATTCTGTTGTTTGTCTTTATCGCCCTGCAACGCGCGCTGACCGTGTTGTGGGAAAACCGGCAGAATGCGCCAGTAACAAGGGTTGCGACGAAGCCATAAAAAAGCCGGGTGGCGCTGGCGCTTACCCGGCTTACGATTTACTACGCAGGAACTTTACGCGTCCGGGAACTCACGGATAAAACGTTCAACATCGTCAACCATATGGTCGTTACCGACGAAGAACGAACGACGCTGGTGCAGGGTTTCCGGGATGATATCCAGAATACGATTCTCGCCATCGCTGGCTTTACCGCCCGCTTGTTCCGCGAGGAACGCCATCGGGTTGCATTCGTACAGCAGGCGCAGCTTCCCTTCCGGGTGGCTGGCGGTGCTCGGGTAGAGGTAAATGCCGCCTTTCAGCAGGTTGCGGTGGAAGTCCGCCACCAGAGAACCGATGTAGCGCGAGGTGTACGGGCGCTGGGTCGATTTATCTTCTTCCTGGCAGAACTTAATGTACTTTTTCACGCCCGCCGGGAAACGAATGTAGTTACCTTCGTTAATCGAGTAAGTTTTGCCTTTTTGCGGGAAGCGCATGCGCTCCTGGCTCAAGCAGAACACGCCCAGCGATGGGTCGTAGGTGAAGGCGTGGACGCCGCAACCGGTGGTGTAAACCAGCATGGTTGAGGAGCCATAAACCACGTAACCGGCAGCGACCTGCTTGTTACCCGGTTGCAGGAAATCTTCCTCAGTGACCGGCGTACCGACAGGCGTCACGCGGCGATAGATAGAGAAAATCGTCCCGACAGAGACGTTCACATCGATGTTGGAGGAGCCGTCCAGTGGGTCCATCAACACTACATATTTTGCGTGTTCACACCCTTCAAAGACCACAATCTCGTCTTCTTCTTCGGATGCGATGCCAGCGACGATATCGCGGGCGCGCAGTGCGGCTTTCAGTTTTTCGTTGGCGAACAAGTCGAGTTTTTGCTGCACCTCGCCCTGAACATTTTCAGCACCGCTGGCACCCAGGATATCAACCAGACCTGCTTTGTTGATATCGCGGTGGATGATTTTGGCACCTAACTTTATTGCCGACAGCAGAGCGGTAAGCTCACCGGTCGCATGAGAAAACTCATGCTGTTTCTCGACAATAAATTCACCTAACGTTTTCATAACACTTTCCCTGCAGTTAATGTGGAGTAAAGCGACTGCAACAATCTTAACAAAGAATAAAAAGAATGCGCACAGGTGAATCGCGCCAGCAAAGTACGGAATATCCTGAAATGCGTTTCTCTGCTGGCGAACATGTGGGTAAAATGTGCGGCAGATAAAAGAAGGATAGTGACGTATGCGCATTCATATTTTGGGAATTTGTGGCACTTTCATGGGCGGCCTGGCAATGCTGGCCCGCTCCCTCGGCCATGAAGTAACGGGCTCGGATGCGAATGTGTATCCGCCAATGAGCACGCTGCTTGAGAACCAGGGCATTGATTTAATTCAGGGTTACGACGCCAGCCAGCTCGACCCGCAGCCGGATCTGGTGATCATCGGTAACGCCATGACGCGCGGTAATCCGTGTGTTGAAGCGGTGCTGGAAAAGAACATTCCGTACATGTCCGGCCCACAGTGGCTGCATGATTTCGTCCTGCGCGACCGCTGGGTGCTGGCCGTTGCCGGTACGCACGGGAAAACCACCACTGCCGGTATGGCGACCTGGATCCTCGAAGCGTGCGGCTATAAGCCGGGCTTTGTGATCGGCGGCGTGCCGGGCAACTTCGACGTTTCCGCGCGTCTGGGCGACAGCCCGTTCTTCGTCATTGAAGCGGATGAATACGACTGCGCCTTCTTCGATAAGCGTTCTAAATTCGTCCATTACTGCCCGCGCACGCTGATCCTCAACAACCTTGAGTTCGATCACGCAGATATCTTTGACGACCTGAAAGCGATTCAGAAACAGTTCCATCACCTGGTACGCATCGTTCCGGGTCAGGGGCGCATCATCTGGCCGGAAAACGACATCAACCTGAAGCAGACAATGGCGATGGGTTGCTGGAGCGAGCAGGAGCTGGTGGGCGAGCAGGGCCACTGGCAGGCGAAAAAACTGAACGCCGATGCCTCCGAGTGGGAAGTGCTGCTTGATGGCGATGTGGTCGGTCAGGTGAAATGGGGCCTGGTGGGCGAGCACAACATGCATAATGGCCTGATGGCGATTGCGGCTGCGCGTCACGTCGGCGTTACGCCTGCGGATGCGGCGAACGCGCTGGGTACGTTCATCAACGCCCGTCGCCGCCTTGAACTGCGCGGTGAAGCCAACGGCGTGAGCGTTTACGATGACTTTGCGCACCACCCGACAGCCATCCTCGCTACGCTTCAGGCGCTGCGCGGTAAAGTCGGCGGTACGGCGCGCATTCTGGCGGTGCTCGAACCACGTTCTAACACCATGAAAATGGGCGTCTGCAAAGACGATCTCGCCCCGTCACTGGGACGCGCGGATGAAGTCTTCCTGCTTCAGCCGCAGCACATTCCGTGGCAGGTGGCTGAAGTGGCGGAAGCCTGCGTGCAGCCTGCACACTGGAGCGCCGACGTCGATACGCTGGTGGACATGGTGCTGAAAACCGCGCATCCGGGCGATCACATTCTGGTGATGAGCAACGGCGGTTTCGGTGGTATCCATCAGAAACTGCTGGACGGCCTGGCGAAAAAAGCGGAACAGCAACAACAGTAACCTCACTCAGGTTGCCTCTCAGCCAATCGGGAAACCGGTTGGCTTTTTTATTCCTGATTTCAATGGACTGCGCAGATGCTTTCAACTCACCGACTGACGTCAACTGACTCGCCGCTCTTTTCCCGCGTGGATGCGCTTTATGCGCAGGCTTTTCCGTGGCACGAGCAGCGTGAACCTGCGGCGAAAGCGCAAGCGCTTAACGACCCACGCTATACGCTGGAAGCGTGGTTCGACGGTGAGCAATTTGTGGGGATGAGCGGTAGCTGGCGGCTGGGAGAGATGCTTTACATTGAGCATCTGGCCGTCGATGGTACATTGCGCTCAAAAGGTTACGGTAAAATCTTGCTGGCTGAACTTCTGACCCGCGCCCCGTTAACGGTGCTGGAAATTGATCCGCTTACCACGGAAATCGCCCACCGGCGGTTACGGTTTTATGAATCAATGGGTTTTGTCGCCAACCCGTGGGCGCACACGCACCCGACCTATCATCAGGGAATTGCCGACCATGAACTGGTGGTGCTGAGTTACCCGCAGGGGATCGATGCGGTGGAGTATCAGCGGTTTAATGAGGGGTTGTGTCAGGTGGTGATGCAGTGAAAAACCGCGTCGGATGGCGCTGCGCTTATCCGACGTACAAACTCGGTGAATCGTAGGCCTGATAAGCGAAGCGCCATCAGGCAAAGCGATATCCGGCCAGCAGGCCGGATAGAGCATAGGGCACTTTACCCTTCGTTCTCTGCCAGTTCGCGCAGATACTGGAAAATCAGACGCGAAGACTTCGGCGGCTTATTCCCTTCTTTCTCTTTCTTCGCGTTGCGGATCAGTGAACGCAGTTGCTGACGGTCGGCATTCGGCCACAGATTCAGCACTTCATCCATCGCTTCATCACCGTTATCAATCAGACGATCGCGCAGCTGTTCCAGTTTATGGAACAGGGCAACCTGCTGGTTGTGGCGGTTCTTCAGCTTATCCAGCGCCTGGCGAATCGGCTCGACGTCGCGGCTACGCAACATTTTACCAATCAACTGCATCTGGCGGCGGCGACCTTCTTTCTTGATGCGCTGCGCCAGTTCAATGGCGGCACGCAGGTCATCATCGAGCGGGATTTTATCCAGCGCGTTTTTACCCAGGTCTACGATCTCACCGCCAAGCTGCTTCAGCTCTTCGGCGTCACGTTTAATTTCACTCTTGCTGACCCAGATAATTTCATCATCTTCGTCTTCGATATCATCACCGGGGACGTCGTCGAGCCAGTCTTCGGGCTGCTTTGTCATTTCAGGCTCCTTAAAAAAGAGGCTAATACTAACAGCTTGGGCGCACACTGAGAAAGGGTTCTCTGTTAGACTTCAGGTAACTTTACCTAACATTATGGCATTGGCGATGAAAGTAATCACACAAGTTGCAGAACAGCGTATTGCGCTGGAAAAAGCTGTCTCCACCGCACTGGAACTGGCATCAGGCAAATCAGATGGTGCTGAAGTCGCGGTGAGTAAGACCACGGGCATTGGCGTCAGCACCCGTTATGGTGAAGTGGAAAACGTTGAATTTAATAGCGATGGTGCGCTTGGCATCACCGTGTATCACCAGAATCGTAAAGGCAGCGCCTCCTCAACCGATCTCAGCCCGGACGCCATCGCGCGTACCGTCCAGGCGGCGCTGGATATCGCCCGTTATACCTCGCCAGACCCGTGCGCAGGCGTCGCAGAAAAAGATCTGCTGGCCTTCGATGCGCCGGATCTCGACCTGTTCCACCCGGCGGAAGTGACGCCGGATGAAGCGATTGAATACGCCGCGCGCGCAGAGCAGGCGTCGCTGAAGGCCGACAAACGCATCACCAATACCGAAGGCGGCAGCTTTAACAGCCATTACGGCATCAAAGTATTCGGTAACAGCCACGGCATGCTGCAAAGTTACTGCTCGACGCGCCACTCGCTCTCCAGCTGTGTGATCGCGGAAGCCGATGGTGATATGGAACGCGACTACGCCTACACGATTGGCCGCGCGCTGGGCGACCTGCAAACGCCGGAGTTCGTCGGCGAAGAGTGTGCCCGCCGCACGCTGGCGCGTTTATCGCCGCGTAAACTCTCGACGATGCAGGCACCGGTGATTTTTGCCAACGAAGTGGCGACCGGTCTGTTTGGTCATCTGGTTGGCGCGATTGCCGGTGGTTCGGTGTATCGCAAATCGACCTTCCTGCTTGATTCTCTCGGTAAGCAGATCCTGCCGGAGTGGCTGACCATTGAAGAGCATCCACACCTGTTGAAAGGGCTGGCCTCCACGCCGTTCGATAGCGAAGGCGTGCGCACCGAGCGTCGCGACATCATCAAAGATGGCGTGCTGATGCAGTGGCTGCTGACCAATTACTCTGCGCGGAAACTGGGCCTGAAGAGCACCGGTCACGCGGGCGGCATTCACAACTGGCGCATCGCCGGACGTGGGCTGAGTTTTGAAAAGTTGCTTAAAGAGATGGGGACAGGTCTTGTCGTCACCGAACTGATGGGACAAGGTGTCAGCGGCATCACCGGCGACTATTCTCGCGGTGCATCCGGTTTCTGGGTTGAAAATGGTGAGATCCAGTATCCGGTCAGTGAGATTACGATCGCAGGAAATCTGAAAGATATGTGGCGTAATATCGTCACGATTGCTGACGACATTGAAACGCGCAGCAATATCCAGTGTGGCTCCGTGCTTCTGCCGGAGATGAAAATCGCCGGGCAATAACGCCCGGTTTTTACGGACGCGCCCTGCGGCGTCTGATTGCTTAATAATAAAAAAGGAAGTGAGCAATGCGTAAAAAACTCTTAGCAATGTTGGCCGTATCCTCCCTTGCATTGGGCGCGGCAGCACCTGCGTTCGCCGATCTCGAAGAAGATATGGAAACGCTGGCGAAAAACCTCAAAGTGGTGGAAAGCACGTCGGATGCGACCGAGCTGAAAGCGGCGCTCACCGAAATGCGTACCGCCGCGCTGGACGCCCAGAAAGAAACGCCGCCGAAGCTGGAAAGCAAAGCGGCTGACAGCGCCGAGATGAAAGATTATCGCCACGGCTTTGACGTGCTGGTCGGTCAAATCGACGGCGCGCTGAAGCTGGCTAACGAAGGCAAAGTGAAGGAAGCCAAAGCGGCGGCGGAAGAGTTTAAAGCCACGCGTAACGAGAACCATAAGAAGTTTCGTTGATTATTAGCGAGCGCCGGATGGCGGCGACACCTTATCCTGTAGGCCGGATAAGCGCCAGCGCCATCCGGCACTTTCACCGCACATAAGCAAACCTTATCTACCTCACATTTTCGCACAAATCCTCCATACGCTTTCCCCCGTCAAATCTGCATTTAAGGGCATATCCACGTGATGAATATCACGCTTTTCCGCCGATAAATCGTCAAAACCGCTAATTTTGTGGCACAGATCACTGGCCTCCTTCACCTTTCCACTTCGAAGTGGAAAACAACTCGCTACAAACCTGCAACCCGCGCCGTTACTTTAACTCCAGAGCCATTAACGGGGTAAGACGAGTGATGAATGCAGCGGTATTGAACAATGATGTGGAACCGGCAGCGCAAACAGAACAGCTTGCCGACACCATGCTGAAGCAGGTTTTCGCCCTGTTACGCAGCCACAACATTATCCCCAACGACGTACAGGAACAGATGTTGACCTCTCACCTGCGAGCAATGGCGCATCGGTCGGTGACCGGTGAGCCGCTGCCAGAGGTAGATGCCAGCCTGTTCGACGAAATTTCACCCGAATCAATGCAACTTGCCCGCGAAGTGGTCGCGCAGTTTGGCAATCTTCCTGAAGAAGAGTCCTGGCTGCTTTCCGTTCACTTCGAAGTCGCAAAAGAAAACCTTTAAGGAGCAAAACATGGAACAGATTACCGTTGTGATTGGCGATCGTTTAGGCAAAGGCCAGAAAGTGGCAGCAGGCGTTGAGAAAGCCGGTGGTCGTGCCGTGGTCGTACCGGGTGTCGCCGCTGATATGAAGCTGGGCGACATGATGAAAGCGGAAAACGCCACGTTTGGCATCTCCTTCTGCGGCAGCGGTGGTGCGGGTGCAATTACCGCGCAGACCAAATATGGCTACAAAGCCAAATACGGTATGCGTTCCGTTGATGAAGGCGTTACCGCGATTAACGAAGGCTGCAACGTACTGGGCTTCGGTTTTATGGATAAAGAAGAGCTGGGCGAGCGTCTGGTACAGGCGTGGCAGAAGAAGTACGGCGCGTGAGTATGAAACAACAATTCACCAAAACGGTGAGAGTCAAAGGGAAAGGCGACGCCAAAGCGCGCGCCTTTGCCGACGCGCTAAACCATGTCCAGGCCGCGGTGATGAAAGATACACCGCACATCTTACTGCGTATTGAACCACAGGATGTGCAGGTTGTTCATGCGTATGAAGCGGTGCGCAAAGAAGCCTTCTTATTCTTCTTTTTGCGCCGGGAACGACGCACCTACAGCGTGGAGCTGGATGTGACCGTCAACGTGACCGCCATCAATCTCGACAACGTGGATTTCGTCACGCAGAGCTAAATCACACAGAAGGGCAGACTGATGTTCTTAATTATATTAATAAAATCGCTCATTATCGGCGGCCTGGTCGGCGTCGGTGTAGGGGCCGGTGCTGCACGCATGTTCCATGCGCCTACCACGCAAGGTATGGGCGCGTTTCGTACGTTGGGGGAGTTGAACTCCTGTGAAGGCGACCCGGCGTCCCACTTCTCCTTTGGCCTTGGCTTCTTCTTTAACGCCTGGGCTTCTTCCGTTGCAGCAGGTTCATTTACCCAGGACGTTGACCACCGCATCATCCCGAACTGGGGCGCGGCGGCGCTGATGATCAAAAACCGTAACGTCGGCGAGACGCTGCACGATCCGAAGAAAATGGCGATTGCCTGCGGCGTGATCGGCATGCTGGTCGTCACCTTCCTCAACTTAACCGCCTCCTCAGTACCGGAATCACTTCAGGTGACCGCCGTTAAGGTACTGGTTCCGGCAGCGAACCTGCTGGTGAACACGGTGATGCCGGTTATCTTCTGGCTGGCGGCGATTGACGCGGGCAAGAAATCGGGCTTCTGGGCCACCGTCTTTGGCGGCGCGGCGCAGATGATCATGGGGAACGCCGTACCGGGTCTGGTGCTGGGTATCCTGATTGGTAAAGGCGTTGAAGAGAGCGGCTGGAACCGTATCACCAAAGTGATGATGAGCGCCATCGTGGTGCTGTTTGTCCTGAGCGCCTTCTTCCGCGGCTTCGACATGAAGATGATCGAATCCTTCCACCTGACCGTGCCGAACTGGCTCGATCTGATCCACAGCTCGCTCAGCGGCAAATAACGGGAGCCTCGAAATGGAACAGAATAAAGGTTTTTGGTATGCCGACTGGTCGTTCCCGATCTTTGTTGGCCTGCTCTCTTCCGGCGTGTTCGCCGGGACGCACATGTACTACCTCTACGGCATCGGCGCATTTAACGAAGTAGCGTTTGTCTCGATGCTGCGTGCCGGAATTGATACCGGCGCTTACGGCGCGGTAGCGGCGTTTGGCGCAAGCTTCCTGTTTGCCCGCATCATCGAAGGTTCGCTGGTGGGGATTCTGGATATCGGCGGCGCGATTCAAACCGGCGTCGGCCTCGGCGTTCCGGCACTGCTGCTGGGCGCGGGCATCATGTTCCCGGTGACCAACTTTATCGCTTCACTGATTACCGGCCTGGTGATTGGCCTGGCGATTGGTTACGTCATTATTCTGGCGCGTAAGTTCACCATCAATCAGAGCGACTCGACCTACGGGGCCGACGTGATGATGGGGGCAGGTAACGCCTCTGGCCGCTTCCTCGGCCCGTTGATTATTCTCAGCGCGATGACCGCTTCTATTCCAATCGGTATCGGTTCCCTGCTTGGCGCGCTGCTTTTCTACCTCTGGCAGAAGCCGATTACCGGCGGTGCGATTCTGGGGGCGATGCTGTTTGGTGCGCTGTTCCCAATCGCGATTAGCTAACTGCCTGATGGCGCTTCGCTTATCAGGCCTACGAACGGTAGGCCGGATAAGGCGGTAACGCCGTCATCCGGCAATGACCCTGGTGGGCGTGAAAACGCCCGCTCTTTCAGGAGAACGAGATGTTTGATTTACTCCTGCGCGGTGCGCGCCTCGTCGACGATACCCTGACCGATATCGCCATTCAGGATGGCTTAATCCACGCGTTGGGCGACCTGACGTCACCCGCCAAGAAAACGATCGACCTGCACGGCAACTACTACGTCAGCGCGGGCTGGATTGACTCCCACGTTCACTGCTACCCGAAATCACCGATTTATCATGACGAACCCGATAGCGTTGGCATCGCCACCGGCGTAACCACCGTTATCGATGCCGGTAGCACCGGGGCGGATGACGTGGATGAATTCTATGAGCTCACCCGCCAGGCGGCGACCGACGTTTATGCGCTGCTGAATATCTCCCGCGTCGGGCTGATTGCCCAGAACGAGCTGGCCAATATGGCCAATATCGACGCCGATGCGGTGAAAGAAGCGGTAAAACGCCACCCCGATTTTATCGTCGGCCTGAAGGCGCGGATGAGCAGCAGTGTGGTAGGCGAAAACGGCATCACTCCGCTGGAACATGCGAAAGCGATGCAGCAAGCCAACGGCGACCTGCCGCTGATGGTGCATATCGGCAATAACCCGCCGAATCTGGATGAGATTGCCGACCTGCTGAGTTCCGGCGACATCATTACTCACTGCTATAACGGCAAACCGAACCGCATCCTGACGCCGGAAGGTGAACTGCGCGCCTCGATTACGCGCGCGCTGAAGCGTGGCGTACGTCTGGATGTCGGCCACGGTACCGCCAGCTTCAGCTTTGAGGTGGCGAAACGCGCCATCGCGATGGGCATTCTGCCGCACACCATCAGTTCCGATATCTACTGCCGCAACCGCATCGACGGCCCGGTACGTTCGCTGGCGCTGGTGATGTCCAAATTCCTCGCCATCGGTCTGTCGCTGCCGCAGGTCATTGCCTGCGTCACCTCGCATGCCGCAGAAGGCTTACGTCTGACCCATAAAGGTCGCCTGGCGCCGGGGATGGATGCGGATCTGACGATTTTCACCGTGAAAGATCAACCGATGAGCCTGACCGATGCGGAAAACGTTTCGCTTCAGGCCGACAAAATTCTGGTGCCGCTGGCTGCCGTTCGCGCAGGCAAAGGCTATATGACCGAACAAGGGAGTGCAGAAAATGCCTTCGATTTTTGAGAAATACAATTTAAAGCAAGTGATTAACACCTCTGGCCGCATGACCGCGCTGGGTGTTTCAACCCCACGCCCGGAAGTGGTTCAGGCGGCGATGGACGGCATGAACCAGTACTTTGAGATGAAAGACCTGGTTAATAAAACCGGCGCGTACATCGCTAATTTGCTGGATGTAGAAGGGGCGACGGTCGTCTCCTGCGCATCGGCAGGCATCGCGCAGTCCGTGGCGGCGGTGCTGGTGAAAGACAGCGACTGGCTGCTGGAAAACCTGCACGTCACGCCAGTTGAAAACAACGAAATCGTCCTGCCGAAAGGCCACAACGTTAACTTCGGCGCACCGGTGGGCACCATGGTGGCGCTCGGCGGCGGCAAACTGGTAGAAGCAGGCTACGCCAACGAATGTTCCGCAGCACAGCTGGCGGCGGCAATTACCCCGCGCACGGCGGCTATCCTGTATATCAAATCGCACCACTGCGTGCAGAAAAGCATGCTCAGCGTCGAGCAGGCGGTTGTTGTCGCACGCAAACACAATCTGCCGCTGATTGTCGATGCCGCAGCGGAAGAAGACTTGCAGTGCTACTACCGCTCGGGCGCAGACCTGGTGATTTACAGCGGCGCGAAAGCCATTGAAGGGCCGACCAGCGGGCTGGTGATCGGCAAAACCCAGTACGTTGAGTGGGTAAAACGCCAGTCGGCGGGCATTGGCCGCGCGATGAAAGTCGGCAAAGAGGGCATTCTTGGCCTGACCTGCGCCATTGAACATTACCTTAGCGCAACGAAAGAGAGCGGCGCGGAGATGGTGGCGAAGATGACGCCGTTTATCGACGCACTGAATACGCTCAACGGTGTGTCTGCTCGCGTGGTCTGGGATAGCGCCGGGCGCGACATCGCGCGTACCGAAATTAAATTCGATGAAGCCGTCACCGGCATTGGCACGGGCGAGCTGGTCGATGCGCTCAAGCAGGGCCAATACGCCATCTACTTCCGTGGCTACAAAGCCAACGAAGGCATTATCGAAGCCGACGTGCGCAGCGTCGACCAGGCGCAGCTGGACATTGTTGCCCGCCGTATTGCTGAAGTGATCAAACAGGAGATTAACGCATGAAACTGACCCCAAACTTTTACCGTGACCGCGTCTGCCTGAATGTACTGGCTGGCAGCAAAGAGAACGCCAGCGAGATTTATGAAGCGGCGGAAGGTCATGTGCTGGTGGGCGTGCTCTCCAAAAATTACCCGGACGTGGCCAGCGCGGTGGCGGATATGCGTGACTACGCGGCGCGGATTGATAATGCGCTCTCCGTAGGTCTGGGCGCGGGCGACCCGAATCAGTCGGCAATGGTCAGCGCGATTTCCGCTGAAGTGCAGCCGCAGCACGTCAACCAGGTCTTTACCGGTGTGGCTACCAGCCGCGCGCTGCTGGGGCAGAACGACACCGTGGTGAACGGTCTGGTCTCACCAACCGGCACGCCGGGCATGGTGAAAATCTCCACCGGGCCGCTGAGCAGCACCGCGCCGGACGGCATCGTGCCGGTCGAAACGGCGATTGCCCTGCTGAAAGATATGGGCGGCAGCTCAATCAAATACTTCCCGATGGGCGGCCTGAAGTGTCGTGAGGAATACAAAGCGGTAGCGGAAGCCTGCGCACGTCACGACTTCTGGCTGGAGCCAACGGGTGGGATCGATCTGGAGAACTTCAGCGAGATCCTGAAAATTGCCCTCGATGCGGGCGTAAGCAAAATCATCCCACACATCTACAGTTCTATTATTGATAAAGCCAGCGGCAACACTCGCCCGGACGACGTGCGCGCGCTGCTGGAGATGACGAAGGCGTTAGTGAAGTAAGCGCCCGATGGCGCTTCGCTTATCGGGCCTACGCGTTGATTCGTAGGTCGGATAAGCGTTAGCGCCATCCGACAACCTATCTCGTAAGGAGCCACCATGTACCCATCCCGCCACCTGCTTGTTGCTTCACTTTCTCTGCTTGCCACCACCGCCATCGCGCAGACGCAATACGCGTGGGTGGGCACCTACAACCCCAACGGCGAAGGTGTGTACCGCTTTACCCTCGACAGCCAAACCGGGGCGTTAAGCGACAAAACGCTGGTCAGCACGTTGCCCAATGCCGCGCAGCTTATCGTCTCTGCCGATGGCAAAACCCTGTATGTCGCAAGCGAAGAAGAGAAGGGTGTGGTGCAGGCGCTGCGGGTGGATGAGAAGGGCGCACTCCATGAGCTGAATCAGGTTTCATCCGGCGGCGCAGGCCCGGTGTATCTCTCGTTGACGCCTGGCGGAAAGCATCTGCTGGTGGCGAATTACGTCAGCGGCTCCGTGGCGATGTTGCCGGTGAAAGCTGATGGCAGTCTGGCGGAGGCCAGCGATTTTCATCAGGATGCGGGCGAGCCGGGCGCCGTAAAACCGGCGGCTGCGGTCAAAGGCAGCTTTGCCGCCAGCGATCATAACGGCCCACATGCCCACATGATCGCCGCCGATCCCAGCGGGAAATACGTTTTTTCTACCGACCTGGGCCTTGATCGGATCTACCAGTATCGGCTGGATGAAAAGAACGGCAAGTTGATCCCCAACACGCCGCCATTTATCAATGCGTCGTCGCCGGGCGCGGGGCCGCGTCATTTTGTGTTTACAGCAAAAGGCGATGGGCTTTGGTTGATCAACGAAGAGTCTTCCACGCTGACGCATTACCGTCTGGATGCCGCAACCGGGCAACTCCAGGAAGGGAAAACGGTATCGTCGCTGCCGAAAGCGTATCAGGGAACCAGCTTCGCCGCCGGGCTGGCAATCAGCGCGGACGGAAAACAGCTCTATGTTGCCAACCGTCTGCACAACAGTATTGCTCACTTCACGGTTATGAATGACGGTTCATTGATTCAAAATGATAATATATGGACGCGAGGCGACTACCCGCGCAGCCTGACGCTGGATAGCGCGGGCCGCTGGCTGTACGTGATGAATCAGCGCAGCGATAACATCACCCGTTTTCGCGTCGCGCCTGACGATGGCACGCTGACGTTTGTCCCCGAATACACATCGGTCGGCAGCCCATCACAGATGGTGATTTCGTTTAACCCCTGAGGCGTAATAAGGAAACTGACGTGCGATTCCCCAACCAACGTTTAGCCCAACTGTTCAATTTACTGCAAAACGAAGTTTTGCCGCAGGATGAGCTGGCTGCACGGTTGTCCGTTTCCACCCGTACCGTTCGCGCCGATATCACGGCGCTTAATGCCTTGCTGGCGAGCTACGGGGCGCAGTTTACGCTTACGCGCGGCAGCGGCTATCAGCTCAATATCAGCGACCCGAATCGCTATCAAAAACTGGAAGAGAGCGCGCCGAGCACGCTACGAATTCCGCGTACGGCAAGCGAGCGCGAGCATTCACTGGCGGTGCGCTTTCTGACATCCGCGTTTTCACTCAAGCTGGAAGACCTGGCGGATGAGTGGTTTGTCAGCCGCGCCACGCTGCAAAATGACATGATCGCCGTGCGCGAACGTTTTCAGCGTTACCAGTTGACGCTGGAGACGCGCCCGCGCCACGGCATGAAGCTGTTTGGCAGTGAAGTCTCTATTCGCGCCTGCCTGACGGATATCCTTTGGGAACTGCCGCAGCAGGAAGGGTTTAATGTCCAACTGATGGCGGAAGCGCTCAATGCGGGGGCAATCACATCGCTTACCGCGACGTTGCAGGAAACGCTCACCCGCCACGCGATTCGCCTGACCGACGAAGGTGAACGCTTCATTCGTCTTTACTGCGCGGTGGCGGTACGCCGCATTAGCGAAGGTTTCCCGCTGGCAGAGTTCGCGGCGGAAGAAGAGGTATCGCAGAATGTGCGCGAAGCGGCGCGCGATATCGCGGCGGCCATACAGAAGCTGGCGGGCAAACCGCTGGCCGACTCGGAGAAAGCCTGGTTGTGCGTGCATATCTCCGCGCGTCAGACGCAGCAGGTTTCGCCAAGCGCCATCAGCGCCGACGATGCCGAAGCGCTGGTGAACTACATTCTCAGCTACATCAACAGCCACTATAACTACAATCTGCAAAACGACGACCAGCTGCACGCGGACTTGCTCACCCACATCAAAACCATGATCACCCGCGTGCGTTATCAAATCATGATCCCCAACCCGCTGCTGGATAACATCAAACAGCACTACCCGATGGCGTGGGACATGACCCTGGCGGCGGTGTCGAGCTGGGGAAAATACACACCGTACACCATCAGTGAAAACGAAGTTGGTTTCCTGGTGCTGCACATCGGCGTCGGGCTGGAGCGGCACTACAACATCGGCTATCAGCGCCAGCCGCGTGTCCTGCTGGTGTGCGACACCAGCACGGCGATGGTGCGCATGATTGAAGCGGTGTTGCAGCGTAAATATCCACAGATTGAAGTGACCGATGTGCTCTCGCTGCGCGATTACGAACAGCGGGAGAGCATCAGCGAAGACTTTGTTATCTCGACCGCCCGCATCAACGAAAAAGATAAACCGGTGGTGACCATCGCCCCGTTCCCGACCGAGTTCCAGCTTGAACAAATCGGCAAACTGGTGCTGGTGGACCGCACGCGTCCATGGATGCTGAACAAATATTTCGATGCCGCGCATTTTCGCATTATCGACGGCGATATCGACCAACAGACCTTATTTAGCGAACTTTGCGCTCAGCTTCATGAAGAAGGCTTTGTTGACGCCGAGTTCCACTCTTCAGTTGTGGAGCGTGAAGCCATCGTCAGCACCATGCTTGGCGACGGCATCGCGCTGCCTCACGCCCTGGGATTGCTGGCACAAAAAACGGTGGTCTACACGGTGCTGGCACCGCAGGGAATTGCGTGGGGCGAGGAAACCGCGCACGTCATCTTCCTGCTCGCGATCAGCAAACGTGAATATGAAGAGGCGATGGCGATCTACGATATTTTTGTCACCTTCCTGCGCGAACGCGCAATGGCACGGTTGTGCACCTGCCGGGATTTTGCGGAGTTTAAAACCGTGGCAATGGAGTGTGTGAGCCGGTTTTGAGAGGCATTTTCCAGAATCGAATGTAATGCGAGTGTAATGCTATAATGCATTACACTTTTTCTTTTTCTGGAGGCACAATGGCGACCATCAACGTCAGACTTGACGATCAACTCAAAAAAGAGGCATACGCCGTGCTGGAAAAACTCAACATCACTCCCACGGAAGCTGTGCGATTACTGTTTCAGTATTTGGCGGATAATGGGCGGATGCCGGTAAAAAACGTCACCATCAGCGACAGTGAAGAAGCGCTGCTGCATTCTGTCAGGGAAAGATTGGCCGCTCCGCAAGAGGCCGTTAAGGTCAGGTTGGATGATCTATGAACTGGCCTTTGACCCGAGGGCGTTAAAAGAGTGGCAAAAGTTAGGTGCTACTGTCCGGGAGCAATTTAAAAAGAAACTGAAGGTAGTTTTGCTTCATCCGCGCAATGAAGCTGACAGGTTACGAACGTTTCCCGATTGCTACAAAATCAAACTAAAGGCTTCCGGGTTCAGGCTGGTTTACCAGGTGCAAGAGGCCCAGGTCACGGTACTGGTGATAGCGATTGGCAAGCGGGAGAAATCTGCCGTTTATCAGGATGCTGACAAACGGCTTGAAGACTAGCGCAGGTGGTGCACCACCTGATTGCTGCTGCCGCGCCAGATAAGTGCCGGGTCTTTTAAATCCTGCACAAACTTACCGTCAACCAGCACGTTGATGAGGTTGACCACCTCCATTTGCGCGGCGTTTAGCTCGTCCAGTTTGTAGCCGGTCCACACCCAGATATCCTTCCCCTGGCATTCCGCATGGATGCGTTTGACCAGCTTGAGGATCTCGGGCACGTTTTGCGGATGCAGCGGGTCGCCGCCGGAGAGTGAAATGCCCTGACGTTTCACGCGCGTGTCGTTGAGATCGGCGATGATGCGGTCGGCCATTTCGGTGGTGAATGGCATGCCTGAATTCACGCGCCAGGTGCTTTTGTTATAGCAGCCGGGGCATTCGTGAACGCAACCTGCCACAAACAGCGTGCAGCGTGTGCCGGGGCCATTGACGATATCGACGGGGTAGTACTGATGGTAATTCATGGTTGTTTGCCATGCCGGATGGCGGCTGCGCCTTATCCGGCCTACAGAGAGTGTAGGCCCGGTAAGCGTAGCGCCACCGGGCATAAAACCGCAGAGGATTAACCTATCTGCCCGTTGCCGAGATGTTTCACGCGGCGTTTCACTTCTTCCTGCTTACCGGCGTTAAACGGACGCGCATCCGGGCTGCCTAAGTAACCGCACACGCGGCGGGTGACCGACACGCGGGAGGCGTCATGGTTACCACATTTCGGGCAGGTGAAGCCTTTGCTGGTACACTCGAACTCACCGGTGAAGCCGCACTCATAGCATTCATCGATCGGCGTGTTGGTGCCGTAGTACGGCACGTGCTGGTAGCTGTAATCCCAGACATCTTCCAGCGCTTTCAGGTTGTGCTGAATGTTCGGGTACTCGCCGTAGCAAATGAAACCGCCGTTCGCCAGCGGCGGGTACGGGGCTTCAAAGTCGATTTTGTCGTAAGGGTTAACTTTTTTCTCAACGTCTAAGTGGAAGCTGTTGGTGTAGTAGCCTTTATCGGTGACGCCAGCTACCACGCCGAATTCAGCGGTGTCGAGGCGGCAGAAACGATCACACAGGTTTTCACTTGGTGTGCTGTAGAGGCTGAAGCCGTAGCCGGTTTCCTCTTTCCACTGGTCAACGGCCTGGCGCAGACGCTCAACGATCGCCACACCTTTCGCGCGCAGGGCTTCGCTGTCGTATACGTGCTGATTACCAAACAGCGCGTTGATGGTTTCGTGAATACCGATATAGCCCAGCGAGATAGACGCACGACCGTTTTTGAAGATTTCAGAAACGTCATCGTCAGCCTGCAAACGCACGCCACACGCGCCTTCCATATACAGGATCGGGGCCACGCGCGCTTTCACGCCTTCCAGACGCGCGATGCGCGTCATCAGCGCTTTACGCGCCAACACCAGACGTTCGTCCAGCAGTTTCCAGAACGCGTCTTCATTGCCTTTGGCTTCCAGCGCGATGCGCGGCAGGTTCAGGCTGATGACGCCGAGGTTGTTGCGGCCATCGTGGATCTGCTCGCCGTTTTCGTTTTCCCACACGCCGAGGAAGCTGCGGCAGCCCATCGGGGTTTTGAACGAACCAGTCACTTTCACGACCTGGTCGTAGTTCAGGATGTCCGGATACATGCGCTTGCTCGCGCATTCCAGCGCCAGCTGTTTGATGTCGTAGTTAGCATCGCCCGGTTTGTGGTTCAGGCCGTCGCGGATAGCGAACACCAGTTTCGGGAACACGGCGGTTTTACGGTTTTTGCCGAGGCCCGCAATACGATTACGCAGAATGGACTGCTGAATCAGGCGCGATTCCCAGCTGGTGCCGAGGCCAAAGCCGAAGGTGACGAACGGCGTTTGGCCGTTGGCGGTATGCAGCGTGTTGACTTCATATTCCAGCGACTGGAAGGCGTCGTAGCACTCTTTTTCCGTACGGGAATGGGCGTAGCCTTCGGCGTCCGGAATCTGCCACTCTTCAGCGGTCTGGCGATGTTTATTGAAGCTGGCGGTCACGAACGGGGCCAGGACTTCATCAATACGGTTGATGGTGGTGCCGCCATAAATGTGGCTGGCAACCTGCGCGATGATCTGCGCGGTAACGGCCGTTGCGGTAGAGATGGATTTCGGCGGCTCGATTTCCGCGTTACCCATTTTAAAGCCCTGCGTCAGCATCCCTTTCAGGTCGATCAACATGCAGTTGAACATCGGGAAGAACGGGGAGTAATCAAGGTCGTGATAGTGGATAACACCACGTTCGTGCGCCATCACCACGTCATGCGGCAGCAGGTGCTGACGGGCGTAGTGTTTCGCGACGATACCGGCCAGCAGGTCACGCTGGGTTGGGATCACTTTACTGTCTTTGTTGGCGTTTTCATTGAGCAGCGCCGAGTTGGTCTGCTCAACCAGGCCGCGAATCTCTTGGTTCAGGCGGCCACGCTTTTCACGCTGGCTGTCGCGGTCATGGCGATATTCGATATAGGCGCGCGCCAACTGCTTGTACGGGCCAGACATCAGCTGGTTTTCAACCGCGGTCTGGATCTCGTTGATATCAACCTGGCTGCGGCCTTTCATCAGCTCGCTTACGATTGCCGCGACGGTGGCGCAATAGTCTGCGTCATCGACTCCCGCTGCTTTAGCGGCACGCAGGATAGCTTCCTGGATGCGCTCTGATTTGAACGGCACTTTACAGCCATCGCGTTTCATCACATGCGGTGTCATGATCACTCCATTATAAAAACAGGTTATCCACAGAACTGAAGTCGGGGCGGGGGCGAGATTTACAAAGCCTGCCCGCGTGTTAGCGCTTCTCCAGCCAAATTTATCCACATATCACCCCCTTTCTTCATCGGAAGGGTATGGTGATATTGTAGACGATAAACCCAATATGTTGGGTCGGCGAGCATTCTAAGGTCTATATATAGTGATTTGCATCAAACAAGTTTGCGATTTTATTGATGTAGGACAAAGTAAAAATCGAAGCGTACAGATGGCGGGCGCTAGACGTAATGTAAATATCTAAGCATTTCCTGGTGCTTAAAATTTCAACAAAAACAGCAGGATTAGTTGAAATCCGGCGGCGTTGTGCCGCCGGACAGGCGAGTTAATTTTGTATCCACCAGACCGCTTCAAAAGGCCGTAGCGTCATTTCTGACGGGGCGCTTGCCACTTCGTCATAGTTACTGATTAAGGCCGCCCAGTCACCGTGAGGGACGTCTGGCTGCCAGTGCTGAAGTTCCGCGCTGAGGTTAGCGACAACCAGCAGCGTTTGCCCCTGCCACTGGCGGCGATAGCACCACAGGGACGGGTGATCGGGCAGAAGATCCTGATAATCGCCCCACGTCAGAATCGGCGTGGTTTTACGTAGCGCAATTAACTGCTGATAGGTGTAGAACACCGAATTCGGATCGTTCAACGCTGTATCGACGTTGATCGCCTCATAGTTGTCGCACAGAGCGATCCACGGCGTGCCGGTGGTGAATCCACCGTGCGCTTCGCCATTCCATTGCATCGGCGTGCGGCTGTTATCGCGTGATTTACTGGCGAGGATCGCCAGCAAGGTTTGCGCGTCCTGGCCCTGCGCTAACCGCTCGGCGAACATATTGTGGCTCTCGACGTCGCGGTAGTCGGTTATCTGCGTGAAATGCGGGTTGGTCATGCCAATCTCTTCGCCCTGATAAACATAAGGCGTGCCCTGCATGCCGTGCAGCACCATGGCCAGCATTTTGGCGGCGGGCAGGCGATACTCGCCTTCATCGCCAAAGCGCGAAACAATGCGCGGCTGATCGTGGTTACACCAGAACAGCGCATTCCACGCGCGGTTGTGCATGCCCTGCTGCCAGTGGCTGAACAGCGCTTTCAGGGCGACGTAGTCCGGCTTTGCCAGCGTCCACTTCTCGCCGCCGGGGTAGTCCACCTTCAGGTGGTGGAAGTTAAAGGTCATCGACAGTTCGCGACCATCCAGCGCGGCGTACTGCTGGCAATTTTCCAGCGAGGTTGACGACATTTCGCCGACGGTCATCAGCTCGCGTGGGGTAAAGACATCGCGGCTCATCTCCTGTAAGAACTCGTGAGCGCGCGGGCCATCGGTATAGAAGCGACGTCCGTCACCGTCCGGGTCGGAAGGGAATGCCTGATCTTTTGAAATCAGGTTCACTACATCAAGACGCAGGCCATCGACACCACGATCGGCCCAGAACTCGCACACTTTTTTTAGTTCGGCGCGCACCGCCGGGTTTTCCCAGTTGAGGTCCGCCTGCTCTGGCGCAAACAGGTGCAGGTAATATTGTTCGCTCTCGGCGTGCCACTGCCAGGCGTTGCCGCCAAATTTCGAGCGCCAGTTATTGGGCGGGGTGCCCGGTTCGCCGTCACGCCAGATATAAAATTCGCGGTACGGGCTCTCTTTATTCAGCGATTCGCGGAACCAGGCGTGCTGCGTGGAGGAGTGGTTGAGCACCATATCCAGCACGATACGAATACCGCGTGCTTTGGCCTCGGCCACCAGTTCATCGAAATCGTCCAGCGTACCGTAGGCCGGGTCGATGGCGGTGTAATTCGCTACGTCGTAGCCGTTATCAACCTGCGGCGAGACATAAAAAGGGGTCAGCCAGATGGCGTCTACACCCAGCGTCTTCAGATAGTCGAGGCGATAGGTTACGCCGCGCAAATCACCGGTGCCGCTGCCGGTCGTGTCCTGAAAACTCTTTGGATAAATCTGGTAAATAACGCCGTTCTGCCACCAGTGGGGAAGAATATTCATAGTGCTGTCCTGAAATGCGAAGGGGCGCAAGAGCGCCCCAAAGTGAAAACATTAAACAATCTGTAAGGTGCCCTGACGGTGTTTACGCTGGTAAACCACCGAGGTGAGGATGATAGGAATAACGATGGCAATCAGCATCGCCAGGCTAAAGACCTGCCAGTAGGTCGGCTGGATGGAGAGAATACCCGGCAGACCGCCGACGCCAATACCGTTCGCCATTACACCGCTCAGGCCGCACAGCAGGCCCGCAAGGCCGGAGCCTACCATCGCGCACAGCATCGGGAAACGATACTTCAGGTTGATGCCGTACATGGCCGGTTCGGTTACGCCAAGGAAGGCGGAGATAGCGGCAGGCACGGAAATTTCACGCTCGTTCTGCTTGCGGCTGCAAATAATGATGCCTACTACCGCCGAAGCCTGCGCAATATTAGAGAGCGCAATCAGTGGCCAAACCGGCGTGCCGCCCATGCTTTGAATCATCTGCATGTCGATAGCAAGTGTCGTCTGGTGAACGCCGGTAATGACCAGCGGAGCGTACAGGAAGCCGAACAGCGCAGCGCCAACCGGCGCGAAGCTACCGGTCATCAGGTGACGCACGGCAAAGGCGACGCCATCACCAATCATACGGCCAAACGGGCCGATAAAGGCGTGAGCAAGGAAGACCGCCAGAATCAGCGAGCAGACCGGCACAATCACCAGATAGAGGTAATCCGGTACGATGCGTTTCATGCGCGTTTCAATATAGCCGAGCGCCAGACCCGCCAGCAGCGCCGGGATCACCTGCGCCTGATAGCCCACTTTCGCGATGGTAAACAGGCCGAAGTTCCACACCTCCGGCACCTGTTGGCCCAGAAGGTAGGCGTTCATCAATTGCGGGGAGACCAGCGTAACGCCAAGCACGATACCCAGAATCGGCGTACCGCCCATTTTGCGCACCGCCGACCAGCAGATACCCACCGGTAAATAGAAGAAGATGGCTTCGCCAATTAGCCATAAGAAATCGTAGATGCTTTGCAGCGACGGGTACATTTGCGCCAGCGTCTGGCCGTTGCTCATCGGCAGGTCGCCGATCACGTTGCGGAAACCGAGGATCAACCCCCCGCTGATCAGCGCCGGAAGCAGCGGGAAGAAGATCTCCGCGAAGTGCGAGATCATGCGTTCATGCCACTTCATGTTCTGGCGCGCCGCCAGTTTGGCCTGTTCTTTATCTGCCGCCGCCTGGCCGGTTGAGGCGATCAGTGCCTGGTAGTAATCGCCGACTTCAGTGCCAATGACCACCTGAAACTGCCCGGCGTTGGTGAAGCAGCCTTTTACCATCGGCAGTTCTTCGATGGCTTTTGGATCGGCTTTCGCCGGGTTGTTGAGGACAAAACGTAAGCGGGTAATGCAGTGGCTGACGGTGGCGATGTTATCGCGTCCGCCGACCAGCTCGATAAGTTTATCGATGTTCTGCTGATTTATTTTACTCATTATGAAAACCTCAGTGCCGAGGAGAGATATTGTGTTGATGACCTGAGCAGTAGCCTATCCGTTAACCGATTTTTGGAAAATGGGAACGTTCCCGAAACGCAGCGAGGATCACATAATTTACGCGTTCAGGCTTAGATGAGGTTGGCGGGAATAATAATCTGACGCGGTTCGGCGCGTCCGGTTACCTGGCCTATCAGCTGTTCTGCCGCCTGGCGTCCGGCGTCGGCATAGCCGGGATCGACGGTGATAATTTCCGGGTGCAGGAACTTCATCAGCGGCGTGTTGCCGACGCTGGCGAGTTGCACGTTATCCATGCGTTCCTGCTGGAAATATTTACTCGCGCCCAGCGCCAGCGTATCGGTGGCGCACAGCAGAGCGGTAGTGTCCGGCGTCATCACTTTGCTGGCATATTCAAAGCCCTGCTTCATGGCGAGGCCGGGCAGCGCGGCAACCGGGTTAAGTTTATGTTTTTTGCAGAAGGCGAGATACGCATCGTGGCGACGCTTGCCGGTGGTGACGTCGCTGTGGGGGACGCCAAGGTAGCTAATGTGGCGATGCCCCTGGTCGTAGAGGCGCTGCATCAGGATGTTGATGGCGCCTTTATCGTCATAACAAACCGAGGCGAAACCTTTGGCATCGCGCGCCACCATCACCAGCGATGACTGCCAGTTAGCCAGCATGGTTTCGCTGACGCCGGTAAAACCAAACAGCACCACGCCGTCGATGTTACGTCGCTTCAGCATGCCGAGATGTTCTTCCACTTTCTCCGGCGAGAACTGGCTTTCCATCATGATGGGGTCGTAACCCTGTTCGTAAAACACCGGTAGCATGGTTTGTACGGCAAGATTTTCTGAAAGGGAATCGAGACGCGTGACGATAATGGCGACCACTTTATCGCTCTGCCCGCGCATCGCACGCGCGGAGCGGGAAGGGGAGAAACCGTGCTGGTTCATCACTTCTTCAACACGTTCACGAGTACGATCGCTGACGCCGCTTTCATTATTCAGCACGCGGGAAACGGTCGATTTTCCCACTCCGCTCAGGCGTGCAATATCTTTAATGGTCAGCCGGTTCTGCATCTCGTTTTCCATGTTAATAAAATGTTATTTCAGACTAAGTGTTTCATCCTACGCAAACAATGTGCAATGAGCAAAGTCTGGTTTACGTTCGGTTTAGTTGCCGGGGGGTATTATACCGCCCGAACTGGCACAAACATTATGGTTTTATACGTATAATGTGCGGCGCTATTAATCATTCATCTTACCGGAGGCCGTATGGATCCCGATCCCACCCCTCTCCCGCACGGGAGCGTAATTTTCCGGTAAGTCAGTTTTCGCTGCCTTACCGAACACGTGAGGCAGTGACATCCCCGATGTCCCTGTAGAAAAATTAAGTGCCTGACAGGCAAGAACTTATTGCGCCTGTCAGCCGAGCTGCGTCCGTATTTTACGGATGCGGGGGACGTTTTATGCTGAAAAATATGACCCGGCAGCTGCTTGCGCAGCTCAGCCGCCACCTGCCACGCCGTTTAGTCCAGCGCGACCCGATGCCGGATGGCAAAAATCTCTCTGGCGTTCCAATGCCGGATTCTCTGAGCCAGCACTGCCTGAATGTGGCAATGATGGACGAAGAGGCCGTATGGCACGCTTATGGTACGCATCCGGAAGGGCTCAACGAGGCCGAAGTTAACGCGAAACGCGAGCGTTACGGCGATAACCAAATCCCGGCGCAGAAGCCCGCGCCGTGGTGGGTTCACCTGTGGAGCTGCTACCGCAACCCGTTCAACCTGCTGCTGACGGTGCTCGGCATCGTCTCTTACTCGACGGAAGATCTCTTCGCCGCTGGCGTGATTGGGCTGATGGTGGTGATCTCCACGCTGCTTAACTTTGTGCAGGAAGCGCGTTCCACGAAAGCCGCCGACGCGTTAAAAGCAATGGTGAGCAATACCGCCACCGTGCTGCGGGTGGTGAATATTCAGGGCGAAAGCCGCTGGTGTGAAGTGCCGCTCGACCAGCTTGTACCCGGCGATATCGTTAAGCTGTCCGCAGGCGATATGATCCCCGCCGATCTGCGTATCGTGCAGGCGCGCGATCTTTTCGTCGCTCAGGCATCGCTCACCGGCGAATCACTGCCCGTTGAAAAAGTCGCGCGCAGCCGTGACCCACAGCAGGCTAACCCGCTCGAGTGCGATACCCTCTGCTTTATGGGCACCACCGTGGTGAGCGGCTCGGCGCAGGCTATCGTCACGGCGACGGGCGGTCACACCTGGTTTGGTCAACTGGCCGGGCGCGTCAGCGAGCAGGAAAGTGAGCCGAATGCGTTCCAGAAAGGTATCAGCCGCGTCAGTATGTTGCTGATTCGCTTTATGCTGGTGATGACGCCAATCGTGCTGCTGATCAACGGCTACACCAAAGGCGACTGGTGGGAAGCGGCGCTGTTTGCGCTGTCGGTTGCCGTCGGCTTAACGCCGGAAATGCTGCCGATGATCGTCACCTCAACGCTGGCGCGCGGGGCGGTGAAACTCTCTAAACAGAAAGTGATCGTTAAGCATCTCGACGCCATTCAGAACTTTGGCGCGATGGATATCCTGTGCACCGATAAAACCGGCACCCTGACGCAGGATAAAATCGTGCTGGAAAATCATACGGATATCTCTGGTAAAGCCAGCGAGCGCGTGCTGCATACCGCCTGGCTCAACAGCCATTATCAAACCGGGCTAAAGAATCTGCTGGATACCGCCGTGCTGGAAGGCGTGGATGAAAACGCCGCGCGCGAGCTTTCCGGGCAGTGGCAGAAAGTGGATGAGATCCCGTTTGATTTCGAGCGTCGCCGCATGTCGGTGGTGGTGAGCGAACGTCCGTCCGTGCACAAACTGATCTGCAAAGGCGCATTACAAGAGATCCTCAACGTCTCGACGCAGGTGCGCCATAACGGCGAAATCGTCCCGCTGGACGAAACCATGCTCCGCCGCATTAAACGCGTCACCGACACGCTTAACCGTCAGGGGCTGCGCGTGGTGGCGGTGGCGAGCAAGTATCTCCCCGCGCGTGAAGGCGACTACCAGCGTATTGATGAATCCGACCTGATTCTGGAAGGCTACATCGCGTTCCTCGATCCGCCGAAAGAGACCACCGCACCGGCGCTGAAAGCGCTGAAAGAGAGCGGTATTACCGTGAAAATCCTCACCGGCGACAGCGAGCTGGTGGCGGCGAAAGTGTGCCATGAAGTGGGGCTGGACGTTGGTGACGTGGTGGTCGGCAGCGATATTGAGACATTAACTGACGACGAACTGGCGGCGCTGGCGCTGCGCACCACGCTGTTTGCTCGCCTGACGCCGATGCATAAAGAGCGCATCGTAACGCTGCTGCGCCGCGAAGGGCATGTGGTCGGCTTTATGGGTGACGGCATCAACGATGCGCCTGCATTGCGTGCGGCGGATATCGGGATTTCTGTCGATGGCGCGGTGGATATCGCCCGCGAAGCCGCCGATATCATTCTGCTGGAAAAAAGCCTGATGGTGCTGGAAGAGGGGGTTATCGAAGGCCGCCGTACGTTCGCCAACATGTTGAAATACATCAAAATGACGGCAAGTTCCAACTTCGGTAACGTCTTCAGCGTCCTGGTGGCGAGCGCCTTCCTGCCGTTCCTGCCGATGTTGCCATTACACCTGTTGATTCAGAACCTGCTGTACGATGTATCCCAGGTGGCGATCCCGTTTGATAACGTCGACGACGAGCAGATCCAGAAACCGCAGCGCTGGCAGCCGTCTGAACTGGGGCGTTTTATGATCTTCTTCGGGCCGATCAGCTCCATCTTCGACATTCTGACCTTCTGCGTGATGTGGTTTGTCTTCCACGCCAACGTGCCGGAAGCGCAGACCCTGTTCCAGTCCGGCTGGTTCGTGGTGGGGTTACTGTCGCAGACGCTGATTGTGCATATGATCCGCACGCGCCGTATTCCGTTCATCCAGAGCCGCGCCGCCTGGCCGCTGATTATCATGACGCTGGTGGTGATGGTTGTCGGTATCGCGCTGCCGTTCTCGCCGCTGGCGGGATATTTGCAGCTGCAGGCGCTGCCGCTCTCCTACTTCCCGTGGCTGATTGCGATTCTGGCGGGGTATATGACGCTGACGCAGATGGTGAAAGGGTTCTTTAGCCGTCGGTACGGCTGGCAGTAAAACGTAGCCGGGTGGCGCTGATGCTTACCCGGCCTACGCGCGATATGCCGTAGGCCTGATAAGCGTAGCGCCATCAGGCGCTTGCCGCGTCGTGATTAGCGACGTACCGCAATCGCTTCAATTTCAATCTTCACGTCTTTCGGCAGACGCGCGACTTCCACACATGAACGTGCCGGGAAGGTAGCGTTGTGCTCGGTAAAGAATGCTTCGTAAGTGGCGTTAACGGTCGCGAAATCATTCAGATCTTTCACGAAAACGGTAGTTTTCACGATGTCGCCAACTTTCAGGCCTGCAGATTCAACGATCGCTTTTACGTTATCCAGCGACTGACGCGCCTGAGCGGCGACGTCTTCCGGCACTTCACCGGTTTTCGGATCCACCGGGATCTGACCAGAAGTGATGATCATGCTACCCAGATCAACGCCCTGAACGTATGGGCCGATAGCGGCTGGTGCATTTTCCGTCGCGAGTACTTTGCTCATGTTTTCTCCAGAATTACAGCGTTAAGAATGTTCCCGGCCATTATAGCAGCCGGGATTTCATTACCAACCTCAATTAGTTGGCCAGCACCACATAATGGGAAAACTCTTTTTCGCAGTATTTACATTTGAGTGCGATGTCATCTGCGCGTTTTTTCACTGCAAAGCTGGATGAAACCGGTTCGGCATGGCTAATGCAGTTGCTGTTCGGGCAAACCAGCACGTTATCAATACGTTCCGGCAAGCTTGGTCGTGATTTCCCAACCACTTCGTACTCTTCAATACGGTTAACTGTCGCCTGCGGTGCATAGAGCGAAAGCTGGTTAACCTGTTCATCGGTCAGGAACGTATTTTCGATTTTAATCAGATCCTTGCGGCCCATCTCGCCGGAAGGCAGGTTCAGGCCGATGGTGATGCGTTGGTCTGTCTCGGTCAGTTTAAACAGCGTCAGCAGCTTAAAGCCCACCTGTGCCGGGATATGGTCGATTACCGTGCCACGTTTAATGGCTTCCACCTGAAGTTTGTTATCGTGTGTCATAGTCATTTCCCCTTACAGATCCAGGTCGCGAGTCAGAACCAGTGCCAGTAACGCCTGGCGAGCGAAGATACCGTTGCCAGCCTGCTGGAAGTACCAGGCGTGCGGCGTTTTATCGACATCCGTGGTGATTTCGTCAATACGCGGCAGTGGGTGCAGCACTTTCATGTTGTCGCGCGCGCCTTCCAGGTCGGCGGCGCGCAGCACGAACTGCGCCTTCACGTTGGCGTATTCTGACGGGTCCAGACGCTCTTTCTGCACGCGCGTCATATAAAGGATATCCACTTCCGCCATCACTTCTTCAATGGCGCTGTGCAGGCTCCAGGCAATGCCTTTCTCATCGAGCATATCCAGGATGTACTGTGGCATCGCCAGTGCATCCGGGGCGATAAAGTAGAAGCGGTTGCCGTTAAATTTCGCCAGCGCCTGGGTCAGGGAGTGAACGGTACGGCCATATTTCAGGTCGCCGACCATCGCCACGTTGAGATTTTCCAGGCGGCCCTGCGTTTCCTGAATGGTGAAGAGGTCGAGCAGCGTTTGCGTTGGATGCTGGTTAGCGCCGTCACCGGCGTTTAACACCGGAATGCCGCCGGAGAACTCGGTCGCCAGACGCGATGCACCTTCCTGCGGATGACGCATCACGATGGCGTCGACGTAGGTGCTAATCACCGAAATGGTATCCGCCAGCGTTTCGCCCTTTTTACCCAGCGAGGTGTTGTTGCTGTCGGAGAAACCAACCACGCTCGCGCCCAGGCGATGCATTGAGGTTTCAAACGACAGGCGGGTACGGGTTGACGCCTCGAAGAAACAGCTGGCAATCACTTTGTGCTTCAGCAGTTCCGGTTGCGGGTTTGCTTTCAGCTTTGCAGCGGTAGCCAGTACCAGTTCCAGATCGTCGCGACTGAGGTCGTTGATGGAAATGATATGTTTTTGATACAGCGGATTAGCCATGTTTTTCTCCTGACGCCTGCGCAAAAAAAAAGCCCCTTAAATAAGGGGCTTCGAGAATGAGTGAGCAACGGAAAGAAAACGGCAGGCCAGCGTCTGTTTTCAGACGCGGTAAGACGCGATGTCGTACACACTGAACCATAATTCCTCCCGGCAAACGGGACGGGATTATACGCAGGTCTGTTTTTGACGCAAGAGATTAATGCACACTTTATCCATGGGAAACGATTGTTGTTGAATGAATATTCATTTTTAGTACATTTTTAATATTGCGATAGACCAGGGCTGTTCGTTTCACATCGCGCGGCGCTACCCAGACAATATTGCTACAGGCGACGACGCCAAGAATCTCTGGCAGGGCGTGATAATCCAGTATTCTGGCGATGGCGCGGGCATAACCGGCTACCGTGTGGATAAGGACAAATTCGTCGTTATGTTCCATGCTGACCACCATTTCAGCCACCGTGCGTGCGGCGTTGGGTGTCGGTTGTGATAACGGATTCAGAGAATAAATTTTTTGTCCTTTTGCGTTTCGAATTTTTATGATTCCAAGCATTTTCAACAGTCGGGAAACCGTTGACTGGCTGATCGCGTCAAAGCCATAGCGCTGTAAATCTCGGCGTATTTCCTCCTGCGAGAGATAGGTTTTTTCCAGGACGAGTTGTTGGCACGCCGCAAGCTGGAGTTGTTCACGTGCCTCACTGCTGTTGATATCCTTCATTCATTCCCTCTTTGACTATTAAACCGGAAACGGTTAGCGAAACACGAGCTTAAAATGAAATTTAATCAGAAGGTTACCTGCAAAGGTAACCTTGCAGAAAGACACGCTACAACAGTGCGCCGAGGCTTAGGGCAACCGTGACAAGTACGGTCAAAATGACCAGCAATGGCATTATCCATCGCAGATAACGAATGTAGGGAACACGGGCGATCGCCAGTCCACCCATCACGACGGCTGAGGTCGGCGTGACCAGATTAACAATGCCTGATGCGGACTGATAAGCCGTGACAACAAGCTCACGATTCACGTTCGCAAAGTCGGCGAGTGGCGCCATGATGGGCATAGTGAGTACGGCGAGGCCGGAGGAGGAGGGAACCAGAAATGAAAGCACGACCTCGAGCCAGTACATCACGTTGATAAATGCGATAGAGGGCAGACCACTGACAATACCTTCCGCACTGTGCAGAATGGTGTGGGTAATCATGCCTTTGTCCATAATCACGACGATGCCGCGCGCAATGCCAATGATGAGTGCCACGCCCAGTAGATCGCGAGCGCCATTGATAAAGGTTGAGGTAAGCTCCTCTTCACTCATGCGGGCAATAATGCCCACAACGATCGCAGAGGCGAGAAAAACAGTGGAGATCTCCGCCATCCACCACCCCTGAACCGAAACGCCGTAAATCATTACCGCGAAGGCCAGGGCAAAAATGATGAGAATGAGTTTACGAACCGGCGTAAATTCCAGCGATTGTGATGATTTATTACCTAAAAAATGTGCCTGATTTTCTGCCATTTTGTCGGCAACAATCGACAAAGAAGGATCGCGGCGTACTTTTCGCGCATAGCGCATTACCCAGGCGGTACAAACAACCCAACCGACAATCAGCATTGCCAGCCGTAGCCCAATGCCGTCAGTAAACGGTATTCCCGCCGCATTGGCGGCAATGACGGTAGCAAAAGGATTGATAGTTGATCCCAGCGTACCGATCCCCGCACCCAGCAGGATCGTCGAGGCGGCGACCAGCGGATCAAATCGTGCTGCCATCATGATGGGCACCAGCAGGGTGTAGAAGGGCAGCGACTCCTCCGCCATCCCATAAATAGTGCCTCCGGCGGCAAAAAGCGCCATCAGGATAGGGATCATCCACTCTTCCCTGCCAGCCAGTATGGTCGTGACGCGTTCAATTCCCGCATCAATTGCCCCGGTTCGGGTCACAATACCCAGAAAACCGCCAATAATGAGAATAAACAGGGCGACATCAATCGCACCAGCTTGCCCCGTTTCAGGATCGTACAGCCCGCTAATCGGCGCCATTAAAACGGCAATAAGCCCCTGTGGATGGGCGGCTACGTGTGCATAGGTTCCGGCTACGGGCACTTCTTTGCCCAACGCTTCATTCATTGCCATCTGATACTGTCCGGCCGGAACGACCCAGCTCAGTACGGCGACTAAGGCAATGAGGATAAAAAGAATGGTGTACGCCGAGGGAAATTTAAATGTCGACATGATCCAGCTTCCTTGAGCTTGAACCCCACTGACGGGGGAGATAGCCGGAGAGAACCTCCGGCTGTTGTCGTACCTGTTAGCTGCCGAGCGTGGCGACCATCACCGCTTTGATGGTGTGCATGCGGTTTTCGGCTTCATCGAAAACGATGGAGTGGGCAGATTCAAAAACCTCCTCCGTCACTTCCAGCCCCTTAAGGCCGTAGGCCATTTCGATTTCGCGACCAACTTTTGTCTGCTCGTTGTGGAATGCGGGTAGGCAGTGCATGAACTTGACGTGCGGATTGCCCGTGGCATTGATGACATTCTGGTTGATTTGATACGGCGTCATCAGGCTAACGCGCTCTGCCCAGGCTTCTTTCGGCTCGCCCATTGATACCCAAACGTCGGTGTAGAGAAAGTCTGTACCGTGTACACCTTCCTCCACATCCTCCGTTAGCGTGATACGTGCGCCAGTGTCTTTTGCGATGCTGCGGCACTTAGCGACCAGCGCCTCATCTGGCCAGAAACTTTTTGGTGCGACCAGGCGTATATCCATGCCCATTTTGGCTGCGCCAACCATCAAGGAGTTGCCCATGTTGTTGCGGGCGTCACCCAGGTAGGCAAAGCTCAGCTCGGGCAGTGTCTTACCTGGCGCATGCTCTAACATAGTCATTAAGTCTGCGAGGATTTGCGTCGGATGGAACTCATCAGTCAGGCCGTTCCATACGGGGACGCCCGCAAATTCACCTAACTCTTCTACGATGGGTTGACCAAAGCCTCTGTATTCGATGCCGTCATACATCCGGCCCAGAACACGAGCAGTGTCTTTCATTGATTCCTTGTGGCCGATTTGGGAACCGCTTGGGCCGAGATAGGTGACTTGCGCCCCCTGATCAAATGCCGCGACTTCGAAAGCACAGCGGGTGCGCGTGGAGGTTTTTTCAAAAATCAGTGCGATGTTTTTACCCGTCAGGGTTTTCTTCTCGCAACCTGCTTTCTTAGCGGCTTTTAATTCAATAGCGAGATCGATGAGGTACTGGATCTCGTCCGGGGTATAGTCGAGCAGTTTAAGAAAATTACGGTTTTTCAGAGAGAGGGCCATTTCTATATCCTTATTAATATCAGAAGGGTTACGCATGAGACACGGTGTTTTCCATACGAATTAGCGTGCCTTTTTCACCGTCGAGAATGGCGGGGCCATCTTCTAATGAGCCAATACCTGCTATTCCATGGCATTGGCTGACAAAATTGGCGCAAGCAGCGACTTTCGGCCCCATTGAGCCTGCATCGAACTGCATTTCACTGAGAAGTTGTGGCGTCACCTGGGCAAGTGGGCGTTGGGTTGGTTTACCCCAATCGAGGTAGACGGCATCGGCATCGGTAAGGATCAGCAGGGCATCGGCGTGGATCTGTTTTGCTAACAAAGCGGCAGAGAGATCTTTATCGATGACGGCTTCAATGCCGTGATAGCCATCGGCTTTTTCAATCACGGGCACACCGCCACCGCCGTTACAAATCACCAGATGGTCACGCGCGATCAACGCGCTAATGGCATCGCTTTCGACGATGCGTTTAGGCTGTGGTGACGGTACCACCCGGCGGAAGGATGAACCGTCAGGTTTAAAGTCCCAGCCTTTTTCTTTCTGAAGGGCACCCGCCTGAGCGACGTCATAAACAGGTCCAATGTATTTCGTTGGGTTGCTAAACGCCGGATCTTTGGCATCGACCTCAACCTGCGTCAGCAAAACGCTCACCTCGCGTTGTGGAAGCTGATTTTTGAGCGCCTGCTGCAACATGTAGCCAATCATTCCCTGGCTTTCTGCGCCCAGAATATCGAGGGGGTAGGGCGTGACTTTTTCATAGGCGCTGTTTTGCAGAGCTAACAGGCCAACCTGCGGGCCGTTACCATGCACCAGTACTACTCGCCATTGTTGAGTGAGCAGGGCGACCGTTTTGGCTGCGACTTCAATATTTTTACGCTGAATATCGGCCTCAAGCGGTTCGCCACGTTTGAGCAGGGCATTACCGCCCAGCGCTACGACTAATGTCGGTTTTATCGTCATGACGCTCTCCTTAAATACCGTCACGTTCTAGCGGGCAGCTCATGCAGCGCGCACCGCCGCGGCCGCGACCAAGTTCATCACCGGGAATGGGTAAAACGGTGATGCCCGCCTTGTCATATTTTTCGTTAGTCCAGATATTGCGTTCATAACCAACGACAACCCCGGGGCGCAGAGTGAGGACATTGTTGGCGTCGTTCCACTGCTCACGCTCGGCTTCGAAGGCATCACCGCCGGTGGTGATGAGCCGTACCTGAGAGATACCGAGCGCTTTTTCGATGGCGTGCAGAAAGTCCCTCTCTTCGCTACGCGTGATGCCGCCGTGGCCGTCCGGCGTGAGCGTCCAGCACTGAGCGTCCTTGCGTACGACTTCGGGATAAACGGAGAACGTATCGACATCCAGGTGAGTCATGACGGTATCGAGATGCATGCATGAACGGTGTTTTGGGAGTTCTAGCGCAATAACACGTTCAGCCTGTTTATTCTTGAATAGCGCATTGGCGAGGAATTCAATTCCCTGTGGAGTTGTACGTTCAGACATGCCAATTAATACTGCACCACGACCAATAACTAATACATCACCGCCTTCCAGCGTAGAATGGTCATAGTTAATATTTTCGTCGCCAAAATATTTAATAAAATCGCCTTTGGCGAAAGCAGGATGCCAGCGATAGATCGCGCGAAGATTATTTGTTTCGCGTTGGCGAGCTTGTTTCGCCATTGGATTAATAGATACGCCATTATAGATCCAGCACGATGTGTCACGCGTGAATAAGTGGTTAGGCAAGGGTTTCATAATGAAATCATTCGCCGCGTGGGTGTCCACAACCATATTTTTAATACAGACGGGAATTTCTCCGTAGGTCAGTCCGCCGCTCAAATGACGCGCCAGTTCGCGATGCGGCAGTTCGCCGAGCCAGCCCCGAACATCATTGGCAAAGACGGGGCCCAGTCGATAATCAGAGACCTGGGTGTTCAGTAACCAGTCTTTAGCCTCCTGAATATCAACAGTTTGTGTGAGAAGGTCGGTGAGTAGCAGAACTTCGATGCCCTGTTGTCGAAGCGTATTGGCAAAAGCATCATGCTCCTGACCTGCACGCTCAACGGATAACACATCATCAAATAACAGCTCCTGACAGTTAGAAGGCGTCAGGCGCTTCAGGCTGAGATTGGGGCGATGTAGCAGTACACTTCGCAATTGGCCTATTTCAGAACCGACGTAATGCTTTTCCATTATTATTCCTTTCGACAAAATTCAAGAATAAACGGGCAGTAGCTATGCGCTTTAAAAGTGCAACAGCTCGTTGGATTCATATTTAATTCTCAGCCAATATCCTGTTTTTATTTTTTATTAAATGTGATCGCTGTCGCATTGAAGATTCGTTGAAGTATTTGTTTTGGAATGCATGAGCCGTGTCGAAAATTAATAATTTAAAAAACGGAGGTTTTTGAATGAATACGCAATTATGCAGCCTGTTATTTATTGCTGTTAATTTTATGTATCAAGTTAATATAGTTTGGTGTCAGTTAACTTATTGAATAAGTTGATTTTTTAAAATCAGATCGAATAGCTATGCATGTTTATAAAAAAGATATTGGAAATTCACCTGTAAAAATACAAATAACTATTTCATAAACGCGTGAAAATACAGCAAAGTGAAATGTGAGCCGGCATCGGTTTTTTTAATAAATTTAGTTTATTCAATTGGTTATAGATAGATGGCAAAGGCTTCTTATGTGTTTTATGCACATTATCTGTATAAATCATTCTCAGAATTAACATCGATTTTACATTATTTGCAATAACTATGCGCCAGCGCAAACCCCCGCCAAAAAGTAGTGGTATGGCAGCCAGAATTCTCGTATAACAGTTTAAAATGAAACGGTGTTTTAATTGAGGTATTATCATGATTGTTGGCAACATCCATAATGTGCAGCCGTGGCTACCGGAAGCCCTGCGCCAGGCGATCGCGCATGTTAAAGCTGAAGTGACTGATACCACCGCGCTGGGCAAACATCCCATCGACGGCGACCGCGCCTTTTATCTGGTGGCGGAAGATATGACCGAGCCGTGTGAACAGCGCCGTGCCGAGTATCACGCGCGTTATCTGGATATCCAGATTTTGGTGAAAGGGCAGGAGGGGATGACCTTCAGCACGCTGCCTGCGGGCGCGCCGGAGACCGACTGGCTGGCGGATAAAGACATCGCTTTCCTGCCGGCAGGAAAAGAAGAGAAAACCGTTATTCTGAACGAAGGCGATTTCGTGGTGTTCTATCCGGGTGAAGTGCATAAACCGCTGTGTGCGGTCGGCGCGCCTGCGAAAGTGCGCAAGATTGTGGTGAAGATGCTGGTCGAGTAAAGCTCTTCTCCGGCCTGTATGCTGCGTGCATTCAGGCCGGATAGGCGTTGTTACTGGCTTAACGTCGCCACCATCACCGCTTTGATGGTGTGCATGCGGTTTTCGGCCTGGTCGAAAACGATGCTTGCCGGGGATTCAAATACCTCGTCGGTAACTTCCATTCCACCGTGCATCCCATACTCTTCGGCCATTTTTTGGCCGAGCGTGGTCTGATCGTCATGGAACGCAGGCAGGCAGTGGAGGAATTTTACCTGCGGGTTGCCGGTGAGCGCCATCATTTGGCTATTCACCTGATAATCACGCAGCAGCGCAATGCGTTCTGCCCATTTCTCTTTGGCTTCGCCCATCGATACCCACACGTCAGTGTAGATAAAGTCTGCGCCTTTCACGCCCGCCGCAATATCTTCGGTGAGGGTAATGTTACCGCCATTCTTTTGTGCCAGCGCTTTGCATTCGGTCACCAAACTTTCTTCCGGCCAGCAGGCCTGCGGGGCGACCAGACGTAAATCCAGCCCGGTTAACGCGGCGGCTTCCAGCATCGAATTGCCCATGTTGTTACGCGCATCACCTGCATAAACCAGCGTCATCTCATTGAACGCTTTACCCGGCAAATGCTCCTGCATGGTGAGCAAATCAGCCAGCAATTGTGTCGGATGAAATTCGTTGGTCAAGCCGTTCCAGACCGGCACACCCGCGTACTGCGCCAGCGTTTCGACAATCTCCTGGCCGTAGCCGCGATACTGAATACCGTCATACATGCGGCCCAGCACGCGAGCGGTGTCTTTGATCGATTCTTTGTGGCCAATCTGGCTGCCGCTTGGGCCGAGATAAGTAACGCGAGCGCCCTGATCGTATGCGGCAACTTCGAAAGAGCATCGTGTGCGTGTTGAGTCTTTTTCGAAGATGAGCGCGATGTTTTTACCTGTCAGTTTTGGCGTCTCTTTGCCGCTTTTTTTATCGGCTTTTAGCTGAGCGGCGAGTTGCAGCAGCGCGTTCAGCTCGGCAGGGGTGAAATCGAGTAATTTTAAAAAGTGCTTCTGATAAAAATTCGGCATCTTGTCCTCGCATGGCTCAAGCCACTTATTGAATTAAAATTCAATTTATATGTATGAATATGCAATTGCAACCCCGGTGCACAAATCTTTCTCACAAAGGTGGAGGCAATGCTTGCGGTATGTGACAATAAGAGTAACGCCACATTACGAGGAACGAGCCATGGCAAACCCGGAATTACTGGAAGAGCAGCGTGAAGAGACGCGCCTGATCATCGAAGAACTGCTGGAAGACGGCAGCGATCCTGATGCGCTGTATACCATTGAACACCACCTCTCTGCCGATGACTTCGACGCGCTGGAGAAGTTCGCGGTTGAAGCCTTCAAAATGGGCTACGAAGTGACTGAGCCGGAAGAGCTGGAAGTGGAAGAGGGCGACACCGTCATCTGCTGCGATATCCTCAGCGAATCCGCGCTGAATGCCGATCTTATTGACGCGCAGGTTGAGCAACTGATGACGCTGGCCGAGAAATTTGAAGTCGAGTATGACGGTTGGGGCACTTACTACGAAGATCCTAACGGCGAAGATGGTGAAGACGACGACGAAGATGACGTCGACGAAGATGATGATGGTGTACGTCACTAAGCATCACACACCCACGGCAGCGCCCGCTGCCGTGGGGCAAGGATAAAGCATGGATTACCCGCAAATTCTCTCCCCTGTTCTCAATTTTCTCCACTGCACCACGCCACAGGCCTGGCTTGATAAAGCCCGTGACCCGGCGAATCTGCCGCTTTTATTAACCGACCATCTGGTGTGCGAGCTCAAAGCCGCGCAAACCGCCATGCTGCTGGTGCGTAAATATGTCGCCGATAAGCAAGGCGCGGACGCGTTGCTGGCGTGGCTACAGCCGTATGAAGCGTTTGCGTTTCGCGATGGGCCGGAACCAGATTTTGTCGCGCTGCACAAACAAATCGGTAAAAGCGTCATGCCACAGACCGACGATCCGTGGGGACAGGCGCTGATCGGCAGTATGGTGCTGTTGATCAAAGAGGAGCTGCATCACTTCTGGCAGGTACGCGAAGCCATGGCCGCGCGCCAGATCCCCTATGTGAAGATAACCGCCAGCCGCTACGCGAAAGGTATGCTCAAAGAGGTGCGTACGCACGAGCCGTTGACGCTGATTGATAAACTGATTTGCGGGGCTTATATCGAAGCGCGTTCCTGCGAGCGTTTTGCCGCGCTGGCGCCGTATCTCGACGAGCCATTGCAGAAGTTTTATCTCTCACTGCTGCGCTCTGAAGCCCGCCATTATCAGGATTACCTGGCGCTGGCGCAGCAGGTGTCAAAAACGGATATTACCCCGCGCGTGCGTTTCTTTGGTGAAGTGGAAGCCGCATTAATTAGCACGCCGGATGCGGAGTTTCGTTTTCATAGTGGCGTGCCGGTTTAATTTTATTTCACTAACGCAGGAATAATAAATAATATATCCCCCTGTCAATATCATTATTGATAGAGGGATGTTGTTTAGTTACTTAAAATATCAATGGAATGAATTTAAAGATGGTCACAAAGAACAAAATTATATTATTAGTGTGCGCTATTGTTTTTGTCGCTGCGATTGCATGGCTGAATAAACAGGATACGCCCGAAAACGCAACATTGGGTTTATTAAAAAGCAATGATGTCGCGGAGGTTATCCGAAAATACGACCCAGAGGCCTGGCAGAAAATTTATGATGGCCTGCTGTTGATCGAAACTAAAAATAAAGACCCTCATGAAGTTGCGCGAGCGCTTCAGCCGATAGTGACCAATTTTATTCAGGGGAGATTGCCCTTTGCGGCGGATGAGAATGTGATAGATGTTGGCAGAAGTAATTTGGAGCGTTTGAGCCTTATTGCGAAAGACAGCAAAGACAATTGCCTGCGCGCACTTTATCCCATAATTGATGGCCCTGTTAATGGTGAAACTATCCTAAAAATTATTCCCTACGAATTGCGTAAGCGCTCCGAAAAAGCGGCGTCAGATATGGTTATCTCTTCCTATGGCCCGGACAAGCATCAGGTCACGGAAGCAGAGAGCAAACAGGTAGTGAAGGACATGCTGTCGATACAGAAAACGTTGCGTGCGCGTTTTGGAACGGATATCAATTACTGGGTAGCCCCTCCTGAAAACTTCAGTAAGAGCAGCATCATTTGTGACATTGAAATAGCCTACTGGAAAGAGGTGCTCGCCGCCCCTGTACCAAGAGCGGCGGCTATTATTCGCAAGATCAACAGTTCGGCGGAGTAATCGGCCCGCTCTTCGTCAAAGGGATTTCAGCATCCGCACTTCACAATCCACGTGGCCGGTGCAACCCAACGGCTCGCTGATATGCTCGAAGCCTAAGTGCTCATACAGACCAATGGCTTCGCGCAGAAACTCGGTGGTTTCGAGATAACAGTGCTTAAAACCCTGTTCACGCGCGTGATCAAGCGCCATCAGCGCTAACTTCTTCGCCAGACCCTGACCACGCACGGAAGAGAGAAAATACATCTTCTGCAATTCACAGATATCCGGCTCGCTACAGCCTAATGGGGCAACGCCGCCGCCGCCAACCACCTGACCATCTTGCTCAACCACCCAATATGCGGCACCCGGCTGGCTGTAGAGCTGGTACAGCTCGTCCAGATTCGGGTCGGCAACAGTATAGCCTTTGTCGGCGGTCAGGCCATATTCGGCGGAGACCTGACGGATAACGCTGGCAATAGCGGGATTATCTTCAGCGGCGAGCGGGCGCAGCGTGACGGCGACCGGAGATATAACACTCATAGCGAAACTCGAAATAAATAGTGACGGAGATATGCAGTTAATAACACCCTGGGCGGGTGAGTGCAAGCGAGGATAATTCAGGGAGGAAAATCAGGTGTGCCTGCATGCGAGCCGTGTCATCCGGCAAACAAACAGGCACAACCTTAAGGCATTACAGCGCGGCGATCACCGCCTGCTGTTCAATCAGTTTCGCTTTTGCTTCAGCATAACCGTCCAGCTTCTCACGCTCTTTGGCGATCACCGCTTCCGGTGCGCGCGCCACAAAGCCTTCGTTAGACAGTTTGCTTTCGATGCGGCTGATTTCACCTTCGATCTTCGCCACTTCTTTCGCCAGACGCGCCAGCTCATCTTCTTTGTTGATGAGGCCCGCCATCGGGATCAGCAGCTCAGCGCCGTCGATGATTTTGGTCACGGATACCGGACCTTTGTCATCGGCTGGCAGCACGGTGATGCTTTCCAGACGTGCCAGGTTCAGCAGGAAGCTACGGTTGTCGTTCACACGACGCTGCGCATCTTGACTGCAACCACGCAGCAGCAGTTCCAGCGGTTTGCCTGGTGCGATGTTCATTTCCGCACGAATATTACGTACGGCAACGATCGCCTGTTTCAGCCACTCGGTGTCGGCCAGCGCGGCTTCATCAACCTGAGATGCATCGTATTCCGGGAACGGCTGCAGCATGATGGTGTCGGCGGTGATACCGCAAATCACTTTCACACGCTGCCAGATGGTTTCGGTGATGAACGGAATGATCGGATGCGCGAGGCGCAGCAGACCTTCCAGAACCGTCACCAGCGTATGGCGAGTACCACGCAGTTCAGCCTCGGAACCCCCGGTCATCACTGGCTTGGTCAGCTCCAGATACCAGTCGCAGAACTGGTTCCAGGTGAACTCATACAGAATGCCTGCGGCGATATCGAAGCGGTAGCTATCCAGCGCTTCACGGTACGCTTTCACGGTCTGGTTGAATTCGGCCAGAATCCAGCGGTCCGCCAGCGACAGCGTCATTTCGCCACCGTTGAAGCCGCAATCCTGATCTTCAGTGTTCATCAGCACAAAGCGGCTGGCGTTCCACAGCTTGTTACAGAAGTTACGATAACCTTCGAGGCGCTTCATATCCCAGTTGATGTCGCGGCCGGTAGAAGCCAGCGCCGCCAGAGTAAAGCGCAGGGCGTCAGTACCGTGCGGCTCAATGCCGTTCGGGAACTGTTTCTCGGTACGCTTACGGATTTTCTCCGCCATCTGCGGCTGCATCATGTTGCCGGTGCGTTTCTCCAGCAGGTCTGCCAGCGAAATCCCGTCAACCATATCCAGCGGGTCAATCACGTTACCCTTGGATTTGGACATCTTCTGGCCTTCGTCGTCACGAATCAGGCCGGTCATGTAGACGGTGTGGAACGGCACCTGCGGCTTGCCATCTTCATCTTTGATGAAGTGCATGGTCATCATGATCATGCGGGCAATCCAGAAGAAGATGATGTCGAAGCCAGAGACCATCACGCTGGTTGGGTGGAACTGACGCAGGGCGTCGGTGTTTTCCGGCCAGCCGAGCGTGGAGAAGGTCCACAGTGCAGAAGAGAACCAGGTGTCGAGAACGTCTTCGTCCTGACGCAGGGCAACGTCGGCACCGAGGTTATTTTCTTTACGCACTTCGTCTTCGTTGCGGCCAACATAAACGTTACCCGCTTCGTCGTACCATGCCGGGATACGGTGACCCCACCACAGCTGACGAGAGATACACCAGTCCTGAATATCGCGCATCCAGGAGAAGTACATGTTTTCGTACTGCTTCGGTACGAACTGAATGTCGCCGTTCTCAACCGCTTCAACCGCCGGTTTCGCCAGCACGTCGGCACGCACGTACCACTGGTCGGTCAGCATCGGTTCGATAACCACGCCGCCACGGTCGCCGTAAGGAACGGTCAGGTCGTGCGGTTTGATCTCTTCCAGCAGGCCGAGGGCGTCTACGGCAGCTACGATCGCTTTACGCGCGGCAAAACGCTCCAGTTTCTGGAATTCAGCCGGGATCTCACTGGAGTAAACGTCAGATTCGTTACCTTTGGTGTCATACACTTCTGCCGTTTCGCGGATGTCGCCGTCAAAGGTCAGAATGTTGATCATCGGAAGTTGATGACGACGACCCACTTCATAGTCATTAAAGTCATGCGCCGGGGTGATTTTCACGCAGCCGGTGCCTTTTTCCATGTCGGCGTGTTCATCGCCCACGATCGGAATGCGGCGGTTAACCAGCGGCAGGACAACGTATTTACCGATCAGATCTTTATAACGCGGATCTTCCGGGTTAACGGCCACGCCGGTATCGCCCAGCACCGTTTCCGGGCGGGTGGTGGCGACAACCAGATAATCTTTACCGTCCGCGGTTTTCGCGCCGTCGGCCAGCGGATAGCGGATATGCCACATCGAGCCTTTCGACTCGCGGTTTTCCACTTCCAGGTCAGAGATGGCGGTGCGCAGTTTCGGGTCCCAGTTTACCAGGCGTTTGCCACGGTAAATCAGGTCTTCTTTGTAGAGGCGTACGAAGACTTCTTTCACGGCATTGGAAAGCCCTTCGTCCATGGTGAAGCGCTCGCGCTCCCAATCCACGGAGTTGCCAAGACGGCGCATCTGACGGGTAATGGTGCCGCCGGATTCCGCTTTCCACTGCCAGATTTTGTCGATGAACGCATCGCGTCCATAGTCGTGACGGGTTTTACCTTCTTCAGCGGCAATTTTGCGCTCAACCACCATCTGGGTGGCGATACCGGCATGGTCGGTCCCCGCCTGCCAGAGGGTGTTTTTACCCTGCATGCGCTGGTAGCGGATCATGGTATCCATGATGGTTTGCTGGAAGGCGTGACCCATATGCAAACTGCCGGTGACGTTCGGCGGCGGGATCATGATGCAGAAACTTTCCTGGCTTTCATCGCCATTCGGTTTGAAATAGCCCTGCTTTTCCCAGTGCTCGTAAAGCGGCTGTTCGATATCGTTTGGGTTGTATGTCTTTTCCATTATTTCCAGGTTGCCGTGTTCAGGTTGAAACCAGCCACGCGGTAAGCTTTGTATCGTTCGCGCGCCAGTTGTTTAAGCGAATCTTCGTAAGGAACGAAGTCTATCACTTCTGTGAAAGCGGTGGCAAAATCTGCGAAATTGAGTCGCAGACTGATCAGTATATCGCGCGGGCTGCTGTTACGCTTTTGCGGCCAGGCAATCTCGACCGGCGCACCACCGCGTGGGCCTTCACCCGCGAGATTATGTGGCACAAAACTCTCCGCCGGGCGCGCCCAAAGGGCTTCATCCAGGCGGATGGCCTGCTGCTCATCCTCACAGGCGATCAGCACGCGCTTACCGCTACGCCAACGTTCTGCGGCAACGTCGCACACCAGTTGCTCGACGGCGCTCAAGCCATCGACGGTGGTTTCGTTGTCCAGAAGATAGAACGTCGCATTCTTCATATATGGGGCTTCTTGTGGTGGATTTAAATGCGTTGCCGGATGGCGCTGCGCTTATCCGGCCTACAAACGGCATCTTTCCGTAGGCCCGGTAAGCGTAGCGCCACCGGGCATCAGACGGTAATTACTCTTCGCCGTTAAACCCGGCGCGGTTGAGCAGGAACTGCGACAGCAGCGCGACCGGGCGACCGGTTGCGCCTTTGGCCTTGCCGGAGCGCCATGCGGTACCGGCGATATCCAGGTGCGCCCAGTTGTACTTACGGGTAAAGCGCGACAGGAAGCAGCCAGCGGTAATCGCGCCGCCAGGGCGGCCACCGATGTTTGCCATATCGGCGAAGTTGGACTCCAGTTGATCCTGGAACTCGTCGGCCAGCGGCAGACGCCATGCACGGTCGCCCGCCTGCTCAGACGCGCCAATCAGCTCGTGCGCCAGCGGGTTGTGGTTCGACATCAGCCCGGTGATGTGATGGCCAAGGGCAATCACGCACGCGCCGGTCAGCGTCGCCACATCGATAACCGCTTCCGGCTCGAAACGCTCAACGTAGGTTAACACGTCGCACAGCACCAGACGGCCTTCGGCGTCGGTGTTTAGCACCTCAACCGTTTGGCCTGACATGGTGGTCAGCACGTCGCCTGGGCGATACGCGCGCCCGCCAGGCATGTTTTCACAGCCAGCCAGCACACCGACCACGTTAATCGGCAGCTGAAGTTCCGCCACCATGCGCATCACGCCGTAAACCGCCGCCGCGCCGCACATGTCGTACTTCATCTCATCCATGCCTTCGGCAGGCTTGATGGAGATGCCGCCGGAGTCGAAGGTCAACCCTTTACCGACCAGCACGATCGGGCGGGCATCTTCAGAGGCGTTACCTTTATACTCAATTACTGACATCAGCGATTCGTTCTGCGAACCGTGGCCGACCGCCAGATAAGAGTGCATGCCCAGCTCTTTCATCTGCTGCTCGCCAATCACGCGGGTTACCACGTTCTTGCTGTAGCTGTCTGCCAACTGGCGTGCCTGCGATGCCAGGTACGCGGCGTTACAGATGTTTGGTGGCATGTTGCCAAGGTCTTTCGCGGCTTTAATCCCGGCGGCAATCGCCAGGCCGTGCTGAATCGCACGTTCGCCGCTGGTCAGTTCACGGCGGGTTGGCACGTTGAAGACCATCTTACGCAGCGGACGGCGTGGCTCGGTTTTATTGGTTTTCAGCTGATCGAAGCTGTACAGCGTCTCTTTTGCCGTTTCTACGGCCTGACGCACTTTCCAGTAGTTGTTGCGGCCCTTAACGTGCAGCTCGGTCAGGAAGCAAACGGCTTCCATCGACCCGGTATCATTCAGGGTGTTGATGGTTTTCTGGATGACCTGCTTATACTGACGCTCATCAAGCTCGCGTTCTTTACCGCAGCCAATCAGCAGAATGCGCTCTGACAACACGTTCGGAACGTGGTGCAGCAGCAGCGTCTGGCCGGGTTTACCTTCCAGTTCGCCGCGACGCAGCAGGGCGCTGATATAGCCGTCGCTGATTTTATCGAGCTGTTCGGCAATCGGGGAAAGACGGCGCGGTTCAAAAACGCCGACCACGATGCAGGCGCTCCGCTGTTTTTCCGGGCTACCGCTTTTTACACTGAACTCCATGGACTACGCTCCTGAATCTTAAAGACAACGGCGGTGGCTACAGTTAGAATTGCAAGCTTTCGTAACTCATTTCCGCTGTTGCGGTGACTTCGTGTTAATCTTAACGTTATTACGGTGTTGGCACGTCAGAACCGAGTCCTGAAACGTGAAACCGCTGAGTCATATAATCTTAGCGATGTTTTCGACGACTCAAGAGAATAAATGACGTTTAAGCCATGAAACAAGCTATTTTCCTGCAATAAGACGGGTTTTTACGGGCGTATTTATAGTGATAATCATAAGATATCTGGTGCGGGAGACGCTTAAAAGCCAGCTTGCGATCCTCTTCATCCTGCTTCTGATCTTCTTTTGTCAGAAACTGGTGAGGATCCTCGGCGCGGCGGTAGACGGCGAAATCCCGACAAATCTGGTGCTCTCATTACTGGGGCTGGGCGTGCCTGAAATGGCGCAGTTGATCCTTCCCCTGAGCCTGTTCCTCGGCTTATTGATGACGCTGGGCAAACTCTACACCGAAAGTGAAATTACGGTGATGCACGCCTGCGGCCTCAGTAAAGCGGTGCTGATTAAAGCCGCCATGGTGCTGGCGCTGTTCACCAGTATTATTGCTGCTGTGAATGTGATGTGGGCAGGGCCATGGTCGTCGCGTCACCAGGATGAAGTGCTGGCGGAAGCGAAAGCGAACCCCGGCATGGCGGCGCTGGCGGCGGGCCAGTTCCAGCAGGCGACTAACGGCGACTCGGTGCTGTTTATTGAAAGCGTCGATGGCAGCAGCTTTAACGATGTCTTTTTGGCGCAGTTGCGTCCGAAAGGTAATGCGCGTCCTTCCGTGGTGGTCGCCGATTCCGGGCATCTCTCGCAGCTGAAAGACGGCTCTCAGGTGGTGACCTTAAACGAAGGTACTCGCTTTGAAGGCACCGCGATGCTGCGCGACTTCCGCATTACCGATTTTAAAGATTACCAGGCGATTGTCGGCCACCAGGCGGTAACGCTCGATCCGAACGACACCGACCAAATGGATATGCGCACGCTGTGGAACACCAACAATGACCGCGCGCGCGCTGAATTCCACTGGCGTATCACGCTCGTGCTGACGGTGGCTATTATGGCGCTGATGGTGGTTCCGCTCAGCGTGGTCAACCCGCGTCAGGGCCGCGTGCTGTCAATGCTGCCGGCGATGCTGCTTTATCTGGTCTTCTTCCTGCTGCAAACCTCGCTCAAATCAAATGGCGGCAAAGGCAAGCTCGACCCGGCTATCTGGATGTGGGTGGTGAACCTGTCCTATCTGGCGCTGGCGGTGGTGTTGAACCTGTGGGATACCATTCCGATGCGTCGCTTCCGTGCGCGTTTCTCGGCTAAAGGAGCGGTGTGATGCAGCCATTTGGTGTACTTGACCGCTATATCGGTAAAACCATTTTTACCACCATCATGATGACGCTGTTCATGCTGGTGTCGCTCTCCGGCATCATCAAGTTTGTCGACCAGCTGAAAAAGGCCGGGCAGGGGAACTACGATGCGCTGGGCGCCGGGGTTTATACCCTGCTCAGCATGCCGAAAGATATCCAAATCTTCTTCCCGATGGCGGCCCTGCTGGGCGCGTTGTTAGGTCTGGGGATGCTGGCACAGCGCAGCGAACTGGTGGTGATGCAGGCTTCCGGCTTTACGCGTATGCAGGTGGCGTTATCGGTAATGAAAACCGCTATCCCGCTGGTGTTGTTGACCATGGCGATGGGGGAGTGGGTTGCGCCGCAGGGCGAACAGATGGCGCGTAACTACCGTGCGCAGGCGATGTATGGCGGCTCGCTGCTCTCAACCCAGCAGGGGATGTGGGCGAAAGATGGCCATAACTTTGTCTATATCGAACGGGTAAAAGGTAACGACGAACTGGGTGGCGTAAGCATTTATGCCTTCAACGCGGAAAAACGTCTGCAGTCCGTTCGCTACGCGGCCTCCGCGAAGTTTGACCCGGAAAACAAGGTGTGGCGTTTGTCGCAGGTGGATGAGTCCAACCTGACGGACAGCAAGCAAATCACCGGTGCGCAAACCGTTAGCGGCACCTGGAAAACCAACCTCACGCCAGACAAACTCGGCGTGGTGGCGTTAGACCCGGATGCGCTCTCTATCAGCGGCTTACATAACTACGTGAAGTACCTGAAGTCGAGCGGCCAGGATTCCGGGCGTTATCAGCTCAATATGTGGAGCAAAGTCTTCCAGCCGCTCTCTGTCGCGGTGATGATGCTGATGGCGCTGTCGTTCATTTTCGGCCCGCTGCGTAGCGTGGCGATGGGCGTGCGCGTGGTCACCGGTATCAGCTTTGGTTTTGTGTTCTACGTGCTGGACCAAATCTTCGGGCCACTGACCCTGGTGTACGGCATCCCGCCAGTGATTGGCGCGCTGCTGCCAAGCGCCAGCTTCTTCGTAATCAGCCTTTGGCTGATGATGCGAAAAGCATAATGTTTTGAAAAAGGGAGCGAAAGCTCCCTTTTTTATGCCGGGGGCGCTGCGCTTGCCCGGCCTACGGTTAAGTACGATCTGTAGGCCTGATACGCGAAGCGTCATCAGGCATTGTGCAGAGTAATCGCCGGATGGCGGCGTTGCCTTATCCAGCCTACGAATATGTGCCGGTAGGCCTGATAAGCGCAGCGCCATCAGGCATTGTGCAGCATAGTCGCCGGATGGCGGCGTTGCCTTATCCGCCTACGAATATGTGCCGGTAGGCCTGATAAGCGAAGCGTCATCAGGCATTGTGCAGCATAGTCGCCGGATGGCGGCGTTGCCTTGTCCGCCTACGAATATGTGCCGGTAGGCCTGGTAAGCAAAGCGCCATCAGGCAACAACAGGCCGCACAACCCCTTACCGGCGCCTTCCCCCGAGCAAACTCCCCAGCATCCCACGCACAATCTGATTGGTCACCTGACGCACTGCGCTTTTCGCCGCTGTCTGAACGATGCCATCTTTCTTACCGCCGCGTGGCCCGGTGGTGCCGAACAAAATATCCTTCAGCCCGCCGAGAATACCGTCATCCACCTCAACCGCTTTACCTTTGGCGGCTGGCGCATTGGCCTGCTCGGTGCTGGTCTGCACGCCTTTTTGCAGCATCTCGAACGCTGATTCGCGGTCAACCGCATCCTCATACTTGCCATACAGCGGCGAGTTGTTAATCAGCCCGTTACGCTCATCGTCGGTAACCGGCCCCATGCGCGAGCACGGGGCAATCACCATTGCGCGCTCTACCACCGACGGGCTGCCTTTGGCATCCAGGAACGAGATCAACGCCTCGCCGGTGCCCAGCTCCTGAATGGCTTTCTCCGTATCAAATGCCGGATTGGCACGCATGGTCTGCGCCGCTGTTTTCACCGCTTTCTGATCTTTCGGCGTAAAGGCTCGCAGCGCATGTTGCACGCGGTTCCCCAACTGCCCGAGCACCGCATCAGGAATATCCGACGGGTTCTGCGATACAAAATAGACGCCCACGCCCTTCGAACGAATCAGGCGGATCACCTGCTCAATTTTATCCAGCAGCACCTGCGGCGCATCGTTAAACAGCAGGTGCGCTTCATCGAAGAAGAACACCTGCTTCGGTTTCTCGAGGTCACCCGCTTCCGGCAACTGCTCGTAAAGCTCGGAGAGCATCCACAGCAGGCTGGCCGCATAAAGCTTCGGCATCTGATAGAGTTTCTCAGCGCTGAGGATGTTAATCACCCCTTTGCCATTGCTGTCGGTACGCATCCAGTCTTTGATATCCAGCATCGGCTCGCCAAAGAAGTGCTCGGCACCTTGCTGCTCCAGCGTTAACAGCCCGCGCTGAATCGCCCCGACCGACGCGCTACTGATATTGCCGTACTGGTTCTGGAACGACTTCGCGTTATCGCCAATGTACTGTGTGATGGCGCGCAGATCTTTAAAGTCCAGCAGCAGCAGGCCCTGGTCGTCGGCGATGCGGAAGATAATGTTCAGCACGCCAGTCTGTACCTCGTTGAGGTTCAGCAGACGCGCCAGCAGCAGCGGGCCGAGATCTGACACTGTGGCGCGCACCGGGTGGCCTTTCTCGGCAAAAATATCCCACACCACCACCGGATTCGCGTGCGGCTCCCAGTCGGTGACGCCAATTTTGTTCAGGCGCTCCTGAAGCTTCTCTGATGCCTGGCCTGCCTGCGCAACGCCCGTCAGGTCACCTTTTACATCCGCCATAAACACCGGCACGCCAATCTCCGAGAACGACTCAGCCATCTTTTGCAGAGTGACGGTCTTCCCGGTACCGGTCGCCCCGGTGATCAGCCCATGACGATTCGCCATACCGGGCAACAGGTGCAGCTCTTTTTCCTGCGTGCGTGCAATTAGCAAAGGTGCGCTCATTGAATTATTCCTCCATTTATCTGCGTCGAGTATAGGCAAATTGCCAGCAAAAGGCGGCAGGAATTTCCGTGCTTTGCGGCGCTTTATCCAGCGCGAACTATGCTTTGCATACGGTTTGCATTTTTTTGGAAGGTTATGTCCAGATTCTTTTATGACGATCGCAAACAGCTGGTCAACGATGCGATTGAAGGTTTAGTGTTATCCGCGCCGCACGGCAATCTGATGCGGCTTGATATCGACCCGGCGATTCGGATTGTCGCGCGCAGCGACTGGGATAAAAGCCGGGTTGCGGTGATTTCCGGCGGCGGCTCGGGCCATGAACCCGCGCATGCTGGGTTCGTCGGCAAAGGCATGCTGACGGCGGCAGTGTGCGGCGACCTGTTCGCTTCGCCAAGCGTCGATGCGGTGCTTAACGCCATTGTGGCGGTAACGGGCGACCGTGGCTGCCTGCTGATTGTTAAAAACTACACGGGCGACCGCCTCAACTTCGGCCTGGCGGCGGAGAAAGCCAAACGCTACGGCCTGAAGGTTGAGATGGTGATTGTCGCCGACGACATCGCGCTGCCGGACAACAAACAGCCGCGCGGCATCGCGGGCACTGCGCTGGTGCATAAAATCGCCGGTTATGCCGCTGAGCACGGTAAATCCCTCAGCGAAGTGCGCGACATCGCGCAACAGGCGTGCGACAGTGTTTTCAGCCTGGGCGTGGCAATGGAGAGCTGCAACCTGCCGGGCAGCGACAACGACGAAGGGCGCATCAAACCGGGGCAGGTGGAGCTGGGGCTGGGTATTCACGGCGAACCGGGCGCATCGGTGGTGGAAAGCCACAACAGCAAAGCGCTGATCGACATGCTGGTTAAACCCCTCAAAGAACAGGTGGGCGACGCCCGCGTGGCGGTGCTAATCAACAACCTCGGCGGCGTTTCGGCGCTGGAGATGGCGCTGCTCACCAAAGAGTTGGCACACTCGGCATTACAGGAACAGATTGCCTGGCTGATTGGCCCGGCGCCGCTGGTGAGTTCGCTGGATATGAAAGGCTTCTCGCTTTCGGTATTAAAACTGAACCCGGACTTTGAACGTGCTTTAAAGGCGGATGTCGAGACGGTGGGCTGGTTAAAACCGGTCGCCTTCGCACCGGTAAAAACCGTCAAGCACAGCAAAGTATACGACGCCCTGGAGATTCAGCCTTCCGACAACCCGGCGATTGCCGCGAGAGTGGGGCAGATAACCCAGACGCTTATCCAGCTTGAGAACCGCCTGAACGCGCTGGATGCCAAAGTGGGCGACGGCGACACCGGTTCAACCTTTGCATTGGGCGCGCGTGATATCGCCGAACTGCTCGACAAGGGCGAACTGCCGCTCAACAACGGCGCGCAGCTGCTGCAACTGGTGGGGGAACGGCTGGCTACGGTGATGGGCGGCTCCAGCGGCGTGCTGATGTCCATCTTCTTTACCGCTGCCGGGCAATCACTCCAGCGCGGCGACGCACTGGCGGATGCGCTGTTGAAAGGGCTGACGCAGATGAAACAGTACGGCGGAGCCGATCTGGGCGACCGCACGCTTATCGACGCCCTGCAACCGGCGCTGGAAGCGCTGCGCGATAGCGACATACAGGCAGCGGCAAGCGCCGCAAATGCCGGTGCGGAGAAAACCGCGACCATGCAAAAAGCAGGCGCGGGGCGCGCGTCGTACGTAAACAGCCAGAACCTGGACGGCGTGACCGACCCGGGGGCGGTTGCGGTAGCGGAAGTCTTTGCCGCACTGGCAAAAGGCTAAACGAGAGAACCGGCGGCAGAACGCCGCCGGCATGGCATTAAAAATCAGCCTTCAGCACCACGCGGTAACGGGCTTTGCCGTCGCGCAGATGCTGCAACGCATCGTTGATTTGCGACATCGGGAACAGCTCGGTTGTCGGCGTCACACCGCTACGCCCGGCGAACTTCATCAGCTTACGCAGCTCAGCCGGGTTACCCGTCGCCGAACCGGAAATACTGCGGTCGCCGCCAATCAGCGTAAAGGCCGGCACCGGCAGCGGTTTCAGCACCGCGCCAACCGTATGGAAGTTACCGCCGTAAGCCAGCGCTTCGAAATACGGCTGCCAGTCGAGATCAACGCTCACGGTGTTGATAATCAGGTCGAACTGGCCCGCCAGCGCTTTCAGCGCTTCCGGATCGCGGCTGTTCACTACATTATCGGCTCCCATCGCCCGCACTTCCTGCTCTTTCGACGGATTGGAGCTGAACGCCGTCACTTCCGCACCCATCGCGCGCAGCAGTTTGATGGCAATATGCCCCAGCCCGCCAATACCGATAACCCCAACGCGGCTGGTGGCCGTCACGTGGTGCATCAGCAGCGGTTTAAAGACGGTGATACCGCCGCACAGCAGCGGGCCTGCGGTTTCGATATCGATGTTCTCCGGCAGCGGAATCACCCATTGCCAGTCTGCGCGCAGCTTATCGGCAAAGCCGCCGCGATTGAGAATGGTCGGCAGCGACCCTTCCGTACAGTTAATCTGATTGCCGCTGATACAGGCATCGCAGTGCCCACAGCTGCGCGCCGTCCAGCCAATACCCACGCGCTGGCCCACTTTCAGGCCCTTATTCTGCGCAGCGCTACCCAGCGCCACCACATGACCAATCACCTCGTGACCCGCAACCAGCGGATACTGAGACATGCCCCATTCGTTATCGATCATCGACAAATCAGAATGGCAGACCCCGCAGTAATCAACCTGAACTTCCACGTCTTCCGGCAGAAGTTCCCCCGCGTCGTACTCCCAGAGTTCCAGAGTATCGCCCGCATTTTTCGCGGCGTAGCTTTTGATGATGGACATCGTACTTCCCTCACTATGGTGTTGAACTGACAGTGTAGAGCAAGCGGCAGGGCGGTGCTTAGCGGAATACGCCGGGAAAAATACGAAATGATGATGAGGGGAGATGGCATTCAGGGAACGCTGATTTTTTCGACACTTAGCGTGAAGAACATGCGGTGCCGCTTGCAAGGTGGCGTGCGACAGGTATAATCCACTCGTTTTCCGCATACCCTTCAGTGCCGAAGTGGCGAAATCGGTAGACGCAGTTGATTCAAAATCAACCGTAGAAATACGTGCCGGTTCGAGTCCGGCCTTCGGCACCATCGGAACATCAATTGACGTCAACGGACGTCTTTTTTTGTGTCTGAAATCCACTATCCGCAAGGCTTTCCTCGCTTTTTCACTCCACCTAAGTCAACCTGATTCAATCTACATCAACTTACTGATGCGGGTACAACTGCGGGTATATCCCGGTTCGATAATGTTTGTACCCACACAGAACCCTTGAAAGGATACTCATCATGGCTCTGAGTGATGTGAAGGTTCGTTCGGCAAAGCCGGAAGCAAAAGCCTATAAGCTGACTGACGGCGACGGTATGGTTTTGCTGGTTCACCCGAATGGCTCAAAATACTGGCGGCTGCGTTATCGTTTTGGCGGTAAAGAAAAGATGCTGGCTTTAGGGAAATACCCTGAAGTGTCGCTGGCTGATGCCAGGGCACGCCGGGATGACGCTCGTAAGCTCTTAGCTAATGGCGTCGATCCCAGTGAGAACAAGAAAGCCGTTAAGGTAGAGCAGGAACAAGAGGCGATAACGTTTGAGGTGGTCGCCAGAGACTGGCACGCCAGCAATCAAAAGTGGTCGGCATCGCATAGGGCTCGTGTATTGAAAAGCCTGGAAGATAATCTCTTCGCTGCTATCGGTAAGCGGAACATTGCTGAATTGAAGACACGGGATCTGCTTGTCCCCATCAAAGCGGTGGAGTCGTCCGGGCGTCTCGAAGTTGCGGCTCGTTTGCAACAGCGAACTACCGCGATTATGCGCTTTGCTGTGCAGAGCGGTTTAATCGACTACAACCCTGCACAAGAAATTGCCGGTGCGGTTGCTACGGCGAAAAGACAGCATCGTGCGGCACTGGAGCTTAACCGTATACCTGAATTACTTCATCGCATTGATCACTATTCCGGAAGACCATTAACCCGACTTGCTGTCGAACTTACCTTGTTAGTCTTTATCCGCTCAAGCGAGCTGCGCTTTGCCCGCTGGTCAGAAGTAGATTTTGACACGGCCATGTGGACGATTCTGGGCGAGCGTGAGCCACTGGAAGGAGTCAAGCATTCTCAGCGTGGTTCAAAGATGCGGACACCTCATTCTGTTCCCTTGTCGCGACAAGCTCTCGCTATATTGGAAAAGATCAAAAGCATGAATGGGAACCGAGAGCTGATTTTCGTGGGCGATCACGATCCACGTAAGCCTATGAGTGAGAATACGGTGAATAAGGCTCTGCGAGTCATGGGCTATGACACTAAAACAGAAGTGTGTGGGCATGGTTTCAGGACGATGGCTTGTAGTTCTCTGATTGAGTCAGGATTGTGGTCGAGGGATGCAGTGGAGCGGCAGATGAGCCATCAGGAGCGTAGCTCTGTTCGGGCAGCTTACATCCATAAGGCGGAGCACTTGGGTGAACGCAGGTTGATGTTGCAGTGGTGGGCGGATTATCTGGATGTGAATCGGGAGAAGGGGATTAGTCCGTTTGATTATGGGCATAGGAATCATACATAATTGGACTTTATTTTTATTTTAAAATAATTTGTGAGTAACGTTGAAAACTAATTAAGCTAAGTTATAGGGTGATTCAAATAATGAAAATAAGAAATATGTCATCTGTTTTTCTCACTATGCATGACATGAATTTAGATGCAAACGAATTTTTGGATAATTGTAGTGATGAGGAGTTTTTCAAGTTTAGGAGGGAAATTGAAGAAGCGAGAAAAAAATTTCCTATTGCACTGTGTAGTGTGTGCTATCAACCAGTAGTCTTACGAGGTGATGCGCATAGAACAAAGTTTTTTGCGCATACAAAAAATTCAGCCGATTGTCCTATCAAGACTACAACAAACTTAACTGAAGATGAGTTGCGTGCTCTAAAATACAATGGGCAAAAGGAGGGGGCGGCACATAGAATTAACAAAGAGAAAATAGCGAAACTATTATTGCTTGATGATTTATTTGAAGATGATGTTAAAGTTGAAGCAACATTTCGTCAAGAGAATCATGTTGGGATTTCGAAAGAATGGCGTAGGCCAGATATAAGTTGCGTATTAAAACATACTAGTATTCAATTAGTTATTGAGTTACAGGTATCAACTACATTTTTAGATGTAATCATAAGTCGTGAGGCATTTTATAGACGTAATGGGGCATATATATTATGGGTTTTTATATCATTCGAGCCTGATAAATTTACAACTTTAGATATAGCATATGGAAATTTTGCAAATGTTTTCGTATTTGACTCCGAGGCTGAAGTCGAGTCCGAAAAATTTAATAAGCTCATATTGAAATGTTACTATAGAAAGCCATATATTACTAAATTCAATACAATATCCTATTCTTGGGAGTGTGAGTTAGTTGATTTTAATATTTTATTATTCAAAGAGGAAAGTAAAAAAGTCTATTATAAAGATACTGAGAACATGAAGGAAATAGCAATGAATGAACTCTATAATAGAGCTCAAGAAGTGAAAAGAATGCGAGAACAGGTTGAGCTGGCTCGACAAAGCATGAATAATTTAAAACGAAATAAGGCTTCTGAAAAAACTGATAGAGTTAAAAACGAACGACCTATCAATTCTCAATATAAAAACAAGCAACATAGGTTTAATGTTTCTTCATTAAAATCAGCACAAAATATAAAAAATCATGAGCTGGTTCAATGTAATAACTGTGGATATATTGGGAAAGCAAGAAAAATAGGAACGTCAGTATTATGTGCAAAATGTTTTCAACCAATTTAGGATTGTATTATTTAGGGGGCTGAATCCATAGATATTAATATCTATGGATTCAGTTTATTATTTAACGTTTTTGTGTAGTTTTATCGAGAGCCAACACATTTTTGCTCATGTGGATCAATATCAATAAGTTTATATTTTTGATGCTCTTTTAATTTTGTAAATATTTTATTTAAGTTTGCAGTATTTGACTTATCTTTTGTGTCTTTTGATATACACATTATTATCTGTTTATTAGACGATGCTGCGTATGTAAGCAAAGCAACCATGCTTTCTACATTCATGGCATGTTGACCTGGTTCATCGAGTATTAAAAAACCTGGATGGTTAGCAGAAATATCTAAAAGAGTTAGATAGAATGCCCATTGTGCACGAATGAAATCACTTGCGGAAGAACTGAGTCTGATTGTTTGAGTATCACGACCAGTAATAACTACAGGAAGTAGTCTTGATGGAGCTTTGTTTTGAATTGCAATATGATAAATATGGTTGCTAGTATAGTTGAAATAATCAGAACCTAGTAGTGTCTTAAATTTTTTTAAAAAGAAGGCTATCTTTATATTATCTCTTTCGTCTGATAGTCTAAGTGAGGATTTATCATCTTTTAATTTCGTAAACTCCACTATTAGATCTTTTAGATCTGCCTTTACAGCATTAAATGTAGTGAGTAGTTTTTTATATTGCTCTATTTTTTGAGATATAGTAAGTTCGTTTAATATATCAGTTCGTAGAGTTGAGTCTTCAAAAGAAGAAATATCTTTTCTCAGATTTTTTATTTCATTTTTCTTTAAGGTAATCTCATTGACCAAATAGTTACTGATGTTATCGAACTTAGAGTCTAGCTCATTATGTTTATTGATATAGGATATATAAAGATTTCTCTGGCTTTTGAGAAAAGCGATAGAATCTCTATAATTCATTTTTGAATTTGTAACGTTTAATCTTGATTCAATATCAAGTTCATGATCACAAAGTGGACATAAAGAAGACATTTTATCTTCAGGTAGAAAGGCATCTAACTTTAGAGCACTATCTAATCTATCGATTTCTATATCTAATTTATTTATTGATTCTCTATATTCGTTTATTTTTTGTTTTTCTGAAATCCGTTCTATATTTAATGTTCTAATCTGTCGGTTTATTAGTGAAATTTCTGATTGTAATTTACTTTGTGCATTTTTAATTAAATCTGGTGTCAACGAAGAGTTTTTTTCTTTGATTTTTTTTATAGTCAATATTAGTTCATTATCTAATTCAGTTAATTCTTTTTCGAGTGTGATCCATTCTTTTTTATCCGCCGATATCTTACTTAATGAAGACATTGAAATGTTCTTTAAACTATTGCCATGGATATCTTTATTGACTCCTTTTAATATGAAGCCTTTTTCAGAGGCTAATCCATCAATTTTTTCATATTTTTTATCCCACAATGATTTAATATTTTTTTCTTCTTGAGCTAGAATATCTTTTTTAAATTCATTCTCTAAACTTTCTAAATTCAAAAGGAATTCTATTAATTTTTGTTTGGCATCTTTTATTCCAAAGTTAGGCATTTGAGCGAAGAAGTCAGACCAACCTTTAGTTTGTTCAATTAAAGCACAAGGAAATATGTTTTGCAGGTATAAATGCTTTACTTGATCAGTATTTTCACTGTAGGTTTTAGGTAATTCTATCCCTAAAAAAAGAGTTAGCCATTTATAGAACCCTGAAGCCCTATCATGATCTCCGGGGGTATGGACTAAATACGATATAGTATTTCCATTCTCAGTAATTATTATTTTATTTTTATTTTCATCAATGCTGTTTTTTATATATCTTTTTAATCTTGCAGTTCTATTATTGTGACTGATTTCTAATTCTGCTTTGGATTCAGTGATGGTATAAGTTTTTCCATTATAATCGAATTCTCTAGTTATACTTTTATCTAGTATTAGATTTCGATTTCCGCCAAGCAGTTGCTCCATACCTAAGCAATAATAAATGCAAGAAATAATTGTTGATTTACCACTAGAGTTATGTCCAGTAATGATATTCAATCCCGAATCAAAGTTATATGAAAAACCATATTCTTCGACTGAATTAAAAACGCTAGCATGAAGATTTATACTGTTTATTTTCATAAGGTTACCAAAGCAGCTTGTTGTTTTGTAGTTTTTTAATTGTCAGTTTTTTGGTTATTTCTCTAGCAGATATATTAATATCATTAAATAATTCTTCATTAATCATTTCTTCAACATATGCATTTCCATTATCAGTTATTTTTACTGCCAGACTTCTGTTTTTATAATCAATGTCGAGTAATTCATAAGAGTATAATAACAATATTATTGGCTTGATTAATGTATTTACATTCCAAAGTTGAACATAATCGTAATCTAAGTTTTTTGTCTTGTTTATGATGTTGTCAAAGGCAAAGCTTATGTATTCTAAATTGACGGATTTGCTCTTTCCTTTCAAAGCATAATAAATAGTAAATAATACTATTGAAGAATATACCTCATTTGTATTAGAGCTACTAGCTAAAATCCTTCGCTTATTTAATTTGATTTCTATCATTAGTCTTCTTCCAAAAAGTCCAAATCACAATTAGCGAGCCAAAAAGCAATATCTTTGTTCCGCAATAAGAGTATTTCATCTTTTTGTAAACCGTGAGGGGATAGGCTATCGGACAAAATATTCAGATAATCACTCTTAATATTTTGATAACCTTTATTTGCCTCTGCGCGGTTGTTAACATATAAAGTCATATCCTCTCCACCGAATACCAGGTGTGCGGTTGAGTAGCTAGTTTCAATATTTGGATAGTTAATCATCCGGGCTCGAGCAAAATTGTTCCCAGAAAGTAAGTTTAGGATTATTTTTTTCTTCTCTTGATCAATTTTACTTGCAACGTGTAATATGTTTATTTTTCTGTCTATATTGTTGTTGTATTTTTTATTCTCTTCTAAGTTTTCCCAGTCATGAATGACTGAATCTATATTTTCGTCCTTTAGCATAAGCAAAGATTCTTTTAATATTGAGCTGCCGAAATCATAATTATTACTGCTATTTGCTTTTAATGAATCGTGAATCTCAATAAAACAAGAGGCATTACTACATCTAACTTTTCCAAATAAACCATCATCAGGGATGGAGGATATGATACCTACTAATACTAATTGTTGATGAATTTTAATAAAAACACCTGCTCCCGATATTCCTTGTAGAGCGCTTGCCCCCCAACGGCCAGAAGAGTCTTCCATAATGCTTTTGTCAATATTTATATAATAATAAAAATCATCAAGTTTTTCAATTTGTTCTTTTGAGTATAATGAAGTAGGAATGTTATTTATATGACTTCGACACCTAGATATTAATTCTAAATTTGGAGAGGATAACGGGTTAAAAAAACATATTTCTTCAAGGTTATTTATATCCCCATCTAAAACTAGAAGTGCAATATCACGTCTCTTACTTTCATTAATATTACCTCGCAATTCATTAACTTTATAAATCCGCTTTTTTTCATCAACTATTTGTATCAAATGTTTATTATCAGAAAAGTTATGAATTAATGATTCAAGAACATGAAATGCTGTTGCTAGCATAATTTCATTATTATTCTTAAATATAACAGCACATCCTATAAAATCATCTGATATATAAATAAATGCCGTTACTTTGCATAGGTTATTGATCTGGTAGCAAGTCATAAAATAATCTCATTAGTGACGATTTTGCAAATTTCGATATCAAGCTCTGCTTCATTTATGATTTCGAATTCTGATGCAGATTGATAATTAAAATAAAAATAAACCTTTGTAAAACCAGCGTTAATAGAATTAATAATTATCTTATTTATTGTCTCTATATCAGGGTGGTTGTAAGGACGGCTACCATCGGTAGAAATAATAAATCTATTGCAACTGATTAAACTTAATAATTCTGATGTTGTATTATGTTTGCTTCCATGATGAGATATTTTTACAACATCAATATTTATTTTTTCAATCTGCTGGTTTTTAAGAATGGTTTTTAATTGTTTTGAAATTATTTCAGGGTGGGCATCCCCTAACATCAAAGCTTTTTTATTTTCATATTCAATAAGACATGCTATAGATGTTGAGTTTAATAAATCCTTGATTGGATTTTTTACTGAATCATCTGGTGCTGCTTTAACGTCAATTTTGAATTTCTTTTTTTGCACCGATACAAACTCGTCGCCGTAATATTTTTTATTTAATTCTTTCTCTATTTCTATCCATTTTTCTTTTAATATATGGATATGTTCTAATGTTGGCGATAAAATCGTGATTTTAATGTTTTTGAAACATAATACATCTTCTGAAAAAAGCGGTTTACTGTTTAACTTAAGTGCAGATATATGAGCTGATAGTGCAGAACCGTGGTGAAAACCAACTTCATCATTGTCTTTATATCTTATTAGATCTAATGTATTGCCAAAAAAAATTAAGTCTGGATGTAGATCATTTCTTTGAGCTTTGGATAAAAAATTTACAAAACCACCGATATGATCGTAATCGATGTGCGTGAGTAGATAAAACTCAATTTCTCTGAACGGTGGTAAAGAAGGGTTACGGTTCTTCCTTAAAGTGGATGCAGTACCGCTATCAATGAGCATGTGGTTCCCCTCCCATGACAACAGAAGTGAGTCTCCCTTACCAGCTTTTAAAATCCCTATTCGCATATCATCTATTGCCCTAAGGAGTAAGATTAGCGTGGAAATCTATTTAATACTAACATTGTTTGTTCTTTTTTTGAACTGTATGTATTTACACTGTTTTTATATTCAGCCATTAGTGTGATATATTGAATTTGGCTTAATCATAAGGATGGGGTCTATTAACGGTTATATTGTAATAGACTGGCCCCATAGACCACCAGACACTTCGCCTCTCTTAAAATAAGGGGTAGTCTTAGACCTATGTTTAACACCAGTCAGAATAATAAGGTGGTTGAAGTGTTATCAGGACCTGAGCGGCGTCGCCGCCGTACACCGCAGGAAAAAATTGCCATTATTCAGCAGACTATGGAGCCCGGCATGACCGTGTCTCATGTTGCCCGTCTTCATGGCATCAATGCTAACCAGATCTTCAAATGGCGCAGGCAGTATGAAGACGGCTCTCTGACCGCCGTGGCATCAGGCGAAGAGGTCGTTCCCGCATCTGAACTTGCTGCTGCCAATAAGCAAATCCGCGAACTTCAGCGCCTTCTGGGCAAAAAGACGATGGAAGCTGAAATACTTAAAGAGGCTGTGGAGTTCGGCCGGGCAAAAAAATGGATTGCGCATGCGCCCTTGTTGCCCGGGGACGACGAATAGCCGACGTCAGCCGGAGTATCGGTGTGTCGCGTGCGCAGCTGAGCATCAGGGTTCACCGGCCGTCTGACTGGCAGGATCGCAGAAGACAATCCCGTTTTGACGATGCCGCGGTGTTGTCCCGGATAAATGCGGCGGTGGCCGACCTGCCCACATACGGTTACCGCAGGGTATGGGCACTGTTGCGACGGGAATCTGAGCAGGACGGGCAGCCTGTTGTGAACGCGAAACGGGTGTACCGCGTTATGAGCACCCACCATCTGCTTCTTGAACGTAAGCCTGCTGATAACCACCGAAAACGGGCCCATAAAGGACGCGTGGCAGTCGCTGAAAGCAACCGGCGCTGGTGTTCAGACGGCTTTGAGTTCCGCTGTGACAATGGCGAAAAGTTCCGGGTAACCTTTGCCCTGGACTGCTGTGACCGGGAGATCATCGACTGGGCCGCGGGCACGGGCGGCTATGACAAAGAAACCGTGCAGGATGTGATGCTGGGCGCGGTGGAAAAACGCTTCGGGCAGCGTCTGCCGTCAGAGCCGCTGGAATGGCTGACGGATAATGGTTCGGCTTACAGGGCGCATGAAACACGGGCGTTCGCTCGTATGTTGGGGCTTTAGCCATGCACAACAGCAGTGAGGAGCCCGGAAAGTAACGGTATAGCAGAAATCTTCGTGAAGACGATAAAGCGGGATTACATCAGCATCATGCCCAAACCGGACAGCGGGACGGCGGTGATGAATCTGGCGGTGGCGTTCAGTCATTACAACGAACATCATCCACACAGCGCGCTGGGGTATCGCTCACCACGGGAATATATACGCAGAAAGTTATCGCAACCATAAGAGAGAAAACGCGTCTGGATATATAGGGGCAAATCCATAAGGCAGATATTACACTACTTATGGACTATTACCATGAACACCGTATTCTAATGGAAGGTATAAAGGCAACTCTCAAGAATATGAAAAATAGCAAGAGCCTTGATCTCGATATTGAGGGCTATTCATTAGAGTGACACTTCCTTAACGAACTCAACCTTTCGAATATTATACTAAAACGCTATAGCCACCTGTTATCTCAACATCCTGAAGAGCCTGAAATGAAAGACCTTCAGTATTAATGGACTGCCAAGGCTTATTTACGTGCTGACTATATTCTGTAAGCGCCAAGCTATGCGTTTTTAGAGAACGACTCAGACACCCTATAAGGCTAATGTCCGCTTGTAGTTCACAGCGGACTCAACATACTGAATCCAGACTACTACTGGTTAGGAAGGACTCCAAACATAGCAATCATCTATTGAAGCATAAAGTCTATTCAGAGTAGTTTCTAAGCATGAATGGTAATACTTAGTTAATTGGCTTCAATCAAGTCATACATTTCAGTAAACCTTTCCCATCTTTTAACAAGTGCCCCATAATTAATCTTATGCGTTACATGCAGATTTTTCCCCTGATACTTTGTATATTCTTTATCTTGAATCTGTGGAGCAAAGTAAATAATTAATGAATCTGGATTGATTGCAAAAAGATCCAAATCATAAAGGGTATGCATGTCACAACGTAACAGTAGCCCATTGCTAACATGGTTATGTGTATCATTTTTATATGCGGAGATATGTGCGGCTTCGAGGATATCAACGATTTTACAGCCAGTTACTGCACATTTAGCTGTTTGAGAGATCAAAGTATCGCGAAAAGCTTTTTGCCCACGTCTTTGCTTAATTTGCCGTAAAACCGCGATTCGCCGATCATCCATATCTAGAGGTGTATCATCGATGTCTGTTTCAGTAGGATCCAATTGGATGATGCTATCAAATATGTTATTAGCCCATTCGAAATCAATTTCTTGAATCGAACTTTGAACGTTGTATCGCGGTGTTTGAGATATTAAGTCCATTATGGAAATAGAATTAATGGGTTTGTAGTTTTGCTTATAATCAGCTTTAAACTCAAGTGCTGGTACGTCTTCTACTTTAGGCTGTTCAAATTCGTGTCCATTGCTGCAGCGCCACTTTGGCTTTTTAGTTTTTCGAAGGATTAACTTTGCCGGTGTGCAATTCTCATTTGGGCATCGGTTACGAACTTTTATGTAGGGTGTCGAAGATAAATTGTCTATAACTGATATACCCAGAACATTTTTTCTATCAGTTACTATCACAATGTCTCCTTTTTTAACTTGCTTGTGATTTGGCACAAAGTTGTCATATCTGTAAAAGCTTGTGGAGTCATCGTGATAACCATTATTCCCAAAGTACCGAAGATCATCTTGATCTACTGCTTTAAAAGACCATGCCCTTTGATTCATCTGTCTGATTCCATGATAAAAACACTCGTTGAATCATAAAACAATAAGAGGGTAATGAGAACAACTTCGCTTTAGTAACCAAGCAACCATGTACAGACATGGCAGTGCTTAACTTCAGCGCCTCTGTGATAGTTCTTGCTTTTGGATAAAGCGGCTCTACCTGTATGAATCTTGATTTGATAGCCATATCGGTGTTCTACTGGTATGACTTTATACCCACTCGCAATGTCTATTTTTTGTACGGATTTTAACTTGTGGGTACAAGTGCGGGTATAATTAATTATGCATATTCATAAACTGCATTGATATCAGTCTATTGGGTGTGAAATTCGAGTCCGGCCTTCGCCCCATATTCTCATCAATCCTCAAACACCACACTCCTATGCCACTCCAGATACTCCAGCGATCTCTCCGGAAACGGACTAATCCTCCCCGGCAAATTCAGCGCCTTATACGTTTCATAATCAAGCCGATTGCTGACAATAACATCGCCCTGGTCGGCAAAGGAGATCCACCCCCCATCAAACAACACATCAATATGCGCAGCCAACATGATCCCATTAAACGGATCCAGTCTCTCCGTAGATGTCGCACAATCAGTCCACGGTTTGATATGACTGGCGCGCAGCAAAGGTTGAAATGCGAAATGAGTGACCGGGCAAGCGGGATAGAGATTCAGGCAGCCAGAGCGGAACTGGCCCTGGCCCAGGCGGGCGTTGATCAAACGTTGACGCGTTGTCGCATCCAGAGAGGCATCTTTTTCTAAAAGCGCGATATCGCGCTGAATAATCGTAATCTTACTGGAGGGTTCAGGCATCTTATGCGCGCTAAACCCCAGCTCTTTCATTAACGCTTGTTGATGCTGCGCAGGAATAAATGCGCGGGCGACATCAAAGGCTAACGTATCGATATACGAGGGATGCTGCTTCAGAAATGCAAAGCTGGGGTCATCGAACCCGCCAGCCACCTGAAACGCCTTAAGTTCCGACTCTTTTGGTTCACGGGTACCTTGTGAAGAGCAAAGTTCTGCATTTTTAAGCTGCCAAAAACCATCGTGACGCAGACGCCAGAATGGCATATCAGTGGCATAAGCGCTACGCTCCGGCCCATAGCGCTTCAACAGCTCACGAAGGTTCGGCTTCACCTCGCTGGCATAATCAAACAAGCAGCCATGCCCTTTTTTGTACTGCGAGAGGGCATAAAGCACCAACAGCGGCTTGTTTAACGTGATGTCATCGCCGTATTTGGCGGTTTTCATTGCCAGAACTTTTTGGCTGAGGAACTGTGCTCCAGGCATGGTCGGGTTACCTATTTACGTCATTATTGGCGATGATGCTCGCAAAACGTGCCATATTCAACCCAGCATCGGCAGCCCCAGCCCGCGTTTTACCTCATCAAGCGTCGCCTGCGTCACTTCCCGCGCTCGCTCACTCCCTTCACGCAATATCGCCATCAGCGCGCCTTTATCCTGAATAAACGTGTTCCGCCGTTCGCGCATCGGCGCAATCAACTCCTGTAAACAGGTTTCCAGTTCGTTCTTGCAAACGCGATCGCCGAGCCCGCCCTGTTGATAGTGTGTTTTCATCGCCGCGACTTTCGCCGTGTCAGGATGAAACGCATCCAGATAAGTAAAGACCACATTCCCCTCCACACAGCCCGGATCGCTTACCCGGAGGTGGTTCGGGTCGGTGTACATTGCGCAAACGGCCTTGTGAATTTCTTCCTCGCTGGCAGAAAGGGTTAGCGTATTGCCCAGCGATTTGGACATCTTGGCATTACCGTCGATGCCCGGCAGGCGGCTGGTCTGGCTGAGCATCGCCTGGCAGTGGCGCAGCACCGGGGTGCTCAGCAGACTATTCATCTTGTGGACGATCTCATTGGTCTGCTCAATCATTGGCAACTGGTCATCGCCTACCGGCACCAGCCCGGCCTTGAAGGCGGTAATATCGGCCGCCTGGCTGATGGGGTAGACCATAAATCCGACCGGCAATGAGCGGGCAAACCCTTTCTGGGCAATCTCATTTTTGACCGTCGGGTTACGCTCAACGCGCGCGACGGTGACGATGTTCATATACAGCACGGTAAGTTCTGCCAGCGCGGGCAGGGCGGATTGCAGGCAGATCGTGGTGAGGCGAGGGTCGATACCTGCGGCCAGATAGTCTGCCAGCACTTCCGGAATATTATCGTGGATTTTCTGCGGGTTACTGCCGTTGTCCGTCAGCCCCTGAAGGTCGGCAATCAGCACATATTGTTGATGGTCATGCTGCAATGCCACGCGCTGGCGCAGCGAACCGACGTAATGACCCAAATGCAGTGGGCCGGTGGGGCGGTCACCGGTGAGAATCGTAGGTTTGTTCATGTGAAGCTCCCTGGCTTAATTAGCCGAAAGGCGCCCCTGAAATGATATAGCCGCCTTTCGGCGGCTATAAAAAATGGGATGAGAGTATCCGTGCCGCCTTTAAAAAGGCAGCCACCAACGAGTGTGACGTGAGGTGGAGACGACGGTACGGTTCATGATTCTATCCTGTCACCATCCATCATGAAGGTCAATATGTTGTATCTCTCCGATGTCGTTCGTAGTCGCTACACCTTCTTCCTGATTACTGATGGCTAACCTTACTCAACAATACATAAGCGGCGATGAACTTGAGAAAAAGCGCCTTATCATAACCAGCATGATTGGATGGTTATTTACCGCGTTTCAGGAACAAGCTGATGAGAAAAGCACTGCGTAATACTCTCCGGGTTCCGATTCTGCTGGCCCTCTCGGTGGGCGTTTTATTTCTCCTGCTTCCCATTCAGGAGAGCGAATCGGCGACGGAATGCCGCCGTAGCCTGACCCGGCAGGCGAAAAATCTGGTACAGGAGGATTATCTGAAGAGTCGTTTTCCCTACTGGCAGATTGAAAAGAAAATGCTGGGCACGCTGACGCCCAACTTAAGCTTTGGCAAAGTGACGATTGAAGACGACGCCTATCACGTGCCGTTCACCGCCGTGGGGCCCGACGCCACGCTGGTGCGCGTCGGGATTATTGACTGTAAACTCCAGGACATTGATTACGCGTTTGCGTCCTGATCCATCGCCCGATGTACGGTCTCGCCGAGCTGTTCCATCACCCGTCGATGCTTCTCGGTGGTGGGCAGCGCGCAATTGATGCGCAGGCAGTTGCGGTATTTTCCCGAGGCGGAAAACAGTGAACCCGGCGCCACCTGAATCTTCAGGCGGCAGAGCTGTTTGGCGACGCAGACCATATCCACCACTTCCGGTAGCTCTACCCACAGCATGTAGCCGCCGAGCGGGCGGGTAACGCAAATCCCGCAGGGAAAATACTGACGCAGCCAGCAGGTGTAGGTTTCCATATTGTTCTGATAAATCTGCCGCATGCGCCGGACGTGGCGGTGATAGTGACCCTCGCGTACAAAGGTTGCCACGGCGAGCTGCGTGGCGGGCGGGGTAGTGCCGCTCGATGCATATTTCATGTGCATCACCCGATCACGATAGCGGCCCGGTACAATCCAGCCAACCCGCAGGCCCGGCGCCACGGTTTTGGTAAACGAGCTGCACAGCAGCACGCGGCCATCAATATCGAACGAATGAATGGTGCGCGGGCGCGGGTACTCCATCGCCAGCTCGCCGTAAATATCATCTTCAAAAATCACAATATCGTGACGCTGCGCCAGCGCCAGCACCGCGCGTTTACGTGCTTCCGGCATAATAAAACCGAGCGGATTATTGCAGTTGGGCACCAGAATCACGCCCTTGATCGGCCACTGTTCCAGCGCCAGTTCCAGCGCTTCGATGCTGATACCGCTTTCGGGATCGGTCGGGATTTCAATCGCTTTAATGCCAAAACCGCGTAGCAACTGCATGGTGCCGTAAAAAGTCGGCGATTCCACGGCGACGATATCGCCCGGTTTGCACACCGCCAGCAAGGCAATCGACAGCCCGCTATGACACCCGCTGGTGATGACCACATCGTCGGCGGTTACGGTTGACCCGCCATCCAGCATCAGGCGCGCCACCTGTTCGCGCAGCTCGCGTCGCCCGGCCAGCTCGTCGTAGTTCAGAATTTCTGTCGGATGGTGCTGCACCACGCGGCTCATCTCGCGCCACAGCGGTTTCAGGCTGGGCTGGGTGACATCTGGCGAACCACCGCCAAAGAGAATAATCTCTTTATCGCGACGCGCTTCCAGCATCTCCAGCACCTGATCCCACTGGGTAACCTCCACCGGGCGCTGCACCGGGCGGCTCATCGCTGGCACCGGCGGCTGTGCTTTACGCGACGCCACGAAATAGCCCGAGCGCGGCTGTGGCGTGATCAGCCGCAGCGTTTCCAGCGTCTGGTACGCCTGCTGAACGGTGCTGATGCTGACACCGTGTTCCTGACTCAATGTTCGCACCGAGGGCAGCTTTTCGCCCGCGCGATACAGGCCCTGCTCAATACGTTCTGCCAGAAGATTGGCCAGATGTTGATAACGCGTCATGCTGTATTCCTCAGTGTCACCATACAGATCGCACGACCAGTACAGATGGGGGTGAAAAGCGCCGTGCAGATCCTGTTTTAGACCATCTGTATGTTAAAGAAAAGTTATTTGTGAATCTGTATTGCAGTGGTGCTTTTTGGCGAAGATAAAGCCTCTGGCAACGCGTGGAGGTGCGATATGGAATTTTACGAAAACCGTTCAAAAAGGCCGTTTATCGGGCTGGTATGGCTGTGGCAGGCGCTACGAAAATGGTACGACCGCGAGCGTACGCGCCGCGTGCTCGACAGGATGAGCGATGCGCAGCTGAAAGATGTTGGGCTGAGCAGGGATGATTATCGGTAATTGCTTTTTATGCCGGATGACGCTTCGCTTATCCGGCCTACAGATATACACCGACTGAATATAACGTTTGGTTTTTCACATTCAATGCTATCCATTCCGCTGTTTCTTGATACTTACCATGATAAGTATTATCTTCCTCAAGGTAATCACTGAGGAGTTCGCCATGACTGAAGATGAATTGTTTGCCCGCAGGCCGATGGGGATGCGGATGGCGATGGTTGTTCGCCAGTGGCGGGGCATCATCGATCGGGCGATCACCGACACCGGGTTAACGCAATCGAGCTGGACGGTGCTGATGCAGCTTCAGCAACTGGGCGACAATGTGTCAGTCAGCGAACTGGCGGAAGTGCAGGGCATTGAACTGCCGCCGCTGATGCGCACGCTGACGCTACTGGAACAGCAAGGTTACCTGCTGCGCACGGTGTCGCCGTATGACAAGCGCATTCGCCTGCTGACGCTCACGCCGGAAGGTCAGGCGGTGCTGCAACGGCTGACGCGGGTTATTGAAGATTTTCAGACCCGCGTTTCCGAAAACATCCCGCCGGAACAGATCGCTCTGTTCAGCGAAACCCTGAATCACATTGCCTGCAATTTGCGGATGCTCCGCGAAGAAAATAATAAAACCGAATAACACCATGATGACGCCAGAACAGAAATTTGCCCGCTGGGTAAGGGTCAGTATTGCCTCTTTCCTGCTTATGTTTGTCTATTTTATCATCGCCGATATCTGGATCCCGCTCACGCCGGATTCCACGGTGATGCGCGTAGTGACGCCCGTTTCATCACGCGTTTCTGGCTATGTTGCGCAGGTGTATGTGCACAACAACAGCCAGGTGAAGAAGGGCGACCTGCTGTATGAGCTCGACCCGACGCCGTTTGTGAATAAGGTGGAAGCCGCGCAGATTGCGCTGGAACAGGCGAAACTGAGCAACCAGCAGTTGGATGCGCAGATCGTCGCCGCGCAGGCAAATCTGAAAACCGCGCAGTTCACCGCCCGCAACGATCGCGTGACCTACGAGCGTTACCAGCGTTTAAGCACGATGCAGAACGTTTCGCAGTCGGATCTCGATAAGGTGCGTACCACCTGGCAGACCAGCGAGCAGTCAGTAAGTGCGCTTAACGCGTCTATCCATAACCTGCAAATTCAGCGCGGTGAGCGCGATAACCATCGCAACGTCACCATTCAGAAATACCAGAATGCGCTGGAAGAGGCGCAGCTCAATCTTGGCTGGACGAAAATCCGCGCCGAAGAAGATGGTACGGTGAGTAACCTGCAGTTAAGCCCTGGCCTGTATGCCAGCGCCGGGACGGCGGTGATGGCGGTCGTGAACGAACATACCGACATCGTCGCCGATTTTCGCGAAAAAAGCCTGCGTCACACCAAAACCGGCACCGATGCTGCTGTGGTATTTGATGCGCTACCCGGCAAAGTCTTTAGCGCAAAAGTGACCAGCAGCGACGCCGGGATCTTAGCCGGTCAGGAAGCGGTAAACGGCCAGCTTTCCCAGCCGGATACCTCCACGCGTTGGGTGCGTGATGCCCAGCGTATGCGCATTCACGTGGCTTTGGATGAACCGCTTGAGCAAACATTGCCGACCGGCGCCCGCGCCACCGTTCAGCTTTATAACAGCGATGGACCGTTCGCCCGCTTTTTCTCCGGGGCGCAAATCCATCTTGTGAGCCTGTTGCACTATGTCTATTAAAACACTCGCTCAGGTCTTCACGCCGCACGGCAATATCGTCTACACGGCGAATGATTTTCGCCAGACGCTGCGCACCGTGTTCACCGGTATGACGGCGCTGAGCATCTCCACGTTCTTCGATACTCAGTATGGCGTGTTCTTTGTCGTCTTCCCCATTCTGCTGGTGTCGCTTGTTCCGGTCTTCAACGGCCATATCGCACGGCAGTTTTTGCTCAGTGCGGTGCTGAACTGCATCGAAATGGTGATTATCGTCGGCTATCTGATTGAATGGCCGCTGATCATGACGATTGTCGTTTTCGGCATGTATGTGATGCGTTTCCGTTTTATGAGCAAGGGGCCGCTGTTCCTGTTCGGCTCGATGGGCGTGGTGTGTCAGAGCGTAATGCTGAATTTTATGAGCTACCCGACCACCAACTGGCATACGTTGCTGTTCTCCAATATGGAAGCCAGCGTCATGGCGGTAGCGCTAAGCGCTTTGTTCCACTATCTCATTCCCGATGTTGAACCACGTAAGCCGCCGCCGCTGATCGAAAAAGACGCCGCGCGCGTACGTCATGAATCGCTACTGTCGGGCACGGTGGCAACGATGCTGTTTATCGTCTTTCAGATAAGCGATTTACAGGATTCATTGTCGGCGTTGATGGCGGGGATCTTAATTCTCTTCCCGATGCACTATCGCGGATCGGTGGTCAGTTCCCTGTGGCGCGTGGTCGGTGTGGTGCTTTCGTGTCTGTATATTCTGGTGGTGCAGCTGATTTTGTACGATCACAGCAGCCACATGATTCTGATGATGCCGCTGATTGGGCTGGGCCTGGCATTCAGCGCGCGAATGCACGTGATGGAAAAAGTGGGCGCTGGCGTCGGTTTTGCCAGTATTACCACCATCGGCATTATGTTCGGCCAGAACCTTCAGCCGGACCAGGATCTGGTCTTCAGTGACATGTACCGCGTGACGTCTGTTACCGTTTCGTTATTAGGAACGCTCACCATGGTGTTTCTGGTGCACCGAATTTTGAACTGCTTCCAGGCAACGCGTTTTATTGTGAAGTAGCGCACTTCCGGTCCCAGACGCTGCGCCGCGTTTGTGCTTAGAATAGCTCCCCCCGCAATGGATGGAGAAGGACGATGTGGCAAACGCGCGCGCTGGAACTCAATAATCAGGAGTTCTGGAACTGGGATAAAGCCTGTGAATTAGTGAAGTGGGCCATCAATCACGACTTCAATACGGTGATTGTCGGCCAGGCCAATTTGTTCGATAAACTGGTCTCACCAAAAGGCTTCACGCCGCATCAATACAATGATGGCCTCTCCAGCCATCAGCGCGCTCGCTGTGTTTATCTCAACCGGCTGGCCGGTTTTTGTCAGCAGCATGGCCTGAAATTTTACCTGCAGGCCAAAGAGTTTAGCTTCCCCGTTGACCTGCTGGCGGCGCACCCCGAACTGCTGAATAAAAAGGGCGGCGTGCATTTCGACGCGGAATTCTGGTGTCGCTATCTGGCGGACAAAATGACCCTGCTGTGTCAGCGCATTCCGCTCATCAGCGGCCTGCTGGTGGCGCTTTCAAATACAGACGGTCTGCTGCCTATCTCGCGCCCGAACTGGGAACTGACCGGGCACGACGATCCTTCTCCGCATATCGATCCGCGCAGTTTATCGCTCTACAGCCAGTGCTTTAGCGCGATGGCGCGAGCGGTGATGCGTGAAGGCAAGCATCTGGTGCTGCGCGCGTTTCCGGCGGGCAATCACGATATCAGCAACGTTCTGGAAGCGATCAGCACGTTACCGGAGGCTGTTTCTGTCTCGATTAAAATCACCCCGGAGCGTTTCTGGCCTAATTTTCCCAATAACCCTGCGCTGCAAGCGGTTGAAAACCGCGACGTGTGGGTCGATCTCGATCTGGTTGGTGAAGAAGTGGGTTGGGGGATTTTTCCGTTCCCGCGCATCGACGAGTTGCAGGGGCGACTGTTGTGGTGCCGGGGGAACCCGGCAATTCGCGGCGCGGTGTGCAAAGCCAGCTGGGAAGGCGTGGATAACCACTGGATTATGGGCACGTTGAGCGAGTGCAACCTGGTTGCCTGTAGTCAGTTGCTGGCGCACCCGGAAAAAGCCGTGACCCGCACCTCGCTGATGATGCATTGGCTGGATGAGTGTTATGGCTGGCGCCCGGACGACGAGACGTTCACTGAATTTCAAACGCTGTTAGAGCAGGCCGGGCAGGTACTCTATCGCGCCATTTACGTGCGCGACCACGTTTTCCACCGCCACAGCCAGGTGCCGGAGAGCTACGGGCAGGGTGTCTGGAGCCTTTACGGCCAGCTTAACCGCAACCACTGGCTGCCGGGCTCTGAGCGTGATATCGCCTTTAGCCCGCATGATGTCGCCACCGCAGGCCGCAATTTGTCGTTGATTGCTAAAGAGAAAGACGAAGCCTGGCAGGAGGCGCAAACGCTCCAGGCCGAAGCGCTTGGCTTCGCGCAGCGCGCGGCCTTCCCCCATGCGCTGGCTTGCCGCTGGCAGGAAGAGTGGCAGGGTTTTGCCCTCTATTGCCAGTTGTTTATGCATGCGCAAAAGGCCTTTTTCACGCTGCACTACGCCACGGTGGTGGAGAATAACTGGAGCATGCGTGAGATTTGTCAGGTGAATATTCAGGAGCTCTACCGCTGCGCCGTTGAAATGGACACCTTTTGCGCAAAGCATCCCGATGCATCGCCAGGCATGCACGTCATCTTTGACGCCTCGCGCGTACGAGCACTGGCAGACAGCCTGCATCATCAGCTGACTCAGCTAAAAGCGTGATTAAGATCACATCAAAAAACGGCGGATCGCGGAATAAATGCGATCCGCGCCGTTTTCATCCCCTACGGCAAACAGCAAAATGTGATGAAAATCTCATTTGCCGCCCCGCGCATCGCTGGATTGTGAATTCCCAGGCAGATCCATAAAACCTCGCGTTCACTCACATAGCCCCAACGCCCCCGAATCCTGATGATACGGCGCTAACACAAGCGTAGTGAGTGAGGAGACAACATGAGGCTGGCAGCGGGTGACGCGATAATGCGTTTTGCAGTTTCAGCGCCGCATAATGAGCGGTTTGCTGAGTTTTACACGGGTGAAACTCTCGATGCGTCAACGGGATACGTGGTGACCGATGACGCCGGGCCGGAACAACACTCATTCTGCCGTCGCGTATTTTGCGACAGCACCGCCCAGCGCACCGTGCCGCCTGCCCGCGCATTACCCGCTAGCCATACAGTGCAGGCGGACGAAAGTGGGATGGTTCACTTCTCGCTGTTTAAACCGATCGCCACGCACAGCCAGCGCTGGCTGTACGTCAATCTTCATACCGATAAACCGGGTGAATACGCCTTCCAGCTGGCGACCTGCGGCGGTGTGCGTATTTGGGTTAACGGTGCAGAAGCCGCTCGCTTTACGCCTTTTACCCGCAACAGGCTGCAAATTTGCCAGGTTAACCTGCCGCTTCAGCAGGGCGAGAACTCGCTGCTTATTCATCTTGAAGAACTCTGCGAACGTGAAACGCAGTTTGTGCTGCGCATGATTTATCAGGGGCAGGCCCCCCTCGAGGTACGGCTGGCTGAAGAGGATGATGCGCTCCCGTTGTATCAACGCCCTATCGCAGAACGGCACGAAGATGAAGGGCGTGCGCTGCTTACACGGCTCAAGCTGGGGAAGGCAGACGAACAGGCGCAAGCGCTGCTGGTGCGCCTGTTGCAGCGGGTTAGCGCCAGGGAAGAGGGCTCAAGTTCCGCGCTTATCTCGCTGTTGTGGCTCTGGCATGACTATCATGGTGATATTTTCGCGCCGGTGCTGTGGCGCCGCGTGCGCTCGGCGATATTAGGTTATCGCTACTGGTTTGATGAACTGGGCAATGACGTTATGTGGTTTACCAGCGCAAACAATGCCTTAAGCTTTCACACCGCGCAGTATCTCGCCGGGCAGATATTCCGTGATGAACGTTTCACCGCCTCTGGCCGCCTCGGTCGCGAACAGCAGGCGCTCGCCGCGCAGCGCCTGGCGTACTGGTCGGTAAACGTCACCCCGCAGGACGGCGTAGCGCCCAGCCTGCTCGCGTTGTCGCAGCTGGCGGATGACGCCGGGCTTCGCGCTCGCGCACAACGTCTGCTGACCAGCGATCTTTCTCTAACGTCCTCACACGCAGGAGCCGCATGATGCGCCACGCTGAATTACATCAAACTCTGGAACAGGTTGTGCAGGGATTCTGCCGCCTGAAAAATATCGGCGAAGTGAGCAGCGGCGAAGGGTTTGCCATCAACTTCGAAGAGTGGGAATGGGAAGTGGGCGTCGGGCTGTATGGCTTCTGGCAGTATGCGTTATCGCAGAATGATGCCGGGTTGCAGCAGTCGATTCTGGCCTGGTATGAAGGACAACTGGCGAAGGGCCTGCCTGCGGTACAAATCAACACCACCGCGCCGATGATCGCGCTCTCGCTGGTGGCCGGGCACACGGGGCGCGAAGATCTGCTGAAGGTCGTGAACGACTGGGCGGATTCTCTGCTGCAAACGCTGCCAAAAACGGAGGAGGGCGGTTTTCAGCACGTCGTCAAAGAGCAGCCGAACACGGGGCATTTGTGGGATGACACGCTGTTTATGACCTGCCTGTTCCTCGGCTCGGCGGGCGTGGTCCTTAAGCGTAAAGACCTGATTGACGAGGCGTCGTATCAGTTTTTACTGCATACCCGCTATCTCAGCGAACCGGCCAGCGGCCTGTGGTATCACGGCTGGACATTCATCGGCCAGCATCACTTCTCGGGCGCGTTCTGGGCGCGGGGTAATGCGTGGATCACCGTCGCCATCCCGGAATTTATCGCTCTGCTCGGCGACAGCCTGGACGCCAGCGTGAAGCGCTATCTCTCGCAGGTTGTGGCGCGGCAGGTGAAAACCCTGTGCCAGATGCAGGCTGAAAACGGTATGTGGCACACGCTGGTGGACGATCCGCTCTCGCCGCAGGAATCGTCCGCCACGGCGGGGATCGCCTATGGCATGCTACGCGGCGTGCGGATGGGGATTCTGGACGCTGACGTTGCCGGTTCGGCGCTGCGGGCATGGGACGCGTTGCGCAATCGCATTGATGACCGCGGGATCGTGCTGGAAGCCTCTAAGGGAACGATGGTAGGGCCGGATCTGCAATATTACTGTGATATCGAAATGGCCCCGGTACCGTACGCGCAGGCGCTGATGATGCTGCTGTTGCTGGAGTTGCAGCAGGGGGAGTGGCTGGCGTAATTGTGCCAGGTTGCGCCGGATGCGGCTGCGCCTTATCCGGCCTACGGGGAGGCGATCTGTGGGTCGGATAAGGCGTTAGCCGCCATCCGACACCACCGCGTTCTCCGCTCCCTAAATCAGCGCCGGTATTTGTGACAACAGCCACAATACCAGCCCGATCGTCCCGCCGACCAGCGTGCCGTTGATACGAATAAACTGCAAATCCTTGCCGATATTAAGTTCGATCTGCCGCGACATATCGCGCGCGTCCCAGCTCTTCACCGTGTCGCTGATATGGCGGGTAAGGAAAGCAGAGAACTCCGGCGCCACGCGCATCGCGGCCTGTTCCAGATGGTTATTGAGCGACTCACGCAGTGCGGCGTCATGCATCAACGTCTCGCCAAACCACTGCCCGGCTTCGGCGATCCGCGTTTTCACCCGCGAATCGTCAGAGGCCATATCATCTTTGATCCACTGGCGATAATCGGCCCAAATCTGCCCCAGATAGCGGTTAAACGCTTCATCATTTTTCAGATAGCTTTTGATATTCTCGGCTTTGGCTTCCATCTCCGGCGATGTATTCAGGTTCTCAATAAAGCGGAAAATCACCCGATCAAACGCCTGGCGGATCTGATGATGACGATTCTCGGTGATATCGTCGAGCACCGAGTCCACCGCATCGGCAACCAGATCTGCCCCCTGATCGCCCAGCCACTCCGTCGGCAGCAGCCGCGCTTTGATCGGATGCTCCTGCTCCATCCAGTGTACGATCATCTGTGCTATCACATCGCGCGTGCTCTCCTTACGCAGCAGCGCAATTAACTGCGCCACCAGAGAATCGAGCAGCTTCTGATGGCGATTATCTTTGGTCATACTCTCGAGGATCACCGCGCTGGTCTGGGTGAGATCGACCTTATCAATCGCCTTATGCACCGCGCGTTTCAGCAGCCCCTGCACGCGTGAATCATCAGTGAGCTCAATAAAACCGCTCATCACCTTCACCAGATTCTGCCCCACGCGCGCGGCGTTCTCCGGCTGACTGAACCAGTTGCCAATGAGTAGCGCAGGTTCGTGACGGCGAATCAGCGCAACCAGCGATGGCGTATCGAGGAATTTCTCCTGCACGAACTGGCCAAGATTGTCGCCGATTCGGTCCTTATTGCGCGGGATAATCGCCGTATGCTGCGCAATAAACGGCAGCGGTACGCGACGAAACAGCGCCACTACCGCGAACCAGTCCGCCAGCGCGCCGACCATCGCCGCTTCGGAGATAGCCTTCAGCGCGCTGACCCACGGCGCAGGCGGCAGCATCAACGTGGTAACAAAAATGGCTGCGGCAATCAGCAGCAGCGACAGCGCCAACAGCTTGGCGCGTTTAAGCGAAGTGAGTTTTTCCATAGGGGTAAGCATATAACCTGGCGGCGAGAACGTCATGTTAGCTGCTGAAGTTGCTTGTGAATTTACGAGAAGCCTTCCGGGAAAATGTCGCCGTTGCAGGCGATGAAAAACCTTTTGCGAGGCGTTACGCAGAGGCTGACATTGCCGGGTGAAGCCTCTTCAGAGCTACGGTAGAGTCCAGCCACTTTCACAGCAGGCAAGGGACAGCCATGGCAAAAAATTCCAGCACAACGCCGCATGACACGGTGTTTAAACAGTTTCTTCATCAGCCTGATACCGCACGGGATTTCCTCGATATTCATCTACCCGCGCCATTACGCAAGCTATGCGACCTGACTACGCTCAAACTGGAATCCGAGAGTTTTATCGAAGAGAATTTACATAAGTGCTACTCCGACGTGTTGTGGTCAGTGCAAACTCAGGATGGGCAGGGGTACATTTATGTCGTCATTGAACATCAAAGCACACCCGATGAGCTGATGGCATTTCGCTTATTGCGTTACACGGTTTCCGCGATACAGCGGCATCTTGAAGCCGGGCATAAAACCCTACCGCTGGTGGTGCCGATGCTCTTTTACCATGGCGAGAAAAGTCCGTATCCGTACCCCATGTGCTGGCTGGATCTCTTCCCGCAGCCAGACGTGGCGAAGGCGCTCTATACCACTGATTTTCCGCTGGTTGATATCACCGTCACCGACGATGACAAGATCATGCAGCACCGCCGTATCGCCTTGCTGGAACTGATACAGAAGCATATTCGCCAGCGGGATCTCACTGTGCTGGTGGAGCAACTGGTTGCCCTTCTGGCATTGGGATACACTAGCGACGCTCAGGTGAAAACGCTGTTTAACTATATTTTCCAGTACGGCGGAGCGGCACGCGCCAGCGCATTTTTTCGCGAAATGGCGGAGCGCTCGCCAAAGCATAAGGAGGAGCTGATGACGCTTGCTGAGAAGTTACACGAAGCGGGAAAAGTTGAGGGTTTGCAGATAGGGCGACAAGAGGGCCGACAGGAAGGTCGCCGGGCTGAAGCGCTAAGAATTGCCCGTTCGATGCTGGAAAACGGGCTTGATAGTGTAGCGGTGACAACGATTACCGGCTTAACAGCCGAAGACTTACAGACTCTCACGCATTAATTTAACGTGCCGAATGCGAGCTCGCGATTCGGCATTCTTCCCTTTTCTTAAAAGTGCGCTGCGTTCCCTCGGAACACTCCGTTTCTCTCCCTAAGCCAGATATCTCAACTACGCTTAATACTTTGAATGGCATTTTTGACTGCTTTCATCACTTAACCAGGAGCGAGATATGGCCTATCAGACAGTAAATCCTGCTAACAACCAACTCATTAAAGAGTACCCCCCACACAGCGACAAGGACATTGAGGCCGCGCTGCAAAAAGCCGATGCGCTTTATCATTCAGAGTGGGCAAAAGGTGATATTAGCCAGCGTCTGCCCGTTTTACATAAGCTGGCCGATCTTATCGACAGCCGCGTCGAAGAACTGGCGAAGATCGCCAGTCAGGAGATGGGCAAGCTTATCGAACAGAGCCGTGGCGAGGTGAAACTCTGCGCGCAGATCGCCCGCTACTACGCGGACAACGCGAAGCAATTCCTGGCGCCCGTACCGTATAAAACCGAGTTTGGCGACGCATGGGTGGAGCATCATCCGATCGGCGTGATTATGGCGGTGGAGCCATGGAACTTCCCGTACTACCAGCTGATGCGCGTACTGGCCCCGAACCTGGCTGCCGGTAACCCGGTACTGGCGAAACATGCGAGTATCGTCCCGCACTGCGCCGAGACCTTTGCGCATCTGGTGCGTGAAGCGGGCGCGCCGGACGGGGCATGGACCAACCTGTTTATTTCCTCCGATCAGGTGGCGAACATCATCGACGACCCGCGTGTTCAGGGGGCCGCGCTAACCGGTTCCGAAAAAGCGGGCAGCGTGGTCGCCGCGCAGGCTGCGAAGCACGTCAAAAAATCGACCCTCGAGCTGGGTGGTAACGATGTGTTCGTGGTGCTGGACGATGCCGACCTCAACAAAGCGGTGAAAATTGGCGTGCAGGCGCGACTGAACAACGCCGGGCAGGTCTGTACCGCGGCAAAACGCTTTATTCTGCATGAGAAAATTGCCGATAAATTCCTCAGCGCATTCACTGACGCCTTCAGCAAGGTGAAGGTGGGCGATCAGATGGATGCCTCAACTCAGCTTGGCCCGTTGTCGTCGAAAGACGCGCTGGAAACGTTGACCAAACAGGTTGATAACGCGGTGAAAAACGGCGCGAAGCTGCACTTTGGCGGCAAACCGCTGGAGAGCAAAGGCAACTTCTTCGAGCCAACGATTCTGACCAACATCACCCGCGACAACCCGGCCTATTTCGAAGAGTTCTTCGGCCCGGTGGCGCAGATTTATGTGGTGAAGGATGATGACGCGGCGGTGAAACTCGCCAACGACTCCCATTACGGCCTCGGCGGCGCGGTGTTCAGTGAGGATATTGAACGCGCCAAACGTATGGCCTCGCGGATTGAAACCGGGATGGTCTATATCAACTGGCTGACCGACACCGCCGCAGAACTGCCGTTTGGCGGCGTGAAGCGTTCCGGATTCGGGCGCGAGCTGTCGGACCTGGGGATTAAAGAGTTTGTGAACCAGAAGCTGGTGGTGGTGAAGAAATAAGTTGTTGAGAGTGGCGCAGCGCCGGGTGCGGCTGCGCCTTATCCGGCCTGCGATTGTTACGATCCAGTAGGCCGGGTAAGCGAAGCGCCACCCGGCGTTATTTAGCTGCACCGCTTGCCCGTCAGGTCACAACAAACTGCCACAATATCCAGCCGCCAAAACCTATCAGGATGCCGCCTGCCGCACGCTCAATTTTCCAAATCAGGCTGCCTAATCGGCGTTGAACCTGCGGCAGGGCAATAAGCACGATCAGCAGCAAGTCCCATAGCAGAACCACGCTGGTCATCCACACTCCACAGATGGCCTGCTGCGCCACGGTGACATCCGGCCCCAGTAGCGCGGTCATCAGCGCCAGATAAAACAGCGCGTTTTTGGGATTCAACAGCGAAGAGCCTAGCCCGAGAAGCAGTTGGCGTGACAACGAAGGGCGCGCTGATTCAGTATGCTCCCACGCCACTTGCCCGGCGCGGCTTCGCAATAGCTGGCGGCCCACCCACAGCAGATAGGCGGCTCCCAGCAGCTCAATGACGGTGAACAGCAGCGGCACCTCGCGCAACAGGCCAGAGCCGATGACGACCAACAGAATATACAGCCCGTTCCCTGCCGCGAAGCCCAGACACAGCCCGATGCTGCCGCGCAGCCGATAGCGCACGGCGTAGCCCACCAGTAAAAAGAAGTCCGGCCCGGGGCTGAGCAGCGCCATAAAATGCGCCAGGGCCAGCGCGGGAAACGCCGGCGGAAATAACGTAGTGACCTGTTCCATAGCGACCTCAGTAAAAATACGGAGGTCAGCTTATGCCTGCTGACGCGTTAATTATTGTCGGATATTGATCGCCCACGCGCGTACTGCCGTGGCGTGGCCGCCGTGTAGCTGACGAAGGTTTTATGGAAATGACTCTGGTCGGCAAAGCCGCTCTGGTAGGCGACATCGGCGATATCGTCCCCGGCGCGCAGCCGCGCTTTTGCGTATTCCACTCGCGAGACGTTGAGAAAGCTGCCTGGAGTCAACCCCGTGTCCTGTTTGAAGGTGCGAATTAAAGTCTCTTTGCGCAGCGAGAATCGTTGCGCGAGCTCGTCAAGAGAGGGCGGATACACCGGATCGGAAAGCAGCGCCTGCTGTACCTGCTGGCTGGTCGGGCGCAGCATATCACCGGCGCCCACCCGTAGCGTGAGGGCAGCTAACAGCGCATTCACCGACGACGTTGTCATCTTTTCAACCACGGCAAGATAAAGCCCGAACAGCGATTCGCTACGAATATGCTGCTGCGCGAGAGGCAACTCGCTGTCCAGGTAGAGCATATGGTAGCTACGCGCCTGCCCCTGCACCGGGTTACAGCTGTGCGGCGCACCTGCGGGAATAACGATGATATCGCCGGGGCTCAGCAGATACTCCTGGCCGTGGCAAATACAGCGAGTTTGCCCTGCCAGAATGGCCCCAATAGATAGCTGCGCGTGGCTATGGCGTTTATAGGGCTGGGTGCTTTGCCAGGTACTGCGCAGCTCCAGCCCAGGATGGCGGGTGAATGTTTGCTGAATGTCGCGTGCGGTGGTCATAGGATCGTCCGGACAGTTTTGAGTTTTTATATCACACTCCGGGATACAGATGGCGGTTAAGGAATATTCCTCGCAATAAGTTGTTGATGAAGGGCGCAGTGCCGGATGCGGCAGCGCCTTATCCGGCCTACGATGGTGATGCTCCTGTAGGCCGGGTAAGCGAAGCGCCACCCGGCGCTTTTACATCACCTTCCGCGTCTTACCCGTAATCACCCCAATAAACTCCTGCACCTGCTTTTGTTTACGCGCCGACAGCTTGCACACCTTGCGCAGCGACTGCATCAGTTCGCTCTCTTCGGCGGCGGGTGGTTGAGCGGTGAGGACGATACAGCCTTCCATCACTTTGACGTCAACGGGCGTGCCGGTGGCAAAACCGGCGGCTTCCAGCCACTGACCTTTCAGGGTGATGGCGGGAATATGCGCGTGATCCGGGTAGCGGCTCGCATAACCGACGGTGACATGACGGTTATTTGCCGGGGAGACTTCTGGTTCGAATGATTCTGAAATAGAATGCGTGTCAGTCATGATTACTATTCTCGTGAAATAGGGATTGTGATGAGCGGTGCGGGTGTGTTGGCGCACACCCGCATCGCGATAAATACCTGAATATATCAACAGTAAATAAAAATAAAGTCCAGCGAATAACAGGACATAATAACGACGTAACTGGAAATATTCAGCGGGGAAATATAAATAAGTATTGGTAGGCCGGATAAGCGACGCGCCATCCGGCAGTCAATATCAATGCAGAATATTAATATGATGTTGTTTAAAATTCTCCGCCTGTGCCAGCACACCCATATAAACATCATCATTCGCCACAGGTGGGAATTTGTGTTTATGCAGCAACAGGATCAGCTCAACCTTAAGTTTCGCTTTAATATCATCGCGTTTGCTCCAGTCCGGGTACTTCGACGTGTTATCGACCACGCTTTTCATCTCTTTCGCCAGTGACAGCATTTTGTCATCATCGTAGGTGAACTGATATTTATCACGCATATGCGCCAGAATGTCGTAAAACGCTTTCTCTTCCATATCAATGCCGAGATCGGCATAGGTACCCATCTCAGTTTTAATATCATAGATGATATCGGTCATTTCTTGACTGAATTCATCAAACTCTTCGCCATTCAAAATATCATCTTCCCGACGTTCATTATATCTGTCCATAATGGACTGAAAACGGCGGGTGAAATTGATCCCCTGAAGCTGGTTCACTTTTTTAAAGTCGCCGATCGCTTTCTCCAGCAACTTTTGCAGCAACTGGATCTTCGTTGCCGGAAGTTTGATCTTGTTAATTCTCGCCAGATAATCTTCGTCAAATATATCAATAGATTCCGCTTTTTGATCGCCGAGGAAAAACAGTTCTTCCACGCCATCGGCTTTCAGCGCCTCGGCAATCATCTCGCGCACGCGGGCGTTCATCTGGGTGACATCCGGCGCATCGCCTTTGGTCAGTTTGAACACAATAGAGCGCACGGCAAGATAGAAATGAATATGATCGCGTTCCGCCTCAGAGAGTGCCTCACTTCCTGAACAGACGTCATAGGCGGCTTTAAGACGTTTCACCAGCCCCATAAAACGGCGCTCGACTTTCTGGGTGCGCATGACAAATTCTGCCGCATTGTTCAGGCAGGCAAGCTGCGCCTGCGGCTCGCCGGTAAAGTAGGCATGGCTGTCGAATTCGTGGAACACGTGCCCCAGCAACTCGAGATGATTTTTCACTTCAATAATCGACTGCAGAATATCTTCAAAGTTGGTGGCGTCAATGCGGGAATACATCGCCAGCGCCTGGTTCATCTGACGTTTAATGCCGATGTAGTCCACTACCAGCCCTTTGTTTTTACCTTCAAATTTACGGTTAACGCGGGAAATCGTCTGGATCAGGTTATGTTTTTGCAGCGGCTTATCGATGTAGATGGTGTCCAGTTCTGGCACGTCGAAGCCGGTTAACCACATATCCACCACAATGGCGATTTTGAAATTCGAACTGGCGTTTTTGAACTGTTTATCCAGCTCTTTTCGGTACTCTTTGGTGCCTAATAAATCATAAAGCGCAGCGTCATCATCTTTACCGCGCGTCATCACCATCTTGACCATTTCAGAAGGCGGTAATTCGTTTTGCTCATCTTCTGTCAGTTCGACACCCTCAGGTGCTTGTTTAACTTCAAACCACGCGGGCCGGAAGTCTTTCAAGTGACGATAGAACGCCCATGCAATTTCACGACTCGCACAGACAAACATCGCTTTGCCTTTTACGGTAGAACCTTCAGCGACGCGCTCTTCATAGTGTTTAGCGAAATCTTCCGCCAGTGCTTCCAGGCGGTCTTCATCGCCCAGAATGGCATTCATGGTGGCGCTGGCTTTTTTGCTCTCGTCGATCTGCCATTCGTTGGTGCCCGCACTGGCGCACTCTTCGTAGTATTTCTCGACCTCTGCCAGCTTGCTGGCATCCAGAATGACTTTGGCCGCGCGGCCTTCGTAGACGATGCGAACGGTAATTTCATCCTGCACGGATTCCGTCATGGTGTAGCTGTCCACGACTTCACCGAACACATCCAGCGTGGCGTCAATTGGCGTTCCCGTAAAGCCGACATAGGTTGCTTCCGGCAGAGAGTCATGCAGATATTTAGCGAAACCGTAGGTTTTACGCACTTTTCCGCTCTCTTTATCGACAATCACTTTTTGGTCGAGATTAACCTGGCTGCGATGCGCTTCATCGGAGATACAAATAATATTGCTGCGTTCCGAGAGAAGCTCGGTGTCTTCGGTGAACTTATGGATGGTGGTCAGGAACACACCGCCACTGTTACGGCCCGCCAGTTTTTCGCGTAGATCGTCACGGCTGGTGACCGGCACCACGGTGTCATCGCCGATGTAATTTTTGGCGTTACACATTTGCACAGAAAGCTGATCGTCCAGATCGGTGCGATCGGTAATTAACACAATCGTCGGGCTGGCGAAATCCACGCTTTTCATTAACAGGCGGGTTAAAAACTGCATGGTGTAGCTTTTACCGCAGCCTGTTGCACCAAAATAAGTACCGCCTTTACCGTTACCCATCGGTTTACGCGCCTGTTTGATGCTGTAGTACAGCTTGCGTGCGGCGTAATATTGCGGATAGCGGCAGCAAATTTTTATTTCGTGTTTAGCTTTATCCGGGAAACAGATAAAGTTTTTGATCACATCCAGCAGGCGCACCGGGTGGAACAGCCCCTTAATCATCGAATGCAGAGAAGGGATGCCGTCCTGCTCACGATTTTCATTGCCGCTTACCTTGCGCCAGGAATAAAAATACTCATATGGCGCAAACAGATTTCCCATTCGGTTATTCACGCCGTCACTGATAATACAGAGCGCGTTATAGACAAACAGTTGCGGGATATCGCGGCGGTAGCGCGTACAAAGTTGCTTATAAGCATCGCCAATATTGGCTTCTTGCTCGCGCACCGCACTTTTAAACTCAAAGACCACCAGCGGCAGACCGTTGATATACAGAATGCCGTCAGGAATACGGATCTGGTTCTCTTTGCCGGTAATGTTGAGCTGGTTAACAATTTTGAAGCGGTTTAACGGCTTGCTGATATAAGCAGCGGAAGGTTCTGCGGCCTGCTGTAGCGGCATATCTTCTGCTTCAAATAATTGTTGCAGTGCGGCGGGAAGATGCCGGGTATCGAGCAGCTCAATATAGAGATCTTTCTGCCGACGATCGTCGCGTTTAAACAGGAAACCATTCGCCAGCCAGTGACAGAACGTTTTGTTGCTTTCATAAAGATCGGAGGCGGGGAGCGTGGTGAACTGTTTGATCAGGCGCTGAATTTCATCTTCAGTGATGCCATCGGGCTGATAGCGAGCGGCGAGGTAGTGGCGAAGATCATCTTCGATAATCACCTGATCAAGGCCTGAACGTGGCACATTTTCGCCGATCAGGTGCTGATAGCCCTGATCCTGTAACAGTTCAATGATGGCCTGTTCTAATTTCGCTTCACTGAATGAGAGACTCATATCTCGCTCCAACCCTGGCTGATTTCTGGTAAGGATTCCTGTAACCCCAGAAAACCTTACCAGAAAGCCCCTGATTTTTCAGGGGCAAAATGCGTTATGCGGCTTCGGTTTGTTTGATGAGATCCGGGAGATCCTCCACGGATAGCTCGCCGGAGATGAGTTTCGGGAGCAGGGTGTCGCGGAGTTTAGAGAGATTTTCAATTTCACCACAATGAACAAAAATCTTTTCCTCCCACTTTCCTGAAAGCTCTTCAAATTTATTAATGAGTTCAGTTGGAGAACAGAGCAGAGGAAGTTGTTTTAAATCTTTTTGGTTTATGCTTCCAAAGACTGTTCCTTCACCATTAAATACGGAAAAATAATCAGATAGATTGCTTATAGAATAATAGGTGAAAGCAATGTTTCCTGATTTATGTCTTAACGCTGCAAGGCCTCGACCAATTATACATTCTGTGGAAGCTAAATTTGTAACGCCGACTGGGGCTCTAACACTAAGCAGAGTATCGAGTTTATATGCTAATCTTTTTGGATCAGTACAATAAATACGTTCAGATGGAAATCTAAATCCAAAATCAGTCTTTCCTTGAAAGAAAGGCAAACCTGTTCTGCTTTCATTATAAGTTATACCTGATGGCGATTGCCCCATCGTGATGTTAAATTCTTTTCCCAGATTAGATATTGTCCACCCTTTCGGCACCCAACCCAACTCTGTCTCTTCAAATTCACCAGGGAAAAGCGAGCGAATTTCTGCCGGGAGCGGTTTGAAATCTGCACTATTGCGTACTTTTTGACGCAATTCGACGCGAGATTGTAGAGCTTCCGGGATTGGGTTCCCCGCATCCAGAGCGTTATCAATTACCGGATCAAAATCCACAAACCAGGATTTGAACAGGGTCTTGGACATTTGTTCTAGTGTATGATTTAGTTGGTTATTTATATTTATTTTCTTATCTAAAGAATAAAGAAAATTAGCAATAATGTTTTGTTTGCATAAATCAGGTATAGTTAATGGAATGCGCGATAATATTTTTTGATTTAGTGAAGGCATTGTTGTCCCTTCGCTATTTTTGATCAGCCACTCTCTTGTTGTGGGGCTTCGCATTATATAGCTAATGAAAAGAGAGTTATAGTTGTCATCAAGGCGTAAATAAATACCATCTGACCCAAGAAACCAACCAGCCTCTTTTTCAGTAATATATGCAGTACGGTCTACTCCACCCTTTCTGGCAAAAACAATATCGCCTTTATTTAATACAAATTTGGGAAGGCGGTTAGTAGTATTTCTACTAACTCTAGGTGTCGTGCCTTCAATTTTTATATAACCATTCCTGATTTCTCGGACAGAAATTAGGGGGACTCCGTTGTCGGTATATTCCTCTGCTTTCAAAGCTGTACCAAAGGGGCCTGTCTGTAAAAATGCATGACCTTGATTAATAAGATCATTCAACACAATGCTTTTCCAATCACTCCCCATAACCCAACCCCTCCAAACTCTGGCGAATCGCACGATCCAGTTCTTCCGCCTGCTTCATCTGCTCAAACAACGTCTTCGACAACTCCCGCATTTTGGTCTCAAACGCCACGCCGTCCTCTTCTTGCTCGGCTGCGCCCACGTAGCGCCCCGGCGTCAGCACGTAGTCGTTGCCCTTCATCTCTTCAATGGTCGCAACTTTGCAGAATCCTGCCTGGTCTTCGTATTTCTCCAGCGTACTCTCGCCACGTTTAACGCGTTCCGCCAGTTCTTCCGGCGTACTGCGCCAGGCATGGTATGTATCGGCGATGGTGGCGATATCCTCTGTGGTCAGCTCTTTGGTGGTGCGGTTAATCATGGTGCCGAGGTTACGCGCATCGATAAACAGCGTTTCACCCTGACGATTGCGATAGCCTTTAGCCGGGTCGGCTGCCTTCGATTTGGTCATAAACCACAAACACACCGGAATTTGCGTGGTGTAGAACAACTGGCCGGGCAGGGCGATCATGCAGTCGATCAGATCGTTTTCGATCATCTGCGCGCGGATCTCGCCTTCGCCGCTGGTGTTGGAGCTCATCGAACCGTTTGCCAGCACAAAACCTGCTGTGCCGTTCGCCGACAGCTTGGAGAGCATATGCAAAATCCAGCCGTAGTTGGCGTTGCCGGTCGGCGGTGTGCGGTAGCCTGCAAAGCGCGGGTCTTTGGTCAGCTCGGCATCGTTGCGCCAGTCTTTCAGGTTGAACGGCGGGTTCGCCAGAATGTAATCGGCTTTCAGGTCCGGGTGCTGATCGCTAAAGAAGGTATCCGCCGGGCGCTCGCCGAGGTTGGCGGAAAGGCCGCGGATCGCCAGGTTCATTTTCGCCAGCTTGTAGGTGGTCGCCGTCAGCTCCTGACCGTAAAGCGCGATATCACGGCTTTTGCCCTGATGGCTTTCAACAAACTTCACCGACTGCACGAACATCCCCGCCGAGCCGCAGCATGGGTCATAGATTTTGCCCTGGAATGGTTCAAGCATTTCGGTCAACAGGGTCACGATGCATTTTGGCGTATAGAACTCGCCGCCGCCTTTGCCTTCTGTCGCGGCAAACTTGCCGAGGAAGTATTCATACACGCGGCCAACCAGGTCTTCTTTGGAGAGCGCCTCAACATCGGTTTCGTGGGCCAGCGTTTCGATGTTGTCGATGGTATCAATCAAAGACGCCAGCTTTTTGGTTTCCAGGTTCTGACGGCTGAAATAGTTGTCCGGCAGCGCGCCTTTCAGCGTCGGGTTACGTTTCTCAATGGTAGAGAGTGCGGTATCAATACGTACTGCGATGTCATCCTGCTTGGCATTCTGTTTGATGAACGACCAGCGCGCCTCTTCCGGCAGGTAGAAAATGTTGTCCTGCTGGTAGAACACTTCCATCTCCAGGAAGTCGCCCTGGCCGTCATCTTTCATTTTCTGGCGACGGGCTTCAAATTTATCGCTGATAAATTTCAGGAACACGAGGCTCAGAACAACGTGCTTGTATTCGGAAGACTCAACGCTGCCGCGAAGCTGGTTCGCGGTATCCCATAACGTGTCTTCAAAGCCTTTTTTTGCTTTGGTTTTGTTTGTTGGTGCTTTGGCCATGATGAACTCGATTCGGAAAAATTAGGTCGCTATTGTAACGGTAAAAGCGGCGAATTTCGCCCTTTACTCCATCTCCAGCTCGTCAAACAACTGCAAATCCACATCCAGCAATTCCACCGCGTTGCTGCGGCGAATGCCGACGTTATTTTCGATCAATAGTTCCAGCAAGCGATCGCCGTCAATGAGCGTAATGGGCGCAGCCCCCGGAAAGAGAGCCGCTTCTGCACATTTCGCCGCAAATTTTCCGGTAGTGATGAGCGTACCGCGAATGGCTTTATGGTAAGGCAGCGCACCGCGTAGCTGGTCGATATAGGGGCGGGTGATGGTGTTCTGCATTCTTTTAACCTGTACCACTTCGGTAATGGTGGTGATGCCGACCTGCACCTGACCAATCACGTCCACACCTTTATCGCCTGAGGCTTTGGTCACTTCAACTTGTTCGTATCCCATTGCTTCCAGTAATTGACCAACAAGGTGCTCAAACTTGTACGGATTCATGGTGCTGATTTGCTCGCGCAGCAGCTCTTTTTGCTGCTCGTTGTAGCGCTTCACGGCTTCCAGCAGCTCTTTACGCGGATCGCTTTTTCGTGCCGGTAACGCTTTTCCAAGCCAGGCGCGCCCGGCATCGGTAATGCGATAGCTCATCCCTTCACGGTTTACCATGTCGCGGTCGATAAGGTTATAGAGACGGGAGTAGAGCGTACTTTTCACTGAGCTGGCAGACGCGAATTTCGAATGCTGATGCAAAAAGGCCTGCCATTCCGGTAATAAATCGGCGCGGCGCGACATTTCCCGGCCAGCCAGCAGCTCAAGCAGTTGCAGAATACCTTCCTGGTCGTCCAATGAACGCAGCGTCTTTTCGTCATCTTGCAGAAATTGCTGCCCGCGCGAGGTGGGCTGCCAGACATCATCTGGCGTGCTTTCCATCAGCTCAAACTGAGGATAGTTCAGGAACAAATAGCAGCCGTAGCTGTGGCGCGGGTTCAGAATGTGATTGTCGGTATCCCAGATGCGATGAGCGATTTCGGCATCTTCCCCCGTTAAACGTTCGCTGATCCAGAGATCGGGTTCTGACCAGTCAACGGGTTTTTGCGGCGTACCGGTTTGCTCGTGAATGGCGGTAATCATATTGCGCACCGCTTTCAGGGAATAACCTGATACGGCTTTCATCATCGCCTTAACTTGCGCATAGGTAGGAAAAAGCGGGGTAATGACTTTGTATTTTTTCACGGTAATCCCTTAACGACAGCGAGGCGCTTAGTGTGCCACGTCAGGCGAGAAATTCTATTGGATGAATCAAGTCCACCTCACTCATTGTCAATTTCATGGTTGATTCTCCGAAACGTGATGCTATTTCCATCATCGACGCTATAATTGCAGAATAATTGTATATACATTTATGTGTATACAATAAGGGAAGGCTACAATGCCAATGGAGTTTGAATGGGATGCAAACAAGGCCAAAAGCAATCGGGTGAAGCATGGCATCCGGTTTGAAGACGCGGTGTTGGTGTTTGACGATCCCCGACATTTATCAAGACAGGATCGCGTAGAAAACGGAGAGTATCGCTGGCAAACCATCGGCCTGGTACACGGCATCGTGGTTATTTTGGTCGCGCATACCATCCGTTTCGAAAGTGGAAATGAAATGATTCGAATCATCAGCGCACGAAAGGCAGATCGTAAAGAGAGGAATCGTTATGAGCATGGTTAAACATAAACGAGGTTCGTCCTCCACACTCAATTCTCAGCATGAAGCTGAACTCAAGGCGCTGGCGAATAAACCCGATGAGGATATTGATTACACCGACATACCTGCTTCCGGCGATGAACAATGGTCGGATGCCGAACGCGGCAAGTTTTTCCGGCCATTGAAAACACAGGCTTCCGTGCGCATTGATGCCGATGTGATGGAGTGGCTAAAACGCCCAGGTAAAGGCTATCAGACTCGCTTGAATGCGATATTGCGTGAAGCGATGTTACGCGATCAGAACAAAAAATAATTCAGGCCGCCACGTGGCGGCCCATAATCCCACCCTACTTCCTCAACCCTGCAAACGCCGCCCGAATCTTTTCCTCTGGCAACTGTATCCCAATAAATACCAACTGACTCTGCGGCGTTTCATCACCCCACGGCCTGTCCCAGTCGGCGCTGTAAAGGCGTTGTACGCCCTGGAACAGCAGGCGGTTCGGCTCGCCGTCAATCCACAGCATCCCTTTGTAGCGCAGCAGTTTGTCGGCGAACTGTAGCAGCAGGTTTTCCATCACGCGCGACACGTCGCTGATATCGACGGGGTAATCCAGCTCCACCACAATCGACGACACATCATTCTGCTTATCCGCCATAAAGTGGAAGCGCGGTTTACCCGCCAGCACGTTCTCTTCCAGCATAAAGCCGCTGGTATTGAACAGCTGCGCCAGGTCGATATCGCCATGAACGACGGTGTAAATCGGGGCGCGGGCGTTGATGCGCGCCAGACGTTCGCGCAGCTTCTCGGTGTCGCCTGCGACGTCGGTTTTGGTCAGCAGGATGCGGTCGGCATAGCCAACTTGCGACTGGGCGATGGTGAACTGGTTCATCTGCTCATTGGCGTGAACTGCGTCGACCAGCGCAATCACGCCGTCCAGCAGGTAGCGCTCGCACAGGACGTCATGAGAGAAAAAGGTCTGAATAATCGGGCCGGGGTCGGCCATGCCGGTGCACTCAATCACCAGGCGGTCGAATTCAATTTCGCCGCGATCGCGGCTGTCGAGCAGGTCGAGCAGGGCGTCTTCCAGTTCATTGGCGCGGGAGCAGCAGATACAGCCGTTGGTGAGGGTTTTGATTTGCGTGGCGCGGTCGCCAATAAGCTGGGTATCAACAGAAACTTCGCCGAACTCGTTCTCAATGACGGCGATTTTGAAACCGTGCTGTTCGTTGAGGATATGGCGCAGCAGGGTGGTTTTGCCCGCGCCAAGAAAACCGGTAAGTAGGGTAACTGCAATCGGGGTCATGTTTTCTCCTTCTAACAGCAGCGCATGCCGCCTTTTCCGTCTCCGCCGTAGCGCGCCTGTTGCCGCTCGCGGAAGAACTCTTCGTAGGTCATGTACGGCTTGTCCGGATGCGTGGCTTTCATGTGTTCGACGTAGTTGTCGTAGTCCGGGATGCCAATCAGCATCTTCGCCGCCTGACCGAGGTATTTTTTCGCCTGACCTAAGTTACCAAACATTGTGCTATCCAGATATACACGTCATCCTTCAAGCTGCCTCTGCGTTGGCTGCGCTCGTTCACCCCAGTCACGTACTTATGTACGCTCCTGGGGATTCACTCCCTTGCCGCCTTGATGCAACTTGAATGATTTGTGTATATAACTAATGCCGGATGGCGGCTAGCGCCTTATCCGGCCTACGCGTGTGGAACAGTAGGCCGGATAAGCGTAGCGCCATCCGGCAATCTGTTAATGGTGTGAAGAGGTCTTCACGCCGCCTTCCGGCACAGGAACATAAGGTGTTTCTTTGTCGGAGCGTTCTTCGTTATTGCGCACCTGCATCCAGGTTTTGAAACCGTAGAAGATGATGCTGTACACCACCACCAGGAACAGAATACTCAGGCCTGCGTTGGTGTAGTTGTTGATAACGATGTGGTTCATGTTGGCGATTTGCTGCGCCGTCAGTTCACCACCTGCGGCAATTTTCGCTTTGTACTGGCTCGCCATGTAGAAGAAGCCTTCCATCTGCGGGTTGGTGCTGAACAGTTTCAGACCCAGCGCCCAGGTGGTGCAGACCAGCAGCCAGAATGCCGGGATGATGGTAACCCAGACATATTTGCTGCGTTTCATCTTCACGAGGATAACCGTGCCGAGGACCAGCGCCACAGCGGCCAGCATCTGGTTAGAGATACCGAACAGCGGCCACAGGCTCTTCACGCCGCCCAGCGGGTCGACAACGCCCTGATACAGCAGGTAGCCCCACAGGCCTACACAACCTGCGGTCGCCACAACACCTGCTACCAGAGAATCGGTTTTCTTCAGGAACGGAATGAAGTTGCCCAGCAAGTCCTGCAACATGAAGCGGCCCGCACGGGTACCGGCATCCAGCGCGGTGAGGATAAACAGCGCTTCAAACAGAATACCGAAGTGGTACCAGAAGCCCATGTCCGCCCACGGCAGCACTTTGTGGAACACGTGTGCGATACCGACCGCCAGGGTTGGTGCGCCACCGGCACGGTTCAGAACAGACGGTTCACCGATATCTTTCGCGGTTTGCAGAATCTCTTCCGGCGAAATCACGAAGCCCCAGGAACTGACCGTTGCCGCCGCATGAATGGTCACTTCTTTCAGCTGCGCCGCAATCATGGCCGCGTTTTCACCGCCCATTTCGTGCAGGTTCGGCATGGTGATGCCAAGGCCAGCAGGCGGGGTGTTCATCGCGAAGTAGAGGCCCGGTTCGATAATGGATGCTGCAACCAGCGCCATAATCGCCACGAAGGACTCCATCAGCATTGCGCCATAACCGATGAAACGTGCGTCGGTTTCACAGGCGAGCAGCTTCGGCGTGGTGCCGGAGGAGATCAGCGCATGGAAGCCAGATACCGCGCCACAGGCGATGGTGATAAACAGGAACGGGAACAGAGCACCTTTCCATAGCGGGCCGGTACCGTCGATGTACTGAGTAACGGCTGGCATTTTCAGATCCGGGTTGAGGATCACGATGCCAATTGCCAGGCCAACGATAACGCCGATTTTCAGGAAGGTGGCGAGGTAGTCGCGCGGTGCCAGAATCAACCAAACCGGCAGCAGAGCGGAGATAAAGGCATAACCAATCAGCGTGAAGGTGATGGTGGTGTCTTTAAAGGTCAGCGCCGGGCCCCAGTACGGGTCGTGAGCGATGACGCCACCGAACCAGATGGAAGCAACCAGCAGCACGATACCGATAACGGAGACTTCCCCCACGCGGCCTGGGCGAATAAAGCGCATGTAAATACCCATAAACAGCGCAATCGGCACGGTCGAGCAGACGGTGAACACACCCCACGGGCTTTCGGCCAGGGCTTTCACCACGATCAGCGCCAGCACCGCCAGGATGATGATCATAATCAGGAAGCAGCCGAACAGGGCGATAGAGCCCGGCACGCGGCCCATCTCTTCTTTGACCATCTCGCCCAGCGAAGAACCGTTACGGCGCGTGGAGATAAACAGCACCATAAAGTCCTGCACCGCACCGGCAAGCACTACGCCCGCCAGCAGCCACAGGGTACCGGGCAGGTAACCCATCTGGGCGGCCAGTACCGGCCCAACCAGCGGGCCCGCGCCTGCGATAGCGGCGAAGTGGTGGCCGAACAGCACGTAGCGGTTGGTCGGCACGTAGTTCAGGCCATCGTTGTTAATGACCGCCGGCGTCGCACGCGTTGGGTCGAGTTTCATCACCTTCTGGGCGATGTAGAGGCTGTAGTAGCGATACGCCACCAGATAAACAGAAACCGCCGCGACCACGATCCACAGGGCGCTAACGTGTTCTCCCCGACGTAATGCCACAACTGACAGGCAAAACGCGCCGATGATTCCAAGAATCACCCAGGGTATGTGCTTGAATAACTTTTTGGTATCCATAGTAAAACCTGGTTTTTTAAGATTAATAATGAGCCGAAGCTGTATGGGTTTTGTGTTTAATGAGTGAGGAGGTATGACTGCTATGCTGATGAGCATCTTGCCAGAGATTCACGCGCGTAAAGTTGGGTAAAGTCGTGAGTGGTTGTATGGGGGGTTAAGCGGTTGTGTGTGGAGGTGAGCGGTTGGGTAAGAAGTGAGCGGGTGGGGAATATGTGATTGAGATCACAAGATTTTATTGCGTGCATTTATGCAGTTGCCGGATGGCGGCTGCGCCTTATCCGGCCTACCGATCGCGTAGGTCGGATAAGCGCAGCGCATCCGACAACAATGGCGGTTTTACACCGCCATCTCCATCTCCATCATCACCGGATGAAAACGGCGCTTGAAGTAAATCAGCCCATGCCCCTCATCGCTGAGGATAATGTGCTTGATCTCCACCAGATACACCAGATGCGTGCCGATGGTCTGCACCTGGCTTATTTCGCCTTCCAGGCTTGCCAGCGCGCCCTTCAGCACCGGTTGCGCCAGCGGCCCTTTTTGCCAGCAGGAGAGGGTAAAGCGCTCTTCCATCGCCATGCCCGTCATCCCGGCAAAGTGGCGCGCCATCAGCTCCTGTTCGTGGTTGAGGACGTTGACGCACAGCTTACCGTTGCCCTGAAATACCGGGTTCATGGCGCTGTTGGCGTTGATACACACCATCACCGATGGCGGCGTATCGGTAACCGAGCACACGGCGGTAGCGGTTATCCCACAGCGACCCGCCTCGCCTTCGGTGGTAACGATATTCACCGCCGCCGACAGGCTGGACATAGCATCGCGAAAGCGTAAACGTTGTTCATCTACTTGCATGGTGGTCTCCTGCTGCGTTACTTCAGCAGCTTGTCTAACATGTTGATATCAGCGTTGTTGTGCAGGTGCGGCACGGTCCAGCCATGTTGGTCGTACTCGGAAAGGCAGCGGTCGACCATCGCCATCATTTTGTCCATGTTGCCGGAGGTCTGCGCCTGACGCAGACATTGCAGGCGAATCTCATCCTGGCTGCCGGAATAGTTGATCTCGTAAAGCTCATGCCGCCCGCCGAACTCGCTGCCGATGGCATCCCACATCAGTTTGAGGATCTTGATGCGCTGAACGTGATCCATACCGTTCGATCCGCGCACGTATTTCGCCAGGTACTGGTCGATCTGCGGGTTATTCAGATCGCGCGCGCTCGACGGCAGGTAGATCAGCCCGCTGGTGACGTTGCGCTCAATAATATTTTTGATTTTCGCGTAGGCCATCGGAGCCATGACGCGGTAGGTTTGCAGTGCGGCGTGATCCGGCAGATACGCGCCGTTCACCCACGGTGTGGCTTCCGAACACATGGAATCGCTCAGCGCCCAGAAGGTGTTGCGCCAGGCCACCACTTCCCCGAGGTCCGCCTGCACCCCACGGAACTCCAGCGTGCCGGTACATTCGAGGGATTTTTTCAGCAGCGCGGTAATAAAGTCGAGCTTCACCGCCAGGCGCACACAGGCCTGCAACGGATACATACGGGCGAAGCCGCCTTCCATCGTCCAGCGACGGCAGCGATCGAAATCGCGGTAGATCAGCACGTTCTCCCATGGGATCAGCACGTTATCCATCACCAGGATCGCATCATTCTCATCGAAGCGGCTGGAGAGCGGGTAGTCGTACGGGGAGCCGGTTGCACCTGCGACCATTTCATAGGACGCGCGGGAGATAAGCTTCACGCCATCGGCGTCCATCGGCGCGACGAACATCAGCGCGAAGTCCGGGTTTTCGCCCATCACCTGTGCTGAGCCGAAGCCAATCATGTTGTAGTGGGTCAGCGCGGAGTTGGTGGCAACCACTTTTGCGCCGCTGACCACGATCCCGGCATCGGTCTCTTTTTCCAGCTTGATGTAGACGTCTTTCACCTGATCGGTCGGTAAATGGCGATCGATCGGCGGGTTAACGATAGCGTGATTGAAGTACAGGCCGGTTTCCTGAATGCGCGAGTACCAGTTGCGGGCGTTTTGCTCAAACTGGCCGTAGAAGCCTGGGTTGGCGCCCAGCGCACAGCCGAAAGCGGCTTTGTAATCCGGCGTGCGACCCATCCAACCGTAGCTCAGGCGTGACCACTCGGCAATGGCGTCGCGCTGCTGGCGCAGGTCGTCCGGGCTTTTCGCCACGCGGAAAAACTTGTGGGTGTAGCCGCCACTGCCGGTGTCGGTGTTCCAGCACAGGGAATCCTGCATCTCTGGTTTGTGCAGCGCATCGTACAGCTGTGCGACGGACGCCGCCGCGTTACGGAACGCCGGATGAGTGGTGACATCTTTCACGCGCTCGCCGTAGATGTATATTTCACGGCCATCCTGCAAACTCTTCAGGTACTCTTCACCGGTAAACGGACGCTGGGTACTGGCGCGGAAATCTTCAGGTTTCATAATCAGACTCTCTTTTTGTAATCGGATGGAAAGCCAGCGCCAATGGGCGCTACTGGCTTTAATGTTAAATTTGTGTTTTGTTTTTGTTGTTTAATTGAAGCGGTTAGACCGGTATTCGTGAAGAGACTTTTGGGTCAATGGCGGGTACTTTTCGGGGAGGTGAGGGTTTTGTGATCGGTGTAGGATTTGGCGGGTGGCGCTGCGCTTACCCGCCCTACATGTATTCCTTCGGCAAGCCTCACGATACCGGCACTTTCCTCGCCCGGTAAACGCTGGGCGAACATCCCACCAACCGGTTGAAAAATCGCGCGAAGTAGGCGGGATCTTTAAATCCCAGTTGCCAGGCGATGTTGTTTACCGCGCTGTCAGAGAACAGCAGTAGCCGCTTGGCCTCGCGCAGTTGCCTGTCGAAAATCAGCCGTTTCGGCGGGCGGTTGGCGAAGCGGCGGCAGATATCGGTGAGCCGGGATTCGGTGATGTGCAGCTCGCAGGCGTAATCCGGTACCGTCCAGTGCTGGTGGAAGTGGCTGTCGATCATCAGGTTGAAGCGCTGGAACAGTTTTAGCTCGCCGCGCATACCGCTGGCGGCGTGGTCGTCGAGGCGGGCATTACGCAGCAGCAGAGTAAACACCGCCTGCGCCAACAGCGTGAGGGTATGTTCGCGCCCCGGCAGTTGCTCAACCGACTCCCGTTCGATCAGCCGCCAGTAATGTTCCAGCGCCGCCAGTTCATCCGGTTTATCAGCCAGCGACAGGCAGATCCCCGGCAGACCGAAGGTTTCCCGCGTGCCGGGATAAAGCACCTCCAGCAGCGGCCAGATAAGATCCTCATGCACCGTCAGCACATGCCCGTCAGCGTCTGATTCGGTGATAAACGCGTGCGGTACCGACGGTGGCGTCAGCACAAACAGCGGCGCTTCTACTGAGTAGCGATGATCGTCAAGCTGAAGCTCGATCTGCCCGGTCAGCAGGAAATGCATCTGGAAATAGTGTTCGTGGCGATGAGCCTGCATATCGCGGCCAAAGAAAGCCGCCATCCGCGCAAATGACTGATAATGCACATCATCCGTACCCAGACTTTCATCGTATTCGGTGCTGATATCGATGTTATAGATCGGGTTCTCGCACATGCAGGCTCCTTACGGCGTGGCGCGCGGGCGAGACGATTTCATCGGGATCGCCCAGATAATCACCGATCCAATCACCAGCAGCGACGCCACAAACCACAGGCCGCTGTTAAAGCTGCCGGTTATATCCTTCAGCCAGCCGATCATAAACGGACTCAGCGCCGATCCAATATTGCCGGTGGCGTTGATCACCGCGATACCGATAGCCCTGGCGCGCAGGCTGATCGACTGATCCGGCGTGGTCCAGAAAATGGCCATCGCGCTGAACGATCCGGTCGAGGCCATTACGATCCCCAAAAGCTGGATCAGGTTGTGATCGGTAGCGGAAGCCAGTAGCCAGCCCGCGGCGGCAAACAGGAACGGCAGGGCGGTATGATGTTTACGCTCCTGATGTTTATCTGAATGGCGGCTCCAGTAGATCATCCCCAGAATGGTACAAATCTGCGGTACGGCGGCAAGCAGGCCGATAGTGATATTGCTGCTGGCCTGGTTGAAGCTTTGCAAAATCTGCGGCGTCCAGATGCTGATGGCGCTCAAGGTGTTAGTCAGGCAGAAGTAGGCGAGGGTGTACATCAGCACGATCGGCGTGAAAATCTCGCGCCACAGGCTGCGCTGTTGAGCGGCGTGGTGGCTGATTGCCCCTTCCGGCTGAACCAGGGTCAGGCGATCGTTATCCATCATCTGCTGAAGGTTTTTCTTATCCTCAGCGGTCAGCCATTTGGCTTTGTCAGGAGAATCATCAAGATAGAACCACACCATGATACCCAACAGCAGTGACGGGAAGCCTTCCAGCAGGAATAGCCACTGCCAGCCTTTCAGCGCCATCACACCGTCCAGGGCCAGAATATAACCGGAGACGATCGAACCGAAGGCGGTGGTCACCGGCATTGCCACCATAAATAAGGCGTTGGCGCGAGCGCGGAAATAGGCCGGGAACCAGTAGGTGAGATAAAGCAGAATGCCCGGCAGAAAGCCGGCTTCGGTGATGCCGACCAGAATACGCAGCACATACAGGCTGGTGGGGCCGGTGGCGAACATCGTTGCGGTGGAAGCGATGCCCCACAGCACCATGATGGTGGCGATCCAGCGGCGCGCGCCGACAATCCCCAACATGATGTTGCTCGGAATGCCGAAAATTACGTAGGCGGCGTAAAACAGGGTCGTGGCGAGGCCGAACATGGTGGCGCTCAGTCCGAGATCGCGCCCCATCGTTAGCCCGGCAAAACCGATATTGATGCGATCGAGAAACGAAAAGATAAACAGCACGAACAGAAAAACGATCAGGCGACGGAAAAGTTTATTGATGACCGCCTGCTGGCCTGTGGTTAGCGATTTATGCGCGTCCGCGGGGTTTGGCAGTGCAGATGATGTGTCGCTCATGGCTATTCCTCTAAGGGGATTTTTGTAGGGTACGACAACAGTTTTTTGCCGGATGGCGGTGTAAACGCCTTATCCGGCCTACGATTTGGTGCGGTTGTAGGCCGGATAAGCGCAGCGCATCCGGCGTTAATACACGCCGGGCTTAATGGCGGTGGTCTGCGCGCCAAACCGGGCGGCCAGCGCTTCGGCGGCGCGGGCGAGCAGGGTGGTGTCGACGCCGACGGCGACAAACAGCGCGCCTAATTCCAGATAGCGTTTCGCCAGCGACTCATTGGCTGTCAAGATCCCCGGCGCCTTACCCGCCTCACGGATCTGCACGATCGCCTGCTCAATCGCGGCCTGCACTTCCGGGTGTTGCGGATTACCGGCATAACCCATATCGGCGCTCAGATCCGCCGGGCCGATGAATACGCCATCCACCCCTTCCACATCCAGGATCTGCGGCAGATTTTTCATTGCTTCACGTGTTTCGATCTGCACCAGTACGCACATTTGATCGTTGGCTTTTTGCAGGTAATCCGGAATACGGTTCCAGCGCGAGGCGCGTGCCAGCGCACTGCCTACGCCGCGAATACCGGCGGGGGGATAACGGGTGGCGCGTACCGCTTCACGGGCTTCGTCAGCGTTTTGAACCATCGGCACCAGTAAGGTTTGTGTGCCGACGTCCAGCAGTTGTTTGATTTGCACTGGATCGTTCCACGACGGACGTACTACCGGTTGGCTGGGGTAGGGCGCAATCGCCTGTAGTTGGGTGAGCACGGTTTGCACGTTATTCGGCGCGTGCTCACCGTCGATCAACAACCAGTCGAATCCTGCTCCGGCCAGTAACTCTGCGCTGTAGCTGCTACTCAGCCCCAGCCATAATCCGATCTGCGGACGGCCTGCTTTCAGCGCCGTTTTAAAGCTGTTTTCCATCGTTCTCTCCTTAAACAAAGCGGCAGCTAATGGAACCCATGTTGCCGTAATCGACGTGGAAGGTGTCGCCCTTACGCGCCGGAACCGGGCGGGTGAACGATCCGCCGAGGATGATTTGCCCGGCTTCCAGCTGTACGTCATACGGTGCGAGCTTGTTCGCCAGCCAGGCCACACCGTTTGCCGGGTGATTGAGCACGCCAGCGGCGACGCCGGTTTCTTCAATCACGCCATTGCGGTAAAGCAGGGCGGAGATCCAACGCAGATCCAGCTCATCGGGCTTAATGGGTCGACCACCGAGGATCACCCCCGCGTTGGCGGCGTTATCGGAGATGGTGTCGAACACTTTGCGCGGGCGCTGGGTTTCAGGGTCGATGTTGTGGCAGCGAGCGTCGATCAGCTCCAGCGCCGGGATCACATAGTCCGTGGCGTTGTAGACGTCGAACAGCGTGCAGTTCGGCCCGCGCAGCGGTTTTGCCAGCACGAAAGCCAGCTCAACTTCGATGCGCGGCACGATAAAGCGATCGGTCGGGATATCGCTGCCATCGTGGAAGAACATGTCGTCGAGTAGCGCGCCGTAGTCTGGTTCGCTGATCTGTGAACTGGCCTGCATCGCTTTTGAGGTCAGGCCGATTTTGTGGCCTTTCAGCGTGCGGCCTTCGGCAATTTTCAGGCGTACCCATTCGCGCTGTACGGCATAGGCGTCTTCGATGGTGATCTCCGGATAATCCAGGGAGATCGCGCGGATCTGTTCACGCTGTTTTTCTGCCTGATCCAGACGCTGGGCGATCAGGGTATGAGTTTGTTTGTCGAACATGGCGATATCCTGTGGCATTGCCGGATGGCGGCTGCGCCTTATCCGGCCTACGGTGTACGGTTTGGGGTTTTGTAGGCCCGGTAAGCGCAGCGCCACCGGGCAACCTGCACCTTACTTAAACAACGCGTGCACGTTGTTTTGTTTAAAATTCAGCGTCGGGTGCAGCTCTTCAATTTCAAACGACAGCGCCAGCAGACGGCTCTCCATCAGGGCGGCGAAGTGCGTTTTAATCAGTTCAAACAGCATTTCACCCGCCTGCTGACGGCTTTCCAGGCTGCGGCCGGCACCGATTTTCAACGTCATATGCACAAAGGCGTAATCACGCTGCCCGTCGGCCATCTGCCAGGTATCGACCCAGTGCGCGCGGCTGCGAATACCCGCCAGCGGAAAAATCCCCGTGGCCGCCAGCGCCGGATTCACTTTGGCGAACAGCCCCGGCAGGTCGGCTTCTTCGCGGATGTTGTCACTGCATTCAACAATAAAGTGCGGCATAAAACGTCCTTATGCGGGAAGCGGAAAGACAGCGTTAACCTGGCCGGTGCCGGAGCTTGGGAATAGCTCGGTGATAAACTCCACCTTGCCGTCGTATTTATCCCAGCCAAGCATCCCCAGCAGCATCACCGTGTCGTGCATATTGCCTTCGCCGTAGCAATAGTCGGCGTACTCCGGCAGCATGCTGCAAAACTCTTTGAACTGGCCTTCGCGCCACAACTTCACTACGCGCTCGTCCATCTGGCGGTCGAACTCGCGGGTGTAGCTGTTCATCCCTTCTTCTGCGCGCTGGTCGTCAATAAAGCGGTGCGACAACGAACCGCTGGCAAGTACCGCCACGGTGCCGTCGTACTGTTCGATCGCTTTCAGAATCGCTTCGCCCAGCTTGCGGCTGTCGGCAAAATCGTGAACCGTGCAGAAAGCCGAAATGGAGACCACTTTGAAGCGCTTGTCTTCATTCATGTAGCGCATCGGTACCAGCGTGCCGTACTCCAGTTTCAGGCTGGGAATGTTGTGCGCTTTTGCCCGCACGCCGAGCTTTAAGGCTTCATCGGCAATAAGCTGCCCCAACTCCGGGTTGCCCTCGTAGTTGTAGGTCATGTCGCGAATAAAATGCGGCAGCTCGTTGCTGGTGTAGACGCCTTCAAAATGGTCTGCACAGTTGATGTGATAAGCACTGTTGACCAGCCAGTGGGTATCGAAAACGATAATGGTATCGACGCCCATTTCCCGGCAACGCTTGCTGATCTCTTTATGCCCGTCGATCGCGCCCTGGCGGCAACCGTGGTTTTTCCCTGGCAGTTCAGAGAGATACATCGACGGTACGTGCGTGATCTTGGCGGCTAACGCTAACTTACCCATATCAGACTCCCCATTTCGGAATTGGATGGTCGCCCATGGAAATGCAGACGTTCTTCATTTCCGCGAACACTTCGAAGCTGTACTCACCGCCTTCACGCCCGGTGCCGGAGGCTTTTACGCCGCCAAACGGCTGGCGCAGGTCACGCACGTTCTGGGTATTGACGAACACCATGCCTGCTTCAATGCCACGCGCCAGGCGTAACACTTTGCTGACATCCTGCGTCCAGATATACGACGCGAGGCCGTACTCCACGTCGTTTGCCAGGCGCAGACCTTCGGCTTCGTCTTTAAACGGCAGCAGGCAGGCGACCGGCCCGAAAATCTCTTCCTGGGCGACGCGCATACGGTTATCAACGTCTGCCAGCACCGTTGGGCGCAGGAAGTTACCGCCTTTCAGGTGCGCAGGCAGGTCGGACGGTTTATCCGGACCGCCCGCCAGCAGGGTTGCGCCTTCTTCAATGCCGAGACGGATATAGCCGGAGACTTTTTCCCAGTGTTGCTGGCTGATCAGCGCGCCAACCTGGGTATTCGGATCGGTCGGATCGCCCACGCGCAGACGGTTAGCGCGTTCGGCAAAGCGTTTAACGAATTCCGGGTAGATGCTCTGCTGAATAAAGATGCGCGAACCGGCGGTACAGCGCTCGCCGTTGATTGAGAAGATGGTGAACAGGGCGGCGTCCAGCGCGCGCTCAATATCGGCATCCTCAAAAATCAGCACCGGCGATTTGCCGCCCAGCTCCATGGAGTATTTTTTCAGCCCGGCGTTTTTCATGATGTTGCGCCCGGTGGCGGTACCGCCGGTGAACGATACGGCACGCACGTCATGATGACGCACCAGCGCATCGCCTGCGGTTGCGCCGTAGCCCTGCACCACGTTCAGCACGCCGGCCGGAATCCCGGCTTCCAGTGCCAGCTCACCCAGGCGGTCAGCGGTCAGAGGAGAGAGTTCCGACATCTTCAGCACCGCGGTATTGCCCAGCGCCAGACACGGCGCGACCTTCCAGGTGGCGGTCATAAACGGTACGTTCCACGGCGACACCAGCGCACAAACGCCCACCGGCTGCACCAGCGTGTAGTTGAGCATCTTGTCGTCAACCGGGTAGGTCTTGCCGTTCATCTGCTGGCAGACTTCGGCGAAAAATTCAAAGTTGTGGGAAGCGCGTGGGATCAACACATTTTTGGTCTGATGGATCGGCAGGCCGGTGTCCGCGGTTTCCATCGCGGCGATCTCCGGCACGTTCTGGTCGATCAAATCGCCCAGACGGCGCATCAGGCGCGCACGCTCTTTCATCGGCAGATTGGCCCATTTCGGGAACGCCTCTTTCGCTGCCGCTACCGCCTGATTGATCTCCGCTTCACCGCCAGAGGCCACATCCGCCAACACTTCACCCGTTGCCGGGTTGGTGGTCTGGAAGTAGTCGTTACCTGCAACATTTTTGCCGTTGATCCAATGGTTTATCTTTCTCATTTTGCAGTCTCCTCACTGACAATTCTGTTCACCAGGCGGCCCACACCTTCGACTTCCACCACCACTTCATCGCCAGGCACCACGTCAGATAAGCCTTTTGGTGTGCCGGTGGCGATCATGTCGCCCGGATTCAGGGTCATAAATTCGCTTAAGTAGGCGATCAGGAAGGGGACGCTGAAGATCAGATCGGCGGTAGTACCCTGCTGGCGCAGTTCGCCGTTGACGAAGGTGCGAAGGGTCAGATTATGCGGGTCCGGGATCGCCTCTTTCGGCACGATGGTTGAAAGCATCGGCGTCAGTCCGTCGCGGCTTTTTACCCGCAGGTTAGGGCGGTAGTAGTTTTCCAGATAGTCGCGAATGGCGTAGTCGTTACACACGGTGTAGCCCGCGACATAATCCATAGCATCGGCTTCGCTGACGTTACGCGCCTGCTTGCCAATCACCACCACCAGCTCCGCTTCGTAGTGCATGTATTCAATATTGTTCGGGCGCACGGAGGTCTGGTTATCGCCCGTGAGGGTATTTGGCGCTTTCAGGAACACCAGCGGCTCTTCCGGTGGCTTAAATTCCAGTTCGCTGGCGTGGTCGGCGTAGTTCAGGCCGAGGGCAAACAGCGTGCCGTGCGGGTGTGGCATCGACGGGAAGGTTTTACGCGTGGTGACTTCGCGATCGTCCACCACCGGGTTTTCCAGCGGCGGGAAACCTTCGGCCAGAATGCGTACCTGGTCGCCGGGTTGAATGTCCACGCGGGTTTGTGGTGTACCAAGCAGAATGGCGTCGCCAGGGTTCAGCGTGGCGAATTCGCTCAGGGCGCTCAGCAGCTGTGCGGCGTTGCGCTGTAAATCGGCGGTACTCCAGCGATCCGCTTCGCGACCGTTGATTTCGGTAACAATCGTCAGGTTATCAACATCTTTCAGCGCCACCGTTTCGCCCATCGGGCAGAAACCATCGCGGCATTTGGCTTTGATCGCCGGGCGGTAGAAGCTCTCTTCCGGCAGGCTGACGTCGTTCGCCAACGCAAAGCCCGCGATGTACTCTGCGGCGTCTTCAACGCGCACTTTGGTTGCCGTTTTGCCGACAATCAGCGCCACGGTTGCGCCGCTTTGCACCGTTTCGCCCTGTGGGAAAGGAATGGGCTCCCCCGCGCCAATCACGGTATTACGCGGTTTAATAAACCAGACGGCAGTTTTGGGCGGCGTTTTATAGGGCGCTTGCTGGAACGCGTTGTGCCAGGCGTCAATCTGGCTGCGGTGGTTTAGAGCGACGGCGAAGACGGTGCCTTTCATTGACCTCTCCTCAGGGCTGATTCGGTGAGTTTTATTTTCATTAATATGTTAATGATCTCTTTTATTCCTGATCGCGTCGTTTGGCAAAAGTAAGTGAAATATTTGTGATGTTATTAACAATATATTTACAGTTAAATTTATTAAATCAATTAAAATCAATAAATTATATTGTGGTTGTGATTTTGGGTCGATGACAAAACAAAGAAACCGGTTGCCGAACAACGCCGTGTTTGCTAATTGTTTCGTTATTAATGATTTTTTGAGTACTCTGGGGAAGAACGATGCACGAATCTTTGACAATCGCTCTGTTGCAGGCGCGCGAAGCGGCGATGAGCTACTTTCGTCCCATCGTTAAGCAGCATAATTTGACCGAGCAGCAGTGGCGTATCGTGCGCATTCTCGCCGAGAACCCATCAATGGATTTTCACGATCTGGCGTTTCGCGCCTGCATTTTGCGCCCAAGCCTGACCGGTATTTTGACGCGCATGGAACGCGATGGCCTGGTGCTGCGCTTAAAGCCGGTCAACGATCAGCGCAAGCTGTTCGTGTCGCTTACCAAAGAGGGGCAGGCGCTATACGCGCGCGCGCAAACGCAGGTAGAAGAAGCTTATCGGCTGATTGAAAATGAGTTTACGCCAGAGAAAATGCAGCAGCTTACCGCGCTGCTGGGCGAGTTTATTGCGCTGGGCAGTTTGCGCCAGAGCGAGAATACGGACGATAAAAACTAGTTAGCGCACAACAAAAGCGGTGAGTAGAAATTGCCAATGATAGTGGCGTGTTCCGGCGTGCGCTGGATGCTAAGCAGGCGCTTCTGGCCCAGCAGAATACCGGCGGTGTAGGCTTCGAAAATTTTATCCGGTACGCGATCGTGGCTGAATCGTTCGATGTTCTGAATGTGAATTTCGTACAAACTGTCGTGCAGATTACGCCAGCTGAAATTCTCCTGCCGCGAGACGGTATGCGTCTTCTCGTTCGCCATCAGGCTTCCGGTCATGATGAAATAGCCGCTGCCATCCGGATTAAAGTGCATCACAATCTGGCCGTCAAAATTAAACGGGTTATTGTCCCGGCTTTCCTTAAAGTTGAGCTGCCCCTGGCAGTTAAACGCCAGCGGTTCTGGCTTATTAAGCCACCATATTGTCGCGGCGATAAGCGTGATGTTTACGAAAATAAAGGCAATTATCAGAAGGGTTCGGGACTTCATCTGTCACCACTCATAAAAGTAATTGGTGCTACAGGTGCTGGTGTTTTGGCTTGAGCGTGAGCACTGCGAAAGCACCAGTCTGCCCTTATCCCCATAAAACAGCGTGTTCTGGATATGCACATAGAATACGGAGTTTTCCAGGCAAGATAATCCGCTGCTTTCTTTGATTTGACGGGTTAGCGCCACGGCCTGCTTCTGGAAAACGTCAGCAATCGGCGTGAAAGTATAAACCGGGCAACCATCAATCTGGGTCAGTAAATAGCGGCCAGTCACTAACGGTGACTGTTTTTGCGAGATATAACTGCCGCAAATGGCCGCGACGATCATCGTGGCAATGCCCAGCCAAATGGCTAACGTCGGGCGGGAACGCGGCGCACGTTCCGGCGCGGGAAGCGCGGGCACGCTTTCACGGCTGAGCGGTTGCACACTTATCTCGGCATTCAGCATAAAACCTGTTTTCGGTACGGTAACGATAAACGTAGTGCCGGGCACCATGTTATCCAGCAATTTGCGCAAGATGCTAATGTACTGATTAAGTGAGTTATTGGAGCCTGTTAAGCCACGCTCATCCCACACCTCTTGCAGAAATTTCTCGCGATCCACCACCATGCCATGATGGGCAATTAATAAACTGAAGATATGGTTTGCGGTGCTGGTCAACATCTGACTCTCGTCACTCGCCTCTCCCTTCAGGGAGAGCGAGCCATCTTCGTTGTCATAGATGATCGCGTCAGCGAGCAGATATTTCATGTGCGGTAAGCGCGTCCGGAATCGAGAGAGCCAAAGGCAAAGTGCCTTTATATTAGCTTAAATTATAGGTTGTTATGTTACCTATAACATTGATCCCAACAATGATTACCGCCTGCGCATTAGTTGTACAGGGCCTGCTGTTCCATCAAATTCATTTTGCGGTTGAACTCTACCAGCGTATCGCAGTGGAATTTATCCATTGCGTTGCGCTTATGGGTATAAATCGTTTTCGGCGACTTATTGAGGATTTGCGCAATCCGCACCAGCGTAAAGCCCTGACGGATCAGCGAGCAGACGCGCGCTTCAGAGCGGGTGAGTTGTTTATCGCGGCGGCGGCGGCTGAACGTGGGATTTTTCAGCTGTTCTTGCAGCTCCGTCATTGCCAGACGATCGGAAAGAATGTTCACCCGGTCATCCGGCAGCATCACGCTCAGGTTGTCTACCTGCTCACTTTCCGTAAAGACCAGCCACTTTTGCGCAATCGGAGTGGCATAAATTTCCTGGCACAGTAAACGCTGCTGGCCGTCGTTGTTCTCTTTTACCCACTGAATATCAGCGGTTGGTTTTCCCTGCTGACGTACCAGGTTTTTCACGCCCAGCCAAAAGAAATAATTGTTACTCAGAACCCGGACCTGATAGCGGGGTTCTGCCAGAGTTAATGCGGTTATCATCATTTTCACACCCGTTCTGGCCCGCGATGACATTATCGCCGGCTCGGAGAAGAATGAGAAAAAGCCTACCCCGTTGGGGGCGTTTAAAGATATTTATAAATGCATTTGGCTTTTATATGGTGATTTATTCCAATTTATAAACGGTATATATATTTTTTATCTGTTTGGCGAAAATGGTTGTGCCATTGTTGTTAAGTGAAAATTAATATACGGTTAAGTAACCCTGCCGTCTCTAATCAACGTTATTGGAGATGAAAATCATAAAGGAGCTTTTCATGGAAACAGTAACCCTCTCTCTGGATGAGGCTTACGCGCTGGCGTATCACGCGCTCAGCAGTAATGGATTCAGTGAGCAACATGCGGCGGTGATTGCGCAAAACGTCACTGCCGGTGAACGTGACGGCTGCGCATCGCACGGCCTTTGGCGATTATTGGGCATTGTCGACACGTTGCGTAAAGGAAAGGTGTCAGCTGATGCGCTGCCTACGGTGATTTCTCAGGCTCCGGCGATTGTCAAAGCGGATGCGCATGGCGCGTACTCGCTGCTGGCCTTTGAGCAAGCGCTGCCGCTGTTGATTGAGAAAACGCGTCAGTGTGGGATTGCGGCGCTGGCGATCAATCGCTGTGTACACTTCTCCGCCTTGTTTGCCGACGTAGAACCGCTGACCGATGCCGGGCTGGTGGCGCTGGCGACCACCCCAAGCCACGCCTGGGTTGCACCCGCAGGCGGCACGCAGCCGCTTTTTGGTACTAACCCGATAGCCTTTGGCTGGCCGCGCGGCGATCAGCATCCGTTTATTTTTGATATGGCGACGAGCGCGGCGGCGCGCGGTGAAATTCAACTGCATCATCGTGCCGGGAAAGCGATCCCTGAAGGCTGGGGCATCGACAGCGAGGGCAACGCCACCACCGATCCACAGGCGGTGCTGGAGGGCGCGATGCTTACCTTTGGCGGGCATAAAGGTTCAGCGCTGGCGGCCATGGTTGAGCTGCTCGCCGGGCCGCTGATTGGCGATATGACCAGCGCGGAATCTCTGGCGTGGGATAACGGCGCAGGCGGCCTGCCGTACGGTGGCGAATTGATTCTGGCGCTTGACCCGACGCGCTTCCTCGGCGAGGACGCCAGCGCCCATCTGGTGCGGGCCGAAACGTTATTCAGCGGTATGCAGGCGCAGGGCGCGCGGTTACCGGGCGAGCGTCGATATTTATCGCGGCTAAACAGTGAAAAGCAGGGCGTGGCGATCACCCAGTCGCTGTACGATGATATCCGTGCGTTAAGCGCTTGATTAAACATTGCCAAACCGTAGGCCGGACAAGGCGCAGCCGCCATCCTGCAAAAAACAGCACCATACCGTAGGCCGGATAAGGCGTAGCCGCCATCCGGCAATTCAAGGTTGCACCTTTTCTTAAAGTTTTCTCTATCCAGGCCGAAAACCGTAATTCGCCAGGAGGAAGAGAAAGCATGTTAAAACGTATCAAGATCGTGACCAGCTTAGTGCTGGTTTTGGTGTTATTTGGACTATTACAACTCACGTCGGGCGGGCTGTTCTTCAACGCGCTCAAAAACGACAAGGAAAACTTCACCGTTCTACAAACCGTTCGCCAGCAGCAGTCTGGCCTCAACGGCAGCTGGGTGGCTTTGCTGCAAACCCGCAATACCTTAAACCGCGCCGGGATCCGCTACATGATGGATCAGAACAATATCGGCAGCGGCGCGACGGTGGCGGAACTGATGCAGGTTGCGCAGAAATCGCTGAGTGATGCGGAAAAGCGTTGGGCCGAGTATGAAGCAATGCCGCGTGACCCGCGTCAGAGCGAGTCGGCGGCGCTGGAAATCAAACGCAACTACGACATCTACCACAGTGCGCTGGCCGAGCTGATTCAGCTACTGGGCGCGGGCAAAATCAACGACTTCTTCGACCAGCCAACTCAAGGCTATCAGGACAGGTTTGAGCAGGCGTATGTCGATTATCTGCAACAGAACGATCGTTTATACGATTTGGCCGTCGCCGATAACAACCGTTCATACGATCAAGCGATGTGGATCTTAGCCGGTGTCATGATTGCCGTACTGCTGGCGATTGCGATCGTCTGGTTTGGCATTCGTAAAACCCTGATCCTGCCGCTGCAAAGCCTGATTGAAAGCATTCGCCATATTGCCGGGGGCGATCTTGTTCGTCGCATTGATGTAGAAGGGCGCAACGAAATGGGGCAACTGGCCAGCACGCTACGTCATATGCAGGGCGAACTGGCGCGCACCGTCGGTGAAGTACGCAACGGCGCGGACGCGATTTATAGCGGCGCGAGCGAGATTGCGATGGGCAATAACGATCTCTCTTCACGTACTGAACAGCAGGCCGCTTCGCTGGAAGAGACCGCTGCCAGTATGGAAGAGCTAACTGCTACCGTGAAGCAGAACGCCGAGAACGCCCGTCAGGCGAGCAACCTTGCGCTGAGCGCCTCGGAGACGGCGCAGAAGGGCGGTAAAGTAGTAGATAACGTGGTGCAAACCATGCGTGACATTACCGCCAGTTCGCAGAAGATTGCCGATATTATCAGCGTAATCGACGGTATTGCCTTCCAGACCAACATTCTGGCGCTCAACGCGGCGGTCGAAGCGGCGCGAGCAGGCGAGCAGGGGCGTGGTTTTGCGGTAGTAGCGGGGGAAGTGCGTAATCTGGCCCAGCGCAGCGCGCAGGCGGCCCGCGAAATTAAGAGCCTGATTGAAGACTCGGTAAGCCGTGTTGATTTGGGTTCGACGCTGGTGGAAAGCGCCGGGGAAACCATGGATGAGATTGTGAATGCGGTGACCCGCGTGACCGACATTATGGGCGAGATTGCGTCGGCGTCTGATGAGCAGAGCCGCGGTATCGACCAGGTTGGGCTGGCGGTGTCGGAGATGGACCGCGTTACTCAACAGAACGCCTCGCTGGTGGAAGAGTCCGCCGCAGCGGCTGCGGCGCTGGAAGAACAGGCCAGCAGGCTGACCCAGGCGGTGGCGGTGTTCCATATCCAGCAGGAAAAAGCGCTTCAGGAGAAAGCGGAAGAGCGCGTGGTAGCGGTGAAGCCGGTGCAACGCAAAGCTGCGGCGACGGATGCCGGGGAGAACTGGGAGACGTTTTAAGGCCCTCACCCTCACCCTAACCCTCTCCCTGTACAGTCCGGGGACATATTGAACACTTGTTCGGGGACATGGTAGACACTTACAACTAAGGCATAAGAATCCGTTTATGGAGTCGCTTATGCCCTGGGATGCGAGAGATACCATGTCATTACGTTCCGAGTTTGTTCTGTTCGCCTCACAAGACGGGGCGAACATCCGTTCCCTCTGCCGTCACTACGGCATTTCTCCCGCCACCGGTTACAAGTGGCTTCGTCGCTGGGCTGAGGAAGGCGCATCCGGTCTTCTGGACCGTCCCCGCGTACCTCATCACTCTCCCAACCGTTCTCCGGATGATATCACTGACCTGCTGCGCATCGCCCATGCCCGTCATGAGCGCTGGGGCGCCCGCAAGATAAAGCGCTGGCTCGAAGACCAGGGGCACCGTATGCCCGCCTTCAGCACCGTCCATAACCTGATGGCCCGTCACGGTCTGCTACCGGGCACGGCTCCGGGCATTCCGGCCACAGGGCGCTTCGAACATGACGCGCCGAACCGGCTCTGGCAGATGGATTTTAAGGGCCACTTCCCCTTCGGCGGGGGCCGCTGCCATCCGCTCACCCTGCTGGACGACCACTCTCGTTTCTCCCTGTGTCTGGCACCCTGCACCGATGAACGCCGTGAGACCGTGCAGCAGCAGCTGGTCAGCGTGTTTGAACGCTACGGGCTGCCAGACCGGATGACGATGGACAACGGCTCACCGTGGGGCGACACCACCGGCACCTGGACGGCACTTGAGTTGTGGCTGATGCGCCAGGGTATCCGGGTGGGGCATTCCCGGCCATACCATCCGCAGACACAGGGCAAGCTGGAACGTTTTCACCGCAGCCTGAAGGCGGAAGTACTGCAGGGTAAGTGGTTCACAGACAGCGGTGAGCTGCAGCGAGCTTTCGACCACTGGCGTACGGTGTATAACCTTGAACGGCCCCATGAAGCACTGGGTATGGCCGTTCCGGCCTCGCGGTATCAGCCGTCTGCAAGGCAGTACAGCGACAGCATTACGCCACCGGAATATGATGAAGGGGTGATGGTGAGGAAGGTCGATATCAGCGGGAAGCTGAGCATAAAAGGTATCAGTCTGAAGGCAGGCAATGCGTTCAGGGGAGAGCGGGTCGGGCTGAAGGAGACGCAGGAGGATGGCTGCTATGAAGTGTGGTGGTACAGTACGAAAGTGGGGGTGATCGACCTGAAGAAAAAGTCGATCACCATGGGTAAAGGATGTTAAAAAGTGTTCACCATGTCCCCGAACACCTGTCTACCATGTCCCCGGACCGTACAGGGAGAGGGCGGGGTGAGGGGGCCCTTACCCCTGCGCCTCAACCACTTTAATCTCCACCATCCCAATCCCCAGCTGACGCGGGGAGTGGCCGAGGATATTTCCTTCGTTTGTAGACTCAGGCGCTGGTGGAACAATCACCAGCGTGTTGGCCTGCGCCGGGTTATCGAAGTGCAGCGTAGTGGTGGTCACATCGTGCCCAAGCGTCAGCGTTTGCTCGCTATTGCCAACGCGCACGGGGATCGGTTTATCAGCATTCTGACCAAACGCTTTCGCGGTGATCACCAAATCAAATTTCTTCGGCAGCGGATGCTGATACTCAATCTTCACTTCGTTGCCCAACTGTGCGTTGGACCAGCGCCCCCAGGCTTCCGGGCGCGAAATGCCGCTAAACTGCTTCACCTCTTCCGGCGCACCAGCGACGTTGAAGATAAAGCTGTCGGCTTTGTAGCGAATATCGTTATCCACCACTTTCAACGTGTCGACGTTACCGTTGTAGCGCGTCATGTCGATCACCGTGTCTTTGAACGCCGTTTTGCCTTTCCACTGCGCTTTATCGACGTGCTGTACTTTTTGTTCGCCGCCCAGTTGCCCCTGCGAGACGCACCAGTCGGTGGAGAGCGCGAATTCCGGCGCCCATAGCTGGCCCATTTTGTAGCAGCGGTCAATCCAGACAAAGTTATCGCGCGGGGCAAAATCGGCTAGCTGATAGCGCAGCGGCGCAGAGTATTCACTTTCCGGCAGCGGCTCGACGCGTTTTTCCGACACGCGTAACAGCAGCGGCAGACGGAAATGGCTGCCGGAGAAAGCGATCATGTTTTTCTGCGAGTCGATGGTGAAATCTTTCATCTCTTTCGGGAAATTCCACAGGCGGATGATATCCGGTTTCCACGCCAGCACTTTCTCTTTCATATTGAGGAAAATGGTCGACAGCGATTCGCCCGACAAGCTGCTGCGCCCAAGGCCGATGAAGTTATCACCGCCCAGAATATCGAGCACCGTTGCGCCGTTATCCATGGTGTTACGCTTTTGCGCCATCACTTCCTGCTGAGGCTGGTCGCCGCGCAGGACGAAGAACAGGTTGTTGCGATCCTGCTTATTAAGGTAATCCCAGGCGGTATTTTTCATCGCCAGATGATCGGAGGAGACCACAATTACCGTGTTTTTAAAGTACGGCGAGGCTTTGATTCTGTTAATGAATTCCGCAATGTTCTGCTGGCTGCAACTGACAGCGCTAAAGGACTGATTGGCCTTGCCGCCAATTTCATAGCTTTTACGCGAGCAGCTGCGCGAGATAAAACCATCCGGGTGATGCGTGTCGACGGTGAGGGTAAACAGCGAGAAACGCTTGCCCTCTTTAGAGAGCGTTTCGAATTTTTTCCACGCTTCGTCCAGCACCGTGTCATCGTAGAAGCCCCAGTCGTTGCGGTAGTTTGGGTCATCAACGGTGGCTTTCAGCTCTTCGGAGCCGTAGAGGTTGTCGAAACCGTGCGACTTCAGGAACACATCTTTCCCGGCGAAGCGCAGGTTCGCGCCCTGCACGAAATAGTTTTCATAGCCGGAGTTTTTCAGGATATCGCCAAGGCAGATATTCTGCGGGAAGAAGCTGGAGAGCGATGCGGAAGCGTTGCCTTCAAACGGTGCGAACAGCGGAATGCCACATTGTGACGCGACCATCCCGGCAATGGTGTAGTCGGTGCCCGGCAACTGCATGGTGTGGCTGAAATCGATGCTGTCGTTTTTCAGCGCGCCAAGTTCCGGCGCGAGATCCGGAAACGCCTCGTTATCAAAATAGGTGCGCTCCAGGCTTTCACCGTAGATGTAGACGAGGTTCAGTTTTGGTTGCGGAATACTCTTGGCTGGCTCTTTGTAATAGATAGAGAAATCAGGATCGCCGTCGCGCGACTGGGATTTTACCAGCTCGCTAATCTGGCGAAAGGCAGGGCTGGCATCGACGGAACCCACTGCCAGCACCAGCGCCAGCAGGCTGTAACCAAAATGATGCGGATGATGACGGCGGCGACGCAACAGCCAGCCGAGCGTGCCGAATACGGCAACCAGCCCTAACACCAGGCCGATACCTGGCAGGATGTATTTACTGACTCCCGCGCCGGTCAGGCTGTTGGTGAGCGTGTAAAGTACGGCGTCATTGATGCCGTCGCCGGTGAAATAGTCGCTGGCGTAGAGCGTAATGTTGAGTACGACAAAAAATCCCAAAACAATCAGCGTAGCGGCGAACCACCACGTATTGCGGCCTGCCTTCAGGGCGTAAATCGCCACGGAGGCAAGAAAAAGAGCAAGGGAGAGCAACTCTGACACTACGTATCCTCAACAGCGCCAGTTTTCTGGCCAGACATTTATTGAACAGCATAATGTAATCATGCCGTCGTATTGCTGCAATTCTAGCGTCATCAAAGTGTGCTGTTGTTCAGAATTGGTTTATAAATAGCCGAATTTATCGTCGTAGAAGGGAACTTTTGTGCATGGGGCGTAAGACGGATGTTGCAGCATGCGGATAAGCAAAGAGTCGCTCATCCGCGCGCTCAGCGGGATCAGGAGAGGAAGTTCACACCCTGTTTCAGCACCAGATCGCAGGCTTTAGCTTTCACTTTTTTACCCAGATCGGTATTGCCCAGGCTTTCAAGATTCAGCTGCTGGCCATCTTTTGCATTCAGCAGGCCCTGGATGCCGTCCATATAGCTGGTGTCTTTTTTCTGCTCAGCGGCAGTGTCCAGACCCAGTTTATCCAGCACCTGAGATTTGATGTTATCGACGTTGGCAACCGAGGTGATTTTCTCTTTTGCACAGTAACCCATAATGCCCGCCGCGTTATTCATGGTGCTCGAGCTCAGTGACTGCGAACCGCCATTCAGCAGGCTGGTTAATGAAGAGAGCGATGTGCCGCTCTGCTGGCTGCTGCTCTGGCCGCCCAGCTGGCTGGCTGCACTGCTCAGGGTATCGGTCAGGGAATTGGCGTTGGCCGCCGTTGCGAAGAAGGCACCCGCGAGGATAGCGCCGCAAAACAGGGATTTGGTCGTTTTCATGAGAAGCACTCTATTCATGCAATGAATGTATTAGGCCGCCAGTATACTCCCTGTCGGCACCAAGATTTATCTCAATACTCTTTGCCGGTGACCCGGCTGCGATAGCTGTCCCAGTTAAAAATCACCCACAGACTATTACCAAGGCGCATACGGTCCATCACGCGTTCACCCAGCAATTTATTCATCTCATCCATATTGCTGTTGGTGAGCATACCGGTAGGGCGTTTGGAAGAAGAGCGACGATCGACAATCTGGTTGATGATCACTTTCTCGTAGCGCGACTCCGTTTGCACGCCGATTTCGTCGATCACCAGCAGGTCGACCTGGCTGAGATCGTTCAGCAGTTGCTCTTCGCTGGTTTCGCGATTGCTGAAGGTATCCTTCATGGCCGACATAATGTCGGCAACGGTGATGATTAACACCGATTTCCCGCGAAGGAGCAGTTCATTGCAGATGGCCGCCGCCAGATGGTTTTTCCCGGTACCCGGCTTGCCGGAGAAGATAAAGCTGGCAATGTTGCCATCGAACTCTTCCACGTATTGACGCGCTTTGGATAGCGCGTTCATCTGGCCTTCGTTTTCCACACGATAATTGTCGAACGAGCAGTTCTGGTGCAGCGGGCGAATGCCCGAGCGGTTAAATGTGCGCTGCATTTTCATGGCGCGGTTTTCCCGCTCCAGCGCAGCGGCACGGATTTTTCCCTGCTCTTTTTGCCAGGCCAGCAGCTCTTCACCGGTGGTGAAGGCGGGCTTGACGTTCGCCGGCATCATCTTTTGCAGGCGTTGCATTAAATCGCCAACGTTTTTCATGCTCATCCTCTGAAACCAGGGGGAATATGATTATCGGGTTCGGACACGCTGTTCAGGTCGCGCTTCGGCTGGCCGTTATTGCTCGCGCGGCCCATTTGTACGCTGCGCGCCAGTTTTTGCTGCCACTGCACGTGATGGAACACTTTCCCTTCTGCCTGCCAGTAAGCGACAAATGAAGCCAGTTCTTCCGGGGTGACCGGCTCGCTGAGGGCAATTCCCCACAGCGCGGAGAGCCGTAAAAATTCAGCGTCCGGCTGCCAGCCCGCGTACATGGCAAATTTGCCCATCGGCACGGCGACAGGCATGGGCGCAGGCTCTTCAAAGAACTGCGTATCCAGCGCCACATCGCTGCCCGGACGGGCGAGCTTTTCTTCCAGCGCTAACAATTGTGCCAGCCGTTCCGGCGTGATGGCGTAGAACGCGGGCGCATTGTTCGCAAATACGGCCAGTGCACCACCTTCTGTTTTAGCAAGAATGGCAGCAGGATCGGCGACAAAGGCGTCAATACCAATCACGTTCGGCGTCAAAATACGAGAAGACATAACACTATCTCAATACAGAAAAACAACAGGAAGGCTGCGGGGACCCCGCAGGTTAATGTGCATATAGTAGCACAGAGCATGAAAGGGACGGCAGCCTTAATCCCGGCTGCCGTCGCGTAGAGGATTAGACACGAGGGCGTTTACGATACAGCCACAGGCCTGGAATCGACAGGCCGATAGAGAGCGCGCCGACAATCGAGGAGGCCTTAAGAAAGTTGCTGATGAGCGCAATCATCATCTCTTCGGTGTAGCCTAAATGGCTGATTTTTACCGCCGAAATCATTGCGGTATAGGCTGATATTCCAGGGAACATGGGGATGACGGCGGCGACGGTAAAGATCTTCGGGTGCGCCAGGTACCAGCGCGACCAGCGAATACCGATGCTGCCCACCAGAATCGCGGCGAGGAACGTCGCCCACTCAATGTTAAACCCGGCGGTCATCATCACAAAACGTGAGCTGTGGCCGATTGCCCCCAGCAGAGCGCACCACGGCAGCGCCCGGTGTGGTACGTTGAACACCATCGCAAAACCGACCGCCGGAATGGACGAGAGAATAATGTCCTGAACCAGTGCCAGAAAAAATTCGATTATACCCATCCGCGCAGCCCCCAAACGGTCATGGCCATTACTACGCCCACGCAGGTGGCGAGCGTCAGCAGGCTGGCAATGGCCCAGCGCGCCAACCCGGTATTGATATGGCCCTTAAACATGTCGGCTACGGCGTTAATGAGCGGGAAGCCCGGCACCAGCAGCAGCACGCTGGCTGCCATCGCCACGGTGGAAGTTTGGCTGAACGCGGGAACGCGCAGCAGCAGGCCGGAGACGGTGGTGGCGGCAAAGGCGGTGATACAGAAGTTGATTTGCGGGTGCATCGCGCGGTGGGTGAGGACCTGGCGAATATACATCGCGATGGTGCTGGCGCAGAGCGTGACGAATGCGCCATCCCATCCGCCGTTGTTGAGTTTGCAGAAACAGGCGCACGAGAGGCCGACTATCATCACCACTAGCCAGCGCGGATAGCGCAGGGGCTTGATTTGCGTGAAGCGTTTGGCGACATCGCGCGCATCCAACAGTTTGTGCTCTGCCATGATGACGATGTGCTGGATCTCCGTGACGACGTGCATGTTGATGCCGCGATCGGCATTTTTACGCGTCGAGGTAATACATTGCCCGTCTTTAATCGTCGATAAAACAATGGCATTCGGTGATATCGCTATCTCGACGCTGTCCATTCCCAACGCGCGGCCTAAGCGTGACGACAGCTCATCAACCAGCGCGCTTTCCGCGCCGTGCTGAAGCAGAAAAAGGCCGCACTGAATACAGAGCCGCGTAATGCCTCGCTGGGTATTGTGATCTACTTCCGTGGTCATCCTGCATCCTCGGTACAACTGCCTGATGGCTTACTTTTACCCGAAGCGCCGATGGCAGGAGTCCGTGTCGGATCAAATAATGTGCAAAAAGGCGTCTGGGTTTTTCGCCTGGTGATAATTTGATGCTCGCCACACTTTCTGAAAATTGTCGAAAAGTGCAGCTTTTGAACAGGTTTTGCCCTTCTTTTCCCACGCTCCCTTATCAAAAATGCATGAATAAACCTTATGCAAACATAAAACAAACAAATAATTAACCTATTCGACGTGAGGCGACCCTATGAAGACACAAGTAGTGATTATCGGCGCGGGGCCTTCAGGGCTGCTATTGGGGCAGTTGCTGCATAACGCGGGCATTCAGACTTTGATTCTGGAGCGCCAGACGCCGGACTACGTGTTGGGGCGTATCCGGGCTGGCATTCTGGAAAGCGGCACGGTTGGTCTGCTGCGTGAAGCGGGCGTGGCAAAACGGATGGATGCGGAAGGGCTGGTGCATCATGGCGTGGAGTTTTTGTTTAACGGCAAACGCATTCCGGTGCCACTGAGTGAACTGACCGGCGGCAAGAGCGTGATGGTTTACGGGCAAACCGAAGTGACGCGTGACCTGATGGAGGCCCGGCAGTCCAGCGGTGCGCCTGCTATTTATGGTGTGAGCGATGTGCGTATCGATGATATCAAAAGTGACAGCCCAACAGTCACCTTTACCAAAGGCGGCGAAACCTGCCGCGTTACCTGCGATTTTGTTGCCGGATGCGATGGCTTCCACGGCGTTTCGCGGCAAACCATTCCGCGCGAAATTTTGCGGGAATATGAAAGCGTCTGGCCGTTCGGCTGGTTAGGGATGCTGGCCGATACGCCACCGGTGAATTCGGAACTGATTTACGCCCATCACGAACGCGGATTCGTTCTTTGTAGTCAGCGCTCACTAACTCGAAGTCGCTACTATTTACAGGTACCGCTAACGGAAAAAGTTGAGCAGTGGTCTGACGAACGCTTCTGGCAAGAGCTGAAACGCCGCCTGCCAGAGGATCTTAGCCAGAAGTTAGTAACTGGTCACTCACTTGAGAAAAGTATCGCGCCGCTACGCAGTTATGTGGTGGAACCGATGCAGTATGGCCGCCTGTTCCTGGTGGGCGATGCTGCGCACATCGTTCCGCCAACGGGCGCGAAAGGGTTAAATCTGGCGGCGTCGGACGTCAATTATCTGTGGCGGATTTTGTGCCAGTATTACCAGCATGGACGGGCAGACCTGCTCGATCGCTATTCGCAACTGGCGCTTAATCGCGTCTGGAAAGGGGAGCGATTTAGCTGGTTTATGACCCACCTGCTGCACGATTTCCAGGATAAGAGTGAATTCGATAAAAAGATGCAGGAAGCGGATCGTCAGTATTATCTGGGCTCACGCGCTGGCCTGACGACGATTGCGGAGAACTACGTCGGGCTGCCGTATGAGGCGGTAGAGTCGTTGTAAGATTGTCCCCCTCACTTTTATCGCTTATAGGTGAGGGGTGTTTCAGCATTAAATCAATCCAAAAATAAAATACTATTTAAATAAACCATATAATTAATTAATGTTTTAATTATAGCTTACACGTTTATTCATTTTTTCTAATTGCATTTGGATTACCATTTTATAAACAATGTGACATATTATATCTGTTAACCTTTTGTCGTAGCGCCTCTTATTTAAATATATTGATGTGATTTAATTTGTCAGGACAAAAAAGGTATTTCTGGAGCAAGGAAGAACAGGTCCATTTTTTAACAAAACACCCTTAACGGTGAACATAAAAAAGGATCTTCGATTGGATGCGGAGGTTTTATGTTACAAGGATACTGCAAGTTCGGCGTCGTTATCAGTAAGATACCGGTGATGCAATCCGGGTTAAGTGCGATCATGACCGCGCATTTCCCTGATTATGAGCTGAATGTTTGTCACTCGCTGGAAGAGCTTACGCTGCTCCAGCTTCGTCGGGCTGACCTGGTGCTGGTCGATCTCTCTGGCGATATTCATCAGCCGCGCAATGTGTGCGAGCAATTTTACGCTTTACTGTCGCAATACCGTGATATTCACTGGGTTTTCCTCGTTAGTCGCCCACATTATTCCCTCGCCGTTGAATTACTGATGCGCCCGGAAAGCACTCTGCTGTCTGATTCTGAGCCCGTTGAGCGTGTGGTGATGGCGATTCGTCAGGGCGGTGTTTCCGCGGAACGTATTAGCCAAAAGCTGCTGGCACCGGACTACGACGATATTCATGCTGAAAATGAAAAAATGGTGATGCTGACGCTGTCAGAACGTAAGGTTTTACGTCTGCTGGCGAAGGGATGGGGGATTAATCAAATCGCCACGCTGTTGAAAAAGAGCAATAAAACGATCAGCGCACAGAAGAACAGCGCGATGCGTCGTTTGTCATTACGCAGCAACGCGGAGATGTATGCCTAGATCAACAGCACTCAGGGAATGAAGGAACTCAATCTCTACTCAGCATATGGAGAACCGGCAGAATGGAAAAACATCACGGAAAGCAGCATGTCGCTATAGTCGAACCCTGCGTGATGGCGGAAGTCGGCCTGCGTCATTTGTTAGCCGCGTCTTCCAGAAGCCCCTATGTATTTCATTTTTTCCACTCGGCAGATGCGCTAAGAGAGTCTCTGCTGAGCGATGATTTTTTTGCGGTGATTTGCTGTCTGTCTGGCACGCGTGAACTGCGCCTCGAAAGCCTGCTTATTCAGGACGAAATTGCGAACAGCAGGCCAGATATTCTGCGCATTATTCTGGCGAGCGATCGCCAGGAGGCCGAACTGATCAAGCAACTCTCTCCGACGTTGCTGAACGGCGTGGTAAGCAAGGCAGAATCACTCTCCAGGCTAAAAAGCACGATCCTTGAACTTTTGCGCAACGGCGGCACGCAGCAGCCCGCGCAGGAAGAGGGGGATATTACCGTTCATCACCGTTTTCTCAGCCCAACCGAGCTGGCCATATTACGGTATATGACCTGTGGCTACTCCCTGACGGATATTGCCGCGCGGCTTGAACGCAATATTAAAACCATTCGCGCGCATAAATTTAATGCGATGGCGAAACTGGGCGTCAATTCCGATATTGGCTTGCTGAGCGCCGCGGATTTACTGATGTCGTTGCCCGATCGGGAAGGGCTATCCAGCGATCAATCCTATTTTCTGTAGGGCGATACCGGAGCAAGCAGATAAGCTCCGGTTTATGACGGCTAAAGACACACATCAACCCAGGTTGCTTCGGTCAGTTGCGCCATGCGTTCGGGGGATATCCGCACCGCGCTGTGCGTCGCGCCGGCGGCAGGTAAAACTTCAGAATAGTGCTGCAAAGACACATCGCAATAAACGGCGAGCGGGTTTTCCAGGCCAAACGGGCATACGCCGCCGACCGGGTGGCCGGTTAGCGTCACCACTTCATCGCTGCTTAGCATGCGTGCTTTGGCGCCAAAGGTGGCTTTAAGTTTTTTGTTATCCAGTCGGGCATCGCCTTTCGCCACGATCAGAATGACCTGGTCTTTAACTTTCAGCGACAGCGTTTTGGCTATTTGACCCGGCTCAACATGGTGGGCTGCGGCGGCAAGAGCGACGGTAGCGGTGCTCTGCCCTAATTCAATGATTTCAATATCGGGGGCGTGTTCGGCGAAGAATTGCCGCACAGATTGCAGGCTCATTGGCATCTCCTGAAAAATTGTGGCGTTAAATCTGTCACAAGCCTCGAATCCTGTAAATATTTGCCTGATGGGAATCGGATAAAACCGCGTTTTCTGGATCTCCTTCACAATCACTGCAACCGGTTACAGTAACCGGTTGCAGTTCTGTTGAGAGGAGATTAAAACTGTGGGTGTCACTTAGGTGTATCCAAATAATAACAGCCCTGTACGACGCGTCGCGTAACACGCGTTTGTAGAGCGGCAAAATCGTTGTTGCTGTGCTTACGTCTCAAGCCTGTCAGGAGGGCTGCTATGTCTGCTGGTCACACTGCGTTTAATTTGATTTTCCGGTTTGTGGAAAACTACGTCAGCCCCGTTGCCGGACGTATTTCCTCGCAACGTCACGTGATGGCAATCCGTGACGGCTTTATCTCTGCGATGCCGTTTATGATTGTCGGCTCGTTCTTACTGGTGTTTGCCTATCCGCCGTTTTCGCCGGATACCACCTGGGGCTTTGCCCGCGCGTGGTTAGATTTAGCGAAAGAGTTTGAAGGTCGTATTCTGACACCGTTTGATATGACCATGGGCATTATGTCCATCTACATCTGCGCGGCGATCTCTTATAACCTTGGCAAACATTACGAAAAATCCCACCAGCTTGATCCATTTATGTGCGCCATGTTGTCTATTATGGCGTTCCTGCTGGTGGCTGCGCCGAAAAGCAACGGCACGTTGCCGGTTGATAGCCTCGGCGGCACCGGGATTTTCACCGCCATTCTGGTGGCGATTTATTGCGTTGAACTGATGCGTTTCTTGAAAGCGCACAACATCGGTATCCGCCTGCCGGATCAGGTGCCGCCGATGATCAAAAACTCGTTCGACCTGCTGATTCCGGTGCTGGTGGTGGTGCTGACCCTTTACCCGCTGAGCCTGCTGATTCAGAGCCAGTTTGGTATGCTGATCCCACAAGCGATTATGTCGCTGTTTAAACCGCTGGTGTCTGCGGCAGACTCCCTGCCGGCGATTCTGCTCGCCGTGCTGATTGGTCACCTGCTGTGGTTTGCGGGCATTCACGGGGCGGCGATTGTCTCCGGAATGCTGCAAATGTTCTGGCTGACTAACCTTGGCCTGAACCAAACCGCGCTGGCGCAGAGCGCGCCGCTGCCACATATCTTTATGGAAGCATTCTGGACTTTCTTTATCGTGATTGGCGGTTCGGGGGCGACCATGGGGCTGGTGTTCTGCTACCTGCGTAGCCGTTCAGCGCACCTGCGTTCTATTGGCCGTCTGAGCGTGGTGCCGAGCCTGTTCAACATCAACGAACCGGTGATTTTCGGTACGCCAATCGTAATGAACCCGGTGTTCTTTATTCCGTTCCTGTTAGCGCCAATGGTTAACGCCGTTCTGGCCTGGGCGGCAATGAAACTGGACCTCATTGGCCGCGTTATCTCAGTTGTTCCGTGGACGGCTCCCGCGCCGATTGGCGGCGCATGGGCGCTAGGCTGGGATTTCCGCGCGGCGATTCTGGTGGTGCTGCTGGCCTGCGTATCCGCCATCATCTACTACCCGTTCTTCAAGGTGTATGAGAAACAGCTGCTGGCGCAGGAAGAGGAAGAAGCACAGCGTGCGGCTGAAGAGAGCCAGCAGGTTGCGTAACGGTTGAGTTGGTCACGTTGCCGGGTGGCGCTGCGTTTACCCGGCCTACGGCTAAATATCTCGTAGGCCTGATAAGCGTAGCGCCATCAGGCAATTCGCGTTCGATTATTTCAGCGTGCAGTCACCGCATTGCTGCACATCCGGCAGGCGGTAACGCTGACAGCAAGTACGGCGAACCAGCAACCCATCGCGCGGCACAACGGTGCGCCATAGCGGGTTGTCCAGGCCGCAGGAAAGGGTTTTCGCAAAGAAGAATTGTTGGCGAAGGCTGTTAACCTGTTCCTCGCCCAGTAAGGTTTTCATCTCGCCCAGATACCAGTTAATCAGATAACCGGTATTGCTCCAGATAAGTTTTCCGTTAATGTCGCCCGTGGCTTCCAGGGTCTCAACAACCGGGATCAACGCCTGTTTAATCAGCATTTCCATGCGATGTGACGGCGAAGACTGGCTGGCACGCGCATCTTCCTGCACATCGACCCAGAAGCAGGCGGCACGGCCTGTTTCATGAAATTCAACGTGAAAATGCTCCGGCGAGAGGTCAAGCGCGGCGTCTTCCGTCAGCAGCGCCAGCATCAGCGGCGGCACCATCAGGCCGATATACCATTGCGCCCACAACGAGATCAGCGGTTTATTCTCCCGCGTCATGGTTGGCTGGTTACGGTAGATGTGATCGGAATAGAGCGCCAGCAGCGAACTGAGCTCTGTGGGCCGCATCCACTCCGCCAGGGTTTTGGCTTGCGCAGGGTGTGGCTCATCAAGTTTGAAGCACTCCAGCATATGCGGGCGCTGTTCGGCAATTTTGTCGCGCACGGAGTCAGCCAGCGGTCGCTTACGTGTCGGAAGCGGCGCGCGCCAGATAATATCCTCTGCAATCGGTGCGGAACGGTAGGCCATAGAATTCGCTGGATACAAATCTAAATGATAATGATTGCCAATCCTAGCTATAGATAAAACCGAGCGCAAGGAGTTTTGTATTCCCTACGCTCAGGTTGTGAGGTTAGTACTGCGCAAGGGCGTCGCTGGTGAGAATGTTATTTCGACCCAGGCGTTTGGCTTCGTAGAGGGCTTTATCGGCATTTTCCAGCGATTTATCAATCTCTTCGCCCTCAAGTGGAGCAATGCCAATACTGATGGTCACGTTGGTTGCCACGCTGGCGTTGAGGATGTGTGGAATTTTAAGATCGTACACTTTCTGGCGGATACGCTCTGCGGCAAGTTGGGCGCTATCCGCATTGCTGTTTGCCAGCAGGACAACGAACTCTTCGCCGCCGAAGCGGGTCACAATATCGCGTGAGCGCACGGCATCGCGCACCGCTGCGGAAACCTGAATCAGCGCCTGATCGCCCATCATATGACCATAGTGATCGTTATAGGCTTTGAAATGGTCGATATCCAGCAGCAGGACATAATGACCTTCCGGTGCCAGCGACATCAGCGTGGCGAAACGGTGCTGGAAGCCACGGCGGTTATACAGCCCGGTTAAGGGGTCGAGCATACTTAAATCATTCAGCGTTTCCCGCTCTGCCAGCAGCTTGTGCATCAGGCTCTGGGCAAAGGCATCGTTACGCTTTTCAATCAGATGCTGGATGCTAATGCCAACAATGGGCAGCGCAAGGCAGAATGCCATCCTTGCCCATTGTTCACTGCCACTGAACAGCAGACAGATGATAAATACCGGCAATGAGTGCAGCAGGAACGCTACGATATTATTCGAAAAGGCGATGGTGCCAATGAACAATACGTTGAGCAGGACAACGATTAAGAAATTAACTTCGCCCGGATGCGTGCCCGGCATTTTTATCATGATGTGCCAGGCCCATAAACAGCCAAAAATAACTGAAATTACCGGAAGATAAATTTTTCGCTCTGCATTCAGCCAGTGCCAGAGCAGCAGGGCGCTACTTATACCTAAAATAAACGCGATGGGCAGCGTAAACGCATGAACTTTATAGATAGGGTTCAATAACGAAAATAGCGACGACACCAGATTGAGAAAAAGGAAGAGCCTCAGCGTGAGCTGATACTTTTTGCTGTGCAAAGACCGCCAGGATTGTACTGTCATAAGAGATCGTTATTAATCTTCTGGTTATTAAGAGAAGGTCGCCAGCTGTGAACAAGACAAATTAGAACATGCAAGAAGTGCACGCAAACCCCAGGAATTAAGAGGGGGAAGTTTACGGGCGCACAATTTATCACCTTACAACCGTCGTGTCATTATTCGTAAGCGAAAGTTATCAATTCATGGAGTTCTCAAATGATAAAAATTATCATATGATATTAGTTATCATTATCGATTTGAGAGATAAAACCATGTTGATGAGAACGTTGGGCAGTGGCTGGGGCGTGCTGATCTCGGGAATGGCGATTTTTGCTCTTGGCCTGATTGGCCTATCGATGGACGCCTGGCGCGGGATTATTGCCGTCGGTATGTTGCTGAGCTGCGTAATGATCTGGCATCGACAATGGCGACATTACGTGTTGCTGCCGTCATGCGTTGCGCTGATAAGCGGTTTAATGCTGATTGTGATGAATATTAAATAATGAGGAAAAACAGGGAAGTTACTCAGAGGGGAGAACGAGGACTGGTGCGAGGGGGGGGACTTGAACCCCCACGTCCGTAAGGACACTAACACCTGAAGCTAGCGCGTCTACCAATTCCGCCACCTTCGCACAGATATCTCGTTGTTTATATCGCCCTCGTGGTGCGAGGGGGGGGACTTGAACCCCCACGTCCGTAAGAACACTAACACCTGAAGCTAGCGCGTCTACCAATTCCGCCACCTTCGCACAGTGCGAGCGATATAACGTGGTTTATGGTGCGAGGGGGGGGACTTGAACCCCCACGTCCGAAAGGACACTAACACCTGAAGCTAGCGCGTCTACCAATTCCGCCACCTTCGCATACCATCGATACCGTAAAAAGTATCGTTACCACGGAGGCGCATTCTAGAGATTTTCAGCTTGACGTCAATAGTTAATTATTGGATGTCGCGCGATTGCTGCAAAAAACGGCGATTATTCTGCGCGAACGGCGCCTGATGGCGCTTCGCTTATCAGGCCTACCGATCCCGTAGGCCTGATAAGGCGGTACTGATTAGGCTTTCTTCGCCTGGCGGGTCATGATGGCGCGATACACCTTGAAGCGGCCGGTCTGCGCGATAACTTCGTGGAAACCAAAGGTTTCGTCGAGGATCGCCGGGTACGGCAGGAAGGCGTTCGCCACAATGCGCAGCTCGCCGCCGCTGTTCAGGTGACGCACGGCGGTACGAATCAGCGTTTGCGCGGCATCGAGGCTGGTTTGCAGACCATCGTGGAACGGCGGGTTGGAGATAATCATATCGAAGCGACCTTTCACTTCGGAGAAGACGTTGCTGGCAAAGACTTCGCCTTCAAAGCCGTTTGCCGCAAGCGTGGCGCGACTGGCTTCGACCGCTGGTGCGCTCACGTCGCACAGGGTTAAACGTACTTTTGGCGAATGGCTGGCAAGCGTCGAGGCTAACACGCCCGCGCCGCAGCCGACATCCAGCACTTTACCTTTAGTGTGCGGTGTCAGGGTGGAGAGCAGCAGTTGACTGCCCACGTCCAGCCCATCGCGGCTAAATACGCCCGGCAGCGTTTTGATGGTCAGGCCGTCGAGCTGATACTCGCCCCACTGTTTTTCCACATCAAAAGTGGTCTGTTTTTCCAGACGACCATGATACAGGCCGCAGCGACGTGCGCTGTCGACTTTGTTCAGCGGCGCGTAATCCGCCAGCATTTGTTCGGCGCTGCGCACGCCGCTACGGTTTTCACCGACCACAAAAATATCGGTACCGAGCGGCAGCAGTGACAGAATATTCATCAACTGGAACTGGGCTTCTGGCTTGTTCTTCGGCCAGTAATAAATAAGCGTGTCGCAGTCGGCGACGTCTGCCGCTTCAGCCACCAGACTGTAGCGCACATTTTCGCCCATTTGCTGGCTCAATACCTGCCAGTGGTGGAATTGCTGGGTATGGGCGCGGCTGAGTGCCGTGTCGAGGCGGGCAGGCAGGTCATCCTGCAAATCTCCGGCAAACAGAATACGGCTTTGTTCGAAATCATCACTGTGGCGCAGCAAGACTTCACTTGCCGGGGTAAAAGCAGACATGAAAAGCTCCTTCGTTAAACGTGGCGGCGATTATACACTGTTGTTTGCGCACGAGCGCGTAATTGGCGCACTTTCGCTGAGTTTGCTATATTTGCGCCCTTGATAGACAGGAGCGTTTCACATGACATCCCGGCGAGACTGGCAATTACAACAGTTGGGCATCACCCAGTGGTCTCTTAGGCGCCCGACGGCGTTGCAGGGGGAGATTGCGATTTCGCTACCGGAACATATCCAACTGGTGATGGTCGCCGATGATCTGCCGTTGCTGACGGAACCGCTTATTAGCGATGTACTGCGCGCGTTGCAGCTTACGCCAGACCGCGTCCTGCAACTTACGCCTGAAAAAGTGGCGATGCTGCCGCAGGGGAAACGCTGCAACTGCTGGCGTCTTGGCAACGATGAGCCCGTATCGCTGGAAGGGGCTCAGGTCTCAACGCCTGCCTTTAATGAATTAAAAGCCAGCGCGCCAGCACGCGCCGCGCTTTGGCAACAAATTTGCGCACATGAACACGATTTCTACCCTCAGCACGACTGATTTACCCGCAGCCTGGCAGATTGAAAAACGCGCCCACGCCTTTCCGTGGAGCGAAAAAACCTTCGTCAGCAATCAGGGCGAGCGATACCTGAACCTGAAGTTAACCGTTGGTAATGAACTGGCTGCCTTCGCTATCACGCAGGTGGTGCTGGATGAAGCGACGTTATTCAATATTGCAGTCGATCCCGCTTATCAACGTCGTGGGTTGGGGCGTGAGTTACTGGAACGCGTGATTGACGACGTCGAGAAGCGGGGCGTCACCACGCTATGGCTGGAAGTGCGCGCCTCGAATGCGCCCGCCATTGCGCTCTACGAGAGTTTAGGTTTTAACGAAGCGACGATTCGCCGCAATTACTACCCGACGGTTGACGGGCATGAAGATGCGATTGTGATGGCTTTGCCGCTCAGTATGTAAGTAAAACAAGGTGATACGATGAAGTGGGACTGGATTTTCTTTGACGCCGACGAAACGTTGTTTACGTTTGATTCTTTCAGCGGCTTACAGCGGATGTTTCTCGACTATAGCGTGACCTTTACCGCCGAAGATTTTCAGGACTACCAGGCTGTAAACAAACCGTTGTGGGTGGATTACCAGAACGGGGCAATCACCTCGTTGCAGCTTCAGCGCCAGCGTTTTGTTGGATGGGGTGAGCAGCTTAGCGTACCGCCGGAAGAGCTGAACGACGCGTTTATGAATGCAATGGCGGAAATCTGCGCGCCGCTGCCGGGTGCGGCCTCGCTTATCAACGCGCTGAAAGGCAAAGTGAAAATGGGGATCATCACCAACGGTTTCACGTCGTTGCAGCAGATTCGCCTTGAGCGCACCGGTTTTCGCGATCACTTTGATTTGCTGATAATTTCTGAAGAGGTCGGCGTCGCTAAACCTGACCGCCGCATTTTCGATCACGCACGAGAATTAGCCGGTAACCCGGACCCTTCGCGCATATTAATGGTCGGTGATACCGCCGCGTCGGATATCCTCGGCGGCATGAACGCGGGATGGTCTACCTGCTGGCTGAATGCGCACCAGCAGCCGCTGCCGGAAGGCATCAAACCCGACTATACCGTTTCGTCATTAAGCGAACTGGAGTTACTCCTGTGTAAACAGTGATTGCCTGTCCCCCTTTGATGGGTAAAATAGCCGCAATTTTTCGTATTTAACGTGCGCAGCGCTTTGCTGCGCCTGGAAAGAAGATCCCATTATGACGTTGTCTCCTTATTTGCAAGAGGTGGCGAAGCGCCGCACTTTTGCCATTATTTCCCACCCGGATGCCGGTAAAACGACGATTACCGAAAAGGTTCTCCTGTTCGGACAGGCGATTCAGACTGCGGGTACGGTAAAAGGCCGTGGCTCCAGCCAGCATGCGAAATCTGACTGGATGGAGATGGAAAAACAGCGTGGTATTTCTATCACCACGTCGGTGATGCAGTTCCCGTATCACGATTGCCTGGTGAACCTGCTGGACACCCCAGGGCACGAAGACTTCTCGGAAGATACCTACCGTACCCTGACGGCGGTCGACTGCTGCCTGATGGTTATCGATGCCGCGAAAGGTGTCGAAGATCGTACCCGTAAGCTGATGGAAGTTACGCGTCTGCGCGATACGCCGATCCTCACCTTTATGAACAAACTCGACCGTGACATCCGCGACCCGATGGAGCTGCTGGATGAAGTGGAAAACGAGCTGAAAATCGGCTGCGCGCCGATCACCTGGCCGATTGGCTGCGGCAAGCTGTTCAAAGGTGTTTACCATCTTTATAAAGACGAAACCTATCTTTATCAGACCGGTAAAGGCCACACCATTCAGGAAGTGCGCATCGTGAAAGGGCTGAATAACCCGGAACTGGATGCCGCTGTCGGTGAAGATCTGGCGCAGCAACTGCGTGATGAACTGGAGCTGGTACAGGGCGCATCGAACGAGTTCGATGAAGAGCTGTTCCTGGCCGGTGAAATCACGCCGGTATTCTTCGGTACCGCGTTGGGTAACTTCGGCGTAGACCACATGCTGGATGGCCTGGTCGAATGGGCACCCGCGCCGATGCCGCGTAAAACCGACACCCGCGAAGTGGTTGCAGCGGAAGAGAAGTTCACTGGCTTCGTCTTCAAAATTCAGGCCAATATGGACCCGAAACACCGTGACCGCGTGGCGTTCATGCGTGTTGTTTCGGGTAAGTATGAGAAAGGCATGAAGCTGCGTCAGGTGCGTATCGGTAAAGACGTGGTCATTTCTGATGCGCTGACCTTTATGGCGGGCGACCGTTCTCACGTAGAAGAAGCGTATCCTGGCGACATCATTGGTTTGCACAACCACGGCACCATTCAGATTGGCGACACCTTCACCCAGGGCGAAATGATGAAGTTCACCGGTATTCCGAACTTCGCGCCGGAACTGTTCCGTCGTATTCGTCTGCGCGATCCTCTGAAGCAAAAGCAGCTGCTTAAAGGGCTGGTACAGCTTTCAGAAGAGGGCGCGGTGCAGGTGTTCCGTCCGATTGCCAACAATGATTTGATCGTCGGCGCGGTGGGTGTGCTGCAGTTCGACGTGGTTGTGGCGCGCCTGAAAAGCGAATACAACGTTGAAGCGATTTACGAATCAGTAAACGTCGCCACTGCCCGTTGGGTGGAAGGCAAAGACGTTAAGAAATTCGAAGAGTTTAAACGTAAGAACGAAATTCAGCTGGCGCTGGATGGTGGCGATAATCTGACCTATATCGCCCCAACCATGGTTAACCTGAACCTGACGCAGGAACGTTACCCTGATGTCGAGTTCCGCAAAACTCGCGAGCACTAATTCCCCCAGGAAGCACGGCCAGCGCCGTGCTTCCGCGTTTTTCCCCTCACTTTTCCCGACTGCGGAAAGTTCTTAATTGCACCCCTATCTCACCCATTTTGCTGGTTTTTTAAACGATTACGCCTGCAAGTTGCCGAGAGTGTTCTATATTTAACAGAGTGATGAGCAAGTTGCTGGTTTAATGCACTTTGTAATTTAAGAATATTAGCGCATTAACCCATCAAATATTCTCATCTCAGTATGAAAAACCATAAACCGGTCGGGGATAACCGACTCACCAGGAGGACGGGTGTCGTCCTCAGCAGCATAACGGCCATGGAGCCGGGTGCGCAAAAACCGGGCAATACAAGGAGATATGATGATGACTAAGATGAAAATGGGAAAAACGTTGCTGGCCGTCATTCTGGGCTCTGCGGTGATGAGCGGTTCTGCAATGGCTGAAAGCAATGCGGCCTCTGAAGCAGGACAGAAAGTTGACAGTTCGATGAATAAAGTCGGCAACTTCATGGATGACAGTGCAATCACCGCGAAAGTGAAAGCGGCGCTGGTTGATCATGATGCGATTAAGAGCACCGATATTTCGGTAAAAACCGAGAATAAAGTGGTGATCTTAAGCGGTACCGTTGATAACCAGTCTCAGTCCGATCAGGCCACCTCCCTGGCGAAAGGGGTTGAAGGCGTGAGCAGCGTCGAGAACAAACTGACCATTCGTGAAGGCAAAGCCGACAGCATGAAAGGTTATGCGGGCGATGCGGCAACCACCAGCGAAGTGAAAGCTAAACTTCTGGCTGATGACATTGTTCCGTCACGCAAAGTGAAAGTTGAGACCACCGATGGCGTCGTGACGCTGACCGGTACGGTTGAATCTAAAGCGCAGGTGGAACGCGCGGAAAGCATCGCGAAGGCCATTGACGGCGTGAAAAGCGTAGAAAACGACCTGAAAACGCCGTAAGGGCAGCTCAGGAAAATATTGATGTACTTTTAATTTTTAATATCGCTGGTGTCGCCTGAGTGCGTTGAGAAGCGGTGACATTAACTATGGTAAAGGAGAATCGTATGTTTCGTTGGGGCATTATCTTTCTGGTTATCGCGTTAATTGCCGCTGCACTGGGCTTTGGTGGGTTAGCAGGTACCGCAGCAGGTGCGGCGAAAATTGTATTTATCGTCGGTATCATCCTGTTCCTGGTCAGCCTGTTTATGGGCCGCAGACGTCCGTAGCGTCTGATACAGACAATTTACAAAGCCAGTCTTCGGACTGGCTTTTGTCGTTTATGCGCGGCTGCCGGATGGCGGCGTACCGCCTTATCCGGCCTACAAATAGCGTAGATCATCAGCCGCAATTGCTGGTTGGTGAGTTCACAGGATTCAAGGAACCGTAGGCCTGATAAGCGCAGCGCCATCAGGCACAGTTCGGCGCAGCTGCCGGATGGCGGCGTACCGCCTTATCCGGCCTACAAATAGCGTAGATCATCAGCCACAATGCTGATTGGTGAGTTCACAGGATTCAAGGAACCGTAGGCCTGATAAGCGCAGCGCCATCAGGCGCAGTTCGGCGCAACTGCCGGATGGCGGCGTACCGCCTTGTCCGGCCTACAAATAGCGTAGATCATCAGCCGCAATTGCTGGTTGGTGAGTTCACAGGATTCAAGGAACCGTAGGCCTGATAAGCGCAGCGCCATCAGGCACAGTTCGGCGCGGCTGCCGGATGGCGGCGTACCGCCTTATCCGGCCTACAAATAGCGTAGATCATCAGCCGCAATTGCTGGTTGGTGAATTCACAGGATTCAAGGAACCGTAGGCCTGATAAGCGTAGCGCCATCAGGCGCAGTTCGGCGCAACTGCCGGATGGCGGCGTACCGCCTTATCCGGCCTACAAAACCATAAACCAAATGGGGTACACTGAAACGCTGCACGTTGCCGGAGAAAACCGCATGACCTTTCGTTTTATCGACACCCATTGTCACTTTGATTTTCCGCCGTTCACTGGTGATGAAACGTCAAGCCTGGCGCAGGCCGCGCAGGCGGGCGTTGAAAAAATCATTGTTCCGGCAACAGAGGCATTGCGTTTTGATACGGTGCTCTCGCTGGCCTCCCGGCATACGGCGCTGTATGCCGCGCTGGGTCTGCATCCTGGTGTCATTGAAAATCATGATGACAGAAGCCTGGAAGCACTGGAGACGGTACTGGCGTCAAAGCCGGAAAAACTGATTGCCGTCGGCGAGATTGGTCTCGATCTCTATCGTGAAGACCCGCAGTTTGAACGCCAGCAGCGCCTGCTGGATGCGCAGCTACAACTGGCAAAACACTATGATTTACCGGTCATTCTGCATTCACGTCGTACCCATGACAAACTGGCGATGCACCTGAAACGTCATGCGCTACCGCGAACCGGCGTGGTGCATGGTTTTTCCGGTAGCCTGCAACAGGCGGTGCGGTTTGTTGAACTGGGTTATAAGATTGGCGTCGGCGGCACCATCACCTATCCGCGCGCCAGCAAAACGCGCGCTGTCATGGCGCAACTTCCGCTCAGCGCATTACTGCTAGAAACAGACGCGCCGGATATGCCGTTAAACGGTTATCAGGGCCAGCCCAACCGTCCGGAACGCGTGGCGCAGATCTTTCATGAACTGTGCACACTACGCGATGAATCTCCGGCAGACATAGCGGAAGCGCTGTGGTGCAACAGCCACCAGCTCTTTTTCTGATTTGTTAACAACTGGTGTGATTTGAGTCTCATTATTAACTTTTACTCTCTGAGTCTTGCGTAAAATATGTGATGTCACGCGAGAAGGATAGTGACGGAACGTTATAATCGTGGCGCGTTAAGTTGCGTCATTTTCAACGTTTCAATACACAGGGACTCTGTATGCAAATCCTCATGGGACTCATCGGCATGGTGGTTCTGCTGGCCATTGCCTTACTTCTCTCCAATAATCGTCGAGCGATCAATCTCCGAACCGTGCTGGGTGCCTGGCTGATTCAGGTCGGAATTGGTGCGCTTATCCTTTATGTTCCCGCTGGCCGTAAGGTGCTGCTGGCGATGTCCGAAGGCGTGGCGAACGTCATCGCCTACGGTAACGAAGGTATCGGCTTCCTGTTTGGCGGGCTGGTATCGGACAAAATGTTTGAAGTCTTCGGCGGCGGCGGTTTTGTTTTCGCGTTGCGCGTACTGCCGGTTATCGTCTTCTTCTCCTCGCTGATTGCCGTGCTTTACTACCTCGGCATTATGCAGTTTGTGATCCGTATTCTGGGCGGCGCGCTGCGTGCGGTGCTGAAAACGTCCCGTACGGAATCGCTCTCCGCGACGGCGAATATTTTCGTCGGGCAAACCGAAGCGCCGCTGGTGGTGCGTCCGTATATTGCTACCATGACGCGTTCTGAACTGTTCGCGGTAATGTGCGGCGGCCTGGCGTCGGTGGCCGGTTCGGTTCTGGCAGGCTACGCGCAGATGGGCGTGCCGCTGGAGTACCTGATTGCTGCGTCGTTCATGGCGGCACCGGGCGGCCTGCTGTTCGCGAAAATCATTGTGCCGGAAACGGAAAAACCGCACGACTCGCCGAACCTGGAAGCCGAAACGGATAACCCGGATGCCCCGGCAAACGTGCTGGATGCTGCGGCGTCTGGTGCTGCATCGGGTATGCAACTGGCGTTGAACGTCGGCGCAATGCTGCTGGCGTTTATCGCCCTGATTGCCCTGCTGAACGGCATGCTCTCCGGGATTGGCGGCTGGTTTAACCATCCGGAGCTGTCGCTGCAAATGATCCTCGGCTGGGTCTTCTCGCCGCTGGCGTGGGTGATTGGTGTGCCGTGGAGCGAAGCAACGGTGGCGGGGTCGTTTATCGGCCAGAAACTGATCATTAACGAATTCGTGGCTTATATGAACTTCGGCGCATACCTGAAGCCGGATGCCGAAGTGGCCGCCGCCGGGTTACAGGTCATTTCTGCGCATTCAAAGGCGATTATTTCGTTTGCCCTGTGCGGCTTTGCCAACCTGTCGTCAATTGCCATTCTGATTGGCGGATTGGGCGGCATGGCACCGAGCCGTCGCCAGGATATCGCCCAGCTTGGCCTGCGCGCGGTAGCGGCGGGGACGCTCTCGAACCTGATGAGCGCTACCATCGCCGGGGTATTCCTCGCGCTATAAGTAAAGCGCCGGCGGGATAATCTGCGTTATCCCTCTGGCCCGCAGCGCCTGCGCCAGCGCTTCAATGTCGTCTGGCCCGGCGCTACGCCACGTTTTTGCTTCGCCGTACACGCCATACGCATGAAACGCATTCAGCCGCACCGGCACCTCTCCCAGTTCACGAATAAACGCGCTTAACGCCTCTATCTCTTGCAGATAATCGCTTTGCTGCGGGATCACCAGCAAACGCAATTCCGCCAGTAAGCCACGCTCTGCCAGCCAGCGAATGCTCGCCTTGATGCGTTGATTGCTTCGCCCGGTCAGCGCCTGATGCATGGTTTCACCCCAGGCTTTTAAATCGACCATCACGCCGTCACACAGCGGGCGCAATTTTTCCCAACCCGCGCTAGACAACTCGCCGTTGCTGTCGACCATGCAGGTGAGATGGCGCAGGGCGGGCGACTGGCGAATCTGTTCAAACAGCGCGCAGACAAACGGTAACTGCGTGGTGGCCTCGCCGCCGCTGACGGTGACGCCCTCAATAAACGGTGCGGCGCGGGTAATCTGCTGGAGAATGTGTTCCATGCTCCAGAGCTGGGCCATCGGCGTTGCCTGCTGCGGGCACATTTGCAGGCAGGTGTCGCACTGCTGACAGGCGTCCTCCTGCCAGTAAACGCGCCCACCCTGAATGGAGAGCGCAGCGTGCGGACAGTGCGGCACGCATTCGCCACAATCGTTACAACGGCCCATCGTCCACGGGTTATGGCAGTTTTTACAGCGCAGATTACACCCTTGCAGGAACAGGGCCAGGCGGCTGCCCGGCCCATCCACGCACGAGAAGGGGATGATTTTACTGACTAAAGCGCATCTGCTGTTCATGGCTGACCACTCGCGGTTGGCGTTCCAGAATGCGCGTATTGCGCGCGGCTTCCTCACCCAGCCAGGTGGTATTGGTGCGTGAACCGTCGGCGCGGTACTTTTCCAGATCCGACAAGCGCACCATGTAGCCCGTGACGCGCACCAGATCGTTACCGCTGACGTTAGCGCTGAACTCGCGCATGCCGACCCTGAACGCCCCGAGGCAAAGCTGCATCACCGCCTGCGGGTTACGTTTTACCGTTTCATCGAGCGTCAGGATATCGCTGATCCCTGCCGGATAATGCGCGTGATGCGGTGCAACCGCCAGCAGATGACTCACCGGATCGGGCTCATCGCCGTAGGGCAGACGCGCGCCCGGCGTGGTGCCGATATCGGAGCTGATCCCCGATTGCGCATGCAGCATTGCACGCTGCTGCCAGCCGTAACGCACAGGTGTGTTCGCCACAAAATCTGCGAGTTGTTCACTGATGCGGTAACCCAGCGCGTTGGCCTGAGGATCTTTGCCATAGTGGGCGCTAAGATCGTCTTTCTCACACAGGATATTGACCGCCTCGGCGAGAGAATAGATGCCAAACATGGGCACAAAACGATCGGGGTCGATCAGACCTTCTGCCACCAGGAAGCTATGATCAAAGAAGTGCGATTGCTCATAGAGGAAGGCGCAGCGGGCGTCAATGATGTCGATTTGTTGCTGGCAGTAGTGCGGCAACGCGCGGGTGAAGAAATCATCCGTGGAGTGACTGCGCTTCGCCACCTCCTGCAAATTGAGGCGTACCAGCGTACTGCCGCCGCCCGCCATCGGCAGGCTGTTGTAACAGCTCACGATGCCATAGTGAGCTTTTGTGAAAATATTATCATTTAATGGGCCGTTGGCGATGTGGGGTTTGCTGCACTCGCAGATATTTTTGCTGACTTCCAGCATCAGATCGTCTGGGGTGATTTCCGGATCGTAGATAAAGGTGAGATTCGGTGCGACCTGCTTCAGTTCAGCGTCTGCGCGAAGAATGGCGCGCGTTATTGGTGTGTCGGCGGGGCCAATATTCACATGTGTGAAGGCGTCCGGGAGCGTGCGATCGAGATAGCGCCAGAAACGTTTTATTCGGCTATTGATTTCTTCTTGTGTTAGAATTCTAACATACGGCATCAGAAGCGCATCAAGATGACCGAGGAACACCGGCATGGCGGTGACGGAAGGAACGTGGTGATAAAGAATGGTGAGCAAAGAGAGCGCATCGTCTAAATCCTGAGCGCCTTCCAGCTCCAGCCATTCTGAACCGTTTGCCAGAAAACGCGCGTAGTCCGGCAGCACGTAACGCGGTTTATAAGGGGCATGACCTTCGAACATATCGCAGATAACGCCCTCCGCCAGCGCGGCTTGTGCAGCGGGCGTCAGCGCCGGGTAAGGCAGTGCGTTTTCCGCCTCCAGCGCCAGAAAATGGCGTTTCTGTTCCGGGCTTAAAACAGGGCTTGTCACAATTTTCTGGCACTGTTGCAGCACCGATGAAGAGGTTGATGTTGGCATGGGGTGTTCCTCAGGCGAGAGATGGGCGAAGTGTAGGAAAAAGCGCGTAGCGATCTTTTGATCCCATACGGCGAACCACGTGTTTTCTTGCGCTGAAAGAGTGAGAAGTTTGATTAATGTCTCATTATGGTTATGCAAACTTTTAGATGTGTTTCATTAACTGTGATGAGTGTCGAAGTGTGAGTGCGGGTCGGTGTTACAATAGTCACATACCCGCAAGGTGAAATTTTAAAGTCGGAGAACAAAATGACTGATTTAACGGCAAGCAGCCTGCGTGCATTAAAACTGATGGACCTGACCACCCTGAACGAAGACGACACTGACGCGAAAGTCATCGCGCTGTGTCATCAGGCGAAAACTCCGGTCGGCAACACGGCAGCGGTCTGCATCTACCCGCGTTTTATCCCGATTGCGCGTAAAACCCTGAACGAACAGGGCACGCCGGATATCCGCATCGCCACCGTCACCAACTTCCCGCACGGTAACGACGACATCGATATTGCGCTGGCGGAAACCCGTGCGGCAATCGCCTACGGTGCTGACGAAGTTGACGTGGTGTTCCCATACCGCGCGCTGATCGCCGGTAATGAACAGGTCGGCTTCGACCTGGTGAAAGCCTGTAAAGACGCCTGTGCAGCGGCAAACGTACTGCTGAAAGTGATTATCGAAACCGGCGAACTGAAAGAAGAAGCGCTGATTCGTAAAGCCTCTGAAATTTCCATCAAAGCTGGTGCGGACTTCATCAAAACCTCTACCGGTAAAGTGCCGGTTAACGCCACCCCGGAAAGCGCGCGCATCATGATGGAAGTGATCCGTGATATGGGCGTATCTAAAACCGTTGGCTTCAAACCGGCGGGCGGCGTACGCAGTGCGGAAGACGCACAGCAGTTCCTGGCGATTGCCGACGAACTGTTCGGCGCAGACTGGGCGGATTCCCGCCACTACCGTTTCGGCGCATCCAGCCTGCTGGCGAGCCTGCTGAAAGCACTCGGCCACGGCGACGGTAAAAGCGCAAGCAGCTACTAAGGCGTTAAGTGCCTGATGGCGCTGCGCTTATCTGGCCTGCAACGATTGTAGGCCGGATAAGGCGACAGCCGCCATCCGGCAATGCTGACGGGCACGGCCCCGGCAAAAACCGCCTTCATACTCTTTTCCTCAGGGAGGTTACCTTGTTTCTCGCACAAGAAATCATTCGTAAAAAACGCGACGGTCACGCATTAAGCGACGAAGAGATTCGTTTCTTTATCAATGGCATTCGCGATAACACCATTTCAGAAGGGCAAATTGCTGCTCTGGCGATGACCATTTTCTTCCACGATATGGCTATTGAAGAGCGCGTCTCGCTGACCATGGCCATGCGTGATTCAGGAACCGTTCTGGACTGGAAAAGCCTTAACCTTAATGGCCCGATTGTCGATAAACATTCCACCGGCGGCGTGGGTGATGTCACTTCACTGATGCTGGGGCCGATGGTTGCCGCATGTGGTGGCTACATTCCGATGATCTCCGGGCGTGGCCTGGGGCATACCGGCGGTACGCTGGACAAACTGGAAGCGATCCCTGGGTTTGATATTTTCCCAAGCGATGACCGTTTCCGTGAAATTATTAAAGACGTGGGTGTGGCGATCATTGGGCAGACCAGTTCGCTCGCACCGGCGGATAAACGTTTTTATGCCACGCGTGACATTACCGCGACGGTGGACTCCATCCCGCTTATCACCGCGTCCATCCTCGCCAAAAAACTGGCTGAAGGTATCGATGCGCTGGTGATGGATGTGAAAGTAGGCAGCGGCGCATTTATGCCGACCTACGAACTTTCTCAGGCGCTGGCCGAAGCGATTGTTGGCGTCGCCAACGGCGCGGGCGTGCGCACGACCGCGCTGCTGACTGACATGAACCAGGTGCTGGCCTCCAGCGCGGGTAACGCCGTCGAAGTACGCGAAGCGGTGCAGTTCCTGACAGGTGAATATCGCAACCCGCGTCTGCTCGACGTTACCATGGCGCTGTGCGTGGAAATGCTGATTTCCGGCAAGCTCGCCAAAGATGACGCAGAAGCGCGCGCCAAATTGCAGGCGGTGCTGGATAACGGCAAAGCGGCAGAGGTATTTGGCCGCATGGTGGCAGCGCAAAAGGGCCCGACCGATTTCGTGGAAAATTATGCGAAATACCTGCCGACCGCGATGCTCAGCAAAGCGGTGTATGCTGACACCGAAGGCTTTGTCGGCGCGATGGACACTCGCGCGCTCGGCATGGCGGTGGTGGCGATGGGCGGTGGACGCCGCCAGGCTTCCGATACACTCGATTACAGCGTCGGCCTGACCGACATGATTCGTCTGGGTGACAGCGTTGACGGGCAGCGTCCGCTGGCGGTCATTCACGCGAAAGATGAAAACAGCTGGCAGGAAGCGGCGAAAGCCGTCAAAGCGGCCATTCGCCTTGACGACAAAGCGCCAGAAATTACACCGACAGTCTATCGTCGAATCACTGAATAGCGATATACTGATCTGATCGCTTTTTTGCAGCGCAAGATGTATGGAGAACAAGATGAAACGTGCATTTATTATGGTGCTGGACTCCTTTGGTATCGGCGCAACTGAAGATGCCGACCGCTTTGGCGATGTCGGTGCGGATACAATGGGCCATATCGCAGAAGCCTGCGCCAAAGGTGAGGCTGACAATGGCCGTAAAGGCCCGCTGAACCTGCCTAACCTGACCCGCCTGGGCCTGGTGAAAGCGCATGAGGGTTCTACCGGTAAAATCGCCGCGGGTATGGACGGCAATGCCGAAGTCGTTGGCGCGTACGCGTGGGCGCATGAACTCTCTTCCGGTAAAGACACCCCGTCGGGTCACTGGGAAATCGCCGGCGTGCCGGTTCTGTTCGACTGGGGCTACTTCAGCGACCACGAAAACAGCTTCCCGCAGGAACTGCTGGATAAACTGGTAAAACGCGCGAATCTGCCGGGTTACCTGGGTAACTGCCACTCTTCCGGTACCGTGATTCTGGACGAACTGGGCGAAGAGCATATGAAAACCGGTAAGCCGATTTTCTACACCTCCGCCGATTCCGTGTTCCAGATTGCCTGCCACGAAGAGACTTTTGGCCTGGATAAACTTTACGAGCTGTGTGAAATCGCCCGTGAAGAGCTGACCGAAGGCGGCTACAACATTGGCCGCGTAATTGCGCGTCCGTTTATCGGCGATAAAGCCGGTAACTTCCAGCGTACTGGCAACCGTCACGATCTGGCTGTCGAACCGCCAGCGCCGACCGTGTTGCAGAAACTGGTTGATGAGAAAGACGGCCACGTGGTTTCCGTGGGTAAAATCGCGGATATCTACGCCAACTGCGGTATCACTAAAAAAGTGAAAGCCACCGGGCTGGACGCGCTGTTTGACGCGACCATCAAAGAGATGAAAGAAGCGGGCGATAAGACCATTGTCTTCACCAACTTCGTTGATTTCGACTCCTCCTGGGGGCACCGTCGCGATATCGCCGGTTACGCTGCGGGTCTTGAACTGTTCGACCGCCGTCTGCCGGAGCTGATGGAGCTGGTAGGGGAAGATGACATTCTGATCCTGACCGCTGACCACGGCTGCGACCCAAGCTGGCAGGGCACCGACCATACCCGTGAGCACATCCCGGTACTGGTTTATGGCCCGAAAGTAAAACCGGGTTCGCTCGGCCACCGCGAAACATTTGCGGATATCGGCCAGACGCTGGCGACGTACTTCGGTACGTCACCGATGGAATACGGTAAAAACATGCTGTGATTGCTTGCCCGGTGGCGCTTCGCTTACCGGGCCTACGATTCTGTTTTTGTAGGCCCGATAAGGCGTAGCCGCCATCGGGCATTAACAATTTATAAAAGGATATAACGATGGCTACCCCACACATTAACGCAGAAATGGGCGATTTCGCTGACGTAGTTTTGATGCCAGGCGACCCGCTGCGTGCGAAGCATATTGCTGAAACTTTCCTCGAAGACGTCCGTGAAGTAAACAACGTTCGCGGCATGCTGGGCTTCACCGGTACCTATAAAGGCCGCAAAATCTCCGTAATGGGTCACGGTATGGGTATCCCGTCCTGCTCCATCTACACCAAAGAGCTGATCACCGATTTCGGCGTGAAGAAAATCATTCGCGTGGGTTCCTGCGGCGCGGTTCGCCCGGACGTAAAACTGCGTGATGTGGTTATCGGCATGGGCGCGTGCACCGACTCCAAAGTAAACCGTCTGCGTTTTAAAGATCACGACTTCGCGGCGATTGCTGACTTCGGTATGGTGCGTAACGCGGTAGACGCAGCGAAAGCACTGGGCGTTGACGCGCGCGTCGGTAACATCTTCTCCGCAGACCTGTTCTACACGCCGGACCCGCAAATGTTCGACGTGATGGAAAAATACGGCATTTTGGGGATCGAGATGGAAGCGGCGGGCATCTACGGTGTGGCAGCAGAATTTGGCGCAAAAGCGCTGACCATCTGCACCGTGTCTGACCATATCCGTACCCACGAGCAGACCACTGCCGCTGAACGTCAAACCACGTTCAACGACATGATCAAAATCGCGCTGGAATCTGTACTGCTGGGCGACCAGGAGTAAGGTGCCTGTGGTGCCCGGTGGCGCTGTGCTTACCGGGCCTACAGGTCTGTGTGGTTTTGTAGGCCGGATAAGGCGCAGCCGCCATCCGGCATTTTCCACCGAATTTGCGAACTGCCTTCCTATTAATTCCTCACTCAATTGCTTTTTACTTTCTGCGCGCTACGTTTGATTTTTTGTTTATGGGGATAAACAAAATGTCGAACTATCGGCGTTATTACATCAACGGCGGAACCTGGTTTTTCACGGTGAATTTGAAAAATCGGCAAACTGATTTGTTGGTCAGCCATGTTGCAGCCCTGAGAGCTGTGGTGAAAGACGTTAAACAGAAAAAACCTTTTTACATTGATGCCTGGGTTGTTCTGCCGGAACACCTTCACTGTATCTGGACACTCCCTCAGGACGAATATAATTTTTCGGCACGCTGGCGAGAGATTAAAAAACGATTTTCCAAAGCAATAAAGTGCGGCGCTGTTTGGCAGCCTCACTTTTGGGAACATGCTATTCGCGATGAGGAAGATTATCGCCGTCATGTGGATTACATCTACATTAATCCGGTAAAACACGGTTGGGTAACACGTGTTCAGGATTGGCCATTTTCCTCCTTTCATCGCGATGTGCGAGAGGGGATTTATCCGGTAGGTTGGGCAGGGGATATCAACGAATTCAACGCCGGAGAACGATAATAATGCCCGGTGGCGCTGCGCTTACCGGGCCTACAGGTCTGTGTGGTTTTGTAGGCCGGATAAGGCGTTAGCCGCCATCCGGCAATAATTACCGCACCGCCCCCGCAATCCACGCTGATAACTCCCGCAACTCTTTCTCCTGCTCCGGGAAATCACCTAACAGCGCCTCGCACTCCTGCTGTAACACATCCGCCCGATACAGGCATCCCTGCAAACGCGCGGCCAGCGCTTCCAGCGGCGCAGGATTCAAACTGTCGGTAAATACCTGCGTACGGGTGATGTGCCCCTTCTCGACGTCGAAATGCAGCTCTACGCCGCCCCAGGTGAAGCGTTCGTCCAGAAGATGGCTAAAGGCCGGGGCCTGACCGAAATTCCACTCCCAGCTGCTCTGGCGCGCAAACGTCTCGGCAAAGTTCGGCAGGTCTGGCGTTTTGTCCGGCGAGATAATTTCGGCGTCTACCCGTTCGCCATAATGGGCGAAAAACGCCTCCGTAATCGCCGTACAAATTTGCTCATGCGTCACGCCCGGCAGCAGTTCGACGAGGTTTGCCACGCGCCCGCGCACGGAGGTAATGCCCTTCGCCTGAAGTTTCTTCTTATCCGGATTCAGATAGTTCGCCAGACGACTGAGATCGGCGTTGAGCAGCAGCGTGCCGTGATGGAACCCGCGATCTTTGGTCTCGCGATAGGCTGAACCGGACACCTTGCGATCGCCCTCCGGCGTTTTCACGATAAGGTCGTTGCGTCCGGATGCTTCCGCCACCGCGCCCAGCGAATTCAGCGCGTCCAGCACAATACTGGTTGAGACGGTTTTGTCGTACTCCGGTTTACCCGCCATAAACGTGAAACAGGTATTGCCGAGGTCGTGGAACACCGCGCCGCCGCCGCTGCTGCGACGCGCCAGGCGCACGTTGTCTTCTTCCATGCGCCGGGTATTACACTCTTTCCACGGGTTTTGCGCGCGGCCAATGACCACGGTATCGGCGTTGCGCCAGAGGAACAGCACGCGCTGAGTGGCGGGCATCTGACGGAAAATACACTCTTCAACCGCCAGGTTAAACCAGGGGTCGTATGAGTCTGAGAGGAGCAGGCGTAAAGTGGCCATATTGAGTTCCCTTTCTACTCTTTTTTCTCTTCTTCCTCTTCCTGTACCGGTTTATTGGCGGTGAGAAGGAAGGGTGATTGTTGCCAGCGGGTGCGTTTGCCCTGTAGCAGCGTGCGTGTGAGCACCACGCCAATGGCAAGCGACAGCAGCAGCATCAGGCGCAGAATATTGGTGGTGTTATCGACCTGTTTGGCTTCTGTTGGCAGCGTATGGGTATCGAGCGTCAGGCGTAAATAGCCTAGCGGACCATTTTTCCCCTGAATGGGTTCGACGATTTGCTGGTTAAAATAGCCGCCCGCTTTTTTGCCATCCAGCGCCAGTCGGTCGCGCAGTTCGACGCTTTCGCCCGCGCGGGCAATCATGTCGCCTTTTTCATCATACACCCCGGCGTCAAGGATGCGGCTTTCCGCGGTGAGTTGCGTCAGCAACTGGCGGACTTTTTTCTCATCTGGCGTTTCGCTGCGCACCAGCGGCGCAAGATTCAGCGCCACCTGGCGGGCGAGCGTGCGGGCCAGTTCTTCAAGCTGCGGATTACGCTGCTGCTGGTGTTGTTGACTGAACCATGACGCCCCTTGCATCAATGCCACCAGAAGTGCGAGGCATATCAGGACAATCACGGCGCGATGCAGTCTAAATTTCAGTTTTGCGCGTACCATATTCCACCTTTGAAAATTTGCAGCTTAATGTTGCCAGAAGCGCTGGTTACAAGGTAGCCTCATGCGTTATTTTCCTGGCCTTAATGAAGTGGAGTGGAGCTGTAATGCCGAACAGTTTGACCTGGTGCGACCTGCCTGAAGATGTCTCCTTGTGGCCTGGGTTGCCGCTTTCTTTAAGTGGCGATGAAGTGATGCCACTGGATTATCACGCCGGACGCAGCGGCTGGCTGCTCTACGGACGCGGGCTGGATAAACCCCAGTTAACCTCTTATCAGCGCAAGCTGGGCGCGGCAATGGTGATTGTTGCTGCCTGGTGTGTGGAAGATTATCAGGTTATTCGCCTGGCCGGGTCATTAACGCCGCGCGCGACCAAACTGGCGCACGACGCCGGGCTGGATGTTGCGCCGCTGGGGAAAATCCCACACCTGCGTACGCCTGGGTTATTGGTGATGGATATGGATTCTACCGCCATTCAGATTGAATGCATTGATGAAATCGCCAAACTGGCCGGTACCGGCGAGCTGGTTTCTGAAGTGACCGAGCGTGCGATGCGCGGTGAGCTCGATTTTGCCGCCAGCCTGCGTCAGCGCGTTGCGACGCTTAAGGGCGCGGACGCCAATATTCTGCGCCAGGTCCGTGATGACCTGCCGTTAATGCCGGGCTTAACCCAACTGGTACTGAAGCTGGAATCGCTGGGCTGGAAAGTGGCGATTGCCTCCGGCGGCTTTACCTTCTTCGCGGAATATCTGCGCGATAAGCTGCGCCTGACCGCCGTGGTCGCCAACGAACTGGGCATTATGGACGGTGTACTGACGGGCGAAGTGGTGGGCGATATCGTGGATGCGAAATATAAAGCCAATACGTTACAGCGCCTTGCCGAGCAGTATGAAATTCCGAAAGAGCAGACCGTCGCTATCGGCGATGGTGCGAACGATCTGCCGATGATCAAAGCGGCGGGGCTGGGCATCGCCTATCATGCCAAGCCGAAAGTAAACGAACAGACGGAAGTCACCATCCGTCACGCTGACCTGGTTGGAGTGCTGTGCATTCTGACGGGCAGCCTGAACCAGGAATAAGAGGTAAAACGTGGCGAAAGCTCCAAAACGCGCATTTGTCTGTAATGAATGTGGTGCGGATTATCCGCGCTGGCAGGGGCAGTGCAGCGCCTGCCATGCCTGGAATACCATCACCGAAGTGCGTGGTGTGGCGGCTTCCCCAACCGTTGCGCGTAATGAACGTCTAAGCGGTTATGCGGGCAGCGCGGGCGTGTCGAAAGTGCAAAAGCTGTCGGATATCAGCCTGGAAGCGCTGCCGCGTTTCTCAACCGGTTTTAAAGAGTTTGACCGCGTACTGGGCGGCGGCGTGGTGCCAGGCAGCGCGATTCTTATCGGCGGTAACCCAGGGGCCGGGAAATCAACGCTGCTGCTGCAAACGCTGTGTAAGCTCGCCGAGCAGATGAAAACTCTGTACGTCACTGGCGAAGAATCACTACAGCAGGTGGCGATGCGCGCGCACCGTCTCGGCCTGCCAACGGCCAATCTAAATATGCTGTCGGAAACCAGCATCGAACAGATTTGCATGATCGCCGAGGAAGAGCAGCCGAAGCTGATGGTTATCGACTCCATCCAGGTGATGCATATGGCGGATATTCAGTCGTCGCCAGGTAGCGTGGCGCAGGTGCGCGAAACCGCCGCTTACCTGACGCGCTTTGCGAAAACGCGCGGTGTGGCGATCGTGATGGTCGGCCACGTGACCAAAGATGGCTCGCTGGCGGGCCCGAAAGTGCTGGAACACTGTATCGACTGCTCGGTGCTGCTGGATGGCGACGCTGATTCGCGCTTCCGCACCCTGCGCAGCCATAAAAACCGTTTTGGCGCAGTGAATGAACTGGGCGTTTTCGCCATGACCGAACAGGGTCTGCGCGAAGTCAGCAACCCATCCGCTATCTTCCTGAGCCGTGGCGATGAAGTGACGTCCGGCAGCTCGGTGATGGTGGTGTGGGAAGGTACGCGCCCGCTACTGGTTGAGATTCAGGCGCTGGTGGATCACTCGATGATGTCGAACCCGCGTCGCGTGGCTGTTGGGCTTGAGCAGAACCGTCTGGCGATTCTGCTGGCGGTGCTGCATCGTCATGGCGGTTTGCAGATGGCGGATCAAGACGTGTTCGTTAACGTTGTTGGCGGCGTGAAGGTCACCGAAACCAGCGCCGACCTGGCGCTGCTGCTGGCGATGGTCTCCAGCCTGCGCGACAGGCCGCTACCGCAGGATCTCGTGGTGTTTGGTGAAGTGGGCCTTGCCGGAGAAATTCGCCCGGTGCCGAGCGGCCAGGAGCGTATTTCCGAAGCGGCCAAACACGGTTTCCGCCGCGCAATTGTGCCAGCCGCGAACGTACCGAAAAAACCGCCCGAAGGCATGCAGGTGTTCGGCGTGAAAAAACTCGCGGATGCGCTAAACGTCTTTGACGACTTATAATTAACATCGCGCCGTTGCCGGATGGCGGCGTACCGCCTTATCCGGCCTACCCGATCCGTAGGCCTGATAAGCGAAGCGCCATCAGGCGTAATTCAGCGCCGTTGCCGGATGGCGGCGTACCGCCTTATCCGGCCTACCCGATCCGTAGGCCTGATAAGCGAAGCGCCATCAGGCGCAGTTCAGCGCCGTTGCCGGATGGTGGCGTACCGCCTTATCCGGCCTACCCGATCCGTAGGCCTGATAAGCGAAGCGCCATCAGGCGTAATTCAGCGCCGTTGCCGGATGGCGGCGTACCCGATCCGTAGGCCTGATAAGCGAAGCGCCATCAGGCGTAATTCAGCGCCGATGCCGGATGGCGGCGTACCGCCTTATCCGGCCTACCCGATTCGTAGGCCTGATAAGCGAAGCGCCATCAGGCGCAGTTCAGCGCCGTTGCCGGATGGCGGCGTACCGCCTTATCCGGCCTACCAGCTTCGTAGGCCTGATAAGCGAAGCGCCATCAGGCGAAGTTCGGCGTCGTTGCCGGATGGCGGCGTACCGCCTTATCCGGCCTACCCGATTCGTAGGCCTGATAAGCGAAGCGCCATCAGGCGCAGTTCAGCGCCGTTGCCGGATGGCGGCGTAAACGCCTTATCCGGCCTACCAGATTCGTAGGCCTGATAAGCGAAGCGCCATCAGGCGCAGTTCGGCGTCGTTGCCGGGATCTCTTTACCATCGTTTACCCCATCAGCAGGAGGCTCTTGTGTCATCGTTCGACTATCTTAAAACCGCGATCCGTCAGAAAGGTTGCACGCTACAGCAGGTAGCTGACGCCAGCGGCATGACCAAGGGCTACCTCAGTCAGTTGTTGAACGCCAAAATCAAAAGCCCAAGCGCGCAGAAACTGGAAGCGCTGCATCGCTTTCTAGGCCTGGAGTTCCCGCGTCTGCAAAAGACCGTTGGCGTGGTTTTCGGTAAGTTCTACCCGCTGCATACCGGCCACATCTACCTGATTCAGCGCGCCTGTAGTCAGGTGGACGAGCTGCATATCATCATGGGTTACGACGACGTGCGCGACCGCACGCTGTTTGAGCAGAGCGCCATGTCGCAACAGCCCACCGTCCCGGACCGCCTGCGTTGGTTGCTGCAAACCTTTAAATATCAGAAAAACATTCGCATCCACGCTTTCAATGAAGAAGGCATGGAGCCTTACCCGCACGGTTGGGATGTGTGGAGCCGCGGCATGAAAGCTTTTATGGAAGAGAAGGGCATTCAACCTGACGTTATCTACACCTCTGAAGAGCTGGATGCGCCGCAGTATATTGAACATCTCGGCATCAAAACCGTGCTGGTCGATCCGAAGCGAACCTTCATGAACATCAGCGGCGGGCAGATTCGTGAGAACCCGTTCCGCTACTGGGAGTACATCCCCACCGAAGTGAAGCCGTTCTTTGTGCGCACGGTAGCGATTCTTGGCGGCGAATCCAGCGGTAAATCGACGCTGGTGAATAAGCTCGCCAATATCTTTAATACCTCCAGCGCCTGGGAGTATGGCCGCGATTATGTCTTCTCGCATCTGGGCGGTGATGAGATGGCGCTGCAATATTCCGATTACGATAAAATCGCGCTCGGCCATGCCCAGTACATTGATTTTGCGGTGAAATACGCCAACAAGGTGACCTTTATCGATACCGATTTTGTTAGCACCCAGGCGTTCTGCAAAAAATATGAAGGCCGCGAGCATCCCTTCGTGCAGGCGATGATCGATGAATACCGTTTCGACCTGGTTATCCTGCTGGAGAACAACACGCCGTGGATTAACGACGGACTACGCAGCCTGGGCAGCTCTGTCGATCGCAAAGAGTTTCAGTCGCTGCTGGTATCGATGCTCAAGGAAAATAACATTGAGTTCGTACACGTTGAAGAGGCGGACTACGATGCGCGCTTCCTGCGCTGCGTTGAGCTTGTGAAGCAACTGATGGGCGAAGCGGGATAACGTTATCGCCGGTTGCCTGAGTTATTTTATAGGAATCAGAAAAGATCAGCATGCGTTCCTGTACGTTCAAATCGCAGGAGCCTGTCAGTCATCTTATAAATAAGTATCCAATCTGGTTCGATATGCGCGTCACGATAACCTTTGTAATTACTCTGTAGAGGGTGGTCTTTGTAAAAAGCAGGAAGCGGTAAGGAATTAGTAATAAGGAGCGTCATGAGGGTTTTGAGTTTATTCATATCCTTATGACGCATTTTGCCAGCTTAACATCTCTCTCAAATTGTCCTGAGTACTCAAGTTCCCTTTGTTCCATAGTCAGATATCCAGTTTGTTAAACAAGTCATCAGCATCTTTTGCTTTGTGAGTATCAACGCCAGCTTCGCTGTTGTTTATCGCTTTTACGGTTGTTTCATTGGGAATATGTAAATCGAACGGCAGTGTCTTTTCGCGTGCAACCTTAGTCAGGGTGATTCGTACCAGATCTGAAATTGTTAATCCCATTTCTGCCAGCACCTCTGTCGCCTGGTTTTTCAACGCTTCATCGATGCGTGCCCGAACAAATGCATTTGCGGCCATTTTAGTAACTCCTGTGGTGAACACTATACCTTCTTCTTTGTAGCTCAAATGAGCAACATGTACTATTTTTAAACAACTTTTACGTGGCGAAAGTTTGTAACCAGATTACGCAATTCTGAACGAGCTTCTGGTTGAGTGAAATATATATTATTAATATATTGAAGATTCGATTCATCACTATTTTATTTATTTAGAAAAACTAAAATCAATATTTAGTTTATATTGCCACAATAGAATAGGAACTTGTTCTTTTTAGGTCTACATTACGCACGTTGGGATATTCCTGAATTATACATCAAGGGAATGATGTTGATTTATTAATTGCAATGGAAAATGGATTTCTACTGCACTCTCACTCATTCCCCGCCTGATACCTCCCTTCACACACTTTTAATGATTACCGGCGCTCTGGCAGCCTGAAGCCAGGGGCGGTAGCGTGCCTGATTCAACTATCGGATAAACCATGGCCAGAAGTGGTATTGAAGTTCAACGAGCCGCCGTTAGCGCGCTCTTCCTGCGTGAGATTAAAACCCGATTCGGGAAATACCGTTTAGGCTATTTTTGGGCGGTGCTGGAACCGGCGGCGCATATGCTGGTGATGCTGGCAGTATTCGGTTTTATTATGCATCGCACGATGCCGGATATCTCTTTCCCGGTATTTCTGATTAACGGCATCATCCCGTACTTTCTTTTCAGCAATATTACGACGCGTTCGATTGGCGCCATCGAGGCCAACCAGGGGCTGTTCAACTATCGCCCCGTCAGGCCGGTCGACACCATCATTGCCCGCGCGTTGCTTGAAAGCCTGATTTACGGCTGCGTGTACATTGTGCTGATGGCTATCGTCGGCTTTGCCGGGGAAGATTTTGCGGTTACCCGTCTGGTGACGCTCATCCTCACCTGGCTGTTGCTGGTGATTTTCTCCTGCGGCGTGGGGCTCATCTTTATGGTGGTTGGGAATGCCTTCCCGGAGACGGAGAAGTTTTTACCGATCCTGATAAAGCCGCTCTATTTTGTCTCCTGCATAATGTTTCCCCTGCATGCCATTCCGCGCGATTACTGGCCGTATCTGCTGTGGAACCCGATTGTGCACATCGTCGAACTGAGCCGTGAATGCGTAGTGGCGAACTACGTTAGCGAGGGCGTAAACCTGCCGTATCTGGCGCTATGTACGCTGGTAGTGCTGTTTCTTGGGCTGGCGGTGTATCGCCGTAACGAAGAGGCGATGCTCACATCATGATCCGTATCGAGAACCTGTCTAAATCCTACCCCACGCCGCAGGGGCGGCATTACGTTTTTAAAGATCTCAATATCGAACTGCCGAGCGGGAAAAGTGTGGCGATCATTGGCCGCAACGGTGCGGGGAAATCGACGCTGCTGCGCATGATTGGCGGCATTGACCGCCCCGACAGTGGGCGAATTATCACTGACAGCAGCATCTCCTGGCCCGTCGGGCTGGCGGGCGGTTTTCAGGGCAGCCTGACCGGGCGCGAGAACGTGAAGTTTGTCGCGCGCCTGTATGCAACCCGCGATGAGCTGAAAGAGAAGGTCGCTTTTGTCGAAGAGTTTGCCGAGCTGGGGAAATACTTTGATATGCCGATTAAAACCTATTCTTCCGGGATGAAGTCGCGTCTGGGATTTGGCTTAAGCATGGCGTTCAAGTTTGATTATTACCTGGTGGATGAAGTGACGGCGGTGGGGGATGCCCGGTTTAAGCAGAAGTGTGCGGAGCTGTTTAAAGAGCGGCATAAGGAAGCGAGCTTTTTGATGGTGTCGCACAGTTTGAATTCGTTGAAGGAGTTTTGCGATGTGGCGCTGTTTATAGATAGAAATAATATTGTTTATTATTTTCAAGATGTTGAACGGGCTGTTGCGTTGTATTTATCTCATGAGGCTGGGTGTTAATAAACCTAGTTTTTAGTAATTATATAATTGGTGAATAATCATGTTGTTATCCAAAAATCATTTTTCTAGCACAATTTTATCTGCCTCATCAGAATACGAGGTTAAGCCTGATGATATAACTATTTGTTATGCGGTAAGGTGTAGTGATATAAATCCATGGGTCTTGGATAGAATTGAATTTGCCTTAACCTTTTACTCCCCTAAACCAAATGTAATGATTGTTGATTTTGGTTCTAAACTTGAATACTCATCAAGAATAAAAGAACTGTGTCATAATAACTCGGGTGAGTACATTTTTGTTGATGATTATGATACATTTTCTTTGGCAAAAGCTAGAAATATTTGCTTCCAAAATTTGAAAACTGATTTTTTATTGCTTGCTGACATTGATTATGTTTATGAACGCGATTTTATAATCAGGCTCTCATCATTGGCAAATAGACTGGGTCTTACTAGAAATCCATTAAAGGTTCTTACGATGCCGATCTATCATGTAAATGAATCGGCTACCGTTTTATTTGAATCTCTTGATAACTTAAAAGCAAAGGATCAATTGATTGGTAAATGGGAAACAAATTGTTTGGCATCTAAATTTGGTGATGTATTTGAATTTGTAGCTCCATACAGTAATAGCATTTTTTTACATAGGAAAATGTTTGATATGTCTGGAGGTTATTGTGATGAATTTCGAGGACATGGATCTGAGGATTTTGAATTCTTAATTCGTTTAGCCAAGTTGACATCAAACATACCTATCTCTGGATCTCTTGAAAAAGATTTCTACGGCCCATTGAAATCTTCCTTCTGGGGACAAAAAGATTATCTTGGTTTTAGACGCTATCTTGAGGCATTTACTTTACCTTGTGAACTTTTAGGACTGAAAGCTTTTCATTTATGGCATGAAAAACCATCTGATAAAGGATATTGGACTCAATCCAATGATTGGAAACGTGAGCGCTTTAATGCTGTATTGAGTAAGCATTCAACATCTGACTCAGAGTTATTAGAAGTCGATTATATCAACAGAAATAAAAAAGCACTGTGTATATTCAGTGATAAATCTCAGTGGGGTTATTTTTTACCATTAAGAATGGCCGGTTATAGCCTTGATGTGCTGTCTGATAAAGATGATGGTTCAATTTCTGAGGCTATGCGTAAAATTGAGAAAAAAGAAGTTGAGCGAGTGTTCATTTTTAACCCTTACATGAAAAGTCACGTTTCATTTAGGGGAGTCATTGAGGTTGCGAAAAGGCTTGGTGTTCAAGTAACGGTGATTGAACGAGGAGGGCTTCCTAATTCAATTTATTTTTCTGATGAGGTTGCATATGGTGATCCTGAATATAAAAGAATATACAATGATCTCGATAGCATTGATTTTAGTGATGAAGAATTAAATAGTTCTAAAAATTTAATAGATGATCTTACCACAGGTAAATATTCACTAGAAGCGATGGATGATTATGATATTACATGGAATAAAAATGCATTACTCAGAATGACTGACAAGAAAAAAGTGTTTATTCCTTTACAGCTTAGGGATGATATGGCTGTAAATTATTTTACAGATGGGTATACTAGCTATAGTGTATATGAGGACGGGATTCAGGAGGCAATAGCTAAATTTCCGGATGTTATCTTTATAATAAAAGAACATCCATTAAGCAAATATGATATGAGTTGGGCTAATAATTATGCAAATGCTGTTATTGCCAATCAAAAAGATAACATTCATGCTTTAATTGAAATTTCGGACTGCGTGGCCCTTTATAACTCAGGGGTTGGATTACTTGCATTGGCACACAATAAGCCGCTGTTTAATATAGGTAATGCATATTACGGATGCGAGGGTAAGTTCTCTACGCACAAAAAGTCATTGCTAGAGGTTTCGGAAGAAATAAGCAAAAATGATATCTCTGATTTGTTTTCAGGAAGAGATTTATACCGTTTAAATAAATTTTTTACTTGGTTGTTTTTTAGAAAATATAGCTGGTTTACTGCCGATGATGAAATTAGAGAGTTTTCTGATAGAAAATCTCATGGATATAAAAATATAAATGTGTCAGTTTTAAATATAGATAATAAAACGTTTGTTAGTGGGGATCGTATTTCTGATTCAGCGTTCTCTAGTGAAAGTTATTTAAATTGGCATTTGAATTTGAATGTCAATAACAAAAAAGTGAGTTTATCAAAAGTAGAGTTGAGCGAAAAAAATGCTGAGTTGAAAAAGACTAAAGAGGATGGAGGGAAAGAGAATGAGGTTGTAATTAAAAAGGAAAAAATAAATCGTAATGTAATTACTAAAAGAGAATTGACCTTGATTGGCGCTATTTCAATATCATTGTGTAAACCATTTGTAAGTGGTTCGAAAAAGTTGAAGTTAATAAATAATCCTGAAGCTTTTTTTAATGATTCAAAATCAATTATGCTTAATAAGGTTGGAAGGTTATCATTTAAATGATGACGATTTAACTCTTTAACTTTTGTATTTTATGGTTAAGATCAATAAATGGCTTAGAGAAATGAATGAACTAAACAAGAATCTTAAGAATAATATATTGGGTTACGGATTGATTGAGCGCTATTCAAAAATAGAATGCTGGAGGTTAAGGGGGTTTTTCTTTATTGGTGCATATACTCACTTAAATTCTGGTTCCAACATTTGGAATGCTATCGTTGGTCGCTATTCTCGTATTGACTCGAATGTGACGGTTGGCTTTAGGATCGCAGAATGCAATATTTTTAGTAATCATTATTTTGCTTATGCGGAAGGTTATATAGACACTGAATCCTATAAGGCATTAAAAGCTAATCGATTTTATTATGACAAACAAAACCTAACTTATATTGGGAATGACGTAAGGGTTCACCAGGGAAGTATCATTTCTGCGGGTGTTTCTATAGGCGATGGGGCTATAATTTATCCGAATTCGGTTGTTGATACTGATGTTCCTCCATATGCTATTGTTGCTGGAAATCCAGCTCAAATAATAAAATATAGATTTTCAGAGGATGTAATCAAAAAAATTAAGAAATCGAATTGGTTCTTATCTGATTTAAATTGTTTAGAACAATCCGCTGATTATTCAGATGTGGATAGTATTCTGGCAAGGTTAGCTGATAAAAAGGAAAATAAAGTTAGATTAGAGAAATATTATGTGAATTCATACACTAATGAATGTAGTATTAAATCGTTCGAAAAGTTAGTATTAGGCCCATCACATGTAGATATATGGCAATCATTAGTAAATAGTGGTAAACGGAAGCAGCCTGAATTTTTAATGCATGGAGTCAATGGCTTGTCTTTGTATTCAAAGAGGTTGGTTAATTTAATCGATTTCTACATAGGTAATGGTTTGGGTGATGTTGTACTTTTTGTTCCTGATTTCAGAATTGGTAACGTTATCTTAAATTCTAATGGCGAAATTTCTCTTGATCCACTATTCATATCAAAAAATAAAATTAGTTCGGATAGTGATAATGAACTTTATAAAATGGCGTTAAATATTTTAGATGAGCTTGTTTTAAAATATAGGGGTAAGATAAAGTTCATTTTTTGGTGCCTTATGGGAAGGGAGTACGAAAACAAAAAACTTGGGAGGTATGTTTTCGATAATCAGTATCGACATCCAGTTTGGAACTATTCTGAAATAAAAAATAGATATTTCGACAATATATTAGAAATACCCGGTATTGAAAGCGATATTGAGCATTGCATCCATAATAATGGAACAATCCACCCAAACGATAGAGGATATGATGTGTTGGAGAAACACATATTAAATAGAATTTTTTAGTTATTTTAACTTTATATTGTATCCACTTTTAGACATTGTTGGATTTTCAGCTTTATCTTGAATATTTTGACTCCAATATTTTTTGGAATAAAACACCGCATTTATCTGCGTAGTCTCCAGCAGATAACTGCGGAAGATCGCCAGCAACCCCATATCCGGCTGAAAATCTGCCGTCCAGAATTGATGCAGATGCCCCTGATACGTTAAGCCTTTCATATCGTACAGGGCATCGCCCATCACCTTCAGCGGCTTGTTATGAATCAACGCCGACAGGCCCGCCGTACTGTTAATCGTCACCACCGCTTTGGCGTGCTTCAGCATCTCCGGCATCGGGAGGTCGTGCACGTACAGCACCCGGTTGCGAATACCGTATTTCTTACTGAGCTTATTGATTAACGGGCGGTATAAGCGATGGCCGCGATCCATCGGGTGGTGCTTGAACACCAAAAACTTGGTCGCAGGCGCTTTGGTGGCAAAGGAGTACATTACGTCATTAATATAATCGCGCACGTCGGCATACCCACTGTGGTTGCGGATCTGGCTGTCGTTGTACACCTGTAAAATCGCGAGGTAATAACGTTTATCCAGCTGTGTCTGCAACCGGGGAAGAACGTCGCGCTCTTTAAATGCATACCAGTGCTTGCGCCGCCAGGCGCGGACCCAGCAGCGCATCTCATACCACGGTGAGAAAGACTTGTGGTGTCGATATAGCGGGTAGTCGTGGCGATGAAACCAGCCTTCCAGGTAGTACCACGTCGCGTGCCAGTAGCGTAAGCGGGTTGAGGGCTTTAGCGGCTGGATATTACGCGGCGGCAGTTCGGGCAGATGGCGATAAAACTCCGGGTCGCGGGGCAGGGAGGAGTAGGCGTTGACGCCGCCCTCTTCAAGCGTAATAAAGTGCGGACGCAGGTAGCCCTCTTCAAACGCCAGAAAACGCAGCCCTTTGGCCTGCGCCCATTGACGGGCAGCCTGGTGCAGCGGTCGGCAATCACCAAAACAGACCAACGTATCAAAGGGATAGGTTTTCCATGTCTCTTTCAGCCAGTGGGCAAAATGCTCGGGCGTTTGGTCATATTGCAGCATCGGGCGATGCCGACAGTAAAAGCGATCGCCGCCGTTAAAGACCACGTTCATCGCTTCGCGGCCTTTGCTCTCCAGCCAGTCGGCCAGGTCGGCAAAGAACGGCCCCATCGGCCCCTGTAAAAGCAGATAGCGCTTACCCGCCAGTAATTTGCTCATTGCTGTGCTGTCCATGCCGCAGCCCTCGCTAATTAATTAAATTTCACCCGATAAAGATTCACGCCCTTGCGCATCCATCGCGTGATGCGTCCGGCTTTTTTCCTCGCGATCGTTTCTGGCCTTGTCTGCTCCATCAGCCACACCGCCGCCTCTTCCACCGGAAGCACGCGCTTCTCCTGCGGGTGGATGTAGGTGGGGTAAACAATCAGCGTCTGATAGATCAGATCTGCCAGGGTGAGCATGCGGTTGCGCCGTGCGCAGGTATGTTCGTCGTGGGTTAACCCCCAGCCCGCGTAAAACGGCAGGCCGTAGCAGTACACGGTTTTGCCATGCATCAGCGCTTCAAACCCGGAAAGCGAGGTCATGGTGTGCAGTTCATCGCAGGCGGTAATGCAGTCGATAATGTCGGCATCCGTGGCGACGCAGTCCGCCAGGCGGGCCATCTCGTCGGCATCGATGTGGCCGGGGCGATTGCCTGCCAGCACGTCGGGGTGCGGCTTATAGACGATGTACGCCGATGGGTTACGCTCGCGCACGGTACGCAGCAGCGCCAGGTTACTTTGAATATCGATGGTGCCCGTGGCGATGGATGCGTCGTTCTCTACCTGGCCGGGCACCAGCAGCAGGCGTTTGCCGTCGGCGGCCTCGGGCCGTTGCCACACTTTACCGAGGTTATATTTACTCAGTTTGTTGCTGACCAGCGTCTGCTGAAGCGCCAGCGCGCGCTCGCGTTCATCGCCACGCAGCATGGAGTGGTTGAGCAATGTTTCCAGGTCGCTGGCGCGGCGGGCATCGTAGTAAATCCCCGTTTTATCCAGTACCAGCGACAGCGGCATGTGCAGGTCGGAACCCAGCCCGCTTGAGCGCAGAAAACCGTCTTCCATCCGCCAAACGGGCAGGTTCTGCGCATGTGCCGCCTGGCTGAATTTGGCTTCGCCGTTCACGCCCCACACCACGCAGGCGGTGGCGGCGTGTGATTTCTTATCAAAATTCAGCGTGTTTTCTGGCGTTTTGAGGAAGGTTTTCATGATGGCGCTCTTCCACAACGTCAGGCCGGGAACCCACAGGTGGCCGCTGCGCGAAATCATATGCTGGCGTTGCAACTGGAGCGCGTGCAGCACGTCGAAAAGTGTGCCGCGTTTATGAGAGTAGGGATCGAGATAGCGCGGATAGCGCAGCAGCGCCGCACCAATCAGTTGCAGCAGCGTTGCCTGTCCGCGCCTGCCGGTTAATGACTCAGCCAGCGGATGGCGATCCTCCGTCAGCCCCCATCCGGCATACCACGGCAGGCCAAAGCAGGTTACCGGTTTCCCGGCCATCAGCGCCTCAATGCCGTATTGCGAGGTGACGGTATAAACGCGGCTCGCACAGCGCAGCAGCGACTGCGGGCTAACGTCCTGCGCCAGCAGACGAATGCGCGGGTCGTTGAAGCGCTCGGTAAGATAACCCTGCTTTTTCCCGCTCAATACGTCGGGATGCGTTTTAACCCAAATCTCGGCGTCCGGGTTCTCTTCACAGGCGGCGGTCAGCATATTGCTAAAGCTTTGCGCCGATCCACCGCCCAGGGTAATCGACACATCACCGTACGTCTGGTCGATGACCAGCACAATCGGCTTATCATGCGCGGCAGCGGGGAAGGGCAGGGCGTGGTTGTACTTCGATAAATCGCCGCTCACGATCAAATCGATGGCCGACTGCGCCTCTGCTGCGTGGGTGTTTTCTTCCCGCTCTTTATGGATGAGCCGCTCCAGCCTGCTCGGGCGGCTGGCGTCGTAGTAAATGCCAAGATCGTCAACCACGATAGAGAGCGGCGGGTGGCCATTCACGCCCAGCCCGAGCGAGCGAATAAAGCCATCTTCCAGGCGCAGCAGCGGTAAATCCGCCGCCCGCGCTTTGGCGGCGGGCAGCGTGGTGTTGTCTTTCATTCCCCAGACGGCGACGGCGGAGATGTCGCCGGGAATGGCACCGCTAACAGACAGCTTGCGGCAGGGCTTGCCGAGTAGCTGACTCAGATGGGGGATTTTCCAAATCCCCGAGGAATAGACGCCGATCATAATGCTCCCTGCATTCGTGCGTTAGATATCCAGAATGACTTTCGCCGCCACCGCCAGTTGATAAAGAATGGTGGAGATGCCGCGCGTCACTTCGATGTTTTTCGACTCGTACTTCGGCAGCACCATAATTTCATCCCCTGCCGCCAGCGCGCCGACATCGTCAGCATCCACCGCAGAACCGTCCTGATGAATCACGATGATTTTCGACTGACCGGATTTCTGCGTCAGACCGCCGCATTTCTCGATGTAATCGTCAGCGTCAAGCTTCTCTTCCCAACTGATGGCGTTCGGGAACAGCACTTCGCCGTGTACCATCACCAGCGACGTTTTCTCCGGAATGCTGATGACGTCGCCATCTTCCAGTAGAACGGAATCGATATTTTTCTCGTTCAGCACCACCTGGCCTTTTGGCACCACCTGACGCGCTTTCGCCACAAAACGGCTGACCAGCTGCGCTTCCTGCATACGAAGCTGCGCTTCTTCCTGAGTGGACGATTGCGAAGAGAGTGACGCCTGCTCCAGCTTTTGCAGCTCAAGGTTAAGCATCTCTTTTTGCCGGATGGCGACAGAGTGGCGATAAAGCTGAATGCTATTCATCTGCGACATGCTGTTCGGGCGCAGCTGTGTGAGCACCTGTTTCATGCTTGCGCCATAAGGCAGCACCAGCGCGTGTTCGCCGGAATGAGCGCCTTCGATGCGCACCTGAATGGTGCCGGCGTAGCGGTCAGAACTGACGATCAGTTTGTCGCCATCCTGCAACGTGCGGCCCGCGGCGCCGCTCAACGGATAATATTCCGTGCGTTTTACCGTGCCCTGCTGGCGGACGATGGTGAAGTGGGTTGCGCCCGGTTTTGGCCGCGCCCAGCTCAGCGCTTCATCCACCGAAATGGCGCTGCTGGCGAATTCGAAGTCGTAGCTGTTATAGACGTCGCCATCCACGCTGAAGGTATATTTACGCGGGCCGACTACGATGGTATCGCCGTCCGAAAACTGCGACAGATTCAGCGTGCCGTTGAGCAGGAAGTCATACAGGTTGACGTGCGAACGCGTCGATTTGCCGCGCTTGATGGTGATGTCGACATAGCTGCCGCGCTCGCTGTCTACGCCGCCCGCTTTACTCAGGTAAGAGAGCAGCGAATCGGACGCCACGCCGCCGTACAGGCCGGGGTTTTTGACATAGCCGGTCACGAACACTTTCACCGGCTGCGCCTGCAACAGCGAGGCATAGACGTTAACGTTAGACTGATAAACCTCTTTGACCTTCGCGGTCACCAGGCCATTAAGTTGCCCGTTCGGTACGCCAGCCACTTTCAGCGGCCCGATATTCGGTACAAAGATGTTGCCTTTCGGGTCGACCGGCAGCGCGCCGTCAAAGTTAAACGCGCCCCACAGACGCACCTGAATGGTATCGCCCAGCGAAACAACATAGCTCGGGTTGAATCCGATGCTGGTACCACTGTCGGCGCTGGTGCCGTTAAACAACTGCGCGCCGAACATGCGGCTTAACGCCGGCGCTTCTATCATCGGCGGCGTGTTATCAAAACCGTTGTTCACCGCAGGTGACCTTTGCCCGCTGATGAGCGGTGATAACGGTGCGGCGCCGGTCAGTTCCGGGTCGGCGGTGACGCCTGTCGCGAGCGCCTGCCCGGCGTGAAGTAAAGCGAGCAGAAATACGGATTTAGCTAATTTCATAATGCACTCTGTTAAAAATGGCTCAGGCCGTCAGTCTCTATGGTCTTCAATAATGCCCAGCAGCAGTTTGGCAGTACCAAACAGCAGGCCGCACACCAGTAACCAGCTGATTAATAAATAAGGAATATTCGGGAACGACGACTCTTCCGGGCGCTGTGGCGAACTGATAACCGACAAGGTTTTCAGCTTGCGCGCGCTTTCCATGCGCGTTTTCTCAAGGGCTTTCAGCGCCAGAGCGTAAAGGTCGGTATCAAAGGCCACGGTGCCTTTTATCTCTTCGAAATCGACCGCCATGCTGTTGAGCTTTTTCCCTTCCGGCGCGGTGATTTTGCTTTGCTCTTCATCGATCTGTGCCTGCAACGCTTTAATGGCATTTTTGGTGCTGACCACCTGCGGCGCGTCGGCGCGTAAATAGGTCAGCAGGTTGCGCAGGTCAGCTTCCATCTCGATTTTTTTGGCAATCAGCGTATTCACAAGCGTAGTGGCGGCTTCGGCAGAGGCCGCGGGGTCGAGCACGTTGTTTTTATTCTGATAAGCAAGCAACTGCTTTTTGCTCTCGTTCAGACGCTGGCGGGTTTGGTGTAGCTCTTCTTCTGCAAACTGCATCTGCTCACGCGAAATACGGTGGGAAAGCTCGTTGATAAAGCGCTCGGACTCTTTCAGCACCGCGTGGTTAAAAGCCTGAGCAAACTCGGGCGTGAAGCCCTGCGTTTGAATATCCAGCAGGCCCGATTTTTCGTCATAAGCGATGGAAATCCGACTGCGGTAGTAATCGAGAAACTCTTCCGTTGTGGCGTCATCCGGCAGATGGAAAAAGAAATCCCACCCGCTTTGGCTGAATGCCTGATGGAAATTAAGACGTTTATCCAGCGCCATCAGCATATCGGGCGAGTTGATGTACTCTTTTAAATAGAGGGAATCTTCCGCCGATGATGGGTTAGAGGCCCCCAGTAGCAGGCCAACGTTCAGGCTCGAACTGTCAATTTCATTGGGGCGTTTGACGGCAACTTTGGATTCGCTCATGTAACGCGGCTGGCTAAAAATGAACAGATAAATCAACAGCAGCGCCATCGGCGCGGTAATAAAAATATGCGCAAGATAGCGCTGGAACGGTAGCGCGCAGACACACTGTCGACAAGTTTTCAGACGCTGAAAGAGATGAGTAATAAACACGTGATTAGTTTTCATAATTCCGAACGCGATTTAATTAAAAATATATTCGTCAAATAAATAATTAATAGTAAGGACGTTGGGAATAACAGTGGGAATTATAAATAATAGACATATCAATCCTTTGTTAATGTCGATGGTGAATGGTTTTAACGCATGCTGGATATAGCTGGCGCGAATGATTAACTCGCTAAGCTAGATTAGCTGAATATATGGCGCAATTCCTTTCGGTGGCGCTATTTGTAGCATAGACCATCTGGCATCTCAATCTTGTTATTCTAAAATTGCAATGAATGTTTGTAATGATATTTGAGGTGTGGATTAGATTGGGGATCTATTTATTGGGTTTGTGGATATTAAAGATTTAATGAATTTAAATTATATTTTTATTCGTGAAATGTATGTGTTTGCAAAAAATGTAGGCCGGATAAGCGCAGCGCCATCCGGCATTTTTTACAGGCGTTATTGAGTCTGCAAAAAGCCGGGGGCGCTAACGCTTGCCCGGCCTACGATGATGTTATTACTTCGCAATACGCTTGTACTTGATACGCTTCGGCTCCAGCGCATCTGCGCCCAGCGTGCGTTTCTTGTACTCTTCGTATTCGGTAAAGTTACCTTCGAAGAATTCCACTTTACCTTCATCCTGGTAATCCAGAATGTGGGTGGCGATACGGTCGAGGAACCAACGGTCGTGCGAGATAACCATCGCGCAGCCCGGGAATTCCAGCAGGGCGTTTTCCAGCGCGCGCAGGGTTTCGATATCCAGGTCGTTGGTCGGTTCATCGAGCAGCAGAACGTTGCCGCCTACCTGCAACAGTTTCGCCAGGTGCAGACGACCGCGCTCACCGCCGGACAGCTCGCCCACGCGTTTGCCCTGGTCAACACCTTTAAAGTTAAAGCGGCCAACGTACGCGCGGCTTGGCATCTCGGTGTTGCCGATCTTCATGATATCCAGCCCGCCAGAGACTTCTTCCCACACGGTTTTGCTGTTATCCATCGCGTCACGGAACTGATCAACGGACGCCAGTTTCACGGTATCACCCAGCGTGATAGAACCGCTATCTGGCTGTTCCTGACCAGACATCATGCGGAACAGCGTCGATTTACCCGCGCCGTTCGGGCCGATGATACCGACAATTGCACCTTTCGGTACCGAGAAAGTCAGGTCGTCAATCAGTACGCGATCGCCGTAGGATTTACGCAGATTGCTGACTTCCACCACTTTATCCCCCAGACGTGCTCCAGGCGGAATAAACAGTTCGTTGGTTTCGTTACGTTTCTGGTACTCAACGTTGTTAAGTTCTTCGAAACGCGCCAGACGCGCTTTGCCTTTAGACTGACGGCCTTTCGCGCCCTGACGTACCCACTCCAGCTCTTTCTCGATAGACTTACGACGCGCCGCTTCCTGAGAAGCTTCCTGCGCCAGACGCTGATCTTTCTGCTCCAGCCAGGAGGAGTAGTTGCCTTCCCATGGAATACCTTCACCACGGTCAAGTTCCAGAATCCAGCCCGCCACGTTATCGAGGAAGTAACGGTCGTGGGTAATCGCCACAACGGTGCCTTCGAAATCGTGCAGGAAGCGTTCCAGCCACGCGACGGATTCCGCATCCAGGTGGTTAGTCGGTTCGTCGAGCAGCAGCATGTCTGGTTTTTCCAGCAGCAGGCGGCACAGCGCGACGCGGCGACGTTCACCACCGGAAAGATTGGCGATTTTGGCATCCCAGTCTGGCAGACGCAGCGCATCGGCGGCGCGTTCCAGCTGAACGTTCAGGTTATGGCCATCATGCGCCTGAATGATTTCTTCAAACTTGCCCTGCTGAGCGGCGAGTTTATCGAAGTCGGCATCCGGCTCGGCATATTTGGCGTAGACTTCGTCCAGACCTTTCAGCGCGTTAACCACTTCGGCAACCGCTTCTTCAACGGATTCGCGAACGGTATGTTCCGGGTTTAACTGAGGTTCCTGCGGCAGGTAACCAATCTTCAGACCTGGCTGCGGACGTGCTTCACCTTCGATGTCGGTATCGATACCGGCCATGATGCGCAGCAGCGTAGATTTACCGGCGCCGTTCAGGCCCAGTACACCGATTTTTGCGCCAGGGAAGAAGCTCAGTGAGATGTTTTTCAGAATATGACGTTTCGGCGGAACCACTTTGCCGACACGATGCATGGTATAAACGAATTGAGCCACGTTGGACTTCGCCTCTTTTATTTTGATGGTAAGTATACAAAGCCGAAGTGTAGCCTTTTTCGTTCGTTAATCCCAGCGAGGCGGTTAACGCGATAAAAGCGTAAAAATGTGTCCAGAACGTGGCGCGTTGCCTCATGTGTGGTTAGCATGAAATAGATATCTTATACGCGGCATGAAGCTGCAACATGTGATTGATTAGAGGAAGATCGTGTGAAAAAAGCCAAACCCATGGCGTGGCGCGTGTTAGCGGCCAGTGTTTGCCTGTTGTCACTTAACAACCTGGCTCACGCGGATTCACTGGACGAACAGCGCAGTCGCTATTCGCAGATTAAGCAGGCCTGGGATAACCGACAGATGGATGTCGTGGGCCAGTTGATGCCAACCTTGCGGGAATACCCGCTTTATCCTTACCTGGAATATCGTCAGATCTCCGGCGATTTGATGAACACGCCAGCCGTTACCGTCACTAACTTTGTGCGCGATAACCCGACGCTGCCGCCGGCGCGGACGCTCAAAAATCGCTTTGTAAACGAACTGGCGCGACGCGAAGACTGGCGCGGCTTGCTGGCCTTCAGCCCGGACAAACCCGGTACCACCGAAGCGCAGTGTAACTATTACTACGCCAAATATAATGTTGGCGAAACCCAGCAGGCCTGGGACGGTGCGAAAGAACTGTGGCTGACGGGGAAAAGCCAGCCAAATGCCTGCGACAAACTGTTCAGCGCCTGGCGTTCGTCCGGTACGCAGGACCCGCTCGCATATCTCGAACGAATTCGACTGGCGATGAACGCGGGTAATACTTCGCTGGTCAAAGCGCTGGCCTCGCAGATGCCGCCGGACTATCAAACCATTTCGCAGGCGGTGACCGACCTTGCGAACAATCCCAATAACGTGCTGACCTTTGCGCGCACCACGGGCGCGACCGATTTTACCCGCTCGGTGGCGGCGGTGGCGTTTACCAGCGTCGCGCGTCAGGATGCGGAAAACGCGCGTCTGATGATCCCGTCGCTGGTGCAGGCGCAGCAGCTTAATGACGATCAAACCCAGGAGCTGCGCGATATCGTCGCCTGGCGTTTGATGGGCACTGACGTCACTTCTGAGCAGGAGAAATGGCGCGACGACGCGATCATGCGTTCTCAATCGACGTCTCTGATAGAGCGCCGTGTCCGTATGGCGCTGGGCACCGGCGATCGCCGTGGGTTGAATACCTGGCTGGCGCGTCTGCCGATGGATGCCAAAGAGAAAGATGAATGGCGCTACTGGCAGGCTGACCTGCTGATGGAGCGCGGGCGCGATGACGAAGCGAAAGAGATCTTCAAATCCTTAATGACGCAGCGCGGTTTCTACCCGATGGTGGCGGCGCAGCGTTTGGGGGAAGATTACACCTTGCGCATCGAAGGCCCGCAGGGCACCGTTTCGCCGCTGCTGGTGAACGGCCCGGAAATGGCGCGCGTGCGTGAACTGATGTACTGGGATATGGATAACACCGCGCGCAGCGAATGGGCGAACCTGGTCAGCAGCCGCACGAAGAACGAGCAGGCCCAGTTAGCGCGCTACGCGTTTGACCAACGCTGGTGGGATCTCAGCGTACAGGCGACCATCGCAGGCAAGCTGTGGGATAATTTGCAAGAGCGTTTCCCGCCTGCCTATAACGATCTCTTTGTGCGTTACACCGCCGGTAAAGACATTCCGCAAAGCTATGCGATGGCGATTGCACGTCAGGAAAGCGCGTGGAACCCGAAAGTGAAATCCCCTGTGGGGGCGAGCGGCCTGATGCAAATCATGCCGGGTACGGCGACGCACACGGTGCAGATGTTTAACATCCCTGGCTACAGCAATCAGAACCAGTTGCTGGACCCGGAAACCAACATCAACATCGGTACCAGCTATCTGCAATACGTTTACCAGCAGTTTGGTAACAACCGTATCTTCTCTTCCGCCGCGTACAACGCCGGTCCGGGGCGCGTGCGCACCTGGCTTGGCAACAGCGCCGGGCGTATCGACCCCGTCGCGTTTGTTGAGAGCATTCCGTTCTCCGAAACGCGTGGCTATGTGAAGAACGTGCTGGCGTATGACGCGTACTATCGTCACTTTATGGGCGAAAAAGAGGCGATCTTTAGCGATAGCGAGTGGCAACGCCGTTACTGATCGGCAGTGACTATGTTATGCTGTACTCGTTGAAGAGTACATACAGCGGATGGCCCTGCGCCATCCGCCATAACATGGCGGCATACTATGACCCAACAATCCCCTTATTCAGCCTCCGTCGCGGAACAGCGACATCAGGAGTGGCTTCGCTTTGTTGAGCTGCTGCGTCTGGCCTATGCTGACGAGCACGCACTGCCTTTACTCGACTTGATCATGACGCCTGACGAGCGCGAAGCGCTGGGCACGCGCGTGCGCATTATTGAAGAACTGCTGCGCGGTGAGATGAGTCAGCGCGAGCTGAAGTCAGAGCTGGGCGCAGGCATTGCCACCATTACGCGCGGTTCGAACAGCCTGAAATCGGCCCCTGCCGAATTGCGCCAGTGGCTGGAGCAGACGCTGCCGAAAACGGTGAACAACGCCTGATGGCGCTACGCTTATCAGGCCTACGACGATCCGTAGGCCGGATAAGGCGCCAGCCGCCATCCGGCAAAAACGCACAATCTCACCGTAGGCCGGATAAGGCGCCAGCCGCCATCCGGCAAAAACGCACAATCTCACCGTAGGCCGGATAAGGCGCCAGCCGCCATCCGGCAAACTTACCCGCGTTGTCCGTAAATCGCGTTATGGAACGGGCTTAACGCTAACACCACCGCCTGATGATAAACGCTGCTGCGCGTCAGGGCGCCTTTGGTGAACACGCCAATTGCCCCTTCCTTACGGCCAATTTTATCGATCCCGGTGTAATGCGACATGACCGGGCCGAGTTCTTCCCCTTCACGCACTTTTTCCAGAATCACTTCCGGCAACGGCAAGGTAGCGGAACGCGCTTCGCCGCGCTGATCTGCGCTCTCAATGACCACCCAACTGAAGGTACTGCCTTCATCAATACCCGCTTCAATCGCCACCCAAAAATCGGCATTCGGGCGTACAGCACGGGCATTCTCCACGCGATTTCGTGCGCCAGCGCGCGTTTCTTCACTGCCAATCGGCTGTTCAGGCACACCGGTATCGACGGAGATAGCGTCGATATGGCAGGATCCTTCACCGTAGATCAGCTCAAATGCAGCAAGAATTGCCTGAATTTTGGCAGGATTGGTGGTAGCTGTGACAACATTGTGCATAATCAGAACAACTCATAAGATTTAACATCACCGCAGTATACGGAAGAAAGACATGTTACAGGTATACCTTGTTCGCCATGGCGAAACGCAGTGGAACGCCGAACGGCGTATTCAGGGCCAGTCTGATAGTCCGCTCACCCAGAAAGGTGAAGATCAGGCAAAGCAAGTGGGCGATCGCGTTCGCTCACTGGGGATCACCCATATCATTACCAGCGATCTGGGCCGTACCCGTCGTACCGCAGAGATCATCGCTGATGCCTGTGGTTGCGAAGTGATCGCCGACTCGCGTCTGCGTGAGCTGAATATGGGCGTGCTGGAACAGCGCCATATCGATACGTTAACGGCGGAAGAAGAAGCGTGGCGTCGTCAACTGGTCAACGGTACGCCGGATGGCCGTATCCCGGAAGGGGAGTCGATGCAGGAGCTGAGCGAGCGTATGCACAGCGCGCTGCAAAGCTGTCTGGAACTGCCGCCGGGAAGTCGTCCGCTGCTGGTCAGCCACGGTATCGCGCTGGGTTGCCTGGTGAGCACCATTCTTGGCCTTCCCGCCTATGCGGAGCGCCGTTTACGTCTGCGTAACTGCTCTATTTCACGAGTTGATCACCAGCAGAGTGCCTGGCTGGCATCGGGATGGGTGGTGGAAACCGCAGGCGACGTCTCACATCTGGACGCCCCTGCGTTAGACGAACTGCAGCGTTAACGACGAATTGGGATCAGGTATTCGCAGCGCAATTGAATTGGCGGCTCCTGGTCCCGCGCTTCATCCTGCGGGAAGAAACGTTCGATATCCAGGCCCTTACGTCGGGTCAGGTTGAGCATTGGCATGCAGGTGCCGTAAAGCGTGAGGATAAATTCCTGTAGCCCCGTACCCAAACCTTCATACGTGAACATCACGTACTCGCCGCCTTCCAGCGTTACCGGATGCGAATTATTCAGGTGGCCGTTAGCCATATCTGGCGTCACCGCCGTGGTGTAGAACACTTCCTGCTCATCGTCTTTTTCCAGGCTCGGACGCGGCTCATGCAGGCCGTAAAGCGTCGGCGGAATAGACGGCGAATTGCCCAGAAACTCCTGCCAGAACTGCACGCGCATTTGCTGACGGAATTCGGAAATCTCTTCCAGTTTGCAGGTATAGCTTTGTGTTACCCCAACCAGCGGCGTGGCAGGCAGCGTGACAAACTCATACGGCGGCATGGTGAACTCACCTAAGCGCAGCGGCGGACGCATGCCGAAGGAGCTCCAGTCCGGCGAACGACGATAGAGCGCAGGCGTCTGAGCAAACTGCTTTTTGAATGCACGGGTAAAGGTTTGCTGTGAATCGAAGCGATATTGCAGCGCAATGTCTAAAATTGGGCGAGCAGTCAGGCGTAGCGCAACGGCGGATTTCGACAGACGTCGGGCGCGGATGTAAGCGCCAATGGCATGACCGGTGACATCTTTGAACATCCGCTGCAAATGCCACTTGGAATAGCCCGCTTTTGCCGCAACATTATCAAGCGACAGGGGTTGATCCAGATGACCTTCCAGCCATACAAGGAGATCGCGAATAATCCCAGCCTGATCCATATAATGTCCTCGTCCTTAAAATTATAGGTGCCTGATACTAAGGTAGCGGATAATAGCATTTTTTGATGTTTTAGCATTCAGTGTTTTTTTTGTGCATTCATGCGCTTTTACATTGGGTTGCGGCGTAATATTTGTAAAGGTGTGATCTTTCAATACTTTATATCTGAAATGTTGAATAATCACTCAATCGAATCGTCAGGAATGGTAACAATATGAAATACAAGAAGTTAGTGGCGGGCCTGGTGCTGAGTGTCTGCGGTTTTAGCGCACATGCGGAACAAATTGGCTCGGTCGATACCGTTTTCAAAATGTTTGGCCCTGACCACAAAATCGTGGTCGAAGCCTTCGACGATCCGGATATCAACAACGTTACCTGCTACATCAGCCGGGCGAAAACCGGTGGCATCAAAGGTGGTTTAGGGCTGGCGGAAGATACCTCCGATGCCGCGATTTCCTGCCAGCAGGTTGGCCCGATCGAACTCTCGGATAAGATCAAAAACGGGAAATCGCAGGGTGAAGTGGTATTCCAGAAACGGACTTCTTTAGTCTTTAAAAAGCTGCAGGTTGTACGCTTCTACGACAGCAAGCGTAATGCGCTGGTGTATCTCACCTATTCCGATAAAGTGGTCGATGGTTCGCCGAAAAACGCCATAAGCGCGGTGCCGATTATGCCGTGGGGCAAATAACAAGGAACGTGTATGCAACAACCGCTGATCTGGCTGGTGGAGGATGAGATAAGCATCGCAGATACGCTTATCTATATGCTTCAACAAGAGGGATTTACCGTCAGGGCGTTTGAGCGCGGCCTGCCCGCGCTGGAAGAGGCGCGGCATCGCTTGCCAGACCTGGCTATTCTTGACGTCGGCCTGCCGGACATCAGCGGTTTCGAATTGTGCCGCCAGCTGCTGGCACACCACGCGGCATTGCCGGTGCTGTTTCTCACCGCGCGCAGCGACGAAGTGGACAAACTGCTGGGGCTGGAAATCGGCGCGGATGACTATGTCGCCAAGCCGTTTTCGCCGCGTGAAGTCTGCGCCCGCGTGCGTACGATCCTGCGTCGTCTGCAAAAGTTTTCTGCACCGCCTGCGCAGGTGCGCGTCGGTGATTTTCTTCTCGATGAACCCGCCGCGCAGGTGAGCTGGTGCGGCCAGCCGCTATTGCTGACGCGCTACGAATTTCTGCTGCTGAAAACGCTGCTTCTTTCACCGGGACGGGTCTACTCGCGCCAGCAACTGATGGATATCGTCTGGGGTGATGCGGCGGAAAGCTTCGATCGCACCGTGGATACACACATCAAAACCCTGCGCGCTAAGCTGCGTGCGATCGACCCGTCACGGCAGCCTATCAATACCCATCGTGGCCTCGGCTATAGTCTGGTGAAAGCCTGATGCGCATCGGCATGCGCGTGCTGCTGGGCTACTTCCTGATCGTGGCGGTGGCGGGCTGGTTCGTATTGTCGATCTTCGTGCAGGAGATCAAGCCCGGCGTGCGGCGCGCAACAGAAGGCACGCTGATAGACACCGCGACGCTGCTGGCGGCGCTGGCGCGTGATGACATGCTGGCGGGTAACCCGGCGCAGGGCAAACTGGCACAGGCTTTTCGCCAGCTGAGCACGCAGCCGTTCCGCGCCAATATCAGTGGTATCCATAAAGTTCGCAATGAGTATCACGTCTACATGACCGATGCGCAGGGACGGGTGGTCTTTGACTCGGCCAATATTGCCGTCGGGCAGGATTACTCCCGCTGGAACGACGTCTGGCTTACGCTGCGTGGGGAGTACGGCGCGCGCAGTACCGCGCAGGATCCCCGCGATCCCGAAAGCACGGTGATGTACGTCGCCGCGCCGATTGTTGATAACGGCAGGATCATCGGCGTGCTCAGCGTCGGCAAACCGAATGCCGCCATCGCGCCGGTGATCAAGCGCAGCGAGCACCGCATGCTGTGGGCGGCAGGCGCGCTGCTGGGCATTGCGCTGCTGATTGGCGGCGGCGTGATTCTGTGGATCAACCGCTCTATTGGCAAACTGGTGCACTATGCTGATTCGGTGACGCTTGAGCAGCCCGTCCCGTTACCGGAACTGGGCAGCAGTGAGCTGCGTAAGCTGGCGCAGGCGCTGGAAAGTATGCGCCTGAAGCTGGAAGGCAAAAATTACATCGAGCAGTACGTTTATGCCCTGACGCACGAGCTTAAAAGCCCACTGGCGGCGATTCGCGGTGCGGCGGAGATCTTACGCGAGGGGCCGCCACCGGACGTTGTTTTGCGCTTTACAGACAATATTCTTCAGCAGAACGCGCGCATGCAGGCGCTGGTAGAAACGTTGCTCCGTCAGGCGCGGCTGGAGAATCGCCAGGAGATTACGCTCTCCCCGGTGACGGTGGCGACATTATTCAATCAGCTTCAGGAATCGCGTAGCGTCACGCTGGCGGCGAAACAGATTGTGCTCTATGTCGTGCCGACAACCCTGAGCGTGGAAGCGGATGAAGCTCTGCTGATGCAGGCGATGGGCAATCTGCTGGATAACGCTATCGATTTCACGCCGGAGCAGGGAAGTATCACCCTTAGCGCCGATGCGCAGGGCGACAGCGTGGTGCTGAACGTTATCGATACCGGCAGCGGTATTCCTGATTTTGCCCTGCCGCGCATCTTTGAGCGTTTCTATTCGCTGCCGCGCGCCAACGGTCACAAAAGCAGTGGCCTGGGGCTGGCGTTTGTCAGCGAAGTCGCGCGTTTGCATCAGGGCGATGTCCGGCTACGTAATCGTGAGCAGGGTGGCGTGGAAGCCACGTTCACACTTCACCGTCCCTTCACATAACTTCAAACTCAGCGCACATAGCCCGTTTACTCTGCTGCCATTGCAAAGGAGAAGGCTATGTCGAAATCGAAATCACCGCTGGCGGTAAAAATTGTTACCCTCGTTGGCACGATGCTGTTGCTGCTAATCCCACTGATGGTGGTGAGAGGGCTGATTGTTGAACGCGCGGATTACCGCAGCGTGGTCGAAGAGGCGATCGGCCAAAGCACCAGCGGGCCACAAAAGCTGGTGGGGCCGCTGATCGCCATTCCTGTCACGGAAGTGTATAGCACACTGGAAAATAACCACGAGGTTTCGCAAAAGCGCACGTTTATTCATTTCTGGCTGCCGGAATCATTGATGGTGGAGGGCAATCAGAACGTTGAAGCGCGCAAAGTGGGAATTTATGAAGGGCAGGTATGGAAGACGGACATTAACGTTAAGGCCGAATTTGATACTTCGCGGCTGGAGGCGCTCAACCGCGACAATATCACGTTAGGTAAACCGTTTATGGTGATGGCGGTGGGTGATACGCGCGGTATTGGCGTGGTGAATGCACCAAACCTTGACGGCACGCCATTGCAGGTGGAGCCTGGCACCGGTATTGCCAGAGAGTCGCAGGGGTTGCACGTTCAGTTGCCAAATCTCCCCTTTACGCAGAAGAAATTTAACCTCGATTTTTCACTGGTGCTGAGCGGCACGGGTAATTTTTCCGTCGTTCCGCTTGGGCGGAACAGCGAGCTGGTACTCAACAGCAACTGGCCGCATCCGAACTTTATCGGTGATTTTCTTCCCGTAACGCGCGAGGTCAGCCCCAGCGGTTTTCAGGCACGCTGGCAGAGTAGCTGGTTTGCCAATAATCTGGGTGAGCGTTTCGCCGAGGCCGATAAATTTGCCTCACCAGCACTGCCTTCATTTAGCGTGTCCGTCGCGACCCCCGCCGATCACTATCAGTTGACCGACCGTGCCACCAAATATGCGCTTTTGCTGATTGCCCTGACCTTCACGGCCTTCTTCGTCTTTGAAACGCTCACCGGGCGGCGCATGCACCCGATGCAGTATCTGCTGGTCGGGCTGTCGCTGGTGATGTTCTACTTTTTGCTGCTGGCACTGTCGGAGCATATCGGCTTTACCCCGGCATGGGTAACCGCAAGCCTGGTCGGCGCGTTGATGAACGGCGTCTATCTGCAGGCGGTGTTGAAAAGCTGGCGCAGCAGCGTGTTGTTTACGCTGGCGTTGCTGGTGCTTGATGGCGTGATGTGGGGGTTACTGCGATCAGAGGAGAGTTCGTTGCTGTTAGGGACGGGTGTGTTGCTGATGGCACTGTGCGGCGTGATGTTCCTGACGCGCAATCTCGACTGGTATGCGCTGGGTTTGCCAAAAGCGCCGAAACAGCCAGAAAGTGATGAGTTACGAATCTGGAAATAAGACTATGTAGGCCCGGTAAGCGAAGTGCCACCGGGCAACATCTGGATAACCGCAGAAACGAAAACGGCGCTTAACGCGCCGTTTTTAATTATTCCTGCAGTTCGCCGCAGAAGCGGTAACCTTCACCATGGATGGTGGCAATGATTTCCGGCGTGTCCGGCGTAGATTCGAAATGCTTACGAATACGACGAATGGTCACGTCAACGGTACGGTCATGCGGCTTCAGCTCGCGACCGGTCATTTTTTTCAGCAGTTCAGCACGAGACTGAATTTTGCCTGGGTTTTCGCAGAAGTGCAGCATCGCGCGGAATTCGCTACGCGGCAGCTTATACTGCTCACCATTAGGGCTCACCAGAGAACGACTGTTGATGTCCAGTTCCCAACCGTTGAACTTGTAGCTTTCCACGCTGCGACGTTCTTCGCTGACGGTACCCAGGTTCATGGTACGAGAAAGCAGGTTACGCGCACGGATGGTCAGTTCACGCGGGTTGAACGGTTTGGTGATGTAATCGTCAGCACCGATTTCCAGGCCGAGGATTTTATCGACTTCATTGTCGCGCCCGGTCAGGAACATCAGCGCTACGTTTGCTTGCTCGCGCAGTTCGCGTGCCAGCAGAAGGCCGTTTTTCCCTGGCAGGTTGATATCCATGATCACCAGGTTGATATCATTTTCAGAGAGGATCTGATGCATTTCCGCGCCATCGGTCGCTTCGAAAACATCGTAGCCTTCTGCTTCGAAAATACTTTTTAACGTGTTGCGTGTTACCAACTCGTCTTCAACGATAAGAATGTGCGGGGTCTGCATGTTTGCTACCTAAATTGCCAACTAAATCGAAACAGGAAGTACAAAAGTCCCTGACCTGCCTGATGCATGTCGTAAATTAACATCACCGGCGTAACATGACTAAAGTACGTAATTGCGTTCTTGATGCACTTTCCATCAACGTCAACAACATCATTAGCTTGGTCGTGGGTACTTTCCCTCTGGACCCGACAGTGTCAAAAACGGTTGTCATCCTAACCATTTTAACAGCAACATAACAGGCTAAGAGGGGCCAGACAGCCAATAAACCTACGCTTCGTTGACATATATCAAGTTCAATTGTAGCACGTTAACAGTTTGGTGAAATCATCGCTGCTAAATGCTAACGCTTATCACATTTTTTCCACAACTCAATTAGTTGCGTAGATTAACTGATAAAGGCGTTGAATCCAATGGTGATGAGCTAAACAGCACGAAAATAGTATTTATAAACATGAGGATATATAAGCTCTGTTAACATTAAAGCACATAGTTTCCATCATGAATAGTTTAGTATCTTTTATATGTTATGAAACATCATTTCAGTGATTTTTGTTGCAATTTTGTAAATTCGCGCTGCGCAATATGTTGAACTACATCACATTTTTGCCGCGTCACCCGTGAGAAAGAGAACTTTAAATGCGCTTATCGATAGTGCTGGTTTCACCAGCAAGAGCTGAAAATATCGGCGCCGCCGCAAGAGCCATGAAAACCATGGGGTTTAGCGACCTGCGTATCGTGGATAGCGAGGCCCACCTGGAGCCAGCCACCCGCTGGGTCGCACATGGTTCTGGCGATATCATTGATAACATTACCTGCTATTCCACCCTTGCTGATGCGCTGCATGACGTTGATTTTACTGTCGCTACGACCGCACGCAGCCGGGCAAAGTTCCATTACTACGCCACGCCGCAGGAACTTTTGCCGATGCTTGCGGAAAAAGCGCAGTGGATGGGTCACGCCGCGCTGGTGTTTGGCCGCGAAGACTCCGGGCTAACCAACGATGAACTGGCGCTGGCCGACGTGCTGACCGGCGTACCGATGGTGGCGGATTACCCGTCGCTGAATCTCGGCCAGGCGGTGATGGTGTACTGCTATCAACTCTCTTCTCTGTTGCAGAATGCACCGCAATCGGTACCCACGGGCGGTGAAAACCAGTTACAGGCATTGCGCGAACGAATCGCCGCGCTGCTGACTCAACTGGAGGTCGCCGATGATGTAAAACTGGCTGACTGGCTGCAACAACGAATCGGCTTACTTGAACAGCGCGATACGGCAATGTTGCATCGTTTGCTGCATGATATTGAAAAAAAACTCGCAGAGTAAAATTCTGTTAGTTTTTTGTTTTATGGTTCAAAGGTCTGCTTTGTTGCGCTAATGTTGGGCTATAAGGTTAAAAATTCCCGTATCATTGGCGGGTTGTGAAGTGGTTGCGAAACGTGACGAACTTAAAAATTCGTTGACTTAAGCAGCCAGATACTTTAACCAATATAGGTATAGCGCACAGACAGCGTAAAAATAACAGAGCACACAACATCCATGATTCGCATCAGCATGATTATCACCATGACAACCACCACTATTACCACAGGTAACGGTGCGGGCTGACGCGTACAGGAAACACAGAAAAAAGCCCGCACCTAAACAGTGCGGGCTTTTTTTTCGACCAAAGGTAACGAGGTAACAACCATGCGAGTCTTGAAGTTCGGCGGTACATCAGTGGCAAATGCAGAACGTTTTCTGCGTGTTGCCGATATCCTGGAGAGCAACGCCAGGCAGGGGCAGGTAGCGACCGTGCTTTCTGCCCCGGCGAAAATCACTAACCACCTGGTGGCGATGATTGAAAAAACCATCGGCGGGGTGGATGCGCTCTCCAATATCGACGACGCTGAACGCATTTTTTCCGAACTTCTTCAGGGGCTTGCTGCGGCCCAGCCGGGGTTCCCGCTGGTTGAACTCAAACAAACGGTCGACAGCGAATTTGCCCAAATCAAACACATTCTGCATGGTATCAGCCTGCTGGGTCAGTGCCCGGACGGCGTTAACGCCGGGCTGATTTGCCGGGGCGAAAAACTCTCTATCGCCATCATGGCGGGGCTGCTGCGTGCTCGTGGCCACAACGTGACGGTTATCGATCCGGTCGAAAAACTGCTGGCGACGGGCCATTACCTCGAATCTACCGTCGATATCGCCGAATCCACCCGCCGTATCGCCGCCAGCCAGATCCCGGCTGACCATATGATCCTGATGGCCGGGTTTACCGCAGGCAATGAGAAGGGCGAACTGGTTGTGCTGGGGCGTAATGGCTCTGATTACTCCGCCGCCGTGCTGGCTGCCTGTTTGCGTGCCGACTGTTGCGAAATCTGGACCGATGTCGATGGCGTGTATACCTGCGACCCGAGACAGGTGCCCGACGCCCGCCTGCTGAAGAGTATGTCGTATCAGGAGGCCATGGAGCTCTCCTATTTCGGCGCGAAAGTCCTTCACCCTCGTACCATTGCCCCCATCGCTCAATTCCAGATCCCTTGCCTGATTAAAAACACCGGAAACCCACAAGCGCCAGGTACGCTAATTGGCGGCAGCAGTAGCGAAGATGATTTACCGGTGAAAGGCATTTCTAACCTCAACAACATGGCGATGTTCAGCGTCTCCGGCCCCGGCATGAAGGGCATGGTAGGCATGGCGGCGCGCGTGTTTGCCACCATGTCGCGCGCGGGTATCTCCGTGGTGCTGATCACTCAATCATCGTCCGAGTACAGCATCAGTTTCTGCGTGCCGCAAAGCGATTGCGCGCGGGCGAAGAAGGCGATGGAAGATGAGTTCTATCTGGAGCTGAAAGAAGGGCTACTGGAGCCGCTGGCGATTATGGAACGTCTGGCGATTATCTCTGTGGTTGGCGATGGTATGCGTACCCTGCGCGGGATCTCGGCGAAGTTCTTTGCCGCGCTGGCGCGTGCCAATATCAATATCGTGGCGATTGCCCAGGGCTCGTCTGAGCGCTCGATTTCCGTGGTGGTCAGCAATGACGATGCCACTACCGGCGTGCGCGTCACGCATCAGATGCTGTTCAACACCGACCAGGTGATTGAAGTGTTTGTGGTCGGCGTCGGCGGCGTCGGCGGGGCGCTGCTGGAGCAAATCAAGCGCCAGCAGGCATGGCTGAAAAACAAACATATCGACCTGCGCGTGTGCGGCGTGGCGAACTCAAAAGCGCTGCTCACCAGTGTGCACGGCCTGAATCTTGAAAACTGGCAGGCGGAACTGGCAGAAGCAAAAGAGCCGTTTAACCTTGGCCGCCTGATTCGCCTGGTGAAAGAGTATCACCTGCTTAATCCGGTGATTGTTGACTGTACCTCCAGCCAGGCTGTTGCCGATCAATACGCCGACTTCCTGCGTGAAGGCTTCCACGTGGTTACGCCGAACAAAAAGGCGAACACCTCGTCGATGGATTACTATCACCAGTTGCGCCACGCGGCAGAGAAATCGCGGCGTAAATTCCTCTACGATACCAACGTTGGCGCGGGCCTGCCGGTTATCGAAAACCTGCAAAATCTGCTGAATGCGGGTGATGAACTGCAACGTTTTTCCGGCATTCTTTCCGGCTCCCTGTCGTTTATCTTCGGCAAGCTGGATGAAGGCATGAGTTTCTCTGAAGCAACAAAAGTGGCGCGCGAAATGGGCTATACCGAACCCGACCCGCGCGATGACCTCTCAGGGATGGACGTGGCGCGTAAGCTACTTATTTTAGCCCGCGAAACCGGACGTAGCCTCGAATTGAGTGATATGGTGGTGGAGTCGGTGCTGCCGGAAAGCTTCGATGCTTCGGGTGATACCGAAAGCTTTATGGCGCGTCTGCCGCAACTGGATGACGAATTTTCCGCCCGCGTGGCGAAAGCGCGTGATGAAGGCAAAGTGCTGCGCTACGTCGGTAACATCGACGAAGACGGCGTGTGCCGCGTGAAAATCGACGCCGTTGACGGTAACGATCCGCTCTACAAAGTCAAAAACGGCGAGAACGCGCTGGCGTTTTACAGCCACTATTATCAACCGCTGCCGCTGGTTCTGCGCGGCTACGGTGCGGGGAACGACGTCACGGCCGCCGGGGTGTTCGCTGACCTGCTACGTACCCTGTCATGGAAGTTAGGAGTTTAAGATGGTCAAAGTATATGCCCCGGCTTCCAGTGCCAATATGAGCGTCGGGTTCGATGTATTAGGCGCGGCGGTGACGCCTGTCGACGGTAGCCTGTTGGGCGATAACGTGTCGGTAGACGCAGCGGAAAGCTTCAGCCTGCGTAATGTCGGGCGCTTTGCCGATAAATTACCGACTGAGCCAAAAGAGAATATCGTTTATCAGTGCTGGGAACGTTACTGCCAGGAAATCGGTAAAACCGTTCCGGTGGCGATGACGCTTGAAAAAAACATGCCAATTGGTTCCGGGCTGGGTTCCAGCGCCTGTTCCGTGGTGGCGGCGCTGGTGGCGCTGAATGAATTCTGCGGTAAGCCGCTGGACGAAACCCGCATGCTGGCCCTGATGGGCGAGATGGAAGGGCGTATCTCTGGCAGCGTGCATTACGATAACGTTGCGCCGTGCTATCTGGGCGGCATGCAGCTGATGATTGAAGAAAACGGCATCATCAGCCAGCAGGTTCCGGGGTTTGATGAGTGGCTTTGGGTGCTGGCATACCCCGGTATCAAAGTATCGACGGCGGAAGCGCGGGCGATTTTGCCCGCTCAGTATCGCCGTCAGGACTGTATTGCGCATGGCCGCCATCTGGCCGGTTTTATTCATGCCTGTTATTCCCGTCAGCCTCTGCTGGCGGCGAAATTGATGAAAGATGTGATTGCCGAACCGTATCGCACCAAACTGCTGCCGGGCTTCAGCCAGGCACGCCAGGCGGTGGCGGAGATTGGCGCACTCGCCTGTGGTATTTCCGGTTCAGGGCCGACGCTGTTCGCCCTGTGTGATAAACCGGATACCGCGCAGCGCGTGGCCGACTGGCTGGGCAAACATTATCTGCAAAATCAGGAAGGCTTCGTTCATATTTGCCGGCTGGACACGGCGGGCGCACGAGTAGTGGGATAACCGATGAAACTCTATAACTTAAAAGATCACAACGAGCAGGTCAGCTTCGCGCAGGCCATCACCCAGGGCCTGGGCAAGAATCAGGGGCTGTTTTTCCCGCACGACCTGCCGGAGTTCAACCTCACCGAGGTGGATGAGATGCTGGAAATGGACTTCGTGCCGCGCAGCGCGAAAATCCTCTCCGCGTTCATCGGCGATGAAATCCCGCAGGAGCTGCTGGAAGAGCGCGTTCGTGCGGCCTTTGCCTTCCCGGCACCGGTAAGCCAGGTGCAGGAAGACGTTGGCTGTCTGGAACTGTTCCACGGCCCGACCCTGGCATTTAAAGACTTTGGCGGCCGCTTTATGGCGCAGATGCTGACCCATATCAGCGGCGATAAACCGGTTACCATCCTGACGGCAACCTCTGGCGATACCGGCGCGGCGGTGGCCCACGCGTTTTATGGCCTGCCAAACGTACGCGTGGTTATCCTTTACCCGCGCGGCAAAATCAGCCCGTTGCAGGAAAAACTGTTCTGTACCCTGGGCGGCAACATTGAAACGGTGGCCATCGACGGCGATTTCGATGCCTGTCAGGCGCTGGTGAAACAGGCCTTCGACGACGAAGAGCTGAAAGTGGCGCTGGGGCTTAACTCGGCCAACTCGATTAACATCAGCCGCCTGCTGGCGCAGATTTGCTACTACTTCGAAGCGGTCGCACAACTGCCGCAGGAAGCCCGTAATCAACTGGTGGTCTCGGTGCCAAGCGGTAACTTCGGTGACCTCACTGCGGGCCTGCTGGCGAAATCTCTTGGCCTGCCGGTGAAACGCTTTATCGCCGCCACGAACGTCAATGACACCGTGCCGCGCTTCCTGCAACAGGGCGAATGGGCGCCGAAATCGACGCAGGCGACGCTGTCTAACGCCATGGATGTCAGCCAGCCGAACAACTGGCCGCGCGTGGAAGAGCTGTTCCGCCGCAAAATCTGGCGTCTGAACGAGCTGGGCTACGCGGCGGTGGATGATGAAACCACCAAAGCGACCATGCGCGAACTGCGCGGGCTGGGGTATTTGTCTGAGCCTCACGCGGCGGTGGCGTACCGCGCGCTGCGCGATCAGCTTAATCCGGGCGAATACGGTCTGTTCCTTGGCACGGCGCACCCGGCGAAGTTTAAAGAGAGCGTGGAAGAAATTTTGCAGGAAACACTGCCGCTGCCGAAAGAACTGGCGGACCGTGCTGACCTGCCGCTGCTCTCCCATAACCTGCCGGCGGACTTTGCCGCGCTGCGTCAGTTGATGATGCGTCAGGCGTAATTCGCAGGTGTCCTCTCCTGATTGCCCGCTAAGCGGGCAATTGTGGAGAGAATGTGGAAGGAAAAAGCAGGAAAAACGCAGGAATTACCAATAGATGCGGGCGATCGCAGAATAGGATTGCGGAGAATAACAACCGTCGTTCTATAAGGTTATTCTTATCTCATAGGCCGAAAGGCAGATGATGAATGAGGAATAACCTATGTCGAAGTTGAAACCTGTGATCCTTGCACTGTCTATGATGCTGGCGGCTCCGGCGATGGTTCATGCAGCAGAAATCACCCTGGTGCCTGCCGTGAAGCTCCAGATTGGCGATCGTGATAATAACGGTAATTACTGGGATGGCGGCCACTGGCGCGACCGTGATTACTGGAATAACCACTATGAGTGGCGCGATAACCGCTGGCATGCGCATAACCCGCCAAAACCACCGAAACCGCATCATGATAATCGTGATAAGCACAAACATAACGATAACCATGGCGGCCCCGGTAATCACGGTGGCAAGAATGATTATCGCCCCGGTCAGGGGAATGGCCATCATTAACGCTTTTACGGCGCGGTATTTACCGCGCCGTTTTGTTTATGCCTGCTCGTGACGCTTAAACACCAGTTCATCCGCCGTGGATGATGCCTCATCGAAGAAATACCCTTCACTGTTAAACGTCGACAGCTGTTCCGGCTTCGTCAGGCGGTTCTCAATAATAAAGCGACTCATCAACCCGCGCGCTTTCTTGGCGTAGAAGCTAATGACTTTGAACTTGCCGTTTTTTTCATCGAGGAAGACCGGCTTAATAATGCGGCCCTTAAGCGCCTTCGGTTTTACCGATTTGAAATACTCATCGGACGCCAGATTGACCACGATATCATCGCCCTGTGAGTCCAGCGCCGCATTCAGTTTCTCAGTGATGATGTCACCCCAGAACTGGTACAGGTCTTTCCCGCGCGCGTTTTCCAGGCGAATGCCCATCTCCAGGCGGTAAGGCTGCATCAAATCCAGCGGGCGCAGCACGCCGTACAGGCCGGAAAGCATGCGCAGGTGTTTCTGGGCGAAATCGAAATCTGCCTCACTGAAGGTTTCTGCCTGCAGGCCCGTGTAGACGTCGCCTTTAAAGGCCAGGATCGCCTGGCGGGCGTTGTCCGGCGTGAAATCTGGCTGCCAGTCGTGGAAGCGCGTGGCGTTGAGATCCGCCAGTTTGTCGCTAATGCCCATCAGCTTTTTGATTTGCGGCGCGGAAAGTTTCCGCGCTTCGCGAATCAGCTGTTGAGAGTGGTCCAGCAGCTCGGGCTGGGTGTAGCGCGTGGTCGCCAGCTCGCTTTGATAATCGAGCGTCTTCGCGGGGGAGATCAGAATCAGCATATCCAGTCCTTACTAAAAATTTCACTCAACTTTAACAAAAAAAGCGGGTGAGCGGATCGATTGCTGTGATTGCCGCGCTATTCACGCGGCGGCTCATCCCACGCGCCAGGGGCCAGCTGCTGTTCGATATCCGGATAATAGCGGGCATTGAACACCGGCTGCACGCCCAGTTTTCGCTGGCGCAGATAGTCGCGGGCAATAATGCGCACCACCGGTGAGAGCAGCAACAGTGCCGTCATGTTAGTGATCGCCATCAGCGCCATGATCACGTCGGCCAGTTGCCAGACCACAGGCAAGCTGAGCAGGCTCCCCGCCAGTACCATTAACACGGTAACACCGCGTAAAATCCACACGTTGGTTCGCGTATGTAACTGTAAAAAGTAGAGATTATTTTTAGCGTAGAGATAGTTGCCAGCGATGGAGGTTGTCGCAAACAGCACCATGATAAAGGCCACAAAACCTGCACCCCAGTTACCAACCAGCAGATTCATCGACTGTTGAATAAGATGGATGCCGCTATGGGTGACAATTTCCGTATCATGCCCGGAGAGCAGTACCACCATGGCGCTGGCGCTGCAAATAATAATCGTATCTATGAAGACCCCAATCATCTGCACGATGCCCTGCGCGGCGGGGTGCGGCGGCCAGGAGGCAGCCGCCGCCGCGATATTCGGTGTTGAGCCCATTCCCGCTTCGTTGGAAAACATACCGCGCTGAAAACCGTTGGTTAAGGCCTGGCTGATGGTATAACCCACTGCACCCGCGGCGGCTTCCTGCCAGCCAAATGCGCTACGCACGATCATCTCAAGCAGCGCTGGCACTTCCACCGCGTGCCACAGACTGATCAACAGGCTTGCACCGACCCATAGAAGCGACATCAACGGCGCAATCCACTGCATCATGCGCGCGATGCTTTTCAGCGAGCGGGTGATCAATAAAATCACCACCAGACTGGCAATCAGACCCGTGAGAAGCTTAGGTGTATCGAAGGCGAATTCCAGCGCACGCGCCATCGAATTAGCCTGTACGGTGTTAAAAATCAGGCCATAGGCCAGCAGCAGGAAAATGGAGAAAACCACGCCCATCCAGCGCATCCCCAGCCCGCGCGCCATGTACCAGGCTGGGCCGCCGCGATACTGACCGCTCTCGTCTTTTTCTTTATAAAGTTGCGCGAGGGAAGATTCGGCGAAACTGCTGGCCATGCCAATAAAGGCTGAAACCCACATCCAGAAGACCGCGCCGGGCCCACCGACGGTAATAGCGATGGCGACGCCCGCCAGATTGCCGCTGCCAACGCGTGCGGCCAGACTGACGCATAACACCTGGAACGAGGTCAAACCGCCTTTTTGCGGCGTCAGACTACCTTTCAGACTTTTGCCAAACTGGCGTATATAGCGAAACTGGACGTAACCGGTACGCCAGGTAAACCAGACTCCGCATCCGAGGAGCAGGTAAATCATCACGGAACCCCAAAGGATTTCGCCGATAAAAGACAGGAAATCAGGCATTAAACGTCCTCTTGTTTATGCCGAAACAGGGGCCCGATGTGCAAAATAACCGCGAAAAGCACGATTCGATTCAGCCCGTGTAAGCGTTACCAATTTAAGGGCAAACCGTTGCCAGCCCTGAATGTTGAATGAATCAGTTTATCATACTCTGCGCTCTCTGGACTCCGGCAGTTGCGCTGACGTTGGGGCGTGATATCATCGAAGAAGACCGGTTACATCCCCCTAACAGCTGTTTAAAGAGAAACACTATCATGACGGACAAATTGACATCTCTACGTCAGTACACAACCGTAGTGGCTGACACCGGAGACATCGCGGCGATGAAGCTGTATCAGCCTCAGGATGCGACAACTAACCCTTCTCTGATTCTGGGCGCCGCTCAGATCCCTGAGTATCGTAAACTGATCGACGAAGCGATTGCCTGGGCGCGTAGCCAGAGCAGCGATCGCGCGCAGCAGGTTGTCGATGCTACCGATAAGCTGGCCGTAAACATTGGCCTGGAAATCCTGAAACTGGTCCCGGGCCGTATCTCCACCGAAGTGGATGCGCGCCTCTCCTATGACACCGACGCGTCTATCGCCAAAGCGAAACGCCTGATCAAACTGTACAACGATGCTGGCATCAGCAACGACCGTATTCTGATCAAACTGGCGTCCACCTGGCAGGGCATTCGTGCCGCTGAGCAGCTGGAAAAAGACGGTATCAACTGTAACCTGACGCTGCTGTTCTCCTTCGCACAGGCTCGCGCTTGCGCCGAAGCGGGCGTGTTCCTGATCTCCCCGTTCGTGGGCCGTATTCTTGACTGGTATAAAGCCAATACCGACAAGAAAGAGTACGCACCGGCAGAAGATCCAGGCGTGGTTTCCGTGAGCGAAATCTACGAATATTACAAACAGCACGGCTATGAAACGGTCGTGATGGGCGCAAGCTTCCGTAATATTGGCGAAATTCTGGAACTGGCTGGCTGTGACCGCCTGACCATCGCTCCGGCACTGCTGAAAGAACTGGCTGAAAGCGAAGGCGCTATTGAGCGTAAACTGGCTTACACCGGCGAAGTGAAAGCGCGTCCAGCGCGTATCACTGAGTCTGAGTTCCTGTGGCAGCACAACCAGGACCCGATGGCCGTTGATAAACTGGCGGAAGGTATCCGTAAGTTTGCAATCGACCAGGAAAAACTGGAAAAAATGATCGGCGACCTGCTGTAATTCAGCCTTAGGTTCCGCATAAATAACCCGCGCTTCGTTACGAAGGCGGGTTATTTTTTTATCTGTGTCATGCGATCGCTCGTTATTCCCGTGTATCATTTCGCCTAACAGTACAAGTTTGAACGGAATGACTATGAACACTTTACGTATCGGCCTGGTGTCAATCTCTGACCGCGCATCCAGCGGCGTTTACCAGGATAAGGGTATCCCGGCCCTCGAAGCGTGGCTCGGCAAAACGCTGACCACCCCTTTTGAACTCCAGACGCGCCTGATCCCCGATGAACAACCCATCATTGAGCAAACCCTGTGCGAGCTGGTGGATGAGATGAGCTGCCACCTGGTGTTGACCACCGGGGGTACAGGCCCGGCGCGTCGCGACGTCACGCCGGATGCGACGCTGGCGATTGCCGACCGGGTGATGCCGGGCTTTGGCGAACAAATGCGTCAGGTGAGCCTGCACTTTGTGCCTACTGCGATCCTCTCCCGCCAGGTTGGCGTGATCCGCAAACAGGCGTTGATCCTTAATCTGCCAGGACAGCCGAAAGCGATTGAGGAAACGCTGGAAGGCGTTAAAGATGCGGAAGGTAAAGTGTTGGTCAACGGTATCTTTGCCAGCGTGCCCTACTGTATACAGTTGCTGGAAGGGCCGTACATTGAAACCGACAGCCAGGTGGTAGCAGCTTTTCGCCCGAAAAGCGCACGCCGCGAAACGAACGCCTGAAAGTAACGCATTCCTGAGATAACCTTCCGCCCCGCTGGAGTGGAAAATTCCTTACGGTATATTAACTTTTAGTTTACATATGCCGTAAGGGGCGAAGGTTTCATGTCACACTACGCACGACCTCTCAATCGACAGGATTATAAAACCCTGACGCTCGCTGCCCTTGGCGGGGCGCTGGAGTTTTACGACTTCATCATTTTCGTCTTCTTCGCGGCTGTCATCGGCGAGCTTTTCTTCCCGGCGGATATCCCCGAATGGCTACGCCAGGTGCAAACCTTTGGCATCTTTGCGGCGGGGTATCTGGCGCGCCCGCTGGGCGGCATTGTGATGGCGCATTTCGGCGACATCGTCGGGCGTAAGAAGATGTTTACCCTGAGTATTTTGATGATGGCTCTGCCGACGCTGGCGATGGGGCTGCTACCAACCTATGCCAGTGCCGGGCTTGCCGCGCCGTTGCTTTTGCTGTTGATGCGCATTCTTCAGGGGGCGGCGATTGGCGGCGAAGTGCCGGGGGCATGGGTGTTTGTCGCTGAACATGTGCCCGCGCGGCGTATTGGTATCGCCTGCGGAACGCTGACGGCGGGGCTGACGGTTGGCATTTTGCTTGGCTCTGTAGTGGCGACGTTAATTAACACCAGCATGACGACGCAAACTATTCACGATGGTGGCTGGCGAATCCCGTTCCTGCTGGGCGGCGCATTTGGGCTGGTGGCGATGTACCTGCGGCGTTGGTTGCAGGAGACGCCCATTTTTCTCGAAATGCAGCAGCGTAAGACGCTGGCGCAGGAGTTGCCGGTGAAGGCCGTGGTAGTCCGCCATCGCAGAGCCGTGGTGGTGTCAATGCTACTGACCTGGCTGCTCTCAGCCGGGATTGTGGTGGTGATCCTGATGTCGCCGGTCTGGCTGCAAAAGCATTACGGTTTTGCACCTGCCTTGACGCTTCAGGCTAACAGTCTGGCGACCGTGATGCTCTGCTTTGGCTGCCTGCTCGCCGGTTTGGCGGCGGATAAGTGGGGGGCCAGCCGTACCTTTATCTTCGGCAGCCTGCTGCTGGGCATCTCCAGCTGGATTTTCTACCATTTTGCCGGGCTCAGCGCGCAGCACCTGTTTGTGCTTTATGGATTGGTCGGCCTGTGCGTCGGCGTGGTCGGCGCGGTGCCTTACGTTATGGTGCGCGCGTTTCCTCCGGCTGTGCGTTTTAGCGGGATCTCCTTTTCTTATAACGTCTCGTACGCCATTTTTGGCGGCCTGACGCCAGTAGTGGTGACGTTGCTGATGAGCGTCTCGCCGCTCGCTCCGGCATGGTACGTACTGGCGTTGTCGCTACTGGGCCTGCTGCTGGGGATGGCGTTGCGCCAGGATGCGCAGGAGGAGGGGAATTACGAGCAGGCTTCCAGAATAGACACGCATTCCTGACAGGTACGCTCGGCGAGTAGATACTGCGCCGCAAGCAAGCTTATCAGGAGGAAACGATGACAGGGAAAGTCTCCGCTGGGCCGCATGATGCCTTTTTTCGCCAGGTGATGACGCAGCCAGATGCGGCGCGCGATTTTTTGGATATACATCTCTTGAGTTCCTGCAAAAGCATATTCGCCAGCGCGATCTCATGGCCCTGACGGCATCGCTGGTCAAGCTTTTACAGGCGGGATACACTTCAGACAGTCAGCTGCGCACCGCGCTGACGTATATCCTACAGGTCGGTTTCACCGAAGATAAAAGCGCATTTTTTCGCGAACTGGCGAAAAACGTATCGCAGCAGGGAGACGTTATCATGACATTAGCTGAGGAACTGAGACAGGAAGGGCTGGCGCAGGGGCTTGAACAAGGGCTTGAACAAGGCCTGGTGCAAGGCCTTGAAAAAGGCCGCGAAGAGGCCACGTTTAAAATTGCTCAGGCGATGATCGCAAGTGGTATCGATCGAATGCAGGTTTTACAGTTGACGGGATTATCGGAAGAGAAACTGGAAACGCTGGCGCACTAACGCCGGATAGCGCTCCTGCCCGCAGGCAGGAGCCACAGCGATTAGTGAGACTCACCAATCGGCAGTACGGTGCGGCCAAACTGTTCGTTCAGCACTTCACCCATCGCCAGGTAGATGGCGCTGGCGCCACACACCAGGCCAATCCAGCCTGCAACATGAACGATGCTTTCGTTATCCACCAGGTGGCCGATTGCCAGCAGGGCAAACAGTACGGTCAGACTCAGGAAGACGAACTGCAACGCGCGCGCGCCTTTCAGCGTACCGAAGAACATGAACAGGGTGAAGACGCCCCACAGGCCCAGATATACACCCAGGAAATGCGCATCAGCCGCGTCGGCCAGACCCATTTTCGGCAGCAGCAGAATCGCGACCAGCGTCAGCCAGAAGGAACCGTAAGAGGTAAAGGCGGTTAAACCGAAGGTATTGCCTTTCTTAAATTCCAGCAGGCCGGCAAAAATTTGCGCGATACCGCCGTAAAAAATGCCCATCGCCAGGATGATGCCATCCATCGGGAAAAGCCCAATATTGTGCAGGTTCAGCAAAATAGTGGTCATGCCGAAACCCATCAGACCCAGCGGAGCCGGATTAGCCAACTTAGTGTTGCCCATAATTCCTCAAAAAATCATCATTAAATGGTGAAATAATTTTCCCGCGCAACGATACAGGCAGCGGGGCGCGGCATAATAATCAGGCGAAGTGGGGCTGTCTATGATCTGATCAGGGGAAAATGAAATATTTCCCCCTTTTATCATTGATGCGTACTTAACCGCTCGTTTTCGATAATTCGCCGCAGGCAGGCGATACGTAATACGGCGGGGATCGTCACCCGATAAGCGCTGCCACTCATGGCCTTCACACCGTTGACCGCCGCGCCGACCGGGCCTCCAAGACCCACGCCGCGCATCATGCCGTGGCCAATGACGCTGACGGCGGCATGAGTACGCAAAATATGGCCGAGTTGATCCCCTAACAGGTGTGAAACCCCGTGCGACAGCTTCGGTGACTGGATAAGCTGTGGTAACAAGGTTTCAAGCTCATGAACTCTGCATTCTACGGCTTCCAGAAAGCGTCCCTTCTGTGCGTCGGTCATTTTTTTCCAGCAGCGGCGGATAAAATGGGCCAGCAGTTCATGCTCAATTTCCCAGGTGGACATGGTTTTATCCGCTTTCAGACTCAATCGCTTAGCGACGTCTACCAGGATTGCGCGATACAGCTTCCCGTGTCCGCGAAATTTATTGGCGATGCTGTCTCCGCCAAAATGCTGGAGTTCACCGGCAATCAATTGCCAGTTTTGCCGGTGCCGCGCTGGATGTCCGTCCATCGCCATAAACAGTTCGTTATGCAACAGGGCGCTGGATAAACGGCGTTTACCTTTTTCATTATGGGTTAGCAACCGGGCAAAGCTTGCCAGTTGCTCCTCGCTACAGTGTTGAAGAAACTGCAGATCGTCATCGTTAAGATAGGGGACGTTCATAAATTGCTGACTATTTAGTATGTGGAGGAGAGACGATGTTAGTCATCGCCGATAATTTTCAGCGTCGCCATATCGGAGGAGTTCACCGTATGGCCGGAGAAGGTGATTTTTGACACGCAGCGCTTGTTGTCATTGTCGCTGTTTATGTTGATCCACTCTGTCGTGACGCCTTCTTTCAGTTCGGATGGCACCGATAAACTCTGGCTGGCGCTTTTGGCCGCTTTAAAGTAGACGGAGGCCCCGCTGAGCTGCGCATCACCGTGGCCCACGGTGATTTGGATACGCTTGACGACCCGGCAAACGGGCAACTTGAGTGTCAGATCGTTGGTTTCATTGCGGGGGAGCGCAATCACGCCCAATAGTTTGTGATCGTTGGCGTGGGCCGCGTTGACCAGCAGCAGGCTTAATAACAGGCTGGCGGAGGCATGGGTGAATGGCGTCATGATTATCCCTGGCATAAAAAGGTTTTATTCCTCGCAGGATAATGATTTCAATAAGTGGGAGTTGAGCTTTTAGTGCCTGTTTATCTTGATTATCAATCAGTTAATGAATGATTTGATGTTATTAATTCATTTGATAAATAAATACCCGCAAACATCGCTTTCTGTTTATCGCGTTTTTTTCCGCCGTCTGTTTAGCAATACAAAAAATTTTTTACCTTTCCCCCTTGATGGATGCGGTTACGACCCCATCTTGTAGTCAACCGCAGTGGTGAGTCTGAAAAAAAACGATTCAGGGCAGTTGAAACGGCACGTTTCGCCCTTATTACAGATTCACAACCACATGTTGACCGAATTTTTAGTGGAGACGTTTAGATGGGTAAAATTATTGGTATCGACCTGGGTACTACCAACTCTTGTGTAGCGATTATGGATGGCACTACTGCACGTGTGCTGGAGAACGCCGAGGGCGATCGCACCACACCTTCTATCATTGCTTATACCCAGGATGGTGAAACTCTGGTTGGTCAGCCGGCTAAACGTCAGGCAGTGACAAACCCGCAAAACACCCTGTTTGCGATTAAACGCCTGATTGGCCGCCGCTTCCAGGACGAAGAAGTTCAGCGTGACGTTTCTATCATGCCGTACAAAATCGTTGCCGCAGACAATGGCGACGCATGGCTGGATGTGAAAGGCACCAAAACTGCACCGCCGCAGATCTCTGCTGAAGTGCTGAAAAAAATGAAGAAAACGGCTGAAGATTACCTGGGCGAACCGGTAACGGAAGCGGTTATCACCGTACCTGCATACTTCAACGATGCTCAGCGTCAGGCAACCAAAGATGCTGGCCGTATCGCAGGTCTGGAAGTAAAACGTATCATCAACGAACCGACCGCTGCCGCACTGGCCTACGGCCTGGATAAAGAAGTCGGCAACCGCACTATCGCGGTGTACGACCTGGGTGGTGGTACTTTCGATATCTCTATTATCGAAATCGACGAAGTTGACGGCGAAAAAACCTTCGAAGTTCTGGCAACCAACGGTGATACCCACCTGGGTGGTGAAGACTTCGATACCCGTCTGATCAACTACCTCGTTGACGAGTTTAAGAAAGATCAGGGCATTGACCTGCGTAACGACCCGCTGGCCATGCAGCGCCTGAAAGAAGCAGCAGAAAAAGCGAAAATCGAGCTTTCTTCCGCTCAGCAGACCGACGTTAACCTGCCGTACATCACTGCAGACGCGACCGGTCCGAAACACATGAACATTAAAGTAACGCGTGCGAAACTGGAAAGCCTGGTTGAAGATCTGGTTAACCGTTCTATCGACCCGCTGAAAGTCGCACTGCAGGACGCTGGCCTGTCCGTATCTGATATCAACGACGTTATCCTCGTAGGTGGTCAGACACGTATGCCAATGGTTCAGAAGAAAGTCGCTGAATTCTTTGGTAAAGAGCCGCGTAAAGACGTGAACCCGGATGAAGCAGTTGCAATTGGTGCTGCGGTTCAGGGTGGTGTACTGACGGGTGAAGTGAAAGACGTACTGCTGCTGGACGTTACCCCACTGTCTCTGGGTATCGAAACCATGGGCGGTGTGATGACTCCGCTCATCAACAAAAACACCACGATCCCGACGAAACACAGCCAGGTGTTCTCTACTGCTGAAGACAACCAGTCTGCGGTAACCATCCATGTGATTCAGGGTGAACGTAAACGTGCGTCTGATAACAAATCTCTGGGTCAGTTCAACCTGGATGGTATCAACCCGGCACCGCGCGGCATGCCGCAGATCGAAGTCACCTTCGATATCGATGCTGACGGTATCCTGCACGTTTCCGCGAAAGATAAAAATAGCGGTAAAGAGCAGAAAATCACCATCAAGGCTTCTTCTGGCCTGAACGAAGAAGAGATCCAGAAAATGGTGCGCGAAGCGGAAGCGAACGCCGAATCTGACCGTAAGTTCGAAGAACTGGTTCAGACGCGTAACCAGGGTGACCATCTGCTGCACAGCACCCGTAAGCAGGTTGAAGAAGCAGGCGAACAGCTGCCGGCTGATGACAAAACCGCTATCGAGTCTGCACTGACTGCGCTGGAAACGTCGCTGAAAGGCGAAGACAAAGCCGATATCGAAGCGAAAATGCAGGCGCTGGCACAGGTTTCCCAGAAACTGATGGAAATCGCTCAGCAGCAGCATGCACAGCAGCAGGCTGGCGCAGCAGGCGCTGACGCTTCCGCGAACAATGCTAAAGATGACGACGTTGTCGATGCAGAGTTCGAAGAAGTAAAAGATAAAAAATAATCGCCCTTTGATTGGGTAATTACTGACACGGGCGAAGAGGGTTTCCTCTCCGCCCGTTCATGCATGTTAGGGGCAGATAAAAACCAATGGCAAAGCAAGACTATTACGAGATTTTAGGCGTTTCCAAAACTGCGGAAGAGCGTGAAATCAAAAAGGCGTACAAGCGCCTGGCCATGAAATATCACCCGGACCGCAACCAGGGTGATAAAGAGGCCGAAGCCAAATTTAAAGAAATTAAAGAGGCTTACGAAATCCTGACCGACGCGCAGAAGCGTGCGGCCTACGACCAGTACGGTCATGCTGCCTTTGAACAGGGTGGTATGGGCGGTGGCGGCGGCTTTGGCGGCGGCGCTGATTTCAGCGATATCTTTGGTGACGTATTTGGCGACATCTTCGGCGGCGGTCGTGGCCGTCAGCGTGCTTCACGCGGTGCCGACCTGCGCTACAACATGGAATTGACCCTTGAAGAAGCGGTCCGTGGTGTCACCAAAGAGATCCGTATTCCGACGCTGGAAGAGTGCGACGTCTGCCACGGCAGCGGTGCTAAAGCGGGTACCCAGCCGCAAACTTGCCCAACCTGTCATGGTGCAGGCCAGGTACAGATGCGTCAGGGCTTCTTCGCCGTACAGCAGACCTGTCCGCACTGTCAGGGCCGCGGTACGTTGATCAAAGATCCGTGCAACAAATGTCATGGTCATGGTCGCGTAGAGAAAACCAAAACCCTGTCGGTTAAAATCCCGGCGGGCGTGGATACCGGCGACCGTATTCGTCTTTCCGGCGAAGGTGAAGCTGGCGAGCACGGCGCACCGGCAGGCGATCTGTACGTTCAGGTGCAGGTAAAACAGCACGCTATCTTCGAGCGTGAAGGTAACAACCTGTATTGTGAAGTGCCGATTAACTTCGCTATGGCGGCGCTGGGCGGAGAAATCGAGGTGCCGACGCTGGACGGTCGCGTTAACCTGAAAGTGCCTGGTGAAACCCAAACCGGCAAACTGTTCCGTATGCGCGGGAAGGGTGTGAAATCCGTTCGCGGTGGTGCGCAGGGCGACCTGCTGTGCCGCGTCGTGGTGGAAACACCGGTTGGGCTGAACGACAAGCAGAAACAGTTGCTTAAAGAGCTCCAGGAAAGCTTTGGTGGCCCGACGGGTGAGAAAAACAGCCCGCGCTCTAAAAGCTTCTTCGATGGCGTGAAAAAGTTCTTTGACGATCTGACGCGCTAACAAGTATATTGTCTTTAAAACCAGCGATGAGATAAATATCATCGCTGGTTTTTTTTGCGTTCTACTGGTTAAGTATTCGGAAATAAAACTCTATTCTTAAGCCAGCCATAAATGAAGGTTTCGTTTTGACTTCGCAGTTCACAAATCTCCAGGTAATGGTTACCTTGAGAGCAGTTCAGGGCGAGGCGTAAAATTTTTTCACCTTCATCGCCTCTTATTGATAAATAAGCCTTTAGTGCATCTATCGTCCTTGGCCCAATACGACAATCGATATCCAGATTGCGGAAGTCCTTACCCTGGTGATTAAATACATTGAGCCAACGCTGTAGCCAACATATCGGTACTGAAGGTCCAAGGTTTACCGCAGAATCGCAGAGTTCGTAGGCAAGCACTGGTGACAATTTTGCAACTTCGTCAAAGTGAGGTTTCAGCCAATAGGCATTCTCTAAAATTGAATAAGCCTGTTGACGCGTTATTTTTTTGATATCAGCAAAACCGAAGTGTCTTGCAGTTGACTCAGTAATCCCCCAATTAGTTGGTCCACCCCGGTCTGCCGGATTATTTACATAACCACCTTCAGTGTCTAATATTTTGTCGAATATATCATTTTTCATATTTCACCGGCATAGACAGAAAATAATGAGTGAACATAAAATCAACAACGATCCAATCTGAAAAATAGTCATGGTTCGGTGGCTATATTTTTTACTGGAGTTGTGTACGTCTCCTGCAGGGGGCTCATCCAGGCTAATTGTAACGTCATTATTTAGCTTTAGACCAAGACGAGGTAAGGTAGTAAATAATTCCGGAACCCCCATACTACGCAGTTCCTTTCTGATAAGATAAAGTTGTTGCGTTAAGTTTGCCGGACTAATGTGCTCACTTCTTTTACCCCAAATGGCATAGGAAATTTTTTCTCTTTCAATAATCTGTTCATGTGCGTTTTGTAAAATATAGCCAAGCGCTTTAGACCTCAAATGAGATATCTTAACGAAATTATCGCTATTGGCATCTCTGATTTCATTATTGTCCTCGTCGAATATATAGTGTTTGTTGAGTAAATACCTAGTCATCATGTGTTCCATAAAAGTGAAAGCCTTCATGGATCATATCTGTGAGGTGATGGTTAATTAAACTAAAAAATACTAAAAAAATATATTTTTATATCTTGATGTGATTCTATATTTTTTTATGGAATGCGCTGAATAGATTGTTACTTATCGCCATTAATTTTTGTCATTTATGAATTATATGTTTATCATAAAATTTAATAATTTGTATAATTCTTGAGTGTTGTTAATCTTTGAAATCAAATTGATATTTATTGATATTGAGAAACACGATGATTAACAGTAGAGATAGAGCTTTTTTTGATTATAATTTGATCAAAGTATTTGACGCTGTGATTAAAGAGGGTGGGGTTACGCCTGCCGCACAAACACTCGGTGTTACTCCTGCTTCAGTATCCCAGTCAATCAGTAAAATGCAGTTATTATTTGATGAAGCACTTTTTACGCGAACACGCAAAGGATTAAATCCTACTATGCATGGTAAGGAACTGCATCGTTTATATAGCCAGGTTATAGCTGCTATAGAAGGTTCTTTAAAATCCAGCGAACTAATTGCAGAGAAAGATAACGACTTAGTGATTATGGGGGGCGATTTGTTTGAAAATTTTTACATTCCTCAAATAGCGAATGCGGATTTTTATAATCGTTACAAAATCAACCACTGCAATACAGACAGTCTGGATCAAATGATGTTGATAAAGCATCTTGTAAAAGGAAATGTTGATATATTATTTACATTTTTACCCGTAAAATGTGATGGTGTAGAATGTACTGTTATCGACAACTATTCAGAGTACGTATGTATATATGGAAAAGAAAGTTTATTAATGGAAGTGAAAAAATTATCCTTGCATACATTTTACTCGAGTATACATGCTATGTATTATCATGGCATGTTAACCACAAGTCTGGAAGAGAGTGTAGAGTTATTATCAAATAGTCTGGGATTGATGAATGCCAGAAAAGCCGGCTATCGAAGCAATTCGGTTGTTGGATTATTGAATGCCGTTGAGCAATCTGCAATGATCGCAGTTATCCCATCAAAAATAGCGCATTATTTTGTAAAGAAAAGACGATTTGATCTTTATATGATAGATCCCCCCGTAGAGTTGAAACTCAAAACTATAAATGTCTATGCTTTATATGTGACAAAAAGTAGTAAATTAGAAAGTATTAAAAATTTTCTAACTGAAATGAAAGTTAATTTCATAAATGTATAGTAATTTATGAAAATAAGGGATAACTAAATATCCCTTTTTCATGGATTATGGAGTGAAAAAAACGAATAAAGTTAGAATAAATTGGTAAATCATGTTGTATTTGCTACTGTTTTTTTTCTGTTGGTATTGTATCTGAATATCTGCATTTCTATTGATGCGAAAACCATGTCGAGGTATGGTTTCTAAAAAATCAGAGATACCGCATGTCTTAAGATCTTTTCTGACAAGATAGATTAACTGTGTTAAATTTGATGCGGTTACATATTGTCCTCTTTCTCCCCAAACGGCCAATGCAAGCTGCTCTTTGTCAATCGCCTCATGATGTGCATGTTGTAATAAGAACACCAGGCACTTCACGCGCATGCTTGTCATTTTTACAATCTCATGATTTATATTATTACATAACTCATTGGTTGCTGAGTTGAATAAGCAATGTTTATTAATTAAATATAATGTCATTTCGCTATTTAGTGATAAGGAATTTCCTAGATGATAGGCATAAAAAATATCGAAGACAATCAAAGAATAATCAGATTATCATTTTTATATGAGATCAGCCATGATGATCACAAAAATAATAATAATTAATCATGCCTTAACATGTAAATTAAGTGATGGTTAATTTAAAACTAGTGAAAATCGTTTAATACCCATATTTATATGGCTTATAAAATATGCCAAACAGACTAAGCCGGTATCAATAGCTATTGATATATCATATTGTATTTTGTGATAAGGTTGTTATCTATATTTATCATTTTTTATTATTGGTGTCATCTTATGTTGAGTATCCTTACTGGGTCAAAAAATATATTAACCACGTAAGGAACGATTATGACGCAAAATTTTTATTCACAGGCAAGTAACTTTACAGGCTCTCAGCAATCTGAAGTCGATATTCGCACTGGATTATATAAATCAAATTTTCCAATAGTCAGTATTGCCGCGAATCATGGCATCGGCCCGGTTCAGGACATTACCTTAAGCTATTTACCATTAGATTCCCTGAATCGTGGCTTTGGTCAGGGATGGAGTTTAGGACTGACATATTATGATAAATTAAACGGACTACTGGTCACTGCTAATGGCGATCAGTATAAGATCGTAGAAAATAGCTCATCGGTGCTTATTCAGGAAAATAAATTAGACAATATCAAGTTTCAGAAGTTTGCTGACCACTATAAATTAATTTATAAAACGGGTGTCGTTGAGATTCTGAGTTCACCTACAAGTGTGAATAATATCAAAGTACCCCAGACTATTTATTCTCCAGTGGGCCGCGCGCTTAATATTCAGTGGAACCTGGCCACTTCTTATCCTCAACTTCAGGCTATCAAAGATGAAGATAATACACTATTAAAAATTACTTATAGTGGTTTTACTGCTATCACTGTATGGCCAGGCAGTATTGAGGAAAAAAACATTAGAATTATTCAAACGAATAATCAATTAACTTCTTTCAGCATTTTAAAAGACACTGATAGCCCACAGTGGAATCTTCAGTATCAAACAATTGGTACAATTACTTTGCTTAAAGGAATGAGTACCCCGTCGGGAATGTCAGAAAGTGTCATTTATGTAGCGAACCAAATTCAATTTCCAGGGACAGCGAAACAAGCCTCTCTGCCTCGGGTCACCTCGCATACGCGCTCCCCAGGTGCTTTACAGCCGCCTATTACGCGGACTTATCAGTATTCAACGAATAATTTTCTGGGATATGGACTCACCGCGCCATGGTCTTCCGGGAGTGATTATTTATACAATATTGCAGTTGATTATAAATACTGGAGTGAAGAGAGAATGAGTAGCGCGGATGAACTCATTGTTACGCGCCGAGTTTTTGATAAATTCCACTTGCTACGAGAAGAAAAAATACTTCAAAGTAGTTCTCAGCAGCTGACTACTACAGATTATTATGCTATCGAAAATGCGACATATGATCAGCAACCTGGAAATTTTCTGTGTCAAAAAAACAAGGTCGTCACGTTTAGTGATATCGTTACTGGAGCTGCACGTAGCGAAATAACAACGTATGAGTATAGTACCGAAGGGAATATTTTGAGTCAGACGGAATCTGATGGTAAAAAAACGTCATGGGAATATTATCCTGCTACTGCCAGCGCCGAATGTCCGGCTGATCCTCATGGCTTCTGTCGTTATATCAAAAGAGAGATTATTACTCCTGCACCATCAGACTTCACTGCAGTAATCAAAGTAAAATATTATACCTATAGCAATATAGCTGTTGCTACTGGTGCTAAAGAGCACCTGGAAAGAGCTGTCGTAAAAAGCGCTGAACTCTCACTTGCCAATGATAACCTTCTCATGAGGGTTGTGCCTGAATACCTGGAGGATAACTCATCTCCGTATTATGGACGCGTTAACAAAAAGACTATTGAAAAAGCGGGTGAAGAAGGGGAGGAACTAAATTATGTTTCGGTAGAGGAAACAACCTGGCAAGAAGAAAACGATTTTGCTACCCGGGATGTCATCTTTTATCCATATGATTATAATTCTGATAACTCCACATCAACAAAGGTAACATACTATCCGTTGTCATTAAAGGAATTCATTGTCACGGATAGTGATGGTAATACTCTGGAATACCACTATGATGAGCAAGATCGAATTATACAAAGTATAAAAAATAAAAATACTGAATATGAAGCCAATGTTTACTATTCTTACCAAATGGAAGAATTAGAGGAGGGTGTTTTTGCACCAGTGATGGTTGTCACTGACGAAAAAGGGAATATTTCCAAGAATATATATGATGGTTTGGGTAATCTCATTCAGCAGCTGAAGCTTATAAATAATGTTTGGATGATTTTATTAACAAGACAATATGATGAATTTGGACGTGAGCATTATAATGAAAGACATGATCAGTATGATGATGTTACTGCTGTTGTCTCTCAGACTATGTCATATAATAACTGGGGGATCGTTAACTGCATTAGTTATAATGATGGTCATTATGAATATAATGAGTATAATCCTATTACCTTGCAAGCGATGCTTTGGCAGGAATCACCTGATGCTTTTACTGGTAAAGTCGTCACAACCTATAATGTAAATGGAGATGTTATTGCGCAAGCAAAAATTGATGAAAAGGGCGAATCTATTGGTCTGAAAAAACTCAAGTATGATGGATTGAGGCAGCTAAGAGAAATCCTCGATGAGAATAATTATTCACTATCATACGAGTATGATAGTTATGGCCGCGTCAAAAACACCATATTGGCTGATGGTACTATTATTCGGAAATTTTATGCGCCACATACAACGGAAAAACTAACAACACGAATTCTCGTCAATGGACAGCTAATAGGTGAGCAAAAATTTGATGGTCTGGGCCGTTTGAAAGAATCAAACGTTGCTAACCGCCTCGAACAGTATTTTTATGATTATGATAGTAAATATCCTTACCAAACTATCAGGCCAGATGGTGAGGTACTACAATATGAGTATATCCCTGAATTAGCCTATGTAGTTAAGAAGGTAAAAGATGGCAATGGGCTTATTCTCCAGGAGCTTAGCTACGACCCAGCGACCGGTGATGTATTGAGCGGACAAACTGTCGAAGGCGCTCGTTTTGTAAATACCTATAATTCAGATTCATCATTATCTAGCGAAACTATTACCGATAATGGCCGGACAGTATCAACCGGTTATACCTTCTCTCCTCAAGGGGTATTAACTAACTATGTTGGCGTTGCGAATGATGTTCGGCACCTTAAGTTTAATACACTTGGTCAGTGCTGGCATATGGATGATGGCGCCATTAGTACGGAAAATGAATTTGATACACTTGGGCGTGTTAGTAAAATCACGACAAAAGACAATAATACCAATGTGGAAAGTGTCGTTGATATTATCTATGATTATTTTGGACGAGAATGGATTCGAAATTTCAAATCAGGTAATGATAGTCGTTCAATTGAACAACTCTACTTTCCTGATGATAAGTTACAGACCCGTATTACGCGGCAGGGAGACAACGTTTTACTGACTGAAAACTATTCCTATACGAATCGCAATCAACTATATACTTATTCTGCTACCGGAAGTCTGCAGCCTACAGACAAATATGGTAACAGCATCCAGTCTCAGGTTTTTACATATGATGAATTAGGGAATATTCAATCCATCCAAACTATTTTTTCTGAAGGGGTTAATGACGCTGTTTATTATTATGACCAAACCGATCCGTGCCAGTTGAAACGTATATCTAATTCCCATAGCAGCTACCCCTTAGAGGTGATTTTGAAGTATGACCTCTCTGGGCGTTTGACAATTAATGAAGTTGGGCATCAGCTTGCTTACGACAATCTTGGTCGAATTAGTCATGTTCAGCAAGCGGGAAATACACTGGCAACCTATCGCTATGATGCTCTGGATCGGTTGATCCGGCAGGACACCGTATCTGATGGCAGCAAGAATATTTACTATCGTGGTGAAAGTGTTGTGGCTGAATATGATGAGGAGGCATCACAGGATATTGCATTCGTCAAAATAGCAGAAAATATGCTGGCAAATGTTAATCCAGAACAGACACAAATATTCCTGACAGACTTTAAAGGGACGCCGCTAAGCTTAATTGATTCACATACTCGTTCAATCACTGATGCTTCCTTCACTGCATTTGGCTCTCTATCTACAGATGTATTAACTGCCATGAGCCCTGCTTTTAATGGAAAACTACGGGATGCAGTTACAGGATACTATCATCTGGGAAACGGTTATCGCGCCTATAATCCTGAGTTGATGCGTTTTAATACCCCGGATTCCTGGTCTCCATTTGGTTTCGGAGGCATTAATCCCTATGCTTATTGCCAGAATGATCCTATTAATTTTGTGGATCCTACGGGGCATATGAGTTGGCAGGCGGGGGTAAGTATTGGGCTCAGTGTGCTGAGTCTGGTGTTGACCATTGTGACGGCAGGCGCGGCGATCATTGTGGCTGGAGGTGTCGCAGCAGCAGCGGCCTCTGCGGGAATTGCCACCATTGTGTTGGGTACAGTAGGTGTTATCGGTGATGTTGCATCGATAACTTCGACAGCGCTCGAGGAGACTAACCCAGAGCTATCAAATGCTTTTGGCTGGGTTTCTAAAGCTTGCTCAATTATCAGTTTTGGCAGCGTCATTCCTAAAGTTCCGGGATATATTAAGCAAGCGCCGGAAACGATCGTCGAGTTGTGGTCGAAGGCGCGCGGGCATACTGGGTCTTATGTTGTGAATAAGATACATGATACTCGTGGCCTTCTTATCAAAACGGCAGATCGCTATTTGGAAATTACGGATTCCACTGCGTTTAGTGTTGCTTATCACGTGGCAACTGGCGGTACACGATTGGGAGTGAAAGTCTATGATTTCGTCTCGCAAAAGAAAGAGGACTCAACGTCAGCCAAAAGTGGAAGCCAGCCATACGATAATAATAATGTACAGCCAGATTCCGGGGACCTCAAGTCATTGACTCGAATGAAACATTACTATTCCAGTAATGGTATGCAAACTGTGGAGGAAACTGAATCACGAGTTAAATATGTATCTCGTTCCAGTGATATGACTGATGCTTTATCACCGCTGGTAACCCAACTTAAGCAAACCGGCGTTCGTCTGGTGAATAAGAACAGCTTAGTACCATGGTTTTCAACTGTAAAAACTAACGCGTAATCAATATGGAAGCCGACAAAACCCTGTTGGCTTCCATGATCCCCATCTAAATTAAGAATATTTGTGGTTGTTTATATTGTTTTATCTTTATTGATTTATTGAATGGGTTAAAGCTGTTTATGATAGCTCACGCAAATTAATATATTTTTGAGGGAAATATGAGTAAGTTATTTGAGTATGTTTCTTATCTTAATGTAAGCTTAAGTTCAGGCAGCGATCGTGATTATCTTTATGCGAATGAACGCAATCAGGTTGCATTAATCATTGATTTTGTGGTTACTGATATTAATTATAATCAGATTATTTTAACAAAAGAACAGATTCTCCAGTGTGTTTTTGTGGGGGACTATCATACAGGAAAATTTTTCAGCCAAAACAATCTGTCGGATGGTTGGATCTATAGTGATGAACCAGGAGAGTTTATTACTGCTAGCATTCAACATCTTGAATGTAAAGAGGCGTTAACATCGGAGCAAAACAGCCAATTACAGCATCAAACTATTACTTATTACATGGGATGTAAAGAGTATGAAGTGTTCTCTCGAACCTTTTGTGCATTTTTGACTCCCGATAACTTCGATACCTATTTTACCACTGGGTTAGGCACTCAATTTGACTCTGGTGTAACCATCACACCGCGTCCACCCATCTCATATGATTACACCGATCTTGATTTTGAGCGTGTAGATGATAGTTCTGCTGATTACGGCAACCATCATGTTGATCAGGACGATTATTATGCGTCGATTCCCTCCATTGATATCAAAAAAACCGTATATTCTGTTTACACACAAGCTAATTATTATCTCATGGATATCGCTGAAAGCGAATATCGGCAGTATTGCTACAATGTTGGTCCTGAAGGAACGTATGATATCATTCTTGAAGATAAAACCAGGATCCCGCTTGTTTACAATAAGCGTGCCGGGAAGCTTAATTTGATTAGATTAAGCATCTCATCTGCAACAGCATCCTACCTGCGTGACGACAAATGCTATATCAGCATCTTTGATATTTATGGGAATAGGGGATATCTCCACTTCTACCCAACAGAAAATGGCAATCGTATTGAAATGGAAAATGCATAATTTAAAGGTTAATAAGATGTCAAAAAATTTCTCATATCTATCGTTCTTAAAGGTTTCTTTGCGTAGTAACATTCAAAACGGTCTTATCTATGCTAATGCGCGTAATGAAGTTGAAGTTGTCGTAAGTTTCATTGCGCTTGATGATAATGGGGCGCAAATTTTTCTGTCTGACTCTGAAATTAATTCATCTCTCTCGCTTTGCGACTATTATACACGCGAATCAATTGAGAGGGCCGGTTGGCATGTCGGTGCCGGAAATGGAGAGTTTATCTCAGATGGGATTCTCCTGGATCATTATTCGAGGTCAAGTGATACAGTGGACACCCTCAAACTCAAAAGTGCAGGGGGCCCCGGCTATCTTACCCCACAAAGTTTTTTGCTGCGGGTCTCAGTCGAACATAATGTTTATGCAACCAAATCCATTGCTGCCATGCTGTTCGATGGCGACAAAACTACTTACGATACGGCGAATAATGGAGGATATGACTCTTGCGTAGTATTAACTCCCGTTTCGGAGAAAACCTATACCACGAGTGATATGTTCTTTTGCAATAGTGCCAATATTGAAACCGTAGGTGGGGAAATTATTAACACGCATTGGGATATCAATAAGCATAGTTTTTTCTATGCTTATCAAAGATAAAAATTTATATATCAAAAAGGTTGTTTATCCCGATACTACTGATTTAGTACTTCGTACTCAGTATCAAGAAGATAGTGCCCACTATACCCGAATTTATGTTGACGGGCAGAATTCCGGCAAGGTGTTACAGGTAAAGGGGCCTGATGGAATCGTCTACACCTTCACAAAAAACGAAAGAGCCGGCCAGGTTTGCTTCACCCGCATTGATGGTTTTCATGCTGGCGTAGATGTTGATTTTTCAACAACTATTAGCGTAACGCTCTATGATCAATATGGGAATAAAGGTGTGTTTGATATCACGACAACTGATGACGCTTCTGCAGAGATAATTATTACTGACTAATTATTAGTTGCTGAGTTGATAGAGGGATAAAGAATCTTTATCCCCTTTTTAAACAATGTGCTGATGATGTGCATCAAGCATTCATACGATATCAATGTTTGCTTAGCATGCTGGAATATTGATACAGGAAACGTATATGACTATTAGTAATCATCTTGAAACGTCTAAGGTCGTTTTACTTGAAGTTGAAGTTTTTTTCACCCTTGTTGCAACAGGTGCGTGGGGGGGGCTGGTTAACTATATTATCAGGAAAAAGACCCGGACAGCGAAAAGCGCGGCTGAAGGGATTGCGAGTTGTTTAAAACAAATGGTGGTTTCCTGCTTTACCAGCTTTCTGCTGAGTGCGGTTGCTATTGAGAAAGGATGTAGTTTTAACTTTGTTTTGCTCTCTGCAGGATTAGGCGGTTTTTTTGCCGGCCCTATACTCAAATTGTTTGGCGGGCTGGTAAAACGTTTTTTTAAGGATTTCCCCTTTCAGGTAAATAGGCGCTAAGTAAGGAGGTATTAAAGCCATTTGAAGACTCCTTACAGATCGTAATTTTCGAGTTATAATCCAGATATAAACTGATTTTACCGATCTTTCTTTCACGATACCCTAGTTTAATCGATGAATAAGCAGTAAAAGAGAGAGTAAAAGTGAAACATTTACAGCGTTTCTTTCATAGTGATGCTTCTGGCGGGATTATCCTGATTATTGCGGCGAGCCTCGCCATGCTTCTGGCTAACATGGGCGCGACCAGCGGTCTCTACCATGCGTTCCTGGACACGCCGGTCCAGTTGAAAGTGGGCGCCCTTGAAATCAATAAAAACATGCTGCTGTGGATCAACGATGCGTTGATGGCGGTCTTCTTCCTGTTGATTGGCCTTGAGGTCAAGCGCGAGATGGTTGAAGGCGCGCTGGCGACCCGTCGTCAGGCGATTTTTCCGGTGGTGGCTGCCCTGGGCGGTATGGTGGTGCCAGCGCTGGTCTATCTGGCGTTCAACTTCCAGGATCCTGTTGCCAGCAGCGGTTGGGCGATCCCGGCGGCGACAGATATCGCTTTTGCCCTGGGTGTGCTGGCGCTGCTCGGCAGTCGCGTACCGGCGTCGTTAAAAATCTTCCTGATGGCGCTGGCGATTATCGATGACCTGGGCGCGATCGTTATTATTGCGCTGTTTTATACCCATGACCTGTCGCTGTTGTCCCTGGCGATTGCGGCGGCGGCCATTGCGGTGCTGGCTATCCTGAATGTCAGCGGTGTGCGTCGCACCGGGCTCTATATTCTGGTGGGGGTTATCCTGTGGACGGCAGTGCTGAAATCGGGCGTGCACGCCACGCTTGCCGGGGTGATTGTCGGCTTCTTTATTCCGCTGAAAACGGAAAACGGTAAATCACCGGCCAAACAGCTGGAGCATGTGCTGCATCCCTGGGTAGCGTTTATGATTCTGCCGCTGTTCGCCTTTGCCAATGCGGGCGTATCCTTGCAGGGCGTGACGCTGGAAGGGCTGACCTCACTACTGCCGCTGGGCATTATTGCCGGCCTGTTTATCGGTAAGCCGCTGGGGATTTCCCTGTTCTGCTGGCTGGCGCTGAAGCTTAAGCTGGCGCGTCTGCCGGAAGGGGCAAACTTCTCGCAGATCATGGCGGTTGGTTTGCTGTGCGGCATCGGCTTTACTATGTCTATCTTTATCGCCAGCCTCGCGTTTGGCGCGGTCGATCCAGAGCTGATCACCTGGGCCAAGCTGGGCATTCTGCTGGGCTCGCTGCTGTCGGCAGTAGTGGGATACAGTTTGCTGCGTATGCATCTCAAGCCTGAGCAGGCATAATTAGCGTGAATGATTTGCCGGATGGCTACGTTGCCATCCGGCGCGATAACATTTCAGGGAGGAAACCATAGATGTCGCACATTAACTACAACCATCTCTACTACTTCTGGCATGTCTATAAAGAGGGCTCGGTCGTCGGCGCGGCAGAGGCGCTGTATCTGACGCCGCAGACCATTACCGGGCAGATCAAAGCCCTTGAAGAGCGTTTGCAGGGCAAGCTCTTTAAACGCAAAGGCCGAGGCATTGAGCCCAGCGAACTGGGGGAACTGGTATTTCGCTACGCCGATAAGATGTTCACCCTGAGCCAGGAGATGCTCGATATCATCAACTACCGCAAAGAGTCGAATTTGCTGTTTGATGTGGGCGTGGCGGATGCGTTATCTAAACGGCTGGTGAGCGGCGTGCTGGACGCCGCCGTGGTGGAAGATGAACAAATCCATCTGCGCTGCTTTGAGTCCACGCACGAGATGCTGCTGGAGCAGCTCAGCCAGCATAAGCTGGATATGATTATCTCCGATTGTCCGATCGATTCCACCCAGCAGGAAGGGCTGTTTTCGGTGAAGATTGGCGAATGTGGCGTTAGTTTTTGGTGCATGAACCCGCCGCCGGAAAAAGCGTTTCCCGCCTGCCTGGAAGAGCGTCGTTTGCTAATACCGGGTCGCCGCTCGATGCTTGGGCGCAAGCTATTGAACTGGTTTAACACCCAGGGGCTGAAGGTCGAAATCCTCGGCGAGTTTGACGATGCGGCACTGATGAAAGCGTTCGGCTCGGCTCACAATGCGATTTTCGTGGCCCCCACGCTTTACGGGCACGATTTCTTTGCCGATGAAAACATTATCGAGATTGGCAGAATGGAGAGTGTTATGGAGGAGTACCACGCCATATTTGCTGAGAGAATGATTCAGCATCCGGCGGTGCAGCGGATTTGTAACCGGGATTATTCTGCGCTATTTGCGCTGCCGCAATAAAATACAGACGTAAAAAAACCCGCACGAGGCGGGTTTTTTCAACAAAGCGATAACAAGCAGGCGATTAAGCCAGTTTGTTGATCTGAGCGGTCAGGTTTGCTTTATGACGCGCAGCTTTGTTTTTGTGGATCAGACCTTTAGCAGCCTGACGGTCCACGATCGGTTGCATTTCGTTAAATGCTTTAACTGCAGCAGCTTTGTCGCCAGCTTCGATTGCTGCGTATACTTTCTTGATGAAAGTACGCATCATAGAGCGACGGCTTGCGTTGTGCTTGCGAGCCTTTTCAGACTGAACGGCGCGCTTCTTAGCTGATTTGATATTAGCCAAGGTCCAACTCCCAAATGTGTTCTATATGGACAATTCAAAGGCCGAGGAATATGCCCGTTTAGCCTTCTTTTGTCAATGGATTTGTGCAAATAAGCGCCGTTAATGTATCAACGCTTCATTACGTATTGATGGCGCAGGATTCTACCAGCTTGTGGTCGATGAATACAGCCTTTCCGGCATAAAATTCGCACGACCGGCACAGATTTTCTTGCCTTTTATCGTGATGCTGATGAAATCATTGTCTCTTTCCCTGTACAAGGTGCAATCGCCGGTTAACGTCGACTGCTGTACAAGGTATACTTTGGCGATTTTCACTCTTTTGAGCCAGACATGAAGCTGATACGCGGCATACAAAATCTCAGTCAGGCCCCGCACGGGTGTGTGCTGACCATTGGAAATTTCGACGGTGTGCATCGTGGCCACCAGGCGTTGCTACAGGGTCTGCGTGCCGAAGGGCGTGCGCGTAATCTGCCTGTCGTGGTAATGATTTTCGAACCGCAGCCGCTGGAGCTGTTTGCGGGCGATAAGTCCCCCGCGCGTCTGACGCGTCTGCGTGAAAAGCTACGCTATCTGGCCGAGAGCGGTGTCGATTATGTCGTCTGTCTGCGTTTTGATCGCCGCTTTGCCGCGCTGAGCGCGCAGGACTTTATCCGCACCCTGCTGGTGAAGCGTTTAGGCGTACAGTTTTTGGCTGTGGGTGATGATTTCCGCTTTGGCGCTGGTCGTCAGGGTGATTTCTTGTTATTACAGAAGGCGGGCGCTGAGTTTGGCTTTGATGTCACCAGTACACAAACCTTCTGCGAAGGTGGCGTGCGCATCAGCAGCACCGCCGTGCGCCAGGCGCTGGCGGATGACCAGCTCGAACTGGCTGAAAATTTACTGGGGCATCCTTTTACTATCTCCGGGCGCGTAGTGCACGGCGATGAATTGGGGCGCACCATCGGTTTCCCGACGGCGAATTTACCGCTGCGTCGTCAGGTCTCCCCGGTTAAAGGGGTTTATGCGGTAGAAGTGACGGGGCTTGGCGACAAATCTTATACAGGTGTCGCCAATATTGGTACCCGCCCAACGGTTGCGGGCGTGCGTCAGCAACTGGAAGTGCATCTGTTGGACGTTGTAATGGACCTCTACGGTCGCCATATAGACGTTATCCTGCGTAAAAAAATACGCAATGAGCAGCGATTTGCATCGCTGGATGAGCTTAAAGCGCAAATCGCGCGTGACGAATTAACGGCCCGCGAATTTTTTGGGCTTTCAAAACCGGCTTAATGCCTGAATACGTTTAAATACGGAATCGAGAATCTAATGAGTGACTATAAATCTACCCTGAATTTGCCGGAAACAGGGTTCCCGATGCGCGGCGATCTCGCCAAGCGCGAACCGGGAATGCTGGCGCGTTGGACCGAAGATGACCTGTACGGCATCATTCGTGCCGCGAAAAAGGGCAAAAAAACCTTCATTCTGCATGATGGCCCTCCTTATGCGAATGGCAGCATTCATATTGGTCACTCTGTAAACAAGATTCTCAAAGACATTATTATTAAGTCCAAAGGTCTGACGGGTTACGACTCTCCGTACGTACCGGGCTGGGACTGCCACGGCCTGCCGATTGAGCTGAAAGTCGAGCAAGAGTTCGGTAAGCCGGGCGAGAAGTTTACCGCCGCAGAATTCCGCGCGAAATGCCGTGAATACGCAGCAGGCCAGGTGGATGGTCAGCGTAAAGACTTCATCCGTCTGGGCGTGCTGGGCGACTGGCAGCACCCGTACCTGACCATGGATTTCAAAACCGAAGCCAACATCATTCGTGCGCTCGGTAAAATCATCCATAACGGCCACATGCTGAAAGGAGCGAAGCCGGTTCACTGGTGCGTCGACTGCCGTTCCGCGCTGGCTGAAGCAGAAGTGGAATACTATGACAAAACCTCTCCGTCCATCGACGTGGCCTTCCACGCGGTTGACGCGGATGCGGTAAAAGCGAAATTCGGTGTTGCCAACGTCAACGGCCCGGTGTCTCTGGTTATCTGGACCACCACCCCGTGGACGCTGCCAGCGAACCGCGCAATTTCGCTTTCCAAAGAGTTCGACTATGCGCTGGTGCAGGTTGACGGCCAGGCCGTTATCGTGGCGAAAGATCTGCTCGATGGCGTAATGAAACGCATCAACGCGGCGGATTACACCGTGCTGGGCACCGTAAACGGCGCAGAGCTTGAACTGATGCGCTTCCAGCATCCGTTCATGGGCTTCGACGTACCGGCGATTCTGGGCGACCACGTTACGCTGGACGCGGGTACCGGTGCGGTACATACCGCTGGTGGTCACGGCCCGGACGACTACACCATCAGCCAGAAATACGGTCTGGAAATCGCCAACCCGGTTGGCCCGGACGGCGCTTACCTGGCGGGTACTTACCCAGGTCTGGACGGTGTTAACGTCTTCAAAGCGAATGATAAAATTGTTGAGCTGCTGCAAGAGAAAGGCGCACTGCTGCACGTAGAAAAAATGCAGCACAGCTACCCTTGCTGCTGGCGTCACAAAACGCCGATCATCTTCCGTGCGACTCCGCAGTGGTTCATCAGCATGGATCAAAAAGGCCTGCGTATTCAGTCGCTCAAAGAGATCGACCGCATTGAGCAGGATGGTCTGGCGAAAGAGAATCTGAGCGGCTGGATCCCTGCCTGGGGTAAAGCGCGCATCGAATCGATGGTGGCAAACCGCCCTGACTGGTGTATCTCCCGTCAGCGTACCTGGGGTGTGCCGATGTCGCTGTTCGTGCACAAAGACACCGAAGAGCTGCACCCGCGTACCACTGAACTGATCGAAGAAGTTGCAAAATACGTTGAGAAAGACGGTATTCAGGCGTGGTGGGATCTCGACCCGCGTGACATCCTCGGCGATGACGCAGACAACTACGTGAAAGTGCCGGATACTCTGGACGTGTGGTTTGACTCCGGGTCAACCAGCTACTCCGTGGTTGATGCGCGCCCGGAATTTGGCGGCCATACGCCGGATATGTATCTGGAAGGTTCTGACCAGCATCGCGGCTGGTTCATGTCTTCTTTGATGATCTCCACGGCGATGAAAGGCAAAGCGCCTTACCGCCAGGTACTGACTCACGGCTTCACCGTCGATGGTCAGGGCCGTAAGATGTCTAAATCTATCGGTAACACCGTTTCTCCGCAGGACGTGATGAACAAACTCGGCGCGGATATCCTGCGTCTGTGGGTGGCATCGACCGACTACACCGGTGAAATGGCCGTTTCTGATGAAATCCTGAAACGTGCTGCCGACAGCTATCGCCGTATCCGTAACACCGCGCGCTTCCTGCTGGCGAACCTGAACGGGTTCGATCCGCTGAAAGACATGGTGAAACCGGAAGAGATGGTGGTGTTGGATCGCTGGGCGGTTGGCTGTGCGAAAGAAGCGCAGGAAGATATCCTGAAAGCCTACGAATCCTACGATTTCCACGAAGTGGTACAGCGTCTGATGCGCTTCTGCTCCGTTGAAATGGGCTCGTTCTATCTCGACATCATCAAAGACCGCCAGTACACCGCGAAAGCGGACAGCGTGGCGCGCCGTAGCTGCCAGACTGCGCTGTACCACATTGCCGAAGCGCTGGTGCGCTGGATGGCGCCGATCATGTCCTTCACCGCAGATGAAATCTGGGGCTACCTGCCGGGCGACCGCGAGAAATACGTGTTCACCGGTGAATGGTATGAAGGCCTGTTTGGCCTGGGCGAAACCGAAGCTATGAACGACGGCTTCTGGGACGTTCTGCTGCAGGTGCGTGGCGAAGTGAACAAGGTTATCGAACAGGCGCGTGCGGATAAGAAAGTTGGCGGCTCTCTGGAAGCGGCAGTGACCCTGTACGCGGAACCAGAACTGGCGGCGAAACTGACCGCGCTGGGCGAAGAACTGCGATTTGTCCTGTTGACCTCCGGTGCCAACGTTGCGGAATATAGTGCCGCACCTGCTGATGCTCAGCAGAGCGAACTGCTCAAAGGGCTGAAAGTGGCGCTGAGCAAAGCCGAAGGTGAGAAGTGCCCGCGCTGCTGGCATTACACTCAGGACATCGGCAAGGTGGCGGAACACGCAGATATCTGCGGACGCTGTGTCAGCAACATCGCCGGTGACGGTGAAAAACGTAAGTTTGCCTGATGAGTAAATCGATGTGTTCAACAGGGCTACGCTGGCTGTGGCTGGTGGTGGTCGTGCTGATTATCGATCTGGGCAGCAAATTCCTGATCCTCCAGAACTTTGCTCTGGGGGATACGGTACCGCTGTTCCCGTCGCTTAATCTGCATTATGCGCGTAACTATGGCGCGGCGTTTAGCTTCCTCGCCGACAGCGGCGGCTGGCAGCGTTGGTTCTTCGCAGGTATCGCTATTGGTATCTGCGTGGCGCTGACGGTGCTGATGTACCGCTCGAAGGCCACTCAGAAGCTCAATAACATCGCCTATGCGCTGATTATTGGCGGCGCGCTGGGCAACCTGTTCGACCGCCTGTGGCACGGCTTCGTGGTCGATATGATCGACTTCTACGTCGGCGACTGGCACTTTGCCACCTTCAACCTGGCCGATAGCGCAATCTGCGTCGGCGCGGCGTTGATCGTGCTGGAAGGTTTCTTACCTTCCAAAGAGAAAAAAGCCGCATAAAAAAATGCCGGATGGCGCTTGCGCTAATCCGGCCTACAATTATTGCGATCCTTGTAGGCCCGGTAAGCGTAGCGCCACCGGGCAGACAGGCGGCGCCATTTTAAAGAGCAAACCTGCATGTCTGAATCTGTACAGAGCAACAGCGCCGTTCTGGTGCATTTCTCACTGAAACTCGATGACGGTTCTACCGCCGAATCGACCCGCAACAACGGTAAACCGGCGCTGTTCCGCCTGGGCGATGGCTCGCTCTCTGAAGGGCTGGAACAACATCTGCTGGGCCTGAAAGCGGGTGACAAAAAAGAATTTTCTCTGGAGCCGGATGCCGCGTTTGGCGTCTCGACACCGGACCTGATTCAGTACTTCTCCCGCCGCGAATTTATGGATGCGGGCGAACCTGAAATCGGCGCAATCATGCTCTTTACCGCTATGGATGGCAGCGAGATGCCAGGCGTGATCCGCGAGATTAACGGCGACTCCATTACCGTTGATTTCAACCACCCGCTGGCTGACCATACCGTTCATTTTGATATTGAAGTACTGGAGATCGATCCGGTACTGGAGGCCTGAAATGCAGATCCTGTTGGCTAACCCGCGCGGTTTTTGCGCAGGTGTAGACCGCGCTATCAGCATTGTTGAAAACGCGCTGGCGATTTATGGCGCGCCAATCTACGTGCGTCACGAAGTCGTACACAACCGTTATGTGGTCGACAGCCTGCGCGAGCGCGGGGCGATTTTCATCGAACAGATCAGCGAAGTGCCGGATGGCGCCATCCTGATCTTCTCCGCTCACGGTGTGTCTCAGGCTGTGCGCAACGAAGCGAAAAGTCGCGATCTGACCGTCTTCGACGCTACCTGCCCGCTGGTGACTAAAGTCCATATGGAAGTGGCCCGCGCCAGCCGCCGTGGTGAAGAATCCATTCTGATTGGCCATGCTGGTCACCCGGAAGTGGAAGGCACCATGGGCCAGTACAGCAACCCGGAAGGGGGAATGTACCTGGTGGAATCGCCGGAAGATGTCTGGACGCTGGATGTTAAAAACGACGCCAAATTGTCGTTTATGACCCAGACCACGCTCTCCGTTGATGATACCTCTGATGTGATTGACGCGCTGCGTAAACGCTTCCCGAAAATCGTCGGCCCGCGTAAAGATGATATCTGCTACGCCACCACTAATCGTCAGGAAGCCGTGCGTTCGCTGGCGGAACAGGCTGACGTGGTGCTGGTCGTGGGTTCGAAAAACTCCTCCAACTCCAACCGTCTGGCTGAACTGGCGCAGCGGATGGGCAAAGCCGCCTATCTGATTGATGACGCGACGGATATTCAGGAGGAGTGGGTGAAAGACGCCGCCTGCGTCGGTGTTACCGCCGGTGCATCTGCGCCGGATATTCTGGTGCAGAATGTGATTGCGCGCCTGCAAACTCTCGGCGGCGGCGAAGCGATTCCACTGGAAGGCCGCGAAGAGAACATTGTCTTTGAAGTACCGCGCGAGCTGCGTGTAGATGTTCGTGAAGTCGAGTAAGTTATTCCCTTCATAAATATGACAATATGCCAGACTTAGTGTCTGGCATTTTTTTTATGGAGGAAATATGCGCCTGCCGATTATTCTTGATACCGACCCCGGCATCGACGATGCCGCCGCCATTGCGGCTGCGTTGTTTGCCCCGGAACTGGATCTCCAGCTAATGACGACTGTGGCGGGCAACGTTTCCGTCGAAAAGACCACGCGTAACGCTCTCCAGTTGCTGCATTTCTGGGAGGCTAACGTTCCGCTGGCTCAGGGGGCGGCAAAGCCGCTGGTGCGCCCGCTGCGCGATGCGGCCTATGTGCACGGGCAGTCCGGCATGGAAGGTTACGATTTTATGGAACATCAGCGCCAGCCGCTGGAGAAACCGGCGTTTATCGCCATTCGCGATGCGCTGATGCACTCACCTGAACCTGTCACGCTGGTCGCCATCGGCCCACTCACCAATATCGCGCTGCTGCTCTCTCAGTATCCGGAGTGCCAGTTTAATATTCGTCGCCTGGTGATTATGGGTGGATCTGCCGGGCGCGGTAATTTCACGCCAAACGCCGAATTCAACATCGCTATCGACCCGGAAGCCGCTGCGCAGGTATTCCAGAGCGGGTTAGAAATTGTGATGTGCGGCCTGGATGTGACTAACCAGGCGGTACTAACGCCGGATTATCTGGCAACCCTCCCGACGCTCAACAAAACCGGCAAAATGCTGCATTCGCTGTTCAGCCACTACCGCAGCGGCAGTATGCAAAGCGGCCTGCGCATGCACGATCTCTGCGCTATCGCGTGGCTGGTGCGACCGGAACTGTTTACCCTGAAACCGTGCTTTGTTGCCGTCGAGACGCAGGGAACCTACACCGCCGGTACCACCGTGGTGGATATTGAGGGCCGACTCGGCCAACCGGCGAATGTGCAGGTTGCGCTGGGGTTGGATGTGGACGGATTCCGAGCGTGGGTGGCGGAGATGTTTCGCCTGGCGCCATAGGTGTCTTTTTTCCGCAGAGAATGATTCTGTTGGGAAATGACAATAACTCAGACACTTTCCATTAGAACGGTGTAAAAGCGTTAGATTTACGCCTTAACCTTTCAGCTTTAGCCATGATTCGTCCTTTCCGATGAATCATGGCTTTTACTGATATTCCCCTCTGTTTATCATTTAATTCTAATTATGGGCGTTTTCGGCTGGCGGCCTCCGGGCGGGCTGGTTACTCTGAGAACGGTTTACGCAAAATTAACAAAAGAGAATAGCTATGCATGATGCACAAATCCGTGTCGCCATTGCCGGGGCCGGTGGACGTATGGGGCGCCAGTTAATTCAGGCGGCGATTGCAATGGACGGCGTTCAGTTGGGCGCGGCGCTGGAGCGCGAAGGTTCCAGCCTGCTGGGCAGTGATGCGGGCGAACTGGCGTGTGCGGGGAAAACGGGCGTGACCGTTCAGAGCAGCCTCGACGCGGTTAAAGATGATTTTGATGTGTTTATCGATTTTACCCGCCCGGAAGGCACGCTGACGCATCTGGCGTTCTGCCGTGAGCACGGGAAAGGCATGGTTATCGGGACCACCGGTTTTGATGATGCCGGCAAGCAGGCTATTCGCGATGCTTCTCAGGAGATAGCGATTGTCTTTGCCGCCAACTTCAGCGTGGGTGTGAACGTGATGCTGAAGCTGCTGGAGAAAGCGGCCAAAGTGATGGGCGACTATACCGACATCGAAATTATTGAAGCGCACCATCGTCACAAAGTGGATGCGCCATCAGGCACGGCGCTGGCGATGGGTGAGGCGATTGCCTCGGCGCTGAATAAAGATCTGAAAGAGTGCGCGGTTTACAGCCGTGAAGGTTATACCGGTGAGCGCGTGCCGGGCACTATCGGTTTTGCGACCGTGCGTGCGGGCGATATCGTCGGCGAACATACGGCGATGTTCGCCGATATTGGTGAACGCGTTGAGATTACGCACAAAGCGTCCAGCCGCATGACGTTTGCCAATGGCGCGGTGCGTTCGGCTTTATGGCTCAAGTCGAAGCAAAACGGTCTTTTTGATATGCGTGATGTGCTTAATCTTAATGAATTATAGTATTTATTACCCATCGTGATGTGGTATTGCAGTCGGTAAGGTATTGATTGCATAGGGCGATATTTTATCGCCCTTTATTTTATTGGTTACATATAGTTTTGTATGCGAAATGCATAAAATAATAACTTATCCTGGTGTTATTGGTTGTTTAAATGTAAATTTTGACCATCCGGTCTACTTTTTTCTCCTCTCAAACGTTTTTTAACATTCTTTCAGCCCCGCAAGCGTTTTCTGATGTGAGTTAGGTGATCTTTTTGCCTGTTAAAAGCGTCAGTTAAAGCCAGTGGCGCAAAATAATAATAAAAAATGCCCTTTAAGGTAGACTTTTGTCTGGGCTCTCTCTAGAATGCCGCCGTTTGCCAGAAATTCAAAGGTAAGCAGATTTGCATTGATTTATGTCACCATTGTGAATTAATATGCAAATAAAGTGAGTGAATATTCTCTGGAGGGTGTTTTGATTAAGTCAGCGCTATTGGTTCTGGAAGACGGAACCCAGTTTCACGGTCGGGCCATAGGGGCAACAGGTTCGGCGGTTGGGGAAGTCGTTTTCAATACTTCAATGACCGGTTATCAAGAAATCCTCACTGATCCTTCCTATTCTCGCCAAATCGTTACTCTTACTTATCCTCATATCGGCAATGTCGGCACCAATGCTGCTGACGAAGAGTCTTCTCAGGTTCATGCGCAGGGTCTGGTTATCCGCGACCTGCCGCTGATTGCCAGCAACTACCGCAATACTGAAGACCTTTCTTCCTACCTGAAACGTCATAACATCGTGGCGATTGCCGATATCGATACCCGTAAGCTGACGCGTCTGCTGCGCGAGAAGGGTGCACAGAACGGTTGCATCATCGCAGGGGATAACCTCGATGCGGCGCTGGCGCTGGAAAAAGCGCGTGCGTTCCCGGGCCTGAACGGAATGGACCTGGCGAAAGAAGTCACCACCCGCGAATCCTACAGCTGGACGCAGGGTAGCTGGACGCTGGCAGAAGAGCTGCCGGAAGCCAAAAAAGAAGAAGAGCTGCCATTCCACGTCGTTGCCTACGATTTTGGCGCGAAACGCAATATTCTGCGTATGCTGGTTGACCGTGGCTGCCGCCTGACCATCGTTCCGGCGCAAACTTCTGCGGAAGATGTGCTGAAGATGAACCCGGACGGTGTGTTCCTCTCCAACGGCCCAGGCGACCCGGCACCGTGTGATTACGCGATTACCGCGATTCAGAAATTCCTCGAAACCGACATTCCGGTCTTCGGCATCTGCCTTGGCCATCAGCTGCTGGCGCTGGCGAGCGGTGCGAAGACCATCAAGATGAAGTTCGGCCACCACGGCGGCAACCATCCGGTGAAAGATATCGATAAGAACGTGGTGATGATTACCGCGCAGAACCATGGTTTCGCGGTGGATGAAGCAACGCTGCCTGCGAATCTGCGCGTGACGCATAAATCCCTGTTCGACGGCACCCTGCAAGGTATTCACCGTACCGATAAGCCAGCGTTCAGTTTCCAGGGGCACCCGGAAGCGAGCCCAGGCCCGCACGATGCCGCACCGCTGTTCGACCACTTTATCGAGCTTATTGAGCAATATCGTCAGTCCGCGAAATAATCAGGAGTTATAAGAGCCATGCCAAAACGTACAGACATAAAAAGTATCCTGATTCTGGGTGCGGGCCCGATTGTTATCGGCCAGGCGTGTGAGTTTGACTACTCCGGCGCCCAGGCGTGTAAAGCGCTGCGTGAAGAGGGTTACCGCGTCATTCTGGTAAACTCCAACCCGGCAACCATCATGACCGACCCGGAAATGGCAGATGCGACCTATATCGAGCCGATTCAGTGGGAAGTGGTGCGCAAGATTATTGAAAAAGAGCGCCCGGATGCGGTGCTGCCGACCATGGGCGGCCAGACGGCGCTGAACTGCGCGCTGGAACTGGAACGTCAGGGCGTGCTGGAAGAGTTCGGCGTGACCATGATTGGCGCGACCGCCGACGCGATTGATAAAGCAGAAGACCGCCGCCGTTTTGACGTGGCGATGAAGAAAATCGGCCTCGATACCGCACGTTCCGGTATCGCGCACACCATGGAAGAAGCGCTGGCGGTTGCCGCAGACGTTGGCTTCCCTTGCATCATCCGTCCATCCTTTACCATGGGCGGCACTGGTGGCGGTATCGCTTATAACCGCGAAGAGTTCGAAGAAATCTGCGAACGCGGTCTGGATCTCTCCCCAACCAACGAGCTGCTGATTGATGAATCACTGATCGGCTGGAAAGAGTACGAGATGGAAGTGGTGCGTGATAAAAACGACAACTGCATCATCGTCTGCTCTATCGAAAACTTCGATGCGATGGGTATCCACACCGGTGACTCGATCACTGTCGCACCAGCCCAGACCCTGACCGACAAAGAATATCAAATCATGCGTAACGCCTCGATGGCGGTACTGCGCGAAATCGGCGTCGAAACCGGCGGTTCCAACGTTCAGTTCGCGGTGAACCCGAAAAACGGTCGTCTGATTGTTATCGAAATGAACCCGCGCGTGTCTCGCTCCTCTGCACTGGCATCGAAAGCGACGGGCTTCCCGATTGCTAAAGTGGCGGCGAAACTGGCGGTGGGTTATACCCTCGACGAACTGATGAACGACATCACCGGTGGCCGCACTCCGGCTTCCTTCGAACCGTCCATCGACTACGTTGTGACCAAAATTCCTCGCTTCAACTTCGAGAAATTCGCCGGTGCGAACGACCGTCTGACCACTCAGATGAAATCCGTCGGGGAAGTGATGGCGATTGGCCGCACGCAGCAGGAATCCCTGCAAAAAGCACTGCGTGGCCTGGAAGTGGGCGCGACTGGCTTCGACCCGAAAGTGAGCCTGGATGACCCGGAAGCGCTGACCAAAATCCGCCGCGAGCTGAAAGACGCTGGCGCAGAGCGTATCTGGTATATCGCCGATGCGTTCCGTGCGGGCCTGTCCGTAGACGGCGTGTTCAATCTGACCAACATCGACCGCTGGTTCCTGGTTCAAATTGAAGAGCTGGTGCGCCTGGAAGAGAAAGTGGCGGAAGTCGGTATCAACGGCCTCGACGCAGATTTCCTGCGTACACTGAAGCGCAAAGGCTTTGCCGATGCGCGCCTGGCTAAACTGGCGGGCGTGCGCGAAGCGGAAATCCGCAAGCTGCGTGACCAGTACAATCTGCACCCGGTCTACAAGCGTGTGGATACCTGCGCGGCCGAATTCGCCACCGACACCGCGTACATGTACTCCACCTATGAAGAAGAGTGCGAATCCAACCCGTCTAACCGTGACAAAATCATGGTACTCGGCGGCGGTCCGAACCGTATCGGTCAGGGTATCGAATTCGACTACTGCTGCGTACACGCCTCACTGGCGCTGCGCGAAGACGGTTACGAGACCATCATGGTTAACTGTAACCCGGAAACCGTCTCCACCGACTACGACACGTCCGACCGTCTCTACTTCGAACCGGTAACTCTGGAAGATGTGCTGGAAATCGTGCGCATCGAGAAGCCGAAAGGCGTTATCGTTCAGTACGGCGGCCAGACCCCGCTGAAACTGGCGCGCGCGCTGGAAGCCGCTGGCGTACCGGTTATCGGTACCAGCCCGGATGCTATCGACCGTGCGGAAGACCGTGAACGCTTCCAGCATGCGGTTGACCGTCTGAAACTGAAACAACCGGCAAACGCCACCGTCACCGCTATCGAAATGGCGGTTGAGAAAGCGAAAGAGATTGGCTACCCGCTGGTGGTGCGTCCGTCCTACGTCCTTGGCGGCCGCGCGATGGAAATCGTCTACGACGAAGCTGACCTGAAACGCTACTTCCAGACTGCCGTCAGCGTCTCTAACGACGCGCCGGTACTGCTCGACCGCTTCCTCGACGATGCGGTAGAAGTGGACGTGGACGCTATCTGCGACGGCGAAATGGTGCTGATTGGCGGCATCATGGAGCACATCGAGCAGGCGGGCGTACACTCCGGTGACTCAGCATGTTCTCTGCCAGCGTACACGCTGAGCCAGGAAATTCAGGATGTGATGCGTCAGCAGGTGCAGAAACTGGCCTTCGAATTGCAGGTGCGCGGCCTGATGAACGTGCAGTTTGCGGTAAAAGATAACGAAGTCTATCTGATTGAAGTTAACCCGCGTGCGGCGCGTACCGTACCGTTCGTCTCTAAAGCCACCGGTGTTCCGCTGGCGAAAGTGGCGGCGCGTGTGATGGCAGGCAAAACGCTGGCCGAGCAGGGCGTGACCAAAGAAATTATCCCGCCGTACTACTCGGTGAAAGAAGTGGTGCTGCCGTTCAACAAATTCCCGGGCGTTGACCCGCTGTTGGGGCCAGAAATGCGCTCTACCGGGGAAGTGATGGGCGTGGGCCGCACGTTCGCAGAAGCCTTTGCGAAAGCGCAGCTGGGCAGTAACTCCACCATGAAGAAACAGGGCCGCGCGCTGCTCTCCGTGCGCGAAGGCGACAAAGAGCGCGTAGTCGACCTGGCGGCGAAACTGCTGAAGCATGGCTTCGAGCTGGACGCGACGCACGGCACGGCGATTGTGCTGGGCGAAGCGGGTATCAACCCACGTCTGGTGAACAAGGTGCATGAAGGTCGTCCGCACATTCAGGACCGTATCAAGAATGGCGAATATACCTACATCATCAACACCACCGCGGGTCGTCAGGCAATTGAAGACTCCAAGCTGATTCGCCGCAGCGCGTTGCAGTACAAGGTACATTACGACACCACTCTGAACGGCGGTTTCGCAACGTCCATGGCGCTGAATGCGGATGCGAAAGAGAAAGTGATTTCGGTGCAGGAAATGCACGCGCAAATCATCAAGTAAGCGCATTTCTCTCGTCTGATTAAACGGTTCCTGTAAAGGAACCGTTTTTTTTCGCCTTCAGAACATTCCTGGCGCCTTAATCTCTTTTCATTGTAACAACCACGATTTAGATCACATCCCTCAACATTTAAGTCGCTTACCATTTCACATAACCCTGATTTTAATGTGGCTTAATGTAAGCAGGCCATAACAGATTTTTAATTCGTAAAAATGGTGTGAATATGAGTGAACAATGTGTTGGTAAGCCACTCTACTTGTTAATTGCCGAATGGATCATGGCAGAAGATCGTTGGGTAACCGCAAGAGAGATCTCCATTCATTTCGATATTGAACACAGCAAAGCGATTAATACACTTTCCTATATTCTCTCTGAGGTGGGAGAAATTAGCTGTGAAGTCAAAATGATCCCCAATAAGCTGGAAGGGCGAGGGTGTCAGTGTCAGCGGTTGGTAAAAGTGGTGGCCATTGATTCTCAGCTGTATGAGCGAGTCAATCATCATGTACGGGAAAAAATGGCTGGTGTGAGGAAAACGCCGCACATACCTGCGGTACCGCCAGCCGGGCTTAATCGTGAGCAAAAATGGCAAATGATGTTGTCTAAGAGTATGCGTCGATAAGGCCGCATCGCCGGATGGTTTCGCGCCATCCGGCAACATCAGCGTTTCGGTTGTACCTCCGTCGTGCCCTTCAGGCGCGGTCGATTTTCTTCCTTCTCGGTTAACGGTTCGGTTAAACGTAATCCCGTTTTGCAGCGCGCTGCCAGATCCTGATATTCCTGCGTGTTGAGCCGTTTCCAGCGCATCTCTTCGTCGGTCACTTCTCGCAGAAAACGTGCCGGGGAGCCGACCAGCATCTGCCGGGGCGCGCCGATATAACCGGCTTTCACAAAGCTCATGGCGGCGACAATGCTTTCATCACCAATCACCGCGCCGTCCATAATGACGCTGTTCATGCCGACTAGCGCGTCGCGGCCAATCACGCAGCCGTGAAGGATTGCGCCGTGGCCGATATGGCCGTTTTCGCGCACGATGGTATCCGTGTCGCAATAGCCATGCATGATGCAGCCATCCTGGAGGTTTGACCCGGCCTCAAGGATTAACCGCCCGTAATCGCCGCGCAGCGAGGCGTGCGGGCCGACGTAGACACCCGCCCCGATAATGACGTCGCCAATCAACACTGCGCTGGGGTGGACGTAAGCCTGCGGGTGAACGACGGGGATCAGGCCTTCAAAGGCGTATATGCTCATGTTGACTCCTGTGCCTTGGGTTGCCGGATGGCGGCGTAAACGCCTTATCCGGCCTACGGGGCATTGCCGGGTGGCGGCGTAAACGCTTTATCCGGCCTGCGGGGCGTTGCCGGGTTAACGCCCCTTCCACACTGGTTCGCGTTTTTCGGCGAATGCTAATGGGCCTTCGATGGCGTCTTCGGAATGCAGCACCGCCGGGTAATGTTTTAATGCACCGCTGCGCATGAAGCGGTAACCCTCTTCAACGGTCATTTCGCTGGTGGTGCGGTAAATTTCTTTCAACGCCGCCAGCGCCAGCGGGGCGCTTTGCACCAACTGCTGAGCCAGTTCGCGGGCGCTTGCCAGCAGTTCCGGCTGCGACACCACGCGGTTTACGATGCCCCAGCGCTGCGCTTCTTCCGCCGTCATGCGACGCCCGGTCATCACCATTTCGTTGAGGATTGCCGGAGGCAGATATTTCGGCAGACGCAGCACGCCGCCGCTGTCCGGAACGATACCGAGTTTGGCTTCCGGCAGGGCAAAGCTGGCGTTATCTGCGCACAGGATAAAATCAGCGGCCAGCGCCAGTTCGAAGCCACCGCCAAAGGCGTAGCCGTTCACGGCAGCAATAACCGGTTTATCGAGGTCGAAAATTTCGGTTAATCCGGCGAATCCGCCAGGGCCAAAATCGGCATCTGGCGCTTCCCCTTCGGCGGCGGCTTTCAGGTCCCATCCCGCAGAGAAAAACTTCTCGCCCGCGCCGGTAATAATGGCGACGCGCAGTTCCGGGTCATCGCGGAAATTGAGAAAGACTTCGCCCATTTCGAAACTGGTTTTTGCATCGATGGCATTGGCTTTCGGGCGGTCGAGGGTTATTTCCAGAATCGCGCCGTTACGGGTCAGATGTAATGAATCACTCATGTTCCACTCCTTTTTCTGTTTTCAGCGGGCAATACCGGCCCCACAAAAACAGATGCGTTTTTGTTTTCAGAGAATATTCAGCGGCATGACTGCCGCTGTGGTTGTTATCTCAGGTTCTTCTTAATTATTTTCCCTGAGCAGTTCCGGGGCAGGTCAGTTCTGATCTCCATATAAGACGGCACTTTAAATTTCGCCATATGCGTTTCGCAGAAGTGAAAAAACTCTTCCTGACTTAACGTTTCGCCTTCATTGAGTACCACAAAAGCTTTTATGGCTTCGTCGCGAATATCGTCTTTAATACCAATCACCACGATGTCCTGAATTTTGGGATGCGCGGCGATAATATTTTCCAGCTCGACGCAGGAGACGTTTTCTCCCCCGCGTTTAATCATGTTGCAGCGGCGGTCAATAAAATAGAAAAAGCCTTCGTCGTCGCAGTAGCCGGAATCGCCCGTGTGCAGCCAGCCATCCGCCTGTAATGTGCTGGCGGTGGCATCCGGGCGCAGATAGTACTCTTTAAAAAGCGTCTTCCCCGGCTCGCCTTTAATGCAAATTTCACCGATTTCACCCGGCGGGAGTGGCCGGTTCTGGTCATCACGAATTTCCGCCTGATAGCAAAAACCGGGGCGGCCAATCGACGGCCAGCGCCGTTTGTCACCAGGCCGGTCGCCAATAATGCCGACGATGGTTTCAGTCATGCCATACGAGGTGAGCAGCCGCACGCCAAAGCGCTCGATAAACGCGTCTTTCTCCGCGACCGAAAGATTCAGGTAATACATCACTTCGCGCAGGCGATGCTGCCTGTCGGTCGGGGCAGGTGGCTGTACCATCAGCGTGCGGATCATCATCGGAATGCATTCCGTGACCGTGGCGCCGTAGTGACGAACCTGCCCCCAGAAGGCGCGGGCGCTGTATTTTTCAATCAGCACAAACGTCGCCCCGGCCGAAAAGGCAGCCATCGCCGCGGTACACTGACAGTCGATATGAAACGCGGGCATCACCGTCAGATAAACATCGTCTGCGCGCAACGCACACTGCCAGGAGGAGTAATAGCCCGCGAAACGCAGGTTGTAGTGGGTGATCACCACGCCTTTGGGGCGCGACGTGGTGCCAGAGGTAAACAGAATTTCGGCGGTATCTTCCGGGCTTAACGGTGGCCTATAGCGCAGTGTGGCGGGTTGCTCCGCTTTCAGGCGTTGAAAATCAAACTCTTCGTCTTCGCCATCTATCAGACAGATCGTTTCCAGTTGGGTGGTGCGCGCCGCGCGAATCTGGCGATACATCGGATAAAAACGTGTGGAGGTCACCAGCAGGCGTGCCTGGCAGTGATGTAAAATCCATGCGCTCTCTTCCTGTAACAACCGCGCGTTAATCGGCACCATAATCGCGCCGATTTTGGCCAGCCCAAACCAACAGAAAATAAACTCCGGGCAGTTATCAAGATGCAGGGCAACCTTGTCGCCTTTACGCACGCCCAGCGCGTGAAACAGGTTTGCTGTGCGCGTGATTTCCGCATTGAGCGATGCATAACTGAATTGCTGCACGTCGCCCGCGCAGGATTCCACTATCAGCGCCGTTTTCTCACCGTAAACTTCCGCCAGACAGTCCCACATCTGACGCAAGTGTTGCCCGCCAACCATATCCATTGCGCATTCACCCACAAAATAGTCCTGGTGGTTAGCCGGTGGCCCGGCTAACGCATCCTGTTAATCCTCAACTTTGGCCAGCCCTTTGCCAACCAGTGCCTGAATATCGCTCTCGCTGTAGCCGATATTTTTCAGAATGGCGGCGGTGTCCATGCCGTGCGACGGCATACCACGCCAGATTTTCCCTGGGTTGTTTTTAAATTTCGGCATTACGTTCGGGCCTTTGCAGGTGCGACCGTCCATGGTTTGCCATTCGGTGATGGATTCTCGAGCGACGTACTGTGGGTTGCCTTCCAGTTCAGGGATGGTCAGCACTTTGGCGCAGGCAATATGCAACTCGGCAAAGCGGGCCTGGACCTCGGCGATGGTGTGCGCCGCCAACCATTCATCAAGCTTCTCTTCTACCAGTGGACCATAGGGGCACTCAATGCGATGGATCAACTGTGTGCCTTCTGGTACTTCTGGCGTACCCAGAATGTGCGCGAGACCAATATCTTTAAAGCATTCATTGATTTGTGTAATGCCAACCAGTTCCATCACGATGTAGCCATCGGCGCACTTATAGAGCCCGCAACCGGCGTAGTAGGGGTCTTTCCCTTTGGTCATGCGTGGGCAGATTTCGCCGCCGTTGAAATAGTCCATCATGAAGTACTGGCCCATGCGGAGCATGACTTCATACATCGCGATATCAATGCTTTCGCCTTTACCCGTTTCGCGCACTTTATACAGCGCCGCGAGGGCGGAGGTGGTGGCGGTCATCCCCGAGAAATAGTCTGCGGTGTACGGGAACGCGGGCATGGGCTGGTCGACATCACCGTTTTGGATCAAATAGCCGCTAAAGGCCTGAGCGATAGTGTTGTAAGCCGGAAGATTGGTGTACTCCTCCGTGCCGTACTGACCGAAGCCGGAGAGATGAGCGATAACCAGTTTCGGATTGTGCTGCCACAGTACCTCGTCAGTGATGCCGCGACGCGCAAATGCCGGGCCTTTACTGGCTTCGATAAAGATATCGGTGGTTTCCATTAACTTCAGAAACGCTTCGCGGCCTTCGTCTTTGAAAATATTGAGCGACAGCGCGCGCAGGTTGCGGCGTGACAGCTGTGGGTAGTTTGGTTGCACGCGAATGGTGTCGGCCCAGGCGACGTTTTCAATCCAGATAACTTCCGCGCCCCATTCGGCAAACATCTGCCCGGCGAACGGCCCGGCGATTTCAATACCGGAGAAAACCACGCGTAGCCCGGCGAGAGGGCCAAAAGCAGGCATCGGTAAATGAGTGGTCATGATATAGCTCCTGTTGCCGGATGGCGGCTGCGCCTTATCCGGCCTACAAAATCACAGGCCCGGGGTAGGTCGGATAAGGCGCAGCCGCCATCCGACATCGAAACCGCACCGGGCATGTTGCCTGTTTAGCGATATTGCTTCAGCACGGCACGGCCCAGCGTCAGGATCTGCATTTCATCAGAGCCGCCGGAGACGCGGTCTACGCGCAGGTCACGCCAGAAGCGAGTGATACGGTGGTTACCCGCAATCCCCACGCCGCCGAGTACCTGCATCGCGGTATCGACCACTTCAAACGCGGCATTGGCGCAGAAATATTTACACATCGCCGCGTCACCAGAAGTAATAGTGCCGTTATCCGCTTTCCAGGCTGCTTCAAAAAGCATATTTTTCATGGAGTTAAGTTTGATAGCCATATGGGCGAACTTCTCCTGAATCAGCTGGAAGCGGCCAATGGTTTCGCCAAACTGCACGCGCTGGTTGGCATAGCGGGCGGCGTCTTCGAAGGCGCACATCGCGGTGCCGTAGTTGGTCAGCGCCACCAGGAAACGTTCGTGGTCAAACTCTTCTTTCACGCGGTTGAAACCGTTGCCTTCGCGGCCAAACATGTCTTTCTCTTCCAGCTCAACGTCGTCGAAGGTCAGCTCGCAGCAGCTGTCCATGCGCAGGCCGAGTTTTTCCAGCTTGTTGATCTTGATGCCCGGTTTGCTCATATCGACACACCATTCGGTGTAAATCGCTTTGTCCGGCGATGCGCCATCGCGCGCCATCACCACCACGTATGGGGTGTAGGCGCTACTGGTGATGAAGCATTTGCTGCCGTTGAGGTAGACCTTGCCGTTTTTGCGGGTGTAGGTGGTTTTCAGGCTGCCGACGTCAGAGCCCGCGCCCGGTTCGGTGATCGCCGAGTTCCACATCTGTTTCCCGGTGCCCTGGAAGGCCATGATCTTATCGATCTGCTCCTGGGTGCCTTCGCGCAGGAAGGTGTTGAAGCCGCCCGGTAATTGATAGAGCACGTAGGTCGGCGCGCCAAGGCGGCCCAGTTCCATCCATACCGCCGCCACGGTGACGAACCCGGCGTCCAGTCCACCGTGTTCTTCCGGCAGCAGCAGGCTGTCGATCCCCATATCGGCCAGCGCTTTCACAAAACGTTCCGGATAGACGCTGTCGCGATCGCACTCGGCAAAATAGGCTTCCCAGTTTTCACTGGCCATCAGTTCACGAATACCGGCGACAAACAGTTCCTGCTCATCATTCAAATTGAAATCCATCTTCTAACCTCTTAATCGTGTTGGGTTTAATTAGTCTTTCCAGTTCTGCTTCGCGTCTTTGATAAAGGAGAGCGTCACCATGATGTTGACGAAGAACAGCGGGCAGCCGCCGGCGATGATCGCCGTTTGTATCGGTTTGAGGCCGCCGAGCGCCAGCAGGACAATGCCGATAATGCCGACCAGGATTGACCAGCCGATACGCACCAGCAGCGGCGGTTCTTCGCCATCGCGCACTTCGCGACAGGTGGACATCGCCAGGGTGTAGGAGCAGGCGTTAATCAGCGTGACGGTGGCAATAAAGCAGAGGATGAAGAATCCCCACATGGTGGCGGTACTGAGCGGTAATGCGGCCCAGGTTTCGATGATGGCGCGCGCCACGCCGTGTTGTTCAATCAGTTGCGGAATGTTGAGGATGTTTTTATCCATCAGCAGCAGGGTGTTGCTGCCAAGGACGGTCCACAAAATCCAGGTCGATGCGGTCAGGCCAAGCACCATACCGAAGCAGAGTTCACGCACGGTACGGCCACGGGAAATACGCGCGAGGAAGATACTCATCTGGATGGCGTAAATGACCCACCATGCCCAGTAGAACACCGTCCAGCCCTGCGGGAAGCCGCCTTTACCGATCGCGTCGGTATAGAACAGCATGCGCGGCAGATACATCAGCAGCATCCCGACGGAATCGGTGAAGTAGTTCATGATGAAGCTGGCGCCGCTGACGATAAACACCCAGCCGAGCATCAGGAAGCTTAAGTAGCTGCGCACGTCACTGGCGATCCTGACCCCTTTTTGCAGGCCGCAGGCGACGCAGATGGCGTTGAGGATAATCCAGCAGGTGATGATGATGGCGTCGAGTTGCAGCGTATGCGGAATGCCAAACAGCCACTGCATACACTCGGTGACCAGCGGTGTCGCCAGACCCAGACTGGTGCCCATCGCGAAGATTAACGCCACCAGGTAGAAGTTATCGACGATGGTACCGAACAGACCTTTCGCATGTTTTTCGCCAACCAGCGGCACCAGGGTGGAGCTGGGGCGAATCACGTCCATCTTGCGCACAAAGAAGAAGTAAGCAAACGCCACGGAGAGGAAGCTGTAGGTTGCCCACGGCAGCGGCCCCCAGTGGAACAGACTATATGCCAGGCCAATCTCCTTCGCGCCGGTTGAGTTAGGTGCCAGTGCGAACGGCGGTGTGGAGATGTAGTAGTAGATTTCGATGGAGCCCCAGAACAGCACGGCAGCCGACGTACAGGAGGCGAACATCATAAAAATCCAGCTGGCGGTGCTAAATTCCGGCGGTTCGTTACCGAGTTTCTTTTTAGCGTACGGGCCAAACACCAGCCAGAACCAGCCAAACAGCATGACGACCATGTACCATTCAAATGCCCAACCCCAGACATTGGTGACATAGCTAAATACGGCATTAATAACGACGTTCGCCGCGTCGAGATCGCGAACGGTTAGCCAACAAAGTATTCCAACAATAATTAACGGCGGGAAAAAAACCTTCGGCTCTATTCCTGACTTTCTCTTTTCATTTTTCATGAGTCAATTCCACTGTGAAGACTAAAATTATTTAGCGTTCCCGGTTGTTCCATTTTTTGTCTATTATTGTTAATAATTTATTAATAACTATTTAACCTCAAAGTGGCGTTAGAAAGTAATTCATAATGGGTATTCGAATTCAGGCGTTCTGTGATTTTAGTCACACTTTTTCGCGTGGGTGTGTTTGCGGTAAAAATGATAAATTATCTTTATTAATCATGATGATACTTGTTTTAATGTGGCTAATTCAGGCCGTTGTCTTTCAATATTGGTGATCCGCCAAACAATATTGAAAATCTTATAAATGAGAACCATGCGTTCAATATTGTTGAGATAGATAACATTATTGAAAGTTGTATTTTTCAGCGTGTGACATTTTCAATATTGGTGATTATTGTTTTATTTCCGAATTAAAGTGCGTGATATCTATATTTACCACCGCCGATATGGACGATGATCCCTTCATGATTTCTGGAGATGCAATGAAGATAATTACTTGCTACAAGTGCGTGCCTGATGAACAGGATATTGCGATCAATAACGCTGATGGTTCATTAGATTTCAGCAAAGCGGATGCGAAGATCAGCCAGTACGATCTCAACGCCATCGAAGCCGCTTGCCAGTTAAAACAACAGGCCGCAGACGCTCAGGTGATTGCCATGAGCGTGGGCGGTAAGGCGCTGACCAACGTCAAAGGCCGCAAAGATGTGCTCTCTCGCGGGCCGGATGAACTGGTTGTGGTGATTGACGATCAATTCGAACACGCGCTGCCGCAACACACCGCCGCCGCGCTGGCCGCCGCGGCACAGAAGTCCGGCTTTGATCTGATTCTGTGCGGTGACGGATCTTCTGACCTTTATGCGCAGCAGGTGAGCCTGCTGGTGGGCGAAACCCTCGGCATCCCGGCGGTGAACGGCGTCAGCAAGATCCTGTCACTTACCGACAACACGCTCACCGTTGAGCGCGAGCTGGAAGATGAAACCGAAACGCTGGCTATCCCGCTGCCGGCGGTTGTGGCTGTCTCAACCGATATCAATACCCCACAGATTCCTTCAATGAAAGCCATTCTGGGCGCGGCGAAAAAACCGGTTCAGGTCTGGTCGCCGGCGGATATTGGTTTCACCGCGCAGGAAAGCACCTCTTCGCAGCAGGTTGCCGCGCCGAAACAGCGCGAGCGTCAGCGCATCATCATTGAAGGCGATGGCGAAGAACAGGTCGCCAAATTTGTCGATCATCTGCGCAAAATCATTAACTAATAGGGGATGTTATGAGCAAGTTTTCCAGTGTCTGGGTATTCAGCGATACCCCTTCTCGCCTGCCGGAACTGATGAGTGGTGCACAGGTATTAGGCGAAAAAATTCATACGTTCACCCTCAGCGACGCGGATAGCGTGCTGGCGTTCCAGCTGGGTGCCAATCAGGTATGGCAGCTGTGTGGCAAGCCGGACGATCGCATGATGGAAGATTATGCGGGCGTGATGGCCGATACCATCCGCCAGCAGGGGGCCAATGGCCTCGTGCTGTTGCCAAACAGCCGTCGCGGTAAATTGCTGGCAGCGAAACTCGGCTTCCGCTTGTCGGCGGCGGTGTCCAACGATGCCAGCGCGGTGGTGGCGCAAGAGGGGCGCGTTGCGGTTAAACACATGGTGTATGGCGGCCTGGCGATTGGCGAAGAGACGATCTGCTCGCCGTTCGCGGTGATGACGCTCAGTAGCGGAACGTTTGATGCCGTACAGCCGAACGCATCGCTCAGCGGCGAGGCGCAGAAAGTCGAGTGGCAAGCCCCTGCGGTGGCCATTACCCGCACGGCGACGCAGCCGCGCCAGAGCAGCAACGTCGACCTGGACAAAGCGCGTCTGGTAGTCAGCGTGGGTCGCGGTATCGGCAGCAAAGAGAATATCCCGCTCGCCGAGGCGCTGTGTCAGGCGATTGGTGCTGAACTGGCCTGTTCGCGTCCGGTCGCGGAAAACGAAAAATGGATGGAGCATGAGCGCTATGTCGGCATCTCTAACCTGATGCTGAAGCCGGAGCTCTATCTGGCGGTCGGTATTTCCGGGCAGATCCAGCATATGGTTGGCGCGAACGGTGCGCAGACGATCTGTGCGATCAACAAAGATAAAAATGCGCCGATCTTCCAGTATGCCGATTACGGCATCGTGGGCGATCTGATGAAGATCCTGCCTGAGCTGACCCGCGCGTTAGCCCGCTAGCGCCTCTGTACAGGGCGTTTCGCGCCCTGTCTTCTGACTTCTGGAGTGGTTATGTCTGAAGATATCTTTGATGCCATTATTGTCGGTGCCGGGCTTGCGGGTTCGGTGGCGGCGCTGGTGCTGGCCCGTGAAGGCGCCGATGTGCTGGTTATCGAACGCGGTAACTCTGCGGGCGCGAAAAATGTCACCGGCGGGCGTATTTATGCCCATAGCCTGGAGCGCATCATTCCAGGTTTTGCCGACACAGCGCCCGTTGAGCGGCGCATCACCCATGAAAAACTCGCCTTTATGACCGAAAAAGGGGCGATGACCATGGACTATCTCAACGGTGAAGAGGCCGGTGCATCGCAGGTCTCTTATTCGGTGCTGCGCAGTAAATTTGACGCCTGGCTGATGGCGCAGGCGGAAGAGGCGGGCGCGCAGCTGATCACCGGGATCCGCGTCGATAACGTCGTGCAGCGCGACGGCAAAGTGGTCGGCGTGGAAGCCGATGGCGATATCCTCGAAGCGAAAGTGGTGATCCTCGCCGATGGCGTGAATTCTCTGCTGGCGGAAAAACTCGGCATGGCGAAGCGCGTGGATGCCGCCAACGTGGCCGTCGGGGTGAAAGAACTGATCGAACTGCCGAAATCGGTGATTGAAGATCGCTTCCAGCTTCAGGGCAACGAAGGCGCGGCCTGCCTGTTTGCCGGCTCACCGACGGACGGCCTGATGGGCGGTGGTTTCCTCTATACCAATGAAGATACGCTCTCGCTGGGCCTGGTCTGTGGCTTGCATCATCTGAAAGATGCAAAGAAATCCGTGCCGCAAATGCTTGAAGATTTTAAACAGCATCCCGCTGTCGCCCCGCTGATCGCGGGCGGAAAAATGGTGGAGTATTCGGCGCACGTGGTGCCGGAAGCGGGCATGAATATGCAGCCGGAACTGATCGGCGACGGCGTATTAATCGCCGGTGACGCCGCCGGGATGTGCATGAATCTTGGCTTTACCATTCGCGGCATGGATCTGGCGGTAGCCGCGGGTGAAGCGGCGGCGAAAGCGGTGTTATCCGCGAAACAAAACAATGACTTCAGCCGCAACGGCCTGGCGTCCTATCGCCAGCATCTCGATAACGGCCCGATGCGCGATATGCGCATGTATCAGCGCCTGCCCGCGTTCCTCGATAATCCGCGCATGTTCACGCGTTATCCGGAAATGGTGGTCGGTGTCGCGCGCGACCTGTTCACTGTTGATGGCAGCGCGCCGGTGCCGATGCGCAAGAAAATCCTTCAGCATGCGAAGAAAGTGGGCTTTATCAATCTGATGAAGGACGGCATTAAAGGAGTGACCGTACTATGACTTCCCCTGTGAACGTCGACGTCAAACTGGGCGTCAATAAATTCAATGTCGATGAAGAAAACCCGCACATCATTTTGAAAACAGATCCCGATAAAGCGGCGCTGGATGTGCTGGTGAAAGCCTGCCCCGCCGGGCTGTATAAAAAGCAGGATGACGGCAGCGTGCGCTTTGACTACGCGGGCTGTCTGGAGTGTGGAACCTGCCGCATTCTTGGCCTCGGGACGGCGCTGGAAAAATGGGAATATCCGCGTGGCACGTTTGGCGTGGAATTTCGCTATGGCTGAGGTTTGTGCCGGATGGCGGCGACGCCTTATCCGACCGGGAAAAACTAACGAATGCTCTTCAGGAATATGTAGGCCGGATAAGCGTTAGCGCCATCCGGCAAAAGGTACAAACAGGACACCACCATGCCGCAGCCCAGAAACTTTGATGACATCAAATTCTCCTCTATTCACCGCAGGATCATGCTGTGGGGAAGCGGCGGGCCGTTTCTGGATGGCTATGTACTGGTGATAATCGGCGTTGCGCTGGAGCAGCTCACGCCTTTCCTGAAACTGGATGCCGAATGGATTGGCCTGCTGGGTGCGGCGACGCTGGCGGGGTTATTCGTTGGCACCACGCTGTTCGGCTACATTTCCGATAAGGTCGGACGGCGGAAAATGTTCCTCATCGATATTATCGCCATCGGGCTGATATCGGTGGCGACGATGTTTGTCTCTTCCCCCGCCGAGCTGCTGGTGATGCGCGTGCTGATTGGCATCGTGATTGGCGCGGATTACCCCATCGCCACTTCCATGATCACCGAGTTTTCCAACACCCGTCAGCGGGCGTTTTCCATCGGTTTTATCGCCGCGATGTGGTATGTCGGCGCAACCTGCGCCAACCTGGTGGGATACTGTTTGTATGACGTTGAAGGCGGCTGGCGCTGGATGCTGGGCAGCGCGTTTATTCCTTGCCTGATCATTCTGATTGGTCGTTTCGACCTGCCGGAATCGCCGCGCTGGCTGCTGCGCAAAGGAAGGGTGGAAGAGTGCCAGCAGATGATGATCAAACTCTTTGGCGAACCCGTCACATTCGACGATGAACCGCCGAAAGAGACGCGTTTCCTGCAACTCTTCAATCGCCGTCACTTCCCGTTTGTGCTGTTTGTCGCCGCCATCTGGACCTGTCAGGTGATCCCTATGTTCGCCATCTACACCTTCGGGCCGCAAATCGTCGGCCTGTTGGGCTGGGAACAGGGCAGAAGCGCGGCGCTCGGCAACGTGGTAATCAGCCTCTTCTTTATGCTGGGCTGCGTGCCAGCGATGTTCTGGCTTAACAGCGTCGGGCGACGAATGTTACTTATTGGCAGCTTCCTGATGATGACCCTGGCGCTGGCCTTACTTGGCGTGGTGTCTAACCTGGGAATTGGGCTGGTGGTGTTCGCGTTTGCGGTATACGCGTTTTTCTCCGGCGGGCCGGGCATCCTGCAATGGCTCTATCCGAATGAACTCTTCCCGACGGACATTCGCGCGTCTGCCGTGGGGGTAATTATGTCGCTGAGTCGTGTGGGAACGATTATCTCCACCTGGGCGCTGCCGGTGTTTATCACCCGCTATGGGATCAACAATGTGATGCTCATTGGCGCGGGCATTTCTTTTGTCGGGCTGGCGATTTCCGTGATGTTTGCGCCAGAAACGCGCGGAATGTCGCTGACGCAGACGGCAAACATGACGATTCGCGGGAAGTCTGTCTCCTGAAAGAGACCTTAGGAGTGTTCTGGTTCTGTTATGTACATCAGCACGTTAGTCTATAGTTAACAATTAATTGACATAATATGACTGAGAAGCAGGGAGAACACCATGCAAAAACGTATCGTAATCACCTCTATTTTAACTGCCGCAGCACTGTTTACCGTCGCGGGCTGTTCATCGAATCAGTCCGTTAAAACCACCGATGGCCGCACAATTGTGACCGATGGCAAGCCGCAGGTCGATGATGACACCGGGCTGGTCTCCTATGAAAATGCGGAAACCGGCAAAACTGAGCAGATTAACCGTGACCAGGTTAAATCCATGAACGAGCTCAACAACTGATTTTGATTTGACGATGGGTGGCCGCGCCACCCACGTGCCTGTCGCGCAACTCCCCCCTAATTGTTCTGTTAGCCAGGCCTCTGGCGGTCTACACTGTGGTTGTTACATAACAATAATGCAGTGATAACAGGCTAAACATGATTCTCATTATTTATGCGCATCCTTATCCGCAGCACTCGCATGCGAATAAGCGAATGCTTGAGCAGGTAAGGACGCTGGACGACGTAGAGGTTCGCTCGCTCTACAGCCTCTATCCAGATTTCAATATCGATATCGCCGCGGAGCAGGACGCGCTTAGCCGTGCCGACCTCATCATCCTTCAACACCCCATGCAATGGTACAGCACGCCGCCGCTGCTCAAACTGTGGATGGACAAAGTGCTGTCGCACGGCTGGGCCTATGGTCACGGCGGAACTGCGCTGCACGGCAAAAGTATGCTGTGGGCGGTCACCACCGGCGGGGCGGAAAGCCATTTTGAGATTGGCTCACACCCTGGGTTCGATGTGCTGGCGCAGCCGCTGGAAGCAACGGCGATTTACTGCGGCCTGAAGTGGCTGCCGCCGTTTACTCTCCACAGCACCTTTATCTGCGACGAAGAAACGCTGCAGGCGAAGGCGCGTCATTACAAACAGCGTTTGCTGGCCTGGCAGGAGGATAATCGTGGATAACCATACTCTGATTCAGGCGCTGATCTATCTGGGCTCCGCCGCGCTGATTGTACCGATTGCCGTGCGTCTCGGGCTGGGTTCGGTGCTCGGCTACCTGATTGCCGGTTGTATTATCGGCCCGTGGGGCTTGCGCCTGGTGACCGATGCCGAGTCTATCCTGCACTTCGCCGAAATTGGCGTGGTGCTGATGCTGTTTGTCATCGGCCTTGAGCTGGACCCAAAACGTCTGTGGAAACTGCGCGCCTCGGTATTTGGCGGCGGCCTGCTGCAAATGGTGGTGTGCGGTGCGTTGATTGGCCTGTTCTGTATGTTCCTCGGCCTGCGCTGGCAGGTGGCAGAACTGATTGGCATGACGCTGGCGCTCTCTTCAACGGCGATAGCCATGCAGGCAATGAACGAGCGTAATCTGACCGTCTCCCAGGTCGGGCGTAGCGCGTTTGCCGTACTGCTGTTCCAGGATATCGCGGCGATCCCGCTGGTGGCGATGATCCCGCTGCTGGCAACCAGCGGTGCATCCACCACGTTGGGCGCGTTTGCCTTTTCTGCGCTTAAAGTTGCAGGGGCACTGGTGCTGGTGGTCCTGCTGGGGCGCTACGTCACGCGCCCGGTGTTGCGTTTTGTGGCACGTTCCGGCCTGCGGGAAGTGTTCAGCGCCGTGGCGCTGTTCCTGGTTTTTGGTTTCGGTTTCCTGCTGGAAGAAGTGGGCTTGTCGATGGCGATGGGCGCGTTTCTGGCGGGCGTATTGCTGGCGAGTTCGGAGTATCGACACGCGCTGGAAAGCGATATTGAACCGTTTAAAGGCTTGCTGCTGGGGCTGTTCTTCATTGGCGTCGGCATGTCTATCGACTTCGGTACGCTTATCGATCATCCGCTGCGCATCATTACGCTGCTGTTTGGCTTCCTGATTATCAAATCGGTCATGCTGTGGCTTATTGCTAAACCGTTGCAGGTGCCGCGCTCGCAGCGCGCCTGGTTTGCGGTGCTGCTGGGGCAGGGAAGTGAATTCGCGTTCGTCGTCTTTGGCGCGGCGCAGATGGCAAACGTGCTGGATGCTGACTGGGCAAAAGCCCTGACGCTGGCGGTGGCACTCTCCATGGCGGCGACGCCGATTCTGCTGGTGCTGCTGACCCGTATGGAAGCACGTAAAAGCGGCGGTGAGCAGCGTGAAGCCGATCAGATTGATGAAGAACAGCCGCGCGTGATTATCGCGGGCTTTGGTCGTTATGGTCAGATTACCGGCCGTCTGCTGCTCTCCAGCGGCGTGAAAATGGTGATCCTCGATCACGACCCGGATCACGTCGACACCCTGCGTAAGTTCGACATGAAGGTGTTCTACGGCGATGCGACGCGCGTTGATATGCTGGAATCCGCCGGGGCGTCGAAAGCGGAAGTGCTGATTAACGCCATTGACGATCCACAAACCAGCTTACAGCTGACCGAACTGGTGAAAGAGCACTTCCCGAACCTGACGATTATTGCCCGTGCCCGCGACGTTGAGCATTACATTCAACTGCGTCAGGCCGGGGTGGAATCGCCGGAACGTGAAACCTTCGAAGGCGCGCTGAAATCGGGCCGCATGGCGCTGGAATCGCTGGGGCTGGGCGCTTACGAGGCGCGTGAACGCGCTGACCTGTTCCGCCGCTTTAACACCCGCATGGTGGAAGAGATGGTCGAAATGGCTGAAAACGATGCGTCGACGCGTGCGGCGGTGTTCAAACGCACCAGCGCGATGCTGACGGAAATCATCAATGAAGACCGTAATCATCTGTCGGTTATCCAGCGTCACGGCTGGCAGGGAACGGAAGAGGGCAAACACAGCGGTAACCCTGCGGACGAGCCCGAAATAAAGCCTTCTGCCTGAGCGTAAAAATGTGATGTTACGCAGGGTTTACGGCTAACTCGCTGTTTCTACTTACCTGTAATGCTGGCGGTCCACTTCACTCTCGTGGGCTCGCCAGCAATTCTGAAAATTTTCGTATTCTTTACTCTGCGCCCAGTCGACGAAAGATTATGCTTTCCGTATAGTGGCGACAATTTTTTTGTATCCGGGAAACACTCAATGATCAGTCTGATTGCTGCGCTAGCGGTAGATCGCGTCATCGGCATGGAAAACGCCATGCCCTGGAATCTCCCCGCCGATCTGGCGTGGTTTAAACGCAACACGCTTAACAAACCTGTCGTAATGGGTCGTTTGACCTGGGAATCGATCGGTCGCCCGCTGCCGGGCCGTAAAAACATCGTTATCAGCAGCCAGCCAGGCACCGACGATCGCGTCCAGTGGGTGAAGTCGGTGGATGAAGCTATTGCCGCCTGCGGCGATGTGGAAGAGATTATGGTGATTGGCGGTGGTCGTGTTTACGAGCAGTTCCTGCCGAAAGCGCACAAGCTGTACCTGACGCACATTGATGCGGAAGTGGAAGGCGACACGCACTTCCCGGATTACGATCCGGACCAGTGGGAATCTGTATTTAGCGAATTCCACGACGCGGACGAGCAGAATTCGCATAGCTACTGTTTTGAGATTTTAGAGCGTCGTTGATTCCGCGCCGGCAGGATGAAGTCGTGTAGGGCGGGCAAGCGAAGCGCCCCCGCCTTATTTCGCTCAGGACGCCACAGCCTCGCCCATTCCGGGATCGATATGTCGATTCGATGCCTGAGTAAAGTACTGCTTATCTTCCCAGCGCAGGCAGGTTAAATCCCCACCCCAGCAGCAGCCCGTATCCAGTGCGTACACGCCTTCCGGCGTACCGCGACCTTCCAGAGACGCCCAGTGGCCGAACACCACGCTGTACTCCTCCGTCACCGGCCCTGGTATGGCAAACCATGGTTTGAGCGGCGCAGGGGCGTTTTCCGGCGCTTCTTTGGTGTACATATCCAGTTGCCCGTTGGGGAAACAGTAACGCATGCGGGTGAATGCGTTAGTGATAAACCGCAGACGTGCCAGGCCCGTTAACTGTGGCGACCAGTTATTCGGCATATCGCCATACATCGCGTCGAGGAAGAAGGGATAGGAGTCGCTCGACAGCACCGCTTCTACGTCGCGGGCGCACTGTTTTGCTGTTTCCATGTCCCATTGCGGGGTGATCCCGGCGTGGGCCATCACCAGCTTCTTCTCTTCATCCACCTGCATCAGCGGCTGACGACGCAGCCAGTTGAGCAGGTCGTCGGCGTCAGGGGCCTCCAGCAGCGCGTTAAGCCTGTCTTTGGGTTTGTTGCGGCTGATCCCCGCAAACACGGCCAGCAGATGCAGGTCGTGGTTGCCGAGGACGATACGCACGTCGTCGCCCATCGATTTAACATAGCGCAGCACGTCCAGAGAGCCGGGGCCGCGCGCGACCAGGTCGCCGGTCAGCCACAGCGTGTCTGTCCCTGGGGTAAACTCCACCTGATCGAGCAATGCGATCAACTCATCAAAGCAACCATGAATGTCGCCAATAAGGTATGTAGCCATGTGTTTTTAATGGATTAGTGTCGGGACAAAGAGACGGAATACGGGAATGTCGATAGAGAACGGCCTGCCGTCGATATCGATCATTTCATAGTGGCCCTGCATGGTGCCAAGCGGGGTTTCGAGTACCGCACCGCTGGTGTACTGATATTCGTCACCGGGTGCGATATGCGGCTGGACGCCAACGACGCCCTCGCCCTGTACTTCGGTTTCACGACCATGACCGTTGGTGATGAGCCAGTAGCGGCCCAGGAGCTGAACCTGAGTTCGCCCGAGATTGCGGATGGTTACCGTGTAGGCGAAGACATAACGCTCTTCGTCCGGTAGAGACTGCGATTCAATGTAAACACTTTGAACCTGGACGCAAACTCGAGGCGAATCAATCATGGTTTAGCTCTCCTTCGGCGGCGCGTTCTCTGCCAGATAGTTGGCCATCTTGCAGTACTGCGCAACAGAGATATTTTCTGCCCGCATCGTCGGGTCGACGCCCAGCTCCGTCAGAACTTCAACGCTGAACAGGTTGCCGAGACTGTTGCGGATCGTTTTACGACGCTGGTTAAACGCCTCTGTGGTGATGCGGCTCAGCACGCGAACGTCTTTCACCGGATATGGCTTGGTGCTGTGTGGCACCAGGCGCACGACGGCAGAATCGACTTTAGGCGGCGGCGTAAAGGCGCTCGGCGGCACTTCGAGTACCGGGATAACCTGGCAGTAATACTGCGCCATCACCGTTAAACGACCATACGCCTTGCTGTTCGGGCCTGCAACCAGACGGTTAACCACCTCTTTTTGCAACATGAAGTGCATGTCGGCGATCGCATTAGTATAGCTAAACAGATGGAACATCAGCGGCGTCGAGATGTTATACGGCAGGTTGCCGAATACGCGCAGCGGCTGGCCCAGCGTTTGCGAAAGCTCACCGAAGTTCATGGTCATGGCGTCCTGCTGATAAATGGTCAGCTTCGGCCCCAGGAACGGGTGCGTTTTCAGACGTGCGGCGAGGTCACGGTCAAGCTCGATGACGGTCATTTCGTCAAGACGTTCGCCAACCGGCTCGGTCAATGCGGCAAGACCCGGGCCGATTTCAACCATCGCCTGGCCTTTCTGCGGATTGATCGCCGAAACGATGCTGTCAATAACGAACTGATCGTTAAGGAAGTTTTGCCCGAAACGTTTACGGGCTAAGTGGCCCTGATGGACTCGATTATTCATTTAGAGTTAACAATCATTTTGATGGCGAGATTAAGCGCCGTAATAAAACTGCCGACCTCTGCTTTTCCGTGACCTGCCAGTTCAAGGGCAGTGCCGTGGTCAACAGAGGTTCGAATAAAGGGTAAACCGAGGGTGATATTCACGCCACGGCCAAAGCCCTGGTATTTTAGCACGGGTAAGCCCTGATCGTGGTACATTGCGAGCACCGCGTCGGCATTATCAAGATACTTAGGCTGGAAAAGAGTATCGGCAGGCAGCGGCCCGCTCAGATTCATTCCTTTCGCGCGCAGCGTATTCAGCACCGGGATAATGGTGTCTATTTCTTCCGTGCCCATATGGCCGCCTTCGCCCGCGTGCGGGTTGAGGCCGCACACCAGAATATGCGGCGTAGCGAGGCCAAATTTGGTTTGCAGATCGTGATGCAGAATGGTGATCACTTCGTCGAGCAAATCGACCGTGATCGCATCGCTTACGTCCTTTAACGGCAGATGCGTCGTCGCCAGCGCCACGCGCAGTTCTTCCGTCGCCAGCATCATCACCACTTTCGGTGCGTGCGAGCGCTCTTCAAAGAACTCCGTATGCCCGGTAAAGGGCACGCCCGCGTCGTTGATGATGCCTTTGTGCACCGGCCCGGTAATCAGGGCGGCAAATTCGCCACTCAGGCAGCCGTCACAGGCGCGTGCCAGCGTATCCACCACATAGTGACCGTTCTGCACGTTAAGCTCGCCTGGCGTCACTGGCGCGCGTAGCGGCACAGAGAGCAGGGTGAGCGTACCGGCGGGTTGCGGTTGGGCGGATTCGTCAGGGGAGTAAGGCAGAAGAGAAAGCGGAAGGCCGAGGAGCGTGGCTCGCTCACTGAGGAGTGCGCCATCGGCGCACACCACCAGTTCAACGGGCCAATCGCGCTGGGCGAGCTGGATAACCAGATCCGGACCAATCCCGGCGGGTTCGCCGGGCGTGATCACCACACGATGGGTTGTCGTCATTAGTTGCTCAGAATTTTGACATAAGCGCTGGCGCGCTGTTCCTGCATCCAGGTTGCCGCTTCTTCAGAGAATTTACGGTTCATCAGCATGCGGTACGCTTTGTCTTTCTGCGCGGCATCGGTGCGGTCAACCTTGCGGGTATCCAGCAGCTCGATCAGGTGCCAGCCGAAGGAAGAGTGAACCGGGGCGCTCATCTGGCCTTTGTTCAGTTTCATCAGCGCATCGCGGAACGCAGGATCGTACATATCCGGCGTTGCCCAACCTAAATCACCGCCCTGGTTAGCAGAACCTGGGTCCTGAGACAGCTCTTTTGCCGCTTTATCGAAGGTGGTTTTACCGCTACGAATATCCGCAGCAACCTGCTCCAGCTTCACACGCGCCTGTTCGTCGGTCATGATCGGCGACGGTTTCAGCAGAATGTGGCGAGAATGCACTTCGGTCACGGAGATGCTCTGAGAGCCGCCACGCATATCGTTGATTTTCAGGATATGGAAGCCGACGCCGGAGCGGATCGGGCCGACGATATCGCCTTTTTTGGCGGTAGTCAGCGCCTGCGCGAAGATACCCGGCAGTTCCTGAATGCGGCCCCAGCCCATCTGGCCGCCTTTCAGTGCCTGCTGATCAGCAGAGTAGGAGATAGCGAGTTTGCCAAAATCAGCACCACCGCGCGCCTGCTCAACGATAGACTCCGCCTGGCTCTGCGCTTCGTTCACCTGGTCAGAAGACGGGTTTTCCGGCAGCGGGATCAGGATGTGGCTTAGATTCAGTTCAGTGCTGGCGTCGTTCTGGTCGCCAATCTGGCTTGCCAGCGCGTCTACTTCCTGCGGCAGGACGGAAACGCGACGACGCACTTCGTTGTTACGCACTTCAGAGATGATCATCTCTTTGCGGATCTGGCTGCGATAGGTGCTGTAGTTCAGGCCATCGTAAGCCAGACGGCTGCGCATCTGATCGGTTGTCATGTTGTTCTGCTTCGCGATGTTGGCGATAGCTTGATCCAACTGATCGTCAGAAATTTTGACGCCCATTTTCTGACCCATCTGCAGCATGATCTGGTCCATGATCAGACGTTCCAGGATCTGGTGGCGCAGAGTTGCGTCGTCCGGCAGTTGTTGCCCCGCCTGGCCCGCGTTGAGCTTGACGGATTGCATCAGACCGTTGACGTCGCTCTCAAGTACGACACCATTGTTTACGACGGCTGCTACTTTATCGACAACCTGTGGGGCGGCGAAACTGGTATTCGCGACTAACGCGATACCAAGAAGCAGCGTTTTCCAGTTCTTCATACTTTTTCCATTTCAATTAACAAACCGCTCGGCGGCTTAAGTTTCTGTCAGTGTCGTTACAATGAGTTCTGGTAAGGCAGAATGTTCGAACGCAGCATTTGCTGGGTACCCAGACCATAGTTCGAACTCAATCCACGAAGCTCAATATTAAAGCCGATTACGTTGTCGTAGACGGCGTGTTCTCTACTTTCATTTTTGTCCCAACCGTTCAGCTTACGTTCGTAGCCGACACGGATGGCGTAGCAGCAGGAGTTATACTGCACGCCCAGCATTTGATCGGCCGGTTTGTGACTATTGGTGTCAAAGTAGTACGCGCCCACAACAGACCAGCGATCGGCAATCGGCCAACTGGCTATGCCGCCTACCTGCGAGATCCCGTTCTTATACTGCTCTGACGACGAGTAGTTAGGCGGCAATGTCGCCTGGATATATTCCGGGCTGGCGTAACGGTAGCTCAACTGGACTAAACGGTCCTGGTCACGGCGATACTCAAGGGTGGTGCTGCTGGTGGAGATGTTATCCAGACGTTTATCGTACTGGATGCCGCCACGCAGGCCCCAACGGTCGGTCAGACGTAAATAGGTGTCTCCCGCCCACACCAACGAACCGGTGTTGTCATCATTTTGCCAGGTCGTTGTATCATCACCGGTACGAGACTCGGTGAAATAGTAGATTTGACCAACAGAAACGTTAAAACGTTCAATCGCCGATTCATCATATACGCGAGATGTGAGGCCGGTCGTCACCTGGTTGGCTGACGCAATGCGGTCAAGGCCGCCGTAGGTACGGTCACGGAACAGCCCGCTGTAGTCGGATTGCAGCAGCGAAGAGTCGTAGTTGTAGATGTTGCTCTGGTCACGATAAGGCACGTACAGATACTGCGCGCGCGGTTCCAGCGTCTGGGTATAACCCGCAGACCAGTCCATATCGCGCTCAAACACCATCTTACCGTCGACTTTAAACTGCGGCATCGTGCGGTTTACCGAGTCATCGTACTGGGTGTTTTCAACGTTCTTCTGCTGGTAGTGAGTCGCAAGCAGCTTCGCTTCAGTGTTCAGACTTCCCCAACCGTTAGACAGCGGCAGGTTAATCGTCGGCTCAAGGTGCAGACGCGTCGCTTCCGGACGATCGCTGTTAGTGTTAACAAAATTCACCGCCTGGCCGTAGATACGCGTATCGAACGGCCCAACGTCGTTCTGATAGAAGTTCACATCCAGCTGCGGTTCAGCAGAGTAGGAGTTACTGCTGGTTCGGTCGAAGACCTGGAACTGTTTCGTTGACACGGTGGCGTTGAAGTTCTGCACCGCATAGCCGACGCTGAATTTTTGCGTCGCGTAGCCGTCGGTACTGGAACCGTATTTGGAGTCAAAGTCGTTGAAGTAGTTCGGGTCGCTGACTTTGGTGTAGTCGACGTTGAAGCGCCATACCTGATCCAGCACGCCCGCATGACGCCAGTAGAACATCCAGCGACGGCTGTTATCGTCATCCGGGTGCTCATCGCTATAGACTTTATCCGATGGCAGGTAATCGAGCTCCATCAAACCCGCGCCCGCTTTGGTCAGATAGCGGAATTCGTTCTCCCACATGATGCCGCCACGTCGGTGCATATAGTGTGGCGTGATGGTCGCATCCATGTTCGGTGCGATGTTCCAGTAGTAAGGCAGATAGAACTCAAAGTAGTTCTTCGTGCTGTACCGGGCATTGGGGATCAGGAAACCTGAACGACGTTTATCGCCGATTGGTAACTGTAAATAAGGGCTATAAAAAATCGGAACCGGGCCCACTTTAAAACGGGCGTTCCAGATTTCCGCGACTTCTTCTTCACGGTCCTGGATAACTTCAGAACCGACAACGCTCCAGGTGTTAGAACCCGGCAGGCACGACGTGAAGGTGCCGTTTTCCAGAATGGTGTAACGGTTTTCGCCACGCTGTTTCATCAGATCCGCCGTCCCGCGGCCCTGACGACCCACCATCTGGTAATCACCTTCCCAGACGTTGGTATCTTTGGTATTGAGATTCGACCAGGCTTTCGGACCTTTCAGGATCACCTGGTTATCGTCATAGTGTACATTACCGAGGGCATCGACCGTGCGCACTGGCGCAGTCTGACCTTCAGGCTGTTTTTGATGAAGCTGAACTTCATCGGCCTGCAAGCGGCTATTTCCCTGGTTAATGTCGACATTGCCCGTAAACACCGCGTCATCAGGGTAGTTCCCTTTTGCGTGATCGGCGTTAATCGTGACAGGCAGATCGTTGGTCTCGCCTTTCACCAATGGACGGTCGTAGCTCGGCACGCCCAGCATACATTGCGAAGCGAGATCGGCAGCCATGCCCTGCTGGCTGTACAAGGCACTGGCAATCATAGTCGCCAGGAGGGTGGGAATACGTTTTTTCATACGTTGTATTTGTTGTTCCGTCATCTATAGCATTGCGGCTTGCAAACGGTCAGAGACTAACGTACTCAACGGCTTGACGCTAGTACTTATCCTGCCCGTCCCGGCCAGAGGTGTTAGGCACGGCATTGAATGACGGGTATGATAATGCATATTTTAGCCGCTGGCATGACGATTTGGGGAGTATATGCAGTATTGGGGTAAAGTGATTGGTGTAGCCATCGCCTTAATGATGGGTGGCGGGTTCTGGGGCGTCGTCCTCGGATTGCTCGTGGGCCACATGTTTGACAAGGCGCGCAGCCGCCGGATGAACTGGTTTGCGAATCAACAGGAGCGTCAGTCTCTCTTTTTTGCCACCACCTTTGAAGTCATGGGCCACCTGACCAAATCGAAAGGGCGTGTCACGGAAGCGGATATTCATATCGCCAGTCTGTTAATGGACAGAATGAACCTGCACGGCGCTTCTCGCACCGCGGCACAGCAGGCGTTCCGCGTGGGCAAATCAGATAACTATCCGCTGCGCGAAAAAATGCGTCAGTTCCGTAGCGTCTGCTTTGGGCGTTTTGATCTGATTAGGATGTTTCTTGAAATTCAGATTCAGGCGGCATTTGCTGACGGTTCACTGCATCCGAACGAACGTGACGTGCTGTATGTGATTGCCGAAGAGCTCGGGATTTCTCGCGCGCAGTTCGATCAGTTCCTGCGCATGATGCAGGGCGGGGCGCAGTTTGGCGGCGGTTATCAGCAGCAGTCGCAGGGCGCAGGCGGTTGGCAACAGGCGCAGCGCGGCCCGACGCTGGAGGATGCCTGCAACGTGCTCGGCGTGAAAAGCACCGACGATGCGACGACCATTAAACGTGCGTACCGTAAGCTGATGAGCGAGCATCACCCGGATAAGCTGGTGGCAAAAGGTTTACCACCAGAAATGATGGAGATGGCGAAGCAAAAAGCGCAGGAAATCCAGCGTGCGTACGAGCTGATTAAGGAACAGAAAGGGTTTAAGTAACATGCGAGTATTGCCGGATGGCGGCTTGCGAACTCTCTTTTGTAGGCCCGGTAAGCGAAGCGCCACCGGGCATCGTGCACAGGTGCCGGATGGCGGCGTAAACGCCTTATCCGGCCTACGATACTTCGCATGCCGGGGTGGCTACTGCCTCAAAAATCCACCGGTGCTTTAAACGTCATACTGTTGCCAAACTCCGGATGCGTAATGGTCAGCGTCTGCGCATGCAGCAGCAGACGCGGGGCCATCGCCAGCGCTTCGGGCGTTGCGTAAAAGCGGTCGCCCAGAATCGGATGACCTAACGCCAGCATATGCACGCGCAACTGGTGCGAGCGCCCGGTAATCGGCTTAAGCAGCACGCGGGCGGTGTTATCGTCCGCGTACTCCAGCACCTCATACTCCGTTTGTGCCGTTTTGCCGGTTTCGTAACACACCTTCTGCTTCGGCCGGTTTGGCCAGTCGCAAATCAGCGGTAAATCCACCAGGCCCTCTTGCGGTTTAGGGTGCCCCCAAACGCGCGCCACGTACTGCTTTTTCGGCTCGCGTTCGCGGAACTGACGTTTAAGCTCGCGCTCAGCCGCTTTGGTCAGGGCCACCACAATGACGCCGCTGGTCGCCATATCCAGACGATGGACGGATTCGGCCTGCGGATAATCGCGCTGCACGCGCAGCATCACGCTGTCTTTATGCTCTTCCTGACGGCCCGGCACGGACAACAAGCCGCTTGGCTTGTTGACCACCATGATGTGCTCGTCCTGATAGAGAATAACCAGCCACGGATCCTGCGGCGGATTGTAGTTTTCCATTCCCATAGCGGGCTCCTGTTACTGGTGCGTCACAACGATCAGGCGCAACGCATCCAGACGCCAGCCAGCCTGCGACAGGCTTTCCATCACCTGCTGGCGGTTGCTTTCGATAGCGGAAAGCTCGTCATCACGAATGTTCGGGTTGACCGCTTTCAGGGCTTCCAGACGCGACAGTTCAGCACTCAGTTTTTCATCGGCTTCACTGCGCGCAGAATCGATCAGCGCCTGCGCGGCTTTGGCAATCTGGCCTTCGCCCAATTGCAGAATCGCGTGAACGTCCTGCTGTACGGCGTTAACCAGCTTGCTGCCCGTATGGCGGTTTACCGCGCTCAACTGGCGGTTGAAGGTTTCAAACTCCACCTGCGCCGCCAGGTTGGTGCCGTTTTTATCCAGCAGCATGCGTACTGGCGTTGGCGGCAGGAAGCGGTTGAGCTGCAGCTGTTTCGGCGCATTGGCTTCCACGACGTAGATCAGTTCAACCAGCAGCGTACCGACCGGCAGCGCTTTGTTTTTCAGCAGAGAAATGGTGCTGCTGCCCGTATCGCCGGAGAGGATCAGATCCAGACCGTTGTGGATAATCGGGTGTTCCCAGGTCAGGAACTGCGCATCTTCACGCGAAAGCGCCACGTCACGCTCGAAGGTGACGGTACAGCCATCTTCCGGCAGGCCAGGGAAGTCTGGCACTAACATATGGTCGGACGGCGTCAGAACAATCAGGTTTTCGCCACGATCGTCCTGGTTGATACCGACGATATCAAACAGGTTCATGGCGAAGGCGATCAGGTTGGTATCGTCATCCTGCTCTTCAATGCTTTCGGCCAGCGCCTGCGCTTTCTCGCCGCCGTTTGAGTGGATTTCCAGCAGGCGGTCGCGACCCTGTTCCAGCTGCGCTTTCAGTGCGTCATGCTGTTCGCGACAGGTTTTGATCAGATCATCAAAGCCTTCGCTGTTTTCCGGCGCGGCTAAGTAGTTAATTAATTGGTCGTGCACGCTGTCATAGATGGTGCGGCCGGTCGGGCAGGTATGCTCGAATGCGTCCAGACCTTCATGGAACCAGCGAACCAGCACGGACTGTGCGGTGCGTTCCAGATACGGCACGTGGATCTGAATATCGTGCGCCTGACCGATACGGTCCAGACGGCCAATACGCTGCTCCAGCAGGTCCGGGTTGAACGGCAGGTCGAACATCACCAGATTGCTGGCGAACTGGAAGTTACGCCCTTCAGAACCGATTTCAGAACACAGCAGCACCTGCGCGCCACTGTCTTCTTCACCAAACCAGGCCGCTGCGCGGTCGCGTTCGATGATCGACATTCCTTCATGGAACACGGCGGCGCGGATGCCCTCGCGCTCGCGCAGAACCTGTTCCAGTTGCAGCGCGGTGGCGGCTTTGGCGCAAATCACCAGCACTTTCTGTGAGCGGTGGCTGGTCAGGTAGCCCATCAGCCACTCCACGCGCGGGTCGAAGTTCCACCAGGTGCCGGTATCACCTTCAAATTCCTGATAAATCTGTTCCGGGTAAAGCATATCGCGAGCGCGTTCTTCCGCACTCTTACGCGCGCCCATAATGCCGGAGACTTTAATCGCCGTTTGATACTGGGTTGGCAGCGGCAGTTTGATGGTGTGCAGCTCGCGTTTCGGGAAGCCCTTCACGCCGTTACGGGTGTTACGGAACAGCACGCGGCTGGTGCCGTGCCGGTCCATCAGCATGCTGATCAGTTCCTGGCGTGCGGCTTCTGCGCCGTCGCGGTCGCTGTTCGCCGTTTGCAGCAGGGCTTCAATATCCTGCTCGCCAATCAGCTCGCCCAGGGTGTTCAGCTCGTCGTTGCTGAGTTTGTTGCCCGCCAGCAGCAGCGCGACCGCGTCGGCTACCGGGCGATAGTTTTTCTGTTCTTCGACAAACTGCTCAAAATCGTGGAAGCGGTTCGGGTCGAGCAGACGCAGACGCGCAAAGTGGCTCTCCATCCCCAGCTGTTCCGGCGTTGCGGTCAGCAGCAGGACGCCCGGCACGCGTTCTGCCAGCTGTTCAATACACTGATATTCACGGCTTGGCGCATCTTCGCTCCACACCAGGTGATGCGCTTCATCGACCACCATGATGTCCCATTCGGCGTCGCACAAATGCTCCAGGCGCTGCTTGTTGCGGCGCACGAAGTCCAGCGAGCAAATGACCAGTTGTTCGGTTTCAAACGGGTTATAGGCGTCGTGCTGCGCTTCGGCGTAACGCTCATCGTCAAACAGCGCAAAGCGTAGGTTGAAGCGGCGCAGCATCTCAACCAGCCACTGGTGCTGGAGAGTTTCTGGCACGATGATCAGCACGCGCTGGGCCGCGCCAGAGAGCAGCTGCTGATGCAGGATCATCCCGGCTTCGATGGTTTTACCTAAACCCACTTCATCGGCCAGCAGCACGCGCGGCGCGTGGCGACGGCCCACATCGTGGGCGATATTGAGCTGATGAGGGATCAGGCTGGTACGCTGCCCACGCAGGCCGCTGTACGGCATGCGGTATTGTTCGCTCTGATATTTACGCGCACGGTAGCGCAGGGCAAAGCGATCCATACGGTCGATTTGCCCTGCAAACAGGCGGTCCTGGGGTTTACTGAAAACCAGTTTGCTGTCGAGCAACACTTCACGCAGCACAACATTGGCTTCTTCAGTATCCAGACGGGTGCCGACATAGGCCAGCAGGCCTTTTTCTTCAATAACTTCATCAACGTGCAACTGCCAGCCATCATGGCTTGTAATCGTGTCGCCAGGATTGAACATCACGCGGGTCACGGGGGAGTCGCTTCGGGCATACAGACGGTTCTCTCCGGTAGCCGGAAAGAGCAGGGTGACGGTGCGTGCATCCATTGCAACTACAGTACCAAGTCCCAGTTCGCTTTCTGTATCGCTGATCCAGCGTTGACCAAGTGTAAAAGGCATAAGTGTTCGGCTCTATCTCTTTGTAAATTGCAGGCAATACCCATCCACCGCCTGATGAAGAGGCGGCGAATGAATGAGGTCCAGGAATGGAAAGGGCGCTATGGTACTGGATGGCGCGGCGTTAGTCACCTGTCAAAATAGCCCCAGTTGCCCTGTCACTATTGTAGCAAAATCGTCGTCGACAAAGGGGAGAATTCCTTCGGCAACGGGCTCTAATTGTTTTGTCAGGTAGTGCTCGTAATCAAGCGGCGACTGTTGATAATCCAGCGGTTCCGGGCCGCTGGTGGTCCAGACATATTTGATGCTGCCGCGCTGCTGATACTGAAGCGGGCGGCCCAGGCGCGCGTTGTGTTCGTCTGCCAGACGTGCGGCGCGCACATGCGGCGGCACGTTGCGCTGATATTCAGCCAGCGGGCGACGCAGGCGCTTGCGGTAGACCAGTTTGCTGTCGAGCTTGCCCGACATCAGGTTATCGATGGTTTCAAGAATATAGTCGCGGTAAGGCTCGTTGCGGAAGATGCGCAGATAGAGCTCCTGCTGGAACTGTTGCGCCAGCGGCGTCCAGTCAGTGCGCACTGTTTCGAGGCCTTTATAAAGCATTCTTTGTTCCGTGCCTTCCTGAATCATCCCGGCGTAGCGTTTTTTACTGCCGGTATCGGCACCGCGGATCGTCGGCATCAGGAAGCGACAAAAGTGGGTTTCAAACTCCAGCTCCAGCGCGCTGGTTAAGCCCGACTTTTGTAGCTCATCGGCCCACCACTGGTTAACAAATTCAACGAGATCACGGCCAATTTTCGCCGCGGCGTTTTCATCATGCGCTTTTTTAAGCCACACAAAGGTGGAGTCCGTATCGCCATAGATGACGTCGTAACCTTTGGATTCGATAAGCGCTTTGGTCTGGCGCATGATCGCGTGCCCGCGCATGGTGATCGACGACGCGAGGCGGGGATCAAAAAAGCGGCAGGCGCTGGTGCCGAGTACGCCGTAAAACGCGTTCATGATGATCTTCAGTGCTTGCGAGAGCGGTTTGTTTTTATGCTGTTTGGCTTCATCGCGCGCGTGCCAGATTTGGCTGACGATCCCCGGCAGGCAGTGTTTATCGCGTGAGAACCAGGCGCCAAGAAAACCTTCGGTACTGTGTTGCGCATCCGGCTGATTCATCCCTTCAACCAGCCCGACCGGGTCAATCAAAAATGAACGGATAATCGACGGATACAGGCTTTTGTAATCCAGCACCAGCACCGAATCGTACAAACCGGGGCGTGAATCCATCACGTAGCCGCCGGGGCTCGCCTGCGGTGGTACTTCGCCTAAATTAGGTGCGACATAACCCAGGCGATGCATACGCGGGAAATAGAGGTGGCTAAAGGCGGCAACCGAGCCACCGTGACGGTCAACCGCCAGCCCGTTAACCGTGGCGCGTTCCAGCAGGAATGGCATAATTTCCGTTTTGTGGAAAATCTGCGTTACCAGCTCGCAATCTTTGAGGTTATATTTCGCCAGCGCAGGCTTATCTTCGGCGAAACGGCGGTCAATTTCGTCCATTCTGTCCCACGGGTTATCAATGGCTTTGCCTTCGCCCAGCAGCTCCTGCGCTACCGCCTCCAGCGAAAACGAAGAGAAATTCCAGAACGCGGATTTCAGCGCTTCAATGCCGTCGAGAATCAGCCGCCCGTTAGCCTGGGCGAAAAACACACCGTTCTTAAACCCGTGTTCGCGCCACTCCAGCTCGCTGTTGCCACGGCCCAGCATCAGCGGAATACGGTAGCGCTCGGCGTGTTTTTGCAGCACGCGTAAATCGAACTGCACCACGTTCCAGCCGATGATGACATCCGGGTCGTGCTGAGCGAACCAGGCATTCAGTTTTTCTAAAAGTTGTGGGCGGCTGGCGACGTACTCCAGCTCAAAATCTACCGCCGAGGCATCTCCGTTGGCCGGGCCGAGCATGTAGACCACGCGCTGGCCGCAGCCTTCAATGCCGATGCAATACAGCTCGCCGTGACGGGTGGTTTCGATATCGACAGAGGCCCACTTCAGCGCCGGGCGATAGGTGTCATGGGGTTTTAGCCGTGCATTCACCAGCCCATTACCGCGTGCGTCGCCATCGAACCACACCGGGGCGGTGATAAAGCGCTCCATCAGATAGCGTTCTGGCGGACGAATGTCTGCTTCATACACGGTGATGCCGTTTTCGCGCAGCAGTTTATCGAGGCGCATCAACTGGCGATGAGAGCGGCAGTAGAGGCCGAACACCGGCTGGCGGTGAAAATCTTGTAAGGTGAGCGGGGCAAGGCGGGCATCGCGCTCACCCTGTAACAGGCGTTCCGTCTGCGCGCGCTGCGCTTCCGGGATAAAGGCGACCGACTCCTGGGGCGGCAGCGTCACGGCAAGCGGACCTGCATCCGTCGCCAGCCAGAAGGTGACTTCTGTCCCCTGAGGAGTGTCCCGCCAGTGGCGGGTTAAGATAAAGCCAGCTTGCGCCTGCGCCACACGCGTTTCTCACCTGATGAATAAGCGCTGATTATAACCTGGTTTAGTTGGTTTTAACTGGTTTTTTGTACAGGTGCGTTTTCAATAGGACTGAAATTTGCCCGGCTCGCCTTCGCAGTAAAACGCCACCTGCTCACACAGAGACTGGTAGTCGGAAAAAATAACCCACTTAGTACCGTGGCCATATCCCAGAAACCAGGTGGTTTTGTTTCCCGCGTGGTCTGCGATCGCCAGATGGTATTTTTTATTCATTGGGTAAATATTTGGGGTGAGTTTTATGGTCTCAATGTTTTTCCATTGCCAGGTTTTATCATCAATTGTGATGGCTTCGGCGCTGAGAACAATCTGCTCCGGTGTTCTTGATTTTATCCAGTGGGCATAAATAAACATCGCCAGGGCTAACAGCAACTCTGCAACCAGTGTTACGCCGAGCGCACCCAGCGCCATTGAGAGAAACGGTACGCCGATAAACATTGAAAAAATGAGTAGAATCAGCAGGCTGACGGGAATGGTTGCCACGATAAAAAAGTTATCTTCGAGAACGATACGGGAGATCACTTTTTTGTTGAGGGGGTATTTTATTTCAGAGGCCAAGATAAAGGCTCCATTATATTCATGATGTAAATGAATAACGGTTTTTGTTGGTGGGTAAAATAGCGTGATTGGTATTAAAATTAAAGGGGGGGCAGGCAAATCTAAAAAGAATGATCTCTGCATAGAGAGCTATTTTTCTTTAAATGCTGATGTGTTATTTCTGAACAAGAATTTAACATGTTCGCAGAATGTTGAGTAGTTCTCGAAGATCATCTCTTCGGAGGCAAAGCCACAGCCTAAAAAAAAGCGATGCTTTTTATTATCATGCCCGATGATGGTTAAGTAACATTTTTCATTCTTCGGGTAAATGTCAGGCGTCAGCTGTAGCGTTTTAATGTCATTTAATGACCAGCACTGATTATCGACACGGATATGATTTTGGGCGAGGGCTATCTCTGCGGGAGTGCGGAACTGGATCCGTTTTCTGTTGGCGAAGGCGACAGGAAAAAACATGCCTTGAACTATCAAGCCGAAAATAAACATTAATATGAAAATAGCCAAAGTGAATAATATTAACGTGATTGCGCTTACCCCCAGGAAGAAACCCAGTGCGCCATAGAAGAGACATGTGCCTGTAGCTGTACTCAAGGGTGATACATAATCTATTTTTAATGATTTGGTGATAATTGATTTGTTTAATTTATATATTGTTTCGATCATCTGTTCAATTCCATTGAGTTTAGGGATGATTGTACCTCTCCACTCTTGAAAAGAGTAAATCGTAAGCAGGTATTTTTGATAAGAAATTCAGTATGAAGTTGGTTTCTGAGTTGTATATGGTAATTTTAATAATTTATTAAGATGATGTGGGAAAGTTTTCAGTTGTGCGAAATAAACATATTCTTGTAACTCTCAAGAAAGGCTTCCTATGTAAACTATTTATATGACCAGTTCTACAGGTCTAGTTGAAATTTACCAGGTATATCACGGCACAGGAATTCCATATGTTTACACATTATCGAATATTGTGGGCACGATAAATGTTGACTTTTTTCGTTATACCCAAGGAAGTATTTTTTATTTGTACCTTTTTTATCGATGATTTTAAGAAATCTTTTATGATATGGGCCATAATTTGGTGGGGTGAGTGAACATAAAACTATGTCATTTAATATAAATGTGGAGTTATCAATAATGATTTTATGTTGTTGTAATGTGATATGTGAAGGGGTATTTATTCTTAACGATAACGCCCTGAAAAACATCAAGGTAAAACATAAGAGCTCTAATAATACAGTTATTAATAAAAAAATAAAATTTGTCTCAGAAGTGGCGATACCTTTCATATAAAGACTAAATCCCAGAATAAAGACAGAAAGAGGGATGGATATTAATATGAAAAGGGATCGCCATATAATCAATCTTAATAGTGGCTTCTTATAATTCATGTATGTCACAATCTCATTGATTATATAAACACCATCTTTGTTAGCGAGATTATTATACGCACGTCACAATATTATTGTTGTCAATGCTTGGTATCGTATACTAAAAAATAACCATCATTTTTTCTATTAAATAGTAGAGCATCATTATTCTTTAATGTAAAGATGTAATCTAATAAACACAAATAAATATAGCCTAAATTTAAAGTGGCATGGTATTCTATGTATTAAGGTATGAATGTATTATTCATAATGGAAATGAATTTTGGAGTGTTATATGGAATATTTATTTATAAACAAGAATAAAAAAGTAGTTGGACACATTCTTGTAGGGATAATAACATTATTATGGACACTTGTTTTTTGGTCAGGAGGCTCATTTGCTCTAACAAGATTGCCATCAATCGCAGCGATGGATGCTATAAAATTTATGGTGATACCTTCTGTTGTTTTTTATTTTTTTATCTTTAAGCTTTATATCAGTGGCCCCGATTTTAGAGTGACTGAAACACACCTTGAATTTATAAAAAAAGGAAGGGTTATTCAATCGTTCTCTTTTCAAGAATGTAAAATAACAACCACGGTGACGACTTTTAAAGTCAATGGTATTTCATCTGGGAAGCTTAGGGAGATTAATGTGGATGATGGGAGGTGTATCAAAAAATATGGAATTCATCTTGGTAAGGATGATTTTAATAAAATGATGTCCTTGGTAAATCACTACAGTGCGAGTGAGAATTGAAAAATGAAGTTTGATAACTTGCGTTTTTTGTGGAGTATATTTTATTACGTGGTAATAAGCTGTATAAATAGATTATTTTGATGGTTTTGCATAAAGATTATGCTATTTATTGGCATGCGCCTTTGTTTTTTATTTCTATACTTTTAAAATAAAAATATTTATTTCTTGTAATAAGCGCCTGACCTTTAGGCGCTTATTACTATTCACTATCCGTAACACGCTTTTGCACCATGCTTACACAGATAGTGCTAATTCAGCCGCATATCCGATAGCAGCTATGCCAGCTGGCGGCAGAGGATATCTATGTCGGCCACTTCTTTCAGTACATGGTAGCGGTATGTACCGCGTCTTCCACATTCTCGCCCGATGCGAACTGCACCAGCATGCTCGGCATTTACACAGCGTTGATGTCCTGTCTTCAAGGTTTTCAATAATCTCGTTATCTTTTCCCAATCGTACTCGTGCTTGATTTCCGCGTAGGTCATTTTGCGCGTGCAGGTTTATGGTTTAAACACTTCTATTATTTTTCTTTAAATGCAGAAGTGTTATTTCTGAACAAGAATTTAACATGTGCGCAAAATGTTGAGTAGTTCTCGAAGATCATCTCATCGGAGGCAAAGCCACAGCCTAAATAGAAGCGATGTTTTTTGTTATTATGCGTAATGATGGTTAAGTAACATTTTTCATTCTTAGGGTAAATGTCAGGCGTCAGCTTTAGCGTTTTAATGCCATTCAATGACCAGCACTGATTATCGACACGGATATGATTTTGGGAGAGGGCTATCTCTGCGGGCGCGTTTATGAAAGCACGAACCTTCGACGTGACGGTAAAAGGATAAATGATAAACTCGACTATCATACTGTAAATAAAGGTTAATAGAAAAACCAGTAAACAGCCTGCAAATAATGCTCCGAGACTTCCGCTCAGAAAGAGACACATGGCACCATATAAAAGCATTGTACCGATTGCCGCACCGAACGGTGAGTTAAAATCAATTTTAAGTTTTTTGGGAATAATTGATTTATTTAGCTTATATATTGTTTCTTCCATGCTATTCATTCCATTGAATGCCACGGAATGACTATAAATGAAAGAGTAGAAGAATTAAAGCCAGCGCCAGCGATCAGGCGCTGACGCTGTTATTCACTGCCCGTAATACGCCTTCGCGCCATGCTTACGCAGATAGTGCTTATCCAGCAGCGTTTGCTGCATATCCGGCAACTGTGGCGCAAGCTGGCGGCAGAAAATGCCCATGTAGGCCACTTCTTCCAGCACGATGGCGTTATGTACCGCATCTTCCGCGTTTTTTCCCCACGCGAACGGGCCATGAGAGTGCACCAGCACGCCCGGCATTTGCGCGGCGTCGATGCCCTGTTTTTCAAAGGTTTCGACAATCACGTTACCGGTTTCCCACTCGTACTCGCCGTTGATTTCCGCATCGGTCATTTTGCGCGTGCAGGGAATGGTGCCGTAGAAATAGTCGGCGTGAGTGGTGCCGGTCGCCGGGATGGATTGGCCTGCCTGCGCCCAGATGGTGGCGTGGCGGGAGTGAGTGTGCACAATGCCGCCGATGGTCGGGAATGCCTGATAGAGCAGGCGGTGGGTGGGCGTATCGGAAGAGGGTTTTTTGTTGCCTTCCACCACCTCGCCGGTCGCGATGCTGACCACCACCATATCGTCGGCGGTCATCACGCTGTAATCAACACCGGAGGGTTTAATCACAAATACACCTTTCTCCCGATCGACGGCGCTGACGTTGCCCCAGGTGAGGGTGACCAGGTTGTGTTTTGGCAGCGCCAGGTTGGCGTCGAGCACCTGGCGTTTGAGATCTTCTAGCATATTGGCTCCTGTGTGCCGGATGGCGCTGCGCTTATCCGGCCTACAAATGGCTCTTGTGTGCCGGATGGCGCTGCGCTTATCCGGCCTACATATGGCTCCTGTGTGCCGGATGGCGCTGCGCTTATCCGGCCTACATATGGCTCTTGTGTGCCGGATGGCGCTGCGCTTATCCGGCCTACATATGGCTCCTGTGTGCCGGATGGCGCTTCGCTTATCCGGCCTACATATGGTTCTTGTGTGCCGGATGGTGCTGCGCTTGTAGGCCCGGTAAACGTAGTGCCACCGGGCAATCGTGCGCAGGACTTAACGTTTAAACCCGTAATAAACCTCGTTCCAGCGCAGCGCGTCTTTAAACGCGGGCAGGCGGGTGTCGTTGTCGATAACCGTAATCTCGATGCCGTGCAGTTCAGCGAACTGGCGCATATCGTCCAGCGTCAGGGCATGGCTGAAGACGGTGTGGTGCGCGCCGCCGCCGATGATCCACGCTTCGGAGGCGGTTGCCAGATCCGGCTGCGCTTTCCACAGGGCGTTGGCGACCGGGAGTTTCGGCAGATCGTGCGGGGTTGCCACCGTTTCGATGGTGTTGACCAGCAGGCGGAAACGATCGCCCAGATCCACCAGGCTTGCGACAATCGCCGGGCCGGTTTGGGTGTTGAAGATCAGGCGTGCCGGATCGGCTTTGCCACCGATACCCAGAGGCTGCACATCGAGGATCGGTTTTTCTTCCACCGCGATCGACGGGCACACTTCCAGCATGTGCGAGCCGAGCACCAGGTCGTTGCCGTTATCGAAGTGGTAGGTGTAATCCTCCATAAAGGAGGTGCCGCCCTGCAGACCGGTTGACATCACCTTCATGATGCGAAGCAGGGCGGCAGTTTTCCAGTCGCCTTCGCCCGCAAAGCCGTAGCCCTGCTGCATCAGACGTTGTACCGCCAGGCCCGGAAGCTGTTTCAGGCCGTGGAGATCTTCAAATGTGGTGGTGAAGGCGTGGAAACCACCCTCTTCGAGGAAGCGTTTCATCCCCAGCTCGATGCGCGCGGCATCCAGTACGTTCTGGCGTTTATCACCGTTGATCTGCGCGGCAGGTGTCAGGCGGTAGCTGCTTTCGTATTCGTCGACCAGCGCGTTGATATCGCCATCGCTGACCGCGTTGACCACCTGCACCAGGTCGCCTACCGCCCAGGTGTTGACGGAGAAACCAAACTTAATCTGTGCCGCGACTTTATCGCCGTCGGTCACCGCCACTTCACGCATGTTGTCGCCAAAGCGGCACACTTTCAGATGGCGGGTATCCTGCTTCGACACCGCCTGGCGCATCCATGAGCCGATACGTTCGTGCGCGTTTTTATCCTGCCAGTGGCCGGTTACCACGCTGTGCTGCTGACGCATACGCGCGCCGATAAAGCCGAACTCCCGGCCACCGTGTGCGGTCTGGTTCAGGTTCATAAAGTCCATATCGATGCTGTCCCACGGCAGGGAGGCATTGAACTGGGTATGGAATTGCAGCAGCGGTTTGTTGAGGATAGTCAGGCCGTTGATCCACATTTTGGCCGGTGAGAAGGTGTGCAGCCACACTACCATGCCCGCACATTTATCGTCGTAGTTGGCATCGCGGCAAATCGCGGTGATCTCATCCGGGCGTGTGCCCAGCGGTTTCAGCACCAGTTTGCACGGCAGTTTTGCTTCCGCATTCAGGGCATTGACCACCTGTTCTGCATGCTGCGTGACCTGACGCAGCGCTTCCGGGCCGTAAAGGTGCTGGCTGCCAATTACAAACCAGACTTCATAATTATTAAAAATGGTCATCGTCGTATCCTTAATGAGTCAGCGCTGCTGTGGCGGACGGCGTGGTAGCCGATGGCGCAGCGACAGGGAGATAGTGTTGTTCGGCACTCAGCGCCCATTGCTGGTAGCGCTGATAAAGCTCTTCAAAGCGCTGCGCCTGTTGCGGGCGTGGCTGGAGCGTACTTTCGACGCGGCTTGCCATTTGCGACTGCGCGGCAGGGATATCGCGGTAAACGCCTGCGGCGACGGCGGCAAAGATGGCAGCGCCGAGCGCGCAGCACTGGTCTGAGGCGACAATCTGCAACGGACGGTTGAGCACGTCGCAGCAGGCCTGCATGATGACGCGGTTTTTACGCGCAATGCCGCCCAGCGCCATCACGTTATTTACCGGGATACCCTGGTGGGTGAAGCACTCCATAATGGCGCGCGCGCCAAAGGCGGTGGCAGCAATCAATCCGCCAAATAATGCCGGTGCGTCGGTGGCCAGATTCAGGTCGGTGATCACCCCTTTCAAACGCTGGTTGGCGTTTGGCGTGCGGCGGCCGTTAAACCAGTCGAGTACCACTGGCAGATGATCGAGAGACGGATTGTTGGCCCAGGCTTCGGTCAGCGCAGGCAGGAGTTGCTTCTGGTTCTCTTTAATTTGCGTCTTCAGTTCAGGATGCTGAGCGGCGAGCTGTTCCAGCGGCCAGCCCAGCACGCGGCCAAACCACGCATAGATATCGCCGAACGCCGACTGGCCCGCTTCCATGCCGATAAAATCAGGCACTACGCTGCCGTCAACCTGGCCGCAAATGCCTTTCACCGTGCGATCGCCCACGCTCTCTTTCTCCGCGACAAGAATGTCGCAGGTGGAGGTGCCGATAACTTTCACCAGCGCGTTAGGCTGTGCGCCCGCGCCGACTGCGCCCATATGGCAGTCAAACGCACCGCCGGATATCACTACTTTCTCGGAAAGCCCCAAACGCTGCGCCCATTCCGCGGTGAGCGTGCCCACCGGAACATCGGCGGTCAGGGTGTCGGTAAAGAGCGGGCAGGGAAGGTGCTGATTAAGGATTGGGTCCAGCTCATCAAAGAACGACGCCGGTGGCAGCCCGCCCCAGCTCTCATGCCACAGGGATTTATGCCCGGCGCTACAGCGGCCACGGCGAATATCCTGCGGACGCGTGGTGCCGGAAAGCAGCGCCGGAACCCAGTCGCACAGCTCAATCCATGACGCGGCGGCCTGTGCGACCGCGCTGTCTTCGCGGGTAACGTGCAGAATTTTGGCCCAGAACCATTCGCTGGAGTAAATGCCGCCAATGTAGCGCGAGTAGTCTTCTTTGCCCGGCTGATGGCACAGGCGAGTGATGGCTTCGGCTTCTTCCACGGCGGTGTGGTCTTTCCACAGCACAAACATGGCGTTCGGGTTTTCGGCGAACTCGTCGCGCAGCGCCAGTACGTTGCCGTCGGCGTCAATCGGCGCAGGGGTTGAACCGGTGCTGTCAACGCCAATCCCGACCACGTCGGCCCGTTGAGCGTCGGTGAGCTGTGCCAGCACGCTTTTTAGCGCCGCTTCCATCGACTCAATGTAGTCGCGCGGGTGGTGGCGAAAACGGTTATTCGGGGCGTCGCAGAAGCGGCCCTCCTGCCAGCGCGGATACCATTCAACGCTGGTGGCGATCTCTTCGCCATTCGCGCACTCCACTGCCAGGGCGCGGACCGAGTCGCTGCCAAAATCGAGGCCAATTGCGATTGCCATCGTGTCACTCCATCGTAATAAAACAGGATGGGTTAACACTAGCGATCGCCCGGAAAAATCGTCAGGCAGGAACCGCTAATCTTATGGATAATTTTGCTGTCACATCCCAAAGTGTGACGCTGTGCAAATATTCAATGTGGACTTTTCTGCCGTCTTTATAGACACTTCTGTTACACGCCAGAAACCGTATGTCTCGCGGAATTGTTATCAAAATCGCGGTTTGTCGCGGGGTTAAATGTTTATCGTGAGCGGTGATGGTTTGCACAGGTCGCCGGGAAGGGTGAAAACGTGAATATGGATAATTGGTTTCTTCAAAACATGCGGAGAGCAGACTGAAAATGCCTGAATTGCAAAACGATCCCCTGCTGCCGGGTTACTCCTTTAACGCGCACCTGGTCGCCGGGCTAACACCGATTGATGCCGGAGGCTATCTCGATTTCTTTATCGACCGGCCGCTGGGCATGAAGGGGTTTATTCTTAACCTGACGGTGAAAGGGGAAGGCGTAATTGAAAATCAGGGGCAACAGTTTATTTGTCGCGAAGGCGATATGCTGCTCTTTCCGCCTGGCGAAATTCATCACTACGGGCGTCATCCGGACGCCAGCGAATGGTATCACCAGTGGGTTTACTTCCGCCCTCGCGCCTACTGGCATGAATGGCTGAACTGGCCGACCATTCATGCGCAAACTGGTTTTTTCCGCCCGGATGAAGCGCATCAGGCGTCGATTTCCGCGCTGTTTGGGCAAATTATTGATGCCGGGCAGGGTGTTGGGCGCTATTCAGAACTGCTGGCGATCAACCTGCTGGAACAGCTACTGCTGCGACGCATGGAAGCCATCAATGAATCGCTGCATCCGCCGATGGATAACCGGGTACGCGATGCCTGCCAGTACATCAGCGATCACCTCGCCGATAGCCATTTCGATATCGCAAGCGTTGCCCAACATGTTTGCCTGTCACCGTCGCGGCTGTCGCATCTGTTTCGCCAGCAGCTTGGCGTCAGCGTGCTGAGCTGGCGCGAAGATCAACGCATCAGTCAGGCGAAATTGCTGCTCAGCACTACGCGTATGCCGATTGCTACCGTGGGGCGTAACGTCGGTTTTGAAGATCAGCTCTATTTTTCTCGCGTCTTTAAGAAATGTACCGGCGCCAGCCCGAGCGAATTCCGCGCAGGTTGTGAATAAAAAGTAAAGAAAAGGAAAGGCGGTGTGTGGAGTATTGTCTTTGACAGTAAACTATTCAGACAATTGATGGCTTGACGAAAGTCGGGGTGATGACCAGAATCCCCGATTCGTTTTCAAACCGGACACACTATGCAAGCACTGCTGGAACACTTTATTACCCAGTCCACGACCTATTCACTTGTCGCGGTGGCGCTGGTGGCTTTTCTGGAATCATTAGCGCTGGTCGGTCTGATTTTGCCGGGCACGGTGATGATGGCGGGTCTGGGCGCACTGATTGGTAGCGGCGAGGTTAATTTTTGGCAGGCGTGGCTGGTCGGTATTGTCGGCTGTTTGCTGGGCGACTGGATCTCCTTCTGGCTCGGCTGGCGCTTTAAAAAGCCGCTGCACCGCTGGTCGTTTATGAAAAAGAACAAGGCGCTGCTGGATAAAACCGAGCACGCGCTGCACCAGCACAGCATGTTCACCATTCTGGTTGGGCGCTTTGTCGGGCCAACGCGTCCGGTGGTACCGATGGTCGCCGGGATGCTCGACCTGCCGGTCGCAAAGTTTATTCCGCCGAATATTATTGGTTGCCTGCTCTGGCCGCCGATTTACTTCCTGCCGGGGATTCTGGCGGGGGCCGCGATTGATATTCCTGATGATATGCAAAGCGGTGGCTTTAAGTGGTTGCTGCTGGGTACGGCGCTGCTGTTATGGGTAGCCGCGTGGCTTTGCTGGCGCTTATGGCGCAGCGGAAAAGCAGCGAAAGATCGTCTGACCGATTACCTGCCGCGCCAGCGTTTGCTGTGGGTGGCTCCGCTGATGCTCGGAGTGGGCGTCGTGGCGCTGGTGGCGGCAATCCGCCATCCGTTGATGCCCGTTTACATCGAAATTTTGCGTAAGGTGGTTGGGCTTTAGCGCAGTTTGCCGGATGGCGGCGTACAAAAATGGATGTTAACGAGTAGGCCGGATAAGCGAAGCGCCATCCGGCGCAGCGATGCCGAGTAAGTGCGACGCGCTGGCGTGTCCGCTTAATAGCGCCGTCGTTTCGCCATCCCACGCAATACGCCCGTCGGCGACCACTATCGCGCGTGGCGCAATCCGCGCCGCATCTTCCACGCTATGCGACACCATCAGCAGCGTCATCTGCTCGCGTTCACATACCGCTTTCACCAGTTGCAACATCTCCTGGCGTAGTGCCGGGTCGAGGGCGGAGAAAGGTTCATCCAGCAGCAAAATCGGCTGCTGACGCACCAGACAACGCGCCAGCGCCACGCGTTGACGCTGGCCGCCGGAAAGCTCACCGGGCAGGCGCGTCAGCAAGGACTCAAGCCCCATCTGGTGCGCGATTGCCTGCAACTTCTGCTTTTGCGCGTCGTTCAGCTTCAGCGAAGGCGACATCCCCAGCCCGATGTTTTGCTGCACGCTCAGGTGGCTGAACAAGTTGTTTTCCTGAAACAGCATCGATACCGGGCGACGCGCGGGCGGCGTGCGGGTATGCGTTTCGCTGTTAATCACAATTTCACCGCTGGCGGGCGTCAGAAAACCGGCAACCAAATTCAGCAGCGTACTTTTCCCCGCCCCGCTCGGCCCAAGAATAGCGAGGGTTTCGCCCTGCGCCACGGAGAGGCTAAAGCGCATCGGCAAATGCTGATAAAGCCAGGTAACATCATTGAGTTTTAGCATGGCGTCCCGGTAGTTTTTCAATCACGGTAAAAAGCAGGAAACAGAGCAACAGCAGAAGCAGGGCGGTCACCGCGCCATCCTGGCTGCGATAAGAGCCTATTTGCTGATAAAGATAAAACGGTAGCGTGCGGAAATCGTCATTGCCAAACAGCGCCACCACGCCGAAATCGCCAATGGAGAGCACGCAGGCGAAAGCCAGCGCCTGAGCCAATGGGCGTTTTAGCGCGCGCAGTTCCACCACCTTCAGGCGATTAAAACCGGCCAGCCCCAGCGACTCACACAGCGGTGTATAACGCGCGGTAATATCGCGCATCGGCGTTTCCAGTACTTTCAACGCGTAGGGGATGGCCATCAGCGCATTGGCGAAAATCACCATGCCATCGGCGGAATCGGGCAGACCGACGGTGTTGTTCAGCAGCAGGAAAAAGCCGGTCGCAAGCACAATCCCCGGCATAGCAAGAATCAACATGCCGCTCAGTTCCAGCGTCTGCCCGGCGAGTGGCGCGTTATGCGCGCGTAGCTCGCGGCTGCTCCACAGCAGCATCATGGTCAGCACCACGCTGAGCACGCCAGCGGCGACGGCGATGCGCAGCGAGGTCCACAGCGCCTGCCAGAGCGGCGGCTGTAGCAGGGCGTTGAGCATTGCCGGGTTGATGCCATCGACCAGCACCGCCAGCAGCGGCGGCAGCATCAATAACAGGGCCAGCGTGATCAGCAGGCCATCGCCAAGACGGTTGTACAGACGATCGTCCGGGTCACGCCAGCCCTGCATTTGCGTATTACCGACGGCAATCGCCTTGCTCAGACGCTGGCTAACCAGCACCAGCGTCAGGCAGCACGCCATCTGGATAAGCGCAAGCATCGCCGCTCGCGCCGGGTCATAATCAAAATTAAGCGCCTGATAAATCGCCAGTTCAATGGTCGTTGCTTTCGGCCCGCCGCCCAGCGATAGCACGGTGGCAAAGCTGGCAAAACAGAGCATAAAGATCAGCGTGCTGATGGGCAGAATTTGCCGACGCAACCAGGGCCATTCCACGAAGCGAAAGAAGTTAAATCCGCGCATACCAAGCTGCGCGGCAAGCTGGCGCTGCTCGCCGGGAATTTGTTCCAGCGCCTGAAGCAGCAGGCGGGTCGCCATTGGCATGTTGAAGAAGACGTGCGCCAGCAGGATGCCCTGCAATCCATAAGGCGAGAAATGCCACTCCAGCCCGAGTGATGTGAATATCTGCGCCAGCCAGCCCTGACGCCCGTAGACGCTGAGGATGCCGAATACCGCGACCAGCACGGGCAAAATCAGCGTCATGGCGCACAGGCGCAGCAACGTTTCGCGGCCAGGGAAACGGCGGCGATAGAGCGCGCGGGCGAGGAAAATAGCGGGCACCACCGACAGTAGCGCGGAGAGAAACGCCTGCCAGAAGGAGAAACGCACGACGTGCCAGAGGTAGCTATCTGCCAGCAGCGTCTGCCAGCTGGCTTCCGGGGCGCTAAACCACAGTGCCAGAAAGGCGGCCAGGGCCACGGCGACGATAAGCGTCGCCGCCGTCATTCCTGGCCAAATCCAGCCGGGAATTAACGGCTGACGGCGCGTTGCCATGTCGCAATCCAGTTCTGACGCTGTGCAGCGACGTCCTGCGGGGTAAATTCCAGCGCAGTTTGCGGTTTGACGAGTGAATCAAAGCCTTTTGGCAGCGTCACGTCGGCCACCGGATACATCCAGTTACCCGTCGGGATGGCCTGCTGGAACGCCGGGGAAACCATAAACTTGAGGAATTTTTCGGCCAGCTCAGGCTGTTTGCTGGCGGCGGTACGCGCGGCGACTTCGACCTGCAGGTAGTGCCCTTCGGCAAATGAGGCGGCGGCGTAGTTCTCTTTTTTCTCTTCGATAATGTGATACGCCGGAGAGGTGGTGTAGCTCAGCACCAGGTCGCTTTCCCCTTTCAGGAATAAACCATACGCTTCGCTCCAGCCTTTGGTCACGGTGACGGTTTTCGCCGCCAGTTTCTGCCAGGCTTCAGCTGTTTTGTCGCCATACACTTTTTGCATCCACAGCAGCAGGCCCAGGCCCGGCGTGCTGGTGCGCGGGTCCTGATAAATCACGCGCCATTTCTGGTCGCTCTCGACCAGTTCTTTCAGGCTTTTCGGCGGGTTCTTCAGTTTGTTTTTATCGTAAACGAAGGCGAAATAGCCGTAATCGAAGGGAACAAAGGTGTCATCTTTCCAGCCGCCGGGAACGGTAACGGCGCTTGCCGGAATGCCGCTTTTGGCGAACAATTTTGTCTGGCTGGCGGCCTGCAGCAGATTGTTATCCAGCCCCAGCACCACGTCGGCTTTGCTCTTTTTCCCTTCCATGCGCAGGCGGTTAAGCAGTGATACGCCATCTTCCAGCGCCACGAATTTCAGCTCGCAGGCACAGTCGGCTTCAAAGGCTTTTTTCACCACCGGGCCTGGGCCCCAGTCGGCGGCGAAGGAGTCGTAGGTGTAAACCGTGAGTACCGGTTTGGCGAAAGCTGGCAGGGCGAGAAGCGCCAACAGCGGCAGACATTTTTTTAACACTTTGCACCTCAGTGAGCAGGTGGCAAAGGATTTTGAGTTGGCCTCAAATCCCTCCGCCGGCGTTATCCGGATCAGGTTCGACGGGTTTAATCTCAGCAGACTTCTGCACCCCGTTGAGTAGCTCGCTATTGTAATGATTACGTGAATAAATCAAAAGCGCTATGGATCCGGCGGAGCGAACCACGCGGATTTAAAGTCGAACCAGCCGAGGGTGTTCATGCGCACGCCGCGCATACTGCGTTGCCCCTGAATGCGCAGCCAGTGGTGGATGAGCGGCACAATCGCCTGCTGCTCCAGCAACTGCTTGCACCAGGTGGGGAGATCCAGCTCGCCCGCATGCCACTGGCGGATATCTGCCTGCCAGTCGCGGGCGATGCAGTGTTGAAGCAGCGGCACTTCGCAAAGATGCGCGAACAGGGAGAAGTTTAACGGTAGCGTGAAGTTGGCGCTGTTGAGCCACACATCGCTAACCACTTCGCCGCTGTGCCATTCGTCGTAGTCCACTTCGTTGACCTCCAGTGTGACCTGATGTTCGGCCAGCAGTTGCGCCATGATGCGGGCAATCACTTTATGTTCGACGTGGTCGCGATAGAAACCAATCGTGATGCGCTCCAGCCCAGCGGGTTTTTCGTGGGTTTTACTGTGCGCGTGGTGCCAGCGCGGCAGCAGGCCGTAGGCCGGGAACCAGTACTGCTGATACTGTTCGCTGGCGTGATAGAGCAAATTCGCCGGGGCCAGCACGTGGCTTAGCCACTGGCGTACGTGGTGATTGGCGCCGCGCGACGAGCGGGCGTCAAACAGCAGATAGTAGCACCCCTCTTCAAGACGACTTTCGACGGCCTGTTCGCTCTGGGTGGTGCCCTGCAACGTCAGGCCACAGCTGAGATCTTCCGCCACGTCGGGTAACACCCAAACATTCACTTCATCTATTAATGCACGAAAACCGAAATACTCTTCGAAAGCGTGGATTTTGAGCTGGTTCTGGTTATTGCGCACCACCGCGTAAGGGCCGGTACCTACCGGCTGGCGGGAGAAATGCGGCATGGATGACCACTCGTGCGGCAGGATCATTGCCGGAGTATGACCGAGCAGCCACGGTAGCCAGCGGTCCGCGTGGGAGAGATGGATATCCAGCGTCCATGCGGTCGGTGACACTATTTGAGTGATATGAGAATAGAGCGGCAGCCTGTTAATGCGTTCCAGCGAATGGATAATGTCTTCCATCTCCAGCTCGCGACCATGATGGAAATGAATGCCGGGGCGCAAATAAAAGCGCCAGTGCAGAGGGGATATCTCCTTCCAGTGGTGCGCAATATCGGCTTCCAGTTCCCCGTTTTCCTCATTTATGCGCGTCAGGGCGCTGAAAATTTGCCGCGCGATATGGGTTTCTGATCGACGTAACGCCGTACCGGGCAACAGATTTTGCATCGGGCGGTAGTAGAGCACGCGCAGAATGTGCTTCCCCTGGCGAAAGCTGCGTCCCAGGTGGGAGACCAGCATTTGTCGCACCGTCGATTTGTCGCCAACCAGCTGCACCAGTTGGTCAATTCTGTCCTGCTCCAGCAGGTCTTCCGCCCGCTGCTGCTGCAATGCCAGCCCGGTATAGAGGAAGGTTAAACGCGAGCGTTTACCCCGCCCGGCCTCGGCTTCCCAGGTTAGCCAGCCCCGCGCTTCCATGGTGTTTAACAGGGTTCGCATATGGCGACGCGAGCAGCTCAGCAGCTCCGCCAGTTCGTTCAGCGTCGTTTCCTGCGCTTTGCCGTCGCAGCATTGCCACAAACGGATGAATTGTTGTTGCAGTCGACCAGAAGGCATAAAAGAGGAACTCCTGATAAAAACTCAGCAATTTATTAATCCCTATATTAAGCCAATAATCAATCTCGATGAAGCGGGGAGGTGAACATGAAGAGGTCAACCACACGTCAGTTTTATCAGCGCTATTTTTACGCAACACGTCATGTTTCCTGGCTGGCCCGCCAGTTGGCAGGGATGCGCCTTAAAATGCTTGAAGAACTGATGCAGTGGGAGGTTACGCGCTCGACCTCTGAACACTAAATCGCCAAATCATGTGTGACTGAGTATTTGCCAGCAGGTATTATCTGCTGGCTTTTTTTATTTCTCGCGCGCTAAAGGATTTCTCATGCTCTGGATTATGACGATGGGACGACGTCTCAACGGTGTCTACGCGGCCTTTATGCTGGTGGCGTTTATGATGGGCGTGGCGGGGGCGCTGCAGGCGCCGACGCTGAGCCTGTTTCTCAGTCGGGAAGTTGGCGCTCAGCCATTCTGGGTTGGGCTGTTTTACACGGTCAACGCCATCGCCGGGATTCTGGTCAGCCTGTGGCTGGCGAAACGCTCCGACAGCCAGGGCGATCGCCGCAAGCTCATCATGTTCTGCTGCCTGATGGCGGTGGGTAACGCGCTGCTGTTCGCGTTTAATCGCCACTATTTAACGCTGATCACCTGCGGCGTTTTGCTGGCGTCGATCGCCAACGCCGCGATGCCGCAGCTGTTTGCGCTGGCCCGCGAATATGCCGACAGCTCGGCGCGGGAAGTGGTGATGTTCAGCTCGGTGATGCGTGCGCAGCTCTCGCTGGCGTGGGTCATTGGCCCGCCGCTGGCGTTTATGCTGGCGCTTAATTACGGCTTTACGATGATGTTCGCCATTGCCGCCGGAATTTTTGCCATCAGCCTGGCGATGATTGCGCTGATGCTGCCCTCGGTGGCGCGTATTGAGCAGGCGGCGGACGTTGAAATCACTCAGATCAGCGGCTGGAACGATCCTAACGTGCGGATGCTGTTTATCGCCTCGACGCTGATGTGGACCTGCAACACCATGTATATCATCGACATGCCGCTGTGGATCAGTAGCGATCTCGGCCTGCCGGATAAACTGGCCGGGATCCTGATGGGTACCGCCGCCGGGCTGGAAATTCCGGCGATGATCCTCGCGGGGTATTACGTCAAACGCTTTGGTAAGCGTCGTATGATGGTGACATCGGTGGCGTTTGGCGTGCTGTTTTATATTGGCTTAATTCTGTTTCACAGCGAAACGGCGCTGCTGATTTTGCAACTGTTTAACGCGGTGTTTATCGGCATTGTTGCCGGGATCGGCATGCTGTGGTTCCAGGATTTAATGCCGGGGCGTGCAGGCTCAGCAACGACGTTGTTTACCAACAGTATTTCCACGGGCGTGATTCTGGCCGGGGTGATTCAGGGGGCCATTGCGCAAAGCTATGGTCACGCGATGGTGTATTGGGTGATTGCCGGGATTTCGCTGGTGACGCTGTTTATGACCAGCCGGGTGAAAGACGTTTAAGGGCGTTGCGCATCAAACCGCCGGATGGCGGCTACGCCTTATCCGGCCTACAAAGGATTCATGCCCGTAGGCCGGATAAGCGCAGCGCCATCCGGCAACCAACGGCTCCGTTCCGTAGGCCGAATAAGCGCAGCGCCATCCGGCAACCAACGGCTCCGTCCCGTAGGCCGGATAAGCGCAGCGCCATCCGGCGCAGCTGCACTAGCGCATAAACGCCGGCTGCTTATTCTCATACGCCGAAATGGCGTCTTCGTGTTGCAGTGTCAGGCCGATGCTGTCCAGGCCGTTCAACATGCAGTGGCGGCGGAAATCATCAATCTTAAAGCTATAAGACTTCTCGCCTGCTTTCACCACCTGCGCTTCCAGATCCACCTCAAAGGTGATGCCCGGATTCGCCTGCACCAGCGCGAACAGTTCATCAACCTGCGCATCGCTGAGCGTCACCGGCAGCAGCTGGTTGTTGAAGCTGTTGCCGTAGAAGATATCAGCGAAGCTTGGGGCAATGACCACTTTAAAACCGTAATCGGTCAGCGCCCACGGCGCGTGTTCACGCGAGGAGCCGCAGCCAAAGTTTTCCCGAGCCAGCAGAATCGACGCGCCTTTGTACACCGGGAAGTTCAGCACGAATTCCGGGTTTGGCTGCTCGCCTTTATCGTCCAGAAAACGCCAGTCGTTGAACAGGTGCGCGCCAAAACCGGTGCGAGTCACTTTCTGTAAAAACTGTTTTGGAATGATGGCGTCGGTATCGACGTTCGCCGCGTCCAGCGGAACCACCAGCCCGGTATGTTGGGTAAATTTCTCTGCCATGATGGTTTCCTTATTTCAGACTGCGAATATCGGCGAAATGACCGCTAACGGCAGCTGCCGCTGCCATTGCCGGGCTGACCAGATGCGTGCGGCCACCACGGCCCTGACGGCCTTCAAAGTTACGGTTGCTGGTGGATGCGCAACGCTCACCTGGGTTCAGGCGATCGTTGTTCATCGCCAGGCACATGGAGCAGCCCGGTAAGCGCCACTCAAAGCCGGCTTCGATAAAGATCTTATCCAGACCTTCCGCTTCTGCCTGCGCTTTTACCGGGCCGGAGCCAGGCACAACCAGCGCCTGCACGCCCGGTGCGACTTTACGCCCTTTGGCGATTTCCGCCGCCGCGCGCAAATCTTCGATGCGCGAGTTGGTGCAGGATCCAATAAACACTTTATCGATCGCCACTTCCGTCAGCGGTACGCCCGATTTCAGGCCCATATAGGCCAGCGCTTTTTCCGCCGACGCGCGTTCAACCGGATCGGCAAACGAAGCCGGATCGGGAATGTTGTCATTAACAGAGATAACCTGCCCTGGGTTGGTGCCCCACGTCACCTGTGGAGCGATCTCTTCGGCCTGCAAGGTGACGGTGGCGTCAAATTTCGCGCCTTCATCCGTATGCAGGGTTTTCCAGTACGCGACCGCATCGTCGAAATCTTTCGCTTTCGGCGCGTGCAGGCGGCCTTTGACGTAGTTAAAGGTGGTGTCATCCGGGGCGACCAGGCCCGCTTTCGCGCCCATTTCAATCGCCATGTTGCACAGGGTCATGCGGCCTTCCATGCTCAGCGCACGGATGGCATCGCCGCAGAATTCGACCACATATCCGGTGCCGCCTGCGCTGCCGGTTTTGCCGATAATCGCCAGCACGATGTCTTTCGCGGTGATGCCCGGTGCGGCGGTGCCTTTGACTTCAATCTTCATGGTTTTGGCGCGACCCTGTTTCAGGGTTTGCGTCGCCAGCACGTGTTCCACTTCGGAGGTGCCGATACCAAACGCCAGCGCGCCAAATGCGCCGTGGGTGGCGGTGTGGGAGTCGCCGCAGACGATGGTCATGCCCGGCAGGGTGATGCCCTGTTCCGGCCCCATCACGTGCACGATACCCTGATACGGGTGGTTCAGGTCGTACAACTCAACGCCGAACGCGTTGCAGTTTTTAATCAGTTCCTGCATCTGAATACGGGCCATCTCGCCGGACGCGTTGATATCTTTGGTTTGCGTCGAAACGTTGTGGTCCATAGTGGCGAAGGTTTTACCCGGCTGACGTACCGGGCGATTGTGCGCGCGCAGGCCATCAAACGCCTGTGGCGAGGTGACTTCGTGCACCAGATGACGGTCGATGTACAGCAGCGGCGTTTCGCTGGGCGCTTCATAAACCACGTGGGCATCGAACAATTTTTCATACAGCGTCTTTGCCATGATTACACCCCTTCAGCGATATAGCGGGCCACGATATCGCCCATTTCATCAGTACTGACCGCCGCGCCGCCGCGTGCTAAATCACCGGTGCGAATACCTTCTTCCAGCGCGCGGTTAATCGCATTTTCAATGGCATCTGCCGCGTCGTTCGCGTCCAGGCTGTAGCGCAGCAGCAGCGCCAGCGACAGGATCTGAGCGATCGGGTTGGCGATGTTTTTCCCGGCGATATCCGGCGCAGATCCGCCCGCCGGTTCATACAGGCCGAAACCTTGCTCATTCAGGCTGGCGGAAGGCAGCATGCCCATTGAGCCGGTAATCATCGCGCATTCGTCAGAGAGAATGTCGCCGAACAGGTTGGAGCACAGCACCACGTCAAACTGCGACGGATCTTTGATCATCTGCATGGTGGCGTTATCGATATACATATGGTTCAGCTCAACGTCGGCATACTCGCTGCCAATTTCGGTAACGATTTCACGCCACAGAATGGAGGACTGCAATACGTTGGATTTATCAATTGAGGTCACTTTGTGACGGCGTTTACGCGCTGATTCAAACGCGATGCGCGCAATACGTTCGATTTCGAAACGGTGATACACCTCGGTATCAAACGCTTTTTCGTACTGACCACTGCCTTCGCGGCCTTTCGGCTGGCCGAAGTAGATACCGCCGGTCAGTTCACGCACGCAGAGAATGTCGAAACCGTTGGCGGCGATATCGGCGCGCAGCGGGCAGAACTCCTCCAGCCCCTGATACAGTTTGGCCGGGCGCAGATTGCTGAACAGTTTGAAGTGCTTACGCAGCGGCAGCAGCGCGCCGCGTTCAGGTTGATCGTTTGGCGGCAGGTGTTCCCATTTCGGGCCGCCTACGGAGCCAAACAGCACCGCGTCAGCCTGCTCGCACCCTTCAACGGTGGCTTTCGGCAGCGGCGTACCGTGATTATCAATCGCGATACCGCCCACATCGTAGTGGCTGGTGGTGATACGCATATCGAAACGTTGACGAATCGCTTCCAGTACTTTCAAAGCCTGTGTCATGACTTCCGGGCCAATACCGTCACCTGGTAACACAGCAATATGGTAATTCTTCGACATTACACGGTTTCCTTTTTGTTCTCGTTATTCTGAGCTTTGCGTTGCAACTCTTTTTCAACTTCGGCGGCGCGCCAGATGTTATTCAGGACGTGAACCATCGCTTTCGCTGAGGATTCAACGATGTCAGTCGCCAGGCCCACGCCGTGGAAGCGACGACCGTTATGGGTAACGACGATATCCACCTGACCCAGCGCATCTTTGCCGTGGCCTTTGGCGCTCAGGCCGTATTTCACCAGTTCGATGTCGTATTGCGTGATACGGTTAATCGCGTGGTAAATGGCATCGACCGGGCCGTTACCGTTGGCGGCTTCGGCTTTCACTTCATCGCCGCAGGCCAGTTTGACGGAGGCGGTGGCGATATCGCTGGAACCTGACTGCACGCTGAAGTAGTCCAGACGGAAATGTTCTGGCTCTTCCTGCTGTTTGTTGATGAACGCCAGCGCTTCCAGGTCGTAATCGAAGACCTGGCCTTTTTTGTCTGCCAGCTTCAGGAAGGCGTCGTACAGCTGATCCATGCTGTAGTCGGTTTCTTTGTAGCCCATCTCGTCCATGCGGTGTTTCACTGCCGCACGGCCAGAGCGAGAGGTCAGGTTCAGCTGTACCTGATTCAGGCCGATAGATTCCGGGGTCATGATTTCGTAGTTTTCGCGGTTTTTCAGCACGCCGTCCTGGTGAATACCGGAGGAATGGGCGAAGGCGCCGCTGCCGATGATCGCTTTGTTCGCCGGAATTGGCATATTGCAGATCTGGCTAACGGTCTGGCTGGTACGCCAGATTTCATTGTGGTTGATGTTGGTGTGCAGATCCATGATGTCTTTGCGCACCTTAATGGCCATGATGACCTCTTCCAGCGAGCAGTTACCGGCGCGCTCGCCGATACCGTTCATCGCGCCTTCAACCTGACGGGCACCGGCATGGACTGCGGCAATGGAGTTGCCCACGGCCAGGCCTAAATCGTCATGGGTGTGAACGGAGATAATCGCTTTATCGATATTCGGTACGCGCTCATACAGGCCAGTGATGATATTACCGAACTCGAACGGCATGGTGTAACCGACGGTATCCGGAATATTGATGGTAGTAGCGCCCGCGTTAATGGCCGCTTCAACCACGCGCGCTAACTGGTCAATTGGTGTACGCCCCGCATCTTCACAAGAGAACTCGACGTCGTCGGTGTAGTTACGCGCACGTTTCACCATGTACACCGCGCGCTCAATCACTTCGTCCAGCGTGCTGCGCAGCTTGGTGGCGATGTGCATCGGTGAGGTGGCGATAAAGGTATGAATACGGAATGCTTCGGCCACTTTCAGGGACTCGGCTGCCACATCAATGTCGTGCTCGACGCAACGAGCCAGTGCGCAGACGCGGCTGTTTTTAATGTTGCGGGCAATGGTCTGTACCGATTCGAAGTCGCCCGGTGAAGAGACCGGAAACCCGACTTCCATCACATCGACGCCCATACGCTCAAGGGCGAAGGCAATCTGCAGTTTTTCTTTCACACTCAGGCTTGCCTGTAACGCCTGTTCGCCGTCACGTAAGGTGGTATCGAAGATAATGACTTGTTGGCTCATGTTTGAGGTCCTTAGTTCACTTGGGGCGCCTTGCTACGAGCGAAAAAAAACCCGCGCAACGGCGCGGGTTCTGATTCTTACTGGATGATGACTTAACGCTTAACGTCGTCCAGCAGTCTACCGCGCACAAAAGAGGCGTTTAGTAGTAGTAGACCGTTGAAACGAGTAGTGCGGATCATTGTCGTCATGCTCCAGATGAATTCGATATGCTTTTAGTGGTACTGGATATGATGATTGATGTCAACACTTGTTGGTTAAAAGCCTCTGCCAATGACCTTCCTGGATAGGGTTTGAATTAGCTAATTGTGCTGACGGATGTCACAAAATGCAGAGGATCGTTTTTGGGTCTGGCAATCATTTTTATATTTTGTCGCAAATAAAAATATTTTTTGGCAATCGCTTACGATGTTGTGGAGCCAGGGCCGCTGGCTTATCGCGCTGATTTAATAGTGTTTCTTCAACTAAAATATTTTTATTGTGAATATATCGGAAGTGGGATTGCTAAAAAAACGTTAATAAATTTCAACGGGAAATATAACAGTTTAATAAAACTTAAAGTATCGTTAATTATAAGTGCTGTTGTTTATTTACCAAATCTATGGGTAAACTATATCTAATTAGTTTTTCTGATATGAATTCCCTTCTGGCTTCTGTGGACTCGGCTCCTCTGGGCCTTTATGAATTCCTAATTTTATCAATTTCTCTTTTTTGGATCTTATATGCATGGTAAATCATATTGTCATAATATATTTCTGCGATTTTGCAAAGGGAGTTTAGCATGACAGTGGAGTCAGAAAGTGTAGTAATGAAACCGGAACAGCATAGCGGTAATCTTCATGAAAGTAGCAAACCTCAACTCAGAATGGTTGACCTCAACTTGCTGACTGTGTTTGACGCCGTGATGCAGGAACAAAACATTACTCGTGCCGCACATATGCTGGGTATGTCGCAGCCTGCGGTCAGTAACGCGGTGGCGCGTTTGAAGGTGATGTTTAATGATGAGCTATTTGTGCGCTATGGTCGTGGTATTCAACCCACCGCGCGTGCATTCCAGCTTTTCGGTTCTGTTCGCCAGGCTTTACAACTGGTGCAAAATGAACTGCCAGGGTCGGGTTTTGAACCTGTCAGTAGCGAACGCGTATTTAATCTTTGCGTATGTAGCCCACTGGATAACTATTTAACATCGATTATTTTTAACCGTGTTGCAGAAATAGCACCAAATATCCATTTAGTATTTAAGTCATCCTTAAATCAGAATACCGAACATCAGCTGCGCTACCAGGAAATTGAATTCGTTCTGGGATATGAAGAGTTCCGTCGCCCGGAATTTGCCTGCGTACCGTTATTTAATGATGAGATGGTATTGGTCGCCAGCAAAAAACATCCGCGCATCAATGGGCCGTTAACCGAAAACTCTGTGTATCAGGAAGAGCATGCCGTTGTCGCGTTGGATCGCTATGCATCATTTAGCCAACCATGGTATGACACACCGGATAAACAAAGTCGCATTGCTTATCAGGGCATGGCGCTGATCAGCGTATTAAATGTGGTGTCGCAAACGAATCTTGTCGCCATTGCGCCACGCTGGCTGGCTGAAGAGTTTTCCGAGAAGTTGGCGCTGCAGGTTCTGCCGCTGCCAATGAAGGTAAATAGCCGTACCTGCTATCTTTCCTGGCATGAAGCTGCCGGCAGGGACCGTGGTCATCAGTGGATGGAAGAGCTGCTGGTGAACGTTTGCCGTCATCAGTAATACAAAAGAATAGCCGGATGTGAAAGCATCCGGTTTATTTTGTACTGAAGTAAAAATAAAGAATTTTATTCTGTTGTTGCCCGTGATGATTTGTCGTCGGGTGATAAAAAATGGAGGTTTTGCTACGAAACGCGTATTCCTCCGAGTATCTGCCAAACGCTTTTCTTATCGTTGAATTATTCCACCACCTTTATTGTTGTTTGCTTTCTTTTCTTCTTTTTCCCCTTTAAGACTCCGTAGTTACGCCGATTGCCTGCCTGATGCTGAGCGGTTATGTTGTTTCATTATGGTAATTACATAAGCATGCGCGGTCAGTTGGCTGACCGTGCGGCATGATTGCGCGGAAATGAATTCTGCCATCATCAAAATATCAGCCTGGAGGCAAACCATGGAGATGTTGTCTGGCGCCGAGATGGTCGTCCGGTCGTTAATCGATCAGGGCGTGAAGCAGGTCTTTGGCTATCCCGGGGGCGCGGTCCTCGATATCTACGATGCGCTGCATACCGTTGGCGGAATCGATCATGTGCTGGTGCGCCATGAGCAGGCGGCGGTGCATATGGCGGATGGCCTTGCGCGCGCGACCGGTGAAGTCGGCGTGGTGCTGGTGACATCCGGGCCGGGCGCGACCAACGCGATTACGGGTATTGCAACAGCGTATATGGACTCCATCCCGTTGGTGGTGCTTTCAGGTCAGGTGGCGACCTCGCTGATTGGCTATGACGCCTTTCAGGAGTGCGACATGGTGGGGATCTCCCGCCCGGTCGTGAAGCACAGCTTCCTGGTGAAGCAGACGGAAGATATTCCGGGTGTACTGAAGAAAGCCTTCTGGCTGGCGGCCAGCGGTCGCCCTGGCCCGGTCGTCGTGGATCTGCCGAAAGATATTCTCAACCCGGCGAATAAGCTGCCGTATCACTACCCCGATTCGGTCAGCATGCGCTCCTATAACCCGACCACCACCGGGCACAAAGGGCAAATTAAGCGCGCGCTGCAAACGCTGGTGGCAGCTAAAAAACCAGTCGTTTACGTCGGTGGCGGGGCGGTTAACGCCGAGTGCCATGAACAATTACGCACGCTGATTGAAAAACTGAATCTGCCGGTGGCGTCATCGCTGATGGGGCTCGGCGCATTCCCGGCAACGCATCAGCAGGCGCTGGGTATGTTGGGCATGCACGGCACCTATGAAGCCAACATGACGATGCACAATTCCGATGTGATCTTCGCCGTTGGCGTGCGCTTTGACGATCGCACCACCAATAATCTGGCGAAATACTGCCCGGATGCCACCGTGCTGCACATTGATATCGATCCGACCTCGATCTCGAAAACCGTTGCGGCGGATATTCCGATCGTTGGCGATGCGCGGCTGGTGCTGGAGCAGATGCTGGAACTGCTGGATCAAGAAGAGACAATGCAGCCGCTGGATGAGATCCGCGACTGGTGGCAACAAATCGAGCAGTGGCGCGCGCGTCACTGCCTTAGCTACGACAAAAACAGCGATCAAATCAAGCCGCAGGCGGTCATCGAAACGATCTGGCGGCTGACGGAAGGTGAGGCTTACGTAACCTCCGACGTGGGGCAGCATCAGATGTTCGCTGCACTCTATTATCCATTCAATAAACCGCGTCGCTGGATCAACTCCGGCGGTCTTGGCACGATGGGCTTTGGCCTGCCCGCTGCGCTGGGCGTGAAAATGGCGCTGCCGGATGAAACGGTAGTCTGCGTGACCGGCGATGGCAGTATTCAGATGAACATTCAGGAACTCTCCACCGCCTTGCAGTACAACCTGCCGGTGCTGGTGCTGAACCTGAATAACGGTTATCTCGGCATGGTGAAGCAGTGGCAGGACATGATTTACTCCGGTCGCCACTCGCAATCCTATATGCAATCGTTGCCGGATTTCGTGCGTCTGGCGGAAGCGTATGGCCATGTGGGAATACGCATCACCACGCCTGACGAGCTGGAAAGCAAACTGGCACAGGCGCTGGAGCAGGTGCGCAACAACCGTCTGGTGTTTGTCGATGTGGCGGTTGATGGCAGTGAGCATGTCTATCCGATGCATATTCGCGGTGGCGGAATGGACGAGATGTGGTTGAGTAAAACGGAGAGAACCTGATTATGCGCCGGATATTATCTGTATTGCTGGAAAACGAATCGGGCGCGCTGTCACGCGTAATTGGTCTTTTCTCACAGCGTGGCTACAACATTGAGAGCCTGACCGTTGCACCCACCGACGACCCAACCCTCTCGCGTATGACCATTCAAACGGTCGGCGATGACAAAGCCATTGAGCAGATTGAAAAGCAGCTGCACAAGCTGGTGGATGTGCTGCGGGTGAATGAAATCGGCCAGGGCGCGTACGTTGAGCGTGAAATCATGCTGGTTAAAGTGCAGGCCAGCGGTTACGGGCGCGACGAAGTGAAACGCAACACGGAAATCTTCCGTGGGCAAATTATCGACGTCACGCCCTCTATTTATACCGTTCAACTGGCGGGCACCAGCGACAAGCTGGATGCGTTCCTTGCGTCGCTGCGTGATGTTGCCCGAATCGTTGAAGTGGCGCGCTCGGGCGTAGTGGGGCTCTCGCGCGGCGATAAGATCATGCGTTAGTGCAGAACTCATCCGTTTTACGTAGCCCAGCGTCGCGTTGGGCTTTTTTTTGCGAAACGGGCAGTAACTGCGAACAAAAGCTATTGCCGCTGCCAGGAATCTGCGGTTAGATGTTATAAATTTTATTCCATAATTTAACAATGGTTATGGATTGTACAAGTTAAGCAAGGGGCAATTGTGAAACTGGATGAAATCGCCCGGCTTGCCGGTGTGTCACGAACCACCGCCAGCTATGTGATTAACGGTAAGGCCAAGCAGTATCGCGTCAGCGATAAAACAGTCGAAAAAGTGATGGCCGTGGTGCGCGAGCATAACTACCATCCTAACGCCGTCGCTGCCGGGTTACGTGCGGGACGCACGCGTTCCATCGGGTTGGTGATCCCTGACCTGGAAAACACCAGCTATACCCGTATTGCGAACTATCTTGAACGCCAGGCGCGTCAGCGTGGGTATCAGCTGTTGATCGCCTGTTCGGAAGATCAGCCCGACAACGAGATGCGCTGTATTGAGCATCTGCTGCAACGCCAGGTCGATGCCATCATCGTTTCCACGTCTCTGCCGCCGGAACATCCTTTCTATCAGCGTTGGGCGAATGATTCATTCCCCATCGTCGCACTGGACCGCGCGCTGGATCGCGAACATTTCACCAGCGTCGTCGGGGCCGATCAGGACGATGCCGAAATGCTGGCGGAAGAGCTACGTAAGTTCCCGGCAGAAACGGTCCTCTATTTAGGTGCGTTACCGGAACTCTCCGTGAGCTTCCTGCGTGAACAGGGCTTCCGTACCGCGTGGAAAGATGACCCTCGCGAAGTTCACTACCTCTACGCCAACAGCTATGAGCGCGAAGCGGCTGCCGTGCTGTTTGAAAAATGGCTGGAAACCCATCCTATGCCGGATGCGCTGTTCACGACGTCATTTGCCTTGTTGCAGGGCGTGATGGACGTGACGCTGCGCCGCGAAGGGAAGCTGCCTTCAGAGCTGGCGATTGCCACCTTCGGCGATAATGAACTGCTCGATTTCCTGCAGTGCCCGGTGCTTGCCGTGGCGCAGCGTCACCGCGATGTGGCCGAGCGGGTGCTGGAAATTGTGCTGGCGAGTCTCGATGAACCGCGCAAACCGAAGCCAGGCCTGAGCCGCATTCGTCGTAATCTTTACCGTCGGGGCAGTCTGAGCCGTCGTTAAGCCTGCTGGCGATAGAGCATTTATATTGTCTTTATCGCCAGATCATTAGCTGCCTTATATTATTCAGAATAATCCTCATTTTTTTAAGGTTCTTATTTCATTTACCGCATTATCCGTTTGATACGTCGTCAATTAAGTAAATGGAAAGTAAAATTAACTCAATTATGAATTATTTTGTTACATTCATAACGACGAATGCTGAAATAACAGCCACTTCTTAAGACAGCCCTCCGCGCCGCGCCAGACAAGCCTTTTAAATACCGATAACGGACATAACAAGGGCTGTTAACGAACATCAGAATGTCCTAAAATGCCGCTCGCGTCGCAAACTGACACTTTATATATTCTATTGACGATATTTAGTGACCGTAAAATGTTACGAATCTGTTGAGTTTTTTTCTTACACATATTCATGACGTTAATTTGCCTCGACAGTAGTACGGAATTTAATCGGGGCTATTAATGGCCGCAAAGAGTGGGTTTTTAAGCTCCGTTGGCATAGATGCTGGCTTGACAAGCTTTTCCTCTGCTCCGTAAACTCCTTCAGGTGGGAATTTGTGGGTTAAAGTGGCGAGAAGGGGTGAAGCTGGCATGTTCCGGGGGGCAACGTTAGTTAATCTCGACAGCAAGGGGCGTTTAGCCGTCCCTACCCGGTATCGGGATACGCTGATTGAGAACGCTACCGGTCAAATGGTGTGCACCATTGACATCCATCACCCATGCCTGCTGCTTTACCCCCTGCCCGAATGGGAAATCATCGAGCAAAAACTCTCGCGTTTGTCGAGCATGAATCCCGCAGAACGCCGCGTACAGCGGTTGTTGTTAGGGCATGCCAGCGAATGCCAAATGGATAACGCGGGGCGACTCTTGATCGCACCGGTTTTACGGCAACATGCCGGATTGACAAAAGAAGTGATGCTGGTTGGGCAGTTCAACAAGTTTGAACTGTGGGATGAAACGACCTGGTATCAACGGGTCAGGGAAGATATCGACGCTGAGCAAACCGCTTCAGACGCGCTTTCGGAACGGTTGCAGGATTTGTCCTTATAAAATGATGGAAACTTTTAAACATAAAACGGTACTGCTGGACGAAGCCGTCAACGGCCTGAATATTCGCCCGGATGGTATCTACATCGATGGTACTTTTGGTCGCGGTGGCCACTCGCGTCTTATCCTCTCGCAGCTTGGCGAGCAGGGGCGACTGCTGGCTATCGATCGCGACCCGCAGGCTATTGCCGTAGCAAACACCATTGATGATCCTCGCTTCTCCATCATTCATGGTCCTTTCTCCGCATTGGCTGACTATGTTAGTGAGCGCGAACTTACAGGCAAGATCGACGGCATTCTGCTCGATCTTGGTGTCTCTTCACCACAGCTTGACGATGCTGAACGCGGCTTCTCTTTCATGCGCGACGGGCCGCTGGATATGCGTATGGACCCGACGCGCGGCCAGTCTGCCGCCGAATGGCTGCAAACGGCAGATGAAGCGGATATCGCCTGGGTGATTAAAACCTACGGTGAAGAACGCTTCGGTAAACGTATTGCCCGCGCCATCGTTGAGCGTAATCGCATTGAGCCCATGACCCGCACCAAAGAGTTGGCGGAAGTGGTGGCGGTGGCGATGCCGGTGAAAGACAAATTCAAACATCCCGCGACCCGTACCTTCCAGGCGGTGCGCATCTGGGTGAACAGTGAACTGGAGGAGATAGAGCAGGCGCTAAAAGGCTCGATCGACGTGCTGGCCCCGGGTGGGCGGCTGTCGGTTATCAGTTTCCACTCGCTGGAAGACCGTATTGTAAAACGCTTTATGCGTGAGCAAAGCCGCGGTCCGCAGGTTCCGGCAGGGTTACCGATGACTGAAGAGCAACTCAGGAAGCTGGGTGGCCGTCATTTACGAGCGCTAGGCAAGTTGATGCCGGGCGAAGAAGAAGTGGCTGAAAATCCACGTGCCCGTAGTTCAGTGCTGCGTATCGCAGAGAGGACGAACGCATGATCAGCAGAGTGACAGAAGCCCTAAGCAAAGTTAAGGGATCGATTGGAAGTAACGAGCGCCATGCCTTGCCTGGCGTTATCGGAGACGATCTTTTGCGGTTTGGGAAGCTGCCACTCTGCCTGTTCATTTGCATCATTGTTACGGCTGTCACCGTGGTGACGACGGCGCACCATACCCGTCTGTTAACCGCCCAACGCGAGCAGCTGGTGCTGGAACGTGATGCGCTGGATATCGAATGGCGCAACCTGATTTTAGAAGAGAACGCCCTCGGCGATCATAGCCGGGTTGAGCGTATCGCTACGGAAAAGTTGCAAATGCAACATGTTGATCCGTCAAAAGAAAACATAGTTGTACAGAAATAAGGATTATCGCAACGCATGAAAGCAGCGGGAAAGACGCTTAAACCAAAACGTCAGGAAGAACAGGCCAACTTTATCAGTTGGCGTTTTGCGTTGCTGTGCGGCTGTATTCTGGTGGCTCTCGGCTTCCTGCTGGGCCGCGTGGCCTGGTTGCAGATAATCAATCCGGATATGCTGGTGCGTCAGGGCGATATGCGTTCCCTGCGCGTTCAGGAAGTGTCAACTTCTCGCGGGATGATCACCGACCGCTCTGGCCGCCCGCTGGCGGTAAGTGTACCGGTAAAAGCCATCTGGGCCGACCCGAAAGAAGTGCATGATGCGGGCGGCGTGAGCGTCGGCGATCGCTGGAACGCGCTCTCTACCGCGCTGAATCTGCCGCTGGATCAGCTGGCAAATCGTATCAATGCGAACCCGAAAGGGCGCTTTATCTACCTTGCTCGCCAGGTTAACCCTGACATGGCGGACTACATCAAAAAACTCAAACTGCCGGGCATTCATCTGCGTGAAGAGTCGCGCCGTTACTATCCGTCGGGCGAAGTTACCTCTCATCTCATTGGCTTCACTAACGTCGATAGCCAGGGGATCGAAGGCGTCGAGAAGAGCTTTGATAAATGGCTCACCGGGCAACCGGGCGAACGTATCGTGCGTAAAGATCGCTACGGTCGCGTTATCGAGGATATCTCCTCAACGGACAGCCAGGCGGCGCACAACCTTGCGCTGAGCATCGATGAGCGTTTACAGGCGCTGGTGTACCGCGAACTGAACAACGCCGTGGCGTTTAACAAAGCGGAATCGGGCAGCGCAGTGCTGGTGGATGTGAACACCGGCGAAGTGCTGGCGATGGCGAACAGCCCGTCTTATAACCCAAACAACTTCTCCGGCACGGCCAAAGACACCATGCGTAACCGCGCCATCACCGACGTGTTTGAACCGGGTTCAACGGTTAAACCGATGGTGGTGATGACCGCGTTGCAGCGCGGCGTGGTGCGTGAAAATACCGTGCTGAATACTATTCCTTACCGTATTAACGGCCACGAAATTAAAGACGTGGCGCGCTACAGCGAATTGACCCTGACCGGGGTACTACAGAAGTCGAGTAACGTCGGTGTTTCCAAGCTGGCGTTAGCGATGCCGTCCTCAGCGTTAGTAGAGACTTACTCACGTTTTGGATTGGGAAAAGCGACCAATTTGGGGTTGGTCGGAGAACGCAGTGGCTTATATCCTCAAAAACAACGGTGGTCTGACATAGAGAGGGCCACCTTCTCTTTCGGCTACGGGCTAATGGTAACGCCGTTACAGTTAGCGCGAGTCTACGCAACGATAGGCAGCTACGGGGTTTACCGTCCGCTGTCGATAACCAAAGTTGACCCTCCGGTTCCAGGCGAACGTATCTTCCCGGAATCCATCGTACGTACCGTGGTTCACATGATGGAAAGCGTGGCGCTGCCTGGCGGCGGCGGCGTGAAAGCGGCGATCAAAGGCTATCGCATCGCCATCAAAACCGGTACGGCGAAAAAAGTGGGGCCAGACGGGCGTTACATCAATAAATATATTGCTTACACCGCGGGCGTTGCGCCAGCCAGCCAGCCGCGTTTTGCGCTGGTGGTGGTCATCAACGACCCGCAGGCAGGTAAATACTACGGCGGCGCCGTTTCCGCGCCGGTCTTCGGTGCCATCATGGGCGGCGTTCTGCGCACCATGAACATCGAGCCGGATGCGCTGGCAACGGGCGAAAAAAGTGAATTTGTGATTAATCAAGGCGAGGGAACAGGTGGCAGATCGTAATTTGCGCGACCTTCTCGCTCCGTGGGTGCCAAATGCGCCGGAGCGAGCACTGCGAGAGATGACACTCGACAGCCGTGTGGCTGCATCGGGCGATCTCTTCGTAGCGGTGGTTGGTCATCAGGCGGACGGGCGTCGTTATATCCCGCAGGCAATTGCGCAAGGTGTAGCTGCCATTATAGCCGAGGCAAAAGATGAAGCGACCGATGGCGAAATCCGTGAAATGCACGGCGTCCCGGTTATTTACCTCAGCCAGTTGACGGAGCGCTTATCGGCACTGGCCGGGCGCTTTTACCATGAACCGTCAGACCGTTTGCGCCTCGTGGGCGTGACCGGCACCAACGGTAAAACCACCACCACCCAACTGCTCGCACAGTGGGGGCAACTGCTGGGCGAAACCAGCGCGGTGATGGGCACGGTCGGTAACGGCCTGCTGGGTAAAGTGATCCCAACAGAAAATACCACCGGTTCAGCGGTTGATGTTCAGCACGTGCTGTCCGGCCTGGCAGACCAGGGCGCGACGCTGGCGGCAATGGAAGTCTCTTCTCACGGGCTGGTACAGCACCGCGTGGCGGCACTGAAATTTGTGGCTTCCGTGTTTACCAACCTGAGCCGCGATCACCTTGATTATCATGGTGATATGGAACATTACGAAGCAGCTAAATGGCTGCTTTACTCCACGCACCACTGTGGTCAGGCGATTGTTAACGCCGATGACGAAGTGGGTCGCCGCTGGCTGGCAAGATTGCCGGACGCGGTTGCAGTGTCGATGGAAGATCACATCAATCCGAACTGCCACGGGCGCTGGTTAAAAGCGACCGAGGTGAACTATCACGACAGCGGCGCAACCATCCGTTTCAGCTCGACCTGGGGTGACGGCGAAATCGAAAGCCGCCTGATGGGCGCGTTCAACGTCAGCAACCTGTTACTGGCGCTGGCCACGCTGCTGGCGCTCGGTTATCCGCTGGCGGATCTGCTGAAAACCGCTTCCAGCCTGCAACCGGTTTGCGGCCGTATGGAAGTGTTCAGCGCGCCGGGTAAACCGACGGTGGTTGTCGATTACGCGCACACGCCGGATGCGCTGGAAAAAGCGCTCGAAGCGGCGCGTCTGCACTGCGCGGGCAAACTGTGGTGCGTCTTTGGTTGCGGCGGTGACCGCGATAAAGGTAAACGTCCGCTGATGGGCGCGATTGCCGAGCAGTTTGCCGATATCGCCGTGGTCACCGATGACAACCCGCGTACCGAAGAGCCGCGTGCCATCATCAACGACATTCTGGCGGGCATGCTTGACGCCGGCCACGCCAAAGTGGTGGAAGGACGTGCGCAAGCGGTCACTAACGCCATCATGCAGGCGAAGCCTGATGACCTGGTGCTGCTGGCTGGTAAAGGTCATGAAGATTATCAAATTGTCGGCACTCAACGTCTCGACTATTCCGACCGTGTAACCGCAGCGCGTCTGCTGGGAGTGATCGCATGATTAGCGTAACGCTTAGCGAACTGGCTGGCATCCTGCACGGTGAACTGAACGGTTCTGATCTGCGTATCGACGATGTCACCACCGATACGCGCAAATTAACGCCGGGCTGCCTGTTTGTGGCCCTGAAAGGCGAGCGTTTTGACGCCCACGATTTCGTCGAAAAAGCGAAAGAGGGTGGGGCGGGCGCGCTGTTAGTCAGCCGTAAACTGGATATCGATCTGCCGCAACTGGTGGTGAAAGATACCCGTCTGGCGTTTGGTGAACTGGCGGCATGGGTACGCCAGCAGGTGCCAACGCGCGTTGTCGCGCTGACCGGCTCCTCCGGCAAAACGTCTGTAAAAGAGATGACCGCCGCCATTCTCGGCCAGTGCGGCAACACGCTGTATACCGCAGGCAATCTCAATAATGACATCGGCGTGCCGATGACATTACTGCGCCTGACGAAAGAACACGAATTCGCGGTGATTGAACTGGGTGCCAACCATCAGGGCGAAATCGCCTGGACGGTGAGCCTGACTCGCCCGGAAGCGGCGCTGGTGAACAATCTCGCGGCGGCGCATCTGGAAGGGTTCGGATCGCTTGCGGGCGTGGCAAAAGCCAAAGGTGAGATTTTCACCGGCCTGCCGGTTAACGGCATCGCTATCCTGAATGCCGATAACAACGACTGGCTGAACTGGCAAGCGATTATTGGCTCGCGCAAAGTGTGGCGCTTCTCGCCGAATGCGGCGAACAGCGATTTCACCGCGACCAATATTCACGTTACCAGCCACGGCACCGAATTTACGCTGCAAACGCCAACCGGCGACGTAGACGTACTGCTGCCGCTGCCGGGTCGCCACAACATTGCTAACGCGCTGGCCGCGACGGCACTGGCGATGGCGGTGGGTGCAGACTTAAACGCGGTGAAAGCCGGGCTGGCGAAGCTGACCTCCGTTCCGGGGCGTTTGTTCCCGATTCACCTGAGCGACACCCAACTGCTGCTCGACGACTCCTATAACGCCAACGTCGGTTCGATGACCGCCGCGGTGCAGGTGCTCGAAGAGATGCCGGGTTATCGCGTGCTGGTGGTTGGCGATATGGCCGAACTGGGTGCGGAAAGCGAAGCCTGCCACATTCAGGTTGGCGAAGCTGCGAAAACGGCGGGCATCGATAAAGTCTTAAGCGTTGGTAAATTAAGTCAGGCAATCAGTTCTGCCAGCGGCGTCGGCGAGCATTTCACTGACAAAGCAGCAGCCATTGCGCGTCTTAAAACGCTCATTAATGAACAGCAAACCCTCACCATTCTGGTGAAAGGATCACGTAGTGCCGCCATGGAAGAGGTAGTACGCGCATTACAGGAGAACGGGACATGTTAGTTTGGCTGGCCGAACATTTGGTCAAATATTATTCCGGCTTTAACGTCTTTTCCTATCTGACGTTTCGCGCCATTGTCAGCCTGCTGACCGCGCTGTTCATCTCATTGTGGATGGGCCCGCGCATGATCGCCCATTTGCAGAAACTCTCCTTCGGCCAGGTTGTGCGTAACGACGGCCCGGAATCGCACTTCAGTAAACGCGGTACGCCGACAATGGGCGGGATCATGATCCTCACCGCGATTGTGGTTTCCGTGTTGCTGTGGGCTTATCCGTCTAACCCGTACGTCTGGTGCGTGCTGGTGGTGCTGGTCGGCTACGGCATTATTGGTTTTGTCGATGACTATCGCAAAGTTGTCCGTAAGGACACCAAGGGCCTGATCGCGCGCTGGAAATATTTCTGGATGTCGGTGATTGCGCTGGGCGTGGCGTTCGCGCTGTATCTGGCGGGTAAAGATACGCCCGCCACGCAGCTGGTGGTGCCGTTCTTTAAAGACGTGATGCCGCAGCTGGGGCTGTTCTACATTCTGCTGGCCTATTTCGTGGTAGTGGGCACCGGTAACGCGGTGAACCTGACCGATGGTCTGGATGGTTTAGCGATTATGCCAACCGTCTTCGTCGCCGGTGGTTTTGCGCTGGTCGCCTGGGCGACCGGTAACATGAACTTCGCTAACTATCTGCATATTCCGTATCTGCGGCATGCGGGGGAGCTGGTTATCGTCTGCACCGCGATTGTCGGGGCAGGGCTGGGCTTCCTGTGGTTCAACACCTATCCGGCGCAAGTCTTTATGGGCGATGTCGGTTCGCTGGCGCTGGGCGGCGCACTGGGCATTATCGCCGTGCTGCTGCGTCAGGAGTTCCTGCTGGTGATTATGGGCGGTGTGTTTGTGGTTGAAACGCTGTCGGTGATTTTGCAGGTCGGTTCCTTCAAGCTGCGCGGTCAGCGCATCTTCCGTATGGCGCCGATTCACCACCACTATGAACTGAAAGGCTGGCCGGAACCGCGCGTCATTGTGCGCTTCTGGATTATTTCGCTGATGCTGGTGCTGATTGGCCTGGCTACGCTGAAGGTACGTTAATCATGGCAGATTACCAGGGTAAAAATGTTGTCATTATCGGTCTTGGTTTGACCGGGCTCTCCTGCGTCGATTTCTTCCTGGCGCGTGGCGTAACGCCGCGCGTGATGGATACGCGAGCCACTCCCCCTGGGCTGGATAAACTGCCGGAAGAGGTTGAGCGTTACGTTGGTAGTCTGAATGATGACTGGTTGCTGGCTGCGGATTTGATTGTCGCCAGCCCTGGCATCGCGCTGGCACACCCGTCTCTGAGCGCAGCGGCTGATGCAGGCGTCGAGATTGTCGGTGATATCGAACTCTTCTGCCGTGAAGCGCAAGCGCCAATTGTGGCGATCACGGGTTCCAACGGGAAAAGCACCGTGACCACGCTGGTCGGTGAAATGGCCAAAGCGGCGGGCGTGAACGTTGGCGTTGGCGGCAATATTGGCCTGCCCGCGCTGATGCTGCTCGACCCGACGCGCGAACTCTATGTTCTGGAACTCTCCAGTTTCCAGCTGGAAACCACGTCCAGCTTGCAGGCTGCGGCGGCAACCATTCTGAACGTCACAGAAGATCATATGGACCGCTACCCGTTTGGCCTGCAGCAGTACCGTGCTGCCAAACTGCGCGTCTATGAAAATGCCAAAACCTGCGTGGTGAACGCCGATGATGCGTTGACTATGCCGATTCGCGGTGCCGATGAGCGCTGCGTGAGCTTTGGCGTCGATGTCGGTGATTACCACCTGAATCGCCAGCAGGGCGAAACCTGGCTGCGCGTGAAAGGTGAAAAAGTTCTCAACGTTAAAGAGATGACTCTTACCGGGCAGCACAACTACAGCAATGCGCTGGCGGCGCTGGCGCTGGCGGATGCCGTCGGCCTGCCGCGTGCCAGCAGCCTGAAGGCGCTGACCACCTTCGCCGGGCTGGCGCATCGCTTCCAGGTGGTGCTCAATCACAATGGCGTTCGCTGGATCAACGACTCAAAAGCGACCAACGTCGGCAGTACGGAAGCGGCGCTCAACGGCTTACACGTTGACGGCACGCTCTGGCTGCTGCTGGGCGGCGACGGGAAATCCGCCGATTTTAGCCCGCTGGCCCGCTACCTGACCGGGGATAATATTCGTCTTTACTGCTTTGGTCGCGACGGCAGCGAGCTTGCCGCATTGCGCCCTGAAATCGCCACGGAAACCGAGACTATGGAACAGGCGATGCGCGCCATTGCCCCGCAGCTGAAAGCGGGCGATATGGTGCTGCTATCCCCGGCCTGCGCCAGCCTCGATCAGTTTAAAAGTTTCGAGCAGCGCGGCGACGTGTTTGCGCGACTGGCGAAGGAGTTAGGTTGATGCGTTTATCCCTCCCGCGCCTGAAAATGCCTCGCCTGCCAGGGTTCTTCATCCTGGCGTGGGTATTTGCCGCGCTGAAAGGCTGGGTGATGGGCTCCCGGGCACAGGATAACGACAGCCTGGTGATGTACGATCGCACCCTGCTGTGGCTGACCTTCGGCCTGGCGGCGATCGGTTTCATCATGGTGACCTCGGCATCCATGCCGGTCGGTCAGCGTCTGGCGAACGATCCTTTCCTGTTCGCCAAACGTGATGGTCTCTATATCGTGCTGGCGTTTGCGCTGGCAATGATCACCCTGCGTCTGCCGATGGAATTCTGGCAGCGCTACAGTACCTCGATGCTGATTGCGTCTATCGTCATGCTGCTGATTGTTCTGGTCGTCGGCAGCTCGGTTAACGGGGCATCTCGCTGGATTGCCTTCGGCCCGCTGCGTATTCAGCCAGCGGAGTTCACCAAGCTGTCGCTGTTCTGCTACATCGCCAACTACCTGGTGCGTAAAGCCGACGAAGTACGTAACAACCTGCGCGGCTTTTTAAAGCCGATGGGCGTCATTTTCGTGCTGGCGATTTTACTGCTGGCACAGCCGGACCTCGGTACGGTCGTTGTGCTGTTCGTGACCACGCTGGCGATGCTGTTCCTGGCCGGTGCGAAGCTGTGGCAGTTCATCGCCATCATCGGTATGGGGATTTCAGCGGTGGTGCTGTTGATCCTCGCCGAGCCGTACCGTATTCGACGTGTGACCTCGTTCTGGAACCCGTGGGAAGATCCGTTTGGTAGCGGTTACCAGCTTACCCAATCACTGATGGCTTTTGGTCGCGGTGAAATGTGGGGGCAAGGGCTGGGCAACTCGGTGCAAAAACTGGAGTATCTGCCGGAAGCGCATACCGACTTCATCTTCGCCATTATCGGCGAGGAACTCGGTTATATCGGTGTGGTACTGGCGCTTTTAATGGTATTCTTCGTCGCTTTCCGCGCGATGTCCATTGGGCGTAAAGCGCTGGAACTCAACCAGCGATTCGCCGGTTTTCTGGCCTGCGCTATTGGCGTGTGGTTCAGTTTCCAGGCGCTGGTTAACGTCGGCGCGGCAGCCGGTATGCTGCCGACCAAAGGTCTGACACTGCCGCTTATCAGTTACGGTGGTTCCAGTCTGCTGATCATGTCGACGGCGATTATGTTCCTGTTACGTATAGATTATGAAACACGTCTGGAAAAAGCCCAGGCGTTTACCCGAGGTTCCAGATGAGCGGTGAAACGAAGCGGTTAATGGTGATGGCAGGCGGTACCGGCGGGCATGTGTTCCCCGGGCTGGCGGTTGCGCACCATTTAATGGACCAGGGCTGGCAAGTACGCTGGCTGGGTACCGCCGATCGTATGGAAGCGGATCTCGTGCCGAAACACGGTATCGAAATCGACTTTATTCGTATTTCTGGCTTGCGTGGCAAAGGTGTAAAAGCATTACTGCTTGCGCCGCTGCGCATCTTTAATGCCTGGCGTCAGGCGCGCGCGATCATGAAGCGCTTTAAGCCGGACGTGGTGCTGGGCATGGGCGGTTATGTTTCTGGCCCTGGCGGTCTGGCGGCATGGTCGCTGGGAATTCCCGTCGTGCTGCACGAACAGAATGGCATTGCTGGCCTGACCAACAAATGGCTGGCGAAGATCGCGAAAACCGTGATGCAGGCGTTTCCCGGCGCATTTCCTGGTGCGGAAGTGGTGGGTAACCCGGTTCGCGTCGATGTGCTGGCGCTGCCGCTGCCGGAACAGCGTCTGGCGGGGCGTGAAGGCCCGGTACGTGTGTTGGTCGTGGGCGGTTCGCAGGGTGCGCGCATCCTGAACCAGACCATGCCGCAGGTGGCGTCGAAGCTGGGCGAAACCATTACCATCTGGCATCAGAGCGGTAAAGGTGCGCAGCAAACCGTCGAGCAGGCGTATGAAGACGCGGGCGAGCCGCAGCATAAAGTCACCGAGTTTATCGATGATATGGCTGCCGCGTATGCCTGGGCTGATGTGGTGGTGTGCCGTTCCGGTGCGCTGACCGTCAGTGAAATCGCTGCGGCCGGTCTGCCGGCTATCTTTGTGCCGTTCCAGCATAAAGACAGACAGCAGTACTGGAATGCGCTGCCGCTGGAACAAGCCGGCGCGGCGAAAATTTATGAGCAACCGCAGTTTACCGCTGAAGCGGTTGCCACCACGCTCGAACTATGGGACCGCAAAACCCTGCTGGAAATGGCAGAGCGCGCACGCGCAGCGGCAATCCCGGATGCAACAGAGCGAGTAGCAAAAGCAGTAAGCCTGGCAGCTCAGGCTTAACCCTCGCGGCGCGCATTGCGCTGCACGAATTTTAGAAGTCGATGGCGTTGAGAGAATGAATACACAACAACTGGCGAAACTGCGTTCCATTGTGCCCGAGATGCGTCGCGTCCGGCACATTCACTTTGTGGGTATCGGCGGTGCCGGTATGGGCGGTATCGCCGAAGTTCTGGCCAACGAAGGGTATCAGATCAGCGGTTCCGATTTGGCACCGAACCCGGTTACGCAGCAGCTGTCGCAGCTGGGCGCCACGATCTATTTCAACCATCGCCCGGAAAACGTCCGCGATGCGAGCGTGGTGGTGGTCTCAACGGCAATTTCTGCTGATAACCCGGAAATCGTTGCTGCACATGAAGCGCGAATTCCGGTGATTCGCCGCGCTGAAATGCTGGCTGAACTGATGCGTTTTCGTCACGGCATCGCCATCGCCGGGACGCATGGTAAAACGACCACCACCGCGATGGTCTCAAGTATTTACGCGGAAGCCGGGCTGGACCCGACTTTCGTCAACGGTGGTCTGGTAAAAGCCGCGGGCGTGCATGCGCGTCTGGGCCACAGCCGTTACCTGATTGCGGAAGCGGATGAGAGCGACGCGTCGTTCCTGCATCTGCAACCGATGGTGGCGATTGTCACCAACATTGAAGCCGACCACATGGATACCTACCAGGGCGACTTCGAGAATTTGAAGCAGACGTTTATCAACTTCCTGCACAACCTGCCGTTTTACGGTCGTGCGGTGATGTGTGTGGACGATCCGGTGATCCGCGAGCTGCTGCCGCGCGTAGGCCGTCAAACCACCACTTACGGTTTTAGCGATGACGCGGATGTACGCGTCGAAGACTATCAGCAGGTGGGGCCGCAGGGGCACTTCACGCTGGTGCGTCAGGATAAAGAAAACCTGCACGTCACCCTGAATGCGCCGGGGCGTCATAATGCCCTGAACGCCGCCGCCGCCGTCGCGGTCGCCACGGAAGAGGGCATTGAAGACGACGCCATTCTGCGCGCGCTGGAAAGCTTCCAGGGCACAGGCCGCCGCTTCGATTTCCTCGGTGAATATCCGCTGGACGAAGTGAATGGCAAAGCGGGTACTGCGATGCTGGTTGATGACTATGGCCATCACCCAACGGAAGTGGACGCCACCATTAAAGCCGCACGCGCGGGCTGGCCGGATAAAAATCTGGTGATGGTGTTCCAGCCGCACCGTTATACCCGTACGCGCGACCTGTACGATGATTTTGCCAACGTGCTGACGCAGGTTGACGCATTGCTGATGCTGGATGTGTATCCGGCTGGCGAAGCACCGATTCCGGGCGCAGACAGCCGCTCGCTGTGCCGCACGATCCGCGGTCGAGGTAAAGTTGACCCGATTCTGGTCTCCGACCCGGCTCAGGTCGCTGAAATGCTGGCACCGGTACTGACGGGCAACGACTTAGTGCTGATTCAGGGCGCTGGAAATATCGGCAAAATCGCGCGTAACTTAGCTGAAATCAAACTCAAGCCGCAAACTCAGGAGGAAGAGCGTCATGGCTGATAAAATCGCTGTCCTTCTGGGGGGCACCTCCGCAGAGCGTGAGGTTTCGCTGAACTCCGGGGCCGCCGTGCTGGCTGGCCTGCGTGAGGCGGGTGTCGATGCGCATCCGGTCGACCCGAAAGAGGTCGATGTTACCCAGCTGAAAAATATGGGCTTTCAGAAAGCGTTTATTGCACTTCACGGTCGAGGCGGGGAAGATGGCACGTTACAGGGATTACTGGAACTGCTAAAACTGCCCTATACCGGTAGCGGCGTGATGGCATCGGCCATTTCGATGGACAAACTGCGCAGCAAACTGCTGTGGCAGGGCGCGGGTTTACCGGTTGCGCCATGGGTGGCAATCACGCGTAAAGAATTTGAGTCAGGGCTGAATGACGAAGTAAAACAGCAGCTTACCGAACTTGGTTTGCCGCTCATCGTCAAGCCGAGCCGTGAAGGCTCAAGTGTTGGGATGTCAAAAGTTAACGAGAGTGGTGAATTGACCCAGGCGTTAACGCTGGCGTTTCAACATGATGAAGAAGTTCTGGTGGAGAAATGGCTCAGTGGCCCCGAATTCACCGTTGCGGTGCTTGGCGAAGAAATTTTACCGTCAATTCGCATCCAACCTGCCGGAACCTTCTATGATTATGATGCGAAGTATCTCTCTGATGAGACGAAGTATTTCTGTCCTGGTTGCGAAGATAACGCCCAGGAAGCAGCAATGCAGTCTCTGGTGTTAAAAGCATGGACTGTTCTTGGCTGTCGTGGCTGGGGTCGAATTGACGTGATGCAAGACCGTGATGGTCAGCTTTATCTGCTGGAGGCGAATACCTCTCCGGGGATGACCAGCCACAGTCTGGTGCCGATGGCGGCGCGTCAGGCGGGAATGAGCTTCTCGCAACTGGTAGTACGAATTCTGGACCTGGCGGGGTGATATGTCGCAGGCTGCGCTGAATACGCGGAACCGTGAAGAAGAAGAGTACAATTCTTCGCGGCGCAATAATGGAACGCGTCTTGCAGGAATTATCTTCCTGCTGGCGGTGTTGTTGACCGTGTTGATTAGCGGCTGGGTCGTGCTGGGCTGGATGGAAGATGCGCAGCGTTTGCCTATCTCGAAACTGGTGGTCACCGGCGAGCGGCACTACACGCGCAACGACGACATCCGCCAGTCTATTCTGGCGCTCGGGTCGCCAGGCACCTTTATGACTCAGGACGTGAACATCGTTCAGGGGCAAATTGAACGCCTGCCGTGGATTAAGCAGGCGAGCGTAAGAAAGCAGTGGCCAGACGAATTGAAGATTCATCTGGTTGAATATGTGCCGATTGCACGTTGGAATGATCAGCATATGGTGGATGCCGAAGGCAACTCCTTCAGCGTACCCGCCGATCGCGCCAACAAGCAGAGTTTGCCCATGCTGTATGGCCCTGAAGGCAGCGAAAGCGAAGTCTTGCAGGGATACCGCGACATGGGAGCCGTGCTGGCGAAAGGGAAGTTCACATTAAAAGTGGCGGCAATGACGGCGCGCCGTTCCTGGCAGTTAACGTTGGGCGATGGTATCAAGCTCAACCTGGGACGGGGTGACACCATGAAGCGGCTTGAGCGCTTTTTAGAACTGTATCCGGTTCTTCAGCAGCAGGCGCAAACAGAAGGTAATCGGATTAGCTACGTTGATTTGCGCTATGACTCAGGGGCGTCAGTAGGTTGGGAGCCTGCCCCTGTCGAAGAAACCAGTCAACAACAGAATCAGGCACAGGCAGAACAACAATGATCAAGGCGACGGACAGAAAACTGGTAGTTGGACTGGAGATTGGCACCGCGAAGGTCGCCGCTTTAGTAGGGGAAGTTCTGCCCGACGGCATGGTCAATATCATCGGCGTGGGCAGTTGCCCATCGCGGGGTATGGACAAAGGTGGGGTAAATGACCTCGAGTCGGTAGTGAAATGCGTACAGCGCGCTATCGACCAGGCTGAATTGATGGCGGATTGCCAGATCTCCTCTGTATATCTGGCGCTTTCCGGCAAACACATAAGCTGTCAAAATGAGATTGGCATGGTGCCTATCTCAGAAGAAGAAGTGACGCAGGAAGATGTCGAAAACGTGGTGCATACGGCGAAATCCGTTCGCGTCCGCGATGAGCACCGTGTTTTGCACGTTATTCCGCAGGAATACGCGATTGATTACCAGGAAGGGATCAAAAACCCGGTCGGCTTGTCTGGCGTGCGTATGCAGGCCAAGGTTCATCTGATTACCTGCCACAACGATATGGCGAAAAACATCGTTAAAGCTGTGGAACGTTGTGGCCTGAAAGTTGACCAACTGATATTTGCCGGGCTGGCAGCCAGTTATTCGGTCCTGACGGAAGATGAACGTGAACTGGGTGTCTGCGTAGTAGATATCGGTGGTGGTACAATGGACATCGCCGTTTATACTGGCGGGGCGCTGCGCCACACCAAAGTCATCCCTTATGCAGGGAACGTGGTCACCAGCGATATCGCTTACGCCTTCGGTACGCCGCCGAGCGATGCCGAAGCGATTAAAGTGCGCCATGGTTGTGCACTGGGCTCCATTGTGGGCAAAGATGAGAGCGTTGAAGTGCCGAGCGTGGGCGGTCGTCCGCCGCGCAGCCTGCAACGCCAGACGTTGGCAGAAGTGATTGAGCCGCGCTACACCGAGCTGCTTAATCTGGTCAACGAAGAAATTTTGCAGTTACAGGAACAGCTTCGCCAGCAAGGGGTCAAACATCACCTCGCGGCGGGGATTGTGCTCACCGGTGGCGCGGCGCAAATTGAAGGCCTGGCGGCCTGCGCCCAGCGCGTGTTCCATACGCAGGTGCGTATTGGCGCGCCGCTGAATATCACCGGTTTGACGGATTACGCCCAGGAGCCGTATTACTCAACGGCTGTGGGCCTGCTGCACTACGGGAAAGAGTCCCATTTGAGTGGTGAAGCAGAAGTAGACAAGCGCGTAACCGCATCGGTTGGTTCATGGATTAAGCGATTGAACAGCTGGCTGCGAAAAGAGTTTTAATTTTTTAAGAGAGCGCAGAAAATTAGCGCTTTCAGGCGACAGGCACATACACGATGTCTTTCAGGCTGTGGTAGAGCGGTCTGATGGAAAAAGTGTATAAAACGGAGAGAGACTATGTTTGAACCTATGGAACTGACCAACGACGCGGTGATTAAAGTCATCGGCGTCGGTGGCGGCGGCGGTAATGCCGTTGAGCACATGGTGCGCGAGCGCATCGAAGGTGTTGAATTTTTCGCAGTGAATACCGACGCTCAGGCGTTACGTAAAACTGCTGTTGGCCAGACTATCCAGATCGGTAGCGGTATTACCAAAGGTCTGGGTGCGGGTGCAAACCCGGAAGTGGGCCGTAATGCTGCTGATGAAGACCGCGAAGCACTGCGCGCTGCATTAGATGGCGCAGACATGGTCTTTATCGCCGCAGGCATGGGTGGTGGCACCGGTACGGGTGCAGCGCCTGTTGTGGCTGAAGTGGCTAAAGATTTAGGTATTCTGACCGTTGCTGTCGTGACTAAGCCTTTCAACTTTGAAGGCAAAAAGCGTATGGCATTCGCGGAACAGGGTATCACTGAACTGTCCAAACACGTGGACTCCCTGATCACCATCCCGAACGACAAGCTGCTGAAAGTGCTGGGTCGCGGTATCTCTCTGCTTGACGCCTTCGGCGCGGCAAACGACGTACTGAAGGGCGCGGTTCAGGGTATCGCCGAGCTGATTACTCGCCCGGGTCTGATGAACGTCGACTTTGCTGACGTGCGTACCGTGATGTCAGAAATGGGCTATGCCATGATGGGCTCTGGCCTGGCAAGCGGTGAAGACCGTGCTGAAGAAGCGGCTGAAATGGCGATCTCTTCTCCACTTCTGGAAGATATCGACCTGTCTGGCGCTCGCGGCGTGCTGGTCAACATCACCGCTGGCTTCGACCTGCGTCTGGATGAGTTCGAAACGGTGGGTAACACCATCCGTGCATTTGCATCGGATAACGCGACCGTGGTTATCGGTACTTCTCTTGACCCGGATATGAACGACGAACTGCGCGTGACTGTTGTTGCAACCGGTATTGGTATGGACAAACGTCCGGAAATTACCCTGGTGACCAACAAGCAGACTCAGCAGCCGGTTATGGATCGCTACCAGCAGCACGGCATGACGCCGCTGACGCAGGAGCAGAAACCAGCCGCTAAAGTGGTTAACGACAATACGCCGCAGACCACCAAAGAGCCGGACTACCTGGATATCCCAGCGTTTTTACGTAAGCAGGCTGATTAAGAATTAGCTCAAAGTTGGGAATCCCCGCTCTTTGTGCTAAACTGGCCGTCCGAATGTATAGTACACTTCGGTTGGATAGTTAATTTGGCGAGATTATACGATGATCAAACAAAGGACACTTAAACGTATCGTTCAGGCGACTGGCGTCGGTTTACACACCGGCAAGAAAGTCACACTGACCTTACGCCCTGCGCCGGCCAATACCGGGGTCATCTATCGTCGCACCGACTTGAATCCACCGGTAGATTTTCCGGCCGATGCCAAATCTGTGCGTGATACAATGCTCTGTACTTGTCTGGTGAACGAGCATGACGTGCGGATTTCGACCGTAGAGCACCTCAACGCCGCATTGGCGGGGCTGGGTATCGACAACATCGTTGTTGAAGTCGATGCGCCAGAAATCCCAATTATGGATGGCAGTGCTGCGCCGTTCGTTTATCTGCTGCTGGATGCCGGCATCGATGAACTGAACTGCGCGAAGAAATTTGTTCGCATCAAAGAGACCGTACGTGTCGAAGATGGCGACAAGTGGGCTGAATTCAAACCGTACAATGGTTTTTCGTTGGACTTTACCATCGACTTTAACCATCCGGCGATTGATGCCAGCACCCAGCGCTATGCAATGAACTTCTCTGCCGACGCGTTTATGCGCCAGATTAGTCGTGCACGTACCTTCGGTTTCATGCGTGATATCGAATATCTGCAGTCCCGTGGCCTGTGCCTGGGCGGCAGCTTCGATTGTGCCATCGTTGTTGACGATTATCGCGTACTGAACGAAGACGGTCTGCGTTTTGAAGATGAATTCGTTCGTCACAAAATGCTGGATGCGATCGGTGACTTGTTCATGTGTGGTCACAACATTATTGGTGCATTTACCGCGTTCAAATCCGGTCATGCGCTGAATAACAAACTTCTGCAGGCGGTCCTGGCAAAACAGGAAGCCTGGGAATATGTGACCTTCGAAGACGACGCCGAACTGCCACTGGCGTTCAAAGCACCGACAATGGTTCTGGCATAAGCCTGACCATTTCATAAATTCGACTGGCAACCTGGCACTCTCTCCGGTCAGGGAACCAGTCGTTTTTTATTTCCCCTCGAAAATTCCTGTTTTTGTGCGATTGCTGTTTTCTTGCGCACTTTTCAGCGACGTTCTCTTCATTGATGCTGTCGATATCCAGCATTAATGGTAATATCTGTGCGCGAAAAATAATAATCTCTGGGGTAGACATTACGTGAGTGGGTTACTGACGCGTTGGCGACAGTTAGGTAGACGCTATTTCTGGCCGCATCTCCTGTTGGGGATGGTTGCTGCCAGTTTCGGCCTGCCTGCGCTCGCAAATAACGCCGAACCTGCTTCGCCTGCCCGCGAGACGTCCAGCAATCATAACCCTGCCGCGAAAGTCAATTTCACGCAGCTGGCCCTGCTGGAAGCGAATCGTCGCCCATCGTTTAACGTGGATTACTGGCATCAGCATGCCATCCGCACGGTGATTCGCCACCTCTCATTTGCCATGGCGCCACAAGCGCTGCCTGTCGCTGAAGCGACGGCCACCACGCCATTGCAGGCCGCCCAGCACCTTGCCTTGCTGGACACCCTTAATGCGTTACTCACGGTTGAAAGCAAGCCGCCGGCCATTGTGCGTCAGGCTGCCGTTGCCCCGTCGGTCGCACCTTCCGTATTTAGCATCCCTGCGTGGGTGAGCCAGGTTCAGGGCATTCGCGCCGGGCCGCAGCGCCTCGTCTGAAAATAGTCGTCTTTCTTTTATTTTCCTGACTCCGCAAAGCGGGGCGTTTGAGATTTTATTATGCTAATCAATTTATTAACGAAAGTATTTGGTAGTCGTAACGACCGTACCCTGCGCCGTATGCGCAAAGCGGTAGCTGTCATTAATGCGATGGAACCGGAGATGGAAAAACTCTCCGATGACGAGCTGAAAGGCAAAACCGCGGAATTCCGCGCGCGCCTGGAAAAAGGCGCCAGCCTGGAAAGCCTGCTCCCGGAAGCGTTCGCGGTCGTCCGTGAAGCCAGTAAACGCGTCTTTGGCATGCGTCACTTCGACGTGCAGCTGCTCGGTGGTATGGTCCTTAACGATCGCTGCATCGCGGAAATGCGTACCGGTGAAGGTAAAACTCTGACTGCGACCCTGCCAGCGTATCTGAATGCGCTGACCGGTAAAGGCGTTCACGTCGTGACCGTCAACGACTACCTGGCGCAACGTGACGCCGAAAACAACCGTCCGCTGTTCGAATTCCTCGGTATGAGCGTTGGCATCAATATGTCTGGCCTGCCAGCCCCGGCAAAACGCGAAGCGTACGCAGCCGACATCACTTACGGCACCAACAACGAATACGGCTTTGACTACCTGCGCGATAACATGGCGTTCAGCCCTGAAGAGCGCGTGCAGCGTAAACTGCACTATGCGCTGGTGGATGAGGTCGACTCCATCCTTATCGATGAAGCGCGTACCCCGCTTATCATTTCCGGCCCGGCTGAAGACAGCTCGGAAATGTATAAGAAAATGAACAAAATTATTCCGCATCTGGTTCGTCAGGATAAAGAAGACTCCGAGACTTTCCAGGGCGAGGGCCACTTCTCTGTTGATGAGAAAGCGCGTCAGGTTAACCTGACTGAACGTGGTCTGGTACTGATTGAAGAGCTGCTGGTTAAAGAAGGCATCATGGAAGAGGGCGAGTCGCTGTACTCCCCGGGCAACATCATGATGATGCACCACGTTACCGCTGCGCTGCGCGCGCACGTGCTGTTCACCCGTGACGTTGACTACATCGTGAAAGATGGCGAAGTCATCATCGTCGATGAACATACGGGCCGTACCATGCAGGGTCGCCGCTGGTCCGATGGCCTGCACCAGGCCGTTGAAGCGAAAGAAGGCGTGGAAATCCAGAACGAGAACCAGACGCTGGCATCCATCACCTTCCAGAACTACTTCCGTCTTTACGAAAAACTGGCCGGTATGACCGGTACCGCAGATACTGAAGCCTTCGAATTCAGCTCTATCTACAAGCTGGATACCGTGGTGGTACCGACCAACCGTCCGATGATCCGTAAAGACATGCCGGACCTGGTCTACATGACCGAAGCGGAAAAAATCCAGGCGATCATTGCGGACATTAAAGAACGTACTGCCAATGGTCAGCCGGTGCTGGTCGGTACTATCTCCATCGAGAAATCCGAAGTGGTTTCTAACGAGCTGGTAAAAGCGGGTATCAAGCATAACGTTCTGAACGCCAAATTCCACGCCAACGAAGCAGCGATTGTTGCGCAGGCGGGTTATCCGGCAGCGGTTACCATCGCTACCAACATGGCGGGTCGTGGTACCGATATCGTGCTCGGTGGTAGCTGGCAGGCGGAAGTTGCCGAGCTGGAAAATCCAACGCCGGAACAGATCGCACAGATCAAAGCTGACTGGCAGGTTCGCCACGATGCCGTGCTGGCATCCGGTGGTTTACACATTATTGGTACCGAACGTCACGAATCTCGCCGTATCGATAACCAGCTGCGTGGCCGTTCAGGCCGTCAGGGTGATGCCGGTTCTTCCCGCTTCTACCTGTCGATGGAAGATGCGCTGATGCGTATTTTTGCCTCTGACCGTGTTTCCGGCATGATGCGTAAACTGGGCATGAAAGAAGGCGAAGCTATTGAACACCCGTGGGTGACCAAAGCGATTGCCAACGCGCAGCGTAAAGTTGAAAGCCGCAACTTCGATATTCGTAAACAGCTGCTGGAATACGATGACGTCGCCAACGACCAGCGTCGCGCCATCTACACCCAGCGTAATGAACTGCTGGATGTGAGCGATGTGAGTGAAACCATCAACAGCATCCGTGAAGATGTCTTTAAAGCAACCATCGATGCGCACATTCCGCCGCAGTCGCTGGAAGAGATGTGGGACGTGCCAGGGTTGCAGGAACGTCTGAAAAACGACTTCGACCTCGAACTGCCGATCTCCGAATGGCTGGACAAAGAGCCGGAACTGCACGAAGAAACTCTGCGTGAGCGTATTCTGCAGAGCGCAGTTGAAGTCTACCAGCGTAAAGAAGAAGTGGTTGGTGCTGAGATGATGCGTCACTTCGAAAAAGGCGTGATGCTGCAAACCCTCGACTCCCTGTGGAAAGAGCACCTGGCGGCGATGGACTACCTGCGTCAGGGTATCCACCTGCGTGGCTATGCGCAGAAGGATCCGAAGCAGGAGTACAAACGCGAATCCTTCTCCATGTTCGCGGCGATGCTGGAATCACTGAAATATGAAGTGATCAGCACGCTCAGCAAAGTACAGGTTCGCATGCCGGAAGAAGTGGAAGAGATGGAACAGCAGCGTCGTGAAGAGGCCGAGCGCCTGGCACAGATGCAGCAGCTTAGCCACCAGGACGAGAACACTGCGGCGGCACAGGAACTGGCAGCACAAACGGGCGAACGTAAAATCGGCCGTAACGATCCGTGCCCGTGTGGTTCCGGTAAAAAATACAAACAGTGCCATGGCCGTTTGAGCTAAGGTCTGATAAAAAAGCAAAAGGCGCAGAGATCTGCGCCTTTTTTTTGGATGAGACACTATGAAAATACTGCAAATCGCCGTCGGCATTATTCGCAACGATGCGGGGGAGATTTACATTACCCAACGCGCCGCTGATGCTCACATGGCAAATAAATGGGAATTTCCGGGTGGTAAAATTGAAGCGGGTGAAACAGCCGAAGAGGCGATGATCCGCGAGCTTGAAGAAGAAGTTGGTATTACCGCCAGCGAACCGCAGCTGTTTGATAAGCTGGAGTACGCGTTCCCCGATCGCCATATCACGCTGTGGTTCTGGCTGGTGGAAAACTGGCAGGGTGAGCCATGGGGAAAAGAGGGGCAACCGGGACGATGGGTTGCACAGAATGCGCTGATTGCCGATGAGTTTCCGCCAGCCAATGCCCCAGTTATCGAAAAATTAATACAAACCCCGTAGGCCTGATAAGCGAAGCGCGTCAGGCATTGTGCGCGTTAAGTGTCGGATGCGGCTTCGCCTTATCCGACCTACAATCGGCGTATAGCCGTAGGCCTGATAAGCGAAGCGCCATCAGGCATAGTGCGGCAGTGGTGTCGGATGCGGCTTCGCCATATCCGACCTACAATCGGCGTATTGCCGTAGGCCTGATAAGCGAAGCGCCATCAGGCATCGCAGAATTACTGCGGGGTTTCACTCCAGTCGTCGCTATCAGATAAATCACCTGCGCTCGGAATGCGTTTCTCTTCTGCCGCCCATTCACCTAAATCAATCAGCTGGCAGCGTTTAGAACAAAACGGACGGTACGGGCTTTGCTCGCCCCAGACAACCGGCTTCTGGCAGGTGGGGCAGTTAACGATAGTTTCTTCAGACATAGTGTCTCCTTAGCAACAAGCCAGTTCGAAATCCAGACGTTCAGGAATGACGCCATTCTCGCTGTCCAACGGCACAAAGCGGATGGCAAAGCGGCTTTTATGCCCGGAAATTTGCGGGTAAAGCTGTGAGGACAAATCCAACTGTAAGCGCAGCAGGTCGGCATCTTCGCCGTTATCCTGGTAGAAACCGTTGAGGCTGGTCTGCTTGCGGAAAGGGGCGGAGTTACGCACCAGATCGAGGATCAGATCCAGCGCCTGATTCAGCGGCTCGAGGCTGGCAAGCCAGATTTCTACCTGCGCATCACGCTGCTGCTGTGGCGCATGCAGCCACATGTGCAGCGTGGGCAGATCGAAACTGCAACAGCCGCCGGGAATACTTAAACGCTGACGCACAAGGGCAATCAGGCGATCTTCGCGCAGGAACTGACCGATACGCGGCGCGGCCATCAGAATGCTGCCGCTGTTTTTCAACTGCTGACGGACCGCATCAATACGGCTCTGGTCAACGCCTGGTACTTCATTCCAGGCCTGCAATTTACGTTGCTGGCGCTCCAGCTCTTTGAGCATCTCTGTGCGAACATCGCCACGTTCAAACACATCCAGTAAATCCCCTAAATTACGAAAAAAGTGTAATGCGCTGGCGTGATCCGTGATGGGTAGCTGGGTGTGTAGCTGCTGGTTGAGAAACTCAATACGCAGCCAGGTACGCATTTTTTCGTTCAGGGGGTGCTCAAAAAGGATGTGGGTGTGCATTAAGGTTTTTCCTGTGATACAGCCTGCGCCGCGAGCTCAAGATAGCGTGCGTGAAGGCGGGCAACATCCGAAGCAATCGCCTCTGGTGTGCCGTTGTTATCAATGACGTCATCAGCCACCGCAAGCCGCTGTTCGCGCGTCGCCTGGGCGGCAAGTATGTGCTCAGCATGCTCTCGCGACACCTGGTCGCGCTGCATGGTACGAAGAATTTGCGTATCGCGTGTAACATCCACCACCAGCACGCGATCGGCGCGGGAAGCAAGATTGTTTTCTACCAGCAATGGCACCACCCACAGAACGTACGGCGAGGTGGCCTGCTGCATTTGCTGCTGGGTTTCCCGCTGAATAAGCGGATGAAGCAGGGCGTTAAGCCAGGCTTTTTCATCAGGGTTAGCGAAAATGCGCTCGCGTAAAACGCGGCGATTAAGGGCGCCATCCGGCGTCAGGGTTTGAGGGCCAAAGTGTTCCACAATGGCACGTAAAGCCGGGGTTCCCGGTTCGACAACCTGACGGGCGAGGATATCGGCATCAATAACGTTAATTCCCAGGTGAGAAAATGCATCAGCGACGGTACTTTTGCCACTGCCAATGCCACCCGTTAACGCTACGGTATACACCATTCCTCTGAATCCTGATGAGAATTGATTAGATAAATCAATTGGTTAAAAACAAAACACTTTTGCGCCTGTTTGCGTGCGCTCATGTTCACCGAACTAATGGTAAATTTATAGGATTGTAGCGTAAAAAAAGTGAAAATCGCAGTCTTGCGAAGCCCTGATTAGTGCGTATGATAACGTTACTGGAGTTGTGCTCTTATAATTAATGCCATTAACCCCAGGAATCCGCACATGCGTATCGAAGAAGATCTGAAATTAGGTTTCAAAGACGTTCTTATCCGCCCTAAACGCTCTACTCTTAAAAGCCGTTCCGATGTTGAACTGGAACGCGAATTCACCTTTAAACATTCTGGCCAACGCTGGTCCGGTGTGCCGGTTATCGCCGCGAATATGGATTCCGTGGGTACCTTCGCAATGGCAAAAGCGCTGGCGTCTTTCGATATTCTGACGGCAGTGCATAAACACTATACCGTTGAAGACTGGAAAGTTTTCGCTCAGAACGAATCTGAAGAGGTTCTGAAACACGTGATGGTGTCTACGGGCACCTCTGACGCCGATTTCGAGAAAACCAAACAGATTCTGGCGCTGCACCCGATGCTGAACTTCGTGTGCATTGACGTCGCAAACGGCTACTCCGAGCACTTCGTTCAGTTCGTGGCGAAAGCGCGTCAGGCCTGGCCGACCAAAACCATCTGCGCGGGTAACGTTGTCACCGGCGAAATGTGCGAAGAGCTGATTCTTTCCGGTGCGGATATCGTAAAAGTAGGCATCGGCCCAGGTTCCGTATGCACCACGCGCGTAAAAACCGGCGTCGGTTATCCGCAGCTTTCCGCAGTTATTGAGTGCGCGGATGCAGCGCACGGCCTGGGCGGCCAAATCGTCAGCGATGGCGGTTGTACGGTTCCGGGCGACGTGGCGAAAGCCTTCGGCGGAGGCGCAGACTTCGTGATGCTCGGCGGTATGCTGGCAGGTCACGAAGAAAGCGGTGGCTCTATCGTTGAAGAGAACGGTGAAAAATTCATGCTCTTCTACGGCATGAGCTCTGAATCTGCGATGAATCGTCACGTTGGCGGCGTTGCTCAGTATCGCGCTGCGGAAGGCAAAACCGTTAAACTGCCGCTGCGCGGCCCGGTAGATAACACCGCGCGCGATATCCTTGGCGGCCTGCGTTCAGCGTGCACCTACGTCGGTGCTTCTCGCCTGAAAGAGCTGACCAAACGCACCACCTTTATCCGCGTGCAGGAACAAGAGAACCGCGTGTTCAACAGCCTGTAATGCTTCGCGCTGGCGCTTTCTGCGCCAGCGCTTATCCCGCTCCGCTAATCGCATCCCCCAAATGAAATATCGGCAGATACATCGCCACGACCAGCGTGCCGATGATGGCGCCTGTCACTACCAGTAGCATCGGCTCCAGCAGCGACGTTAGATTCTCCGCCAGTTGATGCGTCTTCTCACTGTGGTAGTCCGACAGATTTTGCAGCATCTGGTCCAGCGCGCCGGACGCTTCCCCGGTTCGTACCAGTTGAATACACAGCGGCGTGAAGACCTGGCTATTTTCCATCGCCTGCCAGATGGGGCTTCCCTGCGAAATGTCATGATGAAGTCTGCTAATGACTTCCCGCCAGAGCGGTTGAGTGACGGTTTCCTCGACGGTTTCCAGCCCCTTTAAGAAGGCGATACCCGCGCTTTGCGTCAGTGACAGGACGGTAAAAATGTGGCTAAGCATCTGCCCGCGAACCAGATTGCCCATCACCGGCAGTGAAAGTGCGACCCGCGCCTGAAGCCGCTGCCAGCGCGGATTGTTTTTCAGTATTATGCCGGGAAGAAAAGGCAGCGTCAGGAACAGCGCAATCAGCCCGTAATGCAGTTTAACGGCATCCGCCATGTTCATGACGACTTGTGTGAGCACGGGCAGCGGCGTATTAAAGGTGCGATAAATTGCCGTGAATTCCGGCAGCACAAACCCCAGCATCGCCACCACCACAGCGATAGCCAGCAGCAAAATGATGCACGGATAGCGCAGCGCTTTTTTTACCTTCTGCGTCATGGCCTGCTGCGATTTTTGTTGTTGTGCCAGCGCGCGACAGCAGATATCCAACTTGCCCGTTATCTCACCGGTGCGAATCATCGCCAGATAGAGCGGCGGAAAGGCTTCCGGCCACTGGCGTAACCCGTCGGAAAGCGAAACACCTTCCGCCAGCCGTTGAGAGAGCGTGCCGAGCAGGGCCTGCCACTGCGCAATGGGATGCTGGCGAGCCAGCATCTCCAGCCCATCCGAGAGCGTGAGGCCAGCATGTAGCAGCGTCGCCAGCTGTTCAATAATTTCGCAGCGCCAGTTTGTCTGCCAGTATGCGGCCCTGACGGTGCAGCGGCGAAGCGTCAGCGCCGTGATGCCCTGCTGCTGCAATGAAACCAGCGCTTCCGGGCGATTAGGCGCCCACAGCGTTCCGTACCGTTCTTCAGCCTGAAGCGTCAGGCCGCGCCAGCGCCAGAGTTGATTAGCTGCCATGCGGAAGCCCCATCACGCGCAGTAACTCTTCCTGCGTGGTAAGCCCGCGCTCGACGGCCATACAGCCGTTCTCGAACAGGGTTGTCATTCCCGCCAGACGCGCTTTCTGTACCAGTTCTTCGGTCCCGCGACCTGCGGCAATGGCGTGGCGTAGATCGTTGTTAAGCGGCAGGATCTCAAAGATCGCCGCCCGACCAAGATAGCCGTGATAGCAATGCTGGCAACCCGTCGCCTGCCAGTGAGGTAAAGCGCGGGGCCAAAGCGTGTGCGGCAGCGGTGCTTCTACACCGTTTTTCTCCCGGCAGTGCGGGCACAGTTTACGCACCAGCCGCTGGGCCACCACAAGCTGAAGCGCCGATGAGATCATCCAGCGCGCCACGCCCATTTGTTCCAGGCGTACCAGCGTTTCAACGGTTGAATTGGTGTGCAGCGTAGAGAGCACCAGATGCCCGGTTTGCGCGGCTTTGATGGCAATTTCCGCCGTTTCGCCATCGCGAATTTCACCGACCATCACAATATCCGGGTCCTGCCTTAGCAGGGCACGTAGTACACTCTGAAACGTCAGCCCGGCGCGAGGGTTGATTTGCGTTTGATTCAGCCCTTCGATGGGTATTTCAACCGGGTCTTCCACGCTGCAAATATTGACGTCGCTGCGATTACGCCGTTGCAGGGCGCTGTACAGCGTCACGGTTTTACCGCTGCCCGTCGGCCCGGTCACCAGGATCAGCCCCTGTGGCTGATTGAGCGCATCGCCGAACAGCGCCAGTTGATCGCCACTCATGCCGAGTTGATGGATATCCAGCGCCTGTTCAACGTTATGCAGCAGGCGCAGAACTACCTTTTCACCGTAACGACACGGCAGCGTCGCGATGCGAAAAGAGACGGACTGACCGGCGATCTCCACGGTAAATTGACCATCCTGTGGAATGCGACGTTCGGCAATATCGAGATTGCCCAGCACCTTTAAACGTGCGGTGAGCGTTGCCGCCAGTGAAAGCGGTAGCGTGGTCAGTAAATGCAGCACGCCGTCGACGCGCAGCCTGAGACGCAGGTGATGCTCGCCGGGTTCAAAATGAATATCTGATGCGCGCTGGAGCAACGCCTGCTCCAGCGAGCGGTTCAGCAGATCGACCGCGCTGCGGGAGTCGTCATTGGCGGCGGGTTGGCTGGCGGTTGCCGTGAGCTTCAAATGTTTATCCATCCGCTCCTGGCTCCAGCACTCGATATCGACGCGTTTTTGCGTTGCAAAACGCAGCGCATCCATCAGTTCATCCGACGGCGCACCGACAACGGCGATGCTTAACACGCTCTGATCGTTGCCGATCAACAGGGCGTGATGCTTTTTACACAGAGCAAGCAACTGATCCTGATTCATCGCGGCCTCCGGGTTACTGCGCATCGAAGCGGAAGACATCTTCGCAGGCTTGTTGCAGGGCGCTGTCGCTCTGGATAGCGCAAACGCGCGTCCAGCCGGTCACGCCGTTGGCGTTATCCCAGCCCGGCGTCATGGTGACCGACAGGCCGTTCAGGCTCTCCTGGCCGGTGAGAACGACCACGCCTTTGGCGATACTCATGCCAGAGACATAACGCGTGGTGGTGGGCGAGGGAATACCGTTACTGCCGCCATCACAGCTGTTCAGCCCGCCGTGGTCGAGGGCGCACAATTCAATTGCCGTACGGTAGGGAACGAAGGTTTGCAACATGTCGGTGAGCGCGGCTTTGCGCAGGTAGTTTTGATACGCCGGGATACCGATGGCGCTTAAGATGGCGATGATGCCGATCACCACCATCAGCTCGATAAGGGTAAATCCTTTTTGCTTTTCCATAATGCACTCCTGGTTGAGATGGCGGGAGTGTGTCAGTCAGGCGGAGCGGGCGCGAGGGGCAAAAAGGAATTCAGGAAAGCGCCTTCCAGAGAGTTTTTCTGCGTTGCAGAAGACAACATTAAAAATGGAAGCGGGTGCGGAAAATTTTTGGATGGCGTGGGCTTATCCGGCCTGCGCAGCGGGCAGGCCGGATTGCGGGAATTAACGGAAACGCATGGAGAGGTCTAACGCGCGCACGTGTTTGGTCAGCGCGCCAACGGAGATGTAATCCACGCCGGTTTCGGCGAATTCGCGAATGGTGTCAAAGGTGACGTTGCCGGAGACTTCCAGCCGTGCCTGGCCTTTGGTGATGGCGACAGCTTTGCGCATCAGCTCAGTGTCAAAGTTATCGAGCATGATGATGTCGGCCCCGGCTTTCAGCGCGTCTTCCAGCTCTTCCAGATTTTCCACTTCCACTTCCACCGGCACATCCGGGTGCAGCCAGAAGGCTTTTTCTACCGCCTGGCGCACGGAGCCGGAAGCGATGATGTGGTTTTCTTTAATCAGGAATGCATCGGAAAGACCCAGGCGGTGATTCGCACCGCCGCCGCACAGCACGGCATATTTCAGCGCAGTACGCAGGCCGGGCAGGGTTTTGCGGGTATCCAGCAGCTGTGTTTTGGTGCCTTCCAGCAGGTCGACATAGCGACGCACTTCGCTGGCCACGCCCGAGAGCGTTTGCACGAAATTCAGCGCGGTACGCTCGCCGGTCAGCAGGACGCGGGAAGGGCCATCGATTTCAAACAGCGGCTGGTCGGCTTTCAGCAGGTCGCCATCTTCGACGTGCCACGTCAGCGTGACGTCGTCGCCCGCCAGTTGAATAAACACCTCTTCAACCCAGCGTTTACCGCAGAACACGCCGTCTTCGCGGGTGATAACCACCGCGTGAGAGCGCGTTTCCGCTGGCAGAAGTTGTGCGGTAATGTCGTTATTGGCATCCACTTCTCCGCCCAGATCTTCACGGAGCGCCTGTGCCACGGCGTTGGGAATGTCGAGATTGATACGTTCCAGAAGCGCGTCACGTCGGTGGTCTGGGTTGTAGCGGCGAGGCGGCATGATAAAACTCCAAATTGGTAACGATTCGAAAGGTTTAAACATGCTACTCTGAACCGAGAATCAGCACCACACATAAGGAGATCCAGCATGTTGTTAGATGAGGGTTGGCTGGTGGGCGCGCGTCATGTACCGTCGCCACACTTTGACTGCCGCCCGGACGATGAAACCCCGTCATTGCTGGTTGTTCATAATATCAGTTTACCCCCTGGCGAATTTGGCGGCCCATGGATAGATGCACTGTTTACCGGTACGCTCGACCCGAACGCCCATCCTTTTTTCGCCGAGATTTCTCACCTGCGCGTTTCTGCCCATTGTCTGATTCGCCGCGATGGGGAAATTGTGCAGTATGTTCCTTTCGATAAGCGCGCCTGGCACGCGGGTGTGTCGGAATATCAGGGCCGCGAGCGCTGCAATGATTTCTCGATAGGCATTGAGCTGGAAGGCACCGATACGCTGGCCTACACCGATGCGCAGTATCAGCAACTGGCGGCGTTAACCCAGTCGCTGATAACGATTTACCCGGCTATCGCCGATAATATGACAGGACACTGTGATATCGCGCCCGTGCGCAAAACCGATCCGGGCCCGGCGTTTGACTGGGTTCGCTTTCGCGCACTGGTCACCCCTTCGTCAGATAAGGAGATGACATGACGCTGTTTACCACGCTACTGGTGCTGATTGCCGAGCGTTTATTTAAGCTGGGCGAGCACTGGCAGCTCGACCACCGTCTGGAAGTGCTGTTCCGTCGCATCAAACGCTTCTCTTTTGTCGCTACGCTTGCAATGACCGTGGTGGCGATGGCAGTGGTGTTTTTGATTCAGCGCGCGCTCGACGGGCTGCTGTTTAACGTGCCGCTGCTGGTGTTCTGGATTTTACTCGGCCTGTTGTGCATCGGGGCAGGGCGCGTGCGGCTGCACTATCACGCTTACCTGAAGGCGGCATCACTCAATGATAGCCACGCGCGGGATGCGATGGCCTGCGAGCTAACGATGATCCACGGTGTGCCATCGGGCTGTGATGAGCGCGAGTTTCTGCGCGAGCTGCAAAATGCGCTGCTGTGGATTAACTTCCGCTTCTACCTTGCGCCACTGTTCTGGTTTGTGGTCGGCGGCCCGTGGGGCCCGGTACTGTTAATGGGGTATTCTTTCCTGCGTGCATGGCAGTCGTGGCTGGCACGTTACCAGACGCCGCATCACCGTTTGCAGTCTGGCATTGATGCCATTTTGCATATTGTGGACTGGCTTCCGGTGCGGCTGGTGGGCGTGGTTTACGCCCTGCTTGGTCACGGTGAGAAAGCGCTGCCTGCATGGTTTGCTTCGCTGGGCGATCGCCATACTTCGCAGTACCAGGTCCTGACGCAGCTGGCGCAGTATTCGCTGGCGCGCGAGCCACACGTTGACCGCGTTGAGACGCCAAAAGCGGCGGTATCGATGGCGAAGAAAACCTCGTTTGTGGTGGTGGTGATTATGGCGCTGCTGACCATATATGGGACGCTGGTGTAAGAATTTTGCTTGGGGCGCGAGTAGTGCCGGATGGCGCTGACGCTTATCCGGCCTACGGGGGCTCGGGTATTGTTTTGTAGGCCCGGTAAGCGCGAGCGCCACCGGGCACCGACTCAAATCGTATCCGCAGGCGGCACGCCGAAATCCGGCATGCCATCTTCCTGCCAGCGCACCAGTTTCAACCGCGTATGGCGATTCGGGTCATATAACGGGTCGCCTTCAATCTCCGTGTAATTCCTCGCGTGATACACCAACACATCCTCGCCGTCCGGCGTTTGGGTAAAGCTGTTGTGCCCCGGCCCGTACTGGCGGTTTTCATAGCTGGTGGTGAACACCGGTTGCGGTGATTTATGCCAGTTTTCCGGCTTTGTGATGTCAGCGTTCAGGTCAATCCACAGCAGGCCCATGCAGTAATTCTCATCGGTGGCGCTGGCGGAGTAGCTGACAAAGAGTTTATCGCCATGCACCAGCACCGCAGGCCCTTCGTTGACCAGAAAACCCCGACACTCCCAGTCGAACTCTGGTTTGCTGAGCATCACCGGCTCGCCTTTTAGTGTCCACGGATTTTCCAGTTCTGCCAGATAGATATTGGAGTTTCCAGCAATGTCTGGCGATTTTTGCGCCCACAGATACCACTGTTTTCCCTGATGATGAAACGTCGTGGCATCCAGACAGAAAGTATCGAACGGCGTTTTCACCTGGCCTCGCTCAACCCATTTTCCGCTAAGTGGATCCGCATCATCGCAGGTCAGCGCATACATCCGGTGCTGGAACATACCGAGAGAGTCCAGCGCCTGCGTATGCGCGGCGGCGAAGTAGATCACCCATTGACCGTCAATCTTATGCAGTTCCGGTGCCCAGATAAGCTCGCACATCGGGCCGCTTGCGGGTTTACGCCAGACCACAACCGCGTCGGCGCTGCGCAGCCCTTCAAGCGTGCTGGCGCGGCGAATCTCCAGCCGATCGTATTCCGGCACCGAGGCGATAAAGTAGTACTCTCCCTGATGATGCAAAATGAAAGGGTCGGCGCGTTGTTCAATAAAAGGGTTTGGCCAGCGGTTCATTATGCTTTCCTTACGTGTTCGGTGATTTTACCGGTCTGGTAGTCATTCAGTTCGCGATAGTTCTCGCGACGTTTTTCCAGGTCAGACTGAATCTGTTTCATGAGTTCGCGGTCAACTTTCAGCATCCGCACAATCCCGGCGGTCAGCAGATACCCGATGCCAGGAATGACGGTAAACAGCAGCATGATACCGTTGAGCGTGGTTTCGCTTTGCTGCTTCGCGCCCGCATCGTAGCCATACCAGGAGAGCAGGAAGCCCACCATCGCGCCGGCAATCGCCAGCCCGACCTTGAGGAAGAAAAGGTTGCCGGAGAAGCTGATCCCGGTGATGCGTTTACCGGTTTTCCATTCGCCGTAGTCATCGACATCCGCCATCAGCGACCAGTGCAGCGGGGACGGGATCTGATGCAGGATGTTGAGCAGGAAGTAGAGCACCACAATCATGATCGTCGCATGCGGGTCGAAGAAGTAGAAGGCGATAGAGAAAATCGCCAGCGCGATGTTAGTCCAGAAGAAGACCTTAAGCTTACACCAGCGGTCGGTGAGTACCTTCGCCAGCATGCTACCGAACATCATGCCGACGACGCCGAGGCTGATAAACAGCGTGGCGAAATGTGTGCTCTGGCCCATCACCCAGGTGACGTAATACATGGTCGCCGCCATACGGATAAAACCGGGGCAGACGTTGCACAGCGTCAGCAATAAGATGCGCACCCACTGGTCGTTTTTCCATACATCTTTCAGGTCTTGCTTCAGTTCATCATTGGTCTGCACGGCGGGTTTAACGCGCTCACGCACCGTGGCAAAGCAGAACAGGAACATACACATGCCGATAAACGCCAGTACGGTCATCGCCATCTGGTAGCCTTTAGCTTTATCACCGCCGCCAAACCAGTCAACCATCGGCAGCAGGGTCAATGAGAGCAGCAACGTGGCGATACCTACCAGCACGAAGCGATAGGACTGGCAGGCAACGCGCTCTTTGGGGTCGTTGGTGATGACGCTACCCAGCGAGCAATAGGGAATATTGATGGCGGTGTAGGTAATCGACAGCAGGAAATAGGTGACAAACGCATAGATAACTTTGCTGCTGTAGGTCCAGTCCGGGGTGGTAAACATCAGTACGCTGAATAGCGCGTAAGGGAACGCTATCCACAGCAACCATGGACGAAATCGCCCATATTTACTGCGGGTACGGTCGGCGAGTGCGCCCATGATGGGATCGGTGACGGCGTCAATTACGCGAACGGAAAGCAGCAGAACGCCGACCAGCGCCGGGGCGAGACCAAAAATATCGGTATAAAAGTAGTTAACGAACAGCATGATAGCGCCGAAGATGATGTTGCATCCGGCGTCGCCCATGCCATAACCAATTTTCTCTCTGACTGATAACTTATTGTTATTCATTGCCGAAACTCCCTCTGACGGTATGGAGAGAATTATTGGCTGGCGGCCCGCGAAATGCGTTGCAGTATAACGGTGAGGATATGGACGAAATAGCTGAGAAAAGGAAAGTGTGAAGCGGGTAACAGAGCCGGCCCCTTCCACAGGGAAGGGGCCGGGGGAGAGATTAATGTGCCTTCACGGCTGTTTTCGCACCCTTCTGTTTAACCATGTAGCCAACGCCCAGAATGCAGATCCATACGGGGATCAGATACACGGAGATCGCCATGCCCGGCGTCATCAGCATGATAACCAGCACCGCCGCCATAAACAGCAGGCAGATCCAGTTGCCAAGCGGGTAGAGCAGCGCCGGGAAGCGCGGCGTAACGCCCTGTTGCTGTTTCGCTTTGCGGAATTTCATGTGCGCAAGGCTAATCATCGCCCAGTTGATCACCAGCGCAGAAACCACCAGCGCCATCAGCAGGCCAAACGCAGATTCCGGTGCCAGGTAGTTGATCAGCACACACAGCGCGGTCACCACAGCGGAGACCAGAATGGTGTTGACCGGTACGCCGCGTTTATCGACGGAGAGCAGCGCTTTCGGCGCGTTCCCCTGCTGGGCGAGGCCGAACAGCATGCGGCTGTTACAGTAGACACAGCTGTTATAAACGGAGAGCGCTGCGGTCAGAACCACAACGTTCAGGGCGTTAGCCACCAGCGTATCACCCAGTTCGTGGAAGATAAGCACAAACGGGCTGACATCAGCGGTGACGCGCGTCCACGGCAGCAGAGAAAGCAGGACCGCCAGCGAACCCACATAGAAAATCAGAATACGATAAATCACCTGGTTGGTGGCTTTGGGAATGCTTTTTTCCGGGTTGTCGGCTTCTGCGGCGGTGATCCCCACCAGCTCAAGCCCACCGAAAGAGAACATGATGATAGCCATCATCATCACCAGCCCTTGCATGCCGTGCGGCAGGAAGCCGCCCTGTTCCCACAGGTTGCGAACTGTCGCCTGCGGGCCCGCGCTACCGCTGAACAGCAGCCAGCCGCCGAACAGGATCATGCCCACAACCGCGACCACTTTAATAATCGCGAACCAGAACTCCATTTCCCCAAACACTTTTACGTTGGTGAGGTTAATGGCGTTAATCAGAATAAAGAAGGCCGCTGCGGAAGCCCAGGTCGGGATTTCCGGATACCAGAACTGGATGTATTTGCCGACCGCGGTGAGTTCCGCCATGGCAACCAGCACGTACAGTACCCAATAGTTCCAGCCTGACGCGAAGCCGGCGAAACTGCCCCAGTATTTATAGGCAAAGTGGCTGAATGACCCGGCTACCGGCTCTTCCACGACCATTTCACCGAGCTGGCGCATGATCAGGAAGGCAATAAAGCCTGCAATGGCATAACCCAGAATAATGCCCGGACCGGCTGACTGGATAACGGAGGCACTGCCGAGAAACAGGCCGGTACCGATAGCTCCACCCAGCGCAATCAGCTGGATATGGCGGTTTTTGAGGCCGCGCTTCAGCTGGTCGCTGTGCTGTTGACCTTCCATCATGAAACCTCGTGTGTGGTTGTTATTTGTACGTTTGTAATCAGGGAATTCCATTTCCTGTATTTTTATGTTTACGAAAGAGAGTGAATAAAAATGAGAGGAACTCTTTCGTCCAGGGAAGAATAGTGGTAAGTGCGCGGAAATGCACCTGCTTTATGAGTGGTTGATGACGGATTGAATAAAAAGAAACCAGTTGTAAGTGTAGCAGCCAGCCCCAGAAGTGGGTAAGCATGTACATTTTGTCAACAATAAGTGCATAAATATTCATTGTTTGGCAAAGTGAAACGCTTCAGTGTGCGTAATTTTCGTATATTTTTCGTTAATTGTACTTCCAACGTGGTAAAGACATTTTTTGTGCAAGGTTACAATTCTGAAACATCATTTCTGTAATGTTGTTAAAAAGTGCGTGGTTTACTGATTTCAATCAAAACCTGTATGGACAGAAGGTGAATACTTTGTTACTTTAGCGCTACGAACTTGAAATTGGTAAGACCAATTGACTCCGGGCTAATGGCAGGTACAGGGAACTATGGCCTACAGCAAAATCCGCCAACCAAAACTTTCTGATGTGATTGAGCAGCAGTTGGAGTTTTTGATTCTTGAGGGGACATTACGCCCCGGCGAAAAACTTCCACCTGAACGCGAACTGGCGAAACAGTTCGACGTATCCCGTCCCTCGCTGCGTGAGGCGATTCAACGTCTCGAAGCGAAAGGGTTACTGCTTCGTCGCCAGGGCGGCGGGACTTTTGTCCAAAGCAGCTTGTGGCAGAGCTTCAGCGATCCGCTGGTAGAGCTTCTGTCCGACCACCCTGAATCCCAGTTTGATCTGCTTGAAACCCGTCACGCGCTTGAAGGTATCGCGGCTTATTACGCGGCACTGCGCAGCACTGATGAAGACCGCGAACGTATTCGCGAACTGCATCAGGCCATCGAACGGGCTCAACAATCGGGCGACCTCGACGCAGAGTCGAGCGCCGTCGTCCAGTATCAAATCGCCGTGACCGAAGCCGCCCACAATGTGGTGTTGCTCCATTTGCTAAGGTGTATGGAGCCGATGTTGGCACAAAACGTTCGGCAGAACTTCGAGTTGCTGTATGCCCGTCGGGAGATGCTCCCGCAGGTCAGCAATCATCGCACCCGGATTTTCGAGGCGATTGTCGCCGGTGAACCGGAGCAGGCGCGTGAAGCGTCGCACCGTCACCTGGCCTTTATTGAAGAGATTTTGCTGGACAGGAGCCGTGAACAGAGCCGTCGTGAACGCTCGTTACGTCGCCTGCAACAGCGCAAGGATTGAGTTTTTTCTGGCAGCGGTTTTACCAGAAAGATATGTGATAAGCGCCAATAAAAGTGCGCGGCAACTAAACACAGAACCTGTCTTATTGTGTTTTCCACTGAAAGCACAATGGGACAGGTTCCAGATAAATCAACGTACTAGATAGATAAGGAAAACCCCATGTCAGAACGTTTCCCAAATGACGTGGATCCGATCGAAACTCGCGACTGGTTACAGGCGATCGAATCGGTTATCCGTGAAGAAGGTGTTGAGCGCGCTCAGTATCTGATCGACCAGGTGCTGTCTGAAGCCCGTAAAGGCGGCGTTCAGGTAGCGGCTGGTGCAGGTGCTAGCGGTTATGTAAACACTATTGCCGTTGAAGACGAACCGGAATACCCGGGCGATCTGGATCTGGAACGCCGTATTCGTTCAGCTATCCGCTGGAACGCGATCATGACCGTTCTGCGCGCGTCCAAGAAAGATTTGGAACTGGGCGGCCATATGGCATCCTTCCAGTCTTCCGCAACCTTCTACGAAGTATGTTTCAACCACTTCTTCCGTGCACGCAACGAGCAGGATGGCGGCGACCTGGTTTACTTCCAGGGTCACATCTCTCCGGGCGTTTACGCACGTGCGTTCCTTGAAGGCCGTCTGACCGAAGAGCAGATGAACAACTTCCGTCAGGAAGTTCACGGTAAAGGTCTGTCTTCTTACCCGCACCCGAAACTGATGCCGGAATTCTGGCAGTTCCCGACCGTATCAATGGGTCTGGGCCCAATCGGTGCGATCTACCAGGCTAAATTCCTGAAATATCTGGAACACCGTGGCCTGAAAGATACCTCTAAACAAACCGTTTACGCGTTCCTCGGCGACGGCGAGATGGACGAACCGGAATCCAAAGGTGCGATCACTATCGCCACCCGTGAAAAACTGGATAACCTGGTCTTCGTTATCAACTGTAACCTGCAGCGTCTGGATGGCCCGGTCACCGGTAACGGCAAGATCATCAACGAACTGGAAGGCATCTTTGGCGGTGCTGGCTGGAACGTTATCAAGGTTATCTGGGGCGGTCGTTGGGATGAGCTGCTGCGTAAAGACACCAGCGGTAAACTGATCCAGCTGATGGAAGAAACCGTCGACGGCGATTACCAGACCTTCAAATCCAAAGATGGCGCTTACGTGCGTGAGCACTTCTTCGGTAAATATCCGGAAACCGCAGCCCTGGTTGCAGACTGGACTGATGAGCAGATCTGGGCGCTGAACCGTGGTGGTCACGATCCGAAGAAAGTTTACGCTGCACTGAAAAAAGCGCAGGAAACCAAAGGCAAAGCGACTGTTATCCTGGCCCATACCATCAAAGGTTACGGCATGGGTGATACCGCTGAAGGTAAAAACATCGCTCACCAGGTTAAGAAAATGAACATGGACGGCGTGCGCTATATCCGCGACCGCTTCAATGTTCCGGTAACCGACGAGCAGGTGGAAAACCTCTCTTACCTGACCTTCCCGGAAGGTTCTCCAGAGCATACTTATCTGCACGCTCAGCGTCAGAAACTGCACGGTTACCTGCCGAGCCGCCAGACCCACTTCACTGAGAAGCTGGAAATGCCGACTCTGGAAGATTTCGCACCGCTGCTGGAAGAGCAGAATAAAGAGATCTCTACCACTATCGCTTTCGTTCGTGCCCTGAACGTGATGCTGAAGAACAAATCGATCAAAGATCGTCTGGTTCCGATTATCGCCGATGAAGCGCGTACTTTCGGTATGGAAGGTCTGTTCCGTCAGATTGGTATCTACAGCCCGAACGGTCAGCAGTACACCCCGCAGGACCGTGAGCAGGTTGCTTACTACAAAGAAGACGAGAAAGGTCAGATTCTGCAGGAAGGTATCAACGAACTGGGTGCTGGCGCATCCTGGCTGGCTGCTGCGACCTCTTACAGCACCAACAACCTGCCGATGATCCCGTTCTACATCTACTACTCCATGTTCGGGTTCCAGCGTATCGGCGACTTGTGCTGGCAGGCAGGCGACCAGCAGGCTCGCGGCTTCCTGATTGGTGGTACTTCCGGTCGTACGACCCTGAACGGTGAAGGTCTGCAGCACGAAGATGGTCACAGCCATATTCAGTCTCTGACTATCCCGAACTGTATCTCTTACGATCCGTCTTACGCGTATGAAGTTGCGGTCATCATGCATGATGGTCTGGAGCGTATGTACGGTGAGAAACAAGAGAACGTTTACTACTACATCACCACGCTGAACGAAAACTACCACATGCCGGCAATGCCGGAAGGTGCTGAGGAAGGTATCCGTAAAGGTATCTACAAACTCGAAACCGTTGAAGGTAGCAAAGGTAAAGTTCAGCTGCTGGGCTCCGGTTCTATCCTGCGTCACGTCCGTGAAGCAGCACAGATCCTGGCGAAAGATTACGGCGTAGGTTCTGACGTTTATAGCGTAACGTCCTTCACTGAACTGGCGCGTGATGGTCAGGACTGTGAGCGCTGGAACATGCTGCACCCGATGGAAACCCCGCGCGTTCCGTACATCGCTCAGGTGATGAACGACGCTCCGGCAGTGGCTTCCACCGACTATATGAAACTGTTCGCCGAGCAGGTCCGTACTTATGTACCGGCTGATGACTACCGCGTACTGGGTACTGATGGCTTCGGTCGTTCCGACAGCCGTGAAAACCTGCGTCACCACTTCGAAGTTGATGCTTCCTATGTGGTTGTAGCGGCGCTGGGCGAACTGGCTAAACGTGGCGAAATCGATAAGAAAGTGGTTGCTGACGCAATTACCAAATTCAACATCGATGCAGAAAAAGTTAACCCGCGTCTGGCGTAAGAGGTAAAAGAATAATGGCTATCGAAATCAATGTACCGGATATCGGGTCTGATGAAGTTGAAATCACCGAGATCCTGGTCAAAGTTGGCGACAAAGTTGAAGCTGAACAGTCGCTGATCACCGTAGAAGGCGACAAAGCCTCTATGGAAGTTCCGTCTCCGCAGGCTGGCGTCGTCAAAGAGATCAAAGTCTCTGTCGGCGACAAAACCGAGACCGGCAAACTGATCATGATTTTCGATTCCGCCGACGGTGCAGCTGATGCTGCACCTGCCAAGGCAGAAGAGAAGAAAGAAGCGGCTCCGGCAGCAGCACCTGCTGCGGCAGCGGCGAAAGACGTTCACGTACCGGACATCGGCGGCGACGAAGTAGAAGTCACCGAAGTGATGGTTAAAGTCGGCGACACCGTTGCGGCTGAGCAGTCTCTGATCACCGTTGAAGGCGACAAAGCCTCTATGGAAGTGCCGGCACCGTTCGCGGGCGTGGTTAAAGAGATCAAAATCAACACCGGCGACAAAGTGTCTACCGGCTCGCTGATCATGGTCTTCGAAGTGGCGGGTGAAGCAGGCGCTGCGGCTCCGGCGAAAGCGGAAGCTGCTCCGGCGGCAGCTGCTCCGGCAGCATCCGGCGCGAAAGACGTTAACGTTCCAGATATCGGCGGCGACGAAGTTGAAGTTACCGAAGTGATGGTGAAGGTTGGCGATAAAATCGAAGCCGAACAGTCTCTGATCACCGTAGAAGGCGACAAAGCCTCTATGGAAGTTCCGGCTCCGTTCGCGGGTACCGTAAAAGAGATCAAAATCAGCACCGGCGATAAAGTCAAAACCGGCTCCCTGATTATGGTCTTCGAAGTGGAAGGCGCTGCGCCTGCTGCGGCTCCGGCTGCTGCACCGGCTCAGGCGGCTGCCGCTCCGGCACCTGCGGCAGCTCCGGCTCCGGCGGCGAAAGCTGAAGGCAAGTCTGACTTCGCAGAAAATGACGCTTACGTCCACGCAACGCCGGTGATTCGTCGCCTGGCACGCGAATTCGGCGTGAACCTGGCGAAAGTGAAGGGTACGGGTCGTAAAGGCCGTATCCTGCGCGAAGACGTTCAGGCTTACGTGAAAGACGCGGTGAAACGCGCGGAATCTGCACCGGCAGCTGCGGCTGGCGGCGGCATTCCGGGCATGCTGCCATGGCCGAAAGTGGACTTCAGCAAGTTCGGCGAAATCGAAGAAGTGGAACTGGGCCGTATCCAGAAAATCTCTGGTGCTAACCTGAGCCGTAACTGGGTGATGATCCCGCACGTTACGCACTTCGACAAAACCGATATCACCGATCTGGAAGCGTTCCGTAAACAGCAGAACGCCGAAGCTGAGAAGCGCAAACTGGATGTGAAATTCACCCCGGTTGTGTTCATCATGAAAGCGGTTGCCGCGGCTCTGGAACAGATGCCTCGCTTCAACAGCTCTCTGTCCGAAGATGGCCAGAAACTGACGCTGAAGAAATACATCAACATTGGTGTGGCGGTTGATACCCCGAACGGCCTGGTGGTTCCGGTCTTTAAAGACGTGAACAAGAAGAGCATCACCGAGCTGTCTCGCGAACTGACCACCATCTCCAAAAAAGCGCGTGATGGTAAGCTGACGGCTGGCGAAATGCAGGGCGGTTGCTTCACTATCTCCAGCATCGGCGGCCTGGGTACGACCCACTTCGCACCGATTGTTAACGCGCCGGAAGTGGCTATCCTCGGTGTCTCCAAATCGGCGATGGAGCCGGTATGGAACGGGAAAGAGTTTGTACCGCGTCTGATGATGCCTATCTCTCTCTCCTTCGACCACCGCGTGATCGACGGTGCTGATGGTGCACGCTTTATCACCATCATCAACAACACACTGTCTGACATTCGTCGCCTGGTGATGTAATCGAAAAAGCCGGCCTGACGGCCGGCTTTTTTCTGATAATCTCTTCGTAGTTTTGGGGTTATTAGCAACAAAGGACAAAATCGTTTGCCGTTTGTTGTTTCAAAATTGTTAACAATTTTGTAATATAAACGCGGATAGAACGTCCCGGTGGATATGGGCGACAAGAGTACCCAGGACCGCCGGAAATAATTAAGAGGTCATGATGAGTACTGAAATTAAAACTCAGGTCGTGGTACTTGGGGCGGGCCCGGCAGGCTACTCTGCTGCTTTCCGTTGCGCGGATTTAGGTCTGGAGACCGTCATCGTAGAACGTTACAGCACCCTCGGTGGTGTTTGTCTGAACGTCGGCTGTATCCCTTCTAAAGCACTGCTGCACGTAGCAAAAGTTATTGAAGAAGCCAAAGCACTGGCTGACCACGGTATCGTCTTCGGCGAGCCGAAAACCGATATCGACAAGATTCGTACCTGGAAAGAAAAAGTTATCACCCAACTGACCGGTGGTCTGGCCGGTATGGCTAAAGGCCGTAAAGTGAAAGTGGTTAACGGTCTGGGTAAATTTACCGGGGCCAACACCCTGGAAGTGGAAGGCGAGAACGGCAAAACCGTGATCAACTTCGACAACGCGATCATCGCGGCGGGTTCCCGTCCGATCGAACTGCCGTTTATTCCTCATGAAGATCCGCGCGTGTGGGATTCCACCGATGCGCTGGAACTGAAAGAAGTACCGAAACGTCTGCTGGTTATGGGCGGCGGTATCATCGGTCTGGAAATGGGTACTGTGTACCATGCGCTGGGTTCAGAGATTGACGTGGTTGAAATGTTCGACCAGGTTATCCCGGCTGCCGACAAAGACGTGGTGAAAGTCTTCACCAAACGCATCAGCAAGAAATTCAACCTGATGCTGGAAACCAAAGTGACTGCCGTTGAAGCGAAAGAAGACGGTATTTACGTTTCCATGGAAGGCAAAAAAGCGCCTTCTGAAGCACAGCGTTACGATGCCGTGCTGGTGGCAATTGGCCGTGTACCGAACGGTAAAAACCTCGACGCAGGCAAAGCAGGCGTGGAAGTGGACGACCGTGGCTTCATCCGCGTTGACAAACAGCTGCGCACTAACGTGCCGCACATCTTTGCTATCGGCGATATCGTCGGTCAGCCGATGCTGGCGCACAAAGGTGTTCACGAAGGTCACGTTGCCGCTGAAGTTATCGCCGGTAAGAAACACTACTTCGATCCGAAAGTTATCCCATCCATTGCCTACACTGAACCAGAAGTGGCATGGGTTGGCCTGACTGAGAAAGAAGCGAAAGAGAAAGGCATTAGCTATGAAACCGCCACCTTCCCGTGGGCTGCTTCTGGCCGTGCTATCGCTTCCGACTGCGCAGACGGTATGACCAAACTGATTTTCGACAAAGAATCTCACCGTGTTATCGGTGGTGCGATTGTCGGCACCAACGGCGGCGAGCTGCTGGGCGAAATCGGTCTGGCTATCGAGATGGGTTGTGACGCGGAAGACATCGCGCTGACCATCCATGCTCACCCGACGCTGCACGAATCTGTTGGCCTGGCCGCAGAAGTGTACGAAGGTAGCATCACCGACCTGCCAAACCCGAAAGCGAAGAAGAAGTAAGTTTCTGCGCGACGGTGCCTGATGGCGCTTCGCTTATCAGGCCTACGATGGGTAGGCCGGATAAGGCGTCAGCCGCCATCCGGCAAATAAAAAGCGGCTAATCAGCCGCTTTTTTTGCGTCTGTTACTCCTCCGGCTGCCACGGCGCTGCCGCGTCAAAGCGGGTTATTGCCGCCACTTTCTCCGCTGTTTCCTCACCGAAGTCTGCCTGATAGACCCGATCGTCCTGACTGACGATAAAACTCATCACCCCCGTTTCCCCATACTCTACCGGCCAGGCGATGAGCGCGAAACCGTCGGATTGGTTACTGTCGATAATGCGAAAACGGTAGCCGTGATAACCTTCACCCGGCGCTACCGGGCTGAACGCTGGCCCCAGCGGGCTTGGTGCTTCGCCGGGTTGCATCGGCCAGTAAAGTCCATCCTGCTGGCCTTCGCTGCTGATAAGCTTGCTGGCGTAACGTTGTTTTCTCAGGTGATAATCTTCCTGCGCATCAACGTAGGCATGCATTGCGCCAATCGCCGAAAGCTCGTTGCGCCCGATGGTGCGGGTAATGATTTCATCCTGTGCCGCCTGCATATCAAAATGCCATCCTGCCTCGGTTTTGACGATAGGCAAAGGCAGTTGCCAGCTGTCAGTACCGACATTGATATGGGCGGTATCGCCTTGTTGATCGATACGGTGGCTGATTTTCCAGTCTCGCTCAAAGCGGGCGACGGCTTCCGGGTCAGCGCCATCAGGTGGTAAGAAGTGCCGCCAGTCATCGCCCAGCAGCGCGTTAAGCTGCGGTTCATTACGGGTGGTCACCGCGTCGGCAAAAGCCGTTGCGGCATCGAGCGGGTTAGCAAACTGCTGCTGGGCAAAACTTACCAGGGGAAGCGAGAACAGCAGCGTGCTGAGAAGGATCTTTTTCATAGTGCGCTCTCTTATCGACGGTGGAATTCACGCTGCCCGGCAGCACGTTCGCGAACGGCTTCCCGGTTGCTACTACGCACAACGTTGCGGCTCTGCTGCCCGCGCTGCGCCTGCTGCTGCCAGGATGGCCCACGGCTTTCGTTGCCGCTAAAAACGTTCGCATTTCGCGTATTCACATGCTGGCGAACGTTTTCCTGCCGCTGCTTGCGTTGCTCTGGCGTAGTACTGCTGCGACGTTGCTGCACCGCTTCATGGCGTTGCTGGCGCTGTTCCGGCGTGGTGCTGTTGCGACGCTGCTGCACGGCTTCCTGGCGCTGTTGGCGTTGTTCCGGCGTGCTGTTATTCAGCCGCTGCTGCATCTGCGCTCTTGATGCTTCACGCTGAGTGGACGTGCGCGGCGTGTCGTAACCACGGTAGTTATCACGTTGGGCAATTTGCTGTAGCTGTTTTGAAGCGGCCTGACGCTGCGCATCTTTTGGCGCGGTGGCGATCGGCTGCGACGGCGTTTTAATGCCGCCCTGCGACAGTTTGTCCATGGCCGCCTGGCGCTGGCTGTCGCGGTTCACCGGCGTTTGAGTTGCGCTCAGGCCACCCGGTACGTTGGTCCGGTGGAACTGATTTGCCACGGTGTTATTAGGGTACGGTACCTGATTGCGGTACGCCGAATTATGCTGCCAGCGCAGGGTTTGCCCGTTTAAATTCTGACCCGTGATGTGATTGAAATTATTGACATTAATATTGATGTTATCGCCATTATGGTTATAACCGTCCCGGTGGTAATCATCATCGTCATGGTGATGATGATGGTCGTCGTCATCGTCCCAGTCGATATTGCTGAACAGCGCATAGGTGGTGGCGACGCCCAAACTGTAGCCAAAGCCTTTCACCAGGCTATTGGTAAACTCTTCGCCGGGAGAAGGTGGAATATAAACGGGCGGGTAGGCGGGCGTCGGCCAGGTGCCGTACACCGTTGACGGGTTGTAGCTTGGTACGTACACCACCTGCGGGTCGGCAGGCTCGATTTTAATCACCGTTGACGACGATGCCGGAGCCGATTTTTGCACAGTCGATTGTGTGGCTGGCGCAGAGGTTGAGGCCGGGTCCACCACCGTTTTCGGCACGCTGGTGACAGTTTGTTGCGGCGTCGATTTTAACGAGCCGGTTTGCTGCGCCAGCGCACGCAACTGCTGTACGGCGTTCATGACATCCTGCGGCTGCGCCAGGAAAGCATTCCCCAGATTTTCTACCCACACCGGGTCCTGACCCATCATGGTCATCAACGTTGGGAAGGCGACCAGCGATTTAACGCTGGCATCCCACGGCTGATCCGACACGCCCTGAATGGCGGCATCACCTTGCAGGGACGGATGATCCTTCGACCACTGCACCGCCTGAACCACGTTCGCCGGATAGGTGGCGGCCATCAACACCTGCGACAGCAGGGCATCAGGGTAGAGCGCAATCGGCGCGACCCACTGGTTTATTTGCGCGGGGGTATAGGTGGTTTTCACCTCAGGTGCGGCTTCCGGCGCGGGCGTGGTCACCGGTGTGGCAACGGCTGTTGCGGGCACGGGCGCAGGTACTTCTGGCGTGCGGCTTTTAACGTACAGCGTACCGGCAGCAGCAAGCAATCCCGCGCTGCATATCAGCGCGAGCACATGAGGCTTAAAGGGCAGATTCATATTTATACTCCCGATTTCGGAAGAAATCGTCAGGTCGAAGCGCCTGCATTCGGCAGGTACGATGAAGCGTGAGTATAAAGAGACGATAGTTTAATTTTTGACTAATCTTGGGATAAATTGCACAGATGAATAATCAAGGCAGGGAATTATGTGAGCAAACATTGCAGCTAAAAATTCCCCGTTTAAGGGAAGGGTACTGTTTATAGACCATCCTTAACGATTCAGCCAATATTTTATGTTGCTTTTTTGTAAACAGATTAACACCTCTCTAAAATCCTGCTATTCTGCCCATTGCGGTATCCGGCATACCCCCTACAAACTGCTGTCTCACAGGAGCGTGAAGAAGAGCCGACCGCATATGACAATGAGAGCGAGGAGATACCGTCGTGCTAAAAGAATACCGTGAGCACGTAGCTGAGCGTGCAGCCGAAGGGATTGTTGCTAAACCCCTGGACGCAACCCAAATGGCCGCGCTGGTTGAGCTGCTGAAGAACCCGCCTGCTGGCGAAGAAGAATTCCTGTTAGACCTGTTGATTAACCGTGTACCGCCGGGCGTTGATGAAGCTGCTTACGTCAAAGCCGGATTCCTTGCTGCTGTCGCCAAAGGCGAAGCGACTTCCCCGCTGATCACTCCTGAAAAAGCTATTGAACTGCTGGGCACCATGCAGGGCGGCTACAACATTCATCCGCTGATCGACGCGCTGGACGATGCGAAACTGGCGCCGATTGCTGCCAAAGCGCTCTCCCACACCCTGCTGATGTTCGATAACTTCTACGATGTAGAAGAGAAAGCGAAAGCGGGCAACGCTTACGCGAAGCAGGTGATTCAGTCCTGGGCTGATGCCGAATGGTTCCTGAGCCGTCCGCCGCTGGCTGAAAAAATTACCGTTACCGTCTTCAAAGTGACCGGTGAAACCAACACCGATGACCTCTCTCCGGCACCGGATGCGTGGTCGCGCCCGGATATCCCGCTGCACGCGCTGGCGATGCTGAAAAACGCCCGTGAAGGGATCGAACCGGATCAACCAGGCGTCGTTGGCCCGATCAAACAAATCGAAGCTCTGCAACAGAAAGGTTTCCCGCTGGCTTACGTGGGCGATGTTGTCGGTACCGGTTCTTCGCGTAAATCCGCGACCAACTCCGTGCTGTGGTTCATGGGTGACGATATCCCGCATGTGCCGAACAAGCGCGGCGGCGGTCTGTGCCTGGGCGGCAAAATTGCACCTATCTTCTTCAACACCATGGAAGATGCGGGCGCACTGCCAATTGAAGTGGACGTAAATGACCTGAACATGGGCGACGTGATTGACGTTTACCCGTTCAAAGGCGAAGTGCGTAACCACGAAACCGGCGCACTGCTGGCAAGCTTTGAACTGAAAACCGACGTGCTGATTGATGAAGTGCGTGCTGGTGGTCGTATCCCGCTGATCATCGGTCGCGGTCTGACTACCAAAGCGCGTGAATCTCTCGGCCTGCCGCATAGCGATGTGTTCCGTCAGGCGAAAGACGTGGCGGAAAGCGACCGTGGCTACTCGCTGGCGCAGAAAATGGTTGGCCGCGCCTGTGGCGTGAAAGGCATTCGTCCGGGCGCATACTGCGAACCGAAGATGACTTCTGTTGGTTCTCAGGACACCACCGGCCCAATGACCCGTGATGAGCTGAAAGACCTGGCGTGCCTGGGCTTCTCGGCTGACCTGGTGATGCAGTCTTTCTGTCACACTGCGGCGTATCCGAAGCCGGTTGACGTCACCACGCACCACACTCTGCCGGACTTCATCATGAACCGTGGCGGCGTGTCGCTGCGTCCGGGCGATGGCGTCATCCACTCCTGGCTGAACCGTATGCTGCTGCCGGACACCGTGGGTACAGGTGGTGACTCCCATACCCGTTTCCCGATTGGTATATCCTTCCCGGCGGGCTCCGGTCTGGTGGCGTTTGCTGCTGCAACTGGCGTCATGCCGCTGGATATGCCGGAATCCGTTCTGGTGCGCTTCAAAGGCAAAATGCAGCCTGGTATTACTCTGCGCGACCTGGTTCACGCCATTCCGCTGTATGCCATCAAACAAGGTCTGCTGACCGTTGAGAAGAAAGGTAAGAAAAACATCTTCTCTGGCCGCATCCTTGAAATTGAAGGTCTGCCGGATCTGAAAGTCGAGCAAGCGTTCGAACTGACCGATGCGTCTGCTGAGCGTTCCGCTGCGGGTTGTACCATCAAGCTGAACAAAGAACCGATTATTGAGTACCTGAACTCCAACATCGTTCTGCTGAAGTGGATGATTGCCGAAGGTTATGGCGATCGTCGTACGCTGGAACGTCGTGTTCAGGGCATGGAAAAATGGCTGGCGAATCCTGAGCTGCTGGAAGGTGATGCAGATGCAGAATACGCGGCGGTGATCGACATCGATCTGGCCGATATCAAAGAGCCGATTCTGTGCGCGCCGAACGATCCGGACGACGCGCGTCTGCTCTCTGACGTGCAGGGCGAGAAGATCGACGAAGTGTTTATCGGCTCCTGCATGACCAACATCGGTCACTTCCGTGCTGCCGGTAAACTGCTGGATGCCCACAAAGGTCAACTGCCAACGCGCCTGTGGGTGGCTCCGCCAACCCGTATGGATGCCGCGCAACTGACGGAAGAGGGCTACTACAGCGTCTTCGGTAAGAGCGGTGCGCGTATCGAGATCCCGGGCTGTTCACTGTGCATGGGTAACCAGGCGCGTGTAGCAGACGGCGCGACGGTGGTTTCCACCTCGACCCGTAACTTCCCGAACCGTCTGGGTACCGGCGCGAACGTCTTCCTGGCTTCTGCGGAACTGGCCGCTGTTGCCGCGCTGATTGGCAAACTGCCGACGCCGGACGAGTATCAGACCTACGTTGCACAGGTGGATAAAACCGCTGTCGACACCTATCGCTATCTGAACTTCGATCAGCTTTCTCAGTACACCGAGAAAGCGGACGGGGTGATTTTCCAGACTGCGGTTTAAGGTTTTAGCCTGCGGTGAAAAGCCACTTCTTTGGAAGTGGCTTTTTTTTGCCGGATGGCGGCTGCGCCTTATCCGGCCTACAAAAAGTACCCGTAGCGCCATCCGGCACCGTTATGCTCAGAAGTTGACCCATCGCCTCTCTTTTCGCCACAGAGAGGCACTTTATTTCCATTCCTTCAACCCGCTCCGCTTTTATTCTTCCTGTCGACTGCGATAATTACAGCATGGGTACAATGCAGCGCTGACGCATTGCCTTTGCAGAGGAAGATGATTATGGATTACGAATTTCTGCGCGATGTTACCGGAGGGGTAAAGGTGCGTATGTCGATGGGCCACGAAGTGGTCGGTCACTGGTTTAATGAAGAAGTAAAAGAGAATCTGGCGCTGTTGGATGAAGTCGAAGAGGCGGCGAGCGCAGTCAAAGGCAGTGAGCGCTCCTGGCAGCGGGCAGGCCACGAATACACGCTGTGGCTGGATGGCGAAGAGGTGATGATCCGCGCAAACCAGCTGGAGTTCACCGGCGATGAAATGGAAGAGGGGATGAACTACTACGACGAAGAGAGTTTATCCCTGTGCGGCGTCGAAGATTTTTTACAGGTGGTGGCGGCGTATCGCGATTTTCTGAAGCAGCGGTAAGCATTGCCGGATGGCGCTTCGTTTGTCCGGCCTACAAACCCAACGTGGCTGTAGGCCGGATGGTTGCTCTGTGTTCAGGCAATATTGCGCGCGTAATAAATCTCGCGCATCTCCTTCCATAGCGCAGCGGTAATTTCTTCGCGCTCGGTGTCGGTTAAATCTTCCGGTTTTGTGTGGAACATGTAGTGTTTCAGGTCGAACTCTTTAAGCATCATCTTGGTGTGGAAGATGTTCTCCTGATACACATTCACGTCAACCATGTCATACAGCGACTTCATGTCATCCGACATAAAATTCTGAATCGAATTAATCTCATGATCGATAAAGTGCTTCATGCCGTTGATATCGCGGGTGAAACCGCGCACGCGATAATCAATGGTGACAATATCGGATTCCAACTGGTGGATGAGGTAGTTCAGCGCGTTCAGCGGTGAAATGACGCCGCAGGTCGAGACTTCGATATCCGCTCGGAAGGTACACAGCCCGCTTTCCGGGTGGCTTTCTGGGTAGGTGTGTACGCAGATGTGGCTCTTATCGAGATGCGCCACCACGGCTTCGGGCAGCGGGCCGGGGTGCTCGGTTTTATCAATCAGTTTTGGGTCGACGGGTTCTTCGCTCACCAGAATGGTGACGCTCGCGCCCTGCGGTTCGTAATCCTGACGGGCGATGTTGAGAATGTTCGCGCCGATGATGGAACAGGTTTCTGACAGGATCTCGGTCAGACGATTGGCATTGTAGAGTTCATCGATATAGGCGATGTAGCCATCGCGCTCTTCTGCGGTTTTTGCATAGCAGATATCGTAAATACAAAAACTCAGGCTTTTGGTCAGGTTGTTAAAGCCGTGCAGCTTCAGTTTTTTCAATTTTCCTCACCCCCTTAGCGTCACTGTGCGGACAGTGCGTCATGTAGATATTGCGGCAGCGCGAACGATGCGGTGTGAATAGCCGGGTTGTAGTAGCGACACGCAAGCTTCGCGGTGTGGAAGCGCGCCTGGATAATCTCAGTCGATAAATGACGCAGTGCAGGGTTATCGGTCGCCCAGGCGAAGGTCATAATGCCGCCGTAATAGGTAGGAATTGCCGCCTGATAGAAACTGACATCCGCAAAGTAGTGGCTCAGTTTGCGATGGCTGTCGAGGGCTTCATCCTGCTGGAGGAAGCAAACGCCGTTTTGTGCCACAAAGACACCGCCGGGGTTCAGGCAGCGTTTGCAGCCTTCATAGAACGCCGAGGTGAACAGGCTTTCGCCGGGGCCAATCGGGTCAGTGCAGTCGGAGATAATCACGTCGAAGGTTTTCGCCGTTTGAGTGACGAAATTCACGCCATCATCAATCACCAGCGTAAAGCGCGGGTCGTCATAGGCACCGGCATTGTGATTGGGGAGATACTGGCGACAGAAGGAGACTACGCCTGCGTCGATTTCCACCATGGTGATGGTTTCAATATTCTTATGACGGCTGACTTCACGCAGCATCGCGCCATCGCCGCCGCCGATAATCAGTACATGCTTCGCCTGGCCGTGGGCCAGCAGCGGAACGTGGGTCATCATTTCGTGATAGATAAACTCATCGCGCTCGGTGGTTTGCACCACGCCGTCCAGCGCCATTACGCGGCCAAAGGCGGCGTTCTCGAAAATGATCAAATCCTGGTGATCGGTTTTCTCATGATAAAGCACGTTATCCACGGCAAAGTACTGACCAAACTGGTCATGCAGCGTTTCATGCCACACGGTGTTATCGGACATCGCTTGACCCCTCCATTGTTAACACCTTTGAAACAGGCGCAACATCATAGCTAACAATGACCGTGGGCGCACGGTCGTTTTTTCAGCCGGAAGGTAGAGAGAGTTACTTCACGTAGGCGAGCAGGCTCAGGGAGTCGCGAGCCAGCGATTTGCATTTTTTCGCCGTCGGGATGCCAATACCGCTGAGATCGCGATAGCTGTCTTCGCCAAGCGATTTCATGTCGAAGGTATCGTAGTTGCTGAGATCCCACTGATTTTGCTGGGCAAAGAAAACGAGGGCACGACGAATCTGGCCATTCGGTAGATTTTGGTAACCACAGTCGTTTTTCAGGAACACAAACACCGCAGTGAGATCGGCCATGTCTTCTGCTTCAGACTCGCTTAATGCATAGCTGTGGCTGGACGTGGCTAACAGACATCCAAGCAGCATTGTACGGAAAAACGTCTTCATTTCTTCTACCTTACCTCGTCGAGATTCAACGTTAGCACACTTCCAGACGGGACGCAGAGCCTTTTTCAACGCTTCTTACTTGACCTTACCGCAAGGGTAGGGTTTAAGCTCAAATATTCACCCGCAGCCAGCAAAAGGATGTAATGATGCACCGTCGTGAATTTCTAAAATTGAGCGCCGCCGTCAGCGTGGCAAGCGCATTACCGCTCTGGAGCCGCGCAGTTTTCGCCGCCGATCGTCCCGCACTTCCCATCCCCGCGTTGCTCGCCGCCGATGCGCGCAGCCAGGTGACGCTCACCGTTCAGGCGGGGAAAACGCAGTTTGGTGCGAAAAGCGCCACGACATGGGGTTATAACGGTAACTTACTGGGCCCGGCGATTCAGTTGACGAAGGGTAAACCCATCACCGTCAATATTCATAACCAACTGGCGGAAGAGACCACCGTTCACTGGCACGGCCTTGAAGTACCCGGTGAGGTAGACGGCGGCCCGCAGGGCATCATTAAACCTGGCGGTCAGCGTACGGTGACCTTCACGCCCGATCAACGTGCGGCAACCTGCTGGTTCCACCCGCATCAGCATGGCAAAACGGGGCATCAGGTAGCGATGGGGCTGGCGGGGCTGGTCTTGATTGAGGATGACGATATTCGTCGTCTGATGCTGCCAAAACAGTGGGGTATCGATGATGTGCCGGTCGTTATTCAGGATAAAAAATTCAGCGCCGACGGTGAAATTGACTATCAGCTCAATGTAATGACTGCCGCCGTCGGTTGGTTTGGCGACACGCTGCTGACCAATGGCGCCATCTACCCGCAGCACGCCGCACCGCGCGGCTGGCTGCGCCTGCGCCTGCTTAACGGTTGTAACGCGCGTTCCCTGACTATTGCTGCCAGCGACAACCGCCCGCTGTATGTGGTGGCAAGCGACGGCGGTTTGTTGGCCGAACCTGTCAAAGTGACGGAATTGCCGATGCTGATGGGTGAACGTTTTGAAGTGCTGGTCGAGACCCGCGACGGGAAGCCGTTTGATATCGTCACGCTGCCGGTCAATCAGATGGGAATGGCCGTTGCGCCATTCGATAAAGCGCATCCGGTTCTGCGTGTACAGCCGGTCACCATCAACGCATCGGGTGAGTTGCCGGATATGCTGTCATCACTGCCTGCTCTGCCGTCATTAGACGCCCTGACCGAACGCAGGCTCCAGCTTTCTATGGACCCGATGCTCGATATGATGGGTATGCAGGCACTGATGGAGAAATACGGTACGGGCGCGATGGGGAATATGCGTCACGGCGAGATGATGGGCCACGGGCATATGAATCATGGCAACATGGGGAATATGAATCATGGCGGCGGAGAGTTTGACTTCCACAATGCCAACCGTATTAACGGCAAAGCGTTCGACATGAACACGCCGATGTTTGCCGCCAGTAAAGGGCAGTATGAGCGCTGGTTTATCTCGGGCAAGGGCGACATGATGCTGCACCCGTTCCACATTCACGGGACCCAGTTCCGCATTGTGTCGGAAAACGGCAAGCCGCCTGCGACCCATCGTGCAGGTTGGAAAGACACGGTTCGCGTGGAGGGGGATGTCAGCGAGGTGTTAGTGAAGTTTGACCACGATGCGCCGAAAGAGTACCCCTACATGGCGCACTGTCATCTGCTGGAGCATGAAGATACGGGGATGATGTTAGGGTTTACGGTATAAGAAAGAAGCCGGGGGCGCAGCGCCCCCGGCAATATGTATTACTTCACATCTTCCGGCAACGCATACGCGACAATATAGTCGCCCATCTTCGTACCAAATGAACCATGACCGCCTGCGGAGATGACAACATACTGCTTGCCATTCGCTTCATAGGTCATCGGCGTCGCCTGACCGCCTGCCGGTAAACGGCCCTGCCACAGTTTTTCACCGTTGCTCATGTTGTACGCGCGCAGATAGTTATCGGCGGTTGCCGCGATGAACAGAACGTTACCGGCGGTGGAGATAGGCCCGCCCAGCATTGGCATCCCCATATTAAACGGCACCGGAACCGGCATCGGGAACGGCATGCTGTCCTGCGGGGTACCGATACGTTTTTTCCACACGACTTCGTTGGTTTTCAGATCCAGCGCTGAGATGTAACCCCAGGCCGGCTGTTTGCACGGCAGACCAAACGGCGACAGGAACGGGTTCAGCGTAACGCCGAACGGCACGCCGTACTGCGGCTGAATACCGGCTTCGGTACCGCTGCCTTTCGCGTCTTTTGGCGGCTCCATCGGGTTGCCTGGGCCGCGCGGGATCAGTTTAGAGACAAACGGCAGCGCCATTGGGTTGGCAATGGCGACCTGACGGTTTGGATCCACGGAGATACCGCCCCACTCGAACATCCCCAGGTTACCTGGGAACACCAGCGTGCCCTGCTCAGACGGCGGGGTGAAGATGCCTTCATAGCGCATCTGGTGGAACATCACGCGGCACACCAGTTGGTCGAACATGGTGGCGCCCCACATATCCGCGCCGGTCAAATCTTTCTTCGGACGGAAGCTCAGTTCAGAGAACGGCTGCGTTTTGGTGACGTAATCGCCTTTCGCCGCGCCCTGTGGAACCGGTTTTTCCGGAGCCGGAACAACCAGTTCGCCGTTACGGCGATCGAGCACAAAGATGTTGCCGGTTTTCGCCGGAGCGTAAATCACCGGCACTTTCTCGCCTTTCACGGTGATATCCGCCAGCGTCGGCTGGGACGGCATATCCATATCCCACAGATCGTGGTGAACGGTCTGGTAACTCCACACCAGTTTGCCGGTAGTGGCGTTCAGCGCCACGATGGAGCTGGCATAGCGTTCCTGTTCCGGCGTACGGTTGCCGCCCCAGATATCCGGGGTGGTTACGCCCATCGGCAGATAGACCAGATCCAGCTTCGCGTCATAGGCCGCAGGGGCCCACGAGTTTGGTGAGTTGAAGGTGAAGGTGTGTTCATCCGACGGTATAGCGTTCGGATCTTTCGCGCCCGGATCAAAGGCCCACAGCAGTTTGCCCGTGTTGACATCAAAACCGCGAATAACGCCGGAGGTTTCACGGGTTGAGAAGTTATCGGTCACCGAACCAGCTATCACGATAGTTTTATCGGTAATAATCGGTGGAGAGGTCGGTTCATACAGGCCCGGTGTGGTATCCGGCATGTTGGTTTGCAGGTTGAGGATACCTTTGTTGGCAAAGGTTTCGCACAGCTTGCCGGTTTCAGCGTTGACCGCAAACAGACGACCATCATTCACAGGCAGAATGATACGACGTGGACAGTCGGCTACCACTTCCGGGCTCGCTGTTTCAGCGCGCGCTTCGTGGTATGAAACACCACGGCAGGTGACGTGCTGGAAGCTGGAATTGGAATTCAGTTGTGGGTCGAAATGCCACTTCTCTTTCCCGGTGGCCGCATCAAGCGCGAACAGACGCTGGTGGGCGGTACAGAGATAAAGCATGTTGCCGACTTTAATCGGCGTCACTTCGTTGGTCAGCTCACCCGGATCGTCTTCGCGCTTCAGGTCACCCGTGCGGAAAACCCAGGCTTCTTTTAACTTGTGAACGTTCTCGGCGTTGATCTGCTTGAGGGGGGAGAAACGCTGGCCTTCCTGATTACGACCATAGGCTGGCCAGTCTTGATCGGCCACGGTGGAAATCGGCTCGGCTGGGGTTGCATCAGCACTCAGCGTACCGTTCACTTCCTGCGGGTCATTGAAGCCAGCCCAGGTCAGGATGCCGCCGCTAATCAGCAGCGCGACAACCAGCGCGGCAACGGCCCCGCCGGAAGGGATAATCAAGCGACGCCAGACAAAGGGCAGAATCAGCCAGATACCGAAGAAGACCAGAATATCGCTGCGGGGGGTCAGCGCCCAGAAGTCAAAGCCGACTTCCCAAACGCCCCAAATCATGGTCGCCAGCAGGAAAGCCGCATATAACCAAAGCGCCGCACGCTTGCCGCGCCACAGCATCGCTGCAACGGCCAGCATCACCAGACCTGCAATAGGGTAGTACCAGGAGCCGCCAATGGCGACCAGCCAGCCTCCTCCGATGAGAAGATAGAGCCCACAGATAGCCGCAAAAACGGCCGTGAGCACCACGAGTAATCGTGGTTGTTGTGAATTTGTTTCTGCCATAGAGAATACTCGCGTCAGTTTGTTAATTATTGCTTTCAATTGATTATAGGATTTAACAAGTGTGACGGGTATCACAAAATTTGCTTTATTATCCAATTCAGCGGAGAAATCGATTTGCTGGTATACTGTCGCGCTTGCCGAACGACGTCCGGGCGTAGCGCCGGGGGGTCGAAAGATTTACCTATAAAATCATATGGTTAGTTTTATGAAACATACTGTGGAAGTGATGATCCCGGAAGCGGAGATCAAAGCGCGTATCGCTGAATTGGGCCGTCAGATTACTGAGCACTATAAAGACAGTGGCAGTGAAATGGTGTTAGTGGGTTTGCTGCGCGGCTCATTTATGTTCATGGCTGACCTGTGCCGTGAAGTGCATGTCTCCCACGAAGTCGATTTTATGACGGCTTCCAGCTACGGCAGCGGTATGTCCACCACCCGTGACGTGAAGATCCTTAAAGACCTGGATGAAGACATTCGCGGTAAAGATGTTTTAATCGTGGAAGACATCATCGACTCCGGGAATACGCTGTCGAAAGTACGCGAAATTCTCAGCCTGCGTGGGCCGAAATCACTGGCTATCTGTACGCTGCTGGATAAACCGTCCCGCCGCGAAGTGAACGTGCCGGTTGAGTACGTGGGCTTTGCCATTGAAGACGAGTTTGTGGTGGGTTATGGTATCGATTACGCACAGCGTTATCGCCATCTGCCGTATGTCGGGAAAGTGGTCCTGCTGGACGAGTAATAAAAAAGCGAAACGCCTGATGGCGCCTCGCTTATTCAACCAACCTGTCCTGAGCCGGGTGAGGCAATGACGCCGCCCGGCTTTTTAACAGATGTTACTTGTGGTTAGCGTGTTTCAGCTTGAGGTTGGAAATCCCGTGGCGATAGCGCTGCTCCAGGGTTTCGCGGTTGGTTGCCGTCACATCGAGATCGCGCAGCAGGCCGTCGTGAATACCGTAGGCCCAGCCGTGAACCGTCACTTTCTGCCCACGTTTCCACGCTGACTGCATAATGGTAGAGTGACCCAGGTTATACACCTGTTCCATTACGTTCAGTTCGCAAAGCGTGTCCAGACGGCGCTCCTGCGGCATTTCGCCTAACAGTGAACTGTGTTTGAACCAGATATCGCGAATGTGCAGTAACCAGTTGTTGATAAGGCCGAGCTCCGGGTTTTCAACCGCTGCCTGAACACCGCCGCAGCCGTAGTGGCCGCAAATGATGATGTGCTCAACTTCCAGCACATCCACCGCGTACTGAACCACGGAGAGGCAGTTCAAATCGGTGTGAATGACCAGGTTGGCAACATTTCGGTGAACAAATAATTCGCCCGGCTCAAGGCCGGTTAAACGTTCGGCGGGAACGCGGCTGTCGGAACATCCAATCCATAGAAAGCGCGGTTTCTGCGCTTGCGCCAGTTTCTCGAAAAATCCGGGGTCCTCTTCCACCAGCATTTTTGACCATAGTTCATTGTTGCTGATGAGTGTATCTATGTCTTTCATGGAGGTTAACGACCTGTAACCAAGTAAGTGCGTTGCGCTAATATAGGTCAACTCGACTTTTTTTAAAACCATACATTGAACGCAAGAATTCAAAAGAGATATTCAATGACCATTGCACTGGAACTAAAACAGCTTAAAAAAACCTATCCTGGGGGCGTCCAGGCACTGCGCGGAATCGACCTGCAAGTGGAAGCCGGAGACTTCTACGCGCTGCTCGGGCCGAACGGTGCGGGTAAATCGACCACTATCGGCATCATCAGTTCGCTGGTGAACAAATCGTCGGGATCTGTGAGCGTGTTTGGCTACGATCTGCAAAAAGATGTGGTCAACGCCAAACGCCAGCTAGGCCTGGTGCCGCAGGAGTTTAACTTCAACCCGTTTGAAACCGTGCAGCAGATTGTGGTGCATCAGGCGGGCTATTATGGTGTTGAACATAAAGATGCCATTGAACGCAGCGAAAAGTATTTAAAACAGCTCGATCTGTGGGAAAAGCGTAACGAACGTGCGCGTATGTTGTCCGGTGGGATGAAGCGTCGTTTGATGATTGCCCGCGCGTTGATGCACGAGCCAAAACTGCTGATTCTTGATGAACCGACGGCGGGCGTGGATATCGAACTTCGCCGCTCAATGTGGGGCTTTTTGAAGGATTTAAACGACAAAGGCACCACAATCATTCTTACCACTCACTACCTGGAAGAAGCTGAAATGCTGTGCCGCAACATCGGCATCATTCAGCACGGTACGCTGGTGGAAAATACCTCGATGAAGAATCTGCTTTCTAAACTGAAATCGGAAACCTTCATTCTGGATTTAGCGCCGAAGAGCCCGCTGCCGACGCTCGAAGGCTATCAGTATCGACTGGTCGACACCTCAACGTTAGAAGTGGAAGTGCTGCGTGAGCAGGGGATCAACAGCGTATTCGCTCAGCTTAGCGCGCAGGGCATTCAGGTATTAAGTATGCGTAACAAAGCGAACCGACTGGAAGAGCTGTTTGTCTCGCTGGTCCATGAAAAACAAGGAGAGCAGGCATGATGCAGCTTTATTGGGTGGCGCTGAAAAGCATCTGGGCGAAAGAGATCCACCGTTTCATGCGCATCTGGGTGCAAACGCTGGTGCCGCCGGTCATCACCATGACCCTCTACTTTATTATCTTCGGTAACCTGATTGGCTCGCGTATCGGTGAAATGCACGGCTTTAGCTATATGCAGTTTATTGTGCCGGGGCTGATCATGATGTCTGTTATCACTAACGCCTATGCCAACGTCGCCTCTTCATTCTTTAGCGCGAAGTTCCAGCGCAATATTGAAGAGTTGCTGGTGGCACCCGTACCGACGCATGTGATCATCGCCGGTTATGTCGGCGGCGGCGTGGCGCGTGGTCTCTGTGTCGGGATTCTGGTGACCGCAATCTCCCTGTTCTTTGTGCCATTCCAGGTACATTCATGGGTATTTGTCGCGCTAACGCTGATTCTGACAGCGGTGCTGTTCTCGCTGGCGGGCCTGCTAAATGCGGTCTTTGCGAAAACCTTTGATGACATCAGCCTGATCCCGACCTTTGTGCTGACGCCGCTGACCTATCTTGGCGGGGTGTTCTACTCTCTGACGCTGCTGCCGCCGTTCTGGCAGGGGCTGTCGCATTTGAACCCGATCGTCTACATGATCAGCGGTTTCCGCTACGGATTCCTCGGCATCCATGATGTGCCGCTGGTGACCACTTTCGGCGTGCTGGTGATCTTTATCGTCGCCTTCTACATGCTCTGCTGGTATTTGATTCAGCGTGGGCGTGGCCTGCGTAGCTGATACGCCATTCCCCCGGAGCTTCCGGGGGAAAAATTAGAGCGTTATCACCGATATCTCGCGTTATTCCCGCTACAGTATGCTTTTGCCAGGGAGGTAAGCAGCAATGTTAGGTTGGGTAATCGCCTGTCATGACGATAAAGCAGAGGAACTGCTGGAGCGTCTGGAGAAAAAGTTTGGCCCGCTGGCTCAGTGCCGGGCGGTGAATTACTGGCGCGGAATGAGCTCTAATATGCTCAGCCGTATGATGTGTGATGCTTTGCATCAGGCCGATTCCGGCGATGGCGTCATTTTCCTGACCGATAAAACCGGTGCAGCACCTTATCGCGTTGCGGCTTTGATGAGCCATAAGCACGATCGCTGTGAAGTGATTTCCGGCATCGATTTCCCCTTACTCGCTCAGTACTATCCTTTGCGGGAAACACTCAGCAGCGAGGCTTTTCGTAATGCGATTGTCGATCGCGGCCCGGCAGGCGTCAGCAGTCTTTGGCACCAGCAGCAAAAGAATCCTCCCTTTGTCCTGCTGCATGATGCGTATAAATATTAACCGTAGTTATTGATGTCGCTTTTGTTACAATAGCGACAGTTTTTTGCTGCGGTTCTTATCCATGTTGATGCGCTTTGTATTCGTGCTGACGTTGTTGCTTTCCGGCAACGCGGCTGCTGCTCTGACAGCCCCACAAGGGCTTCCTCCTCGCTATATGCAAACCACTGAAGATGCGGCTGTTTGGGCGCAGGTTGGGGATCGTGTCATTACGGTGGGCAATATTCGCGCCGGGCAAATCCTCGATGTGGTGTCCACGGCGGCGGATTACTATGAGTTTCGCTTCGGGTTCGGTACCGGATTTATCGATAAAGATCATCTTGAACTGGTACAGGGGCGGCAGCGCGTCGAGGACGGGCTGGGGGATTTGCATCGCCCCTCCAGCAATCAGAACCTGATTACCTGGAAAGATACGCCGGTGTATAACGCGCCGGACGCGGGAAGCGCGCCGTTTGGTACGCTGGCGGAGAATCTGCGTTATCCGATTCTGAACGCGCTAAAGGGGCGCCTGAATCAAACCTGGTATCAAATCCGCATTGGCAATCGGCTGGCCTACGTCAGTTCGCTGGATGCACAGCTGGACAACGGCATCCCGATGCTGACCTATCATCACATCCTGCGCGATGAAGAAAATACGCGCTTCCGCCACACCTCCACCACCACCTCGGTGCGTGCTTTCAACAACCAGATGACCTGGCTGCGCGACAGGGGCTATACCACTCTGAGTATGTATCAACTGGAAGGCTACGTGCGTAACAAAATGAATCTTCCGGCGCGGGCGGTGGTGATCACTTTTGATGATGGCCTGAAATCGGTCAGCCGCTATGCGTATCCGGTGCTGAAACAGTACAATTTTAAGGCGACCGCGTTTATTATCTCGTCACGCATCAAAGCGCATCCGCAAAAGTGGGACCCGAAATCGCTACAGTTTATGAGTATTTCTGAACTGCGCGGTATTAAGGATGTGTTTGATTTTCAGTCACATACCCACTTCCTGCATCGTGTTGATTACTCTCGTCATCCGATATTGTTGAGCCGCAGTTATCACAATATTCTGTTCGACTTTAAACGCTCGCGCCGGGCGCTGGCGCAGTTCAACCCGCACGTGCTGTATCTCTCTTACCCCTTTGGCGGCTATAACGCCACGGCGGTACAAGCGGCAAACGACGCAGGGTTCCATCTGGCGGTGACGACGGTGAAAGGGAAGGTGAAGCCGGGGGATAATCCGTTCCTGTTAAAACGACTCTACATCTTAAGAACGGATTCACTGGAGACGATGTCGCGGCTGGTCAGCAACCAGCCGCAGGGGTAGGGCAATCAGGCAACCTGAACCGGAATCGCTTTCGCGGTGCGTTTCATCTCGTTGTCGCCTTCAAAGTAAGCGACTTTCGGACGCCAGGTGCGGGCCTCTTCATCCGGCATGGTGACGAAGCTTGCGATGATCACAATATCGCCCACTTCGGCGCAGTGTGCTGCCGCACCGTTGACGGAGATGATGCGGGAACCGCGCTCTGCCGCGATCGCGTAAGTGGAAAAACGCTTACCATTGGTCACGTTCCAGATATCAATGGCTTCGTTTTCAAGAATACCGGCTGCGTCGAGAAAATCCTGGTCAATGGCGCAAGAGCCTTCGTAGTGCAGGTCAGCCTGGGTCACTTTGACGCGATGGAGCTTACCTTGCAGCATAGTGCGAATCATAACTTCTACCTTTCTACCATAACGATAACAAAGCTGATGTGAATATCAGCTTCAGGAAATTCCTGGCAGTATTGCCCGATTTTTGTTGGGTGTCTACTCATCTGGTGTCGTTTCTTCGCACAGTTTGCGTACAGCTGCGAGAAACTGACGGTAATGAATGTATGCCTTTGATTTTTATCCCGAGCCTGCTCGAGGTGCTAACAATACCTGGCTGACGCCGCGCAGTGGTTCCAGCGATACTGCGCGCACAGGATGAATAGCAAAGGTCGGGAAAATGGAAACAGTCGCCACTATGCCGCATGATGCGGTATTCAAAAATTTTTTGACGCACACCGATACAGCACGAGATTTTCTGGATATTCACTTGCCGGAGGAAATCAAAGCGATTTGCGATCTGAGTACGCTCACGCTGGAATCCGGAAATTTTGTCGAAGAGAGTTTACAGGAGCAGTACTCTGACGTGCTTTACTCCGTATCGATGCAGGGACATCCAGGTTATCTGCATATTTTGATAGAGCACCAGAGCACGCCGAGCAAGAAAATTGCCTTTCGGATGATGCGCTATGCGATTGCCGCGATGCACCGCCATCTCGAAGCGGGGTTTCAGCAGTTACCGCTGGTGGTACCTATCCTTTTCTACCAGGGAAAAACATCGCCTTACCCCTACTCGATGTGCTGGATGGATATGTTTGCCTCGCCGGAACTGGCGCGACGCCTTTACAGCGAACCTTTCCCGCTGGTGGACATTACCACCATACCGGACGATGAAATTATGCAGCATCGCCGCGTGGCCATACTCGAACTGCTGCAAAAACATATTCGCCAGCGCGACTTAATGAAAATGCTGGAGGATCTGGTCACCCTTTTAAGCGCGGAGTACACTACCGAAAGTCAATTAATCACGCTGGTAAACTATATGCTGCTGCGTGGTCATACTGACCAGCCGAAAATATTCTACCGTGAACTGGGAAGGCGCTTGCCGAAGGAGAAAACAATGGGGACTGTTGCTGAGTGGCTTGAAGAGCAGGGAATATTGAAGGGATTAGAACAGGGTATACAGCAGGGCATGCAGCAAGGTATACAGCACGGCATGCTACAAGGGGAAAGCAATGCCACGCATCGGGTTGCGACCCGTATGCTGAAAAGCGGCATGTCGCCAGAGTTCGTTGCGGAGATGACCGACTTAACCCGCGAAGAAATCGACAAAATCCCCGACTGGCGCTAACCGTCGTCAGCGCCAGTATTGGTCAATCAGCCTAATTCGACAATTTTGTTGTCGATCAGGCGTGCCTGTCCGAGCCATGCGGCCATCAGGATCACTGCACGTTTGCTGCTGTCGGTCAGGTCGAGCAGGGTATCCGCGTCGCGAATCTGAATGTCGTCGGCGCGGAAGCCTTTTTCATTCAGTTCCTGCTCGGCGATGGCGATGATTTCCGGCTGATCGCGTTCACCGTTTTGCAGTTTTTCTGCCACGTTACTCAGTACTTTATACAACCCAGGCGCAATTTTACGCTGATCTGACGTCAGGTAGCCGTTACGTGAACTGAGCGCCAGGCCATCTTTGGCGCGAATAATTGGCACGCCAACGATTTCAATATCGAAGCCCATGTCGGCAACCATCTTGCGAATGAGCGCCAGCTGTTGAAAATCTTTCTCGCCGAAGCAGGCGATATCCGGCTGAATCAGGTTAAAGAGCTTGCTGACGATGGTGGAGACGCCACGGAAGTGTCCTGGGCGGCTGGCGCCTTCAAGCATGGTTGAGAGGCCCGGCACGTCAACAAAGGTGTGATGCTCGGTGCCTTGCGGATAGATTTCTTGCGCAGAAGGCGCGAAAACCAGATCCACTTTGCGTTTGTTCAGCTTCTCGCTGTCTTCCTGCAAGGTGCGCGGATAGCGCGCCAGATCTTCCGGTCGATCGAACTGCATCGGGTTAACGAAAATACTGACCACTACCACATCCGCGCGCGATTTTGCTTCATCGACCAGCTTCATGTGGCCATCGTGCAGGTTGCCCATGGTTGGCACCAGCGCCACGCGCTTGCCCTCCATACGCAGACGACGGATATGCTGACGCAGCAGCGGCAGGGTTTCGATAATTAACACAACGTGACTCCTTAATGGAAACTGTGTTCTTCGCCCGGATAAACGCCGGACTCCACTTCAGCCATATACTGCCGTACGGCAGCGCGGATGTCGCCCGTTTCGGCAAGGAAATTTTTGGCAAATTTAGGGATATGGCCGCCGGTAATGCCGAACGCGTCGTGCATCACGAGGATCTGCCCGTCGGTGACGTTACCTGCACCGATACCGATAACCGGAATCGCCAGCGCCTCGGTGACACGTTTTGCCAGTTCAACCGGCACACACTCCAGCACCAGTAGCTGTGCGCCCGCCGCTTCCAGCGCCAGCGCGTCGCTCAGCAACTGGTCGCCCGCATCGCCTCGCCCCTGCACTTTATAACCGCCGAAAACATTGACTGACTGCGGCGTTAGCCCCAGATGACCGCACACCGGTACGGCACGTTCGGCCAGCATTTTGACCGTATCAGCAAGCCAGGCACCGCCTTCAATTTTGACCATGTTCGCGCCCGCGCGCATCACAATAGCCGAGTTCTCAAAGGCTTGTTCCGGCGTGGCATACGCCATAAACGGCAGGTCAGCCAACAGCAGGCAGTTTGGCGCGCCACGACGTACGGCGGCAGTGTGGTAGGCGATATCGGCAACGGTCACCGGCAGGGTGGAGTCGTGACCCTGAACCGTCATGCCCAGAGAATCGCCTACCAGCATGACGTTCAGCCCTTCGTCAGCAAACAGTTTGGCGAAGCTATAGTCGTAAGCGGTGATAGTGGCGAAGCGTTTTTTTTCTTGTTTGTATTTGTTCAATAAGGAGATGGTGGTCGGTTTCATCATAACCCCTGTTAGTCATAAGTGTTATCGATAGGATTGGCGCATTGTAGGGGATGTGAGTGATGAGTGTTAGCCCTTTGTGGTCAAAACCGGCAGGGTTAACTGCCGATATTTTACTCAGGGGTAGGTGATGGAGAAGACGCCCGTTGCTTTGAACTCTCCTCCCCGGATTTGCTGATTACCATCCTGCTTGAGCGTCGCGGTAAAATTCAGCGTCTGGTCGGCAGGCGAACCCGAAGCATTGCTGCCAATAATACCGTTTGAGGTTTCCGGGTTATCACCATACGCTTTATAGATTGAGGAGGCGTCGTTTGGTTTGAGCACCACTTCCGGATAATGCGAGTTGGCTTCGCCTTTAATTTCTACGCCTACACCGCTGGCGGCATCGGTTGTCAGCGAGTTGCCCAATAGCGAGGTTGATACCGCAGGAGCCCCGGTGGTCAGTTTGACATCAATATTGGTTACCCGATAACACCCTTTCAGCACAATTGAAAAAGGCACGCCGTTCAGGCCGTCAATAACCTCTTGTGAGCTGTATTCGCCCAACCCTACCGTATCGCCGTTGCTCACGCTGCTGCCGGTGAGTATCGCCGACGAACAAGTTGGAGAGGTTAATGTGACATTCCCCATATTGAAGGTCTGGAAAATAGTATGGGTATTGAGATTTCCCCCGGGAGACAGGTTTTTCAGCGTGTAGTGATAGGTGGTATCACTCAGCAGGGCAACACTGCCACTCGCGTTGGGATCAAAGGTAGCGTCGTTATAAAAGTCGATATCAATATTTGAAACCAGGCCGCCAAGTTGTTGATACCAGCCAAGATCGCCAGGACAGCTCGTTGAGTGTAAGTTAAGCGTCTGTTGCGCGGCATCCCCAACATAAAAGTCATCCGGTGAAGAGGTGGCGTATGACCAGAGGTTATACATGCGCATGGTGAAATACAGCCCTTGAATGTTGGTTTTAAAGAGCTGGTGGTTATTGAAAACGTAGGGCGCTTTAAGGAAATGACTCTCAAGGGTAATAGGCCCTCCCATGCCACCCGGTGCGCAGTATAGTGCGCCGGTATTGCCATTCCCTGCAGTATCGGCTTGCAACTGTAGCTTTATATTACTGTATTGAAGGGTTGTGGCCCGCCCGATCACCATCTGGCTGTTGCCAGTGGTAAAAGTGGTTGTTGAATAACCATCGCCGGCGGGGCCTTTGTTTTTACTACTACCACTACCGTCAGCGGTTGTTTTACTGCCAACAATCAGTGTATTTGCGGCCTGGAGATAACCTGAATATAAGGGCAGAAGAAGCAGTAGAATTTTGCCCCAATTTAATAACAGAAAACGGTTCATTTCATCATCCTTGAGAACGAATAAGATTATTCATAATAAACACCGACAAACACACTGGCCCGCACGACACCGCTGGTAGCGGATTGCGTCGGGTCGATCTTCTGCATCCGTGCATAAAAATGGTAAGTAGCATTGGCTAACTGATCCGCGCTCACGGGGTAAATACTTTGCGATTGGCCGTGGGTATCCAGCACATTGAAAATATTTTGCGCATCCTGGGTGGATAAAATTACGATGCCGACGTTTTTAGCGCCATCACCTGCCTGATTGGCAAAAACCTGTTGATTGGTTGCGCCGAGGGTACCCCCGACGGGCGTAAAACTCACCGTAAGACGGGAAGGATTTTTACCCGCCATCTGCGCGCAGTCGCTGACGGTGATGTAGAACGCCTGACCACCGCCATAAACGCGATCGACAGCAGTATTCGTGTTCAGATAGTCGTAATTAACCGTGCCCAAATCAATGCTGCCGCTATTGTCGAGTGTGACTTTGCAACTGGTGCTGACAACGTTGGCGGTCATATTAATATTGGTGTTGGCAACACAGACCGCTGAAATAAACCCTAAGCTGGAAACGAACAGTCGAAAGCGTGATTTCATCGTCGTTTACTCATAGGTTACTGAAAAGACAGCGTTAGTGGAGAACTGTCCCGCGCGTACATCGGCGATAGTGTTATCGGCGGCGACGACAATTCTGGAGCTTAACCACCAGTGGACAACGTTCACACCTGACGCGCCCGTCAGATCAACAATACTGGTCGGTTTTGTTTTGCAGTTTAGCTGCACACTTCCCTGACCTTCCGGCTGATTGGTCGTCCATACTTCAATCGATACGCCGGTTGCGGCATCATTGCTGCTGGAGGTCAGTGCATTGCGGAATCCGCCACCCGTACTGGAAGCACCATCGCAGCCTGTTTGCGGCGAAAGTGTGACGGTCGCCTGATCTTTGGCTAATCCTTCACAATTTGAAAATACCAGGCTGAAATTCTGATATTTAGTCTTATTTGCAAGTTCGTTCAGATAGACATCGCCAATATCAATCGTTGTCGCTTGCAGGTCCTGCGCATTGTGAAGTTCTGCTGTGCAGGTACTGGCGGTGACGGTTGTCCTCACCGTCACGTTCAACGTACTGGAACCGGCCAGACTTTGCGTATTTATTCCGATGATCAACAGTAGCGCCACCATTATGCGTTGATAATTCATACACCATCCCTGTTAGTTATAAGTAAAAACGAATATCGCTTTTGTCTGAACTGTACCTGGTTCCATGTTATGAGAAGATGTTGTCTGGCGAACTATCCCTGTAATATCAAATCCATTGGCAATATCATTTCGTGTCCAGTTAATTGACGTCGTTCCATCGACCTTAAACCGCAGGCTGTCATCGTCATTGAGTCGTTTAAAGCCCACGCCAATATAATTTGCGCCGCCGGTTACTGAGGAATCATTCACCAGCAGCGTGTCGGTATAATCGCTGTGTTTACCGCCAATGGTCATCGACATGCTGGAGATATAGTTATTACAGTTAATCGGCAATAGCTTAAAGCTGGCTTCGGTTTTGGAGGTTTTATTTGTGATATCGGAAACCCCCATTGCGGGTATATCCAGAAAGTAGTTTTCTGACGCCGAGTCACCGCTAATATTCGCGCCATTGAGCGCGCTCACCGTCATGGCGCAGGTGGTCTCTTTGATTGTCGCGGTAAAGTTAACCGAAATATCGACGGCCAATGCCCATGAGGCATTGAGTAGCATGGTCAGTAACAGGGTTAACCGTAAAAAGAATCTCATTTCCTCTCCTGTGATTGCAGGGTGCAGGGCACGGCGTTTAATACGATAGTTTTGCCCGTCATGGTGGGGGAGGGCGGTATCTGGTAGTGAATGCGACACTGTTTCTGGCTATTTTTTTCATACCAGGAAACCACCAGATCCCCTTCGTCGGCAATGCCGCGAACGAAAGCCTGGCTCCCTTGCCCAACTGTGCCGATGGACTGCCCGCTGCTGTCTGTCACATCGGAAGCAAACGGTACGGGCTGCTTATCACTGCGCAGCAGGTTAAGAATGGCTGAACGCCCGGTGTCGGTGTCGAAATGGCTGAAGATAACTGCACCCTGGCGCGGGATCGCGACGGTGCTGGTGCTTTTCAGCTCTACATCTTCATCCAGGTTGTCTACGTTGAGGGCGACGGTGTTTTCATGATACGGAGAAAGCGCACTGGTTACCCCGTAGCCGAAACGGTCCACGGTACTGCTGCCGAAGTTGATTTGCGCCCCTTTCGCACCGGGGGCGTTGACCAGCGCCAGCGTGTCTGAGTCGGTGAAACTATCGTTGCTAAACGTGAGCCCGTGGCGATGTAACACAAAGCCGCCATCGGTACTCACGCCATACTGACGACTGTGGTCGCTACTGGCGGAGACGGAACCGGAAAGGGTTCCCCAGGGTGACTCATAGCTGGTGAAACCACTGATGGTTTTCAGGCTCTCCGTCTCTTTCATTGCGTTATAGGAGGTGTTGACGCTGTAGTTCCAGCGGTTGTCCTGGCTGTAGCCGGTGGCATTAGCGTTGTATTGCGAACTGCCCTTCATATCGCTGTTGACGCTGGTATTCAGCGTCCTAAAGCCACCTTCGCGGCTATCGCGGCCGAACAGTTTGTCCAGCGGAATGGTCAAGCTGAGATAGATAGAGTCATCTTTGTTATTGTCTTCGTCATAGGTACGTTGCAGGCTGACGCTGTAGCTGGCCCAGTCAAAGCCGTTGCTGTAACCAAACGCAAAACTACTCTGTGATTCATTCGTGGCCCAGTAGTCCGTCCATGTCCCGTTCAAGTAGAAGGAACCATAATCCTGCTCGCTATTTTTTAACGTCTGGTTGAGGCTGACGCTGAACTGGTTTTTCATACGCCCATAGGAGACGATTCCCTTGTAACCTTCATCATAAGGATGGTTAGCGGAGTTAATCAGCGTCAGGGCGTCGTTCAAACCGAGATAGTTTTTTGTCGAGTAGCGATAGGCCGCAATGTTGAGTGACGTTTCGGTCGGTGCAAAATATTTGTTCCACGAAATACGGTAGCTCTGGCCCTCATAGGTTTTGTCGTTGGGGATTTCGGTGTGCGACTGCGTCACATCCAGGGAAAATGCCCCCAGAGAGGTGTTCATCCCAAGCCCTAACAATCCGGCCCAGTAGCCGTTATCGGTCATTTGCAGGCCGGTATAGCCGGTAAACGTATTGCTTAACCCGTAGTAGTACGTTCCCTGTATCAGGTTGGGCTTGTCCTTCAGCTCATCTTTTTTGACTTCACCCGCGCTGATGTCCCATTTGCCCACGCCGGGGCGCATCATCTGGATCACCGACGAATAGGCCTGAGTGAATGTTCGCTGTGAGCCGTCAGATTCGGTGACCGTGACTTCGAGATCGGCACCAAATCCGGCTGGCGACAAATCATCGATAGCAAAGGGGCCTGGCGGCACCGTCGTTTCGTAAATCTTGTAGCCGTTCTGGGTAATTGTTACTTTGGCGTTGGAGTTCGCGACCCCACGGATCACCGGCGCGTAAGAGGCGAGCGTCGGTGGCAGCATGCGGCTTTCGCTGTAGAGACGAACACCGCGAATACGAACAGAATCAAAGGTTTCCCCCGTGGTGTTGGTTTCACCAACAACCAGTTGTGACCGCAGCCTGGTGATATCACGTTGCAGGTACTTGTCCTGGAACTCGAAACTACCACCACTGTCTTTGTCCCATGAATAGTTGCCGTGCGAACGGAAATGCCATCCCCATAAATTAAAGCCGCCCATCAGCCCGGCATAGGTACTCTCTGCGGTTTGATCGGGCGATTCACTGCGCCAGCCATTCAGCGTGTAAGAAAACATGGCTGCGTTGATCCCTTCGTCCCACAGGGAAGGATCCACATAGTTAGCGTAAGTTTTTTGCAACCACAGCTGAGGCACATTAATGTCCATCCGCTGATCGTTACTGTTATAGGTGAGGCTGGACTGGGGTATGGCGACCTCAAGATTAAGGCAGTCTTGCGCGGTACTGTCGCGCTTTTGCAAAATCGCTGTATCGTCGAGATTATCCGGCAGGCGAATATGCAGCTGGAGCAGGGTGCTGGCAGAGATACAGGGTTTGGCGTTACGGCTATTCGCTATTTCAATAAACTCAATGGACAGATTGCTGATCGGCTTATTGTTGATAAACACGCTTACGTCGTGACGGCCTGGCAATGCGGGGTTGCCATCACTGTAGCGATTGACGTCGATATTTTTGGCACCGGCCCCCATCAGGAAGGTGTTATCAAATTCAACGGATTCCTCTGCCGCCACGGCACTGTAGGCGCAGGGCAGCAGACTGAACGCCACCAGACAAGCGAGTGGAGAGAGGGGAAATTTTGTGCCGTTGAAAGGCGTCGTCATTGTGCAATCCCTGCGTAGTTAGTCAGCGCGTTAAAGCTTTACTTTGCCTTCAATGGCACCGCCGAAGTCATTAATGGCGGTATATTCAATCGTCGCACCAGCAGGTGCAGTGCTCAGACCTTTCACTGTCATGTCAGCGCTGCTTTTTGGGGAGACCATCGTGGCGCTGACGGCGTATTTTTTCCCACCCGAAATCAGGCTAATACCGCTAAAAGAGACGTGAAATGGCGTTGGGTTAGTGGCCTGAAGCACGACTTTCCCGCCAGAGGATTGCAGATGCCAGGTCAGTTGTTTGGGGGCGTCCGGTGCGCTGCCGGCCAGGTTAGCCGGGCGGTAAAACAGCTTGATGCGGGTGCGGAAAGCCAGTTGCAGAATATTTTTCCCCTGAGCCTCGGTCTCGCTCATTTTGGGTGGCACTTCCAGCGCATTGAACCAGAAAACACTTTCGCGATCGGCGGGCAACGTTTGGCTGGTATTCCAGGCGATTTTCACCGTCTGCCCACGTTTACCGTCCACACGAGAGACCGGTGGCGTGACGGTAAAAGGCACGGTGATGGTGCTGGGATCCGCGTTTTCACTCCCGGTATCGATCCAGGTTTGTACCAGCAGCGGGCGGCTGCCTTTGTTTTCCATACGCAGAGAAACTTCTTTCTGGTTTGCGTTGTAAATAATACGCGTGCCGGAAAGCACAATATCGGCACAGGCGGAAAAGCTGGCTAATGCGCCTGCGCAGGTGAAAAGTGAAGCAAGGAGTAACTGACGCATCCTGGTCATAATGATGTCCTTATTAAAGTTATACAGGCAGCCCGACATCGACTGCCTGGTCTGTATCATGAATTACGGGTAAGTGATCGTATAAGCCGCGTTGGTTTTCACAAAACCGGCAACGATAGGAATCGACGCTGCCTGCTTAACGTAAGATGCCTGGAAGTTCCAGGTCGCTTTCCCGTTGGTTAACGTGAGGTTTTTAATATCGGTGCTGTCATTGATTTTGACCTGCTCGAAAGTGCCGGCGCTTGGTACATAGTGAACGGCAATAGCGACGCCGCTTGCCGCCTGGCTTACGGACATATCGTTATTCAGGGTACCCTGGCTATTACTGAAGAATACCGAGCTCATATTCAGATTCGCTTCAGTGGAGGCAGGCGTTTTTGCTGAGCAATCCACTGTAATAGAGAACGGTTCAGCTTTCGCGCCGACAGCGGCCGCATTGACTACGCCTGCGCCTTCAACTTCCGCAGTTGTGGCGGTTGCAAGATTAATTTGTCCATCCTGTGCACCACCGTTGACGTGCAGGATACACGTGTTGTCACTCACTAAACCTGCGAAATCCAGTTGGCCGCCATCCAGCGCGAAGGCCGAACTGGTAAACATAACTAATGCCGCAGCAATAGCGCTTTTCTTCAACATACAAATGTCCTTATAAAATTTTATGGAGGTGATGATATTCACCTGCGCAGAGTATAAATAACGGCGACAGTGAAGAAAAATAAGTAAGGCGAATGCAAAGGTCATGAATTATTTAGTTATTCATTGTTTGAATGCTTTTGGTTTTTTTACGTTGTTTCGTACGGTATATATTAATACCGTACGAAGGAAACGTTCTAATCTTTAAGGATACGTTATTGTATAAGCCGCGTTGGTTTTCACAAACCCGGCAACGACAGGAATCGCTGCTGCTTGCTTAACGTAAGATGCCCGGAAGTTCCAGGTCGCTTTCCCGTTGGTGAGCGTGAGATTTTTAATATCGGTGCTGTCATTGATTTTGACCTGCTCGAAAGTGCTGGCATTTGGTTCATAGTGAACAGCAATAGCGACGCCGCTTGCCGCCTGGCTTACGGACATATCGTTATTCAGGGTGCCCTGGCTGTTACTGAAGAAGACCGAGCTCATATTCAGATTGGCGGCAGTGGCGGCAGGCGTTTTTGCTGAGCAGTCCACCGTAATAGAGAACGGTTCAGCTTTCGCGCCGACAGCGACTGCATTGACTACGCCAGCACCTTCAACTTCAGCCGTTGTGGCGGTTGCAAGGCTAATTTGTCCATCCTGTGCGCCACCGTTGACGTGCAGGATACACGTGTTGTCACTCACTAAACCTGCGAAATCCAATTGGCCGCCATCCAGCGCTAACGCCGGTAGTGAAACGAGTGAAAAGAGAATGCCAAGAGCGAGTTTTTGTTTTGCCATTAAAATGTCCTTATTAAACAAGAGATAGAAAAATAACCAGTAATGATATTTCTCGGCGCTGTTATACAGAGAGTGCGTTTTTTTGTAAAATTCACGAATTCAATGTAATACAATATTTTATTTATTATTTATATTAAATGTCATGTATTTATATTTTTGGTGTCTATTATATTTTTGATGCAATGCTTTAAAAAAGAGGTGATGTGACCAAAATTTACCGCTAATGTATTGAAAATAAAGAAGGTGTTTTTATGACTGCTGTGTTTCTCAGGCGGGTTTAGATGCATTTGCTATGTGTATTTTATGGTTCTTATGCATTCTGTTTATTGATATTATTTGTTTTAATGTATTGGTTACATCAAATTATTAATTATATTTAAATGAGATTTAAGAAAATATAATGATCAGGACATAGGTGACGTTCAGTAAAATGTAAACATTAACAATAAAGATTAAAATAATTTTACTGAACTGCCATCCAGGCTCTACGGGTGATGTAGTGAAAAGATTACCAGCGTGGAGGGCAGGGAGTATTCAAGGCGTCAAGGCACTGGCGTAGTGTTTCACCATTTGGAAACACGCTTTCCGGCGCAATCTCAAACAGCGGCCACAGCATAAACCCGCGATTTTTCATATCGTAATGCGGCACCGTCAGACGCTCGGTGTTAATCACCACATTGCCAAACAGCATGATATCGAGGTCCAGCGTGCGGGGCCCCCAGCGTTCCGCTTTACGTACGCGGCCCTGCTGCAATTCGATGCGTTGGGTATGGTCGAGCAGTGCCTCAGGGGCAAGAGAGGTTTCCAGCGCCACGGCGGCGTTGAGGTAGTCTGGCTGATCCTGCGGCCCGAGCGGAGGGGTGCGGTAGAAAGAAGAGAGCGCGACAATTCGGCTTTGCGGGATCTCGCCCAGCGCCTGAATTGCCGCATTGACCTGCTCCAGCGGAGAGGCCAGATTGCTGCCGATGGCGATATACGCCACGGTCATGCGTTGTTGCTCTCGCGACGCGGCGCGCGTTTGCGCGGGCGACGATGGCGACGGCGGGTATCCGGCTCGTCATCCAGGTTGGTAAGCATGTCTTTCTGCGCCGGCGGCGCGGCCACCTGGAATTCGCCCCACCATTGGGTCAGACGTTGCAGCTCCGTGTTGCGTTCCGCTTCGGCACGCAGCGCCAGCAAATCGTAGGCGGCACGGAATTTCGGATGCTCCATTAACTTCCACGCACGTTTGCCCTGGCGGCGAGACATACGCAGCTGTAATTGCCAGATATCACGAACCAGCGAGGTAATGCGTTTTGGAATGGCAAGCGATCGGCAGGCTTCGTCCAGCACATCGTTCATCGCCAGTGCGAACGCATCGTGATAGGTCAGGCCGCTTTCCTGGGTGATTTTCTGCGCCATCTCCAGCAGCGGATACCAGAACATCGCCGCAAACAGGAACGCCGGGTTCACACGCATATCGTTACGGATGCGGTTATCGGTATTTTTGAAGACCTGGCTGATGATCCGTTCCATCGCGCTGTCGCCTTCTTCAGTGAAGTAGCGAGTAATGGTCGGGAACAGCGGCTGGAAAAGATTATATTCGCGCAGCAGCTTATAGGTATCGTACCCGTAGCCTGCCTGCAGCAGCTTCAGCGACTCTTCAAAGAGGCGCGCTGGTGGGACGTCGTTAATCAGCGTCGCCAGACGTGGGATCGGCTCGGCGGTCTCTTCGCTGATGCGCATGCTCAGCTTGGCAGCAAAACGCACGGCGCGCAGCATACGCACCGGATCTTCGCGATAACGCGTTTCCGGATCGCCAATCAGGCGAATCACGCCTTCTTCCAGGTCCTGCATGCCGCCGACGTAATCACGCACGGTGAAATCGGCCACGCTGTAATAAAGGCTGTTAATGGTGAAGTCGCGGCGCTGGGCATCTTCTTCGATGGAACCAAAGATGTTATCGCGCAACAGCATGCCGTTTTGCCCACGCTGAGAGGTGGTACGGTCAGATTGCGCATCTTCGTGGTGCCCACGGAAGGTGGCGACTTCAATGATTTCCGGGCCAAACATGACGTGGGCCAGACGGAAACGACGGCCGACCAGGCGGCAGTTGCGGAACAGTTTACGCACTTGTTCCGGCGTCGCGCTGGTGGTGACATCGAAATCTTTCGGTTTTTTGCCCAGCAGCAGGTCGCGAACACCGCCACCGACCAGATAGGCTTCGTAACCCGCCTTGTTCAGACGATAGAGAACCTTCAGGGCGTTTTCGCTGATATCTTTGCGGGAAATAGCGTGCTGCTCGCGCGGAATGACCGTCATTTGAGGACGGGCGACGGCATTGGCAGCCTCGCTTTCCTCACGGCTTAGCACCTTGCGGCAAAAATTAGCGACTCGGGTAAAAATGGTACACCTCGGTAGTGTCAGTCTTATGGACTAAAAAAATAGCGGCTAATCATAGCTCAGCATCATGCATTTGAGAATGGCGGATTTACAATCGCCCTTTCCGGCACGGTGTCAAGCGTCCAGTTATCTACAGCATTTTTTAGCAATTCGGCAAGCGTAAGATCCTGCCACTGCGCCACGATGTCCTGCCCTAAAAAGCGTAACGCCTGGGTTAAAATTGGGCGAGGATCGCCTTGTGGTAAGGCAGGCGCATGATTTTGCTTGGAAAGTTTAGCGCCTTCTGCGTTGAGCGCCAGCGGCAGATGAATATATTCGGGCTCAGACCAGGCAAAATGGCGATAGAGGGAAATCTGGCGCACCGTCGGCTCGATTAAATCGGCGCCGCGCACAATTTCCGTCACGCCCTGAAAATGATCGTCGACCACAACGGCGAGGTTATAGGCAAACAGGCCATCACGGCGATGAATAATAAAATCTTCCGTGGCCAGTCCTGGGTTGGCAATAATTTCACCGCGCAGATTATCGTGGAACGCCAGCACAGGCGCATGCTGACGAATACGCAGCGCGGCGTTTTCCGCCCCGAGGGCTAAATCCCGGCAGTGCCCATCATACATGCCACCAATACTCTGAATGCGTGCGCGGGTACAGTTGCAGTAATAGCAGAGCCCTTGCTGACGCAGCCAGGCCAGCGCCTCGCGATAGGCGTCATGGCGCTGTGATTGCCACAGTACATCGCCATCCCACTCCAGCCCATAATGTTCCAGCTGGCGCAAAATGGTGGTTGCGGCACCGGGAACTTCACGAGGGGGATCGATATCTTCAATGCGGACCAGCCAGCGGCCCTGCCGGGCGCGAGCCTGGAGATAGCTGCCAAGCGCGGCAATCAGCGAACCAAAATGCAGCTCACCGGATGGGGAGGGGGCAAATCGCCCGATGTAAGGTTGTGATGACATGCTTATAGAGTCTATAAAAACGGCAAGGCGGGAATCGCTCCCGCCTTGAGAATAGTTATGGTCGTTAGCGCTGGTTAGCCGGCCATCTGTTTTTCGCGGATTTCCGCCAGCGTCTTGCAGTCAATGCACAGGTCGGCGGTTGGACGCGCTTCCAGACGACGGATGCCAATTTCGACACCGCACGATTCGCAGAAGCCGAAATCTTCGTCTTCTACTTTTTTCAGCGTTTTCTCGATCTTTTTAATCAGCTTACGCTCGCGATCGCGGTTACGCAGTTCGAGGCTGAACTCCTCTTCCTGGGCTGCACGGTCAACCGGGTCCGGGAAGTTGGCTGCTTCATCCTGCATGTGTGTAACGGTGCGATCGACTTCATCCCGAAGTTGATTACGCCATGCTTCCAGAATACGACGGAAGTGCGCCAGCTGGGCTTCGTTCATATACTCTTCGCCCGGCTTCTCCTGGTACGGCTCCACCCCAGCGATGGCGAGAATACTCAGGGACGATGTTTTACGGTTTTGCCCTTCTTGCATGTTGCTTCTCCTTAACACGCACTATCGATCCCCGTGTTCGGGGGAAAAATCAGGCCGCTATAAATAGCAGATGCGATTCCGTATGGCAATTATCTAAACGTAACACTTGACAATGCTGTGAGGAAAAGCGTATTTGCGACGCAGCCCGAACACTTAATATCCAGATCACACCCGTGGTAACGTGACGGGCAACGGTGATCTCAGAGTGATGTTATTGGCAGAAAGTTCCGCTTTATAAGCCAGAATCTCCACCCCCCGTTTATGTGCTTCCGCTAATAATTGTGCGTATTGAGCATCAATATGGTGTGCAGGTGCGAAATATTCAATGGCTGAGTGTAAAACAGTGAACAATAACACCGCCCGATCGCCCGCTGCGACAACGCCCATCAGCTCGCGTAAATGCTTCTGCCCGCGCAAAGTGACTGCATCCGGGAAGTAGCCATACTCCTTTTCCGCCAGCGTGACCGATTTCACTTCAATATAGCACCGGGGACGATCATCCGCCTGTAACATAAGGTCAATCCTGCTGCCCTCTTCGCCATATTTCACTTCACTTTTCAGTGAACTATAGCCAACCAGCGCTGGAATCGTTTCAGACATTATCGCCTCTTTGGCAAGCTGATTGGCGCGTTGGGTGTTCACACAAATGAATGCACCGTTTTGGGTTTGCGTAATTTCCCATGTGTGCGGATATTTGCGTTTAGTATTTTCTGATGTGGAATACCACACGGTGTCGCCGGGTGTCGCGCAGCCGGTCATTGCGCCGGTATTTGGGCAATGAATGGTGAGGGTTTCGCCTTCCGGTGTAACCACGTCGGCAAGGAAGCGTTTATAGCGTTGAATCAGCGTGGCGTGCTGGAGAGCGGGCGTAAAATCCATAAGGCGTCCTTGATTATTCTGAAAGTGTCCAGCGTTGAAGTGGGGTATAGCGCGTTCGACCGTTAATGAAGTTCGACTCATAGAGCACAAACTCGCTCACCGGGATTTCCCAGTGAAAGCCGGGAGCCGGAATCGGCACCGCATGCGCCGTATTGCGCAGTAAAGTGAGATGCGGACGAAACGGCTGCGGGCTCTGATAACAGCCGCTACGCGCCGCCTGTGCTCTTAGCAGATTAGCCAGCTGTAACAATCCACGCGGCGGCTGACGCGTGCCCAGCCACACCACGCGCGAACGCAGCCATTGCCCGGCGTCGTCGAGATGCAGCGTAAAGCCTGGCTGGCGGATACGGCCCGCCATTGCCGCCAGCGCGGCCTGCTTTTCGGCGCTAATTTCACCCAGAAACGCCAGAGTAATGTGCATATTCGCTGCCGCAACCGGCCTTCCTGCGTCATCCGGGAAGTTGTCCGCTCGCCAGCGCACAATCTGGCGCTGGATTTTGGTCGGGATCTCAATGGCGAAAAAGACTCTTTTCGACTCAGACATAGTGGGTACTCGGTAATGAATTGTGGCGATGCTACAATGTCCGCCTTTCAATGTTAACCCTTTGGAGCCAAACGTGTCGCTGTTGCCGGTCGCCGCTGTTCTTCCCGATCTTCTTTCCGCACTGGCAAACGCGCCTGCGGTATTGCTTAACGCGCCGACGGGGGCGGGGAAATCGACATGGCTGCCGCTGCAAATTTTGCGCGAGGGTAACATTAACGGGCGGATTATTTTGCTCGAGCCGCGCAGGCTGGCGGCGCGGAATGTCGCGCAACGACTGGCTGAACTGTTGGGTGAAAAGCCAGGTGAAACCGTTGGTTACCGGATGCGCGCGGAAACCTGCGTCGGGCCAGCTACTCGTCTTGAAGTGGTGACGGAAGGCATTCTGACGCGCATGATCCAGCACGATCCTGAACTGACGGACGTAGGGCTGGTGATCCTTGATGAATTCCATGAACGCAGTTTACAGGCGGATCTCGCGCTGGCATTGCTGCTTGACGTTCAGCAGGGGCTGCGTGACGACCTGAAGCTGCTGATTATGTCCGCCACGCTGGACAACGATAAGTTGCAGCGCTTGTTGCCTGATGCGCCGGTTATCATCTCTGAAGGGCGTGCGTTCCCGGTGGAACGCCGCTATCAGGCGCTGCCCACTCATCAACGTTTTGATGAAGCGGTGGCCATCGCCACGGCGGAACTGCTGCGCGCAGAGCCGGGCTCGCTGCTGCTGTTTTTGCCGGGCGTAGGCGAAATCCAGCGCGTGCAGGAGCATCTGGCCGCGCGCGTGGCGTCCGACGTGCTGCTTTGCCCGCTTTATGGCGCGTTGTCGCTCAGCGAACAGCGTCAGGCCATTCTTCCTGCGCCTGTCGGTAAGCGTAAAGTCGTGCTGGCCACTAATATCGCCGAAACCAGTCTGACTATCGAAGGTATCCGCCTGGTGGTCGATTGTGCGCAGGAGCGGGTTGCGCGATTTGATGTGCGCTCCGGGTTGACCCGGCTGGTGACTCAGCGCGTCAGTCAGGCATCGATGACCCAGCGCGCGGGCCGTGCAGGGCGACTGGAGCCGGGTATCTGTTTACACCTGCTGGGAAAAGAGCAGGCGGAACGCGCCGCTGCGCAAAGCGATGCGGAAATTCTGCAAAGCGATCTCTCTTCACTTCAACTGGAACTGTTGCAATGGGGCTGCTATGACCCGCAGCAACTGAACTGGCTGGATACGCCACCGGCGGTCAATCTGGCTGCGGCACGGCGCTTACTGACGCAGCTTCAGGCGCTGGACGGCGAACGTCTGACGGCGCAGGGGCAGAAAATGGCGGCGCTGGGTAACGACCCGCGTCTGGCGGCGATGCTGATTGCCGCGAAAAGTGACGATGAGGCTGCTACGGCGGCCCGGCTGGCAGCAATTCTTGAGGAGCCGCCGCGCGGTGCGGGTAGCGATCTGGGGCATGCGTTTTCACGCAGTCAGTCAAACTGGCAGCAGCGTAGTCAGCAGCTCCTCAAACGAGTGAATCGACGCGGCGGCAAAGCGGATAGCGACGCCATTCCCGCGCTGCTGGCGCAAGGTTTTCCTGACCGTATCGCCCGCCGTCGCGGGCTGGATGGGCGCTATCAGTTGGCGAACGGTATGGGCGCAATGCTCGATAGCGATAACGCGTTAAGCCGCCATGAATGGCTGATTGCGCCGCTGTTGTTGCAGGGCAATGCGTCGCCCGATGCGCGTATTTTACAGGCTTACGCGCTGGATATTGACGCACTGGCGGCACGATGCCCTCAGCTGCTTGAACAGTCCGATACCATCGAATGGGACGAGGCGCAGGGAACCCTGAAAGCGCTGCGCCGTAGCCGCATTGGGCAACTGACGGTAAAAGTCCATCCGCTGGCAAAACCCTCGGAAGACGAATTGCATCAGGCGATGCTCAACGGCATTCGCGATAAGGGTTTAAATGTTCTGAACTGGACAGAAGACGCGCAGCAGCTACGCTTGCGTCTGCAATGTGCAGCGCGCTGGTTGCCAGATGAAGCCTGGCCGGCGGTTGATGAGGCGTCGCTGCTGGCTGCGCTGGAAGCCTGGCTGCTGCCGCATATGGGAGGCGTAAAATCGTTACGTGCGCTGAAAAACGTCAATGTCAGGGAGGCATTACAAGCCTGGCTTCCCTGGACATTACGACAACGTCTGGATAGTGAGCTACCAACTCATTACACTGTGCCCACCGGAAGCCGGATTGCTATTCGCTACGATGATGAAAAACCGCCCGCGCTGGCGGTGCGAATGCAGGAGATGTTTGGCGAGGCGATCACGCCGACCATCGCCCAGGGGCGGGTGCCGCTGGTACTGGAGCTGCTCTCCCCGGCGCAGCGCCCATTGCAGATTACGCGTGATTTGAGCGCGTTCTGGCAGGGGGCGTACCGGGAGGTGCAAAAAGAGATGAAAGGGCGCTATCCGAAACATGTCTGGCCGGACGACCCGGCGAACACCGCGCCGACGCGGCGGACGAAAAAGTATTCGTGATTTTTGCCGGATAGCGACGAATTCGTAGGCCGGATAAGCGAAGCGCCATCCGGCGTGCAGACCACGAAAATTGAGAGATATCTTCTTCTGTTGCAAAACGGAAGAACTGAGAATCAGGCCTTTGCGCCTGAATGTTGCGGAGAGAAAGCATGGCGGGGAATGACCGCGAGCCGATTGGACGTAAAGGCAAGCCTGCGCGTCCGGCGAAACAAAAGGTGAGCCGTCGTCGCCTCAGAGATGAGGAATACGACGACGATTATGATGATGACTATGAGGATGATGAGCCAATGCCACCACGTAAAGGGAAGGGCAAGGGCGGCAAGCCTCGTAGAAAACACGGCTGGTTCTGGCTGCTGTTGAAGCTGGCTATCGTCTTTGCCGTTCTGCTGGCGATTTACGGTGTCTATCTGGACCAGAAAATTCGCAGCCGTATCGACGGTAAAGTCTGGCAACTGCCGGCGGCGGTGTATGGCCGCATGGTTAACCTTGAGCCGGATATGCCCATCAGCAAGAAAGAGATGGTGCAGCTGTTAACGGCGACACAGTACCGTCAGGTGACCGCGATGACGCGTCCGGGCGAGTTTACCGTGCAGGCCAACAGCATTGAGATGATCCGTCGCCCGTTCGACTTCCCGGACAGTAAAGAAGGGCAGGTACGCGCGCGTCTGACCTTCGACGGCGATCATCTGGATACGATTGAGAATATGGAGAACAACCGCCAGTTCGGCTTCTTCCGTCTTGATCCGCGTCTGATCACCATGCTCTCATCGCCAAACGGCGAGCAGCGCCTGTTTGTGCCGCGCAGCGGTTTCCCGGATCTGCTGGTGGACACCCTGCTGGCAACTGAAGACCGTCACTTCTACGAGCACGACGGCGTGAGCCTCTACTCGATTGGTCGTGCGGTGCTGGCAAACCTGACGGCGGGCCGTACGGTGCAGGGTGCCAGTACGCTGACGCAGCAGCTGGTGAAAAACCTGTTCCTCTCCAGCGAACGCTCCTACTGGCGTAAAGCCAACGAAGCGTACATGGCTGTGCTGATGGATGCGCGTTACAGCAAGGATCGTATCCTTGAGCTGTATATGAACGAGGTCTATCTCGGTCAGAGTGGCGATAACGAAATTCGCGGCTTCCCGCTGGCGAGCCTGTACTACTTTGGTCGCCCGGTGGAAGAGCTGAGCCTCGACCAGCAGGCCTTGCTGGTGGGGATGGTGAAAGGGGCGTCCATCTACAACCCCTGGCGCAACCCGAAACTGGCGCTGGAGCGTCGTAACCTGGTGCTGCGCCTGCTACAGCAGCAGAACGTTATCGACCAGGAGCTGTACGACATGCTCAGCGCACGTCCTCTGGGCGTGCAGCCGCGCGGTGGGGTGATTTCACCGCAGCCCGCGTTTATGCAGATGGTACGCCAGGAGCTGCAGGCGAAACTGGGCGATAAAGTGAAAGATCTCTCCGGCGTGAAGATCTTCACCACCTTCGACTCAGTGGCGCAGGATGCGGCAGAAAAAGCCGCGACCGAAGGCATTCCGGTGCTGAAGAAGCAGCGTAAGCTCAGCGATCTTGAAACGGCGATGGTGGTTGTCGACCGCTTCAGCGGTGAAGTCCGCGCGATGGTCGGTGGCGCAGAGCCACAGTTTGCCGGGTATAACCGCGCAATGCAGGCGCGTCGTTCCATCGGCTCGCTGGCGAAACCGGCGACCTATCTGACGGCGCTGAGTCAGCCGAATCAGTATCGCCTGAATACCTGGATTGCCGATGCGCCGATTTCTCTGCGTCAGCCAAATGGCCAGGTGTGGTCGCCGCAGAACGATGATCGTCGCTTTAGCGGTCAGGTGATGCTGGTGGATGCACTGACGCGTTCCATGAACGTGCCGACGGTTAACCTCGGTATGGCGCTGGGCTTGCCGGCGATTACCGATACCTGGCAGAAACTGGGTGTACCGAAAGATCAGCTGCACCCGGTTCCGGCGATGATCCTGGGGGCGCTGAACCTGACGCCTATCGAAGTTGCACAGGCGTTCCAGACCATCTCCAGCGGCGGTAACCGCGCGACGCTCTCTGCATTGCGTTCGGTAATTGCGGAAGACGGCACGGTGCTGTATCAGAGCTACCCGCAGGCTGAGCGTGCCGTTCCGGCGCAGGCCGCGTATATGACGCTGTGGACCATGCAGCAGGTTGTGCAGCGCGGTACCGGGCGTCAGCTCGGGGCGAAATATCCGGGCCTGCATCTGGCGGGTAAAACGGGGACCACCAACAACAACGTCGATACCTGGTTTGCCGGCATCGATGGCCGTGAAGTGGTGATCACCTGGGTAGGGCGCGATAACAACCAGCCGACCAAACTGTACGGGGCGAGCGGTGCAATGTCGATTTATCAACGCTATCTGGCAAACCAGTCACCGATCCCGCTGGTGCTGACGCCGCCGGAAGATATCGTTGATATGGGCGTCGATTACAACGGTAACTTTGTGTGCTCTGGCGGCTCACGGATGTTACCGGTGTGGACGACCGACCCGGATGCGCTTTGCCAGCAGGGTGAGATGATGCAGCAGCAACAGGAGCAGCAGTCGGCTAATCCGTTCGACCAGTCTGCTCAGCCGCAGCAACAGCAGCAACCACAAGAGCAGCCGAAGAAAGAAGAGAAAGACAGCGATGGCGTCGCTGGCTGGATCAAGGATATGTTTGGCGGTAATTAATATCGTCAACGCGCAAAGCCCGCTGAGTTAAGCGGGCTTTTTTATGCGCGATTGTCAGAATGTCGTAATCACTAAAACCAATCTATTAACCCTCTGTTTTCATCTGGTTATTTCTTGAACCTTTAGCCCACCACATCCCCTATATTGCTTGCTATATCGCCGCCGTTTGGCCTATTATTCGGCGGTTATAATAATAATTCTCGTTTACGTTATCATTCACTTTCATCAGAGATATACCAATGGCGCGTTTCAAAACTGCTCAGCCAAACCACTCGCTGCGTAAAATCGCAGTTGTAGTAGCCACAGCGGTTAGCGGCATGTCTGTTTACGCACAGGCTGCGGACCAACCGAAAGAAGAAACCATCACCGTCACAGCGGCTCCTGTTTCCCAGGAAAGCGCGTGGGGCCCGGCACCGACTATCGCGGCGAAACGTTCAGCGACAGCGACAAAGACCGACACGCCGATTGAAAAGACGCCGCAGTCTGTTTCGGTTATCACTCGTCAGGAAATGGATACTCGTCAGCCGACGACGGTAAAAGATGCGATGGCCTATACGCCGAGCGTCTTCTCTACCCGTGGTAGCTCTTCCACTTATGATGTCGTTTCTATTCGCGGATTTACTGCACCTACTACCGTAAACACCAACCAGTATCTGGATGGTATGAAACTTCAGGGTAACAACTATTCTGAAGTCTCTATGGACCCCTATTTCCTGGAACGCGTTGAAGTCATGCGCGGGCCAACGTCTGTGCTGTACGGCAACAGCAACCCAGGCGGTATCGTGAGCATGGTCAGCAAACGCCCGACCACCGAACCCCTGCGCGAAATTCAGTTTAAAATGGGTACGGACAACCTGTGGCAGACCGGCTTTGACTTCAGCGACGCGATCGATGATGCGGGCGTGTGGTCCTATCGTCTGACCGGTTTAGGCCGCAGTCAGGACACCCAGCAAGAGATGGCAAAATCAACCCGCTACGCGATTGCGCCTTCCTTCAGCTGGCGTCCGGATGATAAAACCGACTTCACCTTCCTGAGCAACTTCCAGAGCGATCCGGATGCGGGTTACTATGGCTGGCTGCCGCGCGAAGGCACCGTTGTGCCTTATGTTGATGCGAACGGTAACTCACATAAGTTGCCGACCGATTTCAACGAAGGCGAAAAAGACAACAAGATGCAGCGTCGCCAGCAGATGGTGGGCTACAACTTCTCTCATGCGTTTAACGATACCTTCACCGTGCGCCAGAACCTGCGCTACGACCAGGTGAAAACGCTTTATAAAGCGGTATATGGTTTTGGCTATGACGGCGCGGGTAAAATTAACCGCAACTATGTTCGTTCTGACGAAGCGCTGAATGCCTTTACCGTTGATACGCAACTCCAGTCCAACTTTGCTACCGGCGACGTTGACCACACGCTGCTGACCGGCGTCGATTACTCCCGTATGCGTAATGACGTTGATGCGCTTTACGGATCTGCCAGCCCGCTGGATATGAGCAACCCGCAGTATGGTAATGCGAATGTGTCCGTCAACTTCCCGTACGCAGTACTCAACCGTATGGAACAGACCGGGCTCTACGCGCAGGATCAAATCGAGTGGGATAAGTGGGTGTTGACGCTGGGTGGTCGCTACGACTACGCGAAAACCTCAACCCTGACCCGTTCAAGCAACTCTTTAGCTGAGAAGAACGACCAGCAGTTCACCTGGCGCGGTGGTCTGAACTATCTGTTCGATAACGGTATTTCTCCGTACTTCAGCTACAGTGAATCTTTCGAGCCGACCTCTGGCTCAACGAAAGAGGGCGCGCCGTTTGATCCGTCTCGTGGTAAGCAGTACGAAGCGGGCGTGAAGTACGTGCCTAACGACAGACCGATCGTGCTAACTGCGGCGCTGTATGAGCTGACCAAAAATAAAAACCTGACGGCGGATCCGAACGATCCAACCGGTCTGTATAGCGTACAGTCAGGTGAAATTCGTTCTCGTGGCGTTGAACTTGAAGCGAAAGCCGCGTTGAATGAAAATATCAACCTGACGGCTGCCTACAGCTACACCGATGCGGAATACACTGAAGATACGATCTTCAAAGGTAAGCGTCCGGCGGAAGTTCCGCGTAATCAGGCTTCCCTGTGGACGGACTATACCTTCTACGATACCGTTCTGAGCGGTCTGACCTTCGGTGCGGGTGTGCGTTATACGGGTTCAACGGTCAGCTACTACAAAAACGATACCTCAACCGGGAAGAAAAACGAGTCGTTCAATGTCGGCAGCTACACCGTGGCGGACGCGATGGTTAAATACGATCTGGCGCGTTTCGGCCTGCCGGGTTCGTCTGTTGCCGTGAACGTCAACAACCTTTTTGACCGTGAATATGTCTCCAGCTGCTATAGCGAATATGCATGCTACTGGGGCGCGGAACGTCAGGTTGTCGCGACAGCGACCTTCCGCTTCTAATCTCTCCTATCGGGCGCGGTTTATCCGCGCCCTTTGACAAGTTGACGGCTATGCAGGACATCACAACCCCTCCAGATACCACCTTTGCACTCGATAGCGTCTCGTTTCGGGTTCCTGGTCGCACGCTGCTTCATCCTCTCTCGCTCACCTTCCCGGTGGGAAAAGTCACTGGCCTTATCGGCCATAACGGCTCCGGTAAATCCACGCTTTTGAAAATGCTCGGTCGTCATCAGCCGCCGTCAGAAGGCGAGATCCTGCTGGATGGTCAGCCGCTCGATAGCTGGAACAGCAAAGCGTTTGCCCGCAAAGTTGCCTATCTGCCGCAGCAGTTGCCTCAGGCGGAAGGGATGACGGTGCGTGAGCTGGTGGCGATTGGCCGCTACCCGTGGCACGGAGCGTTGGGGCGTTTTGGCGCAGCCGATCGTGAAAAAGTGGAAGAAGCGATTACGCTGGTGGGGTTAAAACCGCTGGCTAATCGGCTGGTGGATAGCCTCTCCGGCGGCGAGCGTCAGCGTGCGTGGATTGCCATGCTGGTGGCGCAGGACAGCCGTTGTTTACTGCTGGATGAGCCGACCTCCGCGCTGGATATCGCGCATCAGGTTGATGTGCTGGCGCTGGTGCACCGTTTAAGCCAGCAGCGCGGGCTGACGGTGGTGGCAGTACTGCACGACATCAACATGGCCGCGCGCTACTGCGACTATTTAGTCGCGCTGCGCGGCGGCGAGATGATCGCTCAGGGCACGCCTGCTGAGCTGATGCGCAGCGAAACGCTGGAACACATTTATGGTATCCCGATGGGGATACTGCCACACCCGGCAGGCGCAGCGCCGGTAAGTTTTGTCTATTGATGGATGCCTCCTCTTTGATTAGCCGTCGGCGTTTACTGACGGCAATGGCGCTCTCGCCGCTGCTCTGGCAAATGCGCAACGCGCAGGCGGCGACGGTCGATCCTCACCGCATCGTGGCGCTGGAGTGGCTCCCGGTTGAGCTGCTGCTGGCGCTCGGCGTCACGCCTTACGGCATTGCCGATATCCCAAACTATAAGCTGTGGGTGAATGAACCCGCGTTACCGGACTCGGTGATTGACGTAGGCCTGCGTACCGAACCCAACCTCGAACTGCTTACTCAGATGAAACCGTCGTTCCTGGTCTGGTCGGCGGGCTATGGCCCTTCCGCCGAGACGCTGGCAAAAATTGCGCCGGGGCGCGGTTTTGCTTTCAGCGACGGGAAAAAACCCCTGGCGCAGGCGCGTCATTCGCTGGTTGAAATGGCGCAGCTGATTGGCCGCGAGCCGCAGGCGCAACATCACCTGCGTGATTATGATGCCTTTGTTGAAAGCCTGAAGCCGCGCTTTGTGATGCGCGGCGAACGCCCGTTATTGATGGTCACGCTGCTGGATGCGCGGCATATGCTGGTTTTCGGGCCGAACTGCCTGTTCCAGGAGATGCTCGACACGCTGGGCGTTAAAAACGCCTGGCAGGGCGAAACCAACTTCTGGGGCAGCGTGGCGGTGGGGATTGATCGCCTGGCGGCCTACAAAGATGCGGATGTGCTCTGTTTCGACCACGGCAACGACCCGGAGATGCGTAAGCTGATGGCGACGCCGCTGTGGCAGGCCATGCCGTTTGTGCGGGCCAACCGTTTCCAGCGTGTACCGGCGGTCTGGTTCTACGGCGCGACGCTCTCGGCAATGCATTTTGGCCGCGTGCTGGATAACGCGCTGGGAGGCAAAGCATGAGAAGCAAAATTTCTCCATTTGCCGCCCTGTTGCTGCTGGCGTTGTTTATTGTCGCGCTGGCGTTAACCTGGTTTAACTTCAACGTCGCGCTACCGCGTGGGCAGTGGTTACAGGCGCTGCGTCAGCCGAATATCGATTCTATCGACCAAATGCTGTTCCACTATAGCCTGACGCCACGGCTGGCGATTTCGCTGCTGGTGGGCGCGGGGCTGGGGCTGGTCGGTGTGTTGTTCCAGCAGGTGCTGCGTAACCCGCTGGCGGAACCGACCACGCTTGGCGTGGCGACCGGCGCGCAGCTTGGCATGACCGTCACCACACTGTGGGCGATCCCAGGCGCGTTGACCTCGCAGTTTGCCGCGCTGGCCGGAGCCTGCATTGTCGGTGCGCTGGTGTTTGGCGTGGCGTGGGGCAAGCGACTTTCGCCGGTGACGTTGATTCTGGCAGGGCTGGTGGTCAGCCTTTACTGCGGCGCGATTAACCAGCTGATGGTGATATTCCATCATGACCAGCTGCAAAGCATGTTCCTGTGGAGCACCGGCACGCTGACGCAAACCGACTGGAGCATCGTCGAGCGTCTGTGGCCGCAGTTGCTGGGCGGGGTGATGCTCACGTTGCTGCTGCTGCGCCCGCTGACGCTGATGGGGCTGGATGACGGCGTGGCTCGCAACCTGGGGCTGGCGCTATCGCTGGCACGTCTGGCGGCGTTGACGCTGGCGATTGTGATCAGTGCCTTCCTTGTTAACGCGGTAGGCATTATCGGCTTTATCGGCCTGTTTGCGCCGCTGCTGGCGAAGATGCTCGGCGCGCGTCGCCTGCTGGCACGTCTGATGCTGGCGCCGCTGATTGGCGCGCTGATCCTCTGGCTCTCGGATCAAATTATTATCTGGCTCACCCGCGTGTGGATGGAAGTCTCAACCGGCTCAGTCACTGCGCTGATTGGCGCGCCATTGCTGCTGTGGCTGCTCCCGCGCCTGCGCAGCATGACCGCGCCGTCGATGAATGCCAGCGACAGCGTCGCGCAGGAGCGCTACCACGTGCCTGCGTGGGCCATCGCCGGGCTGGTGATTCTGCTGGTGGCGATTTTTGCCGCGCTGGCGTTTGGCCGGGATGCCGATGGCTGGCGTTGGGCGAGCGGTACGCTGCTGGATGAACTGTTGCAATGGCGCTGGCCGCGCGTACTCTCTGCGCTGATCGCCGGGATGATGCTGGCGGTGGCGGGCTGTATTATTCAGCGTCTGACGGGTAACCCGATGGCCAGCCCGGAAGTGCTGGGGATCAGTTCCGGCGCAGCGTTCGGCGTAGTGCTGATGCTGTTTATCGTGCCGGGCAACGCCTTTGGCTGGCTACTGCCCGCGGGCAGCGTTGGCGCGGCGGTGACGCTGCTGATTATTTTGATTGCCGCCGGGCGCGGCGGCTTTTCGCCACACCGCATGCTGCTGGCAGGGATGGCGCTCAGCACAGCGTTTACCATGCTGCTGATGATGTTGCAGGCGAGCGGCGATCCGCGCATGGCGCAGATCCTGACGTGGATTTCTGGCTCAACCTATAACGCCACCGGCACGCAGGTGCTGCAATCGGCGGTGGTGATGGTGGTGCTGTTCCTGCTGGTACCGTTGAGTCGCCGCTGGTTAACGATTCTGCCGCTGGGGGGCGATACTGCGCGGTCTGTCGGTATTGCGCTAACACCCGCACGCATTGCGCTTCTGCTGCTGGCGGCCAGCCTGACGGCAGCGGCCACGCTGACCATCGGCCCACTGAGCTTTGTTGGCCTGATGGCACCGCATATCGCGCGCATGATGGGCTTCCGTCGCACAATGCCGCATATCGTGATGTCTACGCTGGTAGGGGGCTTGCTGCTGGTGTTTGCCGACTGGTGTGGGCGCATGATCATGTTCCCGTATCAGATCCCGGCAGGGTTGCTGTCGACCTTTATCGGCGCGCCGTATTTTATTTATTTGCTGAGAAAGCAGAGTCGTTAACTTGCCGGGTGGCGGCTTCGCCTTACCCGGCCTGAATCACCGACTCGTAGGCCGGGTAAGGCGAAGCCGCCACCCGGCGAAACCAACTTACAGCTGTGCAAACACCTTACGCGCCGCATCAATGGTTTTATTGATATCTTCCGGCGTGTGTGCCACGGACATAAAGCCCGCTTCAAACGCCGACGGCGCCAGGTAAATCCCTTCGTCCAGCATCAGGTGGAAGAAACGCTTGAAGCGCTCCACGTCGCACTTCAGAACGTCCTGATAGCAGGTCACCGTTTTCGCGTCGGTGAAGAAAATCCCGAACATGCCGCCAACGTGGTTAACCACCAGAGGAATGCCCGTCTCTTCAGCGGCTTCCAGTAAACCTTCAGCTAACTGGGTCGTGAGCTCGTCTAAGGTTTCGTGCACGCCCGGCTGCGCCACCTGGGTCAGACATGCGTAGCCGGCGGCCATTGCAATCGGGTTACCGGAAAGCGTACCCGCCTGATAAACCGGGCCGGTTGGTGCCAGCGCGTCCATCACATCGCGGCGTCCGCCGAATGCGCCCACCGGCATGCCGCCGCCGATGATTTTACCAAGGCAGGTCAGATCCGGCACGACGTCATAGTAAGACTGTGCGCCCGCCAGAGCGACGCGGAAGCCGGTCATCACTTCATCGATGATCAGCAGCGCGCCAAATTCATCGCACAGGGCGCGCAGGCCAGGCAGGAATTCTGGCAGCGGCGGTACACAGTTCATGTTGCCCGCAACCGGCTCCACGATGATACAGGCGATCTCCTGCGGGAACTGCTCGAACGCCTCGCGCACGGAGGCGAGATCGTTATAGGTGCAGGTCAGCGTGTGTTTGGCGAAATCCGCCGGAACGCCTGGGGAATTTGGCTGGCCGAGGGTCAGCGCGCCGGAACCGGCTTTCACCAGCAGGTGGTCGGCATGGCCGTGGTAGCAACCTTCGAATTTGATGATTTTATCGCGGCCCGTGAAGCCACGCGCCAGACGAATGGCGCTCATGGTCGCTTCCGTACCCGAGTTCACCATACGTACCATGTCCATGGTCGGCACCAGTTCGGTTACCAGCTCCGCCATTTTCACTTCCATTTCGGTTGGCGCGCCGAAGCTCAGACCACGCTCGGCAGCTTCAATCACCGCATTACGGATGGTGGGGTTATTGTGGCCCAGCACCATCGGGCCCCAGGAGCCGACGTAATCCACGTAGGCTTTGCCATCCGCATCATACAGGTAAGCCCCGTCCGCACGTTCGATAAACAGCGGTGTGCCACCCACGCCGGTGAAGGCGCGTACCGGTGAGTTGACGCCGCCGGGAATAAGTTTTCGCGCTGCGTTGTAGAGGTTTTCCGATTTGCTCATGAAACGGCTCCTGATTCGGGGGAGGAAAATGATTAACGGGCTATTCTAATTATTCCAGGAAGGTTATGAAAGTTTTGCCGAAATGAAACACCTGGCGATTCAGGGGAATTTTTACGCGACGAGGGGCGAGAGGCCCGCTAGAATGCCCCCTTCGGATTTGTATTACCAATTAATGATAAGCAGATGAAAGCAGATTCTTCCTCTTTTGAGTCACAGCAAGTCGCGCGCTTACGTCGTGGCGATACGATACGGCGGTTGTTGAACCGCGATAAAACGCCGTTAAAAATTCTGTTGATGGCCGCGCTGGTCGGCACCGTCGCGGGTTTCGTTGGCGTGGCGTTCGAAAAAGCGGTGAACTGGGTGTCGAACCTTCGGATGGCGTCGATCGCCCACGTTGCGGATCACTGGTTTATCGTCTGGCCGCTGGCTTTTATTCTTTCCGGGCTGCTGGCGATGGTGGGCTACCTGCTGGTGCGCCGCTTCGCGCCGGAGGCGGGCGGCTCCGGTATCCCCGAAATCGAGGGCGCGCTGGAAGAGTTGCGTCCGGTGCGCTGGTGGCGGGTGCTGCCGGTGAAATTCATCGGCGGGATGGGGACGCTTGGGGCCGGGATGGTACTCGGGCGCGAAGGGCCGACGGTGCAAATCGGCGGTAATATCGGGCGCATGATTGGCGATATCTTCCGTATGCGCAGCGCCGAAGCGCGTCACACCCTGCTGGCAACCGGCGCGGCGGCGGGGCTGTCGGCGGCGTTTAACGCTCCGCTGGCGGGCATTCTGTTCATCATTGAAGAGATGCGCTCGCAGTTCCGCTATAACCTGGTTTCGATTAAAGCGGTGTTTACCGGCGTCATTATGTCGAGCATCGTGTTCCGCATCTTTAACGGCGAAACGCCGGTGATTGAAGTGGGGAAACTGACCAATGCACCGGTGAACACGCTGTGGCTTTATCTGGTACTGGGGATGATTTTTGGCATCGTCGGCCCCATTTTCAATACGCTGGTGTTGAGAACGCAGGATATGTTCCAGCGCATTCACGGCGGCGAAATCAAAAAGTGGGTGTTGATCGGCGGCCTGATTGGCGGGCTGTGCGGCGTGCTTGGGTTGATTGAACCGGCGGCGGCGGGCGGGGGTTTTAACCTGATTCCGATTGCGGCTGCGGGTAACTACAGCGTAGGTTTGCTGCTGTTTATCTTTGTCGCGCGCGTGCTGACCACGCTGCTTTGCTTCTCCTCCGGTGCGCCGGGCGGGATTTTCGCCCCAATGCTGGCGCTGGGCACGCTGCTGGGCACCGCGTTCGGTATGGCGGCAATGAATATGTTTCCGGGCTACCATCTGGAAGCGGGCACGTTTGCTATCGCAGGCATGGGCGCTTTGATGGCGGCATCGGTGCGCGCGCCGCTCACCGGGATTGTGCTGGTGCTGGAGATGACCGACAATTATCAGCTCATTTTGCCAATGATTATTACCTGCTTAGGTGCCACGCTATTAGCGCAGTTCCTGGGCGGCAAGCCGCTCTACGCCACGATCCTGGCGCGAACGCTGGCGAAACAGGAAGCGGATCAGGCGGCAAAGGCCCAGCAAGCGGCCGGGCAGAATACTTGAATGAATTACCAGGGTATTAGATAATGACCAAAAGAATCGGGTTATTATTTGCCCAGATTACAGTATTAATGGGAGCAAAAAATGAGTGATGAAGTCGTGCTGCCGCTGGAGTTTACCGACGCCGCAGCCTCTAAAGTAAAAGACCTGATTGCGGATGAAGACAATCCGAATATGAAACTGCGTGTGTATATCACCGGTGGTGGTTGCAGCGGTTTCCAGTATGGCTTCACCTTTGACGATCAGATCAACGAAGGCGATATGACCATCGAGAAACAGGGCGTGGGCCTGGTGGTTGACCCGATGAGCCTGCAATATCTGGTTGGCGGTTCTGTTGATTACACCGAAGGTCTGGAAGGTTCGCGTTTCATCGTGACCAACCCGAACGCCACCAGCACCTGCGGCTGCGGTTCTTCGTTCAGTATCTGATACTCGCCGGGCTATCCGGCCTGGGGAAATAATACCGCTCTACAGAAGCGGTAAATATAAAAAGCCTGAATACCTTTGGTGTTCGGGCTTTGTTTTTATGGCTAATAACACGGAATGTAACTTTTTAATATTAAAGGACTTAATTATGAAATACGTTAAATTAGCGGCTATTTTGGCATTTACTCTGGCGGCTTCACACAGCGCAATGGCTCTTGATATTCAGCCTGGTGAATGGGTCATGGAAAGTCAGGGGACGGCTATCCATATGTGCTATACGGAAAAAATGGCCGAAGATTCAAAAAAAATCGCCAAAGGTTTTGAGACCACCGCGGAAGGTTGCACCACCAAATTTACCGAAAGTACCGATACCTTACTGGTAAACGAAACCACCTGTAATAAGCCAGACAGCAAAATGCACACCGTGGTTGAGACGAAGAAAATCAGCGATACCGAGTTCCATATGTCCATGAAGATGGATCTCGATAACGGTGGCCAGAAGATGAGTACCAGCAGCGAAACCGTGCAGAAATTTGTCGGAAAAGAGTGCTCAGAAGCGTCGAAAGGGAAGGCGCAGAAGTAATTCTCAGGCCCGATGGCGTTGCGCCATCGGGCTTCATCACATCACTTCCCCGGCTCGTCCAGGGCAAAGGTCGGCAGCTTCAGATGCCAGTGAATCGCCGCCAGACGAATCACCAGCGTCACCACCATACCAATCATACTGGCGCTCTCCAGTGGAACGTTGAAGGTATAAAACGCCGTGGCGTGGACGATGCCGCCGATGATACAGGCGGTGGCGTATATTTCCGTTCGCAGGATCATCGGCACTTCGCGCGCCAGCACATCCCGGATAATCCCGCCCCCGACGCCCGTAATCACCCCCATGCAAACGGCGACCAGCGGCCCGGTTTCGGCAAGAAACGCTTTATTCACACCGATACCGACAAACACCGCGAGGCCGACGGCATCCAGCACCGGTAATACCCACTTTGGCAGGCGGCGCGGTTGACGCACCAGCACGATAGTGAGCATACAGGTGACCATCGCCACCACCAGGTCTGTAGGATCTTTTACCCAAAAGACCGGGCCGTGATCGAGCGCCATGTCGCGGATTGTTCCGCCGCCGACGGCGGTGACCACGCCCAGCACCAGTACGCCAAACGGGTCCATACGCAGCTTTCCGGCGAGTAGAACGCCGGAAACGGCAAATACCATTGTGCCAAGAATATCCAGCCAGTAGACGAGCATATCCTGAGTTAACCTATCAATTAACCTGCGCCAGGGCAGTACAGAGTTGTTTCGCGGCGAGGATAATACGTGGGCTTGCACGTTCAAACCAGTCGCTATTGAGAGGAATCACCGGGATTGTGAGCTGACTGCCCCAATACTGCTCGATTTTCGGAATTTGACTCGCGCCACCGGCCACCACAATCGCCTGTGGCTGGCGGGTGAGTACCTGTTCGCGGCTCACCTGTGGCCAGGGAACGCGGCTGTCGGCGAAGATATTTTCACCGCCGCAAATCTCCAGCACCTGGTTCTGAATGGCTGCTTTGTTGCTGGTAAAGATAGGATTGAAACCGAACTGCAGGAATACCCGTTTTTTGGGCTGATTTGCATAGCGGGCTTTCAGTTCAGCGTAGTCGCGCAGCAGCTGGCTGGCGGCCTGTTCGGCTTTTTCGGGGTGTGGGCTCCACCGGGCGATTTTGCGCAGCGTAGCGGCAATGCTTTCCACCGTATGGTTGTCTATCCATACGACTTTAATGCCCAATGAACTCAACTGGTTAACCTGTCGCTCGGCGTTACCTTCTCGCCAGGCAAGCACCACGTCGGGCTTTAGCGCCACGATGCGTTCGAGGTTAATTCCCTGCCACGAGGCGACCTGTTCAATACTTTTCGCCGCGTCCGGGTAGTCGGAATAGCTGCTGACGCCAATTGGGGTGATCCCGGCAGCAAAGGCCAGTTCGGTATTAGCAGGAGAGAGAGTAATCACCCGCGGCGCGGCGCAAAGCCACGCCGGGGCAACAAGTGCGAGGGCGAGAAGCCCTTTAAGCAGCGACTTAACCACGCGCCAGCTTCTGCACCAGGGTTTCCACCATCAGGGTGGATTGTTTTGCTGCAACCGCCAGGAACTCGTCAAAGCTCAGGTGAGACTGCTGGTCAGCGACGTCAGAGATCGCGCGAACCACCACGAACGGGACGTTAAAGTTGTGGCAGACGTGCGCGATGGCAGTCGCTTCCATCTCAACGGCCACTGCCTGCGGGAAGTTGTGACGGATCTTCGCCAGGCCTACGGAGCCGTTGATGAAGGCGTCGCCGCTGACGATCAGGCCACGTACCGCATTCAGATTTAATGCTTTAATGCACTCTTGCGCCGCAGAGATCAGTTTTTCGTCAGCCTTAAAACCTGCCGGGCAGCCCGGAAGCTGACCAAATTCGTAGCCAAACGCCGTGACGTCTGCATCGTGATAGCGCGCTTCATCAGAAACCACGATATCGCCCACTTTCAGTGTCGGCGCCAGGCCACCCGCAGAACCGGTATTGATAATCACGTCCGGCTGGCAACGTTCCAGCAGCAGGGTTGCACCCATCGCGGCAGCGACTTTACCGATACCGGATTTCAGTAACGCGACATCCACCCCGTTAAGCTGACCAGTATAAATTTCACTTCCGCCGATGGAGAGAGTTTCACGTTTTTCGATTTTGTCACGCAGCAGCGTAACTTCTTCTTCCATTGCGCCAATGATGCCGATTTTCATAGATTTACTCGCGATATGCCCTATTTGGATGCATAGTCTACCATGGGGTTCAGGGGAAGCGCATTTCTCGCGATGGAGAGGCTATGGCTAAGATTGATTTTCGCAACAAGATTAACTGGGGCCGGCGTTATCGCTCGCCAGAAGGCGTCAGCTCTGAGCATGAAATTCTGCAAATATTCGAAAGCGATCGCGGGCGCATTATTAACTCCCCGGCGATTCGTCGTTTGCAGCAGAAAACCCAGGTTTTCCCGCTGGAGCGTAACGCGGCCGTGCGCACGCGTCTGACCCACTCGCTGGAAGTGCAGCAGGTGGGGCGTTACATCGCAAAAGAAGTACTCAGCCGTCTGAAAGAGAAAAAGCTGTTAGCCGCTTATGGGCTGGATGAGCTGACCGGGCCGTTCGAAAGCATCGTGGAGATGGCATGCCTGATGCACGACATTGGTAACCCGCCGTTTGGTCATTTTGGCGAAGCGGCAATCAACGACTGGTTCCGCCAACGACTGGTTCCGGCGGATGCCACCCAGCAGCCGCTGAGTCACGATCGCTGCGTGGTCGCCACGCTGCGTTTGCAAGAAGGCGATGAGGCGCTAAACGAATTGCGTCGCAAAGTGCGCCAGGATCTTTGCCATTTTGAGGGCAATGCGCAGGGAATTCGCATGGTGCATACCTTAATGCGTATGAATCTTACGTGGGCACAGGTCGGTTGTATTCTGAAATATACTCGCCCCGCCTGGTGGGCCAGCGATGTTCCCGCAAGCCACAGCTATTTAATGAAAAAACCTGGCTATTATTTGTCCGAAGAACACTATATTGCGCGCTTACGTAAAGAACTGGATTTAGCCCCTTACAATCGTTTCCCCTTAACCTGGATTATGGAGGCGGCGGATGATATCTCCTATTGCGTGGCGGATCTTGAAGACGCGGTAGAAAAACGTATCTTTAGCGTCGAGCAGCTTTATCAACATTTACATGATGCCTGGCCTGAACATGGGAAAGGTTCTCTGTTCGCGCAGGTGGTCGAAAATGCCTGGGATAAATCGCGTTCCAATTCATTAAGTCGCAGCACGGTCGATCAGTTCTTTATGTATTTGCGCGTCAATACGTTAAATAAACTGGTGCCGTTTGCCGCCCAGCGCTTTATTGATAATCTGCCGGATATCTATCGTGGTGACTTTAACCATGCGCTGCTGGAAGATGAAAGTGATTATAGCCAGTTGTTAGATCTCTATAAAAAAGTTGCTATAAAACATGTGTTTAGTCATTCAGATGTCGAGATGCTTGAGCTTCAGGGTTACCGGGTGATTAGCGGATTGCTGGAAATCTATTCTCCGCTGTTGAAATTATCGCAAACTGACTTCACGTTGTTGGTTGAGAAAGAGCGCATCGTGTCGCTGCCGATTGAATCACGCCTGTTCCAGAAACTCTCGCGTAACCATCGACTGGCGTATATCGAGGCCGTAAATAAAGTCTCGCGTGACACAGCAGAATTCCCGGTGATGGAATACTATTATCGCTGTCGCCTGATTCAGGACTATATCAGCGGGATGACCGATCTATATGCATGGGATGAATATCGTCGTCTGATGGCGGTGGAATAATCACGAGTTTTGTAAAGATGGACAATAAATTTTTACTTTTTCCAGCGCCTTAAGCGCGGAACTTCGCGTCAGAATATGACTCTGATAGTCACGTACACAGCAACTTTGCATAATCTGAAATTGAGATTGAAACACATGAAAAAAACCACGTTAGCAATGAGTGCACTGGCTCTTAGTTTAAGTTTGGCATTGTCTCCGTTGTCCGCTAGCGCGGCTGAGACGGCTTCATCCGCCACGACCGCACAGCAAATGCCAAGCCTGGCGCCAATGCTGGAAAAAGTGATGCCGTCCGTAGTCAGTATCAACGTTGAAGGCAGCACGACCGTGAACACCCCGCGCATGGGGCGTAACTTCCAGCAGTTCTTCGGCGATAACTCGCCGTTCTGCCAGGACGGTTCCCCGTTCCAGAACTCTCCGTTCTGCCAGGGCGGTGGGGCTGACGGCGGCCAGGGCGGCGGTCAGCAGCAAAAATTCCAGGCGCTGGGTTCTGGCGTCGTGATTGACGCGGCGAAAGGCTACGTCGTTACCAACAACCACGTGGTGGATAACGCCACCACCATTAAAGTACAGCTCAGCGATGGGCGTAAATTTGATGCCAAAGTGGTCGGCAAAGATCCGCGTTCCGATATTGCGCTGATCCAGATTCAGGATCCGAAAAACCTGACCGCAATTAAGATGGCAGACTCCGACGCACTGCGCGTGGGTGACTATACCGTCGCTATCGGTAACCCGTTCGGCCTGGGTGAAACCGTAACCTCGGGTATCGTTTCTGCGCTGGGTCGTAGCGGCCTGAACGTTGAAAACTATGAAAACTTTATCCAGACCGATGCGGCGATTAACCGGGGTAACTCCGGCGGCGCGCTGGTGAACCTGAACGGTGAACTGATCGGTATCAACACCGCGATTCTGGCACCGGACGGCGGTAACATCGGTATCGGCTTCGCTATCCCGAGCAACATGGTGAAAAACCTGACCTCGCAGATGGTGGAATTCGGTCAGGTGAAACGCGGTGAGCTGGGTATTATGGGGACCGAGCTGAACTCCGAACTGGCGAAAGCGATGAAGGTTGACGCACAACGCGGCGCGTTTGTAAGCCAGGTGATGCCGAACTCTTCCGCCGCGAAAGCGGGGATTAAAGCCGGTGATGTGATTACCTCCCTGAACGGTAAACAAATTAGCAGCTTCGCGGCGCTGCGTGCGCAGGTTGGCACCATGCCAATCGGCAGCAAAATCAGCCTCGGCCTGCTGCGTGACGGCAAACCGGTGACCGTGAGCCTGGAATTGCAACAGAGCAGCCAGAATCAGGTTGATTCCAGCTCCATCTTCAGCGGCATCGAAGGGGCGGAAATGAGCAATAAAGGCCAGGATAAAGGCGTGGTGGTGAATACGGTGAAAGCCGGTTCCCCTGCTGCACAGATTGGCCTGAAAAAAGGTGACGTGATTGTGGGCGCGAACCAGCAGGCGGTGAAAAACATCGCTGAGCTGCGTAAAATCCTCGACAGCAAACCGTCCGTACTGGCGCTGAACATTCAGCGTGGCGATAGCTCTATCTACCTGTTGATGCAGTAATCCTCTCAACCAACCCTTTCCCTGTCCTGGGGAAAGGGTTTTCTCATTGTTCTGTGAAGCCTTCCACAACTCCATATTTCTCACCCTGGCTTTGTGCATTTGCACAGTGCGACGGTTAGCCATCTTCCTTATGCTGTAACCTGCTCACAGGAGGATTACATGGCTGGCTGGCATCTTGATACCAAAATGGCGCAGGATATCGTGGCGCGAACCATGCGCATTATCGACACCAACATTAACGTCATGGACGCCCGTGGTCGCATCATCGGCAGCGGCGATCGCGAGCGTATTGGTGAATTGCACGAAGGCGCGCTGTTGGTGCTTTCTCAGGGCAGGGTGGTGGACATTGATGATGCGGTCGCCAGGCATCTGCACGGCGTGCGCCAGGGGATCAACCTGCCGCTGCGACTGGAGGGCGAGATTGTTGGCGTCATCGGCCTTACCGGTGAACCGGAGACGCTGCGTAAATATGGCGAACTGGTCTGTATGACCGCCGAAATGATGCTCGAGCAGTCGCGTCTGATGCATCTTTTGGCGCAGGATAGCCGCCTGCGTGAAGAGCTGGTCATGAACCTGATTCAGGCGGAAGAGAATACGCCAGCATTAACCGAATGGGCGCAACGTCTGGGTATCGATTTAAACCAGCCGCGCGTGGTGGCGGTGGTGGAAGTGGACAGCGGGCAGCTTGGCGTGGATAGCGCGATGGCCGAACTTCAACAGCTGCAAAATGCGCTGACGACGCCCGAGCGCAACAACCTGATTGCGATCGTTTCGCTGACTGAAATGGTGGTGCTGAAACCGGCGCTGAACCAGTTTGGTCGCTGGGATGCAGAAGATCATCGTAAACGCGTCGAGCAGCTTATCGCGCGGATGAAAGAGAATGGACAGCTGCGTTTTCGCGTCTCGCTGGGGAACTATTTCACCGGGCCGGGCAGCATTGCGCGTTCTTACCGTACGGCGCGCACTACCATGATGGTGGGAAAACAGCGCATGCCGGAAAGCCGCAGCTACTTTTATCAGGATCTCATGCTGCCGGTACTGCTCGACAGCCTGCGCGGCGGCTGGCAGGCGAATGAGCTGGCCCGCCCGTTAACGCGGTTGAAAGCGATGGATAACAACGGATTACTCCGGCGTACGCTGGCGGCGTGGTTCCGCCATAACGTGCAGCCGCTCGCGACATCCAAGGCGCTGTTTATTCACCGTAATACGCTGGAGTATCGTCTGAACCGCATCTCGGAATTAACGGGGCTGGATTTGAGTAATTTTGACGATAGGTTGTTGCTGTATGTGGCGTTGCAGCTGGATGAGCAGCCGTAGCTGTAGCCATTGCCTGATGGCGCTTCGCTTATCAGGCCTACGATCCGTCCCGTATGCCGGATAAGGCGCAGCCGCCACCCGGCATAAATCCGCATTCTCACCGTAGGCCGGGTAAGGCGAAGCCGCCACCCGGCACGTTCAGCGGATTATTTATTCCGCGTCAGTTTTTCCAGATCCGCTTCAATCTCGCTGATCTTATTGGTCACCACCGACTCAAGATGACGCAGATCGTCCAGGATCTTACGCTTCAGATCCACCTCGGTGCGATCGCGCTGGCAAATCTGGTCCAGCTCATCAATCACATAGCGCAGGTTAGGGCTGATCTCCTGCACCTCTTTATAACCCTGCCCAACGCCGTCAGCAGCAACGGTTTTGCGCTGGCGTGGATACTTAAACTTCACGCTCTTGGCGAAAAACTCACCTTTATCCTTCTGAAAGTAGATTTTCAGGATATCGTTGTTGGCTTCCTGCCGGAGGCTGTAACGATCGATTTCATCAGGATTGGTAATGCCCAAACTTTTCAGATTATCGTACATAGCGGTACCCTTGCTGTAATTTACCTATTGAATAATCAGTGAAAAAATCGTTTTTCGCCAGTTTGGAACGAAAAAAAAGCGGGGTCGCCCCCGCTTTTTCTCTCTGCCTTAGTCGATAGTCCGCAGCAGTTCGTTGATGCCCACTTTACCGCGAGTTTTGGCGTCCACTTTCTTCACGATGACCGCGCAGTACAGGCTGTATTTGCCATCTTTAGACGGCAGGTTGCCGGAGACGACAACGGAGCCCGCCGGAACGCGACCATAGAAGACTTCGCCGGTTTCGCGGTCGTAGATTTTGGTGCTCTGGCCCAGGTATACGCCCATGGAGATAACAGAGCCTTCTTCAACAATCACGCCTTCAACCACTTCAGAGCGTGCGCCGATGAAGCAGTTGTCTTCGATGATGGTCGGGTTGGCCTGCAGCGGTTCCAGGACGCCGCCGATGCCGACGCCGCCGGACAGGTGGACGTTTTTACCGATTTGCGCGCAGGAGCCAACGGTTGCCCAGGTGTCAACCATGGAGCCTTCGTCAACGTAGGCACCGATGTTAACGTAAGACGGCATCAGTACGGTGTTACGCGCGATGTACGCGCCCTGACGAACGGCCGCTGGCGGAACCACGCGGAAGCCTTCTTTCTGGAAACGCGCTTCGTCGTAGTCGGCGAATTTCATCGGCACTTTATCGAAGTAGCGGCTTTCCGCACCATCGATAACCTGGTTATCGTTAATACGGAAAGAGAGCAGAACCGCTTTCTTCAACCACTGGTGAGTGACCCACTGGCCGTCAATTTTTTCAGCGACACGCAGCGCGCCGGAATCCAGTAAGGCGATAACCTGGTTTACCGCTTCGCGGGTTACGGTGTCGACATTGTTTGGGGTAATGTCGGCGCGACGCTCGAAAGCGGACTCAATAACGTTCTGTAATTGCTGCATTGTTACTCTTTCCATCTGTGTAAAAAAAATGATTACCCTTTATCGTTTGGATTGAGGGCTGCTGTCAACCGTTGTTGTACCTCTAATTGCAGCGCATTATTAAGCGCACGCCGGTCGGCGGTGGCGATTATAAATAAATCTTCTACTCGTTCACCAATTGTCGTAATTCTGGCCCCGTGAAGGGAAATTCCGAGGTCGGCGAAGACTTTCCCGACGCGCGCCAAAAGCCCTGGCTGATCGAGCGCAATCAGTTCGAGGAACGATTTTCGGTCCGTATGGGTCGGCAGGAAATTCACCTCGGTATCGACGGAGAAGTGACGCAATTTTGCCGGTTGACGACGCGGTTGCGGCACCTGCCAGCTGCGTTGGCTAATCGCCTGTTCCAGCCCAAAACGGATAGCCTCATGGCGATCGGATGAGAGCGGGCTACCGTCGGGTTCCAGCACGATAAATGTATCCATCGCCATGCCATCGCGGGTGGTGAAAATTTGCGCGTCGTGCACGCTGAGGTTACGCCTGTCCAGCTCCGCACAGACCGCCGCAAACAGGTAAGGGCGATCCGGGCTCCAGATGAAAATCTCGGTGCCGCCGCGGGTGGCCTGCGGGCTTAACAGGATCATCGGTTCCGCGAGATCGTGCTGTAACAGATGTCGGGCATGCCAGGCGAGCTGATTTGGCGTATGGCGTACAAAGTAGTTGGCGCGACAGCGGTTCCAGATTTGATGCAGCTTCTCTTCGTCGATGTTATCCATGCGTAGCAGGGCCAGCGCCTGCATCTGGTGATGACGCACGCGTTCGCGCATGTCCGGCGTATTATCCATTCCCCGGCGCAGCTGTTTTTCGGTGGCGAAATAGAGTTCGCGCAACAGGCTCTGCTTCCAGCTGTTCCACAGGGTTTCATTGGTAGCGCAAATATCAGCAACTGTCAGACACACCAGATAGCGCAGACGGTTTTCCGTTTGCACAATTTCAGCGAACTGTTTAATCACTTCCGGATCCTGAATATCACGCCGCTGGGCGGTGACGGACATTAACAGGTGATGACGAACCAGCCAGGCAACCAGCTGTGTTTCGCGGGAGTTCAGACCGTGTAGTTCGGCGAATTTCAGCACGTCTTCCGCGCCAAGAATCGAGTGATCACCCCCGCGTCCTTTGGCGATATCGTGGAACAGCGCAGCCATCAGAATCAGTTCGGGATGGGTAAGGCGCGGCCAGAGATCGACGCACAAAGGGTGGCGCGGGCGCGTCTCTTCTTCGGCAAAGCTTTCCAGTTTGAGCAGCACGCGGATGGTGTGTTCATCCACCGTGTAGGCGTGGAACAGGTCAAACTGCATCTGACCGACGATGTGCGACCACTGCGGCATATAGGCCCACAGCACGCTGTGGCGATGCATCGGCAGCAGGCCGCGTTTCACCGCGCCGGGGTGGCGCAGCATGCTGAGGAAAATCGAGCGGGCTTCCGGGATATAGCACAACGGCTGCGCCAGATGACGACGCGCATGGCGCAGGTGGCGCAGGGTCGTGGAGTAAATTCCGGTAATGCTGCTGTTGCGCACCATAATAGAGAACATGCGCAGAATCGCCTGCGGCTCGCGCATAAACAGCGTGTCATCGCGCAGGTCGATAAGCGTGCCGCGAAGCTGGAAATCATCGTCAATCGGACGCGGTTTTTCATCTTCCGTCAGGGCAAGAATCGCTTCATCAAACAGCTGAAGCAGCATGTGATTAAGCTCGCCGACGCGGCGCGTCACGCGGTAGAAATCTTTCATCATGTGCTCGACCGGCTGATTGCCTTCGCCGCCGTAGTTCAGGCGCTGGGCGACGCTAAGCTGACGGTCGAACAGCAGGCGGTTGTCGTAGCGGTTGAGTTCCAGATGCAGGGCAAAGCGGATGCGCCAGAGCAGATGCAGACACTCATTGAGTTCGTTGCGCTCGGCCTCGGTCAAAAAGCCAAAGCCGACCATTTCATCCAGCGACGTGGCGCCAAAGTGGCGGCGGGCGACCCACTGTAAGGTGTGGATATCGCGCAGACCGCCGGGGCTGCTTTTAATATCCGGCTCAAGATTATAGCTGGTGCCGTGATAACGCTGGTGGCGTGCGTTTTGTTCTTCCACTTTCGCCGGGAAGAATTTTTCTGACGGCCAGAAACCTTCGCTGAAAATGTGTTTTTGCAGTTCCAGGAACAGGGCGACATCGCCAATCAGCAGACGGGATTCAATCAGGTTGGTGGCGACGGTCAGGTCTGAAAGACCTTCCAGCAGGCACTCTTCCAGCGTTCGCACGCTATGGCCTACTTCCAGCTTGAGATCCCAGAGAAGCGTTAACAGTTCGCCGATTTTCTGCGCCTGCTCGTCGGGCAGTTTCTTACGGCTTAAAATCAGCAGGTCGATGTCCGAGAGCGGGTGAAGCTCACCGCGTCCGTAGCCGCCAACGGCAACCAGTGCCGCGTCTTCTACTTCGCCAAAACCGTACTGAATCCACAGGCGTTGCAGGAGCTGGTCGATGAATTCGGTGCGCGCTTCGATGAGTTGTTCGGCGGAAATTCCGCTATCAAAGGCTTCACCCAGCCAGCGCTGGAAAACATCAAGATGGGATTTGATTGTGGCAATGTTCAGCGCATCCGCAGGCCAGGCCCCGGGATTTTGCGGCTGATTGGGAAGGGTGGGGAGTGCGGTATTTGCGAGCTGTTCAGGAAGAGTTTTCATTTATGTTTGCGCCACCCATGTAAAAAGCCGGATGACGGCGCAAGCGCCTTATCCGGCCTACTGGATAGTGCAATTTGTAGGCCTGATAAGATGCGTGAGCATCGCCATCAGGCAAATCAATTATTCGTCGTGCGAGATGACAGCCGGGATGGTGTCATCCTTACGCAGCGTCAGAATTTCGCAGCCGTTTGCCGTTACCACAATAGTATGCTCGTACTGAGCAGACAAGCTGCGGTCTTTGGTTTTTACCGTCCAGCCATCTTTCATGGTGCGGATGCGGTAATCACCGGCGTTCAGCATCGGTTCGATGGTGAAGGTCATGCCTTCTTTAAGCACCACGCCGCCGTCATCTGCATCATAGTGCAGCACCTGCGGTTCTTCGTGGAAGCCGCGACCGATACCGTGACCGCAGTATTCGCGTACCACAGAGAAACCTTCCGCTTCGGCGTACTTCTGAATAGCCGCGCCGATGGTGCGCAGGCGAATGCCCGGTTTGACCATTTTGATGCCCAGATAGAGGCTTTCCTGGGTGACGCGGCACAGGCGCTCGCCCAGAATGGTCGGTTTGCCGACGATGAACATTTTTGAGGTGTCGCCGTGGAACTCGTCTTTAATCACGGTCACGTCGATGTTGACGATATCGCCATCTTTCAGATGCTTAGCATCGTCCGGGATGCCGTGGCAGACCACTTCGTTAATCGAGATGCAGACTGATTTAGGATAACCGTGGTAGCCGAGGCAGGCGGAGATCGCCTGCTGGTGGTTGACGATCCAGTCATCGCAGATGCGATCCAGCTCGCCGGTGCTGACGCCCGGTTTGATGTGCTGCTCGATCATCTCCAGCACTTCGGCTGCCAGACGACCCGCGACGCGCATCTTTTCGATTTCTTCAGGTGTTTTAATAGAAATAGCCATGGAGTTTGTCCATCAGGGTCGAATTTATCGACAATAATTGTGTAAGTGCTATCAATGTTAACAGTCTGAAGCATCCACTACCAGATTGAGAATCAGTTACAGCATAGAGTGCCAACAATTATTGGTGTCTGCGGCGTATTTGTGGTATAAAGCGCGCCGGACTTCCGTTCCATTTGATATACACAGAATGGACTGAAGCGACAATCTCACTTTGTGTAACAACACACACGTATCGACACATGTTCCGGGGTGCCCTTTGGGGTCGGTAATATGGGATACGTGGAGGCATAACCCCAACTTAATCTATAGAGGTTTTAAATCATGGCAACTGTTTCCATGCGCGACATGCTCAAGGCTGGTGTTCACTTTGGTCACCAGACCCGTTACTGGAACCCGAAAATGAAGCCTTTCATCTTCGGCGCGCGTAACAAAGTTCACATCATCAACCTTGAGAAAACTGTACCGATGTTCAACGAAGCTCTGGCTGAACTGAACAAGATCTCTGCTCGTAAAGGTAAAATCCTTTTCGTTGGTACTAAACGCGCTGCAAGCGAAGCGGTGAAAGAAGCTGCTAACAGCTGCGACCAGTTCTTCGTGAACCATCGCTGGTTGGGCGGCATGCTGACTAACTGGAAAACCGTTCGTCAGTCCATCAAACGTCTGAAAGACCTGGAAACTCAGTCTCAGGACGGTACTTTCGACAAGCTGACCAAGAAAGAAGCGCTGATGCGTACTCGTGAGCTTGAGAAACTGGAAAACAGCCTGGGCGGTATCAAAGACATGGGCGGCCTGCCGGACGCACTGTTCGTAATCGATGCTGACCACGAGCACATCGCTATCAAAGAAGCGAACAACCTGGGTATCCCAGTGTTCTCTATCGTTGATACCAACTCCGATCCAGACGGCGTTGATTTCGTTATCCCGGGTAACGACGATGCAATCCGTGCTGTAACCCTGTACCTGAGCGCTGTAGCTGCTACCGTTCGTGAAGGCCGTTCTTCTGACCTGGCTTCCCAGGCTGAAGAAAGCTTCGTAGAAGCTGAATAATAAGGAACGCTCGTTAGAGCCCCCTTATAGACCAGGTAGTATCAAGTTTGGTTAAGGGGCCCTTTATGGCCCCTTTTTCACTTTTTTAAATCCGTTCGGTTATCAGGCCGGGCGGATCACTCTTCCGAGGATTTTAGAATGGCTGAAATTACCGCATCCCTGGTAAAAGAGCTGCGTGAACGTACCGGCGCAGGCATGATGGATTGCAAAAAAGCACTGACTGAAGCTAATGGCGACATCGAGCTGGCAATCGAAAACATGCGTAAATCTGGCGCGATCAAAGCGGCTAAAAAAGCAGGCAACGTTGCTGCTGACGGCGTGATCAAAACCAAAATCGAAGGCAACTTCGGCGTGATTCTGGAAGTTAACTGCCAGACTGACTTCGTTGCTAAAGACGGTGGTTTCCAGGCGTTCGCAGACAAAGTTCTGGACGCAGCTGTTGCTGGCAAAGTGACTGACGTTGAAGTCCTGAAAGCACAGTTCGAAGAAGAGCGTGTTGCACTGGTTGCTAAAATCGGTGAAAACATCAACATCCGTCGCGTTGCAATCCTGGAAGGCGACGTTCTGGGTAGCTACCAGCACGGTGCGCGCATCGGTGTTCTGGTTGCAGCTAAAGGCGCTGATGAAGAGCTGGTTAAACACCTGGCGATGCACGTTGCTGCAAGCAAACCAGAATTCGTTAAACCAGAAGACGTGTCTGCTGAAGTGGTAGAGAAAGAATACCAGGTACAGCTGGATATCGCGATGCAGTCTGGTAAGCCGAAAGAAATCGCAGAGAAAATGGTTGAAGGCCGCATGAAGAAATTCACCGGCGAAGTTTCTCTGACTGGTCAGCCTTTCGTAATGGACCCGAGCAAAAACGTTGGCCAGCTGCTGAAAGAGCACAACGCTGACGTGACTGGCTTCATCCGCTTTGAAGTGGGCGAAGGCATCGAGAAAGTTGAAGCTGACTTCGCAGCAGAAGTTGCTGCAATGTCTAAACAGTCTTAATTGTACTGTTCGGAGCCGCCTCAGGGCGGCTCCTTTTTGTACCCGTCATGTGAAAATCAGCCAGCTCTTATAGGGGCGAATCGGCAGGAAGCGCATGATGTCACCTGATTTAAATCATCCCATTCGTGACATTCGCAGGAAAGAAAATGGCTACCAACGCAAAACCCGTCTACAAACGCATTCTGCTTAAACTGAGCGGCGAAGCATTGCAGGGGACTGAAGGTTTCGGTATTGACGCAAGCATCCTTGACCGTATGGCGCAAGAGATTAAAGAACTTGTTGAGCTGGGCATTCAGGTTGGCGTAGTGATTGGCGGCGGTAACCTGTTCCGCGGTGCAGGTCTGGCGAAAGCGGGTATGAACCGCGTTGTGGGCGACCACATGGGCATGCTGGCCACGGTAATGAACGGCCTGGCAATGCGTGACGCACTGCATCGCGCCTATGTGAACGCTCGCCTGATGTCTGCCATTCCGCTGAACGGCGTGTGCGACAACTACAGCTGGGCAGAGGCGATTAGCCTGCTGCGCAACAACCGCGTAGTGATCCTCTCCGCAGGTACCGGTAACCCGTTCTTCACGACCGATTCCGCAGCGTGCCTGCGCGGTATTGAAATTGAAGCCGACGTGGTGCTGAAAGCGACCAAAGTCGATGGCGTGTTTACCGCTGACCCGGCGAAAGATCCTACGGCGACCATGTACGAACAGCTGACCTACAGCGAAGTACTGGATAAAGAACTGAAAGTCATGGATCTGGCGGCGTTTACGCTGGCTCGTGACCACAAATTGCCAATTCGCGTCTTCAACATGAACAAACCAGGCGCACTGCGTCGCGTGGTCATGGGCGAAAAAGAAGGCACTTTAATCACGGAATAATTTCCGTCGAGGCCAAATACGGGTAAGATTCCGCTTTAATCATGCGGGTCACTTACCCGGTGGCATATTTTAAACAGGACTATACTTAGCGCATCTGTGCTACCGTCTGGTCTGACTGAGACAAGTTTTCAAGGATTCGTAACGTGATTAGCGATATCAGAAAAGATGCTGAAGTGCGCATGGAAAAATGCGTAGAAGCGTTCAAAACCCAAATCAGCAAAATACGCACGGGTCGTGCTTCTCCCAGCCTGCTGGACGGCATCGTCGTTGAGTATTACGGCACCCCAACTCCGCTGCGTCAGCTGGCAAGTGTAACGGTAGAAGATACCCGCACGCTGAAAATCAACGTGTTTGACCGTTCTATGGGCCCGGCTGTCGAAAAAGCGATTATGGCGTCTGACCTCGGTCTGAACCCAAGTTCTGCGGGTACTGATATCCGCGTTCCGCTGCCGGCACTGACGGAAGAGCGTCGTAAAGACCTGATCAAAGTGGTGCGCGGTGAAGCTGAGCAGGGGCGTGTCTCTGTGCGTAACGTCCGTCGCGACGCGAACGACAAAGTGAAAGCGCTGCTGAAAGATAAAGAGATCAGCGAAGATGACGATCGCCGTTCTCAGGACGACGTGCAGAAACTGACCGACGCGGCTATCAAGAAAATTGATGCGGCGCTGGCAGATAAAGAAGCGGAACTGATGCAGTTCTAATCTGCATTCGTTTGCAGAAAAAACGCCGTACAGGAAGCGTATCGCTTTGCTGGCGGCGTTTTGCATTTATACTCTTCACCCTTCAAGTCGCTAAGCTGGACCTTTCATGAAGCAAATAACCGTTCTTGGCTCAACAGGCTCAATTGGCTGTAGCACGCTGGACGTTGTGCGCCATAACGCTGAGCATTTCTCCGTTGCCGCGCTGGTAGCCGGTAAAAACGTCGATCGCATGGTCGAGCAGTGTCTGGAGTTTTCTCCGCGTTTCGCGGTGATGGATGACGCCCATAGCGCCGAAGCTGTGAAAATCGCGCTGCGTGAACACGGTAGCCGCACTGAAGTGATGTGCGGGCAACAGGCGGCGTGTGAAGTGGCCGCGCTGGACGACGTTGATCAGGTGATGGCCGCCATCGTTGGCGCGGCGGGCCTGGTACCGACGCTTGCCGCTATTCATGCCGGCAAAACGGTTTTACTGGCGAACAAAGAGTCATTGGTGACCTGCGGACGCCTGTTCCTTGAAGCGGTGAAAGCCAGCGGCGCGCAACTTTTACCGGTCGATAGCGAACATAACGCCATCTTTCAGAGTTTGCCGCAAACTTTTCAGCAAGACCTGGGGTACGCTGATCTCGGGCAGCATGGCGTCACGTCCATTCTGCTTACCGGGTCTGGTGGCCCGTTCCGTGAGACGCCAATCAGTGAACTGCGCGCAATGACGCCGGATCAGGCTTGCCGTCATCCGAACTGGTCGATGGGGCGTAAAATATCCGTCGACTCTGCCACCATGATGAATAAAGGTCTCGAATACATTGAAGCCCGCTGGCTGTTTAACGCCTCCGCCGCGCAAATGGAAGTGGTGATTCATCCGCAGTCGGTGATCCACTCGATGGTGCGCTATAAAGATGGCAGCGTCATTGCGCAACTCGGCGAGCCGGATATGCGTACGCCTATCGCCAATGCGATGGCCTGGCCTGGACGTGCGGAATCAGGCGTTAAGCCGCTCGATTTCTGCAAACTGGGCGCACTGACGTTTAGCGAACCGGATTACGATCGTTACCCTTGCCTTAAGCTGGCGATGGACGCGTTCGAGCAGGGGCAGGCGGCGACAACCGCACTGAATGCGGCGAACGAAATTACCGTTGCTGCATTCCTGGACTCGCAGATTCGCTTCACCGATATCGCGGCGGCGAACCAGGCAGTGCTCGAAGCCATGTCGCTTGCTGAGCCGCAGTCCGTCGATGAGGTGCTGGTGATTGACGCGCATGCGCGTGATGTGGCGCGAAAACAAGTGACGCGTTTCGCAAGCTGAGGATTATCAGCCTGGGAACCGTCATGGTATTTGTTAGCGTCTGGCTTCAGTGATATAGTCTGCGCCACCGATTGCGCCTCTATTTTCAGGGGCAATCGTGAAAGCCGTGCTTCAACACGGCTTTTTTGCGACAGAAATATCAGTATTCCGGGGTACCGCTCATTCCTTTTCATGGACTAAAAACGCGTTATGTTGTCTGCTAATCAACCAATCAGCGAAAATGTGCCTGCCCACGGGTGTCGCCATGTGGCTATCATCATGGACGGCAATGGTCGCTGGGCGAAGAGACAAGGGAAGATTCGCGCCTTTGGACATAAAGCCGGGGCGAAGTCTGTTCGCCGCGCCGTGTCGTATGCGGCGAATAATGGCATTGAAGCATTAACCCTTTATGCGTTCAGCAGTGAAAACTGGAACCGCCCCGAGCAAGAAGTAAGCGCATTGATGGAGCTTTTCGTGTGGGCGCTTGATAGCGAAGTAAAAAGCCTGCATCGCCACAATGTACGGTTGCGTATCATCGGTGATACCAGCCGGTTCAACGCCCGCCTACAGGAGCGCATCCGTAAAGCGGAAGCGTTAACCGAAAATAATACCGGGCTGACGTTAAATATCGCCGCTAATTATGGTGGGCGTTGGGATATTATTCAGGGAGTTCAGCGACTGGCTGAGCAGGTTCAGGAAGGGTTACTCCGTCCCGACAACATCAGTGAAGATCTGCTGAGTCAGCAAATCTGCATGCATGAACTGGCTCCCGTGGATTTAGTAATTAGGACAGGGGGAGAACATCGCATCAGTAATTTTCTTATCTGGCAAATCGCCTATGCTGAACTTTACTTTACCGATGTTCTTTGGCCCGATTTCGATGAACAAGACTTTGAGGGTGCGCTGCATGCTTTTGCAAATCGCGAGCGTCGTTTCGGCGGCACCGAGCCTGGTGGCGAAAAGGCCTGATGGGGGTAGCTTTTGCTGAAGTATCGCCTGATTTCTGCATTAATTTTAATACCCGTTGTTATTGCGGCGCTGTTTTTGCTGCCGCCGGTGGGGTTCGCCATTGTTACGCTGGTCGTCTGTATGCTGGCGGCGTGGGAATGGGGACAGCTGAGCGGGTTTAGCTCGCGTACGCAGCGGGTGTGGCTGGCGGTACTTTGCGGCCTGTTGTTGGCGGTGATGCTCTTCTTGCTTCCTGAGTATCATCATAACCTCCATCAACCGGTTGTTGAGATTTCGCTCTGGGCCTCACTGGCCTGGTGGGTCGTGGCGCTATTACTGGTGCTGACCTACCCGGGTTCAGCGTCGTCATGGCGTCACTCTAAAACGCTGCGTCTGTTGTTTGGCCTGCTGACTATCGTGCCGTTCTTCTGGGGCATGGTGGCGTTGCGCGCCTGGCACTATGACGACAACCAGTACAGCGGCGCGCTGTGGCTGCTGTATGTCATGATCCTCGTATGGGGTGCGGATTCCGGCGCGTATATGTTTGGCAAGCTGTTTGGCAAACATAAGCTGGCGCCTAAAGTTTCACCGGGGAAAACCTGGCAAGGATTCATCGGTGGCCTGTTAACGGCTGCGGTTATTTCCTGGGCCTATGGATTGTGGGCAAATCTGGACGTAGCCCCCTCAACCCTATTAATATGCTCCATTGTCGCTGCGCTGGCTTCTGTGCTCGGCGATCTGACCGAGAGCATGTTTAAACGTGAAGCCGGCATCAAGGACAGTGGACATTTGATCCCCGGTCACGGCGGAATTCTGGACCGTATTGACAGCCTGACGGCGGCGGTTCCTGTATTCGCGTGCTTGCTGTTGTTAGTTTTCAGGACGATTTAACGGATGGGTCTATGCTGAGCATACTCTGGAATCTGGCGGCATTTATTGTTGCCCTGGGTGTATTGATCACCGTCCATGAATTTGGTCACTTCTGGGTTGCTCGCCGCTGTGGCGTTCGCGTAGAGCGTTTTTCAATTGGTTTTGGGAAATCACTCTGGCGTCGCGTTGATAAACACGGCACCGAATTTGTTATCGCCCTTATCCCCCTGGGCGGCTACGTTAAAATGCTGGATGAGCGCGTCGAGCCGGTTGCACCGGAGATGCGCCACTTCGCATTCAACAATAAAACGGTTGGCCAGCGCGCCGCCGTTATTGCTGCCGGCCCTGTCGCCAACTTCCTTTTTGCCATCTTCGCTTACTGGCTGGTGTTTATCATCGGCGTCCCTGGCGTGCGTCCGGTTGTCGGTGAAATAACCCCCAATTCGATTGCGGCAGAGGCACAAATTGCACCAGGTACGGAACTAAAAGCCGTAGATGGTATCGAAACGCCTGATTGGGATGCAGTGCGTTTGGCGATGGTCGCTAAAATTGGTGACGAGCGCGCCACTCTCACTGTTGCCCCTTTCGGGAGTGAACAGCGTCAGGATAAAATCCTGAATTTGCAGCACTGGGCGTTCGAACCGGATAAAGAAGATCCTATCGCTTCACTCGGTATTCGCCCGCGCGGTGCGCAGATTGAACCTGTCCTCGCCGAGATTCAGGCCGACTCTGCTGCCAGCAAAGCCGGTTTGCAAGCTGGCGACAGGATCGTTAAAGTCGATGGTCAGCCGCTGGAAAACTGGATGATGTTTGTCACGCTGGTGCGTGATAACCCCGGTAAAGGACTGCGGTTAGATATCGAAAGGCAGGGGAGTCCCTTGTCTTTGACGCTGATACCGGATACAAAACACGGTAACGGAAAGGCGGAAGGTTTTGCGGGTGTGGTACCAAAAGTTATCCCGCTGCCTGACGAATACAAAACAGTGCGCCAGTATGGGCCGTTTAGCGCCATCGCCCAGGCCACGGATAAAACGTGGCAGTTGATGAAGCTGACGGTTAGCATGCTGGGAAAATTGATCACCGGTGACGTCAAACTGAACAACCTCAGTGGGCCGATTTCGATCGCTCAGGGGGCTGGGATGTCAGCGGAGTACGGGTTGATTTACTATCTGATGTTTCTTGCGCTCATCAGTGTAAATCTCGGCATCATCAACCTGTTCCCGCTCCCCGTGTTAGATGGGGGCCATCTGCTGTTTTTGGCGATTGAAAAGCTGAAGGGCGGTCCGGTATCCGAGCGAGTTCAAGACTTTAGTTATCGCATTGGCTCAATATTGCTGGTGTTGTTAATGGGGCTTGCACTTTTCAATGATTTCTCTCGGTTATGAGAGTTAGTTAGGAAGAACGCATAATAACGATGGCGATGAAAAAGTTGCTTATAGCGTCGCTGCTGTTTAGCAGCGCGACCGTATACGGTGCTGACGGGTTCGTAGTGAAGGACATTCATTTCGAAGGCTTGCAGCGAGTCGCTGTTGGTGCGGCCCTCCTCAGTATGCCAGTACGTCCTGGTGATACCATAACTGATGACGATATCAGTAATACCATTCGCGCACTGTTTGCCACTGGCAACTTTGAGGACGTTCGCGTCCTGAGAGACGGCGATACGTTACTGGTTCAGGTTAAAGAGCGTCCAACGATTGCCAGCATCACCTTCTCCGGCAACAAGTCGGTGAAAGATGACATGCTCAAGCAGAACCTTGAGGCATCTGGCGTTCGCGTGGGTGAATCTCTTGACCGCACCACGCTTTCGGATATCGAAAAAGGGCTCGAAGACTTCTACTACAGCGTGGGTAAATACAGCGCGAGCGTAAAAGCCGTTGTCACCCCGCTGCCGCGTAACCGTGTCGACCTGAAACTGGTCTTCCAGGAAGGCGTTTCCGCGCAAATCCAGCAGATCAACATCGTGGGCAACCACGCGTTCAGCACGGAAGATCTCATCTCGAACTTCCAGCTGCGCGATGAAGTGCCGTGGTGGAACGTGGTGGGCGATCGCAAATACCAGAAACAGAAACTGGCGGGCGACCTTGAAACCCTGCGCAGCTACTATCTGGATCGCGGTTACGCACGTTTCAACATCGACTCCACGCAGGTGAGCCTGACGCCTGATAAAAAAGGCATCTACATCACCGTTAACGTGACGGAAGGCGATCAGTACAAACTCGATAGCGTACAGGTGAGCGGCAATCTGGCCGGACACTCCGCTGAAATCGAAGCGCTGACCAAAATCGAGCCGGGCGAGCTGTATAACGGCACCAAAGTGACCAAAATGGAAGATGACATTAAAAAGCTTCTGGGTCGCTATGGTTACGCCTATCCGCGCGTTCAGTCTCAGCCGGAAATCAACGATGCGGATAAAACCGTTAAGCTGCATGTGAACGTTGACGCGGGTAACCGTTTCTACGTGCGCAAAATCCGCTTTGAAGGTAACGACACCTCAAAAGATGCCGTTCTGCGTCGCGAAATGCGCCAGATGGAAGGGGCATGGCTGGGCAGCGATTTAGTTGACCAGGGTAAAGAGCGTCTGAACCGTCTGGGTTACTTCGAAACCGTCGATACCGACACCCAACGCGTACCGGGCAGCCCGGACCAGGTGGATGTGGTTTACAAGGTTAAAGAGCGTAACACCGGTAGCTTTAACTTCGGTATCGGTTACGGTACGGAAAGCGGCGTCAGCTTCCAGGTTGGCGTACAGCAGGATAACTGGTTAGGAACGGGCTATTCCGTTGGTATCAACGGCACCAAGAACGACTACCAGACCTATTCTGAGTTTTCTGTGACCAACCCGTACTTTACGGTCGATGGTGTGAGCCTCGGCGGTCGTATCTTCTACAATGACTTTAAAGCAGATGATGCAGACCTCTCCTCCTATACCAACAAAAGTTATGGTGTAGATGGCACGCTGGGCTTCCCGATCAACGAATACAACACGCTGCGTGCGGGTCTGGGCTATGTCCATAACGACCTGTCTAACATGCAGCCGCAGGTAGCGATGAACCGTTATCTGGATTCAATTGGTCAGAATGCCAGCACGACGTCCGATGATAATAACTTCTCGGCGGATGACTTCACCTTCAACTATGGTTGGACGTATAACAAACTGGACCGCGGTTACTTCCCGACGGACGGTTCGCGCGTTAACCTGAACGGTAAGGTCACGATTCCGGGCTCTGATAACGAGTTCTATAAAGTCACGCTGGATACCGCGTCCTACTTCCCAATTGATGACGACCACAAGTGGGTTGTTCTGGGTCGTACACGTTGGGGTTACGGTGATGGCCTGGGCGGCAAAGAACTGCCGTTCTATGAAAACTTCTATGCCGGTGGTTCCAGCACCGTGCGTGGCTTCCAGTCGAACAACATCGGTCCTAAAGCGGCTTACTATGGTCCGGGCACCGATAACTGTGAAACCACTAAAGACGGCAAACCTGGCATCTGTAATTCAGATGATGCAGTCGGCGGTAACGCCATGGCTGTTGCCAGCATGGAACTGATTGTACCTACGCCGTTCGTGAGCGATAAATACGCGAACTCTATTCGTACTTCTGTCTTCTGGGATGCGGGTACCGTGTGGGATACTAACTGGAAAGACACTGCAGAGACGCGTGCTGCGGGGATCCCTGACTACAGCGATCCAAGCAACATCCGTATGTCTGCGGGTATCGCATTACAATGGATGTCCCCATTGGGGCCGTTGGTCTTCTCCTACGCCCAGCCGTTCAAGAAATACGATGGAGACAAAGCCGAGCAGTTCCAGTTTAACATTGGTAAAACCTGGTAATTGCTCACTTGCAAAGGAATGCAGTGCAGTGTAGTGACGCTGTATAGGCATAGCGTTAAGTGGCCTTCGGGCCACACAAAAAACGGTACCTTCGGGTACGCATGGGATGGTAAGGAGTTTTATTGTGAAAAAGTGGTTAGTAGCTGCAGGTTTAGGTTTAGCAATGGCTGCGTCTGCTCAGGCAGCAGATAAAATCGCAATTGTTAACATGGGCAACCTGTTCCAACAAGTTGCACAGAAAACCGGTGTTTCCAGCACGCTGGAAAATGAGTTCAAAGGCCGTGCCAGCGAACTTCAGCGTATGGAAGGCGACCTGCAGTCTAAAATGCAGCGTCTGCAATCCATGAAAGCAGGTGCAGACCGCACCAAGCTGGAAAAAGACATCACTTCTCAGCGCCAGACTTTCGCACAGAAAGCTCAGGCATTTGAGCAGGATCGCCAGCGTCGTACCAACGAAGAGCGCGGCAAACTGGTTACCCGTATCCAGACTGCTGTGAAATCTGTTGCAAGCAGCCAGAGCATCGACCTGGTTGTTGACGCTAACGCCGTTGCATTCAACAGCAGCGATGTTAAAGACATCACCGCTGATGTACTGAAACAGGTTAAATAAGTAATGCCTTCAATTCGACTGGCTGATCTCGCGCAGCAGTTGGATGCGGAATTACACGGTGATGGCGATATCGTCATCACCGCTGTCGCGTCCATGCAATCCGCGACCACAGGCCATATTACGTTCATGGTGAATCCTAAATACCGTGAGCACCTGGCCGCTTGCCAGGCCTCTGCCGTTGTCATGACCGCAGACGATCTTCCTTTTGCCAAAAGCGCGGCGCTGGTAGTGAAGAATCCCTACCTGACTTACGCCCGTATGGCCCAAATTTTAGATACCACGCCGCAACCGGCGCAGGATATCGCTCCCAGCGCAGTTATCGATCCTACGGCGACGCTCGGCAAAAACGTCTCTATCGGCGCCAACGCGGTGATAGAATCGGACGTTGTGCTTGGCGATAACGTGGTGATTGGCGCAGGCTGTTTCGTCGGTAAAAAGACGAAAATCGGCGCAGGCTCACGTCTGTGGGCAAACGTCAGTATTTACCACGACATCGAGATCGGTGAGAATTGCCTGATCCAGTCCAGCACCGTGATCGGTGCGGATGGTTTTGGTTACGCTAACGATCGCGGTAACTGGGTGAAGATCCCACAATTAGGTCGCGTGATTATTGGCGATCGTGTGGAGATCGGCGCCTGTACCACCATTGACCGTGGCGCACTTGACGATACGGTGATCGGCAACGGTGTTATCATTGATAACCAGTGCCAGATTGCGCACAACGTGGTGATTGGCGACAATACCGCCGTTGCCGGCGGCGTCATTATGGCCGGTAGCCTGAAAATTGGCCGTTACTGCATGATTGGCGGTGCCAGCGTCATTAACGGACACATGGAAATTTGCGACAAGGTGACAGTAACCGGCATGGGCATGGTGATGCGCCCGATTACTGAGCCTGGCGTCTATTCTTCTGGTATTCCGCTTCAGCCGAATAAGGCGTGGCGTAAGACAGCAGCACTGGTGATGAATATTGATGATATGAGCAAGCGCCTGAAGGCTATAGAGCGCAAGATCAATCAACAAGACTAAACAGTCACCCACATTGGATTGTCGCCGAATTGACTGGGCTAAGCCCTGTGATGACGGAGCGACATTTATCGGCCTGTCGGCTTTCTGAAAATCCGGCAGGCCGTGTTATTATTGCCATTCAGTATATTTTGACAGGAAGAGTATTTTGACTACCGACACTCATACTCTGCACATTGAAGAGATTTTAGAACTTCTGCCGCACCGTTACCCGTTCTTACTGGTTGATCGCGTGCTGGATTTTGAAGAAGGTCGTTTTCTGCGCGCAGTGAAAAACATTTCCGTAAATGAGCCGTTTTTCCAGGGTCACTTCCCTGGTAAGCCGATTTTACCTGGCGTGCTGATTCTGGAAGCGATGGCGCAGGCGACCGGTATTCTGGCGTTCAAAAGCGTGGGTAAACTGGAACCAGGCGAACTTTACTACTTCGCAGGTATCGACGAAGCGCGCTTCAAGCGCCCGGTTGTGCCTGGCGATCAGATGATTATGGAAGTCACCTTCGAGAAAACCCGTCGCGGCCTGACTCGCTTTAAAGGCGTTGCGCTGGTTGACGGCAAGGTTGTTTGCGAAGCGACTATGATGTGTGCGCGTAGCCGGGAGGCCTGATCCGTGATTGATAAAACCGCCTTTATCCATCCTACCGCCATTGTTGAAGAAGGTGCCGTTATCGGTGCTAACGTTCACATTGGCCCGTTTTGTATTGTGGGGGCCGACGTCGAAATCGGCGAAGGTACCGTACTGAAGTCTCACGTTGTAGTTAACGGCATCACCAAAATTGGCCGTGATAACGAGATTTATCAGTTCGCCTCCATCGGTGAAGTGAACCAGGATCTGAAATATGCTGGCGAACCCACCCGTGTGGAGATTGGCGATCGCAACCGCATTCGCGAAAGCGTCACCATTCATCGTGGCACAGTACAGGGCGGTGGATTGACGAAGGTGGGTAGCGATAACCTGCTGATGATCAACGCGCACGTCGCGCATGATTGCCAGCTTGGCGATCGCTGTATCCTTGCCAACAACGCCACGTTGGCAGGCCACGTGACGCTCGACGACTACGTAATTATCGGCGGTATGACTGCTGTCCATCAGTTCTGCATCATTGGTGCGCACGTGATGGTTGGCGGTTGTTCCGGCGTTGCGCAGGACGTTCCACCGTTCGTGATCGCGCAGGGCAACCATGCCACGCCGTTTGGGGTGAACATCGAAGGTCTGAAACGCCGCGGCTTTAGCCGTGAGGCGATTACTGCTATCCGTAATGCGTACAAGGCGTTGTACCGTAACGGTAAAACGCTGGATGAAGCGAAAGCTGAAATCGCTGAACTGGCTGAGCAGTACCCGGAAGTTAAAGCGTTTACGGAATTCTTCGCGCGTTCAACTCGCGGTCTGATTCGTTAATGACTGAGCAGCGTCCATTAACGATTGCCCTGGTCGCCGGAGAAACTTCCGGCGATATTCTTGGCGCTGGCCTGATCCGTGCCCTCAAGGCGCGGGTTCCCAATGCGCGGTTTGTCGGCGTTGCCGGCCCGCGTATGCAGGCTGAAGGCTGTGAAGCCTGGTATGAGATGGAAGAACTGGCGGTGATGGGGATTGTCGAAGTCCTCGGGCGCCTGCGTCGTCTTCTACACATTCGTGCCGATCTCACAAAGCGTTTTACTGAGCTGCAACCCGATGTTTTCGTTGGCATTGATGCCCCGGATTTCAACATCACGCTTGAGGGCAACCTGAAGAAGCAGGGCATTAAAACCATTCACTATGTCAGCCCGTCCGTCTGGGCCTGGCGCCAGAAACGCGTTTTCAAAATAGGCAGAGCCACTGACCTGGTGCTCGCATTTCTGCCTTTCGAAAAAGCGTTTTATGACAAATTTAACGTTCCCTGCCGCTTTATCGGACACACCATGGCCGACGCCATGCCGCTGGATCCCGATAAAAACGCGGCGCGGGATGTGCTGGGTATTCCGCACGATGCGCACTGTCTGGCCCTGCTGCCGGGCAGCCGTGGCGCGGAAGTGGAAATGCTCAGCGCTGATTTTCTGAAAACGGCGCAAATCCTGCGTCATCACTATCCGGATCTGGAAGTGGTGGTCCCGCTGGTAAATGCCAAACGCCGTGAACAGTTCGAACGCATTAAGGCCGAGGTTGCGCCGGATCTCCACGTTCACCTGCTGGATGGCATGGGGCGTGAAGCGATGGTTGCCAGCGATGCGGCACTGCTGGCCTCCGGTACGGCGGCGCTGGAATGCATGCTGGCAAAATGCCCGATGGTGGTGGGTTATCGTATGAAACCGTTCACTTTCTGGCTGGCGGAACGATTGGTTAAAACGGATTATGTGTCGCTGCCTAACCTGCTCGCCGGGCGCGAGCTGGTGAAAGAGCTGTTGCAGGACGAATGCCAGCCGCAGGCGCTGGCTGATGCGTTACTGCCGCTGCTGGCGAATGGCAAAACCAGCCACGCTATGCACGACACTTTCCGCGAGCTGCATTTGCAAATCCGCTGTAATGCCGATGAGCAGGCAGCTGACGCGGTTCTGGAGTTAGCACGATGATTGAATTTGTGTATCCGCACACCCATTTAGTGGCTGGTGTGGATGAAGTTGGCCGTGGCCCGCTGGTCGGCGCTGTGGTGACGGCGGCGGTGATCCTCGATCCAGCCCGCCCGATTGTAGGGTTGAATGATTCCAAAAAGCTGAGCGAAAAACGCCGTCTGGCGCTGTTTGATGAAATCAAAGAGAAAGCGCTCTGCTGGAGCCTGGGCCGCGCAGAACCCCATGAAATCGACGAGCTGAACATTTTGCATGCCACGATGCTGGCGATGCAGCGTGCCGTTGCCGGGTTAAGCATCGCGCCGGAATATGTACTCATCGATGGCAACCGCTGCCCTGCGTTACCGATGCCTTCAATGGCGGTGGTGAAGGGCGACAGCCGGGTGGCGGAAATCAGCGCCGCGTCTATCATTGCGAAAGTGACGCGCGACGCCGAAATGGCAGCCCTCGATGGTATATTTCCGCAGTACGGCTTTGCCCAGCACAAAGGCTACCCAACCGCTTTTCATCTGGAAAAGCTGGCAGAATACGGTGCCACCGAGCACCACCGACGCAGTTTTGGCCCGGTCAAACGGGCGCTGGGTCTGGTATCCTGACTCTATCTACGCCCTCAGTAAGCAACGCGGGATCTAACAATGGCTGAACCACGTTTCGTACACCTTCGGGTGCACAGTGACTACTCCATGATCGATGGCCTGGCGAAAACGGCGCCGCTGGTGAAAAAGGCGGCGGCGTTAGGCCAGCCTGCACTGGCGATCACCGATTTCACCAACATGTGCGGTCTGGTGAAGTTCTATGGTGCAGGCCATGGTGCGGGGATCAAACCGATCGCCGGCGCAGATTTCCACGTGCAGTGCGATCTGCTTGGCGATGAAATGACGCAGCTCACCGTGCTGGCGGCCAACAATACGGGCTACCAGAACCTGACGCTGCTGATTTCACGCGCCTATCAGCGCGGCTACGGTGCTGCTGGCCCGTGGATCGATCGCGACTGGCTGGTCGAACTGAAAGAGGGGCTAATTCTGCTTTCAGGCGGTCGGATGGGTGACGTCGGGCGCTGCCTGCTGCGTGGCAATATGCAACTGGTGGAAGAGTGCGTCTCATTCTATGAAGAGCACTTCCCGGACTGCTATTTCCTCGAACTGATTCGTACCGGTCGCCCGGACGAAGAGTCTTATCTGCATGCCGCCGTTGAGCTGGCGGAAGCGCGCGGTCTGCCGGTTGTGGCAACCAATGACGTCCGTTTCCTGGAAACCGGCGACTTTGACGCGCACGAAATTCGCGTCGCCATCCACGATGGCTTTACGCTTGATGATCCAAAACGCCCGCGCAACTATTCGCCGCAGCAGTACATGCGCAGCGAAGAGGAGATGTGCGAGCTGTTTGCTGATATCCCGGAAGCGCTGCAAAACAGCGTCGAGATTGCAAAGCGCTGTAACGTCACGGTACGTCTGGGTGAATACTTCCTGCCGCAGTTCCCGACCGGGGATATGAGCACCGAAGACTTCCTGGTTGCCAAATCCCATGAGGGCCTGGAAGAGCGTCTGGCGTTTCTGTTCCCGGACGAGGAAGAGCGTAAAAAACGCCGTCCGCCGTATGATGAACGTCTGGAAACAGAACTTAAAGTAATCAACCAGATGGGCTTCCCTGGTTACTTCTTGATCGTTATGGAGTTTATCCAGTGGTCGAAAGATAACGGCGTGCCGGTAGGGCCGGGGCGTGGTTCCGGTGCGGGTTCGCTGGTGGCGTATGCGCTGAAAATTACCGACCTCGATCCGCTGGAATTTGACCTGCTGTTCGAACGTTTCCTTAACCCGGAACGTGTCTCAATGCCTGACTTCGACGTTGACTTCTGTATGGAGAAACGCGACCGGGTTATCGATCACGTGGCGGAAATGTACGGTCGTGACGCGGTATCGCAGATCATCACCTTTGGTACCATGGCGGCAAAAGCGGTTATTCGCGACGTAGGGCGCGTGCTCGGTCATCCGTACGGCTTCGTCGATCGCATCTCTAAGCTGGTGCCGCCCGATCCGGGGATGACGCTGGCGAAAGCGTTTGAAGCGGAACCGCAGCTGCCGGAAATCTACGAAGCGGACGAAGAGGTCAGGGCGCTGATCGACATGGCGCGTAAGCTGGAAGGGGTTACCCGAAACGCCGGGAAGCACGCCGGTGGTGTAGTGATCTCGCCGACAAAAATCACCGATTTTGCGCCACTTTACTGTGATGAAGCGGGTCAGCACCCGGTTACCCAGTTCGATAAAAGCGACGTGGAATACGCCGGGCTGGTGAAGTTCGACTTCCTTGGCCTGCGTACGCTGACTATCATCAACTGGGCGCTGGAGATGATCAACGCCCGCCGCGAGAAGCACGGTGAGCCGCCGCTGGACATCGCCGCCATTCCGCTGGATGACAAGAAAAGCTTCGACATGCTGCAACGCTCGGAAACCACGGCGGTATTCCAGCTTGAATCGCGCGGCATGAAAGATCTGATTAAACGTCTTCAGCCTGACTGCTTCGAAGATATGATTGCACTGGTGGCCCTGTTCCGTCCGGGTCCGTTGCAATCAGGGATGGTAGATAACTTTATCGACCGTAAGCATGGTCGCGAAGAAATTTCCTACCCGGACGTTCAGTGGCAGCACGAATGTCTGAAACCGGTACTGGAGCCGACCTACGGTATCATCCTGTATCAGGAACAGGTGATGCAGATTGCCCAGGAACTCTCTGGCTACACCCTCGGCGGCGCGGATATGCTGCGTCGTGCAATGGGTAAGAAGAAGCCCGAAGAGATGGCCAAGCAGCGCGGCGCGTTTGAAGAAGGCGCGAAAAAACGCGGTGTTGATGGCGAACTGGCGATGAAAATCTTTGACCTGGTGGAGAAATTCGCCGGGTACGGGTTTAACAAATCGCACTCCGCCGCTTATGCACTGGTCTCCTACCAGACGCTGTGGCTGAAAGCGCACTACCCGGCAGAGTTTATGGCGGCGGTAATGACCGCGGATATGGACAACACCGAGAAGGTGGTCGGGCTGGTGGATGAGTGCTGGCGCATGGGGCTGAAAATCCTGCCGCCTGACATTAACTCCGGTTTATATCATTTCCACGTTAATGATGACGGGGAAATCGTGTATGGTATCGGCGCGATTAAGGGCGTCGGTGAAGGGCCGATTGAGGCTATCATCGAAGCGCGTAACAATGGCGGCTATTTCCGCGAACTGTTCGACCTGTGCGCGCGCACTGATACCAAAAAACTGAACCGTCGCGTGCTGGAAAAACTGATCATGTCCGGGGCGTTCGACCGGCTTGGCCCGCACCGCGCGGCGTTGATGAACTCGCTTGGCGATGCGCTGAAAGCAGCGGATCAACACGCGAAGGCAGAAGCCATCGGGCAGGCCGATATGTTTGGCGTGCTGGCGGAAGAGCCGGAGCAAATTGAACAGTCCTACGCCAACTGCCAGCCGTGGCCGGAACAGGTGGTGCTGGATGGTGAACGGGAAACGTTAGGTCTGTACCTGACGGGCCACCCGATTAACCAGTATTTAAAAGAAATTGAGCGCTATGTCGGAGGCTACAGGCTAAAAGACATGCATCCGACAGAACGTGGTAAAGTGACCACGGCTGCGGGGCTCGTCATTGCGGCGCGGGTAATGGTCACCAAGCGCGGCAATCGTATCGGCATCTGCACGCTGGATGACCGTTCCGGGCGTCTCGAAGTCATGTTGTTTACCGAGGCTCTGGATAAATACCAGCATTTGCTGGAAAAAGACCGCATACTTATCGTCAGCGGACAGGTCAGCTTTGATGACTTCAGCGGCGGGCTTAAAATGATGGCCCGCGAAGTTATGGATATTGACGAAGCCCGGGAAAAATACGCTCGCGGGCTTGCTATCTCGCTGACGGACAGGCAAATTGATGACCAGCTTTTAAACCGACTCCGTCAGTCTCTGGAACCCCACCGCTCTGGGACAATTCCAGTACATCTCTACTATCAGAGGGCGGATGCACGTGCGCGGTTGCGTTTCGGTGCAACGTGGCGTGTCTCTCCGAGCGATCGTTTACTCAACGATCTGCGTGGCCTTATTGGTTCGGAGCAGGTGGAACTGGAGTTTGACTAATACAGGAATACTATGAGTCTGAATTTCCTTGATTTTGAACAGCCGATCGCAGAGCTGGAAGCGAAAATCGATTCTCTGACTGCGGTTAGCCGTCAGGATGAGAAACTGGATATTAACATCGACGAAGAAGTGCATCGTCTGCGCGAAAAAAGCGTAGAGCTGACGCGCAAAATCTTTGCCGATCTCGGCGCATGGCAGGTAGCCCAACTGGCGCGCCATCCGCAGCGCCCGTACACCCTGGATTATGTCCGCCTGGCGTTTGATGAATTTGACGAACTGGCCGGCGACCGCGCTTATGCTGACGATAAAGCTATCGTGGGCGGGATCGCGCGTCTGGATGGACGTCCGGTGATGATCATTGGTCATCAGAAAGGCCGTGAAACCAAAGAAAAAATCCGTCGCAACTTCGGTATGCCAGCACCAGAAGGTTACCGTAAAGCCCTGCGTTTGATGGAGATGGCCGAGCGCTTCAACATGCCGATCATCACCTTCATCGACACCCCGGGTGCATACCCTGGCGTGGGCGCGGAAGAACGTGGTCAGTCTGAAGCGATTGCCCGCAACCTGCGTGAAATGTCACGTCTGAGCGTGCCGGTTATCTGTACCGTTATCGGTGAAGGTGGCTCCGGCGGCGCGCTGGCGATTGGCGTGGGTGATAAAGTGAATATGCTGCAGTACAGCACCTATTCGGTGATTTCACCGGAAGGCTGTGCGTCTATTCTGTGGAAAAGCGCGGATAAAGCCCCGCTGGCCGCAGAAGCGATGGGCATCATTGCCCCGCGTCTGAAAGAGCTGAAGCTGATTGACTCTATCATTCCAGAACCGCTGGGCGGCGCGCACCGTAATCCGGAAGCGATGGCAGCATCGCTGAAAGCGCAACTGCTGGAAGACCTGGCCGATCTCGACGTGCTGAGCACAGACGACCTTAAAAATCGTCGCTATCAGCGTCTGATGAGCTACGGCTACGCGTAAGCGGTTAATCAGATATTTGCTAAAAAGGGTCACATTGCGTGACCCTTTTTTTTATCTGTGATTTAGCTGGGCTATGATTAGCTAACATTTCCAGGAGGAGCGCATGAATATAATCGCCATTATGGGGCCGCACGGCGTCTACTACAAAGACGAGCCCATCAAGGAGCTGGAAAGCGCGTTACTCGCGCAGGGCTTCAAAATTATCTGGCCGCAAAACAGCGCTGACCTGCTGAAATTTATCGAACATAACCCGCGCATCTGCGGCGTTATCTTCGACTGGGACGAATACAACGTTGACCTGTGCAGCGAGATCAATCAGCTAAACGAATATCTCCCGCTCTACGCCTTCATCAACACCCATTCGACGATGGACGTCAGCGTCCACGATCTGCGGATGGCGCTGTGGTTCTTTGAATATGCGCTGGGGCAGTCTGGCGATATCGCCACCCGCATCCGCCAGTACACCGATGAGTACCTGGATAACATTACGCCGCCGTTCACCAAAGCGTTGTTTACCTATGTGAATGAGGGGAAATACACCTTCTGTACGCCCGGCCATATGGCGGGAACGGCGTATCAAAAAAGCCCGATTGGTTGCCTGTTCTATGATTTCTTTGGCGCCAATACGCTGAAGGCGGATGTCTCGATTTCCGTCACCGAGCTGGGTTCGCTGCTCGACCACACTGGCCCACATCTGGAGGCGGAAGAGTATATTGCCCGCACCTTTGGCGCTGAACAGAGTTATATGGTGACCAACGGGACCTCGACGTCGAACAAAATTGTCGGCATGTACGCCGCACCGGCGGGCAGCACGTTGTTGATTGACCGTAACTGCCATAAATCACTCGCCCATTTGCTGATGATGAGTGATGTAGTGCCATTGTGGCTGAAGCCAACCCGGAACGCGCTCGGTATTCTCGGGGGGATCCCGCGGCATGAATTTACCCGCGACAGCCTGCAACAGAAAGTTGATGCGACTAAAAACGCACAGTGGCCGGTGCATGCGGTGATCACGAATTCCACCTACGATGGCCTGCTGTATAACACCAACTGGATCAAGCAAACGCTGGATGTGCCCTCGATTCACTTCGACTCGGCATGGGTGCCGTATACCCACTTCCACCCGATTTATCAGGGCAAAAGCGGCATGAGCGGCGAGCGCGTGCCGGGGAAAGTGTTCTTCGAAACGCAGTCGACGCATAAAATGCTGGCCGCGCTGTCGCAGGCTTCGCTTATTCACATCAAAGGTGACTACGATGAAGATACCTTCAACGAAGCCTTTATGATGCACACCTCGACATCGCCGAGTTACCCGATTGTCGCTTCAATCGAAACGGCAGCGGCGATGCTGCGCGGCAATCCAGGGAAGCGCCTGATCACCCGCTCGGTGGAGCGTGCATTGCATTTCCGCAAAGAGGTTCAGCGACTGCGTGAAGAGTCGGATAGCTGGTTCTTTGACATCTGGCAGCCGAAAGAGATCGACGAAGCGGAATGCTGGCCGGTCTCGCCGGGCGCAGACTGGCATGGATTTGCCGATGCCGACCGCGATCATATGTTCCTCGATCCGGTCAAAGTGACCATCCTGACGCCAGGTATGGACGAACAGGGCAATATGAGCGACGAGGGTATCCCGGCGGCGCTGGTGGCGAAATATCTCGATGAGCACGGCGTGGTGGTAGAGAAAACCGGGCCCTATAATCTGCTGTTCCTGTTTAGCATCGGTATCGATAAAACCCGAGCAATGGGCCTGCTGCGCGGGTTAACGGAGTTTAAGCGCGCTTACGATCTGAATCTGCGGGTGAAAAACATGCTGCCGGATCTCTACGCGGAAGATCCGGATTTCTACCGCAATATGCGCATTCAGGATCTGGCACAGGGGATCCACAAACTGATCCGCCAGCACGATCTGCCGCGTTTAATGCTGCGTGCGTTTGACGTACTGCCGGAAATGAAGATGACGCCGCATCAGGCATGGCAGCGTCAGATTAAAGGTGATGTTGAAACGGTAGCGCTGGAAGAAGTCGTGGGGCGCGTTTCCGCTAATATGATCCTGCCGTATCCGCCGGGCGTGCCGCTGTTGATGCCGGGCGAGATGATCACCGAAGAGAGCCGCTCGGTGCTCGATTTCCTGCTGATGCTGTGCTCGGTCGGGCGTCACTATCCGGGCTTCGAGACGGATATTCACGGTGCGAAGCGTGATGAGAACGGCGTTTACCGGGTTCGAGTCTTAAAAAGCGGCGAAGGGGTTGCGCGTTAAGCCCCGGCACAGGTAACGTGCTGAAAACGATAAAGGAGAATAAGAATGCTGGGTTTAAAACAGATTCACCATATTGCCATTATTGCAACCGACTACGCGAAGAGTAAGGCGTTCTACTGCGACATTCTGGGGTTTACTCTGCAGAGCGAGTTTTATCGCGAAGAGCGCGATTCCTGGAAGGGCGATCTGGCGCTGAACGGGCAGTATGTGATTGAACTGTTTTCGTTCCCGTTTCCGCCTGCGCGTCCAAGCCGTCCGGAAGCCTGCGGCCTGCGTCATCTGGCCTTTAGCGTTGACGATCTCGATGCGGCGGTTGCGCATTTGCAGGCGCATGGCGTAACCTGCGAAGCGATTCGCGTTGATCCGTTTACGGATAAACGCTTTACCTTTTTTAATGACCCCGACGGCCTGCCGCTGGAACTGTACCAGCAGTAGGGCTTGCAACCCTGAGCCCGGCCCGGTAACGTGCCGGGCTTAGCCTTCTAATGACAACATCATGACGACGCCTGCTTTCACTTCATCCCTTGAGCCTTACCGCCAGTTTCTGGTGGCCTTCAGCGGTGGCCTGGACTCTACGGTATTGCTGCATCAGATGGTCTGCTGGCGGCGGGAGAATCCATCCGTTACGCTGCGGGCAATACATATTCACCACGGCCTGAGTCAGCACGCGGATGCCTGGGTTGCGCATTGCCAGCAGCAATGTTTAGCGTGGAACGTCCCGTTACAGGTTGTGTGCGTCACGCTGGCGCAGGATGGCCTGGGAATTGAAGCGCAGGCCCGGCAGGCGCGTTATCAGGCGTTCGGTGAAGCGTTACAGGATGGCGAGGCGCTGGTTACGGCGCAGCATCTGGACGATCAGTGTGAAACCGTCCTGCTGGCGCTCAAACGCGGAAGCGGCCCGGCGGGGCTTTCCGCCATGCCCGCCTGCATGCCGTTTGCGAGCGGGCATCTGCTTCGCCCTTTGCTGAAGGCATCGCGTGCTTCATTGCTGGCGTGGGCGCAAGCGCACCAGCTCTCGTGGATTGAAGATGAGAGCAATCAGGACGATGCCTACGATCGAAACTTCCTCCGTTTACGTGTCGTACCGCTGCTCAGCGAGCGCTGGCCTCATTTTGCGCAAGCCACGGCCCGTAGCGCAGCGCTCTGTGCTGAGCAGGAGCAACTGCTGGATGAACTGCTGGCCGATGAGCTGGCCAGCCTGATGACGCCGCAAGGCGCGCTGAATCTGCCGCCGATGCTGACCATGAGCGCCCCGCGCCGCGCCGCGCTGTTACGGCGCTGGCTGGCGTTGCATCATGCGGCTATGCCGTCGCGCGATATGCTGACGCGTATCTGGCAGGAAGTTGTCGAGGCGCGCGAGGATGCGGCCCCGTGTCTGCGTCATGGCGATCACGAAATTCGTCGCTATCAACAACAACTTTGGTGGGTGAAAACGAGCGTATCGCCGGGGAATAAAACGTTTCTCTGGCCTGATATTGCGCAGTGCCTGAATTTACCCGTTGGAGACGTACGTTTGGCTTCGGGGGGCGATATCCGTCCACCGCACGAAAATGAAACCGTCACCATTCGTTTTAAAGCCCCCGGCACGCTGCATATTGTGGGGCGTAACGGTGGCCGCAAGCTGAAAAAAATCTGGCAGGAACTGGGTGTCCCACCGTGGCTGCGCGACACCACGCCGCTGCTGTTTTATAACGATGTGTTGATTGCAGCGGCGGGGCGATTTGTGACGCAGGAAGCGGCGATAACGCCAGGAACCGGTTTACAGCTGGAATGGAAAAAAACGGGCAGCTAAGCTGCCCGTTGTTCACTCAGGATTCGCTCACCACGACGGTGCCGATTTGCGGATGGCTGAAGCTGGTAATGCGGTCGAGGCGCACTTCGCGGCTCTCTCCGCCAGCTTCAAGGACCAGATACTCTACGTTTTTGCGTGAGAGCAGGTCGCTGGCTTTCGCTTGCAGCACTTCGCCGTCTTTAAGTTCCAGCGTCAGCACGAGGTGATGCTGGCAGGCGAGCTCGAGATTGTCATAGTCATCGCAATTGATAGGTTGATAGGTCTCATTCATTGACATAATCGCTCACCAGTAAGTTTGCCGCCGCATAGGCCGCTTTTTCCCTGATCGACTCTGAAAGGGCGCTATCCGCCGCAACTTCGTTCAATACTTTCAGTACACAACCCAGCGCATCCGGGATGTACCCTAAATCTCCGCTGGCAATTTCCGCATAGCGTTGACGAATCAACTCACAATAATTGTCCACATGCCCTCCTGTCAGCGTTCTGACTCAACCGTGGATGCAAGTTAAGCCTACGAAGATAAACTCTGTTTAGCAAGGTGACTATATCATACTCATTTAAGCATTATCAGCAGGATGAATGTCGGCTCCTGTAAATCCCGACAGCCTTTTACCGTTGATTTCGTTACAATGAGCGCCATTTTTACAGGAGCTAATGTATGGCACTGAAAGCGACAATTTACAAGGCAGTGGTCAATGTGGCCGACATTGACCGCAACCAGTTTCTCGATGCATCCCTGACGCTGGCGCAGCATCCGTCCGAAACACAAGAACGCATGATGCTACGTCTGCTGGCGTGGATTAAATATGCTGATGAGCGTCTCCAGTTCACCCGTGGCCTGAGCGCCGATGATGAGCCGGAAATCTGGCTGCGTAACGACCATCTGGGTATCGATCTGTGGATTGAACTCGGCCTGCCGGACGAGCGCCGTATCAAGAAAGCGTGCAGCCTGGCGAAGGAGGTGGCGCTGTTTACCTATAACAGCCGCGCGGCTGAAATCTGGTGGCAACAAAACCAGAGCAAACTGGCGTCATTCGATAAACTGAGCGTCTGGTATCTGGATGACGAGCAACTGGCGAAGCTCAGCGCCTTTGCCTCGCGCACCATGACGCTTCAGGCGACGCTGCAGGAAGGCGCGATTTGGTTATCGGATGCTCAGAATAATCTGGAAATTCATTTTACGCCGTGGCAGCAACCGGCATGATTGTTCTCTCACGGGCGGTCAGTATCCCGGATGAAGAGATAACCATCACCGCCATCCGGGCGCAGGGGGCGGGGGGCCAGCACGTCAATAAGGCCTCGACGGCTATCCATTTGCGTTTCGATATCCGCGCTTCCAGCCTGCCGGACTATTATAAAGAGAAGCTGCTGGCAGCCAGTCACCACTTAATTTCTGCCGACGGTGTGTTTATCATTAAAGCGCAGGAGTATCGCAGTCAGGAGATGAACCGCGAAGCGGCGATTGCGCGGCTGGTGGCTGTCATTAAGGAATTAACGACAGAACAGAAAAGTCGTCGTGCAACCCGGCCAACGCGCGCGTCCAAAGAACGCAGGCTGAATGCCAAAGCGCAAAAATCGAATGTAAAAACATTGCGTGGCAAGGTGAACTACTAACGACTGCGGACGTAATAAGAAATCAAAGAGGGAATTGAGGGTGAAAAAAGCAATATTGACGATAGCTGCCGCCGGTATGCTGTTTGCACTGTTTGGGTGTAACAATCGTGCGGAAGTGGAAACGCTGGCCCCGGCCCAAATGGCTGAATTGAAACCGATGCAGCAAAGCTGGCGCGGTATTTTGCCTTGTGCCGATTGCGAAGGGATCGAAACTTCGCTGTTTCTCGCCAAAGATGGCACCTGGGTAATGAATGAACGCTATCAGGGCGTAATGAAAGAGCCGTCGTCGTTCGCCAGCTATGGTACCTGGGCGCGTACCGCCGGGAAGCTGGTGTTAACTGACAGTAAAGGTGAGAAGTCCTGGTATCGGGTGAAGGGCGATAACCTGGAAATGCTTGATCAGGAAGGAAACCCGATTGAGTCCACGCTTAACTATACGCTGGAGCCGGTTAAGGCGAGCCTGCCAACAACGCCTATGGCGATGCGCGGGATGTATTTCTATATGGCGGATGCGGCAATCTTTACCGATTGCGCCACGGGCAAGAAGATGGCGGTCGCCAGCAATGCGCAGCTAGAGCGTGATTATGCGGTTGCGCGCGGTGCGGAAACTAAGCCTGTACTGTTGGTGGTGGAGGGGCATTTCACCCTTGAAGCCAACCCGGATACGGGCGAGATGGTGAAAACGTTACAACCGGACAGCAACACGAAGTTTATTCCGGGGAAAGATTGTAATTAATCCGGCCTGTAGGTCGGGTACGCGCAGCGCCACCCGACACAAAAAAGCCTCGCAATCGCGAGGCTTTTTCATATCGTAAACCCGACTTAACCTTTAATGGCTTTCACCAGGTAATCGACGATATCGCCGGTTTTAATCAGCTGTTTCTCGCCGTTACGACGGTATTTGTATTCGATATCGTCGTTGTCGAGGTTGCGGTCGCCCAGCACGATAGTGTGTGGAATACCGATCAGTTCCATATCGGCGAACATCACGCCCGGACGCTCTTTACGGTCGTCCATCAACACTTCGATACCCTGCGCACGCAGCTCAGCGTACAGCTTCTCAGCCAGCTCCTGCACGCGGTAGGATTTGTGCATGTTCATCGGCAGAATCGCTACCTGGAACGGTGCGATAGCGTCTGGCCACAGAATGCCGCGATCGTCATAGTTTTGCTCAATAGCCGCAGCCACCACGCGGGTCACCCCGATACCGTAGCAGCCCATGGTCAGCGTCTGGTTACGACCATCTTCGCCCTGTACGGAGGCTTTCATCGCTTCGGAGTACTTGGTACCCAACTGGAAGATGTGACCGACTTCGATACCACGTTTAATCAGCAGCGTACCTTTACCGTCCGGGCTCGGGTCGCCAGCAACTACGTTACGGATATCCGCAACTTCAGGCGTTGCGACATCGCGATCCCAGTTGATACCGAAGTAGTGTTTACCATCGATGTTAGCACCAGCGCCGAAGTCGCTCATTACAGCAACGGTACGGTCGATAACCATCGGAATCGGCATGTTTACCGGGCCGAGGGAACCAGGGCCTGCTTTCACCACGGCGCGAATTTCTTCTTCAGTCGCGAAAGTCAGCGGGCTGGCAACCTGCGCCAGTTTCTCTGCTTTAACTTCGTTCAGTTCGTGGTCACCGCGAACCAGCAGAGCAACCAGCGGTGATTTGCTGCCTTCTGCTGCTTTCACCAGCAGTGTTTTAACCGTTTTTTCGATCGGCAGATTAAACTGCTCAACCAGCTCGGCGATAGTTTTTGCGTTTGGCGTATCAACCAGCGTCATTTCCTGAGTGGCGGCAGCGCGCGGTTCTTTCGGCGCAACGGCTTCAGCAAATTCGATGTTAGCTGCGTAATCGGATGAATCAGAGAAGATCACGTCATCTTCGCCGCTCTGCGCCAGCACCTGGAATTCGTGGGATGCACTACCGCCGATTGAACCGGTATCAGCTTGTACAGCACGGAAATCCAGCCCCATACGGCTGAAGATTTTGCTGTAAGCGGCGTACATCGCGTCGTAAGTTTCCTGCAGCGATTCCTGAGAGGTATGGAAAGAGTAAGCATCTTTCATCAGGAATTCGCGGGAGCGCATCACGCCAAAACGCGGGCGAACTTCGTCACGGAATTTCGTCTGGATCTGGTAGAAGTTCAGCGGCAGCTGTTTGTAAGAGCTGAGCTCATTACGAATCAGGTCGGTGATAACTTCTTCGTGAGTTGGGCCGAGTACAAACGGACGGTCGCCACGGTCAGCAATACGCAGCAGTTCCGGGCCATACTGTTCCCAACGACCACTCTCTTGCCACAGTTCAGATGGCTGAACTACCGGCATTAACACCTCGATAGCACCGGCGTTGTTCATCTCTTCACGCACGATGTTTTCGACTTTTTTCAGGACGCGCACGCCGGTCGGCAGCCAGGTGTATAACCCGGAGGCCAGCTTGCGGATCATCCCGGCGCGCAGCATCAGCTGGTGGCTGATAACCTCGGCGTCGGCAGGTGTCTCCTTCAGAGTGGAGAGCAGGTATTGGCTAGTACGCATGTTGTTACGGTTCCAGTTGGACGATCGAACAGGCTCAACGTGAGCCTGATGCAAAAAAAGTGATTTAGTTTACCAGCGAGAAGGGGATGTCAAAAGAGAGTGTAGCGAATTTACCTGGCTTCCAGCGCAAAGACTTCAAAGCCTGCGGGCGTTACGCGCCAGCGCACGTTGAAATCGAGCAGCCACACGGCGTAGGTTTTCCCTTCTTCTTCATTCTTACGGTAGGCCGGACGCGGGTCCTGCGCCAGTACTTCATGGATAAACTGCTGTAGTCGCGGGTAGCGTTTTTCCAGGGATAAAATTTGTTGCTGCACTTCACGGGTAAACGCGATATCGACAGCGGCCTGCGGCGCGTCCTGCGCATAGCTTGCGTTGGCGTCTGGTAATGCTTCGGCAAACGGCAGATAGGGTTTGATATCCACTACCGGCGTACCGTCCACTAAATCCAGGCTGCCCAGTTCGAGGATCACCTGGTCTTTGTGGGTACGTATCCCCCGCAGCTCAACCAGCGACATGCCGATGGGATTCGGGCGAAAGGTCGAACGCGTAGCGAAGACGCCCATGCGGGCATTGCCGCCCAGACGAGGGGGGCGAACCGTGGGGCGCCAGCCGCCTTCCATCGTCTGATGGAAAACAAACAGCACCCACAAATGGCTGAACCCTTCCAGGCCGCGAACGGCGTCGGCCTGGTTATAAGGCGCAATCAAGTGAAGTTCGCCGCCGCCGCTTTTCACCAGACCTGGCTGGCGCGGTACAGCGAACTTCTCTCTATACGGTGAGCGGATAATGCCTATCTGCTCGAACTGGAAGGTGCTCATTTCGCCGAGACGTTGAGCGCCGAACCGATACATACGGCCTGACGATAGCAGCCTGGCGTACCGCTGGTGACTTCGCAGCTGTGCAGCAGAACCGCATTCGCTTTCATTTTTGAGGCGTTGATCTGCATACGCTTGCGGGCGGTCGGGATGTTTGGCGGAGAGTCCTGATTGGTTGCCTGGCAGGAATCGCCGGAGACTTCACCTAAATCGCGGAAAGGTTTGCCGACCAAATCTTCCGCCTTGGTGTAGATTCTCACCGGGGTGGCGCGGACAGGTTTTGGTTTTACGGTTTCCGTTTTAGGCGTAGACGCGGTGCTTTGAACAGGTTCAACGGGAGATCTGTTTAGCATCGAACAGCCGCCTAACATCAGTGCTATTAAACAGATCGGTAAAGCACGCATAGTATTTCCTCAAATTATGATAGACCAGCGCTTATTGAATCAGGTGCTTGCAGAAATGACAAGACGGGCATGCGCCCGTCCTGAAAGATAGTGCTTAGCGGGGGTAACTTACCAGCCTTTTACCGCGCCACCGTTGAAGACTTTGTTAGCCGCTTCGTACACTTCGTCAGACTGGTAAGCCTCAACGAATTTCTTCACGTTTTCCGCGTCTTTGTTATCTTCGCGAGTCACGATCAGGTTAACGTACGGGGAGTCTTTGTCTTCAACAAAGATGCCGTCTTTTGCCGGGGTCAGGCCAATCTGGCTGGCATAAGTGGTGTTGATGACCGCCAGTGCGATTTGCGCGTCATCCAGAGAACGCGGCAGCTGCGGTGCTTCCAGTTCAACAATCTTCAGGTTTTTCGGGTTCTCGGTGATATCCAGAACGGTTGGCAGCAGGCCAATGCCGTCTTTCAGTTTAATCAGACCCACTTTTTGCAACAGCAGCAGGGTACGACCAAGGTTGGTTGGATCGTTAGGCACGGCAACCTGTGAACCTGGCTGCAGTTCATCCAGTGATTTGATTTTTTTCGAATAGCCCGCGATCGGGTAAACGAATGTGGAGCCTACAGAAACCAGTTTGTAGCCGCGGTCTTTAATCTGCTGATCCAGATAAGGTTTGTGCTGGAAGGCGTTCGCGTCGATGTCGCCTTTGCTCAGCGCTTCGTTAGGCAGCACGTAGTCGTTGAAGGTGACCAGTTCTACGTCCAGGCCGTATTTTTCTTTCGCCACTTTCTGAGCCACTTCAGCAACCTGCTGTTCCGCGCCGACAATCACGCCGACTTTGATGTGGTTGGGATCTTTCTCGTCCTGACCGCAACCCGCCAGTGCCAGAGTACCGATCAGAGCGCCGACCGCCGCAAAAGTTTTAAACTTAAACGCCATGTTATTTCCTTAACTCTTCGAGTTGTGTTGTTTAATACGTTATTTATGAGTCACAGTCCGAACGATGCGATCGCCAGATAGCTGAATTAAATAAACCAGAACGACCAGTAATACCAGTACTGTATTCATTACCGTCGCGTTATAACCGATATACCCGTACTGGTAGCCAATCTGACCCAGACCACCCGCGCCAACGGCACCGCCCATTGCGGAATAGCCAACCAGCGTAATCAGGGTGATGGTTGCGGCATTCACCAGGCCCGGCAGTGCTTCCGGCAACAGAACTTTACGGACGATCTGCATCGGCGTGGCGCCCATTGCGCGGGAGGCTTCAATCAACCCGGTCGGGATTTCCAGCAGGGCGTTTTCCACCATACGGGCGATAAACGGGGCAGCGCCCACGGTCAGCGGAACGATAGCCGCCTGCAAACCGATTGACGTGCCGACGATCACGCGGGTAAACGGAATCATCCACACCAGCAAGATAATAAAAGGAATAGAACGGAAGATGTTTACCAGCGCCGACAGAATGCGATACAGCTTGGCATTCTCAATAATTTGCCCCGGACGCGTAACGTAAAGCAGCACGCCTGCCGGTAAGCCGATTACAAAACCGAAAAAGCCGGACACAAAGGTCATCGCCAGCGTTTCCCAGACGCCGCGCGCCAGTAACCACATCATTGGCTCAGACATAACCCAGTACCTCTACTTTTACATGGTGTTGTTGCAGCCAGGCAATGGCGGCTTGTGTATCGTTTTGTTCGCCGTGCATTTCAGTCAGCATGATGCCGAACTTCACGCCACCGGCGTAATCCATCTGCGCGCTAATAATGTTGTTGTTGACGTTGAAGCGACGCGCGGTCTCGGAGAGCAGTGGCGCATCAACGGATTGACCGGTGAATTCCAGACGTAGCATCGGCACGCTGTCGGCGAACGGTTCGGCTTTCAGGCGCGCCTGATAGTCATCCGGAATGTCCAGATGCAGCGTGGACTGAATAAACTGCTGCGCCAACGGGGTTTTCGGATGGGAGAAGACTTCGCTCACCGTATCCTGTTCAATCAGTTCACCGTTGCTGATGACGGCCACGCAATCGCAGATGCGCTTCACCACATCCATTTCGTGGGTGATGAGCAGGATAGTCAGCCCCAGACGGCGGTTAATGTCTTTCAGCAGTTCGAGAATCGAGCGGGTGGTCGCCGGGTCCAGCGCGCTGGTGGCTTCATCGCACAGCAGCACTTTCGGGTTGCTCGCCAGCGCGCGGGCAATCGCGACGCGCTGTTTCTGTCCGCCGGAGAGATTTGCCGGGTAGCTGTCATGTTTATCGCCAAGACCGACCAGATCCAGCAACTCGGTGACGCGACGTTTCACTTCCTCTTTAGAGGTGTTGTCCAGCTCCAGCGGTAAGGCCACGTTGCCAAAAACGGTACGGGAAGAGAGCAGGTTAAAGTGCTGGAAAATCATGCCAATTTGACGGCGTGCTTTGGTCAGCTCACCTTCAGAAAGCGCGGTCAGCTCCTGGCCGCCTACTTCAACGCTTCCCTGGGTTGGGCGCTCAAGCAGGTTCACGCAGCGAATCAGCGTACTTTTACCCGCGCCGGATGCGCCAATGACGCCGTAAATCTGCCCGGCAGGAACATGCAGGCTAACGTTGTTCAACGCCTGTATGGTGCGGTTCCCCTGCTGGAACACTTTGGTGATATTCGAAAGTTTAATCATTAGACTATTTATTATCGCTTATGGGTTTGCCGTGGCATTTTCTTCTGCCAGAAACGGTCGATAGCCGTCAACTGAACGGATGTTAAGGCATCCAGACGTCTAAATCAATCCAGCTTTGTACGATCAGCACTTTATTGCCCGTCGAAACATGAGATACTAGCGCCACACGCCTTATTCAGGAGCAACACGGTGGCAAAGTCTGTACCCGCTATTTTTCTCGATCGTGATGGCACGATTAATGTCGATCATGGTTACGTCCATGAAATAGATGATTTCGAATTTATCGATGGCGTTATTGATGCCATGCGTAAATTAAAAGAAATGGGCTATGCGCTGGTGCTGGTGACTAACCAGTCCGGGATTGCGCGCGGCAAATTTACCGAAGCGCAGTTTGAAACCCTGACTGAGTGGATGGACTGGTCGCTGGCCGATCGCGGTGTTGACCTGGATGGCATCTATTATTGCCCGCATCACCCGCAGGGAACGGTTGAAGAGTATCGCCAGGTGTGTGATTGCCGTAAACCGCATCCGGGAATGTTCAAATCCGCCCAGGAGTATCTCCACATTGATATGGCTTCTTCTTATATGGTGGGCGATAAACTGGAAGACATGCAGGCCGCTGCGGCAGCCAATGTCGGCACGAAGGTTCTGGTTCGCACCGGCAAGCCGGTAACAGAGGAAGCAGAGCAGGCGGCAGATATTGTGATTAATAGCCTTGCAGACCTGCCCGCGCTCGTTAAACCGCATAACTAAGGCCGGTTAAAACGGCTTTTTGTGGATAACTCTGTGGGCAAGTGGGTATAAAGCGGGGTGTTGCTGTGGAATGCAGCAGTCAGTCGTTTTTCTGTCATTTTTCTATTGCGGCCTACAGATAACTCCCTATAATGCGCCTCCATCGACACGGCGGATGTGAAACACTTCACACAAACAGCCGGTTCGGTTGAAGAGAAAAATCCTTGAAAATAGGGTTGACTCTGAAAGAGGAAAACGTATTATACGGGACCTCGCAACGGTGAGCGTAAAGCCGCGTTGCACTGCTCTTTAACAATTTATCAGACAATCTGTGTGGGCACTCAATGATACGGATTCTTAACGTCGCAAGACGATAAATGAATACCAAGTCTCTGAGTGAACACGTAATTCATTACGAAGTTTAATTCACGAGCATCAAACTTAAATTGAAGAGTTTGATCATGGCTCAGATTGAACGCTGGCGGCAGGCCTAACACATGCAAGTCGAACGGTAACAGAAAGCAGCTTGCTGCTTTGCTGACGAGTGGCGGACGGGTGAGTAATGTCTGGGAAACTGCCTGATGGAGGGGGATAACTACTGGAAACGGTAGCTAATACCGCATAACGTCGCAAGACCAAAGAGGGGGACCTTCGGGCCTCTTGCCATCGGATGTGCCCAGATGGGATTAGCTAGTAGGTGGGGTAACGGCTCACCTAGGCGACGATCCCTAGCTGGTCTGAGAGGATGACCAGCCACACTGGAACTGAGACACGGTCCAGACTCCTACGGGAGGCAGCAGTGGGGAATATTGCACAATGGGCGCAAGCCTGATGCAGCCATGCCGCGTGTATGAAGAAGGCCTTCGGGTTGTAAAGTACTTTCAGCGAGGAGGAAGGTGTTGTGGTTAATAACCACAGCAATTGACGTTACTCGCAGAAGAAGCACCGGCTAACTCCGTGCCAGCAGCCGCGGTAATACGGAGGGTGCAAGCGTTAATCGGAATTACTGGGCGTAAAGCGCACGCAGGCGGTTTGTTAAGTCAGATGTGAAATCCCCGGGCTCAACCTGGGAACTGCATTTGAAACTGGCAAGCTTGAGTCTCGTAGAGGGGGGTAGAATTCCAGGTGTAGCGGTGAAATGCGTAGAGATCTGGAGGAATACCGGTGGCGAAGGCGGCCCCCTGGACGAAGACTGACGCTCAGGTGCGAAAGCGTGGGGAGCAAACAGGATTAGATACCCTGGTAGTCCACGCTGTAAACGATGTCGACTTGGAGGTTGTGCCCTTGAGGCGTGGCTTCCGGAGCTAACGCGTTAAGTCGACCGCCTGGGGAGTACGGCCGCAAGGTTAAAACTCAAATGAATTGACGGGGGCCCGCACAAGCGGTGGAGCATGTGGTTTAATTCGATGCAACGCGAAGAACCTTACCTACTCTTGACATCCACGGAACTTAGCAGAGATGCTTTGGTGCCTTCGGGAACCGTGAGACAGGTGCTGCATGGCTGTCGTCAGCTCGTGTTGTGAAATGTTGGGTTAAGTCCCGCAACGAGCGCAACCCTTATCCTTTGTTGCCAGCGGTTCGGCCGGGAACTCAAAGGAGACTGCCAGTGATAAACTGGAGGAAGGTGGGGATGACGTCAAGTCATCATGGCCCTTACGAGTAGGGCTACACACGTGCTACAATGGCATATACAAAGAGAAGCGACCTCGCGAGAGCAAGCGGACCTCATAAAGTATGTCGTAGTCCGGATTGGAGTCTGCAACTCGACTCCATGAAGTCGGAATCGCTAGTAATCGTAGATCAGAATGCTACGGTGAATACGTTCCCGGGCCTTGTACACACCGCCCGTCACACCATGGGAGTGGGTTGCAAAAGAAGTAGGTAGCTTAACCTTCGGGAGGGCGCTTACCACTTTGTGATTCATGACTGGGGTGAAGTCGTAACAAGGTAACCGTAGGGGAACCTGCGGTTGGATCACCTCCTTACCTTAAAGAACCGTTCCTTGAAGTGTCCACACAGATTGTCTGATGAAAATTAGCAGTAAAAAATCTCTGCAGGCTTGTAGCTCAGGTGGTTAGAGCGCACCCCTGATAAGGGTGAGGTCGGTGGTTCAAGTCCACTCAGGCCTACCAAATTTCTGCTGATGCTGCGTTGCGGCGACACTCACATACTTCAGTATGCTTCGTGTCACCACGCCTTGCCTCAACAGAAATTACGGTCAGAGATAAAAACGATGGGGCTATAGCTCAGCTGGGAGAGCGCCTGCTTTGCACGCAGGAGGTCTGCGGTTCGATCCCGCATAGCTCCACCATCTTTACTGCAAAAAACAAGAAAACTTCAGAGTACACTGAATAAGTGTGCTGCGAAGTTTTGCTCTTTAAAAATCTGGATCAAGCTGAAAATTGAAACGACACACTATTTAAGTGTGTTCGAGTCTCTCAAATTTTCGCAACACTGATGGTGTTTTACGAAACATCTTCGGGTTGTGAGGTTAAGCGACTAAGCGTACACGGTGGATGCCCTGGCAGTCAGAGGCGATGAAGGACGTGCTAATCTGCGATAAGCGTCGGTAAGGTGATATGAACCGTTATAACCGGCGATTTCCGAATGGGGAAACCCAGTGTGATTCGTCACACTATCATTACGTGAATACATAGCGTAATGAAGCGAACCGGGGGAACTGAAACATCTAAGTACCCCGAGGAAAAGAAATCAACCGAGATTCCCCCAGTAGCGGCGAGCGAACGGGGAGCAGCCCAGAGTCTGAATCAGCATGTGTGTTAGTGGAAGCGTCTGGAAAGTCGCACGATACAGGGTGAAAGTCCCGTACACCAAAATGCATATGTTGTGAACTCGAAGAGTAGGGCGGGACACGTGGTATCCTGTCTGAATATGGGGGGACCATCCTCCAAGGCTAAATACTCCTGACTGACCGATAGTGAACCAGTACCGTGAGGGAAAGGCGAAAAGAACCCCGGCGAGGGGAGTGAAAAAGAACCTGAAACCGTGTACGTACAAGCAGTGGGAGCCTACTTGTTAGGTGACTGCGTACCTTTTGTATAATGGGTCAGCGACTTATATTCTGTAGCAAGGTTAACCGAATAGGGGAGCCGAAGGGAAACCGAGTCTTAACTGGGCGTTAAGTTGCAGGGTATAGACCCGAAACCCGGTGATCTAGCCATGGGCAGGTTGAAGGTTGGGTAACACTAACTGGAGGACCGAACCGACTAATGTTGAAAAATTAGCGGATGACTTGTGGCTGGGGGTGAAAGGCCAATCAAACCGGGAGATAGCTGGTTCTCCCCGAAAGCTATTTAGGTAGCGCCTCGTGAATTCATCTTCGGGGGTAGAGCACTGTTTCGGCTAGGGGGTCATCCCGACTTACCAACCCGATGCAAACTGCGAATACCGAAGAATGTTATCACGGGAGACACACGGCGGGTGCTAACGTCCGTCGTGAAGAGGGAAACAACCCAGACCGCCAGCTAAGGTCCCAAAGTCACAGTTAAGTGGGAAACGATGTGGGAAGGCTCAGACAGCCAGGATGTTGGCTTAGAAGCAGCCATCATTTAAAGAAAGCGTAATAGCTCACTGGTCGAGTCGGCCTGCGCGGAAGATGTAACGGGGCTAAACTGTGCACCGAAGCTGCGGCAGCGACACTAAGTGTTGTTGGGTAGGGGAGCGTTCTGTAAGCCGTTGAAGGTGTGTCGTGAGGCATGCTGGAGGTATCAGAAGTGCGAATGCTGACATAAGTAACGATAAAGCGGGTGAAAAGCCCGCTCGCCGGAAGACCAAGGGTTCCTGTCCAACGTTAATCGGGGCAGGGTGAGTCGACCCCTAAGGCGAGGCCGAAAGGCGTAGTCGATGGGAAACAGGTTAATATTCCTGTACTTGGTGTTACTGCGAAGGGGGGACGGAGAAGGCTATGTTGGCCGGGCGACGGTTGTCCCGGTTTAAGCGTGTAGGTGGGAAGTTTAGGTAAATCCGGACTTCTGTTAACACTGAGACGTGATGACGAGGCACTACGGTGCTGAAGTAACAAATGCCCTGCTTCCAGGAAAAGCCTCTAAGCTATAGGTAACATTGAATCGTACCCCAAACCGACACAGGTGGTCAGGTAGAGAATACCAAGGCGCTTGAGAGAACTCGGGTGAAGGAACTAGGCAAAATGGTGCCGTAACTTCGGGAGAAGGCACGCTGATATGTAGGTGAAGTGATTTACTCATGGAGCTGAAATCAGTCGAAGATACCAGCTGGCTGCAACTGTTTATTAAAAACACAGCACTGTGCAAACACGAAAGTGGACGTATACGGTGTGACGCCTGCCCGGTGCCGGAAGGTTAATTGATGGGGTTAGCGGCAACGCGAAGCTCTTGATCGAAGCCCCGGTAAACGGCGGCCGTAACTATAACGGTCCTAAGGTAGCGAAATTCCTTGTCGGGTAAGTTCCGACCTGCACGAATGGCGTAATGATGGCCAGGCTGTCTCCACCCGAGACTCAGTGAAATTGAACTCGCTGTGAAGATGCAGTGTACCCGCGGCAAGACGGAAAGACCCCGTGAACCTTTACTATAGCTTGACACTGAACATTGAGCCTTGATGTGTAGGATAGGTGGGAGGCTTTGAAGTGTGGACGCCAGTCTGCATGGAGCCAACCTTGAAATACCACCCTTTAATGTTTGATGTTCTAACGTAGACCCGTGATCCGGGTTGCGGACAGTGTCTGGTGGGTAGTTTGACTGGGGCGGTCTCCTCCCAAAGAGTAACGGAGGAGCACGAAGGTTAGCTAATCCTGGTCGGACATCAGGAGGTTAGTGCAATGGCATAAGCTAGCTTGACTGCGAGCGTGACGGCGCGAGCAGGTGCGAAAGCAGGTCATAGTGATCCGGTGGTTCTGAATGGAAGGGCCATCGCTCAACGGATAAAAGGTACTCCGGGGATAACAGGCTGATACCGCCCAAGAGTTCATATCGACGGCGGTGTTTGGCACCTCGATGTCGGCTCATCACATCCTGGGGCTGAAGTAGGTCCCAAGGGTATGGCTGTTCGCCATTTAAAGTGGTACGCGAGCTGGGTTTAGAACGTCGTGAGACAGTTCGGTCCCTATCTGCCGTGGGCGCTGGAGAATTGAGGGGGGCTGCTCCTAGTACGAGAGGACCGGAGTGGACGCATCACTGGTGTTCGGGTTGTCATGCCAATGGCATTGCCCGGTAGCTACATGCGGAAGAGATAAGTGCTGAAAGCATCTAAGCACGAAACTTGCCCCGAGATGAGTTCTCCCTGACTCTATAAGAGTCCTGAAGGAACGTTGAAGACGACGACGTTGATAGGCTGGGTGTGTAAGTGCAGCGATGCATTGAGCTAACCAGTACTAATGAACCGTGAGGCTTAACCTTACAACGCCGAAGATGTTTTGGCGAAGAGACATCGATAAGTAAGCTTGATAACAGATTAGATTAACCGGCGATAAGCGGGTTAATAAACAGAATTTGCCTGGCGGCACTAGCGCGGTGGTCCCACCTGACCCCATGCCGAACTCAGAAGTGAAACGCCGTAGCGCCGATGGTAGTGTGGGGTCTCCCCATGCGAGAGTAGGGAACTGCCAGGCATCAAATTAAGAAGTATGGCACTGACCTTTGAGGCAGTTCACTACTCGATAAGAGAGTAGGACAAAAGCGAAAGCTTTTGAACGTTGCAAAGCAACGGCCCGAAGGGTGAATCACGAAGTGATTCATAAACTGCCAGGCATCAAATTGCAGTAAACCGGGATGAAAATCCGGGTAGTGACAAAGAAATTCGGTGGAGCGGTAGTTCAGTCGGTTAGAATACCTGCCTGTCACGCAGGGGGTCGCGGGTTCGAGTCCCGTCCGTTCCGCCACTTATTAAGAAGCCCTGAGTTAACGCTCAGGGCTTTTTTTCGTCTTCAATCCAATTATTGCGCTCTCAGCAAAAATCCTCTGCATTTTTCACTCTTTTTCTCCCCCATCCGCATCGCCATAATCCTCTTTACTATCAAAACAAAGGATTTAAGAGGAGCACTATGTCTATCCCTGCATTTGGTCTTGGTACTTTCCGCCTGAAAGATGACGTGGTCATTGCTTCGGTAAAAACCGCGCTGGAACTGGGTTATCGCGCTGTTGATACCGCACAAATCTACGATAATGAAGCCGCTGTAGGCCTGGCGATTGCTGAAAGCAGCGTACCGCGTGAAGAGATCTTTATCACCACCAAGATCTGGACCGAAAATCTGAGCAAAGAGAAGCTGATCCCAAGCCTCAAAGAGAGCCTGAAAAAGCTGCGCACCGATTATGTCGATTTAACGCTGGTCCACTGGCCATCGCCAAATAACGCCGTCTCTGTCGAAGAGTTCATGCATGCGCTACTGGAGGCCAAAAAACAGGGCCTGACGCGTGAAATCGGTATCTCTAATTTCACCATCCCGTTGATGGAGCAGGCGATAAGTGCGGTTGGTGCAGAGAATATCGCGACCAATCAGATTGAGCTTTCCCCGTACCTGCAAAACCGGAAAGTGGTGGATTGGGCGAGCGAGCACGGCATTCACATCACCTCTTATATGACGCTGGCTTATGGCAAGGCGCTGAAAGATGAAACCATTGTGCGTATTGCCACAAAATATAATGCTACGCCAGCACAGGTGATTCTGGCATGGGCGATGGGGGAAGGTTACTCGGTGATCCCTTCTTCTACCAAACGCGAAAACCTGGCAAGTAACCTGCTGGCGTTGAAACTGCAACTGGATGGCGAAGACAAAAAAGCGATCGCCGCACTGGATTGCAACGATCGCCTGGTAAGCCCGGAAGGCCTGGCGCCGAACTGGGATTAACTCTCCTGCGTGCGGGTAGCAAAGCTGCCCGCATGTTCACTCAGGAAATCAATGAATGCCCGGATACGCGGGCTCACCGCTTTATCACTGTAATACACTGCGCTAAACGGCATCTCGACCGGCACCCGATGCTCGGCGAGCAGCTCCACGAATTCTCCCCGCTCCAGCTCCTTCATAATCATATAATCCGACAGACACGCAATCCCATTTCCGTTCAGGCAGAGTTGTTTAATGGTTTCTCCACTATTGGACGACAGCCCGCTGGTAATTTCATGTAGCTGACCATCACAACAGGAAACTGGCCAGGTATTCAGCGTGGCGGGTTCGGTAAAGCCTAAGCACAGATGATCTTTAAGATCGGCGACGGTTTCAGGTTTACCATGACGGGCGATGTATTCCGGCGAGGCGACTATCTTGCGATAGCTGGTAAATAGCGGCCTGGCGCGCAGGCTGGAATCGCTTAACGCCCCCGCGCGAATGGCGACATCGACCTTTCTCTCAATCAGATTGATAAACGTCTCCGAGGAGACCAGAGAAAGCGTGATTTCCGGATAGCGTTCGCGAAAGGGCTTAATCAGCGGCGTCAGGAAATTGAGCGTCACGGGCGTTGCGGCATCCACTCGTAGCACTCCACGCGGTATGCGGCGCGTCTCCATGACTTCATCTTCAGCCGCCGCCATCTCCTGAAGAATTACCTGCACACGGCGGAAATAGCGCTCGCCTTCTTCTGTCAGACTGAGCTGGCGCGTCGTGCGGTTCAGCAGGCCGACGCCCAGCTTAGACTCCAGTTTTTTTACGGCCCGGCTGACCGCCGAGTTGGCCTGGCCGAGCTGCTCCGCCGCACGGCTGAAGCTGCCGCTTTCGACGACGGCAACGAAAATGGCAATTTCTTCTGAGGTTGCTTTCATTGTTGCACCTGATGCAAAATTCAATTGAGATTTTGGTGGTTTTTGTTATTAAAACATCCCGGCATACTTCGTGTCATCTTAATACTGAATGATGTGGAGTAAATTATGCCTCTGGCGTTACTTGCGTTGACTATCAGTGCCTTTGCGATAGGCACAACGGAATTTGTGATTGTTGGACTGGTGCCAACTATTGCTGACCAGTTATCCATCTCCCTGCCATCCGCCGGGCTGCTGGTTTCTATCTATGCATTAGGTGTCGCCATTGGCGCACCGGTTCTGACTGCTCTCACCGGTAAACTGCCGCGCAAACAGCTGTTGCTGGGGCTGATGGTGCTGTTTACGCTGGGTAACCTGCTGGCCTGGCAGGCTCCGAGCTATGCCACGCTAGTGTTGGCTCGCTTGATGACAGGCCTGGCGCATGGCGTATTCTTTTCAATCGGTTCCACTATCGCTACCAGTCTGGTGCCGAAAGAGAAAGCCGCATCCGCGATTGCCATTATGTTTGGCGGTCTGACCGTCGCGCTGGTCACCGGCGTGCCGTTAGGCACGTTTATCGGTCAGCACTTCGGCTGGCGTGAAACGTTCCTCGCGGTCTCTGTATTGGGCGTGATTGCCTTAATCGCCAGTGCGATTCTGGTACCGAATAACATTCCCAGCCGTGCGCCAGCGAGCCTGCGCGAACAGGTTAAGGTGCTGACGCATCCGCGTCTGCTGATGATTTATGCGGTGACCGCGCTCGGCTACGGTGGCGTATTTACGGCGTTCACTTTCCTTGCGCCGATGATGCAAAACCTGGCCGGTTTTACACCGAGTGCAGTGAGCTGGATCCTGCTGGGGTATGGTGTTTCAGTGGCGATTGGTAACATCTGGGGCGGTAAACTGGCGGATAAACATGGTGCGGTGCCTGCGCTGAAATTCATCTTTGCTGTGCTGATGGTTTTGCTGCTGGTCTTCCAGTTCACCGCCTCGATGCAGTATGCCGCGCTGGCGACGGTGCTGGTGATGGGGATATTTGCATTTGGTAACGTTCCGGGTCTGCAGGTCTATGTGGTACAGAAAGCGGAGCAGTACACGCCTTCAGCGGTTGACGTGGCTTCCGGGCTTAACATCGCCGCCTTTAACATTGGCATCGCATTGGGTTCAATTATCGGTGGCCAAACGGTAGAGCATTATGGCCTGGCGCAAACCCCGTGGATTGGCGCTGTGATTGTTCTGGTTGCTCTGTTGCTGATTGGCCTGAGCGGTCGTCTGGATAAGACGCCTCGCGTAGTATTAGGCTAATACAAAACGAGTAAGCACTTGCTTACAGAAGTTCACACAGCTTTATCGCGATTGGCGTTGAAACTGTAAGCAAAAATCCCTATAACTGAAGAACCACCCTGGAAACAGGTTGGTTCTTTGTTTATTGAGGTCAAAAAAAGAAAGTGCGAAAAAATACCTATGCTATGCGTTACATCGCCGGTCAGCCTGCGGAGCGAATTTTGCCTCCGCCTGGGATGTATGCAGGTATGGGGCAGGCACTGCCCGCGGGGACACCGTTAAGTACTGAAGAAAATATTCGCGTTCTGGTGTGGAACATCTTTAAGCAGCAGCGAGCCGAATGGTTGTCGGTGCTGAAAAATTTTGGCAAAGATGCCCACCTGATGCTGCTTCAGGAAGCGCAAACCACGCCCGAGCTGGTCAAGTTTGCGACCACCAACTATTTAGCCGCGGATCAGGTGCCTGCATTCGTCCTGCCACAGCATCCCTCTGGTGTGATGACGCTCTCCTCTGCGCAACCGGTCTATTGCTGCCCGCTGCGCGAGCGCGAACCTATTCTGCGCCTGGCAAAATCTGCGTTAGTGACTGTTTACCCACTTCCTGACTCGCGTCTGCTGATGGTGGTGAACATCCACGCGGTGAATTTCAGCCTCGGCGTCGATGTTTACAGTAAACAACTGCTGCCAATTGGCGATCAGATTGCGCACCACAGTGGCCCGGTGATTATGGCTGGTGATTTTAATGCCTGGAGCCGACCGCGCATGAACGCGCTCTATCGCTTTGCCCGCGAAATGTCGCTTCGCGAAGTGCGTTTTTCCGATGACCAGCGCCGTCGCGCGTTTGGTCGCCCACTCGATTTTGTCTTCTATCGCGGTTTGAATGTGCACGATGCATCGGTTCTGGTGACGCGTGCTTCCGATCATAACCCGCTACTCGTCGAATTCAGTCCCGGCATACCTGTCAAATAGAGGTGCGTCAGGTCTGCCATGGGCAGACCTGATCCTTCAGTGCTGCCCTTTATTTCAAACATAACCAAGGACAGCACAATGACAACACATTCCCACCATGACAATGTTGAAAAGCAGTTTGGCTCTCAGGCGAATGCCTATTTAACCAGCGCGGTACATGCCTCTGGCCGTGATTTACAGCGTCTGAAAGCGCGTCTGGCGGATTTCCCTGAGGCTCACCTGCTGGATTTAGGCTGCGGGGCGGGGCATGCCAGTTTTGTCGCGGCAGGTGAAGTAACCCAGGTCACGGCTTATGATTTATCCAGCCAGATGCTGGCGGTGGTTGTTCAGGCGGCGCGTGATAAGGGACTGAATAATGTCTCAACACGTCAGGGTTATGCCGAATCGTTGCCTTTTGACGCGGCGAGTTTTGATGTGGTGATTAGTCGCTATTCGGCGCACCACTGGCACGATGTGGGTCAGGCCCTGCGGGAAGTGAAGCGAGTACTGAAGCCGGGTGGTACGCTGATTATTATGGATGTGATGTCACCAGGTCATCCGGTACGCGATATCTGGCTGCAAACGGTTGAAGCGCTGCGCGATACTTCCCACGTTCGCAACTACTCCAGCGGCGAGTGGCTGGCGCTGGCGGCAGAAGCCGGGCTGGCGGTGGATAATCTGATTACCGACAGGTTGCCGTTGAATTTCGCTTCGTGGGTTGAGCGTATGCGCACGCCTGCGGCGCTGTGCGAGGCGATACGGCTCTATCAGGAGAGCGCGTCTGCGGAAGTGAAAACGTGGTTTGCATTACAGGAGGATGGCTCCTTTACCAGCGATACCATCATGTTTGAAGCGCATAAAGCACGCTAGAAACAAAAAAGGCACCGGGAAACGGTGCCTTTTTTCTTATTTGCCGATCAGGAATCCGGACGGTCGTTATTTTTCACAAACAACGTTAGCTGGTCGCCTGGTTTCAGGTTGTCAGTATCATCGTTCCAGCGCATCACATCTTTGATGTTCACGCCGTGACGTCTGGCAATACTGGACAGCGAGTCGCCTTTACGCACGCGATAGGTAATGCTATCGCTGTTTTTAGCAAGCTGCGCCGCACTGTTACCTGCGCCAACCGTTAAGCTCTGACCAATCTTCAGATTATTGCCGCGCAGGTTATTCCACTGTTTCAGGTCGCTTGCAGACACGCCGAGACGTGATGCGATACCTGACAGGGTGTCACCTGAGCGCACTTTATAGCTGCGGCTCTGCAATGGCGTATTGTCAGCAACCAGCGTTGGCTGGACAGCAGCAATATCACCTGATGCCAGCGATTCACGCAGCTGGTCAGCATGCTTTTGCGGCACCATCACGTACTTCGGGCCACTTGCGCCCAGCGTGGAGCCTTTTACGCCCGCGTTAAACGTCTTCAGCTTGTTGACTGAAATACCCGCCATATCGGCCAGTTGTTTCATTTCAACAGGACTATCGAGACGTACTCGCGCCAGTGCACGGCTTTCATCTGGTGTTGGCAGTCGCACACCGTAACGTTTACTGTTTTTGAGAATATCGCTCAAAGCCAGCATTTTCGGTACGTAAAGCTTGGTTTCCTGAGGCAGCGGCAGCGACCAGAAGTCGGTGGGTTTACCACGCGCTTTGTTCGCTTTCATTGCCTTCATTACACGGCCTTCACCGCTGTTGTACGCCGCCACGGTTAATAACCAGTCGCCGTCAAACATTTTGTTAAGACGCTGCATCATGTCCAGCGCTGCTGTTGTGGAGGCAACAACATCGCGGCGTGCGTCATAACTGCGGGTCTGTTTCAGACCGTAATTGCGCCCTGTGCTCGGAATGATCTGCCAAATGCCTGCGGCATTGGCGCCAGACGTTGCGTGCGGGTCAAAAGCGCTCTCCACTATGGGTAGTAATACCAGCTCCATAGGCATGTTACGTTTCTTAACTTGCCCGGCTATCCAGTACATATACGGCTCTGCCCGTAAAGTTACATCGTGGAGATAGCTCTTATTGCTTAAATACTTCTGTTTCTGTTCGCGAATCCGGGTATTTTCCGGAATTCCCATCTTTAGCTCGTCGCCAATGGAAGCCCACAAGTCCTGATCTTGCGCGTAGAATGTCCCATCGTCCATCCACCGCGCCTGACTTGCAAACTTACCCGCTTCTCCTTGACTAGCCGCAGAAAGGCTCTGTGCGTGCTGTTGGATATTGCCATCGTGCTTTGACGCCTGGCACCCCACGAGCAGGACAGAGGCGAGTAATATCGCTTTTGCCTTCATGTGTGTGTCAATAGTTGCTTAAAAGACGACCGATCATAACGGCGAACTTTTAAAAACGCAACCGTGAAGTATCAGAAGTTGTCTTTCTTTGCCCGTAACCATGCAAAACGCTCAGAAGGTTGTAGCAATTTTGTTTCTTTTGAAATTTCATCAATAAAATCAGCATCATCCGTTCTTAAAAAAATATTATTCCGACGCTCATTTTTCAGAGTAACGGGGAGTGTCTTTTGATTTTTAGCACGTAACCCCTTAACTTCTCGATAGTATTCATTTATGAACAAATCATGCGGTAGGATACTCAGGGCAAACTTCATATTTGATAAAGTGTACTCATGTGCACAACAAATTAACGTATCGTCCGGAAGTGCACTTATTTTCTTAAGTGATTGATACATTTGGGTTGCTGTGCCTTCAAAGAGCCGCCCACAGCCGCCAGAGAACATAGTATCGCCGCAAAATAGATAAGGCATGTTAAAGAAACAGATATGTCCTAAAGTGTGACCAGGGGTGGCGATAATACAAAATTCATGTCCTAAAACGGACACTTTATCCCCCTCAGCGACCACTCTTGTTGTTCCCTTATCTTGCGTTTCGGCGGGACCATAGACCTCTATATGTGGAAAGCGCTGACGCAGCTCGGCCACGCCGCCGACATGATCGGCATGGTGATGAGTCAGGAAAATGGCCTCCGGCTGCCAGTTGTTTTCTTCTATTGCGCGCAGAACCGGTGCGGCCTCGCCGGGATCGACAATCAAACAACGTTTTGCGTCGTCGCTCAGAACCCAGATGTAGTTGTCCTGAAATGCGGGAATACTGTTAAGATTCATAAATTACCTCTTAAAACGAACGGAAGGTTGTGATGAAACCGGCAAGGATACCTCAAACAGTCGCAGCACCCGGTCATTGGGCAGAAATGCCCTGGGGTGAGTATTATCGCGAGGCGCTGGAGCGTCAACTGAAACCCTGGCTTACGAAACTCTATGGTTTTCATTTGCTTAAAATTGGGAACCTGAGCGCAGAAATTAACACGGAGGCCTGCGCTATCTCCCATCAGGTTAACGTCTCGTTGACGGGTAACCCGATTCAGGTCAAAGCCGACCCTCTCTATTTACCCTTTGCCGAGAAATCGGTGGATGCCTGTCTGCTGGCGCATACGCTTCCCTGGTGTTCCGATCCTCACCGCATGCTGCGGGAAGCAGACCGGGTGCTGATTGACGACGGCTGGCTGATTATCACCAGCTTCAACCCCATCAGCCTGGTCGGTTTACGCAAGCTTGTACCGGTACTGCGCAATAAAATTCCGTACAACAGCCGCATGTTTACTCTCACGCGTCAGCTGGACTGGCTGGCATTGCTTAATTTTGAAGTACTGCATCAGGGAAGGGTACAGGTTTTGCCCTGGACGAAGCAGGGCGGAAAACTGTTAAGTACACATCTGCCGGCATTAGGTTGCGTGCAATATATTGTGGCGCGTAAGCGTACGATCCCTTTGACGCTAAACCCGATGAAGCAGAATAAAGCGAAAAGCCGTATCCCACAGGCAGTGGGCGCGACGCGGCAATATAAAAAGCCAAACGCTTAAGCGTCTGGCTGGTATCCGGTATCTTCCTGAGTAGGCGATGACGCCGCAGCGCGCGCCAGTTCATCACAGCGTTCGTTCTCCGGATGCCCGGCGTGGCCTTTTACCCACATCCAGCGAATTTCATGCTGACCAAGCGCCGCATCCAGACGTTTCCACAAATCGACATTCTTAACAGGTTTTTTATCTGCGGTTTTCCAGCCGCGCTTCTTCCAGTTGTGGATCCATTGTGTGATCCCCTGACGGACGTACTGGCTGTCAGTGCTGAGCACCACTTCACAGTGTTCTTTCAGCGCCTCGAGTGCGACAATTGCCGCCATCAGTTCCATGCGGTTGTTGGTTGTCAGAAAATAGCCTTCACTGAAGGTTTTCTCCCTCTGACGATAGCGTAAAATGGCGCCATAGCCGCCAGGCCCTGGATTACCGAGGCACGAACCATCGGTGAAAATTTCTACCTGTTTAAGCATCTCTGGTAGACTTCCTGTATTGAAATCGACACGTAAACGACAAGTCTGACATAAATGACCGATATGAGCACTGCAATTACACGACAGATCGTCCTCGATACGGAAACCACCGGTATGAACCAGATCGGGGCGCACTACGAAGGGCACAAGATCATCGAGATCGGTGCCGTCGAGGTGATCAACCGTCGTCTGACCGGAAATAACTTCCACTTTTATCTCAAGCCCGATCGGCTGGTGGACCCGGAAGCGTTTGGCGTTCACGGGATTGCCGATGAGTTCCTGCTGGATAAACCGACCTTTGGCGAGATTGCCGACGAGTTTATGGATTACATCCGTGGGTCCGAACTGGTTATCCATAACGCATCGTTCGATATCGGCTTTATGGACTACGAGTTTGGCAAGCTGAATCGCGGCATCCCGAAGACTAATACGTTCTGTAAGGTCACCGATAGCCTGGCGCTGGCGAGGAAAATGTTCCCCGGCAAGCGTAACAGCCTTGATGCGTTGTGCTCACGTTATGAAATAGATAACAGCAAGCGTACGCTACACGGGGCATTACTCGATGCCCAAATCCTGGCCGATGTTTATCTGTTGATGACCGGCGGCCAGACATCGATGGCTTTTTCGATAGAAGGCGAAGGGCAGCAGCAGGCCGGCGATGTCGGAATTCAGCGCGTTACCCGCGCAGGAAGCAAATTGCGTGTTGTTTTGGCTTCTGACGAAGAGCTGGCAGCGCACGAATCCCGCCTCGATCTGGTGCAAAAGAAGGGCGGAAGCTGTCTCTGGCGGGCGTAAAACGCCTGTTTTTGCTGTGAAAATAGTCATGTGGGTGATTTTTGCAGCAAACGATTCAAAACGTCATAAAAAGCGTTGACGACTCCGAGGCTAACCCGTAATATTCGCCTCGTTCCCAAGGGAACGCAGTGGAGCGGTAGTTCAGTCGGTTAGAATACCTGCCTGTCACGCAGGGGGTCGCGGGTTCGAGTCCCGTCCGTTCCGCCACTATTCAAAAGGCCTGCATCAGCAATGATTCAGGCCTTTGTCGTTTTGTGATAACGGGATAATTTCCCCTCACCCCAGCCCAAACCCATCCGCATCCCGCCATGCCGGAAACTTCTCTCTGTATTCCTCTAATGCCGACATCGACAGCTCTGCATCAATGCGTGTCGCCTGGTGTGCGTCGGCGGTGGCGATAATCTCGCCCTGTGGGTTAATCACCCGGCTGTCGCCGCGGTAGTGGTGGCCGTTGCCATCGGTGCCGACACGGTTACAGCCTGCGACGTATGCCTGATTCTCAATTGCGCGGGCGACCAGCAGCGCCTGCCAGTGCAGGGAACGTGGTGCGGGCCAGTTGGCGACGTACAGGGCGAGGTCGTAATCGTTGCGATTACGCGACCACACCGGGAAACGCAGGTCGTAACACACCAACGGCAGAATGCGCCAGCCGCGCCATTCAAACACTACGCGTTCGTTGCCCGCTTCATAATGATGATGCTCATCCGCCATGCGGAACAGATGGCGCTTATCGTAAAAAAACACGTTGCCTTGCGGTTCGACCAGTAAAAAACGGTTCACCGGGCCGCGATCGGTTTGCAGCGCCGCGCTGCCTGCAATCAGGGCGTTGGTACGTTGTGCCTGCTTCTGCATCCACGAAATCACCTCCTCCTGAGAAGGCGACTGTTTCGCGGCTTCCATTGCAAAACCGGTGGTAAACATCTCCGGCAGGACGATGACATCGCGCCCGCTAATCTCTTCCAGTTGACGATCGAAATGGCGCAGGTTGGCAGGGCCATCCATCCACACCAGCGGTTGCTGCAAAAGCGTAATTTTCAAACCAGGCACGGCGGTCAACTCCTTTATTGCAGGGGGATTTTATAACTTTAACACCTTATCAGGCTGTTGCCGTGCTGCGGAATATTTCGTTAAAAAAAGCGGTTATTGGAAATATCTGATTTGCATTTGGCGGGCTTGCCGCTCACTCTTAAGGGGATGAACAACAAGGGCAGGATAAGCCCGGGAGGAATGATGTATAAGGCAATAACCGCTGTCGCTGCGCTGGTCTTTGCAACCAGCGCTATGGCGCAGGAAGACTTAACTATCAGCAGCCTGGCAAAAGGTGAAACGACCAAAGCGGCGTTCAACCAGATGGTGAAAGGGCATAAGCTGCCGGCATGGGTGGTGAAAGGGGGGACGTATACCCCTGCGCAAACCGTTACGCTGGGTGATGAATCTTATCAGGTGATGAGCGCATGTAAGCCGCACGATTGCGGGACCGAACGTGTGGCGGTGCTGTGGTCTGAAAAATCTAAGCAGATGACCGGCCTGTTCTCGACCGTTGATGAAAAAACGTCGCAGGAAAAATTAACTTGGCTGAACGTGAATGATGCGCTGTCTATTGACGGTAAAACGGTGCTGTTTGCAGCGTTGACCGGCAGCCTGGAAAATCACCCGGACGGGTTTAATTTTAAATAATCGGTTAGTTTGAGCCTGGAAAACATTGCCCGGTGGCGCTGCGCTTACCGGGCCTAAGGTTCAACAGATAACAAAACGGGGCTTTCGCCCCGTTTTTACATTACGCCGCTTCAATCTTACGCACTTTCTCCGGCAACTTTACCGGTTTAGTCGCCAGCGCGTCGGCGTCGAAATCATCCACGTTAATACTGCGCAGACGGCTCTCTTCAGCCTTAATCAGAATATTGGCTTCTTCCTGATCGATAAGCCCTTTCGCCAGCGCATTACGCGCCAGTTCATCCAGACGTGTAAACGGCAGGTTCTTGCCAATCTCTTTGCAGATCCGCTGGTGGATAGGGTCCGCCGCCATCACGTCGATCAACGCTTCTTCCAGCAAACCGACCGGGTTATGTTTGCTCGGCGTCAGGTACTGACCACGGCCAATACGGGAGCGCGTGGCACATGGCGTTTGCAGGATCTTCGCCACCTGATGGTCCAGCTTATCCGACGGCGCAAGATAGTGGCGACCGGTGGGGAAAATAACCACGCTCAACGCACCGGCGACAAAGCGATTCGGGAAGTTTTTCAGCAAATCATCAATCGCCTGTTCCGCTTTATACAGCGCATCCTGCACGCCCCAGTGAACCAGCGGTAAATCGGCTTCGTTACGCCCTTCATCGTCATAGCGTTTCAGTACCGCAGAGGCGAGATAGAGCTGACTCAGCACATCGCCCAGACGCGCGGAGATACGTTCGCGGCGTTTCAGGCTGCCGCCCAGTACCGCCATTGACACGTCAGAGAGCAGCGCGAGGTTGGCGCTCAAACGGTTCAGATGCTGATAGTAACGGCGCGTCTGGTCATGCGTCGGCGTGGCGCTGGTTAAGCCGCGCGTCAGGCCAAGCCAGAAGCTGCGTACCTTGTTGCTGCCCACGTGGCCGATGTGTTTAAACAGCAGGTTATCAAACGCTTTCACGTCTTTATTCTGCGCGGCGGCCATTTCATCGAGCACATACGGATGGCAGCGAATCGCGCCCTGGCCGAAGATCATCATGCTACGGGTCAGGATATTCGCGCCCTCAACGGTGATAGCAATCGGCGCGCCCTGATAAGCACGGGCGAGGAAGTTGCCTTCGCCGAGCATAATGCCTTTACCGCCTGCGATATCCATTGCATCAATAATTGACTGCTGACCACGGTGGGTACAGTGATATTTCACAATCGCCGACAGCACCGCCGGTTTTTCGCCGAGCATAATACCGTAGGTAATTAACGATGCAGCCGCGTCCATTACGTAGGCGTTGCCGCCAATACGCGCCAGTGGCTCTTCAATCCCTTCCATCTTGCCGATCGAGACTTTGAACTGACGGCGGATATGCGCATACGCCCCGGTCGCCAGTGCCACGGATTTCACGCCGCCCGTCGAGTTCGACGGCAGAGTGATGCCACGGCCAACCGACAGACACTCAACCAGCATACGCCAGCCCTGGCCGGCCATTTTCGGGCCGCCAATGATGTAGTCGATAGGCACGAAGATATCCTGACCACGGGTCGGGCCGTTCTGGAACGGCACGTTCAGCGGGAAGTGGCGACGGCCAATTTCCACGCCCGGCGTGCTGGTCGGAATCAACGCACAGGTAATGCCCAGATTCTCTTCGCCACCCAGCAGTTTATCCGGGTCGGTGAGTTTAAATGCCAGCCCCAGCACGGTGGCGATAGGCGCCAGCGTAATGTAGCGTTTGTTCCAGGTCAGGCGCATGCCCAGCACCTGCTCGCCCTGCCATTCGCCCATGCAAACGACGCCGGTATCCGGAATGGCGCCCGCATCGGAACCCGCTTCCGGGCTGGTCAGCGCAAAGCAAGGGATCTCCTGCCCACGCGCCAGGCGCGGCAGATAGTGGTTTTTCTGCTCTTCAGTACCGTAATGCTGTAACAGCTCACCCGGCCCTAATGAGTTCGGTACGCCCACGGTGATCGCCAGAATACCCGACACGCCGGAGAGTTTTTGCAGCACACGCGCCTGAGCATAAGCGGAGAACTCCAGCCCGCCGTACTCTTTCTTAATGATCATCGCAAAGAAGCGATGCTCTTTCAGATACGCCCACAGTTCCGGCGGCAGATCCGCCATTTCATGGGTAATTTCGAAGTCGTTTGCCATACGGCAGGCTTCTTCTACCGGGCCGTCGATAAACGCTTGTTCTTCCGCCGTCAGGCGCGGCTGCGGATAGTTATGCAGCTTTTTCCAGTCCGGGTTACCACGGAACAGGTCGCCTTCCCACCAGGTGGTACCGGCATCAATCGCTTCTTTCTCCGTGCGCGACATCGGTGGCATCACCTTACAGAAGGTGCGGAACACCGGCGCAGAGATCATCGCGCGGCGCATGGAAGGCACGTTGAATGGCACCAGAATAATCGCCAGCGGCACCAGCAGCCAAATATTCCACAGCCCTGCCGCGCCAAGTGCAGCGGTCCAGGCCAGTAAAATCAGGCTGCTCAGCGTTAAGCTGACGCGGTGATAGAAGAGCACACCGAGTAAAGCAATGGTTGCAACAATACTCAAAATCATCATAGAGAAATGCTCCCTGTCTTGTAGGAGGTCTGACCACTTGTGATAGTATTGTTCTAGTTGATGTCATTTCTTTTAGCAATGTGATTACAAAATAATTACAACTCAGCTCACATTGTTGCCGCTTTCATAGGCACCAAAAATCAAAAGCCATCGGGAAGTGGTGGGCTTTAGCTTCTCGCTGCTGATGCTATCCGGTACACTGTGAAAAAGTTATTTCACCCATACTGAAGGATTATCCTCATGTACCAGGATCTTATTCGTAACGAACTGAACGAAGCGGCAGAAACGCTGGCTAACTTCCTGAAAGATGAAGCCAATATCCACGCGATTCAGCGTGCAGCGGTGCTGCTGGCCGACAGCTTCAAAGCGGGTGGTAAAGTGTTATCTTGCGGTAACGGTGGTTCCCACTGTGATGCGATGCACTTTGCTGAAGAGTTAACGGGCCGCTATCGCGAGAACCGTCCGGGCTATCCGGCGATTGCGATTTCCGATGTCAGCCACCTCTCTTGCGTGAGCAATGATTTCGGCTATGAATATGTCTTCTCTCGTTACGTCGAATCCGTAGGCCGCGCAGGCGACGTGCTGCTGGGGATCTCCACGTCGGGTAACTCCGGCAACGTGATCAAAGCGATTGAAGCGGCGCGCGCGCAGGGGATGAAAGTGATCACCCTGACCGGTAAAGACGGTGGCAAAATGGCGGGCTCTGCGGATATCGAAATTCGTGTGCCGCACTTTGGCTATGCCGATCGCGTTCAGGAAATTCACATCAAAGTGATCCATATCCTGATCATGCTGATCGAAAAAGAGATGGTTAAAGCGTAAGAACGACGGGGCTTCGGCCCCGATTAGCGGTGGGGGTGTAGAATGTGTGAACTGCTCGGGATGAGCGCCAATGTGCCAACCGATATCTGCTTCAGTTTTACCGGGCTTGTTCAGCGCGGTGGCGGCACCGGCCCGCATAAAGATGGCTGGGGAATCACCTTTTACGAAGGCAAAGGGTGTCGCACATTCAAAGATCCCCACCCAAGCTACCAGTCACCTATCGCCAAACTGGTGCAGGAATACCCGATAAAATCCTGCTCGGTGGTGGCGCATATCCGTCAGGCCAACCGTGGCAACGTGGCGCTGGAAAACACCCATCCGTTTACCCGCGAATTGTGGGGACGCAACTGGACCTACGCCCACAACGGCCAGCTTGACGGTTATAAATCGCTGGAAACCGGCAACTTCCGCCCGGTCGGCGAAACCGACAGCGAAAAAGCCTTTTGCTGGTTGCTGCACAAGCTCGCCGAGCGTTATCCGCGTACGCCAGGCAATATGCCTGCGGTATTTAAATACATTGCGACGCTCGCCGCACAACTGCGCGAAAAAGGCGTGTTCAACATGCTGTTGTCCGATGGGCGCTACGTGATGGCGTTCTGCTCCACCAACCTGTTCTGGATCACCCGTCGGGCGCCGTTTGGCGTAGCGACGCTGTTGGATCAGGACGTGGAAATTGATTTTCAGCAGGAGACGACCGCCAACGACGTGGTCACAGTGATTGCGACACAGCCGCTGACGGGTAATGAAACCTGGCAAAAGATTATGCCAGGCGAATGGCGCTTATTTTGTCTCGGGGAGCGTGTAATTTGACGCCAGTTGCGGCTGCACCACTTCGTGGCTCAGCGGCTTGCTGACGACATAGCGCCCGTCAACCACAGAAACGATAGGCGGCTTATGCGTCTGCTGGAAGTAGTCGTACCCCGGCTTTAGCTGCTGCCAGAAATCTTTATAGGTTGAGTATTTATGACGTTCCATATTGGCATCGTTCATGCGGAACGGATAAATGCTCACCTGCACGCTCTGCTGGCCGAAGACTAACGCCCCGGTCACAAACTGGAAGATTTCATCAATGCCGGAATCGGTCATCGCATAGCAACCCACCGACACACACGCGCCGTGGATCATCAAATATTTCCCTTCATAACCGTGTGCGCGGTCATAAGCATTAGGGAAACCGATGTTAATGGCTTTGTAGAAGCGGCTGTCAGGCTTGAGCTGGCTGCGCTGTACGGAGTAAAACCCTTCCGGACTTTTGAAGTCACCCTGGCGACGTTTCGGGCCCAGGCCGCCGGAGTAATTACAGATGCGGTAGCTATCAAGGAGCTGATACGTCTCGCCCATCTTGACGTACAGGTCAAGGGCGCGCTCTTCTTTGAAGATCTGAACGTAAACCGGTGAACCCATTAACTGTTGCTTATATTCTTTACTGACCGGCGTCATCGGGCTGTTGCTGCTCAGCAACCCGGCAAATGACATGCACGGCATTAGAAGCATCGCAATGAAAAATGCGATTTTGCGCATACTACGTGTTCCTTGATAAACAAAAACCACATGCCAGGAAGGCAAGAGAGAGACAAAATCAGAGTTATCTGTCTTTAGAGCGCTCACATTAGCATCACAGCATTTTTTCGCAAGAGGGTGATTATTGTGTTTACAATTAAGTTTTCACCCGCCAGTAAAAATCACTCCATAACCCGCCTCAATATCAATAAATTGCGTACTGAAGCCACGCCGGACAAGTCATGCGCTCTCCGGCAAAAATGTCGATGCTTTGCGTAATAGCTCGCATTTTAGCGCCGAATTCAGCGGAACTGCTGCGAGCCGCAGAAATATAGTGTTAAGATTCACTAACGTTATCATTCTGGGGAAAATATGCCTTTTCTATATGGCTATCCTGTCTGATTCGTTCCTCAACGTCTGACAGACACCCTCAGGTGGTGGAAGTGTAAGAAAGGATGCGTTTCTCTCCTCATCGCCCATCATGGAATGATTCGGGGTTAATACCGCCACTCCTTTCTTTATGTATCGTTAATCACAACGCTGGCCTTAACGGATACCTGCTAACAGTATGATTAAAATAACAAAGGGTCTCGATATTCCCCTTGCGGGCGTACCCGAACAACAACGCATCGATAATGTCCCGGTGACGCGCGTCGCGGTTAAAGGCGACGATTATGTCGGCCTGCGTCCGTCAATGGCGGTTCAGGAAGGCGATCGCGTACAGAAAGGGCAACTGCTTTTCGACGATAAAAAAATCCCCGGCGTGCGCTTTACTGCGCCCGCCAGCGGCATTGTCAGCGCTATTCATCGCGGTGAGCGCCGAGTACTTCAGTCTGTCGTCATTGATATCGACGGCGATGACGCTGTTGAATTTCCCCATTTTGCCGCCGATGAGCTGGCAACGCTGCCGCGCGAAACCGTTGAAGCACAACTGATTGAGTCCGGTTTATGGACTGCAATGCGTACCCGTCCTTTCAGCAAATCGCCAGCGCCGGGCACGCAGCCAGCGGCGATTTTTGTTACCGCGATGGACACCAATCCGCTGGCCGCCGATCCGCAGCCGATTATTCTCGCCCAGCGCGAAGCGTTTGACGCGGGCCTGACGCTGCTCACGCGCCTCACCGACGGAAAAGTGCACGTCTGTCAGGCGAGCGGCGGCAAGCTCGGTGGTCATCCGTGTGGGCAGGTAACGTTTAATCAGTTCACCGGGCCGCATCCGGCGGGGTTAGTGGGTACGCACATTCACTTCCTTGAGCCGGTAAGCCTCGAAAAACAGGTCTGGCACCTGAACTATCAGGATGTGATCGCTATCGGCAAACTGTTCCTCGACGGTGAGTTGTGGGTAGAGCGTGTGATTGCGCTTGGCGGGCCGCAGGTGAAACAGCCGCGCCTGCTGCGCACGCGTCTGGGCGCCTCGCTGGAGGAGCTCACGCAGGGGGAATTGCTGGAAGGCGAGAACCGCGTGTTGTCCGGTTCCGTACTCAACGGCAGCCAGGCGGTTGGCCCGCAGGCATTCCTGGGGCGTTTTCATTTGCAGGTGAGCGTGCTGAAAGAAGGGCGCGAAAAAGAGCTGCTCGGCTGGGTTGCGCCGGGCCGTGACAAATTCTCCATCACCCGCACCACGATTGGCCACTTCCTGAAGCGCAAACTCTTTAACCTCTCCACCGACACTCACGGCGGCGCACGCGCGATGGTGCCGATTGGCAGCTATGAGCGCGTCATGCCGCTGGATATTTTGCCGACGATGCTGCTGCGCGACCTGCTGGCGGGCGATTCCGACAGCGCGCAGGCGCTGGGGTGCCTGGAGCTGGATGAAGAAGATCTGGCGCTTTGTACCTACGTTTGCCCAGGGAAATATGAGTACGGCCCGGTGCTGCGCAGCGTGTTAACCCAAATTGAGCAGGAAGGATAAGTGATGGGCTTAAAGCATCTGGTCGAAAAACTTGAGCCGCACTTTACCCACGGCGGCAAGCTGGAAAAATATTATCCCCTGTATGAGGCGGCAGCGACGCTGCTGTATACGCCGGGGCAGGTAACGAAAGGTGCGGCGCACGTGCGTGACGCCATCGACCTCAAACGCATGATGATTCTGGTCTGGTTTGCGGTCTTCCCGGCGATGTTCTGGGGAATGTACAGCGTCGGTCTGCAAACCATCCCGGCGCTGCATAAACTGTACGGCGCGGAACAGCTTCAACAGGTGATTGCCGCAAACTGGCACTACAGCCTGGCGCAGGCGCTGGGCGTAAGTTTCGCCCCCGACGCCGGCTGGCTCAGCATGATGACGCTGGGCGCGGTCTTCTTTGTGCCGATTTACGCTACCGTATTCCTGGTGGGTGGATTCTGGGAAGTGCTGTTCGCGATTATTCGCAAGCATGAAGTCAACGAAGGCTTCTTCGTCACCTCCATTCTGTTCGCGCTGATTGTTCCGCCCACCCTGCCGCTCTGGCAGGCGGCGTTGGGCATCTCTTTCGGCGTGGTGATCGCCAAAGAGATCTTCGGTGGCACCGGGCGCAACTTCCTCAACCCGGCGCTGGCCGGGCGCGCGTTTCTGTTCTTTGCTTATCCGGCGCAAATCTCCGGCGACCTGGTATGGACGGCAGCGGACGGTTTCTCCGGCGCGACGCCGCTTTCCCAGTGGGCGAGCCACGGCGGTGAAACGCTGGTCAACGTCGCGACCGGGCAGCCGGTCACGTGGATGGACGCTTTCCTCGGCAACATTCCCGGTTCAATTGGTGAAGTCTCGACGCTGATGATTTTGCTCGGTGGAGCCATCATCATCTACGGGCGTGTGGCTTCCTGGCGCATTGTCGCCGGGGTGATGCTCGGCATGATCGCCAGCGCCACGCTGTTCAACGTTATGGGTTCCGACACCAACCCGATGTTCGCCATGCCGTGGTACTGGCATCTGGTGCTCGGCGGTTTCGCGTTCGGCATGATGTTTATGGCGACCGATCCCGTCTCGGCGTCGTTTACCGATAAAGGGAAGTGGTGCTACGGCGCGTTGATTGGCGTGATGTGCGTGCTTATTCGCGTGGTAAACCCGGCCTATCCGGAAGGGATGATGCTGGCGATTCTGTTCGCCAACCTCTTTGCGCCGCTGTTTGACTACCTGGTGGTGCAGGCCAACATTAAGCGGAGGAAGTCGCGTGGCTGAAGTTAAAAGTAACGATAGCATCGGTAAAACGCTGCTGGTGGTACTGGTGCTCTGCCTGGTGTGTTCCATCGTGGTGGCGGGCTCAGCGGTTGGGTTGAAATCGCGCCAGCAGGAACAGCGCGCGCTCGATAAACAGCGCAATATTCTCGCCGTCGCCGGGCTGATGCAGCAGGGCATGTCCACCGACGATGTGGCCGATATCTTCCGCGAACGCATCACCCCGCGTCTGCTGGATTTGAAAACCGGCAACCTGCTCGACAGCGACCCGGCGTCCTTTAACCAGGCGCTGGCGCTGAAGGACCCGGAGCAAAGCGTTCAGCTCGACGCCCATGACGATCCGGCGGGCATTAAACGTCGCAGCAACGTGGTGGAAATCTATCTGGTCAAAGACGCTCAGCAAAAGGTACAGGAAATTGTGCTGCCGGTTTACGGTAACGGCCTGTGGTCGATGATGTACGCCTTTGTGGCGCTGGATACGGATGGCCGCACGGTGAAGGGCATCACCTATTACGACCAGGGCGAAACCCCGGGGCTGGGCGGTGAAATTGAAAACCCGAACTGGCGCGCGCAGTTTATCGGCAAAAAAGTGCTCGATGATAATGGCCGACCGGCGTTGAGAGTGGTGAAAGGCGGGGCCCGTCAGGGTGATGAATACGCGGTGGATGGCCTCTCTGGCGCCACGTTAACCGCTAATGGCGTACAGCATAGTTTTGATTTCTGGATGGGCGACCTCGGTTTTGGTCCGTTCCTGAAACAGGTTCGTGAAGGAGTGCTGAATAATGGCTGAACAGGGCGATATGAAAGAAGTGAAGCGCGTGCTGGTGGGGCCGTTGATTGCCAACAACCCGATTGCGCTTCAGGTCCTCGGCGTCTGCTCGGCGCTGGCGGTGACCACGAAACTGGAAACTGCATTTGTGATGACTATCGCGGTAACGCTGGTCACGGCGTTTTCGAGCATGTTTATCTCGATGATCCGCCACCATATTCCAAACAGCGTACGCATCATCGTGCAGATGGCGATCATCGCTTCGCTGGTGATCGTCGTCGATCAGCTGCTGCGCGCCTTCGCTTATGAGATCTCAAAACAGCTCTCGGTCTTCGTCGGCCTGATCATCACCAACTGCATTGTGATGGGGCGCGCGGAAGCCTACGCCATGAAAGCGCCACCGCTGGCGAGCTTTATGGACGGCATCGGCAACGGCCTGGGCTACGGTGCGATCCTGATGATTGTCGGCTTCCTGCGCGAGCTTATCGGCAGCGGAAAACTGTTTGGCATTACGATTCTGCAAACGGTGCAAAACGGCGGCTGGTACCAGCCAAATGGCCTGTTCCTGTTAGCACCGAGCGCCTTTTTCATCATCGGCCTGCTGATCTGGGCGCTTCGCACCTGGAAGCCAGAACAGCAGGAGAAGGAGTAACCGATGGCTCACTATATCAGCCTCTTTGTCCGCGCCGTCTTTATTGAAAACATGGCGCTGGCGTTCTTCCTGGGGATGTGTACGTTCCTTGCGGTATCGAAAAAAGTCTCGACCGCGTTTGGTCTTGGCGTTGCCGTTACGCTGGTACTGGGTATTTCTGTCCCGGCGAACAACCTCGTCTACAACCTGGTGCTGCGCGACGGCGCGTTGATGGACGGTGTGGATCTCAGCTTCCTGAGTTTTATCACCTTTATCGGCGTGATAGCCGCGCTGGTGCAAATCCTCGAGATGATCCTCGATAAATACTTCCCGGCGCTGTATACCGCGTTGGGGATCTTCCTGCCGCTTATCACCGTGAACTGCGCCATCTTCGGCGGCGTGTCGTTTATGGTTCAGCGCGACTATAACTTTGGCGAATCCATCGTCTACGGTTTTGGCTCCGGCATCGGCTGGATGCTGGCGATTGTCGCCATGGCTGGTCTTCGCGAAAAAATGAAATACTCAAACGTGCCTGCGGGGCTACAGGGCTTAGGGATCACCTTTATCACCACCGGTTTGATGGCGCTTGGCTTTATGTCGTTCTCCGGCGTGCAGCTATAAGGGGCGAAGAAAATGGAAATTATACTTGGCGTGGCCATGTTCACCCTCATCGTACTGGCGCTGTCGGTGCTGATCCTGTTTGCCAAATCGAAGCTGGTGAACTCGGGCGATGTGGTGATTGAAATCAACAACGAAGCCGACCGACAGATCCGCACGCCGGCGGGCGACAAGCTGCTGAATACGCTCTCCAGCAACGGGATTTTCGTCTCTTCCGCCTGCGGTGGCGGCGGTTCCTGCGGCCAGTGCCGCGTGAAAATTAAAGAAGGTGGCGGTGACATCCTGCCGACCGAACTGGCGCATATCACCAAACGCGAAGCCAAAGAGGGCTGCCGTCTGGCGTGTCAGGTCGCGGTGAAGCAGGACATGAAAATTGAACTGCCGGAAGAGATCTTTGGCGTCAAAAAATGGGAATGCGAGGTTATCTCAAATGATAACAAAGCGACGTTTATCAAAGAGCTGAAGCTGGCGATCCCGGAAGGTGAGGTCGTACCGTTCCGCGCGGGGGGCTATATTCAGATTGAATGTCCATCGCATAAGGTTGCATACGCCGATTTTGACGTGCCTGATGAGTACCGTTCCGACTGGGATAAATTCAATCTTTTCCGTTACGTTTCCGAGGTTAAAGAACCGACGGTGCGCGCCTATTCCATGGCGAACTATCCGGAAGAGAAGGGCATCATCATGCTCAACGTGCGTATTGCCACGCCGCCGCCGAGCGTGCCGGATGCGCCGCCAGGGATTATGTCTTCCTACATCTGGTCGCTGAAAGCGGGCGATAAAGTGACGATTTCCGGGCCGTTTGGTGAGTTCTTTGCCAAAGACACGGACGCCGAAATGGTCTTTATCGGTGGCGGTGCGGGGATGGCACCGATGCGCTCGCATATTTTTGACCAGCTTAAACGCCTGCACAGCAAGCGGAAAATCAGCTTCTGGTACGGTGCGCGTTCGCTGCGCGAAATGTTCTATCAGGACGAATTCGAACAGCTGGCGCGTGACAACCCGAACTTCACCTTCCACATCGCGCTATCGGACGCGCTGCCGGAAGACAACTGGACGGGTTACACGGGCTTTATCCATAATGTTCTGTATGAAAACTATCTGCGCGACCATCCGGCCCCGGAAGATTGTGAGTTCTATATGTGCGGGCCGCCGATGATGAACGCGGCTGTCATCAAAATGCTCAAAGACCTGGGCGTGGAAGATGAAAACATCATGCTCGATGATTTTGGAGGCTGATGATGCTCACGGTATTTCTGGCGACATTTGCGATTTTTGCGCTGGTGATCCTCGGGATGTCGCTGGGGTATATCATTAAGCGCAAAAGTATCCAGGGCAGCTGCGGCGGGATTACCTCGCTGGGGCTGGAAAAAGTCTGCGACTGCCCGGAGCCCTGTGATGCGCGCAAAAAGCGCATGGCGCGCGAAGCGTTGCAACAGCAGAAGAGGATTTTGTAAACCCTCGTAAGCTGCGTGCAATAATGCCCGGTGGCGCTTTGCTTACCGGGCCTACAGTTTGCGTGGCATGTAGGCTGGATAAGGCGTAGCCACCATCCGGCAATACGGACCATTTTCTCTCTTCTCACGCCCTCTAATTATACTGTATACTTGTCCAGTAACATCCGGGGGCTATGTATGCGCAAAATTATCCACGTCGATATGGACTGCTTCTTCGCAGCGGTAGAGATGCGCGATAATCCTGCGCTGCGCGACATCCCTATAGCCATTGGCGGCAGCCGCGAACGACGTGGCGTCATCAGCACCGCCAACTACCCGGCGCGTAAATTCGGCGTGCGTAGCGCAATGCCCACCGGCATGGCGCTTAAGCTTTGCCCGCACCTCACGCTTTTACCTGGCCGTTTTGACGCCTACAAAGAAGCTTCTGAGCACATCCGTGAAATCTTCTCTCGCTACACCTCGCTGATTGAACCCTTGTCGCTGGATGAAGCCTATCTCGACGTCAGCGACAGCGTGCACTGCCATGGTTCTGCCACGCTTATTGCGCAGGAAATTCGGCAGACTATCTTCAACGAATTACAGCTCACGGCCTCCGCAGGCATCGCCCCGGTAAAGTTTCTCGCCAAAATCGCCTCCGATCTCAACAAACCCAACGGCCAGTTTGTGCTCACGCCCGCCGACGTTCCCGCGTTCCTGAAAACATTGCCGCTGGAAAAAATCCCCGGCGTCGGCAAAGTCTCTGCCGCGAAGCTCGAAAGTATGGGGCTGAAAACCTGCGAAGACGTGCAGAAAAGCGACCTCGCTATGCTGCTGAAACGCTTTGGTAAATTTGGCCGCATACTGTGGGAACGCAGCCAGGGCATTGATGAGCGCGCCATCAATAACGAACGGCTGCGAAAATCGATCGGCGTGGAACGCACGCTGGCGGAAGATATTCACGACTGGTCAGCGTGTGAAGCGATTATCGAACGTCTCTACCCGGAGCTGGAGCGGCGGCTGGCGAAGGTCAAACCCGACCTGCTGATTGCCCGCCAGGGCGTGAAACTCAAATTTAATGACTTCCAGCTTACGACTCAGGAACACGTCTGGCCGCGTCTGAACAAAGAGGACCTCATCGCCACCGCGTACAAAACCTGGCATGAACGCCGCGCCGGGCGCGGTGTCCGGCTGGTGGGGCTGCACGTTACGCTGCTGGATCCACAACTTGAAAGACAACTCGTTTTAGGATTGTGATGTATACTACAATGTACATTGTAAAGTGCATTATTTTATGGAGAGTAATAGTATGCATCGAATTCTTGCGGAAAAATCTGTCAATATCACGGAGTTACGAAAAAATCCGGCCAGATACTTTATCGATCAACCTGTTGCGGTTCTGTCGAATAACAAACCCGCAGGCTATTTGTTAAGCGCCAGCGTATTTGAGGCGTTAATGGATTTACTCGCTGAGCATCAGGACGTAAAAAATGTCACCGCCCAGTTTCGCCCCAGCGCCGCAAGGTTAGAGGAAATGACGCGCCGTGCAGAACGCTACCTCAATGATGTAACGGATGATGATTTAAATGACTTTAAGGAATAGGAATGCGGGTGTTCAAAACGAAGCTGATTCGCCTTCAGCTTACCGAGAAGGAACTTGCGGCACTAACGGCGGATTTCATCTCCTATAAACGAGATGGAATATTACCTGACATTTCTGGACGTGATGCTGCATACGACAGCCCGTACACCTGGCCGTTGGTTAAATCAGAGCGCGTAGCGCACATTCACCTGGCGTCAGCAGAGAAGCCTTTCCCACCGCAGTTGCGGCAATTCAACAGAACGAATGACGAAGCGCATCTGGTCTATTGTCAGGGCGCATTTGATGAACAGGCGTGGCTGTTGATCGCCATTCTGAAACCGCAGCCTCATCAGCAGGCGCGTGATAATAATCAAATGCAGAAAATTGGCAAAATGGCAGAAGCATTCCGCATGCGTTTTTAAAGAGAACGACAAATCATGAACATTCGCTCCTGGCAGCAGCATGAACTGCCGCAACTGAGTCACATCTTCCTTCGCGCGGTCCACGAAACCGCCAGCCAACACTATTCCCCCGCGCAAATCGCCGCCTGGGGTCAGGTGGATGATGCGCAGTGGCGGCAGAAATTAGCCTCTTCCGTGGTGCTGGTAGCAGAGGTTGACGGCAAGGTTGTCGGTTTTATCACCGCCGTTGGGCATTACATCGACCTGCTTTTTGTCTCGCCTGATTACGCGCGGCAGGGGATTGCCGGGGCGCTGTTACGAGCATTGCTGGCGAAAATGTTGCCGGGAAAAGTGACCGTCGCGGCGAGCATTACGGCAAAACCGTTCTTTGAACGTCAGGGATTTGTGCTGGTGCGCGAACAAAACGTCGAGGCGAGGGGAGAGCGGTTTATTAATTACCTGATGGCGCGAGAGGTATAAAAAAGCCGGGCAGTGATAACCGCCCGGCTTAACGGATATTACTTCGCCGGAATGGCTTTCAGCAGTTCAGTCAGCAGCGTCCAGTAGTGGCCCACGCTTTCGATATGAACCTGCTCATCCGGGGAGTGCGGGCCCGTAATGGTTGGCCCGATGGAGACCATGTCCATTTCCGGATACGGTTTTTTGAACAGACCGCACTCCAGACCTGCGTGGATAACCTGAATGTTCGGCGTCTTGTTGAACAGACGCTGATAGGTTTCACGCACCAGATGCATCACCGGAGAGTTTGCGTCCGGCTGCCAGCCTGGGTAGCTGCCTTTGGCTTCGGTTTTCGCGCCAGCCAGTTTACCCAGTGAATCCAGCATGCTGACCACGTACTCTTTACCGGTGTCGATAAGCGAACGAATCAGGCAGTGGATTTCCACGTTGTCGTCAGTCATGGTCACAACGCCGACGTTCAGGGAGGTTTCAACCACGCCTTTTGCCACGTCAGAGTTGCGGATCACCCCGTTCGGCGTGGCGTTCAGCAGGCGAACGAAAGCATCGCGAGACTGTGCGGTCAGCGCGGCTTTATCATTGCTGACGGACTCCAGCAGCACGGTCAGGTTCTTCTCTTTCTCAGCCAGTTCGTTTTTCAGGATATCCTGATACTGGCCTACCAGCGCCTTCAGCGATTCTACTTTATCCGCCGCCACAGCAACGGTAGAGAACGCTTCACGCGGAATGGCGTTACGCAGCGTACCGCCGTTGAAGTCTACCAGTCGTAGATCCAGCTCTTCCGCGTGCCCTGCCAGGAAACGTACCAGCAGTTTGTTGGCGTTGCCCAGGCCGACGTGGATTTCGCCACCGGAGTGGCCGCCTTTCAGGCCTTTCAGCGTCAGCTTAAAGCTCTGGAAGCCCGCCGGAATGGCTTCGCGATCGAGGTGCAGATTGGACGTAAAATCGATACCGCCCGCGCAACCCATATAGATTTCACCCTCTTCTTCAGAGTCGGTGTTAATCAGGATATCCGCCTGCAGCCAGTTGGCTTTCAGGCCGAACGCACCGTCCATGCCCGCTTCTTCGGTCATGGTCAGCAGCACTTCCAGCGGGCCGTGCTCAACGTTATCGTCAGCCAGTACCGCCAGCGCGGAAGCCATACCGATACCGTTGTCGGCGCCCAGCGTGGTGCCGCGTGCTTTTACCCACTCGCCATCGATATACGGCTGGATAGGATCTTTGGTGAAGTCATGAACGGTATCGTTATTTTTCTGCGGCACCATATCGAGGTGCGCCTGCAGAACGACCGGTTTGCGGTTTTCCATTCCGGCGGTTGCGCCTTTACGAATCAGAATGTTACCGACTTCGTCGCGTTCCGTATGGAAACCTTTTTCTTTCGCCCAGCCGATGATGTGTTCAGCCAGTTGCTCTTCGTGATAAGACGGGTGAGGAATAGAACAAATTTTGGCAAAAATATCCCACAGCGGTTGCGGGGAGAGTTGAGACAGTTCCGACACGATGAGTCTCCTTACGGCGTTATGCATCTGGAATTAGAGTAATAAATAGCGAAACAGACACCACAAGCTGCGCTTGCGAGATAGGGTCGAGAATACCACTTTCTGTCTTCTCTGGTAGAACAAACCACGGAAAAAGAGGGGCAGAGTGCCCTTAAGGCTGGTTTTTAGTGCGTCAGATCTCTATAATCTCGCGCAACCTATTTCCCCCTTGAACACTTTTTAAGCCGTATAACACAGGCTGGGATATTTTCACATGAGCGAAAAATACGTCGTCACCTGGGACATGTTGCAGATTCACGCCCGCAAACTGGCAAGCCGTCTGTTACCTGTTGAACAGTGGAAAGGCATCATTGCCGTTAGCCGTGGGGGTCTGGTACCAGGCGCTTTGCTGGCACGTGAACTGGGCATTCGTCATGTTGATACCGTTTGCATCTCCAGCTACGACCACGACAACCAGCGTGAGCTGACCGTCCTGAAACGCGCTGAAGGCGACGGTGAAGGCTTTATCGTGATCGACGATCTGGTTGATACCGGCGGCACCGCAGTGGCTATCCGCGAAATGTATCCTAAAGCTCACTTCGTCACTATCTTCGCAAAACCGGCTGGTCGCCCGCTGGTTGACGATTATGTGATTGATATCCCGCAGGATACCTGGATTGAACAGCCGTGGGATATGGGCGTGGTCTTCGTACCGCCTATCGCTGGCCGTTAATTCCCGCAATAAATGCGATTCCAGCGCCCGGCAATGCCGGGCGTTGTTTTTTTTGCTGTCCGGCGCGTTACAATAGTCTAAAGCTCGTATTCATGGAGATCATGCGATGTCAGAGGCGAATCTTAGCGAAACCCTGTTCAAACCGCGTTTCAAACACCCTGAAACCTCCACGCTGGTGCGTCGATTTAACCCGGGGAGCGATCCTGCGGTGCAGTCTGCGCTTGACGGTAAAACCGTCCCGCACTGGTATCGTATGATTAACCGTCTGATGTGGATCTGGCGCGGTATCTCGCCGCAGGAAATTCTGGATGTGCAGGCGCGTATCGTGATGAGCCAGGCCGAGCGCACCGACGAAGGCATGCTCGACACGGTGGTCGGCTATCGCGGCGGCAACTGGATCTACGAGTGGTCAACTCAGGCGATGCAGTGGCAGCAAAAAGCGACACAGGAAGATGACCCGCTGCTCAGCGGCCGCCACTGGCTGCATGCGTCCAATCTCTACAGCATTGCGGCTTATCCGCATCTGAAAGGCGACGATCTCGCTGAACAGGCGCAGGTGCTGGCGAATCGCGCTTACGCCGAAGCGGCTAAACGTCTGCCGGGTGAAATGCGTGAGCTGGAAATTCCTATTCCGGGCGGATCGCCGGTCAGCGCATTCCTGCACATGCCAAAAGGCGACGGCCCGTTCCCGACGGTGCTGATGTGCGGCGGGCTCGACGGCCTGCAAATTGATTACTACAGCTTATATGAACACTACTTCGCACCGCTGGGTATTGCCATGCTCACCCTGGATATGCCGTCGATTGGCGGTTCATCGAAGTGGAAACTCACCCAGGACTCCAGCTATCTGCATCAGCACGTGCTGCGCGAACTGCCGAACATTCCCTGGGTTGATCACACGCGCGTTGCGGCGTTTGGTTTCCGCTTCGGCGCGAACGTGGCGGTGCGCCTGGCGTATCTCGAATCTCAGCGCCTGCGCGGCGTGGCCTGCCTTGGCCCCATCGTGCACTGCCTGTTGAACGACCCGCTGCGTCAGGGCCGGGTGCCGGAAATGTATCTTGATGTGCTGGCTTCGCGTCTCGGTATGCATGACGCCTCCGATGAAGCGCTGCGTATCGAACTCAATCGTTACTCACTGAAAACGCAGGGTTTACTGGGCCGCCGTTGCCCCACACCGATGCTCTCCGGCTACTGGAACAACGATCCGTTCAGCCCGGAAGAGGAGTCACGCCTTATCGTTTCCTCCTCGTCAGAGGGTAAACTTCTGAACGTGCCGTTCAACCCGGTGTACCGTAATTTCGACAAAGCACTGAAAGAAATTGCAGGGTGGATCAATAATAGATTTAGTTAATAGATTGCTAAATTTTATTGATTTGGTAAAACAGTTGCATCACCAAAGGAGATCGCAATGACGTTACCAAGTGGACACCCGAAGAGCAGACTGATTAAAAAACTCACTGCGTTAGGCCCTTACATCCGTGAGGAGCAGTGTGAAGAGAACCGCTTCTTTTTCGATTGCCTTGCTGTATGTGTGAACGTTAAGCCAGCGCCTGAAAGCCGAGAATTCTGGGGATGGTGGATGGAAATGGAAGCGGAAGAAGACCGTTTCACCTACAGCTACCAGTTTGGTCTGTTCAATAAAGATGGCAAATGGCAGGCAACGCCGATTAACGATCCTGAAATTAATGAGCGCGTAGAGCAAACGTTACGCGGGTTTCACGAGCGCGCCCGTGAGTTACTGGCAACATTAGACCTGAAGCTGGAACCGGCAGACGGTTTTGACGACGAGCCGATGCGTTTATCTGCTTAACGCGATGAGATTATGCCGGATAAGGCATTTATGCCGCATCCGGCAATAACAAAGCGCACGTTGTCAGCAATTTGAGCCCACCTTACCAGGCGGGCCTTTTTATCAGAACTGGTAAGTCATCCCCAGCGCGACGATATCATCGTCGTTAATACCGAGTTTATTATCGCTTTTCAGCTGGTTGATGCGGTAATCAACAAACGCGGACATATTCTTGTTGAAGTAATAGGTCGCACCCACGTCAATATAATTCACCAGGTCTTCGCTACCGATGTTCTCAATATCTTTGCCTTTAGATAAGACATAGCCCAGCGATGGGCGGAAACCGTTATCGAACTGATACTGTGCGACGACCTCAAAGTTTTGTGCTTTATTAGCAAAACCACCTGAAATTGGCGTCATGTTGCGGGTTTCAGAATAGAACGTCGCCAGATAAATATTATTGGCGTCATATTTCAAGCCTGTAGCCCAGGCTTCCGCTTTATTACCTTGACCACGCGGGGCAAGGGCTGCATTTTGCTGATCCGCCGTACGGTCAGAAGAGGTATATGCGCCGCTGATGGCGAAATCGCTGCCGCCAAAGTCATAGGCAAGTGAAGTGCCAAAACCGTCGCCATTTTGTTTCTTCACATCGCGGTTTTCGTTTTTCCCCTGATATTGCAGGGTTAAATCAAGACCGTCCACCACGCCGAAGAAATCGGTATTGCGATAGGTCGCCAGGCCACTGGCGCGTTTGGTCATAAAGTTATCGGTTTGCGCGGAGGAGTCACCGCCGAACTCCGGGAACATATCGGTCCAGGCTTCAACGTCATACAGCGCGCCCAGGTTACGACCATAATCGAAAGAACCGAAATTCTTCAATTTCAGACCGGCAAAGGCCAGACGTGTTTTTTGTGTTGAATCGCTTTCGGTTTTATTGCCGGAGAATTCAGATTCCCAGCGGCCATAGCCGGTTAAATCTTCATTAATCTGCGTTTCGCCTTTAATACCGAAACGCACGTAAGTCTGGTCACCGTCTTTGCTATCATAATCACTGATATAATGCATGGCCTTTACTTTGCCGTACACATCCAGTTTATTGCCATTCTTGTTATACACCTCAGCCGCCTGTACTGCGGAAGTGGTGGTTAACGCGCTAATCATCATTAATGCCAGAGTGCTTTTTTTCATTTTCCTTTCCTGATTTTTTAATAAGACAAAATTTATAAAAATGTATCCAGATGAAAAAACAGGAAGGGTTGTAACGTTTCTCAATGAAAGATTTATGACAATGTCAGGGGAATGTCAGAATTATATTAAAAAAGTGCCGTTAATTAGATTTGTCATAAAAGCGTCAAAACGTGCGGTTAAGCTTACTGATCGCGCGCAATAAAATCCCTCGCTTTCCGCGCTGCCTGTTGGCAAGCGGGCTGACTCCTGATAAAACGTGAGTTTGGTTTCATTTTTTCACTTTTAACGGCAGAGAATCATGAGTGATAGTCAGACGCTGGTGGTCAAACTGGGCACCAGTGTTTTAACGGGCGGATCGCGCCGCCTGAATCGCGCGCATATCGTTGAACTGGTTCGCCAGTGTGCTCAGCTTCACGCGGCCGGGCATCGAATTGTCATTGTAACGTCAGGGGCAATTGCCGCCGGGCGCGAGCATCTGGGTTACCCTGAACTGCCCGCGACTATCGCTTCAAAACAACTGTTGGCCGCTGTTGGCCAGAGCCGCCTCATTCAATTGTGGGAACAACTGTTCTCTATTTACGGCATTCACGTCGGGCAGATGCTGCTCACCCGCGCGGATATGGAAGACCGGGAACGCTTCCTTAACGCGCGTGACACCCTGCGCGCGCTGCTCGATAACAATATCGTACCGGTGATTAACGAGAACGATGCGGTCGCCACTGCTGAAATTAAAGTCGGCGATAACGACAACCTGTCTGCGCTGGCGGCGATTCTGGCCGGTGCCGACAAACTGCTGCTGCTGACCGATCAACAGGGCCTCTTCACCGCCGACCCGCGCAGCAATCCGGATGCCAAACTGATTACCGACGTGCACGGCATCGATGATGCGCTGCGCGCCGTCGCGGGCGACAGCGTCTCTGGCCTCGGCACGGGCGGGATGGGCACCAAATTGCAGGCCGCCGATGTCGCCTGCCGCGCCGGTATCGAAACCATTATCGCCGCAGGCAGTCGCCAGGGCGTGATTGGCGACGTAATGGCGGAAGTCTCCGTCGGTACGCGCTTCCACGCGCAGGACACGCCGCTGGAGAACCGCAAACGCTGGATCTTCGGCGCACCGCCGGCAGGCGAAATTACCGTCGATGAAGGCGCAACCTCCGCTATTCTGGAACGCGGAAGTTCATTACTTCCAAAAGGCATTAAAAACGTGACCGGTAACTTCTCTCGTGGTGAAGTGATCCGTATTCGCAGTCTTGAAGGACGGGATATCGCGCACGGCGTTAGCCGCTACAACAGCGACGCGCTGCGTCTTATTGCCGGACACCACTCACAGCAAATCGATGCTATTCTCGGCTATGAGTACGGCCCGGTTGCCGTCCATCGTGACGATATGATCACCCGCTAAGGAGTTCACCATGCTCGAACAAATGGGCATTGCTGCCAAACAGGCTTCTTATAGGCTGGCGCAGCTATCGAGCCGTGAAAAGAATCAGGCTCTGGAAAAAATTGCTGATTATATGGAAACATACAGCGCAGAGATCCTCGACGCTAACCAGCAGGATCTGGCTGACGCGCGCGCCAACGGCCTGAGCGACGCGATGCTCGACAGGCTGGCACTTACCCCGGCGCGTCTCTCCGCCATCGCCAGCGATGTGCGCCAGGTTTGCACGCTTGCCGATCCGGTAGGGCAGGTGATTGACGGCGGGCTGCTCGACAGCGGCCTGCGCATCGAGCGTCGCCGCGTCCCGCTCGGCGTGATTGGCGTGATTTATGAAGCGCGCCCGAACGTCACCGTTGACGTCGCCAGCCTGTGCCTGAAAACCGGCAACGCGGCGATTCTGCGCGGTGGAAAAGAGACGCATCGCACCAACGCCGCCACGGTGAAGGTCATCCAAAAAGCATTGCAGGAGTGCGGCTTACCGGCGGGCGCTGTTCAGGCGATCGACAACCCGGATCGCGCGCTGGTCAGCGAAATGCTGCGCATGGATAAATACATCGATATGCTGATCCCACGCGGCGGCGCGGGTCTGCATAAACTGTGCCGCGAACAATCGACGATCCCGGTGATCACCGGCGGGATTGGCGTGTGTCATATCTATGTGGATGACACGGCTGAAATTGAACCAGCGCTGAAAATCATCGTTAACGCTAAAACCCAGCGTCCGAGCACCTGTAACACGGTGGAAACGCTGCTGGTGAATCAGAATATCGCGGAACGTTTTCTGCCCGCGCTGAGCAAGCAGATGGCGCAGAGCGGTGTGACGCTACACGCGGCAGACAACGCTATGGCGCTGTTAAAAGCGGGCCCGGCACAGGTAGTGGCGGTAAAAGCGGAAGAGTTCGATAACGAATTTCTGTCGCTGGATCTTAACGTGAAGGTAGTGGCTGGCCTGGACGACGCCATCGCCCACATCCGCGAGCATGGCACTCAGCACTCCGACGCCATCCTGACGCGCACCCTGAGCAACGCCAACCGCTTCGTCAACGAGGTCGACTCCTCGGCAGTCTACGTGAACGCCTCCACGCGCTTCACCGACGGCGGTCAGTTCGGCCTGGGCGCAGAAGTGGCCGTCAGCACGCAAAAACTGCACGCGCGCGGCCCAATGGGCCTCGAAGCGCTGACCACCTATAAGTGGGTTGGCTTCGGTGACGATACCATTCGTGCCTAATTAACGCCGGGTGATGCAAAAGTAGCCATTTGATTCTCAAGGCCATTGACGCATCGCCCGGTTAGTTTTAACCTTGTCCACCGTGATTCGCACTCGTGAACACGTCCTGTTTCAGGGCCGATATAGCTCAGTTGGTAGAGCAGCGCATTCGTAATGCGAAGGTCGTAGGTTCGACTCCTATTATCGGCACTCACACAACAAAATCCTTTAAAAACAATAACTTAAGACGATTTTCGCTCTCAAGGTACAACCTTTTTTTAAGGGATTCTATGACCAACAGTTGCCGCTATGGTTAACAGTGGCTATTAAGGGATGTTAGCACGTAGCGGCCTGTAGTTGTAAAGCTCGAACAGGTACAAAGCGTGAACAGTCCACACGAACCGCTATCAACTCGAAGCTGACGACGCTGCCAACGTCTCTAAATCCTCCCGAAACAGATTGATCACACGCATTTAAGCCCGATGTGTGGCCGTATGAGCCACGTAAACAGGTGAATAGTGGTAAACGTACCTGCACACGACATGCAGGCTCTGCCAGCGCTTCGCTCACGCTCCGAAAGGTACACGAGCACCCTGATAAGGTGTGATCTCTCTGACAATCTGATTTGGTCACTGGTGACTTTCGCAAAGCGAAACCAACTAGGTTGTCCTGATGAAGTCGCTACGCTCCGCTTGTTGCTTGTACCACTAACGGGGCTTTATGGCTTCTATTGCATTTTATTTCTTAGGCGGTATAGTGAACTTAGGCACCCGCCTAAGTTTTGGGCAGCTTAAAAAAGGTAGCAGTACCCCCACATTGATTTTAAACCTTCTTCATAGTGTCGGATCTGGCAAATGGTTGAGGGTAACAAAATGTCCAATACCAAACCTTAAATGATTGCCAAGAGATCTGATACGCCGGAGTGGTTTATCATGAATGCTGCTATCCAATCTATCTGCTACAACATTTCCCAACATCCTGAAGTCAGTAATACCACGTTGAAACGTTCTCACCTTCACGAGGTGATTGCTGCTCTTTTAGGGTATGCCAGTCATGCGGCACTCATCCAGGAAGGAAAAGACGCCTCACAAGAATATGAATTCTCTGATGCTGAATTTGTGGTGCTGAATCTACCGATGGGTACAGAAAGAGCGAGTAAGTTTCTTCTCACCAATGAAATTTTCCGCATTTGTGTCTTGGAACTAAAGTCAGGGATGCCTGTACCCGTATTTGAGTCCGTAGAGGATTTTTATGATGATAAGGTTCGGGAACTGCTCGAAGAAGCAATATATCAAGAAGCAGGAGAATCAGGGGCGATGGATGAGAGTAACGCTTACTTCGACTACCTCCCTGACATGGATTATAAGCTTGAAACCAGTGGCAATCTCTGGACTTCAGTTGATGAATGGTCAATTGCAGATACTGGTACGCTCTCAGGCGAATACGATCCTGAGGGGGATCGGATGTATAACGGACATACCTTAAATGTTAAAGGTAAGTTCATTTTTGCAAAGGCAGGTCGTGCTGGCCTAGTGTTATTAGATGATAGCACTGAATGTTTTATATGGCCTGATGAGTCTTGGCGCGATTATGAACCGTTAGAGGCAGAAGGTTAACTTTCTGTAGATAGTCCAGCCAGTCATATTATTGACTGGCTACTTTTCGTTGTCCCAGGTTGAGAACGTCTTCGAATACGGGCAGGACTGCGAATGCGTCACCAGCGTGAACAAGTAAATGCTGTTTTCGTAAGTACAAAGCCGTTTTCCGCCCTGTAACTCTTGTTCGTCGGGGTTGCTCATGGTGATTTTTCCTGCTTGAGCCGCCAACGGCAGCAGTGCCACAACACATAGTAAAACTTTCTTCATAGTTGCACCCTCAATGGTCGCCTTGCGATTTGCGAAGCAAAACCGTAAACGGTCGTTAATAATCGATTGCCTGGAATACGTCTTCAACATCCTTATCCATGATCCCACAATACGCCAGCGTGACCGCCTGCGATGAATGCCCGTACAGCTTCGTGAGCGTCGGCAGACTTACCCCACGTTTTATGGCGTGATAGCCAAGGTTCTTGCGTGGACTGTGCGCCGCAATGTGCAAATTGAGCATATCCCCGGCTTCTTTGAATTTGGCTGAGACCGTCACCCGGCTGATCGGTTTTCCTTTGGCCCGGTTGCTGTCCACTTCGAACAGGTATTCATGACCAGGATTATCAGCACGGCGTTGTGCTACCAGTTCAAGCGCTTTGGCAGTCAGCATGATCGAGCGGATTTTCCCTGTCTTCTGTTCCTTCAGGTTCAACACGTTTCCTTCGATGTGTTTAAAGTCGGTATAACGCAACTTGAGAGCGTCACCAATACGCGCCGCAGTCTGATTCAGGAACACCCACAAATCACCGTAGATAGCGTTGCTGTTATTCTGACGCAGTAGTCTTTCAACCTCTGCGATCTTCTCTTTGTCTCTGACTGGTTCGACCTTCTTCATTACGTCCCTCTCCGATGTTCAATATGTAAGTTAGGATGCAAATATTGATCATAACATGATCATTGTAAAGGATTTTTTATATGTTACTACACCCACTCCGGCGCTGTGGGAAACGAAAGTGGGGGCCACTCTTCAGATATTAGTGTCGGAAAATATCCGGTCTCACTTGGGGATTTGCTAGGCCGTCTCTCCGGTGGTTCAATAAAAATGAAACATCTTTTTGAAATATCTAAGGGCAGTCCTCTGCACACCACACATGCTGGCTCTGCCAGTGAATAATCCTTGCCTGATTCTGCATAAATTCTGCATAAGACGACCCTTGGAGTGTTCATTCACAACACAATCCTTAAGAATCAATAGTTTGCTAAATTACACATGTGCATTGTGTAAGTTAGAGGTGAGTTCTAATACCTGCCAGCAGTCCACTACGTCAGCCATCACCTGGTGATATTCACCGAGCCAGGCCGCCACTGTTTCGTACCATTTCCCACAACAATGTAAACAGCCACATCAATAGCCCAGCATACGCTCTCAGCGCTGCTCTACGGCGTTATTTCCACTGACACACCCATAGCACAGCGCCACGCTGAGAGGCTCTCACAGGCCTAGGAGTGGAAGGTTTTCAGTTGTTTTTTCGAAGAAAATTAATTTTTTCGGTATGGAAGGGCGGATCGGTGATTGTGTTTAGCCACACCACGACTGGCAAATCTGCCTAGGCCGTGCCATTACTGGCTTCACTGCATGCACCACACCATAACGCCCATAGGTACAGACTTGTTATTTGTACGTTTAGTGACCACTTTGGCATGATTAACTACGGATTACAGGCTATTTGAGGTGCATTTAATCTACTTTGTTCGCAGGATAGCCAATGATAAAGATCATCCACCAAATTTTCACAGAAAACTAGTATAGGGTTGCCAATCTTCAGCCAGCGCGGAGAATGGTCGGTACTTTCAGATGAAAGCGGGGGAGGGAGATGATCAATTCTCGGAGCGGATCAGGTGTCTGGACCGCCTCAGGTGTTGCCGTTGATTGTGCCATTGAAGCATGATCAAACCAGAAGTTTTCATCAGTGCGTTGGTCGCGTGGATGACTTGGAAAATTCTCACCCGGTGATACCTGCACGATTTTCGTGTACCCACCCCCTCGATTTTCGAGCACCTACCTGCACGATTTTCGAGTAGGGGGTAGTCGATTTTCGAGCACAATAATAATAAATAACAATCTCCATAAAAGAACTGATAAGAAAAGTACCTCCAGGTCGAGAGCACGGAATGACGGTTGGTCATTCTGTTAGTTTTAATAGTGATGCTTCTGCATCGCTCCGCTCAACAATGGCTGGTCAGCCACTTCAGATATGTTTGTGGTAAGAAGCTCACCTTCGCTGACGTGAAACAGCCACGCCATCTCGTGACCTTCTAACCCTCGTTAACACATCGCTCCGCTCTGTGACTCGGGTAACCCGACAGGCTACGCTCTCACTCTGTGTGGAAGCTGCGAACTTGTTCGCCATATGTGGATCGGAGCACGGCGTAGAGGACTGCTTTGCATCTGTCCGGTTCACTCCGGGGCGGGGCGGGTTAACTAACAGACCTCCTCAACGCCTCTCTACGGCGTTTAAACGGTGGTGGTGATACGTATGTACTCCTATGGTGACAAGTCCCCGCATGAAGCGATACAGAGCGACTTAGCCCTATTGGCAAAGATTTATTTGGATGATAATGTGATGATGGTTATTATATATTATAAAAACATAAATGATAATGATTGCTATTTACAAAGTGATCTGATACAATAGATCTTAGTAGGGTGATGATTTACCTACGAATCCTCGAATAATTTTGCCGTCATCACGACATCCCTTGTCAATCTCACGGCAATACAAAATGGGTACAAAAGACCTCCGCTAATAATTCTTTTAACAGAAACGGAGAACCCAATGAATAAACCAAAATCCCAACGTCTCGACCTGACCACTATGACAGGCGAGCAGATCGCTGATCTCATCCTGAACGGCAAATACACCAAATCAGCCTTGTGGGCCTTCATTAGTAGAAACGGCGGGGCAGACGCTGTGCATGCTCGACTTCCTCAGATTGCCGTCTGCCTGCATATCCTGAAGCAGGAGCGCAAAAAGGCAAAGCAGGCGCGAGCGTTTAAAACCATCCTTAAGCCGCTGAGTAATCAACGCGCTGCCGGAATGCCGTTGACCGAGATACTTCGCCCAATCCTGGAAGGTCATCGCCAGCTTTATCTGAACAAATTCAATCTTGCACTGACTCATGAGCAGATCATTATGCTGCTTGTGGCTGTCAGCGGTGCAGAAGAACTTGAAGCCTACGGTTATCCACTGGCTGGCGAATTCCCAACAGCAACCGCAGCCTAACAACACTGAACAAAACCTGATCCGGTTCGCCTTCTTGGTTACCACTGGAGAGGTTTCTTTTGTACCCAGAACGAGGAGGACACTTGAATGCACATCAAATTCCAGCAGCACATTTATCAAGCTCTACTGACTGAAGCTAACAGGCAGGATAAGCCCCTGGCACGGCTCTGTAATGAAATCTTGGAGACTGCCGCGAACATTTTCGACAACACACCAGACATCAAACCAGCATTAGCCAGCAAGGCGACACTTTACGGAGAACAGAATGAGCAAACAGAACCGGGACAGTAAGGATTTTGTAAAACTTGAATACAGCATTCTCGACCTTACCGAGTACAACGGCCTGACCATTAATGGCAACATGAAAATTTTGCTATCTCTGGTTTACAGCTATGACAAAACAGGCAGAACTTATTACGAGTCTGTTGGCATGATTGGTAAACGTTGCGGCTGCAAGCCCGAAGCCGTTCGTAATTTCAGGAACAAGCTTCGTGAAGCGGGAATGATCACTTTTGAGGAAGAGCAAGGGAGAACACACAAAATTTCTCCGGTCGAACTCGATCCATCGTTGATGGTTTTTCTTGACGATCATAATTCCACGCAGGTGAGTAATAGAAAAGTGGAAACCGAGGAGAGCGGTAAGAATGAGCAAAAACCTGTTATGGAATCTTTCGTGGTGGAATCTGCCGCGCCTGTTGTTGAACAAACCGGATCTTTACCTCCTGTGGATGTTCCTGTCGATGCTGATTTACCCGGTGGTGATGATTCATTACTGAGTGGGCCAGCCGGTGAGAATGTTGTTGAATTCCCTCGCCAGAAAGCCAGTTTTAAATCTGTAGCCCCAGATGATGAAGAGCCTGAGGAGAATTATCAGGAGTATGCGGGGTACATGGGGCAAGGCACTTACTATGAGCCACCCCAGACAGCCCAAGGCTGGAGCGAAGCCCCATTTTAACATTTGGAGGAATAATTGTGTGAGAACGTAACTGGCAACAGCCACTCTCTGGCTGACCAGAAAAAACCAGATTTAGAGCGTCTTTTTAAAAAGCGCCGCCGTGATGAGGATATTGTTAAAACCGCTAAGGCACTCCTTGTGCATGGCATGACCCCCGGCAAAGTTGCCTTGTTATTACGTCTTGATCCTGAGTTTGTAGCTGAACTGGCTAAGACATGGAATCCCAAGTTTCGAAAGGTGAAATACACCAGTCAGTACGCAACTAAGCGAACTGTACGCCAATATTTCGACTCGGGTGCAATGCTCGGAAAAATCTGTGCTGACCTCCAGTTACCTCTATTTTCTGTGATCGCGTTTCTTCAACGTGACGGAGTGAGCGATCAGGAAATGGCATCCCGAATGCCTGTTAGTGACGATCCGTTGTTCATTGAGTACCGGAAGACTATTTCACGCAAGCAGGCAGCGCCCCAACGCCGATCACCACGCCTGCATTACTAAAACCCTGAAAGGGTTAACAGCAATTGCTGTTAATCGCCTTGCGATGCACTGACCCAACCCCAGCCGGGGAAACTTGACCCTATTTGAATATTTATCCTTTCTGCCGTTAGCGGTAGCCGTATTTCTATGGCTTCGTGACGGCCTGGACCTCTACAGGAAACATAAAAATGAAAAACGTAAACGACATCCGCGCCGATATTCTCGCCGCAATGCAGGCCGCTGCCGAACCGGAGAGCGGAGATCTGAATAAAAGCGCCCACCAGGTGTTGGCTGATGCTATCGAGGGATATCTGACCGCTTCGACTGCAACAGCCAGCAAATCAGCCCCGAAAGGTGGCAAGGCTATCAAAAGCAAAGGCATAGCTTTAACCGCTGCCGTTCAGGGTGGACCCGCTAACCTCCGTCCGGTCAGTCTCATGATGAAGAGCAAGATCGAAGATCTGACTAATGAACAGTGGTTAGCGCTAAAGTATTTAGGCTACCAGATCAACAGGTTAGCTTAATATGAGATTAACGGACTCGAGCTAAATACGGCGGAGTAAACCGCCGATTGTCGCATATAGGATTATTTGACAAGACTTAAATGAGGTGGTCGTTTGTGTTTGATCGACGACGAAAGGCCGTCCCCAGCTATGGCCTCCATGAAGAAGCGATTGTTAAATGTGAGCGCGCCTATTTCATCAGCGGGGAAGCGCAGCTGTTTAAGTATTTCGACACGCTTTACTCCCTGAGAGTGCAACGATGTAAAGACTTTTTCCAAAATCAACGACTTCTCTCGTTCTGGCATGCCCTGGGGTTCCCCAGTACGGTAACCACGGCGGTTGAGTTCTATCGCCAGTTGTCTGTAATGCCATTCAGAAGACAAACCGACATCAAAGGTACGTCGAACTAGAGCCGCTAGGGACACTTTCCAATTTTTCTTCAATAAAACAAGCTGGTCTAGGCTAGGCATCCTTGGTACTGAGGCTAAGATACTACGCTCAGGCATCAATAACGCCGAAGCAAAGCGATCTGCATCCTGTTCAGCTTGGCGACCATTGTTGCTGGAGTGTTTGTGCAGAACCAAATGACCAAGCTCATGAGCAGCGTCAAAGCGGCTGCGTTCTGGAGTTTTCATTGTATTCAGCAGAACAAAGGGTTTTTCGTCCATCCAAAATGAAAAAGCATCTACTTCAACGCAATTTTCAGCAAGTGAGAATACCCTGACGCCATTAGCTTCAAGCAAATGAATTATGTTCGAAATTGATAGTTCACCAATACCCCAGGCTTCTCTAACTGCTCTAGCAGCACGCTCCGGCTCAGAATATCCGTCGAAACTACAATCAGGGATGTTGGGCTTCGGTAACTTGAATTGCCCATCAATCCATGCCGATAATTCTTGTGCTAGTTTGCCAGCGCCGAGTGCCGAATCACGTTTTTGGGCGCTTAACTTTGTCATTGCACGAAAACTGACGGCTTCGGGCGTCAATGAAGGAACATCCCGATCGAGGAAAAATTCGATAGGATATTCCAAAACAGAAGCGATTCTTTCCATACTATCGCTGGCAATTGGCTCGAAGATACCTGCTTTTTCATAGTTAGAAATGGTCTTGCTGGTTAATCCAGCAGCTTCAGCTAGCGCTCTTTGAGTCAGGCCTCTCCGTTCTCTTGCTATACGTAAACGCTCTGAATTAAACATGGTGCATCTTTAGCCTGTTTTCAAAATATCAAGATCAATATCTGGTGTAAACTGAGGAGTCTCACCACCCTGAACCATTGGATCTGGCTGATGGGCATTAAGAATCAAACGAGTAGAAAAACTGTTAACAACATTTTTGTCATTGTAGGAAACAGGTCGGGACAGCTCCGCGCGAATACCTACACGGTTGAATTCATCCAGTTCATCAAAATCGTAAAGTAAGAACCATAAGTCCCGTCCGATTTTGTTCGGGAGTAATGGGACAACCTCACCTTCTGGCAGGTCTAAATCTAATTTGAGCTGGTTATCATCCAGCATTAGTTTCCCCTGACCAGGGTGGTTATTATGGATTAGCCCCATGAGTTCACGAGTAAAGTCTCCTTTCTTCATACGTGACTCAGGATAGCCATGAACCAAACCCGTTTGATCGCAGCCACGGCAGAGATAAATCGCCACCGTTTTACTAATAGTCAATTCAACGTTTCGTAGAGACAATCGCTTGAACCCCTTCGGAGCAAGGATATCTCTGGCAGCGCTTACCCCTTCACCGTAAAAGTACTGTCCGCGAGACGTTACGGGGTGATTTTGTGTAGTGGAATAGCGACCAGACAAACCACGCTCAAGAATGCGTATAAGGTCGTTTTGACTGAGATTCAGAGGTTGCAAGTAAGATTCGATATCATTCGGATCAGCCAATACTACGGTTTTTTCGAGATTATGAGAGTACATCGGTATAGGCCTCATGATTATTTTCTGTTTTTTATACCTCAATTGAGGGAGGAAAACAAGAAAATAACTGGATGAATAGACAGATGTGACTTCTTTACTCCACTTAAATTTGCTAACTCTTCTGATGCTGTTGGAAGTGGATACCGGTATAGCTTCATAGAACTTTATAGCTCTTACACATAGTAATGATGTAACCTTTTGATTGTAAAATTAATAATTAAATGATAAAATAGTTTATATTGGTTATTATTATCATTGAATCCTTTCCTGCTGTGATTGCTCTCTAGATTATCGGCCTGAAAAGGCTATGCCATGGCGGCAACCCAATAAAAGATTAAGATTCGCCTTTAGCATCTGTGGACGGGTTTAAAACTATGTTTTAAATCGCGTTGCGATGTCATAGGGCGTACAAAGTCCGGGCCACTGGTCTGGATTTGCCATTAAATCCGGCGCTCTCCTCGTCGGTCATCTTGCCATGATGCAAACTGGCATTGAGTGCGGCAGCGAAGATATGAGGTCTCCCGCTGCTGCGCTCCCTCATTCCTGAAGCGTGACTCACCGATCATGCTTTCCATATCTCTCCATCAGAAAACTACTGACCTACACCAGGCGGGATATTCTCGCCTTGGTCTTTTTCTGTATGGAAAACGAAGTGAACGAAGTCGCTGATAGCGGCTTTCTTTTCGCCCCTCAATGGCAAATTTGCCAGAGAAATAATAACGCCATCATTGGCGATGACCTGAATGGAGATTCAAGACTATGAAACTGGAAGATTATCCAAAAACGTATAACAACGTGGTGAAAAATTCGGCATATGCCAATTTTGACCGCAGAACGATTGTATTCGCGACACTCGCACAGGCTGTGGAACCAGGTTCCGTGGTGACCTCTACCGGAACGCTTTACACCTCTGGGACTGATGCGCTTCTGTGCCTCTCCTACGCTGAGGCAGGTTCTGATGTTCCTGTCATCGTGGCTGACCGCCTGATTTATGTGTACCCAGAAGCAATCCGCGCCGTAATGGGTTCAGCAACAAATGCAGCACTAGCAGCATTGACCGCCAACGGAAACATTCGCCTGACCTCTGACGATGCTGTCATCGCAGAATAACAAACAAGAAAAGGACTTCAAAAATGGCTATTAAATCATTCGATTATGTTAATTACAGCAAGGTCTTCCGTACTCAGGTTCCGCAGAGCAATTTACTGCTGACTCACCTTGATGTATTTGCAGACCGTCAGATCGCAGATTCCCACAAAGTTAGTATGGATCGTATCCAAGAGGCATCTATTGGTGTGGATGCGCCATTGATGCGTTTCAGTTCGGAGTGGGGGACTATCGAGAAGCCGACAGCAGGCTCGTATTTATACGAATTGCCTTGGTCTGGTGTGACTGACCGTGTGACTTCGGCAGATCTCAAAGGTTACCGTAAACCTGGCAGCACTATGGAGCAGTCTCTTGATGAGATTGAGGCCAATAAGTTTATTCAGATGCGTGCCAAGTTTGAGCGCTCACGTGAATATGCCTATTGGCAGGCTTTGATTTTCAATAAAGTTAACGCTTGGGGTACTCAGCAAAATGAGATCGATTGGGCTGTAGAATTCTCCCTGAACCAGCGAACCGCTGATTTGCACCAAGGTGTGAATGATGACCCGATGCGCGACATTGACGATCAGGTTAGCGCCACTAAAGCGCTGATGGGTGGACTAACTCAATATCTGCGTGGTTGGGTTCTGCTGTGCGGATCTGATGCCTACCGTGCTGTGAGATATTCTCCTCAGATTCGTGAATTGCTAGTTTATTCAAACGGGCTGGTTGGTTCTGATGTGCTGTTCCCGTCTGATGTTCTGCCAGGCTTTAGTTCGTTTATGCTGGGTTCTGTGCGTCTGATCGAAGTCAGCGATTCAGCATTCAGCGGTATCAAGTCAAACGAGGCTTTCCTTGTTCCGGTCTTTGGAAATGCTCCGGTTGAGCAGAGTTCCCCTATGGGACGCTTCATTGGTCCATGTGCTCGCCATCTTGAAATCTCCGCTTCTGGTGATGTTGAAGATTGGTACGCATACAGAGCTTTCGACGAGTTACGAAATCGGAATTTATATAGTGAATACAGCCTCATGGCATACAACTTCAGGCCGGATCTGGTCTGTAAGATGACGCTATTACCAACAGCATAAAAAGCGGTTTGCGGGAGCGCATTGCTCCCGCTGCCAGGCGAGGCAAAGGAAAGGAGATACACACATGCACATGAAACTGTTCAATTCTAAAGGTCTGCCACTTCTGGCAATGAGTCTTGATAATCGATCCGATAACTGGTTGAATCTGTCAGCCATTGCGAGATATTTCGACGTTCCACGCAGCACTTTTTTGCAGCGGGTGAATGATTACGGTTGGGAATCAGCACTTGCTCATTATGAGCAGCATCGAAAGATTAAACTGAAACATTGAGGCCGGGTTAATCCCGGCTTTCAAAACCCAAAGCCCGATTGAGTTGTTTCATCTTGAAGAGCATTACTTATTGATGCACTTTTGATCGTTTCTAGGAAACTCTCTTTAGATGCAATGGCATCATCAAGAATGCCTTGTTTGTATAATGAAACATATAATGCCGCAGAATATGCTTGGCAATTTATCGAGCGCTCAGGATTGAACTCTATGTCAGTAAATGCTGAATATTCAATTAGTTGCTCTGCTAGCTCGGTACTTTTTTTCAATGCACTTATATACAGCCAATCATAAAATGCAGTACGTGGCTCCAGTTCCCATTCTTTACCAAAAAATTTGAATCCGGTCAGTCTGCCAGAGGTCAATAAACGCTTGTCCTTTTTGGCTTCGCGAGGAGTCATGTCGAACATGTCGGTATATGGACCCCCACGTTGGAACACTTTGCTACCTTGAAACGCACTTTCGATAGTTAATGTACGTTGCTGTTTCAGGGTCGTGAAAGAAAGGTTGAAAGCACTCAGTGCAACACCGAGGGTTTCACGGGACTTGCTGGAAATCTCAAGGATTTTGTCCACATTAGGCAGGCTTGTCTTTGCTGCTTCATGGAGCGAGTCAATTGATTTCTGCTTTTGTGAGACTGACATTCCCGGGAACCACGTAAAATCTACAAGCTCAGTTTTTACGAAGAGTGATTTTTCTTTAACAGGTATATATACGGGCCTTTGTGCCATTGTTTTACCACTTACGCTTAAATGAACGAGAACCAAATAAACCATTGGTTTTGTCATTAAGTATAATCTTTTTTTCTCCGAAGAGATTTTGGTAAAGTGTGTTTGCGGTTCTGCTATTGAAGGCCGCCCCTAAGATCAGTTCAGGTTCAATTACATCAAAAACTAACACTTCTGCTTGTTCGTCTGTTGGATCGGATGTTAAAAGTTTTTGACCATCTCGTGTTTCATACCCGTCTATCTCGCTAAACATTCCCGCAAGTGATTCAGGAAGCCTCAAATCATCCAATGCCTTGACGCTTATTCGAGCATCCGCAGCATTGTGGCGACAAAACGCGCAATCCTTTGTCCATAGAATAGATGGTTTGATACCTAACACCACCCAATCAACCCCTTGATTTTCCAGCCTATATTTGTAGAACATTCTGTGATTAGGAAAGGTGATAGAAAGAGACGTACCATCTAAATGACCATCAAGGCGAAGTTGATCATTAGTGGCAGGCGTGATACCAAACTCTCCAATCCGAGAAATCGGGACTATCCCATGTTCCATTATACTTGGAAGATTTTCGGCCTTAGTGAAATGTACCAGTTGAGTGATTCCTTGCTGTTCCACGATACGTTGGATCTGCTGAATTCGCTGAGTCATAGTCAATCCGTCCTTTTTTGTATCAATATATTTCCAAGTAAATAAAAAATGAAGCGAGATGATAATGATTTGAATTAATTAGCATTAAATTTTATTAAGTTATAACTATTGTTTTTTTTTGGCTGTTTTTATGGTGTGTTTTACTTTTATATGCTATGTGAGACAATGTCTACATAATCCGCCAACTCCTTCATGCTAGCCCCTTGGCTATAGGTGCGGAATGATTCGGTTTTCCCGCGCTCATGACCCACAATCAATGCGATCCTGTCCTCTGGGACTCCACCACGATCAAGCTGGCTGATGAACATTCCCCGCAGACTATGAAACACCTTCCGCTCAGTGCCTTTCTCACCCAACGCTTTACGTTTAGCCCGTGTAAATCGCTGTGTATGCCACGTTGAGCGCTTGCCGTCTGCACGTTCTGTGATGCTGGCATGGTAGAATAAGAAGCCATTGTGGTTGTTCTGGATGAGGTCTTTAACGAGTGTCGTCAATCGGCTATGAATTGGAACCAGGCGAGCCGCATTGCGTGTCTTACCCTCCGTCACCTCGAAACACCATACCCCCTCAACGGTTTTGATATTGCTGATTTGCAGAGAGCAGATTTCGTTAAGGCGCATACCGCTATACATTCCCACCATCGCAACGGCTTTCATCTCTTCATCAAGCACCGCATACACCTTAGCTAGTTCATCCCCGCTAAAGGGTTCGTAGCTTTCTCGATCATGGCGCACGTCCAGTTTGTGGCCCGCGAATACATTCTCTTTCGGCGCATCGTGATAACGGTTCTGAGCCAGTGCCACTAGTTGGGACAGACAGCCAAGATAATTCGCCAGTGTCTGGCTGGTTTTCTCCTGCTTGGCGCTGTCTAACCAATCGGTGACCATAGTCCTGTTGATTTCCTGCAACTGGAAATCCTTACGCCGGAAATGAGCCGTGAAGACCTCCACCGCCTTGATGTACTTGCTCAAGGTAGACAGCTTGCGCCTGTCACTGTGTTGGACAATAAATTCATCCCGCAGTTGGACAAGGGAAGGGCAAACACGAGCCGTGGCGAAGTCTATCCCATCATTTTGGCTTACATGCTGGTTGATAGAGCGCAGTTCCACCAGGACGCGATCAACACTGTTACGTTGTGGTTTTGGCTTGAGCCTGTCTCTGATAGCAAAAAATTCGTGCATGACTTTGTCACGAATGATTCGGGCTTCCCTGATATCTGCCGTGCCAGTTGTACGCATGAACGCTGTTCGATTCCCAAACAGGGAGCGCATATAAGGCGGGATGGTGACTTTAACGGAGTACACCGTAGAGTTTTCTTTAACAAGGTACGCATTAGGCTTGTATTTCATCTTTCCCCCGATCTAATATTCAGGGGCAACTGTGATCAGTTGTGTTAGCTTTGCCTTTCAGGAGCAGCGCATTCGGTTCGAAGAATCAATGACTTGTGAAACACGTCATTGGAATCGAAGGTCGTAGGTTCGACTCCTATTATCGGCACCATTTCAAACTCTTCCCAAGTCTACCGAAATCAACTAAAAGCCCGTATACTGCGGTTTCTGGCCCGTATCTTATCTCCTGTTATCAACTGGACTCAACCGAAATCAAGTCGCAGTTGGGGGCATAAGTGGGGGCATTCTGTGTTCGGTCCAGGGAGATGCCCCCAATGAAGCTTAATGCACGACAGGTAGATGCTGCTAAACCCAGAGAGAAAGCCTACAAGCTGGCTGATGGCGCTGGTTTGTATCTTGAAGTCGTTCCCTCTGGTTCTCGATACTGGCGAATGAAATATCGCTTCAATGGAAAAGAGAAGCGTATGGCTTTTGGTGTTTATCCAGCAGTGTCTCTCGCACAAGCGAGGGCACTACGTGATGAAGCCAAGAAAAAGCTGGCCGAGGGTATCGATCCGTCTTTCGCAAAGAAAGAAGAAAAGCTGGTTCGCGATGTGCAGCTCAATAATACGTTCCAGTCTGTGGCGCTTGAGTGGCACGGTACGAAGGTGAGCCGGTGGTCAGAAGGGTATGCTTCTGACATTCTGGAGGCCTTTAATAAAGATATTTTCCCCTATATCGGCCAACTGCCGGTGAATGAAATCAAACCGCTGGTTCTGCTTAATGTGCTACGTCGAATAGAAAGCCGTGGCGCGACAGAGAAGGCCAAAAAGGTCCGCCAGCGCTGCAGCGAAGTCTTTCGTTATGCCATAGTTACCGGTCGTACGGAATACAATCCTGCTGCGGATCTTACCAGCGCGATGTCAGGGCATGAATCGAAACATTATCCCTTCCTGACAGTTGAAGAGTTACCAGACTTCTTTAAAGCCCTATCCACCTATACAGGCAGCCCGCTAGTTGTTCTTGCCGCTCGGCTGCTGATCCTTACGGGAGTTCGCACCGGTGAGCTTCGAGGTGCTTTCTGGAGTGAGTTTGATCTTGAGAAAGCGGTGTGGGAAATACCTGAAGAGCGTATGAAGATGAAACGGCCTCATCTTGTACCCCTCTCTACCCAAGCGCTGGAAATCGTACAGCAGCTCAAAGTAATGTCTGGGCAATATCCACTGGTATTCCCAGGGCGAAATGATCCCCGCAAAACGATGAGCGAAGCGAGTATTAATCAGGTGTTTAAGCGGATTGGATATACGGGGAAGGTTACTGGACATGGTTTTAGGCACACGATGAGTACAATTTTGCATGAGGAAGGGTTTAATACGGCATGGATTGAAACCCAGCTGGCTCACGTTGATAAGAATGCGATTCGTGGGACATACAACCATGCATTGTATTTGGAAGGCAGAAGAGAGATGATGCAGTGGTATGCGGATTATATTGAAGCATCTCTAACTAAGGTTATATAAGCCTGTAAATAGGGAAAACGAGTTTTTAAAGTTTTCCCTAGAGGTGCCATCTTTCAACTGTATAAAAAAACAGTACATAAAACAGTGCATTAGATCACTAAAAATGATCTTACAAATTTATTTTTTTTGATTTTCGTGATACACATCGCTTTAAATGGTTTAATTTGCATCCACATCCATCACTGGATGACGATGGAAATTTTTAGCTGTTGTAGGAGAGCAGGGTGGCTAAAAATAAAGCGGCAAACGCTGGGGTTGATGCGTTAACAGGTTTTGAGTTTCAAAGAAACTGTGCGTTGTATCTTTTGTTAGATAATTACAATTCTTTTATCAATAAAGAGTTCTTTATTTGTATCGAACATCACGATGATTTTCTATTTTGTTATAAAACTGATTGTTTGAGTTATATAAACGAGATACATGCCTATCAAGCAAAGAAACTTAGCGGGAAAATATGGACTATCGATTCTAGGTTTTCTGAGATGGTATCTAAAATACTATTGGTAGGCGAAAACTTAAGAAATGATGCTTTTGAAAAAAGTGAAGATTATAAACACCAGCTAACATTTATATCAAATACAGAAATAGAATTAAAATACTCACCGTCAAAGTTGTTAAAAAAACAAGGTGTTACTGAGCAGGTATTAAGGGTTAATGAGCAAAACTCTATCTGTGTTTATGATGAATTGCATAAAAACATTCAGAATAAAATTGAAGAGAAAGTTACAGATATTTGTAATGAAGAATCTACTTTTTTTATCGTAAAGAACTACGTAACCTAAAAATTCAGTGGGTAGATTTCCCAAGAACTGCTGCAAAACAAAAAGAATCGCTTATTGGACTTATGTCTAGAAAATTTTCTCATATAGCTGACTCGAAAGCAGCCATTGAGGTAATACTTGCTCTATTTAGGAATGTGGAAACTGTATATAATCAAGGGCAGGAAATATGTCTACTCGATCCAACAAAAAGGGTTGAAGGCGAAGAAGTTAAGAAAGTTATGAATATAATTGATTCACAGCAAAAGGCATTCGATTATTGGCGTACCTCTGCACAGCAGTTCTCAATACAATTTAGAATACCCGTTAATATACAGAAAAATCATGAGGCTTATATAATTAATTCTTTTGAGCTGCTCAAGGATATGAGTAATTTTGACTTCCAGCTTATTAAAAATTTCGTTAGAAATAATGATTACACGGCTCAATATTACTCTCTTCAAGACATATTAACTGCATACATTGATGGTGTTAGAAAGTCTCACTCTATAAATTTGACTAACGTCGATATGTTTTTTGCAGTTCTGTGTTCGTACGTTGAGTGCTATGATTAAGGTAAGTCATGAAGACCATTATAAAGTTTGATAGATTGTTTGTCGTCTCTGAAAGTCATAATGTATATTTTGACCAGAGGTTTTCGAATGGGGTAAATATAATCAGTGGATGTAATACCTCAGGTAAAAGCACTCTGTTGCAGAGTATTTTATTCACCTTTGGAATTAATGATGTTAAAGATGGATTAAACGAAATAATTCGATACAATCCTATATTTAGATTGGATTTTAGTATCACAAAAAAAAGTGTAGAGAAGAAGTATGTAATATTGAGAGAGGCAGGGGTTATATATTTAAAAGAGGACGGTGGGAGTATTGTAAGTTTTAATGGAATAGATGCTGATAGTCGATTTGAACATGTGAAACTTAAAGATAAATTATCTCAGTTGTTTGGTTTTGGTATGCTTCTTGAACAGAAAGGTGAACTAAAAACAGCATCAATAGAATGTATTTTTCTTCCCTATTATATTTCCCAATCAGTCGGTTGGGTTTATTTAAGGGAGTCGTTCTCTAATCTCGGATTTTATAAGGACTTCAAAGATACATATCTTGATTACTATCTTGGTATAGAGAATTCCTTTGATAAAGAGTCTTTTTATCAACTAACAAAAGAGCGACTTCAACTTCAATCGAAAATCTCTTCATTAAATAAATATAGTAATGAACCTCGCTTGGTTATTTCTAAATTGTTGGATGAGGAGTTCGGTGAAGAAGCTCAAAGATACATTGATAGCTATATACATTTGGTGGCACTCTTAGATGAAGAACGTGATATTTATACTAATCTGAGTAATAAGTTATCATTAACAAAAAATCATATCAAGATCCTTAAAAGAACTAAAAGAAACATTAAACATCAAAATTATAATAATGTTGATCGTTGCCCTGCATGTACGCAAATATTGCCATATTCTTTAGAAGGCTTATATGGTTTTCATCAAAACATAAATGATACAGATAAATTATTAGAGCAGTTAAATATTAAGATTCAAAGTACGCAGTCCGACATTAACTCCTCTCTTACAAAAATTAAAAAACTAGAAATTGAAATATCGTCAAAGTACTCCTATTTTCTTGAGAAAAAATCACAAACAGTATCCGTTAATGAATGGATCGATAATAAGGCAAATGTACGCTTATTGAATAACATTCACAACGAGATAGAGGAACACACGAAGAGATCTGATGAGATTAAAGAGTTGATAGGTGAGATGGGTGAGGAGCAGTCTCTTTTTGTAGAGCGATCCCACAAAGAAAAAGATTTCAAAGATATTTTTCAAAAATATCTCAATGAGATGCAATTGTTTAATGTAAAAGAAGAAAGATATACTAACCTTTATAAAATTAATTCATTCCCTTTTCAAGGGGTTGAGCTTCACAAAACAGTAATGTCTTATCATTTTGCATTAAATGATTTGATAAGCAAAAGTGAGAATATACATCGACTTCCATTTATGTTAGACGCAATTCTTAAGGAGGACATCGATGATAGGAACTTTGACCTTATACTTTCCTTTGTAGGAAAGAACCTTCCAAAGGATACTCAATCATTTATATCAATTTCTGAATATTCTGAAGATAAACTCTTGAAAGATGGTAAAGAGGTTAGTGCATTTCGACGGGCTAGAGTTAAAAATATCAAGGACAGATATTTTCCAGATGATACGAACTTATTCTTTATTGGTGATGGGAAACACGAGAGAACATTTTTATCCAAACCGTTGGATCTGAATCTTGATATCTATGTTGATACTTGTCAGCTTACTGAATAAATCCCTGAAAAATATGAAGCGCGAAAATGTTCGCGTTTCATATTTATTTTTTTATTCATGTGTTTTTTTTGCGAATAACTTTATTTTGAGGGCTGTAAATACAATTAAGAAGTATTTATTTATCTTGTCTTTTCAGCGTTCCTATATCTCAATGGTGGCAATTTATATTTTTTAGAGAAAACCCGAGTAAAAGTCTGTTGTGAATCGAATCCATATTTAAAGGCGATAACCATCACTGGCTCATTAGTCTCGATAAGATCTTTTGCTGCAAGCCTAAGTTTCGTATCTCTTATGTACTTCCCAAGGCTAACTTCTCTCACCTGCACAAAAATCCGCTGAAGATGCCACTTGGAGTATCCTGCTCGTGCGGCAACATCCTCTATCTTCAGCGGTTTATGTATGTTTGAATCAATCCATTGAATTATCTCATCGATGATGTCTTCTGTTCTGAACATAAATCGACGCTCGCTATAAGAGGGCTGAAACACATCCTGCTCAGGATGCTAATGATTTACTTATAGATTTCAGCAACCCCGTGCAGCCGGTTATTCCCCGTGGTTGACAGAATTTTGAACGACGTTGCTCCTTGCTCATCAGCCTTACGAGAGAGCGCATTCGATAAATCATCAAGCGTATAGGCATTGCTGGCTGAGACTACACCGATCTTTTCTTTCCCATCTGCATGGTTAATTTCCTGAGCGGCAGATGCGGCATTCACTGTAATAAATCCCATGACCAATGAAGTAATAAGTAGTGATTTCATATCTAATACCTTTTTTAAAATTTGTGTTTGAAACTGGGCTCGTATCAGGGGAACTATCTCCCTCTGTACATTCAAATATACAGACTTAAGCTGTCATGAGGCTGACTGCTATATGACAAAATTGTCAGGGTTGTAGATTGTTTAATTTTTTGAATACAGGTTCAGCTCTTTGATAATGCACTCAGGTTCTTCACGCAGAGACATATTGTCTATGTCCAAAACCCCATCATTTTTCTGTGGATCATCAGTCTTCAGGTCTGCAAACAGTGGGGTAAGATCCTGCTGTGCTTCGCCTCGCTCAGCCACTAGCTCGAACGTTTTATTTTTTGCCTCATCGTTGGTCAGGGCATTGACCAGAACCTGGGCGATTTGCTCCCGGGAAATCACACCATCTTCCGGTGTCCCTGCGTGGCGACGATCCCCCTGAAGCATAACAATTCTGTGTTCATCATCATTGTTGTAATCAAACCAGCCGGGCCTGACGATGGTATAGGGATGACCACTTGCCCTGACCAGACGTTCGGCACGTCTTTTCCAGTCATGAACCTCAGTACGTTGATTCCAGGTGCTTAGTCGTTCAGTCACGCCAATCGTCGTCATCAGGCTGATACGAACAGGCGTATCCTTGAAAATTCGTAAAATATTACGCACTCCGCCGTAATCGATCGCCCTGGCACCAATACGACCCTGACCATCAGAACCGAGCGTGAAGATGATGGCATCAATATCTTTCGGCAATTCGGTGAGTGTTTCCGGCATTGAAACATCGCCATAAAAAACATCAGTTCCACGAGGAAGCAATTTTACTTTGCGTTTATTTCTGACCAGTGCCACGGGCTGATGGCCCATTTCAATAGCGGTATTCACGACATGAAGACCAATACTTCCTGTCGCGCCAGCAATGAGTATTTTCATGTTAAACCTTCTGATAATTCGGACTTATTTTCGATACGGTCAGAATATCAATTATCATTATTGTCAGTAATAGGGCTAAAATGATTGTGTCTATGAATACCCTTCATGAGTGTGCGATGAAGGGAATGCCTCCATAAGGGAATCGCCGATGCTCAAAGAAAACTTCAACGAACTGCAAATCTTTCTTGTGGTAGCCAGGGAGCGAAGTTTTACCAAAGCGGCGGGCAAACTCGGTGTTTCGCAGTCCGCCCTTAGCCATGCGATGAAGGCGCTGGAGGAAAGGCTGAATATCCGCCTTCTGACCCGTACAACCCGAAGCGTAGCCCCTACAGAGGCCGGTGAGAGAATTATTGCCTGCCTTGAACCTCGCATTGCCGATCTTGAACAGGAACTGGAATCGCTGGTTCAGCTGAACGGCACTGCCTCCGGTAATATCCGTTTATCTGCCGGGGAGCATGCCGTGCGAAGTCTGGTATGGCCGAAGCTAAAACCCTTCCTCAGAGAATACCCGGAAATCAATGTTGAACTGGTCGTTGATAACGGCTTTGTCGATATTGTTGAGGGGCGTTTTGATGCCGGGATCCGTCTGGGTGAAAGCGTGGATAAAGACATGATTGCGGTAAGAATTGGGCCGGATATGAGAATGGCCGTCGTAGGAGCGCCGTCTTATTTCGCGACAAATCCTGCACCTGAAACACCGCACCAGCTACAAAACCATCGGTGTATCAATATGCGCCTGCCGACAGCCGGTGGGCTTTACCACTGGGAGTTTGAGAAGGATGGGAAACCGTTACGGGTCAGAGTGGAAGGGCAGGTCACGTTTAATCTGCAGGCAGAAAGGATTGATGCGGCGTTATCAGGTTTTGGCATTGCCTGTATACCTGAAGACAGGGTGCAGGATTATATAAAGTCAGGAGAGCTTATTCAGATTCTGCAGGACTGGTGCCCATCTTTCCCCGGATATTACCTCTACTACCCGAGCCGCAAGCAGCATCCGCCCGCTTTTGCGCTGATGATCGATGCACTTCGCTATCAGGAATAACGGGTCCGCCACTTGCAGAGGACCCGTCCGGGTATTAACGGCCTACGCGAGCCTGGTGCTCAGGAGAGTAACGTTCGCCGACGATTTTAATCGTTTCAAGCGCCTGGGTTATCTGACGTGAGTCATCCTGAGAAAGGATGATGTTGGCGGCCCCCAGGTTTTCCTCCAGCCGGTGCAGTTTCGTGGTACCAGGGATAGGAACAATCCACGGCTTTTGTGCCAGCAGCCATGCCAGCGCAATTTGTGCAGACGTCACGCCTTTCTCTGCCGCCAGTTCACCCAGCAATGAGACCAGCTTTTCATTGGCTTCAATCGCCTGCTCGGCGAAACGCGGCACGGTGCTGCGGTAATCATCCTTCCCAAAAGTGGTTCCTGGCTTAATCGATCCTGTCAGGAAACCTTTGCCTAATGGGCTGAAGGGCACAAAACCAATACCCAGTTCCTCCAGTAACGGCAGGATCTCCCGCTCTGGTTCGCGCCACCACATTGAGTATTCGCTTTGCAGGGCAGTGACCGGTTGTACGGCATGTGCACGCCGGATAGTTTGCGCACCCGCTTCGGACAGACCGAAATGTTTAACTTTGCCTTCAGCGATTAGGTCTTTCACTGTTCCCGCAACATCTTCAATTGGCACATTCGGATCGACACGGTGTTGATACAGCAAATCAATAACATCAGTCTTAAGACGACGCAGTGATCCTTCCACCGCTTCACGGATATGTTCCGGACGGCTGTTTAAAATCTGCTGCTTGTTGTCGTCGCCAAAAGTAAAACCAAACTTAGTGGCGATGACCACGCGGTCACGAAATGGTTTTAAGGCTTCACCGACAACCTCTTCATTAAGAAAGGGGCCATACACTTCAGCGGTATCGAAGAAGGTGACGCCACGTTCAACCGCTGCGCGAATGAGCTCGATAGCCTGACGAGTATCGGTCGCCGGGCCATAGCCGTGGCTTAAGCCCATGCAGCCGAGCCCAAGCGCAGAGACTTCGAGTCGGGATTTGCCCAGATAACGTTTTTGCATTGAATAAATACCTCTTTTATCGCGACTTAAACATCAAGTTTGCGGCCAGTCAGCCATTCCACCATCGCCGGGTCGCGGTGAGAGAAGAAGGCGCTGGTTGCGGTGTCGAGGGCGGCAATCTGCAGCATATCTTCAGAGCTGAGTTCAAAATCGAGAATGTTGATGTTCTCTTCCATGCGTTCTTTGCGCACCGATTTCGCCAGTGAAACGATGCCTCGCTGGAAGATCCAACGCAGCACAACCTGACCCACGCTTTTGCCGTACTTCTGGCCAATTGCTGTTAGCACGGGATGCTGGAACAGACCATTTTTACCCTCTGCAAACGGTGCCCAGGCTTCCGGCTGAATGCCACGGCTTTGATTCCATGGAACGGCATGCAGCTGCTGATTGAAGGGGTTAACTTCAATCTGGTTCACCGCAGGGGCCACGTTGTTAAAGGCGATAAGGTCGGCCAGTCGGTCAGGATGGAAGTTGCTGACACCAATGGCGCGAATTTTGCCTGCCTGTTGCAGTTCTTCCATAGCACGCCATGCTCCATGGACATCGCCATAAGGCTGGTGAATCAGGTACAGGTCAACGTAATCAAGTTGCAGTCTATTCAAGGAGCGTTCGAACTGTGCTTTAGCGCCTTCGTAATTGGTATCCTGCAGCCACAGTTTGGTCGTCACAAAGAGCTCGTTACGGGCGATACCGCTTTGTTTCAGTGCGTTCCCGACCTGGGTTTCATTCTGGTAAGAAGCTGCGGTATCGATCAGGCGGTATCCCGTATCGATGGCATCAATAACTGCTCTTTCGCATTCAGCGGCATCAGACATCTGAAACACACCAAAGCCCAACAGGGGCATTTCAATACCGTTGTTCAGTTTTACAGTTTGCATGACGTTATCCTTCAGCTGTTGTGTTGGAAAAGCATAACGCAAACTGATTTATTCGATTAGATGGGGTAATTAGCTAGGGTTTATTAGATGTGTTCATTAATTTTTAGGGAGGGCTGAAGGTCGGCTTTATGCCAGGAGCGGACGTTGGATGCTGAGTTGTGGGAGCATTGATGCTTGAATCAAACTGATGATCACGACGTTTCTGAGAAATTCTGTGACCTTTTTAAACCTGTCTGCTAAGGATTTCTGTAAATTCTCTGCGCTTCCTTGTTGCCCATTCAGGTTTGATGGAGAGCATTAAACTATATTGTTTACGAAAATAAACATACCTGAATTCCATTTCAGGTGAGCTATTCATGGCTGCATACTCTGTAGCCAGACCAGCCACACCACACTCAACAAACCAATAAAGAATCTCATCATCACTAAGGGTCACTTTACGAGCTATTTCGGCACCTCTTTCATTGACAATGAAATGATATTCTTTGCCATGAATTTCCAGGTATGGAGTCGCCATACCGTCAGGTATATCAGGGATGGTGAAGTAATAATTGGGTCTTATTCCACCTCCAATTCTTTCACCGATTTTGACAAGTTCTGCACGTAACTCTTCGATATTTTTCATGATTTATGATTTATGATTTATGAGGGTTAACCATTCGTTCCAGACCGCATTTCGCTCACAGCAGACATTCAGTTGCATTCGTTCGTTCGCTCCGTGCCAGGAGCGGACATTTAAAAAAACGCGACCAGGTGCTTAGTTCGCAGTTTCAAAGGTCTTTTTTATTGAGCCATACGTACATGAGTTGGGCCAATTCATACGGTTTCTCCAGAGGAATAAGATGCCCACAGCCGTCAATATAAACAGCACGGGTGCCGGTTAGCTTGGCCAGTTCTTCTGCCTCCTCTTTTGAACGCAGCCGGTCATGTTCAGCTGCAATGACATAGGTCGGGCATGAAACTGGTTTTAACGTTATTCGCTCACGGTTTAGCCCTGACTGGACACTGAATGCATGTGCTCCCAGCCTTTTTCCCATGTCACGGATTTTATCAATAAGGGGCGTATTATCGGCAAGATCAGCGTGAAGCGACTTTCTAATTGCCATGGTGCTCAGTCCACTGAATGCTCTGGAGGAATGAGTAACCGCAGTCGCTATGCGTGTTTTTTTCTGCTCTGGTGAATCTTCTCTGAGAGAGGTAGCAATGAGAATCATAGCCGCTGTCCGTTCCGGAAAAGCTTCATAAATAGCTCTGGCTACGTAGCCACCCAACGAAAAACCTGCCAGAACAAAACGCTCAGGTAGTTTCTGGGCTATGTTGGCGGCAATATCCTGGATTGTTGTTCCCCCATTCAGGCTCACAGGAATAAAGCGTCTACTATCGGGAAATGCAGCGATAAAATCGTCCCATAATGTTTCATCAAGCATAAATCCTGGAATGAGTACAACAGGGAGGTTCTCTAGGTTATCCGGCAAGCTCATTTCTTGACTGAGGCTCCATTGCTATGGTTTCAGAATTGATAAACATAGCCTATTGCGGAGCATGAATACATTGCCACCTCGTTGAAGTCCGCTTCTCGCTCACAGCAGACCTTTTTTAAGAGAGCAGAGTTATCCTTGGCAATAATGCATTTATCAAGCTGAATCAGGAGATGGGCCACGCTCCAGGAACGTTGAAAGCGCGATATAGCTGCGAACAGAGCGAACACCTTCAAGGCTCTGAATCTCCATCAGGAAATTCTCCAGCGATTCGGTATCGGCAGCGCGTACTTTAATAAAGACACAGCCGTCCCCGGCAACGGTGTGCAATTCTTCCACTTCCTTGCGGCTGGTGAACTGCAAAAGGGCGCGCGTCGCCTGATAGCTACTGGTATCAATGACCAAGAACGTTAACAGCGTCCTTCCCAGCTTGCAGCCGTCCAGGACCGCCACGGTACCCTTGATCACTCCATCACGCTTCAGTCGTTTTACGCGATCGTGAACTGCCGGAGCCGATAAATTCACAATCTCGCTCAATTCCGTGTAGCTGCGACTTGCGTCCTCTGCCAGGGCACTTAATATTTTTCGGTCAATGGCATCCAGTTCCGCCGGTTTATGTCTCGTCTGCCGAATACCATCTTTTTCTTTATCAAATGCGCTCATAGGGCTTCTCAATCTGAATGAAAGTATGAATATACTTAATTCTACCTAATATTATTAAGCCACAAAACGAATAATGGAGTTGCAATGCCTATCGCACTTTTCGCCCTCGCCGTGGGCGCATTTGGTATCGGCCTGACGGAATTTGTCATCGCCGGGATCCTCCCACAAATCGCCGCAGAATTTAGCGTCAGTATCCCGAAAGCGGGAATGATGGCGACGTCATACGCGCTGGGCGTATTTATTGGTGCACCGCTGTTAACGATTGTCGGCGCGAAGATCCCCCGCAAGGCCATGCTGATTGCGCTGGCGGGTATCTTTACGATCGGTAATATCATTACGGCCATAGCGCCGACAATGGAGATAGCGATTATCGGCCGTATTATCACCTCATTTAATCACGGGGCCTTTTTTGGTATCGGCTCGATTATAGCCGCATCGCTGGTGGCACCAGGACGTCAGGCAAGCGCCATTGCCTTTATGTTTTCGGGGCTGACATTAGCCAATCTGCTTGGCGTTCCGGCGGGTACCTGGCTTGCGCAAACTTTTAGCTGGCGGCTGGTATTCTGGATCATTGCCGGTATCGGAGTGCTGACGATGGCAAGCATAGCCGTGCTGGTTCCGCATATTGCGAAAGGCAAAGCGATTGCTTTACGTAACGAACTTAGAGCGTTTGTTGACCCGCAGGTGCTGTTGGTCATGGGGATCACGATTTTCGGCCCGGCCGCCTTTTTCACCTCAATTACCTACATTGCGCCAATGATGGTGCAGGAGGCCGGTTTCTCTGCAGGCGGCGTGGCGGGGTTAATGGTGCTGTTTGGTCTGGGGCTTGCCGTTGGCAACTGGATTGGTGGGCGCTTTGCTGACCGCTCTCTGTTTGGCACGCTGTTCGTCACCCTCGCGGCTCAGGGACTGGTGCTGCTGGTATTCTGGGCTGGTGTTGAAAGCCAGTGGGTTGCCGGCATCTCAGTATTCCTGATGGCGGCATTCGGCTTCGCAACAGTCTCACCGATTCAGAAACTGGTGATGGAGCGCGCCAGCCATGCGGGAGCCCCAACAATGGCGGCCTCGGTCAATATCGGCATGTTTAATCTGGGAAATGCACTGGGGGCATGGGCCGGTGGGGTAACCATTGCCGCCGGGTTTGGACTGGCCTCACCGAACTGGGCGGGCGCGATTCTGTCCTTCATTGCGTTGGGCCTCGCTGTTCTTGCGTGGCAAAGTGCGCGTAAAGATTATATTTTGCCGGTACTTGAATAAGTTACCCAAGGCGATGAGCGCCCACTATGGGTTGGGCGCTCTTTTAAACGATTTAGGTGATTTCTAAAACGGCTACTGCAGATTTTTCTCTTTCAAAAACTGACTCACCAGGTCAGCAATCTGCACATTATTGAGATCAGAGAACGGGAAGTGGGTATTCCCTTTGATTCCCACTTCAGGCAGATGCGTCACAGTGACATCCCCGCCATGCTTGTTCACCACGTCACGCCACTCACGTGCCATCGCCAGACGTACGCGCCAGCTGTCCTGCGCGGGCATGGCGACGGGCTTATCCGGTATGTTATCGCCGTAAATAATCAGAATCGGGATTTTGGTCAGTGCCATAAACTGCTCCATCGGCACTGGCTCACCCTTCAGCGTGTCAAACGCGCTTGGCATAGGGGCAGGGAGTTCTTTTTTCGGGAAGACAAAGCTGCTGCCGGGCTCAAAGGCGACAATGGCTTTGACCTTGTCGTTTTTCATCGCCGTGTACCAGCCCGGTCCGCCACCCTGAGAGTGGGTGAAGAGGATTGCTGGGCCGGAATTGTCCACGACGGCGGACATCGCATCAGAGATAACATTGATATCAAACGGCCCGGTATTCGGGGTCATTTGACGGAAATACTGATTCAACGCCTCTTTGTCGTGAGAGAACTGAACGCCTTTAAAATACTCAGGCCACACGCCAACGCGGAACTGGTTGAACCATAGCTGTTCATCCGGTTTAGGCGTAACCGTACCTTCTACCGTTGTGCGTCCGGCGCTGCCCCGGCGTGGCTGATCGACAAGATAGGTTGAGAACCCGCGACGCAGGAATATGTTCTGGAACCCTTCGCGACCATCCGGGGTGCTTTCCCAGGTGCGCGAGAACTGACCTGCGCCGTGCAGCATGACGATAGGATATTTATGCGGATTTTCCGGAATCTGGTAGAACACAGACGCATGATCGCCATGATAGGTTTGGCCAGCAGAATCCAGAGGCTTTTTCGCGTCAAACGTTCCTGGCGCGGTAATGATGGTGCCACCCGCAGAAAAGCTTCCCTGTTCCTGAATGACCAGCGGTTCGGCGTATACCGACTGAGCTACCAGACCACCCGCCATTACGCAGATGGCCAGCGTTTTTAAGATTGTCTTCAAGATTACATCCTCTGTTATGTTTTGCTGTTCAATCATATCTGAGTAGTCAGCGTTAATTATTTAGCACCCCTGATTGCCCTTATTTGGCAGACTCATGAATGCGAACGATTAACTGCGTATTGTCTCTAACCAACTTGTTACCGTTTCAGTGGTTCTTCGCTCCTGGTCGCATTCAATGACCAGCGGTTTTTCCCGACGCGCAGTTGGGGCGAGACTGGCAAGGATGTCGTCGCTGTCTCCTTTACCGTAGCCACCGTGAGTAATAAAGGGGATGAGTAATTTGCCCGCAAGGTTGTGGCTGCTGAGAAATGCTTGCACTACAGGCGGCACGCTGGTCCCCCAGATCGGAAAGCCTAAATACACGGTCTCGTAGCGTGAGATATCTGCAACGCTATTTTTTAATGCCGGTTTTACGCCTCGCTCACGCTCTTTTTTCGCCTGTTCAACGGTCTGAAAATAGTCTTCCGGATAAGGCGTAGCCGGTTCGATTTCAAACAGATCGGTATTCAGGCTGCGGTGAATGACGCCCGCAATCACCCGTGTATTTCCGCTGCGGGAAAAGTACGCCACCAGAACACGGCTTTTACCCTGCACGTTTGCGGTTCCGGTTGCAGCTGAGGGAAAAGAAACGTTCGCCAGCGTCAGCCCGGCAAGTGCGGTGATTAACATTCTGCGGTTGGGATCATGCTCCATAATCCACTCCTAATTGTTTGCGAGCGCCTGCTGCAGCGCTTTTTCAGCTCGAATTGCTGCATCATTTTCGCCATGTTCACGCAGAACCTGTGCCAGCTGGCGTAGCTGCGCTACCGTCAGGCCGACCCGCATGCTGGCTCGCGTATGCGATAACAGCTGGGATTCCACGCCTGGTGTTGCCGCTAATGCGCCAACCGTTGCCAGCTCGCGGCTTTGCCAGTCGAGGTTATCGCGGGCGAAAATGTCGCCGAAAAGGTGCGTTTGCAGGAACTGGTTAATGACCGGGGCAAAATCAAACAGCGGGCCCTGGACGGGAGCGCCTGAGATTTTCGTCTGGTTTGCGGTACCGACACGGCGAAGCTCATCCCCGACAGGGATCGGGGCAACCGGCTCTTTACCCTCAACGTCTTTGATACCACGTTGTTTACGTGCTTCGACGACCTTCATCAGTTCATTAAGCGCATTCAGGCTACGGGGGAAGCCCGTATAGGCATAAAGCTGGACGAGAATCTCTTTGGTTTCGTTTATTGTGAGCCCGGCGTCAAGACCCTGATTCAGGGCTGCATTCAGCTTATCCATCTGACTGCTGGCCATTGATGCCGCAATCAACGGGATAGCCTGTTGGCTGGCTGACAGCGTATCTGAAACCTTTTTTTCGTGGTTCATTTCTGAGGATCCTTTATTGACGGGCGCAGCATGTGCCGCGAGACCAAAACCAAAGGTCAGCAGTACCGTTGCCGCTAATGCTTTAATGGGCGTGGTATTGTTCATCTGTCACTTTCTCCATCCAGTTAACGCTTTTGCCATCCACAATCCCGGTTATCGCCAGATGCGTCATCGAGCTGCCGGGTGCCGCGCCGTGCCAGTGTTTGACCCCCGCCGGGCAAGAGACTACGTCGCCTGCGCGAATGACCTGCACCGGCTGGCCTTCTTGTTGGGTGAGCCCCACACCAGAGGTCACAACCAGCCGCTGACCTGCCGGATGCGTATGCCAGGCGGAACGGGCCCCAGGTTCAAAGGTGACATAAGCCCCGGAAACACTGATGTCGTTATCAGGCCTGAAGAGGGGATCAACCCGGACGCGACCGGTAAAGTTTTCGGCTGGCCCATATACCGCGTTCTGACTTCCTGCGGGGACGATATGGACAGCGGGATTTTGCTCCGCTGCCAAGGATGAACATGTGAAGAAAGGCAGTAACAGCCCGAGGTAACGTAAATGTCTGATCATGCAAAGCGTCCTTATCTACGATGATGGAGAGGGTCTGCAATGATTCTAATCAGGGTGACATGTCGTCAGACTGACGGCAGCCTGACAATTCTGTCAGTTAACCCCTATTGTGGTGACATCGCTTTGCATTTTCTAAATATAAAAAGCCAAAGCAGAAAGCGCGTCATTAATGCAAATAAAACAATCATGGCCAGGTTGCGGAAATAAAAAAGAAGGGCCGATTCATCGTAATCGAAAAAGGAGAAATCGACCTTTATCAGCAAATAATCGAGATAGTCCGTGCTTAGTAACTCGTATAAACCCACAAGTGCGATGAGCGAAAAAACGCCCGGCGTAATGATATTGGCAACGTGTGAGTTGCCGGAGATGTTCAGGACTCGGCAGAAAAACGTGGCCAGCATTTTCCAGTGCAAGCCGATATGCAGTGCCAGAATGAGCATTCCCCAATGGACCGAGGTCATGTGTACTTTTCTGACCCAGTTCGCCGGGTTGTGGAACGGTAGCCCCAGAAGAATATGTCGGGACAGCATAATGCCAGAGACAATCGCAGTCAGAATAACAACGAATGTCAAGGCATTAACGGCTCTGTTCACGACCCGCATTGTTAACGGAATATTCGGCGACAATGACCATAATCGATGCCGATTTAGGTATAAATGCAACATGATGAGCAGCGTAAAAATAATCCCTGCCCATTCATGTATGATTTCACCGTGCAGGTGAAACCCCATCAGCACCAGTAGAAGTAACGTCATCAGCGTATCCTGCATGACCTGGAAAATATAAATTTTCTTCATGTCGAGGAATTAACGCTGTGGCTGAACTTGTTTTACCCATTGCTCAACCTGCGCGGGGATGTCAGGGCCTGAAACATCATTGCGCGAGACAGAGAGTGCACGAGTGACTAACCTGGCCTGCGGCTGTATGCGGGCAATTTGCCGCAGAGAGTCGGCTAACCGGCTGCCGCCATGGGTGGTAAAGGGAATGACCGTTTTACCGGCAAAGTCATTTTGCTCAAAAAGGCTATATATCACCATGGGCATGGTATACCACCAGATGGGATAGCCAACGTAAATGGTGTCGTAATCGCTAAGATCGGGGAGTGGCGTTTTGAGTGATGGTCTGGCGCTAGTTTGCTGTTCCTTTTCGGCAACGCGTAACAGTGCATCATGCTGACGAGGGTAGGGGGTAGCGGTTTCAATACGAAACAGGTCACCGTCAGTCTGCTTCTGAATCAGCTGCGCAACAAACTGCGTGCTGCCGGTCTCCGGCGTATTTTTTTGCAATACGCTGGCCCCGGAAAAACCGTCCACGGCATCGGGCTTCATTTCCTCGGGCTGGGAAAAATAGATTATCAGCGTGCGGGACGGTGTGGATGAGTCCTCTGCGGCGAACGCGGGTTGCCCTAAAAACCCCATAACTATCATCGCCAGAAACCCGCTAAATACCTTTCTTATTCTCACTGTTTCCTTCCTTTAATCAGCAGTGGTGAGTCTTAGCAGTGATTCTGGCGCAGATAGCCTGACATCAGACTGACGGCTCTCTGACAATTTTGTCAGCAGGCATAGAGGGAAGAGGCTCTGACATGGGGTCCTTTGTGCGGATAGGATCAGGCTGTTTAGCAAACGTCAGCCCAAAGGTATTGATACCGTTCTCGCTCCGGGCAAAGACATCTCCCCTGTGCATAATGGCGACGGCACGTACGATCGACAGGCCCAGCCCATGGTGGGTATCACTTCTCGCCCGTGAGGTGTCAACGCGATAGAACCGCTCGAAAAGCCGGTGTAAGTGTTCTGGTGCTATTGGTTCGCCCGGATTTGACACTTCAACACAGGCGTGATGACCTTTTTCGCTTAACCGCACCGTAACCGTGCTATTGGACGGCGAATGCCTTGCGCTGTTTTCCAGTAAATTAGCCAGTGAACGGTGGAACAGCCGCCGATCGATGTGGGCGGTGACGTCTCCTTCCACATCCAGAGAAAGCTGTTTTTCAGCAAAAGAAGGTTCCACATACTCCGCTGTTTTCAGGGTTTCTTCTCGCAAGGACACCTGGGTCAACTGGGACGCATGTTCACCCGCGTGGGCATGGGACAGGAACAGCATATCGTTAACGATAGACGTCATGCGTTCAAGTTCTTCCAGATTGGAACCCAATAATTCTTCCAGTTCATCATGCGAACGTCGGCGTGAGAGTCCCAGTTGCGTCTGGCCGATAAGGTTTGTCAGCGGGGTACGGAGTTCATGAGCAACATCGGCGTTAAAGCTGTCGAGCTGACGCCAGGCGATTTCCTGACGTTCTAACACACCATTAAATGATGACGCTAGTTGCTGCAGTTCTTCGGGCAAAGCGCGGGTGTTCAGGCGCTGGCCATGGTCTCCCGGTGCAAGATGCTCGGCCTCTTTACTGAGTGCTTGAACGGGACGAAGACCGATCCTTGATACGATGTATCCCAGCAAGGCGACAATCACGACGCCCAGTGCGGCTATGATGATCAGCGTCCTGGTGAAGGCGTTCAGTGTGCCCATGTACGGCGTGGAGTCGATGGCAACAATATAACGCAGCTCAGGCCTTTCTCCGTTGGCGGGAATTGTTTTCACTAGCAGAAAAAGTGAGCATGCGCCTTCCGATGCGCCGGGTACTTTATTAAAGCCTTCCTGTAAAGAAGACCACTGAACGCCCACCGGCGGTATCCCCCCCATGCTAAAGCGTGGGTTATCGCTTACTATCCAGTAGCGAACGCGCTCGCCTTCAGAATTGGTTAATAAGGTGAATTTATTGGCCAGCGTCGACCAGCCGTCAGCCGAGGTTCGGGCGGTGATCCACGGACTCATTAATGATTCTCGGAACAGCAGTTCGTTGTGCATCTGCTTTTGCAAAGAGTCATGCAAGGAGCTTCTGAGCAGGATGCCGATAACGGACACAATCAGCAGCGCGGATAAGGCAAACATCAGCGCCAGGTGAACGGAGATGGAACGCTCAGGCATGTTTATCCCCTTCATTTATTCGGACCGTACTTCGAGGACATAACCCATGCCACGAACGGTATGCAGCAGTTTGACATCGAACGGCGCATCCACTTTGGCTCGCAGGCGTTTAATGGCCACTTCAACCACGTTGGCATCGCTATCGAAATTCATGTCCCATATCTGCTCCGCAATCATCATTTTTGACAGAATCTCCCCCTGATGCCGGGCCAGAAGGCTCAGCAGGGAAAACTCTTTCGCAGTCAGTTCCAGTCGCGTTCCGGCGCGAAATACCCGGCGAGCCAGCAGGTCGAGATGCAGATCGTGAATCTGCAACTGAGTGATGTCTGCGCCATCCGTAGCGCGGCGACGCACCAGTGCCTGAATACGCGCCACCAGCTCAATAAGCGAGAAGGGCTTGGGGAGGTAATCATCCGCGCCAAGGCGAAGCCCTTTAACGCGTTCATCGACCGAGCCGCGAGCCGAAAGCATTAGCACCGGCGTCTGTTTGGCTGCTCGCACACCCTCGAGCACCCGGTAGCCATCCATCCCCGGCAGCATCACATCCAGTATTATCGCGTCGTAGTCGAACTCCAGCGCGTAATGAAGACCTTCAGCTCCGTCTGCAGAGACATCTACCGTAAATCCGGACTCACTCAACGCACGGTTGAGATAGGTTGACGTTTTTTCTTCATCTTCGACTAACAACAGGCGCATAACGGGACTTCCTCTTAACATTTCAACGGTACTTCAATGCCTGAACAACCCTGTTACTGAGACCATTGTGCCTTCTGATTGCCAACATAAAGCTGACGGTTACCTGACAGCGTTGTCAGAAATGCTTCCCCATCCCAGTCTGTTTCCTGACAAAAATGTTATTTCCCTGTCACGATGCTGACAGCCCTCTCCACCTAACCTGAGTCTGCAAATTTGATTCCGCGAGCCTGAATAATCAGGCCGACACTCATCGGGAGAGACCATGAAATTCACGCTTATCAGTGCAATGCTACTCACGGCAATGGCCGGGGTGACCTCAGTCAATGCGGCTGATTACAAACAAAATCCTTTCACACTGGCCTATGACGGTGCCATCACCGAGAACGTCAAAGGCAAGGTCAACATTCATTCGGTAAAATACGATCTGCATGGCATTCAGATTGCCGCAAATGTCTATACCCCTGCTAACTACGATCCCGCCAAAAAATACCCTGCGGTGGTGGTTGCACATCCCAATGGCGGCGTAAAAGAACAGGTCGCCGGGTTGTATGCCCAGCGTCTCGCCGAACAGGGCTACATCACTATCACCGCCGATGCGGCTTATCAGGGCGCTAGCGGCGGAATGCCACGCAGCGTGGATAAACCTGCTAATCGCATCGAAGATATCCACGGGATGGCTGACTACATCAGCCAGTATCCTGGTGTTGATACCGCCCGCCTCGGGCTGCTTGGCATTTGCGGTGGTGGCGGTTATTCACTGGTTGCTGCCGAAACAGACAAACGGTTCAAATCGATTGCAACCATCAGCATGTTTAATTCAGGACTTGTGCGCCGCAACGGTTTTCAGAATTCACAGCTGGATAGTATCCAGCAGCGTCTTCAGCAGGCTTCTGACGCTCGTGCTCAGGAAGCAGCCGGAGGCGAAGTGCTTTACTCCGGCGATGCCAACCTGACTGATGAACAGATTGCTAAGTTACCTTTTGCCTTATATCGCCAGGGCTACGAGTACTACTGGAAAACCCACGCACACCCGAACTCCACGTTTAAATACACCACCAGCAGTCTTCTGGATTTGATGAGCTTTGACGTAACGGACCATATCATTCTCATCAATAAACCACTGCTGATGATTGCCGGTACAAAAGCCGATACGCTCTATATGACTGAAGATGCGTTCGCTAAAGCGACCGGTACGAAGGACAAAGAACTCTTCCTGATCGATGGTGCTACCCACATTGAGACGTATTGGGTGCCTAAATACGTTGACCAGGCGATGCAAAAGTTAGACGTCTTCTTCGATAAGAATATTTAGTTAGCCTCCGATGACACCCCAGCCGTGTAGGCTGGGGTGTGCCTATCTGTTGTAGCCAGTTTCCGCTGTGTTTCACATTGCATATTCACGCGATATATTCAGATTAACGAAGTTGCGGTTAAAGATAATTACGCAGCTTGAATAGGCGCTATGAGCTAAATTCATAAACGTGGCGGATATGTGGTAGTCATTTTTTTAGTTGAACGGTCAGAGCCATCAGGGCGCTGGCTGCTGTAAACAATGCAATTATCCAGCCCATCGTCCATGGCGTGCCATCACTGAACAGAGCAAGAAGAAGTGAAGAGATGATGCCGCTGCCGTATTGTAACGCGCCCATTAGCGCCGACGCAGAGCCAGCCACATTAGGCACTGTGTCCAGAGCGCAAGCCGTAGATGTCGCCGCGATGATGCCATTCATAGAGAAGAACACGAACACAGCGCCGACAATCACGGTAATTCCACCTACACCCAAGCCGGTGGTGACCGCCAGCACTATTGCGGCAATTGTGGCGATGAATACAGCATTCCTGAGCAACGCTTCCAGTGGGTAGCGGTGAACCAGACGTCTGTTAACCATGCTCACCGCCATTAGTCCAACAATGTTTACTGCAAACAGCCAACCGTAGTGCTGCGGATCAACGCCGAAGTAAGTGATGTACACAAACGGGGAGCCGGTGATAAAGGCGTAGGCTGCAACGTAGTAGAACGTCAGGCATAACGTAAAACGCATGTATTTGGCGTTAGTTAGCAAGGCATAGTAGTTTTGGAAAGCTTTGGTTACGGAAGTTTGTGAGCGTTTTTCGGCAGGTAATGTTTCTGGTAACCAGAATAAAGACATCAGCATTAATGTTCCGATAATCGCCAGCAGCCAGAATATGGCATGCCACGAGGTGACTTTAATCATCTGCCCGCCGATCAAGGGCCCGGCAATCGGCGCGATAGCCATGATGATCATCAGTGTCGAAAGCATTTGTGCTGCGCGAGTGCGGCTAAACAGGTCACGGATCATTGCTCGTGCCAACATCGGCCCAGTACAGGCACCTAACGCCTGAAAAACTCGCCAGAAGACAATTTGTACAATATCTGTTGATAACGCGCAGCCCACCGAGCCGATGATAAATAGACCTAAACCGATAAACAGCGGTAGACGGCGTCCATAACGATCGCTAATTGGTCCCCAAATCAGTTGTGCAATGCAAAAGCCGATAAGGAACCCTGTGATCGTCAGCTCTGCATCACCCTGCAAATCCTTTGCCATGACGGGCATAGCTGGAAGATAGATGTCGGTTGATAACGAAGTAACAGCCATTAATGCGCTGAGAATGAGTACAAAAGTAAGTCCGGTATTCTTCGTCATTTTACTTGCCAAAGGCGTTTTAGAATCGAGCATAGCCATCTGTCTGAACACTCATAGGAAAGGACATATTAGCGACTTCGCTCTTGGAGATAATGCCAGGATGCCGGGTAGGCTCTATGAACCTGATTCATTAATATGCTTAGCCATATGATCGATGAAAAAACGTATGGCTTTTTACGGTGTGGTATCAAAAGCGAACCTAATGTTGCTTCAGGGGATGTGGAGAGCGTAATGCGGTTCTGGCACCGGTCAGGCGACCAGCACTGTTGCGGGCCATGAATGATTTTGCGTACATAGTAATAGTCCTTACCGCCATATGACACGCAGGCACAGGCCGTCCCGGTATGGGCAGCGTCATGCGCGGTAACTGGCGGGGTATAGATTTACGTGTATGAGTGGGTAATGCTGAGGGGATGGCTCAGTGAGCTGTGGCGGCTATCACATTGACTGTGCTGTAGCAGTACGGACACATACGCTCACCACAGTACTGGCGATGACACTGCAGACAAATCCAGCGTACCGGGGCCTGCCATGTCTTACGGGTATGTTTCTTCGTCATGCGTGTTCAGCCCCGTGATTCAGCGATACGCAGCTGTAACCAGGCTTCCACTTCGCTTTGTAGCCAGCGAGAGCTTCGTCCCAGTTTGATAGGCTTAGGGAATGCCCCATCCTGAATAAGCTTGTAGAACCATTTATCCGTTAAGCCGGTTAACCGGGTAATAAACTTCATGTCGACGAACTGGTCATTCAGGACAGGGACATCGGTATTCATCATCTTGTTCTCCGTAAAGTGAATGGAGAAGGAATTACGAATGAGATGTGATTCCTTCAGATGATGAGTGCGGGATGTAACTTTTGAACATCCTGTATTAACTATCTACAACAGAGTTGTTGAAGTATATTTTCTGTCTTACAGTATTTCCTTGGCCGACCACGTCCACTGTTTGGTGGAACTATGCTGGTGCCGTAAATAAGTTCTTCAAATTCCTCTTTCTGATCTCCCTTTGCCATATAGCTGAGGATGTACTCAATTTCCCTCTGGCGGGCTCTGTCGTTATGGTGAATCATCTTCGTACCACTTACCTGATGATAGGATTTTCTGTTCGCTATATGGAAGGTCCCTTCATCCTCTGTTTTGGCTATCCACCTCTCACCAATATATCTTGCTATTCGATAACTACTTTTAAAACTCTGACCATCGAGATAGAACATGGCATGGAAATGAAGTCTCTTGCGGGGTGAGTATTCCATCACCCATGAATAACCCACTATTTTTCCATCACGCATTAGCTCCTCAGCAAGGCGATACATATCCCAGTCATCCGGATAACGGTAGAGATCTGTACGTCGATATCCGAAGTCCATACGTAACGGGATCACCTTTGAATATTTGGTAAGTAGTCTGTAGAAGTGTTCGACTAGATCACTGAGTATCTGTTCGTTCATCTGGTATTTGCCATTGGTCTCTATTTCGTAATGCATCTTCTGCTCCTGAGTGTTAGGTAACATCAGAAGAGCGGTGTATGTAATTTATGAGTTTCACGGGAATAGGTGGGAGTATTGATTGTATGGATAGATGATCTGATAAACTAGGTAGGCGATAGTCTGATGGTATAGACTTGTGATATCACTCAAGGAGGTAGATAGCTGTATTGGGTTGATGGCATGTATGAGATAAGCATGGTGATGTATTGTAGGATTAGTAATGAACTGGGAGTTATGATCTTGGATTTAAGAATTGCACTTCCTTATAGTTATATAAATATACCTTATTTAAGACCATCACTAATGTATCTGAACTGATGGCTTAATACATGTAACACCATAGAAGCTTTAACAAAGTACTACCACCTTGAATTTCTTTAATCTACTGTATCTGAAAAGTTTGACATAGATATCATGTCAGGTCATTATTTTTGAGCGAGGTGATATAAATCAGTAGAAGGTCGATAAAATCGTAGAGGTGTCAATCCAGTCAACTCAGGTAACCATATCAGGCCAGAAAATGTCTTCCTGTGCTGGAGTTGTTTTCCGTAGTTTCAGATATCGACCTTTCATGATCAACATCGATACGGGATCTTCAGGTCCGCTGAAAGTGACGTTCAGAAGCTAAAAAAAAACATCAAAAAACATACGTATTTTCAATAAAATATGTATGTTTTAAGACAAAAAACACCACGATTTTGCTTTAAAATACCCCATAAACTCGTTAAGGTTTTACCTCATATGGATAGTAATCTCATTGCCAATGAGAATCATTACTTTTTGAATGGGGTGGCAGGATGGTGGGTAAAAAAAGACAATTAGACATGATGAAGGATTTCATCGCATTTAATTTACGTAAGGAGGATTACGGGTATGAGGCGAAACTAAAATATTACGGTGATATTAGTGAACGATATACTTTAGTTGATCTCAATAGTTCAGGAACATCTGATAAGTCAGTGAGTTTGTCAAATTTGCTCGATGATATCTACGATCTACAACTTAACCCACCATCCTTTCCCCGCAGAGGAAATCCTAATTATCGCTATAGAGATCAAACCGAGATTTTAGTAAGTTTGCCCATTGAACAAAGTAACGGGCGATCAAAATATCTGAGAGAACGTTTGGTTAAATCGATTAAAGACAAAGAAGATACTGAGCAATCTTTGAATGAACATTATCAGCGATTAACATCTCAGCATGGAAGTTTATCCTTATTGCCATTTGCTTTTTATCTTTCTTACGAGTGGGTTGAACAGCATAAAGATCTTGAAAAAAAATCCCCACAGGAGGCTTTGAAATTATCAACAGAAGAACTAAAGCGCCGCTTTGATAAAATCATAAAAAAGATGAAATCCAATAAGAGATACACACCAGTCTGTGGATACTCTCGCCTTATTTTAGTGGATGAGGATTTTCGTCCTTTTTATCTGGTTAATTTTTTCTTTGAGGGTGGTGATTTAAATCATCTGCTTGTTTCTGATATATGGAATCAATGGCTGGAGTCAAGACCAACTAACGAAAGGGAAGATGATCAGTGCGGATGCTTTTATTATTTTGAGTCACAGCACAAACCTTGTAGTGATGATGTTCCCGGATTGATAATGCGCAGCCCGGGAAATAGAATAAGACATTTTGAAAATGAGAGAGATATACTTATAGATGAATTTCCAAGTTTAGTAGGTAGCTATGTATCTAGTTTTAAAAAACGTATAGTAAAGGCTCTAACAAATACACCAAAGGGACACAAGGCATTTTTTCAATTACAAGCAATGCGATTCAATACATTGGGTAATATTCGTGCTATAAGTTTCTCCGATGACTTAACTTATCGTACAGCTAAAGAAAAAAAAGAGAAATCTGAAAAACGAAAAGCAAAGAAAGAAGATGTTACTAATACAGGAATAAAAAAGAAAAACAAGGTAGCTCGGGATTAAAAAAATCTCATGTATATATTACTTTATTGAATAACAGCATAACTTATTCATCAGGCTATCCTCCGGGATGGCCTGTTTTATTTCTGAGGAGTATTCAATGAAACAACCATCCGGATATCAGATTATCCGCCGCCATTTACGCCGCTATCCCCGTACATTACGCCACACGCTGATTAAGGAGCTCAGCCAGCTTATTACTTACGAACCTGTCATTGGTATTATGGGAAAAACAGGTGCAGGTAAATCGTCGCTCTGCAATGCCCTGTTCCGCAGCGAAGTCTGCGCAGTTAATGCCGTGGAGGCCTGTACCCGTGAACCACAGCGTGTACGTCTGCGATTTGGTCAGCATTACCTTACGCTGGTGGACCTGCCTGGCGTGGGTGAAAACCTGCAGCGGGACACTGAATACCGTGAGCTCTATCGGGAGCAGCTCCCGAAGCTGGATATGGTGCTGTGGGTACTAAAGGCGGACGACCGGGCATTCTCCGTGGAAGAGACGTTTTATCAGTTCATTCAGGCCCGGTGCGGTAACACCATGCCGCCGGTACTCTGGGTGCTCAATCAGGTGGATAAAGTAGAGCCATCCGAGCAGTGGAACCAACACACTGCGATGCCATCGCCCGGCCAGCTTGAACACATTAAACGTAAACAGCAGGCCGTCGCCAGTCAGTTGGGTATACAGGAAGATGCTGTTATTCCTGTTTCAGTGAAGGGGCGTTATCACCTGGCCCACATCGTGGAGCAGATGATAAATCGCCTCCCAAAGCAGGTACGCAGCCCGCTGCTGCCTCATCTGCATCAGTCATATCACTCCGCGCCCGTCAGGGAAACCGCCCGCAGCAGCTTTGGCGACGCCGTTGTTGATACCCTTGACTACGTCATTGACAGCGCACCACTGCCACTGCTTGTCCGGCAGGCCCTGCAGGCTGTGACACACACCGTTGCCCATGTGGCCCGCAGCGTCTGGTCCTTCTTTTTCGATTAGTTTTGCACGTCCAGCGATAAAGAGTTTTGCTTGTTCATGATCGATTTTGTCGATCGTTCCGATCTGTTTTATTCATTATCCCTTCACTCACCCGGGTTATAAACTTGAGCTGAAATGCTGCTATCTGATTGAAATAAAACAGATATGGAGACGCACATCCAAACATTGTAAGGAGATGACATGCCACTGGTTTTGTTATGGATTTTTCTGGCCATTGTGCTGGGGTTTCTGGCCAAAGGTGCCGGAAGGTCATTCTGGGGATGGTTTATTCTCGCGATGATAATTGACCCGATTCTTGCCGGGTTACTCTTCTTTCTCATTGTCAGAGACTGAGGTTCCCGATGGCATTCCCGCACCGGCTGGCACGGAAAATCTTCCGCTGCTTCATCATCAACGTTCTGCTCACGATATTCATCGTGTTCGCCATGATTTTCCTCGTCGATACCTTTGCCCCATAAGGAAATAAACATGAAGAAACTGACCCTGCCTGCACTGGCACTTCTGGCTCTCTCATCCTCACCGGCTATGGCCGACGGAGACTGGGGATATGCCAGCGGAGAGTATTACTACACGATTAACCGAAACAGCACGTTTTCCATGGATGACACGCCTGGATATGAATATATCCAGGTGAAGACCAATGAGAGAAACAAGAAGACCTGCCAGACGCCGGAGGCTGAGAGCGTGACACTGACGCTGAATGAACACCCGGTTCAGGGGGAGCGGCATATCTGGCAGAAAAAAGGCGAATGCCAGATATCCCTGATTATTCGGGGTAAAGCCACTCAGCAATGGCTGGTGAATTATCTGCGTGAATATGGCCATGTCGTCACGCTCTCTGATATTACCGGCAAGTTTAAAATCAGCGGGCGTGGCTTTAAAGAGTTCTGGGACGCCAATCAGTGAGGTGAATAATGAAAAGTTTAATGAATGTGGTGTTGAGTGCCGCGATATTGCCCCTGGCAATCCCTGCGGTGGCCGCCACCATCACAACCCAGGTCAGTATCCCTGACAGCACCTATACGCTGGCCAGCACCGTAAACGGGGATGGTCTGTGGTGCAATGGCTGCGGCGGAAAACAGGAGTGGGTCCATATCGACAGCGATGAAATGATGACGCTGGGCGCAGGAACGTCTGTCGCAGCCTCCGGAGGCAAATTCGCTATTCTGCATACCGATATGGGCATGTCCTGCCCGGCAGGCAATATCGCTGTCCTGAACCTTGAAACCGGAAAATACGTCGGCCCCGAAATTGATGAATGTAATGACGAAAAAGTTGATTACAAAATCAGTAACGGTAAATGGTGGGTGAAAGTCCGCAACCACATGTACTCCGGAAAATAACCCGTCTCCATCTGACTGAATACCGTCTCTTTTACTTCCGCTTGTGAAACTTCAACCTTTTAAGGATAAACCATGCCTGCCATTACCGACCTCAGCGCCCGACTGAACACAAAAACGCTGAATTTTGTCTTACTCTCTTTCGTTACCTTCGGTATCTATCCACTAATGTGGCTCTACCGTAAGCAAAGCATCATTATTGATACCACTAAGGTCCCGTTCTCTTCTGACCTTTATGTGCTGTGGATAGCCATCTGCTACGGCATTTCGCGCCAGCTCAGTGTAATGGGCACCACCGACCCGGAACTCTATGGTTATGACCCGACCATGGATGCCATTGCCATGCTCGGCGGCGTGTTATCTATTGCCAGTGCCGTGATGTACATCATCTGGGCATTTAAAGCCCGAACAGCACTGCAGAGTTATGTACTGAACACCTTTAAGTTCGAACTGAAGATGAATGTGTTCTACGTCATTATCTTCAATGTCTTTTATATCACTTACTGCATCAATGCGATGCCGGAGGCTTTTGCTAAACACAAAATTATCCAGGGGGGCTTAACGGCTACGCCTGCTGAAGCCACTTTACCGGCAGAGAATAACCCAACCAATACGGATCCGAAGTAACCACGCGGTAACTTTTGCTGTCACTACAGAATCCCGCCGTTCCCTGATACACCCTCTCTGAAGCCCTGCTCATACGAGCAGGGCTTTTTCGTTTATGTCATCCACAAAGGTAAACCCCATGAAATTAGCCAGCCGCTTTGGTCGCGTTAACCTGATTCGTCGCGACCGTCCCTTAACCCATGATGAACTGATGCAGCATACCCCCAGTGTGTTCGGTGAAAACAAGCATGCCTCCCGCAGCGAGCGGTATGCTTATATCCCCACCATCACCCTGCTGGAGAGCCTCCAGCGCGAAGGTTTTCAACCCTTCTTTGCCTGCCAGACCCGTGTCCGTGACCAGAGCCGCCGGGAACACACGAAGCATATGCTGCGCCTGCGCCGTGCCGGGCAAATCACCGGTCAGCAGGTCCCGGAAATTATTCTGCTCAACTCGCATGACGGCTCCAGCAGCTACCAGATGCTGCCGGGGCTGTTCCGTAGTGTCTGCTGTAACGGCCTGGTCTGCGGGACGTCCTTCGGTGAGGTTCGCGTACCGCATAAAGGCGATGTGGTGGAAAAGGTCATTGAGGGGGCTTATGAGGTGCTCGGCGTATTTGACCGGGTGGAGGAGAAGCGTGATGCCATGCAGTCTCTGTTGCTGCCTCCCCCGGCGCAGCAGGCGCTGGCGAAAGCAGCCCTGACGTACCGTTTTGGAGAAGAGCATCAACCGGTCACAGAGACGCAGATTCTGGCACCACGCCGCTGGCAGGATGAGCAGAACGACCTCTGGACGGTCTTCAATCGTCTGCAGGAAAACCTACAGAAAGGCGGGTTATCCGGTCGTTCCGTACAGGGCAAACGCAGCCGCACGCGGGCAGTGAACGGTATCGACAGCGACATAAAGCTCAACCGCGCGCTGTGGGTGATGGCTGAAGAGATGCAGCAGGTACTGAGCTGATGCCCGTTCTCCCTGAAAATATCCACAAGGCCGGCGTTTATCCTGGTTCCCTGAGCGATGCTGCTTTCTGCCGTTCCATCTCCGATGATGACCTCTGTGCCTGGTGCGCATACCTGCCTGGCGAACTCAGCTTGTGCAGACTGGCAGATATCGGTGGCGTATGGCCCTGCCTGAGCGACATCGATGGTTATGCACATTCGTGTCCCCGGTTATGTCTGCTGTTAATGCCAGACTGACGCGCTGCGGTTTCTTTCTGCACAGCACATCTCCACATATCTGCTCTTCTCCCCCTGATTTTCATTATTACTCACGCCACCGCCCTTCTCTGAACGGCGTACTCACACTCTTACACAAGGAACACCCATGAACATGAATCATTCGTCCGTGACAGCGGACACAGAACAGGTCCCGACCATCACCGCCACGCTGCTGCCTGATACACAGCGACTTCATTTCTGGCCGCAACATTTTGCCGGTATCCCGCAGTGGATACTGCTGGAGCCCCGCATCTTCGCGTGGATGGACCGGCTCTGTGAGGATTACCACGGCGGCATCTGGAATTTTTACACACTCAGCAACGGCGGCGTGTTTATGACTCCGGAGCCGGATGGTGACACCGGTGATAAATGGACACTGTTCAATACCATGAATGGCAACAGTGCTGAAATGAGCGCTGAGGCAGCGGGTATCGCGGCCTGTCTGCTGGAATACAGTCACCATGCCTGCCGCACGGAGTGTGATGCCATGACTGCTCACTATTACCGGCTTCGGGACTATGCACTGAATCACCCCGAATGCAGTTCCATTATGCACCTCATCGATTAAAGGGGATGACCATGAAACAGCAGCTATCGCTGTTTGCCTGTGAATTACCTGCCTCTGCACAGCGAACCATCCTGGAAGCGCTGGCTTTACTGGAGAGACAGTTACGTGAACCTGGCGCGGCCTTTACTTCCAGTCACGCCGTCCGCGACTGGCTACGCCTGCAGCTTGCCCCACTGGATCGCGAGGCATTCACAGTCCTGTGGCTGGACAATCAGCACCGGCTTATTGTCGATGACATACTGTTCCTCGGAACCATCAACAGCATAAGTGTGCATCCACGCGAAGTGGTGAAGGCAGGCCTGAAGCATAACGCAGCAGCGGCCGTACTCGCACATAATCACCCCTCTGGGCATTCAGAACCCAGCGATGCTGACAGACGAATCACAGAACGTCTTAAACAGGCATTGGATCTGGTAGATATCCGGTTGCTGGACCACCTGGTGGTTGGTGGAATGGATATCGTCTCATTTGCTGAACGGGGCTGGCTGTAATTTCAGAGGAAAGCAATAGCATGAAAATTATCAGCAAACGTCAGGCGATGGCGATATACCGTCAGCACCCTAGATCCCGGCTGTTTCGCTTCTGTAAAGGCAAATATAAATGGTCAGGCAGTATCTGCCATTATGCTGGCCGCGAGGTGGAAGATATACGCGGCGTTCTGGCCGTATTTGCTGAACGTCGTCAGGATCGCAATGGTCCCTATGTCATTCTTCGAAGTGTCACTCTCAATTAATCCTTCCCTTTAATCAGGAACAATAATGAATAATCAATCAGAATCCGTTAACAAACCGGAGAATCTTACCTGCCAGCAGTGGGGACTAAAGCGCACGATCAAACCCTGTTTTGGCGCTCGTCTGGTACAGGAAGGCAACCTGGTGCATTTTCTCGCTGACCGAGCTGGATTCAAAGGTGCTTTCAGCGACGATGACGCGCTACATCTGGATCAGGCCTTTCCGTTGATACTTAAGCAACTGGAACTGATGCTCACCAGCGGAGAACTCTCTCCCGGGCATCAGCACTGCGTCACGCTCTATCACAATGGACTCACGTGCGAAGCCGATACTCTTGGTAGTTGCGGCTACGTATACATTGCCATTTATCCCTCTCAATATTAATTAATCTCGCGAGAACAAAATGAAATATCAACCTGCAACAACCCTGCGGGCTGCGAAGCCATGCTTGTCGCCCGTGGCTGTCTGGCAAATGCTACTCACGCGTCTGCTGGAACAACATTATGGCCTGACACTGAACGACACGCCGTTCAGTGATGAAACTGTTATTAAGGAACATATTGATGCTGGTATTACCCTGGCCGATGCAGTTAACTTCCTGGTAGATAAGTATGAACTGGTTCGTATCGATCGCAGAGGATTTAGCTCACAGGGACCAGCATCATATTTGACCGTGACAGATATCCTTCATGCCAGGAGAGCATGCGGATTAATGAACAGTTATTCGTATCGGGAAGTAAGTAATATTGTTCTTAGCCGATCGCGGCAGTGAGGAAGACTTCAAGGGCCGAGAAAATTAGCACGGTCAGTGAAGAAATTGGTGATATTGGCGACTCAATGAAACCTCATTGAGTCGCATGAAAAACAAGCCGGGGGCACAAAAGGGGGCATTTATAAAGATGAAACAAGAGAATGTGTATATTTATCAATGGTTATATGGGTTGTGTTATGTTCCTATTATCGCACCATTTCAAACTCTTTCACCGCGCTAACGCCCCCTCAAAGCCTGGCAACAACCTTTTGTCATTTTTTGTTCCCTTCCGTTAGCCATAACAAATGGCAACAGTCTGAATCTCTGGCAAAGAATTATTTATCTCTTACTCCCGATTGAGTAACAATAACGTGCCGAGAGATACATTCTTGAACTCAATGAGTGCTTGAAATGTATTTATATTTTATATTTAAAACATACTTGTCGGTGCTGTATTATTTTTATTAATTGTTTCAGGTTTTACCGTTATAAAAGGAATTTACATGCTAATTAGAGCCATCGAAACCTCTGATAGAGAGCCCCTGCTTGATATGTTAAACAAAAGTGGTCAATTTGATGATGAAGGATTGCTGCTCGTTCGGGAAACGCTCAATAATTATTTATCTGGTTAATCGGATGAGTTATGGTTTAGTGCCGATCAACAAGGCCTCGCGGGCGTTGCGTACTGTGCTCCAGAGGTGATGACCAGTGATGTCTGGAACTTATTGATGCTCTGGGTGAGTCCTTCTCATCAGCGTCAGGGGGTTGGCAACGCCTTAATTAATCAGGTTGAGAATGTGTTGAAAAATAAACACGCCAGGCTATTGATCGTCGAGACGTCGAGTCTTCATGATTTTAGCGCGGCGCGTGATTTTTATAGCAAGCAGGGTTTTATTAAAGAGGCCAGAATACGTCATTACTATGGTATTGATGAAGATAAAATAATCTTCACAAAAAATATGAAAAAATAATAACGTAGCGGTTTCTGACTAACCCATATTGCTGGAAGCGATATAATCGTGATAACGCCTCACTTTGAATAACAACCAGCCCGGCAAATGCCGGGCTGGTTGAAGAACAATCAAAACAGTAGCGAGTAGCTCAGGCCAAAAGTACGGCCCCGGCCTTTGTAGTCGTACAGTGTTTCCGGCCCATATCCCGGGCTGTAATAGAGGGGAGCCCGTTGACCCCAGACGGTGGTGTAATCACGATCGAGAAGATTCTCGACGCTGAAACTGAGTTTTCCGACGGGGAGTTCATAGCTTCCGAGCAGATCAACGGTGGTGTAACCCTCGATTTTATTCCCCTGATCGTCACTCACGTCAAAGGAGGACGTGCTTTGTAGTCGCAGGCTCCAGGGATCGGGTGCCCAACCGATGTAGGCCGTCGCTTTCGACGGGCTTGCGACTTTAACATCGTACTTTTCCCAGCTACCGTTTACTTTAGACTCGGTTTTCAGCACGTTAAAGTTTGCGCCGGTGCTCCAGTTACTATTGGGAATAAAGTAGTCGACCGCACCTTCTACGCCATAAATACGGCGTTTGTCATCGACCACGCTTATTGTCAGGTCTTTATTTGCCTGCACGCTTTTGTCAGATATCGAGTAGTAAGCCGCGATTTGTGTGCGTAGGTTATCGCCGGTAAAACGCCATCCCAGTTCATAGGAGTCGACCTTAACGCCTTCCAGCTCGCTGTCGTTAACGTTTACGCTGTTGATCAGTGGAAGATGCCCATTGACGGCTGCGCCATAGCTGCCGCGCCCATAATATTTTCCTGGGTCCGGGAGTTCCACGCCCTGAGAGAAGTTAAACCAGGCCTGCTGGCGTTCAGTCAGGTGCACTAACAGACCCGCATTAAACAGGAAGTTGTCATAATCGACCGAACCGCCAGGGATCGCATCGGCGGACAGGGCCTTCCCGGCGGCAATCTGCTGTTGCTGCGCATAGCCGATGAAATCATCAATCTTGTTCTCTGTGTACTGGTAGCGTACGCCGCCGCTAAGCGTGAAGATATCGTTGATGTCGTAGCTTGATTGCAGGAAGGCGGCCAGGTTGGTGATGTCATAGGACGGATAGCGTCCGGTGGTATAAATGTGCTTGTTGTTCATCCCGCCAGAGGCATTTGCCTGTGCCAGATCGAAAAACATCTGATTCGACGTAAAGCGCTCGTGATCCGCATCCAGCCCATAGGTCAGTTGCCAGCCGTCCAGCGGTTGACTATTCAGCGTCAGTTTTGCGCCGTACTGGTCTGTGTCCTGCTGAGAGGCCGAGAACGCGGTCGCTTGCTTGTTGGCATTCACGGTCGGGAAGGGATAAAACGTGAGAGACTCATCGCGATAATAAACCTGACCGACCAGTTCCTGACCGAGGAAGTCGCTGTTTGAATATTGCAGGCTAATAAGGTGACGTTCTGTGCCCGGAATACGGTCTGAACTCAGGCCGCTGCTGACGTAAGGCTTGCTGGTACCGCTAATTGCTGAAAAATCTTTGCCGAGGTTCAACCCATAGTCATCGTCACCCTGGCTTTTATAATATTGAGTGACCAACTGAAGCTGTTGGGTATCATCAATGTTCAGCGTACCGGTGCCCATCACATCCAGACGGTCAGAATACTGAAGTCCTGTCTGGGTGTTATCGAGCAGGGTTGCGTCACCATTACCATCAAACCAGCCGCCAAATTTTTGCCAGGCCACCGATGCGCGCCCGGAGATGCGATCGTTCCCGCCTGAAATCGCGCTGGCAATACGTTCATCGTGATCTTTACTGCTGTTAAAGCCGCTTTTGATCCCCGTCTCAAACTCCATCTGGGTATCCGGCTGGCCTTTCTTTGTCACGATATTAATAAGGCCACCCGTGCTGCCGCCACCGTAGAGTGCAGTGGCGCCAGAGATGACTTCAACGTGGTCGATATTGAACGGATCGATAGAGTCCAGCTGGCGGCTGTCAGTGCGCGACGAGTTCAGGCGAACGCCATCAACCAGCACCACCAGTGGACGGCCACGCACGTTCATACCGTAATTGGTACGGCTCTGGCTACTCACATCGAGCCCTGGAATTAATTGCGCCAGTGCGTCTTTCAGCTCTTTGCCGCCCTGAATCTGTTGTTCCAGTTCCGCATTTTCAATCACCCAGGTGGTTTGGGCCATTTCCGCCACCGTTCGGTTAGTGCGGTTGGCGGAGACCACCAGGGTGTCGTCGGTGGTCTGTTGTGCCATCGCAGGAGCCATGATGGCGAGAAGCAGCGGGTTGAGAGTCCAGAGTGTATGCTTTTTGGCTATCATCATTATTCCTTTATGCGGGCAAAAACTATCAGCCCAAAGATGCAGGTGGTCTGTTAAAGGGCAGCCTCTGGCTGCTATTGATAATGCGAATTCTGCCGATATAACTTCTCATTATCAATAACAATTGCTGATATTTGTAATAATAATTTTACAAATAAACATGTTTTGTAATGTTATTTACCAGGGCAGAGCGCGTTTACGCCAGCTTTCGCTGGCGCTACACAGGGGGGAAGGGATGCTGAAGACTGTGGAGAGTGTTTACGAAATCAAAAGGGGGAGAGCCCCCTTCTGAAATGAATGTTTTGCTTTGACTTATCCGTGAGAGAGTTCTTCGGCCAGCTTTTCTATCTTCCGGCTGGAATACCTGAAAGCGCCTGCCGCGAACAATAGCGCAAACGCTACGCCAGCCATTGGCGATACAAAGTATCCTACCGTAAAGCCGCCAACAATATTCAATATGCAGGCTAGCCAGAAACCTCTTCGTTTGAAGCGAAGCGTTTTGCAGGTCCCCATATAAATAAGATAGATTATTGAGAAGGTGGTAATGAAAATTGCGATAGCAGAGAACGTATGTTTCATGTCTTCGGCGTTATGCACCCCGATAACAGGAATCATTAATATCAAGAAAAGACAAAGTGCGAGGCTAACGGATAACTTCACCCACAGTTTGACACCTAGCCAGAAAAATCCTTTTTTATTCATCATTAAAGAGTCCATGTGAAAGTTAACTGCGCTGTTTGATTTCTCATCACTGAGTTGTGTTCAAACGATGAAGCTATTATAGCGTTGAGCCTGTCATAACCAGGTCAATGCCGTGAAAACTACTGTAAACAATTCTCAGTCACTTTCCGCGTTCGCTCTCATTCATCATCAATACGGGATTTTGTAATTATAGTTAGCGTGCTAATCATCATGACGGGGAGGTAAAATAGTCTTCAGAAAGCGAGCTTAATGAAGAATATAAGAGATCACGCTTTTCTTCTCTGATAGAAAGCGTGCGTAAATTAGTTGATTTTGCTAACAGTTAACCATTCTAATAATGTTGGGTGAAAGGCATTGTCGAAAGAAAATATCGGTTAATTATTAACAAATCCAACTATTAGGTATGAAGCAGTATCATAGCGGATGACCATATTATGGATAAATTATTTGCAGTCCTGAGCCTCTGGCTTCTCTTTGCCGTGTTAACGGTGGTTGTTGATTTTCTGTTCTATAAAAATGCCAGAAAGCGTGACTTAACCCTGGTCTATCAACCTGTCGTTAACCACCCGTTCAGCGTAATTTTTTACAGCGTGTTTTCGCTCATCGCCGCCTATATAACATTTATAGAGAATGTGCCGTATCTCATTTATTTGATGGTCCTGGCGCTGATTTGGTTAATTTCTCGTGAGTATATTGCTCTTAAGCGAGCTGTTTTTCATGAGCGTCAGAAATGGGTGATGTATTACAGGGGAAACGAGGTCTCGAATAATAAATTCTGAGGTGGCAGAGCCAGGAGGATGTCACTATCTCTCCCCCTGCACACGGCAGGGGGAGTGTGGGTTACCGCCTCACCGGCATCCCATTCGCCACAAAATAGGCCGCCAGACTTCTCGGCAGCGCTTCTTGCCCGCGAATCATATCCGCCATTTTCTCGCCAATCATAATGGTCGTGGCGTTCAAATTGCCGGTGATAATCTGCGGCATAATTGACGCATCCACCACGCGCAGGCCTTCCAGCCCATGCACGCGGCCTTCGCCGTCAACCACGGACATCTCGTCGTAACCCATTTTGCAGGTACCGCACGGGTGGAAGGCGGTTTCGGCGTGGTTACGCACGAACTCATCGAGCTGCTCATCCGTCTGACATTCCGTGCCGGGGCTGATTTCGCGGCCACGATACTGATCCAGCGCCGGTTGATGCATGATCTCGCGGGTGATGCGAATTGCGTCGCGGAACTCCTGCCAGTCCTGCTCGTGCGACATGTAGTTAAACAGAATCGCCGGATGCTGATGCGGGTCGCGGGATTTAATCCGCACATGCCCACGGCTTGGCGAGCGCATCGAGCCGACGTGGCACTGGAAACCGTGCTCCTTCACCGCATTCGAGCCGTTATAGTTAATCGCTACCGGCAGGAAGTGATACTGAATATTCGGCCATTCAAATTCCTCGCGGCTGCGGATAAATCCGCCCGCCTCAAAGTGGTTGCTGGCACCAACGCCGGTGCCGCCAAACAGCCACTCCGCACCGATTTTCGGCTGGTTCCACCACTGCAGGGCAGGGTAGAGGGAAACCGGTTCTTTGCACTCATATTGCAGATACATCTCCAGATGATCCTGAAGATTTTCGCCGACGCCGGGTAAATCATGCACCAATGGAATATCAAACTCCGCCAGCAGTTCGGCGTTGCCGACGCCAGAGCGTTGCAGAATTTGCGGTGAGGCAATCGCGCCTGCACATAACAGCACTTCTTTGTTCGCCGTCGCGCGGGTCGGAATGGTGCTGTCGCCTTCCAGCCACTCGACGCCCACCGCGCGTTTGCCGTCAAAAATGATGTGATCGGTCATGGCGTGAGTACGAATGGTCAGGTTCGGGCGCGATTTGGCCTGATCGAGATAGCCGCGCGCGGTGCTGGCGCGACGACCCTGCGGCGTCACGGTGCGATCCATCGGGCCAAAACCTTCCTGCTGATAGCCGTTGAGATCGTCCGTGCGCGGATAGCCCGCCTGCACGCCCGCTTCAATCATCGCTTCAAACAGCGGATTGACGCCGGGTTTGGAGGTGGTGACGCTCACCGGGCCGTCGCCGCCGTGGTAGTCGTTTTCACCAATATCGCGGGTCTCGGCCTTGCGGTAGTAGGGCAGGCAATCGAGGTAGCTCCAGTTCTCCAGGCCGGGTTCTTTCGCCCAGTTGTCGAGATCCAGCGCATTGCCACGGATGTAGCACATGCCGTTGATCAGCGACGATCCACCCAGGCCTTTACCGCGTCCGCACTCCATGCGGCGGTTATTCATAAACGGTTCCGGCTCGGTCTCATAGGCCCAGTTATAGCGTTTACCCTGTAGCGGGAACGCCAGCGCGGCGGGCATCTGGGTGCGGAAGTCAAAGCGATAGTCCGGGCCGCCCGCTTCAAGCAGCAGCACGGTGGTGTTCGGATCTTCAGTCAGACGGGTAGCGAGGACGTTGCCGGCAGAGCCGGCGCCGATAATGATGTAGTCAAATTGCAAATAAACCTCCTGGTTAGAATATGGACTGGAAATTACCCATCTCAACCTGGATGGACTTCACCTGGGTGTAACTCTGGAGCGTCATCACGCCGTTCTCGCGGCCAATACCGGAGTGTTTGTAGCCGCCAACGGGCATCTCTGCCGGGGATTCGCCCCAGGTGTTGATCCAGCAAATACCCGCTTCCAGCTGATGAATGACGCGATGCGCGCGGTTCAGGTCTGCCGTCACGATACCCGCTGCCAGACCGTAGTCGGTATCATTGGCGCGGCGAATGACTTCGTCTTCCGACTCGTAGGTCAGAATGGACATTACCGGCCCGAAGATCTCTTCACGCACAATGGTCATCTCGTCGCTGCAATCGGTGAACACGGTCGGTGCAACCCATGCGCCGTTATCGAAGCCAGCACCTTTCAGTACATCGCCGCCGCACAGTACGCGCGCGCCTTCCTCTTTGCCTTTGGCGATATAGCGCAGCACGTTATCGCGATGCGGGAAGCTGACCAGCGGGCCAAAATTGGTTTGAAGGTCGAAAACGTCGCCCGCGCGAATGCGCTCAACGCGCGCCAGAATCTTTTGCTCAAATGCGGCTTTGCATTTCGCCGGAACGAAGACGCGGGTGCCGTTGGTACACACCTGGCCGGAGCTGAAGAAGTTCGCCATCATGGCGATATCGGCGGCGAGATCGAGATCCGCATCGTCGAAAACGATCAGCGGTGATTTACCGCCCAGTTCCATGGTCACTTCTTTAAGCGAGGAAGCCGCCGAGTTAGCCATCACTTTTTTGCCGCTGGCGACGCCTCCGGTAAACGACACTTTGGCAATGCCAGGATGCTCGGTCAGATAGTGCCCGGTCTCTGCGCCCACGCCCGGCAACACGTTAAATACGCCGTCCGGCAGGCCCGCTTCGCTGTAAATTTCAGCCAGCTTTAACGCGGTAAGCGGGGTGACTTCGCTCGGTTTGAAAATCATCGCGTTACCCGCCGCCAGCGCGGGGGCGGATTTCCACAGGGCAATCTGGATCGGGTAGTTCCATGCGCCAATCCCTGCCACCACGCCCAGCGGTTCGCGTCGGGTATAAACAAATGATGTCTCACGCAACGGGATCTGGCTGCCTTCCAGCGACGGGATCAGCCCGGCGTAGTACTCCAGCACGTCCGCACCGGTAACGATATCGACGGTTGAGGTTTCCGAATACGCTTTTCCGGTGTCGAGGGTTTCCAGTTTGGCGAGTTCATCATTGCGCTCGCGCAGAATATCGACGGCCCGACGCAGAATGCGCGAGCGCTCCATGGCGGTCATCGCCGCCCAGATTTTTTGCCCCTGCTGGGCGCTTTTCACGGCGCGATCGACATCCTCGCGCCCGGCGGCCTGCACGGTCGCCAGCACGTTACCGTTGGCCGGGTTAATGGTCTCGAAGGTGCGACCGCTGGTGGCGGAGGTATAACCACCATGTATATAAAGCTGCTGTTCTGCCATTCGGGACATCACGTCTCCTCGGTTAATCGGTGGGTAGATGCTGAGTGATAAAGTGGCGGGTCAGGGAATTAGCGCGGGTTTTATCCAGCGGTTTGCCGCTCAGAGCCGCGCGCAGCCATAATCCATCAATCAGCGCGGCCAGGCCGTAGCCCGCTTCCTGTGCCTGTTGGCGCGGTAACTCGCGGCGAAATTCGCTCACCAGATTCGACAGCAAACGGCGACTGCTGACCTGCTGTAAGCGATACAGCATCGGCTGATGCATGCTGCTGGCCCAGAAGGCCAGCCAGGCTTTCATCGCCGCGCCGCTCACCTGGGTTTCATCGAAATTCCCGCCGACGATCGCCTGTAGCCGCTGCTCGGCGCTGCCATCAGGAAGCGCGTGCAAGCGGTTCAAAACCGCGTCGCGCAGCTGGCTGGTGATATCGCGCATGGTCGCTTCCAGCAGACCATTTTTGTCCTTGAAATAGTGGCTGATGATCCCGGTGGAAACGCCCGCGCGGCGGGCGATCTGCGCGATCGTCGCATCGTGCATGCCCACTTCATTTATTGCTTCCAGCGTGGCGTCGATCAGTTGTCTGCGCCGGATCGGCTGCATCCCCAGTTTGGGCATTTTTGCCACTCCATTCATCAGCGTTGGTTATACATTAAAGCGGTTTTTGATTGGACGTTCAATATAAAATGTGTCTTAATTGTTGCGGATTTTGTTTTTAATAGTTACAAAAACAGTGGGGATACTGGATGACAGACCTTTCACACAGCAGAGAAAAGGACAAAATCAATCCGGTGGTGTTTTACACTTCCGCCGGACTGATTTTGTTGTTTTCCCTGACAACGATCCTTTTTCGCGACTTCTCCGCTCTGTGGATTGGCCGCACGCTGGCCTGGGTCTCTAAAACCTTTGGTTGGTACTATCTGTTAGCGGCAACGCTCTATATTGTCTTCGTGGTCTGCATCGCCTGTTCGCGCTTTGGTTCGGTGAAACTCGGGCCCGAGCAGTCTAAGCCTGAGTTCAGCCTGCTAAGCTGGGCGGCGATGCTGTTCGCCGCCGGGATCGGTATCGACCTGATGTTCTTCTCCGTTGCCGAACCGGTGACACAATATATGCAACCGCCGGAAGGCGCGGGGCAGACGATGGAGGCCGCGCGTCAGGCGATGGTCTGGACGCTGTTCCACTACGGCTTAACCGGCTGGTCGATGTATGCGCTGATGGGCATGGCGCTTGGATACTTCAGCTATCGTTATAATTTGCCGCTCACCATCCGCTCGGCGCTGTATCCGATTTTTGGTAAACGAATCAACGGGCCGATAGGTCACTCGGTGGATATCGCGGCGGTAATCGGCACCATCTTCGGCATCGCCACGACGCTCGGCATTGGCGTGGTGCAGCTCAATTATGGGCTCAGCGTACTGTTCGACATCCCCGATTCGATGGCGGCGAAAGCGGCACTGATTGCGCTGTCGGTGATCATCGCCACTATCTCGGTGACGTCCGGCGTGGATAAAGGCATTCGCGTGCTGTCGGAGCTGAACGTCGCCCTGGCGCTGGGGCTGATTCTGTTTGTGCTGTTTATGGGCGACACCTCGTTCCTGCTCAATGCGCTGGTGTTGAATGTTGGCGACTACGTGAATCGCTTTATGGGCATGACGCTCAACAGTTTCGCCTTCGACCGTCCGGTTGAGTGGATGAATAACTGGACGCTCTTCTTCTGGGCGTGGTGGGTGGCGTGGTCGCCGTTTGTCGGCCTGTTCCTGGCGCGTATCTCGCGCGGGCGCACCATTCGCCAGTTCGTGCTGGGCACGTTGATTATTCCATTCACCTTTACGCTGCTGTGGCTCTCGGTGTTCGGTAACAGCGCGCTGTATGAAATCATTCATGGTGGCGCTGCCTTCGCGCAGGAAGCGATGGTGCACCCGGAGCGTGGCTTCTACAGCCTGCTGGCGCAGTATCCGGCGTTCACCTTTAGCGCCTCCGTCGCCACCATTACTGGCTTGCTGTTTTATGTGACCTCGGCGGATTCCGGCGCGCTGGTGCTGGGGAATTTCACTTCGCAACTGAAGGACATCAACAGCGATGCGCCAGGCTGGCTGCGCGTCTTCTGGTCAGTGGCGATTGGCCTGCTTACGCTCGGCATGCTGATGACCAACGGGATTTCCGCGCTGCAAAATACTACGGTTATCATGGGGCTGCCGTTCAGCTTTGTGATCTTCTTCGTGATGGCAGGGTTGTATAAATCGCTGAAAGTAGAGGATTACCGCCGTGAGAGTGCCAATCGCGATACCGCGCCGCGTCCGTTGAGCGTTCAGGATCGCCTGAGCTGGAAAAAACGTCTCTCGCGCCTGATGAACTATCCGGGCACGCGTTACACCAAACAGATGATGGAAACAGTCTGTTATCCGGCAATGGAAGAGGTGGCGCAGGAGCTGCGGCTACGCGGCGCGTATGTCGAACTGAAAAGCCTGCCGCCGGAAGAGGGCGAACATCTGGGGCATCTGGATTTGCTGGTGCATATGGGCGAAGAGCAAAACTTTGTCTATCAGATTTGGCCACGGCAATATTCGGTGCCGGGCTTTACCTACCGCGCGCGCAGCGGGAAATCGACCTACTACCGCCTGGAAACCTTCCTGCTGGAGGGCAGCCAGGGTAATGACCTGATGGATTACAGTAAAGAGCAGGTGATCACTGATATTCTCGACCAGTACGAGCGACACCTGAACTTTATTCATTTACACCGAGAAGCGCCGGGCCACAGCGTAATGTTCCCGGATGCATAAAGAAAAAAGCAGGATCTTATCGATCCTGCTTTTCCCCATTATTTTTGCAACATGTCAACTCGCACGACCGGCGGGTCCACTTTTTTGTCCAGGCTACCGTTAATACTGATCATGTTATCAGGTTTCACCGTACGACCATCGAACACGGATTGTGGAATAATGGTGTGAATAGTTCCGGTTTTATCACGGAACACAAACCTGTCATTGCCCTGATCGTCAATAAGATTCCCGCGTAGCGAAATTGTCGCGCCATCATGCATGGTCTTTGCGTGATCCACTGTCATAATCCGCGCGTTCTCCGTTCCGCGATATCCCTCTTCCAGCGCATGGGGGGCGGGAGGTGCGGCATCTTTTTCCAGGCCGCCTTTTTCATCGGCAAAAGCGGAGGGAATCAATAATGTGCAAACGAGAGGAACAAGAGATATTTTCATACTACACTCCCTGCGTGTGATTGGCTTGACATATTAAGCGTGGTTGCTATTCCTTAAACTGGCAACGCGATGAATCTTAAAAGGGGTTTTCTTTAAAAATCATTGTTCTGCTAAAAATAAGCGAAACGGTGAGGTGCGAAATGTCAAAAGACAAACCACAACTGGAAGGCATTCAGGAGAGTGAACGCGCGTTAAATTTTGAAGCCGCCTGCAGAAATGGAGGGTTATTTCTTCTGTTGCTCATTATTTTTCTGGCTATTGGTGGCTTGTTTTCTAAAGGTTATTTGAGTCAGGCAGCAAGGGAGTCTCCTGACCAAAAGTTGCAGATTGAATATGAACGTTTTGGTCGATTACAAACGGAATTTGCATTAAAAATATCAGCAAAATCAGGACCTGGAGGATTATTCATTTTCAGCCTGCATGGTCACTATAACAAGGATTTTGAAATCGGCAATGTTTGGCCTAAGCCAGATAAAATGTACAGCCAGAATGACACGCTATTTTTTGTATATCATACCTCACAGCAGCCACATCCCTTTACCGTCTGGTTATACGCGACTCCACAAAAATTCGGCTATGTCCATAACTCGCTTAGGTTAAACGCTGGCTCAGAAATAGACTTCTGGCAGTTTATCTATCCTTAGGAGATAAAGAATGGAGATGATATTTCGCGCACTTGCAATCTATCTGATTTTATTGGTTGTCTTCAAAATAGCAGGGCGCAGAGCCCTGTTACAGATGACCAGCTTCGATCTGATATTATTATTGATTATCAGTGAGGCAACGCAGCAGGCATTATTGGGAAATGATTTTTCTGTCACCGGTGCGATGCTAACAATAATCACGCTGGTGGTGGTGGATATGCTCTTTGGTATTATGAAAAAGTATTTCTCGGGCGCGGAGTCAGCGCTGGATGGTTCGCCGGTTATTCTGGTTGAAAACGGTACACTGTTGACAGAAAAGCTTAAAAAGGTGGATGTCTCTTGCGATGATATACTGGTCGCCGCGCGCCAAAATCAGGGCATTACAGAGCTGGAGAAAATTAAATATGCCATACTTGAACGCAATGGGCATATCTCGATTATCCCGTTAGAAAAATAAGGAACAGCTGATGGAAGAAACCCTTTATCACGACTCAAAAACCACCGGTGAGCTAACCCAACTGGCTGCAAATGCTCTGCTGGAGCGTGGCTGGCGCTTAACCACCGCCGAGTCATGTACGGGGGGCAACCTTGCTGCGGCACTCTGTGCAGAAGAGAATACCGCAGCATTTTATGATATCGGGGTGGTGACTTTCAGCGATGAGGCAAAGCAAAAAATGCTGAATGTTCGGGCCAGCACATTGGAAAAGTGTAGTGCTGTTAGCGAGCAATGCGTGCGGGAAATGTCTGCTGGCGCACTGGCTCAGGCTGAGGCTGATGTCAGTATCGCGATTAGCGGTTATGCCGGCCCGGATGGCGGAGACGATGGTACCCCGGCGGGGACGGTCTGGTTTGCATGGAACTTTCGTGGCCGAATAGAAACAGCACGGGTAATGTTTACCGGCGAATGCCAGGATGTCGTCGAAAAAGCGGTTCGCTACTCTCTTGCCATTTTGGTTGAACAACTCTCCCTTTCGACGTCATCCCGGTGATGAGGGGGTTAAGCGCCTTTTACCGAATAATAAAAAGCCACGAGTATAAGACTCGCGGCTAATTACTCTTATTTATTAATAAGCGAGATTACTTTTCAGCCTTGCGTCCACCGCTATGGCTATTCTGGCCGCCTTTTTTACCGGCTTCAGACGCACGCTGCGGGTCATTTTTGAAGTTACCGCCGCTTTGCTGACCACCTTTACGGCCTGCGTCAGAGGCTTTATCTCGATCTTCTGCGAAATTACCGGAACCACCACGATGCTCTGCCATATTCAATACCTCATATTTTGCTATGTCAGGATGATGCAAAATTTTATTTCGCATCTCATGTTGTTCAGGAGTTAACTCTAGTGGTTACTCGATAAAGATCAAACGATATTACTGGATTGTAACCGTACATTATTGTTTTATCATCAAGGCTTACGCTTCGCTTAAATGTTAATGTTTCCCCTGGAAATGCGATTAAATTAGAAAGATAGAAGCGTGTGCTTATTTTACTATTAGGTATTTTATCCGAATTTATAACGTGGGAGGTTTACCGTTCTTTACGTTTATTTTTTGTTCGCATCGCTGTTTATTAAAAAGACATAAGCTTAATCTGGGGAAATATCCTAAATAAAAATATGCTAATAACAAATGTGGTTTTCCATATGTATTGTTGCTTTTTTATCGATAAAGCGTAGTCTTACCCCTATCTGACAGGAGGATGAATGCCTTTAAACGCGCTAACTGTTTTCAAACTACTTTCCGACGAAACGCGGCTGAATATCGTTCTGATACTCAGGGAGTTAGGTGAGCTTTGCGTCTGCGATCTCTGTACCGCGCTCGAACAATCACAGCCAAAAATCTCGCGCCATCTGGCTATGCTGCGTGAATGCGGCCTGTTGTTAGATAGGAAGCAGGGAAAATGGGTGCACTACCGTCTTTCTCCCCATATTCCGGCGTGGGCGGCGCAGGTGATTGAACATGCCTGGTCAAGCCAGCACCATGAGATCCAATCTATTTCACGAAAACTGACAGCAGACGGTGCAGCTCACTGTTGCTGAAAAATTTTAGCTTAACATATCTGTTTTTTCATATGTATTTATTCAGGGAGGTTGTATGTTACTGGCAGGCGCAATTTTTGTCCTGACCCTGGCTTTGGTTATCTGGCAGCCAAAAGGGTTGGGCATTGGCTGGAGCGCAATGCTTGGCGCGGTGTTGGCGTTGGGGTTTGGCGTGGTGCATGTTGATGATATTCCGGTGGTGTGGAATATCGTATGGAACGCGACGGCGACCTTTATCGCAGTGATTATCATCAGTCTGCTGCTGGATGATTCGGGCTTTTTTGAATGGGCCGCTCTACACGTTTCGCGCTGGGGCAAGGGGCGCGGGCGTTTGTTATTCACGTATATCGTACTGCTCGGCGCGGCGGTGGCGGCACTGTTCGCCAATGATGGCGCGGCGTTAATACTCACGCCGATCGTCATTGCTATGCTACTGGCGCTTGGATTCAGCAAAAGTACAACGCTGGCATTTGTGATGGCCGCAGGTTTTATCGCCGACACGGCCAGTTTGCCGCTGATAGTCTCTAACCTGGTCAACATCGTTTCAGCCGATTTCTTCCATCTGGGCTTTAGCGACTATGCTTCGGTGATGGTGCCGGTAGATATCGCCGCCATTGCTGCCACGCTTGGGATGCTACATCTGTTTTTCCGCAAAGATATCCCGGCTAGCTACGACCTTGAACGCCTGAAAGAACCCGCTAAAGCGATTAAAGATCCGGCAACGTTCCGCACCGGCTGGGTCGTCCTGCTTTTGCTACTGGCTGGTTTTTTTGTGCTGGAGCCGATGGGTATTCCCGTCAGCGCTATTGCGGCCGTTGGGGCGTTAATTCTTTTTGCAGTAGCGAAAAGGGGCCATGCGATTAATACCGGGAAAGTGCTGCGCGGTGCGCCGTGGCAAATTGTTATCTTCTCGCTGGGCATGTATCTGGTGGTCTACGGCTTACGTAACGCGGGGCTGACGGAATACCTTTCCGGTGTATTAAATGCGCTGGCGAATAATGGTCTTTGGGCGGCTACGCTTGGAACGGGCTTCCTGACCGCGTTTCTCTCCTCGGTTATGAACAACATGCCGACGGTGCTGGTCGGCGCGCTTTCTATTGATGGCAGTAGCGCATCCGGCGTCATTAAAGAGGCGATGATTTACGCCAACGTCATTGGTTGCGATCTGGGGCCAAAAATCACCCCCATTGGCAGCCTGGCGACGCTGCTGTGGCTGCACGTTCTTGCGCAGAAAGATATGACGATCGCATGGGGGTATTACTTCCGCGTCGGAATTATCATGACCTTGCCAGTGCTGTTGGTGACCTTATCCGCATTGGCATTGCGTCTCTCACTCACACTGTAACGAGATACTGAAATGAGCAATATCACCATTTATCACAACCCGGCCTGCGGCACGTCGCGTAATACGCTGGAGATGATCCGTAACAGCGGCACAGAGCCAACCGTTATTCTTTATCTCGAGAATCCTCCTTCGCGTGATGAACTGAGCAAATTGATTGCCGATATGGGTATCTCCGCACGGGCGCTGCTACGTCAAAATGTGGAACCGTATGAAACGTTGGGTTTGGCAGAAGAAAGGTTTACTGATGCTGAACTTATGACGTTCATGCTGCAATACCCTATTTTAATCAACCGCCCGATCGTGGTGACTCCGCTGGGAACGCGCCTGTGCCGCCCGTCCGAAACGGTACTGGATATTTTGCCGGATGAGCAGAAACACGCCTTCAGTAAAGAGGATGGTGAAAAGGTGGTTGATGAACAGGGTAAGCGCCTGAAACCCTAAATTGTCCGGTTGTGTCGGGTGGCGCTTGTCGTCGGGTGGCGCTGCGCTTACCCGACCTACGGATTATCTACGGTCCGTAGGCCTGATAAGCGCAGCGCCATCAGGCAACGGCGCTTGTCGTCGGGTGGCGCTGCGCTTACCCGACCTACGGATTATCTGCGGTCCGTAGGCCTGATAAGCGCAGCGCCATCAGGCAATTACAGTGTTCCGGTTCCGCCATCTGAACACCATACCTGCCCGGAAGCATACGAACACTCGTCGGAGGCAAACAGCACATACAGCGGCGCAATTTCCACCGGTTGCCCAGGACGTCCGAGTGGCGCATCCGCACCAAACTGCTCTACTTTTTCCTGCGGCTGCCCGCCGCTGGTTTGCAATACCGACCAGTATGGCCCCGGCGCGACCGCATTCACCCGAATACCGCGCGGCCCCAGCTGCTTCGCCAGCGATTTGGTCAGCGCCACCAGGCACGCTTTGGTTTGCGCATAATCGACCAGAATGGGGCTGGGTTTGAACGCCTGGACCGACGTGGTATTGATGATAGACGCGCCCGCCTTCAGGTGACGAAGTGCGGCTTTGGTCAGCCAGAAAGCAGCATAAACGTTGGTTTTGAACGTGGCGTCAAACGCTTCGGTAGTGAGATCTTCCAGTGATTCACAATACTGCTGTCGCCCGGCGTTGTTCACCAGAATATCCAGTTTACCCAGTTGTTCTACCGTCTGTTCGATCAGCGAATGACAGAAATTTTCATCCCGCAAATCACCCGGGATCGCCACCGCTTTTACGCCTTCCGCTTTCATGACTTCAATGGCGCTTTTTGCGTCTGACTCTTCTTCAGGCAGATAGTTAATAACGACATTCGCGCCTTCTCGGGCGTAAGCAATGGCTACCGCGCGACCAATCCCGGAATCACCGCCGGTGATTAAGGCACATTTACCTTTCAGACGTCCGTTACCGCGATAGCTTTTTTCGCCATGATCGGGTTCAGGGATCATTTTCGAATCAAGGCCTGGCGGTTGCTGGGTTTGCGTCTGGAAAGGGGGGCGTGGATATTGCGGGTTAAGTGTGTCGCGATCGGCCATAATTATCTCCTTATCGCTCTGTGTCATTGTGGGTGTTTGAACGTGTCCCTGTGGCATGCAGGGAAAATAAATATCTCGAACTATTAAGGGTATACGCTATGCAGACTTCTTAATTGGGTTTCAGATATTTCCGGTCTTTACGCCGCATGGGTGTCAATCCCCTTATAGGGATATTGCGACATAAAATCTTTAAAACTAGACAGTTGTCGAGTTTTTATCTTAAAGTTTTGTGTTATCAGCCGGACAAAATTAGTATCCGGTTGCTAAATAGTTAAATAATATTTTGCCTTATGTAAATGACTGACCCGTCTGATAAAGGGCCAGCGAGCATGACGGCGCTTGCAAGCAAGACAACACACCTCTTTTGGGAGAATCTATGCGTTCCTCTGTGAATAACACTGAAAGCCGAACTTTCTTCGGTCATCCTTATCCGCTCGGCTCACTCTTCTTTACGGAGATGTGGGAGCGTTTCTCGTTTTACGGTATTCGTCCGCTGCTGATTCTGTTTATGGCGGCAACCGTATACGACGGTGGGATGGGGCTGGCGCGTGAAAACGCCTCGGCGATTGTGGGGATTTTTGCCGGTACCATGTACCTGGCGGCATTGCCGGGCGGCTGGCTGGCGGATAACTGGCTCGGCCAGCAAAAAGCGGTTTGGTATGGCTCGATTCTGATCGCGCTGGGTCACCTCTCCATCGCGCTGTCGGCGTTTATGGGCGACAACCTGTTCTTTATCGGCCTGATGTTTATTGTGCTGGGTTCCGGCCTGTTCAAAACCTGTATCTCGGTGATGGTCGGCACGCTGTATAAAAAGGGCGATGCGCGTCGTGACGGCGGCTTCTCGCTGTTTTATATGGGCATCAACATGGGCTCGTTTATCGCGCCGCTGATTTCCGGCTGGCTGATTAAGTCACACGGCTGGCACTGGGGCTTTGGTATCGGGGGCATCGGGATGCTGGTGGCGCTGATCATCTTCCGCGTCTTTGCCGTTCCGTCGATGAAACGTTATGACAGCGAAGTGGGCCTGGATTCCACCTGGAATAACCCGGTGGCGAAGAAAAATGGCGTAGGTGCGTGGTTGCTGGCGCTGGCGGTTGGTGTGGCAATTATCATCACCCTGATTGCGCAGGGTGTCATTGTGATTAACCCGGTTGCGGTCGCCAGCGTGCTGGTGTACGTCATTGCCGCGTCGGTTGCGCTCTACTTTATCTATCTGTTCGTCTTTGCGGGCCTCAACCGTAAAGAGCGCGCGCGCCTGCTGGTGTGCTTTATCCTGCTGGTTTCCGCGGCGTTCTTCTGGTCTGCTTTTGAGCAGAAACCGACCTCGTTCAACCTGTTTGCCAACGACTACACCAACCGCATGATCGGCGATTTCGAAATCCCGGCGGTATGGTTCCAGTCAATCAACGCCCTGTTCATCATCCTGCTGGCCCCGGTATTTAGCTGGGCGTGGCCGATGCTGGCGCGCAAAAACATCCGTCCGGGCAGTATCACCAAGTTTGTGATTGGTATTCTGTGTGCGGCAGCGGGCTTTGGCCTGATGATGCTGGCGGCGCAGAACGTGCTGAGCAACGGCGGGGCGGGCGTATCACCGTTCTGGCTGGTGGGCAGTATCCTGATGTTGACGCTGGGTGAACTGTGTCTGAGCCCGATTGGCCTTGCGACCATGACCCTGCTGGCCCCGGAAAGAATGCGCGGCCAGATGATGGGGCTGTGGTTCTGTGCCAGTGCGCTGGGTAACCTCGCGGCGGGTCTGATTGGCGGCCATGTGAAGGCCGACCAGCTTGATATGCTGCCCGATCTCTTTGCACGCTGTTCCATCGCGCTGCTGATTTGTGCGGCGGTTCTGATGGTGCTGATCGTGCCAGTGCGTCGTATGCTGGCGAATGCCCAGACACCCAATGAGCAGAAACCGGCAACCAACGCCTGATTCTGTAGGCCCGGTAAGCGCAGCGCCACCGGGCATTGTGCGCAATTGCCGGATGGCGGCGTAAACGCCTTATCCGGCCTACGACCTGCCTTTTGTAGGCCCGGTAAGCGCAGCGCCACCGGGCATTGTGCACAGATGCCGGATGGCGGCGTAAACGCCTTATCCAGCCTACGGCCTGTCTTCTGTAGGCCCGGTAAGCGCAGCGCCACCGGGCATTGTGCGCAATTGCCGGATGGCGGCGTAAACGCCTTACCCGGCCTACGACCTGCCTAATGTAGGCCCGGTAAGCGCAGCGCCACCGGGCATTGTGCGCAATTGCCGGATGGCGGCGTAAACGCCTTATCCGGCCTACGACCTGCCTATTGTAGGCCCGGTAAGCGCAGCGCCACCGGGCATTGTGCGCAGATGCCGGATGGCGGCGTAAACGCCTTATCCGGCTTACGAACTGCCTTGTGTAGGCCCGGTAAGCGCAGCGCCACCGGGCTTTTTTAACACTTAAAGCTACTCAAAATCCGCATGACGTTTAAACATGCTCTCGCTGGCTTCACCCAATTCTGACATCAGCTCCAGCACTATCGCGTCATAGGCGATGAAACAAAGCTGCTCAAACGCCGACCCCATCGGCTGCGAAAAGGCGTTCGCGTCGCGAGCGTTATCGTCCTTTACGGTGCCGGGCAGGACCAACACGCTTTTGGCTAATTTACCGATAGTGGAATCCGCCTTCATGGTTACCAGCGCCACATCCACGCCGCTGTCGACCGCTTTTTGCGCCAGGCTTTTCAGGCTGCCCGTTTCACCGCTTCCGGAGCCAATAATCACCAGATCGCCCGGTTTAGAGCGCGGCGAAGAGATTTCACCCACAATACTCACCGAAAATCCCAGGTGTAATAGCCGGTTGGCAAAGCCTCGAATGGCAATACCACTACGCCCCGCGCCCTGTAAAAAGATGTGCTTCGCGTTTTTAATCAGCGCAATAAATTGCCCGGCCTGCCCGTCGTCGATTTTTAACGCGTTATGCTCCAGCTCTTTTAAAATATTGACCGTGTTTTCCTGAATGCTCATTTCTCGTCTCCCTGATTACGCAATGGTGCGCCCGCCGTCCATCAGAATGGTTTGCCCCTGAATATAGGAGTTGGCTTTGTCGGCTAAAAAGATGGCCAGATTCGCCACGTCATCAATGGTGCCGAGACGGCGGACAGGGATTTTTTCCAGCACCGCATCCAGGTCAGCCTGGGTCGGGTAGTTGACGCGCATCATCTCGCCGGTATCAATCAGACGCGGGGCGATAGCATTAACGTTAACGCCTTTCGGCCCCAGTTCTTTTGCCAGCCCGCGAATCAGACCTTCGCCGCCCGCTTTACTGGCCGGGTAACTTACGCCGCCACCGGTGCCGGCGAGCGCAGAGCCGGAAGAGATATAGACGATGGACCCCTGATTAGTGAGGAAGTCAGCGTAGAACGATTTCACCGTATTGAATAAACCGGTCAGGTTAATCGCCAGCGTTTTGTTCCACTCTTCAAATGTGATGTCATTCACTTTATTTGCAAACGCGACGCCCGCGTTCAGCACCAGAATATCGATGCGACCAAACGTAGCAAATACCTGCTCACGGACGTTATCCAGCGCTTTTGGATCAGAAACGTCGGTTTTAACAAACAGCGATTTCACGTCGCCGAAGGTCAGTTCCGCCGCCGTTTTTTTACCGTTCTCTTCGTTATAATCGACAATTACCGTATGCGCGCCGCGCTCGGCAAACTGTTTGGCGATGCCTTTGCCAATGCCATGCGCGCCGCCGGTAATTAATGCGACTTTTCCTGTGAAGTTACTCATTATTTTTCTCCTGACTTTTCCTGTTTTGAGAACGCAGTTTCCCTCCCGACGATATGTCGGAAACTACGTTCTCTTTTGTCTTTTATAAGGTAGTTCGTTATTGCACGACAGCTTTTAAGGCCTGATAGCTCTCTTTTGGTGTGCTATTAAATAACGCACCGCCAACCACAATAAGATCTGCCCCAGCCTCTTTTACCTTTTTGGCAATTTCAATATTTACGCCGCCATCTACTTCAATTTGAATATTTCGCCCGGCGACCATTTTTTTAGTATTGCGGATTTTCTCCAGACTTTTCTCGATAAAGGTTTGCCCTGGCTGACCGGGGTTAATGGTCATAATCAACACATAATCAATACCATCAAGCAGATATTCGATAACGCTTTCAGGTGTTCCGGGGTTCAGCACCACGCCGGCTTTGCGTCCGGCCTTTTTAATTTTCTGCAAAATATAGTGCACATGCGGCGTCGATTCATAATGTACGGAGATCATCTCTGCGCCGGTTTTGATGACATCGTCAATATGTCGTTCCGGGTTCGCCAGCATCATGTGAACATCAAATACCATAGCGCTGGCCTTTTTCATGGCGGCAATCTGGTTGGGGCCGAAAGCAATATTACTGACGTAGGTACCGTCCATTAAATCTACGTGTAATATTTGTGTTTGCTCTTGTTCTAAGAAAGTAATTTCATCTCGCAGACGTAAAATATCTGCACCAAATATTGATGGTAATATCTGTGCCATTTGAGTACCGCTCCATTAAAATTGACTAGTGAAATACTGTGCTTAACCAGTAGGTGAGAATTTCCCAAGGTCCGGTTAAGACAAAATCGGTTCCCTGGCCGTTTAAGCCAACACCTGCGCCGTTGAGGAATTGGGTTGCGCCGGGAGCGACATAACCGCCTAAATACATCACCACAATGCAGAACAGCAGGGTGGAAATAATTGAGCGAATCACGTTACCATTGCTGACCATGACCGTCATGGTGGTCATGTAAATAATCGACATCAGCACGCCAATCGGGAAGATTTTGATATCCGGTAGCACCAGCGCGCACAGCATGGTTAACGGAATAGTAATCACTGTGACGGTAACCGTTGCCGGGTCGCCAAGGGCTAGCGCGCAGTCCATACCGATATTCAGCTCAGCATCTTTCCCCATCTGCTTTTGCATAATCTCTTTTGCGCTTTTGCCAATGGGGTTCAGGCCTTCCATCAGGATGCCAACCACTTTTGGCAGCAGCACCATGACCCCGGCGATGCCCATCGCCATCGGGACAATTTTGGTGATGTCTTGTTTGGTCAGTAATCCGAGCAGTGCGCCGACAATCACGCCGATAATCGCCGGTTCGCCGAATACGCCTAAGCGTTTTTGTACACTCTCCAGGTCAACGTCCAGTTTGTTGAGGCCCGGAATATAGTCGATGACTTTATTGACCAGCCAGGCGAAGGGCAGCGTCCAGCCGATGTGGATCATGGTGGTACAGGTTGTGCCTTCCAGCCCGTAATATTTTTGCCAGCGTGGGGCAATCAGGTCGCCAATAAACAGGGCGATGACGCTCAGGGCAACTGCGACGCCAAGGCCAATAAAGAAGCTATCAAATACAAAGTAAGCCAGGGCGCCGGGAACTAAGAAGTGCATGTAGTTCCAGATATCGACGTTTAATGTTTTGGTTAATTTCAGTCGCACCAGTACAAGGTTTAAGATAATCCCAATCGGAATAACCATCGCGGCGAATGGCGCTACCCATGCAGCAGCGCCTACCGCAGGCCATCCGATATCCGCAACGGTAAAACCACTGCCGATTTTTGAATAGTATTCAATGGCTGGGTGCAGTGCCGTATTCAACAGGCCGACGACTAATCCGAGGCCAATAAAACCGATTCCGACAGTGATACCGGATTTAATCGCCGCACCGACCTTCATGCGAAAAACCAGACCTAAAATAAAGATCACCAATGGGAGAATGGCCGTCGCTCCCATGCTGGTGATGGTTTCCATTATACTTTTTAATGTTTCCATCTCTGCTGCCCTCTCAGGTTTTACGCGTTGGCCAGACCCTGTAACAACTCGCCTAATTTCTTACGCAGCGCGCCTTCATTAATGCCGGTAATAAATCCGGCAACGCTCATATGCGGTTTGCCGATATCACCTTTGTAGTTGTTGGTGGTTAACACCACGTCGGCATTCGCCATCTCTGAAGAGAGTTCGCTCATGCTGCATTTATTAATTTTGTACAAGGAAATACCGTACTCTGCACAAACGGATTTCACTTCATCAGCAGCCAGTGTGGAGGTGGCAACGCCGCTACCGCAGGCAACGAGAATATTGATCATAAAACGCTCCGAAAGAGTTAGTGGATGATGGTGGAAATAAACAGCGCTTCGGCTTCCTTTGCAGGAAGGTTCAGTAGTTTCTGATAGAAATCTTCTATCTGAAGATGGTTAAAAAGTGATTTCAGCATTTGCAGCTGATCCGCCGGATCGGTCACCACCAGGCTGATGATCAGATTTACCCACAGCTTGCCGTCGCCATCGGCTTCATCAACCTCTACCGCTTCCGGTACCCGGACAATAAACACCGCGGGGCGGTTGGCGTTTTCGCTGGCGCAGTGGGGGATGGCAACCGCATACCCATCAAGCGCAATCCCGGTGGGATACTCCGCTTCGCGTTCGCGCAACGCGTCCAGCCAGGAGGCTTTCACGATGTCTTGCTCACGAAGGCTGTTAAAGATGAAGGTCCGAACCTCGTCATAGTTTTTGCACGATGTTCCATCCGTCACGCTGATAGTAAATTCGCTCACCGCTTCTCCTTACCGTGTAACCAGTTGCTCATATGAGCGTTAATGTTGTTCATATGAGTATGGTATAGCGCAGCGCATCAGGCGCGAAAACGGGCAAGATCCAGAAGTGAAATCCGGATCACAGAAAACATCATTAGGGCGAAAATATTCTCGCTCATATGTGCAAACGTTAAAATTGAAATGAATTAAAGGCGATCAAGCAGGATCAAAGCAGATGGCAAAATACCGGGTGGTCAGCCCGGTATTATTGATAACAGGAATGGCTGGTGGTTAGTCGAGAAGCTTAATTGCGGTGTCGAAATCGGTGATCAAAACATTAAGCAGGCCCGAGCGCAGCGATGCGACGATGCCATCATACTTCTCTTCGCCACCGGCCACGCCGATGACGGTTTTGGTTTTGCGTAGCTGATCGGCGGTGATCCCAAGGCCGAGACGATTCATCGGACTGGATAACACATCTCCTTTGCTGTTCACCAGCGTGATACAGATATCGGCGGCGATATCTTGCTTGTAAAGTGTCTCGCACCACGATTCGGGAAAGATTTTACACAGACTGGATGAGCCAGATTTCCACGCACCGATCCCGGTGATCACCACGTCCAGCTGTGGGTAGTATTGGCGCGTATCGACCACCGCAGGATCCTGCGCCAGTTTGTTCGCCAGGCTTTCGTCTTCCACCCACATCGGCACATACATGGGATGTGCTTTCCCCTGCGAGATGGCGGCAATTTTATGAATGATATCAATTGGGCCCTGGCTAAACTCAATGCCCGGATGTACGCCGGAGAGCTGAATAACGTCCAGGGGAGGAAGTGAAGTGAGCTGGCTAACCGTCTGTGACAGCACTTTGCCCCACGCGATACCCACCTTCATTCCCTCTTTAAGCGTTTCACTGAGAAAGGAGGCGGTGATGCCGCCCAGCTTTTCGTTCAGCTCATCCTGACCGGACCACGACTCTGAAACTGACAGTACAACCGCGCTTTTGAGCTGATATTTGGTACACAATTTTTGGGCGATCTCTTCATCCAGCGCCTGCTGTTTTGGGAAGATGAACTTCACATACTCTTTCTCAATCGCCTCATCAATCAGACGAGCAACTTTAAAGCGCGAGACGCCAATCTCCTCGGCGATTTCGATTTTTGTTTTCATTTCAGCGAAATAGCGACGTACGACGAGAGAGTAGATGATGCGAGGGTCAGCATTAAGCCATCGGTTATGCTTGTCTGTTTTGGTCATGCTTTTTCCATGCGACGTTAAATGAGTGCCCACAGAGCCGGAGAAACAGGTTCTAATCTCATAGGAGTATACATTTATACGCTCATAAGTAATGCGTAAGATCTCGCTTTTACCTATTCTTTGCAAAAAGAGGCAAGCTCCACGCTTTCGCAGTGAAGCTCACACACGCATGAGGGTGAAAAAGTGCTACTTTTCCAGTTCGGTCTGAAGCGTTGCTTTGGGGACGGGAAGAACATTTTCGCAGTAAAGCAGCCGGTTATCCTTTGACCAGTAAAATCGCATATTTTCATTTAAATCAACGATCCACTTAAACACACCCGCGTTCGCTAACTCTAAACAATACTGTTCATACGATGTTCTTCCCGCGAAGTGTCTTTTCGCCGCCACGCGTGTTAAAAATTTACTGGCATTTGCGCTTATTTTGATAATCCCCTGGCGACCTTCAACGGATACGTAATTATCTGATGTCGTTATCACCTTGACGTTTCCTGTCGCCACAAAATAGATGTAGTAGGAAACGTTATTGCGCTGGAGCTCTGTTAAAAAAGTAAGGAAATCTGACTTGCATCTGACCTGCTCGAAATACGATTTGAGCATTACCCTAAATTCCATTTTGCCCCTGCTATAAGTTCGTAGTCTTAAGTGTTGTTTAAGTGTTATGGGTTGTAAAATAATTGATTAGTTAACTAATTAGGATTCTTATAGTTAACAATGCGCATCTTAAGTGCAATTTAAGAATGGGAATAGCATTTCATTTGTTACTGAATATTGCTAACAACCCAGGAATGGCGCGCTCTGACGGTAAGCGGGCGGTGGCAAGATTGCGCAATGTTGAAATCTGTCTGCGCAAACAAACATTTTTACTCGGAAGCTAATGTTTCTGTAATTCGAAAGTCGCAGAAAAGCGACTCATTCTCATGACTAATCAATAGTTGGTCGTTAATTCGCCATATTTAGCAATTTGTGCTGTTGGTAAATGTTGTGAAAATAGTATTTTTAGGTGTGTAAATCCTAAATGCGCATTTAAATTTCTGAGTGCTAGTTGTAGCGATTAATGTGCTAAACGCAGCGCTTGCTTTTTATAAAAGTGAAGGATGAGAATTTTTCTTCTAAATGGTTTCTTAATGTTATTAATTCAATGTTTTCTTCGTTGTGGCTATGTTGACAGCTTTTTTTGACGATGTGAAACTGGGTCGTCATTTTTATTAACAGGTTAAGTAAGTCGCCGCCTTCTGAGGGGGAGGTTTCGTATTGAACTGAAATAAAAATCTCACCACTCTGGAATGAGTATTAATACTCGTTCTTTCTTATTGTCTTATTTTGATGTGGCGTATTTATAAGATAAATAAGTAAAGGGAATGAATGCATTGCACTGAAATATAACGCTTTTAAGCGTTTTCGGCTTCTGCTCGCCTGTCAAAAGGTCAGTGGACTTGCTGGTATTGCCTGTGAGAGCAACAAAACAAGGAGTAATAATAATGAATAAGATCTACCGCGTTGTCTGGAATTGCACCTTACGTGTTTATCAGGTTTGCTCGGAGCATACTCGGCGACTGGGTAAAACCACATCTGTTCAGCAAGCAGTAACAGTTTCACCGGGATACGCTGCGCTGAGCGTTAAATCTTTTCGTCCTCTGTCACTGCTGGTCATGCTGGCGCTATCCGGCACAGTGCAGGCTGAAGTTCTCACGATCGATAATGGCGATAGTCACACCTATAGCGATGCCCTGACGGTTGAACGTGTGGTTGTCGGAAGTAATAGCGCCGGGACAATGACCATTAATGATAACGGTGCCATAACCAGTATTAACGGCTCTTCTACTATTGGGGCAAATGCCAATGCAGTTGGCACAGCGACGGTAACTGGCTCAGGTATCTGGGAGCTGGGGCAGAATGAGTTTTCCATTGGTAATAGCGGCACCGGAACGTTGAATATCCTTAACGGCGGCACGGTAAGCGCAGGCCGAACTATCCTGGGATATCGTGACGGAGGGAATGGAACCTTAAACGTTAATGGAAAGGGCTCCCAACTTAATACCGAAGCGATGATTATTGGTTGGCAAGGCAACGCCATGATGAATATTCGTAATGAGGGAAATATAACCTCTGCGCAGAATGTCATTATTGCGTCTGAGGCTGACGTCACGGCGCTGGTTACCGTGACGGATAGCGGCAGCTGGAATCTGATTAACGATGCGAGTCAATTACAAAGCCTGAATATTGGTTATAACGGTACGGCGAATCTGGATATTCATTCAAACGGCAGCGTTACATCAGGTGTGATGACACTTGGAAGCTTTGAGGATGGCAAGGGCACAGCCACCGTGTCGGGGAGCGGTTCCGTACTCACAACCACCTCCCTGCGCGTCAGTGATTATGGCGAGGGTGAACTGACCATTTCCGATTCCGGCGTTGTCTACAGCAATGGCAACAGCACTATTGCCCGCAGCGCAACGGGAACGGGCACTGTGACGGTGTCAACCGGCGGCGAGTGGGAGGTGCTTAATAACCAGCAGTTATTAGTGGGGGAGCGGGGTTACGGCACGCTCAACATCAACAGCGCAGGGAAGGTCATCGCGGGAAATACCTTCATTGGCTCGCGAGCCGACGCGCAGGGCATCGTTACCGTTGACGGCGAAGAATCGAAAATGACCACCGCCGAACTGGTTGTTGCCGATTCTGGAACAGGCAACCTGTCTATCTCCAACCTTGCCGTCGTGCAGAGCACTGGCGCAAGCGCGATCGGGCTTAATGGCGATTCTGTCGGCGTAGTCAGTGTTACAGAGAACGGTCAGTGGAATCTGACAAATGCTAGCGACAGCGCGCAAACGCTGGTCGTCGGCACTGGCGGCAACGGTACGCTGAACATTGCCAGCGGCGGTAAAGTGGATGCCGGAGACGTCTCGCTGGCGCGCTGGGAAATGGCCACGGGGAAAGTGGATGTCAAAGGCGAAGGCTCCCAACTCAATACCGCTGAAATCATCATCGCCGAGAGAGGCGCTGGAACCCTCAATATCAGTGATGCCGCTGAAGTGAACACGTCCTCGACGGCGACCATCGGCGATGTGGATGACAGTGTCGGCGTCGTGAACGTGGGCACCCAAGGCCAATGGAATGTCGTCTCGGCGGGTAACAGCCCGCAAACCCTGATGATAGGTGATTGGGGGAACGGCACGCTCAATATTGCGAGCGAAGGCACGGTTACCGCAGGCGGTACCACTGTGGGGGTCAATAATACCGGGGTCGGACTGCTGAATGTGAACGGCGCGGGCGCGGTGATGAACTCTGCTGCTTTACGTGTGGGCCATGCGGGGCAGGGAACCCTGAATATCACCGATGCTGGCGTCGTTAATACTGCTTCTACCGGGCAGGTCGCAACCTATTTTGACGGCACAGGCACGGTCAACGTGAATACCAAGGGACAGTGGAACGTCGCGAGTAACTTACAGATAGGTGTAACGGGCAACGGCACGCTCAATATTGCCTCGGGTGGCCAGGTTAACGGCGAAGATGCGATTAGCGTCGGGACTAACGATCGTGCTTTGGGCCGCGTGAATGTGGATGGCGAAGGTTCACTGCTGCGAGGCACCACCATCGATATCGGCGCACACGGCGATGGCGCAGTGACGCTCAGCAATGAAGGCACGCTGGCGTTGACGAATGGAAGCGTCTTGCTGGGTTTGGCTGAAGGAAGCACCGGCTCGCTCAACATCGGCGCGGCGCATGAGGATATCGCGGCGGTCGCCGGGCATCTCACCGGCACCGACAGCGTTGAGTTTGGTGACGGCAACGGTTCGCTGGTCTTTAACCACACCGATGATTCTGCGACGGGCTATGTCTTTAATCCGCTGATCTCAGGCGAGAATGGCGCGGTCATTCAGGACGCGGGTCACACTGTCCTTACCGCTGAAAACAGCTACGGCGGGCGCACGCAGGTGAACGGCGGCACGCTTACCGTGGCCTCGCACTCCAGCACCGGCAACACCGGGCTGGGCAGCAGCGCGGTGAATATTGCCGACGCGGGTACGCTATCGGTGACGGGCGCCAGTGAAGCTTCTGGCGACTACACCCTGAGCAACGCGCTTACCGGCAGCGGCCTGCTGCAGGTTGACCTTGCCAGTGCGGATAACGCCTTTAACTTCGCTGATACCACCGGCAATGCGTATACCGGTACGGCAGAACTCAAAAACAGCACCTTCGATCTTTCTGGCGATAACACTCTGGCGCTGACGCAGGCGACGCTGAAGCTGGATGCGGGTAACACCACCACCGTCGGCGACGGCGTGCAGCAGATTGGCGGCCTGCATCTCAACGGCGGCAAACTGATTTTCAACACTGAAATCCCCGCCAGTACCCAGGCGCAGGGCGCGATTCAGACCGGCATGTTGACGGCGGATACGGGCACGGTACAGGTCACGGTGGCGAACCCGTGGAACGATCCGGGCGCGGCTAACCCGGATACCACGCTGAATCTGCTGGAGCAGGATGACACCAATGTGAGCGTGCTGCTGGTGCATGCGCAGGAGGTGACCGGCTCCGGCGGTGCGCTGACGCTGACGGACCAGAACGGCGACCCGGTGGCGGAAGATGAACGCATCGCCATTGCGCAGAACGGTGATGTGGTGGCGGACGGGGATTACGGTTTCCGCCTGACCACCGCGCCGGGCGATGGCCTGTACGTCAACTACGGCCTGAAGGCGCTGGATATCCATGCCGGGCAGACGCTGGTGCTGGCAGAGCACGCCGGGGCGCAGGGGGCGGCGGCAGATATGTCGGCGGCTATCTCCGGTGAGGGGAATCTTGGCATCAATACCGCCGGGCTGGTGTCGCTGTCGAACGCGAGTAACCGCTACAGCGGCGAAACGCAGGTGCAGGCGGGCACGCTGCGTACCGATGCGGACGGCGCGCTGGGCAACACCTCGGCGCTGGTTATCAGTGACGGTGCTCTTGCCGACCTGAACGGCACCACGCAGACGGCGGGCAGGCTCACCGGAGAAGCAGGCTCCACGCTGGCGCTCAACGGCGGCAGCCTGACGCTGCAGAACGGCGGCACCAGCCAGGGCAGCCTCACCGGGGCGGGTAATCTCGGCGTGGCGGGCGGCGTGCTGACCATTGACGGGGCGAACGCGGGTCTGAGTGCCACCACCACCATCGAAAATGCAGCGGAAGTGGTGCTGAACGATGCGCAGGGCGTGGGTAGCGGCAACGTGATTGATGACGGCACCCTGACGCTGAATGGCGTCACCGGGACGCTGCTCAACAGCCTGAGCGGCGCGGGCATTGTTGACGTGGCGCAGGCCTCGGCTGTGGCGGTGTCCGGCGACAACCAGAGTTTCAGCGGTCAGTTCCGTATCGAGGCGGACAGCGCCATGACGGTCACGGACGCGGCGAACCTCGGTACGGCTGGCGTTACGGATAACGGCCTGCTGACGGTGGCTACCGACAGCAACTGGACGCTGAGCCATGCGGTCTCCGGCAGCGGCAATCTGAATAAACAGGGCAGCGGTACGCTGACGTTAACGGCAGATTCGGCGGCGTATTCCGGCACCACGGACATCGCCGGCGGCGTGCTGGCGCTCGGCGCGGATGCAGACGGCGCAGTGGCGATGGCGAGCCAGCAGGTGAATATCCACGACGGGGCGATGCTCTCGGGCTTCGGCAGCACGGCGGGGGATATGGATATCCGTCAGGGCGGCACGCTGGCGGTGGCGCAGACCACGGTGGGCGGCAACCTGCATAACGGCGGCACGGTGCTGATGAACCAGCCTGGCGCACAGCCGGGCAACCAGTTGGTGGTGAACGGCAACTACACGGGCAATAACGGCCTGATGGCCTTCAATACCGAGCTGGGCGATGACCAGTCGGCCACTGATAAGCTGACGGTGAAGGGCGACACTTCAGGAAATACCCGCGTGCAGGTGAACAACGTCGGCGGCCTGGGGGCGCAGACGACCAACGGTATTGAACTGGTGAACGTGGGCGGCAACTCGGCGGGTAACTTCGCCCTGACCACCGGCACGGTGGAAGCGGGCGCATGGGTGTACACGCTGGCGAAAGGGCAGGGCGATAACGCCGCGAACTGGTATCTGACCAGTAAGTGGAGCGGCGTCACGCCGGCACAGCCGCCGATTGTCGACCCGACCGGGCCATCGGTACTGCGCCCGGAAGCGGGGAGCTACATCAGCAACCTGGCGACGGCCAACAGCTTCTTCACGCACCGTCTGCACGACCGTCTGGGCGAGGCGCAGTACACGGAAGGGCTGCATGACGAGGAGAGCTTCGCGGGCAGCCTGTGGATGCGTCACGTCGGCGGGCATGAACGTTCGCAGGCGGGCGACGGTCAGCTGAAAACGCAGAGCAACCGCTACGTGTTACAGGTGGGCGGGGAAGTGGCGCAGTGGAGCACCAGCGGGCAGGACCGTTTCCACCTGGGCGTGATGGGCGGCTACGCCAACGCGCACAGTAACACCCGCAGCGATCGGGCGGGCTATGACTCTGACGGGCGTATCAGCGGCTACAGCGCCGGGGTGTACGGCACGTGGTACCAGAACGAAGCCGACCGCAGCGGGGCGTACGTGGACAGCTGGCTGCTGTACAGCTGGTTCGACAGCAGCGTGGAAGCGGACAACCGCGAGCGCGACGACTACCGGTCGAAGGGGCTGACGGCCTCGCTGGAAGCGGGGTACACGCTGAAGGCGGGCGAGTTCAGCGGCAGCGCGGGCACGCTGAACAGCTGGTACGTACAGCCGCAGGCGCAGGTGACGTGGATGGGCGTGAAGGACGATGCGCACACCCGTCATGACGGCACGCGTATCCGCAGCGAAGGCGACGGCAACGTGCAGACGCGTCTGGGCGTGAAGACCTTCCTCAACAGTCATAATAAGCTGGATGAAGGGAAAGGCCGCGAGTTCCAGCCGTACGTGGAGGCGAACTGGATTTACAACAGTGAAACCTACGGCGTGCGGATGGACGGGGTACGCGTCAGCCGCGACGGCTCGCGCAACCTGGGCGAAGTGCGCACGGGTGTGGAAGGAAAGCTGAGTCAAAACCTGAGCGTGTGGGGCAACGTGGGCGTGCAGATGGGCGACAAGGGCTACAGCGACACCCAGGGGATGCTGGGGGTGAAATACGGCTGGTAAGGCCGGAAGTACAGAAGGGAGCCATTCGGCTCCCTTCTGTTTTTTGCCTGATGGCGCTTCGCTTATCAGGCCTGCGCGGTCTCTGCAATATATTGCATTTGCATGATGTTGTAGGCCGGGCAAGCGCAGCGCCTCCCGGCAATGTCACCGGGCTAAAAACACCTGCGGCGCATCGCATTCGGGATGCGTCCGTACCTGCACCTCCGCGCCGTACCAGCGCGCCAGCGTCTCCGCCTGTAACACCTCATCAGGCGTGCCCTGCGAAACAATCATTCCGTCATACAGCAGCACAATTCTGTCGGCCCACAGCGCGGCCAGATTTAAATCATGCAGCACCACGCACACGTGAAGATCGCCTTGCCGGGTCAGCCGTTTTAACAACCGCAGCAGATGCTGTTGATGGAACAGATCCAGCGCCGAGGTGGGCTCATCCAAAAACAGCCAGCCGCGTGGCGAATCCTCACTCCACAGCTGCGCGAGCGCTCGCGCCAGCTGTACGCGCTGCTGCTCACCGCCGGAGAGCGACGCATAACGCCGGCCCGCCAGCGGCAGACATTCGGTTAGCTGCATCACCTGCTGAATCACGGCGTTTTCCGGCTGCGGTGTCCACGGTATGCGCCCCATGCCAATCACCGCTTCAACCGGCCAGTCGAAGCCCATCTGCGTTTGCTGAAGCATCACCGCACGCTGGCGTGAAAGCGTGTTAGCCTCCCAGCTCTCCAGCGTTTTTCCAGCCAGCCAGCGCTCACCGCCCGCAGGCGCAAGATACCCGGTCAGCAGGCGCAGTAGCGTCGATTTTCCCGCGCCGTTGGGGCCGATGAGCGTCAACAGTTCACCGCGTTCAAGGCTGAGCGACACATCACGAATGATCAACCGGTTTGCCACGCGGTAGTGGAGATTTTTCACGCTCAGTGAATCAGCCATGTTGCCCTCCGCGACGGAAAATCAGCCATAAAAACCACGGCGCGCCGAGAATACTGGTCAGCAGGCCGACCGGCATCTCCGCAGGTGCCACCAGCGTGCGGGCAAAGGTATCGGCAATCAGCAGCAGTAAAGCGCCCGCGAGAACCGAACCGGGGATAACGGCACGGTGATCGGCGCCGAGCCACATGCGGATTAAATGCGGCACCACCAGGCCGATAAAGCCAATTACACCACTTACTGCCACGGCGGCGGCAACCAGCAGGGCGCTGCATACCAGCAACAGTCGTTGAACCGATTGCACGTCCACGCCGAGATAGTGCGCCTCTTCTTCGCCGAGCTGGAGCAAGTTCAGCGCGGCGGCGAGACGCCAGATAACAAACACGGTGGGCACCATCAGCGAGGCGACTGTCAGCAGCGTTGACCACTGTGCCTGGCCCAGGCTGCCCATCCCCCACAGAGAAAGCTGGCGCAGCTGTGCATCGTTGCTCACCCACGACAGCACGCCGACTGCCGCGCCGCACAGGGCGTTAATGGCGATGCCGACTAACAACAAGCGCGACAGAGAACTGTCGCGCTGGCGACTCAGCAGGAAGATAACCACCGTCGCCGCCAGCGCGCCAAAAAAGGCCGCGAACATGGGTGCGTAAAGCATCATCAGCGGCGGCAGCGTCAGCGGTAATACCACCCACAGCGCCACCGCGAGCGCCGCACCGCTGCTGATACCGAGCAGGCCCGGATCGGCCAGCGGATTGCGGAACAGCCCCTGCATCACGCAGCCCGCCAGCGCCAGCGAGCCGCCGACCACCAGCGCCAGCAGTACGCGCGGCAGGCGAATGGTGAACCAGATTTGCCGCAGCGCGTCATCGCTGTTATTCCACAGCAGGCTGAGCGGCAGGCGCAACGCGCCAAAACCGCTTGCCGCCAGCGTCCCCACCGCCAGCATCAGTGCCAGCGTAATGAGAGAGAGGGTGATCCGCCGTGACATCAGGGCAGCGACTCCGCTTTGGTACGCAACTGCTGAATCGCCTGCGGCGTACGCACGCTAAACCCGAGCAGTGCCATATCGTCTATCGCCAGAACCTGTTTATGCTTCCCGGCAGGCGTTTGCGCCAGCCCCGGCAGCTTCCACAGATTCGCTTCGCCGCCAATCGCCGCTAAACCGTCGGCGGGGATCACCACCAGATCGGCCTGGCTTGCGATCACGCCTTCCTGCGACAGCGGCTGATAGCGGGCAAAGCCCTGCATCGCATTCGTTAACCCGGCCGCGCGAATCGCCGCATCGGCCGCCGTCTGCTGCCCGGCGGCCATCGCGTTCATGCCGCCGTGGTTGAGAATAAACAGCACTTTTTTATCGAGCGGCGTGGTGGGCAGCGCAGCAATGGCCTGACGCACGCTGTTGCGCAGCGTTTCGCCTTCGGCTTCACGGTGCGTGGCTTTGGCGATGACCTGCACTTTTTCGTCAATCACGCTGAGTGAGTTACGGCTCGGCACGCTGATCACCTGCACCTTATTCTGCTCAAGCTGTTTGAGCACCAGCGACGGTTGTGCCTGCTGGCTGGCGAGCACCTGCGTTGGGCGCATCGCCAGAATACCTTCTGCATTGAGCTGGCGCAGATAACCCACATCCGGCAGTTTGGCCGCTTCCGGCGGCCACTGGCTGGTGCTGTCACGCGCGACAAGCGAAGATTGCGCCCCGAGTGCGTAAACAATCTCGGTCACGTCGCCGCCCAGGGCGACGATCTTCTCCTGCGGAGCTGCCAGCGCCGCGACGGGCAGGGCGACCAGCAGAGCGAGCCATTTTTTCATGCTGCCAGCCCTTCCGCCGTGAGTGCATCAATCTGTTTGCGCCACTGTGTCTGTTCCGGCTGGCCTTCGGTTCGCTGACCGTAAAGCTGGGCAATCTGCGTGCCGTCGTGGGCGAAAATTTCCAGGCTGGTGACGTGGCCGTCAGCGGTCGGTTTGCGAGTGACCCAGCTTTCGGCAATATGATCTTCCAGCAAATGCAGCGTGAACGTTGGGTTGAAAATATTCAGCCAGCCTTTCATCGGCACCACTTTTTCCACCACGCCGGTGAAGATTTGCACGCAGCCACGGTTGCCGACAAACACCATAATTTCGTTGGCGTCCTGACGCGCGTTATCGAGAATCTGTGCCAGCGCGCTGTTAGGTACTTTGCAGGCGAGATCGTCGCCGACCAGCGAAAATGCCTGCTGACGCGTCAGGTTGTGGCGCTTCAGCAGAGTGAAGAACTGGTGCACATCGGTCATCGCACGCCACTCGCTATCAACGGTTGCGGCGTCGGCGTGGCTTTCACTGGCGGCTTCTTCTACGGGTTTCAGCACCAGAGTTGCATTGTCGCTAATGACAAAGCGCGCAAGCACATCGGCCCATGCGGTCATGTCGGTGCGCTCGGTGGCGTAGACTTTCAGCAGCGCATCGCCCTGATGGTCAAAGAACTGAATGCTCTGGCGTTCGCCGCGCGCGGTCATCTCTTTGATGTGGAAAACGCTGGCCCACTGGTGCAGGAACAGGCGCAGGTCAAGGGCGCGAGGGTTGAGGATCAGCCCCGCATGGCCGCTCAGGTGCTGGTTAGTGAATTCGCCAACCTGTTCGTGTACCGCGTATTCGTTACGGCAGATGCACTTGGTTTCGCCAACGGCTTCCAGCGCGGCAAGAATGTCGCGCACGTCGCTGGCAAGACGCATCGCGTCATGGCCCACGCGGGCAAAGGTTAACTCTGCCTCGCTGATATTCATTAATGCTGCGATGTCACGCGCGTACTTACCTGGGTTTTGTTCTTTTAGCTCAAGCCAGCGTGTGTAGTGATTCATTGTCTCTTCCTTCCAGATGAAGCCCCGGCGAACCGGGGCGATGTCGTTACCACTGATAACTTACGAAAATTTTCCCGTTGCGCCCGTCCTGCGGAATGCCCTGCGGCGACCAGTACTCTTTATCAAAGGCGTTGCCCAGCACCAGCGTGGTGGTGACGCCTTTCAGTTGTTGCTGGCCTTCATAGCTGACGTAGAAATCGTTAACCGCATAGCCTGGCTGCTTGCTGTAGCTGCTGCTGACGTGGGTGGAACGGTCGGCAAACGTCCCAATCCAGCCGACCGAGAAACCGCTGTGCGCCACCGGAATATTCAGCTTGCTGGTCACCGTGTCCGGGTTGATGCTGGAGATATACTCCCCGGTGTCAGTGTCTTTCCCGCGCGTGCGGTTGTAGGCCACGTCGAGGCTGAACAGGTCCGCGCTATATTTGGTCATCACATCCCAGCCCCAGATTTTGGCGTTTGGCACGTTATAGGACATCGTCGTTGCCGCCGCGAAATCGACCGCCGTAGAGATGTAATCCTTCGCTTTGGTATCAAAGTAGCTGGCTTTGAATTCGAGGGAATCGTTGGCCAGCATCAGGTCGTCGAAGCGCAAACCAAAACCGTACTCCTGCGTTTCGTTGGTCTCCGGGCGCAGGTTCGGGTTCGGTACCCAGTAGTTAGTGTAGAAGCTACCGATGGAGAAGTGCTTCGAGTCGTTGTACATCTCGCCCATCGTTGGCGCGCGGAAGGCCTGGGCGTAAGAGCCGAACAGCATCAGCCAGTCGGTTGGGCTGACGGTCATGCCTGCGCGGGATGACCATTTATCGGCATCCACATCGTCGTAGCCGTCGCTGCTGCCGCGATAGTTGTCATAACGCGTGCCGCCGAGCAGGGTAACAGGCAGGTCGCGAAGGGTGATTTCGTCCTGGATCCAGCCGGAGCTGAAATCGATTTTCGCTTCCGGGAAACCGGTGGTAACGCCGCCGGGTTCCTGCTCCTGGCGATAGTATTCCCCGCCGTAGGTCAGCAGGTGAGAGGCGAATGAGTCGCTGAACAGACGGCTGCGGTTTTCGACTTTGCCGCCTTTAGTGGTTTGCTTGCGGAATTCCCCGGTGTTATCGATGTTCTGTGCGTTAATCCGCGCTTCCGACCAGTAGATTTTTGCGTCGGCGTTCAGCCAGTCGTTGCCCTGCGGCGCAAGTTTATAGGTGAGCTGCGCATCGCGCTGAATGGTGGAACGATCGGTCATCGGGTTGCTGCTGTCAGAGGCTTCACTGCTCTGCGGATTTTTCGGTTCCTGCGATTTGTTATTGTAGTAGCGGAACGATCCGCCTAACGTCTGCGCATCGTCGATTTTCCAGCTACCTTTGGCCAGCATGTTGTTGATCGATTCGTCGTTTGGTGCGGTAAAGCCATCGCTCTGGCGCAGATCGCCCCGATCGCGGCTCGACCAGGAAACGATGCCATCAAGCGTATCCGTGCGGCCAAAGGCGCTGGCCCCCATGCCGATGCTGTGATCGCCCGTCGCCCCGGTGCCAAAGACGCGGTAGCCGCTGTTCTGACCTTCGCGCAGCAGATCTTTGGCGTCTACCGTGTCGTATGATATGACCCCGCCCAGCGCGCCGCTGCCGTACAGCAGCGCCGACGGGCCGCGTACCACTTCGATACGTTTGATTAGCATCGGGTCAAGAAAAGTGCTGTTGAGGTGGCCGGTATCGGTGCCCTGGCGCACGCCATCCACCAGAATCAGCACGCCGCGGCGGTCGTAGCCGCGCATGTTGACGTCCTGACCGTTGGTGCGGCCTGTGCCGTCGAGCGTAATCCCCGGCACGCTGCGCAGCAGGTCAGCCGCGGAACTGGCGGTTTGATTTTCAGGCTCGGCGGTATCGATGACGCTAACCATCATGGGCGCTTCAAATGCGCTGCGGGCGTTACCGGTGGCGGTGACGGTCATTGTTTCGCCGGCGGCGAAGGCGGTGCCGGGCAGAATACCGGCGATGGTCAGGGCCAGCAGCGTCGGGCGCAGCGGGGCGGATTGCGGGCGTAGCATAACAACTCTCCATAAGGAAAATGAAAAATTGCTGGCTGCCTGGGAGTCACCTGGGTGGCTGGCGAAATAGGATGATTTATTTAGTCAGGATCAATTTGCCGGATTGCGTCTGGCGCAGTTGATAGTGTTGGCCATTGTGCTCAATCAGCACCGAACCCTCGTCGCCGAGCAACAATTTGCTGCTAATCAAGCGTTTCTCGTGCGAAGGGTACGGCGAGGCGCTGTGCTTTATCCGGTCTTCTTCTGTGTTATTCATACCAGGCGCGTTCCGTTATGAAAATGATAACTAAGTCGATAACGATAATCATTATCGTTATGTGTTGATTTGTATCAAGCACTTTTTTACGAAAAACAGTGGCTGGATCAATTTTTTACATTTGACGCTGCTATGTTCTTCAGGGAGGTGGTCGGTCAGATCGTCCTTCTTCTTTCCGCCCGGTGAGGACAATTATGCGCAAAAGGTCCATCATCCGCTTTATCTGTCAGAATAAACTAAGGGAATATTACAAATAATTGTAATATTCGTTGTTCATTTAAATGTCTGTTTCTTTACTCATATCATATTCAATTAACGTCCACTTAACAGGTGCGCCCTGATAATAAGGCATCATCTCTCCTTTTTTTAAATTAACAATGGCAGAGATCGCCGTGCTGGAGAGTTGCCAGTAACCGCTTTGCGGGCTGTACTGACCGCTGTTTCGCAAAATGCCTAGTGGCTTCCTTTTTGTATCATCTTGTTGAAGTGTAGAGGAAAGTACTGAGAGTGTGTAATTGCTGCTATCAATTTTCATAACATAACGTTCCAACTATGAATACATACAATTAATAAGCGGCAAGCTGGACTGATGACTTAAATGATGACGTGCGTTATTTGTTTTTTGAATTAATTTGTGTGACTTATTGCAAATAAAAGCAGTATTCGCCAAAATGGCCGACAGTTTTGGTTAAAGAATATTCAAAATGATTTGTCGTCTGATTAATTGCTTACTGTTAAGCCTCTCGCTTTTCTCTACCAGCACGTTTGCTGTGAACTGCCTGCGCGCATCGACGCCGCTTGAAAATACCATTTGCAGCAACGACAACCTGCACTGGCTCGACAGCACAATGAGCGTGATTTATCGTACGATGCTGGTACACGGCGATACCAGGGATGTCCAGAAACGGTATACACAGTGGGAAGATTCTCTGGAAAACTGCACCACAGACGCCTGTATCGAGCGTGCCTACTATGAAGGTATTAGTACCGTTTCTGATGTAGCAGAAGATTTTGACTGGGAAGGGCGCTGGTGGAACACCAGTGTCTCCAACATGAGTGGTGGTACTATCCAGTTCAGCCGGAGCGCAGAATGGTCGGTTACGACGGATATTCGCGTGTGGTCCGGACTGAATAAAGATGAATTTACTGCAGAAGCCCGCAAGGTTAATGGAATGGCCCTTGTCGAGCGTATCGCAGACACCAGCAACTGCCGTCTGCTGTTTATTCCACGTAAAAGTGGTGCGCTTCAGGTATTCAGTAATGCAGACTGGAGCTGTGGTCTTTCCATGCCGAGCGGCGCGTTTATTGACGGGCGTTATATACGTGCCGACAGCGATCCGCGTCCAAAAGCGACGCTGTTATCGCTGGCGATTTTTGCCGATCCTAAGATGGACGAGCGTTTCCGAACGCTGGTTGGCGAGGATTATCAGCAGTTTGTCGATACGGCGAATGTGTACATCTATCAGGAAGATATCGATAACATTGGCGCGACAGTGGTCTCAATGTGGGTACGAGGTGCGGCAAACCGTCAGACGGCGATTGTGATGTATACCAAAAGCGATATCTGGGCGGCGCGAGTTGCGCCGGATAAAGACGGTAAGCTGGTACTGAAATATTTCAGTACCAAAGGAAATGACCTGCGTACCATGACCCGCACGATTGCCGGGTGGAAATTGCGGTTTATGGATAAATAGATTGTGTTCCGGCGCGGATGTCGTTGGGTAGCGCTGTGCTTACCCAACCGACACTTATCCCAATGTTCCCACCACATTCAAATCTGCATCGTCAGGCACTTCATTGTACGAAAGCACATGCAGCCCGCTGGCAAAAAGTCGTCCATAGCGCGAAATTACCGGGCGCAACTGCGGTGTCACCAGCAGCAGTGGTGGCAGACTTTTTGCCTTCATCTGCTGGTAGATCATCGGCATCGTATTCTGCAATTGCGTCAGAATATTGGGATCAACCGGGAAGCTATCGAGCGCCACTTTTCCGGCCTGCTGTGCCTGATTAAGCGCGCCGAGTAGCATATTCTCCAGTTGATTATCAATGGTATACGCCACAAGTTGCGGGCGATCGCCATTGATATTGTGGACAATGGCCCGGCGTAGAGCAAAGCGCACATCGGATGTCAGCAGGATCGGATCTTTCGTCACCGCCGCACTTTCCAGCAGCGTTGAAGCGATAGTGACGATATCCTTCAGCGACACCTGCTCCAGCAGTAACTGACGGTATATACGTAACAACTGGCTGTAGTTGAGCGCCGCATTCAAATCTTCCGCCAGCTTCGGAGCCTGTTGTGACAGGCGGGTGTGGAGATGAGTGATATCATCGTAATTAAACAGATCGGGCAGGTGTTCGCGGGCGATTTTATTGACATGCGTGGCCACTACGCTTGCGCAATCCACCACCTGATACCCCAGATTTAACGCTTTGGCCTTTTGTTCCGTATCAATCCACACAATCGCCATCCCGTATGCTGGGTCAATGTCCAGCACGCCATCGATCTCTCCATAGAGTTCCGCCCCCGGGATAGCCATCAGCTTGTCGGCATGGACTTCGCCCAGCGCGGTACGAATACCGTTGATGTGAATGGCGTACTGCGCCGGTTTCAGGCGGAAGTTTTCGCGCACACGGATTTCAGGGAGCAGGACCCCGCAGTGTTCGGAAATAACCTGCCGCACACCGCGTATACGTTGCGACAGTGGACTTCCTTTAGTGTCATCCACCATGCTGACCAGTTTGTATCCCAGGTTGAGGCCAATGGGCTCAACCAGCGGAATACTGTCCCAACTTATCGTTTGTGTCTCATCCGGTATCAGCGCATCTGAAAGTGCATCCATTTCGCTTTCGGGCTGTGCGGGTTGAACCACTTTACTCTGTCGCCAGGCGGCAAACAGCAGCAGCGCTGTAAAGCTCAGGAAGGCGATATGGGGCATTCCCGGCACGATTGCGAGCACGAACATCACAAAGGCGGCGGTATACAGCACCTTAGGTTTTGACAGCAACTGGGTCTTAATTTCGTCGCTGACGTCGTTCCCTTCGCTTACGCGGGTAACGATTATGGCTGCGGCTGTCGCCAGCAGCAGGGAGGGGATCTGCGCAACAAGGCCATCACCAATGGTCAGCAGAACGTACTGACGAAACGCATGACCGGCATCCAGATCGTATTTAAAGATACCGATGCAGATTCCGCCTATCACGTTGATGATAAGGACCATGATCCCGGCAATTGCATCTCCGCGCACGAACTTAGACGCACCGTCCATTGAACCGTAGAAATCAGCCTCTTTCGAGACCTCCTGACGGCGGGTGCGTGCCTGCTGCTGATTAATCAACCCGGCATTCAGATCCGCGTCGATCGCCATCTGTTTACCTGGCAGAGCATCGAGAGTAAAGCGCGCGGAAACTTCAGAAATACGCTCGGCGCCTTTGGTCACGACCACAAAGTTGATGATCATCAGAATGATAAACACCACGAAGCCGACCACGAAATCACCGCCAATCACCACCTGGCCAAAGGCTTCAATCACCTTACCGGCGGCCCCTTCACCTTCATGACCGTGCAGCAGCACTACACGCGTTGAGGCAACGTTCAGGGTCAAACGCATCAATGTCGTGATAAGCAGCAGCGTCGGGAAGATAGCGAAATCCAGCGGACGCTGCATATTGACTGACACCAGCAACACAATGACCGCAAGGACAATGTTGAAGGTGAAGAAGATGTCCAGCATCAGCGGCGACAGAGGCAGTATAACCATTGCCAGCACGCAAAGAAGCAGGATCGGTACGCCGATGTGCCCCTGACGGAGCACCCCGAGCGCATTGCGCAATTTACTGTTCGCCATTGGCTTTTACTATCTCCTGAGGAATGATTATCTGCCTGTTCAGATGGGGTTTTTGCTCAACGTTACCTGCCCGCCAGGACTTCAGTTGCATGACGTACGTCAGAACGTGGGCGATGGCACGGAATAACGGGGCCGGGATCTGTTGGTTTACGCGCGTGGTGTAATACACCGCGCGTGCCAGCGGTGGAAACTCCACCACTTCAATATGGTTTGCGCTACCGACTTCACGTATCCACAGCGCCACGTCGTCAATCCCTTTGGCGACGATGTAGGGCGCTTCAGCTTTCTGCGGATCATATTTCAGCGCCACCGCGTAGTGAGTCGGGTTGGTGATGATCACATCTGCCGTCGGAACGGTGCGGCTGATTTGCCCCATGGCCATCTGTCGCTGGAGCTGGCGGATGCGGCCTTTAATCTGCGGGTTACCGTCGTTGTTTTTATGTTCCTCTTTAACTTCCTGCTTAGTCATGCGCATTTTTCGGGTGAACATGAATTTACTGAGCGGAACATCAAGCAATGAAAATACGACGATAACGGCGACGAACCAGGTGACAACGTGGCGGAAAATGTCAAAACCCTGGGTAATCGCCTGTCGCAAATAAAGACGTTGCAGATACAGCAGTTCGTGCATGGAGTCATGCACCATTGTGTAGATAACGGCCAGAATAATGCCACATTTGAGCAGCATCTTGCCGACATCCGTATAGTGACTGGCGGATAAAATACGCTTAAGGCCGCTAATGGGCGACAGCTTTTTAAAGTCTGGTTTGAGCTTGTTCGGTGTAAAAATCCACCCGCCAGGGATCAGGCTGGCAATAATGCAGGCGACAGGAATGGGCGTCAGCGTGGCAATAAAGCGCAGTAGTATCCAGACATTCAGCAGCAGAAACTGATTAATCGCCCCAGGATCGTCAATTTTCGCACCCATTTCACCCACGGCGGTAAATGACTCGCCGATCAATTTCTGGTAGTAAGGCAAAAAGGTGGCAAGCGTGAAAAAGGACGTCACCAGACCCACCGCCATGGTGAGATCTTTCGAACGGGGAATATCGCCCTTTTCGCGCGCTTTTCGCAGCTTCCCCGGTGTGGGTTTTTCGCTTTTATCGCCACTGGAAGAAGACATTAATGCACCCTCACAGCGTCGAGTTTCGCCAGAATTTCATTGGTCAGGTTCAGATAGTGATCGGGAATATTGCTGACCAACATCGAAATACACAGCAGCCCAAACAGCATGCTGATAGGGAAGCCCAGAGAAAACAGGTTAAGTGTGGGAGACACGCGGTTGAGCAGCCCGAAACCGCCCTGAACAATCAGCATCACGAATGTTGTGGGCAGGGCAATAAGCGTTGCGGAGGCCATTATCCAGCCCAGCCCCTGAGCGATAAGCGCGAGCGTGGGCTGATTGATAGCCTGACCAATAGGCCAGTAGCTGAAGCCCTTAAACAGAATCGTCACCAGCAGCAAATGCCCGTCCATAATGAAAAACAGCAGGCCGCAGAAAATATAGATAATCTGCGAAATGACGGTGGTGGAGTTGCCATTAATGGGGTCATTCATCATGGCCATGCCCAGCCCCATATTCATCGACAGAATGTGCCCGGCAGTTTGCAGGGTGACGAACACCAGTTGGAGCGCGCTGGCAAACAGAATGCCCCACAGCACCTGTTCACCAATCAGCAGAATGCTTCGCATCGACAGCAGTTCGCTGAGCACGACATTGTTGGGCAGCATTGGCGTGATAATCACCGACAACGCAAGCGCGGTGGCTATCTTAACCCGGCGGGAAAACGCTTTGTTATCCAGTACTGGCGCAAACTGGATAAACGCCAGGATGCGAATAAACGGTAACACGAGGGCAATTAACGGCGTCAATAGCGTCTGAATATCGATTCCCATCGCGGTTTAGCCTACCAGCCCCGCCGCCTGATGGAAGATCTGCGTGGTGAAGTCTACCAGCTGTGTCAGCATCCATTTCCCGGCAAAAATCAGCACGCCCAGCGTCACGACCAGACGCGGCAAAAAGCTCAGCGTCTGTTCGTTAATCTGGGTGGTTGCCTGGAAAATACTGACACACAGCCCGACAATCAGGCTGGGAACAATCGCCACGGCGGAAATGAGCAGCACCAGATGAATGCCTGAGGCCATAATGTCTCCGGCGGTGTCCATATTCATCATCGCTATAGCCCCTGCACGCTGGACGTCAACGTCCCGACAATCAGCGTCCAGCCGTCGCAAAGAACGAACAGCATCAGCTTGAAGGGGAGCGATACGATAAGCGGGGAGAGCATCATCATGCCCATTGCCATCAGTACGCTGGCGACGATTAAATCAATGACCAGGAAAGGGATGTAAATCATAAAGCCAATCTGGAATGCGGTTTTCAGCTCGCTCAACAGGTACGCTGGCGTGACAACGGTTAAATCCTGCTCGCGGGCATCGCCCTCTACACCCGCGATACTCATCATTTGCGCCATCGCTTTATTGTTGGTTTGTGCCAGCATGTATTTTTTCAGCGGTGCTTCCGCTTTGGCTAATGCTTGCTTTAAGGTGATTTCATCGTTCTGAAAGGGGGTGATCGCATCGTTATAGATAGTCGTCCAGACCGGGCGCATGACCAGCAGCGTCAGGGCCAGGGCGATACCGGTCAGGATTTTGTTAGGTGGACTCTGTTGCAAACCCAGCGCCTGACGCAAAATCGCCAGCACGATAATAAAACGGGTAAAACAGGTCATCATCAGCACCATGATCGGCAACAGACCGAGCAGGGTCATCAGGATCAGAATTTCAATTTTAACATTGTAATCCTGGCCCGCGGCGGTGGTGGTGGTGCTGAAAAGGGTAACATCGCCATTTGCCGCCAGCGCAGGGTGGGCAAACAGCAAACCCAGGAGCAGCAACAGCGCGATGCCGCCTCTGTAAAACGGCTGATTCATCGCGTCAACTCACCAAGCTCTTTGGCGTTAAACTCGATAATCCGCAGCCCATATTTATCATTCAGTACAACCACTTCCGCTTTGCCAAACAGAATTCCATTGACCTTGATGTCCAGCGGTTCACCGGCCATTTTGTCCAGCTCAATAACGGAATCACTGTTTACCGTCATCAATTCTGCCAGTGAAATATCGACAGAGGCGACCTCCAGCGTCAGTGTCACCGGAATACGGCGGAACAGCGCCATTTTTCGCATATCCGTCATTGGCGCATTGCGGGTTTCTGACTGTAAATCGAGGCGAATATTGCCTTCTACAGTCTCTTCCTGCGGCATATCGCTGAGGTTTAAATCGTCCAGATCGAGAGATTGACTCAGATCGTGTTGCACATCACTCATAGTGTTTCTCGGTGGTTTTGTCATAGATATCGCACAAGAACAACTTGCTGCGATCTTCTGCAATAGAAGCTTCAAAAATCTGTTCTTTGCCGATAAATACCGGTAAAGGCTCGTTAATGGCGATGGGAATGACGTCGCCGGGTTTGATGTCGGCAATTTGCGCGACGGTCAGATTCAGGCTGGCCAGGCGACCATTCAGTTTCAGCGGCAGCGTATCAAACAGACGCTCGATTTGAGCCGGGCTAAGGGGGGCGCTTGGCGCACTGTTCTGGCTGGTGTCCGGGGAACGCAGGGACGCCAGCATCTGATCGACATGGCGATGGTCGAGCAGCACAGTAAAGCTGCCGTGGTCATAACCTTCGAGCGTAAAGGTGATGCACCACGACCATTGACTGATCAGCGTCGAATAATCGACTTTAATATCGAGGTCTTCGCCAAACGTCTCTTTGCTGATAACCAGTGACGTTAATTCCAGCCCGAGTTTACTTTTCAGACGCTCCTCGGTTTTGGTCACCGGCAGTGTGTCATCCGGGACAACATGATTACTGTCTTTGCTCAACCCATAATAATCATGAAGGATATTAAGCAGTAAAATACGGTCGATAACAAATGCAATATTCCCGTATGGAGTAGAGAATATTTGCGCATTTTTATAGTTTTGATCTATCGCAAAGGTCATCGATTTTAATGCGGCATTAACGCGAAGCTTCTTCAGAAAATAAATACTCAGCCGCGCATCAAGAATGTCAAAGCTGTCATTCATCAACTTGGGCAGTTTATGCCATGGGCGACCAAGTTTGCTGATCTCCGGTTTAACGAGATCGGGCAAATCATCGTACTGATGGATTCTGATTCGCGGTGAAACTGGGTACATGGCTATTCCGGCTTAACGATAATGATAAAATGAGTGATAGCACATTTTTACAACTCATCGCGCTATCTACAAAAAATATCCCTGGAAGCGTTTGAGTTTTTTAAATCTCGTGTCGCTCTGCTACAACATCGGGGACCTTCGCGGAGCGAAGACTCATACGCCTTTCATCAGGGGGAATGATTAGACAATTACAGGCCTTTATTTGCAAGTGGCTATGGGTTATTAATCCATTATTTATCTGCGTTTAACACGATTAATATTTTTTGCAACTTATTGATTTTCATGAATTAATGTTTTAATACCCATTAAAAATAAGACAATTCGTAGAACCTCGTTATACTGCGCGCACTTTCCTGAATTAAGTCTATTTAAGAAAGTATAACAAACTACTTATTTTTATTAACATTTCGTTTTGTTCTATTTTATCACGTGTGGGGTAATGTTCTTTCACGGTGTGTTTAATAAAAGTTGAGTAGTGTCTTTTCTACTATTTGTTTTTTGTTGGTGCGCCTTATGAGCATTATCATTGATCGTGAAGAACGCAATGAAAACGGCTTTATTGCCGTTTCTTCAGCCAGTGTTAACGTTATGGCGTTAGCACGCCGTGTTGCTAACTATAATGTTTCGGTTCTCATTACAGGTGAAACAGGTACGGGGAAAGAGTGTGTTGCAAAATACATTCATGAACATGCCTGTGGTAACGATGCACCTTATGTTGGTGTTAACTGTGCAGCGATTCCCGAAAGTATGCTGGAAGCAATTTTATTCGGCTACGAAAAAGGTGCATTTACCGGTGCCGTTGCAAGCGTTGCCGGTAAATTCGAACAGGCGAATGGTGGAACACTTCTGCTGGATGAAATTGGTGATATGCCGCTGGCGCTTCAGGCGAAATTGCTGCGCGTATTACAGGAGCAGGAAGTTGAACGCCTGGGCAGCCATAAACGTATTCCGCTGGATATCCGTTTGATTGCATCCACCAATAAAGATTTGCAACTGGAAATCGCCGAAGGGCGTTTTCGTCAGGATCTCTTTTACCGTATTTCGGTTGTGCCGATTCCTATCACGCCGCTGCGTGAGCGTAAGCAGGATATTTTGCCGCTGGCCCAGCGCTTCATTGCCAAATACCGCGCCTTTCACCGTGGCAATTTGCGTCTGAGTGATGATGCCCGCACCGCTCTGCTGGGCTACGACTGGCCGGGTAATGTGCGTGAACTGGAGAATGTTATTCAGCGCGGCATGATTTTGAGCAATGGTGAAGAGATTAGTGCCGCCGATTTTGGCCTGGTCGCTCGCGTCATGCTGCCTGAAACGCCCGCTATTGACATGATGCCTGCTTATCGCGAGCAGGAGAGCAGCGGCGCATCCGCCATTCGCGATGTGAAGCTGCATGGTCGCCTCGCAGAATATCAGTACATCATCGACCTGCTGAAGCGCCACAAAGGTAACAAATCAAAAACCGCTGAATTTTTAGGGATCACCCCGCGGGCTTTACGCTACCGCCTCGCCTCGATGCGCGATGAAGGTATTGATCTTGAGTGTTACTCCTGAAGCCAGGAAAGGATTGAGTTATGGATGTAGTAAGTGCGACAGGTGTGAATTCAACGCAGCTTGAAATACTGAGCCGCATGCAGCAGACCGCTGCCGTCGCTTCTGCCGGCTCGGTGGATGCACAAGCGGCAATTCAACCAGCCAGTACAGCGTTTGCGGCCACTGAACGCCTCTCTTTTGGTCAGGTGCTGAACAACGCCATTAATAATGTTGATGCTGTTCAACATAGCGCTGGCGCAAAACAGAAGGCGATTGAAATGGGTCAGAGCGACGATTTAGCCGGTGCGATGATCGAAAGTCAGAAAGCCAGTGTCGCTTTCTCGGCCATGATGCAGGTGCGCAACAAGCTCACCAGCGCTCTGGACGAAGTGATGAATACTCCGCTCTAAGGTTTTAATCGTGTTAAACAAGATCAAATCTCGTCTTCCCGCTGTCGCACTGCCTTCGGGTCTGAACAAAGCCCAATTACTGGCCATCGTCGGCGGCGTGGTGCTGGCGCTCGCCATTGTCCTCTCCTTATGGAACCGCAATCAGGGCTATGTGGCGCTTTACGGTTCGCAGGAGAATCTGCCAGTAGCGCAGGTCGTTGAAGTACTGGGCGCAGAAACCATTCCATACCGTATTAATCCTGATAATGGCCAGATTCTGGTCAGCGAAAATAAACTTTCCCAGGCCCGCATGGCGCTGGCGGCAAAAGGCATCAGTGCTGTCACGCCCGATGGCTATGAGCTGATGGATAAAGAAGAGATGCTGGGTAGCAGCCAGTTTATCCAGAATGTGCGCTACAAACGCAGCATGGAAGGGGAACTGGCAAAAAGCATCATGGCACTGGACACGGTAGAAAATGCCCGCGTCCACCTGGGGATCAGCGAAGCCAGTTCCTTTGTGCTGGCCAATAAACCCGGCAGCAGTGCTTCGGTAATGGTGCAGTTACGCTATGGAAAACAGCTTGATGAACAACAGGTTGGGTCTATCGTTCAACTGGTTTCAGGCAGTGTGCCGGGTATGCTTCCTGCTAACGTTCGGGTGGTTGATCAGGCCGGTAATCTGCTGTCGGCAGGCATCGAAGGGCCGGATGGCTCCCTGGCCGGTAATCGTGCCGGTAACGATGCAGTGCAGCGTATTCGCGCAGATACGAGCCAGAATATCGCCAGCCTGCTGACCTCACTGGTTGGCACCGGAAACTTCCGTATCAGCGTTGCTCCCGATGTCAATTTGAGCCGCGTCGAAGAGACGCAGGAGCGGCTGGGGAAAGATCCCCGTATCAGCGATGAACAGGTGAGCCAGGAGAACACCACCAACGAAATGGCTTTTGGGATTCCGGGTTCGCTGAGTAATCGCCCGGTTAACCAGGCCCCGCAGGCTGCGGCTAATCAGGCCGCGGGTGCCCAGCCTAATGCGGGCACGTCCACCACGGCCGATCCCCGTTCGCTCTCAACGCGTAGCCAGGAACAGCGTAAATACGCCTTCGATCGTGATATTCGCCATATTCGTCACCCGGCGTACAAACTGGAAAAACTGAACGTCGCTGTGGCGCTGAATCAAACCGCTCCCGCTCTGGCGAAGATAACGCCAGAACAACTGGCTGCGATGACGCGCCTGGTGGAGAGCGCCGCCGGGATTGAAAAAACACGCGGTGATGTCCTGACTCTGGACGTACTGGCCTTTACCACACCCGAAAGTGAAGTGATGCCTGAACTGAAATGGTGGCAGGATCCATCGATGCAGTACTGGGGACAGAACGGCGGCATTGGCCTGCTGGCCCTGTTAACACTGCTGTTTGGCGTGCGTCCGTTGGCACAGCGTTTTGGGCGCCCGGAACGCGTGGCTATCGAAAGCGAAATCGAACAAGAACCTGCTTTGCTGTCCGGTGAGATGGTAACGACGGAAGACGGTCTGGCAACCGGGTTGCCGAAAGTGAGCTTCCAGAACAATGACGATCACCTGCCGCCGCAGAGTTCCGGTCTGGAAACGAAAGTGGAATATCTCCAGGTGCTGGCGCAGAGCGAAACCGAGCGCGTAGCAGATGTACTGAAACAATGGATCAACAGCAATGAGCGAAGCAACAGTAAGTCGGAATGATAACGCCAGTGCAGGGCGCAGCCGTCTGGAGCAGGCGGCTATCCTGCTGCTGAGCGTCGGCGAAGAAGCAGCCGCGCTGGTGATGAAAAAGATGGATCGTGAAGAGGTGATTTTACTGAGCGAAACCATGGCGCGACTACATGACGTTAAAGTGAATCAGGCGCGTCAGGCGATGAATAACTTCTTCTCTGACTATCGCGAGCAGAGCGGCATTAATGGTGCCTCCCGCACCTACCTGCGCAGTATTCTGGAAAAAGCGCTGGGGGGAGAAATTGCCCGTAGCGTGATTAACGGCATTTATGGTGATGAAATCCGCTATCGCATGGCGCGTCTGCAATGGGTCGATACACCCCAACTGGCGGCGCTTATCGATCAGGAACACTTACAGCTTCAGGCTGTTTTCCTCGCGTTTCTGCCACCAGATATTGCCGCCAGCGTGCTCAACGTGCTGCCGGGTGAACGCCAGGATGAGATTATCTACCGCATTGCGCGGCTGGATGACATTAACCGGGATGTGATCGATGAACTCGATCGCCTGATTGATCGCGGGGTTGCCGTGCTTTCCGAGCATGGTTCAAAAGTGATCGGCATTAAACATGCCGCCAACATCGTTAACCGTATTCCGAGCAACCAGCAACTGCTGCTGGATCAACTGCGCGAACGTGATGAGAAGGTGGTGGACGATCTGAAAGACGAGATGTACGAGTTCTACATTCTTAGTCGCCAGACACCGGCGACGCTCCAGCATCTGATGGATGAAATCCCGCTTGAAGACTGGGCTGTGGCGCTGAAGGGAACCGAGCCGGTGCTGCGTCAGGCTATCTTTAACGTCATGCCAAAACGTCAGGTCACGCTACTGCAAAGTACCACGGCGCGACTGGGGCCAGTGCCCGTCAGCCGTATTGAACAGGTACGTAAAGAGATTATGCAAGTGGTGCGCCAGCTCGCCGAAGAGGGCGAAATTCAGGTGCAACTCTTTGCCGAGCAGACGGTGGAATAAAAGATGTTTAAACGCCGTAACCTTCCGCTGGATGCACTCACTTCCCGCCGTCAGGCGGTAGTCAAACCGCGCCTGCATAAATTCCCGCCGTTGCGTAAACGCTGGATGCCTGGAAGCGCGCAGCCTGAAGAAGAAGGCACGCACGTGCTCGATCCGGCTGAATATCAGCAACAAATGAAAGAGGGATTCCAGGACGGTTTGAACCAGGGCTTTGCCCAGGGTATGTCGGAAGGGAAAGAAGAGGGCTACCAGGAAGGCGTGCGTCTGGGGTTCGATGAAGGAATGCGCAAAGGGCTGATAGAAGGTAAACAACAGGCCCGCCAGCAGTTTATGGATGCAGCCGCGCCGTTTGAGCGTATCACCGCAGAAGTGCAGGGCTATCTGGAACGCTATGAACAGCGCCGTCGGGAAGAGCTGCTGCAACTGGTTGAGAAAGTCACCCGTCAGGTGATTCGCTGTGAACTGGCCCTGCATCCTACACAGCTACTGGCGTTGGTCGAAGAGGCTCTGACCAGCCTGCCACAGCCGCCGGAACAGGTACGTGTGCTGCTGAATGCAGAAGAATTCCAGCGTATCAGCGAAGCGGAACCAGAGAAAGCGCGTGAGTGGGGGCTGGCCGCCGATGCCGCGCTGGAGCCGGGGGAGTGCCGTGTCGTGACCGATACCACTGAAATGGACGTCGGCTGTCAGCACCGTCTTGATCAGTGTGTCGAGGTGTTGAAAGATAATCTGCTATCGGAATCACCGAATGAGCAGTCTTGATTTTGAACAGGCTTTAAAGTCGATAGAGCATATAGACCTCGCGCGCGTTGCCGGTCGACTGGTCCGTGTTAACGGTATTCTGCTCGAGTGTGTCGGCTGCCGACTGGCTGTTGGCCAGCTCTGCCATGTGGAAGGCGTGGATGGCGAAATAATGGAAGCCCAGGTGGTTGGCTTCGATCGTGAAGTGACCTTTCTGATGCCCTTCAAACAGCCTTCCGGTCTGATGGCCGGTGCGCGCGTGTTTCCTGCCGGAAAAAGCGAAGGCGTCATGATTGGCGATCAATGGCTGGGCCGTGTGGTCAACGGGCTCGGCGAGCCTATTGACGATAAAGGTAAACTCGGAGGCGACACGCTTCTGGCGCAGCAACTTCCGCAAATTCATCCCTTAAAACGTCAGCCGGTGGATGCGCCTCTTGATGTTGGCGTGCGTGCAATTAATGGCTTGCTGACGATCGGTAAAGGCCAGCGTGTTGGGCTGATGGCGGGCAGTGGTGTGGGCAAAAGCGTACTGCTGGGGATGATCACCCGCTATACCCAGGCTGAAGTGGTGGTCGTGGGGCTGATTGGCGAACGTGGTCGCGAGGTCAAAGAGTTTATTGAAAACTCGCTGAAAGCCGAAGGGCTGGCGAAATCTGTCATTGTCGCAGCTCCCGCCGATGAGTCGCCGCTGATGCGCATGAAAGCCACCGAACTGTGTCACTCCATTGCCAGTTACTACCGCGATAAAGGCAAGGATGTGTTGCTGCTGGTGGACTCCCTGACGCGCTACGCCATGGCGCAGCGTGAAATCGCACTCTCGCTGGGTGAACCGCCTGCCACCAAAGGCTATCCGCCTTCGGCTTTTGGCATGATCCCAAGGCTTGTGGAAAGTGCGGGCAACAGTGAAAGCACAGGGTCAATGACCGCAATCTATACGGTACTGGCGGAAGGTGACGATCAGCAGGACCCAATCGTTGACTGCGCCCGTGCCGTGTTGGACGGACATATCGTGCTCTCGCGCCACCTGGCGGAAGCCGGGCATTACCCGGCCATTGATATCGGCCAGTCGATCAGCCGCTGTATGAGTCAAATCACGCCGCGTGAACATCAGCTTGCCGCCCGCACGCTTAAACAACTTTATGCTGAATATCAAAATATTAAACCGCTGATACCGTTGGGTGGGTACGTCGCGGGCGCAGATGCGCTGGCCGACAGAGCCGTGCGTTTGTCCCCCGCGATCAATCAATTTTTACAACAGGAAGTGCAGGATCCCGCGCCGATTACCGCCGTTGTTGGCGATCTGTGCACTCTGGCACAGGCAGGATAAGGTTGAACGATGAGTAAACTGATATCAACGCTTGAACATCTTCATCTGCTCCGTAGCCGTAAAGTTGAGGATCTCAGCACAAAGCTGGCTTCACAGAATCAGGTCTGCCAGCGTTTTGAGAAAAACATTACCACGCTGACCTCGCTTGCGACCGGGCTGGCGACTCCTCAGAGCGGGAGTGCGGTAATGATGTTTAATCAGTCGAAATACAAACATAACATTCAACGCGTGATCGACTGGCAGAAACAGGAACAGGCGCTGGCCCAACTGGAAGCGCAAAAATTACAGGGCAACCTGCTGTCAGAATCACGGCGAGAGAAAAGCCTGGAGCAGGTTCTGGACGCAAAGCGCGCCGATCGCCAGACAGCACAAATTCGCCATGAACAGAAAACCACCGATTCCCTTTCCGCTCAGTGCTGGCTGCGTCAGCAACGCGTTTTACGACAACGATAAGAACCATGACTACCGCAAAAACTCCCCCGCGAGCAACCACGCTCATGGACACATTGATGAAACGCCAGCAGGCACTGTCGCCGCAGCGTACACCGTTTGTCAGCGTGGTTTGCCCAACATATAACCGCCGTGAATTTTTGCCTTATCTGCTTTATATCTGGCAATACCAGGACTATCCGGCGGATAAACGCGAGCTGGTGATCCTCGATGATTCACCGACCAGCAATGCCGACCTGATTGCGATGATGATCGATCCCGCTCAGCCTAATGTCCGCTATATTCACAGCAAAGAGCGGCTGGTATTGGGGAAAAAACGTAACATGCTCAATGATCTCGCGAAAGGCGAGTACATTCTCTGCTTCGACGACGACGATTATTATCCACCGCAAAAGATCTCCCATCAGGTGGCGCAACTGCAGGCACACAATGCGCAGTTCTCCGGCACTGACCAGCTCTATATCTGGTACAGCCATCTGAATAAAATTTATCTCACCCATGCGTTTGGTCGAAACCATGCTCTGAATGGCACCTTTGGTTTTCACCGCAATTTCCTGAAAAAACATCGCTATGACGATACGGCGACGCGGGCAGAAGAATCTGCTTTTCTGGATGGCTTCAAAACCCCGGTGCATCAGATAGACCCGAAGCAATCCATGCTGTGCATTTCGCACAGCCATAATACCTACGACAAAGATTTTGTGATGAGCAGTTCCACCCCGGTGGATCTGACGCTTGAAGATTTTGTCAGCGACCCGAATCTGCTGGCGCACTATCACCGTCTGAGCAATGCTCCGGTGAACACGCAGGTGAACTGGTCAGTGTTTGAGAAGATCGCCGTGCTGTTTGATGACAACGACTCCGCGACGCTTCAGGCACGCTGTGAAGCGTTGCTGGCGTTTGGCATCTGTGCCGAACAGCTCTGGCTGGTGATGAAACAGGATGTGGAGCTAAAAACCCACTGCCAGGTGCTGGAAAAGGCGCAAAAACAGGGCTGGGGTAATGTGCTGATCCTGGATGCCGACATTCAGTTTGTGAAAAAAGAGAACACGATTCTTTATGTCAACAAACTGCTCAATGGGCTGGAGAACATTGACTGGCAAGGGCTGACCCTTGGTGCTCGCTATGAAAACTTTACCCCGACGAAATCTATGCACGGTGTCGCGCGTATTTTCAATGCGGGTTGCGGCTGCGCCTATGCCGTCAACGCGCCCTATTACGCCGAGCTGTTAAGCGCTTACCAACAGGGGCTGGAACAGGATGCGAGCCTTGATCGCAGCTGGGCGGCGGTAATGAACCGCGGCGACGTGTGGCTGGGTTTTAGCCCCGGCTTCGCCTTTTTACACCACCACCCGGACCCAAAAAGCGGTGAGGTTGTGGACTGCACGCACTGGTTTTTCCGTAAACACCGCTAAACAGATGACGCCCCTGAGAGAGCACGATGGAACCGATCGAACATTATCAACCTGAATATGTAAAACGCTTTGCGGCGCGGGATACCGCCTGCACTTGCCTGGCATGCCGTAACGCGCGTCAGGGTTTCCCCTTTGTCAGTATCAAACTGAAGAATCAGCAGCGGGAAAGCCTGAATATCGCCTGTGAAACAGCGGCGCGCGAAGCATTGCTTAACCCGGAAGCCTTTGTGCTGCACACATCGCACAAACCCGTTGAGGGTGAAACCCTGCTTTCAGCGTGGCACAAAACGTTGAATCAGCAATGCATTAATCTGGCTATTCACCCGTCGCTGTCGCTGGAAGAGCGTCTTTATGCGATGGGTGTGTTGTTAAGTAAAGCACAGCAGTATCACGACAACGGCACGAAGGACCCGGTGCAACTGGTGTCGATAGGGGAACAGCTTTCTGGGCTGGCGGATCAGGGCGTGCTGGCGCAACAATTTGCGCTACTGCCTACCATTGTCGAAAACCAACTGGCGGCGCTGAAAGAGATGGGCGCAATCCGCCTGAATCTGGATCTGCCGATGGCGGGGAAAATGGCGATGGCTTTGAAACTGAGTGAGCTGGCGATAATGTCGCCATCACGCCTCGCGGAGCATCATCAGGCGCTGAATGCACAATGGCAGGCGATGGCGTTGTTTAATGAACAGCCGTGGATACTGAATAACGCCGTGATTTATCAGCTCTATCACACCGTATTTCCAGGGTTTGACGGTGATAATTATGGCGAGACTTTCCTGCGTCTGACGCGTTATGTGTTCCGCATCAAAATGATTTGTGCGTTGTACGGTGAACTCACCCCAGACACGGTGGCTATGCTGGTAAGTGCGCTGGAGGAGTGGATGCAGCAGGATCCTTTACCGGCTAAACGTCAGAACTCGGCGGATTACAACCTGCTGTGTGGGCTATCGTTACTGTAGGAGTCGTCCTCTCCCGTCGGGAGAGGACTTCACTTTTTCCATCATCCCTGCTGATACAGCCAGTTCTCCGGCTCACTCGCATTTAGCATATTCAGCAAAATCTCCTGCTGCATACTCATCAGCGAACCATTGTATTCATTGGCGGATAAACAGTGGGCGGCCTGCTGTTGCAGTTCCTGCCACAGCGTTGATACTGACGTGCGGTGAGAGGCGGGAAGACGGGAAATCAGCGACAGCATTCCTTCCGCTGTCGCCGGAATAGCGAGCTGATGTAACAGGCGGTAGCGCTGTTGGCTGTTTGCGGAAAGCTGTTGATAGCGTTCCATCACCTGTATATTCAATGCATCCAGTTCGACGGCGCGGCGGGCGATAATGTGTTCGCGCTGTGCTTCAAGCAGTTCGGTCAGGGCATGATAGTGCTGGCGATCTGCAGCCATGCCCTGAATCAGGGTTTTAACGCTTTGGGCAGCGTTAGTCATAATTACCTCTGGAAATATTTCTGCATCGACTCGGTTAACGAATCGAGATTAATGGCGATTTTGCCGCTGCTGATGGCATCTTTCATCTCCGCCACGCGTGCCATATCAACGTCCGGCAGGGCGGCCAGTTGAGACTGCGCATTGCCAAGCACCGGATCAACAGCGGCACTGCGTTCAATTTTATTGCCTTCCTGCGCGACAGTACGGGTCTGCTCGGTGGCGCTGGCTTTGTTGATGGCGCTTGCCAGGTTGTATTGAGTTGCTGCTACTTTCATCGCTACGCTCTCTTTTTCATTTTTTGGAATGGGTTGCTGACGAATCCTGCCTGGCGGAAGAGAGGCTTCCGATGCCCTCACTGAGTAAGAGCGGCCAGTTGTCAGGCAAACTTAAACCTCCTTTGCCTTTTTTTAGCGTCCGCTGGCGTAGATCATTTTTACTACGCCACTTTCAGTAACAATGGCGCTCACAATGCGTGCACTGCTCTCATTTTTCACTTTGATCACTTCCCCTTTACGCCCTTTTTTCATGGCTTCGCCCAGGGTGCGTGCTTCCACGCCGCCCTGCTCGGCAATCATCATGACGCGCTGACCGCGTTCAACCAGCACCGGCGATTCCAGTTGCGTCAGGGCGATGGCCTGACGCTCACGGACGCGACGTTTCACTGTCAGCCCCATCACATCGTCCGGGTTGGTCAGATAGTTGCCGCGCAGATTGCTGATGTTGAGTTTTTTTATCGATACGTCATCAGGGGAGAGAAGATGCCCGCGCTCCAGCGTATTTTGCGCAACCACCACCGGAAGATAGATATCCGGTTTCACCGTCACAGCGATGTCCCAGGGTTGTGGCCCGTCACAGCGGACATCCACGCGAAGGCGGTTGAGATCGAGGCGCTCGCCATCGGGAAACGATACGGCAGGCGCGCGCGCGCAGGAGGCTAACTGTGAGACCTCTGAAGGAATAAACAGATTCATCTCCGCCTGATAACCCGGCCACTGACGGCGTTTTGCTTCCTGAGCGATAACGTTCGCTGCATGACGCTGAACGGCGACATGAATCTGCTTACGGGCGGTTGGCCGGGTATCGCTGGCAGTCGTCGAAGCGGCAAACACCAGGAGGAAAGGCAAGAAGCCAAAGCGGAAGTAACGCTTCACACCAGGCAAAGAATTATTAATAAAAGCGTTGTGAATCATGATGTTAAAACCTTGGCACGGATTTTGCTAATAGGGTGAGCAGATCAGTGCAGGTTTAGCATCACGAGGGCGTGAATTGTGAGTATTACTTTTGACAGAGCATTGGGCGTACATCCACAGGCTGTAGCACTTCGACTTTCCCGAGCAGAGTTGCTTGCAGCCAATCTTGCCAATGTCGATACCCCCAACTTCCAGGCTAAAGATATTGATTTTGCCTCAGAGATGCAACGTTCATCGCGGAGTTTTTCACAATCGACAACGCCGCAGGAGATGTATCGCGTGCCTTATCAGCCCGCGTCTGACGGTAACACCGTATCGTTGAACGTTGAGCAGGCAGAGTTTGCCAAAAACACCCAGGACTATCAGATGAGCCTGGCGTTTTTAAATATGAAGTTCACGGGCCTGAAGCAGGCCATTGAAGGTAAGTAACCCTACGCAGGTAATCACGGATTATGGCTTTTACCGATATTTATCGCGTTTCGGGGTCGGCGATGACGGCGCAAACCGTTCGACTGAATACCATCGCCAGTAACCTCGCAAACGCAGAAACCGCGGCAGCAACCGAAGAGGGGGTTTATAAAGCCCGCCGCCCGGTGTTCGCCGCGATTTACAAAAATGATGAGCTCATGAACAGTCGCGCTCTGACTGGTGCAAGCGTGCAGGTAATGGACGTGGTGGAAAGTGGTGAAGCCGTTGAGCGCTACGAACCCTATAACCCGCTGGCCAATGACAACGGTTATGTCTACTACCCGGGTGTCAACGTGGTGGAAGAGATGGCCGACATGATGTCGGCATCGCGCAGTTTTGAAACCAACGTTGAAGTTCTCAACAGTGTGAAAAGCATGCAGCAAAGCCTGCTGCGACTTGGAGAAGCTTAAGCATGAACGTCGATAACACGACCCGTAACGCTCAGTCGACCTCTTACGACAGTAGCGTTGCCAGCAACAGTAGCACCGCTTCGGGCATGAATACGCTCTTTATGCAACTGCTGGTGGCGCAGATCCAAAACCAGGACCCGCTCAACCCGACCGATGGCACAGAGTATGTCAGCCAACTGGCGCAGCTCACCCAGGTGCAGTCAATGGAAACCATGTCGCAGTTGATGGCGAACAGTTCAGTGCTGATGGACAACCTGCAAACCCTGACCACCGGTAATTTGGTGGGCCAGCATGTCATGGTGCAGGCCGATTCCATCAACAGCGACGGTGAAACAGTGATTGACGGACGTCTGACGCTGGAACACGCCGCAGGCGTGGTGACGGTGATAGTGAAAGATTCAGCGGGTGTTGAGCACAAAATTGAGCTGGGCAAACAGGATGCCGGTCAGGTGGATTTCACCATCGACCCGGCAGAAATGGGGCTGAGTGAAGGGAAATATACCCTGAGCGTGGTGACCGATACCGGCGAAGAGGCCGTGCCGATTGAGGTTGGCGGCACAGTCACTAACGTGCGTATCCCGCTCGACGGTAGCTCTACCGTACTGAACATCAACGGCATTGGCGACATTGCTTACAACAACATTACGCAGTTTGGAACAACCTCGAAAAACAGCGCCTGAGGCGGGTTAACGAGATGACGAAACAGGAACTTTTATGAGCTTTAATATTGCCACTACCGGCCTCAATGCCGTAACTGAACAACTTAACGCGATCTCCAACAATATCGCCAACTCCGGGACCGTCGGATTTAAATCGGGCCGCGCCGAGTTTTCCGCGCTCTATGCTGAAAGCCAGCCGCTGGGCGTCGGTGTTTCCGGCGTCACCCAGAGCATTACCAAAGGCGGAAGTATTGCTTCCACCGGCAATGCGCTTGACCTGGCAATTAACGGTAACGGTTTCTTTGTGGTTCGCGACAGTGCAGGCACGACGGCTTACAGCCGTGCGGGCTATTTTGGTACTGACAGCAGCGGCAATCTTATCAATAACCTGGGCATGTATTTGCAGGGCTATCCTGTCGATGCCAACGGCCAGCTTCAGGTCGGTACCGTGGGTAATCTGACCATCAGTAGCGGTTCTATCCCGGCGAAAGCGACGGACAGCCTCGACTTTACCGCCAACCTTGATGCTAATGCCGACGTACCGGAAAACGACACGTTTGATCCGAAAGACAATACGTCCTACAACAACAGCTACACCACCCAGATCTTTGACTCTCTGGGCCGTGAACATACGCTGAACCAATATTTCGTGAAGAAAGGCGATAATACCTGGGAAGTGCATTACTACATGGACGACAGCGAAATCCCGAACAGCACCCAGGAGATGACCTTCTCCGAACAGGGCGTGCTCACCAAACCGACCAACCTGACCTCCCTGAATATTGATATTCCCGGCGCGGCGGGCTTGTCTATCGATCTGAGCTACAACGGCACGACACAGTATGGTTCCGACTTCTCCGTCAGCAAAAACCAGGGCAGCGGGTACGCATCCGGCGAACGTACCGGGCAGGCGATTGATTCTGACGGCAGCGTTTACGCCACCTTCTCCAACGGTGAGCGCATGTTACAAGGGCAACTGGTACTGGCAGACTTCGCCAACGCTAACGGCCTTCAGTCTCAGGATGGTACGACCTGGACACAAACTGCCAGCTCTGGCGCACCGTTGACGGGCGCTCCGGGCACCGGCCTGCTGGGTTCTATCACCGCGGGTGCACTGGAGCAGTCGAACGTGGATCTGACCTCTGAACTGGTTGGGCTGATGACCGCGCAGCGTAACTATCAGGCGAACACTAAAGTCATCAGCACCAATGACAGCATGATGAACGCACTCTTCCAGGCGGTGTAATGGATCGTTTGATTTATACCGCAGTCAGCGGCGCATCCCGCACGCTGTCGCAGCAGGAGATCCACGCGAACAACCTGGCGAACGTTAACACTCAGGGATTTCGTGGCGATCTCGAGCGCGCGATGACGCAGCAGGTGAGTGGCGAAGGTTACGCCTCTCGCTACATGACGCAACCGGCTCAGGGCGGCGTGGATATGACGCCGGGAACGGTGCGTGATACCGGGCGCAGCCTCGATCTGGCGATCAAGGGTAATGGGTTGATCGCGCTGAGTCAGGGCAATCGTGAAGTCTATACCCGTAACGGGCAAATTGACGTCAATGCCGACGGTGAATTGTCGATCAACGGGCTGCCGGTTGAGGGCGATAACGGGCCGATTATTCTGCCGCCGTTCTCTTCCATCAGTATCGGTGAAGATGGCGTGATCACCATTGTGCCTGATGATGGTGACATCACAGCCCCCGTGGATATCGATCGCGTCAAACTGGTCAATGTCGCGGCGAATGAACTCAGCAAAAACGCGGATGGATTTCTGGTGACCAACGCGGCGGTGAATCCACGTGATGAAGATGTGGTAGTGGCCGCCGGTCATCTGGAGAGTGCCAACGTTTCGGCTATTGATGAGATGGTTTCCAGCATTGCACTGAACCGCCAGTTTGAAGCGCAGATCAAAATGATGAAGGCCGCAGAAGACCTCGCGACGGCGGGCAACCGCCTGATCCGTGGCTCCTGATAATAAGAGAAGGTAGAGAGATGAATCCCGCATTGTGGATCAGTAAAACCGGTCTGGCGGCGCAGGACGCCAAAATGACCGCGATTTCCAACAACCTGGCGAACGTGAACACCACCGGGTTTAAGCGCGATCGCGCGATGTTTGCCGATCTGTTTTATCAGAATCAGCGCACGCCGGGTGGCCAGCTGGATCAGAACAACGTTGCACCGACCGGTATTCAGTACGGAACCGGGGTGAAGATTGTCGGCACACAAAAAGAGTTCACCGTCGGCAGTATTCAAAATACCGAGCAGGCACTGGATGTGGCGATCACCGGGCAGGGATTCTTTCAGGTTGAAATGCCCAATGGTGATATTGGCTATACCCGTGCTGGTAATTTCCAGAAAACGCCGGATGGCGTTCTGACCAATGCCGCCGGATTACCGCTGGTTCCGCAGATTGAACTGCCGGAAAACGTGAAAGATCTGCAAATCGGTAAAGACGGCACCATCACTGCGACCGTTGCCGGCGAGACCGATCCGGTTGAACTGGGTCAGTTGACACTGGTGAACTTTGTCAATCCGGCCGGACTGGAAGCGATCGGTGGCAACCTTTATCGCGAAACCGCCGCCAGCGGTGAGGCGGTGGAAGGTGTGCCTGGCGAAGAGGCGTTTGGTCAACTGGAGCAGGGGTCGCTTGAAGGCTCCAACGTGCAGGTCGTCGAAGAGATGGTGGATATGATCACCGTTCAGCGCGCATATGAGATGAACGCCAAAATGGTCTCTGCCGCCGATGACATGCTGAAGTTTGTCACCCAGTCGATGTAATCGACCGGGCCGTAAAGTGAAAGCGTAATGAAAAAGCAGTTAGTAATCGGTTTGCTGGCACTGTTTTTGTCGGGCTGTGAAAGCCCGGCGTTGCTGGTGAAAAAAGACGATGCGGCCTATGCGCCGCCTGAAGATATCGTGATGCCTGAAACACAGGTGCGCGGCGGTGGTTTATATAACAGTGGCTATAACTGGTCGCTGATTCAGGATCGCCGTGCCTACCGCGTGGGCGATATTCTGACCGTTAAACTCGATGAGTCCACGCAGGCCAGTAAGCAGGCGAAGACCAACTTCGGCAAAAAGAATGATGTGTCGCTCGGTATTCCGGAAGCGTTCGGGCACTCGGTAGATAAACTCTCGGCATCTATCGACGGAAACCGTAACTTCAACGGTAATGCCACCTCACAGCAGCAAAACAGCCTGCGCGGTGCGATTACTGTTGCGGTCTACAAGGTGCTGCCGAATGGCATTCTGGCGATACGCGGTGAAAAGTGGCTGACCCTAAACCAGGGTGATGAATATATGCGGGTTACGGGGCTGGTACGCGCCGATGATGTTGAGCGCGACAACTCTGTTTCTTCCCAGCGTATCGCCAACGCCCGTATCTCTTATGCGGGTCGCGGTGCGCTGAGTGATGCGAACTCCGCGGGCTGGTTGACGCGCTTCTTTAACCACCCGCTGTTCCCGATTTAATGGAGTCCGTGATGCGTAAACTGGCACTTTTTATTCTGCTTGTCTGGAGTCTGGGCGCAACGGCTCAGCGTCTGGGTGACGTGGTGGATATTCAGGGCGTGCGTGGCAACCAGCTTGTGGGCTACAGCCTGGTTGTGGGCCTCGACGGAACCGGTGATAAAAACCAGGTTAAATTCACCAGCCAGTCGGTGACCAATATGCTGCGCCAGTTTGGTGTGCAACTCCCGACGAAAATCGATCCGAAGGTGAAAAACGTCGCGGCAGTGGCAATCAGCGCCACTCTTCCACCGGGCTATGCGCGTGGGCAGAGCATTGATGTGACCGTTTCCTCCATTGGGGATGCGAAAAGTCTGCGCGGCGGCACGCTGTTGTTGACACAGTTGCGCGGTGCGGACGGTGAAGTATATGCGCTGGCGCAGGGCAACGTGGTCGTGGGCGGCATGAAAGCGGAGGGCAACAGCGGCTCCAGCGTGACCATCAACACTCCGACCGTTGGCCGTGTACCGAATGGCGGTTCCGTCGAGCGTGAAGTGCCGAGCGATTTTCAGCAGGAACCGATGGTGATGTTAAACCTGAAACGACCCAGCTTTAAAACCGCCAATAGCGTCGCGGTTGCTCTGAATAGTGCGTTTGGTTCAGGTACGGCTACTGCACAGAGCGCCACCAATGTTGCCGTTCGCGCACCGATGAGCGCGGGCGATCGCGTGGCGTTTATGTCCACGCTTGAAGATGTGCAAATTAATGCCGGTAAACAGCCGCCTCGTGTAGTGTTCAACGCCCGTACCGGTACGGTTGTCATCGGCGATGGTGTGGTAGTGCGTGCAGCGGCGGTTTCTCACGGTAACCTGACCGTGACTATCCGTGAATCGTCTAACGTCAGCCAGCCTGGCGCATTCAGCCAGGGGCAAACCGTAGTGACGCCTGAAAGCGACGTTAACGTCAACCGGGGCAACGGTCAAATGGTGATGATTTCTGCGGGGACAAATCTGCGCAGTATTGTTAACACCATCAACAGTTTAGGCGCAGCCCCGGACGACACAATGGCCATCCTTCAGGCACTGCATGAAGCCGGTGCACTCGACGCAGAACTGGTGGTTATCTGATGCTGAATCCTGTTAATCGCCAAACGTCCATTCTGCCGGGTGATCTCACCGGGCAGGTGAAACCGCAAAATCTTGAACAGGCCGCAGAGCAGTTCGAAGCATTGATGCTGCGCTCGATGATGTCGCAGATGCGTAAGGCCGCTGACGTGCTGGGGGAAGATAACCCGTTTAACAGCAAGCAGCAGCGCATGATGCGCGATTTTTACGACGACAAGCTGGCCTCAGAGCTGGCATCACAACGCAGTACCGGTATTGCGCAGATGATTATCGACCAGCTTTCACCTCAGCTGAGCATGCCGCTTAAGGATGCGGGACAACTGGCCGCTTTAAAAGAGCAGCCCAACGAACTGAAAACGCCCGTTGTCCCGGTGATGCGCGAACAGGAGTAACCCATGAGTATGATTAATATTGCTTACAGCGGCTTGCAGGCCGCACAGGTAGGCATGAACGTAACATCGATGAACATCGCCAACATGCTGGTGGGCGGCTACAGCCGTCAGGGCTCGGTGCAAAGCTCCATCGGGCCGATGGGGGAAGCCGGGTTGACGCCGGGCAGCGGCGTACAGGTAGACAGCATTCGCCGTATCTCCAGCCAGTATCTGGTGAATCAGGTCTGGCAGACCAACACCAAAGCGAACTATTTCTCAACGGAAAACCAGTACATCACTTCGCTTGAAAAGGTGGTTGGCACCGATACCACAAGCCTGGGCAATGGTCTGGATGAGTTTGTTAACGCCCTGAGTGCCCTGACCCAGACACCGGAATCGCCGGCATTACGCCAGCAATTGATCAACCAGGCGGGGTCACTGGCGACACGTTTTAACAGCGTGAATAACTTTATTAGCAGCCAGAAAGAGTCGATTAACACGCAGCGTAGCGCGATGGTTGATCAGATTAATACCCTGAGCGGTAACATCGCCGACTACAACAAAAAAATCGCCGATATGGAATCAACGGGCGGAAATGCCAGTGTCCTTCGCGACCAGCGTGATGAGCTGGTAAAAACACTCAGTTCGATGGCTGACGTTAAGGTCAGTGAAGATAAGTCCGGTAGCTTTACGGTTTCCCTGACCAATGGTCAACCATTAGTCAGCGGTAAAACAGCCGGGCAATTGAGCGTAGGGCAGGATGCAAACGGTGACACGACGTTGATGCTGAAATTCTCCACCAGTGAATTTTCACTCAACCCGTCTACCGGCGGTCAACTGGGGGCTCTGTACGATTATGAAACCGGCACGCTGCAGGAGATGAAAGACGCCGTGCAGGGGATGGCAAAGGCTGTGGCAGACCTCTTCAATGAGCAACTGGAGAAGGGCTACGACCTGAACGGCAATCAGGGTAAGCCTCTCTTTACCTTCGATCCCACCAACCCGGCAGGAATGTTGCAGGTGAATGATGTCAAACCCGAAGAGATAGCACTTTCTGCGGTTAAGGGCGAACCCGGCAACAGTGACAACCTGACGGCACTGATTGAGCTTAAAAATCAGAAAACAGATATTCCCGGTTTAGGCAACATGAGTCTGAACGAGGGCGCGGCGGCTATTATCTCGACGATAGGTATCGCCAGCAAACAGAGCACCACGGAAATGGAAGCCGCGGTTGCGGTGAGCGAACAGGCGCAAAATCAACGCGATAACCTGAGTGCGGTAAACCAGGATGAGGAGGCGATAAACCTTCAGATCTATATGCAGGCTTATCAGGCCAACATGAAGGTTATCTCCACCGGCAACCAGATTTTCACCGATCTGATGAGTCTGTTTTAAGCGCTTAAGGAAAAGGTAAATTATGCGTATCAGTAGTCTCTACAATTCAAATGCCATGCTATCGCAGATGGGTACGAACAGCACCCGGCTGACCAAGCTGATGGAACAGATGTCTACGCTCAAGCGTATCAATGTGCCGTCAGACGATCCGGTGGCGGCCAGCCGCCTGGTGCAGCTTAACCGCGAGCAGTCAGCGATCACCCAATATCAGAGCAATATTACAAGCCTCAGCGGTGCGCTCTCGATTCAGGAGTCGAACGTCAATGCGCTCAGTAATCAGTTGCTCTCTTTGAATGACAAGCTGTTATCAGCCAACAACAGTTCTCACAGTCAGAAAGATATGGCGGGCTACGGCGCGGAAATTGCTTCCATGCTCGACTCGCTGGTGGCGACGATGAACGCCAAAAATGAGAACGGCAGCTATCTTTTTTCCGGCACGAAAACCGACAGCAAACCTGTCACGCTGGATGAGAATGGCCAATACGTTTATGGCGGTAACGACAGTACCCGTGAAACCATTGTTGCGAACGGTGTGACCATTACGGAAAATACCGCCATTGCGCACGCGTTTTCTGATTCAGGTAATGACCTGGAGATGCTGAATAAGCTCAAAGAACTGAGCGAAAAGATGCAGGATCCGAACGCCAGTTTCGCTGATTACAAAGACGATATTGACGCGATGCTGGGATCGGTACAGAACTCACGCGATGACGTTGCAAGCCTGTTTACCGACCTCGGTGGACGTCAGAACCGCCTGACATTGCTGGGGGATGCGCATACGGATGTGAGCCTGGCTAATCAGCAACTGGTCAGCGATCTGGCTGACACCGATCAGGTGACCACGTCCGTTAACCTGCAGCTTTATATGCAGTCGGTACAGATCACCAATAAGGCTTACAGCATGGTAAGTCAGCTTAACCTCTTCAGTATGTTGTAATCGCTATGCAAGTGGGTTTAAAAACACCATCCCTGACCACGTCCGCGTCCCCGGCTACCGGGCGCGGAACCCTCGAGGCACCGCAAACAGTCTCTCGCGTTCGCGCACCTGAGGCGTCGACACCACGCAGTACATTTCCGGAATCGGCGCTGCTGTCGCGCCGTCCCATGCGCTACAACGTCCAGCTTAATCAGCAACTCACGGCAGTTCAGCAGGCAGACAGCTATCTGGCGCGCACGGAGACGCAGTTGTTACAGCTTCGGCAATCCTTCCAGCGCGGTGATGCCTCCGCGCAGGTGAATGCACTGCAAAAGCACCTTACGCAGCGAACTCAGCTTTCCGGCGGCACGATCGATCGCCATCTGAATGCCTCACTGGAGCAAAAAAGCACGGTCAGTTTTACGCTGCCGGGCAGTGAAAAGCTGTTGAATAATCCGGATGGCGAGACGCTGGTGTTCTCACTGGGAGGACGTCAGCGGGAAATGAGCGCCGTATCGCTTCCGGCTGATGCCTCGCCGCGTCAGATTCTGACGCAACTGAATGTCGGCCTTGGGCGTTTAGGCATTCATGCGCGCCAGAGCGGGGGCGGGCAACTGCTGTTCAGTGTGGATGAAAGCCGGTGGGAGCGTGTCACCGGGCAACTCACCGTGCGCGGTGAGGGCAGAAGCTATCCAGCCGATGCCTTCACGCTGCTGTCGCCGCAGGCGGAAAGCGCCAGTAGCGATGAGATGCTGGCGCTGACCACAGGCCGCGAAAGAGAAGGGGCGGTGAAGCTGCAACATACCCTGGAGCACATCACCAGCCAGCGTAGCCGTCTGCGTCAGCAGCAGGATCGCGTGGCCACGCGCATTGATGATATGGCAACAGTGTACAACCCGCAGCAGGCGTTAGAAACCGCGCGGGGGCTAGGTGAAGCGCTGGCGAACAGTGCGAAAAGATTTGCCACGTTGTCGCAGGCGCTTGGTGCGCAGGCGAATGTGCGACTGGCAACAGTAAAGAATTTACTGGGATAAAGGGCGACACTGTGCTTAACCGGTATTCTCTGCGAAAGAGAATACCGGGCGACGATGCGCCTACTTCCGTAATGGATATAAAAAGATAGCCCCGCTTTCTCCTACCACCAACGGCTGATTGTTCAGCGACAACGGTTCCATCCAGAACGTCGTGTGCATCAGTTGATCGACCAGACTGTCAATCATCAGCGTTTTTTGTGTCTTACTGTAGTACACCGGCGTCAGATAATAGTAGATCTTCCCGTCGCGTTTTTTTGCGGGCGTAAACGTACCTTTCAGCACAAAACGGTTATCGTTTGGGCTGATGATAGTGGTCAGGATCGTGCCGTGTGTCGTCTTCAGGTGCGCGTCGTAAATCTCTTTACTCTGCGATTTGAGGTCGTAAAACCCCATCTGGAACGTTCCTTCAACGTCAGCCCCGCGTTTTATGGCGGAGGACGTGAGTGTTTTCCAGACCAGGGGCGAGATAGCCACCAGAATAATGGCCAGGCTGAGCAGGAGATTAATTCTCTGTACAGGTAGCCATTTCATCCAGTTTTCTCCGGGTTTCACGCAGTATCAGGTTGTTAAGCTGGGTCGGGTCAAGACGCCAGTGGTAAATCGCCATCACCAGTTGTCGCTTATCACAAGGACTGGTAAGCGCGAAGGTGTAGTTCAGCACGAAATTTTTGTTACTGAAGTAGACCGTCATCGACACGGATTGCATTTTAATCTGCTGATTTAATGCGTAGAGTGAGTCTTTCAGCTTGCTGTAAAGATTATCCGCGCTGTAGGACAGTTCGCCCGATGGCTCAATCGCATAGATATGAATATTGCTGTAAACGTTAGGCTGAACCTCTTTCGCCGTCAGATGGTCGTTGTCCTGGCGTTTCACCAGCCACCAGGTCAACATGGCGCTGCATACCATCGCCAGGACAACAATCAGTACAAATGTTGTGCGATTGATACGGGCCACCGGGAGGGAGACAACCAGGGGCGTTGTTTCTGGTGTCGCAAAAACAGGAGCCAGCGTCTCAGGGCGTAATTCCGGAACATTTTCTTCTGGCGTGCTGATTTCTGCCTCAGATTCAGATGAGGCATCAGGCGACTCGCTGACTTCACTTTCTTCTTTTTCAATAACGCGGCAATATTCCGGCTCCAGCAAATACCCCTTTTTAGGTACGGTTTTGATAATTCTTTGCTGTTTACCGTCATCTTCCAGCGCAGTACGTAACGCATGGATAGCATTAGGGAGACTGTTATTGCCAATTACACGTCGTTCCCATACCAGGGTTGTCAATTCTTCACGAGTGAAGATTCTTCCTGCATCCTGCATCAGAATATCCAGCAATTTTAGCTGGTATTCGCCAAGGCGCTTCCTTTCTCCGGTTGTTAAATGGAGGAGAGATCCCGACGGAAGATCAATCAGCCAGTTATTTACAGAGCAGTAGCGTTTATTCATCGGTTATTTGATGGCGGTGACCATTCCCATTCAAGCAATAATTGATGTCATAAATTACGGTTGGATGCTTTGTTATTTAATTGTTACAGCAAACTGATGTTTACAAACAATTGCCGTATATACAAGAAGCAGAAAAGGAATAAGCGATTCGTTACGAACAGGTGTGCACATACTTTGAACAATAACGGAAGGTTTACTCACTTCCTCCTGTCCGGGCATGAAGGAACAATCTTTTCCCGGCGCTCTTTTTACGCGATAAAAGTGCGACGCGCAACACCTTAAATAGCAAAAAATCTCGCCGCTGATTAAGATATTTGAGTAAAAGTTAATCCGAATAGTTAAAAGATATTAATGTTAAATATGGCGGTGGTGATGTAACGCGAATGTTTTATTAAAAAATCTTTACCCTACGGAAGAGTAGGGTTTTCGGGTGTGCTTAAAGAAAAATTAAAATAAAAATTAAGAGTCTCATTTTTTGTGTCGCCTTTTATTCTGATTGTGCGTTTTTTATTAGGGGTCACATAAACCAATGAGGAATAATCTGGTTATTATTAGTGAGTCTTATCGGATGAGTCCTATATTTTTATGCTGAGAGATAAAAAAAGACGTAAAATAAAATTTAATTTCCCCCTGGACGTGGCCGTTTTACCTAATCAGTAACAGTAAAGTGCCTGACGGACAGGTCACCCAAGGAGAAAAAATAATGTCCCTTTCTATCTTCACCAGCTCTGCTTCTATGGCGTCTACCAACGCACTGAATAAATCAAACAGCATGTTATCGACTGCGATGGAACGTCTGGGTACCGGTAAGCGTATTAACTCCGCTGCCGATGATGCGGCTGGTTTGCAGATTGCAACCCGTCTTCAGGGCCAGACCAATGGTATGGCCGTTTCCCAGCGTAACATCTCTGACGCGACGGCGCTGATGCAGACGGCGGAAGGTGCGTTCGACGAAGTGAGCAACATTATGTACCGCATGAAAGACCTTGCTACGCAGGCGGCGAACGACACCAACACCACTGATGACCGTTCCGCAATCAATGCGGAACTGAACGACCTGAACGCCGAACTGAAAAACATCATGGGCAACACCTCTTACGCGGGTGATAAGCTGTTCGGTTCCAACGGTAAATTCGCTGACGCACTGAACTTCCAGATTGGCTCTTCTTCTGGCGAAACCATGACTATCGATCTCTCTGGCGAACTGGGCGGCGCGACTGGTGGCCTGTTTGATGAGACGACCGGTTTTGCGTTTGGTGACTGGTCTAATACTGCGTCCGGTATTGAACTGACTGACGCAGCTGGCGCGAAAACCATGATGGATCAACTGGAAACCGCACTGAATGACGTCGGTGCTGTACGTTCCAAAATGGGTGCGAGCATTAACCGTCTGGGCCACACGGCGTCCAACCTGGCGAACATGAAAGACAACACCGAACTGGCGTTGAGCAACATTCAGGATGCGGACTTCGCCAGCGAAGCCTCTTCTATGACGCGTAACCAGATGCTGGCGCAAACCAGCATGTCCATGCTGAAGCAGTCCAACAGCATGTCCAGCATGGTGATGTCACTGCTGGGTTAATCGGTCGCGCTTTTTGTGCCGAGATCAGGCCGTATCCTTCAGGGGTACGGCTTTTTTTATGCCTGCTGACTGGCGGGTGTAAAAAAATGTCAATCAGAGGATATTCGATTTAATTTTTAAAACCTGTGTGTCGTTCTTATTAATCAGAGCAACTGAATACTGATTTTACAAAAGGAATCCACACAATGGCACTGTCAATTTTTACTAACTCCGCTTCTATGGCTTCCACGAATGCGCTGAATAAATCTAACAGCATGCTGTCCACCGCGATGGAACGCCTGGGCACCGGTAAGCGTATTAACTCTGCGGCTGACGATGCGGCAGGTTTGCAGATTGCGACCCGTCTTCAGGGTCAGAGCAACGGTATGGCGGTTGCCCAGCGTAACATTTCTGACGCGACAGCGCTGATGCAGACGGCGGAAGGTGCGTTCGACGAAGTGAGCAACATCATGTACCGCATGAAAGACCTTGCTACGCAGGCGGCGAACGACACCAACACCACTGATGACCGTTCAGCGATCAATGCGGAACTGAACGACCTGAATGCCGAACTGAAAAACATCATGGATAACACCTCTTATGCTGGTGAAAAACTGTTCGGCGCGTCAGGCAGCAAATTTGCAACGGCACTGAACTTCCAGATTGGTTCTTCTTCCGGTGAAACGATGGAGCTGGATCTGTCTGCTGAACTCAGCACTGGCGGTACGAATGCTCTGTTTGATGCCGACGGTTTTGGTTTCGGTGACTGGAATGACCCGGCGGCCGGTATCAACCTGACTGACGCGGCGGGCGCAAAAGATATGATGGATAAACTGGAAACCGCTCTGAATGATGTCGGTTCTGTACGTTCCAAAATGGGTGCGAGCATCAACCGTCTGGGTCACACTGCCGCCAACCTGGCGAACATGAAAGATAACACCGAACTGGCGCTGGGCAACATTCAGGATGCGGACTTCGCCAGCGAAGCCTCTTCTATGACCCGTAACCAGATGCTGGCACAAACCAGCATGTCCATGCTGAAGCAGTCCAACAGCATGTCCAGCATGGTGATGTCGCTGCTGGGTTAATCCCTTCTGCAATCCCTGTAAAAAAACACCGCTGTATGGCGGTGTTTTTGTATCCGGCACTCGCTTTCCTCCTGCCGGAAATAGCGGAAAAGGATATTCCTCCCTTTTCGTAACTAACTGATTAATCGCAATTAAAAAGTTGGCACGATAGTTGCTAAATTAACGTCATGTTGAAAGCGGCGCGCGTGCCTGGAGAAACTTATTATGTCTGATTTTGACCCTACAACACTGGCCACACAGTTGGCAGGCTACGACATTCTTGCTCTGCAAACGTCTATCCAGACACAGACCACGACGCTGAGCGCGCAGAAAAAAGCCCTGACGGCGCTGCGAACAGCATTGACCGATTTCCGCACTGCGATCACCGGGCTGAACTCATCTTCGAATAACGTTCTGAAGAACACCGTCACCATGAACCAGGAGGGGATCGCAAGCATTACCGCCAGCGCCTCTGCCCGTAAAGGGACTTACAGCCTGAACGTGAAGCAACTGGCATCGGCTCAGCAGAAAAGCTACAGCGACCTGACGGACGAGGACATTAAAAACGCCACCGGCACGATGACGATTAACCTCAATGGTGAAAGCCTCGACATCGAAATGGACGACCTGAAAAGTCTGTCTGATTTTGCCAGTGCGGTGAATAAAGCCGATTTCCCGAGCGCTGATGACCCGATGACCTCCACCAGTGAACAGAATGGCGTCACTGCGTCTCTGATGCGTGTGGATGGCAAAGTGCAGTTGATGTTGAGCAGCGATCAAAGCGGTGAGAAGTACGATATCCAGCTTGATACCAGCGCGATGACCAGTGGACAGGACATTTTTGCCAGTGAAGCACTCATTACCAAAGGCAAAGATGCGAAGTTTACGCTGGGTGACTCCACGCAGGAGTATTCCAGCAGCTCCAATACACTGGATAACCTGGTCGATGGTGTGTCGATCAAACTGACCGGTACCACGGAAGACGGTAAGCCGTTGGTTATCTCTGTCGATACGGACGCTACCGGGACACAGGAACAGATTCAGGCCTTCATTGATGCCTATAACACCCTGAAAAGCACCATTTCCGGGCTGACGGCCACCGGTAACAGTACCGACGATCGCGGCGCATTTGCCGGTGACGCCAGTATTTCGTCACTTTCCAACGATCTGAGCAACATGCTGCGTAAGACCTTTGGTGATGAAAACATGACGAAGTTTGGCATCACATCGGATAAAGACGGCAAGTTGACGCTCGATAAAGACAAGCTGGAAACCCAACTGAAAGCGGATCCGCAGTCGGTCAACAACTTCTTTAACGGTAACAATGGTTTGATCAAGGCGATGGATAAATCGCTGGATAAATACCTCAACACCAGCACCGGTTTACTCAAGGGTCGTCAGGAAACACTTGATCGCCAGCAGCGCGATATCGACAGCAAAACCGAAAAAATGAATACCCGTTATGACAGCTCTTACAACCGCTACCTCAAGCAGTTTACGCAGCTACAGAAAGTCATGACGCAGATGAACAACACCATGAGCATGTTTAGCTAACTCTAAGGGAACCTAAGCTTAATGTACGGTAACGATCGGGAAGGCTACGGCCTTTACCACCAGGAAGATTTGGCCATTCAGTCTGCGGCAGCGAACCCGCATCAGCTGGTGTTAATGCTGTTCAACGGGCTGATGGATGAGCTGGTCAGGGCGAAAAGCCACATTGCAGCACACCGCTATGAGCGTAAGGCGCAGAGCATCAATAAGTGCATTGATATTCTCAATGCGTTGACCAGTGCGCTCGATTTTGAGAAGGGGGGCGAGCTGGCCCTGAGCCTGGCCAATCTCTATGACTACTGCGTCTATCGTCTGTATGACGCCAGCCACAAACTCTCTATCGCGCTGATCGAAGAGGTGGAAAACATCCTCGGTAACATCAAGGAAGGCTGGGAAAAAATGGGTCAGGCGGCATGAGTTATCTCTCTTCTCTGCAAACGCTGGCGCAGACACTGCGCCAGGTTACCGCCGATCATCAGTGGCCGGCCGTACAGCGTGTTGATGGCGAGATTGCCGCACTGTTGGGTGAGATTCAGGGCGAAACGCTGGACAACAATGAACAGCAGGCGCTTGCCACCCTGAAGCGTATTCATCAGCAGGCACGAGAATACTGCATGGGGCAACTGGAGATTGTTGAAGCCAAAATGGCGCTCTCGGTACGTAACCGTGAGGGGGCGACGGCCTACGCAGCATTTATGGATGCGGAGGATTTACGGTGACGAACATGCTCAATCTTGCGCTGGGCGCAGGTAATGCCTCTGGTACGCCGGTGCAGGCTGAACTCATCGGTGCCGGGAACGTCACCACCGGCGTGGCAAACAGCGAATCCCCGATGGCCTTCAGAGACGCATTGCTCAATGTGGTTAATACGCTGATGGTCGGGCAGATGAAGGGCGTAAACGGCAACAGCGTGACATCGCTTGCGATCCGCCAGAACGCGGACGAGAGCCACGATGACACTGTACCGGACGACACATCTTTGTTGAAGGTGGATGCCCAGCAGCAACTGCTGGATGCGCTGCTAATGCCGCGCACCCTGCCGGTAAGCATTGAGCTGGTCACGACCGGCGAGGCATCACCGACGATGTCGCCGCAACCGCCGCTGCCAGCGATGACCCGTGGGCAGATGCCAGCCGTCAGCGGTACAACGCTTATGCCGCAGCCTGCGATTTCGCTGGAAAACACCGTCGCGGCAAAGATGGAATTACCGCCCACGCCAGCGATGAGCGTGCAGCAGGTGGCCCCGCAACTGATGACAGCCGTGGCCGCCGTCACACCGGAGGTTGCGGCGCAACCTCCCGCAGGGGGAGAGGCGACCAACGTCGTGAGCCGCGAATCCCGCCTGGCGCCCTCCACGACGCTAAAGCTGGACACCGAAGATTCTCGCTGGTCGCAGCAGCTTCAACGTGTACTGGGGGAGCGGTTGCAGGTGCAGGTGAAGAATCAGATCCAGCACGCCACTATCCGCCTCGACCCGCCAGATATGGGCAAAATCGACATCTCGCTACACATCGATAATGGCCGGATGCAGGTACAAATCAACGCCAGCCAGGCGGACGTTTATCGTGCGTTGCAGCAGACCAGCAACGATCTGCGTCAGAGCCTGACCGAGCAAAACCTTGTTCAGGTCAACGTTCAGGTCTCTTCCCAGTCGGGTGGCCAGCAGCAGAGCAAAGATGCACCGTTTTCTCAGCAGCAGGCCGCTATTCAGTCGGCTTCGGAGATAGCCCCAGGCGAAATCAGAGCAGACAAGACGCGTCGTGAAGATGACTCGGTATTACTGACCGTTTAACACAAAGAACCTTATGAATACGAAAACACTTTTATTTGGCGTGATTATCGCCCTGGTCACCGCCGTCCTGGCAGCAGGGTTAACCGTTGTTGGCACGCATTTGCTGCGTTCTGACGAAAGCGCAAACGCACTGACCAAACTGTTCAGCTCCTCTAAAACGCAAGCCGTTGAGTTTGTGGAGATAAAAAATCTGGTGATCACCCTGAAAGGGAGCAACCGCACGGAACGTTATCTGCTGCTGGAACTGAATCTGGCAACAAGCAGCCCGGAGAACACCCGTAAATCGGAGGAGATGATCCCGGCGATTCGCGGTGCAACCGTCAGCCTGTTATCTGATATGGAATACAGCGCAGTACGCGCACTGACTGTTAACGAGTTGCATAACAAGCTGAAGGCGGCCTATGACGCTCGCTTTAGCAGCCTGAATATGACTGTACCGTTTGATGACGTGATCATCAGCAAAATGGTTTTCCAGTAATGAATAAGCCGTAATGGAAATGATGGATTTTATTGCCAGTGAAACGCTGACGCCCGCCGATGAAGCGCGCTATGTCAGCCAATATATACCGCTGGTCAACAAAATAGTGAAGCAACTGGCTTATCAGGTCAGCAGCGTGATCGACCGCGAAGATATGGAACAGAGCGCGTTGATGGGGTTGTTAAGCTCGTTGCGTCGCTATGGTCACCCGGATGAACAGTTCATTGCGTATGCTGCACCACGAATTCGCGGTGCGGTGCTTGATGAGCTGCGTCAGCTTGACTGGCGTCCGCGCCGCCTGCGACAGAAAACGCACAAGATCAACGATGCCATTCGTGAGGTGGCGCGTCAGTTAGGACGTGCGCCAACGTTTGACGATTTAAACCGCCATCTCTCTATTACGGCTGAAGAGTATCAGGAATATCTGCTGCTGGATTGCGCCAAAGCCCTGGAGAGTCTTGACGATCTTCTGAGCAATGACGGGCATTCGGTGGCACTGGACAGCCGTCCGCTGGAGGAAGAGATGATCATCAGCCGCACGCTACGTACCGCACTGGCCTCGCTCGATGAGCGTGAACAACTGATCCTCACCCTCTATTACCAGCACGAAATGAGCCTGAAAGAGATAGCCCTGGTCCTCGACCTGACCGAAGCCAGGGTTTGTCAGCTCAATAAAAAAATCGCGCAGAAAATTCAGTCTTTTTTCCAGAAGTGAAAGTGAAAAGTTTATGCAGAAATTCTTAGGTATTCTCATCATCATGGGTTGTGTTGTCGGCGGTTTTTTAATGTCTGGCGGGCAGCTCTCTTCGTTCTGGCAGCCTGGCGAGATCATCATCATTCTTGGCGCTGGCCTGGGTGCCATGGTTCTGGCTAACCCGAAAGCGGTGCTGGCGGAAATGTATCGCCAGTTTCGTGGCATTATGCGCAAAAACGAATACACCCGTGAATATCAGCGCGAACTTCTGATGCTGCTGTATGAACTGCTGGAACTGGTGCAGGACGGCGGCTTGAAAGTGCTGGATGAACACATCGAATCTCCGGCGAACAGCCCCTTGTTCCAGAAGTATCCGCAGATGTTGCGTGATAAAGCACTGATTACGTTTATCTCCGACAACTTCCGTCTGATGGCGATGGGGAAAATCAACGAGCATGAGCTGGAAGGGATTCTGGAGCAGGAACTCGGCGCGATGGAAGAGAACCTGCTTCAGCCGTCACGTTCATTGCAACGTACTGCCGAAGCGATGCCGGGATTTGGTATCTGTGCTGCGGTACTGGGCATCATCATTACTATGCAATCGATTGATGGTTCCATTGCGGTGATTGGCGTGAAAGTTGCGGCAGCTCTGGTCGGGACGTTCCTCGGCGTATTCTTCTGTTACTGCCTGATGGACCCGGTCGCAAACGCCATGGAGCAGCGCACCAAAAAACAGATCTCGGTTCTTGAGTGCGTACGTACCGTATTGGTGAATCACGTTGCGGGTAAACCAACGCTGCTGGCGGTTGATGCCGGACGTAAAATGTTGCCGATGGACTCAAAACCCACCTTCGCCACCCTGGATGGCTGGGTAAATCAGATGAGCGGTATGGCTGATGCGTAGTCGGGGTAAGGAGCATCACACCACGATCATTAAGCGTTCCGCGCGTAAATCCCAGGAAGGGATACACGGCGGGGCGTGGAAGGTGGCCTTTGCTGACTTTACGCTGGCGATGATGGCGCTGTTCATGGTCCTGTGGATCATGGGCGCGGTCACCGAAGAGGAGCGTAAAGAGATTGTTTCTCTGCTCAACGGGGGAGACGCGATTTTTGAAGGTCACTCGATAAGCCCCATCACGCAGAAAGATGCCGGTGGTGAACTGACCATTGTCGGCAAGCGTTCCCCAGGTAAAACCGATGCTGAAGATGCTGAAAATGAAAAAACTCTGGCGCAGCAGGCGAAGCAGGGGGAAAGCCTCGATTCTGTTAACGCCCGTTCGAACAGTGAAATAGAGGATCTGGCGCGCATCATTATGCAGATCACCTCAGCCTATGACGCGCAGGCCAACCTGAAAATGGAGATCGTGCCGCAGGGGCTGCGTATTCTGATTTCTGATGATCAGAAGCGGGAAATGTTCCAGCGTAGTAGCGCGATCCTGACGCCGTTCTTCGATCGGTTGCTGACCAAATTTGCGCCGGAACTGAACAAAATCGATAACAAAATCATTATCACCGGCCATACGGATGCAACGCGTTTTCGCGATCAGGTGCTTTACAACAACTGGAACCTTTCCGGTGAACGCGCGATGCAGGCGCGTACTGTTCTGACGAAAGGCGGGCTTGATCCGAGCCGGGTATTGCAGGTGAGCGGAATGGCGGACCAAATGCTGCTGGACCCAAATCAACCGCTGAGTTCCGCGAACCGTCGTATCGAGATCATGGTGTTGACACACTCTGCCAGTGAATCTCTGTATCAGTTTTTTGGTCAGCACGGTGAGAAAGTCATTAAGCCGCTGGTCGATAAAATCTCAAAAACCCCTTAATGAAATAGTTGTTGCTGTGAAACGTTTTTTTTCTTCTATTGCCGCTGTACCAGGCCGCCTGTTGCCCCTCTTTTTGCTGAGCGTGGCGCTACTGGCGTGGTCTGCTTATAGCGATGCCCGGCCACAACCGCTGTCGGAAAACGCGGAGCTGGTGCGAAAAAAGGCGCGTCAACGACTGATGACCAGCGTTAAACAGCGCACGGCTAATGTGCCGTTAACACCGGAACAAAAGCGCCGGGAAGCGGAACAGAAACGTGCGATCCGACAGCAAAACCGTGAAATGCTGGCGATGCACCCTCGCTGGTCGCCGGGAAGCGTCGATGCGCTCTGGGAACGTGCGCTGGATGACAAACCTGCGGCGTTACCGCACGCAGCCAAACTGCGCACGGTGCTCCAGCGCCTGCAAAAACAGCTGGGAAAACCTTATGTCTGGGGCGGCAAGACGCCCGACGAAGGTTTCGACTGTAGCGGCCTGGTGTTCTACGCCTACAACGCCGTGCTGGAGCGAAAATTGCCCCGCACAGCGAATGAAATGTACAACGCAAATCATCTGCAGTCGGTGCGCAAAGACAAGCTGAAAAACGGTGACCTGGTGTTCTTTAAAATCAGCCAGCGTCCCGGCGCCGATCATGTTGGTGTCTATCTCGGCGATGACAAATTTATCGAAGCGCCGCGTACCGGGCTGAATATTCGTATTAGCCAGTTTTCTGCGGACTTCTGGCAATCACATTATCTTGGCGCTCGCCGCATTCTTAGCGAAAAAGCAGCGCTGTAAAAAATACCCTTTAGATTGAGATATTCCCATGACTGCAACCCGTATGAAATTCGCCATTGATGATGGCTCCACCAACGTCAAAATTAGCTGGATTGAGAATGGCACTCTGAAAACGGTCGTCTCACCGAATTCCTTCCGCAAGGACTGGAAAAGTGCGGCGCTGCTGCGCGGTCAGTCGGTGTACAACTACACCATCGGAACTACCAAATACACTTACGATGCGACATCCGATAAAGCGCTTTCCACTACACATATCGATTATCAGTATGATGATCTGAATCTGTTGGCCGTTCACCATGCCCTGTTGCAAACCGGAATGATGCCGTGTGACGTCGAGATCGTGGTCACGCTACCGATTACTCAGTTCTATAACCCGGACGATTGTCAGCGTAATGAAAGCCGTATTGAGGCTAAGCGCCGTAATCTGATGCGTGATATCTCGCTGAACAAAGGTGAGTTGTTCCGTATCGTCGACGTACAGGTGATGCCGGAAAGCCTGCCCGCGGCGCTTTCTCACTTACTGAATTCCAGCGTTAACGAATTCACTAAATCGCTGGTCATAGACTGCGGGGGGACGACGCTGGATATGGGGGTGATCGTCGGTGAGTTTGACGACGTTTCCGCCATTTACGGTAACAATGAGATTGGCGTGGCGATGGTCACGGATGCGACGCGAAAACTGCTGGCCGCCGCCGACAGCGACTCCAGTTATTTGGTCGCCAATGAACTGATTAAACGCCGTCACGACATGACGTTTGTCAAAAGCGTGATTAATGATGAATCACGTATTGATGAAATCCTTGAACGCGTAGCCATTAAAATTCAGGAATTGGGCGATCAGGTAGCGTATGAAGCGAAGAAATTCGCCAAAAACCCAAACCGTGTTTATCTGGTTGGCGGTGGTGCGCACCTGATTGAAAGTGCAGTACGTGAGACGTACGCCACGCTAGGTGAGCGAGTGGTGACGATTGAGAACCCGCAAAGCGCGCTGTCGCGTGAAATCTGTCTGTATCATGCGGAAAGCGGTGTAGATCAGGTTGCTGCACCGCAAATGGTCGAGGTGGGCGACGATGAGTAACAGGCAAATTCGCCGGGTTAATCTTTCCCTGCATTTGTCGCCAGAACATTCGCGTGCGGATCTGCGCGCGATGCTGCATCTGAAAAAATGGCACGGAGAAATGAACAATACCGGGGGAAACACCAGCGACACCAGTATGGAGATCCGCCGTTTTCACCGTAATGTTTATCTGGCCGGGTTGCAGTTACAGATGCTGAATCCGCAGCTTTGCAGCCATGTTGCCGAGTCTATCGGTCGGGAAGCGCTGACGCTGGACGCGCTTTGCGCCGAATTGATTGAAGGGAAACTGTTGCCGATTGCGCGTGAAACGTCGTTACCGGCGGAGCAGGAGAGTAACCCTGAGTTCAGCAAGCAGCAGCTTCGTCAGATGCGGGCGTTAATGTCAGAGGCAACGCAGCGTAAAGATAAAGATGACGGAGAACTGGCTGCAATGCGCAGCGAAATTGCGCAACTTAGGAGCTTGCTGGAAAAACAACATGTGTTGTTACAGCAGTTGCGGATGTCCGGGCGCGCCACGCCTTCGGCTGAAAGTTCGAAAGCGAGTGGGGCGGAAGAGGTGGATTTGAGTTTGCTTGAGAATCAGTCGCAGAAAATGAAGCAGATCAAGCAGAAAGGGATATTTTAAGTCGTGCTGTTTTCGCCCTCTCCCTGTGGGAGAGGGCGGGGATGAAGGCATTAGTGCGCACTTACATCGCATCAAACATATAACTCACCGACAACCCTACGCCATAATTACGCCCCGGAGCCGGTTCGTAATAGCGCCCGTTGCTTTCGTTGACGATAACCGAGCCGACATACTCCTTATCAAACAGGTTATCGACGCGGGTATACACATCCACCACCCAGTTATCCGCCACGAACTTATAGCCGCTGTTCAGCGCCGTGACCGTGTACGCCGGAGCCTGTTCGGTATTCGCGTCGTTGGCCTGAATATCGCTCATGTAGCGCATTTCCGCACCTGCATACCAGCCTTCTTCCGGCACCCAGCCCAATGAGGCGTAAGTGCTGTTGCGGGCAATACCTGGAATACGGTTGCCGCTTTGGATCGTGCTGCTGGCGTCTTCGCGATAGGTTGCATCCAGCCAGGTCCAGGCGAATTTGGCGCGCCATGCGGTAGCAAACTGCTGATCCCACGCCAGCTCTACGCCGCGACGGCGTGTTTTCCCGGCATTTTGATAGGAGGTACGCCCGTTGTCGCTGGCGGCCACCACAATCTCATCTTTGGTATCGGTGTTAAAGACGGAAAGGCTGGCAAGCCCGGTGCCAACCTGCCACTTGCTGCCTGCTTCAACGGTAATATTCGTCGCCGGCTGTAGGCCAAAGTTCAGCCCCGATTGCCCATCAGGGCGATATGACAGCTCATTAATCGTCGGCGTTTCGAAGCCGCGCCCGGCAGAGAGGTAAACGTTCCACGTCGGCGTCATGGCGTACTTCAGCGCGGCCGCCGGAAGCCATTTGTGGTAGCTCGCTTCGCCGCTGTCGTCGCCATTTTTACCCACCACATAATGGTCGTTGGAATCAAACCATACCGAGCTGTAGCGTACCCCCGCGTCCAGACTCAGGGCGGAGGTGAGCTGCCAGTTGGTCTGAATGTACGGGTCGAGGTTCCACATCAGGTTACGCTCGTTGCGGCGCATATCGCCCTTCGTGCCCAGATCGTAATGACCGTTCTGATAGACAAAGTTTTCATACCCTTTGCGCTGCTCGGTCATTGTTTCGTAGTCGAGACCCGTGGTGATGGAGTAGGGCAGGAAGCCGCTCTCTTCGTGGTGCGTCCAGCGGGTATCAATGCCCTGGTAGCGGCGCGTTAAATCAATCACGCCGCCCGGATGCGTTTCGCTGCGCTGCTGCACAAAGTATGGAATAGACTGGTACTGCACGGTCTCCCGGATACCCGCCCAGGTCATCACGCTCAGGTCGTCGTGCTCACCCAATCCCTGCTGATAGCGCAGCCCGGCCTGCGTCTGCTTGACGGTTTTACGCATGCGATACTCTTCGCCGCGCGGCGCTTGCGCCGGGTTATCTTTCCACTCTTTGCGGGTTAAACCACCCGGATCGTCCGCGGTGATATCCACGCTGTTGAGCTGTAATGTCAGGCTGCCGGTGTCGTTGACCTTCACGCCCAGTTTGGCATTGAGCAGATTTTTGTGTGCGGCGCTGTTGTCGCGAAAACCGTGTGTAGAGAAGCGGCTGCTGGAGACGGTGTAATTCACGTCGCCTTTCTGCGTGCCGTCGCCCACCGCACCCGTGGCTTTTAACCCGGTACGCCAGGTACCGAAGCTACCGTAGTAGTTGCTGCTTTCAATCGTCGTCGGCTGGCGGCCCGTTTCTGTTTCCACGTTTACCACGCCGCCGGAGGCGTTGCCATAAAGCGCGGAGAACGGCCCGCGCAGCACATCGATTCGCTCAATCGAGCCAATATCAATATTGGAGAGTTGCCCCTGACCGTCCGGCATGGTCGCCGGAATGCCGTCCACGTACAGCCTGAGTCCGCGGATCCCAAAGGTTGAGCGCGCGCCGAAGCCGCGAATCGACATCTGTAAATCCTGGGCGAAGTTCTGGCGGTTTTGAATTTGCAGGCCCGGCACATCGGCCAGCCCTTCTGAAAGGTTAATTCGCGGTGCGGCGTGACGGATATCGTCACCGTAATTGACGGAAACGGCAGCTGGCGTATCTAACGCGGAGAGGCCGGAATGGGGCGCTGCGCTGACGATCATGGTTTGCTCACCATCACCTGTTGCGGCGTCCTGCGCATAAACGTATGAAACCGGAGACAGCACAAAGGTGGCCGCCAGCCCGGAGAGGGGCAGAGTTAATTTCATCTGTGTGTTTTTTATAAGAAAGGGAAAAAAATCAGGCGGGCCAATAGGCCCGCCTGCAAGCATATTATTTACCGGTGTATTCGAAGACGATAATCGAACCCGGGTTGCTCAGGTTGTGCGTCGGATGGTTAGACTCATCCATCACGTTGCCGAAGTTATCGGTGGCAACGAAGATTTTACGCGTATCCGGGCTGACCACCACCATGCGGTAGCGGTTGGCGGTGTGGAAGTATTTCGCCACGTCGCCCTGCACGTTTTTCTTATCGGCGTTCAGCAGAACACGATAGAGCGCGCCATTTTTCATCGAACTGACGATGATGGAGTTACGCCAGCTTTTGATGACGCCATCCGCCGGGTAGTAGGCTACGCTGGACGGTGCAATAGTCGGCCAACAAATGTACGCAGAATCCGCGCTGCAGCTGGCGTCGTTATAGGTGTAGCCCTCTTTGACGGTGAAGAAGGTTTTGATTGGCGCTTTAAAGTCAGCGGCTTTCCATTCAGTCTCTTTCTGCACCGGTACGCCTGCTGGGATATGGTTCGGGTCCCATTTCAGCGACGGGCAGTTTTCAGCTTTCGAGTAGTTTGCATAAACGTAAGCCTGATCGTCCTGGAAGCCTGCTACGTGCGGCCAACCGTAGTTGCCGCCCGCTTCCAGAATATTCAGCTCATCATCAGAGGAGGGGCCTTGTTCAGAGGCGTAAAGGGTATCGCCGACAAAGACCAGCCCCTGCGGGTTACGGTGACCATAAGTAAACAGGTGGCTTTTAATGCCGTGAATCGTCGGGTTATCTTCCGGAATAGAGCCGTCGATATTCAGACGCAGCACTTTACCGGCATAGGCGGCGTAATTTTTATTTTTCAGCTCATCCTCAGTTGGAATTCGCTGTGCATCAATAGGTTTGCAGAAATTCGCGCCCTGGTTATGCCCCTGCTCACCGATGGTGTAATAAAGTTTACCATCCGGCCCAAAGCGCAGACGCCCACCATTGTGGTCATTCCCCGCCGGGAAACCAGCCAGGATTTCTTTTTCGTTACCCAGCTTTTGCGTTTTTTCGTCATATTCCAGACGAACAATTTTGGCGTGTTCTTCATTACCGTTCATATAGGTATAAGCGGTATAAACATAATTATCGCCACCGGCTTTCATAAAGTTTGGCGATAATGCCAGACCCAGCACACCTTCGTGTTGCGGGCCGGTATGGACGCCGCTCAGCGTGATAGCGACTTTTTTCTCGCCGGTTTTCGGGTCGATGCGATCGATAGAAGCGGCTTTACGTTCGGTCACCCACAAATAACCATCCGGGCCCCACACCATATCCCACGGCGCATCCAGGCCGCTGGTCAGGACGTGCGCGGAAAACGGCTCATTGGCCTGAACTTCCGGGTGTTTTGCCGATGATGCATGACTCGTGGTTGCGGCATAGCTGACACCACACAGGGCAAGCGATAACGCTACTGCCTGGCTGATTCGTTTGGTTTTATTATTTAACATTGCTGGCTCCATACCATAGAAATAGCCTCAGACTTATCCGAGGCTATCGGGATGGAATAACTATTGTCTGTGCGTCACATTTTGTCAAACTGTGACAAGTTGTGTGAAAGGTTATGATTAATGTAACTGTAAGCGCAAAAAAGAATATAGAGTCAATTTCTCCTCTCAATGGATTAGGAATTTTACGAGTCAATGCCGAATATTTTCACAGGATGTCTGGATTGATTGAGGATAACTATTGTTAAGAGGCGAAAAAAAATATTGTCGATATGCTATTTAAATTTTTTGACTGAGTTATAAAAAATTTTTATCCATCATTTTAAAAGCCGGGAGGGAATTATCTGAAGGAAAGTTGTCGCTATTTAATATGTATGATAGCTGATGCATTATATTAATGTTAATTGTTTTTTGATTATTTGTAAAAACATGCGATAAAGCAAAACGCTTTACCGCATGGGATAGTTTAACGTCAAAAACGCATGAAATTAGTGATGGGTCTGGTGGGGGAGTGCGTTGGCGCTGGATTGCCCGGCGGTCAGGGCTTCAATACTCTGTTCTTGCCACAGCAACCCCTGAAGCGCGAACCACGGCATATTATCAATCCAGGTCAGATGCTCCTGTGTTTCAATCCCTTCAACGATCACCTGATAATGGTTGGCGCTGAAGTAGTGCAGCAGCGAGGCCATCAACTGCTGTCCGTTTTTCTTTTCCCGCAGGTTCCACAGCAGATTTTTATCCATTTTAATAAAACGGAAAGACTGCATCGCCAGCGCGCCAAACCCGGCATAGCCCGCGCCAAAGTCATCGAGCCAGAACGAATATTTATCGCCCAGCGCCTCGATGGCCGGATTGCGTTTGACCAGCGTGCTGGAAAACTCGCTCACCTCGAAATGCAGGCAGCCGATGGTTTTTACGCAATCGGCAATAAAGTCATCGTTCAGTGTGTGCAGTGTGGCCTCGTCGACATTAATCGTGACCATCACGTCATTTTGCTGAAACCACCACTGATAGCTTTTCACCAGCGCAATTTGCTCCTGCAAAATGCGCGCGCGAAGCTCATCGGACGCGTCGCTAAAAAACTGTTCTACGGTGATGGCCGCGCTTCCCGGTTCCTGCGTAAACCGGGTTAAGCACTCAACGGCAATCATTTTGCCTGCACGGTCGAACATGGGCTGAAAAACATAGCGCAGTCCGGTTGGCTCGGCGGAGGTCAGCGACATTTTCGTGGAGTGTCCTCGTGTTATTTAAAGGTCACGTCAATATTAGCTGACGCGTTGAATTTGCCCACTTTCGGCGTTGTGCTGAGCCATTTCAGGCTGGCGAGGAAATTACTTTCGACAACGCTACCGTTCACATAGCCCAGCTCCGTTGGCGTGTTCATGCTAAGCCAGGTGTTCGGCGAGTCGGCGCGGGAAAGCAAAATCCCGAAACCGCTGTTCTTTTCCGGCAAAATCACCTGATTATCCTGCGTTGGGTAGGTGGTGCTGAAGTTCGCCATCAGCGTCTGTTTTTCGCAATCCTGCCCCTGTCCGGTCAGGTCGGCGCGAATGCTGAACGGCACCTGCTTCTCAATCTTGCCCACAACCGCATTACGCGCCGGAATAGCGCCAAAGTTTACCGTTTCGCCATTGTTGGCAGAGACGGTAATTTTTGGGCTACAGGAGATGAACCTGATATTGCCAAGCCCGGATACATAGGCACGGAAGTTACTGTTCGGCTGGTTGTTTAAGCCGCCTTCACCATCGACCTGAAAAGCGGCATATTTGCTCTGATCGTTGATCACGCCGTTGGCCGGCGGTGGGTTCCCCGTTGCTTTAATGTAGATAGCGTAGGTGGCTGTAATGGTCTGCGGCAGTGCAGGCGGTTTACACCGACCATTAGCCGACCGCTGGCATACCGTACCCGGACCAATATCGGTGCTCTTGATTTTTGTCGGATCGATATCCGTGCCAAGGAACGTTACGCCGACTTCCAGCGAGTTGTGGATGGCCGACATCTTAATGTCCGGATCCCACCACAGATAGGCATCTTCCCCCTGCGGGTGGTTGTTGGTATCGGTACATTTAAAGGTCGAGGTAAACGTTTGTGAGCGCCATAACACGGTGCCCGCCGTGAGATTGGCGGTAGAAACGTTGATCTGATGATCCAACGGAATTATCTGCTCGACGCTGCCGTCGCTGGCACGTTTACAGGTCAGCGCATAGCTGCTGGTGGAAAACAGCGCGGCGGACAAAATCAGCAGAAGCAGCCCGGTGCGCGGCGTGGGGGTAAAAATCCGCATGGTAAATATCCTTTAGTTCCGGTTACAGGTGAGAGAGACAACCTGGTAACCACCGGGTTGATCGCGGTCGACAGGAGGCAGTTCAGGTATCGGCATGGTGCAGGAGGCGCTGTCGTCGTCGCCCCATTTCACCCGCAGACGTTCGCCGCTTTCGATACCGGCAACATAGGCTTCGCCGCGCGTACCGACGACGCCAACGTTCACGCCCTGCTGGTTAAAGATATTGGCGCCAATCATTGGCGCAGAGCCGTCCGCCAGTTTGGCGTGAATCAACAGGCTGTGACCAAGATGCGTTTCAAACTCAACGCGGCCAATGGCACGCTGTGTCGGTACGATATCTTTGGCGGCCAGCGGAATTTCCATGCCATTACCAATATCGGAAGTACGCAGTGCGACGCGGTTGTGGCGATACGGCATTGCAGAGGTCAACACCGCATAGCCAAACCGGTCGATTGCCACCCCTGGCTGGTTTTCCAGGCGCACGCCCTGCGCGCCCGGCGCTTTCACCAGCACAAAGGTGTTTTGCAGTGGCTGCGACAGCGTTACGCCGCCGGAGTGCGCCACTACGCCACCAGAGACGTTGAGGGACGTCTGTTGATAGTTGTTGTTGTAGTTGTAGCCCAGCGCCACGTTACCCATGCTGCCCATGTAACCCAGGTTCGCCACGCTGGTATCGCCGCCATACTGGGAGTGACCGCTCTGGACGAAATAGTTCATGCGGTGGTCATCCAGCAGCGTGCCGCTCAGGCCTGCGCTGTAGCCATCGCCGCTCTGTTTGCTGTGCGAGGCGTTAAAGGAGGCGACGGTTTGGTTATCCTGGCTAAAGATGTTGAACGGAATTGATACGCTGACGTTCACGCTGTTATCGCTGTAGCCATAGTTACTGCGGCTGCTTTGATAGAACAGGCTGTAGTTCACCGAATGGAAGCTGGTGTTGATCCCGGTCTGGATGGTGCGGTCATACGACGAGGTGTTCCAGTAGTTCTGGCGAGTGAAGGTGGCATACAACGACGCCCCGGCCACGTGCTGGTTGACGGTCAGCTCGACACGCTGGCGTTTGTTGTTATAACGCATCGATTCATAATAGCGACGGCGCTGGCTCTGCGTCGCCCATGACGGCGCGCCGCTGTTATCGCCTTCCTGATCGTAATACTCCGTCTGGTAGAAGCCGTTTTTCCAGTTGGAACGTTCGGTCACCGCATCGGAGAAATCATAGAAGCCGGAGGTGGAGTAACGATAACCGGCAATCTGTAATTCGGTGCCCAGGGCGTTCAGCGATTTTGAATACAGGAAACGTACGCTGGCGCCGCGTTTGCTGTCGCCGGAGGCCAGATCGGTATCGGACCACGACGCATCGACAGACGCCGCGCCGTACTCGCCCATATTCTTACCGATGCCCAGCACGCCGGAGCGGTAGTTTTCCGCGACGATCATCCCGCCGTACGGGGTGATGTCCCATCCCGCGCCGTGAGAAATCGTACCCTGAATAAAGTTCGGTTCGTAATCCGTCGTACCGTCGTGATATTTCCCGGCGGTCACCTGATATTCCCAAATCCCTTCGCGCAGCATGTTCGGCACGGAAGAGTAGGGAAGCGTGAAGTTATGGCGCGTGCCGTCGGCCTCAATGACCGTGACGGCCAGGTCACCGCTCAGGGTACTGGGGTGAATGTCTGTCAGCGCGAATGGCCCTGGCGGCACGACGGTGCTGTAAACCGTATAGCCGTTCTGGCGAACTTCTACGCGGGCGTTACTGTTAGCGACACCGCGCACCACCGGTGCGTAGCCGCGACGGCTGTCCGGCAGCATTTCCGGCACGCTGGAAAGCTGTGCGCCACGGAACTGGAAGCTATCGAAAACGTTGTTATTGGTGTTGCTCTGACCAATTAATACGCGGCTACGCCACGGTACAATGTCTGTTTCCGCCCAACTGGATACAGAGTTCCACTGCGCATTTCGTCCGCTCTCTTTTGAGAGGGTTGAATTATTGCGAAAACGCCATGCGCCGATGTTGATGCCGTTATTCAGCGTCAGGAAGGAGTAATCGCTATCGCGCTTTGCACCGTTGCTGGTGTAGCGGGAATGGCTGCCGCTGTAGGCGTAGTTAGAGTAGGCAGCGTTGATCCCATCGTCATACACCAGGGGAGATATCATCCCCTGCGGGCGCGGTTCAAGCTCGGTTTGTGGCACGGAAATATCCAGTTCCTGTAGCGCCGCATTCCAGCTAACGCTGCTGCCGGGGATCCCTTTGACCAGATCGTAACACGCGCTGCTTCCTGCCGTTTCTGGCACCAGAACGCCATATTGACGGAAGCTGTCTGCATCTAAACAAAAATAGCCAGGGGAATTGGGTCCATCTTTTTTAAATTCAACGTCACGGTGATCGACGCGAATTTTGTTCAGATAAATATCAAAGGGATAGTGACCCGGCAGGATATCATCGCTGTTGGATAAACTCTGCACAAGCGAGGCATTGTCAGCCCCGTGAATAAAAGAGGTATTGAACTGTTCTTCCGCATTAACAAACGGCGTCGCCAACAATGGCATTGTTGATACGTAAACGGCGCAGCGAATCCGCTGCGCCAGACGTCCTGGTGTTGTCCTTATCTTATGGCTGGCCATTTTGCTGGTCCCTTATTGCAGGCGGATGTCTTTAATTTCCGTGTGTCCGCCAAAATCATTAATAAAGGTGAAAGAGAGCTGATCGGCGATAGAGGCGCCCGCCGGTAAGTTGATGCGCATTGAGTCCATCGGATTGACCATATCGGCATTCACTTTCCAGGTTTTGCTGGCGCCATTTTTCAGGGTCAGCGTGCCAAAAGTGATGTGTAGCGGGCCGTTATTGGTGACCACCAGCTGATTACCTTGTTTACGCCAGCTCAGCGCTTCCACTTCTTTTTGCAGGGTGGTTTTCAGCGTGGTTGGGCGATAAAAAAGTTTCACGCGAGTGCGAATGGCAATTTGCAGCACGTTCTCTTGTTTTGACGCAGGGGGAATTTCCTGAACGTTAATCCAGTACACGGTTTCACGGTCAGTCGGCAGACCTGCGCCGGAGTAAATGAAACGCAAAATAGCGTCTTTATTGCCCGCCAGTTTTAAAATCGGTGGGATTGCCTGCATCGGTAAATTCTTAGGCGTGGCGGATGAATCTCCGGTATCCAGCCAGGTCTGAACCATCCATGTTTCATCCGTATCGTTATGAATGGACAGCGCGGCGGATTTTTCATTGCCGTTATAAATCACACGCGTTTGATCGACCTGGATACCCGCAGATGCATCTAATGACGCCAGCAGTAATAAGGCTGCTACTATTTTTTTCATTTACCCGTTCCAGTTATATGTAATTAGCCATCCGTGGCTAACATCCGTTATCCGTAATTATTTGTATTCGATGGTGAAGGTTGCGCTGGCGTTTGCGGAACCGGCAGTCACTTTATCCAGGAAGGATTTGTAACGTGCTTTCAGGTTAAAGGTCGCGGTACCGCTGGCATCGCCAGTGGTGGCAACGTTAACCCATGGGGAGCTGGCATCGGCATCCTGGTTAATCGGGATGATTTTTTCGTCGTTAGTCAGAATTTCGATACCAACGCCGCCTGCCTGGTCAACGGACAGCAGGTTCGGGTTACCCGCAACAGACGGGCCATCGAAGCGCAGGGAGTAATCGCCCGCTTCGCATTTTTCCAGGTTGATGGTGAAGGCTTTAGAAGCGGTAACGTCGCCTTTGGTGGCAAATGCACTGGTAGGATATTTACCAATGAAGACGTCTTTATTCTGGTCGCCAGAGGTCACAGTACAGGTGGATTCGATAATTTCACCGGTAAAATTGACTTTACCATTTACTGCATAAGCATTCATTGCGGATGCGGAAATAATGAGAGCCGCAATCGGCAGCAATTTCTTATTCATTTTAACTCCATGTATTTTTTTGAAAAACGACATAAGTAGTCAGCACTGAAAGTGAATGCAGTGCAGCCAGGCATGCAACCAGCCAGTGCAGGCAAGTTGAGTGCGATGAAATTTACAGCAACACTTTGATTACAAGGATTGTTTTAATATTTTAATGGATTGTTATTGATAGGCAGAAACAGTTGATTAGAGCTCATATTTATGTCTTATCGGAAAAGCCCTGGATTATTCGTAAGTTAGGCTAAGTCATATCCTAAATGAGAATTGATTATATACCGGTGTTAATCAATTAAACCGAATGCATTGATAGATAAAAGCAATAAGAACAGGTTAGCAATTCTGATAAGATCATCCGCCATATAAATGAAAGACGCAGCTCTCTTTTTTAGCAAAAAGAGGCATATAGCGTTTACTCCGGCATATGTGTTTTTAAACAATAAATTTACGACTTAACAGCTAATTCACATATTGAGTACAGATAAACGTATTCTGTATTGATCTCGCCAGGCACTATTGCAAAAACTCAGCATATTTATGGAACTCAGCCATTTGAGGTTTGAGTGATATCTGCTTATTCAGCAGTTAGCTTATTGGCATACTTGCATTAACCCTGTCAGGGCGGTTAAGCGCAGTTTCCTCTGGTCAGAGAATTATGGACGAATCATACGTGAAGCAGGGTTTGTTTGAGAGCGTGGCGATTATTCGCGAGGCACTCAAAAAAGGATGTCTGGTTGATATTCATAGCAAAAATGCCGACGTGTTTTGCAAAATACAAAAACTGGATGCGTCCGGTTTCTACGTTCCGTGGGAGGGTGATGCGCCGGAAGCGGAAGAAAATCTTGAGGTCGAAATTTTTGCCGATACCGGCAAATTCGAATTTCACGCCGCCGCTTCCGCGTTTAACGCTCCCGGGGGCGAAAACTGGCTCTATATTCACTATCCCGATGCCATTAATGTGACGCAACGCCGCAAGCATCCTCGATTAACGTTTAGCGATCGTCGTGTTTACACCGCGCAGGGAAAATTTAACGATGGTCTCTATTACCAGTTTCGAATTAAAGATCTGTCGCCGGGTGGCTGCGCGCTGATTGCGGAAGATGGTGAACGCGCCCAGGCGCTAATCGGAACCACGCTGCGCAATATCGAGCTGGATTTTGGCAGCCACGGTACCCTTGCGGCAGACTTGTTTGTGCTGAGCAGTGAAAAAATGGCGGCCTCTGACGACGACGCGGCCCCTGCCTGGCATCTCTCCTGTCAGTTTAAGCGCATCAGTGAACCCATGCGGCGCAATCTCGACAGCATTGTGATCAAACTGCTGCTGGAAGAGAAGCGCCTGCATCGGTTGTAGCTGCACGTCTTCTCAGGCGGGCGGCTGTATACCTAAAAGGTATCGTTCCTTCCTTTATAAGGTATTGGTTTTCAATATAAAAATATCTTATAGATTCTCCCTCTGCGAAATAAAGAACCACAGATGGGGAAGGGGGAAGGGGAAATGCATAAAGCAGGCGATGAACTGATCAAGAGCGTGATTGATATCCGCTTTTCGGCGTTGCAGTGGCGGGTTATCGCTATCTGTTTTCTGGTGGCGCTGTTTGACGGCTTCGATACGCAGGCGGTGGCTTTTACCGGGCCTGCGATGATTGATGCCTTTGGCGTGGATGTCAAAAATCTGGCGCCGGTGCTGACGGCGGGTATTGTGGGCATGACGGTGGGCGCGATGCTGCTGGGTATGCTGGGCGACAGAGTGGGCCGACGCATTACGTTGATGGTCTGCGTGCTGATTTTCTCCGTCGCCACGCTGCTGACCGCATGGAGCGCTCATCTTGATACCATTTTCATTTTGCGCGTCATTGCCGGGTTTGGCATGGGCGGCGCGACGCCAGTGTTACTGTCCCTGGCGGCGGAATATTCTCCGCATCGCCATCGCGGGCTGGTCACGACCGGCGTGCTGCTGGCGCTTCCCGCAGGCGCCATGTCTGGCGGCCTGCTGGCGGCAGAAATGTTGCCGCGTTGGGGATGGCAGAGTATTTATCTGATCGGCGGCGTCGCGCCGCTGCTGTTGCTGGTGGTGATTTTCTGCCTGCTTCCCGATTCGCTGGAATCTCTTTACGCTCGCCGCAGCGCGCGCTCGCTGAAAAAAGCCAACGCCATTCTCAGCCGCATCGCCGGGCGTGAGGTGGTACTGCCTGATGCATCAACTCAGGATGCCGCCGTTCCCGCGCGACCTGTTTCCCGTCTTAGCCATCTGTTCCGCGGTTCCCTTCGCCTGACCACCATGGGCATCTGGAGCGTCTACTTCTTCAACTGGGTGGCGTGGTTTATGCTGCTATCGTGGTTGCCAACGCTGCTCAAGCAGGCCGGCCTTGCGCCCGCCGATGCGCCCTACGCCTCGGTGACGGTCAATGCCGCGTTTATTGCCTTTGCGCTGCCTTTGTCGTGGTTCCTGCCGCGTATCAACACGCTTAAAATCCTCTATCTGATGTTTGCCGTCGGTATCGCGGTTGCGCTGGCATTAAGCGTGGCCATACCTCAACAGCTTTGGCTGGCCTCATTCCTGCTTATCGCCTTCGCCGGGTTTGGCGTCGGCGGACAGCAGTTGGCGTTAAATTATCTGGTGGTCGCCACCTATCCCGCCGCCGTCCGCGCCACCGCGATGGGATGGGCGATTGGCATGGGGCGCATGGGCGCGATTGTGGGATCAGCCATCGGCGGGCTTGTGCTGAGCGGCGCAGGCACGGGGGGCTTCTTCCTGGTGCTGATTGTGCCGCTGGCGGTCTCTTTTGCCAGCCTGCTGCTGCTGCGTCGCCGTTATGTGCAGGCGACAGGCTTGCAGGATGAGATAGCGGTTCACTGATTGTTCGCGGGGCGCAGCAGATTTTTGCAGCGTTCAACCAGCGGATTGGCCTCATGTTTGCGATAGCTCAGGATGATGGGCGAGGTGACATGAGGCTCCTTCACGGCGACATAGCGCACGCCGTCATGGTTAATTTGCCTTGCCGATTCAGGGACCAGTGCGACGCCTATCCCTGCGGCGACCAGCGCAATGGCCGTTTGCATATCGTTCGTCTGCTGGCTTGGGTTGACACGCAGATGATGCTGTTCAAAAAGGCGCAGGGTGTGATCCGCATAGCCCGGGCGCGGTTGCGCAGGGTAGAGGATAAACGGCTGCTGACTCAGCTCGGCCAGGCTTATCGGGTTATCGTTTAGCGCAGCGTTGCCCGGCAGTGCGGCAACCAGCGGTTCCTCACGGATCGTTAACTGTTCAATCTCACTATCCTGCAGGTAAATTCGCCCAAAACCGACGTCAATCCGACCTTTCTTCAGCGCCTCAATTTGCCGCAGCGTAACCATCTCCTGCATCTCAACGGCAATATCATTTTCATCGTGAAGCCGCCGGATAAGTGACGGCAACGCCCCATAAAGCATGGACGGCGCAAACCCGATAATTAAGCGTGCGCGCGACGCATGGGCTATCTGTTGGGTTTGCTGCGCTATCTCTTCCAGCCGGTTAAAGAGCGGTTCGATTTGCTGATAAAGATAAACACCCGCTTCGGTCAGTGCCAGTGGGCGGGTACGCGTAATAAGCGTGACGTTCAGCTCTGATTCAAGCTGCTGGATCTGCCGGCTCAACGGCGGCTGCGCGATGTGAAGGTTTTCCGCCGCCCGCGAAAAACTCAGCGTGCGACACACTTCCTGGTAGTAGCGCAAATGGCGCAGTTCCATAAATTCTCCGCTTTGTGGTGTAGGGCCAGGGGCGCAGTAGGGTGGATCAAATGTAGCGCATTTGGGAGGGGAAACGAGCATTTCAGCGGTAGTATTTTATTAAGTGATATTGTTTCTAATTTCCCAGGGGATAATTTCCCGCGTAATTATATTTGTATAATTTTAAGTGTTTATCATTTGTTTACTATTTTATCTCATGATCATTTTGCGTTAATAAAATGTTCTATCAGGATTGTCTAATTTCGAATTTATACCTCAAATAAGCCAACTTGATCCTGTTTTTACATTTTGTTACATGTGCCTGCTATTCATTTCTGAATATTTCAATAACGTATAAATCGCTTCACAAAGAAGCACGTATGAATAGTCCTTTTGGGCGCTTTATACTCTTAAAACTAAATATAATGATGGTGGCTTAATATGAAAAAAATTCTCGCAGTCGTTATTCCTGCCATTCTGGCCGCAGGCGCAGCACACGCAGCAGAAATCTATAACAAAGACGGAAATAAACTCGATTTATATGGCAAGGTTGACGCTCGCCATATTTTCTCTGACGACAAAGGCGCTGATGGCGATAACACCTATGTTCGTTTCGGTTTCAAAGGGGAAACGCAGATCAATGACCAACTGACCGGTTACGGCCAGTGGGAATACAACATTCAGGGCAACAAAACGGAAGACGGCGCGGACACCGCAACCCGTCTGGCGTTTGCCGGCCTGAACGCGGGCGAATACGGCAGCTTCGATTATGGCCGTAACTACGGCGTTATCTACGACGTAGAAGCCTGGACCGATATGCTGCCGGTCTTCGGCGGTGATTCATACACCCAGACCGACGGTTTCATGACCGGTCGTGCGAATGGCCTTGCGACTTACCGTAACACCGGCTTCTTCGGCCTGGTTGACGGCCTGAACTTTGCCGTCCAGTACCAGGGCAAGAACGGTGGCAGCGGCGAAACTAACAACGGTCGCGATAACGTGCTGAAGCAGAACGGCGAAGGTTGGGGCGGTTCCGTGTCTTACGAATTCGCTGAAGGCTTCGCGGCTTCTGCGGCGTACTCCGGTTCTAAGCGTACTGACCAGCAGCAGACGCGTACTGATAACACGGCTGAACACGCGGAAGCCTGGGCGGGTGGTCTGAAATATGACGCGAACAACCTGTACCTGGCGGCGACCTATGCGGAAACTCGTAACATGACCGGCGGTTCGTATAACACCAAAACCATCGCGTTCGATAAAACTAAAAACATTGAACTGGTTGCTCAGTATCAGTTTGATTTTGGTCTGCGTCCGTCCCTCGCTTATCTGCAATCTCGCGGCGACCATAATGGTTCCGGCGATATGGATATCGTGAAATATATCGAAGTGGGCGCGAACTACTACTTCAACAAAAACATGGCCGTCTACGCAGATTATAAAATCAACCTGCTCGACAGCGATAATGCCAATGTTCAGCGTCAGGGTCTGAATACGGATAACCAGGTTGGTATTGGCGCTGTTTACCAGTTCTGATTAGCCTGAATACGCCAGCCTTTACCCTGGCGTAAGCTTTACCACCCTCTCTATGCCTGTTATTTGCCGGATGGCATTCCGCTATCCGGCAAATACTTTTAGCCTTTTTCCTGCTGTCTTTATCTCTGTCATTCAATTATTATTGCGCGTCGAAAAAGTGCGCTGCGCAGGAATGAGTGAGATTTTGCTGAAGACTATCCCATTACCGTTAACCCTTCTGATGGGCATGTTCCTGACAGGTTGTCACTCCTCACTTTCCAGTAATCCAGTTGATACGCTGGATACCAATACTTCGCTGCATACGCTCTGCGACACCCCCTTAAATCAGCAAATAGCACAGCTCTCCCGCGACCATTTTGCCCGCCAGCGTTCCACCGCGCTGGTGATTGGCGTGATTTCACACAATCAGCCGCCACAGCTCTTTAGCTACGGTTTTACTGATTCAGATAAACGTGTGCCGGTAACCGGCGATACGCTTTTCGCTGTGGGCTCGGTTACCAAAGGCGTGACCGCTGAAATTGCCGCCTTACAGGTGCAGGAAAATAAGCTGGCGTGGAGCTCTACGCTTCGCGAATTATTGCCTTCTGAGAAAGACCTTAGCCCTGACGCGCAAAGAATTACCGTCGAGCAGCTTGCCAGCCATACGGCGGGTCTGCCAAGACAGGCTTATGATTTACCGATGTTAGGTAAACTGGTGCGCTATGTTTTTACCGGCGAACCGTTTTACGATGACCTGGATCGCGGCGAGTATCAGGATTATCTCAGCACCTTCCGTGCGCCGGATAACGTTCAGGTGAATTATTCCAATCTGGGTTACGCCATTTTAGACAGCGCGCTGGAACAAAATGCCTCGCGAACGATTCCCGACATGGCGCAGCAGGACATTTTCACTCCACTAAAAATGACGCATACGGGCTATGCGCCAGAAAAACTCCCCGGCTATATTCTGCGTGCGCGCGGGCAGGCGGGGGATCAGCCAAAATTCGTCGCCCGTGGCGAAGTGGTGCCGGAGTGGCGCTTCAGCCATGATATGGTTGGCGCGGCGTCAATGTGGTCGACGGGAAATGACCTGCTGCGTTATTTGCAGGCGCACCTCTCCGGTACGGGTAACGCACAGCTGGACCGCGCCTTTGCTGATGCCATGACCCTGCGTCGCTTCCAGAGCGATGATGACGCGGCGGCCCTGGGCTGGTTGGGCTATTCCGCCTATGGGCAAACGCTGCTCTATCAATCTGGTTTTATTGGTGGCTACAGCAGCTATATCGGCCTGGATAAACGCCACGGCAACGCCATCGTGGTGCTGCAAAACAGTTTTAACTGGCAGAACGACATTGGCCATCGCCTGTTGTTGCGCATGGCGGTCGCCAGCGAGCATCCCCGGATTTGTACCGCGCAGTAACTTGTTTAGACCTGGTTTAGCCCGCCTCTGTAACAATCCCTGTAGTAAAAATGGACGACTTCCTTCACGGAATTTGAAGGAAGACTACAAGGGAAATTTATGCCAAAAACCATCCGCCACGCCGTTCTCAGCTGTGTGCTGATTGCCTGCTCGTTGAGCCCCGCGTTCGCCTCGGCCATTGCCGTTCGCGTTTCCACCGTTGAAAACGTCAGCCATGCCGCCGAGCGCCAGATTCCGGGCCGTATCGAAGCGATTCACACCGTTGAGCTGCGCGCACGCATTGAGGGCGCGATTCACACCATTCATTTCCATGACGGCCAGTATGTGAAGCAGGGCGACCTGCTGTTCGAACTGGATGACGCGGAGCATCAGGCGGCATTGCGCCTGGCGCAGGCGGAGCTGAACAGCGCGCAAGCCACGTTACGTCAGGCCCAGCAGGTGCTCAACCGCTATCAAAGCCTGAAAAGCAGCGACGCCATTAGCCGTAATGATGTGGATAATGCCCGCATGCAGCGCGATGTCGCCAGCGCCGCCGTCGCACAGGCCAGCGCGCGTGTGGAGGCACGGAAGGTCACATTGGGCTATACGCGCATTACCTCCCCGGTAAATGGCCGTATCGGTCACACGCAATTTCATGTCGGCAGCCTGGTGAGCCCTTCCAGCGGTACGCTGGTTGACGTGGTGCAGCTCGACCCTATTCGCATCGCGTTCGCGCTGGAAGAGCAGGTCTTCGCCAGCAAAGTTGATCGTCATGCGGACGTTGGCGCGCTGAAAAAAGCGTGGCTGGCGCAGATTGAGGTGGGCGATGTGCGCGAAGACGGCGTGCTGACGTCAGTGGATAATCGCATTGACCCGCGTACCGCCAGCGTCACGCTGCGCGCGGAATTTGCCAATCCACGTCATCGCCTGCTGCCGGGCGGCAGTATTAACGTCTGGCTGCGTCCGCAGGAGGCGCAGCAGGTGGTCACGCTGCCGGCCGCCGCGGTCATGCAGAACGGCGACGGGTTCTACACCTGGGTTATCTTAAAGGACAATACCGCTGAGAAACGCCCGCTGAAATTAGCCGGGCAAATTGGGCAGGCTTATCAGGTGCTGGAAGGCGTGAAAGCCGGTGAGCGCGTGGTGGTCGAGGGCGTGCAGCGCGTGCAAAACGGCGCTGCGGTCCAGGTGCTGAATTAAGGAGCCGCTATGCTGACTTTCTTTATTAAGCGCCCCCGCTTCGCAATGGTGATTGCGCTGGTGATTACCCTGCTGGGCGCGATTGCCCTGAAGATCATTCCGGTTGAGCAGTATCCGCAAATCACGCCGCCGGTGGTTAACGTCAGCGCCAGCTGGCCGGGTGCCAGCGCGACCGACGTAGCAGAAGCTATCGCCACGCCGCTGGAAACTCAACTAAATGGCGTCGATCATATGCTTTATATGGAATCGACCAGTTCTGATGAAGGCAGCTACAGCCTTAGCATCACCTTTGCTGCCGGAACCGATCCCGATCTCGCGGCGATTGACGTACAAAACCGCGTCTCGCAGGCGCTGGCGCAGCTTCCCGCCGAGGCGCAGCAGAATGGCGTCCAGGTGCGTAAGCGGGCGACCAATCTGATGATGGGCGTGAGTTTATATTCACCGAATCAATCTCACTCGCCAGAGTTTGTCAGCAACTATGCCAGTACCCAGGTACGTGAAGCGCTGGCGCGTTTGCCGGGTGTTGGACAAGTGCAGATGTTCGGCGCCAGGGATTACAGCATGCGTATCTGGCTGCGTCCGGATCGCATGAACGCGCTTAATATTACGACCGATGATATTTCGCAGGCGCTGCGTGAGCAGAACGTGCAGGGTGCTGCCGGGCAAATTGGTACGCCCCCGGTCTATAACGGTCAGCAGCAGACCTTGACCATCAAAGGGCTGGGGCGACTTAATGAGGTTGAAGCGTTTCGCCATATCATTGTGCGTACCGGCGAAAACGGCCAGCGCGTGCGGCTGGAAGATGTAGCAACCATCGAACTGGGCGCGCGCAACTATAACGCAGGCGCGCAGCTGAATGGCCACGATTCTGCCTATCTCGGTATTTACCCTACGCCGTCGGCGAATGCGCTTAACGTAGCGGAAAGCGTGCGTGCCGAGCTGGAACGGCTGGGCGCGCGTTTCCCGGCGGATTTAACCTATGAAGTGAAATTCGATACCACCCGTTTTGTCGCGGCGACGATAAAAGAGATTGGGGTATCGCTGGCGCTCACGCTGCTGGCGGTTGTGGTCGTGGTTTCGCTGTTTCTGCAAAGCTGGCGGGCGACATTCATTGTTGCACTGGCGATCCCTGTATCGCTGGTGGGGACCTTTGCGGTTCTTTATCTGCTGGGGTATACCGCCAATACATTGAGTCTATTCGCGATTATCCTGGCGCTGACCATGGTCGTGGACGATGCCATTGTGGTTGTCGAAAATGTGGAATCGCTTATGGCAGAAGGCATGAATCGCCGGGACGCCACGGCGAAAGCGTTGCAGCAAATCGCCGGGCCAGTGATCGCCACGTCGCTGGTATTGCTGGCGGTGTTTGTGCCGGTAGCCTTGCTGCCGGGGATCGTTGGCGAACTGTATCGTCAGTTTGCCGTTACGCTGTCGGCGGCGGTGGTGTTGTCGAGCCTGGTGGCGTTGACGCTCACGCCCGCCCTGTGCGCATTATTGCTTCGCCCGCGCGCTGAGCGTCCGGCGCTGATATTCCGTGGGTTTAATCGTGGGCTGGAAGCCACGCGCCGCGTTTATGTTCGGTTGGTGGGGCTGTTCAATCTGCGCCCGCTGCTGGCATTGCTGGCGATAGGCGTTGCGGCGGCGGTCACTGCGTTTTGTTTCAGCAGCATGCCGAAAGGTTTTCTGCCGCAGGAAGATCAGGGCTACTTCTTTGCCAGCGTGCAGTTACCGGATTCCGCATCGCTTGAGCGCACGGAAGCCGTGATGGCGCAGGCACGTCAGATTATCGCCGCGAACCCGGCGGTGAGTGACGTTATTCAGGTTTCTGGTTTTAATATTCTCAATGGCACCACCGCATCGAGTGGCGGGTTTATGTCCGTCATGCTGAAAGAGTGGCACGAGCGCGCGCCGCTGGAGGCGGTGATGGCGTCGCTTCAGCAGCAGCTTTTTGCGCTACCGGAAGCGACCATTATGACCTTCGCACCCGCCACGTTGCCGGGGTTGGGTAATGCATCCGGTTTCGACTTGCGTATTCAGGCGCAGGCCGGACAGTCGCCGGATGAACTGGAGAAAGTGACTCAGCAGGTGCTGCGCAAAGCTAATCAGCATGCGCAACTAAACCGGGTCTTCACCACCTGGAGCAGCAACGTGCCGCAGTTGACGCTCACCGTTGACCGCGAGCGCGCGGCGCAGCTGGATGTCCCGGTCTCGCAAATCTTTAATAGCCTGCAAACGGCTTTCGGCGGCACTCGCGCCGGGGATTTCACTATCAACAACCGTTCGTATCACGTGGTGATGCAAAACGAAATGCAGTGGCGTGAACGCGCCGAGCAAATCAGCGAGCTCTACGTTCGCAGCACCGGCGGCGATCGCGTGCGCCTGAGCAACCTCGTGACCATCACGCCAACCGTCGGCGCGCCATTCCTGCAACAGTACAACCAGTTTCCATCGGTGTCGGTGAGCGGATCGGCAGCGGCGGGCGTCAGCAGCAGCACCGCCATGACCGCGATGGCGCAGATTCTGGAAGAATCGCTGCCGGAAGGTTACAGCTACGCCTGGAGCGGCATTTCCTATCAGGAGCAGCAGACGGGAAATCAGGCCATCTGGATTGTGCTGGCGGCGGTGGTGATGGCATGGCTGTTCCTCGTCGCGCAGTACGAAAGCTGGACGCTGCCAGTAAGCGTGATGCTCTCGGTGCTGGTCGCTATCGGTGGTGCGCTCACCTGGTTGTGGATTGCCGGGTACGCCAACGACGTTTATGTGCAGATTGGTCTGGTATTGTTAATCGCTCTGGCGGCGAAAAACGCCATTCTGATCGTCGAGTTTGCCCGTACGCGGCGGGAAGAGGGGATGTCGATTGTGGATGCCGCGCGCGAAGGCGCGTCACGCCGCTTCCGTGCCGTGATGATGACGGCCGTCTCGTTCATTATTGGCGTCACGCCGATGGTGCTGGCGACGGGGGCCGGAGCGCAAAGCCGCCGCATCATTGGTACCACCGTGTTCAGCGGCATGCTGGTGGCGACGGTGGTGGGAATTGTGTTTATCCCTGCGCTGTATGTGCTGTTCCAGCGTTTACGCGAGTGGGCGCACGGGAAGGCGGCATAACCGGTTTGGCCCGGTCAGCGGAGACCGGGCCGCGCGGTTTATTTCCCCACGCGCGCCTGTAAGGCCGCTGGATAACGCTCACCCACGATGCGCACGGTTTCCAGCGCCTGGGTGATTTTTTGCAAATCGTCTGGTGCGAGGACCACTTCTGCAGCCCCCAGGTTTTCCTCCAGACGATGCAGTTTGGTGGTGCCGGGAATCGGCACGATCCACGGTTTTTGCGCCAGCAGCCAGGCGAGGGCGATTTGTGCAGGCGTCACGTTTTGCGCTTTGGACAACTCACCGATAAGCCGTACCAGTTGCTCGTTCGCTTCACGCGCCTCGGCGGCAAAACGCGGCACTTTGCTGCGGAAATCGTCATCGCCGAAGGTGGTATTGGCGGTGATTGCGCCGGTCAAAAAGCCTTTGCCCAACGGGCTAAACGGCACAAAACCAATCCCCAGTTCTTCCAGTAGCGGTAGAATCGCCTGTTCCGGCTCGCGCCACCACATGGAATATTCACTTTGCAGCGCGGCGACAGGCTGCACCGCATGCGCGCGGCGAATCGTCTCGACACCCGCTTCGGACAGACCAAAGTGTTTTACTTTGCCTTCGGCAATCAAATCTTTCACTACGCCAGCGACATCTTCAATCGGCATTTCCGGGTCAACACGGTGCTGGTAGAGCAGGTCGATAACATCGGTTTTCAGCCGTTTGAGCGAACCTTCAACGGCAATGCGGATGTGTTCCGGGCGGCTGTTGAGGATCTGCTGTTTGTTATCGTCGCCAAAGGTGAAGCCGAATTTGGTGGCGATGACCACCTGGTCGCGAAACGGGACCAACGCTTCGCCCACCACTTCTTCATTAATATACGGGCCGTAAACTTCTGCGGTATCGAAGAAGGTAACGCCGCGTGAGACGGCGGCGCGAATCAGCTCAATCGCCTGTTTACGATCGGTCGCCGGGCCATAGCCGAAGCTGAGCCCCATGCAGCCGAGACCAAGGGCGGAGACTTCCAGCCCTGACTTGCCAAGTATGCGTTTGTTCATGATTGCGCTCCTGAGAGGGAATTTGTTGTGGGAAGAAGCATAGCGCAACGGGATTCATGTGATTAGACAGGGTTAATCGCTAGAGTTTATGAATCTGGATCATAAATCGCGCAATCAGGCATATCGCGCGCGATTGACCCATGACAAGGCAGCGCTGTTCGTCTGCTCCGTATAATCAGGCCTGTTTGCTCACTGATGGTATGAAAAAATGGCTTATCAACTTAACCTTAACTGGCCGGAGTTTCTTGAGAAATACTGGCAGAAAAAACCTGTTGTACTGAAGAAAGCGTTCGCTGACTTTGTTGATCCGATCACCCCGGATGAACTGGCTGGCCTGGCGATGGAACCCGAAGTCGACAGCCGACTGGTAAGCCATGCCAACGGAAAATGGCAGGCGAGCAATGGCCCGTTTGAGCATTTCGATGGCTTAGGTGAGACGGGCTGGTCGCTGCTGGCGCAAGCGGTGAACCACTGGCACGAACCGTCTGCGGAGCTGGTGCGTCCTTTCCGTGTCCTGCCGGACTGGCGTCTGGACGATTTAATGATCTCCTTCTCCGTGCCGGGCGGCGGCGTGGGCCCGCATATCGATCAGTATGATGTGTTTATTATTCAGGGCATGGGCAGCCGTCGCTGGCGCGTGGGTGACAAACTGCCGATGCGTCAGTTCTGCCCGCATCCGGCGCTGCTGCACGTCGATCCGTTTGAGCCGATCATCGATGAAGATCTGGAGCCGGGCGATATTCTCTATATTCCGCCAGGATTCCCGCACGACGGCTTTACCCACGAAACGGCGCTGAACTATTCCGTCGGCTTCCGTGGGCCAAACGGACGCGATCTGATCAGCAGTTTCGCGGATTACGCGCTGGAAAACGATCTCGGCAGCGAACACTACAGCGATCCGGATCTCACCGTACGCGAACACGCTGGCCGCATCGAAGAGTATGAGCTTGAGCGCCTGCGCGGAATGATGATCGAGATGATCAGCAAGCCGGACGATTTTAAACAGTGGTTTGGTAGCTTTGTGACTACGCCGCGTCATGAGCTGGATATCGCTCCGGCAGAGCCGCCGTACGAGCCGCAGGAAGTGGTCGACGCGCTGATGGGCGGAGAAACGCTGGTGCGTTTGAACGGGCTGCGTGTGCTGAGCGTGAGCGGCAGCGTGTTCGTCAACAGCGAACCGCTGGACGTCAGCGATGCGGCGGCGGCAGATGCGCTCTCCCGCTACACCACGCTTGGTAAGGCTGAGCTGGGCGAGGCGTTAACCAACCCGGTGTTCGCTGAAGAGCTGACGGCGTTGATTAATCAGGGGTATTGGTTCTTCGACGAGTAATATAGCGTCCGATTATCAGTAGGCCGGGTAAGGCGCAGCCGCCACCCGGCAGTTTCGCCAGCACGATGCCTGATGGCGCTTCGCTTATCAGGCCTACAAAGCCCGACCCGTAGGCCGGGTAAGGCGCAGCCGCCACCCGGCAGTTTCGCCAGCACGATGCCTGATGGCGCTTCGCTTATCAGGCCTACAAGGCCCGACCCGTAGGCCGGGTAAGGCGCAGCCGCCACCCGGCAGTTTCGCCAGCACGATGCCTGATGGCGCTTCGCTTATCAGGCCTACAAAGCCCGACCCATGGGCCGGGTAAGGCGCAGCCGCCACCCGGCAGTTTCGCCAGCACGATGCCTGATGGCGCTTCGCTTATCAGGCCTACAAGGCCCGACCCGTAGGCCGGGTAAGGCGCAGCCGCCACCCGGCAGTTTCGCCAGCACGATGCCTGATGGCGCTTTGCTTATCAGGCCTACAAAGCCCGACCCATGGGCCGGGTAAGGCGCAGCCGCCACCCGGCAGTTTCGCCAGCACGATGCCTGATGGCGCTTCGCTTATCAGGCCTACAAAGCCCGACCCGTAGGCCGGGTAAGGCGCAGCCGCCACCCGGCAGTTTCGCCAGCACGATGCCTGATGGCGCTTCGCTTATCAGGCCTACAAGGCCCGACCCGTAGGCCGGGTAAGGCGCAGCCGCCACCCGGCAGTTTCGCCAGCACGATGCCTGATGGCGCTTTGCTTATCAGACCTACAAAGCCCGACCTGTAGGCCGGGTAAGGCGCAGCCGCCACCCGGCAGTTTCGCCAGCACGATGCCTGATGGCGCTTCGCTTATCAGGCCTACAAAGCCCGACCCGTAGGCCGGGTAAAGCGCAGCCGCCACCCGGCAGTTTCGCCAGCACGATGCCTGATGGCGCTTCGCTTATCAGGCCTACAAAGCCCGACCCATAGGCCGGGTAAGGCGCAGCCGCCACCCGGCGGTTTCCCCCACACAAAGCCTGACCCGTAGGCCGGATAAGCGCAGCGCATCCGGCAATCCTCACCAAACCCCCCATTTTGCATTTCCCCACCATACGCGGTATAACAACACCATCATCTGGATGTTTAGATGTCCATACGTTTAGAAGGTCATAATGCAAACAACACAACAACAAGGTGGGCAACTCAAGCGCACCATGAAAACGCGTCACCTGATTATGCTTTCGCTGGGTGGGGTTATTGGCACAGGGCTGTTTTTCAACACGGGTTATATCATTTCGACCACTGGCGCGGCGGGAACATTGCTGGCCTATCTGATTGGCGCGCTGGTCGTCTGGCTGGTGATGCAGTGCCTCGGCGAGCTCTCCGTGGCGATGCCGGAAACCGGCGCATTTCATGTTTACGCATCCCGCTATCTCGGCCCGGCTACCGGTTACACCGTAGCCTGGCTGTACTGGCTCACCTGGACGGTGGCGCTGGGTTCCAGCTTCACCGCCGCCGGGTTCTGTATGCAATACTGGTTCCCGCAGGTTCCCATCTGGGTGTGGTGCCTGGTGTTCTGCGTGCTGATTTACGGCCTGAACGTTATTTCTACGCGCTTCTTTGCCGAAGGTGAATTCTGGTTCTCGCTGATCAAAGTCATCACCATCATTGCCTTTATTATCCTTGGCGGCGCGGCTATCTTCGGTTTTATTCCGATGCAGGACGGTTCACCCGCGCCGGGGTTACATAACCTCACTGCAGAAGGCTGGTTCCCACATGGCGGATTACCCATCCTGATGACCATGGTGGCGGTAAACTTCGCCTTCTCCGGCACCGAGCTTATCGGTATCGCCGCCGGGGAAACGGAAAATCCGCACAAAGTGATCCCGGTAGCCATTCGCACCACCATTGCCCGTTTAATCATCTTCTTTATCGGTACCGTTTTTGTGCTGGCGGCGCTGATCCCCATGCACCAGGCGGGCGTAGAGAAAAGCCCGTTTGTGCTGGTCTTCGAAAAAGTGGGTATTCCGTATGCGGCAGATATCTTTAATTTTGTCATTCTGACCGCGATCCTGTCGGCGGCGAACTCGGGGCTTTATGCGTCCGGGCGCATGCTGTGGTCGCTGTCGAATGAACGCACGCTGCCGCACTGTTTTTCCCGCGTCAGCAAAAATGGCGTGCCGCTGGTGGCGCTGTCGGTCAGTATGCTGGGCGGCGTTCTGGCGCTGTTTTCCAGCATCATCGCGCCGGATACGGTGTTTGTTGCGCTGTCGGCGATTTCCGGTTTTGCCGTGGTGGCGGTGTGGCTCAGCATTTGTGCCTCGCACTTTGTCTTCCGTCGCCGCCATCTGCAACAGGGCCGGGCGCTTAGCGAACTGCAGTACCGCGCGCCGTGGTATCCGCTGGTGCCGGTGCTGGGCTTTATCCTTTGTCTGGTCGCCTGTGTGGGCCTGGCATTTGACCCGAGCCAGCGAATCGCGCTCTATTGCGGCCTGCCGTTTGTTGCGCTGTGTTATGGCGCTTATTATTTGACGCGTTCCCGTCAGCCTGTTCAGGAGATCCAACATGTCGCAGAGTAACCCGTTAACCGCCATTCTCGACGCTGAGCCGTTTGTGTTGCTGGATGGCGCAATGGCCACCGAGCTGGAAGGGCGCGGCTGTAATCTGGCCGATAGCCTGTGGTCGGCGAAAGTGTTGATGGAAAACCCAACGCTGATTCGCGATGTGCATCTCGACTATTTCCGCGCCGGGGCGCGAGTGGCGATCACCGCCAGCTATCAGGCGACCCCCGCAGGCTTTGCCGCGCGTGGGCTGGATGAAGCGCAGTCTCGTGCGTTGATTGCCCGCAGCGTTGCGTTGGCACAAGAAGCGCGAGAATTATATCTGGCGGAAAATCCGCAGGCGGGAACGTTGCTGGTGGCCGGCTCGGTTGGGCCGTATGGCGCGTATCTGGCGGATGGGTCGGAATATCGCGGTGATTATCAGCGCAGCGCGGAAGAGTTTCAGGCATTTCATCGCCCTCGCGTAGAAGCGTTGCTGGAGGCGGGGGCCGATTTGCTGGCCTGCGAAACGCTGCCGTCGTTTGCGGAGATTTCGGCGCTGGCGGAGCTGCTCACGGCGTACCCGACGGCGCGCGCCTGGTTTTCGTTCACCCTGCGCGATGCGCAGCACCTCAGCGATGGCACACCGCTGTGTGATGTGATCGCCACGCTGGCCCGTTACCCGCAGGTGATTGCGGTAGGCATTAACTGTATCGCGCTGGAGAAAACTAACGACGCGCTACGCCATCTGCATAGCCTGACGCCGCTGCCGCTGGTGGTTTATCCCAACTCCGGCGAGCATTATGACGCGGTGAGTAAAACCTGGCACCACCACGGCGAGGCGTGCGATACCTTAGCGCACCATTTACCGCAGTGGCAGGCGGCGGGGGCGCGGTTGATTGGCGGCTGCTGCCGCACGACGCCTGCGGATATCGCAGCATTGAAACGCCTTCGTTAGCCCTTATCGGATGGCACTATCGCCATCCGACATTTCCCTTACTCATATCTTATCTATCTAATCCCATTTTTTTTCTAAAAACGAAAAGGCATTAACAAGACGTTTTAATTCCTTTAACAAAATTCCGCGCCCGGAAATACTGCACCCATAACAAGACACAGAGGGAGCAGACAATGGCAATTTCATCGCGTATTTCACTCTTCGCCGCCGCAGCACTGATCGCATTTCAGGCGCAGGCCGTGGACGTTACCATCGCATACCAGACTTCCGCCGAACCGGCGAAAGTCGCACAGGCGGATGACACCTTTAGCAAACTGAGTGGCGCAAAACCTGACTGGCGCAAATTCGACAGCGGCGCGAGCATCGTTCGCGCGCTGGCTTCCGGCGATGTTCAGATTGGCAACCTGGGTTCCAGTCCGCTGGCGGTGGCCGCCAGTCAGCAGGTGCCGATTGAAGTGTTCCTGCTCGCCTCGCAGCTTGGTAATTCCGAAGCGCTGGTGGTAAAGAAAAACATCACCAAACCGGAAGATTTAATTGGTAAACGTATTGCTGTGCCGTTTATCTCCACCACCCACTACAGCCTGCTGGCCGCGCTGAAACACTGGGGCATTAAGCCAGGCCAGGTGCAAATTCTTAACCTGCAGCCACCGGCGATTATTGCCGCCTGGCAGCGCGGTGATATCGATGGCGCATACGTCTGGGCACCGGCGGTGAACGAGCTGGAAAAAGACGGCACCGTGCTGACCGATTCCGAAAAAGTGGGCCAGTGGGGCTCGCCAACGCTTGATGTTTGGGTGGTGCGTAAAGATTTCGCCGAGAAGCATCCTGACGTGGTGCGCGCCTTCGCGAAAAGCGCCATTGATGCCCAGCGCGGTTATATCGATAACCCGGAAGCCTGGCTGAAACAGCCGGATAACATCAGCAAACTGGCGCGCTTAAGCGGTGTACCGGAAGCGGATGTTCCGGGGCTGGTGAAGGGCAATACCTATCTCACCGCAGACCAGCAGGTGAAAGAGCTGAACGGCCCGGTTAACAAGGCGATTATTGACACCGCCGAGTTCCTCAAAGCGCAGGGCAAAGTGCCTGCGGCGGCGACGGATTACAGCCAGTACGTGACCGACCGCTTTGTGAAATAAGGAGTTTGTGATGCTGCAACTTTCTCATCTTTATGCCGATTACGGCGGCAAACCGGCGCTGGAGGACATCAATCTCACGCTGGACAGCGGTGAACTGCTGGTGGTGCTCGGCCCGTCAGGCTGTGGCAAAACCACGCTGCTGAACCTGATTGCCGGATTTGTACCGTATCAGCAGGGCAGCATCACGCTGGGTGGAAAACGTGTCGAAGGGCCGGGCGCAGAGCGCGGTGTGGTCTTCCAGAACGAAGGGCTGCTGCCGTGGCGCAACGTACAGGACAACATCGCGCTGGGTCTTCAGTTGAGCGGAATGGTGAAGGCCGAACGGCTGGAAATCGCCCGCGAAATGCTGAAGAAAGTGGGGCTGGAAGGCGCAGAAAAACGCTTTATCTGGCAGCTTTCCGGCGGCCAGCGTCAGCGCGTGGGTATCGCCCGGGCGCTGGCCGCAAATCCGCAGCTACTTTTGCTGGATGAACCGTTCGGGGCGCTGGATGCCTTTACCCGCGAACAGATGCAAACCCTGCTGCTGAAGCTGTGGAATGACACCGGCAAGCAGGTCATGCTGATTACGCACGATATAGAAGAAGCGGTCTTTTTGGCGACCGAGCTGGTGCTGCTGTCGCCGGGGCCGGGAAGGGTGCTGGAGCGTCTGCCGCTGGAGTTTGCTCGTCGTTATGTTGCCGGGGAGTCCTGCCGCAGCATTAAATCTGATCCGCAGTTTATCGCCATGCGCGAGTACGTTCTGAGTCGCGTATTTGAACAACGGGAGGCCTTCTCATGAGCGTCGTGGCTAATGACAAACCGCGCCTGAAAACGCTGAAATGGCGCTGGCCGCTCTCCCGCCAGATTACCCTAAGCCTGGCGACGCTGCTGGTGCTGTTAACGGTGTGGTGGGGCGTGGCTGCCCTGCAACTTATCAGCCCGCTGTTTCTGCCGCCGCCGGGGCAGGTGCTGCAAAAACTGATCGTCATTGCCGGGCCGCAGGGCTTTATGGATGCCACGCTGTGGCAACACCTTTCCGCGAGCCTGGCCCGTATTCTGGTCGCGCTGCTGGCGGCTGTATTCATTGGCGTTCCTGTTGGGATCGCGATGGGCCTCAACGCCACGGTGCGCGGCATTCTGGATCCGATCATTGAGCTTTACCGTCCGGTGCCGCCGTTGGCCTATTTGCCGCTGATGGTTATCTGGTTCGGTATCGGAGAAACCTCGAAGATCTTGCTGATCTACCTGGCGATTTTCGCCCCTGTGGCGATGTCGGCATTGGCCGGCGTGAAGAGCGCGCAACAGGTACGCATTCGGGCTGCGCAGTCGCTGGGGGCCAGCCGCCGTCAGGTGCTGTGGTATGTGATTCTGCCAGGCGCGCTGCCGGAAATCCTCACCGGGCTGCGTATTGGCCTGGGCGTAGGCTGGTCGACGCTGGTCGCGGCTGAACTGATCGCCGCCACGCGCGGGTTAGGTTTTATGGTGCAATCTGCTGGCGAATTTTTAGCAACCGACGTCGTGCTGGCAGGCATTGCGGTGATTGCGATTATCGCGTTTGTTTTAGAACTGGGGCTGCGCGCGTTGCAGCGTCGTCTGACGCCCTGGCATGGAGAAGTGCAATGAGTGAACGTCTGACTGTCACCCCGCTGGGGCCATACATTGGTGCCGAAATTAGCGGCGTCGATTTAACCCGCCCGCTGAACGATAACCAGTTTGAGCAACTTTATCATGCGATGTTGCGTCATCAGGTTATTTTCCTGCGTAATCAGGTGATTACCCCTGAGCTCCAGCGTGATCTGGCATTGCGATTTGGCGATCTGCATATTCACCCGGTATATCCTCATGCGCCTGGCGTAGAGGAAATTATCGTTCTGGATACCCATGACAATAATCCACCGGATAACGATAACTGGCATACCGATGTGACGTTTATCGAAACGCCGCCTGCGGGTGCTATCCTCGCGTCAAAAGAGCTGCCCTCCACCGGGGGCGATACGCTGTGGACCAGCGGCATTGCGGCGTGGGAGGCGCTTTCTGAGCCGTTCCGTAAACTGTTAAGCGGCTTGCAGGCGGAGCACGATTTCAAAAAGTCATTCCAGGAATACAAATACCGTAAAACCGAAGAGGAACATCAGCGCTGGCTGGAAGCGGTGGCAAAACATCCGCCGCTGCTGCATCCGGTGGTGCGCACGCATCCGGTAACCGGTAAGCAGGCGTTGTTCGTCAATGAAGGCTTTACGACGCGCATTGTGGATGTGTCGGAGAAAGAGAGCGAGGCGCTGCTGAATTTCCTGTTTGCGCACGTCACGAAACCGGAGTTTCAGGTGCGCTGGCGCTGGCAGCCGAACGATGTGGCGATTTGGGATAACCGCGTCACGCAGCACTATGCCAATGCCGATTATTTGCCGCAGCGGCGGATTATGCATCGGGCGACGATTCTGGGGGATAAGCCTTTTTATCGGGCGTGAGTGTGATCGCTGAAGCCCTCTCCCACAGGGAGAGGGTTAGGGGATAAAAAGCACCTGCTATCGCAGAATTTTCTTCTCAGCCAAATCCAGGGCAAAGTAGCTAAAGATAAGATCCGCGCCCGCGCGCTTAATCGCACCCAGACTTTCCAGCACCACTTTCTCTTCATCAATCGCACCCGCCTGGGCGGCGAATTTGATCATCGCGTACTCACCGCTCACCTGATACGCACCAATTGGCAGTTCAGTGCGCTCGCGGATATCGCGCAGAATATCCAGATATGGGCCTGCCGGTTTCACCATCAGGCAATCCGCACCCTGTGCTTCATCCAGCAGCGACTCGCGAATCGCTTCGCGGCGGTTCATCGGGTTCATCTGATAGGTTTTACGGTCGCCTTTCAGCGCCGTGCCCGCAGCTTCGCGGAACGGGCCGTAGAACGAAGACGCAAACTTGGTGGAGTAGGACATGATCGCGGTATCGGTAAACCCGGCAGCGTCCAGCGCCTGACGAATTGCCTGTACCTGACCATCCATTGCCGCAGAAGGCGCGATGAAGTCGGCACCCGCCGCCGCCGCGACAACGGCTTGTTTACCCAGATTCAGCAGGGTTGCATCGTTATCCACGCCGTGATCGCACAGCACGCCGCAGTGGCCGTGAGAGGTATATTCACAGAAGCAGGTGTCGGACATGACAATCATTTCCGGCACGGCGTCTTTACAGATACGCGACATGCGCGCCACGAGGCCGTCTTCCTTCCAGGCATCGCTGCCGGTCGCGTCGGTGTGGTGTGATATGCCGAAGGTCATCACCGAGCGGATACCCGCATTTGCAATGCGCTCGATTTCGCGGGCGAGATGTTTCTCCGGAATGCGCATCACGCCAGGCATGGCGTCGATGGCCTTGTAGTCGTTGATCTCTTCTTCAACAAAGATCGGCAACACCAGGTCGTTTAAGCTCAGTGTTGTCTCTTCAAACATAGCCCGCAGCGCAGGTGATCGGCGCAGACGGCGTGGGCGAGTGATTAAATCGGTCATGATTTGCCTGATGTTTGTGGAACAGGCATCCATTGTAACCGAATCACCATCGTGATGTTTTACTAAAGTTGTGCTTATAAAGCAGGACGAGGCGGCAGGACGCCGTGAAGTTGTTCAGGAATTTCTTAAATTATTTCAAATGATGAGTGCGGTTATTTTTGAGTCATTTTTATATATAAACTTATATTCAAGTTCAATGTTAGTCATAGATGTGAATTCTATTTTTGATGGCGTTGAGTGTTTTTGTTTGTTTTATAGTTTTAATGAATTAATTTTTCAGATTGTGGTTGTGAATGTTTTATTTTTTATTTGGTTGGAAGTAAAGGGGTTTTATGATTGAGTGCGTATTTTAATTGTTGATTTTATTGAATTTTGTCTTGTGTTGTTTGCATCTTTATTATTCGATTAAGTTGTCCGAATACAGACATTAAGTAAAGATTAATTGAACCTTTTATCCCCCGCATCGCATAATTACGCCCGCAACAATACTCATATTGCATTGTTAATTGATGGACCAACGAATATACGTCCCTGAGGAGGGATGACAAATGCACTCCTGGAAAAAGAAACTTGTAGTATCACAATTAGCATTGGCTTGCACTTTGGCAATCGCCTCTCAGGCAAATGCTACAACAACTAACGACATTTCTGGCACGACCTACAATACTTTCCATCATTACGATGATGCCACTTATGCAGATGGTGTTTACTATGATGGTTATGTAGGTTGGAACAACTACGCAACTGACAGCTTCTATAACGGTGATATCTATCCTGTTATTAATAACGCAACTGTTAACGGCGTTATCTCCACTTACTATCTGGATGATGGTATCTCTACCAACACCAACGATAACAGCCTGACAATTAAAAACAGCACCATCCACGGCATGATTACTTCCGAGTGCATGACCACTGATTGTGCTAACGATCGCGATACTGGTTATGTGTACGATCGTCTGACTCTGACTGTCGATAACTCTACTATTGACGATAACTACGAACATTATACTTACAACGGTAAGTATACTGACGGTACCGCAGATACCCACATTGTTGATGTTTATGATATGGGTACAGCCATCACTCTGGATCAAGAAGTTGATCTGGCAATCCAGAATAACTCTCATGTAGCAGGTATCACCCTGACTCAGGGTTATGAATGGTCAGATGTTGACGATAATACCGTTGCTACTGGTGTTAACAGCCAGGAAGTGTTTAACAACACAATCACTGTTAAAGATTCTACTGTGACCTCAGGTTCATGGACTGATGAAGGAACTTCTGGTTGGTTTGGTCATACGGGCAATGCCAGCAACTACAGCGGTGACATTACTGCTGATGATATTGCTATTGCAGCAATCGCCAATCCGTATGCTGACAACGCGATGCAAACTACTGCAACCTTCGACAATTCTACCCTGATGGGCGATGTTGTTTTCTCCAGCAACTTTGATGAAAACTTCTTCCCGAATGGCGCTGACAGCTATCGCGACACCAATGCTGACGTAGATACTAATGGTTGGGATGGCACAGACCGTATGGATGTGACTCTGAACAACGGTAGTAAGTGGGTTGGTGCTGCAATGTCTGTGCATCAGGTTGATGCTGATGGCGATGGCATTTACGACGGTTATGCAGCTGGCACAGAAGCTACTGCAACTCTGATTGACGTCGCAGCTAACAGCCTGTGGCCGTTATCAACTGTTGGTGTTGAGGATTCCAACACTGCCTATTCTGAATATGGTCACATTGTTGGCAACGAAGTTTATCAGAGCGGCCTGTTCACCGTAACCCTGAATGGTGCTTCAGAGTGGGATACTACCAAAACCTCTCTGATTGATACCTTAAGCATCAACAGCGGTTCTCAGGTTAACGTAGCAGATTCTACTCTGATCTCTGACACCATCTCCCTGACCGGTGGTTCTTATCTGAATATCGGTGAAGATGGCCACGTTGCTACTGATACGCTGACCATCGACAACAGTACCGTTAAAATGTCTGATGACGTTGCTGCGGGCTGGGGTGTTACTGATGCAGCACTGTATGCGAACACCATCACCGTGACTAACAACGGTCTGTTGGATGTGAACGTTGATCAGTTCGATGCGAACCCGTTCCAGGCTGATACCCTGAATCTGACCAGCACTACTGATACTGCGGGTCATATCCATGCAGGTGTATTCGATATCCATAGCAGCGATTATGTAATGGATAGCGATCTGGTCAACGACCGCACCAACGACACCTCTAAATCTAACTATGGTTACGGTGTTATCGCTATGAACTCTGATGGTCACCTGACTATCAACGGTAATGGCGACAACGACAGCACGACTGCATCTGTAGAAGCAGGTCAGAACGAAGTTGATAACGCTGGCGACAACGTAGCTGCTGCAACCGGTAACTACAAAGTTCGTATCGACAACGCTACGGGTAAAGGTTCTATCGCAGACTACAAAGGCAACGAGCTGGTTTATGTCAACGACAAAAACAGCACCGCGACCTTCTCTGCTGCCAACAAAGCTGACCTGGGTGCATACACCTATCAGGCACAGCAGAAAGGCAACACTGTTGTTCTGCAACAGATGGAGCTGACCGATTACGCAAACATGGCGCTGAGCATCCCGTCTGCAAACACCAACATCTGGAACATGCAGCAGGATACCCTGAACAATCGTCTGAACACCTCTCGTCATGGCTTTGAAGACAATGGCGGCGCATGGGTGAGCTACTTCGGTGGCAACTTCAACGGCGACAACGGCACCATCAACTATGACCAGGACGTTAACGGCATCATGGTCGGTGTTGATAGCAAAATCGACGGTAACAACGCTAAATGGATCGTCGGTGCTGCGGCTGCCTTCGCGAAAGGCGACATGAATGACCGTACTGGTCAGGTAGATCAAGACAGCCAGTCTGCCTACGTCTACTCTTCTGCTCGCTTCGCGAACAACATCTTTGTTGATGGCAACTTAAGCTACAGCCGCTTCAACAACGACCTGAGCGCAACCATGAGCAATGGCGACTATGTTGATGGCGATACCACTGCCGATGCATGGGGCTTTGGCTTGAAACTGGGCTACGACTGGAAAATCAACGACGCTGGCTACGTAACTCCGTACGGCGCAATTTCTGGTCTGTTCCAGTCTGGCGACAACTACAGCCTGAGCAACGGCATGGATGTTGGTAGCCAGGACTACGACAGCCTGCGTTATGAACTGGGCGTTGATGCTGGTTACACCTTCAACTACGGTGACCAGGCTCTGACTCCTTACTTCAAACTGGCTTATGTGTATGACGATTCCAACAACGACACCAACGTCAATGGCGATAACATTGACAACGGCGTTGAAGGTTCCGCAGTACGCGTAGGCGTGGGCAGCCAGTTCAGCTTCACCAAAAACTTCAGCGCTTACACCGGTGTTAACTACCTCGGCGGCGGCGATGTTGATCAGGATTGGGGCGCAAACGCGGGTGTTAAATACACCTGGTAATGGCTCTCCGGTAAATGGGGAAGGTGACTTCCCTGTTTAACTGAACGTTACTCATGCCCGTCATCGCTATGGCGGGCATTTTTACATGGATGGTAGAAAATGCCTGCATTGAGTAAACCACTGAGCGAATTTGTTACTCTTGATAAGCACTTATCTCCTCGCGGTATCCATTTTGATTTACCGGCCGGTTCAATTATTTTGCCGGAAGATAAAAAGACCGAAAACTACACCCTCGTTATCACTCAGGGCGCGGTCTCTATTAGCCGCAACCCGGGCAATATCATGTTCGGCATGTCGCAAAGCCCGGCGATTTTTGGCCTTGTCGGCGCCATCATGAAAATCCAGCAGGACTATACGCTCACCACCGAAAGTGATTGTCGCGGCTATTACCTGCCCGTGCAGGACACGCTCCACTGCCTGACACGTTACCAGCTCTGGCGCGAAGCGCTCTATTGGGTGACGTGGCAGCATCGCATGCTGGAAGTCCGTGATGGACAGCTTATTGGTGCCAGTAATTACCACCAGATCCGCAGCACACTGCTGGTGATGTCGAAGTGGAATGAAAATTTGCGTGCCAGAGTGGGGGTCATGAAGTTTATTCAGAAACGAACCAATATCTCACGTTCGGTGATTGCCGAAGTGCTCTCGGCTCTGCGACGGGGAAATTATATTGAGATGGAAAAGGGCAAACTCGTCAGCATCACGCGTTTGCCCTACGACTATTAAGAGCCAGGAACAGCCTGCGGCTGATTGCCGCTCAGTTCCGTAACCAGATTATTGATACCGTCGCTCATATTGACGAATCGGGTAAGCGGAGAACGGGTGACGACCACAAATGCGCCCACGTTTTCCTGCGGAATCATTGCCATATAGGTAATGAAACCACCGCCGCCGCCCGTCTTCTGAATAATCCCTGGGCGACCATTTTTCGGCGACATATAGACCCATCCCAGACCCAGCGCATCTGCTTTACCCGGCACATCCATACCCACTACGCGCGTGAGCTGGTTGCGTTGATAAATCAGCGTCTGCATCCGATCCGCCTGATTACTGCGATGATAGAAATCAGAAGAAAGGTATTGCTGCATCCAGCGCATCATATCGCCAGGCGTGGAATAAACCCCGCCGCTCCCGACGGCAGCCAACGTATTGTTACACGGGCTGGCGCCTTTCTCGGCCACCATCAAACGACGGCACTGATCCGGCGACGGCGTAAAGGTGGTGTCTTTCATGCCCAGCGGACGGCTGATTTGCTCTTCAAACAGTTGTGAATAAGGCTTACCAGCGGCGTTGCCCAGTGCATCGGCCAGCAGGTCGAAAGCCAGATTCGAATAGCTGGCTTGCGTTCCGGGGGCGGCTTTCAGGGTCGCGTTATTCAGATAAGCCCAACGTTGTGATTGCGTCGGCCAGACAAACACCGGGCGATGCGCCGCGCCACCTGGCTGCTCGCGCGGCAGCGCGCTGGTGTGCGTGGCGAGGTTCACCAGGCGAATCGGTGAGCCCTGATAAGTTGGCACATGCGCGCCCGGCGGAGCATATTTGCTTAACGGATCGTCAAGCTTCACCACGCCCTGGTCGAGCAGTTTCACCAGCATCTCGCTGGTCATCAGCTTGGTCAGCGACGCAATACGAATCACTGAATCTAGCTGTGGATGCACGTTGTTGCCGGGGCGAGTTTCGCCAAAGCTGCGGAATACGCGCTGGTTGCCATCAATAACCACCAGTGCCATTCCCGTCGCGCCGCTGCCGTAGAAGATATGGTTAGCGTAGCGGTCGACAATATCGGAAGCAAAAACGGGATCGGCGATCGGCTGAGCCGCCTGGACTGATGTCAATGACGCCACGCAGAGCGCGGCAGAAAAAAGCAGACTACGTTTCAACGAAGGCATCCATAAATGAAATGGGGGAACAGTGCGTATTTATACTACTTACACCGTGAATCGGCACCTGAGAAAGCGCCATTAAACGCTATCATAGCGGGAAAAACGTAACGGTGAGTAACCGTGGATATGAAACTTTGTATTGAAGACACACTTTTGTGATCCGTCGCGTATGATAGATAAGATGAATATTCCATTTGTGTCGCTGAATACGGTTAAAACGTGAGTCAAACCTTCCTGGAAACCGCGTTACAACTGAAATATCGTTAAGGCGATTTTGCACCTTTTACCGGCGAACTAAGCGCCTGTTTATCGGTCTCATTGTGCGGTTATCTTTCGTTTTTACGTGGTATCCCTTTGGTTGCAGCGCATGCTGCGACAGGACTTGTGTTGTACACAGCAAACGCCAGAACCATAAGAAGTTAGCAGGAGAGCACTATGTTTAAGTCTTTTTTCCCTAAGCCGGGGCCCTTTTTTCTCTCGGCATTTATTTGGGCGTTGATTGCCGTCATTTTCTGGCAAGCGGGTGGAGGAAGCTGGCTGCTGAATCTGGTTCATGCATCGAAGGATGTCCCGATTAGCGCAGCCCGCTTCTGGTCGCTGAACTATCTGGTTTTCTACGCGTTTTACGCCGTTTGCGTCGGGCTTTTCGCGCTCTACTGGTTTGTGCGCAGCCCACATCGCTGGCAGTATTGGTCGATATTGGGAACCGCGCTGATTATTTTCGTCACCTGGTTTGGTGTGGAAGTGGGCGTCGCAATTAACGCCTGGTATGCCCCATTCTGGGACCTCATCCAGCAGGCGTTGACCACGCCGCATAAGGTCTCTATTGATCAACTCTATCACGAAATCGGCATTTTCCTCGGCATTGCCCTGATTGCCGTCACCGTCGGCGTGCTTAACAGTTTCTTCGTCAGTCATTATGTGTTTCGCTGGCGTGCCGCGATGAATGAGTACTATATGGCGCACTGGGATCATCTGCGTCATATTGAAGGTGCGGCGCAGCGTGTGCAGGAAGACACCATGCGTTTTGCCTCCAGGATGGAAGATATTGGTACCAGCTTTATTAATGCCATTATGACGCTGATTGCCTTTTTGCCGGTGCTGGTTACACTTTCGGCCCACGTACCGTCGCTGCCGATTCTGGGCAGCATACCGTATGGTCTGGTGATCGCCGCGATTATCTGGTCTGTTATGGGTACCTTGCTGCTGGCGATTGTCGGTATCAAACTGCCTGGACTGGAATTTAAAAACCAGCGTGTGGAAGCGGCCTATCGTAAAGAACTGGTCTACGGGGAAGATGATGAAGCCCGCGCCACGCCGCCGACGGCTCGCGAGCTATTCAGCGCCGTGCGCCGCAACTATTTTCGTCTCTATTTCCACTATATGTATTTCAATATCGCTCGTAACCTGTATCTTCAAATAGATAATGTTTTTGGCGTGATTCTATTGTTCCCGTCAATCGCCGCAGGTGCAATCACGCTGGGCCTGCTGCAGCAGATCCTCAACGTATTCGGCCAGGTGCGCGGTTCGTTCCAGTATCTGATTAGCGCCTGGCCCATGCTGGTGGAACTGATGTCCATCTACAAACGTCTGCGCAGCTTCGAGCACCAGTTGGATGACAAAGATCTCCAGGAAGTGACCCACACATTTAGTTAATTTCTACAAGGAAGCACGATGACGCCAGTATCACGTTATGTCTCACTCCCGTTAACGTTGCTGGCGGGGCTGGTATTAAGCGCCTGTACCAGTCAACAGACGCCAACGTTGAAGAAAGGGGAGAAGCCCGTTGACGTGGCGTCGGTGGTGCGGCAAAAAATACCGGCCAGCGTGAAGGACCGGGAAGCCTGGGCGCAGGCGCTGGCAACAACCTTTGAAAGCCAAAAGCTGGCACCGACAAAAGAGAATATCTGTTCGGTGCTGGCGGTGGCGCAGCAGGAATCCAACTATCAGGCGGACCCGGCGGTGCCAGGGTTGAGTAAAATCGCCTGGCAGGAAATTGACCGCCGTGCCGAGCGTATGCACATACCGACGTTCCTCGTGCATACCGCTCTGAAAATTACCTCGCCTAACGGCAAAAGCTACAGCGAGCGGCTGGATAACGTGAAAACGGAAAAACAGCTGAGCGCGATTTTTGATGACTTTATTAACATCGTACCAATGGGGCAGACGCTGTTTGGCTCGCTGAATCCGGTACATACCGGCGGCCCGATGCAGGTGAGCATTGCTTTTGCCGAGGCGCACACGCGCAGTTACCCGTGGAAAATGGACGGCACCGTACGTCAGGAAGTCTTCAGCCTGCGCGGTGGGCTGTGGTTTGGCACATACCATCTGCTGAACTATCCGGCCAATTACACGGCCCCAATTTACCGATTCGCAGACTTTAACGCAGGCTGGTATGCCAGCCGTAATGCGGCATTCCAGTATGCGGTCAGTAAAGCGACCGGCGTTAAGCTGGCGCTGGACGGCGATTTAATCCGCTATGACAGCGATGAAGCAGGGAAAACCGAGCTGGCGGTGCGCAAGCTGGCAGGCAAACTTTCGCTGAGTGATGACGAAATCCATCGCCAGTTGAAGAAGGGCGACAGCCTGGCGTTTGAAGAGACCGAGCTCTACAAGGGCGTGTATAAGATAGCGCAGCAGAAAACCGGCAAAACGCTGGTGAAAGAGATGTTACCTGGGATTCAACTGGAGAGCCCGAAGATCACGCGCAATCTCACCACGGCGTGGTTTGCGAAGCGCGTCGACGATCGTCGGGCCAAGTGTATGGCGAACTAAGATTAGCGCTGGCGACGCCAGCGCATCACGAGCGCCACGAAGCCTAAAATCGCACAGCCGCCCAAAAACGGCACCAGACCGAACAGGGTTCCGACGGCCAGCCCCATTTCAACACGCGGGCGGCCCGTATCCTGCATTTGCATCAAATGCTCGTAAACCCCAGGCGCATGCACCAGCAGGTTTAGCAACTGTGCACCAGCCCAAAAACAGAGCAGAACGAACACCGCATAGGCGACGTTGCCCGGCGCAGAAGATGCGCTTTTTTTCCCATTCAGGATGAGCTTCGACAAGGCGAAATCTGTCATAAAGACCTCCCGGACTTCATTACATGACCGTGACACTGGCATGAGTGTGACAGCCTTCCTTGCGGGGCAGTATAAGAATTATGGTAATTTCGGTTAAGGATTCGTCCTGGATTATCGGGAGTTGTGTGGCGATCACAAATCCTAAATGTAAACATTAAACTAACATTTGATAATTGTTGTTCACACCACAGACTGGTAGCCAGGGATATGCAAAGATGATTTTTTTATCTTCGGAGGCATTATGAAGCTGCCTGCTAAAATTCGCCGTGACTGGCACTACTATGCGTTCGCGATTGGTCTGATTTATATTCTTAACGGCGCGGTTGGCTTGCTGGGTTTTGAAGCGAAAAGCTGGCAAACCTATACGGTTGGGATGGTGACGTGGGTGATGAGCTTCTGGCTGGCAGGGTTAATTATTCGCCGCCGCCCGGCAGGCGACGGCGTGGAAGAGGGCGCGAACTAAGCCTCTTTTACATCGTGGTTTTGAGGGCGCTATCGGCCTGATGGCGTTCCAGTGCCAGCTCGATTAAACGTGTGATCAGCGAGGTGTAATCCAGCCCGCTTGCCTGCCACAGTTTTGGATACATGCTTATGTTGGTGAAACCTGGCAGCGTATTGATTTCGTTAATCACGACTTCATTTTCCGCCGTCAGGAACACATCGACACGCGCCATCCCGCTGCAACCCAACGTTTGATACGCCTGCACTGCAACATCGCGGATTTTGTCGTTGATCTCTGCCGGAATCGCCGCCGGAACGACGACTTTCGCGCCGTTATCATCAATGTATTTGGTGTCGTAGGCGTAAAATTCGCTGTTCAGCACAATTTCGCCACAGGTACTGGCCTGCGGTTCATCGTTGCCCAGCACTGCGCATTCGATCTCGCGGCCCTTAATACCCTGCTCAACCACTACTTTATGGTCAAACTCAAATGCCAGCGCCACGGCCTGCTGATATTGCGCTTCGCTATTGACCTTGCTCACGCCAACAGAAGAACCCTGATTGGCCGGTTTTACAAACAGCGGCAGGCCCAGTTTCGCTTCGACTTCCGCAAACGAAATACGGTCACGGTTGTTGCGTGTCAGCGTAATGAACGGCGCGATGGCAAGCCCGGCGTCGCGCAGCAGGCGCTTAGTGACGTCTTTGTCCATGCAGGCGGCAGAACTCAGCACATCGGAACCCACAAACGGCAGATTCGCTACGCGAAGCATGCCCTGCAGGGATCCATCTTCGCCAAGCGTGCCGTGAACAATCGGGAAAATCACGTCAATCGCGCTAAGCGGCTGGCCGCTTTCTGCGTTGATCAATTGCTGCGAGGTTTTTCCAGGGATTTGCGCCAGCGTCACATCAGAGTGACGAAGGGCGATTTTTGCCGGGTCCTGCGCGTTCAGCAAATAGTTTTGCGCATCGTTGATGTGCCACTGACCCTGTTTATCAATGCCCAGCAGCACCACGTCAAAGCGTGTTTTATCAATGGCTTCAACGATATTCTTAGCCGACTGCAGCGACACTTCGTGCTCTGCTGATTTCCCGCCGAAAACAATCCCAACCCGCAACTTCGCCATCTTTAATTCCATCCGTTCCAAACGCAAAACACATAACATACCACGTGATTTCCGGGCTATCTGCCATAATCTTTAACTTTATTGCAGGCAGGAGAGCCGATGAAAATCACGCGCTGGCTGGTATTTGCGGGGCTTATCGCTATTGGCTATGGTGGCTATCAGATGCTGCCATCCTGGTACAATCCATTTACGCCATTAATGCTTAACGATCCACCCGGTCTGGTGACGCGCTGGAAGCTCAAAGCGATAACGGATGCGCAGTGTCAGACGCTGCTGGCCGAGGCAAATCAGCAAAATCTTATCAGTACTCAGCGAGTGGCACCGAGCAGCGGCGCGTGTCCGCTCACGGATGTGGTGCAGGTGCGTGATTTTGGCACGGTGAAACTCAGCAATCGCTTTCTCGCCAGCTGCCGCCTGGCGCTAAGCAGCGCCTTGTATGTGGAACAGCAGGTGAAGCCGCTTTCCCGGCAAATGTTAAACAGCGAAGTGACGCGCATTGACCATCTGGGGAGTTTTGCCTGCCGTAATATTTATCATCGCGCCGACGGCCCGCTGAGCGAACATGCCACGGCAAATGCGCTGGATATCAGCGGCTTTCGTCTGGAGAATGGCACCCAGGTTAGCGTACTGAAGGGCTGGACGCAGCCGCAGACTCAACCGTTCCTGCAAACGCTGCTGGCGGCAAGCTGCCAGTATTACGGTAATGGGCTGGGGCCAGGCTATAACGCGGCGCACGCCAATCATTTTCATCTCGGTATGCGCGGCTACGGGCTTTGTCGCTAAGCATAACTCTCTTTGTGCTGGAAATTAAAACGTGAGATCGTTCACAGAAAATAGCAAATCAATGATAAAACCCTAAACTCACCGCGACCGCATCTCTGACAATACCGACTGCCATACAACTTGCTACCCTGTGCACTTGTCCGCATAAGTGAACGAAAACGCGTAGTTATGGAATCCTGGAAGGTAAATCTCATCTCTGTCTGGTTTGGCTGCTTCTTTACCGGCCTCGCCATCAGTCAAATTCTGCCCTTTTTGCCGCTCTACGTGGCGCAACTGGGCGTCACGTCTCATGAATCGCTCTCGATGTGGTCAGGGCTAACGTTCAGTATCACTTTTCTGGTTTCGGCGATTGTCTCGCCCATGTGGGGAAGCCTGGCGGATCGCAAAGGGCGCAAATTGATGCTCCTGCGCGCGTCGCTGGGTATGGCGATTGCCATTTTGCTGCAAGCCTTTGCCACCAACGTCTGGCAGCTGTTTATTCTGCGCGGCGTGATGGGGCTGACGTCGGGTTATATACCAAACGCGATGGCGCTGGTCGCCTCGCAGGTGCCGCGTGAGCGCAGCGGCTGGGCGCTGAGTACGCTCTCTACCGCGCAAATCAGCGGCGTCATCGGCGGGCCGCTGCTCGGCGGTTTCCTCGCGGATCACATGGGTCTGCGGATGGTCTTTTACATCACTGCGTTTTTGCTGATGATTAGCTTCCTCGTCACCCTGTTTTTAATTAAAGAGGGCGTGCGGCCGCAAATCAGCAAATCAGAGCGGTTGAGCGGGAAGGCGGTATTTGCTTCGCTGCCGTATCCGGGGCTGGTGATCAGCCTGTTTGTCACCACCATGGTGATTCAGCTATGTAATGGTTCGATCGGCCCGATTCTGGCGCTGTTTATTAAATCGATGGCGCCGGACAGTAACAACATCGCTTTCCTGAGTGGGATGATCGCCGCCGTACCGGGCGTCTCGGCGCTGATCTCCGCGCCACGGCTCGGCAAGCTGGGCGACCGCATCGGTACGGCGCGCATTCTATTGGCGACGCTGTGCTTTGCGGTGGTGCTGTTTTTCGCCATGTCGTTTGTGACCACACCGTTCCAGCTTGGCGTGCTGCGCTTCCTGCTCGGCTTCGCCGATGGCGCGATGCTGCCAGCGGTACAAACGTTGCTGCTCAAGTACATCAGCGAACGCGTGACCGGGCGGATTTTCGGCTACAACCAATCGTTTATGTATTTGGGCAACGTTGCCGGGCCGCTGATCGGGGCGTCCGTTTCCGCCATGGCGGGCTTCCGCTGGGTGTTTGTGGCGACGGCGATTATTGTGCTGATTAATATCTGGCAACTGGTGGTGATGCTGCGGCGCAGTAAAACCGCAGCGTAGTCAATTCCGAACTCGTTCAGTTCCCTCGCCCCTTCGGGGTGTACGGTCCGGGGACATAGTTAACACTTGTTCGGGGACATGGTAGACACTTACAACTAAGGCATAAGAATCCGTTTATGGAGTCGCTTATGCCCTGGGATGCGAGAGATACCATGTCATTACGTTCCGAGTTTGTTCTGTTCGCCTCACAAGACGGGGCGAACATCCGTTCCCTCTGCCGTCACTACGGCATTTCTCCCGCCACCGGTTACAAGTGGCTTCGTCGCTGGGCTGAGGAAGGCGCATCCGGTCTTCTGGACCGTCCCCGCGTACCTCATCACTCTCCCAACCGTTCTCCGGATGATATCACTGACCTGCTGCGCATCGCCCATGCCCGTCATGAGCGCTGGGGCGCCCGCAAGATAAAGCGCTGGCTCGAAGACCAGGGGCACCGTATGCCCGCCTTCAGCACCGTCCATAACCTGATGGCCCGTCACGGTCTGCTACCGGGCACGGCTCCGGGCATTCCGGCCACAGGGCGCTTCGAACATGACGCGCCGAACCGGCTCTGGCAGATGGATTTTAAGGGCCACTTCCCCTTCGGCGGGGGGCGCTGCCATCCGCTCACCCTGCTGGATGACCACTCCCGTTTCTCCCTGTGTCTGGCACCCTGCGCCGATGAACGCCGTGAGACCGTGCAGCAGCAGCTGGTCAGCGTGTTTGAACGCTACGGGCTGCCAGACCGGATGACGATGGACAACGGCGCGCCGTGGGGCGACACCACCGGTGTCTGGACAGCGCTGGAGCTGTGGCTGATGCGCCAGGGTATCCGGGTGGGGCATTCCCGGCCATACCATCCGCAGACACAGGGCAAGCTGGAACGTTTTCACCGCAGCCTGAAGGCGGAAGTGCTGCAGGGTAAGTGGTTCACAGACAGCGGTGAGCTGCAGCGTGCTTTCGACCACTGGCGTACGGTGTATAACCTTGAACGGCCCCATGAAGCACTGGGTATGGCCGTTCCGGCCTCGCGGTATCAGCCGTCTGCAAGGCAGTACAGCGACAGCATTACGCCACCGGAATATGATGAAGGGGTGATGGTGAGGAAGGTCGATATCAGCGGGAAGCTGAGCATTAATGGTACCTGTCTGAAGGCAGGCAAAGCATTCAGGGGAGAGCGGGTCGGGCTGAAGGAGACGCAGGAGGATGGCTGCTATGAAGTGTGGTGGTACAGTACGAAAGTGGGGGTGATCGACCTGAAGAAAAAGTCGATCACCATGGGTAAAGGATGTTAAAAAGTGTTCACCATGTCCCCGAACACCTGTCTACCATGTCCCCGGACCGTACACGGGGAGAGGGTTAGGGTGAGGGGGGAAAAATGCGACTCCCTCACCCGCGTTTCACTCAAATGTCTCCCCGATCACAAAACGATCATTTTCCCCACAAGCGATCTTCTCAAAACAACTGTTACGCGTATACAGTTACGCGTAACAGTTAATGTGCAAGAGGTTTTTATGGGTAATTTATTTGATTTATCGGGTAAACGCGCGCTGGTAACCGGTTCAGCGCAGGGGATCGGCTTGCTGCTGGCTCGCGGCCTGGCCGAACACGGTGCGGAGGTGGTGATTAACGACATCACCCAGCAGCGCGCCACGCAGGCGGCGGATGCCCTGACGGCTGAGGGATTCCGCGCAGTGGGTTACGGTTTTGATGTCACTCATGCGCAGGAGGTCGCCAAAGCTATCGACAACATCGAACAGGAGGTGGGCGCAATTGATATTCTGATTAATAATGCCGGTATTCAGCGACGTTATCCCTTCACCGAATTCCCGGAAGCCGAATGGGATAAAGTGATCGACGTTAACCAAAAATCCGTGTTTTTAGTTTCCCAGCAGGTGGCGAAATATATGATGCAGCGCCGACAGGGGAAAATAATAAATATCTGCTCGATGCAAAGCGAATTAGGTCGCAAAACGATTACGCCTTACGCCGCCTCAAAAGGCGCGGTCAAAATGTTAACCCGCGGAATGTGTGTCGAGCTGGCGGAATACAATATTCAGGTTAACGGTATTGCGCCGGGATATTTTGCCACCGACATGACGGCTGCACTGGTTAATGACGATGCCTTTTCCGCCTGGCTCTACCAGCGTACGCCAGCAGCCCGCTGGGGAATACCAGAGGAACTGATTGGCGCGGCAGTTTATCTCGCGGCGCCTGCCTCTAATTTCGTGAATGGTCATATTCTGTTTGTCGATGGCGGAATGTTAGCCGCCGTGTAACAACATAAAATAATGATAGATGATGCTCATCGTCTGAGGATTGAGTATGAAAACACTTAGCAAACTGCCAGTACGCCGCTGGTGGTATTTAATGCCGATTATTTTTATTACCTACAGCCTGGCGTATCTCGATCGCGCAAATTATGGTTTTGCCGCCGCCGCCGGAATTGAAAATGATTTAGGGATCACCAAAGGAACTGCATCGTTAATTGGCGCGCTGTTCTTCCTCGGTTATTTCTTTTTCCAGGTGCCGGGCGCGATGTATGCAGTAAAACGCAGCGTGCGGAAAATGATTTTTTTCAGCCTGATACTATGGGGTTTCTGCGCGGCAGCTACTGGCTTTGTCAGTAATATTCCTACATTGATGGCGATTCGCTTTACCCTGGGTATTGTCGAAGCGGCCGTTATGCCCGCCATGCTTATCTATATCAGCAACTGGTTTACCAAAAGCGAGCGTTCACGCGCGAATACTTTCCTGATTCTCGGTAATCCGGTGACAGTGCTGTGGATGTCGATCGTCTCTGGCTATCTGATTCAGGCCTGGGGCTGGCGCGAAATGTTTATCATCGAAGGCATTCCGGCGGTGCTGTGGGCTTTCTGCTGGTGGGCGCTGGTGCGCGATAAACCGTCAGAGGCCACCTGGCTTAGTGAAGAAGAAAAACAGACGCTTCAGCAGGCGATGGACAGCGAACAAACGGCCATCAAGCCCGTGCGTAACTACGGTGAAGCGATGCGTTCGCGTAACGTGATTATGCTGTGCGCCGTGCACGCGCTGTGGAGTATTGGCGTCTACGGCTTCATGATGTGGATGCCGTCGATTCTGAAAAATGCGGCGCAAATGGACATTGTCTCCGTCGGCTGGCTGGCCGCAGTGCCATATCTGGCGGCAATTTGCCTGATGCTGGTGGTTTCATGGCTCTCCGATAAACTGCAAAACCGTAAGCTGTTTATCTGGCCTCTGCTGCTGATTGCGGGCGTCGCGTTCTTCGGGTCGTGGATGTTGGGCACGCAGGCTTTCTGGCTCTCCTATGCGTTGCTGGTCATTGCCGCAGCCTGTATGTACGCACCTTACGGGCCGTTCTTCGCGTTGATACCGGAACTGCTGCCACGCAACGTCTCGGGCGTGTCGATGGGGTTAATCAACAGCTTCGGCGCATTGGGCGCGTTTATCGGTGCGTGGCTGGTGGGTTATCTCAACGGCATCACCGGCGGGCCTGGCGCGTCTTACACCTTTATGGCGACCGCGCTGTTTGCGTCAGTGGTGCTGATGTACTGCGTACGTGCGCCTGGCGAAACGACGCGCGGCGCGCTACAACCCAATAAGGCTGCCAGCTAAACGGGCTGGATGCAGATCCTGCCCGGCTGTGATAAGGTTCTCTGCGAGCAAAACAGGCATTTTGTCGCAGAGAATCTCATGAAAAACAATCGGATGACATTGCAGGATATCGCTAATCTGGCGGGCCTGAATAAGATGACGGTCAGCCGTTATCTGCGCGACCCTAATCAGGTCTCTGCGCGTAGCCGTGAATTGATTTCGAAAATCATGGAAGAGAACAACTACATTCCCAATCGCGCGCCGGAAATTTTGCTCAATGCGCGCAGTAAAACGATCGGTGTTCTGATCCCTTCGTTCCGCAATCAGATCTTCGCCGATGTGCTGGCAGGAATCGAGTCCGTGACCTCCGCGCATCAATACCAAACGCTGATCGCCAACTATGAATACGATCCCTGTCGTGAAGAACGCGAAGTGCTGAATCTGCTTTCGTACAATATCGATGGCCTGATCCTGACGGGCCGCCAGCATACGGACAGAATGGTGCAGTACCTGCGCGCCAGCGGTATTCCGGTGGCGGAGTTAATGGACGTTTCCGGGCAACCGCTCGATATTCAGGTCGGCTTTGATAACGAAAAAGCCGCCTGGGAGATGACCAGCGCGTTTCTCGACAGCGGCAAGCGACACATCGCCTTCTTTGGCTCAATGGATGACCCACGCGATCTCAGTCGATATCGCGGCACGCAAAATGCGCTGGCGGCGCACGGCCTGGAGCCGTACCACCTGGCGCCGAAAACCATCTCTTCGGTTTCACTGGGGCGTCAAATGTTTCAGCAAATGCGCCAGCAGCGCCCGGATATTGACGCGGTATTCTGCACCAATGATGACCTGGCGGTCGGCGTGCTGCTGGAGTGCCAGGCGCAGAATATCAGCGTGCCGGGCGAGCTGGCGATCGCCGGTTTCCATGGGCTGGAGATAGGGCGCGCACGCTTGCAAAAAGTTGCCAGCGTGGTTACGCCGCGCTTCGAGATTGGCCAGGTCGCCAGCGAACTGCTGCTTAAGCGACTGGCGGGCAAAGATGTCCCGGAAAGCGTGAACGTGGGTTATCAGATTTACTATGGTGATACGTTGTGATGACCCCCGTCGCCGGTAAAACCGCTATTCCGCCCACGCATTCTGGCGCTTCAGTTCCTCATTGACCTTGCCGTTAATCTCTTTCAATAGCCCCGGAATATCGCTGTTACAGTCGGCGTAGATCTTATTAAACCCATCTGCCGTAATCTGGCGCACCGGGATCCAGTTCGGAATTTGCGGCATATAGCGTCCATCTTTGGCGTAAGTTTCCGCGAATACCGCCCACTTCGGATCGGGATGATAATCCGCGATCGCCAGCTTCTTGTTCACCGGCAGCCTGACGACTGGCATCGAGCTGCTCTGCACCGCCATGCCAATTTCCTGCCCCTCCGGTGAAATCATAAATTCGAGAAACTTCATCGCCGCCGCTTTGTGTTGGCTGGTTTTCATCAGGAAGGCTGTAGTACCTTCCGCCATGGATGTCGTACCGCCCGGCCCGGCTGGCGGCGGCACCACGGTGTATGCCGTTTTCCCCGGATCTTTATCAAACAGGGCGATGTGATACGGGCCGGAGGAGTACATTCCGCTCTGGCCCGAGCGATAAGAGGTATTGGCGTCGGCGGTGGTCTGATTAATGGCTCCCGGCTGTGATACGCCTTCACAAACCATGCTGCGCATAAATGTCATTGCCGTGACGGCTTCTTTGCTGTCGAGCGCGCCTTTGAATTTGCCTGGCTGCGTCGCCACCAGATAATTACCGCCCGCCTGCCAGAGATAAGAAGAGGAGAACGAACTGGCGTAGCCGCGCGTGGTGGCGAGCGGCATCACAAAACCATAGGTGTCGTTTTTACCGTTGCCATCCGGGTCGTTGAAGGTAAACGCGTGCGCGACTTTTTTCAGTTCATCCCAGGTGGTTGGAGCCTTCATTCCGAGTTTATTCAGCCAATCCTGGCGGATAAACAGGGCATAAGTATGCGCTGAGGTCGGCACGCCGTAATATTTACCGTCAGGCAGCTGTGTTGATTTCCACGCCGCCTCGTAAACATCTGCGCCGTGCTTCAGTTTTGTCGGGTCGATTTCATCGACTATTCCCAGTTGTACCATTTGCCCAACAATAATGGCGTCGTTAAATACGACATCCGGTAATGCATTTCCGGTTGCCGCGCGTGCCAGTCGTTGGTCAAAATCGGTCACCGCATTGAAATAGTTAATTGAAATACCGGTTTGCTGTTTAAACGTATCCGCCAGTTTTTGATAAATGACTTTCGAATCATTGCTGGCACGAATCCACACATTAAGTTCTTCCGCGACGGCGATGTTTGAAAGCGAAAATAAAATTGCCAGACTAAGTGCTCTGGTACGGTATCGCATAATGAGACTCCTGTTCTGCGTTAGAATAAAACATTGTTTTATATTGCGGTGCGATGCCGGGCGGCGGCAAGAGGGCGAAAAACAGAGAAAAATGTGACAGATGTAAAAATATTTCCAAAAAATGTGATCTGAGAGGAGGATTACGTTTTGATGACAGCCTGAACGGTACAATTTATTTTATTGTTGATGAAGATATCTTTCATTTTCCATCACGGCTCACGTTTTTATCCTCCTGCACCAGGAAATTGCAACCATGATAAAAATGTAAAAATAATGTCATCTCACTGTCATCTCGCTTTTATACAGTCGCTTCGATTTTATTTATTTAGCGATTTCATGGAGATGAGAATAATGAAATACAGCGCACTCTTTGCCGCGTTATTACCTTTGCTGGGAACCCCTGTTATTCACGCCGAAACCACGTCTGCGCCCGCGCTTGATAGCCGTGCGGCGCAGGGTGATATCACCGCGCCCGGTGGCGCGCGTCGCCTGAGCGGTGACCAGTCAGCGGCGCTGCGCGCGTCGATCATTGATAAACCGGCGAAAAACATTATTTTGCTGATTGGCGATGGCATGGGTGATTCCGAAATTACCGCCGCGCGCAACTACGCGCTGGGCGCGGGCGGCTTCTTTAAAGGCATTGATGCGCTGCCATTAACGGGCCAGTACACTCATTACGCGCTGGATAAGAAAACGGGCAAACCGGACTACGTCACCGATTCCGCCGCCTCCGCCACCGCATGGAGCACCGGCGTGAAAACCTATAACGGCGCGCTGGGCGTGGATATCCATGAGCAGCCGCATCAAACGCTGCTTGAGCTGGCAAAATCAGCGGGCCTTGCAACCGGCAACGTCTCGACCGCGGAATTGCAGGACGCGACCCCGGCGGCACAGATTTCTCACGTGACGTCGCGTAAATGCTACGGCCCGAGCGTAACCACCGAAAAATGCCCGACTAACGCGCTGGAAAAAGGCGGCAAAGGCTCCATTACCGAGCAACTGTTGAACGCGCGTGCGGACGTCACCTTAGGTGGTGGCGCGAAAACCTTTGCTGAGACCGCAACCGCAGGCGAATGGCAGGGCAAAACCCTGCGCGAGCAGGCACAGGCGCGCGGTTATCAGTTGATAAGCGATGCCAGCGGGCTGGCGAGCATTACCGTGGCGAATCAGGATAAACCGCTGCTGGGGCTGTTTTCTGACGGCAACATGCCGGTGCGCTGGGAAGGGCCAAAAGCATCCTATCACGGCAACATTGATAAACCGGTCGTAACCTGTACGCCGAACCCGAAACGTAATGACAGCGTACCGACGCTGGCGCAGATGACCGACAAGGCCATTACGCTGCTGAGCAGCAACGATAAAGGCTTCTTCCTGCAGGTGGAAGGCGCGTCTATCGACAAGCAGGATCACGCGGCGAATCCGTGCGGGCAAATTGGTGAAACGGTCGATCTGGACGAGGCCGTCCAGAAAGCGCTGGCGTTCGCACAGAAAGACGGTAACACACTGGTGATCGTCACCGCTGACCACGCCCACGCCAGTCAGATTGTTGCGCCGGATACTAAAGCGCCAGGCCTGACCCAGGCGCTGAACACCAAAGATGGCGCGGTCATGGTGATGAGCTACGGTAACTCGGAAGAGGAATCGATGGAGCATACCGGCACTCAGGTGCGCATTGCCGCGTACGGCCCACATGCGGCGAACGTCGTTGGCCTGACCGATCAGACCGATCTCTACTACACCATGAAGTCTGCGCTTGGTCTGTAATATTTCCAGTATTCCCGACGGCAAAATAGCGCCGTCGGCTTGTTTTATTTCCGCCAGCGTTCAGAATTGTAAGGATTGTCTTATAAAAGGATGGTGCAATGAAACTCGCAATACTGGGTGCTTTTGTTTTTGGTCTCTGTTTTGTCTCTACCGCTGGCGCGGCAGATCAAACATTAACGCCGCAGCAGCAGCGTATGCGCGACTGTAATGCGCAGGCAACGGCGAAAACGATCAAAGGCGATGAGCGCAAAACTTACATGAGCGCGTGCCTGAAAGGGCAGGATGCGGCGAAAGAGAAAGGCGTGACGCCTCAGCAGCAGAAAATGCGTGAATGCAATGCGAAAGCGACCGAGCAGTCATTAAAAGGCGACGACCGTAAGAAATTTATGAGCGCTTGCCTGAAAAAATCCGCTTAACGCAATCTATTTTATGGCAAGAAAAACGCCCGGTAGAATTTTACCGGGCGTTTTTATACAGAGGATCAGGCTTTACTCATTTTCTCTGATTTTTCCATGCAGGCTGCCATGGCTTCGATGACGGCAGAGCGGAATCCTTTTTCTTCCAGTACGCGAACGGCTTCAATCGTCGTGCCGCCCGGCGAGCAGACCATATCTTTCAGTTCGCCCGGATGTTTACCCGTTTCCAGCACCATTTTCGCTGAACCCATTACCGCCTGTGCGGCAAATTTATAGGCCTGCGCGCGCGGCATCCCGCCCACAACGGCCGCATCGGCCATCGCTTCGATAAACATAAACACATACGCCGGTGCGGAACCGCTGACGCCGACAACCGGATGAATCATCTGCTCGGCAATAATTTCGGCTTCACCAAAGCAGCGGAAAATGTTCAGCACATCGGCGGTATCTTCCGGCGTGACCAGCGCGTTTGGCGTAACGGAGGTCATCCCCGCGTTCACCAGCGACGGCGTATTTGGCATCGCACGGACGATTTTACGATCGTGGCCCAGCGCGCGCGCCAGCTGATCGAGCGTGATGCCTGCGGCAATAGAGACCACCAAAGAATCTTTATTAAAGCTGGAAGCGACTTCGCTCAGCACTTTAATCATGATGCCTGGCTTCACGGCACCGAAGACGATGTCCGCCACCTGGGCGACTTCCTGCGCGCTTTCAGCTGCGTTAATACCGAACTGATCGTGCAGGGCGGCGACTTTATCGGGCGATGGGGTATAGACCCAAATTTGGCCCGGTAGCACCTGACCACTGGCAATCAGGCCGCCAAGAATTGCTTTACCCATATTCCCGCAGCCGATGAAGCCAATCTTCTTGTCCATGATGTCTCCCATTGTGTGTTTTTTTATTAGTGTACCTTTATCGGCGATTTGTCGCGACGAGTAACCTGAACATTACGCGACAGCACGTGCCGGGCATGTCATCATTACGTACCGTTTTGCCAAATTCAGGAGAGGTAATGACAATTTGGGTTGATGCGGACGCCTGTCCGAATGTGATTAAAGAGGTCCTGTTTCGCGCGGCGGATCGCACACAAACGCAGGTGACGCTGGTGGCGAATCAGTATCTGCGCGTGCCGCCGTCACGCTTTATTCGAGCGATGGTGGTGCCAAAAGGTTTTGACGTTGCCGATAACGAAATAGTGCGCTTGTGTGAACCTGGCGATCTGGTGATCACTGCCGATATTCCGCTGGCGGCGGAAGTGCTGGAAAAGGGCGCGGCGGCGTTAAACCCGCGCGGCGAGCGTTACAGTAACGCGACGATTCGCGAGCGTTTAACCATGCGTGATTTTATGGACACCATGCGCGCAAGCGGCGTGCAAACCGGTGGCCCGAGCACCTTGAGCCAGCGCGACAGACAACAGTTTGCGGCGGAACTGGATAAATGGCTACTGGCGGCAAAACATCCTTAATGTGAATTTCGTCACAAAAATGTGTTACCGTTTGCACCGTCTGCTCGCTTGTCAACGAAGCCTGCTTTCATGTACATTTATCTAAACAATATGTGACACTTTTTCTTTACGCTTTTACACGTACTGTTTTCAAGCATATTTGTGTTTGTCTTACAGAGTCTGGATAGTTCTGTAACTCTTTATTTACACTTACTTGTGTACTAGTTTGGTGATATCATTCTTAATTCAGATATGCGTCCCGCATCTTCACGGTTCCAGGGAGAACGCCAGGTCATGACTCAGCCTATTTTTTTGATTGGCGCGCGTGGTTGTGGAAAAACAACTATAGGTCAACGGCTTACCCATGCCTGTAATTTTCACTTTGTCGATACCGATCAAGTACTGCAACAGCGTGCCGGCATGACGGTCGCCGATATTGTAGTGCGAGAAGGCTGGGCCGGTTTTCGTGCCCGCGAGACGCAAACGCTGCAGTCCGTCACCCAACCGGGAACGGTCGTGGCGACGGGCGGGGGCATCATTCTGGCTGAAGTGAATCGCGACTTTATGCGTCAGAACGGCGTAGTGATTTACCTCAATGCGCCGGTATCCGTCCTGGCGGGCCGCCTTGAAGCCTTCCCGGAAGCATCGCAGCGCCCAACGTTAACGGGGAAACCGATCACTGAAGAAGTGGCGGATATTCTGACGCAGCGCGATGCGCTCTATCGCCAGACGGCGCACCATATTGTTGATGCATCGGCCTGCCCGGACGATGTTGTCGCTCAAATTCTGACCGAACTGCGCCTGGCTCGCGCCTCCTGATTCAGGCATTGCCTATACTTAACGCTCTGACAGTCAACATAAGGAAGAGCGATGCCGACCAATCCCCCGTATCCACGCGAAGCGCGTATTGAAGTTGTCGAGAAAGGGCAGCCCGGCCAGACGGTCACCTGGTACCAATTACGCGCAGACCACCCTACACCCGATACGCTGATTAGCGAGCACACCACGAAGCAGGACGCGCTTGACGCTAAACAGCGCTATGAAGACCCTTCCAAAAGCTAACGCCTCGCAATAAGGCCCTATAATTAAAGTGGTTATATCGGGCCTTAATCACACTTTTTACTTATCGCAACTGTTATTAAAAGGTTAAAGTTAAGTTATATCAGGAGCGTGCCGGAATCCTCCGGAACCTTTACATTCCGCCTGATAAATGAGCTGCTACGCTTCTGAACGGTGTTTTTTCATCCATCCAGGTGGCTAAGTGGTAAAAAGAGCCGTGTGCAGGCAGTGGTTGTAAAGAAGGTACATAACATGAATACGACGTTGGCGATTCTGACGGTAGGGGTTGTACCCGTCAAAGAAGTGTTGCCACTACTCACTGAGCACATCAGGGAAGATCAGATTACCCATAAGAGTTTGTTAGGGAATCTGAGTCGTGAGGAGGTTATGAAGGAGTATGGGGTGCAACCGGGAGAGGAGACAATCCTGGCGTTGCTTAACGATAATCAACTGGCTGAAGTCTCCCGGTCTAAAATTGAACGCGACCTGCAAGCCATCATTGAAGTGCTGGATAATCAACAGTATGACGTCATTCTGTTGATGAATACCTTTAAACTGCAACATCTGGTGGCGCGTAATGCGATGCTGATCGAGCCCCAGCGGATTATTCCGCCATTAGTGGCGTCTATTGTTGAAGGCCATCAGGTTGGCGTGATTGTTCCCATCGAAGAGATCCTTCGCGCACAACAGGAGAAGTGGCAGGTCCTGCCCTCTGAACCCTATTACGAACTGGCAAACCCGATTCACGGCACCGATCTTGAACTGGTGAGCGCCGGGGAAAAACTCATTGAACAGGGCGCGGATGTACTGGTGCTGGACTGTTTAGGCTTCCATCAACACCACCGCGATTTGCTACAAAAAGCGCTGGATGTCCCTGTTTTACTGTCGAATGTGCTGGTCGCCAGGCTGGCGGCAGAATTATTGGTTTAACACTCTGATTTCGCGTGACAGGCTTCTGTTCGCAACCCTATATTGAGTCATTAAACACAAGACAATAAGGGCCTGTTTATGCTTCAAAGCAATGAATACTTCGACGGAAAAGTGAAATCCATTGGTTTTACCAGCAGCAGCACCGGGCGCGCGAGCGTCGGCGTGATGGCGGAAGGCGAGTACACCTTCGGCACCGCGCAGCCGGAAGAGATGACGGTAGTCAGTGGTGCGCTGAATGTGTTGCTACCGGGTGCAACCGAGTGGCAAGTGTATACCGCTGGTGAAGTGTTCAACGTGCCCGGCAACAGCGAGTTCCATCTGGAAGTTGCGGAACCGACGTCTTATCTTTGTCGTTATCTGTAAGTGTGTCTCCTTCCTGCTGCGGCAGGAAGGAGATGTGAAGCATTAACGCTGTGCTTCCCCGCCAAGCCCTTCCACCAGGCTCTTAATCAGCGCGGCCAGTTCCCCGGTCATCAGGATAAAGTCAGCGTCAAAACGCGCGGCGTAGTCTTCTCTGTCGATATCTTCGTTCTGGTCACGCAGTTCATCACTGAACTTCAGACGCTTAATTGAACCGTCGTCGCACATCACAAACTGAATACGTTGCTGCCAGTCGAGCGCCAGCTTGGTCACCAGCTTACCGGCTTCGATATGCACCGCAATTTCATCACAAACCAGATCCTGTTTCTTCGCGCGGATCACGCCGCCATCTTCGAGGATCGCTTTCAGTTCTGCTTCGTCGAGGATCTGGAAGCTTTGCGCCGCCGAACCGGAACGCACCCATTCGGTCAGCGTCAGCTCGATCGGGTTTTCCATCGTCAGCGGAACCACCGGCAGCGAACCCAGACTTTTACGCAGCAGGGCGAGGGTATCTTCCGCTTTTTTCGCGCTGGCGCAGTCGACCATAATCAGATCGTTCACGGTGTCGATCCACATCATCGTCTGGCTGAAACGGCTGAAGGCGCGCGGCAGCAGAGAATGCAGCACTTCGTCTTTCAGCGAATCTTTCTCGGTTTTTTTCAGCTTACGGCCCTGATCGGCTTCCAGCTTGTGGATCTTCGCTTCCAGCGCCTGTTTCACCACCGGCGACGGCAGGATTTTCTCTTCTTTGCGGGCGCAAATGATAATCTGACCGTTGGCCGTGTGGGTCAACGCATCGCTTTGCGACGAGCCCATCGGCGGAACCCAACCGGTTTTCGCCATATCCTGGCTTCCGCACGGGGTGAACGTCCATTCAGCGAGCTGTTTTTCCATCTCTTCGGCGCGCAAAGAAATGTCGCGGCTGAGACGATAAACCATTAAATTTTTGAACCACAGCATGATATTTCCCACGGCTTTATCGTTAAATTCAGCGGGCATGATAACGAATTGTCTCTATGCTTGCATTGTTAATCGGGGAATTTCAGAAGGAGCGTTCTGTGCGTATTGGGATTGATCTGGGCGGTACAAAAACGGAAGTCATTGCGCTAAGCGACAAGGGAGAGCAGCTGTTCAGGCATCGCTTACCGACGCCGCGCGACTATCGTGAAACGATTGAAAACATTGCTCATTTGGTGGCGATGGCCGAAGAGGCGACCGGGCAAACGGGGACGGTTGGAATAGGTATTCCTGGCTCGATTTCGCCCTACACCGGGGTAGTGAAAAACGCCAACTCCACGTGGCTGAACGGGCAGCCGTTTGATAAAGATCTCAGCGAGCGTCTGAGCCGGGAAGTGCGTCTGGCAAACGATGCCAACTGCCTGGCGGTGTCCGAAGCCATTGATGGCGCGGCGGCGGGCGCGCAAACGGTGTTTGCGGTGATTATCGGTACCGGCTGTGGTGCGGGCGTGGCGATTAACGGGCGTTCTCACATTGGCGGTAACGGCACGGCGGGCGAGTGGGGGCATAATTCGCTGCCGTGGATGGACGACGACGAGCTGCGCTATCGCACGGAAGTGCCGTGCTACTGCGGGAAACAGGGCTGTATTGAGACCTTTATTTCCGGCACTGGCTTTGCGACGGATTATCATCGGCTTAGCGGTAAGGCGCTGAAAGGGCGCGAGATTATGCAGCTGGTGGAACAGGGTGATGCGCTGGCGGAGCAGGCGTTCAGCCGTTATGAGCAGCGTCTGGCGAAATCGCTGGCGAACGTGGTAAATATTCTCGATCCGGACGTGATTGTGCTGGGTGGTGGGATGAGTAACGTTGATCGCCTGTATAAAACGGTGCCGGAATTAGTGAAACCGTGGGTGTTTGGCCGCGAATGTGAAACGCCGATTCGTAAAGCGGTGCACGGTGATTCCAGCGGCGTGCGCGGCGCGGCGTGGTTGTGGCCGTTGTAAATATTTTAACGGGTAAGGCATTGCGCCCATGAAATCGCCGGGTGGCGGCTTCGCCTTACCCGGCCTACGGGTCAGGATTTGTAGGCCTGATAAGCGAAGCGCCATCAGGCATCGTGGTTTGACGCAATGTTCGAGAAAAGGACGTAGGCCTGATAAGCGAAGCGCCATCAGGCATTTCACTCCACCGCAAACACCTTATCCAGCCTGCTATACCCCAGCCCGTTAATTTTCTTCACTTTTATCTGCACCGGAATGCGCTCTTTCATCGCCTCAACGTGGCTTATCACGCCGATGATTTTGCCGCTGGCGTTGAGCGCATCCAGCGCGTCCAGCGCCGTGTCGAGGGTTTCGCTGTCCAGCGTGCCAAAGCCTTCGTCAAGGAACAGCGAATCGATGCGCGTTTTGTGGCTTACCAGGTCAGAAAGCGCCAGCGCCAGCGCCAGGCTGACGAGGAAACTTTCGCCACCGGAGAGGGTTCGTGTATCGCGCACCGCATCCGCCTGCCAGGTGTCAACCACTTCCAGCTCCAGCGCTTCGCTGGCTTTACGTTGCAGCAGATAGCGCCCGTGCAGGCGGCTAAGCTGGTCATTCGCCAGCCATACCAGATTATCCAGCGTCAGCCCCTGGGCGAATTTGCGGAATTTATCGCCCTCTTTGGAGCCAATCAACGCGTTCAGGTGCGCCCAGTCTTCCACCTGCGCGCTGGCTTTTTCAATCTCCAGCAGCAGGTTTTGTTGCTGACGGCGATTCTCTTCATCCTGTTTCAACTGCTGGCGAAGTTCTCCCTGACGCGCGCTGTTTTCCCGCAACTGCTGGGCCATCAGCGCCAGTTGGGTTTGCACCTGTTCAAGTGAGACATCATCGCTAAGCGTTGCCGGGCGTTGGGCCTGATGACGTTGCAGAGCGTCCTGTGCCTGAGTATCCAGCGTGCGGCACTGCTGAAGCTTGCTCTCCAGCGACTGTTTAAGTTGTTCCAGGCGCTCGCGCTCAGGCTGTTCCAGCAATGCGGCCTGAAACGCTGCGCGGTCGCTGAACTGTGATTCCGCCAACGCCTGGTCGAATTCGCGCTCGGCCTGATCCAGGCGCTCTTTTTCCAGCGCTTCCTGCTGTGACAAGGTTTGCCACTGGCTGGCGAGCGAGATGCATTCGTTGTGGATCTGCTGCCATCCCTCCAGCGAAACAGGCGTTGTCTCTTCAATTTCACACGCAGGCAGCGTGTCCAGCAACGGCTGAAGCTGGGCGAGTTTATGCTGCGTTTCAGCGTGCTGCGTCTGTTGGCTTTGCCAGAGCCGATTTTCCTCTTCGCGCGCCGCCAGCCAGGCGTTCTCTTCCCCGGCAAGCGGTGCGGTGAGCGAAAGCGTCGCCAGTTGAGCCTGCAACGCCTCGCGACGCTGGGTGAGTTCGTTCTGTGCCTGCGTAATCTGCTGCTGGAGGTCGGTTACCTGCTGTTGCAAATTCAGCCGCTGACTGTGCTGATAAAGCTGCTGTTCGTACTCTTCCTGTGCGGCAAGCCACTCGCTAATCGCTTCCTCGGCGCGTAGCGTCACGCCTAACGCGGCCGTCACCTCCTGCCATTGAGAGGTAAGTACTTGCTCCTGCTGAGAAATAGACTCCAGCTCGCTTTCTTCAACCTGCTGTTGTTTTTGCAGGGCATCCTGCTGGCCGCGCAGGGTTGCACCTTCTTCCGCCAGCCGTTTGACGTCGCGCTCCAGTACATCGCGACGCGCCTGATTCACGTCTGGCGTCAACGCCTGGTATTCCGCAATCGCCGGATGCTCGGTGGCACCGCACAGCGGGCAGGCGCAACCGGGTTGCAGCCTGGCGCGTTCGGCCTGCAGACTGACAATGGTTGCTTCCATCTCGCACAGCGCGCGAACATCGCTCAGTTGCTGGTTGTGCTCTTTGTAGCGCTGGCGGCGATCGGTCAGCTCAGCGGTCAGTTTTTCCAGCTGCTGGCGACGGTTGCTCTGTGCTTCTATCAACTGCTGACGCCGTTTTTGCAGCGGCAGAAACCGTGCATGCAGCGTAGTGAGCTGCTGGCGCAACGGGCGTGCGGCGTTGTGCGCGTTAATGGCGTCGGTGGCTTCGGCCAGATTCAGCGTTAGCGTGGAGGGAGGTAACTGGGCAAGCTGTTTTTCCAGCGTATTCAGGCGCTGCTGGTTGTTCTGCAACTGCGTGTTTTCACGCGCCTGTAACGCAAATGCGGCGCGCCAGCCGGTGAGTTCGCTGCTCCAGTGTTTGAAACGATCGTGCTCCTCAAGCCACTGGTTAAGCTGAGTTTGCGTTTGCTGCAACCCGCGCAACTGTTCTACCGCCGTGGTGCGAATGCGGTTACGGCGCGTGGTTGCTTCATGTAAGCGAGTATTTACTTGCTGCGTTTGCTGCTGGGTCCTGGCAAGCGTGATAGCCTGCTCCTGAAGGTGCGCCCAGCGTGGGCGCAGCAGCTCCGCCGGTTGGGCGCGGCGGAGCGTTTCAAGCTGGGGTTGCGCGGCTGCCAGGGCCTGTTCTGCGGCGGAGAGCGCTCCCCGGGCGGTGTGCGTTTCGCGCGTTAGTTCAGCCTGGCGCAGCAACCACTGTTGCTGATGTTGGGCGATCGTCTGCTGCTCCAGCGCGACTTTTTCTTCGAGAGTAAGCGCCTGCAAACTTCCCAGCAGTGACTGTTGCTGTTCTTCACTTAGCAGCACCATCCCGGAGGAGTGCGCCTGAAGCTTTTCCAGCTCCGTCCGCGCCTGCTTATGTTTTTCAAATACTTGTGCAGAAATTCGCCCATAAATTTCCGTGCCGGTGAGTTCTTCCAGCAGCTCCGCGCGCTCTTTGGGGCGCGCATTAAGGAACGCGGCGAACTGCCCCTGCGACAGCAACATCGAACGGGTAAAGCGGCCGTAATCCAGCCCGCTCAACGACGCGATAAGTTCGAGCTTGTCTTTGACTTTGTCGGCCAGGATTTTGCCGTCATCGCGACGCGCCAGCTCAACGCGTGGCGCCTGTAGGTTGCCGTCAGGCTGATTGCGTGCGCGGTTCTGGCTCCAGAATGCGCGATAGGCCACGCCCTGTACTTCAAACTCAACTTCCGCCAGACACTCGGCGGTGTCGCGGGTCATCAGATCGTTTTGCGATTGCGATACCGTGTTGAGGCGCGGCGTCTCGTGATACAGCGCGAGACAGATGGCGTCCAGCAGGGTGGTTTTCCCCGCGCCCGTCGGCCCGGTGATGGCAAACAGGCCGTTGCTGGCGAACGGTTCGGCGGTGAAATCGATTTTCCACTCGCCTTTCAGCGAGTTAAGATTCTTCAGGCGCAGGCTGAGGATTTTCATGGCTGCGGCTCCTCATCAAGCGAGTGAACGGTGAGGTCAAACAACGCCTTCAGGCGTGCCTGCTGGGGTTCTTCTATTGTTTCCAGCGCCAGACGACGCTGGAAAACCTCTTCAACTTCCAGCTCGCTCAGGGTTTCACGCAGGCTGTTGTCCAGAATGCGCTGACGCTGTTCGCGGCTGCGTCTGACCAGCAACACATCAACGGGTAAATCATCGGTAATCACCTGAATTTTACGCTGAATATCATGCAGATACTCATCACTGGTGATTTCGATATCCAGCCAGACCGGGGGCTCTGACGGGGCATCGCGATACTGCGCCAACTGGCTGCTGATGCTCTCAAAGTCGCCCTTAATAACCGCCAGCGGTTGCGTGGCCGGGACATCAAGTGGCGTGACGTCCTGAAGCTTACCGTCGATAAAGGTCACCTGGTTAACGCTCTTACTTTTCCCCGTTTCATCGAAGCTGAGCGGGATAGGCGAGCCGCAGTAGCGAATATGCTCGCTGCCGCCAATTTTCTGCGCGCGATGAATATGCCCCAGGGCGATATAATCGGCGGGCGGGAAGTTTTGCGCCGGAAAGGCATCCAGTGTGCCAATATAGATGTCACGCACGGCATCACTTTTGCTGGCACCGACGGTGGTCAGGTGGCCGCTGGCGATAACCGGCAGCGGGCGGTCGCCGCGCAGCGTACAAGCCTGCTGGTATTGGTTCTGATAGTAATCAGTGATGGTTTCCAGTAAATGCTGCTGTTTTTCCGCACCGGACAGCCCGGCCTGGCTGACGACGATATCGCGCGGGCGCAGAAACGGTACCGGGCAGAAAACAGCGCCAGGCGTGCCGTCGCGGCGGTTCAGAATAAAAGGTTCATGCCCGGCGCTGGCGATCACCGTGGTATTCAGGAACGACAAAATATCGCGCGATTCATTCAATGTGGCGACGGAGTCATGATTTCCTGCAAGCACCACCAGATGGCAGCCGGTTTGTTGCAGATTCACCACAAAGCGGTTGTAGAGTTCGCGCGCATAGCTTGGGGGCGAGCCGGTATCAAAGATATCGCCCGCCACAATAATGGCGTCTATCTGTTCGCGTTGCGCGGTCTCCAGCAGCCAGTTCAGAAATGCATCGTGTTCTGCGGCACGGCTTTTACTGTAAAAATTCTGGCCTAAGTGCCAGTCTGAAGTATGAAGAATTCGCATCGTCGTCCCTGTGGGGAAAAAAGCCTAGCCGGGATTATACATTCCCCGGCAGCAGGATCGACGGGTGTATTCCGCGAGTGTCATATTTCGTAAAGCGCCATCATTTTACGGTCATGTTTTTCATAAAACTGTCATAAATCTGACGCATAATGACGCCGAATGTATACTGATGGCTAAAAAAACAGGGCATAAAATGGCGAGACGCATTCTGGTCGTTGAAGATGAAGCACCCATCCGCGAAATGGTCTGTTTCGTGCTGGAACAAAATGGTTTCCAGCCGATTGAGGCGGAAGATTATGACAGTGCGGTGAATCAGCTCAATGAACCCTGGCCCGATCTTATTCTGCTCGACTGGATGCTACCGGGTGGCTCAGGGCTACAGTTTATTAAACATCTCAAGCGTGAAGCGCTGACCCGTGATATTCCGGTGATGATGCTGACGGCGCGCGGTGAAGAAGAGGATCGCGTACGCGGTCTGGAAACCGGCGCGGATGACTACATTACCAAACCGTTTTCCCCGAAAGAGCTGGTGGCGCGCATCAAAGCGGTCATGCGCCGTATCTCTCCGATGGCGGTGGAAGAGGTGATTGAGATGCAGGGCTTAAGCCTTGATCCTACCTCGCATCGCGTGATGACCGGGGAAAGCCCGCTCGATATGGGCCCAACCGAATTTAAGCTGCTGCACTTCTTTATGACGCATCCTGAGCGCGTCTACAGCCGTGAGCAACTGTTGAACCATGTCTGGGGCACTAACGTTTATGTGGAAGATCGCACGGTGGATGTGCATATTCGCCGCCTGCGTAAAGCGCTGGAACACAGCGGCCACGATCGTATGGTGCAAACCGTTCGCGGCACGGGCTACCGTTTTTCGGCTCGTTTCTGAATGTTGACAGGAGTGTGACGCGTGCTGGAACGGCTGTCATGGAAAAGACTCGCCTTTGAGCTTTTCTTGTGTTGTCTCCCGGCCCTGATATTAGGGCTGCTTATCGGCCATCTTCCCTGGTTTCTGCTGGCGGCAGTGACCGGGCTGTTGATTTGGCATTTCTGGAATCTTTTACGTCTTTCCTGGTGGCTATGGGTTGATCGCAGCATGACGCCGCCGCCGGGGCGCGGTAGCTGGGAACCCCTGCTGTACGGTCTGAACCAGATGCAGTTGCGTAATAAAAAACGCCGCCGCGAACTGGGAAATCTGATTAAACGCTTTCGTAGCGGCGCAGAATCGCTGCCCGATGCGGTGGTGTTGACCACCGAAGAGGGCGCCATCTTCTGGTGTAACGGCCTGGCGCAGCAGCTTCTTGGCCTGCGCTGGCCGGACGACAGCGGGCAAAATATTCTTAACCTGCTGCGTTATCCGGAATTTACGCAGCATCTTAAGCAACGCGAGTTTCTTAAACCGCTGCATCTGGTGCTCAATAATGGGCGTCATCTGGAAATCCGTATCATGCCCTATACCGACCGGCAGTTGCTGATGGTGGCGCGCGATGTTACGCAGATGCACCAGCTGGAAGGCGCACGGCGTAACTTCTTTGCCAACGTCAGTCATGAACTGCGAACGCCATTGACGGTGTTACAGGGCTATCTGGAGATGCTTCAGGAGCAGGTACTGGAAGGGGCAACACGCGAAAAAGCGCTGCATACCATGCGTGAGCAGACACAGCGTATGGAAGGGCTGGTGAAACAGCTGCTGACGCTCTCCAAAATTGAGGCCGCGCCGACGCTGGCCCTCAATGAAAAGGTGGATGTGCCGATGATGCTGCGGGTGGTCGAGCGGGAAGCGCAGACCCTCAGTCAGGGTCAGCATGAACTTCATTTTGATATTGATGACACGCTGAAAGCGCTGGGCAATGAAGAGCAATTGCGCAGTGCGGTGTCGAACCTGGTTTACAACGCGGTGAACCATACGCCTGCGGGCACGAAAATTACCGTGCGCTGGCAGCATGCGCCACACGGCGCGCTGTTTAGCGTGGAGGACAACGGGCCGGGCATCGCGGCGGAACATCTTCCGCGTTTAACCGAGCGTTTTTATCGGGTGGATAAGGCGCGTTCCCGCCAGACCGGCGGCAGCGGATTGGGGCTGGCGATTGTGAAACATGCGCTGAATCATCACGATAGCCGTCTGGATATTGAAAGCCAGCCAGGAAAGGGAACATGCTTCAGCTTCCTGCTGCCGGAACGTTTAATTGCCAAATAAAGCGTCTGAACAGGCGCTTGTCACGATGAGTTTCCACAGACCAGCCTCGGCTGGTCTGTTTACTTTGCAGTCAATTTGCCCTCGAATAATTAATGAACAATTGACGCTTTTTTGTTCGCACGATCAGCCATGTGTTTTTCCTATATCTGGTCAATCGTTCCAGGTTTAGATTTAGTATTGGTATAATCGTCTGGTTTCACGATCCCATATTGCTTTAAAACGTTATAAGCGTTTAAATTGCGCCTAATGCAGTAGGAATCAGACTGTTTTTACGTAGCAAATCAAAAAACTATTCTTCCTCACGCTACGAAGGGAGCATATCCCGCTGAGTTTGTTGCTTGTTTCCTCTGAAAGATTCCGTTGGAGCGGGCGCAAAGTTTTTTATTTGTACAACACCACATCCACAGGCAGTAGTTACATATGACCCATCAGTTAAAAACACGCGACATCATCGCTCTGGGCTTTATGACCTTTGCGTTGTTTGTCGGCGCTGGCAACATTATTTTCCCTCCAATGGTCGGTTTGCAGGCGGGTCCGCACGTCTGGATCGCCGCGCTCGGCTTTTTGATTACCGCAGTTGGTCTGCCGGTGTTGACCGTTGTCGCGCTGGCAAAAGTTGGCGGTGGCGTCGATAGCCTGAGCACGCCAATTGGTAAAGTTGCAGGCGTCCTGCTGGCGACAGTTTGTTATCTGGCCGTAGGCCCGCTGTTTGCGACGCCGCGTACCGCGACCGTTTCCTTTGAAATCGGTATTGCCCCGCTGACTGGCGATGGTGCGATGCCGCTCTTTATCTACAGCCTGGTCTATTTTGCGCTGGTGATTCTGGTTTCCCTCTATCCGGGTAAACTGCTGGATACCGTCGGCAACTTCCTGGCGCCGATGAAAATTCTGGCGCTGCTGGTACTGTCCGTTGCTGCGGTTATCTGGCCGGCTGGCCCGATCAGCGAAGCGCTCGACGCTTATAAAACCGCACCGTTCTCTAATGGGTTTGTGAATGGTTACCTGACCATGGATACCCTGGGCGCAATGGTGTTCGGTATCGTTATCGTTAACGCGGCGCGTTCTCGCGGCGTTACCGAAGCGCGCCTGCTGACGCGCTATACCATCTGGGCGGGTCTGATGGCCGGCGTTGGCCTGACGCTGCTTTATCTGGCGCTGTTCCGTCTGGGCTCCGATAGCGCACTGCTGGTTGATAAAAGTGCGAACGGCGCGGCGATTCTTCATGCGTATGTGCAGCATACCTTTGGAGGAGCGGGTAGCTTCCTGCTGGCGGCGCTTATCTTTATCGCCTGTCTGGTTACCGCGGTTGGCCTGACCTGTGCGTGTGCGGAGTTCTTCGCGCAGTATCTGCCGCTCTCTTATCGCACGCTGGTGTTTATTCTGGGTATCTTCTCGATGGCGGTCTCCAACCTGGGGCTGAGCCACCTGATTCAGATCTCCATCCCGGTGCTGACGATGATCTACCCGCCATGTATCGCACTGGTTGTATTAAGCTTTACCCGCGGTTGGTGGCATAATTCGACCCGCGTAATTGCACCAGCGATGTTTATTAGCCTGATGTTTGGTATCCTTGACGGCATCAAAGCATCGGCCTTCGCTGATGTGTTGCCTGGCTGGACGGCGCGTCTGCCGATGGCGGAGCAAGGCCTGGCCTGGCTGCTGCCGACGGTGATAATGGCGGTTCTGGCGATTATCTGGGACCGTGCCGCAGGCCGACAGGTAACGTCTAACGCGCATTAATTTTCGCGCGATAACAATATGTTCAACCACGGGACTTCGCGTCCCGTGGTTTTTTGTTTTTTGGTAAGAAATGGCATTGGATACAATGGAAAACAACAAGCTGAAGCGCGGGCTAAGTACCCGACACATTCGCTTCATGGCGTTAGGGTCGGCAATTGGTACCGGGCTGTTTTATGGTTCCGCCGACGCAATCAAGATGGCCGGGCCGAGCGTACTGCTGGCCTATATTATCGGCGGCGTGGCGGCGTATATCATCATGCGTGCGCTGGGCGAAATGTCGGTGCACAACCCGGCAGCCAGTTCTTTCTCGCGCTATGCGCAGGAAAACCTCGGCCCGCTGGCAGGTTACATCACCGGCTGGACCTACTGCTTTGAAATCCTGATTGTCGCGATTGCCGACGTGACCGCGTTTGGCATCTATATGGGCGTCTGGTTCCCCGATGTGCCGCACTGGATTTGGGTGTTGAGCGTGGTGATGATCATTTGCGCCATCAACCTGATGAGCGTGAAGGTGTTTGGCGAGCTGGAGTTCTGGTTCTCCTTCTTCAAAGTCGCCACCATCATCATCATGATCGCCGCCGGTTTCGGCATTATCATCTGGGGGATTGGCAACGGCGGGCAACCGACCGGCATACATAACCTCTGGAGCAACGGCGGTTTCTTCAGTAACGGTTGGCTCGGCATGGTGATGTCGCTGCAAATGGTGATGTTCGCCTACGGCGGTATCGAAATTATCGGTATTACTGCCGGGGAAGCGAAAGACCCGGAAAAATCCATTCCACGCGCTATCAACTCTGTACCGATGCGTATTCTGGTGTTCTATGTCGGCACGCTGTTTGTGATTATGTCCATCTACCCGTGGAACCAGGTGGGTACCGATGGTAGCCCGTTCGTGCTGACTTTCCAGCATATGGGCATCACGTTCGCTGCCAGCATCCTGAACTTTGTGGTGCTGACGGCCTCGCTTTCAGCGATTAACAGCGATGTGTTCGGCGTAGGTCGTATGCTGCACGGCATGGCCGAGCAGGGCAGCGCGCCGAAAGTGTTTGCCAAAACCTCGCGTCGCGGTATTCCGTGGGTCACCGTGATGGTGATGACTATCGCGCTGCTGTTTGCGGTGTATCTGAACTACATCATGCCGGAAAACGTCTTCCTGGTGATTGCCTCGCTGGCGACTTTCGCCACCGTATGGGTGTGGATTATGATCCTGCTCTCGCAGGTGGCCTTCCGCCGTCGCCTGTCGCCGGAAGAGGTGAAAGCGCTGAAATTCAAAGTGCCTGGCGGTGTCACTACCACCATTGTTGGCCTGATTTTCCTCGTCTTTATCATCGGCCTGATCGGCTATCATCCGGATACGCGTATTTCTCTGTACGTCGGTTTCGCGTGGATTGTGCTGCTGCTGATTGGCTGGGTGTTTAAATCGCGTCGTAGCCGCAGTTAATCTTCGCAATTGGCCTGATAAGCGAAGCGCCATCAGATAAAAAACAGATAGCCCGGTTAACATCAGTTACCGGGCTTTTTTACGCCCCCAGCCTCCGCCCCTCAAAAACTACGAAAAGAGGAGTAGGGCTGAAAAGGGTTATGGCAAGGTGGGCGCATTGTTAACTGAGGGGAATTAAACGATGTTGAACGCCTGGCATCTGCCTGTCGCACCCTTTATAAAGTCGCACGACGATCGCCTGTCGATTACCTTGTGGTTGCGCGGAAACGATCTGCCGCAGCGCATTACGATGCGTGCGGAAATCGACAATGAAGAGTGCGTCATGGCGATGAAACGCCTGAGCAAATCACCGGTACCTGGCGTAACCGCCTGGCGCGGTGAGATACCGCTCGACAGCGGGCAGCCACGCCGCCGCTATGCTTTTAAGCTCTTGTGGCCAGACCGCCAGCTTTGGTTTGCGCCTAAGGGGTTTAGCCGAATTCCGCCCGCGAAGCTTGAGTTGTTTGCGGTCGATGTGCCTGATAGTGGCCCGCAGTGGGTGGCTGACCAGATTTTCTATCAAATCTTTCCTGACCGTTTCGCCCGTAGCGAAATACGTACGCCGGAGCAGGACAAGGTGTATTACCACCACGCCGCCGGGCACGATATTATCCTGCGCGACTGGAATGAGCCCCTCACCGCAGACGCGGGTGGTTCGACGTTCTACTGCGGCGACCTGGACGGTATCAGCGAAAAGCTGCCGTATCTGAAAAAATTGGGCGTGACCGGGCTGTACCTGAACCCGGTTTTCGCCGCGCCCAGCGTGCATAAATATGACACGCAGGATTATCGCGAAGTAGACCCGCAGTTTGGCGGCAACGCGGCCCTGCTGCGCCTGCGTGAAAATACCCAGCGCGAAGGCATGCGTCTGATCCTCGACGGCGTATTTAACCACAGCGGCGATACCCATGCCTGGTTTGACCGGCAGAATACCGCAAGCAGCGGGGCGTGCCATAACGCATCGTCGCCGTGGCGCGACTGGTACAGCTTCTCACCGGAAGGCCGCGCGCTGGACTGGCTGGGCTACCCAAGTCTGCCGAAGCTTGATTATCAGTCCGAATCGCTGGTCAACGAAATCTATCGCGGCGAAGAGAGTATCGTACGCCACTGGCTGAAAGCGCCGTGGAACATGGACGGCTGGCGGCTGGATGTGGTGCACATGCTCGGTGAGGGCGGCGGTGCGCGCAATAACCTGAAGCACGTCGCCGGAATAACCCAGGCGGCGAAAGAGACGCGCCCGGACTCTTACGTATTTGGCGAGCATTTTGGCGATGCACGTCAGTGGTTGCAGGCCGATACGGAAGACGCGGCGATGAACTATCGCGGCTTTACGCTGCCGGTGTGGGCATTTCTGGCCAATACCGATCTCTCTTACGATCCGCAAAAAATCGATGCGCAAACCTGCATGGCGTGGATGGAAGATTATCGCGCGGGGCTGTCGCATCAGCAGCAGTTGCGGATGTTTAATCAGCTTGATAGCCACGATACCGCACGCTTCAAAACGCTGTTGGGCAAAGATGTCGCCCGATTAGGACTGGGCGTGGTGTGGTTGTTCAGTTGGCCGGGCGTGCCGTGCATCTATTATGGCGATGAAGTCGGCGTGGACGGCGCGAACGACCCGATGTGTCGTAAACCGTTCCCGTGGGATAAAAGCCAGCAGGACGGCGAGCTGCTCGCGCTTTATCAGCGGATGGCGAAGCTGCGTAAAAAGAGCGAAGCGTTGCGACGCGGCGGCTGCCAGGTGCTGTACGCTGAAGATAACGTGGTGGTGTTTGTGCGTGTTCTGAAGAGGGAGCGGGTGCTGATCGCCATTAACCGCGGCGAGGCGTGCGAAGTGGTGCTGGAAGATACGCCGCTGCTGAGCTTTGACTCGCTCATGCAGCGGGAAGGCAGCGGCGAAAATCAGGATGGCGTACTGACGCTTCCTGCGCTGTCGGCAACGGTCTGGTCTGGCGAATAGGTCAGGGGTAAAGCGGGGCGGTCAGATTATGGTTAATTACCGCCTCGCGCCACCACTGCTGTGCCAGCCCATCATGGCCGTTGCGCCAGGCGATATAGGCCACATCTTTTTGCCGACATGATACGACCGATTTTTCCACCAGGTCGCCGGATGCTATCCAGGGATGAGCAATATGCCGCGGCAGGAATCCGCAGCCTAACCCGGCGCGCAGCAGCGTGACTTTTGAGTGAAAATCATCGACGCGAATTTGTGCCTGCTCATCGATCAGATTGGAACTGATGGGGCGGCACTGACGGGCGCTGTCGCTAATCACCACCGCACGGAACTGAACCATTCTTTCCGCACTGATAGGCTCCACTTCTTCCGCAAGTGGATGTGACGGTGCAATGACAAAGGCGTTATCCAGCATACCGAGCATCTGCCACGACCAGGCGGCAGAGGTGGGAGGATCGTTAATTGCGCCCAGAATAATATCCGCGCCGTTATGCGTTAATTCTTCCCAGGAACCCGCCAGCGTATGATGACTGAAATTCAGCCGAGTTTGCTTATTTTGCGCGTAAAAGTCTTCGATGAGCGGTAACAGTGCGGCGAACGGGAAAGAGTCATCCAGCGCGATGGAAAGCTCCTTTTCCCAGCCTGAATTGACCTGTATTGCTTGCTTTTCAAGGTCTTTTGCGGCGCTGAGCAACATCCGCCCTTTTTCAAGCATCATTCTGCCGGTGTCGGTAAATTTGGCCCGATGTCCTGAACGATCCAGAAGCGTGATATTTAAATCACTCTCCAGCTTTTGCACCATATAACTGAGCGCGGCGGGCGTTTTGTAAAGCGAATCTGCGGCGGCGGCAAAACTACCGTGTCGGTCAATCGCGTCAAGAATAAGTAAAACGTCCAGATTTATTCGCATAACGTTAAAGATACCCGGAGAAAAATCTTAATAGTTGTAACAAAGTTATCCTAAGTAATGCCACTGATTAATTTTCGATAATCAATAGGTTAAATGAAAAACAAAGGTAACTCTTTCATTTCATAACATAATATTTATCATCATCGTATCGTAAATTTTCTTTAATAACTCGTTAAAAATTTCCCGCTATACTCATCCTGCGTTCTCATTCAGTATCCACCTGTCATTTAGTCCTAAAATTTCCACTTAACTCATTGCTTAAGAAGGTGTTTTTATGTCTATTCGGGAACTGATCGATCCATCTAACTCCACCCTCATTTTTATCGACCATCAACCGCAAATGTCCTTCGGCGTGGCGAATATTGATCGTCAGACGTTGAAAAATAACACCGTCGCGTTGGCGAAAGCCGGGAAAATTTTTAACGTCCCAACTATCTATACCTCCGTTGAAACCAAAAGCTTCAGTGGCTATATCTGGCCGGAACTGCTGGCGGTTCACCCGGAAATTAAACCGATTGAACGCACGTCCATGAACTCCTGGGAAGATGAAGCTTTCGTGAAGGCGGTAAAAGCCACCGGACGTAAAAAGCTGATTATTTCTGCCCTGTGGACTGAGGTTTGTCTGACCTTCCCGGCATTAATGGCGCTGGAAGAAGGTTTTGAAGTTTATGTGGTTACCGATACGTCTGGCGGTACCTCTGTGGATGCGCACGAACGTTCCATCGATCGTATGGTTCAGGCGGGTGCAGTGCCGGTAACCTGGCAGCAGGTGCTGCTGGAGTACCAGCGTGACTGGTCACGTAAAGAAACTTACGACGCAGTGATGGATCTGGTTCGTGAGCACAGCGGCGCCTATGGCATGGGCGTGGATTATGCTTACACCCTGGTTCACGGCGCGCCGGAACGCAAAGCGTAATGACGACGACGGGGGGTGATTCGCTCCCCGTCAGAATGCGACAGCAAGGAAAATCGTCATGACGCAAAAACATGTAACGCTGGTGATTACGCATGCCCTGCGCCCGGAAGATGCGGACCAGTATGAAGCCTGGCTCGGTAAAATTATGCCGGTCGCCGCAGAGTATCCCGGCCATCTTGGCGCCAACGTTATTCGCCCGGCGGACGGGCAGGGGGCCTGGAATATCATCATTCGCTTCGATACCCTGGAGCACCTCTACGCCTGGACGCAGTCCGAAACGCGCAAACAGCTGGTGGATGAAATCACCCCGTTGTTAGCCGAAGGCGATCACACGGAAGTGCGTACCGAAGCGGCGTTCTGGTTTACGCCACCGTCACCGCACGTGCGTCAGCCAAAACAGTGGAAACAATTTCTCATCACGCTGCTGGTGATCTTTCCCAGCACCAACCTGGTGCCGTGGGTAACCGGCGCGCTGTTCCCCGCCCTGCAGGGCTCCTTGCTGCTTCATTTCATTAACGATGCCTGTGTGGTTGCGCTGGTTGTCTGGCTCTGGATGCCCATCGTGACCCGACTATTCGCCGGATGGCTTAAAAAAGCCTGATCCGGTTTGAGGAGAGTGACATGTCACAAAAAGCCACACTGATCCTGAACCAGGGACGTATTCACACGCTCGACCGTCAGCATCCGCTGGCGGAAGCGGTGGCGATTGCCAACGGTAAAATTCTGGCAACAGGCAGCAACGATCAAATTATGTCGTACGCGGGCGAAGGCACGCAGATTGTCGATCTGAAAGGGCATACGGTGATCCCAGGGCTGAATGACTCGCACCTGCACCTGATTCGTGGCGGCCTGAACTACAACCTTGAGCTGCGCTGGGAAGGTGTACCGTCGCTGGCCGACGCGCTGAGAATGCTGAAAGATCAGGCCGATCGTACGCCGTCGCCGCAGTGGGTGCGCGTGGTGGGGGGCTGGAGCGAATTCCAGTTTGCCGAACGTCGCATGCCAACCATTGAAGAGCTGAACGAGGCCGCGCCGGATACCCCGGTGTTTGTGCTGCATCTGTACGATCGCGCGCTGCTCAACCGCGCGGCGCTGAAAGCCGTGGGTTATACCAAAGAGACGCCAAACCCGGCGGGCGGCGAAATCGTGCGTGATAATAACGGCAACCCAACCGGGATGCTGATCGCCAAACCCAACGCGATGATCCTCTACTCGACGCTGGCGAAAGGGCCAAAACTGCCGCTGGAGATGCAGGTGAACTCGACTCGCCAGTTTATGCGCGAGCTGAACCGCCTTGGGCTGACCAGCGCCATTGATGCCGGCGGCGGCTTCCAGAATTACCCTGAAGATTACGAAATCATCGAAGAACTGCACGCCAAAGAGCAGATGACGATTCGTATCGCCTATAACCTGTTCACGCAGCGGCCAAAGCAGGAGCTGGAAGATTTCGAGCGCTGGACGGATATGCTCAAACCGGGCCAGGGCACCGATTTCTATCGCGCCAACGGCGCAGGCGAGATGCTGGTGTTCTCGGCGGCGGATTTCGAAGACTTCCTCCAGCCGCGCCCGGACCTGCCGGAAGGGATGGAAGATGAGCTGGAGCGCGTGGTGCGCCATCTGGTGGAACACCGCTGGCCGTTCCGTCTGCACGCCACCTATGACGAATCGATCAGCCGCATGCTGGATGTGTTCGAAAAAGTGAACCGCGACATTCCGTTTAACGGCCTGCACTGGTTCTTTGACCACGCAGAAACCATCACTGAACGTAATATCGAACGTGTTAAAGCCCTGGGCGGCGGGATTGCGGTGCAGCACCGCATGGCGTTCCAGGGGGAATATTTCATCGATCGCTATGGTAAAGATGCGGTGAAACATACCCCGCCGGTCGCCAAAATGCTGGCTGCTGATGTGCCCGTCGGGCTGGGGACGGATGCCACCCGCGTAGCAAGCTATAACCCGTGGACCGCGCTTTACTGGCTGGTTTCTGGCCGTACGGTTGGCGGTATGGCAATGTATGACGACGAAAACCGTCTGCCGCGCGATGTGGCGCTGGAACTTTGGACCGCAGGCAGCGCGTGGTTCTCCAGCGAGCAGGGTAAAAAAGGGCGTATCGAGAAAGATCAGCTTGCCGACCTGGTGGTGCTGTCGAAAGACTACTTCAGCGTGCCGGAAGAAGAGATCAAAGGCATTGAATCGGTGATGACTATCGTGGATGGCAAAGTGGTGTATGCCGCCGGTCACTTTACCCCGCTGGCGCCGCCTGCGATTCCGGTCGTTCCAGACTGGTCACCGGTGGTGAAAGTGCCGGGCCATTATCGCTCTGCGCCGCCGGTTGCAGGGAAAATAGGCGCCGTGGTGCAGATGCACCAGTGCTGCGGTAGCTGTGGCGTTCACGGCCATCAGCATGATATCGCGCGTAAATCGTCGATTCCTGTCTCCGATGAACAGGCATTCTGGGGCGTGCTGGGCTGTTCCTGCTTCGCGTTCTGATGCTATCGCTAACCGGATGGGGCCACCCATCCGGTTTTTTGTTGTTATCTTCTGAAAATCCCGCCTCTTTGCAAAGATTAATGGCGTAAATGCAACACTTTGTGTCAATCTGCGTTTATTCGTGCTGGCTAAAGGTGGAAACATGGACGAGCTGGTAATCCTTGGCTGTATCGTACTTTTCTTTGCGCTGGTGGTGGTCCCCATACTGGCGATTGTCGCTATTAATCGTACTTCCGCCATGCGCTATGAAGTTTCGTTGCTTCGCCGTCGGCTGGAGGAACTGGAGCAACGCGGTGTACATGATGCGCCGGAGCCAAAACCGGTTGTGGCAGTTGAACCGGTGATTCCCGTTGCGCCCGTTCAACCCGCGCCCGCCAATCCCTGGCAGCCCACGGAAAAATACGAGCCGGTATCGCCGCCCGAGCGCGAGACTTCATCGGCATTTGGCGGTGTATTCACTTCATTATTACGCTGGTTTATGCAGGGTAACCCACTGGCTAAACTGGGTATTCTGCTGCTGTTTCTTGGGCTCTCTTTCCTGTTGCGCTATACGGTCGAGCACGCGCTATTTCCACTGGAGCTGCGTCTTGTGGCGACGGCGCTTTGCGCGGTGGTGCTGCTGGCTATCGGCTGGCGATTGCGCCATAAGCAGCGTGTCTATGCGTTGATCCTGCAAGGTGGCGCGACGGGCGTGCTTTATCTCACCGTATTCGGCGCATTTCGCCTGTGGCAAATGCTGCCGATGACGCTGGCCTTTGTGCTGCTGGTGCTGATTTGTGCGGCAAGCGTTGGCCTGGCGGTGCTGCAAAATGCCCTGAGCCTGGCGATGTTGGCGAGCCTCGGCGGCTACCTGGCACCGGTGCTTCTCTCCACGGGAAGCGGCAACTACATTGCGCTGTTCTCTTTCTACCTGCTTCTGTCCGTTGGCATTCTGGCGATTAGCGCGCGGCAACACTGGCGCGAACTGAATCTGTTAGGGCTGCTTTTCACCTTTGGCGTGGGCGGATTGTGGGGCATGAATGATTATCGCCCTGAATACTGGCTTAACTGCCAGCTGTTCCTTATCGCCAATATCCTGATTTTCGGCGTCCTGAGCGTGCTGTTCTCCTGGCAGGCGCAGGAGAAGGGTAAGCGTGTGGTCGACGGCGTGCTGCTCTTCGCACCGCCGCTGATTGGTTTTGGAATGCAGTACGTCATGACGCAGCACATGACTTACGGCCCGGCGATCAGCGCCCTGGGTTATGGCGCGTTTTATCTGGCGCTGGCGTGGCTGGTGCTGCGTCGATTCCCGTCGGCGGAACGTACTCTGTTGCTGGCCGCGCTGGCGCTGGGCGGCGCATTCACCACGCTTGCTATTCCGCTGGCGCTTTCCGCGCGCTGGACGGCGATGGCCTGGGCGCTGGAAGGTGTGGGCGTGCTGTGGTTAGGCATGCAACAGCAGCAGCGGCGTATGAGTTTTAGCGGCACCGCACTGTTATTGATGGCGCTGGGCAGCGGCGTCTGGGCGCTGGCGGATGAAACCACGCCGCTCTCCATCATGATGATTTTCGCCGTGCTCAGCCTGTGCTGGCTCGCCGCCGCCTGGTTGTGGCGCGCAGAAATATGGCGTCTGAGCCTGGCGCTGTTAATCGGCGGCGTTGCATTCTGGGTGATTGCCCTCGCGGGTGCGGCACAGCTCGTCACTACCCAGGACGCGACGACAGGATTTGTCCTGCTCGCGTTGATATCCCTCTCGGCCTGGGCCTGGCGTTTTATGTGCCAGCGTCTGGCATGGCGCGAACTGGGCTTTGCACAGTGGCTGCTGTGGCCCGCCATGCTGTTGATGCTGTGCGAGCAAATTTATCAGCAGCAAATTTTCGCCGCAGGCTGGCACAATCTGGCGTGGGTGATTGCCCTGCCGTCTGCGCTCATGCTGCTTTATCGTGATGACAGCACGGTACCAGCACGTCTTTCGCAGGGGTTGCATCTCGCGTTGTTATGGATGCTGATGCTCGCATTCGGAGCTGAACTGATGTGGTTTGTGCAGTCGCTACCGTGGGGAACGAGCGCCTGGCAAAGCGGCCTGCTGATGGCGGCGGGTGGCATTACCATTCTGCTGATCCACGGAGCGCTTCGCCGGGCCTGGTGGCCGTTCTGCCGCTGGCCGGAAATGTATGGCAGCGTGGCGGTTGTCCCCGTGGTGGCCCTGCTGCTTGGTTTGTTGGTACTGAGCAACGTGCAAAGCGGCGTGGTCTATCATCAGCTCTATTTGCCGTTGATTAACCCTCTGGAAGAGGGCGCTGCTTTTGCGCTGCTGGGGCTTTATGTGGCGGAACGCGCTGTTCGGCAATATCTGCCATCGACGTGGCGCGTAGCCCTCGCCGGGCTGGCTTTCTGGTGGCTGAACGGCATGCTGATGCGTGCGCTGGCGTGGTATGGCGACGTTGCCTGGGATTTCAGCGCGCTCTGGCAGTCGCGGCTCATTCAGACCACCTTTGCGCTGTTCTGGATGCTGATAGCGCTCATTATTATGATTCGCGCAACGCGCAACGTCTCACGCAAAATGTGGCTGTGTGGTGCCGCGCTATTAGGCGTGGTTATCATCAAACTGATGCTGGTCGATAGCGCAGGCGGCGGTGGTCTGGCGCGCGCGGTGGCGTTTATTGGTGTGGCGATACTGGTCTTGATTGTCGGTTATTTCTCGCCGTTGCCACCCAAAGCAGGAGAGCAAAAATGAAACGGATAAAAGCGATGGTTTGCAGCCTGCTTCTGGCGGGCAGTTCTTCCGCCTTTGCGGCGGAATCCCCGCGAGACTACGCCACAGGCATGACGCTGGAAACCTCTTCGTCATCACCGTGGTATCGCGTGGCGTTACCGCGAGAGGTCTACCAGCACAGCGCCTGGCCTGACCTGCGCGATGTTCGGGTATTTAATCAACAGGGGGAGCGCGTTCCCTTTACGTTAATGACGAAGCCAACGCCGCCTGCCGTCGCGGATTCGGTCGCTCTGCGTCTGTTTCCTTTAGCGGCCTCGCCGATCGCCACGACGGAGGCCAGCGCGCCGCAGACGATCCGTCTTAAGGCAGCCAATGGCGTGGAAATTAATCTTGAGGGCGATGAGGCAAAATCGGTGGGTCAGAGCTATTTACTGACCTTGCCGGATAGCCGGGAAGCGTCGCTGCGCCTGACGCAGCTTCAGCTCGATTGGGCGGCATCAAATGCAAGCTGGCAGGGTAAAGCTTCGGTTTACGCCAGCCGGGATCTCAGCCACTGGCAGCGCGTTCAGGAAAATGCGCCGCTGATGGATCTTTCCCGCGATGGCGAACAGCTGAAGATGAATACCGTGGCCGCCGAATTGACGCTGTCACCCAAAGGCAGACGTTACCTGCTGCTGGTTCTTGACCCACAAACCCCCATGCCGGAGCTAAAAGGCGTAATGGCCGTGGCGCAACCGCAAGAGCCGCTTACTGAGCGTATTCAGCTCCCGGCTGCGGTCGCCAAAGCCACATCAACCGAGGCCATCTGGCAATGGGATCAGCCGCAACCGCTAAGTACGCTTTCCATCACGCTGATGGAAGAAGGAGTGTTACCGGTCGAGATAGCCTGGCGAAGCGATGCAAAAAGCGAGTGGCGGCCGCTGGCGAAAAGCGTGTTGTTTAACGTCAACGATCAAACGCAGGCGGCGTTTCCGCTCTCTGCGAATGTTGTCGAGGCCATTCGCATCACCACGGTGGATGCCCATCTGCCGCAAACGCTTCCGGGCGTAACTGGCGCGCGTGAAGCTAAAGTGCTGATCTTTAACGCACAGGGTAAGGGCCCCTATATGCTGACCTGGGGAAATAAGGCGGCGGAGAATGTCGCGTTGAGCCTGAATCAGTTAATTCCTGAATCGCTCCCGGCGAGCAAAAACATCGAGACGCTGCCCTGGGCGCAGCCGCTGGAAACCGTCAAACTGGGCGGTGATGCGCGATTGCAGGCGGTGAGTGCGGGTGAACAACAGAAACTGTGGGTAGCCCTCGCGGTGTGGGCGGTGCTTATCGTCGGCGTGGGGGCGTTGCTGATGGTGGCGTGGCGAATCTGGCGAGAAGCCCGGCGCTAAAAACAAAAAAGGCTCGCCTGCGCGAGCCTTAGATTTCTGATAACGTGCGCTTTGTTTTGCCGAATGGCGGCTTTGCCTTATCCGGCCTACAAAATCGTGTAAATTGGTAGGCCTGATAAGCGCAGCGCCATCAGGCAATTTTGCTTATGCATCCGCCAATTACAGGCTGGAGACGTTTTCGGTCAGGTATTTTGCTACGCCGTCCGGGGACGCCGCCATACCTTCTTTGCCTTTTTCCCACTGTGCCGGGCACACTTCGCCGTGCTCTTCGTGGAACTGCAGCGCGTCAACCATACGCAGCATTTCGTCGATGTTACGGCCCAGCGGCAGGTCGTTAACCACCTGGTGGCGAACTACGCCGTTGGCGTCGATCAGGAAAGAACCACGCAGCGCCACGCCCGCGTCCGGGTGTTCGATGCCGTAGGCTTTCTGGATTTCGCGTTTAATGTCAGCAACCATCGCGTATTTCACCGCACCGATGCCGCCTTTATCGACCGGGGTGTTACGCCATGCGTTGTGAACGAATTCGGAGTCAAAGGAAACACCGACCACTTCTACACCGCGTTTCTGGAACTCTTCGTAGCGTTTATCGAACGCGATCAGTTCAGACGGGCAGACAAAGGTGAAGTCCATTGGCCAGAAGAACAGCACGGTGGCTTTGCCGTTGGTGTGCTGTTTGAAGTTAAAGTTTTCAACGATTTCGCCGTTACCGAGCACTGCCGCAGCGGTAAAGTCAGGTGCCTGACGAGTAACCAGAACCATGGGTTCTCCTTTGAGTATAGAAAGTAAGTAGTACGCAACGCGGGCCAGTATAGAGAGTGAACCGCAATGACTCAAAGAGGCTACAGCAATCGATATTTAAAGTTCTGCCTATGGATAGCTACACGTTTGACAGGTTCTGATTAAAGCTCGCGGGCTTTGGCCTGCGCCATCATCTGCGGATAAAACTGCCAGAACTGTTTCTCCAGCTGCGCATAGTGCTGGTCTAAATCGTGCCAGGAGTCGCGCAGGGCGTCCAGTTTCGGACGTCGGCTGGCCATGCCGTTCAGCACGCGCTGAATAAACTCCATTTCGCGATAGCGCTCCAGCCAGCGTTCTGACCACAGATACTCGTTCAGATTCACGAAGCGCGGCGGCGAGTCGGGCAGAATCAGCGACACCTGCTCATGGGCGTACTCGACGAACTCCGGCAGCGCTATTTGTGGCGAAAGCTGCGACCAGTGGCGCGAGAGAAAATGGTCCCACATTACATCGAGCGTAATAGGCGCGACGCGCCGCGTCTGCGGGCGGAACCACTCCAGGGCTTGCTTCACCTCGGGCAGGTTATCGGTCATCACGTCAATGCGCCGATGCATGTAAATCCCGTCGACGACCTCGGCCGGGTAGCTGTTATCCGGATTGCCGCGCACAAAATCGGCCAGCAGATTGCCGGACAACGAGCTGTCGGCGAGGTACGCGAGATGCAGGTGAGCTAAAAAATTCATCGATTATTATCTATCCAGAGGGGGATAGGGTTGCAGGGAGAACGCCCCGGCACTAGACTACCCGCCTCATTATTAAGTCCAGAGTCTTAGAGTCATGCGCCTTGCCGATTTTTCCTTTGAATTACCTGAATCCCTGATTGCCCACTATCCACAGCCTGAGCGCAGCGGTTGCCGCTTGCTGTCGCTGGACGGGCCGACAGGCGCGCTGACGCACGGTACTTTCACCGATCTGCTCGATAAGCTCAACCCTGGCGATCTTCTGGTCTTTAATAATACCCGCGTCATTCCTGCGCGTCTGTTCGGTCGCAAGGCCAGCGGCGGCAAGATTGAAGTGCTGGTTGAGCGTATGCTCGATGATAATCGTATTCTGGCACATATTCGCGCCTCTAAAGCGCCGAAGCCGGGTGCGGAACTGCTGTTGGGCGATGACGAAAGCATCAATGCGACCATGGTCGCACGCCACGACGCGCTGTTTGAAGTGCAGTTTAACGATGAGCGTCCGGTACTGGATATTCTGAACAGTATCGGCCACATGCCGCTGCCGCCGTACATCGATCGCCCGGATGAAGACGCCGACCGCGAACTTTATCAAACCGTTTACAGCAGCCGCCCTGGCGCTGTCGCGGCTCCCACAGCGGGTCTGCATTTCGACGACCCACTGCTGGCTAAACTGCGTGAGAAAGGCATTGATATGGCCTTTGTGACCCTGCACGTGGGCGCAGGGACTTTCCAGCCGGTTCGCGTTGAAAGCATTGAAGAGCACACCATGCATTCCGAATATGCGGAAGTGCCACAGGACGTTGTTGATGCGGTGCTGGCGGCGAAAGCGCGCGGTAACCGTGTGATTGCAGTCGGCACTACCTCTGTGCGTTCGCTGGAAAGCGCGGCACAGGCGGCGAAAAACGACCTGATTGAACCGTTCTTTGGCGATACGCAAATCTTTATCTATCCGGGCTATCAGTACAAAGTGATTGATGCGCTGGTGACCAACTTCCACCTGCCGGAATCGACGCTGATTATGCTGGTTTCCGCGTTTGCAGGTTATAAAAACACCCTGCACGCCTATCACGAAGCGGTAAAAGCGGAATATCGCTTTTTTAGTTACGGTGATGCGATGTTTATCACGTACAATCCGCAGGCCATTAACGAACGTCCTGCCTGATGGCGCGTTGCTTATCAGGCCTACGGTTTGTAGGTCGGGTAAGCGTAGCGCCACCCGACAACACAGGCACGATACGATTTTTCTCTCTCCCATGCGGGAGAGGGCCGGGGTGAGGGTGAACCTCACCTCGCAACATTAACCATCAGACTGTCTCTCTGATGCAGGAGAATAGCGTGAAATTTGAACTGGACACCACCGACGGACGCGCACGCCGTGGCCGCCTGGTCTTCGATCGTGGCGTAGTGGAAACGCCTGCTTTTATGCCCGTCGGTACCTACGGCACCGTAAAAGGCATGACGCCGGAAGAAGTTGAAGCCACCGGCGCACAGATTATCCTCGGCAACACCTTCCACCTGTGGCTGCGCCCGGGTCAGGAAATCATGAAACTGCACGGCGACCTGCATGACTTCATGCAGTGGAAAGGCCCCATCCTCACCGACTCTGGCGGCTTCCAGGTCTTCAGCCTGGGCGATATTCGTAAGATAACCGAACAGGGCGTACACTTCCGTAACCCGATCAACGGCGATCCTATCTTCCTCGATCCGGAAAAATCGATGGAGATTCAGTACGATCTCGGTTCCGACATCGTGATGATCTTCGACGAATGTACGCCGTACCCGGCGGACTGGGACTATGCTAAACGTTCCATGGAGATGTCTCTGCGCTGGGCCAGGCGTAGCCGCGAGCGTTTTGACGGCCTCGGCAATAAAAATGCGCTTTTTGGCATCATTCAGGGCAGCGTTTACGAAGATTTACGAGATATCTCCGTTAAAGGTCTGGTAGATATCGGTTTTGATGGCTACGCTGTCGGCGGCCTGGCAGTAGGCGAACCGAAAGCAGACATGCACCGCATCCTGGAGCACGTTTGCCCGCAAATTCCTGCTGACAAACCGCGTTACCTGATGGGCGTCGGTAAACCAGAGGATCTGGTCGAAGGCGTACGTCGCGGTATCGATATGTTTGACTGCGTTATGCCCACGCGTAACGCGCGCAATGGTCACCTGTTCGTGACCGATGGCGTGGTGAAAATCCGTAATGCGAAGCATAAGAGCGATACCAGCCCACTCGACGCTGAGTGTGATTGCTATACGTGTCGCAATTATTCACGTGCGTACTTGCATCATTTAGACCGTTGCAACGAAATACTGGGCGCACGTCTCAACACGATTCATAACCTTCGCTACTATCAGCGTTTAATGGCTGGTTTACGCAAGGCTATCGAAGAGGGTAAATTAGAGAGCTTCGTGACCGATTTTTACCAACGTCAGGGGCGCGAAGTTCCAGCTTTGAACGTTGATTAATATTAATAATGAGGGAATTTTAATGAGCTTTTTTATTTCTGATGCGGTAGCAGCACCGGGTGGCGCAGCACAGGGCAGCCCGATGTCTCTGATTCTGATGCTGGTAGTGTTTGGTCTGATTTTCTACTTCATGATCCTGCGCCCACAGCAGAAACGCACCAAAGAGCACAAAAAGCTGATGGACTCCATCGCCAAAGGTGATGAAGTGCTGACTAACGGTGGTCTGGTTGGCCGCGTAACCAAAGTAGCTGAAACTGGCTACATTGCTATCGCGCTGAACGACACCACTGAAGTGGTTATCAAACGTGACTTCGTAGCTGCCGTTCTGCCGAAAGGCACCATGAAGGCGCTGTAATTTACTGTTTTCCCAAAGGGAACTGCCGTGTTAAACCGTTATCCTTTGTGGAAGTACATTATGCTGGTCGTCGTGATTATCGTCGGCCTGCTTTACGCACTTCCCAACCTGTATGGTGAGGATCCGGCTGTTCAGATCACTGGTGCGCGCGGAGTCGCCGCCAGTGAGCAAACGCTGATCCAGGTCCAGAATACTTTACAACAAGAAAAAATCACCGCGAAGTCTGTGGCACTGGAAGAGGGCGCTATTCTTGCGCGCTTCGACTCCACCGACGTCCAGCTGCGTGCTCGTGAAGCGCTGCTGAGCGTGCTGGGTGATAAATACGTCGTGGCGCTGAACCTTGCTCCTGCGACCCCGCGTTGGTTGGCGGCCATTAAAGCCGAACCGATGAAGCTGGGTCTTGACCTGCGTGGTGGTGTTCACTTCCTGATGGAAGTGGATATGGACACGGCGCTCGGCAAACTTCAGGAACAAAATATCGACAGTCTGCGCAGCGATCTGCGCGAGAAAAACATTCCGTATTCCAATATTCGTAAATCAGATAACTATGGTCTGACGATTCAGTTCCGCGATAGCGCGGCGCGCGATCAGGCGAATACGTATCTCACATCCCGTCACCGTGATCTGGTTATCACTAATCAGGGCAGCAACCAGCTGCGCGCGGTAATGAGCGATGCGCGTCTGAGCGAAGCGCGTGAATATGCGGTGCAGCAGAACATCAACATTCTGCGTAACCGTGTGAACCAACTGGGTGTGGCTGAGCCTGTGGTACAGCGTCAGGGTGCGGACCGCATCGTCGTTGAACTGCCGGGTATTCAGGATACTGCGCGTGCGAAAGAAATTCTCGGCGCTACCGCGACCCTGGAATTCCGTCTGGTGAATACTAACGTTGACCAGTCCGCTGCCGCATCTGGCCGTGTACCGGGCGACTCCGAAGTGAAACAGACCCGTGAAGGTCAGCCGGTTGTGCTGTACAAACGCGTGATTCTGACCGGTGACCATATCACCGATTCCACTTCCAGCCAGGACGAATACAACCAGCCGCAGGTTAACATCTCGCTGGATAGCGCAGGTGGTAACACCATGTCTAACTTCACCAAGGACAACATCGGTAAACCGATGGCGACCCTGTTCGTGGAGTATAAAGACAGTGGTAAGAAAGATGCGAACGGCCGTGCCGTGCTGGTGAAACAGGAAGAGGTGATTAACATCGCCAACATCCAGTCTCGCCTGGGTAACAGCTTCCGTATCACCGGTATCAACAACCCGAACGAAGCGCGTCAGCTCTCTCTGCTGCTGCGTGCCGGTGCGCTGATTGCGCCGATTCAGATTGTTGAAGAACGTACTATCGGCCCAACTTTGGGTATGCAGAACATCAAACAGGGCCTGGAAGCATGTCTGGCTGGCCTGGCGGTTTCTATCCTGTTCATGATTTTCTTCTACAAGAAATTTGGTCTGATCGCGACCAGCGCGCTGATTGCTAACCTGGTACTGATCGTCGGTATCATGTCACTGCTGCCAGGCGCCACGCTGAGTATGCCGGGTATTGCGGGTATCGTGCTAACCCTTGCGGTGGCGGTCGACGCCAACGTACTGATCAACGAACGTATCAAAGAAGAGTTGAGCAACGGGCGTTCGGTGCAGCAGGCAATCAACGAAGGTTATGCGGGCGCATTCAGCTCCATCTTTGATGCGAACATCACCACGCTGATTAAAGTTCTGATCCTGTATGCAGTCGGCACCGGGGCAATCAAAGGCTTTGCTATCACCACCGGTATCGGTGTGGCAACGTCGATGTTTACCGCAATTGTCGGTACGCGTGCCATCGTAAACCTGTTGTATGGCGGCAAACGCATCAACAAGCTGTCAATCTGAGGAGTGCGTTGTGGCACAGGAATATACTGTTGAACAATTGAACCACGGCCGTAAAGTCTATGACTTTATGCGCTGGGATTACTGGGCTTTCGGCATCTCTGGCCTGCTGTTGGTGGCTGCCATCGTCATTATGGGCGTGCGCGGCTTCAACTGGGGGCTCGATTTCACCGGTGGTACGGTAATCGAAATTACGCTGGAAAAACCGGCTGAAATTGATGTGATGCGTGACGCGCTGCAGAAGGCGGGCTTTGAAGAGCCGCAGTTGCAGAACTTTGGTAGCAGCCACGACATCATGGTCCGCATGCCGCCAACTGAAGGCGAAAATGGCGGTCAGGTGCTGGGGAGCCAGGTTCTGAAGGTGATTAACGAATCCACCAATCAGAACGCGGCAGTGAAACGTATCGAGTTCGTTGGGCCGAGCGTGGGTGCAGACCTTGCGCAAACCGGTGCAATGGCGCTGATCGTGGCGCTGATCTCTATCCTCGTTTACGTCGGTTTCCGCTTCGAGTGGCGACTGGCGGCGGGTGTGGTTATCTCACTGGCGCACGACGTTATCATCACGCTGGGCATACTCTCGTTATTCCATATCGAGATTGACCTGACCATCGTGGCATCGTTGATGTCGGTTATCGGTTACTCGTTGAACGATAGCATCGTGGTCTCTGACCGTATTCGTGAAAACTTCCGCAAAATTCGTCGCGGGACGCCTTACGAAATCTTTAACGTGTCACTGACCCAGACGCTGCACCGTACGTTGATCACCTCCGGTACGACGTTAGTGGTTATTCTGATGCTGTACCTCTTCGGTGGTCCGGTACTGGAAGGCTTCTCACTGACCATGCTGATTGGTGTGTCTATCGGTACGGCTTCTTCTATCTATGTTGCGTCTGCACTGGCGCTGAAACTGGGTATGAAGCGCGAGCACATGCTGCAGCAGAAAGTCGAGAAAGAAGGGGCGGATCAACCGTCAATTCTGCCGTAACACGACTTTCCCGTCAGAATCGGAATCCCGGTCGCAAGGCCGGGATTTTTTTATTACAGCCTCGCCAATATTGGTTACTCTCCGTGGATAGCCTTTGACATGGAGTAACGCCAGTGACCATCACACTCGATTCCCTTTCTCTGCAAACTGTACCGCAGCCAGCCGTCTGGCATCATCTGCCTTCCGTTACCTTAAACGACGACACTCTGCGCGAGCGCAAAGCTAAAGTGCTGGCCGGGATGGCCTCTCGCGGGCTGGACGCGCTGGTGATTTATGCTGACAAAGAGCACGGCGGCAATTTTGAGTATCTCACCGGATTTATCCCGCGCTTCGAAGAGGCGCTGCTGGTATTGCACAGTGAGGGGGATGCTGTGCTGGTGCTCGGTAACGAAAATCTGAAACTGGCGGCGCATGCGCGGCTGGAAAACCGCGTGGTGCATGCGCCGTGGTTTTCCCTGCCTAATCAGCCGATGGACAATCAACAATCACTGCCGGATGTGCTGAACAGTGCGGGTATCGTTGCCGGAAAAAACTACGGGCTGGTGGGCTGGAAACTGTTTACCGGCGCACAAGATGACGCCTGGAAGATGTTTGATCTCCCGTCTTTTATCGTTGAGGCGATTCGTCAGGCGGCAGGGCCTGAGGCCGCGCTGTGCAACGCCACCGGAATTTTTATCTCGCCAGAGCACGGTGCGCGAACGGTCAATAACGCCAATGAACTGGCGCACTACGAGTACGGCGCGAATCTGGCGTCAACGGCGATTCTCGATGCCCTGAATGCCATCGCGCCGGGGAAAACCGAAAAGCAGATCGGCGCACTGCTGGCGGCCCAGGGGCAGCCGAATAACGTAGTGATGATTGCCGCAACCGGCGATCGTTTTGCCAATGCCAATCTTTACCCTGGTGATAAACATATAAAGCGCGGCGATAAATTCTCGCTTACCACCAGTTACAAAGGCGGATTAAGTAGCCGTGCAGCGTATGTGGTGGCGGATGAAAGCGAACTGGCACCAGAGGTGGCCGATTATCTCGACGTGGTGGCGAAGCCCTACTATCGCGCCGTCGCGACCTGGCTTACCCATATTCGCCCCGGCATGTTGGGCGGTGAAATGTATGCACTGATTGAACAGGTATTGCCGAAGGCGGAGTATCACTGGCACCTTAATCCGGGCCATCTGGTGGCGGATGAAGAGTGGCTGTGCTCGCCGATTGGCCCGAACTCCGCCGCACCGCTGCGCAGCGGTATGCTGCTGCAAATCGACATCATTCCTTCCCGCGCAGGTTACGCCGGAGCCAGCATTGAAGACACGGTAGCCCTCGCGGACAAAGCGCTGCGAGATGAACTTGCCCAGGCGTACCCTGAACTCTGGAACCGGGTGTTAATGCGTCGCCATTACATCAAAGAGCATTTAGGCATTAGTCTGCCGGACGAGGTGTTGCCGTTGTCGAATACGGTGGGGTATCTGCGCCCCTGGTTGCTCGACCCAACGCGAGCGTTGGTGTGTACAGAGTGATAAACTGTCCAAAACCTTTAATTTCATTACCGAGCAATTATGGCCATCATCCCTAAAAACTACGCGCGGCTGGAAAGCGGCTATCGCGAAAAAGCACTCAAACTGTTTCCGTGGGTCTGCGGGCGTTGCTCGCGCGAGTTTGTTTACTCGAACCTGCGTGAGTTAACGGTTCACCATATGGATCACGACCACACCAATAACCCGGAAGATGGTAGTAACTGGGAGCTGTTGTGCCTGTTCTGTCACGATCACGAGCACTCGAAATATACCGAAGCGGATCAATACGGTTCGACGGTAATTGCCGGGGAAGACGCGCAGAAAGACGTGGGCGAGGCGAAGTACAATCCCTTTGCCGATTTGAAAGCGATGATGGATAAGAAGAAGTAACAAAAAAGCACCGACGTTGAGAACGTGCGGTGCTTTTTTTGCCTGATGCGCTTTGACGTCGGGTGGCGGCTACGCCTTACCCGACCTACATTGATGGATGACGGCTACGCCGCCATCCGGCAAGCAGCGAAATCAGAAGTTGTAACCCGCCACCAGATACCAGCCGAAGCCGTTGGATTTAATCGGCTCAGCCTGCCATACCGGCTCGTCGCCATCTTTCCACTGACCACCGTTGTGGAAGTAACGCGCGACCACAGAGTAGTGCCAGTGATCGTAGTTCAGCGCCAGAATGTGGCTGGAGGCGATAGAGTTGCTGGTGCGGTACTGATCGTCGCCCAGGTCTGAACCCCAGTCGAAGTTGGTGAAGCCGATGTAGCTCAGCTTACCGCCCCACAGGTCAGTAATCGGCACGAAGTATTTGATTTTGAAACGATAGCCATCCCACTCGTTTTCGTTGGATGCGCCATAGTTCTGCCACTGATACTTGGCATAGACGTTCAGAGACAGCCCCATCGGCAGGCCGGTATCGATATCGGTACCCAGACCCATATACCAGGTGCTCTGACGGCCTTCGCTGTTGCGGCCCATATCGTAGATATAGTTGTTCGCGAAGTACCACTCTTTGAACGGACCAAAGCTCAGGTCAGTATTGGTCAGCTTGTCGATAGAGAAACGTGGCTCGATTTCCATAAACAGCGGGGAACCGTGGTTCCAGATCCCGCGGGAGTTGCTGTCGCCACCGAAGAAACGCGGCGCATCGACGTAACCGTAGAAATCAAACCAATCTTTCTTGGCGAACGCTTCATATTCCAGATAGGTGTCGTTACGCAGCGTCGGCCCGAAACGGGTGTGGTAGCTGCCTACCACGTTGACGCTCTGATGCCACCAGTCGGAAAGATATTGCGGTTTGTCATTTTCTGCTGCACCGGCAGTGAAAGACGCGGAGAGTGCTACCACAGCACCGGCTGCTAATAATGTTTTTTTCATATGTTTGCCACTGATAAAAAATCCCTAACGGGAATGAAATTAAGCATCGAAGCTTTACAAAATGTTTCGTATTTCTGCGTGCCTATTATAAGAATCATTGCTCACAAAAATCAGTTACGGGTCACACATTTTTCATATACGTAATCGATTGCGTTCACGTTTGCGTAGATTGAACGGCGGCGATTGTACCTGTCATATCAATGATTGCCAATCTTCAGCAAAAAGTGGTGAATAGGTGAGGGGAGAATGCAGCAGAAAAATTTGCGCCAGAGAAGCCTGGCGCGAAGGTGCGTTTACTGCGCGGTAGCGGGCTGAATATCGTGAACGCGGACAAAGCCGAGTTGATCCGGCGTGATGCCGTTCAGCTGTAGCGGAATATCGACATCGCTGGGCGCGAGAATACTGGCTGGCGCGTTAATGAGCTGATTCTGCACGTTAACTTCCTGGAAGTTATCGGTAGTGCCCTGAATCTGACCGTATTCTACGGTGCCGCTAAACGCCGGTAACGCATCGTTAGATTCGCCCTGAATACGCAGCGTCACCGCCGTACCCTGTGCGTTTGGCGCGATGTTGCGCAAAGACAGGCGCAGCGTGCCTATCTGGCTCTTCAGCAGCGCAGGCGTATTGGAACCGGGAATGATATAGGCGCCGCTGGCAGATTTCGCATTCAGCGCGTTCTGCTGGCTGATCTTCACCGTTTCTTTGTTCAGTTTGGTCATTTCCTGATTGAGCGTACTGATACTTTCGTGCATCTGACGAACCTCGGCTTGCTGTGCGCAGGCAGTCAGGCTAAAGAGGCTTCCCAGTACGGCAATTCTTAGGTAACGTCTTGTCATTATGTCTGTTTCCTTATGGTCGGGATCACGTAATGTTAGATCGCAAAAAAGATTCTGGCATCGATCCATTGTCTCAAAAACGCTCTTCCTTTGTTGTCGAGCCATATCAGGGTAAAATAGGTTTCAGTTACCACCTCATAGTCAGGACGATGTATGCACTGCCCATTCTGTCTCGCCGTAGATACCAAAGTGATCGACTCTCGTCTGGTTGGCGAGGGCTCCTCCGTCCGCCGCCGTCGGCAATGCCTGGTTTGCAACGAACGTTTCACCACGTTTGAAGTGGCTGAACTGGTGATGCCGCGCGTCGTAAAAAGCAATGATGTGCGCGAACCGTTCAACGAAGACAAGCTGCGCAGCGGCATGTTAAGAGCGCTGGAAAAACGTCCCGTAAGCGCGGATGACGTCGAAATGGCGATTAATCACATTAAATCGCACCTGCGCGCCACCGGGGAACGTGAAGTGCCGAGCAAACTGCTGGGTAACCTGGTGATGGAACAGCTGAAAAAGCTCGATAAAGTGGCCTATATCCGCTTTGCGTCGGTTTATCGCAGCTTCGAAGATATTAAAGAATTCGGCGAAGAGATCGCTCGTCTACAGGACTAAGCTATGCACGACGAAATGTACATGGCGCGCGCGCTGAAACTTGCCGCACGTGGTCGCTTCACCACTCATCCCAACCCGCGTGTCGGCTGCGTTATTGTCAATCAGGGCGAAATCGTCGGCGAAGGTTTTCACTACCGGGCCGGTGAGCCGCACGCGGAAGTTCATGCGTTGCGTATGGCAGGCGAAAAAGCCAAAGGTGCGACGGCGTACGTGACCCTTGAACCCTGTAGTCATCACGGCCGCACGCCGCCTTGCTGCGACGCGCTGATTGCCGCAGGTGTTTCCCGCGTGGTGGCCGCCATGCAGGACCCCAACCCACAGGTGGCCGGACGCGGGCTGTATCGCCTGCAACAGGCGGGTATTGAGGTCAGCCACGGCCTGATGATGAGCGAAGCGGAAGCGCTGAACAAAGGTTTCCTGAAACGCATGCGTACAGGCTTCCCGTATGTTCAGCTTAAACTTGGCGCGTCTCTGGACGGGCGTACGTCGATGGCGAGCGGCGAAAGCCAGTGGATTACCTCCCCGCAGGCGCGTCGCGATGTGCAGCGTCTGCGCGCAGAGAGCCACGCAATTCTCACCAGCAGCGCCACGGTGCTGGCCGACGACCCGGCGTTAACCGTGCGCTGGAATGAACTGAGCGCACAGACGCAGGCGCTTTATGCCGAGGAAAACCTGCGCCAGCCGGTGCGTATTGTGGTCGATAGCCAGAACCGCGTCACGCCGGAGCACCGCATTGTGCAGCAGCCAGGCGAAACCTGGTTTGCCCGCACCCAAAGCGATGAGCGCAACTGGCCAGAGAGTGTAAAATCGATTATTACGCCGGAACATAATGGGCATGTTGATCTGGTTTTACTGATGATGCAGCTTGGCAAACAGCAGATTAACAGCATCTGGGTGGAGGCCGGGCCGACGCTTGCTGGCGCGCTGATTCAGGCGGGTGTCGTTGATGAGCTTATTGTCTACGTAGCACCTAAACTATTAGGCAGCGATGCGCGCGGATTATGTGTTCTACCGGGGCTTGAGAAACTGGCCGACGCCCCCCATTTCAAATTCAACGAGATACGCCATGTAGGCCCGGATATTTGCCTGCATTTGACGAACGCGTAATGCCTCCTGAAAAGGGGAGCAGCGCACAGAATATTATGATAAAATCCGCCCCCCTGCGGGGCAAATGAACCCAAAGGAAGAGTATGAACATTATTGAAGCTAACGTTGCTACCCCGGACGCTCGCGTCGCCATCACCATTGCGCGTTTCAACAACTTTATCAACGACAGCCTGCTGGAAGGTGCGATTGACGCCCTGAAACGTATTGGTCAGGTCAAAGATGAAAACATTACCGTTGTTTGGGTGCCTGGCGCTTATGAACTGCCACTGGCGGCTGGCGCGCTGGCGAAAACCGGTAAATATGACGCGGTGATTGCGCTGGGTACGGTTATCCGTGGCGGTACTGCGCACTTCGAATATGTCGCTGGCGGGGCAAGCAATGGCCTGGCGCACGTCGCTCAGGACAGCGAAATCCCGGTAGCCTTTGGTGTTCTCACCACTGAAAGTATTGAACAAGCCATCGAACGCGCTGGCACCAAAGCCGGTAACAAAGGTGCAGAAGCTGCACTGACCGCGCTTGAAATGATCAACGTATTGAAAGCCATTAAGGCCTGATTTTTTTGTAAGGGGAATTCCGTGAAACCTGCTGCTCGTCGCCGCGCCCGTGAGTGTGCCGTTCAGGCGCTTTACTCCTGGCAGTTGTCCCAGAACGACATCGCCGATGTTGAATACCAGTTCCTGGCGGAACAGGACGTCAAAGATGTAGACGTAATGTACTTCCGTGAACTGCTGTCCGGGGTGGCGACTAACAGCGCGTACCTCGATGGATTGATGAAACCTTACCTGTCCCGTCTGCTCGAAGAGCTGGGCCAGGTAGAAAAAGCGGTGCTGCGTATTGCGCTGTTCGAGCTGTCCAAACGTGATGATGTGCCGTATAAAGTGGCCATCAACGAAGCTATCGAACTGGCAAAAACCTTTGGCGCTGAAGACAGCCACAAGTTTGTCAACGGCGTGCTGGATAAAGCAGCTCCTGCAATCCGCCCCAAGAAAAAGTAATCTGCAGGCCGGTGCGAGTGTGGTTTTTGCCGCATTCCCCGGCCTTGTTTTATTCTTCTGCAGAGGCATAACGTATGGCATGCGGCGAATTTTCCCTGATTGCCCGTTATTTTGACCGCGTAAAAAGCGCCCGCTTTGATGTTGAAACCGGAATCGGCGACGACTGCGCGTTGCTCAATATTCCCGAAAAACAGACCCTGGCAATCAGTACCGACACGTTAGTGTCCGGCATTCATTTTCTTCCTGATATCGACCCCGCCGATCTGGCGTATAAAGCGCTGGCCGTAAACGTCAGCGACCTCGCGGCGATGGGCGCAGACCCGGCATGGCTGACGCTTGCCCTGACGCTGTCGTCGGTGGATGAAAGCTGGCTTAAAACGTTCAGCGATAGTCTGTTTGAACAACTCGATTACTACGATATGCAGTTGATTGGCGGCGACACGACGAAAGGCCCGCTCTCCATGACGCTGGGTATTCACGGCTACGTGCCCGTCGGCCGGGCGCTGAAGCGCTCGGGCGCAAAACCGGGCGACTGGATTTACGTCACCGGTACGCCGGGCGACAGCGCTGCCGGGCTGGCGATTCTACAGAACCGCCTGACGGTGAGCGATGAAAGCGATAACGCGTATCTGGTTAAACGCCACCTGCGCCCGACGCCACGCATTCTGCAAGGGCAGGCGCTGCGCGACCTTGCCAGTTCGGCAATCGATCTTTCCGACGGTCTGGTTTCCGACCTCGGCCATATTCTGAAAGCCAGCGAATGCGGTGCGCGAATCGATCTGGATGCACTCCCGTATTCTGAGGCGATGCAGCGTCATGTTGACGGCGAACAGGCGATGCGCTGGGCGCTTTCCGGCGGAGAAGATTACGAACTGTGCTTCACCGTACCGGAGCTCAACCGTGGCGCGCTGGACGTGGCGTTAGGCCATCTTGGCGTGCCGTTTACCTGCATCGGCCAGATGAGCGCTGACGTAGACGGAATGCATTTTCAACGCGGCGGCGACGTCGTGACGTTCGACTATAAGGGATTTGATCACTTTGGCTAGCAAAGACGTGGCGAAAAGCCGTCTCAATTTACGCAACCCCTGGCACCTGCTGGCGGTCGGTTTCGGTAGCGGCTTAAGCCCGATTGTGCCGGGGACAATGGGCTCGCTGGCCGCGATTCCCTTCTGGTATCTGATGACCTTCCTGCCGTGGCAGCTCTATTCGCTGGTGGTGATGCTCAGTATTTGTATCGGCGTGTATTTGTGTCACCAGACGGCAAAAGACATGGGCGTTCACGACCACGGCAGCATCGTGTGGGATGAGTTCGTCGGCATGTGGATTACGTTGATGGCACTGCCGACGATGGACTGGCAGTGGGTTGCCGCCGGGTTTGTGATTTTCCGTATTCTCGATATGTGGAAACCGTGGCCGATTCGCTGGTTTGACCGCAACGTTCACGGCGGTATGGGGATTATGGTTGATGACATCGTCGCCGGGGTGATTTCGGCGGGGATATTGTATTTTATCGGGCATCATTGGCCGATTGGAATAATGTAGCGTGCTGCTTGCCGGATGGCGCTTCGCTTATCCGGCCTACAACCATCACCGTAGGCCGGATAAGCGAAGCGCCATCCGGCACGACTCCTTACTTAAACCCCACTACCGGATGCGGCTGATACGGCGTTTCCAGCTCCGCAATCTGCTCCGGCTCCAGCGTTAAATCCACCGCATTCAACAACTCATCTAACTGCTCTTCCCGCGATGTGCCGATAATCGGTGCCGCCACCCCCGGTTTGCTCAACAGCCACGCCAGCGCGGTCTGCGCGCGGGTTGCGCCAAGGTCTTCCGCCACGTGCGCCAGCCGGTCGGCAATTTGCGCATCGTTCGCCTCGGTGGTGCTGTAGAGCGTGTTACCAAACTCATCGGACACCAGACGTGCGGTCGTTTCGCCCCACGGGCGGGTTAAGCGCCCACGCGCCAGCGGGCTCCAGGGGATCACCGCCACGCCTTCACGGTTGCACAGCGGCAGCATCTCATTCTCTTCTTCACGATAAATCAGGTTGTAGTGATCCTGCATGGTGACGAACGGTGCCCAGCCGTGCTGTTTTTGCAGTTCCAGTGCATGAGCAAACTGGCGTGCGTGCATCGAGGACGCGCCGATATAACGTGCTTTCCCCGCTTTCACCACATCGTTTAACGCTTCCAGCGTCTCTTCAATCGGCGTGCTGTAATCCCAGCGATGAATTTGCAGCAGGTCGACGTACTCCATTCCCAGACGTTTCAGGCTGTCATCGATGGAGCGCAGAATTTGCGCGCGGGAAAGTCCTTCCGCCAGGTCGCCGACCTGATGGTAAACCTTGGTGGCGACCACGACGTCTTCACGGCGTGCAAAGTCGCGCAGGGCGCGGCCTGTTATCTCTTCGCTGCTGCCGTCGGAATAGCTGTTTGCCGTATCGAAAAAATTAATGCCGCCTTCAAGGGCGCGCTGGATAATAGGGCGGCTGCTCTCTTCGGGTAAGGTCCAGGCGTGTTTGCCCCGATCCGGTTCGCCAAAGGTCATGCAGCCCAGGCAAAGACGGGAAACCCGAAGGTCGGTGTGTCCTAAGAGGTTGTATTGCATGGTTCCGCTCCTGCTTTTAAGGTTTACCTTTAAGCATAGCAGGAGCGGAGAGGAGGGTTATGCCAGCCAGCTCGCGATTTTCGCTTCAATGCCTGCCGCGTCAAGACCGAGGTCGGCGCGGATCTCTTCCTGAGTGCCCTGCGGAATGAAGAAGTCCGGCAGGCCAAGGTTTAGCACTGGCACCGGTTTACGGTGCGCCATCAGGACGTCGTTCACGCCGCTGCCTGCGCCGCCCATAATGGCGTTCTCTTCCAGGGTGACCAGCACGTCGTGCTGCGCAGCCATTGCAAGAATCAGGCTTTCATCAAGCGGTTTCACAAAACGCATATCCACCAGCGTGGCGTTGAGTTTCTCGGCGACCGCTGCGGCTTCAGGTAACAGCGTACCGAAGTTCAGAATAGCGATTTTCTCGCCCTGACGTTTCACCACGCCTTTGCCCAGCGGCAGTTTCTCCAGCGGCTGAAGTTCAGCGCCGGTGCCGCAGCCGCGCGGATAACGCACAGCGCTCGGGCCGTCGTTGTAGTGATAACCGGTATACAGCATCTGGCGGCATTCGTTTTCATCGCTCGGCGTCATGATGACCATCTCCGGGATGCAGCGCAGGAAGGAGAGATCAAACGCGCCCTGGTGCGTCTGGCCGTCAGCGCCGACAATCCCCGCGCGGTCGATGGCGAACATCACCGGCAGTTTCTGGATAGCCACATCGTGGATAACCTGGTCGTAGGCGCGTTGCAGGAAGGTGGAGTAAATCGCCACAATCGGTTTGTTCCCGCCAATCGCCAGGCCTGCCGCGAAGGTTACCGCGTGCTGTTCGGCGATTGCCACGTCAAAGTACTGGTCAGGGAATTTTTTCGAAAATTCGACCATGCCGGAGCCTTCACGCATTGCAGGCGTAACCGCCATTAATTTGCTGTCTTTAGCCGCTGTTTCGCACAGCCAGTCGCCGAAAATTTTGGAATAAGAGGGCAGGCCGCCGCTGCTTTTCGGTAATTTTCCGCTGGTATGGTCAAATTTCGGCACCGCATGGAACGTAATAGGATCTTTTTCGGCGGGCTCGTAGCCACGACCTTTTTTGGTCATGATGTGCAGGAACTGCGGGCCTTTCAGGTCGCGCATGTTTTTCAGCGTATTCACCAGACCCAGCACATCGTGGCCGTCCACCGGGCCGATGTAGTTAAAGCCCAGCTCTTCAAACAGCGTGCCTGGCACCACCATACCTTTGATATGTTCTTCGGTGCGCTTGAGCAGTTCTTTAATCGGCGGTACGCCGGAGAACACTTTTTTGCCGCCTTCGCGCAGAGAAGAGTAGAGCTTGCCGGAAAGCAGTTGTGCCAGATGGTTATTCAGCGCGCCGACGTTCTCGGAAATCGACATCTCGTTGTCGTTCAGCACGACCAGCATGTCCGGTTTGATATCGCCCGCGTGATTCATCGCTTCAAACGCCATGCCAGCGGTAATTGCGCCATCACCAATGACGCAGACGGTGCGACGCTGTTTCTCTTCGCGCGCGGCGGCAACGGCGATGCCGATCCCGGCCGAAATGGAGGTAGAGGAGTGGCCGACGCTTAATACGTCATACTCACTCTCGCCGCGCCACGGGAACGGGTGCAGGCCGCCTTTCTGACGAATGGTGCCAATCTTGTCGCGGCGTCCGGTCAGGATTTTATGCGGATAGGCCTGATGGCCCACGTCCCAAATCAGCTGATCGAACGGCGTATTGTAGACATAGTGCAGCGCCACGGTGAGCTCCACCGTGCCAAGCCCGGAGGCGAAGTGTCCGCTGGAACGGCTCACGCTGTCGAGCAGATAACGACGTAGTTCATCGCACAGCTTCGGCAGGCTCTCTTTTGGCAGCAGGCGCAACTCCTGAGTGGAATCGACCAACGCCAGGGTCGGGTATTTGGCAATATCAAAACTCATCAGAGACTCATTTATTGTTTATTTGTCGCGCAGGATGATGTAGTTCGCCAGCGCTTCCAGTGCAGTAGTATCCAGTGACTGTGCGGCCAGTTCAGTTAACGACTGACGGGCCTCTTCAATAAGGTCACGGGCTTTAGTGCGGGCTTGCTCAAGGCCCAGCAGTGCGGGATAGGTGCTTTTGCCTAATTGCTGATCGGCACCCTGGCGCTTGCCGAGGGTCGCAGTATCGCCCACCACATCCAGAATGTCATCCTGAACCTGGAATGCCAGGCCGATACATTCAGCGTACTTATCCAGCAGTGGCAGGGCGCTGCGGCCTTTCTCGCCCGCGCTCAATGCGCCTAAGCGCACAGCGGCGCGAATCAACGCACCGGTTTTATGACGGTGAATACGCTCAAGCGCTGCAAGATCAACATGCTTACCTTCCGCATCGAGATCCAGCGCCTGACCGCCGCACATTCCGGCGACGCCGCTGGCCTGTGCCAGCTCAGAAACCATCGCCAGACGATCGCGGTCCGACACGTTGGTCATCGGCGCATCACTCAGTATAGAAAACGCCAGCGTTTGCAGGGCATCGCCGGCCAGAATTGCATTCGCTTCGCCAAATTTAATGTGGCAGGTCGGTTGACCGCGACGCAGATCGTCATCGTCCATTGCCGGAAGATCGTCATGCATCAGCGAATAAGCATGAATGCACTCAACGGCGGCTGCGGGCGCGTCCAGCGTAAGCTGATCGACGTTAAACATTTTCCCGGTCGCGTACACCAGGAACGGACGCAGGCGTTTACCACCTAATAGTGCGCCATACTGCATCGCTTCAACCAGCGGAGTGTTCTGAAAGGGCTGAGGCTCAATAAAACGCCGCAACGCGCTGTTGGCGTGTTCGACGCAGGCATTTAACTGCTGCGAAAAATCCATTTATTCATTGTCCGGCGTAAAAGGAGTCAGAGAGGCGTTGTCGTTGTCTGCCAGCAGGATCTGCACGCGTTGTTCCGCCTGTTGCAGTTTGGCCTGCCCCTGACGCGCCAGCTGTACGCCGCGTTCGAATTCGTTCAGTGCCTCTTCCAGCGGAAGATCGCCGCTTTCGAGACGATTAACGATCTGCTCCAGTTCGGTGAGTGAAGTTTCGAAACTGGCCGGGGCTTCATTTTTCTTTGGCATAGTGAATGATCAGCTCTTTTTATATCGCGATGGCGACTATGGTAGCCCAGTCGCGTCCTGAATCAAATAACACACAATGGTATATGGGAAAGCGCGCAGCTTAACCACGAAGATGGTATACTCCGCGACCTGGATGCAGGTACCCCGGTGCGCTGCAGTACAAATTTTACCTACAGCCCGCATCGGGCTTGCCAACGAACCATTGCCGCCATGAAGTTTATCATTAAATTGTTCCCGGAAATCACCATCAAAAGCCAATCTGTGCGGTTGCGCTTTATTAAAATTTTAACCGGGAACATTCGTAACGTTCTAAAGCATTATGACGAGACGCTCGCCGTTGTTCGTCACTGGGATCACATCGAAGTCCGCGCGAAAGATGAAAATCAGCGTCTGGATATCCGTGACGCCCTGACCCGCATCCCGGGCATCCACCATATTCTTGAAGTTGAAGATGTGCCGTTCACCTCGCTGCACGATATCTTTGAAAAAGCGCTGGTGCAGTATCGCGATCAAATTGAAGGTAAAACCTTCTGCGTGCGCGTGAAACGTCGTGGTAAACACGAATTCACCTCGATTGAGATCGAGCGCTACGTCGGCGGTGGTCTGAATCAGCACGTTGAATCGGCGAAAGTGAAACTGACCAACCCGGACGTTACCGTTAACCTAGAAATTGAAAACGATCGCCTGCTGCTGGTGAAAGGCCGTTATGAAGGTATCGGCGGTTTCCCGATCGGTACCCAGGAAGATGTGCTGTCGCTGATTTCCGGCGGTTTCGACTCCGGCGTCTCCAGCTACATGCTGATGCGTCGCGGCTGTCGCGTACACTACTGCTTCTTTAATCTCGGCGGCGCGGCGCACGAAATCGGCGTTCGTCAGGTGGCACATTACCTGTGGAACCGCTTTGGCAGCTCCCACCGCGTGCGTTTCGTCGCCATTAACTTCGAACCGGTTGTTGGCGAAATCCTCGAGAAAATCGATGATGGCCAGATGGGCGTGGTGCTGAAACGCATGATGGTCCGTGCGGCGTCGAAAGTGGCTGAACGCTACGGCGTGCAGGCGCTGGTCACCGGTGAAGCGCTGGGCCAGGTTTCCAGCCAGACGCTGACCAACCTGCGTTTGATTGATAACGTCTCCGACACGTTGATCCTGCGCCCGCTGATCTCCCACGATAAAGAGCACATCATCAATCTGGCGCGTGAAATCGGTACCGAAGATTTTGCGCGTACCATGCCGGAATACTGCGGCGTGATCTCGAAAAGCCCGACCATCAAAGCGGTGAAGGCGAAAATCGAAGCGGAAGAAGAGCACTTCGATTTCAGCATTCTTGATGACGTGGTGGCGAACGCCAACAACCTCGATATCCGTGAAATTGCGCAGCAGACCGAGCAGGCAGTGGTGGAAGTCGAAACCGTCAGCGGTTTTGGCGACAACGATGTGATTCTGGATATTCGTTCCGTTGATGAGCAGGATGACAAACCGCTGAAAGTGGAAGGCGTGGAAATTGCTTCTCTGCCGTTCTACAAGCTGAGCACTCAGTTCGGCAACCTCGACCAGAGCAAAAACTACCTGCTGTGGTGCGAGCGCGGTGTGATGAGCCGCCTGCAGGCGCTTTACCTGCGCGAGCAGGGCTTTGCCAATGTGAAGGTCTATCGCCCGTAAGTGCATAGTTATTACTGAATAAAAAACCTCGCGATGCGAGGTTTTTTTATGGCTGCGGTTGTCGGATGGCGGCTGCGCCTTATCCGGTAGGCCCGATAAGCGCAGCGCCATCGGGCGTTCTTTGCTAAAGTATTCGCTTCACATCGGCGGTGAGGACAGCATGCAAAAAGTACACAAGTACATGGAAATTAAAGAGAAGATCAAAAAAGATATTCTCAGCCTGAAATATAAGAAAGGCGAAAGTATCCCTTCTGAGCGCGAGCTGGCGGCGGTTTACGATGTGACGCGCGTGACGGTACAGAAAGCGATGGCCAGTCTGGTGCAGGAAGGCTTTATCGAGCGCATTCATGGCAAGGGCATGTTTGTGCTGAAAAACACCGAATCTAATATCTATATTCTCAACAACGAAAAAAGCGACAGTATTTTGGGCTTCTCGCGCGAGTTTCAGGGGCGGGTGGCGGTAACCAGTCAACTGGTGGATTTCAGGCAGATTCAGGCAGATGAATCGCTGGCCGCGCAGCTTGATATCGCTGTGGGCGATGCGGTCTGGTTCATCCGCCGTATTCGTCTGCTTGACGGGGAACCGGTGCTGATTGAAGACAGTAATATTCCCTGCCATGTGATAGACACCATTCCGGAGTCGGTGCTTAAAGAGGGGTCGCTGTATGGCTACATCGAAACCTTCACACATAAGAAAATCAAAGATGCCGATTCACTGATCGAAGCCGCGCTTTTTAATCGTGAGCAGGCGTCGTTGCTGAATATTTCGCCGGGGCTGCCAATGCTCAAAATCACCGAAGTTACGCGACTCGAAGGCGGTGTCATCTTTAACTACTCCATTAGCTATAACCGCGCCGATATCTTCCGGGTTAAAAATATGCGCATTGAGCGCTGAGAAAGGGCCGGGGTATTTCCCCCGACCCACATGTTTAACCTTTAATAAGGCTCGCGGCAGTGGTATCCAGCGCCAGCGTACAGTGTGCGTGATTTTTGACCAGCGTCGAGGGTATTGCTGTTGTCGGCTCGCTGTTTAGCGTGGTGGCGACAATCTCCGCTTTCTTCTCTCCATTCGCCATCACGATAATCTGTTGCGCTTCCAGTAACGTTTTCAGCCCCTGGGAAATGCCCTGCGTGACGTCGCGCACGCCGCCGAAATATTTGACGGATACTGCTTTAGTGATGGGATCCAGCGGAACGATATGGCACCGGTTGTTGAGGTCCGCGCCGGGTTCGTTGAAGCCAATATGTCCGTTCATGCCAATGCCCAGCACCAGAATATCAATGTGCCCATGTTCCGCGATGAAGGCATCGACGCGCTCGCATTCCGCTTGCGGGTCCGCCGTCAGCCCGTCAAAAAAACAGATTTGATCCGGGCGCAGCGGCAGCTTATCGAAAAGATGGCTATACACCATCTCCCGACAGCTGCCTTTATCCTCGCGCCCCAGACCAAGCCACTCATCCAGGCCAACAAATGCGGCGCGGGAGAGATCCAGCCCCTGCTGGCTGGCTTCCACCAGCACCTTAAAGACGCCAAGCGGGGTGTCGCCCCCGGCAATGCAGACCAGCGCATCGGGTTTGTTTTTCAGCGTCTGGATAACCTGTTGACCGACATATTCACACAGTGCCGGGTAATCCTGGCGAATTTCAATATTCATTTTGCCTCCTTAGCGTACTGCGGAAGATAGCGTTGGTTAACGTCCAGATACTCATCAAGAATCTGCTCTGCAATGGTTGCCGAAGGCAGCAGCGGATTGATGCTCAACGCCAGTAAAGCGGTATCGTAATCACCGGTAACGGCGGCTTCGACGGTGAGCTCTTCGTAGGCCTTCACGCTCTGAATCAAACCACGAATTTTCACCGGCAGGCGGCCATAAGCGACTGGATGCGCGCCATGTTTATCGATAACCGCATTGGTCTCAAGGGTGACGTGATCCGGCAGATCCGGCGTGGTGCCGTTGTTGACGGTGTTGACTACGTGGATCTCTTTTTTATCGTTATAGATAGCGCTGATGATGGAACAGGCGGTATCGGAGTACCATGCGCCTCCGCGTTTCTCCAGCTCTTTCGGTTTATGATTCAGGTGTTCATCCTGATAAAGCTCAAACAGCCGTTTCTCAATTTCGCGCGTCTGTTCGCCACGCGTGCCCTTCGTGGCGGCATCCTGCTGCGCGGTTTGCACCATTTCGCGATTAAGGAAAAAGTACTTCAGGTAGGAAATCGGATACATATGCAACGCCTGAGCAAAACGGGCGGTGAAGCCGATATCCGGTATATTTTTCAGCGAATTGCTGGCGCTGCCCTGCGCTAACTTATTAATAAAATCATCCGTTTTATCTTCACCATGTATGGCGATGCGGTCAGCGAAAATAAGATGGTTCAGGCCGATAATGCGCGTATCAACAGCGGACTTTTCCACGTCATACGCTTTGGCGATATCCATCATCATGCTGTTGGCACCGCTGCAAATACCGATGGTTTTAATATTGCTGTGGCGGGTAATCGCCTCGGTGACAATACCTGCCGGGTTGGTAAAGTTAATCAACCATGCATTGGGGCACCATTTTTCCATATCGCGGCAGATATCGAGCAGCACGGGAATGGTGCGCTGGGCTTTCATAAAACCGCCTGGGCCGGTGGTTTCCTGGCCGAGTACGCCATATTTCAGCGGAATACGCTCATCGGTGATACGGGCTTCCAGAAAACCGACGCGCAGCTGGGTGGTGACAAAATCGGCATCTTTCAGGGCTTCTTCGCGATTTAGCGTCAGGTGAATGTTCATCGGTACGCCAGCTTGCTGCACCATGCGCTGCGCCAGCTTACCGACGATCTCCAGCTTCTCTTTTCCTTCTTCAATATCCAGCAGGTAGTAGTCGGTAACGGGTAATTCAGCGTAGCGCTTAATAAATCCGTCAATTAATTCCGGCGTATAGCTGGACCCGCCACCAATGGTGACAACTTTAAGCTTTTGCATAGGACATCCTTTTATTAAGCGGATTCTGTGGTGGCGAAAGCGTCTTCGCCTTTTTCTTCTGCCAGCTCTCTTTCAAGCTGCTTGCGTTCGGCGAGCTTGAAAAAGGGGAGGTAAATCAGGGCCGAGATGACGATGGTGCATATGGACCAAATCACCGCCGGAATATTGCCCCCTGTGACAAACCAGGCAGCGAAAACAGGCGGCATGGTCCAGGGGATTTGCAGAACAGGGCGGCCAATAATGTCGAAATACATCAGGCAATAGGTCGCGGTACACAGCAGCATCGGCGTCAGGGTGAAAGGGATCATCAGCAGCGGGTTAAAGACCACCGGGCAACCAAATATCACCGGCTCGTTGATGCAAAATACCGCAGGCGTAACCGAGAGTTTACCCACCGAGCGGTAAAGTTTGCTGCGCGAACGCAGCATCGCCAGCACCAGACCTAGCGTTGCGCCCGTGCCGCCGATACACATAAAGACGATATAAAAACCATCGGCGGTAATATGAGGAATAGGCTGGTGGTTAAGATAAGCCTGAGTGTTTTCCGCGATATATTTTAGAAAAATCGGGCTGGTAATACCGGATAACACGTTATCGCCGTGAATACCGCAGCACCAGAGCAGAGAAATCAGGAAAATCAGCGTTAACATACCGGGCAGTGAGCCAAGGCCGCTAACCAGCGGGCTAACCAGCCAGGTGAAAAAACTATTGATATCGAAGTTGAGTAATACCCGAATCAGCCACACCAGGGTGATGACAAAAATGGCCGGAATCAGGCTGGAAAAAGATTGTGCGACCGCAGGCGGCACGCCATCGGGGAGCGTAATAACCAGGTTACGTGTAATAAAAAAGCGCAGAGTCTGAACGGTAAATATCGCCAGAATAATGGCTGAGAAGAGGCCCGCTGCGCCAAGGTTATCAACGTTAAGCTGATATTCATTATTTAACTGCGCCAGTAAAAAAACGACAACGGAAACCACGCTACAGGTTATCGCGCTGAGCTTATATTCTTTCGCTAAATTATAACTGATGCCAATTGATGAAATTAAGCCAATGGCGCCAAAGGTGACTGCCGCAGGGGCGCTGAGCTTAGCAGCAAAAGGCCCAAGTAACTCCGCCCAGCCAGGGATGGGCAAATTGGCCAGAATGAGGAACAGGCTTCCGGTAATGGTGAAGGGAAGCGTCAAAACAATGCCGTTACGCACAGCGACCAGATGTTTATCTTCCCCGATTCTAATCAGCAACGGAATAATACGATTTTCAATAAATGTGACCACGAGAAATGCCTCCAGTGAGGTGTTGTATTTCCCCTGTTTATTAAATCTCTTTCTCAGGAGTTTAACTGGTATATACCAGTTGATGCGGAGTTTTTCATGGAATGGTTTGCGAGTCAATACAGCGCCAAAAGAGACGTTATCTTGAATATCTGATTGAATAAATGATGATTTTTAATGAGGTGTCTGTGCGGGTAGGGAGATTAAGTGGGGAAAAAAGTGATGTTCTGTGAGCCTTCGCACAAATATAACCGCAAGCCCGATAAGCACATCGCCATCGGGCTTTTCAGCAGCCTAATCAAACTGTACGGGTAACGTTTTCCCCCCAGATTGCCAGTTTCCCTGATAGCGACCCTCTTTTAAATCAAGCACAATTTTTTCTGCAGGGGCCTCATTTGATGAGGTAGTGAGCTCATAGTGTTGCGTATTTTCGGGGCTGCATTTACCTGATAACCCGATCGCCGCACCATATTTCTCGTAAAAATAGGCACCTTGAATGTAAGAGCGTTGGCAGGAAACATTCAGAACGATGCGTGTGTTTTTGCCCAGCGTACCGTAAAGCACTCTATCGCTCAGACCGGGAAGCGGAGCCGTGCGTTGACGGGGTTCATTTGTCAGTAGCGTTTTACCGTAAGGTGTAAGCATTTCATTGAGTGATGAAACAGGAAGCGGGGTTTGAAAATCCCCAAGATCGTCAAGTGCTTGATTTGCATGGTTGCTACAACGACCGTTTAAAAACGTGATATTTTTTTCATTCAATGAATAGCGATCGGTATAGTCAGTGAAGTCAGGGTTTTTAGTTCTTGCCAGACACTCGGCGTAGAATGCCTCATAGTCCATAATCACTCCATCTTCATCGCGCTGTTTTTCGGCGGGAAGCGCTTTTTGTTGCGCCACAAAGGTTGAGATTTTATCGCTAATATCTTTGCGGACTTTTGTCGCTAATGTATCCATGCCATTGTTAGTGATTATTTGTTCCAGCGTGACGCGGTACCCGGTGGATAAATCAAAAACTACTGGCTCTGTATATGCCTCGCAATAAGCGCCGCACCATTCGCCTAATATATCAATTGCAAGAATGTTTTTGCCCAGATATTGAACGTGGTAATCCAGCGTTTCAATTCCCTCCATGCCATGTTCGGTCTTCGCTAGCTGATTCAGCGTAGCCTGAGGATCTTTCCCTGGAAGATGAAAAATAAACGTCGAGAAGAGATAATCATTGATGCGTTTAGCCGCGATAGGATTATCGGGAGAAGAAAACCAGGGCAGGCGATACTGCGTTATCGTGCTGTCAGGATAGAGGTAATCAATATTTGAAATCTGTAGTTGGGTCGCAGATGCCCCCACGGAAAGCAGCATTAAAGCCACTCCGCTCAGAGATCCTTTCATAGTCAATTCCTTATTTTTTGAGCCGGAAGTGGCGTTTAAATTTACTCGTAGTAGTTATAAATCCCGGCCGCCATCACCAGCTGCGAGGCGACTTCATGGGCTTTCTCACGCCCAACCAGCAGGTCGATAATCTTCAGGCCAAAATCAATCGACGTGCCTGGCCCCTGGCTGGTGAGCAGGTTTACACGCGGATCCCACGCGACGCGTCGGTCCATCCACTGATCTTCCGGGATCTGATCCTTCAGCGTCGGGAAGCCGGTCATGTTACCGACCGGAAAGAGATTGTGCGGGACTAGTACCGTGGCAGGAGCGGCGCAAATCGCGGCCACAATACGCCCGGAGAGATGGAACTGACGCACGGTTTCAACCAGCAGCGGGCTATCGCGGAAGCACTCTGCGCCTTTGATGCCGCCCGGCAGGATGATGATGTCGTAATCACCATCGGCGACTTCCACCAGCGGGGCATCGGCCAGCAGCTTTACGCCGCGCGAGCAGACGATAGTCAGGTTGCCATCGCTGGCGACGCTTGCCGTGGTGACGTTAATGCCGCCGCGAACCAGCAGGTCAATAGTGGTGACGGCTTCCGTCTCTTCACTACCAGGTGCGAGGCAAATCAGTGCCGACGCGCTCATATTCACTCTCCTTACGTTTAATCTGTTCATACAGGCGGGTGTTTTCCGGCAAGCTAAGGCCGTGGGAGCGGGCGCGTCGGAGCAGGTAACCGGTAATATAGTCGATTTCCGTGTGTCGCAGCGCCCTAACATCCTGAAGCATAGAGGAGATATTTTCTCCTGTGCGTTCAATCACCTGGGTGACGTAAAATAGCAGGTTTTCCGTCGAAGTATGAATGCCTTCCCGCGCCATGGTATGCGCGACTTCCGCGCAGATAAGCTCAACCTGCGGTAAATGCTGGCTCAGTTCTCCGTTCGGGCAGTTCATCAGCGCGGTCAATGGGTTGATCACGCAGTTTACCGCCAGCTTGCGCCACATCGCCGAGTGGATGTTATCGTGCCAGGCGACATCCGGCAGAACGTCCTGTAGGGTTACCGCCAGATGGCTGTAATCGCGGTCGTAGTGTTTGGCCGGGCCAATATGCGTGGTGCCGTTGGCGACATGTATGATGATGTTGCCATCACGGCGTGCGGCCTGCGTGGTCGCACCCAGCAGCAGCGGCTGCGTAACGTCGTTTAACTCTTCTACCGTGCCCATGCCATTATGGATAAGCAAAATAGGGGACGTTGCCGGCAGTTTCTTTGCCAGCGTTTTAACCGCGTCGGAGACCTGCCAGGCTTTTAACGTCACCAGCAAAAGGTCGCTGTGTGCGAGAAAGTCGGGGTCGTTGGCGGTAACGGACTGATTAAATTCAGAACCATCCAGCTCAAGCAGATTTACGCTACAGTAAGGCTGGGGGACGCGTAGCCAGCCCTGAACATCAAATCCTTTTTTAAACAACGCCGTGAGCCATAGCTGGCCCAGCGCGCCACATCCTAGTACTGTAATTTTCACACTGCCTCCTGAACGGCGTTGACACCCAAATTATAGCCTCGGGCGCTAAGCTTTCGGGGATAACAAGTTGAGTTATGCCGCGTTGCAGGTATTATGCAACGCAAAAGTCACTGAGGGAGAGGAAAAGATGCCATCTTTCGATATTGTCTCTGAAGTTGATCTTCAGGAAGCACGCAACGGCGTGGATAACGCAGCGCGTGAAGTTGAATCACGTTTCGATTTTCGCGGCGTAGAAGCGAAAATTGAGCTGAACGATGCGAATAAAACCATCAAAGTACTGAGCGAGTCTGATTTCCAGGTTAACCAGCTGCTGGATATTCTGCGCGCCAAACTGCTCAAGCGCGGCATTGAAGGGACGTCTCTTGATGTGCCAGAAGAGTTTGTGCACAGCGGAAAAACCTGGTTTGTGGAAGCGAAGCTGAAGCAGGGGATTGAGAGCGCGATTCAGAAGAAAATCGTGAAGCTCATCAAAGACAGCAAGCTGAAAGTGCAGACGCAAATTCAGGGTGAAGAGATTCGCGTGACCGGGAAATCCCGTGATGATTTACAGGCGGTAATGGCGCTGGTGCGCGGCGGCGATTTAGGCCAGCCGTTCCAGTTTAAAAATTTCCGCGATTAATCTGTATTGCCGGATGGCGGCTTCGCCTTATCCGGCCTACGGGAGTGTCATGCTCGTGTAGGCCCGATAAGCGTAGCGCCATCGGGCATTTCAGACTCAGGCGATGATAGCCTGCTCCACCTCAAACCGGTTGGTCACTTTGCTGTCGATTTTAACGTAAGCCGAGCGCTCATCGCCCACCAGCAGCACCTCTTTAATCCCCTCTTTCGCCAACAGCCGCGCCTTCAGGGCATCGTCAACCTCGACACCGTCGGGAATTTCAATGCGTAAACTGCTGACATAAGCCGGTTCGCTCATGGTGACGGCGACCAGCATCCAGACCGTCGCCAGCAGTGCGCCCGCCAGGAACACGGTTTGCGAATCGAAGAAGCCGTCAATCCAGCCGCCCAGCGAGCCGCCAATTGCCACGCCGAGAAACTGGCTGGTGGAGTAAATCCCCATCGCCGTACCTTTGTAGCCCGCCGGAGACTCTTTACTGATAAGCGACGGTAACAGCGCTTCCATCAGGTTGAAGGCGAGGAAGAAAATCTGCACGCCTGCCACCAGCGCCCAGAAGTCGCTGCCGGAACCCCACAGCACAATTTCTGCAATCAGCAGCAGGGCGATACACAGCAGAAACACGCGCTTCATTTTGCGCTTCACTTCGGCATAAATAATAAACGGCACCACGGCGATAAACGAGACCAGCATGGTGACCAGATAGATTTTCCAGTGCTCGGGTGCCGGGAAGCCTACCGCTTCCAGCTGGCCCGGCAGGGCGACGAAGGTCGACATCAGCAGAATGTGCAAACACATAATGCCGAAGTTCAGGCGCAGCAGTTTGGGCTCCATCAGCACTTTGCTAAAGCAGCCTTTTACCATGCCGGATTCGCGGTTCAGCGTATGGTTATGACTGTTTGGTACCACCCATAGCGTCAGCAAAATGCCAAGCGTCGCGAGGATGGCGATCATCCAAAACAGCGCGTGCAGGCCCAGCTTATGGGTGATAATCGGCCCTAATACCATGGCGATTGCAAAGGTGACGCCAAAACTCACGCCAATAAACGCCATTGCTTTGGTGCGGTTTTGCTCACGAGTGAGGTCAGAAAGCAGCGCCATTACGGCGGCGGCGATCGCCCCGGAACCTTGCAAGGCGCGGCCAAGAATGATGCCCCAAATGGAGTCTGAGAGCGCGGCAATCACGCTACCGGCAACAAAAATCATCAGCCCGCCAATAATCAGCGGTTTGCGGCCAATGCGGTCGGAGAGTAAACCAAAGGGGATCTGGAAGACGGCCTGCGCCAGCCCGTAAATACCAATCGCCAGGCCAATCAGCGCTTCGCTTGCGCCTTGCAGAGCCATACCGTACGTGGTCAGAACCGGCAGAACCATAAACATGCCGAGCATGCGCAACGAAAATACGGTCCCTAAACCCCAGGTGGCGCGCAATTCCCCCGGCGTCATTTTGTAATCGTTCATTCCCACCTCATTATTAATCGCCCCATAGTGTAGTGCGGAGCGCAGGCAGGGTAAACAGAGTGTTAATGAGCAAATATTACATTCGTGAATTATTTGTGCTGTATAGAAAAAGGCCCCTGCGCGGGGCCCCTGTCTGAAGGTCAAATTGCCTGGCGGATCTCGTCGATAACCTCGAGCGATCTCAGCGCATCGGCGGCGTCAATAATTGGCGTCGCCTCGCCGCGAATAACGGCAATAAAGTGGTTCAGTTGCAGGATAAACGGGTCGATGGCGTCTATGTGCAACGTTTCACTGATAAGCGGTTCGTGCCAGCCGCTTTTCTCGCCGTAGCGCCACCAGCGCATCTGCGGTATCGCCAGCGCGCCCAGCGTGCCGGAAATCAGGTAGCAGTTTTCCGGCGTATGCGCGTAAATCGGGTTCTCCGCCGAGTTCATCTCCCAACTCCACGGGCTAACGCTGCAATCGCTTAACACCGCGCTGCCCAGCGTGCCGCGTGCGAAACGCATATTCACCACCGCGCTATCCTCGTTGGCAAAGCCACGCGTTTCGCTGGAGGCCATCGCCTGCACTTCTTCAATTTCGCCCAGCAGATAGCGCATCAGATCGATATCGTGCACAAGGTTAACCAATAGCGGCCCCGCGCCGGGCTCCCGTCGCCAGCTTACGTCAAAATAGTCGTCCGGTTTTTGCAGTAGCCAGTGGGCGGAAACAGCGACGATATTGCCGAGTTTGCCGCTATCGATGAGCGTTTTCGCCGCCGCCGTCAGGGCGTTATGGCGGCGATGATGGCCAACTAATACCGGCACGTTGTGCGCAAGCGCGGCGTCCACCAGCTCACGCGCGCGCTCAGGAGATTCCGCCACCGGTTTTTCCACCAGCACCGGAATACCGCGTGTTACGCAGGCCAGCGCGCAGGGCACATGCAGGGTGTTTGGCGTGGCGTTAATCACCCCGTCTGGCCTGATTTCATCCAGCATTTCCTCGACGTCAGCAAACCACGCGACGCCGAGCTCTGTCGCCAGTTCGCGCGCCTGTTCTGAGGGATCGGCAAGCGCCACCAGCGTGGCGTCTGACGCATGCTGAATAACGTCAATATGTTTGCGCCCGATGGCGCCCGCGCCGATCACGGCGAGTCTTGTCGGATTCATGATGGGCTCCTGAGCGAAGAGGTAACGGTAGGAACATTGTCGGGTTGGCCCGAGGCAAACCAGCCTTTTGCCGCGACGCCCAGCACGGTGAGCAGCGCCGGAATGCCAAGCAGCAGGAAGACGGTTTCAAATTTGAGATCCATCGCCAGCATTTCAGCCCCGGCAAAAGCGCTGAGGATCGCCCCGATACGCCCGACGCCGTGCATCCAGCTTGAACCGGTGGCGCGCGCCTGGGTGGGATAAAAGCGCGCAGAGAGCGCGTTCATGCCGGTATTCGCGCCGTTCAGACAGGCGCCGCTAATCAGCGCCAGCAGGCACAGTAGCGTGAAGCTGGCGGCCGCAAAACCAATCGCCATCGTCACCAGCCCGCCAACCGCAAAAATCGCGCCCAGCGCCCGATGCGGGTTGATGCGGTCCATCAGCCACCCGGCGAACAGTGAGCCCACTGTGCCGCCCGCCTGATAGATGGCGGTCATAATTGCCGCCTGGCTAACGGTGAGACCAATCTCTTTCACCAGCGTAGGCAGCCAGCTACCGAGGATGTAAACCAGAAACAGCCCCATAAAGTAGACGAGCCACAGCATTAGCGTGCCGAAACGGTATTGCGGTGAGAGCACGATGCGCATCGCGTTGCCGCTTACCGGCTGAGTGGGCAGAACGAAACTCACGTTATCGGCGATTTTACCCGGATAGAGCCGCTTTAGGATCGCGCAAATCTGTCCGGCGGGGGCTTGCTTAATCACCAGAAAACGCACGGACTCCGGTAGCTTCCACAGCAGAATGGGCACAAACAGCAGCGGCAAAATGCCGCCCAGCGCCATCAGTGAATGCCAGCCGTACATTGGGATCAGCCATGACGCGGTAAAGCCGCCAATCGCCGCCCCGAAGGTGAAACCGCAGAAAATTACCGTAATGATGAACGAGCGCTTACGTTCAGGCGCATATTCCGAGACCAGCGTACTGATATTGGGCATCGCGGCGCCGAGGCCCAACCCGGTCATAAAGCGGAAGAAAATCATCTGTTCGATGTTCTGCGAAAAGGCGGTGGCGACGGTCCAGAAACCGAAGAAGAAGACGCTGTTAATGATTATCTTCTTGCGCCCCAGCCAGTCGGCGAGCGGGCCGGAGAACATCGCCCCCAGCGCCAGGCCAATCAGCGCGGTGCTGATCACAAAGCCCAGCTCATGGTTGCTGACGCCCCATTCCTGTTTCAGCACCGGGGCGATAAACCCCATGATGGCGATATCAAAACCATCCAGCGCAATTACGGCAAACCCTAAAAAAATCACCAGCTTCTGATAGCGGCTGAGCGGCTGGGTGTTAATTAACTCTCTGACGTCCAGGCGTTGAGTCTGAGCCATAACGATTCCTCGGGTGAGTGATTCACAGGAAGGACTGCGCGGCGTTAAACAGCAGCTGTGCGCGTTGTTGAGCGGGAAGGGCACCTTGTGCGCCCGCCAGCGGGACTTCGAGAGAGACGGGGATCGTGGCAGGCAACGCCGCCAGCAAACCGCGTAAATCGAGGCCGCCTTCGCCCGGCACTTTTCGTGCGCTGCGCGCCTGGTAAATCAGCTCATCGGTGGTATCAGGGATTTGTGCAGGGGCATCGCACAGCTGCATATAGTTCAGTTGCGCAGCCGGAATGTCAGCCAGCGTGGTCAACGATTCCCCCGCACGCCAGAAGTGAATCGCGTCGACCAGAATGCCGACGTTGTTCTGGCCGCTGGCGGTAATCAACCTCTGCGCGTCGCGCACGGTTTTCAGCGCCGTCCACGGCATCGGTTCGAGGTTCATGGTCAGGCCGTACTGTTTGCCGGCCTGCGCCAGGCGCGCCAGATTCTGCGCGCAGCGTGTGATGTTGTCATCATTCCCGGCGACCAGCACCTGACGGGCTTCCAGACGCGCGGAGGTTTCCAGGAAGGGACGCAGGGCGTCAAGATTGAAATCTGGCGTTAAACGAACAATCTCCACATCCGACACGCGAACGCCCGTTTCCCGCAGGGCGGCGAGGGTTTCGCGAACGGTTGCAGTGTCGCCAAGCATATCGTAGTCAGGGTCTGTCGGCGTGGCGGGGAGCAGGCGCAGGCCAACGTGCGTAAAGCCCGTTTCGGCAGCGATGCGCACCTGTTCCGGTGGCGGAACGTCGAGCATCGTCAGTGCAGCAAGAGACAAGGAACGCGTGTTCATAGGGACTCCAGTACAGTTGCAGGTAAGGTTTTTGTTATGTTTTAGCCTTCCGTGGCAAAGCGATGTATTACGCTGTTTTTGTTATGTTTGCGGCAAGTTTTTTGCCCACCAGATACCCGAAGGTCATGGCCGGGCCAAGCGTAATGCCGCCGCTGGGGTAGAACCCTTGCATGACGCTCGACATATCGTTCCCCACGGCGTACAGGCCGGGGATAGGCTGATGTTGGTCGTTCAGTACCTGCGCATGTTCATCGGTCAGCAGGCCGCTGAACGAACCCAGCGAACCGGGCAGAATGCGCACGGCGTAATAGGGCCCCTGTTTTATCGCGCCCAGCGTCGGGCTGGGTTGATGCGTGGCATCGCCCTGGGCGCAGTTGTAGGCGGATGCGCCGCGCTGAAACTCTTCATCCACTCCGCGTTCGGCAAAACCGTTGAAGCGCGCGACGGTTTCCACCAGCGTGGTTGCCTCAATCCCACAGTTTTTCGCCAGCATTTCCAGCGTCTCGCCGGACTGCAAATAGCCGTTGCGCACCCACGCCTTAACGTGAAACGGCGTGGGCCGCGCGTGGCCTAATCCGTAACGGCTCAGCGTGCGCTGGTCTGCCAGCAGCCATGCCTGCGGTTTTTCACCCTCCGGCGTCGCGGCAATTAACGCGGCGATAAAATCGTGATAGGAATCGGCTTCGTTAGTGAAGCGTTTCCCGTTGGGTAATACGGCGATAAACCCCGGCTTGGCACGCTCGACCAGATGCGGGAACGCAAGCTGTAATCCGCTTGCCAGCGTGACGCGTGATACCGGCGCCCAGGCCATGGGGTGCTTGAGATTATGCTCAAAATGGCCGCCAACCGCTTCGCCAAGCCGGATGCCATCGCCCTGATTCCCCGGCGGCGCGGCGGAAAAGTGGCCGTAGCCCTGACGCGCGTGCGGTACTTCCTGCGCCAGCCGTGCTTTATCGTGCGGAAAGCCGCCGCAGGCCAGCACTACCGCGCCAGCGCTGACGGTTATCTCGCCTTCATCGCTATCGAGCACCGCACCGATAATCTGCCCCTCCTGCTTCAGCAATCGGGCTACCGGGGCGTTCAACTGGAACTGAACGTCAGCATCCAGCGCCGAGCGCAGCAGGCGCGCGACCAGCGCATTGCCATTCACCAGATGCTGCCCACGCCCGTAGCGCAGACGCTGCCAGTTGTGGCGCAGCAGGCGACGGGTGGCGTAGAACGCCGATCGTGGTGAACGGGTGGCATTGAAAAAATGCGCCATATCCGCACCGCCCGCGATCCCCATGCCTGCCAGGCTGATGGTCTCCAGCGGGGCGCGTAAACGGTACAGCCAGTCGCCCAGGCCGCGCCCGTCGTAAGGCTGCGCGGTGACCGATCGCCCGCCGGTGGCAAAACCGGGGGAGTTGTGGAAATCCGGCATTTTGCTGCCGGAGAGAAATTGCACCGCAGTATTCGAGCGAAAGAAATCGACCATCTCCGGGCCGTAGCGCAGAAACGTTTGCAAGCGCGCATCGGCAGGGCGGCCATCCATCTCCGCATTCAGGTAGGTAAGCGGGGCGGATTCCTCTTCGTTGATGCCCTCTTCACGCGCCAGCGGATTACGTGGGATCCACAGCCAGCCGCCGGACCAGGCGCTGGTTCCGCCAATCACCGGCTCTTTTTCCGCGACCAGCACGCGTGCGCCATGCAGCGCGGCGGTAACGGCGGCGGATAAACCCGCAGCGCCGGAACCGACCACCAGAACATCTACCTTTACCTGCCTGCTCATCCTGGGCTCCTTATTGCAGCGGGGAGAAATCGGTCGGGCGCATCAGCACCGATTCCAGACGCTCAACCGCCGCCAGCTCGCGATTTTTACGCGAGAAGGTCAGCCAGCGTTCATCCTGGGCCATGCGGCCACGGCGAACCAGACGGTCATCCAGACTTTCATACGCCCAGATATGCACCACCTGATTCACCACGCCAATTTCCGTAAAGAAAAAGCCAATCAGTTTGCCAAGGTGCTCGGTTTGCACTGCATAAGCGTCGCTTTTATACAGCGCCAGCCAGTCGGCCATTTTCAGTGGATTGATGGTGTAGGTGCGTTTTTCGTAGATCATGTTGTTCTCCTGGTTAAAGGGATTGTTGTTGAACCATATGTTTCGCGGCGAGATAGCCGAAGGTGAGCGCCGGGCCGAGCGTAATGCCGGGGCCGGGATAGGTGCCCGCCATCATGGAATCCATGTCATTACCGACCGCATACAGGCCAGGAATGGCCTCGTTTTGCTGATTCATCACCTGTGCGTCGGCGGTAGTGACCAGCCCGCGTGAGGTGCCTAAATCGCCGGTATAAAGGATGATGGCGTAGAACGGACCCTGACTCAGCGGCGCGTTGCAGGCGTTAGGCTGATGCGCCGGGTCGCCCATCGCCCGGTTGTAGCTGTTCCCGCCTTTGCGGAATTCGCTGTCGCTACCGTTAGCGGCATCGCGGTTATAGCGTGCGACGGTCTCTTCCAGCGTGCGTGGGTCGAGGTTGAGCTGCTGCGCGAGCGCGGCGAGGGTATCGGCTTTATGCAAATATCCCGCTTTTATCAGCGCATCGTTGTTGACCGGGGCCGGACGCGCGAGGCCGAGACCGTAATTTTTCATCGCCAGGGCATCGCTAATCAGATAGCAGGGCGCGTTTTCCGACTGCTGCTGCATCGCGCTGGCGAAGTGGTGGTAAGAGTTCGACTCATTTACAAAGCGTACGCCGCGCTGATTGACGGCAATTACGCCCGGTTTCGCGCGGTCGGTAACCAGATGCGGGAAGCGCTCTTCCGTGCCGTCCGGGTGACGTAAAACCGACACCGGGGCCCAGAAAAAGTTAGAGGGAAGATCGGCACCTTCTTGCGCGCCGACGCGGCCCGCCAGCTGAAATGCCGCGCCGTCGTTGGTCGCGGGCGACATGGTGAAATGCTGCTGCGTTGCCGGACGGAACCGCGCGGCAATCTGCCCGGCAGCAAAACCGCCAGCCGCCAGCACCACGCCGCAGCGCGCGTGTAGCTGTTCTTCTTTGCCTTCGCGTTTAATGGTGACGCCCGTAACGCGGCCCTGCTCTTCAATTAACGCGGTCACGTTGACGTTCAGCGCCAGGTCCAGCCCTTTGCGCAGTGCCAGCGTCGCCATCCGCGCAATTAGCGCGTTGCCCATCGCCAGACGCGTTCCGCGCGGGTGACGCAGACGATCGCGACCGTAGCGCAGCAGCAGGCGCGAACAGTGACGGAACGACGTCCACGAACGGCGCATATCCAGGAAGTGCTGAATATCGACGCGGTTGACCATCATGCCGCCAAACAGCAGCATGCCCGGAGGCGGAGATCGCAGGGTGCTGAAGTGTTCACCCAGCTCACGACCGTCAAATTCCACCACTTCCAGCGCGCGACCGGCATCGACCGCCCCGGCTTCATCCGGGTAATAATCGGGTGAGAGCGGGCGCAGGCTGTATTTCACCGCGCCTTCCTGCTCAAGGAATGCCAGCGCTTCGCGCCCGGAATCCACAAATGCATCCACCAGTGCCGGGCGGTAATTCGCATCGCCAATAATGGTGCGCAGATAAGTTTTGATGGCGTCGGGTGAGCCGCTTTTACCCGCCTGGCGAGCCTGGTCGGTGTCGTTTATCCACACCGCGCCGCCGGAAATCGCCGATGTGCCGCCAAAGTGCGGCGCTTTCTCCAGCATCAGCACCGACAAGCCTTTGCAGCAGGCCGTGACCGCCGTAGCAAAGCCCGCCGCGCCGCTGCCGATAACGATCACATCCCAGTTTTTCATGCGGCTACCTCGTGCTCACCAGGGATTGCGCCAATAAACTGGCCCATCAGTTTCATCTGCGCCAGCGCCATTTCCGGGCCGGTTTGCACCGTGCAGCCGCGCGTTTGCGCAAAGGCCAGCAGTGGGGTGATCACCGGAGCCGTTACCACATCGGCGACGTGGGTGCTTTTTTGTAAGGTGTCGAGCAGAGGCTGCGGCAACGGCAGTGGATCAAAACCCTGCATGCCCGCCGGAGAACCGTTGACCAGCAGGTCGAGGCCCGCAAGGGTAGCGGGCAGTTCACTGAGATGGACTTCCGGGAAATGCGTCGCCAGACGGTTTTCCAGCCTCTGACGCGTGGCGTCATCCCGGTCGAACAGCGCCAGGTGGCTGATGCCCGCTTCACACAATCCCCAGGCAATCGCGCTGCCGACGCCGCCGCAGCCAGACAGCAGCGCGCGTTTCCTCGCAGCGGTAAAACCGTGCGCTTCGGCGGCCAGCTGGAACCCGACGCCGTCGAGCATGTCACCTTCCAGACGCCCATCGGCCAGCTTTCTGACCACGTTCACCGCATTGAGATGGCGTGCGCGCGGCGTCAGGCTGTCCAGTAACCCGGCAACGCGCTGTTTATGCGGCACGGTAACCAGCACGCCGCTCATGTTTTGCCAGCCGCGCAGGGCGTTCAGGTAATCGGCAACCGCTTCCGGAGCGATATCGACCGGGATCATCACTTTGTCCATCTGCGTGTCGGCAAAGTAGCGGTTGAAGTTTTCCGGCGATTTCACCTGCGTGATAGGATGCCCAAGCACAGCAACGATTTGCGTAAATCCACTGACCATTTCTCATCTCACTTGTTAATCAAATGTTGATTGAGTATTTCAGCGGATCCGGTGACCAACAACGCAGAATTCGGACAGGTGGGTTGTTAATCGCACTGACAGTGCGATAATCGCAGTAAATGGGCTTGTTTGTTGCGAAAGTGTGAACGACTATGCAAAATCAGATTCATTCCCGCGATTTGATCGTCGGCCTGCAAAAAGGGCTGGCGATTATTCAGCTTTTCTCCAAAGAACATCCGCGCCTGACGGTACCGCAGGCGGCGAAAATGAGCGGCCTGACGCAGAGTGCGGCGCGGCGATTTTTCCTGACGCTGGTGCATGAACGCTATCTCTGCACCGACGGGCGCTACTACTGGTTGACGCCCAAAGCGTTGCGGCTGGGGCAGGCGTACGTCGATTCTGCCCAATTCCCGCGCATGGTGCGCCCCATCGTTGAGTACATCGCCAGCCGAACGGAAGAGCATGCGTCGGTGGGGGTGATTGATGAAAATGAGCTGGTGTATATCGCGCGCAGTAAGCATACGCCGTTTAACTCGACGTCCGTGCGCCTCGGCGAACGCGTGCCGGTGTACTGCACGGCGGGCGGGCGTTTATGGCTGGCGTCGCTGCCGGAAGAAGAGTGCGAGGCGGTGCTCCGGCAAATCAAACGTGAACGCCGCACGCCGTACACCGCCGTTGAAATTGATGAGCTGATGGCGCGTATTGCGCTGGTGCGCGAGCAGGGTTATGCCACCATCGAGCAGGAGTTTGAAATCGGCATGCTGGTGGTCGCCGTACCGTTGGCCGACAGAGAAGGGCTCTACTGGGGCGCGTTGAGCTTAACCAGTCATCAGTCGCGTACGTCGCTGGATGCGCTGTGCCGCGATCATCTTGATTTACTGTATAGCGCGCGGGAAATGCTGGTGAGTTAATTTCGTTCAGTCCAGTAAATAAATGTATTTTTTGATGGGAATACACTTTTACGATCGGTAGAAGTGTTATTTTTCTGTGGTTTATTACCCTCGATTTCGATTGTGTAAATATCTGTCGGGTGAATATAAATCTCTTTAAATATAATTTAAATCTAATTCGTGTCATCAAAAAATAAATTCAAGGGCGAGTGGATGTTGATAAATAAATGGAATTGGTTGTTTTTAGTATTGTCAGTTTCCGTGGTATGCCAGGCTGCCGATGATGCTGAGGGATATTATCTTACACTTGCCAGCGGCGAGACTAAAGCGCTGGCCGGGCTTCAGGCGCTGGCTAAGGCGAAAGACCCTGAAGCGCTCGCCACGCTGGGTTTCGTGTATGAATACGGTGTTTCGGTGCCTGTTGAGGTTGAAAAAGCATTGAGCTACTACGAACAAGCCTGCGATCTCGGTGGTAACTACGGCTGCTACAATGCACGCTATTTCTATCAGTACGGGCAAGGCGTTGCCCAGAATGCAACCCGCGCCCAGGTGCTCGCCGATAAAGTAAATAAAGAGAATATCCACGTTGACGCGGCAACGCTTAATGAACTCATTGATGAGATCTATTCTGCGAAAGATGCGGCAATGAAAGATCCGGCAAAGCGTTTTGCCTTTCTCCAGATGGTGATGAGTTATGTCAATACGGGAAATGAACTTCTAATGAATCGTCTGGGCTTCTCAAAATCAGATGTATTGAATATTGCTGAATTTTGGGCGAAAGATAACGATCCTGACATTACTTTTCTGGTCGGCCAGCTTTATGATGCCGGGTTCATTAATGTTGATAATAAAGATTCGTTTAAAATGAAGTGGTATCGTAAGGCGGCGGAACTGGGCCAGCCTGACGCCCAGAATATCCTCGGGATTTTATATGCAACGGGAGAGAAGGGCGTTAAACCGGATATTCAGCAAGCGCTCAAATGGTATGAACGGGCAGCGAAGCAGGGTAACAAAGAGGCATTAATCAATCTCGGCGTGATTTATTATCTTGGCGAACAGGTTGATATTGATTATGTCAAAGCATTCCAGCTTTTTGATACGGCGAAAGAGCAGGGGAGCGCCATTGCGTGGCGTTATCTGGCCTGGATGTATACCAACGGACAATATGTGCAGACCGACTGCAAACTGGCCGCAGACTATTTTGATCAAGGGCAGAGCAGGGTGGGGCGTATTGACGGCTTTTTAGCCATCTGTGAAAAAGATAAGCAGGCCCGCGAAAAGGGAAGTAATGAGCTGCCTGTGCTGACGTTTAAACAGGTCGGCACATTTACCGGTGGTAAAAACGATAGCTACGCCTGCCAGCTCCATCTGCAAGTTGATACTAACCGTATTGGCGAAGTTGCCAACATGCGTGTGGGTTTAAACATCAAAAATCGAAAAGGCGCGGTACTGACAGATAGCGCGTCGTTTGCTCCGTTTGGCATGAATACGCTCAATCGCAACCTGGAAGGGTATGAACATAATTCGTTAAGTCAATCCACGTTGCTGCATATTGAGGATAACGCGTTTTGTGGTGAGCTGACCTTTGAAATGACCCATGCGACGGCAAAAATTAATGACAAAGATGTAGATTTATTAAAGGCGGGAAGTTTGACGCTGGTCCAGTAAGATTACAAGATGGTTTTAATTAAACATTTTTGAAAGGATTACGATGGTGTTTACGAATAGTATTAAATTCTGGAGCATATGCTTACTCCTGCTGTGTTCCATACCAACCGCCTTTGCGCAAAGGACAATCACGCCAGCGGATGAACAGCAAATTAGCGCATTGATTTACCGGTGGAATGCTGTTTTGAATGCCGAAAAAGGCGTGCAATCAGATTCTCTTTATGCTGACAAAGTGAAGTGGTATGGCGAGGAAATGACCTCACAAACCGTTATTTCTAATATTCATGATTTCCTTAATAAAAATAAACAATATGATCAAAGTATTGTTGATAAAATAAAAATACAAATCTATGACCGTTTCGACATCGATAAGAATACCGATATTCTGCGTGTAAATTTTGTTAAACAGGCTGGATTAACCAGTGACAAACAACAGTACTATCCCGCTGAATTTTTAGTTAAAAAGGGGGCTAATGGGTGGCGAATTGTCAGTGAAACGGACAATATTACGCAGGCCAATCAAAACAAAGATCTCGCTTATCTCGTTGCAAAAGGAAAGTTTGATGGCAAAAACAGCAGCTACGCCTGGATGACGGAAGAGAATCCGCTTACAGGCGGCGCATGTCTGGGTGATGAGGATGGTTCCTACGCATGTCAGTGCAACTTGTGGAATAGCAACCTTAAGATACAGCCCGTGAAAATAAGGCAGTGCCTGGTAGGGGCTGTTGAAACCATAAAAGATCTGGATGGAAGTGGCCGCGATCGCGTTGCGCTGATCCCCGACTGGTGGAGTAGTGCATGGCGAGTGGTTTATCTCTACGACATCCAGCAGGGGCAATGGATTAAAACAATGCCTTCTTTCTCAATGCATATTAGCCTTCAGGAAGGTACTACGGCTGATGCGCTCTTCCAGCCAGATGCTCAGCATCCAGGAATGGTAAAAGTGACGGATGTGGATATTGATGAAAATAGTGGCTTACCCGAGCTTAAAGTCGAAACGCGTAAGTTATGGGAGTTAAAGTAAGCTAGCTTTTAAGAGGCAATAGGTGAAATTCAATAATAGGATTTTACTGCTTTGTAGCCTGATGCTGTCATCAGGTTGTCTGGCAGAAGGAAAAGCGCGCGAGTTGTATGATCAGGGAGTGCTTAAAGAACCTGGTCCTAACCTTATGATTGAACTGCGCGATATGGCCAATAATGGCGATGCGCAAGCGTAGGCATTGCTGGGTTGGGAATATTATCAGCCCAGATACTATACAACGCCGGATATTCAGGAAGCCTTAAAATGGTTTACGTTAGCCGCTGCACAGGGAGAGGGTGAGGCGCTGCTGGCGCCTGGTCGAATCTGGGGCTGATGTATGCCAATGGCAGTACGTTGAGGCGGATTGCACTATGCGAAGGAATATCTGGATAAGGGCGAACACATTTTCACAGGCCCGGGGGATTTTCTTTCCACTTGCCGTAAAAACGCCGGATGGCGGCGATGCCTTATCCGGCCTACGGCGAGCAATAAAAAAACCCGCCGCAGCGAGTTTGAGACTGATGATCAACGCAACATTGCCTGATGCGCTACGCTTATCAGGCCTACAAGGTCTGTACAATATATTGAATTCGCAAGGTTTTGTACGCCGCATCCGGCAAGAACAAAACGCACATTGTCAGCAATAAAAAACCCGCCGCAGCGGGTTTTTTCACATCCTTCAAACCTTACCAGACGTACGTCAGCAGGCTTTGGGAGTTCGGGACCATAAAGTCGATGGACATCATTACAGAGAGCGCGGTGATGGCGATGATGGAGAAGCCGAAGAGCTTACGCGCCCAGACTTTATCATCCTCCACTTTATAACCGCGCAGCGCCATGCCGAGCCACCACACGCTGACGGCCGCCGCAACGATCAGGTATTTATAACCTGCATAGCCGCCAAGCGTCAGCATCAGGGTAGCGATAGCAAACGCCACGATGTACAGCGTGATGTGGTTCTTCGCCACTGAAATGCCTTTCACCACCGGCAGAACCGGAATGTTCGCCGCCTGATAATCCTTGAAGCGGAAAATCGCGATGGCGTAGGAGTGAGGCATCTGCCAAAGGCTGAAAATCGCCAGCAGGATAGCCGCGCCGCTGTCAAACGTACCGGACACCGCGCAGTAGCCAATCACCGGCGGCGCAGCGCCGGAGAGAGAGCCAATCAGGGTGCCGTAGACGGAGTGGCGTTTCATGTACAGGCTGTAAACGCCGACATAAACCACAAACCCCATCACGCCCAGCCAGCAGGCCAGCGGGTTAGCGCCGAACCACAGCAGCATGAAGCCAGCAATACCCAGCAAGGTGGCGTAGACCAGCGACGTTTTAGGCGCCATCAGTCCTTTGACCAGCACTCGGTTTTTCGTACGTTCCATCTTACGGTCGATGTCACGATCGATGTAGTTGTTGAATACACAACCCGAGGCGACCACCAGAGACACGCCAATCAGCGTCGCGACAAACAGCGGGTAATCGATGCTGCCCTTGGAGGCCAGCAGGAAACCGCCGATCACGGAGATCAGGTTGCCAAAAATGATGCCTGGTTTCGTTACTTGCAGGTATTGCTTAAACATCATACTCGCCGCTCTTAGTGAACCATCATGTTGTAGTTCAGGTTCCACATAATCCAGATGGAGCCTACAACCACGATGGCAATGATGATCACGGTGAAGACAAACGCAGTCAGGTTCCAGCCTTCGTCAGACTTCGAGTTCATGTGCAGGAAGTACACCAGGTGTACCAGAATCTGCACCACCGCCGTTACCAGAATGGTTCCCAGAATCACCGCCGGCGACGCTGAACCCGTCATCACCATCCAGAACGGAATAACCGTCAGGATGATGGACAGGATAAAGCCCGTCATATAGGACTTCACGCTGCCGTGGGATGCGCCGTTGTGATCGGTAGAATGACTCATTACATCGCCCCCATCAGATAAACTACAGAGAACACACAGATCCACACCACGTCCAGGAAGTGCCAGAACAGGCTCAGGCACATGATACGGGTGCGGTTAGTGCTGGTCAGCCCGCGACGGGAAACCTGAATCATCAGCACCGCCATCCAGATAAGACCAGAGGTGACGTGCAGACCGTGGGTACCCACCAGCGCGAAGAACGCGGACAGGAAGCCACTGCGATCCGGGCCCATACCTTCAGCAATCAGGTGATGGAATTCATAGATTTCCATCCCGATGAACCCTGCCCCGAAAAGGAAGGTCAGAGCGAGCCAGGAAACGACCTGGCTCTTGTTGTTTTTGTACATGGCGATAGCCGCCATGCCGTAGGTAATGGAGCTGAATAACAGCAGGAAGGTTTCCACCAGAACGAACGGCAGTTCGAAGATGTCCTTACCGGTCGGGCCGCCTGCTGTGCCGTGCATCAGCACGGCATAGGTCGCGAACAGACAGGCGAACAAAATACAGTCGCTCATCAGGTAGATCCAGAAACCGAATACCTTATTCGGGCCTGCATCGTGGTGCCCATGTTCGTGCGCGTGGGCGTTATGCGCCAGAGTATCAGTTGCCATTTTTCAGCCCTGCCTTAGAAATCTCATCGAAATGCTGGTTTTCCAGTTTTTCGACTTCAGCGACCGGCACGTAGTAATCCACGTCCTCGTCGAAGCTTTTCACAATCCAGCTGATAACAATGCCCGCGAAGCCGACGATTGCCATCCACCAGATATGCCAGATCATGGCGAAACCGAAGATAGTCGCGAAGGCGGCAATCACGATGCCCGCACCGCTGTTTTTCGGCATATGAATTTCTTCATATTGCGTAGGCTGTTTGTACGCTTCGCCTTTCTCTTTCATTTCCCAGAATGCATCGCGTTCATGGATCTGCGGCACAATGGCAAAGTTATAGAACGGAGGCGGGGAAGAGGTTGCCCACTCCAGCGTACGGCCACCCCATGGGTCACCGGTCAGGTCACGGTTCTGGTCGCGGTCGCGAATAGACACGTAGAACTGAATCAGCTGGCACAGGATACCCAGAGCAATCAGTGCCGCACCGCAGGCTGCAACAACCAGCATGGTGTGGAACTGCGGGTCAATCTGCTGGCTGAGGCGACGGGTCATACCCATAAAGCCCAGCACGTACAGCGGCATGAACGCCACGAAGAAGCCGATGATCCACAGCCAGAATGCGCGTTTACCCCAGGTTTCGTTCAGCGTGAAGCCAAAGGCTTTCGGCCACCAGTAGGTCAGACCTGCGAAGCACCCGAAGACCACACCACCGATAATGACGTTATGGAAGTGCGCAATCAGGAACAGGCTGTTGTGCAGCACGAAGTCTGCGCCCGGTACCGCCAGCAGTACGCCGGTCATACCGCCGACTGAGAAGGTCACGATGAAGCCGATAGTCCACAGCATGGCTGAGTGGAATACGATACGGCCCTGGTACATGGTGAACAGCCAGTTGAAGATCTTCACCCCGGTCGGGATGGCGATAATCATCGTGGTAATACCGAAGAAGGCGTTTACGTTCGCGCCCGCACCCATCGTAAAGAAGTGGTGCAGCCAAACGATGAACGACAGGATGGTAATACACACGGTCGCCCACACCAGTGAGGTGTAGCCAAACAGGCGTTTACGCGAGAAGGTCGCCGCGATTTCGGAGAAGACACCGAACACCGGCAGAACCAGGATGTACACTTCCGGGTGGCCCCAGGCCCAAATCAGGTTGATGTACATCATCATGTTGCCGCCCATATCATTGGTGAAGAAATGGGTGCCCAGATAGCGATCCAGGGTCAGCAACGCGACGGTAACCGTCAGAATTGGGAAGGAAGCAATAATCAGGATGTTGGCGCACAGTGATGCCCAGGTAAATACCGGCATCTTGAACATGGTCATGCCCGGTGCACGCATCTTGATGATAGTGACGAAGAAGTTGATACCCGTCAGCGTTGTACCGACACCGGAGAGCTGCAATGCCCATATCCAGTAATCGACCCCGACGCCCGGGCTGTACTCAATTCCCGACAACGGCGGATACGCCAGCCAACCGGTCTGTGCGAACTCACCGACGCCCAGAGAAAGGTTAACCAGAATCACACCGACAACCGTGAACCAGAAGCTCAGGTTGTTCAGGAACGGATACGCAACGTCACGCGCACCAATCTGCAGCGGAACCACGAGGTTCATCAGACCGATAACGAATGGCATCGCCACGAAGAAGATCATGATAACACCGTGAGCGGTGAAGATCTGATCGTAGTGGTGCGGCGGCAGGAAGCCCGCCTCGCCAGCAGACGCCAGCGCCTGCTGGCTACGCATCATGATGGCGTCGGCAAAGCCACGCAGCAGCATGACGATAGCGACGATGACATACATAATGCCAAGGCGTTTGTGGTCGACCGAGGTCAGCCACTCTTTCCAAAGGTAGCTCCACTTACCGAAATAAGTGATCGCTGCCAGTATCGCCAGTCCCCCGACGATAATTGCAGCTATCGTTACCATGACAATTGGTTCATGGAACGGCACTGCATCCAGTGTCAATTTTCCGAACATCGTTTTCTTCCTCGGCCCCTTAGTGAGCGGCTTCCGCGTGGCTCATGTCCATGCCTTCCATCCCTTCATGCGCTGCATGCTCGCCTGCCGGGTGTGACATGTTCATGTTTGTGTCGTGAGACATAAATTTGCCCGTAATAGCCTTAAACAAATCCGGTTTCACGCTGGAGAAGTACTCCACCTTGTTGTATTCACTCGGTGCAGCCACTTTCTCAAATGCCGCCATGTCATCCATGGTGTTCGCAGACTGTTTCGCTTTCGCGACCCACTGGTCGAACGCGGCACGATCCGGCGTCGCAATGGCTTTGAACTTCATACCAGAGAAGCCCGGGCCACTGTAGCTGGCGGAAATACCGTCATAGATACCCGGCTCGTTCGCGATCAGGTGCAGGTTAGTCTGCATACCGGCCATCGCGTAGATCTGGCTACCCAGACGCGGGATGAAGAAGGAGTTCATCACGGAGTTCGAGGTCACTTTGAACTGCACCGGAACGTTCGCCGGGAAAGCGATTTCGTTAACGGTAGCAATGCCCTGTTCCGGATAGATGAAGAACCATTTCCAGTCCAGAGAAACCACTTCAATAGTGATAGGCTTCTCGTCATGGGCTAACGGTTTGCTTGGTTCAAGTGCGTGCGTGGTTTTCCACGTCAGTACGGCGAGGAACAGGATGATCAGGATAGGAACCGTCCAGACCACAGCTTCCACTTTATTGGAGTGTGACCAGTTCGGGCTATACTTCGCATCTTTATTATTCGCACGGTACTTCCAGGCGAAACCAACTGCCATCAAGATGGCGGGAATAACGACTATCAACATCAGGCCGAAAGCCGTCAGTATGAGCGAACGTTGCTCCAGTCCTATCTGTCCTTTGGGGTCAAGAAGTGCAGAATCGCAACCACTGAGTAAAACCGTGCCTGCGATTAATGACAACCATCCCAAACTTTTATTGTATTTCCTGAGTCTCATGTAACGACCTCAATTCCACGGGGTTTGGTGGCGCTTAAAGCGTGTGGGTATTTTACGGGAAAGTTACATTACTGTAAATGCGAATGGCTCTCTGTCAGTTATCTGTTACTGGGTTCTGCCGTTGATGTCACATATGTTGCCAATTGTGTCTATTTTTCAGGCGGATCGCCGATTTGGTGGGTGTTATAACGAAAGAGGGATAAAAGGATGATATGAAATGTCAATTGGTATAACCATTGTCAATAATATACAAATAATTAACAATTAATCATCAAATAAGCGACAAATCAGTAAAAGAAAAATAATAGTGTGGATGCTGAATCGGTTAACGAAATAAAGTGTTTTTTATTGGTTCCAGTAATTTCCAGAATTCTAAAAGGCACGAAACAACAAATTACCCAGTTGGTTCATGGGAGTCCAAAATAATTACATATCGTGATTACAAAGGACTCGCATGATTTACATCTGATGCGTTTTACGTAGCGCCAGATAATCGAGAACGCAACCGACTAAAACCCCGGCAATGGCAATCAATGCCCCGGCTTCCAGAACGCTGGTCGAGAAGGGGAGTGACGCCAGATCCAGCGCATCGATTATCAGCATGATAAGCCACGCGCCTAACAACAGTGCGCCAATGAGCAACAGACGCAGGGCAAAGCGATAGCCCCCGCTGAAGGTGCTGCGCGGCATAAACTGTTCGGTTTGCTGGGTATATTCCAGAGTCCGGCGGCAGACAAGCAGCAGTAAAATTCCCGGAACGGCGGCGACAACCGAGAACAGATAGAAGGTCGGCCAGCCGTGTGCTTCAACGAACCAACCGGCGATAGGCCCCACGTAGACGCGGCCCACGGCAGAAAGCGCCGATAACAGGGCGAACTGGGTGGCTGAGAACGACTTGTTACACAGCGTCATCAGCAGCGCGACAAACGCCGCGGTTCCCATCCCGCCGCACAGGTTTTCAAAGAATACCGCCGCGCCCATCGAGAAGAGATGTTTATCGGTGACCGACAGCAGCCAGTAACCCGCGTTCGATGCGCCTTGCAGGATGCCGAAAATCAGCAACGCCCGGAACAGCGTTAAGCGCTGCATTAACACGCCGCCGTACAATGCGCCAACAATGGTGGCGAACAGGCCGAGGGTTTTGTTCACCATCCCGACTTCACCGGCATCAAAACCGACGCCGCGAATCAAAAAGGTGGTGGTCAGACTCATGGCGAAGGCATCGCCCAGCTTGTACATCACGATCAACAGCAGAATCAGCCACGCATTGTTGCGACCAAAGAAATCTTTTAACGGCGCAACAACGGCCTGTTCCAGGCTGCGCGGCACAGGAATGACATCGCTGGGCTCCGGCGCGAGCAGGGTGGCGATAATACAGGGTACCAGCAGGGCCGCCATCAGCCAGTACATGCCTTGCCAGCCCAGCCATTTATCGGCCAGCCACAGAGCCAGACCGCCGGAAACCAGCATCCCCAGGCGATAGCCGAGCACGCTGATTGCCGCGCCTGCCCCGCGTTCTTCCGCAGGCAACACGTCGGTTTTCCAGGCATCGAAGACGATATCTTGCGAAGCGGAACAGAAGGCGATCACCACCGCCAGCGCCGCCATCCAGCGCAGCTGCGAGGCAGGCTCCAGGAAGCCCATCGCGGCAATCGCGATTAACAGCAAACATTGCGTGGTTAGCAGCCAGCCGCGGCGGCGGCCCAGGAACGGCGGCGTGTAGCGGTCCATCACCGGCGACCAGAGAAACTTAAAGACGTAAGCCTGGCCGACGAGCGAGAAGAAGCCGATCGTTTTCAGATCGATGTTTTCGACGGTCATCCACGCTTGCAGCGTCCCGGAGGTCAGCGCAAGGGGTAAACCGGAGGCGAAACCAAGAATCAGCAGAATGGCCGATTTAGGTTGTTGGAAAATACGTAAATAATGGCTGGACATGTTCTTATAGCACTGACCCGACGTGGCGTCGGGTCAGTTTAGTGGGATTAACGCGCGTTTTGCTTGATAAAGTCGTGGACGCTGGTGTCCTGAGACATATCGGCAATGGTATCGGTCAGAACGTTGTTCACCGCATCAGCGATATTTTTGTTCGATGCCTGGAACGCACCTTCTACGGAGTAGCTGGCGCGATAGTTTTTAGTCATTTTGTTGCCGTTCTTCGCGGTCGCGATGATGGCGATATCGGCTTTGGTCGCGATGTTGTAACGCACGTTGCCCTGAGAGACATCAGCGTACAGGTTGCTGACGATGATCTGCAGGTCGACCGCGCCGTTAGGCCCAATCATATAACCGCGCGCGGTCATCTGTTTTTCCAGCACTTCTTGTAACAGGAAGCGCAGGTCGCGAGAGGCAGTCAGGGTGACCTGCTGGTTGTCGCGGGTGACTTTGGCCAGCGCCTGATCCTGACGCTGGTCAGCGCCGTTGATGCTGACGGTTACGCCCATCAGGCTGGGATCCTGCTGCGGCAGAGTCATCTTAGGTGACACTTCAATGGTGGTCGGCGGCGTGGCGCAACCTGCCAGCATAAACAGTGCTACTAAGGGAAAGAGGATTTTTTTTAACATGTTCAGGCTCTCAAACGCATTGTTTACTGAAAATTCCCGCCATCATAACATCGCCAACGGCAAGGGGAAGTAGGCAATGCATGTAAATTCATCGTGTTGTGCGTTTTATAACCTTGCGCCGCAACAATGACCTCGGCGTGAGGCGTAAAAGGCGTGAGAAGGCAGTTAACGCCATTGGTTTGCCGGTTCACATCAGACAAACGCTAATTTTTTGTTGTCTTTGTGTAATGGAAACGGTAAAAGCGGCTAACATTTAAAGGGATAGACGGCATCTCAACGTTGTCGGAGGAGTAACTTCATGATGATACGTGAACATATAGAAGAAAAATTAAGGGCAGCGTTCGAACCAGTGTTCCTCGAAGTGACGGATGAGAGCTATCGTCACAACGTGCCGGCGGGTTCTGAAAGCCACTTCAAAGTGGTGCTGGTCAGCGATCGTTTCACCGGTGAACGTTTTCTCAATCGCCATCGCATGATCTATGGCACTTTAACGGAGGAGCTGGCTTCCACGGTGCACGCCCTGGCGTTGCACACCTACACGCGTAAAGAGTGGGAGGGGTTACAGGATACAGTCGTCGCATCACCACCTTGTCGTGGCGCGGGCAGTCTCGCGTAGAAAAGGCATTTGCAACTAACGGAACTTTTCCAGTATGTTGCGTACAGATTTATGAGAAAACGGCCTGCGGGCCGTTTTGTTTTGTCTGAAAAATGGACCTGTTTGACCTTTTTCAGACAAAAATTCGCCGGGAATTGTGAAAAAAGCCGCATCCAGGCATAACAACCGTTCTCGACTCATATCAGTGATGCCGCTATAATGCGCGTCTTATTTTTCGGAATGTCTTCGGGATGATTCTGGCGACACGGAATGTGAATCTGATTTAAAGAGAACATCCCGGTATTGCGAGGCAAAACTCAGAGTTGACCGAGCACTGTGATTTTTTTGAGGTAACAAGATGCAAGTTTCAGTTGAAACCACTCAGGGCCTTGGCCGCCGCGTAACGATTACTATCCCTGCTGACAGCATCGAAACTGCTGTAAAAAGCGAGCTGGTCAACGTAGCGAAAAAAGTACGCATTGACGGCTTCCGTAAGGGCAAAGTACCAATGAATGTTGTTGCTCAGCGTTATGGCGCATCTGTTCGCCAGGACGTGCTGGGCGACCTGATGAGCCGCAACTTCGTTGATGCGATCATCAAAGAAAAAATCAACCCGGCTGGCGCACCGAACTACGTTCCGGGCGAATACAAACTGGGCGAAGACTTCACCTACGCGGTTGAATTCGAAGTGTATCCGGAAGTTGAGCTGAAAGGCCTGGACGCAATCGAAGTTGAAAAACCGGTTGTTGAAGTGACCGAAGCCGACGTTGATGGCATGCTGGACACCCTGCGCAAACAGCAGGCGAACTGGAAAGACAAAGACGGTGCAGTTGACGCTGAAGACCGTGTTACCGTTGACTTCACCGGTTCTGTAGACGGCGAAGAATTCGAAGGCGGCAAAGCGACTGATTTCGTACTGGCAATGGGTCAGGGTCGTATGATCCCGGGCTTCGAAGACGGTATCAAAGGTCACAAAGCCGGTGAAGAGTTCACCATCGACGTTACCTTCCCGGAAGAATACCACGCTGAAAACCTGAAAGGTAAAGCAGCGAAATTCGTTATCAACCTGAAAAAAGTTGAAGAACGTGAACTGCCGGAACTGACTGCTGAATTCATCAAACGTTTCGGCGTTGAAGATGGTTCCGTTGAAGGTCTGCGCGCAGAAGTGCGTAAAAACATGGAACGTGAGCTGAAAGGCGCAGTACGTAACCGTGTTAAAACTCAGGCGATCGAAGGTCTGGTAAAAGCGAACGAAATCGACGTTCCGGCTGCCCTGATTGACAGCGAAATCGACGTTCTGCGTCGCCAGGCTGCTCAGCGTTTCGGTGGCAACCAGCAACAAGCGATGGAACTGCCGCGTGAACTGTTCGAAGAACAGGCTAAACGTCGCGTAGTGGTTGGTCTGCTGCTGGGCGAAGTGATTCGTACCCACGAACTGAAAGCTGACGAAGCTCGCGTTGCGACTCTGATCGAAGAAATGGCGTCTGCCTACGAAGATCCGAAAGAAGTGATCGAGTTCTACAGCAAAAACAAAGAACTGATGGAAAACATGCGCAGCGTCGCTCTGGAAGAACAGGCTGTTGAAGCGGTTCTGGAAAAAGCGAAAGTGTCTGAAAAAGCAACTTCCTTCAACGAACTGATGAACCAGCAGGCGTAATTTCGCCTCCTGCGTTTAAAGTTTGAGCAAAAACCCGTTGCCTTCCGGCAGCGGGTTTTTTTTATCGCACTGATAGACAGCGTAAGCGTGATAAAACACAGTTTCGGTGTTAGCGTAACGGCAAAATATTGTTATGCTTGAAATAGGGTGGATTCGTCCCCATAAAAGGGGAAGTATTAGCTGCGATGGCTGGTAAACCGTCCACAAGGTACTATGAGTACAGCAGAGCAGGCAGTACAGCAGGTTTCATTTTTTTATCCAGGAGACGGAAATGTCATACAGTGGCGAACGAGATAACTTTGCACCCCATATGGCCCTGGTGCCGATGGTCATCGAACAGACCTCACGCGGTGAACGTTCTTTTGATATCTACTCCCGTCTTCTTAAGGAGCGCGTTATCTTTCTGACCGGCCAGGTGGAAGACCACATGGCGAACCTGATCGTAGCGCAGATGCTGTTTCTGGAAGCGGAAAACCCGGAAAAAGATATTTACCTGTACATTAACTCCCCAGGCGGCGTCATCACCGCCGGGATGTCGATTTATGACACCATGCAGTTCATCAAGCCGGACGTGAGCACCATTTGTATGGGCCAGGCGGCGTCCATGGGCGCATTCCTGCTGACCGCAGGGGCGAAAGGCAAGCGTTTCTGCCTGCCAAACTCGCGCGTCATGATTCACCAGCCGCTGGGCGGCTATCAGGGTCAGGCGACGGATATCGAAATCCACGCTCGTGAAATCCTGAAAGTGAAAGGGCGCATGAATGAACTTATGGCTCACCACACGGGTCAATCTCTTGAGCAGATCGAACGCGACACCGAACGCGATCGCTTCTTGTCTGCTTCAGAGGCGGTAGAGTACGGTTTGGTCGACTCCATCCTGACCCATCGTAATTGATGCCCAGAGCGTGAGTGTGCCGCTATACTATGTATGGGCGGCACAACGCTTGCGAAGCGGCTTGCGCTTGAGAATGGCATTTGCGTCGTCATATGCGGCACAAAGAACTTAAAAAGAGGTTTTGACTCATGACAGATAAACGCAAAGATGGTTCGGGCAAACTGTTGTATTGCTCTTTTTGCGGCAAAAGCCAGCACGAAGTGCGTAAGCTGATCGCCGGGCCGTCAGTGTATATCTGCGACGAATGTGTTGATCTGTGTAATGACATCATTCGCGAAGAGATTAAAGAAGTGGCGCCGCATCGTGAACGTAGTGCATTGCCGACGCCACATGAAATTCGCCATCACCTGGATGACTACGTCATCGGTCAGGAACAGGCGAAAAAGGTCCTGGCTGTAGCGGTGTATAACCACTACAAACGTCTGCGCAACGGTGATACCAGCAACGGCGTTGAACTGGGTAAAAGTAACATTCTGCTGATTGGCCCGACCGGTTCCGGTAAAACGCTGCTGGCTGAAACGCTGGCACGCCTGCTGGACGTACCGTTCACCATGGCTGACGCCACCACCCTGACCGAAGCCGGTTATGTGGGTGAAGACGTCGAAAACATCATTCAGAAACTGCTGCAGAAATGCGATTACGATGTACAGAAAGCCCAGCGCGGCATTGTTTACATTGATGAAATCGATAAGATTTCTCGTAAATCTGACAACCCGTCTATCACTCGTGACGTCTCGGGCGAAGGCGTACAGCAGGCGTTGCTGAAACTGATTGAAGGCACCGTCGCTGCCGTTCCACCTCAGGGTGGGCGTAAACATCCGCAGCAGGAATTCTTGCAGGTTGATACCTCCAAGATTCTGTTTATCTGCGGCGGCGCATTTGCGGGCCTCGATAAAGTTATCGCTAACCGTGTAGAAACAGGTTCCGGTATCGGCTTCGGCGCGACCGTGAAATCGAAAACCGATAAAGCCAGCGAAGGCGAACTGCTGACGCAGGTTGAGCCGGAAGATTTGATCAAATTTGGTCTAATCCCGGAATTTATTGGTCGTCTGCCGGTGGTTGCAACGCTCAATGAGCTGAGCGAAGAGGCGCTGATTCAGATCCTGAAAGAGCCGAAAAATGCCCTGACCAAACAGTATCAGGCGTTGTTCAATCTGGAAGGTGTGGATCTCGAATTCCGCGATGAAGCGCTGGATGCCATTGCCAAGAAAGCGATGATCCGTAAAACCGGCGCGCGTGGTCTGCGCTCTATCGTCGAAGCCGCACTGCTCGATACCATGTACGATCTGCCTTCTATGGAAGACGTCGAAAAAGTGGTTATCGATGAGTCGGTGATTGGCGGCCAGAGCAAGCCTCTGCTGATTTACGGTAAGCCGGAAGCGCAGCAAGCCTCTGGTGAATAATTCGCCAATTCATACAATCAGTTAATCAAAAAGGGGGGATTTTATCTCCCCTTTTATTTTTCCGTAATCATGGCGTTGAATGTGTGGAATACATCCCCATATACTGACATACATGTTAATGATGGCATGACGCACACTTGTGTCATCTGATTACCTGGCGGACATTAAACTAAGAGAGAGCTCTATGAATCCTGAGCGTTCTGAACGCATTGAAATCCCCGTATTGCCGTTGCGCGATGTGGTGGTTTATCCGCACATGGTCATACCCTTATTTGTAGGGCGGGAAAAATCTATCCGTTGCCTTGAAGCCGCCATGGATCATGATAAAAAAATCATGTTGGTCGCGCAGAAAGAAGCATCAACGGATGAGCCGGGTGTAAACGATCTTTTCACCGTCGGGACCGTGGCCTCTATTTTGCAAATGCTGAAGCTGCCGGATGGCACTGTCAAAGTGCTGGTTGAAGGCTTGCAGCGTGCGCGTATCACCACGTTGTCGGATAACGGGGAACACTTTTCGGCAAAAGCGGAATATCTGGAATCACCGGATATCGAAGAACGCGAGCAGGAAGTGCTGGTTCGTACCGCGATTAGCCAGTTTGAAGGCTACATCAAGCTAAACAAAAAAATCCCACCAGAAGTGCTGACGTCGCTGAACAGCATCGACGACCCTGCACGTCTGGCAGACACCATCGCTGCGCATATGCCGCTGAAACTGGCGGACAAACAGTCTGTGCTCGAAATGTCCGACATCAACGAACGCCTTGAATATCTGATGGCGATGATGGAGTCGGAAATCGATCTGCTGCAGGTTGAGAAACGCATTCGCAACCGCGTCAAAAAGCAGATGGAAAAATCTCAGCGTGAGTACTATCTGAATGAGCAAATGAAAGCGATTCAGAAAGAGCTCGGCGAGATGGACGACGCGCCGGACGAAAACGAAGCGCTGAAGCGTAAGATCGACGCGGCGAAAATGCCGAAAGAGGCGAAAGAGAAAACCGAAGCCGAACTGCAGAAGCTGAAAATGATGTCACCGATGTCAGCCGAAGCGACCGTGGTTCGCGGGTATATCGACTGGATGGTGCAGGTGCCGTGGAATGCGCGCAGCAAGGTCAAAAAAGACCTTCGTCAGGCGCAGGAAATCCTCGATACCGACCATTACGGCCTTGAGCGTGTGAAAGACCGTATCCTTGAGTATCTTGCGGTTCAAAGCCGTGTGAACAAAATAAAAGGCCCGATTCTGTGCCTGGTTGGGCCGCCGGGGGTGGGTAAAACCTCTCTGGGTCAATCTATCGCTAAAGCGACTGGACGTAAGTACATTCGTATGGCGCTGGGCGGCGTGCGTGATGAAGCGGAAATTCGCGGTCACCGTCGTACCTACATCGGCTCTATGCCGGGTAAATTGATTCAGAAAATGGCGAAAGTGGGCGTTAAAAACCCGCTGTTCCTGCTCGATGAAATCGACAAAATGTCGTCCGATATGCGCGGCGATCCGGCTTCTGCCTTATTAGAAGTGCTGGATCCAGAGCAGAACGTGGCGTTCAGCGATCACTATCTGGAAGTGGATTACGATCTCAGCGACGTAATGTTCGTTGCGACCTCGAACTCCATGAATATTCCGGCGCCGTTGCTGGACCGTATGGAAGTGATTCGTCTGTCCGGTTATACCGAAGACGAGAAACTGAACATTGCCAAACAGCACCTGCTGCCGAAGCAAATCGAACGTAACGCCCTGAAAAAAGGCGAACTGACGGTGGACGACAGCGCGATTGTCGGCATCATTCGTTACTACACCCGTGAAGCGGGCGTGCGTAGCCTTGAGCGTGAAATTTCGAAACTGTGCCGTAAGGCGGTGAAACAGCTGCTGCTGGATAAATCCCTGAAGCACATCGATATTAACGGCGACAATCTGCATGACTACCTCGGCGTTCAACGCTTCGACTACGGTCGTGCGGATGACGAAAACCGCGTCGGTCAGGTGACTGGCCTGGCATGGACGGAAGTGGGCGGCGATCTGCTGACCATCGAAACCGCCTGTGTGCCGGGTAAAGGCAAGCTGACCTATACCGGTTCGCTGGGCGAAGTCATGCAGGAGTCCATTCAGGCTGCGCTGACCGTGGTACGCGCGCGTGCAGAAAAACTGGGTATCAACCCGGATTTCTACGAAAAACGCGATATCCACGTTCACGTGCCGGAAGGGGCAACGCCGAAAGATGGCCCAAGCGCCGGTATCGCCATGTGTACAGCGCTGGTTTCTTGCCTGACAGGCAACCCGGTTCGCGCCGATGTGGCAATGACTGGGGAAATTACCCTGCGTGGTCTGGTGCTGCCGATTGGTGGTCTGAAGGAAAAACTACTGGCGGCACACCGTGGCGGTATTAAGACTGTTCTGATTCCTGATGAGAATAAGCGCGATCTGGAAGAGATTCCGGACAACGTTCTGGCCGATCTTGATATTCACCCGGTGAAACGTATCGAGGAAGTTCTGGCCCTTGCGCTGCAAAATGAGCCTACTGGCATGCAGGTTGTAACCGTAAAATAGTGACCTCGCGCAAAGAGCGTCAATAAAAACAGGGCTGGCAGGTGAAAACACACTTGCCAGCCTTTTTTTGTCTCGCTAATTTAAGACGCTGACAGGACTGTTATCGACAACTATTGTTGTAAGGGCATGACAGTCCTGATATAACTGCTGCGCGTTGCACCGTGAAGGATTCAGGTGCGATATAAATAATAAAGAGAGGAAGAGAACAGTGAATAAATCTCAACTGATTGACAAAATTGCTGCGGGTGCGGATATCTCCAAAGCTGCGGCTGGACGTGCGTTAGACGCTTTAATTGCTTCTGTTACTGAATCTCTGCAATCCGGGGATGATGTTGCGCTGGTAGGTTTTGGTACTTTTGCCGTTAAAGAGCGTGCTGCCCGTACTGGCCGCAACCCGCAAACCGGTAAAGAGATCACCATCGCTGCTGCGAAAGTACCGGCGTTCCGTGCAGGTAAAGCACTGAAAGACGCGGTAAACTGATCGCTCTCCCGTTTGGGAATGTGAAACAGTACAAGGGCGCATCGAACGATGTGCCTTTTTTTATGTCCAAAATGCCACTTTCTGCGAGTTTCTACGCGTTTCGGGCTGACAACGGCCCCGTTTTCTTGTCAAAATACGGCCTCACGCGCAGCGGTCGAGACGTGCTATGCTGCACGAGGTATTTGCTCTGAATTTGCCGGGTTGTCAGCAACCTGCGGCAGGACGGGTATAAAAGTCACCTACAGCGGAGTGTTGTTACACCATGATGGACAATTTACGCACGGCAGCCAATAGCGTCGTGCTCAAGGTAATTTTCGGTATCATTATTGTGTCGTTCATTTTGACCGGCGTAAGTGGCTATCTGATCGGCGGCGGTAACAACTATGCCGCGAAAGTGAATGGCCAGGAAATCAGCCGTAGTCAGTTTGAAAACGCTGTTGCCAGCGAACGTAACCGTATGCAGCAGCAGATGGGCGATCAATTCTCCGAACTGGCGGCCAACGAAAATTACATCAAAACAATGCGTCAGCAGGTGCTGAGCCGCCTGGTGGACGAAGCGCTGCTCGATCAATACGCCAAAGAGCTGGGCCTCGGTATCAGCGACGAACAGGTGCGTAAAGCAATCTTCGCGACCCCGGCCTTCCAGAACGAAGGTAAATTCGATAACACCCGCTACAACGCGCTGGTGAACCAAATGGGCATGACCGCCGATCAATACGCGCAGGCATTGCGTAACCAGCTGACCACTAACCAGCTGATTAGCGCCGTTGCGGGTACCGACTTTATGCTGCCGGGTGAAACCGACCAGCTGGCCGCGCTGGTTTCCCAGCAGCGTCTGGTGCGTGAAGCCACCATCGACGTCAACGCGCTGGCCGCGAAGCAGCAGGTAAGCGATCAGGAAATTGCCAGCTACTACGAACAGAACAAAGGTCAGTTTGTTGCGCCGGAGCAGTTCCGCGTCAGCTACATCAAGCTGGATGCGGCGAGCATGCCGTCTTCCGCGTCTGAAGAGGACGTACAGGCCTACTACGACCAGCACAAGGATGAGTTCACTCAGCCTGAGCGTAAACGTTACAGCATCATCCAGACCAAAACCGAAGCCGATGCTAAAGCCATCCTTGATGAGCTGAACAACGGCGGCGATTTTGCAGCGATTGCGAAAGAGAAATCTACCGACGTTATCTCTAAACGTAACGGCGGCGACATGGGCTGGCTGGAAGATTCCGCTACCGTGCCGGAACTGAAAGACGCGGGCCTGAAAGAAAAAGGTCAGCTCTCTGGCGTGATCAAATCTTCCGTGGGCTTCCTGATTGCGCGTCTGGACGATATCCAGCCGGAACAGGTGAAACCGCTGGCAGATGTTCACGCGCAAATCGCTGTCAAAGTGAAACAGGAAAAAGCGCTGGATGCCTACTATGCCCTGCAGCAGAAAGTGAGTGATGCCGCCAGCAGCGACAACGACTCTCTTGCGAGCGCAGAGCAGGTTGCGGGTGTGAAAGCGGCGGTGACCGGCTGGTTCGGTCACGACAACGTCCCGGCTGAGCTGAACTTCAAACCGGTTACCGATGCTATCTTCAACGGTGGCCTGGTGGGCGAAAACGGCGCGCCGGGTAACAACTCCGACATCATCACCGTCGATGGCGATCGTGCTTTTGTTCTGCGTGTGGCTGAGCACAAAGCAGAAAGCGTGAAACCGCTGGACGAAGTAAAAGCGCAGGTGACCGATATCGTTAAGCACAACAAAGCAGAGCAGCAGGCGAAGCTCGATGCTGAAAAACTGCTGGCTGCGCTGAAAGACGGTAAAGGCGACGAGGCGATGAAAGTTGCTGGTCTGCGTTTTGGCGAAACCAAAACCCTGAGCCGTACCGGTCAGGATCCGCTGAGCCAGGCAACCTTCGAACTGCCGTTACCGCAGCCCGGCAAACCAAGCTTCGGTATGGGCAACGACATGCAGGGCAACGTGGTTCTGCTGGCACTGGATGAAGTGAAAGCGGGCGAAATGCCGGAAGCGCAGAAGAAAGCGATGGTTCAGGGTATCACCCAGAACAACGCGCAAATCGCGTTCGAAGCCTTGATGAGCAACCTGCGTAAAGCGGCGAAGATTAAGATGGGCGACATCGTCGATCAGCAACAATAATCGGAACCCCCCTCGCATTAATTTGTAATGCGATGCACACCTCAAAGGCCGCTTTCGCGGCCTTTTCCACATTTGAAATCTGCCTTTTGAATTGTTTTTCGCACCTCGCTATGGTGGCTTCGTTATCAATCAACAAGGAGAAATCAGTATGAAACGTGGAATCAAAATGCTGGCGATTGCCGCAGTCATGTCTTGCATGGGGATGAGTTTAAGCGCACAGGCAGCTTCCACTGCCGGGGCAAAACCGACGGTGACGCAAAGCGCGAAGGCCAGTTCCGAACAGACGAAAGCGATGCCTGCCGCGAAAACCGATGATGAAGGCGGCAGTAAAGTCAGCATCAACTCGGCCTCGGCGGAAGAACTGGCGCAGGCAATGAACGGTGTGGGGCTGAAGAAAGCGCAGGCCATTGTCAGCTACCGCGAGGAGTATGGCCCGTTCAAAACGGTGGATGACCTGAAGCAGGTGCCGGGAATGGGCAACTCGCTGGTGGAACGTAATTTGAGCCACCTCACGCTTTAATTGCTTCTCGCGGCTTGCACTGGCGTCAAAGTTTGCCAGACTAAAGAGGTCATACCAGTGGTGTGACCTCTGACTCTTCTAATAACATGTAAGGCTATGGCGCTATGCAGACAAAAATTAAAGTTCGCGGGTATCACCTGGACGTGTATCAGCACGTTAATAACGCCCGGTATCTGGAGTTTCTGGAAGAAGCCCGCTGGGATGGGCTGGAAAACAGCGCCAGTTTCCAGTGGATGACCGCGCACCATATCGCCTTTGTGGTGGTGAATATCAATATTAACTACCGCCGCCCGGCGGTGCTGAGCGATGTACTCACGGTAACCAGTAAAGTGGAGCAGTTAAACGGGAAAAGCGGCGTGTTAAGCCAGGTGGTGACGCTGGACCCGGAAGGGCAGGTAGTGGCGGATGCGTTGATTACGTTTGTCTGCATTGACCTGAAAACGCAGAAGGCGTTGCCTCTGGAAGGGGAGTTACGCGAACACCTGGAGCAGATGGTCGCGTAAGTGCGCATTGCCCGGTGGCGCTGCGCTTACCGGGCCTACACATGGCCGCCAGGCCGGGCAAGCGCAGCGCCCCCGGCAACCCACCGCGTTTACTTCAGCCCGGTTTTCTGCTTCATCGCTGCCGCCACGCCGACTTTATCCGCCAGATAGTGGTTCAGCCCGTTTGCCCGCAGATGACAGGACGCGCAATGCCCGCAGCCATCGCCCTTAATCCCGTTATAGCAGGTCAGCGTTTCGCTGCGCACCAGGTCGAGTTTGCCCCAGTAGTCCGCCAGCGCCCAGGTTTCGGCTTTATCGAGCCACATCAGCGGCGTTTCGAAACGAATATCTTTCGCCATGCCGAGGTTCACCGCGTGATTCAGCGCCTTCACGAATTCGTCGCGGCAGTCCGGGTAGCCGGAAAAATCGGTTTCACAAACGCCCGTGATGATCGCTTCGGCCTTTACCTGATAGGCGTAAATCGCCGTCAGCGTCAGGAACAGAATATTGCGTCCCGGCACAAAGGTATTCGGAATACCGTCAGCGTCCGGTTCATAGTCCGGCACCGGAATACTGTCACGCGTCAGGCTGCTGACCGCCAGTTCATTAAGCAGGGTGACGTCGAGCACTTTATGAGCACGCGCGCCCAGTTTTAATGCCAGTTCACGGGCGACGTCGATCTCTGCGCGATGACGCTGACCATAATCAAAAGTGACGCAGTGGACCTCATCATATTGATGGAGCGCCTGCACCAGGCATGTAGTGGAATCTTGTCCGCCGCTAAAGACGACAACCGCGCGTTTCATAGCATTTCCTGTTGATGACGATAAAGACGCTATGGTAACGCGCGGGCAGCGTGGCGACCAGCTTCTTCACCGCGTTGATGGCGGCAGCCAGGCCTGGGTGAAATCAAACCAGCCGCGTGCGTTGAGGTGAATGCCGTTTACCCCCGGCGGCGCGCTGATTTGATATTGATAGTTAAACAGCGGCGTGAGCATGCCTTCTTCCATTAACAGGGTGAAGATGGTTTTTAGCGCCGCGATGCGCTGTGTCTCGTCCGCTTGCGCCTGCGCGGCATCCAGCGCGGTAATCAGCGCGGAGTAACGTGACTCGCTCAGTATGGCGGGCCATAACGGATCGCAGCGCAGCCACTGCTCAAGCGTGTATTCCGGCATTTCGCCAATCAACCGATCGCCCATCAGCAGATCGGCCTGATCAAGATCCGGATAATCGTCCCAGCTTTTCGCATCGTGGAAGCAGAGCGTCAGTTCGCAGCCCTGCTGCGCCAGCGCCCGCTTCAGTTCTTCGGCCATGGTGTGCAATTCAACAGGCAGATGATAATGCAGCGTCAGACGCGGCGGCAGGGGCGTGTCGTCTTCCGGCACAGGCGGAATTGCCCAGCCGGGAAGCAGCGCCTGGCTGGGGGTAATCAGGTTTTCATCCACCGGCAATGATTGCAGCAGGCCGCTGTGATGAATCAGCGCAATTACCCGCTGTGCCTGCGCTTTTGAGAGCCGTGAACTCTGACGAAATGTCAGGTAGCAAAAGCCGAGACTGATGCTGTTGCTCACCAGCCGCAACTGGCTGAGCTCTTCCGCTTCGCCGACGGCGATTTGCACCGGATGACGGCAGCTGGTGCCGAGATCCTGTTCGAACAGCTGTGGGGTGATCCAGAACTCGATCGCCTGCAACAGCGGATGCCCCAGATGATAACGATGGTGGCTTTCCAGACGTACCAGCTCAGGCTCAAAGATCTTCAGCTGGAACGGGCCGCTACCGAGCGTGGGATCGTCCGGATGCGCCAGCACGCTGCAATAGCTTGCCAGCCGATGCGCCAGCCAGTAATCCGGGCGAGCAAGCGTAAAGCTCAGGCACTGGGCGTGGGGCTGGGCGATTTGTTCCACGCTGGCGAACAGTCTGCGTAAACCGGGCAGCGTCAGCAGCATTTCCAGCCGTTGCCTGAGTTGTCGCGTTTCGATAGGGTCGCCATTGTGCCAGTGCAGGGTGGAGCGAATATAGAACTGCCAGTGCAGCCCATCCGCTGAAACCTCCCAGTGATGCGCAAGATCGCCTTCCGGGCGGGCGGTATCGCGGCCAAAACGGGTCAGCCCGGAATGGATTTGCCCGGCTAAATGCTGTTCGGCGCGACCCACTAAAAACCCAGGATGCAGTGGCTCCAGCGGACGATAGTAAGGGATACGCAGCGTCGGCGTATTGTTCTGCCACTGGCCGCCCAGAAAAGGGTGCAGCAGCGCGCGCAGTTCCACCGGCGCCAGCTGTGCCAGCTCCAGCGCATTGTGTTGCTGACCGCTGTTTAATGCCAGCTCCATCATCTCATTACGCAGTGCGTCCGGTGTCGTGTGGAAGGTTAGCGTACCGCGCTTCCCGCGCCCGGACTGCGCCTGCCAACTGAGCCAGCCCGCCTCGTTTGCCTGACGCAACAGGGTGCGGACGTGTCGCTCACTACAAAAACAGCGCGCCGCGAGATCGGCAATGGTGACCTGCTGCGGCGCGCCGGAAGAGGGCAGCCACAGGCGCTGAAACTGGTTTAATCGGTTAAGCAGTCGCATAAAAACCCGGAACAATAAATATGAACAATTCAGTATTACTTCCGTATATCTCAGGCAATACTGGTACGCAAGAGAGCGGGATCACAGGCGGAGATAAAATGGCAAAACTGGCGGCATTTGATATGGATGGCACTCTGCTGATGCCCGATCATCGGCTGGGTAATGAGACCATCGCCACGCTCAAGCGCCTGCGCGAACGCGACATTACGCTGACCTTCGCCACGGGTCGGCATGTTCTTGAAATGCGCCCGCTGATTGATCAACTGGCGCTCGATGCGTTCCTGATCACCGGCAACGGAACCCGCGTTCACTCTCTGCACGGCGATGTCATGCATCGCAGCGATCTCTCTCCGGACGTGGCCGATGAAGTGTTGCATGCCCGTTGGGAAACCCACGCCAGCATGCATGTTTTCAACGATAACGGCTGGTTCACCGGCAAAGCGATTCCCGAAATGTTGCAGGCGCATATGTACAGCGGCTTTCACTATCAGCTGCGCGATCTGCGGCAGATCCCGGCCCATGAGGTGACCAAGATCTGTTTCTGCGGCGATCACGATGATCTTGCGCGTCTGAGCATTCAGCTACAAGAGGCATTGGGCGATCGTGCGCATCTCTGTTTTTCGGCGGTGGATTGTCTGGAAGTATTGCCAGTTGGCTGCAACAAGGGCGCGGCGCTGACGGTGCTTAGCGCGCATCTTGGCCTGACGATGCAGGAATGTATGGCGTTTGGCGATGCCATGAACGATCGCGAAATGCTGAGCCTGGTCGGGCGTGGCCTGGTGATGGGCAACGCGATGGGGCAGCTGAAAGCGGCATTGCCGCACCTACCGGTTATCGGACACTGCCAGAACCAGGCGGTCTCCCACTATTTGACTCATTGGCTGGACAAACCCAACCTTCCTTATTCCCCCGAATAATGAGACCTTTCCAGCAAGCCGGGCCCTGAAAGCCCGGCTTTTTTTGTCATAAATAAATCAAGGGATTGGCCAGAAAACAGACATTAAATGCTGTTACATTTGTATAACAAATAATACAGATCATAATTATCTGGCACATTTACGGAGGGCAACATGATGACGGAAGGATATTACCGCGTATGTTACAGAGGGCTGGTGCAGATAGCCTGGTACCATGACGAGCCCGTGGAAGATCTGGAGTCTGGCGTCAAAACGGAAGGCGTGTGGCATCTGTCGGGAGAAGAGCGATTTATTTCCACCTCTGATGACATCAGTATTTTAGGTGGCCCGTTGACGTATTTACCCTGAGCAACCAGTCGGGTGGCGTTTACGCTCACCCGACCTGTCCCTTTGGTTGGCCTGATAAGCAAAGCGCCATCAGGCATTAAGGGCAAATTATCTCGCCAGCAGGCACTCAATTTCCGCCTGCCACGGTGCGAGATCGCCGATATTCTCTTTTACCCATTCTGCGTTGTAATAGGTTTCCAGATATCGCTCGCCGCTGTCGCACAGCAGCGTCACGATTGACCCGCTGCGCCCCTCTTTATGCATCCGTGCCGCGAGTTGCAATGCGCCCCACATGTTGGTGCCGGTGGATGCGCCAACCTTGCGGCCTAACTGGCTTTCCAGCCATTGTGCGGTGGCGACGCTTGCCGCATCCGGTACCCGCAGCATGTCATCCACAACATCTGGAATAAAGGAGGGCTCGACGCGCGGACGGCCAATCCCTTCAATTTTACTGCCAACGCTGCTGCGCAGGCTGCCGTCGCGGCTTTGCCAGTAGTCCATAAACACCGAGTTTTGCGGATCGACCACCATTAACTGCGTGTTATGCCCCTGACAGCGAATGTAGCGGCCGATGGTCGCCGATGTACCGCCGGTGCCTGCGCTCATCACAATCCAGTCAGGGATCGGGTTCGGTTCATGACTCATCTGGCGGAAGATACTGTCGGCGATGTTGTTGTTACCGCGCCAGTCGGTCGCGCGTTCGGCGAACGTAAACTGGTCCATATAGTGGCCGTTAAGTTCACGCGCCAGCGTTTCGGAGGCGGCATAAATTTCACAAGCGCTCTGCACGAAATGGCAGCGTCCGCCGTAGAACTCAATCTGTTCGTTTTTGCGTTTGGCCGTGCACGAGGGCATGACGGCGATAAACGGCAGCCCCAGCAGGCGAGCAAAATAGGCTTCCGACACGGCGGTGGAACCGGAAGACGCTTCAATAATGGGCGTGCCTTCTTTGATCCAGCCGTTGCACAGGCCATACAGGAACAGCGACCGCGCCAGACGATGTTTCAGGCTGCCGGTTGGGTGAGTGCTTTCATCTTTTAAGTAGAGCTGAATGCCGGGAAACGCCGGCAGCGACAGACGAATCAGGTGCGTGTCGGCGCTGCGTTGATAATCGGCGTTAATTTCGCTAATGGCGTTTTTGACCCAGGTGCTGTTCATGGTGATTTTCCATTTGTCATTTTGTGCCTAGCTTAGCGAAAGATGCGGAAAAAATTGTTGCTATCTCCACTTTAAAATAGACTTACAGGAGAAAAATTTTCTCCTGAGGTGGGCGATGTTAGATAAAATTGACCGCAAGCTGCTTTCGCTGCTGCAAACGGATTGCACCCTCTCTTTGCAGGCACTGGCCGATGCCGTTAATCTGACCACCACACCCTGCTGGAAGCGGCTCAAGCGGCTGGAAGATGACGGCATTTTGCTTGGGCGCGTGGCGTTGCTGGATGCGGAGAAACTGGGGCTCGGCCTCACCGCGTTTGTGCTGATAAAAACGCAACATCACAGCAGTGAATGGTATAGTCGTTTCGTGAATGAAGTCAGCCAGATGCCCGAGGTGCTCGGCTTCTGGCGTATGGCAGGCGAATATGACTACCTGATGCGGGTACAGGTCGCCGACATGAAACGCTACGATGATTTTTATAAAAGCCTGGTGAATCGCGTCCCCGGACTGTCGGACGTCACCTCAAGTTTTGCGATGGAACAGATTAAATACACCACTGCGCTTCCCATCGAATAACACTATCTCTGGAATTTTACTGCGTGCGATTATTTGCTCAATTAAGCTGGTATTTCCGCCGGGAGTGGCGTCGCTATCTTGGCGCCGTCGCGCTGCTGGTGGTTATCGCCATTCTTCAACTGATCCCGCCGAAGGTGGTGGGCTACGTCGTTGACGGCGTCACCCAACAACGCTACACCGCAACGACCATCTGGATGTGGATTGGCCTTATGGTGGCGATTGCTATCGTGGTCTATCTGCTGCGCTACGTCTGGCGCGTGCTGCTGTTCGGTGCGTCCTACCAGCTTGCGGTCGAACTGCGGGAAGACTTTTATCGCCAGTTGAGCCGCCAGCACCCGGAATTTTATCTGCGTCACCGCACCGGTGATTTAATGGCGCGCGCCACCAACGATGTTGACCGCGTGGTCTTTGCCGCCGGGGAAGGCGTGCTGACGCTGGTCGATTCGCTGGTGATGGGCTGCGCGGTGTTGATTGTGATGTCCACGCAAATTAGCTGGCAACTCACGCTGCTGGCGCTGTTACCGATGCCGATTATGGCGCTGGCGATTAAGCGCTATGGCGACATGCTGCATAACCGCTTCAAGCTGGCGCAGGCCGCGTTCTCCAGCCTGAACGACCGCACACAAGAGAGCCTGACCAGTATTCGCATGATTAAAGCCTTTGGCCTGGAAGATCGCCAGTCTGCGCTGTTCGCCGCCGATGCGGCAGATACCGGGGCGAAGAATATGCGCGTGGCGCGTATTGACGCCCGTTTTGACCCGACGATTTATATCGCCATCGGTATGGCAAACCTGCTGGCGATTGGCGGCGGAAGCTGGATGGTGATGCAGGGAACATTGACGCTCGGTCAATTGACCAGTTTTGTGATGTATCTTGGTTTAATGATCTGGCCGATGCTGGCGCTGGCGTGGATGTTTAATATCGTCGAGCGCGGCAGTGCCGCCTACAGCCGTATTCGTGCCATGTTAATGGAAGCGCCGGTGGTCAATGACGGCACTGAATCGGTGCCGGACGGGCGCGGCGTGCTGAAGGTCGCCATTGACCAGTTCCATTATCCGCAAACGGAAAAAGCGACGCTGACGAAAGTCCACTTCACGCTGCAACCGGGGCAGATGCTGGGCATTTGCGGCCCAACGGGCTCCGGTAAATCCACCATTCTGTCTCTGATTCAGCGTCACTTCGACGTGGAAAAAGGCGAAATCGATTTCCACGGTATCGCCCTGCCAAAACTCAAACTGGATGCCTGGCGCAGCCGCCTGGCGGTAGTCAGCCAGACGCCGTTCCTTTTTTCTGACACCGTAGGAAATAATATTGCCCTTGGTCGTCCCGGCGCGACACAAGAAGAGATTGAACACGTCGCGCGTCTCGCCAGCGTCCATGAGGATATTTTGCGTCTGCCGCAGGGTTACGACACGGAAGTGGGCGAGCGTGGGGTGATGCTCTCCGGTGGGCAGAAGCAGCGCATTTCGATTGCGCGCGCGCTGTTGCTCAACGCAGAAATCCTGATCCTCGACGATGCGCTCTCGGCGGTGGACGGTCGTACCGAGCACCAAATTTTGCATAACCTGCGCCAGTGGGGCGAAGGCCGCACGGTGATTATCAGCGCGCATCGTCTGTCGGCGCTGACGGAAGCCAGTGAAATCATCGTGATGCAGCACGGGCATCTGTGCCAGCGCGGGCAGCATGAACAGCTGGTGACGCAGCCGGGCTGGTATCGTGATATGTATCGCTATCAGCAACTGGAAGCGGCGCTGGATGAAGAACCGTCGGAGGTGACCGATGCGTAATTTTGGTCAACTGTGGCCGACATTAAAAAGATTGCTGGCCTACGGCTCACCGTGGCGCAAACCGCTCTCTATTGCCGTGGTGATGCTATGGGTTGCGGCAGCGGCGGAAGTCTCGGGGCCGGTGCTGATAAGCTACTTCATCGATAATATGGTGGCGAAACACACGTTGCCGCTGGGCACCGTTGCGGGGCTGGCGGCGGCGTATATCGGCCTGCAACTGCTGGCGGCAACGTTGCACTATAACCAATCGCTGCTGTTTAACCGCGCGGCGGTCGGCGTGGTGCAACAGTTGCGAAGCGACGTGATGGACGCCGCGCTGCGCCAGCCGCTGAGCGAGTTTGATACGCAACCTGTCGGGCAGCTGATTTCCCGCGTCACTAACGACACGGAAGTGATCCGCGATCTCTACGTCACCGTCGTGGCGACGGTGCTGCGCAGCGCGGCGCTGATTGGCGCGATGCTGGTGGCGATGTTCAGCCTCGACTGGCGCATGGCGCTGGTGGCGGTGTGCATCTTCCCGGCGGTGCTGACGGTGATGGTGATTTACCAACGCTACAGCACGCCTATCGTGCGTCGCGTGCGGACGTATCTGGCGGATATCAACGACGGTTTTAACGAAGTGATCAACGGCATGAGCGTTATCCAGCAGTTCCGTCAGCAGGCGCGCTTTGGCGAGCGCATCGGCGAACATAGCCGTCAGCACTATCTGGCGCGTATGCAAACGCTGCGTCTCGATGGCTTCCTGCTGCGCCCGCTGCTGAGCCTCTTCTCTACGTTAATACTGTGCGGTCTGTTGATGCTGTTTGGCTTTACGTCGGTGGGCACGATTGAAGTGGGCGTACTTTATGCGTTTATCAGCTATCTGGGTCGACTCAATGAACCGCTGATTGAACTCACCACTCAGCAGTCAATGCTGCAACAGGCAGTGGTGGCCGGGGAGCGCGTATTCGAACTGATGGACAGGCCGCGCCAGACCTACGGCGATGATGCCCGTCCGCTGGAAAGCGGCGATATTGAAATTGATAACGTCTCCTTTGCTTACCGCGATGACCGGATGGTGTTGCAGGATATCTCGCTGTCGATTCCCTCGCGCAGTTTTGTGGCGCTGGTGGGGCATACGGGCAGCGGGAAAAGCACGCTTGCCAGTCTGCTGATGGGCTATTACTCACCTAATTCAGGTGAAATTCGCCTGGGGGGGCGCCCGCTTGGCAGTTTGAGCCACCAGGTTCTACGTCAGGGCGTCGCGATGGTGCAGCAGGACCCCGTAGTGCTGGCCGACTCTTTCTTCGCGAACGTCACGCTTGGCCGTGATATCAGCGAAGCGCAGGTATGGCAGGCTCTGGAAACGGTGCAGCTGGCGGAACTGGCGCGTAGTCTGAGCGACGGTATCTATACGCCGCTGGGCGAGCAGGGGAACAATCTCTCCGTTGGGCAAAAACAGTTGCTGGCGCTGGCGCGCGTGCTGGTTGATACCCCGCAGGTGCTGATTCTGGATGAAGCCACCGCCAATATCGACTCCGGTACCGAGCAGGCTATCCAGCAGGCGCTGGCTGCCGTGCGTGAACACACGACGCTTGTGGTGATTGCGCACCGGCTTTCCACCATCGTCGACGCAGACACCATTATGGTGCTGCATCGCGGGCAGGCGGTGGAGCAGGGATCGCATCAGCAACTGCTGGAAGCAAAAGGCCGTTACTGGCAGATGTATCAGCTTCAACTGGCTGGAGAAGAACTCGCCGCCAGCGCGCAGGATGAAACACTGACCGCCTGATGCACTTTTTTTAAGCAATTTGCTAACAGACGCACCAGCGCGTGCAATTCAATCACGCACCATGCACTCGCATGGTGCGTTTTTTTTTCATTTCTTGCTAAAACGCGTGCATGGCCTCTCGCCTCATGCCGTTAACCGCCTATTTTTGTGACTTTTCATTTCTGGCACGCCCCTTGCTTTATCTATCTCGTGTAGCAGCAGCCATTACCGAATTCTGACTGGAGGGGATCTATGAAGCTGGTTACCGTGGTAATCAAACCATTCAAACTCGAAGACGTCCGCGAAGCGCTGTCTTCCATTGGTATTCAGGGACTGACCGTGACGGAAGTGAAGGGCTTCGGTCGTCAGAAGGGGCATGCCGAGCTTTATCGCGGCGCGGAGTACAGCGTGAACTTCCTGCCGAAAGTGAAGATTGACGTCGCGATTGCCGACGACCAGCTTGATGAAGTCGTGGATGTGGTGAGCAAGGCGGCGTACACCGGAAAAATTGGCGACGGTAAGATTTTCGTCGCCGAGCTGCAACGTGTGATTCGTATTCGTACCGGCGAAGCCGACGAAGCGGCACTGTAATTCCTGGCGCACAGTGATAGGGATCGAGAAAATGAAAATAGCAAAATTGAAAACCGGTTTGGCGGCTCTGGCGCTGTTGCCGGGTCTGGCGATGGCGGCTCCGGCGACGATCGATAAAGCCGATAACGCCTTTATGATGATTTGTACCGCGCTGGTGCTGTTTATGACCATTCCGGGAATTGCCCTGTTTTACGGTGGACTGATTCGTGGGAAAAACGTCCTCTCTATGCTGACGCAGGTGGCAGTGACGTTCGCACTGGTCTGCGTGTTGTGGGTGGTTTATGGCTACACGCTGGCCTTCGGTACCGGCGGCAGCTTCTTCGGTAACTTTGACTGGATGATGTTGAAAGGTATTGCGATAACCGCGCCGATGGGCACGTTTTATCAGTATATTCACGTTGCTTTCCAGGGCTCGTTCGCCTGCATCACCGTAGGGCTGATTGTCGGCGCGCTGGCGGAACGTATTCGCTTCTCCGCGGTGCTGATTTTCGTGGTTATCTGGCTGACGCTCTCCTACATTCCGATTGCGCACATGGTGTGGGGCGGCGGTCTGTTGGGCTCGCACGGCGCGCTGGACTTTGCGGGCGGTACGGTGGTTCATATTAACGCCGCTGTTGCTGGCCTGGTGGGCGCATACCTGATTGGTAAACGCGTCGGTTTTGGTAAAGAAGCGTTTAAACCGCACAACCTGCCGATGGTGTTTATCGGTACTGCCATCCTTTACTTCGGCTGGTTTGGCTTCAACGCCGGTTCAGCGAGCGCGGCGAACGAAATTGCCGGTCTGGCTTTCGTGAACACCGTAGTGGCAACCGCGGCAGCGATTCTGGGCTGGGTCTTTGGTGAGTGGGCGCTGCGCGGTAAACCGTCGCTGCTGGGCGCGTGTTCCGGGGCGATTGCAGGCCTGGTCGGCATTACACCGGCGTGTGGCTTTATCGGGGTCGGCGGCGCGTTGATCCTCGGTATCGTGGCGGGTCTGGCCGGGCTGTGGGGCGTCACTATACTGAAACGCTGGTTGCGTGTGGATGATCCTTGCGATGTCTTCGGCGTTCACGGCGTGTGCGGCATTGTAGGTTGTATCCTGACCGGTATCTTTGCCTCTACCTCCTTCGGCGGCGTGGGTTACGCGGAAGGCGTCACCATGGGCCATCAGGTGCTGGTACAGCTGGAAAGCATCGGTATCACCATTGTGTGGTCAGGAATTGTGGCCTTCGTTGGTTATAAAGTGGCAGACCTGACCGTGGGCCTGCGCGTTCCGGAAGAACAGGAGCGCGAAGGGCTGGACGTCAACAGCCACGGCGAAAACGCCTACAACGCCTGATCAGTGCTAACAAAAAAAGCCTCCGCTTGCGGAGGCTTTTGCTTTCAGACGTCATCTTAACCGCGATTACGCATCACGCCTTCCTGGACCGTCGATGCCACCAGTACACCATCCTGCGAATAGAACTCGCCGCGCACAAAGCCACGCGCGCTCGAGGCGGACGTACTTTCCACGCTGTACAGCAGCCACTCATTCAGATTAAACGGTCGGTGGAACCACATGGAGTGGTCAATCGTCGCGACCTGCATGCCTTTTTCCAGGAAACCGATGCCGTGTGGCTGAAGCGCGACCGGCAGGAAGTTGAGATCGGACGCATAGCCCAGCAGATTCTGATGTACGCGTAAATCATCCGGCACCGTCCCGTTAGCACGCAGCCAGACCTGACGTTTTGGCTCCGCGACGTGGCCCTTTAGCGGGTTGTGGAACTCAACCGGGCGAATCTCCAGCGGACGCTCGCAGAGGAATTTATCTTTTAGCACCTGCGGCAGCAGATGTTCCAGTGAACGGGCGATATCGGTTTCTGACGGCAGGCTCTCCGGCGCGGGGGCATCGGGCATGGTTTTCTGATGCTCGTAGCCCGGCTCAGGCGCCTGGAATGACGCAGTCATATAGAAAATCGGTTTACCATTCTGAATCGCCGACACGCGGCGAGCGCTGAAGCTGTTACCGTCGCGCAGCACTTCGACGTCATAGACAATCGGCTTCAGGCTGTCGCCGGGGCGCAGGAAGTAGCTGTGGAATGAGTGAATCAGGCGCTCAACGGGAACCGTTTCTTTTGCGGCATAGAGAGCCTGACCCACAACCTGACCGCCAAATACCTGACGCAGCCCCAAATCTTCGCTCTGCCCGCGGAATAATCCTTCTTCGATTTTTTCCAGATTCAACAATGCCAGTAAGTTAGATAGCGCCTGACTCATAAATTTCCTCAATAATTTGTATCATCGCCGCGGCGAGGGATTAGCACAGTATAACGCAGTTTTGCAGCTGGTCCGATGGGTGCAAAAGTCTGAATAAAGGGCACTTTGCAGGAAAAATGAGGAGATCTATGCCACACTTAACCTGTTATGACTGTCATGAATGGTCGCTCTGGCAGGAATAAATCCTGCGGATGCATGAGCGAAAAGGAGAACGCAATGAAAATCGTGCCAATGTTAAGTGGAATAGCCATCGCCGTCGCCCTGTCTGCCTGTGCAGATAAAAGTGCTGACATCCAGACTCCGGCGCCGAATCCGAGTGCTGCGGGCGCTACGCAAGCAGCGATTCAGCAGCCGAGTGTCACGGGTACTGTATGGATCCGTCAGAAAGTGGCTCTGCCACCGGATGCGGTGCTGACCGTTACCGTTTCTGATGCGTCGCTCGCCGATGCGCCGTCCAAAGTTATCGCCCAGAAAGTGACGCGTACCGAAGGGAAACAGGCTCCGTTTAGCTTTGTGCTGCCGTTCAACCCGAAGGACATCCAGCCTAATGCCCGAATTCTGTTGAGTGCAGCCATTACGCTGAATGATAAGCTGATCTTTATTACTGATACCGTGCAGCCAATTATCAACCAGGGCGGCACCAAAGCTGACCTGACGCTGGTTCCGGTACAGCAGACGGCCGTGCCGATGCAGCAGAGCGGTGGAGCGGCAACCACGGTGCCATCAACGTCGCCGACCCAGGTTAACCCGTCGTCTTCGGACCCGGCGCCGACGCAAATCCCATAAGTTTTTCAATGCCCTCCTCGCGAGGGCATTTTTTTAGTAGATCCAGCGATACTTCTGCAAATCAATCTTCCCGCCGCCTGATACCTGCACGCCCTCGGCGAGCAGCGCCTGACGCTGGCGCTGTAAATCAGGGCCGGTGAGGGAAATCGTGCCATGACGATTCACCACCCGATGCCAGGGGAGAGTAGAACCTTCCGGCAGACGCTTTAATACGCCGCCAACCTGCCGTGCCGCGCGCGGCGAACCCGCCAGACGCGCCACATCACCGTAGGTGGTGACATAGCCCTCGGGAATCGAGGCGACAATTTGCCAGACTCGCTGGGGAAAGGAATCGAATGCGTCCATAGTCTGTTCCTGATAAACCAGCGTTCAGCATAATCAGCAACCTGCGTGCTGTGAAGGGGCGATTGCGCAAGAATCCAGCAGGTAACCGCAGACGGCTTGCAATTACATGGCGCAGCAGGGATAATGCGCCAGCGCGTTAGGTAACTAACGCTCTCAATGGGGGCTCTGTTGGTTCTCCCGCAACGCTACTCTGTTCACCAGGTCAGGTCCGGAAGGAAGCAGCCAGGGCAGATGACGCGTGTGCCGGGATGTAGCTGGCAGGGCCCCCACCCATTTCAGCTCCCCCAGTTTTAATGCCTCTTATTTCCCTTTTATTCTCAGGGTTATCTCCTTTATTTTCATATTCTCGTCATATGGCTGTCATTCTTCTGTCATAAAAGTCCATTACTTTATTATTGGGGTATATTTTCACATTTGCACTTATAAATATATTTGTGGATCGGTTATTTAAATTCCTGTATTAGTGATAATAACTTTTATAGGGGAAATGTTAAAAATGACCAGCGCCGTTTTGAATGTAAAAATTGACGAGACGTTAAAAGAAAAGCTTCGCCACTATGCACAGGACAACGACCTTAATTTAAGTGTGGCAACGCAGCGACTCATCGCACTGGCGTTTGCCACCGAAGAGGCTGGCGTAACCGGACATGACGTGGACAGTCAACATACGGAAGAGGACACTTCCGCTTTTACGCCTAAAGAAATCAAAGCATTACGTAAACTGCTGAAGAAGAAAAAATGAAACAACAACCTTCTGTCGCCTGTAACTACACCGAAGCCTGCGAGCTGCTACGCTCGGGGTATGCTAAACATGTCCGTCTGAACTGGAATGTGGGCAGTGATGAATTCTTTCGTATTGCCTCGGACTGGTGCGATACCGGAGCAAAAATAAAAAAAGAGGGCGATAATTTTATTATTTCCCTTAAGGGCTTCCCGATCCCACCGCAGCATTAATACAGGCAGCTCTTTATATAATTTTGCGTAAGCGATGCGTATTCTGCTGCCCGGAAAGTGTTTGCCAGAGCGGCTGTAATAATTCAAAGGCATTACGCAATGTTTCATCCGGCAGCGTAAAAGGCAGGCGCAGGTTGCGTTCAAACGCACCCGCCAGCCCGAAGCGCGTGCCTGTGCCCAGATGTATTCCCACGCTTTCCGCCCGGGCAGCAAACTGCGTGGCCAGCATCTCTGGCAGCTCAACCCAGAAAGAGAGACCGCCTTCAGGCTGGGTAAAGCGCCACGCCGGGAAATAATCCTGCATCAGTGCGGCACACATGTCGCGACGTTGCGCCAGCATCGCTCTTCGGGCAGGCAATAAATTATCGCTATTTTCCAGTAACCACAGTGCAGCTAACTGTTCCAGCAGCGGTGAGCCGAGATCGAGCGTATCGCGCGCCTGAATCAGCGACGCGAGCGTGCGTGCTGAAGCCCGGACCCACCCTAAACGTAACCCACCCCAGAAACTTTTCCCGGCAGAGCCGATGGTAATTACCGGTGCATCGGCATTGAATGCCGCCAGCGGCGGGGGAGGCGGGGCGTTGTACCATAAATCGACCATCGTTTCGTCGACCACCAGCGTGGTGCGCGTGCGTGCAAAGAGATCGGCGACAATCTGTCGAGTGGCGTGGTCCATGCAGCGACCGGTGGGATTGTGAAAATCGGGCATCAGCCACGCCAGACGCGGCGCGGTTTGCGCAATGGTTGCCGCCAGCCCGTCTGTATCCCAGCCCTGCGCGGGCAAAGATAAACCTACGGGGCGGCAGGATGCGCCCTGAATCGCGGCAATCGCTAATGGGTAAGTGGGGTTCTCAACCACCACGCGATCGCCCGGCCCGGTCATTGCGCGCAATACCAGCGCCAGCCCGCTGAGCGCACCGTTTACCAGCATAATCTCGTCCGCTGTTGTCGGCAGGCCGCGCGTACAGTAGCGATGCGCAATAGCTTCGCGCAGTACCATGAGTCCATGCTGATCGTAGCCGGTGTGATGCAAATACTCCGGTAGCATGGTCAATGCGTGGCTGTAGGCCTGATGAATTTCTGCGCCGGCACTCAGCGCGGCGGTGGAGAGGTCCAGCGCTTGCGGCGCTGACATGCGGGTCGGAATTTCGCGGCGGCCTTCTGGCAACATCACCCACGAGCCACTACCGTGGCGACTTTGCAGGTAACCTTCCTCGCGCAGCTGAGCCAGTGCGCTGGCGATAGTGGTACGGCTGACGCCCAATACCGTGGCAAACTCACGTTCGCCGGGCAAACGACTCTCCAGCGGTAATCGCCCATCGAGGATCAACAAACGCAGCGCCTGCGCCAGTTGCCGCCACAGCGGGGTGCGTGAATTGGTCTCCTGCCAGTGGCCAAGCAGGCGAACCAAGGAGTGTGTGGCCGAGCGTCGCGGTGTCATATACAGTCCACTTTTTAAAAACTGGTCATTAATCATAATGCCATTTTCACCGATGATGAAGTTCTGAACGCTTATTCTGAGGTGCATCATGCTCCGTCGACTTATCCAGCTTTATATCGGTTTGGCTCTTTACGGCGTCTCCACGGCGATGTTTGTTCGTGCGGATCTGGGCGCCGATCCGTGGAACGTATTTCATCTCGGCGTCGCCAGCCTGCTGTCGATGAATATCGGCCTGGTGATTATCGCCACCGGCGTGCTGGTGCTGCTGTTCTGGATACCGCTGCGCCAGCGTCCGGGGCTGGGCACCGTCAGTAACGTGATTGTGCTGGGGCTGACCGCCGATGCGACGCTGGCTATTCTGCCGCCGCTGGAATCTCTGGTGGCGCGTAGCGCGCTGCTGGCTGCGGCAATCGTGGTGAACGCGCTGGCCACGGGGATGTATATCGGCGCAGGCTTTGGCGCGGGGCCGCGTGATGGCCTGATGACCGGGCTGCACGCGCGTACCGGTTGGTCGGTGCGGGTGATTCGCACCACGATCGAACTGTCGGTGCTGGTGATTGGTGTGCTGCTGGGCGGTACGTTTGGCGTTGGCACCGTGCTGTATGCCCTGGCGATTGGCCCTTTAATTCAGCTTTGCCTGCCGTGGTTTCGTCAACCCAGCGGAACGCGCAGCGCGGCGGTAATTTCCTGAGAGTATTGCCGCGCTCACACTTGCTTTGTCGCCTTCAGGGTACACTCAGTCGCATTATTGAGTGACCCGAAGGCTATGAAAACCATGAGGTTTAAGCGGATTTTGATAGAGAGAGTTTCGGCACTCTGCGTAACATTTTGTTTATTCGCAAAGAGGTTGAAATGACGCATCTCTCTTCATTATCGCTGCAACAATGCCTGGCGCGTCGCGACTGGGAAAATCCGCAGCTTACCCACTGGCATCGGCTGGCGGCGCATCCACCGTTTAATAGCTGGCGTTGCAGCATCGACGCGCAGCACGGCACCGTATCGGCGGCTCGCCTGGTGCTGAACGGGGAGTGGCAATTTTGCTTTTTCGATTCTCCCGAAGCCGTGCCCGATTGCTGGATTAACGAAGAGTTACCGCAGGCCGTCGCCATGCCAGTGCCTTCGAACTGGCAAATGCAGGGTTTTGATACGCCCATCTATACCAACGTCACTTATCCGATTCCGGTTACGCCGCCAACGGTACCTGCACATAACCCGACTGGCTGTTACTCACGCACCTTTCAGGTTAATGCACAGTGGCTGGCGCAGGGGCAGACGCGCATTATTTTCGACGGCGTCAATTCGGCGTTTTATCTTTGGTGCAACGGTCAGTGGGTGGGTTATTCCCAGGATAGCCGACTGCCTGCGGAGTTCGATCTCAGCACGTATCTTCACGCGGGCGAGAACCGTCTGGCGGTGATGGTGTTGCGCTGGTGCGACGGCAGCTATCTGGAAGATCAGGACATGTGGCGGATGAGCGGTATCTTCCGCGACGTCACGCTGCTGCATAAGCCTGAGACGCGTATCGCAGATTATCAGGTGACGACTGCGCTGAATGGCGAATTGACCCACGCGATGCTGAACGTGGCGGTGACGCTGGAGGGGGCGTTTGCGGCGACGCAAGTGATCGCTACGTTGTGGGAAGGCGAGCGGCAGGTCGCCCAATGCAGCCAGTCGCCCGGCAGCGCTGTGGTGGATGAGCGCGGAGGCTGGGCCGAGCGTCTGACGCTGGCGATGCCGGTTGATGCGCCCAGGCTGTGGAGCGCTGAGACGCCAAACCTGTATCGGCTGGTGGTGGCGCTGCATCGCGCGGACGGTGAATTGATTGAAGCCGAAGCCTGCGATGTGGGTTTCCGTCATGTCGAAATCAGCAACGGCCTGCTGAAGGTGAACGGGAAACCGCTACTCATTCGCGGCGTAAATCGGCACGAGCATCACCCGGAAACGGGTCAGGCGGTGGATGAAGCCACAATGCGCCGCGACATCGAACTGATGAAGCAGCATAACTTTAATGCGGTGCGTTGCTCTCACTACCCTAATCATCCGCTGTGGTACCGGCTTTGTGACCAGTACGGCCTGTACGTTGTCGATGAAGCCAATATCGAAACCCACGGGATGGTGCCGATGAGCCGTCTGGCGGACGATCCGCTTTGGCTTCCGGCGATGAGCGAGCGCGTAACCCGGATGGTGGCCCGCGATCGCAACCATCCGTCGATCATTATCTGGTCGCTGGGCAATGAATCCGGGCATGGCGCGAATCATGATGCGCTTTACCGCTGGCTGAAGAGTGTCGATCCTTCTCGCCCGGTACAGTACGAAGGCGGCGGGGCGAATAGTGCGGCGACCGATATCGTGTGCCCAATGTACGCGCGCGTCGATCAGGATCAACCCTTCCCGGCGGTGCCGAAGTGGTCGATTAAAAAGTGGATCGGCCTGCCGGATGAGACGCGTCCGCTAATCCTGTGCGAATACGCCCACGCGATGGGCAACAGCTTTGGCGGCTTCGCCAAATACTGGCAGGCGTTTCGTATGCATCCGCGTTTGCAGGGTGGTTTTGTCTGGGATTGGGTCGATCAGGCGCTGACCAAAACCGATGAAAATGGCCAGTCATTCTGGGCTTACGGCGGCGATTTTGGCGATACGCCAAACGATCGCCAGTTCTGTATGAACGGGCTGGTTTTTCCGGATCGCACACCGCATCCGGCGCTGTATGAAGCCCAGCGCGCGCAGCAATTTTTCCAGTTCCGCCAGGTGAGTACCGCGCCATGCGTGATTGAGGTGACCAGTGAGTATCTCTTCCGCCAGACGGATAACGAGCAGCTGCGCTGGTCGCTCACGTGCGAGGGTGAGGTGATTGCGCACGGCGAAGAGATGCTGGATATCCCGCCGCAGGGCACCCAGCGCATCACACTTTCCATTCCGACTTTACCGAGCGGCGAAAGCTGGCTCGACGTGGCGGTGTATCAGCAGGATGCCACCGCCTGGTCGCCAGCTGAACACTTATGCGCGTGGGATCAGTGGCGACAGCCGTCACCGCTTGCGCTGCCAGAAGTCCCCCCGGCGGGCTTTGCACCCCAGTTGGCGATCAGCGAAACCGCGTTTGGCGTCATTCACGGCCAACAGCGCTGGACGTTCGATCGGGCCAGCGGGTGTCTGAGCCAGTGGTGGCGCGATGGAGAAGAAAGTTTGCTGACCCCGGTCAGCGATAATTTCACCCGTGCGCCGCTGGATAATGATATCGGCGTCAGCGAAGTGACGCGCATCGACCCGAACGCGTGGGTAGAGCGCTGGAAAGCGGCTGGGATGTACGCGATGACGTCGCGCTGCGTGCTGTGTCGGGCGGAACAACAGGCTCATGCGGTAAGCGTTGAAACGCAGCATGTGTGGGAATACCAGGGCAACGTACTGTTTATCAGCCACAAACGCTGGCAGATAGATGCGCAGGGCGTACTGCACGGTGATATCGAGGTTGAGGTTGCCCGCGATATTCCCGAACCGGCGCGTATTGGCCTCAGTTGTCAGCTTACCGCTGTTGAAGCACAGGTAAGCTGGCTGGGCCTGGGGCCGCATGAAAACTATCCCGATCGCCAGCTTGCCGCCCGTCAGGGCCGCTGGACGCTACCGTTTTCTCAGCTGCACACGCCCTATATATTCCCGAGCGAGAATGGGCTGCGCTGCGATACCCGGCAACTGAATTACGGCCGCCATCGCTGGCAGGGTCATTTCCACTTTGGCCTGAGCCGCTACAGCCAGCATCAGTTGCATGAAACCAGCCATCATCACCTGCTACGCGAAGAGCCCGGCTGCTGGCTGAATCTCGATGCTTTTCATATGGGCGTCGGCGGTGATGATTCATGGAGCCCCAGCGTATCGCCGGAGTTTTTGCTCCAGGCGTGGCGGGTGCGCTACGCGTTTAGCTGGCAGCAGAACTAAACTTATCACCAGACGCAGCCAGGTTTTCTGGCTGCGCTGTCACTTCGGAGGTTTACCTGATGAAGTATGTTGATGGTTTTGTTGTTGCTGTTCCCGCGGAAAATAAGGAGGCATACCGCGAGATGGCCGCAAAAGCTGCGCCGCTGTTTAAAGAGTTCGGCGCAACCCGCATTGTCGAATGCTGGGCGGATGATGTGCCAAACGGCAATCTGACCGATTTTCGCATGGCGGTGCAGGCCGAAGAGCACGAAGAAGTGGTCTTCAGTTGGATTGAATACCCATCTAAAGACGTCCGCGATGCGGCGAATGAGAAAATGATGAACGACCCGCGCATGAAGGCGCTGGGGGAATCGATGCCGTTTGACGGACGACGCATGATCTACGGTGGTTTCCTGCCCATCGTCGACGAGTAGCCAGGCTGGCTGTGCGGCGTGCCGCCAGCCAGATGCTTGTCAGGAGACTTTGGTAAACAAGCGGTGGCGGTCAATCACTTCGCCGTCACCGCGAAAAATCCCGCCGCCCGTATAATGCAGCGTTTGCGGCCATTCTGGCTCGGGCTTCACGCGCGCGGCGACCACTTCAAAAATAAAGAAATTGTAGCGCTCGACCAGCGCATCATCATACAGACGACACTCAAAGCTGGCGTGGCACTCCGCAATGCCCGGCGCAGCGATCTGCTCGCTTTTTTCTGCCGTAAGATCAAAATGGGCGAATTTATCGGTGCTGTCGCCGCGACAGTTGCCGATGCCGGAGACGATATCCGCCATGCTGGCGTCGGGCAGATTAATCACACATTCGCCACTCTGGCGGATTAAGGAATAGCTGACGTTGCCGGCGGAAATCATCAACCCCACCAGCGAGGGTGAAAACTCCAGTATGGTGTGCCAGCCCAGCGTCATAATGTTGTTTTTGCCCTGCCAGCGGCTGCTGATCAGTACCACCGGGCCGGGCTCCAGCCAGTGACGCACGTCTTCCAGAGGCCAGTTTTGCTTGTTCATCGCGCTCTCCTTCTCGTTGGCTTTACCTTAAGCATAGCCCTTAGTGCGAGCGCAAATTCTCCTCGGCCCAGATAATAAAATCGGTTTTTGGCAGCGCTTTGCTGTAAAGCCAGCCCTGGCCGTAATGCACGCCGTGCTGATACAGCCACTCCTGCTGGCAGGCGTTTTCGATGCCTTCGGCCACCACATCCAGCTTCAGGCTTTTCGCCATTTCGATGATATGCGGCGTGACCTGCTGGTATTCCAGCGCATCCACAAACGATTTATCAATTTTCAGCGTGTCCACTTCTAAATCCTGAAGGTAACGCAGGCTGGAATATCCGGTGCCAAAATCATCGATGTAAATCGCGTGCCCTGCTTTGCGATAGCTCGCGATAGCAGGCAGCGTGGTGGTTGGGTCGGCAAAACCGCGCTCGGTCAATTCCAGGGCAATTTGCGAGGGCTTCACCTGACTGTGGTTGAGTTGCTGTCTTAATAGTTCAGGGAGCGTTGCAGAACGAAGATCTTCAACCGAGAGATTAATGGAGATGTGGAGATCAGGATGAACATGGAGCCATTTCCCCAAATCGTGAAAGACGTTTTTTACCACCGTTTCCGTGAGCCTTGTGATAAGCCCGGTTTGCTCGGCGAGTGGAATAAAGATCTCTGGCGATAAATAGCTGCCATCGGTTTGCTGCCAGCGCGCCAGCGCTTCAGCCCCAACGATTCGCCCGCTTTTTAGCGAAACAATCGGCTGATAGTGAACGGTAATGGCCGATTCGTTTAAGGCATCGAGCATGCGGTGGTGGGGCGATTGCAGACGTCGTAACAGGCGCAGAATAAACCAGGCGGCCAGCAAACTGATTAAGACGCCAATCGGTAACCAGATAAGCAACTGATGATGCCAGCTGGCGACTTTCGGTTGAACTGGCGACCAGGTAACCACGGCCAGATCAAGCTCGGGATAATGCCGCACGGTGTAGATAGTGTGATTGACCGTCAGGGTTTCCAGCCCCTCTTTTTGCATACGTTTGAACACCGCGATATCAATAGGCTGACTGCTCGCCAGCACGCGGTCTCTTACCGTGCCCAAAAGCGCTGACTGAATATTGCTGAGCTCAGAGGGAATAACGTCGATAAAGGAGAGGGGGTCGATAATCACCATATGCTGCTTACTGGCAATGGCAATCATATGATGGTCAAGGCCAAGATCGTTTTTCGCGGTAAACCAGGTGCGGTAGCCATCGGGAGTGATGCGATCGGGCTCCGGGTAGGTGACGGGGGCGCTTTGCACCTCCAGCGAGGAGCATATCGGCGTTGAGCCCTTAAGATAAAGCACTTCCTGAACATAGCGCCAGGAGTAGGAGAGGCGGCGCATTTCAAGCAGTTGCTGCGGGCTACAACCCGGATTTTTCGAGGCGTCTATCTGGATGAGCGCGGCTTTCGCTTGATCCAGCACCTGCAGCGTGCGCGCCATCACGCGAGAAGCATAGAGTTCCTGTTCATCCCTGAACTGGGCGTCCGCTTCACGGTGAGCCAGCCAGATGCTCAGTAAAATGGGCAAAAAAATCGCCATAATGAGCACGCCTGTCACCAGACCCACCAAATGTCGTGTTGTCACAGCGTTGTCCTTAATGTGGCAAAGTACGACAAGTATATCCCATCAAAATAATAAGCTTATTAAACAATAGGGTTATTCTGAGATTGATTGCGCAAATTATCGTCGATGTGCCAGTGCACGCACCAGACGATCGCCGATCATCTGCACGCCCTGCACCATAATGACCAGCGTCACGACCGTCGCGACCATTATTTGATCGTTAAAACGCTGATAGCCGTAGCGAATGGCTAAATCGCCCAGACCGCCGCCGCCAATCACGCCCGCCATCGATGAAAAACCAATCAGCATCACCACCGTTAAGGTGATCCCCGCCAGCAGGGCCGGCAGCGCTTCCGGTAGCAGCGCTTTGCTGATCACGTGCCAGGTGTTGCCGCCCATTGAGAGCACCGCCTCAATTCGCCCGGAATCGACTTCATCCAGCGCATTTTCAGTGAGTCGCGCGAAGAAAGGAAATGCGCCAAGGGTAATGGGGACAATCGCCGCCGTACTGCCGAGCGTTGTGCCAATCAGTAATCGGGTGAATGGGATCAGCGCAATCAGTAGCACAATAAACGGCAGCGAGCGTCCGGTGTTGACCAATGCGCCCAGTAGCGCATTTAAACGCGGCATCGGTACCAGCCCGTGGCGGCGGGAAATAAACAGCAGCACGCCCAATGGCAGGCCGATCAGTACCGTAAACAGCGCCGCCAGACCCACCATATACAGCGTCTCCAGCGTGCCGTTGAGGAGAATGGGCCAAAGATCGTCCCAGCTCATGCGACCACGCATAAAGGCCTCCCGTTGATACCATGACGGGCCAGAAAGCGACGTTCTTCATCGGCATCGCCTAACAGCATTTCACGCAGACGCGACCAGGGCGATACCAGCAGGTCAGCAATTTTTCCGCTCTCCTGCAATTCACCGTTTTCCAGCAATGCTGCGTGGTCGCAGAGGTTTTTCACCACTTCCAGTTGATGGGTGATAAGGACAATCGTCAGCCCAAGCTGACGATTGATGGTGTCGAGCAGCGTTAACACCGAGGCGGTGGTTTCGGCATCCAGCGCGCTGGTGGCTTCATCGCAAAGCAGCACATCCGGTTTCGCCGCCAGCGCGCGGGCAATGCCGACGCGCTGCTTCTGGCCACCAGAAAGCTGAGAAGGAAATGCCTGCGCTTTATCCGCCAGCCCGACTAAAAACAGCAGTTCTTCAATACGCTGCTGACGTTCTGCTTTCGCCACGCCTGCGATTTCCAGCGGAACGGCGATGTTGTCGGCCACCGTCCGCGCATGAAGCAGGTTAAAGTGTTGAAAAATCATGCCCGTGCGCAGGCGATGCGCCCGGAGTTGGGTTTTATTGAACCGTAAGATATCTTCGTCGTTGAACAGAATGCGGCCCGCCGTGGGCCGCTCCAGTAAATTCAGACAACGAATCAGCGTACTTTTTCCCGCGCCACTTCGCCCGAGGATACCGTAAATCGCCCCCTTCGGGACGTGAAGCGAGACGTTGTTAAGCGCCGGTCGGCCTGTTCCGGCGTACTGTTTACTCAGCCCGTCGAGCGTAATCATGACTGGGGCGCACTGACCGGGATCACCGAACCGTTGTAGTGCTGGCGGATAAATTCCGCAACCTGCGGTGAGGTCAGATCTTTCGCCAGCTCTTTAATGCGCGGATCCTTGGCGAGCTGCGGGTTAGTCACCAGAATATTGGCGTACGGATTATGGGCCGCGCTTTCCAGCCCCAGCGCATCTTTTGCGGGTGTTAAACCGGCCTCCAGCGCGTAGTTGCCGTTAATCACGGCGAGATCGACATCGTCCAGCGACCGCGGGATCTGCGGTGACTCGATCTCCAGGATCTTCACGTTATGGGGATTTTCGACGATGTCTTTCGGCGTCGCGAGCGTACTCGCCGGGTCGCTGAATTTGCTATCGAGTTTAATCAGCCCTTTACTTTGCAACAGGAACAGCGCGCGGCTTAAGTTTGTGGCGTTATTCGGCACGGCGATGGTCGCGCCTTCGGGCAGCGATTTCAGATCTTTATGTTTGTGAGAATAAATCCCCAGCGGTTCTATATGCACCGTTGCCGCCACGGCGAAGGTTTTGCCTAATGCCTTTTCCTGGTCTTTCAGATAAGGCACGTGCTGGAAGTAGTTCGCATCCACGTCGCCATTTGCCAGCAGCTCGTTGGCGTTGACTCCGCTGGTGAGTTCCACCACCTGCAGGTCGAGCGACGGGTCCTGTTTTTTAATAAAGTTGAGAATTTCCGCGTGGGGAACCGGGTCCGCCGCGATGCGCAGCGGCGCGGCACTCGCGCTCCAGGCCAGAGAAAGAGAGAGCGCGATACCTGCCAGTTTGAATGCAGCATTTTTCATGGTGTGATTCCTTTATTATTGTTTTCAGGCGATAAGTTGTTCGCTGCGGGCGCGAAGCACATCGGAATAATGACGCTCTGCGACGTCCGGATGCGAACGCAGGCGGCCTTTTAAGTAGTTCCAGCCCACATCGCGCAGAAGCGGATTTTGCGGATCGCTTTGCGGCCCATGCGCTTCTCGCGCCAGTGCTTCCGGCAAATCGTAGACGGGGACGACCGCATCCAGTTGGGCGCCGAGGAAGAAGGCGATCGACAGGCGGTCCTGATGGGCGGGAGGGGAAACTACGCGGTGCACGGTCGCGCGCAGATATCCATTGGTCGCCAGCTCGAGTAATTCGCCAATGTTGACGACAAAACTGCCCGGCAGCGGGGCGGCGTCGATCCACTCACCTTCACGCACCTCGACCTGTAACCCTTTTTGTTGATCCTGCAACAGGAAACTGAGGAAGCCGGAATCTTTGTGCGCTCCTACCCCCTGGGTGCTGCTTTGTGTCTCCTGCTGGCCCGGATAGCGAATCAGCTTGATATGTTCGTTGGGTTTGTCGCCATACAACGTATCAAAGGCATGCGCAGGCAGTTGCAGCGCTTGTGCGAATGCGCGCAGCAGCGTCATTGCCATCTCCGTCATCGCACGTTGCCACGCCAGAAGTACCGGTTTCAGCGTGGGCAGCGCCTGCGGCCACAGATTGGGCCCCTGTAAGCGCAGCCAGCGCGGATCGTCTTCATTCAGATGCAGCGCCTGACGCTCCGCGCCAATATCAAACTGCTCGCGCCAGTCGGGCTGGCCGCGTGTCAGTTCGGCAGCGCTGCGGTTGTAACCGCGAAAATGCGGGGAGTGGACCATCGCCACCTGCTGTTTTTGTGCGTCTGACAGGGCAAAGAACCGTCGGGCCTGATGCTGGAGTTGCTGCGAAAGGGTGTCATCGATGCCGTGATGCGTCAGGTAAAAGAACCCTACGTCGCGTGCGGCATGACGCAGTTGTTCAAGAAAAACATCGCGTTCAGCGGCAGAGTGATAGTGCGCCAGATTGAGAACGGGCAGTGTCGTCAGGCTCATTGTTATCTCCAGAGTGCTGGGGGAAAAGGGCATTTTTATGAGTGAAGGGATAACAACAACAACGCATGATGATCGCTCCTGATGAGATGAGATAGCGCCAGCGTGCCTGATTCGATGATGCGTCACCAATAACGATATTTTCTATTTTATGCCGCTGCGGGGTGCTGAGCTTTTGCGAAAAAGAGATAAGGAAATAACCCTGGTAAGCGAATGGTTGATCGCTGCGGAATAATGCCTTAGCATATTGTTATGTTATAACATACAAGATGAGGGCGTTATGAAAACCAATATTCATCCGCATTACCGTACCGTGGTCTTCCACGACACCAGCGCCAATGAGTATTTTAAAGTCGGCTCGACAATCAAGACCGATCGCGAAATTGAGCTTGAAGGAGAGACATATCCCTATGTCACTCTTGAGGTGTCTGCGAAGTCGCATCCGTTTTATACCGGGAAACAGAAGTCGTTTTCCAGCGAGGGCAGCGCCGCGAAATTCCGTCAGCGCTTTGGCCGCTTTCTTGATGTGAGAGGCCAGTAATGCAGGTTCTGAATTCATTACGCAGTGCAAAACAACGCCACCCGGACTGTCATATTGTGAAGCGCAAAGGGCGGCTGTATGTCATTTGCAAAACCAATCCGCGTTTTAAAGCGGTGCAGGGTCGTAAAAAAAGACGTTAATTTTTTCCATTATTGCGCCACTGTTCCAGGGTTTTTCGCTGCTTGCCGTCGGCATCGAAGTTGTCGGCGGCAAGCCAGTGACGAAACGCCGTATCCAGCGCAGGCCATTCGCTATCCAGAATCGAAAACCAGTCCGTATCGCGGTTATGCCCCTTAATCACCAGCACCTGACGAAAGCGACCTTCAAACTGGAAGCCTAAACGCAATGCAGCATTGCGCGATGGTTCATTCAGGCTATTACATTTCCACTCGTAGCGACGGTACCCGAGCGTATCAAATGCGTAGCACATCAGTAGCCACTGGGCTTCCGTTGACATCGGTGTGCGGCTAAGCAGCGGCGAAAAGTGCACGTGCCCTACCTCCACCACGCCATTACTGGCATCAATGCGCATCAGCGACAGTGAGCCCACCGGCTTATCGGTACTTTTATCAATCACCGCAAAATGAATGGGATCGCGGAGATTTTCCACACTGGCGACCCACTGGCGAAAATCGTCCACACAACGGTCGGGCTCACGCAGCAGCCACGTCCAGCTGCGCGTATCGGCGGCAAGCTGGTGCGCGGCAAAAAGCGCGTCAGCATGATGAACGGCCAGGGGCTCCAGGCGACACCAGGCGCCGTCAAGCACTACGCGCGCCGGATGAGGACGCGGTTGCCAGTCGGGTAATGCATCACCAACGGGTTGATTAAATTGATTAAGCTGACTCATAACCTCTCCTTGCTGTAAGTGGACGAGATGAGAGTAGAGACTTACTGGTTCCATAAAAAGTGCCATGGATGTATCTTTTGATGGTGCCACGAGGAGCCCTGATGAATATCCCTGACGATCCTTTTTTTACTTTCCTGCAACGCGCGCTGGCAATGCGCGGCCCGCAGACGCTACAGCGCGGCCTTTACAACGCGCTGCGAGAATCCATTTTGCAGGGGCAGTTGCAGGCAAACTGCCGCCTTCCTGGTTCGCGCATCATGGCGCAGCGGCTGGCAATTTCCCGTAATACGGTCAATAGCGCGCTGGAGCAGCTGGCGCTGGAAGGCTATTTGCTGCGCGACAGACAGGGCTCGCGCGTGGCGTCACTTCCCAAAACGCAGGCGACCGTTTCATCGCCAGTTTTATCGGCATGTGTGGCCGAACGGTTTCAAGAGCTCCCGCCCGCGACGCCGCGCGAATCGCCGCCCATGCTCTTTACGCCGGGAACGCCCGCGATTAACTATTTCCCCTTACCGTTGTGGCGGCGGTTGCTTGACCGTACCTTGCGAGAGGAGGGGTGCTTGCTGCTGGGCTATGGCGATTCTGCCGGGGAGTGGGCGTTGCGCGAGGCGATTGCCCGTCACCTCGCGCTTTCACGGGGAATCGACTGCGATGCCAGCCAGGTGGTTATCACCGAAGGCGCGCTGGAAGGGGTGAATCTTTGTACCCAACTGTTGAGCGAGCCGGGGCAACTGGCCTGGGTGGAAGAGCCGGGTTACTTTGGCGCAAAAAGCGCCTTTCTGGCGGCGGGGTTACAGCTTGAGGGAATTCCTGTTGATGATGAAGGTATGCAGTTTGCGCAGGCCGCGTCGACGCCGCGTCTCATTTTTACCTCACCGTCGCATCAGTATCCCACGGGCAGCGTACTGAGTGCGGCGCGGCGTCTGGCGCTGCTGGAGTTTGCCCATCGCGCGGGGGCGTGGATCATTGAGGATGATTATGACAGTGAGTTTCGCTACAGCGGTGAGCCGATCCCGGCGATGCGTGGCATGGTGAGAGACGCGCCGGTCGTCTATTTGGGCACCTTCAGCAAAACGCTGTTTCCGTCGCTGCGGTTGGGTTTTATGGTGTTGCCACCTGCGCTGGTCGCTGCCGCACAACCGGCGATTCGCGCCCTGCTGCGGGGTGGGCATCGCGCCGAGCAACGCACGCTGGCGACGTTTATTGAGGAGGGCCATTACGCGCGGCATCTGGCGGCGATGCGACGGCTTTATCGTAAACGGCAAACACAATTACGCGAGGCGCTGGCGCAGGAACTGTTGATTCCGCATCAGGTGCTGGCCGGGGAGGGGGGGCTGCACCTGACGGTACTTATCGACGGGATTGATGATGTGGCGGTGGTAAAACTAGCCCGCCAGCAGCAGATGTCACCGGCGGCGCTCAGCCAGTTTTATCTGAATGCGCAGCATCAGCGTTCGGGCCTGGTGCTGGGTTATGGCAATACGTCCGCATCGCGCTTTATTCCGGCGATACGGACGCTGCAGCGGATTATTGCGTCGCTTCCTCGCGGGTCAGGGTGAAGACATCGTAGAACGAGAGTTCGCCTTTTCTGGCGACCATTTTTTCCAGCTGTGCGCGAGCCTGCGCGCTGACGCGGGGCGAATTCTTGATGGCTTGAATCAACTCTTCCGGCACGAAGCGCGTGTTGTACCACTCGCCGTTATAGCAGACGCGGAAATCCAGCACGTCGATATCTTCGTAGTGATAACGCGGGTAAACGTCGAAGAAGAAAAACGCATTTAGCAGGGCAAACAGTACCCACAGCAGCCAGACGGAACCTTCAAGCGTTTCAGAGCGCATCATGACAATCAGCGTGGCGAAAAACGCCGCGTACATCGCCAGGAACAGGCCGGGGTGATTGCGGATAAAACTGATGCTAAAGCGCGGCCGGTTGTCGCGCTTTTCACGGATATTCAGTTCATTGATAGTTTGCGTAAGTAATCGCTGGATTTCTGTCATCATTGGGCTCTGCAACTCAGGGCGGATTCACCTATTCTATGTTGCATTAACCAATACAAAAAGTAACAGATTAGTTTCAAAAAAGCATAACAGTCGCGTTAGCTTAGCATTTTAAGAATGCGGGCCGGATTGCCCCCAACGACCGCGTTATCAGGGACATCTTTCACCACCACTGCGCCCGAAGCCACCACAACGTTATCCCCAAGGGTGACGCCAGGATTTATCACCGCACGTCCGCCAATCCAGACGTTATTACCGATAACCACCGGTTTGCCATACTCGTAGCCGCTGTTTCGTTCGGTGGCATCCAGAGGATGGGTCGCCGTATAAATATGTACGCCCGGCGCGAGCATGCAATTATCGCCGATGGTAATGGGGCAAACATCCAGCATTACGCAATCAAAATTGGCGTAGAAATTGGCGCCGAGGGTAATGTTATAGCCATAGTCGCAGCGGAAATTGGGCTCAATATAAGCATCGTGGCTTTTATTGAAGAGTTCAGCCAGCAACTGGTGGCGTAATGCTTTTTCGTCGGGCGACGAATGGTTGTAGCGGTGCAACAACTGTTTGGCGCGCAGGCTATCGGCTCTGAGCGTTGCATCAGCCGGGCGATAGAGTTCGCCGGCGATCATTTTACGTTTCTCTTCACTCATTGTGACACTCCTCGTCAGTCGAGAGTGTTCACCATAAGAGGCGCAGGAACAATTGGGAACGTTCCCTGTTGATCAATGTGAAGTTAATCACAAACTTACCAGGGGAAGTGGAACGTTACGATCGTTAGTTGACTTGACTGACGCCTGTAGCAATTGCAGAAAATAGCGATTAACGAATAAATTTCCAGACGGTAGATGGGATCTTGTCGTACAGCTTATTCATCGTCAATTCAGCCAGACGATGATCGGCAGCTGAGTAAAATACCGCCAGTTCATTGTCAGAAAGTTCATATTTATTTTTTTCAATGACGCGTTCCAGCGTATCAATTGACTGGCAACGGCGCAGTCGCATCAAATAATCCGTTTTAGTTAATGGTTTCTCAGACATAATTCACCCATGTGATTGTAATTATCTTAACAAGAGAGACTAACAGGGTTAGCCCGGCTGGCATTGACGAAACAGCGGAAGAGTTTGTTCCCGGACTTGCGCCATTTTTGCAAGTCTTCACTATTTATGCCGTAGTTACTGAACAACATGAAAGTATCATCCAGATATTCGTCAATTTGTGCAATCAATTTATTATCTTCGTTGTACTTAATTTTATAATTAAGCGCAAAGGTTGCGATATGCTCGATCAGCTCATTAAGTTGAAGATTGATAGCCGAGGAGGGGTCATTAACCCAACCATGGTTACTCTCTTCAAGATTGGCGAGGCAGTCATGATAGAGCGTTTCGCAGAGGAATCTGAGTTGCGCGATATCATGCCTTTTTGGCGAGTATTCGTCCATAACACATCCCCTTATTCGTGAGTAAAACGACGAGAACAAACAGTGTGTGGGATGGGGTAACTACCGGCTAACCTGGCGCAGACGCACAGTCCTTATGCACTAACTATAATCTACTCTGAAAGAGATTTCACCGAGCTATTACGAAAAATTACAATTAAATCTGTTTTCCTTAATTCCCCGATAATGAAATGTGGCTCAGATTAAGATTTTTCAATGTATCGCCAGAAAAACATTATTTGAATCATTAGAATTCATTCACTTACCCATTATCCACACGAATGTTGCGGCAGGCAGATGCCTGGATTTTCAGCAGGTTTAAGATGATTCGCCGCACAGTATCAGAGAAAACACCTTACACTTCGGAGTTTTCCTAAACATTTAAGCGTGGAAACCCTCCCGGTGATGAATCATCACTATTAAAGATAACCGCTGTTTTTTTAATTATAAAAATTTATTACTGCATTTTAAAAACGTTTATAACGATAAGTGCGATTATAAAAATGCATAAAAAAAGGGCCGCGTCAGCGGCCCTTTTCATCATCGGTCAGACTTAGTGACGTTCTGCCGGTTGGCTGTGCTCAGTCTCTTCAACTTTGCGGCCAAAGCGGCGGCGAACCACCACGAAGAACACCGGTACGAAGAAGATAGCCAGAACCGTTGCGGTGACCATCCCGCCCATTACGCCGGTACCTACCGCGTTCTGTGCGCCGGAGCCTGCGCCGGTACTGATAACCAGCGGCATAACCCCGAGGATGAACGCCAGTGACGTCATCAGGATTGGACGCAGACGCATACGTACCGCTTCAAGCGTTGCTTCAATCAGGCCTTTGCCTTCTTTCTCCATCAGATCTTTGGCGAATTCCACGATAAGTATCGCGTTCTTCGCCGACAAGCCAATGGTTGTCAGCAGGCCCACCTGGAAGTAAACGTCGTTGGTGAGGCCACGGAAGGTGGCGGCTAACAGCGCGCCGATAACCCCCAGCGGAACCACCAGCATAACGGAGAACGGAATCGACCAGCTCTCATACAACGCTGCCAGACAGAGGAAGACCACAATCAGCGAGATCGCGTACAGGGCAGGGGCCTGGTTACCAGAGAGACGTTCCTGGTAAGACATCCCGGTCCAGTCGTAACCGATACCCGACGGCAGTTTACCCGCCAGCTCTTCCATCAGCGTCATCGCTTCACCGGTACTTCTTCCCGGTGCCGCCTGACCGAGGATTTCCATCGACGGCAGACCGTTATAGCGTTCCAGACGCGGTGAACCGTATTCCCAGCGAGACGTCGAGAACGCGGAGAACGGCACCATCTGACCATCAGAACCACGTACATACCAGTTGCTGATATCTTCCGGCAACATGCGGTACTGTGCTTCGGACATCACGTACACTTTCTTCACACGACCACGGTCGATGAAGTCGTTGACGTAGCTACTACCCCAGGCTGCGCCCAGCGTGGTATTGATGTCGCTGATAGATACGCCCAGCGCCTGTGCTTTTTCCTGATCGATATCGATCTTGAACTGCGGGGTATCTTCCAGGCCGTTAGGACGCACGCCGACTAACAGATCCGGGTGTTTCGCCACTTCGCCGAACAGCTGGTTACGTGCCTGAGTCAGTTTCTCGTGGCCGAGGCCACCCTGGTCAATCAGCTGGAAGTCGAAACCGGTCGCCGTACCCAGTTCAACAATTGCTGGCAGGTTAAAGGCGAACACCATCGCATCTTTAATTTTCGAGAACTCGCCCATCGCACGTTGGGTAATGGCTTCAACTTTATTCTCTTCGCCTGGGCGATCCGCCCAGTCTTTCAGAGAAACGAAGGCAATACCGGTGTTCTGACCACGACCCGCAAAACCAAAGCCGTTAACCGCAAACACGGATGCAACGTTGTCTTTCTCTTTGGTGAGATAGTAGTTGGTCATCTCATCCAGCACTTTCTGCGTACGCTCCTGCGTGGCACCCGCCGGAAGCTGGGCCATACTCAGGAACACGCCCTGGTCTTCATCTGGCAGGAACGAACTTGGCAGACGAACGAACAGAAAGGCCATGCCGACCACAATGATGATATACAGCAGCAGATAACGACCGGTGCTGCGCAGGATGTTGCCTACGCTGTCGGTGTAGTGGTGCGTGCTCTTATCAAACATGCGGTTAAACCAGCCGAAGAAGCCTTTTTTGCCTTCACCGTGATCGCCTTTAGCGACCGGTTTGAGCATCGTGGCACACAGCGCCGGAGTCAGAATCAACGCCACCAGTACGGACAGCGCCATCGCCGAAACGATAGTGATGGAGAACTGACGGTAGATTGCCCCGGTAGAACCGCCGAAGAAGGCCATCGGGATAAATACCGCCGACAGCACCATCGCGATACCCACCAGTGCGCCCTGAATCTGGCCCATCGATTTACGCGTCGCTTCTTTCGGTGGTAGCCCTTCGTCGGTCATTACACGCTCGACGTTTTCTACCACCACGATGGCGTCATCCACCAATAGCCCTATCGCCAGCACCATCCCGAACATCGTCAGGGTGTTGATGGAGAAGCCAAAGGCGGCAAGGATAGCGAAGGTACCCAGCAAGACGACCGGCACCGCGATCGTCGGAATCAACGTCGCGCGGAAGTTTTGCAGGAACAGGTACATCACGATGAATACCAGGATGATTGCTTCAACCAGCGTTTTCACCACTTCGTTAATGGAGATCTGAACGAACGGGGTGGTGTCATACGGGTAAACAATCTGCAAGCCTGACGGGAAGAACGGTTCCATCTTCTTCAGTTCGGCACGGATAGCTTTCGCGGTGTCCAGCGCGTTCGCACCGGTCGCCAGCTTGATACCCAGACCGGAAGCCGGTTTACCGTTGAACTTCGCGATGATGTCGTAGTTCTCACCGCCCAGCTCAATCTTCGCCACGTCGCGCAGGCGAACCTGCGAACCATCCTGATTCACTTTCAGCAGAATTTTGCCGAACTCATCGGTGCTGGTCAGACGGGTTTGCGCAATGATAGAGGCGTTAAGCTGCTGGCCCTTCACCGGCGGCGTACCGCCTAACTGACCGGCTGCAACCTGGGCGTTCTGCGCTTTGATCGCCGCGATAACATCCACCGGAGTCAACTGGAAGTTGTTCAGTTTGGTCGGGTCCATCCAGATACGCATCGCGTACTGCGAACCAAACAGCTGAACGTCACCAACGCCAGACGTACGGCTGATCGGGTCTTTCATGTTCGCCGCAACGTAGTCGGAAATATCTTCCTGAGTCATGGTGCCGTTGGTGTTAATGACACCAACAACCATCAGGAAGCTACTGGAGGACTTCTCTACGCTGATCCCTTGTTGCTGAACTTCCTGCGGCAGCAACGGTGTTGCCAGCGACAGTTTGTTCTGCACCTGTACCTGCGCGATGTCCGCGTCGGTACCGGATTCAAAGGTCAGGGTTATCTGTACTGTACCGGTAGAGTCACTGTTGGAGGACATGTACATCAGGTTATCGATACCGTTCATATTCTGTTCGATAACCTGTGTCACGGTGTCCTGCACCGTCTGGGCATCAGCACCCGGATAGGTCGCGGAGATCGTCACGGCTGGCGGCGCAATCGTTGGATATTGCGCTACCGGCAGTTTCATGATCGCGAGTCCCCCGGCAAGCATGATGATGATTGCGATCACCCATGCAAATATCGGGCGATCGATAAAGAAATTAGCCATGTCTTAACGGCTCCTGTTTAAGTTAAGACTGAGTTTTTTCTGACGCTGCGCCGGCTGCGGCTTGTTCTTTATTGTCAGAAGTCACTTCCTGCGCTTTCACCTGCGCGCCGGGACGGACTTTTTGCAGGCCGGTGATAATCACACGGTCGCCATCTTTCAGCCCTTCAGTGACCAGCCATTTATCGCCAATCGCCTGGGTTGCTTTAATATCACGCGTTTCAACTTTATCGCCTTCACCCACAACCAGCGCGGTAGCATCGCCACGCGGCGTACGGGTCACGCCTTGCTGAGGAACCAGCAGCGCGTTCGGATTCACACCTTCCTGCAGGCGCGCACGAACGAACATGCCAGGCAGCAGAGTATGGTCCGGGTTCGGGAAGATAGCGCGCAGGGTGATAGACCCGGTGGTCTGATCAACCGTTACATCAGAGAACTCTAATGTGCCGCTCTGCGGATATTTGGTACCGTCATTCGTCACCAGGTCGACTTTCGCTTTGCCGTTTTCCTGCTTCAGCGTGCCGTTCGCCAGTTCCTGTTTCAGACGCAGGAAATCGTTACTGGATTGCGTCACATCGACGTAGATTGGGTCGAGCTGCTGTACCGTTGCCAGCGCAGTAGCCTGCCCGTTCTGCACCAGTGCGCCTTCCGTTACCGCGGATTTACCGATGCGGCCGCTGATAGGGGAGGTGACTTTGGTATAGGCCAGGTTGATACGCGCGGTTTCAACAGCCGCTTTGGCTGCAACCACGGCAGCATTAGCCTGCTGTGCATCCGCCTGCGCGGTGTCGTAGTCCTGTTGACTGATGTACTGCGTACCCAGAAGTTTCTGGTAGCGCTTCACGGTCAGTTGAGCAATATTGGCAGCAGCCTGTGCCTTCGCCAGGTCACCTTTTGCGCTTTCGTAAGAGGCCTGATAAGTGGCAGGATCGATCTGATACAGAGACACGCCAGCCTCGATATCGCCGCCTTCAGTAAAGTTTCGCTTCAGAATGATACCGCTGACCTGCGGACGAACTTCTGCAATACGATACGCGTTGGTGCGTCCAGGGAGTTCAGTCGTGATTTGAAGAGGTTCAGATTTGAGCGTCACGACGCCAACTTCTGGCATCTGCTGTGCTCCTTGTTGAGCCCCTTTGTCGTCACATCCTGTAAGCGCTAAGCTGCCTGAGAGCATCAGAACGACCGCCAGAGGCGTTAACCCTCTGTTTTTGTTCATATGTAAACCTCGAGTGTCCGATTTCAAATTGATCAATGGTTCAGCGTCCACAAACCCATTGCTGCGTTTATATTATCGTCGTGCTATGGTACATACATTCACAAATGTATGTAAATCTAACCTCTGTAAATTCACCAACCTATGGCACGAAAAACCAAACAAGAAGCCCTTGCGACACGTCAACACATCCTCGATGTCGCATTACGTCTGTTTTCTCAGCAAGGCGTATCGTCAACCTCGCTGGTGGATATTGCCAGGGCGGCAGGCGTGACGCGCGGCGCTATCTATTGGCATTTCAAGGACAAGTCGGATTTATTTGGTGAAATCTGGGAGTTATCAGAATCCAGTATCGGCGATCTTGAGATTGAGTATCGGGCAAAATTCCCCGACGATCCACTCTCAGTTTTAAGGGAAATATTAGTCTATATCCTTGAAGCAACGGTAGTCGAAGAGCGTAGACGCTTGATGATGGAGATTATATTCCATAAATGCGAATTTGTCGGTGAAATGGCCTTATTACAACAGGCTCAGCGTAATCTTTGCATGGAAAGTTATGACCGTATTGAGCAAGTGTTAAAAGATTGTATATCAGCACAGATGCTGCCGGCAAAATTGTTAACCCGTAAAGCGGCCATTCTGATGCGCAGCTATATATCGGGAATCATGGAGAACTGGCTCTTTGCGCCGGGCTCTTTCGATTTGAAAAAAGAGGCGCGTGATTACGTGGCCATTCTGCTGGAGATGTTTCAGTTTTGCCCAACGCTACATGAGAAATCAGGTTAATCAGAAAATCCAGTATTACCAGGAATAATCCTGGTAGGTGGCGCTATTCCGCCGATTGCAGAAGTGCTATTCTGCGCACGCGTTTATCCCCCGGTTTTCTCCGGCTTTTGCAATCACTCATGTTAAAACTATGCTGCATAACATTCGCTCGCGGAACACATTTTTCGCTTTTATAGTCGTTATCGCATGTCTTTTCTGTGCTGTCACCGCCGCGCAGGCGCGTGCCACAAGCGGCAATGACCTTCCCGATCGTGCCGAAATTCAGGCACAAATCGATGCTATCAATAAGAAGAAAGATCCCACCCCGGCGGACAAGCTGGAACTACAGGATCTGACCGAGACCGTCCAGTTCCTGGATAAAATCGATCGCGTCAAAGACGAAACCGTCCAGTTGCAGAAGAAAGTCGATCAGGCCCCGGCGCAGCTGCGCGAGGCCACTGAGAAACTGAATGCGCTGAGCGACGTCGACAATGACGATGAAACGCGTAAAACGCTCTCGACGCTGTCATTACGTCAGCTGGAAGCGCGCTTAACGCAGATGGTTGATGACCTGCAAAATGCCCAGAACGATCTGGCGACCTACAATACCCAACTGGTTTCGCTGCAAACGCAGCCTGAGCGCGTGCAGAACGCCATGAATGCGGCGTCGCAGCAGCTTCAACAAATTCGTAATAGCCTGAACGGCACCACGGTAGGGGAAGGCGCGCTGCGTCCCTCGCAGCAAACCATGTTGCAGGTGCAGCAGGCACTGCTCAACGCGGAACTCGATCAGCAACGTAAAAGCTTGCAGGGCAACACCACGTTGCAGGATACCCTGCAAAAACAGCGTGATTATATTACCGCTTACAGCACCCGCCTTGAGCACCAGCTTCAGCTTTTGCAGGAAGCGGCTAACAATAAGCGCTTAACGCTGACAGAAAAAACGGCGCAGGAAACCGCTTCGCCGGAAGACACGGCGCGCATTCAGGCGAATCCGCTGGTTAAACAGGAGCTGGAAATCAACCACCAGTTAAGTCAGCGCCTGATTAACGTCACCGAAAGCGGTAACCAGCTGGTTCAGCAAAACATCAGAGTCAAGAACTGGCTCGACCGTGCGCTGCAATCCGAGCGTAACGTGAAAGAGCAGATTGCGGTACTGAAAGGTAGCCTGCTGCTCTCGCGTATTCTTTATCAGCAGCAACAGACTCTGCCTTCCGCCGATGAACTGGAAGACATGACCAACCGCATTGCGGATTTGCGTCTGGAGCAGTTCGAAATTAACCAGCAGCGTGATGCTATGTTCCAGAGTGAAGATTTTGTCGCCAAACTGGAAGAGGGGCACACCAGCGAAGTTACGCCGGAAGTGCATGACGCGCTGCTGCAACTGGTTGACGCGCGTCGTGAGGCGCTGGACTTAATTAACAAACAGTTGGGAAACCAGCTGATGATGGCTATCAACCTGCAAATCAATCAGCAGCAGTTGATGAGCGTATCGAAAAACCTCAAAGAGATCCTTACTCAGCAAATCTTCTGGGTAAACAGCAACAAACCGATGGGCTGGGACTGGATTAAATCTTTCCCCGGCGCGCTGAAAGACCAGTTCAAGGCGATGAAAATCACCGTAAACTGGGAAAAAGCGTGGCCAGCCGTCTTCATCGCCTTCCTGGCGGGCCTGCCGCTGCTGCTGATTGCCGGGCTGATCCGCTGGAAACTGGCCTGGCTGCGTGTGTATCAGGCGCGTTTGGCGGAACAGGTAGGACAACTACGCAACGACAGCCAGTTGCATACGCCAAAAGCGATTCTCATCGACCTGATAAGAGCCTTGCCGGTGGTATTAGTGATTCTGGCCGTTGGCCTGATTCTGCTGACCATGCAGCTCAACATCAGCGACCTGCTGTGGGCGTTCTGTAAAAAACTGGCGACCTTCTGGCTGATCTTCGGCCTGTGCTGGAAAGTACTGGAAAAAGACGGCGTCGCTGTACGCCACTTCAATATGCCAGAACAGCTCACCAGCCACTGGCGTCGTCAGATTGTGCGCATCAGCCTTGCGTTGCTGCCGCTGCACTTCTGGTCCGTGGTGGCGGAGCTTTCGCCACTGCACCTGATGGACGACGTGCTGGGCCAGTTTGTTATTCTGCTGAACCTGCTGGTGATTGCCATTCTGGTATGGCCGATGTGCCGCGACAGCTGGCGTGATAAAGAGTCGCATGGGCTGCGTCTGGTGACGATTACCGTGCTGTCGCTGGTACCGATTGGTTTGATGGTACTGACGGCGACGGGCTACTTCTATACCACGCTGCGCCTCTCCGGCCGCTGGATTGAAACCGTCTACCTGGTGATTGTCTGGAACCTGCTTTATCAAACCGTTCTGCGCGGGTTGAGCGTCGCGGCGCGGCGTATCGCTTATCGCCGTGCGGTCGCGCGTCGTCAGAATATCGTGAAAGAGGGCGCGGAAGGCGCGGAGCCACAGGAAGAGCCGACCATCGCGCTGGAGCAGGTCAACCAGCAAACGCTGCGTATCACCATGCTGCTGATGGTGTGTCTGTTCGCGGCGGCGTTCTGGGGGATCTGGTCAGACTTAATCTCCGTCTTTACCTATCTCGACAGCATTACTCTGTGGCATTACAGCGGCACGGAAGCGGGTGCCAGCGTGGTGAAAAACGTCACCATGGGCAGCCTGCTGTTTGCGGTGATTGCGGCCACCATTGCCTGGGCGCTCATCCGCAACTTACCGGGCCTGCTGGAAGTGCTGGTGCTCTCGCGCCTGAACATGCGCCAGGGCGCGTCCTACGCCATTACCACGATCCTCAACTACGTGATCATCGCCGTCGGCGCAATGACGGTGTTTGGCTCGCTGGGCGTCTCGTGGGACAAACTGCAATGGCTGGCGGCGGCGTTATCGGTCGGCCTCGGTTTTGGTTTACAGGAGATATTCGGTAACTTTGTCTCCGGTATCATTATCCTGTTTGAACGCCCGGTACGTATTGGCGATACCGTGACGATCGGCACCTTCTCGGGGACGGTCAGCAGGATCCGCATCCGTGCGACGACCATCACCGACTTTGACCGTAAAGAGGTGATCATCCCGAACAAAGCGTTTGTGACCGAGCGCCTGATCAACTGGTCGCTCAGCGATACGATTACACGTGTGGTGATAAGCCTTGGCGTGGCGTATGGATCCGATCTCGATAAGGTGAAAGAGATCCTGCTGAAAGCGGCGATGGAGCACCCGAAAGTGATGCACGATCCGGAGCCAATTGTGCTGTTCACCACTTTTGGTGCCAGCACGCTGGATCACGAGCTGCGTCTGTATGTGCGTGAACTGCGCGATCGAAGCTACACCGTCGATGAGCTGAACCGCACCATCGATCGTCTGTGCCGTGAAAATAACATCAACATTGCGTTTAACCAGCTGGAAGTTCATCTGCACAATGAGAAGGGCGATGAAGTGACGGAAGTGAAGCGTGATAACAACGGTGGTAACAATCTCGCGGTAGCGGATTAATACTTCTGTTGTAGGCCCGGTGAGCGCAGCGCCACCGGGCGGTTGCGCGGCGCTTTTGCCGGATGGCGGCTGCGCCTTATCCGGCCTACGGTTTGTGCAATCTTGTAGGCCCGGTAAGCGTAGCGCCACCGGGCGTTTGTGCGGCGATTTTGCCGGATGCGGCTGCGCCTTATCCGGCCTACGGATTGTGCAATTTTGTAGGTCCGGTAAGCGCAGCACCACCGGGCGGTTGTACGGCGCGTTCGCCGGATGGCGGCTTCGCCTTATCCGGCCTACGGTTTGTGCAATCTTGTAGGCCCGGTAAGCGTAGCGCCACCGGGCGCCAGCTTCTTCTCGAAATCTCGCTTCACTATTTCCAGCGCGCTTAACACCACATCCGGCGCGATATCGTGACTCTCCAGCAGCATTATTAAATCCACCGCCAGCTTAACGTCATCCGGCGCATTTTCCAGCGACATACTTTCCCCTTTAGCGCGTCAGGCGCGCCAGTACGTTTTCAATGTCCTGCAAAGCCTGTCGGCAGCGCGCCAGACGGGCATCAAAGGCGATAATTTCGCGGCCAAGCCGCTGCTGCTCATCAAAGGTAGTCGCCTGCGCAAGCTGTTGCTCACGCGTCTGCTTCATCTCCAGCAATCGGCGTTCAAACTCCTGAGTTTGCAGGCGTTTGCGCTGCCAGCGCGTTTGCGCGGGTGAGGCGCTATCCCAGGCACGCAGTGTCCAGGCCTCACTTTCCCGGCTGATGGCCTCAATTTGTGCAGCCAGTTGCTCGGCAAGCCAGGCCACCTGCGGAAGCTGCTGCTGCTCAACGGCGCGCTGCAACTCGCTGAAATTCTTCTGCGCTTCATTCAGGCACGCCTGTAGCGTGGTGCTGCGGGTGTGAAACAGTTGCCGGTCAAAGCGGGGCGTCAGGGTGGCGTGCTGCGCCAGCGGCGCGATGCGCACTTGCAGCCGGGCAAGCTGGGCTTCCAGCGTTTGTAAAAGCTGCGCTATTTTCACGCCAATCTCCGTCGTGTTTTTTATCGGCTATGCTACATTAGCAGCTGGTATTGATAACGATTCTCGCTATGCAACGCACTATTTTAATCATTATTGGCTGGCTGGCGGTAGCCCTGGGCACATTAGGCGTGGTTTTGCCGTTGCTGCCTACCACGCCGTTTATCCTGCTCGCCGCCTGGTGCTTTGCGCGCTCGTCGCCGCGTTTTCACCACTGGCTGCTTTATCGCTCCTGGTTTGGCGGCTATTTGCGCCACTGGCAGAAGTATCGTGCCATGCCGCGCGGGGCAAAGCCTCGGGCTATTATCCTAATTCTGGTGACCTTCGCTATCTCGCTATGGCTGGTGAAGATGATGTGGGTTCGCATACTGTTGCTGGTGATTCTGGCCTGTCTGCTGATTTTCATGTGGCGGATCCCGGTGATTGATGCGGAACAACAAAAGCCGTAAAGCGCATCAATGGTGTTGCAATTCTTATCAGCAGTCAGTAAATTCGACCGTTTTCGAGCACAGGCGCGCCGGTCAAAAGTTAATCAAATGTAACTTTGACCCATTTTGCACGCCTCGAGTAACATCGTTTTAAGCAGGCACAAACCTATGACCGCTACTGCACAGCAGCTTGAATTTCTGAAGAACAGCATTAAAAGCATTCACGACTATCCGAAGCCGGGCATTCTTTTCCGTGACGTCACCAGTTTACTGGAGGATCCGAAAGCCTACGCCCTCAGCATTGAATTGCTGGTGAATCGCTATAAAGATGCGGGTATCACTAAAGTCGTGGGTACCGAAGCGCGTGGTTTCCTGTTTGGTGCACCGGTGGCCCTGGCGATGGGCGTAGGTTTTGTGCCGGTACGTAAGCCGGGTAAACTGCCGCGCGAAACTATCGCGGAAAGCTATGAACTGGAATACGGCACCGATCAACTGGAAATCCATGTTGATGCGATCAAACCCGGCGATAAAGTGCTGGTTGTGGACGATCTGCTGGCGACCGGCGGCACTATCGAAGCGACCGTTAAACTGATCCGTCGTTTGGGTGGTGAAGTGACCGATGCGGCATTCATCATCAATCTGTTCGACCTCGGTGGTGAGCAGCGCCTGGAAAAACAGGGTATCACCAGCTACAGCCTGGTTTCCTTCCCGGGCCACTAAGCAAATCCCGATACTGAGCCTCGCCGTATTGGCGGGGCTGTGATAGCATTACCCCCCTCGTGAATCCACCTTCCAACGTCTCAGAGCCAGCCAATGAGTTATCAGGTCTTAGCCCGAAAATGGCGACCACAAACCTTCGCTGACGTCGTCGGCCAGGAACATGTGCTGACTGCACTGGCGAACGGCTTGTCGTTAGGGCGCATTCATCACGCCTATCTCTTTTCCGGCACCCGTGGCGTCGGTAAAACCTCTATCGCCCGTTTGTTGGCGAAGGGGCTGAACTGCGAAACCGGTGTTACTGCTACGCCCTGCGGCGTGTGCGATAACTGCCGTGAAATCGAAGAGGGGCGTTTTGTCGATTTAATCGAAATCGATGCCGCGTCGCGCACCAAAGTTGAAGACACGCGCGACCTGCTCGATAACGTCCAGTACGCCCCGGCGCGTGGGCGTTTCAAAGTCTATCTGATCGATGAAGTGCACATGCTCTCCCGCCACAGCTTTAACGCGCTGTTAAAAACGCTGGAAGAGCCGCCTGCGCACGTCAAATTCCTGCTGGCAACCACCGACCCGCAAAAACTGCCGGTGACCATTCTTTCCCGTTGCCTGCAATTCCATCTTAAAGCGCTGGATGTCGAACAAATTCGTCATCAGCTTGAGCACATTCTCGGCGAAGAGAAAATTGCCTTTGAGCCGCGCGCACTGCAACTGCTTGCCCGTTCGGCAGATGGCAGCCTGCGTGATGCGTTAAGCCTGACGGATCAAGCCATTGCCAGCGGGGAAGGGCAACTGACCACCGCGTCAGTCAGCACCATGCTGGGTACGCTCGATGACGACCAGGCGCTTTCATTGATTGAAGCGCTGGTCGCCGCCGATGGTGAACGCGTCATGGCGCTGGTCAACGAGGCCGCACAACGTGGTATCGAGTGGGAAGCGCTGCTGGTTGAAATGCAAAGTCTGCTGCATCGCATTGCCATGGTGCAGCTGTCGCCGTCCGCGCTGGGCAGCGATATGGCCCCGGTCGAGCAGCGGATGCGTGATTTAGCGCGAACCGTACCGCCGACCGATGTTCAGCTCTACTACCAAACCCTGCTGATTGGCCGCAAGGAACTGCCTTACGCGCCAGACCGCCGGATGGGTATTGAGATGACGTTGCTGCGCGCGTTGGCGTTCCATCCGCGTATGCCGCTGCCAGAGCCGGAAGTGCCCCAGCACAACTTCGCGCCGCAGGCCGCGACGGCGATGATGACACCGCCGCCGGTTCAGCCGCAGACAGCGCCTGCGCCGCGCGGGCCGGATGTACCGCTACCTGAATCAACCAATCAGGTGCTGGCCGCTCGTCGTCAGCTTCAGCAGGGCAATGCAGGAGCGCCCAAAACAAAAAAGAGTGAACCGGCAGCCGCTTCCCGCGCGCGGCCGGTGAATAACGCTGCGCTGGAAAGACTGGCTTCGGTAACGGAACGCGTTTCATCGCGTCCTGCGCCGTCGGCACTCGAGAAAGCACCGGCGAAGAAAGAGGCCTATCGCTGGAAATCCACCCTGCCGACCCAAGAGGTCAAAGTGGAGGTGGCAACGCCAAAAGCGTTGAAGAAAGCGCTGGAGCATGAAAAAACGCCGGAACTGGCCGCGAAACTGGCTGCTGAGGCCATCGAGCGCGACGAGTGGGCCGCGCAGGTGAGCCAACTGGCGCTGCCGAAGCTGGTTGAGCAGGTGGCGCTCAACGCGTGGAAAGAGCAAAGCGGCAATACGATTTGCCTGCATCTGCGTCCCACCCAGCGACATCTGAACTCGCCGGGCGCGCAGCAGAAGCTGGCCGAGGCGCTGAGCACTTTAAACGGCGCACCCGTTGAATTGACTATCATTGAAGATGATAATTCAACCCAGCGAACGCCGCTTGAGTGGCGTCAGGCCATTTATGAAGAGAAACTCGCGCAAGCGCGTGAGGCGATAATCGCGGATAACAACATTCAGACTCTGCGTCGATTCTTCGATGCGGACCTGGACGAAGAGAGTATCCGCCCCATTTGATCGTGAGCCTGGCTTATGGTCGTCACCCTTGAATGAAAGAGAGAAGCCTATGTTTGGTAAAGGCGGTCTGGGTAACCTGATGAAACAGGCCCAGCAGATGCAAGAAAAAATGCAGCAGATGCAGGAAGAAATCGCGAAACTGGAAGTGACCGGCGAATCCGGCGCAGGTCTGGTAAAAGTGACCATCAACGGCGCACACAACTGCCGTCGCGTGGAAATCGACCCAAGCCTGCTGGAAGATGACAAAGACATGCTGGAAGATCTGGTTGCTGCGGCATTCAACGATGCGGCGCGTCGCATTGATGAAACCCAGAAAGAGAAAATGGCCTCCGTGTCCTCCGGTATGCAACTGCCGCCGGGTATGAAGCTGCCGTTCTGATGCAAACCAGCCCGCTGTTAACTCAGCTTATGGAAGCACTGCGCTGCCTGCCGGGCGTTGGTCCGAAGTCCGCGCAGCGTATGGCGTTTACGCTGCTGCAGCGCGATCGCAGCGGCGGAATGCGTCTGGCGCAGTCGCTGACCCGCGCTATGTCGGAAATCGGCCACTGTGCCGATTGCCGCACCTTCACCGAGCAGGAAGTCTGTAACATCTGTTCGAACCCGCGTCGCCAGGAAAACGGCCAAATCTGCGTGGTGGAGAGTCCTGCGGACATCTACGCCATTGAGCAGACCGGGCAGTTTTCTGGCCGCTACTTCGTGCTGATGGGCCACCTGTCGCCGCTCGACGGCATCGGGCCCGATGATATCGGTCTCGACCGCCTGGAGCAGCGTCTGGAAACGGAATCGCTCACTGAAGTTATCCTCGCCACCAACCCCACGGTGGAAGGGGAGGCGACCGCTAACTACATCGCCGAGCTGTGCGCTCAGCACGGTGTGGAAGCCAGCCGCATCGCCCACGGCGTACCCGTTGGCGGCGAACTGGAGATGGTCGATGGCACCACGCTGTCGCACTCGCTCGCCGGTCGTCATAAGATTCGTTTTTAATCAAACGAGAGCAGGATTTTCTGCTCTCGCTTGAAATTTTCCCCCGCTATCCCCATCTCCCTCTCAACGCATTTTTACCTTGTAATTGGCATTGAGGTATTTTCGACATGAAAGGACAAGAAACTCGTGGTTTTCAGTCTGAAGTGAAACAACTTCTGCATCTGATGATCCATTCCCTGTATTCCAATAAAGAAATTTTCCTGCGTGAGCTTATCTCTAACGCCTCGGATGCGGCTGACAAGCTGCGTTTCCGTGCGCTCTCCAACCCGGACCTTTACGAAGGTGACGGCGAGCTGCGCGTGCGTGTTTCCTTCGATAAAGATAAGCGTACGTTGACCATTGCCGATAACGGCATTGGTATGAATCGCGATGAAGTCATCGACCATCTGGGGACTATCGCTAAATCCGGTACCAAAGCGTTCCTCGAATCGATGGGCTCTGACCAGGCGAAAGACAGCCAGCTGATTGGTCAGTTTGGCGTCGGCTTCTACTCGGCGTTTATCGTGGCCGATAAAGTGACTGTACGCACCCGCGCGGCGGGCGACGCGGCAGAAAACGGCGTCTTCTGGGAGTCAGAAGGTGAAGGCGATTACACCGTTGCCGATATCACCAAAGCCGATCGCGGCACCGAAATCACCCTGCATCTGCGCGAAGGCGAAGATGAATTCCTCGATGACTGGCGTGTACGTTCCATCATCAGCAAGTACTCCGACCATATCGCGCTGCCGGTTGAAATTGAAAAACGGGAAGAAAAAGACGGTGAAACCGTTATTTCCTGGGAAAAAATCAACAAAGCACAGGCGCTGTGGACGCGTAACAAGTCAGAAATCAAAGACGAAGAATATACCGAGTTCTACAAACACATCGCCCATGACTTCACTGACCCGCTGACCTGGAGCCACAACCGTGTGGAAGGTAAGCAGGAATACACCAGCCTGCTGTATATTCCGTCGCAGGCACCATGGGATCTGTGGAACCGTGACCATAAACATGGCCTGAAACTGTACGTGCAGCGCGTGTTTATCATGGACGACGCCGAGCAGTTCATGCCGAACTACCTGCGCTTTGTGCGTGGTCTGATAGATTCTAACGATCTGCCGCTGAACGTCTCCCGTGAAATCCTTCAGGACAGCGCGGTCACCCGCAGCCTGCGCGGCGCGCTGACCAAACGCGTGCTGCAAATGCTGGAAAAACTGGCGAAAGACGACGCGGAAAAATATCAGACCTTCTGGAAACAGTTTGGCCTGGTACTCAAAGAAGGCCCGGCGGAAGACAGCGCCAACCAGGAAGCGATTGCGAAACTGCTGCGCTTCGCGTCTACGCATACGGACTCTTCAGAGCAGACCGTTTCGCTGGCAGACTACGTTTCCCGCATGAAAGAAGGGCAGGAAAAAATTTACTACATCACCGCTGACAGCTATGCGGCAGCGAAAAGCAGCCCGCACCTGGAGCTGCTGCGTAAGAAAGGCATCGAAGTTCTGCTGCTTTCTGACCGCATCGACGAGTGGATGATGAACTACCTGACCGAGTTCGACGGTAAGCCGTTCCAGTCCGTTGCTAAAGCCGATGAGTCCATCGACAAACTGGCGGATGAAGTGGACGAAAGCGCCAAAGAAGCGGAAAAAGCGCTGACGCCGTTCGTGGAGCGCGTGAAAACCCTGCTGGGCGATCGCGTGAAAGAGGTGCGTCTGACGCACCGTCTGACCGATACCCCGGCCATCGTCACCACCGACGCGGACGAAATGAGCACCCAGATGGCGAAACTGTTTGCCGCTGCGGGCCAGGCCGTGCCGGACGTGAAGTACATCTTTGAACTGAACCCGGACCACGTGCTGGTTAAACGCACGGCGGACACCCAGGATGAAGCCCAGTTTAAAGAGTGGGTTGAGCTGCTGCTCGATCAGGCGTTGTTCGCTGAGCGCGGTACGCTGGAAGATCCGAACCAGTTTATCCGCCGTATGAACCAGTTGCTGGTGTCCTGATAGCGGCATTGTAATGCCGGATGGCGCTGACGCTTATCCGGCCTACGGTTGAATCTACTTTTGTAGGCCGGATAAGGTGCGTGCACCGCCATCCGGCTTTTTTTCGCCCATCTTCCCGCCATTAACCGTTTCAGCGCTGCCCCGCTTCCTTGAGCCAACTGCGCGTTGGTGGTATCGTTTAGCGCTTTTGAAAAATTTAGACAACCTTTGAGGGGATTTTCGCAATGCGTATCATTCTGCTTGGCGCTCCGGGCGCGGGTAAAGGAACTCAGGCTCAGTTCATCATGGAGAAGTACGGTGTTCCGCAAATCTCCACCGGCGATATGCTGCGTGCCGCCGTGAAATCCGGTTCTGAACTGGGTAAACAAGCCAAAGACATCATGGATGCTGGCAAGCTGGTTACCGACGAACTGGTTATCGCGCTGGTTAAAGAACGCATCTCCCAGGAAGATTGCCGTAACGGTTTCCTGCTGGACGGCTTCCCGCGCACTATTCCGCAGGCAGACGCCATGAAAGAAGCGGGCATCAACGTGGATTACGTTCTGGAATTCGATGTTCCGGACGAGCTGATCGTTGACCGTATCGTTGGCCGTCGCGTTCACGCGGCATCTGGCCGTGTTTATCACATCAAATTCAATCCGCCGAAAGTGGAAGGTAAAGATGATGTGACCGGCGAAGATCTGACCACCCGTAAAGACGATCAGGAAGAAACCGTGCGTAAACGTCTGGTGGAATATCATCAGATGACTGCGCCGCTGATCGGCTATTACTCTAAAGAAGCGCAGGCGGGTAACACCAAATACGCGAAAGTTGACGGTACTAAAGCCGTCGCAGACGTACGCGCTGAGCTGGAAAAAATCCTCGGCTAAGGCCGTTTTGCCGGATGGCGGTGCACGCACCTTATCCGGCCTACATTTTTTTGTAGGCCTGATAAGCGCAGCGCCATCAGGCAAATTCATCCGCGCTTTCCCGTAGGCCTGATAAGCGCAGCGCCATCAGGCAACTATCCGCACCACCTTTCACAGCAATTAGTTTTTCTTCCCCGCTTTTCCGCTACAATTATCAACGATTTGAATCAATGAGAGGCGGTAATGCGTTATAAAAAAACAGGAATTCTGCTGGTAAACCTCGGTACACCCGATGCGCCAACCGCCGACGCGGTTAAACGCTATCTTCGGCAATTCCTCAGCGACCGACGCGTTGTCGACACCTCCCGCCTGTTATGGTGGCCGCTGTTACGCGGTGTGATCCTGCCTATCCGCTCGCCGCGCGTGGCGAAACTCTATCAATCCGTGTGGATGGAAGAGGGCTCGCCGCTGATGGTATACAGCCGCAGACAGCAAAAAGCGCTGGCTGAGCGTCTGCCAGACATGCCCGTTGCGCTGGGTATGAGCTATGGCACGCCGTCGCTGGAAAGCGCTGTCAATGATTTACTGGCGCAGGATGTTGACCACATCGTGGTACTGCCGCTGTATCCGCAATACTCCTGCTCGACGGTTGCCGCCGTGTGGGATGAACTGGCGCGCATCCTGGGTAAAACCCGCGCCATTCCGGGCATCACGTTCATTCGCGATTACGCGACCGATCATGATTACATCAAGGCGCTGGCGGGGACGGTGAAGGCCTCTTTTGCGCGCCACGGCGAACCGGACTTGCTGCTGCTCTCTTATCACGGTATTCCGCAGCGCTATGCCAATGAAGGCGATGATTACCCGCAGCGTTGCCGCGATACCACGCGCGCGCTGGTTTCCGCGCTGGAAATCGATCCGGATAAAGTGATGATGACCTTCCAGTCGCGCTTTGGTCGTGAACCGTGGCTGACGCCGTATACGGATGAAACGCTGAAGATGCTGGGTGAAAAGGGCGTGAAACACATTCAGGTGATGTGCCCGGGCTTCTCCGCCGATTGTCTGGAGACGCTGGAAGAAATTGCGGTACAAAACCGGGAAGTGTTCCTCGAAGCCGGTGGGGTGAAATATGAATATATTCCGGCGCTAAATGACACACCGGAACATATCGATATGATGCAGGCGCTGGTCACGCCGCACTGCTAGCGAGAATGCAGTTGTTCGACAAAGAAAGCCGCGCCGTCCCGCAGCGCCTGGTCGGCGGTTTTCATCATCCGTGAATAGTGTAAGAACGCGTGCAGCACGCCGGGATACATCACATAACGGCTGGCCTGCTGGTGCGCCTGCAGCGTTTGGTGCAGCAGGCGGCTGTCGTCAATCAGCGGATCGTATTCCGCGCCGGCGATAAAGCATGGCGGCACGTCACGGGTGAGATCGTTATTGAACAGGCAGTACCACGGCGATTCTTTGTCCTGTTCATTACGCAGATAGGCGCGTTCGTAGCTTGCCAGATCCTCACGCGTTAACCCGTCCCAGCTTCCGCCCATCAACCGACGGCTGACGGAATCCTGCAAACCATACAGCCCATACCACAGCAGCGTCCCCGCAACGTGCCCGCAGTTTATCTGACGATCGCGCAGCCACAGCGCGCTGGCCAGCGCCAGCATCGCGCCCGCAGAATCCCCCGCAAAGCCAATTTGCGTCATATTGATATGGTGGGCGGTATCGCGACGCTGAAAGAACTGACAAACGGCGACGATTTCTTCAATCGCCTGTGGATAGCGGGCCTCCGGCGAGAGAGTGTAATCAATGCCAATCACCGTGCAGCCGCTGTATTTGGCCAACAGCCGCATGATGCGGTCGTGCGTGTTCAGATTGCCGAGAATAAAGCCGCCGCCGTGCAGATAAAACAGCGTCGCCGGGCTTTCCGGCTGCGGTGAGTAAATCCGCGTTGCCACGGTGCCGAACGGTGTGGGGACGATGCACTCGACGGTGGCCATCTCGGGCGCGCCCTCGTTCCAGAATTGCCGTTCGCGCGTGTAGTAATCGCGCTGAATTTCAAGCGTTGCATCGGCGGGCCAGGGCGGTAAGTCGGGCCGCTCAAATTGCATGACCTGCTGCATTTCTGCCGAGATTTTCTCCAGTACGGGGATCTTATTTTCCGCTTTCATCATGCGCTCCTTAGTATCCTCGCGATATTGTAGAGTTCCCAACGCGGGAAACTGCGATCCCGCTGACCGATATTGAACGATGACCTGCACGACGTTCGTCGCATGCGGCTGGTGGAATGTGCTACCATTTCCGGCTCGGCTATCCACCAGTAAACAGAATCATGAAATTTCCCGGTAAACGTAAATCAAAACACTATTTTCCCGTTAACGCCCGCGATCCGCTGTTAAAACAAATTCAGCCTGAAAGCGAAAATGGCGTCTCCTGGGTGGTTGGCATTGACCAAACCCTGGTGGATATCGAAGCCAAAGTCGATGATGCGTTTATTGAACGTTATGGCCTGAGCGCCGGGCATTCGCTGGTAATTGAAGATGATGTCGCGGAAGCGCTGTATCAGGAGCTGGTGCAGAATAACCTCATCACTCATCAATTTGCCGGGGGAACCATCGGCAACACGATGCACAACTATTCGGTGCTTGCGGACGATCGCTCGGTGCTGCTCGGCGTGATGTGTCGTAATGTGGAAATTGGCGGCTACGCGTACCGTTATCTGTGCAATACCTCCAGCCGTACCGATCTCAACTATTTACAGGGTGTCGATGGCCCAATTGGCCGCTGCTTTACGCTGATTAGCGAATCCGGCGAACGCACCTTCGCGATTAGCCCTGGCCACATGAACCAGCTGCACCCGGAAAGTATCCCGGAAGCCGTGATCGCGGGCGCGTCTGCGCTGGTGCTGACCTCTTATCTGGTGCGCTGCAAGCCCGGTGAGCCGATGAAAGACGCCACCATGCAGGCGATTGCCTACGCGAAGAAATATAACGTTCCGGTCGTCCTGACGCTCGGCACTAAGTATGTGATTGCCGATAACCCGCAGTGGTGGCAGGAATTTCTCAAAGAGCATGTCTCAATTCTGGCAATGAATGAAGAAGAGGGGCTGGCGCTGACCGGGCTCGACGATCCGCTGCTGGCGTCCGATAAAGCGCTGGACTGGGTGGATCTGGTGCTCTGTACCGCCGGTCCGGTGGGGCTTTATATGGCGGGCTTTACCGAGAACGAGGCAAAACGGAAAACCCAGCATCCGCTGCTGCCGGGGGCCATTGCCGAATTCAACCAGTATGAATTCAGCCGTGCGGTGCGTTTTAAAGATTGCCAGGAGCCGCTGCGGGTTTACTCGCACATCGCGCCATATATGGGCGGCCCGGAAAAAATCATGAATACCAACGGTGCGGGAGATGGCGCGCTGGCAGCATTGCTGCACGATATCACCGCCAATAACTACCATCGCAATAACGTGCCGAATTCCAGTAAGCACCAGCATCACTGGCTGACCTATTCGTCGCTGGCACAGGTGTGTAAATATGCCAACCGGGTGAGTTATCAGGTGCTGAACCAGCATTCACCGCGCCTGACGCGCGGCCTGCCGGAAAGGGAAGATAGCCTCGAAGAGGCGTACTGGGAAAGGTAACGTAATGTTTTGCCCGGTGGCGCTTCGCTTACCGGGCCTGGAACGCTTATGTGAATTTGTAGGCCGGATACGGCGCAGCCGCCATCCGGCTCTCCGATTTTAGCCTGTCACCGCCTCTTCAAGCGGCGGTTTTTCTAACAAGCCCAGCATAGTTTTCGCAATCTCACGTTCGCCCATTACCACCTGATTGGCACCGCGTTCGCTGATATACGCCACCTCATCGTCATAATGCGCGCGAGCGATAATCTCAATGCCCGGGCATTTTTCGCGTGCGGTAGCGACAATCTCTCCGGCCTCGTAGCCGTTTGGAATGGTCAGCAGCAGCCAGCGCGCGCAATCCAGATGCGCCAGGTTCATGATTTCCTCATTTGCGGCGTTGCCCAGCACTGCGCGAATTCCGCGCTCGCGCAGTTCATCGACGCGCGTGCGGGAAGTTTCAATCACGACCAGCGGAATGCCCTGCGCCATCAGCTTCTCACCGAGCAGGCTACCGACACGTCCGTAGCCGACCAGCAACGCATGATTACAGATATCCACTGGGATCTGCTTCTCGTCCTCAATCGCTTCTTCGAGCGTTTGCTCCTCCAGCGTCTCGGTTTTCTCGAGATATTTCTCCAGCAAAGTAAACAGAATTGGGTTGAGCATAATCGACAGGATTGCCCCTGCCAGCACCAGGTTCTGCCCGGCCTGCGGCAGGAGATCCAGCGCCATGCCGAGCCCTGCCAGGATAAAGGCGAACTCACCAATCTGCGCCAGGCTGGTGGCGATGGTCAGCGCGGTACGCTGTGAGTGACCAAACATCCGCACGAGGAAGAACGCCGCTAACGACTTACCAAAGACGATGATTGCCAGCGTGCCGAGTACCGCCAGCGGCTGCTCGATCAGAATCATCGGGTCAAACAGCATGCCGACGGAAACGAAGAACAGCACGGCGAACGCGTCGCGCAGCGGCAGCGTATCGTGGGCCGCGCGGTGGCTCAGTTCAGACTCATTCAGCACCATCCCGGCGAAGAATGCGCCCAATGCAAAGGAGACATCAAACAGCTCAACCGCACCGAAGGCGATGCCGAGCGCTAATGCCAGCACTGAGAGGGTAAACAGCTCACGTGAGCCGGTGGCGGCGCTACGAGAGAGGATCCATGGCACCAGGCGGCGACCTACCAGCATCATAATGGCGATAAAGGCGACCACTTTGCCGATGGTCATTGACATGTCCAGCGCCAGCGAAGCCAGCCCAACGTCGCCTTTTTCCATCATGCCCGCGACGGCAGGCAGCAGAACCAGCGTTAACACCATCACCAGGTCTTCAACAATCAACCAGCCGATGGCGATTTGCCCACGCTGGCTATCAATGAGTTGCCGTTCTTCCAGCGCGCGCAGCAGCACCACGGTACTGGCGGTGGAAAGACACAGGCCGAACACGATACCGGTCATCAACGACCAGCCGAGCAACGACGAAAGCGCCATACCCAGCAGCGTTGCCACCGCTATCTGTAAAATTGCACCGGGAATGGCGATGGCCTTTACCGCCATCAAATCTTTCAGTGAAAAGTGCAGCCCGACGCCAAACATCAGCAGAATCACGCCCAGTTCCGCCAGTTCAGGTGCCAGTTGCGTATCGGCGACAAAACCCGGCGTAAATGGCCCGGCCAGAACGCCTGCTAATAAATAACCGACTAAAGGAGATATGCGTAATCTGTTGGCAATCATGCCAAGGAAAAATGCGAGAACAAGACCACCAACAATGGTGGTGATAAGCGGTGTGGCGTGATGCATTCCGTCTCCTTTCGTGGTGGTGCGTTGTTCCATTTTTGGCTCAGATGCGTGACATCATCCGGAAAACCAAAAAACCTTGTAATAGTTTATGACAAAATGGGTCATCATGTTTATGAATAAATGTTGAATTTTAATAAAAAAAGGAATTAATGATCGGAATAACCCCAAAAGTGGGATTGGCTGAGGATTAACAGGGGAAATGCCGCAGTGGCTGGGGAACTACGCAGCCAAAGTTTGACTTTGGCTGCGTGAAAATTACTGTTTTTGTCGGTTATCAGGCAGGAATATGGTCAACATCCCCAGAAGCGGCAGGAAAGCACAGATTTTATAGACCAGTTCGATGCTGGTATGGTCAGCAACCAGCCCCAGAACCGCAGCCCCTAAGCCGCCCATGCCGAAGGCAAAACCGAAGAATAAACCGGAAACCATGCCAATTCGGCCAGGTAAGAGCTCCTGAGCGTATACCAGAATCGCCGAAAATGCGGAAGCGAGGATAAATCCAATGATCACCGTTAAAATACCGGTCCATTCCAGCGATGCGTAGGGTAAAACAAGCGTAAACGGTGCAACGCCGAGGATAGAGCCCCAAATAACATACTTACGCCCAATTTTATCGCCCACAGGCCCGCCAATCACGGTTCCTGCCGCGACCGCAAACAGGAAGGCAAAGAGGTGTATCTGCGCATTTTGAATGGATAAGCCAAACTTATGCATCAAATAAAAGGTGTAATAGCTGCTAATGCTCGCCATGTAGAAGTATTTTGAAAAAATAAGCATCAGCAGTACGCAAACGGCCAGAATCACCTTGTTGCGCGGCAGCGGATTAATAATCGCGGCTTTAGGTTTACCTTTATTAATGCGGTGCTGTGCGGCATACCAGCGGCTGATTTGCGCCAGCACAACAATCGCCAGCAGCGCTGCCAGCACGAACCAGGCGACGTTGCCTTTCCCATACGGGGCGATAATCACCGCCGCCAGCAGCGGACCTAACGAACTGCCAAAGTTACCGCCTACCTGGAAGATTGACTGCGCCAGGCCATGACGGCCACCGGACGCCATACGCGCCACGCGCGAGGATTCCGGGTGGAAAACTGACGAACCGGTCCCGACCAGCGCGGCGGCCAGCAAAACGGTATAGAAACTGCCCGCCAGCGCCAGCAGAATCAGGCCGCTGAGGGTAAAGCACATACCAATTGGCAGCGACCACGGCATCGGGCGCTTATCGGTCACGTAGCCAACCACCGGCTGAAGTAGCGAAGAGGCGAGCTGGAAGGTGAGGGTAATCATCCCTATCTGTACGAAACTGAGCGAGAATTCAGCCTGGAGCAGCGGGTAGATAGCCAGAATTAACGACTGAATCATGTCGTTAAGCAGGTGAGAGAGGCTGATGGCCCCGAGAATTTTAAACGACGTGCGTGCCTGTTGCTGGGGCGCAGAGGAGCCGGACAGCCCAGGGCTGGTTTCACTGATTGCCATAGATTCCACTTATATTTGATGGTGCGATGTTGGAGATAATCGATGTTGTAATAGTTATCAGCCTAAGATACCTGTCTGCGGCGTATGAAGGAAGTCTCATTTCTAAAATGAAATTCGACTATTCTTTCAGAGCGTTGTAATTTCGGCACTTGTCATTCAATCAGGGAGTGGATCATGAAATTTGTTCGACGGGGCATAGCGCTGGCGATGCTGGCCGCGCTGTCTTTGGCAAGCACAGGCGTTCAGGCCTGGGAAAAAGATAAAACCTATAAAATCACAATATTACATACTAACGATCATCACGGTCACTTCTGGCGCAGCGAATATGGCGAGTACGGTTTAGCGGCGCAAAAAACGCTGGTGGATGGCATTCGCAAAGAGGTGGCAGCGGAAGGCGGGAGCGTGCTGCTGCTCTCTGGCGGTGATATTAATACCGGCGTGCCGGAGTCAGATTTACAGGATGCCGAGCCCGATTTTCGGGGCATGAATCTGGTGGGTTATGACGCGATGGCGGTCGGTAATCACGAATTTGATAACCCGATGAGCGTGCTGCGCCAGCAGGAAAAATGGGCAAAATTCCCGTTCCTGTCGGCCAATATTTATCAGAAAAGTACCGGCGAGCGCCTGTTTAAACCGTGGGCGATATTTAAGCGCCAGGATCTCAAAATCGCCGTGCTTGGCCTGACGACCGATGACACCGCGCGCATCGGCAACCCGGAAAACTTTACGGATATTGAGTTTCGTAAGCCTGCCGAAGAAGCGAAGCTGGTGATTCAGGAACTTCAGATGAATGAAAAACCTGATTTTATCATCGCCGCTACGCACATGGGCCACTATGACAACGGTAATCACGGTTCTAACGCGCCGGGCGATGTCGAGATGGCGCGCAGCCTGCCTGCCGGGGCGCTGGCGATGATTGTGGGTGGTCACTCACAGGATCCGGTTTGCATGGCGTCGGAGAATAAAAAGCAGGTCGATTATGTGCCAGGCACGCCGTGTGCACCGGATAAACAGAACGGCATCTGGATTGTTCAGGCCCATGAGTGGGGGAAATACGTCGGGCGCGCCGATTTTGAGTTCCGCAACGGCGAACTCAAGCTGGTGCATTATCAGCTGATCCCGGTGAACCTGAAGAAGAAAGTGACTTACGATAACGGGCAAAGTGAGCGCGTACTTTATACGCCGCAAATCCCGGAAAGCGCGCAAATGCTGTCGCTGCTGAGTCCGTTCCAGAATAAAGGCAAAGCGCAGCTCGGCGTCAAAATTGGTACGGTGAATGGTCATCTGGAAGGCGACCGCAGCAAGGTCCGTTTTGTGCAGACCAACCTGGCGCGCGTGATCCTTACGGCGCAAATGGCGCGTACCGGCGCTGATTTCGCGGTGATGAGCGGTGGCGGCATTCGCGATTCTATCGAAGCGGGCGATATCACCTATAAAAGCGTGCTGAAAGTTCAACCGTTTGGCAATGTGGTGGTCTATGCCGATATGACCGGCAAAGAGGTGACGGATTACCTTACCGCCGTGGCGCAGAAAAAGCCTGACTCCGGCGCCTACCCGCAGTTTGCCAACGTTAGTTTTGTGGCAAAAGACGGCAAGCTGACGGACCTTAAAATCAAAGGCGAACCGATTGACCCGGCGAAAAACTATCGCCTGGCGACCCTCAGCTTTAACGCCAGCGGCGGGGATGGTTATCCGCAGATTGATAAATTACCGGGCTATGTGAACACCGGGTTTATTGATGCGGAAGTTCTGAAGCAGTTTATCGAACAGAACTCACCGATAGATGTGAATGCTTACGAACCGAAAGGGGAAGTGAGCTGGGAATGAGGGTGCGGATTCCCCGGTGGCGCTGCGCTTACCGGGGCTACAATATTGCACAATCCTCGTAGGCCGGATAAGGCGCAGCCGCCATCCGGCAGCGTTCTCGCACAATCGCCCGGTGGCGCTGCGCTTACCGGGCCTACAATATTGCGCCATCCGGCAATGTGTCTGACTCGTTGAATCAATCCCTGCGCGCAATATCCGCGAATTTCGCATCAAGGATCTTCGCCAGATCGCTCGCGGCGAGTTCAATATCCAGCCCGCGCTTGCCACCTGAAACATAGATGGTGGCAAAATCCTGTGCGGGCGCATCAATCACCGTCGGCAAGCGTTTTTTCTGCCCCAGTGGGCTGATACCGCCGACCAGATATCCGGTTGTACGCTGCGCCACCATCGGGTCGGCCATATCAACTTTCTTCGCGCCCAGCGCCTTCGCCACTTTTTTCAAATCAAGCTGCCCGGCCACCGGCGTGACCGCCACGGCCAGATGTTTCATATCGCCATTGATGGCGACCAGTAACGTTTTGTAGACCTGGTCCGCATTCAGACCCAGTTTGCGCACCACTTCGTCACCAAAGTTGGTTTCGCTCGGATCGTGATCGTAGGCGTGAGTCTGGAAAGAAATTTTGTTTTTTTCGAGTAACTTAACGGCGGGAGTCATAATCATCCTTTCTTACTACTAAACAGACATCCTCTAAGCATACGCCTCTGAGCTGGCTAAAAAATAGTATTATCTTGCGCAATAGTAATGGAAGTGATGATGACTTTGAGCGACAATCAAAAGATCCGAAGTGCGAACTTCGGGATAATAATAATGATGAAATTCCTCTTTGACGGGCCAATAGAGATATTGGCCATTTTTTTATTTCAGCATCTGCGGCAGGTTGCCTTCGCCATAAAGATGCAGTGCGCCAACTGCCACCACATAGCGCCCCGGCGGCAGCGCCAGCAGCGTATCGCGCCACGCCTGATTACGCTGCACCATCAACACATCATACAGCGACTGGCTAAAGGTATTCGGCAGCGGTGAGTTTCTGTCGGTCGGCGGCTGTTCCAGCCACCAGCCAATCATCACCTGTAATAAGCGCGCGTTAGTGTGCCAGTGGGTGAGGGTGTCCTCCAGCAGCGCCAGCCCGTTATCAGGCAGTTGTAGCAACAGTTCAATCTGACTTGATGCGCCCTCCAGTTCCTGAATGGGAAGAGAAGCCTGCCGTGCCGCCTGCAAAAGCTGATAATCAATCCCGTAATCCGGGCGCAGGCCCAGCTTTTGCGCCTGTGTCGCCTGCATCACCATCGCGATTTGCCACAGCGGTTGCGTTTCGAAACGCGTAAGAGGTAAACCCTGCTCATCGGCCAGCTTTTCCAGCGCGGCAAGCTGCGTCGCCGTCAGGCGTTCGGCCAGGGGAGCACAAACAGGAAGGTTATCAAAAGGTGCTTCATTGCTGGAAATATCCGCCTCAACGATCAGCGCATCGGCCTGCTGAAGCTTTTTTATCAGCTTCGGCGGCAGCGGCGACATATCGCGGGTGCCCATATGAATGCTGCCGACCAGGTGAAGCTCACGACCGCCGGGCAGGGAGATATCAACGGCGGGCCAGCTATAGGGGGCGCCTCGCAGCGCATGCCACAAGCGTTTTAGTTGATTTAACAGACTCATACGCGCTCCCTTTGAGAAAGGTTCATGCTAGCGCGCCCGTCGTAAAGGTGCAAATCTCCCTCCTGAAATTGAATCAGGAGGGAGCAGGGATTACGCCTTCGGTTTAAACCGCAGCAATCTATTCGCGTTGCTCACAACCGTAATGGAAGAGAGCGCCATTGCCGCACCCGCCACTACCGGGTTGAGCAGCGTACCCGTTATCGGCCAGAGAATACCGGCGGCGATGGGGATACCCAGCGAGTTGTAGATAAACGCGCCCAGCAGGTTCTGCTTCATATTACGCAGCGTGGCGCGGGAAATCGCCAGCGCATCCGCGACCCCCATCAGGCTGTGACGCATCAGGGTGATGGCCGCCGTTTCAATGGCCACATCGCTGCCGCCGCCCATGGCGATACCCACTTCTGCCTGCGCCAGCGCGGGCGCGTCGTTGATGCCGTCGCCGACCATCGCCACTTTTTGCCCCTGACGTTGCAGATTTTTAATGGCTTCGGCTTTGCCGTCCGGCAGTACGCCTGCGATCACTTCATCAATACCCGCTTCTTTGGCGATGGCATTAGCGGTGGTTGGGTTGTCGCCGGTCAGCATCACCAGGCGATAACCTTCGCGGTGCAGACGCTCAAGCGCCGCAACGCTATCGGCACGCAGCGGGTCGCGGATGGCGAACAGCGCAGCGGCTTTGCCATCGATTGCCAGCAGCACCGGGGTGGCGCCCCGTGAAGCCTGTGTGTTGATTTCACTTTCCAGCTCAGTGGTTGAGATATTCTGTTCGTTGAGCAGCGCCTGGTTACCCAGCAGCAGCGTATGATCCTCCGCTTCGCCGCTGACGCCCAGCCCACGCAGGGTGCGGAAGGCGTTAACCTGCGGCAACGTGGCATCGCCTGCTTTTTCCAGAATCGCCCGCGCTAACGGGTGGCTTGAACCTTGCTCCAGCGCGGCGGCAAGACGCAGCGCCTGCGTTTCTTCAACGCCTGAGAAGGTTTTCACTGCCACAACCTGTGGCTTGCCTTCCGTCAGCGTGCCGGTTTTATCAAACACCAGCGTGGTCAGTTCGCTTGCCCGTTGCAGCGCGTCGGCATCACGTACCAGCACGCCGTACTCAGCGGCACGACCTACGCCAGAGATAATCGACATCGGCGTTGCAAGGCCGAGGGCGCACGGGCAGGCGATAATCAGTACGGTGGTGGCAATCACCAGGGTGTAGACAATCTGCGGCGCCGGGCCAAAGAAGTACCAGATGGCGGCGCTGAACAGCGCGATGGCGACCACGGCGGGCACGAACACCGCCGAGATTTTATCCGCCAGTTGGCCGATTTCGGGTTTACTGCTTTGCGCCTGACGCACCATCTTAATAATGCGCGACAGCGTGGTATGGCTGCCCACGGCGCTGGCGCGGAACAGAGCGGAACCGTCCTGTACCAGCGTCCCGGCGTGAATAGCATCGCCATTGCTTTTTTCCTGCGGCACCGGTTCGCCGGTGAGCATCGCTTCGTCAAACCAGGCTTCGCCCTGGGTGATTTCGCCGTCAACCGGCACGCGGTCGCCGGTGGTCAGGCGCAGCGTCATACCCGGCAGAACCTCGGCCAGCGGCACGGTTTTTTCGCCATTTTCCGTCACCACGCGGGCAGACGGCGGCGTCAGGTCGAGCAGTTTCTCCAGCGCTTTTGATGAACGCTGACGCGCGCGCGCTTCCAGCATATGGCCGAGGTTAATCAGACCGATGATCATCGCGCTGGCTTCATAATAGAGATGACGCGCTTCCATCGGGAACCACTGCGGCCACAGGTTGACGCTCATCGAGTAGAGCCACGCTACACCGGTACCCAGCGCCACCAGCGTATCCATCGTAGCGGTGCCGTTTTTCAGGCTTTTCCATGCGCTGCTGTAGAAGTGGCCGCCGGCGAAGACCATTACGGCCAGCGTCACCAATCCGATGACAAGCCACAGCGAGCGGTTGGCGTCGGTCACCATCATGTTGTCGCCGATCATTCCCCAGACCATCACCGGGATACCGACCAACAGCGCGACAATCGCCTGCCAGCGGAAGCGCTTCATGGTGGCGAGCGCGGTTTCCTGCTGGCGCTCACGACGTTTCAGATCGTCTTCAATCGCTTCCGCGCCGTAGCCTGCTTTTTCTACGGCGTGGACTAAATCAGCGGCGGAGGCGCTGCCCATTACCAGCGCAGTGCGCTCCGCAAGGTTTACCCGTGCCTGTGCGACGCCCGGTACCGCCTGAAGGGCTTTTTGCACGCGAGAGACGCAGCTGGCGCAGCTCATTCCGTTGATCAGCAACTGCTGGCTGTCATCCAGATCCTGGGCTGCCGGAAGCTCAGGGGTGACCGCTGTCAGTGCTTCCGACGGGGTTACTGCTTCCGCCAGCGGTTTAGCCTTTGGGTGGCTTAACTCTGCGCCGTAACCCGCTTCAATAATGGTTTCGATCAGCGCTTCCGCACTGGCGCTACCGGTAACGTGGGCTTCGGTAATGGTGACATCAGCCTGTTCCACGTCAGGACGTTTTTCCAGGCTCTCTTTAACACGTTTGACGCAGTGGCCGCAGGAGAGGCCATCCAGCGTCAGGTCGATAGTATTGGACATAACAAACTCCTTATCTTCTGAGTGTGAATAAGCTTAAACCTTCCCGCAAGGGGAAGGTCAAGGCGGTTTTCGAAGAGATTAAAGAGAAATAAAATGTCGCCCGGTGAAAGCGGTCATCACGAACGGGTGGGTTTCAGTTCCGGGTCAACCAAACTATAGATTTGCTGGTGGAGTTCAGACGTATTGGCCAGTTCTGCCGCGTGTGCGGCGACATCCGCGCGCATCACAAAACCGTGCACCTCTCTGTTCTGGAAACGCTGTGCATTACCTGTCGCGTCGCCCGTCAACAGGCCGCCGGGGCGAAGGATGGCGTAATCGAGCGTGCTGGTTTGCAGCCAGCTTTCGGCCAGCGATTTCTCGCGAACCGACTGACCAAACGCCGCTTTCGCACGCGGAGAGAGCCAGCGCCAGCTATCGCCGCAGCCTAACGACGTCACCAGGACCATGCGCGAGAGTCCCGCTTTTTCTGCCGTATCAATCACTGTGCGGTGCGCGAGATACTCCTGTGTACCGCCCATGGATGACAAAATAGTGGCGTCTGCACCCGCCGCCTCACAGGCGAGGGTAACCAGCTCGGTGTTACAGGCATCGCCGGTGAACACGGTGACGCCCTGTTGTGTAAGTCGCTCGGCGACATCTGGCTTGCGTACCACGGCATACACCGGGCGTCTTTCATTCAGCGCGTGATCCAGCATTAGCGCGCCAACACCGCTACCGCCCGCGCCGAAAATTAACCACGGGCTCATTCGGCATCACCTTTCAACGTGGCAGCAAGCATACGGAATGCCGTAACCTGATCGGCCAACAGTTGACGATGATCGTCACGTCCCAGGAATATCTTGAGCATCGCGCTTCCCGCCGCGTTGAAGAACAAAATTGATGCCGTATCCATGCCCATGAACTTGCGCTCAATGAGCGCGATATGCGTGCAGTTTTCCGCTTTAATATGGCCGCTCATGCCGTGTTTCCCGCGCAGGTTAAAGTAGCCGTGGCGATGGAAGCCGGAAGGCAGGTCGCCGCTAAATTCGAGGATCACGTCTGAAGTATGGACCAGCGTCGTGACTTTGCCCCAATCAACAACGCTCTGCCAGACGGTATCAAACTTATCGCCGCAGACCAGCGTTGCGTTCGGCAGATTCTGGACGACATCCAGCAGCGTGGTTTTATATTGCGTCGCAATGGCTTCCAGCGTGCCATCCGGTTCCGTTTTCAAAAGATCCTGCAAAGAAACATGGCTCATAGGTTACTCCCTTATTGGTTTTCTACCGCAATACGCGGCGCGTTAAGCTGCTGAATTAATTCATCAAGAGACTGCAAAATATTGCTGGCCCAGAAACGCCCTTCGTGGGTAAGACGCAGGCAGGTTGAGGCGTCAAGCGTCAGCCCGGCGTTGTGCCACTGTGCCAGAAGCGGTAGCAGTTTTTTGCTATGCGGGGTCAGTTCATCGAGTGGTACCCGGGCGGTTTCTACGCCAGCCTGTAATGTATGTCGCCACTGAAAACCGTGTTCGGCGGTCCGCATCATCATCATGAGTGGCTTCCGCCCGGCCTCAACGGCGGTGTGCCAGGCGTCAAGATTGCGTTCGACCATCCAGGAGTAGCCGTTAACTGAACCGCCCGCGCCAGAACCCAGCGCAAGGCAATCGGCTCCCTGCTTAATCAACAGGTTATAAAGGTTACGTTCGCGGGTTGTCCGCGCCCAATGGCTGTTGCTGATACAGCGCCAGCCTGCGCGCTCCATAAACTCATGCCCCTGTAAATAGAGGTCGCGACGTTCAGCCGGAGAAGGGATCGTGGTTCGGCCATTTTCCACCGCCTTAGCCAACGCAGTATTGGGCAGCAGATTCAGGGCATAAAGGTCAACGCCATCAAGACCGATATCACCCGCAATAGCGAGATCCTGGCCCCACAGCGCGGCGTCCTGATCCGGGAGACCAAACAGCAGATCGCACACCACTGCTGCACGATCGCGTCGCACCAGCTTTTCCATAAACGCGATCGCGGTAGGGCCGTCAGAGGTACGCGCCATTTTCTTGCGAATTTTGCTATTAAACGACTGAATACCAATAGAAAAACGGTTGGCTCCTGCATCCAGACAGGCATCGATGCGGTCATCATCAAAATTCAGAACTCGCCCTTCAATGGTGATTTCACAATCCGGTGCCAGTGGCAAACGTTCGCGCAGCGTGGTGATAATACGGGCCAGGTCATGTGCAGAAAGGGCAGAGGGCGTACCGCCGCCGAAATAGACCGCATGAATGGGGGCGGATTGATGCAGTACGCTGTCTGCCTCCTGCTCAATTTCGCGCAGCAGCGCATCCGTATAGTGGGCGCAACTCTCCTCCCGATAGCGATTCTGGTAGAAGCCACAGAAAGTACAGTGCGTGGCGCAGAAAGGGATATGAAGATAGAGCAGGCGTTTACGCGGCGGTGCGACCTGGCTTAAGAGCTGCTGCCAGGTCTGCGCCATCTGCTCCTTCGCGATGGGGACCGCGCCGCGCCAGGGCATCGTTGCCCGTCGATCTTTAAAGGGCTGATTGCCCTCCAGCGCGAAGTAGGGGGTGAGATCCAGCTCACCGACGGTATTCAATGTCATTGATATTCAACATCCGATTATTGAATGATAATTAAAATCATTTGCATTTATATTTTATTAATACGGATGTCGTCTACGAAGAAAGTGTAAAACGGCGGGCTCTTTTGATTTGTATCAACTGTTACCCACATTGCGGCAGGATGGGCGGAGTGGGTTATACTAGGCCGATCGGTATCACTGCATTCGGAGAAAAGGATGAACATCAGCGATGTTGCCAAAAAAACCGGCTTAACCAGTAAAGCCATTCGCTTTTATGAAGAGAAGGGGCTGGTGACACCGCCGCTGCGCAGCGAGAACGGTTACCGTAGCTACACGCAAAAACATATTGATGAATTTACGCTGTTACGTCAGGCACGGCAGGTAGGATTTAATCTGGAAGAGTGTGGCGAGTTGGTCACGCTTTTCAATGACCCGAAACGGCACAGCGCGGATGTGAAGGCGCATACCCTGCAAAAAGTCGCTGAAATTGAAAAACATATCAGCGACTTGCAAGCGATGCGCGATCAGCTTCTGGCGCTGGCGGCGTCCTGCCCGGGTGATGACGGTGTGGATTGCCCGATAATCGACCATCTTTCGGGCTGCTGCCAGCATAAAAAGCAGGCTTAATGTTTTGCCTGATCACAGAGACGAACGCGTAGCGTAATGCCCTCTACCGCAATGACTTCAACTTTTGACCCCGCAGGAAAATCGTCATCAGCAGTAACGGGCCAGGCACTATCGCCAACCCGAACCTGCCCACGCCCGTTAACCAGTGCGGCATTGAGCGTAAAACGCTGCCCTACAAGTTGTTGCCCGCGTTGATTAAGCTGACTGTCTGCGGGTTTCAGCTCTTTAACCTGGCGCGCCAGCCATTTTGACCACAGCCACGCCGCCAGCAGCGTCAGGATACAGAATATTACCGCCTGCCACTCCCAACTGACGGGCAGAATCCAGGTCAGCAGGCCGGTGATCACCCCGGCAACGCCGCTCCACAGCAGATAACCGTTGCCGCCCAGCATCTCGGCGGCCAGCAACAGGCCGCCCAGGCTTAACCAGAAAATATGCGGATGAGCCAGAATCATCTCGACCATTATCTTTTCCGTTCGTTGGCGCTGTCTTTGATCAGTTCGGCCACGCCTGCAATAGAGCCCATCAGGCTGCTGGCTTCCAGAGGCATCATGACCACTTTGCTGTTACTGGATGTCCCGATCTGTTGCAGCGCTTCGGTGTATTTCTGTGCGACGAAGTAGTTCACCGCCTGAATATCCCCGGCGGCAATGGCTTCGGACACCATTTTGGTTGCACGCGCTTCTGCTTCTGCGGAACGTTCACGGGCTTCCGCCTCGAGGAAGGCCGACTGACGTTCACCTTCCGCCTTGAGGATCTTCGACTGTTTTTCCCCTTCGGCTTTAACGATTTCCGCCTGACGAATACCTTCGGCTTCCAGAATATAGGCGCGTTTTGTACGTTCGGCTTTCATCTGGGCGTTCATCGACGCAATCAGCTCTGCCGGTGGGCGAACATCGCGGATTTCGATACGGGTGACTTTAATGCCCCATGGATTGGTGGCTTCATCAACGATATGCAGCAGACGCGTGTTGATGCTGTCGCGCTGGGAGAGCATTTCATCAAGCTCCATAGAACCCAGCACGGTACGAATATTGGTCATCGTCAGGTTAATGATCGCCAGTTCCAGGTTGCTCACCTCATAGGCTGCCTTTGGGGCATCAATGACCTGAATAAAACAGACGGCATCGATGGTGACGTTGGCGTTATCTTTGGAGATAACCTCCTGAGACGGAATATCTAAAACCTGCTCCATCATGTTGATCTTACGGCCAATCCTGTCCATAAAGGGCACGACAAGGCTAAGCCCAGGCTGAAGCGTATTGGTGTAGCGACCAAAACGTTCGACCGTCCATTGATAGCCCTGAGGAACGATTTTGACGCCAGCGGCAACGACCACCAGTACGACAAAAATCATGATAGGGATAAATATCAGCATGAAACCTCCTGTTATACCGTCCGTTTATCTAAGCGGTATGATGCCGCTGCTGACGTAAAGTATATCGGCTACTGCGACGAAATTCGCCTGCCAGATTTCGATATTACGTCACTTTATACCTTAAATCCGGAACAGGACGTTTTAAAAGAACAGCTAAGCCTGATTAAAAAGCCCCTCTTAAAACCGGTAGTAAAAAGAGGGGAACATTATGCAGACAGCATTATTATTTTTGTAACATTTCGGGAAGTGCGAGCAGCTGTTGTACTTCTCCAATCAGCTGTTTATTCGACTGATAAACAGCTTCATGGACTTCATTGTTAACATTAATCGCATGGATGAGCAGTGTTAACAGTACTACTTGCAGGAGGGCGAAGATAAACGCTACGATAATAACGGCATGTATGACCCCCTCCTGGCGAGAGATCATTTTAGATATCCCTGGAATTGCCCCTGTCTCATCAACGCAACTTTACCGGTGCGGTGATAGACAATGACATTATAAAGGCCGCTCTGATAGGTTGTGGCGTCGGTATGGTCTTCATCAATAGCGCATAACGACTCATTCAGGTAAGCAAAATTTTTGCTGCTCATTCGGAACGCCACGCCATATCCCTTATAAATGTGGTTTTTATGCGCAGCCTGGCCATATTGTCTGGCGTGATGATGATGTTTATTACCTGAATCGTCATTGGCCTCGCTGGCGTTTTTATAAGCTTGTGCTTGCGAGGCACCAAGGATAGCCGCTTGTCTGTTTTGCTCGGCAAGATAACAGGTATTGCGGGAAATTCCCTGTGCCTGACACTCCGCCATTCGGGAGGCAGATGATGAGCAACCTGCGAGCAGCACGAAGGCCAGCAGTGTTAATGTCTTTATTTCTTTCATTTCGTTCATCATTAAAATCTATTGAGTACTATGTCTGTTAAACATTAAAGCGCCCGGCAGAGCGCCTTAATGTTTGATGGATTACCAGCCTACAGAGACACCCGCGCCATAGCCGACGTTCTGCTGAGAATCATCGCTGACGGTAGCTTTGACGGTGACGCTTTCTGCGGCACGGAAGGAAACGCCGACCGCTATAGCGGATTCGCCGTCATAGCCGCCAACACCCGCACCGACGGCAACAGTCTGACCATTCAGTACTTGAGGAATGTTTGCCTGCGCCATTGCGGAGGAGGAGCCGGCCGCAGCTTCATGTTTATTTTCGTCAACGGTGTGCTTCAGGCTGGTGAAATTACTGTTCAGTTTGCTCAGCTGTGTGGCATTGGAGTCCACGCGTTGCTGAGTGCTGACGATCTGCTGGCGATCGCTGTTGATCGCTGCACTGGCTTCATGGGCCAGGTTCTGAATCTGCCCTTCGTAATAATCTGACTCGGCTTTCTGCTGCTTCTTCAGATCGGTTAATGTACGATTAGTTGTATTGATGGATTCCCGGTTGGCAGCGATTTCCTTGCTGTGATCAACGGTAGTCGCCGGGATAGTTTCCGCCAGTGCGGTAATTTGCTGCTGGATGGCTTCCTGTTCAGCGTTATGTTTCGCAATCATCATGCCCTGAACGTGTGAACCATTTTGGATAGCTTCCTGTTTCTGGATGCCTTCTACGGTATTTTTTGTCTGAATGATTTGAGCATGGTTGCCTTTCGCATATTCCGCAACTGATTGGATATCACTGCCATTTTGATCAATAGCGGCCGTGTTATCGGTGGTAGTGTCGCGGATATTTTGCATCTCTTTACCTACGGCGACTAAAACGCGGTGGTGCTGCTCAAGCGTGTTAGCGTGCTCGGCAATCTCTGCTGAATTCTTCGCAACGTGGTCTTCCGTTGTGGTCAGTGTTACTGCTGTTGCCTGTCGATATTGCTCGGTGCTGATGACAGGTTTCGCTTTTGATTTATCCAGTGAGAGCGCGGCAGGTTTAGTCTGTGTGTATTGCCCCTTGACGGTTTCTGTCGCCGGTGCTTTAAGGGGAATGACCTCACCAGTTCCTCTGCGATAAGCATCGCGCAGCGCCTCATCTTTCATTGCGCTTTCATGTGCTCGTACACCTGGAAGATGAGGGGGTATTGCCGCAGACGAACCATTCAAATCATATCCAATCATTGCCTGTAAATTTTCTACGGTACCTGCCATTGAGTTGATGTTAGCGATAGCCGATTCGAAATCACCCGCCTTTACCCCCAGTCTTGCCAGACCGGTAACCGCTTTATCATGTGCAGCATTGACTTCATCTTCTGGGGCATCCAGAGGAAGGGAATTGTAAAGGCTTGCGCCCTCATGAAACATGGAAAACGCGGCATCGCGCTGGCCTTGAGTAAGGGCTGCATGCGCAGTGCCAGAACAAACCACACCGATAACCATAGCCAGGAATGTTTTGCTGATTGCTTTCATTTGTTAATTTCTCTTTAAAAATAATTGCTGTTTAAGTTTCTTTATGAGCTTATTTTTGATTCCAATAGAATCAAATATTGTTTCGAGAATCAGGAATCTACGCCGCATTAAATGTTAAGTAAAGCACAACGTAATGGGGTTAATTCTCAAAATGTTTCTATTATGTGGTGTTTTTGGTTTTTATTAGAAACATATTTGGTTTTTATTATGTGATAGTTGTTTTGTAAAGAAAAGTAAGCTTTTGATTAATCACACAAATGAATCTGTGTTTCTGAATGCCTAATGTTTGTGGTGCCAAAATGTGGTAAAATACGTTTCTTTGATTAATCTCAATTTTGAGGTGTCTTGAAACCGGTAGGGATTCATGTAAATGAATGATTTTGCGAAGATATTTGAAGAGATGGGGCTAGATAAAGCTATCTTGCCGATACTGTTCAGGGCCAACCGTTCCACCATACATAAATATTTAGATGGTTCGGTTAATGTCCCTGCCTCTGCTATGTCATTGATAATGTTGCTACAACTTGTACAGAAACGAAACCCAGAGCTGTTTGCTGAATGGATGGTGTTAAGTGACTTCACCATTCCGCCCGAAGTCTACCTCGAGCAGCCGGAGTACTGGAAAGGCTATAAATTCACAGAACACAAGGTCAATAAAAACGTTCTGGAATACTTAAAAGAAAACTTTCCTGACGGTAGTGAATAAGTGTTACACAGGGTACTAGAAAGGGCGTTTACCGATATAGTCGGTGAGCGCCTTTTTTATTGTGCTGCGGAAAATAAATTATTTTCGATTAACTCCTCCTGCACAAATATCGTTACACTGTGTCTATCAGTTCGAGCAGGAGTTTCAAATAATCATGAAGGAAGACAACGCGATTCTGCAATTATCCGGCGTGGGTTATAGCATCGGTGAGCGGCAGGTGTTAAACGATATCAATTTCAGCATTGCGCCGGGTGAGTTTAAGCTGATAACTGGCCCTTCGGGCTGTGGTAAAAGTACATTATTAAAAATCATCGCCTCGCTATTAAGCCCGAGCGAAGGGACGATTCAGTTTAAAGGCCAGGATTACACTAACCTGTCGCCTGAGCAGTACCGTCAGCAGGTTTCCTACTGCGCGCAAACGCCCGCTTTGTTTGGCGAAACGGTCTATGACAACCTGATTTTCCCCTGGCAGATTCGTGATAAACGCACGGAGCCGGATACCTTCCTGGCGTTCCTGACACGGTTTGGCTTGCCGGAAGAAACGTTGTCAAAGTCAATAAACGATCTTTCTGGCGGTGAAAAGCAGCGTATTTCCCTGATCCGCAACCTACAGTTTTTGCCGGACGTTTTATTACTGGATGAAATTACCAGCGCGCTTGATGAAGAAAATAAGCATAACGTGAACGATATTATTCATCGCTATGTTCGGGAGAAAAATATCGCCGTGCTGTGGGTTACCCACGATAAAGATGAAATAGAACATGCGGATGATGTTATTACATTACCGCTCTCAGGAAAGGATATGCAGGAGGCCACCGATGAATGAACACGCCATAACCAATGAGTCACTGGCACTCTCTATGGTATTAGTGCTGGTGGCCATTGTGGTGAGCTACCGGGAAAAACTGGCGCTGGAAAAAGATATTATCTGGAGTATTTGCCGGGCAGTTGTGCAGCTTATTATTGTCGGCTATGTGCTGAAGTATATTTTCAACGTTAACCACGCGATTCTGACGCTGTTGATGGTGCTGTTCATCTGTTTTAACGCTGCCTACAACGCGCAAAAACGCAGTAAATACATCAGCAAAGCGTTTGTTTCGTCGTTTATCGCCATCACCACCGGGGCCGGGTTAACGCTGGCAGTACTGGTCTTTTCGGGCTCGATTGAATTTACACCGATGCAGGTGATCCCCATTTCCGGGATGATTGCCGGCAATGCGATGGTGGCGGTGGGGCTGTGTTACAACAATCTTGGGCAGCGCTTTAGCGCGGAACAGCAGCAGATTCAGGAGAAACTCAGCCTGGGCGCGACGCCTAAGATGGCCTCAGCGCGATTAATTCGCGAAAGTATTCGCGCGTCGCTGATCCCCACGGTGGATTCGGCAAAAACGGTTGGGTTGGTGAGTTTACCGGGGATGATGTCAGGGCTGATTTTTGCGGGGATTGATCCGGTAAAAGCGATTAAGTACCAGATAATGGTGACGTTTATGCTGCTGTCTACTGCCAGCCTGTCGACGATTATCGCCTGTTACCTGACGTACCGGAAATTCTACAATTCACGCCATCAGCTGGTGGTGTCGCAGTTGAAGAAGATGTGAGAAAAAGCCGGATGGCGGCTGCGCCTTATCCGGCCTACAGACATGCGAATATGTAGGCCGGATAAGCGTCAGCGGCATCCGGCAATCAATCAGTACAGCAGCGAATACAACTTACGGCGATACTTCGACGCCAGCGCATCGCCGGTGCCTAATGCTGCGAGGATCTCCTGCAGCATTTTACGTGCCTGACCATCAGCTGCGCCGAGGTCTTTTTGCAGATGGCTGAACAGCAGCTCCAACGCTTCTTCGTTACGACCTACCTGATGCAGTTGTAGCGCCAGCTGCGAGGCCAGCGCTGCATCGTCCGGGTTCTGTGCAACTTGCTGTTGTAACTGCTGAATTTCCGGCGTATCAGCGGCCTGTTTCAGCAGTTCAATTTTCGCCAGCAGACCCTGATAACGGGTGTCCTGATCCTGCAATGGCACGGTTTTCAGTACGGCTTCCGCGTCTTCAGAACGGTTCAGCGCGATCTGCGTTTCTGCCAGCAGCAGGCCAATCTGGCTATCCTGATTCGACATGGACCACGCATCTTTCAGCAGCGGCAGCGCGTCGGCATAGTTGCCTTCCTGCATCAGTTCCATTGCCTGCTGGGCTTTCAGCTCTTCTTCACGCGGCAGAACTTTATCGAGCAGGGCGCGAATGGCTTCTTCCGGCTGCGGGCCCTGGAAACCGTCCACCGGTTGACCATTCTGGAACAGGTACACCGTTGGGATAGCGCGCAGGCCGAACTGTGAGGCCACCATCTGTTCTGCGTCACAGTCTACCTTTGCCAGAATAAACTGACCGTTGTACTGCGCGGCCAGGCTTTCCAGAACCGGTGTCAGCTCCAGACAATGTTGGCTGCGTTCAGACCAGAAATAGAACAGAATCGGCGTCGTGACGGATTGTTCCAGCGTCTGGTGCAGGTTAGCTTCGGTAATATTGACGATATTCTGTACGGACATGAGCCACTCTCTTTTGTCGATTTGACTATTACATGGGGGCGCGAAGCCCGCCTTCAACTTAGCCGCGTAAAATTTTGTCCATCGCGCGGGCCGGGAGCAGGCGCTTCAGCCAGCCAACGGCGTGGGTCACCAGCGTCACCGGATAACGCAGTTTGGGTTTGTCGCTGATAAAGGCGTGACGCACTTTTTCAACGACCGCGTCCGGGCCCAGGGTAAACCGCGCGGCAATGCCGGGGTTCTCGACCGGTTTATCCTGCTCGATTTGATTCACGTTGTCGGTGAAGCGTGTACGAATCGGGCCCGGCTCAATCAGGCTCACTTTTATGCCCGTGGTATGCAGCTCCATGCGCAGCGCGTCGGACCACGCCTCAAGCGCATATTTGCTGGCGGCATAGGCGCCGCGACCGGGCGTAGAGATAAGCCCCATTACCGACGACGTCATCACGATGCGGCCTTCACCATGCGGGATCATCGCCGGAAGAAGACGCTGTGTCAGCTGATGCGCGCCGAAAAAGTTGGCGGAAAATTGCTGTTCGAGCTGTGTCCGGGTAAGGGTGCTGAGCGGGCCGTAGACGCCATAACCGGCGTTATTAAACAGGCCAAACAGGCGATTGCCGGTCAGGGCGATAACCTCATCGGCGGCACGGTCTACGCTTGCAGGGTCATCGAGGTCCAGTTCAATACCAATAAGCCCCATCCCGTTCATCCGCGCGACGTCGGCAGGGTTGCGGCAGGCCGCCAGCACGCGAAATCCCTGGCGCTTCAGCTCAAGGGCGCTTTCCTGACCAATACCGCTTGAACATCCTGTAATTAAAACCGTTTTTTGCATAACTTTACCTGAGAACGCCCCTTTATATTCAGGAGTCGTGATTAACTAGTGGTGCCAGGCGTGTCGCCATCCAGTCGGCGATAAACGGTTGGGCGTCACGATTGGGGTGAATACCATCATCCTGCATCCACTGCGGTTTGAGATAAACCTCTTCCATAAAGAAGGGCAGCAGTGGGATAGTGAATTCCTGGGCAAGCTGCGGATAAATCGCGCTGAAGGCCTCATTATAGCGGCGTCCGTAGTTTGCGGGCAGGCGAATTTGCATTAACAACGGCTCGGCGTTGGCCGCTTTAATTTGTTGCAGAATGGTGCGCAGCGTTTGCTCGGTTTGCTGAGGCTGGAAGCCGCGCAGGCCATCATTGCCGCCCAGCTCAACCAGCACCCAGCGTGGTTTATGCTGTTTCAACAACGCAGGCAGGCGCGCCAGCCCCTGTGCTGAGGTGTCGCCGCTGATACTGGCGTTAATCACCTCTGTTTTCGGCTGCCATTTGCTGTTGAGCAGGGCAGGCCAGGCCGTATTGGCGGCCATACGATATCCCGCGCTCAGGCTATCGCCGAGGATCAACAACGTGTCTGCGGCGACGGCGCGGAAGCTTAACAGAATCAAAAACAGGACGGGCAAATGCCAGCGGAAAACGTGCTTGAAGTTCATCATCTTAAGAAATCCGTCGGTCAGGGAGAGCATGAGCTTTCCATCCTTACCGGAGTTAACCTGATTGTCAAACCGGCGCAGACCATCGCCCTGATTGGCGAGTCGGGGTCAGGGAAGTCGACGTTGCTGGCGATTCTGGCCGGGCTGGATGACGGCAGCGGCGGCGATGTGAAGCTGCTCGGGCAATCGCTGACGGCGCTGGATGAAGAAGCGCGGGCGCGTTTACGCGCGCAGCATGTGGGTTTTGTTTTTCAGTCTTTTATGTTGATCCCGACGCTCAACGCGCTGGAAAACGTTGAACTTCCGGCGCTGCTGCGTGGCGAAAGCGACAGCCAGAGCCGGGGCGGCGCGAAAGCGTTGCTTGAACAGCTTGGCCTTGGCAAGCGTCTGCATCATCTTCCGGCACAGCTTTCGGGCGGTGAACAGCAGCGCGTGGCGCTGGCGCGCGCGTTTAATGGTCGCCCGGATCTCCTCTTCGCCGATGAACCTACCGGAAACCTCGACAGGCAGACCGGCGATAAAATAGCCGACCTGCTTTTCTCTCTCAACCGTGAACACGGCACGACGCTCATTCTTGTGACCCACGATCCGCAGCTGGCGGCGCGCTGCGACCGACGTTTGCGCCTCGTGGACGGTGAATTGCGGGAGGAAGCATGATTGCACGCTGGTTCTGGCGGGAGTGGCGCTCGCCGTCGCTGCTGATTGTCTGGCTGGCGTTAAGCCTGGCGGTGGCCTGCGTGCTGGCGCTCGGCAGTATCAGCGATCGTATGGAAAAAGGCTTAAGTCAGCAAAGCCGTGAATATATGGCAGGCGACAGGGCGCTGCGTAGCTCGCGTGAAGTGCCCGCCGCCTGGCTGGATAAAGCGCGAGAAGAGGGGCTAAAGGTTGGCGAGCAGGTGAGCTTCTCGACCATGACCTGGGCGGGGAACACGCCGCAGCTCGCTGACGTCAAAGCCGTAGACAGTGTTTATCCGATGTACGGCACGCTGCAAACCAAACCGGAGGGGGTGAAGCCGCAGCCCGGCACCGTGTTGCTGGCCCCGCGTTTGCTGGCGTTGTTAAACCTGAAGACAGGCGATGAAATTGACGTCGGTGATGCCACGCTGCGCATCGCCGGGGAAATCGTTCAGGAGCCGGATGCGGGCTTCAACCCTTTCCAGATGGCGCCACGCCTGATGATGAACATGGCGGACGTCGATAAAACCGGGGCAGTGCAGCCTGGCAGCCGCGTGAGCTGGCGCTACAAGTTTGGCGGCACGCCAGAACAGCTGGCGAGCTATGAAAAATGGCTGCTACCACAACTGAAGCCTGAGCATCGTTGGTATGGCCTGGAGCAGGACGAAGGCGCGTTGGGCAAATCCCTCGAACGTTCGCAGCAGTTCCTGCTGCTTTCCGCGCTGTTAACGTTGCTGCTGGCGGTGGCGGCAGTCGCGGTGGCGATGGGGCACTACTGCCGCAGCCGTTATGACCTGGTGGCAATCCTCAAAACCCTTGGCGCCGGGCGGGCGCAGTTACGCAAGCTGATTATTGGCCAGTGGCTGTTGCTGCTCACGTTGGCAGTGATAACTGGCGGCGCGATGGGACTGCTGTTCGAACATATATTGTTGATTCTGCTCAAGCCGGTTTTACCGGCAGCACTGCCTTCCGCCAGCGCCTGGCCGTGGTTGTGGGCAATCGGCACAATGATAGTGATTTCGCTGCTGGTCGGGCTGCGTCCGTATCGCCTGTTATTGGCAACGCAACCGCTGCGCGTGCTGCGGCGCGACGTGGTCGCCAGCGTCTGGCCGCTGAAGTTTTATATTCCGGTGATTTGCCTGGTGGTTATCGGCCTGCTTGCATGGTTGATGGGCGGTAGCCCGCTTCTGTGGTCGGTGCTGGCCGGGGCGGTGGTGCTGGCATTACTGTGCGGCGTGCTGGGCTGGATGGTGCTAAACGTGCTGAAGCGCTTAACGCTGAAAGCACTGCCGCTGCGCCTGGCGGTAAACCGCCTGTTGCGCCAGCCGTGGTCGACGCTCAGCCAGTTGGCGGCGTTTTCGCTCTCCTTTATGTTACTGGCGCTTTTGCTGGTGCTTCGTGGCGACTTGCTTGACCGCTGGCAGCAGCAGTTGCCGCCGGAAAGCCCTAACTACTTCCTGATTAACATCGCGCCGGAGCAGGTGCAGCCGGTGAAAACGTTCCTTGCGGAACATCAGGTGATCCCGGAAGCTTTTTATCCCATCGTTCGCGCGCGTCTGACGCAGATAAACGGTCAGACCACGGAAGGGAATAAAGATGAATCGCTCAATCGTGAGCTGAACCTCACCTGGCAGGAGAAGCAACCGGACCATAACCCTATCGTCGCCGGAAGCTGGCCGCCGAAAGCGGGAGAAGTGTCGATTGAAGAGGGGCTGTCGAAGCGTCTGAATATCAAACTGGGCGATAAAGTGACGTTCACCGGCGACACCCAGGATTTCAGCGCCACGGTCACCAGTTTGCGTAAGGTTGACTGGGAGAGCCTGCGGCCTAACTTCTTCTTTATTTTCCCGAGCGGGGCGCTGGATGGGCAGCCGCAGAGTTGGCTCACCAGTTTCCGTTGGGAAGGTGATAATACGTTGTTAACGCAGCTGAACCGCGAATTCCCGACCATCAGCCTGCTGGATATCGGCGCGATCCTGAAACAGGTGGGGCAGGTGCTGGAGCAGGTAAGCCGGGCGCTTGAAGTGATGGTGGTACTGGTGACCGCCTGCGGCGTGCTGCTGTTGCTGGCACAGGTGCAGGTCGGTATGCGTCAGCGGCATCAGGAACTGGTGGTTTATCGCACGCTGGGGGCCAGCAAGCCGCTGCTGCGCACCACGCTGTGGGCGGAGTTCGCCCTGCTGGGGCTGGTCTCCGGGCTGGTGGCGGCCATTGGCGCCGAGACGGCGCTGGCGATGCTGCAAACGAGGGTGTTTGATTTCCCCTGGGAGCCCGACTGGCGCTTGTGGCTGGCGTTGCCGCTTTGCGGCGCCGTGCTGCTTTCACTGTGTGGCGGTTGGCTGGGGATCCGCCTGTTGAAAGGTAAAGCGTTGTTCCGCCAGTTTAATAGCTAAGAGATTGCCGGATGGCGGCTACGTCTTATCCGGCCTACAAAAACTTTACACCTCGTAGGCCCGGTAAGCGTTAGCGCCACCGGGCAACTTCCTCCCGGCGGAAAAATCCGCGCGCAAAATCCCACTTTTTATCCTTACCCACAAAAGTTCCATGGAATTGTTCAATAAAGGCACAGATTGTATAGAAGGGTCAGTTTAACCGCACAAATCATTAAAAAACGGTAAAGATAAGTTCATTTAGACACGATAATATTCACTGGCTAAATAAATGGCAGTTAACCTATCCAAGGAACAACCATGTCCATAAAAATAAAAGCGCTGGCATTATCGATCGGCGCAGCAGTGGCACTGACGACTTTCGCATCTCAGGCGGAAATCACCGTTTTAAAAGCTGATCCGCAGGCTGGCGACCCGCTGAGCCGTCTTAACTTCACCGTTGGCGGGAGTATCCGTCCTCAGTTCCAGAACATGACCGGGGATGATGGCGCGAACGGCTACAAACGTAATGGCTTCGACGGCGGCACCCGTTTCCGTTTCGCAGCTGATTACTACCTGTTCGATGATATTAGCTGGGTAAGCTACTACGAACTGGGTGTTAACTTCCCGGCGATGTTCAACTGGGATAACCACTACGCCGATGGCGCAAACGACACCACCCGTCGTATGCTCTACACCGGTCTGAAAAGCGATACCTGGGGTACGCTGACCTTCGGTCAACAGAACAGCATCTACTATGATGTGGTTGGCGCGAAAACCGATATCTGGGACTACGACATGATTGGTCAGGCTCCGGGTAACGGTATCAACGGTGACTACGATGGCTCCTATCGTACCCGTAAATCTCTGAAATATAAGAAAACTGTAGGCGACGTTGATCTCTACGCTTCTTACCTGTTCAGCGATGATCTTAACCCGAACAACGGCCTGAAATACAAACGTCGTGGCGGCGGCTCTCTGGGTGTGGATTACCACATCACCAAAGACCTGACCTGGGGTACGTCCTGGAACTACACGCGTGCGGAAATGCGCGACCAGGATCAGAACAGCAAAACCTACGATCAGAACATCGTCGGTACCGCGTTTAGCTGGAAACCAGACAACTGGACCTTCGCCCTGGGCGGCGGCTGGTACCAGAACTTCATGACCACCAAGAAAATCGACGCGAAAGATTACTTCGCGGGCGACGCGTGGGGTCTGGAATACTTCGCGGGTTACACCTTCCCGATTGGTCAATACGCAGTTAAATCCATCCAGCCGTACTTCATGGGTGACCGTATTGAATACGTGAATGGTCGTAACTACCTGCGTACCGACAACGGTGTAGGTATCAGCTTCCAGCTGGATTACGGTTTCCGTGTTGACTACGAACACGTGTTTACCTCCAGCACCGACAACCTGGGTGATATGAACCTGGTTCGTCTGCGTTACGACTTCTAAGTCGTTTCGAACCTCTGAAGCCGGGCACTGCCCGGCTTTTTGCTATTTACAACTAAGCATTGTTATTAAACGTATATCCCCTCCCGACGCCTCTCAAAGACATACTTCGAAATATCATGAAATAATTTCAAGGACAGCAGGTTGTGAACTGTGTCATGTTAAGGATTGCCCCTTTTGTGGACATAACAACAGCGCCGCATCGCACGGCGATATGCACGACATCACAACGTTTAAAATGGAGAAGTTATGGGATTGCGTCAGAGTTTACGCGTCGCGACCGGAGCCCTGCTGCTGGCCTGTGGATTACAATTTGCCCACGCCAACAGTGACCCGCACACCATTGTTTTCGGCGTTGCGCCGGGGCCGTATGGCGACATGGTGAAGCAGGCGATTGCGCCGTCGCTGAAAGAGAAAGGGTATAAAGTCGTGGTACGCGAATTTAGCGACTACGTGCAGCCAAATATGGCGCTGTCTAACGGCAGCATCGACGCCAACCTGTTTCAGCACTCGCTCTATTTCGATAAATTCACCGCTGATAAAGGCCTCAAGCTGACGAAGCTGATAGTGGTGCCAACGGCGGGCATGGGCTTCTATTCCCGTCAGGTGAAGAGCCTGGATGAGTTGAAGAAGGGCGATATCATCACGCTTTCCAATGACCCAACCAACCTGGCGCGCGGCCTGCGTTTCCTGCAATCGCTCGACCTCATCACCATTAAACCGAATATCGACCCAACCAAAGCGTCTGAGCGCGATATTGCCAGCAACCCGAAAGGGCTGGTGTTCAAGCCGCTGGAAGCCGCGCAGTTGCCGCGTACGCTCGATGGCGTCACCGGTGCGCTGGTAAACGGTAACTTTGCCGTGGCCGCGGGGCTTGATCTCTCCAGTGCGCTCAAGCAGGAGCATCTGGATGAGAACCTGAAAAATATCATTGCGGTGCGCAGTGAAGATGCGGATAAACCGTTTGCCAAAGATATCGTCGAGGCAGTGAAATCACCGGCCTATCGTGCGGTGATCGACGACCCGAAAAACATTTACAGCGCCTTCCAGAAACCCGAATGGATGTCTGACGCGAAGTAATTGCAGGACGCAACCTGACAGGGCAGACGCGTCTGCCCTTTTCGCATTTCTGAGGTGAGTATGATTGAGATAGAAAAGGTCTGCGTGGATTTTACCACCGCCCACGGGTCGGCCACGCGGGCGGTGAATAACGTCAGCCTGCATATTGGCGCGGGCGAAATCTTCGGTATTGTCGGCACCAGCGGGGCGGGGAAGAGTACGCTGCTGCGCACGCTTAACGCCCTAACGCGCCCGAGCGAAGGCCGCGTTAAGGTTAACGGCGTGGAGATCTCCGCGCTTGAAGGCGCAAATCTGCGCAAAGCGCGGCAGCGCATTGGCATGATTTTTCAGCACTTTAATCTGATGCACACCCGCACCGTGGCCCAGAACGTCGCCTTCAGCCTGAAAGCCGCAGGTTGGGATCGCGATAAAATTGCGCCGCGCGTGACGGAGATTTTAGCGCTTGTGGGGCTTGCCGATAAAGCGAACCGCTACCCGGTACAGCTCAGCGGTGGTCAGAAACAGCGCGTGGGAATTGCCCGCGCCATCGCGAATCACCCGGACGTACTGCTGTGTGATGAACCGACATCAGCGCTGGATCTGGAAACATCGGCCACCATTCTGGCGCTGCTGAAAGAGATCAACGCGAAGCTTGGGATCACGATCGTGCTGATCACCCATGAAATGAACGTGATCAAAACCATTTGCGATCGCGTGGCGGTGATGTCCGGCGGCGAAGTGGTGGAATCCGGCGAGGTATTTGATGTCTTCGCCCATCCACAGCACGCGTTTACCCGGCAACTGGTGTCGCATACGCTGAACCTGACGCTGCCCGAGCGCCTGCGCGAACATTTGCCGGGCCAGTTGCTGAAGATTCTGTTCATCGGTGATTCGGCTGAGCAGCCGGTGCTGTCGGAAGTGGCGGTGAAGTTTGGCGTGGCGGTGAATATTCTGCACGGCAAAATTGAGTATATCGCCGAGCGGGCGTTGGGGATTTTAGTGGTGCAACTCACCGCTCCGCATAACCCAACGTCCGTAGACGCTGCGGTGGCCTACATACGGGAAAATACGGCACAGGTGGAGGTGATCCGTGGATGATTTACTGCCGGATTTAACGCTGGCCTTTAACGAAACCTTCCAGATGCTGAGTATTTCGACGGTGCTGGCGATTGTCGGCGGCCTGCCGCTCGGTTTTCTGATTTTTGTCACCGACCGCCATCTGTTCTGGCAAAACCGCTTTGTGTACCTGGTGTCGTCGGTGCTGGTGAACATTATTCGCTCGGTGCCGTTTGTGATCCTGCTGGTCCTGCTGTTGCCGCTCACGCAGTTTCTGCTCGGCAACACCATCGGGCCAATTGCGGCGTCGGTGCCGCTTTCCGTTGCGGCGATAGCGTTTTACGCGCGGCTGGTTGATAGTGCCCTGCGCGAAGTGGATAAAGGCATTATTGAGGCGGCGGAAGCGTTCGGGGCCAGCCCGATGCGGATTATCTGTACCGTCCTGCTGCCGGAAGCCAGCGCCGGGCTGCTGCGCGGCCTGACCATTACGCTGGTGAGCTTAATCGGCTACTCGGCGATGGCCGGGATTGTCGGCGGCGGCGGGGTGGGCGACCTGGCGATTCGTTACGGTTATTACCGTTACGAAACCCAGGTGATGGTGGTGACCGTTATCGCGCTGATTGTGCTGGTGCAGGTGGTGCAGATGTTGGGCGACTGGCTGGCGAAGCGAGCGGATAAACGCGAGCGGCGCTGATGCCGGATGGCGCTGGCGCTTATCCGGCCTACATTTCGCATCGCTTGTAGGTCGGGTAAGCGCAGCGCCACCCGACGCCCGCTAATGCCCCAACAACCAATGCTCCACCGCCTCCGATGTGCCGCGAAAGACTATCTTGCTGGCCTTTTTCTCCAGCTGATAGCGGTACATCGGGTCGTAATATTCGTTAAGCAGCGGCACCAGCCAGGCAAAGTGCGGTTCGGTTGAACCATTCTGCTGCTGCTCAACAAGCGCCTGGTCAAGCTTTTGCGTCAGCTCGGCGAAGCGTTGCAGGCCAAGGCGACGACGAATGGCGAACAATCCGTGATGCAGATATTCGCTGTACTCCGCCCAGCCTTTCTCTTCGCCGTACGCGTCAATGAATGCCTGATGCATATGCGTAAAATATTCTGCGCGCAGGCGCTCAAGGCGCAACTCAAACGGATCGTCCACCACCGCAATCGGGGATTGCGCCATGCGTTCGCGCAGGCACTCCGGCAGGTGATTCGCGCCAATCATATGCCCCTCATCTTCCAGCACCCAGCGCACGTTTTCCTGCCCGTGACTGCGCTGAAGCAGCGCGCTGGCCAGATGGTTTTCAAAGGTGGCTTGCTGATGTTGCGCGTCCAGCGTGCGGCCAAATGAAGAACCACGATGATGGGCAAGCCCTTCCAGGTCGATACCAAAAGGTTGATGACGTACCAGCGGCGTTTTACCGTTTCCGGTACAGCCGCCAATCAAAATAATGGGATGCTGAACCAGCGCTTCGGTTGCCTGAATCGCCGCCTGGCGCAGCATCTTGTAGCCACCGACAATCAGCGGATAATCGATGCCGCTCTCTTTTAGCCACGCCTGCACGATGTGCGATCGTTGGCCACCGCGCGCGCAGCAAAGATAGCCGTGTGGAAAACGGGCACAGGCTGCCCGCCACGCATCAATGCGCTGCTGGCGCGTCTCGCCGGATACTAGCTGATGGCCCAGCGCCAATGCCGCATCGGGGCCCTGACGCTTATAGCAGGTACCGACCGCGGCGCGTTCGTCATCGTTCATCAACGGCAGGTTGATTGCCGCAGGCAACGAGCCTTGCTGAAACTCGACGGGAGCGCGAACGTCAATGATGGGGGTACCGGCGGTCAAAATGGCCCGGTAATCCGTCCCATTATTCATGGGCAAATCCTTCTGTAAAAATCGGGAGGGAAACTCGGACGGGATTCTACGCTTGTGACGGGAGCCGGGGAAGGGGAGGATCGTTCCCCGGCACGTTAGGCTTAAACCAGTTTTGACTGTGCCCAGCTAATTCCGCTGGCGTATTCTGGCGGCAGCAGCGGGGTAAGCGCTTCAAGCGTTGCGCTTAAACGCCCGGTATCGCTGTCGTTCAGGTTGAGGTGACCCACTTTACGGCCTGGGCGAACCTCTTTATCGTACCAGTGCAGATGCACCAGCGGCAGCTTCAGCCAGTCGTAATTCAGGTCGCTACCAATCAGGTTTACCATCACAGACGGGCTGTTAACCACCGGCGGTGGCAGCGGTAAATCGGTAATGGCACGCAGATGCAGCTCAAACTGGCTGATGGAGGCACCGTTTTGCGTCCAGTGCCCGCTGTTGTGTACGCGAGGAGCCAGCTCGTTAATCAGCAACCCGGCAGGAGTAACGAAGCACTCCATCGCCATCACGCCAACATAGTTCAGCTCGTGCATAATCGCTGACAGCATGCTTTCGGCCTGATCCTGCTGCTGTGCGTTCGCCTGCGGGAACGCCACGCTTATGCGCAGAATACCATCCTGATGCAGGTTGTGAGTCAGCGGATAGAACACGGTGCTGCCGTCGTGAGCTCGCGCGCCAACCAGTGAGACTTCACCGGAGAAATTAATACCCTGCTCCACAATACATTCGCCGTAACACTCTTGCGGCAATTGTGCGGTTTCATCTGCGCGCAAACGCCACTGCCCACGACCATCGTAACCGCCGGTGCGACGCTTCACGATCGCAAGCTCCCCCAGACGTTCAAACACGGCGGGCCACTGGTTTTGTTCGGCCAGTAGTTGCCATGGCGCGGTTGGCAGGCTGAGTTTGTCGAACAGCTGCTTTTGCGTCAGACGATCGGCAATAATCGGGAATACGTCGCGGTTAACGAATGCCGGATGCAGCGCCAGCTCGCGGGTTAGCGCGGTTTCTGGCCAGCGTTCGATTTCAGCGGTGATCACGCTTTGCTGGAACGGCACCGCTTCCGGCGAAGCTTCCAGGCCAACGGGCCACACGGCGATACCCAGCGGCTCGCCAGCCTGGCGCAGCATACGCCCCAGTTGACCGTTGCCTAATACGCAAACCTGCTTCATGCGTCACCCCGCGGATCCGGGTTTTCCAGCACTTCATCGGTTTGCGCACGACGCCATTCCGCCAGGCGTTGATGCAGTTCAGCATCGTGCTGAGCAAGAATTTGCGCAGCCAGCAGGGCGGCGTTAGCGGCACCGGCTTTACCAATCGCCAGCGTCCCGACCGGAATTCCGCGCGGCATTTGCACGATGGAATAGAGACTATCGACGCCGCTCAGGGCGGCGCTTTGTACTGGCACACCCAGCACCGGCACTAAGGTTTTCGCCGCAATCATGCCTGGCAGATGCGCCGCGCCGCCTGCGCCTGCAATGATCACCTGATAACCGTTCTCTTCCGCGGTTTCGGCGAAGCTGAACAGCTTATCGGGCGTGCGGTGGGCGGAAACCACTTCGACATGATGAGGAACATTGAGGATATCAAGAACTTCGGTAGCAAACTGCATGGTAGCCCAGTCGCTTTTGGACCCCATCACGATAGCGATACGTGCCGGATTATTGCGGGAAGACATACGTCTTAAAACTCCTGTGGGTGTGCTGCACACGACGTTGTAGGCCACAGAGAATAGCATGGAAAAGAGGGGAGGAAAACGATTGCGTTGCGTGGCTCAACACACACTCTCTAAGCCGGGCATAAGCTCAATACCCGGCTGGTTAGATGATTCAGCGTGTCATTGGGGTAAGGCCGTATAGCCATAACCCGCGAGTTTTACACCATTCTCGGTTTCTTCAAAAGTGAACTCTTCTTCTACTGAAGGATATCGACTAAATGAAGAACGATAATTTAGTCTGTTAAGTGATGGTATACTTGGTTTAGTCGAAAATAATACGCGTCTTTTATAAATTTTTGCGCTTTCGCTATTGTAACTACCTAAATCAGATTTGGATTTTTCTAGCACTTTCGTTAAATCCTCTTCTGATATCTTATCTTTAAATGTAGATGAAGTGGCAGTATATATTTCATGATACTGCGAAGCAGCTAATTGTGTTCTGAACTGTGCGATTACAATTTTTTCTTCTGCTAATTCCAATGGTTTGTCAGTTGATGCCTCATAGTGGTACCCTGCTAATGTTATACCATCATCTGTTTCTTCAAAACTGAATACTTCCTCTACTGACGCATATTTGGCAAATGAAGAATGGTAATACAGGCGAGTAATAGAAGGCCCATTCGTTTTTACAGTAGTACTTTTTTTATAAAATCCTGTGCTGTCGTCGTTATAACTGCCTAAGTGGGATTTAGCTTGTTCCAGGAATGTCGTTAAATCTTTTTCTGATGTTGCATCTTTAAAAGATGAAGAGGAGTTAATGTAAATATCATGGTATTGGGCGGCAGTCAGTTGTGTATGGAATTGTGTTATTGCTGCTTTTTCTTCAGATGATTCTGAAGGTTCGCATCCTGTAAGCGTGAAGAGTAGGCCGATAATGATTATCGATTGCCTAAGATATCTTTTATTCATGATGATCTCTTGTGGTAGTATTTTTTTCTATGAGTTAAATATAAAAACTAAATGGTACCACCATCCAATGATAAATCTATAGCATCGCTCTTTCCAATCGCACAAATGGTCCCGATATTATTCAGAATATATTTTCTTAATTAATGTTTGCGATATTATTAATGCGTGAGGCGAATGGTGATAATGAAATGTTGATGGGGATTTATTATTGCCAGCATCTGGCGCGATCTAACACAAGATAAACAAGCGGAATACTTTTACGCCGTTCAAAAAGGAAAACGCAGTAATTCAACATCCTCAGCTGTCACTTTCACCATTGACCCTTCCGTATGCCACGCACCCAGTACTACGCGATACGCGGGTTCGCCGTTAGCGGTCAATGTATGCACATCGGGGCGATGCGTGTGCCCGTGAATCAGCCACTGCACGTGGTACTTTTCCATCACATCCACAACGGCCTGCGGGTTCACATCCATAATCTCCATCGATTTATGACTGTTGGCGGCTTTGCTGTCGGCGCGCATGCGGGCGGCAATTTTCTGGCGGATAAACAGCGGCAGCGCCAGGAAGACTTTCTGGATCCACGGCGTATGTACTTTGGCGCGAAACGCCTGATAGCCTGCGTCATCAATGCAAAGCGTGTCGCCGTGCAGAATCAACAGCGGGCGACCGTACAGCTCAAGGCGTTGTTCCTCTGGCAGCAGCGTCATGCCGCTTTCCCGGGCAAAGCGTTTGCCGAGCAGGAAATCACGGTTACCGTGAATGAAATAGCAGGGAACGCCGGAATCGACCAGCGCTTTGATAGCGTGGGCAATTTGCTGGTGCAGAGGGTTCGGGTCGTCGTCGCCAATCCAGGCTTCGAAGAGATCGCCGAGAATATAGAGCGCATCGGCGCGACGCGCTTCACCGGCTAAAAAACGCAGAAAACCGGCGGTGATCGCCGGTTCTTCTGTTTGCAGGTGCAAATCTGCAATAAAGAGTGTCGCCACGATTACTCGCTGACGGTCACGCTTTCGATTACAACGTCTTCTTTCGGAACGTCCTGGTGCATACCGCTGCGGCCGGTGGCGACAGCTTTGATTTTATCAACCACGTCCATACCTTCGACGACTTCTGCGAATACGCAGTAGCCCCAACCCTGCAGGCTTTCGCCGGAGAAGTTCAGGAAGTCGTTGTCAGCCACGTTGATGAAGAACTGCGCGGTTGCGGAGTGCGGAGCCTGAGTACGCGCCATTGCCAGCGTGCCACGGGTGTTTTTCAGACCATTGTTGGCTTCGTTTTTGATAGCCTCTTTGGTCGCTTTCTGATTCATGCCCGGCTCGAAACCGCCGCCCTGAATCATAAAGCCGTTGATTACACGGTGGAAAATCGTGTTGTTGTAGAAACCTTCGCGGCAGTAGTCCAGGAAGTTTTTAACTGTTTCCGGCGCTTTGTCATCAAAAGTTTTGATTACGATATCGCCGTGATTAGTGTGGAAAGTAACCATTTCTGCATCCTGTTCCGTTATAGTGGTGCGTTAACTCGCGTGCGAGTCGTATATAGGCGCCTGTTATAGCATAACCGCGAGGTTCGATCACCTTGCAATGTGTGCTGCTTCAGAGTTGAATTAAAGGTAGAATACGCCGTTTCAGGCGCAAGCCCAGATCACACACGTCAACATGGAATTATCGATGCTAAAAATCTTCAATACAATGACCCGCCAAAAAGAGGAATTTAAGCCTATTCACGCCGGTGAAGTCGGCATGTACGTGTGTGGAATTACCGTTTACGATTTCTGTCATATCGGTCATGGACGTACCTTTGTTTCCTTTGATGTGGTAGCCCGTTACCTGCGTTTTCTTGGCTACAAGCTGAAATACGTCCGCAACATCACCGATATCGACGATAAAATCATCAAACGCGCCAATGAAAACGGCGAAAGTTTTGTGCAGTTAGTCGATCGCATGATTGTCGAAATGCATAAAGATTTCGATGCGCTGAACATTCTGCGCCCGGATGCCGAACCGCGCGCGACGCACCATATTCATGAAATCATCGAGATTACTGAACGTCTGATTGAACGCGGTCACGCATATGTCGCAGAAAGCGGCGACGTGATGTTCTCCGTGCCGACCGATCCGAACTACGGCAAACTGTCGCGTCAGGATCTGGAGCAGTTGCAGGCCGGCGCGCGCGTCGAAGTCGCGGAAGTGAAACGTAACCCGATGGACTTCGTGCTGTGGAAAATGTCGAAAGCGGGTGAACCGAGCTGGCCGTCGCCGTGGGGCGAAGGCCGTCCGGGCTGGCACATTGAATGTTCCGCGATGAACTGCAAACAGCTGGGGCATCATTTTGATATCCACGGCGGCGGTTCTGACCTGATGTTCCCGCACCATGAAAACGAAATCGCGCAGTCTACCTGTGCGCACGACGGCGAATACGTTAACTACTGGATGCACTCCGGGATGGTGATGGTTGACCGCGAGAAGATGTCAAAATCGCTCGGCAACTTCTTTACCGTGCGTGACGTGCTGAAGTATTACGACGCAGAAACCGTGCGTTACTTCTTAATGTCCGGCCACTATCGCAGCCAGCTGAACTACAGCGAAGACAACCTGAAACAGGCGCGTTCCGCGCTGGAGCGTCTCTATACGGCGCTGCGCGGCACCTCGGCAACGGATGTTGAATTCGTTCGCAGCGCGCAGTATGTCGACCGCTTTAAAGAAGCGATGGATGACGATTTCAACACCCCGGTGGCTTATGCCGTGCTGTTTGATTTGGCGAAAGAAGTGAACAACGCCAAACAGGCTGGCAACAGCGAAGAAGCGAATGCGGCGGCTACTTGTCTGCGTACGCTCGCGGCTGTTCTCGGCCTGCTGGAACAAGATCCAGAAGCGTTCCTGCAAAGTGGTGCGCAGGTTGACGACGGTGAAGTCGCGGAAATCGAAGCCCTGATTCAGCAGCGTCTCGATGCGCGTAAAGCGAAAGACTGGGCCGCGGCGGATGCGGCGCGTGACCGTCTGAATGAGATGGGGATCGTGCTGGAAGATGGTCCGCAAGGGACAACCTGGCGTCGTAAATAACTGTGGTTGTGCCGGATGGCGACGCTTTGCGTCTTATCCGGCCTTCAGACAGGGCGATACCGTAGGCCGGGTAAGGCGAAGCCGCCACCCGGCTTTTTTAGCGCCTTTGCCACCACAAGATTCCCATCAACACCACGCCCGGCAGCCACACCCACAACAACTCCGAAAAAATCACCTGATGCCCGTACGGCGTGGTGTAACTCGATAGCGCAAACGGCGCGACTTTTATTACCTGCCACGGCGCAAAGAAGCGTTCATCCAACCACGGCCACAGCCAGCCAACACCTTTACCGCCCGTTGTCACTGAATCCAGCAGAGTGTGTGATAACAACGATACGGTCAGAAAGAGCCAGCAGCGAACCAACCCGGCCCGGAACCACCGTCGGCCAATCAGCACGCATAATAGCGGAACCACGAACGCGAAAAGCAGAGAATGAGTAAACCCGCGATGACCAAAAGCATTGCCGTACGCCACGCCAAACTTAAATGCCAGCACGTCAGCGTCGGGGAGCATGGCGAGCACAACGCCAGTAAACAGCAAACGGGGCGGGATGACTCTGCTGCCAAGGCCTAAGCCCAGGCACAGCGGTACGGCGGCGTGTGTGATAACGGTTGGCATGGCGAAACATTCCCGGAGAAATCAGGAGAATATAACAGCAAACGGGCGCAGTAAGGCCCGCTCACAATTCTGAAATTATGCCGATTCGCGGGTAATTAATTGACCGGAAAGCGTAATCTTCTGCATTTGCAGTTCTGGTTCTTTGAGCTTACGCAGCATTAAGCCCGCCGCCTGCCGCCCGGTCTCTTCGCTTGACGACGAGACATAGGTAAAAGAGGGGGAGGTGAGATTCACATTGAGCATATCTTCAAAGCCAATCAGCGCGACCTGCTGAGTCAAAAATACATCTTTCCCAACCGTGCGCCCAATCTGGTGAATGCCGTTTATGCTGCCAATCATCGCAGCAGGCGAGTGGCACAGCAGGGCGGTGATGGTGTTGTTTTTCTCCAGCAACTGACGTGTGACGAGGCTGGCTGCGTGGGTATCTTCGCTACAGCATGGCGTCGCTTCTTCGCGATTCACCAGCCCATATTGCGTTAGCACGCTGCGAAAACCTGCCAGCCGCTGCTGGCGAATTAAATCGTCTTCGCGCCCGCCAATGTAGGCAATGCTGCGATGCCCACGCTCAATCAGATAACGTGCGGCAAAAACGGCGGCCTGACGGTTATCGCGCATCACCAGATTGCACTGCTCATCAAGCGGCGACTGGGAAACCACCACAAAGGGCAGCGGACAGTGGCGAATTTTATCCGGAATATGCGGGCTGAAGGCGTCAGATGCGAGGTAGATAACGCCCGCTACGCCCTGCTGTTTAAACGACAGCAGGCAGCGTTCTAAATGATCATGGCTGTTGAGCGGTTGGCCGAGAAAAACCATAAACCCCTGTTTTTCCAGCTCCTGCACGATACTTGCCATCACCTTAATGGAAAAACTGTCGCTAAAATCAGGCAGGATCAGGCCAATAAGGTTGGAGGTATTCGCGCGAAGGTTGGCGGCAGCGACGTTGTGAACGTAACCGAGCGCATCAATGGCGGCCTGGACTTTGCCGATCGTCGCGTCAGAAATTTTCCCTTTCTGACGCAACACCAGCGACACGGTTGACACCGATACGCCCGCCTGCTTTGCGACATCAATAATGCTGACTTTCTTCAATTCCGCTCCCTGAAAATGCTCAATTCATGCCACGACGCCCCCTCAAGCGTAACGGAGGCGTCGTCGATCGGCATAGTATTATTTGCCAATCATCGTGGACATGGTTTGAGCGATAAATTGTGCTCTGGCACCGAAAATAACCTGAATACCTTTATCCCCGACAAATACCACGCCGCGCGCCCCAACCCCGTTAAGGCCATCTTTATCGACTTTATCACCCTGCGACACTTCCAGGCGCAAGCGGGTAATGCAGGAACCGACCGAATCGATATTCTGCGCACCGCCCAGCAAGGCAATAATTTCTGTCGCCAGCTCGGTGTCGGTTTTATCTTTCGCATCCGCGACTACGTCTGCGCGGCCCGGCGTTTTGATATCAAAGCGGCGGATCACGAATCGGAAGGTGAAGTAATAGATAATCGCCATCGGAATACCGACGATTGCCGCACTGAGGAAGTTGGTCTGGTAACCATTAAACGACGGCAGAATGCCGAACGAAATATAGTCAATCATCCCCGCCGAGAAGGATTTCGCGATATGCGCGTGTAACAGGAACATGCACATATACGCCAGCCCGGCCATGATGGCGTTAAAGACGTAAAGGATTGGTGCAACGAAAATAAAGGTGAACTCAACCGGCTCGGTGATCCCGGTCAGGAAGCAGGTGAGTGCGGCGGAGAACAGAATACCAAAGGCGATCTTTTTGTTTTTGCTGTTCGCTTCGTGATACATCGCCAGGCACGCGGCAGGCAGCGCAAACAGCATCAGTGGGAATTCGCCCTGCATGAATTTACCAGCATTCTGATAGGTATCGCTGCTGAAGGATTTCACCCCTTCTTCCAGCATTTTGAACCAGATAGTCTGGTCGCCGTGGATAATCTGGCCTGCCTGCGTGGTGTAGTCGCCAAAGGAGTACCAGAAAGAGGGATACCAGATGTGATGCAGACCAAGCGGAATCAACGCGCGTTCGACCAGACCAAAAATAAACGTTGATGCCGCCTGATTATCACCGTTCACCACCGTGGAGAGCGCATCAATACCTGCCTGGATATGCTGCCAGACGTAGGGTAGCAGCAGGCCGAGCAGGAATGACAGCACCGCCGTGGCAATGGCGACAAAACGTTTGCCGGAGAAGAACCCCAGAAATTCCGGCAACTGCATTTCATGGAAGCGGTTATAGCACCAGGCCGCGAGGATACCGCAAATAAGGCCGCCAAAGACGCCCATTTGCAGCGTTGGAATCCCGACCACCATCGCATATTTCCCGCCCTGAGAGGCCATTTCCGGCGTAATTCCCAGCACGGTACCGATAGTGATATTGGTGACAAACACGGAAACGGCGGCAGAGAGTGCTGCGATACCCGATTCCGACGCCAGCCCTACCGCAGATCCAATCGCGAACAACATCGGCAGGTTATCGAAAATAACCCCACCTGCGTTCATCATCAGCGGCAGATGGAACTTATCACCGAACGCCAGCAGCAAACCGGCCGCAGGCAGGAGTGAGATTGGCAGCATTAATGCGCGACCAATCATCGATAGTTTTGACAATGATTTAACAATACCACTTAACAGACCCATACCCATTCCCCCGACTGGAGACCATAAAGTGCGCTTAGATTGCGCTGTTATTGTAAGTAGAACGTTCTAGTAGAACGTTCTACTAATGGTCGAAGAAACGTAGAAATTCCGCAACAAGATTTTCATAGAAAGCCAGATGAGATTGCGATTTTTTGAAGTTGATCGATATTCAATCGCTATGACGAGAGGGGTAATGCCTGTGGATGGTTTAACTAATCGTGCTATTTCGCTCTTGATGTATGCCGCAGGAATGAGAGTAAAAGTCTTATGCAAAGATGTAAAAATCTCATCGGTATTTGTCCGGAATAAGGGGATGAGACATTTTTCAGACGTGCTGAGAATGAGTCTGTAAGAATTTTTCGGAGTAGATAACTTCGGTGATTAATTAATTGCGTCATCCAGAAACTGGTGTCGTATTGACAGTTTTATTTCGTGGTGTGAGACTCGAATTGTAACCGCGAGTAAATTTATTACTTGAAATATATTTCATTTCTTTAGCGTTTTTATTAAATGCTATGGGTGTTCTGTACGTGTAATAAAAGTATTAAAGCTTAAATTAAAATATACCGCGCGGTGCGGATTTACTCATGGCTCTGTGTTTAGCCTGACGAACCGCATCCCCGCTGTTAGTCGTGGCGCAGTAGCATGGAGACACTGCAATGAATAAGAGTTACCGCGTAATATGGAATAGTACATTAAACGTATTTCAGGTCTGTTCGGAATTAGCGAGTGGCAAACGTAAATCATCATCCGTTGATCAACGTCAGCAACCGGAAAGTTCTGGTAACCTTAATCCTGCTGGCTGTTTTACGCTATCACCGAAGGCGTGGCTTTCCTTTTTTGTCATGATGGCTATTTCTGGGTCTGCCTTTTCCGAAATGAATATTGCGGATGGGAAAACAGTAAATATCAACAGCGAAGTTTCTGATAATAATTTAAAAGTTGGAGGCGGTAATAGAAGCGGCAAGAGTGCAATCCTCAATATTCTTTCTGGTGGTAAACTTACCATCGGCAGTAAAGACTATAACCATATTGGCATGAGTGCTGGAGAGGCTGATGTAGTGAATGTCAGCGATTCAGGTGTTTTAATCCTCGATAACGACGAACTCCATATAGGAAACAGTGGCGAAGGCAGTCTTAATGTTCTTAATGGGGGAACGGCAAGTGCTAAGGTTATTTATGTCGGCTCTTCAGGTGAAAAGGCTGGCACAATAACAGTAAGTGGTAGAAATTCCAGTCTGAACACGGGCCGCCTCATGGTGGGCTATAACGGTCAGGGCTCCATGAGTGTGACCGAAAACGCTGAAGTGAACACGGAGGGAAGTTCAACTATCGGTTACCAGAACGATACGGACAACTCGGTGCTGGTCTCGACGGGCGGCCGTTGGAATATCTCGAATACCAGCTTGTTTACCCTGGGTTATAAAGCTAATGCTGCCTTGACGATTTCATCAGGTGGCCGAGTATCCGCGGGGTATACAACGCTTGGTAAGTACGAAGGCTCAGCTGCGGTCGTGAATGTTGATGGCAATAACTCCCGCTTTGACGTCACCGGCTTGCTGATTGGCGATGCCGGAAATAGTTCGCTCAACATTACCCATGGCGCGGCGGTATCCAGTACCGGGCAAGTCTCCGTTGCACGTCTGGAAGAGACTGACGGGACGATTAACGTCAATAGCGGTGGACAGCTCAATATCGTCAATAAAGAGGACGTCGGACAATCGCTCTACGTCGGGCAGACCGGCTCTGGTACGCTCAATATTGCCAGCGGCGGCAAGGTTAATGCCGGTGATGTGGATATTGGAAGCTTCATCACGGCGGTGGGAAAAACGGATGTAACGGGAAGTGGCTCAACGTTCAGCACCTCTGCGCTTAATGTGGGCTATCAGGGAAATGGCGCACTCACTGTTAATTCTGCAGGGAGGGTGACGGCAGATGCTATCTCTCTGGGTTCCCTGGCAACGGCAGATGGACAGATTGTGGTGGATGGCGAGGGCTCTCTGCTGCAAGGCAATAACATGGTGATTGGCGATTTCGGAACGGGGGCAGTGACGCTGAGTAATGCGGGAACGCTGGCGTTGGATACCGCTGGCCTGGTGATTGCCAGCCGCGAAGGGGGAAGTGGCGCCCTCAACATTGGCGCAGCACACGGAGCAAATGCCACGGTGGCCGGGAATATCACCGGCAGCGTGGCATTCGGTGCAGGCAACGGTTCACTGGTCTTTAATCATACCGATGATTCTGCAACGGGTTATGCCTTTAATCCGCTGATCTCAGGCGAGAATGGCGTGGTCATTCAGGACGCGGGTCACACCGTCCTTACCGCCGAAAACAGCTACGGCGGGCGCACGCAGGTGAACGGCGGCACGCTTACCGTGGCCTCGCACTCCAGCACCGGCAACACCGGGCTGGGCAGCAGCGCGGTGAATATTGCCGACGCGGGTACGCTGTCGGTGACGGGAGTCAGTGAAGATACCGGCGACTATGCCCTGAGCAACGCGCTGACCGGTAACGGCCTGCTGCAGGTCAACCTTGCCAGCGTGGATAACGCCTTCAGCTTTACCGACACCACCGGCAGCGCTTTTACCGGTACCGCAGAGCTTAAAAACAGCACCTTCGATCTTTCCGGCGATAACACCCTGGCGCTGACGCAGGCGACGCTGAAGCTGGATGCGGGTAATACCACCACCGTCGGCGACGGTGCACAACAGATTGGCAGTTTGAATATGAACGGCGGTACGCTGGCGTTTGATGTTTCGATGCCTGCCGATACGCAGGCCGAGGGCGTGGTTCAGACGCCGACGCTGGTCGCCAACAGCGGCAATGTGCAGGTCACGGTGGCCGAGGAGTGGGACGATCCGGGTGCGGAAAACGCGGATACCACGCTGAATCTGCTGGAGCAGGATGACACCAATGTGAGCGTGCTGCTGGTGCATGCGCAGGAGGTGACCGGCTCCGGCGGTGCGCTGACGCTGACGGACCAGAACGGCGACCCGGTGGCGGAAGGTGTACGCATCGCCATTGCGCAGAACGGTGATGTGGTGGCGGACGGGGATTACGGTTTCCGCCTGACCACCGAGCCGGGCGATGGTTTGTATGTTAACTATGGCCTGAAGGCGCTGGATATCCACACCGGGCAAACGCTGGTGCTGGCCGAGCACGCCGGGGCGCAGGGGGCGGCGGCAGATATGTCGGCGGCTATCTCCGGCGAGGGGAATCTTGGCATCAATACTGCCGGGCTGGTGTCGCTGTCGAATGTGAGTAACCGCTACAGCGGCGAAACGCAGGTGCAGGCGGGCACGCTGCGTACCGATGCGGACGGCGCGCTGGGCAACACCTCGGCGCTGGTTATCAGTGACGGTGCTCTTGCCGACCTGAACGGCACCACGCAGACGGCGGGCCTGCTCACCGGAGAAGCAGGCTCCACGCTGGCGCTCAACGGCGGCAGCCTGACGCTGCAGAACGGCGGCACCAGCCAGGGCAGCCTGACCGGGGCGGGCCATCTCGGCGTGGCGGGCGGCGTGCTGACCATTGACGGGGCGAACGCGGGTCTGAGTGCCACCACCACCATCGAAAGTGCAGCGGAAGTGGTGCTGAACGATGCGCAGGGCGCGGGCAGCGGCAACGTGATTGATGACGGCATCCTGACGCTGAATGGCGTCACCGGGACGCTGCTCAACAGCCTGAGCGGCGCGGGCATTGTTGACGCGACGCAGGCTTCGGCTGTGGCGGTGTCCGGCGACAACCAGAGTTTCAGCGGGCAGTTCCGTATCGAGGCGGACAGCGCCATGACGGTCACGGACGCGGCGAACCTGGGCATGGCGAACGTGACGGATAACGGCCTGCTGACGGTGGCTACCGACAGCAACTGGACGCTGAGCCATGCGGTCTCCGGCAGCGGCAACCTGAATAAACAGGGCAGCGGCACGCTGACGTTAACGGCAGATTCTGCGGGATATTCCGGCACCACGGACATCACCGGCGGCGTGCTGGCGCTCGGCGCAGATGCAGACGGCGCAGTGGCGATGGCGAGCCAGCAGGTGAATATCCACGACGGGGCGATGCTCTCGGGCTTCGGCAGCACGGCGGGGGATATGGATATCCGTCAGGGCGGCACGCTGGCGGTGGCGCAGACCACGGTGGGCGGCAACCTGCATAACAGCGGCACGGTGCTGATGAACCAGCCTGGCGCACAGCCGGGCAATCAGCTGGTGGTGAACGGCAACTACACGGGCAATAACGGCCTGATGGCCTTCAACACCGAGCTGGGCGATGACCAGTCGGCCACCGATAAACTGACGGTGAAGGGCGACACTTCAGGAAATACCCGCGTGCAGGTGAACAACGTCGGCGGTTCCGGGGCTGAATCCAATTATGGTATTGAACTGGTCAATGTCGGCGGCAACTCGGCGGGTAACTTCGCCCTGACCACCGGCACGGTGGAAGCGGGCGCATGGGTGTATACGCTGGCGAAAGGGCAGGGCGAGAATGCCGCCAACTGGTATCTGACCAGTAAGTGGACGGGCACACCGCCGGTTGACCCGGTGAAACCCATCGACCCTGTTGATCCTGTAGACCCAGTCGATCCAGTCGATCCAGTCGACCCGGTTGACCCAGTGGTTCCAGTAACGCCGGTAGATCCGGTTGACCCGGTGGAACCTGTGACTCCGGTAGATCCTGTGGACCCCGTTGACCCTGTGGAGCCGATAGATCCTGTCGCCCCGGCACAGCCGCCGATTGTCGACCCGACCGGGCCATCGGTACTGCGCCCGGAAGCGGGGAGCTACATCAGCAACCTGGCGACGGCCAACAGCTTCTTCACGCACCGTCTGCACGACCGTCTGGGCGAGCCGCAGTATACGGAAGGGCTGCATGACGAGGAGAGCTTCGCGGGCAGCCTGTGGATGCGTCACGTCGGCGGGCATGAGCGTTCGCAGGCAGGAGACGGTCAGCTGAAAACGCAGAGCAACCGCTACGTGTTACAGGTGGGGGGCGAAGTGGCGCAGTGGAGCACCAGCGGGCAGGACCGTTTCCACCTGGGCGTGATGGGCGGTTACGCCAACGCGCATAGTAACACCCGCAGCGACCGGGCGGGCTATGACTCAGACGGGCGCGTCAGCGGCTACAGCGCCGGGGTGTACGGCACGTGGTACCAGAACGAAGCCGACCGCAGCGGGGCGTACGTGGACAGCTGGCTGCTGTACAGCTGGTTCGACAACAGCGTGGAAGCGGACAACCGCGAGCGCGACGACTACCGGTCGAAGGGGCTGACGGCCTCGCTGGAAGCGGGGTACACGCTAAAGGCGGGCGAGTTCAGCGGCAGCGCGGGCACGCTGAACAGCTGGTACGTACAGCCGCAGGCGCAGGTGACGTGGATGGGCGTGAAGGACGATGCGCACACCCGTCATGACGGCACGCGTATCCGCAGCGAAGGCGACGGCAACGTGCAGACGCGTCTGGGCGTGAAGACCTTCCTCAATAGTCATAATAAGCTGGATGAAGGGAAAGGCCGCGAGTTCCAGCCGTACGTGGAGGCGAACTGGATTTACAACAGTGAAACCTACGGTGTGCGGATGGACGGGGTACGCGTCAGCCGCGACGGCTCGCGCAACCTGGGCGAAGTGCGCACGGGTGTGGAAGGGAAGCTGAGTCAAAACCTGAGCGTGTGGGGCAACGTGGGCGTGCAGATGGGCGACAAGGGCTACAGCGACACCCAGGGGATGCTGGGGGTGAAATACGGCTGGTAAGGCCGGAAGTACAGAAGGGAGCCATTCGGCTCCCTTCTGTTTTTTGCCTGATGGCGCTTCGCTTATCAGGCCTGCGCGGTCTCTGCAATATATTGCATTTGCATGATTTTGTAGGCCGGATAAGGCGTTTACGCCGCATCCGGCAACAACAGCGCGCACGTTGCCAGCAATATATTGAATTTGCATGGTTTTGTAGGCCGGGCAAGCGCAGCGCCTCCCGGCAATGTCAGCTATTGCTGTAATGTGTGGGGTTCAACAATAAGCGACACCGGGAGAATGGCATTTTTTTCGGGGTTAACTTTCACTTTTCCCTTCAGTGTCACTTTACGATAAATATTTTTAATATAATCATCATATTCCTGTGCGGGAACCTCAAGCATCACATAAATGTTGCTAGCCTTTGAGCCCGAAACACAAGGGAATTCAACCGTTTTCAACATCAGGGTTTCAGCCGTTTCTTTATAGGGCGACGAGCGTTTAACGATAAATCCGGATAGTTCAATTTGCTCATTGTTTTTTACACAACGCTCGTCCCAGGCAATGTAACTCAGAAGATATTTCTTTTTCTTCTGGTCGTATTCCAGTTCAATGTTATTCGAGTAATCATAAATGGTCTTATTAAGAATGTTATCTTTTAATAAATTAGGGAGTTTTTGACCACAATTTTCAGGGCGTTTCATTATGTCGAGAAATTCAGGCATTCTTTCCTGAAATACATCTTTTGTCATTAATTGATCTGCATCGTAACTTATGCTCTCAGGTATATTGCTAAGAATGTACTGAATATTTTCCGTTTTAACGGCCCGACAAAAGTCCGTCACCGCTTTGAATAATCGCTGCTTATCCTGTTGAACTTCATCTGAAAGGATTGACTTCAGGTATTTGACATTGTCGTGCTCGGTATCGGTCAGCAGCGCGGAGACATCACTATACTTCGGTTTGTACCACGGCTGCGCTCTGAACCAGGTATCCATTTCGCCGCCGGGAGTAAAGATGTAACCGTAGCGGGCAAAGATCTCGTTAAGCATGATGCGAATATCGGCAACTGTACTGACATTCGGCTGTTTCCAGCGCAGGTTGATGGGGCTACGCGAGGCCTCTGGATAGCGGCCTGGAAGTGTTTCAACCTGTTGTAAGGGAAGAAAGGCGTAATATTTACCGAAATCGAGTAGTGCGCCTTTTTGCCCGGCTGGAATGGGGCCAGCCTTTTGCGTGCTGGCAAGAATTAACCTGCACTCAGTATGATCGGTCGTAACGGCAAATTTTCCGTCAGTGGTGTCGATATATTGTATCGAGCACTGTGGTGCAATATCGGCAGTAGAATTATCATCGGGAATAATGCGGTACCAGGTTTTATCTTCACGTGTTACAGCATATCTACCCAGCCATTGGTCCGCCGTCGCGGCGTATTCATCGCTACTGCCTCCACAGAAAGGTTCTTTATTCTTTCCCCAAAAATTAAAATCAGAATAGTGGTAAGCGGTGACCTGGTTATTAAACCAGACGGGCTTATTATCGTCACCGCCTACCTTAGCCTGGGACACAGAGGAAAATAAAACGATTGCTGATATAAATAGATAATAAAACATATCAATTCCTTTGATTGCTTTACTCATTGCCAAAAAAAGCCCTTAAAAATTAAGGGCTATAGAAGGTGGGCGATTAAGGGGCGACGGTAATGCTCTGCCCCGCAAAGCTCACCGTTTGTCCGGCGACGATTTTGCAACGCTTGCGCGTTTCAACCACGCCGTCAACTTTCACCTGACCATCGGCGATGACGATTTTCGCCTGCGCGCCGCTTTCGGTCCAGCCTTCCAGTTTCAGCAGATCGCACAGTTCAACGTGCGGGTGTTTTCCTAAAGAGAATGTGGCCATTATGCTTCCTCGACGTCGTGATACTCTTCACAGGCCTGAAGCGTATTCTGAATAAGTGTTGCAACGGTCATCGGGCCGACGCCGCCCGGAACCGGGGTAATGTAAGACGCGCGTTTTGCCGCATCTTCAAAAACCACATCGCCCACTACTTTGCCATTTTCCAGTCGGTTAATGCCGACATCCATGACGATAGCGCCTTCTTTGATCCAATCGCCCGGAATAAAGCCCGGTTTACCGACGGCGACAATCAACAGGTCGGCATTTTCGACATGGTGACGCAGGTTTTTGGTGAAGCGGTGAGTTACGGTGGTGGTACAACCGGCCAGCAGCAGCTCCATGCTCATCGGGCGGCCTACGATGTTAGATGCGCCGATAACGACGGCATTCAGCCCATAGGTGTCGATGTTATAGCGCTCAAGCAGCGTAACGATACCGCGCGGCGTACACGGGCGCAGACGCGGCGCGCGCTGACACAGGCGGCCCACATTATACGGATGAAAACCGTCAACGTCTTTATCGGGCGCAATGCGTTCCAGCACTTTCACATTATCGATGCCCGCCGGAAGCGGCAACTGCACTAAGATGCCATCAATGGTTTTGTCGGCATTCAGGGTGTCGATAAGCGTCAGCAGCTCGGCTTCACTGGTGGTTTCCGGCAGGTCATAAGAGCGGGAGACGAACCCCACTTCGTCGCAGGCTTTGCGTTTGCTTGCGACATAAATTTGTGAGGCCGGATTGCTGCCAACCAGCACAACGGCAAGCCCGGGAGCACGTTTTCCTGCTGCAACGCGCGCCTGCACTTTTTCCGCAACCTCAGAGCGCACCTGCTGCGCAATCGTTTTACCGTCAATAATCTTAGCTGCCATCAGAGAGAAGATTCCATCTGTCACTTTCGAAAGGGGGATGGCCATATTTTGTCAGATGCGGGGCTTTCTGTCAGTCATCCTTTGCGAGTTTTCGCGCGAAAGCCCTTCCCGCTGACGATAGTCTTACGGCTTGCAGGGTTTTGTCCTGGTGAAAATTAGGACGTGGCTTAGCCTGGGCTCAGTGTTTATACGTATTTTCTCTTATTTAATTTCTGTACCTTACCGTCGAAATAAAGTTCTTCCGGTGTCCTCGCCGGAATATCTCGCTGTCCATTATTTGGCAGTGTTTTTAACTCTCTCAGGGATGCTGAGGTTATGCGGTCTGGCAATTATTTGCCGTGCTATGTCATGCGAGTCGTACAGGATATTCGGTTCGTCACAATGTTTTAATTCATCAAGGAATACCTATGAAACTGAGTACTATTGCCTCTACTGTGATGGCGTCTTTCGTATTAATGGCGGGTGCCGCACAGGCTGCGCCGGTTTCCGTTAATGGCGGCAGCGTTCACTTTAAAGGTGAATTAGTCAACGCAGCGTGTGCGGTAAATACTGAGTCTTCAGATCAAATTGTTGAACTGGGCCAGTATCGCACGGCGAAATTTACTGCAGTCGGCGATACCACCACCAATATGCCGTTCACTATCGTTTTGAACGATTGCGATCCGAGCGTTTCCGCAACCGCTGCTGTTGCATTCAGCGGCCAGGCTGACGCCACCGACGCAACGCTGCTGGCGGTTAACGCCACCAACAACAATACCGCGGCGAAAGGCGTAGGTATCGAGATCCTCGACAGCAAATCGAAAACGCTGAGCCCGGATGGCGCAACCTTCTCTTCTGCGCAGACTCTGCTGCAGGGCACTAACACCCTGAACTTCACCGCGCGCTACAAAGCAACGGCGGATACCGCAGAGCCGGGTCAGGCGAACGCGGACGCGACCTTTGTGATGAAGTACGAGTAATCGCTAATACAGGGAGTGACATTGCCTCAGGGATGAGGCTCGAATCACCTGAAGAGAGCCACGAATGAGAGGGATTGTGTTCCTGCTGGCCACGCTGATGCTTTCTCTGCCCGCGCTGGCGCACAGAGTTATCATCGAAGGTGGAAAGGTACAAATGCGCGGTGAGCTGGTTAACAGCGCCTGTGCTGTCGCCACTGAAAGCCAGAATATGCGCATCGAGATGGGGCAGTACCGGACCAACGCGTTTACCGGGCCGGGAAGCTTTGCCACCACGCAGGTGCCGTTTACGCTACGCCTGGTCGACTGCCGAAAAGATGTCTCGCAGACCGTGGGGATTGCCTTCCAGGGGCTGACGCCAACGGAAGATCCGCTGGTGTTTATGACCACGTCGCGCGTCGATGGCCGTCAACCAAACAGCGGGGTAGGGCTGGCGTTATTTGATAATAGCCAGCGGCACATTATTCCGAACGCCCAGCCGGTTTCCTATTTTCCTATTAATGATGATGAGCTGATATTTCATTTCAGCGCGCGCTATCGGGCTATTTCCGGCCAGGTTATGCCAGGCGCCATTCAGTCTGATGTCTGGTTTACGTTGCTTTATCCCTGAAGCGTCAAATAAAGAAAAGGTATTGTTGTGATTAACGCAATTATTAAATCAAGCATGGCCCTGTCATTTTTACTGCTGTGTGTCTCGCTGCCTGCGCAGGCATCCGGGGGAGTGGCACTGGGCGCTACGCGCGTTATTTACCCGGCAGACGCCAAACAGACGTCGCTGGCCATCACTAACAGCAATGATAAAGAACGTTATTTAATTAACGCATGGATTGAAAACGACCTTGGGAAAAAAGAATCAACCTTCGTTGTGACGCCGCCGCTGTTCGTCAGTGAGCCAAAAAGTGAAAACACCCTGCGTATTATTTACGCCGGGCAGCCTTTACCGTCCGATCGCGAGTCGCTGTTCTGGATGAACGTGAAGGCGATTCCGTCCGTCAATAAAGCGAATATCGAAGGGAAGAACGTTCTGCAACTGGCGATTTTGTCGCGTATCAAACTGTTCGTTCGCCCAAAAAATCTGGCGATGCCGCCGGAAGAGGCCCTGTCGCACCTGCGTTTTGAGCGCAGCGGCACGCATCTGAAGGTGACCAATGCGTCGCCTTATTACGTCACGCTTGTCAATTTGCAGCTTGGTGGTCAGCGCATCAACAACCTGATGATTGCGCCGAAAAACAGCGCCCAGCAGGCGATTCCCGCCTCGGCGAGCGGTACGCTTTCGTGGCAGAGCGTCAATGATTACGGGGCGATTACGCCCGTTCACCGCGTAAACCTTTGATGAAGCCAGGGCAGGCCAACACCATGAAAAACCTTCACCCGCTCAGTATGCTGACGCTGGCTGTGATGGCGGCGCTCTGGTCACCCAACGGGCGCGGCGAGAGCTACTTTAACCCCGCATTTTTGTCGGAAGATACGGCCTCGGTGGCCGATCTTTCGCGTTTTGAGCAGGGGCATCAGCAAGCGCCGGGCGTGTATCGCGTCGATATCTGGCGTAACGATGAATTTATCGGCACCCAGGATCTCACCTTTGTCGCCGCCGAAGGGGCGGCCCCTCCCGCTGCGGGCCTCGCGCCCTGTATTCAGCGCGATTTCTTACAGCGTTTGGGCGTCAACATGACGGCCTTCCCGGCGCTGGCGAGTGAACCGAAAGAGAGCTGTGTGGCGCTGGAAAACCTGCTGCCAGGTAGCGTCGTGGCGTTTGATTTCGCCTCGTTACGCCTGCGACTCAGCCTGCCACAGGCGGCGATGAGCAACAGCGCGCGCGGTTATATTCCACCGGACGAGTGGGATGAAGGCATTCCAGCGCTGCTGTTGAACTATAGCCTGACCGGTAACAAAGGCAGCGATGACGACAGTCACTATCTCAACTTGCAAAGCGGCCTGAACTACGGCCCGTGGCGGCTGCGTAATAACGGCGCGTGGCGCTATACCCGTAATAACGGACAGCGCCACAGCGAATGGGAGAATATCGGTACCTGGCTGCAGCGCTCGATTATCCCGCTGAAAAGCGAAATGGTGCTGGGCGACAGCAATACCGGCAATGACGTGTTCGACAGCATCGGTTTTCGCGGTGGCCGGCTTTACTCCTCAGACAGTATGTATCCGGACAGCTTGCAGGGCTATGCGCCGACCGTTCGCGGTATTGCGCGTACGCCAGCGAAGGTGGTGATCCGTCAGAACGGCTATGTAATTTATCAAAGCTACGTCCAGCCGGGCGCCTTTGCGATTAGCGACCTGAACCCAACCTCTTCGAGCGGTGACCTGGAGGTGACCGTAGAGGAGAAAGACGGTAGCCAGCAGCGCTATACCGTACCCTATTCCACGGTGCCGTTGCTGCAACGCGAAGGGCGGCTGAAGTATGATCTGGTCGCCGGGGAGTATCGCAGCGGTAATAGCCAGAAAGATACGCCGTTCTTTGGTCAGGGCACGATGATTGTCGGCCTGCCGGGCGGTTATACCGTTTACGGTGGCACGCAGATGGCATCGCGCTACGCGGCAGCAGCCATTGGCGCGGGGAAAAATCTCGGCGACTGGGGCGCGATTTCTCTCGATGTGACCCATGCGCGCAGCCAGTTAGCAGACGACAGCTGGCATGAAGGGCAGTCTCTGCGTTTCCTGTACGCGAAATCCCTGAATGGCTACGGCACCAACTTCCAGCTTCTGGGTTATCGCTACTCGACGCGCGGTTTTTATACCCTTGATGACGTGGCGTGGAAACGGATGTCCGGGTATGAGTATTCCGAAACGGAAAACGATAAAAACGGCGTGCCGGATGTGGTGAGTTATCACAACCTCACCTGGAGTAAAAAAGGGCGTTTCCAGGTCAATATTTCGCAATCGCTGGGGGATTACGGTTCGGTGTATCTCTCCGGTAGCGAGCAAACCTACTGGGGAACCAGCGATTCCAATATCTGGTATCAGCTTGGCTATGCCGGCGGCTGGAAAGGCATAAGCTACTCGCTGAGCTGGTCGTGGAACCGGTCGGTGGGTATCGACGGCACCGATCGTATTGTTTCTGCGAACGTCTCCATTCCGTTCAGCCTGTTTACGCCGAATGGCTATCGTCGCGATAGCGTACTGGACCGCGCCTATGCCACTGCCTCCGCCAGCCGTAATAAAGACGGCGATAGCAGCTGGCAAACCGGCGTCAGCGGCACGCTGCTGGAAGGTCGCAACCTGAACTACAGCGTGACGCAGGGCCATACCAGCAACAACGGCTCCAGCGGCAGTGCTTCCGCCAACTGGCAGGCGACGTACGGTACGGTTGGCGCAGGCTACAACTACTCCCGTGACCAGCATGACTTTAACTGGCAACTGGCCGGTGGCGTGGTCGGTCATGCCGATGGCGTGACGTTCAGCCAACCGCTGGGCGATACCAACGTGCTTATCAAAGCGCCGGGCGCCAGCGGTGTGAAAGTCGAAAACCAGACCGGGGTGAAAACCGACTGGCGCGGCTACGCCGTCATGCCTTACGCCACGGTGTATCGCTATAACCGCGTGGCGCTCGATACCAATTCCATGAATGACCACACGGACGTGGAAAATAACGTCAGCAGCGTGGTGCCAACCCGTGGCGCGCTGGTGCGTGCGGCGTTTGATACGCGAATTGGCGTGCGTGCGCTGATCACCGTGCGCCGGGGCGATCGTTTTGTGCCGTTTGGCGCGATTGTGCGCGAGGTCAACAGCGGCGTCACCAGTATGGCGGGCGAAGAGGGGCAAATTTACCTTAGCGGTCTGCCATTGAGCGGCGAGCTGCTTATTCAATGGGGCGACAGTGCGCAGGAACGCTGCCGGGCGACCTATACGCTCCCGCAGGAGAGTTTAAATCAGGCGATTACCATGATGGGAGCACGCTGTGAACGTGAATAAGAGTATGAAAAGCACCCTTGCGCTGGCGCTGGCGCTGGTGTGTCTGGGAATGACGGCGCTTCCCGCCTGGGCTACGGTGTGCGCGAACTCGGATGGTGTTGCAAAAGATATTGCCTATAACCTGACCGATGTTTTTACCAGTGCCAATAACCAGGTGGGGCAGATAGTCACATTGTCGCAGAAATCGGGTTTGGTCGGTGTTAACGCCATTTGCCCCAAAGGAACCTCAGGCAACACGACCATGCGAAGTTACACCACCGATCTCCCGATCACCAGCGTGGAAGATAAATTTCAGTATGTAAAACTGAATGAATACCTTGATGGTGCCATGAAGATTACGGATGACTTTGCAGGGGAATTCTATCCCCCGGTGAGTTATATCCAGATGGGATCGCACCCTAACGTATCGAAAAACAAAGCATTCCCGGTAACCGATTCTAAGCTGGTTTTCCGCCTTAAAGTGACACGACGCTTTATCAACATGGTGGTGATCCCCCAACAGACAATGTTCAGGGTCTATGTCACTACGACAAGCGCCGATCCACTCACCACCGTCGTTTACACCATCAGCTATAGCGGCACCATTGAAGTGCCGCAGAGCTGTGAAATTAACGCCGGGAATGTGGTCGAATTTGACTTTGGCGACATTGGCGCATCGCTCTTTTCGCAGGCCGGAGTCGGACAGCGCCCGCCGAGCGTGCCTGCGCAGAGTAAAACCATCGGGATTAAATGCACCAACGTGGAAGCCAACGCGTACCTGACTATGCGTATTGAGGCTGAAAAAGTTTCGGGTAATGCGCTGGTTTCTGACAATCCCGATTTAGGCTTCGTGGTGGCTGATGCAAACGGCAATCCGTTAACACCGAATACGCTGGGCAGCACCATTCCGTTCCGGCTGGATGACGCGGCGCAGGCGCAGGTGGGGATCCGCGCATGGCCGGTCAGCATTACCGGCAATAAACCGGCTGAAGGGATATTTACCTCGCGAGGCTATCTTCGTGTTGATTACGATTAAGAGAGGCAAGATGCCACGTCATTTCACTTTCGCCCTGGCGTTGCTGGCGATGATAAGTTCCGTGCAGGCGGCAACGCCGTTGGGTGAGGTCAACATAAAGTTGCAGGGCAATATTGTGGATTTAAGCTGCGTGGTAAACGCCAGCGATAGCGCGAAAGAAGTGCAGTTAGGAACGTGGCCAACGAAGCAGTTGCAAACCGCGGGCAGCAAAACCCAGGCGATGCCGTTTTCGATTCGCTTAACCGGCTGCCCGCCGGGTGCCGTATCGATAACCTTTGCCGGAACGCCTGACGATCAGGACAACACCCTGCTGGCGCTGAATAGCACAAGCCAGGCAAGTCGTGTTGCGGTGGAGATCCTCGATGAGGACAAAACTCGCTTACCGCTACAACAGGAGAGTAAAGAGGTGGCTATCGACGCACAAGGGGATGCCACACTGTCGTTTTACGCTAATTACATCTCCACGGCAGACAACCCACAGCCGGGCAGCGCCGATGCGGATGCGACCTTTACGCTTAACTATAACTGACTTCCCGGGCCCGTTTCGGGGCCGGGATTCATGAAGGGCTAAAGTAATTCGTGGGCTTTCGCATAATCAATCAATTCAACGATAGTATGTACGCCAAGCTTGGTGAAAATATTTGATTTATGCGCGCTAATAGTTTTATTGCTCAACAATAGTTGGGCTGCTATCTCTTTATTAGATAAACCATTAGCAAGATAACGTAGTACGGTAATTTCTCTGTTAGATAACGGCATGTCGGTAAACTTATTACTGCGCATGTTCCCGCCACCGAAGATATTCATGGAGTCAGCCGGGAAGAATGAATATCCGGCGAGAAGCATCTCCACTGCTTTATAGATATCACACAGATCCTTCCGTTTGCTGACGAAACCATTTGCGCCAGCCCTGATCGCCCGACACGCATAGAACGACTCAGATTTGGATGACAAGAAAAGAACCTTAGTGCTTTCACTGATGTTCTTTATCCGCTTAAGTAATGAAAACCCGTCTGAACCGGAAAGCTCAATATCGAGTATAACCATATCAACATTATTATTTCTAATGTATTCAATAACTTCATGGCTATTGTCGGATTTGAGAACAACCTGAACCTGCGGGTTTTTTTGTAGCAGGACCTCGATCGACATTCTGACTATAGGGTGTTCGTCCATAATGATAACGGATGCCGGTTTCATCTTTATATGCCTCAGACTGTTGGAATAGTTACGTGGGATTCCTTTACGGAAACTATTACAAGTCGAATGGATAAATAAATAGTTTAATTCTTGTCTTACTTCCAGAGGAATTATCTATCCCTACTTGTACCATTATAAAGTGACAGTTCTGTCCGGTACTTAAACAATGCCTCAACCCTTGAAAAAGGCTTTTCTTATAACACGATAAGTACATGGCTATTATACTTGCTATGAATTGTCCGAAAAGCATTATTAAAGTAGTAATAATCCGTAATTAATATGATGTTCTAATCAGAAAGTTTATTCAAATTATTTTTGGTATTTACCTCCAGGTGTTTAAAATCCTTCAGAGAAGATAACTTTTATCTCTGGGATAAATATAGATAGATGCTGATTGTTGAAAATATGTTAATTGATATGGCGCAATTTATGTAGAAAAACAGATCGGTAAACATAACCAGACTGGCGCAATTCGTCGATTATTCCTTTAAAAATTCCTTTTGATCTGAATCGGTGCTATCGGGAAGTCAGGAAAGGTATTTGTAGTCATTACGCTGTGAAACCCTACTAAAGCTGGTGGTTACCTGGCAAAACTTCTGTGCGAAGTGTGAATTACGTGGTCTTCATCTGAATACTGAGTAGCAGAATGCTCTTCGTAGTGCTTTATTCTGAGCGTGTTTTACTACAGATGAATGGCCTTTAGGAATAGTTATAAATTTTGCAAATTTGTATAAATTTAACAATAAAAGATCATTTCAATTAAGTAATTTCTTAAAACATTCTAAGATTTATGAGGTTAACGATAATGTCAGTTTGAACTAGCGGAAAGATTTTGCAGCAAGTGAATAAGTTCTGAACGATGCTGAAGCTTGAGCCGGTCAACAATGCGCGCCAGGCGATAGATAATCCTGTGGTAATCTTTGTCATGATCGCTGGCAATAGATTTCAACGAACGCCCCTGGGTCAGCGCCATCAGAATGAGCCACTCATCGCGCGAAAAATGGCTTTTCCGGTTGAACTGTATCGGCTGAGGCATGAGCAGTTTTTTGCGCAGGGTACGAAACGGCGAATGTCGACTGATTATCCGTAGTGCCGTCACTGCTTTCATAAAGCGCAGGGCTTTTTTATCCTGTGTCGGCGCAATCAGATGAATAAAATTTTGTGGATACTCGAAACTGATGCGACGCAAGCGATCCAACGTTTCGATGGCTGGCGCATCGGTGTAGTAAATATCGACCAGCAACTGTACGCCCGGTGCTTTGGGGAGCAGGTCCAGCGCATTATCCAGCGTTGACGTTACCCAGCCGTTGCTTAAAGGATAAGGGGCGAAACGAAACCCTTGCCGCAAGAATTGATCGCTGCTGACCAGAATAAAATGAGGGGAGTCGGTTTTGTGCGTGAGGGCAAGTGAGTGAGTCAGGCGTTCGAGTCTATCAAAAAACGGGGGCCAGGCGTGTGGATTCTTAAATCCGGGGTGATCGGTGCCTGAACGACGCCTCCTTTCTCTGCGAATTGCGATGCGCATGCTTCTCTTCCTGGCGCCGTCACGCGCGTCTTCACTTATAGCTTATCTAACGATGCGGTCAAACAGCCAGTTGCAGACATTGTGACACCAGAGGCAGGTTCTTCTCTAAGGCAATGCTTAAAGTTAAGTAAGGGTTTTCGCAGCACCAGGGCTGCTGTAAGAAGAGTGGTTAAAAAAAAGACAAGGGCTGTTCGCGTTATGCTCATCCTAACGAACAACCCTGATTTCACATTGAAATGGATTGACTCACCGCCCGGTGACCGTATAATTCCTCGCGTTTCACCCCCGTGAAGTAACAACTTCTTCAGTGCGCCCTTAGCTCAGTTGGATAGAGCAACGACCTTCTAAGTCGTGGGTCACAGGTTCGAATCCTGTAGGGCGTACCATTTCACTGCAAACCGTCATTTCCCCTTAGCAAGATAGTTCTCAAGCCACGGCAACAACTGTTTTTTACGGCTCAGCATCCCTTCGACTAAGCAGGGTGCGTCTTCTTGCTGGCCTTTCGGCACGGCAAAGTAGAGCGTCGAATACCCGGCATTGATATCCGTCAGCATGACCACCACCAGTTGCGCGCCGGTTTCCTGGATATTCAGCGCCATCTCTTCCTGCAACTCATCCAGTACAGCATCCACCTGATTTAATGAAAACAGCTCAATCTGTGCGGCGTTAACCTTCACGCCCTGGATCTGGAAGGTTTTGATATCTTTATTCAGCAGCGCTTTCCCACTTAACCCCTCAATGCTGGTTTTCGCGGTCAGTAGCCCGGCGATAAAGGCATCTTTCTCAATGCCGGCGAGGGTCGACAGTTCTTCAACGGCAAGCGTGTCATCAGAGGTCGTGGTGGGGGAGCGAAGCGCAACGGTGTCGCTTATCACCGCACCCAGCATTAATAGCGCTTCGGCAGGCGTTACCATGCGGCGGATCTCTGGTGTCATCAATTGCCACAGTAGCGTACTGCTGCTGCCTACCGGCTTCACCCACACTTCCGGTGGCAGGCGCGTCACCAGGCCGCCAAGACGGTGGTGATCGATGATGCCGACAACGTTACTCTCAGCTAAAGAGGCAGGGCCCTGAGTGGGCTCGGTAAAATCGACCAGCCAGACATCGCGATCGGCAAGAGAGTCAGTAAGTAAGTCGGGAACCGGCAGTGCAGCCTGTTCAAATATAAATCGGGTTTCGCGATTAATTTCTCCACAGCGCCAGGCCTGTGCCTGAAGACCGCGAAGCGTAAGCCAGCGGCTTGCCATATACGCAGTGCAAACGGCATCGCTATCCGGATGAAGGTGACCAAGTACATTTATCATTGCTTAAACCTTGTCAGGGAAGCATGTTGAGCTGGAGAGAAAACGACCAGCCTGACACGCCCCATCGTGAATGAGAGTCATATCAGGCGTCATTAGCCTCAGAACGAGGCGGTTGGGGAAGGTGGAACGCCATCACCTTACTGATAGTGTGAACCAGGGCGCGCTGTCATTCAAGCGCTTGCGCGGCAGTAAAAATTTTTTGCGCAACACTGCAAAAAAAACGCAAAGCGGGTTAAAGGCAGGAATTTATTTTGAATTTGAGATTTTAGTTAGATGAAAATCTCACTAGATAGTGATAATAACAAATGATAATCAATTTCCACTTACATGTGGAAACAATATTTCATTTTTATTTTGTGGTCATTTCAGTCTTTTGCAAATAACCTCTATATTAAAATAATTATCATTAGGTATTACCTCTGATATAAGAAGTGGTATCACATATTTGGTACTTTTTTCTCGTGGTAAAATTCTTAGTGATAGCCGCAATTATCCTGGATGATGTCAGTGTTATAAGAATGTTTATTATTTAAGTGTTGATTTTTAAAAGCGTGTTTTTTGGCGTTTATTTATTAAACCAGGAATATTGTCGTATATGTTGGTTTTAGCTGTATTGGTATGCTTCAGGCCGGGCAGGGAAGCCGTTGACAAGGATTTATGTCAATGGAACTATATAATTACAAAAGGGAGGAGGGTGGCAGAATGTTCTCTGAAGTTAATTTAAACAAATTAAGCTGTATTACGTGCCCTTTAAATTGTGAGATAAAACCTACAACATCCGTACGGATCTCATTTTGCCAGAGCTTTTGTTTTAGCACATGGCCTGAAGGCAGTAGTTTTTTTGCGCTGGGTATCACGGAAGGTGTATTGAAGAAAAGCCATACCTGGATCTACTCTGGTTGTGTTTTTGTAGATTTCTCAATTAGTTACTTTAGAAGTTTTTTAAGCAGGGCATGGCTGGATGCATTGATAGAAACCAAACTTAAAATAATCCTTGTTTGTGATAAACATCTGCAGGCGTTGGCTAACTATTGGTTTAAAAACGACGATAATATCTTTTTGATTTTGTATCCCGGCGAAAAAATAGACACCATCGCTGAGAAAATTAAAAGAAAATTTCTGGGGCATCATCCAATGACCGTTCGTGGCGAAGTTTTATCCAGACTGGAATTTAGCATCTTACATGACTTAAGTGCGGGCCAGGATTGTGTCGTAGTGGCTGAAACATTTAATTTGGGAGTACGTAGCGTTTATGCTGCCAAGCAGCGGGTAGAGAAAAAGATGGACGCTGATATAAACGATCTTTTTCGTTATTCTTACGCATTGTAATTCTCTTTACGCATGTTTTAATGTTTCTTAACGAGAGTCTCTATAACATTTAACGCTGACGTGCTGAAAGGATGCGACGGCATAAAAAGTATTATATTTCATATGCATGATGAAATCGCTTTATATGGATTTTTGTTGCTCATCGCCTTGATGAACATTTTTATACTGCTCTTTATTTTTTAAGCCATTATCCGTTTTTACGTTCCGGTGCAGGTAGGCCGGAACGGCTTCTTTTTCTGTTGTCTTCTCCCCAGACAAAACTTTGATTCATTCCACACTTCTGCGTCATTGTCGAAAAGTGCAAGTTTTACTTACAAACTGGCCTTCTTTTTCCCTTTCAGCCTGTCAAAAATGCAGATGAAACAAAATTCAAACATAAATTAAACAAATTAGAACATTCATCTGCGAGGTACCCTATGAACAATCCTGGCAAGTGTCTTCTTCTTAGGGATAAGGGGAGGGACTTATGACGATGAAGCAACCGGCACGCGAGTGTGACGTTCTGGTGGTTGGCAGCGGCGTAGGCGGTCTCTCGGCTGCGGTGACGGCGGGCCTGAATGGGCTGGATGTACAGGTCATCGAGAAAGAAGCCGTTTTCGGCGGCACGACGGCGTTTTCCGGCGGCGTGCTGTGGATCCCCAACAATCATCTGGCGCAGCAACAGGGCATTGAGGACTCTCCCGACGCAGCGCGTACTTATTTGCGTAGCGAAGCGGGTGAAAGCTACCGCCCGGAGCTGGTGGAGGCTTTCCTGCAACAGGCGCCGCAGATGCTGCGCGTTTTTGAAGAGAAAACGCGTTTTCGCTGTAACCTCTATCAATATCCCGATTACCACCCGGATGCGCCGGGCGGCGTGATGCGCGGGCGGTCGGTGGTACCGGAAGCGTTCGACATCCGCGAGCTGGGCGATGACATGAAACGGCTGCGTAAACCGCTACGCACCATCACCTTTATGGGGATGATGTTCAGCTCGTCGAATAACGATCTCAAACACTTCTTCAATGCTACCCGCTCGCTGAAATCTTTCGCCTACGTGGTGAAACGGCTGAGCCGTCATCTGCTGGAAATTGCCCGCTATGGTCGCGGCATTACCGCGAACGGCGGCAATGCGGTGGTCGCACGGCTGGCGTGCTCGGCGCGTGACCTGGGCGTGCCGATTCATACCGGGATGGCCGTCAAAGAGCTGATTGTGGAAAACGGCGTGGTACGCGGCGTGGTCGCTGAGCGCGACGGCGAGCGGGTATCTCTGTATGCAAAGCGCGGCGTGGTGCTGGCGTCTGGTGGTTTTGCCCGCGATGATGAGCGGCTGAAGAGGTTGTATCCGCACGTTAAACGCGGTGGCATTCAGCTTTCACCAACGCCGCCGGGCGCGGACACCGGCGACGGCATTGCGATGGCCGAACGCGTTGGCGCGCGCTTTGATAACAGTTATCCGAACGGTGCGGCATGGATCCCGGCATCGAAAGTGCAGATTGGCCGCCAGCAATTTGTCTTCCCGCATCTGGTCGATCGCTACAAACCCGGCTTCATCATGGTGAATCGCCACGGCGTGCGTTTTTGTAATGAAGCGGACTCCTATCATGACGTCGGTATCGCCATGATTGAAACCTGCCGCGACGATAGCGAAACCTTTGCGTGGCAAATCTGCGACCACAAAGCCTTGCGTAAATATGGCATGGGGTTCGCCAAGCCTGCGCCATTGCCCGTTTCGCTGTATACCCGCAACGGCTATCTGCTGAAGGGCAAAACGCTGACGGAACTGGCAGAGAAGATGGGGGTCCCCGTTGCTGCCTTAAATCATACGGTTACCGCCTTTAATGCCGATGCCCGGCGCGGGAAAGATACTCAGTTTGGCCGTGGCGAGTCAGCGTATAACCGCTATCTTGGCGATACCAACCATCAGCCAAATCCCTGCGTTGCGCCCATTGAACAAGGGCCGTTTTACGCCGTGAAGCTGTTTATGGGCGACCTTGGCACCTTCCACGGTCTGAAAACCGATGGCGAGGCGCGCGTGCTCGACTTGCAGGGCTTGCCCATTCCCGGCCTGTACGCCGCCGGAAATGAGATGGCAAGCATCATGGGCGGCAGTTACCCCGGCGCAGGGATCACCATCGGGCCTGCCGCTACCTTCGGCTATATCGCTGCCAACTCCCTTGCCGCACGCGGTGAAACCACAGCGCTGCCTCAGCGTGAAGCATCCTGAATTCGGAGATAATTATGTCTACACTCTTTACGCCCCTTACCGTGGGGCCGTTAACGCTGACCAACCGTATTGTCGTCCCGCCGATGTCGCAATATTCCGCCGCCAGCGACGGTATCGCCACGCCGTGGCACGCTCAGCATATTGGCGGGCTGGCGATTTCCGGTGCCGGGCTGGTGATTTGTGAAGCGAACGGCGTGACGCCGGACGGGCGTATTACGCCGCACTGCCTTGGCCTGTGGAATGACGAGCAGGCGCAGGCTCTGAAAAAGCTGCTGGCGGATATTCGCACCTACAGCGCCACGCCAATTGGCGTGCAGCTTAACCATGCGGGGCGCAAGGCGGGCACCAATCCGCCGTGGCGTAATCAGGGCGCTTCACTGTCTGACGAAGAGGGCGGCTGGCCGACGGTCGCGCCCTCCGCCGTTCCTTACAAACCCGGCTGGCGCGTGCCGGAAGAACTCGACGAAGCGGGCATGACGCGCATAATCGACGGCTTTGTCGCGGCGGCGTCGCGTGCGCGGGAGGCTGGCGTCGATTTCGTTGAGCTGCACGCTGCTAACGGTTATCTGCTCAATCAGTTCCTGTCGCCGCTCAGCAACCAGCGCCAGGATGAGTACGGCGGCAGCCCGGAAAACCGGATGCGTTTCCCGTTGCGCGTAGCAAAAGCGCTGCGCGATGCGTGGCCGAAAACGCAGCTGTTAGGTGTGCGTTTCAACGGCGGCGAATTTGCGCAAGGCGGTTTAGGCCTGGAAGAAGCCGTGCAGTTTGCCCGCGAACTTCATGCGCTGGGCTATGATTATCTTCATGTTTCTGGCGGCTACAATATCTACAACCAAACGCCGCCAGCGGATAAGCCCGGTTACATGGTGCCGTTTGCGGCGGCGATCAAAGAGGCATTGCCGGACGCGGTGGTGATAACCGTTGGTCTGATTTATGAAGCGCAGCAGGCGGAAGAGATTTTGCAGGAGGGGAGGGCGGATCTGGTCGCTATTGGACGCGGGATGCTCGACGACCCGAACTGGCCGATTCATGCCGCGATTGCCCTCGGCGAAACGCCGCCGTGGCCGAAACCGTATGACCGCTTCGGGCCGCTGGGCTGGCCGACGCACCAGACCCAGGAGGCCAAATGAATACAATGCCGATTGTCGATCACCGCATTTACACCATCCGCCTGCGTAAGATGAACGAGTTCATCGAGGTCTTTGATGCGCTGGCGATGCCGATTTTGCTGGAAACGCTGGGGCACCCGCTGGGGTTCTACACAAGCTTTGTGGGCCCGCAGAACCAGTTTGTTCACCTGTGGGGGTACGAAAGCCTGGCGGAGTATGAACGCCGGAGTCAGTTGCGCGACTCGCATCCGGGATTTGCCGCCTATTTAAAGGCGTCGGAACCATTTATTGTGGCGCAGGAGACGCGGTTAATTCGGGCGACGACACTTTCAAAAAGCATGGGTTAACTTGTAGGCCGGATAAGCGTAGCGCATCCGGCCATTCCCCAATGGAGGCACCATGAACCTGACCAACAGCATTCCGGTCTTTAAGCTCTACGGTGAAAGTCTGCACTGGCCGACGCCGGATTTGCTGCATTGCGAATCGATTCACAGCCGCAGCAGCCTCTATGACTGGTGTATCCGCGTGCATCAACATACGGATCTCATCCAGCTTCTCTACGTCCACAAAGGGCAGGGCGAAATTGAAATCGAAGGCGTGACGCACACTTTCGAGGACGCCTGCATCCAGATAATCCCCGCGCTTTGTGTGCACGGTTTTCGTTTTTCACCCGGAACGGAAGGGTTTTCCCTCTCGCTTGCCGCCCCGCTGGTGGCGCAGTTCGAGCAGCAGTTTGGCCGCCCGCTACAGGTGTTAAATCAGGCCACCTGCGTCCCGGTAGGCGATTCGCGGGAGAAAATTCAGTCACTTTTCGAGACGCTCCAACAGGAATATCAGTCTGATAACGATGCGCGCGATATGATGATCCACTCCCTGCTCAGCGCCCTGATGGTATGGCTGAACCGCCAGGCCGCACCGCAGCCGAGCGCCAGCGATAAAGTAGAGCGCAAGCGCGCCGCCATTCGTCGTTTCAACCAACTGGTGGAAAATCATTATCGCGAGCACTTCCCGGTGGCGCATTACGCCAGTGAGATTGGCATGTCCGGCGTTCATCTCAACACGCTGTGCCGGGAGTTTCACGGCTGTAGCGCCCTGAGCGTCGTACATCAGCGCCTGCTGCTGGAGGCGAAACGTAGCCTGCTGTACACCAGCATGACGGTGAGTCAGATTTCAGATTACCTTGGCTTCAGCGATGCGACCTATTTTTCGCGCTTTTTCCGGCGCGCAACGGGCGCATCCCCGCGCGGATTTCGTGACAAACCGACCGCAACCTGTGAGACGCCTGCCCACGCCTAGTCGCGAGCAGGCATTTGTGTTTATTTTCCGCTAAACCCTGGTCGCGGCAGTTTCCCCATCAGCATGGTGGGCAGCCCGCCATCGACGCCCAGTTCCGCGCCGTTGATATACCCTGATTTGTCGCTCAGCAGGAACAGTACCGCATTCGCGATATCTTCCGGCTTGCCAATGCGCTGGCTGGCGGTGAACGCTTCGCGGCTCTCGCGTACGCCCGGTTGCGCATAATAGTCTGCGGTCAATGCCGTTTCGATCATCCCCGGCGCGACCACGTTACTGCGTATGCCATCAGTACCCCATTCCACGGCAATCTGTTGTGATAACAGGCCAACCGCCGCTTTGCCGGGGCTGTACGCGCCACTCCACGGCTGCGGAATACGCCCGGAGATGGAGCCAATATGCACAATGCTGCCGCTACCTGCCTGACGCATGTCATGGGCAAACTCGCGCGCGCACAGCAGATAGCCGGTCAGGTTGACCGCCAGTTGGGCCTGCCATTGCTCAACGCTAATGTCCGCAAGCCCAGCCGGGCGCAAAATCCCGGCGGCGTTCACCAGCCCGCTGCACGGCCCCAGTTTTTCTCGCACGCTCAACGCCGCTTCCTTGATTTGCGCTTCGCTGCTGACATCGCAGGCCACCACTAAACGCCGCCCCGGATACGCTGCAAGCCGCTGTTTTACTGCTTCGCAGCCCTCCGGGTTACGGTCGAGCAGGGCGACATCGGCCCCCTGTTGTGCCAGCGCCGTAGCGATGGCCTCGCCAATTCCGCTCGCCGCGCCGCTGACCGCAAAGATGCGCCCGGCAAGGCCTAACCAGTCGTGAGTTTGATGTGATTCGCTCATGGGTGTTTTCCCCTTTATGGTGATGAATGCAGGTGTCAGAAGTCAGTTAATTGTTTGATGCGCAGGGGAAAAAGGGAATGGACGAAAAGAAAGCAGACTGACACTTTTCGATGCGAAAAGTCTTTTTGAGAACCCACGCAAGGTTGAGTTCATAAAAACGTTAGTGTATTTTTATTCACTAAAATCGCATAATTAACAAAATTGATTATTTAGGGGATGAATCATGTTGAAGAAAATTGCACTGGCGGGATGTTTACTGGCAGCGTTGGCCGCGCAAACTGTTGCGGCGGCGCAAACCTATGTCGTGGGCTCTGGCGGAACCTATCGTCCGTTTGAATTCGAAAACAGCCAAAAACAGCTGGAAGGCTTTGATATCGACATCATCAAAGCGATCGCCAAAGCGGAAGGATTTGACATTAAGCTGGTGAATACGCCGTGGGAAGGGATTTTCGCCACCCTTAACTCCGGCGATCGCGACATCATTATTTCCGGCATTACCATCACCGACAAACGTCAGCAAATGGTCGATTTCTCTGCGCCCTATTTCCCGGCGGATCAGTCCATTGTGGTGGCGAAAGACTCTGCGGTGAACGCCCTCGCCGCGCTGAAAGGCCAGAAAGTCGGCGTAGTGAACTCCAGCACCGGCGATATCGTGGTTTCGGATGTATTGGGTAAAAACAGCACCGATATCAAACGTTTTGATAATACCCCGCTGATGTTGCAGGAGCTGTATGAAGACGGCCTTGGCGCGGCGGTAGGCGATGTGGGCGTTGTGAAGTACTACATCAAAAATCACCCGGAAAAAGCCTTCAAACTGGTGCAGGACGATAAATTCCAGCGTCAATATTTTGGGATTGCGGTCGCCAAAGGGAACGATGAATTGCTGGGCAAAATCAACGCGGGCCTGAAGAAAATCGTCGCCGATGGCACCTATGCCAAAATTTACACCCAGTGGTTCGATGCTGATGTGCCTGTCTTACCTGCGCAATAACAACGCGGATACTTATTTTAACAACGGACAGGATGTGTCATGACCGGATTTCGTTGGGAAATCATCCAGGAGTATGCGCCGCTCTTTGTTGAAGGCGCGTGGATGACCATTAAGTGCACCATTATCTGCGTGATTTTGGGCACCTTGTGGGGGTTATTACTGGGCCTCGGGCGGATGGCGAAAGCTGAACATGGCCCGTGGCGTTTTATTCTGCGCTACTTTGTGCAGTTGCCGGTGCGCGTTTACGTCAGCGCATTTCGCGGTACGCCCCTGTTTGTGCAGATTATGGTCGTGCACTTCGCGCTGGTGCCGTTGCTCATTAACCCGCGCGACGGCGTGCTGGTGACAAGCGGCATCATGTCGGTTGATTTCGCCCGTATGCTGCGCTCGGACTACGGCGCGTTTCTTTCCTGTATTGTGGCGATTACCCTCAATGCAGGGGCGTATGTCTCTGAAATCTTCCGCGCAGGCATTCAGTCTATCGACCGTGGGCAGATGGAAGCCTCACGCGCGCTGGGGATGACGTGGGGCAAAACCATGCGCAAGGTCATCCTGCCGCAGGCGTTTAAACGTATTCTGCCGCCGCTCGGCAATAACGCGATTGCCATTGTGAAAGATTCTTCGCTGGCCTCGGCGATTGGCCTGGCCGATCTCGCTTACGCCGCGCGGACGGTTTCTGGCGCGTATGCCACCTATTGGGAACCGTATCTGGCGATCTCGATTATTTACTGGGTGCTGACGTTTATCTTGTCGCTGCTGGTCCAGCATATGGAAAAGAGGTTGAGCAAAAGTGATTCACATTGAAAATCTGCAAAAACGTTTTGGTGCGACTCACGTGCTGCGCGGGATCTCCTGCGAGATAAAGCCTCAGGAAGTTGTGTGCGTTATCGGCCCGTCCGGTTCGGGGAAAAGTACGTTCCTGCGCTGCCTGAATGCGCTGGAAACGCCCGATGACGGCAAGGTGTCGGTGAATGGTTTTGATATTCATGAGCCGAAAACCAATCTCAACAAGATGCGTGAAAGCGTCGGCATGGTGTTTCAGCGCTTTAATCTTTTCCCGCACATGACGGTGCTGGAAAACCTGATTATGGCGCCGATGTCGGTGAAAGGGCTGTCGCGCTCCGAGGCGATAAGTCGCGCGGAAGTGCTGCTGCGCAAAGTTGGGCTGCTCGACAAAATTGACGCCTGGCCTTCCAGTCTTTCCGGCGGTCAGCAGCAGCGCGTGGCCATTGCCCGCTCTATGGCGATGGATCCCTCTATCATTCTGTTCGATGAACCGACTTCCGCGCTGGACCCAGAGCTGGTGGGGGAAGTGCTGGAAGTGATGAAAAATCTCGCCCAGGAAGGGATGACGATGGTGATCGTCACCCATGAAATGGGCTTTGCGCGGGAAGTGGCTGACCGCGTGCTGTTTATCGATCAGGGCATTATTCAGGAAGAGGGGGCGCCGGAGCAGATCTTTACCGCGCCGCAAAACCCGCGCACGGCGGCATTTCTGAGTAAAGTGTTATGAGTTTCGCCCGGCAAGCCGCCGGGCGTTATTTCAGTGCAGTCCAAACTCCGCCATTAACTGTTGGCGCAGCGCCACAAATGCCCCGTCGCTGCGTTCGCGCGGGCGGGGCAGATTCACATCGATAATCCTGATGGCGTTGCCTTTCTCTTTCGGCAAAATCAGCACCCGATCCGCCAGATAAATCGCCTCTTCCAGGTCGTGCGTCACCAGCACCATGGTGATATTTTCCGTGGCGCGAATGCGTTCCAGCTCTTCCTGCATGGTGATTTTGGTCATCGCGTCCAGCGCGCCGAGCGGTTCATCCAGCAGCAGAATTTCCGGGTCGATTGCCAGCGCACGGGCGATACCGACGCGCTGTGCCATGCCGCCGGAAAGTTGGCCAGGCAGGGCATTTTCATACTGACTTAAACCGACCAGCTCAATCGATTGTTTCGCGCGAAGGCGTGCCTGCGTTTTTGACTTTCCCTGCACGTCCAGGCTGAAGCTAACGTTATCCAGCACCGACAGCCAGGGCAGCAGGCGCGGTTCCTGGAAAATTACCGCGCGCTCGCGGCTCATTCCCTGCACCGCGCGCCCGTCGATGATCACCTCTCCGGCGTCGGGCTGCTCCAGCCCGGCAAGAATACGCAGCAAGGTGGTTTTACCGCAGCCGCTCGGCCCGACGATGGCGATACTTTGCCCGCTTTCAATATGCAGATTCAAATCGCGAAACACATCAAACGGCTGGCCGTCGAGAGAGAATGCTTTATGCAGGCGGCGAATGGCGATATCGCCGCGCGCTAATTCCGTGTGTGGCATCGTCATGGCGGTCTCCTCAGACTTTTAACAGGATATCGCTGGTTTTCAGCTGATCTTTTTGCAGCACGCCACCGCGTTGCAGAACATCCAGCCAGAACTGCACATCGTGATCTTCCGCCAGCCCGCCTTTACGCACGCCGTAGCCGGTGAAATATTTCGCCAGCTCCGGATTTTCGCCGCGTTCTTTCAGCTTCTGCGCCAGAATTTCGCGCGTTTTTTCTGGGTTTTCACGGGCGAAATCGAGCGCGCGCGCCGATTGCAGCACAAAGTCACGCGCTGCCTGCGGGTGCGCTTTTACGAAATCCGCGCGCAGGACGGTAAACCCGCCGGCGATAGGGCCAAGCACCTCCGTGTCATTCAGAATCGGGCGCAGGCCGCCGTGGCTGCGGGCCACGCCTTCAAAGGTGGTCTGCCAGTAGCCAAACGCGGCAACATCCACCTGGCCGGATCGCAGGGTTTGCTCAAGCTGCGGGCCAGGCACGGCCACCAGGCGCGCGGCTTTTTCCGGCAGCCCGGCTTTATGCAACGCTTCCCGTACGGTGTAATCAAGATGTGCGCCTAACGTATTGATAGCGATACTTTTCCCCGCTAAATCTTTCACTGATTTAATCGGGCTGTCTTCTCGCACGTAGAAAATCGATTTGGTGGTGTTATCGATGCCGTTTGTCGGATACGCCGCGACAAACTGGTTGCCCCCGGCGATGGAGTTGATCACAGCGGGCGTTGCCGCTGAACCGATATCAATGCTGCCTGAAGCCAGCGCGAACAGCGACTCTGGCCCGCCGCTGGCGTAACCGGCGCTTTTAAAGGTGATGCCCGTACCCTTGAAATACCCTAATGCATCCGCCAGTTCATGGGCTGCAATGCCGCCGTGGCTGGTCATATAGCGCATCGTGACTTCATCCTGCGCCTGTGTTGCGGAGGAGGCGCCAAAAAGCATCAGCGTGGTCGCCCAAAATAACGGAAGAATTTTTTTCATGATCTGTTCCTGTCTGCGATGAGTGTTTTCTTATAGTGGGTGGTGCAAAAACGTTACTGGTCACGCGGATTCCAGCGACACAGGCGGCGTTGCAGGAATACCAGAATTGAGTTGGCGAGCAGCCCGGCCAGCGCCAGCAGGAAGATGGCGGCAAACATCAGCGGGATCTGGAAATTGTACTGGGCGTTCATCACCTGGAAGCCAATTCCGCGATTTGCGCCAATCATCTCGGCGGCAATCAGCAGCAGCAGGGCGGTGGTGGCGGATAAACGCAGGCCGACGAAAATACCCGGAATCGACGCCGGAACAATCACCCGACGGAACAGCGTCAGTTCGCCTGCGCCGAAAGTGCGTGCCATCTCCAGCAGCTTGCCGTCGACCTGCTTCACGCCGCTGATGGTCGATAACAGCACCGGGAAGAGGGCGGCCCAGAAGATGACGAACACTTTTGAGGTTTCGCCAAGGCCGAACAGCAAAATAAAGACCGGGTAGAGCGCCAGCGCGGAGGTCTGACGGAACAGTTGCAGAATTGGATCCAGCGCGCGTTCAATCGGGCGGATTTGCCCCATAAACAGGCCCAGCGGAATACCGATAATCACCGCCGAGAAAAACGCCAGCCCGGCGCGTTGCAGGCTGATGGAGATATCGCCCAGCAGCGCGCCGGAATGGACGCCGTTCCACAATGCCAGCACCACTTTATCGAGCGGTGGGATCACCGCCGGGTTCAGCCAGCCGACGCTGCTGGCGACCTGCCAGCCCGCGAAGAACAGCATCAACAGGCCGTAACGGGCGAAGAAATTCAGGCTGCGCTTTGACCAGAGCGCCGCGGTTTTCGCCGCCGTACGTGGGCGGGAAACGGCGGTTCCGGTGGAGGGATATAACATGCTCATGGTTCACTCCTCAGGCGACTTTGGCGCGGTGCAGGGTGGAATGCCGGTTCTCGGCAAACGGCAGCCCGAGGTTTTCGCGCAGCGTCGTGCCTTCGTACGCCGTGCGGAACAGCCCGCGCTGTTGCAGGATGGGCAGCACCAGTTCGATAAAGTCATCCAGCCCGCCCGGCAGCCACGGCGGCAGAATATTAAACCCGTCGGCGGCTTCATTCTCGAACCACTCCTGGAGTGTATCTGCCACCTGTTCGGCGCTGCCGACGATGGTGAAGTGACCGCGGGCAGTGGCGACCCACTGGTAGAGTTCGCGAATGGTGAAATTGTTTTCGTCGGCGATCTGGCGGATCAGCTCCGGGCGCGATTTCATTCCTTCTGTCACCGGCAGCGGCGGCAGCGGTCCATCGAGATCGTACTCCGCCAGATTGATCGCCCCTCCAGCCAGACCATTGAGCAGCGCAATCCCATCGGATTCGACAATCAGCGAGGTAATTTTGCGGTACTTTTCCTGCGCTTCTTCTTCCGTACGCCCAACGAACGGCGCGACGCCTGGCATGATGAGCACGTGGTCCGGGTTACGGCCCGCCGCTCTGGCGCGAGCTTTGATATCCCGGTAGAACGCCTGCGCGGTGTGCAGATGCTGATGGGAAGTAAAAATCACCTCTGCGGTAGCGGCGGCCAGCGCGCGTCCGCTCTCGGATTGCCCGGCCTGGACAATTACCGGCTGCCCCTGCGGCGAGCGTGGCACATTCAGCGGGCCTTTCACTTTGAAGAATTTTCCCCGGTGATGTGTGGCGTGCACCTTCTGCGCATCAACGAAAACGCCGGAGGCTTTATCGCGTATGAAAGCATCGTCTTCAAAGCTGTCCCACAGCTTTTTCACCACATCAACATGCTCGGCCGCGCGCTGGTAGCGATATTCATGGGGATGCTGCGTATCAAGATTAAAGTTGTGCGCGGCGGCGTCGGTCGCGGTGGTCACCACGTTCCAGCCCACGCGGCCGCCGGAAATGAGATCCAGCGAGGCGAATTTGCGCGCCAGATTGTAGGGCTCTTCATAAGTGGTGGAGGCGGTGGCGATAAAACCGATATTTTTGGTCAGCGGGGCGAGGGCGCTGAATAGGGTGACGGGTTCAAAACCGGCCACTTTGGCGCTGCCGCCTTCGCTGCTGCCCGCCGCAGGGGCTGCCAGACCGTCAGCCAGAAAATAGGCGTCAAACAAGCCGCGCTCCGCCGTTTGCGCGAGCTGTTTATGAAACTCAAAGCTGGTTGCGCCATCTGCTGGCTGGTCCGGATGACGCCACGCTGCGATGTGTTGTCCACCGCCGGGCAGAAAAGCGCCGAGCTTTATCTGTTTAGTCATGTGCCTTACCTCCTGATGGGATGCGGGATGTTCCGCCTGGAGGCCAGAATAGCGAGGGTCTTCCGCCAATTTGAAATAACAAATGTTGAATAGATTATCTGTTTTTTGGTTATAGTCTGACGACGACAGCAAGAATGCAGGCTGGCTTGAGTGAGATTTGTATTAATTGTTAAGCTAAATTAGCGATAAGTTTGTCTGTAATCGAGAGTACGCCTAAGGAGGTAGGTTATTATTTAGTTTTACCAATAGTTCGCCCGCTTTTAATTTGCGATAACGTATAATCAGGGGGCGTCAGGATAAAATAACTTAAAAAACACGCTGGTGGTTGGGTTTTACTGGATATACACGATAATTATAATTAAAATCATCGTGGCATTTATAAATTGCAGGGTCTTCAATCCGCCACGGGGTGGAGCGGATGTATCATTGTGTAAGAGAGAAGAAAATAGAATCGTATCATGGATATATCCCTGCAATTATCAATCAAGTTTATTAACGAACTCATAAAAATCGTCTCTCCAGCGTTAGTGAAACACATGGAGCGGACGGCCATCGTCGCGATGGAGCTTTGCGATTATCTTGAACTGAGTAAAGAGCAGCAGAAGAATGTCTATATTGCTGCATTGCTTCATGATATCGGTGAGCTTATCGATATACGCACCCGCGAGCATGGTGATTTTCATTCTAATAATGAATTGCATCAACGTTATACTTATAACATGCTGAACGGTCTTGATATTTTTGAGCAGACTAAAGCGATTGTCTATACGCGTCGTGCGGGGTATGAAGACAAGCATCAGCAGGAAAAAGCCATTCTCTCTTTCTGCGATCAATTTGAGTACGATTTGCGCCTGTACCCGGAAAACCTGGCTTCCTGTAGCGAGGATATCTGCAATGGTTTTGCTGAGCGTTACAGTGATTTCCCCGCTGAGTTTTATGATTTTCTGAATACCGTCAGCCAGAGGGAATATTTTTGGTTCCGTTTGCAAACCGATAATATTCCTCGGGTTGTTAATGTTATCTCGCCGATAAAAGTCATTCATCTCGATATCGATGACTTCCAGCAAATTTGTACGCTGATTGCCCGTATTGTCGATACCCATAGCGGATTTACAGCGGCCCACAGCATGACCGTAGGGCTTGTGGCGCGAGAGCTGGCATATTACAGCGGGATGACCAGCTACGATCAGCAGCGAATTGAAATTGCCGGTTATCTTCATGATATTGGCAAACTGTATGTCCCTATTAGTCTGCTTGAGAAAAAAAGTGCGCTGTCGAGGAAAGAGTACAGCATGCTGAAAGAGCACAGTTACAAAACCGCAGAAATTCTTAGCGTTGTCGCAGAATTAGGCGAGATTGCCGCATGGGCAGCGAACCATCATGAACGACTTGATGGTTCAGGATATCCTTATCATCTGAACCGTATTTATCTCGATATCCCCAGTCGTATTGTGGCGGTGGCAGACTTCTTTACCGCATTAACAGAAGTTCGCCCCTATCGTGGCCCACTGAGTATTCAGGATGCACTGGATATTATGGATAAAGCGGTGGAGGACGGCTCGATTGACGGCGAGATTGTTGCGCTGCTGCATCAGCATAAAGAGGCATTTTACAGTATTGTAAACCAGGCTCGCGAAGGTGGCCGGGCGTTGGTGCGCGACGTAGCATCTATTCCTTAATCGTTGGGCTGCGATCGGCATAGATAACCAGCCCGATCCCCGACAATGTCACCACGATCGACATAAGCATACGTACTGTTAATGCCTCACCCAGAAACACCATTCCACCCAACGCCGCCAGACAAGGCACGCTCAGTTGCAGCGTGCTTGCCGTCGCCGGGCTAAGCTTCGGTAGCAGGGAATACCACAGCAAATAGGCGGCGCCTGACGCCAGCGCGCCCGAGGTGACCGCCAGCATTAATCCGCTCGCATCCATATGGCTTTGCATTCCGCTTAGCAGAAAAACGACCAGCGCAATCGGCACTGCCAGAATAAAATTCCCGGCGGTGGCCGCGGCAGCATTTTGTACCCGTTTCCCGGTAATGCAGTACGCCCCCCAGGCGGCGCCGGATGCAATCATCATCAACGCGGCGGTGAGCGGAGGGCGCGCTGCGCCAGGCAGCAGCAATAGCACCAGGCCTGCCATTGCGGCGATGATACCGACGGTTTTCAGCGGCGTCAGGCGCTCGCCGCGCAGGAATCCCCACCCGGTCATAACCAGCTGTACGGTGCCGAACAACAGCAGTGCGCCCATTGCCGCGCCCATCGAGACATAAGCAATAGAAAACGCGAAAACGTAGAGCGCGAGCAGGCAAGCGTTCAGCCAGTTAAATTCTGGTCTCTTCTTAAGGGCGGGGAGCTGGAGCAAAAGAAAAAGCGCAATCGCGCCGCTGAGCAGGCGCACGCTGCTAAAAGAGACCGCATCCATATGCAGACCCTTTAACGCCAGACGGCAGAGCAGGGAATTCGCCGCGAATGCGACCATCGCCAGAATAATTTTCAGCAGCACCGATATTCCCCCTCTGTGTAAGCACTCCATTCTACAGGCTCTGCTGTGTGCGTCATCCCTTTCATTACCCGGCTAATTATGCTTGATTGCTAAATTTTAATGAGTATAGTTCTCGTTCTCTTTATCGTTTGTGGCGAGTTCTGGCGCTGTTCATCGGGCGTACAGGCAGATAAATAAGCATCGCCGCAAACGTCATCTTCAGCGTCTTTCACGAGCGAATTATGCACAACACAAAGGGTTTCACTTCTCCAGTACGCAAAACGCTGTTGGCGTTAGCGATAGGCAGCGTCGCGCACTCCGCCAGCGGGGCAACCACTACAGATACTCCGGCTAAAAAAGCCCAGGAGGAGACGATGGTGGTTCAGGCCGTTGAGGGCAGCGATTTTAAACCGGGCGGCGACCAGCCGGTTCCGGCCTACCTCGATGGACAAATCGCCCACGGCGGGCGTCTGGGCATGCTGGGCGAGCAGAAAGCCATGGATGTACCGTTTAACGTTATTGGCTACACCTCAAAATTGATGGCCGATCAGCAGGCGAAAACCATCGCCGATGTGGTCAGCAATGATGCGGGCGTGCAGACGGTACAGGGCTACGGTAACTTTGCTGAGACCTACCGCATTCGCGGCTTTAAGCTTGATGGCGATGACATGACCATGGGCGGCCTGGCCGGCGTGGTGCCGCGTCAGGTGATGGATACCCAGATGCTGGAGCGCGTGGAAGTCTTCAAAGGCGCGAACGCCTTGTTGAATGGCGCGGCGAGCAGCGGTGTGGGTGGGATGATCAACCTTGAACCGAAACGAGCTGAAGATACGCCAATCACCCGCGTGGGCGTGGACTACACCTCTGACTCTCAGGTGGGTGGTTCGCTGGATCTGGGGCGTCGCTTTGGTGATAACAACCAGTTCGGCGCGCGCGTGAACGTGCTGCATCGCGAAGGGGAGGGGGCGGTCGATAACGACAAACGCCGCACCACGCTGGCGTCGGTGGGGCTGGACTATCGCGGCGATCGATTCCGTTCGTCTCTTGATTTTGGCTACCAGAAGAAAACCTTCCACGGCGGCACGATGGGCGTCAACATCAGCGGCGTCGATTTCGTTCCTTCCGTTCCGGATACCACCAAAAACTACAGCCAGAAATGGGGCTACAGCGATATCGAAAATGAATTCGGTATGGCGAAAGCCGAATACGATCTTACCGATAACTGGACGACCTATGCGGCCTGGGGCATGCAGCATGGTCATGAGCTCGGCACCTACAGCGCGCCGAAGCTGACCAATGCTAACGGTGACGCGACGGTGGGGCGTCTGGATACCAATCGTCTGATCGACACCTACAGCGGAATGGGCGGCGTGCGCGGTAACTTCAATACCGGGCCGGTCAGCCATCAGGTGAATATCGGTTATGCGGCGCAGATGCGCAAAGACGCCACCGCATGGCGCATGTCCTCCAGTAACCCGACCACCAACATCTATGATAATCATGATGTTGCGATGCCAGATAACGCGTGGTTTGGCGGTAATTATACCGACCCGCTGACCACCTCGCGCAGCCGCGTTCAGGGCTGGCTATTCAGCGATACGCTGGGCTTCTTTGACGACAGCGTGCTGCTGACGGCGGCAACGCGCTACCAGAAAGTGGTGGTACGTAACTACAGCAACGCCACGGGCAATGAAGACCTTTCTGGTCGCTACACGGAAAGCCGCTGGACGCCAACCGTGGGCCTGGTCTACAAACCGTGGGAAGAAGTCTCGTTCTACGCCAACCATACCGAAGCACTGCAACCGGGCTCTAATGCACCGAGCACCGCCGCCAACGCCGGGCAAAGCACCGGTATCGCACATTCCAAACAGAATGAGCTGGGCGTGAAGGTGGATTACGGTAACATCGGCGGCTCGCTGGCGCTGTTTGAAATTAAAAAACCAAACGCCATTTCCGATGCGCAGAATTACTACAAAATGGACGGCGAGCAGCGCAACCGTGGCGTTGAGCTGAACGTCTTCGGCGAACCGATGCTGGGCCTGCGCCTGAACGGCAGCACCCAGTGGTTGAACGCGGAACAGCGTAAAACGGCTAATGGCGCAACCGACGGCAAAGATGCCGTGGGTGTGGCGAACTTCTACATGGTGCTGGGCGCTGAGTACGATATCAAACCGGTGGAGGGTTTAACCGCCACCGCACGCGTGAATCATACTGGCTCTCAATATGCCGATGCGGCAAACACCAAGAAACTGGATAGCTACACTACCCTCGACCTCGGTATGCGCTACCGCATGCGCCTGAACGCGGATCAAAATGAAATGGTCTGGCGCGTCGGTGTGAACAACGTGACCAACGAGAAGTACTGGTCTGGCGTGGATGATACCGGCGTTTACCTGTTCCAGGGTGAACCAAGAACGCTGAAAGTGTCGATGACATACGACTTCTAATCGCACCATTTTGTGGCCTCGCGCCCCGGTAAGCCTGGCTTATCGGGGCGTTTCATTAATTACCACTCTGAATGTATTGCCTTGCGACAACGGCATCGAAGTGTTAAAAGATGCGCCTTCATAAAAAAGCTACAGGGGTTTGACGTGAAAGACACGTCCTCAGCATCCGAGAGTATTCAGGATGCTTCGTCGGAACAGGTTCCGACGCTGCAACGCGGCTTACAAAACCGACATATTCAATTGATTGCCCTCGGCGGCGCGATTGGCACCGGTCTGTTTCTCGGCATTGGCCCGGCGATTCAGATGGCGGGCCCGGCGGTACTGCTGGGCTATGGCGTTGCCGGTATTATCGCATTTCTGATCATGCGCCAGCTTGGCGAAATGGTTGTGGAAGAGCCGGTATCTGGATCATTTGCTCACTTCGCCTACAAGTACTGGGGGCCGTTTGCGGGCTTCCTCTCCGGCTGGAACTACTGGGTGATGTTCGTGCTGGTTGGCATGGCGGAACTCACCGCCGCGGGCATCTATATGCAGTACTGGCTGCCAGATGTGCCTACCTGGATCTGGGCGGCAGGCTTCTTTGTGCTGATTAACGCCGTCAATCTGGTGAACGTGCGCTTATATGGCGAAACGGAGTTCTGGTTTGCGCTGATTAAGGTGCTGGCAATCATCGGTATGATCGGCTTTGGTCTGTGGATGTTGTTCACCGATCACGGCGGCGATCGCGCCAGCATTGATAATCTGTGGCGCTATAACGGTTTCTTCGCCACCGGCTGGAATGGGCTGATCACTTCACTGGCGGTGATTATGTTCTCCTTCGGCGGGCTGGAGCTGATTGGTATTACCGCCGCAGAGGCGCGTAACCCGGAGACCACCATTCCAAAAGCGGTTAATCAGGTGGTGTACCGTATCCTGCTGTTTTATATCGGCTCGCTGGTGGTTCTGCTGGCGCTTTACCCGTGGGTAGAGATCAAGTCCGACAGCAGCCCGTTCGTGATGATCTTCCATAATCTGGATAGCAACATCGTGGCATCGGCGCTGAACTTCGTGATTCTGGTGGCGTCGCTTTCGGTGTATAACAGCGGTGTCTACTCTAACAGTCGCATGCTGTTTGGTCTTTCCGTGCAGGGCAACGCGCCGAAGTTCCTCACCAAAGTCAGCCGTCGCGGCGTGCCGGTGAATTCACTGCTGCTTTCCGGGGCGATCACCTCGCTGGTGGTACTGGTGAACTATCTGTTGCCAAAAGAGGCCTTCGGCCTGCTGATGGCGCTGGTTGTTGCCACGCTGCTGCTGAACTGGGTGATGATCTGCATGGCGCACCTGAAGTTCCGTGCAGCGATGCGACGCAAAGGCCGTGAGCCGAAGTTTAAAGCGCTGCTGTCGCCTGCAAGTAACTACATCTGTATCGCCTTCCTGCTGATGATCCTCGGCCTGATGTGTACCATGGACGGCATGCGCCTGTCGGCAATTCTGCTGCCAGTGTGGGTGGTGTTCCTGTTTATTGCGTTTAAGACGTTACGACGTAAAGGGTAAATTCCCGCGTTTGGCATTATAAAAAATCGGATAGAGGCTAAGCCTTGTCCGATTTTTTTTGTTTTTTCTGCTGTGATCTGAATGTATTCTGAATCTTGCAGATTTTTAGCCTTTATCACATTTTTCTCGTCATTTCTAAATGATAGTGAATTGTTAAAGTCTGTTATTAATCCTACGTTCGGCGATCCAAAAACGAATAAAGTAATGGATGGTAACTCTCGTGTATATGAGTTGAAAAAAAGGCTGATGGCCCTAATAGCTCAATAACAGGAGAAACTACTATACCAATCGAAGCTTATATACCTGATGACTCTTTTTTGGGGGTATGTAATATGAAAAATGAATTTATTCTCATAAGGTTAGTTGCTAGGGGATTATTGGATATAAGAATAGCAGCTGGATCTGGTAATATGACCGCTTGTTATGTGTTATCAGATTTTATACATACATTACCGTATTCTATTGAACGGATTTCAAAGGGAGAGATTAATTATCAGGACGTTATGGATGATTTAAGTGAAAGAGCTAAGATAAAAAAGATGGAAAGTTGGCTTGCTAATGCTTTAAGCGATATAAATACGTCGGTGTAATATTTTATTGATGCGAATGAGCAGGGAAGAAAATTAAATCTTCCCGGCTTTTTATTATTTAATTCTCATTCAGCACACTAAACTTCCCGTTCCGCATCCCCTTAACCGCCTGTTTAACCTGATAAAGTTCCCTGCGCAGTTCCTGCACTTCGTTGTTATCCGCGGGCAGGATCAAGCATTCTTCCGAGATCTTCACGGTAATGCCCGTTCCGATCTCAAATCCCGCTTCTTTCAGTCATTTGGCGCTGATTTTGACTACCGGTGTGTCTCTGCGGTTGGGCAGATAACCCACGGTACAGCGGCGCTGTGTTTTGGAAAGGGTGACTTCTGGCGTAATAACGTGTTCAGCCACGATTAACTACTCCTGTTAGTTGCTTGTGGTGAGCGGTGGTTAAGGGTTGCCGCCCTTAACCACTGCGTTATATATCAGTCAGTAACCTGTGCAAAAACGTCTGTTTTCGTGCACGCATTATTGCCCGGTGGCGCTACGCTTACCGGGCCTACAAACATCGCACCCGTGCGGATCCCGCGCCCTCTATTTTAATCGTGACCCATCTCCCAGATCCTACTCATGATCCGTGATCTTCTTTTTGTAATCGATTACTTTTCTTTTCAGGGTTAAATGTAATCGATTACTTTTTGAGGGTGGCAAACATGGTGTCAACAACCGAAAGTAGTAATGGTCTCACCGTTCAGCATCGTATGCTGGTTCCACGGTTGTCGTTAATGATGTTTATGCAGTTCTTTATCTGGGGCAGTTGGTCGGTCACGCTTGGGCTGGTGATGACCCAACACAACATGTCGCTGTTAATTGGCGATGCGTTCTCCGCAGGCCCTATCGCCTCAATTCTTTCCCCGTTCGTACTGGGCATGTTGGTGGATCGCTTCTTTGCGTCGCAGAAAGTGATGGCGGTGATGCATCTGCTGGGCGCGGCGATCCTCTGGTTTGTGCCTCAGGCGTTAGTGGCGCAAAACGGTTCTCTGCTGATTGCGCTACTGTTTGGCTATACGCTTTGCTATATGCCGACCCTGGCGTTGACCAATAACATTGCCTTCCACAGCCTGGCGAATGTCGATAAAACGTTCCCGGTGGTGCGCGTGTTCGGCACCATTGGCTGGATTGTGGCGGGTATTTTTATCGGCGTGACGGGGATTTCCGATACCACCGGCATCTTTACCCTGGCGGCGATTTGCTCGGTGGCGCTGGCGGTCTACAGCCTGACGTTACCGCATACACCGGCTCCGGCAAAAGGGTTACCGGTGAAGCTGCGCGATCTCTTTTGCGCCGATGCTTTCGCGCTGCTGAAAACGCGTCATTTCCTGGTCTTTGCTATCTGCGCGACGCTGATCTCCATTCCGCTAGGCACCTATTACGCGTATACCGCGTCCTATCTTGCCGATGCGGGCGTGGGAGATGTCAGTACGGCGATGTCCTTCGGCCAGATGTCCGAAATTTTCTTCATGCTGGTTATTCCCCTGCTGTTCCGCCGTCTGGGCGTGAAGTACATGTTGCTCATCGGCATGCTGGCGTGGTTTGTGCGTTATGCCTTCTTTGCGCTGGGCGTCAGCGAAGAGGGGCGTTTCCTGCTGTATCTCGGCATTTTGCTGCACGGCGTATGTTACGACTTCTTCTTTGTGGTGGGCTTTATCTACACCGACCGCGTGGCGGGCGAGAAGGTGAAAGGGCAGGCGCAAAGTATGGTGGTGATGTTTACCTACGGTATCGGCATGCTGCTGGGCTCGCAGATTTCCGGGGCGCTCTACAACCGTTTGGTCGCCGGGCACAGCGTGCCGCAGGCATGGGTAACCTTTTGGTGGATCCCGGCGGTTGCCGCCGCCGTTATTGCCATTATTCTCCTCTTCTCGTTTAAGTATGACGATAAGACGCAGGCGTAGTGTTTAAGGAGGTGGTATGAAAACAATCAAAGGACCGGGAATTTTTCTTTCTCAGTTTATCGCAGGCGATGCGCCCTTTAATACCCTGGATGGCCTGGCGGAATGGGCTGCCGGGCTGGGTTATAAAGCACTGCAAATTCCCTGCAATCATCCGGCGATATTTGACCTGGAAAAGGCGGTTGTCAGCCAGACTTACTGCGATGAGATTCGCGGTAGGTTGGCTGAAAAAGGGCTGGAGGTAAGCGAGTTGTCTACGCATCTGGAAGGGCAACTGGTGGCGGTGCATCCGGCCTATGATGATGCGTTCGATCACTTCGCGCCCGCTGCGCTGCGCGGCAACCCGCAGGCGCGTCAGCAGTGGGCGGTAGAGACGGTGAAGAAAGCCGCGCAGGCATCCGCCCGGCTGGGATTATCGGCGCACGCGACCTTTTCTGGTGCGCTGGCGTGGCCCTATTTTTACCCCTGGCCGCCGCACAATGCTGCCCTGTTGCAGGACGCCTTTGCTGAGCAGGCGCGTCGCTGGCGGCCAATTCTGGATGTGTTTGATGAGCACGGCGTGAACCTGTGTTATGAAATTCATCCCGGCGAGGATCTGCACGATGGCCTGACGTTTGAGCGTTTTCTGGAAGGTGTAGGAAATCATCCGCGCTGCCATATGCTTTACGACCCCAGCCATCTGCACCTGCAAAATATCGACTATCTGGCGTGGATCGATATCTATCATTCACGCATTAAAGCGTTCCACGTTAAAGATGCCGAGTTTGAGCGCAACGGGCGCAGCGGCGTTTACGGCGGCTATCAAAACTGGCTCACCCGAGCCGGGCGCTTTCGGTCACTGGGCGATGGACAAATCGACTTTAAAGGGATTTTCAGCAAATTAACCCAGCATGATTACGACGGTTGGGCGGTGTTGGAGTGGGAGTGTTGCCTGAAATCCGCAGAAGTGGGGGCACGCGAGGGAAGTGAGTTTATTCGTCGGCACATCATCCCGGTGTCCACTCGGGCGTTTGATGATTTTGCCGCCGGCAGCGAGGCAAAGAAATGATTCAGGTGGGAATTATCGGTAGCGGATTTATTGGCCCGGCGCATCTGGAAGCGCTACGTCGCCTCGGTAACGTGCAGGTGGTGGCGTTGTGCGACAGCAGCCTGGCGCACGCGCAGGCTAAAGCAGATGAACTTTCGGTGCCGCACGCGTATGGCGACGTGGACACCTTTCTGGCGCATCCGGGCTTGCAGGTGGTTCATAACTGCACGCCCAATCATCTGCACGCGCAGATTAACCGGCAAATTCTTGCCGCCGGGAAGCATATCTTCTCGGAAAAACCGCTGTGCCTGACGCCAGATGAGGCGCGGGAGCTGGTGACGATGGCGGAGGACGCGGGCGTCGTGCATGGCGTCAGCTTTGTTTATCGCCAGTTCGCGATGGTGCAGCAGGCGGCAAGTATGCAGCGCAGCGGCGCAACCGGGCGGCTGTTCTCGGTTTACGGTAGCTATTTACAGGACTGGATGCTCAACGAGACGGATTTCAACTGGCGCGTGGATGCCGCACAGGGTGGGGCGTCGAGGGCGATGGCGGATATCGGTTCTCACTGGTGCGATACAGTGCAGTTTGTAACCGGCAAGCGCATCGTAGAAGTGATGGCGGATCTCGCAATTGTTTGGCCGACGCGCAAAGCGAATGTTGCAGGTTCCTCAACGTTTAGCCAGCAGACGCAGGCCGTGCAGTACGCGGATTATCCTGTCACTACGGAGGATGCGGGTTCGGTACTGTTTCGTTTTGACGATGGCAGTAAAGGGTGCTTTAGCGTCTCGCAGGTGAGCGCTGGGCGTAAAAATCGCCTCAGCTTTGAGCTCAACGGCAGTGAATGCTCGCTGGCGTGGGATCAGGAAGTGCCGCAGCAGCTGTGGATTGGCAAGCGTGAAGGGGCGAATCAACTACTCAGTGACGATCCTGGATTACTGAATCGGGATATTGCTGGCAGCGCCCATTTCCCCGGTGGCCATATTGAGGGCTGGCCGGACGCCTTCAAAAACATGATGCGGAACTTCTATCGCGCGGTGGCGCAGGGGGAAATGCCGCCAGCCGGGGCGCGTCGATTTGCTTCCTTCCACGATGGTGCAAATGTGATGTATATCATTGACGCAATTATGAAAAGCCATCAGCAACAGCGTTGGGTGCGCGTGGCGGATTAAGCGTCTGCCCGGTTCGCCGGGCGGCGTTTTTGTGATAGCCTGCAACCAACGCGTTAATAGCAGGATATCTCCTTCCTATGTCCATTCAGAAAATTGCGCGGCTGGCCGGTGTGTCGGTCGCCACGGTGTCGCGCGTGCTGAACAACAGCGACACTGTAAAACCGAAAAACCGCGAGCGGGTACTGCAGGCGATTAAAGAGAGCAACTACCAGCCAAACCTGCTGGCGCGTCAGCTACGCACGGCGCGCAGTTCGATGATCCTCGTGATGGTTTCAAACATCGCCAACCCGTTTTGCGCCGAGGTGGTGAAGGGCATCGAAGAACAGGCCGAGAAAAAGGGTTATCGCATTTTGCTGTGCCATTCCGGTTCTGATATCGAGCGCTCGAAATCCGGTTTACGCTTGCTGACCGGTAAGATGGTCGACGGCATTATCACCATGGATGCATTCAGCAAGTTACCGGAGCTGAAAATGATTATCGGCGATGCGCCATGGGTGCAGTGTGCGGAGTATGCCGATACCGGTGCAGTTTCCTGCGTGGGAATTAACGATGTCGATGCCGCTCAGCATGTAGTGAGTCATCTGGCCGACAGCGGCCGCCAGCGCATTGCGTTGATTAACCATGACCTGAGCTATAAGTATGCCCGCCTGCGTGAGCGTGGTTACAAAAGCGTGCTGCATGTGCGCGAGCTGGATTATCAAAGCGTAGAGTACGCGGCTGAGCTGAGTTCTGCGGCGGGGAAGGCGGCAATGGAAAAATTACTGGCGCAACAGCCGAGGCCGGATGCGGTATTTGCCGTTTCTGATACCCTGGCCGCCGGGGCGATGCGCGCGATTGAACAGGCGGGGCTGAAAGTGCCGCAGGATATCGCCGTCGTGGGATTCGATGGTACAGAGCTTGCGGAGATGGTCTCTCCGCAACTGACGACGGTGCAGCAGCCTTCGCGCGAGATAGGCGCGAAGGCGGTAGAACTGCTGCTGAAAAGAATTGAAAACCCGGCCTCAGTGGCCGAGCGAGTGATGATGGACTGGCGCTTTATTTCGCGCGCCAGTGCCTGATTATTGCGCTTGAATGGCGCCTGCCAGTGAACGAATATCGTTCCCGGTAGGCGACTGATATACGCGCAGGCCAAACTCTTCTACCACCGCGAAAATATGGTCGAAGATATCCGCCTGAATGCTTTCATATTCTGCCCATACTACCGTATTGGTAAAGCAGTATATCTCCATCGGCAGGCCGTTATTATCTGGCGCAAGCTGGCGGACCATCAGCGTCATATCTTTACGAATACGTGGGTGGTTGCGTAAATATTCGTTGAGATAAGCGCGGAACGTGCCGACATTGGTCATTTTACGCAGATTCAATACTGAGGCTTCGCTGCCGTGCTCACGGTTCCATTCATCGATTTCCTGATGACGCGAATCCATATACGGTTTCAGCAGTTTGGCCTGAATCAGGCGCTGCTGTTCCTGCTCATCGAGAAAATGCACGCTGGTGGTATCGATATTAACGCTGCGCTTAATTCGACGACCACCGGACGCAGACATGCCGCTCCAGTTTTTAAAAGAGTCAGAGACCAGCGACCAGGTAGGAATAGTGGTAATGGTGTTATCCCAGTTACGCACTTTTACGGTGGTCAGGCCGATATCCGTGACCGCGCCGTCAGCGCCATATTTCGGCATCTCCAGCCAGTCGCCGAGCTTCAGCATGTCGTTTGCCGAAAGCTGAATACCGGCGACCAGACCAAGAATCGGGTCTTTAAACACCAGCATCAGCACCGCGGCCATCGCGCCGAGACCGCTGATCAGAATCGCCGGGGATTGCCCCAGTAGCAGAGAAATAATCAGAATGCCGACCAGAATGGCGCTGACCAGTTTCACCCCCTGGAATATACCTTTCAGCGGTAACTGAGACGCAGCGGAAAATTTCTGGCTGAGATTAAAGATCACGTCTAATAACGAGAAGAAAGACAGTAGCGCGTAAAGCATGACCCACAGTTGAGCGCAGGTTGTCAGAATTTGCGCCGCATCGCTGCCTTTTTGTAGCCATAAAACGGCCTGTACGTTGACGATAATCCCTTGCAGGGTAAACGCCAGACGATGGAAAAGTTTATTTTGGGTAATGATCTGCAGCCATAATTTGCTGCTGGCCTGTGCGCGTCGTTCAAACGTCCGTAGCACAATGCGGTGCAGGATAATATGTACGACAATTGCGGTAAGTAAAATAATACCAAAGATAATCACCAGGGAACTGGTGTGATTTATTTCGATGCCGAGTTCTTCGACCTGAGCTATCAATTCCTGCATAACATCTCCTTTATAACCAGTGCCTATAATGGCGGCTGGGGGGATATTATGCAAATTGGGGGGAGTGCGGTGCGGTCTTTTGCCGGATGGCGGCTACGCCTTATCCGGCCTACAAGTGAGCAGGCCCGGTAAGCGCAGCGCCACCGGGCATCGCAGTTTAAATCTCAGTCAAGATTTCTGACAGCGGCAGACGTGATTTCGGCAGAGCAGCGTTGAAATCTTCTACGCTGTGGTGACCCACCGGCACGACCACCAGGCTGGTGAAACCTTTCTCTTTCAGAGCAAATTCGGCGTCGAGTACGGCGGCGTCGAAACCTTCAATCGGTACCGCGTCCAGGCCCATCGCGCCCACGCCCAGCAGGAAGTTACCGACGTTCAGGTAAACCTGTTTTGCCATCCACTGATCGTCATCTTTCAGATCTTTGCGGTGCATATCGGCGAAGAAAGTACGACCTTTGTGGTTAGCGGCTTTTGCTTCCGGGGTGGCAAAGCGGCCATCGGCCTCTTCCTGATCGACCACTTTCTCAAGCCAGGCGTCATCCATTGCGGTTTTGGCGCAGAAGACTACCACGTGAGAGGCGTCCAGCATTTTGCGTTCGTTGAAGACATAGTTCCCGGCAGCAGATTTCGCCACGCGCGCTTTGCCTTCATCGGTGCTGGCAACGATAAAGTGCCACGGCTGAGAGTTGGTGCTGGACGGGCTGAATTGCAGCAGCGTCTTCAGGTTGTCTGCCTGCTCAGCGGTCAGTTTTTTGCTGGCGTCGAAGGCTTTAGTGGAATAGCGCTTTTTGGCAACGGAAATGATATCCATAACAACTCCTGAATGATAAAAAGCACCGCTCAGGCGGTGCGTTAAGTCGGGAAAGGGTACAGCGGAGAGGGCGATTTGAGAAGTGTGAAAAATGCGATAACAGTTATTGATAAAAACGGAAAATCATTGAGGACGAAACCGTTTTTGCTCGCGTTTTGGTAACTTATCGACAACGCGCTCCCATGAATCGGTAATCAGTGATTCCAGTAACTCAGGCGTAATATCATCACCCGGATAGACGGAGATCCAGTGCTTTTTATTCATATGGTATCCCGGTTTGATGCTGGGATAGATAGCCTGATTGAGCAGCGAAATTTCCGGGTCTGACTTGAGATTTACAACGGGCAAGCCGCGCGTCCACAGGTTGATCATAAAGATTTTCCCGCCGATACAGAACACATCGTACTCCGGGCCAAACGGCCAGGTCTGCTCGGCAAACGGCATCTCCAGCGCCAGGCGTTTTGCGCTGGCGTGTAATATTTCACTGTCCATAGCTCCTCCGTTGTGCAAAACGGGAACGGCGGTACCGTCCCCGTTACGCTTACAGTGATTTTGCCAGGCGATCGACCGCCTCAACTAACCCCTCGTGGGACACGGTGGAGTAGGAGAGACGCAGCGTCGTGACGTCTGGCGCATCGTTATAAAACGCTTCGCCCGGTACAAAGACCACGCGGTTTTCCAGCGTCTTTTTCAGCCATTCGGTAGCATTGAACGGGTAGCGGAAATGGGCCCACAGGAACATCCCACCTTTCGGACGGCTGAAGGCAAGATGATCGCCCAGTTTGGCTTCCAGCGCACTCGCCAGGGTGTCGCATTTTTTACGATAATCTTCGCGGATCAGCGCAATTTGTGCGGGCAGACGATTAAGCGATAAGTACTGTGCGGTGATTTGCTGAGACAGGGTGCTGGTATGCAGGTCGGTCGCCTGTTTCACGATAATGGCTTTGCTCGCCAGCCACTCCGGCATTACCAGCCAGCCCACGCGCATCCCCGGCGCCAGAATTTTGGAAAAGGTGGAGGTATAGATAACCTGGTCGGTGCAGCCGAGCGCCATAGCGTGTTGATAAAGCGGCTGCGGGCGTTCATCGGTAAAACTGATTTCCCCGTACGGGTCGTCCTCAACGATGATAAAACCGTGCTGTTTGGCCAGCTCAACCAGGCGACGGCGACGCGGTTCGCTGAGGGTTTTGCCGCCAGGGTTGCCAAAGGTAGGCACCAGATACACCACTTTAACCGGGCTGGTTTGCACTAAATCGGCCAGCTGTTCAACCAGCATACCGTCTTCGTCGGTATCGACGCTCTGAATGTTAGCCTGCGCCAGCTGGAAGACCTGCAACGCTGCCAGGTAAGTTGGGCGTTCGACGACCACCACATCGCCAGGGTTAAGCAGCGTGCGGGCGACAATATCCAGCGACTGCTGAGAGCCGGAGGTGATGTAAACCTGTGACGCGTCGCAGGCCACGCCGCGCTGGCGACAAATATCGGCAATCGCCTGACGCAGCGGCGGGTAACCTTCGCTCAGGCTGTACTGCATCGCTTCCTGGAATTGTGACGCCATAACCTGCTGTACCGCGAGTTGAATACCTTCGTTATCAAACAGTTCTGGCGCAGGAATACCGCCGCCGAGCGAGATAACGCCAGGCAGTTTGCTGTGTTTGAGGAGTTCGCGGACGGCGGAAGGTTTCAGCCCTGTGGCGCGCGATGCCAGCTGATGTTCGAACATAATGACCCTGATTTCATGATGATGAGAAGAGGGTCTACTATAAAACAGTCTGCGGCAAAATGGCCGCAGCTTTTTAATTTTCAGAATATCGTGCTGTCAACATGGGGGAATCCGCTATCTGGCGGATGACGTTAAGGCTTTTCCTCGGCCAGTGCGCGCCACATCGCTTCGAAACCCAGCGCTTTGAGTTTATCTGCACGCGCGGGCTGCTGGCTGGCAAATTCAATGGTGGCTTCCGCCAGCGAAAGGAACAGCGCATCGCCGAAGGTTTCGAACTCGCCGGACAGGTAAACCGGGCGCACCGAACGCTGGCACAGGCGGTTGAGTTCCGGGAACATCTCTTTCACCTGGTGTTTTGTCTCTTCGGTGATCTTCTCACTCATCGACATACGACGCATCGCGCGGTTGCCGACCGGATTACGCACGCCCCAGTCGATGTAACTGTTCCAGATACTGTGAATCACCTCTTTCGGCGCTTCAGACTCGCTAAGCCCGGCAATCATCGCCTGGCAAAGGTCGTATTTCAGATGCAGGTAAAGTGCATTAAGCAGATCGTCCTTGGTGGCAAAATAGCGGAACAGGGTGCCTTCAGCGACTCCCGCGTTGCGGGCGATCAGCGCCGTTGAGGCAGCAATGCCGGATTGGGCAAAAGCCACCGTTGCGGCATCCAGTAACGCCTGCTTTTTATCTTCACTCTTGGGACGAGCCACTACACTTTACCTCACTGCGAACAAAAGAAGAGATTGAAACACGCAACCCGGCCTCACTTCAACGAGGCAGGTCAAAATTCGAAAATCGGCTTGACGATTTTTTCTCCCTCTCTCTATAATGAGTGCCTACTCACTCATAATCAAGTTTTTCACGCTGCCTCAGGATGAGGCATCTGTCTGGTCAGGAAATGAAACCTTTCATCATCAGTGTGGTTGTCATCATGCTTATTGCATCCGCAGCGAGTCTGCCTTTTGTTCTGAATGCCGGTTTCGGCCAGGCTCCGCAGGGGGCAGAAAAAAGCCGGGTAGAGGCGTCGCCAAACTACCGCGACGGTGTGTTTAACAATCAGCTGCCGACGCCGGGGTTTACCAGCGACAAAAACATGCTGGTGGCCTGGTGGGAGTTTCTGACGGTCAAACGCGAGAACGCGCGTCCGGCGCAGCCGCTGCCGATGGTCGCCACCGATCTGGCAAATATTCCGTTGCAGGAAGACGTCACGGTTTGGCTGGGCCATTCATCGTGGTACCTGCAACTGGCCGGGAAACGCATTCTGATCGATCCGGTATTCAGCAGCTACGCCGCACCGTTCTCGTTTCTGAATAAAGCGTTTGCCGGTGACTATCCATGGCACGCGAAAAACATGCCGGAAATCGACCTGTTGATTATCTCGCACGATCATTACGACCATCTGGATTACGCGACGATTAAAGCGCTGATCCCAAAGGTAAAAAGGGCGGTGGTCCCGCTGGGCGTAGGATCGCATCTGCGTTACTGGGGAATGAATGAGGAGCGGGTGACCGAGGCAGACTGGCAGGAACAGGTTGAGATCAGCCCGTCGCTCAGCGTGCACGTGCTGCCCGCACGGCATTTCTCCGGGCGCGGTATTAAGCGCAACCAGACCCTTTGGGCCAGCTTTATGTTCGTCACGCCGCAGCGAAAAATTTACTACAGCGGTGATTCTGGCTACGGGCCGCACTTCAAAGCCATTGGTCAGCAGTTTGGTTTTGTCGATGTCGCGATTCTGGAAAATGGTCAGTATGACCAGGACTGGCGCTACATCCATATGCATCCTGAGGAGACAGCCCAGGCCGCCGTTGACCTGCACGCCGCTGCCGTGCTGCCGGGCCATTCCGGGCGCTTTGTGCTGGCGAAGCACACGTGGGATGACCCGTACAAGCGGCTTGCGCAAGCCAGTAAAGGCAAGGCTTATCGCCTGCTGACGCCGATGCAGGGCGAGCAGGTAGAACTTGCCAACCGTACACAACAATTCCGGGCCTGGTGGGAATAATCACCAGCAGTAATAAAAAAAAGAAGGAGAGGGAAGCATGACTATTTCCGCTCAGGTTATCGACACTATCGTTGAGTGGATCGATGACAACCTGCACCAACCGCTTCGCATTGACGATATCGCACGTCACGCGGGCTACTCAAAATGGCACCTGCAACGACTCTTTTTGCAGTACAAAGGCGAGAGTCTGGGGCGCTATATACGCCAGCGCAAACTCAGCCTGGCAGCGCAGGAACTGCGGACGACCAATCAGCGCGTGTATGATATTTGTCTGAAATATGGCTTCGATTCGCAGCAGACATTTACCCGCGTTTTCACCCGCACGTTTAACCAGTCACCGGGCGCGTATCGTCGGGAGAATTATTGTAGCCAGATGCATTAGGGTCGGGGTGCGGCCTTTTTCCCCCTCACCCTAACCCTCTCCCTGTACGGTCCGGGGACATGGTAGACAGGTGTTCGGGGACATGGTGAACACTTTTTAACATCCTTTACCCATGGAGATCGACCTTTTCTTCAGGTCGATCTCCCCCACTTTTGTACTGTACCACCACACTTCATAGCAGCCATCCTCCTGCGTCTCCTTCAGCCCGACCCGCTCTCCCCTGAACGCATTGCCTGCCTTCAGACTGATACCTTTTATGCTCAGCTTCCCGCTGATATCGACCTTCCTCACCATCACCCCTTCATCATATTCCGGTGGCGTAATGCTGTCGCTGTACTGCCTTGCAGACGGCTGATACCGCGAGGCCGGAACGGCCATACCCAGGGCTTCATGGGGCCGTTCAAGGTTATACACCGTACGCCAGTGGTCGAAAGCACGCTGCAGCTCACCGCTGTCTGTGAACCACTTACCCTGCAGTACTTCCGCCTTCAGGCTGCGGTGAAAACGTTCCAGCTTGCCCTGTGTCTGCGGATGGTATGGCCGGGAATGGCCCACCCGGATACCCTGGCGCATCAGCCACAGCTCCAGTGCCGTCCAGGTGCCAGTGGTGTCGCCCCACGGTGAGCCGTTGTCCATCGTCATCCGGTCTGGCAGCCCGTAGCGTTCAAACACGCTGACCAGCTGCTGCTGCACGGTCTCACGGCGTTCATCGGTGCAGGGTGCCAGACACAGGGAGAAACGAGAGTGGTCGTCCAGCAGGGTGAGCGGATGGCAGCGGCCCCCACCGAAGGGGAAGTGGCCCTTAAAATCCATCTGCCAGAGTCGGTTCGGCGCGTCATGTTCGAAGCGCCCTGTGGCCGGAATGCCCGGAGCCGTGCCCGGTAGCAGACCATGACGGGCCATCAGGTTATGGACGGTGCTGAAGGCGGGCATACGGTGTCCCTGGTCTTCGAGCCAGCGCTTTATCTTGCGGGCACCCCAGCGCTCATGACGGGCATGGGCGATGCGCAGCAGGTCAGTGATATCATCCGGAGAACGGTTGGGAGAGTGATGAGGTACGCGGGGACGGTCCAGAAGACCGGATGCGCCTTCCTCAGCCCAGCGACGAAGCCACTTGTAACCGGTGGCGGGAGAAATGCCGTAGTGACGGCAGAGGGAACGGATGTTCGCCCCGTCTTGTGAGGCGAACAGAACAAACTCGGAACGTAATGACATGGTATCTCTCGCATCCCAGGGCATAAGCGACTCCATAAACGGGTTCTTATGCCTTAGTTGTAAGTGTCTACCATGTCCCCGAACAAGTGTTAACCATGTCCCCGGACCGTACACTCCCGCAGGGAGAGGGAACCGATTGTGCTGGTGGTGAGGCATGTGCGGTTTTCTCCCTCTCCCTGCGGGAGAGGGCCGGGGTGAGGGGACACAACCCTTACCTGGTCTCACCTCACCTATTGAAAACAATTCCCATTTGCATTAGCGTTGTTAACAAATTTCAACGGGAATGTGTGTTCGATGAAACTGGCGTGGAGTGGATTACTGATTGGGCTGACGGCGCTGCCTGCCTCGGCGATGGAGTGTGAAACCTCTCCCAACCGGGGCGAGCAGAAGGGCAAGTTTGATGCCAGCGGCGAGGTTTGTTTTACTCTGCCGACGCTGGGGGAGAATTATGTCTCGGCGCGCTTATCGGGCGTGACCGATGCCCGATTGCTGGATGAGCAGAATCGGGCTATCCGCACGCTGGTTTCCGGTGGCCCGGCTGATGGGCAGCATATGTTGCTGTTTTCTCTGCCTGTTAAACAGGCCTCTTCGCTGGTATTACACGGCGAAGCCGGCTCGGCCTGGCATTTCCAGTGGCAAATCAATGAAACTCACGCGCTGGCGGTGGAAGAACAGCAATCACCCGCTAGCCCGCAGCTACAAAAACTCTCACGTGAACTTGCCGCTGGCGGGAATACTGACGCGTTCTGGCGGGCTCGCCAACAGGAAGGTACGCCGATGGTGGAGCCAGTCGACGCGCAGCATAAGCGGGTAACCTTTCTGTGGCGCGGCGCGCGTAGCAATGTTTATCTGTTGGGCTCGCCCGGCGGCGATCATGATGCGCTGTTTCGCTTAGGGCAGTCGGACGTCTGGTTTCGCAGTTACATCGTGCCTGCCGATACGCTGATGCAGTACAAGCTCGCCCCGGATGTACCGAAAGTCGCGGGGAGTTTACGCGAGCAACAGCGCGCCATTCAGGTCAGCGCGCAGGCGGATCCGCTCAATCCGCTGACGCTGAGCCCAGTAAACCTCGATCGCTGGAACCGCTTTTCTCTACTGGCGCTGCCAGCTTCCCGTTATTTCTCCGCACAACGCATGGCGCAGCCGATCCGCTATGGCAGCCTGACGCGCCATTCGTTGAGTAGCCATCATCTTGGCAACAGCCGCGAAATCAAAATCTATCGCCCCCGCGTCGCGCAGCCCGCACGCTGGACGCTGTTTATGTTTGATGGGCAAAACTGGCAGGATGAGTATCGCACCGCTAACGTGCTGGATGGCCTGATAGCCCGTCATCTGCTGCCGCCGATTAATATTGTTTTCATTGATAGCCTGGACCACGCAAGACGCGGAAAAGAGCTGCCGCCTAATCCCCATTTTGCGGATTTTATGGCGCATGAACTGGTGCCGTTCCTGCAACGCCAGGGCATTACGCTTGCGCGGCAGAAAACGATTCTGGCCGGGTCGAGCTACGGTGGGCTGGCCTCCTCATGGGTTGCGCTGCGCTATCCGCGTCTGTTTGGCAATGTGCTGAGCCTCTCGGGCTCTTACTGGTGGACGCCGAAAGGCGAACCGGTGAACTGGCTCGCCCGGCAATATGCGCAGTCGCCGCGCTACCCATTACGCTTCTGGTTACAGGCCGGGCAGTTTGAGAGCAGCGGGCCCGGCGGCGGCAACTATCGCCACACGCTGGCTTTTGAGAAGGTACTGCGAGAGAAAGGGTATCCGGTCAGTTTTCATGCATCATCCAGCGGCCACGATTACGCCGGATGGAGTGAAGCGCTGGTGCTGGGGTTGCGTGATTTAACCGGCTTAGCGCACGGCAAACCAGCGACGCCAGACGTAACGCAGAACAAAGTACTCTACAGCGCCAAGCACTAAGAACCACAGGCAAAACAGCAGGGTATAGAACTGGTCGAGATCCATCAAATGGAAGGTGTCGACCAGTTTTTGCGCCAGCGTTAAGCCGAGAGAGGGCGCCGGTAGCAGCAGGCAAGAGAGGAGTGCCATAAGCAAAATACCGGCGGCAGAAATCAGGGTTTCGAGCGGGTGTTTCATGCGATGTTAATCTTAAGTTAAAAACCATATTTTCCGGCAATAGGCGGCATAACGCAATAACTCTTGGCAAACATATTTTAAAATATAAAAAACAACCACTACGTATTAATTCGTAGATGAATTAAATAAATATTCTTGGGTTTAAATGAACGCTAATTTACGTAAATAATCGTCATGTTTAACCCAGTAATTTTACAAATGTATAGGTGCTGTAGCCGATCAGCGTTGCAACGATGATTGCAGCGGCGATGTACAGCGCCAGGCGGCGTCCGCGGTAGATTCCGAACATAATTTATCTCCGTTTAGTTTGAGTTTAAGAACATTCTGTAATATTAATATTATTAAATCAACTGGCATCATCTTTGAATTTTATTGGATAGCGAATGTTGCGTGAGATCAATTTTTTCATCCGCAAGGATTAATAATTATTAAATCGTCTTAGCCTTGGCCAGAAATGATTTCAGGCCTTCCGTATACAGGAATTTAGAAGGAAATTTATCGTGTCTAAAATGATGAATCCGCAGAACGTGCCGCCAACGGGGGGGAACACCCACCGGCAGGCTTATCAGCAAACCATTGCCCAGATCCTTGAGCAAAAGCAGACCCAGCCGGAAGGCCTGAGCCAGGCCGAGGCCGCAGAGCGCTTGCACAAGCTCGGCCCGAATGCGCTGCCGCAGAAGAAAGGTAAGCCCGCGTGGCTGCGCTTCCTCGCGCACTTCAACGACGTCCTGATCTACATCCTGCTGGCCGCTGCCGTGATGACGGCGGTGATGGGTCACTGGGTCGATACCGCCGTGATTCTCGGCGTGACGGTCATCAACGCGCTGATTGGTTATATCCAGGAGAGCAACGCGGAGAAATCGCTGCAAAGCATTCGCAATATGCTCTCCAGCGACGCACAGGTGATCCGCGAGGGCAAACACGCCACCATCCCGACCACCGATCTGGTGCCGGGCGATGTCGTGGTGCTGCGTGCGGGCGACCGTATTCCGGCGGATATGCGCCTGATTGAAGCGCATAACCTGCGCGTGGAAGAGGCGATTCTTACCGGTGAGTCGACGGTTGTCGATAAGCACACCGACGCGCTGACCGGCGACCTGCCGCTGGGCGATCGCACCAATATGCTGTTCTCGGGCACCACCGTGAGCGCGGGTGGTGGCGTAGGCGTGGTTGTGGCGACCGGGCAGGCGACCGAGCTTGGCCGCATCAACCAGATGATGGCTGATGTCGAAACTAACCGTACGCCGCTACTGGTGCAGATGGACAAACTCGGTAAAGCTATTTTCGTCATTATTCTGGCGATGATGGCGGTACTGTTCGTGTTCAGCGTCCTGCTGCGCGATATGCCGATGGGCGAATTGCTGCTGTCGCTGATTAGCCTTGCCGTCGCGGCGGTACCCGAGGGTTTACCGGCGATCATCTCGATTATCCTCTCGTTGGGCGTACAGGCGATGGCGCGCAAGCGGGCGATTATTCGTAAGCTGCCAACCGTTGAGACGCTGGGCGCGATGACCGTGGTGTGCTCTGATAAAACCGGCACTCTGACCATGAATGAGATGACCGTAAAAGCGGTGATCACCGCCGATAGCTGCTACCGCGTGGATGGCGACAGCTACGAGCCGGTCGGAAATCTCTATCTTGAGGGCAGCAACGAGCCGGTAAAAGTACAGCCTTACACGGTGCTGGAAAAATATCTGCGCACGATTGATCTCTGTAACGACAGCCAGCTGGTACGCAATGAGCTGGGCCACTGGGGCATTACCGGCGGGCCGACCGAAGGCGCGCTGAAGGTACTGGCAACGAAAGCGTCGCTGGAGCCGGTAACCACGCAGTTGGTGGCAAAGATCCCGTTTGACTCGCAGTACAAGTACATGGCAACGCACTACAAGCTGGATGCGGAAGAGTGGGTGATGGTCACCGGCGCGCCAGACGTACTGTTTGCACTGTGTGAGCAGCAGCAGACCGCACGTGGCCTGGCGACGTTCGACCGCGCATACTGGGAGTCCGAGATGGAGCGCTTTGCTCGTCAGGGCCTGCGTATGGTGGCAGCGGCCATTAAACCCGCTGACATCGGCGCGACCACGCTGGACCACAGCGACCTCCAGCAGGGCCTTATCTTCCTCGGTATCGCCGGGATGATGGACCCGCCGCGCCCGGAAGCGGTGGATGCGATCCACACCTGCCAGACGGCGGGGATCCGCGTGAAAATGATCACCGGCGATCACCCGCAAACGGCGATGAGTATTGGCCAGATGCTGGGCATTCACAACAGCACCGAAGCGATGACCGGCTACCAGCTGGAGCACATGGATGACGACGAGCTGGCAAAAGCGGCGGTGGAGTATGACATCTTTGCCCGTACCAGCCCGGAGCACAAACTGCGTCTGGTTAAGGCGTTGCAGAAAAACGGCGAAGTGGTTGGGATGACCGGTGACGGCGTGAACGACGCGCCAGCACTGCGTCAGGCTGATGTCGGCATTGCGATGGGGATTAAAGGCACCGAAGTCACCAAAGAGGCGGCGGACATGGTGTTGACCGACGATAACTTCGCGACCATCGCCAGTTCGGTTAAAGAGGGGCGTCGGGTGTACGACAACCTGAAGAAGACGATCCTCTTTATCATGCCAACCAACCTGGCGCAGGGTCTGCTGGTGGTGATTGCCCTGCTGGCAGGGAATATGATCCCGCTGACGCCGGTGCTGATTTTGTGGATGAACATGGCGACCTCCGCGACGCTGTCCTTCGGCCTGGCCTTCGAAGCCGCCGAGCGTAACGTGATGAATCGCCCGCCGCGTAAAACCGGCCAGCACGTCATGGACGCGTTTGCGGTCTGGCGTGTGGCGTTTGTCGGCTCGATGATTGCCATCAGCGCCTTCATTCTTGAGGCCTGGCTGGCGCCGCGCGGCCACAGTGCAGAGTTTGTCCGCACCGTGCTGTTGCAGATGCTGGTGACCGCGCAGTGGATGTACATGATTAACTGCCGTAACACCGACGGTTTCTCTATCAACCGTGGCCTGCTGAAGAACAAAGGTATCTGGATGGTGACGGGCGTTCTGTTGCTGCTGCAGCTGGCGATTATCTATCTGCCGGTGATGCAGATGATGTTCGGCACCGAAGCGCTGCCTGCTCGCTACTGGTTCGTGACGCTGGCGATGGGTGCGGTGATGTTCTTCATCGTCGAGATTGAGAAGCGCCTGACGCGCAGATTCCGCAAGGCTGCTTAATTGAAAAATGCCCGGTGGCGCTTCGCTTACCGGGCCTACTCACTTGTAGGCCGGATAAGGCGTAGCCGCCATCCGGCAATGCTCAGGACGACGTTTTCCTCTCCACCGTAATCATCGTGACAAACGGATGATACTGCCACGGTACCGAACTTCCCTTCTGATACATCTTCGAAATCGTGCCATCGAGATACAGCATCTGCTTGATATCCAGCTTTGACTGCGCGTAGCAGGCGAAATCATAAAAATTGGTTTCTTTGGCGCTCAGCATAAACACCACGCGACCCTGACGGTTAATCCCCACGGCATTACGTAATTTTCGCGAACTGGCCGACGGTTTAAGACGCCAGTTTATCGTGCCGTTTTCAATCAGCATCGGGCCGGACTGCACCGCGTAATCCATGCCTTTGGTGCTTTTCAGCGCATCGAGCGTCACAATCCCCGCTTTCTGATCCTTGAGATAAAACACGCCGCCCGGGCGAATAAAAAAGTTGCCGCCGCCGGATGCGCGGTTAACCGGCGCGAGCTTTTTTCCCTTTTCGATATAGAGCCCCAGCGGCGCATAATCTTTGCCATAAATGCCGCCGTTCATCGCCATCAGCACCTGCCCGTTACCGTTGATATCTGCCAGCAGCGAATAGAGCGAGCCCCAGGCTTTGCCGTCCGGTTTCTTCCAGCGCAGGGTGATATTTTCCTGTTGGCGATCAACCTCATAGCTTTGCACCTGAAGCGACGGGTCGGTTAGCGTGCAGGCGGCATGGGTGACAGAGGCTAACGGAAGCAGCAGGGCGGGCAACAGCCAAAGACGCATCATATCTTCGTTCCTTGTGCGATGAGCGGGAGGGCAAAATAGCGCGTAATCCCGCTCATGCAAAGGCTTTCTGTGCTTACGCCGCCCAGGTGTCGCAGTGCTGTTGTACCAGGGTTATCAGCGAGCCGCCACCGGCGATAAACTCGCGCATGCGTTGGGCTTCACTTTTTCCGTGTTTCACCATCAACGCCAGTTCTTCAAGCGCGCTGCCGCCACGGTGTTGATCGGCATACGGTTGCAACTGTTCCAGCAGCGTCTCCAGTTCATGGGCGATGGTGTGTTGTTCGCCGCTGGCAACATCTGTCACCACACCCTGTAGACCATAACGGCAGGCCTGGAAGCGATTGAATTTATACAGCAGGTAATCCTGCGGGCCGGGTTTATGTGGCCGTTTTTCAAGCAACCAGTGCGCCAGCGCCTGAATAAGCCCGGCCATGTTGACCGCGTGGCCGAGGGTGAGCGGCGTATCCATGACGCGCACCTCCACCGTGCCAAAATGGGGGCTGGGGCGAATATCCCAGTGTAAGTCTTTAATGCTGTCGACCATGCTGGTGTAGCTGAGCTGGCGAAACAGTCGGGTAAACTCCTGCCAGTTTGCTGCCCAGGGCATGGGGCCGTTATCGGGAAAAGCCGAGAAAATGTTGAGCCGCGCGCAGGCGAAGCTGCTGTCGGCACCTTGCAGATAGGGCGACGCGGCGCTAAGCGCAATCAGATGCGGAACGTACCGCGAAAGGCCATGCAGCAGATACAGCGCATCGTCGCCGTTAGTACAGCCGACATGCACGTGTTGACCGAACACCGTCGCCTGGCGGGCCAGGTAACCGTAAGCTTCCAGCGTGTGCTGGTAACGCGGGTTATCGCCCACTTCCTGACTTTGCCAGCGCTGGAAAGGATGCGTGCCGCCGCCGCAAATTTTGACATGCTGCTCTGACGCCGCGCGCAGCACAGCGCGCTGGATGGCGGCAAGCTGGGTGGCGGCCTGGTGGATATCGTCACACACACCTGTCGCCACCTCCAGCATACTGTTGGTGATGTCATGCTTGATTTCCCCCTGCGTCACACCGCGGCTGGCGGCGGCTATCAGGGCGGATGAGTCCTGGCAAAGATCGTAACCTGGCGGGTTAATGACCTGAAGCTCGAGCTCAATGCCGAGCGTAAAAGGCGCAGAAACATGAAAGTCAGGTAAAGGCATAGTCGTCTCACGGTGGTAACTGATGCCTTTAGTATAGGTGGCGAAAAATCTTGCGCCTGGCTGACCTTTACATTCTGTGTTCGCCGTTTTGCAGGGCCGGGCGATCGTAAAATCGCTGAATCACACCATCTGCCATAAACGCCGCGCGATCGGACATATGCGCTATTACATCGGCATCGTGGCTCACCAGTAAATAGGTTAACCCATGCGCTTTTTTCAGGCGATTCAGCAGATTGAGGATCTCCGCCTGAATCGACATATCCAGCGCCGAAGTGGGTTCATCCAGCAGGAGAAGCTGTGGACGAAGTAGCAGGGCGCGGGCGATGGCGACTCGCTGGCGCTGGCCACCAGAAAGCTGATGCGGATAGCGCGTAGCGGCATCGGCGGGTAAACCCACCTGCATCAGCGCGGTGCTGACCTGCGCGTCTGGTTGCGTTTCTCCGTGGATTTTCAACGGTTCGGCAAGCGTGCGATAGATGGTGTGGTTGGGATGCAACGAGGCGTAAGGGTCCTGAAAAACCATTTGGACATTACGCCGCAATGTCCCCTGAAAACGTTGCCCTGGCGCGATGCTTGTTTCGAATAACGAGACGCGACCGTGCCATTCGCGTTGCAACCCGGCAATGACGCGCAGAAGAGTGGATTTCCCGCAGCCCGACTCGCCAATCAGGCTGAAGGTTTCACCGGCCTCGACGCTGAAGGTGGCGGCGCTAACGGCGGTTTTTGCGCCAAACTGCACCTGAACATCGTGAATATCAACGATCGACATGGGTCTGTTCCTTCAGCAAAGCGCGGCGATCCAGCGTGGGTAACATCTGGCCATAGGTCTGCGCATTCGGACGACAGGTCCAGAGTGTGCGTGTATAGGGATGTGTCGCGTGCGGAAGCTCGCTGGCTGCCAGCTCATCTATTTTTTCGCCCTGATACATCACCAGCACACGCTGGCAATGCTCAGCCACCAGCGGCAGATCGTGGCTAATCAGCAACATCGCCATTTGCCGCTGTTCACACTGTTCCACCAGAAGCTCGAGGATTTGATTACGCAGGCGCGCATCCAGCGCAGAGGTGGGTTCATCGGCAATCAGGACCTTTGGGTCATTAATTAAAGCAATCGCACTCATGACGCGCTGGCCCATTCCGCCGGATAGCTCTCCGGGATAACGGTTGAGTACGCTGTCATCCAGCCCCACCGCGCGGATGGCCTCATGGATTTTCTCACGCCGCAGACGTCGGCTGAGTGATTGATGCAGGGTTAGCGCTTCTTCAACTTGAGCATAAATTGTTTTTACCGGATTCAGCGCGTAGCGCGGATCCTGAAGCACCATCGCAATGTCATTACCGCGCAGATGTCGCCAACCGCGCGCGTTGAGATCCAGCAGATTATGCCCGAGCACCTGTAACGTATCCGCCTGAACGCGCCCCGGCTGGCGCACCAGCCCCATCAGCGCGCGGGCGGTCATCGATTTACCGGAACCCGACTCGCCCACCAGTGCAAGGCGTTCATTGCCAACGGAAAAACTGACGTTATTCAACACGCGGGCACCGGGGTAGTCGATGGTTAATCCCTGAACATTCAGGCGTTGTTCAATCATGTTGCGGCTCCAGAATATCGCGTAATCCATCACCCAGCAGATTAAACGCCAGGCTTGCCAGTAAAATAATGGCACCGGGCGCGGCGGCAACCCACCACTGGTCGAAAATAACCTGCATGCCGTCGGCAATCATGGCACCCCATTCCGACATGGGCGGTCGAGCGCCCAGCCCGAGGAAACCTAACCCCGCGGCGGCTAAAATTATCCCGGCTAAATCAAGGGCCAGACGCACAATCGCGGAAGGAAGACACAGTGGCAGGATATGGCCAAACAGCAAGCGTCCGCCGCGAATGCCCATCATTTCAGCGGCAGCGAGATAATCGCTGTGGCGCAGACGCTGTATTTCCGTTCGTGCCTGACGCGCGTAAGCCGGCCAGGTAGTGAGCGCCAGCGCCAGTGCGCCATTCACCAGCCCCGGCCCCAGCATAGCGACGAACGCAAACGCCAGAATCAGCCTCGGCATTGACATAACGATGTCCGTAATGCGCATCAGAATTCGCTCCAGCCATCCGCCGTAATAGCCGGAAAGAATGCCCACCAACAACCCAAGCGGAAGCGTAATGGCGGTAACCAGCGCCACCAGACCCAGCGCAGGGCGGCTACCGTAAATCAGACGCGAAAGGAGATCGCGCCCGTAACTGTCTGTACCCAGCCAGTGCTGCGCGGACGGCGCCTGTAAGCGTGCTGCGGCATCCTGCCAGTTTGGATCGAAAGGTGCCAGCCACGGGGCAAATAGCGCCGTTAGCAGCAGTAAAACGATAATAATCAGCCCGGCAAAAGCGGCAGGTGAACGGCGCAGACGGCGCAAAAAACGAGTCAGCGGCATTAGCGAATCCTCGGGTCAGTCAGGCGCACCAGCAGGTCCGTAAGATTGTTAATTAACACAAAGCAGACGCCAATCAGCAGCGTACCGCCCATAATCGCCGTCGCGTCGCCCGCGAAAAGTGCAGTGGTGAGATAGCGACCAATGCCTGGCCAGGAGAAAACCGTCTCGGTTAACACGGCACCTTCCAGCATGCTGGTCCAGGCGAGGGCGATAACGGTCAGCAATGTTCCGCGAATATTGGGCAAAACGTGGCGCAGTAGAATGGTCATCTCACCCGCACCTTTCGCGCGCGCCAGCAAAATGTACTCTTTGTTCATTTCGCTAAGACAGGCGGAGCGCGTTAAACGCGTAATGCTCGCCAGTGCGTAATAGGCCAGCAGCAAGACAGGCAATACCAGGTGGCTTAGCGCATTTTTAAACGCGCCTGCATCGCCGGAAAGAGCAGTGTCAATGAGCGCGAATCCGGTACGAGGCTCAACGGTATATTGATAAATATCGTCCAGCCGTCCTGGCCCGACGCTCCACTGTAGCCGCGCATAAAACAGCGCCAGCATCAGCAGGCCGAGCCAAAAAATGGGTACAGAATTCCCCAGCAGGGTGAAGGTGCGAACCGCCAGGTCCCACGGTGAACCGGCATAGCGGGCACAAAGCACGCCCGCGACGACGCCGAGTAGGGCGCCGACAATCAGCGCCAGTGTGGCCAGCTCAAGCGTGGCGGGGAAAACCGAGAGCAAATCCTGTAATACCGGTTGTCCGGTTGAACTGGCGATGCCAAGGTCGCCATGCGCCAGATTCACCAGGTAGTGCCAGAACTGGATCACTAAAGGTTGATCGAGCCCAAGCTGGTGGCGCATTTGATCGTACGTTGACTGGCTGGCGTGATCGCCGACGATTTGCAAAACCCGATCCACCGGCGAAAGGGCCGACAGCGCGAAAGTGATCAGCAGTAAACCGAAGAGCGTCAGACACAGGGTGAGAAGCCCCTGAGATAACGCAATCAGCGTGCTTTTTGTTCTGTTGGGAGAAACGACAGACATGACGGTTCCGTATTGTAATTCATCAGCAGAAGGCCCGACAGCTTCACGCCATCGGGCCCGCATCAGGACAGGTTATTACTTGGTTATGCGATCGTACCAGACCATATCGGCGTTCAGACCTTGCTGATAGCCTTTCACGTTATCCCGTACCACAATCTGCGTTTTACCCTGATCGACGAAAACATAAGGGGAGTTATGTTGCAGCTCTTCCTGCATTTTTTTATACAGATCAAGACGTTTAGCCGGATCCGGTTCCGCTACCGCTGCCAGCGTGGCTTTGTTCAGTTCTGGATTTTTCCAGCCATTCAGACCCGCTACGGTGCTCGATTTACCGTCATTCCAGGCGAAGGAGCTGGCATTGGAGTGCGCATCGAAGTAGTCAGGCAGCCACATGCGAATGGCGGCCTGATGCTGATGCGCACGCACACGGGCGTAAACCTGGCTGCCTGCGGCGGGCAGCAGGTCAATCTTAATGCCGCCCTGTGCAAAGCTTGCCTGCATGGACTGGGCGATGGTGATAAACGGCGGCTTGTTCTCTACATCCAGCGTGAAGTGGGCGTCTTTGATCCCCGCTTTTTCAAGGATCGCTTTCGCTTTTGCCGGGTCAAATTTGAACGGCTGCGTTTCCAGTGCGCCAGGGAAGCCGACAGGCAGGAAGCTCTGGTGAATAAAGTACTGCCCCTTAAGCAAATCTTTGGTAATGCCTTCGTAATCGACCAGCCAGCGCGATGCTTCCCACAGCGCCGGGTTGTTAAGCAGCGGATTGGCGCTGTTGGCGGTGTTAAATGCCAGGTAATTCTGCTCAGCGGACGGGATACTGATAACTTTGACGCCCGGTTTGCCCGACAGCGCGTTAATGTTATCCGCCCCGAGATCGCGGGCGATATCCGCATCACCCTGCTGGATAAGCAGGCGACGCGATGCGGGGTCCGGCACGTTTTTGATAATTACGTTCGCCAGTTTCGGCGCCCCGGCAGGTGAGCCCGGGTTCGCCGCCAGCACGATGGCCTGATGCGGTTGATAGACGCGCATTTTGTACGCGCCGCTGCCCGCAGAGTGCATTTTCAGCCAGGCGTTACCGAAGTCACCGTCTTTCACATTGGCAGACACCAGCTTTTCATCGACGATTGACGCGATTGGCGTAGAGATAATATTCAGCGCTACCGCCGGGCTGACGTCCGCCGTCCAGTGCAGTTGCACCGTGTGGTCATCCACTTTTTTCACCTGGCTGGCAATATTGTCCGCCTGCCAGCCCAGCACATTAAGGATAAACGCCGGGGATTTATTGAGGGTCACCGCGCGGGTGTACGAGAAGATAATATCTTCCGGGCGAACCGGGTTGCCGGATGCAAACTTAGCGTCGCTTTTCAGTTTGATGGTCAGCGTTTTCGCTGCCGGGTCGGCCTGCCAGCTTTCGGCCAGAACGGGGGTTACTTTTTCCGGATTATCGCGGTCTGGCTGCACCAGACGTTGATAAATACTCGGCACGGTTTGGATGCTGGAAAGCTCGTTCGCTTCTGCCGGATCAAGGCTGACAATATCATCCAGCCCTTGCGCCACAATCAGCGTATCGGGCGGTGTAGCGGCGTGTACGTTGGCGGTCAGTGCACTCAGCACCAGGAGGGGCAGTAATTTTTTAACCATGATCAATCCCTGTGAAAACGTATTTTATGATGTTATCCCGCCACCTTAGCGCCGAGACTATTTTCCCGTAAAGTCATAATTAAGATTAACTTAGCGAAAAGGGTGATGAGGTGAGGGCAGGGAATAAAAAAGGGCGCATGATGCGCCCTTGAAGAGATCTGGGGTTAACCTGCACTCCAGGTGTACGGCGCGGCGACGCCGAGCGGCATCCCCAGCCCCCACCAGGCCAGCAGGAACAGGCTCCAGCTAATAAAGAAGGCGATGGAGTACGGCATCATCATTGATACCAGCGTACCGACGCCCGCGCCCTTCACATAGCGCTGGCAATAGACCACCACCAGCGGGAAGAAGACCATTAGCGGGGTGATAATATTGGTACTGGAGTCCCCGATACGAAACGCCGCCTGAGTCAGTTCCGGAGAGATCCCCACGGCAATCAGCATCGGTACCATAATCGGCGATAACAGGCCCCACTTCGCGGATGCGGAACCAATCAGCAGGTTCACGGCGGCGGTCAGCAGGATCATGCCGATAATCGTCGCTTCGCCCGGCAGCTCCATCGCTTTCAGGCCATCCGCGCCGACCAGCGCCAGCAGTGTGCCAATGTTCGAGTCGCTGAACGCTTTAATAAACATGGCGCAGAAGAACGCCATCACCATGTATGAGCCCATTTTACTCATCGAGTCATTCATCGACGCGATGACATCTTTCCCGGTTTTAAAGGTGCCGGATGCAAAGCCGTACACAATCCCCGGCAGGATGAAGATCAGGAAAATCAGCGGCACGATGGATTTCATGATCGGCGCACTGTAAGAGGTGAGCGAGCCGTCGGTTCCGCGCAGCATGGAACCTTCCGGCCAGGCCGCTGCCGCCAGCGCCGCGAGGCCCAGCAGCATGACCAGCGACGCGCGATTAAAGGCGCGGCTCTCTTTGTCTGAGACGCTGGACATATCCTCTTCATGCTGATAATCGCCGTCGATGGTCATTTTGCTGACGCGCGGCTCAACGATGCGCTCGGTGACCCACCAGCCGACCAGGGTAATCAGAATCGAAGAGGCAATTCCGAAGAAGAGGTTACATAAGGTGTTGACGGTGTAGGTGCTGTCGAGCAGTTGTGCTGCGGCCTGGGTAAAGCCCTGCAACAGCGCATCGTTCCCGGTGGGCACCATATTAGCGGCAAACCCGCCCGATACGCCCGAGAACGCTGCGGCGATCCCCACCAGCGGGTGACGTCCGGCGGACATAAAGATAATTGCGCCCAGCGGGATCACCAGCACGTAGCCCGCATCCGCCGCCACGTGGCTGAACATCGCGACAAAAATCAGCATCGGCGTCAGCAGTTTCTTTGGCGTCACGCGCAGCATCTTCTTTAGGCCGACGTTAATAAAGCCGGAGCTTTCCGCTACGCCAACGCCGAGCATCGCCACCAGCACAATACCGAGCGGGGCGAAGGTGGTGAACGTCGTCACCATATTGGCCAGCGTGTTGGTGAGCGCTTCAGCAGAGAGCAGGTTGTTAACCTGAACGGTCTCCTGCGTCATGGGATTAACAACATCAAAGGTCATCAACGACAGGACCGCAGACAGCCCCATCACGACCAGTAAAAAGTAGAAAAAGATCAGCGCCGGTTCAGGAAGTTTATTCCCGGCGCGTTCAATCGCATTGAGGAAACCGTTCATCAGACGGCTTTCACCGGCCCCGTTCCCTGGTGTTGTTATGTTTGTACTCATTCGCTTCCCTTAACACTGACAAAGTGTTTCATAATTTGTCTGAATGTATCATGGGGATGATAGGGGTAATTGCGCGGCTAAACTATCTTTTTTGCCCACAAAAACTCGACGAATGTCTGATTTATTTACTCACTATGCTGATTATTCGGTAATTGTTGGTGGATTACTCGGTGTGATCGAGTGGTCTATTACTTTACCGCCCCCGAAAACGCGTCATTCAGCCACTCGACAAACACGCGCAGCCGATGAGGAAGGTGCCGGTTTTGCGCGTACACCACATAAAAGGGATACGAAGCGGGTCGCCAAGGACGGAGGATCTCCAGGACTTCACCGCTGGCGAGCTGATTTCTCAGTGAATAGGTGAACGTCTGGATAATGCCTAACCCCGCCTCGACGGCGGCAATGTGTGCGTTGCTTTCGTTGATGCCCAGGTGATGCTCCGTTTTCATCTCGGTCAAGATGTCGTTGTGCTTAAAGCGAAACGGAAATGCGCGGCCGCTGGCGGGGGAAAGGTAGCTAATCAGGCGATGCCCGTTTTTGAGTTCATCAGGATAGGCAGGCGTGCCGTAGCGCCGAAGGTAATCGGGTGTGGCGCAGGTGATCAACGTCGCCTCACCTATTTTACGGGCGATCAGCGTTGAATCTTCCAGCACGCCGCCCCGGATTGCGCAGTCAATATTTCCGCTAATAAGATCTGAGGGTTTATCCGCCACGGCCAGGTCAATACAGATATCTGGATAGGCTGCCATGAAATCGGCCAGCAGCGGAATCAGGATATCCCTGGCGGTTGAGCCGCCCACGGCGATTCGCAGGTGACCCTTAATATTCGTTGTCGATGTCTTAAATGCGGCATCGACCTCTTCCAGGGCATTCAGGATTTCCCGCGCTTTTTCATAGTACGCCTCACCTTCAGGCGTAACCGTAATACGCCGCGTCGTCCGTTGCAGCAGGCGAATGCCCAGGTGAGATTCCAGCTGTTGAATTGTTTTGCTAATCGTTGCGTTAGGCATATTCAGCGAGTCGGCGGCACGCGTAAAACTGTTGGCTTCAACCACGCGGATAAAAACGTTAAGCGCTAAAAATCGGTCCATTATTATTCCTGACTCTGCTTCGAGATTATTCACCCCTGTGAAGAGTGTTTTCTTATTTGCCCTGTTTTTCCGCCTGAGTGAGTGCGATTACAGTACTCACGAGCTTAGCAACCTGGTCGTTGCGCTAAGTCGAAGACTCAACTGGCCTATTCAAACTTTAGTTAAGGAAGTGCACCATGAGTAAAAAACTGGCGGATAAAATTGCGTTAATCACCGGGGGAAGCACCGGTATCGGCCTGGCTGCAGCACAGGCGCTGGCTGAGCAGGGCGCAACAGTCTATATCACCGGCAGACGCCGTGAAGAACTTGATGCGGCGGTGGCGTTAATTGGCCCCTCCGCAAAAGGCATTCGCGCTGACGCGTCTAATTTAAACGATCTTGATACCGTATTCTCGACGATTACCAGCGAATCAGGGCAGCTGGATGTGCTGTTTGCCAATGCCGGGGGCGGTGACATGCTGCCGCTGGGGCAGATAACCGAAGCGCATTTTGACCGCATCTTCGGCACCAATGTGCGCGGTGTGCTGTTTACTGTGCAAAAAGCGTTGCCGCTGTTGCGTAAGGGCTCTTCCGTTATCCTTACGGGCTCGACGGCGGCGGTGAAAGGCACTGCGAACTTTAGCGTGTACAGCGCAAGTAAAGCCGCGTTACGTAGCCTGGTCCGTTCGTGGGCGCTCGACCTGAAAGATAGCGGCATCCGGATCAATGTGGTCAGCCCTGGCCCCATTCGCACGCCGGGTCTTGGCGGCCTGGTTCCCGAGGAGCATCGGCAGGGGCTGTTTGACGCGCTAGCGGCAGAGGTGCCGCTAGGCCGACTGGGTGAACCGGAAGAGGTCGGCAAAGCGGTGGTTTTCTTAGCCTCTGACGATGCGAGCTTTATCAATGCCGCAGAGATTTATGTTGATGGCGGGTTGGCGCAGATATAGCTGATGGGCGTCGCCGGGAAGATTATTGCCCTTTATAGGGCGTAAAGTGGGCTTCCCGGCTTTTTCTGGCGTACAGTGGATGGCATACATAATTGTATTGAAATCCCTCAGTCATCCCCTGGAGAAAAAGGTATGTCGCAACCCAAGCTGTTTACTCCTTTCCGCATTCGAAATCTTGAACTTGATAATCGTATCGTGATTGCCCCTATGTGCCAGTACTCGGCAACGGATGGCTGCATGAATGACTGGCATGTACAGCATTTAGGGCAGCTGGCGCAGTCGGGTGCAGGGTTACTGACCATTGAAGCGACGGCGGTTTCTCCCGAAGGGCGCATTACGTTCGCGGATGTGGGTCTGTACGACGATCGTTGCGAGGAAGCCATGGGCCGGGTGATTGCTTCCATTCGTCAGTGGTCAGATATGCCTATCGCAATCCAGTTGGCCCATGCGGGCAGGAAAGCGTCCACGTCCAAACCGTGGGAGCAAAAAGGGCCACTCGCGCCTGATGAAGAGGGTGGTTGGCAGACCGTCGCACCTTCCGCTATTCCCTACAACGAGGGGCATTCGACGCCTGCGGCACTGGATAGCGAAGGCTTAGAAACCGTGCGTCAGCAATTTGCGGAAGCTGCGAAACGTGCGGCCCGGCTGAATGTGGATCTTATCCAGATCCACGCCGCACATGGCTATCTGCTGCATCAATTTTTATCGCCGCTGTCGAATAACCGAACGGACAATTATGGCGGTTCTTTTGAGAATAGAGTCCGATTCCCACTGGAAATCTTTGATGTCGTTCGCGCCGCGTTCCCGGCGGACAAAGCAATCAGCGTACGCATCTCGGCAACCGACTGGGTTGAGGGCGGGTTCAACATTGAGGAAGCGGTCGAATTTTCCAGACTGCTGGAAGAACGCGGGGTGGATGCAATACATGTTTCCAGCGGTGGTTTGCATCCTGAACAGCAGATTGACGTTTTCCCAGGCTACCAGGTGCCGCTGGCCCGGGCGGTGAAATCAGCCGTTAACATCCCGGTCGTCGCGGTGGGATTAATTACCGAGCCAGAACATGCCGAGTCAATCGTGGCGGGCGGTGATGCTGATTTTATCGGGCTCGCGCGCGGTGTACTTTATAACCCAAGATGGCCATGGCATGCCGCGGCGGCGCTGGGTGCGCAGATTCATGCGTCGAATCAATATCTTCGCTGCCAGCCACACAGTCTGAAGCATTTATTTAAATAGTCAGGGGGGCGCGATGCGAGACAACGTATCGCGCTTTCATTAAAGAGGAGTAACCGTACAGGTCACCACCTCATCGCCCTTCACCTCATAAGCCACGCAGATTTCCTTCCCGACAAGCTGGGCTGAAAACGCCGACGTTAAGCGCAGACAAAGCGAATTCTCATCAATCGCGGTCATCTCTGCCGCCGCAAATCCCGGGCAGGGTTCCGCGTGTGAAGAGTACGCTTTATAGACGCTCTCTTTGGCGGAGAACGCCAGCGTCAGGGCAATCGCAAAAGGCAGGCCGCTGGTTTGCAGGCGGAAAATTTCCGCAGGCGAGGCAATCTGCGTCGCCACTTCGGCGGCCAGCTGCGAGCTGAAAATATGCTCGATATCGATGCCGACGGGCGTTGGGGAAACGGTGGCTATCGCCCGTTTTCCGCTGTGACTGATGCTGCCAAAAATGCCTTCCGGCCACAGTGGCTGGCGCTGTTCACCTATGCCAGGAATGGCTTTCAGGCCCAAAGGTTGTAGCGCGTACGCGGCGGCAATCCGCCCGGCAAGATGTTCAATCCGGCGTTTTTTGCCAAAATGCGCCAGGTCGGCGTGATGCGGTAACCACAGCAAATCGCCGTCGCTAAAGGTTTCAGGCTGAAAATCGATACGGTGCAGAAGATGGTGGGCGAGGGTAAATGTAGAATGGTTGGTTTGCATCTTTTCCCCATCATCCTCTCCCCTGGCGGGGAGAGGATCCGGAACAACATTACGATTAGAAGTGGGTGTTCACGCTCATAAACCAGGTACGGCCAGATTCGTTATAGGTATTCGCGCCTGCGCCATACATATAACTGCTGACACCATTGGTGACACCACCTGTGGTCTGGGCATTACCTTCACGCCAGTGGCGTTTATCGAAGACGTTATCCACGCCGCTGGTCAGGCTGACGTTTTTGGTGACATCCCAGGTCGCGCTCAGGCCAACGATGCTATAAGGGCTGACTTCTTCCGTTTCCGGGCCAGTGGCCGGTTGCCCTTTATAGTTGTATTTCTTCGGCTGCTGCTTGCCGTACCAGGTAAAGGTCGACTGCAAGGAGACATCCTGATGTACCTGCCAGCTCAGGGTTGAGTTCAGCGTGTACTCCGGAATGATCGACAGGCGATCGCCGGTCTCTTTGTTCTTACTTTGCAGCATGTAGGTGATGTTGTTGGTCCAGTTCACCGTTTCGCTAACCGGGATATTCAACGTTCCTTCAAGGCCTTCAACGACGGCTTTCGGTACGTTCTCCCATTTGTAGATATCGGTACCGCTGGCGTTGCTGGAAACCGCAGAGTAGCCCGCTTCGATTTTGTCGCGATAATCGTTACGGAACCAGGTCACACCGGCCAGCCAGCCATCGCGTTTGAACTCCAGACCAATCTCTTTGTTAATGCTGGTTTCTGCTTTCAGGTCGTCGTTACCCTGCAGATAGCACGCACCGCCGCTGGCGTAGCAACCCTGACCTTTACTGTAGAGAATATAGTTCGGGTTAGTTTGATACAGGCTCGGCGCTTTATAAGCACGCGCGATACCCATTTTCAACGTGAAGTCATCGCCCAGACCCTGAGAGAGGTTCAGCGACGGGCTCCAGTTGTTGCCGACGATGGTATGGTGGTCAAAACGCAGCGCTGGCGTCAGCATGGTGCTGTCGGTCAGCTCAATGTTGTCTTCGGCAAACAGAGAGAAAATCTCAGCCTGCGAATAAGGGCTGCGGTTAGTGCTGGTTGCGCCCGGAACGTCGCCGCCCATAAAGGTTTGGGTGTTAGAACCTAAATCTTTCATGCGCTGCTGGTTCCATTCGGTGCCCAGCGTCAGGTTCTGATTCACCAGCAGGTCGAGCGGAATGCTCACTTCGCTGTGCAACATCAGATCGGCCAGATCGATATTCACATAGTCGTTGGTGGAGAAGATCCCTTCCGTACCGCCCGCCAGACCTTCACCTTTACGGGAGTTGCGCGTGTGCTCGTACTGTACCCAGTTGCTGGTGGTCACGCCGTTATCCCAGCCGCCGTTCCAGGTGACAGAGTAATTCTGACGATAAAGACGGTTAGTCTCTTTGCCGTAGTTATCTTTCACCAGTTGGTTACTGTTGGTGTTCTGGGTATCACCCGCATACAGGTTGCCCTGGCGGCTGTAGCCCGCTTCGAACTCCAGAGACTGCATCGGCGCAAAGTCCCAGCGTACCTGGCCGTTGATATCTTTGTTGATGACGCCTTCACGACCTGCGGGCAGCGTATCGGAGTAAATGCCGGTACGTTCAGACTGATGGCCTTTGTTGATATCCCACGCATCCGCCTGGGTTTTATCGAGGTTACCGTACAGACGGAAGCTGAAATCGCCGCCCATCGGGCCGCTCAGGCTAAAGTTGGTACGCTTGGTGGAGCCTTCGTCTTTGTGCTCTGGCACATTGAAGTAGGTATCCCACGACCCGTGCCACTCGTTACCGCCTTTCTTAGTGATGATATTCACCACGCCGCCCGCTGCGCCGTTACCATAACGGGCTGCCGCCGGGCCGCGAATGACTTCAATACGTTCGATCATCTCCGGCGGTACCCAGCTGGTATCGCCACGGGTATCACGCTCGCCGCGCCAGCCCTGACGCACAGAGTTACGGCTGCTCACCGGTTTACCGTCAATCAGGATCAGGGTGTTTTCCGGGCCCATGCCGCGAATATCAATCTGGCGGTTGTTGCCGCGCTGGCCGCTGGTGGAGTTACCGGTCAGGTTGACGCCCGGCATGGTACGGATGATTTCAGACACATCGCGCGCCACCGGATTTTTACGGATTTCGTCAGCGGTAATGGTGGAAACACCGGGAGCCTGCAGGTTCTGCTGCGCGGCGGTGACGACCATCGTCTCGCCAGTGGATTCGGTTTCGCTGGTGGAGGCGGTCTCTGCGGCGTTGAGGGGGAAGGCGACGCCGTAGATACCCAAATTGACCAGTAAGGCCAGGGATTTGATCTTGTTATTCATCACTAATCCTGCTTTTCTTCGCCGTTCTCTCCACTTGCTCCATTCCCACGGGGAGGAGAGGCGGCATGAGTTGTGCCAGGGAACTGCGAAAGCTGCCGTCCATGGGGAAGAAAGCGGTTCCTGACAAATTTTTTATTTTGAAAGACATCTCTTGCGCGCCAATACGTTATTGCAAATGCAAATAGTTATCAATAATATTATCAATAGATTTTCACATGTAACAAAAAATTCCACACTAAACATGGGGTTAACGTGACGGAGAAGTTAAAGGCAGGAAGCGATGCCTGGTGGGCAACGATAAAAGGCCCGCAGTATGAACGTGTTGGCGATCGCTATCAGGTGACATTCTGGTGGCGAGACCCAGCGGGCACCGCGCAAACATCCCCTGTTCGTCGGGTGTGGATTTACATCACCGGCGTCACCGATCATCACCATAACTCCGCACCACAAACGCTGGAACGCCTGCCTCATACCGATGCCTGGTTCTGGAAAACGACGCTCCCCGCCACCTGGCGGGGAAGCTACTGCTTTGCCCCCTCTGAACGCGAAGATGATTTTCCGGCGGCGATTTTTAGCCAAAGCGTGCCGGACCGCGCGCTGCTGCGCGAAGGCTGGCGCAAGCTCCTGCCGCGTGCGGTGGCGGACCCGTTGAATCCGCAAAGCTGGAAGGGCGGGCGCGGTCATGCGGTATCGGCGCTGGAAATGCCCGAGGCCCCCGAACAGCCCGGATGGGCAACGCCTGCCGCGCACTGGGACGCGCCGCAGTGTATTGAGTGGCATAGCACAAAACTGAATAACACGCGGCGGGTATGGATTTTTACGACAGGCGAAGCCGATGCCAGCGACAGACCGCTGGCGGTACTGCTGGACGGCCAGTTTTGGGCAGAAAGCATGCCCGTTTGGCCCGCCCTGACGGCGTTAACCCAGTCAGGAAAACTGCCGCCTGCGGTCTATCTGCTAATAGACGTTATCGACAATGCGCACCGCAGCGTCGAACTGCCCTGCAACCCGGCATTCTGGCAGGCGCTACAACAGGAACTTCTGCAACAGGTACAAGCCATTGCACCGTTTAGCGATCGCGCCGATCGCACCGTGGTGGCCGGGCAAAGCTTCGGCGGCCTCGCGTCGCTTTACGCCGGGCTTTACTGGCCGGAGCGCTTTGGCTGCGTCCTGAGCCAGTCGGGATCGTACTGGTGGCCGCATCGCGGCGGCCAGGAAGAAGGGCTGATTTTGCAACGCCTCAAAAGCGGCGAGATACAGCCAACAGGATTGCGCATCGTGCTGGAAGCCGGCGTGCGTGAGCCGATTATCTTTCGCGCTAATCAGGCGCTTTTATCACAACTACAGCAAACACAGCAGTCGATTTTCTGGCGTCAGGTTGACGGCGGGCATGATGCGCTTTGCTGGCGTGGCGGGTTAACCGCAGGGCTGATGACGCTCTGGGAACCTTTGGTTCACGCCAACTAGCAAAGCACGATTAACGACAGGAGTTTGGTATGCAAGTTAGTAACCCCTTCGACGATGTTCAAGGGCAGTTTTATCTTCTGCAAAATGAACAGCAGCAGTTTAGCCTGTGGCCTGCACAGTGCGCGCTGCCTGCGGGCTGGCGCGTGATTAGCCAGCCGCAATCTATTGATGCCTGCAATGCCTGGCTCACGGATAACTGGTCGACATTGATTCCGTCGCATTATGCGTCTGAGAAGGGGGCTGCATGAGCCCGCGTTTATCGTTAGTTGCCGCCCAACCGGGGATCTGGATGGCGGAAAAACTCTCAACGTTACCAAATGCCTGGAGCGTGGCGCATTACGTTGAGCTGGAAGGCGAAGTGGATGGCGAACTGCTGGCGCGCGCGATTGTCGCCGGGGTGAATCAGGCCGATACGCTGCGTATGCGTTTTGGCGAGGACAACGGCGAGCCGTGGCAGCAGGTCGACGACAGCATGATGTTCCCAACGCCAGACGTACACGATCTTCGCGCTGATGCCGACCCGCACCAGGCCGCCATGAGCCTGATGCAGACCGATCTGGCGCAGAACCTGCGTCTGGAAAGTGGTAATCCGCTGCTGTGTCATCAACTCTATCGCGTTGGCGATCGCCGCTGGTACTGGTATCAGCGTTATCATCATTTACTGGTTGATGGCTTCAGCTTCCCGGCCATTACCCGCCAAATCAGCGAAATTTACCGCGCCTGGCAGCAGGGCGAACCGACGCCGGAATCACCCTTTACCCCGTTTGCGGAGGTGGTGGAGGAATACCAGCGCTATCGGGAAAGCGACGCGTATCAGCGTGATGGCGCATTCTGGCGCGAGCAGCGTCAATCGCTGCCGTCACCGGTCTCTCTCTCTCCCGTTCCGTTGCCGGGGCGCGCGGAAACCACCGATATCTGGCGGCTGAAACTGACTGCCGATCGCCACGCGTTTTCGCGTCTGGCCGCTGCCGCACCGCAGTGCCAGCGTGCCGATCTGGCGCTGGCATTGAGCGCGCTCTGGCTGGGGCGTTTATGCGGGCGCAGCGACTTTGCCGCCGGGTTTATCTTTATGCGACGCATGGGATCGGCGGCGTTAACCGCCACCGGACCGGTGCTGAACGTGTTGCCGCTCTCCGTCACCCTGAATGGCAAAGAAACGCTGGCAGAGCTGGCGGTGCGTCTATCCGGGCAACTGAAGAAAATGCGTCGTCATCAGCGTTACGATGCCGAGCAGATTGTGCGCGACAGCGGGCGTGCGGCGGGCGATGAACCGCTGTTTGGCCCGGTCTTTAACGTCAAAGTGTTTGATTACCATCTGGCGTTCACCGATGTCCAGGCCACCACGCACACGCTGGCGACCGGCCCGGTGAATGATCTCGAGCTGGCGTTGTTCCCGGATGAGTCGGGCGGCCTGACGCTGGAAGTCCTGGCAAATCAACAACGCTACGATGAGCCAACGCTGAAACGTCACATCGCGCGCCTTAGTGCTTTATTGCAGCAGTTTGCGGATAACCCGGCGTTGGCCTGTGGCGATGCGGATCTGCTCTCTGACGACGAATATGCGCAGTTAGAAAAAATAAACGCTACCGCCCGCGAAATCCCGGCAGCTACGCTGAATTCGCTGGTGGCAGAGCAAGCGGCCAAAACGCCAGATGCCCCGGCGCTGGCGGATGCGCGCTACCAGCTTAGCTATCGCGAACTGCGCGAGCAGACGCTGGCGCTGGCGCGACTGCTGCGTGCGCATGGCGTGCAGCCGGGCGATAGCGTCGCCGTGGCGCTGCCGCGCTCGGTGTTTTTAACGCTGGCGCTGCACGGCATCGTGGAAGCCGGAGCCGCATGGCTGCCGCTTGATACGGGCTATCCGGACGATCGCCTGAATATGATGCTGGAAGATGCGAAACCGAAACTGCTCATCACCTCGGCCGATCAGCGTCATCGTTTCCCGAACATCGAAAGCCTTTGCTACAACGAACCGCTGCCGGTAGATGGCGATGAGCCGCTGGCGCTCACCACGCCGCAGCAGACGGCTTATATCATTTTTACCTCGGGATCGACAGGCAGACCAAAAGGCGTGATGGTGGGCCATGAGGCCATCGTTAACCGCCTGCTGTGGATGCAGGACCACTATCCGCTTGGGGCGGATGACGTGGTGGCGCAGAAAACGCCGTGCAGTTTTGATGTCTCGGTATGGGAGTTCTGGTGGCCCTTTATTGCTGGGGCACAACTGGTGATGGCCGAGCCGGAAGCCCACCGCGACCCGCAGGCGATGCAGCAATTCTTCGCAGAATATGGCGTCACCACCACCCACTTTGTGCCGTCGATGCTGGCGGCGTTTGTCGCCTCGCTGACCCCAGAAACGGCACGTTGTTGCCGTACGCTCAAGCGCGTGTTCTGTAGCGGCGAAGCGCTGCCTGCGCAACTTTGCCGCGAGTGGGAACAGCTTACGCACGCTCCGCTGCATAATCTTTATGGCCCGACGGAAGCCGCCGTGGACGTCAGCTGGTATCCGGCGTTTGGCGAAGAGCTGGCGAATACCACTGGCCACAGCGTGCCGATTGGTTATCCGGTCTGGAATACCGGGTTACGCATTCTTGATGCGATGATGCGCCCGGTCCCGATGGGGATTGCGGGCGATCTTTATCTGACCGGCATTCAGCTGGCGCAAGGCTATCTGGGGCGACCCGATCTCACCGCCAGCCGCTTTATTGCCGATCCGTTTGCGCCGGGCGAGCGTATGTATCGCACCGGGGATGTCGCGCGCTGGCTGGAAAACGGCGCGGTGGAGTATCTGGGGCGCAGTGACGATCAGCTGAAAATTCGCGGCCAGCGTATTGAGTTGGGTGAAATTGACCGCGTAATGCAAAGCCTGCCGGATGTCGCACAGGCGGTCACCCATGCCTGCGTAATCAACCAGGCGGCAGCAACCGGCGGCGACGCGCGTCAGCTGGTCGGCTATCTGGTTTCGGAATCAGGTTTACCGTTAGATCGCGATGTATTACTGGCGCAACTGCGGGAACAACTGCCGCCGCATATGGTGCCGGTCGTGCTGCTTCAGCTGGATTCTCTGCCGCTGAGCGCTAACGGTAAGCTCGATCGTAAAGCCCTGCCGCTGCCACAGTTGACGGTGAGCACGCAAAGCCGTGAACCTCTGCCAGGCACGGAAACCCTGGTGGCACAGGCCTTCAGCGCGCTGCTCGGTTGCGAGATTAATGATGTGGAAGCTGATTTCTTCGCGCTGGGTGGCCATTCGCTGTTGGCGATGCGGCTTGCCGCGCAGTTGAGCCAGCAAACCGGGCGTCAGGTGACGCCGGGGCAGGTCATGGTGGCCTCCACGGTGAGCAAACTGAGCGTGCTGCTGGATGCTGAAAATGACGAACAGACGCAGCGTCTGGGTTATGAAACTCTGCTTCCGCTGCGTGAGAGCCACGGGCCAACGCTGTTCTGTTTCCATCCGGCTTCGGGTTTTGCCTGGCAATTCAGCGTGCTGGCGCGTTATCTGCCCGCAAACTGGTCGATAACCGGTATTCAGTCTCCGCGCCCGGAAGGGCCGATGCAGCAGGCGGCGACCCTGGACGAGGTTTGCGACCATCATCTTGCCACGCTGCTGGCGCAGCAACCGCATGGTCCGTACTATCTGTTCGGTTATTCGCTGGGCGGCACGCTGGCGCAGGGCATTGCTGCGCGGCTGCGTGCACGTGGTGAAGCGGTGGCATTCCTGGGATTACTCGATACCTGGCCGCCGGAAACGCAAAACTGGTCGGAGAAAGAAGCCAACGGTCTGGATCCGGAAGTGCTGGCTGAGATCGCCCGTGAGCGCGAGGCGTTTCTCGCCGCTCAGCAGGGGCAAGCCTCTGGCGAACTGTTTAATGCTATCGAAGGCAACTATGCCGATGCGGTGAGGTTGCTCACCACCGCGCACAGCGCCAGATTCGATGGCAAGGCGACGCTGTTTGTGGCTGAACGCACGTTACCGGAAGGTATGGATCCGCAGCAGGTCTGGGCGCCGTGGGTCGGTGAGCTGGAGGCCTATCGCCAGGATTGTGCCCACGTCGATATCATTTCGCCGCAGGCGTTTGTAACGATTGGGCCGATTCTGAAAGATATTCTCGGCAAACTGTAGTCATTTGCCCTCCCTTTCGGGGGAGGGCGTTAATTGAACGCGGTCGTGAGTGGCGCAGGTTTTTTCTTGCTTTCGTCATATGAGAGCGAAGAGTGTGGCGCATGCGAATACAAAATATCATGCAATCGGCGGAAGTAATTTTCCGCATAGAACGCTTCGATAGATGCGGGGATGGTGGCATGGTCGAGAGTTTTCTCGCCGTTTATCATCGCTGAAATCAGTGCCGACAATTCGCCCAGCTCGCCGGGCGGATAGAGATAACCGTTGACGCCCGGGATGATAATATCGCCCGGCCCGGAAACGCAGTCTGCACTGATGCAGGGAATGCCGCGTGCCATGGCTTCCAGTAGCGTCATCGGGAAGCCTTCAAACGAGGAGGTCAGCAGTAACGCGGTCACCTGGCCTATCTCCTCCTGCACCACTTTCCACGGTTGCGCCTGCCAGCCATGCCAGCGAATGCGGTTCGCAATACATAAGTCTTGTGCATATGTTTTGCAACGTTCACTGTCTGAACCGTCCCCGATGATGTGTAATTTCCAGCGCCCCGGCACGCGAGAAAAAGCGTCGAGTAGATCCTTAACCCGTTTCTGCCCTTCGAATTTTAATCTACCAACATAGATAAAGGTTGGAATATCATTCTGGCTATGCGCAGGAATAATGACCGGGCTTTTATCCGTTGGGTTATAGATGACGTGAATATTCTTTTCGGGTACGCCTCGCTTAATCATCTGCTGGCGGATGCCGCAGCTAATAGCCAGATGCTCATCGGCGCAGGTGATATATTTCGCATGCTTTTTATGATCCAGCGAAAAATGTGGCCAGGAAAATAGCGTGAAGTGGCCATTCATTTTTAAGCGAGCCTTACTGGCATAAAGGCATGAGAGGGGGTCGATAGCAATAACGATATCGGGCTGTTCATCCGAAAGCCATCGGCTCAAGGCATGAAGATGCTTCGCCCTGCGTAATGGGGATAATTTGATATTTGAAATGGAGTAATGGGCATCAATATCTTTAAGCCATTTTTTATCCATGTCATTCTTGCGACAGGTAAAAAATATTTTACATTGCATAGAGAAAGGTTCAGCGCTCAATGTCTGAATAACATTGCGAATCACTGTTTCCATTCCGCCAAAACCTGAGATAGCTTCACCAATAAATACTATTTTCATTATTTTTTATCCACTTAAACCTTATTGTGATGATGCTGTTAATGAAATAGCTGAGAGGAGCCACAAGTATTCCGTTAATTTTATCTTTCCAGGAAATAGGGCTCAATTTGAAATCTTTCCGGAGGCGGATTAAATCTATAAAAATGTGAGCATGATCACGGACTATTGTTGGTGAAGGTTTTTAACCGCGATGATTGTTCTGGATGAATTATTATCAATATGAATTATTTTAATGCATTTTATTTTGGTGGGTGTTGTTTTGTTACATTATGGTAACATTGTGCCGCGTTTTCCTGCCATTATTGGTAGCGTGCTGACAATATAGACAATTTAGAGTAGGAATAATCTTAAGTTCTGGTATTATGTTGTCGGGATGTTATCTATTAGAAACGCTGCAGGACATACAGCATGTCATCAATTAATATCAAGCCGAACAAAGATTCAGATTTTGCTTCCTATCCAGTTATCTCATCAAACAGTAAAGAAATTGATTTGATCCATCTGCTGGATATTCTGTGGCGCGCCAAAACGCGTATTATCGCCATTGCTTTCGCCTTTGCCGTGGTGGGCTTGCTTGCGTCATTCCTGATGCCGCAAAAGTGGACCAGCCAGGCAATGATTACCCCTGCGGAGCCCAGCCAGTGGCAGGAACTGGAAAGGACGCTGGTGGCACTGCGGGTACTGGATGTGGATGTCAGTGTCAAAAAATCCGAGGTGTTCACCCAGTTTATTAAGAAATTCAATTCACTTTCACTGCTGGAAGAGTACCTGCGCACGTCGCCGGTGATTATGGGTCAGTTGAAAGGGGCCGATATTGACCCGCTGGACCTGCACCGCGCCATTGTTGGTCTGAGCGATAAAATGAAAGCGGTAGATAATAACTTCGGTAAGAAGAATGAGCCGGCGTTGTTCACCTCGTGGACGCTGAGCTTTACCGGGCCCAATCCGGAAGAGGCGCAGCAGGTTTTGAAAGGCTATATCGATTATATCTCGGCGATAGTGGTGAAAGAGACGCTGGACGATATGCGTAACCGTCTCGATATTAAAACCCATTTTGAGAAAGAAAAACTGGCGCTGGAGCTGATAAAATTAAAGAACCAGCTCGATGCGAAGATTAATCGACTGCACTATTCGCTGGAGATAGCCACCGCCGCGGGTATAGCTAAGCCGGTATACAGTAATGGTCAGGCGGTTAAAGACGATCCTGATTTCTCTATTGCATTAGGTGCCGATGGCATTGCGAAAAAATTGCAGATTGAGAAGGGCGTGACCGATCTCGCGGATATTAACGGCGATCTGCGCAACTTGCAGTATCACGTACAGCAGCTGACGGCATTGAATATCTCTGACGTATCGTTTGAGCCATTTAAATATCAGCTCTCTCCGTCCTTACCGGTCAAGAAAGATGGGCCAGGGAAAGCATTGATCGTTCTGCTGGCCGGGCTGGTCGGCGGCATGGTGGGCTGCGGTGCGGTGTTGCTGCAAAACGCGCTGCTTTCCCGCAAGCTCGAAGAAGTCTCTCCGCTGGAAGAGCAATTAGCCTAATGCCCATTTGCCGGATGCGCCGCATCCGGCCTGGCAAACCTCACGCTCGTAGGCCCGGTAAGCGCAGCGCCACCGGGCAAATCTCAGGTCCGCCCGCTTCGCCCAAGCGGCACCACCAACGGTGTTCCGGCGACCGGGTCTTCAATGATCATGCATTTTAAACCGTAAACCTGCTCAATAAGCTCCGCGCTGACGATCTCGCCCGGTGCGCCTTCCGCTACGATCTTTCCTTCCTTTAATGCAATCAAATGCGTGGCGTAACGGCAGGCCTGGTTGAGGTCATGCAACACCGCCGCCAGCGTGTAACCCTGTTGACGATTGAGTTCGCTCAGTAGCTCCAGCAGGTCGATTTGATGGCTGATATCAAGCCAGGTGGTCGGCTCATCCAGCAGCATAATGGCGGTTTCCTGCGCCAGCACCATCGCTATCCACACGCGCTGGCGTTGACCGCCGGAGAGCGTATCGACGCTTTGGCTGGCGAGATTTGTCACGCCCGTGGCCTGCATCGCCTTCGCCACCGCGCGTTCATCTTCTTCGCGCCAGCGGGTAAACAGCGGCTGATGAGGATAACGCCCGCGTGCAACCAGTTCCTGCACGGTAATATCGCCCGGCGTGGTGGCGTTTTGCGCCAGTAAGCCAATGCGGCGCGCCACTTCCTTACTGGCGTAATGCTGAATGTGCTCACCATCGAGAAAAACGTGCCCCTGCGTGGGCGTCATCAAACGGCTGAGCGTGCGCAGTAGCGTAGATTTTCCGCAGCCGTTGGGGCCAATAATGGCGGTGAAATGGCCGTCGGGAATGGTGACGTTAAGGTTTTCCGCAATCGTCTTTTTGCCATAGGCCAGCGTTAACTGCTCACCGCGTAAACGGGGCTGAGAAACGGTCATTTTTTGCGGGACTCCTGAATAAGCAACACAATAAGGTAAATACCGCCCAGGCTTACGGTCACGACGCCGACCGGAAGCTGATAAGGCAGGAACAGCTGCTGCGAGCAAAAATCGGCAGCGGCTAACAGCAGCGCGCCACACAGTGCCGCCTGCATCAGGCCCCAGCGCGCAGTGCCGCTGAGACGGCGGGCGATGTGCGGTGCTACCAGCGCGATAAAGGAGATCGGCCCTGCCAGCGCGGTGGAAGCCGCGGTAAGAATGACGGCAACAAACATCATCAGCAGTCGTGAATATTCTACGCGAACGCCAAGCGCGCAGGCGGTGTCATCACCCATCTCCAGTAACCGCAGGCGGCGTACCAGCAGAGCGGCGCAGGCCAGCATCACGATAATAATCGGCACCGACGGCCAGGCTTTTGCCCAGGTCAGGCCGTTGAGCGAGCCTGCATACCACAGTCCGGCAGAGATGGCGGTTTCCAGCGACGCGCGTAATAGCAACCAGGTATTGAACGCCACCAACATTGCACGCACGCCGATGCCGATGATGATAAGCCTGAAGGTATCAATGCCGTCGCGCCAGGCCAGCAGCCAGACAATCAGCGCGGTCAGAATCCCGCCCATCATCGCCGCAATAGCAACGGCGGTAAGGTGCTGATCGAAGAACACCATGGCGACCAGCACGCCGCTCCATGCCCCGGTATTAAAGCCCATTACATCGGGGCTGCCGAGCGGGTTGCGCATCAATGACTGGAAAATAGCGCCGCTGACGCCGAGCGCTGCGCCAATCACCAGCGCCATGACCACGCGTGGCAGACGCCATTCGGTCACCACCATGGTGATTGCACGCGGCGCATCGCCCAGCAGAGCGGAAAGCACCTGGCTAAACTCAAGCGTGACTGCACCGCTGCGCAGGCTCCAGATCATCACCAACAGACACGCGGCTGCCAGCAGCAGGCAGGTTGCGACTAAACGACGCGACGGGGCAATCATCGGCCACCTCCCGCGCGCTGGCGTCGTACCAGGAAGATAAGCACCGGCGCGCCGATAAAGGCGCTGACGACCGAGACGCGCATCTCGCCTGGTACAATTAAGCGACCAATGATATCGGCGAACAGCAGCAGGGAAGGGGTTGCCAGCAACGTAACAGGCAACGATCTTCGGTGATCGGCACCTACCAGCCAGCGTGAAATATGCGGCATCATCAGGCCAATAAAGGCGATCGGGCCAACAACCGCCGTGGCGCTGCCGCACAGTACGGTGATGATCAGCAGGCCAAAAATTTGTGTACGCGCCACTTTGCTGCCCAGCGCGGTGGCGGTGTCGGTGCCGAGGCTCAGGCTGTTCAGCGCCCGGCTGAGCATCAGCGCAGCAATACCGGCAATGAGTACGGGGGCCAGCACCACTTTCAGCGTGGTAAAGGTGCGGATATCCAGCGAGCCCGCTTGCCAGAAGCGCAGTTGATCGTAAACGTCGGGGTTGAGCAGGGCGATGCCGCTGGTTAAGCCTTCCAGCACTGCCGCCAGCGCCACGCCCGCCAGCGTCAGACGAACGGGGCTCAACTGGCCGCCGCCCTGGCTGCCGGTAAAGGCCACAATCAATGACGCCATAAACGCGCCGCAAAAGGCCATTAACAGTTGTTGTTCCGGTGAAGCGATACCGAGCAGCGCCGCACCCAGCACGATGGCAAAACTGGCGCCGGCGTTGACGCCGAGCAGGCCAGGGTCGGCCAGCGGGTTACGGGTGAGGGTTTGCATCAACGCCCCGGCAAGGCCCAGCGCGCCGCCTACCAGCAATCCGGCAAGCGTTCGGGGTAGACGGGCATCGAGCACAATAGTGCAGTCCGCACTCTGACAGGTGCCGCTAAAGGCATCGACAACCACGGAAACCGGGAGCGCTTTCGCGCCGATAAGTAAGCTGAGTGTTACTGCGAGGAGTAGCAGCAAAAACAAACCGGGCAGCGCAACGGCGCGCAACGCGGTAGTGGAAAACGACATAACACATCCCTGAAGTTGATAATGATAGTAATTATCGTTATCTATCTTATTCGTTTATGTTAGCATGTGCGCCCACGAAAATGGTATGAAAAAAAAGCATCAAGGCGCTGTAATGAATCGACAATCCTGGCTGCTGAACCTTAGCCTGCTCAAAACGCATCCGGCCTTTCGTGCCGTCTTTATCGCCCGATTTATCTCTATTCTCTCTCTGGGGCTTCTCGGCGTTGCCGTTCCGGTCCAGATCCAAATGATGACCCATTCCACCTGGCAGGTGGGGCTTTCCGTCACGCTTACCGGCGGGGCGATGTTTATCGGCCTGATGGTCGGCGGCGTGCTGGCCGACCGCTATGAGCGCCGCAAGCTGATCCTGCTGGCGCGCGGCACCTGCGGCATCGGTTTTATCGGCCTGTGGCTGAATGCCCTGCTGCCGGAACCGTCGCTGATTGCCATCTATTTGCTGGGACTATGGGATGGTTTCTTTGCTTCGCTGGGTGTCACGGCGTTACTGGCGGCGACGCCGGTGCTGGTCGGGCGCGAGAATTTAATGCAGGCCGGGGCGATCACCATGCTGACGGTGCGTCTGGGCTCGGTGATTTCACCGATGGTCGGCGGCCTGCTGCTGGCGTCCGGCGGCGTTTCCTGGAACTACCTGCTGGCGGCGCTGGGCACCTTTATTACCACGCTCACCCTGCTGCGTCTGCCACAGCTTCCCCCTCCGCCGCAGCAGCGGGAACATCCGCTGGCCTCGCTGGTGGCGGGGTTCCGCTTTCTTCTTGCCAGCCCGTTGATTGGCGGCATTGCCCTGCTGGGCGGTTTGCTGACCATGGCGAGTGCGGTGCGCGTGCTTTATCCGGCGCTGGCGCTGAACTGGCAGATGTCGGCGGCGCAAATTGGCCTGCTGTATGCGGCAATCCCGTTGGGGGCGGCGTTGGGTGCGCTGACCAGCGGCAATCTGGCACGCCATGAGCGGCCCGGGCGCATTATGCTGCTCTCCTCCGTCGCGGCGTTCGTGGCGATTGGCCTGTTTGCGCTGATGCCGATGTGGGCAATGGGCGTGGTGTGCCTGGCGCTGTTCGGCTGGCTGAGCGCGATTAGCTCGCTGTTGCAGTACACCCTCATTCAGACGCAAACGCCGGAAGCAATGCTCGGGCGTATCAACGGATTATGGACGGCGCAGAACGTGACGGGCGATGCCATTGGTGCGGCGCTGCTCGGCGGGTTAGGGGCCATTCTGACGCCGGTGGCGTCGGCCAGCGCCAGCGGTTGGGCACTGGCGATTGTCGGCGTTATCCTGGTAGGCCTGTTGACCGAGCTGCGGCGTTTCCGCCAGCAGCCGGTGATTGTTGAAGGGTAAGCGCTCTGTGCGGTTGCCCGGTGGCGCTGCGCTTACCGGGCCTACGAGGTGCCGGAGCAGTTGGTAATCCCAGCGCATGTCAGTAGGCCGGATAAGGCGCAACGCGCCGCCATCCGGCAAAACCCGTGGCACAGGTCTGGTAGGCCGGATATGCCATCCGGCAAATCGTTACTTCGCGCTAAACAGCGCAGACAACCGCTCCAGCACCAGCATCGCGCTGTAGTAGTCGAGGCGGAAGGTTTCGGTGCCTAAAGCATATACATGCTTTTGCTGTACCGCAGGCAGATGGGAAAGCAGCGGGTTGGCGTAGATAGCGTCGCTATCTTTCTGGTCGCCTGCGAACAGGAACAGGCTTTTGCCGTTCAGGCCCGTTGCCAGATTTTCCCCGCCAAGTTGAATAATATCGTGACGTTTTCCCTGACTCTGGCTGGCGTGCAGCCCTTCGGGCAACGTCGCAAGCGTAAAGCCGAGTTGTTCCAGCAACTTGCCCTGCGCGGACTCCGGCGTCCACAGGTTGGCGCTGTGCGCGGCGGCAGTATAAACCATGGCGCTTACCGGCTGTGGCGGCAGGGTGATGTGCTGTTTCACCTCGGCGAGTTTTTTATCAAAGCTTGCAATACGCGCGCTCGCCTCTTTTTCCTGGCCGGTGATGTGCCCAAGCTGCGTTAGCAGTTCCTGCCAGCTTTTATCGTCATAGTTGATGATAAGCGTGGGGGCGATAGGGGAAAGCTGGTCGTAGAGCGCCAGCGCCGAGTCGCCGCCGGTGGCGCTGATCAGAATTAAATCCGGCATTTGTGCGGCGACGGCTTCCGCGCTGGGTTCGCCAATATAGAGGCGTGCCAGTTTGCGCTGTTTCGCCACCTCGCTCCACTGGCGCAGGAAACCCTGACCGTCGGCCACACGGTTGTTCGGCGTGGTGGCCCCACTGGCAACCACGGGGGCATCAATCGCCAGTAATGAACCGGTCAGCGTGACGCTGGTGGAGACAATTCGTTCTGGTTTGTGCTCAAGCGTGAGTGTGCTACGGCTGTCGCTGACCTGGCGTGGCCAGTCGGCGGCGGTGGCTGAGGATAGTCCTAAAAGGCTGACAAAGCCCAACAGCAGCGTTTTGTGGTGCAGGGAAGAAAAGTTCACAGCGCGGTATCCTGTTTATGGTGTAGTGAATGCTTCTCATTTTCAATCATTGTGCCTGCTGGATGCAAGTCCATGAAGAAATACCGTAAAAAGCACGCGGTTTATCGCACTTGTAAGGCAAAGCAGTCTATTGAGCACAACTTACTACCCCGTGCTGTTGACATACGATGCATTTACTTTTAGGTTACCGACCGAAAATATAAATGATAATTATTCGTAATATCTTTATCGTTTTGGAGGATGATATGGAAACGTCACTGGCTGTGGATACGAACGAGCAGCAAGAAACACTCTGCGCGGATAACTTCTTCTTTATGTCGCCTTACCGGAGCTTCACCGCCACCGGTTGTTTTCGTCGTTTTTCCTGCCCGGCGGCAGGCGGCGATGCCCTGAACAGTTCTTTCCAGCAACAACTTGCTGCCGCATTTGCCGAGGCGAAAGCGGCGGGGATCGAAAAACCGGTGATGGTCGGCGCGATCCCCTTTGATACCAACCAACCCTCTTCACTCTTTATCCCTAAACACTGGCAATCCTTCTCGCGTACCGGGAAGCAGCACTCTGCACGCTATATCGCATCGGCCTCGCCGGTTGGCGTAACCGAACGCCGCGAAATTCCGCAGCAGCCGGTGTTTATGGAGATGGTCGCTCGCGCCGCGGCGCTGACCGCCACGCCGCAGGTCGATAAGGTCGTGCTCTCGCGTCTGATTGAAATCGCCACCGATCGCCCGCTGGACAGCGGTGTACTGCTGGAGCGCCTGGTCGCGCAGAACCCGGCAAGTTTTAACTTCCATGTACCGCTGGAGAACGGCGGCGTGCTGCTGGGTGCGAGCCCTGAACTGCTGCTGCGTAAAGAGGGGAGCCATTTCAGCTCTCTGCCGTTGGCCGGTTCCGCGCGTCGTCAACCGGATGATGTGCTGGACAGGGAAGCGGGCAACAAGCTGCTGGCATCGGAAAAAGATCGCCACGAACACGAACTGGTGACCCAGGCGATGAAAGCCACGCTGGCCCCGCGCAGCCGCTCGCTGTCGCTGCCGGAAACCCCGCAGTTGATTACTACGCCCACCCTCTGGCATCTGGCGACGCCGATTGAAGGCGAGGCTAACCCGGCGGAAAACGCGCTGTCTCTGGCGTGCCTGTTGCACCCGACACCTGCCCTGAGCGGTTTCCCGCATCTGGCGGCGAAACAAATCATCGCCGATCTGGAGCCTTTCGAACGCGACCTGTTCGGCGGCATTGTGGGCTGGTGCGATGCCGAAGGAAACGGCGAGTGGGTGGTCACTATCCGCTGCGCTGAAGTGAATGCGAACAAAGTACGTCTGTTTGCCGGAGCCGGCATTGTGCCTGCTTCTTCTCCCGAAGCGGAGTGGCGTGAAACGGGCGTGAAGCTTTCCACCATGTTGAACGTTTTTGGTTTGCAGTAAGGAGTAACGATGTCTGTGGAATTTACCCGCTGGCCAGCGGACCTGGCGGCACGCTACCGTGAAAAAGGCTACTGGCAGGATCTGCCGCTGACCGATATTTTAACCCGCCACGCGAACAGTGATGCTGTAGCGGTTATTGATGGCGAACGTGAAATCACCTATCGCCAGCTTAACCGCGCGGTCGATAACCTGGCGTCGACGCTTCAGCGCCAGGGGCTGAAGCAGGGCGAAACGGCGCTGGTGCAGCTTGGCAATATTGTCGAGTTCTATATGACGCTGTTTGCGCTGCTGCGAATTGGCGTCGCGCCGGTGAATGCGCTGTTCAGCCATCAGCGCACTGAGCTGAATGCCTATGCCGATCAAATCGAACCGTCGCTGCTGATTGCCGATCGCACACACGCCCTGTTCGCCGATGACAGTTTCCTGAATACCTTTATCGAAAATCATCCGTCAGTACGCGTGGTGCTGCTGCGTGGTGGCGAAGGTGAGCACTCACTCGATGCGGCGCTGACTCAGGCGGCGGATAATTTTACCGCCACGCCAACGCCCGCCGACGAAGTGGCCTTCTTCCAGCTTTCCGGCGGCAGCACCGGTACGCCGAAGCTGATTCCGCGTACGCATAACGATTACTACTACAGCATTCGCCGCAGTAATGAAATTTGTCACTTCACCCCGGAAACCCGCTTCTTATGCGCGATTCCGTCGGCGCATAACTACGTGATGAGCTCGCCGGGCGCGCTGGGCGTGTTCCTGGCCGAAGGCACCGTGGTGCTGGCCGCCGACCCGAGCGCCACGCTCTGTTTTCCGCTGATTGAAAAACATCAGGTGAACGTGGCGGCGCTGGTGCCGCCCGCCGTCAGCCTGTGGTTACAGGCCATCGCCGAGTGGGGCGACAATGCGTCGCTGCGTTCGCTGAAGCTGTTGCAAGTGGGCGGGGCACGGCTTTCCGCGACGCTTGCCGCACGTATTCCGGCAGAAATTGGCTGCCAGCTTCAGCAGGTCTTTGGTATGGCGGAAGGGCTGGTGAACTACACCCGACTGGATGATTCCCTGGAGCGCATCATCAATACCCAGGGCCGCCCGATGTGCCCTGACGATGAAGTGTGGGTGGCCGATGAAAACGGCGAACCGCTGCCGCGTGGCGAAGTGGGGCGACTGATGACGCGCGGGCCGTACACCTTCCGCGGCTACTACAAAAGCCCGCAGCACAACGCCAGCGCCTTTGATGCCAACGGTTTCTATAGTTCCGGCGATCTCATCTCTATTGATGAAGAGGGCTACATTACCGTCCAGGGGCGCGAGAAAGATCAGATCAACCGTGGCGGAGAGAAGATAGCCGCTGAAGAGATAGAAAACCTGCTGCTTAAGCATGAGTCGGTTGTCCACGCCGCGCTGGTCAGCATGGAAGACGATCTGATGGGCGAAAAAAGCTGCGCGTATCTGGTGGTGAAAGAACCCCTGCGTGCCGTTCAGGTTCGTCGCTTCCTGCGCGAGCAGGGCGTCGCTGATTTTAAACTGCCGGATCGCGTCGAGTGTGTGGATGAACTGCCGCTGACCCACGTCGGTAAAGTCGATAAAAAACAACTGCGTCAGTGGCTGGCTTCCCGCGCGCTGGGCTGAAGGAGAGAACAGAATGGCTATTCCAAAATTAAAGGGTTACGCACTGCCGACGGCAATGGATCTTCCGGATAACAAAGTGAGCTGGGCGTTTGAGCCTGAGCGCGCGGCGCTGCTTATCCATGATATGCAGGAATATTTCCTCAACTTCTGGGGCGATAACAGCGAGATGATGGAAACCGTGGTGGCGAACATCGCCGCGCTGCGTGATTTCTGCAAAAAGAATAATATTCCGGTCTACTACACCGCCCAGCCGAAAGAGCAGAGCGATGAAGATCGCGCCCTGCTGAATGATATGTGGGGGCCGGGCCTGACCCGTTCGCCAGAGCAGCAAAAAATTGTCGCCGCGCTGACGCCAGACGAAGCGGATACGGTGCTGGTGAAGTGGCGCTACAGCGCGTTCCATCGCTCGCCGCTGGAGCTGATGCTCAAAGAGACGGGTCGCAATCAACTGATCATTACCGGCGTGTATGCGCACATTGGCTGTATGACTACCGCGACCGACGCGTTTATGCGTGATATCAAGCCGTTCTTTGTCGCCGACGCGCTGGCGGACTTCAGCCGCGACGAGCATTTGATGTCGCTGAATTATGTCGCCGGGCGCAGTGGCCGCGTGGTGATGACGGATGAACTACTGCCGTCCGTTCCGGCCAGCAAAGCCGCACTGCGTGCGCTGGTGCTGCCGCTGCTGGATGAATCCGACGAGCCGATGGATGATGAGAACCTGATCGACTATGGCCTGGATTCCGTACGCATGATGGCGCTGGCCGCGCGCTGGCGTAAAGTGTACGGCGATATCGATTTTGTGATGCTGGCGAAGAACCCGACGATTGACGCCTGGTGGGCGCTGCTTTCCCGCGAGGTGAAGTGATGAGCGGCTTCAATTTCAGCGGCAAAACGGTGTGGGTTACCGGTGCGGGTAGAGGCATTGGTTTTGCCACCGCGCAGGCGTTTGTCGATGCTGGCGCAGCGGTAGTGGGGTTTGATCTCGCCTTCTCAGACGAGGCGTATCCCTTTACCACGCAGGTGCTGGATGTCTCCGATGCGCGTCAGGTGGCGCAGGTGTGTGAGCACCTGCTCGCGACCACGCCGCGTCTCGACGTGCTGGTGAACGCAGCCGGTATTCTGCGTATGGGCGCGACGGATGCGCTGAGCATTGACGACTGGCAGCAGACCTTTGCGGTCAACGTCGGTGGAGCATTCAACTTTTTCCAGCAGACCATGGCGACCTTCCGCAGACAGCAGGGCGGAGCGATTGTCACCGTGGCGTCCGATGCCGCGCATACGCCGCGTATAGGCATGAGCGCCTATGGTGCCTCGAAAGCGGCGCTGAAAAGCCTGGCACTGACGGTAGGCCTCGAACTGGCGGGTTCCGGCGTACGTTGCAATCTGGTCTCACCGGGATCGACGGACACCGATATGCAGCGCGGAATGTGGCAAAGCGACGATGCGGAACAGCAGCGTATTCGCGGTTTTGGCGAGCAGTTTAAGCTCGGCATTCCATTGGGGAAAATCGCAAAACCGCAGGAAATTGCTAACACGGTGCTGTTCCTCGCCTCAGATTGTGCCAGCCATATCACGTTGCAGGACATCGTGGTTGACGGCGGCTCGACGCTGGGGGCGTAAGATGATCTGGAAACGTCACTTATCGCTTGAAGAACTGAATGCCACCAGTCTGAATACGATGGTGGCGCACCTGGGGATTGTTTACACCCATCTCGGGGATGACATTCTCGAAGCGGAAATGCCGGTGGATGCCCGTACCCATCAGCCGTTTGGCCTATTACATGGGGGAGCCTCGGCGGCGCTGGCTGAAACGCTCGGTTCAATGGCGGGTTTTATGATGACCCGCGACGGACAGTGTGTAGTGGGAACGGAACTAAACGCCTCGCATCACCGCCCGGTCTCACAGGGTAAAGTGCGCGGCGTCTGCCGCCCGCTGCATTTAGGTCGCCAGAGCCAAAGCTGGGAAATTGTCGTGTTCGATGAACAAGGGCGACGCTGCTGCACCTGTCGTCTGGGGACGGCGGTGATCGGCTAGATTAGCGCCCAATTGCCCGATGGCGCTGCGCTTATCGGGCCTGGGGTTCGTGGAAATTCGTAGGCCGGGTAAGCGAAAGCGCCACCCGGCAAAAGCAGCGACACACTTCACTCATCCTGCCTGTTTTTACACTTCTTTTCGCCACTTAAGTGATCCCGTTAACAATGTGATGTAAATACGTAGTGTTCTTGTTGTACTTATTGGTTTCTGAGTTGTTAAATCAATCCTGTTGATACAGAAATAAAATGTAACATTCTCAGCGACTCACACGGACAACATCTATGAACAATTCAGGGAAATACCTCACATGGGCATTGCTCTCCATTGTCGGAGCGTTTGCCCTGGGCTACATCGCCCTCAATCGTGGTGAACAGATTAACGCCCTTTGGATAGTGGTGGCGTCAGTCTGTATCTATTTGATTGCTTATCGTTTTTATGGCCGCTATATCGCCAAAAATGTACTGGCGGTCGACCCTTCGCGTATGACGCCCGCCGTGCGTCATAACGATGGGCTGGATTATGTACCGACCGACAAGAAAGTGCTGTTCGGTCACCATTTTGCGGCGATTGCCGGGGCGGGGCCGCTGGTGGGCCCGGTGCTGGCGGCGCAGATGGGCTATTTGCCTGGCATGATCTGGATCCTCGCGGGCGTGGTGCTTGCCGGGGCGGTGCAGGACTTTATGGTGCTCTTTGTCTCCACGCGCCGCGATGGTCGTTCGCTGGGTGAACTGGTGAAAGAGGAGATGGGGCCAACCGCCGGGGTTATCGCGCTGATTGCCACCTTTATGATCATGGTGATCATTCTGGCGGTGCTGGCGATGATCGTGGTGAAAGCCCTGACGCACAGCCCGTGGGGAACCTACACCGTGGCGTTTACCATTCCGCTGGCGCTGTTTATGGGGATCTACATTCGCTATCTGCGCCCAGGGCGTATTGGCGAAGTCTCCGTTATCGGTCTGTTCTTCCTGATTTTTGCCATTATTTCTGGCGGTTGGGTGGCGGAAAGCGAAACCTGGGCACCGTGGTTTGACTTCACGGGCGTACAGCTAACCTGGATGCTGGTGGGCTATGGTTTCGTGGCGGCGGTGTTGCCGGTGTGGCTGCTGCTGGCGCCGCGCGATTACCTCTCCACATTCCTGAAAATCGGTACCATTGTTGGGCTTGCCGTTGGCATTCTGATTATGCGCCCGACGCTGACCATGCCTGCGCTGACCAAATTTGTTGATGGCACCGGCCCGGTGTGGACCGGCAACCTGTTCCCGTTCCTGTTTATCACTATCGCCTGTGGCGCGGTCTCGGGTTTCCATGCGCTGATTGCTTCAGGCACCACGCCGAAGATGCTGGCGAATGAAGGTCAGGCGTGCCTGATTGGTTACGGTGGTATGCTGATGGAATCCTTCGTCGCTATTATGGCGCTGGTTTCCGCCTGTATCATCGACCCGGGCGTCTACTTTGCGATGAACAGCCCAATGGCGATGCTGGCTCCGGCAGGCACCGTTGATGTGGTGGCTTCTGCCGCGCAGGTGGTGAGCAGTTGGGGCTTTACGGTAACGCCGGAAACCCTCAACCATATTGCCAATGAAGTAGGCGAGCAGTCGATTATCTCGCGTGCGGGCGGTGCGCCGACGCTGGCGGTGGGCATGGCGTACATTCTGCACGGCGCGCTCGGCGGCCTGATGGATGTGTCGTTCTGGTATCACTTCGCTATTCTGTTTGAAGCGCTGTTTATCCTGACGGCGGTGGATGCCGGTACGCGAGCGGCGCGCTTTATGTTGCAGGACCTGCTGGGCGTCATTAATCCGAATCTGAAGAGAACTGACTCGCTGCCCGCGAACCTGCTGGCGACGGCGCTGTGCGTACTGGCGTGGGGCTACTTCCTGCACCAGGGCGTGGTTGACCCGTTAGGCGGTATCAATACCCTGTGGCCACTGTTTGGTATCGCTAACCAGATGCTCGCAGGTATGGCGTTAATGCTGTGTGCGGTGGTACTGTTTAAGATGAAACGCCAACGCTATGCGTGGGTGGCGCTGGTGCCAACGGCCTGGCTGCTGGTGTGTACACTGACGGCAGGCTGGCAGAAAGCGTTCAGCCCGGACGTTCGCGTGGGCTTCCTGGCCATCGCCAATAAATTCCAGGCGATGATCGACAGCGGGGCGATTCCTCCGCAGTACACGGAATCCCAGTTGGCGCAACTGGTGTTTAACAACCGTCTGGATGCTGGCCTGACCATCTTCTTTATGGTGGTGGTTGTCGTGCTGGCGCTGTTCTCGATTAAGACCGCTCTGGCAGCACTGAAAGAGGACAAACCGACGGCGAAAGAAACCCCTTATGAGCCGATGCCGGAAAACCTGGAAGAGATTGTGACCCAGGCGAAAGGGGCGCATTGATAGATGCCCTCACCCTAAACCTCTCCCTGTGGGAGAGGGCGGGGTGAGGGGAACAAAACGCACCACAATCAATGAGAATTCACCATGTTCGACACGTTATCAAAAGCAGGAAAATATTTAGGCCAGGCCGCGAAAATGATGATTGGCGTGCCGGATTACGACAACTATGTTGAACATATGCGCGTTACCCATCCTGACCAGACGCCCATGACGTATGAAGAATTCTTCCGCGATCGCCAGGACGCCCGCTACGGTGGAAAAGGCGGCGCGCGCTGCTGTTAACCCTCTTTTGGCAGATACAGGCTAATTTGTTCCTGTTTACAGCCGTAAATCGCAGCCAGTTTTTCGCGCGTGCTGTTATACGGATTGACCATCGTCTGGTTCCATCAGGCATCATAGATTAACCCGCGAAGTTTTCCACTTTTTCAAAGGCTGCAAACAGCGTCTCCGGCGTCAGTTCGATGGGCAGGAAATGAATGGATTCTACCGGACGTAGCGTATGGGCGATGACTTTTTCGAGCTCCGCGCGGTTGTGAATATCGACGTCAAGCTGCGCAAGCGTAGTGGGTAAATGGAAGCGCTTGTAGGCCTGGACCAGTTGCGCCAGCACATCATCCTGACCGAGCAGGGCGCTTTGTACCAGAATACCGTAGGCGACCTTGGTGCCGTGGAGGAATTTCTCCGTTTGCGGCAGTACGGTGAGGCCGTTATGCACCGCATGCGCGGCGGCAACGCGAGTGAAGCGCTCGCCCAGGCCGCCAACCATACCACCGCCCGCGATAATGGCATCTACTACGTCGCGAAATGCCTGGGTTAATTTCCCCTGCTGCTGATCAATTAGCGCCTGCTCGCTGCTCTCCAGCAGCACATCCCGAATCGCCAGCGCGCCATTAATGCCCAGGCGTACCGTCAGCGGCAGCGTTTCCGGTTGCGGGGCGAGAACCACGGCTTCATACCATTTCGCTAAGGTGTCGCCAATGCCCGCCAGCAGATATTCCGCCGGCGCGTTGAGGATAATGCGCGGCTCGACCAGTACCAGGAAGTTGGCGTCGTCGAAAATCTCAAAATGCAGCGCCTGACCGGCATCGTTATACCACACGGAAAGCGGCGTCCATGCGGCGCAAGTCGCGGCGATAGTGGGGATAGCGACAAACGGTATATTCAGCCGGCGCGCAACGGATTTCACCGTATCAAGCAGCGCGCCGCCGCCTACGCCAATGACAACGCTGCGGTTATCGCCAGCCTGCGCGACCAGTGCGTTCACATCCCGTTCGCTACAGTGGCCGGTGAACAAAATCTGCGTTGATCCCGGTGCAGTGGCGCATTCCGGCAGATAAGGGCGTGCGCCTGCAATTGCTTTTTCGCCGTAAATCCACACCGCGCGGGAGAGTTGCTCCGGGCTGAAAAAATCGTTCAGACGTTGCAGGCTGTCGGGGTGCGAGAAGTAGTTGGCAGGGCCGGTGACCACGCGAATATCAGTTTGATTCATAGATGTTGTGCCTCAGGATATTATTGTTTTATAGACGTCTAAACGTCTTGATTGCCAAATACTAGCATCGTGTTATAGTGGCTTCAACACTGCATCACAGATGGAACAACAATAATGACGCACAACCCACTGATCCCACAGAGTAAATTACCTAATCTCGGCACCACCATTTTCACGCAAATGAGTGCACTGGCGATTAAACATCAGGCGATTAATTTGTCGCAGGGTTTTCCGGATTTCGATGGCCCGCGCTACTTGCAGGAGCGGTTGGCGCATCACGTTGCCGCAGGCGCGAACCAGTACGCGCCAATGACTGGCGTACAGGCGCTGCGCGACGCCATTGCCGAAAAAACCGGGGCGTTATACGGCTACACGCCGGACGCCAATAGCGATATCACCGTGACGGCAGGCGCGACGGAAGCGCTCTATGCGGCAATCACCGCGCTGGTGCGTCCGGGTGATGAGGTCATCTGTTTTGACCCGAGCTATGACAGCTATGCGCCAGCAGTGGAGTTGTCCGGCGGCGTACTTAAGCGCATCGCGCTACAGCCGCCGCATTTTCGTGTTAACTGGGCCGCGTTTCGCGCCTTACTGAGCGATAAAACGCGGCTGGTGATTCTCAACACGCCGCACAACCCGTCTGCCACCGTCTGGCATACGGCGGATTTTGCCTCACTCTGGCAGGCGATAGCGGAGCGGGAAATCTATGTACTGAGCGATGAAGTCTACGAACATATCTGCTTTGATCCGCAGGGCCACGCCAGCGTGCTGGCCCATCCGCAACTGCGTGAACGGGCTATCGCGGTCTCCTCGTTTGGCAAAACCTATCATATGACGGGCTGGAAGGTTGGCTACTGCATTGCGCCAGCGGCGATAAGTGCCGAATTGCGCAAAGTGCATCAGTATTTGACCTTTGCGGTAAATACCCCGGCGCAGCTGGCATTGGCGGATATGCTGCGTGCCCAGCCGGAGCACTATCGCCATTTGCCCACGTTTTACCGTGAGCGGCGAGATCTGTTTATTGAAGCGTTGAGAGAGAGCCGACTGGAAATTCTGCCCTGTGAAGGCACCTATTTCTTTCTAGCCGATTACAGCGCTATCTCTGATAAGGATGACGTGAGCTTCTGCCAGTGGCTGACGACCGAGGTGGGCGTTGCCGCGATTCCGTTATCGGTTTTTTGCGCCGATCCATTCCCGCATAAACTCATTCGTCTGTGCTTTGCCAAGCAGGAATCGACTCTGCTGGCGGCGGCAGAACGCTTGCGCCAGCTCTGATTATTTAACGGTCCAGGCCTGTGAGAAATTACGATCGCCGAACATTTCGAGCAGGCCGTTAATCTGCTTCAGACGCAGCACTTCGTCGCTGTCCATCCCCAGCTCTTTGCTGATTTTCTCATCGTCCCAGCCCAGACGCGCCAGTTCCAGCACGATATCCGACATCGCATTAATTTGATGTCGCCCACGCGCGCGGTTGTGTCGCACGGTGGCCGCCATGCGCGATGGCAACGTGGTGCTGCGGCTATCGATACTGGTGATGGGCAGGTAGCCTTTAAACTGCTTTTTCAAGGCTGGTTTGCTGCTGGCGAGCGCATAGCGGTGAAAACCATCCACAATTTCATACTGATGGCCATCTTTATCCATCACGACCAGCGGCTGTGTAAAACCGTCTGCCTCCAGCGATTTCTGTAGCAGTCGTTTTTCCGGCGGTGCCATGTTATTGGGATTGTAGGCGTTTGGTGCAATCTGTTCTTCTTTTACCCAAATCACACAATCCACAGGCTGATCGTTAAAGGGGCTCACGCCATGCAGTGCCTGGCGAAAGTGATTGATCGCTTCTATACGCGCCTCGACATCAAGCGATTCTAGCCAGGTGGTCATATCATTAATTAATTGTTGTTGCACAGGATCCCCCATTGTTGCCGTTTTTGGTTTATGCGCTCGCGGTAGCGCTGATAGTGGGTGGCCTTTGTCGGACTGAAAGAGAGAGCCCGGCACCAGTAATCGTTATTCAACAGAACCTTGCAGATGCGTCGCCAGGACGGGATATCTTTAGAGCCCACGTCGCCTTCCTGACTATCGGGAATGTCGTCCATACCCTGTTTTTGATACCAGTGCAGGTAAACCGCAATTTTATTGCGGTAATGCTCAGCGGTGGTTTGCGGCATGCTCTGCAACAAAAACATCGCATAGCTGCGCCAGCTGTGGTGCGCGGGCTTCTCGATTTTGCGATGACCATAAAACTGGTTATCGCGCCCGGCATATACACCGCCGCTGTGCACGCCGCTCACGCGCTGGCACATCGCGGCCCAACGCTCAGGTTCGAGTACATGATAGAGCCATAGCCCCTGGCGCTGTTCCGGCCCGAAGGGTTCACAAATGCGCATGTTGCGGGGTGGTACGCCAGCCTGGTACATCAGGTTGTACAAGGGGTTATAGCAGTGCTTAGTGCGGGCGAACCAGGTCCAGATATCCGCTGTTTTCCAGTCATAAATGGGATACACGTACCAGGCATGGCCGCCAGGCGCGGCGGTAGTCCAGGGTTTATCATCGGCGAAACGCTGCTTGCGCTGCGATGAGATGGTCAGGAATCGATTATAGGATTCATCGGCGCGGATCCCGACCAGCATGGCTGCCGGTCGTTGTTGTGAAAACCACTCCGCAAAGCTTTGGACAAAGCTTTCGAAAGTACAGCCCTGGCGATAAAACGGGAATATTGTCGGGTCGGTTATCGCGCCTTCTGGCGGCTGCCGTACCCATTGCGCACCTGGCTCCCAGCATTGCCATTCGGGTTCAAACTGAGTAAGGGCATTTTGTGTAGTAAGGGGAATCGCCACCCAATAGAAATTCTCGATAACATCTTTATAGAGATCGCGCATGCGTTCGCAATGGGTAATGGTACTGGAAAATTGCGCTTCCCAGTCGATAAACAGAACGCTGATTTTCTTACCCATTTCTCGCGCCAGCAGCGCGGTAATATGAAGCATTACCGTGGAATCTTTACCACCTGAAAAGGAGACGCAAACACGGGGGAAATTCTGTAAGGCCCAGGCTGCGCGATGCTGGCTGGCTTCCAACACAGTACAGGATAATGGAACCTTTAATAACGTCATTGTCGGCAATCCTTGCGAAATATGTGGCGTGATTTCTTGCTATCATATAACGACAAGGATGGCGAATGTAATATTTTAATTAATGGTTACTGTAAGATACATTTGTTGATAGATATGCATTATGAGTATGAATGTATATCAATAATCAATTCACTCAAATAATTCATTATACGTCGCGATTTTTTCAATCACTTTGGCGAATGATGGCGTGTTCATCGACGAACGATTATAGATAATGTATATCATTATCGACGGTAATGGTTCAGGTGTGCTAATTTCTCTCAGCCTGCTATGCTCACCTAAATAATCAAAAAATTCACGCGGAATAATGCCGATTAAATCGGTTTTCTGAATGATGTTGACCATACCAATAAGTGAATTAGTGCGTAATCCTGTGCGTCTGCCCAGGTACTGCTCATCCACTTCCGTCTGATAACCTTTAATACCCGGTTCTTCCGTTGTGTAAGTCGCGAAACGTTCCAGAAGAATCTCTTCCCGTGTTGCGCGTTCTCCCAAACGAGGGTGATCCTCGCGGCAGACTAACACCGTAGGCACCTCTTTAAAGGGTTCGCAGATTACCGAACGGTTAATAATAGGCGAGGTGCTTAAAACCAAATCGGCCTTTCTGTAACTCATTAAATCTTCGATGTTATCGGAGGTTGCGACGTAATCGTAATGGGCAACTTCTATGCTGGCATCGTCCAGCAAACGGGTTACGATATTGATAACGGGGCCGGAAATAAAAATCTGTGGACCATAAATCACAAAGCGCTTCGTTAGTTCCGAATGACTCATGATATTGATGGTTTTTTCCAGCTGTTCCAGATTGTCCGCGAGGTGATGATGCAGGTTAACGCCGACCGTTGTAGGCGTGATCCCTTTGCCAGAACGCACGAACAGCGGGTCGTTGAGCTGAATGCGCAAGCGCTGTAATGACTGGCTGACGGCGGACGGGGTAATAAACAGCGTCTCCGCGGCTTTACTGATGCTGAGATGTTGATAAATGCATTCAAAAATAACTAATAAGTTAAGATCGAACCGCTTTAGATCATAGAGGTTAGCCATTATGTTGTCCTTGTTATCGGTACAGATAGCAGAGAAGGCGCTGAAGCTATCCTGTACCGTGAAGATTATTAACATTCCATGTTTTCGTAAAACTTAAAGCACCTTACATCCTGACTAAATATATATCAGAAAATAGTGTTTTACTACTGATCATAGAAAACAAGGTGATTAATATTTTATTTTTATACAATCACCCTGGGTTAATTACTCTTCGCCCATCATGACCTTCAGTTTTTGGGCATCAGGCAGGCCGACGACCTGCTGTAACTGGCCTTCTTTATTCATATAGTAAATGGCGGGTGTGACGTTTGCGCCTAGGTCATCCATCAGTTTCTGATTTTCATTTAATGTACGCATCGCATCCGCTGCTGGGGTCGCGGGAAGGGTGAGCTTCAATTTTCCACCGGATTGCTCATAGTCATGCCAGGTTTTGGCAGGATCTTTCGTCGCCAGAATGGCCGCAGCGGTGTCCGGGCTTTCAGGTTTGATAACGCCAACCAACAATGTGCGAAGCTGCACTTTTCCCGCATCAACCCACGAACGCGCCTGCTGCCAGAACTGCTTGCAATACGGGCAGAACGGATCGGCGAAAACGTACAGGACGACCGGCGCGTCTTTTTTACCGTCCAGTAACCACGCGCTTTTTTCCATACGCTTCCACATTTCCTGCCCGGCTGGGGTATAAATCTCTTTCTGGAACAGCTGCTCACTGAGATTTTGCCCTTTCTCATCATACATATAGCCGGAAATGGCGTGTTTGCCGTCAGGTGTCACATAGATAGCCACGCCCATATCCTGATATTTACCGAGATAGCCTTTCATACCTGCGGGTGCGTCAAACGGTTTTATGATGGTAATACCCTGTTTTTCGATGGCTTTTACCGGCGCAGGGAGCTCTTCCGCGTGGGCGAACAGGGGGAGAAGGGTGAGGAGTAAAGAACGTTTTAGCATAGAAAATCTCTGTAAAATCAGTCCGTAAGATGAAAGGAATGGTGTAGCCTATCACAACCATAGATAAGACCAACCGGTGGTGGATTGCCCTTTGAAGAGTGGGGTGATGTAATCCCTTAGCTGTTACAACCTTTGTTAAGGTAATGTAGAGCGCAACATATAGCCAGCCTGGCTGGCGCTGAATCCACCGACGGGTGTTCAGGTAACGGGGCCGCCTGAAGAGGGGGCCTTTTTACTTTACGCAGATTAGACGGGTAAGGGGCGTTTCGTGCCTTACTCATTTTCAGGTTCACAATGTTGTCTTGAGTCGGTTGTAAGGTAACGCTTATTGATTTGATAATGGAAACGCATTGGCCCTATCAACCAAATTTCGTTAACTTACAACTCAACGAAAACACGGAGGAAGTATAGATGTCCTTAATTAACACTAAAATCAAACCTTTCAAAAACCAGGCATTCAAAAACGGCGAATTCATCGAAGTAACCGAGAAAGATACCGAAGGTCGCTGGAGCGTATTCTTCTTCTATCCGGCTGACTTCACCTTCGTTTGCCCGACTGAACTGGGCGACGTAGCAGACCACTACGAAGAACTGCAGAAACTGGGCGTGGATGTGTACTCTGTCTCTACCGACACCCACTTCACTCACAAAGCATGGCACAGCAGCTCTGAAACCATCGCGAAAATCAAATACGCGATGATCGGCGACCCGACTGGCGCCCTGACCCGTAACTTCGAGAATATGCGCGAAGACGAAGGTCTGGCTGACCGTGCGACCTTCGTTGTTGACCCGCAGGGTATCATCCAGGCTATCGAAGTTACCGCTGAAGGCATTGGCCGTGACGCATCTGACCTGCTGCGTAAAATCAAAGCAGCACAGTACGTTGCTTCTCACCCAGGCGAAGTTTGCCCGGCTAAATGGAAAGAAGGCGAAGCAACTCTGGCTCCGTCTCTGGACCTGGTCGGCAAAATCTAAGTCTTTATTGCCCGGCGGCGCGACCCTTGCCCGGGCCTACAAATGTAGGCCGGGTAAACGCAGTGCCACCCGGCAACCAACGGGTGCTTAGCACCCGTTTTTCTTCCCCCACGCACTATGATGCAAGTTGCATCCAGGCCGCCCGAATGAGGCAGCTTGCATGATGATGTATTTAGCCCAGGAGATTAACAATGCTCGACACCAACATGAAAAACCAGCTCAAAGCCTATCTTGAAAAGCTGACCAAACCTGTTGAGCTGATTGCCACGCTGGATGACAGCGCCAAATCGGCAGAAATCAAGGAACTGCTGGCTGAGATTGCTGAACTGTCAGATAAAGTGACCTTCAAAGAAGACAACCAGCTTGCCGTTCGTAAACCGTCGTTCCTGATTACCAACCCAGGTTCCCACCAGGGGCCGCGTTTTGCTGGCTCCCCGCTGGGGCATGAGTTCACCTCGCTGGTACTGGCGCTGCTGTGGACCGGCGGTCATCCGTCGAAAGAAGCGCAGTCTTTGCTGGAACAGATCCGTAACATCGACGGCGATTTTGAGTTCGAAACCTATTACTCGCTCTCGTGCCACAACTGCCCGGACGTGGTGCAGGCGCTGAACCTGATGAGCGTGCTGAACCCGCGCATCAAACACACGGCGATCGACGGCGGCACCTATCAGAACGAAATCACCGAACGTAACGTGATGGGCGTTCCGGCAGTGTTCGTGAATGGTCAGGAGTTTGGTCAGGGCCGCATGACGCTGACGGAAATCGTAGCGAAGATTGACACCGGTGCAGAAAAACGCGCAGCGGAAGAGCTGAGCACCCGCGATGCTTATGAAGTGCTGATCGTGGGTTCCGGCCCATCCGGTGCCGCTGCCGCTGTCTATTCAGCGCGTAAAGGCATCCGTACCGGCCTGATGGGCGAACGTTTTGGCGGTCAGGTACTCGATACCGTTGATATTGAAAACTATATCTCCGTACCGAAAACTGAAGGTCAGAAACTGGCTGGCGCCCTGAAAGCTCACGTCAGTGAATATGATGTTGATGTGATTGACAGCCAGAGCGCATCGAAGCTGATTCCGGCGGCGCAGGAAGGTGGCTTACACCAGATTGAAACCGCGTCTGGCGCCGTGCTGAAAGCGCGCAGCATCATCATCGCAACCGGTGCAAAATGGCGCAACATGAACGTGCCGGGCGAAGATCAGTATCGCACCAAGGGCGTAACCTATTGTCCGCACTGCGATGGCCCGCTGTTTAAAGGCAAACGCGTTGCGGTTATCGGTGGCGGTAACTCCGGCGTGGAAGCGGCAATCGATCTGGCGGGCGTGGTTGAACACGTTACGCTGCTGGAATTTGCACCGGAAATGAAAGCGGATCAGGTTCTGCAGGATAAAGTCCGCAGCCTGAAAAACGTCGATATCATTCTGAATGCGCAAACCACGGAAGTGAAAGGCGACGGCAGCAAAGTCACCGGCCTTGAATACCGTGACCGTGTAAGCGGTGATACGCATCAGGTTGAACTGGCGGGGATCTTCGTTCAGATTGGCCTGCTGCCGAACACCACCTGGCTGGAAGGCGCGATCGAGCGTAACCGGATGGGTGAAATCATCATCGATGCGAAATGTGAAACCAGCGTCAAAGGCGTCTTTGCCGCGGGTGACTGCACCACCGTTCCGTACAAACAGATTATCATCGCCGCCGGTGAAGGCGCGAAAGCGTCACTCAGCGCCTTTGATTATCTGATTCGTACCAAAACGGCATAAAAAAAGAAGTAAGACGACACCTGCAAAAGTAAGAGGCTACCGAAAGGTAGCCTCTTTTTTTATCTCACCACCATCACCGGCACATGGGCGTGGCGAATAACGCTGGAGGCATTCGAGCCCAGCAGGTGAGTAGAGATGGACGGGTTACGGGAACCGATAACCACCACGTCTGCTTTCAGTTCTTCAGCGAGCTCGTTCACCACGTCGCGAACGCTGCCGATGCGCACGTGCAGTTTCAGGCGCTCGGGGTCGATACTGAAGTGGCTTTTCATCGTTTCTAAACGGTTGATCGCTTCCTGATGAAGATGCTCTTCAAAGCGACGCACATCCGCCGCGAAACGGCTCATGGTGTAGCTGGCCGAGCCGGGCAGCACGTGGAGCAGATGAATGATCCCATCCTGCTGCGCCAGAAATTCAGCGTGAGCGATAGCCTTATCACTCAATTCCATCTCGAATACGTCAACGGGCATAATGATTGTCTTGTACATATGCATTCCTCCTTGTCTCTGTATTTGATATCAAAGCATATTATGATTTTTTAGTTTGTCATTGATATCTCAAATTTATCGTTCGCTGCGTGGAAGGGTGTAAAGTTTTTTCAATATCGCCAGAAGCAGCCGCCAGAGACAGAAAGAGGATGCCGGGGCATCCTCTTAATTCATCGCAATTAGCGTTGGTAATCACCGGCTGCTTCCGGCTGGTAGAGCAGTTCCAGCACCTCCAGATGCGTGGACGTGCCGCCGGGGAGTTCCCAGTGAATCGTGCTACCGACGCGCAGGCCAATCAGCGCTGCGCCCACCGGGGCCAGCACGGAAAGCTGCGTGTTGCTGTCTGTCATTTGCGCAGGAAATACCAGAGTTCGTACGCGCTCTTCGCCGCTGGTCAGATCGCGAAATCTCACCTGGCTGTTCATGCTCACGACATCAGGCGGAACCTGTTCCGGCGGGCACATTTGTGCGCGGTCCAGTTCGTCGTTCAGCGCGCCAGCCACCGGAGAGTTTGCGTAAGCAGGTAGTTCCAGCAGTCTGTCGATACGCTCCGCATCGAACTCATTAATGATGATGGCAGGTCTGGTCATAGTTACTCCATGTCGTTCCAGAAACGTCTTTCCAAAAGAAAACCCTCACCGCCAGCGGCAAGGGTTCATCTCACACCATCATACGCATTCAATCATCAGGTTTGAAGTGATACAACGCACATTCAATCACTGAAAATTATCGATTTATCTCGATTATTGTCAGTATCCCACTTTATCCAGCACAAACTGTTTACCGCAGTTGCCTGGGTGCGGCTGAGGCAGGAACGACGCGGCAGAAAGTGGCGCATTGATGTTCCCGGCTTTAAGCGAAATTTGCATTTCGGTAAGGTAGCTCGGGTTGCCATTACAGGTCAGTTTAAACGCTTTGACGTTCTCTTTGCCAAAGGCGCTGGCGACGGCGGCATCAAAGTCGCTGCGCTTCACTTTTTGCCCATAACTGGCGGCTAAAAATTGCCCCAGCGCGCTGGCTTTCACTTCGCTGTTCAGGCGCACCATGGTGCCGAAATACGCGTCAGGGTCGAAACCAAAGCAGACGCCATGTTTGGCATATTCATAACGCTCAAGGCAGGATTTTCCACCGCTGCCGGGCATCACGCCGTTCAGCTTGTTTGCCATTTCCAGCGATAAACCGGTTTCGGGGGCTGAACATTTACGGCTGCCTTTGGCTTCGGGCATATTCGGAATCGGGCGCGTCGCACAACCAAAGCGCATCCAGCGGCCTTCATCCACGCCGCGAGAGGCGATAGATTTTGGCAGCCCCGGCCAGAGGCCGTGGACGGTGAGATGATCAGCTTTGTTGGCCGTCTCTTTCTGGATTTTGCACTCCTGTGGCTCTTTGCGATTTCTGTCGTTCATGCTTTGACAAAAACCGGTTTGCCACGAAAGCGCCAGCACATAGCGGTCAAAATCACCATATTGCGTGGGGGTAAGGGGGGCAGCGCTGGCGCATTGCGCGACGAGCAGCAGGGTGCCGACGCATCCGGCCAGAAGATCCTTCCTGAACATAGTACGTATCCGGGGTGTTAACGATTCAAGGCAATTATTAAAGCATAAAAAAGGCGTCCTCAGACGCCTTTTATCAGTTTAGCGAATACTTACAGTGCACTACCCGGCACCAGAATTTCAGTCGCGATGATCACCACGACCAGGCCAACCATCACCGGAACAGACGTGCGTTTCACCACTTCGAACGGCGAGATTTTTGCCATCCCGGCCACCGCAACCACGACGCCGGAAACCGGGGAGATGGTACGGCCAAGGTTGGATGCCTGCAGCATCGGAATGGAAAGATAAGCCGGGTTGATACCCGAGGTGTGCGCAAGCTTAGGGATCATTTCGACGAACGCGTAGAACGGCGCATTACCGGAACCGGTGGTCATCGCCGCCAGCATGGTCAGAACCACCAGTACCAGCATCAGAATAATGCTCGCGGAACCGAACGAGGTGGCGATGGAAATCAGGCTATCGATAAAGCCGATCGTGCTCAGGCCCTGGGCAAAGACGCCCGCCGCAACCAACAGCATCACCACGCCGGCGAAGGCGTCCGCCATGCCGCGATAGGCCACTTCCAGGCCGGAGAAGACGTTCTGCGTGTTGAAACTGCGGCAGAATTCCAGCACCGCCGCCAGCAGCATGCAGATAACCAGAATGGTAATAATGTGCAGCTGCGGGCCCCATTTACCGTCAAAAATCAGCACGCCGATGATCGGCGCGAACGGCAGAATGGCGTAAAAGCTCGGCGCGGTGGTGGTGATTTCATTCACATCGAGCATTTCATGGGACACGTTCTCTTTTTTATCGAGATAGCGCTGCCAGAAGAAGTGGGCAATCGCCATCGCGATAATCGCGGCGATTGAGATTGGGAGCGTCGTTTTAAAGGCGAAATCGATTAACGGCATCTCCGCCGCTTTGGCCGCCAGCACGACGTCGCCGGAGGTAGGCGACAGAATAATCGCCGCCGGAGAAGCGCAAATCGCGGCAGCCGCACCCCGGCTAATACCGACGTTAACCATCACCGGGAACAGCGTCGCCATTAACAATACGCCAAGGCCTGTTGCGGATGACACAGCCAGCGACATCAGGCAGGCGACGAAATAGGCGGCAATCATCAATAAATAGGGCGAGTTAATATAACGCAGCGGTTTTGAAGCCAGTTTTACGACCATGTCGTTGGCGCCAATATGGGTCATATAGGCGGCAAAACCACACAGCATCATGATCATCATGCCGAGGTCGCCGCCGCGGCTCATCAGCAGGATCTTGATGTATTCAACGATATCCGTTGCGGAATAGCCGGTGCTTGCTTCGCTGGCGGGTAACACTTTATGGCCCATCAGCGCGCTTGCGATCAGCAATACAATCCCGCCGACGAACAATACGCCGGTGGCGGAAAAGCCTTTAATGATATAGCGGGCAACGCCCACAATGACCACAACCCCAATCAGGAGCTCAAATGCCGTTAACATGAGTATACCTATCACCATTGTCGAAAATATGCGCTACAAATGGCGCATAAAAAAGAATAATAAAGGGAATGTGCCGAAATAAGCGACAATACTTGCTGATGGAAATCAATAAAATGATTATTTGTAGTAATACAACAGGCAATTGATCGAGTAAATCACAAAGCTGAAAACCTCTTGATTATAGCGGTGCAGGGCGTATTCGAAAGCAATAAGTGAATTAATTGTTATAATTATTTCCAGTTTGTTGAATCGTAAAGCAATTAAAAAAGTCTTTATTTCACGAATATTGCCTGCGTATACTCCGGTTACTTTCATTAACCGAATCGTGATTATGTACGCATCCTGGAACTGGCGCTTACGCTTCATCAGAAAACATTTTCTGATGCTTCTGCTCGCGTTCGGTTTTTGGTTTATCCAGTGCCAGGTAGCAATTGCTTCTCATGACTGTCAGTTAAGCCCGGCGGGCGAGGCGGCGATGATCCAGCATATGGATCACCAGATGTCATCGCATGCGACGGAAAACAACATGTCGCTGTGCGGGCAACACTGTGTGCCCGACTCCTCGCAAAAAACGCTCGATAACTCCTCTTTAGTCGCGATTCCGGTGGTTTCCAGCCTGGCGTTAGTTATGCCGACTTGTGAAGCCGCTCAGGAAGACGCGTGGTCACTGGCACCTCCCGCCGCAGGGCCTCCGGCAACGATCCGCTTTTGCCGGTTCCGCGAATAGAAACCTGATAATCCGTTTAACTATCAATTAATTAACGATTATCAGGAGTTTACTATGTCTGCAATTTATACTCGTGCGCTGGCTGGCGTACTGTTTGCGGTATCTGCATTTTCCGTTTCTGCGCACGATATGAGCGCACACGCCACAATGACCATGCCGTCCGCCGCCAGCTGGCAGGGGGAAGGTGTTATCAAAAAAGTGACCCCCACTTCCATCACCATTGCCCATCATCCCATCCCCGCGCTGAACTGGCCTGCGATGACGATGCAATTTGCTCAACCGACAAGCCAACCCGTGACCGCGCAACGCGTGGGCGAGGAGGTGGATTTCACCTTTACCGAAGGTGATAGCGGTTACCAGATTGTATCCCTGAACCCGCACCGCTAAGCCGGAGGTGACATGAAACAACGCACGTTGAGCCTTTGGCTCGGCGGAGTGTTGCTTGGGTTTTTTGGCTCCGCCGTGCAGGCGGAGTCATGGACACTCACGCAAACTCTGTCGCAAGCCCAGCGCTATTCCGCCGAACTTTCTGCTAATCGCAATGAAGCCAGAGCGCTGGAAAATATGGCCGATTCCGCCGGTGAATTGCCGGATCCGAAACTGAAATTTGGCATTGAAAACGTCCCGGTGCAGGGCAGTAATAATCAACGTCTGACCCGCGAAGGGATGACCATGCAGCGCGTGGGCATCATGCAGCGCTACGTCAGCGCCGAAAAACGCGAACGCAAAGCGCAGACGTTACAGGCGCAGGCGCAAAGCGTTAGCGCGAAATCAGAAGCGATTCGCGCCGCCCTGCAACGCGACACCGCGCAGGCGTGGCTCGATCTCGCGCTCTCGCAAAAAGCGCTGCAATCGGCCAAAAAGCTGGTGGTGGAAACCGAGCGACAGCAGGGCACGCAGCGTGCCAGCGTCGGCAGCGGAACCGCTGCGCCGGACAGCGTACTGGCGCTGAAGGTGACGTTGAATGCCATGCGCAATAACGTCACTCTGGCGGAGCGCGATGTGCAGGTGGCGCGGGCAAAACTGATGAAGTTTACCGGTCAGCCGATTGAATCGGTTTCCGGCGCGCTCCCGCCGTATCAGCGCCTGCCTGCGGATGAAGCCACGCTGCTGGCCGGTGTGGATCAGCACCCGGAAGTGATTGCCGCCGCGCGGGAAGCCAACGAAGCCAAAGCGCGTTCGGCGCAGTCGGCGGTGGCTGCCATCCCCGATGTCGATGTCGAGGTGTACTACGGCCATCGCTCGGAAGGGTATGACGATATGGCGGGCGTGATGTTTACCGTCGATTTGCCGCTGTTCAAAGATAAACGGCAGGATAAAGATTACGCGGCGGATGTCTCTCGCACTATGCAGGCGAACGACCAGCTTTCGCTGACCGAGCGCGATCACGCCGCCCAGATTAGCTCGCTGATTGCCGAATATCAGGCCGCGCAAAATATCTGGTTGCGCCTGCGCGATGAAACACTACCACTTCAGCAGCAGCGTCTTTCCTTACTGACCGCCCAGTATCGCGCCGGGCAGTCTGACCTTTCCTCCTTGCTGGCCGCACGTCGCGATGTGCTGGACAGCACCCTTGCCACCAGTCAGGCCGAACGCGACGTCGCCCGCACCTGGGCGGCCATTCACTATTTAATTCCGCAGGAGCTGGCGCTATGAACAAGAACTTACTGACGCTGGCGATTGTGGCCGTACTGGCGGCGGGAGCGGGCTATTACACCGGGCATCGTAGCCCGGCGACAGACTCCGCCGCCCCGGATTCTACAGCGCGCAAAGTGCTTTACTGGTATGACCCAATGGTCCCCGGACAGCGTTTTGATAAGCCGGGGAAATCACCGTTTATGGATATGCAACTGGTGCCGCGCTATGCCGATGAAACGCCGGATAACGGCGGCGTTAGCATTAGCCCGCAACAGCAGCAAAGTCTCGGCATGCGGATCGGCAGTGTGGAAAAACGTGCGCTGGTGCAGCCTTTTTCCGCATTTGCCACGGTCACCACCGATGAGCGTAGCCTGCAAATTATTCCGTCTCCGGCCAACGGCGTCGTCGAGAAACTGTTTGTTCGCGCCCCGCAGCAGTGGGTGAAAGCCGGTGAGCCGCTGGCGCAGCTGTGGATCCCCGATTGGACGGCGGCGCAGCAGGAGTATCTGGCCGTGCGTCAACTTGGCGATGCCGCGCTCAGCCGGGCCGCTCGTGAGCGCCTGACGCTGACCTTTATGCCGGAATCCGTGATTCGCCAGGTGGAACGCAGCGGCAAGCCGCAGTCGCGGATGGTGCTGCGTGCCGAGCAGGAGGGTTACGTGTCGAAACTCGACACGCGTGAAGGTGCACAGGTGACCGCTACCGCGCCGCTGTTTGAACTGGCAAGCCAGGACCCGGTATGGGTGGTGATTGATTACCCACAAACCCAGGCGCAACGCCTGACGCCGGGCAGTGACGTCGTGGCGAGTGCTGACGGCTGGCCGGGCGAGCAGTTCCACGGCAAGGTGAGCGAACTGCTGCCGCAGATGGACACCACCACGCGTACGCTGAAAGCGCGCATTGTGCTGGATAACCCGCAGCACAAACTGAAGCCCGGTATGTTTTTAACCGTGAGTTTGCAGGATGAATCCGCGCAGCCGCCGGTGCTGGCTATTCCGGAAGAAGCGCTGATTGCCACCGGCAGTGAAAATCGGGTGATTGTCGCCACCGGCGACGGGCACTTCGCACCGGTACGTGTCACCACTGGCGTAACCGCCAACGGCTGGACGGAAGTAAAAGAGGGGCTGAAAGAGGGCGATAAGGTGGTGACCTCCGGCCAGTTCCTGATTGATTCCGAAGCCAGCCTGCGCAGCGCCTTGCCGCAGGAAACGAAAAAGGTGCCAGAGTATGTTGGTAACGGCGTTGTCAAGGCCATCGAAGGGAACACGGTCACGCTGTCTCACCAGCCGATTCCCGCGCTGCATTGGGGCGCGATGACCATGGACTTCATCCTTGATGCCCGTGCGGCAAAACCAAAAACCGGCGATAACATCATGTTCCACTTTACGCTGGATGATGAACAGGGGCCGCTGATTTCACAATGGATGCCAATGACGGGAGGCGAGAAATGATTGCCGCCGTGATTCGTGCTGCGTTGCGTAATCGCCTGCTGGTGATTTTCGCGGCGCTGGGGATGGCACTGTGGGGCGCATGGGCGGTGCAGCGCGCGCCGCTGGATGCACTGCCGGATCTCTCTGATGTGCAGGTGATCATTCGCGCCAGCTATCCGGGAAAAGCGCCGCAGATTATTGAAGATCAGGTCACTTATCCGCTTACCACCACCATGCTTTCGGTGCCTGGCGCGAAGACGGTGCGTGGCTTTTCGATGTTTGGCGACGCCTATGTATACGTGTTGTTTGAAGACGGTACCGACCTTTACTGGGCGCGTTCGCGCGTGCTGGAGTATCTGAGCCAGATTCAGGCGCAAATGCCGGAAGGCGTCACGGTGGCATTAGGGCCAGATGCCACGGGCGTGGGCTGGATTTACGAGTATGCGCTGGTTGACCGCACGGGCAAACACAGCCTTGCGGATCTGCGCGCGCTCCAGGACTGGACGCTCAAGTACGAGCTGAAAACCGTACCCAACGTTTCGGAAGTCGCCAGCGTCGGCGGGATGGTGCGCCAGTATCAGGTGATTGCCGATCCGACGCGGATGCGGGCGCTAAACGTGACGCATCAGCAAATTGTCGATGCGCTGAAATCCGCCAACCAGGAGGGCGGCGGTGCGCTGATGGAGATGGGCGAAGCGGAATACATGGTGCGCACCACCGGTTATCTGCATTCGCTTGATGAGTTCCGCAAGGTAGTGGTGACCAGCCGCGATGGTGTGCCGGTGCTGCTGGCGGATGTCGCCGATGTGCGGATGGGGCCGGAAATTCGGCGCGGCGTCGCGGAGCTTAACGGCGAAGGGGAAGTGGCCGGCGGCATTATCATCATGCGTTATGGCAAGAATGCCCGTCAGACCATTATGGACGTGAAAGCGAAACTTCAGTCGCTGCAAAAAACCTTGCCGGAAGGCGTGGAGATCGTCCCGGTTTACGACCGTTCGCAGCTTATCGACCACGCGATCGAAACGTTAACCCATAAGCTGATTGAAGAGTTTATCGTCGTTGCTCTGGTGTGTACCCTGTTTCTGTTCCATTTCCGCTCGGCGCTGGTGGCGATTGTCTCGCTACCGCTGGGCATACTTGGTGCGTTTATCGTCATGCACTATCAGGGGATCAACGCCAACATTATGTCGCTGGGTGGGATTGCGATAGCCATCGGTGCCATGGTGGATGCGGCGATCGTGATGATCGAAAACATGCATAAAGTACTGGAACAGTGGCGACACGATCATCCCGATAAAACGCCTTCCGGCCCTGATTACTGGCACATTGCCGGGCAAGCGGCGACCGAAGTGGGGCCCGCGCTGTTTTGCAGTCTGCTGATCATCACGTTGTCGTTTATTCCGGTCTTCTCGCTGGAAGCGCAGGAAGGGAAGATGTTTGCGCCGCTGGCATTCACCAAAACCTGGGCGATGGCGATGGCTGCGGGGCTTGGCATCACCTTAGTGCCGGTGCTGATGGGCTATTTTATTCGCGGAAAAATTCCGGATGAGCAAGCCAACCCGATCAACCGCTGGCTGATTCGCGCCTATGAACCGCTGCTTGATAAAGTGCTGGCCTGGCCGAAGGCGACACTGGCGCTAGCGTTGCTGCTGCTGGGCATGACGCTCTGGCCGCTTAGCCAGTTGGGCAGCGAATTTATGCCGCCGCTCGACGAGGGGGATTTGCTCTATATGCCGTCTACGCTTCCGGGTATTTCTGCACGCGAAGCGAGCCGCCTGCTGCAACAAACCGACCGGCTGATTAAAAGCGTGCCGGAAGTAGCGAGCGTGTTTGGTAAGGCCGGGCGCGCGGAAACGGCAACCGACCCTGCGCCGCTGACCATGCTGGAAACCACCATTCAGTTTAAACCTCGCGACCAGTGGCGACCGGGCATGACGCCGGACAAACTGGTTGAGGAGCTGGATAAAACGGTGAAAGTACCGGGGATTGCCAACGTCTGGGTACCGCCGATCCGCAACCGTCTCGATATGCTGGCGACAGGCATCAAGAGCCCGGTGGGGATCAAAGTGAACGGGAACAACCTGGCGGATATCGAACGTGTCGCCCGCGAAATTGAGCAGGTGGTAAAAGGCGTGCCTGGCGTGACGTCCGCGCTGGCCGAGCGGCTTTCCGGCGGACGTTATGTTGATATCGCCATCAATCGCCAGCAGGCAGCGCGCTATGGCGTGTCGGTGAAAGAGCTGCAATCGCTGGTGTCGACGCTGGTGGGCGGCGAGAACGTTGGTCAGACAATCGAAGGGCGCGAACGCTATCCCATTAACATCCGTTATCCGCGCGAATGGCGCGATAATATCGACAAACTGCGGGCAATGCCGGTGGTGACGGCCAATGGTAGCCAGGTGGCGCTCAGCGAACTGGCAGATATTCGTATCACCGAAGGCGTGCCGATGCTGAAAAGCGAGAATGCGCGTCTGTCGAACTGGATCTATGTCGATTTACGCGGACGCGATCTGAAGTCGGCGGTGGATGAGATGCAGCAGCGTGTCGCGGAGCAGGTGACTTTGCCGCAGGGAGTAACGCTCTCCTGGTCCGGGCAATTTGAATATCTTGAACGCGCTACGGCAAAACTGAAAATAGTCCTTCCGGTAACCTTAGTGATTATTTTTACACTACTTTGGTTAACCTTTAGACGTATTTCAGATGTATTACTGATAATGGGAACACTTCCCTTTTCGCTGATTGGCGGCGTCTGGCTGTTATGGCTGCTGGGATATAATCTTTCCGTCGCCGGTGCGGTAGGATTTATCGCGCTTGCAGGCGTATCTGCTGAATTCGGCGTGATTATGGTGCTCTATTTGAATCACGCGCTTGAGAAACATCGTAAATCCGATCCTGATGGCGGTACGCCACTATTAATGCGCGCGATTCATGAGGGGGCGGTGCTGCGTGTACGTCCGAAAGTGATGACGGTGGCGACTATCATGGCGGGCCTGCTGCCTATCATGTGGGGCAGCGGTACGGGCTCGGAAGTGATGAGCCGGATTGCCGCGCCGATGATCGGCGGGATGATTTCCGCACCGTTACTCTCGATGTTGGTTATTCCTGCGCTTTATCGCATCATCCACCGTAAACAATGAATACAAGCACCCTGCGGGGTGCTTAATTACTTTACTTTATTTACTAAGAATTACCCTAAAATAAAGAATAACCCGATATTGTTAAGCCTTGATTAAGGTTAGCATTGGTACGCTATTTCTATTATGTAATAAGCTTTGGTAATGCTAACGTGTTAATGCTCAAACGAATTTATTTAGTGGCTGCGCTAATTGCGGCTCAACTCTGCATTCTGCCTGCAGCGAATGCCTCATTTACCGAATCGGTGCGCAACGGCTTCTCCACGCTCAACGATAATATTGCGCAAACCTGGGATGAGCCCCAGCATTACGATCTCTATGTTCCGGCAATCACCTGGCATGCGCGCTTTGCCTACGATAAAGAGAAAACCGATCGTTACAACGAACGTCCATGGGGCGCGGGTTTTGGTGTCTCACGCTGGGATGAAAAAGGGAACTGGCACGGCATCTATCTGATGGCGTTTAAAGACTCCTGGAACAAATGGGAGCCAATTGGCGGCTACGGCTGGGAGAAAACCTGGCGACCGCTAAGCGACGATAATTTCCGTCTGGGTCTCGGCTACACCGTCGGGGTGACGGCGCGTGACAACTACAACTATGTGCCGATTCCGGTGCTGCTGCCGATGGCGTCAATCGGCTATGGCCCGGCAACCTTCCAGATGACCTACATACCGGGTACCTACAACAACGGTAACGTTTACTTCGCCTGGATGCGCTTCCAGTTTTAATCCTGGTTTTGCGCACGGGAGCAGTGGGGTTGACTGGGTTGCTAACAAACTCGAATTAAAGTCAACCCCCGTATAAAAGTTAGAGACATTTATCACTTTTTAGCTAACCTGCACTAGACAAAACGCAGCATTATTGTTGTACTGATACCTGACACAGCATTTGTGTCGTTTTTTCATATAAAGGTAATTTTGATGTCTAAGATTAAAGGTAACGTTAAGTGGTTTAATGAGTCCAAAGGATTCGGTTTCATTACTCCGGAAGATGGCAGCAAAGACGTGTTCGTACACTTCTCTGCAATCCAGACCAATGGTTTCAAAACTCTGGCTGAAGGTCAGCGTGTAGAGTTCGAAATCACTAACGGTGCCAAAGGCCCTTCTGCTGCTAACGTAATCGCTCTGTAATCAGCGCATTAGCAGTCAGAATTCAAAACCCGCCTAATCGCGGGTTTTTTTTCGTCCATTTATCGGCTGGCGTTAAACAGCCAGAAGGCCAGGGCGGTCATCGCAAACGAGCCCAGCAGATTAACCCCGACATTCAGCAGTGCCCATCCCGGCTTCCCCGCCTGTAACAGAAAGACCACTTCCGCCGAAAAGGTGGAGAAGGTGGTTAAACCGCCGCAGAACCCTGTGGTGATCAGCAGTTTCCACATTGGGTCGATATGCGTCATTCGGTTAAACCACGCCAGCCCCGCACCAATGATAAACGCGCCCAGCAGGTTTGCCGTTAGCGTGCCAATCGGCAGCGCATGATGCATAGGGTTGAGCCGGGTGCTGAGCATCCAGCGCGCGACGCTACCGGTTCCGCCGCCGATAAAAACTGCCAGGAGAACGTTGAACACCTGATTTTTCCTGTTTTCAAACCATCGAAGTGGGTGAGTTTAGCGTTGAAGCTGCTAATCTTGCCAGAACCAACGTAAAAAAGAGGACGTCATATGTGGGTTGCTGCGGGTCAATTTAGCGTTTCTGCCGACTGGCAGGCCAACGCGCAGGAGTGCGTCGCGCTGATGCGCACGGCAGCAGAACGTGGCGTCTCATTGCTGGTACTGCCTGAGGCGTTGCTGGCGCGCGACATCGCCGACCCCGATCTCAGCGTGAAATCCGCTCAGATGCTCAATGGCGGCTTTATGCAGCAACTGAAGGCTCAGAGCCGTCAGGATAACCTGACGACCATCCTGACGCTGCACGTGCCCTCTACGGCGGGCAGGGCCGTGAATACGCTAGTGGCGCTGCGTGGCGGAGAGGTGATTGCGCAGTATCAGAAGCTGCACCTCTATGACGCGTTCAACGTGCAGGAGTCCAGGCTCGTGGATGCCGGTAGTGTAGTGCCGCCGCTGCTTGAGGTTGGCGAAATGCGCGCGGGGTTAATGACCTGCTACGATCTACGCTTTCCGGAACTGGCGTTAAGCCTGGCACTTCAGGGCGCCGATCTGCTGGTTCTACCGGCGGCATGGGTTCGCGGGCCGCTAAAGGAGCATCACTGGTCAACGCTTCTGGCGGCACGCGCGCTGGATACGACCTGTTATATCGTCGCCTCGGGCGAATGTGGCAGTCGGAATATCGGCCAGAGCCGTATTATCGACCCGCTGGGTGTTACGCTCGCTGGTGCCGGAGCGACGCCGCAACTTATAATGACGGAAGTCTTTCAGCAGCAGGTGCAAGAGGTTCGCGCACAATTACCGGTATTAACCAACCGGCGTTTTGCGCTACCGCAATTACTGTGACGTTTTTTTAAACAACACTTGATTCACCTTGTTACAGATTGCTATTGTGTGCGCGCGGTAAGATGACCGTTAATACGCTATGGTCATTTAACGCATTTTGCAGCCTGTTTTAGAGAAGAAGGTATCTATGGGTGAGATTAGTATTACCAAACTGCTGGTTGTCGCAGCACTGATTGTTCTGGTGTTTGGTACCAAAAAATTACGTACGCTGGGCGGCGATTTGGGCTCAGCAATCAAGGGCTTCAAGAAAGCCATGAACGAGGATGACGTCAGCGCCAAGAAGAGCGTTGATGCGGATGACATCCCGGCGGAAAAACTCTCTCACAAAGAGTAAGCAGCAGACATTGAATAGGGCATGCGGATAAATTCTGCGTCAAGCAGGTGCATGCGTTATAGCAGGCGATAGTTGCCTGTAAAAAAGGCCAACGCGAAAACGCAATGGCCTTTTTTGATACCTGAAATATGACGAAAGGTATTAAGTTGCAATCAGATGTTTCTAATGCCGGTATAAAAAAGCCGCTGCTTAAAAGCAACGGCTTCGTAAAACGCTGCGTCTGCGTTTATTTCACTTCCATCCCTTTCGCCTGAAGATCGGCGTGATAGGAGGAACGAACGAACGGGCCGCATGCGGCGTGGGTGAAGCCCATCGCCAGCGCTTCCGCTTTCATCTCTTCAAACTCATCCGGGCTCACATAACGCTGTACCGGCAGGTGATGGCGGCTTGGCTGCAAATACTGACCCAGCGTCAGCATGGTGACGCCGTGGCGACGCAGATCGCGCATCACTTCGATGATTTCTGCGTTGGTTTCACCCAGGCCGACCATCAGGCCAGACTTGGTTGGGATTTCCGGGTGCGCTTCTTTAAAGCGTTCCAGCAGCTTCAGCGACCAGTTGTAATCCGCGCCCGGACGCACCTGGCGGTAGATACGCGGCACGTTTTCCAGGTTGTGGTTAAAGACATCTGGCGGGGTTGCCGTCAGGATCTCTAACGCGCGATCCATACGACCACGGAAGTCAGGAACCAGCGTCTCAATTTTAATCGTTGGGCTTTTCTCGCGGATGGCGCTGATGCAATCGGCAAAGTGCTGAGCACCACCGTCGCGCAGGTCATCACGGTCAACGGAGGTGATGACCACATAACGCAGCGCCATGTCGGCGATGGTTTGCGCCAGTTTGCCTGGTTCGTTGGCATCCGGCGCGACCGGGCGACCGTGGGCAACGTCACAGAACGGGCAACGGCGGGTACAGATAGCACCCAGAATCATGAATGTCGCGGTGCCGTGGTTAAAACATTCCGCCAGGTTCGGGCAAGAGGCTTCTTCGCAAACAGAGTGCAGGCCATTCTTGCGCATCGCCGCTTTGATACCCTGAATACGGGAGGAGTCCGCCGGAAGTTTGATTTTCATCCACTCGGGTTTGCGTAGCAGCGCTTCGCGCTCGGTGGCCACGTTTTTGACCGGGATAAGTGCCATTTTATCGGCGTCGCGGTACTTAACACCGCGTTCCATCACAATGGGTTTACTCATAGCGTGCGTGTTCCAGTTGCGAGTCTTTAAGGAAAGCGTTTCAATTCAATGAAATGTTGCATTTATCAACTATTTTTGAATTCATTGTAAGCAGTATACCATTGAAACGGGTGTCAAAGCAGCCTGCCAGTGCGGCAAATTGTAAAATAGTTGTTGTTTTATGCTTTTTAGTTATCGGACGGGCTAACTGTTTTCGCGTTCAGAATGCCTGGCGAATGACATCAATGATACCCTGTAAAACCGGATCTCGCAGGCTGAGCTTGTTGTAATGCAATGAAAACTCGACTTCTTCTTGCTGAATGGGCGCAAAATCAATGCTGGCCAGCGGCCAGCACTGGCGAAAGAGAGAGAAGAACCGACGCGGCATGATCCCCAGCAGGTCGCTGCCGCCAATCAGTGACGCAATGGTGAACAAATTGTAACTGCTGAAACTCACCTGTCGGTCTGGCAGCATCTCATGAATACGTTTATGCAGGCTGCTGTGGCTGCTGCCATCGGGCGTCAGCAGCGTATATTCATATGCCTTCAGCAATGTCAGGGTGACCGGCTGCTGTAAAATGGGGTGCCCATGGCGACAAACCAGCACCAGCGGGTCGCGGAACAGCGTGTGGCTGTAAAGCGCAGGCATTGTCTGAGCATGACTGTCGATGATTAAATCCGTCTGGAACTGGCTGAGCTGGTTGCCTGTGTCGATGATGGCAATATTACGTACCAGAATCTGCGGGTAGTTTTCTTTAATGGCCTGGTAAATCGCAGGCATGATAAGCGCCCCGACGGAGGGCGGCGTACCAATGGTGAGGATACGCTGTTTATCATAACTGCCGGTAAGATCCAGCGCGCCAAGTATCGACTCCAGCCCCTGGCTAATATATTCATGCAGATGAGTGGCATAGGCCGTTGGCGTCACTCCCTGACCTTTACGGATAAAGAGCGGATCAGGGAAAAGACCACGCAGTTTTTGAATCGACTGGCTGATGGCAGACGGCGTGATATTTAACACTTTCGCTGCGTTAACAATCCCCTTATGGACATAGACCGCTTCAAAAATCGTCAGCAAATTAAGATCAATATTACGCAAGGTGCGGAAAATCTGGGTTGTATCATTATCGATACGAGGCGGTGATTTATTTTCTAACGATTGCTGATGTTCCACTCTATTTACCCTGTATATATTCACCTGGTGAATACTTTGTTACTTGTGTTGTTATTATTATCGGTTGTGCAAAAATATTAATTTCGCTATTTTTTTATTTTAATCTTATATATTCAATGAGTTATCTTTATTGTGTGGTTGCTGTGGAAGTCTTTAATGTTAATTTCTTATGATTGACTGGAGAGAAAATATAGAAGTTTGATATTCTTGTAAAGAGGAAGGGGAGGGAAATATCCACAGCCCAACGATAATGCCAGGCCGGGAGGGAAATATATTAAGCGTGAATATATTCGTGCGGTGGATTGTTTAGCAGCGCTAAAAAATGCGAGACTAAAAGCGGTGCAATATTGTCAGGCGTGGCATCAGCTTTCCACTGCTGTACCTGAGTCATCTCCATACCGGCGTAACCACAAGGATTAATGCGCAGGAAGGGCGATAAATCCATCGCAATATTCAGCGCCAGGCCGTGGAACGAACACCCTTTACGAATACGCAGCCCCAGAGAGCAGATTTTTTTCTCACCCACGTAAACACCCGGCGCATCGGCGCGCGGATGCGCGTCAATACCGCATTCCGCCAGGGTATTCACCACCGTTTGTTCCAGCAGCGTCACCAGTTCACGCACGCCCAGCTTACGACGCTTCAGATTCAGCAACACGTACATCACCTGCTGACCCGGCCCGTGATAAGTCACCTGGCCGCCACGGTCGCTTTGAATGACGGGGATATCGCCCGGCACCAGTACATGTTCCGCTTTACCGGCCTGACCTTGAGTAAAGACAGGGTGATGCTCAACCAGCCAGATTTCATCGAGCGTGGTGTCGTCGCGTTGATCGGTGAATTCATGCATGGCCTGCGATACGGGTTCGTACGGCTGTAAGCCAAGCTGGCGGATGAGAAGGGTATTGGTGTCCAAAACAGCATCTCCGTAGAGAGAGGAATTCATGGACGAGGAGTATATCACAAACAATTAACGTTACCCGGCAGGCCGGGTAACGTGGCAGGGATTACAGCACCATACGAACAATTTCGATATTGCCTAACTCTTCGTACAGCGTCTCCACTTGCTCAATATGCGTCGCGTTGATGGTAATGGACACCGAGTGGTAGTTGCCTTTGCTGCTCGGTTTTATCTGCGGAGAGTAATCACCAGGCGCATGGCGCTGTACCACTTCCACCACCTGGTCAACCAACTCAGGTTTCGCCAGACCCATCACTTTGTAAGTAAAGGGAGTCGGGAATTCAAGCAGTTCGTTCAGTTTGGTTTTCATGTCAGCTCCAGTGGTAAAAAGAACAACTCCCGCCGGACAGGCGGGAGTTGCTTAACGTTACATAGTATATGGGGATCGAAATCACACTTTCAAGTGGGTGATTTTTAACCAAACCAGTGATGGAACATTAATTTAATGTAATCAATGATTTTGCCGAAGAAGTTACCTTCCGGAATTTCCTGCAGCACCACCAGCGGACGCTGTTCAATTGTTTTGCCATCCAGCTGGAAGTTAATGGTGCCCACGACCTGGTTTTTCTGCAGCGGTGCGTGCAGTTCGGTGGAGGTCAGCACATAGCTGGCTTTCAGATCTTTCATGCGCCCACGCGGGATGGTCAGATAAACGTCTTTGTCCACGCCGAGGGAAGCACGATCGCTGTCACCGAACCAGGCGGGCTCAGAGGCGAACTCTTTACCGGCTTTCAGCGGGCTGACGGTTTCGAAGAAGCGGAATCCCCAGGTCAGCAGTTTTTTACTTTCGCTTTCGCGGCCTTTAAAGGTACGCCCACCCATCACCGCGGAGATCAGACGCATCTGGCCTTCGGTTGCGGAGGCCACCAGGTTATAGCCTGCTTTATCGGTGTGACCGGTTTTGATACCGTCAACGTTCAGGCTGTTATCCCACAGCAGGCCGTTGCGGTTGGTCTGGCGGATACCGTTAAAGGTGAACTCTTTCTCTTTATAGATGGTGTATTCGTTCGGCACGTCGCGGATCAGCGCCTGACCGATTTTCGCCATATCACGCGCGGAGCTGTACTGACCGTCAGCGTCCAGGCCGTGAACGGTCTGGAAATGAGTGTTTTGCAGACCCAGTGCGCTAACGTAGCTGTTCATCAGACCCACGAAGGAGTCCTGGCTGCCTGCCACGAAGTCGGCCATCGCCACGCAGGCGTCGTTACCGGATTGCAGGTTGATACCGCGGATCAGCTGAGATACCGGAACCTGCATGCCAGGTTTCAGGAACATCAGTGAAGAGCCTTTGAACACCGGGTTGCCGGTGGCCCATGCGTCGTTGCCAATGGTAACCAGATCGGATTCTTTAAATTTACCCGCTTTCATCGCCTGACCGATAACGTAGCTGGTCATCATTTTAGTCAGACTGGCCGGGTCGCGGCGGGCGTCGGCGTTCTGTTCCGCCAGAACTTTGCCTGAGTTGTAGTCGATCAGGATGTAGGACTCCGCGTCAATCTGCGGTACGCCCGGGATCATGGTTTTGATGTTTAAATCATCGGCATGGGCAGCGGAGGTCAGTACGGCGACTGAGAGCGCTGGGATAAGTAAGCAAGCAGAAAGAGAGGTCTTCATGGTCAGAACAACGACGTCCGTTTATGGAATTAAAAAAAGTGCCTTACTATAGCAAATGCAGTACGGGCAGGCATCCGACATCGTATACGACTTTGTTAATGACTTTTACATTCATTAGCAAACGGTATCGGAAGCCTGGCTACATCTTAGTTGGCGCGAGTGATAAACGATTGCAGCTGGGCTTCGCTCTGCAAACGTTGTTGTAAGGTGCTGGCTTCGCCTTTGCTGCTGAACGGGCCCAGTTGAATACGCCAGACGGCACCGTTCTGCGTGACACGTCCCGGCACAGAGAACTGCTGGCTCAGGCGCTGTTGATACTGTTGGGCACGCGTTTGATCGCTGACGGCACCAACCTGCACTACAAAATCGCCGGTCGCGGCAGGCGTAGCCACGGGTGCAGCGACAGCCGCAGGGGCAGGCGTTGCGGCGGGCGCGGTTACCGGTGCGGCAGTTTGCACGGGTTGGGTTGGCTCGCTGCTTTCCAGCACACCGTTGTTAAGCGGAGTAGGGGCACCGAGGAAACCGCTGCTGCTGACGGGCGCACCCGCGGTGTCTTCAGGTTTCAGCGTATCGTTGCTGATGGCGCGCACATCGCCCTGCGGCACAGAGGCCTGCGGCGCTGATGATGCGCTACCTAACCCACCGCTCAGATCCGGGCGGCTGGGTAAGGCGTAAGTCTGTTTCGCAACGGTTGTACAGGCCATGCCTGGGCCGGAAAGCGTGCCGTCCTGGGCTACGATAATCGGATCGATACGCACTTTGGTGTTGTTTGACGTATTCAAACGATCGGCTGCCGCGCGGGAAAGGGAAATCACGCGATCGTTACCGTACGGGCCGCGATCGTTGATGCGCACGACGATCATTCGCCCATTCGCCAGGTTGGTGACGCGCGCGTAGCTCGGCACCGGTAGCGTTGGGTGTGCGGCGGTAATTTGCGTCGGATCGAACGCTTCGCCCGTCGCCGTCAGATTGCTTCCGGGTTCAGCGTCGTAGATAGCGGCAAAACCCGCCTGGCTGAAGTTGGCAGGATCCTGCACGATTTTGTAGTTTTTACCGTCGCGCTGGTAATCCTGGTTTGCGGTGGCGCTCAGCGGCTCAAAGCGCGGATCGGCCCCGCTGATTTCCACTATCGGGCCATTACATACTGCGGGCTGCGGAACGGTGACGGTTTTTTGTTGCACATCATCATTCGAACAACCTGCCAGCAATCCTGCTGCGATGCAGATCCCCAGCCAAAGCTTTTGCATTGAGCACCTCTTAGACGCTTTTCGACAACATTTTTCTGTGGGTGTGTATCGACATGACGATACCGAACCCGGCCATCAGTACAATAAGGGCCGAGCCCCCGTAGCTGACCAGCGGTAGCGGAACGCCCACCACCGGAAGAATGCCACTTACCATACCAATATTTACAAAGACATAAACGAATAAAATCAGCATCAGGCCACCGGCCATGACGCGGCCAAAGGTAGTTTGCGCCTGGGCGGCAATCCACAGCCCACGCATAATCAGCAGCACGTACAGCGCCAGCAGTACCAGAATGCCAATCAGCCCCAGTTCTTCCGCCAGAACGGCGAAGATAAAGTCGGTGTGACGTTCAGGCAGGAATTCCAGCTGCGACTGGGTGCCGTGCAGCCAGCCTTTGCCACGCAGACCGCCGGAGCCTATCGCAATTTTAGACTGAATAATATGATAGCCCGCGCCGAGCGGGTCTGATTCCGGATCGAGCAGCATCATGACGCGCTGACGTTGATAGTCGTGCATCAGGAAGAACCATAATATCGGAATAAAGGCGGCGATAAGTACTACGGCGATGCCGATAAGTCGCCAGCTCAGGCCGGAGAGGAACAGCACAAATAAACCGGAGAGCAGAACCAGAATGGATGTTCCGAGATCAGGCTGCGCCGCGACCAGCAGCGTTGGCATGAAGATGAGTATTAGCGCGATACCGGTGTTTTTCAAAGACGGCGGGCAGACATCTCGGTTAATAAAGCGAGCGACCATCAGCGGGACGGCGATCTTGGCTATCTCTGACGGCTGGAAGCGCACCACGCCGAGGTCGAGCCAGCGCTGTGCGCCCTTCGAAATCGCGCCGAAGGCATCAACCGCCACCAACAGGATAATACAGAAGATATAGAGCCACGGCGCCCAGCCTTCGTACACGCGCGGCGGGATTTGCGCCATCACCACCATGATAACCAGACCCATGGCGATCTGGCCGATTTTACGCTCCATCATGCCGATGTCCTGGCCGCTCGCGCTCCAGATGACCAGCGAACTGTAGGTCAGCAGCGCCAGCAGGATCAGCATCATGGCCGGATCGATGTGGATTTTATCCCACAGCGATTTTTTGTTCGGATTATCCGTCATGTTTATTGGTCCTCCGCCGCCGATGCGGCCGGATTTTCGGCTGGTAAATCGGTGTTGTTATCGCCAAGCATAATGTGGTCGAGAATTTGACGCATAATCGTCCCTACTACCGGGCCTGCGCCGCCGTTCTCCAGAATAATGGCAACGGCAACTTTCGGATCGTTGTACGGCGCGAAAGCGGTCATCAGTTTATGGTCGCGAAGACGCTCGGCAATTTTATGCGCGTTATAGGTTTCATTCGCTTTCAGGCCGAATACCTGCGCGGTACCGGACTTGGCCGCAATTTTATACGGCGCGCTGGCGAAGTATTTATGCGCGGTACCGTTGCCACGGTTGGCAACGCCATACATCCCGTCTTTGGCGATTTCCCAGAAGCCGGAATGAATATCACCGACCGGCGGTTCATGTGGCTGCTCCCAGGGGATCTGCTTCCCGGCTTCGGTGGTGCTCATCAGCAGATGCGGCACTTTCACCACGCCATCGTTAATCAGGATCATCAGCGCTTTGCTCATCTGAATCGGCGTTGCCGTCCAGTAGCCCTGCCCGATACCGACCGGAATGGTATCGCCCTGATACCACGGCTTTTTAAAGCGCTTCTGCTTCCATTCACGGGTCGGCATATTACCAGAGCGCTCTTCCGCAAGGTCGATGCCCGTGTAATGGCCATAGCCAAATTTCCCCATCCACTCGGACAGGCGGTCAATACCCATGTCATAGGCGACCTGATAGAAGAAGGTATCCGCGGATTCTTCCAGCGCTTTCGTTACGTTCAGGTGGCCGTGGCCCCATTTTTTCCAGTCACGATAGCGTTTTTCAGAGCCTGGTAACTGCCACCAGCCGGGGTCAAACAGGCTGGTATTGCGGGTGATCACCCCTGCGCTGAGCGCGGATACGGACACGTACGGTTTAACGGTCGAGGCGGGCGGGTAAACCCCCTGGGTGGCGCGGTTAACCAGCGGCGTATTCGGGTCGTTCAGCAGCCCGGAGTAATCTTTGCTGGAGATACCATCGACGAACAGGTTTGGGTCATAGCTTGGCATGGAAACCAGCGCCAGAATGCCGCCCGTACGCGGGTCGGTAACCACGACTGCCGCACGGCTGCCGGCCAGCAGCGTTTCGATATACTGCTGCAGCTTAAGATCGAGCGTCAGGTGGATATCATGCCCGGCCTGTGGCGGCACTTCCTTCAACTGACGGATGACGCGCCCACGGTTGTTGACCTCAACTTCTTCATAACCGGTCTGGCCGTGCAGCACATCTTCGTAATAGCGTTCGATACCGAGCTTACCAATATCATGCGTTGCCGCGTAGTTTGCCAGCTTGCCGTCTTTGTCGAGCCGCTCTACGTCTTTATCGTTAATTTTTGAGACGTAGCCAATGACGTGGGTGAGGGCGGAACCAAACGGATAGTAGCGGCGTTTATAGCCTTTCACTTCCACGCCGGGGAAGCGGTACTGATTCACCGCAAAGCGCGCCACCTGAACTTCTGTCAGGTTGGTTTTCACCGGGATAGACGTAAAGCGATGCGAGCGCGAGCGCTCCTTTTTGAAATTGGCGATGTCGTCATCGTTAAGATCGACCACGCCGCGCAGCGCTTCGAGCGTGTCCTGCACGCTGTCGACTTTTTCCGGCATCATCTCCAGTTGGTAGATGGTGCGGTTGAGCGCCAGCGGGGTACCGTTGCGATCGTAGATAATGCCGCGGCTTGGCGCTATTGGCACCAGCTTAATGCGGTTCTCGTTGGAACGGGTTTGATAATCGGTAAAACGGACGATCTGCAGATTATAGAGGTTAGCGATCAGCACGCCGGTAAGCAGCAAAATCCCCGTAAAGGCGACCAGAGCCCGGCGCACAAACAGCGCAGACTCAGCCGAATAGTCGCGAAAAGAATTCTGTAGTTTCATTCGCTGCTTAATTTACCCTGGTCATCATTACTCGCGGTGGTAAGGGTGGTTAGTGGTGATGCTCCACGCCCGGTACAGGCTTTCGGCGACCAGCACGCGCACCAGCGGATGCGGCATCGTCAGATTTGAAAGCGACCAGCTCTGTTCAGCGGCGGCTTTGCAGGCCGGAGAAAGCCCCTCAGGCCCGCCAATTAGCAGGCTGACGTCGCGGCCATCCTGCTTCCAGCGCTCCAGTTCGACCGCCAGATGCGGCGTATCCCACGGTTTGCCGGGAATATCGAGCGTGACAATGCGATTTTTACCGGCGGCAGCGAGCATCAGCTCGCCTTCTTTATCGAGAATACGTTTGATGTCCGCATTCTTACCGCGCTTGCCGGCAGGAATTTCTACCAGCTCAAACGGCATGTCTTTCGGAAAACGGCGCAGATATTCGGTAAACCCGGTTTGTACCCAATCCGGCATTTTGGTGCCGACGGCGACCAACTGCAGCTTCACAACTTAACTCCAGAGCTTTTCCAGTTCATACAGGCGACGGCTCTCTTCCTGCATGACGTGGACAATCACATCGCCTAAATCGACAACAACCCAATCGGCGACGTTTTCGCCTTCCACGCCCAGCGGCATTAAGCCCGCAGCGCGAGATTCCTGAACAACATGATCGGCGATAGACATGACATGACGGCTGGACGTGCCAGTGCAGATCACCATGCAATCGGTGATGCTGGATTTACCGTGAACGTCGATAGCCACGATGTCCTGACCTTTCAGGTCATCAATTTTGTCGATTACAAAATCCTGGAGTGCTTTACCCTGCAAGTGTGTTCCCCTTGGGTGTGTGAAGAAAATAGTCGTAGAGCCCGACAGTATACCCGAACTGAAGGCGTTGTCGGGACAAATGTCACCGGACGGGTCGTAAGGCGGGCTATCATCCCATTCATTAATAACGAATGCATCGCCATTTTTGTAAAACAATTTTTGCCAATAGCTGCATCTGGAATGATTCTGGCTGCGGAGAATAACAGTCTGTCGCCGGGTGTCAATGGCTGCGCCGGGCGCAGTGATATAAATCGGGATTATCCCGCTTCTGGCTGCCAGCGCGCGCGGCTATTGAGGACGCGAAGCGTGGTAAACGTGGGCGTAAACTCAATCACGCTCCATGCGCCCTGGTCGATGCGAAAATGCCACATTGCTGATGAAGGCATCTTCAGTAAAAGTGCGGTCAAAAGGCTTAGCACACCCTGATGACTGACCAGCAGCAGGTTCTGGTAATCTAACTCGGGAAGCCTGTCGATAAAGACATTAACCCGCGCAGAGAAAGCCTGGAAGCCTTCGCCGTTGGTGGGGATAGCATTCTGCCAGTCGTTACACCAGGCGTCATAATTGGCTGCGTCTTCAATAACCAAATCACGGTGATGGCGCATCTCCCAGTCGCCAAAAAACATCTCATTGAGCTGAGGGACAATTTCGGGTTGCAGTGGGCTGCTACCCAGCAGCAGGCGGGCCGTTTGCTGCGTACGTTCCAGTTCGCTGCACATCACATGATCAAAAGGCACCTGTTGCAGAAGCGTACCGAGCGTTTCGGCTTGCCCGATGCCTTTCGCCGTCAGCGGGGTAGGCGAGTGGCCGGAGTACAGCCCATCGACGTTTGCCTGGGTTTCTCCGTGACGAACCAGCCAGAGTTTCATTGTGTTTCTCCCTGAATCAACAAACTGAAGTAAGATACTGCTTTTTGGCGGAGAAGTATCATGGCTAAGCTTACCAGCACCCACGGTGGTAACATTCGCGAGGCGGCGCAACTGCTGGGCATTGACCCCGCTTTGCTCGTTGATTTTAGCGCGAATATCAATCCGCTGGGTATGCCGGAACCGCTCAAAGAGGCGCTAATTGCGCAAATTGGCGTGGCGGAACGCTATCCGGATGTGGAGTATCAGCGTCTGCATCAGCAGCTGGCGGCGCATCATGATGTTCCCGCTGCGTGGATTCTGGCCGGTAATGGCGAAACGGAGTCCATTTATACGCTGGCGCAGGGGCTTCAACCGCAGCGAGCGATGCTGGTGACGCCAGGGTTTGCGGAATATCGACGCGCGCTGGCGCAGGTCGGTTGTCAGATCCGCGAATTTTCCCTGTGTGAAGAAGAGGGCTGGCAGCTTACCGAACGCATACTTCCGGCCCTGACCGCTGAGCTGGATTGCCTGTTTCTGTGTACACCCAATAACCCGACCGGGCTTTATCCTGACGCATCATTACTGGCGGCGATTGTCGAACGCTGTCGGGCGCTGTCGATAACGCTGGTGGTGGATGAGGCGTTTCTCGATTTCCTTCCTGATGAACCAGGGCTGATCCCGCAGCTGGGAAATAACCCACATGTCTGGGTGCTGCGCTCGTTGACCAAATTTTATGCCATTCCGGGGCTGCGTCTGGGGTATTTGCTGAACAGCGACGCAGACGCCGTGGCGCGAATGCGTCAGCGCCAGATGCCCTGGTCTATCAATGCGTTTGCGGCGTTGGCGGGGGAGATGGTGTTGCAGGATCGCGCGTATCAGCAGGCAACCTGGCAGTGGCTGGCGCAGGAACGCGATAGTTTGCTGACGCAACTGAGAGGTTTTTCCGGGCTTACGGTCTGGGAAGGGCGCGCGAACTACCTGTTCTTACGCTGTAATGTTCTGGGCCTGGATTTACAGCAGGCGCTGTTGACGCGCCATGTACTCATCCGCAGCTGTGGGAATTATCCGGGGCTGGACGGGCGCTATTACCGTGTGGCGATTCGTAGTCGGGAAGAAAACGCCCGGCTGTGCCAGGCGTTGAATGAGGTATTTAGCGGTACAGGCCCTGTTGCATGATGTATTCCAGCACCGGCGCGGGCATCATTTCATCGCAGGATTTGCCGTTTTGTAATCGCTCGCGAATGATGGTGGCGGAGATATCAAACCACGGGGTCTCTGCAAGGAAGATTTTCCCCGCTGGCTGTTCGTGCAGATCTTCCGAACGTAGCGTCAGCCGATCATCCAGCCACTGCTGATGCTCTGGTTGCTGCATGGTCATCGGATAACCAGGGCGACGCGTCACAATCAGATGTGCGTTATCGAGGATAGTGTCGTACTGATACCAGGTGGGAAACGTCAGCAGTGAGTCCTGGCCGATAATAAACGCCAGCGGCGCTTCCGGCCCTTCTTCGTCACGCCACTCCTTTAAGGTTTGCGCGGTATAAGACGGCATGTCACGGCGCAGCTCACGTTCATCCAGCACAAATAACGGTTTGTCGGCAATCGCCAGTTCCACCATATGTTTGCGCTGATCGCTGGTGGCTTCCGGCTGGGGGCGGTGCGGCGGCACGTTATTCGGCATAATAATAATGCGCGATAACCCTATCTGATTTGCCAGAATTTCTACCGGCTTCAGATGACCATAGTGAATAGGATCGAAGGTACCGCCAAACAGGGCCTGGAGCTTTGTCATATCATCCGTCAATAAATACGTCGGCTAAGGCTTTATGGCAAAGCAGTAGCGACAGGCTTTCCAGTTCAGCCCAGACAGACTGACCATAATCTTGTTTCAGCGTGAGTTCCGCCTGCGTCAGCAGGGTAACCGCCTGACGTAATTGGTCGCCGCTCAGGCGATTAATGGCATCGCCAACCAGACCACGGCGATTCTGCCAGACGCGATGTTTATCAAACAAGGCGCGCAGCGGCGTGTGAGCGCTTTGGCGCTTCAGGTTCACCAGTAAGAGCAGTTCGCGTTGCACGGTACGCAGCAAAATGACCGGCTCACTGCCTTCAAGCCGTAGCTGTTGCAGGATGTGCAGGGCGCGTTTACTTTTTCCCGCCAGCAGGGCATCGACCCAGTGGAAGGGCGTAAAGTGCGCCGCATCATTCACGGCCTGCTCAACGCGCGGCAGCGTCAGTTTGCCGTCCGGCCACAGCAGTGATAAACGCTCCAGCGCCTGCGATAACGCCAGCAGGTTGCCTTCGTAGCAGTAACACAATAGCTGGCTGGCAGGTTCATCTAACTGAAGATTGAGCTGTTTCGCGCGCGTCGCTAACCAGCGGGGAAGCTGGGCCTGTTCTGGCGTCTGACAGCTCACCTGAACGGCATTGCTGGCAAGAGACGTCACCCAGGTCGCATTCTCCTGCGCTTTGGTGAGCTTATTGCCGCGAACAATAAGCAACAAATCGTCATGTAGCAGAGAAACCAGGCGTGCCAGCTGTTCGTTGATGGCGGCGTTCGGGCCGTTTTCCGGCAGCAGTAGCAGCAGCGTCTGGCGGCTGGCGAACAGACTCAACGCCTGACTCAGCGAGAAGATCTCGTTCCAGTCGGTGCTGGCATCGAGGGAGAAGGTGTGGTGCTCGGTAAAGCCCTGTTCCGTGGCTACATGGCGCACAGCGTCCTGACTCTCCTGGAGCAGCAACGGATCGTTACCGAGCAGCAGATACGCCGCGCGCAGCCCTTCAGAGAGCTGCGCGCGGAGTTGTTCCGGATACAACCGAATCATCAGTTACCCAGAGTGGTGGAGACGCGGCCAGGACCAATCGGCGATTCTTCCGCCATTGGAACGGTATCTGGCGCCGTTTTACTGTCGGCGATGTGTACGCTCGGCAGTTTACGGATCAGCTGTTCGGCCGCTTTATCGTACATTTCGTTGATGATAATCGTCTGCTCGGCATCTTTCGCCAGCGCGCGCTGCGGGTTATCGAAGAACGAACGGTACACTTTGGTCGAGATCGGGAAGATATCCTGACCCGGGATCAGCACCGACGCGCGGACGGTTAATACCATCTGGTATTCCGCCGTCTGGCCGTTCTGGAACACGGATGCGGTATCTTTCGAAATGCTGGAGCTGATAATACGCAGCGACGGCACATCTTTACGCAGAGTGCTGTCTTCCAGCAGGGTGATGTCGTTCAGGCGCAGCTGATTACGTACCGCACGGCTTAACGGGCCGTTCGGATCGCCGGACTGGAAGATCATCGTTTTCATTTCGCTGGGAACCTGCGTAGTGCTACGCAGATGCCAGCCGCATCCGGCGGTGACCAGCACCGCCAAAGATAACAACAGAGTTGTCAGATATCGCACGCTTCCTCCCGCGCTTAGCCCACGACCAGGTTAAGGAGTTTACCCGGTACGTAAATCACTTTACGCACGGTAACGCCATCAAGGTATTTCGCCACCAGGTGTTCCTGGCCTGCACGTTCACGAACCTGTTCTTCGGTTGCGTCAACGGCCACGGTGATTTTACCGCGCACTTTACCGTTCACCTGGACGACGACCAGCGTGGTGTTTTCTACCATCGCTTTTTCGTCAGCCACCGGCCACGGTGCGTTGTCGATATCGCCAACACCTCCCAGTTCACGCCACAGGGTGAAGCTGGCGTGCGGCGTGAACGGGTTGAGCATACGCACAACCGCCAGCAGCGCTTCCTGCATCAGGGCGCGATCCTGCTCGCCTTCCACCGGCGCTTTCGCCAGTTTGTTCATCAGCTCCATGATCGCCGCGATCGCGGTGTTGAAGGTCTGACGACGACCGATATCATCGGTGACTTTGGCGATAGTTTTATGAACGTCGCGGCGCAGGGCTTGTTGATCTTCGCTCAGCGCATCCACATTCAGCGCCGCAACCGGGCCCTGAGAAGTGTGTTCGTAAACCAGTTTCCAGACACGTTTCAGGAAGCGGTTAGCCCCTTCGACGCCGGATTCCTGCCATTCCAGGGTCATATCGGCCGGGGAAGCAAACATCATAAACAGACGAACGGTGTCTGCGCCGTAGCGCTCAACCATCACCTGCGGGTCGATACCGTTGTTTTTGGACTTGGACATTTTGCTCATGCCGGTATACACCAGCTCATGGCCCGCCGCGTCCTTCGCTTTCACGATACGACCTTTCTCGTCACGTTCAACGATAGCATCAACCGGGGAAACCCAGTTACGCTCGCCGTTCGCGCCAACATAGTAGAAGGCATCAGCCAGCACCATGCCCTGACACAGCAACTGTTTAGCCGGTTCGTCAGAGTTCACCATTCCCGCATCGCGCATCAGTTTGTGGAAGAAGCGGAAGTAGAGCAGGTGCATGATGGCGTGTTCGATACCGCCAATGTAGATATCCACCGGCAGCCAGTAGTTGGCCGCGTCGGAATCCAGCATGCCTTCCTGATACTGCGGGCAGGTGTAGCGCGCGTAGTACCATGAAGATTCCATAAAGGTGTCAAAGGTGTCGGTTTCACGCAGCGCAGGCTGACCGTTAACGGTGGTTTTTGCCCACTCCGGGTCAGCTTTGATTGGGCTGGTGATGCCGTCCATAACCACATCTTCCGGCAGGATAACCGGCAGCTGATCTTCAGGCGTTGGGATAACGGTACCGTCTTCAAGGGTTACCATCGGAATCGGCGCGCCCCAGTAACGCTGACGGGAAACACCCCAGTCGCGCAGACGGTAGTTCACTTTACGTTCGCCGACGCCCATCGCGGCCAGTTTGTCGGCGATGGCGTTAAAGCCCTCTTCATAGCTCAGCCCGTCGAATTCGCCGGAGTTGAACAGGGTGCCTTTTTCAGTCAGCGCTTGCTCGGAGAGGTCCGGTTCCGAACCGTCTGCGGCCAGGATAACCGGCTTGATGTTCAAACCGTATTTGGTGGCGAACTCGTAGTCGCGCTGATCGTGACCCGGTACGGCCATGACGGCACCGGTGCCGTATTCCATCAGAACAAAGTTAGCCGCCCATACCGGAATCGCTTCGCCGGTCAGCGGATGAATCGCTTTAAAGCCGGTGTCGACGCCTTTTTTCTCCATGGTCGCCATATCGGCTTCGGCCACTTTGGTGTTACGGCATTCATCAACGAAAGCCGCCAGCGTCGGGTTGTTGACAGCAGCCTGCTGGGCCAGCGGGTGACCTGCGGCAACAGCCAGGTAAGTACAACCCATAAAGGTGTCTGGACGGGTGGTGTACACGGTCAGCTTGTCGGCGTAGTCGTTTACGTCGAAGGAGATTTCCACACCTTCGGAACGGCCAATCCAGTTGCGCTGCATGGTTTTCACCGTGTCAGGCCAATGATCCAGCGTATCCAGGTCGTTCAGCAGTTCGTCAGCGTAAGCGGTGATTTTGATAAACCACTGTGGGATCTCTTTACGCTCTACTTTGGTATCGCAGCGCCAGCAGCAGCCGTCGATAACCTGTTCGTTCGCCAGAACGGTTTGGTCGTTCGGGCACCAGTTGACCGCAGAGGTTTTCTTGTAGACCAGGCCTTTTTTATACAGTTCGGTGAAGAATTTCTGCTCCCAACGGTAATATTCCGGGGTACAGGTCGCCAGCTCGCGGCTCCAGTCATAGCCGAAGCCCAGCATTTTGAGCTGGTTTTTCATGTAGGCGATGTTGTCATACGTCCACGGAGCCGGTGCCGTATTATTTTTAACCGCAGCACCTTCTGCCGGCAGACCAAACGCATCCCAACCAATCGGTTGCAGTACGTTTTTGCCCAGCATGCGCTGATAACGGGCGATCACGTCACCGATGGTGTAGTTACGCACGTGGCCCATGTGTAGTCGACCAGAAGGATAAGGAAGCATCGACAGGCAGTAATACTTCTCTTTGCTCTCGTCTTCAGTTACTTCAAAGGTACGCTTCTCGTCCCAATGTTGCTGGACTTTCGATTCTATCTCTTCCGGGCGGTATTGCTCTTGCATGGCAGCCAGTGGTCCTGTTTTCAATACAGCTACAATGTAGCCAATGGATGTGGTAATCAGATCCGCATAGCATAGCCCAAAGCGCATCGTCAAAACAGCCTTTCACACATTATGGCGGTGAAAAGCCCGGACACTGATTTACGAACTCTGTGGGGTAGCTGACAGAGTAGTAAAGAAATAAGGTCTATTATAAGAGTAGGTTAACTGCCCGGGAGAGGAAACAATGAACAAGGTTGCTCAATTTTACCGCGAACTGGTGACGACGCTGACCGAACGTCTACGCAACGGTGAGCGTGATATCGATGCGCTGGTGGAACAGGCGCGTGCGCGGGTTGCTCAGACCGGCGAGTTAACGCGAACCGAGGTGGACGAACTGATTCGTGCGGTCAGGCGTGACCTGGAAGAGTTCGCTATGAGCTACAGCGAAAGTCAGGACGACGAAGAAGACAGCGTATTTTTACGCGTCATCAAGGAGAGTATCTGGCAGGAGCTGGCGGACATCACCGATAAAACGCAGCTGGAATGGCGCGAAGTCTTCCAGGATCTCAATCACCACGGCGTGTATCACAGCGGTGAGGTGGTAGGGCTTGGCAATCTGGTGTGTGAGAAGTGTCATTTCCACCTGGCTGTGTATACGCCGGATGTGCTGCCGCTGTGCCCGAAATGCGGGCATGACCAGTTCCAGAGAAGGCCGTTCGAGCCGTAAGGATTTGCTTTTTCGTTTAGCAGGATTATGCTGCCACAGTGATAAAGGTGTTCCGCGAGGAACGCCTTTATTTGTATTTGGGGATATATAAAGGAAAAAAATAACATGGAATGGTTCTATTCACTATTTTGCAGGGTTGGTCTTATTCTGTTTATAGGCGTGATGTCTGTACCCGTTCTTGCTGAATCCACCTTGACAGCTAAAGATGAACAGCAAATTCGGCAGCTGATGTTTCGCTGGAATGATGCATTAAATAAAACGCCTGACGCACAGCCGCAGTTTCTCTATTCCTCAAAAGTGATGTGGTATGGGCGGTCACTTTCCATCCAACAGGTTCTGGCACAAGAACAAGCGTATCTTGCTAAAAATAAAGGCTATTTTCAGGAAATTATCAGCACGTTAAATATTCACCCTGTCGAACAGGCGGACAACCTTTTTGAGGTGAGTTTTGTCAAACGTGCAGGACTGACCCTTGATACGTCAAAGAATTATCCGCAAGAAATGAGGGTGGTAAAAGAAGCTCAGGGATGGCGCATTGTCAGCGAAACGGATGGCATCACGCGCGCTAATCAGAGCAAAGAAGAACGCACTGATATTGCGAGGGGAAAGTTTGACGGCCAGAAACTGAGTTATGTCTGGATGACCGAAGAAGATCCGCGTACGGGAAAAGCATGCCAGCCTTATAACGCTTGCGACTGCGCGTTGTGGAGCAGTGACTTCTGGGTGCAACCTGTGAAAATCCCGCGATGCCTGGCCAACACCGTCGAGACGCTGTCGCACCTGGACGACAGTGGTCGTGACAGAGTCGTCGTGTCTCCGGAATGGTGGAGCAGTAACTCCCGGCTAGTGCATGTCTATGATATTCAGCAGGGGCAGTGGATCCGTGTGCTACCGGTTATTGATAAAAACCTCAATATTCAGGAGGCCGTGAGGGCGGCAGATATTGTGCAGCGATCCGCAGAGCATCCGGGGCAGGTTAACGTCACCCGCGCCGTATGGGATGAGGAAAATGAAGTGACGAAGACGGAAGTCGTCACGCAGACGTTGTGGGAGCTGAAATAAGAGATTTTAAAGCTATATCTGGCGCTCTTTGTTTGTCAGTAGGGCCTCCAGCTTGCGAATTTCTTCGTCGACGTTCCATTTGCCGGTGAGCTGCACTTTTTTGAACCAATAGAGCGCCTGTTGAGGATCCTGCGCTGTGCCGTGCCCGTCACGATACATAAAGCAGAGGTTATACCAGGCGGCAGCGTTGTTTTCGTCATATTCCAGAGCTTTTTGGAACCAGATAAACGCTTGATCATCATCTTCCTGTACGCCGTGTCCACATTTATACATCCAGCCGATATTAATACAGGCATCACTATCACCCTGTCTGGCTGCCTTTTGATACCAATGCATCGCCAGCTGATAATTCTGCTTAATACCAACGCCCGCGTTATACGCATAGCCAAGCTGGAACTGAGAATAAGCTTTGCCCTGTTGCGCACTTCGCAAATACCATAACGTGGCGAGTCCCTCGTTTTTTGGCGTACCGCGACCATGCCAATACATATCTGCCAGGTTCATTTGGCTCAGGGCGTTTCCCTGTAACGCGGCCTGCTTAAACCAATAAAATGCCTTGCTATCATCCCTTTCGATGCCCAGCCCGTTTTTGTACATTTTTCCAAGATTATTCTGCGCATACCAGCAGCCATGTTCTGCGCCTTTGGCATACCAAAAGACGGCTTTGGGATAATCGGCTGCCATACCTGTCTTCCCTTTCAGAACCCAGCCTAATGTATTGAAAGCGTGAAGGTGCCCTTGCTGTGCGGCTTTTTCGGACCAGAATAATGCCAGAGCATTGTCTTTCATACTGGTTGGCGTGTCTTTATATCGTAAGCCGAGCCAGTATTGCGCTTCACGATGCCCTTGTTCAGCAGCCTGCTGTAGCCAATAAAAAGAGAGCTTGTCTTCTTCGCTGTCGTCTATACGATTTTCATTATATAAACGACCTAAAATATATTGTGCTTCGCTATTTCCTTGCTGCGCAAGTTCAGTTAATTGTTCGAGGGAGAGATTGTCGCAAGGGTTGGCAGTAATGAAGCTATCCATTTTTAAATATATCCCGAATTAACATTCATGTAATTTATTTAATGAGAGCGGTGGCTTTATTATATACTATTCTCTTACTCGAGAAGATATGAGTGCGTGTCATTCGTTATACGAATATCTGGTGGTTTATTATGGATAAAGAATCGCAATATTTACTGTTCGCACTTTCCTCTCCCATGGAAATTTTAAATGAAGACTTTTTGCCTTCGCATTCCTCACCGAAAATGTATTTGGGTACGAAATATTTCGATATCGAATCATCATGGGGAATTGATACCCGCGAGACGTTGCTGCAAATGCTTAACCGTATGACTGATGATGGACATGCAACCCAGTTGGAAGGATTCTATCGTCGCTGGTTTTGTTCTACGCCGCAAGAGTGGCAAATGTTTGTGGATACGCTGGACAAACGAGGCAATATTTTCGCCCGATTTGTCGCCGATACTGCAATGTGCTGCGGCGGCGGCGGTATTCGCGCCTGGGATTATGTGCGGATGGGTTTCCTTTGCCGAATAGGTGTACTTAATCAGTGGCTGACGGAAGAAGAGAGCCTATGGTTGCAGTCGAGATTACACATACGCGCGCTGCACAACTATTCCGGCTGGTTGCAATATTTCAATGCTTATTACATCGGTCGTTTGTACTGGCAACTACGGAATAGCGATAACCTGCTGGTGCTACGCGAGACATTTGCCCGTAAAGAGTTTGATGCCGATGGGCGCCACATGGTCAGTGAGTTGATTGCGGAAAAAAACAGTTTTTACGCCACGCTGCCGTGGCGCTATTTAGCCGATTACCCGGCGTGCCCGGAAACGCTGAAGGACGTGAGTGAGCTATGAAAACCTGTTGGCAAATTCTTGGTATCGAAGCCACAACGGATAATAACGTTATTCGCCAGGCCTACCTGGCGCTGCTGCCTTCATTTCATCCGGAAAACGATCCGCAGGGGTTCAGGCAATTACGCGAAGCCTACGAAAGCGCATTAAAGGAGATAGCGTCTCCCGTCACTCCAGCGGTTGAGGAGGAAGAGGATGCGGATACGCCGTGGGTAAATTATTTGTTATGGATTTTTCATGATTTTCTGAACGATGCCGAAAGACGCTTTCAGCCGCAGGCGTGGCAGGAATTTATTCAGCAGATTAATAATTTATCCTTTTCGCAGATAGAAAAAGCGCGCTGGCCACTGTGTAATATCGCGATAAACACGTTTCCCATTTCTTACTCGTGCCTGAAATTATTGTCCGATCGCCTTGCCTGGGAACAGGGAGGAGATGACCGCGATGTGAATAATGAGAAGGTACAAGACTTATTATTTAATATCCGCTGCGGCGACCTGTTTGACTATACGCAATTGCAGCACTTGCCGGTGGTGGTACAGAACCAGACCATTATGTTTTATGATGCGTTGGAGTCCACGTTCTTCGGTTATCCGCATTTATTCTCACAGCTAATGGCGCAGCACGGCCCCTGGATTGTACCAGACGATCTTTGCTTTCAAAGACGCCATCTACGCTGGTTTAGCTCCTTGCGCTGGAGCATTCCGGAGTTGTTCCCCATAGCCCTGGCATGGCAGGAAGCTGAGCCCGATAACGAGACGCCGCGCTATTACCACTTCGTTCAGCGCGTATTCGGCGGCGAGGGCGATAGCCTGCTACCCGAACTGTGCGCGCAGTGGCAGTCAAATCCTTCCACCCATTTTGACGATCTGTTGTTGTGCTGGTGCCGCCAGCATCGCCCGGATTATTTCCCTCTACTCGTTTTAGCCATTGAGGCGCGTGAGCAGGTGGATATTAATGGTGAGCCGCTGCTCTACATTCCTGGCTCCAGCGCGCGTACCTGTATGCTGTGGAGCGAGGCGTTGCACTGCGGCGTATTATCGCCGCTGAGCGAAAGTTTTATTGCGCGGCGTTTGAATTACGGCGCGCCAGCGATGAGTGAGGAGCACAGTCAACATCCCTGCTGGCTGATGTATCTGGTGGCGGACCGCCTGGCGTGTGCCGAAGATCCTGACGAGGTGTTACTGCAACAGCTGGTACATAAACTCGATCGGTCCACGATTTGTCCGCTGGAGGCGATCATCATTCGTGGTCTGTTAGTGCAGGCAGCAGCTGTTACCACGCCGTATGAAAGCGTGACAATCGATGAAGAAGAGGTGTCGACGGTTGCTCAACAGAGCACAGAGGTATCCGGGGGCAGTTCTGGCCTTTGGCTTGTTATCAGGATTATCTTGTATATCGGGGTTGCTGGGCATTTATTAAGCAAATTACTTCACCATAGTACGTGAACTATAAAATAATAACCATTGGCTCTATTGCTTTAATCACCTGCACATTGTTCCTGCCGGATGCGGCGTAAACGCCTTGTTCGGTCTACAAAATAGTGCAACTTCAATAGGTTACAGAAAATTTGTAGGTCTGATAAGCGCCGCGCATCAGGCAATGTTGCGTTTGTTTTAGTCTCAAGCGCCTCTTAAGGCGCTTCGGGTTCTTCGATGCCAAGGAATTTGCAGGCACGGCGACGAACATCGTTAACATGCTCTGAATCGTTGGAGGCGAGCGCGGCGTCGAAGTCAGTAATAATCCTGCCAAGGTTTTCCCTTTCTTCTCCCAACGAACGCGACCACCGCTCTTCCAGCGTTGCCTTAAACGTACGGTTGATTAACAAATCTCGTGGGTAGATTTTCAGGCCTTGTAATCGCGCGCGACTGGCGTCGATCTGCTGTTGTGTCAATGCAACCGGGCTTTGGGTAATGATTCTGGACGCGGCTTCGCCGTCTTCTGGCAAAACATCTACCTCTAATAACCCATTGATATCGTAACTGAAGCGGATATCTATTGATTGATATGTGCCGGTTTTCTTCAATGGGACATCGAATGATTCTATCAATATGTTGTTCTTGACCTTATGATTTTCACCCTGATAGACATTGATCCGAATCGATTCCTGATTGGGATGCGTTGTGAAGTAGGTCTCTACCCGCGACACAGGTACCGTGGTATTACGCTCAATGATGGGTGAAAAGATGCCATTAACCCCCTGATGGCAAACCTCTACGCCTAAAGAATAGGGGCAAATATCGGTGAGAATGACCTCTTCAACGTCTTCGCAGCGCAAGCGGCATGCGGCCTGAATTGCAGCCCCCAGGGCGACAATGGTGCTGGGATCGTAATTTTGATAAGGCAACTTGCCAAACAGACGGACAGCGATGCGTTGCACAAGCGGCATCTGTGAGGCGCCGCCAACCAGTACAAGGCTATCGATTTGTTCCGGCTTAAGACGCGCATCCCTTAACGCCTGTTCGATTGGCACGCGCAGGCGGTTGAGCAATGGCAACCACAGAGCTTCAAGTTCATCTTCGTAGAATTCACACGTCAATAGCATACGATCGTGAGTGGGGCGCCACGAAAGTGTGAGGGGGATTTCGCCGCGACATTTTGCCGCTTCGGCCATGGCATACAGTTCAGCCTGGGCGGTTTCGGGCATCGTTGACTTGCTCAACCCCCAACGTTTGATCGCTTCATCGACCAGCATCTGCGTAAAATCTTCGCCACCAAGATAGTTATCGCCCGCAGAAGCATGAACTTCAATAACCGGTGTTGCGTATTCCAGTACCGTCACATCAAAAGTGCCGCCGCCGAGATCGAACACCAGCGAGCGAGTGTCTTGCTGAGTATGAAGCCCATAAGCCATCGCGGCAGCGGTCGGTTCATTGATTAAGCGTACGGCATTTAACCCAGCCAGCTCTGCCGCCAGGCGAGTGTGTTTGCGTTGCTCATCGCTAAAATAGGCAGGAACAGAAATCACCACATCTCTGATAGAACATTGAAGGTACTCTTCTGCATCTTCTTTTAATGAACGTAATACTAAAGACGACAGTTCTGGGGCATTGAACGTTTCATTGCCCAGTTTCCAGGACATATTACTGCCCATTGCACGTTTGAATAATGCAGCGGTTTTATCCGGATGCGAAATACGTCGTGATTTTGCCGGTTTGCCGACCAGAATATTTTTATTCTCATCGATACTAATTATGGATGGCGTTAAATATTCACCAAATTTATTAGGAATGAGTTGTGCGCCGCCTACCTGCCAGACGGCAATTAAACTGTTGGTGGTACCGAGATCGATACCAATAGCGAGGTTTGCATTATCCATTGCATTTATATCTTGAAAGGAAAGGAGATAATCAGATTAAGATCACCCCGGTAAAGCGTGGTGATCTTAATCAATAAGGCGTATTAAGCGTAAAATTTCAGACGTTCAGCCAGCAAATCCACAAATCCCTGACGATCCACATCGACCATCACCTGCGCGTTCGGTTTATTGCCGGTGAGGAAATAGTAATCCACAACGGTCATGCCCTGGGTATATTTGCCCTGCGTTTCCACGCCAACCCAACGTTCCACGGTGGTAAACAACTCTGGTTTCAGTAGCCAGGCGATGGTGCACGGGTCATGCAGCGGCGCGCCGATGAAACCCCATTTTTCATCTTTGTGATATTCGAGGAAGAAGTCGAGCAGCTCGGCAACGATGGTGGAAATCGGGTTACCAATGGCGCGGAATCGCTCCGTATCTTCGACGTGAATTTGCGCTTTATGCGTGACATCCAGCCCCGCCATCACCACCGGAATACCGGACTGAAAGACGATTTCTGCGGCTTCCGGGTCAACGTAGATATTGAATTCTGCGGCTGGCGTCCAGTTACCCAGGCTCATGGCGCCGCCCATAATCACGATTTGCGCGATCTTTGCGTGCAGTTCCGGGTGGCTGTTGAGCAGCAGGGCGACATTGGTTTGTGGGCCGGTGGAAACAATCGTGACCGGTTCTGCACTTTCACGCAGGGTTTTGGCCATTAACTCCACGGCGGTACAGCTAAGCGGCGCAAAACCGGGTTCCGGCAGCGCCGGGCCATCAAGACCGCTTTCTCCATGCACGTTATCGGCAATAATCAGTTTACGCATCAGCGGTTTAATTGCGCCGCCCGCCACCGGAATATCGGGGCGCTTGAGCAGCGTGAGCATGCGGAGCACGTTACGCAGGGTTTTGTCCGGCGTTTGGTTACCGGCGGAGGAGGTGATGGCTTTGACATCCAGTTCCGGGGAGGCGAGGGCCAGCACGATGGTAATAGCATCGTCGTGTCCTGGGTCGCAGTCGAGTATGATTGGGGTTGCCATAGTTACTCCTTGTCTGGTCAGGCATTTTTTTGCGACAAGGGTAGCGCTGCGTGACAATGCATTCGAGGAGATGTGCAGAAAAGCGTGAAGCGGCGCGCACTCTGAAGCGCGCGCCGAAAAGATTAATGCAGAATTTTCGCGAGGAAGTCTTTGGCACGTTCCGATTTCGGGTTGGCGAAGAAGGCCTCTTTCTCGGAGTCTTCAACGATTTTCCCTTCATCCATAAAGATCACCCGGTTCGCCACTTTACGGGCAAAGCCCATTTCGTGAGTCACCACCATCATGGTCATGCCTTCGTTGGCCAGCTCAACCATCACGTCCAGTACTTCGTTGATCATCTCGGGATCGAGTGCCGAAGTCGGTTCATCAAACAGCATCGCCACCGGATCCATACACAGGGCGCGGGCGATCGCCACGCGCTGCTGCTGGCCACCGGAAAGCTGCGACGGGAACTTGTTGGCATGCGCGGAGAGCCCCACGCGCTCCAGCAGTTTCAGCCCTTTTTCGCGGGACGCTGCTTTGTCGCGCTTCAGTACTTTTACCTGCGCCAGCGTCAGGTTTTCGATAATCGACAAATGCGGGAACAGCTCGAAATGCTGGAACACCATCCCAACCTTTGAGCGCAGCGATGCGAGGTTGGTTTTTTTATCGTTAACCTGAATCCCGTTCACCAGGATCTCGCCTTTCTGTACAGGTTCCAGGCCGTTAACGGTTTTGATAAGCGTCGATTTACCCGATCCGGACGGGCCGCAAACCACCACCACTTCACCCTTTTTCACTTCGGTGGAGCAGTCGGTCAGCACCTGAAATTGACCATACCATTTAGAAACATTTTTCAGGGTAATCATTGAACTGTCCTTCTTTTCAAGTAGCTGACCAACAACGAAGCACTCAGGCTAATCACAAAATAAACGGCGCCGGCAAACAGGATCATTTCGACCTGGGTTCCGTCACGCTCACCGATGGTGGACGCGGTACGGAAGAAATCGGCAAGACTTAAGACATACACCAGCGAGGTATCCTGGAACAGGACGATCCCCTGGGTGAGCAGCAGCGGCACCATCGCGCGGAAGGCCTGCGGCAGAATAATGAGCTTCATCGACTGCCAGTGGGTCATCCCGAGCGCCAGCGCGGCGCTGGATTGTCCGCGCGAAATGCTCTGAATACCGGCACGGATAATTTCCGAATAGTAGGCCGCTTCAAACATCGAGAACGCCACCATCGCGGAGATCAGGCGGATATCGGTTTTCGGCGATAATCCCAGCACATCCTGCAACAGCCCCGGCACGATGAGGTAAAACCACAGCAGCACCATCACCAGCGGAATGGAGCGGAAAACGTTAACGTAGGTTTTGGCAAACCAGGAAACGGGCGCGAAGGTTGACAGGCGCATCACCGCAAGGATGGTGCCCCAGACAATACCGACGATCACAGCCGTTACGGTAATTTTCAGCGTCACCACCAGCCCGGCAAGCAGATAGGGCAGGGAAGGAACGATAGAACTCCAGTCAAACTCGTACATTATTTGCCTCCCATATTGCCCGGCAGGCGAACTTTACGTTCCACCAGGGTCATCACCAGCATAATGAAGGCGTTGATCAAGACATAAGCAAGGGTAATTGCGGTGAACGATTCCCAGGCATGCGCCGAGTAATCCAGCAGTTTACCTGCCTGCGCGGCCATATCGACCAGACCGATGGTGGAGGCGATGGCCGAGTTTTTCACCAGGTTCATCATCTCTGAGGTCATCGGCGGCACAATCACGCGGTAGGCGTTTGGCAGCAGCACGTAACGGTAGGTCTGCGGCAGCGTTAAACCCATCGCCAGACCGGCGTTTTTCTGCCCGCGCGGCAGCGACTGAATCGCTGCGCGCACCTGCTCGCACACGCGTGCCGCGGTAAAGAGGCCAAGACAGATCATCGATGAGAGGAAGAACTGAATGTTAGGGTCCAGCTCTGCTTTAAACCACATTCCCAGATCTTCTGGCAGCAATTCCGGCACCACCAGGTACCAGGTAAAGAACTGCACGATCAGCGGAACGTTACGAAACAGTTCAACGTACAGCGTGCCGATTCCGGACAGGAAACGGTTGGGGACGGTACGCAGGATGCCGAACAGGGAGCCAACGAAGAAAGCGATAATCCAGGCGGTAATCGACAGGGCGACGGTGACCTGAAAACCACTCCATAGCCAGCCAAGATAGGTGGTGTTGCCGAACGGGGCTTGCTGAAGAAAAATCCCCCAGTTCCAGTCTATTGACATAAATCTACTCCAGAAAAAAAAGGGTAGCAGTGCTACCCTCGAAGATTGGTGAACGGCGTACTGCGATATTCGGGCCCGGCGGGGAACGACCGCCAGACCTGTAGTCTGTCCGTGCTATTCAACAATCGAGAGGGCAGGTAGTCCCGCCCTGGTTGTTATAATTAGTTCAGAGCTTTGTCATTCGGTTCTTTAAACAGGGCCTTCATTTCGTCAGACAGTTCAAAGTTCATGTTCAGGTTTTTCGGTGGGATTGGGTTTTTGAACCACTTATCAAACCATTTAGCCGCTTCGCCGGAGGTTTGCGCCTGAGCGATGGTGTCATCCATCAGCTTTTTGAAGTCCGGGTCGTTTTTACGCAGCATACAGCCATAGGCTTCCTGCGACTGCGGTTTGCCGACGATTTCCCAGTTGTCTGGTTTCTTCGCTTTCGCGCGCTCACCGGCCAGCAGGGCATCATCCATCATAAACGCGACCGCGCGTCCGCTTTCCAGGGTACGGAAGGAGTCACCGTGGTCTTTGGCGCTGATGATGCGCATATCCATTTTCTGTTCGTCATTCAGCTTGTGCAGCAGAATTTCAGAGGTGGTGCCGGAAGTCACAACCACCGCTTTGCCTTTCAGATCCGCAAAATCTTTAATGTCGCCGCCTTTTTTGGTCAGCAGGCGGGTGCCGACGACAAAGATGGTGTCAGAGAAAGCCGCTTGTTTCTGGCGTTCGAGGTTGTTGGTGGTAGAGCCACACTCAAAATCGAAGGTGCCGTTTTGCAGCAGCGGGATACGGTTCTGAGAGGTGATAGGAATCAGTTTCACCTGAAGGTCAGGCTTGTTCAGCTTCTTCTTCACGGCTTCAACGATGGCGTTGGAGTAATCCTGAGAATAGCCGACCACTTTTTGCTGGTTGTCGTAGTAAGAGAACGGAACGGAAGATTCACGGTGCCCGACAACGATCACGCCGTTTTTGGCGATTTTGTCCAGGGTGCTACCTGCCGCTGGCGCATCTTCTGCGTGAGCCAGCCCGGCGCATAATCCCATCGCCAGCATAGCAGCGGTCAGTTTACGTAATTGCATATCCAACTCCTTTATCCTCTGCGTCATCGACGCATAGATACCCATAGTGATGTTTGTGTTGTTATCGTCTGCAATTTCAGCGTGCAGCGTTATCTGTGTTTGTTAACATTTAGTGTGGCTTAATGTAAAGAATTTGCTGATTTATTGTTTATTTTTGCGAACTGCTCCGCACCGTTTTGAGGCAAAAATCGCAGATTGCACTAAAGAGGTGCTACCGGTGATTCGTTTTGGTGCTACCAGGTTGCGCTCATGCAGAATTCGTTACTGCCTGAGTTTATTAAGCAATTGGCGTGCCAGAATGGGGAGTGTTTGGGGGGGGGTGTGCGCGCTGATGCCCTCACCCCGGCCCTCTCCCACAGGGAGAGGGAGGAAGGCGGTGCTGGATTCAACAATGTGCACTATCGGTCCCCTCGCCCCTTGTACGGTCCGGGGACATGGTAGACAGGTGTTCGGGGACATGGTGAACACTTTTTAACATCCTTTACCCATGGTGATCGACTTTTTCTTCAGGTCGATCACCCCCACTTTCGTACTGTACCACCACACTTCATAGCAGCCATCCTCCTGCGTCTCCTTCAGCCCGACCCGCTCTCCCCTGAATGCTTTGCCTGCCTTCAGACAGGTACCATTAATGCTCAGCTTCCCGCTGATATCGACCTTCCTCACCATCACCCCTTCATCATATTCCGGTGGCGTAATGCTGTCGCTGTACTGCCTTGCAGACGGCTGATACCGCGAGGCCGGAACGGCCATACCCAGTGCTTCATGGGGCCGTTCAAGGTTATACACCGTACGCCAGTGGTCGAAAGCACGCTGCAGCTCACCGCTGTCTGTGAACCACTTACCCTGCAGCACTTCCGCCTTCAGGCTGCGGTGAAAACGTTCCAGCTTGCCCTGTGTCTGCGGATGGTATGGCCGGGAATGCCCCACCCGGATACCCTGGCGCATCAGCCACAGCTCCAGCGCTGTCCAGACACCGGTGGTGTCGCCCCACGGCGCGCCGTTGTCCATCGTCATCCGGTCTGGCAGCCCGTAGCGTTCAAACACGCTGACCAGCTGCTGCTGCACGGTCTCACGGCGTTCATCGGCGCAGGGTGCCAGACACAGGGAGAAACGGGAGTGGTCATCCAGCAGGGTGAGCGGATGGCAGCGCCCCCCGCCGAAGGGGAAGTGGCCCTTAAAATCCATCTGCCAGAGCCGGTTCGGCGCGTCATGTTCGAAGCGCCCTGTGGCCGGAATGCCCGGAGCCGTGCCCGGTAGCAGACCGTGACGGGCCATCAGGTTATGGACGGTGCTGAAGGCGGGCATACGGTGCCCCTGGTCTTCGAGCCAGCGCTTTATCTTGCGGGCGCCCCAGCGCTCATGACGGGCATGGGCGATGCGCAGCAGGTCAGTGATATCATCCGGAGAACGGTTGGGAGAGTGATGAGGTACGCGGGGACGGTCCAGAAGACCGGATGCGCCTTCCTCAGCCCAGCGACGAAGCCACTTGTAACCGGTGGCGGGAGAAATGCCGTAGTGACGGCAGAGGGAACGGATGTTCGCCCCGTCTTGTGAGGCGAACAGAACAAACTCGGAACGTAATGACATGGTATCTCTCGCATCCCAGGGCATAAGCGACTCCATAAACGGATTCTTATGCCTTAGTTGTAAGTGTCTACCATGTCCCCGAACAAGTGTTAACTATGTCCCCGGACCGTACACCCCTTTGGGGAGAGGGTTAGGGTGAGGGGGGCGGTGGGTTACTTCCGACGCTGACGCAAACTCATCACCAGCGCGCCGAAGCCAAACAGCGCAGTGAGCGCCCACAACGGCCAGTTGCCGGTGCGCGCATACGGTGTTAAGCCCGTCGTTGGCGTCACGGTGGTGGTTAATACCTGACGGGTAAACTGCGGGATCATCGCCTGAATCTCGCCCTGCGGCCCAATCACAGCGGTAATGCCGTTGTTAGTGCTGCGCAGCAAAGGGCGAGCCAGCTCCAGCGAACGCATGCGCGCCATCTGGAAGTGCTGCCACGGGCCGATAGACTTACCAAACCACGCATCGTTAGAGATGGTCAGCAGGAAGTCTGTATCCGGACGGAAGTTATCGCGCACCTGCTCGCCGAGAATAATCTCGTAGCAAATCGCCGCCGTCAGTTTCAGGTTGTGCGCCAGCAGCTGCGGCTGAACGTATGCGCCACGACTAAAGGACGACATCGGCAGGTCAAAGAACGGTGCCAGTGGGCGGAGAATCGATTCCAGCGGTACAAACTCACCAAACGGGACCAGGTGATTTTTATTGTAGCGATTCTTCGATTCGTAGCTGTACGGGCTATCTTTACCCAGCGTGATGATGGTGTTGTAGGTATCGTAACGGTTCTGTTTATTCAGACGCGCATCAACAATGCCGGTCACCAGCGTGGTGTCTTTAGAACGCAACAGGTCATCCATCATGCGCAGGAAGTTCTGCTGATTAATTTCCAAATCCGGAATAGCGGACTCCGGCCAGATAATCAGTTGCGACTTGCCCATCTCCGGCTGCGTGGCGTCGAGATAAATTTTCAGCGTATTAATCAGCTGATTTTCATCCCATTTCAGTGACTGCGCGATGTCGCCCTGCACCAGAGAAACCTGCGTCGCGCGCTGTGGTTCAAGCTGATACCACTGAATGTAACGCAGCGGGAAGGGCAGCGCGAAGAGCACGATGGCGATTACCGCTGGACGCCAGTTGCGGGTACAGGCGGCAAGCACCAGCAGACCGCTGACCGACATCAGCAGGAAGTTGATCGCTTCCACACCCATAATCGGCGCAATGCCTTTCAGCGGGCCGTCAATCTGACTGTAGCCAAACTGCAACCATGGAAAACCGGTCAGCACCCAGCCGCGCAGGAATTCAGTGATTTGCCATACCACTGGCGCGGCGATGGCGACGCGTATCCACGTCGCTTTCGGCCACAGGCGCGACAAAATACCGCTAAACAGCCCGGTATAAAGCGACATGTAAGCGGCCAGCAGTGCCACGAGGAAGACGTTCACCGGGCCAGGCATACCGCCAAACTGGGCGATACTGACGTAAATCCAGTGAATGCCGGAGCCGAACAGCCCCAGCCCCCAGAAGTAGCCAATCCAGGCGCTTTGCAGTGGGCGGCGATTGAACGTGAGCCCCTGTAGGCCCATCAGTGAGATGAGCGCGGCAGGCCAGATATCATAAGGAGAAAAAGCCAGCGTTCCGCTGGCTCCGAATAACAGCGCCAGCAGTAAGCGCACGCGCTGGCGTTCAATAAGAGAGGCAAATACCATTTAGGCGAAATGTCCTGTTAGTTTAGTCTTCCATTTTCGGCTGTGGCGCGTCATCAGGAAGTTTGACATGAACCTGAATGATACGGCGGCTATCCGCCATTGCCACTTTGAATTGGTAACCGTCGATGTCGATGGTCTCGCCGCGTGCCGGCAGATGACCAAAGGCCTGCATCACCAGCCCGCCGATGGTATCGACTTCTTCATCGCTGAAGTGGGTGCTGAAGGCTTCGTTGAAATCTTCGATTGAGGCCAGCGCGCGCACCGTCCAGGTGTGGCGGCTGAGCTGACGGAAGTCGATATCATCTTCTTCGTCGTACTCATCTTCGATTTCACCGACGATCAGTTCCAGAATATCTTCGATGGTGACGAGGCCGGAGACACCGCCAAACTCATCGATAACAATCGCCATGTGATAGCGCTGTGAGCGGAACTCTTTGAGCATCCGGTCAACCCGTTTGCTCTCAGGCACGACAACCGCCTGGCGTAACACTTTGTCCATGCTGAAGGCTTCGGCATCGCTGCGCATAAACGGCAGCAAGTCTTTAGCCATCAAAATCCCTTCGATGTGATCTTTATCCTCGCTGATCACCGGGAAACGAGAGTGCGCAGATTCGATGATGACGTCGAGACATTCATCAAGGGTCTGGTTACGTTTCAGGGTAATCATCTGGGAACGCGGGATCATGATATCGCGAACGCGCTGGTCGGCGATGTCCATTACCCCTTCGAGCATATCGCGCGTATCTTCGTCGATAAGGTCGTTCTGCCCGGAATCACGGATCAGCTCCAGCAGTTCATCGCGGTTTTTGGGTTCACCGTGGAAAAGCTGGCTGAGTAAGAGGGAGAAAAATCCCTTTTTGCTGCTTACTGTGTCACTACTGTGTGAATTGTCGTCGCTCATGGCGTCGTTTGGGTTCTCATGGTTAGTTAATCAGGGCCGCCACGCGCAAACTCAGCGTTGGGCGGCAATAAAACACTGTCGGGCCGAAGCCCGGCAGTTACTCTTTCTCGGCAATGTACGGATCCTCATAGCCCAGAGCAAGCATTATCTCCGTTTCGATGCCTTCCATCTCTTCGGCTTCTTCATCTTCGATATGGTCGTAGCCCAGCAGATGCAGGCTGCCGTGTACTACCATGTGCGCCCAGTGGGAATCGAGCGACACGTTCTGCTCTTTGGCTTCGCGCTCAACCACCTGACGGCAGATGATGAGATCGCCCAGCAGCGGCATTTCCATTCCCGGCGGTGCTTCAAATGGGAAAGAGAGCACGTTGGTCGGCTTGTCCATCCCGCGATAGGTCAGGTTGAGTTCATGGCTTTCCGCGGTATCCACCAGGCGAATCGTCACTTCTGATTCTTCCTGAAATTGCGGGATAACGGCATCCAGCCATGTCTGAAATTGACTTTCGTCGGGCAGACCGGTGTTGTCTTCACAGGCCAACTGGAGATCGAGGATCACCTGACTCATTTCTGCTCCTGTTCCTGAGCTTCGCGTTTTCTTTCCGCAGCCAGCTCAGCTTTACGTTTTTGTTCGGCTTCTTCCCAGGCTTCATAGGCGTTAACGATGCGCGCCACCACAGGGTGACGAACCACGTCTTCGCTGTGGAAGAAGTTAAAGCTAATTTCATCGACGTTCGCCAGCACTTCAACCGCGTGGCGCAGGCCGGATTTAGTGTTACGCGGCAGGTCAATCTGGGTGACGTCGCCGGTGATCACCGCTTTCGAGTTAAAGCCAATACGCGTCAGGAACATCTTCATCTGTTCGATGGTGGTGTTCTGGCTCTCATCGAGAATGATAAAGGCATCGTTGAGCGTGCGCCCGCGCATGTAGGCCAGCGGAGCCACTTCAATCACGTTGCGCTCAATCAGTTTTTCCACTTTCTCGAAGCCGAGCATCTCGAACAGCGCGTCGTACAGTGGGCGCAGATACGGGTCAACTTTCTGGCTTAAATCTCCCGGCAGGAAGCCAAGTTTTTCACCCGCTTCTACCGCCGGGCGAGTGAGCAGAATACGGCGAATATCCTGACGTTCCAGCGCATCGACTGCCGCCGCGACCGCCAGATAGGTTTTACCGGTACCCGCCGGGCCCACGCCGAAGGTGATGTCGTGGTCCAGAATATTGGCGATGTACTGCGCCTGGTTCGGCGTACGTGGTTTAATCACGCCGCGCTTGGTTTTGATATTGATCGCTTTGCCATATTCCGGCACGCTTTCGGCGCTCTGTTCCAGCACGCGCGCTTCTTTAATCGCGAGGTGGATTTGCTCCGGTTCAATATCCTGAATCTGACCGCGCATCGGGGCGGTATCGACATACAGGCTGCGCAGAATATCTGCCGCAGCGGTGACGCAAATCGCGCGTCCGGTGAGTTTGAAATGGTTGTCGCGGCGGTTGATTTCGATGCCCAGTCGCCGCTCAAGCTGTTTGATGTTGTCATCAAACGGGCCGCAAAGGCTCAGCAGGCGGGCGTTGTCTGCTGGTTCCAGCGTAATTTCGCGAGTGTCTATGTTCAAACTGTTCCTCTTTCATGTTTGCCGGAAGGCGATACGCGTATCCGGCCTACGATTAGGCTCATCCCGACAATCGGGTCATCATTGATGAAATTATTCACGCCAGCGAATAAAGGCGCAAGCATTGCAGTGGATATTTGGGTGAAAGGCTGAGAAAACAAGGCCTGCCGGAGCGGCAGGCCGAAAGGTTTACGGCTGGTAGACACCGACGCCCAGGTCATTCTCTTTACGGGTACGAGAGATGACGGACTCCGGTGATTCGACCACGCGCAGCCCCATCTCATCTTCCGTACGCACCAGTTTGCCGCGCAGCGAGTTGGTGTAGACATCCACAATCTCAACATCGACAAACTTACCGACCATATCCGGGGTGCCTTCAAAGTTCACCACGCGGTTATTTTCCGTGCGTCCGGTCAGTTCCATCACGCTCTTGCGCGACAGGCCTTCAACCAGAATACGCTGGGTGGTGCCCAGCATACGGCGGCTCCACGCCATGGCCTGCTGATTGATGCGCTCCTGCAAAATGTACAGACGCTGTTTTTTCTCTTCATCCGGCACATCGTCAACCATATCTGCAGCTGGCGTACCCGGACGGGCAGAGAAAATAAAGCTGTAGCTGACGTCGAAATTCACTTCGCCAATCAGCTTCATGGTTTGCTCGAAGTCCTGCGTCGTTTCACCGGGGAAGCCGACGATAAAGTCAGAGCTAATCTGAATATCCGGACGCGCAGCGCGCAGCTTGCGGATAATCGATTTGTACTCCAGCACGGTGTGCGTGCGGCCCATCAGGTTCAGTACACGGTCGGAACCACACTGAACCGGCAGATGCAGGAAGCTCACCAGCTCCGGCGTATCGCGATACACATCGATAATATCGTCGGTAAATTCGATAGGGTGGCTGGTGGTGAAACGCAGGCGGTCGATACCGTCGATAGCCGCGACCAGGCGCAGCAGTTCGGAGAACGAGCCGGTTGTGCCATCATAGTTCTCACCACGCCAGGCGTTGACGTTCTGACCGAGCAGGTGAATTTCACGTACGCCCTGTGCCGCCAGTTGCGCCACTTCAAACAGAATATCGTCGCACGGACGGCTCACTTCTTCACCACGGGTATACGGCACCACGCAGTAAGTGCAATATTTGTTGCAGCCTTCCATGATCGAGACGAAGGCGGTCGGGCCTTCTGCGCGCGGTTCCGGAAGACGGTCAAACTTCTCGATTTCCGGGAAGCTGACGTCGATGACCGGGCGGCGGTTGCCACGTACCGTATCAATCATCTCAGGCAGGCGGTGTAAGGTCTGCGGGCCAAAAATAATATCGACATAATGCGCACGCTGGCGGATTAGTTTCCCTTCCTGAGAGGCAACACAGCCGCCCACACCAATGATCAGCTTCGGATTTTTTTCCTTTAATAATTTCCAGCGGCCTAATTGGTGGAAGACTTTTTCCTGTGCCTTCTCGCGGATTGAGCAGGTATTCAACAGCAGCACATCCGCTTCTTCAGCCACATCCGTGAGTTGATACCCGTGAGTGGCATCCAGCAGATCGGCCATCCTGGATGAATCATACTCATTCATCTGACAGCCCCAGGTTTTAATATGGAGTTTTTTTGTCATCGACTTGCTCTTGCTCAAATGTTTAAACCCCGAAAATGGCGGGGAAATAGCCAGGAATGCAGGGCGCGTATTGTAATGCTTTGACGCGGTTGTGACCAGTATGACCTCAAGCGGCGCAAAATCCGGTAAACTTAAGGCATTAACGGTTAAGGATAATTGACTATGACAATTCAGCAAACAGACATCGTCGTGGTAGGCGGTGGGATGGTCGGCGGCGCGCTGGCGTTAGGGTTGGCGCGGGAAGGGTTCTCCGTCACCGTGCTGGAGAAATCAGCACCTGTTGCGTTTGATCCGGCATCACCGCCTGATGTGCGTATTTCGGCTATCAGCGCCGCGTCCGTATCGCTCCTGCGTGGGCTTGACGTCTGGGATGCGATTCAGGCAATGCGCGTGCATGCCTGGCGTCGGCTGGAGACCTGGGAGTGGCAAAACGCGCACGTGGTGTTTGATGCCGCCGAGCTGAAGCTGCCGCAACTGGGCTACATGGTGGAGAACAATGTCTTGCAGCTGGCGCTGTGGCAGGCGCTTGAGGCGCATCCGCAGGCAACGCTGAAAACCGGTCAAACCCTCAGCGCCATGACGATGGACGCCGGACGCCGGGTGGTGACGCTGGCTGAAGGCGAAACGTTGTCCGCGCGTCTGGTGATTGGTGCGGACGGCGCATTTTCTCAGGTTCGTCAGATGGCCGGCATTGGCACACATGGCTGGCAATATCCGCAATCCTGCATGCTGATCACCGTGCAGTGTGAAAACGATCCGGGCGACAGCACCTGGCAGCAGTTTTCACCCACCGGGCCGCGCGCGTTTTTACCGCTCTTTGAACACTGGGCATCGCTGGTGTGGTACGACACGCCCGCGCGGATTCGCCAGCTACAGGCGTTGAACATGGCCCAGTTGCAACAGGAAATTCATACCCATTTTCCGCAGCGTTTAGGAAACGTCACGCCGGTTGCCGCCGGTTCGTTCCCACTGACGCGTCGTCATGCCTTACAGTATGTCCAGCCGGGGCTGGCGCTGGTGGGCGATGCAGCACATACCATCCATCCGCTGGCGGGGCAGGGCGTGAACCTGGGTTATCGCGACGTGGATGCGCTGATTGATGTGCTGGCAAATGCGCGCGGTTATGCTGAGGATTGGGCCAGTGAAACGGTGCTGAAGCGCTATCAGGCGCGACGTCGCGCGGATAACCTGCTGATGCAGTCCGGGATGGATCTCTTCTATGCCGGATTCAGCAACGATCTCAGCCCGCTAAAAGTGGTGCGGAACATTGGGCTGATGGCCGCCCAGCGCGCTGGCGTGTTAAAACGTCAGGCGCTGAAGTATGCGTTAGGGTTGTAGTTTTTGGTGGGCCGGATAAGCGTAGCGCATCCGGCACTTCCTCTGAACGACAAATACAAAAAAGCTCGCCGAAGCGAGCTTGTTTGTTTTATATGGCTGGGGTACGAGGATTCGAACCTCGGAATGCCGGAATCAGAATCCGGTGCCTTACCGCTTGGCGATACCCCAATAGGGTGCGCTCACAAGGTGAACGTCTTTTGAAAATGGCTGGGGTACGAGGATTCGAACCTCGGAATGCTGGTATCAGAAACCAGAGCCTTACCGCTTGGCGATACCCCAACAATTCTTGCTAGTTTACCGAAATAATCGATAAATTACTAATTTGGTGGCTACGACGGGATTCGAACCTGTGACCCCATCATTATGAGTGATGTGCTCTAACCAACTGAGCTACGTAGCCAATTTACTGCTTTCTTCGATGGCTGGGGTACCTGGATTCGAACCAGGGAATGCCGGTATCAAAAACCGGTGCCTTACCGCTTGGCGATACCCCAATACCGTCGCGGTTATCCGCAAATATCGAAGAAATATGGCTGGGGTACCTGGATTCGAACCAGGGAATGCCGGTATCAAAAACCGGTGCCTTACCGCTTGGCGATACCCCATCCGTGCAACGCATATTGGTGAATGGTGCGGGAGACGAGACTTGAACTCGTACACCTTGCGGCGCCAGAACCTAAATCTGGTGCGTCTACCAATTTCGCCACTCCCGCAAAAAAGATGGTGGCTACGACGGGATTCGAACCTGTGACCCCATCATTATGAGTGATGTGCTCTAACCAGCTGAGCTACGTAGCCATCTTTTTTTCGCGTTACCTTATCGGCGTTGCGGGGCGCATTATGCGTATTGAGCCTTGTAGCGTCAACCTCTTTTTCAAGGAAAATTGCCGGAATGTGACTGTTTGGTTAGGTTGCGAACAGCGTGATGGAATATTCGGCAAAAATTGGTTACTTCGTGTTTTTATGCACGGCATGAAGCTGTTATTTCAGCGTAAAGGATGAAATTCGGATTCCATCAATAGTGTTGAGAAATTGCTCTGTGAAATACTGATACTGCCAAATTTGTCAGGGCAGGAAGCGTTGCGCCTGCATGTTTGTCACGACCATAAGGGGATGCTCCCCATCGCTACATTATTGAGGGAATATTATGTTGCGTTTTATTACCGCTTTTTTAGGCGTTTTTTTACTGATGCAGTCCGCGTTTGCCGAACAGGCTCGCCCGGAAACCAGCAAATATGTGCAGGCTTATCGCGGGCAAGAAGGTGCCGTTGTCTGGCTGATGCGCATTGGGCCACGCGAAGCGAATGAAGCATTAGTGCAGGTTTCACATGTCGATAACGACATTGACGGGCGTATTTTCCGCTGCAAAGTTCAAATTACGCGAGACGGCGAGAAAAGCTATACCGCTGAAATAAAAGGGAAACCGTTTGAGCTGGTGCGCATTAAAGAAGGCAACGGTAACCTCTATATTCCTGATGAGCAATCCAACGGGTGGCTCAACTATAGTGAGGAACTCTCTAACGGGTCGGGTGCTAACGCGGAACATTTCCTGACAGCGTACCTGGAACAGGATACGAAAAAACAGTAATAAAAAACCCCGGCTCATGGGCCGGGGTATTTCACAACACGCTCTTATTTGTAGGCTGACTGGTGAACGCCCACCGCGCGACCAGACGGATCGTCCATGGTTTTGAACGCTTCATCCCACTCAATCGCTTTCGCGGAAGAACACGCGACTGACGGGCCGCCCGGCACGCATTCCGCTGCGCTTGGCACCGGGAATAACTCTTCGAAGATTTCGCGGTACAGATAACCCTCTTTAGAGCTCGGCGTGTTGTACGGGAAGCGGAAGTGTGCGGTTTCCAGTTGCTGGTCGGTAACCTGTTTCGCCGCGACTTCTTTCAGTGTGTCAATCCAGCTGTAGCCCACGCCATCAGAGAACTGTTCTTTCTGGCGCCATGCGACGCTTGCCGGCAGGTAGGATTCAAAACATTCACGCAGAACGTGTTTTTCCATTTTGCCGTTGCCGCACATTTTGTCCTGCGGGTTAATACGCATCGCCACGTCGAGGAATTTTTTATCCAGGAACGGAACGCGCGCTTCCACACCCCAGGCCGACATCGCTTTGTTGGCACGCGCGCAGTCGTACATGTGCAGCGCCTGCAGTTTACGTACAGTCTCTTCGTGCAGCTCTTTGGCGTTAGGCGCTTTATGGAAGTAAAGGTAGCCGCCAAACACTTCATCAGAACCTTCGCCAGAGAGCACCATTTTGATGCCCATCGCTTTGATTTTGCGCGACATCAAATACATCGGCGTGGAGGCGCGAATCGTCGTCACATCATAGGTTTCGATGTGATAGATAACATCGCGAATGGCATCCAGACCTTCCTGCACGGTGAAGTGAATTTCATGGTGCACAGTGCCAAGGTGGTTTGCCACTTCCTGCGCGGCTTTCAGGTCAGGTGAACCTTCAAGGCCAACGGCGAAGGAGTGCAGTTGCGGCCACCATGCTTCAGAACGCTCATCATCTTCCACGCGACGTGCGGCGAATTTTTTGGTGATGGCGGAAATGACGGAGGAGTCCAGGCCACCGGAAAGCAGTACGCCGTAAGGCACGTCAGACATCAGGTGGCTTTTCACCGACTCTTCCAGCGCCTGACGCAGTTCGTTTTTATCCGTAACGTTGTCTTTTACCGCGTCATAGTCGAACCAGTCACGCTGATAATACTGACGAATTTCGCCATCTTTGCTCCACAGGTAGCTGCCTGCCGGGAACTCTTTGATGGTGCGGCAAACCGGCGTCAGCGCTTTCATTTCTGAAGCAACATAGAAGTTACCGAATTCGTCGTAACCCATATACAGCGGGATAATGCCGATGTGGTCGCGGCCAATCAGGTAGGCGTCTTTTTCGCTGTCGTAGAGGGCGAAGGCAAACATCCCCTGCAAATCATCGAGGAATTCCGGACCTTTTTCCTGATACAGCGCGAGGATCACTTCGCAGTCAGAACCGGTCTGGAACTGGTAGCGGTCAGCGTATTCCGCGCGCAGTGCCTGATGGTTGTAGATTTCACCGTTCACGGCCAGCGCATGCGTTTTCTTTTCGTTATACAGCGGCTGCGCACCGGCGTTGACGTCAACAATCGACAGACGTTCGTGCGCCAGAATGGCTTTGTCGCACGCATAAATGCCGGACCAGTCCGGGCCGCGGTGACGCATCAGGCGGGAGAGCTCAAGCGCTTTTTTACGCAGCTCGCCCGCGTCAGTTTTAATATCCAGTACACCAAAAATCGAACACATAGACTTCTCCGTTAACCCTGTAATGTCGTGAAATTGTTGTGGCTATGGCATAAAAAATGCCGCAAAGCGGGAGAGGGCGCAAGCGTTTTAGAGGCTGAAAAAGAAATAGTGCAACAGGAGTTGCCGGATGCTGAAAAATGGACAGGTTATGAACTGCGGGATTAACGAATCATCAATAATTTGACGTTTTTATTGAATGGATCGATGTTTTTGTAGGTTGCCGGATAAGCGAATGGTTATCCGGCAACCTTAATCTTAAATCACATCAATTTCCGCAACTGACGGATAAATCCACGAAGGGCGGAACGGCATGCTGTCGATATCATCCAGCGTCGAGACGCCAGAGAGCACCAGAATGGTCTCCAGCCCGGCCTGGAAGCCCGCCAGAATATCGGTACGCAGGTTATCGCCAACGATCACCGTCTGCTCGGAGTGCGCCTGCATTTTGTTCAGCGCGGCGCGGATAATCCACGGGCTTGGCTTGCCCACGTAGAAGGGCTTACGACCGGAAATTTTTTCGATACCCGCACACAGTGCGCCGCAGGCCGGGTAAAAACCGCGACCGTGAGTGTCCGGGTTGGTGGCGATAAAGCGTGCGCCGTTGGCGACGAAGAAGGCCGCTTTATGCATCATCTCCCAGTTGTAGGAGCGGGTTTCACCCACGATCACGAAATCCGGATTCACATCGGTGATGGTAAAACCGGCTTTGTAGAGTTCGTGGATCAGCGCGCCTTCCCCGACAACGTAGGCTTTTTTCCCTTCCTGACGACGCAGGAAATCCGCGGTGGCCATCGCCGAGGTGTAAAACACGCTGTCCGGCACGTCAACGCCTGCGGTGGCAAAACGGTTCGCCAGGTCTTGCCCGGTCTGGGAAGGGTAGTTGGTTAACAGTACCAGCGGTAGGCCTTTCTCCAGAATTCGTGTTAGAAATTCTGCGGCACCCGGTACGGCCACGTTATCGTGCATCAGCACGCCGTCGATATCACAAATTACATTCTGAATGGTCATGGACTACCTGACATGGTCTGAAAGAGGCGTAATTATACACGGAATTACGCAGGCTGCCTTGCGAGAGGCGGCCTGCGCGCAAGAGGATTAACCTTCCAGCAAATGCTGCAACAGAATACCGTTGAGCATCGCGCGTTTGACCAGCGCAAACGCGCCAATCGCGGAGCGGTGATCGAGCGTAGAGCGCACCACCGGTAAATTTTTACGAAACGCCTTCAGCGCCTGAGTATTAATGCAGCCTTCGATGGCGGGCAGCAAAATACGTTCTGCCTCGGTAATTTCACCGGCAATGACGATTTTCTGCGGGTTGAACAGGTTGATAGCAATGGCGATGGTTTTACCCAAATGGCGTCCTACGTGCTCAACCACTTCCGTTGCCAGCGCATCGCCCTTATTGGCGGCTTTGCAGATGGTTTTGATATTGCAATCATCAAGCGTCACGCGGCTCTGATAGCCTTGTTCCAGCAGGTGACGCACGCGGTGTTCAATCGCGGCGTTGGCGGCAACGGTTTCCAGACAGCCGAAGTTACCGCAGTGACAGCGCTCGCCGAGCGGGTCGACCTGAATATGACCAATTTCACCGACGTTACCGTTACGGCCAATAAAAATCCGCCCGTTAGAGATAATTCCTGCGCCGGTACCGCGATGTACGCGCACCAGAATGGAGTCTTCACAGTCCTGACTTGCACCGAAATAGTGCTCCGCCAGCGCCAGGCTGCGGATATCGTGGCCAACAAAACAGGTTACCTTGAACCGTTTTTCCAGCGCGCCGACCAGCCCCCAGTTCTCCACCGAAATGTGCGGCATATAGCGGATTACGCCGCTATCCGGGTCAACCAGGCCGGGCAAAATAACGGAAATAGCAATCAGCTCGCGAATTTTGCGCTGGCAGGCTTCAATAAAGGCGGCGATAGTGTTGAGCAACGCATGTTCCAGCGTTTCCTGGGTGCGCTCGGGCAGAGGATAGTGCTCTTCGGCAACGACTTTGCTGCTCAGATCGTAAAGGGTGAGGGTGGCGTCGTGACGCCCCAGACGTACGCCAATGGTGTGGAAATTACGGGTTTCGGTGACGATAGAGATAGCGCGGCGGCCCCCGGTGGAGGCCTGTTGATCGACTTCTTTGATCAATCCGCGCTCAATAAGCTGACGCGTAATTTTGGTTACGCTGGCGGGAGCAAGCTGGCTCTGTTCGGCGATTTGAATGCGCGAGATTGGCCCATGCTGGTCAATCAGGCGGTAAACTGCCGCACTGTTAAGCTGTTTTACGAGGTCAACATTACCAATTTGAGCTTGTCCGCCTGATGTCATACTTTCGCTTACTCAGTTAACGACCTCGTCACCATTAACGATGGTCTTAGTGATTTTATAATCGCGCGTGAACGCGGTCAGGTTTGCGGTCATGCCCGGGGCAATCTGGCCCAGATGGCTATCAACGCCAATTGCGCGAGCCGGGTAGAGCGTTGCCATGCGCAGCACTTCGTCGAGCGCAATACCGCAGTGCTCAACCAGATTGCGAACCCCTTCAATCATGGTTAAAGAGGAGCCGCTCAGCGTACCGTTTTCATCTACGCACAAACCGTTACGGTAGTATATTGTTTTACCAGCAAAAATGAACTGATCAATGTTTGCACCTGCCGGCGCGGTGGCGTCTGTAACCAGGCACAGTTTCTCACCTTTCAGGTGTTTGGCGTTACGGATGTTGGCGTAGTTAACGTGCAGGCCATCGGCGATGATCCCACAGTAGACGTCGGCATTGTCAAAAATGGCGCCCGCCAGACCCGGTTCGCGGCCACTGATGTACGGCATCGCGTTATAAAGGTGGGTGGCAAACGTAATGCCCGCGCGGAAGCCGGTTTTGGCTTCTTCCAGCGTCGCATTCGAGTGACCGGCAGAAATCACGATCCCTGCGGCAACCAGTTTACGGATAACCTCAGGCTCCACCATTTCCGGGGCCAGGGTGATTTTAGTAATCACGTCCGCATTCTCACACAGGAAGTCGACCAGCGAGGCTTCTGGTTTGCGGATATAGGCCGGGTTATGGGTGCCTTTCTTAATGATATTCAGCCACGGCCCTTCCAGATGAAGACCCAGCGCCTGATTAGGGTGTTTGGCCAGGTACTCGCGCATCACGCGCACGCCCTGTTTCATGAGATCGTCGCTACAGGTAATCAGCGTTGGCAGGTAGCTGGTGCAGCCCGATTTCTCGTTAGCTTTCTGCATGATTTCCAGCGTTTCAACGCTCACGGCTTCTGCTGTGTCGTTGAACTGCACGCCGCCGCAGCCATTCAGCTGAACGTCGATAAAACCAGGGGCAATAATGGCGCCGTTGACTGAACGTTGTTCAATATCTGACGGTAATTCTGCCAGCGGGCAGAGACGTTCGATAAGGCTATTGGCGATAATAATCGCGTGGTCATCCAGAATTTCGCGGCCAGTGTAAATCCGACCATGAGTTAATGCATACATTACGACCCCCGGGTTTCTAAAAAGCGCCCTGCACATGCCGCAGGGCGATAATACATTACAGACCTTTGATGTTTTCCGCTTCCAGTTCGTTGAAATATTTCAACGTTTTCACTTTCAGCTCCATCGTGGACGGCTCATCGCACACCATAACGGCTTTCGGATGCAGCTGCAGGCAGCTGATGGTCCACATGTGGTTGACGTTGCCTTCTACAGCAGCCTGCAGTGCCTGTGCTTTCTGGTTGCCCAGCACCAGAATCATCACTTCTTCTGCATCCAGCAGGGTGCCCACGCCAACGGTCAGCGCGTATTTTGGAACCAGAGAGACGTCGCCGTCAAAGAAACGGGAGTTCGCCACGCGGGTTTCGTGTGTCAGGGTTTTGATACGGGTACGGGAAGCCAGAGAAGACGCCGGTTCGTTGAACGCGATGTGGCCATCGTTGCCTACGCCGCCCATAAACAGGTGGATTTTGCCGTAAGAACGAATTTTTTCTTCATAACGACGGCATTCTGCGTCAATATCTGCGGCGTTGCCATTCAGCAAATTAATATTTTCAGCCGGAATATCAACGTGGTCGAAGAAATTACGATGCATGAAGCTGTGATAGCTTTCCGGGTGCTCTTTCGGCAGGCCCACGTATTCGTCCATGTTGAACGTCACAACGTGCTTGAAGCTAACCTGGCCCGCTTTATGCATTTCTACCAGTGCTTTATAGGCAGTCAGCGGTGTTCCGCCAGTTGGCAGACCCAGCACGAACGGACGATCGGCGGTTGGGTTGAACGCGTTAATGCGGTTAACGATATGACGCGCGGCCCATTTGCCCACTTGTTCTGCTGTAGCCAGGGGAATCAGTCTCATTGTTCACCTCTATAGTTAATTTAAAAAGGTCGTGGATTGACGAATGCTTATCATAAAGCGTAACGCACTTTCGCGGTAACAAGGGGTCAATCCGCTTTGATTTTTTGAATGATAAAATAAGTTTTGCGAGTTAGCCAGCAAAAGGGAGGGGGTATAGCGATATTTGGTGACAAAAATCACAAAAAAAGGGTGTTTAATTTGCGATACGAATTAATTTTTCACACACTCCACATGTCAATGAATAATTCGTCGTACTTATCAGTTGTAACACTATAAAAAAACAGCAAAGCGTGAGCCTAACGGGGTCTCATAGGGGGAATAAAGTGAGTATTCTAGGTTATTTACAGAAGGTCGGTCGCGCACTGATGGTGCCGGTCGCCACGCTGCCTGCAGCGGCAATTTTGATGGGGGTTGGTTACTGGATCGACCCTGTTGGCTGGGGTGGCGATAGCGCCCTTGCCGCGTTCTTCATTAAGTCTGGCTCGGCCATTATCGACAACATGTCCGTCCTGTTTGCCATTGGTGTGGCTTATGGGATGTCAAAAGATAAAGACGGTGCGGCGGCACTGACCGGCTATGTGGGCTTCCTCGTGTTGACCACGCTGTGTTCTCCGGCGGCGGTAGCAATGATCCAGAAGATCCCGGCGGACCAGGTTCCGGCTGCGTTCGGTAAGATCAGCAACCAGTTCGTGGGTATTCTGGTCGGTATTATCTCTGCGGAACTCTACAACCGCTTCAGCAGCGTTGAGCTGCCGAAGGCGCTGTCGTTCTTCAGCGGTCGCCGTCTGGTGCCGATTCTGACCTCGTTTGTGATGATCGTGGTCGCCTTTATTCTGATGTACATCTGGCCGGTAATTTTCGACGGTCTGGTGAACTTCGGTGAGCACATCCAGAAGCTGGGTTCCGTTGGCGCGGGCGTTTACGCCTTCTTCAACCGCCTGCTGATCCCGGTTGGCCTGCACCACGCGCTGAACTCCGTGTTCTGGTTTGACGTCGCGGGCATTAACGACATTCCTAACTTCCTCGGTGGCGCACAGTCTATCGAAGCGGGTAAAGCGGTTGTTGGTATCACCGGTCGTTATCAGGCGGGCTTCTTCCCAATCATGATGTTCGGCCTGCCGGGTGCAGCGCTGGCTATCTATCACTGCGCGCGTCCTGAGAACAAAGCGAAAGTGCTGGGTATCATGATGGCGGGTGCTTTCGCGGCATTCTTCACCGGGATCACCGAGCCGCTGGAGTTCTCCTTCATGTTCGTGGCACCGGTACTGTACGTGATCCACGCCTTCCTGACCGGTATCTCCGTGTTCATCGCGGCCAGCATGCAGTGGATTGCCGGTTTCGGCTTCAGCGCCGGGCTGGTGGATATGGTGCTCTCCTCGCGTAACCCGCTGGCGACACACTGGTGGATGCTGATCCCGCAGGGCCTGGTGTTCTTCGTTATCTACTACGTGGTGTTCCGTTTCACCATCACCAAATTCAACCTGATGACCCCGGGTCGCGAGCTGGCGGTTGCCGGTAGCGAAGCGGATGGTCAGGACACCAATGTAGGCAGCGACAAAGAGCAGGATGTTTCCGGCCTGGCGCGTCAGTACATCGCCGCGATTGGCGGTTCTGACAACCTGACCGGCATTGATGCCTGTATCACCCGTCTGCGTCTGAACGTGAAAGACTCTTCTCTGGTGAACGACGCGATGGCGAAACGTCTGGGCGCATCTGGTGTGATTCGCCTGAACAAAACCAGCGTGCAGATTATCGTTGGCTTCGTGGCAGAAAAAATCGCCAACGCGATGAAAACCACAGGCCCGGTCGCGGCGGCAGAAACCTCTGCGGCACCGGCAGCAGCACCTGCGGCCAAACCACAGGCTGTGCCTAATAACAGCACCGTGATTGCCGAGCTGGTTTCCCCGGTCACCGGTGACGTGGTGGCGCTGGAAGAGGTGCCAGACGAAGCCTTTGCCAGCAAAGCGGTGGGTGACGGCGTTGCGGTTAAACCAACGGATAAAACCGTGGTTTCCCCGGCGGCGGGCACTATCGTGAAAATCTTTAACACCAACCATGCGTTCTGCCTGGAAACCGAGAAAGGCGCGGAAATCGTTGTTCACATGGGTATCGATACCGTTGCGCTTAACGGCCAGGGCTTTACTCGCCTGGTGGAAGAGGGTGCAGAAGTGAAAGCAGGTCAGCCGGTTCTGGAAATGGATCTCGACTACCTGAACGCCAATGCACGTTCAATGATTAGCCCGGTGGTGTGTAGCAACATCGACGACTTCAGCGGCCTGGTAATTAAGGCGCAGGGTCATGTGGTTGCGGGGCAAACAGCGCTGTACGAAATTAAAGGTAAATAATCGCTCCTGAGTTCGCGATTGCCTTAAGCGGCGGGGGACTTTCCCCCGCCGCTTTTTTTTGCAGCAAATGATCCCCATATTCCTCTTCAAAGACGCATTTTCTGTAAGTTAAGGGTTGTCTCGGCGTCCGGCTTATAAGATCATACGCCGTTATACGTTATTTACGCTTTTGAGGAATCCACGATGAGTGAGGCTGAAGCCCGCCCGAGTAACTTTATTCGTCAGATCATCGATGAAGATCTGGCCAGTGGGAAGCACACCACAGTCCATACCCGTTTTCCGCCTGAGCCGAACGGTTATCTGCACATCGGCCATGCGAAATCGATCTGCCTGAACTTTGGCGTCGCGCAGGACTATCAGGGCCTGTGCAACCTGCGTTTTGATGACACTAACCCGGTAAAAGAAGATATCGAATACGTCGAGTCGATTAAGCACGACGTCGAGTGGTTAGGTTTTCACTGGGCCGGTGATATTCACTACTCCTCAGACTATTTTGATCAACTGCACCAGTACGCGGTAGAGCTTATCAACAAAGGCCTGGCCTACGTTGACGAACTGTCGCCGGAAGAGATCCGCGAATACCGCGGTACCCTGACTGCGCCGGGCAAAAACAGCCCGTTCCGCGACCGCAGCGTTGAAGAAAACCTGGCGCTGTTCGAAAAAATGCGTACCGGTGGCTTCGAAGAAGGTAAAGCCTGCCTGCGCGCGAAAATCGACATGGCGTCGCCGTTCATCGTGATGCGCGATCCGGTGCTGTACCGTATTAAATTTGCCGAGCACCACCAGACCGGCAACAAGTGGTGCATCTACCCGATGTACGACTTCACCCACTGCATCAGCGATGCGCTGGAAGGCATTACGCACTCCCTGTGTACCCTGGAATTCCAGGACAACCGTCGCCTGTATGACTGGGTTCTCGACAATATCTCTATTCCGGTTCACCCGCGCCAGTACGAATTCTCGCGCCTGAATCTGGAATACACCGTGATGTCCAAGCGTAAGCTGAACCAGCTGGTGATGGAAAAACACGTTGAAGGCTGGGATGACCCGCGTATGCCGACCATTTCCGGTCTGCGCCGTCGTGGCTACACCGCCGCCGCTATCCGTGAGTTCTGCAAACGCATCGGCGTGACCAAGCAGGACAACACCATTGAGATGGCGTCGCTGGAATCCTGCATTCGCGAAGATCTTAACGAAAACGCCCCGCGCGCAATGGCGGTTATCGATCCGGTGAAACTGGTTATCGAGAACTATCAGGGCGAAGGCGAAATGGTCACCATGCCGAACCATCCGAACAAACCGGAAATGGGCAGCCGTGAAGTACCGTTTAGCGGTGAAATCTGGATCGATCGCGCCGACTTCCGCGAAGAAGCCAACAAGCAGTACAAGCGTCTGGTGATGGGTAAAGAAGTGCGTCTGCGTAATGCTTACGTGATTAAAGCAGAACGCGTAGAGAAAGATGCAGAAGGCAATATCACCACCATCTTCTGTACTTACGATGCCGATACCCTGAGCAAAGACCCGGCAGATGGCCGTAAAGTGAAAGGCGTTATTCACTGGGTGAGCGCGGCACACGCGCTACCGGTTGAAATCCGCCTGTACGATCGTCTGTTCAGCGTGCCGAACCCAGGCGCAGCGGAAGACTTCCTTTCGGTGATGAACCCGGAATCGCTGGTTATCAAGCAGGGCTTTGCTGAGCCGTCTCTGAAAGCTGCCGTTGCCGGTAAAGCGTATCAGTTCGAGCGTGAAGGTTATTTCTGCCTCGACAGCCGCTACGCTACCGCAGAGAAACTGGTGTTCAACCGCACCGTTGGCCTGCGTGATACCTGGGCGAAAGCGGGCGAGTAATCGTCTGTTTGTGAAAAACGCCGCATCTGCGGCGTTTTTTTTATCTCTCATATTCGCGATGCGAATTAATCTTTTTAATGCAGGCATCACCCGTTTGCATCATTTCATCAAGATACATCCTCGCAACCTGCGCTATTAACATTTTCCCCTGATGAGATAAGGCGTTGCGCCGCTTAATGTTAATAAATCGCATTTGTTACAAGACGCAACGAAATATGTGCGCTTTGTCATAGTCCTGCGTTTTGCTTGCGAAAAAGGATTGATAATTCGCGTCGCGAAAAATAATCTAATCCTGTAGCAAAAGGTGCTTTTCACCACGCTACTTTTTTATCTGTTTTTTATTTTTAGCCTCTGCTTTGCAGCGGCATTTTAAAAAGTCAAAGAGGATACACATATGCGTACGTTCAGTGGCAAACGTAGTACGCTGGCGCTGGCTATTGCCGGTGTCACAGCAATGTCGGGCCTGGTGGTTGTTCCCCAGGCGAGTGCAGCAGGCTTTGTCGATGACTCCACGTTAACGGGCGGCATCTATTACTGGCAGCGTGAGCGTGACCGTAAAGATGTGACCGATAACGACAAATATAAAACCAACCTTTCTCACTCCACCTGGAACGCCAACCTTGATTTCCAGTCCGGCTATGCCGCTGATATGTTCGGCCTCGATATTGCGGCGTTTACCGCTATCGAAATGGCAGAATCCTCAGAAAGTGGTCACCCGAACGAAATTGCGTTCTCGTCTAAAAATAAAGGCTACTCGGAAGATTACTCCGGCGATAAAAGCGGTGTGAGCCTTTATAAAGCCGCTGCGAAATTTAAGTACGGCCCGGTTTGGGCGCGCGGGGGTTATATTCAGCCGACCGGTCAAACGCTGTTAGCGCCGCACTGGAGCTTTATGCCTGGCACCTATCAGGGTGCAGAAGCGGGTGCGAACTTTGATTACGGCGATGCTGGCGCGCTGAGCTTCTCCTACATGTGGACCAATGAATACAAGGCCCCATGGCATATCGAAATGGATAATTTCTACCAGAACGATAAGCGCACGAAAGTCGATTATCTGCACTCCATCGGTATGAAATATGACTTCAAAAATGATCTGGTGCTGGAAGCGGCATTTGGTCAGGCGGAAGGCTATGTCGATCAGTACTTCGCCAAAGCCAGCTACAAATTTGATATCGTCGGTAGCCCACTGTCTACCAGCTATCAGTTCTACGGTACCCGCGATAAAGTGGATGACCGCACCGTAAACGATATTTATGACGGCACCGCATGGTTGCAGGCGCTGACCTTCGGTTACAAAGTGGGTCAGGTTGACCTGCGTCTGGAAGGGACCTGGGTTAAGGCTGAAGGCCAGCAGGGCTACTTCCTGCAGCGTATGACGCCAACCTACGCCTCCTCGAACGGTCGCCTGGATGTATGGTGGGATAACCGTTCCGACTTCAACGCCAACGGCGAAAAAGCGGTGTTCTTCGGTGCGATGTATGACCTGAAGAACTGGAACCTGCCGGGCTGGGCTGTAGGTGCATCATACGTCTACGCCTGGGATGCCAAACCGTCTACCTGGCAGATCAACCCGGACGCGTACTACGACAAAAACAGAACCATTGAAGAGTCTTCTTACAGCTTTGACGTGGCATACACCGTACAGGAAGGCCGCGCGAAAGGTACGCTGTTCAAACTGCACTTCACCCAGTACGACAACCACTCCGATATCCCGAGCTGGAGCGGTGGTTACGGCAACATCTTCCAGGATGAGCGCGACGTGAAATTCATGGTTATCGCACCGTTCACCATCTTCTGATAAGTATTCAGGCGGGCCGCAGCGCCCGCCGTGTCGTATAAGGCTAATAACATGAAAAAAACAGTGATGATTGCTGCGCTGGTCGCGGCGCTGGCGGGCTGCGCTCAGTCTGAAGCACCAAAAGAAGATACGCGTTTAAAAGATGCCTATAGCGCCTGTATCAACACCGCAGAAGGCTCGCCGGAAAAAATCGAAGCCTGCCAGCAGGTGCTGAACGTGCTGAAGCAGGAGAAGGCGCACCAGCAGTTTGCCAATCAGGAAACCGTGCGGGTAAGCGATTACCAGGCGTGCATTCTGGCGAGAAAAACCGGTAACGATCAGGCCGTGAAGAAAGATTGCGGGTTAATCTGGCAGGAAATTCGCAGTAATAATACTCCCCGTTAAGATAACGTGCCCGATGAGCTTGCTTGTCGGGCACGGCTGCATGAATGTGCAAACTAAGCGGGTATCAACATTATCGTATTCCCAGGTCGAAGCGATAAGACGAATTGTCCTGCCTCATCGGTGTGCCATTGAAGGTGACTGAAATCGATTACGGCACACTCCGGACCACCGTTTTGTAACGCCTCGCTACCTACGCCAACGCAGTACGTACCCGCGCTGACAGCGGAGGTGATCCCGCTGTGGGAATCTTCAAAAACTAATGCCTTATCTGGTGTGATCCCCAGCCGCGTTGCCGCCAATAAATAGGGATCAGGCCACGGTTTTCCTCTTTCGACGTCATCACGTTCGACAACGGTTGAAATAGCATCGTCTGCGCCCAGCATATGAATGACACGATCGATTTTCTTGCGCCAGCCGCTGGTGACGATACCGATGGTGATCCCTGCATGGTGTAGGGCTGTAATAAACTCGGCAACGCCCTTAATGGGATCGTAATCTGCATTATTTTCTGCATCGATAATGTACTGCTGAACGAACGCCTGATCTTGCAGGGAAAGATCGTTGAATAATGCGTGAATCGTATGTGGCCCCGGCTGACCATGAATGTGCCGGGCAATATCCGCATCGCTGATATCCCGGTTATAAAGCTTGCCTGCCTCCCTCCATGCCTTTTCAATCACGAGGTTAGAATCGATCAACACGCCATCCATATCAAAAAGGACAGCAGTCAGTACGGGCATCGCTTGAGTCATTTTTCCCCCTGTATCTTCTGAAAACATCCTGTGACTTTTTATGGATAATCGGTTGAAACAGAGGCTATGTATAATGCTATTTTTTCGCGCAGGGATAAAAAACGGGAATGGAAAATCGCCGACTACAGGCATTTGTTACGCTCGCGGAGCAGGGGAGTTACCATGCCGCTGCAGATGCGTTGTGTATCACTCAGCCTGCGTTAAGCAAACAGATCCAGGCGTTGGAGCACGATTTGAATTTGGTGCTTTTTACCCGCGGACGTCATGGCGCAACGTTGACACCTCAGGGGAAATTGTTCTATCCCGAGGCGTGCGAATTTCTGGTGCGTTACCGCGAATTGCGGAAATTTGCCGGGGATATCAAACGGGGGGCGACAGCCAAACTCGCCCTCGGGTTTGGGCTATCGACATATTCTCTTACGCCGCAATGGATTAATACTTTTCAGGCGCGTTTTCCTGATGTCACCGTCTCGCTCAACAACATTCCTTCAAGTGTGCAGTGCCGAATGCTGCTCGAAGGAGCGCTGCATATTGGTTTCTTGCGGCTGCCCGTTCTGCCGCCTCTGTCACATTTTGTGATTAAACAGGAGCGTCTGGTGCTTGCCGTTCCCGCGAATGCGTCTGTAAAAGAAGGGTTACATCATCTTGTTGAACACTATCCGTTATTACGACTGAGTACGCACGCCGCGCCGTGTCTGGCTGAGCAGGTTCGCATCATCCTCGCCGAGCAGTTTCCCGATGTGCATGCGGTATCCGTTTCCGACGATATGCATTCTTTACTGGCGCTGATCGGTGGCGGTAACGGTATTGCCTTTTTGCCTGAGAGCATCTGTAACGTTCTGCCCGCCGGGGTAAAAATGGTCGAACTGGCTAATGTCAAAGTGGGGTGGGAAATTGCGATGGCCTGGGATCCTACGCGAGAGCATGAAGGACGGGACAATTTTCTGCGGATGGTGATGGAAATGAAGCCATAGACCACCATAAAAAAACCAGCCCGTAAGCTGGTTTTGTCATTTCAGTGTGAAAATTACTTCTCTACGCCATCGTGCGCGTGTTCATCTTCGCGGCAGTCGCCCTCAGCACAGTGACCATACAGGTACAGGCTGTGGTTGGTTAAGCGGATACCGTGTTTCGCGGCAATTTCACGCTGACGAGCTTCGATGGAATCATCGCTGAATTCGATAACCTTGCCGCAGTCGAGGCAAATCAGGTGATCGTGATGGTGTTGTTGAGTCAGTTCGAAAACGGACTTGCCACCTTCAAAATTATGGCGCGTGACAATGCCCGCGTCATCAAACTGGTTCAGAACGCGGTAGACGGTAGCCAGACCAATCTCTTCACCCATGTCGATCAGGCGTTTGTATAAGTCTTCCGCGCTGACATGGTGATTGTCTGGTTCCTGAAGCACTTCCAGGATCTTTAACCGGGGAAGTGTGACTTTCAGGCCAGCCTTCTTTAATGCGGTATTGTTGTCAGTCATGCGGAATCTGTCCTGTTGCTAAACGATTGACTTCCAAACGCGGAAGTAACACAGAGAGTGCACCGAGTGTAATGCGTCTCATTATAGAATGACGCCTTCTAAATGAAAACAGCAAGACCTGGGCGAATAAAGATTTCGAAAACGAGGCTTGACCAGCAAACTCGCTAAATTCAGAAGATATTGTACAGATTTACGCTCAAAAGTTAAAAAATTGTAGCTATTATTTTGATTGCTTCTACCTATTAATGCGGCGCGATTTAAAAAATCACGCCGCATTAAGAATCAGGCGTTTTTGATCTCTTCCAGATGCAGCTCTTCAGAAATCTGTTTTACCCATTTTTCTACACGTTCAGCGGTCAGTTCCGGCTGGCGGTCTTCATCGATAGCCAGACCTACGAAGTGATCGTCATCAGCCAGCCCTTTAGACGCTTCAAAGTGGTAACCGGCTGTTGGCCAGTGGCCGACGATGGTCGCACCGCGCGGTTCAATGATGTCGCGGATAGTGCCCAGCGCATCACAGAAGTATTCCGCATAGTCTTCCTGGTCGCCGCAGCCGAACAGTGCAACCAGTTTCCCATTGAAATCAACTTCTTCCAGCGTCGGGAAGAAATCGTCCCAGTCGCACTGGGCTTCACCGTAGTACCAGGTAGGAATACCCAGCAGCAGAATGTCGAATGCAGCCAGGTCTTCTTTGCTGCTCTTGGCAATGTCATGCACGTCGGCAACGTCTTTACCAAGCTGTTTCTGAATCATTTTTGCAATATTTTCGGTATTGCCGGTGTCGCTACCAAAGAAAATGCCAACGATTGCCATGAGTTAAATAACCTCTTGAAACTTAATGATATGGTGGTGGCGTATTGCCCACAGATAAGGGCAATCATAGCAGAACAGAGAAGGGTGCGGAATCAGCAATCGTACCGGACTGCACACTCTGCTACATGAAAGCGGGATTTTACGAAATTTTCAGAGCTTTTCCTGCGCGCGAAGCACGGCTAACTGGCTCATCAGAATCTCTTCGATAAGCTCACTGCGACTCATATCGCGCGCGGTTGCCAGTTCGTTCAGAGCATCTACCGCATCGTTATTGAGTTTCAGCTCGACGCGCTTCAGACCGCGAACTTTATCGCGTTTTAATTGATTACGCTTATTGATGCGCAGCTGTTCGTCACGCGAAAGCGGATTGGTTTTGGGTCTTCCCGGCCGACGCTCATTTGCGAACAAATCAATTGTCGTGCGGTCCGTTTGTTCTTTTGCCATGATTCAGAGTGACTTCGGGGAAACAAGCTACCGGGAAACGCCCGGTGCAGACAGCGCGCAATCATACATCAGTGCAACCGACACGCCAACGACCACGGCCATAATGGCGCGCGGTCGTTGAGTTTTTAATCAGTCTGCTAAATATCGGCGGATGGCGCGCAGCACCGCGTCCGGTTTTTCCGCATGCACCCAGTGCCCGGCGCCTGCAATGACGTGCGCACGCGCCTGCGGGAATTGCGAGAGCAGGTCGTCACGGTAAGCTTCGGTAACATAAGGCGAATTTCCGCCTGGGATAAACAGCGCCGGATGATCCCACGCCGGAATCGTCTCCCAACCGACGATGTGCGGATACTGATCCCACAGCACGGGTACGTTGAAACGCCACTCGCCGTCAACAAACGACTTCAGCAGAAACTGAATCACACCTTCTTCGGCTAAAAATTCGCGCATCACGGTTGCCGCCTGCTGGCGTGAGGAGACACCTGCGTTGGTGACCGCGTTAATCGCCGCAAAAATTTCATCATGGCGACGCACATGATAATCCACCGGCGCGATATCAATAGCGACCAGATTATCGATGCGTTCCGGAGCCAGCGCGGTCAGGGCCATCACCGCTTTGCCGCCCATCGAGTGACCAATCACCGTGGCTTTCTCAATGTTGTGGGCGTCGAGGGTATCCAGCAGATCCTGGGCCATCGCCGGGTAGTTCATCTCGTCCGCTCGCGGAGAAAGACCGTGATTACGCATATCCACTTGCAGGATATCGTGGTCGGTCACCAGGTCGCGCGCCAGTACGCCAAGGTTGTCCAGGCTACCGAAAAGGCCGTGAACGAGCAGAATGGGGGAATTATTGTGCAGGTTTTGTGCAGATTGCGCTCGGGTATTCAATTTCATAGCAAAGTTCTTTTTTTCGCTCTGTCGGGTTAGGGTATTATGTTGGACATTCTCACGTTCAGGGGCAAGATACGATTTTTATCCCATTTTTGCCGCTATCCTGGTATGACGCTATCCGCTGTTGGGTTTTGAACATATAATCCCAGCAACTTGTATTCAGAAAAATTATTGCACTGGATTAAGATGAAAACGATCGAAGTTGATGACGAACTCTATCGCTATATTGCCGCCCACACACTGCACATTGGCGAGAGCGCATCCGACATTTTACGGCGAATGCTGAAGTTTTCCGCCGCATCACAACCTGTTGTTGCTGCTCCGGTTGCCAAAGCTGAAGTTGCGCCTGCTCAGGTTGCTCCAGTTGCCGAGGTAAAACCGGTTAAAACCGCGAAAGATAAAGTTCGCGCGATGCGTGAACTGCTGCTCTCTGACGAATATGCTGAGCAGAAAAAAGCCGTCAATCGCTTTATGCTGATCCTGACGACGCTCTACAAACTGGATAACAACGCGTTTGCCGAAGCGACGGAATCGCTTCATGGGCGCACGCGTGTCTACTTTGCCGCCAACGAGCAAACCCTGCTGAAAAACGGTAATCAGACTAAACCGAAACAGGTACCTGAAACCCCATATTGGGTGATCACGAATACCAACACCGGTCGTAAATGCAGTATGGTGGAACACATTATGCAAACCATGCAGTTCCCCGCTGAATTAATCGAAAAGGTATGCGGCACAATCTAACCCTTGCATAAGAAGGATCAAGCAATGGCAAACCATAACCGTGCGGGCCAGCCTGCACAACAGAGTGATTTGATTAACGTCGCCCAACTGACGTCTCAGTACTATGTGCTGAAACCGGAAGTGGGTAACGCAGAGCATGCAGTGAAGTTCGGTACTTCCGGACACCGTGGTAGCGCGGCGCGCCAGAGTTTCAATGAACCTCATATTCTGGCGATCGCGCAGGCTATCGCCGAAGATCGTGCGAAAAACGGCATTACCGGCCCTTGCTTCGTCGGTAAAGATACCCACGCGCTCTCTGAACCGGCGTTTATCTCGGTACTCGAAGTGCTCGCGGCAAACGGTGTGGATGTCATTGTGCAGGAAAATAACGGCTTTACGCCGACCCCTGCTGTGTCGAATGCTATTCTGGTCCACAACAAAAAAGGTGGTCCATTGGCTGACGGTATCGTGATTACGCCGTCTCACAACCCGCCGGAAGACGGTGGTATCAAATACAACCCGCCTAACGGTGGCCCGGCCGATACGAACGTTACCAAAGTGGTGGAAGATCGCGCCAATGCGCTGCTGGCCGATGGCCTGAAAGGCGTGAAACGTAATTCTCTGGATGCCGCGCTGGCGTCCGGTCATGTGAAAGAGATGGATCTGGTGCAGCCGTTCATCGAAGGGCTGGCGGATATCGTCGATATGGCGGCTATCCAGAAAGCGGGCCTGACGCTGGGCGTCGATCCGCTGGGTGGTTCCGGTATCGAATACTGGAAACGTATCGGCGAATACTACAAGCTGAATCTGACCATCGTTAACGACCAGGTTGACCAGACTTTCCGCTTTATGCATCTCGACAAAGATGGCGCAATCCGTATGGACTGCTCCTCCGAGTGCGCGATGGCCGGTCTGCTGGCGCTGCGCGATAAGTTTGACCTCGCGTTCGCCAACGACCCGGACTACGACCGTCACGGTATCGTTACGCCTGCGGGCCTGATGAACCCGAACCACTATCTGGCGGTTGCTATCAACTACCTGTTCCAGCACCGTCCGCAGTGGGGCAAAGATGTCGCCGTGGGTAAAACGCTGGTTTCTTCTGCAATGATCGACCGTGTGGTTAACGATCTGGGCCGCAAGCTGGTGGAAGTGCCGGTAGGCTTCAAATGGTTCGTTGATGGTCTGTTTGACGGCAGCTTCGGTTTCGGTGGCGAAGAGAGCGCCGGGGCATCGTTCCTGCGTTTCGACGGCACGCCGTGGTCGACCGATAAAGACGGTATCATCATGTGCCTGCTGGCTGCGGAAATCACCGCCGTCACCGGAAAAAATCCGCAAGAGCATTACAATGAGCTGGCAAAACGCTTCGGTGCGCCAAGCTACAATCGTTTGCAGGCCGGTGCGACCTCTGCACAGAAAGCGGCGCTGTCTAAACTCTCCCCAGAGATGGTGAGCGCCAGCACGCTGGCCGGTGACCCTATCACAGCACGTCTGACGGCTGCACCGGGTAACGGCGCATCCATCGGCGGTCTGAAAGTGATGACCGACAACGGCTGGTTCGCCGCGCGTCCGTCAGGCACCGAAGACGCCTACAAAATCTACTGCGAAAGCTTCCTTGGTGAAGAACACCGTAAGCAGATTGAGAAAGAAGCGGTTGAGATTGTTAGTGAAGTGCTGAAAAACGCGTAAAAGCGAATAAATAAAAAAGGAGCCGCAAGGCTCCTTTTTTATTGGCGTGTTGAGCAGGTTAGCTCTGTTTAATCACGTAACACCACACTTCTTTGCGGCCTTCATGCTCCTGGATATAAACCCCCTGTAATTCCGGTGCGAAGCCCGGCAGCAGGTTGATACCTTCCTCCAGCGCGGCAAAATAGCTAAGCACAGCACCGCCCCAGACCTCACCAGGAACAACGCACAATACGCCCGGTGGGTAAGGGAGTGCGCCTTCAGCCGCAATGCGTCCCTCGGCATTACGCAGAGAAACCAGGTCAACCTGACCACGCAGATAGGCATAGTTGGCTTCCTGAGGGCTCATAACAACGCGTGGCAAATGAGCCTTGCGGAACATCTCTTTTTGCAGCTGTTTAACGTTGTTGCGGGCGTAAAGATCGTGCATCTCCTGGCAGAGCTGGCGCAGGGTATATCCGGCGTAACGTTGTTGATGCTGTTTGTACAGGCACGGTAAAACATCAGCAAGAGGAGCATCTTCTTCGAGCAGCTGTTCAAAACGTTCCAGCAACGCAACCAGCTGTTGCAGTTTTGGCAGGTCTTCGGCTGGCGTCATCAGGAACAAAATCGAATTCAGGTCGCATTTTTCCGGCACAACGTGATTTTCGCGCAAGAAATTGGCAAGAATCGTGGCGGGGACGCCGAACGCTTCATACTCGCCAGTTTGTGTGTTGATGCCCGGCGTGGTGAGCAACAGTTTGCAGGGATCGACAAAATACTGCTGATCGGCATAGCCTTCAAAAGCATGCCAGCGTTCACCTGGCACAAACTGGAAGAAGCGCAGGTCGTTGGCAATCACGTCGGTATCCCAGCTTTCCCAGGGCTTACTATCAATTGTCTGCGGTACAAACGGGCGAATATGACGACAGCGGCTAAGGATCAATTTGCGCGCCTCAATGCCGTTTTTCACACAATCCATCCACATTTTTTTCCCGCTTTCGCCTTTGTGCATCTGCGCGTTGACGTCCAGAGCCGCAAACAGCGGGTAGAATGGGCTTGTGGAGGCATGCATCATAAAAGCGTTATTCAGACGCTTGTGGGGAACGTAGCGCGGTTGCCCCTTGATGTGGCTATCTTTTTTGTGAATCTGAGAGGTTTGCGAGAAACCGGCCTGTTGTTTATGAACAGACTGAGTGACGAGAATACCCGGATCGTTTTCATTGAGCTCAAGCAGCAGCGGTGAACAGTCAGCCATCATTGGAATAAATTGTTCATAGCCGACCCACGCCGAATCAAAGAGGATGTAGTCGCAGAGAGCGCCAATCTTATCGACCACCTGACGGGCATTGTAGATGGTGCCATCGTAAGTACCGAGCTGAATAATCGCCAGGCGGAACGGGCGTTTTTCCTGCGCGCGCGACGGCGCAACTTCAGCTATCTGTTCGCGCAGATAACTTTCTTCGAAGCAATGGGCATCTATGCCGCCAATAAAGCCGTAAGGATTTCTGGTCGTTTCAAGATAGACCGGTGTTGCGCCAGCTTGCAGAAGAGCACCATGGTGATTTGATTTGTGGTTGTTGCGATCAAAAAGTACTAAATCACCTGGGGTGAGCAACGCGTTAAGCACTACTTTATTTGACGAGGACGTACCGTTCAAAACGAAATAAGTTTTGTCGGCGTTGAATACTTTTGCAGCATGCTGCTGGGCGGTACAGGGAGCACCTTCATGAATGAGCAGATCGCCCATCGCCACATCGGCGTTACATAAGTCTGAGCGAAAAAGCGTTTCACCAAAATAGTCGACAAATTGGTTCCCCGCAGGATGACGACGGAAGAATTGCCCACCCTGATGCCCGGGGCAATCGAAGGCGCTATTCCCTTGCTCAACGTAATCGACCAGCGCGTGGAAAAAGGGGGGCAGTATCTGGCGTTCATATTTCAGTGCGGCCGTTTCCAGTTGTCGCCCCTGATATTCAGCATATTCTGGCTTCTCTGAGAAAATAGCAGTGAGAGATGCCAGATATTTCTCATTAATTTTGTGTTCTGGCGCAACAGTAACAAAAATAGGGAGTGAATATCCGGTAAGCTGAATACGGTTTAATACTGCGTCGTTAAGTTCAGTATAATTCAGAACAATAGCGGCAACATCGACAAAGGTTGTCGTGTCGAGCGGTGTGAACTCTCGGCTGGTGATGAACGCCTGCGGGCAGGCCTTGCCTATGGCAATTTTTAATTTTTTCATGATGTCCTTCTGCCTTAATAATGTATCAGCAAGTTGAAAAACTTGCCTGTTCCCTGAAGATGATCACGACGTCGCAGATTAACTGTCGGTGGAATGTTATCAATAATTAATCGAGTGATGCACGGCTAAAATAGCGTTTTTTTGTGAGCCTGCTCGATAAAAAAGAAGAAATGAGGAATGGGTTATTCCAAGGAATAATACTGTGGAATAACCTTTTGGGATATATTTAATCTTTTATTCATATGGAATAAAAATAACTATTTATTTAAAGCATAAAACGGTAACCAATTCCCGTTTCGGTTAAAAAGTGGCGAGGCCGTGCCGGGTCGGCTTCCAGTTTCTGCCGAATATGCCCCATATAAATTCGCAGATAATGGCTATGTTCCACCGCATTTGGCCCCCAGACGTGATTCAGCAACTGACGCTGGGTGAGCACTTTACCGGGGTTATTGAGTAGTTCCGCCAGCAGGCGAAATTCGATAGGGGTGAGATGCACCTCTTCACCGCCGCGCACAATGCGTCGAGCGGCGAGATCGACCTGCACATCGGAGAACGTCACCACCGGGTCGTTGGGCTGAGTAGTGGCGTGGCGGCGTAGCGCCACGCGCAGGCGGGCCTGCAACTCGCCGATGCCAAACGGTTTGCTGAGATAATCATCCGCGCCGGCGTCCAGCGCGGCAATTTTGTCGCTCTCTTCGCTGCGTGCGGAAAGCACTATCACCGGCGTGGCGCTCCACTGGCGGAAATCGCGGATAAAATCGATCCCGTCGCCGTCGGGCAAGCCGAGGTCGAGAATAACCAGATCGGGCTTGCGCGTTGCCGCTTCCAGTAGCCCACGCTGTAATGTTTGAGCGTCAAACACGCGCAGCCCTTCGGCTTCCAGCGCGGTGCGCAGAAAACGGCGAATGGCTTGTTCATCTTCAACAATCAGAACGCTGGTCACATATCCTCATGAAATTCTTCAAGTTCCGGTGGAGATTCCAGCGGAAGTGTAACATGAAAACAGGCGCCGCCTTCAGGGCGATTGCTGGCTGAAAGCGTGCCGCCATGAATATCGACAATGGCCCGGCAAATCGCCAGCCCCAGCCCGACGCCGGGAATGGCGGATTCCTTATTCCCGCGTGAGAATTTATCAAAAATTCGTATTTCCTGCCCCTGCGCAATGCCCGGCCCGTTATCCCAGATATCGAGGAAGAGCTGATGATTTTGCTCGCGGGCATTAATGCCAATCTGCGCCTGCGGCCCGGCATACTTAACCGCATTTTCCAGCAGGTTGATCAGCACACGTTCAAACAGCGGCCCGTCGACGTGAATAAGCATCAGCGGGTCGGGAAGCGATAGCGCAATCTGCTGCCCGTTCAGGCCGGGTTCCAGCATACGCAACGCGCTGCCGACCACTTCCTCCAGCGTGAGCCACTCTTTATTAAGATTAAAGCCGCCAGACTGAATGCGCGCCATATCCAGCAAATTATTCACCAGCCGCGTGGTGTTTAGCACGTGCTGGCGAATTTCATTAGCCTGCGGGGCGTAAGGTGAGCCGCTGCTGGCGAGATCGAGCGTCAGGATTTCCGCCTGACCAAACAGCACCGTCAGCGGCGTGCGTAAATCATGGGAAAGCGCGGCCAGCAGCGAGTTGCGTAAACTTTCCCGTTCGCTGGCAAATCGCGCCTGTTCTTCACTGGCGGTAAGCGCCAGCCGTTCCAGCGCGCTGGCGGCCAGCAGCGTGAATGTCTCCAGCAAACGCTGCTGCTCAGGGATCATCAACTGGCGCAAATTAAGCGGTTCGACCACCACCAGCCCCAACGTTTTGCTGGCGCTTTTTAGCGGCAGGATCTGATACGGCACGCCGGGTAGAGTATCGGTGCCCGCCCCGGCGGGAAGGCCTTTATCGAAGCTCCAGCGCGCAATCGCATCATCCCACGGCGTCAGGCCATCCTGCTGTGTGGACGGCGTGAGCTTATCGTTTTCGTCGGGAAGCAGCACCTGGCTGCGCGCATGGAAGGTTGACTGAATATATTGCTCGCAGGTGCGGGCGATATCTTCGGCGCTGCGTCCCACCGCCAGGGCTTTCGACATCTCGTACAGATGGCGGGTGCGCTGTTCGCGATAGCGCGCCACACGCGCCTGATAGCGCACCCCGGCGGTCAGGTTGCCAATCACCAGCCCCACGGTGAGCATGACGCCAAAGGTCAAAAGATATTGCACATCAGACACCGCCAGCGTACCGCGCGGAGCAATAAAGAAGAGATCGAAGCTTATAACGTTGATAACCGTCGCCAGCACCGACGGCCAGCGGCCATAGAAGAGGGCGACGATCACCACACCAAGCAGATAGAGCATCACCAGGTTGGCGGCGTCGAAGGCCATTAACCACTGCGCTGCGATAAGCGTAATGGCCGTACAAAGAGCAAACGCCACCGCGCAGCCGCGAATTTGCACCTGCCACTTGTCAAAGAAACTGCGCGGATCACGGGTTGATGAAGGCAGCGGATCGGGCTTCTCGTCCATCGCGACAACCAGCAGATCGAGATCCGGTGCATGGCGGGCCAGGCGGTCACCGAAGCGCTCGCCGTTCCACCAGTGACGCTTCTCCTGCCTGCCGATCACGATTTTGCCAAGGTTATGCTCACGGGCGTAGCGGATCACCGCTTTCTCTTCCGATGGATCGGAAAGGGTGGCGGTTTCTGCGCCCAGTTCCTGCGCCAGACGCAGCGAACTGAGGATCGCACGGCGCTGGGCCTCCGGCAGGCGATGCAGCGTAGGCGTTTCCACATACACGGCATGCCAGACGCTGCCTAAACGCGCCGCCAGACGTGCGGCAGTGCGCACCAGTTTTTCGCTGCCCGTATGGTGGCCGACGCAGAGCAGGATCGCATCGCGGGTATGCCAGACTTTTTCCTGGCCCTGGGTATCACGCCAGGCGCGCATCTGTTCATCCACGCGGTCCGCCGTGCGGCGCAGAGCCAGTTCACGCAGGGCGATGAGATTCCCTTTGCGGAAAAAATTCTCGATAGCGCGTTCGGCCTGCCCGGCAAGATACACTTTGCCTTCGTTAAGCCGCTGGCGTAGGTCATCCGGCGGCAGATCCACCAGCACCACTTCATCGGCGGCATCAAAGAACGGGTCGGGTACGGTTTCGCGCACCTGAATGCCGGTGACGCCGCTGACAATATCATTCAGGCTTTCCAGATGCTGGACATTAACGGTAGTAAAGACGTCGATTCCGGCTTCCAGAAGTTCGTCGATATCCTGCCAGCGTTTGGGATGACGCGAACCGGGCGCGTTGCTGTGCGCCAGTTCATCCATCAAAACCAGCGCCGGGCGGCGGGCGAGGGCGGCGTCCAGGTCAAACTCATGCAGATAACGCCCCTGCCATGACAGCCGCTTTTGCGGTAGTACCGTCAGGCCCTTGAGCATTTCCGCCGTCTCTTTACGCCCGTGGGTTTCCACCACGCCCGCCAGGATATCCAGCCCCTGCGCCCGCAGACGCTGGGCCTCCGCCAGCATCGCCCAGGTTTTCCCCACGCCCGCGCAGGCACCGAAGAAAATCTTCAGCTTTCCGCGATGCGGGGAGGCCGTCTGCTCCAGCAGGCGATCCGGGTTTGGGCGTTGCGGCTCGTCGGTCATCATCAGTTATCCTTGTAGGCATCCAGCGCCATATTCAGCTCAACAATATTTACCACAGGTTGGCCGAGAAAACCGAGCAGCGGTTTCTGCGTGGCGGCATCAATTTGTTGATTGAGCCATTCCGCTGAGACGTGACGCGCTTTGGCGACGCGCGGCACCTGCCAGCGCACGCTTTCCGGCGTCAGACCGTAATCCAGCCCGCTGGCGGAGGCCGTCACCAGTTCCGTGGGAACGGCGGCCGGGGCATCCGGGTTGGCTGCCCGCAGCTGCGCCACGCGCGCACGGATCGCATCATCCAGCGCCGGGTTGCTCGCCGCCAGATTACTGCCGCCCGATGCCATCGGGTTATAGGGCATGTCCGCCGTGGCGGAGGGGCGACCGTGGAAGTAGCCGGGTTGGGTAAAGTTTTGCCCAATCAGCGTGGAACCGCGCACCTGATTGCCCTCAATAATCAGCGAACCGTTGGCGCTATCGTTAAACCACCACTGGCCGAGTGCGGTGGTCAGTAGCGGATAAGCACCGCCGGTAATCAGTGCCAGAAAAAGAAAAATCACAACAGCAGGACGAAGCAGAGACATTGCGTACCTCACACCAGACCCAACAGAGTCAGTAACAGATCGATAGCTTTAATGCCGATAAACGGCACAATCAGGCCGCCCAGGCCGTAAATCCACAGATTGCGGCGCAGCATTGCAGAAGCGGAAAGGGGTTGATAACTCACACCTTTCAGCGCCAGCGGCAGCAGAAAGACGATGATCAGGGCGTTGAAAATCACCGCGCTCAGAATCGCTGAATCCGGGGAATGCAGATGCATGATGTTCAACACGCCAAGCTGCGGCCAGCTTGCGGCAAACGCCGCCGGGATAATGGCGAAGTATTTCGCCACGTCATTGGCGATGCTGAAGGTGGTGAGTGAGCCGCGCGTCATCAGCATCTGTTTACCGATATGCACCACTTCAATCAGCTTGGTGGGGTTGGAATCGAGATCGACCATGTTGCCCGCTTCTTTCGCCGCCTGAGTGCCGGAGTTCATTGCCACCGCCACGTCAGCCTGCGCCAGCGCCGGGGCGTCGTTGGTGCCGTCGCCAGTCATCGCCACCATGCGGCCTTCGGACTGATACTGGCGAATCAACGCCAGCTTGGCTTCCGGCGTCGCTTCGGCGAGAAAATCATCGACGCCCGCTTCGGCGGCAATCGCGGCAGCGGTCAGGCGGTTATCGCCGGTGATCATCACCGTCTTGATGCCCATTTTGCGCAGTTGCACGAAGCGTTCTTTAATGCCGCCTTTTACGATATCTTTCAGGGCAATCGCCCCGAGGACTTTCGCGCCTTCCACGACCACCAGCGGGGTTGAACCCTGACGGGCGATACCGTCAACCAGATGCTCGACATCCGCCGGGAATTGCCCGCCGTTACTTTCAACGTGGCGGCGAATGGCATCCACTGAACCTTTGCGGATCATGCGGTTATCGATGTTAATCCCGCTCATGCGGGTTTGCGCGGTAAAGGGTACAAAGGTGGCGTGTAGCTGCTGTACGTCGCGCTCGCGCAGGTTAAAACGCTGTTTGGCGAGCACCACGATGCTGCGGCCTTCGGGCGTTTCATCCGCCAGCGACGAGAGCTGCGCGGCGTCGGCCAGCGTTCTTTCATCCACGCCGTTAGCCGGTAAAAATTGCGATGCCTGGCGGTTGCCGAGGGTAATGGTGCCGGTTTTATCCAGCAGCAATACATCGACGTCGCCTGCGGCTTCCACTGCGCGGCCGCTGGTGGCAATCACGTTAGCGCCCAGCATGCGGCTCATTCCGGCAACGCCAATGGCCGACAGCAGGCCACCGATGGTGGTTGGGATCAGACATACCAGCAGAGCAATAAGAACGATCACGCTCACCGGTTTACCACCCCAGGTGGAGAAGGGCCACAGGGTGGCGGTCGCCAGCAGGAAGACGATAGTCAGGGCGACCAGCAGAATCGTCAGCGCCACTTCGTTGGGGGTTTTGCGACGCTGTGCGCCTTCGACCATGGCGATCATCCGGTCAAGGAAGGTTTCGCCTGGGTTGACGCTACAGCGGATCACCAGCCAGTCGGAGAGAATACGCGTCCCGCCCGTCACCGACGCGAAATCGCCGCCGGATTCACGAATAACGGGGGCCGATTCCCCGGTGATGGCGCTTTCATCCACCGACGCGCCGCCCTCAATCACTTCACCATCGCAGGGAATGATGTCACCGGCTTCCACCAGCACCACGTCACCTTTGCGCAGTTCATCAGACGGTACGTGGTCCATTTCGGCTCCGTGCTGCGGGGCGCGAAGTTTGCGGGCGAAGGCGGTTTTCTGCACGCTCTTCAGGCTGTTGGCCTGCGCTTTGCTGCGGCCTTCCGCCATCGCTTCGGCGAAGTTGGCGAACAGCACCGTAAACCACAGCCACAGGGCGATCGCGCCGCTAAACAGCGCGTTACCCTGTAGGTGCCCGGTTGCCATCGCGAGGCTCATCATGGTGGTCAACACGCTGCCAATCCAGACGATAAACATCACCGGGTTACGCCACTGAATGGTCGGGCTGAGTTTTTTAATGGCGTCGGTAATCGCCTGCCCAACCAGTTTGCGGTCAAACAGCGCCAGTTGCTTGCGACTCATAAACACATACTCCGCAATGCTTAAAACAGGGAAAGATGTTCCGCGACCGGGCCAATCGCCAGGGCGGGAATAAAGGTCAGGGCGCCGACCAGCAGCACGGTGCCAATCAGCAGGCCGATAAACAGCGCATCGTGAGTGGCGAGCGTACCGGGTGTCGCGGGCTGGATTTTTTTGTTCACCAGCGAACCGGCGATGGCCAGCACGGGCACAATCACCGCAAAACGGCCCAGCAACATGCAAAACGCCAGCAGGCAGTTCCAGAACGGCGTGTTGGCGCTTAACCCTGCAAAGGCGCTGCCGTTGTTGTTGGCCGCAGAGGAGACGGCGTAAAGCACTTCGCTAAAGCCGTGGGTGCCTGGGTTGAGCATGCCGCTGCGCCCGGCGTCGGTCATCATCGCCAGTGCGGTGCCGAGCAGCACCAGCGTCGGCGTCACCAGAATTGCCAGCGCGGTCATTTTCATTTCAGGCACTTCGATTTTTTTACCCAGATACTCTGGCGTGCGGCCAATCATCAGCCCGGCGATGAACACCGCCAGCAGAACGAACAGCAACATGCCGTACAGCCCGGAACCGACGCCGCCAAACACCACTTCACCAATCTGCATCAACCACATCGGCACCATGCCGCCAAGGGCGGTGAAGGAGTCGTGCATCGCGTTGACCGCGCCGCAGGACGCTGCCGTGGTGACGACTGCATAAAGGCTGCTGGCAAGAATGCCAAAGCGGCTCTCTTTCCCTTCCAGGTTAAGGTTGCTGTCTGCGCCCAGCGCCAGCAGGTGCAGGTTGCCTTTGGTTTCCGCCCACATCACTACTGCGACGCAAATGACAAAGATGATGCTCATCGCCCACAGAATCGCGCGGCCCTGTCGTTTATCATTCACCACTTCACCAAAGGCGAAGCAGAGCGCGGTAGGGATCAGGAAGATCGCCAGCATCTGCACCAAATTGGTCAACGCCGTCGGGTTTTCGAACGGATGCGATGAGTTGGCATTGAAGAAACCGCCGCCGTTGGTGCCGATCATTTTGATTGCTTCCTGTGAGGCGACCGGCCCCATCGGCAACTGCTGGCTAACGCCCTCCAGCGTGGTGATGTGCTGATACGGCAACAGGTTTTGCAGCGTGCCTTGCTGAATAAAGAACAGCGCGACCAGCAGCGATAACGGCAGCAGCACCCACAGCGTGATGCGCACAAGATCGACCCATGCGTTCCCGAGCGTAGTCACACGCTGGCGGGCAAATGCGCGGGCGAGGGCGAAAAGCACCGCGATACCGCTCGCCGCCGACAGGAAGTTTTGTACGGTTAACCCCGCCATCTGGCTGAAATAGCTGAGGGTGGTTTCCCCGGCGTAGGATTGCCAGTTGGTATTGGTGACAAAGCTGACGGCAGTGTTCAGCGCCAGATGCCAGGAGAGCCCCGGAAACCCCTGCGGATTAAACGGCAGCACGCCCTGGAGCATCAACAGCGCGAACAGAGCCACCAGGCCGCAAAGGTTGAGCAGCAGAATGGCGAGCGCATACCGCTGCCAGCTCATTTCGTCGGTCGAAATCCCCAGCGTTCGCCACAGTACGGTTTCACCGCGCAGCGGCTCGTTGGCGATCATGCCCGCCAGCATTTTGCCTAACGGGCGCGCCAGTATGAACAGAACGACGAAGAAACTGGCGATAAGTAAAAATCCCTGAGCGGCCATTAGAACGCCTCCGCATTCAGCAGGGCGTACACCAGATACGCCAGTAACAGGAACACCAGCACCATGCCGGCTATTACGCCTGTAGTCACAACCCACCTCCAACACATTAAGTGATTGGATTAACGGTAGGATTTTCGGTGCAAAGATTTCGCAAAAATCAGGGGGAGGGGTGTAAAAAAAGTATAAAAATGGCAAAGACCATGATTTAACTCATGGTTAGTATTAATTTAACCTTTTTGTAACTTAGTTACGGAGTGAATGTAAATTAAACTTAAATAACCAAAAATAAGTGGTCGGATGAGTAGTAAAATTACAGTCAAAGCGGTATTATTTTAGCCAGATTACTGAAGTTCTTTTATGGCGTAGATTGCCAGCCAACACTTGGGGAGAGAAAATGGAACTGTATAAAGAGTATCCAGCACACATTGTCATTTTGCGTCGTACTTTCGCCGTGGCGGCTGGCGTCATTGCCCTGCCGGTCATGCTGTTCTGGAAAGATCGCGCACGTTTTTACAGCTATCTGCATCGCGTCTGGTCGAAAACCAGCGATAAGCCGGTGTGGATGGATCAGGCGGAAAAAGCAGCAGGTGACTTCTACTAAGCGCTCAACAGCCCGTAAATCAGACTTTTCAACGAGAACCGCCGTCATTTGACGGCGGTTTTTTTATGTCCGCTGGCTACACTTACAGAGAGGAAGTAAGGAGTCAGTATGCAAAAGAAAATTCCCGTTGGCATCAGCGCCTGCCTGTTAGGCGAACCCGTCCGTTTTGATGGCGGCCATAAGCGTTTACCCTTTGCGGTGGAAGAGTTATCGCCGTGGGTGCGTTTCGAGCCGGTTTGCCCGGAGATGGCGATTGGCTTACCCGTGCCGCGCCCGGCGCTACGGCTGGTTAAGGTGGCAGAAGACGAGGTTGCGCTGCGTTTTAGCGATGGCCGGGAAGGTGATTTAACCCAGGCCATGCGCGAGTTCAGCGCGCAGCGGATCGCCCCCTTTGAGACGCTGTGCGGCTATATCGTCTGCGCGAAATCACCCAGCTGCGGTATGGAGCGGGTACGTATTTACGAGGCGGACGGCAAAAACAACCGTAAAGCCGGGCGCGGTATTTACACCGAAGCGCTGATGGCGCGCTTTCCGTGGCTACCCGTGGAGGAAGACGGACGGCTGCACGATCCGGTGCTGCGCGAAAACTTCGTTGAGCGTATTTACGCGCTTCATGAATTGAACAGCCTGCGCGAAGAAGGCCTCACGCGCGGGAAGCTGATTGCGTATCACAGCCGTTACAAACTTTCACTGTTGGCCCATTCTCAGCCCGATTACCGCGAGCTGGGCCGTTTTGTCGCGACGTTGCATGAATGGGAATCGCTGGACGCGTGGTTTATTGCTTATCGCCAGCGGCTGATGAACCTGCTTTCTATTCCGGCCACCCGGCGCAATCACACCAATGTGTTGATGCACGTACAGGGTTATTTCCGTAAACAGCTTAACAGCCGCCAGCGTCAGGAGCTTTCAACCCTGATTGAGGGCTACCGTCTGGCCACGCAGCCGCTGCTTGCACCCGTTACCCTGCTCAAACACTATATGGCAGAATTTCCCGATACTTATCTCGCCACACAACGCTATTTCGACCCCTGGCCGGAGGCCCTTCGTTTACGTTATGGATCTTAATGCAGGAGCGCTATGCCCACCCATCTGATGTGGTTTCGCCACGATTTACGCCTGAATGATAATCTTGCGCTATCCGCCGCCTGTCGCTCTGCCGATGCGACAGTGATAGCGCTGTATATCGCTACGCCAAAGCAGTGGCAGCAACATGCGATGTCGCCCAGACAGGCGGCGTATATTCATGCTCACCTCACCGCGCTGCGCGCATCGCTGGAAGAAAAGGGGATCCCGCTGGCGTTTGTGGAAGTCGATGACTTCGCCGCAAGCGTAGAGGCGTTAAAAATCTTTTGCGATGAGCATGAGGTGAGCTCTCTTTTCTACAACTATCAATATGAAGTGAACGAGCGTCAGCGCGATGCGGCGGTAGAAAAGGCGCTGGATGAAGTGCGCTGTCAGGGATTTGATGACAGCGTGATCCTGTCGCCGGGCGCGGTGATGACCGGCAATCATGAGATGTATAAAGTGTTCACGCCGTTTAAAAAAGCGTGGCTGACGCGCCTGAATGATGGCATGCCTGAGTGTGTCGCGGCCCCCGCAAAGCGGAAAAATGCGGCGCACAGCGTGACGTGTGCACCGATTACGTTCAGCTATCCGCAGCAGGATTTCGATGCATCTCTTTTTGCCGCCGATGAAAAAAGCGCGATTCGCCAGCTGCGGCAGTTTTGTCAGCAGGGCGCGGGTGAGTACGCGTCTCAGCGCGATTTTCCGGCGATTGAGGGTACCAGTCGTTTGTCTGCGGCGCTTGCTATCGGGGCTATCTCCCCGCGTCAGTGTTTGCATCGTCTGCTGACCGAACAGCCAAAAACGCTGGATGACGGGCCGGGAAGCGTCTGGCTAAATGAACTGATTTGGCGAGAGTTTTACCGTCACCTGATGACCTACAACCCGGCGTTGTGTAAACATCGGCCCTTTATTGGCTGGACGGAACGGGTGAAATGGCACGTCTCGCCTGAACATTTGAAGGCATGGCAGGAAGGGCAAACGGGCTACCCGATTGTCGATGCGGCGATGCGACAGCTTAACGCCACGGGCTGGATGCATAACCGCCTGCGGATGATCGCCGCCAGTTTCCTGGTGAAAGATCTGCTTATCGACTGGCGCGAAGGCGAGCGCTACTTTATGTCGCAGTTGATAGATGGCGACCTGGCGGCGAACAACGGCGGCTGGCAGTGGGCGGCGTCTACCGGCACGGACGCCGCGCCGTACTTTCGCATTTTCAACCCGACGACGCAGGGAGAGCGGTTTGACAAGGAGGGCGAGTTTATCCGCCAGTGGGTGAGTGAGTTAGCGGAGGTTCCGCAAAAATTGATTCATGAACCCTGGAAGTGGGCGGATAAAGAGGGCGTAACGCTTGCGTATCCGCGCCCGATTGTCGATCACAAACAGGCGCGGAGTGAAACGCTTGCCGCCTATGAGGCGGCGCGGAAAGGATAAAGATTACGCTTGGGCCGCCAGACGACGGGCGCGGAATTTCAGCGCCTGATAGAGCCAAATCACCAGCACAGCGCCTACGCAGGCCAGCGCCCCCCAGGTAATCTCGCTAAAGACGTCAATGTAGGCGTCGATAGCGTAGTTCACCGCGCCCGCCGCATCGAAGGCGCTTTGCGAGGTCTGGTCGGCAATCACGCCCGCAAGATAGTTGGCAATCGCCCCCGACAGCAGCATATAGATCCCGGTGAGTACGCCAGTGACGCCGGGAATTTCAATACGCGTAATTTGTGACATGGCGACCGGGTCGATAAACAGTTCGGCAAAGCCCATCACCGCCATCCCCAGCACCATCAGTGGCATAGAGGAGTGACCGTAGGCCGCCGACCAGCGTGCGCTGAGAGTCAGAATGCAGAAACCTGCGCTCATCAGCCCTAAACCCAGGGCGAATTTACCCCAGATACGCACGGTACGGTTGCCGCTCACGCCTTCTTTAATCAGCCACGCTAGCACCACGCCGCACAGCATCACCGCGAAACCGTTCACCGACTGGAACATGGCGGTAGGCACTTCATAACCGAAGATATCGCGGTTTACGAAACGGTCGATGTACAGGCTAATGGAACTGCCGCCCTGCTGCGCGAAGGCCCAGAACAGCATGCTGAAGAAAGTGAGCACCACAATCAGCCCCAGCTCTTTACGCTGTTTGCTGTTTTCCGCTTTGGTGTAGATTTTTGCCAGCACGCCAAGGCCAATCACCGTGGCGACAATCAGCGCATATACCGACCACTCTTTCCAGAACAGAACGGTGATCAGTAACGGCGTGGCAACCAGCAGCACCAGCAGCCAGCCCCAGTTTGGCAGACCAAACTGGCGTGCATGCAGCGCCGCTTTATTGACGCCCGCCGTATGGGTGAAGTGGCGATTGCCGCACAGGAAAATCACCAGCCCGGCCAGCATACCAATCGCCGCCAGCGCAAAGCCCATCGCCCAGCTATACTCCTGCTGCACGTAGCCGCAGGCGATAGGTGCGACAATCGAGCCAATATTCCCGGCGGCATACAGCAGAGAGAAACCGCCGTCACGGCGCGGATCTTCCGGGTGATAAAGTTCACCGAGCAGGCAACTGACGTTAGATTTAAACAACCCATAGCCGCAGACAATAATTGCCAGCGACAAATAGAGGAACACCGGCGCCATTTCGCTGGCACCCAGCACCAGGTGACCCACCACCATCAGGAACGCGCCGATCATTACGGCCATACGATTTCCCAATAACTTATCCGCGAGGAAGCCGCCGAGAATCGGAGTCACGTAAACCAGTGAACAGTAGGCGCTGAACAGTTCATAGGCGTGGTTATCGTCGTACTTAAGCTGGTTGGTGAGATACAGAATCAGCAGCGCGCGCATGCCGTAAAAGCTGAAGTATTCCCAAATTTGCAGGGCGACAACGTAGTAAATCGCTCGCGGCTGTGACGTGTTCATAGTGCTCTAACCTCGGTTCTATCGGGCATCTCAGCGCCGGATAGATTTGTTTTCGTGATGTATTTTTGCGAAGCAGCTCAAGATATTTATGTAATATGCTGTCTGATTGCATAAATATACAGGATATCGTTCAGGTAAAGAAAAGTAATTTGTGTGATTAAATGTTGAAAAGGGCAAGTTTGACGCCTGATTTCGACTACAAAGAATGGGTTATCGACGTCAGGCGCAGAGGACGCTATTTTAGTCTGTGATACGACATTCGCGCACAAGGGAGCGATGATGAAAAATACCGAGCTGGAACAACTGATTAACGACAAACTCGGCAGCGCCGCCTTCAGCGACTATGCGCCAAATGGCTTACAGGTCGAAGGTCGCGAAGAGATTCAAAAAATTGTCACCGGGGTGACCGCCAGCCAGGCGCTGATTGACGAAGCGGTTCGCCAGCAGGCGGACGCGGTTATCGTCCACCATGGCTACTTCTGGAAAGGCGAATCGCCGGTGATTCGCGGCATGAAGCGCAACCGCCTGAAAGCGTTGCTCAGCAATGACATCAACCTTTTTGGCTGGCATTTACCGCTGGACGCGCACCCGGAGCTGGGTAACAACGTGCAGCTGGCGCAGCTGCTGGGCATTAACGTGATGGGCGAAATTGAGCCGCTGGTACCGTGGGGCGAGCTCTCCATGCCGGTTTCCGGGCTTGAGCTGGCTTCGTGGATTGAAGCGCGTCTGGGGCGTAAACCGCTGTGGAGCGGCGACACCGGGCCGGATAAAGTCAGCCGCGTGGCGTGGTGCACCGGTGGCGGGCAGGGCTTTATTGATAGCGCCGCCCGTTTTGGCGTCGATGCGTTTATCACCGGCGAAGTGTCCGAGCAAACCATCCACTCCGCCCGCGAGCAGGGGCTGCATTTTTATGCGGCAGGGCATCACGCCACTGAACGCGGCGGCATTCGCGCATTAAGCGAATGGCTGAATGAAACGACCGATCTGGATGTGACCTTTGTCGACATCCCTAACCCGGCCTGATTAAAGAGGGTAAAGAGTGCAGCGAGCGCGTTGTTATCTATTAGGGGAAACGGCGGTGGTGCTCGAACTTGAGCCACCGGTCACCCTGACGAGCCAGAAAAGAATCTGGCGATTAACTCAGCGTCTGGCTGAGCAACCGGAAGTGGTGGAAGCCATTCCGGGGATGAATAACATTACGGTGATTCTGCGTAACCCGCAGGAGCTGGCCCTCGATGCCATTGAGCGTTTACAGCGCTGGTGGGAGGAGAGTGACGCGCTGGAGCCGGAATCCCGCTATATCGAAATTCCGGTGATTTACGGCGGTGAGCAGGGGCCCGATCTCAATGAGGTCGCGCAACATAGCGGTCTAACGCCAAAGCAGGTGGTTGAACTGCACGCATCGGTGGATTACGTGGTGTGGTTCCTCGGCTTCCAGCCGGGCTTTCCGTACCTTGGCGGCCTGCCGGAACAACTCGCCATGCCGCGTCGCGCCGAACCGCGTTTGTCGGTTCCTGCGGGATCGGTTGGGATCGGCGGCGCACAAACCGGGATCTACCCGCTCGCGACGCCGGGTGGCTGGCAGCTGATTGGCCTGACCTCGCAGCCGTTGTTTGATCCACACAAAGAAGATCCGGTGCTGTTACGCCCCGGCGATACCTTGCGCTTTGTGCCGCAAAAGGAGGGCGTATGCTAAAACTCATTCGCGCCGGGCTTTATACCTCGGTACAGGACAGCGGGCGAGAAGGGCTGCGCCAGTCGGGGATCAGCCGCTGCGGCGCGCTGGATAAACCCGCGTTGATCACCGCTAACCTGCTGGTGGGCAATGACGCTAACGCTGCAGCACTGGAAATTACCCTCGGGCAGGTTAGCGTTGAATTTACCCGCGACGGCTGGTTTGCCTTAACCGGCGCAGGCTGCGACGCGCAGCTGGATGATAAACCGGTCTGGAGCGGCTGGCGACAGTGGGCGAAAGCCGGGCAGCAGTTGGTTCTCAAACGCCCCGTTCACGGCATTCGTAGCTATCTTGCGGTAGCCGGCGGAATTGATGTCCCGCTGGTGCTGGGTTCGCGCAGTACCGACCTGAAAGTAGGCGTTGGCGGCCTGGAAGGGCGGCGATTGCAGGATGGCGATACGCTGCCGCTGGGCGAAGCAGTGCGCCAGTTCGACGGGCCGCAGGGCGTGAAACAGTTGCAGCACAGCAACCGCATCCGTGCGCTGCCGGGGCCGGAATATCACGAATTCGATAAGGCGTCACAGGAAGCGTTCTGGCGTTCACCGTGGCAGCTCAGCCCGCAAAGCAACCGCATGGGTTATCGCCTGCAAGGGCAACCACTGATGCGCCAGACCGATCGCGAAATGTATTCGCACGGCCTGCTGCCGGGCGTGGTGCAGGTGCCGCATAACGGCCAGCCGATTGTGCTGATGAACGACGCGCAAACCACCGGCGGCTATCCACGCATTGCCTGCATTATCGAAGCCGATATGTATCAGCTGGCGCAAATTCCCCTCGGGCAACCGATCCACTTCGTTCCCAGTACGCTGGAAGAGGCGCTAAAAGCGCGCCACGATCAGCTGCGTTATCTGGAACAACTGGCATGGCGACTGAACGATGCTCATTGATTTAAATGCCGATTTAGGCGAAGGCTGCGGCAGCGATGCCGCCCTGTTACAACTGGTCTCTTCCGCTAATATCGCCTGCGGCTTCCACGCGGGCGATGCGCAAACCATGGTTGAAAGCGTGCGTGAGGCGCTGAAAAACGGTGTCGCGATTGGCGCACATCCCAGCTTCCCTGACCGCGAAAACTTTGGCCGCACGGCAATGCAGTTGCCGCCAGAAACGGTCTACGCCCAGACGCTGTATCAAATTGGCGCGCTGGATGCCATCACCCGCGCGCAGGGCGGCACCCTGCGCCATGTGAAACCGCACGGCATGCTTTATAACCAGGCGGCCAAAGATCCACAGCTGGCGGATGCCATCGCCCGCGCGGTGCATGACTGCTCGCCATCGCTGATTTTAGTGGGCCTGGCGGGGAGCGAGTTAATACGCGCAGGGGAACGTTGCGGGCTGGTCACGCGGCAGGAAGTGTTTGCCGACCGGGGTTATCAGGACGATGGCAGCCTGGTGCCGCGCAGCCAACCGGGCGCACTCATCAGCGATGAAGAGCAGGCGCTGGCGCAAACGCTGGAGATGGTGGAATCAGGACGGGTGAAAAGCATTAACGGCGTCTGGACCCCGGTAACGGCACAAACGGTATGTCTGCACGGTGACGGGGAACACGCGCTTCTTTTCGCCCGCCGCTTGCGTCGCGCTTTTGACGAGCGCAGTATAAAAATTAGCGCTTAAGCGCATATAACTAGAACATTTATACCCTAAATAATTCGAGTTGCATGAAGGCGGCAAACGAGTAAATCCCCAGGAGCGTACACAAGTACGTGACTGGGGTGAGCGAGTGCAGCCAACGCACAGGCAACTTGAAGTATGACGGGTATACAACAACATAACATAGGCAGGGTGGATATAATGGGAGAGATGGTATCTCTCTGGCCGCTGATGGGTATCGCCGTCATTGTGGCTGGATTCTTATTGCGTTTTAACCCGGTACTGGTGGTGATTGCCGCCGGTATTGTCACCGGTCTGGCGGCGCATATGCCGCTGCTGACTATCCTCGAAAAGCTCGGCGAGGGCTTCCTCAACACGCGTAACCTGCCGTTTATTCTGCTGGTGCCGCTGGCGGTTATCGGCCTGCTTGAACGTCACGGCCTGAAAGAGCGCGCCCAGGCGTGGATTGCCAAAATTCACAGTGCAACCGCCGGTCGCTTGCTGGTGGTTTATCTCTTCGTGCGTGAAGCCACGGCGGCGCTGGGGCTGACCAGCCTCGGCGGGCATCCGCAAATGGTGCGCCCATTGCTGGCGCCGATGGCGGAAGGCGCGGCGGAAAAAATTCATGGCGAGTTGCCGGGGGCGGTGCGTTATCGCCTGCGCGCGATGTCGGCGGCGACCGATAACGTCGGGCTGTTCTTTGGTGAAGATATCTTCGTGGCTTTCGGCGCGGTGATCTTCATGCATAACTTTATGCTGGAGTCGGGTGGTATTCAGACCGAACCGCTGCACATCGCCCTGTGGGGTATCCCTACCGCATTGTGTGCGTTCCTGATCCACGGCGCCCGGATGTGGCGGCTGGATAATTACCTGCAACGCGAAGTGGCGAAAGCCCATGCGGCGGCAGCCAGGGGAGACGCATAATGCATTTTCAACAAAGTTACCTCTACTGGCTGGCGGGGATCGTACTGCTGATTGTGGCGCTGATGTCCTGGGGCGATAAAGCCAACCCGCGCCGTCTGACCACGGGCCTTTTCTGGGGCGTCTACGGCCTGCTGTTTTTACTCGGCGATTGGGCTTATGAACTGGTTGGCGACAAGCGTACAGTGCATATCGCCGTTGGCGTGGCGGTGGTGCTGATGGCGCTGATTGCCGGTTTCGGCGGCGTACGTTTGGGGAGCTATTCTCAGCGCACGCAGAAACAGCGTGAAGAGAGCGCCAGCCGTCTGGGGAACCGTCTTTTCTATCCAGCGCTGGCGATCCCGGTGGTGACCGTTATCGGTGTGCTGCTGTTTAACAACGTGCCGGGCCTACAGACCTCACTGTTTGGCGAAGGCAATCACTCCACGCTGGTCACGCTTTTCTCGATGACCGTCGGCACGCTGATTGGCCTGGCAATGGCGATTAAAATGACCCACGAGCGCGTGCATCAACCGATTCAGGAAGCCCGTCGCCTGCTGGACTCCATCGGCTGGGCGTTTATTCTGCCGCAGATTCTGGCAACCCTCGGCCTGCTGTTTACCGCCGCAGGCGTGGGCGAAGGGATTTCGTGGCTGACTAAAACCTATCTTGCGGTCGACAGCCGGTTTATTGCCGTGGCGGTCTATACCATTGGCATGGCCTTGTTAACGATGGTGATGGGCAACGCCTTTGCGGCCTTCCCGATTGTCACGGCCGGGATAGGCATTCCGATTCTGGTGTTGCAGCACGGCGGCAACCCGGCGGTGATGGCGGCGATTGGTATGTTCTCAGGCTATTGCGGTACGCTGATGACGCCGATGGCGGCGAACTTCAATATCGTTCCGGCAGCCCTACTTGAACTGCCGGATAAAAACGCGGTGATCAAAGCGCAGGTGCCGACGGGCGTGCTGTTGCTGCTGGTTAACGTTTTCCTGCTCTATTTCCTGATGTTCCTGTAAGGAGTGAAAATGCGCACAGTATTAATCACCGGGTTCGAGCCGTTTGATGGCGAAGCGGTTAACCCTTCATGGGAAGTCGTTTCGCGTCTTGATAATGCTATCATCGGCGGGTGCCGCGTCGTGGCGCGTCAACTACCATGCGTATTTGGCGAAGCGCTGATTGAACTGAACGCGGCCATTGATTCGCTCTCGCCGACGCTCGTTCTGAGCGTCGGGCAGGCTGGGGGCCGCACAGATATCAGCGTTGAGCGCGTGGCGATTAACGTCGATGACGCTCGTATTGCGGATAACCGGGGTAATCAGCCGGTCGATACGCCGATTGTGGAGAATGGCCCGGCGGCGTGGTTTAGTTCGCTGCCGATCAAAGCCATCGTGAGCGCGCTGCGTGAGGCGGGTATTCCCGCGTCGGTGTCGCAAACGGCGGGCACTTTTGTGTGTAATCACGTGATGTATGGCCTGCTGCATAAACTGAGCGGTTTGCCGGAAGCGAAGGGCGGTTTTATCCATATTCCGTATCTGCCGCAGCAGGCGGCGGCGCATCCTGGTGCGCCGAGCATGGCGGCGGAAACTGTACGTCAGGGCCTGGAGCTGGCGATTGCCACAGCCTTACAGGTGGAAAACGATATTCAGGTCACCGGCGGTGCAACGCATTAACAAAGGATGACATTATGCCTGAAGGCCCGGAGATCCGCCGCGCGGCGGATAGCCTGGAGGCAGCTGTTAAAGGCAAACCACTCACTGAGGTGTGGTTTGCCTTCGAACAACTGAAACCTTATGAATCTCTGCTGGTGGGGCAGCGCATTACCCATATCGAAACGCGCGGTAAGGCGCTTCTCACCCACTTCTCAAACGGTCTGACGCTCTATAGCCATAATCAGCTCTACGGTGTATGGCGTGTGGTGGAGGCGAATTCCGTGCCGCAAACCACGCGCGTATTGCGCGTGAAGCTGCAAACGGCGGATAAAGCGATTCTGCTTTACAGCGCCTCGGACATCGAGATGTTAACGCCCGAGCAACTGACCACGCATCCGTTTTTACAGCGCGTTGGGCCGGATGTGCTCGACCTTAAGCTGACGGAAGCCGATGTTAAAGCGCGTCTGTTATCGCCGCGTTTTCGCAATCGCCAGTTTTCCGGATTGTTACTGGACCAGGCGTTTCTCGCCGGGTTAGGGAATTATCTGCGCGTTGAAATTCTCTGGCAGACGCAGCTTGCCCCGCAGCGTAAAGCCTCGCAGCTTACTGATGCGCAGCTTGATGCGCTGGCGCAGGCGTTGCTGGTGATCCCGCGGTTGTCGTACAACACGCGGGGGCAAGTGGATGAGAATAAACATCACGGCGCACTGTTCCGCTTTAAGGTCTTTCATCGTGATGGCGAAGCGTGCGAGCGGTGTGGTGGCGTGATTGAGAAAACGACGATGTCGTCGAGGCCGTTTTACTGGTGCCCGAATTGCCAGAAGTAGGGTGGTTTTTGCCGGATGATGGTTTTCTTCATCATCCGACATTGCACAGTGGGCATAATTATTCGCTGTCTTTGAACAACGGGAGTCCTTGGGATTTCCGCCAGCGTTTGATTTCTTCTAAAACACCCTCAGGAGAATCTTCTCTGTCATCGGGGGGGGAATATAAGACTACTACCTTCAGGATGATGGGTGATTTTGAGTAAATGCCTTACCATTTTGCTAATGTATACATTGATATCTTCGTTTTCATTTTTGAGTTTTTTGGGATAATCGAAAAACTCATGTAGATAGGCTAGCATTTCTGCTTCCGTATAGTGCTCTAATTTTTGTTTGAACATTTAATAATCGACTGGATTAATGCAAACGATATTGATTGGACACCTGTATATTAATCCAAAAATCAACATCAAACCGAGGCATAAGTTTTACGATATTGCAGAGGTGTTTTTCCCATATTTTTACGGAAACAGGTAATAAACCACGCATACTCAGAAAAACCGACCTGCTCGGCAATATCTCTCACTGAATTTTGGGTGTGCAGCAACAGTTCGCATGCCTGACGGATGCGGCGCATCATCAGATATTCCTGAATGGTACCGCCGGTTTCTTCATGAAAGCGGCGTGAGGCATGCCCGCGCGAACAGCCCATTTCGGCGGCGATCTCTTCCAGGGAACAACGTTCGTGGAAATGCGTTTCTATCCAGCGAATTATTCTCACCGAAAAGGTATTTTGCCCGGTAGCCTGCTCTTCATACGGAAGCAGACTGATTAATTGCATCACCAGAAATGCGCTATCGCTGATACTAAACGTTTTGCTCTGTACCAGTGCCTCAAAACGGCTTAGCAGCGTTTCAATAATTGGCTGCATATCACCAACATCAAAAACGCGCGCTTTTTCGCCCCGAGCGCAAAGCTGGCGCAACAGCATCTGCTGACGCGGAAAATCGCGAAGATATTGTTCAATTTGCGTACCGTTAAAGTGGAGGGTCGTTCGATGGTAATGGTTGCGGGCATCCTGCTCGACAAACACTTTATGCAGCTTACCCGGCGGGAAAATAAAAATGCGCCCAGGCTTTACGGTATATTGTTGGTGATCCATCAGCGCAATGCCGACACCCTGCGACACGCTCAGTATCTCTACGCATTGATGCCAGTGATAATAGTTGGCTGGCATATCTTTCATTCGATTAAAGTAAATCGACTTATCGTTGAGATTGATGTGCTCCAGATAGCTGCTTTCTTCTGTTTGTGCCATTTTTGTCTCACCCAGACCATGTGAACAAATTTAAATTTTTATCATCGTAATCGAATTTTTCGCCTCAATCTGAACAAAATATTGTGCTTTGTCACGCGTCGTGTGCAGAAATAAGACAGCTGTCACAATCGCGCGTCGTCCTCCTTTCCTATTATGCGTCCGACACTTTACCAAATGAAACGAGATTTCATTATGCGAACAAGGAAAGAGTACGTTGCAATAGCGAAGCAATGGCTGTCATCAGCCATTCCTCATCTGACGCGGGAAAATACGCGACTGGATGCCGGAGAGACATCCGCGCAATATCCACGAGATATAGCAGGGATGGAAGGTTTCGCCCGATTATTGTGGATGCTGGCCCCTCTATTGAGTGGAAAAGAGGGCGAAGAATATCGTGAAACGTTTATTCGTGGTATCCGCCACGGCAGTGACCCAAAACATCCTGATTATTGGGGAGACTTAGCGAATAACGATCAACGTTGTGTTGAAATGGCAGCCTTTGGTCTCGCGTTAGCTCTGCCTGATAGCGGCCTGTGGGCCTCGCTTTCCGAACAGGAAAAAAATAACCTGGAGCGTTGGTTACGCCAGAGCGAGGATATTCAAATTCCAGATAATAACTGGCACTTTTTTCCGGTGCTGGTACAGCTGGGGCTGAAAAGCGTGGGGCGCCATTATGACATGATGGTCATTAACCAGCATTTGAACGCTATTGAGTCTTTCTGGTTAGGCAACGGTTGGTATTCTGACGGCGCTGATAAACCGCGTGATTACTATATTTCCAGCGGCTTTCATTTCTACAGTTTGCTGTATAGCCACTTTATGCAGGATGCCGATCCAGAGCGTTGCTTACGCTATCGTCAGCGCGCGCGTCAGTTCGCCAAAGAGTATATTCACTATTTCTCCGCCGAGGGAAGCGCAATTCCTTTTGGCCGCAGCCTGACCTACCGTTTTGTGCAGGTGGCGTTCTGGAGTGCGGTGGCCTATACCGGGCTTGATGTTTTCACGCCTGGGGTGGTGAAAGGCGTGATACTTCGTCATATCGAATGGTGGCTAAAACAACCTTTCATTGCGCCAGATGGTCTGTTTACGCTCGGCTATACCTATCCCAATTTGATTATGACTGAGGACTATAACAGCCCTTGTTCACCTTATTGGGCGTGTAAAGCGTTGCTGATTCTGGCATTACCGGAGGAGAGTGTTTTCTGGCAGGCGGATGCGGCACCGTTATCGCCGCGAGAGACAATCCACCCGGTAGTGGAAGCGGGGCAGTTTATTATTCATGCGGATGATGATCGGCATGTCTGGATGCTGATGTCGGGCCAACACGATCGCAATAATTTTGTGAATTTTGACGCTAAATATAGCAAATTTGCTTATTCCAGCCATTTTGGTTTCACCCTGGCGCGTGACGTTTATGGCCTGAATCACGCCTCCTGCGATTCAGCTTTGCTGTTCAGCGAGCAGGACGGTTATTGGCGCACTCGCCGCGAGTGCCAATCCGTTGAGATGACAACGGATTGGATCCGCAGCGTCTGGCAACCGTGGCCTGATGTGAACGTAACCACCTGGCTTATCCCTTATGAGCAAGGGCATGTTCGTCTTCATCGGGTCGAAACGCAGCGCACGCTCGATTGTGTCGAAGGCGGGTTCGCCCTTAATCAGCATCAGATAACGCAAACGCAGATGCTGAAAAATGGGATCACGCTCAGCGCCGCGTCTGGCGTAAGTCATATTGACGATCTTCTGACTGAACGCCAGCCCTCGATAGTCATTACCCCGCCTAACAGCAACATTTTGTACGCTGCACCTGCCGCTATTCCATGTCTTGGTAAAACGTTGCTACCCGGCACGCACTGGCTGGCTTGCCACGTCAACGCCACGATATTTCCCTCATTATCCATTGATGCTGTCGTGGCATTTGAAAGGGAAAAGCAGATCCTGACGCTAAATGCAAAAACGCTGGAAATAAGTTAACTGACGCACTTGCGGAGAAAAAATATGATCAGCTCTGTTCAGTCGACGCGCTCGGCATATATCAAACTTAGTCTCTTTGTCTTTTTATTTACTTTTACCTGGGCGGCCAGTTTTGGGCTCTATGCTATTTGGCTGGGCGATAAGGCCGGGCTGGACGGTGTGGAGATCGGAACGGTATTTGCGATTAACGGTGTTTTTGCCGTGGTGATTAAACCGGTGTACGGCTATATCATGGATAAAATGGGCATGAAAAAGCATCTGCTCTATTTTGTCTGCATTGTCTCGGCGTTAATGGCTCCCTTTTATATCTGGTGTTATCTGCCACTTTTACAAACGCACTTTATTAGCGGAATGATTGTCGGAGCGCTCTTTTTTAGCCTCGGCTGGTATGCAGGTGTGGCCGCCGAAGAGTCCTATGTCGATCGCTTTAGCCGTCTATATGATATGGAATTTGGCCGCATTCGTATGTGGGCGGCATTAGGCTGGGCCACGGCCTCCTCGTTCTCTGGCTACATCTACAATATGTCGCCGAAAATCAATTTTGTGATTAGCTCAGTATCTGCGCTTTGCATGTTTGCGGTTTTACTGACGCTTAAAGTGGACCATTTTGGCAAGGAAGATAACAACGTCCTGTCGAAAGAGAAAATTGTTATTGGAGATGTATTCCAGCTGCTGCGCAATCAAAAATTCTGGACGTTTGCGCTCTATATTGCGGGTGTTGCATGGATGATGTTTATTGCAGAACAACAATTCTCCCGCTATTTCGTTACCTTCTTTGATACAAAAGAAGAGGGTAATGCGATGTTTGGCTATATGAGTACCGCGCAGTCCGCCGCTGAGTTTTTTGGCATGATGCTGGTGCCTGCGATTATTAATCGCATTGGGGCTAAACAGGGGATGATACTGACCGGGCTCGTTATCAGCTTGAGATTAATAATTTCCGGACTGACGAACGACCCGCTAATTATTTGCCTGGTCAAACCGCTATACGGTATTGAAATTGCCCTGATTCTGGTTTCCGTCTTTAAGTACATCGCTGAACACTTTGACAAGCGGGTGAATGCCACGATGTATCTGCTGGGATATCAGGCGATGATTTACGTGGGCTCCGTGGTGGTTGCGCCGCCAGCCGGTTACGCCTATCAAAAAATTGGCTTCGAACATACCTATCTCATTATGGGCGTGATTACTCTGGTGTTTACCGGTATTTCCGCCATTACGCTATCGACCTGCTATCAACATAAAAAAACAACGACCGTGCCCGCTCATGGGCAGGAAGCGATTCATTAATCCTGGAGAATAAAAGCTGTGACTATTCGTAAAGAACCGATTGCCCCTGCAAAATTACATGATGGTGAACGCGTGGCTATTGCGCAGAAAATACGCGACGCCTTACCGGTAATATTATCTGCCATCGATCGTAATCGTGAGTATTTCGGTACGCGTTTTCCGGATGCTGCCTGTAACCAGGGCATTTATCCGATTATCGATAACCAGGAGTGGACAACCAGCTTCTGGACGGGGCAGCTGTGGCTGGCCTGGGAGTGGACGGGAAAGGCGGTTTATCGCACCCTGGCGGAGCAACATGTTAGTGATTTTGGCAAACGTATTGCGACTCGCGAACATACTAATCATCACGATCTCGGCTTTCTTTACAGCCTTTCGTGTATCGCCGCCCATAAATTAACCGGCAATCGTGAGGCAATGTATATTGCCCAACAGGCAGCAGAAGTGCTGATGGAACGCTATCACGATAAAAGCGGCATCATTCAGGCGTGGGGTGAACTGGATAACCCGGAACAGCAGGGGAGGATGATCATCGATTGCAACATGAATTTACCGCTGCTGTACCAGGCCAGTGCGGCGACAGGCGATGCGCGTTATGCCGACGCTGCGAAAACGCATATTGATCAGGCGCGGCGTTATATCGTGCGGGAAGATGGCTCCACGTTCCATACCTTTTACATGGACGTGCACAGCGGAGAACCCCGTTTTGGCAATACGCATCAGGGATTTTCTGACGATTCATGCTGGTCACGTGGGCAGGCCTGGGGCGTGTATGGCTTTTTGCTCAACTATCTCTACACGGGCGACGAGCGGCTGCTTGAACTCAGCCAGACGTTGGCGAACTATTTTATAAACCGCTTGCCGGAAGATCTGATCTGCTACTGGGATCTGGCATTGACCGACCCTCGCAGCGAAAAAGACAGTTCCGCCAGCGCGATCCTTGCATGCGCATTGCTGGAGTTAGTGAAGCATCTTCCGGTAACCCATCCGGACCGGGAAAGCTATGAAACGTTGGCGCTGAGGATGATATCGCGAATGCTCGACGGCTATCTCAACCAGGCACATCAGCCCGGTGAAGGTTTGCTAAAACACTCGGTCTATTACTTTAAAGGGGATATTGGCGTGGATGAGTGTTGCTCATGGGGCGATTACTTCCTGATGGAGGCACTGACCCGAGCGACGGCCTGCTGGCAGAGTTATTGGTAGAGTGGTGTTGCTGAAGAGTTAACCTGGTGCGGTTTCTTGCCGGATGGCGCTGCGCTTATCCGGCCTACATGGTTCCTGCAATATATTGTATTTACAATGTTTTGTAGGCCATGGAAGGCATTGATGTCGGCAAGGGCAACATGCACTTTGTCCGTAAATAAAAGCGCCCGCAGGCGCTTTTTTCACATCCAGACCGATTAATGCTTAAGGTCAGACTTAAAATCGCGTTTTTCGTAGCCGGTGTACAGCTGACGAGGACGGGCGATTTTCATGCCTTCGCTGTGCATTTCATTCCAGTGCGCAATCCAGCCCACGGTACGCGCCATCGCGAAGATAACGGTAAACATGGAGGACGGAATGCCCATCGCTTTCAGAATGATGCCGGAGTAGAAGTCTACGTTCGGGTAGAGTTTCTTCTCGATGAAGTACGGGTCGTTCAGCGCGATGTGTTCCAGCTCCATCGCCACTTCCAGCAGGTCATCTTTGGTACCCAGCTCTTTCAGCACTTCATGGCAGGTTTCACGCATCACGGTGGCGCGCGGGTCATAGTTTTTGTAAACACGGTGACCGAAGCCCATCAGGCGGAAAGAATCATTCTTATCTTTCGCACGACGCACGAATTCCGGAATGTGTTCAACGGAGCTGATCTCTTCCAGCATTTTCAGCGCCGCTTCGTTGGCGCCGCCGTGTGCCGGCCCCCACAGGGAAGCAATACCGGCCGCGATGCAGGCGAACGGGTTCGCGCCGGAGGAGCCTGCGGTACGCACGGTAGAGGTAGAGGCGTTCTGTTCGTGGTCAGCGTGCAGGATCAGAATACGGTCCATTGCGCGTTCCAGAATCGGGTTCACTTCGTACGGTTCGCACGGCGTGGAGAACATCATGTTCAGGAAGTTGCCCGCGTAGGAGAGGTCGTTGCGCGGATAAACAAACGGCTGGCCGATGGAATATTTGTAACACATCGCGGCCATGGTCGGCATTTTCGACAGCAGACGGAACGCGGCGATATCGCGATGACGCGGGTTATTCACATCCAGCGAGTCGTGGTAGAACGCCGCTAACGCGCCGGTGATCCCACACATCACCGCCATCGGGTGAGAGTCGCGACGGAACGCGTGGAACAGACGGGTGATCTGCTCGTGGATCATGGTGTGGCGAGTCACGGTGATTTTGAATTCGTCATACTCTGCCTGCGTCGGTTTCTCACCGTGCAGCAGGATGTAGCAAACTTCGAGGTAGTTAGATTCAGTGGCTAACTGGTCAATCGGAAAACCGCGGTGCAGCAGGATGCCTTCATCACCATCAATAAATGTGATTTTGGATTCGCAGGATGCGGTAGAGGTGAAACCAGGGTCAAAAGTAAAAATGCCCTTTGAACCAAGACTACGGATATCAATAACATCCTCACCGAGCGTGCCTTTTAGCACATCCAGTTCGATAGCAGTGTCACCACCGAGGGTGATTTTTGCCTTTGTATCAGCCATTTACGGTCTCCTTAGCGCCTTATTGCTTAAGACTGCCGGCTACCTGGTTTGCATTCATTTGATATTTCGACGTTACCAGTTTGTTATTTGGCTCAAGGCTCTGCTGCAGAGGTGATACCAGGGTACAGAGCAAATGGCGCTTGACGGTATGCGTCTAATCTACAGTGAAACAACAGCAAATCAGGGTATTAGCAGTCCGAGTATTCAAACCTGTCTATCACTAATAACTTTCCTGATAACTTTGGTCAATAGCACCACACTGTTACATAACTTATTATCAGGTGAAAGAGTGACCCCATAACTTTTGCGCATTATATGCTTTTTCAGGTGATGGTTGTAACAATAATGTTTAATATTTGTCAAATCACGTGATTAATTTTTAAAATATTGTTGTAATCGTGACGTTGATCACTGTTCAGCATAAAACCCGACAAACTATATGTAGGTTAATTGTAATGATTTTGTGAACAGCCTATACTGCCGCCAGGTCTCCGGAACACCCTGCAATCCCGAGCCACCCAGCGTTGTAACGCGTCGTTTTAGCATCTGGAAGCAGAGTTTTATATGACGCGAAGTTATAGATAAGGACGCTGTCTGACCCGCAAGCAGACCGGAGGAAAGGAAACAATAAGAACAGCATGTGGGCGTTATTCATGATAAGAAATGTGAAAAAACAAAGACCTGTCAACCTGGATCTGCAAACGATCCGGTTCCCAATCACGGCGATAGCGTCCATTCTCCATCGCGTCTCCGGAGTCATAACGTTTGTGGCTGTCGGTATTCTGCTTTGGCTGCTGGGCACCAGTCTTTCCTCTCCGGAAGGCTTCCTTTATGCGTCCTCCATCATGGGCAGCTTCTTCGTTAAATTCATTATGTGGGGCATCCTGACGGCGCTGGCTTATCACGCCATCGTAGGGATTCGTCATCTGCTGATGGATTTTGGCTATCTGGAAGAAACCCTCGAAGCAGGTAAGCGCTCCGCCAAAATTTCTTTTGTTATTACTGTCGTGCTTTCAATTCTTGCAGGAGTCCTCGTATGGTAAGCAACGCCTCAGCATTAGGACGCAACGGCGTACATGACTTCATCCTGGTACGTGCCACCGCCATCGTCCTGACTCTGTACATCATCTACATGGTTGGTTTTTTCGCGACGAGCGGCGACCTCACCTGGGAAGTCTGGAGTGGTTTCTTCTCCTCTGCGTTCACCAAAGTGTTCACCTTGTTGGCCCTGTTTTCTATCCTGATTCATGCCTGGATTGGCATGTGGCAGGTGCTGACCGACTACGTTAAACCGCTGGCACTGCGCATGGTGCTGCAACTGGCAATCGTTGTTGCGCTGGTGGTTTACGTCATTTATGGATTTGTTGTGGTGTGGGGTGTGTGATGAAACTGCCAGTAAGAGAATTTGATGCTGTTGTAATTGGTGCCGGTGGCGCGGGTATGCGTGCGGCACTGCAAATTTCCCAGAGCGGCCAGACCTGTGCGCTGCTCTCTAAAGTTTTCCCAACCCGTTCGCACACCGTATCCGCACAGGGTGGTATCACCGTTGCGCTGGGTAACACCCATGAAGATAACTGGGAATGGCACATGTACGACACCGTAAAAGGATCGGACTACATTGGTGACCAGGATGCGATCGAATATATGTGTAAAACCGGCCCGGAAGCGATTCTGGAGCTGGAACACATGGGCCTGCCGTTCTCCCGTCTGGACGATGGCCGTATCTATCAACGTCCGTTTGGCGGCCAGTCGAAAAACTTCGGCGGCGAGCAGGCGGCACGTACTGCGGCGGCGGCTGACCGTACCGGTCACGCACTGCTGCATACGCTTTATCAGCAGAACCTGAAAAACCACACCACTATTTTCTCTGAGTGGTACGCGCTGGATCTGGTGAAAAACGCTGACGGCGCGGTGGTCGGTTGTACCGCCCTGTGCATCGAAACCGGTGAAGTGGTTTACTTCAAAGCCAACGCCACCGTGCTGGCGACCGGCGGTGCAGGCCGCATCTATCAGTCCACCACTAACGCGCATATCAACACCGGTGACGGCGTCGGTATGGCCCTGCGTGCCGGTGTGCCGGTGCAGGATATGGAAATGTGGCAGTTCCACCCAACCGGTATCGCCGGTGCGGGCGTGCTGGTGACAGAAGGCTGCCGTGGTGAAGGTGGTTACCTGCTGAACAAACACGGCGAGCGCTTCATGGAGCGTTACGCCCCGAATGCGAAAGACCTGGCGGGTCGTGACGTGGTGGCGCGTTCCATCATGATCGAAATCCGTGAAGGTCGCGGCTGTGACGGTCCGTGGGGCCCGCACGCGAAACTGAAACTCGACCACCTGGGTAAAGAAGTGCTGGAATCCCGTCTGCCGGGCATTCTTGAGCTTTCTCGCACCTTCGCCCACGTCGACCCGGTTAAAGAGCCGATTCCGGTAATCCCAACCTGTCACTACATGATGGGCGGTATTCCGACCAAAGTGACCGGCCAGGCGCTGACCGTGAACGAGCAGGGTGAAGATGTGGTGATCCCTGGGCTGTTCGCGGTGGGTGAAATTGCCTGCGTATCCGTACACGGCGCTAACCGTCTGGGCGGCAACTCGCTGCTGGACCTGGTAGTATTTGGACGTGCGGCTGGCCTGCATCTGCAGGAATCTATCGCAGAGCAGGGCGCACTGCGCGATGCCACTGAAGAAGAGATTGACGCTTCCCTGGAACGTCTGAATCGCTGGAATGGCAACCGTGACGGTGAAGATCCGGTTGAAATCCGTAAAGCGCTTCAGGAATGCATGCAGCATAACTTCTCGGTATTCCGTGAAGGTGATGCGATGGCGAAAGGTCTTGAGCAACTGAAAGTGATTCGTGAGCGTCTGAAAAATGCCCGTCTGGACGACACTTCCAGCGAATTCAACACCCAGCGTGTTGAGTGCCTGGAGCTGGATAACCTGATGGAAACCGCTTACGCGACTGCTGTTTCCGCGAACTTCCGTACCGAGAGCCGTGGCGCGCATAGCCGCTTCGACTATCCGGATCGTGACGACGCAAACTGGCTGTGCCATTCCCTGTATCTGCCAGAGTCTGAGTCCATGACGCGTCGTAGCGTCAATATGGAACCAAAACTGCGTCCGGCGTTCCCGCCGAAGATTCGTACTTATTAATGCGGAGACAGGTCAATGAAACTCGAATTTTCAATTTATCGTTATAACCCGGATGTCGATGACGCTCCGCGCATGCAGGATTACACCCTGGAAGGCGAAGAAGGGCGCGACATGATGCTGCTGGATGCGCTTATCCAGCTGAAAGAGAAAGATCCAAGTCTGTCGTTCCGCCGCTCCTGCCGTGAAGGGGTTTGTGGTTCCGATGGCCTGAATATGAACGGCAAAAACGGTCTGGCCTGCATCACGCCAATTTCGGCGCTGGGCAATGGCAAACAGAAGATTGTTATCCGTCCGCTGCCTGGTTTACCGGTCATTCGTGATTTGGTGGTAGACATGGGGCAATTCTATGCACAATATGAGAAGATTAAGCCTTACTTGTTGAATAATGGGCAAAATCCTCCTGCTCGCGAGCACCTCCAGGGGCCAGAGCAGCGTGAAAAACTCGATGGGTTGTACGAGTGTATCCTGTGTGCATGTTGCTCGACGTCCTGCCCATCGTTCTGGTGGAACCCGGATAAGTTTATCGGCCCGGCAGGTCTGTTGGCAGCGTACCGCTTCCTGATTGACAGCCGTGATACCGAAACCGACAGCCGACTTGATGGCCTGAGTGACGCTTTCAGCGTATTCCGCTGCCATAGCATCATGAACTGCGTCAGTGTATGTCCAAAGGGGCTGAACCCGACGCGCGCGATTGGTCATATTAAGTCAATGTTGTTGCAGCGCAGTGCGTAAGTAATAACGCCCTTATCCGGCAAAAAGCGCCGGATGGCGGCGTAAACGCCTTATCCGGCCTACAAGTGAGTACCCGTAGGCCTGATAAGCGAAGCGCCATCAGGCGTAACAAAGATATGCAGGAAACCTCTAAAAACTGCCCCTGATTATGTTTGACAGTTTTTAAAGGTTCCTTCGCGAGCCACTACTTAGACAAGAGCTCGCAGGTGAACCCCGGCACGTACAGCCAATGTACGTGGTAGTATCCACGGCGAAGTAAGCATAAAAATGCTTAAGGGATCACGATGCAGAACAGCGCTTTGAAAGCCTGGTTGGACTCTTCTTACCTCTCTGGCTCGAACCAGAGCTGGATAGAACAGCTCTATGAAGACTTCTTAACCGATCCTGACTCGGTAGACGCTAACTGGCGTTCGACGTTCCAGCAGTTACCTGGTACCGGAGTCAAACCGGATCAACTCCATTCCACCACGCGTGAATATTTCCGTCGTCTGGCGAAGGATGCCTCACGTTACTCTTCTTCGATTTCCGACCCTGACACCAATGCGAAGCAGGTTAAAGTCCTGCAGCTCATTAACGCTTATCGCTTCCGTGGTCACCAACAGGCCAATCTCGACCCGTTAGGACTGTGGCAGCAAGATAAAGTGGCAGACTTAGATCCGTCTTTCCACGATCTGACCGAGGCCGATTTCCAGGAAAGCTTTAACGTAGGCTCATTTGCTATCGGCAAAGAGACGATGAAGCTGGGCGATCTGCTTGAAGCCCTCAAGCAAACCTACTGCGGCTCCATCGGCGCGGAATATATGCACATCACCAGCACCGAAGAAAAACGCTGGATTCAGCAGCGCTTCGAGGCAGGGCATGCCACCTTTACGGCGGAAGAGAAAAAACGCTTCCTGAGCGAACTCACCGCGGCGGAAGGTCTGGAACGCTACCTGGGCGCGAAATTCCCGGGCGCGAAACGCTTCTCGCTGGAAGGCGGCGATGCGTTGGTTCCGATGTTAAAAGAGATGATTCGTCACGCGGGTAACAACGGTACGCGTGAAGTGGTGCTGGGTATGGCGCACCGCGGTCGTCTGAACGTACTGATTAACGTGCTGGGTAAAAAATCTCAGGACCTGTTTGACGAGTTCTCCGGCAAACATAAAGAGCACCTCGGCACCGGTGACGTGAAGTACCACATGGGCTTCTCGTCTGACTTTGAAACCGACGGCGGCCTGGTGCACCTGGCGCTGGCGTTCAACCCGTCGCACCTGGAAATTGTCAGCCCGGTGGTTATCGGCTCCGTGCGTGCACGTCTGGATCGTCTGGACAACCCGAGCAGCAACATGGTTCTGCCAATCACCATTCACGGTGATGCGGCGGTTGCAGGGCAGGGCGTGGTTCAGGAAACCCTGAACATGTCGAAAGCACGTGGTTATGAAGTGGGCGGTACCGTTCGCATCGTGATTAACAACCAGGTCGGCTTTACTACTTCCAACCCGCTGGATGCGCGTTCCACGCCGTACTGTACCGATATCGGTAAGATGGTGATGGCGCCGATTTTCCACGTGAATGCGGATGACCCGGAAGCGGTCGCGTTTGTCACCCGTCTGGCGCTGGACTTCCGTAACACCTTTAAACGTGATGTCTTCATCGACCTGGTGTGCTACCGCCGTCATGGCCATAACGAAGCCGACGAGCCGAGCGCAACCCAGCCGCTGATGTATCAGAAAATCAAGAAACACCCGACTCCGCGTAAGATCTATGCTGACAAACTTGAGCAGCAGGGCGTCGCTACGCTGGAAGACGCCACCGAAATGGTCAACCTGTACCGCGACGCGCTGGACGCGGGCGAGTGCGTGGTGAAAGAGTGGCGTCAGATGAACCTGCACTCCTTTACCTGGTCGCCGTACCTCAACCACGAGTGGGATGAAAGCTACCCGAATAAGGTTGAGATGAAGCGCCTGCAGGAACTGGCTAACCGTATCAGTACGGTGCCGGATGCGGTCGAAATGCAGTCTCGCGTAGCCAAAATTTACGGCGATCGCCAGTCCATGGCTGCCGGTGAAAAACTGTTCGACTGGGGCGGTGCAGAAAACCTGGCATACGCCACGCTGGTTGATGAAGGCGTTTCTGTGCGTCTGTCTGGTGAAGACTCCGGTCGCGGCACCTTCTTCCACCGCCACGCGGTTATTCATAACCAGGCGAACGGCTCTACTTATACCCCGCTGCAGCACGTGCATAACGGCCAGGGCGAGTTCAAAGTGTGGGACTCCGTACTGTCTGAAGAAGCGGTGCTGGCGTTTGAATACGGTTATGCCACCGCAGAGCCGCGCACGCTGACCATCTGGGAAGCGCAGTTCGGCGACTTCGCTAACGGCGCGCAGGTGGTTATCGACCAGTTCATCTCCTCTGGCGAGCAGAAATGGGGCCGTATGTGTGGCCTGGTGATGCTGCTGCCGCACGGTTATGAAGGGCAGGGCCCGGAGCACTCCTCCGCGCGTCTGGAACGTTATCTGCAACTTTGTGCTGAACAGAACATGCAGGTTTGCGTACCGACCACCCCGGCACAGGTGTATCACATGCTGCGTCGTCAGGCGCTGCGCGGGATGCGTCGTCCGCTGGTGGTGATGTCACCGAAATCCCTGCTGCGCCACCCGCTGGCGGTCTCCAGCCTGGATGAACTGGCAAACGGCACCTTTATGCCGGCGATTGGCGAAATCGACGAGCTGGATCCGAAAGCGGTGAAACGCGTCGTGCTCTGTTCGGGTAAAGTTTATTTCGATCTGCTTGAGCAGCGTCGTAAGAACGAGCAGAAAGATGTCGCCATCGTGCGTATTGAACAGCTCTATCCGTTCCCGCATCAGGCGATGCAGGAAGCGCTTAAGCCTTTCGCTCACGTACATGATTTTGTCTGGTGTCAGGAAGAGCCGCTCAACCAGGGCGCCTGGTACTGTAGCCAGCACCATTTCCGTGAAGTCATTCCCTTTGGAGCGTCTCTGCGTTACGCAGGTCGCCCGGCCTCCGCTTCACCTGCGGTAGGTTACATGTCCGTTCACCAGAAACAGCAACAAGATCTGGTCAATGACGCGCTGAACGTCGATTAATTAAAGGATACACAATGAGTAGCGTAGATATTCTGGTCCCTGACCTGCCTGAATCCGTAGCAGATGCCACCGTCGCAACCTGGCATAAAAAACCGGGCGACGCGGTTGTTCGTGATGAAGTGCTGGTAGAAATCGAAACTGACAAAGTGGTACTGGAAGTACCGGCGTCGGCAGACGGCATTCTGGATGCAGTTCTGGAAGACGAAGGCACGACCGTAACGTCCCGTCAGATCCTGGGTCGCCTGCGTGAAGGCAACAGCGGTGGGAAAGAAACCAGCGCCAAGTCAGAAGCGAAAGACTCTACTCCGGCGCAGCGTCAGCAGGCGTCTCTGGAAGAGCAAAACAACGATGCGCTCAGCCCGGCGATTCGCCGTCTGCTGGGTGAACACAACCTCGAAGCCAGCGCTATTAAAGGCACAGGTGTCGGTGGCCGCATTACCCGTGAAGACGTAGAAAAACATCTGGCGAAAGCGCCGGCTAAAGCAGATGCCCCGGCAGCTGCAGCTGCGCCGGTTGCACCGCTGGCTGGCCGTAGCGAAAAACGCGTCCCGATGACTCGCCTGCGTAAGCGTGTGGCAGAGCGTCTGCTGGAAGCAAAAAACTCCACCGCCATGCTGACCACGTTCAACGAAGTCAACATGAAGCCGATTATGGATCTGCGTAAGCAGTACGGTGAAGCGTTTGAGAAGCGTCACGGCATCCGTCTGGGCTTCATGTCCTTCTACGTGAAAGCGGTTGTTGAAGCGCTGAAACGCTACCCGGAAGTGAACGCGTCTATTGATGGCGAAGATGTGGTTTATCACAACTACTTCGACGTGAGCATGGCAGTGTCTACGCCGCGCGGCCTGGTAACCCCGGTTCTGCGTGATGTTGATTCTCTGGGCATGGCTGACATCGAAAAACGCATTAAAGAGCTGGCGCTGAAAGGGCGTGATGGCAAATTGACAGTAGAAGATCTTACCGGCGGCAACTTTACCATTACAAATGGTGGTGTTTTCGGTTCTCTGATGTCTACCCCTATCATCAACCCGCCGCAGAGCGCTATCCTGGGCATGCACGCCATTAAAGATCGCCCGATGGCCGTGGATGGCAAGGTAGAAATTCTGCCGATGATGTACCTGGCTCTCTCTTACGATCACCGTCTGATCGATGGCCGTGAGTCGGTTGGTTTCCTGGTGGCGATTAAAGAGCTGCTGGAAGATCCGACTCGTCTGCTGCTGGACGTGTAGTAAGCATAAGATTCACCTGCCCGTAGGCCGGATAAGGCGTTTACGCCGCCATCCGGCGTTGATGCGATGCCTGATGGCGACGCTTGCGCGTCTTATCAGGCCTACGGCTTAAAACAATGATTACCTGAAGGATGGATAGAACACATGAACTTACATGAATATCAGGCAAAACAACTTTTTGCCCGCTATGGCTTACCGGCTCCGGTGGGTTATGCCTGTACTACTCCGCGTGAAGCAGAAGAAGCCGCTTCAAAAATCGGTGCAGGTCCGTGGGTAGTAAAATGTCAGGTTCACGCTGGTGGCCGCGGTAAAGCGGGCGGTGTGAAAGTCGTGAAGAGCAAAGAAGAAATTCGCGCTTTTGCTGAGCACTGGCTGGGTAAACGTCTGGTGACCTACCAAACGGATGCCCACGGTCAGCCGGTTAACCAGATTCTGGTTGAAGCAGCGACGGATATTGATAAAGAACTCTATCTGGGCGCGGTTGTAGATCGTTCCTCTCGTCGCGTGGTCTTCATGGCCTCTACCGAAGGCGGCGTGGAAATCGAGAAAGTAGCGGAAGAAACCCCGCACCTGATCCACAAAGTCGCACTGGATCCGCTGGCGGGCCCGATGCCGTATCAGGGTCGCGAGCTGGCGTTCAAACTGGGTCTGGAAGGTAAGCAGGTTCAGCAATTCACCAAAATCTTTATGGGTCTGGCGACCATCTTCCTTGAGCGCGACCTGGCGCTGATCGAAATCAACCCGCTGGTCATCACCAAACAGGGCGACCTGATCTGCCTCGACGGCAAACTGGGCGCTGACGGTAACGCACTGTTCCGCCAGGCTGACCTGCGCGAAATGCGTGACCAGTCTCAGGAAGATCCGCGTGAAGCACAGGCTGCACAGTGGGAACTGAACTACGTTGCGCTGGACGGTAACATCGGTTGCATGGTTAACGGCGCTGGCCTGGCAATGGGCACCATGGACATCGTTAAACTGCACGGCGGCGAACCGGCTAACTTCCTTGACGTTGGCGGCGGCGCAACCAAAGAGCGCGTAACCGAAGCGTTCAAAATCATCCTTTCCGATGACAAGGTGAAAGCCGTTCTGGTTAACATCTTCGGCGGTATCGTTCGTTGCGACCTGATCGCTGACGGTATTATCGGCGCGGTAGAAGAAGTTGGCGTAAACGTACCGGTTGTCGTTCGTCTGGAAGGTAACAACGCCGAACTCGGCGCGAAGAAACTGGCCGATAGTGGCCTGAATATTATTGCAGCGAAAGGTCTGACGGATGCAGCAGAGCAAGTTGTTGCAGCAGTGGAGGGGAAATAATGTCCATTTTAATTGATAAAAACACCAAGGTTATCTGTCAGGGCTTCACCGGTAGCCAGGGGACTTTCCACTCCGAACAGGCGATCGCTTACGGTACGCAGATGGTTGGCGGCGTAACGCCAGGCAAAGGCGGCACGACTCACCTGGGCCTGCCAGTGTTTAACACCGTGCGTGAAGCCGTAGAAGCAACCGGCGCTACCGCATCGGTTATCTACGTACCGGCACCGTTCTGCAAAGATTCCATTCTGGAAGCGATCGACGCAGGCATTAAGCTTATCATCACCATCACCGAAGGTATCCCGACGCTGGATATGCTGACCGTGAAAGTGAAGCTGGACGAAGCAGGCGTGCGCATGATTGGCCCGAACTGCCCAGGCGTTATCACCCCGGGCGCGTGCAAAATCGGCATCCAGCCAGGCCATATTCATAAGCCGGGCAAAGTGGGCATCGTTTCCCGCTCTGGTACCCTGACGTATGAAGCGGTTAAACAGACCACCGATTACGGCTTTGGCCAGTCCACCTGTGTGGGTATCGGCGGCGACCCGATCCCGGGTTCTAACTTCATCGATATCCTGAAAATGTTCCAGGAAGATCCGCAGACTGAAGCGATCGTTATGATCGGTGAGATCGGCGGTAGCGCGGAAGAAGAAGCGGCGGCGTACATTAAAGATCACGTCACCAAACCGGTTGTGGGCTATATCGCAGGCGTTACCGCGCCGAAAGGCAAACGTATGGGCCACGCTGGCGCCATCATCGCGGGCGGTAAAGGTACGGCAGACGAGAAGTTTGCTGCACTGGAAGCGGCTGGCGTTCGTACCGTTCGCAGCCTGGCCGATATCGGCGAAGCGCTGAAAGTCGTACTGGGATAAAAATCCTCTCCGCTCCCCGGTAAGCTTCGAGAAATATGAAGCAGGGGAGCCTTATATGTTCGATTTCGACATGGTTGGCCATCTTATGATGGCCTTTTTTATTTCAGCATCACGCTGAAGCCCGCATAAAGCGTGAACTGCGGCTGATAATCCCCTCTGTGCGCGACGGTCCACTGCGGTTCGACAAAACTATTGACGATATACCCGCCAATCGGCATCGCGCGCCCCACACCGAGTCCTACCGGAACATAGTAATCATCATTTTTCACGTTATACGTCCAGATACCGCTGGAACGCATATACCAGCCTTTTGACATTTTATAGATGACAAACGGCTGGAAGGTGGCGGTTTCAACGGCGTTGCGGTCATCATCACCGGCGAAACTTTTTTGCCATTGCACCAGCGCCACTTTTAACCATTTAGGCGATGTATCGACGGCGACTGCCGCCAGTCCGGTCTGCCACTGCCCGGTCCCCAGTTCATCGCGCGATGCTGTGTTGGCGGTAATCAGCGGCCCGACGCCCAGCATCACGCCTTTTTGCTTGAGCAGAAAAATATCGAACAGGTTGATATCACCCAGCCCGGTGTCATAACCACCGGAAACCTGCGGGCGCGTGGCGATGGGTGCCGTTAAGCGCAGAATTTGCGGCACCGGAATGAGATCGCCTGCGGCAACAGGCATGGTGGCACGCAGTAGCGTATCGTTGGTGTGCTGATCGCTGTCATAGAGGTTAGGCGTGTAGTAATCCTGAACGGATAATGATGTTGCCAGATGTAGCGGGTTGTTGGCTTTATCGACGGTGTCTTCGGCCCAGGCGTGCAACGTACAGCACAGTAACGCGGGCGCCAGCAGATATTTTACATGAACCATAGCGTATCCTTTCCTGAATTCCCTGAATAGGTGCGCATAAAATGCACACATTTTGCGGCGTGATTATAAAAACAGCAATGCGCCAGGGAGAATGAGAAAGATGTAATTCATTGTAAAATAAGAATTTACTATAAATTCCGGGTGATGGGATTGCCTGAAATCATTTGTCACTGTGATTTTTTTGGCGGCAATGATTCGCAGACTTCAGCATACGTCTGACCAGTTCCACGCGTGCGTCCCGTTCTTAAACATAACGATATTTTTTTTGACGATTATGGATTGTCTGATTGTGGCAGGCTAATTTACCTTTTAAAATCGCCAAATAATGGGTGTCATTTATTTTTCTGTTCAGTGCTGAGAACGGAAGGCTTGTCCGCGTTTATGTCTCCCGCATGTTTATTCTTTATTTCTGTTTAGCCGCAAATGCGTCTGTTAATTGATGGAGCGATTTTCCGTATGGTGGCGCGCTACCCACTTCGTATTAAGCATATATACCGTTTCTCTATTATTCTTTTTTTACAATCGGGATTGGCTACAGGGGCTTCTCTCTCAGATAAAAACGAAACGCTTTCCGTCAGAGATAGCGTCTATCATGCATTATACGAAGATCAAGAAAGTCGTGCCGAGGCCGTCGCGCAGGCAAGAGCTGGTGCGGGGGCGAAGCTTGCGCAGGCGCTTGGCCAGGATGCCTCCGCCGAGCGTATCAGCGCAATGGGGCAAAGTATGGCCTCTGGATTATTGAGTTCGGCTATTCAACAAAACCTGTCTTCTTTGGGTACTGCCAGAGTCAAAATGAATATAAGCAGTGCGAAACTCGACGGCAGTGAATTTGATTTTTTAATGCCGCTTCTTGAAAGTCGTCACCATTTATTCTTTTCCCAAACCGGGATAAGAAGAATTGATGACAGAACCATGGCTAACCTTGGCCTGGGTTATCGCTTCTGGCCCTCAGACGCCGAAATGCTTGGCGCGAATATATTTTATGACGATGACATCAGTCGTCAGCATAAGCGTCTGGGAACCGGGCTTGAATATGCCCGCGATTTCTTTCGCATCTCTGCCAATGGTTATTATCGTCTCAGCGGCTGGAAGCGTTCTCGCGATTTTAGCGACACACATGAACGCGTTGCAAACGGGGTGGATATCCGCACCGAGGCGTGGCTTCCGCAACTGCCTCAGGTGGGTGGAACGTTTTCCTGGGCGCGCTATTATGGCGATCGTGTCGGCGTTTTTGGCCCGGACGATCTACAAAACAATCCCCAGTTACTCACCGTAGGGGTGAACTATACCCCGGTGCCGCTGGCGGGAATTTCCGTGCAAAAAACGATGAATACGCGCGGCGGCAGCGATGCGTTTTCTGTCGCGCTGAATGTCTCATGGCAGCCAGGTGTTCCCCTCAAATCGCAGTTGGATCCGGACAACGTTCGCTTTCATCGCACACTGGCAGGTTCACGCTATGAGCTGGTGGACAGAAATAATTTTATTGTTCTGGAGTACAAAAAGGACCGCCTGTTTTCCGTCGCGCCACATCAAAAGATTTCCGGCGTTGAAAGCAGCCAGTTAACGCTAAATCTGGATATCACATCACGCTATGCGGTCACCGGCATTGGCTGGCAGGGCGAGGACTTTTTTACTGCCGGCGGCGATGTCGTTTATACAAACGGGGCCTATGTGCTTTCGTTTCCTGAATGGCAAACCAACGGCAGTAACCACTATCAGCTTGAAGGTCGGGCTATCGACGAAAAAGGCAATCTTTCGTCGCCTTTTCGCGTTGAGGTAGATGTGCTGCCGATGGACGTCAAAATCTCCCTGGCGGGGGATCTGAAAGGCGAAGAGGAACAAACGCTTGCGATGGGGCTTAATGTCCGAAGCCTTGGTGCGATAGGTAAAGTCGACTGGAAGGCGGCTGAATTTTTCGCTGCCGGAGGGAAGTTCATTCAGACGCGTGCCGCGACGGGCGATGCCCTGAGCCTGAACTACAGCGCTGTCCTGCCGCCTTATAAGGCCAATGGTGAAAATAGTTATCCTGTGGATGTGACGGTCACCGACAGTGCAGGAAATGTGTCCAACACCGCCTCGGCGCGCATCGTTGTTGAGCCGCGCACGATTGTCCTGTCGATGCCAGCCGTAGTGGCCGGTGACGAAGGGGAGCGTATTGCGCTGCCGTTGACCATTGATTCTAAAACGACCGTAACTCATCTGGAGTGGGACGCGCCCGAGCTTATCGCTCATGGAGGCAGCGTGAGTGTAGAAGAGGATAAGCTCTGGCTGACACTGCCCGCGTGGTCAGACGCAGGCGCAAATCGCTATACCATTACGGTTACCGCCAGCGACGATCACAATCACCGTTCAGCACCCGTAACCAGCCAGATCTCAGTGGCATCGGCGAGCATTACGCTTGCGCTGGATGAAAAGCTGCTGGGTAAATCTGGCGGTGATGTGGTCGTTACGCCGCGGGTTAGCACTCAGTCAGCGGTTGCTCGCATTGAGTGGCAGGGGGAGGGCTTTTTCAGCGCGGGTGGGCGTGTGGTGCAGGACGGAGCAAGCGGTTATCGGTTTACGCTACCGTTATGGAAAAAAGAGGGCGCGAATCGCTATATCCTTCAGGCCGTGGCGTGGGATAAACAGGGCCGTTCCTCTGCACCGGTAAACGTAAGCGTAGAGGTAGAACCTGTGAGCATTGCCGTGACGGCGCCCGATACGCTGTCGGGCCGCGAACAGGAGACAGTAGAAGCCTCGATAAACGTCGTGGCACAGGGGACAACGGTTAGTGACGTTCAGTTTAGCGCTGACGCGTTTTTCGCCGCTGGCGGTAAAGTTACTGGCACTCTGCCCGCTTACCAGTTGCTTATGCCTGCATGGCAGGCAAAGGGAAATAACCACTACACCGTCACGGTGAGTGCGAAAGACGCACAGGGCAATATCAGCGAGCCAACGACCCTGGCGATCAGCGTCACTCAGGCGCCGTTCACCCTTACTGCGGATACAGCGATCACGGGATTCGAGGCAAGTGTTACCGACATCACACCTGAGGTTCAAAGCCTGTATGGTGTAGCGCGTTATGAGATTGACGCCACCGAGTTCAAAAGCGCCGGCGGAAGTATCGCTGAAAAAGGGGGCACTTTCCGCCTGACGTTGCCGGGTTTTGTGGTGGGCGGTGAAAACAGCTACCCCGTTACTATTCGCGCTATCGATAAGAAAGGTACCGTTTCCGCACCGCTGGCGCTGAATGTCGTCGTCACCACTCGCCTGCTGGATGGCAGCGGCCAGTGCTCTGTCGTCGGTGGGGGTGAGGGCTACGCGGGTCAGATAGATAAAGAGAGTGTGAATTATCAGGAAGCGCGGGATTACGCCACGCTTAAAGCGTTGGTCGATGCCGGAACACCGTACATCTATATCCCCGGCGACGTTGAAATCGAACTTCCAGTGTCGCAAAACGCGCTGTTCATTAAAAACGGTACCACGGTATTTAGCGATCGCGGCGTAAACGGTAGCGAAGGTGCGCGGCTCAGCATTCCCTATTTGAGTGAAGAGACAAACAAGTTCCCGATTATCGTCATGGACAGCAATACCCGCATGTCGGGCATTCGCTATGAAGGGCCATACAAGGGGACGTTGACTCAAAACACGACAATTGGAATCCAGACCGTGGTGGGAGGGAAAAATGTCGAAGTGGATAATATGGAACTCTGGGGATGGCCCTGGGCTGCGGTCAGCGTAAAGACAGCGACTGATGTTCGGGTTCATCACAGCTATATCCATGACAACATCAAATCAGAACTGGGTTATGGCGTAGTGGTGCAAAATGGCAACGCGACGGCAGAGGTCGCCTGTAACCTTTTTAACAGTAATCGCCACGCGATTGCCGGCAGCGGTAAATCAGGCGAGGGCTACGCCGCGCATCATAATTTGGTGCTGAACGGCGGTGGACGCGGCGCTTATCACCAGTTTGACATGCACCTGTTCCCATCGGAAGGTGGGGCAGGGGCATTTATGGACGTGACCCAAAACTGGTTTGACTTTGGGCGCTACGGTACCAGCAACCGCTCCTCCATCGTGGTACGCGGGCAGCCATCCGAAGGCCCGATCACCGTCACTGATAACTGGTTCAGCCAGCCATGGAAAAACGGCACGCAGTATGCCGTTGATGGTGAATATGGCAAATGGGTACCCACGGTTGAATCCATTTTGGCGACTAATCAGTTTGACGTGAAGTTTAACTATCTGGAGAAAGGCAAAAATCAGTGCGTGATTGATTGGCTGAGTTCCAGCCAGAGTATTCATTGTTCGGCAATGGATTGATTGGCGACAGGCGCCGTACGTGGGTACGGCGCATTAATGCTGACGGTGGGCAACCAACGTAAAACGGTAATCGTCACTTTTAAAGGCATTGCGGCTGTATTCAAACACCCGGCCATCGCTCAGAAAACCGCGTGAGATTTTCTCCAGAATGGGTTTGCCTGGCGCGAGTTCCAGCGCGGCGATCGTTTCCGCGTCAGGAAGAATGGGGATCACTTCCTGTTCGCTGCGATCAATCACCAGCTTTTTCGTCTCTTCGATAAAATGGTACTTCGATCCTTCCATCACGCTCCAGGTGAGATCGGGAAACAGCGATAGCGGCATCCACGTCTCTTCCAGCGCCATCGGCTTTTGTTTCAGAAAACGCACACGTTTGATGTGCCAGACTTTCTCGCCATCCTGCAACTGAAGTTTTTCGCGCAGGCACTCATCCGCAGTAATCACCTCAAACACGCGTACTTCGCTGTGTGTTTGCACATGGCGATCGGCAATCTTCTCGTAAAAGCTGGTGAGTTGGTAGATATCGTAATTTACCCGCTCTTCTTTCACATAGCGTCCACTGCCCTGAATACTCTCAATCACCTTTTGCTCGGTGAGCTGTTTTAGCGCCTGGCGCACGGTGACCCGGCTCACCTCATATTCTGCCTGAAGCGCGGCTTCTGTAGGCAGGGCATCTCCGGCTTTTAACTCACCGCGGGCAATACGTTCGCGGATGGCATCGGCAATCTGGCGATAGAGAGGTTTCTGGCTCATAACGATTCCGTTCAATGACAACACAAAAATAAGACGATTTCGGCTAATTATGCGCGGTTACTGCGGATTGTAAATAATACAAATCAAATACAAATTATTCCGGTGAAGTGAAATTGATCACATAAAGGTATTGTTTTCCTGGGCAGAATGCGTGCTTTCTGCGCAGCGGTGCGCGGATTTAATGACACAGGAAGGAACGTGATGAATCTGATGGCGTTGACCCACCCGAACGGGATCTGCCTCAACGCACGGTTTGCCAGCCGTGATGAGGCAATTCGCGAACTGGCGCAGCGGCTGGCTGCGCTGGGAAAAATTTCTGACACCGACACCTATTTACAGGAGGTTTTTCAACGAGAAGCAATTGGCCCAACCGCGCTGGGAGAGGGGCTGGCGGTGCCGCACGGTAAAAGCGTGGCGGTAAAAGAAGCCGCCTTTGCGGTTGCCACGCTGGCCGAACCCTTACAGTGGGAAGGCGTCGATGGCCCGGAGAGCGTTAATCTTATTTTCCTGCTCGCTATTCCGCCATCAGAGGCAGGCTCAACGCATATTGAAATCCTCACTCAGCTCACCAGCGCACTGGTGGATGACGAAGTGCGCGCGTCGGTAATGGCGGCCAGCACACCGCAGGCATTATTGTCGGCGCTTTCTCAGACCACACCTGCAAAGGATGTGTCTGCCATTGATGATGCCCCATTAATAGTTTGCGTGACGGCCTGCCCCGCGGGTATCGCTCACACCTATATGGCGGCGGAATATCTGGAAAAAGCCGGAAAAAAACTTGGCGTGCGCGTGGTGGTAGAAAAGCAGGGTGCGAACGGGATTGAAGGGCGACTGACGTCAGAACAACTGGCCACGGCGCAGGCGGCGATTTTCGCCGCTGAAGTCGCGATTAAAGACGTGGAACGTTTTCGCGGAATTCCCTCGTTAAGCGTCCCGGTTGCCGAGCCCATCAGGCATGCGGAAACGTTGATACAACAGGCGCTGGCGCTGGAACCGGTTGAAGAAAAGCGAACGGATGCTATTCAGACGCCCACGCAGGTCGGTTTTAAAACGGAACTGAAACAGGCGTTACTCAGCGGCATCTCTTTTGCCGTGCCGTTGATCGTGGCAGGCGGGACCGTACTGGCTGTGGCGGTATTGCTTGCACAAATGTTTGACTTACAACATCTGTTTGATCAAGAGAACTCCTGGCTATGGCTCTACCGCAAACTCGGGGGAGGCATGCTCGGGATTCTGATGGTGCCAGTTCTGGCCGCTTACACCGCCTATTCTCTGGCCGACAAACCGGCGCTGGCACCGGGATTTGCCGCAGGGCTTGCCGCCAACATGATTGGTTCAGGGTTTTTAGGAGCGATTGCCGGTGGTTTGATCGCCGGGTATCTGATGCGTTGGGTAAAAAATCACATCCGCCTGAGCAGCCGCTTTAACGGTTTCCTGACCTTCTATCTCTACCCGGTCATTGGCACGCTGGCTGCAGGCAGCCTGATGCTGTTTGTTATCGGTGAACCCGTGGCATGGCTCAACAATAGCCTTACGGCCTGGCTGAATGGGTTATCCGGCAGCAATGCGCTGGTGCTGGGGGCCATTCTGGGTTTCATGTGTTCATTTGACCTTGGCGGGCCGGTGAATAAAGCCGCTTATGCCTTCTGTCTTGGGGCGATGGCAAATGGTGTGTATGGCCCGTATGCCATCTTCGCCTCCGTCAAAATGGTTTCCGCCTTTACCGTTACCGCATCCACGATGATTGCGCCGCGACTTTTCAAATCGTTTGAGATCGAAACCGGCAAATCCACCTGGTTGTTGGGCCTCGCGGGGATCACCGAAGGGGCGATCCCGATGGCGATTGAAGATCCGTTGCGGGTGATCGGCGCATTTGTGATCGGCTCGATGGCGACGGGCGCGATCGTCGGTGCGATGAACATTGGCCTGCAAACGCCAGGTGCAGGCATCTTCTCTCTCTTTTTATTGCAGGACGGCGGGCTGGGCCGCGTGATGGCTGCCGCTGGCTGGTTTGGCGCGGCGCTGGTGGGAACGGTGATTTCTACCTGCATTCTGGTGCTGTGGCGGCGTCAGGCGATTCAGGCCGGAACCTACAAAACACAAGCCATTGATTAACCTTTGACTAATTCAGGAAACGAAGATGAAAGCTGTATCTCGCGTTCACATTACGCCGCATATGCACTGGGACAGAGAGTGGTACTTCACCACCGAAGAGTCGCGGATTTTACTGGTTAATAATATGGCGGAAATCCTGGCCCGGCTGGAGCAGGATGACGAGTATAAATATTACGTGCTGGATGGGCAGACGGCGATCCTGGAAGATTACTTCGCCGTAGTACCGGAAAACCACGAGCGCGTCAAAGCGCTGGTTCAGGCAGGAAAACTGATTATCGGCCCCTGGTATACGCAAACCGATACGACCATTGTCGCGGGCGAATCCATCGTGCGCAACCTGATGTACGGGATGCGCGACTGCCTGGCGTTTGGCGAGCCGATGAAAATTGGTTATCTGCCCGATTCGTTTGGTATGTCCGGGCAGCTACCGCATATCTACAACGGTTTTGGTATCAAGCGGGCAATGTTCTGGCGTGGCTGCTCTGAGCGCCACGGCAGCGATAAAACCGAGTTTCTCTGGCAAAGCCCCGATGGCAGCGAAGTGGTGGCGCAGGTGCTGCCGCTGGGTTACGCCATTGGTAAGTACTTACCTGACGATGAAACAGGGCTGCGTAAGCGCCTGGATAACTATTTTTCGGTGCTGGAAAACGCCTCAATCACCAAAGAGATTTTGCTGCCTAACGGACACGATCAGATGCCGCTTCAGCAGAATATCTTTGCGGTGATGGACAAACTGCGCGAAATCTATCCACAACGTGAATTTGTGATGAGTCGTTTTGAAACGGTCTTCGAACAGATTGAGGCACAGCGCGATCGGCTGGCGATGCTGGAAGGGGAGTTTAACGACGGCAAATATATGCGCGTGCATCGCACCATTGGCTCGACGCGCATGGATATTAAAATTGCACACGCGCGAATTGAAAACAAAATCGTCAATATCCTTGAACCGCTCGCCGCGATGGCGTGGTCGCTGGGCTTTGACTATCACCATGGTCTGCTGGAGAAAATGTGGAAGGAGATCCTTAAAAATCACGCCCACGACAGCATTGGCTGCTGCTGTAGCGATAAAGTTCATCAGGAGATTGCCGCGCGTTTTTGGCTGGCGGAGGATATGGCCGACAACCTGATTCGCTTCTATCTGCGTAAAATCGTCGACAACATGCCTCCCTGCGAAAATGATCGGCTGGGGTTATTCAACCTGATGCCGTGGCCGCGCGATGAAGTTATCGACACCACGATTCGCCTGCGCGCCAGCCAGTTCCGGCTGGTGGATGAGCAGGGTGAGGCGGTGCCGTACGTTATTCGCGCCAGCCGCGAAATCGACCCCGGCTTGATTGACAGGCAGATTGTTCATTACGGGAATTATGAGCCGTTTATGGAGTATGACATCCAGCTGCGGCGCGTGCTTCCGGCGATGGGGTACGTTTCGCTGCGGGTGATTGCAGGTGAAAAGGGCGAGGTGAAAAACGTCTCTGCGGCGGCAAGTTCGATGCTGGAAAATGCGGCATGGCGTATCTCGCTCAACGCCGACGGTACGCTCAAAATGGAGGATAAAGAGAGCGGGCTGGTCTATGACCGGGCGCTGGAGTTCGAAGAGAGCGGTGATGACGGCGATGAATATGACTATTCTCCGCCGAGAGAGGACTGGATATTAACCTCTGCTGCCTATCCACATGAGGTAGAGATCGTGCAGGAAGGCTGGCGCAGCAAAGCGATTTTACGCAGTACGCTGGCTGTTCCACTCAATCTGGCCGAGCGCGCCGCCCGCAAGCGTAGCGGGTATGTTGAAATCGAAACCACCATTATGCTGAGCGACAACAGTAAGCGGATCGATTTTGACGTGCAGGTCGTTAATCAGGCCGACGATCAACGTTTACGCGTTCGCCTGCCCGTGCCGTATCGCGCGCAAACGGTGCTGACCGACACTCAGTTTGGTTCGATGATGCGCCCGGTCAAGGATGAAGCCATGCACGGGTGGGAAGACGAAGGCTGGAAAGAGGCTCCGGTACCGGTGTGGAATTTCCTTAATTACGCGGCCTTACAGCAGGGGGTTAACGGTATCGCGCTGTTTAGTGAAGGGCTGCGCGAGGTGGAAATCATCGGGGAAGAGAACAGCGCTTTTGCGTTAACGCTGCTGCGTGGGGTAGGGCTTTTGGGAAAAGAGGATCTGCTTCTGCGTCCCGGTCGGCCTTCGGGAATCAAAATGGCGGTACCAAATTCGCAGCTACGCGGCTCGCTGCACTGCCGCTTTAGCCTGTGGCCATTTAGCGGAACGCCGCTGAATGCGGGGGTGGCGCAGCAGGCACGAAGCTGGCTCACGCCCGTTCAGTGCTATAACAAAATTCCCTGGGATGCGATGAAGCTTAATCGCGCGGCCATTACCGTGCCGGAACACTACAGCCTTCTCACACTCTCGTCCGTCGGCTGTGCGCTCAGCGTGCTGAAGAAAGCAGAAGACAGGCCTGAACTGATCGTTCGGCTCTATAACCCGTCGGCGACGGAGGCCTCAGACGCGCAGATTACGTTCAATCAACATCAGGTGAAGAGCGTTGAAACGGGGATGGATGAACGACCGCTTGCAGGCGCAGAGGGGCATGATATTTGTCACGAGTCGGTGCGGTTCCTCCCTTGTCAGTCGCGTACCTTTAGCATCGCGCGCGTAAAATAAGTCCGTAGAGAGGCAAAAGCCGGTCTGGCCGACTTTTGCCTCTTTTTTGAATAATAAAGGCATGGTGTTAATTTTATCTGTATTTCAAGTGAATAAAATGTAATTATTCAAAAAGGGTTCAGGTTTCCTGGCAAAATACTGTGAGTTGGCTAACATTAACTATTCTGCATAGCTTCATTCCTCAAATTTTCTCTTCGGTTAAAAACTCTCGTCTCTTTTTTCGCATTATCCCTTCATGAAAATTATCCGAGATAATTTTTAAACATACATTTAACATGTAGTTCACCGATCACATCTAATAAAAACATTATTAACAAAAATAGATAAAGTTGATTTATATCAATACGTAAAAACTGGATATGAACCATAAAAGTGGTTAAATTGTCCTGGATCAAAGTGGCTGCAACCCGCCTGATTAGCTATAAATTGATCACCGTCGAAAATCGTAAATCTAATACAATAAAAACCTGTTTATTGTAAGGATATTACAGAGTAATATATTTTAGGGATCAATTGAGTTGTTTTTTAACGTATTTGTAACCTTTGCTCACCACTGATATCGGCTAACGCGAACGGTCAGCAGTGGGGGAGGGCGCAAATAAATTTGTATTGGGGCATGTGTATGAACCCTGTCCGCAGGTTCATTCTCGGAGTCTTCATGCGATGAGCAAGGAGTCAAGATGTTAGATATAGTCGAACTGTCGCGCTTACAGTTTGCCTTGACCGCGATGTACCACTTCCTTTTTGTGCCACTGACGCTCGGTATGGCGTTCCTGCTGGCCATCATGGAAACGGTTTACGTCCTTTCCGGCAAACAGATTTATAAAGATATGACCAAGTTCTGGGGCAAGTTGTTTGGTATCAACTTCGCACTGGGCGTGGCCACCGGCCTGACCATGGAGTTCCAGTTCGGGACTAACTGGTCTTACTACTCCCACTACGTGGGCGATATCTTCGGTGCGCCGCTGGCCATTGAAGGTCTGATGGCCTTCTTCCTCGAATCCACCTTTGTAGGTCTGTTCTTCTTCGGTTGGGATCGCCTGGGTAAAGTGCAGCACATGGCGGTGACCTGGCTGGTTGCGCTGGGCTCAAACCTGTCCGCATTGTGGATCCTGGTGGCAAACGGTTGGATGCAAAACCCAATCGCTTCCGACTTCAACTTTGAAACCATGCGTATGGAGATGGTGAGCTTCTCCGAGCTGGTACTGAACCCGGTAGCCCAGGTGAAATTCGTTCACACCGTGGCTTCAGGTTACGTCACCGGCGCGATGTTCGTGCTCGCTATCAGCTCCTGGTACATGCTCAAAGGCCGTGACTTCGCGTTCGCTAAGCGTTCCTTTGCTATCGCAGCAAGCTTCGGTATGGCAGCGATTCTCTCCGTTATCGTCCTGGGTGATGAATCCGGCTACGAAATGGGCGACGTGCAGAAAACCAAACTGGCGGCTATCGAAGCAGAATGGGAAACCCAGCCTGCACCGGCGTCGTTCACGCTGTTTGGTATTCCTGATCAGGATAAGCAGGAAAACCACCTCTCTATTCAGATTCCTTACGCACTGGGCATCATTGCGACCCGTTCTGTTGATAAACAGGTTACCGGTCTGAAAGATTTGATGGTGCAGCACGAAGAGCGTATCCGTAACGGGATGAAAGCCTACTCGCTGCTCGAACAGCTGCGTTCTGGCGCAACCGATCCGGCGGTACGTGAACAGTTTAACGATGTGAAGAAAGATCTGGGCTATGGCCTGTTGCTGAAACGCTATACGCCGAACGTGGCGGATGCGACGGAAGAGCAGATTGCCAAAGCGACCAAAGACTCTATCCCACGCGTCGCGCCGCTGTACTTCGCCTTCCGTATCATGGTGGCGTGCGGTGTGCTGATGCTGCTGATTATCGCGGCCTCCTTCTGGACCGTGATTCGTAACCGTATTGGTGAGAAAAAATGGCTGCTGCGCGCGGCGTTCTACGGCTTACCGCTGCCATGGATTGCTGTGGAAGCGGGCTGGTTTGTCGCCGAGTATGGCCGTCAACCGTGGGCAATTGGTGAAGTATTGCCAACCGCTGTGGCGAACTCTTCGCTGACAGCAGGCGATCTTATCTTCTCAATGGTGCTGATTTGCGGTCTTTACACGCTGTTCCTGGTGGCCGAACTGTTCCTGATGTTCAAGTTCGCACGCAAAGGGCCAAGCAGCCTGAAAACCGGTCGCTATCACTTTGAGCAGTCCACCGCGACTACTCAGCCGGCACGCTAAGACAGGAGTCGTCAAATGATCGATTATGAAGTATTGCGTTTTATCTGGTGGCTGCTAATCGGCATCTTGCTGATTGGTTTCGCAGTCGCTGACGGCTTCGACATGGGGGTGGGCATGCTCACCCGTTTCCTCGGTCGTAATGACACCGAGCGTCGAATCATGATCAACTCCATCGCGCCACACTGGGACGGAAACCAGGTATGGCTCATCACTGCCGGCGGCGCGCTGTTTGCTGCCTGGCCGATGGTGTACGCTGCGGCGTTCTCCGGCTTCTATGTCGCGATGATTCTGGTGCTGGCGTCTTTATTCTTCCGTCCGGTGGGCTTTGACTACCGTTCGAAAATTGAAGACACCCGCTGGCGCAACATGTGGGACTGGGGCATCTTCGTCGGTAGCTTCGTTCCGCCGCTGGTGATTGGCGTGGCGTTCGGTAACCTGCTGCAGGGCGTACCGTTCCACATCGATGAATACCTGCGTCTTTACTACACCGGTAATTTCTTCCAGCTGCTGAACCCGTTTGGTCTGCTGGCAGGTGTGGTGAGCGTGGGGATGATCCTGACGCAGGGCGCAACCTACCTGCAAATGCGTACGGTGGGTGAACTGCATCTGCGTACCCGCACCACCTCTCAGGTGGCGGCACTGGTGACGCTGGTGTGCTTCGCGCTGGCAGGCGTTTGGGTTTACTACGGCATCGATGGCTATGTGGTGAAATCGGTAATGGATCACACCGCTGCGTCTAACCCGCTGACTAAAGAAGTCGCGCATGAAGCGGGCGCATGGATGACCAACTTTAACAACATGCCGGCGCTGTGGGCGATTCCGGTACTGGGTGTGGTGCTTCCGCTGCTGACTATCCTGATGACACGTCTGGATAAAGGCGCATGGGCGTTCCTGTTCTCCTCACTGACGCTGGCGTGCATCATCCTGACCGCCGGTATCGCCATGTTCCCGTTCATCATGCCGTCCAGCACGATGTTTAACGCGAGCCTGACCATGTGGGATGCAACGTCCAGCCAGCTGACGCTGAGCGTGATGACTTATGTCGCTGCGGTATTCGTACCTATCATTCTGCTGTACACCACCTGGTGTTACTGGAAAATGTTTGGTCGTATCACCAAAGAAGACATTGAACGCAACACCCACTCTCTGTACTAAGTAAGGAGCTTAAAATGTGGTATTTCGCATGGATTTTAGGAACGCTTCTTGCCTGTGCCTTTGGGATAATCACTGCACTGGCGCTGGAACACGTCGAAGCGACCAAAGCAGGTGAAGAAAAATAGTGATGAAAATTATCGCAACGCTGTACGCGATAATGGATAAGCGCCCCCTGAGGGCGCTTTCCCTTGTTATGGCCCTGCTGCTGGCAGGTTGCATCTTCTGGGACCCGACGCGTTTCGCGGCGAAGACCAGTGAGCTTGAAATCTGGCACGGTTTTCTGCTGATGTGGGCCGTTTGTGCAGGCGTCATTCATGGCGTGGGTTTCCGCCCTCGCGCGCTCCACTGGCAAGGGATTTTCTGCCCGCTTATCGCCGATTTAGTCCTTCTTGCAGGTCTGATTTTTTTCTTCCTGTAACCAGGAAACATCCGCAAATATTTATGGGCTTGCAATAGCCCATAAAAATTTACTCTCCGTTTACCTCTCCCCATTCCAAACCACGATTACCGCGCGTATAGTAGCGAAGTTCAAAAGCTCAAAATTTTTTGCATTACCGGGATGTAAAGTGAATACAACGCTATATACAACGTCATTCGTGCTGCATCGAGGCGGCAAATCCGCGGATCCCCGGGAGCTTACATCAGTAAGTGAGCGGGGTGAGGGATGCAGCCAACGAAGAGGCAGTACGAATGAATAAGTATATATTTCGATGGCCGGTTCGGGTCTATTATGAAGACACCGACGCCGGTGGTGTGGTTTATCACGCCAGCTATGTCGCTTTCTATGAGAGAGCACGCACAGAGATGCTGCGTCATCATCATTTCAGCCAACAAGTGTTGCTGGAAGAGCGCGTCGCGTTTGTGGTGCGTAAAATGACGCTGGAGTATTTTGCGCCGGCAAGGCTCGACGATATGCTCGAAGTCCAGACGGAAATTACATCAATGCGCGGCACGTCACTCGTGTTCACGCAGCGGATTGTCAACGCTGAGAATAAAGTGCTGAACGAAGCTGAAGTACTGATTGTCTGTGTTGATCCACTCATCATGAAGCCTCGTGCGCTTCCCAAGTCTATTGTCGCGGAGTTTAAGCAGTGACTGACATGAATATCCTTGATTTGTTCCTGAAGGCTAGCCTTCTGGTTAAACTTATCATGTTGATTTTGATTGGTTTTTCAATCGCATCCTGGGCCATCATCATCCAGCGGACCCGTATTCTTAACGCGGCAGCGCGTGAAGCTGAAACGTTTGAGGATAAATTCTGGTCCGGTATCGAACTCTCTCGCCTCTATCAGGAGAGCCAGGGACGCCGCGATAGCCTGGCCGGTTCGGAACAAATCTTCTATAGCGGGTTCAAAGAGTTTGCCCGTCTGCACCGTGCAAACAGTCATGCGCCGGAAGCCGTGGTTGAAGGGGCGTCGCGTGCGATGCGTATCTCCATGAACCGTGAACTGGAAACGCTGGAAACCCATATTCCGTTTCTCGGCACCGTCGGTTCCATCAGCCCGTATATCGGTCTGTTCGGTACCGTTTGGGGGATCATGCACGCCTTTATCGCGCTGGGCGCGGTGAAACAGGCGACGCTGCAAATGGTTGCGCCGGGTATCGCAGAAGCGTTGATCGCCACGGCTATCGGTCTGTTTGCCGCAATCCCTGCGGTTATGGCTTACAACCGTCTGAACCAGCGCGTCAACAAACTGGAGCTGAACTACGACAACTTCATGGAAGAGTTCACCGCCATTCTGCACCGTCAGGCGTTTACCGTTAGCGAGAGCAACAAGGGGTAAGCCATGGCCAGAGCACGTGGACGCGGACGTCGCGAACTGAAGTCCGAAATTAACATCGTTCCGCTGCTGGATGTGTTGTTAGTGCTGTTGCTGATCTTTATGGCGACAGCGCCGATCATCACGCAGAGCGTGGAGGTTGATCTACCGGATGCAACCGAATCGCAGGCCGTTAGCAGCAACGATAATCCACCGGTGATCATCGAGGTTTCGGGTGTGGGTCAGTACAGCGTGGTGGTTGAAAAGGATCGCTCCGATCAACTGCCGCCAGAGCAGGTTATCGCTGAAGCGAAAAGCCGCCTGCAGGCCAATCCGAAAACGGTCTTCTTAATTGGGGGCGCGAAAAACGTGCCTTACGATGAAATAATTAAAGCGCTAAACCTGTTACACAGCGCCGGGGTGAAATCTGTCGGGTTAATGACCCAACCGATCTAACCTCTGCGTGTGGTTTGTAAGCGTTGTATGTGTATTGGCAACGCTTACAGGCTGACGGGCGAGCAGTTTTTGGGAACCGAGAGTGTCAAAGGCAACCGAACAAAACGACAAGCTTAAACGAGCGATAATTATTTCAGCAGTGCTGCACGTTATCCTGTTTGCAGCACTCATCTGGAGTTCGTTCGATGAGCACATGGATGCTGCGGCCGGTGGTGGCGGTGGTTCGGCTATCGACGCTGTGATGGTCGACCCTGGCGCCGTGGTTAAAGATTACGAGCAGCAGAAGCAATCCAGCGCTAAACAGCAGGCCGATAACGCCGCGAAGAAAGCGCAGCAGCAAAAAGAAAAAGAAGCCAAAGAAGCTGCCGAAAAAGCAGCGGCTGAAGCGAAAGAAAAAGCAGACGCTCAGGCGAAAGAGGCAGCAAAAGAAGCCGCCGAAGCGGCGAAGAAAGCCGAAGCTGACGCAAAGAAAGCGGCAGAAGAAGCGGCGAAAGCAGCAGCCGATGCCGCGAAGAAAGCGCAAGCCGATGCGGCCAAAGCGGCTGCTGATGCACAGAAACAAGCCGAAGCAGAAGCTGCGAAAAAAGCGGCTGCTGATGCGAAGAAAGCGGCAGAAGCGGAAGCGGCCAAAGCGGCTGCCGCCGCGAAAAAAGTAGCCGAAGCAGAAGCGGCGAAAGCGGCAGCTGAAGCGGCGAAAAAAGCCGAAGCCGAGGCTGCCAAAAAAGCGCAAGCAGAGGCTGAGAAGAAAGCCGCTGCCGCTGAAAAAGCAGCAGCGGAAAAAGCTGCCGCCGCCGAGAAAGCGGCAGCAGACAAGAAAGCTGCGGCTGAGAAAGCGGCTGCTGATAAGAAAGCAGCAGCTGAAAAAGCGGCTGCCGATAAAGCCGCTGCAGCGAAGAAAGCAGCAGCGGATAAAGCAGCTGCCGACAAAGCGGCTGCGGCGAAGAAAGCAGCAGCAGATAAAGCCGCTGCCGCTTCCGGCGTTGACGACCTGCTGGGCGATCTCAGCTCAGGTAAGAATGCGCCGAAAGGTAACACCAGTGGTACCGCTGGAGGCTCATCTCCTGCTAAAGGTAATAAGCCGGGGCAGGGTGGTGCGTCTCAGGCAGAAATCGCGTCCTATATCGCACAGGTTCAGGCCGCGATCCGTGGGCATCTCTATGACTGGGATACCTACAAAGGTAAAACCTGTACGCTACGTGTAAACCTGGCGCAGGATGGAACTGTATTGACCGTTAAACAGGAAGGCGGCGATCCGGCGTTTTGTCAGCAGATGCTGGCAGCAACCAGTCGGATGACCAAATTCCCCAAACCGCCTTCACAGGCTGTCTGGGAAACGTTCAAAAATGCACCGCTGGACTTCAAACCTTAAGTTATATTTTCCCTATGTAAATGGGGAAAATAAAGGCAGCGCAGTCGCAGGGTTTTGGTAGTTTTGTGTATTTGAGTTTGTTAACATTCTGCTAAATTATCGTGGGCTTTCCGTCCAGATAAGGGAGATATGATGAAGCAGGCATTACGAGTAGCATTTGGTTTCTTAATGCTGTGGGCAGCGGTGCTGCACGCAGAAGTACGTATCGAGATCACCCAGGGGGTGGACTCGGCACGTCCAATTGGCGTGGTTCCCTTCCAGTGGGCCGGGCCGGGCGCAGCACCTGAAGATGTCGGCGGTATCGTCGGCGCAGACCTGCGTAACAGTGGTAAATTTAACCCTTTAGACCGAGCCAAACTGCCACAGCAGCCAGGCACCGCGCAGGAAGTTCAACCTGCGGCATGGTCTGCGCTGGGTATTGACGCGGTTGTCGTCGGCCAGGTCTCACCTAACGCTGATGGCAGCTATACTGTTGCCTACCAGCTGGTTGATACCGGCGGTGCGCCGGGTACCGTTCTGGCACAGAACTCTTACAAAGTGAACAAGCAGTGGCTGCGTTATGCAGGCCATACTGCCAGTGACGAAGTGTTCGAGAAGCTGACCAGCATCAAAGGCGCGTTCCGTACACGTATCGCCTACGTTGTGCAGACTAACGGCGGTCAGTTCCCGTATGAACTGCGCGTCTCTGACTACGATGGCTATAACCAGTTCGTGGTTCACCGTTCACCGCAGCCGTTGATGTCTCCGGCATGGTCTCCGGATGGTTCCAAACTGGCTTACGTAACCTTCGAAAGCGGCCGTTCTGCGCTGGTTATCCAGACGCTGTCCAACGGTGCGGTTCGTCAGGTTGCGTCGTTCCCGCGTCACAACGGTGCGCCAGCGTTCTCTCCGGATGGCAGCAAACTGGCGTTTGCCCTGTCTAAAACCGGTAGCCTGAACCTGTACGTGATGGATATCGGCTCTGGCCAGATCCGTCAGGTGACCGATGGTCGCAGCAACAACACAGAACCAACCTGGTTCCCGGACAGCCAGAATCTGGCCTTTACCTCTGACCAGGCCGGTCGTCCGCAGGTGTATAAAGTGAATGTTAACGGCGGTGCTCCGCAGCGTATTACCTGGGAAGGTTCTCAGAACCAGGATGCGGATGTGAGCAGCGACGGTAAGTTTATGGTAATGGTTAGCTCCAATGGTGGGCAGCAGCACATTGCCAAACAAGATCTGGAAGCGGGTGGCGTACAAGTATTGTCGTCAACGTTCCTGGACGAAACGCCAAGTCTGGCACCTAACGGCACTATGGTAATCTACAGCTCTTCTCAGGGGATGGGATCCGTGCTGAATCTGGTTTCTACAGATGGGCGTTTCAAAGCGCGTCTTCCGGCAACTGATGGACAGGTAAAATTCCCTGCCTGGTCGCCGTATCTGTAATAATAAATAATTGAATTATTAAAGGAATCAAAGAAATGCAACTGAACAAAGTGCTGAAAGGACTGATGCTGGCTCTGCCGGTAATGGCGATCGCGGCGTGTTCTTCTAACAAGAATGCAAGCAACGATGGCAGCGAAGGCGGCATGCTGAACGGCGCTGGCACTGGTATGGATGCAAACGGCAGCGGCAACATGTCCTCCGAAGAGCAGGCTCGTCTGCAGATGCAACAGCTGCAGCAGAACAACATCGTATACTTCGATCTGGACAAATACGACATTCGTTCTGACTTCGCTGCAATGCTGGATGCGCACGCTAACTTCCTGCGTAGCAACCCGTCTTACAAAGTCACCGTAGAAGGTCACGCGGACGAACGTGGTACTCCTGAGTACAACATCTCCCTGGGTGAACGTCGTGCAAACGCTGTTAAAATGTACCTGCAGGGTAAAGGCGTTTCTGCTGACCAGATCTCCATCGTTTCTTACGGTAAAGAAAAACCTGCAGTACTGGGTCATGACGAAGCGGCTTACTCCAAAAACCGTCGTGCCGTACTGGTTTACTAAGAGAATTGCATGAGCAGTAACTTCAGACATCACATGTTGAGTCTGTCGTTACTGGTTGGCATAGCGGCCCCCTGGGCCGCTAATGCTCAGGCGCCAATCAGTAGTGTCGGCTCAGGCTCGGTCGAAGACCGTGTCACCTCCCTTGAGCGTATTTCTAATGCTCACAGTCAACTTTTGACCCAACTCCAGCAACAACTCTCTGACAACCAATCTGATATCGACTCCCTGCGTGGTCAAATCCAGGAAAGTCAGTACCAGATGAACCAGATTGTTGAGCGCCAGAAGCAGATCCTGTTGCAGATTGACAGTCTGACGAGCGGCGGCGCTGGCGCACAGACGCAACAGGCGTCCGGTGAGCAGGGTGGCAGCGCGACAGCGACGCCAGCACCGGCAGCCGACGCAGCGGCCTCTGGCGTGCCTGCGCAGACGGGTGACGCCAATACGGACTACAACGCAGCGATTGCACTGGTGAAGGACTCCTCTCGCCAGGACGACGCAATGGCGGCGTTTCAGAACTTCGTCAAAAAATATCCTGATTCAACGTATCAGCCGAATGCCAATTACTGGCTCGGTCAGTTGAATTACAACAAGGGTAAAAAAGACGATGCGGCGTACTATTTTGCCTCCGTGGTGAAAAATTACCCGAAATCACCGAAAGCGGCTGACGCGATGTTTAAGGTCGGGGTGATCATGCAGGACAAAGGGGATACTGCTAAGGCGAAGGCAGTGTACCAGCAGGTGGTTACGAAGTACCCAGGCACCGATGGTGCTAAACAGGCTCAGAAACGCCTTAATGGGATGTAATGCCTGAAGCATGACCAGGAATCGCGTTATTTCTGGTCATGCCGCATGAAACATAAGCACTTAAGTGATCTTCGTCGAAATATTTGTTGCGCTCAATTCTGAAATCAGTAATATATGCCGCCGTTGCAACGGGATATTAAACATCTCGAAAACAACGTAAAAGTGGGTCGTTAGCTCAGTTGGTAGAGCAGTTGACTTTTAATCAATTGGTCGCAGGTTCGAATCCTGCACGACCCACCACTAACTCAGTTAGTAAGCAGTATCCAGCGTAGTTTCGGGTGATTAGCTCAGCTGGGAGAGCACCTCCCTTACAAGGAGGGGGTCGGCGGTTCGATCCCGTCATCACCCACCACCGGGTCGTTAGCTCAGTTGGTAGAGCAGTTGACTTTTAATCAATTGGTCGCAGGTTCGAATCCTGCACGACCCACCACTTTAACATCGAATGACGATGTTAAGCGTGTAGGATAACGTTGCATAGCAACGGCCCGTAGGGCGAGGCGAAGCCGAGTCATCCTGCACGACCCACCATCATTTTGGTGGAAGCAGTTTGTAGTATCCAGCGCAGTATCGGGTGATTAGCTCAGCTGGGAGAGCACCTCCCTTACAAGGAGGGGGTCGGCGGTTCGATCCCGTCATCACCCACCACTCGGGTCGTTAGCTCAGTTGGTAGAGCAGTTGACTTTTAATCAATTGGTCGCAGGTTCGAATCCTGCACGACCCACCAATTTTAGATTGGTAACCGAGTAAAAATCTTTCAGGCAACACCCGAATGGGTCGTTAGCTCAGTTGGTAGAGCAGTTGACTTTTAATCAATTGGTCGCAGGTTCGAATCCTGCACGACCCACCATCCTGAATGATTAAGCAGTAAAATCCCGCAAGGGGTCGTTAGCTCAGTTGGTAGAGCAGTTGACTTTTAATCAATTGGTCGCAGGTTCGAATCCTGCACGACCCACCAATGTAAAAAGGCGCCCTAAAGGCGCCTTTTTGCTATCTGCGATTTATACGATTCGAACCTGCTGCAGGTTCGGTGTTGAGCGCAGCGCCACCCGACACCGCCCGCATAAAACTCTCCCTAAAATCTCCACGACTTTTCCCCTCATTTCAGCTATCTTGTTTAGCATATAAAACACCGGTGTCCGATTGATGCGTTTAATACGCCTGTTATCGGCAATTTCGTTAAGTGAGCAAAACGAGACAGCATGATGAGCGTGATGTTTGACCCAGAAGCCGCAATTTACCCCTTCCCGCCGAAACCGGTGGCCCTTAGCGTGGATGAGAAGCAGTTCTACCGTGAGAAAATCAAACGTCTGCTGAAAGAACGCAATGCGGTGATGGTGGCGCATTACTACACCGACCCGGAGATTCAGCAACTGGCGGAAGAGACGGGCGGATGCATCTCAGACTCTCTGGAGATGGCGCGTTTTGGTGCAAAGCATCCGGCAACGACTTTGCTGGTCGCCGGTGTGCGTTTTATGGGCGAGACGGCGAAAATCCTTAGCCCTGAGAAAACCATTCTCATGCCGACACTGCACGCGGAGTGTTCGCTCGATCTTGGCTGCCCCATCGAAGAGTTTAACGCCTTCTGCGATGCGCACCCGGATCGCACTGTCGTGGTCTATGCCAATACTTCCGCCGCAGTAAAAGCGCGTGCGGATTGGGTAGTGACGTCCAGCATCGCAGTTGAACTCATTGAGCATCTCGATAGTTTAGGTGAAAAAATCATCTGGGCACCGGATCGCCACCTTGGCAGTTATGTGCAGAAACAGACCGGCGCAGATGTGCTGTGCTGGAAGGGCGCTTGTATCGTCCATGATGAATTTAAAATTCAGGCGTTGGCGCGTATGAAAGCGTTGTATCCCCAGGCGGCCATTCTGGTACACCCGGAGTCACCCCAGGCGATTGTCGATATGGCTGATGCCGTAGGCTCAACCAGCCAGCTTATCAACGCCGCGAAAACGCTGCCGCACCCGCAACTGATCGTCGCGACCGACCGTGGGATTTTTTACAAGATGCAGCAGGCAGTCCCGGAAAAAGAGCTGCTGGAAGCACCAACGGCGGGGGAAGGCGCAACATGCCGCACCTGCGCTCATTGCCCGTGGATGGCAATGAATGGCCTGAAAGCGATTGCTGAAGGGCTGGAGCAGGGTGGTGCCGCGCATGAAATTCACGTTGACGAGACGCTGCGTCAGGGCGCGCTGGTGCCGCTGAACCGCATGCTCGATTTTGCGGCTACACTTCGGGGATAGCGTGTTAACCCTCTGGAGATAAAATGGATTTCTTTAGTACGCAAAACATTCTGGTACACATCCCTATCGGCGCGGGCGGTTACGATCTCTCGTGGATTGAAGCCGTCGGCACGGTAGCGGGGCTGCTGTGCATCTGGTTGGCAAGCCTTGAAAAAATCGTGAACTACTTTTTCGGGCTGGTTAACGTCACCCTGTTCGCGATTATTTTCTTCCAGATTCAGCTCTACGCCAGCCTGCTGCTGCAACTCTTCTTCTTTGCGGCAAATATTTATGGCTGGTATGCCTGGTCGCGGCAAACGCAACAACATGAAGCTGAACTGCAAATCCGCTGGCTACCGAAGCCGAAAGCCATCGGCTGGCTGGCGGCCTGCGTGGTGGCGATTGGCCTGATGACGGTTTACATCGACCCGGTGTTTGCGTTCCTGACGCGCGTGGCGGTAAACGTGATGCAGTTCTTCGGCCTGAATGTCACGCAGCCCACGCTGCAGCCTGACGCGTTCCCGTTCTGGGATTCCTGCATGATGGTGCTATCGATTGTGGCGATGGTGCTAATGACGCGCAAATACGTGGAGAACTGGCTGCTGTGGGTGATAATCAACGTTATCAGCGTGGTGATTTTTGCCCTGCAGGGCGTGTACGCGATGTCGCTGGAATATCTGATTCTGACCTTTATCGCGCTTAACGGTAGCCGAATGTGGATGAACAGCGCGCGTGAGCGAGGCTCTCGCGCGTTTTCTCATTAATGATGGTGATGATGCCCGTGCCCGGCTGTCGTCTCGTTGAGATGGCATTCCGGGCCGTTACAGGGCTGATACTCCATTTGAATAGTGGCGTGTTCAATTTGATAATGATGTTCAAGAAAGTGCTGAATACTGTCGAGTAGCGCATCGTGATCGTGCGGCGGCACCACCTGAACGTGCAGCGTCATGATCGGCTTTTCACCTACCAGCCAGACGTGAACATGGTGCACGTCGCGGACTTCGGGAATGGCCCGACGCAATTCGCGTTTCAGCGCCGGGACGTCCATGGATCGCGGCGCACCTTCCAGCAGTTCATTAACGCTCTCTTTCAGCAGCGACCACGCGCTACGCAACACCAGGCATGAGACCAGCACAGACAGAATTGGATCGATCGGCGTCCAGCCCGTCATCATAATCACCACCGCTGCCGCAATCGCGCCCACCGATCCCAGTAGATCGCCCATCACATGCAGTGCCGCCGCGCGGACGTTAAGGTTTTTCTCTTCGCTGCCGCGATGCAGGATCCAGAACGAAAGAATATTGGCAATCAAGCCTGTGACGGCAATGATCATCATGGTCGCCCCGGCGATGGGCTGCGGATGATAGAAGCGCTGAATCGCCTCCCAGACGATCAGAATGGTAATGACCACCAGGGCGATGGCGTTAACAAACGCGGCGAGGGTGGTGAGACGCAGCCAGCCAAAGGTATGACGGGCATTGGGCGGACGACGTGCAAAGTGGACGGCCAGCAGCGCAAACAGCAGCGCGGCGGAGTCGGTCAGCATATGTCCGGCATCGGCCAGCAGCGCCAGCGAGCCAGAAATGATCCCGCCGATGGTCTCCACCACCATAAATCCAGCGGTGATGATAAACGCCAGCAGCAGACGGCGGGCGTTTTTGTCCTCGGGAAGGTGAGGGGAAGCGTGCGAGTGTGAGTGCGCCATAATGTCATCCGTTTTTATGCTTTGGTTAACTGTATGACATCATACCTTTTTTGCGCCAACAAAATAAAAAGGAGAGCATGCGCTCTCCCGTTATCGACGTGCGTCCAACGTTACTGGGTTGTGCCGTCCGTTTTGGTGTCGGCATCGTTATTGATGCCATTACCGGTCTCAACTTTCTTGTTGATATCCGGACATCGGCCGTCTTTGCACATCGAGTTTTTATGCACTTCGTCTTTGGTCATGCCGTCATGACCGCTGGCCGAGCCATTCTGGTGCAGCATGGTGCCGCCAGAACCGGTATTGATCTGGCTATTATCGACACCATTCGGCGCAACGTTTTCTTTCGCATCAGGGGCGACCTGGCCGGCGTCAGCGGCGGCATTCGCCTGACCGTTATTACTTTGTGCGCCCGTATCGGCAGCCAGGGCCGCACCGCTGGCGAGGCTGAGCGTAGCGGTAAGGAGGAGTGTGGCCAGTTTAGTCGTTTTCATAAGGTGCTCCTGTTATGAATTCAGTACCGGATAGCATCTTCCGACGTACTTATGCCAGCGAGGGTGGCAGGCATGGTTGAAGATGTCGCCACAGGCCGCTTAGGCCAGTAGAGAATCTCGAAAAAATAATAAAACAGAGTCGTTACAGTTAAAAATTGTAGGTTAGATCTCGTTATTCGCTACTTTCTGGCGTTTTTTAGGCTAATTCCAGGATTATTCTGCGCAAAGTGTAAAACCCCGTTTACACTTTCTGGCGAAAGATATAGATTGAAGGGATTGCATTCAATCATATAAGTATGGCAACACTGGAACGAACATGAATTATCAGAACGACGATTTACGTATCAAAGAGATCAACGAGTTATTGCCTCCGGTCGCACTCCTTGAGAAATTCCCCGCCACAGAAAACGCGGCTAATACGGTTTCCCGTGCGCGCAAAGCGATTCACAAAATCCTGAAAGGCAACGACGATCGTCTTCTGGTGGTGATTGGCCCATGTTCTATCCACGATCCTGCAGCGGCGAAAGAGTACGCATCACGCCTGCTGGCGCTGCGTGAAGAACTGAAAGACTCGCTCGAAATCGTCATGCGCGTCTATTTTGAAAAACCGCGCACCACGGTGGGCTGGAAAGGGCTGATCAACGATCCACATATGGATCACAGCTATCAAATCAACGACGGCCTGCGCATCGCGCGTAAGCTGCTGCTCGATATCAACGACACCGGCCTACCGGCGGCGGGTGAGTTCCTTGATATGATTACGCCACAATACCTGGCCGATTTAATGAGCTGGGGCGCAATCGGTGCGCGTACCACTGAATCTCAGGTGCACCGTGAACTGGCTTCGGGCCTTTCCTGCCCGGTCGGTTTCAAAAACGGTACCGACGGCACCATGAAAGTAGCCATTGACGCCATCAATGCCGCAGGCGCGCCGCACTGCTTCCTCTCTGTCACCAAATGGGGGCATTCCGCTATCGTTAACACCAGCGGCAACGGCGACTGCCACATCATCCTGCGCGGCGGCAAAGAGCCGAACTACAGCGCCGCTCACGTGGCGAGCGTTAAAGAATCGCTGAAAAAAGCCGATCTGCCTGCGCAGGTGATGATCGACTTCAGCCATGCCAACTCCAGCAAGCAGTTCAAAAAACAGATGGAAGTGGGCGCGGACGTCTGCCAGCAGATCGCAGGCGGCGAGAAAGCCATTATTGGCGTGATGATTGAAAGCCATTTAGTGGAAGGCAATCAGAACCCGGACAACGGCGAGCCACTGGTTTACGGTAAGAGCATTACCGATGCCTGCATTGGCTGGGAAGATACGGAAACCATTTTGCGTCAGCTAGCAGAAGCGGTAAAAGCGCGTCGCGGTTAACCTAAAAAATCTCCTTGAAACCGGCCTTGAGCCGGTTTTTTTATGCTCGAAATATTATAACCATGAATGGTTAGTGAGCTAATTGTGCTATTTCAGTGTGATCTTGATCATAAATATTTGTATCCCTCGATCGTAATATAGAGTTTTATATAACGACTAATGATACATGAAAACTCAAATAACACTTGCTGCGCTTCTGCCAGCATTAGCGTCTTTGGCACCGCTTCACGCGCATGCCGCGTCCAGTTCCACTACTGAAGATGAAATGGTTGTCACCGGTAACACTGCGGCTGATACAACTGATTCTGCTGCCGGAGCGGGGTTCAAAACGAATGATATTGATGTCGGCCCGCTGGGGACTAAATCCTGGGTTGATACACCGTATTCTTCCACCACCGTCACCAAAGAGATGATTGAAAATCAGCAGGCGCAAAGCGTCAGTGAGATGCTGAAATATTCTCCGAGTACGCAGATGCAGGCGCGTGGCGGGATGGATGTCGGCCGCCCGCAAAGCCGCGGTATGCAGGGGAGCGTGGTTGCAAACAGCCGTCTTGACGGGTTGAACGTGGTATCGACAACGGCGTTTCCGGTTGAAATGCTGGAACGTATGGATGTGCTCAATAGTTTGACCGGGGCGCTGTATGGCCCGGCAAGCCCGGCAGGGCAGTTTAACTTTGTGGCGAAACGCCCAACCGAAGAGACGCTGCGCAAAGTCACGCTCGGTTACCAAAGCCGCAGCGCATTCACGGGTCATGCCGATCTGGGCGGTCATTTTGATGATGAAAAACGCTTTGGTTACCGCGTCAACCTGCTGGATCAGGAAGGCGAGGGCAATGTTGATGACAGCACGCTGCGCCGCAAGCTGGTTTCCGTGGCACTCGACTGGAATATTCAGCCGGGTACACAGTTACAACTGGATGCCAGCCACTATGAGTTTATTCAGAAAGGCTATGCTGGCAGCTTTAGCTACGGCCCGAACGTCAAGCTGCCTTCCGCGCCAAATCCAAAAGATAAAAATCTGGCACTGAGTACGGCAGGTAACGACCTGACGACCGATACCATCAGCACACGTTTGATTCACTACTTTAACGATGACTGGTCAATGAATGCAGGTGTGGGCTGGCAGCAAGCCGACCGTGCAATGCGTAGCGTCTCCAGCAAAATCCTCAACAGCCAGGGCGATATCTCACGCTCAATGAAGGATTCTACCGCCGCCGGGCGTTTCCGTGTGTTGAGCAACACCGCCGGGCTGAACGGCCATATCGATACCGGATCTATCGGTCACGACCTTTCTCTTTCTACTACCGGTTATGTCTGGTCGCTGTACAGTGCGAAAGGCACGGGTTCCAGCTACAGCTGGGGCACCACCAATATGTACAACCCGGACGGCATGGAAGAACAGGGCGATGGCAAAATCAGAACTGGCGGACCGCGCTATCGTTCCAGTGTGAACACTCAGCAGAGCATCACACTTGGTGACACAGTGACCTTTACTCCTCAGTGGTCAGCAATGTTCTACCTGAGTCAGAGCTGGTTGCAGACTAAAAACTACGATAAGCATGGCAATGAAACCAGTCAGGTGGATGAAGACGGTTTAAGCCCGAACGTGGCGCTGATGTACAAAATTACGCCTAACACCATGGCTTACGTTAGCTATGCCGATTCGCTGGAACAGGGCGGGACAGCACCCACGGACGATAGCGTGAAAAACGCAGGTCAGACGCTCGACCCCTATCGCAGTAAACAGTATGAAGTGGGGCTGAAATCTGACGTTGCCGGGATGAACCTGGGCGCGGCGTTGTTCCGCCTGGAACGTCCGTTCGCCTATCTCGACACGGATAATGTCTATAAAGAGCAGGGGAATCAGGTTAACAACGGCCTGGAACTGACCGCGTCCGGAAACGTATGGCAGGGGCTGAATATCTACAGCGGCGTTACCTTCCTCGATCCGAAACTGAAAGATACTGCCAGTTCTGCCACCCAGGACAAACAGGTTGTCGGCGTGCCGAAAGTGCAGGCTAACCTGCTGGCAGAATACAGCCTGCCGTCGATGCCGCAGTGGGTGTATAGCGCCAATGTTCATTACACCGGTAAACGCGCGGCGAACGACACCAACACGTCTTATGCCAGCAGTTACACCACCTGGGATCTGGGCACGCGTTACTCCACCAAAGTGAGTAACGTGCCGACGACCTTCCGCGTGGTGGTGAACAACGTGTTTGATAAACATTATTGGGCGTCTATCTTCCCGTCAGGCACCGATGGCGATAACGGCTCCCCGAGCGCGTTTATCGGCAGTGGCCGTGAAGTTCGCGCTTCCGTGACCTTTGATTTCTAACGGACAGATGATGAAGCTTTCTCATTTTATTCCGGTGCTGGCGCTGTTTCTGGCAGCCAGCCTGCACGCAGAAAATACGCACAAGGAGGTGCGTATTGCCTCGCCGTGGCCTGCGCAGAACACCATTATCACTATGCTGGGCTACGGCGATAACATTGTTGGCACCTCGATGATTGCCAAAAAAATCCCTCTGTTTCGCCAGAGCCTGCCGCGCATTGAAAATGTGCCGGTAGTGAGCGTGAACAGCGGTCACGAAATTAACCCGGAGCAAATTATTTCGCTGGGTGTAGATATGCTGTTTGTGCCGCATAACATGGTGGTGCCTCAGCAGGATTTTCTGAAACAGGCGGGTGTGCAGGTGCTGGCGTTTGAAGCAAATTCCATGCAGGCGCTGACCCATCGCGTGCAGCAGACGGCAGCAGTGCTGGGGCCGGATGCACAACAAAAAGCGCAGGCCTATCAACGCTACTTTGACCACAATGTGACGCTGGTTGCCGGGCGTCTGAAGGATCTCCCTGCATCTCAGCGCGTGTCGCTCTACCACAGCATGGGCAACCCGCTGACGACAACCGGCCGTCCGTCGCTGAATCAGGACTGGATCGATCTCGCGGGGGGAATAAACATCGCCGAAAACTGGTTTGGCAGTGGCAAACAGAATCGTTCAGGTGAAGTGGCGCTGGAAAAAATCGTTGCGGCTAACCCGGCGGTGATTGTGGCGATGAACAAGCGTGATGCCGATACTATTTTGACCTCTCCCCAGTGGGCCAGCGTTGATGCGGTCATTCATCATCGTGTGTACGTCAATCCGAAAGGAATGTTCTGGTGGTGTCGTGAGACGAGTGAAGAGGCGCTGCAATTCCTGTGGCTGGCAAAAACGCTCTACCCTGATCGCTTCACGGACGTCGATATGCGTAAAGAAACACGTGATTTTTATCAGCGCTTTTTTGGCCTGACGCTAAGTGAGGCGCAGGTGAACGATGTGCTGAATCCGCCGCGCTGAGACGGGATAAATACGATGACTGTTATGGAAAATCATCTGTCGGTTGAGCATCGCTACCGACAGGTGCTTTATCAGCGTCTGGCGATGCTGGCGGCGCTATTGATCGCCATTATTGCCTCATTGCTGCTGGATTTCACTCTTGGCCCGTCCGGTCTCTCGCTCCAGTCACTTGTGCAAACGCTCATACATCCTGCTGATGCCACGACCGGTATGCGCGTTATCGTCTGGGATATTCGTCTACCGTATGCGCTAATGGCCTTGTTAGTGGGCATGGGGTTGGGGCTGGCGGGCGCAGAGATGCAAACTATCCTCAACAATCCGCTTGCCAGCCCGTTTACGTTAGGCGTGTCGTCGGCAGCGGCCTTTGGCGCTGCGCTGGCTATCGTGCTGGGCATCGGTATTCCCGGTGTGCCAGAGAGCTGGTTTATTCCGGCAAATGCTTTTCTGTTTGCCCTGCTGTCAGCTCTGTTACTCGATACCCTGACGCGCTGGACGCGCGTGCCCACCTCCGGCGTGGTGCTGTTTGGTATCGCACTGGTTTTCACCTTCAATGCGCTGGTGTCCATCATGCAGTTCGTTGCCGATGAAGATACGTTACAGGGGCTGGTGTTCTGGACGATGGGTAGTCTGGCCCGTGCCTCCTGGGAAAAACTGGCGGTACTGGGGGCGGCGATGGCGATTGTCCTGCCGTGGTCGATGTATCGCGCCTGGCAACTCACAGCGTTACGACTGGGTGAAGAAAGAGCGATGAGTTTTGGGATAGATGTTCGCCGGTTGCGGCTGGGTTCGTTGCTGCGCATTAGCCTGCTGGCGGCACTTTCAGTGGCGTTCGTCGGGCCGATTGGTTTTATCGGGTTAGTTGCGCCGCATATTGCACGTCTGTTACTGGGAGAAGATCACCGCTTTTATTTACCGGGCAGCGTGTTGGTGGGCGGGCTGGTGCTGTCGCTGGCATCAATAGCATCGAAGAATATTATTCCTGGTGTGATCCTGCCCGTCGGTATTGTTACTTCGCTGGTAGGTGTGCCGTTCTTTTTAAGTATCGTGATGCGTCATCGGGGAAATATGTCATGAGCGGGCTAACGATAGAGGGGCTGAATGCAGGCTACGCAAAACGACAAATTATTGAGAATCTGAATGTAGCAACTCTAAGGCGTGGGGAGGTGACAATTTTATTGGGCCCGAACGGCTGTGGAAAATCGACGCTCCTGCGTGCGTTGGCCGGGCTTAACCGCGCCAGCGGTGAGGCACGATTAGATGGCGTAAATTTGCTGACGCTACCATTTGCCCAGCGGGCGGATAAGGTGGTGTTTTTGCCGCAATCTTTACCTCAGGGCGTGCATTTACAAGTGCTGGAGTCGGTGATTGTCGCCCAACGTGCATCGGGAGGTGAACCGGACCAAACGCAGGCTATCGGCCTACTGGAAGCGTTAGGGATTTCGCATCTGGCGATGCATTATCTCGAAAAACTCTCTGGTGGACAGAAACAGCTGGTGGGACTAGCGCAGTCGCTGATCCGTCGCCCCTCGCTTTTACTGCTGGATGAGCCGCTCAGTGCCCTCGATCTCAACTATCAGTTTCACGTAATGGACGTGATCCAACGCCAGACGCAGACGCGTAATATGGTCACACTGGTTGTCGTTCACGATATTAACATTGCGCTACGCCATGCGGCGCAGGTGTTGATGCTGAAACAGGGCAAACTGATTGCCAGCGGCGCACCGGAAACAGTCATTACCTCAGCAAGTCTGGCCGAAGTCTACGGCGTACGCGGGCGAATTGAACGTTGTTCGCAGGGAAAAGCGCAGGTGATTCTGGATGGGGTGATAGAAAAATAATCGGGCAGCCGTAGCTGCCCGATTGTGGCGAATTACTTCGCTTTACCCTGGTTCGCAACGGCTGCCGCTTTCGCAGCGATTTCGTCAGCATTGCCCAGATAGTAATGTTTAATCGGTTTGAAGTTTTCGTCGAACTCATACACCAGCGGAACGCCGGTTGGGATGTTCAGGTCGATGATCTCTTCTTCGCCCATGTTATCCAGGTATTTCACCAGCGCACGCAGAGAGTTACCGTGAGCGGCGATGATCACACGCTCACCGCTTTTAATGCGCGGCAGAATGGTTTCGTTCCAGTATGGCACAACGCGATCGATGGTCAGCGCCAGGCTTTCGGTCACCGGCAGCTCTTTGTCGGTCAGTTTGGCATAACGCGGGTCATGGCCCGGATAGCGCTCGTCATCTTTGGTCAGCTCTGGCGGGGTGATGGCAAAACCACGACGCCACTGTTTCACCTGGTCGTCACCGTATTTTGCTGCGGTTTCCGCTTTGTTCAGACCCTGAAGCGCGCCGTAGTGACGTTCGTTCAGTTTCCAGGATTTCTCAACCGGCAGCCACGCTTGATCCAGCTCGTCCAGTACGTTCCACAGCGTATGGATGGCACGTTTCAGCACAGAGGTATAAGCAAAATCGAAGGTGTAGCCTTCAGCCTTCAGCAGTTTACCGGCCGCTTTCGCTTCGCCAACGCCTTTCTCTGACAGGTCAACGTCATACCAACCGGTAAAGCGGTTTTCGTTGTTCCACTGACTTTCACCGTGACGAACCAGTACCAGCTTAGTTACAGCCATACTCTCACTCCTCAAGCTTTATTTGAATGATAACAATTCTCATTATATTGCCACGATCGACTCGACGGCAACGCTTATGCATAACCATAGCGAAAATAGCGGCTGAGTGTAAGGTGGTTGTGAATGCAGGGTTGTGAATTTGTCGGTAGTTGACGCTAAATCCAGCAAAATGCGCAAAAAATAACGACCGGATATCAGGGGGACATCCGGTCTGCGGCGGTTAATCGGCAATAAACTGATATTCCGTCAGGCTGACATACTCTTCGCCCGGCAGAAGCACACAGTCGGGCTGTGGCCATTCCGGGTGGTTCGGGCTGTCGGGCAGGAATTCGCTTTCCAGCGCCAGACCTTGCCACGCGGTATAAGGTTCGCTGCCGCGCGATGGGGTGCCGTCGAGGAAGTTACCGGAATAGAATTGCAGAGCAGGGGCGGAGGTATAAACCTTCATCTGCAATTTCTCATCCGGCGACCACAGGTGGGCGACAACCTGAGAAGCATCGCCTTTCGCCTGTAACAGGAAGGCATGATCGTAACCTTTTACTTTCTGCTGATCGCCGTCGGCCAGGAAATCGGCGGAAATAGCCTTCGGCTTACGGAAATCGAAGCTGGTGCCAGCCACGTCTTTCAGGCCATCATGGGGAATTCCCATTTCATCCACCGGCAGGTAGGCATCCGCCAGCAGTTGCAGCTTGTGGCTACGCACGTCGCTTTGTTCGCCGTTCAGGTTGAAGTAGACGTGGTTGGTCATATTCACCGGGCAGGCTTTATCGACCGTTGCGCGATACTCGATAGAAATACGGTTATCTTCCGTCAGGCGATAAAGTGCTGAGGCGTTGAGCGTACCCGGGAAACCCTGGTCGCCATCGTCGGAGGTCAGCGTGAACAGCACCTGGGTATCATTCTGATTGCTGATAGCCCAGCGACGTTTATCAAACCCTTCCGTGCCGCCGTGCAGCTGGTTTTCGCCCTGGCTTGGAGTCAGCTCATAGGTTTTACCATCCAGCGTAAAGCGACTTTTGGCGATACGGTTAGCGTAGCGACCAATCGACGCGCCGAAGTAGGCGGCCTGCTGGCTGTACTGTTCCGGCGAGGCACAGCCCAGCAGCGCTTCGCGAATAGAACCATCCGCCAGCGGAATACGAGCGGAGAGCAGCGTGGCGCCCCAGTCCATAAGCGTTACCACCACACCCTGCGCATTGCGCAGAGTGATAAGGCGATAGGGAAGGCCATCAGGGGCCAGGGTTGGCGTTTCGGTTAGCACTGTCCAGCTCCTTGTGAAGGTTTGCAGACGTAGAAGGTTTCTTTAATGCCGGTTTTCGCTTCATACTGGTCAGCCACGGCCTGCTGTACGGCATCCACCATCTCTTCTGGTACCAGTGCCACGATACAGCCGCCGAAACCGCCGCCGGTCATTCGCACGCCGCCTTTGTCGCCAATGGTGGCTTTCACGATCTCAACCAGGGTGTCGATTTGCGGTACGGTGATTTCAAAGTCGTCACGCATAGAGGCGTGAGATTCCGCCATCAGTTTGCCCATGCGTTGCAGGTCGCCTTTTTCCAGCGCTTCTGCGGCTTCTACGGTACGGGCGTTTTCGGTCAACACGTGACGCACGCGTTTCGCAACGATGGGGTCAAGCTGGCTGGCAACCGCGTTGAACTGATCCAGCGTCACGTCACGCAGGGCTGGCTGCTGGAAGAAGCGTGCGCCGGTTTCACACTGTTCGCGGCGCGTGTTGTACTCGCTGCCGACCAGGGTGCGTTTGAAGTTGCTGTTGATGATGACCACTGCCACGCCTTTTGGCATGGAGACCGCTTTTGTACCCAATGAGCGGCAGTCAATCAGCAGCGCATGATCTTTTTTACCCAGCGCGGAAATCAGCTGGTCCATGATACCGCAGTTACAGCCTACGAACTGGTTCTCGGCTTCCTGACCGTTCAGCGCAATCTGCGCGCCATCCAGCGGCAGATGATACAGCTGCTGGAACACGGTGCCGACGGCGACTTCCAGCGAGGCGGAAGAACTGAGGCCCGCGCCCTGCGGCACGTTACCGCTGATCACCAGATCCGCGCCGCCGAAGCCTGCGTTGCGTTTCTGCAGATGTTTCACCACGCCGCGAACATAGTTAGACCACTGCTGCGTGTCATGAGTGACAATCGGCGCGTCCAGAGAGAATTCATCGGTCTGGTTATCGTAATCGGCGGCGATCACGCGAACGGTGCGATCCTGACGCGGCGCGCAGCTGATTACCGTCTGGTAATCAATGGCGCAGGGCAGCACAAAACCGTCGTTATAGTCGGTGTGTTCGCCGATCAAGTTAACGCGACCAGGTGCCTGAATGACGTGGGTTGCAGGGTAGCCAAATTTTTCAGCAAACAGGGATTGTGTTCTTTCTTTCAGACTCATTGTTATTCTCCGGACTCGCGAAAATGGATATCACTGACCGCGCGCAGGCGCTCGGCGGCTTGTTCTGCCGTCAGATCGCGCTGGGTTTCTGCCAGCATTTCATAGCCAACCATAAATTTACGCACGGTGGCGGAGCGCAGCAGCGGCGGATAGAAGTGCGCGTGCAGCTGCCAGTGTGCATTTTCTTCGCCATTAAACGGCGCGCCGTGCCAACCCATGGAGTAGGGGAAGGAGCACTGGAACAGGTTGTCGTAGCGGCTGGTCAGTTTTTTCAGCGCCAGCGCCAAATCATCACGCTGGGCATCCGTTAAGTCGGTGATGCGCAGGATATGCGTTTTCGGCAGCAGCAGCGTTTCGAACGGCCATGCCGCCCAGTAAGGGACCACGGCCAGCCAGTGTTCGGTTTCTACAACGGTTCGGCTGCCGTCGGCCAGCTCGCGCTGAACGTAATCAACCAGCATCGGGGAACCCTGCTCGGCAAAATAGGCGCGCTGCAGGCGATCTTCACGTTCGATTTCATTTGGCAGGAAGCTGTTGGCCCACACTTGACCGTGGGGATGCGGATTAGAGCAGCCCATCGCCGCGCCTTTGTTTTCAAAGACCTGAACCCACGGGTAGGTTTGCCCCAGTTCGGCGGTTTGCTCCTGCCAGGTTTTCACCACGTCCTGCAACGCGGGTAGCGTTAATTCCGGCAGCGTTTTGCTGTGATCCGGAGAGAAGCAGATCACGCGGCTGGTGCCGCGCGCGCTCATGCAGCGCATCAACGGATCGTCGCTTTCCGGCGCATCAGGCGTGTCGGTCATCAGCGCGGCGAAGTCGTTAGTAAAAACATAAGTGCTGGTGTAGTCGGGGTTTTTGTCGCCCGTCACCCGGGTGTTGCCCGGGCATAAAAAGCAGTCCGGATCGTGCGCGGGCAGCGTCTGTTTTGACGCTGTCTCTTGCGCCCCTTGCCAGGGGCGTTTTGCGCGATGCGGTGAAACTAAAATCCACTGTCCCGTTAAAGGGTTATAACGGCGGTGGGGATGATCGACGGGGTTAAATTGCGTCATCACAAATCCTTAGTCTGGATATCCCTGAGGATGACGGGACTGCCAGTGCCAGGTGTCCTGCGCCATTTCATCGAGATTACGGGTTACGCGCCAGTTCAGATCCTTGTCAGCTTTGGTGGCATCGGCCCAGTAGGCCGGAAGGTCGCCATCGCGACGCGGAGCGAAATGGTAGTTAATCGGTTTGCCGCAGGCTTTGCTAAAGGCGTTGACCACGTCAAGCACGCTGCTGCCTACGCCAGCACCGAGGTTATAGATATGCACACCGGCTTTGTTCGCCAGTTTTTCCATTGCCGCTACATGGCCGTCGGCGAGGTCCATCACGTGGATGTAGTCGCGCACGCCGGTACCGTCAGGCGTGGGGTAGTCGTTGCCGAAAATCGCCAGTGATTCACGGCGGCCAACGGCAACCTGAGCGATATACGGCATCAGGTTATTTGGAATGCCCTGCGGGTCTTCACCCATGTCGCCAGACGCATGTGCGCCTACCGGGTTGAAGTAACGCAGCAGCGAAATGCTCCATTCCGGCTGCGCTTTTTGCAGGTCGGTCAGGATTTGTTCAACCATCAGTTTGCTTTTGCCGTACGGGCTTTGAGGGGTACCGGTTGGGAAGCTTTCAACGTAAGGGATTTTTGGCTGGTCGCCATAAACGGTAGCGGAGGAGCTGAAAATGAAGTTTTTGACATTCGCGGCACGCATGGCGGAAACCAGTCGTAGTGTTCCGTTGACGTTATTGTCATAATACTCCAGCGGTTTTTGCACCGACTCGCCAACAGCCTTCAGGCCCGCGAAGTGGATCACCGCCTCGATGGCGTGATCGGTCAGGATCGTGGTCATCAATGCTTCATCGCGAATATCGCCTTCCACGAACGTGGCCTGTTTCCCGCCCAGACGTTCGATCACCGGTAAGACGCTGCGTTTGCTGTTACACAGGTTGTCAAGAATGATGACATCGTGGCCCTGTTGCAGCAGTTGCACGCAGGTATGACTTCCAATGTAACCGCTACCACCCGTAACCAGTACTCTCATTTTTCGCTCCATTAGGCATATGGTATGTAATGAAGATAGCATACCAGAGAAGGGAAAAGTGTGACATGGGATAAATTAGTGGAATCGTTTACACTAAACGCATGAAAGTGGATCTCATTATTAATTCTTTATTTTCAGTTGGTTATGCTTAATCGTATAAATCTTAAAAATGTGCGGTGAAATTTTTGTGGAACAGCTTGATGTTGCGCCAGTGCAGTAAAGCCACACCGGCGCAGCAGGGGGAAGGCGAATTACTCGTCAGATTTTTTACGGAATACCAGATGCTTCAGCCCGGCGCCGAAAGCGACCACGGCAATGGCGGCAAGTTTCCAGAACTTGAGCAGGGTGATACCAATCATCGCCAGCAGGCCGATTTTCTTCGCGGCAATCCCGCCAATCAACGCCGCCAGGCCATATTCAGCCAGCTTATCGGTTTTGGCGTTATAGTCGCTGTAACGCTGACCTTCGTTAAAGTTCACGGCGTTAAGCAGCGTTTTCGTCAGAGGCTTGGCGGCCTCCACGCTACCACGATCGGTAATCAGGTTTAGCTCGAAATAACCTTCACGGCCCAGCAGATAGGTATTGTAATTCACACCTTGCTCTTTCACGGGCACGTTGCTGCCAATGTCTTTTAAGGCGGCAGACCAAATCAGACGGTGAGTCGCGGCGTCGTAGCTTGGTTTTTCAACCCAGCCAATGACTTCAATGGCCGGGATCCCTTTTTTCACACGGTCTTTATTGCCTTCTTTTGTGCCTTCGCGCAGGCTGCTGAGTAATTCATCGGCATCCCAGTCTTTCGCATCATCATCTTTGATATAACCGGAGTTGTCATAATCGATAGAAATAAAGCCATCGATGTTTTTATGGAAAACCAAACCATAAAAATTTTCATCGTCAACGTAATTTCCCAGTTCAGTCATAAATACGGACGACTCTTTCGGTGGGAAATAGACATAGTCCTTGGGTAATTGTATAGAGGCTTTTTTGCCCAATGGGATGGTCGCCGGGCCGGGAACCGCCACACGCTGCATCGCGGCAAAGGCAATCTCTGCGGGGTCTTCGGCCTGCTGCGGTTCAGATTGATTATCCGCAAAAACCTGAAAAGATAATGCCAAAAGAAAACTGAGAAATACGCAACGTGTACGGGGAAGTCTAAACGACAGATTCATATATTTTCCTGTAAGTAACACAGCCGACCTCATTGTCAGCGCTAAAAAATAAACGAGCACCGGGATTTTATTCCGGGCGCTAGCTTTTCACTTTTTAGTTTTTGTTAATGCAGGATTAAGGTTCTCTTTATATATAATTCGGGCCCCTCAATTGGGGCCCTGATATTTATATTTTACCTAACTGATAGCGGTACCCCTCGCCATCGGCAATAAATTCCAGCCGATGGGTAATGCAGTCTGGGGCATCTTCCGCATGGTGTGAGACAAACAGCAACTGCGTTTTCCCCTCGCTGATTAACACGTCGATAAAGCGGCGCACCACCTGGCGGTTGAGTGGGTCCAGCCCCTGCAACGGTTCGTCGAGGATCAGTAGCGTAGGATGTTTGACCAGGGCGCGGACAATCAGCGCCAGGCGCTGCTGGCCCCACGACAGGCTGTGAAAGGGCGCATCGGCGGTACGCGCATTCATACCGAGAATCGCGAGCCATTGATCGACCAGTTTGCGCTGTTTATCCGATACCGCCTGATAGATGCCAATGGAGTCAAAATAGCCGGAAAGAATGACGTTACGCACCGTGGTGCTGACGCGATAATCAAGATGCAGGCTGCTGCTCACGTAGCCAATGTGTTTTTTGATATCCCAGATGGTTTCCCCGCTGCCGCGACGTCGGCCAAACAGGGTGAGATCATTGCTATAACCCTGGGGATGATCGCCGGTGACCAGGCTTAACAGCGTGGATTTCCCCGCGCCGTTAGGCCCCACAATCTGCCAGTGCTCATTTGGCGCAACGGTCCAGCTCAGGTGGTTGATAATGGGCCGATCGTTATAGGAGACGACGCCATCGCGCAGCACAATGCGTGCTTCATCGTCGGCAAGGGACAACCGCGCAGAAGGGGCGTCAGGCTCGGGTAAGGCCATGCCAGATAGCTTTTCGCTGTGTGCCAGTTGAGCAACCAACGTTTGCGCCAGCAGCGCGGTTTTCTCGCCGGTTTCGCTGAGCGTACAGTCGGCCAGCACCCCGGCAAACGGCACAAAATTGGGGATATCATCAAAGCGGTTGAGGACCAGCACCAGCGTATAACCGGCTTCACTGAGGCTGGCGAGATGCTGCGCCAGCTGCTGGCGGGAGGCAACGTCGAGACCGTCAAACGGTTCATCGAGGATCAGTAAATCAGGTTCTGCCATCAGCGCCTGACACAGCAGGGTTTTGCGGGTTTCACCGGTCGACAGATATTTAAAGCGCCTTTCCAGTAAATGGCTGATGCCAAAACGGTCGGCAAGCGCCGCACAACGCGTGGCGTTTTTGACCTCATCCTGAATAATGTCTGCGGTGGTGCGGCCTGTGTCATCCTCACCGGGGCTGAGCAAATCCGTATTGTTGCGCTGCCATTCGTCGCTCACCAGTTTCTGCAATTGTTCGAAAGAGAGGCGGGTGATGCGCGTGAACTGACACTCGCGCGAACCGGAAAGCAGTGCAAGTTCCCCCGCCAGCGCACGGGCGAGGGCCGATTTGCCGCTGCCGTTGCTGCCGACAAACGCCCAGCTTTCACCGGCATGCAGCGTCAGGTGCTCAATTTTCAGCGTTTTTGTGTCGCTAAGACGAAACGTGCCTTGCGAAATTTGCAATGATGACATTGTGTATCCCATTTTTTGCAGCGATTTTTATCAGGGATACGTCTTTCACATCATGTTGTCAATGGCATCAGCACAACGTGGCGAGAATGATGCGGTCAGCGTTAAAATATGCTGTCACATGGGCCCCTTCTTCCAGTTCCGTGGCTTTCTCCAGCGGCAAGGTAGCGCACAGCGTCTGCCCGTCCGGGAGCGCCATCAGCACTTCACACTGTTCGGTGCCGAGCTGGATGTGGCTGATACGACAGGCCAGCTGATTATCCGCATCACGGGCCTGTGACGGATCGCGCGTAACGTTGACCCACGGCGCTTTCAGCAGGACCAGCACTTCTTTACCTTCATCCAGCCCAAGGCGCTCGCCGCTTTGCGCGGTGATGGCAACCTTCAGACGGGTTTCGCCGTCGGCGAGCAAAATATCCACATGCTGCTGCACCTGCTGGTGGTCGCGACGGGTCACGGTACCAAACCACTGGTTGCGGGCGCTGGTTTGCAGGGAAAAACGGGAAATCGCGGCCAGCAGGCTATCGAGGGGCAGGGCGTCATCATCACTCAGCACGTCGAACGCTTTTTGCTGAATTTGCGCCAGCAGGTCGTAAAGCTGAATCAGACGCTGGCCGTAACGTGTTAACACCGCGCCGCCGCCGCCTTTCCCGCCGGTGGCGCGATCCACCAGAGCCTGCTCGCTCAGGGTATTCATCTCATTGATGGCATCCCAGGCGCTTTTATAGCTGATGCCGGCGTTCTTCGCGCCCTGGCTGATAGAGCCGGTCTGCGCGATTTGTTTCAACAGCGAGATGCGGCGTGGGTCGGCAAACAGACGTTGCTGAAGCTTAAGGGTGAGGAGGATTTCTGCCTGCATAAAGAACGTCCTGAAAAAAGGGTTATTGTGACTTAAATGGCGGCAAGGGCAAAGCGCATCGCACAAAAGGGAGTGTTTTTCTCCTGAAGATGGTTACAATAAGGTAAACGTAATGTCTGGAGTAAACCATGTTAGAACTGCTGAAAAGTCTGGTTTTTGCCGTAATCATGGTGCCTATCGTAATGGCTATCATTATGGGGGCGATTTACGGACTCGGTGAAGTGTTCAACATCTTTTCTGGCGTCGGCCACAAAGATAACCGCCCGCAGAACCATTGATTTACCCCAACGCCCGGTCTTTACCGGGCGTTTTGCTTTCAAGCTTCCCGCCTGTTTGCCGATAATACCCCTTAAACGTAATGAATTAACGCTAGGAAACGATCTGGCTTGTCGCTATATTTGTCGCTATACAACGATATTTACAGGAGTTTCAAATGGCAGGTTCATGGTTACGTTTGGTTGCGGGAACAACGCTTGCGCTTTCAGTGGCAGGTCATGCGCTGGCGGATGATGGCAAAATCACCGTTTTCGCTGCGGCATCGCTGACGAACGCAATGCAGGATATTGCGAAAGAGTATAAAAAAGAGAAGAACGTGGATGTCGTCTCCTCTTTTGCCTCTTCTTCTACGCTGGCGCGCCAGATTGAAGCCGGTGCGCCGGCAGATCTCTTTATCTCTGCCGACCAGAAATGGATGGATTACGCGGTAGATAAAAAGTCGATTGATACGGCCACGCGCAAAACGCTGCTGGGCAATAGCCTGGTCGTAGTTGCACCTAAAGCCAGCGCGCAGGGCGATATTACCATTAATGGCAAAACCGACTGGACCCAACTGCTGAGCGGCGGACGTCTGGCGGTGGGCGACCCGGATCACGTTCCAGCGGGCATTTATGCGAAAGAAGCGCTGCAAAAACTGGGTGCCTGGGATACCCTGTCACCAAAACTGGCCCCGGCTGAAGATGTGCGCGGTGCACTGGCGCTGGTTGAGCGCAGCGAAGCGCCGCTGGGTATCGTCTACGGTTCTGATGCCGTTGCCAGCAAAGGCGTGAAAGTGGTCGGTACGTTCCCGGAAGATTCCCACCAGAAAGTGGAATACCCGCTGGCGGTTATCGACGGTCATAAAAATGCCACCGTCACCGCGTTCTACGACTATCTGCAAGGGCCGCAGGCATCAGCCATCTTTAAACGTTACGGATTTACCACAAAACAATGATATTGACGGATCCCGAATGGCAGGCGGTGTTGCTGAGCCTGAAAGTGTCATCTCTGGCGGTGTTATTCAGTTTGCCCTTTGGGATTTTCTTTGCTTGGCTGCTGGTGAGGCGTAACTTCCCCGGCAAAGCGTTACTCGATGGATTACTTCATCTGCCACTGGTGCTACCGCCGGTGGTGGTCGGTTATTTATTGCTGGTGGCGATGGGGCGACGTGGTTTTATCGGCGCCAGGCTGTATGACTGGTTCGGTTTGACCTTCGCCTTTAGCTGGCGCGGCGCGGTACTGGCCGCCGCGGTGATGTCCTTCCCGCTGATGGTGCGCGCCATTCGTCTGGCGCTGGAAGGCGTAGACATCAAACTGGAACAGGCGGCAAGAACGCTGGGCGCGGGGCGCTGGCGCGTGTTCTGCACCATTACGCTGCCGCTGATGCTACCCGGTATTATTGTCGGCACCGTGCTGGCGTTTGCCCGCTCGCTGGGCGAGTTCGGGGCCACCATTACCTTCGTCTCCAATATTCCTGGCGAAACGCGCACCATTCCTTCCGCCATGTACACCCTGATTCAAACGCCCGGCGGCGAAAGCGCGGCGGCAAGGCTGTGTCTTATCTCGATTGTGCTGGCGCTGATTTCCCTGATGATTTCGGAATGGCTGGCGCGCGTGAGCCGTCAACGGATTGGGGCGTAAAGCATGCTGGAACTGAATTTTAGCCAAACGCTGGGCACGCACTGCCTGACTATTCATGAATCGCTGCCCGCCAGTGGGATCACTGCCGTGTTCGGTGTATCCGGCGCGGGGAAAACCTCGCTAATTAACGCCATTAGCGGTCTGACTCGCCCCGAGAAAGGCCACATTGTGCTTAATGGTCGCGTGCTGAATGATGTCGAAAAGGGCATTTGTCTGGCACCGGAGAAACGTCGTGTCGGCTATGTCTTCCAGGATGCGCGGCTTTTCCCACACTATAAAGTGCGCGGAAATTTGCGTTACGGCATGGCTAAAAGCATGGAGAGCCAGTTTGATAAACTGGTGGCGCTGCTGGGGATTGAAGCACTGCTCGACCGTCTGCCGGGAAGCCTCTCCGGCGGCGAGAAACAGCGCGTGGCGATTGGTCGGGCGCTGCTCACCGCGCCGGAACTTTTGCTGCTGGATGAACCTCTCGCCTCGCTGGATATCCCGCGTAAACGCGAGCTGCTGCCGTATCTGCAACGCCTGGCGCGCGAGATTAACATCCCGATGCTTTACGTCAGCCACTCGCTGGATGAAATTCTTCATCTGGCGGATAAAGTGCTGGTGCTGGAAGCGGGACAGGTCAAAGCCTTCGGCAACCTGGAGGAAGTATGGGGCAGCAGCGTGATGCATCCCTGGCTGCCGCAGGATCAGCAAAGTTCGATTTTACGCGTCACGGTGCTGGAACATCATCCGCATTATGCGATGACCGCGCTGGCGCTCGGCGATCAGCATTTGTGGGTGAATAAACTCGAACGCCCGCTTCAGGCCTCCGCGCGCGTGCGCATTCAGGCGACGGATGTTTCGCTGGTGCTCCAGCCTTCCGCGCACACCAGTATCCGCAACGTGCTGCATGCCAAAGTGGTGCAGTGTTACGACAATAATGGGCAAGTGGAAGTGCAGTTAGACGTCAGCGGCAGAACGCTGTGGGCACGAATCAGCCCGTGGGCGAGGGATGACCTGGCGGTGAAGCCAGGCCAATGGCTCTATGCGCAAATCAAGAGCGTTTCGATTACCGCCTGATCACAGCAGGCGGGTATAGATAAATTCGGCGATGGTGTCAGTGGTGTTATCACCGATTACCACGTTGGCGCGCGCTTTCACCGCGTCGTCGGCATTACCCATCGCTACACCCATTCCAGCGGCTTCCAGCATGCTGATATCGTTAAAGTTATCACCAAACGCGATAACATCTTTCATCGATAATCCTTGCGATTCAACCCATTGAGTCAGACGTTTACCTTTGCTGTTGCCCTGGCGTGCGATGTCCACCTGATCGTGCCAGGACCATTCGCATTCCAGCTGCAATGACGCCTCGACCTGCTCACCAAATTTTCGCAGCTTCGGCAGGTCTTCATCCGTCAGGGCAAATTTCCAGACGTTTTTCACATCATGGGCGGCCTGCGCCAGCGAATCCACCTGCGTAAACGACGGACGCTGCGCTTCCGGCAAAGACTGCGCCCAGTTACTGGTGCGGATAACGTGCCCGGTGGGGTATTGATACATCATGGTGTCATCCACATACATCAGGCCGTGAATCTGATATTCATCCAGCATAGCGATAAGTTGCTGTGCTTTATCGACTGGCATAGGATCGGCTTCTAACACCTTTTTTGCATGATAATCATACAAATAAGTACCATTACAGCAAATTGCAGGCGTCTCTAACGCCAGTGCCTGATAAAACGGATGAATAGCAACGTGATGGCGACCGGTGACGATAAGCAATTGGTAACCCGCTTCTTTCGCGCGATTCAGCGCTTCCAGCGAGGAGGGTAGCAGCGTTTTTTTGGGGGTAAGAAGGGTACCGTCCAGATCCAGGGCAATCACACGTGCAGTCATAGATAGGGTCTCAAGTCAGATTAACATTCACTGTGCAGGATGGTACACCGACTCGACTGTGCAGCAAAATTGCGCGGGCAAATTCCGCATTGCCCGCTAAATGAGGTGGCGTCGATTATTTCTCAAACAGGTCCGGTGCCCATGGAGTGGGATCCAGTTCCATAAACGGCGCGCGTTCAAATTTCGCTTTTAGCGCCCAGGGCACCGTGCAGTCGTACACGGTTTTGCAGGTAATACCATTACCGCGAATCGAGTGGCTGTAATCTGGCGACTGGGATGGATCCAGCTGGTGACCTCTCAGCCCCGGTAAGTTGGTGATGCTGACATCGCCCTGCATGCGCGTGGTCATGGCCCAGAGGATGTCGTCGCTATCAAAGATGTCTACATCTTCATCGACGAGAATAATATTTTTAAGCTCCGAGTAGGTGGCCAGCGCGATGAGCGCAGCTTGCCCCTGGCGTCCTTCATCGGAGGCCTGGCGTTTTTTGACCTGTAAAATACCGAGGAATTTACCGCCGCCTGCCGTATGCGCGTAGACATTTTGCAGGAAACCCGGAATGGCCTCTTCCACGGCGTTGCGAATGCTGGCTTCCGTGGGTAAACCGGCAAGCGTTGTGTGCTCTTCGCCAGGCCCAACCAGCGTTTGCAGGATAGCGTGGCGACGCATGGTGACCGCTTTCACTTTTATCACCGGCAGAGAAGGGTTGGCTTCACCACAATAGCCCGGGAATTCCGGCATCGCATGGCCGGAGTCGGTGTGCTGGTCTTCCCGAACGCGAACGCCCGGCAACAACTCCCCTTCAATAATGATTTCCGCGCGGGCGATGGCTTTTTCATTGACCGCCACTCCCTGCACCAGTTCGACAGGCGTCTGGCGAAGCGAACCTGCCACACCTAATTCGTTATAGCCAAACGGCGTGGTGGGGGCTTCAAAGCAGGCACCGATATAAATGGCCGGGTCGAGCCCCATATTAATGGTCACCGGCAAAGGCTTACCGGCCTCTTCTGCTTTTTTCCTGAACACTTCAATGTGGCGTCCGGCGGCAAGAAACATCGACAGCTCATCGCGTTCCTGCACACACAGGCGATGGATGGTAACGTCTGTCAGGGACGCATCTTGCGGATCGCTGGCTAATACCAGGCCCAGGCAGAAAAATGGACCGGCATCAATCGGCGTATTGGTTGGCGCGGGCAGCAGTTTACGCAGATCAAAATCAGGATCATCAGCGTACCAGACTTGCTCCTGACACGGCGCCTGCTCTGCCGGAACGACTACCGGGGCGATGGGATTTTTGACCGCTTGACCCACATGCTGCGCCAGTTCAGAAGGTTTACAGCCCAGAAGCAGTGCGGCGCGTTCGCGGCTGGCGTGCATCCCAACCAGAATACGCGAATCAGGGTAGCCCTTAATGCTATTAAACATCATTGCCGGGCCAATTCGGGTAGGACGTTTTACCGTACCGCCCGCGCCGATATAGCGATACACCCCGGCCAGTTCCGCTTTAGGATCAACCGGATGGTCTGTTTCCCTGTATTGCCCTTCGTGTTGTTGTAACAGGGCGATGGCACTTCTCAAATCATTAATCTGCGGTTTCATACATCCTCCTTCTCATGAATGCCCCTATTTTTATGCCAGACTGAGATATCATCAATTGCATCATTAATGCTAAATTGATAAGAAATTTATTATCGATTTTTTAGAGGATGGGCTGTTGCAATTTCGACTGATGCGCCACTTTATTACCGTTGCCGAGGAGCTGCACATGCACCGGGCCGCCGAGCGCCTGAACATGGCGCAGCCAGCGCTGAGTCAGCAAATCAAAACGCTGGAGGAACGTCTGGGCGTTACGCTTTTTCATCGCGCACACCGACGTTTAACGCTCACCCCGGCAGGTGAGGCATTCCTGGAAAAATCAAAAATTGCGCTGAATATGGTGGACCAGGCTATTCTCGATGCCCGGCAGACCGCACGCGGAGAGCAGGGGGTTTTGAATCTTGGCTGCGTATCCAGTGCGATCTTTGACGGAAAACTGCCCGCCGTTTTACGCGACATACATGCTCAATGGCCAAATATTACTCTTTCGCTGACCACGGGAAATGTGCAAACGCTGTACGCCGCGCTGCAAAGTAATCAGCTGGATGTGGCTATCATCCGTGCGCCATTACCTCTGCTACCTGAAGCGCTGCAGTGTAAACCTTTCACGTCAGAGAAAACCGTCCTTGCGCTGCCTCGACACCATCCCCTTGCCGGTTCGGCAGCGCTGACGCTCACTTCTCTTAAAGAGGATAAATGGATTACGTTGCGCGATCCCGAAGGGATTGGTCTGGAGCAGTATTTTAATGATGCGTGCCGCCAGGCGGGCTTTCAGCCGAAAGTTGTGCAATACGCGACGGAGGTTTCCACCGTCATCAGTTTGGTTGCCGCCGGATTCGGCATTGCGTTATTACCGGCGTCAGCGACTGCCGTACGTCTGGAAAATGTGGCCTATATTGACATCATCGACAGGCTGGAAGAAAGCGAGCTCACTTTAGTGTGCCACCGGATTGTGCGCTCAGAAGTATTAAAAAAGTTTCTTGCGATACTTCAACGCCCGTGACCGACGGCGAGACGCTTAGAGGGGAACGGAGCGTCTATACTTTTAATCTTGCTCAAAGCAGAAGAAATGATGTGCTAAATTATTGATTTCCTTGTAGCGTTATAGTGAGTTGTATCGCTGATTGTCGCTTGAAATTCGCGCTTCGATATTTGTTAACCTATTGAAGCAGAATGGATTTCCATTTTCTGAGGTGTAGTCATGAAACAAACCGTTTATACCGCCAGCCCCGAAAGCCAGCAGATCCACGTCTGGTCGCTGGGCCATGATGGCAACCTGACGCTGGTTCAGGTGGTGGATGTACCGGGTCAGGTGCAGCCGATGGTGGTAAGTCCTGACAAACGTTATCTGTATGTGGGCGTGCGCCCGGAATTTCGCGTGCTGGCCTACCGCATTGCGCCGGACGATGGTGCACTGACCTTTACCGCCGAAGCGCCATTGCCGGGCAGCCCAACGCATATTTCAACCGATCGTCAGGGTAACTTTGTCTTCAGCGGTTCGTATAACGCAGGCTGCGTCAGCGTGACGCGTCTGGAAGACGGTATTCCGCGTGAAACGGTAGACGTTGTTGAAGGGCTGGAAGGCTGCCACTCGGCGAATATCTCCCCGGACAACCGCACCCTGTGGGTTCCGGCACTGAAACAGGATCGCATCTGCCTGTTTACCCTGAGCGACGATGGGCATCTGGTTGCGCAGGATCCGGCGGAAGTCACCACGGTAGAAGGTGCAGGCCCGCGTCACCTGGTGTTCCATCCGAATCAGCAGTACGCCTACTGTGTGAACGAGCTGAACAGTTCGGTTGATGTTTGGGAGCTGAAAGATCCGTATGGCAAAATCGAGTGCGTACAGACGCTGGATATGATGCCGCCAGACTTCTCCGATACCCGCTGGGCGGCAGATATCCACATTACGCCGGACGGTCGTCATCTCTACGCCTGCGACCGCACCTCCAGTCTGATTACTGTTTTCAGCGTCTCGGAAGATGGCAGTGTGCTGGCCGTCGAAGGCTTCCAGCCGACGGAAACCCAGCCGCGCGGTTTCAATATCGACCACAGTGGTAAATATGTGATTGCCGCCGGGCAGAAATCGCACCATATCGCGGTGTATGAAATTAAAGGCGAGCAGGGCCTGCTGGAAGAGAAGGGCCGTTATGCGGTCGGGCAGGGGCCAATGTGGGTGGTGGTTAACGCTCACTAAACGTTGAGCTTATGCTGAAAACAAAAAACCTCGCCGCGGCGAGGTTTTTTCGTTAACAAAGTGCGCTTTGTTCAATACATAGATAGCAGGGTCCATGTAGGCCTGATAAGCGTAGCGCATCAGGCAATTTTGCTAACCGTAGCGCTTACTGTTTCGGCTCTGCCAGCACTTTACTTCCCACGCCGCGGTTATTGAATTCCCACATGCGGTTGAAGTTACGGTCGTTCAGGTCACGCTGCACATTCCCATTATCGTCTTTCGCGCCAGTGTTACCTGCGAATGGACGTTTAGAGATTGCCGCGTCGGCCCACGGTTTTGCCATGTTGAAGCCTTCGTTAATTACGCTGTCGCGAATCACGACCTGACCGTTGGTGTTGCCATCGACGTCCAGAGAGCGGCCCAACTGTGCAACGTTATCGCCGGAAGCGGTAAAGCGGCTATTGATAGCCAGGAAGCCGTAGTAAATGTTTGCCTGGGTTGCCGGTGCGAAGACGTAGCCTTCCTGCTGAGTGCGAGAGTTCACCACGCGGAAGTCGGTATTATCAAACACCACTGCGCCACGGCCAGAAACGATGTCCACATCGCCTTCGAGGTAGCTGTTGCTCACCAGCGTACGGGTCTGACGATCGTTTTGCAGGCGGTTGTTGACGCTGCTGTTGGTCACAAAGAAGGTGTTCTGGCGACCCAGAATGTTCACCTTGTTGATTTGTACCTGATCGCCATCGGTGCGCAGAGCGACTGCCTGATGGGTACCGGCATCGACGCTGTCGCCGAGGTTGTTTTCAATGGTCAGGTTTTGCAGTTGCAGACCGTTGTTCTGCGACCAGAAGACCGCTGAACACATCACGCCAATGGTCGCGCTGCGTTTGCTCTGGCAGTTGTCATACATATACCAGGACGGTTTGCCCGGCATATATTTTCCGGCCGGGTTGACCAGATGACGCCAGGCGGCAGGGGCCATTTCGGAGTCGATCGCCAGGCCAATTTTTACGTCGAGCGGTTTTTCGCCCGTACCGTACAGCGTTACGCTGCCCGGTGCGGCAGGAACATAGACGGTGCCCTGATACTCGCCCGGCAGAATCGCAATGTACTGACGCTTGCTGCTGTGACGCGCAATGGCGGCATCGACGGCGGCCTGGATGGAGGTGTGCGTTACGCCCTGCTGGCCCGCTGCGCCAACCACGAAATCAGGTTGTGCCGGGGTGCTAATTGCAGACGGCGACCAGGCCGTGCCTTTAGGATCGAGAGCAGTGAAGTAACGCGCGGCAACGAAGTTTTGCGCTTCATCTGCGGATAAAACCGGACGGGATGACGTCCCCGGTGCGGCCTGTTCAGACGGGCGTTGATCCGCAGGGGTTGAGCTGCAAGCAGTCAGTGTCACGCCGAAAGCCAATGCCAGCGCCAGACGGGAAACCGATAAAGTGTTCATGTTGCTCCAGGCTAGTTGAGTAAAAGGGTTCCATTTAAACCAGCCTTTTTATACTAAGTTGAGCGAAACGGGAAGATGTGCTGCATAAAAAAGCGCAGTGACTGATGTAAAAGGTTTTTTAGAAAGGATTAGGGCCGGAATGCAGGGATACATTCCGGCAAACCGATTAGCTGAACAGAGCCGTAATTGACGCGCTGCCGAGGGTATGGAAATGGACGTTAAAGCCAACCATCGCGCCGCTGGCGTCTTCGTCAACGTCGATGTGTTCTACATCCAGCGCATGAACCGTAAAGATATAGCGGTGCGTTTCCCCTTTGGGCGGCGCAGCGCCGCCGTAGCCCGCTTTGCCGAAATCGGTGCGGGTCTGAACGGCGCCTTCCGGCAGTGCGGCAATACCGGAGCCAGCGCCCTGCGGCAGCACGCGCGTATCGGCAGGCAGATTCGCCACCACCCAGTGCCACCAGCCGGAACCGGTCGGCGCGTCCGGGTCGAAACAGGTCACCACAAAGCTTTTGGTTCCCGCCGGAACCTCATCCCACGCCAGATGCGGAGAGAGATTATCCCCTTCATAGCCCATGCCATTAAACACCTGACGCTGCGGCAGTTTTTCGCCATCACGCAGATCGTGACTGACTAAAATCATCGTTGCCTCCTTCCTTTAATTTACTGATTAATAAGCAGTATAGCGGGCAAGAGACAACCTTACCGTGCATTAATCGATAAAAAATGTGTCCGTTTCCAGCGCTGCACAGACTGCTCGCGTCAGGCGGCTGAGCTGTTCTGTGGAAATAATATACGGCGGCATCAGGTAGATGAGCTTGCCAAACGGGCGGATCCACACGCCTTGTTCGACGAAGAAGCGTTGCAGTGCCGCCATGTTCACCGGCTTGCGTGTTTCCACCACGCCAATCGCCCCCAGTACGCGAACATCCGCCACCTGCGCCATGGCTTTCGCGGGGGCCAGTTCACGACAGAGCTGTTCTTCAATAGCGGCCACCTGCTGCTGCCATTCGCCGCTCTCCAGAATCGCCAGGCTCTCCGTCGCCACCGCGCAGGCCAGCGGATTGCCCATAAAGGTTGGGCCGTGCATAAAGCAGCCCGCTTCGCCGTTGCTGATAGTTTCTGCCACCAGCCGGGTGGTGAGCGTGGCGGAAAGAGTCATGGTGCCGCCAGTGATCGCTTTCCCAAGGCAGAGAATATCTGGCGTGATGCCGGCATGTTCGCAGGCAAACAGTTTGCCGGTGCGGCCAAACCCGGTGGCGATTTCATCGGCAATCAGCAGAATACCTTCCCGGTCGCACATCTTACGAATGCGTTTCAGCCACTCAGGATGATACATGCGCATTCCGCCCGCGCCCTGAACAATCGGTTCGAGGATCACCGCCGCAATTTCATGACGGTGTGCGGCCATCAGGCGGGCAAATGCCACCATGTCACGTTCATCCCATTCGCCGTCAAAGCGGCTGGTCGGTGCTGGCGCGAACAGGTTTTCCGGCAGGTAGCCTTTCCACAGGCTGTGCATGGAGTTATCCGGGTCACAGACCGACATCGCACCGAAGGTATCGCCGTGATAACCGTTGCGGAAAGTCAGGAAACGCTGGCGAGGTTCGCCTTTGGCCTGCCAGTACTGCAATGCCATTTTCATCGCCACTTCCACCGCGACGGACCCGGAGTCGGCGAGGAAAACGCACTCCAGCGATTCAGGTGTCATCGCCACCAGCTTGCGGCATAACGCCACCGCGCTGGGATGCGTAATGCCGCCGAACATCACGTGCGACATCTGGTCAATCTGCGCTTTCATCGCCGCATTCAGACGCGGGTGATTGTAGCCGTGGATGGCGGCCCACCACGACGACATGCCGTCCACCAGCTGTTCGCCGCTTGCCAGCTGTAGCTCGCAGCCGTGTGCGGAAACCACCGGATACACGGGAAGCGGGGCGCTCATGGAGGTGTAGGGGTGCCAGATATGCTGTTGATCGAAGGCGAGATCGTCCGTTGTCATAATCGACTTGTAAACCATTTTGAAAAGTTTTAGGTTTACGAGTATAAACCGATCCGAAAATTAACAAAACCCCCGGAGAAGCCAATGGCTAACCCTTTACGCTGGACAATGTCGCAGGTCACCGAACTTTTTGAAAAACCATTGCTTGATTTGCTGTTTGAAGCGCAGCAGATCCATCGTCAGCATTTTGACCCGCGCCAGGTGCAGGTCAGCACCCTGTTGTCGATTAAAACCGGCGCATGCCCGGAAGATTGCAAATATTGCCCGCAAAGCTCGCGTTATAAAACCGGGCTGGAGAGCGAGCGCCTGATGGAAGTGGAGCAGGTGCTGGATTCTGCCCGCAAGGCGAAGCTCGCCGGTTCTACCCGTTTCTGCATGGGCGCGGCGTGGAAAAACCCGCACGAGCGCGATATGCCTTACCTTGAACAAATGGTGCAGGGCGTGAAAGAGATGGGCCTGGAGGCCTGTATGACGCTCGGTACGCTGTCCGACACGCAGGCACAGCGCCTGGCCTCGGCGGGGCTCGATTACTACAACCACAACCTGGACACCTCGCCGGAGTTCTACGGCAATATCATCACTACCCGCAGTTATCAGGAACGCCTCGATACGCTGGATAAAGTGCGTGATGCCGGCATCAAAGTCTGTTCCGGCGGGATTGTTGGCCTTGGCGAAACGGTCACCGATCGTGCGGGCCTGCTGCTGCAACTGGCGAACCTGCCGACACCGCCGGAAAGTGTGCCCATCAACATGCTGGTGAAGGTGAAGGGCACCCCGCTGGCGGATAACGAAGACGTTGATGCCTTTGATTTCATTCGCACTATCGCCGTGGCGCGCATCATGATGCCGACCTCGCACGTGCGCCTCTCCGCCGGTCGCGAGCAGATGAACGAACAAACCCAGGCGATGTGCTTTATGGCCGGAGCCAACTCGATTTTCTACGGCTGCAAACTGCTGACCACGCCGAACCCGGAAGAAGATAAAGATCTGCAACTGTTCCGCAAGCTGGGCCTGAACCCGGAACAAACCACCGTTACCGCGGGCGATAACGAACAGCAGCAGCGTCTGGAGCAGGCGCTGATGACGCCGGATACCGAAACGTATTACAACGCGGCGGCGGTATGAGCTGGCAGCAACGCATCGATAGCGCTTTAGCACAACGGCGTGAGGCAGATGCTTTTCGTCGTCGTGTACCGCTGGCTCAGGGCGTTGGGCGCTGGCTGGAGTACGAAGGTCAGCGCTATCGCAATTTTTCCAGTAATGACTATCTGGGGATGAGCCAGCATCCTAATGTGATCCGCGCCTGGCAACAGGGCGCGGAACAGTACGGCACAGGCAGCGGCGGCTCGGGCCACGTCACCGGATTCAGTCACGCCCATCGTGACCTGGAAAAAGAACTGGCCCAGTGGCTGGGGTATCCGCGCGCGTTGCTGTTTATCTCTGGTTTCGCCGCGAATCAGGCGGTGATCGCCGCGCTGATGAGTGAAAAAGACAGGATCGTCGCCGATCGTTTAAGCCACGCCTCACTGCTGGAAGCCGCCGCGTTAAGCCCGGCGGCGTTGCGCCGTTATCAGCACAACGATAGCCAGCATCTGGCGCGGTTGCTGAGCAGCGCCGTCGAAGGGCAACAGATGGTGGTCACCGAGGGTGTTTTCAGCATGGACGGCGATAGTGCGCCGTTGACGAACGTCGCAGAGGCGACCACGCAGGCAGGCGCATGGCTGATGGTGGATGACGCGCACGGTATCGGCGTGAAGGGCGAACAGGGGCGCGGAAGCTGCTGGCAACAGGGCGTGCGTCCTGAATTGCTGGTGGTAACCTTTGGTAAAGCCTTTGGCCTGAGCGGTGCGGCGGTGCTGTGTAGCGACTCGCTGGCCGACTATCTATTGCAGTTCGCCCGCCATCTGATTTACAGCACTTCGATGCCCCCGGCGCAGGCCGTGGCGCTGCGGGCATCTCTTGAGGTGATTCGCAGTGGCGAGGGTGATGAGCGGCGGGAGGTCCTGGCGCAGCATATCGCCCACTTTCGCGCGGGCGCGCAGGGGCTGGACTATCAGCTCACGCCATCGGAGAGCGCCATTCAGCCGCTGATTGTCGGGGAGAATGCGCGCACGCTGGAGCTGGCGAAAACGCTGCGTGAAAAAGGCTGTTGGGTGACGGCAATTCGCCCACCTACCGTACCCACCGGAACCGCGCGTTTGCGCTTAACGCTGACGGCGGCGCATACGCGTGAAGATATCGACACTCTGCTGGAGGTGCTGCATGGCGTCCGTGAATAAACAGGCGGTGGCGGCGGCCTTTGGTCGGGCGGCAGCGCATTATCACCAGTTTAACGAACTTCAGCGCCAGAGCGCGGCGCATCTGCTTGAACAACTCCCGGCGCGGGCGTTTGCCCGTGTGCTGGACGCTGGCTGCGGACCCGGTAGCTATAGCCGCTACTGGCGTGAGCGGGGGAGCGAAGTAACCGCGCTGGATCTCTCCGCTGCAATGCTCACGCAGGCGCGCCAGCAGCAGGCGGCACAGCACTACTTGCTGGCGGATATCGAAGCCATTCCCTTGCCTGATGCCGGGTTTGACCTGGTGTGGAGCAATCTTGCTGTGCAGTGGTGCAGCGATATCCGTATTGCGCTTGCCGAGCTGTATCGCCAGCTGCGCCCTGGTGGCGTGCTGGCCTTCACCACGCTGACCGCCGGATCGTTACCCGAGCTGAATCAGGCCTGGCTGGCGGTGGATGCGCATCCTCATGCGAACCGTTTCCTGCCGGAAGAGACGCTGCAACAGACGCTGGCGGGCTGGCCGCAGCACAGTAGTACACGCTCGATGACTCTGCTGTTTCCCGATGCCCTCAGCGCGATGCGCTCTCTGAAGGGGATTGGTGCCACGCATTTGCATCAAGGCCGGGCGCGCGAGCCATTAACCCGCAGCAAACTTCAGCAGCTGCAGCTGGCATGGCCGAAAGTTCAGGGGCAATGCCCGCTGACCTACCATCTTTTTTCTGGAGTGATTATTCGTGATTGAACGTTATTTTGTTACCGGCACCGACACGGAAGTGGGGAAAACGGTAGCCAGCACGGCGCTGCTACAGGCCGCCCGGGCACTCGGATACCGGACAGCAGGCTACAAACCCGTCGCCTCTGGCAGCGACGAAACGCCAGATGGACTGCGCAACAGCGATGCGCTGGCATTGCAGCGCAATAGCGTGCTGCCGCTGGCGTATGAGCGGGTGAACCCGTACACCTTCGCTGAACCCACGTCGCCGCACATTATCAGCGAGGTGGAGCAGCGCCCGATTGAGGCTGACGTGATGTCGGCGGGTCTTCGCACGCTGGAAGCGCAGGCGGATTGGGTGTTAGTGGAAGGTGCAGGTGGCTGGTATACGCCGCTGTCGCCCCATCTGACGTTTGCGGATTGGGTGCAACGCGAGCAACTGCCGGTGATTCTGGTGGTCGGAATGAAGCTGGGCTGTATCAATCATGCGCTGCTGACCGTGCAGGCCGTTAAGCAGGCGGGCCTGAAACTGGCGGGCTGGATAGCTAACGATGTCGAGCAGCCCGGGAAGCGTCACCAGCCCTATCTGGCGACGCTGCAACGGATGATTGATGCGCCGATGCTGGGCGAAATCCCCTGGCTGGGTACGACGCTGGCAGAGCATGACCTTGGACAGTATCTTGACCTCACAGCCCTGACTCGGGCGTCATCCACGCTTTAATCATCTGTTCATCCAGCTGTGCCACACCGCCCTGGGCCACGTTTCTGCCGCGATGCAGCAGGCAGAAACGGTCCGCCACCCGCTGAATAAACGGTAGCTGCTGTTCTGCGAGCAATATCGTTAGCCCAATCTCCCGATTCAGGCGCAGCAGTAAATCCCCCAGTCGATGAATAAACGCGTGGCCCACACCGCGCGTTGGCTCATCCAGAATCAGCAGCTGTGGCCGCGTCACCATCGCGCAGGCCAGGGCTAGCTGATACCGGTCATCTTCCGTTAATGCGCCCCCCTTAAGCTGCCTGAGCGCGTACAGTGACGGGAAGAGCGCATATATCTCAGGGCTTACCGTTCCGCTGCTTTCACCCGCTGCCTTGAGGGCAATCAGCAGGTTCTCTTCCACGCTAAGCTGCGAAAAAATACGTTTATCCTGAGGGACATAACCGATACCAAGCGTGGTGCGGCGTACGGGTGAAAGGGGCATTAAATCGCAGGGGAGCGAGCCGGTCTGTTGCCAAATCATGCTGCCGCTTTCAATAGGTTGATGCCCGGTAATACAGTTCACCAGCGTGGTCTTCCCCGTACCGGGAAGGCCGATTAAACAGGTGCACTCGCCGGAAGCCAGTTCGAGGTCGATGTTCCAGAGCGTGTGCTGGTTTCCGTAGAAATGATTGACTGCATGCAAACTCAACATCGTGTTCTCCTCAAGCTATAGGTCAGGGTCACGAAAGAAGATTGCAATTCTCTTGCCAGAACGGACTTTCCTCAGCATAACGGCTGATTTTTAAGAATTAACTTAAGAAATAGGGATGGATCGGAGAGAAGGGATGCACAGCGCTGGCGCAAAAAAACAGCGAGTGCTGAGCAAAATTTATACAAAAATGTGAGGGCTGTCACGCAGAAACCACATGATGATTTTCGCTGATAAAAATCAAAATTTAACGATAAAAAATTTTTACCCGTCGCTTTTGGGTCGATCGACGAAAACGCCCGAGTGACAGGGGATAGGGCCTCCAGACACTTATCCACTATTCCTGTGGATAACCTTGTGTATTAGAGTTAGAAAACCTGCGGAAGGCGAGAGAATACGCGGCTTGCCAGTAAATTGATGCGAAACGCGGCTTTTCAATCTTTTCTTTTATTATCAGTAAGATGAATAAAAGCAATGGTAGAGGGTGGCGCGCGACTCACTGACATAAAAGTTTAATGACACATATTGACAAATGTTAAAACAGAAAAAGTTCTGGGGATAACCTCCAGAGGGAGTTGTTTTATCCTGCCAGAGCGCAAATTTCAGCCGCTACGCATGGATTCAGCGTGGCGTAACAGCAATACCATAATGCGCTACTGTTTTTATATCCAGTATTTTTTGTTGGCAAATTTAGCGCTGGAGAGTAGAATTAATCACCTGCCCGATTAACCCGCCACCAGGTAGCTTTGTTCATGAGTAAACCGTTCAAATTGCATTCGGCCTTTCAACCCTCAGGCGATCAGCCTGATGCCATCGCGCGCCTGAAAGAAGGGCTGGAAGATGGTCTTGCGCATCAAACGCTGTTGGGGGTAACCGGCTCGGGGAAAACCTTCACCGTCGCCAACGTGATTGCCGATCTCCAGCGCCCGACGATGGTGCTTGCGCCAAACAAAACGCTGGCGGCGCAGCTGTATGGCGAGATGAAAGAGTTTTTCCCCGAAAACGCCGTCGAGTTCTTCGTCTCCTACTACGATTACTATCAGCCGGAAGCCTACGTTCCCAGTTCAGATACCTTCATTGAGAAAGATGCCTCGGTGAACGAACACATTGAACAGATGCGTTTGTCGGCGACCAAAGCCTTGCTTGAGCGTCGCGACGTCATCGTGGTGGCCTCCGTGTCGGCAATTTACGGGTTGGGCGACCCGGATCTCTACCTGAAAATGATGCTGCATCTGACGGTCGGCATGATTATCGACCAGCGCGCCATTCTGCGTCGTCTGGCCGAGCTGCAATACGCGCGCAACGATCAGGCATTCCAGCGCGGTACTTTCCGCGTACGCGGCGAAGTTATCGATATCTTCCCGGCGGAATCGGAAGACCTGGCGCTGCGCGTTGAACTGTTTGACGAAGAGGTCGAGCGCCTGTCGCTGTTTGACCCGCTAACGGGCCACGTAGAGGGCACCATTCAACGTTTTACGGTCTATCCCAAAACGCACTACGTCACCCCGCGCGAACGCATCGTGCAGGCGATGGAAGATATCAAAGACGAACTGGCTGAACGTCGCAAAGTGCTGCTGGAGAACAACAAACTGCTTGAAGAGCAGCGACTCAGCCAGCGCACACAGTTTGACCTCGAAATGATGAATGAACTGGGCTACTGCTCGGGCATTGAAAACTACTCGCGCTATCTCTCTGGGCGCGGGCCGGGCGAGCCGCCGCCGACGTTGTTTGATTACCTTCCGGCGGATGGCCTGCTGGTCATTGATGAATCCCACGTGACCATTCCGCAAATTGGCGGCATGTATCGCGGCGACCGGGCGCGTAAAGAGACGCTGGTGGAGTACGGTTTCCGTCTGCCGTCGGCCCTTGATAACCGTCCGCTGAAGTTTGAAGAATTTGAAGCCCTCGCGCCGCAAACCATTTACGTTTCCGCGACGCCTGGGAACTACGAGCTTGAGAAATCCGGCGACGAAGTTATCGATCAGGTGGTGCGTCCTACCGGCCTGCTCGATCCGGTGATTGAAGTGCGGCCGGTGGCGACGCAGGTCGACGATCTGCTGTCAGAAATTCGTCTGCGCACGGCCATTAACGAACGCGTACTGGTCACGACGCTGACCAAGCGGATGGCGGAAGATCTCACCGAATACCTTGAAGAACACGGCGAACGCGTGCGCTATTTGCACTCGGACATCGACACCGTCGAACGTATGGAAATCATTCGCGATTTGCGCCTTGGCGAGTTTGACGTGCTGGTGGGGATTAACCTGTTGCGAGAAGGCCTCGATATGCCAGAAGTGTCGCTGGTAGCGATTCTGGATGCCGATAAAGAGGGCTTCCTGCGTTCCGAGCGTTCGCTAATCCAGACCATTGGCCGTGCCGCGCGTAACATTAACGGCAAGGCGATTCTCTACGGCGATAAAATCACGCCATCGATGGCGAAGGCGATTGGTGAAACCGAACGTCGTCGTGAGAAGCAGCAGCGCTACAACGAAGAGCACGGAATTGTTCCGCAGGGCCTGAACAAGAAAGTGGTCGATATTCTGGCGCTGGGCGAGGGGCTGGCGAAAACGAAAACGAAAGGTCGCGGTAAGTCTCGCGGCGGTGTGCAGATTGTTGAAGCGGATCAGGCGCTGACGCCGAAAGCGCTGCAACAGCAAATCCAGTCGCTGGAGGCGCAGATGTTGCAACATGCGCAGAACCTGGAGTTTGAAGAAGCCGCCGAGATCCGCGATAAGCTTCATCAACTGCGTGAATTGTTTATCGCAGCGTCATAAGCTAAAAAAATGAGGCTGGCATCACACGAGGAAATGCCAGCCTTAATGTTCGCTTAATATCCAACATGGATACTGTCCACATCAACAAGAGGATAGTTCCATGTCTAATCTAAATGTTCAGCAATCTCTGACTCTGTTATTTTCCGGCCTGATTGTCGTCGGATTTCTCTGCCACTGGATTTTGACTTTCTAACTTCGGTTTCAGGTTTGCGGGCGTGAATGCAATCCATGCCCGCGTGCCGCTTCTCTCTTCCCGATTTTGCAAATAAAACGCCGCTTCGTGCAGCTGCGCAATTCGCGTGACAATACTTAACCCCAGCCCAATTCCGCCGTAGCGGCTATCCATTCGCACAAATGCCTGGCTCAGTTCGCCTACTTTTGATTCATCAATGCCTGGACCTTCATCTTCGACAATCAACATCGGCGTGGGCGATGCAGCAGCAGACAGCGTAATGGCGGAATGGGTTGGGCTGTAACGGTACGCGTTTTCGACCAGGTTACGCACCATCACCTTTATCAACGTGGCATCGCCGGCAACCGCGATATCGTGGACGTTTTCGCTTATCACCAGCGTCTGTTCGCGCCCTTTCAGCATGGATTCCAGCTCATCCTTCAGCGGCAAAATGACATCCGCCATTAACTCGACGCGCTGGTAGCTACCCGCAGAAAATGACTGGCCCACGCGCGCGAGTTGCAGTAGCTGGGCTACGCTGTTAGTCATTTGATCCAGACGCTGAATCAGCGGCCCAACGTTAATGGCATGCGCTTTTTCAATGAGTTCCAGATGTAAGCGTAAACCCGCCAGCGGGGTGCGGAGTTCATGGGCCACGTCGGCGGTGAATAATCGTTCGCGATCGAGCGTTTGCGTCAAACGCGCCACCAGTTGGTTGATGGCCGACGTTACCGCATCGACTTCCAGAACGGTTCTTTCCAGATGGATAGGTTGCAGGTTATCTGGCGTGCGCGCATCGAGCTCTTTTTGCAGGTCAGACAGCGGGCGGGTGATGCGTTTCACCGCTTTCATACAGACAAACAGCGCCAGGCCAATAATCACCAGGCTTGGCACCAGCAAACTGGCAACCGCTTCGCGAACCTCGTGCTGAATATGTTTAGCGTTGTTGTGGCCCTTCAGGATGCTGGCAACTTCCAGGTCAATCTGCTCTTTGCTTTCATGCCAGAGCCAGAACACGCTGATAACCTGAAAAACCACCAGAATAATACCGACGGTCAGTAATAGCTGGTGGCGCATCGGCCATTTTCGGATCGCGGAAAGAGGCATATTTAGTCGGTTACCTCGCTGTTTTCCAGCTGGTAGCCAAAGCCTCTGACTGTGCGAATACGTGACTTGCCGACTTTATCGCGCAGGTTGTGAATATGCACTTCCAGCGTATTGGTCGACGGCTCGTTGTCCCAGTTGTAGATATCGTTGTAGAGAATTTCGCGATGTACCGGGCTTCCGGCTTTCTGCATCAGGCGCGAGAGCAGGGCAAACTCTTTTGGCGTCAGCTCCAGCGGTTGTTCGTCCAGCCAGACCTGACGACGCGTGGTGTTAAGACGTAAGTTCGCCACCGTGATTTCGTTTTCGCCCTGATTATAATGGCGACGCAACAGCGCACGGATACGGGCGTTGAGCTCTTCCAGGGCAAACGGTTTAACCAGGTAATCGTCCGCGCCGGTGTCCAGGCCGCTGATACGATCGTCCAGGGTATCTCGGGCGGTCAAAATTAGCACTGGAAGGCTGCATTTTTCCTGACGGATGCGCGAGAGGAAATGCAATCCATCTTCGTCTGGCAGGCCCAAATCCAGCACGATCAAACTATAGAGCCCGGATTGCAGGCTGAGTTCCGCCTGACGTGCGGTGGTGACACCATCGCAGGCGTACCCTTCGCTTTGCATCGCCAGAATTAAGCCCTGCAATAACAGCGCGTCATCTTCCACGACTAAAATTTTCATTTCGTTATCCTCTGCACGTCTTGAGTATGTCATCAGCCGCGCGATATTCAGTGGTCTCTACGCCCAGTATACCCAACATCGTAGAGAAGAGATTATCCTGAGAATATTCATTTTGTGTCGATGCTTTTTTCAGACAGTCATAGTTCACGTCATAACGTTTCTGATAATCGTCGGACAGCCACAGCAGCATCGGGACATGTTTTTGGGTATCCGGCGCAATAGAATAGGGCAGACCGTGCAGGTAAATACCATTTTCACCCAGTGACTCACCGTGGTCTGAGAGATAAACCAGGCTGGTGGTGAATTTATCCTGTTTGGATTGCAGTAATTTAATCGCTTTATCGACGATATAATCAACGTACAGCACAGTGTTATCGTAGGTGTTTACCAGTTGCTCCTGAGAGCATGACTGAATTTCGTTGGTGTCGCAGGTTGGCGTGAATTTACGAAATTCCTTTGGATAACGGTTGTAATAGGTCGGGCCATGGCTGCCAATGGTATGTAACACAATCAGCCCATCACCGTTTAATTTATCAATATAGTTATCCAGATCGTGGAATAGCACTTCATCGTAACATTCGCCATCAATGCACTGACCTGGCAGGTTCAGCACGTTCATATTCTGATGCGGTACGCGGTCGCATGCGCCTTTACATCCGCCGTCGTTCTCATTCCACTGCACCTGAATACCTGCACGCTGCACGATATCCAGCAGGCCTTCCTGATGATGCGCCAGTTGCTCGTCATAGTGGGCGCGCGGCATATTTGAAAACATACAGGGAACGGAAACGGCGGTAGCGGTACCGCAGGAGGTTGTTTTCGGGAAATACACCACGTTGTCCTGCGCAAGCCGAGGATTAGTTTCACGCGAATAACCCCCGAGCGAGAAATCTTCACCGCGCGATGTTTCGCCGACAATAAGAATGGTCAGGTTTTTATGCGGCCCGTTTTTCATCGCTTCTTTCTGTTTTGCATCTTCGCCAATGCGTACCAGCGGCAGGTTATCCATTTTATTATGGGCGTACCAGGAGTTGATTGCGGTGATGCTGTTGGAAGGATTTAACGACTTCACCAGCTCTTTATTGTTGCGGAACAGTGAAGCGTAGTCTTTATAAAAGAAGGCCGCGACAATCACAATAAGTAAAACAGAAGCCAGCACCGAAGCGGCTCGCAGTCCCGCTTCACGCCATTTCCGTGTTGCCGGCTTTATTTTTATCCACCACGCCAGGGCGACGAAAAGCGCCGCGGTAAAAAGCAGTGTAAGAATCATCTTGCCCGACATCAGGGCATAACTTTCCGCCGGAGTGGTATCGAGAATATTGGTAATCATCGACCGGTCGATAATCACGCCGAAGGTCATAATAAAATATTGTGCCGATGCGCTGAGTAAAATAAACAGCGTCGTCAGCACTTTTTCCAGCCGCAGGAATGAGGCCAGCGCCAGACAAATCACCATCACCGAAAAGGCGACCAACGGCATCGTGAAGAAAACCAACCCATTATGGAAGGTATTCACCGGTAACAGGGACCATGCCTGGCGATAAAAAGCGACATTCAGCGCCAGCGCAATATAGAGCGCGAAAAGCAGAATATAAGTTAAACGGCTAACGGTCGGGCGATAGCGTAAAAAGCGCAACATAGCGATCTTCCTGTAAAAATGATGTTCGCTATGTTGCCGGGTGTTTTTTAAGACAACCTTAAGATTTTAAGGAAAGCTAACCTAATGCCTGAATCGCCTTTTCCAGCGCGTCGCGTAATAGCTGACGGTCGTGGCGATAGCGAATATCGCTGGCTTCCAATGGCTCCTGAATGACGACACGATTGCCAATATTAGCAGTATCTACTTTGGGGCCAACGACCACCGCATCAATCACCGGTTTCCCGACGTAGTGCTCCAGAATGTCGAGTTTTTTCGCAAGCGTCAGGCTGGCCGCCGCCGGGCTGAGTTCACGACCTAAATTGCCGATATACACCATAGGCGCAGGCGTGCGGCGCAGCGCCTGCGCCACGTCGCTCAACAATAATGCGGGCAGCAGGCTGGTATAAAAACTGCCGGGGCCAATCAGGATGAGATCCGCTTCGCCAATCGCCTGCACCGCTTCGCGTGTTGCAGATACCGAGGGCGAAAGCATCAGCTCCTGCGGCGGTAGCGGCAACTGATCGATATTCACTTCCCCGTAGACTTCATGGCCTTCCTGGTCGATAGCCATCAAATCGACCGGTTGTTCCGACATTGGAATTAACGAGGCTTCAACTTTCAACAGATTTCTTATTAAATTGATTGCCTCTAAAGGCCGCACGCTCAGGTGGTCCAGTGCCTTTAACATCAGATTTCCGAGGTTATGACCGGAAAGTTCGCCATTCCCGCCAAAACGGTACTCAAACATAGCGGACGCTACGCTGGGTTCGGTGATCAACTGGTTGATGCAATTTCGCATGTCGCCCCAGGCGATACCGCCTTCAGAGCGGCGAATGCGACCGGTCGAGCCACCATTATCGGTGGTGGTGACAATACCGGTTAAACGGGAGCCGAGGGAGGAGAGTGAGGACATCACTCGCCCCAATCCATGTCCACCCCCAAGGGCGACGACGCGATCGAGATCGGCCAGAGTGCGATTGCGCATACAACTTCCTTATGTTGGTACATCTGCTTACATTAGCGTAACTACTCCCAAAAGACGATGCCGCACCCCAGGCAAAATGACGTATATCAATGCAAAAGCGTGATTTATGCGTATTCTGTAGGGAAAGTGCACGATCATGTCGCTATATATAAATTTATATAGCGAGAGCGGAAAATGGCAAACTCGTCCATCTCGCGCTACTATCGGCATAACCCTTTCAGCAATAATGCTGAAAAACACTCTAGCCTCTGGGCCTAAGTCGAAAGATAAGGCGCTTTGGCCGTGATGTTTAACATCACCAGGGCGAAGGAAGAAATGACCTCGCCTCCCGTATTTGGAAAGGTGTCTATGGCTTCACAACTTACTGATGCGTTCGCGCGCAGGTTCTTTTATCTGCGTCTGTCGATAACCGATGTGTGCAACTTCCGTTGTACCTACTGTCTACCCAACGGCTACAAGCCGGGCGAAGTCACCAACAATGGCTTTTTGTCGCTGGATGAAGTGCGACGGGTTACCCGTGCCTTTTCCGCACTGGGTACCGAAAAAGTGCGTCTCACCGGCGGCGAGCCGAGCCTGCGTCGCGACTTTGTCGACATCATCGCAGCAGTAAGAGAAAACGCGGCCATCAAACAGATTGCCGTGACCACCAATGGTTACCGCATGGCGCGCGACGTTGCCGCCTGGCGTGAAGCGGGCCTTACGGCGCTGAACGTCAGCGTCGACAGCCTTGATGCGCGTCAGTTTCATGCAATTACCGGTCAGGACAAATTCCGCCAGGTGATGGACGGCATCGACGCCGCCTTCAGCGCGGGCTTTGAAAAAGTGAAGGTTAACACCGTGCTGATGCGCGACGTAAACCATCACCAGCTCGACACCTTTCTGGCGTGGATCAAACCGCGCCGCATTCAACTCCGATTTATCGAACTGATGGAAACCGGCGACGGCAGCGATTTGTTCCGCAAACACCATATCTCCGGGATGGTGCTGCGCGACCAGTTGCTCAAACGCGGCTGGATACATCAGATCCGACAGCGCAGCGACGGCCCGGCACAGGTCTTTTGTCACCCCGACTATGAAGGGGAAATCGGCTTAATCATGCCGTATGAAAAAGATTTTTGCGCCACCTGTAACCGTCTGCGCGTCTCTTCCGTGGGCAAACTGCATTTATGCCTTTTCGGCGACGGCGGCGTAGACCTTCGCGATCTGTTAGCGGCAGATGCCCAGCAGCAGGAACTCGAAGCACGCATTGCAGAAGCGTTAACCCATAAGAAGCAGACCCACTTCCTGCACCAGGGCAATACTGGGATCACCCAGAATCTGTCCTATATTGGTGGATAATTCGTTTTCAAGGAGTGTTAAATGAGTCAGGCGAGCACTGAATTTTTCCCGACCCGTATCGCTATTCTTACTATTTCCAGCCGCCGTGGCGAAGAGGATGATACCTCCGGTCATTATCTGCGTGATTCTGCGCAGGAGGCGGGCCACACGGTGGTCGATAAAGCGATTGTGAAAGAGAATCGCTATGCCATTCGCGCAAAGGTCTCCGAGTGGATTGCACGCGATGACGTGCAGGTGGTGTTAATCACCGGCGGCACCGGCCTGACCGATGGCGACCAGGCACCGGAAGCGCTGCTCCCGCTGTTCGACCGTGAAATCGAAGGTTTCGGCGAAGTCTTCCGTATGCTCTCTTTTGAAGAGATTGGCACCGCCACGCTGCAATCCCGCGCCATTGCCGGGATGGCTAACCGGACGCTGATTTTCGCTATGCCGGGTTCGACCAAAGCGTGTCGTACCGCGTGGGAAAATATTATTGCGGCGCAGCTCGACTCCCGCACCCGTCCTTGTAACTTCTACCCTCATCTGAAGAAATAAACGATGTCGCAACTGACCCATATCAACGCGGCGGGCGAAGCCCATATGGTGGATGTCTCCGCCAAGGCTGAAACCGTACGCGAAGCTCGCGCGGAAGCGTTCGTCACCATGCTGCCGGAAACCTTATCGATGATTATCGACGGTAGCCACCACAAAGGCGACGTGTTCGCTACCGCCCGTATCGCAGGAATTCAGGCCGCCAAGCGCACCTGGGACCTGATCCCGCTCTGTCATCCGCTGATGCTCAGCAAAGTGGAAGTGAATCTGCAGGCCGAGCCTGAGCATAGCCGCGTGCGTATCGAAACGCTGTGTCGTCTGACCGGGAAAACCGGCGTAGAGATGGAAGCGTTAACGGCGGCGTCGGTGGCGGCGCTGACGATTTACGATATGTGCAAAGCGGTGCAAAAAGATATGGTCATTGGCCCGGTGCGCCTGCTGGCGAAAAGCGGCGGCAAATCGGGCGATTTCAGGGTGGATAGCGATGATTAAAGTTCTGTTTTTTGCGCAGGTTCGCGAACTGGTGGGCACGGACGCGTTACAACTTCCGGCAGAGTTCGCCACGGTAGAGGCTATTCGTCAGCATCTGGCGGCCCAGGAAGGGCGCTGGGCGCTGGCGCTGGAAGAGGGCAAACTGCTGGCGGCGGTCAACCAGACGCTGGTCAGTTTTGATACGCCGGTTGCCGATGGCGATGAAGTGGCGTTTTTCCCACCGGTAACGGGAGGTTGATGATGAGCGAAACGCGCATTCGCGTCGGTCACGAGACGTTTAACGTGGGTGACGAATATGTCTGGCTTGCCGAGCGCGATGAAGATGGTGCGGTGGTCACGTTTACCGGCAAAGTTCGAAACCACAACCTTGGCGACAGCGTAAAAGCGCTGACCCTGGAGCACTATCCGGGCATGACCGAAAAAGCGCTGGCGGAAATCGTCGAAGAAGCGCGAGGCCGCTGGCCGCTGGGCCGCGTCACGGTCATTCACCGCATAGGCGAACTGTGGCCGGGAGACGAAATTGTCTTTGTAGGCGTCACCAGCGCGCACCGCAGCAGCGGTTTTGAAGCCACCGAGTTCATCATGGACTATCTGAAAACGCGTGCGCCGTTCTGGAAACGTGAAGCCACACCAGAAGGCGACCGTTGGGTAGAAGCCCGCGACAGCGATAAGCAAGCGGCAGGGCGCTGGCATAGCGCCTGATGGCGCTGCGCTTATCAGGCCTACAATACCAAATCCGACGGTTTCGTCTGCACAATGCCTGATGGCGCTTCGCTTATCAGACCTACAACACCAGGCCCGGCGGTTCCGTCTGCACAATGCCTGATGGCGCTGCGCTTATCAGGCCTACAAAACCAGACCCGGCGGTTTCACCCGCACGATGCCTTAACGCCTCCGTTTACTCCCTGTCGATGCACACCCGCAATATTTGCGATATCCTTGAGGTATTCCTTATATCATCAGGAGATTCTCATGGACCGATTCCCTCGTTCTGATTCAATCGTACAGTCCCGTTCCGGACTGCAAACGTATATGGCACAAGTGTATGGCTGGATGACCTGCGGATTGCTGCTGACGGCGTTTATCGCATGGTATGCGGCGAATACCCCAGCGGTGATGATGTTTGTCTTCTCCAGCAAAATCACTTTCTTTGGCCTGATTATTGCTCAACTGGCGCTGGTCTTTGTGCTTTCAGGGATGGTGCAACGCCTGAGCGCAGGTGTCGCCACCACGCTGTTTATGCTCTATTCGGCGCTTACCGGGTTGACGCTTTCCAGTATTTTCATTGTCTACACCTACTCCTCCATCGCTAGTACCTTTGTGGTGAGCGGTGGGATGTTCGGCATCATGAGCCTGTACGGCTACACCACCAAACGCGACCTTAGCGGCCTGGGGAATATGCTGTTTATGGCGCTGATTGGTATCATTCTGGCATCGCTGGTTAACTTCTGGCTGAAAAGCACCGCACTGATGTGGGCGGTGACCTATATCGGCGTCGTGGTGTTCGTTGGCCTGACCGCCTACGACACGCAGAAATTAAAAAATATCGGCGAACAAATCGATGTGCGTGATACATCCAGCCTGCGCAAAACCGCCATCCTCGGCGCGTTAACGCTGTATCTCGATTTCATCAACCTGTTCCTGATGCTGCTGCGGATATTCGGCAACCGCCGTTAATGGCTAATCATTCAAAAATCCCGGACTGGTTCCGGGATTTTTTTCGGATTCTGTTCACTGATAAAACGCACGATTGACGAAACATGGTTATTTGTATCTATGCAAACTGCTATTTTGTGATATGTCATAGATGAAATAATGAAAAAAAAGGGATGTCTGTGTTTATTAGCTAATTTATTTGTATTTTTTACAGTGATATATACATGCATATTTATAGCGGGTGAATATTCAAATATAGAGATAGCCAAAGAATTGCTCGCGGTTAAATGGTGTAAAAAACCGCCGCTAAAAATTGGCCAACAATATAGTTTCCCTCATTATGGCTTTTATCTTTTCCTTCGAGATTCATCCTCGGGGCAGGCCGAGATCGTGGGAAGAGTGTTGTATGCCAAAGTATTAATGGGCAGATATCGCCCTGATGACACGCCAGTTCTGGCGACAGCACCCGATCGCGCAACCGCGCGTAGGTTGTGGGGGCACCTGGCCTGCACTGAGAATGGCGATATGAAAATTGGGCAGGGAGAGAGCCATGTTATCTGGCATTACTGGAAAGAACAGCCGAGCAAGTAAAGGGTTACCTGTTCAGATGCTTATTTTTTTCCTCTGTGTGTTGATCGTCTGCTTTGGAATATTTGCGCACACTAAACTTATTCAGCGGACGTGGTTTCAGTGGTTTGGTGAATATGCAGTGAGCATTTATTACGACAATCAAAATGCGGACTCGCATGTTGAATTTGGACGAGCAGATGTTTATCTCGAAATCTACAAAGGGCGCTGGCATATGTTCTTTGACATACCCTGTTATCGGCAGCGGATTGCCAACCAGGTTGAAAACAATGAAATGTTGAATGAATGGGAGATCCCAGAAATGGATGATTACAGTTTTGTACTGAAAAATAACGCCCGCCAAACGCGCTATCGCCACTTTTGTCGCTGATTACGTTCACAAGAAAATCATCTTTATGGAGAATTGGGTGTGAATACTTTCTCTTCCATACGACTTAATCAGGTTTGCGCTGCGCCATCAAGTATGATGATTCGCATCTGGTTTTTGACTGCGGTTATGATGGGGTTGACGCCTGCTGTCGCGTGGCTGGCGATTATCTCAGGTGTGTCGAATCTTGACAGTCGGCCAGGGATGTTTATGTTCAATCTTGTACTTATCGTTCTGATTTCCGTCTGGCTAGATTTCAAAAAGGATAAATTCAGTACATTTCTTGCAAGTACGATTGGCCTGGCGTTGATTATTATGGTAGGCACTGCGCTATCGATGTTCTTTTCTTTTCAGTCGATAACCACCGTATTTGGTATTGTCGGCGCCATGTTTACGATTAACGCATTCCTGGGCCTGCTTTTGGGATGGAATCCGGATTCCCGATGGCTGATATTGCTGATGGCGGTCAGTGGGGTGTTTATCGCCATCGTGATCAACAGTGTGCTGGACAGCTATTTATCTGTATGGATCATGAGTTTTCTGGCCGTGCTGGTCTGGCCCATGGCGGTAAGTTACAAACTCGATGTGTTAAGTGGACTTTCGCGCAATTTGTTCGCGGGCGAATTTTCTACAATGTCTCGCTGTATGGTGTTGGGAAGTGTCATCACGTATTTAAGTGTGCTGAGCCTTTTCTGTCAGGTTGTGATTTTCTTGCTTGAGGCGTTGATAAGTTCGGGTATAGGGATGTGGGGATGGTGAAAATTTTACCATTGTTAAATGACCTGCGATGACAACAATCGATAAGCTGCCGCTGTTTATAATTCATAGTACAGATAATGAATATGGAAATATTTAAGGAAGGGGCCTCTTTCGAACACCAAATTAAAGAGGTTAAGGTAATATTATCACTAATCCAGACGAATCTAAAGGAAAGGCATCCCGGGATTCCACTACCCGTAGAACAATGGTGCTATGTCCTTTTGCCAGGAAGGATAGGCAGCGAACGCTGGAATGCGCTCATTGCAGCAGACTATCGCTGTCTTACACATCCGGATGGATATCAATGTGCAATCGTACTTTCAGCTGAAGAGTTATTTTCTAAGTTTATAATAGATACGTTATCCATACAAAATGATTTTAATTATTTAATGGCTTTTGCTTCAATGTCGCCATCAGATGATGAAAAGCTCTTGAAATGGATTAATGGCGTGTTGAATAATATATCCAGCGATCCATTGCCACCTTATCAACTTCTGACGTTAGAGAGTGGCTTGCTGATATCGTGTGGATAAAAAGAAAATTCTCCAGGATAAACCTGATGGATTATAAAAGGAATGGCAATGCGAATAAATAAAGATGATTATATTGAGTACAATGGTTTTACATTTATTGAAGCGAAAGTGAATAAAATTGCGCATTCCATAGAAAGATATCCTGCTGCTAGTAAAATCACGCAGTGTCGCAATTGCATGCTGGAGATATTACTCTTTTTTATTGTGGAAACGCTCGAACCTTCATTTGTTAAAGAAGCTTTTGATTCAGCATGGCGAGAACTTCAAAAAAATAAAAGAGATCTCTTTTTATTCGATAAAATAGCGAATGATCTGGATGCCTGGATCTGTGCAGATAATGGATGGCATAGAGTAGATGATGTCCATCTCTTACGGGCATGCGCCGTTTGGGATTTTATTTACTCGCAACGTAGGTTTAAGCAACCGGAAGATTTGAGCAACGCATTCGTTGATTTTATGGAGCGGATCTGTCGATTGATCGATAAATCCGAGGAAGATCGACTGTTAACTATTATTAAGAAATACTTCCCATAGGTATGAATGGCTAAAAAAGCGGAGTGCCCATCAGCAATAATAATATGTATTTTCGCATCCTTCTACCGGCTGAAGGTCTCTCACCCTCCAGCCTTCTCCTCATTCTTCTCCCGAATCCTTTTCGCCTGGCTCTCCAGCCCCAGATAACACACCAGCGCCAGCAGCAGCGGGATAAAGTAATACAGCACTCGCCACACCAGCAGCGCCGCAATTATCGTCCCGGAAGAGACTTCTTCACTGGCCAGCAGTGCGACAAATACCGCTTCCAGCACGCCGATTCCCGCCGGAATATGCACAATCACCGCCACCACGCTGCTTACCAGCAGCACGCCGAGCACGAAGAAATAATCAACGGCCTGGCCCATCAGCAGCCAGATGGTTGCGCCCATCGCCATCCAGTTCAGGCTGGAGATCGCCATTTGGGCGAGGGCGAACTTCCAGGTGGGTAGCACCAGCGTTTGTCCTTTAACAGAATAGTGGCGCTTTTTGGCAAATGCGCAAAATCCCAGATAAATTAGCACCGTCGCCAATAGCGCCGCGCCAAGTAGTCGCAGGGTGGTGTCGTTGATATACCAGTGCGGCGGCAGGTCAATTGCGCCACCGGTAAACATCACGCCCGCCAGTAATAAATAACCCAGCCAATTGGTCGAGATACTCAGGGAAAAGATGCGGGTAATGGTGCCGGGCTTCAGGCCAAGCCGCGAGTAGAGGCGATAACGCATGCCAATGCCACCAACCCAAGTGCTGAGCGTCAGGTTAAAGGCATAGCAGATAAACGACACTAACATCACCTGGCGTTTTGCCAGCTTATGCCCGCACCAGACGCGCGCCAGCAGGTCGTAGCAGCCATACAGCAGATAGTTGAATATCACCAGGCCTACCGCGCCCAGCAGCGCCAGACGATTGTAGTCGCGGATGACGTTCCACACTTCGTGCCAGTCAATTTTGCGCGCATAGAGCACCAGCAGCACCGCGACGGCAACCAGAAACAGCCAGGTGAGCGCGCGTTTAGTCCACTTCCACTGTTTTTTACTCATCCATTTCATTGACGGGCTCCCGAGTTTTCCGGCTCGACGCGGTCCTGCGTTTCCATCGTGGGCTGTGCGGGAGGAGGGACTTCCGCCAGTTTAGGTGTGTGCGCCGGTAGCCAACCGGCCATCGCCGGGAAATGGCGCAAGAAGTGGAACACCACCACGCCAATGCCGAGGTTTATCCAGCTGCGTTTGGGCACCATGCTTTCGTCCACGCGCTGTGAATCACGGGTAATTAAGGTATTCAGATTATCGCGCAGCGTCTGATTAAACTGACGATCATGAATCATCAGATTGGCTTCAAGATTCAGCGACAAACTTAACGGATCGAGATTGCTGGAGCCGACCGTCGCCCAGTGATCGTCCATCAACGCCACTTTGCCGTGCAACGGGCGGCGCTGGTATTCGTAGATGTGCACGCCACTGTTGACCAGATAACGATAAAGCAGCACCGCGCCCACTTTAACAATCGCCATATCCGGGTTGCCCTGAACCACCAGCTTGACGCGCACGCCGCGTCGCGCCGCCCGACGCATGGCGTGCAGCAGGCGATAGCCAGGGAAGAAGTAGGCATTGGCAATGATCACTTCGCGTTTGGCGGTCGCCAGCATGCGCAGATAGTGACGTTCGATATCGGTACGGTGCTCGCCATTGTCGCGCCACACCAGCAGTGCCTGCGCTTCACCGGGCATGCGGTTCTTTTCTGCGCGATGATGCCTGCGCCACCAGCGGCGTACCGGGGCATTTTCGGGCAGGTTTTCCAGTTCAAACTGAACGATGTCATCGACTACCGGGCCTTCCACACGTACCGCGTAATCTTGTTTAGCTTCCGGGCCATAATTCGACATATGTTCCGCGGAGTAGTTAATGCCGCCAATAAAAGCGATGCGCGCATCCACCACCACAATTTTGCGGTGCATACGACGAAAGAGGTTGGTGCGCATACCAAAAACACGCGGGCCGGGATCGTAATAGCGGAAAATGACGCCCGCCTCGGTCAGTTCGTTAACAAATTCATCGCTTAAATCGGGTGAGCCGTAGCCATCGAGCAGCGCCTCTATTTGCACGCCACGTTTTGCGGCGTGCAGCAGAACCGCATGCAGCTGTTTACCCACGTCGTCCTCAAACCAGATAAAGGTTTCAAGGATCACTTTACTCTGTGCCTGATCGATGGCTTTAAAGACCGCAGGGTAGTACTGATCGCCATTCTCCAGCAGGGTAATCTGGTTGCCTTCTCGCCAGGCGCATTTCATAGATGGATCTCCGCGCTAAGGGGCGCATGGTCTGAAAGGTGTCGCCAGCCACGTAAAGCAAGTTTGGTCGGTTTACTGGCATTAGCATTTTTCACATAGATGCGATCCAGTCGCAATAGCGGCAAACTGACCGGAAAAGTGCGCGCCGGGCGGCCTCTGGCGCGGGTAAAAATCTCTTCCAGCCCGGCCTGTGTTTTTAATGGATGGTTAGCTTTCTGCCGCCAGTCGTTGAAATCACCGGCCACCAGCACCGGTTCGCCCTGCGGCAGCGCATTGACAAAATCGGCCAGCATCACAATTTGCGCCTGACGCTGTTTTTCACCGAGGCCAAGATGCACGCAAATCACATGAATCGGCGTAGCAAGCTGCGGGGGCGCGATTCGGCAATAGAGCAGCCCGCGCTTCTCGCTGTCGCCGATGGAAACATCGTGATTTTCAAAATGTTCGATAGGATAGCGTGAGAGCACCGCGTTGCCATGATGCCCTTCCGGATAGACCGCATTTCGCCCATAGGCGTAATCGCTCCACATGGTGTCAGCGAGAAATTCGTAGTGGCTGGTATCTGGCCAGTTTTCGACGTGCAACGGATGCACTTCATGCGCCCCCAGCACTTCCTGCAGGCAAACAATGTCCGCGCCGACGGTGCGAACGGCGTCGCGAAGCTCCGGCAAAATAAAACGTCGGTTAAATGCCGTAAAGCCCTTATGGGTGTTAATTGTCAGTATTTTTACCGAAAAAGGCGTGCTGTTTGCGGACATTTGGCTCCCGTTATTTTTTTTATCCTGACTAAATAGTGTAGTCGGCGTCACAAAAAGATGCGGTGATACGGAATTTTCCGTAAAGTGGCGTACTCTGAATAGGCAAATAAAATCCTTCAGGAGAAGAAGCCATGAAGTGGCAACAACGCGTTCGTGTCGCAACAGGGTTAAGTTGCTGGCAGATTATGTTGCATTTGCTGGTTGTGGCGGTGCTGGTTATGGGCTGGATGGGCGGTGCATTAGTCCGCGTCGGCCTGGGCCTGTGTGTGCTCTACAGCGTAACGGTGATTCTGATGCTGGCATTACAGCGCCACCGTGAACAGCGCTGGCGTGATGTGGGCGATGTACTCGAAGAACTCACCACCACCTGGTATTTTGGCGCGGCAATTATCGCCTTATGGCTGCTGTCGCGAGTGTTACACAATAACTTCCTGCTGGCCCTTGCGGGGCTGGCGATCCTCGCCGGGCCAGCGTTGGTCTCTTTGTTAGTCAAAGAGAAAAAACGTAACTCAGGCGATCTTCCGGCGAAACATCGCGTACGCCACTGAGCCTGTCGTGGCCGCTATCACCAGTAGCGGCCACAAACTTCCCCACACAATCGTTAAGCTCGCGTCCTTCAGATAAATTTGCTTGGTGATATCCGTAAAGTGACGAATCGGGTTAATCCACGTCAGATTCTGCAACCAAACCGGCATGTTCTCCACGGGCGATACGTAACCCGACAGCAGAATCGCCGGCATCATAAAGACGAACACGCCGATAAACGCCTGCTGCTGGGTTTCGCACAGAGAGGAAATCAGCAGCCCAAAGCCTACCAGCGATAATCCATAGATAATCATAGTGAAGTAGAACAACGCCAGCGAACCGGCGAAGGGAATCTGATACGCCCAGATGCCGATACCCAGCACGATAGTGGCCTGGAAGGTGGCGACAATCAGCGCCGGAACCGCTTTGCCGATGAATATCTGCCAGGTCGCCAGCGGTGAAACCAGTAGCTGATCCAGCGTACCCTGTTCGCGCTCGCGGGCGACGGAGAGCGACGTTACGATCATCACCCCGATGGTGGTGATCATGGCGATCAGCGACGGCACCACAAACCATTTGTAGTCCAGATTCGGGTTATACCAGTTGCGCACCACCAGCTCGCTGTTGTTGGGTTTGGCCTGGCCGTCGGTTAACTCCTGCTGATAATCTTTGACGATCTGTTGCAGGTAATTAGCCGCGATTTGCGCGCTGTTAGAGTTTCGCCCGTCAAGAATTAACTGCATGGGCGCCTGCTGGAAGGTATCCAGATTACGCGAAAAATCCGCCGGAAAGCGCACCAGCAGCAGTGCTTTTTGGGTATCGATAGTGGGTTGGATCTCCTGCGGGCTTTTTAGCAGCAGAACATGAGTGAACGCTTTGGCGCGGGCGAAACGTTGTGTCAGCTCCACCGCGTGCTTGCCGTTATCTTCGTTGTAGATGGCGATGGTGGCATTGGTCACCTCAAGCGTCGCCGCAAAGGGGAAAAGAATCACCTGAATCAGCACCGGCAGAATCAAAATGGCACGCGTCTGCGGCTCGCGCAGCAGCGATTGCAGCTCTTTGCGGATTAATGTCCATAAACGATAAAACATGGTGTCGTCCTCATGTCGGGTGGCGCTGCGCTTACCCGACCTACGAATCGTAATTGTGTAGGCCGGATAAGGCGTAGCCGCCATCCGGCGAAGTTTAATCCAGCCGACGTTTCGTTTTCAGCCACGTCAGGCCGATAAACATCACCGCCGAAGCAATCAAAAACAGGGTATTAATCACCAGCACCACCGGAATATTGCCCGCCAGGAACAGGCTTTGCAGCGTGCTCACGAAGTAGCGGGCCGGGATGATATAGGTCACGATGCGAATCGCCGCAGGCATGCTGTCTATCTGGAAAATAAACCCGGACAGCATAATCGACGGCAGAAATGCGGCGTTCAGCGCGACCTGCGCGGCGTTAAACTGGTTGCGGGTGATAGTCGAAATTAACAACCCCATCCCCAGCGTGCTGAGTAAAAACAGGCTGGTAATGAAAAACAGCACCAGCAGCGATCCGCGATAGGGCACACCGAGTATAAACACCGACACCAGCATGCAAAGCAGCATCGCCAGCATGCCGAGGAAGTAGTAGGGGATCAGCTTGCACAGCAGCAACTCGACGCGGGTCACTTCGGTTGACAGTAGCGCTTCCATCGTACCGCGCTCCCATTCGCGCGCCACCACCAGCGACGTGAGGATCGCGCCAATTACCGTCATGATGATGGTCACCGCGCCGGGGATGATAAAGTGCTGGCTGATGGCAGCAGGGTTAAACCAGTAGCGAGTCTGGACATCAATGAGCGGTGTGAATGATTGCCCTTTGTCTTCCGCGCGTTGTGCCTGCCATAGCTGCCAAATCCCTTGCGTATAGCCCTGCACAAAGTTGGCGGTATTCGGCTCGCTGCCATCGGTGATCACCTGAATCGGTGCGTTTTCGTTGTCGCGTGCCATCTGGCTGTCGAAATTCACCGGAATGACCACTAACCCGCGAATACGCCCGGCCTGCATCATCTCAACCAGTTGTTGGCGATTATCGCTGATAGTAGCGTCAATATAGGGCGAGCCGGTCATAGCGTGGGTAAAATCAAGCGCCTCTTCGCTCTGCTGTTCCAGTAAAATCCCAACGCGCAACTTGCTGGAGTCGAGGTTGATGCCGTAGCCAAAGATAAACAGCAACAGCAACGGAATGACTACCGCAATCAGCCAACTGCTGGGGTCGCGGATGATTTGCCGGGTTTCCTTCACGCACAGCGCACGTACGCGTCGCCAGGAAAGGGTGCTATTGCGCATCGGCGTGCTCCTTATCCCAGTTGTGGATTAAGGTGATAAAGGCCTGCTCCATGGTCGGGTCGCGCTGTTCATCGTCGGCGGCCTGCCCTTTCAGGTCATCCGGAGTGCCGCTGGCAATCAGTTTGCCACGATACACCAGGCCAATTCGGTCGCAATACTCGGCTTCATCCATAAAGTGAGTGGTCACCATCACGGTCACGCCTTTCTCCACCATGCTATTGATGTGCAGCCAGAATTCACGCCGCGTGATGGGGTCAACGCCGGAAGTCGGTTCATCGAGGAACAGAATATCCGGCTCATGCATCAACGAGCAGGCCAGCGCCAGACGCTGCTTAAAGCCAAGGGGCAGGGCGTCGGTGGCATGGTTGGCGATGCTTTTCAGGCCAAAAGCTTCGCTCATGCGGGCGATTTTGTCATTCTGCGCCCGCCCGCGTAGGCCATAGACGCCCGAGAAAAAGCGCAGGTTCTGTTCCACGGTCAGGTTGCCGTAGAGCGAGAATTTTTGCGCCATATAACCTAAATGCTGACGTGCTTTGCCAGAGCTCACTTTCAGGTCCATATCCAGCACCAGCGCCTTGCCCGATGTGGGCACCAACAGGCCGCACATCATTTTGAAAGTGGTCGATTTCCCCGCACCGTTAGGGCCGAGCAGGCCAAAGATCTCCCCACGTTTGACGGCAAAATCCACATGGTCGGTGGCGGCAAAATCACCGAACTTCTTGGTGAGCTGTTTGGCTTCAATCACCGTCTCTTCCGGTGAACCCTCAACCGTATGCAGAATGGCGCCCAGCGGCGATTCCGAGGTTCCCGCGCCGCCCAGCAGGTCGATAAACGCATCCTCGAAGCGCGGCGTAGTTTCGTTTATCTCAATTTCTGGCATCTCAGGCGCGCGGCGAATATCGTCGGCGGTCGCCTCTTTTTTGAGGATCACGCGCACCGAGCGCCCCTGAATCATCCCGTCGCTCACCTGGGGTAATTTCAGCGTGCGCTGCAACAGGCGACGGTTGTTTTCCGTCGGGCTGCTCATCAGGAAACTGCGCCCGGCCATGGTTTTCGTCAGCGCCGTCGGCTCGCCCTGATAGAGCAATTCGCCTTCATTCATCAGCAGCACGTCGCGGCACTGCTCGGCTTCATCGAGGTAGGAGGTGCTCCACAAAATCAGCATCCCGTCGCCTGCCAGTTCGTGCACCATCTGCCACAGCTCGCGGCGCGAGATGGGGTCAACGCCCACACCCGGCTCATCGAGCAGCAACACTTTCGGCTCACCGACCAGCGTGCAGGCAAGCCCTAGCTTTTGTTTCATCCCACCGGAGAGTTTCCCCGCCAGCCGCCCGGTAAACGGCCCCAGCGCAGTAAATTCCAGCAGACGCGCGAAGGTTTTCTGTCGCGCCTCACCGGTGACGCTGCGCAGGTCGGCATAAAGATTGAGGTTCTCCATCACCGTTAAATCTTCATACAGGCCAAATTTTTGCGGCATGTAGCCCAGCATGCTGTGCAGCTCGCTGTCGTTCTCGATAGGATCGAGCCCCAGAACAGAAGCCGTTCCTTCGTCGGGCTTCAGCAGGCCCGCCAGCATACGCATCAGGGTGGTTTTCCCCGCGCCGTCCGGCCCCACCAGCCCGGTAACATAACCAGAGTGGATGGTACAGTTCAGCGGTGCGACGGCGGGTTTATCCATACCGGCGAAGCGTTTCACCAGCCCGTCGAGCTGGATGATCTCTTCACTCATGGCGTGACTCATCGTTGAACTTCAGCGTCACCGGCATCCCCTGGCGCAGCGTGTCGTCGGCATCGGTGACGATAATGCGCAGGCGATAAACAAGATCGGTACGCAGATCCGGCGTCTCAACGGTTTTCGGCGTAAATTCTGCGGTGGGTGACACGAAGCCGATTTTGCCGTGATACGGCTTATCCGGGCGACCATCGGTATAAAGTACAATTTCCCGCCCCGGCTGCGCCTGATTGAGGTTCTTCTCATCCACGTAGGCGCGGACCCACACCGGGCGCGTCAGTGAAAGGGTGAGGGCGGTGCTGCCTGCATTGAGCATGCTGCCGGGTTCTACCGCGCGGGTAAGCAATGTGCCGTCCGACGGCGCCACCAGCGTGGTGTCGTGCAAATCGAGCGTCGATTGCGCCAGCTGCGCCTGCGCCTGTTCAAGGTTGGCTTTCGCCTGGGCAATTTCCTGCGGACGATTCCCGGCGCGGTACTGGCTTAGTTTATCCTGCGCCGATTTCAGCGTTGCCAGCGCCTGGTCACGCGAAGAACGCGCATTTTCCAGATCGTTGGCAGAGATAGTGCGGCTTTTCCACAGCCCCTGCTGACGCGCGTAAAAGTTCTGCGCATAGTGATAGGCGGCCTGCGCCTGTTTCACGGCGGCGGCGGCCTGGGCAATCTCTTCTGCCCGATAACCCGCCATCATCAGGTCATATTGTGCCTGGGCGGTTGAGACATTGGCTTTCGCCTGCATTAGCGCGTTTTCATAGGGCGCTTTATCAAGCTTCCCCAGCGTTTGCCCGGCTTTAATGGCATCGCCTTCATCCACGGTTAATGACTGCAAACGGCCCCCGACGCGGAAACTCATATTGACGGTGCGAATATCCACGTTGCCGTAGAGCGTCAGCCCGTTGTCCTGGCGGCTCTGATACCACCAGGTTCCGCCAATGGCGGCAACAATCAGCACCAGCACCAGTGCAATAATGACCGGTTTCTTCATTGTTTCAGGCTCCTTTGCGTTAGTCCCTGCAAAATGAAATCGATGTGGCAGCTCACCACCTGGAAAATCTGCTCGGCTTTCTCGTCATCAAAACGGGCCCATCCGGCGCGCAGCAAAATGGTCTCGCGGCCCAGTCGAAATGCGAGGATCTCGCCGAGCAGGGCGTGCGTGTGCAGAATCGTTTGCGTGTCGTGCGGATCGCGCCCGGTATAGGCGGCAATCAGATGCGTAAGATGTGTATGCATCGGCGCAATCACCCGCTCGTGAATGTGCTGATACGCGGCGGTGGGCGAGAACTGTTCGCGTGAAATAAACTTACTGAGATTGACCGTATCCTCCTGCGTCAATAGCAGGATCATGTGCTTGCACGCGCGCAGAATCAGTTCGTGAATGGCGGCTTTATCAGGCTCTGTCTGGGCGAAGAGTTCCTCTGCGGCCTGCACGTGTGGGCGGAAATTCTCACCGATAAAGTCAGCAATCCACTGGGCGCAGGCGAGATACAAGTCATCTTTTGAGCCGAAGTAGTAGGTTATCGCCGCAATGTTCTGCCCGGCCTGCGCCGCGATATCGCGGGTGGTGGCGTGCAGCCCATACTCGCCAAACTGAGCGAGTGCGGCGGCGATGAGCTGGCTTTTGGCCTGCTCGCCTTTGGTGGTGATGGGAGTCGTATTCATCGCGTCACACAAAATTAATCAATCGATTGATTAACATTATGACTGAATTTTGAGCTTGTCCAGTCGCATACGCAAAAAACGGCGAAAACACAGAATTTTCACCACCTCGCAGGCCACCTGGCTGGAGAGATATTTTATGCGCCAGGTCACAAAAGCTGCTACACTCCGGCCCTTCATGACATTGTGGTTTTTGTCATTATCTGGTTTGTGATCCCCTCGAAAACTACACCGCATGCGGTCGGGGTGGGTGTGGAGTAATTATGTCTTTCGATTCCCTGGGGCTTAGCCCTGAAATTTTGCGTGCCATTGTTGAGCTTGGCTATCGCGAACCCACCCCCATTCAGCAGCAAGCAATTCCTGCGGTATTACAGGGCCGTGACCTGATGGCCAGCGCCCAAACCGGCACCGGTAAAACGGCAGGCTTCACCCTGCCGCTGTTGCAGCATCTGATCACCACTCAGCCGCATGCCAAGGGCCGTCGCCCGGTGCGCGCGCTGATCCTCACGCCAACCCGTGAACTCGCTGCGCAAATTGGCGAAAACGTGCGTGAATACAGCCAGTATCTGAACATTCGTTCGCTGGTGGTATTTGGCGGCGTGAGCATCAATCCGCAGATGATGAAGCTGCGCGGTGGCGTTGATGTGCTGGTGGCAACGCCGGGACGTCTGCTGGACCTCGAACATCAAAACGCGGTAAAACTCGACGGCATCGAAATTCTGGTGCTGGATGAAGCGGACCGTATGCTCGATATGGGCTTCATCCACGATATCCGCCGCGTGCTGGCAAAACTGCCGGCCAAGCGTCAGAACCTGCTGTTCTCGGCGACCTTCTCCGATGACATTAAAGCGCTGGCGGAAAAGCTGCTGCATAACCCGCTGGAAATTGAAGTCGCGCGTCGTAATACCGCCTCCGAGCAGGTGACGCAGCACGTGCATTTCGTTGATAAGAAACGTAAACGGGAATTGCTGTCACAGATGATTGGCCAGGGCGACTGGCGTCAGGTGCTGGTCTTTACCCGTACCAAACACGGTGCAAACCACCTGGCAGAGCAGCTGAATAAAGATGGCATCCGCAGTGCGGCTATTCACGGTAACAAATCTCAGGGCGCGCGTACCCGTGCGCTGGCTGATTTTAAATCTGGCGATATCCGCGTGCTGGTGGCAACCGACATCGCCGCGCGTGGTCTGGATATCGAAGAACTGCCGCACGTGGTGAACTACGAGTTGCCAAACGTGCCGGAAGATTACGTGCACCGTATTGGCCGTACCGGGCGTGCGGCGGCAACCGGTGAAGCGCTGTCGCTGGTTTGTGTTGATGAACACAAACTGCTGCGTGATATCGAAAAACTGCTGAAAAAAGAGATCCCGCGTATTGCACTGCCGGGCTATGAGCCAGACCCGTCGATCAAAGCGGAGCCAATCCAGAACGGTCGCCAGCAGCGCGGCGGTAACGGCGGTGGTCGTGGGCAAGGTGGTCGCCCGCAAGGGCAGGGGCAAAGCCAGGGGCGTGGGCAGCAACAGCCGCGCCGCAGCGAAAGCGGTGCGCCGAAATCTGACGCTAAACCGAAACAGTCTCGCCGCATTGGCGATGCCAAACCGGCAGGCGAGCAACAGCGTCGTCGTCGCCCGCGTAAACCGTCTGCTGCACAATAACGGTTTACCTGGCACAGGGCGGATAAGCAAAGCGCCTCTGCCCTGAAGCATATTTCTGAAGCCTGGCCGCAAGCCGGGCTTTATTTTTTGCCGCCCGCGTAAGAAAGTGCCACAATAGTGGCTGTTTATACAGTATTTCAGGTTTTCTCATGGCATTGACCGCTGCGCTGAAAGCGCAAATCGCCGCCTGGTATAAGGCGCTTCAGGAACAGATCCCGGACTTTATTCCCCGCGCGCCGCAGCGGCAGATGATTGCTGACGTGGCAAAAACGCTCGCCGGGGAAGAGGGGCGGCATCTGGCTATCGAAGCGCCGACCGGCGTCGGGAAGACCCTTTCTTATCTCATTCCCGGCATTGCCATTGCCAGGGAAGAGCAAAAAACGCTGGTGGTCAGTACCGCTAACGTCGCGTTGCAGGACCAGATCTACAGTAAAGATCTCCCGCTGCTGCGCAAAATTATCCCCGACCTTAAATTTACCGCCGCCTTCGGGCGCGGGCGCTACGTTTGTCCGCGTAACCTCAACGGGCTGGCGAGTACCGAGCCCAATCAGCAGGATCTGCTCGCGTTTCTGGATGACGACCTCACGCCGAACAATCAGGAAGAGCAGAAGCGTTGCGCGAAACTGAAGGCTGACCTCGACAGCTATAAATGGGACGGCCTGCGCGATCACACGGACATCGCGATTAACGATGATTTGTGGCGACGTCTGAGCACCGACAAAGCAAGCTGCCTGAACCGCAACTGCCTCTACTATCGCGAGTGCCCGTTCTTTGTGGCGCGGCGCGAGATTCAGGAAGCCGAAGTCGTGGTCGCTAACCATGCGTTGGTCATGGCGGCGATGGAAAGCGAAGCGGTGCTGCCGGAGCCGAAAAACCTGCTGCTGGTGCTGGATGAAGGCCATCATCTGCCGGATGTCGCACGCGATGCGCTGGAGATGAGCGCGGAAATTACGGCGCCCTGGTATCGTCTCCAGCTCGATCTTTTCGTTAAGCTGGTGGCGACCTGCATGGAGCAGTTTCGCCCGAAAACCACGCCGCCGCTGGCGATTCCGGAGCGTTTGACTGCGCACAGTGAAGAACTTTACGAGCTGATTGCCTCACTCAATAACATTCTGAATTTATATCTTCCGGCGACCCAGGAAGCGGAACACCGCTTTGCGATGGGCGAACTTCCGGAAGAGATCATGGAGATTGTCCAGCGGCTGGCAAAACTCACCGAGATGCTGCGCGGGCTGGCGGAACTGTTTTTAAACGATCTCAGCGAGAAAACCGGTTCGCACGATATCGTGCGTTTGCATCGGGTTATCCTGCAAATGAATCGCGCGCTGGGGATGTTTGAGGCGCAAAGCAAGCTCTGGCGTCTGGCGTCGCTGGCGCAGGCGTCCGGCGCACCGGTCTCTAAGTGGGCGACGCGCGACATGCGTGATGGTCAGATGCATCTGTGGTTTAACTGCGTGGGTATTCGCGTCAGCGATCAACTGGAACGCCTGCTGTGGCGCAGCGTGCCGCACATTGTGGTGACGTCCGCGACGCTGCGGTCTCTCAACAGCTTCTCGCGTTTGCAGGAGATGAGCGGGCTGAAAGAGAAAGCGGGCGATCGCTTCGTGGCGCTCGACTCGCCATTCAACCACGTTGAGCAGGGCAAAATCGTGATTCCGAAAATGCGCTACGAGCCGTTGATGGAAAACGAAGAGCTGCACATTGCCGAAATGGCGGCCTATTTCCGCGAGGCACTGGAAAGTAAAAAACACAAAGGCATGCTGGTGCTGTTTGCCAGCAACCGCGCGATGCAGCGTTTTCTGGAGCACGTCACCGATTTACGCCTTTTGCTGTTGGTGCAGGGCGACCAACCGCGTTACCGGCTGGTGGAATTGCATCGTAAACGCGTGGAAAACGGCGAGCGCAGCGTGCTGGTCGGGCTACAATCATTTGCAGAAGGCCTCGATTTAAAAGGTGAGCTGCTAAGCCAGGTGCATATTCATAAAATCGCCTTCCCGCCCATCGACAGCCCGGTGGTGATTACCGAAGGCGAATGGCTGAAAAGCCTGAACCGTTATCCGTTCGAAGTGCAAAGCCTGCCCAGCGCGTCGTTTAACCTGATTCAGCAGGTGGGGCGACTCATTCGTAGCCACGGCTGCTGGGGCGAAGTGGTGATATACGATAAGCGTCTGTTGACCAAAAACTACGGCCCGCGCCTGTTAAATGCGCTACCGGTATTTCCTATTGAGCAACCCCCGGTGCCCGATGTTAAAGTAAAAAGCAAAGCCAAAACGACCCGTCGCAAAAAACGCTAATCGGCACGCGACACCGGACAAGGAGCATCTGATGGATTTACGCAATGTGATTAAAGAGATTGGCCGGGGTAAAAACCATGCCCGCGACCTCGATCAGGACACCGCCCGCAGTCTCTATACCCACATGCTGAATGGCGATGTGCCGGATCTCGAAATGGGCGGCATCCTGATTGCGCTGCGCATTAAAGGGGAAGGCGAGGCCGAGATGCTGGGCTTCTATGAGGCGATGCAGCAGCACACTCTGCGCCTTAAGCCGCCGGTGGGTAAACCGATGCCGATTGTCATTCCAAGCTATAACGGCGCGCGCAAACAGGCCAACCTGACGCCGCTGCTGGCTATTTTGCTGCACAAAATTGGCTTCCCGGTGGTGGTACACGGCGTGAGTGAAGACCCGACCCGGGTTATCAGCGAAACCATTTTTGAACTGCTTGGCATTGAACCTACCCGCCATGCCGGGCAGGCGCAGGCCAAACTTGATGGCCATCAACCGGTTTATATTCCGGTGGGCGCGCTGTGTCCGTCGCTGGAAAAACAGCTTTCCATGCGCTGGCGGATGGGCGTGCGTAACAGTGCGCATACGCTGGCGAAGCTGGCAACGCCGTTCGCTGAAGATGCCGCGCTGCGCCTGTCGAGCGTCTCGCATCCGGAATATGTAGGGAAGGTCGCGAAATTCTTCTCGGATATCGGCGGGCGCGGGCTGCTGATGCACGGTACAGAAGGCGAGGTGTACGCTAACCCGCAGCGTTGCCCGCAAATCACGCTGATCGATGCGCAAGGTACGCGCATTGTGAGCGAACGGCAGACGGAAACAGCAAATGAAGCCGTGCCTGAAGGAAAAGATCCGGAAGTGACCGCGCGCTGGATTGAACGCTGCGTGGCAGGAAGCGAGCCGGTGCCGCAATCGCTGAAAATCCAGATGGCGTGCTGCCTGCTGGCGGCGGGAGAAGTGGCGTCGCTGGACGCGGGGCTGGCGAAGGTGGCGGAGTCTTATTAGTCGCCGAAAAAAAACAAAAAAAACCCGGCGTGGCATGCCGGGCGTCAAAAAGGGTATCAACAAGTTCAATGAGGGTTACAGCAGCCGCCAGTGGGTTAAGCTGGCGGGGTACAACTTCTGGCAGTTAAATTTTTCGGTTATTTGTAAATAACCGCAGTACCGCTAACTTTGTTGTTGGTGTTAGCAGAGGTGATGCTGTAAGCAGATGCGCCAGCCGCTTCTGCTTTCGCAGCCAGTTTTGCTTCCAGACCATCCAGAGTCGATGCGCCTTCCGCAGAAACAACACCAATTTTATTCATGTTCTGAGCCTGAGCCGCGCTTACCGCTTCAGCAGCGAAAGCACCAAAGGACAGGGTAGACAGGGCAATAGCAGCAACAGCATATTTGATAGTTTTCATTTTTAATCTCTCGCAGGTTATTTGTTCGGGGACGATGTTCTGTCGATGTGATGAGTATCACGTTTTATTGCGAAAGAATAAATCGAAGAGAATTGATAACCTTCATCAATAATTTTGAATAAGTATTAATTTACTGATTATTAATAAATTATTTTCGCTACGAATGGTTTCGGAGGGGGATAATAACCTGCTCGATGATTTAAGGCACTTTTTGCTACTTATTTAGCCGAAAAAGGTGGTCGTAAAGATAACCGTTTGCGCTGTATTTTCAGGTAGAGAACTGTCAACGAAGCTGGCTATCTTTCGATCCTCTGCGATTATATCCTGCAAATGTAGAGTTATGTAAATCTTTCTCCCGTTGGCAGTTCACGCACAATTGCACACCCGGAATAGCCTGCCGACGCGCCTCTGGAATCGGTTCCCCACATTCTTCACAAAATTTGGCGCTTTCACCCTTCGGCAGACCACTTCTTGCCCGCGCCACCGCATCTTCAATAGTGCTGTCGATTTGATCCTGCACGGCACCGTCGTTTGCCCAACCTGAAGCCATTGTCCACCTCCTGATTATTTATTGAGCTAATTATACTCAATATGGGGGCGTCTCGCGTACAGACAAGGCCTAAATCTCAGACCACTCGCGCAGCAGGTTGTGGTAAAGATTGAGCAACGACAGCACTTCTTCGGACTCACCATGACGGGCTTTTAGCGTCTGAATGTTGCGGTCGAGGTCGAACAGCATCGCGCGGCGTTTATCATCGCGAATCATTGACTGGATCCACATAAACGAAGCCATACGCACCCCACGCGTGACGGGCGTAACGCAGTGCAGGCTGCTGGAAGGGTAGAGCACCAGGTCGCCCGCCGGGAGTTTTACGCTGTGCTGGCCATAGGTATCGTTCACCACCAGTTCGCCGCCGTCGTAGCTTTCCGGGTCACTCAGAAAAAGCGTGGCGGAGAGGTCAGTACGCATCCAGCCGCTTTGCGGATGACTGCGCACCGCACCATCCACGTGAAAACCATAGGTTTCTTGCTGTTGGTAGCGGTTAAACAGCGGGGTGGAGAGAGTTTTGGGGAGCGCGGCGGCGAAGAAGAGTGAGTGCTGATTCAGTGCAGCCAGGACTCGCGCCTGAAGCGTGGCGTAGAGCGGGCTCTGGGTGTCAATTTGCTGATTGTTTTTCACCTGCGCGCCCTGTGCACCAACGGTTGCACGACCGTCAATCCACGGGGCGCGGGTGAGGTCCTCTACCATCTGGTGAAGTTCATCGGCGGTCAGTACGCCAGGAATGTGGTACATCATGATGAGGTGCTCCTTGCCTGATGCGCTGCGCTTATCAGAGAAGCGCAGCGCCCCGGCAATGTGATTAGAAGTGCACGTTCGCCGTTAACAGGAACGTTCTCGGCTCGCCTGGATGGTAACGGTAGCCGCTCTTGTTAATCGAGGCGACGTAATCCGTATCAAACAGGTTGTAGACGTTCAACTGCAAATCGAGATTGCTGTTGATGCGATAGCCCAGCTTGGCATCCGCTACCCAGTAGCCTTCGGTGTAGGACGGCGTACCGACGGCACCATCGCTGCCACGGTGCATGCTGCCCACGTAGCGCGCGCCTGCACCCACGGAGATATCGCTCGTAGCCTGATACTGCGTCCACAGGGTAAATGCGTGCTCCGGCGTGTAAGGCAGGGCAGAGCTTCCATCCTGCGCCACATTTGCGCCTTCCTGAATTGAGGCTTTCTGCTGGGTATAACCGCCAATGACCTGCCACTCCGGCGTGATGTTACCCGCGACGGACAGCTCATAGCCTTCAACGCGTTTTTTGCCGTACTGCGAATAGGTACCGTCGTCATTCTCAGCGACTTCATTTTCGATGTCGGTGCGGAACAGCGCGGCGGTCAGCAGCAGGCGCTTGTCAAACAGCTCCCATTTGGTACCCACTTCACTGGTTTTCGCTTTTTGCGGTTTGAAGTCGGTACGGTTGGCGCTGTTGCCGGTCCCGCCCTGCGCCAGCGCGAAGTTGCTGCCGCCCGGAGGCTGCTGGGAAATCGCGTAGTTGACATAGATATTGCCCTGTTCAGTCAGGTGATAGAGCGCACCCGCTTTCCAGTTCACCAGATTGCCGGATTTCGCCGTATCAACGGTTTTGATCGGCGATCCTTTCGGTGTGCCGGTTGGGCAGGTCAGCGCACCACGGCCAGAGCCGCCGCAGGCCGTTGAACTGTCGTATTCGGTGTGGTAGTTATCCAGACGAATGCCGCCGTTCAGTTCGAAATCATGAGTGATTTGCAGCGTATCAAAGGCGTAGATGCCGAAGGTATCGGTCTGGCCGTTGGCGTTGGCGCCGTTACGGTGCAGGCTGCCGACATTGATATTGCTGTTCGGGCTGTAGATATTCACCGGCGGCGCGGTAATGGCGTTCACGCCATAGTTAGTTTGCGTCTCGCGGGTGAACTCTACGCCAGTGCTGATATCGTGACCGACCGCACCGGTATAAAACTTCGAGGTCAGGTTGGTCTGGTTGGTGAGGATCTTGTTGCTCACGTCTTTGGTATTGGGCGTGCGCGTCCAGGTCCAGCTTCCCACGTTGTTCGGATCCGGCATGCCGATATTGCTGGCACCGCCCATCACCGCCGTCATCAAATAATCCTGCTTCACACGCGACCAGCGGGTGGTGTTGCGAATCGTCGTGGTGTCGTTGAAATCATGCTCGAAGCGCATAGTGGCGGTGTCGGTAGTGGAGTCGTCGTAATCGGAATCCGTACCGTAGAAGTTGCTGGTGTTCACCTTGCCGGAACCGTTAAGTGCGGAGGTGGCGGCATTCGGCGCAGAGTAGCCCGGCAGGCCGATAGTCGGGATACCGCCATCCGGGGTGTTGTGCTGGGTAACGTGCAGATAGTTCAGGTAAAGACGGTTTTCCGTTCCCAAACCGAAAGCGACGGAAGGCGCAACGCCGTAGCGTTCGTTCTGGACTTTATCGCGGCCCGCATCGTGAGTTTTCTCGCCCATCACGTTCAGACGCACGGCGGAGGTTTCGCCAATCGCTTCGTTAATATCGAGCGTGCCACGGCGGAACCATGCGCTGCCGATGCTGGCGGAGGCGTCGATTCCGGAATCCAGGCGCGGCTGTTTGCTGATCATATTGATCGAACCGGTTGGCGCGCTGCGGCCATAGTCGCTGCCCGACGGGCCTTTGATCACTTCCACCTGCTCGGTGTTGAACGTATCGCGTGAGACGCTGCCGATATCACGCACACCATCGATATAAATGCTGTTCGAGGTATCCGCACCGCGCATATAAATGGCGTCACCCGTCGATGAGCTACCGTTCTCCCCGGCAAAAAACGCACCCACGCCCGGCACGTTTTTCAGCGCATCGGTCAGGTTATTGACGCCCTGATCTTTTAACACCTGGTCGGAAATGACGGTAACGGTACGCGTGGTATCCGCAATGGGGCGGCTAAATTTCGGGTCAGCGGATTTCTGCGGCGCGTAGAGGGAAGGGGCCTGCGCCTCAACCACCAGCGTATCGCCGGGTTTTTGATCTTTACTGTTGGCGGCTACGGCCTGGCCGACCGGGGTTAAGCCGATACACAGGCCTGTAAAGAAGGTGAGCGAACTAAAGCTGTTGAACGGTAAATTGCGATTATTATCCATATTAATGAGCGTCTTATAATTTTTTGCGAGCTATTTTTACAATGGCAGCAGGGCACTTCTTTGCCCCGACCACGGCAGGTTTTTATAAATACGTTTGCGAATGATTGTGAGAAGCATTATCAAACGCGTAACTTTCTACCACTCATTTATGGAAAAATAAATACAATAATTTACATTTGCCCCTTTATTTATACATAAGCGCAGGGAGTGTGAGGGCATTGAGCAGAAAGCAGCGTGCGATGCCCGGTCGGGAAAACCGGGCGTAGGGGAAAGACCTAACTATTTATATTGCAGGGTAAAAGTAATCGTCGCATCGGCGTTGCCGGAGGTGACATCACTGCCGGTCTGGATGTAACGCGCGCTAAACGGGAATTCTGTCACCCCGGTTGCCGTGGTGGTATTCATGACCACAGCTTCATTTTGATTGACCGGTGTGCCGCCGTATAACAGCTGAATACCCACACCACTCGCCGCGCCGCTGCCGCTGTTAATGGCAAATGTGTCGGTCGCCGTGCCGCTGCCCTGGCCGCTAAAGGTGATGGTGGGTATCACGCCGGAGTCGCAGTTGGCGCCGATTTTAAAATCCGTGGCGGGCGTGGTATTACCGACGGCGGTGAAACTGCTTCTGTAGAACGACGGCATCTTTACGTCCACGGTGGGGGTCGTAATGCTACAGGCGAGGACGTTGACCGTGACCGCGCTCATGGTCATGTTCATTAACATCAGCCCATCGGCGAGTTTAAGCTCCGCGATGGAGTCAGCCTTAATGGTCCCGCCTTTGCGGATAGGGCCGGTTTGGTACAACGCTAATACGATATTCCCTATAGCAGATAACGTTGAAGCGGAGCCGCTATTCGAAGTCCAGGCGCTTCCTGACGTTGAGGGCGTAACCATGCCATCAATGTTGCCCGTTGTTTGGTTTCCGGCATACATATACAGATAAAGATTATCTATCCCCGTTGCCATATATCCCGATCGATTTGGTGAACTCCCTGCAATTGAAGATAACCGAGGCGTCCAGATAATATTATTGGTGCAACCTTCCCAAAGTGGGTCTGTTGTACTTCCCCCCATCGCCGACGCCAGCGTCGCGGCGGGCACTGTAACGGAAGTCAGCAAGCGCGGCCCCGTATCCGAAGGGTTCAGCGACTGCGTCAGCGCGGGCAGGGCAAAGTTCATGGTTCCGGTCTTCGCGCCATTGGCAAACGCGCACTCCGCGTAAGCGTCATGCGGCAAGCCTGTCCAGGCGAGCGCGACAACGGCCAGAGCGAGCACTTTCATTTTTGTCATAAATAGTCTTCCTGATGATTATTCACCTGCGCTACTCACACTCCACCGCGCCGGTATAGATATCTTTCGTCAGCACCAGACGCTCATAGTGAATGTGCACGCGACACTGCGTACCGCCTGCATCGGCGCTTAACACTTCGTCGTCACTCAGGCCGGTTATCCAGGCGTAGCCTTTGTCATCGACAATCCCTGTCGCGCCATTACTTCCCTGTAGCTCGGTACCCAGTGACAGCGGTTTGTGACGATAAAGCACCTGTAACCAGGCTTTACGGCCAATGTTGGTACCAAAGTTCGCCGCAATTGCGGTGCCGAACCCCGGCGTGGCCTGCGTTTGCGTCGATGTCAGGGTGGTAAAATCATCGGCAGTAGTAGAGTCGATACCGATACTGTTCTGACGATAGGCAGTCAGCGCCGGCACGATGGCATAGCCCCGGCCGTCGGTTTTCACGCCCGATTTGGTGGTTACCGAAACGTTGCTCGCACCCGGCGCGCTGATAATCGCAAACGGCTCTTTCGGCGAGATACTCTGCCCCAGCGTTACGCCGCCAGGATGGAACACCACTGCGCCGCTGGACCCCAGGCTGTATTGGCTGAAACCATTGTTATTGCGGCTGTAAGCCGCATTTACGGAGCCTGAACCACCATCATACTGAACGCGTGCGGCCTGGCCGGTTTGGTCCTGCGCCCAGGTTTGCGACAGAGAGTAGTTAAGGTTGCTCTCACGCAGCAGGCTTCCGCTGACCGTCGTCTGGTTTTGCGACAGCCCGCTGCGGCTGGTGATGTAACTGTGGTTGATGCGTGCCTGAGACGGCTGGCCCCACAGCGTGGAGAAGGGCAGTACCACATTCAGCGCCAGCACGTTGTCTTTGTAACGCGTACGATTCGTAATATCGGATGTCGAATAGCTGACGCCAGCGCTGACGCCGCGCCAGTTGACGTTATAGCTGGCATTGAGCGTTTTACTCTGATAGACGTTATCCCATGACTGCTGAGAGTAGTAATTAAAGGAGAATGAACCGAAGTCTGCGAGATCCTGATTCAGGCTCACCTGCCACTGACGCCGCGTGTCGCCGGGAAGATTGTCGGTGTCACGGGTAACGCCAAAGCGCGCCTGATAATCGGCGTAGTTCAGATATCCCCGGTCAATACTCTGCTGGTAAGAGGCCTGGAGCGTTGTAGCGGTGGTGGCGAAATATTTGCTGTAGTTGATGCGGGTGGCATAGCCCGATCCTGCATCAATGCGTTTAGCTTTCTTGTTCCGCGACGTATCCATCTCTAACGAAATGCCGCCGAAATCGCCCAGGCTTAACCCCAGGCCCGCCACGCCGGACTGGTAGCTGTCGCTTGCCATCGCGCCGCTGAATACGGTGACGGTATTTCCCACACCATACAGCCCCTCGGCCTGCACGAAAATATCGTTATCTCCGCCGCTGTTGCCATTGTCGTAGCTGCCTGACGACAGCTCATATCGCAGTTGTCCTTTGCGCACCATTTTCGGCGTCTGGGCGTAAGGCTGGATAAATTTCCTGACCTCGCCGGTGCTTTCGCGAACAGTCACTTCCAGATCGCCGCTGCTGTTATTGGGCACGACGTCATTCAGTTCGAAGCTGCCGGCAGGGATACTCTTCTGATAGATCAGGTTCCCTTCCTGGCGAATTTCGACGGTCGCCTGGCTTAGCGCAATGCCACGAATAATCGGTGCGTAGTTACGTTGACTGTCGGGCAACATCTCATCAATCGAAGATAAAGAGACACCTTTAAAGCCAAAGCTGTCGAATACGCGACCGGCGGTGGTGGTTTGCCCCATAATCAGGCGCGACATTAAAGAGAGAATATCGCGGCCAACGAAGGTTTGTGTCGGCTGCCAGCGCACGTCCTGGCCGCTGCTCTTTACCACGTTGGCGCTTTGCCGCACTCGCCAGGGGCCGAGGTTGATACCGTTATTCAGGGTGGCGAAATGCTGATCGTTATCGTCGGCGTCCGGTGAAACATTGCGCTGGCCGTTATAGTAGTAAGATAAAAAGAGGGCGGGCAGGCTCTCTTCGGTAACCGATGCGAGGAAGTTTTCTTTATCGTCCAGCAGGTATTTCTGCGGGATATCGAGCAGCAGTTTAGTGGCATTCGCGGAAAGCTTTACGCTGGCACCGGAGAGGGCGTGCTCGAAATGCATCTCCAGCGGCGTGTTTTCATCTTTTACCTCGTCAGAGGCGAAATGCGCAGGCGAAATACCCCAGCGGGTAATCATCTTTGGTGAAACCACAGGGCAGAGTTCGGCGTCGCATTTCACAAAACGAATCGCTTCGGTTCCTATTTTCTGCCCATTGAGGATCACGTCTACCGGGTAAGTCCCCGGTAGTTGCTGATCAACCTGTGAAAGCTGTTGCTTGGTATATTCCGTTAATTCGCTGCCGTTTGATTCCAGAGCAGAGAGATCAAACGACAGCGCGGCCCAGCCTTTTAACGGAGAACAAAGAAGCAATGCGTTTAACAGTAATTTTTTTTTCACGTGCGTAATCAGAGTTTCACTTTGTGTAATTCAGAGGCTCCGCCGAAATCGCTGATGACGTTATATTCCACGGACGTGACGCGCGCATTGTCTTTAAGTGTTACGGTATATTCCCCAAAAGGTGGGGCGTAGCTGATTTTCTCTGAGCGCCCGTTAACCATCAGTACGCCGAGATTGATAACATAGGGCGTCGGATTTCGCAGGGTGACTTTCCCCGGTTGCGCGGTGATCTCCAATTTTTTCCAGGCGTTGGCCGCGTCCTGGGCATTCAGAGATTTAGGGCGATAAATAAGCTTGATGACGCTTTTAGTTGCAAAGGTAATTTTGTTTTTTACCGAAGAATCAGTCGCCGGAATTGCTTTCACATTCAGAAAGAAAAGACTTTCTCTGTCGGACGGAAAGTTCTCGTTTAATGCTTTAATCAGCAGCGTGTTTTCGGATTCCGGCAGAAATTTAAACACCGGTGGCGTAATGATGAAGTTATTAGCGCGGGGACTGTCCTCATTTTCAGTCTGATTAATCCAGGACTGCACAAGATAATAGTCATCTTTACCACTGTTAATAAGACGTACCGTCGATTGACGATCGGATTCATTGTAAATCACCCGAGTCTGACCGAGAGAAAAGCCGGCATAAGCCGGCAGTGCAATCAGTGACGCGAGCAAAACAGAAAAAATGTATTTTTTCATATGCTCTATCTTTTAGTTATAGCGGGCGGTCCAGGTCAAAGTGGTATCTAAATCACCGCTTTTAACAGTATCTGCAACAGCGACAGCCTGGGCATCAAAAGTCCACTGAAACATTGGCATGACACCTGTACGATTTGGAACTGTAGTGGTCGATTCCTTATTCGGCGCTAAAGGAATGCTGGCTACTGTTGATCCAACAACTACTGGCGTCGCCTGTACTTTTAATGCAACACCTGCGGCTTTGCCGGTGCCTGAGGCAATTTTAAATAGTGAAGGATCGCTGTCGTCTGGATCGCCCTCAACGGTAAGATAAATGCCCGTCATATTTGCGTTTCCAGAACAGTTTATCAACATCGTTGAACTTTTCCCTAACGGAGAAGTATCTCCTATCCCGGTATAATCTTGTGCATAGGTACTAGGAATGACAACGTTAACAGAATCAGCGCCACTTACGGAACAAGCAGATGTGTAAACTGAACCTTTCACAGTGATTGTTCCGGTCTGACTAGCGACAGGTATTTCCGCAGAAATGGCGCTAAAGCTCATTAAAGAGAACGATGCAATTATAAAAGCATATTTTTTCATATTTTTTTCTTTTAGTTGTAAGCCAAAGTATATGTGAACACTGTATCTAACAGACCAACACTCGGAGATGTCATGTAAGAAACTACACGAGCAGTCATTTGTCCGTTAAAATTCCCCGAACTATCTGTTGTCAATGTTTTCTTGGTATTAGGCGCTAAAAGCGTATCATCGCCAGGTCCATACAGGAAAATATCAAAACCTTTCGCATTGGTAGTTTCTGTTGCCATAGAGTAAGATGAGGTTGTTTGACCAGCGGTACCCGCGACGCTAAACGATAACGCCGTATTAGCAGGACATCCCGTCAGCTCAAGATTTATAGGATCACTTTTTGGCCCCATATCACCGACCGCTGTATAACTCCTCGAGGTAGTAGGTGCCAGCTGGATTACCATATCTTTTACTTGAAGAGTGCAGCCTTTATCGATGATTTTACCACTGATATTCAGCATGCCCGTTGGCATAACCGATGCCGCAACCTCAGCAGCATTCGCATGCCCTGACGCCATCATTACTAACAAACTACACAAGGCAGGTTTCAAATTGTTTTTCATGTTGTCTTCTTCACTAAGTAGTGTCTATACAGGTTTAAATTTTCTTCTCAGATAACAGGAGAATCAGCTGCTTTAACTCAGTTGCATTTTGCAAAAACAACTTCCTCCTTATGTAATACAGTTTGTTGATCTCTTTCCTTGTTAAATCCTTATAGGTGTTGCTCATCCCATCGTATAGCGTGAGAATAAACTCCAGTTCAGCATCACTCATCCTCTCAGAAAGTGCCTTGAGAATAAGGCAGCGCAGATTACCGGTGCTGAACGTCGATTTTCTCTTCCCCGCGCTGCGGCAAATCGATTTCAAACCAAGAATATCGGTTATCAGAGAAAAATCTTTCATATAACTGTTAGACACAATGCGCGAGGGAACCAGGTAATGCACGTTGCTTTCTATCCCTCTTAATTTTAATTTAGGGTATAGCCAGCGGATGTCATCATGGTTTCCATGCAGCGCATCAATCAACAAGTTTGCGTTCTTCAAAATGGTCGCACAGACCAGAAACTGCAGCCGATTGTCAAAAAAGATGACATCGTCTTTATCTTCAACTAACGAGTTAACGGCAAATCGGACCGCGCTATTGTGTGTATAAACGAATAGTTGCGCCAATGTTCCCTTTCTCCCTTTACGTGATATCCGTTAAATTGGCGGTTTCCATCACATAAAATTTTTTAATACTGTCCTGGTCGATAACGTAACCTTTGCCCTCGAAACGTTTCAGAGGCGCACGGTCATAGCCCACGCTAAGAAAGGCCGCATGGATCTGACGAATCATTGCCCAAAGATAAGACTTCGAGCAGCGTAGACCATTATTTTCAAAAACCTGCTGGTAGAGAGTTTCGTCAGCGATATATTTCGCTTCCGCATGTTCAAGCAGATAATTGAACAGCCTGGCTTTGGTTTCACCTAATCGTTTAATTTTGCCATTTTTAATGTTGATTAGCGTTCTGGTGGATATTCTGTACTCCAGCGTATCGTAGAGCATATAGCCGTAGAGCTTTATCTCAGGCACAGTTGCCCCCTCCCGATTTGCTACCTTTGAAAACTGATTATCCATTCCTGACACATTACTTAACCCGACCAATTGCAGCGAACTATACTGGCGATGAAAAGACCGGACAATCAGAGTGACTTATCAATATAAAGTATCGAAACTATTGATTTATGCAGATAATTATACTGCTTTAATGGTTTTTACAGCTATATAATCTAATTGGTTATGTGAATGTTACCGGTATAAACATCGTTTTGATTCAATTCGGTAACAGTCTTTTTAACTAAAATCACCATAAAAAGTGGAATTTAATCACAATCATGAAATCAAAATTCATTTATAACAATGTGTTACATGACTCTCTAAACTGTAAGCATTGTATGTCATCAAATTTATTTTAGGAATAGTCAAAAAAATGTTTACTAAAACATGCAAAATTTTCGTAACATAACGATAAAATTTGATAAAAAACAAAGCGTAATCCTTACGAAAAAGCATGTGTTTCATGACGTTATAAAACGATGTTATAGATCAATGTTGTTGCATAGACTTTTGTCAGCTTTTACCGGGTGATATCAATATTTGTCACTCAGTCAGCCAAAAAGGGTGAAAACTTTCGAAGTAAAGATTTGTATAGGGAAAATAGATTTAACGGTGGGTTTTGGCGATGACTTTTTGTTGAAAACGATCTAAAAACATCTACAAATGTAGAAGAAATAGCGGCGAGACGTATTTTGGATAATCTTCTCTGCCCAATGAGCAGAGAAGATGATGAGAAATGAAATTCACAATGTGGATAATTCAACAACTGTGTTAGTTGTGGCGAAGCGTATCTTTGCGAACCCGTTCAATATGAATAGTTAAAAACATTATCTCTTCCGTGGTCAGCTCACGCTGATAGGTGTTACGGATATGCAGCGCTATTTTTTCCGCACACTTCCAGGAGAGGGCATAGTTCTCTTTTACGGCATCGTGCAGGGTTTCATCATCATCGGGTACTACGTTACGCGACAGCATGCGTTGGGCAAAAAACTTCAGGTGGGTAACAAACCGTTGGTAGCTTAACGTGGTGGTGTCATATTCCAGCCGTAGCTGATATTTCACTAACTGTAGAATCTCCTGCATCACCTGAGTGATATGCATAACTTCCGGCATTTCACTGTTCAGCTGCCCGGTCACCAGGTGCAGGGCAATAAATCCCGCTTCATCTTCCGGTAGCTCGACGCCAAGTCGCTGGGCGATTATCGCCCGGGCCTCATTACCCAGTTCAAACTCGCGAGGATAAAGTCGTTGCGTTTCCCACAGCAGGGCATTCTTAATCGCTAAACCTTTCTTTTGTCGCTCGATGGCATAGTGGCAGTGATCGGTCAGGGTGATATAAAGGCTTTCCTGCAGTTTTCCTAACCGGCTACGTGCCAGGTCAATAATACGGTCGCAGGTCGTAATCACTTCTAACGGAATTTGGCTCAGGAGTTCGCCCAGGCGCCGGGTCAATTCGTCACTCTGTAAAGCAAAAACCTTCTCGATACGTGAGGTATCCAGTGTGTCGCCTACGCGTTTCTGAAAGGCTAAACCGCGCCCCATGACGACCTGTTCGCGTTGCTGCGCATCCAGAATAACCACGACATTATTATTCAATATTTTTGCGATGATCATCGGACCCCCAAAAATGAAAAAACCTGATCCATGATAATCGCTGGAAATCAGGTTTTGTTAGCTAAAGCTGTCACAATCCGCGGCGCAATCTATCACCGAATGCTTCCCTTTAAAAAATTAAGGGCAAAAAACGTGAGCTTGATCCGCCGTGTACCTCTTTTGGATCAGAATAACCTGAAGCGATATTCCATAATGACTTCTGCCGACAGCGTATGGGTGCGGGTATAATGGCCATTGGTGAGCACCGGTGTTTTACCGCTCGCTTTATATGACCAGCCAGGCCCGAACATCGCCCAAAACGTAAAGTTCTTGAAGTACGCATCGGTAGGCGCCCAACGGGTAAACGCGTTGATCTCCCCGCTGCGCACATGATTGCCTCTATAATTAAATTGCGCGATATTCCCAACCAGGCCGACGCCCAGATCGGGCGTTAAACGATATTCAGTCATGTTGGCAAACATCAGTTCACCATCGCGCAGATAATCGTCACCCGCATAGGCCATTGAGATAAACGTACCGCGCGAGTTCTTACTCATATGACGCGGATAAAATCCTACTTCATTGGCTTTCTGCGCGTCGGTATAGCCGATCCCCGTTTTACTGCTCCAGCGCTCGCCTTTCCAGGTCGCATCCATCGCAAAGTGCCAGGCGTTATTATCGAAGTCACGTTTATTTGCCGGCATCGCGCGATACTCTTCCTGCGCATGCGTGGCGTAAATTTGTGTGCCGATTGTCCAGTCAGATGTCGGACGAAGCTGCGTGAACAGGATGTGGCGCTGTAAATAGTTTTTGCTTTCGCCCCATGCATACTGTGCATCGAACCCGTCACTTTTCCAGAGAATTTCGCCGCTTGTCAGATAGCCAATATCTTTACCGGTGTTGGTCTGAAACTGTTTTTTATCCGGCGAGTTTCGGTCCATGGAATTTTCCACCCAGGCGCCGCGCAGGGTAAGGTGGCCATAGCTCGCGCCTCCGCTAATGCCTGAGTAGGTCGTCGGGGAGAGGCGCGTTGACGTCGAAATGACGCCATAGTTTTTCAGCATCTGCCATCCCCAGCGGGCATTGAGCTGCAAATCCTCAATAGCATATTTCAGCTTAATGTTTCGTTGACCGAACTTAGAATACCCCTCGGCATTTTTTTTATTGTTTCCCGTTCCGTTGTTATACAGTACGCCACGGGAGTTAAAATAATCACTGGCGCCTAGTTTGATGGCGCTATAATAAGTGACGTCAAAACCAATGATATCGGCAAAATATCCAGATTGATAATCCGCTGCAAAGCCTTGCCCCCAAGCGTTATGCACATGTTTGGGGTTGGCATTTTCTTCTTTCAGGTATTTCCAGTAGTTCTTTGCTGAGAGCGTGAGCTGTGAGTCTGTGAAAAATGCATCATTTAAGAAAGCGTTCTCGCTTGCCCAAACGGGCGAAGAAAGCCCGCACGTTAAAAACGTGAGAGTAATGTACTTAAGCATCATCCGTTCCCGAAAAAGGACCGTCGCAGCAATTTAGACAGAGGAGACACTGCTGACGGCCAAAATAAAAGAGACTAAGCGTTTATTTGTTGCTGAGCGCCTTTTTACCCGCCTCGACGTACTTCATCGTACCAATTTCAGGTACGCTATATTTGCCATCTTTATAGGTAATTTTGACCACGGCGGCGTTGGCGAGCGGCAGATTTTTGGCCGGGTTATCGGTCAGGTCGGAGATCATAATCTGCATTGATGTGCCGGACGAGATGGCCAGAATATTTTTGTCGCCTTCTTTTTTCGCCGTTTCAACAATGGTGTTCAGGGCTGCCTGAGTGCGGGTTTTCACCTGTTCATAGTTTTCAGCCAGATGCTGCGGGTCTGCTTTCGCCAGCGCATTCTGGTTATCTTTTACCGGCAGCGTGCCTGATTTCATTGCGCTAAACAGGGCCTTAGCATCGGCCATCCCTAATTCATGCGCGCCGGCATTCGCCATATCTTTGTTATAGCCACCTTCAAAGCTACCAAAAAAGGCTTCGCGTAAACCTTCCAGCTCGGTGAGATGATAATTTGTTACACCCGCCTGCTGAAGAATAACCGCCATCGTTTCGCGCTGACGCCCGGCGTCGCTGGAATAAAAACGATCGAATTTAATCTCTTTCAATCCTTCGCCTAAATAACGGGCAACCTCTTTACCTTCTGGTGTGAGCGGTGAGTCAGCCCATCCCTGAACGCGATCTAACGTATTAAGTAGTGTTTTTCCATGACGGGCAAAATAGATATTGATCGCCTCATCCTGGCTGTTTTTATCATTACTCTGCGCCATGAGTGCGGGGCTTGCAGTAGCGGTAACCACCATTAACACACCAAGTAACCATTTTTTCATCGTTGCATCGTCCTTTTTTGTAGCCAAAAAAAAACCTACGTACTCTTCTCGTTCCCAATACAGGAGGAGAGAAGAAAACGTAGGTTTTGCCTGTTGAAACAGTAACAATCCAGTTGCTGCGGACATTACCACTAATATTTTTTCCGTGCATCTGATTTATAACGGTGATGTATATAAATGTGATCGTCCTCATATCCGTAATATTGGCTTACTTAATATCTAAGAGCATGTGAGTGAAAGGGTAATTAGGCAGGTAAGGGTGATCGCTATCACAAAAAATCATTTCACCCTCTGGACGGAATCGTCGACACGACGTATTTTCGTTAGCAACTCGGGATTGTTACTGATTCAGGCAAAACCTAAGGCACTTTCTGCACACGTTGCAGCAGGGGCCTTAGGTTTTTTTTTGCATTGTATTTATCCCTCAGGGATAACAGGAGCTACGATGAAGATAACGTTAATTGCCGCCGCGCTGATCTCCGCGATAAGTTTTACGGTTTCTGCCGATCCGCTAAAAATTCTGATTGTGAATGATGATGGCTGTGAATCTCCCGGCAGCATTCAGCTGCAGGAAAAGCTTGCGCAAAAAGGTTTTGATGTCTGGATGGTTGCACCGGCGACCAATCAAAGTGGTATTGGCTCTGCGATAACGTTTAAAACCGGTAAGGTTTTTGACGTTAAAAAAATCGCTGATAAACGTTACTGCTTCCCGGGTACCCCAGCGGACTCCGTCGATTTTGGCCTGCAGGGGTTGTTGAAAGATAATCCCCCCGATTTGGTTATTTCTGGCGTTAATGATGGCCCGAACACCGGGATGGCGCAGGTGAATTCCGGTACCGTGAGCGCCGCCGCACGCGCTATTCGCTACGGTTTCCCGGCGATTGCCGCCAGCATTGGATACATCTACACCGAAGATGAAATGAAAAATAAATGGCCAAGTACGCATAAATACTGGCCTGATGCGATTGATTACGTCGTTGAGGTGGTGGGGAAACTTAACGACAAACCGGTATCCAACAGCGCTTTATTACCGAAAGGCTCCGGGTTAAGCATTAACTATCCGCCGTTGCCAAAAACACAAATTAAAGGCGTTCATTTTGTTGAAAACGAAATGTTCCCTACGCCGCAGATCGGCTATGACATTTTGCCTGACGGTACCGCAAAGCAGACGATTAACCCGGCCTCTTTAAACAATGTTCAGAATGACACCGATTCGGGCTGGTTAAATAAAGGCTATATCACCTATACGCTGATTGATGGCGCGTGGAATGCCCCGCAATATCAGGCGCAGTATGAAAAGGCGTTGAAAAAATAGTTCTACCTCGCGTCGGAAGACACCTAAAGGATTGTTACTGCTTAGGCAGGCAAAACCTGATACATCAGTGGAGTGGCTTCGCTGATGATCAGGTTTTTTTATTTTAGTACGGATGACATTGATGAAAATGAAATATGAAGATCTGGCTCAGGATATTCTCCGCCACGTAGGTGGGCGCGAGAACGTGAGCAGCCTGGTACATTGCGCCACCCGTCTACGCTTCAAGCTGAAGGATGATGGCAAAGCGGACGCCGACGCGTTGAAGAAGAATCCGGACGTCATCATGGTAGTGGAAAGCGGCGGACAGTTTCAGGTCGTCGTCGGCAATCACGTTCATGATGTCTGGCAGGCCGTGTGCAAGGTTGGCGGCATCACAGACGATGCGCCTGGCGATAAAGAAAAGTCGGATAAAAAGAGTGGCGTGCTGGCGGCGTTTATCGACATGGTTTCCGGTATTTTCACCCCGTTCCTGGGGGTGCTGGCTGCCTGCGGGATCATGAAAGGTTTCCTCGCGCTCAGCGTCGCCTTTGGCTGGCTTAGCGAAACCGGAGGAACCTGGCGCATTTTGTTTGCCGCCAGCGACAGCCTGTTTTATTTCCTGCCTATCGTACTGGGCTATACCGCCGGGAAAAAGTTTGGCGGAAATCCCTTTATTACGATGGTGATCGGCGGTGCGCTGGTACACCCGATGATGGTCGAGGCGTTTAGCCTGAGCGGCGATAACGCGGCGCTGCATTTTCTGGGCATTCCGGTGGTGCTTATCAATTACACGTCGTCGGTTATTCCGGTGATTTGTGCCGCGTGGTTTGCCTGCTGGCTGGAAAAACGCTGTAACGCGCTCTTCCCCGCGGCGGTTAAAAATTTCTTAACCCCGCTGGCGTGTCTGGCGATTACCATTCCGCTGACGTTCCTGGCGATTGGTCCTCTCGCGTCTGGGCTTGGCGAGCTGCTCGCCACCGGCTTCCAGGCGGTGTACAAGTTTGCGCCGTGGCTGGCGGGCGGCATCCTCGGCGGTCTGTGGCAGGTGTGCGTGATTTTTGGCCTGCACTGGGGGCTTATCCCGCTGATGATGAACAACATGGCGGTCTTCGGTCATGACCCGATGCTGGCGATTTTGCTGCCTGCGGTGTTTGGTCAGGTCGGTGCGGCGCTGGGCGTCTTCCTGAAAACACGCGAACAACGCCTGAAGGCGCTGTCCGGTTCGGCAACCATTGCCGGTATTTTCGGTATCACTGAACCTGCCGTTTACGGGGTAACACTCCCGTATCGTCGTCCCTTTATTTTTGGCTGCGTGGGCGGTGCCATCGGCGGCGCGGTTGTAGGCTTCAGCCTGAGCCAGGTTTACTCCTTCGGCCTGGCAAGCATCTTTACGGTGGCGCAGATCATTCCACCAACGGGAATCGACTTTACCGTCTGGGGCGCGATGATTGGCGTGGCCATCGCCTTTATCTTCAGCTGCGTGATGACATTTTTTGCGGGTCTTCCTGCGGTGAAAATCGCAGAGGATGCCAAACCGGTCAGCGTGAGCGCGGTTGTCGATGAAAACACCGTGCTGGCTCCGCTCAGCGGCGTAAGTCTGCCGCTTGATGAAGTGCCGGATGCCACATTCGCCAGCGGTTTGATGGGCGCAGGTGCTGCCATTATTCCATCGGAAGGGCGCGTCGTCGCACCTTTCAGCGGCGAAGTCGCCAGCCTTTTTGCCACTCGCCACGCGATTGGTTTACTCAGTGACTCGGGAATTGAAATTCTCATTCACGTTGGTATTGATACGGTAAAACTCAACGGTGAACACTTCACCGCACACATAAAAGAAGGGGACAAGATAGCGCCTGGCGATCTGCTTATTACCTTCGATCGTGATGCCATTCTGGCAAAAGGTTTTGACCTGTGTACGCCGGTCATTATGAGCAATAGCGATGACTATCAGGGGCTGGAGCAGAAGAACGAAACCCCTTATGTCAACGCGGGCGATCCTTTCCTCTCTGTGAAACGCTGAAATTAAGGTAGATAAAATGAACACAACATTTCCGGAAAAATTTTTATGGGGCGGTGCGCTGGCCGCTAATCAGGTTGAAGGTGCATGGCAGGAAGATGGCAAAGGTATTTCCACCTCTGACATGCTGCCGGAAGGCATTTTCGGCGAGCCGGTGAAAAGCCGCGAAGGTATCAGCAGCATTAAAGATGTCGCCATCGATTTTTATCATCGCTACCCGGAAGATATTTCCCTGTTCGCGGAAATGGGCTTTACCTGTTTGCGCGTGTCGATTGCCTGGACGCGTATTTTCCCGATGGGCGATGAAAATGAGCCGAATGAGGCGGGCCTGGCGTGGTATGACAAACTGTTCGATGAGCTACGGGCGCATAATATTCAACCGCTGGTCACGTTGTCGCATTATGAAATGCCGTGGGGGCTGGTGGAAAATTATGGCGGTTGGGGAAACCGTAAGGTTATTACGTTCTTCGAACGTTATGCCCGGACGGTATTTACCCGTTATCAGCATAAAGTCAAACTGTGGCTGACCTTTAATGAGATCAATATGTCGCTGCATGCACCGTTAACCGGTGTCGGCCTGCAAAAAGGTTGCAGCAAGGCGGAAGTCTATCAGGCGATTCATCATCAGCTGGTCGCCAGTGGCCTGGCGGTGAAAGCCTGCCACGAAATTATCCCTGACGCCAAAATCGGTAATATGCTGCTGGGCGGTTTAATGTATCCGCTTACCTGTAAACCTGAAGATGTCTTTGCCACATTACAGGATAATCGTCAGTGGCAGTTCTTCGGCGATGTGCAATGTCGTGGACGTTATCCGGGGTATATGCAGCGTTATTTCCGTGAAAATGACATCGCGCTAAATATCACCGAAGAAGATAATGCTGCGCTCAGCCATACGGTTGATTTTATCTCTTTCAGCTATTACATGACCGGCTGTGTCACGGCAGACAGCGAGCTGGTTGAAAAACTGAAAGGGAATATTCTGGATATGGTACCCAACCCGCATCTGGAGAGTTCGGAGTGGGGATGGCAAATTGATCCCATCGGTCTGCGTACGCTGCTTAATGTATTGTGGGATCGCTATCAGAAGCCGCTATTTATCGTGGAAAATGGGTTAGGTGCGCAGGATAAACCGGATGCCAACGGCGAAATCAACGACGATTACCGTATTAGTTATCTGAACGATCATCTGGTGCAGGTCCAGGAAGCTATTCAGGATGGTGTTGACGTCATGGGATACACCTCGTGGGGGCCGATTGATATCATCAGCGCTTCTAAAGCGGAAGTGACTAAACGCTACGGGTTTATCTACGTCGATTTAGCGCAGGACGGTTCCGGCACGCTTAACCGCAGTCGTAAGAAAAGTTTCTACTGGTATCAGAAAGTCATTGCGACGCGCGGTGGCGCTTTGCAGCGATAATCGTTGTTCGCAGAGATAATAAAATACCCCCTTCGTACTACGATGGGGGTATTTTTTTTGGGATGGTTATTTATTTAATGCTGCACGCGCTTCGGCAAGTTCAGCTTTCGCTTCTTCCAGTTTTTTACTTTTTTTGCCGATTTTTTCCTGGTTACCCGTTTCGCGGGCTTCCTTTAATTCCTCAGTGCGTTCTGCAACTTTTCGCTCTTTTTCCTGAATTTTATCTTCGCGATCTTTACGCAAAGAACTCTCGGTACAGTTACGATTAACCTCACTCAATGCTGTTTCAAGACCATTGACGCGGTGCTGGTTGCCGTGGGCTTTGGCGTAATCGATCTGTCTTTCAATTTCCTGTTTTTTGGCCGCACAACCGGTTTGCGCTGCGGCATGCGCGGTGGTAGCAAAAAGAGGTGCGATAAGAAGTAATGCAGGGATGAATTTTTGGGTAGAAAACATTGTTATGTGCCTTTATGACGTTGAATAAATAAATTCTTTGTGCAGGAAGTATATAAATTCTTTACCTGAACGTAAATGCAATCGCGAGGCGGCGGTACCCGCATGGTGATAAAGTTTTTTTTCATTAATGTTTAATTTACTGGCCGCTCTTTTTATCGTCTTTTCTCTGCGAATCGCATAGGTTAAATGGAGCTCTTCTCGGGTTAACTTTGTCAGGCTTAGGTGCTGAGCAATGTAACGTAATAAGCTTTCCGGCTGATAAATGACGGCGGTTAATTGTTTAATATTATTAATGGATTCTTTCAGGGAGAGGGTGCTGAGTTCTGAAAGTAGGCGGGAACAAAGATCATTACCGCTAAGAATAAGAATTCGGTAGTCCTGCGTGATCTCACTTTCAACAATGGCGGTGCGTATCGCTCTCAATGATGGATAAGAACTGGGATCTAAAATAGCTAAATGCTGGCTAAGCGTAGAGTGGGGGAAAATGGCTTTACAGGCAATGTGCAGATAGGCGTTATTGCTGAATACGAGCAACTTCATTGACTCTGGATCTCCATACTTTTCTTTTTCCAGCCTCATTTTGAGTAACCCCCCGTGTGGAAGACGCAGGAATTCTATGTCTCTGCTCAAAACCCTGCAATCAGAGGGGTTTGTCAACGCGTTATTCTGACGATGGCGTTTTGGCAGGATTAATAAACGTGAGGAGGTTAGAAGTTGCGTAGAATGTCTGCAATGGTGTTTTTCTGAACATAATTTAACATACGCAGATGCACATATTTTTGGATATCCTGGCGCGTAACACGAGATAAATACAGCTATGCGTTAAAACCAAAATACTTTCATGGAGTTAGCTTTATACTCATTTTATTTTTTTTTGCATACCAGGAATATCCTAATCAAAAGCCTCTCAATGGGGGTGATATGGAGATGAAACTGCCCGATGCGAACGCTACCGGGCAGGGAAGTGGATGTGTGAAGCCATTATTTATAAATGGTCGCTGTACCAAACATCTTGTTATTGCCGCTCGCGGATTCCACAACGAAACCTTTTGCCCCCTCTTTCTGGGCTTTTTCCGCGAGTTTTGCTTCCAGATCGTCTAGCGAGCTGGCACCTGAGGCAGAAACCGTACCGGCCGGGCGGAGTTGCCCGGTGTTATCACCATCAAGAGGTTGCGGAGCGGCGACGGCTGAGAAGGTAACGACGGCAAACGCGCCTGCCACAAGCAGGGCGAGACTCTTCTTCATAAGAACATCCTCCAGTTACGACGGGGTAACCCAGTAAGTGTAGGCGGTGGTGAAGAGGCGTTATCCGCAAAAAATCGCGCAAGACAGGTGGCTTTTTTGAATGAATTAAGTTGACGAAATACTGACAAATCAGCCACATACAAGTGGCTGATTTTAAAGCTATCGGCGAGCGTCCGGGCGGATGAGATCGAAGCGATGCGCTTCATCAATGGTGTAGTAGGCGGAGGGCCCGCCGGCGCGTAGCACCGGTTTTGCACGGGCTGTTTGATAGATGCCCTCTTCGAGCAGGGACTCAGCGATATGAATACCGACCACTTCGCCCAGCACCAGCCAGGTGTCAATGGCTGCGCCGTCGGCGGAGGTCAGCTGAATGCACTGTGATAACCGACACTCGAAATTGACCGGGCTTTCTGCCACGCGCGGGGCGTTAACGAGATGGCTGGGCGCGGCGGTTAAGCCCGCGCGAACAAATTCATCTTCCCCGTGCGGCAACGTGGCGGAGGTTTCATTCATGGCGACGGCGAGATCCTGCGTGGTCAGGTTCCAGACGAACTGTTTGGTTTCCATGATATTCTGCACGCTATCTTTCCAGCCGCTGCTGGCGAAGCCGATAATCGGCGGGCGATAGTTAAAGCAGTTGAAGAAACTATAAGGCGCGAGATTACGTTTTCCCTGCGCATCCTGCGAGGATATCCAGCCGATTGGGCGTGGCCCGACGATGGCGTTGAGCGGGTCATGCGGCAGCCCGTGTCCCTGTGAGGGTTCATAGAAATACATAGCGTACCTGTTATTTGCAAAGGTATTCCAGACTCCCTTATTTACCGCGCCGCCGTCAACGGGTATCTTACGCCGCTTAAGACAGGAGAAAGTCATGAATGCCCAAAAACCGGGTCTACACCCGCGTAACCGTCACCATAATCGCTACGACCTTACCGCACTGTGTCAATCGTGCCCGGAACTGCGTGAATTTATCACCCTGAATCCGGCTGGTGAGCAGACCATTAATTTCGCCGATCCGCAGGCGGTGAAGACCCTGAATAAAGCGCTGCTGGCGCATTTCTATGGCGTCAGTTCGTGGGATATTCCTGACGGTTTCCTGTGCCCGCCGGTTCCGGGGCGTGCGGATTACATCCACCACCTGGCCGATCTGCTGACAGATGAGAGCGGTAACGTGGTGCAGGGCGCGAACGTGCTGGATATCGGCGTGGGCGCAAATTGTATTTATCCGCTGATTGGCGCGCATGAGTACCGCTGGCGCTTTACCGGCAGCGAAACGCATCCCCAGGCGTTTGCCAGCGCCCAGGCGATTGTCAGCGCCAACCCGTCGCTGACCCGCATGATCCGCCTGCGCCGTCAGAAAGATAATGAATCCATGTTCAACGGCATTATCCATAAGAATGAGCAGTATGACGCCACGCTGTGCAACCCGCCGTTCCATGATTCCGCCGCAGCAGCGCGTGCAGGTGGCGAGCGTAAGCGCCGTAATCTCGGCCAGGATCGCAACGATGCGCTGAACTTCGGCGGTCAGCAGCAGGAGCTATGGTGTGAAGGCGGCGAAGTGGCGTTTATCAAGAAGATGATTGCCGAAAGCCGCGACTATGCCCGCCAGGTGATGTGGTTCACTTCGCTGGTGTCGAAAGGGGAAAACCTGCCGCCACTTTACCGCGCACTGACTGACGTCGGCGCGGTGAAAGTGGTGAAAAAAGAGATGGCTCAGGGGCAGAAGCAGAGCCGCTTCATTGCCTGGTCCTTTATGAACGACGAGCAGCGCCGCCGCTTCCTGACGCGTAAACGCTAGAGCGTCGGTTCAGCGGGCGGCAGCCCCGCATCCGGCGGGGCCGTGTTCGCGGGTGCGGGGAGCACCTGATAGGTCTGCACCGGCGGGCGCACGCCCGCCAGATCAAAGTGTTTTTTCACCATGCTGTCCAGCGCGAAGCGCACCGACCACTGTTTCAACGGCAGCGTGGTAAAGGTGACGCGCAGCGTAAAGGCGGTATTGGTGAGCCCGACGATCCCGGCAAACGACGGCTCGCCAATAATCAGACCGCGAATATCCTCCATCTGCATTAACTCATCCACCGCATCCTTCAGGGCCTGATTGGCTTTCTCAGTTTCTTCATGGCGGTCAACATCGTAGTTCGCTACCACGGATCCAATGCCGCGCACAAAGTTGGCGAAGGTAGTGATAGAGGACCACGGAATAATGTGATACGCCCCGGTATCCTGACGCACGCCCACAGAACGAATCGACATGCGTTCAACGGTGCCGGTAAGCGGCCCGATGGTCACCAGGTCGCCGGTGTTCATGCCATTTTCAAACTGAATAAATACCCCGGTAATAATATCCTTCACCAGGGTTTGCGCACCGAACGAAATAGCCAGGCCCAGTGCCCCGGCACCGGCTAATAGCGGTGCGATGTTAACGCCTATCTCAGAGAGCAGGATCATCACCGTGATGGTGCTGATTACTACCGCCAGCGCGTTACGGAACAGCGTCAGCAGTGTACGCGTGCGCGCGCTGGGCAGCGGACGACCATGAATATCCGAGGCCAGTCGGTTCTCAATCAGGCTGGCAAGCACCGTCCAGCCGACTGCCGAGAAGAAGAGAATTAAGGCGATGCGGATCAGCACATCCACCGTTTTCTCGCCTGTGCCCTGATGCAGCCAGCTCCAGAAATCGAACAAGCCCCAGGCGCTGAGCAGCAGCATGACTGCCACACAGACAACCAGCGTGCGCGCGGTTTTCAGCGCGCCGGATAACCAGCCGTTAAGCCGCTTTTGCAGTTCCGGATAATTTCGCTGTGTCTCCGGCGAGAGGGTGATGGTTTTGGCTATCCAGCGCGACAGAATGCCAGAAATAAAAGCCGCAATGCCCATGATTGCCAGGCTTTTCACCGATGCGCCCATCATAAATTTCAGGCTGTTGCCCGGATCGAACAGGGAAAAGAAGAACAGCACAATGAAGTAAGCGCTCGCCAGCCAGTGCCAGACCAGCGCAAACGCGCGAATGAACAGGCTGAAAAACGCCAGCGAGCGGTCGGCAACTTGTAGTAAGCCGTCGGTAATTGCTTTTTTGTTATGAAAAATCAGATACAACGCCCACAGCGTAATGGTCAGCATAATCACCACGTTCGCCATCGCGCCCGCCTGTACATTGACCTGGTTGGAGATAATCGGCACGGCGACCACCAGCCCGTAACCAATTAAACTGCTCAGCGCGCTAAGGCGTAAGTTCCAGTAATGCGCGGTTTGGTCGGTGATGGCAAAAGGGCGAAGATCCGGCACGCGCGGGCAGAAAATGAGGCGCAGCAAGGCTTTGAAAAACTCAATCAGCGCAAAGGCGTTGAGGAACAGACTCTGCTGGAAAGCGATGGTGCTGTTTCCGCCATTTAAATTGTCGCTCAGTAGCTGACCGATAAACAGCGTCAGCGCCAGCAGCAGTAAATCGATAATCAGCGCGCCGGTGATCATCGCCGGAAGCTGCAACCAGTTGCTGCGGTCACGGTTCTTGTGCCGCCCCCAGCGCCCCATTTTGCGATACAGCGGCAAGGCGCACAGACGCACCAGGCCATAAAAAGCAAAGACCAGCGCCGCCAGCATCAGAAAATGGGTGACGGCATTGAAGAAGGTCGCCGTGTGAAACGGTTTATGTGGCGCGGTCGAGATGTTGCGCCATAGCTGGGCGAAACGGGTCGAGAACTCGCCGCCGTAGTGACGCGTTATATCGGTCACGTTCTCCAGCACCGTTTTTTCCTCTTTCACATCGGGTGGCGTCAGGGTCGGCGCGGCTTCCGGAGGGGGCGTGGCGGCAGCGTGGCGTAGCTGTTCAATCAGCTCTTTGCGCGACGCGTCGTTTTCCAGTACATCGGCAAGCGCAGAATAGGCCGCTTTTTTCTGCGCGGCGTCGGGCTCGCTGGCGGTAGTATCGCTGGTGGTCGATGTTACGCCGGGGATGGTTACCGCATGCAGCGGTGCGCTGATAAGAGCGAGCAAAAACAGCAGGATGTATGGCACGAGTCCCTCCGAAAGCAACAATCACAAAGGGTTAAGTATAGATTGCGAGGGGAAGGGGGAGGGATTTTGAGAGAAATACGGGGCTCGGACAGTTCCCTCTCCCTTGAGGGAGAGGGCCAGATGAGGGGGAAAAGCCCGCACGCTTGCGCGAGCTTAAGCCTCAAGAAACGTGCTGCAAAAACTCCTGCAAACGCTGGCTCGGTGGATTTTTCACCAACACCTGCGGGTCGCCATCTTCGGCAATACGGCCTTTATCGATAAAGATCAATCGCGATGCCACTTTCTCGGCAAAGCCGATTTCATGGGTCACGATAACCATCGTCATGCCTTCTTCCGCCAGATCCTGCATTACTTTCAGCACTTCATGACGCAGTTCCGGGTCAAGGGCCGAGGTCGGCTCATCAAACAGCATCATCTTCGGTTTCACCGCCAGCGCACGGGCAATCGCCACGCGCTGCTGCTGGCCGCCGGAGAGCTCAGACGGGTAGTGATGCGCGCGTTCCGCGAGGCCCACTTTCGCCAGCAGCTCTTTCGCCAGTTTTTCCGCCTCTGCCTTTTGTGTACCGCGTACGCGCAGTGGGCCGAACATCACGTTCTCCAGCGCCGTCAGGTGCGGGAAGAGATAGAACTGCTGGAACACCATCCCGGCTTCCTGACGAATCAGGCGCTCATCCACTTTCGGGTCGTTGACCTTCAGCCCATCGACAATCAGATCGCCGCTGGTGATCTCTTCGAGCTTATTAATGCAGCGCAGCAGCGTGGATTTACCGGAACCGGACGGCCCGATAATCACCACCACTTCGCCCTGTTTCACGTTGAGGTCGATATTGTGCAGCACCTGGGTTTTGCCAAAGTGCTTGGAAACGTTTTTAAATTCAATCACAGGATTTTCATCCTTCTTTCAAGAATGCGAAGCACGATGTTCAGTACCTGAGTAATGATCAGGTAAATCACACCGACGGCGGTCCAGATTTCCAGCGCGCGGAAGTTACCGGCGATAATTTCCTGGCCGCTGCGGGTCAATTCGGCCGCGCCGATAACGATAAACAGCGAGGTATCTTTGATGCTGATAATCAGCTGGTTACCCAGCGCAGGCAGCATGCGGCGAACCGCCAGCGGCATAATCACATGGCGAATGGTCTCGCGACGAGACAGGCCCAGCGCCAGCCCGGCTTCGCTGAAGCCCTTATGAATCGACAGCACGGAACCACGGGTAATTTCCGCGATATAGGCGCCGGAGTTGATCATGATGGTGATCACGGCGGCGGAGAAGGTATCGATGCGAATATCCGGGAAGGCCATCGGCAGGGCGAAGTAGATATACATCACCTGTACGACGATTGGCGTGCCGCGAATCACTTCGATAAAAACAAGGGCAATGTGGTTTGAAATCCAGCCGCCATAGGTACGGGCTAAACCGGCCAGCAGACCGATAACAATACCCCCGGCGAGGCCAAGGACCGAAATCCACAGAGTCATTTTGGCGCCATCCAGCAAAATTGGAATGGCCGGCCAGATGACGCTCCAGTCAAACTGCATAATGTGTTCCTGTTACCGTGGTGGAAGAACAATAGCTCACTAAAAGGGTGCGCTAAAAAACGTGCCCGGTGCGCAGTGCGCAACCGGGCACGGTAATCTCAGTCAATCTTATTTAGGCTCAGTACCGAACCATTTTTTGTAGATTTCGTTATAGGTGCCGTTTTCACGCAGGGTTTTCAGCGCGCCGTTCACTTTTTCACGCAGTTCGTCATTGCCTTTGGAGAAGGCAATGCCGTAGTCCTGTGCTTCCAGTGAGTCACCTACCGCTTTAAACTGGCCGTTGCCTGCGGTTTTGATGAAGTAAAGAATATTCGGGGTATCGTGCAGCACGGCGTCAGCGCGGTTGGTGCCGAGTTCCATGTACGCGTTATCGATGTTCGGGAACTGACGCAGATCTTTGGTTTTGATATTGGCTTTCGCGTAATCCACGGAGCCGGTACCGCTCTTCACGGCAACCACTTTACCGTCCAGATCTTTCACGCTTTTCACGTCGTTGTTGTTGGCTTTGACCATCACCAGCAGGCCGCTTTTGTAGTAACCGTCAGAGAAGTCGACCGCTTTTTTGCGCTCTTCCGTGATGGTGATACCGGCCAGCGCCAGGTCAACGTTTTTGGTTTGCAGTGCCGGGATGATGCCGCTGAAATCCATTGGTTTCAGGGTGTAGTCCAGTTTCAACTCTTTGGCGACAGCGGCCCACAGGTCAACGTCGAAACCGACGTATTTATCGCCCTGTTTGAACTCAAACGGAACGAACGCCGTATCGGTTGCCACAACCAGTTTCTTCTCAGCAGCCTGAGAGGAGACGGCAAACGCCAGGGTAAGTGCAGCCAGGGAAACTTTAAACAAAGACTTCATAACATTTCCTTTTATATCCACGGGGCAATCCCCTGCGAGAACGTACGAGCTATGAAAGAATCATGCCAACTTTTCAACTTATTGTTTTTCAACAAAAGAGAAAGCCAGTGATGCACGATTTCGGCGACTGACAGACCCGATTGCACCATGATGGGGCTTTGTGATGGTGCAGTATGCCTGTTTCGCAATTCATGCTGTTTTTTAACGCAAGTGGCGGTGATAAAACAATCTTTTATTAACGATTGTGTGAAGTGATTATTACAAATAGTTTACTTAGGCGAGGGTTTTTAACAGAAGGGCGCACCCGGATGGTGCAAACCCCCTCATCTCCCCGATGAGGGGGTAATAAGAATAACCTATGGTTATTCGATGTTAGCTTCGATGAACCACAGGAATTTATCCAGATCGCGTGAAGCCGCAGTTAAGATATCCGCAGTGTCTTCATCTTTCGCTTCTTCGATGGCTTTACGCACGTCGTTAGCGACGATTGCGTAACGGTCAGCCAGCTCTTTCAGGTGATCCTGAACGGTGTGGATGTCCAGCGGGTAGCTTTTCAGCGGGGTTTTGCTGTTGATGACCTGGGTTGTACCCAGCGCCACGCCGCCCAGCTGTACGGCACGTTCAGCCATGGTATCCAGATGATCGGTAAGCGCAGTCCTGAAGCCATCCAACATTTCATGAACGGCAATAAAGTTAGCTCCGCGCATATTCCAGTGGGCCTGTTTGGTAATCAGAGACAGGTCAATGAACTGGATCACCTGGCGATTCAGCAACTCGACAGTGGCTTTTTTCTCGCTGTCAGCGACATCGTTGCGGGTATAAAGCAGATTGGATGCTTTTGATTTGACCAGTTTAGCGGTACTCATAATCTCATATCCTCTTGATGTTGTGCGTTCCAGTATTAACTGGCAATAAGTATAGCACCGACTTCCGGATAGAAAATTCTGACTCTGCCTATCGGTCTAATAGCGACATTAAGCTTTAACTTACATACCCGTCATACTTCAAGTTGCAGATGCGTTGGCTGCGTTCGTTCACCCCAGTCACTTACTTGAGTAAGCTCCTGGGGATTCTCTCACTTGCCGCCTTCCTGCAACTCGAATTATTTAGGGTACATCTACTTTCTGAATTTTTGTTTCGCGACGCATGGTGAGCGTTGACCCCATCGACGCGGCAATAATGGCCGCCAGCGCCAACGTCTGCGTGCCCGTCAGCGTTTCGCCGAGGAAGATCATCCCTGAAATAGCAGCCAGGCCGGGTTCGAGGCTCATCAGGGTGCCGAAGGTGCGCGTCGGTAAGCGGGTCAGGGCCAGCATTTCGAGTGAATAGGGCAGGGCAGTTGACAGCACGGCAATGGCCAGGCCGACCGGCAGAATAGACCAGTGCCAGCTCACATCAACAGACTGCAATACGCCAAGCGGCACAAAAATGACGGCTGCAATTAAAGAACCCATCGCCACCGTCGCCGGGCCATGTTCCGCACCGGCGCGTTGGCCGCTTAATATATAGATGGCCCAGCCTGCGCCTGCGCCAAGCGCCAGCAGCGCGCCGGTAAGATCGACATGCGCCACGTCCTGACCCAACGGCAGCAGGAACCAGAGGCCGAGCACGGCGAGGATAACCCAGATAAAGTCCACCGCGCGGCGAGAGGCGAACAGCGCAACGGCCAGCGGCCCGGTGAACTCCAGGGCAACGGCAATCCCCAGCGGAATGCGCTGAATAGAGAGATAGAACATATAGTTCATTGCGCCCAGCGATAGCCCGTAGAAAAGCAGCGGCAGACGTTGCTCTTTAGCAAAACGCAGTCGCCACGGCTTAAAGACGATAACCAGAATCAGCGTGCCAAGCGCCAGACGCAGGGCGGTGACACCCGGTGCGCCAATTAACGGAAACAGCGACTTAGCGAGTGATGCGCCGCTCTGGATGGAGAGCATCGACACGATGAGAACAAACACGGGCATCCATGCGGGAGATTTGCGGAGCAAGCCAGACATCTTTTTCCTGTCAATTTGTGTCAAACGGAGTAAAAAAAGCAGTGTAAATGAAATACCAGGCTACGGTTGAGGAATTGTTGAAAAAAATCCGCCCGCGAAACGTTAGAATGTCCTTAGTCGATGGATTATTAATCTGTCAAACTAGGAATTATCTGGAATAATGTGATGAAATCACTGTGTGATACTAGTCTGGTATTCCGGGAAAACCTGTGATGTTTGAAAGAGATAACCCTGCCCGGAAATTTTTAGTTACATCAAAGGCAGGTTTAGACATCACAAGTTCGAAAGAGTTTCCTAACAATTTTTGATATATTTAAAACTTACGGATTTACTTGAAGCACATTTGAGGTGGTTATGAAAAAAATTGCATGTCTTTCAGCACTGGCCGCTGTTCTGGCTGTATCCGCAGGTACCGCAGTAGCTGCAACTTCTACCGTTACTGGCGGTTACGCTCAGAGCGATATGCAGGGCGTTGCTAACAAAGCTAACGGTTTCAACCTGAAATACCGCTATGAAATGGACGACCAACCGCTGGGCGTTATCGGTTCCTTTACTTACACCGAAAAAGACCGTAGCTCCAGCGACAACAACTACCATAAATCACAGTACTACGGCATCACCGCAGGTCCTGCTTACCGTCTGAACGACTGGGCAAGCATCTACGGCGTAGTAGGTGTTGGTTACGGTAAATTCCAGACTGCTGATCTGCCGAACAAACACGACACCAGCGATTACGGTTTCTCTTACGGTGCGGGCCTGCAGTTCAACCCGATCGAAAACGTTGCTCTGGACTTCTCTTACGAGCAGTCTCGCATTCGTAGCGTTGACGTCGGCACCTGGATTGCCGGTGTTGGTTACCGCTTCTAATCACTTCGGTGATATGAAAAATCCGCCCTTGTGGCGGATTTTTTTTGCCTGTTTTTTTGCCGGGGGCGCTGCGCTTGCCCGGCCTACAACCGCATCGATTCGTAGGCCTGATAAGCGAAGCGCCATCAGGCATGGGTTAACGACTCTTCGTTGTAAACAGGTCCGTCCCCAGATGGTTGTAATCTACCTTCTGCAACTGGAAGTTGGTGATGTACACCGGCCCTGCCTTCTGTTCTGAGATAAAACGATAGCGCTGGCTAATTTCTTTCGCTTTGATGCCCGTCCATTGGGCGAAGAACCCAAGGAAATCATTCGCTGAACGTCGCGCCTTAATGACCTTATGCGCCTTGTCATCGCTCGACAGCACCATAAAGGGCACCTGGAAATTCTGCTGGAATTTATCGTCGTGCGCCAGGTACTGCACCTCTTTTCCGCGCTCTTTAAACGCCAGCCCGTGATCGGAGAAGTACACCAGCGAGAAGCTGTCGCCGCTGTTGCGTAGCTGATCGTACAACTGGCGCAGCAAGTCGTCGGTTTGCGTCATGGTATAGAGATAGCAAGACGTCTCTTTCGATTGCACAAACACATCATACTTGCCGTGCGTGCGGTCGCAGGCCTGCGGGTGAGAACCCATCAAATGCAGCACGATGAGCTGCGGCTGAGTACGCTGCGACGCGAAGACCTGCGCGGTCATCTTCAACAGCGCCGTGTCCTGGGTGTTTTTATCCGCTTCAAAGTCGCCGCTTTTGAGGAACTGCACTTCATCTGCGCGTTTGGCGATGCTGGCGATGGCGGTGTCATACTCACCGATTTGCCCCTGGTTGGAGAACCACCAGGTCTGGAAACCTGCGCGGTTAGCGAGGGTAACAAAGTTATCCTGATACTGCGGTTTACCATCGACGACGCGGTTAAGGGTCAGCCCCAGCGATTTCTGCGTTGAACCGCTGGCGGCGATGTAATCGTTAAACAGATAGCCATTCACCGAACTGGCAAACGGCGTGTTGTCCCAGTGGCCGCCAAATGCGCCCATCGCATCGCGACGCGCGCTTTCACCAATCACCACCACATAGGTGTGATATTTCGGCTTCACGGCGGTCACCGTCCAGGTATCCTTCATTTGCGCGAACTGCGCCATGCGCTGCTGCTCGTCAATCACTTCGTTATTGTTAACGATGACGTCTTTCACGAAGCGAAATGCCGGGTAGCCGGTATCTTTGAGCTTAAAGACACCGCCCCACGCCAGGTTTTGAATCGGCTGCACGAAGAAGGTGCCGACGCTGAAGATCAGGCACAGGGTTTCCATTTTACCCCAGCGTTTTACCGGGCTTGCCTTGCGGCGCACGGCAATGACGCCAAGGGCAAAAATAAACAGCGCCACCAGATAGCTGTACCACGGGAAGATGGTAAACATCTCGGTGGATTCTTCGACGTTTGTCGAATGCAGCGCCAGCAGGGTATTAAAGTTCGGCGCGCCGTAAGCCTGGCTGAACGGAAAATAGAGCGCGGCCACCAGAGAATAAAGACCCAGCACCACTTTCTGGACTTTTGGCGCGGCTCGCCACACTAAATGGAGCACGCAGGTAAATGCCACCGCATACAACAGGCTGAAGGGGTAGCCCAGCGCCAGGTTGATCAGCAGTGATTGCAGGAAATAGAGTCCCGTCCACGGGCTCAGGGTGATTCCACGGGCGGCGAGAGTTTCTTTCAGCGTGACATTCATAAATCGCAACTATAAAAACGCCATGTGCGTCCCCTGGCGTCAAGGGGCTTTTTTGCCGGACATTATTGCGTAAAGAGAAGGGGAAGCTCCGCAACTGCGAGCCGCAAAAGTGCAGGGCCGCACGAAGATAAAGCGCGCGCTGTTTTTGGTCAACTACCCATAACGAAATGTTTTGCGAAGGCGATTACAAAAGCGGAAAAAATGTGGGGTTTTTGAGCATGACAGGGAAGTCTGCCAGAGAAAAATGACAGAAAAATGAAGCGGCGTACCGCGACGCCGCATTAGTTAGGTTTGTTGTCCTGCTGGGGTTTGCTGTTGATCATGTCGCACAGCATGTTAACCAGCATTAAGCGGACTTTAAAAGGAGAGTGACTAAACACGCGTAAACACCTCTTGAATTCGTTCATGGTAACCTCCTGCTTTTGCGCTCGTCGTTCCGTGATGAGTGATTGCATTACATACAGATATAGCACAGGCTATATTTTATAGCTATGGCTAAACGTTAAATTTTTGTACTCAGAGCACGATCCATTACAATGGGGGCAATTTATAAGATGCTTTGACGCGTCACACCGATGAGGAAGTGCTATGAACCGCCGCGCAGGTAAGCCAACAACAAAAAAAGTGACGCAGCTGGTGAATGTGGAAGAACACGTTGAAGGCTTCCGTCAGGTGCGGGAAGCGCATCGCCGCGAGCTGATTGATGACTATGTTGAGCTGATTTCCGATTTGATCCGCGAAGTGGGCGAGGCGCGTCAGGTGGATATGGCCGCGCGGCTCGGCGTGTCACAGCCAACTGTCGCGAAAATGTTAAAACGTTTGGCAGGCGTGGGACTTATCGAGCAGATCCCGTGGCGCGGCGTTTTCTTAACGCCTGAAGGCGAGAAGCTGGCTCAGGAGAGCCGCGAGCGTCATCAGGTCGTCGAGAGCTTTTTACTCGCGCTGGGCGTCAGCCAGGACACCGCCCGCCGTGATGCCGAAGGCATTGAACACCATGTCAGCGAAGAGACGCTGGACATGTTCCGCCAGTTTACCCAAAAACATGGGCAGTACGTTGAATGACACCTCCTTTTATTCGGTCGCTGGCGCGCGATCGTTTTCTGCATCTGTTGCTGCTCATCGGCGTCATCCTCACTTTTCTGGTTCCGTTTGCGCCGGCGCGTTGGCCCGCAGCGATTGACTGGCACACCATCATCACCCTGAGCGGTTTAATGCTGCTCACCAAAGGCGTTGAACAGAGCGGCTATTTTGATGTGCTCGGGCGTAAGATGGCGCGGCGTTTCGTTACCGAACGACAGCTGGCTATCTTTATGGTGCTGGCAGCGGCGCTGCTATCGACCTTTCTGACCAACGATGTGGCGCTGTTTATCATTGTGCCGCTCACCCTGACGCTAAAAAAATGGTGCGCCATTCCGGTTAACCGGTTGATTATTTTCGAGGCCCTGGCGGTGAACGCCGGTTCACTGCTGACGCCCATCGGCAACCCGCAGAATATTTTGCTGTGGGGCCGATCCGGCCTGAGCTTCCCGGCCTTTACGTTGCAAATGTTGCCGCTGGCGCTGGCGATGATGGCGACGCTGCTCGTGCTGTGCTGGTGCTGTTTCCCGGCGAAAAAACTGCAATTTCAAAGCAGCGATGCCACACCGTCATGGCGGCCAAAGCTGGTGTGGTGCTGCCTGGCCTTCTATCTGGTTTTTCTCGCGGCGCTGGAGATGAAGCTCGAACTATGGGGGCTTGTGTGCGTGGCCGTGGGCTTCCTGCTGCTGGAGCGGCGTGTGGTTTATAGCGTCGACTGGACCCTGCTGCTGGTCTTTATGGCGATGTTTATTGATGTGCATCTGCTGACGCAACTGCCGGCATTGCAGCATTCGCTGCATGGCGTCGGGCAACTGTCGGACGGTTCTTTGTGGCTTACGGCGATCGGCCTCTCGCAGGTGATCAGCAACGTGCCGTCAACGATTTTGCTGCTGAACTATGTGCCGCCTTCTGTTCTGCTCGCCTGGGCGGTGAACGTCGGCGGTTTTGGCCTGTTGCCCGGATCGCTTGCCAACCTGATTGCGCTACGTATGGCGAACGATCGCCGTATCTGGTGGCGCTTCCATCTCTATTCTCTGCCCATGCTGCTGTGGGCGGCGTTGACAGGTTACGGCCTGCTGCATCTCCTCGGTCACCTTTAATCTTTCGGACAGGCTCACAAAACGTGAGCCTTTTCGTTGCGCCGCGCGCCGCTTTCTAATATGACTAGTCATATATGTTATTTGACTAGTCATATTTTGAGGGCGTCATGATGAATACACTGCCAGCTAATTTTCTTTGGGGAAACTCTGTTTCCAGCATGCAAACTGAAGGCGCATGGAATGAGGGCGGGAAGGGGATGTCGGTGTATGACATTCGCGAGCCGAAAGAGAACGCCTCTGACTGGAAGGTTGCCACCGATAGCTACCATCGCTTCGAAGAAGATTTTGATTTAATGCAGGATTTGGGCATGAACTGCTATCGCTTCCAGATCGCCTGGAGCCGCGTTTGCCCGGACGGCGACGGTGAGTTTAATGAAGAAGGTATCGCGTTTTATCAACGCTTTATCGATGGGCTTATGGCGCGCGGCATCGCGCCGATGATTTGCCTCTATCACTTCGACATGCCGCTGGCGCTGGCGGAAAAATACAACGGCTTTACCGATCGTCGGGTGATGGACGCATTCATCCGCTACGGCAAAAAAATGATCGACTGCTTTGGCGACCAGGTGACCTGGTGGCTCACCTTCAATGAACAGAACCTTTACCATATGCCGGAAGCGTTTTTGATTTCCGGTTATATGCAGGGTGAGAAAACGTTGCGCGAGCTTTACCAGATTCAGCACCACGTGATGATGGCGCACGCGCATCTCACGCACTATCTGCATGAAACCAAACCCGGAAAACTGATGGGCGGCATGTTGGCGCACGCCCAGGTGTACCCGGCAACCTGCAAACCGCGCGATGTGTTCTGCGCCCGTCAACTCGACGAATTCTTCAACCAGAATCTGCTACGCGCGTTTGCGGGGCAGGGCTACAGCCCGGAAGTGATGGCGTTTGTCGAACGCGAAGGTCTGCGTGATATCTATCGCGAGGAAGACCTCGCCGCGCTTGCGACGCTCAAAAATGATTATATGGCCTTCAGTTACTACGCCAGCCGTACGCTGAGCAGCGATCCCATCCCGCAAGGTACTGCCGTCAATAACTATATGCTGTTTGGCGATACGCCCAACCCACACCTCAAAGCCACTGAATGGAACTGGCAAATCGATCCGCTTGGGTTCCGCAGCATCATTACGCGATACTATAACGACTGGCGTCTGCCGGTCTTCCCGATAGAGAACGGCATCGGGGTGATTGAATCCTGGGACGGCGAAACGCCCGTCGCCGATGATTACCGCATCGCCTATCATCGCGACCACATCAATGCTATGAAAGAGGCCATTTTTGAGGATGGCGCACAGGTGATAGGCTATCTGGGCTGGGGGTTAATTGATATTCTCAGCTCCCAGGGCGACATGCGTAAGCGTTATGGCGTGGTGTATGTGAACCGGGAAAACCATGATTTGAAAGATTTGCGCCGCGTGCCGAAGAAAAGCTACGCGTGGTTGAAGCGGGTGATTCACAGCAACGGCGAAGAGATGTAACACCCATTAAGGAGCGGAAGATGGCGGCGAAGTACCTCTCCATCGCACAGGAAATTAAGCAGCGTATTCAGAGCCAGCGTTATCCGGCGACGGAGCCGCTGCCCGATCAGCTGGCGCTGGCGGCTGAATTCAACACCAGCCGCATGACCATTCAGCAGGCGATGCGCCAGCTGATTGTTGAAGGCATTATCTACGCGCGTCAGGGGCAGGGGACGTTTGTGCGTAAAAACTTCCGCCAGCTTTCGCAGTGGGATGTCGCGGGCAGCGACTACTTCGGCGCAACGGAAACCTGGCGGCACCTCGGCGAGGTGACAAGCCAGGTGATTGCCTTTGAGGTGCGCTTCCCGAATGAAAAAGAGCAAGCCTCGCTGCTGATGAGTGCCGATGCGCCGGTCTATGATTTTATTCGCTTGCGTTTAGTGAACGGTGAACCGATTTCGCTGGATATGACGGTGATGCCGGTTGCGCTGGTGCCGGGGCTCAATAAATCACATCTGGAAAGTTCGGTATTCCGCTACGTGCGCGAGACGCTGGGCTTGAAGATGATGGGCTCTTATCGCGTGGTGCGAGCCTGTAAGCCGGATGCTCGCGACAGAGAGTATCTCAACTGCGACGAGACCGATCCGGTGCTGGAGCTGGAGCAGGTTATTTATCTGGAAGACGGTACGCCGCTGGAGTATGCGCACTGCCATTATCGCTATGACCACGGCGGGTTTGTGATGGTGAATAATGGGTGAGGGTATTACCCCAAAAAAATGGCGAAGCATCAGCTTCGCCATTTTTGCATCTGAACCGAATCAGTTCAGACGAATCGGAATACCGGCACGGCTCTGAATCGCCTGGTTCAGCACGTCCTGGTCTACGTCAGACTGAGAGGTCACTTTCTGCACAGAAGAGTTCAGCGTAACCGGAACAGTTTCACCGCCTTCGAACTGTGCTTCGGTCGTAGACAGTGGGTTGTGAACTTCGATGAAGCGGCTGCCATCCGGTTCGGTGGTCGCTTTCACCGGCTCATCAATAAACTGAACGCGGGTGCCGACCGGCACACTTTCGAACAGGAATTTGATGTCTTCGTTACGCAGACGCACACAACCGTGGCTCACACGCAGGCCGATACCAAAGTTGGCGTTGGTGCCGTGAATCGCATACAGGCGGCCAATATACAGCGCGTAAAGGCCCATCGGGTTATCCGGGCCAGCCGGAACCACTGCCGGCAGCGGGTTGCCTGCTGCGGCATATTCTGCGTGCATTTTTGCCGTCGGCGTCCATGTCGGGCCTGCTTTCTTACGCTCTACTTTGGTGGTCCAGTTGATCGGGGTGTCTTTCCCCAACTGGCCAATACCGATTGGCAGCACGATCACGGTATTCGTGCCTTTCGGATAGTAGTACAGACGCATTTCCGCGCTGTTGATGACGATACCCTCATGCACGGTATCCGGCAGAATCAGCTGCTGCGGAATGGTCAGCACGGTGCCGCCTTTCGGCAGATACGTATCCACGCCTGGGTTCGCTTCCAGCATATTGGAAAGACCCATCTGATACTGCGCCGCAAAGTATTCCAGCGGCTGCTTGTTATTTTCAGGGATGGTGATCACCTGATTCTGACCAATGACACGACTACCATCCGTCGGTAACGGATATGTCACTGCGGATGCGGTTTTACAGAAGCCAACGACTGCAAGCGCCGCAGCGAAAAGTGTTGTTAATTTCATGTTCATGTTGTTCGAGATATCAGTGCCACTCAGGCTGTGGTTGGAAAATCGGATGTATGATGGAAGCGCATTATATGTGCATTCCCGGCAACAGGGAATTCGGATGTGTACGAAATCACATTTTTTTCACTTAGGTGACAGTTTAGCGCGTTACGAAGGCGGGCGATTTTAATTCGGAATTGTGGCATAATAGGCGGTTTGTCACATTCCTCAGGATACTTCCGTGTTAGTTACCAGCAACGTTACCATGCAGTTTGGCAGTAAGCCGCTGTTCGAAAACATCTCCGTCAAATTTGGCGGCGGCAACCGTTACGGCCTGATTGGCGCTAACGGGAGCGGCAAATCCACCTTTATGAAAATCCTCGGCGGCGACCTTGAGCCGACGCTGGGCAACGTCTCTCTCGACCCGAACGAGCGCATCGGTAAGCTGCGTCAGGATCAGTTCGCCTTCGAAGAGTTCAGCGTTCTGGATACGGTCATCATGGGACACGGTGAACTGTGGGAAGTTAAACAAGAACGCGATCGCATCTACGCGCTGCCGGAAATGAGCGAAGAAGATGGCTATAAAGTGGCCGACCTCGAAGTGCTCTACGGCGAAATGGACGGTTATTCCGCCGAAGCGCGTGCCGGTGAACTGCTGCTGGGCGTGGGGATTCCGCTGGAACAGCATTACGGCCCGATGAGCGAAGTCGCACCTGGCTGGAAACTGCGTGTGCTTCTGGCGCAGGCGCTGTTCTCTAACCCGGATATTCTGCTGCTCGATGAACCGACCAACAACCTGGACATCGACACCATTCGCTGGCTGGAGCAGGTGCTGAACGAGCGCGACAGCACCATGATCATCATTTCGCACGACCGTCACTTCCTGAACATGGTCTGTACCCACATGGCGGATCTCGACTACGGTGAGCTGCGCGTCTACGCCGGTAACTATGACGAATACATGACTGCCGCGACCCAGGCGCGTGAGCGTCTGCTGGCCGATAACGCCAAGAAAAAAGCGCAGATTGCTGACCTGCAATCCTTCGTCAGCCGCTTTAGCGCCAACGCCTCTAAATCTCGCCAGGCAACGTCCCGCGCGCGCCAGATTGATAAAATCAAACTCGACGAAGTCAAAGCGTCCAGCCGTCAGAACCCGTTCATTCGTTTTGAGCAGGATAAGAAGCTGTTCCGTAACGCGCTGGAAGTGGAAGCGCTCAGCAAAGGCTTTGATAACGGCCCGCTGTTTAAAGGCGTTAACCTGCTGCTGGAAGTGGGCGAGAAGCTGGCGATTTTGGGGACCAACGGCGTCGGTAAATCCACGCTGATGAAAACCCTGATGGGCGATTTAACGCCGGATCACGGTACGGTGAAATGGTCCGAAAACGCGCAAATCGGCTACTACGCGCAGGATCATGAATTCGAATTTGAAAATGACCTGACCGTCTTCGAATGGATGAGCCAGTGGAAACAGGAAGGCGACGACGAACAGGCGGTGCGCAGCATTCTTGGTCGCCTGCTGTTCAGCCAGGACGATATCAAGAAACCAGCGAAAGTACTTTCCGGTGGTGAGAAAGGTCGCATGCTGTTCGGTAAACTGATGATGGAAAAACCGAACGTGCTGGTCATGGATGAACCGACCAACCACCTGGATATGGAATCCATTGAATCGCTGAACATGGCGCTGGAAATGTATCCGGGCACGCTGATCTTTGTTTCCCACGACCGTGAATTTGTGAGCTCACTGGCGACGCGCGTGATTGAAATTACGCCGGAGCGCGTGATTGACTTCACCGGTAATTACGAAGATTACCTGCGTAGTAAGGGTATCGAGTAATATAAGGGCTGGAAGCGCAGAGAGTTATTTGTGTTTCCAGCCACTTTTTTTCTTCCGTTTCAACTCTTTTTTATTATAGAAAACAAAGTTTAATTTTAATCTATTGCTGATATACAATGAATTTTGCAAGGTGGTTTATTTATTAAATACATAAAGCACTGCAATTAAATTGATCAATAATATTCTTAATTTAAATGGATGACGTTTTCTATGGAAAGAAAAAGAGTGCTTAATCTTTTTTATACCCCTCTGTTTCTCTTTATATATGGATTATGGAAATGCTGGCGGGCAAGTGATAATGCTGACGATATAGAAATTATCCAGTTTGGATTAGCCATGCTGGCGCTTCTCTTAAGTCTGGTGGCGATGTTTATTCTGGGAAGCGCGGTGATGGTATGTAAGGCCAGTGCACGCACTTCGCGACGTTCCCAGGATGTACTCATCCAAAAGTTTAATTTCTGCCGACGACTACTACCCTTCATGATGGTTGGCGAAATTCTTTTTTGCGGCCTCGCGACCGTTGCCTTAGTGCTCTCAGAAATTATCTGGACTATGGGTCACGTAGAGATGAATGGTGGCGGTCTGAAATTGCTGTTCGCCATGGTGATAGCGGTATTTGCCATATTCTGGATGATCATTAAAAGTTTCTTTTCTGTGCGTAGATGCTTTGCCCTGTTTAATCCTGAAGATTCGCGGGTGATAGGTGTCAATCTGCCGGAAATGCAGGCGCCCGAACTCTGGCAGTGGGTTCGGGGCCTTACCTCTCAGGCGCAGCTTACGCCACCGGATAACATTGTCGCGGGGTTTTTTGACTGCTTTTATGTCACGGCCAACCCCGTCCAAATTGAAAAGGGCGAGCGCTTAACGGGGAATACACTCTATTTACCGCTGACGTATCTGTCACTCCTTAACGAAGCGGAGATTGCCGCTGTCGTGGGGCATGAATTAGGTCATTTTACCGGTGAGGATACGCAGTATAGCCTGCGTTTCGCGCCCCTCTACGCGGGCATGCAAAATAGCCTGCAACAGATGGCCAAAAACATGCAGGATGCCTGGATAGACCGCCTGGTACTCTATTCCGCTCTGGATATGGCGATGTGGTTTTTACAAACCTTCCATGAGACGGTGAACCACTGGAGTCGCATCCGGGAACTCGCCGCCGATGAAACCGGGGCTCGCGTATCCTCCTCTTCGGCCTTTGCCTGCGCATTGCTGAGAATATCGGCGCTGAGTGAGCCCGTTGAGCACTTTCTGGAGGACGTTCTTCGCGGGCGAAAGAGCAGTGACAATTGGACAGAAGGTCTGATCTCTGCGTTGCAAAAGCTGGGGCCGCTTGATGTCCTTGCCAGCATCGACAGTGAAATTGCACATCCCATGGATAGCCATCCCACGACCCGCACGCGTATCACAGCCCTTAATCTTTCACTCGATGAAGGACTGCTGATACAGGCCTCTCGTGCCGTTGCGCCAGAAGAGAACCTCTTCTTCCCCGCGTTATTCGCGCCCGTTGCCAGCGCATTATCTTGTGAGATATCTCAGGAGATTGAACCAGTGCGCGCCGAGATACGCGAGGAAATCGAGGCAGAAGCAGCACTGGCGACAGAAACTAAGGCTATATGGTCTTCCTCATCGATGGCATGGACCATGATGATCGTGGGTATTGTGTTGATGTTTGGTGGGGGCTATCTGGTGCTCTTTCAACACCTTAGCGGGATATGCTGGCTGTTTACGCTGATTGGTCTCCCGCTGGGTATGCTGGGGAACGTGGCATTACAACGGTCTCGTCAGTCGTTGTTCACATTGACATCGCAAAGCATCACCAGCATCTATCTTCCGCAGCCACTCCCGCTCGAATACGTTGAACGTTATGAGGTAGTCGTCATCTCCGGCGTCGCGATGCTCCATCTTTATGTGCGCAATGGCGATAGGCTGAATATCACCACCAAACGCTGTATGCAGGTATTCCGTTATGAACCTCAGGAAAGCCGGGTCGTCGTCGTTGTCAGCAGCCCTTGCTGCGAAGAAGAGGGGAAAAAAGTTAAACTCGATGCTGTAACGATGTCACAGATCGTTGGGCAATATATTTCATCTGCACATGCGCGCGCGGAATTGAGTAAATAGAAGATTTGTTGTTGCTATGATGCCGGACTGAGTCCGGCAATTTTTTTAATTTGTCATTAATGATACGCAGACCAGCTAGCGATTGTGATTTTAATGTTATGCGCTTTTGCAAATTTTTCTTGTTCTTTACTTAACATATCGGCTGGCTGACTGATTTCCTCAAAAGATTGTGTGAGTTGTTCTTTTTTTGTCTGGAATTCATCATCTTTAATATTTTTATCACCTGCCAGTACAGTGAGCGCCTCCAGGCTTTCATCTGTTTTAACGACTTGTTCTAAATAACGATAAGTTGCATTTTGGAGATCTTTAGCATCATCGGGTACACCCTTTTTTTCTTCCATTTCATGCCATATCTTCAGACGGTCCTGGACACCTTTTTTATGGCGAAGCACATTATCATTGTAATCCGCAAGAAACTCGCGCGAGTCATTGCTTGATATTTGCGTAATCATGTTTTCAATATCACTAATGGTCGTATTCCACATTGCAATGTTTTCGCCAAGATAGGCTTTCGGATCGGGCCCGCATCCTGTCAACCACAGACATGACAGGCTAATTAATAATATTTTTAGGTATTTCATTAAAATAAATTTCTTTTATTTATGGGTTGATTAAAATAGCAGCATGATAAAGTGATAGATGTTATCCTGATAAAGATAAATTTTTTAAATATTAACTGCGTTGATGAATTATAACTTTCCGTTTTTTATTTTCAATTTCTATTTTACCCGCCATGCTTGAGATAAAGAGGAGTAATTAGTGTTATTGTTTGTATTGTTTTTTTATATAACTTTGTCCCTGACCAGGGCAAATCACTACCCCCGTGCCTTATCTCCAGAAAGATGGTGAGCGTTAGTTAATACCTGAGATTATGGGTGGGGAAAAATGAAGGGTAGTGATAAGAGAACGACCCATCATCGGGCCGCGCTCTCTTTTACAGCTTTATTCCGCGAATTTCCATGCGTCAATTAACTGGCCGTTGATACGCAGGTGACGTTTCTCATCCTTCGGCAGAGAAATTGTTAACGTTTTCCATGCCGGGCGATAGTCGCCGCGGGTGTTAATCGTGAGATCGATGGTGGTGCCATTGCACGTCATTTCCCATTCTACCCACAGCGCATTCCCGTTCTGATAACCCCACGACTCACCGTCATCTTCGAACAACAGGCCGGATGTGGTGCCCACACCTTTTACCGGGAAGAGTTTCAGTTCACGTGTATCATCGTCTTTGGCGCTGACAAAAGTGATGCGCTCGCTCACCGGCAGGGCGGCCCCGGCGCGGACCAGCAGCGGCAGTTTTTCCAGCGGCGCATCGCGGGTTATCCACTGCCCGCCGGAGAACCACTCTTCGGTGTAAAAATCGTACCAGCCGGTTTCGTTATCAGGCAGCCAGACGCGGCGCTCGCGCTGTCCGGGTTCAACCACGCTTGCGACCAGTAAATCGCGCCCCAGCAGGAAGTCATCGCACTCCTCGAAAGTTTGCGCGTCGTGCTCGTGGTCGAGGAAGGTCGGGCGCAGCATCGGTTCGTCATCTGCGTGAGATTGCCACAGCAGGGTGTAGAAGTACGGCAGCAGGCGATAGCGCAGTTCAATGGCGCTGCGAATCGCCGGGGTAACTGCCGGATACATCCACGGTTCGTTGACCGTGTGATCGTCATTCCATGAGTGAATGGTAAAGCGTGGGTGCATCACCCCGTTCTGGACCCAGCGGACAAACAGCTCCGGGTCTGGTTTATCGCCGGAGAAGCCGCCGACGTCATGGCCCAGGTTATAGAGGCCAGAGAGGCTCATCCCAAGGCCCATCCGCGTGTTATAGCGTAGGGTGTCCCAGTTGGTGCGGTTATCGCCGCTCCAGGTTTGTACGTAACGCTGCATCCCTGCGCAGCCGGAGCGAGAGATAAGGTAAGGGCGCTTGTTCGGCGCAAACTGCTGCTGCGCTTCCAGCGAGGCGCGCATCATCAGCAGCGGCATCACCGGGCGGATGTGTTTGATGGCGATTTGCTGGCCGAAACCGTGGCAGCGCGCTTCCCCGTCCCACACTTCAAATTCGTTGTTGTCATTCCAGGTGGAGTCGATCCCCATCTCCAGCAGCTGTGTGGTGACGCCGTCTTTCCACCAGTTAACGGTTTGTGGGTTGGTGAAATCGAGGTGGGAACCTTCGTCATCCCAGAAACTGGAGCGTTCCGGCGCATCGCTTTCAGAATCACCAATGAACAACCCTTTTGCCGCCACCTCTTCATAACGCGGATGATCCTGCAACAGACACGGTTTGATGTTGGCCGCCAGATGCAGCCCGGCATCGTGAAACGCCTGGCTCATCACTTTCGGCTGCGGCACCTTGTCATAGTTCCAGTTGAAGACGTAGCGCTTACCGTTGATCGAGGTATAGCCGGACGAAAGCTGGAACGAGTCACACGGAATAGCGTGCTCGTTGCACAGGCGGATAAAGTTCATCAGCTGATTTTGCGCATCCGGCGCATCGGTGTAGTGCATAGTGGAACCGCTGTAACCCAGGCTCCATTTCGGCCCGAACAGGGTTTTGCCAGTCAGGCGCACAAACGCTTTGGTGACGTCGAGCACGCGCTCGCCGGTAAAGATGTAGTAATCGATATCGCCCGCTTCCGCCTGCCAGCGACGGTACGCGGTGTGGTAGTTATCGATCTCATTACCAAGGTCCAGCCAGCAGCTGCTCAGGTTGTCGTAAAACAGGCCGAAACTGATATCGTCGCGGCGCGTAATGGTGAACGGAATATGTTTGTAGAGCGGGTCGGTGCTGACGGCGTTGTAGCCCATCGCGTCCAGGTTACGCATCTCATAGCGTTTACCGTTGCGTTGCAGGTCGCCCGCTTTATCGCCCAGGCCATAAAAACGCTCATCTTTGCGACGGCTTTGATAGTGCGCCACGCCGTCGCCGTGGGCGTTCAACAGATAGGCGCTGGTGGGGCGATCGTTGACTAACGGCTGCCATTCGCCTTCGGCATTGCGATAGTGCCACTCCAGCCACAGCGGCTGGTGGACGGTCGCGCGCAGGGAGTCGGTGGCGACGATGACGGTGCCATCCTGCTCGGTCAGCGTCCAGCCGGGCAGGGTAAAGCCGCTGAGATCTTCGCGATGTCGCCCTTCCCACGGTACATCCTGCTGGGGAGCGATGCTCCAGGTTCTGTCCAGCGCCAGCTCGCCTTTGCGTTTAATCAGCACGCGGAACAGATTCTCTTCCAGCACGTACACACACAGGGTGTGCTGGCTATCGACCAGCAGTTCAACGTGGTGGTCAGATTGCTTTTGCAGGGTCCAGTTTTTCAACGTTTTCATTTTTACATCCACTCTCAGGCGCGTTTAGCGCGACGTTCAGCAATAAATGCCACCAGGAAACAGGCGCCGATCAGGTCGAAGATACCCATGGCGACAAACAGCGGGTTAAAGCCGATTTTGTCGGCGGTCACCCCGATAATCAGGGAAAAGAGGAAGCTGGCGATCCAGGCCGCCGAGCCGCGCATGCCGTTAACGGTTGCCATCTGGCCTTTATCGAAAGACTCGACCACCAGGGCGCTGAGCATGCAGGAGATGATCTGGTGACCGAAGCCGCCGATGGACATCAGCACCACGGCTATAATTGGATCTTTCGTGATGGCGACTACCGCCAGCGAAATCATCATGAATGCGCCGGTGACGGAGCTGGCGACGGTGGAGTTGACGCGGGAGAAGCCAAACAGACGCTTATAAAGCCGGGTTAAATAGCCGCTCGCCACGCTGCCGAGATCTGCCGCCAGAAACGGCAGCCAGGCGAAGAGGGCGATCTGCTTGAGATCCATGTTGTACTGTTTTGCGAAGTAGAGCGGCATCCAGAAGCTGAACACCGCCCAGGCCGGTTCGGCCATAAATGCAGGGATGGCGATACCGTAAAAGCGTTTGTTTTTGCCGACAGTTTTCAGCGCGGTAAAGAACGGGAGTTTGACCGGCGGCGCTTCGTTATCCTGACGGATATACTCCAGCTCGCTTTTACTCAGATTCGGATGTTTTTCCGGGTTATGGTAGAACGCCCACCACAGCACCACCCACAGCATCGCCAGCACGCCGGTAAACATAAACGCGCCCTGCCAGCCAAACGACGCGTGCGCAAAATAGATAATCGGCGGCGCCAGCATCGCGCCAATGGAGAAGCCCACGCCAGCCCAGCCAGAGGCAATCGGGCGCTCGGTTTTCGGGAACCATTCGCCAATCGTTTTGGCGTTGGCGGGCGTCGCTGCCGCTTCCGCGCCACCCATAAAGAAACGCAGTATCGCCAGATGCAGCCAGCTTCCGGCCCCGGCGTGCAGCAGGCAGGCCAACGCCCAGAGGGATGCGCAAATCATAAAGCCGAGCTTCAGGCCGATAACGTCGATTAACCATCCGCACAGTGGCTGGAAGAGGGTATAGGCAATTTGGAATGCGCCGACTATCCAGGAGTATTGCTCGGTGGTGATGCCGAGGCTGGTTTTCAGTTCAGGCGCCAGAATACCCAGCGAATTACGGGTGATGTAGTTGACGGTTACGCCAAGTAAAAACAGGATCAGCATCCACCAGCGCAGGTTTTTCACCACCCGACGGGTTTTGCTGACGGTCATATCGTTATTGATGCCCTGACTCATAGGGATCTCCACAGAATTTTGTAGGGTAAGGTGGGGCAACTCCGTGGAGAGTTGTCACACCAATCTAATTAACCGTTTGATATACTTATTATTTAGTTTTAGACACTTCCGCTATGCTTGTATGGAAGTTGTTCTACCAATTCAGACTAAGAGACAAAAAAAGCCAGGGAAAGCGGGTTTTGTGCACGTTTTTTCATGAGTGGCTGAGATACATTATGAATGCCTGTCTCAGGCCTTATTACATAGGGTTTCTGCCCTATGAAAATTCTTTCATTCGCGAATTTGAGTCGGATCACAAAATGGAAAAGAAGCTGAAAATTGCCGAAATTGCCCGGCGCACCGGGCTTTCTGCCAGTACCGTTTCGCGTGTGCTGGCAGGAAAAGCCAACACCAGCCCGCGCGCGCGTGAGCTGGTACTGAACGCGGCGCGCGAACTGGGGGTGATGGACGGCATGGCTGCGGGGCGTTTGCTGCTCAACAGTCTGATGGTCTTTGCGCCGCCGCGCGCTTTCGACGAACGTTCGGATATCTTTTACTACCGCGTGATCCAGAGCATCAGCAAAGCGCTTGCCCCGCACGAAGTCCGCCTGCGCTACTGTCCGCTGGAAGAAAATGACAGCGACCCGACGCTGTTTCTCTCGCGGATGAACGAAGCGGAAACCCAGGCGGCGATCCTGCTCGGTATTGACGATCCGCATATCCACGATCTGGCCGCCGATCTTGGCAAACCTTGTGTGTTGATCAACTGTCGCGATGAGCGCATGCGTTTGCCGGCGATCGCGCCGGATCACCGCATGATTGGCGCATTTGCTGCCCGCTATTTGTTTGAAATGGGCCATAGGGAAGTGCTGAATGTGATGTGCCTGCGCCGTTACACCATGGAACAGCGGCTGGCGGGCATTCGTGAATCCTGGGCGCAGCATAATCTGCATTTTCAGCACGACAGAGACCTGCTGAACATCAACAGCTTCAGTGCCAAAGCCACGGAAGAGCGAGTAGGTGAGTGGCTGGATACGCGTAAAGGGCAAAACCTGCCGACAGCGTTGCTGGTGGGGAGTGATTTTATGGCGGCCGGGGCCATTAACGCCCTGCGTCAGCGCGGCCTGCGTGTGCCGCAGGACATCTCGGTGATGAGCATTGATGGTTTTAATCTGGCGGCCATCGAAGATGTTCCGCTGACCGCAGTACATGTTCCGCGCGATGAGTTGGGCAGTGAAGCAGTGCAGATGCTGCAACAACGGCTGATTCGCCCGGATGCACCGGTTGGTTCGCTGCTGCTGCATGGGCGCTTAGCCGTGCGGGAATCGGTACGACGAGTGCGCCCCGGCAAAGGGCACACCGCCGTCGATCGTGAAGGGCTATATGACAATCAATCTGCCATGCCCAGCGCGCGTTTGCCGTGAATATTCAGGTCGTTAAGGGTAAAGCGGCCTTCCCAGCTAACTTCGTAGTCTTCGCGCGGGAAGTCACCCGGCGAAGCACCTTTCTCCAGCGCAGCCCGCACTTTGTGGGCGTAGGCGAGGTTTTTCTCACACATTGGCGCGGCGGGGATATACATCACGTTGCCCCAGCCTTGCTGATTTTCCACCGGTGCGACGGCGTGAATAACATCGCAGTGCCACCATACGGAATCACCGGCTTCCACCGCCGGAATTGAAGTCAGCGCCTTGATAAGCAAGGGATGCCACTTTTCGGAAATTGGCAATACTCTGCCTGGCGCAACGCCGCACAGCTCATCTTCCGGCACATCATCAAGCAGCGGACGCAACAACACGTAAGCCATCGCTTCCGGGATTGGCACCACGTGGAGCAGGCCTTGATCGGCAATCATATCCGAGAGCGCGGTCCAGCCCTGGAAGGTGCGGAAGACGGAGCATTTGGTGGTGTTATCGACGGTGTACTCTTCCACGTCGGTGCGGTGCGCCGCATTCCAGGGATCGTATTCGTCAATCCTGCCGTTGAACACATTGGCAAAAACCTGTTGATAGGCGGGCAGCAGCCAGCGCTCCAGCGCGCCGGAATCCGTATGTGCGCCCAGGCCTTTCGAGGTGGTGCCCGGCGGGCGGCGGCGAATACGATCGGGATAAATCACGCTGACGTCCGGGTTAAACCACTGTTTGCCGTTGCTCTCGACCTGCCACAGACGGTTCAGGAACGATTGCACGGCGGCCATATTGTCGCTCTGTCGGGCCTGCATCTGTGCCTGTGACCAGTAGATCGGGTAGATTTCCGGGCGCGACGCCTCCAGCGAGCCAAAGAAGCTGTCGCCAGGGCCTTTGTAGACATCATCAAAGCGGTTGGCATCCAGGTAATCCAGCATGGCGCGATCCCACGCCAACGCCTGCTCGCGCGGGAAGTGGCCTTTGATTACCGCACAACCGCGTCGCTTGATCTCTTCGCGAGTGGCGTCGCTGATGTTGCCCGATGCAATTTCATTAAATGGGATCTCCGGCCATATCGGCAGACCCTGCGCTTTTCGTGCCTCAATGTCGGCAACGCGGGCTTCAATTTTTGCGGTCAGCTTATCGAAAACCTGCTGCACATCACCAAGTTGCGCGCGCAGTGCGGCCTTCATCTGGCGAATCGCTAATTTCGGATCGGCAGGCAGCGTGTCGTGGGTAAAGGTAAGAGCCATATCAACCTCGCAATCTTTCATTCGAAAGTAAAAGTGATTACAAGTGATACTTTAAGTTAAAAATAAGTTAATGCAAGTTTAAAATGTTGCTGGTTGATTCGGCAGGGATCGGTAGGCCGGATAAGGCAAAGCCGCCATCCGGCACTATACGGGTGGGACAGGCTTACGCCTGGAAGGGGCCGGTTTTATCCAGCACGGCCTGAATAACATTTAACGCGCCGTGATGATTGTTGTCATCCGTTTGATAATCGGCAATCGATTTAATGCTCTCGGCAGCATTTTCCATCGCAAACGCGTATTTCACCAGCTTCAGCATCTCGGCATCGTTGCCGCTGTCGCCAATCGCCACGCACGCCTGCGGTGAGACATCCCAGCGCTTGAGCAGACGGCTGATGCCGTTGGCTTTATGCAGGCCAGGAATAATCAGATCGATAAAACCAAAGCCGCTGGTGACCGGCTTCATCACGCCGTCGAGGGAGACACGCAGTTTATCAATCAACAGAGGAATCTGTTCATCGGGTAAGTTGAGCGAGAATTTAAACAGCTTATCGTCGATATCCGTATAACGGGCGACGCGCTTGAGGCGGTAGTAGTGCTTTGACATCAGCGCCACAAACTCATCGGGCGCGTTTTCGCTGACATACGCGCTTTCCAGACCGCAGGCCACAAAGTTGAGCGTTTTATCCTTCAGCAGCTCGCCAATCACTGTTTGCGATTCGTGATGGGTCAGTTCACCGTGGAAAAGCTGTTGCCCGTGCTCATACACCAGCGCGCCGTTTTCAGCGACGAAGGAGATGCGGTTCTGGATTTCCGGGAAGAAGGTGATGAGCTGGTAATACTGATTCCCGCTGGCAACGACGAACTCAATGCCACGCTGTTGAAGCTGTTCAAACTGCGCCAGAAAACGGTCACGATCGTACTTTTTGGCGTCATTAAGAAAAGTTCCGTCCATATCGGTGACGATAACTTTAACGGTCATACTCAGTGCTCCTGATGTAACTGCGACCAGAAACATTCTAATTACAATGTGACCGAAACCACAAATTTATTTCATATGAAAGTATGAGGGCGTGGGTTAATGTGCTGTTGTTTGCAATTCTTCCACCGCTACGCCGGTGATCGCGCTGACTTTTTCACGATCAAGGCCTTCTTTGAGCAACGTTTGCGCGATGCGCTGCGCGGCGATACGCTGGCCTTCAGATAGACCTTCTTCACGCCCCTTTTGATGTAACTGTTCCGCAATTGTCATCAGAGTCTCCCTGTGCTTTGGCGCGCGCTGCGCCAGTTTCTCAAGCAATGCGCTACAGTTCTCGGTGTTGCCTTCTACGAACATATAGCTCACTAACGCTTTTAGCTGCGTTTCCGTAGTGTATCCCAACAGTAACAGGGTCACCAGTTGCTCAAGCAAACCTGAGAGGTCGCGCTGGCGAATATGCTTTTGTAGCAACTCGAGCAGCGCCATTCTGCGATGCTGCATGATGTCGTCATCCGGTGTGACGGTGATATCCACCAGCGGGAAGGCATTATAGAAAACCTGGCGAGCCAGCTCCGGATCGTCAAACTCGTCAATCCAGTCCATTGAATGGGGATAGGGGCTTTCCTCGCCGTGATAAAACAGGATCGGAATGACCAGTGGAATGGTTTTATGACCGATATCCAGATGACGTTGCATCGCCGCGATGGCGTAGCGCATCAGGCGAAAAGCCATATGATCGTCCGGCGAGCTTTGGTGTTCGATGATGACGTAAATATAGCCTGCACCGTTACCGGTTTGCAGAGAGTAGAGCACATCGGAATAGCGTGAGCGCAGTTTTTCATCGAGAAAACTTTCGGGCTCGAGCTTAAGCGTATCGAGGTTGCAGTGGGGGCGTAAAAAGGGTGGCAGATGCGCTTCAAGAAAGTCGCGCGCGGTTTCACCGTGGCGCAAAAACGTTTTGAAAATCGCATCATGAGGCGTGGCAGGAAATTTGGTTTTCATGGCGGTCCGTGCCGGTTGTTGAAGATGGGCGGACTGTAGCACTCATAAAATGATATGTGTTTTTGGCGTGATTATCCTGCGAGGCGACTCGGAAAACGGCCCCTAAGACGTAAAAAAAGCCGGGTTTCCCCGGCTTGAAACCTTGCCTGATGCGCTGCGCTTATCAGGCCTACATGACCTGTGCCATGTTTGGTAGGCCGGATAAGGCGTTTACGCCGCATCCGGCAAGGGCTTACAGCGTATGCTCCGTACGCGCGATGATATCGTCCTGCGCATCCGGCGACAGGGCAGTGAAGAACGCCGAGTAACCTGCCACGCGCACCACCAGGTCGCGGTACTGATCCGGGTGTTTTTTTGCTTCCAGCAACGTTTCGCGGGAGACGATGTTGTACTGAATATGCCAGCCTTTATGCACTTCGAAGAAGGTCCGCAGCAGCATCATCAACTTCTGTTTATCGCTCTCATTATCCAGCGTCGCCGGGTTCAGCTTCTGGTTCAGCAGCACGCCGCCAAGGATTGCGGAGGTCGGCAGCTTGCCTACGGAGCTAATAACCGCGGTCGGACCCAGATGGTCAGTACCCGAAGCCGGGCTTGCGCCTTCCGCCAGCGGCGTTTTGGATTTACGGCCATCCGGCGTTGCCATGGTTTGTGCGCCAAACGGCACGTTTGCCGAGATGGACGAGGTGCCCGCATAGTAATTGCCGCCAATCGGGCCACGGCCATAGCGCGGGTTGTGATACTGCTTCAGTTCGTCGATATAGGTCTGGTAAGCGCGCGTCAGCAGCGTATCGACGCTGTCGTCGTCGTTGCCGTACTTCGGCGCGCCGTTGATCAGGCGTTGACGAAGCTGTTCATGCGTCAGCCCTTCGTAATCTTCCGCCAGCGCTTTCGCCAGTTCCTGCTGCCCAATCAGCCCCTGATCGAAGACCAGTTTTTTCACCGCCGCCAGGCTGTTGCCGAGGTTAGCGATACCGACCTGAAGCCCGGAAACCCAGTCGTATTTCGCGCCGCCTTGCTTGATGCTTTTCGCGCGCTCGATGCAGTCATCAACCAGCGCCGAGCAGAGAATATCGTGCACGTTCTCTTCAAGCATAGTGTCGACCACATACTCAATCTCAATCGATTTACGGGTGTAGTAGCGAATCTGCGTATCCCATGCTTCCAGCACCTCATCGAAGTTACTGAAGTTACCGGAAGAAAGCGCTTTTTCCTGAGCAAGGAACACCTGCTGGCTGGTGGCATCGCGGCCGCCTTCCATCGCCGCCAGCATCACGCGGGCGAAGTTGATAAAGCTCATACCGGTGCAGCGATAACCCCATTTGCCGCCGACGGCGGTTTCGATGCAGCCGATGGCGGCATAGTCATAAGCGTCCTCTTTTTCGACGCCGAGTTTAATAAATTCCGGAATAACAATTTCATCGTTGTTAAACGCTGGCATGCCGAAGCCGCAGCGAATCACCTGCACGCAGGCGTCGAGGAAGTCGTTGCTCATGCCCGCGTGATAACGCACGCTCAGGTTCGGCTGAGTGGAACGCAGACGGCCGCAGGACTCCAGAATAGCGTAAGAGAGCGGGTTCACCGCATCCTGCGCTTCACCGTTGACCAGCGTCTGCCCGCCGATGGTGACGTTCTGATACAGCGGGCTACCGGCAGAGGCTTTGGAGTGTGAGCCGGAGCGGATCTTGTTCACTTCCAGCAGCTTCAGCCAGCAGCTGTGCAGCAGTTCAATGGCGTGCTCGCGGTCCAGCGTCTGTTCCAGCTCGACGTCGCGGCGATAGTACGGATAGAGGTACTGGTCCATACGGGCGAACGACACCGAGTGGCCGTTGGACTCAATTTGCAGAATCAGCTGAATGAAGTAGCACAGCTGCAGCGCCTGCCAGAAGGTTTTCGGTGGCTCATGCGCAATGACATCGCAGTTTTCTGCCATCGCCAGCAGCTCATCGCGACGGTTTTCGCGCGTCTCTTCGGCAGCCATTTTACGCGCCAGTGCGGCGAAACGTTCAATGTGCAGGCTTACCGCGTTGAGCACGATATCAATCGCTTTCAGGAACTGTTCGCCGTGCAGATCGTCGAGCACGGTCAGGTTAATGCGCGTGCGGCGTTCGGCCACTTTGGCACGCATACCGTCGAGGCCTTTTTCCAGCAGCAGCGGGAAGTTCACCGCCAGGTGCGCGTCGCCGGAGGTCATATTCCCTTCGGCTTTGATGATCCCGGTCGCCAGCAGCGCTTTTTGTTCATCGGTAAACATACCGTAGCAGCGATCCTGCACGGTCTGGCCGCGCCACCATGGGCACACTTCGTGCAGCACGCGCTTGTTCTCTTCGCTCACCGCAAAACCAGCGCCCGGGCGATCCGCCAGGTCGTCAATCTCTTTCTCAATCCAGCTCACGGTATATTCCGGGAAGATTGGGGCGGCGCGGACTTCGCTTGCCTGGTTGCCGATGATCAGCTCGTCGTGCTTGATCCAGATAGTGCGTTCCGCCAGGTGATGCGCCAGCGCCAGCGCGCGGCGAACCGGAATCGGTTTATCCAGATGCTGCTGATAGGCTTCGGTGTAGTGACGTGCGCGTTCAGTACAGACTGGTGGCTTAACGATATTTATCAGCGCGGATTTATGCGCTGTGATGCGGTCGGTTAATTTATCGAGCGTCAGAGTGGTCATCAGATTATCCTCGTAGGGTCGCCGTTAAGCCTTTTTCGCGCGCATACTGCTGGGCAAAATCCAGCAATTCCGGGTCGTCGAGCGGCTTGTCGGGGGCATTGTAGGGTTGGCCAAGCAGCGAATATTTATTGATGCCCAGCGTGTGATACGGCAAAAAGTGAATCTCCTGCACGCCCAGTTTGTCGGCAGCAAATTCGGTAATCGCTTTGATGGAATCAACATCCGCGTTAAAGCCCTGAATCAACGGCACGCGAATGGTCATCTTTTTACCGGCATGTGCAAGACGTTGCAGGTTATCGAGCACGCGTTTGGCTGAGCCATCGGTCCAGCTTTTAAAGCGCGCATCGTCAACGTGTTTCAGGTCGGCCAGAAAGAGGTCGATATAGGGCAGCGCAGGCTCCAGATAGCGCCACGGTACGTGCAGACAGGTTTCCACCGCCGTGTGAATACCTTGCTGATGGGCATTTTTCAGCAGCGCCAGCGCCAGTTCCGGGTTCATAAACGGCTCGCCGCCGGAGAGCGTCAGCCCGCCGCCGCTGCGATCGTAAAAGGGCTTATCGCGTAGCACCGTCGCCATAATGTCCTCGACGCTTTTCTCCTCTCCGCAGACGGTAAGCGCCTGAGTGGGGCAACAATCGCTAAGCGCCGCGAGATGCGTTTCGTTAAGCTTCTCGCGGTGAATAAGCAGACCATTCAGCGCGCGTTCAATCACCTCGGGCGCCGCCTGATGGCAAAGGTCGCATCCTTCCAGGCACAGACGCGGATCGAACAAGAGATCCTGCTCGCGGGAGCGGCTTTCCGGGTTCTGACACCAGCGACAGCCGAGCGAGCACCCTTTAAGAAACACTACGGTGCGAATGCCTGGGCCGTCATGGGTGGAATAGCGCTGAATATTGAAAATCATAGGTTGCCCTCATCTTTCGTATAAAGATTTAAATACTTTCGAATGAAAGTTATTTTGACGCAAATCAACCAAACGTGAGGTTTGTCCGTGGTAGTGTTAAAGCATGCTCAATCTCACGGTTTAAGGAACGGCGATGGAACTCTATCTCGACACATCTGATGTAGCGGCAGTGAAAAAGCTGGCGCGGATTTTCCCTCTGGCGGGCGTGACCACCAACCCGAGTATCGTTGCCGCAGGTAAGAAACGTCTCGACGTTTTACTGCCTGAGCTGTACGAAGCCATGGGCGGGAAAGGTCGCCTGTTTGCGCAGGTGATGGCCACCACTGCCGACGGTATGGTGAACGATGCGCACACGCTTCGCGCGATTATTCCCGATCTGGTGGTGAAAATTCCGGTTACCGCGGAAGGGCTTGCGGCTATCAAGCTGCTGAAAGAGGAAGGTATTCCCACGCTGGGTACCGCAGTTTACGGTGCTGCGCAAGGTTTGCTGTCGGCGCTAGCTGGTGCAGAGTATGTTGCGCCCTATGTGAACCGCGTAGATGCCCAGGGCGGAAACGGTATTCAGACCGTATGTGAATTGCAGGAACTGCTGACGCTGCACGCGCCGCGTGCCAAAGTGTTGGCCGCAAGCTTCAAGACGCCGCGTCAGGCGCTGGACTGCCTGCTGGCGGGCTGTAAATCGATTACGTTGCCGCTGGATGTTGCGCAGCAGCTGATTAGCTATCCGGCGGTGGACGCCGCGGTGGCGAAATTCGAGCAGGACTGGCAATCGGCATTTGGCCGTACTTCGCTATAATATTATTCTTCCCGACAGCGGACGCTGTCGGGACTCCCTGAGCACTATTCCTGGTTTTCTTCGCTTCCCTATCAAACACTAGCTGCTGCATTCCTATTCGTTATCTAATGGATCTGTTCTGTTTTTAGTATTCACGAAAGGCGTTTAAAGATAAGGAATATCTATATGGAGAAGGCGTACGCGTTTGTAGAGACTTTTATGCAGCAACGAGACATTGAACTGATACACGCAAAAGATTGCCCAGCTTTTTGGGTCGACTGGCGGGAGTTTGATGAAGATATTGCTGACTACTGTCACATCGACGGCCTGACCGCTGAGACTTGTGATGCGGACAACGATCTGGGCTATGACCTGTTTTTTAGCTACAAAGGTAGAAAAACCCAGGTGCTCTTCGAGGAAGAAGAAATTACCCGAGATCCAGCATTGCAGGCGATCAACCGGGTCATTATGCCTGATTACGAACTCCGTTTTATGACGGATACGTTGGGTGGCGATGTTCTGGCGTTTATTGTCCTGGATGGACAAGGGTGGCAGACATTAGCGGCTAAGTACGGTAAAGATGCGCTGGACTCACGCTTTTTGCCTATTACCGATGATACAACCATGTTTGGGCTGTCGTTTGGTGAAGTGATCCAGTCAATTAACGCGTGAATGTTTTAGGCAGAATAGAATGCCACCTCTTTTCAGAGAGGTGGCATTAAGAAAATCATGTCCGAATTGGTAACACGCCCGTTGACGCTGGCAGGGTAATTCGGCTGACCGTCTCACCTCGCCAGCAGGTAAAATAGATACCTTCTGCGTCATGCGTGAGCTGGATATCGGTAATCGGGCTGGCGGCGTCAAAATCCCACACACAAACAAACTGCGCGGCGATTTGCTGGCTGCGTAATATTACGTAGCTCAGGTCGCTAACTGCCGGATTGCCTGGCGCATTGCCTTGCCACAACTCCCCATTGCCCGCGAACCATAGCGCGATTTCACCCCGTGGATGGCGGAACTGACGGCGCTGAAAATCAATCAGCGGCGAAACCACGCTATTACGCAGGATGCTAAGCGGGCCGGTGGTCGAGAAGATGGCCGACTGCCCTTGCATATCCACGGCCTGCGCATCCAGATGCAGCGTCCAGTCAAGCTGTTGCTCATGTGGATTCACGACATCGGAAACGTCGAGCAACACGTCATCCGCCCACAGCACTCTGCGGCGAAACTGAATGTCCTTCCAGGCATCGACATCCCACTCCACGCGCGTGTGGCTGTTCAACTGCGGAGCGGGCTTTCGCCAGTCGACGTAGCTGTCGAGCCAGAAATAATCTTTCCCCTGATGCCAGCCGGAAACTTGTGGTGTGGCGGGAGGCTGATTGGTCTGATTGACGCTAAGCGTGTTATGCGTCGCGCTATTTTTGTAATACGCATAATGCATTGCCGCGCCGTAGCCGGTGGTGCCGAGATCCGGCAGGATGGGGAAGTGTTTATCCCAGATCAACACGCTCAGGCGATCGTAGTGATCGTGCTCGCCACCATAGGGCGAGTGTTTGATCAGCACCGCCTGGCCGTTTTGCGGCTTGCGCCACAGGCTTAGGCCCGCGCCCGGCGCGTACAGCGACGTTTCTGGAATAAGCGATGCGTGAGTCTCCGGCAGGGCATTATCGCGCCACAGCACCGTTTCCATATCCTGAGTCTCTTCACCGAGGAAATGCAGCACCTGGGCATAGCGCGGTTCATGATACAAAAACCATGCGAATTCATAGACATCGCGATGATGCAGCGTTTCCTGCCCGGCGATGCAATCATTCAGGCGCGGGAAAGTGCCGTCCGGCATCAGCAGGGAAAGCGGAAAATCGAGCATTTGCCGGTAGTAAGGAAGATGCCGCAGGCTCCAGTACGTGCCGTACGCCAGTTTTTCAAAGGCCATAAAGCCCTGTAGCGCATAGTAGTGATAATGTACCGAACCTTCGAACCATAAGCCTTCTTCCAGCAGGCCGTGCTCCAGTTGCCAGCGAAGCCCGTAAGGCTGATTGACGGCAAAATCAAGCAGCGTATCGTCTTCCAGAATAAAGCCGATGACCGCAATTGCTGCGCTAATCTTAACCTCATGGTTATGAATTTGCGGGCTGCGGTGGGCCATCAAAAACGTGGCGGCCTCGCGCAGCAGGCGCTGGCTGATTGAGTGCTGCTCGGCGGGCGATAACGCATCAGCGATAAAATCGTAGCCTAACGCCATATCCAGGATACAGTTGGCTTCGCACAGGGTTTGTGCGTTCATCTTTCCCGGCCCGTTATGCGGAATGTTGCCGTGCTCCTGATAGCCGGGGTAGTACTCGGCGTAGCGGGTTAATATTTCCGCCGCTTTATCGGCATAACGCTTCTCCCCGGTCAGTTGCCACAGCAGGCCCAACTGATAGCAGGCCTGCGCGTTGCGCCCGTTCATCTCGCGCCACCACGCGCTGTCGTAGGGCTCGCCGCTGAACATCTGGTTATCAATCGGGCAGTGATGCTGCGTCGGCGAGTGGCGATCCCACATCAGCCGCACGCCGTGTTCGGGGCAAAAGTAGTAGAGATTCCAGCTGGCGATCCCCGTCTCAGGCACCCTGGCAGGGGTGCTGAGAACGGGTTCCAGCCCACGGATTAACGCTTCAACCTGGGAACCGCGTAAGGCACGTTCGCGAATCGCATCCCAGCGATGAATAAATTGCTTCATGGTCTGCTTATCCTTTACATCAATGCGCGAGCGGCAGTGGGCTGATGAGTGTGGTGATGTCATCCGGGTATTTTGCCTGCAACCAGCGTGCTTTTTGCGTGAAGGCTGCATCATCAGGCCAGGCGTGGGCGGCGGAAGAGACGTTGAACAGCGCCTTTTTGTCATCCCATTTATCGATGTCTTTCCACGGCCAGGCGGTTTTGCCGTCGACGAACTGCGTAATATAGGCGTAGCCGTTACGCAGGCTGTGTTCGTCGAGTGTGAAGTTCCAGATATCAACGCCCACCTTCTCGCCCAGACGCCCTAAACGGCTATAGGCTTCAAGGTTAAAGTTGCTGTAGTGCCACGGGCGGGTACGTTCCAACTCCGCGGTCTGACGGCCCTGAATATCAAAATGCCCGGCAATGCGGCGAAGTTGGGTTATTTGCAGCTGTTTTTTCGCTTCTTCCGGTTTTCCGCTAAACCAGGCAAACGTCGCGGCCTGTAGATCAAACCAGGAGCCGTGGTTGTTATGCCAGTTCTGCTCTTCAAAGCCGTTCTGGCTAGTCATCATCCAGTGCCAGAAATCGCCATACCACGCCTGAAGTTTCTGATAATCGCTATCGGAAAGCTGCTGCGTGCCGTGCAGCAGTTCGATGGCGTCCACTACGTCAACCAGCGCGCGGCTGTCGATGATGCCGATGCCGCGGCCATCGTTGATACCCGGAATCGCTTGCGCATATTGCAGGTTAGCGTTCATTTTGGTTTGCGGATTCAGGAACCAGCTGTTGATTTGCGCCACAGCTTTTTCGGCATAGCGTTTGTCCTGCGTGAAGTACCAGGCCAGCGATAGCGTATAGACATCGTTGCTCATTTTGACCAGACGGTTTTTATCCGTGGCGTCACTGTTCGCTGCCGGGTTGGTTTCGCCATCTTTGCGGATGTAAGGCAGACCATCTTTTTTGTCTGGATCGGGCCACCAGTAGGGCGGAAAACTGTAGTAGTCATGTTTATCACCGCTGACGGCGACCAGCGTTTTATCCATCACTGAAAACAGCGGGTGTTTCAGTGCCGCGTCGGCGCGTTTCACCAGCGCATCGCGCGCCTGAACGAACGCGGGCGCTTTTGCCGTAATTTGCTGTTGGCTGAACGCCAGATCGTCTGGTGAGAGAATGGCGGGTTTCAGCGGGGTTGCTGCGTACAACGAGGCGCTAATGCTCAGGGAGAGCATCGTCAAACATAATGCCCCACTATATTTCGCAATTTTCATATTTTATACCCTTGGTTAATGTCGGGATGCCTGCCGAAAATATGTTCCTGGCGCCACCGATGTGTTTTGTATTGAGAATACAAATAAACACCCTGCGGTATTTAAATACCGCCTAAAACAATGTTTCGGATTTAATTTGTCGCAGTGTAAAAGAGCTTGCAGGAAAAAATGTGATGCAGATCGTTCCAGAAGTCAGAGCGAAAAATTAGGCGTAAAAATGTGTGCTTCGTCACGAAAAATCGCAAAATTCAAAAAAAGTGGAAAACATAAATAAAAACTATAATTTGGTAATTGCATGAAATTTATATGAATTTTCATTGTGTATAAAATTTAATCATTTTTTAATGTGATCCAAAGCGGATTTTTCCATTTCGAAACGCTATTTCTATTTTGCCCCGTTGTATTTGAAAAATGCATTCTATTAAATGAAGGTTAATATTGGTTTGGTCTGTTTTAACAGAACCGGTAATACCACGATACCCTACAAAAAAAGGATATGAAAATGTCTGGAAATAAATTTCGCTCGTTACTTTTGTTAACAGCATTAGGACTGGGATGCGGGCAAAGCTTTGCCAGCACAACGCTGAATGTCTGGATTCGTGCGAGCAATGACTCAAAAAATATCTATAAAAATGAGGCGGAAGCCTTCGAGAAGAAAACGGGCATTAAGATTGAGTACTTCAACGCGACGACCGATTTCGAACAGCGTCTGGCGCGTGCGGCGGCGGGTAATGCATTGCCTGATTTGATCTTCAACGACGCCACGGCGCTGGGGCAGTTCATCCAGCTCGGCATTGTTGATGAGATTAAACCTGAGTCGATTACCGGCAGTCAGGACATCTATCCAACCGCGTGGGAAAGTACCCGCTACGCCGATGGAAAATACTACGGCGTACCCACCTCCGCACAAACTTTTGCTCTGTTTGTGCGTAAAGACTGGCGCGAAAAACTGGGCCTGCCGCAGCCGAAAACCTGGGACGATATTCTGGCGATGGCGAAAGCGTTCACCACGCAGGACCCGGACGGCAACGGTAAGCAGGATACCTACGGGTTTATCGTTCCGGGCTCAACCACGCGCGGTTACGCCAGTTGGTTTATGAGCAGCTTTATCTGGCAGGCAGGCGGCGACTATGTCGAGAAGAAAGGCGATAAATTTACCGCCACGCTGAATACGCCGGAAGTTGCGCAGGCAACGCAGTTTGTCCGCTCGCTGCTGTGTGAAAAAGTGGCCCAGCCGGGGGCGATCAACGCCACCACCGCCGATGTTATTCCCTCTTTCCGTTCCGGTCAGTCCGGGATGTTCTTCACTGGGCCATATCACATTGCGCTGATGGACAAAGATCCCGGCAAAGATAAGTTCGAAATCGTCAACATTCAGGGGCCTAAAAGCGAAGCGACGTTGGCGGAAGGCACCACGGTATTCCTGATGAAGGGCAGCAAGCAGAAAGAGGACGCGCGTAAATTCATCGAATTTATGATCTCCAAAGAAGGGCAGGAGATCGGCATGGGTAAAGGCAGCAAAAACATTCCCGTCGTGCGTCTGCCGGTGAATAAAAACGTCAATGTTGAGCAGGTTTATCAGGACGCTCGCTGGAATACTTTCGCGGCGCTGTATAACAGCCATGGCCGCTACGTTCCACAAATCCCGAACTGGACGCCAGCGCGTCAGGTCACGGCTGACGGGTTTAACCGCATATTCGCCGATTGTTCCAGCGACATTCCTAAAGAACTGAACGCCATGAACGAGAAGCTTAATCAGGAACTGGCGAAGCAAAACGTGCTGGCTAATTGAGGTCCCGGTTAATGACACTACACGAAAGTAAGATTGCAACACCGCAACGCAAAGAGGCCGAGGGCGTTCGCTGGTTGACGCCCGCGCGTAAGCGCGCGCTGATCCCGTGGATGTTCCTCGCTCCGGCGCTGATCATTTTTACCTGGTTCAAATTCATCCCCATGATTCAGGGGCTAATCATGAGTTTCTACAAGGTGAACTTTAACCAGCCCAATGAGTGGGTGGGCGGCGCAAACTTTGCGCGCGCGTTTGCCGATGCGGAATTACATTCGGCGGTGGCGAATACCTTCCTGTACGTGCTGGTCACGATGGTGGTTGCTGCCGTACTGGCTTTTTTCCTTGCGATGCTGCTCGAAGGCCCTGCGCGCCATTTGCGGTTCATTCGAACCGCTATCTTTTTGCCTGCGGTCACCAGTGCGGCGATCGTGGCAGAAATGTGGCGCATTCTGTTTAACCCCACGCCGAACGGGGTGGTGAACCACATCCTGAGCTGGTTTGGGGTGGCGGATCAGGGCTTCCTTGCCAGCAGCGACCAGGCGCTGTGGGTCATTATGCTGCTGCATATCTGGAAAGCGGTGCCGTACAACATGGTGATATTTATCGCCGGTCTCGCCGGGATCAGCCGCGACCTGTACGACGCGGCGAATGTCGACGGCGCGAACTGGTGGAACCGCCTGCGCTACGTCACGTTACCGGGGATGATTCCGGCGCTGTCCGTGGTGTTGATGCTGTCATTTATCCGTGGTTTTCGCGTGTTTGCCGAAGTCTACGCCACGACCGGTGGAGGGCCGTCTAACGCCACCGAGATGATCATGACGCATATCTACAAACTGGGCTTTGAGCAGTTCGATTATGGCTATGCTTCTGCCGTGTCGTTCCTGCTGTTTGCCTTCACCGTGGTGCTGACGATTTGCCACCTGACGTTGAAAAAGCGCATTGCGCGTTACTAAGGAGACAACATGTTGAGTAAACGTTGGGACACGGCAGGACGCTGGTGTATCTATCTGTTGCTGTTAATTGTATTTGTTGGCCCGTTCTGGGGCATTGTCGCCACCGCATTCAGCGGCGCGCCGGTTAAACCCGGTGAACTGCTGGCCTGGCCGAAATCCTTCTCGCTGGATAACTTTATCTTCGCCTGGCAGGATATTGGCGTCTGGCAGTACCTGCTGAACTCCATTCTGGTGGTGTTTTTCGGCACCATTTTGCAGGTATCGGTCAGCGCGCTGGCTGCCTATGCGCTGGCGCGGAAGAAGTTTCGCGGCGTCGCGCTGGTGAGCCTGATTATTCTTTCAACCATGATGCTGCCGGAAGAGGTAATCGCCATTCCGTTGTACATGATCATCAACTGGCGCTTACCGTTGATCGATACCTCGCTGTACAACAGCTACCTCGGCATGATCCTGCCCGTGGTGGGCTGGGCGTTCTCTATCTTTGTGCTGACCGAGTTTATGTCGGCTATTCCGAAAGAGCTGGAAGAAGCCGCGCGTATTGATGGTGCAAACGAATGGCAAATCTTCTTCCACGTTATTCTGCCGCTGGTGAAACCGGCGCTGGGAACGGTGGTGACCTTCGGTTTCATCATGATTTGGGACCAGTATCTGCTGCCGCTGATTGTCATTAACCAGGACAGCCTGAACACCATTCCGGTGATTCTGGGGACGCTGCGTACCGATGAAAGCATCACGCCGAATATTTTCATCGCCATCACGCTGCTGGCCATGCTGCCAAGCATCATCGTTTACCTGGGTCTGCAAAAACATTTCAATCGCGGGATTATGTCCGGCGCGGTTAAAGGATAAGGAGTCTGCTATGGGATCTGTTGTACTGAACAATGTCCGTAAATCATACGGCGACGCGCACGTGATTAAAAATGTCTCATTGACGATTCCGGATGGCGAGTTCTGCGTGCTGGTGGGGCCAAGCGGCTGCGGGAAATCGACGCTGTTGCGCATGATTGCCGGGCTGGAGGAGATCTCCGAAGGTGATATCCATATCAATGAGCGTGTGGTGACGGACGTCGAACCCAAGCTGCGCGATATTGCGATGGTGTTCCAGAGCTATGCGCTTTATCCGCAAATGACGGTACGTGAAAACATGGGCTTCGCGCTGAAAATGGCGAAGCTGCCGAAAACGGAAATTAATCAGAAGGTGGAAGAGGCGGCGGAATTATTAAACCTGACGCCGCTGCTGGAACGTCTGCCGAAGGATCTCTCCGGCGGCCAGCGCCAGCGCGTGGCGATGGGGCGCGCCATTGTGCGTAAGCCGCAGGTTTTTCTGTTCGATGAACCGCTCTCTAACCTTGACGCTAAGCTGCGTACTCAGGTGCGCGGCGAAATTCGTGAACTGCACCGTCGACTGAAAACCACCTCGGTGTATGTCACCCACGATCAAATTGAAGCGATGACCATGGGGCAAATGATTGTTGTGTTGCGCGATGGTCGTATTGAGCAAGCCGGCACGCCGCTCGAACTCTACGATAGCCCGGCCAATCTGTTCGTCGCCGGGTTTATCGGTTCGCCGGAAATCAACCAGCTTAAGGGCGAAATTGTGCTGGATGGCACTATTGCTCAGCTGCGGCTGCGCGACGGTTCACTGCTGCGCTTGCCGGATGACGTTAATGTCGTCGATGGGCAGCAGGTGATTTACGCCATTCGCCCCGAGCAGGTCAACGTGGTAAGTCAGGCTCAGGAAGATGCGCTGGGCGCGGTGATCACCGCCATCGAAAATACCGGCTCCGATATGCAGCTGTTTTGCGATACCGGCGGCGGGGCGTTTACCTCGGTGTTTAAGCAGCGTCTGGCGGTGAAAGAGGGCGAGAAAGTGTGGCTGCAACCGAAACTTTCCGGCGTGCATTTGTTTGATGCCGCAACTGGCGAGCGTATTGCCAGCAAGGGGGAGTAGCGGCGTGGCGATGAAACTCTACACCCTCGATGAAACCTGTCTGGAGAATGCCCGGCTGGGGCTGAAGCAGCCATTTTCACCGCTTCAGCTGGCGCTGAGTCGCCTGGTGAACGATGCCGACGGTTTAAAGCGGACGCCGCCTGAAAGCGTGGTGCATAAAAAGCTGCGTCCGGCGAGCGGCGATGCGCACGATTACTACAGCCTGGGCACCTACTGGTGGCCGAATCCGCGCAGGCCCAACGGCCTGCCGTACATTCGTCGCGACGGGCATACTAACCCGCAGTGCGAAAATAACGATACGGACACCACGCGGATTATCCGCATGTGCGAACGCTGCCTGACGCTGGGGCTGGCATGGTATTTCACCGGGCAAAAGCAGTACGCTCAGGCGGCGGCGGTGCAAATTCGCTGCTGGTTCCTTGATGGCGATACGCGGATGAATCCGCATCTGAACTATGGTCAGGCAATCCCCGGCGTGGTGTCTGGCAGAGGCACCGGGCTGATTGATACGCGTCTACTGTGGATGGTTATCGATACGATCGGCCTGATTTCGCCTGCGGGGGTACTGGACACCGACGATATCATTGGCCTGCATCAGTGGTTCCGCGATTTTAACCACTGGATGTACTACAGCGATATTGGCCATTCAGAATATGTCTGGCACAACAACCACGGAACCTGGTATGACGTGCAGCGGACGGTGAACGCGCTGTTTTACGGCGACAAAGGGCTGGCGGCGCGGATTATCGAGCAAGGATTCACCCAGCGAATGGCGGCGCAGATTGATCAGGACGGTAAACAGACCATGGAGCTGGAACGCACCATGCCTTTTCACTATTCCCTGTTTAATCTGGAGGCGCATTTATTATTAAATCGATACGCCGAACATGTTGAAATCGACCGCTGGAATCATATTCGTGATGGGCGAGGAGTAAAAAAAGGTATCGATTATCTGGTGCCTTTTATCCGCGAACCCGATTTATGGCCATACAGTGATTTGCAGGGGATTGTCTGGGATAGCGCTACACGCGTGTTATTACAAACATTGCGTGGCTATCATAAATATTCCGAGCAATATCGCGATTTATTAACGACCTTCCCGCAGGAAACAATGAGTCTGAAAGAACAGTTGATGTGGTGCCCGCCGCTGCGCAGAGTCTGACAGACCTTTTTACAGGCCGGGTGTGGCGTTAATGCCGCACCCGGCCTGCTGCTGCGCGCAATTCGATGTTGATGTAAGGCCCGGTTATTCCGGGCTTTTTTGTATTTGTTGTTTATTATGCTAATAATTATAAATATCTGGGGGTTATATATTTTTTAATAAAAATAAAATCAAAACAATATTTCAATTTAAGTTGATAATGATCTCATTTTTATTTCCAGGTGAATGACAAGGCTATTTTTTATATTTACTATTTTACCTGTAGTACAGGATGAAGGTCTGCGGCATGCTTAATGTTCATAGCATTAAGTAACAGGGAGCTATTAATTCTAAAAATACTTCTGCCGCCTTTTTGTCATATCAGAGGAAAACAGCGTGAAAAAAATAGCTACCTTTATTGCACTTGCCCTGGTCAGTGCATCGGCAAGTGCTGTCACTATCGACCTGCGTCACGAATATACCGATGACAGCCAGGTTCAGAAAGAGCGTTTATTGATTTCTCACCGCTTTGCCAACGGCTTCGGTATTTCGATTGAAGGCAAGGTGAAGTCTGGCGGGGACGATCAGGATAAGGTGTTTCATGATGTTGTAGATAACGGCGATGAATATGTCGTGAGCTACCAGTTTACCGCAGCACCGGGGTTCACGGTACAACCTGGCTTTGCGCTGGAAACATCATCTTCTAAAGCGATTTATAAACCTTATATTCGTGGCCAATATACATTTGATAACGGCATTTATGTTGCGGCTCGTTATCGCTATGAATATACCCGCGATACGTCAGCGGATAAGGACGATGAACACATCAACCGTGGCGACCTGTGGCTGGGTTATAAGATCAAACAGTGGGCTTTTGAAGGCAACTATTTGTATAAGAAGAGCGAAGACTACGATCGCTTTAATAACGGCAAAGACGATTACGAGTTGAACTTAAAAGTTGCCTACAGCATTGATAAAAACTGGAAGCCATACGTAGAGCTGGGGAACGTCTCTGTTCGTTCGACAACAGACGAACGCCAGACGCGTTATCGTGTTGGGTTACAGTATACATTCTAAAGCTGAAGAGGTTGCCTGATGGCGCTGCGCTTATCAGGCCTACCCGCACCTAACCCGTAGGCCGGGTAAGGCGCAGCCGCCACCCGGCAAAGATGCACAGTCGCTAACCGTAGGCCGGGTAAGCGTAGCGCCACCCGGCAAACAGGCCGCTCCGTATTACCCGCAAACCTCACACCCAGGGTTGCGCATCAACTTCATTTCGCGGAACTGGCAGGTCATCGCGTCGTACATCACGATTTTTCCGGCGGCAGGCGTGCCGTAGTGGGCGAGCACCTTGATTGCCTCCATCGCCTGTAATGAGCCAATCACGCCAATCAGCGGCGACATCACGCCCGCCTCTACGCAGGTCAGCGCATTTTCACCGAACAGACGGCTCAGGCAGCGGTAGCACGGCTCGCCGTCCTGCCAGGTGAAGACGCTGATTTGCCCCTCCATACGAATGGCAGCGCCGGAAACCAGCGGCGTTTTATGGCGGAAGCAGCCGGCATTCAACTGATTACGCACCGCGACGTTATCGGTGCAATCCAGCACCAGATCGTGCTGTGCAATCAGCGCCCACAGCGCCTCGTCGTCGAGCATTGCGTTATGCGTCACCAGGTGGGTATGCGGGTTTATCCGCGCCAGTGCATCCCGCGCGGAATCCACTTTAGGCTGGCCGATAGTGGCGTCGCTATGCAGCGTCTGGCGCTGAAGGTTAGAGAGCGCCACGGTGTCGAAATCGACCAGTGACAGTTGCCCGATACCGGCGGCAGCCAGATACTGCGTGGCCGCGCAGCCCAGCCCGCCGAGGCCGACGACCAGCACTTTCGCCTCTTTCAGCCGCTCCTGTCCGTCGAAATCAAAGCCGCGCAGAATGATTTGCCGGTTATAGCGCATCATCTCCGCATCGCTGAGTTCCGCTGCCATTACAGGCCTCCCAGCAGATGATTAAATGGTTCCACTTCGACCCATTCGCCTGCTTCCACATGACCGCGTTCGCGTTCCAGCACGATAAAACAGTTGCCCTGGCTGAAGGAGCTGAAAATATGCGAGCCCTGATGGCCGGTGGTGCTGACGGTCAGTTCGCCGTTAGCGTCCCGCTGCAAAATACCGCGCTGGAAATCGAGGCGGCCCGGTGATTTTTTCAGACGCGAGGCGGCACGCACGCGCAGGCGCGGCGCTTGCGTAGAACCGGTGAAACCGCTCAGTTTCGCCAGCAGCGGCTGCACCAGTTGGTAGAAGGTGAGCGCCGCAGAGACCGGGTTGCCCGGCAGGCCGCAGAACCAGCTGTCGCTCAGTTTGCCAAACGCGAACGGTTTGCCCGGTTTAATCGCCAGCTTCCAGAAGCCGATTTCGCCCAGTTCGTCGAGAATAGTTTTGGTGTAGTCTGCTTCGCCGACGGAGACGCCGCCGGAGCTGATGACCACGTCGGCTTCGCTATCGGCTTTGATAAACGTCTGACGCAGCTCTTCCGGGTCATCGCGAATAATGCCAAGGTTAATCACCTCGCAGCCCAGTTGTTCCAGCATCAGATGTACCGCCAGGCGGTTAGTGTCATATATCTGACCATCACCCAGCGGCTGACCCGGCAGTTGCAGCTCGTCACCGGTAGAGAACAGCGCCACGCGGACTTTACGCACCACCTCAACCTCTGGAATACCCAGCGAGGCCAGCACCGGTAGTTCAGCCACCGTCAGGCGCGTACCGGCTGGAAAAACCACCGCGCCGTTGGCGATATCTTCCCCGCGACGGCGGATGTTCTGGCCCGCTTTCACCGGGGCAGTGAAGCGCACGCCTGCGTCTGTTTGTTCGGTTTGTTCCTGCATCACGACTGCGTCGCAGCCCGCAGGAACCGGCGCACCGGTCATAATGCGGATGCAGCTTCCGGCAGGCCATTCGCCGTGATACGGCTGACCGGCGAAGGCTTTCCCCGCGACCATCAGCGGTGCGTCGGTGGCGATATCGCTCAGGCGCACGGCGTAACCGTCCATCGCCGAGTTATCAAAACCGGGTACGTCCAGCGGCGAAACCACATCGCGCGCCGTGATACGGCCAAACGCCTGCACAAGCGGAAGCGATTCTGAAATATTGAGCGGGGTGATTCTTCCGAGCATCTGGCTCAGCGCATCGTCAAGCGGGATCAGGCCGGCGGTAAAATCCATGGGTAAACTCCTGGGAAAACATCGAATCCGCCCATTATGGCAGAAAAGCGCCGCCCGCTGTATTCCACCAGAGGCGTATCTTTATTCAAAAATCGAATAGGTTTGACGCCACGATAATGATATTTATAGATAAAGTTATTTAATGACAGGCAATGAAGAATCCATGGGAAAAGCAGTGATTGCGATTCATGGCGGTGCGGGGGCGATTTCCCGCACGCAGCTCTCGGCGCAGAAGGAACTGGAGTACGTTGAGGCACTTTCCGCGATTGTGGAACAGGCGCAGCAGATGCTGGAAGCGGGCGCGAGCGCGCTCGACGTCGTTACCGAAGCGGTGCGCCAGCTGGAAGAGTGCCCGCTATTTAACGCCGGGATGGGCTCGGTCTTTACCGCCGATGAAACTCATGAACTGGACGCCTGCGTGATGGACGGTTATTCGCTGAACGCGGGGGCGGTGGCGGGCGTGAAGCATCTGCGTAACCCGGTGCTGGCGGCGCGGCAGGTGCTGGAGAACAGCCCGCACGTACTGTTGATTGGCGATGGCGCTGAAACCTTTGCGCAGCAGCAGGGTATTGAGTTGGTGAATAACGATATTTTTTCCACACCCGAACGTTTTCACCAGTTACAGGAAGCCAGAGCGCAGGGCGCGGTTAGCCTCGATCATGACGCCCCGCTCGATGAACGCACCAAAATGGGCACCGTGGGCGCGGTGGCGCTCGACAAACACGGCAATCTGGCGGCGGCGACCTCGACCGGCGGCATGACCAACAAACTGCCAGGCCGCGTGGGCGATAGCCCGCTGGTTGGCGCGGGATGCTACGCGAATAATGCCAACGTGGCGGTCTCCTGCACCGGGACGGGGGAAGTGTTTATCCGTGCGCTGGCGGCTTACGATATCGCGGCGCTGATGGAGTATGGCCACCTGAGCCTGCACGAAGCCTGCGAACGCGTGGTGATGGAAAAACTGCCCGCATTAGGCGGCAGCGGCGGCCTGATTGCTATCGACAGTGAAGGCAATGTGGCACTGCCGTTTAACAGCGAAGGGATGTATCGCGCCTGGGCCTATGCAGGCGACACGCCAACCATCGGCATTTATCGGGAATAAGGAGACGTTGCTTGCCGCACTCTGAACACCTCGATCCACAGAATGTCCTGAGCGTTCAGGATCTCTGTGTGACTTTCGGCCAGCAGCAGGCCGTTCGCCAGCTTAGTTTTAGCCTCAAGCGGGGCGAGACGCTGGCGATCGTCGGCGAATCGGGTTCCGGGAAATCGGTGACCGCGCTGGCGCTGATGCGTCTGCTGGATAAGGAAAACGCCCGCGTGCGCAGTCAACAGATGCTGTTGCGCCGCCGCAGCCGCGATGTCATCGAGATAACAGAGCAGTCGTCCACGCAGATGCGCAACGTGCGCGGTGCGGATATCGCGATGATTTTTCAGGAGCCGATGACCTCGCTGAACCCGGTGTTTACCATCGGTGAGCAAATTGCGGAATCAATTCGTCTGCATCAGGGCATGGGCCGCGAAGAGGCGCTGGCGGAAGCGAAGAAAATGCTGGAACGCGTGCGCATTCCTGAAGCGCAGGCAATGCTGGCGCGTTATCCGCACCAGCTTTCCGGCGGCATGCGTCAGCGGGTGATGATTGCGATGGCGCTCTCCTGTCGCCCGGCGGTGCTGATTGCCGATGAACCCACGACGGCGCTGGATGTCACCATTCAGGCGCAAATCTTACAGCTTATCGACGTGCTGCAAAAAGAGATGTCGATGGGCGTGATTTTCATTACCCACGATATGGGCGTGGTGGCGGAAATCGCCGACCGTGTGCTGGTGATGTATCAGGGCGAAGCGGTCGAGACGGGCAGCGTCGAGGCGATTTTCAACACCCCTGAACATCCTTATACCCGCAAACTGCTGGCGGCGGTGCCGACACTTGGCGAAATGCGCGGCAGCGATTTGCCGCGCCACTTTCCGGAATTTGATTCGCCCGCGTCTGACATTGAAGAACAAAATACCGTGGTTGCCGGTGAGCCTGTGCTTCAGGTGCGCAATCTGGTTGCGCGCTTCGATATACGCAGCGGCTGGTTGAATCGCGTGACCCGCGAAGTGCACGCCGTCGAAGACGTCAGCTTTGACATCTGGCCCGGCGAAACGCTGGCGCTGGTGGGCGAATCGGGCTGCGGAAAATCGACGACCGGACGCGCGCTGCTGCGGCTGGTCGAGGCGCAGAGCGGCACCATCACCTTTAACGGCGAGCGCATTGATACGCTCTCCGCCCATCAGCTTCAACCGCTGCGCCGCGATATTCAGTTTATCTTTCAGGACCCTTATGCGTCGCTCGACCCGCGTCATACGGTGGGTTACTCGATTATGGAGCCGTTGCGCATTCACAAGAAGCTGGAAGGCGAGGCCGCGCAGCAACGCGTGGCCTGGCTGCTGGAACGTGTGGGCTTGCAGCCGGAGCACGCCTGGCGTTATCCGCATGAGTTTTCCGGCGGTCAGCGTCAGCGCATCTGCATTGCCCGCGCGCTGGCGCTGGAGCCGAAAGTCGTGATTGCCGATGAATCGGTTTCGGCGCTGGATGTGTCGATCCGCGCGCAAATTATTAATCTTCTGCTTTCCTTACAGCGGGAGATGGGCATTGCGTTTCTGTTTATTTCACACGATATGGCGGTGGTGGAGCGCATCAGCCACCGCGTGGCGGTGATGTACCGTGGGCGAATTGTTGAAATTGGCCCCCGGCGCGCCGTCTTTGAAAACCCGCAGCACCCTTACACCCGCAAATTACTGGATGCCGTACCGGTAGCCGATCCCGCGCATCGTCGGCCGCAGCGCGTGCTGCTCTCTGACGAACTGCCGGGCAATATTTATAAGCGGGGAGAAGCGGTGGTGAGCGTCCCGTTGCAGCAGGTTTCACCGGGGCATTATGTGGCCCGCGAACCGATGGCAAACGCGCTCTTGCGAGAATAATAATGACAGGCAGGGTACTTCAGGAGAACAACATGACACAACGCGTATCAGGAAAATGGCTTCTGGCGCTGGGCGTGGCCTCCGCGCTGGCGGCGTCCCCGGCGTTTGCCGCCAAAGATGTGGTGGTGGCGGTCGGCTCGAACTTCACCACGCTCGACCCGTATGACGCCAACGACACCCTGTCGCAGGCGGTGGCGAAGTCGTTCTATCAGGGGCTGTTTGGCCTTGATAAAGAGATGAAATTGCAGAACGTGCTGGCAGAGAGCTACACGGTGTCTGACGATGGGCTGAACTATACGCTCAAGCTACGTGAAGGCGTGAAGTTCCAGGACGGTACCGATTTCAACGCCGAAGCGGTGAAGGCTAACCTCGACCGCGCCAGCAATCCGGAAAATCATCTCAAGCGTTATAACCTGTATAAAAATATCGCCAAAACCGAGGTGGTTGATGCCAGTACCGTCAAAATCACCCTGAAACAGCCGTTCTCGGCGTTTATCAATATTCTGGCTCACCCGGCGACGGCGATGATCTCTCCGGCGGCGCTGAAAAAATATGGTAATGAAATCGGCTTCCATCCAGTGGGAACCGGGCCGTATACGCTTGAAACCTGGAATCAGACCGATTTTGTGAAGGTGAAGAAGTTTGACGGCTACTGGCAAAAAGGGCTGCCGAAGCTCGATACCATCACCTGGCGTCCGGTTGTCGATAACAATACTCGCGCGGCGATGCTGCAAACGGGCGAAGCGCAGTTTGCCTTCCCGATCCCTTACGAACAAGCGCCATTGCTTTCGAAAAACGCCAACCTGGAGCTGGTCGCCAGCCCGTCAATCATGCAGCGTTACATCAGCATGAACGTGACGCAAAAGCCGTTCGATAACCCGAAAGTACGCGAAGCCATTAACTATGCCATCAACCGCCAGGCGCTGGTGAAGGTGGCATTCGCGGGTTATGCCACGCCGGCGACGGGCATCGTCCCGCCGTCAATTGCCTATGCGCAAAGTTACCCTGCGTGGAAGTACGACCCGGCGAAAGCGCGTGAACTGCTGAAAGAGGCGGGCTACCCGAACGGCTTCAGCACCACGCTGTGGTCATCGCATAATCACAGCACCGCGCAGAAAGTGTTGCAGTTTACGCAGCAGCAACTGGCGCAGGTCGGTATTAAAGCGCAGGTGACGGCGATGGACGCCGGGCAGCGCGCGGCAGAGGTTGAGGGCAAAGGGCAAAAAGAGAGCGGCGTGCGTATGTTCTATACCGGCTGGTCCGCCTCGACGGGCGAAGCGGACTGGGCGCTGTCGCCACTGTTTGCTTCGCAGAATTGGCCGCCAACCCTGTTTAACACCGCGTTTTACAGCAACCCGCAGGTGGATAAAGACCTGACCGAGGCGCTGAAAACCACCGACAGTAAACAGAAAGCCAGCCTCTACAAAGCGGCGCAGGATACGCTCTGGAAAGAGTCACCGTGGGTGCCGCTGGTGGTTGAGAAACTGGTTTCCGCACACAGCAAAAAACTGACTGGCTTCTACATCATGCCGGATACCGGTTTTAGCTTCGACGAGGCGGATCTGAAGTAAGGTTCAGCCCCCTGCGCGGGGGCGGAACACAAGGAGAGTCATGCTCAACTATGTGATTAAACGCCTGCTGGGGCTTATCCCGACGCTGCTGATTGTGGCGGTGCTGGTGTTTCTGTTTGTTCATATGCTGCCGGGCGACCCGGCGCGTCTGATTGCCGGGCCGGAGGCCGACGCTGAGGTTATCGCGCTGGTGCGTCAGCAACTGGGGCTCGATCAGCCGCTGTACGTGCAGTTCTGGCACTATATTACCAACGCGATTCAGGGTGATTTCGGCCTGTCGATGGTCTCGCGTCGCCCGGTCTCGGAAGAGATCGCCAGCCGTTTTATGCCAACCCTGTGGCTGACGCTTGCCAGCATGGTCTGGGCGGTGATTTTCGGTATGGCGATGGGGATTGTCGCCGCCGTCTGGCGTAACCGCTGGCCGGACCGCCTCGGCATGGCGATTGCCGTCACCGGCATCTCGTTCCCGGCTTTCGCGCTGGGCATGCTGCTGATGCAGGTTTTTTCCGTTGAGCTTGGCTGGTTGCCGACGGTAGGCGCGGACAGCTGGAAGCACTACATTTTGCCGTCGCTGACGCTGGGTGCGGCGGTGGCCGCCGTCATGGCGCGTTTCACCCGCGCGTCGTTTGTTGATGTGCTTAACGAAGACTATATGCGTACCGCGCGGGCGAAAGGCGTTAGCGAGCGTCTGGTAGTGCTTAAGCACGGCCTGCGGAACGCGATGATCCCGGTGGTCACCATGATGGGCTTACAGTTTGGTTTTCTGCTGGGCGGCTCGATTGTGGTGGAGAAAGTGTTCAACTGGCCTGGGCTGGGCCGGTTACTGGTCGATTCGGTCGAGATGCGCGACTATCCGGTGATTCAGGCGGAAGTACTGCTCTTTTCGCTGGAGTTTATTCTTATCAACTTAGTGGTGGATGTGCTCTACGCTGCCATTAACCCGGCTATCAGGTATAAATAAGTGCGACTACTTAACTGGCGACGCCAGGCCGCTCTCGATGCGATGCCGACGATTCACAGTACGCAACCGCGCACGCCGTGGCGCGAGTTCTGGCGTCGATTCCGTCATCAGCCGGTGGCGATGGCGGCAGGCATATTCATTCTTCTGCTGATTGCGGTGGCGCTGGTCGCACCGTGGATTGCACCGTTCGATGCGGAAAACTATTTCGACTATGACCGGCTTAATGAAGGGCCGTCATTAATACATTGGTTTGGCGTCGATTCGCTGGGCCGCGATATCTTCAGCCGCGTGCTGGTGGGGGCGCAAATCTCGCTGGCGGCGGGGGTCTTTGCCGTACTGATCGGCGCGGCGATCGGCACAGTGCTTGGGCTGCTGGCGGGGTATTATGAAGGCTGGTGGGATCGCATTATCATGCGTATCTGCGATGTGCTGTTCGCCTTTCCGGGGATCCTGCTGGCGATTGCCGTGGTGGCGGTGATGGGCAGCGGCATGACCAACGTGATTATCGCGGTGGCGATTTTCTCGGTGCCAGCCTTTGCACGCCTGGTGCGCGGTAATACGCTGGTGCTCAAGCAGCAAACCTTTATTGAATCGGCGCGCAGCATTGGCGCGAACGACATAACGATTATCTTTCACCACATTTTACCGGGAACCGTGTCGTCGATTGTGGTCTATTTCACCATGCGTATCGGGGTGTCGATTATCTCGGCGGCGAGTCTCTCTTTCCTCGGCCTTGGCGCACAACCGCCGACGCCGGAGTGGGGCGCGATGCTCAACGAAGCGCGCGCGGATATGGTGATGTCGCCGCACGTCGCGCTCTTCCCGGCGATCGCGATATTCCTGACGGTGCTGGCGTTTAACCTGCTGGGCGACGGTCTGCGCGATGCGCTTGATCCGAAAATTAAAGGCTAGATATCTGTTTGCGTGTTTTAGCGTTAAATAAAACATGCAAACAGAACGAAACCCTTTATTAGAGGGATAGTTTCGCATGGGATAAAACTTATATGGTTATTATTTAAGTGCGTATATTAACGCATGGTGAGTTATTTATATGTATATTTCATTCTTGATTTAAAATAAGGTTTTTGATGATGGCGTTATAAGTCGCATCTTTTGCAAAGATAAGTTGAATAAATAAGCGTTTACAGATTCGTAGTTGTATATTTCATTATTATATTGTTACAAGATATAGAGCATTAATTGTCTATTTTTAAGCACGTTTCGCAAATATTTCCTCGTCTCGCTAAGCCACCATTATATCAAGACTAAGTATTATCTGAATTATGATGTCGCTAAGCGGCTTTTACGTTGAAAAAAGGAAGTACAAAATGAAACGTTCAACACTCGCTCTATTCATTTCATGCGCAATGTTTTCTACGGCGAGCTTTGCCACGCCGGTACAATTAGCCTCGGTAAAAAATCTCTCTACCGATACGGAAGTCAACGGCTTCCAGAGCTCCCTGTTTTACAGCGATACCGGCACGGTAAATGGCTTTGATCTGCCGATTCTCGGCTATACGGAAATGGACCAGGTTAACGGTTTCCAGCTTGGCGCTGTGGCGGGTTCTCATGTGCGTAACGGCGTCAACGGGGCGGCGATTGGCTTATTCAACTGGCACGGTGGCGAAGACAACGGCCTGAACATCAGCCTGGCAAACCAGGTTGGTGTTATGAACGGTGCCAGCGTCGGTATTTACAGCGCTGCTGACGAACTTAACGGCCTGAATATTGGCGCAGCCACCGCCGTTGGTAACCTGAACGGTACCGGTGATATTAATGGTATGAACGTTGCGGGTCTGGGCAATTATAACAAAGGCCGGATGTACGGTTTGAATGTAGCCGGTCTGGGTAACTATACCGAAGGCACTATGCGCGGCATGAACGTTGCGGGCATTGGTAACTATATTGGCGGCGACATGAAGGGGTTCAACGTCAGCCCGTTCAGCTGGGTTGAAAAAGATATTACCGGTGCCAACGTCACTCTTGCCAACCATAGCCGAAATGTTGAAGGCCTGAACGTCGGCGGTATTGCAAACTGGAGCGAAGGCGATATCAAAGGCATGAACGTGGCGGTCGTTAACGTTTCAGAAAATATGACTGGCCTGAACGTTGCGCCATTTAACAAATCAAAAGAGACGGTGGGTGCCAATATTTCCGCATTCAACTGGTCTGAAAATACCACCGGTTTTAATATGGCGGCATTTAACCGTACTAACGATATGACCGGTTTCAACCTGGGTGCTTTCAACGTGGCGAATAATGTCACCGGTATGAACCTCGGCGCGGTGAACTTCAACGGTGGTAATGTTGACGGGCTGAACATGGGGGCGGTGAACGTAACGTCTGAAAATGTTACCGGTTCAAACATCGGGGCGATCAACGTGACGTCTGGCAGCAGCTCCAGCGACTTTGGTGCCTTTAACTATGCCGATACCACCAACTTCCAGTTTGGCCTGATTAACGCCACTAAACACCTGGAAGGCTTGCAGATTGGTGTGATCAACGTTGCGATGAACGCTACGGTGCCGGTATTACCGCTGGTTAACTTCCACCGCTCATTCTGATTCGGAGCCTGTGTGCCTGATGGCGCTTCGCTTATCAGGCCTACCGGATTTTTGCAATATTTTGTAGGCCGGATAAGGCGTTTACGCCGCATCCGGCAGGAAAGCCCGAAAGGGCTTTCTTTCACTGCGCCATCACCACATCAAATCATCCGGCACTTTAAAATCAGCGTACGGATCGTCTTCGTCCTGCTCTTCCTGGCTCAATGTGCTGTTTAATACAATGCTGGCCGCATCACGCTGGGCGATTTTATCTGCCACACTTGCCGGGATAATGGCGTATTGCGCATCGCCATTTGCATCGACCAGCAAACGGGCGATAGCGAGACGGCCATTAATCAGCTGGGTCTGCGTCACTTTATCGACCACCACTTTTTTGATGAGGTTATTGTCGGTAAAGTTAAAATCGATATTGCCTTTGCTGATGGTGATGCGGTTCATCTCAATCAGCTGTTTTACCTGCGCCTTCAGCTCTTTTGATAAAACGGCCTGTTTTTGCTGCTCGCTCAGTTGCTTATCACGCTCAAGCTGCGCTTTTTTGTTTTCTTCAACCGCTTCGCGCGCCTCACGAGCCTGTACGCGTGATTTCTTTGCTGTTCTCTGGACTTTGGCCACTTTTTTGCTGGTCACTAAGCCCGCTTTGAGCATCTGCTCTTGTAAGGTAAGTTTTGTCATCTTGCTTATCAGTCCGTTAAGAGTGTCAGGGGGAAAATGTCAGGTTTAAACCTTCAGCATTTTCACCGTGACATCGATATCAATTTCGTCTTCCGAGAAGATATGCGTTGTGCCCTGGAAGGTGGTGATAGCCAGCTTTTTCAGCGTGCGTGTCGCGCCCGGTTTGGCCTCACTTTTTGGACGAATACTGTTCATTAGCACGCCGACAGAAAGCACCGCGTTCTCTTTGTCGATACGCGTATCGGCAGGCACATCTTCGCTGAATACCACGTAAGACTTAATTGAGGTAAGCTTCAGGCGCTCGCCCGCAATGTAGATATATTTGCTTTCCGGCAGCACTTTTACCGCATACGCCGAGAGCCCTTTGTTGTTGGTGGTGGGCTCAAAAGTTACGGCTGCATCTTTCTTGATAAGATCAGGATTGGCGACCTTAATCACATGAAAATAGCGATTGTCGCCGTTCTCGTCTTTGATAAATCCAAAACCTTTATCTTTAAACCACGTTGTGATTGTTCCGTTCATCGCCATTACCGCCTGATTGTTTATCTACTCAGTTTTTGCAGCGCGCAGTTTAATGCACAATGCCTGCGCAGACCATGCCTTTGACTGAAGTTTGGCTGAGAAAATGTGGGTTTGCGAGGGCAGGGGCGAAAGCGTAACGTGCGCCATTCCACCCTGACCACGGTTATGCGCGTTCTTTCGCCCAGGGCCGTGCTACATTCAGACGACGATAAACGGAAGGGGTGATCCCGACGCGTTTTACGAACGCCCTGCGTAGCACATCACCGCTGGAATAACCGCACTGGCTTGCGATTGCCTTTAAAGGCAACGCATCTTTTTCCAACAGCATTTTTGCTTTATCGATGCGGCAGGCTTCCAACCATTCGCCAGCCGCCATCTGCATTTCCTGCTGAAACAGCCGCCCAAGATGGCGAATGCTCAGGCCAATATGATCAGACATCTCCTTCAGGCTTAATACGGTGTCGAGATTCGCGAGCGTCCAGCGCTGTAAATCCTGAAAGACGCTCCGGGCTGAAGGGGAAATCTCACTATGGCGGATAAAATGCCCCTGGTTAACCGGTCGGCGGAAAAACATCACCAGATTGCATGCTACCTCCTGAGCCACTTCGCTTCCCAGATCCTCCTCTATCAGGCGCAGCGCTAAATCCATGCCTGATGTGACGCCTGCCGCCGTTCTTACCGGGCCATCACAGACATACAGGGCATCGATATCCACCTCCGTTTGTGGAAATGCGTTGGCAAAACGGGCGGCAATTGCCCAGTGTGTGGTGACTTTTCGTTGGGCCAGTAATCCGGTTTGCGCCAGTAAAAATGCGCCAGTACAGATAGAACCATAGCGATCGCTTTTTTCACAAAGCGCGCGAATATGACTCTTTTGTTGTTCCGTTAACGCCTGCTGCCAGACCTGCGGCGCGCCTGCGATTAAGAAGGTATTCGGGCTGAGCGTTTCGGTTTGTTCAAGAAGAGAGTTTGCCAGCAACGTGATACCTGAGGAGGCATTGATCGTCAATGTATCAACGGCAATGACAGCCGGTTCATAGACCTGCCGATGAAGAAGGCGATTGGCTTCAGCGAAGACATCTAATGGCCCGGAAACGTCCAGAAGTTGCACGCCGGGAACGGCAAGAATGGCGATAACGCGTTTCATGAAAGATGGGTGTCCTGATTCACTGTAATGTCTTAAATCGTCGTAACTGGATTATTTAAGACAAACAGAATGCCTTGTAAACTTCCTCTCATCAACCCACTGGAGGTAAATATGACTTTTAATGTACAAGGTATTCGAATCCCTGATAGCAAACTGGCTCGCGAAGCGACTGAATTCGTTCGTGATACGGAAAACGACCTGCTGTTTCATCACTCCAGCCGAGTCTATTACTGGGGAGCTCTGGCGGGCCAGCGACGCGGGTTAAACGTGGACTACGAGCTGCTCTATGTTGGCTGCATGTTCCACGACGTTGGCCTGACGCACGAACACTGTAGCTGCGATAAACGCTTTGAAGTGGATGGTGCGAATGCCGCGCGCGCTTTCCTTGAAGGTCACGGCGTTGATGCCCATGATGTCGACAAAGTCTGGGCGGCAATCGCGCTTCACACCACGCCCGGTATTCCTGAATTTATGGCGCCGGAGATCGCATTATTAACGGCTGGCGTTGAAATGGATGTTCTGGGTATTGAGTATGAAAAGGTAAGTGATGAGAGCCGTGAAGCGGTGGTACATCAGCATCCGCGAGTCGGGAATTTTAAAGAAAACATTATTGATGCGTTTTATCAGGGAATTAAAGACAGGCCGCAAACCACTTTCGGTAATGTTAAAGCTGATGTGATTTGCGATAAAGATCCCCAGTTTGTTCGTGGTAATTTTTGTAGCGTGATTCGAAACTCGCTCTGGAAGGCGTAATAAGTGAATGAATAATTTTTTGTTCTATGTTTGAGATTTATCCCGTTTGAGGATATCAGTTAAATTGATCGCTGATATCCTCTACTTTGGAAATTAAGCTGTTACAGCTTTGCCAATCTCATCGCGGATTTTGTCCTCAATATCGGTTGCTGACCCTGCCTGCGAGTCAAAAATCTTGCCCTCGCAGGACCAGACAGAAAAAGCCTCCGTGAGGCCTGAGTCGAATACCTTCTTCGCATTTTCCGCAAGCACAGCAATCACCAGGTCATGATGGTTTTTATCGACTTTTCGGGCGATGTTGCCTGCTAATTTATCGTTATCATATCTCTCATTGGTTTGACGCCAGCTTTTTATGGCAGAGGTTGTTTTTATCATCACCTCTGTCCGGTAGCCCGCCTCGTTGAGGCGTTCTAATGTTTGCATGGGGGTATCGGCGTTACGAAAGGTACCTTCTATGACGATATTTAATTTGTTTTCAATGGCTTTTTTGAGCACTCGCTCGACCATTTCACCGGAAAACTGCGCCGTGTTGCTCACAAAATCATCGCCATAGGTAGCATAAATTGCCTGGAAATCAGGATGGTGGAAGCGAAAATCATCACCATTAATAACCAGCGCATTAAAGTCAGTCTGCGCCAGCGCGCGCTTAATGAGTAACGACTTTCCGGCGCCAGGTTGTCCGCCTAACACAAAACCGACAGGCTGTGCCTGAGGCGTGAGTTCTCGTTTCGTCAGACGACGCCATATCGACTCTAAAGGGTCATCATTTATATCGATATTATGGCGAGCATTATTTGCGCTATAATATTTGTCTCTTAAATATTTAAACCGCGCAATCCCTTCGTTAAAGTTAACATCTTCGGCGTCAGTGGAATAAAGATAATCTCGATAAATAATACTTTGGTTAATATCCTGACTTAAATCCAATGCTTCAGAATTATCTCTATTTCCACATGCTGCGGATAAAAATGCAATACACTGACTTGCGCCATTCAATAGCGCATCTTTTTCCATTAACGTTGCCATTTACGACTCCTGTAAAGAATATCTTTCCTGAAACAATGCTACTCGCTATGCTCTTCAAACCACATCTCTGCCTCATATCTTGCGCCACCGTGTTCGTCTGTGAGCATTTCCCGAAATATTTCATGCAGTTCTGGTAAATCGTAACCGTTGCCGTTAATCGCACAGCCCGCCCAACTGCGGACTTCGCCATGCTTATCGCGGAGTAATCTGATAAGAAGAGGCAAAATGCTGTTATCAGCCTGGTAAATAAGTGCGCATGCGACGGCATGACGGACGGTGACAAAAGGAGAATCGGCAGCCTGAGTACAGCGATTTTTAAGCGTCACCCAAAGTGCTTCATCCGCATAATGATGTGAAAATAAGTGGCCCATCGCAATAATGGCGCTGGCGCGCACGATGGCGGTGATATCATTGGCCGCGCAGGAATCCAGAAAGGCCATAATATCGGGAACGTTACTTTTCGCGGTTTTTATTTGCCCAAGAATAAAACAGGCAACTTCACGAGTACGGTAGTTTTTATCATGGCAGCGTTGTTTCGCCTGGGCCAGAATCTGGTCGGAACCCATGAGTTGTAGACGTCTCGCTGCGGCATAGCGAAGTGAATGGTCTTTATTTTCTAAAAAGGCATACAGCTCATCTTCACTGAGCTGTTCACAAAAAAGCCAGGTTCTATGTTCTTTGGCGTCCTGGCGGCGTTGATATTCCGTTCTCATAGTGACTCATCCTGAGTACACGCCGCACAGGGTGCGGTGCGAGTTTTTAAACCCGGCTACCCCACAGGTCATACTCGTCGGCGTTATCCACTTTCACGCGGATAATGTCGCCCGGTTTGACGTTGGTTTCGCCATTCAGATACACCGCGCCGTCGATTTCCGGGGCGTCGGCCATGCTGCGGCCAATTGCACCTTCTTCATCCACTTCGTCGATGATGACCATCACTTCACGGCCCACTTTCTCCTGCAAACGCTCGGCGGAGATCTGCTGTTGCAGCTGCATGAAGCGGTTCCAGCGATCTTCTTTCACATCGTCCGGTACCTGATCCGGCAGATCGTTGGCGCTGGCGCCTTCAACCGGGCTGTACTGGAAACAACCGACGCGATCGAGACGCGCTTCTTTCAGGAAATCGAGCAGCATCTGGAAATCTTCTTCCGTTTCACCTGGGAAGCCGACGATAAAGGTCGAGCGCAGGGTCAGTTCCGGGCAGATTTCACGCCACTGTTTGATGCGCGCCAGCTGGCGGTCAACGGAGCCAGGGCGTTTCATCAGTTTCAGAATACGCGGGCTGGCATGCTGCATCGGGATGTCGAGGTACGGCAGAATTTTGCCTTCCGCCATCAGCGGAATGACGTCATCGACATGCGGATACGGATAGACGTAGTGCAGACGCACCCAGACGCCCAGTTTTGCCAGCTCTTCACACAGGCTGACCATGCTGGTTTTGACCGGGGAACCGTTATGGAAACCGGTGCGGTGTTTTACATCGACGCCGTAAGCGGAAGTATCCTGCGAGATAACCAGCAGCTCTTTTACGCCAGCGTCGGCCAGGCGTTTCGCTTCAGAGAGCACATCGCCAATCGGGCGGCTGTCGAGGTCGCCACGCATGGACGGAATGATGCAGAAGGTGCAGCGGTGGTTGCAGCCTTCGGAAATTTTTAAATAGGCGTAATGACGCGGCGTCAGTTTCACACCCTGTTCCGGCACCAGGCTGGTAAACGGGTTGTGCTGTGGCTTCGGCGCATAGTGATGGACGTGTTCCAGCACCTGCTCGTAGCTGTGTGGGCCGGTAATTTCCAGCACTTTCGGGTGCACTTCGCGAATCTGATCTTCTTTGGCACCCAGGCAGCCGGTGACAATCACCTTGCCGTTTTCTTTTAAGGCTTCGCCAATCGCTTCCAGGGACTCCTGGACGGCGCTGTCGATAAAACCGCAGGTGTTGACGATAACCATATCGGCATCATCGTAGCTCGGGACCACGTCGTAACCTTCAGTACGCAGCTCCGTTAAAATACGTTCGGAGTCCACCAGGTTTTTCGGGCAGCCCAACGATACAAAACCAATTTTGCTCATTTTATATACTATTCATTGCTCGGAATCGGGAGATTATACATACGGCGCGGCATGACAGCCAGATACGTTAATCACCATTTTTCAGGCCGGGAGACGGGGATTCGTGTCAGTGTAGAAAAAGTGTTTCTGGTTCGTTTCAGTTGTTGAATTATTGACCTTACGCATCGTTTTGTACAAAAAATGACCTTATAATAAATGTGCCAAATGGATGAGGAGGGAGGAAATCACATGAGTGGAATGACGCTGAAACGCAACATGATGAATAAAATCATCAATGCGCGCATCGATCTCGACGCTTACCTGCAACTGAGAAAAGCGAAGGGATATATGTCGATCAGCGATAACGAGCATCTGCGTACTAACTTGTTTGATTTATGTGGTGAATTGCGTAGCAAAGCGCCACAGCTGATACAGTCCGCAACGCCGAAAGAAAGGGACGCTTTGCGGCAGGCAGGCGAAGCAATCGCTTCTGCGGCTGTGTGTTTGATGACCGGGCACCATGACTGCCCGACTTCCATCGCCGTTAACGTGGCATCGCTCGAACGCTGTCTGACGACGTTGAGTGAAAGCATTTATAGTATGAATGCCCACATCGACACTTTGCACGCCTGACCTCAGGGGGAGTTCACTCCCCCTGTTAAAGGTTTTGTAAAATCCCCCGCGTTATCAATGACGTTGTCTACCCTTAAGCCAAACACTGGTGGCTTCCGGAGTGGGCTATGCGTCGCACGTTTCTAACCCTTACTTTAAGTTCTCTGCTGTATGTCGCTTCCGCCCAGTCGGCGGAGGTTAACGTTCAGGTGTTGCAGGATAAACTCGAGCACCCCTGGTCGCTGGCTTTTCTGCCGGATGATCGCGGCATGCTGATTACGCTTCGTGGCGGTGAACTGCGTCACTGGCAACAAGGTAAAGGGCTCTCAGCGCCCATTTCGGGCGTGCCGAAGGTATGGGCAAACGGGCAGGGCGGTTTGCTGGATGTCGCCCTGGCCCCGGATTTTGCCCAGTCGCGCCGCGTGTGGCTGAGCTTTGCGGAAGCGGGCGACGACGGTAAAGCCGGAACGGCGGTCGGCTATGGGACATTAAGTGACGATAACCAAACGTTAAAGAACTTTACTGTGGTGTTCCGGCAGATGCCGAAGCTCTCTACCGGTAATCACTTTGGCGGCAGGCTGGTGTTTGATGGCAAAGGGCATCTCTATATTGGCCTGGGTGAAAACAATCAGCGCAGCACCGCGCAGGATCTCGACAAACTTCAGGGTAAAGTTGTGCGTCTGACCGAGGAAGGCAAGGTGCCGGACGATAACCCGTGGCTGAATAAATCGGGCGTGCGCCCGGAAATCTGGTCCTACGGTATTCGTAATCCGCAGGGGATGGCGATGAATCCGTGGAGCGAGACATTGTGGCTGAACGAGCATGGCCCGCGCGGCGGCGATGAAATCAACATTCCGCAAGCGGGCAAAAACTACGGCTGGCCGCTGGCGACGCACGGCATCAACTACAGCGGGCTGCCGATCCCGGAAGCGAAAGGGAAAACCGCGCCGGGTACTGAACCACCACTGTATGTCTGGGAAAAATCCCCGGCTCTAAGCGGCATGGCGTTCTACGATGCGAAGACGTTCCCACAGTGGCAGCACAAACTGTTTATCGGCGCGTTGAAGGATGAATCGGTGATTGTGATGCAGGTAGACGGCGATAAGGTGATGGAAGAAGCAAGAATTCTCGGCGATCGCAAACAGCGTATCCGCGATGTACGCGTCGGACCCGACGGTTATCTGTATGTCTTAACCGATGAGTCCGACGGCGAGTTGCTGAAGGTCAGCCCTAAAAATTAACGCATAATGCGACGTAAAATACGGTTCGCCTGCTCCTCGAAGGTGGTTGCAGCTTCGTCGATGGAGGCTTTACCGTGGTCGATGCTTTCTCTGGCGGCGGTGAACAGTGCGCCAAATTGTGGATCTTCCAGGTATGGCGAGGCTGTTGATTTGTTTGGCATTGACGTCGATTGAATCAGACCCGCGATCACCGGATCTTCATCTTTCAGAATATCCGCGTCGCGGAGGATTTTTTCACCGTCCCGGCTCAGCGGTGCGCCGCGTTCAAGGCCGACCGGAAGTACACCCTCAGATTCGCTCATCAGGAAATGCAGTAATTGTGCGGCCTCCTGCGGATGTTTTGTGTTGCGGCTGATGGAGTACATCAGTGCGGTTTTCCTGAACTGCCCGGCGTCTTTTGCGTCTTTATGCATCGGATAGGGGCCCATCACCAGGTCTGACGGGTTTTTCAGGTTCTGCGATTCGGCGGTGTAGAGCACGTTCCAGTTATAAACGCCGCCCCATTCACCGTTGATCCACGGCTTCATTTCGTAGTTCACGCCTTTACCAAACGAGGCCATCGCTTTGGTGTCCGGAATAACGTGGTTATCCGCCAGCTTGCGATAGAAGGTTAACGCCTCAACCAGTTCTTCATGTGACCAGGCGATTTTCTTCGTTTTCTCGTCGATCATCTCTTTCTGGTTCTTCTGGTACATATAAGAACGCAGCATCAGCAAGGCATCCTGCTCGGAGAGGATCAGCGGATAATAGTTATCGCCCAATTTCTCTTTAAATACCGGGCCGGTCGCCAGCAGTTCATCCCAGGTTTTTGGAAACTCGACGCCCGCTTTTTTCCAGGTAGCGGCGTTGTAGAAGAACAGCATCACGTTAGAGGAAATAGGAATAGCGTTGATTTTGCCATTCACGGTGGTGGTTGCCAGCGCTTCAGGCGGGTATTGATCCAGACCCAACGGTTGACTCAGTTTGTTGAGATCGTAAAAACCATCGCCTTTCTTCGACAGCAGCGTCAGCCAGTTTCAGTTGGTCTGCATAACGTCAGCTTCGGTGTTGCTGTTCATCTGGGTGGTCAGGCGAGGATAAAAACCGTCCCAGCCGGTGTATTCCGCTTTCACCTTGATGTTCGGATATTTGGCCTGGAAGGCTTCCAGCGCTTTCATGGTGGCCTGGTTACGGGCTTTACCGCCCCACCAGGCAAAACGCAGTTCAACCTGTTCGGCGCTGTGTGCAAGGATTGGCATTGCGCTGAAACTGCAACAGGCCAGCATCAGCAGAAGTGATTTTTTCATTGAATAACCCCTCCGTGTTAAAGGATCAGCGGCGATCTCTGCGCTGTTGATGATATGTGGATAGCGCTTTCACCATCTTCATTTCTTGTTCACACCACGGTTTGCCGTCGGCGTGGAGTACATCGTGGAACCACAGCGACTGCGGGTCGGGATGCGTTTTTTGCACGCCAGGCCAGGGGATCCAAGTTTGGGTTTTTCCGGCGACCAGGCCCCAGTGGTAGCAGCCCGTTTCGAACGCGCTGAACAGTGGAAGTTGTTCGCTAAAGTTGCAGTCGACGTGGCGGGCAAGCCACTCGGTGCACAGCACCGGGCGGTTGCGCTGGGCCAGTTTTGCCAGAATATCCAGCTGACGGGCGGCGGTATTGTAGTTGTGGTAGCTGACGATATCAGACAGCGCCAGCGCGGCGGCATCAATTGGATGCTCGAAGGTGGCGTACTCATCGTGATCGACATGCCATGCGCCAACGGTCAGCGGTTGGCTCGGGCGAACGTCGTGCGCCCAGCTGAATACGGAGACCATGAGGGTTAACGCGAACTCTTCCAGCGCGTCGTCCACTTCGCCAGACTCGCCGGGGCCGATAAACACGCCGCGGTTGCCGGGTTCGTTGTAGAGATCCCAGATAGCCACACGTTTGTCATTTTTAAAGTGGGTTAACACGTCACGCACATAGGCTTCAACGCGAGGCCACAGGCTTGGGCTCATCACAATGGCGCGCCCTGGGCTGGCTGCCGCCTGGCTGTTATGCAGGTTGGGTACGGGATCTTTTTGCGGGCCAAGATAGGGCTCGTCGCCGGAGAATCCGCAGTCATCCATCAGGGTTAGCATTACCTGAATTTCATGTTTCGCGGCAAGCGTCAGAAAAGTGTCGATGCGCGCCAGAAGGCCATCGCGATCGTCTTCCCAGACAATAAACGGCAGGTTGGTGCGCAGGGCGTTGTAGCCATAGTTGTGCGCCCATTCCAGCTCTTGATCGATAGTGTGGGCGTCGAAGGTTTCGGCCTGCCACATTTCCGTCCAGTTCACCGCCGTGCGCGGTAAATAGTTAAATCCACAGGCCCATCCATGATGCTTGTACCACTCCTGCGCCTGTGACTTACTCCACTGAGATTGCATGAGTATTCTCCATTGGTAATAATATTAGCTAATATTTATTACCTGCGTAGTGCACGCAATAAAATTCCTGGCATTTTGCCGTTTTGTTCACAAAAAAGTCGTAGATGTTTTGTGCTATAGTCGGCAGCGATAAGGAGCCGAAATGCAAAAGAAAAATAAGATAACCATGAGCGATATTGCCAGGGAAGCGGGGGTGTCACAGGCCACCGTATCGCTGGTGCTGAACAATAGTCGGGCGGTGCGTTTGAGCGACGATACGCGTGAGCGCGTCTTCGTGGCGGCGCAGAAGCTGGGCTATAAGAAAATCGCCGTGGCGCACCGCCAGGAAGGGCAGGAAGAGATTGCATTACTGCTTTGCGGTATGGACGGTTATGATCCCTTTATCGACGCACTAAGCGAAGCCAGCAGTACGGCCTGGCAGCGGGATACGTTGCTGACTGTTTATGACTATGGCGATGATTTTGAAATGGCGCGGCAAATCATCCAGCAGCTGGCGGGGCGTAAGTGCGCGGGCGTGATTCTGGCGAGCCCAACGACACGGGCGTTTGATTTTTCTCCGTTTGAGCCGCTGCTCAATGTCCCGGTCGTGCTCCTGAATCAGTACGACCCAGCGCGGCCACTGTTACCGACATTTCTGCCGGACGATCGCGCGAATGCCTGTCAGATAGTGAATCATCTGCTGGAGCAGGGCGTGACGCGTATCGCACACATTACCGGGGATGAATGGATGGACGCCAGCGTTCTGCGTCTGGAAGGCTATCGTCAGACGCTGGAGCAGGCGGGAATCGCCATTGATGAGGCGTTAATTAAGCCGACGGACTGGTCATTGAATGCGACATTTAACGCTACGCTTGAGCTAATGAAATTACCGCAGCCGCCGCAGGCGATATTTTGCGCCAGCGACTGGATGACGCTTGGCTGCTATCAGGCGCTGGCGACGCTCAATATTAAGGTGCCCGATGACATTCTGGTGTGCGGCTATGACGATCAGCGAATTGCACATCAGTTAACGCCGAGACTCACCAGCGTACAGTTAGCCTACAGCGAGCTTGGCAGAATGGCGGTGGCATATTTATGTGACGGCGATGATGTCGCCACGCACGTCCGGCTGGTGGGGAAATTACAGGTACGCGGCAGCAGCCAGCGTACCTGAATGGCATCAGGTGACGGGGATCATCACCACGTTCTGGAAGGCCGGGCGATCCGCAAGCTGCTGATACCAGCGCGTCAGATGCGGATGCGGCTGCCAGGTTTTTACTGTTTCCAGCAGGTTGTAGATGAACGGCGCGACCGCAATATCGCCGGGGCCAAATTCCTCGCCCGATAACCAACGTTGTTTCGCCAGTTCGGCATCAAGAATCGTCAGCAGGGGTTCGCACTGGGCGATGGCTTTTTCAATCGCCGCGTGGTCGCGCTTTTCCGGCGGCGTTCTGACCAGCCCCATCAGGATCAGGCGATGGCTCGGGGCGAGGGTATCATTGGCCCAGTCCATCCATTTCTCGCCCTGCGCGCGCGTTGCCGGTGAATCCTGCCACAGGCGTCCCTGGCCGTACTGGGCTAGCAGATAACGCACGATAGTATTTGACTCCCACAGCACAACACCGGCTTCGTCATCTTTCAGCAGCGGCACCAGGCCATTGGGATTGAGCGCCAGAAATTCGGCGTCGTGGTTCAAACCAAACTCCATGCCCGCCATGATCTGCTGATAAGGTAATTCCAGCTCTTCCAGCGTCCAGCGGACCTTTTTCACGTTCGTTGAGTTATTGCGTCCCCACAGCGTAATCATAATCACCCCAGTGTTTCGTATCAGTACGTATCAGCATGGTGATTCAATCCTGGGCATTAGGCAATCTTGATCAAAAAATTGTTCAGGATTTTCGCACATCCCTGGGATCTTGCGTAAACTTAACAAACTTTACCAACTCACTGTTTCTTTGAGAGAGTTTATACGTTATTACTCACCGCCTGGTGCAGCACGGTTACGGTAGTGGCGTGTTTTTTTTGGAATGGATACTTGGGTGGCTTTTATGACGCGTGATGCTTTTTCCCTTCGAAGCCTGGTTGCGGGCTCTGCTCTTTTACTTCTTGTCGCACCTGCTGTGCAGGCGGCGGAACAACTTCCTGATGCGCCGTCTATTGACGCACGTGCGTGGATCCTGATGGATTACTCCAGCGGTAAAGTGTTAACCGAAGGGAATGCGGACGAAAAACTGGACCCGGCCAGCCTGACCAAAATCATGACCAGCTACGTGGTGGGCCAGGCGCTGAAAGCGGGCAAAATTAAGCCGACCGACATGGTCACCATCGGAAAAGATGCGTGGGCGACCGGCAACCCGGCGCTGCGCGGCTCTTCCGTCATGTTCCTGAAGCCAGGCGAGCAGGTTTCCGTCGAGAACCTGAATAAAGGTGTGATTATCCAGTCCGGTAACGACGCCAGTATCGCCATTGCGGACTACGTTGCAGGCAGCCAGGACTCCTTCGTGAGTCTGATGAACGGCTACGCGCAGAAAATTGGCCTCACCAATACCACCTTCAAAACCGTCCACGGCCTTGATGCGCCGGGGCAGTTCAGTACTGCGCGCGATATGGCCTTGTTGACCAAAGCCATGATCCACGATGTGCCGGACGAGTACGCGATTCACAAAGAGAAAGAGTTCACCTTTAACAACATCCGCCAGCCAAACCGTAACCGTCTGTTGTGGAGCTCCAGCCTGAACGTTGATGGCGTGAAAACGGGCACTACCGCAGGGGCGGGCTATAACCTGGTGGCGTCTGCCAGTCAGGGAGAAATGCGCCTGATTTCCGTGGTACTCGGCACCAAAACGGACCGCATCCGCTTTGGCGAATCAGAAAAACTGCTGACCTGGGGCTTCCGCTTCTTCGAAACCGTGACCCCGATTAAACCGGACGCCACCTTTGTGACGCAGCGCGTCTGGTTTGGTGATACCAGCGAAGCGAAGCTTGGCGCGGGCGAAGCGGGTTCAATTACCATTCCGAAAGGGCAACTGAAAAACCTGAAAGCCAGCTATACCCTGACGCAGCCGCAGCTTACCGCGCCGCTGAAAAAAGGCCAGGTTGTCGGGACCATCGACTTTAAACTGAATGACAAAACTATCGAACAGCGTCCGCTGATCGTGATGGAAGCCGTGGAAGAGGGCGGGTTCTTTAACCGGATGCTCGATTTCGTGCTGATGAAATTCCACGAATGGTTTGGTAGCTGGTTCTCTTAATCCCTTCCAAACGGGCGAAATCCTTCGCCCGCTTTTTCTTAAAATGTCATTAAGATTTTCTAAATTGTCTCTCGTTGACTCACCCCGATAATAGTACGGCCATTCGATTGGCTCATTCTTATTTTTAGTGAATAAGAGAATTTCTAACTATTATTTATTTTTATTAGAGATACGCTCGTGAAGGAATATAAAGCCGTTATATATCAAGAAGGTATGCTGGGAAGCCTGCTTCTGGGGGGATCCAAAGTCAATCCTGTTAAGTTAAGTGATTTTCTGAATAAAAATGCCAAAGAGGGTTGGCGAGTTGTGACGATGGAAAAGGATAATCGCCGCATGCTGCTGTTTTTTATGCGCGAAGCCTACGTCATTGTCCTTGAAAGAGACATATGAAAACAACCATCATTGTCTGTCTGATTATTCTGGTGGCATGGTCATGTCTGGCGTTGATTCAGCTGTGGTTTGTCCCACTTAATGGCTGGACATTTATTAAAATATCTATTACCGCTGGCGTACTGGATGTTGTGGTATTGGTTGTCGGTTTATGTCGACGAGAATATTGCGAAAACACCAAAATGAAGGACGATGGATATATAGACTAAATATATATTTATCGCCACGAAGAGTGATTAACATCATACGGGAATCATCCGTATGATGTTAATTCTTATACTTACCACACCATTTCAATATTCTTTTCTTTGCAGTAATCCAGTAAAGCCCGTTCCGGGGCTGTATCACTGACCAGTACATCAAACTTGTCCAGCGCGCCCATTCTTGCAGGGCGTATCTTGCCAAATTTACTGTGATCCGCCACCAGCACATGGTAGCGCGCCTGGCGCATCGCCCAGTGTTTTACCGGTAACTCTTCGAGGTTAAAGCAGGTTGCACCCTGAACAATGTCGATACCAGCCGCCGAATAAAAGGCGATATCCGGGCAGATATGGGCCAGCGTGTCGTGCTCGCTTAACGGTTTAAAGATGGCGTTGCTGGCGTGAAACTCACCGCCGCAGAGGATCACGTGACAGTGGGGTTTTTCCTGTAACGCCAGGAAGGTGTTAAGCGAATAGCAAACCCCGGTAAAGGGCAGATCATTATCAATAGCGTCAATGATCCACGGCGTCGTTGTGCCACAATCAAAAAAGGCCATCTGATGCGCTTTCAGCAACTGCGCAGCATGCTGGGCCGCGCGCTTCTTTTCATCCACCAGGCGCGTTTTTTGATCGCTTAAGAGATAATGCGAGGCACTACGCGGTTCGAGAACGATGTAGCCGCCGAGCAGCACCACCGGCCCGCTCTGGCTATTCAGGTCACGGCGAACCGTCATTTCTGAAACGCCCAACAGCGCCGCGGCTTCTTTAAGATGCAGTTTATCGCTGCGCTTTAATGCCTGAATGAGTTGACCAATCCGATCGTCGCGTCGTGTTTCCATGTTTCCTCTACCGGGCCAGCTCCGGCAGGGCGCCGGAGTCAGCCTGTCATATTACCTGTGCCTGACGGCTTAGTCACGCACCCAACCCTTGCGGATGGGAAGGGAGAAAAGCATACGGTAGAGTGATTGCAGGCGCTGATAGACCTGAGAGCCAAAGCGATGCCAGAGCATCTGTGAAGTCAGGCAGCCGATAAGGCCGCTCAGGAAACCGCCGAGCATATCGATGGGCCAGTGTACGCCAAGGTACACGCGTGACCAGGCGATCGCGCAGGCGATAACCATTAATATCGCGCCGGACCACAAACGGTGCCAGAACAGGAAGGCGAGGGCGAAGGTGAAAATCACCGTGCCGTGATCGCTTGGGAAGGAATCGTCTGCGGCATGCGGCAGGAAGTTGTAACCCACGCCATCGACAAACGGACGATCGTGCGGGAAAAGATGGCCCACAACCCATGAAAGCGTCAGGGCGACGACAATCGCCAGCGCAGTTTTGACTACCAGCTGACGCTGGGCGCAAACCTGCTGTTTCGGTCCCCAAAGCCAGAGCGCAGCCGCCAGGAAGGGAACGATAGAGATAAGGTCGCGGGCGATAAAGGTCGCCAGGGTGATTAACCACTGCGCCGAAGCGGGGGTGGCGTTCAACAGCGCGAAGAGTTGGTGGTTCAGGATTTCCAGCATAACATCCAGACTTTTATGACAGATTAATGACCGATACCTTAAAAAGCTTAACCGCAGCGGTAAAGAGGGATTGTCTTAATTCCGCTCTCACGCGCACGTGCTCATCAGGCTAACTCGTTGAATTCAGCACACTATACCTGTTCAAGGTTAAGCAAACCTTAAACGAGTAAAATTGTGCGGAAATATTACATCCAGGCGATAATTTACTATCGTCACTACGACCTGTGGATTAAACTTGCGCGTTTTTACACTGAGTTAGTTTTGGTAATGAGTAATCCCTCTCTTTCCGGCAAACGTCTGGGCCGTCAGGCGCTGCTTTTTCCGCTCTGTCTGGTGCTGTACGAATTCTCCACCTATATCGGCAACGATATGATTCAGCCGGGTATGCTGGCGGTGGTGGAACAATTCAACGCGGGCAACGAGTGGGTTCCCACCTCGATGACGGCTTATATGGCAGGCGGCATGTTTTTACAGTGGCTGCTGGGGCCGCTGTCGGATCGTATTGGCCGCCGCCCGGTGATGTTGACCGGCGTGGTGTGGTTTATCGTCACCTGTCTGGCCACGCTGCTGGTGCACAATATCGAACAGTTTATTTTCCTGCGTTTCCTGCAAGGGGTCAGCCTGTGCTTTATCGGCGCGGTGGGCTATGCGGCGATTCAGGAATCTTTCGACGAAGCCACCTGCATTAAAATTACCGCGCTGATGGCAAACGTTGCGCTGATTGCGCCATTGCTCGGCCCGTTGGTCGGTGCGGCCTGGGTCCATGTTGCGCCGTGGGAAGGTATGTTTGTGCTGTTCGCCTTGCTCTCGGTTGTCGCTTTCGGCGGCCTGTTCCGCGCAATGCCGGAAACCGCCACGCGTATCGGCGAAAAGCTCTCGCTCGGTGAGTTAGGCCGTGATTACGCGCTGGTGCTTAAAAATGGGCGTTTCCTGGCGGGGGCGCTGGCGACAGGTTTTGTTAGCCTGCCGTTACTGGCATGGATTGCCCAATCGCCGGTGATTATTATCAGCGGTGAGCAGGCCAGCAGCTATGAATATGGCCTGTTACAGGTGCCTATCTTCGGCGCGCTGATCGCCGGTAACCTGACGCTGGCGCGCCTGACCTCTCGCCGTTCCGTGCGTTCACTGATTATCATGGGCGGTTGGCCGATTGTGGCTGGTTTAGTACTGGCGGCGGCAGCGACGGTCGTTTCCTCACACGCCTATCTGTGGATGACGGCGGGATTGAGCGTTTATGCTTTTGGTATTGGTGTGGCGAATGCCGGCCTGGTGCGACTGACGCTGTTTGCCAGCGATATGAGCAAAGGCACCGTTTCGGCGGCGATGGGCATGTTGCAGATGCTGATTTTTACCGTCGGTATCGAAGTGAGCAAACACATGTACCTGCAGGGCGGGAACGGGCTGTTCAGCCTCTTCAACCTGGCGAACGGTGTGCTGTGGCTGGTGGCGGTTGTCTTCTTCCTGAAAGACAAATCGGTAGGCAGCAGCAACCAACCGCAATAATGTGTGCGCCCGGCAATATCTGCCGGGCAGTCATTCAGGCGAACGGGGCTTCGCCGTTCAACGCTTTCTCAATAATGTTCAGCACGCCTTCTTCGTTATTATGCGGTGCGCGATACTTCGCCACTGACTTCACCACGTCCGACGCATTCGCCATCGCGAAACCGTAGCCCGCCTGCTGGAGCATTTCGATATCGTTGCCGCTGTCGCCAAAGGCCAGAACTTCGCTGTCGTCAATCCCCCAACGCGCCTGTAGCAAGCGCAGACCGTTCGCTTTATGAACGCCGGGAACGATAAGGTCGATGCTGCCATGGCCGGTCGTGACGGCGGTGAGCATATCGCCTACTTCTTCATGAATCAGTTTTTGCATCTCGGGTACCAGAGTATCCGGAACGTTGAGACCAAACTTCAGGAAGGTATCTTCAATATTCTCGAAATTATCCACTTCTTCCAGGCGATGATAGTAGCGGATGGCAATATCTTTGAATGCCCGATCGTAGTGTTTTAGCGTGTAAGCGCTCTGTTTCCCGCAGGCGATGATCTCCAGTTCGGTTCGGGTTTGCAGATAACGCACCACGTCCATGAAATGCTGCTTCGGAATACTGCAGTTGAAGATATCTTCTCCGGCATCCACCACCCAGCCGCCGTTTTCGGCAACAAATGCGATTTCATCAACAATCTCCGGGAAGAAGGAGATGAGCTGATAATACTGGTTGCCGCTGGCGACCGCGAAGCGGATACCTTGCTGCTTCATGCGCTGGTACTGAGCCAGGAAGCGCTCGCGATTATAGGTTTTCGCATCGCTGAGGAAGGTGCCATCCATGTCGACTGCAATCAGTTTGATACTCATCCATTACTCTCCATCACAACGTTGGGTTCAGGTTTAGCCACCGCTCGCGCCACCAGCGCAGCGACCAGCACCAGCGCCAGCACGGCAAGCATGGCGCTGCGCAGACCATAATGTTCGCCGAGGAAGCCCAGCAGCGGCGGCCCGACAAGAAAAGCAAGATATCCGGTGGTGGCGACCACGCTCACGCGGGTCGGCGCATCCGGGCCGGTATCGCTGGCGGCGGAAATGGTTAACGGGAAGCCCAGCGACGCGCCCAGCCCCCATAAAATCACGGATACGCCAGCAACCCAGTCGACATCGACAAAGATAATCAGCGCGATACCCAGCGCGCCCATCAGCGCACTGGCGCGAACTACCGTCACGCGGCTGTAGCGGTCAATGAACCAGCCACCGGTAAAGCGGCCAAGGGTCATGCCCAGAGTGAAACCGGCGTAAATCAACGCCCCGGACTTCGCGCTAAACCCGTGACCGTCAACCATCAGCAGCGGCAACCAGTCATTGGCCGACCCTTCGGCAAAGGCCATTGCCAGTACCACGACGCCTATCAGCATCAGTTGCATATCGCGCCAGAAGGGAACGCCTTTCTCGTTATGTTGTGTGCCGTCTGTGGTGTTTTTGCCAGTACCTTCGGGGATTGCCCGAATGGCAATGGCGATAGGCGCGATGCCCACCAGCGCCGCAAGGGCAATATGCCACATTGCGGGTAGACCAAACGCGGTTAACGCCATTCCAACGCCCGCGCCTATCAGGGTGCCGAAGCTGTAAAAACCGTGCATCATCGGCAGCACGGTTTTTTTCATCTCTTGCTCAACGGCGGCGCCTTCAACATTAATGGCCACTTCCGCCGCGCCAAAGCTGCCGCCAAACACCGCCAGCCCGGCGGCAAAAATCCACGCTGAGCTGAACCAAAGTGCGATGCTTAAAATTAGCATTCCGACCAACGCGCAGGACATGGTGGTGCGAATGACCGTGCGCGTACCAAAACGTTTCACCAGCGGAGCCGAGCAAAGAATACCGCTCATTGAGCCTACCGATAGCCCGAACAGCACAATGCCCATCTCCGCCGTCGAGACCGATAAAATATCGCGGATGGCCGGCGTGCGTGTCGCCCACGAGGCCATCAGCAATCCCGGTAAAAAGAAGAACATAAACAGCGCATACATGCGCAACTGTAGGGCTTTGCGGGGCGTCACTTTCGCATCCATTAGTGAAGTTGAAGAAATAATGCGACAACACTAGCAAGGCTGTGTACATTTGTACATAAACAAACGAGGAGAAATATGGCCCGTCGACCCAACGATCCGCAGCGCCGGGAGCGCATCCTGGACGCCACGCTGGAAACCATCGCCGCCCACGGCATCAGCGCCGTTACGCACCGCAAAATCGCCAGTTGTGCCGATGTCCCGCTGGGTTCGATGACCTATTACTTTGACGGCATTGAAGCATTACTGGTGGAGGCGTTCACGGTATTCACCGAACGGATGTCTCAGGAGTATCGCGACTTTTTCTGTGAGGTTGAAGCCCCCACAGCCGCCTGCGATGCAATCACTCAGCTTATCTTTAGCAGTGAAGTCACCACGCCGCGTAACATGACGCTGATGTATCAGTTATATGCCTTTGCCAGCAATCGCCCGGCGCTGAAAGGCGTGATGCAAAACTGGATGCAGCGTAGCCAGCAAACGCTGGAACAGTGGTTTGACCCGGCAACCGCCCGCGCGCTGGATGCGTTTATTGAAGGGATGACGCTACATTTTGTCACCGACCGCCAGCCGCTGACCAAGGCGCAGATACGGGAAACGGTGGGGAGGATTGCGGGTTTATAACGTCAAGCAACATCCTTCGCCTGTTGTTTACGCGCAGCAATGAAGTCCTCTGCCGTGATGATGCGGCTCAACTCAAGCTGAGTACGCGGATTGTTTTCAATCTTCCAGATATCGATGGCAGATTGCAGATTTAGCCAGAATTCAGCAGAAGTATTAAAAACAATCGCCAACCTGAAGGCCATGTCTGTTGTCAGCTTACGGTTGTTATTGACCAGCGCGCTGACCGTATTGCGGTGTACCTGGAGCATCTCTGCAAGATCGTTAATCTTAAGATTTAACGGCTCCAGAAATTCATACAGCAGGATATCACCGGGAGTGGTCGGTTTACGGGTTGCCTGGTTCATCTGTTTAATCCATCTCGTATGTCGGCTAACGGTATGTTGCCGCTCGTTATTCGTTAATATTCATGAGGATCGAGGTAAAGATCGTATGCCTTGCCATCAGTCCATTTGAAAATTACACGATACTGCTTGTTCACTCTGATAGAAGAATAACCCTTAAGTTTCCCCTGAAGCCGCTCGTAACGATTTCCCGGAGGTGACTTGAGATCCTGCCAGCAGGTAGCCGCGTTGATGATATCGAGTTTGCGAGCCAGCCCGGAATGAATTTCGCCTGGGATTAATTTGTGCGGGGCCGCGTAGTTAAAAAAGTCGGCTAGCCAACGATCCCGAAAACTTCCAATGTTGAATAATTTTTGCGGCATTCCATGCAGCCTCATGGGGATATCTGTAGATGATCGTAATGCACTCTTGCACTGTGATCAAGTGCGTTTATTAACAAATAGTGCGAGGTCGAAAGCGTGGGGGATTAAAGTTGAAGAGCCGTAGAAAACAAAAAACCCATCAACCTTGAACCAAATCTGGCGGGGTTGATGGGCTCCACAAAATGGGGACATCAAAGAAAAGCAGTGGCATAAGTTATGACTGATGCTTATGCGAAAAGTTCTCTGTATCCCTAAAAATTTTTCTAAACATTTAAGACTAAGAATTATCCTAGCCCAGGCCAAATGATGATAATCAGCGTACCGGCCAATGTTAACAACACGTTAGCAATCGCGTAGGTGCCTGCATAGCCCAGCGCGGGAATGTTGCTTCGTGCAGTATCGCTAATGATTTCCATCGCCGGTGCGCAGGTACGTGCGCCCATGATGGCTCCGAACAGCAGCGCGCGGTTCATGCGCAGAATGTACGCGCCGAACAGGAAGCTAATCACCACCGGCACCAGGCTGACAATCAGCCCCGCGACCAGCATCTGGCCGCCGACCGCGCCGAGGCTATTGCCGATGCCGCTGCCTGCGCTTAAACCCACGCCCGCCATAAATACCATCAGACCGAACTCTTTCACCATGTTCAGCGCGCCCTGCGGGATATAGCCGAAGGTCGGGTGGTTTGCACGCAAGAAGCCGAGCATGATGCCAGCAAACAGCAGACCCGCCGCGTTACCGACGCCAAAACTAAAGTTGCTGAACTGGAAGGTGATCATGCCAATCATCAGGCCGACGATAAAGAAGGCGCAGAAGGCCAGCAGATCGGTAACCTGACTGTGAATAGAGACGAAGCCGATGCGATCGGCGACGGTTTTCACGCGTCGTGCGTCACCGCTGACCTGAAGCACATCACCTTTATTCAGCACCACGTTGTCATCGATAGGCATTTCGATCTGGCTGCGAATGACGCGGTTGAGGAAGCAACCGTGATCGGTGAGTTTCAGCTGCGCCAGGCGGCGGCCCACGGCATTGTGGTTTTTGACCACGATTTCTTCGGTGACGATGCGCATGTCGAGCAGGTCGCGGTCGAACACTTCTTTACCGTTACGGAAGCTTGGGTCGAGACGGGCATGGGCGTCCGGATATCCCACCAGCGCAATTTCATCGCCCATTTGCAGTACCGCGTCGCCGTCCGGGTTCGCCAGAATGCCATTACGGCGAATACGCTCGATGTAGCATCCGGTCTGGCGATAAATTCCCAGCTCGCGCAGGTTTTTACCGTCGGCCCACGCCACCAGTTCCGGGCCAACGCGGTAAGCGCGAATCACCGGCAGGTAGACTTTACGATTAGTGTCGGTATCCAGACCACGTTCGCGGGCGATTTGCTGGGCGCTGGTTTGCAGATCCTGATGTTGCAGTTTTGGCAGATAGCGCGCGCCGACAATCAGGCTGACCAGACCAATCAAATAGGTGAGGGCGTAGCCGAGGCTTAAGTGATCCTGGGCGATAGCCAGCAAGCCGGGTTCCATTCCCGAGTGGCGAAGGGTATCGCCTGCGCCAACCAGCACCGGGGTGGATGTCATCGAGCCCGCAAGCATACCGGCCGTCAGGCCGATGTCCCAGCCGAACAGCTTACCGAGGCCCAGGGCAATCAGCAGAGCGCTGCCCACCATCACCAGCGCCAGCATCAGATAATTTTTGCCGTCGCGGAAGAAAATTGAAAAAAAGTTAGGCCCGGCTTCCACGCCAACGCAGAAAATAAACAGCATAAAGCCGAGATTGAGCGCCTCCGTGTTAATACTGAAATGCTGCTGGCCTAGTAACAGGGAGACGACTAAAACGCCAATAGAATTACCGAGTTGAACGGAACCCAGACGTAATTTTCCCAGGCAAAGGCCAAGTGCCAGCACCACGAATAATAACAGGATGTAATTCCCATTTAACAAATCTGCGACGTTTATATTCACGGAGACTAACTTCTTGTTTACCAGTAACTTGTTGAAAGAGTTGGTTATTTAGTCTAAGGTTTTGGTTCAGACAGCCGCGTAATCGCCTCTGTTCTGTACCTACAAAATAACCAAAAAATTGAAGCCGTTAGTTTAATCGTTCCTTATCGCTTCGGCTAGCAACAATCGCTTTTTGTACTTAAGTGTTTTGGCACGGATGGCCAGATGCTTTATCTGACTGGGCGCCCAATGGGTGAAATGTTGAGTTTGATAGAGAATTTTTCAGGAGGATCCTTTGAGATCTGAACGCGGCTGGACCGGCGTGATCTGCTGTTTCCTGCTTTTTATCGTGGTTTTCTTTTCGTTGCTGCTGCATATGAAGGGCGCATTTCGTGCGTCTGGCGCGCCTGAGCTGGGGTTATTGTTCTTTTTGATCCCCGGAGCGGTCGCCAGCTTTATCTCGCCAAGACGTCGCTTGTTACGCCCACTGGTCGGCGCGATTCTGGCAGCGCCATTGTGTATGGTGCTGATGCGGTTGTTTTTTTATTCTGAGCGTTCGTTCTGGCAGGAGCTGGCGTGGCTGTTTAGCGCGGTGTTCTGGTGTGCGCTGGGGGCGTTGTGCTTCTTGTTTGTGACGACCTTATTACGGCTAAAAAACCGTGATGCCGATGCCCACCCGCTGGATGGGCATCCGAAGGATTAAGCGTACAGGCCGAGGGTCTCTTTGGCCCAGGCTTCAAAATCCGTGCATCCGCCGATGTGCTGCTGATCGACAAAAATCTGCGGCACCGTCTCAACCGGCTTACCGACCGTTTTTTCCAGGTCAGCTTTGCTGATGCCTTCCGCGTGAATATCAACGTAGCGATAGTTGAAGTCGTCACGTTCCTGCGTCAGTTTTTCAGCCAGTTCTTTTGCACGAACACAGTACGGGCAACCCGGGCGACCAAAAATTACGGTGAACATCGTTTCTCTCCTCAACCTTAAAATAAGGCGCTTATCATGACCTTATTCCCTCTGGCGCGAAAGAAGGTTCTGCCTGTTGCTTCAATTCATTATGGCTATGTGTGGCGAATTGCCCTGCAACAATCGCGGCGGCTGAGATAAACTTGAGGTCTGATAAAGCAGCACGGTTTAGCGGAGGACGCATGCGTTCGCTCGGGGCGTTACCCAAAAGCGTTTTGATTCTGGAAGCAATAGGCATGGTGTTGTTGGGGGCCGCCTGGCTCTCGCTCAACGGCTATGTCGCATTGCCTGCGCCTGTCGCCAGCCAGGGGGCGGCGGTGGTGATGATTTTCGCCGGGATAATCCTGATGCTCCCCGCCGCCTTTGCCCTGTTTTGGGGCATGGCGCAAACCGTTGCACCACAACTGATGGGGCGTAATGCCAAAACGCCCCCAAAGCAAGATAAGGAAAAACATGATGACGCCGACCATTGATCTGCTTCTCAGCCACCGTTCTATTCGCCAGTTTACCGATAAGCCCATCAGTGACGAGCAACGCGCGGCGATTATCGCCTGCGCCCAGGCGGCATCCAGTTCGAGTTTTTTACAGTGCAGTTCGATAATCCGCATTACCGATAAAGCGATGCGCGCGCAGCTGGTTGAGATGACCGGCGGTCAACAGCACGTCGCGCAGGCGGCGGAGTTCTGGGTTTTCTGCGCCGATTTTAATCGCCATCTGCAAATTTGCCCTGACGCGCAGCTCGGGCTGGCCGAGCAACTGCTGCTGGGCGTGGTCGATACCGCGTTGATGGCGCAGAATGCCTTTACCGCCGCAGAATCTCTTGGGCTCGGCGGTGTTTACATTGGCGGAATTCGTAACAGCATTGAGGCGGTGACCGAGCTGCTGAAGCTGCCTAAACACGTGCTGCCGCTGTTTGGTCTGTGCCTGGGCTGGCCGGACAGCAACCCGGATATCAAACCGCGCCTGCCTGCCTCTATCGTGGTGCATGAAAACCACTATCAGCCGCTGGATGCCGATGAGCTGGCAAAATACGACGAACAGCTCGCGGAATATTACCTCTCTCGCGGCAGCAATAACCGTCGTGACACCTGGAGCGATCATATCCGCCGTACCATTATCAAAGAGAATCGTCCGTTTATTCTCGATTATCTCCACAAGCAGGGCTGGGCGACCCGCTAATAATCTTCATCCTTCGAATTGTCTCTGCGTTGGCTGCGCGCGTTGATACGATTCGAATGATTTGATTATTAGATAGAAAAAAAGGCCGCCGGACGCCATTTTTCTTCCGGCGGTACGTGTATCATACCCGGGCTTTTTTCAGGTTTTTTAGCGAGGTAAAAGGTGAAAATTGCCATTTTGTCCCGGGATGGAACGCTCTATTCCTGTAAGCGTCTGCGTGAAGCGGCCATGCGCCGTGGTCATATCGTCGAAGTCCTTGACCCGCTCTCCTGTTATATGAACATCAGCCCGTCTGCATCGTCCATTCACTATAAAGGGCGCAAACTCCCGCATTTTGACGCGGTGATCCCGCGTATCGGCTCGGCGATTACCTTTTATGGCACAGCGGCGCTGCGTCAGTTTGAACTGCTGGGCAGCTATCCGCTTAATGAATCCGTTGCCATCACCCGCGCGCGTGACAAGCTGCGCTCGCTGCAACTGCTGGCGCGTCAGGGCATCGACCTGCCGGTGACCGGTATCGCCCATTCGCCCGATGACACCAGTGATTTAATTGATATGGTTGGCGGTGCGCCGCTGGTGGTGAAGCTGGTGGAAGGCACGCAGGGCATTGGCGTCGTGCTTGCCGAGACGCGTCAGGCGGCGGAAAGCGTCATTGACGCCTTTCGCGGCTTAAACGCGCATATCCTGGTGCAGGAATATATTGAAGAGGCAAAAGGGTGCGACATTCGCTGCCTGGTGGTCGGCGATCGTGTGGTGGCGGCGATTGAGCGGCGAGCGAAAGAGGGTGATTTCCGCTCTAACTTACACCGCGGCGGCGTGGCGACGGTGGCGGAAATTACGCTGCGCGAGCGCGAAATTGCCGTGCAGGCCGCGCAAACGCTGGGGCTTGATGTCGCCGGTGTGGATATTCTGCGCGCCACGCGCGGCCCGCTGGTGATGGAAGTGAACGCCTCGCCGGGGCTGGAAGGCATCGAGAAAACCACCGGTATTGATATCGCGGGCAAAATGATCGAGTGGATTGAGCGCCAGGCGCATCCTGGTTTTTGCCTGAAAATCGGCGGCTAAGACTGTTTTTTCGGCTTTCGTGGTATACGCGTGCAATTTTGCGTAAGCTATAGCGATCGAATGCCGGGCGCAGTGCCCGGTTTTGTTCTGTTTTAACCCGCATGAGGTCATAGGTCATATGGATTCACTCGTCGTCCCGAGTCTGGATACGTTACGTCAGTGGCTCGACGAATCAGGCATCAGCTTCTATGAGTGCGATACCTGTCAGGCGTTGCACCTGCCGCATATGCAAAATTTTGATGGCGTGTTTGACGCTAAAATCGACCTTATTGATAACACTATTCTCTTCTCTGCGCTGGCGGAAATTCGGCCAACCGCACTGTTAGCGATGGCGGCGGATCTCTCTGCGATTAATGCCAGCTCGCTGACCGTGAAGGCGTTCATCGATATACAGGATGATAATCTGCCAAAACTGGTGGTTTGCCAGTCTTTATCTGCCTCTGTTGGCGTGGCCTATGAGCAGTTCGTGGCCTTCATGCGTCAAAGCGAAGAGCAGGTGTCGATGGTGATTCTGGAGGCTTTCGCTCAGCAGCTGCTGTTTAAAGCGGAAGAAGAGGAAGAGCAGCCATCTGAAGAGATTCAATACCACTTTCTTCACTGATCCCACCCCCTGAATAGCGCAGCCACTGCCAGAGCGGCTGCGTATCACGTTCGTTTATTCCGTATTTAACCTATTTTTAAAGATTCATTCACTACCTGAAAGACCCTTTTGGCCTATCACATAGAGTGATCTTGCATAAAAAATTGATAAAAGGCGTTTTTAACACTGAGCTATAGCCTCTATCTCTGGCTACAGTTATTCTTGCGATACCCGGATGATCCCCCTCAATTGCCAGACCTTTAGCAGATTTGGCGAGGTTTTTGCATCCGTTAAGCAAGCAACGGCTGCGGCGAGAGGAACCATTTCTTCTTCAATGCGGTACGACAAAAATATGCATGAATATTGCATACCTCCGACTGCGTGTATTTGGTCCAAATGTTAACGGACGTTGAGAAGGAAAAGAGATATGGCCGCTTTCAGTAAAAAATGGTTAACGGGTCTGGTGACGGGTGTGCTGATGGCCACCTCGGCAAGCGTGCTCGCGGCGGAGCAAAAAACGCTGCATATCTATAACTGGTCTGATTATATCGCGCCGGATACGGTGGCGAATTTTGAAAAAGAGACCGGCATAAAAGTGGTGTATGACGTTTTCGATTCCAACGAAGTGCTGGAAGGAAAACTGATGGCGGGCAGCACCGGGTTTGACCTTGTCGTACCCTCGGCGAGCTTCCTGGAGCGCCAGTTAACGGCGGGCGTGTTCCAGCCGCTTGATAAAAGCAAACTGCCTAACTGGAAAAATCTCGACCCGGAAGTGCTGAAGCTGGTGGCGAAACACGATCCGGATAATAAGTACGCGATGCCCTATATGTGGGCAACCACCGGCATTGGCTATAACGTTGATAAAGTGAAAGCGGTGCTCGGCGCTGATGCGCCCGTGAACAGCTGGGATCTTATCTTCAAACCTGAAAATCTGGAGAAGCTGAAAAGCTGCGGCGTCTCCTTCCTTGATGCCCCGGAAGAAGTGTTCGCCACCGTGCTGAATTATCTGGGCAAAGACCCGAACAGCACCAAAGCGGATGATTACACCGGCCCGGCGACGGACCTGCTGCTTAAGCTGCGTCCGAACGTGCGTTACTTCCACTCCTCGCAATATATCAACGACCTGGCGAACGGCGATATCTGCGTGGCCATCGGCTGGGCGGGCGATGTGTGGCAGGCGGCGAACCGCGCGAAAGAAGCGAAAAACGGCGTGAATGTTTCCTTCAGCATTCCGAAAGAGGGGGCGATGGCGTTCTTTGATGTCTTCGCTATGCCTGCCGATGCGAAAAACAAAGATGAAGCCTATCAGTTCCTCAACTACCTGATGAAACCTGAGGTGGTGGCGCATATCAGCGATCACGTCTTCTACGCTAACGCCAACAAAGCATCGACCCCGCTGGTCAGCGAAGCGATTCGCAATAACCCTGGCATTTATCCGCCGCCGGATGTCTTCGCCAAACTCTTCACCCTGAAAGTGCAGGATCCGAAGATTGACCGCGTGCGTACCCGCGCGTGGACCAAAGTCAAAAGCGGTAAATAACTGACGCAATCCGCCCGGCGCGCGCTGCCGGGCGGATTTGCCAATGCAGTTTTTCGTATGGCAACCGGGCCATATCGAGTGTGTTTTTTTGCCGGAGAGCACCCCATTGAACGACGCGACCCCCCGCCCACAGGCGAAAATCCGTAAAGCGCTCACCCCGCTGCTGGAGATCCGTAACCTGACCAAATCCTATGACGGCCAGCATGCCGTGGATGATGTCAGCCTCACCATTTATAAAGGCGAAATTTTTGCGTTGCTTGGCGCATCCGGCTGCGGAAAATCCACGCTGCTGCGTATGCTGGCGGGCTTTGAACAGCCCAGCACCGGGCAGATTATGCTCGACGGCGTTGACCTGGCGCATGTCCCGCCCTATCAGCGGCCGATCAACATGATGTTTCAGTCCTACGCCTTGTTCCCCCATATGACCGTGGAACAAAACATTGCTTTTGGCCTGAAGCAGGACAAGCTGCCGAAGGCGGAAATTAGCGCCCGCGTCGCTGAAATGCTGGCGCTGGTGCATATGCAGGAGTTTGCCAAACGTAAACCGCATCAGCTTTCCGGCGGCCAGCGGCAGCGTGTGGCGCTGGCGAGAAGCCTGGCGAAACGACCAAAGCTATTGCTGCTGGATGAGCCAATGGGGGCGCTGGATAAGAAACTGCGCGACCGGATGCAGCTGGAAGTGGTCGATATTCTGGAGCGCGTCGGCGCGACCTGCGTGATGGTGACACACGACCAGGAAGAGGCGATGACCATGGCCGGGCGCATCGCCATTATGAATCGCGGCAAGTTCGTGCAGATTGGTGAGCCGGAAGAGATTTACGAGCACCCGACCACCCGCTACAGCGCGGAGTTTATTGGTTCAGTGAATGTCTTTGAAGGGCTGCTGAAATCGCGCGAAGAAGATGGCCTGGTGATTGATTCTCCGGGGCTGGTGCATCCATTGAAAGTCGATGCCGATGCGTCGGTGGTGGATAACGTCCCGGTGTATGTCGCGCTGCGACCGGAAAAAATCATGCTCTGCGACGCGCCGCCTGAGAATGGCTATAACTTTGCCGTGGGCGAAGTGGTGCATATCGCTTATCTCGGCGATTTGTCGATTTATCACGTGCGCTTAAAAAGCGGGCAGATGATCAGCGCGCAGCTACAGAACGAACATCGCTACCGAAAAGGACTACCCACCTGGGGCGATGAAGTGCGTCTGTGCTGGGATGCCGACAGCTGCGTTGTTCTGACGGTGTAAGGAGGGCGAATGAGTGCTTTAGAATCGCCAGCCCGCGTCGCGAAACCGGCGGGCTTTGCCCAGTGGCTTACGCGTATGAACGTTGCGCACGGGCGTAAATTGGTTATCGCGCTGCCGTTTATCTGGCTCATTTTGCTATTTTTGCTGCCATTTCTAACGGTATTCAAAATCAGCCTCGCCGAGATGGCGCGCGCGATCCCGCCGTATACGGATCTCATGTCGTGGGACGACGGGCAGCTTACGCTGTCGCTTAATTTCGGCAACTTCCTGCAATTGACCGACGATCCCTTATACATCGAGGCCTATTTCCAGTCGTTGCAGGTGGCGGCTATTTCGACGATCTTCTGCCTGCTGCTGGGCTACCCGCTGGCGTGGGCGGTCGCGCACAGTAAACCGTCGACGCGCAATATTCTGTTATTGCTGGTGATCCTGCCATCGTGGACGTCGTTTTTGATTCGCGTTTATGCCTGGATGGGCATCCTGAAAGGCAACGGCGTGCTGAGTAATTTTCTGCAATGGGCGGGCATTATCGACCAGCCGCTGGAGATCCTGCACACCAATCTCGCGGTGTATATCGGCATTGTGTACGCCTATCTGCCGTTTATGGTGCTGCCTATCTACACGGCGTTGACGCGGATTGATTACTCGCTGGTGGAAGCCTCGCTGGATCTTGGCGCAAGGCCGCTGAAAACCTTCTTCAGCGTGATTGTGCCGTTAACCAAAGGCGGAATTATTGCCGGATCGATGCTGGTGTTTATTCCGGCGGTGGGGGAGTTTGTTATCCCGGAACTGCTCGGTGGCCCGGACAGCATCATGATTGGCCGCGTGCTGTGGCAGGAGTTCTTTAACAACCGAGACTGGCCGGTGGCGTCGGCGGTGGCGATCGTCATGCTCCTGCTGCTGATTGTGCCGATTATGTGGTTCCACAAACATCAGCAAAAACAGATGGGAGAACACGGATGAACAACTTACCGGTCGTCCGCTCACCATGGCGAATTCTGATTCTGGTGTTCGGGTTCACGTTTCTGTATGCGCCGATGCTGATGCTGGTGATTTACTCCTTCAACAGCTCAAAGCTGGTGACGGTGTGGGCGGGGTGGTCAACGCGCTGGTACGGTGAACTGTTCCGCGATGATGCGATGATGAGCGCGGTCGGGCTTAGCCTGACCATTGCCGCCTGCGCGGCAACGATGGCGGCAATTCTGGGCACGATTGCGGCGGTGGTAATGGTGCGTTTTGGTCGTTTTCGTGGGTCCAACGGCTTTGCCTTTATGATAACCGCGCCGCTGGTGATGCCGGATGTGATCACCGGTTTATCGTTATTGCTGCTGTTTGTTTCGCTCGGTCACGCCATCGGCTGGCCGTCCGATCGCGGTATGCTCACCATTTGGCTGGCGCACGTCACGTTCTGTACGGCTTATGTGGCGGTGGTGATTTCGTCGCGGCTGCGCGAGCTTGACCGCTCGATTGAAGAAGCGGCGATGGACCTCGGGGCGACGCCGCTGAAAGTGTTCTTTATTATTACTTTGCCGATGATAATGCCAGCGGTGATCTCGGGCTGGCTGCTGGCGTTTACGCTCTCGCTGGACGATCTGGTGATTGCCAGCTTCGTCTCCGGGCCGGGGGCGACCACGCTGCCGATGCTGGTCTTCTCCAACGTGCGTATGGGCGTCAACCCGGAAATCAACGCCCTGGCGACGCTCATTCTCGCGGTAGTAGGAATTGTCGGATTTATCGCCTGGTACCTGATGGCGCGCGCAGAAAAACAGCGTACGCGTGATATCCAGCGTGCAAGACAAGGATAATCCTCTTAAAATTACGGAAGGTTGTATTCGGTTCCCTGCCAGTGGGGAACCGTTTTCACGGAAGACGACATCTTGGGATTCTTTGCTAAAACCAGCCGTTCACATGCCAGCTTAAACGTTCCTGCTCTGGTGCAGGTGGCGGCGCTCGCCATTATTTTGATCCGCTGCCTCGATCTGCTGATGATCTTCAACCTGCTGGGCCTGCGCGGGATCCTCGATTTTATCCATCGCAGCGTGCAAACCTGGAACCTGACGCTGGTGTTTCTGGCGAGTCTGATGCTGGTGTTCGTTGAAATCTGGTGCGCGTTTTCCGTAGTGAAAGGACGCAACTGGGCGCGCTGGCTCTATCTACTGACGCAAGTTATCGCTGCCAGCTACTTATGGGCCGCGTCGCTGGGTTATGGCTACCCGGAACTGTTCAGCATTGCCGGGGAATCAAAACGCGAAATATTTCGTTCGCTGGTGATGCAGAAAATGCCGGATATGCTGGTCCTGTTCCTGCTTTTTGTTCCGGCACACAGTCGGCGGTTTTTCCGCTTTCAATAACGGTGATACAATCGCCGCCCCTGAATTTCTGAAGGTCTTTGTATGCAGTGCGCACTTTATGACGCGGGTCGCTGTCGCTCCTGTCAGTGGATTGAACAGCCGGTAACCGATCAACTCACCGCTAAAATGAACGATCTCCACACGCTGCTGGCCGGGCAGGCGGTGGAGGCGTGGTGCGCACCCGTCAGCGGGCCGGAGCAGGGTTTTCGTAATAAAGCCAAAATGGTGGTCAGCGGCAGCGTGGAAAAACCGCTGCTGGGCATGCTGCACCGCGACGGCACGCCGGTTGACCTGACCGATTGCCCGCTGTATCCCGACTCGTTCGCGCCGGTTTTTGCCGCGCTCAAACCGTTCATCGCCCGCGCCGGGCTCACGCCCTATAACGTCGCGCGTAAACGCGGCGAGCTGAAGTATTTGCTGCTGACCGAAAGCCAGCGCGATGGCGGCATGATGCTGCGCTTTGTGCTGCGCTCAGAAAGCAAACTTGAACAGCTGCGCGCCGCGCTGCCTGCGTTGCAGGCGCAGTTGCCGCAGCTGAAAGTGATCACCGCCAATATTCAGCCGGTACACATGGCGATTATGGAAGGTGAGCAGGAGATCTTCTTTACCGAACAGCAGGCGCTGGCAGAAACGTTTAATGGCGTACCGTTGTGGATCCGTCCGCAAAGTTTCTTCCAGACCAACCCGACCGTGGCCAGCGCCTTATACGCGACGGCGCGCGACTGGGTGCGCGCGCTGCCGGTCACGCACATGTGGGATCTCTTCTGTGGCGTCGGCGGTTTTGGTCTGCACTGCGCGACACCGGAGATGACCCTCACTGGTATCGAAATTGCCCCGGAAGCCATCGCCTGTGCGAAGCAGTCTGCGGCACAACTGGGGCTCACTAAGCTCCAGTTTCAGGCGCTTGATTCCACGCAGTTTGCCACCGCCCAGGGCGACGTGCCCGAGCTGGTGCTGGTCAATCCGCCGCGTCGGGGTATTGGTAAAGCGCTGTGCGATTACTTAAGCCAGATGGCCCCGCCGTTTATTATCTACTCCAGCTGTAACGCCCAGACGATGGCGAAAGATATTGCCAGCCTGCCGGGCTACCGCATCGCGCGGGTTCAGCTGTTCGACATGTTCCCGCATACCGCCCACTACGAAGTGCTTACGCTGCTGGTAAAAAGCGGAAGTTAAACAAAATGTGAACTTTTGCCGGGCGGAAATCAGGTAAGCTTTATCTCAGAAGAGATGGAAAAGGCACTGATTGATGACGGCAAAACAGATCCTGCTGGTGGAAGACGATCGCGATATCGCCACGCTGCTGCAACTTAACCTTGAAGATGAAGGCTATACCATCGTCCATGAAGAGGACGGCGGCAGGGCGTTGCAGCGCCTGGAGCAGACGCAATGGGATATGGTTATCCTTGATTTAATGCTACCCAACGTCGATGGGCTGACCATTTGCCAGCGCATTCGCGAGCGCGGGCGCTATCTGCCGGTGATTATCATCAGCGCGCGCAGCAGCGAAACTGAACGCATTCTGGGCCTTGAAACCGGGGCCGATGATTATCTGGCAAAACCTTTCTCGGTGCAGGAGCTGGTGGCGCGGATTAAAGCGCTGTTCCGTCGTCAGCAGGCAATGGGGCAGGATGTGCAGCAAACCAGCGGCACTATTACCGCCCATGGGCTGGCGATCGACCCGCTTGCCCGTAGCGTGCGTTTACGCGGTAATCTGGTCGATCTTACTCCACGCGAATTTGATTTGCTGTGGTTCTTCGCCCGCCATCCGGGGCAAATTTTCTCGCGCCTTGATCTGCTGGAGCAGGTGTGGGGCTATCAGCATGAAGGCTACGAACACACGGTAAATACGCACATCAACCGCCTGCGCGTCAAAATCGAACATAACGCCGCCGAGCCGGAAATCATTCTGACCGTCTGGGGCAAAGGCTATCGTTTTGTTGGAGGCCCGGCATGAAAGCGAAACTGAGCCTCAGCCAGCGCTTAACGCTACTGTTTATTCTGCTGCTGGTACTGTGCGCAACCATCGCCGGGGCGGTGCAACTCTACAGCAGCATGCAGTTTGGTAACGCGATGGTGCAGCGGCTGTCGGCGAATCTGGCGCAGCAAATTGTGCGCAGCGAGCCGCTAATGGATGCGCAGGGCAGGGTGGATCGCAACACGTTAAAACCGCTATTTGACCGTCTGATGACCTTTAACCCCAGCGTGGAGCTCTATGTTATCTCGCCAGACGGCGAGATACTGGCCGATGCCGCGCCGCCAGGGCATATCAAACGCCAGCACGTCGCGCTCGCCCCCGTCGAACAGTTCCTGAATCAGGGTACGATGCCGGTGTATGGCGACGACCCGCGCAGCCCCGATAAACACAAAGTCTTCAGCGCCGCGCCGCTCCGTCAGGACGGTGAACTGCGCGGGTATCTGTACATCATTTTGCAGGGTGAAGAACTCAACGCGCTGGCGGAAAACGCCTGGCATAAAACCCTGTGGAGCACGCTGCTGTGGGCGCTGTTGTTGGTTGCAGGCGTCGGTGTATTGGTGGCGGTGCTGGTGCGTCAGTGGGTGACGCGCCCGGTGAATGCCTTAACGCGCGAGGCCAGCCGCATCGATCAGGACAGCATTAGCGCGATTAAACATCTGGCAGCCCAGCCAACGGTCGAAAAGCCGGGCGATGAAGTGGCGTTGCTGCGCAATACGTTTATCGAGCTGGCGCGCAAAATTGCCTCGCAGTGGGATGAACTGGCCGACAGCGATCGCCAGCGCCGTGAGTTTATCGCCAATATCTCACACGACCTGCGCACGCCGCTCACCTCGCTTTTAGGTTATCTCGAAACCCTGTCAATGAAAGCCGCTACGCTGACGCCAGAAGAATCCCGACATTATCTGGAGATCGCCCTGCGTCAGGGGCATAAAGTGCGTCACCTTTCGCAGGAGCTGTTTGAGCTGGCCCGGCTGGAGCATGGGGCGATTAAACCGCAGCGGGAGCGCTTTGCGCTGAGTGAACTGGTTTCCGATGTGGTGCAGAAATTTGATCTCTCCCTTGAGACGCGCCAAATCACCTTACAAACGGAGATCCCTGGGCATTTACCGTTGATCAACGCCGATCTCTCGATGGTGGAGCGGGTGGTGACCAATTTGCTTGATAACGCGATTCGTCATACGCCGCTGGGGGGAACGATCCGCCTGAAAATCTGGCAGCAGGAGGAACGGTTGCAGATGGAAGTGGCCGACAGCGGGCCGGGCATTGATGCGGCGGTGCGGGAACAGCTTTTTGTTCGCCCTTCGGCGCTCAGTCAGCAGGCGACGCGCGAGAAGCGCGGTGGGTTAGGTTTGCTAATCGTCAAAAAAATGCTGGAACTGCACGGTGGGGGTATTGGGCTGGAAGAATCGACGGGCGGGGCGTGTTTCCGGTTTTGGCTTCCGTGCGGGCGATAATTACCGGATGGTGGGGTTGTCTTATCCAGCCTACGGATGTGAATCCTTTGTAGGCCGGATAAGGCGCAGCCGCCATCCGGGGAGGAGCATTACTCAGGGAACCACTGATTGCTGATTTTCTGGTACGTACCGTCAGCTTTAATCGCTTTCAGCGCGCCGTTCAGTTTTTCCAGCAGGGCTTTGTTATCCGGACGAACCGCGATGCCAAGGCCCGTGCCAAAGTATTGCGGATCGGTCACTTTTTCGGTCGCCGCACCCAACTGTGGGTTGGTTTTCAGCCACTCGTTCACCACCGCGGTATCACCAAACACGCCATCGATACGGCCATTTTTCAGGTCGATAATCGCGTTCTGGTAGCTGTCATACGCCACGGTTTTCACTTCCGGATGCTTATCCATCAGGTATTTCTGGTGGGTGGTGCCGTTTTCCATCCCGATGCGTTTGCCTTTCAGGTCAGCGAAGGTTTTATAGGTATCTTTCTTCGCGATCACCAGTGCGGAGTTGGCGTAGTACGGCTCGGTGAATGCTACCTGCTTGCTACGTTCCGGGGTGATATCCATCCCGGAAATCACGGCGTCATATTTTTTGAATTTCAGCGCCGGGATCAGGCTGTCAAACGCGTGGTTAGTGAAGGTGCACTCTGCCTGCATCTGTTTGCACAGCGCTTTCGCCAGGTCGATATCAAAGCCGACAATCTGATTGCTGGCATCCATCGACTCAAACGGTGGGTAGGTTGCGGAGACGCCAAAGTTGATTTTATCTGCGGCGCTTGCGCCGGCGGCAAAGGTGGCAAGTAATGCGGCCAGAACTAACTTTTTCATCGGTAAGGCTCCCGTCTGTCAAAATTAAAAGATGCTGCCCTGCGTGTGGCATGAATATATCCTGCCTGTTTTTGAATTTATATGCAATAAAAATGATTTTTTATTTTATTGGTTACAAAAAAAAGCGGACAACTTATAAGGTTGCCCGCTCTATGATTGTGCCTTTATGCAATCACCGCCATCAATTTCTGCGCTCGAATGCCAGTGCTTTACGCTCAATCAGACGCATCAGCAACGTCAGCAGACCGTTGACGATAAGATAGACTACGCCCGCCGCGCCAAAGACCATCACGTCGTAGGTGCGACCATACAGCAACTGCCCGTGGCCCATCACTTCCATCAGCGTGATGGTGTAGGCCAGAGAAGTACTTTTGAAGACCAGCACCACTTCGTTCGAGTAGGAAGAGAGTGCGCGTTTCAGCGCGTACGGCAGCAGAATCGCCAGCGTATCTTTCTTGCTCATTCCCAACGCGCTACAGGATTGCCATTGCCCATCAGGAATGGCGCGGATCGCCCCGTAGAACAACTGAGTGGTATACGCGGCGCTGTTCAGCGACAGGGCGATTAACGCGCACAGCCACGGTTCAGAAAGTAAATGCCACAGCCCCGGATAATCCTGCAACGACGGGAACTGGCCCGGACCGTAGTAAATCAGGAAGATCTGCACCAGCAGCGGCGTGCCGGTAAACAGGGTGATATAACCGCGTACGATCCAGACCAGCACCGGCGTTTTCAGCGTCAGGATGATGGTAAAAATCAGCGACAGGATCAGCGCCACCGCAATTGACGCCACGGTCAGCGTCAGGCTGGTGTGCAGCCCTTTCATCAGTTCCGGTAAATACTCGAGCATCAGCCTGGTCTCCGTTCGAAGCGAGTGGTACGCAGGTCAATGCGTTTGAGGATGTACTGGCTGAGGAGGGTGATCACCAGATAAATCGCCGCCGCGACGATGTACCAGGTAAACGGCTCCTGCGTACGCGTGGCGATACTTTTGGTTTGCAGCATTAAATCGTTCACGCTAATCAGCGACACCAGCGCGGTATCTTTCAGCAGCACCAGCCACTGGTTACCAAGCCCCGGCAGCGCATGACGCCACATTTGCGGCATCACCAGACGGAAGAAAATCGCCGCTTTCGACAGCCCCAGCGCCTGGCCGGATTCCCATTGTCCAATCGGCACCGCTTTCAGCGCGCCGCGCAGGGTTTGCGAGGCATAGGCCGCATAAAGCAGCGACAGCGCAATCACGCCGCACAGGAACGGGCTAACGTCGAAGTTTTCGATCTGCATCTGCACCGGAATTTGTACCACGCCAAGGTTAAGCGTGAAGCCGTCCGACAGCATCAGCAGCAGCTGTGAGGAACCGAAATAGATAAACAGGACCACCAGAATTTCCGGCAGCCCACGCAAAATGGTCACGATAGCCGAGCCAATCCACGCGACAGGACGCCATTTTGCAGACTCCCATACCGCGAAGAACATCGCCAGCGCCAGCCCGATAACCAGAGCACAAACGGCAAGGCCGACGGTCATCCCGGCGGCGCTTGCTAATGGAAAAAATTCGTTCATCAGATCTTACTTCTGGAACCATTTGCTATAGATGGTTTGATAAGTGCCATCTTTTTTCACTTTTTCCAGGGCTGCGTTGAATTTCTGCTGCAGCTCGGTGTTGCCCTGACGAACCGCGATGCCAAGGCCGGTGCCGAAGTAGTCTTTATCCGTCACTTTATCGCCTATGGCCGCCAGTTTGTCGTTGGCTTTCAGCCATTCGTTCACCACCGCAGAATCACCGAAGACCGCATCAATACGACCGTTTTGCAGATCCAGCTTCGCATTCTGGTAGCTATCGTAAGGCACGGTGGTGATTTCCGGGTGTTTATCCATGATGAATTTCTGGTGAGTGGTGCCGTTCTGCACGCCCACTTTCTTGCCTTTCAGCGCATCAATGCTGGCGACTTTACCCTGCTGGCCAATAAACAGCGCTGAGTTGTCATAGTACGGAGTGGTGAAGAGAACCTGTTTTTCACGCTCTGGCGTGATGTCCATCCCGGCCATTACCGCGTCAACGCGACGGAATTTCAGGCTCGGGATCAGGCTATCGAAAGACTGGTTGGAGAAGGTGCAGGTGGCATCGATCTCTTTACACAGCGCGTTCGCCAGGTCGACGTCAAAACCCACAATCTTGTTGTTCGCATCCATCGATTCGAACGGAGGGTAGGACGCTTCGGTCGCGAAACGGATGGTCTGAGCTGCGCCAGCAGAAAGGCTTACGCTTGCGAGAAGTGCGGCAATCAGTACTTTTTTCATGGTCATTGTCCCGGGTCTCTTCAGTGAGAAAGGTAATTCTTAAACGCTTCAGTCTGTGGCTGGGTGAAGCAGCTGTTATCGCCCTGTTCGACGATATAGCCGTTTTCCATATACACCACGCGGCTGGCGGTTTTACGCGCCACTTCCACTTCGTGAGTGACGATCACCTGTGTAATGTTGGTTTCCGCCAGTTCGCGAATAATGCTGACGATCTGGGCGGTGATTTCCGGGTCGAGGGCCGCGGTCGGTTCATCAAACAGCAGAACCTGCGGTTCCATCATCAGCGCGCGGGCAATCGCCACACGCTGTTGCTGACCACCCGAAAGGTGCAGCGGATAACGATCGCTGTAAGGCTTCAGGCGTAAACGCTCGAGCAGTTTCTCGGCGCGCGCCATCGCGTTTTCTTTACTCAGGCCCAGCACGCGGCAGGGCGCTTCAATCAGGTTTTGCACAACGGTGAGATGCGGCCAGAGGTTGTACTGCTGGAACACCATACCGACGTTCTGACGCAGTTCGCGAATGGCTTTATCCGACGGCGCTTTCGCGAAATCAAAGTGATTACCGGCGATGTTCAGCGTGCCGGAGCGCGGCATCTCAAGGAGATTCAGCACGCGCAGCAGCGAGCTCTTACCCGCGCCGCTTGGCCCCAGCAGTACCAGTGTTTCACCCTGCGGGCACTCAAGCGTGATGTCGAACAGCGCCTGGTGCGCGCCGTAGAAGCAGTTAATGCCGTTTAATTTAATGCTCATCGATACTCGTCAAGATGCGTTAGCTGTAGGTACTTACCCTGAACGTGCGTTCAGCGGCTCACTCAGTTGCTGCGGTATCCGGAGGCTTAGGCAGAATAACCTTCTGCTCAACCCGGCTTTGCCCGCTCATTATGTAACGAAAATGTTGCTAAATTCTCGAAGGTTTTCAGCAATTGAGGCCGCAAATAGTACCTTTGACAGAATAGTTATGCAATATTTGTGCGTTAAAACTTAAATATAAACCAGCGTTACACTTAAAGTTAGCACAAAATGTTGGGTGGGCGAGGCGGGAGGCAGAAATGTCGGCATTCCTCACGGAATGCCAGACAATTTACCCATGTGACGGTTGATGCACGGGAGGGTTAGCGTTTTTCCAACGACTGGCGCAGCGTACCGGCTGGCGCATGTACGCTGCCGCCAAGGTAACGCACATCATCAATGGCCCAGCACTGGCCTTCGCGGATCATCAGCACTTCGTCCTGCCAGCTTTGCGTGCCCTGTTTGAGGCTGACGCGCAGAGGAATATTGCGCGCATCGGTATTAGGGATGGTCGATGCACTGGCGACGGTGGCGCTGTCTGCCGGCGTGGTGCGGCTGGAGAACGGATCGGACTGCAGCAGGGCGCTATGGCTGGCATCACTGCGGCTGTCATTTAGCACTTTCGCCAGATCGTCGCTCAGGTAAGGGCGCAGCGCCGCGAGGTCATTATTACGGTGCTGAATGCGATAATCGTAAAACTTTTGTGCCACGGCGTCCGGCCCGCCTTCCACGCAGGGCCCGCTTCGTGTACCAATATCTTTAAAGGCTGGCGTCACGGTGGTACAGGCGCTCAGCAGCATGACGCCAGGGAGAAGGAGTGCAAGAGTGGAGTAGCGCATAATTTTTCCTTTTAAGCAGCTCAACACATCCTCCTTCAAACGTGTCGTTTGTCCGATGCAGTCTGAAGGATTTGTGTATACGATTATGATGGAATCCCTTTCCAAGCATAGCGCATCGGTCCGATAATGGGAGAGGACAGTTTGCGCTAAGGCATTGAACGTTAAAAGAAGGAGTACAACGATGCAATTCTCAACCACCCCGACGCTGGAAGGCCAGACCATTGTGGAATATTGCGGCGTGGTCACCGGTGAGGCGATTCTCGGTGCCAATATCTTCCGCGATTTCTTCGCCGGCATTCGCGACATTGTGGGCGGTCGTTCCGGTGCCTATGAAAAAGAGCTGCGTAAAGCGCGTGAAATCGCGTTTCAGGAGCTGGGCGAGCAGGCAAAAGCGCTGGGCGCAGACGCCATTGTCGGCATCGACATCGATTATGAAACCGTCGGCAAAGACAGCAGCATGCTGATGGTGAGCGTCAGCGGTACAGCGGTGAAAACGCGCCGATGAAACGCTTCCTGACGCTGGCTTTACTCGCGGGGCTGCTGGTGGGCTGCGCGGGCGAAAAGGGCGTGATAGACAAAACCGGGTATCAGCTTGATACCCGTCACCCGGCGCAGGCCGCGTATCCGCGTGTGAAAGTGCTGGTGATTCACTACACGGCGGATGACTTTGACGTCTCTCTGGCGACGCTCACCGATAAACACGTCAGTTCGCATTATCTCATTCCTGACGTGCCGCCCGTGCACAACGGGAAACCGCGCATCTGGCAGCTAGTGCCGGAAGATAAACTCGCCTGGCACGCCGGTATCAGCTTCTGGCGCGGCGCAACGCGAATTAACGATACTTCCGTGGGTATTGAGCTTGAGAATCGCGGCTGGCAGAAAACGGCGGACGTGAAGCATTTTGCGCCGTTCTCACCCTCGCAAATTGAGGCGCTGATCCCGCTGGCGAAAGATATTATCGCCCGATACGACATCCAGCCGCAGAACGTGGTGGCGCACGCGGATATCGCCCCGCAGCGCAAAGATGACCCCGGCCCACTTTTCCCGTGGCAGCAGCTTGCCGCGCAGGGTATTGGTGCCTGGCCGGATTCGCAACGGGTCGCGTTTTACCTGAACGGACGCTCGCCGTATCAGCCCGTTGATACCGCCGGGTTGCTCGATCTGTTGTCGCGCTACGGTTACGAAGTGACGCCGGATATGACGCCAGCGCAGCAGAAAAGGGTAATTATGGCGTTCCAGATGCACTTCCGTCCGGCGTTGTGGAACGGCGTAGCAGATGCGCAAACTCAGGCGATAGCGGAAGCGTTGCTGGAGAAATATGGGCAGGGGTGATGGTTTTGCCGGGGGGGCTGCGCTTGCCCGGCCTACATTTACTGCACGTTGCAGGCCCGATGCGCCATCGGGCATTTTCACTTCTGGCGGTGCAGCTTCCCGTGATCTTCCAGCCACTCGGCGGTGCGCACGATACCTTCGTTCAGCGTCACAATCGGCGCGTAACCCAGCTCTTCTTTCGCGCGGGTGATATCCAGCGTGAAATCAAAGTTCAGCTTCGAAACGCCATAATGGGTGAGAGCAGGCTCTTTGGCAGATTTATTGCCAAAGCGTTCCATGCTGCGCGCCACCATATCCAGCATCGGGTAGGGCACGGAACGGATCCGGCACTTGATATCCAGCTCGTCAATTAAACGCTCAACGATGCTGCGCAGGGTGCGCGGTTCATCGTTGGTGATGTTATACGCGCGGCCAGAAGGCAGGCCGTCGCACTGCGGCTGGCTTGCCAGCCACATGGCATGCACCACGTTTTCGTAATAGGTCATATCGACCATCGCATGGCCGCCGCGCGGCAGCAGCACGCTGCCATAGTGGTGCATCATTTGCGCCAGACGCGGGATAAACACTTTATCGTGCGGCCCAAAAATGCTTTGCGGACGCAGAATGGTAAAGCGCGTGTTCGGGTTAGCCTGCGCCAGCAGTTGCACGACTTCTTCACCTGCCGCCTTGCTGCGGGCAAATTCGCAGGCAAAGCGGTGCGGACGAAAATCTTCTTTGATATCGCGATGGTGGTGATAATCGAAATAGAGCGATGGGGAAGAGATATGAATAAAGTTGCGCACGCCCCAGGCCACGGCCCATTCGCCCAGACGGCGCGTGGCGCGCACGTTAGCGAGGTCAAACGCTTCCTGGGTTCCCCACGGAGACGTAAAACTGGAGCAGTGCCACAGCGTGTCGACACCGGCGAGCATCACCTTTGCCTGAGAAGAGACCAGTTCCGTTAAATCGGCGTGGACGAACTCCGCACCCATTTTCTCCAGCAGTTTGCCCATCGCCTCATTGCGACCGCTCGCTCTGACGCTGATGCCCTTGTTGCGCAAATACTCGACGGCATTTCTGCCGAGCCCGCTGGTCGCGCCGGTAACCAGTACCTTCATATCAATCCACTGTATAAAAAGAATTTCGTGCGCATTTTTCCGTGAATTTCACTCTCATGCAATGGGAAACTAAGAAGAAATGAGCTTATGCCTCTTTTTTGCCCGTGATTTCTTCTGCAAGCCTGGCAATTCGCCGCGCCATACCGCGAAAAATGAACAGATGCGCGGGGATCATTAACAGCCAGTAGAGTAATCCTGGCATACCGTGTGGATGCCACCAGGCGCGAACGTCAAGTTCACGATGGTCGCCTTTATCCACCAGCGTAAAACTGAGTCGCCCCAAACCCGGCGCTTTCATACCAAACAGCAGTGAGAGTTGTTTCTCCGGCTCGACGATAATCACTTTCCAGCTATCGACATTATCACCCGTTTTCAGCCGCGCGTGCGCCGGGCGGCCTTTCGCCAGTTTATGACCCACCAGTAAATCCATCGCTGCACGGGTCTTCCACAGAATATTGCCAAAGAAATAGCCTTCGCGACCGCCCAGTCGATTCACCACCTGCCACAGTGCCGCCAGGCTTGCCGGGGTTTTTACCGTATAACCCGCCTGTTTGGCGAAATAGCCGTATTCGGGCCGCCAGCGGGCAAACGCATGTTCGTCGTAGCCCCAGTCACTAGAGTTCACCAGCTTCTTTTCCTCTTCCAGCGTCTGGCGCACGGCTTCATCAAACGTAATCAATTTTTGCGGGATCAACGCGCGAAGATCGCGATCGTCAGCCAGAAGATCGTGCTTTAAGCCCTGGATCAGCGCTTTTGCAATCGTTGGCGGCACAGAGGTGATCACATTTAAGAACCACACTGAGATCCAGCTTGTCGGGAAAGGGATAGGGATTAATGGGCGATGTCGGCCGCTCACCGCCATAAAGTGCTCAAACTGCTGCTGATAGGTCAGCTCTTCCGGGCCCGCCGCTTCTAAGACGCGATGCTCGGAGGCCGGATGCTCCAGCAACCCCGCCAGATAGACCAGCAGGTTTTCCAGCGCAATCGGCGTCGTGCGCGAGCGCACCCAGCGCGGCGGCGTCAGCACGGGCAGGTTGTAAACCATATCGCGCATCACTTCGAAAGCGGCAGAGCCCGCGCCGACGATGATCCCGGCGCGCAGTTCGGTCAGCGGAATGCCCGCTTCACGCAGAATATCTCCGGTCGCCTGACGAGCGCGCAGATGCTCCGATTGTTCGTGTGCGGGGGCCTGTAATGAGCTTAAAAAGATAATCTGCTTAACCGGAACCTGACGAAGCGCATCGCGCACGTTCAGCGCTACCTGACGCTCATGGGCGAGAAAATCACGGCTTTCGCCCATGCCGTGCACCAGGTAATAGAGCGTCTCCACGCCCTCAAGCAGGGCGGGAAGGGTAACGGGCCATTCCAGATCGAGCGAATGACAGCTCACGCCGGGAAGCTGCTGCTTTTCCAGACGTTCGATATGCCGTGCCGCCGCCCGCACGGTATAGCCGCGCGCGCTCAGTTCCGCCACCAGATGCTGGCCGATATACCCACTTGCACCGAGGACTAAAACGGTTTGCGGCACGTCACTCTCCTTATTGGGCTAAAAACGCTTTCCAGTGGCTGACCACGTCACTGAGTTGCTCACGGCTGACGTCGAGATGCGTCACCAGACGCACTACCGGCGAGGCGTTAATCAGCACATCACGTTCACGCATATACGCGCCCAGCGCCGCAGCCTGCGCGTCGCCCACGCGGACAAACAGCATGTTGGTGTCATGGCGCATCACGTCCGCGCCGATTTCTCGCAGTTGCTCTGCCAGCCAGGCAGCATTGTCGTGATCGTCCTGCAAACGTGCGACGTTATTTTTCAACGCATAAAGCCCGGCGGCGGCCAGAATCCCGGCCTGACGCATTCCGCCGCCGGTCATTTTACGCCAGCGCGTCGCACGCTTGATGTAGTCATGACTGCCGACCAGCAATGAACCGACGGGCGTGCCGAGACCTTTCGAGAGACAAATAGTGAACGAATCGCAATACTGTGCGATCTCTTTCAGTTCACAGCCGTATTCCACCACGGCGTTGAAAATGCGCGCGCCGTCGACGTGTAGCCCCAGCTTGCGCTCGCGGGTGAATTCCCACGCCTGGCGCAGATAGTCGCGCGGCAGCACTTTGCCGTTATGGGTGTTTTCAATGCTCAGCAGTTTGGTGCGTGCAAAGTGAATATCATCGGCTTTAATTTTCGCCGCGACTTTATCGAGCGGCAGTGTGCCATCTGCAGCGGCGTCAATCGGCTGCGGCTGAATACTACCCAGCACCGCAGCACCACCTGCTTCATACAGATAGTTATGCGCGCCCTGACCGACGATGTACTCCTCGCCGCGCTCGCAGTGGCTGAGCAGCGCCACCAGGTTCGCCTGGGTGCCGGTGGGTAAAAAGAGGGCGGCGTCCTTTCCGGCAAGACCGGCAGCGTAGCGCTGGAGTTCATTGACGGTAGGGTCGTCGCCATAAACGTCATCCCCGACCGGGGCGACCATCATCTCTTCGAGCATGGCACGGCTCGGCCGGGTAACGGTATCACTGCGTAAATCGATCATGACATTTCCTTGTAACTGAGGAGAATGTCGATAGTTTTACCTGAGCCAGTTGGTTTTCGCCAGTTCCATCACTTCATCGCCTCGCCCGTTAATAATGGCGCGCAGCATATAGAGGCTGAAGCCTTTGGCCTGCTCCAGTTTAATCTGCGGCGGCATCGCCAGCTCTTCTTTGGCGACCACCACATCGACCAGCACCGGGCCGTCGATACTGAACGCTTTCTGAATGGCTTCATCGACGTCAGCCGATTTTTCCACGCGGATACCCGGAATACCGCAGGCTTCGGCGATACGGGCGAAGTTAGTGTCGTGCAGCTCGGTGCCGTCGGTGAGGTAACCGCCCGCTTTCATTTCCATCGCCACAAAGCCGAGTACGCTGTTGTTAAAGACGAAAATCTTCACCGGCAGTTTCATCTGCACAACGGAGAGAAAATCGCCCATCAGCATGCTGAAGCCACCGTCGCCGCACATCGCCACCACCTGGCGGCCTGGGTGAGTTGCCTGTGCGCCCAGCGCCTGCGGCATAGCGTTTGCCATCGAACCGTGGTTAAACGAACCGATCAGGCGGCGCTTGCCGTTCATTTTCAGATAACGCGCGGCCCAGACGGTTGGTGTGCCGACATCGCAGGTGAAGATGGCATCATCGGCAGCGAAATGGCTGATTTGCTGCGCCAGATATTGCGGGTGAATGGCTTTATCGCTGGGGTTGGCGAGGTCATCAAGGCCTTTGCGCGCATCGCGATAGTGCTCCAGCGCTTTATCGAGGAAGCGGCGATCGGTTTTCTCTTCCAGCTTCGGCAGCAGGGCGCGGAGTGTCGATTTAATATCGCCAACCAGCGCCATATCAACCTTACTGTGCGCGCCAATGCTGGCGGGGTTAATATCAATCTGGATGATTTTGGCATCTGTTGGGTAGAACGGGCGATACGGGAACTGTGTGCCGAGCAGGATCAGCGTGTCGGCGTTCATCATAGCGTGGAAGCCCGATGAGAAGCCAATCAGCCCGGTCATGCCCACATCGTAAGGGTTGTCGTACTCGACGTGCTCTTTACCGCGCAGGGCGTGAACAATCGGCGCTTTCAGCCTGGCCGCGAATTCGACCAGCTCTTTATGCGCCCCGGCACAGCCGCTGCCGCACAGGAAGGCGATATTGCTGGAGTAGCGCAGCAGTTGCGCCAGTTTATCGAGTTCTTCTTCAGCGGGTGTCACCACCGGAAGCGGGGCGTGATACCAGTGGCTGCTGGCGCTTTCTGGCGCGGCTTTCAGCGCCACGTCGCCCGGAAGCACAACCACCGATACGCCGCGATTAAGCACCGCTTTGCGCATAGCAATGGCCAGCACTTGAGGAATTTGTTCGGGTGACGAAACCAGTTCGCAGTAGTGGCTGCATTCGCGGAAAAGTTCTTGCGGATGTGTTTCCTGGAAATAGCCGCTGCCGATTTCGCTCGACGGAATATGTGCGGCAATCGCCAGCACCGGCACGTGGTTGCGGTGGCAATCAAACAAGCCGTTGATTAAATGCAGGTTACCTGGCCCGCATGACCCGGCGCAGACGGCGAGTTCGCCCGTAAGTTGCGCTTCTGCGCCTGCGGCAAAGGCGGCGACTTCTTCGTGGCGGGTGGGCATCCAGTCGATAGTGCCCATTCTGTTGAGGCTGTCACTCAGACCGTTTAACGAGTCTCCGGTGACGCCCCAGATGCGTTTAACGCCAGCCTGTTCAAGGGTTTTGGCAATGTAAGCGGCAACGGTTTGCTTCATGGTTTTCCATCTCCTGAAATGTGATATCGCTAACAAGTTTAGTCAAAGATGGCGGTTGTGCTTTTTATTTTCCCTTTGATTTGTATGGTTTTATGTCGAGCACAAAAAAACGGCCACCGTTTCCGATGGCCGTTTCTGTTTATTGGTCTGCAAGCCAGACTTACGCCAGCACTAAATCACCCTGCGGATGACAAGAGCATGCCAGCACGTAGCCGTCGGCGATTTCCTGTTCGCTAAGCGTCATGGTGCTGGTGACGGTGTAATCGCCAGACACCACTTTGGTTTTGCAGCAACCGCATACGCCTGCGCGACAGGCCGCCTGTACCGGCACCTTGTTGCTTTCCATTGCTTCCAAAAGCGTCGTGCCTACCGGGCCGTAGAATTCCTGCGCCGGTTGCAGTTTGGTGAATTTCAGCCCGCTGTTAACGGCGTCAGCCACTGGCGTGAAGAACTTCTCTTTAAAGAAGCGGGTCACGCCGAGCGCTTTCACCTCTTTTTCCACCATCTCCATGTACGGCGCGGGGCCGCAGGTCATCACGGTGCGAGAGGCAATATCCGGCACGCTTTGCAGCAGTTCGCGGCTTAAACGGCCAGAGACAAACCCGTGGGTGGCATTATTTTCCGCCACCAGCGTGACCGGGTAGTTACGCCATTCATCAGCGAAAATCACATCCTGCGGCGAGCGAATGTTGAAGATAACCTGCACGTCAGCCTGCGGGCGATATTTTGCCAACCAGCGACGCATCGACATGATCGGCGTCACCCCGCAACCGGCTGCCAGCAGCAGGAAACGGTCGTTCGGCTCATTGTCACAGGTAAACTCGCCCATCGCATCAGACAGCCAGATGTAATCGCCGCGTTTGACATCGCGGGTCAGCCACTGGGAGCCTGTGCCATCGTCAATACGACGAACGGTCAGCGTAATGTATTCGCTCACGCCCGGCGTCGACGAGAGGGTATACGCGCGCAGGGTGTCGGCAGAGTTACCCACGCTCACCAGCGCATGCTGGCCAGGGCGGTACGGATAGTAGTCGTGGCACAGCAGCGACAGCGTCCACACATCCGGCGTTTCCTGGTGGATGTGGTGGACCTGCATCCGCCACGGACATTGAGGGGTTGGCATCGTCATCGTTTACTCCTTACGCGCTCAGCAGCTGCTTCATATCTTCTTCAACGGTGGTCACCGAACGCAGACCAAACTTCTCGTTGAGGATTGCCAGCAGGTCCGGCGTGAAGAAGCCCGGTGCGGTTGGGCCAGTAACGATGTTTTTCACGCCGAGCGACAGCAGAGTCAGCAGAATCACAATCGCTTTCTGTTCGAACCAGGAGAGCACCAGAGAGAGCGGCAGGTCATTGACGCCACAGCCCAGTTTTTCCGCCAGCGTTACCGCCAGGATAATTGCGGAGTACGCATCGTTACACTGACCGGCATCCACCAGACGCGGCAGACCTTCGATATCGCCGAAGTCCAGTTTGTTGAAGCGATATTTCCCGCACGCCAGGGTCAGGATCAGGCAATCATCCGGCACGCTGGTGGCGAAATCGGTGAAGTAGTTACGTTCGCCGCGCGCGCCATCGCAACCGCCGACCAGGAAGATGTGACGCAGTTTTTCACGGCTCACCAGATCAATCAGGGTATCTGCAGCGCCCAGCAGCGTCTGGCGACCGAAACCAACGGTGATCAGGTGTGGGATTTCGCTGTACGGGAAGCCCGCCATTTGCTGCGCCTGCGCGATAACCGGGCCGAAGTTGTCGCCTTCGAGGTGGCTCACGCCCGGCCAACCGACGATGCTGCGGGTCCAGATACGGTCATCGTATGCGCCAACGGTTGGGTCGATGATGCAGTTAGAGGTCATCACGATCGGGCCAGGGAAGCGGGCGAATTCCACCTGCTGATTCTGCCAGCCGCTGCCGTAGTTGCCGATCAGGTGTTTGAATTTACGCAGTTCCGGGTAGCCGTGTGCCGGCAGCATTTCACCGTGGGTATAGACGTTAACGCCGGTGCCTTCGGTTTGTTCCAGCAGATTGTAGAGATCTTTCAGGTCGTGACCGGAAATCAGAATACATTTCCCTTCGGTTGCTTTGACGTTGACCTGAGTCGGCGTCGGGTGGCCATATTTGGTGGTTTCACCGGCGTCCAGAATGCTCATTACTTTGAAGTTCATCTGGCCGATTTCCATTGAGCACTCCAGCAGAGCGTTCATATCGGAAGGCCAGGTACCCAGCCATGCCATGATTTTGTGGTACTGCGCGTAGATGTCGTTGTCGTACTGACCGAGAACGTGCGCGTGCTCCATGTAAGCTGCCGCACCTTTCAGGCCGTACAGGCACAGCAGACGCAGGCCGAGGATATTCTCGCCAATCGCGGCTTTGTCTTTGTTCGGTGTAAATTCGGCAGCCTGCTGTTGCAGTGCGCCCAGGTCGTCGCTCGCCAGTTGCAGGTCAGCCATCGGGTTGGTCACGGTCGCTGCCGGATTGGCACTCAGCACCTGCGCTTTCAGCGCTTCGCGAAGGGCAATCGCTTCGCGGGCATACGCCACGATGCGCGGGGAATCGAAGTTAACGTTGGTCAGCGTGGAGAAGAAGGCGCGCGGCGCAAAGTTATCAATCGCATGATCGATAATGCCGTATTCACGCGCTTTCACCGCCCAGGCGGAGAGGCCTTGCAGAGCGGCAATCAACAGGTCCTGAAGATCGGACGTTTCGGCGGTTTTACCGCACATACCCTGCGAGTACGCGCAGCCGTTTCCTGCCGGAGTACGGATGGTTTGTTCACATTGCACACAAAACATGGTCACACCTTTTAAAGTTATATTTAATATACATGTTTAAGGGTAAGCCTGTGCCATGTGCTTGAAAAGCGGTTTTTATGGCTAGTTAAAGGGAGGTTGATTTAGCGCAATTTTGGCGGCAGCGAAGGCTACCGCCATGGGGGTAGTCAGGCGGTGAAGAAGGCCATCAGCAGGGGAACCAGCAGGCTCAACACAAAGCCGTGAACGATGGCGGGTGGCACCATTTCCACGCCGCCGGAGCGCTGGAGAACGGGGAGCGTGAAGTCCATTGACGTCGCACCGCACAAACCGAGTGCCGTAGAACGACTACGCTGCACCAGCGCCGGAATGAGCATAATCGCAATGAGTTCGCGCGCCAGATCGTTAAAGAAAGTGGCGCTGCCAATCACCGGGCCAAAAGCATCGGTGGTCATAATGCCGGAAAGGGAGTACCAGCCAAATCCGGACGCCATCGCCAGCCCGGTTTTTAACGGCAGACCGAGGATCAGGGAATTAATCGCTCCGCCAATTAAAGAACTCACCATCACCACCACGGAAATAATCATCCCACGGCGATTGAGGACAATCTGTTTTAGCGTCATTCCGCTATTGCGCAGTTGAATACCCACAAGGAACAAAAGGAAAATTAGCGTATATTCACTGGCGGCAGTCGCATGTTGTAAAAATGAGAGACCAGTTAAACCCAGGACAAATCCACCGACCACCACAAAGCACAGTTTTAATGATTCCAGCGCCATCGCCAGGCGTGAAGGTAATTTTTCCTGCTGATGATGGTGACGCCAGGGTAGAGACTTTTCGAGCCAGAAAAGTGCTGCAATATTACACAGTAAAATAACCACAATACTGATAGAGGAATAGTAGAAAATAGCCAACAGATTGCTGGCCAGATTATCGAGAAACGCCAGGCTCACGCCCATCAAAAAGAGAATCACGTAAACAATCCAGCTAAGCAGTCGATTAATCAGCTGAAGCGTGGGGCGATGGGTGAGGGGGATCAGGTAACCCAGAATCAGGGGTACGAGAATGATCAGCAGTCCCGACAACATGAGCGGTCTATTCCTTGCAGTGTGTATTGAGCGGCAATGACACTACCGAAATTGGCTTCAAATATCAAACGTGCCCGGTGGCGCTGCGCTTACCGGGCCTACGGAAGGCAGTGAACACGTAGGTCGGATAAGCGTAGCGCCATCCGACACAAAAAAAGGCCCGCATTGCGGGCCTTTCGTGGAACAACGCGAAAATTAGTCGCGTTTTTCCAGCAGGGTACGGTAGATGAGGCCACCGAGGATACCGCCGATAATCGGCATGACCCAGAACAGCCACAGCTGTTGCAGCGCCCAGCCGCCCTGGAAGATAGCGACCGCGGTGCTACGTGCCGGGTTAACAGAGGTGTTGGTAACCGGGATGCTGATCAGGTGGATAAGGGTCAGCGCCAGGCCGATAGCGATCGGTGCAAAGCCTGCCGGTGCATGTTTGTCGGTCGCACCGTGGATGACCAGCAGGAAGCCACAGGTCAGCACGATTTCAATGACGATAGCGGAAAGCATAGAGAAGCCGCCCGGTGAATGTTCGCCATAGCCGTTAGACGCGAAGCCGCTTGCCGCAGCGTCGAAGCCTGCTTTACCGCTGGCCACCAGATACAGCACTGCCGCAGCGACGATACCGCCGATAACCTGCGCCACGATGTAGCCGATAACGTCTTTCGCCGGGAAACGACCGCCCGCCCACAGGCCCAGCGTGACTGCCGGGTTAAAGTGACCGCCGGAGATATGGCCGACAGCGAACGCCATGGTCAGCACGGTCAGACCGAATGCCAGCGCCACGCCCGCGAAACCGATACCCAGTTCCGGGAATGCCGCAGCCAGAACGGCGCTACCGCAACCACCAAACACCAGCCAGAAAGTACCGAAGAACTCTGCAGCTAATTTTCTAAACATAACCACCTCAATAAAAAAGCACGTACAGGATGAGAAAATTCTCTCTGTACATTATTTATCGTCAGAAAGGGGTGACGACACAATTTATACCCACGACTTTACTGCTGGCAGGAAAAGTGAGCAGAATCACCGCAATGCCAACAGAATAAAGCCGAGTATAGAAGTCGTTATTTTAAAAACGTTGCCATCCCTTCACCAGTTAAATTTGTACGTTAAATTTGATGTAAGGCAATGTGATGTTATTCCTTAAACAATCTGGCTGGTTGAATAGAGTGTAGTGCATTCTTTTAAGAATATTCATTGGTAGCATTATCTGTTTACTATTCCATTTTTGTGCTAGCCGAAAACAGGGTTGTGTCGTGCCCGCGTTGTCCGAATCCGTATCAATGCCGCACTCTCTTAACGGCTTGACGCAACTTGAATGTTTTTGCGTATATACTGCCGATAACAGAAGGAAAAGGCGGTAGCTAAACGGAGGGGACATGCTTCTTGAACGCGTAGAAATTGTCGGTTTTCGTGGCATTAATCGATTGTCATTAATGCTTGAGCAAAACAACGTCCTGATTGGCGAGAACGCCTGGGGCAAATCGAGCCTGCTGGACGCGTTAACCCTGCTGTTATCTCCTCGTGATGAGCTCTATCACTTTGTGCGCAACGATTTCTGGTTCCCGCCGGGTGATGTGAAGGGCCGCGAACATCATCTGCATATTATTCTGACCTTCCGTGAATCTGAGCCGGGACGTTATCGTGGGCGGCGCTACCGGCCGCTGGCCGAGTGCTGGTCGCGCGGCGAAGATGGTTATCATCGCCTGTTTTATCGTCTGGAAGGTGAACTGGGCGCGGATGACAGCGTCATGACCCTGCGCAGTTTTATCGACAGCAACGGGCATGCGCTGGAGCTGGATGATATCGATGCGATGGCGCGCCATTTGATTCGCCTGATGCCAGTGCTCCGCCTGCGCGACGCGCGCTTTATGCGCCGCATTCGCAACGGCACCGTACCCAACACGCCAGACGTCGAAGTGACCGCGCAACAGCTTGATTTTCTCTCCCGCGAGCTGGTCTCCAGCCCGCAAAACCTGAGCGATGCACAGATTCGTCAGGGGCTGTCGGCGATGGTGCAACTGCTGGAGCACTACTTCTCTGAACAAGGCTCGGATGAAGCGCGAAATCGCCTGATGCGTCAGCGCTCTCACGACGAACAGCGAAGCTGGCGTTATCTCGATATCATCAACCGAATGATTGATAAACCTGGCGCACGCAGCCACCGGATGATCCTTCTCGCGCTCTTTTCCACGTTATTGCAGGCAAAAGGCACCGTCCGCCTCGATAAAGACGCGCGTCCGTTGCTGTTAATTGAAGACCCGGAAACGCGACTACATCCGATTATGCTGTCGGTGGCTTGGAATTTACTTAATCTGCTGCCGCTTCAGCGCGTCACCACCACAAATTCCGGCGAGCTGTTATCGTTGACGCCGATGGAGCACGTTTGTCGCCTGGTGCGTGAATCTTCCCGCGTGGCGGCGTGGCGTTTAGGGCCGGGCGGCATGAACCCCGACGACAGCCGCCGCATTTCGTTTCACATTCGCTTCAATCGCGCATCCTCGTTGTTTGCCCGCTGTTGGCTGTTGGTGGAGGGCGAAACCGAAACCTGGGTCATTAACGAACTGGCGCGCCAGTGTGGTCATCACTTTGATGCGGAAGGCGTTAAAGTTATCGAATTTGCCCAGTCAGGCCTGAAGCCGTTGATTAAATTCGCCCGGCGAATGGGGATTGAGTGGCACGTGCTGGTGGATGGTGATGAAGCCGGTAAGAAATACGCCGCGACCGTGCGCGGCCTGCTCAACAATGACAGAGAGCAGGAGCGTCACTACCTGACGACGCTCCCGGCGCTGGATATGGAACACTTTATGTATCGTCAGGGGTTCTCTGATGTCTACCATCGGGTGGCGCAACTGCCGGAGAATATTCCCATGAACATGCGCCGGGTGATCACCAAAGCGATTCATCGCTCCTCAAAACCTGACCTGGCCATTGAGGTGGCGATGGAAGCAGGGCGGCGCGGCGTGGATGCCGTACCGACGCTGCTGCGAAAAATGTTCTCGCGGGTTATCTGGCTGGCGCGCGGGAAAGCAGACTAAATATTGAAGCGCTGCTGGATCTGGCTGGTGATGCTGTCCAGCAGCGCGTAACGGCGGCGATATTCCGCGCGTTTTTTACTGGCGATATCCGCTTCGTCTTTACGGGCGACGGAGAGCGGTAAATGGTAATAACCGCGCTCATCATTCACCCCGCCGACAGCTTCCCAGAAATTGTCATAATCCGCGTGGATTTTTTTCTCTTTATCGCGATAACGCAGGCTGCGGTAGATGTGCGCCTGATTGCTCACTGCGAGAATTTGCTCCATCTGCCAGCGCTGGGCAAAGCTGCACACCGCTTCCATCACCACGCGTTTTGGAAAGAGACCGTGACAGGCTTTGGTCGCCTGATGAATATCCTGCTGTGACTGCTCGGTTTTCCCGCCCTGCAAGCCGCCAATAAACAGCGTGCGCTTACCTTCATATTCGCAAATGGTGAAGGTGATTTCCGCCAGCATTTCATTGCGTGCATTGCGCAGCAGAATCGTGCTTTCTCCCTCTTTATCGAGCGAGATAACGGACGCAAAATGGAGGGTAAAGATTTCGCCCTCTTTGCCTTCGATTTCTGCCAGCGGAATGCCCGCGTGGGCGAAGTAGCGCTGCAACTCATCCGTGGTCAGCGCCTGGCGCAGCGTGCGGTAGTGATAGCGCAGCGCATCCAGCAACTGTTGGCGATCAAGATTAACGGCCAGATAAGGACGATGCAGGCGAACGGGCAGGCGCGGCTGAATTAATAACAGGCGTTCGAGGTCGGGCCATTTTGCCATTTCTGCCATCCATTGGCGGGATAAACGCGGCATCCACAGCGAACGCAGCATAAACTTTCTCCGAAAGCTGCGCTGGTGCCAGAACTTACCGGGGCGCCACAGCCCGCTCCATAAGCAGAAAAACAGGCCAACGCTGGAGGTGGGTAGGGTCGGGTAATGGGAGTTTTCAGTGGTTTGCAACATATCAGCAATCCGCGTAATGGATGATGCGTTGATTTCACCACTGGCAAACTTAACCAATTCTCAATAACTCTGTTACCCTGTTCACCTTTACTTATTTGTTTAGTAACGGTTGATGTTGACGCTCTCACTCTGGCTGAAACAACGAAAAATATCAGGATAGGTATGCGTATTAAGGGAAAAATAAAAAAACGATATGTGCTGCTCGCGGTGGTGGTCATCGTGGGGCTGATTGCCGTCTGGCGCACGCTGAATGCGCCATTGCCGCAGTATCAAACGCTGATTGTCCGTCCTGGCGAGCTGGAACAAAGCGTGCTGGCGACAGGCAAGCTTGATGCGCTGCGTAAAGTTGACGTCGGCGCGCAGGTGAGCGGGCAATTGAAAACGCTCTCCGTGGAGATTGGCGACAAAGTCAAAAAAGGGCAACTGCTGGGAGTGATTGACCCGGAGCAGGCCGAAAACCAGATTAAAGAAGTTGAAGCGACGCTGATGGAACTGCGCGCGCAACGTGCTCAGGCGGAGGCCGAACGTAAACTGGCGCAGGTGACGCTGGCTCGTCAACAGCAACTGGCGAAAACGCAGGCCATTTCGCGCCAGGATCTCGACACCGCGACGACCGAGTTGGCAGTGAAACAGGCGCAAATCGGCACGATTGACGCGCAAATTAAGCGCAATCAGGCCTCGCTCGATACGGCAAAAACCAACCTCGACTATACGCGGATCGTCGCGCCAATGGCCGGTGAAGTCACGCAAATTACGACTCTGCAAGGGCAGACGGTGATTGCGGCGCAGCAAGCGCCAAACATCCTGACGCTGGCGGATCTCAGCACTATGCTGGTGAAAGCACAGGTTTCTGAAGCCGACGTCATTAACCTGAAACCGGGGCAAAAAGCCTGGTTCACTGTTCTCGGCGATCCGCTGACGCGGTATGAAGGCACGCTGAAAGATATTCTGCCAACGCCGGAAAAAGTGAACGATGCCATTTTCTATCATGCGCGTTTTGAAGTGCCTAACCCGCAGGGCGTATTGCGTCTGGAGATGACCGCGCAGGTACATATTCAGCTCACCGGCGTGAAGAACGTGCTAACCATCCCGTTGAGCGCGCTGGGCGACAGCGTGGGCGATAACCGCTATACCGTGCGTCTGCTGCGTAACGGTGAAGTGAAACCGCGCGAAGTGTCTATTGGTTCGCGCAACGACACGGAAGTGGAAATTGCGAAAGGTCTGGAAGCGGGCGATGAAGTGATTATTGGTGAGGGCAAAGCGGGAGCCGCGAAATGACGGCGCTGCTGCAGCTCACGGACATTCGCCGTAGTTATCCTTCCGGTGACGGGAGCGTCGAGGTCCTGAAAGGCATTACGCTGGAGATCAACGCCGGGGAGATGGTGGCGATTGTCGGCGCGTCCGGCTCCGGGAAATCCACGCTGATGAATATCATCGGCTGCCTCGATAAACCGTCCAGCGGCACCTATCGGGTGGCGGGCGTTGACGTCGCCACGCTCGATAGCGACGCGCTGGCGCAACTGCGGCGCGAACACTTTGGTTTTATCTTCCAGCGCTATCATTTGCTCTCACATTTGACGGCGGTGCAGAACGTGGAAGTGCCCGCGGTGTATGCGGGTATGGAACGCAAAGCGCGCCTTACGCGTGCGGCGGAATTACTTAAACGTTTGGGGCTGGAGGAGCGTGTTGATTACGCGCCTTCACAGCTTTCCGGCGGCCAGCAGCAGCGCGTGAGTATTGCTCGTGCGCTGATGAACGGCGGGCAGGTGATCCTCGCGGATGAACCGACCGGCGCGCTGGATAGCCGTTCCGGCGAAGAGGTGATGGCGATTCTGCACCAGCTCAAAGAGCAGGGGCACACGATTATTATCGTCACCCACGACCCGCAGGTGGCCGCGCAGGCCGAGCGGGTGATTGAAATTCATGACGGTGAGATTTTACGTAACCCTCCGGCAAAAGCGGCGATGGGCGAAGCGCGACGCCTGAGCGGCGAACACGTCTCCGGCTGGCGGCAGTTCAGCAACAGTTTCCGTGAAGCGCTATCGATGGCGTGGCGCGCACTGGCGGCCAATAAAATGCGCACGCTGTTAACCATGCTCGGCATCATTATCGGTATTGCCTCGGTGGTGTCGATTGTGGTGGTGGGCGATGCGGCAAAACAGATGGTGCTGGCGGATATCCGTTCTATTGGTACCAACACGATTGATGTCTATCCCGGTAAAGATTTTGGCGACGACGACCCGCAGTTTCAGCAGTCGTTGAAATACGACGACCTGCTGGCGATTGAAAAACAGTCGTGGGTGAGTTCGGCAACGCCCGCCGTCTCTAAAAATCTGCGTTTACGTGCGGGTAATATTGATGTCGCCGCCAGCGTGCAGGGCATCGGCCAGCAGTACTTCAATGTTTACGGCATGACCTTCAGCGAAGGCAACACCTTTAATGCGATTCAGGCCGCTGAGCGCGCGCAGGTGGTGGTGCTGGATAACAATACCCGTCGCCAGCTTTTCCCGAATAAAACTAATGTCGTCGGCGAAATTATTCTGGTGGGGAATATGCCCGCCACGGTGATTGGGGTGGCAGATGAGAAACAGTCGATGTTTGGCAGCAGCACGATTTTGCGCGTCTGGCTGCCTTACTCAACGATGGCGGGGCGCGTAATGGGGCAGTCGTGGCTCAATTCGATCACGGTGCGTGTGAAAGAGGGCTACGACAGCAGTTTTGCCGAGCAGCAGCTCACGCGGTTGCTCAATCTGCGCCATGGCAAAAAAGATTTCTTCGTCTGGAATATGGACAGCGTCTTGAAAACGGCGGAACGCACCACACATACATTACAGCTGTTTCTGACATTGGTGGCGGTCATCTCGCTGGTGGTCGGCGGTATTGGCGTGATGAACATTATGCTGGTGTCGGTAACCGAGCGAACGCGCGAAATTGGTATTCGTATGGCGGTGGGTGCGCGGGCCAGCAATGTGCTGCAGCAATTTTTGATTGAAGCGGTTTTGGTGTGTCTGGTAGGCGGGGCGCTAGGTGTGACGCTATCATTAATGATAGCGCTGGCGCTGCAGCTGATCTTGCCTGGCTGGGAGATCGGTTTTTCCCCCGTCGCGCTGCTCACGGCGTTTATCTGTTCGACGCTCACCGGCGTGCTGTTTGGCTGGTTACCCGCTCGCAACGCGGCCCGGCTTGACCCGGTGGATGCGCTGGCGCGCGAGTAAAAGAAAAATGCCAGTCGAAGGGACTGGCATTTTGACGGCGGGATGTACACAATGAAGCGTGAAGGCTACGCGGCAGTTTCTGCCTCGACGACGGGAATAATCACGCTGGCGTGGTTACCCTTCGGGCCTTCATGAACATCAAACTGGACCGATTGCCCGGCTTTTAGCGTTCTGTAACCATCCATCTGAATGGTGGAGTAATGGGCGAATATGTCATCGCCACCGCCTTCCGGGCAGATAAAACCAAACCCTTTGGCATTGTTGAACCACTTAACAGTACCCATTTCCATACTTCGACATCCTTCGTAACTCTTATATGTAGATGGAATGAACCGGTGGTGGAGTCAGGAGCTGTTTAAAACCTCGCCAACTCTCGCCACTACAATTTAGAGTTTTCGCGCGAAGCGTCAAGGGTTTGAAGGGGTAGATTGGCGGAAAATGAATCAAAATTTGAAGCAGTTAACGCTATTGACGGGAATGTGACAGAGTTCGCTAATGACAGCTATAGGTGATAGTTATCTATGATCTACAGTAGATTTAGTACCTGTATAAACAGAGGTCAGCGACTGCGCACTTGCCACCGAAGATGATGACTGACAATGAGTAAGAGCAGAGACTGGCTGGATTTTGACCAGCTAACGGAAGACAAACTACAGGATGGGCTGAAACCCCCATCGATGTATAAAGTGATTTTAGTCAATGATGATTACACGCCAATGGAGTTTGTTATTGACGTGTTACAAAAATTCTTTTCTTATGATGTAGAACGTGCCACACAACTCATGCTCACGGTTCACTATCAGGGTAAAGCTATTTGTGGTGTTTTCACTGCCGAGGTGGCAGAAACCAAAGTAGCGATGGTGAACAAATACGCGAGGGAGAACGAGCATCCATTGTTGTGTACGCTGGAAAAAGCCTGAAATCAGGCATGAAAATTGGGGGAGGTGCCTATGCTCAATCAAGAACTGGAACTCAGTTTAAACATGGCTTTCGCCAGAGCGCGCGAGCACCGTCATGAGTTTATGACCGTCGAGCACTTGCTGCTGGCACTGCTTAGCAACCCATCGGCCCGTGAAGCGCTGGAAGCGTGTTCTGTAGACCTGGTCGCGCTGCGTCAGGAACTCGAAGCCTTCATCGAACAAACCACGCCGGTTCTGCCGGTCAGTGAAGAAGAGCGCGACACACAGCCGACGCTCAGCTTCCAGCGTGTCCTGCAACGTGCGGTATTCCACGTCCAGTCTTCTGGCCGTAGCGAAGTCACCGGTGCAAATGTTCTGGTCGCCATTTTCAGCGAGCAGGAGTCGCAAGCAGCGTATCTTCTGCGCAAACATGAAGTGAGCCGCCTCGATGTGGTCAACTTTATCTCTCACGGTACGCGTAAAGACGAACCGAGCCAGTCTTCTGACTCCGGAAGCCAGGCCCCGAACAATGAAGAGCAAGCAGGCGGGGAGGAACGTATGGAAAACTTCACCACCAACCTTAACCAGCTTGCTCGCGTTGGCGGTATTGACCCGCTGATTGGCCGCGACAAAGAGCTGGAGCGCGCCATTCAGGTGCTCTGCCGTCGTCGTAAAAACAACCCGCTGCTGGTGGGTGAATCCGGCGTCGGTAAAACCGCAATTGCCGAAGGTCTGGCATGGCGCATCGTGCGCGGTGACGTGCCGGAAATCATGGCCGACTGCACCATCTACTCACTCGATATCGGCTCGCTGCTGGCGGGGACCAAATATCGCGGTGACTTTGAAAAACGCTTTAAAGCGTTGCTCAAACAGCTGGAGCAGGACAACAACAGTATTCTGTTCATCGACGAAATCCACACCATTATCGGTGCGGGTGCGGCGTCGGGTGGCCAGGTGGATGCCGCTAACCTGATTAAACCGCTGCTCTCCAGCGGTAAAATTCGGGTAATGGGCTCAACCACTTACCAGGAATTCAGCAACATCTTTGAGAAAGACCGTGCCCTGGCGCGTCGTTTCCAGAAAATCGACATTACTGAACCTTCTGTCGAGGAAACCGTGCAGATTATCAACGGCCTGAAACCGAAGTATGAAGCTCATCATGACGTGCGCTACACCGCGAAAGCGGTACGTGCGGCGGTTGAGCTGGCGGTGAAATACATCAACGACCGTCATCTGCCGGATAAAGCGATTGACGTGATTGATGAAGCGGGTGCGCGTGCGCGTCTGATGCCTATCAGCAAACGTAAGAAAACGATCAACGTGGCGGACATCGAATCCGTGGTCGCGCGCATCGCGCGTATCCCGGAGAAAAGCGTCTCCCAGAGCGATCGCGATACGCTGAAAACGCTGGGTAATCGCCTGAAAATGCTGGTGTTTGGTCAGGATAAAGCCATCGATGCGTTAACCGAAGCGATCAAAATGAGTCGTGCCGGTCTCGGCCACGATCATCGTCCGGTCGGTTCATTCCTGTTCGCCGGGCCAACCGGGGTCGGGAAAACCGAGGTTACCGTTCAGCTGGCGAAAGCGATGGGCATTGAACTGCTGCGCTTTGATATGTCTGAATATATGGAACGCCACACGGTGAGCCGCCTGATTGGTGCGCCTCCGGGATACGTCGGCTTTGACCAGGGCGGCCTGCTTACCGATGCGGTTATCAAACATCCGCACGCGGTACTGCTGCTTGATGAAATCGAGAAAGCGCACCCGGACGTCTTTAACCTGCTGTTGCAGGTGATGGATAACGGTACGCTGACCGATAACAACGGCCGCAAAGCCGACTTCCGTAACGTGGTGCTGGTGATGACCACCAACGCCGGGGTGCGTGAAACCGAGCGTAAATCCATCGGCCTTATCCAGCAGGATAACAGCACCGATGCGATGGAAGAGATCAAAAAGATCTTTACGCCGGAATTCCGCAACCGTCTGGACAACATTATCTGGTTCGATCACCTCTCTACCGAGGTTATCCATCAGGTTGTCGATAAGTTTATCGTCGAGCTGCAGGTGCAGTTGGATCAGAAAGGCGTGTCGCTGGAAGTCACTCAGGAAGCCCGCAACTGGCTGGCGGAGAAAGGCTATGACCGCGCCATGGGGGCCCGTCCAATGTCCCGTGTGATTCAGGACAACCTGAAAAAACCGCTGGCGAACGAGCTGCTGTTCGGCTCACTGGTTGATGGCGGCCAGGTGACGGTGGCGCTGGATAAAGAGAAAAATGAGCTGACCTACGGGTTCCAGAGTGCGCAAAAGCACAAACCGGAAGCGGCGCATTGATTCTCTGAAGTTAGTAATTTGAAACCGGGCGAGAGCCCGGTTTTTTTATATTTATAGAATAGAAAAGGCCGGGGATTTCCCCGGCCTTTCAGCATCTGGTTGCCACTAAAAAGGGCTCAGGAACGATCAGCGACTACGGAAGACAATGCGGCCTTTGCTCAGGTCGTACGGGGTCAACTCAACAGTCACTTTGTCGCCCGTCAGAATGCGGATGTAGTTTTTGCGCATTTTACCGGAGATGTGCGCAGTTACCACGTGACCGTTTTCAAGTTCTACGCGGAACATAGTGTTAGGTAACGTATCAAGTACGGTACCCTGCATTTCAATATTGTCTTCTTTGGCCATCTAGTCCTCGGGGTATCACTACCATAGTTTTTAACCGGCAAGATAATGCCGAACTTCATCAAGTAAGTAAAGATTTTGCGAATGAATCGCCGAAAGTCGTTTTTGCGCATTACCCCAACGCCACGCGAAAAGAGCGTGCGAGTGACGCAGATCGGGTTGGATACTGCGGGAGATCTGACTCGAATGATTCCCAAACGGCGGCGGGGCAAAAGGCAGAAGCGACTCTCAGGGCACAATTATATCATCCCGACAAAAATTGTGCTGAAAACATTTACACTTCCGGTGAAAAGAGTGTCCGGGGTACCCAGAAATGTTCCGGCAGACGATGCATGCGTAATATATCGAGCTGTTCCAGGTAGTCGCGTCGCGCTATTTCTACCGCGCCCAATGAGACGGTATGACTATTCAGCACCTGACAGTCGATGAGTTTTCCACCGCTTTGTTTAAACGTCTCGCAAAAAACCAACAGCGCCGTTTTTGAGGCGTTTTCCGCACGGCTGAACATCGATTCTCCGCAAAAGAGGGCGCCCAGCGAAACACCATACATGCCGCCAACCAGTTCGTCGTTTTTCCACACTTCAATAGAGTGCGCGTGCCCCAGTTCGTGCAGACGATGATAGGCCTGCACGATGCCGGTGGTAATCCAGGTACCTTCGTTGCGGTCTTGCGCGCAGCCTTCAATCACCTGGCCAAACGCATAATTCAGCGTGATGCGATAGGGGGAACGGCTGTGAAAACGCTTCATGCTGCGGCTGATGTGAAAGGTTTCCGGCCATAACACCGCACGCGGATCGGGCGACCACCACAAAATAGGATCGCCCGGAGAAAACCAGGGAAATATACCGCGCTGATAGGCCATCAGCAGGCGAGCGGGGCTCAAATCGCCCCCCAAGGCCAGTAAACCATTCGGCTCGCGAAGCGCCCCTTCCGGGGAAGGAAATGCTATCGAGTGACGTGAGAGCTGAACAAGGCGCATGTTTCTACTACCTCATAATACCGATCGCTCAATAATAGCCTACAAACGCTGCTTAAACTGGTAATAACGCCCCTGTTGCGACAGCAATTCTGCGTGAGTACCTTGCTCAATAACTTGCCCGTTGTCCATGACCACGATGCGATTAAAACGCGCCAGCCCGCGCAGGCGATGCGTCACCATTAGCACGGTTTTATCCTGCATTAGCTCTGCCAGTAAATCGAGGATCTGGCTTTCAGTCGTGGCATCCAGTCCTTCGGTGGGTTCATCCAGCAGCATCAGCGGCGCATCGTGCAGCAATGCGCGGGCTATCGCCAGACGACGCAGCTCACCACCGGAGAGCTGGCGGCCACCTTCGCCCAGCCAACTGTTGAGGCCGCTCTCTTCCAGCAGCTTGCCGAGGCCAGTCTGTTCCAGAACGGCACTCAGTTCAGCGTCGCTGGCGTCAGGACGTGCCAACAGAAGATTGTCGCGGAGTGTGGCGCTAAAAAGATGCACGCGCTGCGGCACCACGCTCATGGTACGGCGCAGTGTCGGTTCGTCCAGATTGCTGAGCGGTTGTTCATTAAGCAAAACCGCCCCTTGCTGTGGATCCCATGCGCGCGTAATCAACTGAAGCAACGTCGATTTACCACAACCGGTACGCCCCAGAATGGCGATGTGTTCGCCTGCGTTAACCTGCAGGGAGATATCGCTCAGCGCCGCCTGAGCTTGTTCTGGATAGCTGAACGTTACCTTCTCAAAGCGTAGTGCAACCTGCGTTGGCACAGCGGCTTTTGTTTGCGGGAACGTCACTTCGGGTTTTTGTTCGATAATTTGCGTCAGGCGAAGCGCGGAAGCGATCACCTGACCAAGATGCTGGAACGCGCCGGTGACCGGGGCCAGCGCTTCAAACGCGGCCAGCGCGCAGAAGACAAACAGCGCAATCAGCGCGCCAGGCTGCGAGTTGCCGCCCACGCCTCCTGCCGCCAGCCAGAGCATGGCGATAACGGCTAAACCGCCAATCAGCAGCATCAACGCTTGCGACAGTGCTGTCAGCTCCGACTGGCGACGCTGCGCGTCATGCCAGTTCACTTCCGTCTGTTCCATCTGCTCGCGGTATCGCGTACTGGCGTTAAAAATTGTCAACTCAGCCTGACCCTGCAACCAACTGGTCAGCTGCTGGCGATAGCGGCCGCGCAGGTGCGTTAACTGCTCGCCGGTGGGTTTACCGGCGCGATAGAACAGCGGCGGCAGCAAAAAGAGCGTCAGCAGCATAATACCGCCGAGGGTCAGCGCCAGCGTGCCATCGAGGAAACTCAGCCCGAAGGTCACCACCAGAATAACCACCAGCGCACCGACTAACGGTGAAATCACGCGCAGGTAAAGATGGTCCAGCGTATCTACATCAGCCACCATACGGTTCAGCAGTTCTCCCTGACGAAAACGCGCCAGCCCGGCAGGGGAGAGGGGAAGCAGTTTGCTGAAGGTGAAGACGCGCAGGTGCTGCAACACGCGGAAGGTGGCGTCGTGGCTGACCAGACGCTCGAAATAGCGCCCGGCGGTGCGGATAATCGCTGAACCACGTACGCCTGCCGCCGGCAGCATGTAGTTAAAGCTGTAGACGCCAGCCACGCCGACGACGGCGGAGGCCGATAAGAACCAGCCGGACAGCGTCAGCAGGCCAATGCTCGCCAGTAGGGTGACAATCGCCAGCACCACGCCGAGCGTCAGCAGCCATTTATGGCGTTTATACAGTGCCAGGTAGGGAAGTAACGCACGCATTTAAATTTCCTCCTGACGGTTGGCGAGCAGGCGCGCAAACGGGCCTTGCGCTGCGGCAAGCTGCTGATAGCTGCCTTGCTCAACAATTTGACCGTTATCCATCACCCAGATGGCATCCCAGTCGGTAATTTCTTCCAGTTGATGCGTCACCATCAGCGTGGTTTGCTGCGTTGACGCGCGGGTCAGCGCCTGCATGACGCGCTGTTCGCTGTGTGCATCCAGACTGGCGGTGGGCTCATCAAGCAATAATAACCGGCACGGCATCAGCAGCGCGCGTGCCACGGCAACGCGCTGCGCCTGGCCGACGGAGAGACGCGCGGCCTGATCGCCTACGACGGTATCAACACCCTGCGGAAGCTGCGGTAAAAACTCGCTGACCCAGGCGTTATCCAGCGCGGCCTGTAACTGTTGCTCGCTGGCGTGAGGATTGGCCAGTAGAACGTTTTCGCGCAGCGTGGCAGCCGGGAGCTGCGGGTTCTGCCCGACCCAACTCATCATACGCCGCCAGCTTTCGGGGTGAAGCTGACTCAGTTCCACGCCATTCACCTGTAACGAACCGGTATACGGGAGAAATCCTGCCAGCGTGTTCAGCAGTGAGCTTTTGCCGGAACCGCTTTGCCCAACCATCACCACGCGCTGCCCGGCCTCAAGGCTAAAGTTCAGCGGCCCGGCAAGGATTTTCCCTTCCGGTGAGGTAATAAACAGATCGCGTGCTGTCAGTGTGACCGGCTCTTTATCATTGATTTCTCGCTCACCCTGTTCCGGATGCGCCAGCGGGGTTTCCATAAAGGTTTTTAAACTGTCGGCTGCGCCAACGGCCTGCGCTTTGGCGTGATAGAAGGTGCCTAAATCGCGCAATGGCTGGAAAAACTCCGGGGCGAGGATTAACGCGAGGAAACCGGACGAGAGCGTGACCGCCATCCCGTAGCTGCCAAAATTGAGTTCACCGAGATACGAGAAACCAAAATAGACCGCCACCAGGGCGATAGAGAGTGACGTAAAGAACTCCAGCACGCCGGAAGAGAGGAACGCCATGCGTAACACTTCCATCGTGCGCTGACGGAAATCTTGTGAGGCTTCACGGATACTTTCGGTTTCAGCTTCACCGCGACCAAAGATACGCAGTGTTTCCATCCCACGCAGGCGATCGAGGAAGTGGCCACTCAGGCGAGCCAGCGCCTGGAAGTTGCGACGGTTAGCGTCCGCCGCGCCCATCCCGACCAGCGCCATAAACAGCGGGATCAACGGAGCGGTAAACAGCAGAATCAGCGCGGCCGCCCAGTTAGACGGGAAGATAGCAACCACAATCAGCAGCGGCACGCAGACGGCCAGCGCCATTTGCGGCAGATAACGCGCATAGTAGTCGTGCATGTCGTCAATCTGCTCAAGAATCAGCGTCGCCCAACTGCCCGCAGGCTTGCCCTGAATCCATGCCGGGCCTGCCTGTTGCAGGCGGTCGAGAACATGCTTGCGGATTTCAAAGCGAATGTGCTGCCCCGCATGGAAACCCACGCGCTCACGCAGCCACACCACCCAGGCGCGCAGAATAAAGACCAGCACCAGCAGCACAAAAGGCAGCAACAGCGCCTCGCGTGGAATATTTTCCATAATCATGTGGTGCAGAATGCGGGCCAGAAGCCAGGCTTGGGCGATAATTAATGCGCCGCTGACAAAGCCCAGCAGACGGGAAATCATCAACCAGCGACGGGAGATCAAACTTTGCTGTTTTAACCAGCGGGTGAGTTCTTGTTGACGGCTTTTATTCATTGCGTGCTTCGCAGGTGCTTGTAATGAGAATTTTTAGGCACGGCAATGTTACATCGCGGCAAAAATAAAGGCGACTTATAGTCGCCTTATTTACCTTTGTTACTGACTTGTAAAGATTATTTACACGCGTCAGCCAAACCGTCGAGATAACGCTCTGCATCCAGCGCCGCCATACAGCCGGTGCCCGCAGAGGTGATAGCCTGACGGTAGATGTGGTCCATGACATCGCCGGCGGCGAAAACGCCAGGGATGCTGGTTTGAGTAGCGTTACCGTGAATACCGGACTGCACTTTGATGTAGCCGTTTTCCAGCTCAAGCTGACCTTCAAAGATAGCCGTATTCGGGCTGTGGCCGATGGCGACAAACAGACCCGCAACGTCCAGCGTTTCAATATTGTCGCTGTTTTGCGTATCGCGCAGGCGCAGACCGCTCACGCCCATCTGATCGCCCGTCACTTCTTCGAGCGTACGGTGGGTGTGAAGCACGATGTTGCCGCTTTCCACTTTATCCATCAGACGCTTGATCAGAATTTTTTCCGCGCGGAAGCTGTCGCGACGGTGAATCAGGTGCACTTCAGCAGCGATGTTAGAGAGGTACAGTGCTTCTTCAACCGCGGTGTTGCCGCCGCCGATGACCGCGACTTTCTGGTTGCGGTAGAAGAAACCGTCGCAGGTCGCGCAGGCGGAAACGCCGCGGCCTTTGAACGCATCTTCAGAAGGCAGACCCAGATAGCGAGCAGATGCACCCGTGGCAATGATTAACGCATCGCAGGTGTATTCGCCGCTGTCGCCAATCAGGCGGAACGGACGATTTTGTAAATCCACACTGGTGATGTGATCGAACAGAATTTCGGTTTCGAATTTCGTCGCATGCTCGTGCATACGTTCCATCAGCAGCGGCCCGGTCAGGTCGTTTGGATCGCCAGGCCAGTTTTCCACTTCTGTGGTGGTGGTCAGCTGACCGCCTTTTTCCATGCCGGTAATCAATACCGGGTGCAGGTTTGCGCGTGCGGCGTAGACCGCTGCGGTGTATCCCGCAGGTCCTGAACCAAGGATAAGCAGCTTACTGTGTTTGGCCGTGCCCATGAGATCCCCATAATTGTTGGCAGACATTGGGCAGGATTGTAGGGAATTTGTTGACGTAAAAAAAGGGCAGAGCGATTTTGTTAACGATATGTGCAATAGCAAGAACCGATGAATTGATGATTTTTGCTACACGGAATATAACTATTCCTACTGTGAGTCGCCCAATTATAAGACGATTTGCTATCAATTTTGCCCCACTGATAATGAATATCCGGCATGTTGTACTAAAAAACGATGTTTTGCTTTGACAATCCCCTGTGCTTTTGCGAAAACATTCAAGGAAGAAGAAAAGCAGTGTTGGCAGTGTTACGAATTTTAATGCACTGAAACACCATTTTTACCCGGCTCGCTGAAATCTACGTATGGTGTGGACAGACATCATACGTGATATCAGCGGTGCTTTGTGGCACCGGGCTTCTCATACACGTACCCCTGGGTTATGCGCCGTCAATGAATAGATTGCGCATGGACAACGGGTTCAGGCTCTGAACAGTGAAGTGCACAGGGTCAAGACAGGAGTAGGGAAGGAATACAGAGAGACAATAATAATGGTAGATAGTAAAAAGCGCCCCGGCAAAGATCTCGACCGCATCGATCGTAATATTCTGAACGAATTGCAAAAAGATGGGCGTATTTCCAACGTCGAGCTTTCAAAACGAGTAGGGCTTTCTCCGACGCCGTGCCTTGAGCGTGTGCGCCGACTGGAACGTCAGGGCTTCATTCAGGGCTATACTGCACTGTTGAACCCGCATTATCTGGACGCTTCACTGCTGGTCTTTGTTGAGATTACTCTGAATCGCGGTGCGCCGGATGTGTTTGAACAATTTAACGCCGCTGTACAAAAACTTGAAGAAATTCAAGAGTGTCATCTGGTTTCCGGTGATTTCGACTACCTGTTGAAAACCCGCGTACCGGATATGTCGGCATACCGTAAACTCCTGGGCGAAACCCTGCTGCGCCTGCCTGGCGTGAACGACACCCGTACCTATGTTGTTATGGAAGAAGTTAAGCAGAGTAATCGTCTGGTAATTAAGACTCGCTAATACGGAACAGGTGCAAAATCAGCTCAGTTTGATTACACTCCTGTTAATCCATACAGCAACAGTGCCGGGGAGACCCGGCGCTGTTGTCCGTTTTAGCATTTGGCACCTGGAGAGCCTTTCTTGAGCCAGGAATATACAGAAGACAAAGAAGTCAAACTGACAAAACTGAGCAGTGGACGCCGACTCCTTGAGGCGTTACTCCTCTTATGTTCCCTTTTTGCCATCTGGTTGATGGCGGCACTACTGAGCTTCAATCCTTCCGATCCCAGTTGGTCGCAAACAGCCTGGCATGAACCCATCCATAACCTGTGCGGCGCATCCGGCGCATGGCTTGCTGATACGCTGTTCTTTATCTTCGGCGTAATGGCTTACACCATTCCGGTGATAATCGTCGGCGGCTGCTGGTTTGCCTGGCGACACCGCGCCAACGATGAATACATCGATTACTTTGCGGTCTCGTTACGCCTGATTGGCGTGCTGGCGATGATCCTCACCGCTTGTGGTTTGGCCGCGATAAACGCCGATGATATCTGGTACTTTGCCTCCGGCGGCGTGATTGGCAGCCTGCTCAGCACCGCGCTGCAACCGATGCTGCACAGCAGCGGCGGCACCATCGCCCTGTTATGTATCTGGGCGGCGGGTTTAACGCTGTTCACCGGCTGGTCCTGGGTCAGCATTGCCGAGAAAATCGGTAGCTGGATCCTCAATATTCTCACCTTCGCCAGTAATCGTACGCGCCGGGATGACACCTGGGTGGACGAAGAAGAGTACGAAGATGACGAAGAGTACGAAGACGATGTCCCTGTCGCGAAGCGTGAGTCTCGTCGGGCGCGTATTCTTCGTGGCGCACTGGCGCGCCGTCAGCGTATCGCTGAAAAATTCTCAAACCCGATGGGGCGCAAGACCGATGCCGCGCTTTTCTCGGGTAAACGCATGGACGACCCGGAAGAGGCTGTTCAGTACAGCGCCCGTGGCGTACAGGCCGATCCTGATGACGTGTTGTTCTCTGGCTCTACCGCGTTGCGACCGGATGCCGATGATGTGCTGTTCTCTGGCTCCAGCGCGGTGCGCAGCGAAAGCGATGAATACGATCCGCTGCTGAACGGGCATTCCGTCACTGAACCGATTGCCGCCGCTGCCGCCGCGACAACGGCGACGCAGGCCTGGGCGGCGCCAGCTGACCCTGTGACGACAGCGCCGAGCGCGCTGGATGGCGCAGCACAGCCTGGCGTCGAGTGGCAGACCGTCTCTGCCGCAAATCCGGTGGAACCGTCAATTGCGCCAGCGCCAGAAGGCTGGCCACCTGCGCAACCCCAGCAGTACCAGGATGACCCGCTGTTGCAGGGCTATCAACAACCTCAGCCGTATGTGCAGGAACCGGTTTATCAGCAACCGCAGCCGTATCAGGCGTATGAGCCTGAACCGGTGTACGAACAGCCGCAGCAATATGTGCCAGAGCCGGTCTATCAACAGCCGCAGCCGTACGCGCAAGAGCCTGTTTACGAACAGCCGCAACAGCCTCAGCCGTATACGCCGGAGCCAGTTTATCAGCAGCCGCAGGTTGAGCCTGTCGCGCCTGAACCGGTTGTAGAAGAAGAGCCGAAACCGCATCAGCGTCCGCCGCTTTACTATTTCGAAGAAGTGGAAGAAAAACGTGCGCGTGAGCGTGAGCAACTGGCCGCCTGGTATCAACCGATTCCAGAGCCTCTGGCACCGGTTGAACAGCACATTGCGCCAGCAGTTACGCCAGCGATAGACCCGACGCCTGCCGTCGCGCCTGTTGCTGCCAGCGTGCGTGAGGCCTCCTCCTCCGTTGCCGCAGTCGCCGCCACGGCAGCCGCTGCCGCACCGCTCTTTAGCCCGGTTGATGGCCCGCGTCCGCAGGTGAAAGAGGGCATAGGCCCGAAATTGCCGCGTCCTAACCGCGTACGTGTGCCAACTCGCCGCGAACTGGCCTCTTTTGGTATTAAACTGCCGTCACAGCGCATGGCGGAAGAGCGTGCCCGTGGTATGGAACGGGATCATCACGATAACGATATCGACAATCTGACCGATGATGAAGCCGATGCGCTGCAACAGGATGCGTTAGCGCGTCAGTTTGCGGCCACGCAGCAGCAGCGTTACGGCAGCGATGCCAATATCGACAACGCTGAAGACGACGCAGATGATGCCGCCGAAGCGGAGCTGGCACGCCAGTTTGCCGCCAGCCAGCAGTCGCGTTATGCCAGTGAACAGCCGGAAGGCGCGCATCCGTTCTCGCTGGATGACTTTGATTTCTCGCCAACCAAAGCGCTGGTTGATGACACCCCGAAAGCGCCGCTGTTTACGCCAAGCGTAGCGCCAGAGCCGCAGGTCCAGCAACCTCAGGCACAGCAGCATTATCAGCAGCCGCCGGTGCAACAGCCGCCGCAGCATCAGCAGGCCTACCAGCCGCAGACGCAGCAGCCTCAGGCACAACAGCCGCATTATCAGCAGCCACCTGCGCATCAGCCGATGCAGCATCAGCAGGCTTACCAGCCTCAGGTGCAGCAACCACAGCAGCAGGGCTATCAACCTCAGGTTCAGCAGCCGCAACAACCGGCTCCGCAGCCTAAAGAGAGCCTGATCCACCCGCTGTTGATGCGTAACGGTGACGATCGTCCGGCGCTTAAGCCGACTACGCCGCTGCCGTCATTAGATTTGCTGACCCCGCCGCCAACGGAAGTTGAGCCGGTGGATACCTTCGCGCTGGAACAAATGGCGCGTCTGGTTGAAGCGCGTCTGGCTGATTTCCGTATCAAAGCGGATGTGGTGAATTACTCTCCAGGCCCGGTCATCACTCGCTTCGAGCTGAACCTGGCCCCTGGCGTAAAAGCGGCGCGTATCTCTAACCTGTCGCGCGACCTGGCCCGTTCGCTCTCGACCGTCGCGGTACGCGTAGTGGAAGTGATCCCCGGTAAGCCGTACGTCGGCCTGGAACTGCCAAACAAAAAACGTCAGACCGTGTATCTGCGCGAAGTGCTCGACTGTGCACGTTTCCGCGATAACCCGTCGCCGCTTTCCGTGGTGCTGGGTAAAGACATCGCCGGTGAACCGGTGGTGGCGGATCTGGCGAAAATGCCGCACCTGCTGGTTGCCGGTACCACCGGTTCCGGTAAGTCTGTCGGCGTGAACGCCATGATCCTCAGCATGCTTTACAAAGCGCAGCCTGAAGATGTGCGTTTCATCATGATCGACCCGAAAATGCTGGAGCTTTCCGTTTATGAAGGTATTCCGCATCTGTTAACGGAAGTGGTCACCGACATGAAAGACGCGGCCAACGCCCTGCGCTGGAGCGTTAACGAGATGGAACGTCGCTACAAGCTGATGTCGGCGTTGGGCGTGCGAAACCTGGCGGGCTACAACGAGAAAATCGCCGAAGCGAAACGCATGGGCCGTCCGATTCCTGACCCATACTGGAAGCCGGGCGACAGCATGGATGCCACGCATCCGGTGCTGGAAAAACTGCCGTATATCGTGGTGCTGGTGGATGAATTTGCTGACCTGATGATGACGGTCGGTAAAAAAGTGGAAGAGCTGATCGCGCGTCTGGCGCAGAAAGCGCGTGCCGCCGGTATCCACCTGGTGCTGGCGACCCAGCGTCCGTCCGTTGACGTTATCACCGGCCTGATTAAAGCGAACATTCCGACGCGTATTGCGTTTACCGTGTCGAGTAAAATCGACTCCCGCACCATCCTTGACCAGGGCGGCGCGGAATCGCTGCTGGGGATGGGTGACATGCTCTACTCCGGCCCGAACTCCAGCACGCCGGTGCGTGTTCATGGCGCGTTCGTGCGCGATGAAGAAGTTCACGCCGTGGTACAGGACTGGAAAGCGCGCGGTCGTCCGCAGTATATCGACGGCATCACCTCTGACAGTGAAAGCGAAGGTGGCGGTGGCGGTATAGACGGCGGCGAAGAGCTGGATCCGTTATTCGATCAGGCGGTCAACTTTGTGACGCAAAAACGTAAAGCCTCGATTTCTGGTGTACAGCGTCAGTTCCGCATCGGTTATAACCGTGCGGCGCGTATCATCGAACAGATGGAAGCGCAGGGTATCGTGAGCGAGCAGGGGCACAACGGCAACCGCGAAGTGCTTGCGCCACCGCCGTTCGAGTGATCGTAAAACCAGGTAAATAAGTCAAAATTCAGTATTTTCTTCTGTCGCCTCGCTGAGCTTAAGCCTAAAGTGAGCGACAGAAGCCTCCCCGTCGGGAGCATGATGCTATTAAGGATTAACGATGAAAAAGGCAGCAATCACGTGTGCATTACTTTCCAGCTTTGTTGTCAGTAGCGTCTGGGCAGATGCCGCCAGCGACCTGAAAAGCCGTCTGGATAAAGTGAGCAGTTTCCACGCGAGCTTCACGCAGAAAGTGACTGACGGTAGCGGCAACGCGGTGCAGGACGGTCAGGGCGATCTGTGGGTGAAACGCCCGAATCTGTTTAACTGGCACATGACTCAGCCGGATGAAAGCATTCTGGTATCTGATGGTAAAACCCTGTGGTTCTACAATCCGTTTGTGGAACAGGCCACCGCCACGCGTCTGAGCGATGCGACCGGCAATACGCCGTTTATGCTGATTGCGCGTAACCAGTCCAGCGACTGGGCGCAGTACAACATTAAACAGAGCGGCGATGACTTCATGCTGACGCCGAAAGGCAGCAACGGCAACCTGAAGCAGTTCACCATTAACGTTGGCCGCGATGGCACCATCCATCAGTTCAGCGCCATTGAACAGGACGACCAGCGCAGCAGCTATCAGCTGAAATCGCAGCAAAACGGCGCGGTGGACGCGTCTAAGTTTACCTTTACGCCGCCAGCCGGGGTGACGGTGGACGATCAACGTAAGTAGAGGTAAGTCGTGAGCAATATGTCGCTCGACTTTTCAGATAATACCTTTCAACCTCTGGCCGCCCGTATGCGGCCAGAAAATTTAGCGCAGTACATCGGCCAGCAGCATCTGCTGGCGGCCGGGAAACCGCTGCCGCGCGCTATCGAAGCCGGGCATTTGCACTCGATGATCCTGTGGGGGCCGCCGGGCACCGGTAAAACGACCCTCGCGGAAGTCATTGCCCGTTACGCCAGCGCTGATGTCGAACGCATCTCTGCGGTGACGTCCGGCGTGAAAGAGATCCGCGAAGCCATTGAACGCGCCCGGCAGAATCGTAATGCCGGACGTCGCACCATTCTGTTTGTCGATGAAGTCCACCGTTTCAATAAAAGCCAGCAGGATGCCTTTCTGCCGCACATTGAAGACGGCACCATTACTTTTATCGGTGCGACAACCGAAAACCCTTCGTTTGAACTGAATTCGGCGCTGCTCTCCCGAGCGCGCGTCTATTTGCTGAAATCCCTCACCACTGAGGATATTGAGCAGGTTCTGGCTCAGGCGATGGAAGACAAAACGCGCGGCTACGGCGGCCAGGATATTGTGTTGCCGGATGAGACCCGCCGGGCGATTGCTGAGCTGGTGAACGGCGATGCGCGTCGCGCTCTGAATACGCTGGAAATGATGGCCGATATGGCCGAAGTGGATGATTCCGGCAAGCGCACGCTGAAACCTGAACTGTTAACGGAAATCGCCGGCGAGCGCAGCGCGCGCTTTGATAACAAAGGCGACCGTTTCTACGATTTGATTTCCGCGCTGCATAAATCGGTACGCGGCAGCGCACCGGATGCGGCGCTTTACTGGTATGCACGTATCATCTCCGCCGGTGGCGACCCGCTGTACGTCGCGCGTCGTTGCCTGGCGATTGCCTCCGAAGATGTGGGCAACGCAGACCCGCGCGCGATGCAGGTTGCCATCTCCGCATGGGATTGCTTTACCCGCGTCGGCCCGGCGGAAGGCGAACGCGCAATTGCCCAGGCAATCGTGTATCTCGCCTGTGCGCCAAAAAGTAATGCCGTTTATACCGCTTTTAAAGCGGCAATGGCCGATGCGCGTGAGCGCCCGGACTATGACGTGCCGGTTCACCTGCGCAACGCGCCGACCAAACTGATGAAAGAGATGGGCTACGGGCAGGAGTATCGCTACGCCCATGATGAGCCAAATGCCTATGCTGCCGGTGAAGAGTACTTCCCGCAGGAAATGGCACAAACGCGCTATTATCGTCCAACTAACCGTGGCCTTGAAGGCAAGATTGGCGAAAAGCTCGCCTGGCTCGCTGAACAGGATCAAAATAGCCGCACAAAACGCTACCGCTAGCGCAGGCGTTGCGGTAATGTTGGCAATGTATCTTTGCAACCGCAGGCTGCGGTTGCATTCCCTTTTTTTAATTCGATAAGCACAGGATAAGCATGCTCGATCCCAATCTGCTGCGTACCGAGCCAGACGCAGTCGCAGAAAAACTGGCACGCCGGGGCTTTAAGCTGGATGTAGATAAACTTCGCGCTCTTGAAGAGCGTCGTAAAGTGCTGCAGGTAGAAACTGAAAATCTGCAGGCAGAGCGCAACTCGCGATCGAAATCCATTGGCCAGGCGAAAGCGCGCGGGGAAGATATCGAGCCATTACGCCTGGAAGTGAACAAACTCGGTGAGCAGCTTGATGCTGCGAAATCTGAGCTGGACGTGCTGCTGGCGGAAATCCGCGATATCGCGCTGACTATCCCGAACATTCCGCACGACGATGTACCGGTCGGTAAAGACGAAAACGACAACGTTGAAGTCAGCCGCTGGGGTACGCCGCGTGAGTTTGATTTCGAAGTCCGCGACCACGTGACGCTTGGCGAAATGCACAGCGGCCTCGATTTCGCGGCGGCAGTGAAACTGACCGGTTCGCGCTTTGTGGTGATGAAAGGCCAGATCGCGCGCATGCACCGTGCACTGTCTCAGTTCATGCTGGATCTGCACACTGAACAGCACGGTTACAGCGAAAACTATGTGCCGTATCTGGTTAACCAGGACACGCTGTACGGTACGGGTCAGCTGCCGAAATTCGCCGGTGACCTGTTCCATACGCGTCCGCTGGAAGAAGAAGCCGACAGCAGCAACTATGCGTTGATCCCAACGGCTGAAGTGCCGCTGACCAACCTGGTGCGCGATGAAATCATCGACGAAGACGACCTGCCGATCAAAATGACCGCGCATACACCGTGCTTCCGTTCTGAAGCCGGTTCTTACGGTCGTGATACCCGTGGTCTGATCCGTATGCACCAGTTCGACAAAGTTGAGATGGTGCAGGTTGTTCGCCCGGAAGACTCCATGGCGGCGCTGGAAGAGATGACCGGCCATGCAGAGAAAGTGCTGCAACTGCTGGGTCTGCCGTACCGCAAAATCATTCTGTGCACAGGGGATATGGGCTTCGGTGCCTGCAAAACCTATGACCTGGAAGTGTGGGTTCCGGCGCAGAACACCTACCGCGAGATCTCTTCCTGCTCTAACGTCTGGGATTTCCAGGCGCGTCGTATGCAGGCTCGTTGCCGTAGCAAATCTGATAAGAAAACCCGTCTGGTGCACACCCTGAACGGCTCCGGCCTGGCAGTAGGTCGTACGCTGGTGGCGGTGCTGGAAAACTACCAGCAGGCCGATGGTCGTATTGAGGTGCCAGAAGTTCTGCGCCCGTACATGAACGGCCTCGAATATATCGGTTGATTCACCTTTCTTATGTAAAAAGCGCCTGCGGGCGCTTTTTTTATGCCCATCATTGATACTGAGCAATACCTTAACCATTCAAAAGAGAAATACTCCCTTCGAAGTAACCCGCAGCATATAAAACTAAAAAATAAAAATCTCGCTATATATATGACTATATAGCGGTATTGTTTTCAATGTGAGCAACGAAGTGAGTATCCATGAAAATTAAGACCCCCGATGCCATTCTGGCAGCCGAGGTCAGCCGTCGCGGTTTGATGAAAACCTCGGCAATTGGCGGCCTGGCGATGGCCAGCAGTGCCTTCACGCTCCCGTTTAGCCGTATGGTAAGCGCCGCTGATGCGTTAGCCCCGGCAACTGCCGCTGAGCGTCTCACCTGGAGCGCGTGTACCGTAAACTGTGGCAGCCGTTGCCCGCTACGCATGCACGTTGTCGATGGTGAAATCAAATACGTCGAAACCGACAATACCGGTGATGATAACTACGACGGCTTACACCAGGTTCGCGCCTGCCTGCGCGGGCGTTCTATGCGCCGCCGCGTCTACAACCCGGATCGCCTGAAATACCCGATGAAACGCGTTGGCAAACGCGGCGAAGGAAAATTTGAGCGCATCAGCTGGGAGGAGGCGTTCGATACCATCGCCACCAACATGCAGCGCCTGATCAAAGAGTACGGTAACGAATCTATCTATCTCAACTACGGCACCGGTACGCTGGGCGGCACCATGACACGCTCCTGGCCGCCGGGAAATACCCTGGTTGCCCGCCTGATGAACTGCTGTGGCGGTTACCTGAACCATTACGGTGACTACTCGTCCGCGCAGATTGCGGAAGGTCTGAACTACACCTACGGCGGTTGGGCCGACGGCAACAGTCCGTCCGATATTGAAAACAGCCAGCTGGTCGTGTTGTTTGGTAATAACCCTGGCGAAACGCGTATGAGCGGCGGCGGGGTAACGTACTATCTTGAGCAGGCGCGTCAGAAATCGAATGCGCGCATGATCATCATCGATCCGCGTTATACCGATACCGGCGCCGGGCGTGAAGATGAATGGATCCCCATTCGTCCAGGCACTGACGGGGCGTTGGTTTCTGCACTGGCGTGGGTGATGATCAGCGAAAACCTGGTCGATCAGCCGTTCCTCGATAAATACTGCGTCGGTTACGACGAGAAAACGCTGCCAGCGGGCGCGCCAGCCAATGGGCACTATAAAGCCTATATTCTGGGCCAGGGCAACGACGGCGTGGCGAAAACGCCGGAGTGGGCGTCTTCTATTACCGGTATTCCGGCGGATCGCATTGTGAAGCTGGCGCGTGAAATTGCGACCGCTAAACCGGCGTTTATCTCTCAGGGCTGGGGCCCGCAGCGTCATGCTAACGGTGAAATCGCCACCCGCGCGATCTCCATGCTCTCCATCCTGACCGGTAATGTCGGTATTCACGGTGGCAACAGCGGTGCGCGCGAAGGGTCTTACTCTTTACCATTCGTCCGTATGCCGACCCTGGAAAACCCGATTCAGACCAGCATCTCCATGTTTATGTGGACTGACGCAATTGAACGTGGCCCGGAAATGACGGCGCTGCGCGACGGTGTGCGTGGGAAAGATAAACTCGATGTGCCGATCAAAATGATCTGGAACTATGCGGGTAACTGCATTATCAACCAGCACTCGGAAATCAACCGTACCCACGAGATCCTACAGGATGATAAGAAATGCGAGCTGATTGTGGTGATCGACTGCCATATGACCTCGTCCGCGAAATACGCCGATATCATCCTGCCGGACTGCACCGCGTCTGAACAGATGGACTTCGCGCTGGATGCCTCCTGCGGCAACATGTCGTACGTCATCTTTGCTGACCAGGCGATTAAACCGCGCTTCGAGTGCAAAACCATCTACGACATGACCACAGAGCTTGCCAAACGGATGGGCGTGGAGCAGCAGTTTACCGAAGGCCGTAGCCAGGAAGAGTGGATGCGCCATCTGTATGAACAGTCGCGCAAAGCCATTCCTGAACTGCCGGACTTCGACACCTTCCGCAAGCAGGGGATTTTCAAACAGCGCGATCCGCAAGGACATCACGTTGCCTATAAAGCCTTCCGTGAGGATCCGCAGGCCAACCCGCTGACCACGCCGTCGGGCAAAATCGAAATTTACTCTCAGGAACTGGCGAAAATCGCCGCAACCTGGGAACTGGCAGAAGGCGATGTTATCGATCCGCTGCCAATCTACACCCCGGGATTTGAAAACTATAACGATCCGCTGGCGGAGAAATTCCCGTTGCAGCTGACCGGTTTCCACTATAAATCCCGCGTTCACTCTACCTATGGCAACGTTGAAGTGCTGAAAGCGGCCTGCCGTCAGGAGATGTGGATCAACCCGCTGGATGCGAAGAAACGCGGTATCGCCAACGGCGACCGGGTACGCATCTTTAACGACCGTGGCGAAGTGCACATCGAGGCGAAAGTCACGCCGCGTATGATGCCGGGTGTTGTCGCACTGGGCGAAGGGGCATGGTATGACCCGGATGCTAAAGGTGTGGATCAGGCGGGCTGTATCAACGTTCTGACGACACAGCGTCCATCGCCGCTGGCGAAGGGCAACCCGTCACACACAAATCTCGTTCAGGTTGAAAGGGTGTAAGGAGTAATCGATGACAACCCAATATGGTTTTTATATTGATTCGAGTCGTTGCACCGGCTGCAAAACCTGCGAGCTGGCGTGTAAAGACTACAAAGATTTAGGCCCGGACGTCAGCTTCCGCCGTATCTACGAATACGCGGGTGGCGACTGGCAGGAAGACAACGGCGTCTGGCATCAGAACGTCTTTGCTTACTATCTCTCTATTTCGTGCAACCACTGCGAAGATCCGGCCTGTACCAAGGTTTGCCCGAGCGGCGCGATGCACAAACGCGAAGATGGTTTTGTGGTCGTCGATGAAGATGTTTGCATCGGCTGCCGCTACTGCCATATGGCCTGCCCGTACGGCGCGCCGCAATATAATGCGGCGAAAGGGCACATGACGAAATGCGATGGCTGCCACGACCGCGTGGCAGACGGTAAAAAGCCAATCTGTGTGGAATCCTGCCCGCTGCGCGCGCTCGATTTCGGCCCGATTGACGAGCTGCGTAAAAAACACGGTAATCTTGCCGCCGTTGCGCCGCTGCCGTCTGCGCACTTCACCAAACCGAGCATCGTCATTAAGCCGAATGCCAATAGTCGCCCAACCGGCGATACCACTGGCTACTTAGCCAATCCGAAGGAGGTGTGAGATGGGTAGTGGATGGCATGAATGGCCGCTGATGATCTTCACGGTCTTTGGTCAATGCGTGGTGGGCGCGTTTATCGTGCTGGCACTGGCGCTGCTGAAGGGTGATTTACGTCCTAACGCGCAACAACGTGTGGTGACCGGGATGTTTGCGCTGTGGGTGCTGATGGGCATTGCGTTCATTGCCTCAACGCTTCACCTGGGCTCGCCGTTTCGCGCGTTCAACTCGCTTAACCGCGTGGGCTCCTCGGCGCTGAGCAACGAAATTGCCAGTGGCGCAATCTTCTTTGCGGTTGGCGGCCTTGGCTGGCTGCTGGCGATGATGAAAAAACTGTCACCCGCGCTGCGTGGGCTGTGGCTGATTATCACCGCCGTGCTGGGCGTGGTATTCGTCTGGATGATGGCGCGTGTGTACAACAGCATTGATACCGTGCCGACCTGGTACAGTGTCTGGACGCCGATGAGCTTCTTCCTGACGCTGTTCATTGGCGGCCCGCTGCTGGGCTACCTGCTGCTGCGTGCGGCCGATGTCACCGGTTGGGCGATGCGTCTGCTGCCTGCCGTTAGCATCATCGCGCTGGTGGTGAGCGTGGTGGTTGCGCTGATGCAGGGCGCTGAACTGGCGACGATTCACAGCTCTATTCAGCAGGCGTCCGCGCTGGTGCCGGATTACGGCTCGTTGATGGCCTGGCGCGTGGTGCTGATCGCCCTGGCGCTGGTGTGCTGGGTTGCGCCGCAGCTGAGAGGATATCAACCGGCGCTGCCGCTGCTGAGCATCGCGGTGGTGCTGGTCATTGCGGGCGAGCTGATTGGCCGTGGCGTTTTCTACGGCCTGCACATGACCGTCGGCATGGCGATTGCCAGCTAAGTTATTGTGGGTATAAAAAAGCCAGGGCTTGCGTCCTGGCTTTTTAATGCTTTTTTATCATGAAATTTTTCGACCAATCGTTCCGACATGTTCCGGTAATAAACGAATAAAAACAATGAAATGATTGGTGGCGTGAATTTATTTCCGCTTCGCTGGATAAGAAACATCAATCGTCGCCCCATATTCCCCGCAGCCCCCGTCAGACGGGCGATTGACTTTAATAATGGCCGTGGCATGATGCGCTCGAAATCTGATCATCCTCACGGTTTTTACCCATGAACACCTATACTCGCCCGGTGCAGCTGTTGCTCTGTGGCTTACTTTTGTTGACCCTGGCGATCGCGGTATTAAATACGCTCGTCCCGCTTTGGCTCGCCCACGAAAACTTGCCTACCTGGCAGGTTGGGATGGTCGGTTCCTCCTATTTCACCGGTAACCTGGTGGGGACGCTGCTGACCGGGCGCTTAATTAAGCGTATGGGATTTAACCGTAGCTACTATATTGCCTCGGCGATTTTTGCCGTGGGCTGCGTAGGCTTAGGGATCATGGTCGGGTTCTGGAGCTGGATGTTCTGGCGCTTTGTCGCGGGCGTGGGCTGCGCGATGATTTGGGTGGTTGTGGAAAGCGCACTGATGTGCAGTGGCACCTCGCGTAACCGTGGACGTCTGCTGGCGGCCTACATGATGGTGTACTACGTCGGTACCGTGCTGGGGCAAATCATGGTCAGCAAACTGCCAACCGATCTATTGACCGTGTTACCGGTGATGACGGGCCTGGTACTGGCCGCCATTTTGCCTATGCTGTTCGCGCGTATCAACAATCAGCAGGATGAAACGCATGTTTCAACCCGCGTGTGGTCGATGTTCACGCTGCGCCAGGCGCGCCTTGGCGTAAACGGCTGCATTATCTCCGGGATTGTGCTGGGCTCGCTTTATGGCCTGATGCCGCTCTATCTGAACCACCAGGGCGTGAGCGATTCCGGTATCGGTTTCTGGATGGCGGTGATGGTTAGCGCGGGCATCGTGGGGCAGTGGCCGATTGGCCGCCTGGCGGATCGCTATGGCCGTCTGTTAGTCCTGCGTGTACAGGTTTTCGTGGTGATCCTTGGTTGCCTCGCGATGTTGAGCAACGCGGCAATGGCGCCAGCACTCTTTGTCCTCGGTGCTTCCGGATTTACGTTATACCCGGTGGCAATGGCCTGGGCCTGCGAAAAAGTGGAACATCATCAACTGGTTTCGATGAACCAGGCGCTGCTGCTGAGCTACACCATCGGTAGCCTGCTCGGCCCAACATTGACGGCAATGCTGATGCAGAGTTATTCCGATAACCTGCTGTTTGTGATGATCGCCTGCGTGTCGTTTGTTTATCTGCTGATGCTGCTGCGCAAAGCCGGGCATCACCCGACGCCGGTGGCGCATGCCTGAGAATTCAGCCCGTTAACCTCTGCGTTATCGGGCTGTTTAACAAAGTCGAGAAACGCCCGTAGCCCGCAGGACATATAGTGCCGATTCGGGTAGTAAAGCTGAAAGCCCGGTCGCGCGGGCAGCCACTCTTCCAGCACTGATTCCAGCCTTCCGCTGTGCAGATGCTCATTCACCTGCTCACACAGCAGGTAGCCCACTCCCGCCCCCATGAGTACCGCGTCCAGTTCGGCATCCATATCGTTGACAATAATATTGCCCGTAACGGCAATTTCCAGCCCATCGGAGAACTGCCAGTGACAGGGGCGACCGCCGGGATAACGAAAGACCACACATTGATGCGTGAGCAACGCTTTGGGATGCTCAGGTTTTCCGTGCTTTGCAAAGTATTCCGGCGTTGCAACAACACATAGCTTCACCGCAGGCCCAATCGGCACAGCGATCATATCTTTTTCAACGATACTGCTCAGGCGAATACCTGCGTCAAAACCTTGCTTAACGATATCTACCAGCGTGTCATCCGCTGTAACTTCAATCTTAATATCAGGGTATTGGCGGGTAAACTGAACTAACAGCGGCATCAGGAAAATACGTGCAGCCAGCCTTGCGGCGTTGATTTTCAGCGTGCCGATGGGCGCGACGCGAAAGTTGTTGACCTCGTCCAGCATGATCTGAATTTCATCGAATGCGGGACGCAATCGGTCATAGAGATTTTGGCCTGCTTCGGTTAATGACACGCTACGGGTCGTGTGATTGAATAAGCGAATTTTAAGGCGCTGTTCAAGCTGCTTAATACTATGACTGATTGCGGACGGTGAAAGCCCCAGATGATCACCGGCTGCGCGAAAGCTCTGGTGGCGAGCAACGGCAATGAAAGTAGCGAAATCGGTCATATTCATACGCATTGGTGAAAATCCTTCATTAACTCATCCTGAATCCTCACGTTTACAGGATTATGCCTCATGCATAAAGTGCGTATCCGAACAGGAGAATGAGGTAACAATATGAAAACAGAGAATATTTATTTGGTTTGGGCCCATCCGCGTCGCGATTCATTGACTGCACATATTGTTGATGAGATACGTCGCCAGTCTACGTCCCGACAGATGAAGGTGACGGAGCTTGATCTTTATCGTCGCAACGTTAACCCGGTGATGATGCAGGAAGATGAGCCTGACTGGCAGGATTCCACAAAACGCTATACCCCGGATGTACATTCGTTGTTTGCTGAAATGCAGGGCCATGACACGCTGGTGGTGGTATTTCCCGTTTGGTGGTACAGCTTCCCGGCAATACTCAAAGGCTATCTCGACAGAGTCTGGAATAACGGTCTGGCCTATGGCGACGGCCATAAACTTCCCGTCACTAAAATCCGCTGGGTCGCGCTGGTGGGGGGAGAGGGTAAATCTTTCATTGAGATGGGGTGGGAAAAAAATATGACCGATTATCTGGTTAATATGTGCAGTTACCTGGGTATTGAGGACGCGGAAGTCACTTTTCTGTTCGATACTCTATCTGCCAAGCCGGAACATTTTCCGTTGCTGTTTAGTCAGGTACAGGAAATGGTAAACGCACTGTAAATTGCCAGCCAAACCCGCACAGGGTGCGGGTTTTTCACTATGTAGCTTTATTTCGCCTGCGCCAGAATATTCCCTTCCCAGCCCTTCTGGGCATAGTCATTAAGGCCGCTGATGGTTTTCACCGGCTGACCCGCGCTGAAGTTGATCTGTTTTAAATCCACCCATACCTGAGAGGCGGCAAAGGTCGATTTGAAGTGATATTCCTGATGCGAGAGGTCAGAGATCGTTGTCCAGTAGGTGCCAATACCTTTGTTGTTTTCTGGCTTCTTACTGTATTTCGCGTACATATCGGTGACTTTTTGCTCGTCGCTTTCCGCCGGAATACCGATCGGGTAGGCCACGTTATTGACGACAGACAGCACAAATCCCTGGGCCTGATTCTTGTTATCAGGTTTCGGCAAATTCTGTAAATTCCAGCTGGCGCGTACCAGACGCTGGTCGGCATCCAGCCCGGTTGGAATAGCGTCGCGCTTCGCGTGGTTGAAACGCGCGAGATTCGCTAACTGTTTGTCGTAAGAAGGCGGGTTGGTCATCACACGGTAGTTTTTATCGTGGTAGATATTCACTTTGCCATTATCAATTTCAATGATAGCGGAGTCGCCGCTCTTATCTTCGATCGCGATATGTTTTGTATCTGTCGCGTAATCCACCGGCAGTTTAGCCGCGGCCAGACGCACGTTATGGCGAATTCCCTCGACGGCGTCGTTCACTGTTGCATAGTTATCAAGGATATAGCTTAACCACGCCCGGCTTTCCAGCACGGGCTTATCCTGATTATCCTGCTGCACCTGCGATCCATTCATATAAAACAGGGTATGCCCCGCCAGCCCGGCTTCATTCATGCCATCCATCGGAAAGACCCCATCGGCATAAACCACGACGCTGCCGTAACGTGTGGTCCAGTGCGCCGCTTTGGCGCTGTCTCCGCCATTATGGGCGATGCCTTTTGGTGTGATCACTAATGATGGATCGACAGGGCCAAAGAAATCCAGGTTGCGGGCGGTGACCATATAGCCCGGAAACATGTTCATAAACGCGCGGGTACAGGCATCGGCGCTGACACTTATCCCCGCAGTGAGGGCCAGACCTAAAGCGACGGCGGAGATTTTTTGATTCTTCATTTTTCTTCCTCAGTTAAGTTCACCCGTCTATGTTAGGGTTAATATACTCAGCGCAATAAATCACTGAGCGGGGGAAAATCCCCCGTAAATGGATAAGGAACCTATGGAGCCGATTAATTTTTCTCTGGCGCAAATTGAAGCATTTGCCTGCGTTTGTGAGTGTGGAACCCTGACGCAGGCGGCGAAAAAGCTGAAGAAAGACAGGACGACGGTAAGTCAGCTTATTGATTATCTTGAAATAGACTTAGGTTATGTCCTGTTTGATCGCACGAAGCGTCCGCTTGAACTGACCGATTCCGGCAAGCGTCTGTATCGCCAGGCACGATTGTTTTTGCATGAAGCGCAGGCTTTTTCGCAGCTTGCTAAGCAACTGCCCGATCAGCTCAAGACCCAACTGACGCTGTGCTATGACCCTTTCACACCGCGTGATTTTTTACTCAGCCTGGCAAGCACTCTCGCGCAGCAACATATTTCGCTGGATTTGCTGATGTGTGAACGTGAACAGGCGGAGCGTTGGCTGGATGAAGGAAAGGCGGATATTGGTATTTACCAGGCGCTCAATCGATCGGTTAACGATCATCTTAAGTGGCGAGCGGTGGGGGCAATTTCGCTCTCTGTCTGGGCGCGAAAAGGCTTTTTCCCGGTCTCGCCGGTATCGATGTTACACCTCGCCGCCAGCCCGCAGCTGGTACCGTTCTGTACGTTGCAACAGGCGCTGGCACAACGTATTCAAATTGCCGATCGCCTTATTCGGGTTAATGAAATCACGTTATTGCAACGGCGGCTATCTGCCGGTGATGGCTGGGCTTTTTTACCACGTCATTTCGGAGTGGAGGAGTGGGAGAACGTCGAACGCCAGGAGACCGAAGCGGGCGATAAGGGGTTAACGCATCCGGTTGTCGCGCTGTGGAAGCCTGGGCAGATACAACCTAATCAACTGGAACAGGTTTTGAAGGCGATTGATGTGACGTGGAGAGAGGAAGCGTGACTCCTGATGCGGAGTCACGCTGAATGTATTAGTACATTACCTTATGACCATACTGTTCCAGAATGCCTTTTACGCGTTCCATGGTCTCTTTTTTCGGTGGATGGACGCCATCCAGCTTGTATTCTTCGCCCATCGCCACCCATTTATGTTTACCCAGTTCGTGATACGGCAGCAGTTCGATTTTCTCGACGTTGCCCATATCGCGGGTAAATTCGCCCAGACGGTGCGCGGAATCGTCATCGTCTGACCAGCCTGGAACGACCACGTAACGGATCCAGACGTTGCTCCCTTTTTTCGACAGGTACTGAGCAAATTCCAGCGTGCGATGGTTGGAGACGCCAACCAGATTCTGGTGAATTTCGTCGTTCATCTGTTTGAGATCGAGCATCACCAGATCGGTGACTTCCAGCAGCTCATCGATGACCGGATCGTAGCGACGCACAAAACCGTTGGTATCAAGACAGGTATGGATGCCCTCTTTTTTACAGGCACGGAACCAGTCACGCACGAACTCTGCCTGAAGAATGGCTTCGCCGCCGGATGCGGTCACACCGCCGCCGGATGCGTTCATAAAGTGGCGATAGGTCACCACCTCTTTCATCAGTTCTTCAACGGTCACCTCTTTGCCGCCGTGTGTATCCCACGTATCGCGGTTATGGCAATAGAGGCAGCGCATCAGGCAGCCCTGAAAAAAGGTGATAAAACGGATACCTGGGCCATCAACGGTGCCACAGGATTCAAAGGAGTGAATGCGACCAGTTACAGACATTGCAGTGTTATCTCCAGTTTTTCCCCGCGTCCGGCAGGGGTGACGATCATGACTTCAGGCCGTCTTGAGTTTATTTTGCACGTTAATTTCATTATAGAGATTAACCCGCAAAATAGGCTCGGAGAGAGTGGGGCACTTATAAGAAAGGCCCCACTTGTGTGGAGCCTTTATTGTACGCTTTTTAAATCGCGATTTCAGTCAAATCCATTACATGGACTGAGTGAAGGTACGAGTAATAACGTCCTGCTGCTGTTCTTTAGTCAGGGAGTTAAAACGTACTGCGTAGCCAGATACGCGGATGGTCAGCTGCGGATATTTTTCCGGATGTTCCATCGCGTCGAGCAGCATTTCGCGGTTCATAACGTTAACGTTCAGGTGCTGACCGCCTTCGATAGAAGCTTCATGGTGGAAGTAACCATCCATCAGGCCTGCGAGGTTGGTTTTACGAACGTCGTCGTCTTTACCCAGTGCGTTCGGAACGATAGAGAAGGTGTAAGAGATACCATCTTTAGCGTAAGCAAACGGCAGTTTTGCAACGGAGGTCAGAGAGGCAACAGCACCTTTCTGGTCACGGCCGTGCATCGGGTTAGCACCTGGTCCGAACGGAGCGCCTGCGCGACGACCGTCTGGGGTGTTACCGGTTTTCTTACCATACACAACGTTGGAAGTGATGGTCAGAACGGACTGAGTCGGGATAGCGTTGCGGTAAGTAGTCAGTTTCTGAATTTTTTTCATGAAACGTTCTACCAGGTCAACAGCCATGTCATCGACGCGAGCATCGTTGTTACCAAACTGCGGGTATTCGCCTTCGATTTCGAAGTCGATAGCCAGACCGTCTTCGTCACGAATCGGTTTAACTTTCGCATATTTGATTGCAGACAGGGAGTCAGCCGCTACGGACAGACCTGCGATACCGCAAGCCATGGTACGGATAACGTCACGGTCGTGCAGTGCCATCAGAGAAGCTTCGTAGCTATATTTGTCATGCATGTAGTGGATGACGTTCAGTGCGGTGACGTACTGTTTAGCCAGCCAATCCATGAAGTGATCCATACGGTCGATAACTTCGTCGTAGTTCAGCACATCGCCTTTGATCGGTTCAGATTTCGGACCAACCTGCATTTTCAGTTTTTCATCAACGCCGCCGTTGATTGCGTACAGCATGGTTTTCGCCAGGTTAGCACGCGCACCGAAGAACTGCATTTGTTTACCAACGATCATCGGGCTTACGCAGCAAGCGATAGCGTAGTCATCGTTGTTGAAGTCTGGACGCATCAGATCGTCGTTCTCGTATTGCAGAGAAGAGGTATCGATGGACACTTTCGCAGCGAATTTTTTGAACGCCAGCGGCAGTTTTTCAGACCACAGGATAGTGATGTTCGGTTCCGGAGACGGGCCCATGGTGTACAGGGTGTTCAGGAAACGGAAGCTGTTTTTGGTAACCAGAGTACGGCCATCAACGCCCATACCACCGACGGATTCAGTTGCCCAAATCGGGTCACCGGAGAACAGTTCATCATATTCAGGAGTACGCAGGAAGCGAACCATACGCAGTTTCATGACCAGGTGGTCAATCATTTCCTGAGCTTCTTGTTCAGTGATTTTGCCTGCTTTCAGGTCACGTTCGATGTAGATATCCAGGAAGCTGGAAGTACGACCGAAGGACATTGCAGCGCCGTTCTGAGATTTAACCGCAGCCAGGTAGCCGAAGTAAGTCCACTGAATCGCTTCCTGAGCGTTAGTAGCCGGACCAGAGATGTCGTAGCCGTATTTAGCAGCCATCTCTTTGATCTGACCCAGCGCACGGTGCTGTTCAGAGATCTCTTCACGCAGACGAATAGTCGCTTCCAGGTTCACACCGTTTTCCAGGTCAGACTGGAGAGAAGTGAACTGAGCGAATTTGTCTTTCATCAGGAAGTCGATACCGTAAACGGCGATACGACGATAGTCACCGATGATACGACCACGACCGTATGCATCCGGCAGACCGGTCAGGACGCCAGATTTACGGCAACGCAGGATGTCCGGAGTATAAACGTCGAACACGCCCTGGTTGTGAGTTTTACGGTACTCGGTGAAGATTTTTTTGATCATCGGGTCCAGTTCGCGATCGTACGCTTTGCAGGAACCTTCGATCATTTTGATGCCGCCAAACGGAATCAGCGCGCGTTTCAGCGGAGCTTCAGTCTGCAGACCAACGATTTTTTCCAGCGACTTGTTGATGTAGCCCGCGTCGTGGGAGGTGATGGTAGAAGCAACAGCGGTGTCGAAGTCAACAGGCGCGTGAGTGCGGTTTTCCTGTTTAACACCTTCCATTACTTTGTCCCACAGCTCGGTAGTTGCTTTAGTAGCACCTGCCAGGAAGGACTCGTCACCCTCATATGGAGTGTAGTTTTTCTGGATGAAGTCACGTAAGTTGACTTCATTCTGCCAGTCACCTTTAGTAAAACCTTCCCAGGCTGTGGCTAACTTTTCATTAAGCTCGGACATGTAACACCTACCTTCTTATGTGGATTTTTTATTTACTGCCTGACACAACGCTCACCTTAGTGATGGTCGCCTTCACGCAGGTAAATGACCCAGTATGTCAGCCCAACTAACAGGCCTCCGCCAATGATATTCCCGATAGTCACCGGAATGAGGTTATCAGTGATGAAGTTCATGATAGTCAGGTGAGAAAAACTATCCGGGGTTGAACCAACTGCGGTCCAGAACTCCGGGCTTGCAAAGTTGCGAATCACAATCCCCATTGGGATCATAAACATGTTTGCAATACTGTGCTCAAAGCCGCTGGCGACGAACATGGCAACCGGAAGAACCATAATCATGGCTTTGTCCATCAGGCTGCGGCCAGAGTAGCTCATCCAGACAGCCAGACAAACCATCAGGTTAGCCAGGATGCCGAGTGCAACGGCTTCGATAAATGTGTGGTGCATTTTGTGGTCAGCGGTTTGCAGGACATTCATGCCCCAGCCACCGTTAGCGGTCATATATTCGCCGGAGAGCCACATCAGCAGAACAAAGAGCAGACATCCTACCAGGTTACCAACATAGACGTTCAACCAGTTTTTCGCCAGTTGACCCCATGTGATGCGACCGCTGGCTTTCGCCACAACGATCAGTACCGTGGAAGTGAAGAGGTCGGCCCCGCAAATGACGCAGAGAATCAAGCCCAGTGAGAAGCAGATACCCCCAATCAGTTTCGCGACGCCAAAAGGCATGCCCGCGGTTCCTGTGGTGGCAGTAATGTAGAAAACAAAAGCAATCGAGATGAACACGCCCGCAGTAATCGCCAGATAAAAGGTTTTCAGCGGATGCTTCGTTGCTTTATAGACACCTGCTTCTTCGGCAACTTTGGCCATAGCGGCAGGAACAAGTAGATCAAAAGGGTTGTCAGCTTTCACACTAACTCTCTCTTTATTAAGTCGGCGACGAGATACTAACAAAGCATTATAGATGAGAATTTGATGTAGATCATATCTCGCCTGGCTTATAGGCCCGCAAATCGAATGGTTTTTCATCGAAAGCGGCATAACTTTTTGATTATCAAAGTAAAAATAAATTTTAAAGTTTGCAATATCAGTTGATTTTTTTCGTCAGCCTCCCGTTTTGCCAGTTAATTAAAATGGAGTAATGATCATTTAAATTAACATTATTGGTAAGCTACCAATAATAGTGTTTACTTGTGCGTAACGTAATTATCACAAATTAATTTACGGCATTTTAGAAATAAAAAAAGGGCCGTTAAACGGCCCCATAATATAGCGTAGAGTAATCTTTAAACCTACTTATTCTCCGGTCTTTTTAGCCCTGCTTTGACCAAAACGCAGCTTTTGCACACTGCAGTTTTTCGTAGGTTTGCAGTAGCGACTGGTGCGCAGGGAAGGCTTCGAGATCGCTATCCACGGCTTGTAAACCGTAGAACGGTGCTTCGCCGCTCAGCGCGGCGCTGGCAGCTTCTACGGCTTCAGCACCGTACATACGAATAAACGCATTCAGATATTGTAGCGGCTGGCGTTCTTCTTCCTGCGACAGCAGTAATAAGGTTTGCAGGCAACGATAATAATTCGCACGCTCGGCGCTAAAGATTGACGCGTTGAATTCCATTGTCCACTCGGTCCAGATCAGTGCCTGTTCCAGATCGCCACCGGCCAGCGCGAGCATCGCTTTCAACTCACCGACGCGCAGGGTGTACCAACCATTATCCTTGCCTGTTGCCAGGCCCAGCAGTTCACGTACGCGGGTGAAATCGTCCAGACCTTCTTCATCAAGCTGTTCAATCAGATTCAGGTACTCTTCTTTTTCCCACTCACTGTCTGGCAGGGTCAGAATTGTCTCACGCAGGTGGCTGCCCATATTATTGTTCGCGAGCCACAGATCTTCTGCCGGATAGATATCCGACATTCCCGGCACCAGAATACGGCAGGCGTAGACGCCTAAATGCTCGTAATCCGCGATGTACACTTCTTTATCTTCGGCGTTGAAAATCGCCATCAGGGTCGCGAACTCTTCTTCGGTGGTGCCGGAGAAATTCCAGTCCACAAACGGATAGTCGGCATCCTGCTTAAAGAGATCCCAGGAGATCAAACCGCTGGAATCGATGAAGTGAGTTTCCAGGTTGGCATGCTCGGCGACTTCTTCATCATCAAAGGTTGGCGGCGTGAACACGTCCAGATCTTTCAGACCACGGCCCTGCAGCAGTTCCGTAACGGTACGTTCCAGCGCGACGCCAAAGTCCGGGTGCGCGCCGAAGGAGGCAAAGCAGGTGCCGTTTGCCGGGTTGAACAGCACGACACAGATAACCGGATATTTACCCCCTAAAGAGCCGTCGTAAGCGAAGATAGGGAAACCTTCCGCTTCCAGTTTCTCAATCGACGCTACGACGCCAGGATAGCGCGCCATTACCTCTTTCGGGATCTCCGGCAGGCTAATGCTCTCAGCGATAATGCGGTTTTTGATATGACGCTCAAACACTTCCGACAGACCCTGCACGCGTGCTTCGTTAGCGGTGTTGCCCGCAGACATACCGTTAGAAACGTACAGGTTGCCGACGATGTTCATCGGGATATAAATGGTTTCACCGTCAGACTGGCGCGTAAACGGCAGGCCGCAAACACCGCGATCGGTATTGCCCGATTGCAGATCGACCATCAGGCTGCCGGTCAACTGATCGTCAGGATCGTAGAACGCGCGCAGACGCGTATCGAGCAGGCCTTCCGGCAGCTCATCGTCTTCCGGGATCGGGAACCATTTTTCGTTCGGATAATGCACGAATGGGCCTTTAGCGATTTTCTCGCCCAGCCAGAAATCGGCGAAGAAGTAGTTGGTTGACAGGCGCTCGAAATATTCCCCTAACGCAGACGCCAGCGCGGCTTTTTTGGTTGCGCCTTTACCGTTGGTAAAGCACAGCGAGCACGCTTTGTCGCGGATATGTACTGACCAGACGTTCGGCACCGGATTCAGCCAGGAGGCCTCTTCGATGTCAAAGCCCAGATCGAGCAGTTTTTGCTGGAAGCGAGCGATGGAATCTTCCAGTGCGGCATCTTTGCCGGGGATATAGGTTTGCGTCATGACGGTCTCATTTTTATCGTACGGAAAGCGCGCAATCATACGGGGTTTGGATGAATGACGCCATATTCATTGATTTGATGGTTGAATTAGGAAAGGGGGTGACTTCAGAAAGGGAGGACGGCAAGCGAGGATGCGTAGTATGCAGCGGAACCCTTTTTTTGTGGGTGATCGTAAGTTATTGATTTTTCGTCAGGGATTATGGGGGGAGAAAAATAGGGTGCAATGGGCGGTATTAGTGTTTTTATCTAAGAAAACAGTTCGATAGAATGGAAAGGGTTCAGTTCACTGCCGTACAGGCAGCTTAGAAATTTCGGATTCGCTGTTATAACGGTCTTGATCGGTTCACTGCCGTACAGGCAGCTTAGAGACAGTCATGGTCTTCCTGCACTGTATCGACATTGCTCACTGCTGCAAAAACAGCTGACAACCCCTTTCCCCGCAGACTCTCCCCGCCTGGTCTATTCTTATCGCAACTCCCCATTCAGGTAATAAAATGAAATCGTTCGACCTACACCGTATGGCGCTGGATAAAGTCCCGCTGGACTTCCTCGGCGAAGTGGCGCTGCGTTCGCTCTACACTTTCATACTCGTTTTCCTGTTCCTGAAAATCACCGGCCGGCGTGGCGTGCGGCAGATGTCGCTGTTTGAAGTGCTCATCATCCTGACGCTAGGCTCCGCCGCAGGCGATGTGGCATTTTATGACGATGTGCCTATGCTGCCGGTGCTGGTGGTGTTTATCACTCTGGCTGCCCTTTATCGGCTGGTGATGTGGCTGATGTCGCGTAGCGAAAAACTGGAAGATTTGCTGGAGGGGAAACCGGTCATTGTGGTGGAAGAGGGCGAGCTGGCGTGGGAACGTTTGCAGTCTGAGAACATGACCGAGTTTGAGTTTTTTATGGAACTGCGGCTGGGCGGCGTCGAGCAACTCGGGCAGGTGCGGTTGGCCATTATGGAGACGAACGGGCAAATCAGCATTTATTACTATCCCGATGATGACGTAAAGGCCGGTTTGGTGATTTTACCGTCGAGCTGTGTCTCGCGCTTTACCACGGTTCCCGAGGCGGCGGACTATGCCTGCGTTCGGTGCAGCGCGATTTTTCACTTTAATGCCCGGGAACATCAATTATGTCCCCGCTGCACAAATCCAGAATGGTCGAAGGCCAGCACCGCAAAACGCGTCACCTGATAGCGGATTTCTCCATTTTCACTCGTCAATATGGAAGATTCTGTTGTGTGACTTATGCCACGTTTTCTGACCGTCCAGTATTATCCATTGCGGTGCGTGTCACTGAATGATAAAACCGATATCCACAGGAATAACTTATATCCGTGCAAACGCGCGCGGGTAGACAACATTGCAACGTGGTGAGGGGAAATGGCTCAGGTCTTTAATTTCAGTTCGGGTCCGGCAATGCTACCGGCAGATGTCCTTAAACAGGCGCAAAACGAATTACGCGACTGGAACGGATTGGGTACATCAGTAATGGAAGTTAGCCACCGTGGGAAAGAGTTTATCCACGTGGCGGAAGAAGCAGAAAAGGATTTTCGTGACCTGCTCAATATCCCTTCCAACTATAAAGTGTTGTTCTGCCATGGCGGTGGTCGCGGCCAGTTCGCTGGCGTTCCGCTGAACATTTTGGGTGATAAAACTACCGCAGACTACGTTGACGCCGGTTACTGGGCCGCCAGCGCAGTAAAAGAAGCGAAGAAATACTGCACGCCGAACGTGATTGACGCCAAAATCACCGTTGACGGCAAGCGCGCCGTGACGCCGATGAGCGAATGGCAGCTTTCTGACAATGCTGCGTACCTGCACTATTGCCCAAATGAAACGATTGATGGCATCGCTATCGATGAAACCCCGAATTTCGGTAAAGATGTGGTCGTTGCCGCCGACTTTTCCTCGACCATTCTTTCCCGCCCGATTGACGTCAGCCGCTTTGGCGTGATTTACGCAGGTGCGCAGAAAAACATCGGCCCGGCAGGCTTGACGCTGGTGATTGTGCGTGAAGATCTGCTCGGCAAAGCTAATATTGCCTGCCCGTCCATTCTGGATTACTCCGTACTGAACGAGAATGATTCCATGTTCAACACCCCGCCGACTTTCGCCTGGTATCTGGCGGGCCTGGTCTTCAAATGGCTGAAAGAGCAGGGCGGCGTGGCGGCAATGGAACGCATCAACCAGCAGAAAGCTGAATTGCTGTATGGCGTTATCGACAACAGCGATTTCTATCGTAACGATGTGGCGGCGTCTAACCGTTCTCGCATGAACATTCCGTTCCAGTTGGCGGACAGCGCACTGGATAAAGTCTTCCTGGAAGAGTCCTTCGCGGCGGGCCTGCATTCGCTGAAAGGCCACCGTGTCGTTGGCGGGATGCGTGCGTCAATCTATAACGCGATGCCGCTGGCGGGCGTTCAGGCATTGACCGATTTCATGCAGGACTTCGAACGTCGCCACGGTTAATTTTTACGTTTTCATCCCCCGCAGTATTCTGCGGGGGTTTTTATTGTCGATTTTGAGAGTTGAGTTTCATGGAATCCCTGACGTTACAACCCATTGCGCGTGTTGATGGCACCATTAACCTGCCTGGTTCAAAAAGTGTCTCTAACCGCGCCTTGCTGCTGGCAGCTTTAGCACGCGGCACCACTGTCCTGACTAACCTGCTGGACAGTGACGATGTTCGCCACATGCTGAATGCGCTGAGTGCGCTGGGAATTCATTACACCTTGTCTGCCGATCGCACCCGTTGTGAAGTCACGGGTAACGCAGGTCCGTTGCAGGCCAATGAATCACTGGAATTGTTCCTCGGGAACGCGGGCACGGCGATGCGTCCTCTGGCGGCGGCGCTCTGCCTGGGCCACAACGATATCGTCCTGACTGGCGAACCGCGCATGAAAGAGCGCCCAATTGGTCACCTGGTTGACGCGCTGCGTCAGGGCGGGGCGCAAATCACGTATCTCGAGCAGGAAAATTATCCTCCGCTGCGTTTGCAGGGTGGCTTTAGCGGCGGAAACGTTGAGGTTGACGGTACCGTTTCCAGCCAGTTCCTGACGGCGCTACTGATGACCGCGCCGCTGGCGCCGAATGACACCACCATCACCATCAAAGGCGATCTGGTTTCTAAACCGTATATCGACATCACCCTGCACCTGATGAAAACGTTTGGTGTTGAGGTGGAAAACCAACATTATCAACGCTTTGTCGTACGCGGCGGCCAGCAGTATCACTCTCCGGGTCAGTATCTGGTGGAAGGCGATGCCTCGTCTGCGTCCTATTTCCTGGCGGCGGGCGCAATCCGTGGCGGGACAGTAAAAGTGACCGGTATTGGGCGTAACAGCGTGCAGGGCGATATCCGCTTCGCCGATGTGCTGGAGAAAATGGGCGCAACTATCACCTGGGGTGATGACTACATCGCCTGTACCCGTGGTGAACTGAATGCCATTGATATGGACATGAACCATATTCCCGATGCGGCGATGACGATTGCCACGGCAGCGTTATTTGCCAAAGGCACCACTACGCTGCGTAACATCTATAACTGGCGCGTAAAAGAGACCGACCGTCTGTTTGCGATGGCGACAGAGCTGCGCAAAGTAGGCGCGGAAGTGGAAGAGGGCGAAGATTACATTCGCGTCACTCCGCCGACAAAATTGCAGTTTGCCGAAATTGGCACCTACAACGATCACCGCATGGCGATGTGCTTCTCGCTGGTGGCGCTGTCGGATACACCGGTAACCATCCTTGACCCGAAATGTACGGCGAAAACCTTCCCGGACTACTTCGAACAGCTGGCGCGTATTAGCACGCTGGCTTAATTTAAATCGTAATCCAACAACGCCGACCTTGTGTCGGCGTTTTTTTTCGGACTTTCTGCGCCCTGCTCATGGTGATAATCTTGATTGCTTTGTTAACTTATTGATATTTAGATAATTTATATATAATCAACGGATGATTCACATGAAGAATGCTAAACTTCTGCTGGCGCTGGCTGTTTCCGCTACGCTACTCAGCGGCTGCCAAAATACTCACGGCATCGACACCAACATGGCGATCAGTTCAGGAATGTCAGCTTACAAAGCGGCAACCCTGAATGACGCAGATGCCAAAGCCATTGCTAACCAGGGCTGTCAGGAACTGGACAGCCAGAATCAAATAGCTGGCTCATCCAGCAAATACAGCAAACGCCTGGCGAAAATCGCCAAAGCGCTGGGCAATAACATCAACGGCACACCGGTTAACTATAAGGTTTACATGACCAGCGACGTGAACGCCTGGGCGATGGCTAACGGCTGTGTACGCGTTTATAGCGGCCTGATGGACATGATGAACGACAACGAAATTGAAGGTGTTCTCGGTCATGAACTGGGTCACGTCGCGCTTGGTCACTCACTGGCTGAAATGAAAGCTTCTTATGCGGTCGTTGCCGCGCGAGATGCCATCTCCGCAACCAGCGGCGTGGCAGCACAACTTTCTCGTTCTCAGCTTGGCGATATCGCGGAAGGTGCCATCAATGCGAAATACTCACGTGATAAAGAGTCTGAAGCCGATGACTTCTCTTACGATCTGCTGAAAAAACGCGGTATCAGCACCCAGGGTCTGGTCGGCAGCTTCGACAAACTGGCAAGCCTGGACTCCGGGCACACCAAATCAATGTTTGATTCCCACCCGCCTTCAACCGAACGTGCGCAGCATATCCGCGAACGTATCGCTTCTGACAAAAAGTAAAACATTGTCATCTTTCGGGCTGGCCCTGTGCCAGCCCGCTATAATTAGTGTTCACTATTCCTACCATTTTTGGCGTTAATTCCGTAATTCGCAGACAAAGGTAACTGTCAGGCGTAGACATGCGTATAATGCGCGCGTTTAGGTTCTATACGCCTTGTGTTGAAGGAGATAAAGATGACGGCAGTTGCCCCGGTAATCACAATTGATGGACCAAGCGGTGCGGGTAAAGGCACCCTGTGTAAAGCGATGGCTGAGGCTTTACAGTGGCATTTATTGGACTCGGGAGCCATCTATCGTGTTCTGGCGCTGGCCGCGCTGCATCACCACGTTGATGTGACGTCGGAAGATGCGCTGGTTCCGCTGGCCGCTCACCTGGATGTGCGTTTTGTCTCGACGGAAGGCAACCTGGAAGTGATTCTGGAAGGGGAAGACGTTAGCGGTGAAATCCGTACCCAGGAAGTGGCGAATGCCGCTTCACAAGTGGCAGCTTTTCCTCGCGTTCGCGAAGCGCTTCTGCGCCGTCAGCGCGCGTTTCGTGAAGCGCCGGGCTTAATCGCCGATGGCCGCGATATGGGCACCGTGGTATTCCCTGATGCGCCAGTAAAAATTTTCCTCGACGCTTCATCGGAAGAGCGTGCCAATCGCCGCATGCTACAGTTGCAGGAAAAGGGCTTTAGTGTTAACTTTGAACGCCTTTTGGCCGAGATACAGGAACGAGACGACCGCGATCGCAACCGCGCCGTGGCACCGCTGGTTCCGGCTGCTGATGCTTTAGTGTTGGATTCCACCACCTTAAGCATTGAGCAAGTGATTGAAAAAGCGCTACAATACGCGCGCCAAAAGTTGGCTCTCGCTTAATACGCGACCGAATTTGCAGTACCCCCGTTGCAATGGAGTGACAGCGGGTATGTTAAACAACCCCATCCGACACGGAGTCAGGTGGACGTTAAATATGAAACCTGAAGATTAAACATGACTGAATCTTTTGCTCAACTCTTTGAAGAATCCTTAAAAGAAATCGAAACCCGCCCGGGTTCCATCGTTCGTGGCGTTGTTGTCTCTATCGACAAAGACGTCGTTCTGGTTGATGCGGGCCTGAAATCTGAGTCTGCAATTCCGGCAGAACAGTTCAAAAACGCAGCTGGCGAACTGGAAATCCAGGTTGGTGACGAAGTTGACGTTGCTCTGGATGCAGTAGAAGACGGCTTCGGTGAAACCCTGCTGTCCCGTGAGAAAGCTAAGCGTCACGAGGCCTGGATCACGCTGGAAAAAGCATACGAAGAAGCTGAAACTGTTACCGGTGTTATCAACGGCAAAGTTAAAGGTGGCTTCACTGTTGAGCTGAACGGTATTCGTGCGTTCCTGCCGGGTTCTCTGGTAGACGTTCGTCCGGTTCGCGATACTCTGCACCTGGAAGGCAAAGAGCTTGAGTTCAAAGTAATCAAGCTTGATCAGAAACGTAACAACGTCGTTGTTTCCCGTCGTGCCGTTATCGAATCCGAAAACAGCGCAGAACGCGATCAGCTGCTGGAAAACCTGCAAGAAGGCATGGAAGTTAAAGGTATCGTTAAGAACCTCACTGACTACGGTGCATTCGTTGATCTGGGTGGCGTTGACGGCCTGCTGCACATCACCGACATGGCATGGAAACGCGTTAAGCATCCGAGCGAAATCGTAAATGTTGGCGACGAAATCACTGTTAAAGTGCTGAAATTCGACCGCGAACGTACCCGTGTATCTCTGGGCCTGAAACAGCTGGGCGAAGATCCGTGGGTAGCTATCGCTAAACGTTATCCGGAAGGTACCAAACTGACCGGTCGCGTAACCAACCTGACCGACTACGGCTGCTTCGTTGAAATCGAAGAAGGCGTTGAAGGCCTGGTTCACGTTTCCGAAATGGATTGGACCAACAAAAACATCCACCCGTCCAAAGTTGTTAACGTTGGCGACGTAGTGGAAGTTATGGTTCTGGATATCGACGAAGAACGTCGTCGTATCTCCCTGGGCCTGAAACAGTGCAAAAACAACCCATGGCAGCAGTTCGCGGAAACCCACAACAAGGGTGACCGTGTTGAAGGTAAAATCAAGTCTATCACTGACTTCGGTATCTTCATCGGCCTGGACGGCGGCATCGATGGCTTGGTTCACCTGTCTGACATCTCCTGGAACGTTGCAGGCGAAGAAGCAGTACGTGAATACAAAAAAGGCGACGAAATCGCTGCAGTTGTACTGCAGGTTGACGCAGAACGTGAACGTATCTCCCTGGGCGTTAAACAGCTCGCAGAAGATCCGTTCAACAACTGGGTTGCTCTGAACAAGAAAGGCGCTATCGTAAACGGTAAAGTGACTGCAGTTGACGCTAAAGGCGCAACCGTAGAACTGGCTGACGGCGTTGAAGGTTACCTGCGTGCTTCTGAAGCATCCCGTGACCGCGTTGAAGATGCAACTCTGGTTCTGAGCGTTGGCGACGACGTTGAAGCTAAATTCACCGGTGTTGACCGCAAAAACCGTGCAATCAGCCTGTCTGTACGTGCTAAAGACGAAGCTGACGAGAAAGATGCAATCGCTACTGTTAACAACAAACAGGAAGACGGCAACTTCTCCAACGCAATGGCTGAAGCATTCAAAGCAGCTAAAGGCGAGTAATTCTCTTACTCTTCGGTCTGATTATCAGCCGAAGAATCATGAGATTACTTGACAGATTACGGTTTTCGTTCTGTAATCAAGCACAAAGGGCGGCTACGGCCGCCCTTGTTTAAGCTGTTAGCTAATTTTCCTTGAAAGGAAACCGGAGGAATCATGACCAAGTCAGAATTGATTGAAAGACTTGCCAGCCAGCAATCTCACATCCCTGCAAAAGCAGTGGAAGATGCGGTAAAAGAGATGCTGGAGCATATGGCCTCAACCCTCGCACAGGGTGAGCGCATTGAAATCCGCGGTTTCGGCAGCTTCTCCCTGCACTATCGAGCACCACGTACCGGGCGTAACCCGAAGACTGGCGATAAAGTAGAACTTGAAGGCAAATATGTGCCGCACTTTAAGCCGGGTAAAGAACTGCGCGATCGCGCCAATATTTACGATTGAGTTTGTGCCGTCCGTTAACGGTTTAACTTGATTGCGAAAAAAGCACCTACGGGTGCTTTTTTCATTTCTTGCGCTCCAACATCACCGTCACTTCCCCCGTTTTCTGAATCCTCCTCGCATAACGTTTCCCCGTTTGCTGCAACTGTAAAATTGTCTGGAAGACGCCTCGACGCTTCTTCTTTTGCCCCACGACAAGGCGTGGCGCACGCGCGACACTCAGCACAACAAGGAGGTGTTGATGCGTGTACCACTTTTTGCCTGCTGCGTGCTCCTGGGCGTGACGCCTTTGCTTTGGCTACCTGTGCTTCCGCCTTTGCCTGCCATACAGGCGGCAATTGTTGTTCTCAGCCTGTTAGCGTTGATTTTCCCGAAACCGGGTGTACGCATGCTGTGTATCGTGGGGCTACTTTTTTGCTGGGGCATGCTGGCCGCCTGGCAGGTGCAACTGCCTGCGCTGCGTATTCCCGGAAAAAATCAGACCGTCGAGATAGTGCTTAGCCAGACTGACGGGCAAACCACGCATCAGGGGAAAATTGTCCGCATCAACGGGCAGCGCCTTTTTCCGGCGCCGGTCATTACGCTGTATGGCAACTACCTGCCGCAGCCGCCCTGTGCAGGCCAGCGCTGGGCGATGACCATCCGCGCGCGTGCCGTGCACGGCCAGCTCAACGACGGTGGGTTTGATTCTCAACGCTACGCGCTGTCACAGCATCAGCCGCTTACCGGGCGGTTAATTGATGCGACACCGCTGGATGCAGCATGCAGCCTGCGAGCGCAGTTTCTGGCATCGTTAAGGGCTACTCTAACAGACTACCGATGGCGCGATGTGCTGCTGGCATTAGGGCTCGGTGAGCGTCTGAGCGTTAATCCGGAGATAAAACGGCTGATGCAGCAAACCGGAACGTCGCATCTGATGGCGATTTCCGGGTTACATATCGCGCTGGGCGCATCGCTGGGTTGGCTACTCATTCGCGCCATACAGTTTTTCCTGCCGTGTCGTTATATTAACTGGCGGCTCCCGCTGGTTGGGGCATTCGTCTGCAGTTTCCTTTACGCCTGGCTCACCGGATTACAGCCCCCCGCGGTACGCACGGTGGTGGCAGGAGGGATCTGGACGCTGCTGCGGCTATCCGGGCGGCGATGGCACGGTTGGGACGTCTGGCTATGCTGCATCGCGGCTATTGTGTTAATTGACCCATTAGCGGTGCTGTCAGACAGCCTTTGGCTCTCTGCCTTCGCGGTAGCCACGCTAATTTTCTGGTATCAGTGGGTGCCGCCACCGCGCTGGAAAGGGCGTGCGCCACTGCGTTTCCTGAAAGAAATGCTCTACCTGCAACTGGGGTTGATGCTTTTGCTGACCCCCTTACAAGTGCTGCTGTTTCATGGTGTCAGCACCACTTCGCTGGTGGCGAATCTGCTGGCGGTACCGGTGGTGACGTTTGTGGTCGTACCGTTGGTGCTTCTGGGAATGCTACTTCACCTGAGCGGGCCGATGGCACTTGAGACGGTGGTCTGGTTTTGCGCTGACACGGTTATGGGATGGGTATTTGCGTATCTGCGTAGCTTGCCAGACGGCTGGCTAAGCGTGGATTCGCGCTGGGCGTGGGCAACGCTCATTCCGTGGATGCTGATTATCGTATGGCGGCTTCACGGCTGGCGTACTTTTCCTGCGCTCTATCTGTCAGGCGTGGCGCTGTTCACCTATCCCCTATGGCGTTCAACGCCTGACGATCGTTGGCAGGTTACTATGCTGGACGTGGGGCAGGGGCTTTCCGTCGTTATCTCGCGACATAATAGAGCGATTGTTTATGATACCGGGCTGGCGTGGCCTGGAGGCGATAGCGGAACGCAGCTGATTATTCCCTGGCTGCGCTGGCGTAATCTGACCCCGGAGGGGATTATCCTGAGCCATGAGCATCTGGACCATCGAGGTGGTTTTGACAGCCTGCATAATGCCTGGCCAAAAAGCTGGGTACGAAGCCCTTTAGGTTGGAAAGGGCATCAGGGATGTTTTCGTGGTGATGCCTGGCAATGGCAGGGATTATCATTTCGGGTGCTCTGGCCGTTATCAGCAAACAGACAAATTGGTAATAACGGTTCCTGTGTTATTCGTGTCGATGATGGCAAAAACAGCGTTTTGCTGACGGGCGACATTGAGTTATCGGCGGAAATGGCCATGCAAAGCCATTACTGGCAGTATCTTAGGTCTACAATTATTCAGGTGCCGCATCATGGCAGTAATACCTCGTCCGGCATCGCGTTATTACAGCAGGTTAACGGGCAAGCCGCGTTGGCTTCCGCATCCCGCTATAACGCGTGGCGTCTGCCTTCGTCGAAAGTGAAGGCGCGCTATCAACAGCATAATTATGCATGGTTCGATACTCCGCATCAGGGGCAGATTACGGTCACTTTTTTCACCAATAAGTGGAAAATAGAAGGCTTACGCGATCAACTTTTACCTCGTTGGTATCATCAGTGGTTTGGCGAGGGGCAGGATAACGGGTAGAATATGCGGCTATTTCAACATAAGCTGGTTTTTTGAATGCAGAACGACAAAGATCTCTCCACGTGGCAGACCTTCCGCCGACTCTGGCCGACTATTGCGCCATTTAAAGCAGGGCTGATTGTGGCTGCGGTTGCGTTAATCTTCAACGCAGCCAGTGATACCTTTATGCTATCGCTCCTCAAACCATTACTGGATGATGGTTTTGGTAAAACGGACAGGTCAGTGCTGTTATGGATGCCATTGGTGGTAATTGGTCTGATGATCCTCAGGGGCGTCACCAGTTACATCTCCAGTTATTGCATCTCCTGGGTTTCCGGCAAGGTCGTTATGACCGTGCGCCGTCGCTTATTCAGTCACATGATGGGGATGCCCGTCTCCTTCTTCGATAAGCAATCTACCGGTACGCTGCTTTCTCGTATTACATACGACTCCGAGCAGGTGGCATCGTCTTCTTCCAGCGCGCTGATTACCGTCGTGCGTGAAGGCGCATCGATCATCGGTCTGTTCATCATGATGTTCTACTACAGCTGGCAGCTGTCGCTGATCCTCATCGTGCTGGCGCCGATTGTGTCGATTGCTATCCGTGTGGTTTCTAAGCGCTTCCGTAACATCAGTAAAAATATGCAAAACACGATGGGGCAGGTGACCACCAGTGCAGAGCAGATGCTGAAAGGGCACAAAGAGGTGCTGATTTTCGGTGGTCAGCAGGTTGAGACCAAACGCTTCGATAAAGTCAGCAATAAGATGCGTCTGCAGGGCATGAAAATGGTTTCTGCGTCTTCTATCTCTGACCCGATCATTCAGCTGATTGCTTCTCTGGCGCTGGCTTTTGTCCTGTATGCCGCAAGCTTCCCAAGCGTCATGGAAACCCTGACTGCCGGTACTATCACCGTGGTCTTCTCATCCATGATTGCCCTGATGCGCCCGCTGAAATCGCTGACTAACGTCAACGCGCAGTTCCAGCGCGGGATGGCTGCCTGCCAGACGCTGTTTGCTATCCTCGATAGCGAGCAGGAAAAAGACGAAGGTACTCGCGTGGTTGAACGTGCGAAAGGCGACCTTGAGTTCCGTAATGTCACCTTTACCTATCCTGGCCGTGAAACGCCTGCGCTGCGCGATATCAACCTGTCTATTCCGGAAGGCAAAACGGTGGCGCTGGTAGGGCGTTCGGGCTCAGGTAAATCAACTATTGCGAGCCTGATCACCCGCTTCTACGATATCGACAAGGGTGAAATTCTGCTCGACGGGCATGACCTGCGTGAGTACACCCTGGCGTCACTGCGTAATCAGGTTGCGCTGGTATCGCAAAACGTTCACCTGTTCAACGATACCGTTGCCAATAACATTGCTTATGCGCGCACCGAAGAGTTCAGCCGCGAGCAGATTGAAAAAGCCGCGGAAATGGCCTATGCCATGGACTTCATCAATAAGATGGATCAAGGTCTGGACACGGTTATCGGTGAAAACGGCGTTCTGCTCTCCGGCGGCCAGCGTCAGCGTATTGCCATAGCCCGTGCGCTGCTGCGCGACAGCCCAATCCTGATTCTTGACGAAGCCACCTCTGCGCTGGATACGGAATCGGAACGTGCGATTCAGTCTGCACTTGATGAGTTGCAGAAAAACCGTACCTCACTGGTGATTGCGCACCGTCTGTCGACTATCGAACAGGCGGACGAAATTGTGGTGGTGGAAGATGGTCGTATCGTTGAACGCGGTAGCCATACGGATCTGCTGGCCCATCGCGGCGTATACGCACAACTGCACAAGATGCAATTTGGCGAATGATAGCGCGCATCTGGTCGGGCGAATCACCGCTCTGGTTGCTGCTGTTACCGCTCTCCTGGCTTTACGGCCTGGTGAGCGGGCTTATCCGCCTGAGCTATAAGCTGGGCCTTAAAAAGGCCTGGCGCGCACCGGTGCCGGTTGTGGTCGTGGGTAACCTGACGGCGGGCGGCAACGGTAAGACGCCGGTGGTGATTTGGCTGGTCGAACAGCTCCAGCAGCAGGGCATTCGCGTTGGTGTGGTGTCTCGCGGCTATGGCGGCAAAGCGGAAACGTATCCGCTGCTGCTGGACGCGCAAACCACCACTGCCCAGGCCGGTGATGAACCGGTGCTTATTTTCCAGCGCACGGGCGCGCCGGTAGCGGTATCGCCTGTTCGTTCGGACGCGGTCAAAGCACTGCTGGCTGCGCATACTGTACAACTCATCATCACCGACGACGGCCTGCAACACTATCGCCTGGCGCGGGATAAAGAAATTGTCGTTGTCGATGGCGTACGTCGTTTTGGCAACGGCTGGTGGCTGCCCGCCGGGCCGATGCGCGAACGTGCGTCTCGACTAAAATCGGTCGATGCGATCGTTACCAATGGCGGTACAGCGCAGGCGGGAGAAATCCCGATGCGCCTACAGCCTGGCCTGGCGGTAAACCTGCTGACCGGCGAACGTCGGGCGCTTACCGAATTGCACGATGTGGTGGCGATGGCCGGTATCGGTCATCCTCCTCGTTTCTTTACCACGCTTGAAAATAGCGGCCTGCACCCGGTCAAAACCGTTGCCCTGGCCGATCATCAGGCGCTGACGCTTGCGGATGTCGAGGCGCTAACTGCGCCGGGGCAAACGCTCATCATGACCGAAAAGGATGCGGTGAAATGCCGCGCGTTTGCTAAGACCAACTGGTGGTATCTGCCGGTTGATGCCGAACTGAACGGCAAGCGGGCGCAACGTTTACTTCAGGAACTGGTCGCTCTGGCGCAACAATAACCGAAACGGTAAGGCGCGCGGGCGGAATACGGGGATGTGACATGTCAGAGATGCACTTGACCCTCAGCGCCGCGCGTCATCTCCATCTGGCTGCGCAGGGGTTACTCAAACGCCCACGGCGTCAGGCGAAACCGGCGGATGTTCTTGCCACTATTCAACGCATGTCACTGCTGCAAATCGACACCATTAACGTTGTCGCCCGCAGCCCCTATCTTGTTCTCTTCAGTCGCCTTGGCGCTTATCCGCAAAGCTGGCTGGATGACGCGCTGCTTCGTGGCGAACTGATGGAATACTGGGCGCACGAAGCCTGTTTTCTTCCTCGCTCGGATTTCCCGCTGGTTCGTCACAAAATGCTCTCGCCGCATAATATGGGCTGGAAATACCATCCGGAGTGGATGGCTGAGCACGCAGAAGAGATTGACGCGCTTATCACGCATATCGCTGAAAATGGCCCGGTGCGTTCCGCAGATTTTGTCCACCCGCGAAAAGGCGCAAGCGGCTGGTGGGAATGGAAACCGCACAAACGTCATCTGGAAGGGTTGTTTACCGCAGGCAAGGTGATGGTGGTGGAGCGGCGTAACTTTCAGCGCGTCTATGACCTCACGCACCGTGTGATGCCTGGCTGGCAGGATGAACTGCACGCGCTATCGCAGGAAGACGCAGAAGCGCTGATGCTGGAAAACAGCGCGCGTAGCCTGGGAATATTTCGCCCGCAGTGGCTGGCAGATTACTATCGCCTGCGTCAGCCGAATCTTTCCACGTTACTCAAACGCTGGCACGATGCGCAACAGGCGGTGCCCGTACAGGTTGAGCAAATGGGCGAGATGTGGGTTCACACCGACCTGCTGCCCCAACTTGCGCTGGCGGCGGAGGGCAAACTGAACGCCACGCACAGCGCCGTGCTTTCTCCCTTCGACCCAGTTGTCTGGGATCGCAAACGCGCGGAACAATTTTTTGATTTTACCTATCGGCTGGAATGCTATACCCCGGCACCTAAACGTCAGTACGGCTATTTTGTGTTGCCGTTGTTGCATCAGGGTAAGCTGGTGGGGCGCATCGACAGTAAAATGCACCGTAAAGAGGGTGTGCTGGATGTTTTCGCGCTTTATCTGGAGGAGGGAACACGCGTGAGCGCCTCGCTGGAAAAAGGCCTGAAACAGGCGCTGGATGATTTTGCCCGTTGGCAAGGCGCTAACCGGATCCGCCTACAACGGCTGCCGGAAAAGCTCTTTTTGCATCAGCGGGATGGCTGGGAAATTGACGTTGCCTGAGATGGCACTATGATATGCTGCATCGAGGCCTACCCGGTGCATCAGGAGGAACCATGGATCACCGTTTATTAGAAATTATCGCCTGCCCGGTTTGTAACGGCAAACTCTACTACAGCCAGGATAAGCAGGAACTGATTTGCAAGATTGATAACCTGGCGTTCCCGTTCCGCGATGGGATCCCGGTTCTGTTAGAGCATGAAGCGCGCCCGCTGGCGGCAGAAGAGAGCAGACCATGAGTTTTGTCGTTATTATTCCGGCGCGATTCGCTTCCACTCGCCTGCCGGGTAAACCGCTACAGGATATCAACGGCAAGCCGATGATTGTTCACGTGCTGGAACGCGCGCGCGAATCGGGCGCGGATCGCATCATCGTGGCGACCGACCATGCTGACGTGGCGAAAGCCGTGGAAGCCGCCGGTGGTGAAGTGTGCATGACCCGCGCCGATCATCAGTCCGGTACCGAGCGTCTGGCTGAAGTGGTTGAGAAATGCGGCTTCAGCGATGACACCATCGTGGTGAACGTGCAGGGCGATGAGCCAATGATCCCGGCGGTCATCATTCGTCAGGTGGCGGAAAACCTCGCGGCCAGCAAAGCCGGAATGGCCACGCTTGCGGTGCCTATCGACAATGCGGAAGAAGCGTTTAACCCGAATGCGGTGAAAGTGGTGATGGATAAAGAGGGTTATGCGCTCTATTTCTCCCGCGCCACCATTCCGTGGGATCGCGACCATTTTGCCAAAAGCCGTGAAACGGTAGGCGATTCCCTGCTGCGCCACATTGGTATCTACGGCTATCGCGCCGGATTTATTCGCCGCTACGTTGGCTGGGTGCCGAGCCCGCTTGAGCAGATTGAAATGCTCGAACAGCTGCGCGTGCTGTGGTACGGCGAAAAAATTCACGTTGCCGTTGCCGAGGAAGTGCCGGGTACGGGCGTTGACACGCCAGAAGATCTGGAACGCGTTCGCGCCGAAATGAAGTAATCCTCTCGCCCCTGCATCCGTGGGGGCGTTTACCGCTGCGTATTCTGCTATTTTCTGTAACAGTTTTGATCTTATCCGGTGACATCTGCCTTTCATATGCTCATTATAAAAGCAGTAGCTTTTATGGGGGCAACCTGAAATGGAACAACTGCGCGCCGAACTAAGCCATCTGCTTGGGGAAAAACTCAGTCGGGTGGAATGTATCAATGAGAAGGCTGATACCGCGCTGTGGTCACTGTATGACGCCCACGGCAATCCGCTACCGTTACTCGCCAGAAGCTTCACCACGCCCGATCTTGCTCGTCAACTGGCGTGGAAAATCTCGATGCTTGCCCGCAGCGGCACTGTGCGAATGCCCGTTGTTTACGGCGTCATGACCCACGAGGAGCATCCCGGCCCGGATGTGCTGCTGCTGGAACGCCTGCGCGGCGTACCGGTTGAAGCGCCTGCTCGTACTCCGGAACGCTGGGAACAGCTCAAAGACCAGATTGTTGAAGGCTTGCTGGCCTGGCATCGTCAGGATAGCGGCGGATTAGTCGGGTTTGTCGACAGCACTCAGGAAAACCTTTGGCCTCACTGGTATCGCCAGCGTGTCGAAGTGCTGTGGGGAACGCTCAGTCTTTATCAAAATACCGGATTAACGATGCAGGATAAGCGTATTCTGTTTCGTACCCGTGAATGCTTGCCCGCGCTATTCGAGGGTTTTAACGACAACTGCGTGCTGATTCACGGTAACTTTACGCTACGCAGTATGTTGAAAGATGCGCGTAGTGACCAGTTGCTGGCGATGGTGGGGCCAGGGCCAATGCTGTGGGCGCCACGCGAGTTTGAACTGTTTCGCCTGACCGAAAGCGGCCATGCGGAAGGTCTGCTGTGGCGTTATCTTCAGCGTGCACCGGTGGCGGAATCATTCCTCTGGCGACGCTGGCTATATCTGCTATGGGATGAAGTCGCCCGGCTGGTGAATACCGGGCGTTTTAACCGCGAGAATTTCGATCTGGCAGCGAAATCACTCCTGCCCTGGATCTCCTGAAATGCCTTTCAGCCACTGCCAGACTCGCCCGAGCGTCTCATAGCCAACGCGATCGCTGTGCATTAGCCAGACCGGGGACGGGATCGCTTTCTCCCATGGGTTCAGCGGTGATTCGATCGCCAGCTGGTTGGCAGGGGCTGGCAGTGGATTCAGCCCCGCATGCTGGAAGAAGATCATCGCGCGCGGCAGATGTGACGCAGAGGTTACCAGCAGGAACGGCGCATCGCCTATCGCTGCTTTCACTGCGGCGGCTTCTTCCTCGGTATCTTTCGGTGTGTCGAGGACGATAATCTCGCTTCGCGGCACGCCGAGGCTTTCTGCCACCCGCGCGCCAGCTTCACCGGTGCTGACCGGGTTGGTCAACGCGCGTGCGCCGGTAAAGATCATTTTTGATCCCGGATTCGCCTGCCACAGTCGAATCCCTTCATTCAGGCGCGGCAGGCTGTTGTTAATGAGGTTTGAGCTGGGCGCCCACTCCGGATTCCAGGTGTATCCGCCGCCCAGAACCACGATATATTCAGCGTGTTGCTCGCCGCGCCATGTGGGATATTTATCCTCAATAGGTTTCAGTAACCCATCGGCAACAGGCTGTAGGCTTAACAGCAGTATCAGGAGCCAGCCTGCGGTGATCGCCGTTTTGCCCGTCTTCTGAAAACGCGTAAACCAAACCAGGAATAATCCTAGCCCCGTCAGTAAAAGCAGCAGCGGTAGCGGCAACATCATCCCGCCAATATACTTTTTCAGCATAAAAAGCATCTGAATGGGTCCTTTTTTAACCATCTAAGTGGATCAACGCAGGGATATTACACCAGATAGCTTCATTATCGCCGTGGGTGTGACAAAATAGCCGCCTTGTTGTTGGCGAGTGAGGTCGTCCTGTGCAGGATCGCAATTTTGATGACATCGCGGAAAAATTTTCGCGCAATATCTATGGCACAACGAAAGGGCAGTTGCGTCAGGCCATTTTGTGGCAGGATCTCGACCGTCTGCTGGAAACCTTTGACTCTCGCCCGCTGCGCGTGCTGGACGCCGGTGGCGGAGAAGGGCAGACGGCGATTAAAATGGCCGAGCGCGGCCACGAGGTGATTCTGTGCGATCTTTCCGCCGAAATGATCGCCCGCGCGAAACAGGCTGCCAGCGACAAAGGTGTGAGCGACAACATGCATTTTATACAATGCGCGGTCCAGGATGTGGCTCACCATTTGGAAACCCCGGTTGATCTGATATTGTTTCATGCTGTGCTGGAGTGGGTGGCGGAACCGAAAGATGCGCTGAATGCGTTATGGTCCGTCCTGCGTCCGGGCGGCGCATTATCGTTAATGTTCTACAATGCAAACGGCTTGTTGATGCATAACATGGTGGCCGGTAATTTTGACTATGTCATGATCGGTATGCCGAAAAAGAAAAAGCGGACGTTATCGCCGAACTATCCGCGCGATCCGCAACAGGTCTATGGCTGGCTGGAAGAGGCTGGCTGGCAGGTCACCGGGAAAACCGGCGTGCGAGTGTTTCATGACTATCTGCGCGAAAAACATCGGCAGCATGACTGCTATGAGATGTTACTGGAATTAGAGACGCGCTATTGCCGTCAGGAGCCTTACATTAGCCTGGGGCGCTATATTCATGTCACCGCGCTGAAGCCGCAGAAGCAAGGATAAACTATGAGTGAATTTTCCCAGACAGTCCCCGAACTGGTTGCCTGGGCCAGAAAAAATGATTTTGCCATCTCGCTTCCGGTCGACAGGCTCTCATTTTTGCTGGCTGTTGCAACGCTGAATGGCGAGCGACTGGAGGGTGAAATGACGGAAGGCGAGCTGGTGGACGCGTTTCGTCATGTGAGTGATGCGTTTGAGCAAACCAGTGAAACCATCAGTACGCGTGCCAACAACGCGATTAACGATTTGGTTCGCCAACGTCTGCTGAACCGCTTTACCAGCGAAGTGACCGAAGGCAATTCTATTTATCGCCTGACGCCGCTTGGGATCGGTATTACCGATTACTATATCCGCCAGCGCGAATTCTCGACCCTGCGCCTCTCAATGCAGTTGTCGATTGTGGCCGGCGAACTGAAACGCGCCGCCGATGCGGCAGCGGAAGGCGGCGATGAGTTCCACTGGCACCGCAACGTCTATGCGCCGCTGAAATACTCGGTGGCCGAGATTTTCGACAGCATCGACCTGACGCAGCGCATCATGGATGAGCAGCAGCAGTCGGTAAAAGATGATATCGCCCAGTTGCTGAACAAAGACTGGCGCGCGGCGATCTCCAGCTGCGAAATGCTGCTGTCGGAAACGTCTGGCACACTGCGTGAATTGCAGGATACCCTGGACGCGGCGGGCGATAAGCTACAGGCTAATCTGTTGCGTATTCAGGATGCGACGTTAAGCCACGATCATCTGCACTTCGTCGATCACTTAGTATTCGATTTGCAGAATAAACTCGACCGTATCGTGAGCTGGGGCCAGCAGGCGATTGACCTGTGGATTGGCTACGATCGCCACGTGCATAAATTTATCCGTACCGCTATCGATATGGATAAAAACCGCGTCTTTGCCCAGCGTTTGCGCCAGTCGGTACAAAATTACTTCGATGCGCCGTGGGCGCTCACCTATGCCAGCGCCGATCGTTTGCTGGATATGCGTGACGAAGAGATGACGCTGCGCGATGAAGAAGTCATGGGTGAACTTCCGCCTGATTTAGAGTACGAAGAGTTTAACGAAATCCGCGAACAACTGGCGGCGCTGATCGAAGAGCAGCTCGCTATCTATAAAACCAAAGCGATCCCGCTGGATCTGGGGCTGGTGGTCAAAGAGTATCTGCTCCAGTATCCGCGCGCGCGACACTTCGACGTGGCACGTATTGTGGTCGATCAGGCGGTTCGTTTAGGTTTTGCACAAGCAGATTTCACCGGGTTGCCAGCAAAATGGCAGCCAATTAATGATTACGGAGCCAAGGTACAGGCGCATGTCATCGACAAATATTGAACAAGTGATGCCAGTTAAACTGGCGCAGGCCCTGGCCAATCCTATTTTTCCGGCGCTGGATAGCGCGTTGCGTGCGGGTCGGCATATCGGTCTGGATGAGCTGGATAATCACGCCTTTTTGATGGATTTCCAGGAATATCTGGAAGAGTTTTACGCGCGTTATAACGTTGAGCTGATTCGTGCGCCGGAAGGGTTTTTCTACCTGCGCCCGCGTTCCACCACGCTGATTCCGCGCTCGGTGCTTTCTGAGCTCGATATGATGGTCGGTAAAATTCTCTGCTACCTCTATCTGAGCCCGGAACGACTGGCAAACGAAGGCATCTTTACCCAGCAGGAGCTCTACGACGAGCTGCTGGCGCTGGCGGATGAAGCCAAGCTGCTGAAGCTGGTGAACAACCGCTCCACCGGTTCTGACCTTGACCGTCAGAAGCTACAGGAAAAAGTCCGTTCGTCCCTGAACCGTCTGCGCCGTCTGGGTATGGTGTGGTTCATGGGCCATGACAGCAGTAAATTCCGCATCACCGAATCCGTGTTCCGCTTCGGCGCTGACGTGCGTTCGGGCGACGATGCGCGTGAAGCGCAACTGCGTATGATCCGCGACGGCGAAGCGATGGCGATTGAAAACCATCTGCAACTCAATGATGAGAATGAAGACAATCAGCCGGATAGCGGGGAGGAAGAGTAATGATCGATCGCGGTAAATTTCGTTCGCTAACGCTGATTAACTGGAACGGGTTCTTTGCCCGTACCTTTGACCTTGATGAATTAGTCACCACCCTGTCGGGTGGTAACGGGGCAGGGAAATCCACCACCATGGCGGCATTCGTCACGGCGCTGATCCCTGATTTAACCCTGCTGCACTTCCGTAACACCACCGAAGCGGGCGCGACCAGCGGCTCGCGTGATAAAGGCCTGCACGGTAAGCTGAAAGCGGGCGTCTGTTATTCGGTACTCGACGTCATGAACTCGCGCCATCAGCGCGTGGTTGTGGGTGTACGTCTGCAACAGGTCGCCGGGCGCGACCGTAAAGTTGACATCAAACCGTTCGCCATTCAGGGGCTGCCAACGTCCATGCAGCCGACGTCGTTGCTCACCGAAACGCTCAACGAGCGTCAGGCGCGCGTACTGACCCTGCAAGAGCTGAAAGACAAGCTCGAAGCCATCGAAGGCGTGCAGTTCAAGCAGTTTAACTCAATCACTGATTACCACTCGCTGATGTTCGATCTGGGCATCGTGGCGCGTCGTCTGCGTTCCGCGTCTGACCGCAGCAAGTTCTATCGCCTGATTGAAGCCTCGCTGTACGGCGGGATCTCCAGCGCCATCACCCGGTCTCTGCGCGACTACCTGCTGCCAGAAAACAGCGGCGTGCGCAAAGCGTTCCAGGACATGGAAGCCGCGCTGCGTGAAAACCGCATGACGCTGGAAGCGATTCGCGTCACCCAGTCGGACCGCGACCTGTTCAAGCATTTGATTTCCGAAGCGACAGATTACGTGGCGGCGGACTACATGCGTCACGCCAATGAACGTCGTATCCACCTTGATAAAGCGCTGGAGTATCGTCGCGAACTGTTTACCTCTCGCCAGCAGCTGGCGGCGGAGCAGTACAAGCACGTCGATATGGCCCGTGAGCTGCAAGAACATAACGGCGCGGAAGGCGATCTTGAAGCGGATCACCAGGCAGCCAGCGATCACCTGAATCTGGTGCAGACCGCGTTGCGCCAGCAGGAAAAAATTGAGCGCTATGAAGCGGATTTAGAAGAGTTACAGGTCCGTCTTGAAGAGCAGAACGAAGTGGTTGCCGAGGCGGCAGAGCAGCAGGAAGAGAACGAAGCCCGCGCCGAAGCCGCGGAACTGGAAGTGGATGAGCTGAAAAGCCAGCTTGCCGACTACCAGCAGGCGCTGGACGTACAGCAAACTCGCGCCATTCAGTACAACCAGGCGCAACAGGCACTGGCCCGTGCGAAAGAGCTGTGCCATCTGCCGGATCTCACGCCTGACAGCGCCGACGAATGGCTGGAAACGTTCCAGGCCAAAGAGCAGGAAGCCACAGAAAAACTGCTCTCTCTCGAACAGAAAATGAGCGTGGCGCAAACCGCCCACAGCCAGTTCGAGCAGGCCTACCAAATAGTGGTGGATATTAACGGCCCGGTTGCCCGCGATGAAGCGTGGAACGTGGCGCGTGAACTGCTGCGTGACGGCGTCAACCAGCGTCACCTTGCCGAACAGGCGCAGGCGTTGCGTGGCCGACTCAACGAGCTGGAACAGCGTCTGCGTGAGCAGCAGGAAGCCGAACGTTTGCTGGCCGAATTCTGCAAACGTCAGGGCAAACACTACGATATTGAAGACCTGGAAACGCTGCATCAGGAACTGGAAGCACGTATCTCCGCGCTCTCCGACAGCGTTTCAAGCGCCAGCGAACAGCGTATGTCGCTGCGTCAGGAACTGGAAACGCTGCAATCGCGCATCTCTGCTTTGATGCACCGCGCGCCGGTGTGGTTGGCGGCGCAAAACAGCCTGAATCAGCTGTGCGAACAGAGCGGCGAGCAGTTTGAGTCCAGCTCGGATGTCACTGAATATCTGCAACAGTTGCTGGAACGCGAGCGTGAAGCGATTGTTGAGCGTGATGAAGTTGGCGCGCGTAAACGTGAAATCGATGAAGAGATTGAACGTTTAAGCCAGCCGGGCGGCTCGGAAGATCAGCGCCTTAACGCGCTGGCCGAGCGTTTTGGCGGCGTGCTGCTGTCTGAAATTTATGACGATGTCAGCCTGGACGATGCGCCGTACTTCTCTGCGTTGTATGGCCCGTCTCGTCACGCGATCGTGGTCCCGGATCTTTCGCAGATCGCTGAACAGCTGGAAGGTCTGGAAGATTGCCCGGAAGATCTCTATCTGATCGAGGGTGACCCGCAGTCGTTCGATGATAGCGTCTTCAGCGTCGATGAGCTGGAAAAAGCGGTGGTGGTGAAAATCGCCGATCGTCAGTGGCGTTATTCGCGTTTCCCAAGCCTGCCGTTGTTTGGCCGCGCGGCGCGCGAAAACCGCATCGAGACTCTGCACGCCGAGCGTGAAGTGCTCTCCGAACGTTTTGCCACGCTCTCCTTTGACGTGCAGAAAACTCAGCGTCTGCATCAGGCGTTCAGCCGCTTTATCGGCAGCCATCTGTCGGTGGCGTTTGACGATGATCCGGAAGCCGAAATTCGCAAACTGAATACCCGTCGCGGTGAGCTGGAACGCGCGCTGAATACGCACGAAAGCGACAACCAGCAGCAGCGTACCCAGTTTGAACAGGCGAAAGAGGGCGTTGCCCAACTCAACCGCCTGCTGCCGCGTCTGAGCCTGCTGGCCGATGAAACGCTGGCAGACCGCGTCGATGAAATTCAGGAACGTCTGGATGAAGCGCAGGAAGCCGCGCGCTTTATTCAGCAGCACGGTAACCAACTGGCGAAACTGGAGCCGGTGGTCTCGGTTCTGCAAAGTGACCCGGAACAGTTTGAACAGCTGAAAGAAGATTATGCCTGGTCTCAGCAGGTGCAGCGCGAAGCCCGTCAGCAGGCGTTTGCCCTGACTGAAGTGGTGCAGCGTCGCGCGCACTTTAGCTACTCTGATTCGGCTGAAATGCTCAGCGGCAACAGCGATCTTAACGAGAAACTGCGCCAGCGTCTGGAGCAGGCGGAAAGCGAACGTACCCGCGCCCGTGAAGCGATGCGTACCCACGCCGCGCAGCTGAGCCAGTACAGCCAGGTGCTGGCGTCGCTGAAAAGTTCTTACGACACCAAAAAAGAGCTGCTTAACGATCTCTACAAAGAGTTGCAGGATATTGGCGTCCGCGCCGACAGCGGGGCGGAAGAGCGTGCGCGTATTCGCCGCGATGAGCTGCACGCGCAGTTAAGCAACAACCGCGCGCGTCGTAATCAACTGGAAAAAGCGCTGACCTTCTGCGAAGCGGAAATGGACAACCTGACCCGCAAGCTGCGTAAGCTGGAACGTGATTACCTGGAAATGCGCGAGCAGGTGGTGAGCGCGAAAGCCGGCTGGTGCGCGGTGATGCGTCTGGTGAAAGACAACGGCGTAGAACGTCGTCTTCACCGCCGCGAGCTGGCGTATCTTTCTGCCGATGACCTGCGTTCGATGTCGGATAAAGCGTTGGGTGCGCTGCGTCTGGCGGTGGCTGACAACGAACATCTGCGCGATGTTCTGCGCATGTCGGAAGATCCGAAACGTCCGGAACGTAAAATTCAGTTCTTCGTGGCGGTGTACCAGCATCTGCGCGAACGTATCCGTCAGGATATTATTCGTACTGATGATCCGGTCGAAGCTATCGAACAGATGGAAATCGAACTGAGTCGTCTGACCGAAGAGCTGACCGGGCGTGAACAGAAACTGGCGATTAGCTCTCGCAGCGTGGCGAACATTATTCGCAAAACCATTCAACGCGAACAGAACCGTATTCGCCAGTTGAACCAGGGGCTGCAAAGCGTATCGTTTGGTCAGGTTAACAGCGTGCGTCTGAACGTTAACGTTCGTGAAACGCACTCGACGCTGCTCAATGTGCTTTCCGAGCAGCATGAACAGCATCAGGATCTGTTTAACAGCAACCGTCTGACCTTCTCGGAAGCGCTGGCGAAGCTCTATTCTCGCCTCAATCCGCAAATCGATATGGGGCAGCGCACGCCGCAAACCATCGGTGAAGAACTGCTGGATTATCGTAGCTATCTGGAGATGGAAGTCGAAGTTAACCGTGGTTCCGATGGCTGGCTGCGTGCGGAATCCGGCGCGCTCTCGACCGGTGAAGCGATCGGTACCGGGATGTCGATTCTGGTGATGGTGGTGCAGAGCTGGGAAGATGAAGCGCGTCGTCTGCGCGGAAAAGATCTCTCGCCGTGCCGTCTGCTGTTCCTCGATGAAGCGGCCCGTCTGGATGCCCGTTCCATCGCCACGCTGTTCGAGCTGTGCGAGCGTCTGGAGATGCAGCTGATTATCGCCGCGCCAGAGAATATCAGCCCGGAAAAAGGCACCACCTATAAACTGGTGCGTAAAGTGGTTGGCACCCATGAGCACGTTCACGTGGTCGGTCTGCGCGGTTTTGCCGCACAGCTGCCAGAGACGCTGCCGGGAACGGCCGACGCCTCCTGATGTAAAAGGGCGTAAATAAAAAACCCGGCGCGAAAGTGACCGGGTTTTTTCTCATTCAGGGATAAGCGCCGTTTTAGCTATCTGCTTTTGCGGCCAGAGGGGGTATTATCTTTAGACTTCTTTACATTTGGTCAGGCAGAATTTTTTTGTCTTTATATACTGAGAGTAAGCCCGTTTTACGAGCATTAATGCAATAACAGGGGGCAAGGGATGTTGCTTAATAAAAAGAATGGTCGTCGATTGTCGGTCGTGAGTATGTGTCTGGCAATGACGTTTGCTCCACTGTTTAACGCGCTGGCCGATGAGCCAGAAGTCGTGCCTTCAGACAGTTCCGCCACGGTTGCGGAAACGGCGCCTGCGCTGGCGGTACCGGGAAGCCAGGCCTCCGCGATGGCGAATCTGTTGGGAACGCAGCCGCTCCCGGAGGGCGCTGCGGCCAAGAGCCGTGCCGATATTCAGTCATGGCTGCCGGCAGGCTATACGCCGGTTTATCTGAATCCGCTGGTCACGCTTTATGCCGCTCACGATATGAAACCGATGTGGGAAAATCGTGATGCCGTACGCGCGTTCCAGCAGCAACTGGCCGAAGTCGCTATCGCCGGTTTTCAACCGCAGTTTACCAAATGGGTTGAGCTGTTAACCGACCCGAACGTCAGCGGGATGGCGCGTGATGTTGTGCTCTCTGATGCGTTGATGGGCTATCTGCACTTTATCAGCGGTATTCCGGTTCAGGGCAATCGCTGGCTCTACAGCGCGAAACCGTACACCCTGGCGACGCCGCCGCTGTCGGTCATTAACCAGTGGCAACTGGCGCTCTCTGAGGGCACGCTACCGCAGTTTATCGCCGGGCTGGCCCCGCAGCATCCGCAGTATGAAACCATGCACCAGACGCTGCTGTCGCTGCTCTCCGATACCAAACCCTGGCCAACACTGAAGGCTGGTGCGTCGCTGCGTCCGGGGCAATGGAGTAGCGATGTGCCTGCCTTACGTGAAATTTTACAGCGCCACGGCATGCTCGACGGCGGCCCGAAGATTGTGCTGCCGGGTGATGAGCCCGCAGTCAGTCCATCAGCGCAAACCAGGAAAACAGTGAAGTCTGGCCCCCAGGCGTATGACCGTACATTGTCCGATGCCGTCAAACGCTTCCAGACTTCTCAGGGCCTGGGCAGTGACGGCGTCATTGGTGGTGCGACGCGCGACGCGCTCAATCTCTCCAACGCCGAACGTGCGGGTGTGGTGGCGCTGAATATTCAGCGTTTGCGTCTACTTCCTGGCAAACTTTCCACGGGCATTATGGTGAATATTCCGGCGTATTCGCTGGTCTATTATCAGGATGGCAATCAGGTGCTGGCGTCCCGCGTCATCGTGGGCCGCCCGGATCGCAAAACGCCGATGATGAGCAGCGCGCTGAATAACGTGGTGGTCAATCCGCCGTGGAACGTGCCGCCAACGCTCGCACGCAACGATATTCTGCCGAAACTGCGCAATGACCCTGGCTATCTTGAGCGTCATAACTACACGATGATGCGCGGCTGGAGCAGCAGCGAAACCATTGACCCCTGGCGCGTAGACTGGTCAACGATTACGCCGTCGAACCTGCCGTTCCGCTTCCAGCAGGCTCCGGGGCCGCGCAACTCGCTCGGGCGGTATAAGTTTAATATGCCGAGTTCGGACGCCATCTATTTGCACGATACGCCGAACCATAATTTATTCCAGAAAGATGCCCGCGCGTTAAGTTCTGGTTGTGTGCGTGTGAATAAAGCATCTGAACTTGCCGGTATGTTATTGGGTGATGCCGGATGGAATGACACGAGAATTTCCGATGCGCTGAAGCAGGGGAATACACGCTACGTCAATATTCGGCAGAATATCCCGGTGAATCTTTATTACCTCACCGCCTTTGTGGATGCTGATGGAAAGACACAATATCGCACAGATATTTACAATTATGATGTAACAGCGCGATCTGGCGCACAAATTCTGCCAAAAGCGGAACAATTAATCAGATAAATGAAGTAGTTCAGGTAATTTAGTGGTCCTATCTATGTCGCAACCTTCGCCCCGGAAAGCCCTGGTGGTGCGGGTTGCGCTGGGATGGTCGCCTTGACGCTGGCAGAAATGCCCGGTAAGGTGCCCTACGTGCGCCAGAAGTGCATAAATTTCGATCACATTTACTTGTAGACCTGATTATCATGGACAAATTTGACGCTAATCGCCGCAAACTGCTGGCGCTGGGTGGGGCTGCGCTGGGCGCTGCTGCCATCTTGCCGACGCCCGCACTTGCTACCCTCTCGACCCCACGTCCGCGGATCCTGACGCTGAACAATCTTCATACGGGTGAGTTGATAAAAGCCGAGTTTTTCGACGGCAGAGGCTATATTCAGGATGAATTAGCAAAACTCAATCATTTCTTCCGTGATTTTCGCGCGAATAAAATAACCTCTATCGACCCCTCATTATTCGACCAGCTTTATCGGTTGCAGGGCTTATTAGGCTCTAATCGTCCGGTACAGTTAATCTCTGGCTATCGTGCCATTGACACGAATAATGAATTACGTGCCCATAGCCGTGGTGTAGCGAAAAACAGCTACCACACGAAAGGACGGGCGATGGATTTCCATATTGAAGGTGTTTCGTTAAGCAATATTCGCAAAGCCGCGTTATCTATGCGCGCAGGTGGTGTAGGATACTACCCACGTAGCAACTTTGTGCATATTGATACCGGGCCGGTGCGGCACTGGTAACGAAACAGGAGCCTTATGAACTATCGTATTATTCCGGTCACCGCGTTCGCGCAGAACTGTTCATTGATTTGGTGCGAGCAAACGAAACTTGCTGCGCTGGTCGATCCAGGCGGCGACGCAGAGAAAATCAAAGAGCAGGTTGAGGCCGCTGGCGTTACCCTGGTTCAGATTTTACTCACTCACGGGCATCTTGATCACGTAGGCGCGGCGGCGGAGCTGGCAGCGCATTACGGCATTCCCGTGATTGGGCCGGAAAAAGAAGATGAGTTCTGGCTGCAGGGATTACCGCAGCAGAGCCGGATGTTTGGCCTCGAAGAGTGTCAGCCGCTGACGCCAGACCGTTGGCTGAATGAAGGTGAAACGGTGAGCGTGGGTAACGTGAAGTTGCAGGTGCTTCATTGTCCGGGCCACACGCCGGGCCACATCGTCTTTTTCGATGATGCCTCGCGCTTGCTGATTTCCGGCGATGTTATCTTTAAGGGCGGGGTGGGGCGCAGCGATTTTCCGCGCGGTGACCACGGTCAATTGATCGACGCGATTAAACGCAAGCTGTTGCCGTTGGGCGATGACGTGACGTTTATTCCAGGTCATGGGCCGCTGTCAACGCTCGGCTATGAGCGGCTGCACAACCCGTTCCTGCAGGATGAAATGCCTGTCTGGTAAGAGCAAAGAAGGCCGCGAAAGCGGCCTTTTTCATTTAGTCTGACCCGTCTTACAACACGGCGACAATGGCTTCGCACAGCGGTGCCATGTTGTCCGGCGTCATACCGGCGACGTTGATACGGCCAGACGCCACCGCATACACGCCAAACTCTTCACGCAGACGCAGCACCTGATCTTTGGTCAGGCCGCTGAACGAGAACATCCCGTTTTGTTTGGTGATAAAGGTGAAGTCGCGGTTCGCGCCTTTCTCCTGAAGTGTGTTCACGAACAGCAGACGCATGCGCTGAATGCGTTGACGCATGTCGGTCAGCTCCTGTTCCCAGATAGCGCGCAGAGCGTCATTGCTGAGAATGGTCGCGACAACGGACGCACCGTGAGCCGGCGGGTTCGAGTAGTTAGCACGAATCACTGACTTCATCTGGCTGAAGGCGCGATCCGCGTTGTCCGCATCGCGGGTGACCAGGGTGCAGGCACCAACACGTTCGTTATACAGACCGAAGTTTTTAGAGTAGGAGCTGGCAACAATCAGCTCATCATGCAGCGCGGCGAACGCGCGCAGACCTTCGGCATCTTCTTCCAGACCGCGGGCGAAGCCCTGGTAGGCGAAATCGAACAGCGGCAGCCAGCCTTTCTCCGCGGAGATCTTCGCCAGCTGTTGCCACTGCTCCAGCGTTGGATCGATACCGGTTGGGTTATGACAGCAGCCGTGGAACAGCACCACATCGCCGGCCTGTGCATTGTTCAGGCTGGCAACAAGGCCATCAAAATTGAGCGCATGATTCTGTGCGTCGTAGTAGTCATATTCGCAAACTTCGAGACCCGCAGCATTGAAAACGCCTTTATGGTTCGGCCAGCTTGGGTTGCTTACCCAAACGCGTTTTGCGCTGGTGTTTTTGGCGAGGAAATCTGCCGCGACGCGCAGTGCGCCAGTACCGCCAGGCGTTTGCGCCGTGCGGGCGCGTTTCGCGTTGACGATTTCACTTCCTTTACCGAACAGCAGCTCCTGCGTGCAACGACCAAACTCCGGGATACCATCAATACCGAGGTAATTTTTGGTCGTTTCATTTTCCAGCAGATAAAGCTCCGCTTTTTTAACGCTGGTCAGAACCGGGGTTTTACCGGTCTCATCTTTGTAAACTCCAATCCCGAGGTTGATTTTGCTCGGGCGGTCGTCGGCACGAAACAGATCGGCCAGGCCCAGAATTGGGTCGGCAGGGGCGGCTGTAATGTTCTCAAACATGACGGGGTTCCATTTATGAGTGACTTGGAGAAATCCGCTATCAGGTTAACGGCAGATTTACAAAATGCCAACCGTTTGCAATGAAAAGCGCGAGCCTTTTCAAAAGTCGCGATTTTTAACTGGCTGAAATATGAAAAACAGGGCCGAAGCCCTGTTTCCTGTGCATATAACAAAGTGGCGTACTGATTAGAACTGGTACACGATACCCACGGCGGCCTGGTCGTCGGTAGACAGGCCAGTGGCTGCGGTGTAGTCGTTTTCGTCCAGCAGGTTGAATTTATACGCTGCATAGACGTTCATGTTTTTGTTGAAGTAGTACCAGGTGCCCACTTCTACGTATTTTTGCAGGTCAGCAGTGCCGCCTTCGAAGCCAGGACGAGCGGCCAGGTTTTTACCTTTAGACTGTACGTAGCCAACGGAGGGACGCAGGCCGAAGTCGAACTGGTACTGAACCACTGCTTCAATGTTCTGGGTTTTGTTGGCAAAGCCAGTGTCTTCCGGGGTCATGTTGTAGGTCTGAGAGTACATGACTGCAGCATAGACGTTATTGGCATCATACTTAGCAGAGGTCGCCCACGCTTCAGCTTTGTCGCCGCTGGCGCTGAAGGCCTGGTTTTTCTGGTCGGTAGTACGGTTGGAGTTAGCATAGCCTGCGGAAATCGCGAAGCCTTCACCAAAGGCATAAGTCGCAGAGGTGCTGACGCCGTCACCATTCTGCTTCTGAATGTTACGATCTTCGTTTTTGCCCTGATACTGAACCGCGAAGCTCAAACCATCGACCAGGCCGAAGAAGTCAGAGTTACGGTAGGTTGCTACGCCGTTGGTACGCGCAGTCATAAAGTTATCGGTGTAGTTCCAGCCGTCGCCGCCCCATTCAACCAGCATATCGGTTGCGGATTCAACGTCGTAGATAGCGCCGTAGTTACGACCGTAGTCGAAAGAGCCGAATTCACCGGCTTTCAGGCCCGCGAAGGCCAGACGGGTTTTGGTGGTTTGGGAACCTTCAACGTTGGACGCATCCATGTTGTATTCCCACTGACCGTAACCGGTCAGCTGTTCGTTAATTTGAGTTTCCCCTTTCACACCAATACGGGCATAGGTGGTATCAGAGTTGCTGGTGTCACCATTGGTGGTCCACACATGCTCACCGACCATTTTGCCGTAAAAGTCCAGTTTGTTGCCGTTTTTGTTGTAGATTTCTGCAGCGTTAGCTGCACCGGCTACCAGCAGGGCAGGGATCACCACTGCCAGGATATTGCGCTTCATCATTATTTATTACCCTCATTAGGTTTTTTTTATATCGACACTCGCCACTGCCGCCAATAACTTCTGTCAATAAAAATTTACAGAAACATTGATGATAGTTTGGTGTCTTTTTGTGTCTGAGAGGCATATTTCCATTCAAACCACCGTTTCGCTAGCCTGAAAGTGCTACAAATATCCTAATTAAGTAACAAGAAGAAATTATGTGTAACAAAAAGTTAAAAATTAGGAACTTTGTGAGACAACTCAAAGTTCTGTTGGGGTTAGGGAAGCATTAAGTGAAATAGTATATATCTATATGAATTTCTTATCTTTAATCTCTATTGTGGTTGTTTATTGAGCATGTTGATGTAAATGTGAGCTGCCATTAATGTTAAATTTAAGTATCGAAGTGGCGATGGTTTCGCTTAAAAATAATGCTATCGGCTCAGGTATTTCTAAAATCCATAAGCAATTGCACATTTTTTGTGCACAAACGTTAACAGAAATGGGATGTAACAAACTACGTGATGTAGGGGGTTGATCCTTAAGGTAATTGACGAAGGTTTACGTTAAGGACACAAAAAAGGCCAGCATATGCTGGCCTTGGTGAGAGTGCGGAGATTTAGAAGCTGGCGTTACGCGGCGTTCTTGGGAATGCGATTACGTCACGGACGTTTTGTACGCCAGTTACATAGGCAATCAGACGTTCGAAGCCCAGACCGAAACCGGAGTGCGGAACGGTGCCGTAACGACGCAGATCGCGGTACCACCAGTAATCTTCTTTGTTCAGACCCATCTCTGCCATGCGGGCATCCAGCACGTCCAGACGCTCTTCACGCTGTGAACCACCGATGATTTCGCCGATACCCGGGGCCAGCACGTCCATTGCCGCAACGGTTTTACCGTCGTCGTTAAGACGCATGTAGAATGCCTTGATCTCTTTCGGATAGTTTTTCACCACCACCGGCGCTTTGAAGTGCTTCTCAGCAAGATAGCGTTCATGTTCGGAAGAGAGGTCAACGCCCCAGTAAACCGGGTTTTCGAAGGTCTGGCCGCAGTTTTCGAGGATGGTGACCGCGTCGGTGTAATCCACCTGCGCAAAATCCGCCTCGATAAAGCGTTGCAGACGTTCAATGGCTTCTTTATCCACGCGTTCAGCGAAGAATTTCATGTCGTCCATACGTTCTTCAAGGACCGCTTTGAAGACATATTTCAGCATGGCTTCCGCCAGCGCGGCGTTATCTTCCAGATCGGCAAACGCCACTTCCGGCTCCAGCATCCAGAACTCGGCCAGGTGGCGGCTGGTGTTGGAGTTTTCAGCGCGGAAAGTCGGGCCGAAGGTGTAGATTTTTGACAGCGCGCAGGCGTAGGTTTCGCCGTTCAGCTGGCCGGAAACGGTCAGGAAAGACTCTTTACCGAAGAAGTCTTTATCGAAATCGACTTTCCCCTGGTCGTTACGCGGCAGGTTTTCCATATCCAGCGTAGAGACGCGGAACATTTCGCCAGCGCCTTCGGTATCGGATGCGGTAATCAGCGGGGTGGACACCCAGAAGAAACCCTGCTCATCGAAGAAGCGGTGCAGCGCCTGTGCCAGCGTATGGCGAACGCGTGCTACCGCGCCAATCAGGTTGGTGCGCGGACGCAGGTGCGCCACTTCACGCAGGTATTCGATGCTGTGACGTTTAGCCGCCATCGGGTAGGTATCCGGATCTTCCACCCAACCGGTCACTTCCACGCTGGTCGCCTGGATTTCGAAGCTCTGGCCCTGGCCCTGAGACGCCACGACTTTACCGGTGACGACCACGGAGCAACCGGTGGTCAGACGCAGGATTTCCTGATTGTAATTGGGCAGAGAATTATTGATAACGGCCTGTACAGGATCAAAGCAGGAACCGTCATAGACGGCGAGGAAGGAAAAGCCAGCTTTTGAATCTCGGCGAGTACGCACCCATCCGCGCACGGTGACTTCGCTGTCAACGGCGGCACGGCCCTGGAGTACGTCGGCTACAGGCACAACGCTCATAATAGTCTCTCTGTAAAGTTGTCCAATAAAGAATAAGTTGCTCCCTTAAAAAGGGAGGTATCTATGTTACCTGTCATCCGCCATCAGACAAGCAGATTTCGCACTGTGAAGGGGAGAATTCAGAAATTAATAAAGAAGAAGGGAGCCGAATGGCTCCCTTTGATGATTAACTCGCCTTTTTGACCTGTGGCAGGTCGAAAGCTTTGCGCAAGGCGCGAACGAACGCCTTGTCGTGACAGATGGTTTTCCCAGGGCTGTCAGAGAGTTTCGCCACCGGCTTCCCGTTACATTCCACCAGTTTAATAACAATATTCAGTGGTTTTACCTGGGGGATGTCGCAGGTAAGACGGGTACCAATACCGAAGCTCAGATTAACGCGTGAAGAGAAGTGACGATAGAGGTCGACCGCTTTGGGTAAATCGAGATTATCGGAGAACACCAGCACTTTGCTGTGCGGGTCAATTCCCAGTTTCTCATAGTGGGCAATCGCCTTTTCGCCCCATTCAACCGGGTCGCCCGAATCGTGGCGTAGCCCCTGATAGCGGGTCGCAAATTCCGGCCCGAAATCGCGCAGGAAGGCGTCCATGGTGATGCAGTCGGTGAGCGCGATCCCCAGTTGGTCTGGATACTCGGCAAGCCAGGCCGCCAGCGCCGCACGCTGGCTGGTCGCCAGGTCAGGGCTGATTTGCTGATGCGCCTGGAACCACTCGTGCGCCTGTGTACCCATTGGGGTAAGGTCGAGACGACGAGCGAGATCGTAGTTGCTGGTGCCGGTGAACCACGGCTCCTGCTGGAGACGCTTGACGATCGCTTCCTGCACCTCGCGGGAGAAACGACGACGGGTACCGAAATCCATCAGGCGGAACGCGGACATATCAAGGTCTGCGGTCATGCGCGTGAAATCAGTGAGTTTATGCTCAAGCATTTCAAGCGCCTGCGGTACGCCTTCTTCCGGCGAACGGTAGCGATGAACCAGCTCGCTTATCACCGCCAGCAGCGGCACTTCCCACATAATAACTTCACGCCACGGGCCATCGAGCCGAATATTCAGCTTGCCGTTGTCATTGGTGACGGTCACCTGTTGCGGGTCATAGCGAAAATCGCGCAGCCAGGTCAGGTAATCTTCTTTAAAGAAGGGCAGCCCGGAAAGCCAGTGATATTCCTCATCACTGAGCCTCAGCGAGCGCATGGCGTCTACCTGTTCCCGAATGGCATCAGCATAAATGCCCAGCAGATCGTCACCACGGCAGCGGAATTCCGCCGCGACGTTTACGTCGTAGTAGTGGTGAAACACCGCCTGCTGCATGTGCAGTTTGTAGGCATCCGTATCAAGCAACGAATGCAGAACAGGAGTCACGAATTGAGTCATGGTGCGCAATAGCATCCTCTCACAGGAGCGTTTAGTAAAATAAACAACAGGGAGATTAGCAGGAGTATACCTTGTTTATTCATTTATTGAACCCCGATCACATCATAAGGCCTGCTAAGGGGCTAGGGCATTTCGTGCCAATGTGTTATCCAAATGTAGCAATTTTTGGTATTTGTCTGGAAAAGATGAAGATTCTGCGTAGCGCGATTTAAACAACAGGAATAGACTGGATACGACATTTTACAAACGACGCTAAAGGTTTTTTATGACACAACAGCCCCAAGCCAAGTACCGCCACGACTACCGTGCGCCGGACTACCTGATCAGTGATATCGACCTGGCCTTTGACCTGGATGCCGCAAAAACCGTCGTGACGGCCCAAAGCCAGGTTTCCCGTCATGCAGCGTCCGATGTGCCGCTACGTCTGGATGGCGAAGATTTAACGCTTATTTCCGTACACGTGAACGGCGAGCAGTGGACGAACTATAAAGAAGAAGAGAAGCAGCTGGTTATCAGCGGCTTGCCAGAGCGTTTTACGCTGCTCATTGTGAACGAAATCAGCCCGGCGTCGAATACCGCGCTGGAAGGGCTTTACCAGTCTGGCGAGGCGCTGTGTACACAATGCGAGGCGGAAGGTTTCCGCCACATTACGTATTATCTCGATCGCCCGGACGTGCTGGCGCGTTTCACCACCAAAATTACCGCCGATAAAGCGAAGTATCCGTTCCTGCTGTCGAACGGCAACCGCGTAGCGCAAGGCGAGCTGGAGAATGGCCGTCACTGGGTGCAGTGGCAGGATCCGTTCCCGAAACCGTGCTACCTGTTCGCGCTGGTGGCGGGCGACTTCGATGTCCTGCGCGATACTTTCACCACCCGTTCCGGCCGTCAGGTGGCGCTGGAGCTGTTTGTCGATCGCGGTAACCTTGACCGCGCGCCGTGGGCGATGACTTCGCTACAAAATTCCATGAAGTGGGATGAGGAGCGTTTCGGCCTCGAATATGACCTCGACATCTATATGATTGTCGCCGTCGACTTCTTCAATATGGGCGCGATGGAGAATAAAGGTCTCAACATCTTTAACTCCAAATACGTGCTGGCGCGTACCGACACCGCGACCGACAAAGATTATCTCGATATCGAGCGCGTGATTGGCCACGAATATTTCCATAACTGGACCGGGAACCGCGTCACCTGCCGCGACTGGTTCCAGCTCAGCCTGAAAGAAGGCTTAACCGTTTTCCGCGACCAGGAGTTCAGCTCCGACCTCGGTTCGCGCGCGGTGAATCGCATCAACAACGTGCGTACTATGCGCGGGTTGCAGTTTGCAGAAGATGCCAGCCCAATGGCGCATCCGATTCGCCCGGATAGTGTTATTGAGATGAACAACTTCTATACCCTGACCGTATATGAGAAGGGTGCGGAAGTGATTCGCATGCTGCATACCCTGCTGGGCGAAGCGAATTTCCAGAAAGGGATGCAGCTCTACTTCGAACGTCACGATGGTAGTGCCGCGACCTGTGATGATTTTGTGCAGGCGATGGAGGATGCCTCCAACGTTGACCTGTCGCATTTCCGCCGCTGGTATAGCCAGTCCGGTACGCCAATCGTCAGCGTGCATGATGATTACAACCCGGAAACCGAGCAGTACACGCTGACCATTAGCCAGCGTACGCCAGCGACAGCAGAGCAGCAGGAAAAACAGCCGCTGCATATCCCATTCGATATCGAACTGTATGATAACGAAGGGAAGGTTATCCCGTTGCAGAAAGACGGGCATCCGGTACATAACGTATTGAACGTCACCCAGGCAGAGCAGTCCTTTATCTTCGATAACGTTTACTTCCAGCCGGTGCCGTCGCTGCTGCGTGAATTCTCCGCGCCCGTTAAGCTTGAATACAAATGGAGCGATCAGCAGTTAACGTTCCTGATGCGTCATGCCCGTAACGACTTCTCTCGTTGGGATGCGGCGCAAAGCCTGCTGGCCAACTACATCAAGATTAACGTCAACCGCCACCAGCAGAATCAGCCGCTGTCGCTGCCGGTTCATGTGGCTGATGCGTTCCGCGCCATCCTGCTGGATGAGAAAATCGACCCGGCGCTGGCGGCTGAAATTCTGACGCTGCCGTCGGCCAATGAAATTGCGGAACTGTTCGATGTTATCGACCCGATCGCCATCGCTGCCGTTCGCGAAGCGCTGACTCGCACGCTGGCTAATGAACTGGCGGATGAGTTCCTGGTTATCTATAACGCCAACAAATTGCCGAGCTATCGCGTTGAGCATGAAGATATCGGCAAGCGTTCGCTGCGTAATACGTGCCTGCGCTACCTGGCGTTTGGCGAGCGTGAACTGGCGGATAAACTGGTGCGCCAGCAATATCATCAGGCCGATAACATGACCGATGCGCTGGCGGCGTTAGCGGCATCCGTAGCGGCAGAACTGCCGTGCCGCGATGCGCTGATGCAGGAGTACGATGACAAATGGCATCAGGATGGCCTGGTGATGGACAAATGGTTCATTCTGCAAGCCACCAGCCCGGCAGATAACGTGCTGGAAACGGTACGCAAGCTGTTGAATCACCGCTCATTCACCATGAACAACCCGAACCGTCTGCGTTCGTTGATTGGTGCATTTGCCAGCAGCAACCCGGCCGCGTTCCACGCGCTGGACGGTAGCGGCTATCAGTTCCTGGTTGAGATGCTGACTGAACTCAACAGCCGTAACCCGCAGGTGGCGTCACGACTTATTGAGCCGCTGATCCGCCTGAAACGCTATGATGCAAAACGTCAGGCGATGATGCGTTCGGCGCTGGAACAGCTGAAAGGGCTGGAGAATCTTTCCGGGGATCTGTACGAGAAGATCACCAAAGCGTTAGCGTAACGATATTGCCGGGTGAGGCGTCGCCGCCACCCGGCTTTTTTTATGCATGTTCAAACTGCTGATGAAACGCCGGAACGCGAATATCGCGACGGTGCAGCGCCTGCCAGAATGTCTCCAGCGCACTGTCCAGACGGCCCTGTAAATTTGGGCTGAACTGAGGCTTATGCTGATAATCCGCGACCTGGCTGTCATCGGCAAACACGCCGTGCAGGATCTCCTGCGCCTTCAACGCGCTCAGCACCGGTTTCAGCGCGTAATCCACCGCCAGCATATGGGCAACCGTACCGCCTGTCGCTAATGGCAGCACCACTTTCCCCTCAAGCGCACGTTCGGGCAGCAGATCCAGCAGCGTTTTTAACGCACCGGAAAATGACGCTTTATAAATCGGCGTGGCAACGATTAAGCCATCGGCCTGGGCCAGTTGCTCGGTCAACGTTTTCAGTGCCGGGCTGTCAAAACGTGCATAAAGCAAATCTTCCGGCTCGAAATTTTGCAGATGCCAGTGGCATACCTCAACGTCCACCGCCGCCAGTTTTTCACGGGCGTACTCCAGCAATGCGCTGGAACGTGATGGAAAACGCGGGCTTCCCGCTAAGGTGATGACGCGCATACAACCTCCTTGCAACTTTAATGTGTGTTTTATTTAACATTGTTTAAGGCAGTTTCGCAGACGAAAGCGGATTTTCTAAATGCTTTTTCGGCTAAACGAATTCTGATAAATGAATATATACATCTTTTATATTTGTTATTTTTATAGAAAAATTCGCTTTTTTTAAGTATTTCAGCGAGAGCGAGATTTAACAGCCAATCGAAGAACGCGGGAAATTCTTGGCAATGTATTGATTTTAAGATTGTTTTCTGAAAATTAATCGATGAGTTTCATATGTGGTATGAATTATTTATGTTAAGGCATAGTAACGATAAATTTATTTATTTTATATATTATTCGCCGCTTATTAATTAATTTTTTCTAAAAATTCAATTCAGTTGCATACAGATAAGCGTATCTGTTTATATGCACCAATATTTATTATTAATCAATCAGAACATGTGTTTTATTTATTAAATGGAGATATGCATGCGAAAGAATATATTGATTTTATCAATGAGTGCTATTGTGGGATGTGGTAGTGCACTGGCAGCAGATGATGCTGCCGTCACGGACGGTAACCTGACTATTACGGGAGAGGTCGTCGCTCCTGCCTGTACTATCGCTCCTGAAAGCCAGTCTGGCTCCGTTGCGATGGAAAGGGTCAGCGCCACGAAATTGCAAACGCTGGGGCAGGAATCCGGGGTGAAAAAAGACATACCGATAAACCTGAAAGACTGTGATAACACCGTTACCAGCAACGCGGCATTTACCTTCACCGCGGAGGCAGACACGGCGGTAGCGTCCGCGTTTAAGAACCAGAACTCCGGCGCGGGTGCTGCGACAAACGTCGCGGTACAGATGTATATGCCTGATGGCACAACGAAAATTCTGCCTAATACCGAAACTGAACAAAACGGTATTACGCTCGCGGCAACATCTGACCAAACGATAACCTTCAAAGCGGATTACGTAGCGACGGGTAAAGCCACGGCGGGTACCGTTGAGGTTGCGACCACGTTCCATATCAACTACTACTGATTTTGCCCTTTATTCTGAAGGGGCGAAAAACGCGAAAGGTACTTTCCAGTGAATACCCGTAGAGCAATAAACAGGGCAGCCGTGAGTTTTATCGGCGTATTAACACTCAGTGTTTCCGCCTGGGCTGCCGATAGTGGTGGCGTGGGGTTGGGTGCGACGCGGGTTATTTATAACGAAGGTGATGCACAGATTTCGCTGAGCGTCAGAAATACCAGTAAAACTGTGCCGTATTTAATTCAGGCATGGGTGATGACGCCCGATAATAAAAAAACACAGGACTTTATTACCACCCCACCGTTGTTTGTACTTAATACGGCCAGTGAGAATTTACTGCGCATTATGTACGTCGGGCCTGCATTGCCTAAAGATCGTGAATCGTTATTTTACGCAAGCGTACGCGCAGTGCCTTCGACGACGAAGAAAGAAGAGGGCAGCGTATTAAAAATCGCCACCCAAAGTGTTATTAAGTTGTTCTGGCGGCCAAAAGGGCTGTCGATTTCCGTTAATCAGGCGGCAGAAAAACTGCGCTGCGATTGGTCAGGGCAGAGCGTCACTGTCCATAATCCCACGCCCTATTACATTACGCTAACCGGGCTGACGCTTGGCGGTAAGAGTGTAAAGAACCAGATGGTATCACCGCTTGGCAGCTTCCGTTTTGACGTGCCAAAAGGCGCGGTTAACCAGACAGTGAGCTACCGAACCATCAATGATTATGGCGCTGAAACGCCGGTTGTAACTTGCAAATCCTGATGGATGATGCAGCGGATGCGAAATGCCCAATAATCTACGCCAGTACCGTCATTTTCTTGTCAGTACGGTTCCCGCCTTTTTAGGCGGGCTGGCGGTCTTCGCCTCAACGACCCTGAGTGCGATGGCTGAGACCTGGTTTGATCCCGCGTTCTTTAAAGACGATCCGTCTCTGGTCGCCGATCTTTCACGTTTTGAAAAAGGGCAGCAAATCGCGCCTGGTAAGTATCGGGTTGATGTTATTTTCAACCAAAGCTTCGTTGCCACCCGCGATATCGAATTTGTCGCCAATGAAGACAATCATCAGGTTGAACCCTGTCTCAATAAAGTCTATCTCAGCCAAATTGGCGTCAATACCGCCGCGTTTCCGGCGTTTAACGCGCTGGATGACAATGCTTGCGTGCCGCTGGCGAAAGTTATTCCCGACGCCAGCGTCAAATTTGAGGCCAGACAGCTCCGGCTGGTGATTTCTGTGCCGCAAATTGCTGTCAAAAATGATGCCAGGGGCTATGTTCCACCCGAACGATGGGATCGCGGAATTAACGCCATGCTGCTGGGATATTCCTTCAGCGGCGCGAATGGCGTGCAGAGCAGCAACGAAAATGGCGGCGATAATAACTACTTCCTGAATCTGAACAGTGGTTTGAATCTTGCGGGCTGGCGATTACGCAATAACTCAACCTGGAGCTATGGTCAGGATGAACCGGGCCTGTGGCAGAATATCAGCAGCTATGCGCAGTACGCGATTATTCCCATCAAAGGCGAATTAACCGTCGGAGACAGCTACACCGGGGGCGATTTTTTTGATAGCGTCGGTTTTCGCGGCGTACAGCTTGCCTCTGACGACAACATGCTGCCCGATAGCCTACGCGGATTTGCGCCTACCGTTCGCGGTATTGCCAAAAGCAATGCTCAGGTGACCATTAAACAGAATGGCTATACGGTGTATCAAACGTACGTGCCGCCCGGCGCGTTTGAAATTAACGACCTGTTTTCCAGCGCCTCCAGCGGCGACCTGCAGGTTGAAATTAAAGAGTCAGACGGCAACCTCAATCGTTACACCATTCCTTACTCCAGCGTACCGCTTCTCCAGCGTCAGGGTCGATTAAAATACGCCCTGACCGCCGCGAATTATCGCAGTAACAGCAACGATCAAGATGAAAAAGCGTTTGCACAGGCGACGCTGCAATGGGGAGGTCCCTGGGGCGTGACCTGGTATGGCGGCGGGCAGTTCTCTGATGATTACCGTGCGGGCATGCTGGGGCTGGGGTTTAACCTCGGTGAACTTGGCGCAGTTTCGGTTGATGGCACGTGGGCGAACAGTACGCTGGCCAATAATCAGGATTATCAGGGGCAATCCTGGCGGTTTTTGTATGCAAAAACACTCAACGCCTATGGCACCAATTTTCAGTTGATGGGCTACCGCTATTCCACGTCCGGCTTTTACACCCTTGCCGATACCATGTATCACCGTATGGAAGGGTATATGCAGAGCGAGAACGATGAAACGCCGCTGTGGGCGCGCTACTACAACCTCTACTACAGCAAGCGTGGGAAGCTGCAAATGAATATTTCCCAGCAGCTTGGCGACTACGGCTCCTTCTACCTGAGCGGTAGTGAGCAAACTTACTGGAACACCGATGACCAGGATCGGTTATTGCAATTCGGCTACAACACGCAGATCAAGGATGTCACGCTGGGGTTGTCGTGGAACTACAGCCAGTCTCGCGGGCAACCGTCCGCCGATCAGGTCTTCGCGCTTAACGTCTCACTACCGCTGGGCCAGTGGCTATCTTCGTCCAGCGGCGATATAAACAGCCGAGGCCACTCAGCCTGGATGACCTCGAATACCAGCGCCGACAACGACGGCAATGTGACGCAAAACGTCGGTGTTTCCGGCTCATTACTGGAAGACGACAATCTCAACTATAGCGTGCAACAGGGCTACGTCAGCCAGGGCGAGAGCGCCAGCGGAAACGCGAGCCTGGATTACAAAGGCGCGTGGGGCGAATCGAAAGTGGGTTACAACTACAGCGACAACGGCAATCAGCAGCAGGTGAACTTCGGGTTATCCGGCAGCGTGATTGTGCATTCCGAAGGCATCACGCTTGGCCAATCTCTTGGCGAAACCAATGTGCTGGTTTCGGCGCCCGGCGCGGAAAATACCAAAATCGCCAACTACACCGGTATTAGTACGGATGGGGAAGGCAATTCACTATTGCCCTATGCCACGCCGTACCGTGAAAACCGTATCGCCCTGGACACCGCCTCTTTAAAACAAAATGTGGATATCGAAAACGCCGTGGTGAACGTGGTACCCACCAAAGGCGCGCTGGTTCGCGCGAGGTTCAGCGCTCACGTTGGCGCGCGGGTGCTGTTCAGCCCGCTAATGAACGGTAAGCCTTTACGCTTTGGCGCAATGGCAACCCTGGACGATGCCGACAAGATTAGCGGCATTGTGGATGACGACGGTTCGCTTTACATGTCTGGCCTGCCTGAAAAGGGAACGATCACCGTACGCTGGGGCGAGGCGCGCGAGCAACAGTGCCAGCTGAAATTTACCTTAACGGCGCAACAGATGGCCGCACCCATTACGCGCAGAAATGCGGTATGCGAATAAGCAGAGGAAACAATTGTATGCAACGAATCATAACGATGCTGCTAATGGGCGTTCTCATGTTGGCAAGCGCCAGTGCGATGGCTTACACCGGGAAATGTCACACCGCCAGCGGAAACCCCTACATTGGCGTTAACTTTGGTGTCCGTACACTCTCAGAAGAAGAGAATCAGGCCGGGGTGGTTAAGCAAAATTTTTATTCTTGGAATGAGGCCAACGATTATTACGTCTCTTGCGATTGTGATAAGGACGCAGTCAAGCAAGGTATCTGGGCATTTGCGTCTGATTCCCCGCTGCCGGCGTTAGGCGAAAGCTGGTACAAAATCAACGATTATCTGGCTGCGCAGATATGGTTAGGTGTAAGAGGCAAAGGCCCGGACACAGTTCCGTTTGAAAATATCAGTACCAGTGCGGATACCCGTTGGCATATCTGCGATCCTGGCGGTCAGCGCCTGGGCGGCACGGGGTCCAGCGGCAACAGCGGTTATTTCTCGCTAAAAATTCTACAACCTTTCGTGGGAACGGTAACTATCCCCAATATGGTGCTGGCGCGTCTTTATGAGTGTTACAACATTCCGTCCAGTAGCACCTGTACCGCTACGGGGGAGCCAGTGCTGACTTATTACCTCTCGGGCACCATCAACTCGCTGGAATCCTGTTCGGTTAACGCAGGAGAAACGATTGAAGTCGATCTCGGCGATGTCTTTGCTGCCAACTTTAAAGTGCAGGGGCAGAAACCAACAGGCGCAAAAACGGTGGCGCTGTCAATACCGGTGAGATGTAACACCGGCAACAGCGGGCTGGTGAATGTGAATCTTAGCCTGACGGCGACCCGCGACAGTGATTATCCACAGGCCATTAAGACATCACGTCCTGGCGTTGGTGTGCTGGTGACGGACTCACAGGGCAATGTGGTGTCGCCCGATGGCGGCGCTATCTCAATGGCGATACCCGATAACCAGGATGCCTATGCACAGATTAACGTCTTCCCCGTCAGCACTACGGGCGTGCCGCCGGAAATCGGTAGCTTCGAGGCAACGGCCTCGGTCCGTATCGATTTTGATTGAGGCGTGACGTGAATGGTTAATCGTCTGTTGTTTCTTCCCGGACTGCTCGCATTCTGCGCCTTTTCCGCGTTTGGCAATCTCAAAGGCGCCGATCAGGTGAATATGCATATTCACGGCAACGTTATCGATCAGGGTTGCGATGTGGCTACCAGTAGCGCGATGCAGAATGTTTTCATTGGCAATTTTAATATCAGTGATTTTCAGTCGGCCAATGCCGTCAGCGCGTCGGCGGATTTAACCATCGATATCAATGGCTGTGCGGTGGGGATACAGGATGCCAGAGTCTATTTCAGCGGCGAGTCTGACCCACTTGCCCCCACGTTGCTTAAGCTGACCGATACCGGCGGCAGCGGCAATATGGCAACCGGTATCGCCGTGCAAATCCTGGACGCGCAAACCCAGGAGGAGATCCCGCTGAATAGTCAGACCGTGCGTTATCCTCTGAAGGCCGGTGATAATGCACTGCGTTATAAGCTGCGCTACAAAGCCACAAAAGAGGGGGCTACGGGCGGAAATGCCACCGCGGTGCTCTATTTTGACCTGGTGTATGAGTAGGGGGGGGCGATGAAAGGTGTGCAACGTATTACTTTCGCCCTCGTGATGTGCAGCAGTTTTGCCTTTGCCCACGATGGCACGGTCAATATCAGCGGAACGTTTCGCAGCAATACCTGCATTCTGACGCAGGACAGCAAAGCGATTCAGATCCCTCTTGGTACGCTTTCCGTCAGCCAGTTTGCGCAGGGGCGCGCATCGGCAGAAAAAGCCTTCACTATTAATCTGGAGCAGTGCGGCGCCGATGTGAGTGCCGCCAATGTTACTTTTTCTGGCGACCCGGATACCACCCACCCTGAGCTGCTGGCGATAGACACCGGTAGCGGTGCCGCGGCCGGGCTGGCGGTAGCATTTCTTGATGACGGGCAACGCCTTATACCGTTAATGCAGGAGAGCAAACCTTACCCATTAAAACAGGGTAAGGTGGCGCTGACGTTTTACGCGCAACTGCGCCCGATAGCCGAGAGCATCAACTCGGGGGCGGTGAACGCCAGCGCGACCTTTGTGGTGCGCTATGACTAAGTTTGCTCTGTTAATGCTGTGTGCGGTGTCGGGTATCAGCCACGCGGGCGTGGTGGTGGGCGGAACACGCTTCGTTTTTCCCTCTTCTGCCGAGACCCGCACGATTTTGGTGACCAACACCAGCAATGAACCCTGGCTGATTAACAGCAAAATCAGTGCGCCCACCGTGTGGTTGGGAGCGGTTGCTTTCAACGGGCAGCCGCCCATTTTAGCCACGCCCCCTTTGTTTTTACTGCCGCCGGGCGCTACCGGGACGATTCGACTGGTAAAAACAGGAGATCTGACACCCAACGATCGCGAAACATTATTTGCGCTAAGTGTCGCGTCGATCCCGTCGGGTAGGGTAGAAGATCGCAGCGTGAAGGTGGCGCTGCGCTCCTCTTTTAAACTCTTCTGGCGTCCGGTCTCCTTAAAAGGTGATCCTGAACAGGCATGGCAGCAGGTTACCTGGCGACGCGAACCACGGGGCGTGATGGCTGAGAACCCGACACCTTTTTATATCAATCTGACGCAGGTGACGGCGAACGGCAACCCGGTGAACGACGCGGGTGTTATTCCGCCTTTATCGCAGCGCCACTTTACCTGGTGCGCTGCACAAACGGCCTGTACGTTACGCTGGCGAACCCTCAACGACCTTGGCGGTTTGACGCCAGTAAACGAACAACGTCTCCCATAACCAGGGGGAATGAAAACGTTTGCGTTTTTTTTGTTCCTGGTCAATTCCCTTTTTGTGCGCAATCACACATAATACGCCCCCGGTTTGCACACCGGGAATCCAGGAGAGTTCATGTACTACCCCTTCGTTCGTAAAGCCCTTTTCCAGCTCGATCCTGAGCGCGCTCATGAATTTACTTTTCAATCATTACGCCGGGTAACCGGAACGCCGTTTGAAGCGCTGGTTCGCCAGAAAGTGCCTTCAAAACCGGTGAGCTGTATGGGATTGACCTTCAAAAATCCGCTGGGTCTGGCGGCAGGTCTGGACAAAAATGGCGAGTGCATTGATGCGCTCGGTGCGATGGGTTTTGGTTCGATCGAAATCGGTACCGTCACACCGCGCCCACAGCCGGGGAACGATAAGCCGAGGATCTTCCGTCTGGTTGATGCCGAAGGTTTGATCAACCGTATGGGCTTTAATAACCTGGGTGTTGATAACCTGGTAGAGAACGTTAAAAAAGCACATTTTGACGGCGTGCTGGGTATTAATATCGGTAAAAATAAAGATACGCCGGTTGAACAGGGTAAAGATGACTATCTGATTTGTATGGAAAAAATCTATGCCTACGCCGGATATATTGCCATCAACATCTCGTCGCCAAATACCCCAGGCCTGCGTACGCTGCAATATGGCGACGCGCTGGACGATCTGCTTTCCAGTATTAAAAATAAGCAGGCAGAACTCCAGGCGAAGCACCATAAATATGTTCCTGTGGCGGTGAAGATCGCGCCGGATCTTTCTGTTGAAGAGTTGATCCAGGTTGCCGATAGTTTAGTTCGCCATAATATTGATGGGGTGATAGCCACCAATACTACATTGGATCGTTCTCTGGTTCAGGGGATGAAAAATTGCGATGAAACCGGTGGTCTGAGTGGTCGTCCATTGCAATTAAAAAGCACCGAAATTATCCGTATGCTCTCCGGCGAATTAAACGGGCGCTTGCCTATTATTGGCGTAGGCGGAATTGACTCCGTTATCGCCGCCCGCGAGAAGGTGGCAGCCGGGGCGACGCTGGTGCAGATCTATTCCGGGTTTATTTTTAAAGGCCCGCCGCTGATTAAAGAAATCGTTACCCACATCTAATCTTTTATCTCATTATGTGAACCAGGGCTTTATTTTAAGCCCTGGTTGCTTTATATTTCCTCATTGTTGCTTATTTAAACATTTTAGTCTTTTATTATTTAGGCAGTAAAAACGACGCGGGAAAGATTACACAGCAAACGGATGCTGAAATGAGGGGAGCGGACAATGCGAATTAAACCAGACGATAACTGGCGTTGGTATTATGATGAAGAGCACGATCGTATGATGCTCGATTTAGCCAATGGCATGTTGTTCCGTTCGCGTTTTGCTCGCCGGATGTTAACCCCTGACGCCTTCGACCCTACGGGATTCTGCGTCGATGACGCCGCGCTTTACTTCTCCTTTGAAGAAAAATGCCGCGACCTCGAACTCTCTAAAGAACATCGCGCTGAACTCATTCTTAATGCGCTGGTGGCGATTCGCTTCCTGAAGCCGCAAATGCCAAAAAGCTGGCATTTCCGCGCCCATGGCGATTGCTGGTCCCCGGTGACGGGCGATGCGGCGAGCGTTTGGCTGAGCGATACCGATCAACAGGTCAATCTGCTGGTGGTGGAGCCGGGTGAGAACGCTGCGCTGTGTCTGCTGGCGCAGCCGGGGCTGGTGCTGGCCGGGCGAACTATGCAGTTGGGCGATGCTATCAAAGTGATGAATGACAGGCTGCAACCCCAGCCAGGCCTGGCGGGTTACAGCCTGGAGCAGGCGGTTTAACTTCGCAATTTCAACGCGGTTTTTGGCACACAGCTACAGCACAGTATGGTGCCATCGTTGCCAATCGCGCTCTTCTTGAGCGGACTCACTTCACCTTCTTCCAGCGTAATGCGGCAGCTTCCGCAAATTCCGGCGCGGCAGGAGTAGGGAATACGAATTCCCTGCTGTTCGAGCTGTTCCAGTAACACCTGCTGGTTATTCCCGTTAAAGGTTTGTCCCTGCCAACTGATATCGACTTTTGTGGCCGCGTTATCTTCAACGGCTAACGTGTCGTCATCTGCGCCCGCGCCATACAGTTTGCCGGGCCCGGTGGTGAGGACTTCCACTTCGTCGCCCACGCGAACCACGCCGCTGTTGCGCGGGATCAGGTTCTGGCCGAAATCGACGTCGCCGTTATCCTGCGCGGTGCGGAATGATTGCAGCGTGTGCAGCGGTTCGCCTGCCGGGTGTTTCTGGCCTTTTTCCGGGCTAATGGTGGTGAAAATGCAGCGGCTGCACGGCTTCACCACGTCAAATACCACCTCGCCAATACGCAGGGTTTTCCAGCTGTCTTCTTCCCACGCCTGCGCGCCGGTCACCACCAGATTGGGGCGGAACTGTTCCATTTTGACACTGGCCGGGCAGCGCTGCTGTAAATCGCGCAGCGAGGCTTCGTTGGTCAGCAGGTAGGGGAAACCATCGGCAAAGGAGAGCGGCACCGCGTCGTGACGTTTTACACGGCGCGTGAGGTTATCGCCAAGCCAGCGCAGCTGCACATCGCGTTTAAAGAACGGTGACAGCCATTGATTGATCGCATCCGGGGCGATATGGGCGGTAAAATGGTTGCCCCATACTTCCGTCGGCTCAGCCTGCGCAGTGAAATCGACAAAACGCACCAGCGCACTACTGCCGTCAGGAGCCGTAAGATGCAGGCCGTCGCGCAGAATTGCGGGGGTGAAGCGCACCATCGCCGGGTACTGTCGCGCGGTGATAAACGTGCCATCGGGTTCGGTCACCATAAAGATGCGGTCAAACGCCATTCCGCTGATATCCGCGAAGGCGTGAGTGAGCCCGATACCCCTCATGGATTTCACCGGGTGAATGAAAAGTCGCGATAACGTCAGCATGACGCATTCCCTGAGTCAGAAATAAGCCTTTAACTTTATGACATGGGGCCGAGATTGGCTATAATGCGCAACAATTTTCTGCAAGTAAAAGTGATGATATGAATTCTCTGTTTGCCAGTACGGCCCGTGGGCTGGAAGAGCTGTTAAAAACTGAACTGGAAGGTCTGGGCGCGCAAGAGTGCAAAGTAACCCAGGGTGGGGTCCATTTTCAGGGAGACACGCGCCTTCTTTATCAAAGCCTGATGTGGAGTCGCCTGGCGTCGCGCATCATGATGCCGCTGGGCGAGTGCAGTGTCTGGAGCGATCTGGACCTCTATCTCGGCGTGCAGGCGATCAACTGGACGGAGATCTTCACCCCGAACGCCACTTTTGCCGTGAGCTTTAACGGGCTGAACGATGAGATCCGTAACAGCCAGTACGGTGCGCTGAAAGTAAAAGACGCCATCGTTGATGCGTTTACGCGCAAGAATTTGCCGCGCCCGAATGTCGATCGTGAAAATCCTGACCTGCGCATCAACGTGCGGTTGAACAAAGAGAAGGCGTTTATCTCTCTCGATCTGAGCGGTGAGGGCCTGCATCTGCGCGGCTACCGCGATCGCACCGGTCTGGCGCCGATCAAAGAAAACCTCGCGGCGGCGATTGTCATGCGTTCTGGCTGGGTGCCGGGGACACCGCTGCTCGATCCGATGTGTGGTTCCGGTACGCTGCTGATTGAAGCGGCAATGTGGGCGACCGATCGCGCGCCGGGGCTGCATCGTGGCCACTGGGGCTTTGGCGGCTGGGCGCAGCACGACGACGCTATCTGGCAGGAAGTGAAAGCCGATGCGCAAACCCGCGCACGCGCAGGTCTTGCGGCGTATGAATCGCGTTTCTACGGCTCTGATACCGACCGTCGCGTCGTGGAGATTGCGCGCAGCAACGCCCGTCGCGCCGGTATTGGCGAGCTGATTACCTTCGAACAAAAAGACGTGGCGCAGCTGACCAATCCGCTGCCGAAAGGCCCGTACGGGACCGTTATCAGCAACCCGCCATACGGCGAGCGTCTGGAGAGCGAACCGGCGCTAATTGCCCTGCACAGCCTGCTGGGCCGCATCATGAAAAGCCAGTTTGGCGGCTGGAACCTGTCGCTGTTCAGCGCCTCGCCGGAACTGCTGAGCTGCGTGTCACTGCGTGCTGAGCGCCAGTTTAAAGCCAAAAACGGCCCGCTGGATTGTATCCAGAAGAACTATCATGTTGCGGAAAGCACTGGCGAAGTGAAAGCCACCGTTGCGGAAGATTACGCCAACCGCCTGCGTAAAAATCTCAAGAAACTTGAGAAGTGGGCGAAGCAGGAAGGCATTGAGTGCTATCGCCTGTACGATGCTGACCTGCCGGAGTATAACGTGGCCGTCGACCGCTACGCCGACTGGGTCGTCGTGCAGGAGTATGCGCCGCCGAAGACCGTTGATGCGCACAAAGCACGCCAGCGCCTGTTTGATATTATCGCCGCCACTATCTCGGTGCTGGGCATCGCGCCGAATAAACTGGTGCTGAAAACCCGTGAGCGCCAGAAAGGCAAAAATCAGTACGAGAAAATGAACGAGAAGGGCGACTTCATGCAGGTGAGCGAATATAACGCCCGCCTGTGGGTTAACCTGACGGATTATCTCGATACTGGCCTGTTCCTTGACCACCGCATCGCCCGTCGCATGCTGGGTCAGATGAGTAAAGGCAAAGATTTCCTTAACCTCTTCTCCTACACCGGTAGCGCCAGCGTTCACGCGGGCCTGGGCGGCGCGCGTTCCACGACCACTGTCGATATGTCGCGCACCTACCTCGAGTGGGCCGAGCGCAACCTGCGTCTGAATGGCCTGACCGGTCGCGCTCATCGCCTGATGCAGGCGGATGTGCTCGCCTGGCTGCGCGATACCGACGAACAGTTCGACGTGATCTTCATCGATCCGCCGACCTTCTCCAACTCAAAACGTATGGAAGATGCGTTTGATGTTCAGCGCGATCACCTGCGCCTGATGAAAGACCTGAAGCGTCTGCTGCGTAAAGGCGGCACCATCATGTTCTCGAACAACAAACGCGGTTTCCGTATGGATCACGACGGCCTGGCCGAACTGGGACTGAAAGCACAAGACATTACCCATAAAACACAGTCTCAGGATTTCGCCCGTAACCGTCAGATCCACAACTGCTGGCTGATTACCGCAGCCTGAAAGGAATAAAGAATGTCATTAATTAGTATGCATGGCGCGTGGCTGTCCTTCAGCGATGCGCCACTCCTCGATAATGCTGAACTGCATATCGAAGATAACGAACGTGTCTGTCTGGTTGGCCGTAACGGCGCGGGCAAATCGACGCTGATGAAGATCCTTAACCGCGAGCAGGGTCTGGACGACGGGCGTATCATTTACGAACAGGACCTGGTTGTGGCGCGTCTGCAACAGGATCCGCCGCGCAACGTGCAGGGCAGCGTGTATGATTTCGTGGCCGAAGGCATTGAAGAACAAGCGGTTTACCTGAAGCGTTATCACGATGTCTCGCATCTGGTCATGACCGACCCGAGCGATAAGAATTTACAGGAACTGGCGAAAATCCAGGAACAGCTGGATCACCATGGCCTGTGGCAGCTTGAAAACCGCATTAACGAGGTGCTGGCGCAGTTAGGCCTCGAACCTGATATGGAGCTGGCATCACTCTCCGGCGGCTGGTTGCGTAAAGCGGCGTTAGGCCGTGCGCTGGTGAGCGCGCCGCGCGTGCTGCTGCTTGACGAACCGACGAACCACCTCGATATCGAAACCATCGACTGGCTGGAAGGGTTCCTGAAGACATTCAAAGGCACCATTATTTTCATCTCGCACGACCGTTCGTTTATCCGCAATATGGCCACCCGTATTGTCGATCTCGATCGCGGTAAGCTGGTTACCTATCCGGGCAACTACGATCAGTACCTCATCGAAAAAGAAGAGGCACTGCGTGTTGAAGATCTGCAAAACGCCGAGTTCGATCGCAAACTGGCGCAGGAAGAAGTGTGGATCCGTCAGGGCATCAAAGCGCGTCGTACCCGTAACGAAGGCCGCGTTCGCGCGCTGAAAGCGATGCGTAATGAACGCAGCGCCCGCCGTGAAGTGATGGGCAGCGCCAAAATGCAGGTCGAAGAAGCGTCTCGCTCCGGTAAAATCGTCTTTGAAATGGAAGATGTTAACTACCAGGTTGACGGCAAAGTACTGGTGAAAGATTTCTCCGCTCAGGTGCAGCGTAGCGATAAAATCGCGCTGATTGGCCCGAACGGCTGCGGTAAAACCACGCTGCTGAAACTGATGCTGGGTCAGTTACAGGCCGACAGTGGTCGAATTCATGTCGGTACCAAGCTGGAAGTGGCTTACTTCGATCAGCACCGCGCAGAGCTGGACCCGGATAAAACGGTGATGGACAACCTTGCGGAAGGCAAACAGGAAGTGATGGTGAATGGTAAACCTCGCCATATCCTGGGTTATTTACAGGACTTCCTGTTCCATCCGAAACGCGCCATGACGCCGGTGCGTGCGCTTTCCGGTGGTGAGCGTAACCGCTTGCTGCTTGCTCGATTATTCCTAAAACCCAGCAACCTATTGATTCTCGATGAACCGACCAACGACCTGGATGTCGAAACGCTCGAACTGCTGGAAGAGCTGATTGATGGTTATCAGGGCACCGTTTTGCTGGTCAGCCACGATCGTCAATTTGTTGATAACACCGTCACCGAGTGCTGGATCTTTGAAGGCAACGGTAAAATTGGTCAGTATGTCGGTGGTTATCACGATGCGCGCGGGCAACAGAGCCAATCACAGGCGCAAAAACAAGCTATTGTTAAGAAAACAGCCGAAGCGACGCAGTCGAAAGCAGAAACTGTTAAGCGAACCAGTACCAAACTAAGCTATAACCTGCAGCGCGAGCTGGAGCAGCTTCCGCAAAAGCTGGAAGAGCTGGAAGCGAATCTGGAATCGTTGCAGGCACAGGTTGCTGATGCCTCCTTCTTCAGCCAGCCGCACGATCATACGCAAAAAGTGTTGTCTGATCTGACGCAGGCCGAGCAGGCGTTAGAAGAGGCGTTTGAACGCTGGGAATACCTGGAAGCGTTAAAAAACGGTGCCTGATACCGAGGAGTTTTCATGTGCGAACAACATCATGCCGCGCGGCATATTCTTTGCCGTCAATGTGACATGCTGGTGGCGTTGCCGCACCTTGAACATCGACATAAAGCGGAGTGCCCACGCTGCGGCACGACGCTGACCACCGTATGGGACGAGCCGAGAACCCGTCCCACTGCTTATGCCATTGTCGCGCTTTTCATGCTGGTGCTGGCGAACCTCTTCCCCTTTATTTATATGAAGGTAGCTGGGGTTAACAGCGAAATTGAGCTGCTGGAAATTCCGCGCGTGCTGTTTTCCGAGGACTACGCCAGCCTGGGCACCTTCTTTATGCTGTTTGTGCAGCTGGTGCCTGCCTTTTGCCTGATCACCGTTTTATTGCTGGTGAATCGGGTGAAAATGCCGGTCAGTATGAAAGCCTATCTCGCCAGAATTCTGTTTCAGCTGAAATCCTGGGGCATGGCAGAAATCTTTCTCGCTGGGGTGCTGGTCAGTTTCGTGAAGCTGATGGCCTATGGTGATATCGGTATTGGCAGCAGTTTCATACCCTGGTGTCTTTTCTGCATTCTGCAGTTGCGCACTTTTCAGTGCGTCGATCGCCGTTGGCTATGGGACGACATTGCCCCGATGCCGGTGCTGAAAACGGAACCCCAGCCCGGCGTAACGGGCATTCGCCAGGGGCTGCGTTCGTGCGCGTGTTGCACCGCCATTTTGCCTGCCGATGAACATATCTGCCCGCGTTGTCACTCAAAAGGATATGTGCGCCGCAAAAACAGCCTGCAATGGACGATGGCGCTGCTGGTCACTTCTATCATTCTTTATCTTCCGGCGAATATTCTGCCGATCATGATTACCGACCTGCTGGGCGACAAAATGCCCTCGACGATTCTCGCCGGGGTGATTTTGCTGTGGAGCGAAGGCTCCTACCCGGTAGCGATGGTCATTTTTATTGCCAGTATTATGGTGCCGACGCTGAAGATGATTGCCATTGCGTGGCTGTGCTGGGATGCGAAAGGGCATGGACGTCGCGACAGCGAGCGCATGCATCTGATTTATGAGGTGGTGGAATTCGTTGGCCGCTGGTCGATGATCGATGTGTTTGTAATAGCAGTGCTTTCTGCATTAGTAAGAATGGGCGGACTGATGAACATCTACCCGGCGATGGGCGCACTAATGTTTGCGCTGGTCGTGATAATGACCATGTTTTCGGCAATGACCTTTGATCCTCGACTGTCGTGGGATCGGGATCCGGAATCAAGCCATGAGGAATCGTAATAACATGGAAACGAAGAGTGGGGAGGCCAAAGTGCAGAAGGTGAAGAACTGGTCTCCGGTCTGGATCTTCCCGATTGTCACTGCGCTGATTGGTGCATGGATCCTGTTTTACCACTACAGCCACCAGGGGCCGGAGGTGACGCTCATCACCACCAATGCCGAGGGAATTGAAGGCGGTAAAACCACGATCAAAAGTCGTAGCGTTGACGTGGGCGTGGTGGAAAGCACCACGCTGACGGACGATCTTACGCACGTAGAGATTAAAGCGCGTCTCAATGCCGGCATGGAAAAACTGCTGCATAAAGATTCCGTTTTCTGGGTTGTGAAGCCGCAGGTTGGGCGTGAAGGGATCAGCGGATTAGGTACGCTGCTTTCTGGCGCCTATATCGAATTGCAGCCAGGCAACAAAGGTGGGCAGCAGGATGATTACCAGCTACTGGATCAACCGCCGCTGGCACCGCCGGATGCGAAGGGTATCCGGGTGATCCTCGACAGCAAAAAGGCCGGTCAGCTCAATCCGGGCGATCCGGTGTTGTTCCGTGGCTACCGTGTGGGCTCCGTTGAAACCAGCACCTTTGATGCGCAGAAACGTACAATCAGCTACCAGCTGTTTATTACCGCGCCAAACGATCGTCTGGTGACCAGCAACGTGCGTTTCTGGAAAGACAGCGGCGTGGCGGTCGATCTGACCTCTGCCGGGATGCGCGTAGAGATGGGGTCGCTCACCACGCTGTTTAGCGGTGGGGTAAGCTTTGACGTGCCGGAAGGGCTGGATCTTGGCCAGCCGGTAACTGAAAAGAGCGAGTTCAGACTGTATGACGATCAGAAAAGTATTCAGGACTCCCTGTATACAGAGCATCTTGATTACCTGATGTTCTTCAAAGATTCCGTTCGTGGCCTGCAACCGGGCGCGCCGGTGGAATTCCGCGGCATTCGTCTGGGCACCGTGGCGCAGGTTCCGTTTGATGTTAAAGGTCTGCGTCAGGCGCTGAATAATGATTACCGTATTCCGGTGCTGATCCGCATTGAGCCGGAACGTCTGGCAAATCAGTTGGGTGAGCATCCGGATCTGGGACAACATCTTGAAGAACTGATGAAACGTGGCCTGCGCGGCTCTCTGAAAACCGGTAACCTGGTGACCGGCGCGCTCTATGTTGACATGGACTTCTATCCGAAAGAGCCGCAGATGACCGGTATCCGTGAGTTTAGCGGTTATCAGATTATCCCGACCGTGAGCGGTGGCCTGGCGCAGATCCAGCAGCGTCTGATGGATACGCTGGACAAATTCAACAACCTGCCGCTGAATCCGATGATCGAGCAGGCGACTAATACGTTGACCGAAAGCCAGCGCACTATGCGTCAGCTGCAAACAACGCTGGATAATCTGAATAAGATAACGGCCAGCCAGTCGATGCAGCAACTGCCAGAAGACATGCAGAAAACGCTGCGCGAGTTGAATCGCAGTATGCAGGGCTTCCAGCCGGGCTCGGCTGCTTACAACAAAATGGTCGCGGATATGCAACGTCTGGATCAGGTGCTGCGTGAGCTGCAACCGGTTCTGAAAACGCTGAACGAGAAGAGTAACGCGCTGGTGTTTGAAGCGAAGGATAAAAAAGATCCAGAGCCTAAGAGGGCGAAACAATGAAAAAATGGATAGTGCTGGCGGCGGCCTGCCTGCTGGCAGCCTGTAGCAGCAGCGGTGAGAATAAAACCTACTACCAGTTGCCATTGGACAAAGGCACTGTGCAAAACAGCGCCAGCTCCGGTAGCCATCTGTTGTGGGTAGAGCAGGTCTCGGTTCCTGATTACCTCGCCGGGAGCGGCGTGGTGTATCAGACCAGTGATGTGCAGTACGTGATTGCCAGCAATAACCTGTGGGCCAGCCCGCTTGACCAACAGCTGCGTACCACGCTCATCGCCAACCTGAGCAACCAGTTGCCAGGTTGGGTGATTGCGTCGCAACCCCTGGGCCACGATCAGGATACGCTCAACGTGTCGGTGAATGGCTTCCACGGGCGCTATGATGGGAAAGTGATTGTCAGCGGTGAATGGCTGCTGAACCATCAGGGGCAGCTAATTAAGCGTCCGTTCCACATTGAGCTGGCGCAGCAGAAAGATGGTTATGATGAGATGGTGAAAATGCTGGCGCAAGCCTGGAGCCAGGAAGCGGTCTCTATTGCCCGCTCTCTCAATCAGCAACTATAAGTAGAATTAATAATGCTTAAGGCCGTCGTGGATGCAAAATCCACGGCGGTTTTTTTGTTTTTATGCTCAGCAGCTTAGTTGTCCCACCTCACATTTTTTGTACAAATGAACTCTTGCGTAGCTCACAAATATGACACTGGCGTGAATTTTGCGCATTGACGATCGTGATGATTCAGGTTATTCGTAATGTGTGGTTGCACACTTTGTAATCACTGTTTTCATTTCCACCAGATAAAAGTAATGAGGGAAACGAGGCATGAAGAGACAAAAACGAGATCGCCTGGAACGGGCACATCAGCGTGGGTATCAGGCCGGTATTGCCGGTAAGTCGAAGGAGATTTGTCCTTACCAGACGTTAAATCAACGTTCACACTGGCTCGGAGGCTGGCGAGAAGCCATGGAGGACAGGACAGTTATCGCCTGACGCTGTCTCTTTAGAAGAAACCTCCGCTATGCGGAGGTTTCGCGTTAATACGGGGTCTTAGAACGCAGAAGTATCCTGGAACAACCCAACCTTCAGGTCGTTAGCGGTATAGATCAGACGACCATCTACCAGCACTTCGCCATCCGCCAGGCCCATGATCAGACGGCGGTTAACAATGCGTTTGAAGTGAATACGGTAGGTCACTTTCTTCGCGGTCGGCAGAACCTGACCGGTGAATTTCACTTCACCCACGCCTAGCGCACGGCCTTTGCCTTCACCGCCAAGCCAGCCAAGGTAGAAGCCTACCAGCTGCCACATGGCGTCCAGACCCAGGCAGCCTGGCATCACCGGGTCGCCAATGAAGTGGCAACCGAAGAACCACAGGTCCGGGTTGATATCGAGCTCTGCTTCAACATAGCCCTTATCAAAATTGCCGCCGGTTTCGGTCATTTTAACGACACGATCCATCATCAGCATGCTAGGGGCTGGCAACTGCGGGCCTTTCGCGCCAAACAGTTCACCGCGACCAGAGGCAAGAAGATCTTCTTTTGTATAAGATTCGCGTTTATCTACCATGTTTTCAGTAAGCCTTATTTTGAGTTCGGGACGCAGGATAGCTAACACGTGTACGCTGAACAAGTCCGATCAGTTCGAATTGAACCAGCCCAGCCAGCGCAGCGGCCACGGATAACGATGCCGCGCGTCGGGCTGCGAGGCCTGCGCGATACGTTCCTGAATCGTTTGCAACAATGTCGTCTGCCCTTCAGCATCCCAGTTCAGTTGGGTGAGAAGCGGCAGAGCCTCGGTCACATCATCGACCGCCCAGATAGAAAATTGTCCGGCCTCCACGGCTTCCTGAACTTCCGCTGACAAACTTAAATGGCGCACATTGGCGTTAGGAATGATTACGCCCTGTTTACCGTTTAAGCCGCGTTGCAGACAGATAGCAAAGAAACCTTCAATTTTTTCATTCAGACCGCCAACCGGCTGCGCGCGCCCAAACTGATCGACGGAACCGGTGATAGCGATGCTTTGATTAATCGGCACGCCGGAGAGGGCGCTAATCAAGGCGCACAGCTCAGCCATGGACGCGCTGTCGCCATCCACTTCGCTGTAGGACTGTTCAAAGGTTAACGATGCAGAGAACGGGATCTGCTGATCGAGCTCGAGTTCCGACATCAGAAACGCCTGCATAATCATCATGCCTTTGGCGTGAATATTGCCGCCAAGTTCAGCTTTGCGTTCGATATCCGTGAATTCGCCGTCACCGATGTGCACGACGCAGCTGATACGGGAAGGTTCACCAAAGGCGCGCGGGTGCCCTGGGAATTCAATCACCGACAGAGCGTTAATCTGCCCGACGCATTCACCTTCTGTTTCAATCAGAATCTGCTCAAGCAGGATTTCGTCCTGCATACGCTCGGCCAGATAACCTTCGCGCCACTGACGCTGTTCGAGCATCGTTTTGAGCTGCTCGTCGCCAATGGTTTCGCCTTCGCAGAACGGCGCGGTTTCGCGCAACTGGCGGCTAATCCACAGCGGACAAAGCGGCAGCGTTTCCTGATCGCCGGTGTAGCGAGCGCCTTCCTGAATCAGACGCGGCCAGGCATCGGCCGCGAGCATCGGCAGGTCTGCATCACGCGCGACCTGCTGAACCCACTGACACCACTGTTTGATGGTCTCTTCATCGGTGAGCTGCAGATTGTCTTCATATTCGCAGTAGAGCGATTTTTCCGCCAGTTCAGGTTCCATCTCCTGGAAATCGGCCAGCGCGTCACGATCGCCAACCAGCATCACTTTCAGCGACAGCGGCATGGAAGGGATCGTGACGGGCAACGGACGTGACTCATCAAAGGATAGCCACTCAAAACGCTGCTGGGTCACCTGTGATTTTAGACGCATCCACAGCAGGGGCTGAGCCAGTAATGCGCGCAGAGAGAGTATGAGCACGCCACCGTTGGCTTTGTGCACCAGACCAGGCTGAAGCGAAATATCGCCATTAAACTGACGCACGCAGCCGAACAGCTGCTCAGCTTCCACCCAGTCGGCAAAAATGACCGGGCCGATGCTTGCAAAATTATCGTCCGGCGACGTTGCCGGAGAGACGCTGACCTGACCTGCGGCGATGGTATAGTTCACGCCGGTCAGGCGAGACGCTGAATCGCCACGCAAGGTGTGGGTCGTGTTGTTGAGCAGCTGCAGGTACGCTTTTTCTTCTGGTGCTTTCACCAGTAAGAAGTCGCTGACGCCCTGAGGGTGCAGAAACTGCTCCAGAGCATAGTGCAAACGAGCCTGCAGCTCGCTGAATAAGGATTCATTAACTGACGAGATTTCAGGCAGTGTAAATAGCGCCTGGTACGCATCAGTCGCAGGGGCAAGGTCGCGCCGGGAAAGAGTATTTATGGTCAAAGTCGCTATTTTTAGTCAGATGTAAAGCGCGAGATTATACCTTATGCCGCAGGGAAGCTCACGGAGAATAGGGCGGTTATTCTGATATCGCCGACATTGTCTTCACACTCACTGATTTCTACTCAGCACATTGGCAAAAAACTGATATCCTGAAAAGAGTTACACGGTCACCTTGGGATCGCAATGAAATATCAACAACTGGAAAATCTTGAGAGCGGGTGGAAGTGGAAGTACCTGGTGAAGAAGCACCGGGAAGGCGAACCGATCACCCGTTACATTGAAACCAGCGCCGCGCAGGAAGCGGTTGATCTCCTGCTGAAACTTGAGCATGAGCCGGTACAGGTGAATGAGTGGATTGCGCAGAATATCAATCCCGGCCTGGTGAACCGTATGAAGCAGACGATTCGCGCACGCCGCAAACGCCATTTTAACGCCGAGCATCAGCATACGCGTAAGAAGTCGATAGATCTGGAGTTCGCCGTCTGGCAGCGCCTGGCGGGTCTTGCGCAGCGGCGCGGCAAAACGCTGTCAGAAACCATTGTGCAGCTGATTGAAGACGCGGAAAACAAAGAGAAATATGCTTCGAAGATGAGCACCCTGAAGCAGGATTTACAGGCGCTATTAGGCAAAGAATAATCGTTTAAACCTTTTCTTCAGGCCAAAAAAAAACCCCGCATTGCGGGGTTTTTTCATAAGACGATAACTTAAGCCTGCGGCTGAGCTACAACGTCTTTGATGCCTTTAACTTCGATCTCTACGCGACGATCCGGGGCCAGGCAGTCGATCAGTGCAGCGCGAGCTTTCACGTTGTCACAGGTGTTGCCGGTAACCGGGTTGGATTCGCCCATGCCACGTGCAGAGATTTTGTCAGAAGGAATACCTTTAGAGATCAGGTAATCAACAACGGACTGAGCACGTTTCTCGGACAGACCCTGGTTGTAAGCGTCAGAACCGATGCGGTCAGTGAAGCCCAGAACAACTACGGAACCGTCTTTCGGATCCAGGTTGCTCAGCTGGCTGTACATCTGATCCAGAGCCTGCTGGCCTTCTGGTTTCAGCGTTGCTTTGTTGAAGTTGAACAGAACGTCAGACTTCAGAGTGAAGTGTTTGGTCTGTACTTCTGGAGCCGGAGCCGGAGCCGGTGCAACTACTGGAGCTGCATCTTCCTGCTGGCCGAAACGGTAGGAAACACCTACGCTCAGCAGGCCGTTGTCCGGACGACCACCAACGGTGTTCGCGTCACCGATGTTGTTAGTCCACTGGTATTCCAGACGGGTAGCGATGTCACGGGTAACCGCGTATTCAACGCCGCCAGCGAATACTGGGGATACGCCAGTGTCGTGGTCTTTGAAGCCGTCGTTGTTTTTAGCGTCTGCACGCCAAACCATACCACCCAGACGAGTGTAGATGTCCAGATCGTCAGTGATTGGGTAACCCAGTTTAGCGGTCAGCTGAACGCCCTGAGCTTTGAAAGCACCGTTCTGCTCGCTGCCTTTGTACGGCATACGACCTAACCAGTCATAACCCATTTCGAAACCAACGTACGGGTTAACCTGATAACCACCGAAGGCACCAGCGCCCAGTTGGCTTTCATGGGTCGGACCGTTGTTGTTGATCTGGTTGTTGCCGACATCGTGGAACTGAGACCAGCCCAGTTTAGCACCAGTATACCAGGTGTTATCTTTCGGAGCGGCCTGCGCTACGGTAGCGAAACCAGCCAGTGCCACTGCAATCGCGATAGCTGTCTTTTTCATTTTTTGCGCCTCGTTATCATCCAAAATTTGCCATGAAAATCTAAAAGACTCACGGTTAAATCCTTCACCGGGGGCGTGACTTATTAATTACTCAGCAGATCTCTGCGGCGTAAGCTGATCACCCCTGGCGATGTAAAGTCTACAACGTAGTTGGAAACTTACAAGTGTGAACTCCGTCAGGCATATGAAAAAAAAGGGGTTGTATACACAATATTTAACATTTACGGCTAGAATTTATGCGAGATAAAATTCTGAGAACCGCATCACACCAGCGTTCACAGGATTTCCAGCTCCTGAAACATGCCCGTAACGAGACTGCAAAAAAAATTCCAGGAAAATTCCTAATTTCTTTTAATGATACAAATTTGAGTGAATTTTTAGCCCATTCAGTTGTCCTGCTGGATGAGAGGACGAGTTAACCGGGCGCATGATAAACGCCATGGCATTGCCTTCCTCGGCCGCGCTCATCAACCGGGCATGTTCCTGCTCCGACAATTCTTCCGCCACCCAGGCGATAACCACACTATAGTTTCCTGTACGTAATGCGCGCGCCATGGAGTCGAGCATGTTGTACGAGGACATCTGGCGAAGCTGCATGACCTTGGACAATGGCAGACCGGAAGCCTGAACCCACTGGCGGCTCAACTTTTGTTGCGGCGTGAGCCATAGCTGCCAGCGAGATTGCTGACCCAGTTGTTGCAATAAAGGTAGCAGCAGTAACTGCGCCATCATGGGCTGATCTTCACGATAAACCACTTCGCTCACCAGGGCAGGGGAGGCCTGTACAGAAGACGCGAATGCGCGATGGGTCGCAGGCGCTGCCGCGACGGAAGAACGATTTACAACACCAGATGTATACATAGCTAATCCAACCTTGTGGGTTACTGTATGAATATACAGTACTACCCCTGTCACCAAAGATCAACCTCATTTTCTGAAAGCGACTCGCAAAATCGCACATCAAATTCACGCAATTCTTGCCGTGCTGGCGTAAGTTTCTTATGTTGCTCATTACTGGATCTATTAACGACTTTAATGCTCCTAATTGCATGATTAGTAAGGGATAATCATGAAAAAAATATCTTATAAACGGATTTATCAATCCCAGGAATACCTCGCACCACTGGGCGTCGTGCGCTCCCGTTCGCTGTTTGGCGGTTATAGTCTTTCGGTTAACAACACCGTTTTCGCCATGGTCTCAGAAGGGGAACTTTATCTTCGGGCCTGTGAAGATACAGCGGTGTATCAACGCAAAGTGAAAACGCCGCTTCTGACGCTTAAAAAGCGAGGTGGCCCGCTTCAACTTAACTATTTCCGCGTGGATGAGGCGCTATGGCAGAACCAAAAAATGTTGCTGCGATTAAGTAAGTATTCGTTAAAAGATGCGCAACGGGAGAAAAAAGGGCGTCTGGTATCGCAACGATTAAAGGATCTGCCAAATCTTTCCTTTCATATGGAACTGCTTATGGCGGAGGCCGGAATATGTAATGTGGCAGATTTGCAACGACTGGGCGCAAAAGACGCATGGGCGAAATTACGTCGGCTACGCGAGAATTTGAGCGTGGGGTTTATTTTATCGCTCGAAGGGGCATTGACGGGCGTTCATGCCGCAGCCGTTCCGCTGCGGCGGCGCGATGAGTTAATTGACTGGGCAAGCGCGCTGAGTATCCACACGCCCGCCCAGACCGATTAGGCAAGAACGCGTTGCTGCAGACGGCAGATTTCCGGCAGCAGGGCAACGAGCAAGCCAATTTGTTGCAGAACCAACGGCTCTTTACTGTCCGGGCGCGGTTCAAGATGGCGGATGCGCTCCGCCAGCCCGGTCAGCGCTTCCTGAACGCGTTCTTCATCCGTTGGCAGATGATGGAAAGCGTCATCGACATAGCACACGGCATCGTCCAGCAGCGCCAGAATATCCGGGTTAGTCAGCTTTTCACGGTGTGCGCCCAGCGCGGAGATATAGCTGGTGAGCGTATGGTTCAGGCATAGCAGACGGAACGCAGTTTCCCGCATCTCATTGGTGACCTTGGGTTCCGTCGACATGTTTGATACCACCGACGCCAGCTCAGCATCGCGGTTATGCGCGTCGCGGCGGGCGATGCGATAAGCAAGACGGTTATCGCGGCCCTGATGATACTGTTCGAGGATGGCATCCAGATAGCGGCAGTTGGCATCCACCGCGCGCGCCAGCACCCGCGGGAGGTCGCGGAACTTCCAGTCCGGCCAGATAAAACTGACGGCGAACCAGGCGATACCACACCCTATCAGCGTGTCGATAACGCGCGGTAACGCCACCTCAAAGCCTTCGCCCAGCAGGTTGAAGCACAACAATACCAGCAGGGTAATGAACATGGTGGCATGGGCATATTGCACATTACGGAAAGCGAAGAACAGCACCCCGGTTATCACAATCAGCGCCAGTTGTCCTTCCAGGGACGGCACCAGCAGCAGAACAGGGATACCTAACGCCACACCGACCAGCGTACCGATAATACGCAGCGCCAGACGGTGGCGCGTGGCGTTGTAGTTTGGCTGGCAGACAAACAGACTGGTGAGCAAAATCCAGTAACCGTGGTTCAGGCCGGTAAGCTGAATAAATGCATATCCGGCGCAAAGCACCAGCGACATCCTTACGGCATGACGGAACAGGGCGGACTCAGGGGACATATTCATGCTCAAACGCAGGCGAATATCGCTGAAGCCGTGCAGGCCGTCATCGGCGAGCAGGGTCTCCGTTTCGCTTTTTGCCTGCTCTTGCGCCTGTTCGGATTCAATGGTTGCCAGTTGCGCGTCAATGGCCCGCAGGTTGTTAAGCAGAAAACCCAACGCTTTCATCTGTTCTGGCGATGCGCCGCTTGCCCGAACGCGATCTAACGCGGCATCCAGATGGGTAAACGCCCGCTCAAAGCGGCTGTCATGCTGGTAAGGCGTACGCAGCAGAATCGCTTTCGACAGCTGCTGGCAAGCCTGCGCCTGCATAGACAGCAGACGCTGGAAGCGGAACATCACATCGCTGTAGCGGAAGTTATCGCGCAACGTCTGATACTGGATATGCGAGGAACTGGCCCGCTCGTGGATATCCTGCGCCACAAAATAGTAGTGCAGTGTGCGACGCGTCCCGCGCTGGCCACGGTCGCCGCGCAGGCGCGTCAGCAACGAGGTTTTGGTCTGGTTGAGCGTCGCCATCAGCTTGCCGTTTGCCAGCGCCAGTTCATACAGCGGGGCCTGGTTTTCGTCTTCAATGTCCGGGTCGAACAGACGTGATTTCAGTTCCAGATAATGAGCCAGCTGTTCATAGCTTCGAGCGATATTATCCTGCAATGGGCGGATCGGGAAAATCAGATGCCCGGTAAGCGTCAGCAAGTTATACCAGACCGCGCCGGCAATCAGCAGCATCGGTTGCTGATACCACTGGGAATAGAGGGAAACGCCCAGCATGGTATAGATGGCAATCAGCAGCGCGCCAAAGGCTATCGTCGCGTAGCGTTGCCCCAGGCAACCTAACAGAATAAACCCGGTGGTCGACACCGTCAGCCCCAGCGCAAACAGCCACGGCCAGGGGAAGAGCAACTCGACGGAAGCGGAAGCAATAAAGAAGCAGATAAGCGTAATCACCAGATTACGCAGACGTCCGGCTAAACGATCGTCAAGGTCGGTCAGCGCCGCCGCAACGACGCCGAGGGTTAAAGGAATAGTCAGTTTTGAATCACCGAGCCACCACGGCAGCGCCGTGGTGCCACACAGGGCGATAAAAATCCTGACGTTATAAAGCCATGCGCTGTTCCATGTATAGCGGCGTAGCAGGGGACTTAACATAAAGAGATTCAGCCCCGATTACTGGAAGCGACGACGCGCATTGGCTTCACGCGCGGCGCGAGCCACTTCAACCGGTACCACGCGACGGCCAACCGGCCACAGCGCAATCGCCGCGATTTTAAAGTTGGCGATACCCACCGGGATCCCGATGATGCTGATGCATTGTGTAATACCTACCGCGATATGCGACAGGCACAGCCACCAGCCAAACAGCACCAGCCAGACAATATTGAGCACGGTGCCTCCCGCATTCAGCACGCTGTTTTTTGACTGCGGCTCCAGTTCATCAACATGCACCGCTTCGTTGCCGTAAGGGAGCAGCGACAGTTTGGTTATCTCCCAGCAGGAACGGGTGAGCGGCAGAGTGATAATAAAAACGATGCTGAAGAATGTTGCTACCAGCCAACCCAGGGTTGTGGCAAAACCACCTAATACAAAATTTAAAATATTCAGAACGGTACGCATAAATCCTCTGTGCGGCCTGCGAATAATAAGTCCGGGTAATTGTAACGTTTTTTTGCGCTGGAGCACCTATTCTCTGGCGGTTACACTGTGTGATATCGAAAAAGTCAGGATTTGGCGAAGATGGAATTAAGAGCGACAACGTTGGGCAAGCGCATGGCGCAGCATCCTTACGATCGGGTTGAGCTTCTCAACGCGGGGGTTAAGGTATCGGGCGAACAGCATGAATATCTCATTCCTTTCAATCAGTTGTTGTCGATTAACTGCAAGCGCGGGCTGGTATGGGGCGAGCTGGAATTTGTCCTGCCCGAAGATAAAGTTGTCCGTCTGCACGGTACAGAGTGGGGCGAAACCCAACGTTTTCATCGTCACTTAATCACCCGATGGCAGGCATGGAGCCAGGAGATGAGCGACATTTCCGCCGATGTGTTACAGCAACTGCTGGCAGAGATTGCTGACAATAACGACGTCGGGAAATGGCTTACCCGCCAGCAGACTGCGACTATCCGTCAACGGATTTTGCATGCGCTGGAAGGTTTGCCGGTACCGGTGAGTCGCCTCGATAGCTTCGACAACTGTCGCGAGGCGTGGCAGCAGTGTCAGGCCTGGCTCAACGATGTGGAAGCCAGCCGTCAGGCGCATAATCAGCGCTATACCGACTCGATGCTGGAACAGTACGCCGATTTCTTCGAACAGGTTGAATCCTCACCGCTTAACGATTCGCAGGCGCGTGCGGTGGTGAACGGTGAACGCTCACTGCTGGTGCTGGCGGGCGCAGGTAGCGGTAAAACGTCGGTGCTGGTGGCGCGCGCAGGCTGGCTGATGACACGCGGCGAAGCGGCGGCAGAGCAAATCTTACTGCTGGCGTTTGGGCGCAAAGCGGCGCAGGAGATGGATGAGCGTATACAGGAGCGTCTGCACACGGATGCGATATCCGCGCGAACCTTCCATTCCCTGGCGTTGCACATCATTCAGCAGGGCAGTAAAAAAGTGCCGGTGGTCAGCAAACTGGAAAATGACACCGCCGCCCGCTACAAACTTTTCACCGACTGCTGGCAGCAGCAGTGTAAAGAGAAAAAAGCCCAGGCCAAGGGCTGGCGCTTATGGTTACAGGAAGAGATGGGCTGGGAGGTTGGCGAAGACAATTTCTGGAATGATGCGAAGATCCTCAAACGGATGGGCAGCCGACTGGATCGCTGGGTGAGCCTGATGCGTATGCATGGCGGTACCCAGGCTGAGATGATCGACAACGCGCCGGAAGAGGTTCGTGAACTGTTCGGCAAGCGCGTTAAGCTGATGGCCCCGCTGCTGAAAGCGTGGAAAACCGCGCTAAAAGAAGAGAACGCGGTGGACTTCTCCGGGCTGATTCACCAGGCGATTAACGTGCTGGAAAAAGGGCGCTTTGTCAGCCCCTGGAAACACATTCTGGTCGATGAGTTTCAGGATATCTCCCCACAGCGCGCGGCCTTGCTGGCAGCGCTGCGTAAGCAGAATTCACAAACCACGCTATTTGCCGTGGGGGATGACTGGCAGGCAATTTATCGCTTCAGCGGTGCACAGTTGTCGCTTACGACGGCCTTTACGCACTATTTCGGCGAGGGCGATAACTGCGCGCTGGATACCACCTATCGCTTCAACGGTCGCATCGGTCAGATAGCCAACCGTTTTATTCAACAAAACCCGCACCAGCTGCATAAGCCATTAAACAGCCTGACGGCCGGTGATAAAAAGGCGGTTACCCTGTTGCCGGACGATCAGCTTGATGCGCTGTTTGACAAGCTAAGCGGTTACGTCACGGCGGAGCAGCGCATTCTGGTGCTGGCGCGTTATCACCATCTGAAACCGGCCGCACTGGAAAAAGCCGCCACCCGTTGGCCGAAGCTGAATATCGATTTTATGACCGTGCATGCCAGTAAGGGTCAGCAGGCGGATTACGTGATTGTGCTGGGTTTGCAGGAAGGGCAGGATGGTTTCCCGGCACCCGCGCGGGAATCAATCATGGAACAAGCGTTGCTGCCGGAGCCGGAGGATTTTATCGACGCCGAAGAACGCCGTCTGTTGTATGTAGCGATGACCCGCGCCCGACACCGCGTGTGGTTGATGTTCAACAAAGAGAATCCATCGCCGTTTGTCGACATTCTTAAACAGCTGGATGTACCGGTGGCGCGCAAACCGTGAAAAAGAAACCCGGCGTGATAGCCGGGTTGATCAATTATTTAAGACGATCTGCCAGATAACGCTGATAATCCGGAATCAAAATATCCACCGGGTCGCTGAAATGCGGCGACTGAATAATGAGATCTGCCGTTGAGGCGTTGGTGGCCACCGGAATGTTCCAGACGGTCGCCAGGCGCAGCAGCGCTTTGACGTCCGGATCGTGCGGCACGGCGTTCAGCGGGTCCCAGAAGAAAATCAGTACATCAATTTTCCCTTCAGAGATCAGCGCGCCAACCTGCTGATCGCCGCCCATCGGGCCGCTCAACAGCGCATTCACATCCAGACCCGTGGCGCGCGCCACCAGGTTTCCGGTCGTGCCGGTCGCCGACAACGCGTGCTGTGCCAGCACGGCTTTGTGGCGATCGACCCATTTCATAAGCATATCTTTGCAGTGGTCGTGGGCAACCAGCGCAATGTGTTTGCGCGCAGGCAGCGTGCGAGTGGTGAGTTCCATAGCGTAATATCCTGATCAATAAATGCAGACAGATTACTGGATGCGAATACTGCTGCAAGCTTTAAGGGTAAAAAATATGATGAGTGGCGAAATTGGCGGCAGTGTGTACGTTTATGGCTGGCCTGGGCGGATTGACGTACACTTAGCGCAAAGGCCAGGAGGATAATGATGACTGAAAGTGATATTGCAGACATTTTGAACACCACGCGCACCATTGCGTTGGTTGGCGCAAGTGATAAACCGGATCGCCCAAGCTATCGGGTGATGAAATATTTGCTGGATCAGGGTTACCACGTGATACCGGTCTCGCCAAAAGTGGCGGGTAAAGAACTGCTGGGTCAGAAGGGCTATGCAACGCTTGCGGACGTGCCGGAAAAAATCGACATGGTTGATGTTTTCCGTAACTCAGAAGCGGCCTGGGGCGTGGCGCAGGAAGCGGTAGCCATAGGGGCAAAAGTACTGTGGTTACAGCTGGGTGTGATTAACGAACAGGCGGCCGTGCTGGCGCGCAATGCAGGGCTGAGCGTGGTGATGGATCGCTGTCCGGCGATAGAAATCCCGCGTCTGGGGCTGGCGAAATAATTGATTCCGCCCGGTGGATCACACGGGCGGTCTCTGATTTTCCTGCGTACAGAACGCCGTTAAACGGTCAGGGCGTCCACGACATCGGCGACGCTAACAACGGTTTTAATGCCGCCAATCCCGGTTCCCAAAGAGATATAACCTTCATCGGTATTGCCTTCCAGCATGCCTAACCGCAAGCCACGAAGCCCGCCCATCGCGTGGCCAATTTCCTCTTTACTGGCCCCGGACTTGTCCATAGCGACCAGTTTCTCGGTCAGTTTCCCCGGCAGAGAACGGTAGTAGTCCGGCAGGGTACGGAACAGACTTAAATCCAGCCCGTTCGCCGCGACAATTTTCTCTTTAATCGATTGCGGTACGCGGTTTTCCAGCGTGCTGATAAATACTGAACCCGCGAAGACGCCTTCCGCGCCCAGTGCATGGGCGGCTCTGGCCGTACGTTTATCGACGATCCCTCCTGCTGCAAGAACGGGTACGTTCTCAACGGCATCAACGATCATCGGAACGATGGAGAAGGTGCCCAACGCGGTGGCAGGCAGGGTTCCGCCTTCGTCAAAACCGGTCGCTACGATGATATCCGCGCCAGCACGTTCGGCTTCACGGCTGTTGGCGGGCGTGGGGTTGATATCACGATAGATAATGGCAACGCCGGCGGCTTTTAGCTCAGCAAACAGCGCAGGAATAATCGCGCCTTCACCATAGCCGGTATAGACCACGGCTTTCACCGCTTCTTCTTTGACAACCTGCAAGATGCCCGGCGTCCAGATGTCATTTTGCGGCGAAGGAATAAGATTCACGGCAAACGGCTTTTCGGTTAATAGCTTGGTTTTGCGGATCTCTTCGCGCATTTTCTCGGCGGTTTCTTGCGGGGTAGAGACCGCCGTTTCAGCGGTAAGACCTGCGTTTGGCCCCAAAACCCCCAGCCCGCCTGCGTTGCTTACGGCGGCAACCAAACGCGCATCGGTTAACCACGAGAGTGGGCCCTGAATAACCGGTTTTTCAATGCCTAGAATCTGGCAGATACGATTCGTTTTCATGATCTTATTTCCTCGTCACGAACTCATTTCTGGTGTGGGAGGGAGTGTATAGCGATTTATTGTTCATAAAAATAGTGAAAAAAGTTCTTCACTGTTATTAAATTAGTAACAATAGAAACTGGCTATGGTCATCGCATATGCAATTGAATTTATTTGAAAATATTAAGATTTTTATGGAGATAGTCGACGCCGGAAGCTTTACACAAGCGGCGGAAAACCTGGAGCTGCATCGTCCGGCGGTCACCAAAGCGGTGCAGCAACTGGAAACGCAATGTGGCGTCCGCTTACTTCAGCGCACTACGCGGCGCATCGCGTTAACGTCGGAAGGCGAAGAGTTTTACCGCCGTAGCAAACCTTTGTTGTATCAGGCTGATGAACTGCTGGCGTCATTTGCGCCGGACCGCCCCTTACACGGGCAGCTGCGTGTCGATATGCCGGTTGCCTTTGCGCGTCAGTTGGTGGTTCCCCGGCTCGCTGAGTTTTATGCCGAACACCCTGACCTTGAGATTATCCTCACCGGCAGCGATGTACGGCGCGACATGCTGCGCGAGGGGCTGGACTGCATGCTGCGTGTCGGCAGGCTTGATGACGGTGACTATATGGCGCGCCCGATGGGCGAGGTGAAGAGAATGACCTGCGCCAGCCCTGAGTATCTTGCCCGGCACGGCACGCCGCAGACGCTTGACGATCTGCGTCATCATCAGGCCATAAACTGGATTGTCAGCAATAATCGCGAGATCGTGCCCTGGCACTTTACGACGTCTCAGGGCGTCGAAGAACGCGTTCTGCCGGGGCGATTGATTCTGGATAATGCCGAGGTCTATATTTCGGCGGGTCTTTCCGGGCTTGGATTGTTGCAGGGGATGAATTTCTTCTTACAGCCCTATATCGATAGCGGGCAGTTGGTTGAGGTACTGCCGAATTTTCCCTGCCCATCGCGTAAGTTATCGCTTATCTACCCGCATCGGCATCTGCCGCAGAAGGTGAGAGTATTTGCACAATGGCTGGAAACCGTGTTGAAGGCGTTATGAGCGAATTAATGTAAAAAAACACCGTTCACGTATGTGAACGGTGTGATTACGGTGTGGAGCGGGGGGTTAGTTACGCAGTCGCGGCGCCTGAAGCTGCTGGCGAATTGTACGCGCCAGCTCATCCATCGAAGGTTGTTCCGGATGATCTTCACGCACTTCACCGCTCAGTTGCGCTTCAGCCAGATAGGTGTGAACCGGCTGGCCGTCTTCATCTTCCATGACCACGTGATACCACGGCAGCATCCGAAGTTCATCGTTTGCCGCCAGTTCATCGGGCTCTGGTTCATCAAGTGAGTATTCCGGGTCGATATCGACAATCACGCCCAGATACCCTAATAAGGAATGACGGACCTGTTGGCCGATACCGAATTTGCTGGCAATCATAGTCACCTCCCGGGAAACATTAACTCCATACAATATGAGGCCGTTGTTTCGCTTTTCAAGTTACATGACGCGACAGGCAAACCCTTTCAAATACAGCCCTTCGGGATAAGTGGCGATCACCGGGTGATCGGCCGCCTGACGGAACTGCTCTATAAATTGTACATCACGACCGGCATCTATTGCGGCATCAGCGATGATTTTCTGGAATAAATCTGTTGTCATCAGCCCGGAGCAGGAGAAGGTCAGGAGCACACCACCCGGATTCAGCAGTTGGATAGCGAGCATGTTGATATCTTTATAGCCACGGCAGGCGCCCTGAAGTTGGCTTTTGTTCTCAACAAATTTCGGCGGATCCATCACGATAACGTCGAATTTCTCGCCCTGATCGCGGTATTTGCGCAGCAGTTTGAACACGTCGTCACGGACGAACTCCGCTTTGCTGAGGTCCAGCTTGTTCAGCTCGACGTTCTGTTTTGCGATATCCAGCGCTTCCTGCGACGTATCGACGCTGGTGACCTGACGGCAACCGCCCATCAGCGCAGAAACCGCGAAACCGCCGGTATAGGAGAAGCAATTGAGGACGCGTTTGTCGGCCACGTAGCGGCGCGTCGCCAGACGGCTGTCTCGCTGGTCGAGGTAGTAACCGGTTTTATGACCGTGCTGGATATCCACCAGCAGCTTCATACCGTGTTCCTCAATTGGCAGCAGGGCAGGCGGCAGTTCACCGGTAACCGGGCCTTGCGTCAGTTCCATACCTTCTTTCTTACGTACGGCAACGTCGCTACGATCATAAATCGGGCATTCCGGGTACAGCGTTTGCAGCGCGCTGATTAACGCCGCGCGCTGATATTCCGCCCCGGCGCTCAACAGTTGCAGGACGAGGAAGTTGCCAAAGCGGTCGATCGTTACGCCCGGCAGCCCGTCAGATTCACCGGCAATCAGACGATAGCTATCGAGGCCATCCTTCTGTGCCAGCCAGTCGCGCCACTGCTGCGCTTGTTGCAGGCGACGGACAAAAAAGGCGATATCAATGGTTTCATCGGCATCGAACGTCCAGACGCGCGCGCGGATTTGCGATTCCGGCGAGTAAGCCCCGCGGGCTAACCATTTCCCTTTGTGATCAACGATATCAATGGTTTCACCGAGGTTGGCTTTGCCTTCCATACGGGCAACGGCCCCGGAAAAGACCCAGGGATGACGGCGGAGTAAGGATTTCTCACGCCCTTTGGCTAACACTAAACGTACGCTCATAGATAATTATTCTGGCTATTCGATGGGAAGGGCTGCATTTTCCCGACTTCGCCGTCCAATTGCAATGAACATGGCAATATTGCGGCCCCGCGTTCGGTAAAACGTCTGGAAAATGTCATACTTAACGGAACTTAAGGGATAGCGACGGGAGGCAAAATGGCATCAGTGTGCACCATTGCGTGGGTCTATGGCATGGTTCAGGGCGTAGGGTTTCGCTACAGCACTCAGCGAGAAGCGCTACGGTTAGGGCTTAAGGGCTACGCCCGTAATCTGGACGACGGCAGCGTGGAAGTGGTTGCCTGCGGCGAAAAGGAGCAGGTTGAAACGTTGCTGGCGTGGCTAAAAGCCGGAGGCCCACGCAGCGCCAGAGTTGACCGGGTTCTGGCCGAACCGCATCAACCCCAGAAAGCGTGGGATGGCTTCAGCATTCGCTATTAAATGCATTTTACCGGTTTAGGCAGGCCGGCAATTTTCGTCGCCTGCTTAGCCGGGCCTTTCGGGAATAAACGGTAAAGGTAGCGGCTGTTGCCTTTCTCTTCGCCAAACTTATTGGCCATCGCCTTCACCAGCATGCGGATAGCGGGGGAGGTGTTAAACTCCAGATAAAACTCGCGGACAAAACGCACCACTTCCCAGTGCTCCGGGCTCAGTTCAATGCCTTCATTCGCGGCAATGGCAACCGCCATGCCTTCGCTCCACAGGGTGGAGTCTTTCAGATAACCGTCGTTATCGGTCTCAATTTCTTTGTCTTCGTAGATCAACATAATTTTTCACACGTCATACAAACGGTGGGCAGTGTAGCAAAAAAAAAGACCCCGCATAAGCGAGGCCTTGTGAGGTTCAGTTTGCGTTATTAATCGCGGCTGGCGAAGCCCAGAATGCTCAGCAGACTGATAAAGATGTTGTACAGCGACACATACAGGCTCACGGTTGCGCGGATGTAGTTGGTTTCTCCGCCGTGAATGATGTTGCTGGTTTCATACAGAATCGCGCCTGAAGAGATCAGAATGAACACTGCGCTGATCGCCAGATGCAGAGCCGGCAGTTGCAGGAAGATGTTCGCCACCATACCAATCAGCACCACCACAATACCTGCCATCAGCATACCGCCGAGGAAGGACATGTCTTTGCGGGTGGTCAGCACGTAGGCCGAGCAGCAGAAGAACACCAGTGCGGTACCGCCCAGCGCCATACCAATCACGTCGCCCATACCGGCAGAAAGGTAGGCGTTGAGGATTGGCCCCAGGATATAACCGAGGAAGCCGGTGAAGGCGAACGCGGAGATAATCCCGGTCGGTTTGTTCGCGGTTTTATAGGTCAGGAACATCAGGCCGTACATGCCGACCAGCGTCAGAATCAGCCCCGGAGACGGCAGCATCAGCACGGTGCTTGCGGTTGCGGTGATCGCCGAAAACGCCAGCGTCAGGCTCAGCAGGAAATAGGTATTACGCAGAACTTTATGCGTGCTCAGCAGGGACGAGCGGTCACGCGATGAGGTAATTATGCGATCCATGATTCACTCTCTTTATGATGGATATTAATAGTGAAACAGCATAAGAAATGTCCTGCATATCCCCTAATGCTTTTACCCATCTTTACTCAGCGCAAAGAGCGAGATCAACCTCTTATAGGTGACTGAAAACCATTGCCTTATTTTGATACCAGCGCTAAGAGTGAAGAGGGTGTCTCGACAACTAAAATAAAGGCAAGGGAAATGAAACCACATCATCACAACCGTATTACTTCCATTATGCTGGCGACAGGGCTGGCGTTCTTCACTACCGCTGTCAATGCGGCGAACGTCCCGGAAGGCACGATTCTTGCGGATAAACAGGAGCTGGTCAGAAACAACGGCAGCGAGCCCGCCTCGCTCGACCCGCATAAAGTGGAAAGTGACGTTGAATTTAATATCATCAGCGACATGTTCGACGGGCTGGTGGCGGTGAGGCCAGATGGCACGATTGAACCCCGGCTGGCGGCATCGTGGGAAAACAAAGGTAACTGGGTATTCCATCTGCGCGAGGGCATTACCTGGTCCGATGGCACACCGATAACCGCGCAGGATGTCGTCTGGAGCTGGCAGCGGCTGGTTGACCCGAAAACGGCGTCACCTTACGCCAGCTATCTGGGAAATATGAATATCGTCAATGCTGCTGATATCGCCGAAGGGAAAAAAGCGCCGGATACGCTGGGCGTTAAAGCGCTTGATGATAAAACGCTGGAAATTACGCTCACGCAGCCTACCGCCGCTTTTTTACCGATGCTGGCGCACCCGTCGCTGGTGGCGCTGGATAAGACGCTGATCACGCGCTTTGCTGAAAAATGGACTAAGCCTGAACACTTTGTCAGCAGCGGGCCCTATACGTTGTCCAAATGGGTAGTCAACGAGCGTATCGTCGGTAAACGCAATCCACGCTACTGGGATGACGCCCACACGGTGATCAATCAGGTCACGTATCTGCCCATCTCATCGGAAGCCGCAGATGTGAACCGCTATCGGGCGGGAGAAATCGACATCACCTCAACGGTGCCGATTAACCAGTTTGCGCTGCTGAAGAAAACAATGCCGGAGCAGCTTGATGTCTCTCCCCATCTGGCGACCTATTACTACGAGCTCAACACCACGCGCCCCCCCTTCAACGACGCCCGCGTGCGCCGCGCGCTGAATATGGCGCTGGATAAAGACATTATTGCCGGGAAAGTATTAGGGCAGGGGCAACGCCCGGCCTGGCTGGTGAGTCAGCCGGAGATAGGCGGTATCACGCTAAAAAATCCGGACTACGCCAGCTGGCCGCGCGAGAAACGAATTGCCGAAGCTAAAAAGTTGCTGGCGGAAGCCGGTTTTGGCGACGATCACCCGCTGAGCTTTAATCTGCTCTATAACACTTCTGAATCGCATCAGCGCATCGCCATTGCCGCCGCATCGATGTGGAAGAAAAATCTTGGCGTTGAGGCCAAACTGCAAAATCAGGAGTGGAAAACGATGCTCGACGCGAAACGCACCGGTAATTTTGACGCTGTGCGCTACGCCTGGATTGCCGATTATGACGATGCCACCACCTTCCTCAACAACTTCCGCACCGGCGACAGCAGTAATACCAGCCGCTATAGCAATCCGGCCTACGATGAAGCGCTGATGAATGCGGCGAAAGCGCCTGATATCGCTGCGCGTGGACGTTTTTATCAGCAGGCCGAAGATCTGTTAGCGCAGGATGTGCCCTCTATTCCGGTGTACCACTATGTACGCGCGCACCTGGTGAAGCCGTGGGTGGGCGGCTTTACGCCCGACAGACTAGGTTTTTACTTCACAAAAGATATGTACATCAAGAAGCATTAGATGAAATGAATGCGCCGTAAGTGTCGAAAAACTCGCCATTTTGTTGCAAATTCAGACGAATAACACGTTTTTGACTGTTTTTCAGGCAAACGATCAAAATGGGGCTTTACAGGTCGGGGCGGGATGTTTATAGTGCGCCTCATTGGAAGCGTGGCCGAGCGGTTGAAGGCACCGGTCTTGAAAACCGGCGACCCGAAAGGGTTCTAGAGTTCGAATCTCTACGCTTCCGCCAAATACGAAACCCCAGACAAGAAATTGTCTGGGGTTTTTGCTTTTCTGAAATCGTCAGTATGCCACTGCAATCCGTTCAGAACGCTGGACTAGATATTCTAAAGAACACTTTTTAATGTATCGATAACACCTTTATGTGGAAGATAGCCAATAATGCCATGGGCATTAGCGGTAAAATTGTCAACGGTCCCATCATTCTCTATATCTAGCGCAAAGGTACTGGCATCCAAATTTCTACCAAGGGCAACTAAATCTGAAGGGTCATAAAAATTCACCCATCGCTTAACAAATGAAGGTTTCTTGCGCGGGGGGCCGAGTTTTTTCTTGAATGCTTCGAGCCCAAGCGGCGAACCCATTGTGATCAACAGAGGGATTTCTATCTTCAAGCCCTTTGAGTCCATTTCCCTCAATAGTTTGAAAGCTATAATAGTTCCCAAAGAGTGGGTTATCAAAATTTGTGGACTTTCCTTCAGATAAGGTCGAACGATGTTATCGACTGCAGAGCCCGCTCCAGGTGAAGATAGATAGGTATATCCTTGCCTTACAAGCCGTAGCAAAAGGGAACCTTTTGCGGGGGATATTTTTTCTATTGCTCCAATCAGACCTACAAAGCGGCGCATGAATAAACTATCCATCGGAATAGTATTATTTGTCTTAATCGCATCCTCAATATCAGTTTCACCAATATTATTTGATGCAGCAATTTCCTCCATTACTACGGTTAGAAATTTTAGCTCGTTTTGATCGGCTATTTTAATTTCTGCAGGCTGAATGCCCATTCCAATGGCATCTTTTGCGCTACCGTTTGTCCACCCAGCAAGTGTCTTCCCATAATATGCCATCTCTATGTCTGAACCATCCAATAGACCAGGTGCTGATTTATGTATACACTCGGTCCATAGATTCTGAAGTTCGTATTTTTCTCTTTTTTCCTGCCCAATCCCATGAATCATTAAAATGTTCATCTATTTTTCTCCATATTGAATTTTCGGATTAGAATTTCAGCACCTTCCAGACGAAACGAAGAAAATTGTGACGGTAACATAAACGGAATGACGTCCTGTAATCTCTCTGCAATGAATACTTCTTCAAGTTCAGGATCTTCGATAAACTGCCATCCCTGACGTAACCAAGGCCAAAGCCCTGCAACTGTGCCATTACTTACTGGTGTCGCACTTCTAACCCAGTCAGGCAGAGACTCGTTAATGGGTGAACTTATACGTGCCTCTACTGCTGGAACACTTGTTTCGTAACGAGATTGATGATAGTTAGTTGGCAATAAGCCCATTAATACGATATCAAAAGGTATAGGCTGCAGATGATCACAGTAAAAATAAGCCATACGATGTATATTATCAATATCACCAACATAATCGTATAAGTAGCTAGATATTGCCCCCAAAATTGGATTGATATGCTTCATCATTCTTAACTTTGTAGCAAACTTATCCACTTGGTCAGCAGATAAGTTACCGATTTGGAGATCTGCAATCGCTTGTATTGAATGTTGTTGTTGGAAGTTTGAATCCTTGAGCCGCTCAATACAGAGCCAACCCATATACCCTCGATGGTCACGACTTAAAATAGTAATTAAATCACTGTATACAACAACTGACGCAACCATTCCATCATCAAATTCAACAAGTACCTGAACGGCATCACCATTCAAAATTTCGATATAATATTCACCAGGCCGAATCGAAGTGGAAAAATGGGTAGACCAAATTTGTTTGGGGATCATCCCGTGCACAATAAAATTGGCACCATGATCATTGATTCTCTCAAATTGCCAGGGAGTATCTATCGTTTCATTTTGTTGAAAATATTCATGTTCAAAATCATCTCCTGAATCAAACTCAAACTCAAACGCACCCTCGCCATCAGACTCAGCTTCATTGAGAACATTTGGGGTGACATAGTATTCGTCTGGAGGCGCTGGCCATTGGAATTTGGGTATTTTTACATTTGGTATATTACCGTTCTTAAAATACACTGCATGATCACGAGGAATTCCCGTAGCATACTCAGGGATACATTTCAGACGATATAATTCACCTATTTCTCTCATTCTTTTCTGAGCGAATAATGCCAGGGATTCAGGAATAACACAATCACGAAGATGGATATCAAAAGCTTCAGAACTTTGACCACACAACCCCTCAAGCAGAACAGTAGAGAATATGCAACGTGGGGGAGAAAGCTTATCCCCTTTCAACATATAAGCTTGCTGACCATCCATCACGGCATTGAAACGGTCAAGTACAGGTATGGTTACATCGTAAGGTCCACGAGGCAACACGTGATCTTGCGCAATATCTGCTGTCTCAATATCAGAAGGAAGTGAGCGGCAGGCATCACTGAATATTGATAGATTTTTGATTCCATGGCGATAAAGCTGACGCCTTAGTCCTTCTACCGAAATTGCGCGCATTTCGTATTCCCAGTCACTGGGTAACCAGACGTTTTGTTCGGCCCCGGTACGAAATCCATGCCCTGCAAAATGTAAAATGAAGAGATCGATCTCTGCATTATCGGGAAGCATTAAGAGTAGTTTTTCGCGAATGCGAGCTATTGTGACAGGATTATTATCCTCGTCAGTTATAATCTCAGTCACAAAACCTGATTGACGAGCCCATTCACTCATTTCATGCGCAGCGGTAATCGCTCCAGGTAAATAAGCGAGCGGAGATGCTGTTGACACCCCAATCGTTAAACAAAGATTTGGCATATACTCTCCATCATGATGGTTGCTCTGGATATAAATTATTAGAGTAGTCGCAATTTCGGTTTGTTGCGGTAATAGAAGGCTTGACCACAATGGTGCTCAAACAAATCCCTCTCTGAAAAATATCTGACCATCCTATTGCTATACGAAAATGATGAAAGCAAAGTGGAAGTTAAATTATAAGTCTATGTAGTTTATCCAGAACACTAGCAGTCAAAATAGATGATAAGGACCTGTTATAATGAAAAGTATTACCAGGGCGCTGTCGATGACACTACTAATAATGGGTGGAACTACCGTATAAAATCAAACTTTTGTTTTACAGTCTGAACACTCATTTCCATATTTTATTTAGACGCCCACGACTACCTTTATCACTCTGGATGAGAGCATAATGTAGTGATGTGATGGACGTCGTCCCTCTCTCTGCGCATATCCTAATACACCTGCACTATGAGCGAGATAAACGTCAACGGTATCTATCTGGTTTAATCGTAGAGCAATGTACTTAGTGCTGGGAGGCTGATGGCGTCAAAGGATACTTCACCATTACTACGGTGGGTTGACGCCTGAGGAATCAGATAACAGATACCGTTTTTACTATAAAACCGTGTCAATATTACCTGATCCCGCAGACCTGACTCGTGGCACCGTTGACAGCATCGATGCCAATGGCAGCCCACAGCATCTCAAGACAATCTAACAGGCGGTGCGGGTAACGATAGACTCGAGGGTGGCCTGGGCGCTGATATCATGACCGGAAGTGCCGGAGATGACACCTTTGTCTTTCACAAAGGCTTTGGTCGAGACCGTATTACCAGCGGTTTTGATAGTAATCCCAGCGGCGGACAGAACCACCTCGATCTGAGCTTATTAGGTATTGGTGTGGTGAATTTTACCAGTAGCGTCACTATTGACGGTGGAGCGGGTAACAGCACCGTTATTACCCTCGTCAATCCGATTGATGGCAATGTTATTACTTTAGAAAAGACGATATCGCGCCAGCATACGCCCACAAAACGAAATACGTTATTAAAAGGAGTGGTAGCAACCTTTATGACTCTGTTTTTAGTTGTGTTATCAATATGCTTATGCTGGCGCCTCGTTAAAATACTTAACGCGTTGATGAACAGACAGAACGTTTACTTTTTTACAGGTCGATGATTGTAATAAAACATCTATTTCCTATTGGATAAATAGCTCACTAAATTTAGTGAGCTATTTATCCAATACATTGCAACTAAAGTACGAAAAACATCTGTATTTTTGCAACTAACATGAATATATATGTCGGTATAAAGAGTCTTGGTTTTTCGATGGTTGTGAGTATGTTTTTGCAATGCAAGATTATTGCTGATCTGATAATTTATCATGATTAGGAGATAAATAATGTCAATTACCCGATATGTTTCTATTCCTAAAGAGCTTAACGCTGGGGTCAGCCCGGCTCGTCAGCAAACTATGTTATCTCTCATTGGCAACCCGCGAGCTCAATATAGCTCAGAGTGCCAGAATCCCACTAATTCACGTATTTCAGCGCAAATTGTAACAGCCAAAATTAGCCGTTTGAAGGTGACCGGTCTGGATAGAGCCGTTCAATCCCTGAATGAAGTGATGTCCGATATCGAGAAAGAGGTACCAAAGGTCTTTGCAGTGATCGGCCATGCGGGCATGCTGTGCGCACGTTTTGTACGAGGATCACAGTTCGCTATTAGCAATCATTCATGGGGAACAGCAATCGATCTGACTCTGGACGGGCAACTCGACCGGCGGGGCGATGGACTCGTGCAAGAGGGGCTAACACTTATTGCACCCATATTTAACCGCCATAGCTGGTTTTGGGGAGCAGGCTTCCGCACCGAGGATGCTATGCATTTCGAATGCTCTGATGAACTCATCCGTCGTTGGGCAGCGGAAGGCGCATTTGGGGCAGAAATCGTGAAAGCAGCACGCGAGTCGCCAATATTGTCTTTGGGCGATCGTGGAACTGATGTAATGGATTTACAGAAGGCGTTGAACAAACATGGATCTTTATTACTCGTTGACGGTGAGTTTGGTCGTAATACTTTGGCGGCCGTGATGGCGTTTCAGGCTGCTCAGGGTTTAACCCCAGACGGTGTAATTGGCGAAAAAACGCGCAAATCATTGTTTGGCAAGTGACCCTGACACTCATCAGCCATCAGAACCATACCAGCGCTGGTATTACTGGCGCTGGTGCAGTGGGCTGAAGAACAAGCGTGATGTTGAGTATATCAAGCCGGGCAATCACGGAACGCAGGCTGATGGAATAGAACAGCGAAGGGCCTGATGAATCCCTGAACACTCTTCACTCTTTGCGGTACTCGTCATAACCCAACCGCCAACATGAACATCCCTCATGTTGCAGTGAAATTAACTCGCTTTCTCTCCCCCTTCGCCTCTGTCATTAATATCACCATAACTTACTGACAACATGAGTGCCGCAGCGACAACAAGTCAGTTACATCTGGCCGTTGAAGCTGATGTGCGGTTTCATGTCTGAACCCAGGGTGCCAGAAGACGATGAATAACGAATTAACATTTACCATCAAGCGCAGTCGTTTTGATGAAAATTACAACCCTTCAGAAAACACGCGTATTACCACGAACTTTGCGAATCTGGCGCGTGGGGAAAATCGTCAGCAGAACTTACGCAACACCTTAAAGATGATCGATAACCGATTTAACTCGCTGGCCTATTGGGATAACCCGAAAGGCGACCGTTATTCCGTTGAGCTGGAGATTATCTCCGTAGACATGAGCATCAAAGGCCAGAACGGTGTCTTCCCGGTGATCGAAATATTACAAACCGCGATTCTCGACAAGAAAGTTGGAGAGCGTATCAACGGTATTGTGGGGAATAATTTCTCATCCTACGTGCGTGATTATGACTTCAGCGTATTGCTGTTAGAGCATAATAAAAATACCACCCAATTCAGTATTCCGGGGAATTTTGGTGAGCTGCACGGGAATATCTTCAGGCATTTTATCCGCTCCCGTGTCTACAGCGATAACTTCAAAAAATCGCCGGTTATCTGTCTTAGCGTGTCGAGCAAAGACACCTATCAACAAACCGGGAATCAACATCCTGTGCTCGGTCATGAATACCAGCAGGAAGGCACGTCGTTGACGGAGAAATACTTTAATAAGATGGGGTTACAGGTGCGCTATTTTATGCCGAAAGGCAGCGTGGCACCGCTCGCCTTTTATTTCACCGGCGATTTACTGAGCGATTATACCGATCTTGAATTGATCGGCACGATTAGCACGATGGAGACATTCCAGAAGATCTATCGTCCGGAAATTTATAACGCGAATTCACCTGCCGGGTTGCACTATCAACCGGATCTCAATCATGACGATCACTCGCTAACGAAAATTGTCTATGACCGCGAAGAGCGCAGCCGGTTGGCGATTGAGCAAGGGAAGTTCACCGAGCAACACTTTATTAAACCGTACCAGCATATTCTTGAGCAATGGTCCGCTCACTACGCGCTTTAATTAATTAAAAAGATAAGGTCACCTGTTATGAAAACATTGCTCCCAACATCGACTGCTGGCAGTTTACCGAAACCATTATGGCTTGCTCAACCCGAGACACTCTGGTCGCCGTGGAAATTGCAAAATGAGGAATTAGTGGCAGGCAAACAGGATGCTTTACGTTTGTCGCTGGACGATCAACTGCGCGCGGGTATTGATATTGTCAGTGATGGTGAGCAAACACGTCAGCATTTTGTAACCACCTTTATTGAACACCTTAACGGCGTGGATTTTGAAAAACGCGAGGTGGTTAAAATCCGCAATCGCTATGATGCCAGCGTACCGACCGTTGTGGGGGCAGTGGAGCGTCAAAAACCGGTGTTTGTTGACGATGCACGCTATCTTCGCCAGCTCACGACGCAACCCATTAAATGGGCGCTGCCTGGGCCGATGACCATGATCGACACGCTGTATGACGCGCATTATAAAAGTCGTGAGAAGCTGGCCTGGGAATTTGCCAAAATCCTCAATCAGGAAGCCAAAGAGTTAGAAGCGGCGGGCGTCGATATAATCCAGTTTGATGAACCGGCCTTTAACGTGTTTTTTGATGAAGTGAATGACTGGGGCATCGCCGCGCTGGAAAGGGCCGTTGAAGGGCTGAAATGCGAAACGGCGGTGCACATCTGCTACGGATACGGTATCAAAGCCAACACCGACTGGAAAAAGACGCTGGGCTCTGAGTGGCGGCAATATGAAGAGGCGTTCCCGAAACTGCAACAATCGACTATCGATATCATCTCGCTGGAATGCCACAACTCGCGCGTACCGATGGATCTGCTGGAGCTGATTCGCGGTAAAAAAGTGATGGTTGGCGCTATCGATGTGGCAACCTCTGCCATTGAGACGGCGGAAGAGGTTGCCGATACTCTGCGCAAAGCGCTTCAGTTTGTCGATGCCGATAAACTGTACCCTTCGACTAACTGTGGAATGGCGCCTTTGGCCCGTCAGGTGGCGGCAGGTAAACTCAATGCGTTGAGCGCAGGTGCGGAAATTATTCGCCGGGAGTTGCTGGCGAAATAGTGTTATCGCTTTCGATGCTAAAGATGTAATGCGATCATGCTGAAATAACCGAATGCGGTATTTTGGCCTCGCGACTTAATCAGGATGAGTGCTAAGATGACAGGCTTAGCACTCAACGCAATTACCTGCAATTTACAAATGGTAATGAATTAATTGTTATTAATAGCCAATACCTTTACTGTTATCCCTTCAGCGTTTCCCCGAACCACCTCGTTTTATCCGTATAGCGTGATAATGATAAATAGATGAAACTTTTTAGCCATGTTATTAATGGCGAAAAAATACGCCCACCGAAAAGACAAATTTCTAAATAGCACTTTTTGCATGTTGAAACGTTAAGGCAATCCGGGGTTCGTCAACTAAACTGAGACACTGAGTATCCTGATTTGATGTTGTAAGGTAATTCTGAAGGAATAGAATGCGCATGTAAAAAGTAGTGTTATCTCATCGCCGATGGCGCTTTTTACAGGGAATGGCCTTCAGACGCATCTGGAACGCCATCACTCAATATCGTAAAAGAGTGTTTTGTATTTTATTGTTTTATCTAGGGAAATATCATGCAGTACTTATCGCTGGACAAATATAAAAATGGTTTCCTGTTGGTTGCTCGTATTTTACTGGCAATCCTGTTTGTGTTATTTGGCTGGCAGAAAATGATGGGGTTTGAAGGCACTGTGGGCTATATGGCGTCAGTTGGCGCACCGCTGCCGCAGCTTTCCGCGATTATTGCCGTTATTGTTGAGCTGGTGTTCGGCTTACTCATTGTTGCCGGTTATTTCACCCGCCCACTGGCGCTGCTTCTGGCCGTCTACACTGTGGCAACGGCAATTATCGGCCACCCTTACTGGAGCATGACCGGAATGGACCAGTACATGGCAATGACCAATTTCTTTAAAAACGTGAGTATCTGCGGTGGGTTCTTGCTGCTGGCTTTCACCGGCCCGGGTAGCTATTCACTCGATCGCAAATAACACATGGCATTAATGGTCTATCCTTGATGCAATAATAATACCTACAGGCCCATAAGAGGCCGAAAGGTTAATGACTCATATTGCCATTCGAACGATTTTGTTGGAATGGTAATATTCTTTTATTGGCTAGGTATTTTCTTATTCGGTAGCGTGTGCAAATTAATTGAAGGGATGTGTGACAATGTCGAGCGAGAAAACGAACAGTTCGAGACGCGACTTTCTGGTCAAGTCGATGACGTTAATTCCTGCGGTAGTGGTGGGCGGCAGCAGTGTTGGCGCCCTGGGGATGGTTGAAAACGCCGTCGCCGCAGAAAGTAAGCCTCACTCAGCGCCCGATCAGGGTGAGTGGACACCACGGTTTTTTAACAGTGATGAGTGGGCGTTTGTAAAAGCCGCTGTCGCGCGGCTTATTCCTGCGGATGAGCGGGGCCCTGGCGCGCTGGAAGCAGGCGTACCTGAGTTCATCGATCGCCAGATGAATACGCCGTATGCCACCGGCTCCATCTGGTACATGCAGGGGCCATTTAACCCGGATGTGCCGAAAGAGATGGGTTATCAACTTCCGCTGGTGCCAAAGCAAATCTATAACCTGGGCATTGTCGAAGCGAATGACTGGTGTCGCCAGCAGTATGGCAAACCGTTTGCCGAACTGGACGCTGCTAAACAGGATGCCGCCCTGAGCCAATTTGAATCGGGCACTGCCAGCTTTAAACAGCTTCCCGCTTCTCTGTTCTTCTCCTACTTACTCCAGAATACCCGCGAAGGATTCTTCAGCGACCCGATTCATGGCGGTAACAAAGGCATGGTGGGCTGGACGCTGATTAATTTTCCCGGCGCGCGCGCCGACTTTATGGACTGGGTTGAACGGGGCGAGCGTTACCCCTTCCCGCCGGTATCAATTAATGGGGAGAGGGCATAACGATGGCAACAGTAATGAAAAAAACCGACGCGGTGATCGTCGGATTCGGTTGGGTTGGCGCGATTATGGCCAAAGAACTGACCGAAGCCGGGCTGAACGTGGTGGCGCTGGAGCGCGGCCCGATGCGCGATACCTGGCCGGATGGCGCATATCCGCAGGTTATTGATGAGCTGACCTACAACATTCGCCGCAAGCTGTTCCAGGATCTCTCAAAAAGCACCGTCACGATCCGTCATAACACCAGCCAGACCGCCGTTCCGTATCGTCAGCTTGCGGCATTTCTGCCGGGCACCGGCGTGGGTGGCGCAGGGCTGCACTGGTCGGGCGTTCACTTCCGCGCAGATCCGATCGAATTGCGCATGCGTAGCCACTATGAAGAGCGCTACGGTAAGAATTTCATTCCGCAGGACATGATCATCCAGGACTTCGGCGTCACCTACGACGAGCTTGAACCCTTCTTCGACAAAGCCGAAAAAGTCTTCGGGACATCGGGAACGGCGTGGACGGTGAAAGGCAAAGTGGTCGGTAAAGATCGCGGCGGCAACCCGTTTGCGCCGGATCGTTCAGACGATTTCCCGCTGCCAGCCCAGAAAAATACCTGGTCTGCACAGTTGTTCGAAAAAGCCGGGCGTGAAGTGGGCTACCACCCGTATAACCTGCCGTCAGCGAATACCTCCGATTCTTACACTAACCCTTACGGCGCGCAGATGGGGCCGTGCAACTTCTGCGGCTTCTGTAGCGGTTATGCCTGCTACATGTATTCCAAAGCCTCTCCAAACGTGAACATTTTGCCTGCGCTGCGGATGGAAAAACGCTTTGAACTGCGGACCAACTCCAACGTACTCAAAGTCAATCTGACCGATGATAAAACCCGCGCGACGGGCGTGACCTATGTCGATGCGCAGGGGCGTGAAGTTGAGCAGCCTGCCGATCTGGTTATCGTGGGCGCGTTCCAGTTCCACAACGTCCACCTGATGCTGCTGTCGGGCATAGGTAAGCCTTACAACCCTGAAACCGGGGAAGGTGTGGTAGGGCGTAACTTCGCTTATCAGAACATGACGACGATTAAAGCTATCTTTGATAAAGACACCTTCACCAACCCGTTTATCGGAGCAGGTGGTAACGGCGTCGGTATCGATGACTTTAACGCCGATAACTTTGACCACAGTGAAGTCGGGTTTGTCGGCGGCTCACCGTTCTGGGTGAACCAGGCCGGTACCAAACCGATCTCCGGCCTGCCTGTCCCTCCGGGCACCCCGGCATGGGGGAGCAAATGGAAAGCGGCGGTGGCTGATACCTATACGCACCATCTGTCGATGGATGCCCACGGCGCGCACCAGTCCTATCGTCAGAACTATCTTGACCTCGATCCTAACTACAAAAACATCTACGGCCAGCCGCTGCTGCGTATGACGTTTGACTGGCAGGAAAACGACATCAAGATGGCGCAGTTCATGTTCGACAAGATGGCGCCTATCGCCAAAGCGATGAACCCGAAATACATGCTCGGCAGCCCGAAAAATGCCAATAGCCATTTCGATACCACCAGCTATCAGACCACCCACATGAACGGCGGGGTGGTGATGGGCGAAGACCCGAAAACCAGCGCGGTGAACCGCTATCTGCAAAGCTGGGATGTGCACAACGTGTTCGTCATTGGCGCATCGGCCTTCCCGCAGGGGCTGGGATATAACCCGACAGGGACGGTTGCCGCGCTGGCGTATTGGTCAGCAAAAGCGATCCGTGAACAGTATCTGAAAAACCCAGGCCCACTGGTACAGGCATAAGGAAGGCAACGATGAAAATTCAACTGTTATCGGCGCTGGTGCTGGGCGCGCTGAGCTTCGCAAGCTTCGCGCAGGATGCGTCAACCGACAGCAATCTCATTCGTCAGGGGGAGTACCTGGCGCGGGCGGGCGACTGTGTGGCGTGCCATACCAACGGTAAAGACGGGAAACCGTTCGCCGGTGGCCTGCCGATGGAAACACCGATCGGCACCATTTATTCGACCAACATTACGCCGGACAAAAAGAACGGTATCGGCGATTACACCTTCGAAGAGTTTGACGATGCGGTACGCAAAGGGGGCCGCAAAGATGGCTCAACGCTGTATCCGGCAATGCCATTCCCGTCGTTTGCCCGCGTGAGCGAAGCGGATATGCGGGCGATGTACGCCTACTTTATGCATGGCGTGGAGCCGCAGGCTGAGCCAAATCGCGACTCTGATATTCCGTGGCCGCTCTCAATGCGTTGGCCACTCTCCATCTGGCGTCTGATGTTTGCGCCAACGCCGAAAGACTTCGTCATCAATCCCAACGCCGATCCGGTGCTGGAACGTGGTCGTTATCTGGTGGAAGGGCTGGGGCACTGTGGCGCATGCCATACGCCGCGTAGCCTGACCATGCAGGAAAAAGCCCTGAGCGAAAAAGACGGCGATAACTATCTTTCCGGCAGCAACAGCCCGATTGATGGTTGGGTGGCGTCCAGCCTGCGCGGTGAAAATCGCGATGGACTGGGCACCTGGAGCGAAGCGGAACTGGCGGAATTCCTGAAAACCGGGCGTAACGACAAATCCGTAGTCTTCGGCGGCATGAGCGATGTGGTGGAACACAGCCTGCAATATCTCTCTGACGATGACATTACGGCGATTTCCCGCTACCTCAAATCGCTGCCGCCGCGCGACGGCAAGCAAACGCCTGCGCCTGTTGAAGACAGCGTGGCGAAAGATTTGTGGAAAGGGAACGACAGCAAGCCTGGTGCGTCGCTGTACGTGGATAACTGCGCAGCCTGTCACCGTACCGATGGCGTAGGCTACAAACGCGCCTTCCCGTCGCTGAAAGGCAACCCGGTGGTGCAGACGGAAGATGCCACCTCGCTGATTCACATCATCCTCACCGGTAGCACGACGCCGGCGGTGAAAGGGGCGGTCTCCAACCTGACCATGCCGTCATTCGGCTGGCGTCTGGACGATCAACAGGTAGCGGACGTAACTAACTTTATCCGCACCAGTTGGGGCAACAACGCGCCTGCGGTCAGTGCATCGGATGTGGCGAAGGTGCGCAAATCGCTTTCTCATGACGAAAAAGCGATGGGCAACGCCGATATCTCCAAACTACCAACGCCGTAATGGACAAACGGGGAGCCTCGCTCCCCGTTAAAGGGTTTTTCATGCTGCACGCAAATCAACTGACCTGCGTCTACGAGGAACGGGTGCTATTTGAGTCGCTGTCTTTCACGGTAGAGTCCGGGGAAGTGGTGCAAATAGCGGGTGCCAACGGCTCAGGTAAAACCTCTCTGCTACGCCTGTTAGCCGGACTGACTCAGCCCGACAACGGTGATGTGTTCTGGGGCGGTGAACGGCTTTCGCGCGCGCGTGACACGTTCCATCAACAGCTGCTGTGGATTGGGCACAAACCGGGCGTCAAAACCGCGCTCACTGCCGAAGAGAATCTGCGCCTCTTTTATCCTCGCTCGACGCTTGAGGAGCGGGAAACGGCGCTGGCGGCGATAGGTCTGGCAGGATTTGAAGACTTGCCGCTGTTTCAGCTCTCGGCCGGGCAGCAAAGACGCAGCGCGCTGGCGCGGCTGTGGCTAAGCGATGCCGCGTTATGGATCCTCGATGAACCGCTGGCGGCGCTTGATGTGTCAGCGATTGAGATACTGACCCGTCGGCTGGAAACACACGTGCACAGGGGCGGCAGCGTGGTACTGACCACCCATCAACCGCTGCGTTCGCTTAACTGCCCGTTACGCGTCTTAACGTTATCCGGCGGGGAGGCGTACGTTTCATGATCCGCACGATTTTTCTCTGCGAGCTGCGCCTGGCCTGGCGACGGGGCGCGGACATCCTCAACCCGCTGTGGTTTTTCCTGATTGTTATCACGCTGTTTCCCTTTAGCGTGGGGCCGGAAAGCGCCCTGCTGGCGCAAATCGCGCCGGGCGTGATTTGGGTCGCGGCGCTGCTGGCCGCGCTGCTGGTGATGGACCGCTTATTTCGCGATGACCTGCTGGATGGTTCGCTGGAGCAGCAATTACTGCTGCCGACGCCGCTCCCCGGCGTGGTGATGGCGAAAGTGCTGGCACACTGGATGATGACCGGGCTACCGCTACTGCTGGTTTCACCGCTGGCGGCGTTGCTTCTGGGGATGAACGCACACAGCGCAGGCGTGCTGTTTCTGACGTTACTGCTGGGTACGCCAACCCTGAGCTTTATTGGTTCGGTCGGCGCGGCGCTCACGGTGGGGTTGAAACGCGGTGGCGTTCTGCTCAGTTTACTGGTGCTGCCGCTCTCTGTTCCGATGCTGATTTTTGCTTCCGCCGCGTGCGAAGCGGCCGCTGCGGGTCTACCCGTTGATGGCTATCTCGCGGTGCTGGGCGCTTTTCTGGCGGGGAGCGCGACGCTATGTCCGTTCGCCACCGCTGCCGCATTGCGGCTTTCCGTTTAACGGGCCTGTTTTCACCAGGAAGGGCAATTTTATGTGGAAATTATTACATCAACTGGCGATACCGGAGCGGTTATACACGCTCTGCGGCCGCTGGCTTCCGTGGCTGGCAATGCTCAGCGCGCTGTTGCTGATTGTCGGGCTGGGGTGGGGGTTCATCTACGCGCCAGCCGATTATCAACAGGGTGAAAGCTACCGCATTATGTACGTGCATGTACCGGCGGCAATGTGGTCGATGGGGATTTACGCCATGATGGCGGTAGCGGCGTTCATCGGCCTGGTCTGGCAAATGAAAATGGCTGACTTAACGCTTATCGCTCTGGCACCGGTTGGCGCAGGTTATACGCTAATCGCTCTGGTGACGGGGGCGGCCTGGGGTAAACCGATGTGGGGCACCTGGTGGATCTGGGATGCGCGCCTGACATCTGAACTGGTGCTGCTGTTTCTTTACGCCGGGATAATCGCATTGTGGAACGCCTTCGATGACCGACGCCTTGCCGGACGCGCGGCGGGGATCCTGGCACTGGTCGGGGTGGTTAATTTGCCGATTATTCATTACTCGGTTTTATGGTGGAACACTCTGCATCAGGGTTCCACCAATATGCAGCAGACCATTGACGTCAGCATGCGTATACCACTGCGGTTGTGTATTTTCGGTTTCCTCTGCCTGTTTATCACCTTAACGCTGCTGCGTCTGCGCAACCTGATCCTCTGGCAGGAGCGTCGTCGTCCATGGGTGGCGACGCTCGCCCGCAAAGGAGACGCGCAATGACGCCTGCTTTCTCATCATTCGCCGATTTTCTGGCGATGGGCGGCTACGCCTTTTATGTCTGGCTTTCGCTGGCAACGACGCTGGTTGTGCTGCTGGGGCTGGTGGGGTATTCGCTCTGGCAACATCACGCGTTATTACAGGCTGTGCAGCGCCAGCAGCGTCGTGAGCAACGGCTTCGCCACGCGCGAGAAAACATGAACAAGGAGCAGGCTGATGCAGGCACGTCGTAAAACTCGCCTTTATCTGGTACTGGCCGTGCTGGCCGGGCTCGGGCTGGCGGTTACCCTCGTGCTGTACGCCCTGAGCACCAACATCGACCTGTTCTATACGCCAGGGGAAATCCTCAACGGCAAAAATGAAACTCAGGAAAAGCCGCATATCGGCCAGCGCCTGCGCGTGGGGGGCTATGTTGAAGCGGGTAGTATCAAACGTGATGATAAAACCCTGGATGTCACCTTCCGCCTGTACGACGCGCGCGGTGCGGTCTCGGTGAGCTATAAAGGTATTTTGCCGGATCTGTTCCGCGAAGGGCAGGGGGCGGTAGCGCAGGGTGTTCTCGACGGTGAACGTCATATTACCGCGCAGCAGGTGTTAGCGAAGCACGATGAAAACTACACGCCGCCGGAAATTCACAACGCCATGGCCACCGCGCCAAAGGATACTCGACAATGATGCCGGAACTGGGCAACTTTTTACTCTGTCTGGCATTAGGGCTTGCGCTGCTGCTGGCGATTTACCCACTATGGGGCGCGTATCGCCAGAGCCGCTGGCTGATGGCGCTGGCGCGTCCCTTAAGCTGGGGGCTGTTCTTCGCGATCCTTGCCGCGTTCCTGGTGCTGGTGCACGCCTTCGTGGTCAACGATTTCACGGTGCGTTACGTCGCGGATAACTCTAACGTTGCGCTGCCCGTCTGGTATCGCGTCGCGGCCACCTGGGGGGCGCACGAAGGCTCACTGCTGTTATGGGTGCTGTTAATGAGCGGCTGGACCTTCGCCGTCGCAGTGGGCAGCCGCCGGATGCCGCTGGACGCCGTCGCCCGCGTGCTGGCGGTAATGGGCATGATCAGCGCCGGTTTCCTGCTGTTTATTCTGTTCACCTCTAACCCGTTTACCCGCGGGCTGCCGGAATATCCCATCGACGGGCGCGATCTCAATCCGCTGTTGCAGGATATCGGCATGATCTTCCACCCGCCGTTGCTTTATATGGGCTACGTCGGTTTCTCGGTGGCGTTTGCTTTTGCGATTGCCTCGCTGCTGGCCGGGCGACTCGATACCGCCTGGGCGCGCTGGTCGCGCCCGTGGACGCAGGCGGCGTGGGTATTCTTAACGATGGGCATCGTGCTCGGCTCGGCGTGGGCCTATTACGAGCTGGGCTGGGGCGGCTGGTGGTTCTGGGACCCGGTCGAAAACGCCTCGTTTATGCCGTGGCTGGTGGGGACCGCGCTCATGCATTCCCTGGCCGTAACCGAAAAACGCGGCAGCTTCCGCGCCTGGACGGTGCTGCTGGCCATCAGCGCGTTCTCGCTGTGCCTGCTGGGCACCTTCCTGGTGCGCTCCGGCGTGCTGGTGTCGGTGCATGCCTTCGCCTCCGATCCGGCGCGCGGTATGTTTATTCTGGCGCTGCTGGTGTTGGTTATCGGCGGCTCGCTGCTGCTCTATGCCCTGAAAGGCGGCAGCGTGCGGGCGCGGGTGGAACACACATTATGGTCGCGGGAGTCTTTCCTGCTGGGCAATAACATCTTGTTGATTGCCGCCATGCTGGTAGTGCTGCTGGGTACACTTCTGCCGCTGGTGCATAAAGAACTGGGGCTGGGGAGTATTTCCATCGGCGAGCCGTTCTTTAATTCCCTGTTTACCGTACTGATGGCGCCGTTTGCACTGCTGCTGGGCATCGGCCCGCTGGTGCGCTGGCGTCGCGATGATGCGAAAAAACAGATTAAGCGGCTGGTCATTTCGCTGCTACTGACGCTGGTGTTGTCCATTGTTTTGCCGTGGTGGCTCCAGGATCGCATCGCCGCAATGACGGTCATTGGTCTGATGATGGCGCTGTGGGTCTTTATCTTCGTGCTGATTGAGCTGCATGAACGCGCCACCCATCGCCACGGTTTCTGGCGCGGGTTGACGAAACTCTCTCGCAGCCAGTGGGGTATGGTGCTGGGGCATATTGGCGTGGCGGTGACCGTCACCGGAATCGCTTTTAGTCAAAGCTACAGCGTCGAACGCGATGTGCGCATGAAGGCGGGCGACAGCATTGATATCCACCAGTATCACTTCGTCTTTAAAGGCGTGCGCGACATTGTCGGGCCGAACTGGTTTGGCGGGGAAGGGGTTATCGACGTCACCCGCCATGGCCGTCCGGAAGCCACCTTATATGCGGAAAAACGCTTTTACAGCGCCAGCCGCATGATGATGACCGAAGCCGCCATTGATGGCGGCCTGACGCGCGACCTCTACGCGGCGCTGGGTGAAGAGCTGGATGACGGCAGTTGGGCGGTACGTCTTTACTACAAACCGTTTGTCCGCTGGATCTGGTACGGCGGCGTGCTAATGGCGTTGGGCGGGCTTTGCTGCATGCTCGACCCGCGCTACCGGATGCGGAAATCACGTCAGGAGGTCACTCATGACGCGTAAGGCGCTTTTTCTACCGCTGGCGCTGTTTCTGGCGCTGGCCGTTGCACTGCTCTGGCAATTAATGCGTAACGCGGGCGGGGATGATCCGACGTCGCTGGAATCGGCGCTTATCGGCAAGCCGGTTCCCGCTTTTCGTCTTGAATCGCTGAATAATCCCGGTGAGGTGTACGATCGTTCAGTGCTGGTCAGCGGGAAGCCGCTGCTGCTCAACGTCTGGGCAACCTGGTGCCCAACCTGCCGCGCGGAGCATCAGTTCCTGAATCAGCTCTCTGCGCAGGGCGTGAGAGTGGTGGGGATGAACTATAAAGACGATCGCCAGAAAGCGGTCGACTGGTTGAATCGCCTCGGTAACCCTTATTCTCTGAGCTTGTTTGACGGCAACGGTATGCTGGGGCTGGATCTCGGCGTCTACGGCGCGCCAGAGACATTTCTCATTGATGGGCAGGGCGTAATTCGCTGGCGTCATGCGGGCGCGCTGGACGATCGTGTCTGGCGGGAACAGCTGGCACCACTCTGGCGGCAATACAGTCAGGAGGCGTCATCATGAGGCGCTGGATACTCGGTATTGTCGCGCTGCTGCTGGCCTGCAATGCGCTGGCGGCCATCGACACCTGGCAGTTCAAAGATGACGCCCAGGAGCAGACGTTTCGCGAAATCACCTCCCAACTGCGCTGCCCGAAATGCCAGAATAATAGCGTGGCTGACTCCAACGCGATGATCGCCGCCGATATGCGGCTGAAAGTCTATGAACTGCTGCGCCAGGGGCAGAGCAAACAGCAGATTATTGACTACATGGTGGCGCGCTACGGTAATTTTGTCAGCTATGAACCCCCCGTCACGCCGGGGACGATTGCCCTGTGGCTGATTCCGGCGCTGTTTATTGTGGCGGGTGCGACGGTTGTGGTGACACGCACCCGGCGACGCATGACGCAGATCGATACGCTCAGTGATGACGAGCGCGAACGCCTGGCTGCCCTGTTAAACAAAGAGAAAGATCTATGACCCTTTTTTTAATCGTCGCCGCGCTGCTGCTGGTAGGCGCACTCGCGCTGCTGTACTTCCCGTGGTCTTCGCGCGACGACGTCAATCACGATGCGCTGAACCGCGCGTTTTATCACTCTCGCCTGCGGGAAATTGAGCAGGAAGCGCCTCAGGATCGCGATGCGATGGTGGTGGAACTGCAACGTACGCTGCTGTCAGATATTCCCGAAACGGCCTCGCCAACCGTACGCCCCCAAAGCCGCTGGCTGCTGCTGCCCGGCGCGCTGGCGCTGGTGGTAATCAGCCTCGGCGTGTTTCTGAAAACGACCGATATCGGTGAAGTGCTGACGTTACGTCTGGCGCAGAATGAACTGCCTGGTCTTATACAACGTGCGTTAAATCCTGCTGAGCGGCCATTGCGTACGGATGAAGTGGAACAACTGGGGCTCGGCCTGCGCAGCCGCGTTCAGACTTCGCCCGACGATCTGGACGCCTGGCGTTTGCTGGGGCGGGTGGGCATGGTGCTCAATAACGGTGACATGGCAATAGGCGCGTATGCCCGAGCCAGCCAGCTCGCGCCAGATAGCCCGGCCATTGCGCTGGATTACGCCGGTGCCTTATTGTGCATCGGCGATGAAAGCGCTAACCGACAGGGCGAAATGAAGCTGCATGAACTGCTGAAAAAATACCCCGATAGCCTGCGCGCGGCAGCAATGAACAGCACTCAGCCGCCGCTTAATCTGGTGAATAACAGCGGGATGCGCTGCGATGTGATGGTGCACCGTTTCATCGATATCCTGGCGCGGGGCGGTAAGCCGTAACAAACGTGCAGCCTGAGGCGTTGACGCTTACAATGATTAGCGTTAATTGACGGATGTATTGTGCATCCCGAACCTGGTGAAATAATGCAGTTAGAAGATATCCGAATTTTTGTCACAATCGTGAATATGGGAAGCTTTACGGCAGCGGCGGAACATTTGCAGCTGTCGAAACAATATGTCAGCCGACGCATGGCGGCGCTGGAGAAAAAAGTCGCCGCCCGTTTACTGGTACGTAATACGCGAAAGCTGTCGGTAACCGACACCGGGCAGGTTTTTTTTCATCACGCGCAGCGTATTCTCGAAGAGGTTCATGAAGCCGAACAGGTTATTTCCGCTCGTCAGCAAAAACTGACGGGCTCTTATCGTATCAGCCTGCCAATGATTTATGGCGTGCGCCGCCTCGCGCCGCTGGTGGTGGAATTTCAGACCGCGCATCCGGAATTAGCGATGCATATCGATATGAGCGATCATTATGTCGATGTGGTCGGCGAGGGCTACGATATGGTCCTGCGGATTGGCAATCTGATGGACTCCACGCTCATCGCACGTTGTCTGGGAAAACTGGCCATGGTGCTCTGCGCCAGCCCGGACTACCTGAAGGCACACGGCACGCCGCGCACCTGCGACGATTTAAGCCAACATAATTGCCTGTTATACGGGCGCGAAGGACAGCTCGGCTGGAAATTAAAATCGGGCGGGGCGGTCAATACCTTCGCGGTAAAAGGCAGCCTGAGCAGTAATCATGGCGAAGTGATCCGTGACGCTGCCGAGGCCGGTGTCGGCATCGCGCTGCTGCCCACGTTTATTGTGGAAGATGCGCTGCGTCAGGGCACCCTGGTACAAATATTACCTGAATGCTCTCCACCGCATCTCACCCTTAGCGCGTTGTATCCCAAACATCGGCAGAATAGCGCGGTGACACGCGTATTGCTCTCTTTCCTGGCAGAAAGGGTGGCAGGGATAGTGGATGAGGATGAGAGTGATGAAATATAAATCGCGGTTTCTGAATGTGGAACAAAATGTCTCTGATTTAGGCTGCGCCGTTATAGAGGTTAACGGAATTGCCCCTCCTCATCGTCGAGTGCAGGATGCACAGGTATTAGTTTGTGAACATGATGCTCCGGTTGTCTTACTCAATATTTATGTAGAAGTTGATGCGGATGGGTTTATTACGACAAGTTGCTTCAAAGAGATTTTAAGCAATGATGACTACGTTGTTGTTCTCTGCGGCCAGCATGTCCATATTCTGGATATAGCCAGCCAGAGCGTTGAAAGCCTGTATCTCAACGATTATGTTGGGCATATCTATGCGGTACCCGATTATACAGAGGATACACTCAGTGAGAACTTCCTTGTGACAACGTATAGGTTTGTCTTCTTAATAAATGTCGCGCAAGGCATTTTGTGGAAATCAGAGGAGTGTGGCATTGATGGCGTGTTGATTCATGGTATTTCCGACAATATTATCTTTGGCTCAGGTGATTGGGATCCTCCCGGTGGGTGGGAAGATTTTGGGCTTTCGTTGATAAATGGTAAGCCATGCAATGTTGCTATTAGTGATTGAATGTCCTTTTTCAGGCGTAGAGAGGACTTAAAGAAATGCCGCGAGGTAGGCTATGAGTTGTGAGTTCAACTGATGGACGCAACACACTTATTGCACCGTTCTGCGGATAATTCACAGGTTTGTCCGATGAGTGCAGATATAACCGTTATGGTCTTGTTGTTTCTGATCTTCGCCAGTACAACAAAACGGGAATGACATTCTCATTGAAGTTTTGGCACTCAATCTATCCAGAGTACAGGTTCACCAATGTAAGTGTGTGTGCAGCAGCGACAAGTCACCTTAACATCCTTTCTAGTAATTGCAGGGTTTACCTGTTGCAGAATTCCATTCTCATTAACAAACAGACCCGGATAAAAACTGCTTTCGCCAATGCAGACTAAATCCCTTTGCTGGTGCTCATGTAGCGCGACCAAACAGAATACAGGCTCAGTGGTATCAAGACGTCCACATACTTCGCTGAATATTTCATCCCACGGTTTGCCAATCTGTTTGATCAAAAAATAAAACAATGGTGTGTAGTCTCGACCACGCTTCTGTCTGCCATGCATTGTCTCGCGCTTTGCCAGTAGTTCATCTCCGACTTTTTTACAATTGCGTTCCCAGCGATACTCAGCACCTGGATTATTAGAATGGTGCCGCGTAGTCGTATTGACGCTGCGATACAGTTTACGGGACTTTTTCAGTTGGTGAGTACGCATAGCTCGATCTCGTGCAGCCATTATTCTGTGAGTCAGTAACCCCTGCTGGAGCTAGATTCAATAGCTTATAACTGCATAAAAAATGGTCATGTTTAAAGGCAGTCTCATTCTGCTGAAATACCTTCCCGCTGACAACTACCAAAAGTCCGCTTCTGGCAGGAAGCGGACATATCAGTTTTGCCTTGCCCCAGGCCTCTGAACACGTTGAGCTTATCTGTCAGCGGCTACCTGCTGCTGAGTCTTTTTCGCCGGTGCGGCTTTTGACTTGCTGCTGGAGTAAATGAAGAACAGCGCGATACCCAGGCAGACAATGGCGCCGAGTCGGCTCATCGAAAACGGAATCGACGCATTGCCCAGCCAGCCGAAGTTATCGATCAGCATGCTCATGGTCAGCTGGCCAAAAATGACGGCGACCGTGGCAACCGCAGCGCCAATGCGCTGGATCGCCAGTACCATAATGACGATGTACGGCACGCCAAACATTGCGCCCAGCAGTTGCCATTTAGGCACGTCCATCAGGGTCAGGGCGTGTTTGGGTTCGAAGAAAAAAATAAGCAGCCCCGTCACCAGCGCGCCGACCGAAAAAGTCAGGAACGCGCTTTTGAAAACGCCGACCTTGCTGCCCAGTTGACCGTTGATAGCCGCCTGGATACTCAGCATGGCACCGCCAGCGACGGCGAGAAGAATCATGATAATAGTCATAATGTTACTTTACCCCTGTGCAACCATAACCAGCGCTGCAATGATGAAAATCAGCGCGATGATACGTTTACTGTCAATTTTTCTGTGCGGCGTACCGAGCAGGCCGAAGTGGTCAATAATCAGGCTTTTGAAGACCTGGCCTGCCAGTATGCCGATCATCGTCATGGCGATGCCGATTGCCGGCGTTACCACGGTCAGGATGATGACATAAATCGGCCCAAGCACGCCGCCCAGCAGCTGCCACGCAGGCTGCGCAAAGAATGACGGGCTGTTACGCGGGCTGAAGAAAAGCATCAGCAGGAAGGTCAGCGCCGCGCCCACGCCAAATACGCTGAAGGTAGCCCAGAGGTCACCGACCTCCCCGCCAAGTGGCCCGAGCAATCCTGCCTCTACGGACAGTCCCATGCCTCCGGCAATTACGATAAAAATCAATATCAGTTGCATAGCAATCAGTCTCCGGTTGTCCAGGCGGGGGAGATTACGACTTAACATGGATGAGAAAAATGCCATAATGAGATAAACACTTGTGCAGGATATGCATTAATGAATGAGCCTGGGAACATCAGCATTCGCGCTCTGCTGATCTTTATAGACGTTTATGAGACGCAGAATTTCTCTGTGGTGGCGCGGCGGGAAGGGATATCTGCCTCTCAGGTGTCGCGCGTCATCCATCAGATGGAGGATGCGCTCGGCCAGCAGCTCTTTTACCGCAATACCCGGGCGATCATCCCGACGGAAAGCGGCCATCTTTTTATCCGCTATGCGCGGGCCATGACGGGCAGCCTGGAGGAGGCGCGGCGGGAACTCAACGAGAGAACGCTTGAGCCTTCCGGAAGGGTCCGCATAAACGCCCCTGTGTTCTTTGGACAACGACATGTCGCGCCCGCATTACCCGGCCTGACGGAGCGATATCCGAGGCTCAGTATCGAGCTTACGCTGACCGATGATTATGTCGATCCGCACCGGGAACCGGCTGACGTGATTTTCCGCATTGGCACGCTGACGGATTCCTCATTTCATGCGCGCGTGTTTGGCCAGCAGTTCTATCATCTTGCCGCGTCAGCGGATTACATCCGTCGGCACGGTATGCCTGAATCACCTGAAGAGCTGGCAGGTCATAAATGTCTGGTTTATCACGGCTCGTCAGGTCCAAACCGCTGGCTGCTGCGCAGGCACCCAGAGGAGTGGGTGCACTATCCCGTCTCGCCCCTGATGTCATCCAATAATGCGGAATCGCTGCTGATTGCCGCACTCGGCGGAATGGGGATTGTGCTGTTTCCTGACTGGCTGATTGGCGACCGGCTGAAGAGCGGCGAGCTTGTCGGGCTGCTGCCGGAGCTGGACGCGTCCATAAAAACGGATCCGCAGCACATCGCGGCAATCTATCCGAATGCCCGCCACCCTCCGCTGAACGTGCGGGCAATTATCGATTACTACATTGACGTGTTCGGTTCACCGCTTTACTGGCAGTCTGAATAAGATAACCGATTTTATTGCTCGTCCTGAAAACGGCTCTGACGCATTGAATTTCGCGACGCTCACGCCTTCAGCTCGCAGTCGGCGGGGCAAACGGTATTAGCCTCACCGGTCTCATCGAGACCGGTGCATCTTGCAATGCAATCGCTCTTTTCACCAATAATATGTATGGTGGCTATTTAATAATTAATTATTATCCGGTATTGGATATCTCAATTCTATATCTGGTGCATCAGCTAAGTGCCTGCCTGAGCGGGCCATTAGATAGCCTGCAATCTCTTCTGCACTAAGTTCACTGTGTAACATTTCAGCGTTCTGGAACCAACTATCTGGCCAAAATATGAGATCAGATGGATTACCATCAAAATTACACTCAAGTAATGAAAGAGCGAAGTCTTGCTCGGATTCCTTGCCCTCGCAGGCACAAATGAAATTGATTATTTGAATCAATTCTACCCACGTAAAGTCTGGGTAAAATTTTTCCTGGTTAAAAGCCATTCGGGTAAATTCACGGGCACTGGTCCAGGAGGAAAAATCCCTGAAATCAGAAAATGCATAGGGGCACGCAACTTGATTGTTCCATTCAACCATCATAGCCATCAGAACAGGATCTTCCTGATTGGCACCCTCATCAATTTTAGCAAGTATCATCTCAGCTTTTTTTGAGAGTTCGGCTATCTTTTTACTACTGACTTTAGTTGGTTGCATCCTTTCCGGTAGCGGCATTGTCTTAATCCCTTTAGCGTTAGAGCATCAAATGTATTGGCTATAAATAATACTACTACGGCAGAAGCGGTACTATCATAGTCCGCTTCTGGACTAAAGCAGGCACATCAAGCCCTCATGTCACACCAACGCTTACGGCAAAAAATACCCTGGCGTTTTACCTACAATGGCCCGAAAGGCGGCGGAAAAAGCGGCCGGGCACGAGAAGTCAAGCTGGTAAGCGACCTGCTTAACAGGAATGCCGTTTGCGAGAAGATCCAATGAAGCACAAATTCTGGCCCGTTGCTTCCATGTTCTGAAGCTGAACCCGGTATCCTTGATAAAAAGCCGTGAGAATGTGCGTTCGGACATATTAGCAATATACGCCAGGTCGCTCATTGTTGCTTCCCAGCGATGGCTAACCAACAATTCCTGGGTTGCACAGTACAACCGTTCATCCCGCGGCATGGGAAGTTCCGCGGCTAAAGGGGCTGCCTCACTTAAAATCTCCAGAAGTAACAGCGCCATTTTTCGTTGGCTCGATGGGTTATATTCCTGGCTAAAGAGTGCCTGAATAAGTTCTTTCACCAGAGGCGTGGCGGTTATGACATGTACATCGTGACTTTTGGTGAAATTCGAACACTCGGCGATAAGACTACTGCTGAAATAGACCGATTGCAGGTCTGTCTGTGATAACAGGTGATAGCTGTGGATTTGCAGAGGCGGAAGCCATAATGCGCGTTGCGGCGGTATGACCCAGCGATTGCCTTCGGTTTCAACGAGCATCACGCCCCTGGAGGCAAACAGTAATTGCCCTTCAAGATGATGATGAGAGGGATCTGACTCACCGCGCTGATAGCGTATTGCCGTGCCGGACCAGCCGACACGTTCATCATGCCTTGGCGTTTTATCTATACTTCCTGGCATTTAAGATTCAACTCCTGCGCTTATGATGATGGCGTCATCCTCCCTTAGCCAGAACCAGACGGGCTCGATGAGGTGGTATCCATAATTATCATAAGTATTACAGGAGCATATGCAAATGAGAGTTCACTTCATCGTTCACGAGAGTTTTGAAGCACCAGGCGCTTATGAAACGTGGGCAAGGGAGAAGGGCCATGACGTCACTTATTCACGCGTTTATGCCGGTGAAAAACTCCCAACGGATACCGGCGACATTGATTTGTTGATTGTAATGGGCGGCCCGCAGGACCCGAGCGTGACTACTGACGAATGCCCCCATTTTGATGCAAAAAGTGAACAAACCTTTATTGCTTCTGTCATCGGATCAGGACGCGCCGTAATCGGAGTCTGTCTAGGCTCGCAGTTGATTGGCGAAGCGCTTGGCGCGCCTTTTGCGCACAGCCCGGAGAAAGAGATTGGCAAATTCCCGGTTTATCTGACGAAGGATGGCAGCAAGAGCGAGATGTTCAGTCATTTTGGCCCAATGCTTGAGGTGGGGCACTGGCATAACGACATGCCCGGCCTGACGGGTGATGCGGTCATTATGGCTTACAGTGAAGGATGTCCACGTCAGATTGTGGCTTATTCCGATCGCGTTTACGGTTTCCAGTGCCATTTGGAATTGACGCGAGAAGTCGTTGAAGAACTTATTGCTCATTCAGCATCGGAGCTAAGTCGTTTCGCAGAATATCGTTTTGTCGATACGGTGGAGAAACTTCGGGCACATGATTACAGCGAAATGAATGCGGCTTTGTTTATCTTCCTGGATAAGCTTGAAGCGCACTGCTCCCCTAAAATCGAAGCCAGAACCTGGTGACAGACATGAGCAAGGCGCTGAAAGAGAGTAAAAGATTGACAGGTTTCATGTTTAGATGGTTGTATTATGCAACTATATAAACAAGGGCAATGTTAATGAATCCAGAATTGCAGACCATAAAAAATGTACGTGAAGCCTCTCGTTTAATGGTGCGCGAGTTGGGTTTTATGAACCAGACGCTGGCGGCGACGGATTATCCTCCTTCCGCCGTTCACACCCTGCTTGAAGTTGAAACGTATGGGGCCATATCAGCGGCTCAGTTGGTACAGATTCTTGGGCTGGAGAAATCCAGCGTGAGTCGCATGCTCGCAAAGCTTGTCAAAGCGGGTGAGCTGGAAGAAAGACCTTACGCAGAAGACGCGAGGACGAAACTGTTAAATCTCACCGAAAAGGGGAGAAAGACTGTCCAGACCATCAATGCTTACGCTGACGACCGTGTCACCGCCGCACTCGAAAAACTGGATCCCTTTACCCAGATAACGACCTCACAGGGGCTTTCATCATATGCCTGCGCCCTGAAAGCCAGCCGCGAAAATACGGAGGTCAACGCAAGCAATAGCGTCAAAATTGTCACGGGCTATCATCCGGGAATGATTGGTCGCATTGCCGAAATGCATGGCGGCTATTATGCAAGGGAGCATAACTTCGGCGTTATTTTTGAATCGAAGGTTGCTGCGGGCCTTGCTGATTTTTCCGTCCGCCTTGATAAGTCCTGCAACCAGATTTGGTTGGCAATGGTAAACGACAGAATAGTCGGCTCGGTAGCCATCGACGGTGAGGATCTGGGAAATAATGAAGCCCATTTGCGCTGGTTTATCCTCGAAGATGGATGTCGTGGCAGCGGGTTGGGCAGAAAACTCATTGCAGAGGCGATGGCATTTTGTGTTGAGCAGCGGTTCTCTTCGGTACAGCTATGGACATTTAATAAACTGACAGCGGCAAGACGCTTGTATGAATCATTTGGCTTTACATTGTCGAAAGAATGGGAAGGCGACCAGTGGGGGAGTACCATTACGGAGCAACAGTTTACCCGAAAAATTACCTGAGCTTTACTGACTCCTTATTCTTTTAAATATGGATGGGTTGGCTGACGTGTTTTGGCTTTCTCTCTGTTTCATACTTAGCGAGTAAGATCAATAAACGGCACACCGTCTGGCACCTCTGGCGACTGAAAGTAGGGCATAAGGTCTGCTATGAGCGAGAAACGGGTGCTGACTATCCTCGCTAAATGGCAGCACTAACGGACACATCCTTGTATATCTATGTGCCAGGCTAACTGTGCGTTAAATAAATACAAAGTCGATTCCCCTGCCATTGGATTAAGAGAAGGAATAAGGAAAACTCAATGATTACTCTATGCAAAGCATGCGGTACGTCCTATGAGACGAAAGGTTCTTATCCAGATAATTGCAACATCTGTGAAGATGAGCGCCAATATATCCCTTCGACTGGGCAAAAATGGATCGATTTTAACGCCCTTTGTGCTTCACATACCAATACATGGAAACAACACGATAACGCTCTTTTTAGCATCCGTACCGTTCCTGATTTTGCCATCAACCAGCGTGCGTTTATTCTGCGAACCCCGGAAGGCAATATTCTGTGGGATTGCATTGCCACTCTCGACGATGCCACAAAAATGCTTATTTCATCCATTGGCGGTCTAAAGGCAATAGCGATATCGCATCCCCATTACTACACCACAATGCAAGATTGGGCTGAAGAATTTAGCGCCCCGATTTATCTTCATGCCAATGACAGTAAGTGGGTAATGCGCGACAGTCCCTGGATTAATTTTTGGGAAGGCGACACTTTTGCTCTGACCCGTGACGTTCACGTGATACGTCTTGGTGGGCATTTTGCCGGTGGCTGTGTTTTGCATTGGGCGCGAGATGAAGGCGTAGTGCTTTCCGCCGACATTATTCAAGTCACCCCAGGTGCGCACGCCGTCTCCTTTATGTGGAGCTACCCCAATTTACTGCCATTACCAGCAACAACCGTCAGTGACATTATTCAGCGACTGGATAGGGTGAAATTTAAGAGACTGTACGGCGCGTTTGAAGGAAAAGATATTACTGAAAATGCTGATGATATCGTGCGTTGCTCAGGGAAAAAGTATATTTCCTGTCTCGGATAGTTATCCGTGAATAAGTTACGCTTACGGTGTCAGGCAAAACCCAATCGTAAGCAACGCCTTGCTGGCGATGTAAAGTTAACAAAATGTTTAATATTTAAATTGGGCAAGAGCATCTATAGTTTCAGACACGTTGAATGTTATGGAACAGTATCTATGAAAAAAATAATCGTTGTTGCCTTATCCCTGTGTAGCCTGAATGCATTCGCCTCCCCTGAAGGTACTCTCAGCGTTCATATTCTGAACCAGCAAACAGGTTTACCGTCCCCTGGAGTGAAGGTTGTGCTGGATAAACAAGAGGGAATGAGCTGGAAGCATATTGCCGATGGAAAAACCGATGCAGGTGGCCGCATTAAGTCACTTTATCCCGCAGACACCGATATGACACCGGGGATTTACAGAGTGACATTTCAGACAGGGGACTATTTTAAAAGCCAGAAAATGGAGACATTTTTCCCAGGCATCCCGGTAACGTTCAACGTTTCTAAAAACAATGAAAAATTGCACATCCCTCTTCTGTTGAGTCAATACGGTTATTCAACTTATCGCGGTAGCTAATTCGCTGAGTTTAAGGATAAATTCCGATGGATACGGCAAGTTGTCGCTGCGGAGTCTGCCATGTAGCGCAGTAAACGACCCGTTGTACGGTTAGCAATATCGGCGACCAACACCGCCGCCGATATCCTCACCCGTTACAAATCCGGACCTTTTTTCCCTTCCTCAATAAATGCTTCATCAAGCTCTTCGGCATTACCTTCATGATCGCGGCCAGAGAACAGATTCCAGCTTGCAAGGAACAGGGCGGCAATTAATGGGCCGATGACGAAGCCATTAATCCCGTAAATTTCCATACCGCCAAGCGTGGTGATCAGAATCAGGTAATCGGGCATTTTGGTGTCTTTGCCGACCAGCAGGGGGCGCAGAATATTGTCGACCAGGCCGACGATAATCACAAAGAAGCCGATAATAAACAGCGCTTGCCACAGCTGGTGGGTGGCGAAGAGGAAAATCGCCGCCGGGACCCAGACAATGGCTGAACCCACGGCAGGTACCAGCGACAGAAACGCCATCAGCGCGCCCCACAGGATACTGCCGTCGATGCCGACAATCGCGAAGGCGATACCGCCCAGTGCACCCTGAACAATAGCGACGACCGCCGTGCCTTTTACCGTGGCGCGCGTTACGCCGACAAATTTGGCGAACAGGTGCTGTTTCACAAAGTCGGAAAGCGGCAGTGAATCGAGAATCTGATTAACCAGATAGGGCCCATCTTTGAGCAGGAAAAAGAGCAGATACAGCATGATGCCGAAACTGATGGCAAACCCGAAGGTGCCTTTACCAATCAGGAAAGCGCTGCCCGCAAGATATTGCCCACCCTGCAATGCCACTTCAGAGAGTTTTTTCTGGATCTGCGCGGCATCGTCCAGGTTGTGCTCCGTCAGGAACCCGCGCGCCCAGTCCGGAAGATGCGAGAATATCGCAGCTACCACCTCCGGGAACTGCGTATTGTTCTGCTGTAGCTTGGTGTAAACCACATTCAGTTCGAAGGCGAGCGATGAGAGAATAATCATCAATGGAATGAAAACGATGAGGCAAATAATCACCAGGGTGAGCAGCGACGCCAGCCCGTTACGATCTCCCATCGCATCGCGCAATTTGTTTTTTACCGGATAGAAAATAACGGTTAATACCGCCGCCCATAAAATGGCGGAGAAGTACGGTGACAGCACATCGAAGAAAGCCCAGGTGACAAGGGCCAGAATGAAGAGAAAGAAACCTTTGGTAAGTCCATTAAAGCGCATTAGTAAATCCTGTAGCTGAAAGACTGTAACGACTATAGAACCGTACAGACGATTTACCAACCTAAATACCCTCAGGGGTTAATAAAGTTGCGAAATACCTCAATGGGATGAAATAAAGGATAAAAAGCAGTTTAATACCCGGCTAACCTCGCGATTTTTCAGCCATACCATCATGGTATTGACGTTGCCGATGTGCGGCGATATAGAGTGGCAGCGAATGGGGAAACTTGTTTCGTACTGTTTTACGACGCTCTCAGGTAATAATGCAATGCCCATCCCGGCGCTGACGCAACCAAGAATGGCCTGAAAAGAGCCAAATTCCAGCGGTTCGGCATAATCGATATTTTGCAGCCGCAACCATTGCCCAAGTCGCGAACGATAATTACATCCTTTTACAAAGACGAGTGGCCTTGTCACCTCAAGGTCGGCTCCCGTCACGACATGGCCATGCTCGGCGGCGGTAACTAAAACCAGGGTTTCCTGACACAGCACCTGTGTTTGTAGCCTTGAATTGTCCACATGCAATGCCTGATGGTCAGCGACGAAGGCAATTTCAAGTTCACTATTCAGGATCTGCTGAACCAGCACATCTGTAGGTGATGTTTTTAAGTTCAGTTCAACAGAGGGCATTTCACGATGAAAATTCGCCAGCAAAGCAGGAAGCCGGACGGCAGCAGTGGTTTCCATTGCGCCGATGCGCAGAGGGCCAGCCGCCTTTGTTCCCTGCATGGACAATTCAGCTTCGTCTAATAGCGCGAGGATTTTGTTGGCATAACGTAGCAGCAGTTCGCCTTCAGGGGTGATGTGAAGCCGGTTCTTCTCACGAATAAACAACGACACATCCAGACTGGACTCAAGCTGCTTGAGCCGCGTTGTGACGTTTGAAGATACGCAGTGCAGGTTACGGGCTGCTGCGGTGATAGAGCCAGTTTCCGCGACAGTTTTAAACAAATTTAACGAGGTACTGTTCATCGTGTCTGTTACTCAAAGTGAATGTTTTCATCATTTTTATTAACTTTTTATTATCATTTCTTTATGTAACATAACAATCAAATCTGATTTACATATTGAGCCTGAAAAATGGATCTTGATCACAATGTTGTTGGCCATCGCCAGTTCAGCACGGCTGTCTTTGGCATGATCGTTTTAACGCTGGGCATGGGAATTGGCCGTTTTTTATATACTCCGATGCTGCCGGTTATGTTGCATGAAGGCATTTTTAGTTTTTCACAATTATCGTTAATTGCCAGTGCGAATTATGCCGGCTACCTGGTTGGCAGCCTCCTGTTCTCTTTTGGTATTTTTGGTGGTCTAAAGAATATCAAAGGGATGTTAATTTGTGCTGCATTAGTCACAGGGCTGCTTATTTTTGCGATGGCTGTGGTCACACATCCTGACATAGTGATTGTTATTCGATTTATCGCCGGTGTTGCCAGCGCAGGCATGATGATATTCGGATCGATGCTTGTGCTACAGCATACCCATAATCCGTTTGTCATTGCTTCTTTGTTTGCCGGCGTCGGGGTGGGTATTTTTATCGGAAACGAATATGTTATAGCCGGTATCGCCTATGCATTAAATTCAAAACTGCTATGGATCGGGGCATCAATCATTTCAGCTGTACTCTTCCTCGCGCTAATTATCTTATTGCCTGCAAACAAACACGTCCTTCCTTCTCAGAAAGCAGCTTCCTCATCCGAGCCGAACATCCAGTGGTGGAATTTAGCATTGCTGTATGGACTGGCCGGTTTCGGTTACATCATTGTGGCAACTTATCTCCCTTTGATGGCCAGAGGCGTGGGTAATGAATTTCTGGCTAACCATATCTGGTCTATTGTTGGCCTCGCCGTTATCCCCGGATGCTATGGCTGGTTATGGGCCGCACGCAAGTGGAGCATATTGTCCTGCCTGAGCGTTAACTTAATTGTGCAGGCGAGTTGTGTTGTGATGGCCTCGTTTATCCACTCGCCGTTTTTATTAACCTTGAGCTGTATTGGCTTCGGCGCAACCTTCATGGGTACCAGTTCTCTCGTGATGCCACTCGCGAAAAATATTTCTGCGCCGCAGAGAATTAATCTACTTGGGCTGGTAACGCTGACCTATGGTATTGGGCAAATTGCCGGACCATTGATCGTAAACGCGTTTCAAACCAATAAAAATGGAATGACTATTTCAATACTTGCAGGTGCTTGTGCGTTATTTATTGCAGCAGGGATAAGCTATTTGCAACACTGCAAAGTTAAATTTTCAGAAAATTTTAGCGAGCAATAAATACAAGTATTGCTATTTCGTGAATATTTAATCGGTAATTTTTATGCTCATCTTTACCCTGATGCAATCTTAAAACTATCTAATAACAGGAGTTAATATGCCTTACGTAAACATCAAAATCACTAATGAAGGTGCTACCGTTCAACAAAAGAAACGGCTGATGGAGGGAGTGACCCAGTTACTGGTCGATGTCCTGAATAAAAACCCAGCTACAACGATTGTGGTTATTGAGGAAGTAGAAACTGACAACTGGGGGATTGGCGGCGTGCCAGTCACTGAGTTGCGTAAAAAAAGCAAGCTGTAGCTGCCTATGAAATTGTTGGTAGGTTTTGTTCTTTGTATCCTGGTTGGCTTGGGTTTTACCTATTGCAACGTTCCGTTGGGTATGATGTTTGGCCCCCTGATTACCGTGCTGTTGTTAAAACCTATGGGTTTTTCTGTACCCGTGTTGCCGGGCAGTATGACGGTGATTCAACTCTCTCTTGGCACGTCGATTGGTCTTTTATTTCGCGATTTTTCTTTTGGGGCGCAAGAACATATCGCATTTTTACTGCTGTTATTATTGCTGTGCTTATCCCTGCAATTTACCGCGTGCTACTTGTGGTGTATTCATCGATTACGCTGGAGCAGGGACGAGGCTCTATTGGGCGCTGTTCCGGGGGCGATGGCGGCGGTTTTAGCGTTGGCTTCGCACATAAAAACGCCGCCGCAAAAAATTATTATTTCGCACTCGCTGAGGCTCATCACGCTGACCTTATTTGCCGGATATATTAGCGGCGGCGCGCATACCCCTACGGACTTCCCGCCTGTATTGTTAACCGCGACTAATATGCTCTGGTTATTGGGCATTGTCTTAGCGGGCTATGTGTTGGGCAAGTGCCTTGAACGCATCCATTTTCCCGCACCTTTTATGATTACATCGTTACTTTGTGCGGCGCTATTGCATCCTTTGTCATCTCAGACGGTACTCTTTCCCGATATTTTCAATCAGTTCAGTATGGCCTTAATGGGCATATTGCTGGGGCATCATTTTATTGCGTTTACGTTGACGGCATTTATGCGCCATCTCTGGTCTTCAATGCAGCTCATTACCATTGGGCTGGGCGTGACGGTGGTGATGGCGTTGGCAACGTCGCATCTTCTGGATTACCCTTTTTATTTATTGATGCTCTCCTGGGTCCCAGGAAGCGTGGAATCCATGTCCTTTGCGGCACTGGCGCTTAAAGCGGATGCCGGTTTTGTTATGGCAAGTCATATCATTCGCATGTTGATCATCCAGACTCTCCCTGCGATTGTTATTTATCGGAAAAGAGAGGTTATGCAAGGTAATGGCGCTAAAATGCGTAAACCGACGAAGCCACTTTAGGGTTTGGTTTATGACCGTGTTAAGGAAAGCGCCCCATGCTTAAAGAAAATTTCAATGAGCTTCAGCTCTTTCTCGCTGTCGCGCGAGAGCGTAGCTTCACCAAAGCCGCGGGTAAGCTAGGTGTGTCGCAGTCGGCGCTCAGCCACGCAATGAAAGCGCTGGAGGCCCGGCTGAACATTCGCCTGTTGACGCGCACCACCCGCAGCGTAGCCCCAACGGAAGCCGGTGAGCGGATCATCGCCTGTCTGGAGCCCCGGCTTTCCGAGCTGGATGAAGAGCTTGAACAACTGATACAACTGAACGGCGTTGCGGCGGGGAATATCCGCATTTCTGCGGGCGAACATTCAGCCAAATGTCTGGTGTGGCCAAAACTGAAACCGTTTTTACGCCAATACCCCGATATCAACGTTGAGCTGGTGGTGGATAACGGCTTCGTCAACATTGTGGAAGGGCGCTTCGATGCCGGTGTACGCCTGGGCGAGAGTGTCGATAAAGACATGATCGCCGTGCGCATTGGCCCTGACGTTCGCCTGGTAGTTGCCGGTTCGCCGGACTATTTTGCGCAATATGGCATGCCGCAAACGCCACACGACCTCCAGCATCATCGCTGTATCAATATGCGTTTGCCTACGGCGGGCGGGCTCTATCACTGGGAGTTTGAAAAAGCAGGGAAACAGTTAAAGGTGAGGGTAGACGGTCAACTCACTTTTAATACCATTGCTGAACGAATCGATGCGGCAGAGTCGGGTTTTGGTCTGGCATTTGTACCTGAGGATAGCATCGGTCAGCAAATTGCCGATGGAAGGCTTGTGACTGCCTTGACCGAATGGAGTCCTGTTTTTTCGGGATATTATCTCTATTATCCCAGTCGAAAACAGCACCTGCCCGCATTCACCTTACTGATTGATGCACTCAGATATTCCGATGTTGTTTGAGCGCATTAACGCTGCCCCTTCATTGCCTGCTGAATCACCGGAATCGGCGTCAGCAAATGCTGACGCATTAATTCACTGGCGCGTGCCGCATCGCGCGCCAGTATTACCTCGGTCAATTGCTGATGCTGGTCATGTTTATCTTCCAGCATTTCGACAGACAGCACCGTTCTGCGTAGCCAGATAAAGCGATAGCGCGCGGCCAGATCAAATAACCTTTCGCGCATTTGCAGCAGATAATAAGAACCACAGCCCGCGACAATTGCCGTATGGAACGCCTGATGGCGGCGGTCCCACTCATCGAGCATATTTTCACTGGCGTCGTTGGCTTCCAGTTTGCTGAGCATATGTGCGCGGGCAAGGATCTCGGCCTCCCAGGCGTCATCACCGCGTTCGATGGCCAGGCGTACCAGCATGGCTTCCATGTTGGCGCGCGCATCGAAGATGTCGAGCAGCTCCTTTTCCGACATGGAAGCGACGTTATATCCTTTCTGATTAACCACCGTCACCAGCCGCTCTGCCACCAGTTGGGAAAGCGCCTCTCGCAGTGGCCCTACGCCAAGGCCGTAGCGAGCGGTGAGCAGGCTCATGCGCAGCTTTTCATCGGGTTGATAAACGCCGCGAATAATATCGTTTTTCAGCCAGCGGTAGCCATCAATGGCCGTTGGTTGAGGAATAGCGGTCATGGCCTTGCTCCTGTGTAGCAATCCCGGCTTGCGCCGGGATAACAATCTATCGGGTATTGTGTAGTGGCGTTTTTTGCCACAATACCAGTTTTTTCCAGCGCGCCATAATCGGCACGGTACAGATAATCCCTATCGCTAATAAGCCGGTGGAAATGACCTCGAGTTGCTGCGCCGGGCGGAATAACATCACCACCAACACAAAGGTAATAAAGCCAATCACCAGCCAGGTGAGCCACGGATAAAGCCACATTCGCAAGCGAATTTCGCTTCCTTCTGCTCGCAGAATTTTGCGCATCCGCAACTGTGAAACGGCGATGACTAAATAAACCAGCAGGGCGATAGCGCCGGAGCTGTCGATCAGAAATTTAAACACCTTCGCAGGCGCGTAATAGTTCACCACCACCGTTAAGAATGCCGCGCCGGTGGAGAGTAACACCGCCACGTACGGGGTTTTACTGCGGTTGATTTTACCCATTACCGCAGGCGCATCACCGCGACGGCTTAAGGAGTAGAGCATCCTGGAGGCGGTATACAACGCCGAGTTCAGGCAACTGGTTACGGAAAGTAATATCACACAGTCCATGATTAATTTCGCATGGGGAATATTGAGCAATTCCAGAACCGAGCGATAAGAACCGACGGCTTTCAGCCCCGGCATATTCCACGGTATTAATGCCACGACGACAAAAATAGAGCACAAATAGAAGATAGAAATACGCCAGATAACCGAGTTGGTGGCGCGGACAATATGTTTTTCCGGCGTGTCGGATTCCGCAGCGGCAATGGTGACAATTTCTGCGCCCATAAACGAGAACATGGTGATCAACATCGCGCTTAATACCGCACCGAAGCCGTTGGGCATAAAGCCGCCGCTATCCCACAATCTTGAGATCCCGCTCACTTCGGCATAAGGGTAAAAACCGCTAATTGCGACTGCACCAAGGAAAATAAAGGCCAGGATAGCGATGACTTTGCACAGCGCCAGCCAGAACTCAAATTCCCCGTAGTTTTTAACGCTTAATAAATTACTGCCAGTTAAGGCGAGGGTAATGACGAGGGAAAATAACCAGATGGGAATGCCTGGAACCCACGAGTGCAGGATCATGGCGGCGATGTTGGCCTCCAGCGGGATAACCAGTACCCAAAACCACCAGTACAGCCAGCCGATGGTATAGCCCGCCCAGCGGCCAATGGCTTTATCGGCATAGGTGGAAAACGAACCGGTATCGGGCGTGGCAACTGCCATTTCCGCCAACATCCGCATAATCATAACCACCAGTAACCCGGCGAACAGATAGGCCAGTAATACCGCTGGGCCCGCTTCGGCGATGGCGACGCTGGAACCGACAAACAGACTTGCGCCGATAACACCGGCAATAGACAACATGGTGACGTGGCGTGACTTCAGCCCGCCGCCTAACTCATGTGGTTGCGATGATTGCCCCATCCTGAATCCTCTCGAAAGTGTGTCACTTGGGAGAGCGCCCCGACATTTCCCGCGTCGGGTCACGCGTTTAATTGTTATTGATTCTTTTTGCCGGAGAGCGGCTCCGCCTTATCCGGCCGACATAGATTTATTCCTGTTCACGTACAGATTGTCGGATGCGGCGTAAACGCCTTATCCGACCTGGATCACCGTCGGCCGGACAAGACGCGCAGCGTCGCCTCCGGCATGGGAGCGGTGCTACTGCTTCGCCTCATCAAAACACTGACCGATGATCTCCAGACCCTGACGGATCTGAGCGTCTTCAATAGTGAGCGGTACAAGGATGCGCAGCACGTTGTAATACGGGCCGCAGGAGAGAAGAATCAGGCCCTTATCGCGGGCGCGTGCCACGATCTCGGCAGTGAGTTTTGCGTCCGGTTTACTGTGATCGCCATCTTCAAACAGCTCGATGGCGATCATCGCCCCCAGCCCGCGTACGTCGCCGATCTCGGTGTGTTTTTCGGCGATCGCCAGCAATCCGTCTTTCAGCTTCTGCCCCAGATCGTTGGCTTTTTGCAGCAGATTTTCCTGCTCGAACACCTTCAACACTTCCAGCGCCGCCACGCAGGCAATCGGGTTACCCGCATAGGTGCCGCCCAGACCGCCTGGAGCGACGGCATCCATCACTTCCGCGCGCCCGGTGACGCCCGCCAGCGGGAAGCCGCCCGCGATCGATTTCGCAAAGGTGGTGAGATCGGGTGCCACGCCCATCTGCTCCATCGCAAACAGCGTGCCGGTACGCCCCGCGCCGCTCTGCACTTCATCGGCAATCAGCATGATCCCGTGCTCGTCACACAGCGCGCGTAAACGCTGCATAAAGGCTGGCGTCGCGGCGTAGAAACCGCCTTCGCCCTGAACCGGCTCAATCACGATGGCGGCGATATCTTCCGGCGCAGCGTCATTTTTAAAAATTCGGTGAATGCTGGCGATAGCGTCATCTTCACTGATGCCGTGCAGCGGGCAAGGATAAAGCGCGCGATAAACGTGCCCAGGCATCAGTCCCATGCCCGCAGAGTACGGATTCACCTTGCCGGTCAGCGCCAGCGTGTAGTGCGTGCGCCCGTGATACGCGCCGCTAAAGGCGATGGTGCCGCTACGTTTGGTGGCGGCGCGGGCGATTTTCACCGCGTTTTCCACCGCTTCGGAACCTGTAGTGACCAGCAGCGTTTTCTTGGCACAATCGCCTGGCACCTTCTGATTCATAATCTCGCACAGCTCCAGATACGGCTCGTAGGCCAGCACCTGAAAGCAGGTGTGCGACAGTTTTTTCAACTGCGCTTCCACCGCCGCAACCACCTTCGGATGCAGGTGCCCGGTATTGAGCACCGCAATCCCGCCCGCGAAATCAAGATACTCACGGCCTTCAACGTCCCACACCCGGCAGTTTTCCGCGCGGTCAGCGAAAATGGGGTGAATTTGCCCAACGCCACGAGGAACTGCCTGACTGCGGCGTTGCATTAACTCTTTATTGCTGCTCATTCGCGTTCTCCAGTTAAAGACCGATGCACATATATTTGATTTCTAAGTAATCTTCGATGCCATACTTCGAACCTTCACGACCCAGACCCGAGGCTTTGATGCCGCCGAACGGGGCCACTTCATTGGAAATAATGCCGGTATTGATGCCGACGATGCCGTACTCCAGCGCTTCGCCCACGCGGAAGACGCGGCTTAAATCACGGGCGTAGAAATAGGCGGCAAGGCCAAATTCGGTGTCATTGGCTTGCGCAATCACATCAGCTTCATCTTTAAAGCGGAACAGCGGGGCGAGGGGGCCGAACGTCTCTTCTTTCGACACTTTGGCGTTGGCCGGAACGTCCACCAGAATGGTCGGCTGGAAGAAGTTGCCGCCGCGTTCGTGCGCTTTACCACCGCAAACCACGCGCGCGCCTTTCTCCAGCGCATCGGCAATATGCTCTTCAACTTTTGCTACCGCTTTTTCATCGATCAGCGGCCCGATGGTGACGCCTTTCTCCAGCCCGTCGCCGATGTGCAGTTTGCTCACCGCCTGCTGTAATTTTTCGGCAAAGCGGTCATACACGCCGTCCTGCACGTATAAACGGTTGGCGCAGACGCAGGTTTGCCCGGCGTTGCGGAATTTCGAGGCCAGCGCGCCTTCCACGGCTTTGTCGAGGTCGGCATCGTCAAAGACGATAAACGGCGCGTTGCCGCCCAGCTCCAGCGACACTTTTTTGATGTCTTTCGCGCACTGTTCCATTAACTGGCGGCCAATTTCGGTCGAACCGGTAAACGACAGTTTGCGCACCAGCGGGTTGCTGGTCAGTTCGTTACCGACTGCGCCCGCCGAACCGGTGACCACGTTAAATACCCCAGCCGGAATGCCCGCGCGAATCGCCAGCTCCGCCAGCGCCAGCGCAGAGAACGGCGTCTGACTGGCGGGTTTCAGCACCATCGTGCAGCCTGCCGCCAGCGCCGGACCGGCTTTGCGGGTAATCATCGCCGCCGGGAAGTTCCACGGGGTGATAGCTGCGGTAACGCCAATCGGCTGCTTGATAACAATCAGGCGCTTATCGGCCTGATGACCGGGAATGGTGTCGCCATAAATACGCTTGCCTTCTTCGGCAAACCACTCAATAAAGGAGGCGGCGTAGCTGATTTCGCCTTTCGCTTCAGCCAGCGGTTTGCCCTGTTCGAGGGTCATCAGGCGCGCTAAATCGTCCTGATGCTCCATCATCAAATTGAACCAGTTGCGCAGAATGTTGGCGCGTTCTTTGGCGGTGAGCGCACGCCAGGCGGGCAGGGCGCGGTTGGCGGCGTCGATAGCGGCGCGGGTTTCATCCGCGCCCATTTTCGGCACGCTACCCAGCTTGTCGCCGTTCGCCGGATTGGTGACGTCGATGACCTCGCCATTGTTGGCGTCCAGCCATTCCCCGTTAATCAACGCCTGCTGGCGGAATAAGTTACTGTCGTTAAGTTTCATTGTTACGTCCTGTTTTCAAAGGTTATTGATTAAATGCGGCGTGTAAGGCATCCACACTACGTGCCGCTCGCAGCGTGCGTCCGGGGTTACTCTGGCTTGCCAACAGCGTTTGTACCTTGCTGACAATATGCGCACCAATAGGAATTGCTGATGTCGCTGCCGGGGAGGGCGCATTGCAGGTGTGGATCGTGCGCGGGGTGGTGACAAACAGAAAATCGTCAATCAGCTTGCCGTCCGGCGATACCGCCTGCGCCCGCACACCGGCGGGCCAGGGCTGGAGATCGCTTAACGAAAGCCGGGGACAATACTTTTGCACCAGCCGCAGATAGCCGCTTTTGCACAGCGAGTTTTTCATCTCGCCCAGTCCTGAGCGTAGATGGTTTTGCAGCACCCGGCGAATCCCCGACGAGCTCAAAATCTCCAGCGTGTCACTAAATGAGAAGTCGCGCTTGCGATAGCCTTCGCGTTTGAAAGCCAGCACCGCGTTTGGCCCGACGGTCACGCTGCCGTCGATCATGCGGGTGAGATGCACGCCCAAAAATGGCATCGCGGGGTCGGGAATGGGGTAAATCAGGTGGTTAACAATCTGGTTATGCTCCGGCGCAAGGCGGAAATACTCACCACGGAACGGGCAGATGATAAAGCCCGGTTCGAGTCCGAGCATTTTCACCAGCCGGTCAGCCATCAGCCCGGAACAGCTAATCAGCGTCGATGCTTCATATTCGCCGCCCTGGCGGGTACGTATCACCACGCCGTTTTTATGCTCACTGAGGCCGCTGACTTCTGCGTTATAGATAATCTCACCGCCTCTGGCCTGGAAAATTTTTGCCATCGCCGCTGTGACTTCGCGGTAGCTGACAATGCCGCTGGACGGCACAAAAATGCCGCCAAGCCCGGTGATATTCGGTTCGCGCTCGCGCAGTTCCACGGCGTTTAACCACTCGCGCTCGATACCGTTTGCCGCCGTGCGTTCCCACAACGCGCGCATCCGTTCCATTTCGAGTTCAGAGGTGGCGACCAGCATCTTGCCGCAGTTGTCATAGCGAATGCCGTTTTGATCGCAAAAGGCTTTAGTGGCGCGGTTTCCCGCCAGGCAAAACTGTGCCTTCAGGCTACCGGGCGTGTAATAAACCCCGGCATGGATCACGCCGCTGTTGTGGCCCGTCTGATGACAGGCCGGGCCGGACTCTTTTTCCAGCAACGCAATGCGGGCATCCGGATAGACATCAATTAGTTGCATGGCGGTCGACATGCCGATGATGCCGCCGCCAATAATCACAAAATCATACATCCGCTCAATTCCTTTGCGCTTACTGATGCGTCTGGTAGTGGTTAGAGGCGTAAGCGAAATAGCCACGCTGGCGCATCAGTTCACGGCGCAGATCCGGATGCGCGGTAAAGCGGTCGCGACCGTGCAGCCAGAACAGATTGTTAATCAACAGGAATTTGCCAACGGGAACGGGCACAGAAAGAATGCCTTTGCTGGTTTCAATGGCGTCGGAAAGCTCGCTCAGCCACACGCCTTCTTCGAAGTCTTTTGGCTGGACGAACTGGTCGATATAACGCATCACCGGGCGACCTTGTTGATCAACGTCGAACACTGGATGGAAAACATCTTTGCTGACGTTTTTGCTCGGCGGCGCGGCAAAGCGCATCGGGCGACGCGCCAGTGGATGGCGGAAATAGTGGTCGAGATGTTCCCAGTCGTCGAGATGCAGCAGCAGCGAATTTCCGCCCTGCATGTTCTGCTCATCGATTTTCATCATCAGCACGTAATCGGTGATCTCTTCGACATACGTACCGTCGTTGTGTAGCTCCATCACGCGGTGCGGCTGACGCAGATAGCTGTCTGAGTTATCGACATTTTTCACTACAAAACGCGCGTAATACTGACCGCTCATTGCGTCGAAATTGGAGCGACCAATCAGATGCGCCACCGCCGTCGCCAGCTTCACCATCTCATCTGCCTTTGCGACATCATCGACACCCACCGCGTTGATCAGCAGCGCACCCTCAGCGCGGTTTAGCAGGGTCTTCAACAGCAACGGTTGCAGCTGATTCGCACACAGATCGTCAAGAATTTTGCCTACCCGAAAACGCAGAAACGATTTGTACTCCAGCGCCTGCACGGGCCATTCGGCAACCTGCTCGAGAAACTGTTTGGTCGTCTGTTCGGTGAAGGTGAGTTCCAGCAGACGCGGGGATTGCGCCGACGGGGTGAGGGTGAATCCGCTATAGTCCTGGCCTGAATCGACAGCGTTATTTTGTACGGCGGTCAGTGCATTCATCAGAAGCGATCCTCTTATGAGATGTAGGGTGACATGGCGATGCTCATTTCGTAGCCATAAGTAAAAAATATCTACATTTTTAGAAAACGTGCACAGAGAGGGCGATTTGTTTCAAATTTGTGATCAAATGCGGCAGGAATTAAACGTCTTATTTGTGTGGGTATGCGTGCCGGGTAACCACGTTACCCGGCTTTAGGTGAAGGGATTATCGCGGCATCAGGGCAAAAACGCCCCAGCCGACGTATTCACGGGTGTATGTGACATGCCTTTTTGGTGATTCAGTTAAAATTGAGCGAACCTCCGGTGCGAAAGGATCGTTCGGGTTGGCTTCCAGCCAGCGGCGTAGGGTGAGCCATTTTGCCGCTTCATAGCGATCCCAGCCTTCCTGGTCTGCCAGCACCATCTCCACCACGTCATAGCCGCGCTCATCAAATAAACCGACCAGTTCCGGCAGTGCCAAAAAATCCTCAGGCGCGTTTGCGCCGCACGCCTGCGCAACCGCGTCGGATTCAGGCCTGCGACGCCAGAAAGGTTCGCCGATAAGCATCATACCGCCGGGTTTCAGGCTTTGACGCAGAAGGGCCAGCGTGCCTTCAAGGCCCCCGGCAATCCAGGTTGCACCGACGCAGGCTGCGATATCACAGGGTTCAGCAGCCACATAACCTGCTGCATCTCGATGGATAAAGCTCACGCGTTCGCTTACTTTCAGTTCCAGCGCCCGCGCTTTAGCCTGCCCGGTGAACAGCGGGCTTAAATCGACGCCTGTACCCGTTATCTGATGATCGCGCGCCCAGGTGCAGAGCATCTCACCGGAGCCGCTGCCGAGGTCAAGAATGTGCATTTCTGGCGTAAGCCTGAGAACGCGCCCCAGCGTGGCGTACTTTTCTGCCGTGAAGGGGTTATGAATGCGGTGCGCACTTTCGCTAATCGTAAAAATACGTGGGATATCCATAGGTTTTCTCCTTGTTTAGCGGTTGTCCAGTTGGGCGCGGACGTTCTGCAACCCGGTGGTGTTGATACGGTAAGGTTGCCCATTGACGGACTTAATCAGTTTTTTGGTTTTGAGTTTTTTAAAGACGGCGAGAGTACAGTCGCTGAGCAGAAGCCCTTCGCGGCTATAGCATTCGACGGAGGTCACGCGGCCTGAAGAATCGCGAACGTGCGCAATTCGGCCACCTTTGGCGAGAACGTGTAAGGTACGTTGTTCCTGACGGGATAAATTCATACTGGTGAACCTGTTAATCATCATGTGCAAAACGTGCAAACACACTGCGGTGTCCGCATTCGATTTCGGCGCATTGATAATCAGACCGGCCTTAAAAGGTCGGGGAGCTGATTATCGGATGATTACATTCTCCAGCATCAAAGCCTCGGTATGAGTTGATAGGTATTTACAGTGTGAATGTTAACACGCAGGTTTTACAGGGGAATAGGCGATGTTGGGTTGTGTGAGGGAGATCACGCAGGAGGACGCGGTGATGTCTCCTGACCTATTCCCGGAAGTGAAGAACTCAATTGTATTTTCAAATTAGGTAAAAATGCTTTATGCCATAACAGGTAACGCTATGCTGCCTTCAGGTATCGCGATGATATGAAAGGAAGCCTATAAAGCCGCCCGCCTGGTGTTTTTGTGTTTTACCGTTCATCTTTTCACCGTCTGTGAATGCGACTGAAAAAAACGACTATTTCAAGCGCATCAGTTTTCACTCACCCACCAACTCCGGCTTTCGCACCGCCTCTATTCTGAGCGCCGGGTTTACCGGGGCCAAGGTCACCATGAGCAGCAATCACGAAGCGCTCAATCTGAATGATGTCGTCTTTAGTGTTGCCCATGACTGGCTCGACATTCGTCCGCATCAGGAAGGGCGAGTAACGCTGGTGATGAAACGGCAGCCGCAGGAACATGAACTCTCCAATACGTTGACGTTGCGCAACCGTAAAACGGACAATACGCAGCACTATCCTTTCGTTGTGAACACCTGGCTTATCGGTGAGGGCACGGTTGATAATAATTTCTCTACCGCCCGCGAACGCTGTCAGCGAATGGGGGGCGGTTGTTAACGACGCGCGAATTCCGCGATGTGTCGAGGAAATGGTTTGGCTTGAGTCACGGTCAACTGAGCGAAAGGTATCCGCAAGCTCGTATCTTCCACCCACAGACGCAGGCAGGCGGCAGTTTCTGGGTGCATGAAGCGAAAGCGTTACACCTGCATACGGGGATTAAAAGTCATCAGCGAGGGATTAATACGTTTTGTCGGTATAATTATGCTGGTGCGTTGGAGGTCTGGGCTGGAACTTTTGAGTATGGCAAAGAAATTTTTCAAAAATAATCGTATTACCAAATTAAGTGGCACTGGCAGTGTACGCATTACCAAACTGTTGAATGCCATCCTTCCTGCGGGGCCAAAGGTTGATCGCAGCGGCCTCATGTTAGAAATTAAGCGTCAACTTGCCGTTGGTAAAGATGAGGAATATATCCTCCGCAATGTTCCTAAATCCGTTGCTTATGCTCGCTATCTAAAGGCGCAAGCCTCCACCGAAAACTATCGAGAATTAACGCGGGAAACACTGGAGAAAGCGGAGGCCAAACGACAGCAGGTTGAGGTCCACCAACATGAAAATGAGCAACTGGAACAGGAGCGGCGTTTCCAGATTGTTGAATGCCATAAAGATGAAGCTCTGCGCCTTGCCAGTGGCGGATTGATTGAAAAGGGTGTGCCGTATTCGAAACAGCTTCACGAATGGGTGAGTGGCCTTCGGAATCAAGGTCTTCCAGTACAGGAAATCATCGCGGCTATTCTCTCCTCATCCATTTTTGAAAAGTACTGCTTCCGGCGTGATGCTGTCGGGAAAATCCAAAAGGGGAAAAAAGCCGCTGCTAAGGCTGAGGACTTGCAGCGTTTGGAGGATCTACATAAAGCGTCACGCCTTCGCCGTGAAGAAGAAGTGCGGAAGGCTAATAAAAAACGCATCAATGATGAAGCCAGCCGTGAAGATATCCACGAAAAATTGCGTCAGATTCTACCGACGCATCTGCTGCTCGAATTCCGTTTACAGTTCCGCGGCACCGCTGAAACTATGCTCGAAAGCGCCCGTGATTTTATGGCTGCACGTATGCATAAACAGGTACAGCCAGCACCAGTCAATCAGCCTATCGAACCGATAGATATGCAACAACCGGTAGCACCCATTGCAGAACTTCCTGTGAAGCCTAAACGAGAAGGCTATAAAGCGGAGGTCATTACTCGTCCTGATCAGGTGGAATTCACCGAGACAGTACGTCTGAACTGTTTTAATTGTTGCGTGATTTCCGGTGTTCGCACACGCCAGCGCACGGAAGCGGCCCATCTTATGGAGCACTGCAATGACGGTATCGACCATTACACTAACGGGCTGCTTATGCGCGTTGACCTGCATCGTTTGTTTGATGCGGGCCTGATGGCGATTAACCCAGAGACATTGACCGTTCACTTTGACGCGGGAGTGTTGGCAGACGATCCCGACCTGGCGCAATTTGAAGGTAAGCTCATTGCTGATACCCAGCGTCCGATTAACCCGGCTTACCTGCTAGCCCGCTGGGCGGAATTCAGTCAGAATGCAGCGTGAAGGGGCAGGCAAGGACGAACACTATTGTTTTTAAGCTGTTAGAGGTTGATAGGCTGCTTTTTAGCGAGGAGCACACATTAGTTTGAAATGAAACCAAATTCGTATGCCGAAAGTGCTTTAAAAATGACTGACTTGTTTAAGTGAGACCTTACTAAGTATCGAGTAAGATCCTGTTAAACCTAAATGTAATCACCACACTGCCGATAATTCTACTTAATGTACATAAGTAAGCCAATTTCAGTTACGCACCAACGATCTAACGACAAGGAATAATTAGATGCCAAGTAAATCAATAAAGGCGATAGTTCAGGAAATCAACAACGATGAAGCTGATGGTGGTGGGCTTTGGCTTCCAAACATCCAGAGGCAGTTTGTGTGGAATACAGATCAAATTGCCCGCCTTTTTGACTCGGTGATGCGCCAATATCCGTTGTCTTCAATGCTTTTCTGGAAAACCCGCGAAGCGATAAAGCACCGAAAATTTATACAGAACTTTAATGGCGGTAAGGTTGATTTGAAGGATCATTATCATCATGGTAAAACGAAGGCAAAATGGCTCGTGCTGGATGGTCAGCAGCGTTTGCAGAGCTTCTATCTGGCATTAAAAGGGAGTATCGACGGTCAGGTATTGCATTTCGATTTACTGAGTGGTGAACCAGCGAGCAAAGAAGAACTACGTTATCGCTTTGAGTTTAAGGATGTATCTTGTACTGGTTGGCCGTGGATGGCAATGTCCGACATTATCTACCCCAAGAAATTGCCTGAGCAGATCCTCAGCCAGCGCCTCAAGGAAGAAGGACTAGAGCTGAGTAGTGAAGAACGTGAGCTGGCAACGATTAACCTAAGCAGAGCGCGTATGGAGTTCAGTAATGAAGGGGCTTTGTTATATCATGTAATTGACAGTAGCGACGATGAAGGCGATCTCACCTTTGACGATGTGGTTGAAGTTTTTATCCGCGCTAACTCAGGCGGTACGCGTTTAAGTAAGTCAGACTTGATGTTTACTCTGCTTTCCACAGAATGGTCTGAAGCAGATGTGATTTTTGAGGAGTTTCTGGAGCAAATTAACGATAATGATCGCTTCAACTTCTCTCGTGATTTTCTCATCAAGCTGAGTACTACTATTCTGGGTTACGGCGCTAAATACGATGTGGATAAATTACGTGACGATGAAGTCCGCAGAAAAATCAGTGAGAACTGGCCAGAAATAGCTAAAGCGCTGCTCTTTGTAAAAGGTGAGATCGTCAGTAAAACCTATATTCGTACCGGAAAAGCTCTTACATCATATAATGCACTTATCCCATTAGTATATTTGCAGTATCATTTCCCCAAGAAACTTGAGAAATCACAAGCCTTAAAACAGTATCTGATACCTGCGCTTCTCAATGGCGTATTTTCCGGTCAGCCTGATGGCATCATTGATAAACTGGTGAAGCTAATTGAAGAGCAACAAGGATTTGATGTTAAAAAAATTCGTGCGGCTATTGTTTCATCCAACCGGAGCCTGCATTTAACTGAGGAGCGTCTCTTCGACTGGTGCGGCTATGGCAGTGGACATATCCACCTTCTGTTCAACATGTGGTATGGAGGGGAATACAAATCCTCTGGATTCCAGCACGAACCGCAAATTGACCATATCTTCGCACGTAGCATTCTGAAAGCTCAGAAGGAACTTAATGAAGAAACCGGTCGCCAGATCCGAACCTACGAGAACTGGGAAATTGACCAGTTAGCAAACTGTATGCTTTTGCCTGCGCATCAGAATGGCTCAGGTGATAAAGGTGCACAACCACTCGAACAATGGCTGAGAAATCAATCAGCTGATTTTTTAGAGTTACATTGCATCCCCTCTTCACCTAAAACACTCTGGAAAACTGAAAATTTCAGACGCTTCGTCGAAAAGCGCAAGCAACTGATCCAAGAGCGTATTGCTGAAATTGGCCTGCTGGAAACTGAGGAGTAAATTCCCTGAAATACATGGGCCTGAATGTACTAAAGTTAAATAGCCCAAATTTGCCAGGTATTATTGTAGAAGGTAATAGCCTGGCATTCCCCTATACGTTAAGGCCATCCTTTGACCTGCCATCTGTTGATTAACATATGGTGACACACTCAACATTTTCCCCTGGCATGAAGCAGTCAAGTTCCTGATACCCAAAGTCTGCTATGAGCGAGAAGCGGAAGTTCATAATTGTTCTTATAGTCGGCAAGGTCTTAACGAACACACTGCGTATTACTCAAATAGGGGCTAATCCAAGATATAATCAGTCTAGTGGACGATTTCTAAAAATGAGTGCCCCGGTTGAGTGGGATTTACATATTTACTTTATCCTTTATTTTTGAACGTAATCTGGATTATATAAAGATGGTGAGTAACAGATTTGCAATATTCTACTTATCTGGCTTAAAAATTGAGATTTATTTTTAGGAATTTTAGATTGCAATCCCACGAATCAATAAAAACCACCTAGCTTACAGATGGTTTTTTACATAATAAACCTATAATTAGGTTATAGGATGCAGTTAGCAAGCTTCAATAAAACGTTCCACCCAACTCTGTCCTTTGTGTAATCTTAAATATAATTCTTCCAGATCATAATCAGGATTCTTTGTGATGTTCGTTTGGAAAAAATCATAGATAGTTGCATCGCCTAAATATACCGGAGGCAATTCCATTGAATCGAATGGAAGAATAAATGATTCATCTTTGATTAATTCAGAGTTTTCAAGGCCTCTAACCGCTATTTTTAAAATATATGGTTCTGAAGAAAGTGTTAAATATTCCATGAGTTTAATTTTTTCATCAGAGACACTATTCATAAATTCTAGCTTTGTTACGCCAAGTTTTAAATAACCTTTATATATTGATGTGGCTGATATACTAAAATCATAATCATTTTGAAAGGTTTTGCATAACAAATACAAAAGAAATCCCGGTTCTCGATATTCAAAGCCTTTTCTAAATCTTTTTTCAAATTCATGACCGACTGGTATATTTAGAATCTCAGCAAAGTTGCACCTTTTGAGGATTAAATCATATATCTCATCTGATGTATTGAGTACAAAACGACACAGAAGCGAGCATAATTCAAACACTTCGAAAATTGAATTTATTTTAAGTTTAGATGCAATGAGATGTGCACAAGCTGAATATTCAGTGAGCGACTTATCATAGAAATATTTCTTAAGTTCTATTTCATATTGTGCTAATTCAACTTTATATTCAGCAAAAGTAGAACGACTTTTGAGAGAGTGCATTTTAAATAGAACCTCCTGAGCCATTGCTGAACACTCAAGAATTGACAATATAGAAATAGGTGATCTGACTATTAATTGAAGATTTTCGTCCATGAATCTCATAAATAAAATAGGATGATCTGATACCATCCCTGTCGGAGTAAATCTATGTCCAATTGTTTCTGTATACCTCCATAAACAATTGCCTCCGTCTGCTGAACCTAATTCAGTAAAATATTTCGGAAGTCGAATAAACCTTAAAAAGTGTTCAAGGCTTTTAGCAATGTGGAAGTTTTCTTCATCTGTATTTTGATAGATATCAGTATTGCATGCATACGCTGAGGATAATAACTTTAAATATTTAAACCCCCATAGAGTTGATGTGCAGTCAATATAATGTGTAAATTCATGCCTTGCTAAGGATTTGACATCAATGACACTTTTGAAATCATCAATTGGTATGTTTTTAGAGTCATTAAATTCAGAATGGTATTTATCACATAATGATTCAATTTTCTTTATTGTTGGGCTGGATATAGAGTCCAAGCATATTATCGTTGTCCAAAAATCATAGGAACCAGAAACATCTGCAGATGCAAGGATGTTTTTTCTGGTTTTTTTTAGCTGATGATATGACATCTTACCCCTCCTGTATAATATTTAAATTATGGCTAATTATAATTATTATTTTTATGAAAAACAATAATCAACAGGCGAGAACAACGAGGCAACAGACAAAAAAGAAATGTAGTGACTAGATGAATTGGATTTCAATGATATTTTATGATTTAAAACATGGCGATATAAGGTGGTAATTTATCCCAACGAACCTACAAAGATATATGCCCCATATTTTATTTTGAATGAATTTTATTGTTTACAAAGTACAGTTCTGAGCAAGCCTAACAAAATCAATGTCTTCTTCTGGCACACAGCGGACAAGATAACTGAGCTGAAGGTCTACTGTGAGCAAGGAGCAGACATTTTGCTCATGTGGAAAACCGGAGGATTTAGCATCCGGTTTTCCGCACTCTTGGATTACATTAATGATCTCCAGCATCTCGTGCTGGCACCGCAGCAGCTTGTCGCACTTGACGACGCTGATTTCTTTTTTCCCACTTTGCTCGTAACCATTCGCTATATGCCGGCATGTTAAGGTATAACTGCTGTGTCATATCGGCCAGAACGCGAAGATTATCTGTATAGCCGAAGTGTCCTTTTCCCATTTCAGCATGGCGGCCACCTGCAGCATCCCAGGCTTGAGAAAGCGAATATGGCGCGAACAGCTCTAGACCAGTTAAGAGTATTACGGGAGCCCTTGTTTGTCGGCGCTCGCGGATGTATTCACGCCCCCAAGACGCGAGTTTTTTAATCCGCTGAATTTCAGCCGGGGAAAGATCTCCTGCCTGCTTCATGGTTGCAAAAACCAAAATCGCGCCAGGGAAGCGGATAGCAAGTTGTTTCATTCTTTCTACATCTTCAACTTCAAATGCATCAGCAACCGCTTTTTTCTCTTCGGAATTCTCTCCCCTAAAGCTTTTTGCCTCTCCAAATACGAGTTCTGCGTGGTGATCCAGCTCATTGAAAATTTTGCGTCGGTGCCAGAGTATTAGGTCAGCTTCAATATGTTGCTTTGGGGCCAATGTCAGTATTTGGCCGGTTGACCATGTAATAGTGGTATCATGATTTCCAAATATGTTGGCGAGAAATCTTAGCGTTAGGGATGCGGCGTATCCCCCACGAGCATAATCGGGAAGTGCAAAGGGGCCTATCAACCTGTAAGCCCAACGGGACAATTGACTCGAACTTGGATCGATCATTGGAAAGCTAAACTTATTTAGACAAAGGCCACATGCTACTACAAGATCCAGTTCGCGTAGCGCGTGCCATCCCCAAGTAGAGCATTTTGCACACTTCAACTCCAAGCCAAGCTCAACAGCACCAAGCTCAACTAAAGTTTCAGCATTTTTATTTCGCCATATATCCCCCTTCACCACATTATTAATTTTGTTCTGAAATTCTTGGTGTTGAATTGAGGGTGAAATAGGGCGTCGAGAAATTTTATTGAGAAGTTTCACTATCTCTGCATGGGCAAAACTACTAATTCCCCTGAAACCTCCGAGCGTATTAATGATCTGCTGTGTAGCTTGTCCTGCATCGGAGATTTGGCTTTCAACTCCATTGTTTTTTAGCCATTCACTTATCGCAGTTGTGCCGTCACTCAAACGCCAGAGATCAGACATATTATGGAAACGGCAAAATACAACAAAACCTTCAGTTGTAGATAAGATGCTCCTTTGTATTGACTGGAAACGTGGTATTTTGGGTGACCTGTAATTACATGGATAAACGGTTGCAGCCCGACTGGTATTTGCCCAATTTTTTAATTTCACGACGTTCACCCAGCGAGCATCATTAGCACCATATCTTTCAGTGAATTCTGGATGGAGATAATCAAATCGAACTTCGGTTCGGTCACCTTCGATTTGTGTGTCAAACTTTTTTTCTGCACATGATAGAGTAGGTCGAGTAGTGCGAACTGTAAAACCAGATGATGGTCGCCAAATCGGTGGATACCAATCTTGACGCCTATTTGCCTCATCTTGATTAACCCGCAAATAGTCGGCGTAAAGTTGTTCGATATTCGCAGTAGGGATAGATCTTGCGAACATTACAGTAGCATGATTCATTAAGCCAAATTGATTCCCTCGAACGGGACGATGGCAATGTTCAATGTATTCTCTGCAGTATGGGGAAAGCGCATCAATCCATTGGACTGGAATTGGTCGGACATATTTCCGCATGGCGCGAAGGTTCCAGAAGTCAATAAGATCGCGCGAGTCATGTGCATCCATGACAAAGAGCGTTGGGTCCGCATTGTCATGATAATTAACCTCAATATTCGAGTGACCGATTTGTAGTGCTGAATTAAATCCATCCTTGTACAGGTGTACTAGAACTTCTGGGGATAATTCAACCTGTTTGGGATCAAAAGCATCACAGAACCCTTGGCCAAAATATTTAAGGTCTTCATCCTCAGGGAAGCTGCCGGATAGGCAAGCACAAAACGACTTCAATGCATTCGTCCGAGGTAGTAGTTCCACGATATTGTGCTCATGTCGACGCACGAATTGAAATTGTTTCTTATACAGATCTTTATATAGATCGAAGACATCAAGCCCAGCTTGATCCCGTAGTTCATCAGATCGCCTTAGCATGGCTGAAAGTTGCAGTACTCGGTCTGGGTCATAGCCAAACCCTTTAGCCAGCCCTGCTTCAGCTTCTACAAGGAAATCAGGTTCGAAAGCATCAAGATAGCCATTGACGATCTGCAAAGCGCTCTCAGGTTTGTAGTCATCCCTATCCCACCATTTAGGCACATGCCCAAAAATTGGAATGATAGGGTTAAATTTACCGCCCCAAAGGCATGTGTTTATTTGGAAGATTTCCAATAACCGTTTACTGTCATTAGGTTTAACGAGGAATGCGAATCGAATTGGTCGTAGGGTTACGACGGCGCTTATATGAGCCATAATTCTTCCTGTCAGAATGTAGTACGTTCACTTTGAGGTTGTATAACCGATTTGTCACGCACCGCGTAACTGAGCGTTTACCAGCATTCTACTTTGATTTACCTCCCGTTTAAAAATGGTTTAAGCATTATGTTTTGTGGAAAAAGAGGCTATTGATCTACGCCTAAAATTAAATCTACGTTCAGTTAATAACGTCCGCTTCTGGCACGAAGCGGACTGTCTTAAGGAACGAGGGGCCTCTACGAGTGAGGAGAGGGCCCTGTCCCGGACATCTGAACTGACTGAGCTTATTTGTCAGCGGCTACCTGTTGCAGGGGCTTTTTCGCCGCTGCGGCTTTTGACTTGCTGCTGGAGTAAATGAAGTACAGCGCGATACCCAGGCAGATGATGGCCCCGAGTCGGCTCATCGAGAACGGAATCGACGCATTACCCAGCCAGCCGAAATTATCGATCAGCATACTCATGGTCATCTGGCCAAAAATGACGGCGACCGTGGCAACCGCAGCGCCAATGCGCTGGACAGCCAGTACCATAATGACGATATACGGCACGCCAAACATTGCGCCCAGCAGTTGCCATTTAGGCACGTCCATCAGGGTCAGGGCGTGTTTGGGTTCGAAAAAAAAGATCAGCAGCCCCGTCACCAACGCACCGATCGAAAATGTCAGGAACGCGCTTTTGAATACGCCGATCTTGCTGCCCAGTTGACCGTTGATAGCCGCCTGGATACTCAGCATGGCCCCCCCGGCGACGGCGAGAAGAATCATAATAATAGTCATAATGTTACCTTACCCCTGTGCAACCATAACCAGTGCTGCAATGATGAAAATCAGCGCGATGATACGTTTTCTGTCAATTTCCCTGTGCGGCGTACCGAACAGGCCGAAGTGGTCAATAATCAGGCTCTTGAAAACCTGGCCTGCCAGTATGCCGATCATCGTCATGGCGATGCCGATGGCCGGTGTTGCCACGATCAGGATGATGACATAGATCGGCCCAAGCACGCCGCCGAGGAGCTGCCACGAGGGTTGCGCAAAGAATGACGGGCTGTTACGCGGGCTGAAAAAAAGCATCAGCAGGAAGGTCAACGCTGCGCCCACGCCAAATACGCTGAAGGTGGCCCAAAGGTCTCCGACCTCCCCGCCAAGTGGCCCGAGCAATCCTGCCTCTACGGACAGTCCCATGCCTCCGGCAATAACGATAAAAATCAATATCAGTTGCATAGCAATCAGTCTCCGGTTGTCCAGGCGGAGAAGATTACGGCTTAATATGGATGAGAAAAATGCCATAATGAGATAAATACCTGTGCAGGATATGCATTAATGAATGAGCCTGGGAACATCAGTATTCGCGCACTGCTGATTTTTATAGATGTTTATGAAACGCAGAATTTCTCTGTGGTGGCACGGCGGGAAGGGATATCTGCCTCTCAGGTATCGCGCGTTATCCATCAGATGGAGGATGCGCTCGGGCAGCAACTCTTTTACCGCAATCCCCGGGCGATCATCCCGACGGAAAGCGGTCATCTTTTTATCCGCTATGCGCGGGCCATGACGGGCAGCCTGGAGGAGGCGCGGCGGGAACTCAACGAGAGAACGCTTGAGCCTTCCGGGTTGGTCCGCATAAACGCTCCTGTGTTCTTTGGACAGCGCCATGTAGCACCTGCGTTGCCCGGCCTGACGGAGCGATATCCGAGGCTCAGCATTGAGCTTACGCTGACTGATGATTATATCGATCCGCACCGGGATCCGGCTGACGTGATTTTCCGGATTGGCACGCTGACGGATTCCTCATTTCATGCGCGTGTGTTTGGCCCACAGTTCTATCATCTTGCCGCGTCAGCGGATTACATTCGCCAGCACGGTATGCCTGAATCACCTGAAGAGCTCGCACGTCATAAATGCCTGGTCTATCGCGGCTCTTCAGGGCCAAACCGCTGGCTGTTGCGCAGGCACTCAGAGGAGTGGGTGCACTATCCCGTCTCGCCCCTGATGTCATCCAATAATGCGGAATCGCTGCTGATTGCCGCACTCGGCGGAATGGGGATTGTGCTGTTTCCTGACTGGCTGATTGGCGACCGGCTGAAGAGCGGCGAGCTTGTCGGGCTGCTGCCGGAACTGGACACGTCGATAAAAACGGAGCCGCAGCACATCGCGGCAATCTATCCGAATGCCCGCCATCCTCCACTAAACGTTCGGGCAATTATCGATTACTACATTGACGTGTTCGGTTCCCCGCTTTACTGGCAGTCTGAATAAGATATCGGACTATATTACTCGTCTTGAAAACGGCTCTGACGCATTGAAGGTCGCTAACGACTACGTGATCTTACGGGATCCATTCGCCTGTTATAACCATCTTTAACGTCACATAGTGCGGCCAGCAAGCACACTCAATGCGCGATGCGTTCCTGCCATCGGTTATCCATATTGTTTGCCCGTAATTCCTGCAAGATTTTAGATGCCCAAATAAAATAATCTATTTGTAATTCTGCAAGTTACGTAAAAGAAAATGATGAGTGTTAGCGGATTTTTTAACTCGTCGCTTATAGCGCATAACAACTTTCTTGCAATTGATAATAGATCTCATTATCATTAACTCGATCTTATATACTATAAACATGTATTTTATCAGCATTTTATGCTGATGGAGTCCTATTGCTTAATTATTAATTTTTTAAAAATCAAATGTGGGTGTTCAGGGATTATTTGATAGCAGGGTAATTATTTTCATGAAAAGAAAGGCGCATCTTCGGTTAAATACGCTCGTCTTATTAGCATTGTGTTTCCCACTCACAGGAAAAGGTGCTGATAGCGCTGCCGATAATGAAAACTTCTCGCTCGGAGAAATTAACGTTTTAGGTACCAGTAGCTATGATGAGGATAGCGACGCGTTAATTGAAAGTTATCGCTCTCCGGTATCTTCCACCTACTTAGGTAAAGATGAAGTAGAGCGATACCGTGGGACACGTAACTCCGATATCTTCAATGATATGACGGGCGTGCAAATGAATAACCCGGCCAACGAGGCGGGGGCGCTGGATCCAGGTATCCGCGGAATGCAAGGTAATGGTCGTGTGCCTGTTGTAATTGATGATTCCGTACAGTCAACCATGACTGAGCGCGGTTATCAGGGGAGCTCTGATCGTACTTATATCGATATGGATTTAGTTCGCAGCGTGCAAGTCGATAAAGGCCCGGTAATTGGCGCTGATACTGCCGGAGCGACGGGCGGGCGTGTGGAATTACGCACAATAAATGCCAACGATGTTATTCCACAGGGTGATAGCTTCGGGATTAATTTTAATCTTGGAACGTATAACAATAACAGAATGCCGCATGAGTTTGGTAATTCATCGGAACAGCTAAACTATCATTTGCAGCGAGAACAAAAAGCAACACATTTCCGTAATGGCTTTTATTCGCTGGCGATGGCGGGAAAAAATGACTATGGCAGCGTATTGCTGGCCTACACCGAACGTAGTACGGGTAACTATTTTGCCGGAAAAAATAACGCCGCTCGTTATGACAAAGGAAATCAGTTTGACCAGGTCACTCGCCCGGGCCAGGAAGTAGCCAATACAAGCAGTGAAAATGCCTCTTTCCTTGCTAAAATATCGGCTGATTTCTCGCCTGATAACAAGTTATTGCTGACGTACCGCCATCATCACCAGAAGGCAGGAGAGATCCTTTCGGCCTATCTGACCAAAAGCCAAACGGTGAATGGTGATGATACCCAGCCGCAGTGGACATTAGGTACTGCCATTCTCGATACGTTTAGTGCCACCCATAACTACAAATCGCCCACCTACAACTGGCTCAACCTGAAGTCGACATTTTTCTACACTGAGTTACAGACTGAACAGCATAATGGATTCCTGGGGTACGGTACGGCAGGTGATCAATACTGGAACTCGCTACGCGACCGCCGTATTGGTATCAATGCCAGCAACACGTCACTCTTCCCGGCGCTGCCGGTGGTGGGGGATTTTAAAGCGGAATATGGATTTGCGCTGGAACAGCAGCTCATCAGCCCACGGAAAACTCAGCGTAGTGCAGGTTCAACCAACATTGACGGTAATCGCCGCAGCAACAGTATTTTCACCAATCTCAGCATTGATCCGACAAGCTGGGTCACTGTAGCAGTTGGCCTGCGCAAGACTGTTGTAGACCTGCACAGTAACCGTCAGATTGCATATACCCAGACAAACTATGATAACCCGGCTCACCCCTACACGCCCACTAGCGTAGTTAAAGGGATCAGTAAAAAGGACTTCCACTATAGCCCGCGTCCTGACTTTACCAGCAGTCTCACATTTCACTTAACCCCGGACATCGACGTCTACACCAGTTATTCCAATGTTAGTCGTGCGCCAAGTGCTTATGAGCAGATAAGTCAGGGGGGCACGATGAACAGCGCCAGCGCCACAGGACAGTCGGAAGTTAAGCCCGAAAATACGCAGAATATTGAGATTGGTGCAACCAGTCGTTTCAATGGCGTGCTGGCTGACGGTGATAGGATGCTCCTGCGTGTTTCGCGTTTCTATAATAAAAACCGGAACTATATTGCACCTGCGGCCATACCAACCAATGACATGTATGCCTTCGTTAACTATGACAAATACACCACCAAGGGTATTGAGTTGTCGGCAGACTATGACTCGGGGAAATTCTACACATCTGGAAGCTGGACTCATTATGACAAGCAGGAAGTATGCGCCGAATCACTTTCTGTTTTTCTTGGTGTTCGTCAACCTGCCTGTAATACCACCGGATTCTCCTATGGGGGAATTACCTCACGCATACAGCCGAAGGACAACCTGGTACTGAGAGCTGGCTATCGTTTCTTTGATGATAAGTCACTGGATGTGGGGGCGCGCTACCGTTACAACAGCAGCAAGAATAATCCTGAAAACTGGTTAGCAGGAACCGCGGCGCAGCAGATCATGGAAAATGCTGATGCCAACAAGTTTGTCGATATTTATGCTAACTACCAGGTAAATCAAAACGTTACTGTACAGGCTGGCATCGATAACCTGACGAATCAGTACGCGATTGCCCCTGGCGCTATTATCTGGATCCCAGAGCCTGGACGCACCTGGCGTTTCACCGTCAGAACGAAATTCTAAGAGGAGTATACGGTGCTGCTTGTCAACGCCGTTTTCCCTATGAAGAATTTATACAACCGTACCCTCATTGCGCTCGTCGTCTCGACGGTAATCCACGGCCTGTTGCTCTCGCTATTCCTGATTCGTCATCTCCCTACAATGACGCAGTCTCATAGCGAGGGTGAAAAGACGGTTATTTCCATCCAGATGTTTCTCGCCAACGTGCCTGCAGAAGAGGTGAGCGAGACAGACTCTGCTGAAATGGTTACACCGCGCCTTATTAATAATAACGCACTGATTAAAGAGGAATATATTCCACCTTCGCCGCGTAAAGAAGTGATAAAACCGAAGCAGAAACCGAAACCCCGCAAAGCCCGCCGGAAAAAGGTGGAAAAGAAACAGAAATCTCAGGTTGACCGGACACAGGGGAAACCTACACAGGCATCGGATCCTGTTAACGCTCTTGAAGGTGCCCGTAGTCCGTCACCAATGGCAGGTTCGTCAAGTGGGGCACCGGTGAGTAAGAGCAGTTATTTGTCGCGCTTGCTGACAAGTATCGAGAGCCATAAACAGTACCCGCCAAATACCCGCGAGGCAGAAGGGAGAAGCATAGTGTCTTTCAGGATCGGGGATAACGGCGAGATTTACGCTGTGTCGCTACACAAGTCATCCGGTTATTCGTTGCTCGATGCTGCGGCAATAAGTGCAGTCAGCCAAGGAAGTCTGCACTTGCCGCCGCCTGCTGACGTGCCGCGAAGTATGAACGTATCCATTATTTTTACAGTTCACCCATAATAGAGGCTATCGCTTATCATGACTCCACAATGTCTGATGTTTATTATTTTGTTTATCTCTTGTGGTTTTATCTGCTCAGAGTTGCATCGTCGACTGGGTTATTTTCGTGGTGAATGCCTTGCAGGGCGATTACTGTTGTGGTGCGCTTTCTTCATGTTCTGGCCTTTTTTTATGGTGATGTATGTGGCTTCCGGGAACTGATTACACACGAATCAATGTACATCGTTCTCAATGAGGAATATCTCACTGCCTCCAGTGAATTAATATGATATCTATAAAGATGACAGTTTTGTTATGATATTAATAATTTTTATTTTTGTAATAATTATTTGCTGCGTATATCTGCCGTGGCATCTGGAACACAGTTTTTACTGGAAGCTATACCGGGTAGCGGGTCTGCATGGACGCTCCAGGGAGTTCGAAATCATCGTATATGAGAGAAAATGCAGACGATCAAAAAAATTATTAATTGCCTATCACGATGCAATAAAATAAATATTCTCTCCATGTTTTGTTGAAGGTTACATGGTCTGAAACAGCCCGGTATGTTTGAAGTGCCCATTTGAGTCACCACGGGGTTAACAACACCGCAGAGACATTTATTATGGTTTATAGAGAAGTGCGCATGAGCAGTATAGGGAAAAACTTAAACAAGATGTAATCTGACAGAGACCTGTATAAATAACCTGTCACTGTCAGATCAGTTCAAAGATAAAACACATAAATACACTTATCGTTAGAACATACCGTTGCTGTTAGCAGATGTTTCCGGCACGGTCTGGATAACATCCCAGTGCTCAACGATTTTATGTTGTTTATCGAGACGGAAGATGTCGATAATTGCTTGCGTTACGTTCGGCTGACGCCTGGTAACGGCGACATGCAGAACCACATAATCTCCATCAACCAGCACACGTTTGATTTCACTGTGGGAGTCAGGGTATTTCTTTTTCAGGAATGCGATGAATTCCCTAAAACCATCAATACCATCTTTCGCAGTCGGGTTATGCTGTTTGTATTGCTCGCCAAGAAATGGTTTTGCAGCAGCAAAATTTTTATCATTTAACGCGTAATGATAAAACTTCAGTACATTTTCTTTGTTTTGCTGTGCTTCCGGCGGTACAGCAGCAAAACTGGTTTTGGCGATGCACAAGAACGCTAGCATGAGTAATGATTTTTTTAACATAAAACCTCGCAATGATAATTGATAATATTTATATAACAAATTCCACAAGAAGGTTAAAGACCTGGTGATTACCGTTTTGTCGATACAGTGAAGAAACTACGGGCACATAATTACAGTGAAATGAATGCGGTTTTATTCATCTTCCTTGATAAACCTGAAGCGCGCTGTGCATGAGTGCGCCCCTAAAATGAAGCCAGAACCCGGTAACAGTCATGAGTAAGGGACACTGAAAGGGAGTAAAAGATTACCAGATTTGGTTGGCAATGGTGAACGACAGAATAGTCGGCTCAGTCGCCATTGACGGTGAGGAACTGGGAAACAATGACGCGCATCTGCGTTGGTTCATCCTCGACGATGGATGTCGTAGCAGTGGACTGGGTAGAACACTCATTGCAGAGGCGATGGCATTTTGTGTTGAGCAAAGGTTCTCTTCGGTACAGCTATGGATATTTAATAAACTGACAGGGGCAATACGATTGTATGAATCATTTGGATTTAAATTGTCGAAAGAATGGGAAGGCGACCAGTGGGGGAATACCATTACGGAGCAACAGTTTATCCGAAAAATCACATGAGCATCCCTGACTCCTTATTCTTTTGAATATGGATAGGGGGGCTGACGTGTTTCGGCTATCTCTCTGTTTCATACTTAGCGAGTAAGATCAATAAACGGCACGGCTTCTGGCATTTCTGGTGACCGAAAGTCTCCCTTTCAGTCGCGGGTGGACAGGCCATAAGGTCTGCTGTGAGCGAGGAGCGGACTTTTGTCTATTTATGAAGAGAGAAGGAGATAGTAAATCGTCTGAAAGCAGAGAAATAAGTCCAGAGCGTGGCGGCGAACTAACTCATAGGGTGGTCATGAATACGAGCAGTCGCCTGAAATGTCGGGCTACTTGGACTAATTATCGGATATGGTTAATTGATATCCCAGCTATCAACCGGGAATTGATTTATGCTTTCGCACCTACATTATCAACGTTCGTAAGTTGTCCCGTCTGGGCGCATGTACATACCATCACTCAGATAAACGTCTTCGCCATCCTCAACACATAGGTCAGAATAAATATCGACCATGCTAGGTTCGATAATATTCGTCGAAATTCCATGAGCATCGTAGAGTTCAAAGAAGCGAGTGACCCATTCCTCGTTGACTTCATCTTGTATAGTTTTGCCTTGATCTATAGTAATGGAAAACATGGAGATGCAATTATTCTGAAAGCGGTCTACTTTTTTCTCAGGTTGAAGATGATTTTCTTGGGCTAACGTCTCAGCGACCGAAAAAAGGAGCTTCTGGTTTACTGGCAGCTTGTATCCGACAGTCAAACCACCCCCAGTGCGAATTCTCTCTTCGGGCCTCGTTGGTGTCTGCACTTCAAAAGAAGTACCATCATCATTTTGAGCTAAAAAGCGGACGAAAACCGTGTCTCCACGGACTAACATCCAATCCTTTCCATGTTTTGGTTTCATTGCTTTAACTATCTGCGGTTGTAATGCTGACATGCTCATGGTGTTAGATACCGAAAAGAAAACATGAAAGAGATTATACCGGATAGAGTGTTTTTTTATAGCTCCGCTACTCTTGGCGAGCATCACAGAAAAGAGACGCTACAAGCCAACGTCCGCTTCTGGCACAAAGCAGACATCCCCAAAATTCCTCACCATCCGCAATCAGCAAGCAGCCAGCTTAACCTCACACGCCCCCGGTTTACAGAGCGAGTTCTAACCCGATGGATGAAACGCTACCGACGACCTCAGATCTTAAGCGCAGCAACGATCGCATCCTCCATTTTCTCTGGGGTAGTGAAGGGCGCAAAACGCTTGATTGGCTTGCCATCGCGCCCTATCAGGAACTTCGTAAAATTCCACTTAATTCGTCCGCCCAGCACACCGGGTAATTCGGTTTTCAGATAACGGAATATCGGATGCGCGGCGCTACCGTTGACGTCCACTTTTTCGAACATCGGGAAGCTTACGCCGTAATTAATGTGACAGGCCTGCGCGATGTCATCGGCATTGCCGGGTTCCTGTTTACCGAACTGGTTACAGGGGAAACCCAGCACAACGAAACCCTGGGCGGCATATTTCTTATAAAGTGTTTCAAGGCCTGCATATTGTGGTGTGAAGCCACAATGGCTGGCGGTATTCACTACCAGGACCAGTTGACCGAGGTAGTCGGCCATTGCGTTGTTCTGCCCCTGCAGACTGGTGGCGGTGAGTTGGTGAAAATCGGGCATCTTGATATCCTCAGCGCAGAATCCGTGTGGCATAGACATGGCTATTGAGTATGGCGCAATTGTGTGTGAATCATTTTTACAGAGTCTAAAAACATCGTCCACCGTTCATCGGTTCAGCGCTCGTGGGGACATCATCCCAACCAAACCGCCACAGGCATTCGCTCCTCATCTTAAATTCCGCTATCATCTCCACCCACTTCCATGCCAGGCCGCGTCATGTCTACCCTTATCGACACTTTTATTGCTCCTCCATGCCATGACGATGTAGAGATTCTCTATCAGGATGAACATCTGCTTCTGATCAACAAACCTTCCGGTCTGCTCAGTCTCTCAGGCAAAAACCCGCAAAATAGAGATTCGGTGCATTACCGTCTGGTGCAGCAGTTTCCGGGTTGTACGCTGGTCCATCGTCTCGATTTCGGCACTTCCGGATTAATGCTCGTGGCGGGTAACAAAGCTATCAATGCGGCGCTGTGTCAGCAGTTCAGCCAGCGTTCGGTGAGCAAGGTTTACACGGCGCTGCTTTGCGGGCATCTGCAAGATGATGAAGGCGTGATTGATGCTGCTATTGCTAAAGATCCCGCGCTGTTTCCTCTGATGTCAATCAACGCCTGCGAGGGCAAGCCTGCGCGTTCTCGATATCGGGTGCTTGAACGTATTTATCACACGCCGGGAGAGGGCGCGGCGATACCCGTGACCCGCGTCGAACTTATCCCCGAGACCGGGCGTACCCACCAGTTACGTATTCATTGCCAGTATTTGGGGTATCCCATTTTAGGCTGCGATCTTTACGGCGGGCAGCTTCTGCCGGGCACGGAAACGGTGTCCCGATTAATGCTCCATGCGAGCGAATTGCATTTTATTCACCCGGTTAGCCAGAAGCCAACCCATGCCTGCAACCCCAGCGCGTTCTAGCTCGGCAGAGAGGGGATGTATAAATTCAACATTTGTTTATTTTTATAAAAGTGTTTAATTTTTAAATCGCGATGCTATGATGTGCCCATACATCAGCTATGGGCATTGCATTATGACGCTTCAACGATTCCCCACCAGCAAGCCGTTTCCGTTCTCGGATATGGTGAAAGCCAACGGTTTCCTCTTCCTTTCAGGCCAGGTCTCCATGACGCAAAACGGTGAGCCTTTACCGGGTTCGGTCAGCGAACAAACGCAGCGTATTCTCGATTCTATCGAACAGACGTTGGCACTTGCCGGGGCGACGTTGAATGACATTGTCCGCGCACAGGTGTGGCTCAGCGACATGGATAATTTCGCTGAGTTTAATACGGCCTGGCGCAGTCGATTTTCGAACGGATTTCCTTCCCGTTCGGTAGTGACCAGCCGCCTCGCGTTTGGGCTGGATGTTGAAATTGAAGTACAGGCGATTGAACCATGTCTAACCTCCTGAATGTTTTGATGGCGTCTATGGATGCCATGCGCACAACGCTTGCGGCAAATACGGAAGCCGTCCTACACGATTTGACGCAGCCTGAGTGCTCTGTAATCAGTATTGTTAATGGCCATGTCAGCGGGCGAAAACCGGGCGATCCTTTACTCTCCGGGCCAAATGATGATGTGGGTTTTCTGGGGCTACTGGAGCCATCCCAGCGTGTGCCTTCCCGGGTGTTCAACAATTACAAAACCACCACAACCTCGGGCAAAGTACTCAGCAGCGCGTCGACCATTTATTACAGTGAAGATGGCGTTCCGCGCGTGGCTTTTTGCATCAACGTTGACTTAAGCGTGGTGAATGATCTGAAACGCACCCTGGATTCGTTGTTACCCCCCACGTCGGATCGGGACGAAGAAGACCTTAACGACAAAATCCCGGCGCAATCCTTTGATGATGTCATTGCTAAATTTCGCCAGACGGGGTCAGAAAACAAAATTCAGTTTCGCAAACGCGTGGTCGCGGAATTGCAAAAAATGGGCTTCTTTAAGGTTAAAGGCAGCGTCGGGCATATCGCGCATACGCTCGGCGTGTCGCGTTACACCATCTATAACTATCTGGAAAAAAATGATGAAAAACAATAATACACACAACATCCCATTTTATCAGGTTGATGCATTTACCGCCGAACCCTTCGGCGGTAACCCGGCGGGCGTGTGTCCGCTGAAGGAATGGTTGAGCGACGACACGCTACAGGCCATTGCCCGTGAAAATAACCTGTCGGAAACGGCGTTTTTTGTGCCGACGGACGATGGCTATCATCTGCGTTGGTGTACGCCTGCGGTAGAAGTGGATCTTTGCGGTCATGCGACGCTCGCGGCCTCCTGGGTGTTGTTCAATAAGCTGGGCTATTCCGGCAAAACGATTCGCTTCCAGACACGCAGCGGCGAGTTGAGCGTCTCCCGGCACGGTGATGAATATTGCATGGATTTCCCGGCGCAAAAGGCGCAAGCCATTGATATCCCTGCAGGATTACTGGAAGCGCTCGGCATTACCCACGGCGTCGTTGGCGTCTGGAAAGCGGCTGATTTAATCGTGCTGGTCGATGACAAAACGATGATTGACGGCCTGTCGCCAGACTTTAACGCGCTCAATGTTTTTGATACGCGCGGCGTGATCGTCACCGCTGCCGACGATAAATTTGATTTTGTCTCGCGCTGGTTTGGCCCGCAGGTTGGCGTTAATGAAGACCCAGTGACGGGCTCCGCGCATACGTTCCTCGCGCCGTTCTGGGCGGAGCGTCTGGGCAAAAATACGTTATCTGCCCAGCAGGGTGGGGCGCGTAAAGGCACGCTGCGCTGTGTCGTGCGCGACGATGGACGCGTCGAACTTTACGGCGCGGCACGCATGATGATTGAAGGAACCTTCAGCCTGTGATGAAGCATAAAGAGCCTCGCTATGTGGTCGCGCTTGGCACGGCCATCATTGTGCTTTTGTACGTTGCCTATGTCTGGGGAAGTTTGAGCCAGTTCTGATCTCGGGTGGCGCATCACGTCGCCACTCTCTTTTAAGAGTTTCTTTCATGTCGGATACGAAACACCTCTCCTTCGCGGATACGCTCGCGTTAGGCGGGATGACCCTTGCGTTATTTTTGGGAGCCGGGAATATTATTTTCCCGCCGCTGGTGGGTATGCAGGCGGGCGCGAATTCTGTCACCGCGGGAACCGGTTTTATTATTACTGCCGTGCTGTTTCCTGCGCTGGCCATTATTTCTCTGGCGATCAATAAAGGGGATATTAACGAACTGACGCGCCCATTGGGGCGGGCCGTGAGTATTGCTTTTATCAGTGTCTGTTTCCTGACGCTCGGTGTTTTATTTGGTACACCGCGTACGGCCACCATTAGCTATGAAGCTATCACTAACGGTGCGCAGAGTACGTTAACGCAAAAAACGGTATTCTCTTTTGCGTTCTTCGCCCTGGCAGGCGCGGTGCTGGCAAAATCGGGCAAGTTGCTGGAAATTGTCGGCTTCTTCCTCTCGCCGGTGAAAATTGGCGCACTGATTTTCATCGGCGTTACGGCCTGGATTTATCCTACCGGCGCGCTGACCTCTGCGGTTGACGCGTTTGATACGCATCCGTTTGGTACCGGGTTCATCAATGGCTATCAGACGCTGGATGTCATTAGCGCGTTATGCTTTGGGGCGATCATCACGCACACGCTTTATCAGCGCGGCATCGTGAATGCCAAAGGTATTCTGCGTTATTCCAGTCGTGCGGCGCTGATTGCCGCCGCCGGGCTGGTGCTTATTTACGTCTGTTATATTTCTATGGGCGCGCATACGCTGGAGCATTCCGCCAGTAACGGGATGCAAATTATGAGTGCCTATGTGGAGACCGTCTTTGGTGTATATGGTCGCGCGTTGCTGGCGGCAATTATTACGCTGGCGTGTCTGGTGACGGCGATAGGTTTGACGACCGGTACCGCGCGTTATTTTCATCAGATAACCGGCATCTCTTATGGCCTGCTGGTCACGCTTTCACTGGTGCTTTCGGCGATGATTGCCATACTGGGGCTTGATTCGCTGACGATGCTGGCGGTTCCGGTGCTCAGTGCGATTTATCCGGCGGCGCTGGTGGTGGTGGCGTTGGGGATTGTCAGAAAATGGCTCGCTATTCCGACGATGTTATACCGGGGGTTATTCTTTATCGCGCTTATCGTGGGTGTGATCAGCGCGTTTATTTGACTGGCTTCACTTGCCCGGTAAGCGCCGCTACCGGGCATTGCCCGCATCATTAACACGGGTAGGGAATTACTCATTTCCCCACTGATTCAGGAACTCCGCAATTTCATCAATACGCGCGGCTTTTATGCCCGCTTCATCGGCCATCTCTTTCTGCGCCTCTTCGCTGATCTCTTCGTTATTCATCAGGCGGGTCAGCAACAGTTGAAAATAGTGTGCCAGCGGTGTGCGTTCAGACTCGGCGACCGGCTCTGCGCATTCCGTCGCATATTCATCGGCAATATCGTAATACTTCAATGGGATATCGTTGTTCATAAAAAGCCTCTGGTTAAGGTTTCGCGGATGTCTGGCCGGATATAGTATCACTCAATTGAGGTACACAACACTTCGCGCAGCCACGCCATAAAGGTAGTGACGCGCACGGGCGTATAGTGGCGAGTGGGGCGGATGAGCGAAAGAGGTAGCGCAGACGGCGCATGATCCTGCATTACCGGCACCAGCGTGCCCGCATGTAGGGCATCTTCGACGATAAACCACGGCAGCATAGCGATGCCCATCCCCTGGATTGCCGCTTCCCGCAGCACGTCGCCGTTATCGGTGATAAGCGGGGTATTCATCTCAGGCAGCTCTTTGCCTTCGGTAAATCCCCACTCATCGCGCGCGGAGAGCAGCGAGTAGCGCAGACAGCTGTGCCCGGCAAGGTCAGCCGGCGATGCCGGGACGCCTTTACGCGCCAGATACGCCGGCGAGGCGCAAAACAGCCGTGGAAGATCTGCCAGATGAGCGCAAACCAGCGACGAATCATTCAATGCACTGATGCGTAAAGCCAAATCCAGACCTTCTCCCACCAGATCCGACAATCTGTCTTCCAGCTGTAACTGCACGGTGATTTGCGGATATTTCGCCATAAATACCGGCAGCAGCGGCGCCAGTTTTTTCACACCATAGGTTAACGGCGCCGACAGACGAATCACGCCGCTCAGCGTTTCCTGAAAACAGTTGAGCCGCTCTTCGGCTTGTTCCAGTGATTCCAGGATACTTTTCACGTCCTTCCAGAACTGCTCGCCTGCCGTTGTCAGCTCAAGATGACGCGTGGTGCGGTTGAGCAGGCGCACGCCCAGACTTTTTTCCAGTGAAGAGACGCGGCGGCTGATGGAGGCGCTGCTGGTTTCAAGCTGTACGGCAGCATTATAAAAACTGCCCGTTTCGATTACGGCGACAAAGCTGCGCAGGGACAGGAGATCGTATTCTTTCATTTTTCGTAACGGTGAATTGTGTGTAGCCCCATTTATCCTGGGGAGAATGGTGATTACTCTGTTCGCATTATATGAACACCGGAGAGAAACAATGACAACCCAATACCGCGTAAAAAAAGGCGAATCCCTGCATTATCTACCCGCAAGTGATTATCACCCGGCGGATACCTACTTCCATTTTTCCTTCGCCAATTATTACGATCCTGACAACATGAATTATGGCGTATTACGCGTGGTGAATGATGACAATGTGAAACCGCATAACGGTTTTGGTCGCCACCCGCATCAAAACATGGAAATTGTCAGCTATGTGATTGATGGCCAACTGACCCACTGGGATAGCGCAACGCAAACGGAAGAGACGCTGGGGCGCGGGCATGTGCAGGCGATTACTGCCGGGAATGGCGTATGGCACTCTGAGCTGAATAAACATGATGAGTGGTGTCGCTTCCTGCAAATCTGGATCCTGCCGCCGAAGCAGGGGCTGGAGGTGCGTTACAACCAGCGTAAATATCAGGCGCAAGAGCGTGAAAACAAGCTCCTGCATATCGTGGGCAGCCTGAAAAATGACGATGCGCCGCTGATGCTCAATCAGGATGTGAATATGTACGTGAGCGAACTGACCAACCCGACGGCGGAAGTTGAGTATCAACTGCAGGCCGGACGCCAGGCCTATATCAATAACTTTGAAGGTGAAGTAAATGTGAAAGGTTTCGCTTCGTTAGGTAAAAAAGATACGCTGGAAATTACCGGGCCGGCGACCCTGAAATTCAGTGCCGCCAAAGAACAGAGCCATTTTATTATTATCGAAATGCCTGAGTCTCACGCTTGATTTTTAACGCATGACGCTGTCGATTTTTCCGGACACTTGCTAAAGTAACCTGCTGATTGCAAAGGAAGGAACGCGCTGTGGCCGGAAGAATCGATTACCAGATTGAAAAATACAGCTTCACCGAAGCGGGCGAGTCGCCGAGGCTCGCTCAACAGTGGTCGGAAGTGATTGAAGAGTGCCGTCAGTCCGGCGCGGGCGCGCAGGAGCGTCTACGCATTGCGCTGCTGAATGTTGACTACGTCACCAGCTTCGAATTGCCTTTTCGCCTGCTGTTAATCCGCGCGCCACAGCTGATCGCCGCCGTGCGTGACGAACTTCAGCTCAGTCAGAAAAATGTCCTCTTTAACGGTAAACGTTTCGGCTGTGTTTACAGCCTGAAAGCCAGCCTGGACGCCATTCCCGACGAATATCAATACCGCTTATCCAACCGTATCCGGCGAATGGATGGCACGCTTTCAACCGCCTCGCCGTATCAGGAAATTGCCAAACAGATTAAACAGCCGCGCGAGCGCTTAAAGCTGGCGCTGGAAAATGATTTGCAGGTTACCGCGCTGGATGGGCTTTTTTGGTTTGGCATTCAACGTATCGCGGCGGATGTGCAGAAGCTGCGCAAATCGGGGATGAAAATCAGCACCGCAGAGGTTGAGGTGTTTGATAACCTGACCGGCACCACGCGGCGGGTGCCTTATTATCAGCAGGTTAAAAGCGGCGCGTAGTGCGCCGATTTTTGCCCGATGGCGCTACGCTTATCGGACCTACAATGGGTGATGAATCGTAGGTTGGATAAGCGCAGCGCCATCCAACAATTACGTCTCGCTCACCGGCGTTCTGTCACCCTCATACAACGGCACTTTGCGATAACGACGTACCAGATACCACAGATATGCTCCACCCAGCGAGGCCCACACCAGACCCAGCGTCAGCGAGGTGGCTTCGAGGTTAATCCACAGCACGCCCACCGTCAGCGCGCCAACCAGCGGCATCAGTAAATAGTGGAAGTGTTCCTTCCAGCTTTTATTCATTCCTTTGCGACGCCAGAAGTGGTTGAACACCGACAGATTTACGAAGGTAAACGCGACCAGCGCACCGAAGTTAATCAGCGCCGTGGCGGTGACTAAATCGAAGAACAGCGCCGACAATGCCACAATCCCGACCATAATCACGTTTAACGCCGGGGTGCGCCATTTTGGGTGCACATAGCCAAACACGCGTTCCGGGAACACATTGTCACGCCCCATCACATACAGCAGACGCGACACGCTGGCGTGCGACGCGAGGCCAGACGCTAACGTGTTCACAAACGTGGTGCAGAGAAAAATCGACTGGAACAGCTTGCCGCCGACGTACAGCGCAATCTCCGGCAGTGCGGCATCCGGGTCTTTAAAGCGGCTGATATCCGGGAAGAATAGCTGCATAAAGAACGACGCCGCGATAAAGATAATGCCACCGTACACCGCCGTCAGAAAAATCGCTTTCGGAATAACCCGCGCGGCATCCGGCGTCTCTTCTGAAAGCGTGGTCACGGCATCAAAGCCGAGAAACGAGAAGCAGACGATCGTCGCCCCGGTAATAATCGGAATCAGATGCGCGTTCTCGCTGATAAACGGCTGTAGCGACCAGACCGTGCCAACGCCTTCTCCCTTATGCAGCCCCTGAACCACCAGGAAGATAAACACCACCATGATGGAGATTTGCACCAGCACAAACAGGGTATTGAAGTTAGCGACCAGGTTAACGCTCTTCAGATTCGCGGCAGTTAAAATGGCGACGAAGGTTACCACCCATACCCACGGCGGCACTTCCGGGAAGAGGGCAGAGAGATAGATCTTCGCCAACAGCACGTTGATCATCGGCAAAAAGAGATAATCCAGCAGCGACGACCAGCCGACCATAAAGCCAACGTGCGGGTTAATTGATTTTTGCGCGTAGGTATAGGCCGAGCCCGCCTCCGGGAACTGGCGAACCAGCTTGCCGTAACTGACAGCGGTAAACAGCACACCGGCCAGCGCCAGCAGGTAGGACGCCGGAACGTGGCCGTCGCTGATGCCGGACACAATGCCAAAGGTATCGAACACGGTCATCGGCGTGAGATAGGCAAGCCCCATCATCACCACCTGCCACAGCTTCAGCGACTTACGCAGTTTCGTTTTGCCAGGTTGTGCGGCGATATCCAGTGAGGAATTAAAGGCCATGATGTGTGCCTCCGCTGCGTAATCGGGTTTGCGGTCGCGTCGACCTGAAATCAAACCTGTTTAGCAGGGGAAGCAAAGGGGGCGGGGTACACTCGGTCGTGGGGAGGGCGCAAACGCAGCCTCCCTCGCCATGCGGGTATTTCATCATCGGCATCATCTCATTTCCTCGTCACAGTCTGTATCGTTAACGGAAGCCCGTTGCCGCCTGCGTTCCATAACGCGACATACGGGAAATGTCTGGATTACCAGCAAATGTCAGGCCAGGCTCCGCTCAGGCCGGTGATACATACCCCGCAAGGGGTCACTACGCGTTTTTCAACATCCACTCAATTTCGGTTTCTGTGATGAGGCGCTCAAACTGCAACAGCTCATCATTCTTACAGGCGTGATACACATGGCAGAAACGCTCGCCCAGATAGTGGCGCAGGTGGTCGTTTTGCATAAACTCCCACAGCGCATCGCTCTGACGAATCGGGAAGGGTGAGCCTTCCTGTTCCAGCCCGTTGCCTTCCACTTCTTCCTGCAACGGCAGTTCATTATCAAGGCCGTGCAGAATACCGGCGAAAATCGCCGCCATCACCAGATATGGGTTGGCATCCGCCCCGGCCACGCGGTATTCCACGCGGTGGTTATGGCGATCGCCGCACGGAATACGCAGGGCGACGGTGCGGTTGTTATGGCCCCACGACGCCTGCGTCGGCACATACATTCCTGGCTGGAAGCGACGATAGGAGTTCACGTTCGGCGCCAACAGCGCCATTGACGACGGCATCAGGTCAATCATCCCGGCGAGCATCTTTTTCAGCAGCGGCGAATCTTCGCCGTCAGCGTCAGACAGCACGTTCTCGCCACGGTTATTTTGCATGCTGATATGGATGTGCATCCCGCTGCCCGCGTGCTCTTCATACGGCTTCGCCATAAAAGTGGCGTGCATCTTATGCTTTTCCGCCATCAGACGCACCAGGCGTTTAAGGGCTAATGCATCATCGCAGGCATCCAGCACGTTATCGGTGTGATACAGGTTGATTTCAAACTGGCCCGGTGAGGCTTCGGCGACCGCGCCATCTGCCGGAATCAGCTGTAACTGCGCCAGTTCATCAATATCATTGAGCACGTCGGCGAAGTGGTTGAGGTTATCAACCGAGTAAACCTGGCTTTGGGTGTTGCGGTCATCGGTGCCGGGCGCGCAGGGCGGTTGCAAATACCCTTCGGCGTCGCGTTTGCGATCCAGTAAATAGAACTCCAGCTCTACCGCTACGACCGGGAACAGTCCGCGCTGGCGTAGCTGCTGCCACAGGCGGTTGAGTACGTTCCGCGGCTCAACGTCAAAGGGAGCGCCATCTTCATCGACCATGGTCAGGAGCATCTGACCGATATACTCCGGGTCAGCGGCGGAAGGGGTTAAGGAACCGAGTACCGGCACACAGGTACGATCCGGCTCGCCCATATCCTGACCCAGGCCCGCTTCTTCTACTACGTTACCGAGAATATCCATCGCAAAGACCGAGGCCGGGAAGTAACACCCTTTCTCCAGCTTCTTCAGGCTGGAGACCGGAACGCGCTTGCCACGGAAGCAGCCATTCAGGTCGGTAAGCAGTACATCAACATATTGCGTGTTCGGGTAGCGCTCCAGGTAGCGTTTCACTTCCTGCGTAAAGGCGCTACCCCGCCTCTCTTCTGACTGCTGAACAAAGTTCTCTACTTCAACGATATTGGTTTCCATGATTCTTCGCCTTTGGTTTTGTTTTCCGCTCGCTATGAAAGCGTAAAATATAATGACCACTCTTCGAATTTGTATGCAAACTAAATGTTTGTCAAATGTTAAATTAAGTTTGCAAAACCGAAAATCCACTGCTAGATTGAAAAAATATTGAACAGAAAGGTCATTTTAACCGCAGTAATGGCGATAATTTAGTCCACTTTGTGAGATCGATCATGGAAAATATAATGTACAAGCCGGTTATCGGTATCGTGATGTGCAGGAACAGGCTTAAGGGTCATGAGACCCAGACCCTGCAAGAAAAGTACCTGAATGCCATTATTCACGCGGGCGGTTTGCCGATTGCGCTGCCACACGCGCTGGCGGAGCCTGAGTTGCTCGCAGAACTTCTGCCGAAACTCGATGGCATTTATCTGCCAGGAAGCCCCAGCAATGTGCAGCCGCACCTTTATGGTGAAAACGGCGATGAGCCTGACGCCGATCCCGGGCGTGATCTTCTGAGCATGGCGTTAATCAATGCCGCACTCGAAAGGCGCATCCCCATTTTCGCCATCTGCCGGGGGTTACAGGAAATGGTGGTGGCAACCGGGGGTTCTTTGCATCGCAAGCTGTGCGAGCAGTCGGAACTGCTGGAGCATCGGGAAGATCCTGAATTGCCGGTCGAACAGCAGTATGCGCCATCGCACGAAGTGCAGGTTGAAGAGGGCGGATTATTGTCCGCACTGTTACCTGACTGTAGCAACTTTTGGGTAAACTCCCTGCACGGGCAAGGGGCGAAGGTTGTGAGCCCGCGTTTGCGCGTAGAAGCCCGTTCGCCGGATGGGCTGGTGGAGGCGGTGAGCGTCAATAATCACCCCTTCGCGCTGGGCGTGCAGTGGCACCCGGAATGGAACAGTAGCGAGTATGCGCTTTCGCGTATATTGTTTGAGGGCTTTATCACCGCTTGTCAGAACCATATCGCTGAAAAACAGCGACTCTGACCCCTACAGTTAAGGAAATGCAAATATGAGTGATGACGGACTGGCACCGGGTAAACGCTTGTCGGAAATCCGCCAGCAACAAGGACTTTCACAACGTCGTGCCGCCGAACTCTCCGGGCTGACTCACAGCGCTATCAGTACGATAGAGCAGGATAAAGTCAGCCCAGCTATCAGTACGCTGCAAAAGCTGCTGAAGGTGTATGGTCTGTCACTCTCGGAATTCTTTTCCGAGCCGGAAAAACCTGATGAACCGCAGGTCGTCATTAATCAGGACGACTTAATTGAAATGGGCAGTCAGGGTGTATCGATGAAGCTGGTGCATAACGGGAACCCGAATCGCACGCTGGCGATGATATTTGAAACGTACCAGCCGGGCACCACGACCGGGGAGAGAATTAAGCATCAGGGTGAGGAAATAGGCACTGTACTGGAAGGTGAAATTGTTCTGACCATTAATGGCCAGGATTATCATCTCGTCGCGGGGCAAAGTTATGCCATTAATACCGGCATCCCGCACAGTTTCAGTAATACGTCGGCAGGCATTTGCCGAATTATCAGCGCCCATACGCCCACCACGTTTTAATCTTTTTGCTTTTGTAGGCCGGGTAAGCGAAACGCCACCCGGCTAGCTATAAAGGCAATCTATAAAGAATGTCGCCAGAAATAAACGGGCTCATCGCCCGGGGATCTCTGCGCCCTGACGTTCACAAACTGCATATATCTGATAGACGTGAAACAGGAGTCATAATGAATTTTCATCATCTGGCTTACTGGCAGGATAAAGCGTTAAGTCTCGCCATTGAAACCCGCTTATTTATTAACGGTGAATATTCCGCTGCGGCGGAAAATGAAACCTTTGAAACCGTTGATCCGGTCACCCAGGCACCGCTGGCGAATATCGCGCGCGGCAAGAGCGCCGATATCGACCGTGCGGTGAGCGCAGCACGCAGCGTATTTGAACGCGGCGACTGGTCGCAGGCCGCCCCGGCAAAACGTAAAGCGGTGCTGAATAAACTCGCCGATTTAATGGAAGCCCACGCCGAAGAACTGGCGCTGCTGGAAACCCTCGACACCGGCAAACCGATTCGGCACAGCCTGCGTGATGATATACCCGGCGCGGCGCGCGCCATTCGCTGGTACGCCGAGGCAATCGATAAGGTGTATGGCGAAGTGGCGACCACCAGTAGCCATGAGCTGGCGATGATCGTGCGTGAACCGGTCGGCGTGATTGCCGCCATTGTACCGTGGAACTTCCCGCTGTTGCTGACCTGCTGGAAGCTTGGCCCGGCGCTGGCAGCAGGGAACAGCGTTGTCCTGAAACCGTCTGAAAAATCACCGCTCAGTGCGATTCGTCTCGCCGGGCTGGCGAAAGAAGCTGGTCTGCCGGATGGTGTGTTGAACGTGGTGACGGGTTTTGGTCATGAAGCGGGGCAGGCGCTGTCACGCCATGACGATATCGACGCCATCGCCTTCACCGGCTCGACCCGTACCGGGAAACAGCTGCTGAAAGACGCAGGCGACAGCAACATGAAACGCGTCTGGCTGGAAGCCGGTGGCAAAAGCGCCAACATCGTTTTTGCCGACTGCCCGGATCTGCAAAAAGCGGCGAGCGCCACCGCTGCGGGCATTTTCTACAACCAGGGGCAGGTGTGTATCGCCGGAACACGCCTGTTGCTGGAAGAGAGCATCGCCGATGAATTCTTAGCCCTGTTAAAACAGCAGGCGCAAAACTGGCAGCCGGGCCATCCGCTTGACCCCGCAACTACCATGGGCACCTTAATCGACAGCGCTCATGCTGACTCGGTGCATGGCTTTATTCGTGAAGGCGAAGGCAAAGGGCAATTGCTGCTGGATGGCCGCAACGCCGAACTGGCTGCGGCCATCGGCCCGACCATCTTTGTGGATGTGGACCCCAATGCGTCCTTAAGCCGCGAAGAGATTTTCGGCCCGGTGCTGGTGGTCACCCGTTTCACATCAGAAGATCAGGCGCTACAGCTTGCCAACGACAGCCAGTATGGCCTCGGCGCGGCGGTGTGGACGCGCGACCTCTCCCGCGCGCACCGCATGAGCCGTCGCCTGAAAGCCGGTTCCGTCTTCGTCAATAACTACAACGACGGCGATATGACCGTGCCGTTTGGCGGCTATAAGCAGAGCGGCAACGGTCGCGACAAATCCCTGCATGCCCTTGAAAAATTCACTGAACTGAAAACCATCTGGATAAGCCTGGAGGCCTGAAATGACCGAACATACCAGCAGTTACTACGCCGCCAGTGCGAATAAATACGCGCCATTCGACACGCTGAATGAGTCAATCACCTGTGATGTTTGCGTGGTCGGCGGCGGCTATACCGGGCTCTCTTCCGCGCTGCATCTGGCGGAAGCGGGCTTTGACGTGGTGGTTCTCGAAGCCTCACGCATCGGCTTTGGCGCCAGCGGGCGCAACGGCGGGCAGCTTGTGAACTCCTACAGCCGCGACATCGACGTTATCGAAAAAAGCTACGGCATGGACACCGCCCGTATGCTCGGCAGCATGATGTTTGAAGGCGGCGAGATCATCCGCGAACGTATCAAACGTTATCAGATTGACTGCGATTACCGCCCCGGCGGCCTGTTTGTGGCGATGAATGATAAACAACTCGCCACACTTGAAGAGCAGAAAGAGAACTGGGAACGCTACGGCAATAAACAGCTGGAACTGCTGGACGCCAACGCCATTCGCCGCGAGGTCGCCAGCGATCGCTACACGGGCGCGCTGCTGGATCACAGCGGCGGGCATATTCACCCGTTGAACCTCGCCATTGGTGAAGCCGACGCCATCCGCCTGAACGGCGGGCGCGTGTATGAGCTTTCTGCCGTGACGCAGATCCAGCACACCACGCCCGCCGTAGTGCGTACAGCCACAGGCCAGGTGACGGCGAAGTATGTGATTGTCGCCGGGAATGCGTACCTGGGCGATAAAGTGGAGCCAGAGCTGGCGAAACGCAGCATGCCGTGCGGCACGCAGGTGATCACCACCGAGCGGCTTTCCGATGATTTAGCCCGTTCGCTGATCCCGAAAAACTACTGTGTGGAAGACTGTAACTATCTGCTCGATTACTACCGCCTTACCGCCGACAACCGTCTGCTGTACGGCGGCGGCGTGGTCTACGGCGCACGCGACCCGGATGACGTTGAGCGTCTTGTTGTGCCGAAACTGCTGAAAACTTTCCCGCAACTGAAGGGCGTGAAAATCGACTATCGCTGGACGGGCAACTTCCTGCTGACCCTGTCGCGTATGCCGCAGTTTGGTCGCCTTGATACCAACATCTATTACATGCAGGGTTACAGCGGCCACGGCGTCACCTGTACCCACCTCGCCGGGCGTCTGATTGCCGAACTGTTGCGCGGCGACGCCGAACGTTTCGATGCCTTCGCCAATCTGCCGCATTACCCGTTCCCCGGCGGGCGCACGCTGCGAGTACCGTTTACCGCGATGGGCGCGGCTTATTACAGCCTGCGCGATCGTCTGGGCGTTTAATTTCCGATTAACAGTGAAGAGTCAAAAGGTGTGAAACATGAGCAACAATGAATTCCATCAGCGTCGTCTTTCTGCTACCCCTCGCGGGGTTGGCGTGATGTGTAACTTCTTCGCCCAGTCGGCTGAAAACGCCACGCTGAAGGATGTTGAGGGCAATGAGTACATCGATTTCGCCGCAGGCATTGCGGTGCTCAATACCGGGCATCGCCACCCTGAACTGGTCGCGGCGGTGGAGCAGCAACTGCAACAGTTTACCCACACGGCCTACCAGATTGTGCCGTATGAAAGCTACGTCACCCTGGCGGAGAAGATTAACGCCCTTGCCCCGGTGAGCGGGCAGGCCAAAACCGCGTTCTTCACCACCGGTGCGGAAGCGGTGGAAAACGCGGTGAAAATTGCCCGCGCCCATACCGGACGCCCTGGCGTGATTGCATTTAGCGGCGGCTTCCACGGTCGCACGTATATGACCATGGCGTTAACCGGCAAAGTCGCGCCGTACAAAATCGGCTTCGGCCCGTTCCCTGGTTCGGTCTATCACGTGCCGTATCCGTCAGATTTACATGGCGTTTCAACGCAGGACTCCCTCGACGCCATCGAGCGCTTGTTTAAATCAGACATCGAAGCGAAGCAGGTCGCGGCCATTATCTTCGAACCGGTGCAGGGCGAGGGCGGTTTTAATGTGGCGCCAAAAGAGCTGGTTGCTGCCATTCGCCGCCTGTGCGACGAGCACGGTATTGTGATGATTGCCGATGAAGTGCAAAGCGGCTTTGCGCGTACCGGTAAACTGTTTGCCATGGATCATTACGTCGATAAGCCGGACTTAATGACGATGGCGAAAAGCCTCGCGGGCGGGATGCCGCTTTCGGGCGTGGTCGGTAACGCGAATATTATGGACGCGCCCGCGCCGGGCGGGTTGGGTGGCACCTACGCCGGGAATCCGCTGGCGGTAGCTGCCGCGCACGCGGTGCTCAACATTATCGACAAAGAATCCCTTTGCGAACGCGCGAATCAGCTGGGCCAGCGCCTGACGCAAACCCTGATTGATGCCAAAGAAAACGTTCCGGCCATCGCGGCGGTACGCGGTCTGGGGTCGATGATTGCGGCAGAGTTTAACGACCCGCAAACGGGCGAACCGTCAGCCGCCATTGCGCAGAAAATTCAGCAACGCGCGCTGGCGCAGGGGCTGCTACTGCTGACCTGCGGCGCGTACGGCAACGTGATTCGTTTTCTGTATCCGCTAACCATCCCGGATGCGCAGTTCGATGCGGCCATGAAAATTTTGCAGGATGCGCTGAGAGACTAATTGCAATAACAGCGGGCTGCAATTGTGCAGCCCGCTATAAATACTGGATAAATATTATTAATTAACGCTTTTCCAGAATAACGTTCTTCATCCTTTCTCTTATGCTGCCTGCTCATATCAATAGCCAAAAAACTTGGTTAGCCCGTTCTTAATTGTTCAATATAGTCATTCCTGTGTTCTTGCTAATTCGCGTGATAGGCGTTTAGCGACTATTTTACAGGAGTTATATTTATGCATCTCGCTCGATTTCCCCGGCTCTCGTTCGGTCATTTCCCCACGCCATTAGAACCGTTAACCCAGCTTTCTCAATTGCTCGGCGGTCCGAATATTTGGATCAAACGCGACGATTGCACAGGCCTTGCGACAGGTGGAAATAAAACCCGCAAACTTGAATTTTTACTGGGCGATGCGCAGGAAAAACAGGCCGACGTTATTATCACTCAGGGCGCAACCCAATCGAATCATGTGCGACAGACCGTAGCCGCCGCGGCGAAACTTGGCCTCAAAACACATATTTTCCTTGAGCAGCGTGTGACCACACTCGGCGATGACTACCAGCACTCTGGCAATATTTTGCTTGATGGCCTGTTAGGCGGTGAAATTATTGCGCACCTGCCAGCCGGGACTGATATGCAGCAGGCGATGGAGCATCACGCAGAAACGCTACGCGCGCAGGGATTCAAACCGTATGTGATCCCCGGTGGCGGCTCGAATCCTGTTGGCGCGTTGGGCTATGTGGCCTGCGCACAGGAACTGCTATGGCAGTCCAGCCAGCAGCGCCTGAGAATCGACCATATCGTTCATGCCACGGGAAGCGCCGGTACGCAGGCAGGATTAGTCGCTGGTCTTCACGCCTCAAACAGCGGTATTCCGCTACTGGGTATTAGCGTGCGTGCGCCGCGTGAGAAACAGGAGCAAAACGTCTGGCGCCTGGCCCAGCAAACGCTGGAACTGTTGGGTGTCGAGGGCGAGCTGCCGCGCGAAAGCGTTAAGGCTAACAGTGACTATGTGGGTGAAGGATACGGCCTGCCGACGACATCTATGCTGGAAGCTCTGCAACTGCTGGCACAGCATGAAGGCATCTTGCTCGATCCGGTTTATTCCGGAAAAGGATTCGCCGGGCTGATTGGCCTGATTCGCGAAGGCGCTTTCCGGAAGGGTGAAAATGTGGTCTTCATCCACACCGGCGGTTCTGCGGGCCTGTTTGGCTACCGCCAGGTGATCACCGATTCGCTCGCCTCATGAGCCGCCCCTTTTTATTAGGTGTGCTGGGCGGCATGGGCCCATTAGCCACCGTCGATTTTATGCATAAGCTTCTGCGCGCCACGCCTGCCACTCACGATCAGCAGCAAATACCTCATGTGGTGTGGAATGTGCCGCAAATTGCCGATCGTCAGCGTGCGTTGGCCGGAGAGGGGCCATCGCCGCTTCCGCAACTGCTTTACGGTATACAGCAGCTTAACCGGTTGGGTGTTAGCCATATTGTGATTGCCTGTAACACCGCGCATCACTGGTATGAGGCGTTAAAACAAGAAAGTGATGCGCCGATATTGCACATCGCGGATGCCACGCTCGAGGCGATAGAGGATAAACCGAAAAAAGTGGGACTCATCGCAACACAGGGAACGCTGGATGCAGGCTGGTTTCAACAGCGTTTCGCGGCCATTGGTACGGAAAGCCTGCTCCCGACCCAGGATGAAATCACGCGCTGGTTTGTTCCGGGGTGCTATGCGGTGAAACGCGGTGATTTGCAGCAGGGAGGCGAGCTGCTGACGTTGCAGGCGCGGGCGCTGCGTGAGCGTGGTGCTGAGAAACTGGTGCTGGCCTGTACTGAAGTTCCTGTGGCGTTAGCGGCCATCTCTTCGCCCTATCTTAACGAGGCCATTGATCCTGCCGAGGCGCTGGCGCAGCAGTGCGCAACCCTTTGGTTATCACGGCGTAACGATCGCATTAATTGAATGATTTCACACAGAATAATACAGAGAGACAACATGAAAAAAGGTCTGGTTTTTTTACTCGCAGCAGGCAGTTTCTGGGTTAACAGTACTTTTGCCGACACACCGTCTGAAGTGCGTGTCGCCTATAGCGGTGGCTCACAGGTTTTGATGTTGGCAAAGGCGGATGGGTCACTGGATAAAGCATTAAACAGTAAAGTGAAGTGGGTGCAATTTGCGTCAGGTGCCGATGCCTTAACCTACTTCGCCAGCAATGCGATTGATATTGCCAACTTCGGATCCAGCCCGGCAACCGCAGGCATTGTCAGAAAACTGCCGGTCGAAATTATTGGTGTTTCCGGCGTCATTGCCAGCTATGAGCGGTTGATTGGAAAAGAGGGGATTAACGGAATTAAGGATATCGAAGGCAAACGCGTGGCGTATCCGCCAAACTCCACCGCGCAATATGCGCTGGAAGCCGCGATCACCGTTAATAAACTGGATCGTAGCAAAATAACTCTGCTGCCGTTACGTCCGGCAGAGATGGTGGCGGCGTGGAAACGCGGTGATATTGATGCGGGCTATGTATGGGCGCCTTTTGCGCAGGAGCTGGAATCAGCAGGAGGCCATCAGGTCTTTGCCACTAAAGAGCTGCAAAAATCAGGCTATCTCATTTACAACAACTACGTTGTCCGTAAAGCCTTTGCGGAACAATACCCTCAGGTGGTAACCGCATTCCTGCGCGTGCATCAGGAAAAAGTCAACGAGTTCAAAAAGGATCCGGAACGCGCTTCCGCGATTGTGGCAAAAGAAGTTGGCGCGCCGCAAACGACGGCGGCTAACACCCTGAATGGTCTGGAATATCCGACATTAGCTGAGCAGAGTACGCCCTCCTGGTTGGGGAATGGTACGGATACCAGCGATAGCGGTATTGGAAAAGCGCTGAGCAAAACGGCGAACTTCCTTGCCGGAATTGGTGAAATCCGGCAGCGCGATATCCCGACAAACTGGAATAGCGCCATCAATGCCCACTACATTCAAGATGCGGCGGTGTCCGGACAATGAAATTGAGTCAACATATCGCTATCAGCGTGGTATCGGTGGCGGTTTTCTTTTTGCTCTGGCAAACGGCGGCGACAAGGCAGTGGGTGGACCCACTGCTGCTCCCCTCGCTGACGGATATTGGTTTAACCGCGCGTGAGTTACTGGAAGATGGCTATCGGCAGGTACCGCTCTGGCAGCATATCGCCGTCAGTCTGGCCCGCGCGTTGAGCGCCTTTGCGCTGGCTATTGCGATTGGCATCCCGCTGGGATTATTGATGGGGCTTTCAGACACGCTGGCTGCCATCCTTAACCCGTTTGTGCAATTTCTCCGTCCGTTACCCAAAATCGCGTTGATTCCACTGGCGGTAGTCTGGCTGGGAATTGGCGAGTCATCAAAATTCTTTTTGATATTTATCGCGACGTTTTTGAGTGTCGTTGTCGGTGCGTCGGCGGCCGTAGAGCGAATTGGCCGCTCACGTATTCGCGTCGCACAAACGCTGGGCGCGACGCGTCGGCAGATCTTTATGCGTGTGGTATTGCCTGATGCGCTGCCGGATCTTTTTACCACGGTCAGGCTCTCGATTGGTATTGGCTGGACGTCGCTGATTGCGGCGGAGATGGTGGCTGCCAGTTCAGGGCTTGGCTGGATGGTGGTGAACGCCAGCGCCTACTTGCGCACGGATATTGTCATGCTGGGTATTCTGCTGTTGGGCGGCATTGGTTATCTGCTCGATTTATTAATCCTGGGGTTGCAGCGCGTGGTTGTACCCTGGGCGGGGAAAGAATAATGAGTTCTATCTCACTTGAAAATGTGTCACTGACCTTTGCGGCAAAACCGAGTCCGGTCACGGTTCTTGACGATATCTCCCTCACCCTGAAAAAAGGGGAGTTTGTAGTATTGCTCGGGCCATCGGGCTGCGGGAAATCGACCATCCTTAATTTGGTTGCCGGGTTTACTCGACCCGATAAAGGTACGGTAAAGGCCGCAGGGAAAAAGGTGACGCAGCCAGGGCCGGATCGCGGCATGATCTTTCAGCAGGCAAATTTATTTCCCTGGTTGTCAGTACTGGAAAACGTCACCTTTGGCCCGCGCTTAGGCAAATATGATAAAGAGGTCGTGAATAACCAGGCGATCGACTGGCTATCCCGCGTGGGCTTGAAGGGATTTGAACATCATGCGCCCTGGCAGCTTTCTGGTGGGATGAAACAACGCGTTGCATTGGCTCGCGCCTGGCTGCCTGAACCAGACGTTTTGTTGCTGGATGAACCCTTTGGCGCGCTGGACGCACAAACGCGATTAATGATGCAGGAACTGCTTCGCGACGCCTGGCTGAAAACGGAAACGACGTTGTTGTTTGTCACTCATGATGTGGAAGAGGCGCTGTTTCTGGCTGACCGTATTCTGGTTATGTCGGCCAAGCCAGGGCGAATTGTCGAAGAGATTGTGCTGCCGTTTACTCGCGAGAGAAATATCGAAACGCTGGCAGAACACCCGCAGTACAGTGAAATTAAACACCGTGTTCTGCATCGCGTACGCACGGAAGCAAAGCGACATATGGCGGCGTCGCTTCAGTGATCTCCTCTGAGCCTGCGCATGCAGGCTCATTCTCCCGCACGTCTTTACAGGCGAATCACAAACACCGGCACGCGTGCATGGCGTAAAATCCCCGAGGCTTCAGACCCCAGCAGATGCGACTGCTTTGCCGGGTTGCGCGAACCAATCACTACCACATCCGCCTTTAGTTCATCCGCCAGCGTCGCGACGGCGTCACGCACTTTCCCGCTGCGGATATGGTGATGAATACGGTTCTGTGGGAATGAGAGACTCCTTGCCAGCTGCGCCATTTTCTCTTCGCTGGCACATTGTAGATACTGCTGCATTTTCTTCGCGTCGGCGATAAAACCCCGCGTGAGCATCGGTGAGAATTCCGGCAGCACATGCAGAAGATGAATATCACCGCCGGCTTTCTCGGCCAGATATTGCGCGTGTGCTAAGGCGTTGTCGGCGAGGTCGGACTCAAAGACATCAACGGGAACCAGAATCGTTTTATACATAGTTGAAATCCCTTCATATCAATCATTTGCTGAAATAATCTTTATTGTGGATAACAACGCATGAAGGGGCCAGCGATCGCGGTCACTGATTAAGAAATATCGACAAATCAGATGGTTAATTTACATTTTGTGACTGACGCTTGCCCGGCTGAAGATCCGGTAGGCCTGATAAGCGAAGCGCCATCAGGCAACTGCGCCGTTCTCCTGCCGGGGGCGCTGCGCTTGCCCGGCCTACAAGGCTGAAGATCCGGTAGGCCTGATAAGCGAAGCGCCATCAGGCATCTGCGCGGTCCTCTAGCCGGGGGCGCTGCGCTTGCCCGGCCTACAAGGCTGAAGATCCCGTAGGCCTGATAAGCGAAGCGCCATCATGCAACTGCGCGGTCTCCTGCCGGGGGCGCTGCGCTTGCCCGGCCTACAAGGCTGAAGATCCCGTAGGCCTGATAAGCGAAGCGCCATCAGGCATCTGCGCGGTCTCCTGCCGGGGGCGCTGCGCTTGCCCGGCCTACAAAGGCTGAAGATCCGGTAGGCCTGATAAGCGAAGCGCCATCAGGCAACTGCGCGGTCTCCTGCCGGGGGCGCTGCGCTTGCCCGGCCTACAAAGGCTGAAGAGCCGGTAGGTCTGATAAGCGAAGCGCCATCAGGCAACTGCGCCGTCCTCCTGCCGGGGGCGCTGTGCTTGCCCGGCCTACAGGGGATGAAGAGCCGGTAGGCCTGATAAGCGAAGCGCCATCAGGCAACTGCGCCGTCCTCCTGCCGGGGGCGCTGCGCTTGCCCGGCCTACAAGGCTGAAGAGCCGGTAGGCCTGATAAGCGAAGCGCCATCAGGCAACTGCGCGGTCCTCCAGCCGGGGGCGCTGCGCTTGCCCGGCCTACAAGGGCTGAAGAGCCCGTAGGCCTGATAAGCGAAGCGCCATCAGGCATCTGCGCAGTCTCCAGCCGGGGGCGCTGCGCTTGCCCGGCCTACAAGGCTGAAGATCCCGTAGGCCTGATAAGCGAAGCGCCATCAGGCATCTGCGCCGTTCTCCTGCCGGGGCGCTGCGCTTGCCCGGCCTACAAGGCTGAAGAGCCCGTAGGCCTGATAAGCGAAGTGCCATCAGGCATCTGCGCGGTCTCCTGCCGGGGGCGCTGCGCTTGCCCGGCCCACAAGGGCTGAAGAGCCGGTAGGCCTGATAAGCGAAGCGCCATCAGGCGTTATGGCACATACCTACAATTTGTTCAGCCGCTGAACGCTAATGTTGTCCAGCTTGCCGTCTAAAATTTCCAGAAAGTCATCGTGATACGGCATGGCGACGTGTTTTTTCAAATCGTCCTCAGACTTCCAGCGCTCGATAAACACAAATGATACCGCGCCTTCCACCGCCAGGTTACGCACATCCGGAATGGCGCGGCTTTCGTGCAAATCATATTGCAGGCAACCCGCTTCCAGCTGCGTAGGGCCGACCATCGCCTGTGCGGCGGTGCGGATGGTATCGACATACTCTTTGCGCGGGGTCAGGGTGGCGACAATTTTCACTTCACTCATCGTGATATCCTTTTTTTTATCAATGTTTTTAAAAGCCAATCATTGAGCGTAGCGGTGAAATGGCACTTGCGCCAATAATGATAATCTCCGGCTACCAGAGCCGGACTTTCTCCGGTGAGGCCTCTTTATATTTTCCTTAAACTATGCGGTTTTCATCACGCCCCAAATCCATGCATTGCACCGCTTTGGCTCCCCAAACTGGTGTTGCCTGCATTTTAAATATCCCATCTTACTGATTTAACAGTTACTTTCGTTCTGGCATGCCACTTGCAACATCACAGGCAGAAGGCAGCGTAAGACAATCTGGCATCAATGGCTGGCTAGGGTTCCGGTTCACGAAGGTGAGCGTCAGGTCCGAGAGCTGGCGACCTCGACGAGGTTACACGGCGGGACAAAAGCCCGGGAGACAGCAGCACCATAGGGTGTCGCGCTGCCCCCACTTTTTTGTGCCAAACCGAGGTCCATGATGAAGAGATTGCCGTTTGTTCGCTCACTTGCTCTAACGCTTGCGCTGCTCGCCTGCGCCCCCTCATTTGCCGCCGTCAAAAAAGAGTTCAACATCTGCTGGACTATCTATGCAGGCTGGATGCCCTGGGGCACCATCAGTAACGAAAAAATCATTGATAAATGGGCCAGCAAATACGGCATTAAAATCAATATCGTCCAGCTTAATGATTACATCGAATCGATAAACCAATACACCGCAGGTCAGTTTGACGGCTGCACCATGACCAATATGGATGCGCTGACTATCCCTGCGGCGGGCGGCGTTGATACCACGGCGCTGATTACCGGTAGCTACTCTGACGGCAATGACGGTGTGGTGCTCAAAGGCGCGGATAAAAAGCTCAGCGACCTGAAAGGCCTGTCGGTATATCTCCCTGAGCTGTCGGTTTCCCATTACCTGCTGGTGCGCGGGCTGGAAAAAGCGGGCCTGGCGGAGCGAGATGTGAAAGTGGTCAACACCTCGGATGCGGATATCGTCTCGGCATTTTCTACCGCTAACGTGCGCGCCGCCGTGGCGTGGAATCCGCAGCTTTCCGTGATTAAGCAAACACCGCAAACCACGGAAGTGTTTAGCTCTTCGCAGGTCCCGGGTGAACTGATTGACATGCTGGTGGTGAACAGTGAAACCCTGCATGACAACCCGGCGCTGGGTAAAGCATTGACCGGCGCGTGGTTTGAAATGATGGCAAAAATGCAGGCCGGTGATAAGCAGGCTTTGAGCGCCATGGCTGCCGATTCTGGTACCGATCTCGCCGGTTATCAGGCACAACTTAAAACCACCCATCTCTTCTGGACGCCCGCCGATGCCCTGGCCTTCATCACCGCGCCTGAGCTTGTAAAAACTATGCAGCGCGTGGCGCAGTTCTCTTTTGATAAAGGTTTATTGGGCGAAGGCGCGGCGAGCGCTGATTTCATCGGCATGGCGTTTCCGGGTAATGCGACCCTCGGGGATACCGCTAACACCAAACTGCGTTTTGATGACCGCTATCTGAAGATGGCCGTTGCGGGCCAGCTGTGATAATTGACGACGGGAGCCTACGCCATGCGCCAGATTAACCGCCACCCCCAGCACGGTATGCGAATCATGTTAATGCTGCTGCCTTTCGTGCTGCTGATTGCCGCCTGGTTTGTCGGCTCGACCCTGCGACTGGAGGCCAACCCGCACGACAAACTGTTGCCGGGGCTGTCGCAGATGCTGTCGGCCATCGACCGGATGGCCTTCACGCCGGATCGTCGCAGCGGCGAATATTTGCTGTGGGCCGATACGCTCATCAGCCTGACGCGTTTGCTGCTTGGGCTGACGATTGCGTCGCTCATTGGGCTCAGTATCGGGATTACCGCGGGCGTTTTCCCGATGTACAGTGCGGCGCTGTCCCCGCTGATGACCGTGCTCTCTATGGTGCCGCCGCTGGCTATCCTGCCAATCCTGTTCATCGTATTTGGCCTGGATGAGCTTTCAAAAGTGATGCTTATCGTCATTGGCATCACGCCGATGCTGGCGCGCGACCTCGAACAACGGGCAAAAGAGATCCCAGCGGAGCTGTTCATCAAGGCGCAGACGCTCGGCGCCAATAGCTGGACGGTGGTGCTGCGGGTGGTTCTCCCGCAGCTGCTCTCCCGGTTAATCACCTCCCTGCGCTTAATGCTCGGCTCGGCATGGTTGTTTCTGATTTCAGCGGAAGCTATTTCCGCCACCGCCGGACTGGGCTATCGCATCTTCCTGGTTCGTCGCTACATGGCGATGGACGTCATTATTCCCTACGTCATCTGGATAACCCTGCTGGCGTGGCTAATGGACCTGGCATTACGCCAGTTGCACAAACGCTGCTTCCCATGGGCAGAAGGGGGCCGGGCATGAGTTTTATCGCGGTGAACAATATCTGGCAGGAATACGGCGACCACGTCGTGCTGGAGCGCATCAACCTGACGGTGAAAGAGGGCGAGTTTTGTTCGATGGTCGGCGCGTCCGGCTGCGGAAAATCGACTTTTTTACGCCTGCTGTTAGGCCAGGAGCGCCCCAGCCGTGGCGAGATTTTGCTCGATGGCAAACCGTTACCCGATGAACCCGGCAGCAGCCGGGGCGTGGTATTCCAGCGCTATTCCGTTTTCCCGCATCTTAATGTGCTGGATAACGTCGCCGTTGGGCTGGAACTCCCGGCGTCGCCGTTGCTGGGCCGACTGTTCGGCGCACGCAAACGATCAGCACGCGAACAGGCCGCACAGATGCTGGAAAAAGTCGGTTTAAGTCATGCGCTGGATAAATATCCGGCGCAGCTGTCGGGTGGGATGCAGCAGCGTCTTGCCATCGCCCAGGCGTTCATTATGCAGCCGCGCGTCCTGCTGCTGGATGAACCCTTCGGCGCGCTTGACCCCGGTATTCGCAAAGATATGCACGCGCTACTGCTGGCGCTATGGCGCGAAACGGGGATGACCGTGTTTATGGTGACCCATGACCTGACGGAAGGTTTCAACCTCGGCACCCGTTTACTGGTGTTTGACAAAGTGCGCATCGACCCGCAGGCCCCCAATGCCTACGGCGCGCGGGTAACCTACGACATTCCGCTCAATGAATCGCGGCTGTCGCAGCGTCAGGCGACCGGGGCCGACCACAATGTATTTCCCTTAAGGAGAGAATCTGATGAAGCCATTACTTCACACCACATCGAGCCTGCGTGAAGAGCAGGTCCCAGGCGGCGGGCAGACGTCGTTTATTCTGCGGCGCGGGCAGATCCTGCGGCTGACCGATCTCGACGGTGAGGCCAATGTCAGCATGATGATGCTCAACCCGCACGAGAAAAGTGAACGGCTCAATCTGCCCGATACCCTGAAAGGGCAGCACACCGCGCGTCTCACCGCCGGGCACTGTTTCTATTCTGATATGGGGCGCGTGCTGGCAGGTATTGTTGCGGATACCTGCGGCTGGCATGACCCTTTTGGCGGCGTGTTAAATGCGCAGGAAACCGCGGAAAAATATGGCACAGGACGCTATCAGGAACTGCGCAACGCCTTTTATCGCAACGGCGTCGATAACCTGCTGGTGGAGCTGGGAAAATGGGATCTCGGCCTGGAGGATTTGCTGATGGTGGTGAATTTCTTCAGCAAAGTGACGGTGGAGGAAAATGGCGACTTCCGTTTTGTGCGCGGGCATTCGCAGGCGGGTAATTACGTCGAACTTTTCGCCCCGATGGATGTGCTGATCGTCCTGACGGCACTGCCGCATCCGCAAAACCCTGCCACCGAGTATGCCCCGCGCCCGGTTCAACTGAGCTGGTACCAGGCTTGCGATGAGCAGGCTGCAACAGCCGCGCTGTTCACGCGGGATGAAAACCAGCGCGCCTTTACGAATACGCAACGTTTCACCTGCTAAGGAGCCCGTGATGACCACGATGACCAGCCCACGCCATCCGCAAGACGCAGTGTTCCGCCACGTGATCCCGGCGGGCGAGCCCTATTTGTTTGAAGTAAAAAAAGGGCAGACCTTACGTTTGCTCGATCTCGAAGGTAATCAGGCTATCGACACCCTGTTTTACAACGCCGATAACCCGCGTGAACGCTATGACGTGCAGCGGACGTTGCGCCGCCAGGGGAATGCCTATTTGACCACCGGCAGCGTGCTTTACTCCAACCTCGGCAACCCGCTGTTAACGATAGTGGCGGATACCTGCGGGCGTCACGACACCCTTGGCGGTGCCTGCGCGCAGGAGAGCAATACCGTGCGCTATTCGCTGGATAAACGCTATATGCACAGCTGTCGCGATAACTTTCTGTGCGCCTGCCTGCACGATGGTCGCCTGCATAAGCGCGATATCAGCGCCAACATCAACTTCTTTATGAACGTGCCGGTGACGCCAGAGGGAGGATTGACCTTCGAAGACGGTATCTCTGGGGCAGGGAAGTATGTGGAGCTGGTGGCTGAATGCAACGCAATGGTGCTTATCTCCAACTGCCCGCAGCTTAACAACCCGTGCAATGGCTGGAACCCAACGCCTGCCGAGGTACTGATATGGAACTGACCCGCTGGCAACGCTGGCGCAAGGTGATTTTTCACCTGTTTGCCACCCGTGCCGATCGCCTGAATCACACGCCGACGCCGAAAGCGTAAGCGCGTGCACCCTGAGGACGACCTCAGGGGAATGACTTTATCGCGGGACGACCCGCCAGAAATGAGTCATCACCATGTTTACATCACTCCTCATTGCCAATCGCGGCGCTATCGCCTGTCGAATTTTACGTACGCTGCGCGCTATGCACATTAAGGGCGTGGCGGTCTATTCTGAGGCTGACCTCAGCAGCCTGCATATCCGTGAAGCCGATGAGGCGATAAGCCTTGGCGAAGGCCCGGCGGCACAAACCTATCTGGTTATCGACAACATTATCGCCGCCGCCAAAAGCAGCGGGGCCAGCGCGATTCATCCCGGTTATGGTTTTCTGTCGGAAAATGCGGCGTTTGCCGAAGCCTGTGAGGCCGCCGGGCTGGCATTCGTGGGCCCGACGCCTGAGCAACTGCGTACTTTTGGGCTGAAGCATACCGCCCGCGCGCTGGCGAAAGCACAGGGCGTGCCGATGCTTGAAGGAACGGAACTGCTGGCGGATGCGCAGGAAGCTTGCCAGCAGGCCGCATTGATAGGATATCCGGTGATGCTGAAAAGCACGGCGGGCGGCGGCGGAATCGGGATGCGTGTGTGCCGTGATGCGCGAGAACTTAGCGAGTCGTTCGACGCTGTCGTACGTCTGGGGCAGAACAATTTTAGTGATGCTGGCGTCTTTCTGGAGAAGTACATTGAACGCGCCCGCCATCTGGAAGTGCAGATTTTTGGCGACGGAAAGGGGGAGGTGATTGCACTCGGTGTGCGCGACTGTTCGGTTCAGCGGCGTAACCAGAAAGTGATTGAAGAGACGCCCGCGCCGAATCTGCCGGACGGGATGAGCGAAGCGTTGTGTGAGGCCGCCATTGCTCTTGGAAAAGCGGTGAACTACCGCAGTGCTGGCACGGTGGAGTTTGTTTATGACAGCGTGGCCGCGCAGTTCTATTTTCTCGAAGTGAATACCCGTTTGCAGGTGGAGCACGGCGTCACTGAACAAGTATGGGGCGTGGATCTGGTTCGCTGGATGATTGAACTGGCCGCCGGAGAACTTCCGCCATTATCGACGCTGTATGCCGGGTTAACGCCGCGCGGCCACGCCATTCAGGCGCGTATCTATGCTGAAGATCCGGGGCGTCAGTTTCAGCCATCGCCGGGTTTACTCACTGAGGTCGTCTTCCCGTCGGCAGATGGCGCGACGCTGCGTATTGACCGCTGGATTGAAGCCGGATGTGAAGTGCCACCGTTCTTCGACCCGATGCTGGCTAAAATGATTAGCTGGCGTGATAACCGGGCAGAGGCGATAACGGCCCTGAGCAACGCGCTTGCCGAAACGCGTTTATATGGGGTTGAAACCAATCGCCTTTATCTCCAGCAAATTCTGACGTTTGAATCGTTTAGCCAGGGCGAACCCTGGACCCGCTGCCTGGACGCGTTGCATTATCAGGCGAATACCGTTGAGGTGGTGAGCGCCGGAACGCAAACCAGCGTGCAGGATTATCCCGGTCGGCTGGGCTACTGGGCTGTCGGCGTACCGCCATCGGGCCCAATGGATAACCGGGCGCAGCGCCTGGGCAATCGCCTGCTCGGTAACCCGCAAGGGGAAGCCGCGCTGGAGATAACCCTCAGTGGCCCGACCCTGAGATTTAATACGGCGGCGGTGGCGGTTGTCTGCGGCGCATCAATACCCGTAACGCTTGATGGTATAGCGCAGGAGATGGACCAAACGTTCACCATCCCCGCCGGATCGACGCTGAAAATCGGCGAAATCACTGGCGCTGGCGTGCGAAGCTACTTATGTCTGCGCGGCGGCATCCAGGTTCCGATGTATCTTGACAGCAAAAGCACCTTTACCCTCGGCCAGTTCGGCGGGCATGCCGGACGCGCGTTGCGTGCGGGCGATGTGCTGCATCTGGGCGAATGCCATGACGCACAGCAGGCGACGTTACCCACATCGTTGCAAATGCATTTGCCGGATGTACGCACGCTGCGGGTGATCTACGGCCCGCACGGCGCGCCGGAATTCTTTGCCGAAAGCTACATTGACACTTTCTTCACCACCGACTGGGAAGTGCACTTCAACTCCAGCCGAACGGGTGTGCGCTTGATCGGCCCGAAACCCCTTTGGGCACGTGAGAGCGGCGGCGAAGCGGGGCTGCATCCGTCGAATATTCACGATAATCCGTATGCGGTTGGCGCGGTTGATTTTACCGGCGATATGCCCGTCATTCTTGGGCCAGATGGCCCGAGCCTGGGCGGGTTTGTTTGCCCGGTCACCGTTATCGAAGCCGATCTCTGGCAGCTAGGTCAGCTAAAGGCGGGAGACAAAATCCGTTTTGTCCCTGTAAGCCTTGCGACGGCGCGCCAGCTTGCGCAGTCGCAGAAGGGTGAGATAGAGACGCTGCAAGCCATCACAAACGAATGGCAGCCTGCCGCGTTAAACTCGCCGATCGTGATGAACTGCGGTGAGGGTGACAAGCGGTTGATCGCGCGGGTATCGGGCGACACGCATTTGCTGCTGGAAGCCGGGGAACCGGAGCTGGATCTGGTGCTGCGTTTTCGCATTCACGCCCTGATGCAGACGCTGGAGCGCGCATCGCGGCCTGGCGTTGTTGACCTGACGCCGGGCATTCGTTCTTTACAGGTGCATTTTGAGCCGGAAACGCTGGCGCTTGATGCATTGCTGGCGTGGGTGCGCGATGAATGGCATTCCGTTTGCGAAAGTGACGATCTACAGGTGCCCACGCGGGTGGTGCATCTCCCTCTTTCCTGGGATGACCCGGCCTGCCGTAAGGCGATTGATAAATACATGACCACCGTGCGCCCGGATGCGCCCTGGTGCCCGAGCAACCTCGAATTCATTCGTCGGATCAACGATCTGCCCGATGAACAGGCGGTCTGGAATACGGTGTTTGACGCCAGCTATCTGGTGATGGGGTTAGGCGATGTCTATCTGGGCGCGCCGGTGGCCACGCCGCTGGATCCTCGCCACCGTCTGGTGACCACCAAATACAACCCGGCGCGAACCTGGACTGCGGAAAACTCGGTGGGCATCGGCGGTGCTTACCTCTGCGTGTATGGCATGGAGGGGCCGGGCGGTTATCAGTTTGTCGGACGAACCCTGCAGATGTGGAATCGCTATCATCACGTCGCCGATTTCGACGGCAAGCCGTGGCTGCTGCGCTTTTTTGACCAGATTCGCTTTTATCCCGTTTCGGGGGAGGAATTACTGCAAATCCGTCGGGATTTCCCGCTCGGGCGCTATCCGTTACGCATTGAGCACAGCACGCTGCGGCTGGCGGAGTATCAGCAGTTTCTTGAACGGGAAGCGCAAGAGATCGGCGCGTTTCGAGAGCATCAGCAGAGGGCGTTTAACGAGGAGCGTGACCGCTGGATCGCCAGCGGACAGGCGCATTTCGACAGCCAGGAGAGCGTGGCCCAGGAAGATACAGATGCGCCACTCATGATGGGAGAGCAGGGGGTGGAGAGCCCCATCTCCGGGAATCTCTGGCAGGTTCAGGCCGCCGCAGGAAGCCGCGTTCGCGCCGGTGACGTGCTGGTGGTACTGGAATCGATGAAGATGGAGATCCCGCTGCTGGCGCCGTGTGATGGTGTGATCCAGCATCTGAGCGTGCAACCCGGCTCGCCAGTGCGCGCCGGGCAACGGGTGGCGGTGATTCTGGAGGACGTCGCTTAACCGTAAGGCTTGCGCGGTGTGATTACTGCAGATTCCCGGCAGTCAAATTTTCTGCATCAAAAGCGTGGCTGACATCGATATGGTTCTGCCCTACAGACGTATCGATGTTCGAGCCCGCTTCAACGCGGGTATTGTCGGCAGCCAGCGCGCTGGCGGATAACACAGAAGCCAGTGACAGCGTCGCGATAACGGCAAACGATTTGATAGATTTCATGATGAGACTCCTTAATACAACCAGAGGGTAAGCAGGTTGTTGTTTTGATAACCCTAAGGATAAAGTGTGACGGCGATCATGAAAATCGGAATGTTTTGCGGTTCTTGTTCAAAAAAATAGAATGACTTTGGTTCATCTTTTTCAGCAGAAATTTGACGTCTCCGCCTCAGGCGTGTAAAACCCACCTAACTCAATACTCAATCTTATTTTCCTTGCCCGATAGCGATGATTATCGTGGTAGCGAAAAGTATTCTCATGCGCATCATTATATTGATAATTTTCACCGGTTTATTATTGCCGATAATAACCACACCTGCGACGGTCCATGCCGCTAGCGGGGCAATAAGCTGTGAGTTTTCCGGCGGAAATAGTTTCTCGTTTGGTTCGCTATCAATTGGCTCGACGGCCACGACAACGGCCAGCGCCAAATACACATGCCACCTTCAGGATTACACGCCAGGGGTTAATCACTACGCGAATATTTGCCTCAGCAGCGAAGATGCACCGCCTTTTAAAATGCAGTCAAACGGTGACAGTGAAGGTAATGTGTATACGCTGCTTTTTCGTGTCTATAACCTGAGCGATCCTGCGCAGGAGTTGCAGCAAAATGATAATTTGATGCAGCAAACGATTATGTTGAATACCGATAATACCACGGTGGGCGGAACCTTTAATCTTAGGGGCGTTGTTCCGGCCGGGCAGAATGATATTCCTGCTTACTCCTATTATAACTACAGCATGACGATGCGCATTCGCTGGAACACCGAGACCAGTACCGATGCGCTGGCTTCCTGTCAGTCCGGGCAGGCGCAAAACAGCGTTACCAACGGCGGGAATACGCAGAGTTCTGCATCTGTCTCAGACAGTTGCGCGATTCAAAGCGTCACCAATCTGGACTTTGGCCTGCTGGAGGCCTCGACGCTGCGCCAGCAAACGACAAAAGCCAGCGCGCAGATCCAGGCGCGATGCCCGTTGGGAACCGCGTTTTCCCTGGGGATTGATAACGGCAGCCATGCGAATGGCAATAGCAGGCAGATGTGTAACGGTAATAATCGTTGCCTGAACTACACGCTTTGGCAGGACAGCTCTGCGTCAATGCCGTGGGGCAATACTGCCAATGTCGATCGCGTGGACGTCTCCAGCGCCAGCGGATCGGCGCAATCATTTGTTGTATACGGTGAGGTGCCCTCCGGGCAAGCGGTGAACGGGGATGGCATATTTAGTGATGATGTGGTGATAACACTGACGTATTAATGGGCGTGACTTATAAAAAACACCAAATAATTCTCGCCTAATAATCTCATAATAATATTAATCGGCATATCTGAATAATATTTGATGATTAATAATATGCTGATTTCTTCAACGGGAAATGGGTGTCTTTTTACGAAGGTGTTACAGGTGTGTATTTTTTACCTGGCACCTTTTTATAACATGCAACCCAAATTGTGCGCATTTTCTTTTTCTGCTTGCCGATGCACTTTAAGACTAATCAAGATATAGCACGAAATTTATTCTGCAATGCCCAACGCGGCAAAATAGAATTCATAACAAATCAAACTATCACTCATGGTGATAACCCAAAACGGTGCTGTATTATGAATGCGAAGCAAATTTATCTTATTTTTGCCTTAGTGATGCCAGTGGCGTTGACCGCACATGCGCAAGACGCCAGTACGTCGGCAAATATGCATGTCACGCTGGAAGTCCTTAAATCCTGCGCAGTCTCTGCAGAAGATATGAATTTTGGTGAACATGCCTCATCAGAAACAGCCGAACTGACGGCCGATTCCACCGTAACGGTCACCTGTACCAGCGGGACGGAATACAAACTGAATGCAACCAGCGCCAACGGCGGGGCGGATGCCTTTACGCTGGTCTCCGGAAACAGCAGCGTGGCGTATAACCTGTACGCCGATGACGCGAAAACGCAGCAGGTGACTTCGACCACGCCAATCGAAAATATGACCGGCACGGGCAACGAACAAGAGATAACCCTGTACGGCAAGATTGCCAGCGGCGCGCTGGCGCAGGTACCCGCAGGGACGTACGAAGACAATGTCACGTTGCAAGTGACTTACTAACGATGTTACGTCACCTCTCATACTGTTTCGCCATATGGCTGCTGGCTGGGCTGAGTATCAGCGCCAGCGCCGCTACGTTACAGGTTGCCCCGGTGCTTATTACCCTGAAACCGGGGGAACAGGCCGCCGCGCTTTATCTCTCTAATACCGGGCATGAGCCAATTCAGGCGCAGGTGCGTGTGGCGGCGTGGGCGCAGGTCAACGGCATAGATACGCTCACGGCAACGACGGATGTCGTCAGCAGCCCGGCAATGACGCGGATTGCCCCTGGAAATCGCCAACTGGTGCGCGTGGTGATGTTGAATCCGCAAACGGATAACCGCCAGCACAGCTACCGTTTACTGATTGATGAACTGCCTGAGCTGGAGGCTGCGCATGCTGAAGAGAACGCGGTTCACTTCCTGCTGCGCTACTCGATTCCGGTTTTTATAGCGGGTGAAAAAGAGGCGAAGCGCGTGCCGCTTACCTGTGCCTGGGATGCCCGCCGTCATGTGCTGAGTTTCGCGAATCCGGGTCAGGAGTACGCGCGTTTAAGCGACATCGAATTGATCTCGGCGTCGGGAACGCAACTTGCTGATGTTCGCGGGCTGGCCGGCTACGTGCTGGCCGGGAGCCGGATAGACATTCCCGTTAATTATCGCGGTAACACGCCGCCGACCACGTTGAATCTGCATCTGAACAGCCATAATGATGACTGCGTACTCGCCTCCGGCAGGCCGGTTTCTGCTCCTGCTGTGCCTTCTTCTGCCTCTTCGCACAGAGGCTGACGAGCAGCGCGAATGGCTGGAGATCTCCCTCAATCAGGCGGTATATTCGCGCCTGATTGAAGTGGATATCCGCGATGGCGCTTACTGGATTTCGTTACAGGATGCCAACAACATCGGACTCAAGCTTGCTGACTCGTCGTCGGCGTGGATAGCGCTGGCTTCGCTAAAGGGCGTAGAGGTGGCCTATGATGCCATGAACCAACGGCTCAATATCCATGCGGCACAGGAAGCGCTCGGGGGCGAACAGCGGCTTCATAGCGAGTCTCATGAGAAACAAGTCTACCAGCAGGCTCAGCCGCTCAGCTCCCTGATGATGGCGTATACCCTCAATTACGCCACGAGTCAGGAGGTTAAACAGAGCAGCGCACAGACCGAGTTCAGCGCCTCAGGCTGGCTGCCCGGTACGTTAACCAGCAGCTTTAATGCGCTGCATCGGGAAACCGCGACGGCATCGACCAGCCGTAATACGCGCTTAATGAGCACCTGGCAGTTCGACAGCCCGACACATCTGGCGTCATTGAGCGTGGGCGATAACATCACAACCGGCGTGGGCTGGAGCCGTCAGGTGCGCTTTGGCGGCGTTCATTTGGCGCGAAATTTCGACCTTGATCCCCAGCTCAACACGCTGCCGCGTCAGACGTTCAGCGACACGGTGGCGCTGCCTTCGACGGTGGATCTCTACGTTGATGGCCTGAAGCAGAGTTCCAGCCACGTCACGCCGGGGCAATACATCCTGGAAACAACGCCGACATTTACCGGGATGGGGCAGGCGCAGGTGGTGGTAACCGACATTAACGGCAATCGCAAAACCGTTTCCCTCGATCTCTACGGCACCCCGCGCATGCTGGCGCAGGGGCTCAGTAGCGGTTCGCTGGATATGGGCTGGATGCGCAAGCACTACGGTACGCGCTCCGCCGATTATGAATCACCGTTGCTAACCGACGCTGGCTGGCGATACGGCGCCACGCAGCAGCTTACGCTGGAGGCCCACGCCGAACAGCAGCAGGATATGTACAACGGCGGCCTCGGCGCGTACTGGATGCCGATAATGGGGCTGGGGGTGATAAATGGTTTTGCTGTCGCCAGCCAGGGCCCGGACGGCGCAGGGACAAAATATGGCGGCGGCTACCAGTGGAGCGGTCATGGTGTCTCTCTTACAGCGACAAGCACCATCAACAGCGCACGTTTTGCGGATAACGCATCGCTGAGCGGTTCCACACCGTTGCGGCGCAGCGATGCCGTCTGGCTAAGCGGTAACGTGTCGCAACTGGGCACTTTCGGCGCGGGGTTGGTTCGCCAGCGTGCCGATTCACAGCTTAGCCGTTATCTTAATCTCTCATGGTCGAAAAGCCTGGGGCGGGGCTATTTTACCAGCCTCAGCTATACCCGGGAGTTAGGGGAGCATGCCCAGCAACTGACCTTCACGCTGACCGTTCCGTTCGGCCGTCAGGATCTCATCAACGTACAGGCGCAGGGGCAAAACCGCCAGTGGAACTATCGCCATCAAACGGAAAATAATAGTGACGGCTGGCGCTGGCAGGTAGGTCAAAGTAGCAGCAGTTCCGGCACGCGCTACGCGGACATCGGCAATGTTAACCCCTGGGGAGAGTGGCATATTGGAACCAACCAGTATGATTCTGACAAGAGCTGGTACGCCAGTCACGAAGGTAGCGTCGCACTGCTCGGCAATCAGCTCTTTCTGCTGCGTCACTCAGACTCCGGCTTAGCGCTGGTATCGACCGACGGCTTTGCACATGTCCCGGTGCATCTGGAGAATCGTCTGGTGGGGGAGACCGATGATAAGGGCTATCTCCTGCTGACGGATATTCCCGTGTGGAACAACAGTAAAATTACGATTGATCCGTTAGGTCTGCCGCCTTCTGTGCCTGCCACCAACGTCGATATGAACGCGCTGCCGGGGAAAACGCGGGCGGTACTGGCCGATTTTGGCCTGAAGGCGACGGTCTCAGCGGTGGTTTATCTACAGGATGAGCAGGGAAATGCTGTGCCAATGGGCAGCCGGGTTGCCGTTAAAGGCATGGCGGGTTATCAGATGGTCGGGCGGGAAGGGGGCGTATGGCTGGAAAACCCGCCGTTACCGGCCGATATTACCGTCTTTATGGGGCGCGAGTCGTGCCATCTGAGGCTTCCACCGATTGCCGGTAAGCAATATATGCAATATGGCGTAAAAATCTGTAGCCCGCATTAACAAAAGGCCCTTAATCCTTAAGGGCTCTGAGGCTGTTACGATGTCTGGTGCGTATTTTCGTGAATAAAATTGATAAAGGTGGATAACGTCTGTGAGGTGTTATTCTTCATCCAGTTAATCATGATATCGAGCTTAAATGACGGAACGTTAATATCTTTCATCACCACCCGATTCACCGGTAAAATTGAGCGAAAGGAGTCCGGGACAATCGCAATACCTAACCCTGCACTGACCAATGAGGGGAGCAGAAGCGGGTGCGAAGTTTGATGATGTACGTCTGGAGTAAACCCGCATAACGTTTTGATGGCATCGCTGGTGGAATAATCTGTAGTGGCATAAACCACAAAGGGTTCAGCTGCCAGCTGTGTAAAACTCAGTGATGGTTTATCTGCCAACCGATGGTTACGTGGCATAATCACTCTTAGCGGATCGGACGCCAGCCACAAACTGGAGGTTTCAACATCATGGGGAACATCCAGGTTGCTGAAAAAACCAATGTCAATTTCGCCATCAATCAGGCGTTTACTTTGGTGGAAGTCACTGTGCTCAATCATATTGATATTAATTTCCGGATACCTTATCTGGAATCGGCTAATTAATCGTCCCATAATATCGCTATGCGCAGTAATACTGGAATAAAATATATTTAATGTTCCAGAGTTCCCTTCCGCCAGATCGCTCGCGGCTTCAAGAAAACTTTCTGAAGCCGTTAAGGCCGTGCGGGCTTTGCCCAGCAGTAATGCGCCCTGCGGGGTGAGCTGTACGCTGCGTGTCGTACGGATAAAAAGCGTGGTGCCGACTTGTTCTTCAAGCGATTTTATCAATGCGCTTAATAGTGGTTGGCTAATGTTGAGTTTTTCTGCGGTTCGTCGAAAATGTAATTCTTCAGCGAGGCAAACGAAAGCACGTAAATATTTCGTATCCATTGTTTAACATTTCATCGTTATAATAACTAACCGTGTGAGTGTATGTTGCAAGCGTTGAATGTGTGCGAGAAAAGAATATGACTCGGCATAATAAAGAAACAACATTATCTGTTTTTTATTTTACTGTCTATTCAATAATAGAAGATATTCTAATAACCGTTAAAATATATTATAAAAAGTTAATGAATGTCAATATAGGTTTTTTCTGTGTTTTGCATTAACAGGAGTTGGAAATCGTTGTAGGGTGTTGTAATTCGGAGGAAAAAAGACTTTATTTGTAATGCCTGATCAATTCAATATTATTAATTAAATAGCGGCAATAATAAATAAAAGCATCATATCAAATGTGTCTTTGGGCACATTATGGCAGAAACCAGCATGAAAAGGAGATAGCGCTTAACGGCTAACGAAGAGAGTGGACAAGATATGTTGATAGATCAAATTAAAAGCCCGACGGAGTAGGGTGAAAATGCCTGCCCATACGCAGGAGATCAAAATTGCCCGTTTACCCGTCGGGTTTCACAGACAGAGCTCACTGGGCTCTGACCGTCGAGTGCCGGGCGTTTTATTCTGCCACCATCCACATATCGGCTTCTTCAAACATCTCTTCCAGCATGCGGTTAAGTTTTTCCCGATCGCTTTTGCTGGCGTCGCTGTTCAGGCCATTGGCCTGCATCGGTTTTACGCGCACATCGGCATCAGGGAAGAGGCGATGTACCCGTTTAGTGAGCTCCGCTAAGATGATTTCACGCGCGTCGGGCAGGCCCGCAACGTTACGTTTATCGTAAACCAGTTCTACAAACATACTGTCTCCAAATACTGAATGTTTATACAGTATTATGCGCTATAACCGGGGGCAGACGTCAACAGATTTGTCACGAGTATCCCGCAAATTGCGCAATACATTTCAAAAATGTTAATAACCTTCTGCGGAATTGTTATTTTGTGGCCCTAAGGCTTTCCCCTACAGTGGCGAAACAGAAACAACAATAATCACATCGCACATTTGGGGCCGCACCATGCACGCTAAAAAAACCTTTTTCGCCAGAACCGCATCTGCGCTGGCGCTAACGTTCGCCGCGTTTTACAGCCAGGCAGAAGCGTTACCGACGTTAAGTCTTGATTACGCTTACTACGCCCCGGAAAGCCTGATCGTGAAGAAAAATCACTGGCTGGAAGATGAATTAAAACCGCAGGGGACGGAAGTGCGCTGGGTATTATCGCGCGGCTCGAATAACTCGCTGGAGTTCCTGAACAGCGGCTCGACGCAATTTGCGCTCACCTCGAGTATTTCGGCGTTTGTCAGTCGCACCAACGGCCAGCCGGTGAAAGCGGTATACAGCTATCTCTGGTACGTCCCGAGCCTGCTGCTCATTCAAAAAGATTCACCGCTGAAATCGATCGATGAACTGAAAGGCAAGAAAATTGCGGCGACCAAAGGCACCGATCCCTATTTCTTCCTGCTGCGCGCACTGGAAGCCAACCAACTGAAACCGAGCGATGTGAACATTGTTCATCTTCAGCATCCTGATGGTCGTACCGCACTGGAGCAGGGGCGTGTTGACGCCTGGGCCGGGCTGGACCCGCATATGGCGGCGGGGCAACTGGCAGGAGATAAAGTGCTCTACAGCAACGACAAATTTGGCGTTGCAGCGTTCCTCAATACCAACGAGAAATTCCTTGCGGAACATCCTGATACGGTCAAACAGGTGATTGCTGCCTACGACAAAGCGCGCCGCTGGATTATCGCCAACCCGGATGAGGCGGTGAAGGTCATTGCCGCAGAAACCAAGCTGCCGGAGCCGGTTATCAAGCTGCAGCTCAGCCGTTATGACCTGAGCAAACCGATCCCTGGCGAAGCGCATCTGAATGCCATCAAACCGGTGATTCCTCTGTTACAGCAGGACAAAATTTTGCGTTCCGGCACCGACCCGGACAAAGCGTTGAATACGCTGGTGGATAGCGCGCTGGCCAAGCAGGTTGTAGGGGAGTAAGCGTATGTCAGATATCTTGCGGGGGACGAAGGTTAAAGCGCCACGACGATTTACCGTTAAGCGCTATAACCTGCGCGGCTGGGCGCTGCCGATTCTGGCGGCGCTGGCCGTGGAGATAATCGTGCGGCTGGGGATTATCCCGGCGTGGGTGATGCCGCCTCCGGAAGAGCTTTTTTACAGCTTTGTCGAGCTGGCGCAGGGGGAACTCTGGCAGCATATTCTGGCCAGTTCTCTGCGCGTGCTGGCAGGCTTTACCATCGGCGCGTCGCTGGGCGTGCTGGTGGGATCGCTGGTAGGGTTGAGCCGCAGCCTCGAAAGCTGGCTTGACTCGACCTTCCAGGCGTTGCGCGCGGTTCCAAGCCTCGCATGGGTGCCGCTGCTGCTTATTTGGATGGGCATCGACGAAAGCGCCAAAATCACGTTGATCGCCATTGGCGCGTTCTTCCCGGTTTATCTCAACCTGGTTGCAGGGATCCGCAACGTCGATCGCAAATTGATTGAACTCGGCACGCTCTATCGCCTGAGCGGGGCGCAGCTGATCCGCCGCATTATCCTTCCCGCCGCACGGCCTTACCTGTTTACCGGGCTGCGTAGTGGGCTTTCAATGTCCTGGCTGTGCGTGGTGGCGGCAGAACTGCTGGCGGCGACGCAGGGAGTCGGCTATCTGCTGACCGATGGCCGCGAAAATTCGCGTCCGGACCTGGTGCTGGTGGCGATTATTACGCTCGCGATGATGGGCAAACTCTCCGATAGCCTGCTGAAAAAACTGGAAAACCGCATGATGACCTGGCGGGATAACTACGAAGGAGGTCGTTAATCATGGGTGCAATTTTACAGCTTGAGCACATTGAGAAAAGCTTTGCCGAACGCACTATTCTGCGCGATATCCACATTCGCCTGGACGAGGGCGAAATCGTCAGCCTGCTCGGCGCCAGCGGCTGCGGCAAAAGTACGCTGCTGCGCATCGCTGCCGGGCTGGACACCGATTATCGCGGGCGTTGCCTGTATGGCGAAGAGCAGAGCACCCGCCAGGATCACCGCGTCGGCGTGGTGTTTCAGGAAGCGCGCCTGTTCCCGTGGCTGACCATTGAACAAAATATTGGTTTCGAAGACGACAACCGCGCCGACGAAGCCTGGGTGACACAATTGCTCAACGATGTCGGCCTCAGCAGCCATCGCGGCAAGCTGCCCAAACAGCTTTCCGGCGGACAGGCCCAGCGCGTGGCGATTGCGCGCGGGCTATACGGGCGTCCGAAGATTTTACTGATGGATGAACCCTTCAGCGCCGTTGACCCGTTTACGCGCATGAACCTGCAAAATCTGGTGCTCAATCTGGCGCGCCAATACGGCATTGCAGTACTGCTGGTGACCCACGATCTGGACGAAGCGTTTTATCTCAGCGACCGGGTGGTCATTTTAGGCGGCGAACCGGGGCGTGTGCTACGTGATGTCGCGGTTTCGCTTCCGCATCCGCGCGACCGTAACGCCAGTGAACTCGCCAGTTATCGCAAGAGCGCGCTGGATTTGCTGGTCAGTCACCACGCCGTTTCCTGAATCCTTTTCATGCATTTCTTACCTTTTATCGCCACGTTGCGAGGGGAGCCCCTTGATGAAAAAACAGATACGACTGAATGCCTTTGAGATGAACTGCGTCGGGCATCAGGCTTCCGGGCTGTGGCGACACCCGCGCGATCGCTCCTGGCAGTATAAAGATCTCGCCTACTGGACGGAACTCGCCTGCCTGCTGGAGAAAGGGTTGTTCGACGGCCTGTTTATCGCCGATGTGATTGGTTATTACGATGTTTACGGTGGTAATACCGAAGCGGCGCTGCGCGATGCGGCGCAGATCCCGCTTAACGATCCTTTACAGTTGATCGCGCCCATTGCAATGGTCACCGAACACCTGGGGATTGGCGTCACTATTTCCACCAGTTATGAGCATCCGTACACCTTTGCCCGCCGTCTGGCGACCGCCGATCATCTTTCCGGGGGCCGCGTGGGCTGGAATATCGTGACCTCCTATCTCGACAGCGGTGCGCGCAATACCGGGCAACAGGCGTTGCTGGAGCACGATGCGCGTTACCAGCGCGCCGGAGAGTACATGGAAGTGGTGTATAAGCTGCTGGAAGGCAGCTGGGAGCAGGATGCGGTGGTGCGCGACAAGGAAAAGGGCATTTTTGCGCATCCAGAGAAAGTCCACCCTATTCGCCACCACGGTGAACATTTCCGCGTGCCGGGCGTGCAGATGAGTGAACCTTCGCCCCAGCGCACGCCGCTGCTGTTCCAGGCCGGTTCCTCCGGCGCGGGCGTCAACTTTGCGTCTCGCCACGCCGAGAGCGTGTTTGTGAATTCTCACACCCTGAGCGGCTTGAAGAGTTATGTCGCTTCCCTGCGCGAGCAGGTTATCGCCAACGGGCGTAAGGGGAGCGATGTGCTGGTCTACACCCTGGTGACGGTGATTGTGGAAGAGACCGATGAAAAAGCACAGCAAAAATATGAGGAGTATCAGCGCTATATCTCTCGCCCCGGCGCACTGGCGCTGATCTCGGGCTGGACGGGGCTTGATCTTGCTGCGCTACCGCATGATGTGCCGTATCCACAATTACCGGAACCGGCATCTGGGCTGGTGGCGCGTTTTGCGGCGGGCGATACCTCGTGGACGCTCAACGATCTCGCTGATTATGGTGCCATTGGTGGCCTGGGCCAGGTGTTCGTGGGCTCGGCATCGACCGTTGCCGACAAGCTTCAGCACTGGGTCGAGGAGAGCGACGTGGACGGCTTCAACCTTTCGTATGTTGTGGCGCATGAAACCTTTAGTGATGTGGTGAAGTGGCTGGTGCCGGAGCTACAACGGCGCGGCGTTTACCGCTCGCATTATCCACAGGGAAAAACGCTGCGGGAAAAAATGTTTGGCCGGGGGCCGCGACTGCCAGAAAACCATCCGGCGCACGCGTACCGCGATCCTGCCCGCTATACCGACGATTTCAAACAAGAGGTAAAACAATGACCGCATTCTGGGCGCTACACAGCAATGATAACGATCCGCAATACGCCGCGCTGGCAGAAACTTTCCGCCCTGTGTTTGCGCGCATACGTGAAGGCGCGCAGGCCCGTGAGCAGCAGCGAGAACTGCTGTTTGAACCGCTCCAGTGGCTGAAAGCCGTGCGCTTCGGCGCGCTGCGCGTGCCGGTTGCGGCGGGCGGCTATGGTGCCAGCTTGCCGCAGTTCTTTGCGCTACTCACCGAACTTTCTGCGGCGGACTCCAATATCACCCAGGCGCTGCGTGGTCACTTTGGTTTTGTCGAAAGCGTGCTGGCGTCTGCGGATGCCGGGAAAAAATCGCGCTGGTTTGCCCGACTCGCCCAGGGGGATTGGGTTGGCAACGCCTGGAGCGAACCGGGTGATGCGAAGCAGGGGACGTTTACCTCACAGATAGTGCGCGAAGGGGAACACTATCGGCTGAACGGTAAAAAATATTACACCACCGGGTCGCTGTATGCCGACTGGATCAATACCGGCGTTAGCGATGAACAAGGTGTGTGGGTCAATGTGGTGGTGAATCGCCACGCGGAAGGGGTGACGGTTGAAGATGACTGGGACGGATTCGGTCAGCGCCTGACGGCCAGCGGCACCACGCTGTTTGCCGACGCGCCAGTGCAGGCGGAAGAGTTGACGCGCCATGAATCGGCGACGTCCTACGATCCTGCGTTCTATCAACTGGTGCATCTTGCGACATTAACCGGCATTGGTCTGGCGGCGGCTGAGGATGTGGCGCAGGCAGTGCGTACCCGCACGCGTAGCTACTCCCACGGCAACGGCCCGCGCGCGGCGCAGGACCCGCAAATCTTACAGATTGTGGGGGAGGTCTACAGCGCGGTGTATGGCGCGAATGCGATTGTGGTGCAGGGCGCCCGTGCCTTGCAGCAGGCGTTTGAGGCTATCGGCCATGCCGAGGCGGCGGATCGCGCCAATCAACAGGCGGAACTGGCTATTGCCCAGGGGCAAACCGTGGTGTCAGCGTTAATTCTGGATGCGGTGACGCGTCTTTTTGATGCGCTTGGCGCATCGGCAACGTCCTCTGCGCACGGATTGGATCGCTACTGGCGTAATGCCCGCACGCTGGTCTCGCATAACCCGCGCGTTTACAAGGCGCGCATCGTGGGGGATTTCGCCGTGAACGGCACACCGCCGGGGTATCAGTGGCGAATTGGTACGGCGTGATTGCCGGGTACGCGGCTCGGCGCCATTGCCGGGGGCGCTTCGCTTGCCCGGCCTACAACGGCTCAAAACCCGTAGGCCTGATAAGCGCAGCGCCATCAGGCGCAGTTCGGCACCAATGCCGGGGGCGCGGCTCAAAACCCCGTAGGCCTGATAAGCGCAGCGCCATCAGGCGTAGTTCGGCACCAATGCCGGGGGCGCGGCTCATACCCGTAGGCCTGATAAGCGCAGCGCCATCAGGCAAGTACAGCAATAACAAAGAGAACAAAAGCATGTCAGCAGAAAACGATACACAGCGCATACCTCGCGCTCACCTTATTCACAGCGATGACGAAGCGATTGCCATCGCTCATGAAATCGCGACATATCTGCAAACGGGCGCCTCGGAACGAGATCAGACAGGGATTGTACCTCCTGAGGTTGTTGATACGTTCTCCAACAGCGGGCTGTGGGGCATTACCGTTCCTCGCCGATGGGGCGGGGCAGAAGTCTCTGCTGCGACGCTCGCGAAGGTGATTGCCATCATTTCGGCGGCAGATCCTTCGCTGGGGCAGATCCCGCAGAACCACTACTGTTTACTGGAAGACATTCGTTTGCAGGGTAACGACGATCAGCAACAATTCTTCTTTGGCCTTGCGTTACAGGGCTATCGCTTTGCTAATGCGCTTTCGGAAACGGGCGGAAAAACGGTGCAGGATATCCAGACCCGTTTGACGCACACGCCTGAGGGTTTACGTATTAACGGGCGAAAAGGGTACTGCACTGGCTCGCTGTATGCCCACTGGTTGGGGGTGCTGGCGCTGGATGAAGAGGGGCTGTCACAGCTGGCGTTCGTACCGCGTAATACCCCCGGTCTGACGGTAATCAACGACTGGCAGTGCATCGGACAACGCAATACCTCCAGCGGTACCGTTCTGGCGGAGAATCTGGCGGTAGAGGCGTTTCATCTGATTCCCTCCTGGAAATCCTATGCCACACCGACCCTTGCCGGGCCGTTCGCTCAGCTGACGACGGCTGCGATAGATGCGGGTATTGCCCGCGCCGCGCTCAATGATACCGTGCAGTTTGTCACGACCTTTGCCCGCCCGTGGATTGATGCGGGAGTGGAACAGGCCGGAGACGATCCCCTTACCATTTATCAGATTGGCGCGCTGGATAGCCGGCTTGCCGCCGCCGATGCGCTGCTCGAGAAAGCAGGTGAAGTGCTCGATCTCTATAAACATGATCTTAGCGAAGAGACCGTTGCCCTGGCTTCTATCGCTGTCGCGCGCGCCAAAATATTTACCACCGAAGCCGCGCTGGACGCGGCGAGCCGCCTGTTTGAACTGGGTGGCACGCGTTCAACGCACCCGCGTTATAATTTCGATCGCCACTGGCGTAATGGCCGTGTTCATACGCTGCACGACCCGGTGCGCTGGAAGTATCACCTGCTCGGAAATTGGGTGCTGAACGGCAAGCGCCCGCCGCGTCACGACTGGAACTGAGGAGCGCGAAATGCTGGCGTTTCTTGCGCAAATTGACTGGCCCGACGTGGCTGAAGCCGGTATCGATACGTTGACGATGTTGGCCTGGGCGCTGGGCTTTACGGTGCTGATTGGCCTGCCGCTGGGCGTGATTCTCTATCTTACCGGACAGCCGCGTCTGCTCTACGCGCCGTTGCTGCATCGTACGTTGTCGTTACTGGTGAACATAATGCGATCGCTGCCATTCATCATTTTGCTGATTGTGATGATTCCGCTCACCACGCTGATAACCGGAACCTCACTCGGTGTACAAGGCACGATCCCCCCACTGGTTGCCGGATGTGCGCCGTTTTTTGCCCGTCTGGTTGAAACCTCGCTGCGCGAAGTGGACCACGGGCTGGTCGAGGCAAGTTGGGCGATGGGGGGCAATACCTGGCAACTCATCTGGCATACCCTGTTGCCGGAGTCGCGGTCTGGCTTAATCGCGGCGGTCACGGTAACCGCCATTGTACTGGTCGATTACACCTCTATGGCGGGCGTCATTGGCGGCGGTGGACTGGGGGATTTAGCCATTCGCTTTGGTTATCAACGATTTCAAACTGACGTGATGGTTGTGACGGTCGTGCTACTGATTGCGTTAGTGCAGATTTTACAAATGAGCGGTGACCGTCTGGTACGCCGAATGAGTCGAAAATAGAGTATTTAACGGAACGATAAAAATGAAAAAAACATTAATTGCCAGCCTGCTGGCGCTGTTTTCTGTCTCTGTGCTGGCGAATGAAACCTTAACGGTGGGCGCTACGCCGGTGCCGCACGCCGAGATTCTGGAATTTGTAAAACCGGAACTGGCGAAACAAGGGGTGGATTTAAAGATAAAAGTGTTTAATGACTTTATTCAGCCGAACCAGCAATTGGCCGAGAAAAATCTCGACGCCAACTACTATCAATATCGTCCGTTCCTCGATGATTACAATAAAACCCGCCACACCAATCTGGTGCCGGTCGTGGGTGTCCACATTGAACCCTTCGGTGCCTATTCCAGTAAATATAAGAGCGTGAAAGATCTGCCTAATGGCGCAACTATCGCTATTCCCAACGATCCGGTTAATACGGGGCGTGCTCTGGTGTTACTCAGTGAAGCCGGTCTTATCACGCTGAAAAATCCGCAGGACCCGCAGTCAGCGGAAAAAGATATCACCGCCAATCCGCATCACTTTAAAATTCGCCCGCTTGAAGGCGCGATGCTGGCGCGCGCGGTAAACCAGGTTGACCTTGCTTTCATATTTGCGAACTATGCGCTGGAAGCCGGTATTGATACCGATAAAGCGTTAATTGTTGAAAAGGGGAAAAGTCTGTACGTCGAATATCTGGTGGCGCGCCCGGACGATATTAATGATCCCGGCATTCAAAAACTGGCAAAAGCGCTAAATTCCCCGGAAGTCCGTCAGTTTATCCTGACGCGCTATCAGGGAAAAATCATGCCTGGTTTTTAATGGTGCACAGGAATGACCGTGATGAAAATTGCACAATCGACGCCGCAGATACAGCTTCGCGGCGTTAACAAAACCTATTCCAGCGGGGTGAAAGCCCTTGAAAATGTTGAACTGGATATTCATGCCGGAGAAATTTTTGGCATCATTGGGCGCAGCGGTGCGGGTAAATCGACGCTGCTGCGTTTGTTTAACGGCCTTGAGCAGGCCGACAGTGGCGACATCACCATTCATGGTGTGTCTGTTACAGGCAAACGGTCACAATTGCGCGATTTGCGTCGCCGCGTGGCGATGATATTCCAGCATTTTAATTTGATGTCGACCAAAACGGTGGCGCAGAACGTCGAACTGCCGCTACGTATGGCCGGTGTTCCCGCACAAGAGCGCCGTCAGCGGGTGGACGAGATTTTGCGCCTGGTGGGCCTGGAATCACTTCGTGACAGCTGGCCGTCACGGCTTTCTGGCGGGCAAAAGCAGCGAGCCGGTATTGCTCGCGCCCTGGTCATGCAGCCGGAAATCCTGCTTTGCGATGAAGCCACTTCAGCGCTGGACCCGGAAAATACCCTCGCGGTGCTAACACTGCTGAAAGAGATCAACCAGCGGCTTGGGCTGACTATCATTCTGATTACCCACGAAATGGACGTGATTCGCACACTCTGCGATCGTGTAGCGGTTATTGAGAAAGGGAAAATCGTCGAGCAGGGAGAGGTGTGGCGCGTTTTTGGCGATCCGCAGCACGAGGTGACCCGAGGGATGCTCGGAACGTTGCATCATGGCCGCGCAGAAAGCGCTACTCAGGTGGAGGACGGCCAGCAACTGGTTACACTGCATTTTAATGGCGTTAGCGGGCAGGAGCCTGATCTCCAGCAGATTACTCGCGTGCTGGGGGGAAATGCTCGGCTGGTCTACAGCAGTTGTGAGCCGATTCAGGGCCGGGTGGTCGGGCAGCTAAAAATTCGACTGGATACGCCGATGACGCGGGAGGTGTTGCGCCTGGCGGAGCAGGTAGCGGACAGGATTGCCATTCACGAATAGCGCGGAATTGACCGTCGTCCAGGGAAGTGACGCGGTCAATCAGTTAACCAGGTGAGCGCACAGTTCATTCCAGTAGGTTTCGCGGATAAGACGTTTCTCAGCGTGCTTTGTCACGAAACCACTCCGGTTCAATATTGGCAACATCCACACCGTACAGGCTCGCAACGGGTAATACAGACTCGATAACGCGTTCAGCGCTATGTTCATCAGACCCCAGCCATATTCGTTGCAGACGCTGTAAAAGTGCTGACAGTAATGTTTTCATTCTTCTCTCCAGAGTGATTTGAACCGTATAAAACCAGTTAACCGCCTTCCTTTGGAAAGATGAAATAACAATATTGGCTGACCTTTTGCGAAAACTGGCATTAGGCTTTGTTAATTTATTTACCTTCGCACAACAATGTTTTCACTAATATTTTTTTGCTCTTGATAATAAAGATTCGTTATTTGGTGAGAACGAAAGCTTATGGGAGCGTAACAGCACACAACAAAAACAGGGATATCGGAGAAAAACTATGGCACTGAAATTACACACCGTACAGAAGCTGGCAATATTTGTGGGGCTGGCCGTCAGCTCGCTGGCGGTTATTCCGGCACAGGCCGATCAGCTGGCAGATATTAAAGCCAAAGGCGTGGTGAAAGTGGCAACCTTTGACGCCAATCCGCCGTTTGGCTCAGTCGATGCCAAAACGCATGAGCTGGTGGGGTATGACATTGACTTTGCTAAAGCCCTGGCAAAATCACTGGGCGTGAAACTGGAACTGGTGGCGACCAACCCGGCTAACCGCATTCCGCTGCTGCAATCGGGCAAGGCGGACCTCATCGTCGCCGATATCACCATCACCCCGGAGCGTGCTCAGGTAATTGATTTCTCAACGCCTTATTTCGTGACCGGGCAGCAGTTCCTGGTGCCAGCGGCGTCTGGCGATAAACTGGATGATTACAGCAAAGCGCGCATTGGCGCGGTAAAAGGCACCACCGGCGAACAGACGCTACACCAGCGTTATCCGCAGGCGCGAGTGCTCTCCTATGACGATATCCCGCTGGCGCTCACCGCGCTGCGTAATGGCAACGTGCAGGCGATAACCCAGGACAGTACCATTCTGGCGGGCCTGCTTGGCGAAGCGCCGGATAAAGCGAAATTCAAAATCATCCCGGATTTACTGAGCAAAGAAGAAATTGGCGTGGGTGTGAAAAAGGGCGAACCTGCGCTGTTAAAAGCGGTGAATGATGAGCTGGTGAGCCTGGAGAAATCGGGCGAAGCGGCAAAAATTTACGACACCTGGTTTGGTCCGGCGACTAAAGCGCCGCAGCCGCGTTCTTTCACCATTGAAGCAAAATAGTATGTTGTCGGCATTATTCTCTCGTTCCGCGGCAAAGGCCGCGGATTTCTCCCATCTTCAGCAGGCGAGCGTGCAATTCCGTCAGGCAGTGAAAAGCTATGGCGACCATCGCGTGCTGAACGGTATCGATTTAACGATTCACTCCGGTGAAGTGGTGGCAATCCTGGGCCCATCGGGTTCGGGGAAATCCACGTTGATTCGCCTGATTAATCAGCTGGAAAGCCTGAGCGGCGGTGAAATTCTGATTGATGGCAAAGCGACCTCTCAGCTTACGGGTAACGCGCTACGGCAGCTACGTAGTCGTATTGGCTTTGTTTTTCAGCAATTTAATCTCTACGCTCACCTTACGGCTCGACAAAATATCATGCTGGCGCTGGAGAAAGTCCATGGCTTTCCACACGCCAAAGCCGAAACCAGGGCGCTGGAGCTGTTGCGTAAGGTCGGGCTGGAAGAGAAAGCTGATCATATGCCCTCGCAGCTTTCCGGTGGCCAGCAACAACGCGTTGCGATTGCCCGCGCGCTTTCATCCTCACCGCAGATAATTTTGTTCGACGAGCCTACGTCGGCGCTGGATCCTGAAATGATCGGCGAAGTGTTGCAGGTTATGCAGACGCTGGCGCATAGCGGCATCACGATGATTGTGGTGACGCACGAAATGCAGTTTGCGCGTGAAATCGCTGACCGGGTAGTGTTTATCGACGGCGGTGACGTGCTGGAAGTTGCGCCGCCTGAGACGTTCTTTACGCGGCCACAACACCCCCGCGCCGTGCGGTTCTTGCAAAAAGTACTCGACCCGCTGCATCAGGAGCGTGCCGAGTGACTCACTTGTTTGACTGGCAGGGCGTGCTGAGCGGGCCGCCTTTGCAATGGATCCTCTCCGGGTTCCTGACCACCTTGTGGGTAACGCTGGCAGGTATTGTGCTGGCGAGCCTGCTGGCGATTCTGTTTTTGGCGCTGCGTCTGTCGGGCGGACGCGTGGGGCGAGGTATCACCGCCGCGTGGGTGTCTCTGTTTCGCAATACGCCACTGCTGGTGCAGCTTCTGTTCTGGTATTTCGCCGCGTGGAATCTGCTGCCGCAGGGCGTGCGGGAATTCGTCAATGACGACCACGGCTGGTCTATCCTGCCGGGCGATGTCTGGTGGCTAACGCCGGAGTTTCTCTGTTCTGCATGGGGGCTCGGTGTATTTACCTCGGCGTTCTTGATTGAAGAAGCGGCATCGGGCCTGCACAGCGTGTCGAATGGTCAGCGGGAAGCGGCGCTGGCACAGGGTTTTAGCTCGTGGGGGATGTTGCGATATATTCTGCTACCACAGGGGCTGGCGAACGCCTGGCAACCGATCGTAGGGCAGTATCTCAATCTGATGAAACTCTCTTCCCTCGCGAGCGGTATTGGTTTCGCCGAGCTGACCTATCAGGTGCGCCAGATTGAAAGTTATAACGCCCATGCGCTGGAAGCCTTTGCGGTCGGCACGGGGCTGTATCTTCTCACCGGGATCGTGTTGGGTTTACTGTTCACGCGCTTCGGTCCGTCGCCAGTGGGTAGCGCGAAACGGGTGAAAAACGTGACGCTGAAGAGAGCAAGGAGCGTAGAAGATGGACGCTAATCTGGCGGTCATTATTGATAACCTGGATTATTTACTCTGGGGCCGCCTGATGGACGGCGAACCCGGCGGCGTAGTATTGACGTTGATGATGGCAGTAGGGGCTGGGGCGCTGGCGCTGCCCGGTGGCATTCTCCTCGCCTGCCTGTCCTGGCGCTATGACGGAGTGGTGCGCAAACTACTCTATTGGTGGGCGGAAATTATTCGCGGTATTCCGCTGATTTTCGTCATCTTCTGGCTCTGGTATCTGTTGCCGATGTTGACCGGCAGTGATTTACCCGGCGCATTGACCGTCACGCTGGCGCTGGCCTGGTTCACGGCCGCATCGGTGATGCATTCGGTCCTGGCGGGGCTACGATCGCTCTCACAGGGACAATATGAAGCAGCGCTGACGCAAGGCTTTAGCGCCGGGCAGAGTCTGCGTTTTATCCTGCTGCCGCAGGTGCTGAAAAACGTCATGCCATCGCTACTGGGGATATTCATCGGCCTGCTGAAAGATACCTCGCTGGCGTTTATCGTCAACGTGCCGGAGCTGACCACCGTCGCGGGGCAGGTGAACAATCGGGTGCAAATCTACCCGATGGCGATATTTATCTTTGTCGGCCTGGTGTACTACCTGCTGTGCGCCGCGCTGGGGCTGCTGGCGAAACGCTGGCAGCCAGGTCGTTATTCGCCAACGTGATGAAATTAAGCGCTTAATCCCAGCTTTGCGAGCTAACCCCCGGAAATTTGTCACATTACTGTCACAATCTAGCGGTGGGTTATCACGCAAAGAGGATTGAGGGATGAAAAAAGCCGTACTGGCCGTCGCGGTGGCGACGACACTATTAACCTCCATTGCCGCGCAGGCAGAGATCTCCCCGGAGGGATACCAGCTCCAGCAAGTGTTGATTATGAGCCGCCACAACCTGCGCGCACCGCTCGCCAATAATGGCAGCGTGCTGGAACAATCCACTCCGCAAAGCTGGCCGGAATGGGATGTCCCTGGTGGGCAACTCACCACCAAAGGCGGCGTGCTGGAAATCTATATGGGTCATTACATGCGTGAATGGCTGGCGCAGCAGGGGATGGTGACCTCTGGCGAGTGCCCGACGGATAACACGGTTTACGCGTATGCCAACAGCCTGCAACGCACGGTGGCGACGGCGCAATTCTTTATCACCGGTGCGTTTCCGGGGTGTGATATTCCGGTTCATCATCAGGCTGAAATGGGGACCATGGACCCGACCTTTAACCCGGTGATCACCGTCGATTCTGCGCAGTTCAGCCAGCAGGCCGTACAGGCGATGGAAAAAGAGCGCCAGCAGATGCATCTCGACGAGAGCTATAAGCTCCTGGAGCAAATCGCCGATTACCGCCAGTCTCCGAGTTGCAAAGAAAAACAACAATGCGACCTGAACGGGGCACAAGACAGCTTCAGCGCGCAATACCAGAAAGAGCCGGGCGTTTCCGGGCCGTTGAAGGTGGGTAACTCGCTGGTGGACGCCTTTACGTTGCAGTACTACGAGGGCTTCCCGCTGGATCAGGTGGCGTGGGGTAAAATCAAAACCGACCAGCAGTGGCGCGTGTTATCGCAGCTGAAGAACGGGTATCAGGACAGCCTCTTCACCTCGAAAGAGGTGGCGCAAAATGTCGCGGCGCCGCTGGTGAAATATATCAACAATGCGCTGGTTGCGGAGGCAGACAAATCCGCCAAAGTGACGTTGATGGTGGGACATGACTCCAATATCGCCTCGCTACTGACCGCGCTCGATTTCAAACCTTACCAGCTGCATGACCAGTACGAACGCACGCCGATTGGCGGAAAGATCGTCTTCCAGCGTTGGCATGACGCGAAGGGCAATCGTGATTTGATGAAGATTGAGTATCTGTACCAAAGCACGACGCAAATTCGCGACGCACAGGCGTTGACCCTGCAATCACCACCGCAGCGCGTGACGCTGGCGCTGAACGGTTGCCCGATTGATGCCAACGGCTTCTGCCCGATGGAGACGTTTAAAGCGGTGATGAAGGACGCGGTGAAGTAGGGGGAGGGCATAATAACAAAAAGGCTCCCATCGGGAGCCTTTGTCATTCACGCAGCAATTTCATCAAACGTTCTTACGTTCAATGGTTTGCTCGCCCCAAAAGAGCGAATCTTTATCGGTTTTACTGAACGCCAGGGCGAGGACTTCATCACTGCCTTCTTCCCAGATCTGTTCGGCCAGTTTTTCATCATACTTGGCCACCTCAAAAATCGCCTGGGCGATTTCCGGCGAGGTGTTGCGCAAGCTCGCCCATTCGTTTACGTGGTGAGCTTTTGCTTCTTGTGTTGGCATAGAAATCCTCCTGCTGAAGATTAACCTTTTAACTTAACCGCAAGCCCGGCGACATGTTCACCCTGATAGCGGGCAATCGCGAGTTCTTCCTCGCTCGGCTGACGTGAACCGTCGCCGCCCGCGATGGTGGTCGCGCCATATGGCGTGCCGCCGCGAACCTGGGAGACATCAAACAGTTCCTGCGCGCCGTAGCCGATAGGAACAATCACCATCCCATGATGAGCAAGCGTAGTCCATGTTGAGGTAATCGTCTGCTCCTGACCACCACCGGTACCGGTAGAGCTGAATACGCTACCGATTTTGCCGTACAGCGCGCCAGAGGCCCACAGACCGCCAGTTTGATCAAGGAAAGTACGCATCTGCCCGGACATATTGCCGAAGCGAGTCGGGGTACCAAAGATGATGGCATCGTACTCAGCCAGCTCCTGTGGCGTGGCAACCGGCGCGGTGTGTGTTTTTCCGCCCGCTTTAGCGAAAGCTTCCGGTGACATGGTTTCCGGTACGCGTTTGACGACAACTTCGGCGCCAGAAACCTTATTTGCACCCTCTGCGACGGCTTTGGCCATCGTCTCAATGTGTCCATACATGGAATAATAAAGCACCAGAACTTTTGCCATCTGCAACACTCCTCGGTTTATCGTTACACAGCTTTTCGCTGTCCTTCTTTAAAGATAAGCCGTGTCGACAGGAGTGCAAACTTTAGAGCCATTTCTTTGATTTGTAACAATGACGCATGTGATTGAATGTAAAATAAAGATTCTTTGTTAATGTTTTGAAATGCTCTGATTGAATAACGTGCAGAAAGACATCAGCCTCTGGTTGCCAGGACGATTACGCGGGCAAGAAAAGCCCGCGTTTATTTTAAAATGTCACACCGCGTGTTTTAAGCCAGTGACGAGCACATACCTCCGAACAGGTACGAAAGTGAATATCAATAGTCAGCCTGCTGTCTTGGGTGACGTTAAAAACGCTGGCTGGCCCGTTGGCGTTATGATCGTTGACCAATAGATCCCCTGAGGCTGGCCTTTCACCTGACAGCAACGTTCCAATGATAAACTCTCCATGCTCGTTAAGGCTGCAAATACACCCGGTTCTGGCGCTGAAATGCAACACCACATTGCACAATTCGCTTCCTCCTGCGATCGCTCAGTTAACCGGACGCAAGGTTGGGAAGAGAATGACATCGCGAATGGTGGGGGAGTCGGTGAAAAGCATTACCATTCTGTCGATACCAATACCCAGCCCAGCCGTGGGCGGTAATCCGTATTCCAGCGCTGTGACATAATCAGCATCGTAGTACATCGCTTCATCATCGCCCGCGTCGCGTGACGCAACCTGCGCCATAAAACGTTCAGCCTGATCTTCGGCATCATTCAGCTCTGAGAAGCCATTGCCTATTTCTCGCCCACCGATAAAGAATTCAAAGCGATCGGTTATCTCGGGATGAAGATCATTACGACGTGCCAGTGGCGAAACTTCTGCAGGATACTCAGTAATAAACGTTGGTTGAATCAGATGGCTTTCAGCGACGACGTCAAAGATTTCCGTGATGAGGCGTCCGTGTCCCCAACTGACCTCAGGTGTAATCCCCAGACGTTGTGCGAGCGCGAGCGTTGGCTCGGATGAATCAAGCTCTTCCGGTCGGATGTCATTGCCATATTTCAAAATGGCTTCTTTCATCGTCAAACGGGTAAACGGTTTGCCAAAGTCAAAGGTACACTCGCCATACGTCACCTCTGTGCCGCCCGTAACGTCGAGTGCAACCTGGCGGAAAAGCGCTTCTGTGAGGTCGATGAGATCGTTGTAATCGGCATAAGCCATATAGAGTTCCATCATGGTGAACTCGGGGTTATGGCGCGGCGAAATACCCTCATTGCGGAAGTTGCGGTTGATCTCGAATACGCGTTCAAAGCCGCCCACCACCAGGCGCTTGAGATACAGTTCGGGAGAAATACGCAGGAACATATCCTGGTTTAACGCATTATGACGCGTAATAAATGGCCGAGCCGATGCACCGCCAGGAATGAGCTGCATCATGGGTGTTTCGACTTCCATAAAGTGCCGCGTACTCATAAAGTCGCGAATCACGGACATGATTTGTGAACGCACTTTGAAAGTATTGCGCGTTTTTTCATTGGCGATGAGATCCAGATAACGCTGGCGATAGCGACGCTCCTGATCTGTGAGGCCATGAAATTTATCGGGTAAGGGTTTGACGGCTTTGGTGAGGAGGCGCACGTCTTTACAGTCGAGAGTTAGCTCTCCTGTTTGTGTTTTAAACAATACACCGGTAGCACCAAGGATATCGCCCTGATCGATGAGTTTAAGAAGCGCGTCGTAGCGGTCGGCGTTAAGACGCTTAGCGCTAATATAGAGTTGAATTCTTCCTCCCATATCTTGCAGCGTTAAGAACGTCGCCTTTCCCATCACCCGGCGAGTCATCAGTCTCCCTGCAACAGAAACGCTTATTTTATGGTCGTTAAGTGCTTCAGTGCTGAATGCATCATAGAGATGATGCAGGGATTGTGATGTCGCATCTCGGCGAAAGTCGTTAGGGAAGGCATTACCTGATTCACGAAGCTGTGCAAGCTTCTGTGACCGAACGCTAAATTCATCTTGTAGTGTTTGCTCGTTATCTGAAGTTTCCATACTCATAGCCTCCTGGGCAGTGTTCGCTATCGCGTACTGTACTGCCAGGGTGAGCGTTATTGCAAGAAAAATGATCTCCATAAGGATCATTTTTCTTTCCACATGCTCCGCTACTTTTTCTTTTCTGACTTAAGTTCTGCCGCCAGTGCGAGTGCCTGAGTATAGAAATCGTGACGTTGGGTCTCATCGAGTTGGGATATGGCCTGTGCAAGGGAATGGCGCTGCTCCGACTCCCGCAGAATGCCCTTGATACCCTCTTTATGAATCAATCTCAGTAGCGCCTCTTGCTCTGCAGTGTCAAGTGAATTGAACACCATCATCCAGGCCATCAGTAGCGGTTCATTCTGCGCAGGTTCAGGTCTATTAACGTGGTAAACAGCAGGGTTTTCATCTGTTTGTACCGGGACGTTCTCACGGTATCCCCATGCGAGCCATTCCATCGAAACGCCCTCAAGCTCGGCAATTTTGGCCGCCACACTAAGAGAAGGCTCCGTACCGCGGGTGATGTAATTGTTCAGCGTAGAGTAGGAGAGTTGCCAGGCCTTCGCTGCAGCACGGGTGCTTCGATGACCAATCAGGTAGCGAAGCCTGTCTGCTAAAGAAATCAGTTCATCTTTCTCATCAATATGCTGCCCTTCATTACTCATTTTTATCCGTCCATCGTTATTGAACTCTGCGATTGACTCATATGGAGATCATTAAAGTACGATTTAACTCACAAAAATTGCTTTTAGTACTTTTTGTTGTCTCAAAAGAGATCAATGCTAGTGCCAGCATCATCATATTGAATTCACTCCATGGGGTTAACCCAAGGAGTAATTGCAGAGGGTAATCTAAATATGGTCACAAATGAAGATCGTGCTGACTGGCACAGAGTAGATATTGTTGCGGCACTCCATAAACAGGGGCTCTCAATTCGCGAGCTCTCTGTTCGTTCGGGTCTCAAACCAGACACACTCAAAAATGCCCTTTCACGGGCCTACCCAAAAGCGGAACGCATCATTGCCGAAGCTTTGGGCCTGACGCCGGAAACCATCTGGCCCAGTCGTTACCCCAATGTCAGGAATACAACCACGAATCCCCCTTCATTAATGAATCAATCCGCTTAAAAAGGAGCGTCTTATGACGTAGCGAAACTGCTGGCGTAGATAAAGTGTGTCGTATTCAAGGAAATTATAATTCTATTATAAAGAGAAGTCATTATGAGCAATCCCGGGAATAAAATGGGCGTAATGCACCTGACCATATTAACCGCAGTGAATATGCTGGGGTCAGGCATTATTATGTTACCGACAAAGCTTGCCGAAGTGGGGACAATGTCAATATTGTCCTGGCTGGTCACCGCATTGGGTTCACTTGCCCTCGCATGGGCATTTTCAAAATGTGGTTTATTTAGTACGAAAAGCGGCGGGATGGGAGGGTACGCCGAGTATGCGTTTGGAAAATCGGGTAACTTTATTGCTAATTATACCTACGCAATAAGTTTGCTAATTGCCAATATTGCCATTGCAATCTCTGCTGTAGGGTATGGGACAGTTTTATTTGGTGTCGAACTTACACCTGTCCAGGTATGTATCGCGACTATTGTCGTACTGTGGGTCACCACGGTACTTAATTTCGGTGGGGCGAAAATTACGGGGCAGATTGGTTCCATCACAGTTTGGGGCGTCATTATTCCGGTAGTTGGGTTATGTGTGATTGGCTGGTTCTGGTTTAGTCCATCGCTTTATGTCAGCGCCTGGAATCCTAATAATATGGATTTCTTCTCCGCCATATCAACCTCAATCTCTATGACGCTGTGGGCATTCCTTGGCCTGGAGTCTGCCTGCGCAAATATGGATGCTGTTGAAAACCCGCAGAAAAACGTACCTATCGCTGTTTTCGGCGGTACGTTGGTTTGTGCCGTTATCTATATTTTATCCACAAATGTTATTGCCGGAATAGTGCCAAATCTCGATCTCCTGCATTCCACGGCGCCATTTGGTTTAGCCTACGCTTCGATGTTTACACCTGTTGTTGGAAGCGTTGTCATGTTTCTGATGGCCCTGGCCTGCATTGGTTCGCTGTTAGGGTGGCAGTTTACCGTGGCTCAGGTCTTTAAGTCTTCCGCGGATATTGGTTATTTCCCTCGCGTGTTCTCACGCGTAACAGCGAAAGATGCACCTGTTATTGGCATGATCATTTTAGGGATTATCCAGACACTATTAGCATTAATGACGATTAGCCCCTCGTTGAACAAACAATTTAATAGCTTAGTGAATCTGGCGGTCGTCACAAATTTAGTGCCTTACGTCCTCTCAATGGCAGCACTGATTCCGATGCAAAAGTTGGCAGGTATTCGCGGTGGGCAGGTGAAAACGAATGCCACCATTGCACTGCTTGGCACCATTTATAGCTTTTACGCGCTCTATGCTTCTGGTGAAGAGGCAATGATGTTAGGTGCGTTAGTCACATTCTCTGGCTGGACATTCTGGGGAATGTTTATACAGAAAAAGGATGAAAGTTCAAAGACGGCTTATCAGGGATAAGAAAATGAAAATAATCGCAATTATGAACCACTTTGGCGTACTGGCTAAAGAAGCACCTATTGAAGAATTGCATAAAAAGTTATTGGCAGAAAACTATCGTATTATTTATCCAGAAGATGTTGATGACCTCATGGAGCTGGTTGACAATAATGCAAAAGTTTGTGGCGTTGTTTTTGACTGGGATACATGGTCTGTTCTCTTACCGAAAAATATTTCAGGGCTAAATGAGCAACTGCCGATGTATGCATTTTCGAGTCAGCGTACGCAGCTCGAAATCGATGTGGATGATCTAGGCCTTAATCTTCATTTCTTCGAGTATGCCTTTGATGCAGTTGATGAAATTGCGGCACGTATTCAGCGCGGAACTGACGCCTATTTTGACGCGATTCTCCCGCCTTTTACTAAAGCGCTCTTTCGCTATGTTGACGAAGGGAAATATACGTTTTGCACGCCAGGTCATATGGGCGGCACGGCTTTCCAGCAGAGCCCGGTAGGTAGCCTGTTTTACGACTTCTTTGGTGCAAATACCATGAAGTCAGATATCTCGGTCTCCGTCTCTGAACTCGGTTCACTGCTTGACCACTCAGGCCCACACCGCGAGGCAGAGAATTATATCGCCGATGCCTTTAACGCAGACCGCAGCTACATGGTGACAAACGGCACATCAACGGCCAATAAAATTGTGGGGATGTACGCCGCACCTGCGGGCAGCACAATTTTAGTCGACCGTAATTGCCACAAGTCGCTGACTCATTTGATGATTATGAGCGATGTCACACCAATCTATTTCCGTCCAACGCGAAATGCATGGGGGATCTTAGGTGGAATTCCTCGCAGTGAGTTTGCGCGAGAAACGATCGAAGCGCGTGTAAAACAGACCCCTGGCGCCAGCTGGCCGGTGCATGCAGTAATCACAAACTCCACCTATGACGGTCTGCTCTATAACACCGACTACATCAAACAGACGCTGGATGTAAAATCCATTCACTTTGATTCAGCCTGGGTGCCTTATACCAACTTTAGCCCAATCTACAAAGGTCTCTGCGGAATGAGCGGTACGCGCGTGCCGGGGAAAGTGATATATGAAACGCAGTCTACACATAAATTACTGGCCGCTTTTTCACAGGCATCAATGATTCACATTAAAGGGGAATTTGAAGAAGAGACCTTTAACGAAGCCTTTATGATGCATACGTCCACGTCGCCTCATTATGGCATCGTTGCGTCTATTGAAACGTCTGCGGCAATGATGAAAGGGAATACGGGTAAACGTCTGATGGAGAATTCTATCCTGCGGGCCGTTCGCTTCCGTAAAGAGATTAAAAAGATAAAAGCGTCCTCAGAGAGCTGGTTCTTCGACGTCTGGCAGCCAGAAGGGGAGTCATTAGCGCCTTGCTGCTGGAATCTTACGCCCGGTGCCGAGTGGCATGGATTTAAAAATATCGATGAAGGGCATATGTTCCTTGATCCCATTAAAGTCACTCTGCTAACGCCGGGAATGGATAAACAGGGCAAAATGGAGGAGCAGGGGATTCCGGCATCCATCGTGGCGAAGTATCTCGATCAACATGGCATTATTGTGGAGAAAACGGGCCCCTATAATCTCTTATTTCTCTTCAGTATCGGAATTAATAAAACTAAGGCTCTGAGTCTGCTGCGGGCGTTGAATGATTTCAAACGTGACTACGATCGTAACGCGTTCGTCAAAGAGATGCTGCCATCCGTCTATGAGCAGCAGCCCACTTTCTATGCGGGTATGCGAATTCAGGAACTTGCAAACGGCATTCATAAATTGATTCGTCAGCATAAGCTGCCGGAACTGATGTTCCGCGCTTTTGAAACCTTACCGACGATGGTGATGAACCCGCACGCGGCTTTCCAGAAAGAGCTTCACGGTGAAATTGAGGAGGTCTATGTCGACGAGATGATTGGCCGAGTCAGTGCGAACATGATCCTGCCATATCCTCCAGGTGTGCCATTAGTGATGCCAGGAGAGATGCTGACCGAGGAGAATCGTCCGACACTCGAGTTTATTCAGATGCTCTGCGAAATTGGTGCCTGGTATCCGGGCTTTGAAACAGATATCCACGGCGCTTATCGACAACCAGATGGGCGCTATACGGTTAAAGTGATCAAGAACGTGCAGTAAGCTCCTCTGACAACCTGCTCCTCATCTTCGGGGGGCAGGCAGTAGCATCATGACACACTTTCAGTTATGCATTTTTCTTCTGCGATAAGAGTAAATTATGACCCGTACTTATCGCACCGGTATTGTGCAGCCCAAAACCCATTACAAAATGTTACGTTCTTCCTCAAAAAGCCACGCAGTCCGCTAAGCTTAGTGTCACGCAGCACAAAAAATGGTCAGCGCCATTGCTGCGGGGGAATGACTCCCTGATTTCACGTAATGCAATATGATGTCTAATCAACTGGAGGTCAGAAATGGCAAATCATCGTGGTGGTTCAGGTAACTTTGCTGAAGACCGGGACAGAGCATCAGAAGCAGGTCGTAAGGGTGGCCAGCACAGCGGCGGTAATTTCAAAAATGACCCGCAGCGCGCCTCCGAAGCAGGTAAAAAGGGAGGGAAAAACAGCCATGGTAGCAACCGCAACAGCTAACCTCTTATAGGGCTGAGTTAATCCGTAGCGAGTGTTTCTACACTCTGTAACCCCTCCGCCGCCGATGGATTCGGCGGCTTTTTATTTTCACTTCACCGGGTTGAACTGTGACCTTGCTCACTTCACACTGTAAGGCTGTTTGATTTCCGGGCGGCATCATGTCTTTTTTCTCACGCTACGCATTTTCTGTTAAGCCTCAGGAAGCCATCCTGATCCTCATCACCATGTTCTGGGGCGGCACCTTTCTCGCTGTACAGTACGCCGTCACCCTTAGCGGGCCGTTTTTCTTCGTAGGCGTTCGCTTTGCGATGGCAGCGGTCGCCGTTGGGCTGCTTTGCGCACGCTCATTGCGTGGCCTGACCAAACTGGAACTAAAAGCGGGCGTAGTGATTGGCATCGCCATTGCGCTGGGCTACAGCCTGCAAACCTGGGGGTTGCAGTCGATTCCCAGCAGTAAATCCGCTTTTATTACCGCCATGTATGTCCCGCTGGTGCCGTTGTTGCAGTGGCTCTGTTTGGGAAGAATGCCGGGGCTGATGTCCTGCGTGGGCATCGTGCTGGCTTTTATCGGCCTGATTTTTCTTGCCGGGCCAAATGGCGATTTGCTGGCTCTCGGGCAGGGCGAGCTGATTACGCTTGCCAGCGCGGTGGCGATTGCCGCAGAAATTATTCTTATCAGCGCCTGGGCGGGGAAGGTTGATGTGCGGCGAGTGACCGTTGTGCAACTGGCGACGGCGTCGATTGTGGCGTTCGCCATGATGGCACCTGCCGGTGAAAGTGTGCCGCCTGTATCGTCTGGCTTGCTGATCGTGGCGCTGGGGTTGGGGATTTTCAGCGCCATTATTCAGGTGACCATGAACTGGGCGCAGCGCAGCGTGTCGCCGACGCGCGCGACGGTTATTTATACCGGCGAACCCGTATGGGCGGGGATTTTTGGCCGATTGGCGGGGGAGCGTTTGCCCGCGCTGGCGCTACTCGGTGCAGCCTTTATTGTGGTAGGTGTACTGGTCAGTGAACTGAAGTTTAAGCGTAAAAAAAAGTCACAACTGACTACGGAAGCATCACTTAATCACGAGCCGTAAGTATCACGCCTGTGTATGCCTCCCGCTTTTGCTATGCTGTGGAGGCTAATAACAGGAGAGGGCGTATGGCTCAGGACGCAACAAAGAAAAGCGGAAAACGCTCGCAGGCAGTCAGTGCAAAAAAACAGGCCATTCTCTCGGCTGCGCTCAATACTTTTTCCCAGTACGGCATTCATGGCACGCGCCTTGAGCAGGTAGCGGAGCTTGCCGGCGTGTCAAAAACCAATCTGCTTTACTACTATCCGTCGAAAGAGGCGCTTTATGTCGCCGTGATGCGGCAAATTCTGGCTATCTGGCTGGCACCGTTGAAAGCATTTCGCGAAGATCTCGCCCCGCTGGTGGCGATTAGAGAGTACATCAGGCTGAAACTGGAGGTCTCGCGCGACTATCCGCAGGCTTCGCGACTGTTCTGCCTTGAGATGCTGCAAGGTGCGCCGTTGCTGATGAACGAACTGACCGGCGATCTTAAAGCGCTGGTCGAGGCGAAATCCGCGATTATCGCCGCGTGGGTCAATGCGGGAAAACTCGCGCCGGTTGACCCGCATCACCTCATTTTTATGATTTGGGCGACAACCCAGCACTATGCGGATTTCGCCACCCAGGTGGAGGCGGTTACGGGCGCGACATTACAGGATGAAGCCTTCTTTCAGCGCACGGTCGACAATGTGCAGCAGATGATTATCGAAGGCATTCGCGTACGTTAATTAACATTCGCTGGCGGCAGCGGGCAGCTCAGGTCACCCTCTTCGCATTGTAAAAGGGAAGAGAGAAAGGCTTCGCGCTCGGCGGTTTTATCCGTCAGACACTGATTGCGCACCATTGGCTGAACGCTACCACCTTCGCTGCTTGAGCTGAGCAGTTCGCAATCGGCATCACGGGAAGCAATCCATGCAGTCTGCGCTTTTTTCAGCTGCTCACGCTGCGGTTCCTGCGCCCGTTTTTGTGCCGCCTGGTACGTCTCGTTTAATTTCTTATCTGCCGCCTGATACTGGGCCGCAGTACATTGATTCAGGTCGCCCTGGGTACTGGCGTTATTGCATTCATCCGCCAGCGCCAGGCCGCTTACCATCAGGGCGATCATCGCAAGCCAGGTACGTTTCATCTGTTCACTCCCTTAAAAAAGATGTCGTTGAATATAGTATGAATCGTGGTCCATGTGAAAGAGGCGTTAATGCTTTGCATCCACAATTGTCTCCTCCAACCAGCGTTCGCTTTTCTGATTTTTGACCCTGCCGTAGACCGCGCCAATAAAGATGGTTAATCATCATCTACTGCTATTTAAATAATGTTCAATAACAGGGATGGCGGACGATGTCTGGTGGGGAAAATACCTTTCGGCTGGGGCTTTATACATTGGCCTGGCCGATATTTATCGAGCAGTTACTGCGATTGCTGATGAACTACGTCAGCGTGTTTATGCTGGGGCATTACTCGGATGAAGCGGTTGCCGCCACCGGTGTCGCCAGTCAGATTTTGGCTATCTCGGTTATCTTTTATGGTTTTTTAACCGTCGGCGTGCAAATTGTCGTCGCGCAGCTTATCGGCGCGAAAAAATTTCACCGCGTGGAGTACGTTATCACCAACGGGCTGGTGGTGGCGTTTATCATCGGTGTGGTGATGAGTTTTATCTTCATCTTTTTGGGGGAAGGGTTCCTGCGTGCATTGGGGCTGAGTGAACGCCTGGTCAGCGTTGGTGCGCCCTTTATCCAAATCATTGGCGGCAGCTCGGTGATTATTGCGCTTTACTCCTCGATGTTGCCTATTTTACGTACCCACGGTTACGTGCGTCAGGCGATGGTCGTGCCCATCACCGTGAGCGTGGTTAACGTGATCCTCAACTATATGTTCCTCTACGGGCCGCTTCATTTTCTGGACATGGGCGTGACCGGGGTTGGCATTGCCAGCAGCTTTGCCAATATGGTTGGGATGGCGCTGAGCGTCTGGCTGCTGAATAAATACATTGGCTATCGTTTCCGCTGGCAGAAACTGAAACAGTGCTCGCGTAAGATGCTGGGTTCTATTCTGCAATACGGTCTGCCTTCCGCCGGAGAAAACTTGTCCTATGCGGGGTCGCAGTTGGTGGTGACCGCCATTATCGCGCTGTTGGGCACCGAAGCGCTGACCACCAAAATTTACGCCTCCAGCATTAGCCAGTTTGTGGCACTGTTTGCCATGTCGATAGGCCAGGCCTCGCAAATCATTATTGGCCGGGCGATTGGCGCACGCGAACTGGATACCGCGTATCGTCAGGGGATGCGCAGTTGGCGAATTGGCTTGCTGATTGCCTTGCTGGTGAGTGCGTTGTTAGCCACGTTTGCCAGGCCAATTATGGCGCTGTTTACGCCCAGCGAAACGATTATTGAAATGGCCCGGGTGCTGTTTATGTACTCTATTTTGCTGGAGCTGGGGCGTGCCACCAATATCATTGTGATCAGCTCGTTAAACTCGACAGGGGATGTGCGTTTCCCGTTTATCTGCGGGATTATTGTGATGTGGATTGTTAGCCTGCCGTTCTCGTATGTGCTCGGCATTTCTGCCGGCCTGGGGCTGGTGGGGGTATGGCTGGCGTACATTATTGATGAGGGCGTGAGGGCCGCGTTGATGTATCGACGCTGGCAGAGCCGAATCTGGACGACGAAATCGCTGTTTTAATCATCGGCGAACCGGGGTTAATAATGTATTAATAAGCCATTATTAACCCCGTTTTCTCCGCCGGGCCGGTAAAATCAGCGCCTGTTTTTTACCCGGTTTATGCTTGTTATGGCTACGCCAGCACAACCGTGAAAGGATAAAACAGCACCCTATCCACAGCCGCGAGAAAGCCGATCATATGGGGTGTATCTGGGCGATGGGCAATTTATCGACTCGCCACGTACCGGCGAAACTATTCGGATAAGGCATTCACGCCGCATCCGGCAGTTAGGCGCTGATGCCTGATTCGACGCTTTGCGTCTTATCAGGCATGCAAAGCTGTACCCTGTGGTTTAACCAATCGTCATCAGACTCGCATTCCCACCCGCAGCCGCAGTGTTCACACTCAGCGAACGTTCATGATACAGACGTTCCAGCAGCAGATTCGTTTCGCCGCGCGCGAAGCCCTGCACTGAAACAATCGCGCCGTCGCGGGCCGCAACCTGTTCACACAGTTTACGCAGCTGATCGGAATCACCGTGGTAAATCACCGCATCGAAGAACTGGCTCATGAGGACATCCGCTTTGGCGAAGCGAATACGCTCGCTCACCTCTTTCGGCAGCTTTTTCGCCAGTTCGCGCTGGAGCGGAGCGTCCGGCCACAGCACTTCGCTACCGACAGCCATGACGGCCGCCAGTTGGGTCAGCGCATCCTGTTCGTCATCGGCGACGCAGAGCACGCGTTCGCGCGGCATCAGCGTCCAGGTGTTGCGTTCACCGGTCGGGCCCGGCAGTACGCGCTGGGTTCCGGCCTGCGCCAGTTCGCCATACTGCTGGCACAGCGCGCTCAGCGAGGCATTACCGTTGCCCCAGTTCTTCAGTGTGGTAAGCGGTTTTTCCAGCAGCGCTTTCAGCTGTGCGTCTACCGGGTATTCCGCGTCCTGACGTGCAAGCGTTGTGCCCAACGCCGTTTCCGGGCGACTGGTCAGCAGGCGATAGAGATAGAGCGGGCCGCCCGCTTTCGGGCCGGTGCCGGATAATCCTTCACCGCCGAATGGCTGCACGCCCACCACTGCGCCAACCATGTTGCGGTTGACGTACAGGTTGCCGACTTTCGCGCTGCCCGTAACCTGAGCGATGGTTTCGTCGATACGCGTATGCACGCCCAGCGTCAAACCGTAGCCAGAGGCGTTAATTTGCTCAATCAGTTTGTCCAGATTATTGCGGTTGTAGCGCACTACGTGCAGAACCGGGCCGAACACTTCTTTCTTCAGTTCATCGAAGCTTTCCAGCTCGATAAGCGTCGGGGCAACAAAGGTACCGGACTGCCATTCGCGCGCGTCGTCGCTGTTTTCGCGCGCCGCCTGGAACACGGTGCGGCCTTTGGCGCGCATCGCCTGAATGTGGCGTTCGATATTAGTTTTGGCTTCGTCATCAATCACCGGACCGATGTCGGTGGTCAGACGGCCTGGGTTGCCCATCCGGCATTCAGCCATCGCACCGCGCAGCATAGTGAGGGTATGATCGGCAATATCGTCCTGCAGGCAGAGTACGCGCAGGGCGGAACAGCGCTGGCCTGCGCTATCAAAGGCAGAGGCCACGACATCCACCACAACCTGCTCGGTGAGCGCGGAAGAGTCGACGATCATCGCGTTCATCCCGCCCGTTTCGGCGATAAGCGGCGTCGGGCGACCTTGTGCATCAAGACGTGATGCAATGTTGCGTTGCAGCAGGGTAGCGACTTCCGTCGAGCCTGTGAACATCACGCCGCGTACGCGGTTGTCGGAGGTGAGCTGCGCGCCCACGGTTTCGCCTCGGCCCGGCAGCAGTTGCACCACGCCTGGCGGTACGCCTGCTTCCAGCAGAATGGCAATCCCCTGTGCGGCAATCAGCGGCGTTTGCTCGGCGGGTTTCGCCAGCACGCTGTTACCTGCGGCGAGGGCGGCGGCAATTTGCCCGGTAAAGATCGCCAGCGGGAAGTTCCACGGGCTGATACACACCACCGGGCCCAGCGGGCGGTGAGTTTCGTTGTCAAAATCATGACGTACCTGACCGGCGTAGTAGTGCAGGAAATCGACCGCTTCACGCACTTCGGCAATTGCGTTGCTGAAGGTTTTCCCGGCTTCGCGCACCAGAATGCCCATCAACTGCTGCATCTGGCCTTCCATCAGCACGGCGGCGCGTTCCAGAATGGCGGCACGTTCCTGCGGCGGCGTGGCAAACCAGATTGGCGCATTGTTCACCGCGCTGGTCAGCGCCTGTTCAACTTCGTTTTCGCTGGCTTCACGTACATAGCCAACGATATCTTTCGGCTCTGCCGGGTTAGGCAGCGGCGTCATTTCGCCTTCAGCAACCGGATGCTCCAGCATCGGCAGGGCACGCCATTTTTGCAGCGCGCTGTTGAGCAGCGAGGAAGAGAGCGAGGCCAGACGATGTTCGTTAGCGAGATCGAGACCTGCAGAGTTGGCGCGGTCTTTCCCGTACAGATCGCGCGGCAGGGCGATTTTCGGATGCGGCAGACCAGCAGCCCCTTCCTGAATGGCCATTTTTTCAACGGCTTCAACTGGATCGGCCACCAGTTCATCAAGCGGCAGGGTGGTATCCGCGATACGGTTTACGAAGGAGGTGTTGGCGCCGTTTTCCAGCAGACGGCGCACCAGATACGCCAGCAGCGTTTCATGGGTGCCGACCGGGGCGTAAATACGGCACGGACGGTTTAACTTACCCTCGGCGACTTTACCCACTACTTGCTCATACAGCGGTTCACCCATGCCGTGCAGGCACTGGAACTCATACTGACCCGGATAGTAGTTCTGCCCGGCCAGTTGATAAATGGCTGCCAGGGTGTGGGCGTTATGGGTGGCGAACTGCGGATAAATCAGGTTCGGCACGCCAAGCAGTTTCTTCGCGCAGGCGAGGTAAGAGACGTCGGTGTACACCTTGCGCGTATAGACCGGATACCCTTCCAGACCGTCCATTTGCGCGCGTTTGATTTCGCTGTCCCAGTACGCGCCTTTCACCAGACGAATCATCAGGCGGCGACGGCTGCGGGTCGCGAGGTCAATCAGATAATCAATGACGAACGGACAGCGTTTCTGGTACGCCTGAATAACAAAGCCAATGCCGTTCCAGCCCGCCAGTTCCGGCTCGAAGCACAGTTTTTCCAGCAGGTCGAGGGAGATCTCCAGACGGTCCGCTTCTTCGGCATCGATGTTAATGCCGATATCGTACTGGCGCGCCAGCAGCGTCAGCGATTTCAGACGCGGATAGAGTTCGTCCATCACGCGGTCGTACTGCGCACGGCTGTAGCGCGGATGCAGGGCAGAAAGCTTAATCGAGATGCCGGGGCCTTCATAAATGCCGCGCCCGTTAGAGGCTTTACCAATGGCATGAATCGCCTGTTGATACGAGACCATATAGGCCTGTGCATCGGCGGCGGTCAGGGCCGCTTCACCCAGCATATCGTAAGAGTAGCGGAAACCTTTCTCTTCCAGTTTACGCGCATTGGCCAGCGCTTCGGCGATGGTTTCCCCGGTGACAAACTGTTCACCCATCAGGCGCATCGCCATATCCACGCCTTTGCGGATCAGCGGTTCACCGCTTTTGCCGATAATGCGGTTGAGCGAGCGAGAGAGGCTGGCTTCATTGTGCGTAGAGACCAGTTTGCCGGTAAACAGCAGGCCCCAGGTCGCGGCGTTAACGAACAGCGACGGGCTACGGCCAATGTGCGACTGCCAGTTGCCGTTGCTGATTTTGTCGCGGATCAGCGCATCACGCGTCGCTTTATCCGGAATACGCAGCAGCGCTTCGGCCAGGCACATCAGTGCCACACCTTCCTGCGAGGAGAGTGAGAACTCCTGCAACAGGCTCTGCACCATGCCTGCACGTCCGCTGGCGGTTTTCTGGTTACGCAGTTTCTCTGCCAGTTTCCAGGCTAGTTGATGAGCCTGAGCGGCGATGTTCTCCGGTAAGCGTGCCTGCTCCAGCAGCATGGGCACCGCGTCGGTTTCGCTACGGCGGTATGCGGCAGTGATGGCAGCACGGCTCACGGACTGCGGCAGGATCTGCTCGGCGAATTCGAGGAAAGGCTGATGTGGCTCTTCCTGGGCGGTGACGATTTCATCGCTCTCATTGGCCGCCCCGGCGAGCAGTGCCGGTAATTCCGGCAGGACTTCATCGTTTTCCAGCTTTTCCAGGTAATTAAAGATTGCCTGCTTAATTAACCAGTGTGGGGTGCGATCAATTCGCGTGGCCGCACTTTTAATTCGCTCGCGCGTGGCTTCATCCAGCTTAACACCCATGGTGGTGGTGCCCATGCCATCTACTCCTGTTGTTTTGTCGTCATATTTTAGGCGTAGCAAGAATATCTACTATGTTGCAACTTTGTGCAACCGTGTTAAATGTGACATCAATTGCAACCTGAGAAATGAATTTATTGTTAAAAGAAAAACTGATGGTATGGAATGTAACCGATGTATCTGAAAGCTTGATTTTGAGGGCTAGTTAACAGTTCTAAATGGTGCAACCCTAAAAAGCGTGAGGGAGTGCAACCTATAGGAAAATGGTATTACGACAGGGATGCATTCGATGTGAATGCAGTGTTAAATCATTTGTGAAAAATCTTCGCTTCCGTCAGGATACGGTCGCCTGAATAACACAACAGGCCTTTACCTCGTTCCGGTAAGGGAATAACGACAAGTCGGATGTTGTCGACGAATAAATCTGGAGAGTTTAATGAATATAAGCACACCGATGCTGGTGACTTTTTTTGTCTATATCTTTGGCATGATATTAATTGGGTTTTTCGCCTGGCGATCGACGAAAAACTTTGATGATTATATCCTCGGGGGACGAAGTCTTGGGCCATTTGTGACGGCGCTTTCTGCGGGCGCGTCGGATATGAGCGGTTGGCTGCTGATGGGCCTGCCGGGGGCAATTTTTATCGCCGGTATCTCGGAAAGCTGGATTGCTATCGGCCTGACAGTGGGCGCGTGGATCAACTGGAAGCTGGTTGCCGGTCGTCTGCGTGTACACACCGAAGCCAACAACAATGCGCTGACGCTGCCGGATTACTTCACCGGGCGCTTCGAAGATAAGAGCCGCGTGCTGCGTATTATCTCTGCGCTGGTAATTCTGCTGTTCTTCACCATCTATTGTGCATCCGGCATTGTGGCCGGGGCGCGTCTGTTCGAAAGCACCTTTGGCATGAGTTATGAAACGGCGCTGTGGGCCGGTGCCGCCGCGACCATCATTTATACCTTTATCGGCGGCTTCCTTGCGGTGAGCTGGACCGACACCGTGCAGGCCAGCCTGATGATTTTCGCGCTGATCCTGACGCCGGTGATGGTTATCCTCGCCGTGGGCGGCCTGGATGATTCGATGGAAGTTATCAAGCAAAAGAGCATTGAGAATATCGATATGCTCAAAGGGCTGAACTTCGTCGCCATCATTTCTCTGATGGGCTGGGGGCTGGGTTACTTCGGTCAGCCGCACATCCTGGCACGCTTTATGGCGGCCGATTCCCACCACAGCATCGTGCATGCGCGTCGTATCAGTATGACCTGGATGATCCTGTGCCTGGCGGGTGCGGTTGCGGTCGGTTTCTTCGGCATCGCTTACTTCCAGAATAACCCGGCGGTTGCGGGCCCGGTAAGTCAGAACGCCGAACGCGTGTTTATTGAACTGGCGCAAATCCTGTTTAACCCGTGGATTGCCGGTATTCTGCTTTCGGCGATTCTTGCGGCGGTGATGTCGACCCTGAGCTGCCAGCTGCTGGTGTGCTCCAGCGCGATTACGGAAGACCTGTATAAAGCGTTTCTGCGTAAAAACGCCAGCCAGAAAGAGCTGGTGTGGGTAGGGCGTGTCATGGTGCTGGTGGTCGCACTGGTGGCGATTGCGATGGCGGCAAACCCGGAAAACCGAGTACTTGGTCTGGTGAGCTACGCCTGGGCAGGCTTTGGTGCGGCGTTTGGCCCGGTAGTGCTATTCTCGGTCATGTGGTCACGCATGACGCGTAATGGCGCGCTGGCGGGGATGATTATCGGTGCGGTCACCGTGATCGTCTGGAAACACTTCGAGCTGCTGGGCCTGTACGAAATCATTCCGGGCTTTATTTTCGGTAGCCTGGGGATTGTTATCTTCAGCCTGCTGGACAAAGCGCCGTCAGAGGCCATGCGTAAACGCTTTGAAGAAGCGGACGCACATTACCATTCCGCGCCGCCGTCGCGTTTACAGGCGGAGTAAACTTTACCGTTGATTGCCGGATGGCGACTAACGCCTTATCCGGCCTACAAATTCTCCTGTAGGCCGGATAAACGAAGTGCCATCCGGCGTTTCTTACACACAAACGTCTTTTTCTCCTCTCTTTGTCTCTTTTACATTTGCTTATCATTTCCGACATATTTCACTTGAATTTCGTCTTTGCGTAATGATAATCGCTATCACTCACATTTACTTTTCTTTGCATGTGTTGACTGCGATTCACATTTAAGGACGTTCGCATGTTTGTGCCTTTTCTGATTATGCTGCGCGAAGGATTAGAAGCCGCGCTGATTGTTAGCCTTATCGCCAGCTATTTAAAACGCACACAGCGTGGCGGCCTGATTGGCGTGATGTGGATTGGCGTATTCCTGGCTGCGGCGCTTTGCCTCGGGCTGGGCATCTTCATCAACGAAACCACCGGCGAATTCCCGCAAAAAGAACAGGAGCTGTTTGAAGGTATCGTGGCGGTCATCGCCGTGGTCATCCTGACCTGGATGGTGTTCTGGATGCGCAAAGTCTCACGCAACGTAAAACAGCAACTGGAGCAGGCGGTGGATAACGCGCTGGCGCGGGGCAATCATCACGGCTGGGCGCTGGTGATGATGGTCTTTTTCGCCGTGGCGCGTGAAGGGCTGGAGTCAGTGTTCTTTCTGCTGGCGGCGTTCCAGCAGGATCTCGGTATCTGGCCACCGCTGGGCGCGGTGCTGGGGCTGGCGACCGCCGTCGTGCTGGGCTTCTTGCTCTACTGGGGCGGCATTCGTCTGAACCTTGGCGCGTTCTTCAAATGGACCAGCCTGTTTATTTTGCTGGTCGCCGCAGGGCTTGCCGCCGGAGCGATTCGCGCCTTCCACGAAGCCGGGCTGTGGAACCACTTCCAGGATGTCGCGTTTGATTTCAGCGGCACGCTCACCACCCACTCACTGTTTGGCACGTTGATGGAAGGCATTTTTGGCTACCAGGAAGCACCAAGCGTCAGTGAAGTGGCGGTCTGGTTACTCTATTTACTGCCTGCGCTGGCACTCTTTTTCTGGCCTGCGCGTGCGCCAAACGCAGCATCACGTATCGCCCCGTAAGGCAAATGGCTTTTACTCATTGAAAGGGATGGACCATGAACACTATTTTTCGCCGTAGCGTGCTCGCCGCGCTGTGCTCTTTCGCATTCTCTGCGCAGGCTGCTGACATACCGAAGGTCAATGTCACGGTAAACGACAAACAGTGTGAGCCGATGACGCTCACCGTCAATGCCGGTAAAACACAGTTTATCATTCAGAACCATAGCCAGAAGGCGCTGGAGTGGGAGATCCTCAAGGGCGTGATGGTGGTGGAAGAGCGTGAAAATATCGCGCCGGGTTTTACGCAAAAGATGACCGCCAACCTGCAACCGGGTGAATATGAGATGACCTGCGGTCTGCTGACCAACCCGAAAGGCAAGCTGATTGTTAAAGGTGAAGCCACCAAGGATGCGGCGAAAGCAGATGCGGTTTTGAGCCTGGGCGAGGCGATTACCGCCTATAAAACCTATGTGACTGCGCAGACGGCAGAACTGGTAAAAGCCACTAAAGCCTTTACCGATGCGGTGAAAGCGGGGGATATCGAAAAAGCGAAATCCCTGTATGCACCTACGCGTCAGTACTACGAGCGTATTGAGCCTATCGCGGAGCTGTTCTCTGACCTCGACGGCAGTATTGACGCCCGTGAAGATGATTATGAGCAGAAAGCCGCTGACCCGAAATTCACCGGCTTCCACCGTCTTGAGAAGGCACTCTTTGGAGATAACAGCACCAAAGGAATGGAGAAATATGCCGATCAGCTCTACAGCGATGTGGTTGACCTGCAAAAACGCATCGAAGAATTGGCCTTCCCGCCGTCAAAAGTGGTCGGCGGTGCAGCCGGGCTGATTGAAGAAGTGGCGGCCAGCAAAATCAGTGGAGAGGAAGATCGCTACAGCCATACCGACCTGTGGGATTTCCAGGCCAACATCGATGGCGCGCAGAAGATAGTCGACCTGCTGCGTCCGCAACTGCAAAAAGAGAACAGTGCGCTGCTGGCGAAGGTGGATGCCAACTTTAAGAAAGTCGATGCGATCCTCGCCAAATATCGTACCAAAGACGGTTTTGAGACCTACGACAAACTGACCGATGCGGATCGCAACGCGTTGAAGGGGCCAATCACCACTCTGGCGGAAGATTTAGCGCAGCTGCGCGGGATCCTGGGTCTGGATTAAGCATCATGGCAGAGCAACATAAAACCGGCGTGGAAGTACCTTCACGCCGTCGCTGGCTGAAGGGCGTAGGCGCGCTGGCGCTGGCGGCGGGTTGCCCGGTGGCGCACGGTGCGAAAGCCGCTGCGCCAGCGCTGACCGGGCGCGATGAGAAACAGCCTTTTTACGGGGTGCATCAGGCGGGTGTGCTGACACCGCAGCAGGCATCGATGATGCTGGTGGCGTTTGATGTGCTGGCGTCCGATCGCGCTGACCTGCAACGGTTGATGCGTCTGCTGACCACGCGAATAGCCTTCCTTACCAGGGGAGGCCCGGCGCCGGAGACGCCAAATCCACGTTTGCCGCCGATGGATTCCGGGATTCTTGGGGCGTGGATCGCCCCGGATAACCTGACCATGACGGTATCGGTCGGGCAGTCGCTGTTTGATGAGCGTTTCGGGCTGACAGCGCATGCACCGAAAAAGCTGCAAAAAATGACGCGCTTTCCGAATGATTCATTAGATGCGGCGTTATGCCATGGTGATCTGCTGCTGCAAATTTGCGCCAACACGCAGGACACGGTGATCCACGCTTTGCGTGACATCATCAAGCACACGCCGGATCTGCTGAGCGTGCGCTGGAAGCGGGAAGGGTTTATCTCTGACCACGCCGCGCGCAGTAAAGGTAAAGAGACGCCGGTGAATCTGCTGGGGTTCAAAGATGGCACGGCGAACCCGGACAGCGGCGATAACGTGCTGATGGACAACGTGGTGTGGGTGACGAAAGATCAACAGGAACCCGCGTGGGCGGTGGGCGGCTCGTATCAGGCGGTGCGCATTATTCAGTTCCACGTCGAGTTCTGGGACCGTACGCCGCTCAAAGAACAGCAGACCATTTTTGGCCGTGACAAGCACAGCGGGGCGCCGCTCGGTATGCAGCATGAGCATGATGTACCCGATTATAGTCGCGACCCGGACGGTGAGGTGATTGCGCTGGACAGCCATATCAGATTGGCCAACCCGCGTACCGCTGAAACACAATCCAGCCTGATGATGCGCCGGGGGTACAGTTATTCCCTTGGCGTGACCCATTCGGGGCAGCTGGATATGGGGCTGTTATTTGTCTGCTATCAGCACGATCTGGAAAAAGGATTTCTTACGGTACAGAAACGGCTGAATGGGGAAGCGCTTGAGGAGTACGTTAAACCCATCGGCGGCGGTTACTTCTTCGTGCTGCCGGGTGTGCCGTCATCGGCATCCTATCTTGGGCAAACGCTGCTTGAAGCCTGAATCATGCCAAACTTGCCTGATGGCGCTGCGCTTATCAGGCCTACAAAATGCCTGCAAAAATTTGTAGGCCGGGCAAGGCGTTTACGCCGCATCCGGCATTAACAAGTGCACGTTGTCAATAATCTGAAAAACACCTACCTCTTTGGGTGGGTGTTTTTATCCACTCTTTTTTCTTATTTCTATCCCATTGATATAATTCTGTAATATAAATGTAAGAGACTGTCTGTGAACAGATGGGGTCTAATTTGTTACTTTTAGGTAAAATTTAAATTGCATTCTTAATTATTTTTGATGTATTTAATAAGTAGTAGCGGTAGTTCCCGGTTGTGATGCAGTTCACTATGGAGATCGCGAATGGTAGCGTCCTTTATCGGACAAGGTAAAAACAGTCACCGCACCACTGTGCGCGGAGGTTCAGCTTCCGGCAGCGATTTCGTCACCTCAAAAATCTCTCACTCTGAAAACAACACTCTCTTACCCGATGTGGAACGCGATGCGCGTAGTCGTGCTTTCACGTCAGTTCGACAGGCAAGCAATGGCTTACAAGGAAGCCAAACCTCAGACGTTCGTGCGCATAATCGTGCTGCCAACGGCACGTGTGATGTAAACCTACAACTCAAGGTGCTATCCATGGGAAGACAAAAAGCAGTGACTAAAGCTCGTCGTGAAGCGAAACGTGTGCTGAGACGGGATTCACGTAGTCATAAACAGCGTGAAGAAGAATCGGTCACCTCGCTTGTGCAGATGAGTGGCGTGGAATCTATCGGTATGGCGCGGGATAGCCGCGATAACTCGCCGATTAAGGCCCGCAATGACGCTCAGGCGCATTATTTGAATGCGATTGAAAGCAAACAGCTGATCTTCGCTACCGGTGAAGCAGGCTGCGGTAAAACCTGGATAAGTGCAGCAAAAGCGGCTGAAGCCCTCATTCATAAGGATGTGGAGAGGATAATCGTTACCCGCCCGGTATTGCAGGCTGATGAAGACCTCGGCTTCTTGCCTGGCGATATCTCTGAGAAGTTCGCGCCTTACTTCCGGCCCGTCTATGACGTGCTGGTGAAACGGTTAGGGGCGTCCTTTATGCAGTACTGCCTGCGACCGGAAATCGGCAAGGTGGAAATCGCGCCGTTCGCCTATATGCGCGGACGTACATTTGAAAATGCGGTGGTCATTCTCGACGAGGCCCAGAACGTCACCGCTGCGCAAATGAAGATGTTTTTGACGCGCCTCGGGGAAAACGTGACGGTTATCGTTAACGGTGATATCACCCAGTGTGACCTGCCGCGCGGCGTCTTGTCCGGGCTCAGCGACGCGCTGGAACGCTTTGAAGAAGATGAGATGGTAGGGGTAGTGCGTTTTACCAAAGAGGATTGCGTGCGTTCGGCGCTGTGCCAGCGAACGCTGAAAGCGTATTACTGATGAAGTGAGGTTTGTGGCAAAGCCCGGGTGACCGGGCTTTGGCATTTGTATGCATCTATAATTATGCAACTATAGTGTTGGATCGTGTTTACTATTTTTAGTCATGTTGCTAATAAGCCAGGATTTTTCGACACCCAGAGTAATACTGGCAATATAGCTATTGATCAAAGTTTTAGTTTGTATGTTAAATTCGTAAAATTCTTGAAATGGACAGATAATATTTGATTCCATAACCTTAATTACAGTTATATATTCAGGAACGAAGTTTAAATAGCGACCAGTCAACGTCTTGATCAGCACTTTTTTACCAATTACAGGATCTTTTTTATCGAGATTTATACCAATTTCAAGAGTGTCTTCTGCAGGGATGTGTAGAGCATACCATTGATATTTATGGTGATCTTCAATCAGTTTGTTGATTAAATCGGTAGGTGAAGAATACTTCATTAACTTAACGACTGATTTAAAATACTTTTCAATCAGGTACAGATTGATAAAACCAAAGCAGACAAATAAAACGATGTTAAGTGCCATTGCTGCAAGTATTGTAAGTATTAGCCACACGCCTCCTGGAGTAGGGAAGGAGAGAGATAGTAGGTATCCACATATTATTAAGGAGACGGTAAATGTCAGACTTTTCCATTTATACTTATCTTTGATAAATGTAATAACGAAATATAATAAAAACCCACCCCATATAAAATAAAAAAACAATAATGAATTTTCCATATGTATTTACCAAGGTTCCTTTTTGTCCTGGAAGCTTTTGCTGTGAATTAGTTTAAGTTTTTTGTGTTGAGGAAGCAAAGGATGAGTTCACAGATGATTGCGCCAGTTGTCGAACCCCGGTCCGGGCTTCTCACCCCGCCTGGCTGTGCAACAGGCGAAAAAAAAGCTCATACTTTCGTATGATCTCTTTCTCGAATATGGCGGTGAGGCGGGGATTGACTCGCTGCGCTCGCCCTGCGGGCAGCCCGTTCACTGCGTTCGCGGTCTGTCCAACTGGCTGCGCCAGTTGTCGAACCCCGGTCCGGGCTTCTCACCCCGCCTGGCTGTACAACATGCGAAAAAAAAGCTCATACTTTCGTATGAGCTCTTTCTCGAATATGGCGGTGAGGCGGGGATTCGAACCCCGGATACGTTGCCGTATACACACTTTCCAGGCGTGCTCCTTCAGCCACTCGGACACCTCACCATATTGTTTTGCTGCCGAACTGCTTGGGTGGCAACGGGGCGCTACTATAGGGAGTTGCCCTAAAACGGTCAAGCATAATTTCTTAATTATCTCTCGTTCGGTTAAGCATTGAACATATTCCCCGTCCGGATGCGAACGGGGAGGTAAATCAACGCTGTGAATCGAGCAATTCGTTGTTTTTCACGACGTCCTGCGCTTTACCATAGCTTTCAATCAATAACTGATAGGCAGGGAAGATGTGGGTATAAACGTCTGCCCACTCGGCTGCGTCCTGGCGATTCCATGTACCTTGCAATTCTGCCGCAACAGCGGCAGTGTCCATTGGTACGACACCAGCCTGAACTACCCGCGCCAGGGTAACTTCTTGTGCCATTTTACTGTAGGTGCCAGAGGCGTCGATCACCGCGAACACTTTATAACCCTCTGCGACAGCCGCAATGGCCGGGAAAGCCATGCATACACTGGTGATCGTCCCGGCGATAATTAATGTATTACGCCCCGTCGCTTTGACCGCCGCGACAAACTCCGGGTTATCCCAGGCGTTAATCTCCCCCCGACGCGCGACATACTGTGCATGCGGAGCGTTCTGGTGAATCTCCGGGATTAAAGGGCCGTTTGGCCCTTGTGGTACCGATGCTGTAGTGATAACCGGCAGTTTTGCCAGCGTTGCCATTTTTGCCAGCGCAGCCGCACGGGCGCGCAGTTCTGGCATAGGCATATCGGCTACGGTCTGGAACAGGCCGCTTTGATGATCAATTAGTAGCATCACGGCATCATTAACATCAATCACCGGGCGAGCACCGTTAAAATTAGCGGGAATAGACATGTTATTTACCTCGTGTTGTTAAATCTGGCCGAAGCGGCCTGAATTAAAATCGCGAATCGCTTCGGCGATTTGCGCCTTGTTATTCATCACAAATGGCCCGTATCCAATAATCGGTTCGTTCAGGGGTTCACCCGCCAGCAGGAGTACGCTGGAATCCGTTTGCGGCAGAAGGTTGAATGCTTCACCTTGCTGGCTGAATACCACCAACTGACCTTCGCGGGCTCGTTCTCCACCGTTTATGGCGACTTCTCCTTTCAGCACCACCAGTGCGGTGCTCCAGCCATTGGGCTGCGTAAATTCAACGTCGCGCCCTTGTTTCAACTGCATATCCCAGACATTCAGCGGCGAGAAAGTGTGCGCCGGACCGTTGACGTCCTGAAAACGGCCTGCGATGACGCGCAGGTTGCCACTTCCATCGGGTAAGGCGATGTGCGGAATATCCTCTGCACGGATGCTTTGGTAGCCTGGCGTCGCCATCTTGTCTTTTGCCGGCAGGTTGACCCATAGCTGAATCATCTTGAGTTCACCGCCGGATTGGCTAAAGGCTTGAGAATGGAACTCTTCGTGCAAAATTCCCGCGCCTGCCGTCATCCACTGGACATCACCCGGGCCAATCACGCCACCTTTACCTGTTGAATCGCGATGTTCCACTTCGCCGTCGTACACCAGCGTGACGGTTTCAAATCCACGGTGCGGATGTTCGCCGACACCGCGCTTCTCGCTTCCCGCCGGAAAAGTGAAGGGACCGGCATAGTCGAGGAGCAGGAAAGGGCTCAACTGCTCACCGTGGCTCTGGTACGAAAACAGTGAACGCACCGGGAAGCCATTGCCCACCCAATGCGGGGCGGGGGCGGTATACACGCCTGTAATCTTTTTCATCGTTATCTCCTGCATCTCTGTTTCTGATGTTATTAAGCTTACTTTCGCCGTTAATATCCCGGTAGATGGCAAAATGGCGCTACACTGTTCTGAAAATAGAACGATGAGGTGGGTATGCAGGATCTCAATGATTTCGCATGGTTTGTGCAGGTGGTGGATCACGGAGGATTTGCAGCGGCCGGTAGGGCGCTCAGTCAGCCGAAGTCGAAACTGAGTCGGCGTATTGCGCAACTGGAGGCGCGGCTTGGGGTGAGGTTAATCCATCGCACCACCCGGCACTTTACGGTGACAGACGTTGGGCAGACGTTCTATCAGCACTGCAAAGCGATGCTGGTAGAGGCGGAGGCGGCGCAGGACGCGGTGGCGACGTTACAATCAGAACCGCGCGGTACGGTGAGGATCGTATGCCCTGTTACATTACTGCATGTGCACGTGGGTCCGATGCTGGCGCGATTTATGGTGCGTTATCCGGGCGTCAATGTGCAGCTCGAGGCGACCAACAGACGTGTAGATGTGGTGGCGGAGGGGGTCGATGTCGCGATACGCGTACGTCCCCGGCCCTTTGAAGATAGCGATCTGGTGATGCGCGTGCTGGCGGATCGTGGCCATCGACTGGTGGCGAGCCCCGAGTTGGTTGCGCGTATGGGCAAGCCGCTGGCACCCGCTTCGTTGAGCAGTTGGCCTGGTTTAAGCCCTGGCGCGGGTAAACAGCATCGCTGGGAATTGAGTGGACCGGAGGGCGCGCGTGCTGAAGTCTGGTTTACACCGCGCATGATAACAAGCGACATGCTGGCGCTGCGTGAAGCCGCGATAGCGGGGGTAGGCATTGTGCAATTACCTCTATTGATGGTGAGGGAGCAGCTGGCGTCAGGGGAGCTTGTGTCAGTACTTGATGAGTGGCAACCGCGTCGCGAGGTGATCCATGCGGTGTTTGCATCCAGGCGTGGATTACTGCCTTCGGTGAGAGCATTGGTCGATTATCTGGCTGAGGAGTACCAGAAGATGGAAGAGGAATAAAAGGGGAATGGCTCGCTGCGTTCGCGGTCTGTCCAACTGGCTGCGCCAGTTGTCGAACCCCGGTCCGGGCTTCTCACCCCGCCTGGCTGTACAACATGCGAAAAAAAAAGCCCGTACTTTCGTATGAGCTCTTCTTAAAATATGGCGGTGAGGCGGGGATTGACTCGCTGCGCTCGCCCTGCGGGCAGCCCGTTCACTGCGTTCGCGGTCTGTCCAACTGGCTGCGCCAGTTGTCGAACCCCGGTCCGGGCTTCTCACCCCGCCTGGCTGTGCAACATGCGAAAAAAAAAGCCCGTACTTTCGTACGAGCTCTTTCTCGAATATGGCGGTGAGGCGGGGATTCGAACCCCGGATACGTTGCCGTATACACACTTTCCAGGCGTGCTCCTTCAGCCACTCGGACACCTCACCATATTGTTTGTTCCGTTGCTGCTGGAACGGGCGCTAATTTAGGGAAATCCGCTGCTTGCGTCAATAAACTTTTTTAAAAAAAGGATCGTTTAGACAAACTTCAAGCAACTTGCTTTTAAATCAGTCATAAATCGCCTTTTTTGCCACCACAATGCTTTTTACGGGACTGATAAGATAATTTTGCTATGCTGAGGATCCGCTAAAAAAATCAATCAATACCGCGCCGAAGAGATAAAAATACGATGGCGCTTTATGTCAGGAGTAGTTATGGAGATCATCTTTTACCATCCGACCTTTGATACCCCGTACTGGATTGCCCAACTGAGCAAGCAACTGCCGGGCGCGAACGTTCGCGAGTGGAAAAAGGGCGACAATGAGCATGCCGACTATGCGCTGGTCTGGCATCCACCGGTAGAAATGTTGCAGGGCCGCGATTTAAAAGCCGTGTTTGCGCTGGGGGCTGGCGTAGATTCCATTCTCAGTAAGTTAAAAGCGAACCCGGAAATGCTGCCGGAGTCGATTCCGCTGTTTCGCCTCGAAGACACCGGCATGGGCCTGCAAATGCAGGAATATGCCGTAAGTCAGGTGCTGCATTGGTTCCGCCGCTTTGATGATTATCAGGCACAGCAGCAGAAATCTGAGTGGCAGCCGCTGGCCGACTATCATCGCGAAGATTTCACTATTGGTATCATGGGCGCAGGTGTGCTGGGCGGTAAAGTGGCTGAAAGCCTGCTGGCGTGGGGCTTCCCGGTACGCTGCTGGAGCCGTAGCCGCAAAACGTTGCCCGGTGTGCAAAGTTTTGCCGGAACCGAAGAACTGGGCGATTTCCTGCGTGAAACGCGCGTTTTAATCAACCTGCTGCCGAATACGGCGGAAACCGTTGGCATTATTAATCTCGATCTGCTGAATCAGTTGCAGGATAACAGTTATCTGCTGAATCTGGCGCGCGGCGTGCACGTCGTGGAGGATGACCTGTTGCAGGCGCTCAACGACAATAAGCTGAAGGGCGCGATGCTCGATGTCTTTAGCCGTGAGCCGCTGCCGCAGGAAAGCCCGTTGTGGCAGCATCCGCGCGTGGTGATGACCCCGCACATCGCCGCGGTCACCCGCCCGCAGGAGGCCATTGCGTATATTGCCCGTACGATTACGGGGCTGGAGCGTGGCGACCACGTGAGTGGTCAGGTCGACCGTCAGCGTGGTTACTAATCGCCTCCACAAACCCGGCTTCTGCCGGGTTTTCGCTAATAAAAGGCCTGGTTTCCTGCTATTCTTGGCGCTAACACGATAGAGGAGAATGTGATGTATCCTGTTGACCTGCATATGCACACTGTTGCCAGCACGCATGCTTATAGCACGCTGCATGACTATATTGCCGAAGCGAAACGTAAAGGCATCAAACTCTTTGCTATCACCGATCACGGCCCGGATATGGCCGACGCACCGCACGCCTGGCACTTTATTAATATGCGTATCTGGCCGCGTATCGTTGATGGCGTGGGGATCCTGCGCGGTATCGAAGCAAACATCAAAAATACTCAGGGTGAAATCGACTGTACCGGGCCGATGCTGACCTCGCTTGATTTCATTATTGCGGGCTTCCACGAGCCGGTTTTCCCGCCGCAGGATCAAGCCACGCACACGCAAGCGATGATTGCCACGATGGCCAGCGGTAACGTGCATATGATTAGCCACCCGGGGAACCCGAAATTCCCGGTTGATATCCAGGCCGTAGCCGAGGCAGCAGCTAAATATCAGGTGGCGCTGGAGATCAATAACTCATCGTTCCTGACCTCGCGTGTGGGTAGCGAAGGTAACTGTCGTGCTATCGCCGCAGCGGTTCGCGATGCCGGCGGCTGGCTGGCACTGGGCTCAGACTCCCACACGGCATTTACCCTGGGCGAATTTAGCGAGTGCCGGAAGATCCTCGATGCCGTCAATTTCCCCGAAGATCGTATTCTTAATGTTACCCCACGTCGTTTCCTGAATTTCCTGGAGTCACGCGGCAAAGCTCCGGTTCCTGAATTTGCCGAATTTTAATGAATGAGATGGATTAATTAATGAACGAGTTTTCAATTCTCTGCCGGGCGCTGGGCTCGCTGTACTACCGTCAGCCGCAGGACCCGCTGCTGGTACCGCTGTTCACCCTGATCCGCGAAGGGAAGCTGGCGGCGAACTGGCCGCTTGAGCAGGATGAACTGCTGACCCGTCTGCAAAAGAGCTGTGATATTCAGCAAATTGCCGCAGATTACAACGCCCTGTTTGTGGGCGAAGAGTGCCGCGTTTCGCCATACCGTAGCGCGTGGGTTGACGGTGCGTCAGAAACCGACGTGCGCGCGTTTCTTACGTCGCGCGGCATGCCTCTTGGCGAAAACCCTGCCGACCATATTGGTACTTTATTGCTGGCTGCTTCCTGGCTGGAAGATAATGCCGCAGAGGATGAAAACGAGGCGCTTGAGACGCTGTTTGAAGAGTATCTCCTGCCATGGGTTGGCACTTTCCTTGGCAAAGTAGAAGCCCATGCCGCGACCACATTCTGGCGTACCCTGGCGCTCCTGACCCGCGAAGCGATTAGCGCCATGTGGGACGAGCTGCAGGAAGAGGAAGAAGAGTGATATAAATCACGTTTATGATGCAATGAATGTAATTGCATTGCGTAAAACGTGTTCACGATCTCACTAACTCGGCGGGCATCTGCTAAAATGCCCGCCATGAACATACTTCTCTCTATAGCAATCACCACAGGCATTCTCTCCGGCGTTTGGGGCTGGGTAGCGGTGTCGTTGGGATTATTAAGCTGGGCCGGTTTTCTCGGCTGTACCGCCTATTTTGCCTGCCCACAAGGTGGGCTGAAGGGCCTGCTTATCTCCGCATGCACCACGATGAGCGGCGTGCTGTGGGCGCAGGTGATTATTTACGGCAGCGCAATGGCGCCGCACCTGGAGATCGTCGGCTACCTGATGACGGGCGTGGTGGCGTTTCTGATGTGTATTCAGGCAAAACAGCTGCTGTTGTCGTTTGTTCCCGGTACCTTTATCGGAGCCTGCGCAACGTTTGCCGGGCAGGGCGACTGGCGCCTGGTCGTCCCTTCACTGGCCGTTGGGCTGGTTTTTGGTTTCGCGATGAAAAACAGTGGGCTATGGCTGGCGAATCGGCGAACTTCTGCCTCAACACAACGCGCAGCAGAATAATAAAAACCGGCGACCTTGTGGTCGCCGGTTTCGTTTTTAGTTGCTCATGCCGCTGATTTCAATTTGCGAGGTTTGATTGGTTTTCCTGTCGGTAATATTCATCACCAGCTGACCATCCGTGTTCGTCACGTTGACGATAAAATCTTCCGTCACCAGCTTACCGGGTTTCCCCTGACTGACGTTACCCATCAAACTCCCCAGTAACTGAGACTGGATTGATGACGTGAAGGCGCTGAGTGCAGAGGTTTGATCATACGAATCATCGGAGTTCGGCGCGGAGTAGCCGTTTTGCGCCTGTGCTTCAGAAAGCAGCGTGGAGCCATTTAATGGGTTACCACCAAAATTTGGGTTAACCGGGGTATAGACAAGCTGCCCCGCGATACAGACGTTCGCCAGCATAATGCCTGCCAGACCCAACAGCACTTTATGACGTTTTAACATGGTGTGCCCTCAATCAAATACTGCGATATTGTTTTTTGAGAACGCGTGGTATCACGACGCTTTTATCATAGTTCCCCATACAAAGATTTCCACGGTATCTAATGTAAACGCTCTGAATAAACAAAGCACAAAATAATATTAGTGAGGGAAATCAATCTGATTCTTTATTTGCGGCATAATACCTTGTCAGAAAAATAGTACTTTTTTCTGACGGTAACGGACAAATCCTGTTTTTGTATGAGTACGAAATATCCGCAGGGGAATAATCTTATTACCATATGTGAAATTTTGTATATGCCTGGCAACGTGCCGGGATGCAGTAATATATTCGTTTTTTTACAAGGGGGTAATCAATAGTTTAATTACATCGACCGGAGGTATTCTATGAGAGGCTATGTCCTCGCAGCATTACTGACATTCACTCCTATGGGTGTTTATGCACATTCTATTTCAAATGAACATCCTGATTTGTCCTCCCTGTCTGCTGAAGATTACGCGTTACCAGATAAATTGAACTTACCTCGCAATGCGACCAACGCATGGATCAAACAGAATGGTGATGGGCTCCGGGCTGATATCGATCAATATCATACAGGTAGAAATACTAACGCAATTATTCAACAACAAGGTGGAGGGCATACGGCTGATATTACACAACTTTATGGCAATAATGATCTTGCTATTATTAGTCAGGCGGGTTGGGGTAATGATGCTGAAATAATACAAAAAGGTTCTGGGAACGCAGCGGCTATTTCTCAGGACGGTTATTCAAATTATGCGAAAATTGTTCAGGTTGGAAATAACCTGGCAGGTATTAAGGTAAGTCAAACTGGAGTAGGTAAAACTATCACCGTAAAAGTCACCCATGGCTATACGCGGTAGTTTATTTAACCCGTTACGTTAACTACATAATAGGTACTACTATGAATCTCTGGAAATTGACAGCAATCGCATCATTAGTTATTTCTGGAAGTGCCTTCGCGCAATATACCGGACCTGCGGTAACCGACGGTGGTAATTCCGAACTCACCACAACCGCTGGGCTTGCGAACGATGCAGTCGCTGCTCACGGCAGCGAAGTACCCAGCTTTGGGCCGAATGCGGGTAACAACAGTGAACACGTCGCCATCTACCAGGGCGGCTCAAGCGGCAGTGGTCATGGTGGCCACGGCGGTCATGGCGGTTGGGATGATAAAGGCGGCTCGGGTTATGGCAGCGGCAATAATCTGGCCAACGTCGAGCAGGATGGGGCGAAAGGCTCTTCAACGCTGATTTATCAGGAAGGGGGGAATAACTCTCTGAGCACCCTGCAAACCGCAAAAGACAGCCTGTTGTATATTCGCCAAAGCGGGGGTAAAAACAACACCATCGGTACCGGGCTACTCGATTCGAAAGGCGGCTCTTCCGGTAATACCTTCACCCAAAGTGGTTCCGATAACCAAATGGTGATTAACCAGGATCAGAGTGATAACCACATCTACAGTCCAGGCCAATCGGGTACGCATAACAAAGCGGTGATTTACCAGAAAGGTAAAAATGACCTGACCGCGAACCTTTCCGGTAACTATAACGAAGCCTATATTAGCCAGAATGGGCAAGGCAACGGCGCAACCGTGAATCAGTCAGGTAGCTTCAACGACCTGACACTGAAACAGAAAGGCAACTACAACACCGCAGACCTGACGCAAACCGGCGGCGGCTTCTACGACGGTAAAAACGATCGTAAAGGCGGCAGTGGTCACAGTAGCGGAGGCAACGTGCTGGATGTGACTCAGCTTGGCTTCAAAAACGATGCTACGGTTAACCAGAATGGTAGCAGCAACACCATTACGCTTGAACAGAACAGCAGTAATGGTATCGCGACTATCGATCAAAGCGGCGGGACCAGTCGTAACACTGTCACTGCGACCACCAACGTCAATAATGGCCTGGTGGATGTCGATCAGACCAGCGGCACCAAAGACAGCGATGTTGTCATTAATCAGAGTGGCGGCAGCAGCTGGGATAAATCGTTCGATGATGATAAACACGGTGGCGGCTACGGCACCCTGGTGGCAGCCGCTAAAGTTCTGCAAACCAGCGCCAATGGCAGCAGTGTGAACATCAATCAAACCGTCGCAGGCATTTCAACCACGGCATATGTGAAACAGACCGGGTCTGGCAACACAGCAATTGTGAATCAACACTAAGTGATACTTTGCCTGATGAGCCGCCACGTTTGTGGCGGCTTTTCTGTGCGCGGAATAAAGGAACCAAAACCGGCTGCGCAGAGCAGACAGCCGGCAAGATACGCTATCAGGAGCTGCTTTCGCTCGCGGCTTTCGGCAGCGGTGCCTGCGGTGGGAGGAGATTTGGTTGCGCTGGCACGTTCGGGCGAACCGTTTGTGGTGGCGGCGATTGCGTGAGTTCATCGGGCATCAGCAAGCCTTCCACGGCCTCTTTGCGATAGCGCGTCAGGACTTCGGAGTTGATGTCTGCGGCATTACTCAGCGCCCACAGTTTCTTGTTGATTCCATCGTTAATCAGGTGGATGACGCCTTCTTCAATGGCCGACATCAGGCAGGTCATCACCGGCTCGTTGGTGGTAAAGCCCGCTTCGCCTTCTAACAGACGCTGGTAATCAATAAAGCGGAAGACGCCTGCCTGAATTTCATAAGAGAGAATCGTTTTGCTGGTATTTACCGAGGAGAGCACTTCGCCAGTATGGACATTCACAATACGCAGGTTAACGGCCACCTGATCTAATTGATACTGGGTGCTGCCGCCAATACCAAAATAGCGCGCGCCGAAGCCACCGGTTTTCACGTTACTGGCATAGCCAATAATCGACCCTTCAACAATTACGTTCGCTGAATAGAGCGAGGGAAGCGGGCTGGCGTTATTATCACCGACGGTACCATTTTGCTGGGCGGCACGAATAATTTTTCGTTCATTAAGCAGGTTATTCAACCCCTGACGCTCCAGAGGAACAAACCAGCGAGAGTCTTTCAGAGAGGAAACCAACATTGCCGTGGCGCTTTGTGGTACCGATGTTGAAAAGTTACTGGCCGGATAAGGCTGGAACTGGCCCGTCTCATCCTGGATATTATAGACAGCAACATATATTTTTCCGCGCGGCTGAGGGAGCGAAACCAGATCTTTATAGGTCGCATCACGCGGAAGTAATGTAGGTTTGGCGGCTTCTTGTGGTGGTGTTGTAATGCACCCAGACAAGAGTCCAGCTACAACTGCCAGAGTAACGATACGCATCTTGTTCTTGCCTCTCTGAATGGTGACATTTAAATACCCCTCTGTGAAATATTTACGCAAGAAGTCGTGAGCACAATTAATAATAATTAATTGCGCTACGACTATTTTCCGGGTTGTAAATTACAACAGCACAAAAGGACTATTTTTCTATAATATATTTCAAATTAGTATTCGTCGGAGGAAAGGTCTCCAGTTTGCAATAACGCTTGATTTATAATCCTTTTTTGTATTTCTTCCTGTACTGATGCGACGGCTTGCATAATCACCGCATCATAATTTCGCATGACAGGTGAAACTATTGTCTGGAAGACAATATCTTGATTATAGCGAATGGTCATAATACTGCCCCAGCGTGCGCTGGGGCGTTCAATAATAATCAGGTTAATTTTATTATCTGTCCAGTGCTCGCTAAAATCTCGGCAGAACTTTTGTCCCACCGAGGTAACAGCACGAGTGACAATCAACCCTGGTACTTCAAGTTCTGCCGCCGCGGCTGGCGCAAGATGTAAAAGCAGAACTGTCGCCAATACAGGAACGGTTTTCATCGTAGTCACCGTAGGTATTTGTTCGCCCAAAACACCGCCTGAGTTCGGTTCTTCACCGAGAGCTTTTTAAAGAGATTGTAGATATGCGTTTTGACTGTGTTCTCGCTGATGAACAGCAGATGAGCAATTTCGATGTTGGAGGCGCCTTGTCGAAGTTTGCTCAGGATCTGTTTTTCGCGATGTGTCAGGTCAACGGTTTCATTCCACTGCGGATGGGACAAATTTAGCTGCTGTGTAAGATAGTCATTAATCGACTTCGGAAAGAATTTCTCACCCCGGCATACGGTTCTGATACCTTCTATTAAATTTTCTTCGCCGGTTTCTGTATGGAATATACCGCTAATCATCGGCCATTCGACAATGTCACGGTGATGATAATGTGGCGGAATATTAAAAAGCAGTGTTTTAAACTTTTTCTGGCAGTTTTGCAGATCCTGGCACCACTGCCGCGAAGTCTGTTCTTCAAGGGACATCATGTCGAATAAAAGCAGATCGCCATCTTCAATCGTCGAACTGTCGATGACATCACAATGTTTAAGTGTCACTTCATTATAGAACCGCTTCTTAAGTGCCTGTAACAAAAGCGTTGATTGCAATGACGGTTTTGTTATCAGAAACAAAAATCTGGGCTCAGACGGATTCTTATTCGTTCTCATGGTTCACTCCAGAGAGATATATGCCATTTTTATATAGTTGAAATATAAGGTTAAACAGCAGCAACACGCACGCTCAGGCGACCGCAGGAAACGCGGCAATGCCAATGGACTACGAAATATGAATTAACCTAAAATTTAGGTAGGCAAAATTAATTAAACAAGTTTTTATAATGTAACAAAATGTAAATTTGAGTTATGTTTTTTTCTTAAAGATGTTTCGTATGATGAATGTCAAAAATTGAAAGCAGTATTAATATGTATCTTGATGATATCTAATGTTTTTAATAAAAATAATAAAAAAGCATTAGTTACATTACCCGCGTGAGTGAGATAGATTTCGATTAATTTTATTAACCTTTTTCATTGTATTATGAATAATATATTCGCGAGTTTTCGCCTTTGGCAATAATAGCTTAAGACAATTCTTATTGAACTCATGGTGATAGAGGATATGGGCCGCGTCGCCGTGACTCGTCCAGGTCGATAAAACAGTGCAGAGAGGTTAATCCTAAGATGACCGGTCTCATTCTTGCTGCAATGGTTATTGGAACGCTGAGCTTTGACGCGAAAAGAGAGGGCGATCAGGTCACCGTGATCCCCATGGTGACGCTGCCCCTAGAGTGCCAGTGTGAAGTCAGTATGGAAACCGAACGGCAGGGCGCATCGGGGTCGAGCCGAAGCCGACAAAAAAGTGTGCTGGTAATACAGGCGCGCAGACCCCAGGCGCTGGCAACGCTAATTTTGACACCTTCGCCGGGCGACAATGTGGTGGTGACGGTTCATGTGTCTGATGGCCGCAATATCGATCTCACAGAAACCTGGACCCTTGACCCACAAAAAACCTGAATGCCTCTCTGTCTAAAGTATCTTCCCCCACTGCCGATAGCTTCTCTGTTGGTAATCGCGGTTTGAATTGCCAATAGCGGGTCATTTAACTCTCTGAAAATAAATGACGTATTGAACAACACAACATTTAATTTCATTCGCTGATTGCTGATTCCTCCAAAACATCTCATGTGCTGCTAGCCTGAAAAGATGCACAGATGACCCATCGTAATCAACAATCAGGGATGAGGCTTTGTGAAGAGGCTTACATGAAAGCATTTTTCGGTAATGCGTTGTTGATACTCTGTTTAACTCCCGCCGTCAGTTTTGATGCGCTGGCGGGGTCCGAGCGATTAGGCCAGGGAGGCGTTATTCACTTTCGCGGGCAAATTGTTGAAGGGGGATGCTCGGTGGACCCCTCGATGCGCAATGTTAAAGTTTCTTGTTACCGCGACGGTAATCATCATCAAAATACGATTCCCGTCACGTCGCTTTCGCACGGAGAAACACAACATCTGAAGGATGCTACGCTGGATATGCAGTGGCTGAATAAACAGAAAACGCTTGCTGTGATAAGCGTGCAGTATCAATAATGGCAACCCCGCAGAGGGTTTCTATTATTTGTCAGTAAGCTCACCACCTCTATTATCGAAACGGATAACAGGTTTGTGGTCGGCAGGAGGTCAGCATGACAGCACGTATTCAGGTGTTGCAGGGAGATATCACCCAACTTGACGTGGATGTGATCGTCAATGCGGCAAACCCATCTCTGATGGGTGGTGGCGGCGTTGATGGTGCCATTCACCGTGCCGCAGGCCCGGCGTTAGAAGAAGCCTGTGCGGTCGTGCGTCAGCAACAAGGGACGTGCCCGCCGGGTCATGCTGTGATTACCCACGCGGGTAATCTGAAGGCGAAGGCGGTTATCCATACTGTCGGGCCGGTATGGAAAGGCGGCGATGCGCACGAAGCCTCGCTGCTGGAGCAGGCCTATCGTAACAGCTTGCAGCTGGCGCTGGATAACGGCTATCAGAGCGTTGCGTTTCCGGCGATTTCGACCGGTGTTTACGGCTACCCGAAACCCGCCGCCGCAGAAATCGCTTTCCATACGGTTGAGCGTTTTCTGACGTTTCACCGCACGCCGGAGAAAGTCTGGTTTGTCTGTTATGACGAAGAGAACGCCCGGCTGTATAAACGTTTATTAAGCCAGCAGGGCGACGACGTCGACGCATAAAAAAACGCCTGATACCGCAACGTATCAGGCGTTTTTGTTTGGGCGTTAGCCGCGTGAAGGCTGCGCTTTTTCAACCTTCTGCTGCGGTTTACCTGAGAACAGGAAACGCAGTAACGGAATACGCAGGTGGATCTCGTACAGCACCAGCGCACAGCCAATCACAAAGACCAGCCCGGTAATAAAGCCCACGATATTGGAGCTAATATTCGGCGTGATCCACGCGCCATAAAACAGCGTCAGCGGATGGTGCACCAGATAGATAAACAGCGAGGCGTTCACGAAGTAAGTGACGCGCGCAGACTGGAAATTCAGCAGGCGGTGGCCCAGCGAGAACACCACATTAACCATCCACAGACCCAGCACCATAGTGATCACCGACTCGGTTTCATACATCCACGCATCGCCGGAACCATATTGTTGATTCAGACGATAGGCGATGAAACCGGCAATGGCAGCCATCACGCACGGCCAGGAGGTGGTGGTAAACAGCGCTTTCACGCGTGGGTGAATAAATGCCAGCGCGCCCAGCACGAAGAAGGGGATATAGAACAGCGTCTGCATCACCACAAAGTTAAACAGGCCATCACTGAGAATTGGCGGGTAAACGATAAACAGCGTGCGTCGGATTGCGGCGTACATCACGCCCAACAGCAGGAACCAGACCGTCAGTTTTCCCATGGTCAGGTTATCTAAACACCCTGGCGTCTGACGGCGTTTAATGACCTTGAATGCCCAGATGCCAAGTGTGGTCAACACCACAAGAACCAATAAAAACCACAGATGCGACACCAGTTCCCATACCAGCGTATTATATTTGTCATAGAGCGACAGCGTGTGCCAGCTTTCCGTCTTGCCTTTGACGTGTTGCAGCATGAGAAACTGCGGCAGCGTCAGCAGCGGGATCGCGGTCAACATGGGGATCCCGACGCGCTCTACGCGCACTTTCCACCATTTCTTCAGCGGATAACGCAAAAATAGCATGTAGGAGAAGTAGCCGGAGATAACAAAAAACACCTGCATGCGGAAGGCATGAATAAAATCATTAAATAGCGTGAGCCACCATGAGGGTTCAACGCTGTTAACATGCCAGGTGTGGCTGGAGTAAATCAGAGAAATGTGAAAAGGGATACCCAGAAGCATCAGCCATGCGCGGATGGAATCAAGGAAATACTCGCGCTGTGCAGGTACATTATTCATAGAGTTAGCTAAATTCTCAGACTATTCGTCTTATCGCACGCGGCGATAACGTTTACATTCGACGCAACCCTACACCAAGTCCGGGTACCTGTCTCCAGGATAAGCACGCAAAGTGCAAAAAGCAGTTAACGGTTGCTTATTCCCTGAGCCGCTATGCTGAACAATATGGGGATTATGTTGTCGGATTGCTTGAGTTTCCAGTAAAATGGATCGGATCGATTTAAGCACACAAAGGGGGAAGTGCTTAGCTATATGAACAATAAACCACAGATGATGAAAATGCGCTGGATTGGCGCTGCCGTAATGTTGTCCCTGTGTACTTCATCTGCATGGGCGTTTAGCATTGATGACGTTGCAAAGCAGGCGAAATCACTGGCCGGGAAGAGCTATGAAGCGCCGAAGAGCAACCTGCCTTCCGTATTCCGCGAGATGAAATACGCGGACTACCAACAGATTCAGTTCAACCATGATAAGGCCTACTGGAGCAACGTTAAGACCCCATTTAAGCTCGAGTTCTACCACCAGGGTATGTACTTCGACACGCCGGTTACCATTAACGAAGTTACCGCTACGTCCGTACGCAAAATTAAATACAACCCGGACTACTTTAACTTCGGTGATGTACAACACGATAAAGACACCGTAAAAGACCTGGGCTTTGCCGGTTTTAAAGTGCTTTATCCTATTAACAGCAAAGGCAAAAACGACGAAATCGTCAGCATGCTGGGTGCCAGCTACTTCCGTGTCCTGGGCCAGGGGCAGGTGTATGGCTTATCCGCACGTGGTCTTGCTATCGACACCGCTTTACCGTCCGGTGAAGAATTCCCGCGTTTCCGTGAATACTGGATCGAGCGTCCGAAAGCCACCGACAAACGCCTGACCATCTACGCACTGCTGGATTCTCCGCGCGCCACCGGGGCTTACCGTTTTGCCATCATGCCGGGTCGCGACACGGTTGTGGATGTACAAACCAAAATCTATCTGCGTGACAAAGTCGGTAAACTGGGTGTCGCGCCGCTGACCAGTATGTTCCTGTTCGGGCCGAACCAGCCATCGCAGGTCACTAACTATCGCCCGGAACTGCATGACTCTAACGGTCTGTCTATTCACGCGGGCAACGGTGAGTGGATCTGGCGTCCGCTGAATAACCCGAAACATCTGGCCGTCAGCAGCTATGCGACTGAAAATCCACAGGGCTTTGGCCTGCTGCAACGTGGACGTCAGTTCTCCCGCTTTGAAGATCTCGACGATCGTTATGACCTGCGCCCAAGCGCCTGGATCACCCCGAAAGGTGACTGGGGCAAAGGCACCGTTGAACTGGTTGAAATTCCGACCAACGATGAAACCAACGATAACATCGTCGCTTACTGGACGCCGGACCAACTCCCGGAAGCCGGTAAAGAGATGAACTACAAATACAGCATCACCTTCAGCCGTGACGAAGACAAACTGCATGCGCCGGATAGCGCGTATGTCGTGCAGACGCGTCGTTCTACCGGTGATGTGAAACAGTCCAACCTGATTCGTCAACCCGACGGTACGCTGGCCTTCGTGGTTGATTTCACCGGCGCGGACATGAAAAAACTGCCGCAGGATACGCCTGTTACTTCACAAGCCAGCATTGGCGACAACGGTGAAATCGTTGAAAACAGCGTACGTTATAACCCGGTCACTAAAGGCTGGCGCTTGACGTTGCGCGTTAAAGTGAAAGATCCGAAGAAAACCACTGAAATGCGCGCGGCGTTGGTCAACGCTGACCAAACGCTGAGTGAAACCTGGAGCTATCAGCTGCCTGCCAATGAATAAGACAACGAAGTACATTGACGCGCTGTCGCTCACGGAGGCTGAAAAATCGGCGCTGCCCGATTCCAGCCTGCGTGCCGTGCACGAAGCGCTGGATACCGAGCATCAAACGTTTGAACGCGATGACGATACCCCACTCGCATCCGTGAAAGCGCGTCTTGAGCAAAACTGGCCAGACTCTCTGGCCGGTGACCAGCTCATCAAAGATGACGAAGGCCGCACCCAGCTTCAGGCAATGCCGAAAGCGAAGCGTTCTTCCATGTTCCCGGACCCATGGCGTACCAACCCAATTGGTCGCTTCTGGGATCGCCTGCGCGGTCGTGATGTTACCCCGCGCTATGTCTCTCGTCTGACGAAAGAAGAGCAGGAGCACGAGCAAAAATGGCGTACGACGGGTTCTATCCGCCGTTACATTTTGCTTATCCTGACGCTGGCGCAGACGGTGGTGGCGACCTGGTACATGAAAACCATCCTGCCGTATCAGGGCTGGGCATTTATTAACCCGATTGATATGGTTGGCCAGGACCTGTGGGTCTCCTTTATGCAGCTGCTGCCGTATCTGCTGCAAAGTGGCATCCTGGTGTTGTTTGCCGTGCTGTTCTGTTGGGTCTCTGCCGGTTTCTGGACCGCGCTGATGGGCTTCCTGCAACTGCTGATTGGCCGGGATAAATACAGTATTTCCGCGTCCACGGTGGGCGATGAAGCGCTGAACCCGGAACATCGCACCGCGCTTATCATGCCTATCTGTAACGAGGACGTCGATCGCGTCTTCGCGGGCCTGCGCGCGACCTGGGAATCCGTGAAAGCCACCGGTCAGCAGAAACACTTCGATGTGTACATTCTGAGCGACAGCTACAACCCGGATATCTGCGTTGCTGAACAGAAAGCGTGGATGGAGCTGATTGCCGAAGTGCAGGGCGAAGGGCAGATCTTCTACCGTCGTCGTCGTCGTCGTGTGAAGCGTAAAAGCGGTAACATCGATGACTTCTGCCGCCGCTGGGGTAGCGAATACAGCTACATGGTGGTGCTGGATGCCGACTCGGTGATGTCGGGTGAGTGCCTGACCAACCTCGTGCGCCTGATGGAAGCGAACCCGAACGCCGGGATCATCCAGTCTTCACCGCGCGCGTCCGGTATGGACACGCTGTATGCCCGTTGTCAGCAGTTCGCCACACGCGTCTATGGCCCGCTGTTTACCGCCGGTCTTCACTTCTGGCAGTTGGGGGAATCCCACTACTGGGGGCATAACGCTATCATCCGCGTGAAACCGTTTATCGAGCACTGTGCGTTAGCGCCGCTGCCGGGTGACGGTAACTTTGCCGGGTCGATTCTGTCGCACGACTTTGTGGAAGCCGCGCTGATGCGTCGTGCAGGGTGGGGCGTGTGGATTGCCTATGACCTGCCGGGCTCCTATGAAGAACTGCCGCCGAACCTGCTCGATGAGCTGAAGCGTGACCGTCGCTGGTGTCAGGGTAACCTGATGAACTTCCGCCTGTTCCTGGTGAAAGGGATGCACCCGGTTCACCGTGCGGTGTTCCTGACCGGCGTAATGTCTTACCTTTCTGCGCCGCTGTGGTTCCTGTTCCTGGCGTTGTCAACGGCGCTTCAGGTGGTGCACGCGCTCACCGAGCCGCAGTACTTCCTGCAACCCCGCCAGCTGTTCCCGGTGTGGCCGCAGTGGCGTCCTGAACTGGCGATTGCGCTGTTTGCGTCAACCATGGTGCTGCTGTTCCTGCCGAAACTGCTCAGTATTATTCTGGTGTGGTGTAAGGGGCCGAAAGAGTACGGCGGCTTTATCCGCGTGACGATTTCTCTGCTGCTGGAAGTGCTGTTCTCCGTGCTGCTGGCACCGGTGCGTATGCTGTTCCACACCGTGTTCGTGGTCAGCGCGTTCCTTGGCTGGGAAGTGGTCTGGAACTCGCCGCAGCGTGATGATGACTCTACCCCGTGGGGCGAAGCGTTTATGCGTCACGGCTCTCAGCTGCTGCTGGGGCTGGTGTGGGCGGTTGGTATGGCATGGCTGGATCTGCGTTTCCTGTTCTGGCTGGCGCCGATCGTCTTCTCGCTGATCCTTTCGCCGTTCGTCTCGGTGATTTCGAGCCGTTCAACGATCGGCCTGCGCACCAAGCGCTGGAAACTGTTCCTGATCCCGGAAGAGTACAACACGCCGAAAGTGCTGGCGGATACGGATGCTTACCTGCAACTGAATCGCAATCGCACGCTGGAAGATGGCTTTATGCACGCGGTGTTTAACCCGTCATATAACGCGCTGGCGACCGCCATGGCAACCGCACGTCACCGTGCCAGCCATGTACTGGAGATTGCGCGCGACCGCCACGTTGAGCAGGCGCTGAACGAAACGCCGGACAAACTTAACCGCGACCGTCGTTTAGTGTTGCTGAGTGACCCGGTTACCATGGCGCGTATGCACTATCGCGTATGGGCTGCGCCTGAGAAATACACATCCTGGGTGGATGAGTATTCGAAACTGGCGATTAACCCGCTGGCGATGAAAGCAAAATAAGCCGTAAAAATACGAAAATACCGGCGTTACAGCCGGTATTTTTTTGTCTGACGTTGAGGTGTTGCATGAAATTCGTACTGGTTATCGCCATGACGCTGTTACTGAGCGGATGCGGCAGCGTTATCAGCCGCACCATTCCCGGCCAGGGACACGGAAACCAATACTATCCAGGCGTGCAGTGGGACCTGCGTGATTCCGCGTGGCGTTGGCTGACGATAATTGACCTGCCATTTTCGCTGATCTTCGATACGCTCCTGTTGCCTATCGACGCCAGCCACGGCCCTTACGAATAATCAGCGCTCATCCCACTCATCTGCCGCAGCCTGGCCCTCCTCGGTATCCAGCGAGGGTTCGAGCTGAAATTCGCCCTCATCCCATTCATGCAGCGTATTCTCTTCCAGCCACTCCTGGCGTAGCTCAATTTCGTCATAATCGCCGTCAAAGACGCTCTGGGCCGCTTCCCCACTCAGCACCGGCAGGCACTCGCCTTCTTCGCTGTCGTCGGCAAAGAATTCTGCCTGCCACATGATGTCGCCATCCTGCAAAACGTACTTCTGGATATTCAACTGCTGAACATCCGCATCGCTCTCTTCAATGGAGGGGTTATCGGCGAGGAACTCTTCTCGCGCCGCGTCAATAGCTTCTTCAAGCGTGGCATACATAGTCATCTTATTCTCCCTGCGATTTGACGTGGACTCAGGAGTTGCCCGTTGAGACGGGCAACATTCCGGGTATATTCAGGGAAAGAATAGCTTAAGATTGGAACGGGCAAGAAAAAATGGCTGAAAATCACCTGACTGTCTTAGCCGGGGTGCGACGACGCAGGCTAAAGCCGGTATAGATCGCATTGCACAACACCACCGCGGCGGTAATGCAGAAGACCGCGCGAAAACCGTAGCTCGCCGACACCGCCGAGCCAATCAGTGGTCCGGTCACGTTGCCAATATCGCGAAACGACTGGTTATAGCTGAACACCCGCCCGGCAATCTGGTTGCTGGCGTTATACACCAGCAGCGTTTGCACCGCGGGCAGCAGGGCGCCATCGGCGGCGCCGAGCAGAAAACGCAGGATGCCAAGCTGCAACGGGTTTTGTACAAAAGACATGGGGATCAACAGCAGCACGGAGAGGATCAGCGCGGTGATAAGAATCTTTTCCGGGCCAATTCTGTCGCCCAGTTTGCCAAGCCTTGGCGCGCTCAGCAGCGCGGCGACGCCGGGTACGGAGGCAATCATCCCGCTGATAAACGCAATGTTGCTGACGTTGCCTGCGAGATCGCGCACGTAAAGCGTCAGGATCGGCGCAATAGAGCCGGTGGCGACCTGAATAATCAGGGTGGTGACAAACAGGCTGAGCACCAGTTTGGGGTTCTTCAGCGAGCTTATTACCTCACGGGCGTGAAGCATCTCTTTTTTATTTACCGGGGTGAACTGTTCGCGAATCAGCAGCAAGGTCAATACAAAGCACAGGAACAGCACCGTGGCGGTAATGAAAAAGACGGGTCGTAAACCGTAGCTATCCGCCAGCAAACCGCCTGCCAGCGGCCCGAGGAGCGCACCGCTGACGCCACCCGTTGAGAGTGTCCCCAACGCCCAGCCGCTTTTATTTCGTGGTACCTGGGTGGCAATCAGCGCATTGGCATTGGGCACAAAACCGCCCAGCACACCCAGCAGCGCGCGCAGCACTAAAAATTGCCAGATATTCTGCGCCAGACCCATCAGCAGCATGACGATAGCCATTCCCAGCGCCGAGCGCAGCAGCATGATTTTTCGGCCTTTTCGATCGGCCAGACCGCCCCAGAAGGGCGAAGCAATGGCGGAAAACAGGAACGTAATACTGAAGACAATCCCTGACCACAGATTAAGTTCACTGTGGCCGGTCACGCCAAGTTGCTCGACGTACAGAGGAAGAAAAGGCATCACCAGGCTGAATGCCGCGCCGGTCAGAAAGCAGCCAAGCCAGGCGATGGTTAGATTACGTTTCCAGTTTATGGGAGCATCAACATCAGAAGCAGGCATAAAATTCCAAAAGTGAGCAGGGGGAACAGATAATTCAATAAGCCTGCTAATTATGCGCTCGTGTGATTGTTACTGCAATGCCAGGCATCAGCGCAGCCGTGAAGGCTGCGCTAACGTTCAGTAGCGGGAAGGCATCCCTTTCGGGCGCGTCTTGAAGCGGCGGTGTAGCCACATATACTGCTCCGGGGCCATCATGATGCACTTCTCGACGATCTTGTTCATCCAGGCGGCCGTGGTTTCTGCATCATCCAGCGGCGGGGAGAGTTCCGGCTCAAGGATAATCAACTCGTAGCCTTTGCCGTCGGGTTTGCGGCGCGGCACAAAGGGCACAATACTGGCTTTCGACATGCGTGCCAGCATCCAGGTGCCTGACGTGGTAGCGGCTTGCTCAACGGCAAACAACGGCGCAAAGACGCTGGCGCGCGGGCCGTAGTCGTGGTCTGGTGCATACCAGACGATTTCGCCGTTTTTCAGTGCACGGATCATGCCTTTCAAATCTTTCCGGTCAATCATCGATTTATTGGAGCGCATCCGCCCCCAGGTTTGCAGTAAATCGATAACCGGGTTGTCATTCGGGCGATAGACGCCGATGCCCGGGTTGAAGAAACCGAACATTCGAGCACCCATTTCGAGCGTGAGAAAGTGAATACCGATCAGCAAAATACCGCGTTTCTGTTCCTGCATGGCGGAGATATGCTCCAGACCGCTGGCATCCGTCCAGCGATCGATACGGCGATCGGGCCAGAACCACGCCATCCCGGTTTCCATCAGGCCCATACCGACCGATTCGAAATTCTTCACCACATGTTGATGACGCTCGGCTTCACTCATTTGCGGGAAACATAATTCGAGATTGCGATAAGCAATTTGGGATCGCCGTTTCATAAAACGCAGCGCCACGCGACCAATGGCATTGCCGAGACGATAAATGATGGGGTAGGGTAACTGTACGATCAGCCACAGCAGGCCAATTCCCAGCCAGGTTAGCCAGTAACGTGGATGCAGCAACGCCGCGGTAAATTTGGGTAACTGGGTCATGTCTTTCCTGTTTTATCGAGCCACTTCCGCTATTGTCGCACTATTTTCCCGCCAGCCAAACCTGACCAGAGTACGAGTGTCGATAATTCGTGCAAATGTTTCATTCTGTGTTTTGATGGAGAAACAAATGTAGCGCAAAATGTGTGGATGTAAATTGTCGATGATTGCTATATCATCCGCCCGATCTATACATTTCATTCCCTTTTGCAGGATTAGAGCACCATGCCAGTGTTACATAACCGCATATCGAATGAGACATTGAAGGCGCAGATGCTCGCTGAAACCGAGCCGCGTACGACAATCTCATTCTATAAGTATTTCACCATCGTTAACCCGAAAGCGACCCGTGATGCCCTTTACCTCGCACTTTCCGAACTGAAAGTGTTTGGTCGCATCTATCTGGCCCATGAAGGGATCAACGCGCAGATTAGCGTTCCTGCAAGCAATGTCGATGCACTGCGTGAGCTTTTGTACGGTTTTGACCCTGCGCTGGACGGGCTGCGCTTTAACATCGCGCTGGATGACGACGGCAAATCGTTCTGGGTGCTACGCATGAAAGTCCGCGACCGCATTGTGGCGGACGGCATTGATGATCCCTCGTTTGATGCGAACGATGTCGGCGCTTACTTAAAAGCGGCGGAAGTGAACGCAATGCTGGACGACCCGGATGCGGTGTTCATCGATATGCGCAACCACTATGAGTATGAAGTCGGCCATTTCGAACGCGCCATGGAGATCCCGGCAGATACGTTCCGCGATCAGCTACCGAAAGCCGTCGAGATGATGCAGGAACATAAAGACAAGAAGATTGTGATGTACTGCACCGGGGGAATTCGCTGCGAAAAAGCGAGCGCCTGGATGAAACACAACGGGTTTAAGCAGGTGTGGCATATTGAGGGCGGCATTATTGAATATGCCCGCCGCGCGCGTGAGCAGGGACTACCGGTGCGCTTTATCGGCAAGAACTTTGTTTTTGACGAGCGGATGGGGGAGCGTATTTCCGATGAGGTGATTGCCCACTGTCACCAGTGCGGGACGGCTTGCGATAGTCACACCAATTGTCTGAACGACGGCTGCCATCTGCTCTTCATTCAGTGCCCGACCTGCGCAGAGAAATATGACGGCTGCTGTAGCGAAGCCTGCCAGGAAGAGCACAAACTGCCGGAAGAAGAGCAGCGTAAACGCCGCGCCGGACGTGAAAATGGCAACAAGATTTTCAATAAATCACGCGGGCGGCTGAATACTAAACTGGGTATTCCTGATCCTCAGTGATCAGGCGAAGAAAATCCAGATTAGATCGATCAGGGCCAGCAGCAGACAGAGCGCGACGTAAATCATAAAGTGTTCGCGCAGGTTGTTGACCAGGTAGTGATATAGACGCTGCATTGTTGTTCTCTTTAAAGGCACATCATCGTATGTGCCTGTGTTTTTGTCAGGTGCTTTCGTGTGTAGGCCTGATAAGCGCAGCGCCATCAGGCAAACCGCACCAATTAATCGTCAAAACGGGAAAGCGAGAAGGGCGCCAGGTTAAAGGTTTCTGGCTGTGACTGCGCGAATCGTGTGGCAATTTCACCCAGCACGGTCGCGAACTTGAACCCATGGCCGCTCAACCCGCCAATCAGCAAGGTATTTGGCTGACCGGGCAGCGTATCGATAATAAAATCTTCATCCGGCGTGTTGTCATAGGTACAGGCTGCGCCGTGCAAACAGCCGCCAATACCGGGCAGAATATTACGCAGGAAGCTGAACGCCTCAGAGCCATCGGTGGCGACGGTACCGAACGGTTTGCGTCCTTGCGGCGTATTGATAAGCTGACCGCCGTTATGCTTGCCGATTTTAAGTTCATTCTCAACTGCCGGGAAACCGTAGAACTGGTCGCCGTTAGGCAATTCACCCGTAAACGCCGGGAAGTTATTTTTGCGGCTGTAACGCCCGTCGGCCTGGAACCAGGCAAACACTTTCCGAACCGGTTGTATTGGCAATTGCGGGTAGAGTTGCTTAACCCAGGTACCGGCGCTGAGCAGCAGTTTTTTCCCTTCAAAGCGGCCTTCTGACGTTTCTATCGCGACTCCGTTAGCGTGATGTTCAATCCCGGTGACGGGGCAATTGAAGAGCTGCGCGCAACCCGCTTCCTTTGCCAGCGCGATCACTGTTTTTACCGCCAGCTCGCTTTTCAGCACGCCAGACGCTGGCTCAAAGATGGCCTGATAGTCTTCGGGCACCTGAATTTCAGGCCAGCGGGCCATCACGCCTGCGGCATCCAGTCGCTCTACATCAAGGCCGAATTTTTCCGCACTCTCCGCGACGGTGGCAAGAAAGGTTGAATCTGCCGGGCCAAGATTCACCACGCCGCTACGTTCAAACAGCGCTTCACCGCTGGTAGCGGCCAGCGCGTCCCACAATTGCTGCGCGCGCAGCACCAGAGGAACATATTTTTCGCCTTCACCATACGCGTGGCGAATCAGACGCGTGTCGCCGTGGTGGCTGCCTTCGGTATGCGGCGGCATGTGGGCATCGGTCATCAGGACATTTAGTCCCGCTTTACGGGCGTAGTATCCGGCTGCCGCCCCGACGGAGCCACTGCCGACAATGATTAAGTCATATTGCATAGCGCTTCCTGGAATTGTTTTTTGATAAGCCGCATCAGCATGCAGGATGGTGTGTATAGCAGGGTAATTAACAAGGAGGATGGATACAAGCCTGAAAATAAAGAAGGCACCCGAAGGTGCCTGTTTGATAATTATTCGTATCAGCACTAATGCCTGCGATACTCATTCGCCTGGTAATCGCCGGATTCAATTTTGGCGATGCCCGCCTCTAATATAGAAATAAATTGACGAGCGACATCGGTAGTCAACCAAAGCGTTTGACCTATTTCAGCTTCTTTCTTGCTCGATTCATTGGGGTCTTGGTAGTGCAGGCGCAGCATCAGCGCATCGTAGCTATCAACGGTGCTGATGTCCCATCCGACGAGGGGATGGGTCTGGATGACTTCATTATTCTTTTCCATCATAACCCCTTATATCTTTGTTAAAAGGCAACAACTCTCGAGGTTCAATGCAGGTTTTTTTCGAAGCTTTTTCAGTATACCAACAACTTACTTAATATTCGAGATTTTAAATAAAATGCAACACAAATTCCTAAAGTACGCGTTTTGTTGCGCAATAAATCACCATTATGGCTGGGATTTTATTAATGGAATCAGAATAAGGTCAAAAAGAAGCGGGGCGGCGAGAAATAAAAAAGCCGGGGCGACCCGGCAAAGAACACAATGAGGGAGCAAATTAATCGGTTATAAACCAGTCATCCGCGCTTTCCCAGGTCTCCTGGAGAATGTCGCTGATCCGGTCTTTGTCTTCTTTAATGCCACCGATAACCGAAAGGTTATTTGCCGATGCGTAGCGCACCGAAACGGTGCCGCCGCTATCCGGAAACTGATTGTTAATTCGTCGGGAGAGTTCACCCGCCAGAGCGTCAAGCGCGCCAGCGGGGAGGGTTGTGGTTTTAGCAATAGTCACTTCAATGCGCATGGTTGCCCCCTGTATGTGTACTGTATGTTTATACAGTTAAAGCGAAAAACTTACAACAGGGAGCGTGCGATTTATTTTTTTACCGTCCAGCGTACGGTTTCGCCGGCGAGGAAGGGGATCAGGGTATCGTCAGAAAGAGCAATGCTCTCAACCACCTGGCTCTCTTCACGTACCAGCTCAACGGTCGATTCATTCACCGGCAGGCCGTAAAAACGTGGGCCATTTAGCGAGGTGAAGGCTTCGAAGTGCTGTAGCGCGTTCATCTCTTCAAAGACGGTGGCATAGCTACCCAGCGCGGTGGGCGCATTAAAGCAGCCTGCACAGCCGCAGCTGGCTTCTTTGCGATGACGCGCATGCGGCGCGGAGTCAGTCCCGAGGAATGCGCGCTCGAAGCCGCTGGCAACCAGTTCGCGCAGCGCCTGCTGGTGGATATTACGTTTGAGGATCGGCAGGCAGTAAAGATGCGGGCGCACGCCGCCAACCAGCATGTGGTTGCGGTTGAACATCAGATGTTGCGGGGTGATGGTCGCCGCCAGCAGTTCATTACCCTCACGCACATAATCTGCGGCATCTTTGGTGGTGATGTGTTCAAACACCACTTTCAGCCCTGGCAGACGTTGGCGCAACGGCTCCATAACCGTCTCGATAAAGCGTGCTTCGCGGTCAAAAATATCGATGTCGGCGTGAGTGACTTCACCGTGAACCAGCAGCGGCATTCCGAGTTTTTCCATCCGCTCCAGCACCGGCATGATGGCATCAATACTGGTGACGCCGTGGCTGGAGTTGGTCGTTGCGTTTGCCGGATAAAGCTTAGCTGCCGTAAATACGCCTTCCTGAAAACCGCGCTCCACTTCATTCGGATCGAGAGAGTCGGTGAGGTAACAGGTCATCAGCGGAGTAAAATCGTGGCCAGCCGGAACGGCGTCCAGAATGCGCTGGCGGTAACTGATAGCCGCTTCCACGGTGGTGATAGGCGGTACCAGATTTGGCATGATGATCGCACGACCATAGAGCTCGCTGGTATAAGGCACGACGGTTTTCAGCATCTCACCATCACGCAGATGGATATGCCAGTCGTCTGGGCGGCGAATTTTCAGAACTTGCGGTAATGCGGTCATGGGTGTGCTCCGGCCTGGTGGGAAATCAGTCATTAGGGCTGTTTTTTGCCGGGCACTAAGGATAAACGTAAACGTTTTCCTTTGCACTCCTTTCTGCAAAAAAAGACGCCCGACGAAAATATCCGCCGGGCGTCTTTTTTACGATGTTAATCAGTAAACGGGATGATAATTTGTCCTGGTTTTACCTCAATGCCTTTCGCATATTTTTTAGCCAGCGCTTCGCCTTTGCTGGCATCTTCTTTCAGCACGTAAGCCGGTTGCTGATTAAAGTAATTGCGCAGTGACTGGTTCAGATAAGGCACCAAAGTTTGCACCACCGATTGCATTTTCTCCGGCGTCACTTTGGCATCGACGACTTCCATCTCTTGCAGGAAAATCGCACCTTTCTCTTTGTTGAAGACCGGTAACGCTTTCAGTTTCAGGTCAATGGTCGCTTTCTGACTGCCAAACAGCGAGTTTAAATCCAGTTTAGCGTCACCGGTGAGGGTGACTTTATTCGGCTCTTCACGGCCAATGGCGCTGGTGAGATTATTCAGCACGATGTGCGCGTCGGCCACGCCGGGCAGGCCAATATCTTTCGAGAAATTATTGTGCTTTTGCAGTGCCTGATTAATTTCCTGTTCACTCACTGTGTATTGCGTCAGTTGATTACAACCCGCCACCAGGCCGCCAACGATCAGTGCGGCAATGACAAAAAATTTCTTCATGAAGTTCCTCAATATGATGCTGTGCTGTAATCCTGTCCACAGGCAGCTTGCGCTTTCAGTCGTGATTATGACAGCGGAAAATACTGAAAGTGCCATCTCTTCTTTCTTAGGATGAGATTTTACTGATGGCCTGCGTGATTTGCAGGCCAGCAATGATGCGCAATAAAAGAGTTAATGACGGGGTTCAAGCATACCGGAGGCGGCGCGTTTTGGACTGAACTGCCACCATAAGGCGACAAACGTGATGATGCCGATAAGCCCCAGCATCGCCCACGGCAGTTCCGGCTGATTTAGCGCTTTCCCGCTGTCAAATAGCCAGCCGCCACCGGTGTAGCCGAGTGCGCCGCCAAAGGCCAGACCCAGACGGCTGAAGCCCATATAGCTGCCGCGTGCGCGGGCATTTGCCAGATGTGCGCTCAGCGTTTCACGCGCCGGCTCCGCAATAATCGAACCGATGTAGAACGTACAAATCAGCGTGAATAACTGCTGTAGCGAGGTTGCCAGACCAATCGGCAACATGGAAACCGTCATGATCAGCAGACCTGCCATCAGGCGCTGCTCAAGGCGAAAACGTTTTTCGCTCCATCGTGCGATAGGGTAGAGCAGGGTCAGTGAAAGCGCCGCTTCGATGGCGTACATCCATTTGACGGCAGAAGGTGAGCCCGCAATATCGTTCACCATGATTGGCAGCATCAGCATCACCTGTACCGCCAGCATGTAGTACCCGGTGAGGGTTAACACGTAGGTGACAAAACGCTTGTCACGCAGCACCTGCGCAAGCCCTTCGCGTACTGGCGTTCTCACGGTAGAAAGTTTCCACGCCGGAAGATAGCAGGCGTTAAAGATAGCGCACAGAATGAACAGTACCGCACCCGCGCTGCACACCAGACGGAAGTCATATTGCAGCAGCCAACTGCCCATCAGCGCGCCGATGACCGCTCCGGCGCTGTCCTGCATCATCAATAATGAGAAAAAACGGCCACGATGCGCCGGACGCACCAGCTTCACCACCAGTGCGGAACGCGGCGGATCGAACAGCGTACCGCCGAGCCCGGAAAGCAAACAAGAGAGCCACAGCACCCACGGCTCGTGCGCGACCGCCATAATGGCAAAACCGCACGCGCGCATCAGCATGCCGGTCACAATCATCGGTTTGGCGCCAAAGCGGTCCGCAATCGCGCCGCCAAAAATACCCAGACCTTGTTGAATGAGCTGGCGCAGACCGAGCGCAATCCCGACCATTAATGCCGCCCAGCCCATCTGATCGACAAAACGAATGGAGATCAGCGGAAAGACGACAAAAAAGCCCAGCACAACCAGCATGTTATCGACTAAGAGGAAATATTTACCCAGGCTCCTTGCCTGCGATACGCGGGACATTTCCCCTCCAGGGGAATAAAAAGAGATGAACATCTCCATTCTGCCGGGTCGCTTCACCTTTTCCCATATTGCCAGCGACAATATTTTTTTATCAAAATGCTGCTTTGATTGAGCTTGTTTATCGAAATCGCGATCGGGGTTTAAAAAAAGGTATGTTGCTGTTTTCACAGACCCCCTGAGGACAGGTATAGTGAGTTAACCCGGGTTATTATTCAGGTACAGGAGTAAGAGATGTTTGGCTATCGCAGTAACGTACCGAAAGTGCGTTTGACAACCGATCGTCTGGTTGTGCGTCTGGTCCATGACCGTGATGCATGGCGTCTTGCCGATTATTACGCAGAAAACAGGCAGTTTTTGAAACCCTGGGAGCCCATCCGTGACGATAGCCACTGTTATCCTTCCGGCTGGCAGGCTCGCTTGTCGATGATTAATGAATTTCACAAGCAGGGAAGCGCTTACTATTTTGCACTGCTCGACCCCGAGGAGAAAGAAATCATTGGCGTCGCCAATTTCTCTAACGTGGTGCGCGGCTCGTTCCACGCCTGCTATCTCGGCTACTCGATTGGGCAAAAATGGCAGGGGCAGGGGCTGATGTTTGAAGCCCTGACCAGCGCTATCCGCTATATGCAACGTACCCAACATATTCACCGCATAATGGCTAACTATATGCCGCACAATCAGCGCAGCGGCGATTTACTGGCGCGGCTGGGTTTTGAAAAAGAGGGTTATGCCAAAAACTATTTGCTGATTGACGGCGAATGGCGTGACCACGTATTGACCGCACTCACGACACAAGAATGGACAGCCGGTCGCTAAGGAGAAGAGATGAAATATGAGTTAAGCCCGCTTGAAGCGCGCGTGATTGGCTGCCTGCTGGAAAAACAGGTGACGACGCCTGAACAGTATCCGCTGTCGATTAACGGCGTAGTGACGGCCTGTAACCAGAAAACCAACCGCGAACCGGTAATGACGCTCAGCGATTCTGATGTACAGGATCTGCTGGATACGCTGGTTAAACGTCACTATCTGCGTACGGTCAGCGGTTTTGGTAACCGCGTGACCAAGTACGAACAACGTTTCTGTAATTCTGAATTTGGCGATTTGAAACTTTCCAGCGCCGAAGTGGCAATTATCACCACGCTGCTCCTGCGCGGCGCGCAAACGCCGGGCGAGTTGCGTGGCCGCGCCCAGCGCATGCATGAATTCAGCGATATGGCGGAAGTGGAAGCCACGCTTGAGCGATTGGCTACGCGCGATGATGGCCCGTTTGTAATGCGCCTGCCGCGCGAGCCGGGCAAACGCGAGAGCCGCTATATGCACCTTTTCAGCGGTGAAATGGAAGTGCTGGCCCAGGTCGCCGATGATGTCGCCCCGGCGGATGACGATCTCCGCGCGCGCGTCGATGCACTGGAAGGCGAAGTGGCAGAGCTGAAACAGCGTCTGGATTCCCTGCTGGCGCATCTCGGAGAATAACGATGGCGAAATTACGCGTAGGCGTGGTGGGGCTGGGCGGGATCGCGCAGAAGGCGTGGCTTCCGGTACTCAGCGCCGCCACCGACTGGACGCTACAGGCGGCGTGGTCACCAGGTAAAGAGAAAGCGCTGAAAGTGTGCGAAACTTACCGCATGCCGTATGCGGATTCGTTAGCCTCGCTGGCGGCGCAGTGCGATGCGGTGTTTGTCCACAGCGCAACGGCGTCTCACTATTCGGTGGTCAGCGAACTGCTGAACGCGGGCGTGCACGTCTGCGTCGATAAACCGCTGGCGGAGAAACTGAGCGATGCTGAGCGTCTGGTCGAGCTGGCCGCACGCAAGAAGTTAACGCTGATGGTGGGTTTTAATCGCCGTTTCGCACCGCTCTATCGTGAGCTGAAAAGCAATCTCGCCAATGCGGCGTCGCTGCGAATGGATAAACACCGTACCGACAGCGTCGGACCGCATGACCTGCACTTCACGCTGCTGGATGATTATCTCCATGTGGTCGACACCGCGCTGTGGTTGGTGGGCGGTAATGCGCCCTTAAGCAGCGGCACGCTACAAACCACAGACGACGGTGAGATGCTCTACGCTGAGCATCACTTCAGCCATCCAACGCTTAGCGTCACAACTAGCATGCATCGCCGCGCCGGTAGCCAGCGCGAATGGGTGCAGGCGGTGACGGACGGCGCGCTGTATGACATCACCGATATGCGTGAATGGCGAGAAGAGCGGGGCGCAGGCGTGCTCACCCGTCCCGTGCCCGGCTGGCAGACCACGCTTGAGCAGCGCGGATTCGTCGGCTGTGCACGCCACTTTATTGAATGTGTGCAAAATCAGACGGTTCCGGAAACTGCTGGCGACCAGGCGCTGATGGCGCAACGCATCGTCGAAGCGCTGTGGCGCGAGGCCGTTGATGAATAACCTGCTGTAACATCTGGCAGTAGCAATTCATCCCGAACCCGGTAGACTAACGCCTCTTCAGGCTCCTGCCTGTAAACCGCAGCCCGGCAATCGCGCCGGGCTGTTGCAGGCATTTTGCTTCCGGTTGTGGAATAACACGTTAATGAATCTATTAAAATCGCTGGCGGCTGTCAGCTCGATGACCATGTTTTCGCGCGTGCTGGGTTTTGCGCGTGATGCCATTGTGGCAAGGGTGTTTGGCGCAGGAATGGCGACCGATGCCTTCTTTGTGGCGTTCAAGCTGCCTAACCTGCTGCGTCGAATTTTTGCTGAAGGCGCATTTTCTCAGGCTTTTGTGCCGATTCTCGCGGAATACAAAAGCAAGCAGGGCGAAGACGCGACCCGCGTATTTGTCTCGTATGTTTCCGGTTTATTGACGCTGGCGTTAGCGCTGGTGACGGTCATTGGCATGCTGGCGGCGCCGTGGGTTATCACGATTACCGCACCGGGCTTTGCCGATACGGCGGATAAATTTAACCTCACCTCACAGCTGCTGCGCATTACCTTCCCCTATATTTTGCTGATTTCACTCGCCTCGCTGGCGGGGGCCATTCTTAACACCTGGAACCGCTTCTCGGTGCCTGCGTTTGCGCCGACGCTGCTTAACGTCAGCATGATTGGCTTTGCGCTGTTTGCAGCGCCGTATTTCAATCCACCGGTGCTGGCGCTGGCGTGGGCGGTGACCGTTGGCGGCGTGCTCCAGCTGGCTTATCAGCTGCCGCATCTGAAAAAAATTGGCATGCTGGTGCTGCCGCGCATCAATTTAAAAGATGCGGGCGCGATGCGCGTGGTGAAGCAAATGGGGCCGGCTATCTTGGGCGTCTCCGTCAGCCAGATTTCATTGATTATCAACACCATTTTCGCCTCTTTCCTGGTTTCCGGTTCCGTTTCGTGGATGTACTACGCTGACCGTCTGATGGAGTTCCCGTCCGGCGTGCTGGGCGTGGCGCTGGGGACGATTCTTCTGCCGTCGCTGTCGAAAAGCTTTGCCAGCGGTAATCATGATGAATATTGCCGTCTGATGGACTGGGGGCTGCGTCTGTGCTTCCTGCTGGCGCTGCCGAGCGCCGTGGCGCTGGGTATTCTGGCGAAACCGCTGACCGTTTCCCTGTTCCAGTACGGTAAATTCACTGCGTTTGATGCGGCGATGACGCAGCGTGCGCTGGTGGCCTATTCCGTCGGTCTGATGGGGCTTATCGTGGTGAAAGTCCTTGCGCCAGGATTCTACTCGCGTCAGGACATCAAAACGCCGGTGAAAATCGCGATTGTGACGCTGATTATGACCCAGCTGATGAACCTCGCGTTTATTGGCCCGCTGAAACACGCGGGTCTGTCGCTGTCGATTGGTCTGGCGGCCTGTCTGAACGCCAGCCTGCTCTACTGGCAGTTGCGTAAGCAGAAAATATTTACCCCACAGCCGGGCTGGAGCAAATTCCTCGTGCGTCTGATTGTTGCGGTGCTGGTAATGGCTGCGGCGCTGCTGGGGATGATGCACGTCATGCCAGAGTGGTCGCAGGGGACTATGCCGATGCGCCTGTTACGCCTGATGGCCGTGGTTGTCGTCGGGATTGTTGCCTACTTCGCCACGCTTGCGGTGTTGGGTTTCAAAGTAAAAGAGTTCGCACGCCGGACGGCGTAATAAGATGCGGCGGCGGGAGCGTGATATTTCCCGCCGTCCTGATTGCGGTTAGACGGTAAATTTCTTGCCGCTGCGCGGTTGTCCCGCCGTTTGCCCATCCTTGCCATACAATCCCGTCTCCTGATAAGGCTTCAGCACCTCCAGCGCCTGCTGGTTTCGGGCGATTTGGCCTTCCAGCAACCAGCCGTTGTGCTGATTGAGAAAACGCAGTTGCTGCGTTTTCTGCGTAATGTTCAGCCAGCGCGATGCCACATCGTCGTCATTGGCGCAACGCTGCGCTTCCTGCTCTACGCGACGCTGTTGTTCCAGATAATCAAGCGCCGCCAGCAGCGAGCTTTTATCTTCGGTTATGCGCTGCAGCAGACTTCCGTTTACGCTTCCGGCTGAAAGCTGCTGTTGCTCGGCATCCATTACCTCTTTAAGCGAGTTCAGGATAGCGGTCATTTGATCCAAAATATCGGGCAGACGACTCATGCGGTTAGTTACTCTGTAGATAATTCTGCGTTTCCTGAATCAACGCATCAGCAATTTTACCGGTATCCATTTTCAGCTCACCGTTGCGAATAGCGGTTTTCAACGCTTCCACGCGATCCATGTTGATATCACGCGTATCCGATTGCGTTAAGGTTGTTTGTGCGTCACTTAGTTTGACGCTGGTGCTGTTAATCTCAGCGTTTTTTTCCACACGCGCTTTCGGCGTCTGGGTCTCGTTTGGTTCGCGAGCCTGTACCGCGTTAACAGGATTCAGAGGCGATGTACGTTCAATGCTCATGTGCTTTCCTCATGGAGGCTTATGATGGCGCGGGGATTGCCATTTTCATTTGTTAATACTTTATCGGCAATCGCCGTACTTTCTTTATGAAGATTATAAGTTAATCAGAACATTCCCATCCGTATTCACTTCGCCGCTGACCACCTGGCCTGAGGACATTCTCACGCGTGCATTTTGCGCCACGGCGGCGTTATTCAGCGCCTGACCTTCACTGTTGACGCTAAAACCGTCGCCTTTCGCGATGACCTGGACGCGTTGCCCGGCTTTTACCCGCCAGGCGGCGCGAATCATGGTCAGCTGTAACGCTTGCCCGGCGGCAACATCGCGCAGGCTGACCGCGTCCTGCGCCTGATTGATGTCCAGCATCGTGCGTGGCGGCAACTGATCCAGACGACCACGTTTCAGGGCGACCGATTGCGCATTCAGCACGGAGCCACGCACAATCGGCCCGGCAGCGACCACATAATTGCCCGTGGCCTGAACCGTCACCTGCAAATAGTGTTTCTCATTACCGCAGCGCGCCACCACGTTCAGGTTCCCCCACAGCCGGGCATTGCCAGGCGTACTGAGCACCGGTTGCTCACAGGTGGGCAACATCGCGAGCGGGCTACGCAGTTGCACCACCACCTCATCACTTAACCCTTCCAGCCTTTGGCTGAAAAACGTCGACAGCTGGCTTTGCAGATCCTGCGCCAGGGTGAACGGGCTGGCGAGCAGTAAACACGCGGCCAGCGAGGTAGTGAGCTTCGGCATCGAACACTCCGTCAGAGAGGGTAGTGTGAGTATTTTACGCATCCACAGCCGACATCAACGGAATAAATAGCGACGCATATTGCGTTTATTCCGGCGATAACGCGCGCATAAGGCGAATTAAGCTGTCGGCTGGAATTTTGTCATCTGCGGAGGAGCCATGCTCGATAAACTCGACGCCGCGCTGCGTTTTCAACAGGAAGCCCTGAATCTGCGCGCTGAGCGCCAGGAGATTCTGGCCGCCAATATCGCCAACGCTGATACCCCGGGGTATCAGGCGCGCGATATCGATTTTGCCAGTGAACTGAAAAAAGTGATGGAGCGAGGACGGGCGGGCACCAACGGCGTGGCGCTGTCGCTCACATCCGTTCGTCACATACCCGCACAAAACCTCTCATCTGCTGCCACCGATTTGCTCTACCGCATTCCCGATCAGCCCGCGCTGGACGGGAACACCGTCGATATGGATCGCGAGCGCACGCAGTTCGCCGACAACAGTTTGCAGTACCAGACCGGGCTTACGGTACTGGGCGGGCAAATCAAGGGGATGATGAGCGTCCTCCAGCAGGGGAATTAATGCATGGCTTTACTGAATATTTTTGATGTGGCGGGCTCCGCACTCACCGCGCAGTCCAAGCGGCTGAACGTGGCTGCCAGTAACCTGGCAAACGCCGACAGCGTGACCGGCCCGGACGGCCAACCGTATCGCGCAAAGCAGGTGGTTTTCCAGGTGGATGCGCAGCCGGGTGCGGCAACGGGCGGGGTGAAAGTGGCCGATGTGATTGAAAGCCAGGAGCCCGACAAGCTGGTCTACCAGCCGGGTAACCCGCTGGCGGATGCGAAAGGCTATGTGCGCATGCCAAACGTTGATGTGGTCGGTGAGATGGTCAACACCCTGTCGGCTTCGCGCAGCTATCAGGCCAACGTCGAGGTGATGAACACCGTGAAAAGCATGATGCTCAAAACCCTCACGCTGGGTCAATAACGGAGAGAACAATGTCCATTGCAGTGAACGTCAATAGCACCAGCGCAACCAGCGCAACCAGTAACAGCGGGTCGCTGACCAGCAGCAGCGCGGATGATTTACAGAACAGTTTCCTGACGCTGCTGGTGGCGCAGCTGAAAAATCAGGATCCCACCAACCCGATGGATAACAGCCAGCTCACCAGCCAGCTGGCACAAATCAGCACCGTAAGCGGTATTGAGAAACTCAATACGTCGCTGGGCTCCATTTCCGGGCAAATCGACAGCAGCAAATCATTGCAGGCGTCATCGCTGATTGGTCACGGCGTGATGATCCCCGGTACTACCGTGCTGGCGGGCAAAAACAGCGATGGCGACGGCACGGACACCACGCCGTTTGGCGTTGAGCTTGAGCAGGCGGCCGACAAAGTGACCGCCACGATAACCGACAGTAACGGCAATGTCGTCAAAACGCTGGATATCGGCGCGCTGAGCGCAGGCGTGCACACCTTTACCTGGGACGGTACCGGCACGGACGGTGCGGCGGTAGCGGATGGCGCGTACAACGTCAGCATTACCGCCAGCAGCGGCACCACGCAACTGGTGGCGCAGCCGCTGAAATTTGCGCTGGTGCAGGGCGTGACGCTGAGCGGCAACGGCAACCAGTTAGATCTCGGCACTTACGGCACCACCACGCTCGACGAAGTTCGTCAGATTATTTAATTCAGGAGTGAATCATGGGCTTTTCCCAAGCAGTCAGCGGCATGAATGCCGCGTCCAGTAATCTCGATGTTATCGGCAACAACATTGCTAACTCCGCAACCTACGGCTTTAAATCAGGCACCGCCTCGTTTGCCGATATGTTTGCCGGTTCAAAAGTGGGGCTGGGGGTGAAAGTCGCCGGGATCACTCAGGACTTTACTGACGGGACGACGACCAGCACCGGACGCGCGCTGGACGTCGCCATCAGCCAGAACGGTTTTTTCCGCCTCACCGACAGTAACGGTTCCGTTTTCTATAGCCGTAACGGCCAGTTTTCCCTCGATGCAAACCGTACGCTGGTGAACTCTCAGGGCTTGCAGGTGACCGGTTATCCGGCGTCCGGTACGCCGCCGACTATTCAGCAGGGGGCGAATCCCACGGCAATTACCATCCCGAACTCGCTGATGTCGGCAAAAGAGACTACCACCGCGGCGATGCAGGTTAACCTCAACTCGACGGATGCCAAACCGAGCGTCGCCACGTTCGATCCGGCTAATGCCGACAGCTACAACAAGAAAGGTACGGTTACCGTCTACGACAGTCAGGGTAACGCCCATGACATGAATATCTATTACGTAAAAACCGATGACAATAAGTGGGATGTCTACACCCAGGACACCAGCGTCAGCGGCGCGGCAGCGAAGAAAGCGGCGCAGATGTCCTTCAGCAGCAATGGCACGCTGAGCGAGATCCGTAATTACGACGACACGGGGGCCCTCGCAACCGATGCCAACGCAAACCCTGAGATTCAGGTCGCTATTGATGCACTTAACGGCTCCGCCGCCGGTTCTTTCTCCCTGAGCTTCCTCAATTCCATGCAGCAGAATACCGGCGCCAACAACATCGTCGCTACCTCGCAGAACGGCTATGCGCCGGGCGACCTGGTGAGCTATCAGATCAACGAAGATGGCACCGTGGTCGGGAACTACTCCAACGAACAGAGCCAGCTGCTCGGTCAAATCGTACTGGCGAACTTCGCCAACAACGAAGGTCTGCAATCGGAAGGCGATAACGTCTGGTCTGCCACGCAATCCTCCGGCGTGGCGCTGCTGGGCACCGCGGGCAGCGGCAACTTCGGTAGCCTGACCAACGGCGCGCTGGAAGCCTCTAACGTCGATCTCAGCAAAGAGCTGGTCAACATGATTGTCGCCCAGCGCAACTATCAGTCCAACGCCCAGACCATTAAAACTCAGGATCAGATCCTGAACACGCTGGTTAACCTGCGTTAATCCCGATAAGGCAGCTTTATGGATCACGCAATATACACGGCGATGGGCGCAGCGAGCCAGACGATGGAGCAGCAGGCGGTGACCGCCAGCAACCTCGCCAACAGTTCGACGCCGGGCTTTCGCGCCCAGCTCAACGCCATGCGCGCGGTGCCGGTAGAGGGGCTGTCGGTGCCGACGCGTACGCTGGTAACGGCCTCCACGCCGGGCGCGGATATGACGCCAGGCCAGCTCGATTACACCTCACGTCCGCTGGACGTGGCGCTGCAACAGGATGGCTGGCTGGCAGTGCAAACCGCCGATGGCGGGGAAGGGTATACCCGCAACGGCAATATTCAGGTAGGGCCAACCGGGCAACTGACCATTCAGGGTAATCCGGTGATGGGCGATGGTGGCCCGCTCACCGTGCCGGAAGGCGCGGAAATCACCATCGCGGCGGACGGAACCATTTCAGCGCTCAACCCTGGTGACCCGCCGAATACGGTGGCGCAGGTGGGACGGCTGAAAATGGTGAAAGCAGATAACACGGAAATCGTGCGCGGCGATGATGGCGTATTTCGCCTGACCGCAGAAGCGCAAGCTACCCGTGGCCCAATGTTGCAGGCCGATCAGTCTATCCGTTTGCAGTCCGGCGTGCTGGAAGGCAGTAACGTCAAACCCGTGGCGGCGATGGCCGATATGATAGCCAGCGCCCGCCGATTCGAAATGCAGATGAAGGTTATCAGCAGCGTGGATGAAAACACGCAGAAAGCTAACCAGTTGCTGTCAATGAGCTAAGGAAAATCATGATCAGTTCATTATGGATCGCCAAAACCGGCCTCGACGCGCAGCAAACCAATATGGACGTTATCGCCAACAACCTGGCGAACGTCAGTACGAATGGTTTTAAGCGTCAGCGTGCGGTGTTTGAAGATCTTCTTTATCAAACGGTACGTCAGCCGGGAGCGCAATCTTCAGAGCAAACCACGCTGCCGTCCGGTTTGCAGATTGGTACCGGTGTGCGCCCGGTTGCCACCGAACGTCTGCACAGCCAGGGCAATTTGTCGCAAACCGATAACAGCAAAGACGTGGCGATTAAAGGCCAGGGCTTCTTTCAGGTACTGCTGCCGGATGGTACTTCCGCGTATACCCGCGATGGTTCGTTCCAGGTTGATCAGAATGGTCAACTGGTGACGGCAGGCGGTTTCCAGGTGCAGCCGGCGATCACCATTCCGGCGAATACGCTGAGTATCACCATTGGCCGCGATGGCATCGTCAGCGCGACCCAGCAGGGGCAGACCAACCCGGTGCAGGTGGGGCAGCTTAATCTGACCACCTTTATGAACGACAGCGGGCTGGAGAGCATTGGCGAAAACCTCTACGTCGAGACTCAGGCATCCGGTGCGCCGAATGATTCCACGCCGGGCTTGAACGGCGCGGGGCTGCTCTATCAGGGGTATGTCGAGACCTCTAACGTTAACGTGGCGGAAGAACTGGTCAATATGATTCAGGTACAGCGCGCCTACGAAATTAACAGTAAGGCGGTATCGACCACCGACCAGATGTTACAGAAACTGACGCAACTGTAAGGGTTGTGCCGGATTTGTCGGATGCGCTGCGCTTATCCGACCTACGAACGGATGAAATTTGTAGGCCGGATAAGCGCAGCGCATCCGGCGCAAACCAAAAGATGAAAACCATGCAAAAAACCGCAGCGTTTCGTTATCCGCTTTTAACGGCACTGGCGCTCTCTATGACCGGTTGCGCCTTCATCCCCAGCAAGCCGCTGGTGGAAGGCGCAACCTCGGCGCAGCCGATCCCCGGCCCGGTACCGGTAGCGAACGGCTCAATATTTCAGACGGCGCAGCCGATTAACTACGGCTACCAGCCGCTGTTTGAAGACCGTCGGCCGCGCAATATTGGCGATACGCTCACCATCGTATTGCAGGAAAACGTCAGCGCCAGCAAGAGTTCTTCTGCCAACGCCAGCCGCGACGGCAAAACCAACTTTGGCTTTGACGTCGTGCCGCGCTATCTGCAAGGGCTATTCGGCAACGCGCGTGCGGATGTTGACGCCTCCGGCGGTAACACCTTTAACGGTAAAGGCGGCGCCAATGCCAGCAACACCTTTAGCGGTACATTAACCGTCACGGTCGATCAGGTTCTGGCGAACGGCAACCTCCACGTGGTGGGGGAAAAACAGATTGCCATTAATCAGGGCACTGAATTTATCCGCTTCTCAGGTGTGGTTAACCCGCGCACCATCAGCGGCAGTAATACCGTGCCGTCCACTCAGGTGGCGGATGCGCGTATCGAATATGTGGGCAACGGCTATATCAACGAAGCGCAGAATATGGGCTGGTTGCAGCGTTTCTTCCTGAATTTATCGCCGATGTAATGAGGTGGAACATGTTTAAAACCCTGATTGGCTTGGCGCTGATTCTGGTAAGTACCCTGGCACAGGCCGATCGCATTCGCGATCTCACCAGCGTACAGGGCGTCAGGGAAAACTCCCTGATTGGCTATGGTCTGGTGGTTGGGCTGGACGGCACGGGTGACCAGACTACCCAGACACCGTTCACCACCCAGAGCCTGAACAACATGTTGTCGCAACTGGGGATCACCGTTCCGGCGGGCACCAACATGCAGCTGAAAAACGTGGCAGCGGTAATGGTCACCGCCCAGTTCCCGGCGTTTGCACGTCAGGGGCAAACTATCGATGTGGTGGTTTCGTCGATGGGTAACGCTAAAAGCCTGCGCGGCGGTACGCTGTTGATGACGCCGCTGAAGGGGGTTGATAGCCAGGTGTATGCCCTGGCGCAGGGGAATATTCTGGTGGGCGGCGCGGGCGCGTCGGCGGGCGGCAGCAGCGTGCAGGTTAACCAGCTTAACGGCGGGCGCATTACCGGCGGGGCCACCATTGAACGCGAACTGCCAACGCAGTTTGGTGCGGGGAATACCATTAACCTGCAGCTGAATCAGGACGATTTCACCATGGCGCAGCAGATTGCCGACACCATTAATCGTCGCAGTGGTTTTGGTAACGCCACCGCGCTGGATGCGCGTACGGTGCAGGTTCGCGCGCCGCAGGGCGGCAGCGGTCAGGTGCGTTTGCTGGCGGATATCCAGAATCTGGAAGTGGGCGGCGTACCGCAGGATGCGAAGGTGATTATTAACTCGCGTACCGGGTCGGTGGTGATGAACCGCGAAGTGACGCTGGATACCTGTGCGGTGGCGCAGGGCAACCTCTCCGTTACCGTGAATCGTCAGGCACAGGTTAGCCAGCCGGATACACCGTTTGGCGGCGGCCAGACGGTGGTGACACCGCAAACGCAGATCGATCTGCGCCAGAGCGGCGGCTCGCTGCAAAGCGTGCGGGAAAGTGCCAACCTCAACAATGTCGTGCGTGCGCTGAATGCGCTGGGCGCGACGCCGATGGAGCTGATGTCGATTCTGCAATCGATGCAAAGTGCCGGATGCCTGCGTGCGAAAGTGGAGATCGTCTGATGCTGGGCGACAGCAAATTAACCGCCAGCGCGGCGTGGGATGCGCAATCGCTTAACGAACTCAAGGCGAAAGCCGGACAGGATCCGCAGGCTAACCTGCGGCCTGTCGCCCGTCAGGTGGAGGGCATGTTCGTGCAGATGATGCTGAAGAGTATGCGCGAGGCGCTGCCGAAGGATGGGCTCTTTAGCAGCGACCAAACCCGGCTTTACACCAGCATGTACGATCAGCAAATTGCCCAGCAGATGACCGCCGGAAAAGGACTGGGGCTGGCGGAAGAGATGGTGAAGCAGATGCAAACGCAGAAGGAACCGTCCGCCACGGTGGGCCAGGTTCCGATGAAATTTGACCTGCCAACCGTCACCAGCTTCCAGAACGATGCGCTGACGCAGATGGTGCGCAAAGCGCTGCCGAAAACGCCCGGCGGCAGCGATGCGCCGCTCTCCGGCGACAGCAAAGATTTCCTTGCGAAACTGGCGCTTCCGGCGCAGGTGGCGAGTGAGCAGAGCGGTATTCCGCACCATCTGATTCTGGCGCAGGCCGCGCTGGAGTCGGGCTGGGGCCAGCGGCAAATTCGCCGTGAAAACGGCGAGCCAAGCTATAACCTTTTTGGCGTGAAAGCCTCTGGCAACTGGAAAGGGCCAGTGACGGAAATCACCACCACCGAATATGAAAACGGTGAAGCAAAGAAGGTGAAAGCGAAATTCCGCGTCTACGGTTCGTATCTGGAAGCGCTATCGGATTACGTCGGCTTACTGACACGCAACCCGCGCTATGCCGCGGTTACCAACGCATCGACCGCCGAGCAGGGGGCGCAGGCGTTACAGAATGCCGGATACGCCACTGACCCGCAGTATGCGCGCAAGCTAACCAATATGATTCAACAGCTTAAATCCTTAAGCGACAAAGTCAGCAGCGCGTACCGAAATGATATTGAAAATCTCTTCTGATACACCTCAAGTTTGCCAGGCGGCGACCGATAACGATTAAAGGCCACGCGTCTGAACGTATAAAAGGAAGAACATGTCCAGTTTAATCAATAGCGCCATGAGTGGATTGAGTGCGGCACAGTCGGCACTGAATACCACCAGTAATAATATTGCCAGCTACAACGTCTCGGGCTATACCCGCCAGACCACGGTGCTCGCTTCGGCGAACAGTACGTTAGGTGCGGGAGGCTGGGTCGGCAATGGCGTCTACGTTTCTGGCGTTCAGCGCGAATATAATGCATTCATCACCAACCAACTGCGAACGGCGCAGAGCCAGAGCAGCGGGCTGACCACGCGTTATGAGCAGATGTCGAAAATCGACGATATGCTTTCCGGCACCACAAACTCTCTCTCCACCACGCTTCAGGATTTCTTCTCCAGTATGCAAACGCTGGTGAGCAACGCTGAAGATCCCGCCGCGCGTCAGACCGTTTTGGGTAAAGCGGATGGTCTGGTCAATCAGTTTAAAGTCGCCGATCAGTATCTCCGCGACCAGGATAAGCAGGTGAATCTCTCTATCGCTACCACCGTTGATCAAATCAACAACTACGCGAACCAGATTGCCAGCCTGAACGATAAAATCTCGCGCCTGACCGGCGTGGGTGCAGGTGCTTCACCTAACGACCTACTCGATCAGCGCGATCAGTTAGTCAGCGAGTTAAACAAGCTGGTGGGCGTGGAAGTGAACGTGCAGGATAGCGGAACATTCAACGTCACCATGGCGAACGGTTATACGCTGGTGCAGGGCAGTAGTGCCCGCCAGCTGGCCGCCGTGCCGAGCAGCAGCGACCCAACGCGCACCACCGTGGCGTATGTTGATAACGTCGCGGGGAATATTGAAATCCCGGAAAAACTGCTTAACACCGGCTCGCTTGGCGGTTTGTTGACCTTCCGCTCGCAGGATCTCGACCAGACTCGCAATAGCCTTAACCAAATGGCGCTGGCCTTTGCGGATGCGTTTAACGTCCAGCATAAAGAGGGTGTCGATGCGAACGGAAAAGACGGGAAGGACTTCTTCACGATTGGCGACCCGTCCGTTGTGGCGAACAGCAAAAATAGCGGTAAGGCGTCGCTGGCGGCGGAAGTGACGGATGCCTCCAGCGTACAGGCCACGGATTATCGCGTGAGTTATAAAAACGGTGAATGGCAGGTGACGCGTCTTTCCGATAACACCACGGTGAAAGCGGAACAGAAGGATGGCGCATTAAACTTTGACGGGCTCTCCGTCACGGTGAGCGGTACGCCAGCAGAGAATGACAGCTTTACCGTGAAGCCGGTGAGCGATGCAATTGTGAATATGAGCGTGGCGATAAGTGATGAATCTGAGCTCGCACTGGGTATTGATGACGCGGAAAATGGCGAGAGCGATAACCGTAACGGCCAGGCGCTGCTGGATTTGCAAAACGCGAAGCTGGTGGGAAATTCGAAAACCTTTAACGACGCGTATGCGGCGCTGGTCAGCGATATCGGGAATAAAACCTCGACGCTTGAAACCAGCAGCACCACGCAAAGCAACGTCGTCACCCAGCTCAGCAAACAGCAGCAATCCATTTCCGGCGTGAACCTGGATGAAGAGTACGGCAACCTGCAACTCTTCCAGCAGTACTATCTGGCGAATGCCCAGGTGCTGCAAACGGCAAGCACCCTGTTTGATGCCCTGATTAATATTCGCTAAGGAGAGGAATAACGTATGCGTGTCAGCACCCTGATGATGTATCAGCAGAATATGCGCGGGATAACGAATTCCCAGTCTGAATGGCTGAAATACGGTGAACAAATGTCGACCGGCAAGCGGGTGAACCGCGCATCCGACGACCCGGTGGCGGCATCGCAGGCGGTGGTGCTGTCGCAAGCGCAGGCGCAAAACAGCCAGTTTGCCACCGCGCGCACGTTTGCCACTCAGCGCGTGTCGATGGAAGAAAATACGCTGGCGCAGGTGACCACGGCGATTCAATCGGCGCAAGAGAAAATCGTGTATGCGGGGAACGGCACATTAAGCGATGATGACCGGGCCTCACTGGCAACCGACCTGCAAGGGATCCGCGATCAGCTTCTCAATCTGGCGAACAGCCAGGACGGCAACGGTCGCTATATTTTTGCCGGTTATAAAACCGATACGGCACCGTTTACCGATGACGGTACGTATGTCGGCGGCTCGGAAAATGTCGCGCAGCAGGTCGATGCTTCACGCTCAATGGTGATTGGTCATACGGGCGACAAGATTTTTGATAGCCTGACCAGCAATGCTAAACCGGGAACGGATAGCAATCTTTTTGAGATGCTGGACAGCGCAATTGCCGCGCTGAATAAACCGGTGAGTGATGATGAAGATGCGCAGGCGCTGGCCAGCGCCGCTATCGACAAAACCAACCGAGGGCTAAGCAACTCGCTCAACAATGTACTGAGCGTACGTGCTGAACTGGGCACTCAGCTTAATGAACTGGATAAACTTGACGCGCTGGGCGATGACCGCGCGTTAAGCCAGACGCAGCAGATGAGCAATCTGGTGGATGTGGACTGGAATGAGACAATCTCTAACTACGTGATGCAGCAAACGGCGCTACAGGCATCGTATAAAGCGTTTAGCGATATGCAGGGGATGTCGCTGTTTCAGTTGAATAAATAAGATTATGGGCCGGATGCGTACATCATCCGGCCCTATGAATTAACATTCTGCCTGTAAAGTGGTGCGACGCAGCCGACGAGTTTCCACCCAACGAACCACCCACGCGCATCCCCCGGCAACCGTCGCCAGCCCGACAACGCCTTCCCAACCCGCCAGCGCATACAGCTGACTACCCAGAACTGACCCCAGCGCCATGCCAATAAATACCACCGTAAATAACAGTGCGTTCAGGCGACCGCGCGCCTGAGGTTCCAGGCTATAAACCAGGTTCTGGTGCGCAACCAGGCTTGATTGCAGGCCCAGGTCGAAGCCAATGGCGGAGAGGGCGATTAACGTCAGTTGGGCCATCGGTGGCAAAACAGGCAGAATAAACATCAGTGCAAAGGAAACCGTGACCAGTGCCGCACCTAACTGTGTGACTTTCTCGGCGCCTACTTTATCTGCCAGCCCACCGGCGAGGGGAGCGGCCAGGGCGCCAGCCGCACCGGCAATCCCGAAACCACCGGCGACGGCGCTGCCCATATGATGATGTTCCAGCAGCATGACCGCGAGCGTGGACCAGAACGCGCTGAAGGCAATGGAAAGCAAGCCCTGCGCCAGCGCTGCGCGGCGTAACGTCGGATAACGTTGCCACAGATGCACCAGTGAAACCATTAATGCCGGATAGCTCAGGCTGGAGTGCGCGGTAAAACGTGGCAGCACGCGCCACATCAGCACGCCAATCAGCGCGATACTCACTGCTGCGGCCTGATACACCACGCGCCAGCCAAAGAGTTCGCCAATCACACCGCTCACGGTACGCGACAGCAAAATTCCCAGTAATAACCCCGTCATCACGGTACCGACCATTTTTCCCTGCTTCCCGGCTGGGGCGAGGATGGCGGCGGCAGGCACGATATCCTGTGCCATCGTCGCCGCCATGCCGATCAGCAGGCTGACAACCAGCAGCGGATGGAAATGCTGCGTCATGCTGCACAGCAGCAAAAGGACGGCGAGCATTACGCTTTTTAACAGGATTAGCGTACGGCGATCGTAACGGTCGCCGAGCGGCAGCAGGAATAAAATTCCCAGTGCGTAGCCCGCCTGGGTGAGGGTAGGGATAAGCCCCATTCCTTCAACATTCAGATGCAAGGTGTCGCCCATCAGCGGCAGCAGCGGCTGGGCGTAGTAGATGGCGGCGACGCTAAACCCTGCGCCGAGCGCAAGGATAAAGATAAGCCAGCCCGGATTAACATGTGTTTTCATCAGATATTCCTCAGATTCGGTATGGCGCTATTTTTCCCTGAAGCGCGCTGGCGCGGTAGCCAGCGTGGTGGTAAAACAGTTATACGTTTGACGTATAGGCAAGTGGTCAATGAAGAAGCAGGAACGTATAGATAGAGTTGAGCTGATGCGGACCTTTATTCGCATTGTCGAATCGGGTTCGCTATCGGCTGCCGCCCGTCAGCTGGAGACTACGCAGGCCACCATCAGCCGTCGTTTACAGTCGCTGGAATCGCTGCTGGGGGCGAAATTGATTCTTCGCTCCACCCATGCGATGAAACTGACTGACGATGGTGAGCGCTGTTACCAGCATGCGCGTCAGGTCGTGGATGCCTGGCTGGCGCTGGAAGATGAATTACAGCTCACGGACGATCAGCCCGTCGGTACGCTACGGGTGCGCGCGCCGCATGCGTTCGGCCAGGAGCAGCTGCTGATGCCGCTGATTGATTTTCTGGCCGAACATCCGCAATTGTCGGTCGAGTGGATGCTCAACGATAAAAACGTCGACTTTATGAGTGACAATATTGATTGCGCGATCCGCGTTGGGGCGGAAGTCGACCCGGCCACCGTCTCCGTACTGCTGGCGGAGGTGCCGCGCTGTACGGTGGCCTCTCCTGAACTGTTAGCAAAATTCCCGACAATCACCCATCCGCAGATGATGTCCACATTGCCGTGGATTGCGATCAGTACCTTCTATCAGCATGATGTCACGCTACGTCGACAGGAGGAGAGCGTGACGTTTTCACTGGTGCCGCGTCTGAGTACCGACAGCCTCTACGTCGCTAAAAATGCTGCGCTGGCGGGGCTGGGGATCGCCATTGTATCAAGCTGGACGGTAGAGGAGGACCTGGCGCAGGGGCGGCTGGTTGAACTGTTACCTGACTGGCAGGCGGCAGCGCTACCTGTTCATCTGGTCTATCCGTGGGCCCGTTACTACCCGACGCGCTTGCGTAAATTTCTTGATTTGATGCGCGACGTGATGCCGAAAATTGCCGGGATGCAGCTACCGGGAAAAGCATAAAAAAACCGGCCACGGAGGCCGGTTTGATTTTTAGCGTGTCAGTTACTCAACAGGCTGTGGGCGTGTCGGCCCTGAAGAGGCCTGATGGGTTGCGCTATGGCCACCCGCAGCGCCTTTACCGTCGAAGCCGAACGCCGGGCGAACCCAGTCGCTGTGGCGCGGTGCTTCAGGCACATAAGCCGGAGCCGGTGCGCGAGTCATCGGTGCGCTGGCATGATGGGCCGCAGAAGGTGCAGTTTCGACAACAGGCTTAGCCACTACGTCTGGCTTGGCGACGGCAACCGGTGCTTCTTCGACCACTGGCGCTTCTACCGGCGCAGCGGTTTCAGCAACCACTTCTGCAACCGGTGCTTCCGGCTCAACTGCGGCAGGCTGCACTTCTTCAACCACTTCCTGTGCAACCACAACGTCTTCTTCGGCGATGATTTGCGGCTGTTCAGCCACCGGCGCTTCAATCACTTCCGGATGGCTGGTTTCAACCACCGGCTCAACGATTTCAGCAACTGGCTGCGGCTGGGCCACAGGTTCAACGGTTTCTACCGGGGCAACAGGTGCTTCGGCAACGATGGTTTCAGCAACCGTTTCAGCAACCACCGGTTCAGCGGCGGCGACTGGCGCAACAACCTGCTCAACGGTTTCCTGAACCACGACGTCCTGCTCGCGCTGTTCTTCAACAACCTGATCCTGCGGACGGGTTACCGGGTAACGGATCCACACTTTACCTGACGCCAGTTCCGGCGATGCGCACGCTACGGTCAGCGGCATCGGAGTCTGGGTCGGATAACGCTCGTCACGATAGCGACGACGACGCTGACCGCTCACGCGCAGATGACGCGGGGAACGGCGTGAACGACGCGGCATACCCGCGGCATCACGTGCTTCGCCGTTGTCATCGTGCTCGGCCTGAACCGGTGCGCTTTCAACGACAGCAGGCAGATCGACTTTCGCCAGCTCGGTACGCGGTGCGGCAGTTTCCTGCGGGATATCGTCTTCGAAGGTTTCGCGTGCCGCCGTTTCTTCCGCTGTTTCAATGCGGATTTTCTGCGTCAGCTGACGTTGCTTACGACGCGGCATGGTCTGAACGCGTTCATCCTGCGCATTGTCGTCGGCAACGATATCTTCACGAACCTGCGGTTTCGCTTCCTGCTGTGCCTGACGTTTTTCGTCGTTATTACGACGACGGTTACGTTCACGGCGCGGCTGCTGCTCATCGCGGGATTTCGCTTTATCGCCATCTTCAACGATGTTCTGCTGACGGTTGTCGCGCGTTTCCGTATTTTGCTGCGGTTTTTCGCGACGGTTGCGACGGTTGTCTTCACGACCTTCGCGGTTTTCACGCGGCTCGCGGGCTTCGCGTCCTTCGTTATCGCCACGGTTGTTGTCGCGACGGTCGTTGCGCTCGCCACGATCGCCTCGGTCGTTGCGGTCATTACGATCGCGACGGTTGTTTTGACGCGGCTTGCGGCGCTCCTGCTGGCGAGCAGGTTTCTCTTCTTTCTTCTCCGGCTGCGGCTCAACAACGGGCTCTTCGCTACCGCCAAACAGGTTTTTCAGTGCGCTGAAGAAGCGAGACAGCAGGCCCGGAGCGGCAGGGGCAGCGACAGTGGCCGTTTTGACAGCGGTCGGTGCGGAAACAGCCGGTTTTTCAGCCGTTGGCGCAGGTGGTACTTCCGGCATCACGAAGGTGGCGAGAGCAGGTTGCTCAGGCAGTTTGCGCTCAGCAGGCTCATCTTCAGACGGCAGCGCCATCTCTTCTTCGTGCAGTTTCGGCAGCAGATAGCTCAGGGTTGAGGTCTCTTCACCTTTACGCACGCGCAGGACATGATAGTGCGGCGTTTCCATCTGATCGTTCGGCACGATGATGCAGCGAACATCGCCACCCTGACGGGTTTCAATGGCGCTCACAGCGGCACGTTTTTCGTTCAACAGATAAGACGCAATCGGCACAGGGACGATGGCGTGAACCTCTTTGGTGTTCTCTTTCAGCGCTTCTTCTTCAATCAGACGCAGAATAGAGAGAGCCATGGATTCATTGTCACGCACGGTACCGGTACCGGAGCAGCGCGGGCAGACGTGATGGCTGGATTCACCCAGTGAAGGGCTCAGACGCTGACGCGACATTTCCAGCAGACCAAAGCGAGAGATGTGGCTGATTTGGATACGCGCACGGTCCTGACGCACCGCTTCACGCAGACGGTTTTCTACCGCGCGCTGGTGGCGTACCGGCGTCATATCAATGAAGTCGATAACAATCAGACCGCCCAGGTCGCGCAGGCGCAGCTGGCGGGCAATTTCATCGGCGGCTTCAAGGTTGGTATTGAACGCGGTTTCTTCGATATCGCCGCCGCGGGTGGCGCGCGCAGAGTTGATGTCGATAGCGGTCAGCGCTTCGGTGCTATCAATAACGATAGAACCACCGGACGGCAGACGAACTTCACGCTGGAATGCGGATTCGATCTGCGATTCAATTTGGTAATGACTGAACAGCGGGATTTCGCCGGTGTACAGTTTAATTTTGCTGCTGAAATCCGGACGGCCCAGCGCGGAGATATGCTGGCGAGCCAGCTCCAGCACTTTCGGGTTATCGATCAGGATTTCGCCGATGTCCTGGCGCAGGTAGTCGCGGAAGGCACGCACGATAACGTTGCTTTCCTGGTGAATCAGGAACGGCGCAGGGCGGCTTTCAGCGGCTTTTTTGATGGCTTCCCAGTGTTTCAGGCGGAAGCTTAAATCCCACTGCAATGCTTCGGCAGATTTGCCAACGCCTGCGGTGCGAACGATAAGCCCCATGCCATCCGGCAGCTCAAGGCTTGCCAGCGCTTCTTTCAGTTCGGTGCGATCGTCGCCTTCGATACGGCGAGAGATACCGCCCGCACGCGGGTTGTTCGGCATCAGCACCAGATAACTGCCCGCCAGGCTGATAAAGGTGGTCAGCGCAGCGCCTTTATTGCCGCGTTCTTCTTTATCAATCTGAACAATCACTTCCTGACCTTCACGCAGCACGTCTTTGATGTTCGGACGGCCATGTGCGCTGTAGTTAGCAGGGAAGTATTCGCGGGCAATTTCTTTGAGGGGGAGGAAACCGTGACGTTCAGCGCCGTAATCGACAAACGCTGCTTCAAGACTCGGTTCAATGCGGGTAATTTTGCCTTTGTAGATGTTCGCTTTTTTCTGTTCATGACCTGGGCTTTCGATATCCAGATCATACAGACGCTGCCCATCAACGAGGGCGACACGCAACTCTTCCTGCTGAGTTGCGTTGATTAACATTCTTTTCATCGTAACTTACTCATTATTCTTACATTGACGACTAAGCTGCGAGCAGAGTGATACCTTTCCGGGGTAAACCGATGGCCTCGTGACTGTTCACGTCGCCAACCTCACGGTTGTCGCTCGCTTAAGAGGCGCAGAGTGTCGGTAGCCTGTATTTCAAACGGAAACACAGCGCAATTATCAGGGGAACAGCCTGGGATAACTCTCCAGAGAAGATTCCATTTATACTCATCGTCATTCGCTCAACAGACGCGTGGCTTCGCCTGCTTACCCCAGTTGCTTTGACTTAGGTAAGCTTCCGTGGACGCCCGGCTTGCCGTCATTCTGTTGGGTGAAATCCAGTAAAGTATCTACCGGTAAGGACTGCAACCCGCAGCCCGCTAACTGTCTGAAAGATCAATACGTCTTACGCCATTGCTGCGTGGATGATCGGACAGACAAAACTGGTCATTCCGTTTAATTCCTTGCACTAACAAGATGAACACGGAAAACGTCTTCATTATTCCTTGCTAACCTTGTTATAGCAAGTTGACTTTCACCTTTTATCACCCGGTTAATCACAGTTTTTTCACTTGCTCGTTGAGATTGCTCTAATAACAATCAATGCGATCGGTGAAGAAGACCATGAGTCAGGGCAATGACAAATATCTACACGAACTATGAAGAGTATAAGCACAGAAAAATGAGTGGCGCTATCGAGCGGGGATATTTAGAATCGCCCACCATGAAAACTGAGACTCCGACCGTAAAAATGGTTGCCATTAGTGCTGACGAAGCCGGGCAACGAATTGATAACTTTTTGCGCACCCAACTGAAGGGCGTGCCAAAGAGTATGATTTACCGCATCCTGCGCAAGGGCGAAGTGCGGGTGAACAAAAAACGCATCAAACCCGAATACAAACTGGAAGCGGGCGATGAAGTGCGTATCCCGCCGGTGCGCGTCGCGGAACGCGAAGAAGACGCCGTGTCACCGCATCTGCAAAAAGTGGCCGCGCTGAGCGACGTTATCCTTTATGAAGATGAACACATTCTGGTGCTGAATAAGCCATCCGGTACGGCGGTGCACGGCGGCAGCGGTTTGAGCTTCGGCGTGATTGAAGGCCTGCGCGCGCTGCGCCCGGAAGCGCGCTTCCTGGAACTGGTGCACCGTCTTGACCGCGATACCTCCGGCGTGCTGCTGGTGGCAAAAAAACGTTCTGCGCTGCGTTCGCTGCATGAACAGCTGCGTGAAAAAGGGATGCAGAAAGATTATCTGGCGCTGGTGCGCGGTCAGTGGCAATCGCACGTGAAAGCGGTGCAGGCGCCATTGCTGAAAAATATTCTGCAAAGCGGCGAGCGTATTGTGCGCGTCAGCCAGGAAGGGAAACCGTCGGAAACGCGTTTTAAAGTGGAAGAGCGCTATGCGTTCGCCACGCTGGTGCGCTGTAGCCCGGTGACGGGGCGTACACACCAGATTCGTGTGCATACCCTTCATGCAGGTCATCCGATTGCCTTTGACGATCGCTACGGCGACCGCGAATTCGATCAGCAGCTCACCGAAGCGGGTACCGGGCTGAAACGTCTGTTCCTGCATGCGGCGGCGTTAAAATTCACTCATCCAGGCACGGGCGAAGTGATGCGCGTAGAGGCGCCAATGGATAACGCGCTGAAGCGTTGTTTGCAGGTGCTGCGGAATATCAAATAAAAGAAGGGCAGCGTCAGGCTGCCCTTCCTGTCTATGATGGTCGGCCTACATACTTAACGGATTAAACCCTTCCCGGCGCAGCATCTGACACAGCGCAATCAGCGGCAGCCCGACCAGCGTGTTCGGGTCGCGCCCTTCGAGGCGTTCAAACAGCGCGATACCTAATCCCTCGCTCTTAAAGCTGCCAGCGCAATTTAGCGGGCTCTCTTTCTGCACGTAATGGTTTATTTCTTGCTCAGTCAGGTGACGAAAATGGACGTCAAAAGGTTCGCATTCAGTTTGTAACTGGCCATTAACAGAATTATAAAGCGCCAGGCCTGTGTAAAAGGTCACAATATTGCCACTGGCTTTCTTTAATTGTTTACGCGCGTTTTCTTCCGTGTGCGGTTTGCCGGTTATTTCGCCATCCAGCACGCAAACCTGGTCAGAACCAATAATCAGGTGATGTGGAAAACGCTCAGCCAGGGCCTGCGCTTTCGCCTGCGCCAGACGTAGCACCAGATGGCGCGGCGTTTCGGCGGGCAGCGGCAGTTCATCGACTTCCGGCGAAGCACAGGTGAAAGGGATGCCAAGTTTCTCTAACAGCAAACGACGGTATGGCGAGGTTGAGGCTAAAATAAGTTCAGGCATATTTTTTTAGGTAAACTCTGGCGAATTAGATTGCGACATTTTAAACTACACGCCGCAATGTGTGCGAATTATTGGCAAAAGGCAACCTGAGGCTGCCTTTTTCTTTGACTCTATGACGTTACAAAGTTAATATGCGCGCCCTATGCAAAAGGTAAAATTACCCCTGACTCTCGACCCGGTTCGTACGGCTCAAAAACGCCTTGATTACCAGGGTATTTATACCCCCGATCAAGCGGAGCGCGTCGCCGCGTCCGTAGTCAGTGTAGACAGTGATGTAGAATGCGAGATGTCCTTCGCTATCGATAACCAACGCCTCGCGGTTCTGACCGGTGATGCGAAGGTAACGGTATCGCTGGAATGTCAGCGTTGCGGGAAACCGTTTACTCATCAGGTTTACACAAAGTATTGTTTCAGTCCGGTCAAAAATGATGATCAGATTGAAGCACTCCCGGAAGCGTATGAGCCGATTGAGGTTAACGACTTCGGTGAAATCGATCTGCTGGCGGTGGTTGAAGATGAAATCATCCTCGCCTTGCCAGTGGTTCCGGTGCATGATTCTGAACACTGTGAAGTGTCCGAGGCGGACATGGTCTTTGGTGAATTGCCTGAAGAGGCGCAGAAGCCAAACCCATTTGCCGTATTAGCCAGCTTAAAGCGTAAGTAATTGAGGAGTAAGGTCCATGGCCGTACAACAAAACAAACCAACCCGTTCCAAACGTGGCATGCGTCGTTCCCATGACGCGCTGACTGCAGTTACCAGCCTGTCTGTAGACAAGACTTCTGGTGAATCCCACCTGCGTCACCACATCACTGCCGACGGTTTCTACCGCGGTCGCAAGGTTATCGCTAAGTAATCACGCGAAAGCGTGGTGAAGCTTAGTGAGGCATTCCCCGTGTAAACGGGGATTCCCAAACCGAGCGGCGACGATAACCTTGACACATCTAACCCTGGCGTTAGATGTCATGGGGGGAGATTTTGGCCCTACCGTGACAGTGCCTGCAGCACTGCAGGCACTGAATTCCTATTCGCAACTCACACTTCTTCTGGTCGGTAACCCCGACGACATTACGCCATTACTCGCCAAAGCTGATTTTGAGACACGTTCTCGTCTGCAGATCATCCCTGCCCAGTCAGTTATTGCCAGTGATGCCCGGCCTTCGCACGCCATCCGCAACAGTCGCGGAACATCGATGCGTGTGGCGCTGGAGCTTGTGAAAGAAGGGCGAGCCGAGGCCTGTGTCAGCGCCGGGAATACCGGCGCGCTGATGGGGCTGGCAAAATTACTGCTCAAACCGCTACAGGGGATTGAGCGCCCGGCGCTGGTGACGGTATTACCGCATCAGCAGAAGGGGAAAACGGTGGTGCTCGATCTGGGCGCTAACGTTGATTGTGATAGCACAATGTTGGTTCAGTTTGCGGTGATGGGCTCGGTGCTCGCGGAAGAAGTGGTTGGCATTGAAAACCCTCGCGTGGCGCTGCTAAACATCGGTGAAGAAGAGACGAAAGGGCTGGACAGCATTCGCGATGCTTCACAGAGACTAAAAACATTGCCGTCTCTGAACTATATTGGCTACCTGGAAGCGAACGAATTGCTGACCGGGAAAACAGATGTTTTGGTTTGTGACGGGTTTACAGGTAACGTCACGCTAAAAACCATGGAAGGGGTTGTCAGAATGTTCCTTTCGCTGCTGAAATCGCAGGGCGAGGGGAAAAAAACGGCGTGGTGGCTGATTTTATTAAAACGTTGGTTACAAAAAAGTCTGACCCGGCGATTCAGTCACCTCAACCCCGACCAGTATAATGGTGCCTGTCTGTTAGGATTACGCGGCACGGTGATTAAGAGTCATGGTGCGGCGAATCAACGCGCATTTTGCGTGGCGATCGAACAGGCAGTGCAGGCGGTGCAGCGACAAGTCCCTCAGCGGATTGCCGCTCGCCTGGAATTGTTATACCCGGCTGGTTTTAAGCCGCAGGACGGCGACGCAAAGTAAGCGTGCGACGTGCTGATGTGCCAGGCTGATGGGTATATTACCGGATAAGATTGAGCGTACATGTATACGAAGATTATTGGTACCGGCAGTTATCTGCCCAAGCAAGTGCGTACGAACGCCGACCTGGAAAAAATGGTGGATACGACTGACGAGTGGATTGTCACGCGCACAGGTATCCGTGAACGCCGTATTGCAGGCCCGGATGAATCCGTTGCAACAATGGGCTTTGAAGCCGCTCAGCGCGCGCTGGAAATGGCGGGCGTGGATAAAAACGATATCGGCTTGATCGTTGTTGCTACCACCTCTGCAACGCACGCTTTCCCAAGCGCTGCCTGCCAAATTCAGAGCATGTTAGGCATCAAAGGCTGCCCGGCGTTTGACGTCGCTGCGGCCTGTGCGGGTTTCACCTACGCCCTGAGCGTAGCGGACCAGTATGTTAAATCCGGTGCGGTTAAAAATGCGCTGGTGATCGGCTCTGATGTGCTGGCGCGTACCTGCGATCCTACCGATCGCGGCACGATCATTATTTTCGGTGACGGCGCGGGTGCCGTGGTTCTTGGCCAGTCCGAAGAACAGGGAATCATCTCCACCCACCTGCACGCAGACGGAAGCTATGGCGACCTGCTGACGCTGCCTAACGCCGATCGCGTTAATCCAGAAAATTCCATTTATCTGACTATGGCCGGGAACGAAGTGTTCAAGGTTGCGGTCACTGAACTGGCACACATCGTCGAAGAGACGCTGGCGGCCAACAATCTTGACCGTGCTGAACTCGACTGGTTAGTGCCGCATCAGGCCAACCTGCGCATCATCAGCGCAACGGCGAGAAAACTCGGCATGCCAATGGACAACGTCGTGGTGACACTTGATCGTCACGGCAATACCTCCGCGGCCTCTGTGCCGTGCGCATTTGATGAAGCCGTGCGCGATGGTCGTATTAAGCGCGGGCAGCTGGTGCTGCTGGAAGCCTTTGGTGGCGGGTTCACCTGGGGCTCTGCACTGGTTCGTTTTTAAGTATAAGGATAAAAAAATGACGCAATTTGCTTTTGTGTTCCCTGGGCAGGGTTCTCAAACGGTTGGGATGTTGTCCGAATTAGCGGCAACCTACCCAATTATTGAAGAGACTTTCCGTGAAGCGTCTGACGCACTGGGTTATGATCTGTGGGCATTGACCCAACAGGGCCCGGCGGAAGAGCTGAACAAAACCTGGCAGACGCAGCCTGCGCTGCTGACCGCATCCGTTGCGCTGTACCGTTTGTGGCAGCAGCAGGGCGGTAAAGCGCCGGTTCTGATGGCAGGTCATAGCCTGGGTGAATATTCTGCGCTGGTTTGCGCTGGCGTCATTGATTTCGCTGATGCGGTTCGTCTGGTTGAACTGCGCGGCAAGTTTATGCAGGAAGCTGTTCCGGCAGGTACCGGCGGCATGTCCGCTATCATTGGCCTGGACGACGCGTCTATTGCCAAAGCCTGTGAAGAGTCTGCCGAAGGGCAGGTGGTTTCTCCGGTGAACTTTAACTCGCCGGGCCAGGTGGTTATCGCCGGTCATAAAGAAGCCGTTGAACGCGCAGGCGCTGCCTGTAAAGCCGCTGGCGCAAAACGTGCGCTGCCGCTGCCGGTTAGCGTACCGTCTCACTGCGCGCTGATGAAACCTGCAGCTGAAAAACTGGCCGTTGAGCTGGCAAAAATTACCTTCAACGCACCGCAGATCCCGGTAATCAATAACGTGGATGTGCAGTGTGAAACCGCGCCAGACGCGATTCGTGATGCCCTGATCCGCCAGCTGTATAGCCCGGTTCAGTGGACGAAGAGCGTGGAGCTGATGGCGGCGAAAGGTGTTGAGCACCTGTATGAAGTTGGCCCGGGCAAAGTGCTTACCGGTCTGACTAAACGTATTGTAGATACCCTGACAGCATCGGCGATTAACGAGCCGGAAGCCCTGTCAGCGGCACTTGCGCAATAAAAGAGGAACGCATGAGCTTTGAAGGAAAAATTGCCCTGGTAACAGGTGCAAGCCGCGGTATTGGCCGCGCAATCGCTGAAACTCTCGTCGCTCGCGGCGCGAAAGTTATCGGCACTGCGACAAGCGAAAGCGGCGCGCAGGCGATTAGCGACTACCTGGGTGCGAACGGTAAAGGTCTGATGTTGAATGTGACCGACCCGGCATCTATCGAATCTGTTCTGGAAAATATTCGCGCAGAATTTGGCGAAGTGGACATTCTGGTCAATAATGCCGGGATTACACGTGATAACCTGTTAATGCGCATGAAAGACGATGAGTGGAACGATATCATCGAAACCAATCTTTCATCAGTTTTCCGTCTGTCAAAAGCAGTAATGCGCGCTATGATGAAAAAGCGTCACGGCCGTATTATTACTATCGGTTCTGTGGTTGGTACCATGGGAAATGCTGGTCAGGCTAACTACGCTGCGGCGAAAGCAGGTCTGATCGGTTTCAGTAAGTCGCTGGCGCGTGAAATTGCGTCTCGCGGTATTACGGTGAACGTTGTTGCTCCGGGCTTTATTGAAACGGACATGACGCGTGCGCTGTCTGATGACCAGCGTGCGGGTATCCTGGCGCAGGTTCCTGCGGGTCGCCTCGGCGGCGCACAGGAAATCGCCAACGCGGTTGCATTCCTGGCATCCGACGAAGCAGCTTACATCACGGGTGAAACTTTGCATGTGAACGGCGGGATGTACATGGTCTGACCGCGATTTGCACAAAATGCTCAGGATGCGTGCAGTCTACGTAGTTCCGGGCATAATTAGTGCAAAATGATTTGCGTTATAGGGGGGTATGGCCTCAAAATAACGTAAAATCGTGGTAAGACCTGCCGGGATTTAGTTGCAAATTTTTCAACATTTTATACACTACGAAAACCATCGCGAAAGCGAGTTTTGATAGGAAATTTAAGAGTATGAGCACTATCGAAGAACGCGTTAAGAAAATTATCGGCGAACAGCTGGGCGTTAAGCAGGAAGAAGTTGTGAACTCCGCTTCCTTCGTTGAAGACCTGGGCGCAGATTCTCTTGACACCGTTGAGCTGGTAATGGCTCTGGAAGAAGAGTTTGATACTGAGATTCCGGACGAAGAAGCTGAGAAAATCACCACCGTTCAGGCTGCCATTGATTACATCAACGGCCACCAGGCGTAAGTGAACATCTCCAGGCGGTCATTCGACCGCCTGAGTTTTATCTTTTTATCCCAACGAATCTTATTTATTCCCTCCCTGGAGGACAACCGTGTCTAAGCGTCGTGTAGTTGTGACCGGACTGGGCATGTTGTCTCCTGTCGGCAATACCGTAGAGTCTACCTGGAAAGCTCTCCTTGCCGGTCAGAGTGGCATCAGCCTGATCGACCATTTCGATACTAGCGCCTATGCAACGAAATTTGCTGGCTTAGTAAAGGATTTTAACTGTGATGACATTATCTCGCGCAAAGAACAGCGCAAGATGGATGCCTTCATTCAATATGGAATTGTCGCTGGCGTACAGGCCATGCAGGATTCTGGCCTTGAAGTGACGGAAGAGAACGCAACCCGCATCGGTGCCGCTATTGGTTCCGGTATCGGTGGTCTCGGCTTGATCGAAGAAAACCACAGTTCGCTTGTCAAAGGCGGACCGCGTAAGATCAGCCCGTTCTTTGTTCCATCCACAATTGTTAATATGGTGGCCGGTCATCTGACCATCATGTTTGGTTTGCGTGGGCCAAGTATCTCTATCGCAACGGCTTGTACTTCAGGCGTACATAACATCGGCCACGCTGCACGTATCATCGCCTATGGCGATGCAGACGCGATGGTGGCTGGCGGCGCAGAAAAAGCCAGTACCCCGCTCGGTGTGGGGGGCTTTGGCGCAGCGCGTGCACTCTCTACGCATAACGAGAATCCGCAGGCGGCAAGCCGTCCGTGGGATAAAGATCGTGATGGCTTCGTGCTGGGCGACGGTGCAGGTATGGTGGTACTCGAAGAGTACGAGCATGCGAAAAAACGCGGCGCGAAAATCTACGCTGAAGTTGTCGGCTTTGGTATGAGCAGCGATGCTTACCATATGACGTCACCGCCGGAAGATGGCGCAGGTGCTGCGCTGGCGATGGTCAACGCACTGCGTGATGCAGCGCTTGAACCGGGCCAGATTGGCTACGTCAACGCACACGGCACATCTACGCCAGCGGGCGATAAAGCAGAAGCGCAGGCAGTGAAATCTGTCTTCGGCGACGCAGCTCGCAGCGTGATGGTGAGTTCCACGAAATCTATGACCGGTCACCTGCTGGGTGCGGCGGGTGCAGTAGAGTCTATCTACTCCATTCTTGCGCTGCGCGATCAGGCTGTACCGCCAACCATCAACCTGGATAACCCGGATGAAGGTTGCGATCTGGACTTCGTTCCTCACGAAGCCCGTCAGGTAAGCGGAATGGAATACACCCTGTGTAACTCCTTCGGCTTCGGCGGCACCAACGGTTCGTTGATCTTCAAAAAGATCTAACGCTGAAAGCGGGCTAGCCCGCTTTTAGAAAGACTGTTTAAGAAGGCCCGCTCTGCGGGTCTTTTTTTATCTTCAGTTTTCTCTGCTTGTCCTGTACTAATCATCCTGCGACACTATCCGCCCACCGAAAAGGAGCGCCTTATGTTCTTGATTAACGGCCTGGAACAGGACACCCTCGCGGCCAACGACAGGGCCACCCAGTTTGGCGATGGCTGTTTTACAACAGCCCGGATCGAGCAGGGGCGCGTATCTTTACTCTCTGCCCATCTCGCGCGCTTACAGCTTGCCTGCCAGCGTTTAAGCATCGTTTTCAATGACTGGGCTCTCTTGCAAGAGGAAATGTGCCAACTGGCGGCCCAACAAGAGCAGGGGGTGCTGAAAGTTATTATTAGCCGCGGCGCAGGTGGCCGGGGCTACAGCGGTGCGGCGTGTCTCTCCGCTACGCGTATTCTTGCTACGTCCGCATCACCTTCCCATTATGCACGCTGGCGCAGTGAAGGTATCACCCTGGCGCTCAGCCCGGTACGCCTCGGGCGCAATCCGTATCTCGCCGGGATGAAACACCTTAACAGACTGGAACAGGTGCTGATCCGCTCTCATCTTGAGCAGACGGACGCCGATGAGGCGCTGGTTCTTGACAGCGAAGGGTGGGTTACGGAATGCTGTGCGGCTAACTTGTTCTGGCGCAAGGGGCAGGACGTTTTCACACCGCGTCTCGATCAGGCGGGCGTGAATGGGGTCATGCGCCAGCATATTATTGCGCAGCTTGCTGCATCGCCTTATCAATTGATCGAGGTGGTCGCGCTGCCGGAAGCGTTAGCCGATGCAGACGAAGTGTTGATCTGCAATGCGTTGATACCATTAGCGCCTGTGCAACACTATGCCGGGCTCGATTGGCCGTCGCGCGAACTTTACCAATATTTAGCCCCACTTTGTGAGTTGTCTGATTAGCATGAAGAAATTGTTAGGCGTTATTTTGATACTGCTGGTAGTGATGGCTATCGCTGCGGGCATTGGCGCGTGGAAAGTTCGTCAACTGGCGAGCAGCACGCTGTTAATTAAAGAAGATACCATTTTCTCCCTCAAAGCAGGGACGGGCCGACTGGCGCTGGGCCAACAGCTTTACGGCGAAAAAATCATTAATCGTCCGCGCGTGTTCCAGTGGCTGCTGCGCCTGGAGCCCGAGCTCTCTCACTTTAAAGCCGGGACCTATCGCTTTACGCCATCCATGACCGTACGCGAAATGCTGCAATTGCTCGAGAGCGGCAAAGAAGCACAGTTCCCGCTGCGCTTCGTCGAAGGTATGCGGGTGAGTGATTATCTGCGTCAGCTGCGCGATGCGCCGTATGTGAAGCATACGCTGGCGGACGACAGTTACGAAACCGTCGCAAAGGTGCTTGAGCTTGAGCACCCGGACTGGGTGGAAGGCTGGCTGTGGCCGGATACCTGGATGTACACCGCCAATACCAGCGATGTGGCGATCCTCAAACGTGCGCACCAGAAAATGGTGACCGAGGTCGATAAGGTCTGGGAAGGGCGTATGGAGGGGTTGCCGTATAAAGACCAGAACGAGCTGGTGACGATGGCCTCGATTATCGAGAAAGAGACTGCTGTGGCTGAAGAGCGCGATCGCGTGGCTTCTGTCTTTATCAACCGCCTGCGTATTGGTATGCGCCTGCAAACTGACCCGACCGTGATTTACGGGATGGGGGAGCGTTATAATGGTAAATTGACGCGTAAAGATCTGGAGACACCGACGGCGTACAATACCTATGTGATTGCCGGTATGCCGCCAGGGCCGATCGCGGCACCTGGGGAAGCGTCGCTGAACGCTGCGGCGCATCCGGCCAAAACGCCGTATCTCTATTTTGTTGCTGACGGAAAAGGCGGCCACACCTTTAATACCAATCTGGTCAGCCATAACCGCTCAGTGCAGGACTATCTAAAAGCACTTAAGGAAAAAAATGCGCAGTAACTATATCGTCATCGAAGGTCTGGAAGGCGCAGGGAAAACCACCGCACGTGATGTGGTGGTTAAAACCTTGCAGGAACTGGGCATCACGGATCTGGTTTTTACCCGTGAGCCGGGCGGGACCGTCCTTGCTGAAAAACTGCGTAGCCTGGTGCTGGATATCAAATCTGTCGGCGATGAAGTGATCACCGATAAAGCCGAAGTCTTAATGTTTTACGCCGCGCGCGTACAGCTGGTTGAGACGGTCATTAAACCGGCGCTGGCGAAGGGAGAATGGGTGATTGGCGATCGTCATGACCTCTCGACTCAGGCGTATCAGGGCGGCGGGCGCGGTATCGATCAACACATGCTGGCGACGCTGCGCAATGCGGTACTGGGCGATTTCCGCCCGAACCTGACGCTCTATCTGGATGTTACGCCAGAAGTGGGCCTGAAACGCGCCCGTGCGCGCGGCGATCTCGACCGCATAGAACAGGAGTCACTGAACTTCTTCAACCGTACCCGGGCGCGTTATCTTGAGCTGGCGGCGGCAGATGACAGTATTCGCACTGTCGATGCGACGCAGCCGCTGGAGCAGGTCATGAGCGACATCCGCCAGACGGTTATCGACTGGGTTGCGGAGCAGCAGGCATGAAATGGTATCCGTGGCTGCGTCCCGCTTTTGAACAGCTGATTACCAGCTATCAGGCCGGTCGAGGCCATCATGCGCTGCTGGTTCAGGCGCGCGCAGGCATGGGCGATGAAGCGCTGGTCTATGCTCTGACGCGTTACCTGATGTGCCAGCAGCCCGATGGGCATAAAAGCTGCGGAAAATGCCATAGCTGCCAGTTAATGCAGGCCGGCACGCATCCAGACTATTACGCACTTGCGCCGGAAAAGGGCAAAAGCACGCTCGGTATTGATGCGGTGCGTGAGGTCAGCGAGAAGCTGTACGAGCACGCCCGGCTGGGCGGCGCGAAAGTGGTGTGGATTGCCGATGCGGCGATCCTCACAGAAGCGGCCGCCAATGCGCTGTTGAAAACGCTGGAAGAGCCACCGAAAAATACCTGGTTCTTCCTCGCCTGTGAAGAGCCCGCACGTCTGCTGGCAACCTTACGCAGTCGTTGTCGTCTTTTTCACCTCGCACCGCCGTCAGAACAGTACGGTTTAGCCTGGCTGGAACGTGAAGTGACAATGTCACAAAATGAACTGCTGGCGGCGCTACGCCTCAGCGGTAGCGCGCCTGCTGCGGCGCAAGTGCTGCTTCAGGCAGAGAGCTGGGCATCTCGCGCAAAACTGTGCCAGGGCCTCTCTGCTACCCTTAGCAGCGGTGACTGGCTGGCACTGCTGCCGCTGCTGAACCATGAAACGGTCGCTCAGCGTTTGCACTGGCTGGCTTCGCTGCTGCTGGACGCGCTTAAACAGCAGCAGGGCATCAACGTTATCGTGAATGTTGATTATGGCGCGTTGGTGCACCAGATTGCCCATGCAATAGCGGCCACGCGTCTTCAGGCTATCGTGGCGGATATCTGTACCTGCCGCGAACAGCTGCTGAACGTGACGGGCCTGAACCGTGAATTGATCCTCACCGAGCGCCTTCTGCGCTGGGAACATTACTTGCAACCTGGTGCGGTACTGCCGGTATCGCATCTCTAAGAGAGACATTATGTTTTTAGTCGACTCGCACTGCCATCTTGATGGCCTCGATTATGAAAACCTGCATAAAGATGTAGATGACGTGCTGGCCAAAGCCGCCGCACGCGATGTGAAATTTTGTCTGGCTGTCGCCACAACCTTACCGGGTTATCGCGGCATGCGCGATCTTGTCGGCCAGCGGCCAAACGTAGTTTTCTCCTGCGGCGTGCATCCCCTGAATCAGGATGAAGAGTACGATGTAGAAGAGCTGCGTCGTCTGGCGGCAGAAGAGGGCGTGGTCGCGATGGGTGAGACCGGGCTCGATTACTATTACACGCCGGAAACGAAACCCCGCCAGCAGATCTCTTTCCGCCAGCATATCCAGATTGGCCGCGAGCTGAACAAGCCGGTTATCGTTCATACGCGCGACGCACGTGTTGATACGCTGGCGATTCTCCGCGAAGAAAAAGTGACGGATTGCGGTGGCGTACTACACTGTTTCACAGAAGACAGAGAAACCGCAGGTAAGTTGCTGGATATGGGGTTCTATATCTCTTTCTCGGGGATTGTGACCTTCCGTAATGCCGAACAGCTGCGTGATGCCGCGCGTTATGTGCCGCTGGATCGTCTGCTGGTTGAGACGGACTCACCGTATCTGGCGCCGGTACCGCATCGCGGTAAAGAGAATCAGCCCGCGATGACGCGTGACGTTGCGGAGTATATGGCCGTTCTGAAGGGCGTATCTGTCGAAGAACTGGCGCAGCAGACGACACAAAATTTCGCCAGCCTCTTCCATATCGACCCCGCCCGCCTGCAACTTCCCTGATTTCTCAGCTTATTTTAAAGCTCGTAATTAATAGGCAAAGCGAGTAAAGTTCACCGCCATTAAAATGGCGGTGGATGGACTTTTGGTAACATTTGGCAATCATTTATGTAAAGTTTCATAAGTATTTCATCTGTCGCTCATTGAAACGTGATAGCCGTCAAACAAAGTTCAGGGTATTTATTTTACTCTGTGTAATAAATAAAGGGCACTTAGATGCCCGTTACACGGCGAGGTTACTCCCCCCTCGCTAATGCGTGAAAACGTAGAAAAAATACACAACATCATTCTTGTTGCGTCAGCAGGCACCGTAACTGCCGCTTACGCAGACGTAGCCCGAAAGGTGATGTGTAAAAGCACAAATACTCAGGAGCACTCTCAATTATGTTTAAGAATGCATTTGCTAACCTGCAAAAGGTCGGTAAATCACTGATGTTGCCAGTATCCGTACTGCCTATCGCAGGTATCCTGCTGGGCGTCGGTTCTGCAAACTTCAGCTGGCTGCCAGCCGTCGTTTCCCATGTAATGGCGGAAGCGGGCGGTTCCGTTTTTGCCAACATGCCACTCATCTTCGCTATCGGTGTTGCACTGGGCTTCACCAATAACGACGGTGTTTCCGCTCTGGCTTCCGTTGTGGCCTACGGCATCATGGTGAAAACCATGGCTGTGGTTGCGCCGCTGGTCCTGCATCTCCCGGCTGAAGAAATCGCCGCGAAGCACCTGGCGGATACCGGCGTTCTCGGCGGTATTATCGCCGGTGCGATCGCCGCGTACATGTTCAACCGCTTCTACCGTATCAAGCTGCCTGAGTATCTGGGCTTCTTTGCCGGTAAACGTTTCGTTCCGATCATTTCTGGTCTGACCGCAATCTTTATGGGCATCGTGCTCTCCTTCATTTGGCCGCCGATTGGTACGGCTATCCAGACCTTCTCTCAGTGGGCTGCTTACCAGAACCCGGTTGTGGCGTTTGGTATCTACGGCTTCATCGAGCGCTGCCTGGTACCGTTCGGTCTGCACCACATCTGGAACGTTCCTTTCCAGATGCAGATTGGTGAATTCACCAACGCAGCAGGCCAGGTGTTCCACGGTGATATCCCGCGTTACATGGCCGGTGACCCGACTGCGGGCAAACTGTCCGGTGGCTTCCTGTTCAAAATGTACGGCCTGCCGGCTGCAGCGATTGCTATCTGGCACTCTGCTAAACCGGAAAACCGTGCAAAAGTGGGCGGTATCATGATCTCCGCGGCGCTGACCTCGTTCCTGACCGGTATTACCGAGCCGATCGAGTTCTCCTTCATGTTCGTTGCGCCGATCCTGTACATCATCCACGCGATTCTGGCGGGTCTGGCATTCCCGATCTGTATCCTGCTGGGTATGCGTGACGGTACGTCGTTCTCTCACGGCCTGATCGACTTTATCGTTCTGTCTGGTAACAGCAGCAAACTGTGGCTGTTCCCGATTGTCGGTATCTGCTATGCGATCGTTTACTACACTATCTTCCGCGTGCTGATTAAAGCGCTGGACCTGAAAACTCCGGGCCGTGAAGATGCATCCGAAGACAGCAAAGCTGGCGCAACCAGCGAAATGGCACCGGCTCTGGTCGCTGCTTTCGGCGGTAAAGAAAACATCACTAACCTTGATGCCTGTATTACCCGTCTGCGCGTCAGCGTGGCGGACGTCGCGAAAGTTGACCAGCCTGGGCTGAAGAAACTGGGCGCGGCAGGTGTGGTTGTTGCAGGTTCCGGCGTTCAGGCAATTTTCGGTACTAAATCCGATAACCTGAAAACCGAAATGGATGAATACATCCGCAATAACTAAGCTCGGTTGAGCGAAGTTGGGGAGAAGAAAAGGGGAGCCGAATGGCTCCCCTTTTTGCTACCTGAGATTGCCTGATGCGCTGCGCTTATCAGGCCTGGCATTCACTGTTCTGTAGGCCTGACACTGGCGTTACGCGATGGCGTTCTCTTCTAACTGACGCATAAACTGTCGCACCCATTCCATGCGCGCTTTACGCTCGCTCAGGTCCTGGAAGAACTTCAGCCGCGTTGGGCCGTCCAGACGATAGTGCTGTGGCTGTTTTTGCAACAGACCAATCAGCCAGCTCGGATTGACGTGGTTTTTCTCCGCGAACTCAATCACGCCGCCTTTCTCATTGCCTTCCAGCTTCCGAATACCCAGTTTCTGCGCCTGTTGACGCAGACGCGCGATATCCAGCAGCGTGCGCGCCGCATCCGGCAACAGGCCAAAGCGGTCAATCAGTTCCACTTTGATTTCATCCAGCTCGCTTTCGCTTTTCGCACTGGCGATACGCTTGTAGAAGGAGAGACGCGTATTCACATCAGGAATGAAATCATCCGGCAGCAGAGACGGCATACGCAGCTCCACTTCCGTTTGCTGGCTGGTGAGATCTTCCAACGACGGCTCACGGCCTTCTTTCAGCGCATCAACGGCGTTTTCTAAAAGCTCCATATAGAGCGAGAAGCCAATGGTTTCCATTGAACCGCTCTGATCTTCGCCAAGCAGTTCCCCCGCGCCGCGAATTTCAAGGTCGTGGGTCGCCAGCGCGAATCCAGCACCGAGATCTTCCAGCGAAGCAATGGCTTCCAGACGTTTCTGCGCATCGGTGGTCATCGCCTTTGGATGCGGGGTCAGCAGCCAGGCATAGGCCTGGTGATGCGAACGCCCCACGCGGCCACGCAACTGGTGCAGCTGCGCCAGGCCGAAGTGATCCGCCCGCTCAATAATGATGGTATTGGCGGTCGGAATGTCGATACCGGTCTCGATGATGGTGGTACATACCAGCACATTAAACCGCTGGTGGTGAAAATCGTTCATCACGCGTTCCAGTTCACGTTCGCGCATCTGACCATGGCCTATCGCGATACGCGCTTCCGGCACCAGTTCGGCCAGTTTATCCGCTGTTTTCTGGATGTTTTCAACGTCATTGAACAGGTAGTAGACCTGACCGCCACGCAAAATTTCACGCAGAATGGCTTCACGAACCACCAGGTTATCGTATTCACGCACGAAGGTTTTCACCGCCAGTCGGCGCGCCGGTGGCGTGGCAATAATCGACAAATCGCGCATGCCGCTCATCGCCATATTCAGCGTACGCGGGATTGGCGTGGCGGTGAGCGTCAGGATATCCACGTCGGCGCGCATCGCTTTAATGCGTTCTTTGTGGCGCACGCCGAAGCGGTGCTCTTCATCGACAATTAACAGGCCTAAATCCTTCAGCTTCACATCGCTTTGTAACAGCTTGTGGGTGCCTATCAGAATGTCGATTTTACCTTCCGCCACCTGTTCCAGAATTTGTGCCTGCTCTTTGGCGCTACGGAAGCGGGAGAGCATTTCAATGCGCACCGGCCAGTTGGCAAAACGGTCGCGGAAGTTATCGTAGTGCTGTTGCGCCAGCAGGGTAGTCGGCACCAGCACGGCCACCTGTTTGTTGTTTTCGACGGCGAGGAATGCGGCGCGCATCGCCACTTCGGTTTTACCAAAGCCAACGTCGCCGCACACCAGTCGGTCCATCGCCAGCGGCTGGCACATATCGCTCAACACAGCATTAATGGCCTGCGCCTGATCTGGCGTGGTTTCAAACGGGAAGCTATCGCAGAAAAGCTGATACTGTTCACGATCGTGTTTAAAGGCAAAGCCTTCTTTCGCTGCACGCTGGGCATAAATATCAAGCAACTCGGCTGCGACATCGCGCACTTTCTCAGAGGCTTTCTGTCGGGCGCGTGCCCAGGCATCGCCGCCCAGTTTATGCAGCGGCGCATTTTCTTCCGCACCACCCGCGTAGCGGCTAATCAGATGCAACGAGGAGACCGGTACATACAGTTTGGCCTCGTTGGCGTAGGTCAGCATCAGGTATTCGCCTTTGATGCCACCGGCCTCCAGCGTGGTCATCCCGGCGTAGCGGCCAACCCCGTGTTCCAGATGCACCACCGGCTGGCCAATATGCAGCTCAGCCAGGTTGCGGATTAAGGTATCCGGATTGATGGTGCGTCGGGAGTCCTGCCGACGTCGCGCCACGCGCTCGCCCAGCAGGTCGCTTTCGCAAATCAGCGCCCGGTTATTCTGCGTGTCGATAAACCCGTGCTCCGCCGCGCCAATCATCAGATAGCGCCCGGTGTCCGTGGCTTCATCCAGCCGCAGAATACGTTTTGGCGACAGCTTAATACGCGCCAGAAGCTCGCCTAACGCTTCCCGACGGCCTTCACTCTCTACGGAGAAAATCACCGGGCCGGTGAAGGATTCCAGGAAGCGGCGCAGGTTATCCAGCGGCGCTTTGTTTTGCGCCTGAATCGCCAGCTCCGGCAGCGGCTGGAAGCCGAGGTTAGTATTGGCGGCTTTCTCCGGAAGATGCTCTGTTTTAAGCTGAATGCGCGGCCATTTTTTTAACTCGCTGTTAAGCTCGTCCGGGCGCAGCCACAGCAGTTCCGGCTCCAGTAACGGGCGCATCGGGTCGACGCCGCGATTCTCGAAGCGCGCCTGTGCATCCGCCTGGAAGCGCGTGGCGCTGGCGTCGAGGTCACCGGTATTGACCAGTAGCGTATTGGCCGGGAAGTAGCTGAACAGCGGCGGTAGCGGTTCGCTAAAGAACAGCGGCTGCCAGTACTCGATGCCCGCAGGCAGCGTACCTTTACTCACCTGTTGATAGATATGCTCAGCATCGCGCTTCACATCGAACTTATCGCGCCACTGGCTGCGGAACAGCTCGATGGCGGTTTTATCCGTCGGAAACTCGTGTGCAGGCAGAAGATTAATGGAGTCGACTTCTTCCAGCGTGCGTTGGCTGTCCGGGTCGAACACGCGCAGGCTGTCGATTTCATCATCGAAGAAATCGAGACGATAGGGCTGCTCGCTGCCCATCGGGAAGAGGTCGAGCAGCGCACCGCGCGTGGCGTACTCGCCGTGCTCCATTACCTGATCCACGTGGCGATAACCCGCGCTATCGAGCTGCGCACGTAGCGCATCGCGCGACAGACGCTGGCCTTTTTGCATCATCAATGCGTGGCCGTGCAGATAACTGTGCGGGCAAACGCGCTGCATCAGTGTGCTTACGGGCACTATCAGCACGCCGCGCTGCATCATTGGCAACTGATAAAGCGTTGAAAGACGTGACGAAATGATGTCCTGATGCGGCGAGAAACTGTCGTACGGCAGCGTTTCCCAGTCGGCGAGGTTCATTACCAGATTATCGGTAAACTGGCTGATTTCATCGTGCAGTCGCAGGGCATTTTGCATATCCGGCGCAATCAGGATAACCGGGCCGGCATGACGTTCGGAAATCTCCGCGACCAGCGTGGCGCAGGCCGCACCGGTCAGTTCCCCCAGTTGACGCTGATCGCCAGCTTTGGTGGGTAGGGCGTAACGGGCTAGTTCAGGCATAGCGGGGCACGTTCTCCAGAAACCGCAAAGTTACACGGTAAAAATATCAATTTATTACGCTTATTATCCGTGATGGCGGCGGGAGTGCAACTGCGGAAAATCGAGGAGAGGAAACGCCAGGCCCGGAAGCCTGGCGTGAGAGGTCAGGAGGTCGCCAGCGCGCGTTTGGCCGGTGGGCTAAACAGCAGGTCGTCCGTCAGGCGACGCGAAATCTGGCGCACTAAAAGACCAAACAGCGTGCACACGAAAAGGCTTAGTAGCGGATAGGTCAGCAGCAGCGCCAGTTCGCTGGTTGCCGTGAACGCATGTCCGCTTACCTGTTTGATGAGTACCAGGCTTGCGCCCTCGACCAGAATGCGGTGCGTGGTGTAGATGGCGATGGTGTTTGAACCGACAACGTTCAACCAGTTATTTTCGCGCGGTTGAATAACGTGACTGGCTCGCCAGAACAGCTTCATGATGACGAAAATCGACAGCAGCGCCATCAGCAGCGGAATACCTTTGAAGTAGAGCGCCACGGCGGCAAGCGCGAAAACCAGAAGCGGAACAAAGGCCTTGCGCGGCAGCGCTGTTGTCAGCCAGGTCATCACCGCCGTGCCGTACCATGCGCCCAGCGCATAATAGATAACGTTGCGCAGCACGCTGTTCATTCCCCACCACGGTAGCGGCAGGTAGTTGATTGCCACGCTGAGGACGGCTAACGCGACAAGTAGCGGTGCCTTCGCGCGCACAAACAATTTGCAGAACACGAAATAGACGACCAGCGCGTAGAGATACCACAGGCTGGTGCTGGCGGTGAGCATGCCGTACAAAAACTCGCCGGGGTTATCGGCGTAGGCTGCGTTGGCCGCATTGCCAAGGTCGCGCTCAGGTGCCAGCCAGCCGTTCAACTGGCGCAGTGCCAGCCACTGCAACAGCCCCCAAAGCGCCAGCACGTAGACAATATGCCAGATGCGTTTATCCACACAGCCTTTCCATGGCACTTCGGCGACATAGCGCTTAATGAGAAAGCCCGAAATAAAGAAAAAGACCGGCATGCGGAACGGGGCGAGATATAAATTAAAGTAGATCCAGCATTTCGAGAGCGTCTCTGACCAGGGATGCTGGAACGCATAGAGATGCGGATAGAAGGTTATCACCGAGTGATACACCACCACCAGGCAGATACATAGTCCTTTTATCTGGTTGATCCATAATGTTTTTTGTTGCATGTCGCCGAGCCTTCGTTGCCATAAAATAAAGCGTTATCCTGAAGGCCGTAAAAAGGGATGTAATGGGTAACAGTCTGTATTCAGACCATTTTCAGAAAAGGATCAGATGACAACCAGGTCTCGTTTTCCACGTTATTGCGCAATTCAATCGCCTGTTTTATCTGCGAATCTGAAATCATTTGCTTGATTTTTAGGAATATTTTAACCCGACAATGACGAAAACTTACTGTTTCACTCATTTACGCTCTTTGCTTTCGCTTATATACTCATGCCTCTGCTATCAGCAAAGACGGATTACATGTATCAACCTGTCGCACTATTCATTGGCCTGCGTTACATGCGTGGGCGCGCAGCGGACCGCTTCGGTCGCTTTGTTTCCTGGCTGTCGACAATCGGCATTACGCTTGGCGTAATGGCGCTGGTCACCGTACTTTCGGTGATGAACGGCTTTGAACGTCAGCTGCAAAACAACATTCTGGGGCTGATGCCTCAGGCCATCCTGACCGCTGAAAACGGTTCGCTCAATCCCCAAACGCTGCCTGAGAAAGACGTTAAGCTACAGGGCGTTACGCGGGTTGCACCGCTAACTACCGGCGATGTGGTGCTGCAAAGCGCGCGCAACGTCTCGGTTGGTGTGATGCTGGGGGTTGATCCCGCACAGAAGGATCCGTTGACACCGTATCTGGTCAACGTCAAACAGAGTGCGCTGGAAGCGGGCAAATATAACGTCATTCTCGGTGAACAGCTGGCGGAGCAACTGGGTGTAAACCGTGGCGATCAGCTGCGTGTGATGGTGCCGTCGGCGAGCCAGTTTACGCCGATGGGCCGCGTTCCAAGCCAGCGTCTGTTTAATGTCATCGGCACGTTCGCCGCAAGCAGCGAAGTCGATGGCTATCAAATGCTGGTCAACATTCAGGACGCCTCGCGCTTAATGCGCTATCCGGCTGGGAATATCACCGGCTGGCGTCTGTGGCTTGATAAACCGTTGCAGGTCGATACCCTCAGCCAGCAAACGCTGCCGGAAGGCACAAAATGGCAGGACTGGCGCGAGCGTAAAGGCGAGCTGTTCCAGGCCGTGCGCATGGAGAAAAACATGATGGGGCTGCTGCTGAGCCTGATCATCGCGGTGGCAGCCTTCAATATCATCACCTCGCTGGGGCTGATGGTGATGGAGAAGCAGGGCGAAGTCGCCATTCTGCAAACCCAGGGGCTGACGCCGCGGCAAATTCTGATGGTCTTTATGGTTCAGGGCGCCAGCGCGGGCGTGATTGGCGCGCTGCTTGGCGCCGTGCTGGGCGTGCTGCTCGCCAGCCAGCTTAACAATTTAATGCCGATAATCGGCGCATTTCTTGATGGTGCGGCGCTGCCGGTAGCTATCGACCCGGTGCAGGTTATCGTGATTGCGCTGGTGGCGATGGCACTGGCATTACTCTCTACGCTTTATCCTTCCTGGCGCGCTGCCGCCACTCAACCCGCTGAGGCTTTACGTTATGAATAAGATCCTGTTGCAATGCGACAACCTGTGCAAACGCTATCAGGAAGGCTCTGTGCAAACCGACGTGCTGCACAATGTGAGCTTTAACGTAGGCGAAGGCGAGATGATGGCGATTGTCGGCAGCTCCGGCTCCGGTAAAAGTACGCTGCTGCACCTGCTGGGCGGGCTGGATACCCCGACCTCCGGCGACGTTATTTTCAGCGGTCAGCCAATGAGCAAGCTCTCTTCGGCGGCAAAAGCTGAGCTGCGTAACCAGAAACTCGGCTTTATCTATCAGTTCCACCACCTGCTGCCCGATTTTACCGCGCTGGAAAACGTGGCAATGCCGCTGCTTATCGGCAAGAAGAAACCCGCGGAAATCAACGCGCGCGCATTAGAGATGCTGAACGCCGTTGGGCTTGGGCATCGTGCCCGCCATCGCCCGTCGGAACTCTCAGGCGGCGAACGCCAGCGCGTGGCAATTGCCCGTGCACTGGTCAACAACCCGCGTCTGGTGCTGGCAGATGAACCGACCGGCAACCTGGATGCCAAAAACGCTGACAGCATTTTTAAACTGCTGGGTGAACTGAACCAGTCGCAGGGTACCGCGTTCCTGGTGGTCACCCACGACCTGCAACTGGCGAAACGTATGGGCCGCCAGCTTGAGATGCGCGATGGCCATCTTACCGATCAGTTATCCCTGATGGGAGCAGATTGATGGCCCCGTCACTCTCCCTTCTGATTGGCCTGCGCTTTAGCCGCGGGCGTCGCCGCAGCGGTATGGTGTCGCTGATCTCCGTGATTTCTACCGTCGGTATCGCGCTGGGCGTCGCGGTATTGATCCTCGGTTTAAGCGCGATGAACGGCTTTGAGCGCGAGCTGAATAATCGCGTACTGGCCGTGGTGCCGCACGGGCAAATTGAAGCGGTAAACCAGCCGTGGACCAACTGGCGCACCATTCTGCCGCAGGTTGAAAAAGTGAACGGTATCGCGGCTGCGGCGCCTTACATCACCTTCACCGGGCTGGTCGAAAGCGGCAGCAATATGCGCGCGATTCAGGTGAAAGGTGTCGATCCTGCGCAGGAAAGCCGTTTAAGCGCGTTGCCGAAATTCGTGCAGGGCGAAAGCTGGAGCGACTTTAAGGCGGGCGGTCAGCAAATCATTATCGGCAAAGGTGTGGCGGATGCGCTGAAGGTGAAGCAGGGCGACTGGCTGACCATCATGATCCCGAACGCTAATGCGGAACACAAGCTGCTGCAACCTAAACGCATTCGTCTGCATGTTTCCGGCATTTTGCAGCTTAGTGGCCAGCTCGATCACAGCTTTGCCATGATTCCATTGCAGGATGCGCAGCAGTATCTGGAAATGGGTGACAGTGTCACGGGAATCGCGATTAAAGTACACGACGTCTTCAACGCCAATAAACTGGTCCGTTCGGCAGGCGAAGTGACCAACAGCTATGTCACCATCCAGAGCTGGATTGGCACCTATGGCTATATGTACCGCGATATCCAGATGATTCGCGCGATTATGTATCTGGCGATGGTATTAGTCATCGGCGTGGCCTGCTTCAATATTGTGTCGACGCTGGTGATGGCGGTGAAAGATAAAAGTAGCGATATTGCGGTACTGCGCACATTGGGCGCAAAAGACGGGCTGATCCGCGCAATTTTCGTGTGGTATGGTTTACTCGCTGGCCTGTTAGGCAGCCTTCTCGGTGTGGTGATTGGCGTGCTGTGTGCGCTGAATCTGACGCCGATTATTAAGTGGATTGAAGGTGTTACTCGCCATAAATTTTTGTCTGGCGATATCTATTTTATTGACTTCCTGCCGTCTGAACTTCACTGGCTGGATGTCTTTTATGTGCTGGTCACCGCACTGTTGCTGAGTTTGCTGGCGAGCTGGTATCCGGCTCGCCGCGCCAGCCGTATCGACCCGGCGAGGGTGCTGAGTGGCCAGTAATTTAACGTCCTGACGGTGCAGTTTTGCCGCTGTGCGCGTCAGTAAGAGGAATTTATGATGATGCATTATGGATTTGATATTGGCGGCAGCAAAATTGCACTCGGCGTGTTCGATACGACGCGGCAGCTCGTCTGGGAAACGCGTGTCGCGACGCCGAAAGAGAGTTATGACGCGTTTCTTGACGCCGTTTGCGGCCTGGTGGCGCAAGCCGATGCGCGCTTCAACTGTCAGGGAACGGTGGGAATTGGTATTCCGGGCATGCCGGAAACCGAAGACGGTACGCTGTATGCGGCCAACGTGCCTGCTGCCACGGGTAAACCGCTGCGCGCAGACTTAAGCCGCTTGCTGGAACGCGATGTGCGCCTCGATAACGACGCCAATTGCTTCGCTATCTCCGAGGCGTGGGATGATGAATTTACCCAGTATCCGCTGGTGATGGGGTTAATTCTCGGCACCGGCGTCGGCGGCGGCATTGTACAGAACGGCAAATCGATTACCGGCCATCGCTATATTACCGGAGAATTCGGTCACATCCGCTTGCCGGTGGATGCGTTAGAGGTGGTGGGCCGTGATTTTCCGTTAACGCGCTGCGGCTGCGGGCAACTGGGCTGCATCGAAAATTACCTTTCCGGGCGCGGATTTGCCTGGCTTTATACACATTTTTATCACCAGCAACGCACCTCTCCGGAGATTGTCGCATTGTGGGAGCAGGGCGACGTGCAGGCGCGCGAACACGTTGAGCGCTATCTGGACCTCCTGGCGGTGTGCCTGGGCAATATTTTAACTATCGTAGACCCGGATTTAGTGGTCCTCGGTGGCGGGTTATCAAACTTTTCAGCTATCACAGATGGGCTAGCGCAGCGCCTGCCGCGCCATTTACTCCCCGTCGCTGCCGTACCGCGCATAGAACGCGCACGGCACGGTGACGCGGGAGGAATGCGCGGCGCTGCCTTCCTTCATCTCACAAACTAATACATGGAGTAGATATGCAGTCGCGCCGCTTACATCGATTGAGCCGTTTTCGTCGGAATAAACGTCAGCTGCGCCAGCGTCTGCGCCAGCGGATTTTTTTCACTGACAGGGTGATACCAGAGCATATGGATAAACCAAGAGTTCTTGTGCTAACGGGCGCCGGTATCTCGGCTGAATCGGGTATTCGCACGTTTCGCGCGGCTGATGGACTGTGGGAAGAGCACCGGGTTGAAGATGTCGCGACGCCGGAAGGGTTCCAGCGCGATCCGGCGTTGGTTCAGGCATTTTACAATGCCCGCCGCAGACAGCTTCAGCAGCCGGAAATCCAGCCGAATGCGGCGCATATTGCGCTTGCCAGGCTGGAAGAGGCGCTGGGCGATAACTTTATGCTGGTGACGCAAAATATCGATAATCTGCATGAGCGCGCAGGCAGCAAAAACGTGCTGCATATGCACGGCGAACTGCTCAAAGTGCGCTGCACGCAGAGCGGACAAGTGCTGGACTGGACAGACGATGTGACGCCGGACGATAAATGTCACTGTTGTCAGTTCCCGGCGCCGTTGCGTCCGCATATCGTTTGGTTCGGTGAGATGCCATTTGAGATGGACCACATCTATCTGGCGCTCTCTATGGCCGATATTTTTATCGCCATCGGGACCTCCGGCCACGTCTACCCGGCGGCAGGTTTTGTGCATGAAGCCAAACTGCACGGCGCGAAAACCGTGGAGCTCAACCTTGAACCAAGCCAGGTGGGCAGCGAGTTTGAAGAGAAGTACTACGGGTTGGCGAGTGAAGTGGTGCCAGCCTTTGTCGATCAACTGCTGCAAAAAATGTAATCATGAGCACCCGGCGCGGTTTGCCGGGTGCCAGTTACTTACGCTGCGCGGTAGATAAATTCGCCTTTCAGCACCTCCACGCTGCTGGTGCCGACAAAAATGTTAAATCGGCCTGGCTCGAGGACCTTCTCGCCCTCGGCGTTAAAGAACGTCAACATCTCTTCATTCACGGTGAAAATAACCCGCCGCGTTTCATCCGCTTTTAACATCACCTGCTGAAACTCTTTGAGCATCATGACCGGTCGCGCGATGCTTGCCACGCAATCCTGTAAGTAAAGTTGCACGGTTTCAATGCCCGCGTGCGGCGTCAGATTTCGCACCGTGATGCCCACCGTCAGCGTTTCGCCTGCGCAGAATTGCGCTGCGAGAGTCAGTTCGCTGAGTTCAACACGATGCCATGAGAGCCCGAAGCCAAACGGGAAAAGCGGCGTGGTGGGGCAATCCAGGTATTTCGAAATAAACCGTGGGCTGTGGTCTGATTTATCCGCAGGTCTGCCGGTCGAGAGCGCATTGTAATAAATCGGCACCTGGCCGTTTGCGCGCGGAAAGCTCATTGAAAGACGCCCGCTCGGATTGCGCTTGCCGTACAGAACATCGGCTATCGCGTGCCCGCCTTCGCTGCCGGGAAACCACGCCTCGATTACGGCATCAACATGTTCCACCACATCACTCAATACCAGCGGGCGACCATTGAAAAGAATCAGCACCGTTTTCTTCGCCACCCGCGCGATCGACTGAATAAATTCAACCTGGTGTTGGGGAAGGTGGATATCGGTGCGGCTTGCGGCTTCCCCGCTCTGCATCATATGCTCACCCATCGCCAGCAGCACCACATCAGCCTCACGCGCGTACTGCAACGCGCGGGCCTGCTCGGTTTGCCGTTGTTCTTCGCTCATGCAGGATTGCGCATCAACCTGTGTGGTGGCGCCAAATTCACCGAGAAAATCGTAATTAAGCAGCAGATCGCAGCCTTGCGTGGTCAGCAGCTCATCCGGCGCGAGCACTTCATCCAGCGCTTGTTTCAGGGTGACGCTGTGTGACGTCTCGCCGTAGACCGCCCAAAGACCAATAATGTCCGGGTTATCGGCATAGGGGCCAATCAGGGCGACTTTTGTGCCCGGTTTCAGCGGAAGCAGGGCATTATCGTTTTTTAATAGCACCAGGCTGCGGGCCGCGGTCTCGCGCGCCAGCGCCAGATGATCCGGATGATAAAACCACGCCTGCTCTTTTTCTTCCGATGCGCCACGAAACGGATCGTCAAATAATCCCAGCGTTTCTTTTAGTTGCAGCACGCGCATCACGGCCTGATTCAGCGCCTCTTCTGGTATCTCGCCCTGGTTAACCAGCGCGGCCAGATGATTGACATAGCAGGGTGATTTCATGTCGATATCCAGCCCGGCGTTGAAGGCCAACTGGCTGGCATGGCGCTCATCTTCGGCGACGCCGTGCGGGATGAGTTCCTTCACCGCGGCATAATCAGCAATGGTGACCCCGTCAAAATGCCAGCGATCGCGCAGGACGGTTTGTAACAACCAGCGGTTAGCGGTGGCAGGAATGCCGTCGATGGTATTAAAGGCAGACATCACCAGCTTGCAACCCGCCTGTACGGCAGCGAGATAGGGCGGAAGATAGTCCTCGAAAAGCGACTGCCGCGACAGCTCAACGGTATTGTAATCGCGCCCGGCGACAGGCGCACCATACCCGGCGAAGTGCTTCACGCAGGCTGCCAGCCCCTCGCCGTGTTCCAGATTATGCTGAAAGCCGCGCACGCAGGCGCTGACTATCCGGCTGTTAAGCAGCGGATCTTCACCCGTCGACTCCATACAACGCCCCCAGCGGGCATCACGCACCAAGTCAGCCATGGGCGCAAAAGTCACATGGCTACCTGCGCTAACGGCTTCTTGCGCTGCGACCTGACAGCAACGCTCGATCAGCGCGGGCGACCAGCTACAGCCCATCGCCAGCGGGATGGGGAAAACCGTACGATAGCCGTACACGATATCCGCCATAAACAGCAGCGGAATTTTCAGGCGGCTGTTTTGCAGATGCTGTTCCTGAATATGACGCGTCTTTTTCGCGCCAGACACGTTCAATACTGAACCCGCGCACTGGACCTGCTGCTGGCTGATGCCGAGCTTCGCTTTTGGGCCCACGGTAAGCTGAGGTTCATCGACAAAAAACTCGCCGGAAAGCTGCACCAGTTGGCCGACTTTCTCCTCCAGCGTCATCTGCGCCAGCAGTGTGGTGATTCTGCTCATCAGTTGGCTTCCTCGGCTTCACGCTTAAGGGCCTCTTTTTCCGCCAGTTTAAACCATGGGAACCACAGAAGCGGGGAGAGAATCAGCTGTAAAAAGAGATGCAGCAGAACGATTGACGTCGCGCCGCCAATGGAGGCAAAGAAGCCCAGCGGCAGGCCGAAAATGGTTTGCGCGCCGACAATTTTGGCGACCAGGCCCATTTTAATCAGCGCCCAGGACAGGGTTATCGCAATCGCGTTATTGGTGATAAACGGCACCATCAGGTGATAGTTCATCACCAGCGGCGTACCGAAGATAACCGGTTCGGTAATGCCAAACAGGGCAGGCGTCAGCGCCAGGCGGCCGACCTGCTTAAACTGTTTGCTCCGCGACAGACACATCAGCAGCACCAGCCCCAGCGCCAGGCCGCCCCAGGTGACAATATTAAAGAATGCCAGACCCAGCACGTTAGGCAATTCCTGGCCGTTCTGCCATGCGGCCAAATTTTCGAGATCCATTGCCAGCCAGATGGGCGTCACCAGCGGCAACACGACGTTAGTGCCGTGAATGCCCAGAAACCAGAAGATCTGCATGATAAGCGTCACCAGCAGGAATGCCAGCAGGCTTCCACCCAGCCCTTTCAGCGGCTGCTGGATTAGCGTGTAGATGCACTGGTGAAAACTGCCCCACGGCGTTTCCATAAAGGCACGGTTGATAAGCAGCGCCACCAGGCCGACGGTCAGGAACGGTAACAGTCCCTGAAAGACGCGGCTAATCATGGGCGGAACGCCTTTCGGCATTTTTATCGTCCAGCCGCGCTGTACCACAAAGATGAACAGCCGCCCGACGCCGAGGCCTATCAGCATGGCTGAGAAAACGCCCTGTACGCCGAGCCAGGTCAGGGGGATAGAGGCGATATTTCCCTCGGCGTCCGCCAGCGGCGTGACAATCAAAAAGGTCATCACGGATGCAATGCCGCAGAGAGAACCATCGATATCGACGTCATAATGGCTTACCAGATGGCGCGCCATAAAGAAGGTGACGTAGAGTGCCAGAATACCCAGCGTGCAGGTGGCGACGCCGCTGAATACCGGGATCATCTTTGTCGCGACAAAGAATTGATGCACGCTATCGATGGGGAAGACGATAAGCAACACGCTGATCGAGCCGATAAGCGTAATGGCGATTGTCGAAACCATTGATACAGATATAGTTTGCAGCCAGGGGCTACGACCCAGAGCGGCAATAATGGGGTCTAGTTTCTGAAAAGCTTTCTCAAATTTATTCATGGTAAATATATTTAATGGGCCAAAGTTACCGATATTTTTGAGATTATTTAAGCGAGAAAGTGTTAAGCGCATCAATCTTTAATCATGGCAACCTGTTCTACTCTTACGTAAAAGATGGACATCTGCGGCGTATTTCAGTCTAAAAAATAGCAACTTATTGAAATGATTTAAATTAAGATGTCTGATAGTTGTTCCTTTATGGATTAAACAAAAGATGATTTATAAAAATATCGTCATTGCGATTCGGGAATTAATCACCAGCAATAATATTTCTGTCGGTGACCCGTTACCGCCTGAATATGAACTGGCGCAGCGCTGGAACGTATCGCGTAATACCATTCGAAAAGCGCTGGCGGAACTGGTTGCTGAAGGCATGATTGAGACGCGAAAAGGGGCGGGAAGCTTTGTGTGCTATAAGAAATTTATGCCGCAGGTCAATACCTCTATGGGCTTTAGCGAAATCGCGCGCCTACACGGTAAGCCCTCCACCAGCCGGGTATTGAAGTTTGAAGCGTTACCCGCCACGGAGGAGATCGCCGCAAAATTAAAAATTCAGCTAGGCGAATGGGTTTATCAGGTGAAACGAATACGCCTGATAGACAATATTCCCATGCAACTTGAACACACCTGGCTTTCGGTCACGCGATTTCCCCAGCTAACAATCAGCGATATGAATAAATCAAAGTTTGATTTTTTTGAACGTGTGTGTGGCATAACAATATCAGGATCGTTTGAAACCTTCTCGACCGAGCTGGCGAATCAGGAAGTGGCGCGGATATTACATATTAGCACTAAAGACCCGGTGATACGGATGGAGACGCAGGCGGTAGATATCCACCAAACAATTCTCGATTATTCTATTCTTTATAATAATAGTTATGAGTTTAATGTGCAGTATTTTTGGCCGAGGCAACTATCCCGCTAAAATTTTTCTGTCGCCGGATGATTTAATGCTTTAATTGTTTATAATGCAGCGGTATATCATTTTTTTTCAAGGCATAGACTGATGCAAAAAAATTTTTTTAAAATATTGCCGTTGGCTTTATTTGTTGTATCAATGAATTCTGCACGCGCTGCGGATGAAGAACAAGAACGATTGGAAATCCAGCAGCCAATTATTGATATGGTTTTTAAAGAGAAATGGTCAAAGCTTGATACGCTGTTTTCCAGTTATGTTAATGGTTTTCCTTCAACCAGTAATGGAACACACAAACTTATCTTAGCCTATCTCGCGGTTACTGATAATAATGTCAGTAAACCTGATGGCGGTGAATCTACAGCAGATGACTGGCTAAAAGCTAACCCAGACTCTACGGTCGCGATGATGCTCAAGGCGAGTAGCTATAGTTCTAAGGCTTTCTACCTGCGCGGAGAAGGGGCTGCTGAAACGGTTGATGAAGATGTATGGCCAAAATTCAAGGCATTGATTGAACAAGAAAAAAGTTATTTATTAAAACATAAAAATATCGCAGATAAAGATCCTATGTGGTATCAGTTAATGATATCGGTGGCACGAAATCTTAACGACCATGAATTATTAATGAGAACCCTGGAAGAGGGTAGCCAAAAATACCCTACCTACCAAAATATCTATCTCGATGCCATGGAAGGCAGCCTACCGAAATGGGGCGGCTCTCCCGAGCTCGTTGAAAAAATTGCACAACTTGCTGCCAGTAGAACATCTGCGCAATCAGGAAAATCGTATTATTCATATGTATGGTATAACGCATTATCATTTGAACCGGAAATGATGGGATTGCTGGATGCGGGGCAAATCATTTCGTGGGAGACGATGAAAACGGGGTGGCACGATCGTTATAAAACCTATCCTACACCGCAAATCGCAACAGAATATATGACCACAGCCTGTCTGGCTCAGGATGAAAAAGGATTTACTGAGGGATATTCATGGGTGAACAATCAGTATGGTGAGCTGGTTGAGCAAGTGTGGTTACGCAATATGAGTTATAACCGTTGCGCTGCTTTCTTTAGGTCGAAGCATAAATAATTGCGGATGAAAACGGATGATAGCGTCGGGGCTGACTTTTACCCCGACGCTGAAACGGATTACCGTCCCGCCTTCAACTTCTGATAATACTCTTCATAAATCGCGCTGGCCGCGCCAACGTCGTTCTGCCATTCGCCTTTGTTCACGATGTCGGCGTCAGGGTAGAGTGATTTATCGTTAGCGACATCCGGGCTCAGCAGCTTACGTGCCGCGAGGTTTGGCGTGGGGTAACCGATGGTTTCCGCCACCTGTTTTGCCACTTCCGGGCGCAGCAGGAAGTTGATGAGCTTAAGCGCACCTTCTTTGTTTTTAGCATTTGCCGGAATAGAGAGGCTATCCATCCAGAAGATGCCGCCTTCTTTCGGCCACACGACCTCCAGTGGGGTACCGTTCTGACGCGCGACCCATGCCGAGCCGTTCCACACCATACCCAGGTTCACTTCGCCTTCCATATACGGGTTGGCCGGGTTATCAGAGTTGAACGCGGCCACGTTCGGCATCAGTTTTTTCAGCTCGTTATAGGCGGCTTCAATCTCTTTCGGGTCAGTGGTATTGCCGGAATAACCCAGTTTACGCAACGCCATCTGGAACACTTCACGCGCATCGTCGGTTAACAGCAGGCTGTTTTTATACTCCGGCTTCCACAGATCGGCCCAGCTGGTGATACTTTTTGGGTCGATACTGTCGCTGTTCACGCCGATTGCCGTCGCACCCCAGATATACGGAATAGAGTAATCATTATTTGGGTCGAACGGTTTATTGAGCATTTCCGGGTCGAGGTTGCCGAAGTTGGTTAACTTCGTTTTATCGATCTTCTGGATCATGCCCTCTTTGCGCATTTTATCGACGTAATAGGTGGAAGGCACCACCAGGTCATAGGCGCCGTCTTTGTAAGTTTTGAGCTTGGCGTACATGGTTTCATTCGATTCATAGGTCGAATAGATAACCTTGATACCCGTCTCTTTGGTGAACTGTTCCAACAGCCCCGGCGGAACATACTCCGTCCAGTTGTAGAAATAGAGCGTTTTTGAGTCATCAGCGTGAGCGGCGCTCATTCCCAGTGCTAAAGCACCCGCTGCGAGCAGGTGGCGTGACCATTTTTTCATTTAACGTCCCCTGATTGAGCCCCGAAAGGCTGCTGTGTTGATTGGCCTGGATTCAGGCCAATTCCCGTTATGCCTGGCGCGCCAGACCTTTCGTTTTATCGCGTGCAATAAGCTGGCTGGCAATCACCAGCACCAGTGACAGCACCAGCAAAATCGTCGCCAGCGCATTCACCTCTGGTGATACGCCCACTTTCACCATCGAGTAGATCTTCAACGGTAAAATCTCATAGCCCGGACCGGTAACAAATGAGGACACGACCACATCATCCATCGAAAGCGTGAAGCTCAACAGCCAACCGGCGGCTACCGCAGGCATCGCCAGCGGCAGAATGATTTTACGCAAAATGGTGAGTTCACTGGCACCGAGATCTTTTGCCGCTTCCAGCATCCGCACATCAAACCCTTTCAGGCGCGAGTAGACGGTGACCACCACAAACGGCAGACAGAAGGTGATATGCGAGAACAGCAGCGACCAGAAGCCGAGCTGGATCCCCAGCAGCATAAACAGCACTAGCAGGGAGATAGCCATCACGATGTCCGGCGACATCATCACCACGAACAACATGCCGCTGACAAACGGTTTGCCGCGAAAACGGTAGCGGTAGAGCGCCACCGCCGTCAGCGAACCAATCAGCGTGGCGAAGGTCGCCGAGAAAATCGCCATCGTCAGCGAGTGCTGGGCGGCCTGCAACAGGCTGTCGTTGTTCATCAGCAGGCTGTACCAGTTGGTAGTAAAACCCTGCCAGTTGATCCCGAAGCGTGAGCTGTTAAAGGAGTTCACGATCAAAATAATAATCGGGATGTAGAGATAAGCGTAAATGGCGGTCATAAAACCGCCGCGCAGCAGTTTACCGATCATTCCAGCTCCACCTTTTTATTCAGCAGACGCGAGGCGCGCCAGTAAACCAGCAGCATCAGACCCATCACTACCGTCAAGGTAATGCTGGTGGCGGCACCGAACGGCCAGTCGCGAATGTTGAGGAACTGGCTCTTAATGACGTTACCAATGAGCAGGTTTTTCGCGCCACCCATCAGGTCAGAGACGTAGAACAGCCCCATCGCGGGCAGCATGACCAGCAGACAACCGGCGATAATGCCCGGCATTGTCAGCGGGATGATAATGCGGATGAACGTTTGCAGCTTATTGGCCCCCAGATCCTTCGCCGCTTCCAGCAAGGGTTTATCGAGTTTTTCGATGCTGGAGTAGAGCGGCATCACCATAAACGGCAGCAGGATATAGACCAGGCCGATGATGACTGCGCTCGGCGTGAACATGATGCGGATCGGCGTGTCGATAATGCCCAGCCACAGCAAAAACTCGTTCAGATAGCCTTTGGTGCTGAGGAATATCTTTAACCCGTAGATACGAATCAACGAGTTAGTCCAGAAAGGCACAATCAGCAGAAACAGCAGCAGCGGGCGCACCTTCTGCGGCAGCTTTGCCAGGAACCAGGCGAAAGGATAGCCCAGAATCAGGCAGGCCAGCGTGGCGATAAGTGCCATGTTCAGCGAGTGCAGCAGCACCTCGAAGTACAGCGGGTCGAGCAGGCGCGCGTAGTTATCCAGCGTAAAGACCATTTTGACGAAACTGGCGTCGTCGCGGGTCAAAAAGCTGGTACCGATGATCATCAGGTTGGGCAGAAAGACAAATAACACAAGCCAACCGACGATTGTGGCAATCACCACATTCTGGAACTTACTTGTGTTCTTCATCAGCCAGTACGACCTCCCAGCTCTCTACCCAGTTGATAGCCATTTTTTGATCGAGCGAATGGTCAAAGTCCGGGTCATCTTCATTAAAGAATTCGCTGACCAGCACCATCTTGCCATTTTCCAGTTCGACAACCGACTCCAGCGTCATGCCCTTATAGTTGCGCTCTCGCACGTAGCCAATCAGGCCTTCAATGTGATCGTTGTGGTTGATTTCATCCACGCGCAGATCTTCCGGGCGCAGCAGAACATTCAGCTTCTGACCGGGCGTGACCGGGAAATTGACGTCAATATTGCACTCGCGGCCTTCAACGTTGGCGCGTACCCGGCGTTCATCAAGGCGTTCAATGACGGTCGCGTCGAAAATATTGATCTCGCCAATAAAACTGGCGACAAACAGGTTTTTCGGCTCTTCGTAAATTTCACGCGGCGTGCCGTCCTGCTCAATACGCCCGTCGCGCATGACCACGATGCGGTCCGACATGGTGAGCGCTTCTTCCTGGTCGTGGGTGACAAAGACAAAGGTGATACCCAGCTTCCGCTGCAACGCTTTGAGTTCGTTCTGCATCTGCTTACGCAGCTTGTAGTCGAGCGCAGAGAGCGATTCGTCCAGTAACAGCAGGCTCGGTTTGTTGACCACCGCCCGGGCAATCGCCACGCGCTGCTGCTGGCCGCCGGAGAGTTGATGCGGCTTGCGCTCAGCGAACTCTTCCAGCTGCACCATACGCAGCGCGTCGGTTACGCGAGGGGTAATTTGATCGGCAGGGGTTTTCTGCATGCGCAGACCAAATGCCACGTTTTCGAAGACGGACATGTGCGGAAACAGCGCATAGCTTTGGAAAACGGTGTTAACGTGGCGATCTTCGGCCGGAACGTTAGTAATATCCTGATTTTCCAGATGAATCGTCCCAGAGTCTACATTTTCAAGACCCGCAATAAGACGAAGGACGGTTGTTTTACCGCAGCCAGAGGGCCCAAGCAGCGTGAGGAACTCGCCGTTATTGATGGTCAGGTTCAGATCGGAGATGACCGTTTTACCATCGAAGCCTTTGCGAATTCCCGCCAATTGCACCAGCGGTGAAAGCGAACGCGATTGTGTATTCAATTTTTTACTCTGTCCCATTCAGACGCACCGGATGGCTTACCGATGCGGGGTTTGTGGTTAACCACCTTTAGACGTATAGAGGCCTGACACATATTAAGGCCTGGCATTCTACGGCAATCGTGTGAAATCGCCAATCCTCTATGCATACAGATGAGCTATCTTTAAGCCTGTAAATGATTTAGCGAAAAAAAATGGGCTTTGCCGGGGTAAAAGTGACCTGACGCAATATTTGTGTTTTCCCGCTTATTGATAATGTTGTCACAAAAAGTGAGGGTGACTGCATGGATAAATTACTTGAGCGTTTTTTACAGTATGTTTCTCTGGACACGCAATCTAAGCCCGGCGTGCGTCAGGTGCCGAGTACAGAGGGGCAGTGGAAACTGTTGCATCTGCTCAAAGAACAGCTTGAAGCAATGGGGCTGGTGAATGTCACTCTGAGCGAAAAAGGCACCGTGATGGGCACGTTGCCTGCGAATATCGATGGCGATATTCCAGCAGTAGGTTTTATTTCACACGTCGATACCGCACCCGATTTCAGCGGTAAAAACGTCAATCCGCAAATCGTGGAAAACTATCGCGGCGGCGACATTGCGCTGGGTATCGGCGATGAAGTGCTTTCGCCGGTGATGTTCCCGGTGCTGCATCAGCTGCTGGGGCAGACGCTAATCACTACCGACGGCAAAACGCTGCTCGGCGCGGATGATAAAGCCGGTATCGCGGAAATCATGACCGCGCTGGCGGTACTGAAAGAGAAAAATATTCCCCACGGGGATATCCGCGTGGCGTTTACGCCAGACGAAGAAGTGGGCAAGGGCGCAAAACACTTTGATGTCGAAGCCTTTGATGCCCGCTGGGCGTACACCGTCGATGGCGGCGGCGTGGGTGAGCTGGAGTATGAAAACTTCAACGCCGCATCGGTGATTATCAAGATCGTCGGCAACAATGTGCATCCGGGCACCGCGAAAGGGGTGATGGTCAATGCGCTGTCGCTGGCCGCGCGCATTCATGCGGAAGTGCCCGCGGATGAGAGCCCGGAAAAAACAGACGGTTACGAAGGTTTCTATCATCTCAACACGATGAAAGGTTCCGTTGATCGCGCGGAAATGCACTACATCATTCGCGATTTTGACCGCAAGCAGTTTGAAGCGCGTAAACGCAAAATGATGGAGATCGCCAAGAAGGTCGGTAAAGGGCTGCATCCGGATTGCTACATTGAGCTGATCATTGAAGACAGCTATTACAATATGCGCGAGAAGGTGATGGAGCATCCGCACATCATTGATATCGCTCAGCAGGCGATGCGTGATTGCAATATCGAGCCGGATCTCAAACCGATTCGCGGCGGTACCGACGGCGCACAGCTCTCCTTTATGGGGCTGCCATGTCCGAACCTGTTCACCGGCGGCTACAACTATCACGGTAAACACGAGTTTGTGACGCTGGAAGGGATGGAAAAAGCGGTGCAGGTGATTGTGCGTATCGCGGAGCTGACGGCGAAGCGGGGATAATTCCGTTAAGGAGTGTAGGCCGGATAAGCGCAGCGCCATCCGGCACTTCACCTCAGGTCGGATGGCACTGCGCTTATCCGACCTATATTTTCATTGAGGGTTAACTAGCTCACCCTTCAAAAAACCAGTACCCGCTGTTCACCAGTGCGGCCAGCATCGCGAGGAATGACGGATCTTCCAGCGCATCGCCAAAGTGTTCGCTTTCCAGCACCATATTTCCTGCCAGCGCATTCAGTGCCGGGCGATGAGGTGAGTCGATTTTTTCGCCGTTAACGAAAACATCGTCGCCGATTTTCAGCACGCGTAACCCACCTAAACGCGCCAGTTTATCGCCCTGCTGGAGCGCGTCGTAAATTTCATCTGGTTGATACGGCGGCTCTGGCGGCGCGACGTCCAGCTCGTGGCGTGACTGGCTGATAAACTCGCCAAGCCATTGCTGGAACTGCTCTGGCTGATTCATTAACCCCTGCATCATTTCGCGCAGGCGGTCGACTTCCTGCGGCAGAATCTCCGCCGGATGCTCACGCGCAGGCACGTCCGGGTCGGTATAGCGCTGGCTACCCAGTTCGCGTTGCAGGATGTAATCGGCAAAACCGCTAAACAGTTCACGACCGCTTGGCGCGCGGAAACCCACCGAGTAATTGAGCGAGTTTTCCAGGGAATATCCTTCGTGCGGGAAACCTGGCGGGATGTACAGAATATCACCCGGCTCAAGTTCTTCATCAATGATGCCTTCGAACGGATCAACCTGTAGCAGGTCCGGATGTGGGCAGTGCTGTTTCATCGGCACTTTTTCGCCTACACGCCAGCGACGGCGGCCGGTACCCTGAATGATGAAGACATCGTACTGGTCAAGATGCGGGCCAACGCCGCCGCCGGGTACGGAGAAGGAGATCATTAAGTCGTCAATGCGCCAGTCGGGCAGGGCGCGGAAGGGACGCATCAGCGCCGCAGAGGGCTCGTGCCAGTGATCAACCGCCTGAACCAGCAATGACCAGTTGGTTTCATCGAGGTGATCGTAGCTTTCAAACGGCCCGTGGCTAACCTGCCATTTCCCGTCGAGATGACTCACCAGGCGGCTGTCGACTTCGTTTTCCATCGCAAGGCCAGCCAGCTCATCCGGCGAAATAGGGTCAACAAAGTTGGCAAACCCACGTTTAAGCACCACCGGGCGTTTCTGCCAGTAGCGTTCGATAAAGTCGGGCCAGTTGAGCGTTAAGTGATAATCCATATTGATATGTCCGCAGCAGGTGTTTTCTCGGATTATACACGTAATCCGGCAACCTGCCTGCTGCGCAAACCGGATTTAGCCGACGTGGTGCTCCAGGTTCTGGCGACCAAAAACCACGTCCATTTTTGCCCCGCCCAACAGGCTGTCGGCGGTGATGATTTGCCCGTCATACTGCTCGACAATATCGCGCGCGACGGACAACCCGACACCCTGGCCTGGCCGGAGTGTGTCGGCGCGTTGTCCGCGATCGAACACCAGATCCCGTTTACCCTGCGGAATTCCCGGACCATCATCTTCAACAATCACGTGCAGCTGGTTGTCGGCCTGATGTGCGGACACTTCCACAAACTCAAGGCAATACTTACAGGCGTTATCCAGCACGTTGCCCATCACTTCCATAAAGTCGTTTTTCTCACCGACAAAGCTAATCTCCGGCGAAATATCGAGGCTGATGCTCACGCCCTTACGCTGATACACCTTATTCAGCGCGGAAATCAAGCTGTCGAGCGTCGGCGCGACCGGGTGTAGCTCACGGCTGATCAGCGTGCTGTCGGTACGCATGCTGGCGCGATTGAGGTAATAGCCAATCTGTTGGGAGATACGGCTGATTTGCTCCAGCATGATGGGTTCGGCTTCGCTGACGCTGATTTTTTCACTGCGCAGCGAGCGTAGCGAACTTTGCAGCACCGCCAGCGGTGTTTTCAGGCTGTGCGTCAGGTCGGTGAGGGTAGTGCGGTATTTATCATAACGCTCGCGTTCGCTTTTCAGCAGGCGATTCAGGTTACGCACCAGCCCGGTCAGCTCGCGGGTGGTTTCCGGGTTTAACGCTTCGCGGTTATGCTCTTCAAGCTCGCGCACCTCGCGCGTCAACGCTGCCAGCGGCCGCAGGCTCCAGTGTGCCGCCACCCACAGCAGCGGAACGACCAGCAGCAGGTTGGCCGCCAGCACGTAAATAAACCAGCTCCACACCATATAAGAGCGTTTGAGCTCGATAGGAATGGTGTCGATCACCACGATCACCAGCGCGGGCATTAGCTTTGTCGCCGGGTAGCTGTTGACCGCAACCGAGTGCGTCATCTCGGAGTCATCATCCTCTTTGCGGATTTCACTCAGCTGTTCCTGCGCTTCCTGGTTATCGGTCAGTAAGGTGCTGGAGGAATTGATATCCGCTTCTATCTCATGGAAGCCGTTACCGCGCAGCCACTCCTTCTGAATACGGTTTTTTAGCCAGGGAACATCTTTCTGCTGCCAAAGCAGATTGCCTTTGGTGTCATAGATGATGGCCATCGTCGGGCTTTGACGAATGAGGTTATCGGGCATGTCGACGGTTAATTTGCCGTCTTCCCATTTGGAAAAGGTATAGAACAGATTGCTTTCACCGCGCAGCAGGCGGAAGGTGGTTTTGTCGAAGCTGACGCTGTAACCCACTAGGGCCACCATACCGTAAGCGAGAGAAAGTACCATCACCACGGCTGCGGTCGCCAGCAAGAAGCGAACCCGCAGCGAGAGGGGCAGCATATGCCGCAATAGCTTGTTCATCCGCGCAGTTCGAACAGATAGCCCTGGCCACGGACGGTGTTGATCACATCATGCGGATATTGCGCCTGAATTTTCTTGCGCAGACGCCCCATCAGCACGTCAATGGTGTGACTTTCGCGCAGCTCGGCGTCGGGATAAAGCTGGAGCATCAGGGAATCTTTGCTCACCACTTTGCCGTTATTGCGAATCAGCGTTTCAATAATAGTGTATTCAAACGCCGTCAGCTTGATCACTTCGTCGTTGATCGACAGTTCGCGACGCGAGAGATCCACCTGGAACGGCGGCAGGGAGATCACCTGTGAGGCATGGCCGCTGTTACGACGCATCAGCGCCTGCATACGCGCTGCCACCTCTTCAATATGGAACGGTTTAGTGACGTAGTCATCGGCCCCGGCGCTCAGTACTTCAACTTTGTCCTGCCAGCCTTCGCGGGCCGTCAGTACCAGAACCGGTAACGAAATATCGTGACTGCGCCAGCGGCGAATCAGAGAAAGGCCGTCTTCATCCGGCAACCCAAGGTCGACAATGGCAATATCCGGCAGATGCTCGCCCAGATAGTAATCCGCTTCCTTTGCGTCTTCCGCCGCATCAACCTGATGACCCAGCTCCTGAAGCTGAACCTTCAGATGGTGACGTAACAGGGCGTTATCCTCTACCACGAGTACGCGCATGTTTTTTCTCCATATCATTATTGAAGTTAATAGTTTAACCCTGACTGGTTATACTAAAACTAAACACCGGCCAGTAAAAGACGTTGTCCTGATTCGTTTTTTTTATGATTCAATATAGCGCTCAATTTTCTCTTTCGGCTTCGACAACAGTATTTTTACCAGATCGACAAACTTAACGGGTTTGTAGAAATAGTAACCTTGCAGCAGGCTGATATTGTTACGATTCAGGTAATCCAGCTGCGTTTGCGTTTCGACGCCTTCGGCAACAATCGTTAAGGAGAGTTTCCGCGCCAGGTCAAGTACGCAATCGAGCAATTTAGTTGAATCCTCATCTTCGTTGACGCGACCGACAAAACTCTGATCGATTTTAATGTAATCGATGTTCAGATCGTGCAGATAAGAGAGGCCGGAATAACCGGTGCCGAAATCGTCCAGCGCAATCGCAAAACCGTTGGCGTGCAGCGTGTTGAGGTTACTGATGAGCTGTTCATCCACGTGCAACGGTTCGCGCTCGGTCACTTCCAGCACCAGCGTCAATTTTTTATTCACAAAACCCGCCTGGTATTTCAGGCAATCCTCAACGAAAGAGGCCGCGTTGATGTGTGCGGCGCTGAAGTTAATACCGACGTGAAAGCCCTCCGGCAATTTGCTGCTGATGGCATTCATATGCGTCACCACCTGCCACATAAGCGACTGCGTCAGCGGAATGATTAATCCGGATTTCTCCGCCAGCGGGATAAAAGCCGCGGGGGAAATAAACCCCGCGTCAGGATGTTTCCAGCGAGCAAGGACTTCGATACCGCGTATCGAGTTATCTCGCCCATCCATCACCGGTTGGTAATAGGGGATTATTTCACCGTTTTTGATCGCGCGTCGTAGGGCATCCGCCGGGGTTATCGTTTTATTTAAATATTTATCGAGAGACCAGCCAGCAAGACAGGAAATCAGCAGAATGAAAATGAGGACACCCGCGCCCTGACGAAAAATACGTTTCAGACTGAAGAAGGCGGGAGACGCGTACTGGACAGAAAATGGATATATTTTGGCCTCAATGATGTCTTCGCGATTAATGTGACTCCCCACCTCGCGCACATCTCCATCCTGACCGAGCGACATCTGTCCGACAATCATGCGGAGCTGCTCATTTTTTCCGGTGCTGTTCAGCGCATCATGAATATGGGAATCGCTGATGGTAACCAAAATTATCCCATCCGATGAATCTGTGCGGTATACGAGCGCGGGATGCTGATGGACATTATCTTTAGCGCGAACCAGCGTTAACGGCGTATCAGGGAGCGAGGCCAGGTTAGTCAGCAGAAGACGGTTACCAGGCAGAGAGGTACACCATGCCTTACCCTCTTTCAGGATGAGAATCGTTCTGAGGTGTGGGCTGAGTACCGCCGTGATTCCTAACTGATACTGCCCCTCAACGGTGCAGCCCGATGCAGCAATAGCCCTACCTGTTTTACTGGCGGCCTTAGCCTCATCAAGGATCTGGTTTATATTTTTGACTGCGTGAGTGGCACCCGCAATGTTGTCAATTTTGGCGGAATACCAAAGTTGCACATTCAGAATGAAAATCCCGGCAATAAAAGTCAGCACTGCGGCAATCGGCGGAATGATAGCCCTGAGCATGTTGGGTTTCCTGATGAGCGGAGTTGTCGCTGACAGCGCGTAATACTAGGAGTATAGAAGATGTATGCGGAGTATTGATGGGGCTGGTAAGGGAATAAACAGGAGAATTTCCCTCCCCATTCAGGGGAGGGAATCAGCGATTATTTCAGGTCATCGACCATCTGAATCGCGCGGCCAATATAGTTCGCCGGCGTCATCGCTTTCAGACGCACTTTTTCCTCTTCCGGCAGGGCCAGGCCGTCGATAAACTGTTTCATCCCTTCCGCATCAACGCGTTTGCCGCGCGTCAGCTCTTTCAGTTTTTCGTACGGTTTTTCAATGCCATAACGACGCATCACCGTTTGAATCGGCTCAGCCAGTACTTCCCAGTTGTGATCCAGTTCATCCAGCAGACGGTCACGGTTCACTTCCAGTTTGCTCACACCTTTCAGGGTCGACTGATAAGCAATCAGCGCGTAGCCAATACCGACGCCCAGGTTACGCAGGACGGTGGAGTCCGTCAGGTCACGCTGCCAGCGGGACACCGGCAGTTTGCTCGCCAGGTGCTGAAGCACGGCGTTCGACAGGCCCAGGTTGCCTTCGGAGTTTTCGAAGTCGATAGGGTTAACTTTGTGCGGCATGGTGGATGAACCAATTTCACCAGCGATGGTTTTCTGCTTGAAGTGGTTCAGGGCGATGTAGCCCCACACATCACGGTCAAAGTCGATCAGGATAGTGTTAAAGCGCGCCATGCAATCAAACAGTTCGGCGATGTAGTCATGCGGTTCGATCTGGGTGGTGTACGGGTTCCACTGAATACCCAGAGAAGTCACAAACTCTTCGCTGAACTGATGCCAGTCGACTTCCGGATACGCGACGATGTGGGCGTTATAGTTGCCGACCGCGCCGTTGATTTTACCCAGAATTTCAACCTGGTTAAGCTGGCGATACTGACGCTCCATACGGTAAGCCACGTTGGCCATCTCTTTACCGATGGTGGACGGAGTCGCGGGCTGGCCGTGCGTACGCGACAGCAGCGGAATATCACGGTACTGCACCGCTAAATCTTTAATGCCGTCGATAAGCTTACGCCAGTAAGGCAGGATCACTTCATCACGCGCGGTTTTCAGCATCAGCGCATGAGACAGGTTGTTAATATCTTCAGAAGTACAGGCGAAGTGAATGAACTCAGAAACCGCATGCAGCTCCGGCACATCCGCTACTTTTTCTTTGAGGAAATACTCAACCGCTTTCACATCATGGTTAGTGGTGCGCTCAATGGTTTTGATGCGCGCGGCATCTTCTTCATTGAAGTCGGCAACGATTTTATCGAGGAAACCGTTTGCGTCTGCGGCAAAAGCAGGAACTTCCTTGATCGCTGCCTGCGCAGCCAGCTTTTGCAGCCAGCGCACTTCAACTTGCACACGGAATTTCAGCAAACCGAATTCGCTGAAAATGCCGCGCAGCGCGCTGACTTTATCGCCGTAGCGGCCGTCGACAGGGGAAACGGCGGTCAGTGAGGATAATTCCATAGATCATAACTCCGGGGTTAAATGAGCAAGAATTTGTTTTGCCTGAGTGGTCAGGCGATTACGGGAAAACATGAGCTGCAGGCGTCCACCGCCAACCTGGTGCCAGAGCACGGCAGAGCGGATACCCGCCAGCAACGAGGCGCGGACTTTTGCCTGCACCTGCGGGCTTTGCAGCACGGCAGGGGAGCCGGTAACCTGAATACGCGGACCAAGCGGGCTAATGACATCGACATAGATACCGGCCATCGCGCTCAGCAGCGTTTCAGACTGTAAATCAAAATGGTCAAGCTGGCGTTGCAAGCCAGCGATGCGGTTGCCGAGCGTATCCATCGCGCCTTTTGCGGAGGCCAGTTTACGTTCGAGCACCATTAAACTCAGAGTATAGCGGGTGAGCTCGGCGTTGAGCCCCTGACGGCTGCTGGCATTCAGAACGCCTAACAGCGTTTCCAGGCCGAGACGAAGATTCGCTTCACTGCCACCGAACACGCCCAGCGTTGAATCCGGGTTCAGGTCGATAACGCTGTTCAGCGACACATGCAGCGCGTCGCTATCGCAGTGGCCCTGATGGGCCAGTTGTTGCACCAGGCTGGCGGACTGGCAGATACCCGCCAGCGCCAGGGTGATGTCGTAATAATTCTTCGCCACGCTAACTCCTTGTTGATACCCCGCGCTTGAGCGCGGCCAGGGCGTCTGGTGCCCCGGCGTTGGGGAGACGACTGCTGTTTATTATGCCGGCAGCGGTATGCGCTGTTCGATCACGCCGCCGCCCAGGCAGACTTCACCGTTGTAGAATACGGCGGACTGCCCCGGCGTGACTGCGGCAACGGGCTCATCAAAACGCACTTCAATACGCTCTTCATCCAGCGCGGTGACGGTGCAGGGAATATCCGTCTGGCGGTAACGTGTTTTGACCGTACAGCGGAACGTACCCTGAACAGGCTCGCGATCGACCCAATGCAACTGCTGGGCAATTAAGCCAACGGACATCAGGCGCGGATGGTCATGGCCCTGCGCAACGACCAGAATATTGTTTTCGACATCTTTATCGACAACGTACCACGGATCTTCTGACCCTTCTTTGGTGCCGCCAATGCCGAGGCCTTTACGCTGACCCAGGGTGTGATACATCAGCCCCTGGTGCTCGCCAATCTCTTCACCGTCAACGGTGACGATTTTGCCCGGCTGGGCGGGCAGGTAGCGGCCTAAAAACTCACGGAATTTACGCTCGCCAATGAAGCAGATACCGGTGGAATCTTTTTTCTTCGCGGTGATGAGCTCCAGCTCTTCGGCGATTTTACGCACCTGCGGTTTTTCCAGCTCGCCAACCGGGAAGAGGCTTTGGGCAATCTGTTCGTGACCGAGGGTGTAAAGGAAGTAGCTCTGATCTTTATTGCCATCCAGCCCGCGCAGCAACTGGCTTTTGCCGTTGACATCTTTACGGCGCACATAGTGACCGGTGGCGATGTAATCAGCACCTAAATCTTCTGCGGCGAATTCGAGGAAGGCTTTGAATTTGATCTCTTTGTTGCACAGGATATCCGGGTTTGGCGTGCGGCCCGCTTTGTACTCTTCCAGGAAGAGTTCAAAAACGTTGTCCCAGTATTCGGCGGCAAAGTTAACGGTATGCAGCTCAATGCCGAGCTTATCGCAGACCGCTTGCGCATCGGCAAGATCGGCGGCGGCAGTACAATATTCCTCGCCGTCGTCTTCCTCCCAGTTCTTCATGAACAGGCCCTCAACCTTATAACCTTGTTGTTGCAACAGGTAGGCTGAGACGGAGGAATCAACACCGCCGGACATGCCGACGATCACTTTTTTCTGGCTTTCTGACATTGGAATACTCACGACATTGAACTTCAAGGCGGCATATTCTAGCACGCAGCCCCTTACTTGACACCCTCTGTAAACGGCCAGTTAAATGCACCGATTAGCGAGAGCGGATAACGCTCGCCGCTCTGGTAGGCGTGAATGCTTTCCGCGACCAGCTTTGAACGCAGATTCGCTGCGTTGAGAATTTCCTCAGCGCTGACCCACAGACAGCGATCGATATCGCTGTCGTGCGGTTCGGTCGGACAAATCTCGTCCAGCTCGATCAAAAACAGAAAACGCAGGAAGGGCGTTTTATCGGGTGCTATCCACTGGTGCATACGGATAAAGTGCTGCGGCGTCGCGCGAATGCCTGTTTCTTCCCACAGCTCGCGCTCGGCAGCCTGCACTAACGTTTCATCGGCTTCGAGGTGTCCGGCGGGTTGATTCCACAACGCTTTACCGTTGATGGTCTCTTCCACAACCAAAAATTTGTCTTCGGCATGCACAATGCATGCGACCGTCACATGAGGTTTAAACACGGTCTCTCCTTATATTAAGCGTCGCGCCACTCACCATTCGCCAGCCCATCCAGACGATAATCGCCCATCGCGTAGCGAATCAGACGCAAAGTAGGGTGGCCGACATGGGCCGTCATGCGGCGCACCTGACGGTTACGGCCTTCGTATAGCGTGACTTTCAGCCAGGTGGTGGGAATCGACTTACGCTCACGTATCGGCGGATTTCGCGGCCACAGCCATTCGGGTTCATTGACCACTTCTATACCGGCGGGCAGCGTTGGGCCATCGTTGAGCGTTACGCCCGTGCGCAGGGCGGCCAGCGACTCCTCGCTCGGTTCGCCTTCAACCTGCACGTAGTAAATTTTACCGGTGCGTTTGCCCGGTTGCGTCAACCGTGCCTGCAACACACCGTCGTTGGTAAGCACTAAAAGGCCTTCGCTATCGCGATCGAGACGTCCGGCGGCGTATACGCCCTGCACCGGAATAAAATCTTTCAACGTGCTGCGGCCCGCTTCGTCGGTAAATTGCGGCAAAACATCGTAGGGTTTATTGAACAAAACTACGCGTTTTGGCTGGTTATCTTTACGTTGTTTGGCAGCTTGTTTCGTGCTGAATCGCTTAACCGGGTGATTTCTAAAAGAAGTTTTCTGCATGGTATTTTCAGATGTTATGTATTCGCGCATTATAGCCTAATAACGAGTGTCTTTCATGGCGCCGAACAATAAGGTAGTATTGACACGATCATTACAAATCATTAACAAAAATGCTCTAACTCTTTGTGTTGCAGGAAGGCGGTAAGACAGTGCATTCCCGGGGTTTAACCGGCATGTAGTAAACAGCGAGAACCTGTGGCGTAAAGGATGACGAGCACACCAGAAGCGCTCGAAGGAGAGGTGAATGGAAAGCAAAGTAGTTGTTCCGGCAGAAGGTCAAAAAATCACCCTGAAAGACGGCAAGCTGAATGTGCCGCACAATCCGATTATCCCATTCATTGAAGGCGACGGCATCGGTGTTGATGTAACCCCACCGATGATCAAAGTTGTGAATGCCGCAGTTGAGAAAGCCTACAAAGGTGAGCGTAAAATTTCCTGGATGGAAATCTACACCGGCGAGAAATCCACTCAGGTTTATGGCCAGGATGTCTGGCTGCCAGCTGAAACGCTGGATCTGGTACGTGAATATCGCGTTGCCATCAAAGGCCCGTTGACCACGCCAGTTGGCGGCGGTATCCGTTCTCTGAACGTTGCCCTGCGTCAGGAACTGGACCTCTACGTTTGTCTGCGCCCGGTGCGTTACTACCAGGGCACCCCAAGCCCGGTTAAACATCCTGAACTGACCGATATGGTCATCTTCCGTGAAAACTCAGAAGATATCTATGCGGGTATCGAGTGGAAAGCGGACTCCGCTGACGCAGAAAAAGTGATTAAATTCCTGCGCGAAGAGATGGGCGTGAAGAAAATTCGCTTCCCGGAACATTGTGGTATCGGCATCAAGCCGTGCTCCGAAGAAGGCACTAAACGCCTGGTTCGCGCCGCTATCGAATACGCAATTGCTAACGACCGTGACTCTGTGACTCTGGTTCACAAAGGCAACATCATGAAGTTCACCGAAGGCGCGTTCAAAGACTGGGGCTACCAGCTGGCACGCGAAGAATTCGGCGGCGAACTGATCGACGGCGGCCCGTGGCTGAAAATCAAGAACCCGAAAACCGGCAAAGAAATCGTGGTTAAAGACGTTATCGCTGACGCCTTCCTGCAGCAGATCCTGCTGCGTCCGGCAGAGTACGATGTGATTGCCTGTATGAACCTGAACGGTGACTACATTTCTGACGCCCTGGCGGCGCAGGTTGGCGGTATCGGTATTGCTCCGGGCGCGAACATCGGCGACGAATGTGCCCTGTTCGAAGCGACCCACGGTACTGCACCGAAATACGCAGGCCAGGATAAAGTCAACCCGGGCTCCATCATTCTGTCAGCAGAAATGATGCTGCGTCATATGGAATGGTTCGAAGCGGCTGACCTGATTGTTAAAGGCATGGAAGGCGCTATCGCTAACAAGACTGTAACCTATGACTTCGAACGTCTGATGGAAGGCGCTAAGCTGCTGAAATGTTCAGAGTTTGGTGACGCGATTATCGCGAATATGTAATTGAAATAGCGTTAAGCCCCGCTCTTTGCTTAAAGGCGGGGCTTTTTTTCGCTCAGGCTTAGAGGGAGATTACTGTAACCTCACCTTTATCAATAGGGGCGTAGTACCAGAATTGTTGGTTAATTTCTACCTGTCTCATCTTTTCAGGATGAATAATTTTCTTCGTACCATCGACAGTTACCGTTATCGCTGAAGCAAGCGGGGTCGCGCTAATCACGGCCAAATCACCTTCTGTATTACTGTAGGCCACGATATCGTTAGCGAGTGTATGCTGCTGCCCATCAGCAACGACTGAATAGTCAAACTTTACTTTCTTCCTGACAATTGTCTGAACGCCATAATAGTCGCCATAGACCGCAGGATCGTGGAAGAAACCAAAGTGACCACCACTGTTTTGCAATTTTACAAAATAGTAATCAGGGATGGTAAACGCCTGCTTCCCTGCCGCAAGCTGCTGGCTAATCACTTTTTGCCTGACGACTTCCTGGCGGGCAGTTTTTTCGTACGCGTTGTACATCATGGGATAAGACCATAAGAAAGTTATCCCACATAGCACGGTAACGGCTGCTGTACCGATGACTCCCGCTCTCACACCACTGGTTAATAAGCCATGAGCAAGGAAAGCAATGGCTAGTAGAAAGAACATAAAGGTCCCATTCATTACCCGGTCTGGGTAGGAGGGGGAGGCAAACATGATTAATGATGTGCCCAGACCTATGCAAACCACCAGCGCTGCGGTAACAAGATAGCTCTTTTCAATTTTTGTGCGAATTTGCTTGTTGAAGATAACCAACAGCACCAGCAGAAACAGTACGACATAACCAATCCAGATCAGTGCCAGATGATTATGCACGCGTTCAGTCAGGTGAATGAAAATTCGTTCAAAAATGGATTTCCCATACCAAAAGTCTTTCCCGCTGGCGCGGATAAAGTTACCTGGAGAGAGAATTAAAACACATGATCCCAGGATTGCACTGATGCTGTAGATAATCTTATTGACTGAAACTGACTTTGTACGCCACAGCTCGTACGCGATGGTGAGCACAGAAAGCAAGGAGACAAAAGGTGAGACGCTTTCATTAGAACAACCCGCCATAAAACTCAGCAAGGCAATTAATGGGTTGATCGTTTTGATATTTTGGGTCGTGATACGGTAGATATAAAACAACCACGCCGCGACGAAAAGGTTAGTCCAAAGATAGTTTGCCGCACCCACAATCCAGAAGGTGGTTTGTCCTAAATTTGGGTTCGAAATCCAGTAGGTAAAAAAGATCAGCGGGAACAAAATATAATCAACTTTCGTCCAGCTCAGCGTACCAGATGGCGTTTTAACAATGAAGTAGCAGAACGCAACCGTTGAGAAGCCTGCGGCAACGGAATAGATAATTTGTGATTGAGTGTAGAGAATCAGTGAACTGGCGTAATCGGCAATGATCCTGCCGCTCCAGGTCATATAATGATGTAAATGAGACTCAGGTGAGATCCCTAAAAGATAGTAGCGATAGTCATCTGAGTGTATCGGGGTAAGCCACTCAATGAGAAATATGGCAAAAAATGCCAGCAGCAATATCGCCGCTTTGGGTAGTAACTTTAGCATGGTCGTAATTATTCCATCGTCCTGTTTTTACTCTTCAAGATGTAACGAGGTCTCTGCTTAACCTCCGTGTAAACGCGGCCAATATACTCACCGAGAATGCCGATGCCAATAAGCTGAATACCGCCCAGAAAGAGAATAGCGGTCATGAGGGAGGGATAGCCCGGAACAGGATTGCCCCACAGCAACTTGTCCAGGATCATCCACGCGGCATAAATGAGAGAGAGAGCGGAAACGCTAACGCCAATATAGGTCCAGATCCGCAGGGGAAATGTGGAAAAACTGGTGATGCCCTCAAGCGCCAGGTTCCAGAGTTTCCAGCCGTTGAATTTCGAATCGCCAGCAACGCGGTCCGCACGTGCGTATTCTACAACATCGGTGTTGCCACCTACCCAGGAAAGTACGCCTTTCATAAAAAGATTTCGTTCAGGCAATAACTTAATATTTTCCACGACATCGCGAGACATCAGCCTGAAATCACCCACATTTTCTTCAATCCTGGGCGTACTGATCTTATTGTGTAATTTATAAAACCATTCTGCGGTCTTACGTTTCAGCCGGCCATCAGTCGAACGATCGGTGCGCTTCGCCAGCACCATATCAGCGCCGGCTTGCCATTTTTTGATAAGGTGTGGAATTACCTCTATGGGGTCCTGTAAGTCAACATCGATAGGGATGACCGCATCGCCAGTGGCGTGATCCAGGCCAGCAAAGAGCGCTGGCTCTTTACCAAAATTTCGCGTAAATGAGAGCGGTACGACCAGCGGATCCGCTATAGCCAGAGCATTAATAATTGATTCGGTGGCATCGTGACTACCGTCATTAATAAAGACGATCTCGACGTCGAACGGTTTTAATTCATCAAACTCTCTCACCGTCTTATAAAAGATAGGGATAGTGTCCTCTTCATTAAAGACGGGAACCACTAATGAAATTTTCATTTCGCATTCCTGAATACAATGAACCGAGAATAAAAAAATCCGCAAATCAGGCTGATCGCAGAGAAGACTACAAGCGTAATAATCGGTGCCATTGCGCACTCATCGGCTATCCAGCCCACAATACCGCTCAGTGCGCCCATAAAGCCGACATACAGCAAATAACGCGTGGTCGATGTGGTGGATTTGAATGTAAATCGTGCGTTAGCAAAAAAACTAAAACTGACAGCCACAGCAAAACCGGCCACATTAGCCAGCGCCTGGCTTGTGTGGAAGCCATAGACACAGATAGAGAAAATGATCCAATGCAAGGCAGTATTAAGTACGCCAATTGATGCATACTTTGTGAATAATTTTAACATTACCAAAATCAACAGGTTGAAATTCTGCGCAGTCTATCAGACTCGCGCCTGACAATCATTATTGCCCTGCGTAATTTGAGGGGCCAGCCAGACGAAATTATGACGTAGTCCTGTGCTCGCTACTGACTTGCCTGCGGGAAGAGGGCGTTATAAGTAACATGGCACACGACATCCCCGCAAACACAATTAAAGTTATAACCGCACCATACCCCGCATAAATCTGCCCAAACAATGCAGACCCCACCACCTGACCCGCGGCCAGCATAAAGAATGCGACGCAAACCCCAGTTGCCGGAGCCTGACGAAGGACATCGGCGGCATACACCAGCAACACACCGGAAAGCGTGACATACCCGGCACCACACATCGCCACTGCAGGGATCAGCCACCCGGAGTAACTTTGCAAAAAAGCCATCAGCAGCAATGGCAGCGCCATGCACAGCTGAGATAAACGATAAATCTGCGTCCAGGCCAGGTAGCGAGCCAGTAACCCGGTGAATACCGCTAGAATGCCCGCCGCTCCGCTTATCAGCCATAGCAGGCTGCGAAGCCGCGCATTCACTGCAAGATGATGGGCGAGTATATCCGGGCCAAAACTCCACCAGGCCGCGCTGGCCGCGCCGCTTATCAGAGCGATAAAGGCTAAGCGTAGCATCGCTGGCGAAAACAATTCACGCAGGGCAAAGGGATTTTGCGCCTTCTTTGCTCGCGTTTCGCGGGGAATATGGCGATAAATCAGCAACAGGCAGAATATTGCCAGCGCGGCAAAAGTTATACACGCCATTCGCCAGCCGCCGGGCATGACCAGTAATACCGGAACGCTGACAATAATTCCCGCGCCGGTACCCGCATTAATGGCGGTATTCACCTGCGGCTGGTTGTGCGTGGAGATTCGCTGTGAAACGGCCTCTGCAAGCGCTGGAGAAGATAACCCTGCGCTGGCGCCTGCGATGAAAAGCCCGACGGCGAGCACAAGCGGGGAATGTGTCAGCGCCAGCAGAATAAGCCCGGCGGCAGCTGCCAGTGCGGCAGTCATTGCCGGCATGCGTGGGCCAAAGCGGGAAACCAGCAGGGGAGTGAAGACGATCGCCAGGCAGTAAGCCAGATAGCTGCAGGCCGCGATAATGCCGGCAATTTGTGGGCTAAACGACACCTCTTTCGCCACTTCCGGCATCATCAACCCCCAGGAAAATCTCGCCATCCCGTAGGTTACTGCGATAAGCGAAAAGCCGGTGATACCCAGTGCGGTTGAATTTTTCATGGTTTCAAGCCTGGAATAATATCGCGGTAAGATCCAGTCAGGGCGGGGTTAATCAGTCTGAAAGCGGAGGGGAAAAACGCAGAGGATAATCCTCTGCGTGTGTCGGTCAGAATGCCCAGGAGACGTTCACCGAATAGTTACGCGGTTCGCCATATACCACGTAATCACTGGCCCAGGAGTAGTATTCGCGGTCGAAGAGGTTTTCGATATTCGCCTGCACCGCCAGTTGTTTCGTGACCTGGTAGCGGGCAAACAGATTCGCCAGTGGATAACTGCCCTGATGGACGCGGGTGGTTTCGCCATCCGGTCCACTGGCATCCTGATATGTTCGATTCTGCCAGGTGAGGCCGCCGCCGACGGTAAGGTCGCGCAGCATCGGTAACTGGTAACGGCTAAAGAGCTTAAACTGCGTCTGAGGCATATTGCTGTTGAAGCGCCCTGTGGAATCGCGTGCGACGTAGCGCGTGGCGCCAAAGGTCATTTGCAGGTTATCGGTCACCGCACCGTTCAGCTCAAACTCCGCGCCCTTACTGACTGCGCCTTTTGCCGCATAATAGGCCTGCTCGCTGCTGCCGTTGACGTGATTATCGCCATCGGCCTGGCCTACGTTATCCTGCTCAATGCGGAACACGGCAACCGTCGCGGTTAACCGACCGTCCAGCCAGGCGGATTTCAGGCCCGTTTCGTAACTTTTTCCAGTGACCGGCGAGAGGTAACTGCCTTTCTGGTCGCGGTAGGTCTGCGGCTGGAAGATGGAGGTATAACTGGCATACGCCGACCAGATGTCATTGATGTCATACACCAGCCCGGCATACGGCGTAATGTTGTTTTTACTCATATCCCCACTGGAGCCGTGAGTGCTCCATTGGGTGTAGCGCGCGCCCACAATTAAAGAGAGCGGGTCAGCCAGCGAGAAACGCGCCGCCGTGTAAGCAGATTTTTGCCGCACGATATCATCGGATGTTAGCGTCCAGTCGCTCCAGGCGGGTTCCGCGAGGCTGCCGTTCCAGTTGTTATCAAACACGCCAATATCTGCCGTATCAATATCCGCTCCGGCGCTGTAATAGCGGTTGGTCTGTCGGCTGTAGCTCAGGCCCGCCACCAGCTCGTGCTGACGCCCCAGCAGCGTGAAGGGCCCGGTGGTGTAGGTATCCACGGAATCGAGTCTCCGCTTGCCGCGATCGAGACTGCCATAACCCGACAGGCCTTCCCCGGTGGACTGATCCGGAAAGCCGAAGGAGTAGAGCAGTTTCGAATCAAACGAGGCTTCCGCATGCGTACCATTCATGCGCAGGCTCCAGCCATTATCAAATTCGTGGGTCAGGTCGGCGAAAACTTTGCGTGATTCAAGATAGTAGTGCGCCCAGTCTGCTGAGGGGTTAGTGCTGCGGTCGTAATGGGTTTTTACGCCGTTACTGTACCAGGTTGGCAGCCCGCCCCAGGTCGGATTGCGGGTGGTACTTTGCTGATAATCATAGCCCAGCGAAACGGTCGTGTTGTCGGTGATGTCAGCATCGACGACGCCGTAGAAGAATTTTTTGCGTTTATGATAACGATCCAGCCAGCTGTCCTGATCCTGATATCCGGCGATGATTCTGCCGCGCACGGAGCCCGTGTCGTTCAGCGGGGCAGAGAGATCGGCGACATAGCGCTGTTTGTTCCAGCTGCCATAGGTGGCGCCGACGTTGCCCGTAAATTCACGGCTGTCAGCGTGTTTGCGTACCATGTTGACCGAGGCCGCCGGATTGCCTGCGCCGGTCATTAACCCGGTCGCGCCGCGAACCACTTCAATACGATCATAAATGGCGGTGTCGTCACCCGCGTCGCCAAAGTTCCACTCATCGCTGACGGAGGTTGGAATATCATCAAAGGTATAGTTGTTGATGTAAAAACCACGAGAAAAATAGCTGGAACGTTCGCTGTCAAAAATATTGGCGGAGATCCCCGTGGTATTCGCCAGCACATCGCCGACAGTTTCCAGGTTTTGATCCTGCATGCGTTGTTCGGTGATGACGCTGACCGACTGCGGCACATCGCGGGGGGTGAGCAGCATTTTGGTGCCCGCACGCGTCGTTTTCACACTGTAGTCGTGCTGGCCCTGCGTATTATCTGATACATCCGACGACGCGCCATCGACCACCATGACATCCTGCGTATTGGTATTTTCCGCAGCGACCGCTGAGCCAGAGGCGAGGGCGAGATGAATCATCGCCGCCAGGCTTGAAAAAAGAAAGCGTGATGCCCTTGCTGAAGATCTCTGTGCGGAACGGGGAACCCTGTTAAAACAACCCATTGTACGTTCTCATATGTTGTGTTTGTTATCGAAAAATCTGCCACTGTGACCACCGCTCAATGAGCGAATGGCAATGATAATCATTTGCCTTATCGAATTGAGAAATGATCTCATCTAAATTGTAAGTTAATGTAAATTCTTTAATTATCACAGTGTTGTAAGGGTTTTTCTCTAACGGGCGCGCGGCGGGCGTTGTGTGTGGAGAGGTGGGATTAATCGCGGCAAAGGGTGGGTGAGTTGCTATGGCTGCAGAGTCGGTAACGTTTGCTAAAGTGGTGATAATAAGTATGATTCTCATTCTCTAATGGTTGCCGTCACGGGAACCTTTATCCATTGAATGGAGTACAGAATGAAATTAGTGCTTACGCGCCGTCACGTTACGGTGGCTTTTGCGATTGCTGCTGCGCTGGGGCTTTCGGCATGCCAGTCTCCGGCGGTGAAGAATCCGCCGGTAGAATCAAAAACGCAGCCGCCAGCCGCCAGCAGCGACGTCACGCAGCGCGTATTAGCGAATGGACTCTATGAGATGAATTACGCGCCGACGGAAAAGGCGCTTTATGTCGCCAGCGCGCAGGGTTTTAAAGATATTAATGGTGGCGTGCTTTATCGTCTGGACCCGGCAACCCTTGCCACTACCGGTGAAACGCATACCGATTATAAAAACTTTGGCATGGCGAGCGAGCCGGACGGAAGCGTCTTCTACACCACCAACTCCCTTGATGGTGCCGTATCGAAAGTGGATGCCAAAACCGGCAAGATTCTGCAACGGGTGAAATTTAGCGAAAAAGGCCCGGATGGCGACCCGGTTGGCGCGCGTGAAATCCTGTGGCACGACGGGCTGCTGTTTATCGGCGGCGTGGCAGACCCTGGCCTGATTTGGGTGGTGGATGCCAAAACCATGACCCTAAAAACCCGCATCAAAAATGCCGGGAAATGGGTAACCGGGATTATCTACTCGCCTACCACCGATCGTATTTACGCGGCCAATGGCGGCGGTGAAATTCTGGTGATTAACCCGAAAAACTACCGCATTGAAAAACGCCTGACCGCAGGGGATGGCAAAAGCTACCTGTTCCTGAATATGGCGACAGACCCACAAACGGGGCGTCTGTTCGTGACCGATGACTCAAAGGCGAAAACCACGTTGGTGTTTGATGAGCGCACCGGACGCGTGATTAAACGTCTGGAAGGCGATGCGCTGGGCATTAAGTTTGACGCGAAACGCAATGAGATCTTTATCAGCCAGCGTGAATCGAAGAAAGTGTTGCAGCTGGATGCCACCACCTATGCGGTGAAGAAAAGCTGGTCATTTGACGCCCGCCCGAACAGTCTGCTACTGACGCCGGACGGTCAGACGCTGTATGTCACGCTGAAGCAAGACTTCAACGATGACAGCACCACCAAAGGCCCGGATAGCGTGGCGCGGATTGCCCTGAAGTAATAAAAAACGGGAGCCCATTGGCTCCCGTTTTCTCTCCCGCCGGATACGTTACCAGCCACACACTTCGTGTTCATTCTCGGTATCGTACGCACGCACGGTATTGATCAGATCTTTCACCACATCGGCAGCAACATCAGGTATCAGCAATTCCATCGGTTTATCGGTTTCATAATCCACCGAAATGCCGTTGCTGTTGTTCGTGACGGTCACCGTATAGGTTGCTTTACCCATGATGTTTACTCCTTATGCGAATTGACCACTTTGCCCAGGCCTGCGCCTTCAAGTTTGACATCCGGGTCGGCAAAGAAGTCGATATTGAAATAGGTATCGTCAGTCAGAAGCTCGATTCGGTGCCATTTTTGCGGCGGCGAAATGCCGAATGACCCGGCTTCGATGACAATGTCGACGTCAGGCTCAGTGGCCTCGGCGTCAGGAAAACCAAAGTAGCGCACCGCGCCCTGCATCACCGACAGGCGGCCATAAACATGTGCTTTGGTGTTGTGGTGAGTGAACAGCGCTTTTGGCGCGGTGTCTTTATTCCAGAACGGTGTTGAACGGGAATGAATAAAATTTTCAGGAATACGCAGCATAATTGGCTCCTTACTTAGTCGCCTTGTGAGCTTAAAGGGATCTCAAAACATCAGCTTCCACGAAAAAATCAATTTGAAAAACAGTATCTTCGGTCATCAGTTCTATCAGATGCCATTTCTCAGGAGGGAACACGCCAAAGTGACCCGCTTCGATCAGTAACTCGGCTTCAGGCTGTTCGAACGTCTCATCAGCATAGCCCAGGTATTTCACCGCCCCTTTATGCACCGACAGGCGAGGGTAGACCCCCTGGCGCGTACCTTTATCGAGATGACGCTGGAAAATACCGGCGGGTGCCGTCTCTTTGTTCCAGAACGGCGTGGAACGCGTATGAACACAACTTTGCGGAATCCGTAACATGTTTCCCCCTGTTTTGTTACGGGTTATTAGAGCACGAAGTGGCGGTCGAAATTTATCAAAAAGTGCATTTTAAATACTACTTTAAAAGGGGTAGATCACTATGGATTCACAAAAACATTCATTTATTGGCACATAAATGTTACAACTACAGCGTAATATATCGCCATGAAGGGGAGCGTTGAGTATGGTGCTGGAAAAATTGCGGACAAGGAACGGCAAAAAATTTCTGCTGTGTGCCTGCACAATATTTGTGATTGCGTTGTTTGTCGTGGGGCGGGCAACGTTTGGCGGCGTAGTACGTGAGTACAACCTGCCTTATTCGGAGTGGACAACGGGCATGTTCTTTTTGCAGGGTGCGATGGTCATGGTCTACAGCTGCATTTTCACCGTGCTGGGGTCGATTCCATTCGGTTTTATTTTCCTGGGTCCCAAAGAGAGCCACAGCTAATTTTATCAGGCGAGCATGGCTCGCCTGAATTTTCCCTCTGTCAACGATGATGCGAGTGGTGATGACCGCCACGGTGATGGTCATGATCGATGATGCATCCGCTGAGTGTGCTGCTCAATACAATTAATAAAGAGAGTGCGAGCAATTTTTTCATTATAAGTGTCTCCTGTAACACGCTGTCGCCATAAATAGTCTATGCGATTCAGCTGAGACGATTGTTATAAAAGCCCATGCATTAGTAGATAAGATTACTCCGTATTCCTCATGGCTCCCTGCGTCTTTGCGCCTAATTCTCATGCACATAAATTAGTCAGTTGTACATTAATTTGTTAATAACCACACATTTAAGGTATGAATAGCCTATTTTTCTGATAGGTTCTTTCTGAACAAGCTAAAAACACAAAGTGTGTTACGTTTAAAAGGATGACTTTTATGATGGTGCGCATGTGAGACGTGTTCAGGACAGTTTACGAAAGAAGCAGGCGTTGCTGGTGGCAGCAGGGATCACTGGCCTGTTAATTTTCCTGTATCTCTTTTTTATGTATCAACGTGCCATTACTCAGGTCAATGACGGCATTAATGCGCTGGAAAGCAATATGCTGGCCATCTTTAATGATAATGAATTAATTGCCGATGCCGCGGGGGTGCGTTATCAACAGCTAAAAAGTAATAACCTGTGCGGCAATTTGAGCGATTTTCGTCCGCGTAATCGCGATGAATGGGGCATCAATGCTGACCGGTCGGTTCTAAATCCGGGCTACGGCACGCTGATATCCAGAACGCAGAGCGAAGAAGCGCGCTGTATGTTTGCCGCAGGCGAGTTCGTGCGTGCCAGAATGAACACGCTGAATCCTGGGCATTACGATACCCATCGTTATATTGTGGCGCATGACGCGCACTGGTTTTATTGGTTTACCAGTAAAGACTCCGTTCGCTTTTCCTTTGATTCATCACAAATGGCGCGTAATCCTGCCGCCTTTTTCCAGATTCCTGAATCGTTTTATGACCGCTTATTACTCAAAGATTCTCGTAAAAAAGCGCGGAGCTCGACCAATTTTTATACGGATAAAATAACCGGTGAAAAAGCCTACAGTCTGGTGAGTTATATCTACGATCTTTCTGCTGGACAGGTGAGTAATCATATTGTCGGTTATTTACTGTACGATTTTTCGAAGCCCGAGTTACAACGCGCTTTACGCGAGTCGTTCAAAAATAACGTCCCTTCTGAGCTGATGCTGAAATTTGTTAACCGTCAGGATGCTAGCCATCTTTGTTTAACAGATAACTGTAACTGGCCGACGGTTTATCAGGTTTACGACCTTTCCGATCGCTACGAATTCCGCTATGCGCTGCCGCTTTATTTATACATCTTACATGACCCAATGGCCTCAACGGCCGTTCTGCTGGCGCCGTTGCTCTTTTTATTACTGTTTTTTGTTATACGCCGCAGGCTAAATAAAGGTGACAATCGTTTCTATTCTGATGCGCTCACCGGCAGTTATACGCGTAATATTCTGGAACTGATTCAGAAGCATGAACTCCGTTACACAACCGTTCTTCTGTTTGACTGCAACAAGTTTAAAGCGATCAACGATGCCTGGGGGCATAGCGTGGGAGACCGCGCGCTGAAGATTATCGCGCAATGTATGCTGGATAACGTCCGTGCCGTACACGATCTGGTGATCCGTACTGGTGGTGATGAGTTTGTCATTTTACTGGCCAGCGCCAGCAAGGAAGATGCGCGCTATATTGCTGAACGGATTGCTATGCAGGTAACACAGCATGCCTTTACGGTAGAGGGCGAAGTGGTGCCGTTATCCGTATCATGGGGAATGTCTACAAGTGCGGATAATCTGGATAGCGCAATCCAGCAGGCGGATGCGGACATGTATCGGATGAAGAAGGGCGAACAGCAGGAATCAGGCCGGTAAACCGGCCTTTGTGCAGGTTTACCACCAGCCTAGTTGTGTCCCGGCGACGGCTACAACCGCCACAATCAACATAATGATGGTTGTTTTTCTCATTTTGCACCTTCCGGTAGCGCATAGCCGCCGATAAAGAACCAGCTCAGAAAAATGACCGCCACAATAAAGATGACGATGGGAAAAGCGATACCTAGCCTCATTATTTTATCCTGAATGTTATTTATTCATGTTGTGTAGGGTGAATCTTAACCGATATGCCAGGGGGAATGCATCTGACGGCGCATCTGTTTATCCAGGTACATCGCACTGTCGGCGGCGCGCAGGGCGCTTTCAATGTCTGTGCTGTGGGGATCAATGTCAATCACGCCAATACTGGTTCCGGGATAGTGGAGGGTTGTTTCTGCTAACGTATAATCACCGCTGAGCTGTTGACGCAGCGTACTGACAAACTGTGTCTGTTCACCTTTTGAGGCACAGAGTACCGCAGCCAGAAATTCATCGCCACCCAAACGCCCGACCAGGCCGTCTTCCGTTTTAAAGGCCAGCAAGCGTTGCCCAACCTGCTGTAAGAACCGATCGCCCCAGTGATGGCCGTAGTGGTCATTGATGGCCTTAAAGCCATCAAGGTCGATATAGGCAAGCGTAATATGACAGCCCACTTTCCGGGCATGAGAGAACATGGTCTCCAGGTTTTCAAATATCGCCCGGCGATTAGGTAATCCTGTTAATGCATCGGTGTAGGAATGGTATATCAGCGCCGCATTCGCTGCGCGCAGTTGATTCACCAGCGACTCTTTCTCAATGTAGCGCGCAATAATACTGGCGAACAGCTGTAGCACCTGCTGACCGTTCAGGCTAAAAGGCATGGTCTGCTTACTGGAGGCGCACAGCGTTCCATACAGCGAGCCATCGGCCAGATGCACCGGCGTGCTGAGAAACGTGGTGATGCCAAGCTCGCGCGCACGTTCGCAATCCGCCCAGTGGACGTCGACGTCATTACAGAAGAAAAAATTTTCATCCATTGCCCGTTTGCATAACGACTCTTCCCAGGGAACGGAGGCGTTTTCCGGGATGGTCATATCCCCGCTGTTGCGCGCATAAACAATATGTTGCAGCTGGGCTTCCGTATCGATTTTGGTCAGATACGTTGACTCCATGTTGGTGACCAGCTCAAGCATTTCGAGTAACTGGCGAACCAGAAACTCCAAAGATTGTTCCGTGGCAAGGGTATGCGTTACCCGGGCAAGAATGTTGTCGGACATGAAAAAAGCTCCCGTACAGTGGGGAATACGCCGTACGTTGGTAAGAATTTTCTGGCTGCTCAGTAAGAATACAGCCTGGATATATCAAATTTTATACATTCTGGCGAAGGAAAATAAGGCTTTAGGACAAAAAAGGTCCGCTGGGTGGCGATACCGCCCCTTGATTAGAGCTACATCCACCCATATCAGTGGCCGCTATAAATTCCACGCCTGTTGACGAAGTGAGAATGAATCTAGTTGTTTATCCTTTGAAATCAATAAGCTGATTACAATTTAAGCTATCCCATTGTTGCTTTAGCACCGCAACCCATGCATAGTTTTCATCAAGATTACTGTTTTTAACTTCTTGTTGCATCTCTGCAGTATGCTCCTGTGTTGACTCCTGGAAAAAGTATGCATAGTCCTCAGCGAGTGTTTCGGGAGTGAATTTGTAGCCGTCATAATCATGCGAACTACGATATTTGATGTAAGCCGTGACATTATTTTTTGCAATAATATCAAACCGTTTGGGATCACCATCACTCCCTAAGCGATTCTGGACACTTGCACACATCGCTTGAGTACGCACAGGGGCTAGATTGTACTCAGCATACGCCGAAGGAATGGTGGAGCAAAAAACGATACACAGAATACGAAATTTCAACGGGTTAACCTTCTTCATGTTCAGACATTGATGCTTTAAAGTACGCCAATGTCACTGGGTACAAGTTATTAAGAATAGCCTGACATGATAAAAAAATTATAGTGATGGCGACTTGATGATGATCATCCTGGGTTGAGGACGCAGTGCTATATGAGCCAATATTCCCGAACTCACTTTTTATCCAGGCTGTATGCTAAACTAATGCTATTGCGCTGAAATTTGTGAATCAGATTAAGATGTCCCATGTTTTTTTTTGCTTCGTTTCCTCCAGAACATCATGCCTGATGATCTATTTTATAAATATAGCTGGAAAACAATATGTGCTTCCCATGTGTTATTTAATGACGTTTATGAGTACACTTCACATAAAATAAGCTAATTACTTGAGGTTGGCGATGGTATTCTGCATAAGAGACGCTGAGGCAGTTTCCTTTTCTTTCGCCTCTTTAGCCATTATACCTGCTGCTGTGGATATTAATCCGGCAGCCCTGTAATTCTGAATGTCATGGTTTGCAGCAACAAAGCTATATTTTGATATGTTGTCCTCAGCCATGTTTTTCAGTATCTCTGATAGGATTCTATTTCTTTCAGCGTTCATTGTTGATATCAGTGAGTTTATTGTCTGATTGTAATATATATTGTTATCAATAGCGCTTCTATAGCCGACAAGTGCCGTTGTGATTGCAGATAAAATAGTCTTCGTCATTACTGGTGTGAATGTTGTTGCAGCTAGCCCGGTGGATAATGAAAGTATATCCGTTACAGTATGCATGTTCGCTTGCTCTGGTGCTATTTCAGAAATAAACTTTATATAATCAATGTCGATAAGCATTATCTGGGCAGTTATAAACTCATTTCTGGCTGTAGGGCTAAATAAATTACTCTGAGACTGTATGACTTTGTCGCCTAACGCTTTAGTTATAGTCTCCATGCTGGCTTTATTATTATAGGGAAAGCCAAGTCGTCCACCTTTAAAGCTTGAGCATCCAGCCAAAATTGAAAGAATCAGTATTAATAGAAAATTACATGTGAGATGCTTTATTAAAATACACATGTTATTCCCCATGGCATAACGTTATTATTTTAAATGTAGTTACTTGTGATAATATTTCAATTAATTAAGGAAAAATACGAAAGTAGTATGAGTTATTCTGAGGTTATTAATTGTTACTCGGCTTTGCCTCGATTGAGTCGATGCAGCAGTGGCGAGTTTGTGTGATGAATGTCGTCAGGATTGTATCCATTGTCAGCAGGGTGACAGGCAATGTAGATCTAACACTCATCATCAATATCCTGCATTGCGGAGCTTTTCTTTCAATGGGGGCAATGAGTGGACATGGCCTGAAATAAATCCTTCTACTTCATATTGTTAGATCCAAAAAAAAGCCCCATCGGGGGCGATGGGGCAAAAACTCATTGATTATGGAATGATCTGTTCTCTGGTCAGTTCGAGAACGAGGTGTACTTTATTCGGCAAAAGTGCAGTTAAAATGGAGAAATCATGGAGTTTAAAGTGAAACCTCATCTAAAAGGAAAAAGCATGTCAAAACAGTATCTGATCGGTGCCGCATTACTTCTTGCTGGGTGCGCACAACAACAACCCGATGCGCCACCGCCGCCAAAGCAGGTGGGGATGGCTAACCCGGCGTCGGTGTACTGCGTGGAAAAGGGCGGCAAACTGATTGCACAGAAGAGTGCTCAGGGGGAGAGCAATCTCTGCCAGTTGCCGGGCGGCGAGCGTGTGGATGAATGGACGCTCTGGCGCCGGGATCATCCGCAGAAACAGTGACAACATCGCGGCTCTTGAGTAAACTCCGCTTAGGATAATTCTTAACCAAAGAACGCGAGTAGAAAGAGAGCATGTTTTTGCATAAACCGGGCAGTACCGCCCTGATTATTGCCGCGCGCACCACAGCAGGTCGCGCGAATATTGGTAAAGCCGTTGAGCTGTTTGCGCTTTGTGCGCCGGGAGAACGTATTTTAAATCCGGTGAATGGCGTGATGACGCAAATCCCTGCGCAATCGCCGCGCGCCTTATGGCTGGTCACCGGTGATGTGCGGGCGGCAGATGGACAACACGGATTCGCGTTTGTGCGCAGCGAGTATCTATTGCCACTGACGCCGGATGCGTTGCCCGAAGAGGAAAAAGCGCTCAGTCTTGCGTAATGCTACGCCGCCGGGCGTAGCATTGAAGAGTCTTACAGTTTGCTCAACCAGTCGGCTAACACTCGCGCATGGTTTTGCGTAGTGTTGGTTGCGGCATAAAGTAGCGTAAGGCCCTGCGTATTGGCGATGCCCTGCAGGCGAACGCCTTCCTCGCGATGCTGGTTTAGTTCATCGCGGTAGTGCTGGCAGAAGGTCGCAAAATCAATCACTTCGCCATGATACGCCTTACGCAGTTCGGCAGACGGCGTGAGATCTTTACACCAGTCATCGTAGACAAGGTTTTCCTTTTTGATACCGCGCGGCCACAGTCGGTCAACGAGCACGCGATAACCATCCTCGGGTGTTGCTGCGTCATAAACGCGTTTACACTGGATCATCTCCTGCCTCCTTTACGCTCATCCAGATGATAGACTTTCCACAATACCACCCCCTCCCGGGTATTGCTATTCAAGGGCGACTCCACCAGGATGACACGCATAATGTTGTTCGAAAAATTGTTACGTATAAGGACCACTCATGGAAAACCCTGCTGTCAAAAACTCCCTTCGCATCGCCCTGGTTGGCGACTACAACCCAGACGTGACAGCCCATCAGGCGATTCCGCTGGCGATTGATGACGCGGCGGCGGTGCTGGACATACTCGTGGACTACCATTGGATCGCGACTTCAGATATTCACAGTACCGATGATTTAGCTGAATTTGACGCCATCTGGGTGGTCCCGGCCAGCCCGTATAAGAACAGCGAGGGCGCGTTTTTGGCGATTCGCTACGCGCGCGAAAACAGCCTGCCATTCCTGGGCACCTGCGGTGGTTTCCAGCATGCGATGATTGAATATGCGCGTAATGTCATGGGGTGGGACGATGCCGCTCACGCCGAAACTGACAGCGAAGGCCGGATGGTGATTGCGCCACTGAGCTGCTCGCTGGTGGAAAAAAAGGACACCATCGAACTGCGTTCGAACACCTTGATTGCTCGCGCGTACGGCCGTGATGAAATTACAGAGGGCTACCACTGTAACTACGGGGTCTCTGCGGAATTTGCGGCGGCGTTACAGGACCAGCCGCTGCGGGTGACCGGCTGGGATGAAGAAGGGGAGATTCGCGCTGTTGAACTGGTGACGCATCCGTTCTTTGTGGCGACGCTTTTCCAGCATGAGCGCAATGCGCTGGAAGGGCGTCCTGCGCCGCTGGTACAGGCTTTCCTGTACGCAGCGGCCAATTAATCGCTTAGTGAATTTCCCGGTCGCGTCCGGCGAGTGCGCCAAACAGCGCCATCACCAGTGAAATGACCGCCACGGCGTAGAGCGGGATATGCCAGTCACCGCTGGCGTCGTGGATTTTCCCCATCAGCGGCGGCCCACAGGCGGCCAGCAAATAACCCACAGACTGCGCCATTCCCGAAAGCGCGGCGGCCTGATGTGCCGAGCTGGCGCGCAGGCCGATAAAGGTCAGACCGAGGATCATCGTCGCGCCGGAGCCGAAGCCGAAAATGAGCGTCCAGACAACTGCCTGCGCCGGGAAGAGCCAGTAGCCCGCCGCGCTCACGGCACACATAAGCGCGACGAGTATGGCGATCCCGCGCTGATCTTTAAGCCGATGCAGGACGAGCGGAATCACAAATCCCGGCGCGGCGGTCGCCAGCTGCAACAGCCCATGTAGCGATCCGGCCTGCGCTTCACTGTAGCCCTGCCCAATCAAAATGGCGGGCAGCCAGCCAATCACCACGTAATAGACCAGCGAGTTGATCCCCAGAAACAGTGTGACCTGCCACGCCAGAGATGAACGCCAGATCCCCCGACTTTTCAGGGTACGCGAGGTGGTCAGCGTGGCGGTTTTTGCCGCACGCCACTGCGGTAACCACAGCAGGAATGCCAGCAGTGGAAATACCATCAGCCCCAGTAATGCCCCACGCCAGCCAAAACCGTTCAGGGCCAGCGGCACGACCATGGCGGAGCCCAGCGCGGCGGCGGCACCCATGGTGACAGAATACGCGCCGGTCATGCGGGCGACGTTGCCTGCAAAATCGCGTTTGATTAACCCCGGCAGCAGGACGTTACCCAGCGCAATTCCGCAGCCGATGATCGCCGTACCGACGAACAGCAGGCTGACTGCCGGTAACGAACGCACCGCAATCCCGATGCAAATCAACAGCAGGGCGACAAACAGGCTGCGTTCAATGCCGAGGCGCTGCGCGATCCCCGCAGCCAGTGGGGAGACCAGCCCAAAAGCCAGCAGGGGGAGGGTCGTCAGCAAACCGGTTTGCGCAGTGGTTAAGCCGTATTCCGCGCGAATAGCGTCAAGCAGTGGCGCAGCCCCGGTAAAGGTGACGCGTAGCGTCGAGGCGATCAGTAAGATGCCCGCAATCAAAAGCCAGGTATGGCGGGCGGCAGAAGGTGAAACAGTACGCATAGCATTCTCAGTAAAACGATGGGAACAAGACGATACCCTGTTTAGCGCAGGATGAAATCAAGCTAAAATGACAAATTATCGCTAAATTCGGACAAAATTATGTTGGGTCTTGGTCTTGATGGTTATCACCCCGACGGTCATCACGATGCGGCAGTGGCATTCAGCGTTCAGGTCGCGCCCGATGAGCAGTACATTGCGCAGCATCAGCATCGTAAAGGGCAATTGATTCTGGCGCTGCATGGCGCGATCACCTGTGAGGTGGAAAATGCGCGCTGGATGGTGCCGCCCCAGTTTGCGGTGTGGATCCCAGGCGGGATGCCGCACAGCAATCGGGCGACGCCGCAGGCGCAGCTCTGTTTTCTGTTTATCGAGCCCGGGGCGGCGTTAATGCCCGATCACTGCTGTTCTCTGAAAATTTCACCGCTGGTGCGCGAGCTGATTCTGGCGCTCGCACAACGGCCTGGCAACGCGCGTCAGACGCCGCAAACCCAGCGTCTGACGCAGGTGCTGTTCGATGAGCTTCCGCAGCAGGCCGAGCAACAGCTACAGCTGCCGGTGTCCGCGCATCCGAAGATTCGTCTTATGGTAGAGACTATGGAGGCGGAACCCGCGCAGTGGCAGACGCTCAGCCAGTGGGCCAGCCGTTTTGCCATGAGTGAACGCAATCTGGCGCGGCTGGTGGTTAAAGAGACCGGGCTCAATTTTCGCCGCTGGCGGCACCAGTTGCAGTTGATTCTGGCGCTGCAAATGCTGGTGCGCGGGTTAGCGGTGCAGCAGGTGGCACTGGCGCTGGGTTATGACTCCACCACCGCGTTTATCACCATGTTCCGTAAAGGGCTCGGTCAGACGCCGGGACGCTATCTGGCGAGCCTTACGACTTCCCAATAAGAATGGAGACCAGCCCGGCGGCAATCAGCGGGCCCACCGGAACGCCGCGAAAGAGCGCCACGCCCAGCACGGTGCCAATCAGCAACCCGGCCACAAGCTGTGGCTGGCTGCCCATCAGCACGACGCCGCGTCCGCCAAGCCACGAGACAAAGACGCCAACCGCTATCGCCACCAGCGATTTCCAGTTAACGAATGAATGCAGCAGCGTGGAAGGAGGCAGGGTACCGCTGGCAATGGGCGCCATGACGCCGATGGTCAGGATAATAATCCCGATGGTCAGCCCCTGTTTCTCAATCCAGGGGAAAAAGGTATTTAGCGGAGTGACACGAACAATAATCAGTACCAGGATGGAGACGGCTACGGTGGTGTTATGACTGACGAAGCTGAGCGCCGCCAGACCAAGGAGGATCAGCAGGGTGGTATCGAACATGAAAGGAAATCCTTGCCAAAAAAAGTAAGCCTGCTTACTTTACGCGCAACCGCGTGAATAAGCAGGCTTTTTTTAACATCTGGCGATCATTCTGGCGTCTGCACAATAAGCCAACCAGCAATGCCACCAGCGGACTTCCTTCACGGATAAAGACCGGAATCGTTTCCAGCGCGGCATCGACGGTAATTTGCTGCTGCCCGGCATAACGTTCACCGTTCAGTGCTACCCAGCGATGATTGCCAGGAAGCCACAGCGTACGCTCGCGCTGACCCGCCTGCATCACCGGCGCGACCAGCAGATCGTCACCAAACAGGTACTGATCTTCTACCGTCCAGCTTTTGGCTTCATCCGGATAATGCCAGAACAGCGGGCGCATCAGCGGGTCACCGTGCTGCTGTGCATTGCTGAACAGCGCATCGATATAGGGGCGCAGCTTCTCGCGTACCGAAAGCCAGTGTTGCAGCGTGGCGAAGTTGGCTTCTCCGTAGCTCCACAGCTCATTTGGCGAACCGCTGTTACACTGTGGAATACCGTTACGGTAGCTTTCCGCTGGCTGAATTTGCGGTTCACGATAGCCATGCATCCGCAGTACCGGGCAGAACACCGCCCACTGGAACCAGCGGATCAACAGCTCGTGGAAGGCCGGGTCGTGAATATTGCCGCCCTGAAAACCGCCGATGTCCGTGGTCCACCAGGGAATGCCCGCGAGCCCCATATTGAGCCCTGCGGCGAGTTGGTTGCGGAACGCGTGAAACGAGGAGTGAACATCGCCCGACCACGCGAGCACGCCGTAACGCTGGCTGCCCGCCCAGCTACAGCGAACCAGGTTACAGATTTCTTCTTCGCCTTCCGCCTTCAGACCATCATAAAAACCCTGCGCGAAATCGCGCGGATACTGATTACCCACTTCCAGAACCGGGCCGGCGTGATAGCGATAGTTATCGAAATCGTAGGCGCGATATTCGGGTTCGGCTTCATCCAGCCAGAACAGCTTAATGCCCAGATCGTGATAGTTCTTCTTCACCGTTTCCCAGACGAACTGACGGGCTTGCGGATGTGTGGCGTCAAAGAACGTGGTATTGCCCATAAAATCCAGATTCACCTGCACGCCGCGATCGCTGGTTACCAACCAGCCTTTGGCTTTCATCTGCGCAAAGAGCGGGCTGCGGGCTTCGACGGTCGGCCAGACGGAGACCATCAGTTCAATGCCGAGCGATTTCAGCTCTTCAACCATCGCGCGCGGGTCCGGCCAGTCAACCGGGTCAAAACACCAGGTCCCCTGATTCGGCCAGTGGAAGAAATCGATAACCATCACCGACAGCGGGAGATGACGCCGACGATACTCCCGGGCGACCTCCAGCACTTCCTGCTGATTGCGATAGCGCAGTTTGCACTGCCACAGGCCGCTGATAAATGCGGGTGCGGCGGGCGGCGTGCCGGTGACGCGCGCATATTGCCGCGTGATATCGGCAATGCTGTCTCCGGCAGTTACCCAGTAGTCCATTTCTCCGGTGACCTGCGCTTTCCAGGTTGTCTGATTTTTGGCAAAACAGGCTTCGCCGATGGCGGGGTTATTCCACAGCAGGCCATAACCGAGGCTGGATTGCATAAACGGCACGCTGGCCTGTGAATTACGTTGCGCCAGTTCGAGCGTACAGCCTTTTAAATCGAGCCAGGGTTGTTGGTATTGCCCCATACCGTAGATTTTCTCGTCAGGACGCGACTCAAAACGCACCGTGAGCTGATATTTCCCGCCCGGTAGCGGCTTGAATTCGCGCCCATCCAGTTTCAGCGCGCTGACGTACTTATCCTGACTCTTCTCGCTGGCGCCAATACCGACCGTCGAGCGCTGTCGCCACATCTCTTCAAGCAGCAACTCGTTGCGCTGGTTGTAAAAGGCCAGTTGTCCTTTCAGATTGAGCACCGCGCGAATGTTGCCGTTGCGCAGGGTTAATGTCTCCGGGCCGGTGGTGATTTCCGCCGGGCAGTCGTCAGCGCACAGTAGCGCATGCCGCGCATCGCTGAAGCCGGGCTGGCAGGTCGCACGCACGCGCAGGCTGTTTTTTCCCCACGGCTCAATACGCAGAATTTGTCGCTCAAAGCGCCACTCGATGCTGTTGGTATTTTGAATTAATTCACTCATGTTGGACCCTTAAGAGAAGCTCTGTTTGGCGAGATGGATTTCCTGCATTTTGCTATCGTCCAGCCGATACCAGCGCAGCGTTGCAAAGGCGCACAGCGACAACATACCTGGAATGATAGTGAACAGGGCGACGATGCAGTGCATGGCGAGCGGCGTTTGTTGCGGGGCGTTAGCGACATAGCCGCTCAGGCCCAGCGTCCAGCCAACGATCGCGCCGCTGATGGCCATGCCCAGTTTCAGTACCGCGAGGAAAGTTGAGAAAATCACGCCGTCCATGCGTTTACCCTGTTTCCACTCGCCGTAATCAGCGACGTCCGCCATCATCACCCACATTAAGGTGGTGGTGGACTGGTAAAGCGTCGAAACGATAAAGGTGAGGGGCACCAGCACGACGATGGATTTCGGCGCGAAGAACAGCGCAATGCTAAGAATACCGGCCAGCACCGAGCAGTAGCCGAACATCTGGACCTTACTGGCGTTGCGGGTCAGGCGTTTGGCCAGCGCGCTGCCTGCGGCTTTACCGATAATATGTGCAGCGAGCATCCACATAAAATAGCCCGCATCGCCGAGATAATAGGTGACGAAATACATCATGGCACCCAGGCGAATCACCCCAAAGCCAATATTGGTTAATACCAGAACGGCGACAACGCGCCATTGATCGTTACGTAAGAGATCGCGTAACTCGGCAAGGTAATTATTATGTGTGGCGGGCGCTTGAATTCGCTCACGGGTATTGGCAAAGCAAATCCAGAACATGATAACGGCAATGCTGGCCATAATTGCCATCGACCAGCGATAGCCCATTAATTTATCTGCGCCACCAATAAATTCAGCTAAAGGCATCATAAAAAACGTGGACATTGCGCCGCCGAGTGTGGCCAGAAAAAAGCGATACGATTGCAGAGAAATACGCTCTTTATTATCCGGGGTAATCACCGCGCCCATTGAGCAGTAGGGAATATTAATGGCGGTATACATCAACATCATGAAGGTATAGCTGACGGTGGCGAAAATCATTTTCCCCGTCAGGTCTAACGACTCCGGTACCGCGTAGGTCAGCAGGCAGCTGGCGCCAAACGGCAGGGCCAGCCACAGCATCCATGGGCGGAACTTGCCCCAGCGTGAGGTGGTGCGGTCAGCCAGGTAGCCCATCGCCGGGTCGATGATGGCGTCGGCGGTACGGGCCAGTAAAAACATTGTTCCCACGAAGGCGGCGGGGAGACCCACGACGTCGGTATAATAGAAAGTCAGAAAAATAATAACGTTATCTAAACCAATATGGCTGGCCATATCGCCTAAACCATAGCTGATTTTTTCCTTGCGGCTAATAAATTGACTCATGATCCACCCTGTCTTTATAAGGTTATTTCAGAGAGCATTACCGGACCATGTTTAGGGAAAGGGAGAGGGGAAACAATTATGAGATTTTGCAATATCGTTATGTAAACTGCTTTTCGTGATACCGGTAACAATTCAATGCAAAATGAATCGTTTCAGTGGCGATAACGGGCATTATCGCCTGGTAATTATTATTTTTTGTTATAGCTCGCGACGAAACGCCACCAGTTCAGGCTGCGCAATGCGTAAATAGTCTTCGGAATTCAGAATAACGGATTTTTCCAGACGACCGGCATTAAACGCAATTTCATCAAACCGCGTGAACAATAACGGGTCTGCAATCAGACGCAGCGAGGGATGAAAAGAGAAAGGCGGGATTGCGCCAAAAACGCAGGCGGTGAGTTGCTCTACCTCGGCTGGGCTGGCGAGGGACGCTTTTAACCCACCGACGTGCTCAGCAATACGCGATAAATCAGCCTGCTGGTCGGCGGCGAGTACCGCCAGAATATGTTGCTTGATGCCGTTGCCTTTCACTTTGCATACCAGCGCTTTGGCTCCCTGGCCCAGCGCCGTGCCGCGCATTTCAGAAACGGCTTCGCATTTACCCACCGCTTCATGGGTCATGACACGGTAGCGCGCGCGGTTTTCCGCTAACAAATCTAACAGATGCTGGTGAACATCCTGAGGTGCGTTGATTTCAGACATATCTTCTCCTTGCGACGAAAAACAGTCTTCAGGGTAGCCCTTTTGGCGGCTAACTCAAGTGCTCAACGCTTATCGGGAGCGCTTCCCTTTTTTGTGCAGATACAACGCGCCGTCGGCTTTCGCAAAAGCACTGTCCAGCGGCTCGCCCGGCTGCATCTGATAACCGCCCCAGGAGAATTTCACCGGGAAGCCGGTATCCATCGCCGCCAGATTGTTTTCAATACGTTTCACCACCTGCTGCGCCGCAGCGAGGGTATTATCAATGAGGATAATATTAAACTCGTCACCGCCGAGGCGAATGCCGTAATCACTCTTACGAATCGACTGATCGATGGCTTTTCCCAACGCCTGAATCATACGGTCTCCCGCCTGGTGCCCCAGAGTATCGTTGATGCGCTTCAGGCCGTCGCAGTCCAGTGCGATGACGCTCACGGCAATGCCTTTTGCTAGCAGTTCATCGATTTTTGCCTGTAGGGAAGGTAAGAGCAGTTTTCTATTGTACAGGCCGGTCATCACATCCGTGATGTTCTCCCGTGAGAGGCGTGCATTGCGTGTCAGATGGTATTTTGCGTAAGCGCAGAGCAAATAGGTGGTTAAGAGATAACTGAAGATCAGCCACGTATTCGAGATGATAAAGTAGACGATATCCAGGCTGATGTGCAGAGAGTAGTACTGGGTGATCGCTTCTTTATGATGAATAAGCGTACGCACCCGCCAGGCAGGGTTATGGAAATTGATTTTTTTTCCGGTGGCGTTGTCTTCGATGTGCATCGACAGAAACTTCCAGATAACCGGTCTGTCGGCGGTATAGAAAGACGTTGCCAGGTCACTGATATTTATATCAGTGATGATAATGCCTTTAAACGTGCTGTCTTTAAACACCGGCGTTAGCATGCTAATAATATTATGGTGGGTGTAACCATCCCGATAAACATGAGAGATAATGTTTTCGCCCATCGCCAGATCTTTCAGGCTGCTGTCATCAATGCTGATAGTCTGTGCACTTTTTTTGATATCGATTGAATTATGGTTAACAACCAGCCAATTATTAAAGGTGTACTTATTACTGTCGACCAGTTTATTGATATAGATATAGGAATTAGCCACATCGATGTAATAGCGGATGTTATCAAATGCATAGCCGGAATAGTTGGAAAACGTGTACTTCGACGTTTTTCGGGCGGGCAGCGAATTGATCAGTGGCAGATAAGCGACATCGCTGATCCACTGCTCACAGGAGGCGTTGGTGGTCTGTAACGTGCCCGGTAGTGCCTGAAAGTCATGGCTGGCAAGGTTAAACCCGTTTACACCGTTGAGATGCTCCAGTTTCTGACAGGCGCGGGTATCATGCTTCTTTATGTTGGCATCTGCTGAGAAAGCGCGCGATAACTGAAAGGCCAGATTCTGATTAATATACTCTTCGTGAAAAAGCGCGGAACGCCCGTTCTCAGAGATATAATTCATATAGTTATTGAGGTTGCTGTACTCTTTATACAAAAGTCCGAGGAATACGCAGGTCGATAAGATGACTATCACAGACGTTGTTTTTTTGCTGCTGAAATGTGACACGTTTATATCCTGAACTTCACTGGCGACGCTGAATTATAGCATGCATTTTTTCAGGATAGGGCACTAAGCGGAAATAACCTTTTCCGCTTAGTGTAAAGATAATTATCGAATAACCAGAACAGAACACTCCGCGTGTCTGACCACCGCCGCAGCGGTTGAGCCCAGGAGATAAGTGGTAAAATCAGGACGATGCGAGCTAATAATAACCAAATCCGCGGGAATGGTTTTCGCCAGTTCGAGGATTTTGTCCTTTGGCGCGCCTTCCGCGAAGTGCTTGTAAACCCGATCTTCCGGCAGGGAAAACTGCTTCACAATCTCGTCGAGCTTTTTCATGGCATCGGTTTCGAGATCGTCCATCACCGGCAGATCGGCCACATAGCGCGCGCCAAGGGTGGCATAGTATGGATACAAAGGGAGTACGGTCAGGAAATGGACTTCCGCATCATCCAGACGGGCTTGCGCTTCTACCTGCGCAATCACGCGCTGAGTGAGTTCAGTTTCTGAAATATCAATCGGTACAAGAATCTTCTTGGTCATAATACCTCCTTTTGTCATCACCAATTTAAAAGTAACCGTTTATGGTGTGGGGGTATATTAAAAAGTGTACGTTTCGTGAGCTATACCATTTTTTAATGATAATCACCCCGATGAATAGCGTGCTGAGAATTTACTGATAACAAAAATGAGGAAATCAGCCAGCAAAGGGCATTGCTGGCTGATTAGCGTCAGGCATCCTGCTTATGGAACAGTTCGCGGAATACCGGGTAGATATCCTCCTGGTCGCGAATATGCTGCATCGCGAAGTTCTCAAACGTCGCCTGCAGATGCTCATATTCTCGCCACAGGGTTTGATGTGCCCGGCGGGTTATTTCGATATAGCTGTAATAACGGACTACCGGCAGAATCTTCTTCGCCAGCAGTTCATGACACAGCGGGGAGTCATCCGCCCAGTTATCGCCATCCGACGCCTGTGCGGCATAGATATTCCACTGTGCCGGGTTATAACGCTCCGTCACCACTTCATCCATCAGTTTCAGCGCGCTGGAGACAATCGTGCCGCCGGTTTCCTGGGAGTAGAAGAACTCATGTTCATCCACTTCTTTGGCCTGCGTATGGTGGCGAATATAGACCACCTCGACGTTTTTATAGGTTCGGCTCAGGAACAGATAGAGCAGAATGTAAAAACGCTTGGCCATATCTTTGGTGGCCTGATCCATCGACCCTGAAACGTCCATCAGGCAGAACATAACCGCCTGGCTGGTGGGCTCAGGCCGTTTCTCATAGTTTTTGTAACGCAGGTCAAAAGTGTCGATAAACGGCACGCGATCGATTTTTGCCCGCAGCTCAGCAATCTCTTTGCGCAGCCGCTCCTCTTCCAGCAACTGGGCCGGTTCGCTTTTCGCGACGATGTCCAGACTGGTTTCCAGTTCATGTAATTCGCGCCGTTTCCCCGCCGTCATGGCGGTGCGTCGGGCCAGCGAGTTTTGCAGAGATCGAACCACGCTGATGTTGGCCGGTACACCGTTTGAGGTAAACCCCGCCCGATGCGTTTTATACTCGGTCAGCTGTCGCTGCTGGTTTTTTCTCAGATTCGGCAGGGCCAAATCTTCGAAAAGCAGATCCAGATATTCATCTTTCGAAATCTGAAAGACAAATTCATCCTGCCCCTCGCCGTCAGGGCTGGCCTGGCCCTGACCGCTTCCGCCGCCACCGCCGCCCCCTTGTGGGCGCTCGATGCGGTCGTTTTGCACAAAGTGATCGTTACCGGGATGCACCCGATGGCGAAGCCCGCCGCGCCCCTGATGGAACATCGGCTCGTTAATATCATCCGTAGGAATGGAGACAGACTCACCGCTGTCTATGTCGGTAACCGAACGCTTATTGATGGCCTCGGAAATCGACTGTTTAATCTGCGCTTTATAACGGCGTAAAAAGCGTTGGCGATTCACCGCGCTTTTGTTTTTGCCGTTAAGACGCCGGTCTATAAACCAGGTCATATTTCCCCTCCCGTACTGCCAACTTTTTGCCGTATCTATAAAACCGAATAGCACTGCGCTCATCCGGCTTACAGAACGCTGTGATATGCCCGGCAGGCAAGCGCTGCCGGGCATCACATCATGACGATTTACGCACGCGCAGATACCATTCGCACAGCAGTCGTACCTGTTTACGGGTATAACCTTTTTCCATCATGCGATCGACAAAGTCATCGTGTTTTTTCTGCTCGTCTGTTGACGTTTTGGCGTTGAAGGAGATAACCGGCAGCAGCTCTTCGGTATTGGAGAACATTTTCTTCTCAATAACCGTGCGCAGTTTTTCATAGCTGGTCCAGTTCGGATTGCGCCCGTTGTTATGTGCTCTGGCGCGCAGCACAAAGTTGACGATTTCATTACGGAAGTCTTTCGGGTTGCTGATCCCGGCAGGCTTCTCAATTTTCTCCAGCTCAGCGTTGAGCGATTCGCGGTCAAACAGCTGGCCGGTATCCGGGTCGCGATACTCCTGATCCTGAATCCAGAAATCCGCATAGGTGACATAGCGGTCAAAAATGTTCTGGCCGTATTCAGAGTAGGACTCCAGATACGCGGTCTGAATCTCTTTGCCGATGAACTCGGCATATTTCGGGATCAGATAACCTTTCAGGAACTCAAGATAACGTTCCGCCATTTCCTGCGGGAACTGCTCGCGCTCAATCTGCTGTTCCAGCACATAGAACAGATGAACCGGGTTGGCCGCCACTTCCGCATGGTCGAAGTTGAACACGCGCGACAGAATTTTAAAGGCGAAACGGGTTGAAAGGCCGTTCATCCCTTCGTCTACGCCAGCATAGTCGCGATACTCCTGATACGACTTCGCTTTCGGATCGGTGTCTTTCAGACTTTCGCCATCGTAGACGCGCATTTTTGAGTAAATGCTCGAGTTTTCCGGCTCTTTCAGACGCGACAGAATCGAGAAGCGCGACAGGGTTTCCAGCGTGCCAGGGGCGCAAGGCGCATGTACCAGCTCACTGTGGTTAAGCAGTTTCTCGTAAATTTTGATCTCTTCCGAAATGCGCAGGCAATAAGGCACTTTGACGATGTACACACGGTCAAGGAACGCCTCATTATTTTTGTTATTACGGAAGGTGACCCACTCCGATTCGTTGGAGTGCGCAAGGATAATACCGTTGAACGGCAGGGCAGAGAGGCCCTCGGTACCGTTGTAGTTGCCTTCCTGTGTCGCGGTCAGCAACGGGTGCAACACTTTAATCGGCGCCTTGAACATCTCGACGAATTCCATGATCCCCTGGTTGGCGCGGCACAGCGCGCCGGAATAGCCATAGGCATCTGGATCGTTCTGCGCGAAGTGTTCCAGCTTACGGATATCCACTTTCCCGACCAGCGCCGAAATATCCTGGTTGTTTTCATCGCCCGGCTCGGTTTTCGCAATCGCCACCTGTTCCAGAATCGATGGCCACACTTTGACTACGCGGAATTTGGTGATGTCGCCGCCAAACTCATGTAGCCGTTTTGCCGCCCACGGCGACATGATGGTGCCGAGGTAGCGTGAAGGCACGCCGTACTCTTTTTCCAGAATCTGCGCGTCTTCCTGCGGGTTAAACAGGCACAGCGGATGATCGTTTACCGGGCTGCGCTCGCCGTTGGCGCTCAGCACGTAGATAGGCACCCGCTGCATCAGGGATTTCAGTCGTTCCGCCAGTGACGATTTACCGCCACCTACCGGGCCCAGTAAATAGAGGATCTGTTTCTTCTCTTCCAGTCCCTGGGCGGCGTGCTTGAGGTAGGAGACGATTTGCTCAATCGCATCCTCCATGCCATAAAATTCTTCAAACGCCGGATAGCGTCCAATGACGCGGTTCGAAAACAGACGGGAAAGCCGTGGCTCCTGGGCAGTGTCGACCATTACAGGCTCACCAATAGCCATTAATAGCCGTTCTGCCGCATTAGCATAGGCACTGCGGTCTTGCCGACAAATGGTAAGAAACTCCTGCAGTGTGAACTCTTCGTCCTTGGCAGCTTCATAACGCTGGCGATAGTGATCGAATATATTCATGGCATGCCGTCCTTTCGTCTTTTTTTAGCACAGGTGGTTAAGAGCCGTTCGTATGAATAGTGGAGGCTCCCGGAAGCAGTCTGCCGCACGACGCTCGCTGCAAGTCCTGCAACCGAAATCCCCGGCTGCTGCACTCTTCACGAAAACATGCCCTGCGATGACGACTTCTAAAAATAAGCGTAGATGGCATTTGCAAAACTTGCATGCTGTCAAAAACGAATTTCAATGACATATCAATAACTCATCAAAAAATACGGTCATTTATTCTTTTTATAGAGATAAGGGATTTCTTTCTGCTGTCACGTGTTTGCAAGCGTGCTGTCATCAATTATCGAGAGAATATCGAGTGATAATGTGCCATTTCAGGTAAAAAATTTGTGATAAGCGAATCGGGCGGGTACACTTCCGCCGCTGATAAGTTAAAAAAGGAATTACGGATTGTGAATAAAATCAAACTTCTGACGCTGGGCGTGTTGCTGGCTACTTCTGCAACTGCCGTGCAGGCTGAAAGCAAACTGACCCTGGGGGCAGGCGTTGGTGTCATTCAACATCCCTATAAACAGTACAGCAACGATGTTGTGCCGGTGCCGGTCCTGACCTATGAAAGTGAGAACTTCTGGTTCCGCGGCCTGGGCGGCGGTTACTACCTGTGGAATGACGGTACCGATCAGCTTTCCCTGACCGCATACTGGCTGCCGATGTACTTCAAACCGAGCGACAGCGACAGCCATAAACTGCGCCGCCTCGACAGCCGTCACTCCACGCTGATGGCCGGTGTCTCCTGGTTCCACCATACTCAGTACGGTTCGCTGCGTACCACGCTTTCCGGCGATACGCTGGATAAAAGCAACGGCCTGATTTGGGACCTGGGCTGGATTTATCGCTACACCAACGGCAACCTGACGCTGACGCCTGGTATCGGTGTTGAGTGGAACAGCGATAACATGAATGACTACTACTACGGCGTGTCGCACAAAGAATCGCGTAAAAGCGGTCTGCGCGACTACAGCGCTGATGGCGGCTGGAATCCGTATCTGGAGCTGAGCGCGAACTATCGCTTCCTCGGCAACTGGAGCGTATACGGTACTGCCCGTTATACCCGTCTGTCGGATGAAATCACCGACAGCCCGATGGTGGACAAAAGCTGGACCGGTCTGCTCTCAACCGGTGTCACATACACCTTCTGATTACTGCATCGTCGTATCGAGCCCGCCACTGGCGGGCTTTTTTTTGGCATTTTTCCGGAAACTGTTTAGGGTAAGAGATAACAAAAGGAGGATGTCATGGCAGATAAAACGGTTTTACTCGCCGGGCAACGGTTGCCAGCGATCGGCCAGGGAACGTGGTATATGGGGGAAGACGCCAGCGCACGGCGTGAAGAAGCCATGGCGCTGCGGGCTGGCGTTGATTGCGGGCTGACGTTAATTGATACGGCGGAGATGTACGCCGAAGGCGGCGCGGAAGAGGTGGTGGGCGAGGCGATTCGCGGGATCCGCGACCGCGTATTCGTGGTGTCCAAGGTGTATCCGTGGAATGCCGGGGGCAGCAATATGGCTGCCGCCTGCGAAGCCAGCCTGCGGCGATTGGGCACCGACCATCTCGACCTTTATCTCTTACACTGGCGCGGGAACTATTCGTTGCAGGAAACCGTGACGGCGATGGAAAAACTGGTGGAACAGGGCAAAATCCGTTACTGGGGCGTGTCGAACCTCGATTACGCCGATATGCAGGAATTGTGGCAGGTGAAAGGCGGGGAGGCCTGCGCGGCGAATCAGGTGCTCTATCATCTGGCCTCACGAGGAATCGAATACGATCTTCTCCCCTGGTGTCAGCAGCATTCAATGCCGGTAATGGCGTACTGCCCGCTGGCACAGGCCGGGCGTTTGCGCAGGGGATTGTTTGCCAACCCGACGGTTCAAGCCATTGCGGATGTGCATCAGGCGACGGTCGCCCAGGTGCTGCTGGCATGGGTGATTCGCCAGCACGGCATTATGGCGATTCCGAAAGCGGCGACGGTGAAGCATGTGGAAGAGAATGCGGCGGCGTTAACGCTGACGTTAAGCGAGGAAGAACAGGCATTGCTGGACAGCGCGTTCCCGGCCCCGGGGCATAAAACGGCGTTGGATGTCGTGTGAAGAAAATGCCTGATGGCGCTTTCGTTTATCAGGCCTACGGTCAAAAAATGCGATCAACTGTAGGCCGGGTAAGCGCTAGCGCCACCCGGCAAAAGCCCGCACAAATGCCGGGCTAACCACTTAGCCTTTCACAACCTTAATGGTCTGGCTCAAACGAGACGGTTTATCCGCCGTCGCTTTTTGCGTTTTGCTGGCGCATGCGGTTTCTACACACACGAAGGTTTTATAGCCATCGTCCGGCATATCGCCCATGCTGACAGACAGCGCCGGGCCAGGGTTCCAGCCCACAACGTCCGGGTTATGATGGTGGATCACGTTAATGCTGCGGTTCAACGCGGCATCGTGGATCACGCTGCATGATTCCGGGTTCAGATAAACGCGGTCGGTACGGTCCGGGAAGGTTTGTACGCCATCGCTCAACACGCCTTCTTTGGCATCGTTCACTTTATCGATAAAGCGATCGCCAAGGCCGCTCACTTTGACCGCGTGGATATCGCCCACGTTGAAGTAGGTGTGCAGCGCGCTGGTGGTTTCGAAATCACCATGTGCTTCCAGTTCAATTTCACAGGTTTTACCCAGTTTGAAACGGGCGAGCAGGGTGAAGTCGTGCGACCAGAACTGGCGAGATGCCTCGCTGCTTTGCAGTTCAAAGGTCAGTACTACGCCGTTGTCATCTTCGTTGTGCGCCTTCAGCGCCCACGGCAGATTACGGGCAAAGCCGTGAGAAGGCAGGCCCTGTTGAGCCGCCGGGCCGAACCAAGGCCAGCAAATCGGCACGCCGCCGCGCAGCGCAACGCCGTTTTTAAACGGGGTATTGTTGCTCAGCCACAGCACATCCGCTTCTCCTGCTGGTTTCCACGACAGCAGGTGTGCACCCTGAAGCGCAACGGATGCTTTAACAGCCGGGTGATCAACAACGATAATTTCCAGCTCATCAAGCTGACGACGGGAGAGCACAGGGGTAAGTTGTTCGATTACCGGAAGTGCAAAAATTTTATTAATCATTACGCAATCCTTCTTTTCAAACAAAAAAAAGAGCGACCGAAGTCGCTCTTTCAGATTACTGTTTCATCTCAACTTATTTGGAGATGTGAGCAATCAGGTCCAGAACTTTGTTGGAGTAGCCGGTTTCGTTGTCGTACCAGGATACCAGTTTCACGAAGTTGTCGTTCAGTGCGATACCCGCTTTGGCATCGAACACGGAAGTGCAAACTTCGCCGTTGAAATCGGTAGATACAACGTCGTCTTCGGTGTAACCCAGAACGCCTTTCATCGGGCCTTCGGAAGCAGCTTTGATTGCTTTCTTAATTTCTTCGTAAGAAGCAGCTTTTTCCAGACGAACGGTCAGGTCAACAACGGATACGTTCGGAGTCGGAACGCGGAACGCCATACCAGTCAGTTTGCCATTCAGTTCTGGCAGTACTTTACCTACAGCTTTAGCAGCACCGGTAGAGGACGGGATGATGTTCTGGGATGCGCCGCGGCCGCCGCGCCAGTCTTTGTGAGACGGGCCATCAACGGTTTTCTGAGTAGCGGTGGTCGCGTGAACAGTGGTCATCAGACCTTCGATGATACCGAAGTTGTCGTTGATAACTTTTGCCAGCGGTGCCAGGCAGTTAGTGGTGCAGGATGCGTTAGAAACGATGTCCTGGCCTTCGTATTTGTCAAAGTTAGCGCCTTTAACAAACATCGGAGTGTTGTCTTTGGACGGGCCAGTCAGAACAACTTTTTTCGCACCAGCAGTGATGTGTTTGCGAGCGGTTTCGTCAGTCAGGAACAGGCCAGTTGCTTCAGCAACAACGTCAACACCAACTTCGTTCCATTTCAGGTTAGCCGGATCACGCTCAGCGGTAACACGGATTTTTTTACCGTTAACGATCAGATGACCGTCTTTCACTTCAACGGTACCGTTGAAACGGCCGTGAGTGGAGTCATATTTCAGCATGTATGCCATGTAGTCAGCGTCTAACAGATCGTTGATTGCAACGATCTCGATGTCAGAACGTTCCTGAGCAGCACGGAAAACAATGCGACCGATACGGCCAAAACCGTTGATACCTACTTTGATAGTCATATATTCCACCAGCTATTTGTTAGTGAATAAAAGGTTGCCTGTAAAATTACAAAAACCTTACGCAGCGTCAAGCGGAATCGTGTCAATCATTGCGACAAATCAACTCTTAGCACAACCTTTGCTCGATTGATTTACCTCACTCTCCCTTTGAGCTTGTAACCACATGGGGTCAGCGCGGCGAATTTTAAAGGTTACAGCAGATAAAAATGTGAAATACATCACAATAAATCGGCCGTCTTTTCGCATCGGATAAGTTTAGAACAAAAGTCGATACGCCATTGTTAATGTTTTGTTAGAATCGGAGTTGAGATGTACTTTCCATAGCGAGATGTGAGCAAAATGGCGAACAAACCTACCCCCGAAGAACTCAAAAAAAATTTAAGCGAAATGCAGTTCTACGTCACGCAGAATCACGGCACCGAGCCGCCATTCACCGGACGTTTGCTGCATAATAAGCGTGACGGGATTTACCATTGTTTAGTGTGCGATGCGCCACTTTTCCACTCCGAAAGTAAGTACGATTCCGGATGTGGCTGGCCAAGTTTTTATGAGCCCGTAAGCGATACCGCGATCCGCTATCTCAACGATTACTCCCACGGTATGCAACGTACTGAAATCCGTTGCGGAAATTGCGATGCACACCTGGGCCATGTCTTCCCCGATGGGCCTCAGCCGACAGGTGAACGTTTTTGCGTCAATTCGGCGTCACTGAGCTTCACGGATGGCGAGAAAGGTGAGTCAACTAAAGGTTGAAAAAACGATTCAGCAAATTATTCCTTAACAGTCGGAGTCGGACATGAGTATTGAGCAAATTATCGACAATATGACACCGGACGTTTATCAGCGTTTGATGACGGCGGTGGAGCTGGGGAAATGGCCGGATGGTGTGGCCCTGACCGCAGAGCAAAAAGAGAACTGCCTGCAACTGGTGATGCTCTGGCAGGCGCGCTACAACAGCGACGCCCAGCATATGACCATCGACACCAACGGGCAGATGGTGATGAAAAGTAAGCAGCAGCTGAAAGAGGACTTCGGCATTTCACCGAAGCCCATCGCCACCTTTAAGCAGCACTGAGTCTTATCAGGCCGCAATCCACGGTTCGGCCTGTTCCACTTTCGCGCACCAGATGGCGTCGCGCACCGCCACGGGTTTGCTCAGCAGGCCCAGCGCGTAGAAGCGATCGGCGATGGTTTGCTGGGCGCGAATCACTTTTAAATCCATTTCGCGGGTTTGATGGCTGCGACGGGCCAGCGCACACTCCAGCGAGGCGATATCCAGCCCCAGTTCGCTGGAAAGCAACTGCGCCGCGTCATGACGCTGTCTGTCGATAAACTTCCCGGTTCTGCCGAGCGCATCAACGACATGCGCAATAATGTCATCGTTATACTGCGCGTACTGACGGCGAGCGATATAAAACTGATGGTTGTTCACACGCCCCTCGCCGGTGGCGACAATCCGCAGTTGACCGCTTTTCTCTGCATCACTGAGTACCGGGTCCCACATCATCCACGCGTCGGCGGCCAGATAGTCGCTGGGCGTTAACGGATATTTGGGCGGTGCGTACACCACTTTTACATCCTCAAGGCGTAAACCCGCCTCTTCCAGAATCTGCACCAGCAGCCAGTGCACATTGGAACCTTTATTCAGGGCAATGCGTTTACCGCGCAGCTGACGAATGTGCTGAATGTCGCTGTCGTTCGGCACCACCATGGCCACGCTGCGTGGCGCGGGCGGCTCCCAGGCGACGTAAAGCAGCGCGTTTTCGCGCGACTGGGCAAAGACCGGCGGCGCTTCGCCCGTGGTGCCAAAATCGATATCGTTGTTGCTTAGCGCCTGCAACATTTGCGGGCCGGCGGGGAATTCGCTCCACAGGACGTTCACGCCGCGCCCGGCAAATTCGCGCTCCAGCGTCTGACGCGCCTTCAGCACGCCAAGGTTGCCGAAACGTTGATAACCAATACGCAGCTCACGCTCGCGCGGGACAGGCGAGGAGGCGCTCATCAGTACAGCCCCCGGTTTGCGGCGACTTTTTATTACTCCGAGATGCGCCAGGTGAGTGCGCAACGAGTGGCGACTGATGCCCAGCAGTGCGGCGGCCTGGCTCTGATTATTGTCGCTTTGGCTCATCGCCGTCTGAATCATCGCGTTCATCACCCGATCGTACAGTTGCCCGCCGTGCAGCGTTAACTGCTCGCGCATAAACGCCGCCAATGAATCTTCTTCTTGCTCATCGTTCCTTGCTGGTGCGGAAGTAAAGCGCAGTTGCGCAGGCGTAATGACTTCCTCCTGGCTGAGCAATACGGCCGTATGCAGCATGTTCTCCAGCTCACGCACGTTGCCAGGCCATGAATAGTCCATCATCGCGGCCAGCGTATCCGGGGCTAAACGGCGAGAGGGTTTGCCTAAGCGTCTGGCGTAAAGCTGTAAAAAATGCTCTGCAAGTAATGGGATATCCTGGCGCCGCTGGCGCAGCGCCGGAAGGTTAACCGCCGCAATATTAAGGCGATAGAAGAGATCTTCCCGGAATCGACGCTCGCGAATGGCCTGCTCAAGATCGACATGGGTCGCGGCAATCACCCGCACGTTCACCTTGATGGGTCTGCGCGAGCCCACTCGGGTTATCTCGCGCTCCTGCAACACGCGCAGCAGTTTGACCTGCAACGCCAGGCTCAGCTCGCCAATTTCATCCAGCAGCAGCGTGCCGCCTTCAGCGGCCTCAAACCAGCCGGGCTGCGCCTGCATCGCACCGGTAAATGCGCCTTTCTCATGACCGAACAGTTCCGCTTCTGCCAGCGACTCGGTCAATGCACCGCAGTTCACCGCCAGAAAGGGCGCGTGGCTACGCGGGCTATGGTGATGAAGGTAGCGAGCCACCACCTCTTTGCCGCTGCCGGTCTCACCAATGATGAGCACGGTGGCATCGGTCGGGGCAAATCGGTCAAGCAGGCTTTGAAAGGCTTTGGAGGCCGGGTCAATCAGCACAGGGGTAGAGGCGTTTAGCATAGGTTTGGCTCCGCGTAATTCATATGCCGAACTTATCTTTTACCGGAGCAATACACCAGAGCGGGGAAGGCCCGGTTTGTTGCATTTGCAGCAGGGTGTGTCCGCTACTTGTCGCATTTGCAACGAGAGGTTGATCGCGCCATATGTGTTAACTACATGATATTAATGATTTTAATTTTTGTTAAATTTTGGCACGGATTTCGCTAATACAGTTATAACCATCTTGAAGAAACGCTTCGATAAATAGTGAATATAGTTATAAAGGAAAGAGATAATGACAGCGAAATCCGATAATAACCTGAATGTCTTCTGGTTCCTGCCAACCCACGGTGATGGTCGCTATCTGGGCACCACCCAGGGTGGGCGTCCGGTTGATTTGCCTTATCTGCAACAGGTGGCGGTGGCCGCCGATAGCCTGGGCTATTACGGTGTGCTGATCCCAACCGGTAAAAGCTGTGAAGACTCCTGGCTGGTGGCCGCCGCGCTGGCCCCGCAGACGCGTAATCTGCGTTATCTGGTGGCGGTGCGTCCTGGGCTTCAGCCGCCAACGCTTGCGGCACGCATGGCGGCAACGCTGGATCGCCTGTCAGAAGGCCGTTTGCTGATTAACGTGGTGACCGGCGGTGACCCGGTAGAAAACAAAGGCGACGGGATTTTCCTGAATCATACTGAACGCTATGAAGTGACCCAGGAATTCCTTGATGTTTATCGCCGCCTGCTGGCGGGTGAAAAGGTCGACTACCACGGCAAGCATATCAAGGTGGAAGGCGCGGAAGTGCTGTTCCCGCCGGTGCAGGAGAATGGTCCGCCGCTGTACTTCGGCGGTTCATCCGATGCGGCGATTGACGTTGCTTCAGATCATATCGACGCTTATCTGACCTGGGGCGAGCCGCCAGCGCAGGTGGCGGAGAAGCTGGAAGTGGTGAAAGCGCGGGCGAAAGCGAAAGGACGTGAGCTGCAATACGGTATCCGTCTGCACGTCATTGTGCGCGAAACGGAAGAAGAGGCGTGGGCCGCCGCCGACAAGCTGATTGCACATCTGGATGATGACACCATCGCGCAGGCGCAGCAGATCTTCTCGCGTATGGATTCAACCGGCCAGGCGCGCATGAGCGCCTTACATAAAGGGAATCGCGATAATCTGGTTATCTCGCCCAATCTATGGGCGGGCGTTGGCCTGGTGCGCGGCGGCGCAGGCACCGCGCTGGTGGGAAATCCGCAGCAGGTGGCGGAACGTATTCGTGAGTACCAGGCTTTAGGGATCACGAATTTTATTTTCTCCGGCTACCCGCATCTCGAAGAGGCACATCGTTTCGCCGAGCTGGTGATGCCGATGCTGCCGCTGAGTACGCGTCCGCGTAGCCAGTCCGGCAACGTGAATACCGGTCCGTTTGGCGAAACCATCGGCGGTGCGGCGCGTCCGACAAAACAGGTCAGCGCCAGTTAAACAAGGTTTGTGGAGATGTGCGATGAGTGAACCTCATATTGTGATTATTGGCGGCGGCTTCAGCGGGGCGGCGGTGGCAATTCATCTGCTGCGCGAAGCGCAAACGCCTGTGCGTATCACCCTCATTGAGCCCCGAGAGCAGCCGGGGCTGGGCGTGGCGTACTCCGCCGCCGACCCGGCGCATCGCATCAATGTTCCGGCGTCCAGGATGCAGCTTTCCGGCGAGGAAGAGGGGGCGTTTGACCGCTGGTATCGTCAGCAGACGAGTTTCCTGCGCGATGCTGACGCCCGTCGCCCCGATGGCAGCGTCTATCCGCAGCGTGGCGAGTTTGGTCGCTATGTCGCCCAGGCGTTTCTCACCGAGGCGCAAAAGCAGCCAGGACGCGTCTCCCATCTGCGTGATACCGCCGTGGCCTGGCAGGATAATCAGGTGATCACCGCGCAGGGGCGTAAGATCTCAGCCGATCGCGTGGTGCTGGCGGTCAGTCATCCGCCGCCGGATCTCCCTAAAGAAGTGCGGGCGATTGCCGAACATCCGCGCTTGGTAGCCAACCCGTGGGTTGCCGGGGCGCTGGAAAACATCCCCCCTGAAGCCAACGTGGCGATTGTCGGTACCGCACTGAGCATGGCGGATGTCGTGGCATCGCTGACCCGCTTAGGGCATCGCGGCAAACTGCTGGCGTTCTCGCGCCACGGCTTACTTTCACGGCCTAACGCGGCGGCAGGTTTGCCAAAATGGCAGGCGGAGTATGCCCACGGATCGCTGCGCCAGTGCTTGCGACAGATTCGCGAAGATATTGCCCGTGCCGCTGAAATCGGTCTGCCCTGGCAGGTGGTGCTTGATGAAGTCCGCAGCCAGGGGCAGTCGATTTGGCAACAGTTAAGTGAGCGCGAACAGCGCCAGTTCCTGCGTCATCTGCGCCGCTTCTGGGATGTGCACCGCTACCGCATTGCGCCACAGGTGGCCGATGCCATTACCGCGAAGCAGGAGGCTGGCTTACTCACTGTGCTGGCGGCCAGGCTGAAAACGGTGACGGCGAAGGAGAATCATCTGCGTGTACAGCTCGCGGTGCGCAATGATGCGCCGCAGGATCTGTCCGTCGATTATCTGATTTTAACCACCGGGCCCGCGCACGCTTCGCTCACGGAAAGCCAGCCGTTTTTACGTGATTTGCGCCGTGCTGGCGTGATTCGCCCCGATGCGCTGGGTTTAGGGATCGACGTCGATACCCATTCGCAAACGCTGGATGCGCAGGGTAAACCTTCTGCCATATTCCTGGTCTCCGGGCCTGCTGCCCGTGGCCGCTTTGGTGAACTGATGGGCCTGCCGCAGGTGGCGGATCATGCTCAGGCCGTCGCCCGCGAAGCCCTGCTGACGCTGTCAGCACGATGTCCCATCATCTAAAAAAATTCCCCTCTAAAAACTATGAAATGACATAGCGCCAGGTTTGCCCCTGGCGCGACAGGAGAGTGCTATGCCATCGCAACGTGAAATTCGTCTTAACGCTTTTGATATGAACTGTGTCGGCCATCAGTCGCCGGGCCTGTGGGCGCATCCGCGCGATCGCTCCTGGCAGTATAAAGACCTGGATTACTGGGTCGATCTGGCGCGTTTACTGGAGCGCGGTAAGTTTGACGGCCTGTTTATTGCCGATGTGCTGGGGGTTTATGACGTCCTGAACGGTAACGGCGAGGCGGCGATTCGCCAGGCCGCGCAGGTACCGGTAAACGATCCGCTGGCGCTGATAACCCCGATGGCGCTGGTGACCGAGCATCTTGGTTTTGGCCTGACCGCGTCGCTGTCGTTCGAGCACCCGTACCCGTTTGCCCGCCGTCTTTCGACCCTTGACCATCTGACCAAAGGCCGCGTGGGCTGGAATATTGTCACCTCTTATCTGGAAAGCGGGGCGCGTAATATCGGCCATAAAGCGCAAACGGATCACGACGTGCGTTACGACTACGCCGATGAGTATCTCGACGTGGTGTACAAACTGCTGGAAGGCAGCTGGGAAGAGGGCGCGATCCTGCGTGACCGCGAGCGCCGCATCTTTAGCGATCCGAGCAAAATCCACAATATTAACCACCACGGTAAATTCTTTGACGTACCGGGTTTTCACCTTTGCGAGCCTTCCCCGCAGCGCACGCCGGTGCTGTATCAGGCGGGAGCATCCAGCCGGGGTAAACAGTTTGCCGCCAGCCACGCGGAGTGCGTGTTCGTGGCTGCGCCGTCAAAAGCGTTGCTCAAAAAGACCGTGGCCGATATTCGTCGCCGCGCCGCTGAAGCCGGGCGCGACCCGCACAGTATTCTGATTTTCAACATGCAAACGGTCATCGTCGGCGAAACGGACAAAGCCGCACAGGCGAAATGGAATGAGTACAAATCGTACGTCAGCTACGAGGGCGCACTGGCGCTGATCTCCGGCTGGACAGGGATCGACTTCGGCCAGTTTAAACCGGACCAAATCTTCACATACTCGCAGACCAACGCCATTCAGTCGGTGGTTGAGGCGTTCTCAACGGCCGATCCTAACCGTCAGTGGACGGTAGAAGCGATGGCGGAGTGGGTCGGTATTGGGGGATTCGGCCCGTTAATGGTGGGCAGCGCGCAAACCGTCGCCGATGAACTGCAATCGTGGGTGGAAGAGACCGACGTGGACGGCTTCAACCTGGCCTACGCCGTGACTCACGAAACCTTTACCGATGTGGTGGAACTGTTGATCCCGGAACTGCAAAAGCGCGGCGTCTTCAAGAAAGAGTATCGCCCCGGCACCCTGCGCGAAAAACTGTTCGGAGGGGATGCCCGTTTGCAGGCGCCACACCCTGGTGCGAGCTATCGCATTCATGCTGGGCAGTCCGTTGAGGCGGGAGAAAAGGTCGCATGATTGAAATCGAAAATCTTTCAAAGAGTTACCGTAGCGCAAGCGGCAACGTGACGCCGGTTTTGAAAGGGATTTCGTTGCAGGTGCAGGCGGGTTCGATCACGGCAGTGGTCGGCCCGAGCGGGGCGGGGAAATCGACGCTGGCGAAGTGCATCAGCCTGCTGGAGCGCCCCGATAGTGGCAGCATCAGGGTCAACGGTAACGATCTCTCGCTGCTCTCAGGTGTTGCCCTGCGCCGGGAGCGTCGTGCGATTGGCACCGTTTTCCAGTCCTCGGCGTTGCTCGGGCGTAAGACGGCGTGGCAGAACATTGCTCTGCCGCTGGAATACCTTGGCGTGGTGGAGAGGGATATTCACGCCCGCGTGGGCGAACTGCTTGAAAGCGTCGGGCTGAGTCACAAAGCGCAGGCTTATCCGGCACAGCTTTCCGGCGGCCAGCGTCAGCGCATTGGCATCGCCCGCGCGCTGGCGTTACGTCCGTCAGTGTTGCTGGCGGATGAAGCCACTTCCGGGCTGGATCCGCAGGCGACAGATTCGGTGCTGAAACTGCTGCGTCAGTTACGTGATGACTATCGGCTTGCCATTGTCTTGATCACCCACGAAATGGACGTGGTGCGAACGACGGCGGATGCGGTCGCGGAGATCCGCGAGGGCGAGATTGTGCAGTCAGGGGCGCTGAAAACGCTGCTGGCGCAGCCGGATTCCCACCTCGGTCAGCAACTGATGCCACTGGCACCGGCCTCCACGCCTGCCGATGTGTTACTGCGTGTGAGCTATCGTACCGACGGCAGCGCGCGCACGGACTGGATCAGCCAGCTTAGCCAACAGCACGGTCTGCGTGTCGATGTGCTGGGCGGTCATGTTGAGCAAATTAACGGCTTGCTCAGCGGCAGAATGCAGATTGGCATCAGCTTTACTCACGAACGCGTGTCGATTCCTCGGCTGGTCGCGCAGTTAGCGCATCTTGGTGTGGTTGCGCAGGTTCTGGACGCGCCGCGAGCGTTGAAGGAGGCGGTATGAAACCCACCACTGTCAGTCAGGATACGCCGTGGAGTGAGATTCATACGCTGCTGCTGCCCGCACTGGGGGAGACGGCGCTGATGGTCTCTATCGTGATGCTGTTTGTTGTGACGCTGGGAGGCGTGGGCGGCGTTGTCCTGTTCAATACCTCTGCGCGCGGGCTGTTCCCTCGTCCGGCCCTGCATCGCGTACTCAACAGTATTGCCAACGTCGGACGATCGCTGCCGTTTCTGGTGCTGATGGCCGCCATCATTCCGTTCACCTGGTGGCTGACGGGAACCACCATCGGCATTCCCGCTGCGGTGGTGCCGATGATTGTCGCCGGGATCCCGTTCTTCGCGCGGCTGGTGGAGAACGCATTGCGCGAACTGCCCGCAGACGTGACGGCGGTCGGGCTGGTTTGCGGTGGCTCCGCCTGGCAAATCATTACCAAAGCGCAACTGAGCGAAGCGCTGCCTGCGCTGGTGGCGGCGGTGACACTTAACATCATCTCGATGATTGAGTATTCAGCGATCGCGGGCACCATCGGGGCGGGGGGAATCGGTTATCTCGCGGTGGTGTACGGTTATCAGCGTTTCGACAACCACATCATGATTGCCACCATTGTGGTGCTAATTGTGGCTATTCAGCTTATCCAGTTTTTGGGCGACCGCCTGGTTACCCGACTTCGACACACACAGGGGAGCGTCTGATGACGACAGAACAGTTTGAACTGCGTAAAGCCCGGCGCTGGCCGTGGCTGGTGGCGCTGGCAATATTACTCATTGCGATTGCCGCGTTCGCCTGGTGGCGCACACAAGGGCCGGCGCAGGTGGTGTTTGGTACCACGCTGAAAATTCATTATGAACCGGCGATGGCGGGCGAGCAGCGCATTATTGAATACATCGGTGAGCATATCGCGCCAGACTATGGCTTGACGCTGGAAGCCGTTGGCGTGCAGGACCCGGTGCAGGCGGATCGCGCGGTGGCGGATGGCACCTACGCGGGCACCATTTATCAACATCAGTTGTGGCTCAAGCAGGTTGTCGATGCCAACGGTTTTGCGCTGAGCACCACCGTACCGGTCTTCCAGTGGGCGTTTGGTATTTACTCCGACCGATATCCCTCTATCGATAAACTGCCCAAAGGCGCAACGATTGTGGTGCCGGACGACGGCGCAAATCAGGGGCAGGCCCTGTGGCTGTTGGCGCGTATCGGGCTGATTAAACTCGACCCGGCGGTTGAACCGCGTACCGCGAAACTGAAAAACATCGTCGAAAACCCGCATCAGTATCAGTTTAAGGAACTGGATTTGCTGACCATGCCGCGCGCGCTGAACTCGGTAGATGCGGCGATTGGCTATGTCTCGCAGTTTGATGCCGGGAAAATTCCGCGCGAGAAGGGCATTCTTTTCCCGCCCGCCCCACGGACCTTTGCATCGCAGCTGGTGATAGGTACGCCGTATCTGAACCAGGAGAATATCGAAAAACTGAAACAGACATTTGCTGACCCCCGGATCCAAACCTGGCTTAAGACCACGGACGATCCGTTAGTCAAAGGTGTGCTGGTGCCCGTTTCCGCAGATTAACCATTCTTAGCCGGTCAGCTGACCGGCCATTTCAGGCAAGGTAAAACTATGAGTTCAATCCCGGTAGAAAATGCGGGCGGGGTTTCTGTGCCCGTCGGTTCGGTAAGCGACGTCGCGAAGCTGATTAACAACCACGGCGAACAGGCAAAATACGCGCGCATGATTGTCTTTTTAGCGCTCGGCGGCGTCTTTCTGGATGCTTACGATCTCACCACGCTCTCTTACGGTATCGATGATGTGGTGAAGGAGTTTCAACTGACGCCGCTGCTCACCGGCCTGGTGACGTCGTCAATTATGGTTGGCACCATTTTCGGCAATCTTATTGGCGGCTGGCTGACTGATAAGTATGGCCGCTACTCGGTCTTTATGGCAGATATGCTGTTCTTCGTGGTATCGGCAATTGCCGCCGGGCTGGCGCCGAACGTATGGGTGCTGATTGGCGCGCGCTTCCTGATGGGGATCGGCGTTGGCATCGACCTGCCGGTGGCAATGTCCTATCTTGCGGAATTTTCGAAATTCGCCGGAAAAGGTAACAAAGCCGCGCGCCTCGCCGCCTGGTGCCCGATGTGGTATGCAGCCTCCACCGTCTGCTTTTTAATTATCTTCGCGCTGTACTTCCTGTTACCCACCCAGCATCTCGACTGGCTGTGGCGGGCCTCGCTGTTGTTCGGTGCGGTGCCTGCGCTGTTGATTATTGCCGTGCGCAGCAAGTTTATGAACGAGTCGCCGCTGTGGGCGGCTAATCAGGGCGATTTACAAGGGGCGGCGCGTATTCTGCGTGAATCCTATGGTATCGCCGCCCATGAAGCGCCGGGTGTAAACGTCGCGCCGCCGCCGAAAGTGAGCTACCGGGTACTGTTCGAAAAACCGTATCGCGAGCGCACGATTGTCTCCGGGGTGATGAATATCTGTATCGCTTTTGAATACACCGCGATTGCCTTCTTCCTGCCGACCATTCTGGCGCAGTTCCTCGGCGCGGGCGTGTTTGAAACCATCGCTGCCTCGCTTGGGCTAAATGCGCTGTTCGCGTTTACCGGCGGCCTGCTTGGGATGCATCTGGCGTGGAAATATCCCTCCCGACACGTGGCGATTGCCGGGTTTGCTCTGCAATTCGTCGCGCTGATTGTGCTGGCGCTGGTGGGGCAGCCGCAGGCGGCGCTGGGCGTGGCGATTGCGGTGGGGATGCTCGGCCTGTGGCTGTTTGCCGAAGGTTTTGGCCCCGGCGCGCAGCTGATGATTTACCCGGCGCTCTCTTACCCGACGCATATTCGTGCGACGGGCGTCGGTTTCAGCCGCGCGCTTTCCGGCGTGGGCAGCGCGCTGGCGCTGTTTATTCTGCCGCTGCTACAGGCCTCGCTTGGTACCAACATGTTCTGGGTGGTGTCGCTTGCTGCGCTGATCCCGATTTTCTTCCTGCTGGCGGTGCGCCATGAGCCTACCCGCCACGATATCGACGACCAATAAGGAGTCTTTGATGACCTTACTCTCAACCGGAACAGATTATGACGCGCTGGCGGCGCGCTTTCGCCCGATATTTGAACGCATCGCCACCGAGACGGTCGCGCGGGAAATTAACCGTACGCTGCCGTACGAACCGATTCGCTGGCTGAAGGAAGCGGGTTTCGGCACGGTGCGCATCCCGCAGGAAAAGGGCGGCTTTGGCGCCTCGCTGCCGCAACTTTTCGCGCTGTTTGGCGAACTGGCGCAGGCGGATTCAAACCTTCCGCAGGCGCTGCGCGGGCACTTTGCTTTTGTCGAAGATCAGCTCAACCGCCCTGAAAGCGAACTGCGCGATCGCTGGTTCCGCCGCTTTCTTGATGGCGATATTGTCGGCAATGGCTGGACGGAAATTGGCGAGGTTAAACTGGGTGATGTCATCACCAAAGTGACGCCGACAGAGAACGGCTGGCGGCTGACGGGCGAGAAGTTCTACAGCACCGGCACGCTGTTCGCGGACTGGATAGATGTCTTCGGGCGGCGTAGCGATACCGGCGGCGATATTATCGCGCTGGTTAGCACGCATCAGGCGGAGGTTGAGCGTGACGATGACTGGGACGGTTTTGGCCAGCGCCTGACGGGTAGCGGCACCACCCGTTTTCGCGATGCGTTTGTCGAACAGGAACACGTGACGGATTTTGCTGAGCGATTCCGCTATCAAACGGCGTTCTATCAGCACGTGCTGCTCGCCACGCTTGCCGGAGTTGGCCGGGCCATTGAACGCGATGCCGCAGAGGGGGTGAAAAATCGCCGTCGTGTCTATAGCCACGGCAACGCGCCCGCCGCCCGAGATGACGCGCAGGTGTTGCAGGTGGTGGGGCAAATCAGCAGTTGGGTCTATGCGGTGGATGCCACGGTGGAGCGCGCCGCGCAGGCGATGCAGGCGGCGTACGAAGTGCATGCCGATGCTGATCCGGCGGTGATAACGCGCGCTAACGAACTGGCGGAAGTGGCCTCCGCGCAGGCGCAGGTGGTAGTGAGCGAACTGATCCCGCGCGCGGCAACGGAGTTATTTAACGCCCTCGGAGCATCGGACACGCGCACCTCAAAAGCGCTGGATCGCCACTGGCGCAATGCGCGGACGCTGGCATCACATAACCCGGTTATCTACAAGAGCCGCAGTGTTGGAAACTGGCGTGTGAACGGCGTGCCGCCTGTATTTTTGTGGCAGATTGGCAACGGCAGTTAAAAGATGCAGGCCCGGCAAGCGCAGCGCCACCGGGCGGTTGTGCGCGCTTTTGCCGGATGGCGGCGATGCCTTATCCGGCCTACAAGGTTTATGCAATATATTGAGTTCGCGATATTTTGTAGCTCGGATAAGGCGTTTTCGCCGCATCCGACAAGAACAAAACGCACGTTGTCAGCAATCTGAAATGCTCGCCTTGGGCGAGCATTTTCTTTTTGGGGTGTCACCTTTATGAATTCCGAATTATGCGGCTACCGCCTTTGATAGCGTACAGCGCGAGAGGTTGGCTCGCTAGAATGAGACGGTGCAGAATGCGTGAATCACGCTTCAGGGTATGACGGTAGTGTGCCTGGAGGGGCGGTGCAGATAGGGATACGAGCTTACGTCACATAGGTTTCAATAAGGAGTGAAAGTGCATACACAATTCATATTGATGCTGTTATTTTTGCTTCAGTTTATGCCTGGAACCTCACTTGCTAAACAAACCAAGTGGAAGCTTAATCATATTTCTAATGTTGATGTTTTCGGAAAATATGAACTCAATATAATTAGTATGCTTAATGAAACTTATAATAAGGTGACAATCGTAATCAGCCAGAATTACTTATCAGTAATCGATGCTTCTATGGGGGAGTTGTGTTCCGCTAGATATATTGAAATCCCAACGACTCCGCTATCATATTTTTTACCCAGAAATACGGTGGAGCTATATAGTCAATAATAGTTATAAGGAGTTTTTAATGTTAATTGCCTTGTCAATAATCCTATTATTATTGATGCCCTCATCATTGTATGCAAGTCAACAAACTATTGTAGGTTGTTTTAGTAACGGAACAACCAACCTCAAGTTTACCGAGATAATAAGTAAAGAAGCGAGTCTCGGCTATGTTCTATATGAAAAAGGGTCTGCTTTCATCCCGCTCGCTTTTGTGGGCAGAACTGAGGAAGTTTTCGAAGGAAGACCTTCCGAGTTCACTTATACATGGCTTGAAGTGATAAAAGGTCAGGTTAATGGCACCTATGTTGTTTCCACGCAAGGTGCAGTGTTTAATGATTTTTACTATAAGTCAGCTGCAGGGAAAATAATCAGATTTAAAGAAAATATCTCTGTGCTCACTGATGATATGAACTGTAAATGGTGAGTCTGGATGCAAACGATGCGGATAATAACCCTCTCCATAAGGGGCGTGAGGCATTTATCAATAATAGTCATTTTATTGGCGCTTATGCCCATTAATTGCCTGTCCGCAACAATCAAAAACCTCCAAACCTGCGCCATCCCAGAAGAAAAAGAAATAACCCTGTTGTCACTACAAACTATTGATGGCGATACGCCTTATCTCGCTTTTGACAACACCATTACTTCTGCATTTTTGGATGGCAGCGTCAGAACCGGGGAACTGGTAATGGCGAGATGCGTTAATCACGCGCTAATTTTTGCCCTGAGTTATGGCCCGCCTTATATCAGTGGTTGTCTGGTAACCGGGGTAAAAGAATCGGGTGCCCAAAAAAGCGTACCGCAAGGTTTTTGCTTCTCGGAAAGGAATGCGCCGGAAGCTGTCTGGTTTGGCGAAAATCATACGTTATTGGTCATCAGGAACGTCGAGGGAAAAGGAGAGTGGCAGGGGAAATATATCCTCTACGATAGCCGAAAGGATGAAGCGTGGGCCACGGATTCGCTGCCCAATAATGCCGGTTATCAGATCTTTCCATTAAATGCCCGATAACAAGTTGTACCGGGCATTGAGTGAAAAAATTACCCCTGCGTCTCTTCCCAGTCCGCCAGCGTATAGAGCGTTGCGCCCGCTGCCGCCATCTCCATAAACGCCTGATTGCTGTCCTGCGGCTGGATATTCACGCCGCGACAGCCGTCGGTTATCACGTTCACGCGATACCCCAGTTCCAGCGCATCCAGCACGGTGAACTTCACGCAGTAGTCGGTTGCCAGACCGAGCACAATCAGCTCGCTGATTTCATGATGACGCAGCCACGCATCCAGCGCCGTTTTCTGGCGATGACCGTTATCGAAGAATGCGCTGTAGCTGTCAATATTGACGCTTTCGCCTTTATGAAACACCGCATCAATCGATTTCTGCGCCAGCAGTGGGTGCAATTCGGCACCTTCGCTGTGTTGCACGCAGTGATCGGGCCAGAAGGTTTGCGGCAGCCCGTCAAGTTGGCCCTGGGTGTAGGGCTCAACGCCGTGCTGGCTGGCAAAGCTACCGTGATTGGCGGGATGCCAGTCCTGGCTCGCCACAACGGCTTCGCCGCGCGCTTTGCACCAGGTAATCAGCGTATTGGCGATATCAACCGTACTATCACCTTCGGCAACGGCAAGCGCGCCGCCTGCGCAGAAATCATTTTGCAGATCAACCAGTAACAGTGCTCGTGCTTTCATGAAGGCTCCTTAGTCGTCTGGCGTCAGCTCACCGCGCAGGTTTTGCTGCATGGCGCTGCGGATGGCGTCGGCATCAAGGTTCTGGCTTAACAGATAGTGCAGTTTGGTCAGCGTGGCTTCGACGGTCATATCCGCACCGCCAATCACGCCTGCGTGGGCGAGGGCGTTGCCGGTGGCGTAGCCGCCCATATTGACTTTGCCGGACATGCACTGCGTCAGGTTAATCACCACGATGCCGCGCTGGCTGGCTTCGGTCAGCTCTTTTAAAAACTCGCCGTTTTGCGGCGCGTTACCGACACCGTAAGAGCGCAGAATCAGCGCTTTCACCGGCTGGCGCAGGAAGTTGCGCACCACGTCGGCGGAAATGCCGGGGTAAATGGTCACCACGCCAATTGGCTGCGGGGTGATCGGATGGACAATCAGTTCGCCCGAGGTGCTCGGCGCGGGTGGTGTACCCAGGCGGCGGATATGAATCCCCGCTTCCAGCAGCGGCGCCAGGTTCGGTGATGCGAAGGCATCAAAACCGTCGGCGTGCGCTTTAGTGGTGCGGTTGCCACGATAGAGGCGGTTATTGAAGAACAACGAGACTTCGTTGATCGGGTAGTTCGCCGCTACGTATAAGGCATTCAGCAAATTAATTTGTCCATCCGAACGTAGCTCGGCGAGCGGGATTTGTGACCCTGTCACAATTACCGGTTTGCCCAGGTTTTCCAGCATGAACGACAGCGCCGAAGCGGTGAAGGCCATGGTATCCGTGCCGTGAAGGATCACGAAGCCATCATAATCATCGTAGTGCGCTTTGATATCATCGGCGATGTGCTGCCAGTCTTCCGGCGTCATATCGGAAGAATCCATCAGGGGCTGATATTCATGGATGGTGAAATCCGGCATCTCCTGGCGATGGAATTCTGGCATCAGCGCCAGCTGACGTTGCAGATGCCCAGAGACAGGAATATAGCCGTGTTCGGAACGCTGCATCCCGATGGTACCGCCGGTATAGGCGACGTAAATGGATTTTTTTTGCATGGTTTCGTTTGAGTAAGCGAAAGAAAATCCCCTCCGTAGAGGGGATTGCGATTAACGTATATTGGCGCAGGTCAGGCAAAACGCATAGCGATTTTGCGGGTCATTGAAGGCGGCCAGCTTGTCCGTTTCGGCTTTCACCTCTTTGGCGGCTGAGGCCAGCGGCGCAGGCAGATACGCCTGCAACGCCTGCGGCAGCGAGGCGCGCACCGAGCCGGAGACGCTATCCATCACCATATCGAAGAACGTCGGTTCAGACTGATAGTAGTCAATGTGCCACGCTTTCAGCTTCGCCAGTTCAGCGGCTTTGGCGACCGCATCATCGAAATCACCGAGGCTGTCGACCAGTCCGTTAGCTTTCGCATCCTGCCCGGTCCATACGTGGCCCTGCGCGATTTTATCAATCTGCTCCGGCGTGCTGTGGCGCGACTGCGCAACCAGGGTGATAAAGCGTTTATAGCCGTTCTCAATGGTCAGTTGCATCATCTGCTGCACTTCCGGCGGCAGCGTTTTGGTCATCGACACATCTGCCAGCGGAGAAGTGGCAACGCCATCCGTGTGTACGCCGATGGAATCCAGCGAGTTTTCCACGGTGTTGATCACGCCAAAGATACCGATAGAGCCGGTCAGCGTACTCGGGTTCGCCACGATGTAGCTTGCCGGGGTGGAGATCCAGTAACCGCCGGATGCCGCCATACCGCCCATCGATACCACAACCGGTTTACCCGCATCTTTCGCCGCAGCCAGTTCTGCGCGGATCACTTCGGAGGCGCTGACGCTGCCGCCAGGGCTGTTGACGCGCAGAACAATCGCTTTCACTTTCGGGTCAAGACGCGCATCGCGGATTTGCGCCGCGGTGGTATCGCCGCCGACGTTCCCCGGCGTTTCTTCACCGTCCATAATTGCACCGTTCGCAAAGACGACCGCGATGCTGGAACCCGTATCTGCCGGGGTTTTCAGCGCATAGTCGTAAATGCTGACTGCACGGTAGTTTTTATCCGCTTTGCTCCAGCCAAACTCTTTGCTGAGCGCTTTTTCGATTTCTGCGCTGCTGCCCAGGGAATCTACCAGTTTGCTATCAAGCGCATATTTTGCCGTATCGCCGTCCACTTTGGTCAGGCCATCAAGCATCGCCTGCGCGCCAGGGAAGACCTGCTGCGCGGTGATTTTGCGGTTTGCTGCCACCGTATTCAGGTAGTTCTGCCACAGCTCGCCAATCCAGCGGCTGTCGGCATCACGCGCGGCAGGGGACATATCATCGCGAATAAATGGCTCAACGGCGGATTTATAAGTGCCGACGCGGAATACATGCGTAGAAACTTTCAGCTTCTCAAGCAGGGATTTGTAATAGAGGCCGTTGGTGGCAAAACCGTGCAGGTCAACCACGCCCTGTGGCGAGAGCCAGATTTTATTGGCAAAGCTCGCGAGGTAATACTGACCCTGGCTGTAGCTGTCGCCCACAGCGTAAACCGGCTTACCGCTGTCGCGGAACTCGCGCAGCGCTTTGCCGATATACTGCATCGAAGGCTGATCGCCCCCGGCGAAGTTCTTGAGATCCAGCACGATACCGGTGATATTGCGGTCATCTTTCGCCTGGCGGATAGCCAGGACGATATCGAACAGCGAGTTTTCCTGTAAACGATCGGAGCTTGATCCAAACAGCTGACGACCAATCACGCCCAGCTTACTGCTGGCTGAAGGCTTATCGACAATCACGCCGCTGATGTCCATCAACAACGCGCCGCGCGTGCTGTTGCTTTCAGGCGTGCTGCTAAGCTGCATCCAGATCCCCACGCCAACCAGCACGAGGAAAATAAAGAACAGATTCAGCACCAGTTCGCGGACAAAATTGAGTAATCGCCACGTCCATTTAAAGAATCCGGCGATAAAACGCCATAGGGTTCGCATGTTTTCTCCCTGATAAAGACAGTAAACGGTCCACCGGAAGCGGTGAAACATCTGGCTATCCTAAATAGAGCGCCGCCCGTTGTCAGCAGGAATCGCCTTCGGCGCTGTAACAAATTCCCCGCGCATGTTAATTTTGTGAAAAATAACATGACAGGAGCGAATCAATGGACGCACTTGAATTACTGGTAAATCGCCGTAGCGCTTCCCGCCTGGCTGACCCTGCGCCAGCCGGTGAGCAACTGGAAAATATCCTGCGAGCCGGGATGCGTGCCCCGGATCACGGCACGCTACAGCCGTGGCAGTTTTTTATCATCGAGGGAGAAGGCCGCGAACGTTTCAGCCAGTTGCTGGAAAAAGGCGCAATTGACGCGGGCAGCGATGAGAAAGCGATTGATAAAGCACGTAATGCGCCATTCCGTGCACCGCTGATTATCGCGGTAGTGGCGAAGTGTCAGCCACATCACAAAGTGCCAAAATGGGAACAGGAGATGTCGGCAGGCTGCGCGGTGATGGCAATGCAGATGGCGGCGGTTGCGCAGGGTTTTAACGGTATCTGGCGCAGCGGTGCGTTAACCGATAGCCCGGTGGTGCGTGAAGGGCTGAAGTGCGGGGAACACGATAAAATCGTCGGTTTTCTCTACTTAGGCACGCCACAACTGAAGGCGTCTACCTCCGTGTCGGTGCCGGATACGGCCCCGTTTGTGGTGCGTTTCTGACAAAACCGATCGCCCGGCGGCATAATCCACCGGGCTTTTTACATTAAGACTTATGCTGTTTAGCGAATTCGTCTTTCGCTTTTTGCAACTGCTGCTGGAACGCCGGGTTGGTATGCAGCGTAGCAACAACAGCGGAACCGACGATGCGCGCGGCATCTACGTCGCTCTGCCAGTGGTAACCGCAGATCACACGGCTTTCGCCCAGCTCATACCCACGTTTTAAAATCTCGTTCTGACGGTCCGGGTTAATCTCTGCCAGCACCAGCGCGGTGGCCCAGCCGATAGACGTGTGGCCAGACGGATAAGAACCGTTTTTCGACAGCTTATCCTGCTCGGTGGTGTTACAGGTCGGTACGCCATAGAAAGCGAACGGACGAATGCGCATGTATTTCTCTTTGGCACCACGGGTTGCCAGGTCGCCCGCGTCCTCAATCATGTTGGTCAGCAGTTTGTGCAACTGCGGTGCATCTTTTTCGGTGATCGGCGATCCAAACGCGCCGGAGAAGGCATTCGCCACGCCGCCGCCGCTCAGGTTTGCATCTTCCACCGCCAGCTTACCGCGTTCGGTATTGCGCAGCAGGCGGCCTTGTTCATACATCGCCTGATCGTTCAGGAATGCGATGCTCCCTACGGCTGGCGGAGGCGGCAGCAGAGCGAGGCTATCAATGGCTTGCGCATTTTTCAGATAATAGAGGTCTGGTTTGGTGGTGGCGTCGTTCCCGGCCGGAGCAAGAGCAAAAGCGCTGGACGTAAAGAGTGTTGCCAGGCAAAGGGCGATAATGCGTTTTTTCATTGATATTTCCTTTTGATTTTTATCCTGATATGCAGGTTTTGACACTAATATATTCATGCCACTAATTAGTAGAAGGAAAAACGCGGTAAGAAAAATTGCCCTGTGTCGCAAAACGGACAATTGCTTGCGAAGTGAGCAGTAGTGAGCGATTTCGGAGTGTCGGACTTACCACGCCGCCGTTTGGGCGCTACCATAGTGGGATTGGCAAAATCAGGAGATGCCCATGAGCGAGCAAGCCATTCGTTTAACACAGTACAGCCACGGAGCCGGTTGCGGTTGTAAAATTTCCCCGAAAGTGCTGGAAACCATCCTGCATAGCGAACAGGCGAAGTTTGTCGACCCGAACCTGCTTGTCGGCAATGAAACCCGTGATGACGCGGCAGTGTACGACCTCGGCAACGGCACATCGATTATCAGTACCACCGATTTCTTCATGCCGATCGTTGATAACCCGTTTGATTTTGGCCGTATCGCGGCCACTAACGCCATCAGCGATATCTTCGCGATGGGCGGCAAACCGATTATGGCGATTGCGATTCTCGGCTGGCCAATCAACACCCTGGCCCCGGAAATCGCCCGCGACGTGATCGACGGCGGGCGCTTTGCCTGTCAGCAAGCGGGTATCGCCCTGGCGGGCGGCCACTCTATTGATGCGCCGGAGCCTATTTTCGGGCTGGCGGTCACGGGTGTCGTGCCGACCGAGCGCGTGAAGAAAAACAGCACCGCGCAGGCGGGCTGCAAACTTTTCCTCACCAAGCCGCTGGGGATTGGCGTACTCACCACCGCTGAAAAGAAATCGCTGCTGAAACCTGAACATCAGGGGCTGGCAACGGAAGTGATGTGCCAGATGAACCTGGCTGGCGCGGCCTTCGCCAATATTGATGGCGTCAAAGCGATGACGGACGTCACCGGTTTTGGTCTGCTGGGACACCTCAGCGAAATGTGCCAGGGCGCTGGCGTACAGGCGCAGGTGAATTTTGCCGATGTGCCGAAACTGCCGGGCGTGGAAGAGTACATCGCGCAGGGCGCGGTGCCGGGTGGTACCGGGCGCAACTTCGCCAGCTATGGTCACCTGATGGGTGAGATGCCGGACGAATGGCGTTCGCTGCTGTGCGATCCGCAAACCTCTGGCGGCCTGCTGTTGGCGGTCACGCCGGAAGCCGAGCAAGAGGTGCAGGCTGCGGCGGCGGAGTATGGCATTACCTTAACGTCGATTGGTGGTCTGGTTGAGGCCCGCGCGGGTCGCCCGATGATTGAGATCCGCTAAGCAGATGCGCCTGTTTATTGCGGAAAAACCGAGCCTGGCGCGTGCCATTGCCGATGTACTACCTAAACCCCATCGAAAGGGCGACGGCTATATCGAATGCGGCAACGGTCAGGTGGTGACCTGGTGTATTGGCCATCTACTCGAACAGGCGCAGCCGGACGCGTATGACAGCCGTTATGCGCGCTGGAATTTGCAGGATTTGCCGATAGTCCCGGAGAAGTGGCAGCTTCAGCCGCGCCCGTCGGTGACAAAGCAGCTCAACGTTATTAAGCGCTTTTTGCACGAGGCCAGCGAAGTCATTCACGCAGGAGACCCCGACAGAGAAGGGCAACTGCTGGTGGATGAAGTGCTGGACTACCTCTCGCTGGCGCCCGAAAAGCGCCAGCAGGTGCAACGCTGTTTGATCAACGACCTGAACCCGCAGGCGGTGGAGCGGGCGATTACGCGCCTGCGCGCCAACAGCGACTTCATTCCGCTGTGCGTTTCCGCGCTGGCTCGCGCCCGTGCCGACTGGCTTTACGGTATCAATATGACCCGCGCTTACACTATTTTAGGGCGTAACGCGGGATATAACGGCGTGCTCTCCGTGGGGCGGGTACAAACGCCGGTGCTGGGGCTGGTGGTGCGTCGTGATGAAGAGATTGAAAACTTTGTCGCCAAAGATTTCTTCGAAGTGAAGGCGCACATTGTCACCCCGGAAGACGAGCGTTTCACCGCCGTCTGGCAGCCGAGCGAAGCCTGCGAGCCGTATCAGGACGAAGAGGGGCGATTGCTGCATCGCGCGCTGGCCGATCACGTGGTCAAGCGCATCGAAGGTCAGCCGGCGATCGTTACGGCCTATAACGATAAACGGGAATCAGAATCCGCCCCGTTGCCTTTCTCGCTTTCCGCATTGCAGATTGAGGCCGCCAAACGTTTCGGCCTGAGCGCGCAGAATGTGCTTGATATCTGCCAGAAGCTGTACGAAACCCACAAACTGATTACTTACCCACGTTCGGATAGCCGTTATTTGCCCGAAGAGCATTTCGCCGGGCGACATGCGGTGCTGAATGCGATAGGCGTCCACGCGCCGGATCTTTTGCCGCAACCGGTGGTGAATCCGGACACGCGCAACCGCTGCTGGGATGACAAAAAGGTTGACGCGCACCACGCAATTATCCCTACTGCGCGGTCGAGCAACGTCAATCTGACGGAAAACGAATCGAAGATTTACACCCTGGTGGCGCGTCAGTATCTGATGCAGTTCTGCCCGGACGCGGTTTTCCGCAAGTGTCAGATAGACCTTGATATTGCTAATGGTAAATTTATCGCTAAGGCGCGTTTTCTTGCCGAAGCAGGCTGGCGTACGCTGCTCGGCGGGAAAGAACGCGATGAAGAGAACGACGGTACGCCGTTGCCGGTGGTTGCCAAAAGCGATGAACTGCTGTGCGAAAAAGGAGAAGTGGTGGAACGGCAAACCCAGCCGCCGCGCCACTTCACCGACGCAACCCTGCTGTCGGCTATGACCGGTATCGCGCGTTTTGTGCAGGATAAAGATCTGAAAAAGATCCTGCGTGCAACGGATGGCCTCGGCACCGAAGCGACGCGCGCAGGGATTATCGAACTGTTGTTTAAACGCGGCTTCCTGACTAAAAAGGGGCGCTATATTCACTCGACTGACGCGGGCAAAGCGCTGTTCCACTCGCTGCCGGAAATGGCGACACGGCCTGATATGACGGCGCACTGGGAGTCAATCCTGACGCAAATCAGCGAAAAACAGTGCCGCTATCAGGACTTTATGCAGCCGCTGGTGGGCACGCTGTATCAACTGATTGATCAGGCCCGCAGTACGCCGGTCAGACGTTTCCGCGGCATTGTCGCGCCGGGCGGTGCGGCGGGTGAGAAGAAAAAGAGCGCCCCGCGTAAACGTAGCGCGAAAAAAAGCCCGCCATCAGATGAAATGGGCAGTGGGGCGATAGCGTAAGCGCGCGAACTTTTCGCACTACACGAGTCAAATTCTGAAATATCCAGCGGATTTTGAGAATCCGTTGGATATTTTTTTTGCCGGGATAAAATTGTCGCCTTCTGCGTGTGTGTTTACAGGGAATGTGATGAAAAAACAGCTATTACAAAACCATCCAGGAAGTGAGAAATTTTCTTTTAACGGTTGGGAAATATTTAATATTAGTCTGGATTAGATAATTAAAGAAAATAAAGCCATGCTGGTTTATAAGTGGGGGTTTTATTTAACCTGTGCTTTTGCCGCTTTGTTTGTTGGTGCAGGTCTCACAGAAAATGGCTTAAGTAATAAAGGTAAAATGTCCGCTGGCTATGCTTTTCTTTATCTATTAATTATGGCTGGGTTAGTTATTTACGCAGGCTTCAGGGCAAAAAAAGAACAGTTGCACTATTATAAGGTTAAAGGAATTGAGCCGCTGAGTGAGGAAAAATTGCAGGCATTGCGGCTGGTTGCACCTCATCGCTTTAATTATAAACAGTGGTCTGAAACGCTTGAGTTTTGGCCACGCCAGCCAGCATCGGGAACGGATACTTTTCGTTATCAAATTTTAAGCTTTGAGTCTGTCGGCGTGACTCGCCAGCGTCGTAAGTGTTTAGACGACGACTGGGGGATAGTCGATACCGAAAGTTATATCGCGCTAATGGAATATTTTCTCTCGGGGGAGCATGGCGCTAATCATTTTAAAGAACACATGGAAGAAAATCCGCAAGAAGTCATTGCGATGTTAAGTAAGGTTAAGGAATTTCCTGAAGATTATCTTTATGACTGTACCGTCCGTCGATTTGATAAGTCATCTCCGCGCTTGATATGGGGGGCCGAGATAGAATGGATAATAGGCTTAACCTGCTCAACATATCAGAATGGAACGATTGAGGAAGATCTGGCCTGGCACTATATTTTGATTGCCTCGAAAAAGGCCTATGAACTGTTTGAGAGCGAAGAAGAATTCCATCGAAACAGGTTGATGGGGTCCTGGTACTGGCATGCTTTCTGCTATCGAATGAAGCTTATGGATGCTGAACTGGAAGAAGGGCATCTTTACGACGTGGAAATTCTGGAACATTATCGTAAGAATTGTCTCTGGCCCATTAAAAATCTCCCCTGGGGCACATCCTCAACCTGACCTCTTCGCCGGGGCGCTGCGCTTGCCCGGCCTACAATAGCGCACAATTTCAATGAATTGCGTCCAGTTGTAGGCCTGATAAGCGCAGCGCCATCAGACATTTGCTACTTAAATCACACCCTGTGATAGCATTGCATCGGCAACTTTCACGAAGCCTGCGATGTTCGCGCCCTGCACGTAGTTGGTTTGCTTGCTTTCGCCGCCATGCTCGACGCAGGCATGGTGAATATCCAGCATGATGTGGTGCAGACGCGCATCGACTTTCTCGGCTTTCCAGCCCAGACGCGCGGCGTTTTGCGCCATCTCCAGTCCTGACGTTGCCACGCCGCCCGCGTTCGCCGCTTTACCCGGTGCAAACAGCACGCCTGCTTCAAGGAACAGTTCGGTGGCTTCGATGGTGGTTGGCATATTCGCACCTTCGGCAACGGCTTTGACGCCGTTAGCAATCAGTACGCGAGCCGCATCGGTATCCAGCTCGTTCTGCGTGGCGCACGGCAGGGCGATATCAACCGGTACGGACCACGGCTGCTGACCTTCCAGATACACCAGGTCAAATTCACGCGCGTAATCGGCCACGCGACCGTCGCGGCTGGCTTTGATTTCAATCAGACGCGCCAGTTTCTCTTTGGTGAAGCCGCTTTCATCCACCACGGTGCCGCTGGAGTCGGATGCGGTAACCACACGTGCGCCGAATTCCATCGCTTTTTCAATCGCGTATTGCGCGACGTTACCGGAGCCGGAAACCGATACGCGCATGCCTTCAAAGCCCAAACCGTGACGTTTAAGCATCGCTTCGGTGAAATAAACCAGCCCGTAACCGGTGGCTTCCGGGCGAATCAGGCTGCCGCCGAACGAAAGACCTTTGCCGGTAAACACGCAGGCGGTGTTGTTGGAGAGTTTTTTCATCATGCCAGCCATAAAGCCGACTTCGCGACCGCCCACGCCGATATCGCCCGCCGGGACGTCGGTGTCTGCGCCAAGATGACGATAGAGTTCAGTCATCAGCGCCTGACAGAAGCGCATCACTTCGCCTTCGCTTTTGCCTTTGGGGTCAAAATCGCTGCCGCCTTTGCCGCCGCCCATAGGCAGGGTGGTCAGGGCATTTTTGAAGGTTTGCTCGAAGCCGAGGAATTTCAGAATAGACAGGTTAACGGAAGGGTGGAAACGCATCCCGCCTTTGAACGGCCCAATTGCCGAACTGAACTGAACGCGCCATGCGCGGTTTACCTGTACCTGATTGCGATCGTCCACCCATACCACGCGAAACTGGATCACGCGCTCTGGTTCAACCAGCCTTTCGAGCAGCGAGAGGCGACGATATTGCGGGTTCTGTTCCAGAAATGGCCAAAGAGTGGTCATGACTTCGCGTACGGCCTGAGAGAATTCTGTCTGGTGTGGGTCGCGTTGCTGAACGTGGGCAAGGAAGTTTTCCAGAGAGCCAACCTGATCCATAAGTATAAGTTCCTCTTATAGTTAATGATGTATGTGCTTGTTGTGATTTATGTTTTAACGTCGTGATGTTTTTTGACTATATCATTACGTTGCTAACTTTTGACAAGCAAAATTGAGCCCGAAAGGAAAATTAATACGCAGCGGTGGGTCATAATAAAAACCGATAGGCATTTACACTTAAGGAAGTGAGTAAATGGGTCGATATAAAGATACACAGAAGCAGATAACAGGGGCTCGACGATGAAAACGCAATGGCTGGCAGGGTTACTGGTGGTAATGGCGGGAGCCGCATTCGCGCGCCCGCAGGTGGAGGTGAATGTGCCCCCCGAGGTGTTCAACACACAGGGGAAAAACGTGCAGAATTGTAGCCAGTGCTGTGTGTATCAGAATGAATATTATTCCGAAGGCGCGGTCATTAACACCGATGGCGGCCTGTTACAGTGCCTGCGAGACGAGAAAACCCTCAGCACCAACCCGCTTATCTGGCGTCGCGTAAAGTGATAAATGCCTCAAGCAGTGGGACATCGGCGGGTGCAAGCTCATAACCGAGTGCTTCATCCGGGAGGCACCACACGAGCGCGCTATGTTCGTGGGCGACGATCTCACCCTCGTAAACCGGAACGTGCCAGGCGTGCAGATGAATAATTCGCCCGGAGACCTCACGCTGGTGGCTGGCGATGTAGCGGGTGGGTTGCGCGATAATACCTAACTCTTCACGTAACTCGCGGATCAGCGCTTGCGGCTGGCTTTCGCCGTGTTCCACTTTTCCCCCGGCTAACTCCCACATTCCGGCCTGATCGGCGTGAGCAGGGCGCTGGGCGAGAAGGATTTTTCCATTTTGTTCGATAATGGCGGCGACAACATCAATGGTTTTTAGCATATCGGTCAAAGATCCTGTGAATGTATTACCATAATATCCTTGCCTCTTCTTTCGCTAAAGCCTTGCCGGAGTTTTCGGGTGAAAAACAAACCATTCTGGGTGCAACCGCTGGCGTCATTGCCGCTGAGCCTCAAACCCATTGCCGCCATACAGCAAAAACATTACGGCGCCGTGCTGAACCCTACGCGCTGGTGGGGGCGTATGCCGCGTTTGTTCTGGCTGGTGGCGCTGTTTGTCGGCTATCTGGAGCGCAAAAACGCGCGGCTTGACCCTGGCCTGCGGGCGCTATTGATGACGCGGGTGTCCCAGCAGTGCGAATGCGCATTCTGTATTGATGCCAACAGTCTGCGGCTAGCGCAGCGCAGCGGCGCGATGGAGAAAGTGCAGGCAGTGGCGCAATGGCGTGATTCAGCCCTGTTTAGCCCAGCGGAACGTGTCGCGCTGGCCTATGCGGAAGCGGTTACCGCAACGCCGCCGGTGGTCACCGAGGCAGAAAAAGAGGCGTTACACTGTCACTTTAACGATGCACAAATTACTGAAATGACGGCGCTGATTGCTTTTCAGAATCTCTCGGCGCGATTCAACGCCGCGCTGGATATCCCTTCTCAGGGTTTATGTTCCCCAACAGGAAAACCGCATGCTTGACCGACATCTTCACCCTCGACTGAAACCCTGGCTCAATCGTGCGGCGAGCGCACTGGATCGCCCGTCAGTCACGCCCGATGGCGTCACGCTGGTCGGTTTTGCCATTGGCGTGCTGGCGCTGCCGTTTCTGGCGCTGGGGTGGTACGGTGCGGCGCTGGCAGCGATAGCACTCAACCGTCTGTGCGACGGGCTGGACGGCGCGCTGGCGCGGCGGCGGGGGTTATCAGATGCAGGCGGCTTCCTTGATATCGCGCTTGATTTTCTTTTCTACGCGCTGGTGCCGTTTGGTTTTGTCCTTGCGGACCCGGTGAACAACGCTATAGCGGGTGCGTGGCTACTGTTTGCATTTATCGGTACCGGCAGCAGTTTCCTGGCGTTTGCCGCGCTGGCCGCCAAATACAATATCGATAATCCCGGCTATGCGCACAAATCATTTTATTACCTCGGCGGCCTGACGGAAGGCAGTGAAACTATCGCGTTATTTGTGCTTTGCTGCCTCTTCCCGGCTTACTTTTCCTGGCTGGCGTGGATTTTTGGCGCGCTATGCTGGCTGACAACGTTTAATCGGGTGTGGGGAGGGTATGTGACGTTGAAAGAGTATGAGAAATGACAAATAATCGAGACAGGATAATAACGTCGATTATCATGCTGTTATGAACAAGAAAGCCAAACCCAGAAAAACACAGACCGCGAGCGTGAGCCCTGAAATGAGCACAACGGTCCAGATAATCCAGCCCGTTTTACCGGAACTATCCTGAGCGACTTTGATTTTTCGCCATACCAGGATGGCGACAATGAGGCTTGCCAGAAGCGGAAATACCACGACATAGCCAATAAAGGCGTGAAAGAAGGGAATTGAAACGTACATGTAGAGCCCTTTATTCCGGTTAACAGGAAATAAGATAAACAGTTCGAATAAGAAGGGGTTAACTCGTCAGAGATGAGATGAAAAGCAGAAAACCAACGCCGGCACTGATAACAATCCCCAGAATCGCGTCACGCCAAACGCGCCAGTGCTTACCTGCATAGTGTGGCCCCACATTATGCTTCTGCCAGCTATTCAGTGCCACGATGATACCAATGATGATTGGCATGATCACCAGCAATACCAGTGCAAGAGTTGTGACGTCATTAAGCCGTTGTTCACTTATCATGAATTGATTATCCTTAATCCGTTAGTTGCCGGAATACTCCGGCTCAACATTCATTCTCAGCCCACTTACTGGGTGATTGCCCCTAAAACGACTAAAATGCCAATAATAAGACATCCTAAGAATGCCAGAATACTGTTGCGCCATACGCGTGCTTGTTTCGCGGGTTCGTCAAGACCGGAGTGTTGATTCTGGTTAGTTTTCAGTCCCACGATGATACTGACCGCTAAGGGCATTATCACCATACAAACGACCAGAAGACGTATAAGATTGCCAAAATATTCCATTTTTTGGTTCCTTCCAGTGGATATGCGACGTTATTCTCTTATTCAGGCGATAATGAAAAATTGTCTGCACGATCGAGAGATCTCTCCCGGTCATGTCGGGTAACACCGTTACCCGACAGAGTCTCTTGCGCTATTCAGGTTTGCGATCGCCCGTCGCCACCGGGTTTTTCGGGTTCGCGCTCCATTCGTACCAGCCGCCGTCGTAGACTGCAACGTTTTGCCAGCCCATGGCACGCGCGTACATAAAGGTCTCAGAGGCGCGCCAGCCGGTGCCGCAGTAAAACGCAACATGCTGTTCAGGCGTGATATTCCAGCTCTTCCACATTTCCGCAATATCATCCGCACTGCGCATGGTGCCGTCCGGGTTGTGGAAATCTTCCATATGCGTGGAGTCGCTGCCCGCGTGGCCCCAGCGTGCACCAGCGATGTCGCCTTTTGGCTTAATGTAGCTATACCCGCTGGTGGTGCCGATAAATTCCGGCCAGGAACGAATGCTGACCAACGAGGCGTCTTTACGGTTGAGCAGGCCGCGAGCCTGTTCCATATCCAGCATCAGCTGCGGCTGCGCCGGAATCGTGACGCCAAAGTCTGGCTCGGGTTTGACTTTCGCGGCAGTACCGCGTTCAACCGGCAGTCCTGAGTCAGACCAGGTTTTCCAGCCACCGTCGAGCAAACGGACATCTTTCACCCCGGCGTAGAGCATAATTTGTGCCACGCGCGCGGCGGCATAAACGTCACGGCCGTAGAGAATAACCGTAGTGTCGTGGCGGATGCCGTGCTTCGCCAGCATCGCTTTCAGCTGTTCGTCAGAGACTTTATTCCACAAAGGCTCGCTTTCGACTTCGTTGGTATCAATGTAGCCCGCCCCTGGAATGTGGCTAAGTAAGTAAAGTTTCGGCGCGCCCCAACCGGCTTCAAATACCTTCCAGTCACCCGTAGGTTTAGCCTCTACAGATTTGCTTTTCTGGAGATCGTGAAGCCACTGTGGGTAGACCAGTTGTTCAAAGTGGGGGAGCTTTTGCAGGCGATTTGGCTGTTGCAGGGCGTCGCTTAAACGTGAGATCTGCGTGTAGCCGATTTTCTCTAAACGGTCAGCAACGGCCTGATTGTCTTTATCGCTGCCGTACAGCGCGAGAGCGGTCTCTTTTTTCAGCTTATGCTGCTGCGCCCAGGCGGCAAGCTGCTCGTCGCTCATCGACGAAAGCCAGCTGGCTGACAGATTAAGCGCCATCGGTTCATGCCCCTGCGGGCCATTGGCGCTTTGCGGCCAGCCGTTATAGAACGCGCTCATCCGCGTATCAATAGCGACGCCATTTTGTTGCAACAGGTGGGAATAGCTCAGCGTTTTCGCCATATCAGCAGCCAAAACCGAGGTGGAAAGACCAAGCGCGAGGGCCAGCAAAGAGAATTGAGAAACACGTTTCATCGAATCGCCCGACAAGTAAAAAATGGAACGCCATTTTGAACGCCTGCCTCAGTAAATACTTTGCGTTAACGCAGTATTATCGCGCCTGAACAGTTTTCATGGTGAAATATCACGTCGCTAAATAGTATGATGCCAGCGCATCATATCAAGGCATGGCGCATTTTCAGGCGCATCCGCCGCATCGTGCGTCACCAGAAGAGTGGGGATATTTTGCGCGCGAATCATGTCGAAGACCCACTGGCGGAAAGAAACTCGCAAGGTGCTATCCAGCCGGCTGAAGGGCTCGTCCAGCAGCAGTGCGTCGGGCTCGGCCAGCAGCGCGCGCAATAGCGCTACCCGTGCGCGTTGGCCGCCTGAGAGTGTTGCCGGATCGCGGACATAAAAATCGCTTAGCCCGGCACGCGCCAGTGCGTCTTGTGCGGCGACCTTGCGCTGATGACCGCGCACCGAGGCCGGGAGCGCCAGTTGAAGGTTGTGGCCCACGCTCAGATGGTCGAACAACAGCGCATCCTGAAACAGAATGCCAATGCGTCGCCGCTCGGTAGGCAACTGTTCAATGCGCGAGCCGTTCAACCACAGTTCGCCACTGGCCTGAAACGCGGAGGGCAGCGCGCCAATCATCCAGGAAAACAGCGTGGATTTTCCGCAGCCGGAGGGGCCCATCAGCGTGACGATTTCGCCAGGCTGAACGGTCAAGGAGACATCGCGCAACAGCAGCTGTTGGCCTTTCTTCAGCGTGACGTTGTTTATCTGCAACATTAGCGTAGTCCTTGTCGAAAGTGGCCGATCGTTCGCGCAAGAAGCGCCGTGAGCGTGAAAAACAGCACGGGCAGTATGAGCTGCCAGAGCCCCTGAGCGGCAAGTTGCGCCGATGCGCCGCCGCTGGAAAGCGCTACCGCTTCGGCGGTGAGCGTCGGAACGCGGCCTGCGCCCAACCACTGGGTAGGTAAATATTGCGCAATGCTGACTGAAAAGCCCACCGCCAGCGCAGAGAGTAGCGGTTTGAGTACCAGCGGGCATTTGATTTGCACAAAAATGCGCGTCTGATGCCAGCCGAGGGTGCGGGCAATCAACACCTGTCGCGGGTCGATGCGTTGCCAGGCCGGGCGGAGGATGAAAAGCATCCAGGGGATCACCCATAGCAGATGTCCCCATAGCACGGTGGTAAATTGCCCATCCAGCCAGCCATATAACGCAATCTCATACTGTCCCGCCGCTAGCGGCAAGGCGGGCAGAATAAGCGGCAACCACAGACAGCGCGTCAGGGCCCCTGGCCCCCATTCCAGCCATAGCAGGCAGAGCACAGCGCCCAGCAATGAAGCCCACAATGCCAGCCAAAAACTGTTGCTAACTATCAGCGCATCCGCAAGTGCGGCATGGGCGAGCAGCACAAGCGTCAGTGTACAGAGCACACCGCTCAGCGGGATGACTTCACTCACTAGCTTCCCGCTCAACCGTGACGTTTGCGCACGGCGACGACCATGAAGGCCGGGAAAGAAATATTGCCAGGCTCGCCACAGCCCACATGCGCTAAGCGCCAGCGCAGCCAGCAATACCAGCAGTATCATACAGCTCAACTGGCCTTTGATTTGCGCATGGTCATCCCCCTGATTGAGCCATTGCCACGCCAGCACGGCAAGCGTTGGCGGGTTACCGGGCCCAAGGATAATCGCCACATCGACGACGGACAGCGTCCATGCAGTGGTCGCCAGCAGGGCGACGCTCAGTGCGGGCAGCAGAGTGGGCAGGATCAGATAGCGCAAGCACTGCCCCCGGCCATAGCCGAGACTGCGCATGACGATGAGCTGTTCACTGAGCTGTTTTTCGCCTAATACCGCCCAGCTTACCCACAGCAGAAACGCACTCTCTTTAACCGCCAGCACCAGCCCAAGCCCGATACCGTAGCGGTCAGGGATCGCGTGCATAACGGGGATAAAACGGTAGATAACGCCACCTTCAGCAAACAGCAGCAGTGCGCCGGTAGCGAAGGCCACGTGCGGCAGCGCGAGCAGCAGCGGCAGACGGGCTGTGAGGCGCTGCCAGCCGGGAGAAGGCCATAGCGCGGCAACCATGAGTAGCGTCAGGGTGAGTGCGCCGCCCACGGCAATCAACGATGAAATAAGCGTGGCACTAAGGGCCTGGCTGAGTTGCGGATCGTCAGCCAACAGACGCCAGTTTTCTGGGGTAAATGCCGGGCGCAAAAAGCCTGCCGCAGGAAACAGCGGCAGGTAGATAATCAGCATTGCGCCGCAACAGAGAGCGCTTAATGTGTACCGTAGCGGCGTAGCCATTCCTGCTCCAGCGCGTTAACCCATGCGGCATGCGGCTCAGCCAGCACGGGGGGCAGGTCAGCGGGGATGCGGGCCAAAAGCGCATCGCGCTGTGAGGCGTTGAGCTTGTTTGCATCCAGCACGCTCGGGTCGCCCCACACCGCAGGGTCGGCTTTGCGCAGTTGCGCTTCAGGCGACAGCAGGAAATTCGCCACAACCTGCGCCGCCGCGCTGGCCCGGGCGTTCGCCGGAATCGTCACAAAATGGACGTTACCCAGCATTCCGGCCTGAAAACCAAAGCTGTAACTGTCGTCCGGCAGTTCGCGGGTGGCGATTTTTTGCTGAGCATGCAGAGGGTTGAAGGTCAGCGACAAACGCAGCGTCCCGTTCGCCAGCATGGCATCCATTCGCGCAGGCGTTGGCGGGAAATCGCGTCCGTTACGCCACAGCAGCGGATGAAGTTCGTCGAGATAGCGCCAGAGCGGGGCGGTAACCTGCGCGAAGTGACCCGCCTGTGGAGGCTGTTTGAGCGCATCAGGTTCGGTGGTGAGATTAATCAACAACTGCTCAAGCAGCGCCGTCCCGATAAAGTCTGGCGGACGCGGGTAGGTGACGGTTCCCGGATACTGTTTCGCGTAAGCCAGCAGCGCCTGGGGCGACAACGGCGGCTGCGGCGTCTGCGTGCGGCGGCCGATAAACGTCAGCTGCGCGCTGCCCCACGGCGATTCCGCGCCCTCTACCGGCACAGAAAAATCTTCGCGCACCGGTTTTTGCGTATCGACATACTGCCAGTTGGGCAATTGCTCGGCCCAGCCGGTGCGCAGCAGGCCGCCTTCTTTCAGCGTGCGGAAGTTTTCCCCGTTCACCCACAGTAGATCTACCGAACCACCTGCGGTGCGCCCGGCTTTGGCTTCGGTCTGAATGCGTTTGACCGTATCTGCCGCATCGGCAATGTGCACGATCCGCAGGTTTATGGCGTAATCACGTTTTACCTCGCCGCTGACCCACTCCAGATAGTGGTTGACCGCCGCATCGCCGCCCCAGGCGTTGAACCAGACTGTTTGGCCTTTAGCTTCGTGTTCGATAGCCTGCCAGTGAGCATCCCCGGCGGTGGCGAATTGAGGCGCCAGCAATAACACTCCCAGGCACAGCAGGCGGCATCGCAGAAAACGCATAATTTCTCCTGAATCGTTTTAATGTTCGTTTTTTCCCCGGGCAAGCCACAGGCTTTTCGCCATGACAATCAACACGCTCAACGCAAAAAGGATAGACAAACCCGTGACAAACCAAAAGGTTCCTCCCGTCAGCATGCTTCCCACCCACGAGTAGACCACGGTAGCGGGAAGCTGGCCGATGGCCGTCGCCCAGAAGAAATGACGAAAGCGCAGGGATGTCAGACCCGCCGCATAGCTAATGGGATCAAAGGGGACAAAAGGCAGCAATCGACAGATAAGGATCGTATGTTTGCCGTAGCGGGCAAAAAAGCCGTCCATGCTTTTCAGAACGCTTTTACCGGTGAGCTTTTCTACCGCTTCGCGCCCAAGGATGCGGGCAAGATAAAAGCACAGCGTGGCCCCGGCCATGGCGCTGCTCCATGAAAGCAAGGCGCCCCAGAACGCGCCAAACAACGATGCATTGGCGAAGGTGATCACGAAAGCCGGAAGCGGGGCAATAATGGCCTGTAAAATCATCAGGAAGAAGGATACGACTGCTGCCTGAGGGCCCCAGGAGTGAATAAAGTGTTCTATGCCCTGTTGGTCCAGCGAGGCGAGTGCGGCAATACTGTGGTTGATAAACAGGTTCACCGCAGGGATAAAGGCCCATGCGAGCGCAGCGGTTATCACCAGGACGGCAATGGCTGCACGGCTCCACCAGACGTTATTCATGGTAATTCTCCTGGCGCAAATCGATTTTACGGTAACGCGCGTAGCGCTTCGCTATCTGAACCAACAGAAACAATACACCGCCCGCCAGGCAAAGCTTTACCATAAATATGGCCGTTAATCCTTGCGCGGCGAGTTCATTGGCCATCAGGGTGTAGATAAATATACCCGGCAATGTGGTGACCGCAGAGATTAATGTATATCGCCAGAACGGAATAGCCGTTAGCCCGTAGGCGTAATTCTGGATGTTGTAAGGGAATAACGGAATTAGCCGCGTCAGAATTAAATAATCGCTGCCGCTGCGTAGTATTCCTTTTTCTATGGACTGAAAGACGGCAGTATGGCCGAGATATTTCAACAGAATATCCCGGCCCAGCCAGCGGGCAAATAAAAATGACACCGCCGAGGCCAGCGTCGCCGCAATCAGAGATAACAGCGTGCCTGTCAGGGTGCCAAACACCAACCCACCAACAATAACCACCAGACTACCCGGCAGCAGGAACAAGCTTGCAAGGATAAATAACGCAATATACAGCGCATAACCTCGCGTACCGCTTTGCTGTACGACAGTCTGTAAGCGAGAGAAATCGGTTAATAGCGAAAATAATCCGTATGCATGCAGCAGATAGCTCACCACGCCGAAGAATAAACCGGCAAGGATCAACTTACTCTCTGCCCGAATTAACACTTCTTTCGCATGATGGTTCCCTGAGTAAGCCAGTTATAAAAGAGGCGCGACGGTATAATAAATCAAGGTAAACAACAAAGTGTAAGTGTGGGTTTGTTGATTTGTCGCAAAAGAAACGCTCCCGGTGGGGAGCGTCAGATTGCTGACAAAGTGCGCTTTGTTCTTGCCGGATGCGGCGTAAACGCCTTATCCGGCCTACAAAATATCGCGAACTCAATATATTGCAGAAACCTTGTAGGCCTGATAAGCACAGCGCATCAGGCAATGTTGTGTTTATCATCAGTCTCACGCTCCCGGCAGGGAGCGTTGTGAATTACTCTTTAAACGTCGCCCAGATTGGCGCGTGGTCAGAAGGTTTTTCCATGCTGCGGATCTCGTAATCAATCCCCGTTTCAATGCAGCGCTCCGCCAGTGGCGGGCTCGCCAGCAGTAGGTCGATACGCAGACCACGGTTATCGTCAAAGCCTTTAGAACGGTAATCGAACCACGAGAAGCGATCGTTGGTTTCCGGGTTGGCATGGCGGAACGTGTCGACCAGGCCCCAGTTCAGCAGGCGTCCCATCCACTCGCGCTCTTCCGGTAGGAAGGAGCATTTGCCGGTACGCAGCCAGCGCTTACGATTCTCTTCGCCGATACCAATGTCCAGGTCCGTCGGGCTAATGTTCATATCGCCCATAATCAGCACCGGATTGGTACTTTTCAGCTCGTTCTCCAGGTAATCCTGAAGGTCCTGATAAAACTTCGCTTTTGCCGGGAATTTAGTTTCGTGATCGCGGCTTTCGCCCTGCGGGAAGTAACCGTTGATGACGGTGACGTTCCCTAAGGGAGACGGGATTTCGGCGATGATCAAACGACGCTGCGCCTCTTCGTTATCGTTGGGAAAACCACGGCGCACAGCAACAGGCGTCGCTTTGGTCAGCAAGGCGACGCCATAATGACCTTTCTGCCCATGATAGAAAATGTTGTAACCGAGCTTTGCCACCTCTTCGAGAGGGAACATATCGTCGTGAACTTTTGTCTCCTGCAAGCCGATAACGTCAGGTTGGTGTTTCTCAACGATGGCTTCCAGTTGATGAGGGCGTGCGCGCAGGCCGTTGATATTAAAAGAGACAAATTTCATAGTCGCTGCCACTTTGCAAGGTGAATTGTAACGGAATGGTATCAGAAATGGTGGCTTACGTGAACGATTCGTCAGAATTTGCGAGGCGCTACGAGGAACCCGTAATTGGTCGTCAAAAAGCCGGGAAACGGGTCGCTTTTATCGGGGGATGAGCAGAGAATTCGCGTGGGTGCTTGAGGCTTTCTGGCTTCAGGCAATCGATGAGGTTCAGAAGGACGAAAGCCCCAGGAAGATGTTTAATATCAACCTGAGGCTAGCTTCCGAACCCAAACATTCGGATGTTAGTCTCTTCTTTGCATGGAGGCAAGACATGCTGACGAAATACGCCCTTGTGGCAATCATAGTGCTATGCATAACGGCACTGGGGTTCACGCTGATGGTACGAGACTCGTTATGTGAGCTGAGTATCCGGGAGCGTGGTATGGAGTTTAAGGCCATTCTCGCTTACGAACCGAAGAAGTAGCCTGACGCGCGGGGAGCTATCCCCGCGTTTCGGATGGCTGGGTTTAGCATTCAATGCACCCAATTTTTTCTTTTGCTGTCATATCACCTCATACTCCGCAGCGTAATAGAGCAAAATCTGCACCACATTGACGCGTCAGGCCCCCAAATGGCGCATAAAACTACGATAAATTTCGTATCGGATCACAATTCCAGAATTATATTTTATTAATGCATAATCGTTCGAATGATATCTCTGGAATCATCGATTGAATGTGTTTTATTCACTATTTATGCAATATGTGTGAATAACAAACATTCGTAACTTATTGATATTACATACTCCTCTTCTGGCTATGCATTTTTAACGCTGGCTGGCACGAACCGTGCAACCTACATTTACAGCGCAAACACCTATATTTATTAACATAAATGAAACCTTTCATTTACCAGAAGAGGTCGCTATGTCTCAGTCAATTACCCGTCAGGATTTTGATCAGTGGATGATGCCGGTTTACGCGCCGGCGCCGTTTATTCCGGTGCGAGGCGAGGGTTCTCGCCTGTGGGATCAACAGGGAAAAGAGTATATCGACTTTGCAGGTGGAATTGCGGTCAATGCATTGGGGCATGCGCATCCGGCTATGATCCAGGCGCTTACCGAACAGGCGGGCAAATTCTGGCATACGGGCAATGGCTACACCAATGAACCCGCGCTGCGTCTGGCGAAACAGCTGATTGATGCCACGTTTGCCGACCGGGTATTTTTCTGCAACTCCGGGGCCGAGGCTAACGAGGCCGCGCTTAAGCTGGCGCGCAAATACGCGCACGATAAGTTTGGCAGCCATAAAAGTGGCATTGTCGCGTTCAAAAATGCCTTCCATGGCCGCACGCTGTTCACCGTTACGGCGGGCGGACAGCCAGCCTATTCACAGGATTTCGCGCCTCTGCCCCCGGATATTCGTCACGCGGTTTATAACGATCTGGCTTCCGCCAGCGCGCTGATTGATGACGGCACTTGCGCCGTGATCGTCGAACCGATGCAGGGAGAAGGCGGCGTGGTGCCTGCCGATCCGGCATTTTTACGCGGCCTTCGCGAACTGTGCGATCGCCACGATGCATTGCTGATTTTTGATGAGGTGCAAACCGGCGTGGGGCGCACCGGCGAGCTGTACGCTTATATGCACTACAGCGTGACGCCCGATCTCCTGACTACCGCAAAAGCGCTGGGTGGCGGCTTTCCGGTGGGCGCATTGTTGGCAAAAGACACCTACGCCAGCGTGATGACGGTGGGTACCCACGGGACGACCTACGGCGGGAACCCTTTAGCCAGCGCGGTGGCGGGCGCGGTCTTTTCCATTATTAATACCCCGCAGGTACTCAATGGCGTGAAGCAGCGTCAGCAGTGGTTTACCGAGCGCCTGCTGTCGATTAATGCCCGTTACAGCCTGTTCAATGAGATACGCGGCCTGGGGCTGTTGATTGGCTGTGAGTTGAAAGCGGCTTATGCGGGGAAAGCGAAACAGATTAGTCAGTTAGCGGCAGAGGAAGGGCTGATGGTGCTGATCGCGGGGGCCAATGTTGTGCGCTTTGCGCCTGCGCTGATTATCACAGAAGAAGAAGTTACTCATGGCCTCGACCGTTTTGAACGCGCCTGTGAACGTTTCCTGGCAGGAGTCTCTCCATGATGATTATCCGTCCGATCGAACGCGAGGACCTGCCTGGCCTGCTACGATTAGCGGGAGAGACGGGTGGTGGGCTGACTTCGCTCCCTGCCGATGAATCTACCCTGTCGGCACGTATCACCCGATCGCTGGCCACCTGGCGGGGTGAGCTTCCACGCAGTGAGCAGGGTTACGTTTTCGTGCTTGAAGAGAGTGACAGCGGCAACGTGGTGGGCATCTGCGCCATCGAGGTGGCGGTGGGGTTGAACGATCCCTGGTACAACTACCGGGTCGGTACGCTGGTACATGCCTCGAAAGAGCTGAACGTTTACAACGCGCTGCCGACCCTCTTTTTAAGTAACGATCACACCGGCAGTAGCGAACTTTGCTCGCTGTTTCTTGAGCCTGAATGGCGTAAAGAGAACAACGGTTATCTGTTATCGAAAGCGCGTTTTCTGTTTATGGCGGCTTTCCGCGATCGTTTCAGCGAAAAAGTGGTGGCAGAGATGCGCGGTGTGATTGATGAACACGGCTACTCACCCTTCTGGGATGCGCTGGGAAAACGCTTCTTCTCTATGGATTTTTCTCGCGCGGATTATCTGTGCGGCACGGGGCAGAAGGCCTTTATTGCTGAACTGATGCCAAAGCATCCGATTTATACCGATTTTTTGCCCGACGAAGCACGGGCGGTGATTGGCCAGGTACACCCGCAAACCGCGCCCGCGCGTAACGTGCTGGAAAAAGAAGGTTTTCGCTATCGCGATTACGTCGATATTTTCGATGGCGGCCCAACGCTGGAGTGCGATCTCGACCGCATTCGCGCGATTCGCAAAAGCCGACTGGTGACGGTGGCGGAAGGCCAACCCGCGCCGGGCGAGCTGCCCGTCTGCCTGGTGGCTAACGAACAGTACCAACATTTCCGCGCCATGCTGGTGGCGGCGGACCCCCATTGCGACAAGCTGTTACTCAACGCACAACAGCTGGATGCTCTGAAATGCCGTGCCGGTGATAGCGTTCGCCTGGTGCGCCTTTGCCCGGAGGAGAAAAAAATATGAGTTTATGGATTGGTGGTGAATGGCTCGACGGGCTCGGGCAGGCGCGGGAGAAAACCAACCCGGTCACCCAACAGTCGCTCTGGCAGGGGCAGGATGCCAACCCCGCTCAGGTTGCCCAGGCGGTCGCCGCCGCCCGCGCGGCGTTTGCTGGCTGGGCGGGCGAACCGTTCGAATTACGCCAACGCATTGCTGAAACCTTCGCCCAGTTGCTTGAAAGTCGTAAAGCGTCGATGACCGAGATTATCGCCAGTGAAACGGGGAAGCCGCGTTGGGAAGCGGCCACGGAAGTGGCGGCGATGATCAATAAAATCGCTATCTCCGTTCGGGCGTATCACAGCCGCACCGGCGAGCAACATACGGATATGCCGGACGGCGCGGCTACGCTGCGTCATCGCCCACATGGCGTGCTGGCGGTGTTCGGCCCCTATAACTTTCCCGGCCATTTACCGAATGGACATATTGTCCCGGCGCTGCTGGCGGGGAATACGGTGGTTTTTAAACCCAGCGAGCAGACGCCGCTGAGTGGCGAAGTGGTGATGAAATTATGGCAGGAAGCCGGGCTGCCAGCGGGCGTGCTGAATCTGGTGCAGGGTGGACGAGAAACCGGGGAAGCCTTAAGCAGCGATCCGGGTATTGATGGGCTGCTTTTCACCGGTAGCTCACACACCGGTTTTCACCTGCATCGCCAACTGGCGGGGCAGCCGCAGAAAATTCTTGCCCTTGAAATGGGCGGCAATAACCCATTAATTGTTGATGAGCCGGAGGATATTGATGCGGCGGTACATCTGACGATTCAGTCGGCCTTTATTACCGCCGGGCAGCGTTGTACCTGTGCACGACGTTTGCTGGTGAGTCGCGGCGATCGTGGCGATGCTTTTTTACGCCGGCTGGTAACTGTTGCACAACGTATTATTCCCGGTGCATGGGATGCTGAGCCACAGCCCTTTATGGGTGGCTTAATTTCACCGCAGGCCGCGCAGCTGGTGCATCAGGCGTGGTTGCAGCATGTCGCTAATGGCGGAGTCACGTTGCTCGAGCCGCGTGTATTGCAAAGCGGCACCTCGCTGCTTACGCCTGGCATTGTCGACCTCACGGAAGTGAGTGAAGTGCCCGATGAAGAGGTCTTTGGCCCGTTGCTGTGCGTGTGGCGTTATGACGATTTTGATGTAGCGATTGCCCTTGCCAACAATACCCGCTACGGACTGGCAAGCGGGTTAATTTCGCCCGACAGGGAAAAATTCGACCGCCTGCTGCTGGAAGCGCGCGCCGGGATAGTGAACTGGAATAAACCTCTCACCGGTGCTGCAAGCACCGCGCCGTTTGGCGGCGCGGGAGCCTCGGGGAATCATCGTCCCGGAGCATGGTACGCCGCAGACTACTGCGCCTGGCCAATGGCAAGCCTGGAATCACCGACGATTGCGCTACCGCAGATCCTGAGCCCTGGGCTTGATTTTAGCCAGGAGAGTGCATCATGAACGCCTGGGAGGTCAATTTTGATGGCCTGCCAGGCCTGACGCACCATTACGCCGGTTTATCTTTTGGCAACGAAGCTTCAACGCGCAATCAGTTTCAGGTATCGAACCCACAGCGCGCAGCCAAACAGGGGCTGCTAAAAATGAAAGCGTTGGCGGATACGGGATTTAAGCAGGGGATCATTCCTCCGCAGGCGCGCCCCAACGTTAGCGTGTTGCGCCAGCTGGGGTTTGATGGCAGCGATGAACAGGTGGTGGCGAAAGTTGCCGCGCAGGCACCACAACTGTTGAGCGCGGCCAGTTCCGCATCATCTATGTGGGTAGCGAATGCGGCAACGGTGGCGCCCTCGGCGGATACGCTGGATGGGCGCGTGCATCTTACGGTGGCTAATCTGAATAACAAATTCCATCGCGCCACGGAAGCGCCGACGACAGAGGCGCTGCTGCGGGCAATTTTTGCTGATGAAAACCGTTTTGCGGTACATCGCGCGCTTCCTCCGGTGGCGATGTTCGGCGATGAGGGCGCGGCAAACCATAACCGGTTGGGCGGCGACTACGGCCAGCCGGGTCTGCAACTGTTTGTCTATGGCCGTGATGAACGGCTGGAGACACAGCCCCAGCGGTATCCGGCGCGTCAGACTCTCGCCGCCAGTGAAGCGGTGGCGCGCCTGAATCAGGTCAATCCCAATCAGTTGCTATTCGCACAGCAAAACCCGGCGGTTATCGATCAGGGCGTCTTCCATAATGATGTTATCGCGGTGAGCAACCGACAGGTGCTGTTTTGCCATCAGCAGGCGTTTGTTAATCAGCCCGCATTAATGACGGAACTGGCTCGCCGGGTACCCGGTTTTGTGCCCATTGAAGTCCCGACAGCGCGCGTGACGGTCGCGGACGCGGTCGCTACTTACCTGTTTAACAGCCAGCTATTGTCGAAACCGGATGGCAGTATGCTGGTGGTGCTACCCGCTGAATGTGAGGCGAATCCGCGTGTCTGGCGCTATCTGAACGAATTGCTGGAGCGGGATAACCCGATTAACGAGCTGAAGGTTTTTGATTTGCGAGAAAGTATGGCTAACGGCGGCGGCCCGGCCTGCTTGCGCCTGCGTGTGGTGCTGACGGATGCAGAGTATCGCGCGGTGAATCCGGCAGTGTTGATGAATGACACGCTTTTTGCCACGCTGAATGACTGGGTTGACCGTTACTACCGCGATCGTCTGACGCAGTCCGACCTCGCTGACCCACAGCTGTTACGGGAAGGACGCGAAGCGCTCGATCGTTTGACACAAATTCTGCAACTGGGATCGGTCTATGACTTCCAGCAATAAGGAGCCGCCATGCACCATTTTTTACCCCTAACGCTGGCGGAGACGCAGCCAGAGACAGTACAGGGCGAGGGGCCATCATTTTACTGGCGCTGGCGTGGGGCGGGAATTCTTGAACTGACGCCCTATCAGCCGTGTCGACGCGCGCTGGTGCTATCAGCAGGGATTCATGGCAACGAAACCGCGCCGGTAGAAATGGTTGATGCGCTGCTTGCCGGATTGTTGAGTGGAAGTGTTGTTTTGCGCTGGCGGCTGCTGGTGATTCTTGGCAATCCTCCCGCGCTGCGAAATAACCGGCGTTATATTCACAGCGATATGAATCGCATGTTTGGTGGGCGCTGGCAGCAGTTCTCGCCTTCCGATGAGACTGCCAGAGCCGCGGAGCTTGAACAGGCGATAACGGCCTTTTACCACGCCCAGCCTGCCGACAGCGTGCGCTGGCATCTTGATCTGCATACGGCGATTCGCGGCTCGCATCATTTGCGTTTTGGCGTGCTGCCTGCGCGTGATGCGCCGTGGGATGACAATTTCCTGAACTGGCTTGGGCGCGCAGGCTTGCAGGCGCTGGTGTTTCATCAAACGCCAGGCGGTACCTTCACGCACTACAGCTGTGAGCGCTTTGCGGCGCTTGCCTGTACGCTGGAACTGGGGAAGGCGCTACCGTTTGGTCACAACGATCTCTCCCGTTTTGCACTCACGCAGCAGCAACTGGGATATCTGCTGGCAGGTGAGTGGGGCGGCGGTTCATCAGATACGCCGCTTCGCTATCGTGTTGTGCAGCAAATTACTCGGCGCAGCGAGGCGTTTCACCTCTATATGTCGGCGCAGACGCTTAACTTCACCCCGTTTGCGCGCGGCACGCTGCTCGCGGAAGATGGCGACACGCGTTACGTGGTGGAGAAGCCCTGCGAATACGTGCTCTTTCCAAACCCTGATGTGGCGTTAGGGCTGCGGGCGGGGCTCATGCTGGATCGCTGCGGTTAATATGTTGATACCGCTGAGGTAACGCAGCGGTATTATTTTTTTTGCTTGTCTATTTAATACGGATTATTCCGATCAAATTGCTTTATTAATCGGCAGTGCTGTTTTATACTTCTCCATATTCCCTTCGTAATCAGTGTGTTGTTTATTCTTGTTGCAACTCTCCATTGTTTTTCCTTAATTCCTTCACAATTGGCGTAAAATTGTTTTTTACACTTTCATTGTTTTACGCACGCTCTGATTTATTGACGATAAACCCCGTAAAGTTAATATCGTCAACACGGCAATGCGCCGTTATATACCCGTCATACTTCAAGTTGCAGATGCGTTGGCTGCGCTCGCTCACTCCAGTCACGTACTTATGTACGCTCCTGGGGATTCGTTCACTTGCCGCCTTCCTGCAACTCGAATTATTTTGGGTATAGAAGAACTTCAACGTAAGGAATTAATGATGAAAAAGATGACTGCACTGTTTGTTGCCTCTACTCTGGCTCTGGGCGCGGCTAACCTGGCACACGCTGCCGATACGTCTACGACGCCAGCCGCACAGCCGGATGGCAAAACCATGATGCATCACCACAAAGGCAAACCGGGCCCGCGTCATCATGAAATGATGATGTTCCAGGGGCTGAATCTGACCGATGCACAGAAACAACAGATCCGCGACATCAAGAAAGCGGAACACGACAAAATGCAGGACAACCGCCGTGCGATGCACGACCTGATCGCCAGCGACAGCTTCGACAAAGCGAAAGCACAGGCGCAGATCGACAAAATGGATACCCAGCGTAAAGAGATGATGCTGTCTCACATGGAAACCCAGAACAAGATCTACAACATTTTAACGCCGGAACAGAAAAAACAGTTTAATGCTAATTTTGAGAAGCGTCTGACAGAACGTCACGCGCCAGAAGGTAAAATGCCGGTACCTGCTGAATAACTCAGCTCACTGACTTAAGACCGCCGGACCTGCTCATACGCTCTCAGAAGCTGTGGGCAAGTCCGGCGGTTTTTCTTTATAGATTCTGAAACAGGGCGGCTCACCTCGTCTCGCGTATTCGGCAGGAGTACGATGTTTCCATCATGATACGGAACATCGGGAACTCTGCGTATGGACAAGATGATTGGTTTGCTTTTTTTGCTTTGTGCCAGCATCCCTCTCGGCTATGCCAGTGACAGCATTACGCCAAATGAAATGTATGAGCACATTGCTGATTTTGATTCACACGCGAGCTTCAACGCCGATGGCAGCATGGATGTTGAAGAGAAAATTGCGGTGGTAGCTCTTGGGCAAACTATCCGCCGCGGCATTTTTCGCACGCTCCCGTTAGTATGGTGGCGTGCCGACGGCAAAGCGTTTTACGTTGATTATCAGATAACCTCTGTAACACGCGACGGTATGATAGAACCTTATTCCGAGGACCGTACGGCACGCACGTTAACGCTGCGAATTGGTCGGGACGATCAGATTCTGCGCTCTGCTATCCATCACTACACCATCCATTATCGAGTCAAAAATCACTTCAGCCGCTTCCGGGAATGGGATGAGCTCTACTGGAACGTCACCGGCAATGACTGGGCCTGGCCGATTAGCCGCGTCAGTTTTCATCTGCGATTGCCCGACGCTGCGCCAAACCTCAATCAGGACGGGCGAGATACCCGGTTCAGCACCATCGATGTGTATACTGGCCGGCGTGACGCGAAAGGCAACGCCGCTACCATCCTGCTTGATGGCAGCGTTTTGACCTGGAAGCCACTGGCAGAAGGCGAAGGATTAACGGTGGCATACACCTGGCCACGCACGGTGCTGGTGAATGCGCCCGACCCAGAAGTGTTTTTTCCATGGGTACATTTTCTGCTGCCCGATAGTAAAACGTGGGTGTTATGGCTGCCGTTGCTGCTGCTGGCAAGCTATTTTCTGTGGTGGCGCTGGAAGAATGTCTCTGCCGTTGGCCTGAAAATGCCCGCCGTGGTGCCGTTGCATGAACATCCGGCCACGATGACGGCGGGTTATCTGCGTTTTCTGTGTCAGCGTGATTTTGATGACGTGGTCTTTAGCAGCGATGTGCTGGATCTGGTAGGAAAACGCGCCGTTACGCTGACGGTCCAGAAAAATAAAGATACCAGTGTGTGGGGAAAAACAGGCAAAAATGATTTCTCTTTAACCCGCTTAGCAGACGACGGCAGGACGGTATTGAATGCCGATGACCGCAGCCTGCTGAGTGTCTTATTCCGCGGCAAACGAAAAAGTCTCAACATTAGCGTGCCGCATCAGGAGCGAATGCAGCAGGCGCGCAACGCGACAGAGAAACGTTACCGCGACCTTGAAGAGAAACTGTTTTTTAAATGGGGTAAAGCGCTTTGGCGGGGGATCTGGCTTGCGATGCTCATACCTTTACTGTGTGGCATCACGTCTGGCGGTAAGGTTGCGGCCCTGACGTTACCGATAGTCATTGTGGTGGGGGTAGGCATTGCGCTGACCTGTTTTACGCTCTCCTCCCTTTGCCGCCCAGGAGCGCGGCGCAGGATAGGCGTTATGGTTTTCCTGATGGTTTCTCCATTTCTGATAGGGATGGGAAGTCTTTTTTTCAATGTGCTGGTGACGACACCCGTTCCCGCGGGTTACTTTGGTGCGGTGTTACTCGCCGCTATTCTGTGTTTGGTGTTTGCCTGGCGCGCGCCGCGCTACACCCAGCGAGGTCTAAACGAACTGGCGATTGCCAAAGGCCTGAAACGCTATATCAGCGCGGCAGAGAAACATCGCTACGAGACGCTTTTCCCGCCCGATCAACTGCTGACGCATTTTGAAAGTTTGCTGCCGATTGCGTTGGCTTTAGGTGTTGGCAATACCTGGGCAAACACTTTTGCCCGGCATCTGGCCCACACAAGCGCCGTGCCGGGCGTATACAGCCTCGCGGACTGGGACACCATCAGTGACTTTAATCGGTGCTGTCATTCATCCTCAAGCGCAACGCCGAGCGCCAGTGGTGGTTCCGGATCATCATCGGGCTCAAGCGGCTCAGGCTCATCTGGCGGAGGTTCATCCGGCGGCGGTTCTGGCGGCGGTGGCGGAGGAGGTTGGTAAAAAACGCCCCGGCATGACACCGGGGCGGGAAAGTTACTTTTTCCAGAAATCGTCAAACACCGTAATCGGCGGGCGGCGTTTATGCTCCGTTTTCACGTACCACCCTTCGATAATCTTCGCCAGCTCAGGCGCGACGGTTTTGCCTTCCAGGTAGTCGTCGATGTTTTCATAAGTCACACCCAGCGCCACTTCGTCGGGCAGAGAAGGGCGATCGTCTTCCAGATCCGCCGTTGGCGCTTTCAGATACAGATGCTCCGGGCAGCCCAGCGCGGCCAGTAGCTGTTTTCCCTGACGCTTATTCAGACGGAAAATCGGGTTAATGTCGGTACCGCCATCGCCGTACTTGGTGAAGAAGCCCGTCACCGCTTCCGCCGCGTGGTCGGTGCCGACCACCACACCTTTGGTCATCCCGGCGATGCTGTACTGGGCTTTCATGCGTTCACGCGCTTTTTCGTTGCCGCGAACGAAGTCGCTCAGTTCAATTCCTGCTTCTCGCAGGGCTTCTTCGCTGGCGAGGACTGCGCCTTTGATATTAACGGTCAGAACGCGATCCGGCTGAATAAAGGCGATGGCATCCTGGCAATCCTGCTCATCGGCCTGTACGCCGAACGGCAGACGCACGGCGATAAATTGCAGCGCGTTATCACCGCTATCTTTACGCAGTTCACTGATGGCCTGCTGGCACAGTTTGCCGGCGAGAGTGGAGTCCTGGCCGCCGCTGATGCCCAGTACCAGAGATTTAATAAACGGATAAGTTTGCAGATACGATTTCAGGAAATCGACGCTGCGGCGGATCTCCTGTTGCACGTCAATCTGTGGTTTCACGCCAAGCGCCTGGATGATTTCCTGCTGTAAACTCATTTACCCCTCCAAAAGATGTTGCCGATACCCATCAGAACAAGACCTTAAAGCTACCTCTTTGAGGCTGAAACGACAAGGCGTGACGCGCCGAGTGACGTAAATTAGCGCAATTCAGCGACTTACTTTTTTATCAGCAGAATGTTCTTAAAACCAATCGATTTTCAGCGTAAGGTTGAAAAATAAGATCCTTTATTCCAGGCTTAAACTACACAAAACAACAAAGAGGATGTTTTATGAACAAGTACGTTACAGGATTTCTGGGTGCAGCAGCAGCTCTGACCATGTTAGCCGGGTGTACGACTTACGATCGCACGAAAGATCAGTTCACTCAGCCAGTGGTAAAAGATGTGAAGAAAGGCATGTCGCGCAGCCAGGTTGCGCAGATTGCAGGTAAGCCGTCTTCTGAAGTGAGCATGATTCATGCGCGCGGTACCTGCCAGACCTACATTTTGGGTCAACGTGATGGTAAAACTGAGACTTACTTCGTAGCCCTCGACGATACGGGCCATGTCATGAACTCTGGTTATCAGACCTGTGCCGAGTACGACACCGACCCGCAGGCCGCTAAACAGTAATCGTTCATTTTCCTGAGCACTACGTAAGCCCGACGAACTCGTCGGGCTTTTTTGTGGTTTCTGATGCTTATTTAATTGCGCGAATTATTTTGACCAAAGTGTGAAGGGAATCATAAGGCGAGGTCAATGAGAGACAATTTTGGATGAGGAGGAATTATCCTGGTCCAAAGAGATACCGTATACTCAACTCATAAACAAAAGTGAAACATCTGATGTTGAAATGGGTTCATGGGCGGATGGAACGAAGCCCGATGATGGCAGATTCGATAAGTTGAGGAAGCGTGAATGGAAAAGAAACATATCTATCTTTTTTGCTCTGCAGGGATGTCGACTTCATTACTGGTCTCCAAAATGCGTGCGCAGGCGGAGAAATATGAAGTACCAGTAATTATTGAAGCATTCTCAGAAAGCTTTGCCGCAGAAAAAGGCCCACAGGCCGATGTCGTATTACTGGGGCCACAAATTGCGTACATGAAGGCAGATATTCAAAAGTTGCTGCCTACTAAACCGGTAGAGGTTATTGATTCAGCACTCTACGGTAAAGTCGATGGTTTAGGTGTTCTTAAAGCAGCCGTTGCTGCAATTAAAAAAGCTGCTGCGCAGTAATTTTTTTATTTTTCCCGTCAAAGAGTTATTTCACATTTAACGCCGCGGTATTCGCTGCGGCCTTTAAGGGTATTTTTCTATGAGTAAAGTGATCAGTTCGCTTGAAAAGGTACTCCTTCCTTTTGCTATTAAAATAGGAAAACAGCCTCACGTTAATGCGATTAAAAACGGTTTTATTAAGTTAATGCCATTGACCCTTGCGGGTGCGATGTTCGTCTTAATCAACAACGTTTTTCTAAGCTTTGGTGAGGGATCTTTTTTCTATTCAATGGGTATTCGCCTCGACGCGTCTACTATTGAGAATTTAAATAGCTTTAAGGCCATTGGCGGTAATGTTTACAACGGTACGTTGGGCATTATGTCACTGATGGCGCCTTTCTTTATCGGTATGGCGCTCGCGGAAGAACGTAAAGTTGACTCGCTGGCGGCAGGCCTGTTATCCGTCGCGGCTTTCATGACAGTAACACCCTACAGCGTGGGCGAGGCTTATGCTGTGGGAGCAAACTGGTTGGGTGGGGCGAACATTATTTCCGGCATTATTATAGGCCTGGTGGTCGCGGAAATGTTCACCTTTATTGTGCACAAAAACTGGGTTATCCGTCTGCCGGATAGCGTGCCTGCCTCCGTATCACGTTCCTTCTCGGCGGTTATTCCTGGCTTTATTATCCTCTCTATTATGGGGATCATCTCCTGGGCGCTGACCCACTGGAGCACCAACTTCCACCAGATCATCATGGACGGCATCTCCACACCGCTGGCCTCAATGGGTGCGATTGTGGGTTGGGCGTACGTTATCTTTGTTCCGCTGCTGTGGTTCTTCGGTATCCATGGTTCCCTGGCGCTGACCGCGCTGGACAGCGGCATCATGACGCCTTGGGCGCTGGAAAACATCGCAACCTATCAACAGTACGGTTCTGTTGCCGCGGCGCTGGAAGCCGGTAAATCGTTCCACGTTTGGGCGAAACCGATGCTCGACTCCTACGTCTTCCTGGGCGGTAGTGGTGCGACTCTGGGCCTGATTATCGCTATCTTTATCGCTTCTCGTCGCGCAGATTACCGCTCTGTTGCCAAGCTGGCGCTGCCATCAGGCATCTTCCAGATTAACGAACCGATTCTGTTTGGTCTGCCGATTATTATGAACCCGGTGATGCTGATTCCGTTCGTACTGGTTCAGCCAATCCTCGCCGCCATTATGATTATCGCGTACTCACTGGGCATCATTCCGCCGATTACCAATATGGCGCCATGGACCATGCCAACCGGCTTAGGCGCCTTCTTCAGTACCAACGGAAGTATCGCCGCGCTGCTGCTGGCGCTCTTCAACCTGGTTATTGCCACGCTTATCTACATGCCATTTGTCATCGTAGCCAACAAAGCGCAAACGGCCATCGAAGAAGAAGAGACCGAAGAAGATATCGCGAATGCACTGAAATTCTGATGACGTGCGGTAGGGGAAACTCTACCGCCATCACTAAAAGGAAAATGTATGTTTGATCTGGACAATATCACGGCAGAACCTGTGCAGGAAAATGACCTCGAAGAAGTGGTGATGGGCCTGATTATTAACTCCGGGCAGGCGCGAAGCCTCGCTTATATGGCGCTGAAACAGGCTAAGCAAGGCGATTTTGAAACCGCCAGAGCGACGATGGAACAGTCGCGCATTGCACTGAGCGAAGCGCACCGTGTACAGACGCAACTCATCGAAAGCGATGAGGGTGAGGGAAAAATGAAGGTGAGCCTGGTGCTGGTTCATGCTCAGGATCACCTTATGACCTCAATGTTGGCGCGCGAGCTGGTTGCCGAATTGATCGAGCTTCACGAGAAGGTACAATAGGTTATCCGTATTATGAGGCAGCCTAAGATGATGACCATGGAAATTAACACCGCACGAGAACAGCAACTGTTTGATGGCCGGAATTTTCATGTCTTTATCTACAATAAAACGGAGAGCGTAAGCGGCCTGCATCAGCATGATTACTATGAGTTCACGCTGGTGCTGACAGGCCGCTACTACCAGGAGATTAACGGCAAGCGCGTCCTGCTGGAGCGCGGCGATTTTGTCTTCATCCCGTTGGGGTCGCATCATCAGAGCTTCTACGAGTTTGGTGCGACGCGTATCCTCAACGTCGGGATCAGCAAAGATTTCTTCGCCACGCACTATCAGCCGCTGTTGCCATTTTGTCTGGTGGCGTCGCAGGTTTACTCTGTTAAAAGTACTTTTCTCAGCTATATCGAATCGGTTATTGCCTCGCTACACTTTCGCGAAACTGAATTCGATGAATTTATTGAAGTGGTGGCTTTTTATGTGATTAACCGTCTGCGTCATCATCGTGAAGATCAAACTCAGGATGTGACACCGCAGTGGTTAAAAACAACGGTTGAAGCCATGCACGATAAAATGAAGTTCGGTGAAGGTGCGCTGGAAAATATGGTCGCGCTCTCCGGGAAGTCTCAGGAGTATTTAACGCGAGCAACCCAGCGCTACTATGGTAAAACACCGATGCAGATTATTAATGATATCCGCATCAATTTTGCCATGAAACAACTGGAAATTACGAACTACTCCGTTACTGATATTGCGTATGAATCCGGGTACAGCAGTCCAAGTTTGTTTATTAAAACATTCAAAAAGCTGACCTCTTTTACCCCGAGCAATTATCGCAAACGACTGACGGTCATTAAGTAAAATAATTCACGCACTACGGTATTACCCGTAGTAATGCGACAGCAAATTTAATATCCGCGCTGAATGTGGAGGGTTGACTGCATTTAGCGGGTGGATCACGAGGGAGAAAGTATGAGCCAGAAATTAAAAGTTGTAACCATCGGCGGCGGCAGCAGCTATACACCAGAATTACTGGAAGGTTTTCTCAAACGTTACCATGAATTGCCGGTAAGCGAATTGTGGCTGGTTGATGTTGAGGGCGGTAAAGAGAAGCTGGATATCATTCATGCGCTGTGTGAGCGGATGGTGGAGAAAGCAGGCGTACCGATGAAAGTCTTCAAAACGCTCGACCGCCGTGAAGCGTTGCGTGATGCCGACTTCGTGACCACCCAGCTGCGCGTGGGCCAGCTGAAAGCGCGTGAAAAAGATGAACGTATTCCGCTAAGCCACGGCTACCTCGGCCAGGAGACCAACGGCGCAGGTGGCCTGTTCAAAGGTCTGCGTACCATTCCGGTTATTTTCGACATCATTAAAGATGTCCAGGAACTGTGCCCGAATGCGTGGGTGATCAACTTTACCAACCCGGCCGGGATGGTCACCGAAGCGGTATATCGTCACACCAATTTCAAACGCTTTATCGGCGTGTGCAACATTCCGATTGGCATGAAAATGTTTATCACCGATGTGCTGAATCTTTCCGAAAAGGACGATCTTTCTATCGATCTCTTTGGCCTGAACCACATGGTGTTTATCCGCGATGTGCTGGTGAATGGCAAATCGCGTTTCGCTGAGCTGATTGATGGTGTCGCTTCCGGTACCCTGACGGCCAACTCGGTGAAAAATATCTTCGACCTGCCGTTCAGCGAAGGGTTGATTCGTTCTCTGAATCTGATTCCGTGCTCTTACCTGCTTTACTATTTCAAAACCAAAGAGATGCTGGCGATTGAGATGGGCGAGTACTACAAGGGAGGCGCGCGTGCGCAGGTGGTGCAGAAGGTTGAAAAGCAGCTGTTCGAGCTCTACAAGAACCCGGACCTCAACGTCAAGCCGAAAGAGCTGGAGCAGCGCGGTGGAGCGTATTACTCCGATGCCGCATGCGAAGTGATCAACGCTATCTACAATGATAAGCAGGCTGAGCACTACGTTAACTTCCCGCACAATGGCCACGTGGATAACATCCCGGCAGACTGGGCGGTTGAAATGACGGCGATTCTGGGCCGCGATGGCGCGAAACCGCACCCACGCCTGACGCACTTTGATGACAAAGTGCTGGGGCTTATCCATACCATTAAAGCCTTTGAAATTCAGGCAAGCCATGCGGCACTGAGTGGAAACATCAACGACGTCGAGCTGGCGATGAACTTAAGCCCGCTGATTGGCTCTGACAAAGACGCGGAGATCCTCGCGCGTGAAATGATCCTCGCGCACGAAGAGTGGTTGCCGAACTTTGCCGCCACGGTGGAGAAGCTGAAAAAGTGACAGGAGGTACGATGGAACGACTGCTGATCGTCAATGCTGATGACTTCGGCCTGAGCAAAGGGCAGAACTACGGCATTATCGACGCCTGTAAAAATGGACTGGTGACCTCAACCACCGCGCTGGTGAACGGCGCGGAGATTGAACATGCGGCGCAACTGAGCCGCCGTACGCCGGAGCTGGCCGTCGGAATGCACTTTGTCCTGACGCTGGGCGAACCGCTCTCTGAGATGCCGGGGCTGACCCGTGAAGGCAAACTGGGGAAATGGATCTGGCAGATGGCGGAAAACGATACGCTGCCGCTGGACGAAATTGCGCATGAGCTGGCATGCCAGTTCGATCGCTTTGTCGCCATTTTCGACACTGCGCCAACGCACATTGATAGCCATCACCATGTGCATATGATCCCGCAGATCTACCCGCTGGTGGCGAAGTTTGCCTTAGAGAAGGGCGTGGCGTTACGTATTGACCGCTCTCTTCCGCCGGCAGAGGGCGCACCGGATGACGTACGCAGTAGCGCCGGATTCAGCAGTGAGTTCTACGGTGATGAGATTTCCGAAGCGTTATTCCTGCAGGTACTGGATAAATCTGTGCAACGCGATGAACCCTCAGTTGAGGTGATGTGCCACCCGGCGTTTGTTGATAAGACAATCATGGGCAGCGCTTACTGCTACCCACGACTGGCTGAGCTGGATGTCCTCACTTCGCCATCGCTGAAAAATGCCATTGCGGAACGGGGTTATCGTCTCGGCACCTATCGCGACGTCTGATTCTGCGAGTTGAGAGAATGTTGTGCTTTTTGCCCGGTCATCCGTCACCGGGCATTTTTTTATGCCGGTATCGCCGCCGCTTTGCCAGCGCGTGACCAAACGCGATGCGCTGCGACCAGACTGAGCAAATCTTCCACGGTTGATTTGGCAATCGTATCGCCTTCGACAATACCTTCTTCGCCCTGGCTATCGACGTTTAGCAGGCCTTTAAACTGACGCGAATCGCCCGCCAGCAGGATTGGCTTAAGGTGTTTGTAGGCTTCCAGCAGGTAGTATTGCGCGTCGCCACTTTTTAGCAGATCGCTGAGATCGCCGCCAGGCACGACAACCGCATCCACCGTCAGTGAAGGCGAACCGGCAAATGTACCGGCGACAGGCAGTTTTGAACCATCATCGGCGGTCACTTCCCCCATACGCGAATAGAGCAGTTTGGCATGCACGCCTTGTGCCTTTAGCCCTTTCAGAAGCGTCAGCACATCAGCGGATGCCGTGTTCTGATTAAGCAGAACCGCCACCACACGTCCTTTTACGCCACCGCTGGGGATTGCATATAAGCTGAGGGTGGGATCTTTATCCAGCCCATTGACATCCCCAGGCGGTTGTCGATTTTGCTGCTCGTCACTGAGGGTAATACCTAAATTTTCTGCAACGGCCTGTGCCAGACGAATATCGACGCTGACGAGTTGATCAACGACCCGTTCACGGATCCACTCGCGTGCGACTTTGCTGAGTTCGAAACTAAAAGCATCAATAATATGCTGTTGCTCAATCGGCGTCTGACTGTTCCAGAAGAGGCGAGGCTGAGCGTAATACTCACCAAAGGAAGGGCTACGCTCGCGTACCTTATGCCCATCAACGCGTTCCTGATACGACTCGAAACCGCCACGTTTCGGCCCCGGCGGTGTTTCGCGCGGCCAGTTATCGTTGATCGAGTTTGGCTCGTAGTTTGCCGGGTTGCTATCGATATCCTGACGATGCATGCCATCGCGCTGGAAGTTGTGATACGGGCAGGTTGGGCGGTTAATTGGGATCTCGTGGAAGTTTGGCCCGCCAAGCCGGCTGATCTGCGTATCGGTATAGGAGAACAGACGTCCCTGAAGCAGGGGGTCGTTACTGAAATCCAGGCCGGGAACAATATGCCCTGGGTGGAACGCGGCCTGTTCATTCTCGGCGAAGAAGTTATCCGGATTGCGGTTAAGCACCATTTTCCCGACGCGCTGCACCGGGACCAGCTCTTCGGGAATAAGCTTGGTCGGGTCGAGCAGGTCGAAGTCGAATTTGAATTCATCCTCTTCCGGGATGAGTTGCAGCCCCAGTTCATATTCCGGGTAATCGCCCGCTTCAATCGCTTCCCACAGGTCGCGGCGGTGGAAGTCGGGATCGCGCCCCGTAAGTTTCTGCGATTCATCCCACAGCAGGGACGCCTTTCCGGCGACCGGCTTCCAGTGGAAACGTACAAACGTCGCTTTCCCTTCGGCATTGATTAAACGGAACGTATGAATGCCAAAGCCTTCCATGGTGCGATAGCTTCGGGGGATCCCGCGGTCCGACATCGCCCAGAACACGTTGTGCAGTGTTTCCGGCTGCAGTGAGACGTAGTCCCAGAACGTATCATGCGCGCTTTGCCCCTGCGGCATCGCAGAATGCGGCTCAGGTTTTACCGCATGAACAAAATCAGGGAATTTCAACGCATCCTGAATAAAGAAGATGGGGGTGTTATTGCCGACCAGGTCAAAAATACCCTCATCGGTATAAAACTTGGTGGCAAAGCCGCGGATATCACGCACCGTATCGGCTGACCCCGCGCCACCTTGCACGGTTGAGAAACGCACGAAAACAGGCGTAATTTTCTCCTTCGAGGAAAGGAAGTCCGCTTTCGTGACATCACTCAGGCTTTCATAAGGCTGAAAATAACCGTGCGCCGCAGAACCACGGGCGTGGACGATGCGCTCCGGAATACGCTCATGGTCAAAGTGGGTGATTTTCTCGCGCAGAATAAAATCTTCCAGCAGCGTAGGGCCACGGCTACCGGCGCGCAGAGAATTCTGGTCATCAGCAATACGAACGCCCTGATTGGTCGTCAGCGGGAAGTTTTCGCCGCCTTTACGCTGCTTATCAAGCGCCTTAAGTTTCTCATTGCTGGTTTTTGGCGCTTTCAGACTTCCCGGCGCGGTAGGTTCTTCGCCTGGAGCGGTAGGTTTAGGTGTCGGTCTCCAGGAACCGTCCGCAGGTGCCAGGGAATCCAGACCGGGTTTTGATTCGCTCGAATCGTGGACCGGTGATTGATGGGTTTTGGGTTTATTGTGTTGATCCGACATGCTCATCTCCTGTTTCCATTACTGAAAGTTGGCCGATTTTGCGGCAAAACCCTTCTAACTATAGAGCAATATCATGTTTTATCAGGAACTCAGGGGCTAATGGTGCCGGTAAAAGCGCCATTCCGACGCCAGAAAACCACGTAAGGCGCGACGGGGCGGGGATAAATCGGCTATTATAGAATATTCCTGTTTTTGCCCGAGTGATTGAAATAACCGTTTATGAAACCGCTTCGCCAACAAAACCGACAGGTCATCAGCTACATTCCCCGAACCGAACCCGCTCCTCCCGATCACGCTACCAAGGTGGACGGCTTTCGTGATGTGTGGCTGCTGCGCGGGAAATATGTTGCGTTTGTGTTGATGGGGAACGCTTTCCGGCGTTCGCAGGCGTTTAGCGTACCCGAGTCTGCACAGCGTTGGGCGGTGCAGATGAAGCAGGAAGGGGATATGAGCGACGAGTGATCGTTAATGCTGAATATTACAAACGCAAAATTGCCTGATGCGCTACGCTTATCAGGCCTACGTTATTTCTGCCATATTTTGTAGGCCGGATAAGGCGTTTACGCCGCATCCGGCAATAACAAAGCGCACGTTGTCAGTAATCTGAAACCGCTGATTTATCAGCGGTTTTTTCTTAAGTGTGCAAGTGTTAAAAGTCTAATCCTAAGTCATCGTATTTTTTATTCTGTTGATCGAGTTCCTCATCTTTCTTGATTAAACTGCGTTCGTACATTTTAAAGAACGGGAAATACATGACGACACCCGCCAGAATAATGAGAATAGCCAGGATCGGAGCACGCCAATCCATTGTCATAAAGTACTGCGCGAAGGGCGTTGGGATACCACCGACCTGCGCAATAGGGCCATTCACAAAACCGAAATCAAAAATCAAAAAGATAATTGATGCCAGTATCGGCGTGCCAATAACAAACGGAACAAAAAAGTAAGGGTTAAAGGCAATCGGGAAGCCATAAACGACAGGCTCCGAGATACCAAACAAGGACGGTACGATAGCGGCTTTTCCTGCCGCTTTTAATTGCATTGACTTGCTAAACAATCCCAAAATCGCGATGGAACCGGTAATGCCGGAGCCAGTACAGGCCGCAAATGCCCCCCACCATCCTTCGGTAAATACATGTTCAGTAGGCAAACCCTGTGCAAAACTGGCCGCGTTGAGGGAGAGATATTGTGTCATGAATGGAAGCGTGAAACCGATCAAAATCGCATAGCCATTCAAACCGAAGAACCAGAAAATCATTTCCATCTGGATGATAATGTACACTCCCCATACAGAATCAATTCCGCTGACCGCAGGTGCTAGCGCCGTTGTAAACAGCTCAGGAAGGATCTGCTGATGGAAGAACGCCTGGCTAGTTGCCGTGATAAGGCTCGCGATAACCACGACAAACAACAACGGAAATATAGACTCAAATGTTTTGGCGATCATATCCGGTAGACCACTAATGCGGATAGTAATCTTTTTTCGATAGGCCCAACTGATAAACTCAACGGTAGCCAGCGAAGCAAAAATCGCAACAAACAATCCTCGTGAATCAAGGAATGCAATGTTGATATTCCCATCGATGATTTTTGTGTTGAGTATTATGGTGACCATTACCGCACTGATTATCGGATAGAGCGGGGTTACGTTGATACGCTGAGTGTGATGGTAGCTAATAGTGATGGCACAATATACTGAAAGCAGTCCGAAAGTATAAGTAAAGGGGAGCTGTAGTAAGGATCCATAAGTGGTAAAAAAAACGCCCATTGCCGAATCAGAAGAAAACAACGATCCAAGACCCGCAACAATCAGACTTATTGAACCTACCATCAAAATAGCCATTAAACTGATCATCCCATTTTTTATCGATGAGATAAAGCGATTCTGCTCAATAGCTGTGGCAATAGTTACCATATGCGTCTCAAATTTTTTGAGATGCCCGTGAGAAGTTTGCATAATGGAAACTCCTGAGTTTAAACGCGGGAAGTATTATAGAGATATAAAGCTTGTTTCAAAATCAGGCCGCCATCAGCCATCCCATAGGCTTTACTGTCGATCACTTCAATAGGCTTGTTAAACGCATCAGCAACACTCTTTAATTCAACGAATTTATGCTTCATCTGTGGGCCGATGAGGACGACATCATAGGCCTCAATATACGCTTTTAAATCTCCGGCATTACGAGCATCAATTCGAATGTTTTTGTCTTTTAACATCGCACTTTGAGCGACAACTTCACGCATTTTAGAGACCATAACGCTAGTGGAAGCGCCAAGATTACAAACCAGAAGAATACCGACATTATCATAAGTCATAGTACATTATCCTTAATGCTTGTTATGTTGTAATTCGATAAGTTCGCGATAAATATTTTGTGCCAGTATCACATTCATTAAATGATCCTGGGCATGAGTGAACAACATCGAAAATTCTATGGACTTTCCATTTATTTCATTTTCTAATAGTTCATTTTGTATGTGATGAGCTTCCTTTAGAATGTTTTCTGAATCCCCAAGCAAACGTTGCGAGGCATCGAAATCTTGCTTTTTGGCTGCAATTAAAGCCTCATTTAAAAGAGAGAAACTTTCTCCAGCAAAGGCGATAATGCTGAACCATTTTTGCTCATCAGTCATAGAGTGATTCCCGATGTAAGACTTCATCATCTATTAACAGCACAGTATTATTATGAAGCTTTAGGCTGCTCGCCGGTAACATGATATCTGGCTGGTCAAAAATAATACGCTGGGCAATTTCGTTCTTGTGCTTCCCTCTGATAGTAAGAATAATTTTTTCACTTTTAAGAATATTAGCTATCCCAAGCGTGATCCCATGCGTTAAGGGAGTTTGCTGAGTAAAGTATTTTTGGGCGACGTTAATCGTAGATGGGCTGAGCGTCGTCACGTGCGCGCCGGTTGTGAAATCAGTACCCGGCTCATTTAACCCAAGATGTCCATTTTGACCGACGCCCAAAATAACCAGGTTAAGGGTTAGAGAATCCAACAATCGATTCATTTTTTCACATTCGCCAGCCAGGGCCTGCGGTGTCTGCCTGGCATTGAATTCGATGAGTTGGCCCGGTTTGAGTGGTAGTTTGTCGAACAAATCCAGGTGCATGTAGTATTGACAACTTCCCACATCGTCCGGACCCAGGCCTGCCCATTCATCCAGCCCTATAAGCGTCGCGCGAATGGGGAAGGGATGACGATGATAGTATTCAGCAACATATTGATAGGCTGCCTGTGGGGTATCGCCCGAAGCAAGACACACGGCTCCTGGCTGCTGCAATGCTTTGATGAGTTCATTACCGAGAATGGCGTTAAATTTATCTGAAGAGCAAATTGCCAGTTTCATTAGTGCCACTCTCCTGTATAGGTTTTATATTCAGTTAATAGCGTCTGTAAGATCTCTTCTGCAATACAGTAGTCATTAATGAGTGGGTGGATCATTAGTGCCTGTATGGCGCTGGTCTTACAGTGTTTCTCTATCGCATTAATTGTCAGGTTTTCAAAGGTTTTGATCGTTTTAATAATGTGCAGTTGATAAGGAGGAATGTTATCTACACAACGAGGGATGATTTTTTTATCAATAAGATCGCAAGTAATCTCAATCACATCATTGGGTTGCAATTCGCGAATGCTTTGATTATTTTTCACCAGAATGGTCATCGGATAAGCTGTTTTCCCCTGAAGACCGCGAATAATATTCAATGCGATGCCTGAGTAGCCACCAGTATCGGGTGCAGAAATAAACTCACTGAGTTTCAATGCCTGATAATGATTGTCGCGTTTACCTTCGCTCTCGATGGCGAAGTAAGAATTTTCACGCTCGAGCAAATATTTTGCAAAAATATCAAATTGTTGTTCGACCGTGGCTTGTTGGTGAGTGGTGAGATCCTCCAGCATCCTCTTGTTGATGTTTTCAATCGTTTCGCCGCGTGCACAACCATTTGTTTCAATAGATTGAATGATCTTTTTGTTATTAAAGAAGAAGTAAAGATACTCGTTGGGAAGTTCCTTGTTCAGGAGCGGTAGCGTGTTGTGCTCGAATAACTTCATTTCCGTATCGGTAAAAAGATTTTTGTGCGCGCGCACTGTATCTGAAACATCATGACCGTCGACACTAAAATCGCGATAAAACGAAAGATGATTTAACCCATAGCAGGTAGCAGAGAATCTCATGATGTCGACATCAAGCATGTGTGCAACTTCGCGCATGAAACTAGCAGGGCCATCGCAAATACCATACACATTATCGTAACCGGCGTTGATTAACGCCTGAGTCACCAGACCCGATGGATTGGTAAAATTAAAAAAGAGTACATCTTTAGCCGAAACTTTACGTGCAAGGTCGAGATATTCTTTTAACACCGGGATGGAGCGTAATGCCATTGCAAAACCGCCAATGCCGGTCGTTTCTTGCCCGAGTATCTTATAATGCTGTGCAAGTTTTTCATCAAAGACGCGGCTGCTGTCCCCGCCCACACGAAGGGTGGTGATAACATAGTTGGCATCCTGTAATGCAAGCTTCGCGTCGCTGGTGGTATAAATATTGAGATCGGGATTAATCATTTTGGCAATAGCAATTGCTAACCGACCATAAATATTGAGTTTCTCTTCGTTGATGTCCATTAGACATATCTCGGAGATAGAAACATCTTTCGATTGCAACGCTAAAGTTTTCGCGAGGTAGGGCGCACGAACCCCTCCGCCGCCAAGTACGGTTAATTTCATAATGATATCCTTTAATTAAATTAACAACTTTGATGATTGCGAGAAACAGTAACTATACGGTAGATATTGCTGAATTCATCGTGACACCTTGCAATTCAATGGTGTATTCAAATTTGCTACCACGAGCAATCTCGATAGTATATTCAACGGGCGTCAGCCCTATAAATGCTACCCTTTCAATTTGTAGACCTGAGACTCCCTGTTTTTCATGAAGGAAAGATGCGATTGACACAGGGATGTTAATAGCTCTGAATGTGTCGATCGCTCTGCGAAAGGCAATGTTATATTTTTCTTTAATGACGTTATATAAGCTGTCCTGTTCAAGTATTTCTCGTGTAAAACCAGGGAAATGGCTTTGAACCAAATAAGTTTCCTCATACAGCACGGGATCGGCGTTCGCCGAGCGCAAGCGAATAATGTGATAAACAAATTCATCAGTTTGCAATTTTTGTGCAACGGCGCTCGAGGGAGCAATGAGCTCAAAGGTAAGAATTTGGCTTGAGGGCTGCCTGTTAAGGCGCATCATTTCTTCGTGGAAACTGTACACGGTCATCAAACTTTGTTTTACCGCCTGACCACGGACAAACATGCCTTTGCCATGAATTTTGTAGATGTATCCCTCTTTTTCCAGTTCGGCCATTGCCTGTCTTACCGTGGTGCGGCTGATGCTATGGATTTCGCAAAGCTCACGCTCAAAGGGTAATTGGTCTCCCTCTTTAAGCTCACCCGATGAAATTTGACGGGTAATGATTTCGAACAGTTGTGCGTACATGGGGAGCTTGCTTTGTTTATCGATGTCCATCGCCACGGCCCTTCATTGTTCAACTATTGATCATGATGTCATGACATCATGATGAACGTTTTTTGTTTGAGCAAATACCGAAAGCGATCACATAACGAATTATATTTGGCATGAATAACTGAATGGTCTGTTATTAAATTGATTAAATATCATATGGTTATGAATTTAATCTAACTTAGTTTTATGAAGGGGGATGTCCGAATGCGGACATACCGGCAGGGAGCCGCGCACGGTGGGTGAAAAACATAAAAAAAGCCTCTTATGACGAAGCAAAAGAGGCTTTCTATAACGAAGGAAGAGGTTAACGATGCGCCAGTTCCGCATCATCCTCGCTGTTCAGAATTTCTTTATCCGTCTGGCGCAGCCATTGGCTTGTCAGGGTGCCGGCAGTCATGGAGCCGCTGACGTTCAGTGCGGTACGGCCCATATCGATCAGCGGCTCAACGGAAATCAGCAGCGCGACCAGCGTGACCGGTAAGCCCATTGCTGGCAGTACAATCAGCGCCGCGAAGGTTGCACCGCCGCCGACGCCTGCCACACCCGCAGAACTCACGGTGACGATACCGACCAGGGTCGCAATCCACAGCGGATCGAGCGGGTTGATGCCAACGGTTGGCGCAACCATAACGGCGAGCATTGCCGGGTAAAGACCCGCACAGCCGTTCTGACCGATCGTCGCGCCGAAAGAGGCGGAGAAGCTGGCGATAGATTCAGGAACACCCAGACGGCGCGTTTGTGCTTCCACGTTCAGCGGAATGGATGCGGCGCTGGAACGGCTGGTGAAAGCAAAAGTAATAACCGGCCACACTTTACGGAAGTATTTCAGCGGGCTGACGCCGTTCACGCCCAGCAGCAGGCCGTGTACGGCGAACATAATAGCCAGACCGATGTAAGAGGCCACTACGAAGCTGCCGAGTTTGATGATGTCCTGCAGGTTAGAGCCCGCCACGACTTTGGTCATCAGCGCCAGCACGCCGTAAGGGGTCAGTTGCATGACCAGGCGAACCAGTTTCATCACCCAGCTTTGCAGCGTGTCGATTGCCGCGATAACGCGCAGGCCTTTCGGCTCGTCATCTTTCAGCAGTTTCAGCGCCGCCACACCCAGGAACGCGGCGAAGATGACGATGCTGATGATAGAAGTTGGGTTCGCGCCGGTCAGATCGGCAAACGGATTTTTTGGCACAAAGGAGAGCAGCAGCTGCGGCACGTTCAGGTCAGCAACCTTGCCAGCATAGTTACTGTGAATGGCATCCAGGCGCGCGGTTTCAGCGGTACCCTGGACCAGACCTTCCGCCGTCAGGCCAAACAGGTTGGTGACCAGTACGCCGACCAGTGCAGCAATCAGCGTAGTGAACAGCAGCGTACCGATGGTCAGGAAGCTGATTTTACCCAGCTGTGACGCATTATGCAGACGGGCCACGGCGCTGAGAATCGAGGCGAATACCAGCGGCATAACAATCATTTGCAGCAGTTGTACGTAGCCATTACCAACGACGTTGAACCACTGAATAGAATCTTTAAGAATCTGGCTGTCGGAACCATAGATAAATTGCAGCGCGAGGCCAAACACGACCCCCATCACCAGACCGACCAGTACTTTTTTTGCCAGACTCCACTGTTTGTGACGCGTTTGCGCCAGCAGTAACAGCAGTGCCGCGAACACGATAACGTTCGCGATTAATGGAAAGTTCATCCCCGTTCTCCTGATTTCATTATATAGCCAGCCTCACCGGGCTGGTCAGATGTGAAAAGGTTAACAGAACTGGCGATCGTCGCTTATATCCAAATGGAATGGATTATGACAAAAGTGATAGTTTTGTGCGGTTATTGTTCGATCTGGTGATTTATAAAGCGATTAAAGGTCATTTGCAGCGAATTAATCATTCCCGATGACCAACGAACGGCGCTGTTTTCCGGCAACGACTGCGGCATCCAGACGGCATAAGCGAACAGCGCCATGCACAGAAAACGTTCTAGTTGATTGCCTTTTTGTGGCGCGAGTATCGGCAGACGAAAACGCCAGCGGCATGGCCATAGCAGCGGCACGCCCGCAGGGGTGAGCATATCGGCCAGAATATGGCTGAGATAGCCCAGAACCATTCCCTGAAGCGCGTCGGCGGGAACAAACCAGCTGTCCGGCACTTTAAGATAGAAAACCGTGAGCAGGGCGAAAACAGCCAGCAAACTGTGGGTGAACCCGCGATGGCCAAATGCGCGGGCCACGGGCTTCGACAGCCAGCTTAGCCGCTGACCGAGAAACGATTTCGGGTGATCGATATCCGGTAGCAGGCAGGTCAGCACCGCTGACGGCACGATATGCCACCAGTCGCCTTGCGCCAGCACAGGCGTAAGCTCGGCATTTTTAGCAAATACCGCACAGGCGATGGAAAAGAGCAGGTGGCCTTCCGCCGTCATGATAAAACCCGATAAAACTGTCAATTCATACAGTATAGGGTTTTTATACAGTAGGCGGAAGAGGTTACGGTGTAACTCTTTGTTAAAAAATTAACGCGCCAGCCAGCCGCCATCCACCGCCAGCGTATAGCCGTTGATATAGTCAGACGCGGACGACGCGAGGAATACTGCCGGGCCTTTTAAATCTTCCGGTGAACCCCAGCGCCCGGCGGGGATACGGTCGAGAATTTCTTTGCTGCGCTCAGCATCGTCACGCAGTTGCTGCGTATTGTTGGTCGCCATATACCCCGGCGCAATCGCGTTAACGTTGATGTTATGCTGCGCCCATTCGTTAGCCAGCAGACGCGTGATTCCCAGCACGCCGCTTTTAGACGCGGTATAAGAGGGGACGCGGATCCCGCCCTGGAAGGAGAGCATCGAGGCAATATTAATAATTTTCCCGCCGCCGCCCTGATGCAGAAACTGTTTCGCCACCGCCTGAGACAGGAAAAAAACCGACTTCAGATTCAGGTTAATCACGTCATCCCAGTTTTTTTCGCTGAAAGAGAGCGCATCTTCCCGACGGATGGTTCCGGCGTTGTTTACCAGAATATCGATGTGGCCCATCGCTGTGACCGACTTCGTCACGATATCTGCAATCGCATCCTGACGGCTGAGATCCGCCTGAATGGCGCTGAACCGACGCCCAAGAGCCAGTACTTTGGCGGATGTCTCTTCGGGTATTTTGCGGCTGACGCTAATGATATCGCAGCCCGCTTCCGCAAGCCCCAAAGCCATTCCTTGTCCCAAACCCGTATCGCACCCGGTGACAAGCGCAACTTTACCGTTCAGGTTGAAGGCGTTCAGTATCATAGTGACCTCTGTATGCTGTTATTGTCGTTATGGCTGATCCATACGACAAGCATAGAAGGGCGTGATGAAAAACTCAAACCAAAATGAAACGATGTTTCAATAATTTGACGGGCGTTGGATTTGCGGACAACCTGGCGTTGCCCGCGAAAGGTGTTAACCGCGAAGATCGCTCAGCGTTAAATCGGCTAAGGAGTGCAGTTTGACATTGGCCAGTACGAAGCGAGGATCGTTTTGTCCTTCTTCTGCGGGCACCACTACCGAGCGCATACGCGCGGCTTTGCTGGCAATCATGCCATTAACAGAATCTTCCAGCGCCACGCAGGTGAGCGGATCGACGCCTAGTTTCGCGGCGCAGTCGAGATAAACCTGCGGATGCGGCTTGCTGTACGGCAGTTTTTCCGCCGATGCCAGCGCATCGAACTGATCGCGCAGCTCAAACATAGTCAGCACTTTTTCCAGCATATGCAGCGGAGAGGCCGATGCAAGTCCGACCTTCAGACCGTTTGCTTTGCACAGGGCGACAGCTTCACGCACACCCGGCAGCAGCGGGCGAGTTTCTTCCACCAGACTGATGGCGCGTTCGATAATGCGCGCAGTGACATCTTGACGGCTCGGCCCGTTCCATGGCTGCTGGGCAAACCACAGATCCACCACCATATCGATGCGCAGACCCAGGGTATCCGGCAGTTCGTTGCGGCGGGTAATATCAACGCCAAGGCTCGCAATGACCTCCAGTTCAGCACGATCCCAAAGCGGCTCGGAATCGATCAGTAATCCATCCATATCAAAAATAGCGGCGAGTATCTGGCGCTCTGCGGACATAACAACCTCTCTGTTGAGTAACTTAGGCGATGAATGCCGTTTAATATGGTATATCATATCGCGCGTAAAGTCGGGAAAAATGGCTGCCAGCAGGTAGACTGATAAGATATAGCCTGACAAAAAGACGTCTGAACAAGGGGAACCCATGACGTATCAACAAGCGGGACGCATCGCGATTCTCAAACGTATTTTAGGCTGGGTGATTTTCATTCCTGCGCTCATTTCAACGCTGATCTCGGTACTGAAATTTATGTACGATCACAGCGAAAAACAGCCGGGCATCGATGCGGTGATGATGGATTTCGCGCACGTGATGATCGAGATGATGCGTTTCAACACGCCGTTCCTGAATTTCTTCTGGTATAACTCGCCGACGCCAAACTTCCAGCAGGGGCTGAACGTGATGTTCTGGCTGATTTTCGCGCTGGTGTTCATTGCGCTGGCCTTGCAGGACTCTGGCGCACGCATGAGTCGCCAGGCGAAGTTTCTGCGTGAAGGCGTTAACGATCAAATGATCCTGGAAAAAGCAAAGGGCGAAGAAGGAATGACGCGCGAGGCGCTGGAAGCAAAAATAAAGGTGCCGCACAACACCATCTTCCTGCAAATTTTTCCGCTCTATATTCTGCCGATTGTGGTGATCGTAATAGGTTACTTCTTCTTTAAAGTACTCGGTTTTATCTAACGGATTTTGGCGCCCGGTGAATGGCCGGGCGTCGTATTAGTCGGCAGGGATCGCACGCGGTTTGCCGGAAGGGTCAACCGCCACATAGATAAACAGCGCTTCAGTGGCTTTGTAACGCTGGCCAATCGGCTCAGACGACACCTTCTTAACCCACACCTCAATATTCACCGTAATCGACGTATTGCCTTTTTTTACACAGCGCGCATAGCAGCAAACAACATCGCCCACGGCAACCGGGCGCAGGAAGGTCATGCCGTCAACCCGCACGGTAACCACCCGGCCATGTGCAATCTCTTTCGCCAGAATCGCGCCGCCAATATCCATTTGTGACATTAACCAGCCGCCGAAGATGTCTCCGTTAGCGTTGGTATCCGCTGGCATGGCGAGCGTGCGTAAAACCAGTTCACCCTGCGGGGCGTCATTTTTCAGTGTCATTATAATCCCTGTGCTTATTCAAAAGACGTCGGGCGGGATGCTACTACGAAATGGGCAAGGAGAATAGTGAAACGCGCGTCAGACGGGGCTCGCGGGAGAAAAAACGTGCAATCTTAAGATAGTACATCGTGCTGAAGCCTGGGGAAATATTGGCAATTTCCGGTGATAAAAATGCAGGTCAGACTAAACTAAAATTGTAGCAATAGTCTGGGCGGGAGATTGAACATGTATACGCCACTCGTCGCGATTATTTTTATCCTCCTGACTGCGCAGGCGCTCATTGAGATGGGTGTTATTCATCACTAAGTTGCCTCAAGGGTTCCCCTGTGATGACAATAAAAAAGGCACACAATAAATGCTGTGTGCCTGTTTGTGTGTCCGAAAGAAGACGGTGTTACTTCTCTTCCTGCGGCATATGGCGATAGATGTAAACGCCGCTCAGTACGGTAAACAGAAGCGTCATTGCCGTCAGGCCAAAGACCTTAAAGTTGACCCAAATGTTTTGCGGGAGCCAGAACGCAATATAGATATTGGCCAGGCCGCAGAGAATAAAGAATACGGCCCAGGCGATATTGAGATTGGACCACACCGACGCAGGCAGCGTTAGTTCTTTACCCAGCATGCGCTGAATCAGCGGTTTTTTCATCACCCACTGGCTCACCAGCAGCGCACCGGCAAACAGCGCGTAAATCACGGTGACTTTCCACTTGATGAATTCATCGTTGTGGAAGAAGAGCGTCAAGCCACCGAAAACCGCGACCAGAACAAAGGTGATAAGCGCCATTTTTTCGACTTTGCGGTAGCGTACCCAGCTGTAGATCAGAACGATAGCGGTTGCGACAATCAGCGCAGACGTTGCGGCGTAAATGTCGTAAATCTTATAAAACGCGAAGAAGACGACCAGCGGTAAAAAATCCAGAAACTGCTTCATACTTCGATTCCGTACTCCAGTTGCGGCCCAAAGACAATCGGGCCTGCAGGAAAATTAGTTGCGAATAAGCATATACAAGCGGAATAAATAAATCAGCAACACGGCAGAGATAAGGTTGCTGAGCGTATTCACCACTACCGCACCAACGTTCGGCGTCAGCACGGCAAAGTTCGGTGCGAACACCAGTAACAGCGTTTTCGCCAGCAGCCAGCCGATGACCGCCGGTGCAACCAGGCGCATATTTGCCCACGCCAGTTTCATGCTGCTACGCATCGATACGAAGATACCCATTTTATCCTGCACTAACATGACAGGCGCGAAAGCCAGCACAATGGCCAACAACACGCCCGGCACGACGATCAGCATTACGCCCATCTGTACCATAAAGGTGGTGAGGAAGATCAGTATAAACAGTTTAGGCAGGATAGGCGCGCTTGCGCCAATGGCGCGCAGGGCACTGACGCGATGACCGGCAGAGACCAGTTGAATCATCAGCATGACGCCGCCAGCCAGAATGGCGTTGCCAATCAGCCCAGAAAACGTTGATGCCGCTGAAGCACGCAGCAGGATTTGCTGCTGCTCTGGCGTCATGTTTTGTACCAGATCAAACAGACCGACGCTTCCGGTGAGGTTGTCACCCTGACGTAAGAGAGCAAGCTGTTCATCGCTGGGTGTAAAGGCGTGACCAATCACCACGGTGATAAATGCGCACAGCAGCGCAATCAGCAAAATGGTTAAAAACTGATTACGGAAAAAATTGCCCGTGTCACGGTATACGGACTGCGCCGTGATAGACATGCACTCTCCTTGATTATACAGGTGTTAATTAGGCGCTGATTGTACCGCAGTTAATACACTCGTTGCAGCCTCAAGACTCGTATGGAAAAGCATATCTTTGTAAAGAGGAGGTAAGCCGTAGCGCGCCCGGGCACGATTACAGGCTTCATTCTCTTCGTCATTTTCACCCGACATGGCAAATTCACGGCAAGGCGAAGGGCGATTAGGGTAGATAGCACAGCTGACCCTGTGGCCAATTTCTCCCTCAAGTGACCCACAGCGCGGATGTTTGCTGTTGGTACCCATCATACAACGTAAAAAAGGCGTAAGGGGCTCAGTAAGCTGCGCAGGTACCAGACCACCGCCATCGTTGGCTTCAGCCCAGTAAAAAGAGACACGGAAATACGCACAACAGGCCCCGCACGTCATGCACGGATTCAAATCGCTCATAGCACACCTGAAAAAAACGCATCAACAGAAGTTGTCGCGTCTAAATTATCCAGACGCTTGCAAGAGAGCAAGTGGGGATCCGGACAATTCTGTTTCAGAAAAATACCAATGAAATTGATGTAGATACGTATCTTTCATCTCAACTAAATAAGCAAAAATTAATCCAGATCAACAAATGTTAAAATTTAACATTTGGTGTGATCCGTGTTGCGATCCAATTAACTATTTGTAGGTATATTTGTCACGACTAATAAAACCCCTAAAAAAGGAGTGGGTATGAAAAAATTAGCAGTGGCGGCCTTAGCACTTTCAACACTGTCTGGTGGCGCATGGGCCCATGATGCGGGCGAATTTTTCATTCGTGCGGGTTCTGCAACGGTGCGTCCAACTGAAGGGTCAGACAACGTTCTGGGTGCTCTGGGTGGATTTAATGTTAGTAATAACACGCAGTTAGGTCTGACATTTACCTATATGGCAACTGAGAACATCGGTATTGAACTGCTGGCGGCTACGCCGTTCCGCCACAAAGTGGGCACCGGCCCTACGGGTGATATCGCCACCGTTCACCACTTACCGCCAACCTTAATGGCGCAGTGGTATTTTGGCGATTCCAGCAGCAAACTGCGTCCATACATTGGTGCAGGTATTAACTACACCACATTCTTTGACAACGATTTTAACAAAACAGGTAAAGAAGCTGGTCTCTCAGACCTTAGCCTGGATGATTCCTGGGGCGCCGCAGGGCAGGTGGGGATGGACTACTTAATCAACCGTGACTGGCTGGTGAATATGTCCGTCTGGTATATGGATATCGATACCAATGTGAAGTTTAAACACAATGGCGAACGCCAAAGCGTCAGTACGCGTCTTGACCCATGGGTGTTTATGTTCTCAGCAGGTTATCGCTTCTAACGGCTTGCAAGGCTGGTCTTCTGCGGCCAGCCTTGCCCGTGCATCAAACCACCATTCCAGAACGCTTCACTTCAGCAAAAAATGATCGCTATACCGCGCCCATCCTCGTAGTGCGTCCAGCCAGGGATCAAACCATTGCATGATAGTGTGTACATCAATGTCCATCTCAAGAATAAAGCTGGTCACGGCTGCGGCGGCAATTACTAAATAATTCGTACACATAAGAACATCCTTATTCTTATTAAGGTATTAAACGAATTTACAATAATTGAATAATCGTCGGCGGGCAATATCAGCTCTGATACATTCCACTATGTTCCGGGGCGAATGACCGCTAGAATTAATATCAGATTACCTAAAATTACGATAACCATTTTGCCGTAAAGCCAGCAGGCGATATCAGGAGTACGTTAATGCCGACTGAAAACAGGATGGAAAAAACGGGCGTTCAGCCAGGACGAATGGGGTGGGTGGCGATCGTTTTCGTGTTGGTTGTCGTGGCAACCGTGTTGACGGGAAAGCCGCTGGGCAATGCGCAGCAAATCCTGCGTAACCCTGGGCTCTATATTGATGGTATTGGCCTGATATTCCTTGTCTTTATGTACTGGAGCGCAACGCGGGTTCGTCTTGCTCATGACGTATTGCGTTGGGTGCGCTATGGTTTTCTGCTGTGGATTGCGGGCATGACGTTCGATGTGATGGACGAAATTGTTCAGCAGCCCCGCTGGATGGGATTCTATTGTGAAGACATGTTGCGTCTGGCCGGAATGTTGGCGACGGCGGTCGGTGTCTATAAAATCATTCAGCGTATAAATATGTTGTATGTCGATGCGCGCTTTAAATCCCTGCGCGATGAATTGACTCAATTACCGAACCGTCGCTTTTTTATCGATACGATTCGGGAAAAAGAGGGGCGTCAGGTCTCACTGATTATTCTGGATATCGATTTTTTCAAACGCATCAACGATACCTGGGGCCACCTGATCGGCGATGAAGTGTTGTTTGCGCTGGGTAAACAGCTGCTGAATTTAAGTAGCGATAGCGTGATGCCTGCGCGCATCGGCGGGGAAGAGTTCGCCATTATCGTTGAGGGGCGTTCGGCGAGCGACATGCATCTCTTTGCGCAATCGGTGCTCGAAAATGCGAGAACGATTCTGGTCAATGGCGATCAGCCTCTCTCTATCAGTATTGGCGTGGGTTCACGAGATTTGGGCGAGGCGCAGGATTCGTTTATTCGCAAGGTGGACGAGGCACTCTATCGGGCGAAGAATAATGGACGTGGCCGTATCGAATGGGCAGAGTAAGCGTCTAATCATTCAGATTTAGATTTTTGTTGTAGAAAGACTTCCTAACCAGGAAGTCTTCATTTATTCTCGAACAGTATTATTGTAGTTTTCCTAATATTACAAGAGTATTCGTAAGAGTTATTAATTAGATTGTATTGTAATCAGGGCTAACTCTCCCTGTAATTAATTAAATATTGAGTGACGCATGCTATTTTTTGTCTTTCTTGACAAAGTTTTAATGAATTGTTGTTAATGTTTCACGTCACACGCTTAACGTTATTTTCGGAGGCCAGATGAACAGGAAGTTAAAAGAGATAGATGAACTGCTTACGGGATTGAATCGTTCTGTCGGGGGGCACTATCGCTGGCTGGTGCAGGCGTTCCGCCTTATCGCAAAACGCGACGGTAGCCCTGATGACATTACCAGTCTCGAAGCACATAACTGCTGCCAGTTTGGCGGCTGGTTGAATCAATATCTGGTCACTCATACCGAAGATAAGGGTTTTTTATTAACCATTAATGATAAACATATTCGGGTGCATGAAGTTTGTCGTCAATTAGTCGATTCGGTTTTACAGAATAATATACAAGAGACACTGTTTAATGATTTTGAACATGCCCTTCAGGAATTTGTCGCGGCCATAACTGTTTATCAGACACATTTATTACAGCTACGTATAAGTTATGATGCATTAACCAGTTTGCCGTTGAGAAGAATCCTGGATGAATCGTTCGAAAGCCAGGTTATAGATCGCAGCAACGGCGATCTGTACGTGATGATTCTGGATATCGATCATTTTAAACGCATTAACGATACCTACGGGCATATTATTGGTGATGAAGTTTTGCGCGCCTTTGCACAAAAATTGCAAAGCTGCACGCGCAATTATGAGCCGGTGTACCGTTTTGGCGGCGAAGAGTTTATCGTGATCCTGAAAGCGAAGGGTGAGGCGGAAGCGATGGCGGCTGGCCTGCGTATCACGCGTGCGATTGAGCATCATCAAATCAGGGTTGGGCAATACGATATTCCGGTTACCGTTACCGCAGGCTTAACACGGGCAATTCCGGGGGAATTGCTGCGTATCGTGCTTGAACGTGCCGATGGCGCGATGTACGTGGGTAAACAGTCAGGCAGAAATCGCTGCATGTATATCAATGACCAGGGGTCGATTGAGCGGGTCATGGAATAAAAAAAAGCCCGCACGAAGCGGGCAAGTAATACTGGAAGCAATGTGAGCAATGTCGTAACGAATACCTGAGTGATTTGCTCAACTATTCGTTAATGAGAAAGATAATGGTTCTCATCTAAGATATCAACCCTACATTTTGTGTTAATTGCATTTTTTCCGCATCTAAAAGAAAAAGCTGCCGGTTGGCAGCTTTTGCATATCAGCCGGGGGCGCTACGCTTGCCCGGCCTACTCAGCACTACGCATGGCGCGTTGCGGCCTTCATTGCCTGCGCAAAGGATTTCAACTCGGCCAGCATAACGTCGGGCTTATCAAGATTCTTCTCGATAATTTTCACCGTGGCAGAACCGGAAATCGCCCCGGCGGCACCGGCTTCAATTGAGGCATGCACCTGCTCTGGCGTAGAAATACCAAAGCCCTGTAACGGAGGGGCGGCGTGATATTCCGCCAGCTTTTCAACGAGGTGGTGCAGGGGAAGCGCAGCGCGGCTATCCACTCCCGTCACGCCCGCTCGGGAAAGCAAGTAGGTATAACCGCGACCGTGTGAAGCAATCTGACGCAGCAGTTCGTCATCGGCGTTCGGCGGGCAGATGAAGATAGGCGCTACGTTATGGCGCAGTGCAGCCTGGCGGAACGGGGCAGACTCTTCAACCGGCACATCGGCGACCAGCACGGAATCAACACCCGCTCGCGCGCATTCGGCATAAAACTCATCAATACCGCGGTTAAATACCAGGTTCGCATACATCAACAGGCCGATAGGCATGGTCGGATGTTTTTGGCGAATCGCCGCCAGCATCTCAAAGCACTGGGTCGGCGTGACGTTAGAGGCGAACGCACGCAGCGTTGCACTCTGAATGGTCGGGCCATCCGCCAGCGGGTCAGAGAAGGGGATCCCCAGCTCCAGCGCGTCCGCGCCGCCTTCAATCAGCGCATCGATAATCTTCAGCGATTGCTCGGGGTTCGGATCGCCGAGGGTGACAAAGGGAACAAATGCGCCTTCCTTGCGGGCGGTGAGTTGTGCAAACAGGTTGTCATAACGTTCCATCAGATTTCCCCTCGAGCTTTCAGAATATCGTGTACGGTGAAGATGTCTTTGTCGCCGCGACCGGAGAGGTTAGCCACCAGAAGCTGCTCTTTCTCCGGGTTTTCACGCATCATTTTCAGCGCGTGCGCCAGGGCGTGTGACGACTCCAGCGCCGGGATAATCCCTTCGTGACGGCTGAGTTCTTTAAAGGCGTCGAGCGCCTCGTTATCGGTAATAGAGACATACTCCGCGCGGCCAATGCTGTTCAGATACGCATGCTGTGGCCCGACAGACGGGAAGTCGAGGCCCGCAGAGATGGAGTAAGATTCTTCAATCTGCCCCTCATCGGTCTGCATCATCGGCGATTTCATACCGAAGTAGATGCCGACGCGACCATGTTTCAGCGGTGCGCCGTGCTCGCCAGTTTCGATACCGTGGCCCGCAGGCTCAACGCCAATCAAACCGACGCTGGTTTCAGTAATAAAATCGGCAAACATACCGATGGCGTTGGAGCCACCGCCCACACAGGCGATGACCGCGTCTGGCAGACGACCTTCTTTTTCCAGCACCTGAACTTTGGTTTCTTCGCCAATCATGCGCTGGAATTCACGCACGATGGTCGGGAACGGGTGCGGGCCTGCCGCTGTGCCGAGCATATAGTGCGCGGTTTCGTAGCTACCAGACCAGTCGCGCAGCGCTTCGTTACAGGCATCTTTCAGCGTGGCTGAACCACTGTGCACTGCAATCACTTCCGCGCCCATCAAACGCATACGAAAAACGTTCGGTGACTGGCGTTCAATATCTTTCGCACCCATGTAGATGCGGCACTTCAGACCAAGCAAGGCACAGGCGAGCGCCGATGCCACACCATGCTGACCCGCCCCGGTCTCGGCGATGATTTCGGTTTTACCCATGCGTTTAGCCAGTAATGCCTGGCCCAGCACCTGGTTGGTTTTGTGCGCGCCGCCGTGCAGCAGATCTTCACGCTTCAGGTACAGCGTGGTTTTGGTACCCGCTGTTAAGTTACGGCATTTGGTCAGCGCAGTCGGGCGACCCGCGTAGTTTTTCAGCAGGTCGGTAAACTCCGCCTGAAATGCCGGATCTTTTTGTGCGCTGACGAAGGCTTCTTCCAGTTGACGCAGCGCAGGCATCAGGATTTGCGGAACGTACATTCCACCAAACTCGCCGAAATAGGGGTTAAGTAACGTGCTCATTGTTGCTCCTTTCATACCTTAATATGCGCGCAGTGTCTGGAAAACCGAGGCCAGTTTGCTGGCATCTTTTACACCCGGTTGCGACTCTACACCTGAATTGAAATCCAGCCCGGCGCAGCCGCTTTTGGCTGCCTCTACGCAGTTATCTGCGCCTAATCCACCTGCCAGAATCACGTTGCTGAGATCGTGGCCCTGCAACAGCGACCAGTCGAAACGTTGACCGGTACCGCCCTGGCCGTTATCGAATACGTATTTATCTACGTGATTCAGATTTCGCGCGGGCAGGGTTTCGCCCACGCTGAGGGCTTTCCAGATTTGCACTGTCGCGGGAAGTTGCTCACGCAGGGCGTCGATATAGGCTTGGTCTTCATCGCCATGCAACTGGACGGCGGCGAGTGAGAGTTCCGTCGCGCGGGCGACAACATCCTGCACCGGTGCATTACGGAAGACGCCGACGTAATTCAAAGGCGCGGAGGCCATGACTTCGCGCGCCTGCTCAGTCGTCACGGCGCGAGGCGAGGTGGCGACAAAAATCAGCCCGCCGTAAATGGCCCCGGCTTCATGGGCGGCCTGTGCATCCTGAGGACGGGTCAGCCCGCAGACTTTATTTTCGCCCAGCAGCACGCGGCGGACTGCCGTATTCAGATCGTCGTGCGACATCAGCGCAGAGCCAATCAGGAAGCCGTTGGCAAAGTGGCTTAACTCGCGTACCTGGGCATAGGTGTTAATCCCCGATTCGCTGATCACCGTTACGTCATGGCCCAAACGCGGTGCGAGCTGGCGGGTACGGTTCAGGTCGATAGAGAGGTCGCGCAGGTCGCGGTTGTTGATTCCGACCACTTTTGCACCCAGCGCAATCGCGCGTTCCAGCTCTTCTTCATTACTCACTTCCGTCAGCACGCCCATTTTCAGGCTGTGGGCGACGGCGGCGAGCTGGCGATACTGTTCATCATCAAGGACTGAGAGCATCAGCAGACAGGCATCGGCCTGGTAAAAACGCGCCAGGTAAATCTGGTAAGGATCGATAATGAAGTCCTTACACAGAATCGGCTGGTGAGCGATTTTGCTGACGATAGGTAAAAACTCAAAATTACCCTGGAAATATTTCTCATCGGTTAACACGGAAATAGCCGATGCATAATGCTTATAGACACCTGCAATACGCGCAGGGTCGAAATCATCACGGATGACGCCCTTCGACGGAGAGGCTTTTTTACACTCCAGAATAAAGGCGGTGCGTGTACCGCGCAGCGCATCGTAGAAACTACGCTGCGTAGGCTGAACATCATTCTGGAACGTGGCTAACGGTTGTTGTTGTTTACGTGCTTCTACCCAAATCGCTTTATCGGCTACGATTTTTGCTAATACGGTCTGCATTTTTTACCCTCTTGCCGCTAATGCGGTGACGCAATCATAGGCTGCACCGCTGCGCAGAACATCCAGTACTTTTTGTGCGTTGGCTTTTAAATCTTCATGGCCATAAAGGCGCATTAACATGGCGACGTTGGCAGCGACGGCGGACTCATGCGCTGTCTCACCTTTACCTTGTAACAAGCGCGTCAGAATGTCACGGTTTTCTTCCGGCGTGCCGCCAGCCAGCTCTTCCTGATGGTAAGGCTTGAGGCCAAAGTCGGCGGCGGTCAGCTGATAGCTCTTAATTTCGCCCTGATTAAGCTCGGCCACGACGGTTGGCGCATGCAGCGAAACTTCATCCATACCGCCGCTGTGTACCACGGCCGCGCGTTGATAACCGAGCACGCGCAGGGTTTCGGCAATCGGCAGCACCAGTTCCGGGCTGTAGACACCAATCAACGCCAGCGGCGGATGCGCCGGGTTAATCAGCGGCCCCAGCACGTTAAACAGCGTACGGGTTTTTAGCTGCTGGCGAACCGGCATCGCATATCGGAACCCGGTGTGGTATTTCGGTGCGAACAGGAAGCATACGCCCAGTTCATCCAGTGCTTTTCGCGACTTATCAGCATTCATATCCAGATTGATGCCGAATGCTGCCAGTAAGTCCGATGATCCGGATTTACTGGAGACGCTACGGTTACCGTGCTTCGCCACTTTCAACCCACAGGCCGCCGCGACAAAAGCGCTGGCGGTCGAGATATTGATACTGTTGCTGCCGTCGCCGCCGGTGCCGACAATATCGGCAAACGGATAATCCGGGCGTGGGAACGGCGCGGCGTTTTCCAGTAATGCGGTGGCCGCCCCGGCGATTTCAATCGGGCTCTCACCGCGAATTTTCATGCTGACCAGCGCGGCAGCCAGCTGCTCCGGCTTCACTTCACCGCGAACCACGGCAGAAAATAGCTGGTGGCTCTCCTGTTGCGTCAGGGTTTGCGCCTGATACAGTTTTTCCAGAATCGGTTGCAGGGTGTTGGTCTGCTCTAGTTTTTGCAGCGCCCATGCAAGGGTTTGTTCCAGCAGGCGTGCGCCCTGCGTGGTCAGAATCGATTCCGGGTGGAACTGGAAACCACACACGCGATCCGCATCGTGGCGAACCGCCATCACCATGCCGTTAAAGTGCGCGTTAATGGTTAAGCCCGCGGGAATATTGCTGCCGACCAGCGAGTGGTAGCGGGCGACCGGCAGCGGGTTGCTCAGCCCGGCAAACATTGCCTGGCCGTCGTGTTCAATGCTTGACGCTTTCCCGTGCAGGATTTCACCTGCCTGACCAACGTAGCCGCCATAGGCTTCGACAATCGCCTGATGTCCGAGGCAGATACCGATAATCGGCAACTTGCCACGCATGCGGGTCAACAGTTCCGGCATACAACCGGCTTCGGACGGCGCGCCAGGGCCTGGCGAGAGCATCAGCACCGGGTTTTTCATGGTGCCCAGACGTTCAATTAACGTTTGAGCGGGCACATGGTTGCGATAAATCACCACGTTGTGACCGTTGGCGCGTAGCTGATCTGCAAGGTTATAGGTGAATGAGTCGATATTATCGAGCAGCAGAATGTCAGCCATCAGAAAATCTCCTGTGCGTGGTGTGCGGTCGCGATAGCGCGCAATACCGCGCGTGCTTTATTACGTGTTTCATCGGCTTCGGACTGGGGAACAGAATCCAGTACCACGCCTGCGCCAGCCTGAACGGTGGCGACGCCGTTTTCAACGAAGGCGGAGCGGATCACAATGCAGGTGTCCAGATCGCCGTGAGCGGTGAAGTAACCAACCGCGCCGCCGTAGCTGCCGCGACGCTTGCCTTCTGCGGCGGCGATAAGCTGCATCGCGCGAACTTTTGGTGCGCCGCTCAGGGTGCCCATGTTCATGCAGGCGCGATAGGCGTGCAGCACGTCGAGATCTTTACGCAGTTCGCCGACAACGCGAGAAACCAGATGCATTACGAAGGAGTAACGGTCAACTTTGGTGAGGTCCGCCACATAGCGGCTACCCGGTGTACAAATGCGCGCCAGGTCATTACGCGCGAGGTCAACCAGCATCAGATGCTCCGACAGTTCTTTATGGTCGGTACGCATCTCCAGCTCAATGCGGCTATCAAGGTCGCGGTCCAGAGAACCGTCTGCGCGGCGACCGCGTGGGCGGGTACCGGCAATCGGGTAGATCTCAATCTGGCGGCTGGCGGCTTCATATTTCAACGAGCTTTCCGGTGAAGCGCCGAACAGGGTGAAATCGTTATCCTGCATGAAGAACATATACGGGCTTGGGTTGCTCTTTTTCAGAACATCATAAGCGGCCAGCGGCGACGGGCAGGGCAGAGAGAAGCGGCGAGACGGCACCACCTGGAAAATTTCCCCGGCGCGAATCGCCTTTTGCATTTTGCGCACCACATCACCGTACTCTTCATCGCTTTGGTTGGTCTCGCAGCGCATCTGTTCAACGGTTTCCACCGGCAGAGCCGCAGGCGGCTCGTTCAGTTGTTGACGCAGCTCGGCAATGCGTTGCAGCAGACGGTCTTTTTCGCTTAATGATGAGGTGAACAGGCTGGCCTGAATGCGCGTGTTTTTGGTCTGGTGGTCAATCACCAGCAGGGTTTCCGCCAGGTAGAAGCAGTAGTCCGGGCAGGAGGTGTCGCTCTCAAGCGTTGGCAGGTCTTCAAAACCGGCCACCAGGTCATAAGCGAACAGCCCGCCAAAGAACATTGCATCGCGTTCGTCTTCTGGCAGCGTCACCAGCGTTTGCAGCAGGCGGAACGCGTCAAATACAGAAAGTGAACACAGACGCGCATCTTCATCCAGCAATTGGCTGACCGCCGGGAACGTCAGCACGCGGCCGCTGGCCTGATGCTGGTTGTCAACGCCCGCAGGCAGCGCCGCATCGAGCAGCGGCAGCAGGGACGCGCCGTTGTCGGTTAATGCCTGAATGGTGACAGTGTCACCGAGTGCGGTAATACGCAGCGCACTGTCGACCAGCAGCAGACTTTTTAAATCGTTTTTACTGTCGATATCCGCAGATTCCAGCAGCAACGTCGCCGGGCGTGAACCGCATAACTGATGAAACAGCGCGGTGGGGTTTTCACGATAAATCGCGTCACTGGTCAGAAGTTCAAGCGTTGGTTTTGGTGTTTGCATTGTTTGTTTCGCCTGTTCTGTAAAATAAGTGTTCAATAAAAAGCCCGCTCAGTGGCGGGCCGGGTATCTGTTTGCATAATGCAGACGTGATGACACTGCCCGTTATCTGGGAGTGCGCCACCAACCATGCAGTACATTGATTTTCGTCTTCATTTGCCGATACCTTGCTTAAGTGAACTTGCGTACTAGTTAACTAGTTCGATGAGTCAAAGTCAACCCCTTATTTTAGAAATTCCTCAGTAAACGTTATGATGAGCCGTCTTATACGAATATTAGCCCAACGGGAGCCGTTTTGAGCGACACAACATACGCAGTGATTTACGATCTTCACAGCCATACCACCGCCTCTGATGGTCGATTGACGCCGGAAGCGCTGGTGCATCGCGCCGGAGAAATGCGCGTAGGTACGCTGGCGATCACCGATCACGACACTGTCGATGGCATCCCTCTGGCGCAGGCAGAGATTGCGCGCGCCGGGCTGGCGCTGAACTTAATTACCGGCGTTGAGATTTCGACGCTGTGGGAAAATCACGAAATTCATATTGTCGGCCTGAATATTGATATTGCGCATCCGGCCTTAACCGCCTTTCTGAATCAGCAAAAAGCGCGCCGCAACGAGCGGGCGGCGATGATTGCCGAGCGTCTTGAGAAAGCGCATATTCCCGGCGCGCTGGAAGGCGCACAGCGACTGGCCGACGGCGGTGCGGTAACGCGCGGGCATTTCGCCCGTTTCCTGGTGGAGCAGGGGAAAGCGAACACCATTGGCGATGTGTTTAAAAAATATCTCGCGCGCGGGAAAACGGGATACGTTCCGCCACAGTGGTGTACAATAAGGGAAGCTATTGATGTCATTCATCATTCAGGCGGCGTGGCGGTAATGGCCCATCCGGCTCGTTACAACCTGTCTGCCAAGTGGCTAAAAAGATTGCTGGCCCACTTCAGTGAACAGGGTGGCGATGCGATGGAAGTCGCGCAGTGCCAGCAGGCGCCACACGAGCGCGCTCAGCTTGCAACCTATGCCCGAGAATATGCGTTACTGGCCTCGCAGGGTTCTGATTTTCATCAACCCTGCCCATGGATAGAACTGGGCCGTAAGCTGTGGCTACCCGCCGGGGTAGAGGGCATCTGGCAACGCTTCGAGACGCCACAGAATTCTACTGAGAGGGAAGTATGAGTCAGTTTTTTTACATCCACCCGGATAACCCGCAGGCGCGACTGATTAACCAGGCGGTTGAGATCGTGCGCAAAGGTGGGGTGATTGTCTACCCAACCGATTCCGGCTATGCGCTGGGCTGCAAAATTGAAGATAAAGGCGCGATGGAACGCATCTGTCGTATTCGTCATCTGCCAGATGGCCACAACTTCACGCTGATGTGCCGCGACTTGTCCGAACTGTCGACCTATTCTTACGTCGATAACGTGGCGTTTCGCCTGATGAAAAACAACACGCCGGGCAATTACACCTTCATCCTGAAAGGGACGAAAGAGGTGCCGCGCCGTCTGTTACAGGAAAAGCGTAAAACCATCGGCATGCGCGTGCCGTCTAACCCTATCGCCCAGGCGTTGCTTGAGGCATTAGGCGAGCCAATGCTTTCGACCTCCCTGATGTTACCGGGCAGCGAATTTACTGAATCCGATCCGGAAGAGATTAAAGATCGTCTGGAAAAAGTGGTCGATTTGATTATTCATGGCGGTTATCTGGGCCAACAGCCGACTACGGTCATTGATTTAACTGACGACGCGCCAGTGGTGCTGCGTGAAGGCGTGGGCGATGTGAAGCCGTTCCTGTAAACGTGAATAAACCAGATGAATCTTTTCATCAGAAATTCATGTAAGATACGCGGCCACGAATTATTGTTATGGCGCACGTGGTGCGCCATTTAGCGTGTAAAAGATACCTTTCAATGCGTTAGTGTTCTTCTGAACTCAACGCATTGTTGTTGAAAGTATACCCAGACGCCTGTGAAGGCGACACCGGAAGGAAGCTCTATGAGCGATAAAAGCGAAAAACTGCAAAAAGTGCTGGCGCGTGCTGGCCACGGCTCCCGTCGTGAAATCGAAGCGATTATTGAAGCGGGGCGCGTGAGCGTCGACGGCAAAATTGCCAAACTTGGCGATCGTGTTGAAGTGATCCCTGGCCTGAAAATTCGTATTGATGGTCATTTGATTTCCGTTAAAGAGTCCGTCGAACAAATTTGTCGCGTTCTGGCTTACTACAAGCCGGAAGGTGAACTCTGTACGCGAAACGACCCTGAAGGTCGCCCAACCGTATTCGATCGTCTGCCAAAACTGCGCGGCGCGCGCTGGATTGCCGTCGGTCGTCTGGATGTGAACACCTGCGGTCTGCTGCTGTTCACCACCGACGGTGAGCTGGCAAACCGCCTGATGCATCCGAGCCGCGAAGTTGAGCGTGAATACGCCGTGCGCGTGTTCGGCCAAATTGATGACAGCAAAGTGCGCGAGCTTTCTCGCGGCGTACAGTTGGAAGATGGCCCGGCGGCGTTTAAAACCATCAAGTTTACCGGTGGGGAAGGCATCAACCAGTGGTACAACGTAACCCTGACGGAAGGCCGTAACCGCGAAGTGCGCCGTCTGTGGGAAGCGGTGGGCGTGCAGGTTAGCCGTCTTATCCGCGTTCGCTACGGCGATATCCCGCTGCCAAAAGGCCTGCCGCGCGGTGGCTATACTGAACTGGATCTGGCGCAGACCAACTACCTGCGTGAACTGGTTGAGCTACCGCCAGAAACCGCATCAAAAGTGGCGGTTGAGAAAGACAGACGTCGCATGAAAGCGAATCAGATTCGCCGTGCGGTGAAGCGTCACAGCCAGGTCAGTAACCCGCGTCGTGGCGGGGGAAGCCGCAGCAACGGTTAATCAACCTCCTGATTATCAAGCCGGGCAAACAGCAATGTTTGCCCGGTTTTTTTTGTGCCTGACTTTCCGCCTTCACAAAATCTATCGATTTGGTTGTTTTGTAGCCAAAAAAGGAGATGTGAAGGAGATTCCATGAATCATATGTGAAATGCGAATAATTATCATTAGTATGCGCACTTGAATTTTGTGATTCATGACAGGGAATGAAGGCATGTTAACTTCTGTAACAACACGAAAAAAACCGATTGCACTCTTTTTGGCCAGCTTACTGAGCACCAGCGCATGGGCCGCCAATGAAGACCCGACAGAACCGCTCGCCGATAACGAAACCATGATCGTGACCGCCGAGCAGGAACTGAAACAGCAGCCGGGCGTTTCGACCATCACCGCTGAAGATATCCAGAAGAGCCCGCCGGTGAATGACCTCTCCGACATCATCCGCAAAATGCCCGGTGTTAACCTGACAGGCAACAGCGCCAGCGGCAGCCGTGGCAACAACCGTCAGATTGATATCCGCGGCATGGGGCCGGAAAATACCCTCATCATGGTCGATGGCGTACCGGTAACCTCGCGCAACTCTGTTCGTTACAGCTGGCGTGGAGAGCGTGATACGCGCGGTGACACCAACTGGGTTCCGGCGGAAATGGTTGAGCGCATCGAAGTGATTCGTGGCCCGGCGGCGGCGCGCTATGGCTCCGGTGCGGCGGGCGGGGTGGTGAATATCATTACCAAACGTCCGACCAACGACTGGCACGGCTCGCTCTCACTGTTCACTAATCAGCCGGAAGACAGCAAAGAGGGCGCGACCAAACGCGCAAACTTTAACCTGAGCGGACCGCTGGCCGGTGATGCGCTCACTATGCGCCTGTACGGCAACCTGAACAAAACGGACGCCGATGCTTATGATATCAACACCGCCCAGAACGGTTCCGCCGCTGCGGGGCGTGAAGGCGTGCGCAATAAAGATATCAACGCGGTCGTGTCATGGAAAATTACCCCGTTGCAAATTGTCGACTTCAGCTATGGCTATAGTCGTCAGGGGAATATCTATGCGGGCGATACTCAATACAGCAACAGCAACGTCAGCCCGGGTGGGTTAATTAAGACGCTGTATGGTGATGAGACCAACCGCATGTACCGCCAGAACTACGGCATCACCTATAACGGTATCTGGGACTGGGGAACGTCTAAACTCAACTTCAACTACGAAAAAACCAACAACACGCGTCTTGATGAAGGCTCCACCGGTAAAGTGGAAGGGATGATCAACAGTGACGATTATTCAACCAGCCGTCTCGAAAGCTATCGTGCCGGTGGCGAAGTAAACTTCCCGCTCCAGCTGCTGGTGGATCAAACCGTCACGCTGGGCGCGGAGTGGAACCGTGATGAACTGAATGATCCTGCCTCTATGACGGCGACCGATAGCACGGGCGTAACGGTGGGTAATGTTTCGGGCAGCGCCAGCGACCGCAGCAGCAAAAACAGTTCAACCATCAGCTCTCTCTATTTTGAAGATAACATTGCCGCGACGGACAGCACCCAGGTTCTGCCTGGTTTGCGTTTTGATTATCACGACACTTTTGGAGCCAACTGGAGCCCGAGCCTGAACATTTCGCAGGGGTTAGGCGATATGTTCACCCTGAAAGCGGGGATCGCGCGAGCGTTTAAAGCGCCAAATCTGTACCAGTCTACCGAAGGTTATCTGCTCTCAACCCGTGGCAACGGTTGCCCGGTGAGCGTGAGCTCCGGCAGCTGTTTCCTGCTGGGTAATGAAGACCTCGACCCGGAAATCAGCGTCAATAAAGAAGTGGGGATTGAGTTCCATGACAATGGCTATGCGGCAGGGGTGACCTGGTTCCGCAACGATTATAAAAACAAAATCGTGGCCGGGGACGACGTGGTGGGTTACGCCTCAAATGGCGCCAATATCCTGCGCTGGGAAAACGGTGGCAAAGCGATCGTTGAAGGTCTGGAAGGCAACCTGACCATTCCAGTGCTGCGCGATGTGCTTGAGTGGCGCACCAACGCAACCTACATGTTCCGCTCTGAGAGCAAAAAAACCGGAAACCCGCTCTCGGTTATTCCGGAATTTACCATTAACTCGCAGCTTGACTGGCAGATCACCGACAAACTGGATACCACATTAAGCTGGACACAGTATGGCCGTCAGAAGCCGCGCCAGAATGCGGAGATCCGCAACGAAGCGGGCGAGATGTCGAACCGTGAAATCAGCCCGTACTCCATTTTTGGCCTGAACGTCAATTACGATATCACCAAAAACCTGCGCGCCAATGCCGGGATCAACAACCTGTTTGATAAACGGGTTTATCGCGAAAACGATGGCGCATCCACCTACAACGAACCGGGCCGCGCGTACTACGCAGGCGTAACCGTCTCGTTCTAAGATGTCATGCCGGAAAGGTTCACCTTTCCGGCATTTCTTCGTTTAATAATCGATGCCAATCTGCGCTTTAATACCCGCATCGAACGCATGTTTCACCGGACGCAGTTCACTGACGGTATCGGCCATCTCGGTGATTTCACGATGACAGCCGCGACCGGTAATGATCACCGACTGGTGCGCCGGGCGCTGGCGTAACGCGCTCAGTACTTCTTCCAGCGGCAAATAGTCATAGGCCACCATATAGGTCAGCTCATCAAGCACAACCAGGTCCAGGGATGCATCGGCCAGCATGCGTTTTGCGTGTTGCCAGACGGCCATACAGGCGGCCGTATCGCTCTCACGGTCCTGCGTATTCCAGGTAAAGCCGGTCGCCATTACCTGAAACTCGACACCGTGCGGCTCCAGCAAATTACGCTCACCATTGGGCCAGGTGCCCTTAATAAACTGGATGACACCGACTTTTTTGCCGTGTCCGACGGCGCGCGTCGCCGTCCCAAAGGCGGCGGTGGTTTTGCCTTTCCCATTGCCGGTGAAAACCATGACAATGCCACGTTCTTCCTGAGCGGCGGCCACACGGGCATCGACTTTATCTTTCACGCGCTGCTGGCGCTCGCGGTAACGTTCATCACTCATTGGGCTATCCCCGGTTTACGGCCTGGTTGGGCATCGAAAGTCATCCCTGTTTTGCGGCGGCTATCGTCGCCCATCAGCCACAAATAGAGCGGCATAATATCGGCAGGTGTTTTCAGTTTTAACGGATCTTCCGTCGGAAATGCGCTGGCACGCATGCCGGTTCGCGTACCGCCCGGGTTAATGCAATTGACGCGCAGGCGGTTTTGATACTCCTCGGCGAGCACCTGCATCATGCCTTCGGTGGCGAATTTGGACACGGAATAGGCCCCCCAGTTGGCGCGCCCCTGGCGGCCTACGCTTGAGGAGGTAAAGACCAGTGTGCCTGCTTCAGACTGCAACAACAGCGGCAGTAACGCCTGGGTCAACATAAAGGTGCCATTGACGTTAACCTGCATCACCTGCTGCCAGATGTCGGGATTCTGTTCAGACATTGGCACCACTTCGCCGAGCAGCCCGGCGTTATGCAGCACGCCGTCAAGGCGCGGGTAATGCATGCTGATTTGCTGAGCAACCTGCTGGCAATCCTGTGGTGTACAGGTGAGCAGGTCGAGGGTGAACCAGCGTACGGGCAATCCGCCGTGGTTTTCAATTTCTTGCGCGACGGCGCGTAATTTTTCTTCATTACGACCCAGTAAAACCACGCTGGCGCTATAGCGTGCGTAGGTGATGGCTGCTTCCCGACCAATACCATCACTGGCACCGGTGACCAGAATTATACGGTTTTGCAACAAATCGCGTTTAGGCTGGTAGTGCACGACGACTCCTTTGTGGCTTTTCGCTACCACAATCTGTGTTCTTTTCATGGCTTTTGGGCTTTATGCCCTAATCGCGCCACTATTTCAATCAGCCAGGAGGAGAGTCAACGTAAAATTAACAATTTGCAATGATTTCATCAGCCAATTTGAATTACGGAAAGCGTCTCGCAGGCTTTAATCGTGGTCGAGACGTAGCGAAAACGGTGTTGTACACTGGTCACAGATTCAGTGGATTTGTACAAGGTGAAAGCGTGGAAATTCTTTTTCAATATGGTCTGTTTTTGGCGAAGATCGTGACGGTTGTCGTCGCAATCATTGTAATCGCAGCACTTATTATCAATTTATCACAGCGCAAGCGGCAACGTGGAGAGCTGCGGGTAACCAATCTCAGCGAACAACATAAAGAGATGCAGGAGGATTTAGCGGTGGCGCTGCTCGATGGCCCACAGCAAAAACTCTGGCATAAAGAACAGAAGAAAAAAGCCAAACTTGAGGCAAAGGCGGCAAAAGCAAAGGCCAAACAGGGTAATGCCACGCCTTCAGGCAAACCGCGCGTGTGGGTGATTGATTTTAAAGGCAGTATGGATGCGCATGAAGTCGCCTCGCTGCGTGAAGAGGTCACTGCGGTGCTGACGGTCGCCACGCCGCAGGATGAAGTGGTGGTGCGTCTGGAAAGCCCTGGTGGCGTGGTGCACGGTTACGGCCTGGCGTCGTCTCAGCTACAACGCATCCGCGATAAGCAGATCCCGTTGACGGTGGCGGTCGATAAAGTGGCGGCCAGCGGGGGCTATATGATGGCCTGCGTGGCGAATAAAATCGTCGCTGCGCCGTTTGCCATTCTTGGCTCCATTGGCGTGGTCGCACAAATTCCGAACCTGCATCGTTTTCTGAAAAATAAAGATATTGATATCGAACTGCACACGGCGGGTCAGTACAAACGTACCCTGACGCTGCTGGGGGAAAACACGGAAGAGGGGCGGCAGAAATTCCGCGAAGATCTTAACGAAACTCATCATCTGTTTAAGGCTTTCGTTAAAGAGATGCGACCAACGCTTGATATCGACGCGGTGGCAACTGGTGAGCACTGGTACGGCGTGCAGGCGCAGGAGAAAGGGCTGGTGGATGAAGTGGGTACCAGCGATGAACTGCTGCTGAACCTGATGAAAGATCGCGAAGTGATGAGCGTAAGTTATAAACAGCGCAAGAAAATGATGGACCGTTTCACCGGGAGTGCGGCAGAAAGTGCGGATCGTCTGCTGCTGCGCTGGTGGCAGCGGGGGCAAAAGCCGTTGATGTAAGTCTCAGGACAGCCCGGTAGGCTCACTGCCGGGCTGTGAGATCGCCTGACTCAACGTGTGTTAGTCGACCAGGTGATATTTCTCGGAAAGCTGATGGGCAAGGTATTTAAACATGTTAAATACTGCCGTGCTTTTCGGCGTGGGCAGGCCTTGTTCATCCAGGAAATACTCGCCGCTGAATATCAATACGCCATTGCGCTGTTCTACGCCCGTGGCTTCGATGCCAGCTAAGGTATCTTCATGTTCACGGATGAGTCGGTTTGCTTCAATAAGCAGAGTTTGACGATCGATGGGTTGTGTATTACCAGACATTTTCTACTCCTCGAAAAACTTCCCCTAGTTTACGCCGGGCACGCGCTCGGGGCAAATACTCCCTTGAAACTTCAGGGCTATAGTTAAGGTTGAGCCTGCACCTGCCTTTCTGGCGCGTTTAACAAATGCGTGCTAATAAAGTTGCGTAACGAATTTTATCAGGTACAGTGTGACGCTTTCGGCAATCTGGCAACAGATTTGCTTGACATTCGACCGAAAATTCTTCGTGCTATAGCACCTGGCGGTAAAACGTCAGTGAACTCAACCGCCTGGCTTCAGGATGTGAAGTGGGTGGCTAAAGGGTTGATATCCATTGAGACCGCCGCAACATACAAGGCTTGTCGCCAGTGGAAAGGTGACTCAATGTGCGATGTATTCTGGAAGAATCAAATTAGGTAAAGGTGAATATGGGTAAAGCTCTCGTTATCGTTGAGTCCCCGGCAAAAGCCAAAACGATCAATAAGTATCTGGGTAATGACTACGTGGTTAAGTCCAGCGTCGGTCATATCCGCGATTTGCCGACAAGTGGCTCAGCCGCCAAAAAGAGCGCTGACTCTGCCTCCACCAAAACGGCCAAAAAGCCTAAAAAGGATGAACGTGGCGCGCTGGTTAATCGCATGGGCGTTGACCCATGGCATGACTGGAAAGCGCACTACGAAGTGCTCCCGGGTAAAGAAAAGGTAGTTTCAGAACTTAAGCAACTGGCGGAAAAAGCCGACCACATCTATCTCGCAACCGACCTTGACCGCGAAGGGGAAGCCATTGCATGGCACCTGCGGGAAGTGATTGGTGGAGATGATTCGCGCTATAGCCGCGTGGTGTTCAACGAAATTACAAAAAATGCGATTCGTCAGGCGTTTGAAAAGCCGGGCGAACTGAATATCGATCGTGTTAACGCGCAGCAGGCGCGTCGCTTTATGGACCGCGTAGTGGGCTATATGGTGTCGCCGTTGCTGTGGAAAAAAATCGCCCGTGGTTTGTCCGCAGGCCGCGTGCAGTCCGTTGCCGTGCGTCTGGTGGTTGAGCGCGAACGCGAAATCAAAGCCTTCGTACCGGAAGAGTTCTGGGACGTGGTAGCCAGCACCACTACGCCGGGCGGCGATGCGTTGCCGCTGGAAGTGACGCATCAGAAAGATAAAGCCTTCCGTCCGGTAAGCCGCGACGAGACAATGGCCGCCGTTAGCCTGCTGGAAAAAGCGAGCTACAGCGTCCTTGAGCGTGAAGATAAACCGACCAGCAGCAAACCTGGCGCGCCTTTTATCACTTCCACGTTACAGCAAGCCGCCAGCACACGTCTGGGCTTTGGCGTGAAAAAAACCATGATGATGGCGCAGCGTCTGTATGAAGCAGGCCACATTACTTATATGCGTACCGACTCTACCAACCTGAGCCAGGACGCAGTAAGCATGGTGCGTGGTTATATCGGCGATAACTTTGGTGATAAATATCTGCCGAAGAACCCGAACCAGTACGCCAGCAAAGAGAATTCTCAGGAAGCGCACGAAGCGATTCGTCCTTCCGATGTCTCGGTGGTGGCTGAATCGCTGAAAGATATGGAAGCCGATGCGCAAAAACTGTATCAGCTGATCTGGCGTCAGTTCGTCGCCTGTCAGATGACACCGGCGCAGTACGACTCCACGACGCTGACGGTGCAGGCGGGTGATTTCAAACTCAAGGCGCGCGGTCGTACCCTGCGTTTTGATGGCTGGACGAAAGTCATGCCTGCGCTGCGCAAAGGCGATGAAGATCGCACGCTGCCAATGGTTAATCAGGGAGACAAACTCTCTCTGGTTGAACTGACGCCAGCTCAGCATTTCACCAAACCGCCGGCGCGCTTTAGCGAAGCCTCACTGGTTAAAGAGCTGGAAAAACGCGGTATTGGCCGTCCGTCCACCTATGCGTCGATCATTTCGACCATTCAGGATCGCGGCTATGTGCGCACCGAAAACCGTCGTTTCTACGCTGAAAAAATGGGTGAGATCGTCACCGATCGTCTGGAAGCGAACTTCCGCGAACTGATGAACTACGATTTTACCGCACAGATGGAAGACCATCTCGACCGCGTGGCAAACCACGAAGCCGAGTGGAAGCAGGTGCTGGATCTCTTCTTCGGTGATTTCACCAAACAGCTCGAAACGGCTGAGAAACCGCCAGAAGAGGGTGGCATGCAGCCGAACGAGATGGTGCTAACCAGCATCGATTGCCCGACCTGCGGTCGCAAGATGGGTATTCGTACCGCCAGCACGGGGGTATTCCTGGGCTGCTCCGGTTATGCGCTGTCGCCGAAAGAGCGCTGCAAAACCACCATCAACCTGGTGCCGGAAAACGAAGTGCTGAACGTGCTGGAAGGCGATGACGCTGAAACCAACGCGCTGCGCGCAAAACGTCGCTGCCAGAAATGCGGCACGGCGATGGACAGCTATCTCATCGATCCGAAGCGCAAGCTGCACGTTTGCGGTAATAACCCGACCTGTGACGGTTACGAGATCGAAGAGGGTGAATTCCGCATCAAGGGTTATGACGGCCCGATCGTCGAGTGCGAGAAATGTGGTTCTGAAATGCACCTGAAAATGGGGCGTTTTGGTAAGTACATGGCCTGCACTAACGAAGAGTGTAAAAACACCCGTAAGATCCTGCGTAACGGTGAAGTCGCTCCGCCGAAAGAAGATCCGGTTCCGTTGCCGGAGTTGCCGTGCGAGAAATCTGACGCCTACTTCGTACTGCGTGATGGTGCTGCCGGGGTCTTCCTGGCGGCGAACACCTTCCCGAAATCGCGTGAAACCCGCGCGCCGTTGGTCGAAGAGCTGTTCCGATTCCGCGATCGTCTGCCGGAGAAACTGCGTTATCTGGCCGATGCGCCGCAGGAAGATCCACAAGGTAATAAGACGATGGTGCGCTTCAGCCGTAAGACGAAGCAGCAGTATGTTTCTTCTGAGAAAGATGGCAAAGCGACAGGTTGGTCTGCCTTCTTTGTCGACGGTAAATGGGTCGAAGCGAAGAAATAATTGTCACCTGACAAACCGTACAAAGGGCCGATCATCGGCCCTTTTTTATAACCGCGTTATTATTTTTTGTTCCCGTCTATACACTCTTGCTATAAATGATATAGTGGTTATAGCAAACACTTTTCTTATTATGAAATCGTATTAATAGCGTATCACTACGCAACCGGATATCGCGCCATGAAACTACAGCAGCTCCGCTATATCGTTGAAGTTGTTAACCATAACCTCAACGTCTCCTCCACCGCTGAAGGCTTATATACCTCCCAGCCGGGCATCAGTAAGCAGGTCAGAATGCTGGAAGATGAGCTGGGTATCCAGATTTTTGCGCGCAGCGGTAAGCATCTGACGCAGGTCACGCCAGCCGGGCAGGAAATTATCCGTATTGCCCGTGAAGTGCTTTCGAAAGTGGATGCCATTAAATCGGTGGCGGGTGAACACACCTGGCCGGACAAAGGCTCGCTGTATGTCGCCACCACGCATACCCAGGCGCGCTATGCGCTTCCCGGCGTGATTAAGGGCTTTATCGAGCGTTATCCGCGAGTTTCTCTGCATATGCATCAGGGCTCGCCAACGCAGATTGCTGAAGCGGTTTCGAAGGGGAATGCAGATTTTGCCATCGCCACCGAAGCGCTGCACCTGTATGACGATCTGGTTATGCTGCCGTGTTATCACTGGAACCGTTCCATTGTGGTGACACCGGAGCATCCGCTGGCGTCGAAAACGTCGGTTACAATCGAAGAACTGGCCCAGTATCCACTGGTCACCTATACCTTTGGTTTTACCGGGCGTTCAGAGCTCGATACCGCGTTTAACCGCGCCGGGCTGACGCCGCGTATTGTTTTCACCGCCACTGATGCCGACGTTATCAAAACCTACGTCCGCCTGGGGTTGGGGGTTGGGGTGATTGCCAGCATGGCGGTTGATCCGGTTTCCGATCCTGATCTGGTCAAACTGGATGCTGACGGTATTTTCAGCCACAGCACCACCAAAATCGGTTTCCGCCGCAGTACTTTCCTGCGCAGCTATATGTATGATTTTATTCAACGCTTTGCGCCGCATTTAACGCGTGACGTTGTTGATACCGCGGTCGCGCTGCGCTCCAATGAAGATATCGAAGCGATGTTCAAAGATATTAAATTGCCCGAGAAGTAATCCTCTGAATTTCCGAACGGTATCTCCTGTCGGGAGATACCGTCTGAATCGTAATAATACCTCTCCTCATTCTCATCCTCTAAATCATCTTGCTCTCGATATGCCCTTATATTTTTCATTAATTTGGCTAATGTATTGCCAGTGAGCGCACAAAAGTAGAAACGAATTCCCCTTAAGGCAAATTTTGCAGTTCAATTATTTATTTTTGGTCAAAAGATTAAATAAATGCGTCCTTTTAGCTGGCGAAAGCACTGGATTTTTGACTAGATTTTATTTAGGATTTGTCTCAGTGATGATTAATCGTACCGATTGTTTGGTGCCAAAATGATAAGTAATATCGATTGTAAGAGGTTGTCGATGCCGTCAGGAACCAAAGGTCCACAGCGCGATCCGCACGTGAAGCGTAAAGCCTGGGCGTCGGTGTTTCTGGGGTCTGCGCTGTTTTGGGTGGTTGTTGCACTGCTTGTCTGGAAGTACTGGGGCTGATGATGTTCATCTCCAGTCGTCCCCGGCCAGCACAGCCCAAGCCGCAGCCGGAGAAACAGGATAAGGTCAAAATTCCTGAATCATGGGAATTGACCCCCGAACAACGTGAATTTATTGAGTCGTTTAATCCTGGTGAGCGCAAAAAAAAATAATAGCAGGGTGGCTCGCCCAACATATCTTCTGCATTCGCACTGGCTTTTAAATACACCACAGCAACGGTCTGTCGACACCATGTCGGCTGAATGCACTCATGCATAAAAAGGTGTAAGCAAAATGAATACGCATCACAATTTGAAATACTGGTCATGGATGGGCGCGCTGTCGGCTTCACTCCTGTTTTGGGGGCAAATTATCTGGCTGCTGTGCCGCTAAATCCGCTGCGCAATAATCTCCGTCTTCCTTCCTTCTAACGCCTGGCCTCTGCGCCGGGCGTTTTAATTTCACAGAATAGTCTCAACAATTTTATCAATTAGAGTTGTTATCAAAACGTTACGACATCTTTGTGTTATCTTTAATGCGTACCCTGAGGAGTGTCAGGGGGATTGCAAGTCCCGTTACACATAAAGGAGGAGCTATGTCGTCAACACTACGAGAAGCCAGTAAGGACGCGCTGCACACGCAAGATAAAACCTATCACTACTACAGCTTACCGCTGGCAGCCAACACGCTGGGTGACATTTCCCGTCTACCCAAATCACTAAAAGTCCTGCTGGAAAACCTACTGCGCTGGCAGGATGGGGATTCTGTTACTGAAGAAGATATCAAAGCCCTGGCCGGGTGGGTGGAAACTGCCCATGTCGATCGGGAGATAGCCTACCGCCCGGCGAGGGTCTTGATGCAGGATTTCACCGGGGTACCGGCGGTGGTCGATTTAGCCGCCATGCGCGAAGCGGTGAAACGTCTGGGCGGGGACACCGCGAAGGTTAACCCGCTTTCACCGGTTGACCTGGTGATTGACCACTCGGTTACCGTGGATCACTTCGGCGATGACGATGCTTTCGCGGAAAACGTGCGTCTGGAGATGGAACGCAACCATGAACGCTATGTGTTCCTGCGTTGGGGCCAGCAGGCGTTCAGTCGGTTCAGCGTCGTGCCGCCGGGTACCGGGATTTGCCACCAGGTTAACCTTGAGTATCTTGGTAAAGCGGTCTGGAGCGAGTTACAGAACGATGAATGGATTGCTTACCCGGACACGCTGGTCGGCACCGATTCACATACCACGATGATTAATGGCCTGGGCGTGTTGGGGTGGGGCGTTGGGGGAATCGAAGCCGAGGCTGCGATGCTCGGTCAACCGGTTTCTATGTTGATTCCGGATGTGGTGGGCTTCAAGTTAACCGGCAAACTCAGCGAAGGGATCACTGCCACCGACCTGGTGTTGACCGTCACCCAAATGCTGCGTAAACACGGCGTGGTGGGGAAATTTGTTGAATTCTATGGCGATGGCCTGGACTCTCTGCCGCTGGCGGACCGTGCCACCATCGCCAACATGTCGCCGGAATATGGCGCAACCTGCGGTTTCTTCCCGATTGATGGCGTAACGCTCGATTATATGCGCCTGAGCGGGCGCAGCGATGAGCAGGTCGCGCTGGTTGAAGCCTATGCGAAAGCGCAGGGGATGTGGCGCAACACCGGCGATGAACCGATTTTCACCAGCAGCCTTGAGCTGGATATGGGTACGGTGGAAGCGAGCCTCGCCGGGCCGAAACGCCCGCAGGATCGCGTTGCGCTGGGCGATGTGCCTAAAGCCTTTGCCGCCGCGACAGAGCTGGAAGTGAACACCGCGCAGAAAGATAAGCAGCCGGTAGAATACACGCTTAAAGGCCAAACCGTACCGCTACCGGACGGCGCGGTGGTGATTGCCGCCATTACCTCCTGTACCAATACGTCCAACCCGAGCGTTCTGATGGCAGCGGGCCTGCTGGCGAAAAAAGCTGCTGAGCTGGGCCTGAAGCCGAAACCGTGGGTGAAAGCTTCGCTGGCGCCGGGGTCGAAAGTGGTTTCTGATTATCTCGCCCACGCCCGTCTCACGCCATACCTGGATAAACTTGGCTTTAACCTCGTGGGCTATGGCTGTACCACCTGCATCGGTAACTCTGGCCCACTGCCAGAGCCCATCGAAACGGCGATTAAGAAGGGCGATCTGACCGTTGGGGCCGTGCTTTCCGGTAACCGTAACTTCGAAGGGCGTATCCATCCGCTGGTGAAAACCAACTGGCTGGCCTCACCGCCGCTGGTGGTTGCCTATGCGCTGGCCGGAAATATGAACGTCAACCTGGCAAGCGACCCGCTCGGTCACGATCAAAAAGGCGATCCGGTTTACCTGAAAGATATCTGGCCGAGCAGCCAGGAGATAGCCAAAGCCGTGCAGCAGGTTTCCACCGAAATGTTCCGCAAAGAGTATGCGGAAGTCTTCGAAGGTACACCGGAATGGAAAGCCATTACCGTTGCGGAATCGGACACCTACAACTGGCAGGATGACTCTACCTATATCCGCCTGTCACCGTTCTTTGACGATATGGAAGCCCAGCCGAAGCCGGTAGAGGATATCCATGGTGCGCGTATTCTGGCGATGCTCGGTGATTCCGTCACCACCGACCATATTTCACCGGCCGGCAGCATTAAACCGGACAGCCCGGCGGGCCGCTTCCTGCAGGCGCGCGGGGTGGAACGTCGCGACTTCAACTCCTATGGTTCTCGTCGCGGTAATCACGAAGTGATGATGCGCGGTACCTTTGCCAACATTCGTATCCGCAACGAAATGGTGCCGGGTGTGGAAGGGGGCATGACGCGCCTGTTGCCTGGTTCAGAAGTGATGTCGATTTACGACGCGGCGATGGCGTATCAGAAGCAGGGCACGCCGCTGGCGGTGATCGCCGGGAAAGAGTATGGCTCTGGCTCCAGCCGCGACTGGGCGGCGAAAGGGCCACGTCTGCTGGGCGTGCGGGTGGTGATTGCGGAATCCTTTGAGCGTATTCACCGCTCTAACCTGATCGGCATGGGTATATTGCCGCTGGAATTCCCGCAGGGTGAAACGCGACAGTCGCTGGGGCTGACCGGGGAAGAACAGCTCGATATCCCGGATTTACAGCAGCTTAAACCAGGCGCGACGATCCCGGTGACGCTGACCCGTGCGGATGGCACCGCGGAAACGCTGGCCTGCCGCTGCCGTATTGACACCCAGACCGAGCTCACTTACTACCAGAACGATGGCATCCTGCATTACGTGATCCGTAATATGCTGGATTGATCCTGTTCGTTGAATAGCCCGATGCGCGAAAGCGGTCGGGCTTTTTTTGTGCATATTACTAATATTATTAGTTTTTGGTTAAAATAATTAATCATTTTATTAGTTTTATTAGCTTTTATTTATATTGATTCTTAAAATGGGTGTGTGAATTTTATATATTCACTGTGATTATATGTAAAATCAGGCGCAGCAAGGGTTTGATGGCGATCACAGGTTGAATGGATTGAATTATTTCGAGTGTGATAACGATCGCGATGTTGGTGGGGTTTTTACGGGATGATACGGCATTATTTATTTGTCCCGAGGCTGTTATGAATGAAAATAAGTGGTTAGGGTTGGCATGGATCTCACCCTATATTATTGGATTGTTAGTGTTCACCGCCTTTCCCTTTGTCTCTTCCTTTCTGTTGAGTTTTACCCAATATGATTTGATGAGCCCGCCTGAGTTTAACGGCATTGAAAACTACCGCTACATGGTGTCGGAGGATCCGCTGTTCTGGAAATCCCTCGCGGTCACGTTTGTGTATGTGTTCGTGACCATCCCGCTGAAGCTGATGTTTTCGTTGTTCATTGCCTTCGTGCTGAACTTCAAACTGCGCGGTATCGGTTTTTTCCGCACGGCGTACTACATTCCATCCATTCTCGGCAGCTCTGTCGCCATCGCGGTCCTGTGGCGCGCACTGTTTGCTATCGACGGCCTGCTAAACAGCTTTACTGGCGTATTCGGCCTTGATCCTATCAACTGGCTGGGTGAACCCCCGTTGGCGCTGTTTTCTGTGACGCTGCTCAGCGTATGGCAGTTTGGCTCTTCAATGGTTATCTTCCTTGCAGCACTGCAAAACGTGCCGCAGTCGCAATACGAAGCGGCGATGATCGATGGCGCCACCAAGTGGCAAATGTTCCTGAAAATTACCGTGCCGCTGATTACGCCGGTCATTTTCTTCAATTTCATTATGCAAACCAGCGGTGCGTTCCAGGAATTTACCGCGCCGTTTGTTATCACCGGCGGCGGCCCAACCTACTACACCTACCTGTTCTCGCTCTACATCTACGATACCGCCTTTAAGTATTTCGATATGGGATACGGCGCGGCGCTGGCGTGGGTACTGTTCCTGGTTGTTGCCATCTTCGCGTTGCTGGCCTTTAAGTCATCGAAATATTGGGTCTTCTACTCAGCAGACAAGGGAGGTAAAAATGAGTGATCAACATGTCATGACGGCGACCGCAACGGAAGCGGCGAATGAGGTGGCCCGCACGCTGCGACGCGAAAAAATCAGCCGCAATATCCGCTATGTGATTTTACTGTTGGTCGGTTTGCTGATGCTTTACCCGTTGGCGTGGATGTTCTCCGCCGCGTTTAAACCAAACAGTGAAATTTTCACCACCCTGAACCTCTGGCCGACACACGCCACCTGGGATGGGTTTATCAACGGCTGGAAAACGGGCACGGAATATCACTTCGGTCACTACATGATTAACACCTTTAAATATGTGATCCCGAAAGTGATTCTGACCATTATCTCATCCACCATAGTGGCTTACGGTTTTGCCCGCTTTGAGATCCCGTGGAAGAAATTCTGGTTTGCCACGCTCATCGCCACCATGCTGCTGCCGAGCACCGTGTTGCTGATCCCGCAGTATCTGATGTTCCGCGAAATGGGCATGCTGAACAGCTATCTGCCGCTTTACCTGCCAACAGCGTTCGCCACGCAGGGATTCTTCGTCTTTATGCTGGTGCAGTTCCTGCGCGGCGTGCCGCGCGATATGGAAGAGGCTGCGCAAATCGACGGCTGTAACTCCTGGCAGGTGTTGTGGTATGTGCTGGTGCCAATTCTGAAACCGGCGATTATCTCGGTCGCGCTGTTCCAGTTTATGTGGTCGATGAACGACTTTATCGGTCCGCTGATTTACGTCTACAGCGTGGATAAATATCCGATTGCGCTGGCGCTGAAAATGTCCATCGACGTCACGGAAGGGGCGCCGTGGAACGAAATTCTGGCAATGGCGAGCATCTCCATTTTGCCATCTATCATTGTGTTCTTCCTGGCGCAGCGTTACTTCGTCCAGGGCGTATCCAGCAGCGGAATTAAAGGCTAAGAGGGAATATCATGGCTGAAGTGATTTTTAATAAACTGGAAAAGGTGTACTCCAACGGCTTCAAAGCGGTACATGGTATCGACCTGAACATTGCCGATGGCGAATTCATGGTGATTGTTGGCCCCTCCGGCTGCGCGAAATCCACGACCCTGCGTATGCTCGCCGGGCTGGAAACCATCAGCGGCGGTGAAATTCGTATCGGCGAAAAAGTGGTGAACAATCTGCCGCCAAAAGCGCGCGGTATTGCGATGGTGTTCCAGAACTACGCGCTCTATCCGCACATGACCGTGCGGGAAAATCTGGCGTTTGGTTTGAAACTGAGCAAACTGCCGAAAGAACAAATTAATCAACAGGTTGAAGATGCTGCCAAACTGCTGGAACTGGAAGATCTGCTGGATCGCTTACCGCGTCAGCTCTCCGGCGGGCAGGCGCAGCGCGTGGCGGTAGGTCGTGCGATCGTCAAAAAACCGGACGTGTTCCTGTTCGATGAACCGCTCTCTAACCTGGATGCCAAGCTGCGCGCATCGATGCGAATTCGTATTTCTGACTTGCATAAGCAGCTCAAGAAATCGGGCAAACCGGCAACCACCGTTTACGTCACCCATGACCAAACCGAAGCGATGACCATGGGCGACCGTATCTGCGTGATGAAGCTGGGCCACATCATGCAGGTGGATACGCCGGATAACCTGTACCACAAACCGAAAAACATGTTTGTCGCGGGCTTTATTGGCGCGCCGGAAATGAACATCAAACCGGCAAAAATTGTGCGTCGCGATGACGGCCTGCATATCACCGTCGGCGAGGATTTACTGGCGCTGAACGCCAGTCAGCAGGAGAAAGTAGCGCACTACGTTGATAAAGAGGTGCATTTTGGCATTCGCCCGGAATATGTTGATGTCTCCACGACGTCGTTCGGAACAAGCTGTGGGCGAGGGAAGTTAATCCGCATTGAAAATATGGGGCATGAGTATTTTCTTTATTTGCAGGTCGGTGATTTCGAACTGACGGCGCGTATCGCTTCCGACGCGGCGAAACCGATTATCGACAACGGGTTACAGCAGCAGGTGTGGTTCCGTTTTGAGATGGACAAATGCCACATTTTTGACGGGGAGACGCAGGAAAATATTTCGCTGTAAAAAAGCCCGCCAGGTTCGCTGGCGGGCTTCAGGTTTACTCTTCTTTCAACAGGTGGCCCATCTTGGCCGCCTTGGTATCGAGATAGTAGGCGTTTTTCGGGTTGCGCCCAACGATGAGCGGAACGCGCTCAACGATATTGATGCCCGCTTCGGTCAGGATCTCAACCTTTTTCGGGTTGTTGGTCAGCAGGCGCACTTCGTCTACGCCCAGCAGCTTGAACATATCCGCACACAGGGTGAAGTCGCGCTCATCGGCGGCAAAACCGAGCTGGTGGTTGGCTTCAACGGTGTCGTAGCCCTGATCCTGCAATGCATAGGCGCGAATTTTATTCAGCAGGCCGATATTACGCCCTTCCTGACGATGATAAAGCAGAATGCCACGGCCTTCTTCCGCGATGTGCGTCAGGGCCGCTTCAAGCTGGAAACCGCAATCACAACGCAGGCTAAAGAGCGCATCGCCCGTCAGACATTCGGAGTGAACGCGTGCCAGTACCGGTGTTTGCCCGGAAATGTCACCAAAAACCAGGGCGACGTGATCCTGCCCGGTTGCCAGTTCTTCAAAGCCCACCATCAGGAAATCGCCCCAGGGGGTTGGCAGTTTGGCTTCTGCCACACGTTTAAGCTGCATGTGATTCTCCAGATTATGTCAGCGCCAGTAGCGCTTTCTGTTTTTTGTATTTTGCCACAACGTGCTTTGGTTCACCTAATGGTGCGCAAGTGACTGCTGTTAAAGCGCACAATTTTGACAGTTTCGCCGTTATGTTATTATTCGTTTATTATTGAGGATTCAGAGACAAAGGAGCCGTTATGCTAACAATTGCCAGACGTACCGCCGTGGGGGCCGCCGCATTGTTAGTGATGCCGCTCGCCGTATGGATTTCAGGATGGACGTGGCAGCCAGGGAATTCTTCAGCCTGGCTCAAAGCCTTGTACTGGATTACCGAAACCGTAACCGAACCCTGGGGCATTATCACTCACTTGGTGCTCTTTGGCTGGTTTTTATGGTGTCTGCGCTTTCGCCTGCGCCCGGCGATTATGCTGTTCGCGATTCTTGCCGGGGCGATAATGATCGGGCAGGGGGCGAAATCGTGGGTGAAAAGTGTGGCTCAGGAACCACGGCCTTTTGTTATCTGGCTGGAAAAAACGCACCATGTTCCCGTTGATGAGTTCTACACTTTAAAACGTAAGGATCGCGGCGCGCTGGTGGAAGAACAGCTTGCACAACAACAGGATATTCCATCTTTTTTGCGTAAACACTGGCAAAAAGAGACCGGTTTTGCGTTTCCGTCCGGGCATACCATGTTTGCGGCAAGTTGGGCGCTACTCGCCGTCGGCCTGCTGTGGCCGCGTCGGCGCACGTTTACCATCGCGATTTTGCTGGTATGGGCAACGGCGGTTATGGGCAGTCGTCTGCTGTTAGGGATGCACTGGCCACGCGATTTAGTGGCGGCAACGTTGATGTCCTGGCTGCTGGTTACCGTGGCGACCTGGCTTGCACAAAAAATATGCGGCCCGTTGTCACCGCCTGGTGAAGAAGCGCAGGAAATCAGGAAACGCGAGCAGGAAAATTGAGCAAGGGTTGATTTTCCCCCTTTTAACCCTCAAATCCTGAACTGGCCGTGTGCTTTTCCATTTCGTCTGCGCGGCGAAAATGATACTTTATAAGGCTTGATGCGATAGATCGAACGGGATTTATCAGCTAAAGCCACATAACGGGAAGTCGTGTGAAATATTTTCTCATTTTCTTATTGGTGTTAGCGGTCTTTGTCATTTCAGTGACGCTGGGCGCACAGAACGATCAGCTCGTGACCTTTAACTATTTACTGGCGCAGGGCGAGTTCAGAATTTCAACATTACTGGCGGTATTGTTTGCCGTAGGTTTTGCGATTGGCTGGCTGGTCTGTGGCCTGTTCTGGCTGCGCGTGCGTGTTTCTCTGCTGCGTGCAGAGCGTAAAATTAAACGTCTGGAAAATCAGATTGCGCCAGAGAGTGTGCCGTCCGTAAACCCGACCGTGCCAGTAACGAAGGAATAACGATTTATGCTGGAGTTGTTGTTTCTGCTCTTACCCGTTGCGGCAGCCTATGGTTGGTATATGGGGCGCAGAAGTGCACAACAGTCCAAACAGGACGAAGCAAGCCGTTTGTCACGTGATTATGTGGCAGGGGTTAACTTTCTCTTAAGTAACCAGCAAGACAAAGCGGTAGACCTGTTCCTCGACATGTTAAAAGAGGATACCGGCACCGTTGAAGCCCACCTTACGCTCGGCAACCTGTTCCGTTCACGCGGCGAGGTTGACCGTGCCATCCGTATCCACCAAACCTTAATGGAAAGCGCCTCGCTAACCTACGATCAGCGTCTGCTGGCGGTGCAACAGTTGGGCCGCGACTACATGGCCGCCGGGCTCTATGACCGCGCAGAAGACATGTTCAGCCAATTGGTCGACGAAACGGATTTCCGTATCAGCGCGCTGCAACAACTGCTGCAAATCGCGCAACTGACCAGCGACTGGCAAAAGGCTATCGACGTTGCCGAACGCCTGGTGAAACTCGGTAAAGAGAAGCATCGCGGCGAAATCGCCCATTTCTGGTGCGAACTGGCCCTGCAACAGATGGGCAACGATGATATGGATAAAGCGATGACGCTGCTGAAGAAGGGCGCGTCTGCCGATCCGTCCAGCGCGCGCGTCTCTATCATGATGGGCCGCGTCTGGATGGCGAAGGGCGATTACGCCAAAGCGCGTGAAAGCCTGCTGCGTGTCATCGATCAGGATAAAGAACTGGTCAGCGAAACGCTGGAAATGCTGCAAACCTGCTATCAGCAGCTGGGTAAAACCGATGAGTGGGAATCGTTCCTGCAACGCTGCGTAGAGGAAAACACCGGTGCTGCGGCAGAACTGATGCTGGCGCAGGTACTCGACCAGCGTGAGGGCGGCGACGTCGCGCAAACCTATGTGACGCGCCAGTTACAGCGCCACCCTACGATGCGCGTCTTCCATAAACTGATGGATTACCACCTTAATGAAGCAGAAGAAGGGCGCGCGAAAGAGAGCCTGATGGTGCTGCGAGACATGGTTGGCGAGCAGATCCGCAGCAAACCGCGCTACCGCTGCCAGAAATGTGGTTTTACCGCCTATACGCTCTACTGGCACTGCCCATCCTGCCGTGCATGGTCCACCGTTAAGCCGATTCGCGGCCTCGACGGGCAGTAATATTTAAAAAAACGCCCACTTTAGTTACAACATACTCTTCGGTTTTTTACCCCTCGCAAATTCAGCATCGAGCACGTAAGGCTCGGCAGGGCGAATCGCGCCTGTCAATTTGTCCCACTCGCAGGTAGAATGCTCGCCGTTTACCTTTTCTGCGCCTGAATAGCCGGGCGCCCATCAACAAGAAGGTCTGGTCATGACGTCTACTGCTTCATCTTCTTCCCGTATTGTCACATCCTCTCCCGTTGTTGTTGCTCTCGATTACGATAACCGCGATAAAGCGCTCGCTTTTGTCGATCGGATCGACCCGCGCGACTGCCGTCTGAAAGTCGGAAAAGAGATGTTCACGCTGTTTGGCCCGCAGTTCGTGCGTGATTTACAGCAGCGTGGCTTTGATATCTTCCTGGACCTGAAATTCCACGATATCCCGAATACCACTGCCCATGCCGTTGCGGCAGCGGCAGAGCTGGGCGTCTGGATGGTGAACGTGCATGCATCGGGTGGGGCGCGCATGATGACGGCGGCGCGCGAAGCGTTACTGCCATTCGGAAAAGATGCGCCGCTGCTGATTGCGGTCACCGTGCTGACCAGCATGGAAGCCAGCGACCTGGTGGATCTCGGCGTGACGTTGTCACCTGCGGATTATGCCGCCAAACTGGCTAAACTGACCCGTGATTGCGGCCTCGATGGCGTAGTGTGCTCGGCACAGGAAGCGGTGCGCTTCAAGCAGGAGCTGGGGCAGGCATTTAAACTGGTGACGCCGGGTATTCGCCCTGTAGGCAGTGAAGCGGGTGACCAGCGCCGTATCATGACGCCTGAACAGGCGCAGGCAGCCGGCGTAGACTACATGGTGATTGGCCGCCCGGTTACGCAATCCGCGGACCCGGCGTTGACACTGCGCACCATTAACGCCTCGCTGCAAAAGGGGGCGTAATGAGCGACTCCAATAGCCGTCTGGTGTACTCCACCGACAGCGGTCGTATCGACGAACCCAGGGCCGTTGTCGAACGTCCAAAAGGTGATGGCATTGTGCGTATTCAGCGCCAGACCAGCGGGCGAAAAGGAAAAGGCGTGTGCCTGATTACCGGCATCGATCAGGATGACGAATCGCTGGCCAAACTGGCCGCAGAGCTGAAAAAGAAATGTGGCTGCGGCGGTTCGGTGAAAGATGGCGTGATTGAAATTCAGGGCGATAAACGCGACCTGCTAAAAACATTACTCGAAGCTAAAGGGCTGAAAGTAAAACTGGCAGGCGGTTAAGCAACAAAAAGGGCCCCGATAAACATCGGGGCCCTGAATTCTTATTTCAAATATACGGACGATTAATTATTTGCCCACCTGGTGGCCGATAATCCCGCCGACTGCCGCGCCGCCCAGGGTACCCAGGGTGCTGCCGTCAGTTAATACTGCACCGCCCAGCGCGCCTGCGCCAGCACCAATAGCTGTGTTACGGTCGCGTTTGGACCAGTTTGAACATGCGCTCAGTGACATTACTAAAGTAGCAGCAATAACCGCTGCAGTGATTTTTTTGTTCATTGAAGTCATCGTATTTTCTCCTGAATATTCGATTCACGGAAAAAGCCTATTTTAATTTTAGCCGCTGGCCAGAGATAAAAACGGCTTATGTCGTGAAGCATGTTGCGCAGGTTGTAGAACTGTTACTTAGTCACGCAAGTGATAGTTACTTCCTGTTATATCGCTAACATTAATTCTACGATTTTATCCCATATTAGACAGGTAAAAAGTCCTAATTGGGCCTTCGGAAAAATCTCATAGCGGGGTGGGGGGAGCAATACGAGGAATGGATGTTTGTATGGGGAAAGGATCCCCTCACCCTAACCCTCTCCCACAGGGAGAGGGAACAGGCCGAGCGCTATTTAAATATTCGTGCGGTTTTCTCCCTCTCCCTGTGGGAGAGGGCCGGGGTGAGGGGGCGGCACAATTGTCTAAGGCCGCTTAACAATATTCACCTTCAGCCCGGATCGCTCCAGTTGAGCCTGCTGCTCTGCCGCCAGCCCATCATCGGTGATCACCCGGCTAAACTTCGTCATCGGCCCCAGCGGGTACGCGTGGGTGACGCCAAACTTGCTGCTGTCGCTCAACGCAATCGCTTCACACTCTTTTTCCAGAACCGCATTCACTACGTCGGCACGCATCATGTCGCGGCCCGTAAAGCCCGTTGCAGCCTGCCAGCCGTCGATACCGATAAACGCCTTGCTGAAATGGACCTGCTGGATGTACTGGCGCGTCAGCGGGCCAACCATGCTTTCGCTTTTCTTCTGGTAGATACCGCCAAGCAGGATAACTTCTGCCGGCATCTCTTTAAGCAGGTGTGCGATATAGCTGCTGACAGTGATAATCGTGATATCAGGTTGCTCGGCAAGCGTGCGCGCCAGCAGGGCATTGCTGCTGCCATTTTCGATGAACACCGTTTCGCCCGGCAGCACCAGTGATGCGGCAAAGCTTGCCAGCTCGCGCTTAAGCGCAAAATTATTCATCATGCGGGTTTCTACGTCTTCGCTGTCCAGCGGAACCGCAAAGCCGTGGGTACGGCGCAGGTAGCTCTCTTTCTCGAGCAGGTTCAAATCCTGACGAATGGTGACCTCGGAGACGCCGGTCATTTTAGCCAGGTCGGCGACGCTCATGCGGCCTTTATCGATAACCATCTGTAGGATGGATTGTTGTCGGGCATTCATAATTAATTACGTATCAAAAGTCGGGGCGAAAACGCGCAGGCGCATTTTCGCAAGGTGAGCGGTGTCAGATTTCCCACGGGGATTTAGGCTGACCTGTTTGCGTATTTTGTTGATCGGCAATTTGTGCCAGCAGTTCAGCTTTAAGAATTTCCAGGTTATTGATTGCAGAGTGGTAATCACCTGCCACCAGGATATCGAGAACGGTATCAATACGTTGAGCAACCTGATGCGCATCAAGATTGGACATGGTGTAACCCTGTTTAGAAATTTGAATGAAATCAATGATGCTAAAAATAGCGGCAAAAGAGAAGAGAAAAAAATGGCAGACGATACAACATTAAGTGAAAAGCGGCTTCGTTTAACGAAGCCGCTGTTTAGTCGGGCTTAAACCGCCGGACGGGCGATGACGCTGCGGGTTTCCATACGCACTTCGGCGATGGTCACATCGATAACGTCAGTCACTTTGTAAGCGACTTCGCCTTTGATCTGTACGGTGCCGTTTTCCTGGCTGCAAACCATTTCGTCACGCACGGCGTGCAGGAACGGAGCTGGAATAAAGGCTACGGCGCCATTGTCGACCAGACGCACGCGCATGCCGCCACGGCTGATATCGATAATTTCTGCCGCGAAGCGCGTCTCTTTGCCCGCCTGCGGGTGCAGATAGCGCGCGTACAGCCAATCAGCAACATCACGTTCCGCCATGCGGTTCAGGCGACGACGTTCTGCCATTTGGACCGTCACATCATCCTGCGGACGCTCAGCGTTTTCACCCTTAATGATCGCTTTCAGCAGGCGATGATTGAGCATATCGCCATACTTACGAATCGGGGAAGTCCAGGTTGCGTAGGCTTCAAGCCCCAGACCGAAGTGCGGGCCTGGATCGATACTGATTTCAGCGAACGACTGGAAGCGACGGATGCGGCTATCCAGGAAACCTGACGGCTGGGCATCCAGCTCGCGACGCAGCTTACAGAAGCCATTCAGGGTCAGAACTTCTTCCGGATCGACATGGACGTCGTGCGTTTTCAGCAACGCCGCCAGCGCTTCCGTATTCGCCGGATCAAAACCGGTATGGACGTTATAAATTCCGAACCCAAGCTTGTCACGCAGCACGCGAGCCGCGCAGATGTTAGCCGCAATCATTGACTCTTCGACGATACGGTTCGCAATGCGGCGGGGTTCAGCGACGATATCCAGCACTTCGCCTTTTTCACCCAGCACAAAGCGGTAGTCCGGGCGGTCTTTAAACACCAGCGCGTGGGTTTTACGCCATTCGCTGCGCAGCTGACACAAACGTTCCAGCAGCGTGATTTGACGTGCGATATTCTCGCTGTCGGGTTTCCATTCGCCGGTTTTTTCCAGCCAGTTGGAAACATCGTCGTAGGCCAGCTTGGCTTTCGATTCAATGGTTGCCGCGAAGAATTCGATATTGTCTTCGATGGTACCATCGGCGGCCAGCGTCATGCGGCAGGCCAGCACCGGGCGAACCACGTTGGCACGCAGCGAGCAGAGGTCGTCGGACAGTTCACGCGGCAGCATCGGGATGTTAAAGCCCGGCAGATAGTTGGTAAACGCGCGCACTTTGGCGATGTTATCAAGCTTGCTGCCTGCGACAATCCATGCGGTTGGGTCGGCAATCGCCACGGTTAAATTCAGCTTGCCGTCGGCGGCGTCTTCCACATACAGCGCATCATCCATATCTTCGGTGCTGGCGCTATCGATGGTGACAAAGTTGAGGGCGGTAAGGTCGCGACGTTCCAGCCCTTCGTCCTGCATCTCTGTCGCTACGCCGTCAGGCGCTTCTTTTTCCAGATTATGACGGGCGAGGGTAACCCACCACGGCACGAAATGATCGTCGCCGAAGGTGATGAACTGGGTCAGCTCTGCGTAGAAGGTGCGATCGCCTTTCAGCGGGTGGCGGCGCATTTCTGCAACGGCCCAGTCGCCTTCTTTAAAATCGTGATCCACGCCACGCTCAGCGCGACATGGAATAGAATCTTTGATCAACGGATGATCGGGAACGATAGAGAGGCGGTCGTCTTTGCGGTGCACACGCCCGACAAAGCGGCTCAGGAACGACTCAACCAGTTCTTCCGGTTCGGCGCTCTCTTTCTCTTTTTCAGAATGGATCACAGCGATAATGCGATCGCCGTGCATCACTTTTTTCATCTGCGGCGGCGGAATAAAGTAGCTTTTCTGCGCATCGACCTCGAGGAAACCGAAACCTTTTTCCGTGCCTTTGACAACCCCTTCCGCACGCGGCGTCTGGGAGTGAAGTTGCTGTTTTAGCTGCGCGAGCAGCGGGTTATCCTGAAGCATAATGATGTATTTTCTTGGCCAAAAGAGCGGCTGACAGTTTTACGCGATTCTCACTGTTGCGGCAAGCGCTCTTTCATCCTTTTACGCAGGTTGTCGCTCGCTTCTCAGCGCGATCCGCAGCCGATTTAACCAGCCAAATAGCGCGCTCCAGGCGAGCAGAGTGATACTCTGTTCTTCACTCACTCCGTGCTCCGTTAGCGAGGCTAATTGCGCAGGGCTAAAACGGTCCGGCGCGCGCGTTAACAGGCCAATAGCCTGGGTCACGGCCTGTTCGCGCGGATATTGATGACACCACGCCTGCACGGCGCGATCGCCATTACGAATGGCATCGGGAAGCCCGCCGGCGCCTTGCCACTGCGCGCTGTAATGATTAAAACAGCTCACGCTGCCATTAATGCGAGCAGGCACCAGCGCCGCCAGAGCGTGCAAGGGAGGATTTGCGGGCAGGGTGCCGATCAGTTGCCCAAGACAATCCAGAATTGTTTCCTCGTGCGCTAACAGCGGGGCTAACGCAGAAAGCGTCGGCTGCGATTGCCAGCGCAGCAGCGATTGCGCCTGGGTTTTACTTGCATAACGCGCATCCACAACGGGCAAATCGCTCAGCCATTCGCTTTCTGTCGCCTGGAACCCCTCAGCAGCGGCATCTTCCTGCGTCGGCATGCCGGGTATCCAGCGAACGGGTTGCCCTTGCTGGGCCTGGAATATCGCCACTACGCGCGACTGAAAACCGACAAAACCCACAATCTGGTTGATCAAAATAATGTCGTAGGTGGTTAACCCAACATCGTCGAGCTGCTGTCGTGCCAGGGGCGTAATCACGGAAGGGGAACTGGCAAGCTGACGGGCGTACTGGGTAATCTGGGCAAGGCGATGGTTGCTTTCGCGTGACGAATCAGGGCCTGGGAGCGGCGCCAGACGGGCGGCATAGTGATTACAGAGCCGTTGTACCCCGCAGACCTGTGCGACCGTCAGCGCGCTGCTCAGGCGGTCGTAGGCGCTGAATGTCCGTAAGCGGCTGACGGCGACTTCATCCGGGAACAGTTCTTTCGCCAGATTCCGGCAGGCGTTAAGCCAGGGAGTACAGTCGCGTTGCAGCGATTCCGGCAGTTGTAGCCCTAATAAAAAGCGGTCTTCAACGTGGGCGGCTTCAGGCACAAGGGGCAGAACATCACTGTGTTGCGATCGGGACTGGGTCTCATGATACCAGTGGCTTTTACCGTAAGCGCGGCGTTGCTCCATGGGCATTCCTTGAATGGTAAGTGGCGAACCGATGCAAGAATGAGAGGCAACACCGGATCGTTATGGATAAATATCCTGGCGTAAGCGCGCGATAGGAGAAAATATTGTTCGGTGCTAATTAATAACTTACTGGAATAACAGAGGGAAAAACGGGGGGAGGGGAAACCCTTCCGCCAAAGCGGAAGGGTAAAGAACTTATTTCAGTTCCAGTTCGTTCATTGCAGCGATGCTGAAGCCGCCGTCAACGTGAACCACTTCACCAGAGATACCGGCAGAGAGGTTGGAGCACAGGAATGCAGCAGAGTTACCCACATCTTCGATGGTAACGGTACGACGAATCGGGGTAACCGCTTCGCAGTGCGCCAGCATTTTACGGAAATCTTTGATACCGGAAGCCGCCAGCGTACGGATCGGGCCCGCAGAGATGGCGTTAACACGGATACCTTCCGGGCCCATAGCGTTAGCCATGTAGCGAACGTTAGCTTCCAGAGACGCTTTCGCCAGACCCATCACGTTGTAGTTAGGAATCGCACGTTCTGCACCCAGGTAGGACAGGGTCAGCAGAGCTGAATCCGGGTTCAGCATGCTGCGGCAGGCTTTCGCCATTGCCACAAAGCTGTATGCGCTGATGTCGTGGGCAATTTTGAAGCCTTCGCGGGTGACGGCGTTAACATAGTCGCCATCTAACTGGTCAGCCGGCGCGTAGCCGATGGAGTGAACGAAACCGTCAAATTTCGGCCATACTTTCGCCAGTTCAGTGAACAGGGATTCGATGCTTTCATCTTCAGCCACGTCACACGGCAGCACGATGCTGGAGTTCAGTTGTGCAGCAAACTCTTCTACGCGGCCTTTCAGTTTCTCGTTCTGATAGGTGAACGCCAGTTCAGCCCCTTCACGGTGCATCGCTTGCGCAATACCGTATGCGATGGACAGTTTGCTGGCAACGCCAGTCACCAGAATGCGCTTACCGGAAAGAAAACCCATAGCTTTTAATCCTTATATTCATTGTTATGGCGACCTGCCTGAAAACGGCGAGCCGTCGTTAAATCGCGGCGATTCTAGCATGAGTCGCCGGGAGAGTTAATCCGACCACTTCATCTCTGTCGGATTGGTCGTGAAAACTTTGCCGAGGGTGGCTGACAATTATCGGTCTTTTCGCCACGCATCTGCCGTTAATGCTTCGCCAAAATGCCCGGCAATCAAACGCTTAGTCAGATCATGCAGCGGTGACGCCAGCACATCAGCGGTACTGCCGCGTTCGACCACTTCACCCTGGTGCATCACCAGCACCTGATCGCTAATATGCTTCATCATGCCTAAATGCTGGGTCACATAGATATATGAAATACCCTGTTTCTCCTGCAACTCCAGCATCAGGTTCACCAGCTGTGAGCGCATCGACATATCGAGCGAGGCCAGCGCTTCATCACAGACAATCACTTTAGGGCGCAGAATTAATGCGCGCGCCAGCCCCAGACGCTGTTTCTGTCCTGGCGCCAGCATATGCGGGTAATAGCTGACGTGATCCGGCAGCAGCCCAACCATACGCAGCGTTTCAATAATCCGCTTGCGGCGATCCTCCGCTTCAAGCTCGGTGTTCAGGCGCAGCGGGAAATCGAGAATTTGTGAGATTCGCTGACGTGGATTCAACGACGTTGACGGGTCCTGGAAAATCATACGAATACGCTGGCTACGGAAGGAGTAATCGCCATAGTGCAGGGGATGATCGTCAATCAGCAGCTCACCGGTGGTCGGCTCTATCATTCCGGCGAGCATTTTCGCCAGCGTCGATTTCCCCGAGCCGTTTTCGCCGATGATCGCCAGCGTCTGTTTTTCGCGCAGCGTAAAGCTGAGCGGTTTGACCGCCTGAAGCGTCTGACGGTGAAACCAGCCAGTACGATAGCGGAAAGTTTTACTCAGATTACGCACTTCAAGTAATGTTTCGACCACGTCACTCTCTCTCCATGTTCAGCGGAAAATGACAGGCGAAAAGATGGTTTTTCGCACCGGTCAAACGCGGCGTTTCTATGCATTCCCGCTGCGCATAAGGGCAACGCGGGCCCAGGCGGCAGCCAATTGGCAACTGCTCCAGCAAGGGGATCGCGCCCGGCATGGTATTCAGGCGGCTTTTGTGCGGCATCGGGCTTCCAAAGTCAGGTATTGCGCGAATTAACGCCTGCGTATACGGATGATGGGGAATGGTCACCAGATCTTCACTGGGGGCCGTTTCCACCGTTTGCCCGCAATACATAACGTTGATTTTATCCGCCCATTTGGTGAGCATCTGTAAATCATGCGAAATCAACAGAATAGTGGTGTTGTTGTTCTGGTTCAGACGCGTCAGCAGGCGGAAAATCTGCGCCTGCGTGGTGGGTTCCATGGCGTTAGTCGGCTCATCGGCAATCAACAAACGCGGCTGATTCGCCAGGGCGATGGCAATCATCACTTTCTGGCATTCACCTTCCGTAAGTTCATACGGGAAGCTGCGCATGGCGTCTTTATGATCTTTAATCCCGACGCGGTGCAGCAGTTCAATGACACGACGCTTACGCCAGCCAAAACGCTGCCACCAGCGGCCTTTGTAGGTCCAGCCGGGAATGTTCTGCTTGAGCTGCTTACCGATGCGTTCTGACGGGTCGAGACAGGATTGTGGCTCCTGGAAAATCATCGACACGTTATGACCGACCAGCTTGCGGCGCTCGCGGTTGGACAGACGGAGCAGGTCGATATCATCAAAGCGCATACGGTCGGCAGTGACGCGCCAGTTATCTTTATTAACGCCGCAAATCGCTTTGGCAATCAGGCTTTTCCCCGAGCCGGATTCGCCAACCAGGCCGCGAATTTCACCTTCAGCCAGCGTCATACTGACGCGGTCAACGGCTTTCACCCAGCCTTCGTTAGTTTTCAGCTCGATGGTTAAATTACGAATATCGAGTAACGGCATTATTCCACCCCCGCATTAATGGCACGGCGAATACCGTCGCCCAGCAGGTTAACCAGCAGTACGCTAATCATAATCGCCGCACCCGGCAGCATCACCGTCCACGGCGCAACGTAGATAAGCTCCAGCGCATCGCCCAGCATCGCGCCCCATTCCGGAGAGGGTAGCTGCGCGCCAAGGTCGAGAAAACCGAGGGCGGCAATATCCAGAATCGCCATCGACAACGCACGGGTGATTTCTGTCACCAGCCCCGCTGCGATATTTGGCAAAATCGCGAACCACAAAATATTCAGCGTTGATGCGCCATCCAGGCGGGCGGCCACCACATAATCGCGCTCAAGCTCATCGTGCACCATGCTGTAAATGGAACGCACCATGCGCGGTAACAATGCCAGCCAGACGGCAAACATGGCATGCGACAGATGCGGCCCGGCGAACGCGACGACGATAATCGCCAGCAGCAGCGACGGAATAGAGAGCAGGGTGTCGAGGATGTGGTTCAGCATGGCGGAACGCAGGCCGTGCGTTGACCCGGCGAGAACGCCGAGAACCAGCCCGCACAGCGTGGCGGCCAGCGTCACCACAAAGGCGCCGCCTACGGTCGGCGCAGCACCGCTAAGCAAACGGCTTAGTACATCGCGCCCGAGATCGTCCGTGCCAAGGAAGAAGGAGACCTCACCATAGCGCGACCACGACGGCGGCAGCAGTTGATAACCGAGAAACTGCTGATCGATACCATACGGCGCGAACCAGCTTCCGAATACGCACAGCAGCACCAGCCCGCCGCAGCCATAAAGGCCAATCATCGCGGTGGTGTCGCCGTAAAATTTACGCCACACGGTACGCAGCGCACCGGGCGGGCGCTTCTCGATGTAGACGCTATCGTAAGGCATACCATTCCTTATGTTTCAGAGGGTTAGCCATTGCACCCAAAATATCAGAGATCACGTTTACCACAATCACCAGTGCGCCAATCACCATCACGCCCGCAGAAATCGCGGCGTAATCTTGCTGGCGAATCGCGTTAATCATCCAGCGCCCCAGCCCGGGCCAGCTAAAGACCATCTCGGTGATCATTGCCAGCGTCAGCATGGTGGAGAATTGCAGACCTAAACGCGGGATCACCGGCGGCAGCGCGTTATGCAGCACATGGCGACGCAAGATGGTTAACCGGGAGACGCCGCGTGTCGCGGCGGCTTTCACGTAGTTGGAATCGAATACCGCCATGGTGCTTAAACGCATCAGACGCACCACTTCGGTGGTAGGAGCCACCGCCAGCGTCAGAACCGGCAGCACCATATGACGCAGCGCGCTGGCAATCATTTCTTCCCGCCAGGGCGAATCAGAGAGCCAGGCGTCAATCAGCGCAAATCCGGTTACGCTTTTGACCTGGTAAAGCAGATCAAATCGCCCGGAAACCGGCAGCCAGCCGAGCGTCAGCGAGAAGAAGAGGGTGAACAGCAGGGCGAGCCAGAACACGGGCACAGAAAAACCGACCAGCGCCAGCGCGCTGATTAATTTGTCCTGCCATTTATTGCGCGTAATACCGGCTACCATTCCCACCGGAATACCGACCAGCAGGGCAAAACCGAAGGCGAGGATACACAACTCCATCGTCGCCGGGAAAACCTCTTTTAGCTGTTCGGAAATCAGCTGACCGTTGATGCTCGAAACGCCAAAATCCCAGTGCAGTACGCCGTTAAACCAGAACACCAGCGCATTCCAGAACGATGCGCCCTGTAACGGGGCATGCGGCGTGAAATAGCTCAGGCTGAAGCCGACCAGCGCAAGAAGGAAGAGCGTCACCAGCAGAAGCAACAAACGACGAAGGGTAAAAATAATCATGGCTTTTTCACCTGTTCTTCTTTCTCACGCGAGACGCCCGCAAAGGAAGCGTTGCCGAACGGGCTCAACACCAGGCCTTTAATATCATAGCGATAGGCCTGTAAACGCAGTGATGAGGCCAGCGGCAGCACCGGCAATTCGCGCGCCAGAATCTGTTGGGCTTCATCGTAGGCATCGATGCGTGACGCCAGCTGTTGTGAGGCCAGGGCTTTGCGCAGCACGTCATCGAACTCGCGGTTACACCAGTGGGCAAAGTTGGTTTGCGAGGATATCGCCGCGCAGCTCAGCAACGGGCGGAAGAAACTGTCCGGGTCGTTACTGTCAGTCGCCCAACCGGACAACGTCAGATCATGGTTCATATCCATCAGGCGCGCCTCCTGGAAACGGCCTTCAACCGGCACAATCATTACCTTCACGCCAACCTGTGCCATATCAGCCTGAATCAGTTCTGCGGTTTTCAGCGGGCTGGGGTTCCACGCTTGCGAGCTGGTTGGTACCCACAGCTGAAGCGTCAGGTTTTCCGCACCCAGTGATTTCAGCATCTGGCGTGATTTTTCTGGATTGTATTCAGTAATTTTAGCCTCGTTATCGTAAGCCCAGGAGGCGCGAGGCAAAATTGAGGCCGCCGTTTCCGCCGTACCATAATAAATAGACTGCATCAGGCGCTGGTTATTAATCGACAGGGCCAGCGCGTGGCGGATTTCCGGATTATTCAGCGGCGGTTTATCGGTATTAAACGCCAGGTAGGCGATGTTCATCCCAGGACGCAGCGTCAGGCGCAGACGTGGGTCGTCACGCAGAATGGTTAACTGGCTGGCGGCAGGCCAGGCCAGTACGTCGCACTCACCGGTCAGTAGTTTCGATAAGCGACCTGTACCGCCGGAACCCAAATCAACAACAACCTGTGGCATTAAAGGCTTACCGCGCCAGAAGTGTTCGTGACGCTGTAGGCGAATGTATTGCCCGGTGCGATACTCATCAAGCAGGAATGGCCCGGTGCCCACCGGTTGGCGATCGAGCAGCTCCTGGTGATCCTGCTTTGCCAGTTGGTTGGCATACTCTGACGACATGACAGAAGCATAGTGGGTCGCCAGGTGCCATAAGAAGGAGGCGTCTGGTCGATTAAGACGGAATTCTACCGTGTGGCTATCGAGTTTGCGCACGCTCTGAACCGAATCGGCGAACTGCAAACTGTCGAAATAAGGGAAGTTGCCGCCGTTGACGTTATGCCAGGGGTGATTACGGTCAAAGATACGCTCGAAGGTGAAGACGACATCGTCTGCATTGAGGTTTCGGGACGGCTTAAACCAGCGGGTGGTCTGAAACTGTACGTCGTTGCGCAGGTGGAAGCGGTAGGTTGCGCCGTTATCCAGCACCTCCCAGCGCTCCGCCAGTTCCGGTACCAGACGATAAGTATACGGGTCGACATCCAGCAGGCGATCATAAAGCTGGGCCGCCAGCGTATCGACAATAAGACCGCTGCCTGCTTTTTGCGGGTTGAACGTGTTGACCTGCCCACTGACACAGTAGACAAATCCGCTATCGCGAATGTCGGCATTGGCGGGCAGGGAAGAGGGCGGCGCGGCAATCGCCTGACCACAAACTAACCCTAACGCTGCCAGGAGTGATGACAAATTCAGGCGCATAATTCTTTTTTGATGTGAGATAGTGTGGCTATCTTATTAATAGTTAATGACATTTGTCATATCCGTTTGTCCAGGAGAAAGGTGCCGGTTCACCTGTTGCATCGTTCGATACAGACAGCATGAGCATCTTCGGATTTTCCCATAGATTATACCCTGTAAATCAACTCTCCGTCCTGAAGCTCCGCTTTCCCGTGTTGTGGTAAAAGGTCGCCAGTTATGAGAAAGAGGGCACAAAAATGACGGAACATGCTCAGAGTACATTGCTATTATTTGATTAAAAAATTATCAATAGAGAGAAAAATCCCCATCACCTTGAAGTATGGTATCTTTTTATCGATAACATCTCCAGTTGGCCTTCTTGTCCCTTTGTTTAATACTCCCTCACAGCTGAGAAATGTATGTTTTGTAGGCTATCGCATAACGGATCAGACTCGCTGTAGCAAACATATCCTTAACAAGATGAGGCATCAGTATCGCGCAATTTGGTGCCGGGGGTTTTATATTTAATTGATTCCACAGGCAAAAAATTCTCCAGTTCACTCTTTCCCCTCTCCTGGCGGGTGTGGAATGGCATTTGGAATTCATGCCGGATCCGATAAATGGCATAGAGACCACTGACCGAAATTGTTACATTTACTTTTTTATACGGCCAATATGTACATTAGCGGGGCTAATTCATACCGTATAAATGTGACACATGATTCCCAGCACAATACCTTCATGACTGGTAAACCTTCAGTAATGCGTTACATTATATATCTGGCCGAGTGGATGAATTAGGATTGTGATTATGCGTTATGAAAGTATTGTTAGTGATATGGCCGCGTGGATTGAAAACAATAAATATCATAACCTTAAAATTGAAGAAATAACCGAGAAATCCGGGTTTTCCAGAAGGCATCTACAGCGTTTTTTTAAACAAAAAACGGCATTGAGTATCGGTACATATAGTCGACTTCGACGCCTTTCAGGCGCAGCTATCTCACTACGAATCACCGGACACACTGTTAAAAATATCGCGCGCTGGTTCGGCTTTGATTCTGCTGCATCCTTTATTGCAGCCTTTCGCCGTCAATTCGGCGTCACACCTGTCGCATTTCGTAAGCAAGATCACTGGCCCTTTGAAAATATGATCCCTCGCTATGATTATCTGGCTTGCGTAGCGAAGCTGGACTGTCGCCTGATACGATGCAGCATTGATAAACCTATAATGAGTAGCGTTAATATTGCTGAGGTCACGCAGAATATTCAGCCGACAGGATTATATTCAATGCTTATTACGAATGTGAAATATGATGAAGAGTTCACAACTAACAGCGATGTTATGCTATCTTATGCATTATGTATTGAAGATAGTCAAGATGGTGACAAACTGGATTGGATTTCAATTGCCCTCAACGACAATATTAAAAACTTACCGCATATCCAAAGTGTAATTTATGCGGGTTTATTGCCGTCGCTTGGTATAACGCGTCTTCGGGCTCCGGATGTTTTGAAGGTCAAATGTAATCAGGCTGGTGAGGTTATAATCAGCGAATATCGGGTGCCTTGTGTGCAACACACCACAAACTTATGTTCAAACAGCGCAAGTGAAACTTATTGAGGAGCGAAGTAGGAGAGTGTTCATTCCTGTAAAAAATAAAATACACAAATGCATGAGCTATGAAATCTTTGATGATATTTCTTTACAAGAAAAGAAAAGGCTCTATCTTCTGGAAAATGGGGTGAAGAATTTTTCTGGCGGCATTATAAATTTACGCAGCAGAATAGACGAAATTCTCAGCGGTGATTGCGCCGATGCCGAAATGCTTCGTATTTTACTTGGGGATCTTTCGGCATATCTGCGTGATTTACAGGCAGTTGGCCAGCTTGATAGCGATAAATGGATTTTATAACCTCCATAGTCTATTAATAAAACTGGGTAAACTGGTTTCATCCAGCGTTGCCGCCAGACGTAAAAACTCAGATGCAGTGGAATTGGGCATGTTCTTATTCCATTGTGTAAGCGGGGTGCACTGAACATGCTCGTTGAAATAAAGCATGATTTCATTCTCGCAGAGTATTACATCATGTATCAATCCGCACCGGTAAAGGCAGTTTGCTATTAAAGTGACTTTATTAATTTGCATACAAGAAACCTGTCTCTATTATTCATGAATTACCGGAAGTGGAACAGAGTAGTTATCCCTCAGTCCGAGTAACTGACACTGCACAATTTTGCGCTCATCCTGGTACCAAAAAATAAAAATACCACTATTTTGAACATAAATCATTTGATCAAGATTAGCGAACTCAAATATGGTTTTGGAACCATCGATGGTATGGCCGCCCCCTGTTTCAAACTCGTCCTTTCCCCAACGCTCCTGAGTGTGAAGATAATGATGGAGAATAACTTCGATGTGTCCGCGTAGCGGGCACTGGAGGGATATAAATGCATCATTAATGTTTATGGCCAGGGCAAGGGGGGAAGCCAGGAGTAAATTAAGTAATAAAAATATTTTTCTCATAATATGCCACTGTTTATAAGGTTACAAAATTAAGGCGTACGCATATATTGCGTGATTTATCGTTTTATTGTGTTTTTACCGCTCTCTTTGGCCAGATAGAGCAGTTTATCAACAAGCTCCAGTGCTTCTAAGCCAGTTTTATTATCAAATGTAATAATTCCACCACTTACCGTTGTTCTAAGTTCGCTTTCACGATATTTTCTTTCTGATATATCTATGCGTAACGATTCGATAATAGAGTTCGCTGAGTTAATATTGATACCATCAAAAATGGCCGCAATTTCCTCTCCACCATAACGATAGAATTTTATGTTGGCGGTTTCATATTTTCTGGCAAGCTTTGCAATCGTTTTGAGCACCAAATCGCCTATGGTATGACCAAATTTATCGTTAACTGATTTAAAATCATCTATATCGATGAGCGCTAAACAGGAGTCAGATTTGTAGCTGAATGTCTCTAGTTGTTGATCAAATACTCTGCGGTTGAGCAACCCTGTGAGAGCATCAGTCGATGCCTTTGATGAGATGTCTTCTATCCGTGATATATTATTCTCAATTTCAAGCGCCAGAATTTTTGACGAGTCCTCGCCATCAAAACGCCCATATCGAATACTGGATGCGATATTTGTTAATGTTGTATTCATTACGGATATGATCGCCCACCAGGCGAAGCAGATAATCAGTATCGAAAGCATGATGAAATAAAAAATCTTAGTATTCATCTCAATCATTACACGATTCATGTTTTGCCGTGTTACCTTGTAAAAAACTATCCATGATGGATTATCCATTTTCTTATAAAAATAGTATGCATCATCTTCCTGGCTGAAAAACGAACCACTTTCCCATATTGCTCGCGTGAGCAGCTGTAAATTCTTTTCAATATTAGTCATGTTGACTTTATCAGTGATTTGCTCGCCATTCTCAGCCAAAATGAAATTATTGCCCTGTATGGGCGGAGCAATACTGCCTAATGACTGGTTAACAAACGATAAATCAATATCAAAAGCAACGATGCCGTTGGTTATTTCGCCACTTTCGAAAAAAGGCAGTGATACAGAAACAATTCTTTTGGTTGAAATATAGTCGTTGTAAGGCTGCGTGAACGAGGTTTTTTCTGAGTAACTGGTAGACATCTGATACCATGGGCGTGACTTAGGATTGAAGTCTTTGGTAAAGTTACTATTTTCACTCAGCATAGGGATTCTGGTGTAATTTTGTTGTGCGTCGAGAATATTCAGCCCAGTGACGTTAGGCAGGATATATAGCTGGGTGTTCAGCCATTTGTTAAACCTGCGTGTACTGATTTCTGAGTGCTCGCGTATCGTTTCAGTGATGAGTTTCAGGGATGTTTCGCTATTAGCAAGCTTTTCATTGATAATACTTGCTAATACAGTTACATATTTTTTTGAAAATGAGACGCACGAATATTTAATATCAATCCATTGATGATAAGCGATCATTCCACTGGCAATAATTAACGTAAACAATAAGCTGGAAAAAACAATGTTTAATGATTTTGTAAAGGAGACTTTTTTCTTTAATTTCATACTTTCAATTGAGACGGGTTTTTACTGCTGAGATGCTAATTAATTCTGCGTGGTGTGTCAAAAAATAGATATGTTATTTGTGCCAAATTGGTGATTGCTAATAAATAATGACTTTAATCGAGCAGTGCCTGATTCAATATCAGGCACCAGTGAAAGAAGGGACTGAATCAAGATGAGCGATTTCTTTTGCGTGGGCGTGGTCGATTAAACCAGGACATTACCCCGGAGAAAAGCAGCACCACCCACACGCATTCGTGCAAAAAAACGCCGATATAGACGCGATTGAAGATAAAAAGCAGATAAATGATCATCACACTGCAAAAAATCGTGAAGCTGAAGCGGAAGGTTTTAGCGCGCATAATGGGGTTTCGATTGATAAAGATAAGTGATTATACGATCACAATCATTCGTAGATGTAGTGCGTTTTTCCAACGCGAGGTTCATCCTCATCAACGACTAACTGGCCTAAACTTAACCTAACCCCCTTTTTCATCTTATCGACGCGGTCGGAGGTGACAATGAGCCTCTATCAACGTATTCATGGCGACCTCTGGCGCAATATTTGGGTGGTGGGCGATCTCCACGGCTGCTACAGGTTATTGATGCAACATCTTGATCGCGTTGCATTTCAGCCTATGCAGGATCTGCTGATTTCGGTGGGGGACTTAATCGATCGGGGAAGTGAAGATGTAGAATGCCTGATGTTACTGAACCAGCCCTGGTTCCGGGCGGTGCGCGGAAATCATGAGGAGATGATGCTGGACGCGCTGGAGGGGAACGGTCACGCAAATCTGTGGGTGGCCAACGGTGGCGGATGGTATTTTGACCTCAACGTAAACCAGCAACATCGCGTGAAAACGCTGCTGCATCGTATTGCCGAATTACCGTTGATTATCGAAGTGGTGACCGGGGATATAAAAATGGTTATCTGCCACGCGGACTACCCGGATGACCATTATGCCTTTAACAAATCGGTTGACCCTTTTCAGGTGGTGTGGAACCGACAGCGTATCAATCGCGCCCAGCGCGGCTCCATGAGTTTGATAGGCGGGGCCGATCAGTTTTTCTTCGGCCACACGCCTGTACGTAAACCCTTTAAATCCGCCAATCAGCTCTACATTGATACGGGCGCGGTGTTTTGCGGCAACCTGACGCTGGTTCAGCTTCAGCATCGTGTTAAAGCTGGTGCTTCTTCAGTAACGCCCGTAACTGGTGATAGGTGAGCCCAAGCAAATCCGCCGCCTGCTTCTGATTAAACCGCGCCTGCTGCAAACTCTTTTGCAGCAGATCTCTTTCTTGATCCAACTGAAACTGGCGTAAATCGAGCGGTAATTCAGGCGCGTTCTGGCTGCTTTTTTCCGCTGTTTTTGGCTCACTTCGCCGTTGGAAAGGATCGATGATAATGTCGTCCAGCGGGATGTCGCTGCTGCCATGTCGATATACTGAACGCTCCACGACGTTTTTCAGTTCGCGAATATTTCCCGGCCAGCGATAATCCATCAATGTTTCACGGGCCTGCTCAGTGAAACCTGGAAACAGCGGCATCCCCAGTTCACGGCACATCTGAATCGCGAAGTGGTTCGCCATCAGCATGATATCACTCTGACGCTCGCGCAGTGGTGGGAGCTGTACGACGTCAAAGGCTAACCGGTCAAGCAGGTCGGCGCGGAACGTACCGTCTTCTACCATCTGGGGTAAATCGGCGTTGGTGGCGCACACCAGACGCACATTAACCTGCAACGGCTGGCTGCCGCCGACGCGCTCCAGCTCACCATACTCAATTACGCGCAGCAGCTTTTCCTGCACCAGCATGGGCGCGGTCGCCAGTTCATCGAGAAACAGTGTGCCGCCATCAGCGCGTTCAAAACGCCCCGGATGTCGCTTTTGCGCGCCGGTAAATGCGCCTGCTTCATGGCCGAATAATTCCGAATCGAGCAGATTTTCATTTAGCGCCGCGCAGTTGAGCGAGATAAACGGTCCTTGCCAGCAGGAGGAGAGATAATGCAGACGGTTAGCAATCAGCTCTTTCCCCGTACCGCGTTCCCCGATGATCAATACCGGTTTATCCAGTGGCGCGAGGCGTGAAACCTGCTCCAGCACTTCCAGAAAGCGGTTGGCTTCGCCGAGAAGATTGTCTTTGTATTCTGCCATGATGAAATTCACCACTTGTTAGTGTAATTCGCTAATTCACTCTACGTCTAAAGCGGGTGAATTTCAATCACCTTCAGCAGAATCAATAAGATACAAAGTTGGCACGTGAATTGTATTATCCATACAGCAGGCTAATGCCTAAAACAGAAATTATGAGGACTATATTATGGGTATCTTTTCTCGTTTTGCCGACATCGTGAATGCCAACATCAACTCCCTGCTGGAGAAAGCGGAAGACCCGCAAAAGCTGGTGCGTTTGATGATTCAGGAAATGGAAGACACGCTGGTGGAAGTGCGTTCTACGTCGGCGCGTGCGCTGGCAGAGAAAAAAGATCTGACGCGTCGCGTTGAAAAAGCTTTTGCACAGCAGGCCGAATGGCAGGAAAAAGCTGAACTGGCGCTGCGTAAAGAGAAAGAAGATCTGGCGCGTGCGGCATTGATTGAAAAGCAGAAGCTGACCGATTTAATCACCACCCTGGAACATGAAATTACCCTGGTGGACGAAACCCTGGCGCGCATGAAGAAAGAGATTGGCGAGCTGGAAAATAAACTGAGCGAAACGCGTGCTCGTCAACAGGCGCTGGCATTGCGTCACCAGGCGGCAAACTCTTCCCGCGATGTGCGTCGTCAGTTAGACAGCGGTAAACTCGACCAGGCGATGGCGCGTTTTGAATCCTTTGAACGCCGTATCGACCATATGGAAGCGGAAGCTGAGAGCCACCGTTTCGGTAAACAGCCGTCGCTGGATCAGCAATTCGCCGAGCTGAAAGCCGATGATGAAATCAGCGAACAGCTGGCGCAGCTGAAAGCCAAAATGAAGCAGGACAATCAATAATTATTCAGGCGGCACGCGGCGTGCCGCTGCTCATCATTGTAAGGAGTACCTATGAGCGCGCTTTTTCTTGCCATTCCGCTGACATTATTTGTGTTGTTTGTTCTGCCGGTATGGATTTGGCTGCATTACAGCAACCGCTCGCGCAGCAGTGGATTGACGCAAAATGAGCAGCAACGTCTGTTACGGCTCACCGATGATGCTCAGCGTATGCGTGAACGTATTCAGGCGCTGGAAGCGATTCTCGATGCCGAGCACCCGAACTGGAGGGATAAATAATGGCCTTAGATTTTAATAAAAAATTGTGGCGTATTCCCCAGCAGGGCATGGTTAAAGGGGTTTGCGCAGGTATTGCGCACTACCTCGATGTGCCGGTAAAACTGGTGCGGATTATTACCGTGTTGGCGATGATATTTGGCCTGTTTTTCTTTGTCGTCGTCGCCTACATCATCCTGACTTTCGCGCTTGATCCGATGCCGGAAGGCGCGATGGGCGATGCACATAGTCCCACCAGCGGCGAACTGCTGGATGCGGTGGATGCGCAACTTGCCGCAGGTGAACAACGCCTGCGCGAGATGGAACGCTACGTCACGTCCGACACGTTTTCGCTGCGTAGCCGTTTCCGTCAACTGTAATTGAGGATATTCATGAATACTCGCTGGCAACGTGCCGGGCAACAGGTTAAACCCGGTTTAAAAATCGCAGGTAAGCTGGTGCTTCTGACCGCGTTACGTTACGGCCCGGCAGGGGTTGCTGGCTGGGCGGTGAAATCCGTCGCCCGACGTCCGTTGAAGATGCTGCTGGCCGTGGCACTCGAGCCTTTGCTAAGCCGCGCGGCGGCGAAACTGTCGAAACGCTATAACCGACAGTAAAACAAACGAAGCGGCACAACAGGGGTTGTGCCCATTGTTTTCTCTGAGCTTTTACATCTTTCCTTTTCACCCTCATGTAATATCTACCTAATACGTTTTTCCTTCAGGGCATAATGGAACCGCAATGAAGCGACTAAAAAATGAATTCAACGCATTGGTTAACCGGAGTGTCGATAGACACCTGCGCCTCGCCGTTACCGGCCTGAGCCGCAGCGGGAAAACCGCGTTTATCACCGCGATGGTAAACCAGCTATTAAGCCTGCACGCCGGGGCGCGTTTGCCGCTGCTGAGCGCGGTGCGGGAAGAGCGTCTGATTGGCGTGAAGCGCGTGCCGCAGCGGGATATGGGCATTCCGCGCTTTACCTACGATGAAGGGCTGGCGCAGCTCTACGGGCAACCGCCGACCTGGCCGACGCCAACGCGTGGCGTGAGTGAGATTCGTCTGGCGCTGCGTTTTCGCTCCAATGAATCGCTATTACGCCACTTTAAAGATACCTCGACGTTGTATCTGGAAATTGTCGACTACCCTGGTGAATGGCTGCTGGATTTACCGATGCTGGCGCAGGATTACCTGAGCTGGTCGCGGCAGATGACCGGCCTGCTACAGGGGCAACGCGGTGAGTGGTCTGCACATTGGCGTAAGCTGTGCGAAGGGCTTGATCCGCTGGCTCCCGCCGATGAAAACCGTCTGGCGGCGATTGCCCAGGCGTGGACCGATTATCTGCATACCTGCAAACAGGAAGGCCTGCACTTTATCCAGCCGGGGCGCTTTGTGTTGCCGGGCGATATGGCCGGCGCGCCCGCGTTACAGTTTTTCCCGTGGCCGGATGTCGATGGCGTCGGTGAGGCGAAACTGGCACAGGCTGATAAACACACCAACGCAGGCATGCTGCGCGAGCGTTTTAACTACTATTGCGAAAAAGTGGTGAAAGGCTTCTATAAGGAGCATTTTCTGCGCTTTGACCGTCAGATCGTGTTAGTTGACTGCCTGCAACCGCTGAACAGCGGGCCACAGGCGTTTAATGATATGCGCCTGGCCTTAACGCAGTTAATGCACAGTTTTCACTACGGCCAGCGCACGCTGTTCCGTCGTCTGTTCGCGCCCGTTATCGACAAGCTGCTGTTTGCCGCCACTAAGGCGGATCACGTTACCGTCGATCAGCACAGCAATATGGTGTCGCTGCTCCAGCAACTGATTCAGGATGCCTGGCAGAATGCGGCCTTTGAAGGCATCACCATGGATTGCCTGGGGCTCGCCTCCGTGCAGGCGACGCAAAGCGGGCTAATTGACGTAGACGGAGAGAAAATCCCGGCGCTGCGTGGTCACCGGCTCAGCGATGGTCAGCCGCTCACGGTCTATCCGGGGGAAGTTCCCGCGCGTTTGCCGGGGCAGGCGTTCTGGGATAAGCAGGGCTTTCAGTTTGAGGCGTTTCGTCCGCAGGTAATGGATGTCGACCAGCCGCTTCCGCATATTCGTCTTGATGCGGCGCTGGAATTTTTGATTGGAGATAAATTGCGATGAACGAACCGTTAAAACCGCGCATCGATTTCGACGGCCCGCTGGAAGCGGAAAAAAGCGAACAATTCCGGCAGTCGCAAACCTTTGCTGACGATATCGCAGACAAGTTTGCACCAGCGGTTGTTGATGAAACCCTGCCGGAAGAGGGGCAGGCGGAAGCAGTTGTGGAATCGGTGCTGCGTCCTAAACGTAGCCTGTGGCGCAAGATGGTCACCGCCGGGCTGACTATCTTTGGCATCAGCGTGGTGGCGCAGGGCGTACAGTGGACGATGAATGCCTGGCAAACCCAGGACTGGGTGGCGCTGGGCGGTTGCGCGGCCGGGGCGCTGATTGTTGGCGCGGGCGTGGGGTCGGTAGCAACGGAATGGCGACGCTTGTGGCGTTTGCGCCAGCGCGCGCAGGAGCGGGACGAAGCCAAAGAACTGATGCAGAGCCACGGCGTCGGTAAAGCTCGCGCGTTCTGTGAAAAACTGGCGCAGCAGGCGGGTATTGACCAGGCGCATCCGGCGCTGCAACGCTGGTATGCGGCGATCCATGAAACCCAAAACGATCGTGAAGTGGTTAGCCTTTACGCGCATCTGGTGCAACCGGCGCTGGATGCGCAGGCGCGGCGGGAGATCAGCCGCTCAGCAGCAGAATCTACCATGATGATTGCTGTCAGCCCGCTGGCGCTGGTGGATATGGCGTTCATCGCCTGGCGCAATTTGCGATTAATTAACCGCATCGCCACGCTTTACGGCATTGAACTGGGCTATTACAGCCGTCTGCGCCTGTTCAAACTGGTGCTGCTCAATATCGCTTTTGCTGGGGCCAGCGAGCTGGTGCGCGAAATCGGTATGGACTGGATGTCGCAGGATCTGGCCGCGCGCCTTTCCGCCCGCGCCGCGCAGGGGATAGGTGCAGGGCTGCTGACCGCGCGCCTTGGCATCAAGGCGATGGAACTGTGTCGCCCACTGCCGTGGATCGACAACGACAAACCGAAGCTTGGCGATTTTCGTCGCGAGTTGATTGGTCAACTGAAAGGCGTCGTTCAAAAGAGCGGGGCGAAGTAAAATCTAACAGGCCGACCGCGTGTCGGCCTGCGCACATTTCCCGTTGAACGAAAATCTTTACGGCGCAATGGCGTTTTTTCCGCCATACTGTCAATAATTGTTGACAGCCTGCTTCCCGCCGAACGATAAGTGTCTTATTATTCACGAGTCTTTGGCTTATAAGGGTGAAAATTCCCATGCGTCTTGAAGTCTTTTGTGAGGACCGCCTCGGTCTGACACGTGAATTACTCGATCTGTTGGTGCTGCGCGGCATTGATTTGCGCGGGATCGACATTGACCCTATTGGCCGAATCTACCTCAATTTCGCCGAGCTGGAGTTCACCAGCTTCAGCACCTTAATGGCGGAGATCCGCCGCATCGCGGGCGTGACCGACGTGCGCACGGTACCGTGGATGCCTTCAGAACGTGAGCATCTGGCGTTAAGCGCGCTGCTCGAAGCGATGCCCGAGCCGGTGCTCTCGCTCGATACCCGTAGCAAAATCGAACGTACCAATCCGGCAAGCTGTCAGTTGTTTGGCATGAGCGCCGACAAAATGCGCAACCATAACGCCAGCCAGCTCATCAGCGGTTTCAACTTCCAGCGCTGGCTGGAGAGCGAGCCGGTGGAAACACAGGCGGAACACGTGGTGATCAACGGGCAAAACTTTTTGCTGGAAATCACCCCGGTTTACATGAGCGGCGAGCACGAACAACGTATCCTCGCCGGGGCCGTTGTGATGCTGCGCTCGACCGTTCGCATGGGCCGCCAGTTACAGACCCAAACTCCTCAGGATGTGAGCGCATTCAGCCAGATCGTCGCCGTGAGCCCGAAAATGCGTCATGTGGTCGATCAGGCGCGTAAACTGGCGCTACTGACCGCGCCGCTGCTGATTGTCGGCGAAACGGGCACCGGTAAAGATCTATTGGCACATGCCTGCCATCTGGCCAGCCCGCGAGCGGCAAAACCGTACCTGGCGCTGAACTGCGCGTCGATCCCGGAAGATGCGGTTGAGAGCGAACTGTTTGGTCACGCCCCGGAAGGTAAAAAAGGTTTCTTTGAGCAGGCGAACGGCGGTTCGGTGCTGCTGGACGAAATTGGCGAAATGTCGCCGCGCATGCAAACCAAACTGCTGCGTTTCCTGAACGACGGCACTTTCCGCCGCGTCGGGGAAGATCATGAAGTGCACGTTGATGTGCGCGTGATTTGCGCCACGCAGAAAAACCTGGTGGAGCTGGTGCAGAAAGGGTTGTTCCGCGAAGATCTCTATTATCGTTTGAACGTCCTGACGCTGAATCTGCCGCCGCTGCGCGATCGTCCGCAGGACGTGATGCCGCTGACGGAACTGTTCGTGGCGCGCTTTGCCGATGAGCAGGGCATTTCGCGTCCGAAGCTCTCTGCCGATCTCAGTAATGTGTTAACCCGTTACGGTTGGCCGGGCAACGTCCGCCAGCTGAAGAATGCGGTCTATCGCGCGTTAACACAGCTGGAAGGTTATGAACTGCGTCCTAACGATGTACTGCTGCCGGATTATGACGTCACCACCACGGCGGTGGGCGAAGAGGCGATGGAAGGGTCGTTGGATGAGATAACCCGTCGCTTTGAGCGTTCGGTGCTGACGCAGCTTTATCGCAGCTTCCCGAGTACGCGTAAGCTGGCGAAACGTCTTGGCGTATCGCATACGGCGATTGCGAATAAACTGCGTGAATATGGTTTAAGCAATAATAAAACAAAAGAATAATTTTGTTTTTCTTCCCGGCACGGAATGGTTGCCGGGAAGAATTCTGCGTATCAACAAAGAAAAACTTGCATCATTATTATTAAACTTTTCGTCTGTTTTTCGTTTTTATACGCATCGTTTTCCAAAAATCATGTTTTTTTGTGATCCCGATGGGATTTCATCGCCCGTTGCACGAATATTGTTGCCACTCCAAAACAAGGAGGGCAGTATGAACAAAGGTGATGATCTCGTTAAAGCACGACGTAAAATCTATATTACGCTCAGTCTTTTTATTCTGGTTTATTTCTTCTCGTGGAAAGCAACGCTGGATACCTATTCATTTTGGTTATCAGAAAAGATTGGCCTTGATGGTGTGGCAATTGGTATCGTTTTTTCCGTCAATGGATTCTGCGCTGTATTAATTAAACCCGTCTATGGTTTCTTGATTGACCGGCTGGGATTGCGCAAAGATCTGCTCTTTTTTATTGCATTAGTGTCCATCACCGTTTTCCCATTCTTCTTTTATATCTATAAACCATTACTGCAAAATGCGCTCTATCTAGGTATCGCGGTGGGCGCTGTATTCCTGAGCATGGGATATTACGCAGGCTGCGCGGCGGCGGAGTCATATCTGGACCGGTTTGGCCGCCTGTTTGATCTCGAATTCGGCCAGATTCGTATGTGGGGTGCATTAGGTTCGGTCTTTTCTGCGGCGAGCACCGGGTACATTTTTAATATCAACCCGATGATCAACTTTGGAATCAGTTCTGCGGGCGCGCTTGTCATTCTGATCATCGTATTGACCATGAAGATAGACGTCAGCGACGAGGCCAAAAGCCGGGTTATCGCAAAAGAGAGGACAACCCTCGCCGACGTCACTGCGCTGTTCAGATTACGCAGTTTCTGGACCTTTGTGATTTACGTTTGCGGGGTGGTATGGGTGCTTTTCGTGGCGGAACAGCAATATCCGCGCTTCTTCATCACTTTTTATGAGAGCAAAGAAGCCGGGCACCAGATGTTTGGTTATCTGGGCGCAGCAAGCCTTGGCTGTGAGTTTATCTTTATGATGATCGCGCCTGGTATTGTGAACCGTCTGGGGCCAAAAGCCGGGATGTTGATTACCGGGTTCGTTGTCGCGGCGCGTTTTATTGGCTCTGGGCTTGCCACCAGCGCGCTCACGATTGCGATTATCAAGCTTTCCTGGGGCATTGAAATGTCCTTCCTGCTGGTCTCGGTGTTTAAATATCTGGAGATCAATTTTGATAAAAAAGTAAACGGCACCATGTATCTGCTGGGCTATCAAAGCGTGAACTATGTCGGCACCGTTTTATTATCGCCGTTAAGTGGTTTTCTGTATGAAAAAATTGGCTTTGCGGATACCTACTTGTTGATGGGCTGTACCGTGCTGGTCTTCACGCTTATTTCCGCTGTTCTACTTACTAATAATCGTAAATCAACGCCTTTATATCCGGCTGCGAATCACTAACGAGCAAAACAATGAAAAGAGAACACGTTATTCATGATATTTATCAGCACCTGGACACTATTGTCACCAGGACGTTACGGGGTGAATCCAGCTTTGGTCATCAATTAACGCTGAAGGGCGACCCCTATGCCAGTGGGAAATTTGCGCTTGCACTGGCTATGTTAATCGAGAAATCAGGTACGACTCAAGCCGAGTGGGAAGACGCATGGCATGAACTGATTGCCGCGCCGTGTGAAAACTGGGGAAAATATTATTTCCTTAAGGCATTGGTAAAACTTAATGCATTAGGGCGACTGCATACTCTGTTTTCACAAGAACAGCTTAATCAGTTGGAAAATAAGCTTCGGTGGCAGGAGATGGTCGAGGAAGAAACATGGCAACTTAACGAACGGTTTCCAACGAATTTCTACGGTGTGGCTTTCAGCGTGGCGCGATTCCGCTACTTACTGGGTTGGGAATCGGCATACGCCTCGCAGGAAATCCTGACGCGTTTGTGTGAGCATTATCGCACGCATTCCAGCAACGGGTTCAGCGACGAAACGGAGGGAAAAGGGCGATACGATCGCTACAGCGTGTTGCTGATTGCTGAGATTTGTCAGCGCCATCTGGAAACCGGCCTGATGGTCCCGGATGAGTTAAAAATAGCGCTACGGCAAGCCGCGACGCTGGTGTTGTCCATGCTGACCGACAACGGCGGTGGCTTTTTGTGGGGGCGTTCAATCGGTGCTTATGGCGACAGCGCGTTCAATGAAATTCTGGCCGTTAGCCAGCAGCTTGGCCTGTTAAATGCGCAGGAGCGGCAGACCGCAGAAACGTTTTCCCTGGCGTGCAGCAAGCGTTTTCTGCGTTTCTGGATCGACCGCGATGAACAGAGCGTGAATCTCTGGTTTAACGGGCGTCGGACGGACGCCTATCGCGCCGAGCATCGGCTGGTGGGTGAGAACATTAGCTTATGTATTCAGCATCTCTATGTGCAGCAGGTTTGGGCAGGAAGTGTGGAGAGCGACGCTGTGCGGTTGAACACGCCGCCGCTTCAGCTTGCTTTCACGTCCTTTTGCAATGGTGATTATATTCGCGGGCTTTTCCACTGGCATGATGGCGAACGTTCGTTTGCACTGCCGCTAATCAATGGCGATAAAGGCTATCATGCGTCTTCACCCTACTGTCCGATTCCTTTCTGTACCGGGTTGTTCAGCGGCGTGGCCGAAGAGGAGGAGCCGCTCTGGGTGCCCGTCATTCGCGACAGTGACAATCGAACATTGAGCCCGCTGGTGTGGTTTACCGACTGTACGCAGCGGCAAACGGAAAACGGTTGGGAAATGATTATTCATAACGATGCGATGGATGTTATCGCCGTCGACGGCGCAGCAACGCTAGTGCCTGCGCGGGATCCCGCGATACGTTCCCGGACACGCTATCTGATTGAAAAGGGATGTATTACACGGGAAGATACTTTCTTCAATGACAGTAAACGGACGTTGCAAGTTAGCATAAACGGCGCGGTGTTTTCTGATGACATGACCGTCGAATTTACCGGCTATGCGCAGACCAGCAAAACGCCGACATCGCTGTGCAGCCCTTATGGGCCGCTGCAAAGTGCATTCATTGCCCGGCAAGAGATCGGCGAACGTGAATGTTTCACGGTGAGCTGGCGAGTGTGTTACTGACGCGTCACTTTTCAGGATGAAATACGATGGCAACACGGCGTGGTTACGGCAAGGATGTTACGTTACTTGAAACGATCGATCTTGATGAAACCGCGCTGTGTTTTAATCCCATGAAAAACACGCCTGCCGATTATTATCATTTTCATGAATGTACGGAGCTGCTTTTTATCAGCAAGGGTGTGGGGATTGCCGTCGCAGAACATCACCAATTTACGGTCAAACCAGGGCGTTTGTTTGTGTTTCCGCCGGGCAGGGTGCATAAAATTCATGTCGAGCAGGATTCACGTAACCAATATCATCGGACAACGCTTCACTTTAATAGTGCGGTGCTTGAACCCTATCTCCGCGATTTCCCCCGGCTGCAAAAGCGCTTTTGTCAGCTCAGCCGCTATGGCGAAAAGATCCGTATCTTTGATGTTTCTGAAATGCAGGCGAATTTTGAAGCGCTTTTCGTTTTGTTTGAGAAACGCCATTCCGCCCATCAACCCACCGTTAACGACAGCGCCTTTCTGTTAATGCAACTCATTAGCCTGCTTCCGGAGCAGGAAGAGGAAGAGGCGCTCGTCGTGGAGCAAAATGCATTTTCCCGAGAAATCATTGGCTGGATTGAACAACACTTCCAGCAACACTGTTCTTTGAAAGCGCTTGCCGAGGCGATGAGCAGTTCAGAAGGGCATGTTTCAAGACGCTTTCGTCAGGAAACTGGCGGCACGCTTCAGGAGTATCTGGTGATGCGCCGAATTCGTCACGCCTGCGAATTGCTGGTGCATACGCGGCTGTCGGTCAAAGAGGTGGGTGCACAATCAGGATTTAACGAATATGCCTGGTTTATCACCAGTTTTCGAAAATATATGGCCAGAACGCCCCTGCAATATCGAAAATCATATAGTCTACGAGGATAGCGGGCGTGAATACGTCCTGGCCCGGATGAGCCAGGACGTTGAGCTTACGCTTTCAGCGCAGCCAGCGCCGCATCGTAGTCTGGCTCGTTGGTGATTTCGTCAACCAGTTGGCTGTAAACCACGTTGTCGTTCTCATCGATAACCACAACCGCACGTGCCGCCAGGCCTTTCAGTGCGCCGTCAGCGATGCCCACGCCGTAGGTTTGCAGGAATTCTGGCGCACGCAGGGTGGACAGGGTAACCACGTTGCTCAGGCCTTCTGCGCCGCAGAAGCGAGACTGGGCGAACGGCAGGTCAGCAGAAACGCACAGCACAACGGTGTTGTTCAGCTCGGAAGCCAGCTGGTTGAATTTGCGAACGGATGCCGCGCAAACGCCGGTATCGATGCTTGGGAAAATATTCAGCACTTTGCGTTTGCCTGCATACTGGCTGAGTGCGACGTCAGAGAGGTCTTTCGCGGTCAGCGTGAAAGGCTGAGCTTTGTCGCCTGCCTGCGGAATAGCGCCTTGAACAGAAACGGGATTGCCCTGGAAATGTACAGTTTGTGACATGATAATCTTCCTGTTTACATATAATTAACGTCGAAACTAGTGTATGTCATCAGGTGTTAACACGGCAAACCCTATTTACCGTTGTCCGTAAGGAGTAAGGGATGAGAAATGTAAGAGTTTTTGAAGAGGCGTGGCCGTTACATACACCGTTTGTCATTGCCCGCGGTAGCCGCAGCGAGGCGAAAGTGGTCGTGGTTGAGCTGGAGCAGGACGGCATCAAAGGCGTCGGGGAATGTACGCCTTATCCACGTTACGGCGAAAGTATCCCGTCTGTGATGGCGCAAATTGTTTCGATTGGCGAACAGCTGGAGAAGGGGCTCACCCGTGAAGCGCTTGCGCAATTACTTCCAGCGGGGGCGGCGCGCAACGCGGTGGATTGTGCGTTGTGGGAGCTTGAAGCTGGCCTTGCGAAAGCCACAGTACCCGCCATGCTCCATCAGACACTGGCAAAGACGCTAACAACGGCGCAAACCGTGGTGATTGGCACGCCAGAGCAGATGGCGGCCAGTGCCAAAGCGCTTTTCGAAGGCGGCGCACGCTTACTGAAAGTAAAACTGGACGATCGTCTGATTGCCGAACGCATGGTGGCTATCCGCGCCGCTGCGCCGGATGCAACATTGATAGTTGATGCTAATGAGTCCTGGCACGGTGAAGGTCTGGCGGCACGCTGTCAGCTGCTGGCCGATCTCAACGTGGCGATGCTTGAGCAGCCGCTGCCCGCCACAGATGACAGCGCGCTGGAAAATTTTATTCACCCGCTGCCTATCTGCGCCGATGAAAGCTGTCATACGCGAGCGAGCCTGCCTGCGCTTCGTGGGCGATATGACATGGTTAACATTAAGCTCGATAAAACGGGCGGTCTTACTGAAGCGCTTGCCCTTGCGCAAGAGGCGCGCGCGCAGGGGTTTTCTCTGATGCTGGGTTGCATGCTCTGCACCTCGCGCGCCATTACCGCCGCGCTGCCTTTGACACCGCAGGTTACCTTCGCGGATCTCGACGGCCCAACCTGGCTGGCGGTAGATGCAGAGCCTGCGTTACATTTTACTACCGGTCAGCTTCATCTGTGAGCCGCCGCGCGCCAGCGTAGCAGGGCGGTCATCGCGCCGAGATATTTCTCGCTCGCTTCATCCGAGGAGATGGGCGGGAACTCGGCGGTGATACAGTGCAGGCCAATATCATTACACCAGCTGCCAAATGAGCCCGGCGTTTCATATCCGACGCTCCCGACCAGCGGCAATGCAAAGGATTCAGCCAGCCAGCGGCCCAGTTCGCTGTGACGCGGATCCTCAATACAGGCCAGCGGATCGTGAAAAGAGACCACCCAGGCGGGGTGGATCTGATGAATCAACTGGCAAAGCGCCTCGCTTTCCGGCTCGGAACCGGGGTTATCACCGGTAAGCAGCACCACGTCACGGCTATCTGCCGAACTGTTCCAGCGGTACACGGTTTCACCGGATTTCCAGTTTGCCGACGGGAAATTGCGATTTAAATCAACGCCGTTGGCATTGGCGCGTAACCCCAACTGACAGCCATCCGGATTCACGGTTAACACCACATGATGTCGCCGCAACTCGGGCGAAAGCGTCCGCAGCGCGCACGAGAGGGTGACAATGGAGGAATTTTCGTCGCCATGCGTCCCGGCAATAATTAACCCGCTGGTATGATCGGCGAGCGGTGCGGGAAACCAGATAAGCGGCGCGCCTAAAAGTGAACGACCATAATGTTGCGTACCGGGCGGAAAAGCGCCCCGCAAGGCGCGAGGACGAGTGGCGGACATAGAGAATCCTGATTATGAGTACTGATATAAGCAGTGTTGTGCAAAATTCACCGCGAATCAAATGGTTTCCGTGTCAGAAAAACATTCGTTATATCAATTTTATGTGATAAGCCGTTTGCATTTGCGACGCCTGAAACAAATAATATTTTCATCAAGTTGGCTTATTAAGGGGATGTCATGAAGTATCCTTTCACGTTGTCGTGCTGTGCGTTATGGCTCAGTAGTCTGAGTTCTGTTGCCCTGGCGGCAGAAGTACCCGCCGGAACCGCGCTGGCAGCGAAGCAGGAGCTGGTTCGTCATATTAAAGATGAGCCAGCCTCTCTGGACCCGGCAAAAGCGGTAGGTCTGCCGGAAATCCAGGTGATCCGTGACCTCTTCGAAGGGCTGGTTAACCAGGATGAAAAGGGGAACATTGTTCCTGGCGTCGCGACGCGCTGGCAGAGTAACGACAATAAAATCTGGACCTTCACACTGCGTAACGATGCCAAATGGTCCGACGGTACGCCTGTCACCGCCCAAGATTTTGTCTATAGCTGGCAGCGCCTGGTTGACCCCAAAACCACTTCACCGTTTGCCTGGTTTGCGGCACTTGCCGGTATTAATAACGCCCAGGCAATTATCGACGGTAAAGCAAAGCCGGAAACTTTGGGCGTGACGGCAGTCGATGCGCACACTTTGCGAATTCAGCTGGATAAACCGCTGCCGTGGTTTGTGAACCTGACGGCCAATTTCTCGCTCTATCCGGTGCAAAAAGCCAACGTTGAAAGTGATAAAAACTGGACGCGCCCCGGCAAGCTGATTGGCAATGGCGCTTACGTGCTTGCCGACAGGGTGGTGAATGAAAAGCTGGTGGCAACACCCAACGTTCATTACTGGGATAACGCTAAGACGGTTATTAAGAAGGTCACCTTCTTACCGATCAATCAGGAATCATCGGCCACGAAACGTTATCTGGCCGGGGATATTGATATCACCGAGTCCTTCCCGAAAAACCTGTATAAGAAACTGCTGAAGGACATTCCGGGGCAGGTCTATACCCCGGCACAGCTCGGTACATATTATTACGCTTTCAATACCCAGAAAGGGCCGACGGCGGATGCGCGCGTCCGTTTAGCGCTGAGCATGACCATCGACCGTCGCATTATTGCGGAGAAGGTACTGGGTACAGGTGAGAAACCGGCATGGCACTTTACGCCGGATGTGACCGCCGGATTTAAAGCCGAGCCGACGCAAATGGAGCAGAGTAGTCAGGCAGAGCTGAATGCTCAGGCGAAAACTTTATTGCAGGCGGCGGGCTATGGCCCGAATCGACCGTTGAATTTGACGTTGCTGTATAACACCTCGGAAAACCATCAGAAGATTGCGATTGCTGTGGCCTCAATGTGGAAGAAAAATCTGGGTGTTGATGTGAAGCTGCAAAATCAGGAGTGGAAAACCTATATCGACAGCCGCAACACCGGTAATTTTGATGTGATCCGCGCGTCCTGGGTGGGCGACTATAATGAACCGTCAACCTTCCTGTCGCTGTTGACGTCGAACAATACCGGGAATATCTCCCGTTTCAGCAATCCGGCCTATGACAAGGTGGTGAATCAGGCTACGCTTGAGAACACCGAAAAAGCGCGGAATGCCGATTACAACGAGGCAGAGAAAATTCTCGCTGAGAAAGCGCCTATTGCACCGATTTACCAGTATACCAATGGTCGTTTAATTAAACCGTGGCTGAAGGGGTATCCTATTGAGAACCCGGAAGACGTGGCGTATACGCGGACGATGTATATTGTGAAGCACTAAGCTTCCGCTCTGGCCCTGACGCATCGTTCATGCGTCAGGGCTTTTTTACGCATGCTTTACCATGTTTCTTCGAAGAGAGATCGGTGGTGCAGCGGTACTTGTGGAGTGGATATTAAACGGCATTCGGCTTAACGCGGCGTCAATATCCTGTGGCGGAACCGGCTCAGAGAAGAGCGAGCCCTGCAAGGCATCGCATCCCAGTTGTGTCAGTAAACGTTGTTGTTCTTCCGTTTCAATCCCTTCTGCCACTACATTCATATTCATTGAATGCGCGATATGAATAATCGATGAGACAATTTTCACATTTTTACTGTCATCACGGATATCTTTCATAAAGCTTCGGTCTATTTTTAGTTCGCGGGCGGGCAGATTTTGTAATAGCAACATATTGGAATAACCGGTACCAAAATTATCGATAGACACCGTCAGGCCAATACGGTTGAAGTCATGGAATATTTGTAAACTGCGATCGAGACCACGCATGGCCGTCGTTTCGGTTAACTCAATGGTTAGCCGAAGCGGTGAAAGGTGATAACGCGAAAGCGTATTGCACAGTAATTCGTAGATATTCTGCTGCTCGAACTGGTTAGCCGAAATATTAATGGAAAGCGTCCAGTCATCATGACCCTCTTTGCTCCACTGACGCAATTGTTTGCAGGCCTGGTCGATTGCCCAGTTGCCCACAGGCAGAATTAAACCGGTATTTTGCAAGGTGGGTAAAAACACACTCGGCAGTAAAATCCCTTTTTTAGGATGACGCCAGCGCAGCAACGCCTCGAAACCGTAAATGCGATTTTCCTGAACGTGGTATTTGGGCTGATACCACAGCTCAAATTGATTGCGCTCCAGCGCCTGCGTAAGGTCCTGTAACAAGTGCGCGCCTTGCCACGAACTATCAAGCATCGCATCACCATAGACCGCCCAGCCGTTACGCCCATTTCGTTTGACATGGTACATCGCGGTGTCCGCGCACAGTTTGAGTTCCTGCGGAGAATCACCGTCAGCAGGGTACATGCTGATGCCCGCGCTCAGGGAGATTTGCAGGATTTGGCCCGAGTGATAAAAAGGCCGACGAATGCTCTCCACCATGCGGTTACACAGCTCCGCCAGTTCAGATTCGGTGCTATGAGGCGCCAGCAGAATAAACTCATCGCCGCCAATGCGGGCTAGCGTCATTTTGGGCGGCAGGCAGGTGCTCAGCCGATTGGCAACGGAAACCAGCAGGTTGTCACCGACGTGGTGACCCCAGGCGTCGTTAATCAGCTTGAAGCGGTCGAGATCCATCAACACCAGGCCAAACTCAGCGCCGGTAAGCCGCGCCTGTTGCAGGCAAGCTAGAAGGCGCATGTCTATCTGGCTACGATTCGCCAGCCCCGTCAGCCCATCGTAGCGCGCCTGTTGTTCGAGCTGTTTATTCAGCAGTTGCAGGTTTTCGGTCAGGCGGGTGGTGCGCATTTGCGAATCCACCATCGAAATCACCAGCATCGTGCCTAATAGCAGCAGCGTGATGGCAGAAACCCAGACCGAAAGTCCTTCTTCACCAACCTGATGAATGTGGTTAGCCATCATATGGGCGTGACTTGAAAATGTGGCCGCGCTCATCCCGGTATAGTGCATCGCGGCGATGGCGATGCCCATTGCCATTGCTGCGGCGATATGACAGAGCAGCACGCGCTTGCTGTTCAATCGCAAGCTGAAGGCCAGCCATAGACCCACGCTGGAAGCAATAACCGCAATCACGACGGAGATGATAATGCGAGGAATACTCCAGATAATGCCATCATGCATCATCAACGCCGCCATGCCGACGTAGTGCATCGTGACAACGCCGCTACTGAGTAAAACGGTCGCGAGCGCCAGCCGTTTTGGCGATAACGTCGGCCCGGCAACGGCAATGTTAATCGCCAGGGTGGCCGCCAGAATCGCTGCCAGCAACGAGAGTAGGGTTAACTCCAGGTGATAGCTCATCTCCATCGGCATTTTCATCGCCAGCATGCCGATGAAATGCATAGACCAGATGCCAATACCTAAAGTTGCGCCACCTGAAACGCGCCAGAACATGGCCGCATTTTTATTAGATGCAGCAATTTTCCCTGCGCTATCAAGGGCAACGAAAGATGCGATGAACGCCACCAGAAATGAAATGCCAACCAGAACCGGGTCCCACGAAACATGCAGCATCATGTCATCCACATTTCTTAGATTTTGGAATTAATCTATCAGGAATAATCTGAAATAAGCTACAGAAATAACATGATAGATCACGGTTTTTTAACGGATTGACGGTATTTAACTGAAATAAGTATTGCTGAATCGCGTTAAACTAAAAGAGCTCGGATAATTTATTTTAAAATACCCATAACGATGATGATGTTTAATTTGTTGGGTGATATTTAATTTTATTGGATATGTGATCCTCATAAGATTATGCAAGAATATATTCTTGCATCTGGCCGAAGCTTGAGCATTGGCAATAGTGCTTTTTCATTAAAATGCTTTGTTGTACGGTTATGGATGCTTTTATGAGCAAATTCAGCGTGATGGACGCAGCAGTGATTGCGTAACCGGGGCAGATGGCTAGACTAGCAGAAGGGTGAGTCGTCAGTGGAGGTAAAGTGGAAGCCATAAAGGGATCGGATCTTAATGTACCGGATGCTGTATTTGCATGGATACTCGATGGTAAGGGTGGGGTAAAGCCTCTCGAGGCGAGCGATGTGATCACCAAAGAAAATCCATGCTGGCTGCATCTGAATTACACCAACCCGGACAGCGCGCAATGGCTGGCGTCGACGCCGCTGCTGCCAAATACCGTGCGTGATGCGCTGTCCGGTGAAAGCCTGCGCCCGCGCGTGAGTCGGATGGGCGAGGGCACGCTGATAACGCTGCGCTGTATCAACGGCAGCACCGATGAACGACCCGATCAGCTGGTGGCGATGCGCCTTTATATGGATGAGCGGCTCATTGTTTCCACGCGCCAACGTAAGGTGCTGGCGCTGGACGATGTGATTAGCGATCTCGAAGAAGGCAGCGGGCCAGCAGACTGCGGCGGCTGGCTGGTGGATGTCTGCGATGCGTTGACCGATCACGCCAGCGAATTTATCGAGCAACTACACGATAAAATTATCGATCTGGAAGATAACCTGCTGGAGCAGCAAATCCCGCCGCGCGGTTTTTTGGCGCTGCTGCGCAAACAGCTCATTGTGATGCGTCGCTATATGGCTCCCCAGCGCGATGTTTACGCCAGGCTTGCCAGCGAACGGTTGCCGTGGATGACGGACGATCATCGCCGCCGTATGCAGGATATCGCCGATCGCCTGGGGCGTGGGCTGGACGAAATTGACGCCTGCATCGCGCGTACGGCAGTCATGACCGATGAAATTGCCCAGGTGATGCAGGAATCCCTCTCTCGTCGAACCTATACCATGTCGCTGATGGCGATGGTGTTTTTACCCAGCACGTTTTTAACCGGTTTGTTCGGTGTCAACCTGGGGGGAATACCCGGCGGCGGATGGAATTTAGGCTTCTACTCCTTTTGTGTCATGCTGCTGGTACTCATCGGTGGTGTTACCTGGTGGTTACATCGCAGTAAATGGCTGTAAAAATTAACCTTTTTAACAGTAATTGAACACAAAAACGGCACTTAAATTGAGCGAGGTCAATAAACAATACCCCCAATCAGGGCAATATCTCTCTCGCAGGTGAATGCAACGTCAAGCGATGGGCGTTGCGCTCCATATTGTCTTACTTCCTTTTTTTGAATTACTGCATAGCACAATTGATTCGTACGACGCCGGCTTGAATAGTCGGCTTTTTTTTTGCCTGAATTGCTGCGGCATCTACCCTTAAAGAACCAACCTGATTTTTAGAGGGGAAGATGATGTACCAGGTATTACGACTCGACGCTTACCTTAACATTCATTCGATTCCGACCGATCCCATTCCGGTAGAGCCGCCTCCGGGGCGAGATCCCATCCCGCGTCCGCAGCCGATGCCCGACCCGCCGCCGGACGAAGAACCGATTAAATTGTCGCATCAGACGCGCAGATCTGCGAGGATACGCGCCTGCTGACGATAGCCTTTTACCGCGAGAAAATATTGTGACCGCTTTTTCAACACTGAATGCACTGCCTACCGCCCAGATCGACAACCTTAACGATCTGGGCTACCTCTCCATGACCCCTGTTCAGGAAGCTGCGCTGCCCGCGGTACTCGCCGGGAAAGATGTCCGCGTACAGGCGAAAACCGGGAGTGGGAAGACGGCGGCATTCGGGTTGGGCCTGTTGCAGCATATCGACGCCTCACGTTTCCAGACGCAGTCGCTGGTGCTGTGCCCAACGCGTGAATTAGCCGACCAGGTCGCGGGTGAAATTCGCCGTCTGGCGCGTTACCTGCCGAATATTAAAGTGCTGACACTGTGCGGCGGCCAGCCGTTTGGCGCACAGCGCGACTCCCTCCAGCACGCGCCGCACATTATTGTCGCCACGCCGGGACGTCTGCTGGACCACCTGCAAAAGGGCACGGTTTCTCTGGAGAGCCTGCAAACGCTGGTGATGGATGAAGCTGACCGCATGCTGGATATGGGCTTCAGCGACGCCATTGATGAAGTGATCCGCTTCGCGCCAGCCAGCCGCCAGACGCTGCTGTTTTCCGCTACCTGGCCGGAGGCTATCGCCGCCATCAGTGGCCGTGTTCAGCGCGACCCTGTGACCATCGAAATCGACAGCGTGGATGCTCTGCCCGCTATCGAACAGCAGTTTTTCGATGTTCCGCGCCATGGCAAAATCGCGCTGCTGCAAAAACTGCTGACTCAGCATCAGCCTGCGTCATGCGTGGTGTTCTGTAACACCAAAAAAGATTGTCAGGCGGTATTTGAAGAACTCAACGCCGCAGGTCAGAGCACGCTGGCGCTGCATGGCGACCTTGAGCAGCGCGATCGCGATCAAACGCTGGTGCGTTTTGCTAACGGCAGCGCGCGCGTGCTGGTGGCAACCGATGTCGCCGCGCGAGGCCTGGATATTAAATCGCTGGAGCTGGTGGTGAACTACGAGCTGGCATGGGATCCGGAAGTGCATGTACACCGTATCGGTCGTACGGCACGCGCGGGGAACAGCGGCCTGGCGATCAGCTTCTGCGCGCCTGAAGAAGCGCAGCGCGCGAATATTCTGGCCGAAATGCTACAACTTAAACTGAACTGGATGCCAGAACCGTCTCAAAGCCGCATTGCGCCACTGACGCCGGAAATGGCCACCCTGTGCATCGACGGCGGTAAAAAGGCCAAGATGCGCGCGGGAGACGTGCTGGGCGCGTTAACGGGCGATATAGGTTTAGTGGGTGCGGATATCGGCAAGATTGATGTGCATCCGGCGCATGTTTATGTTGCCGTGCGCGAGAAAGTCGCTCACCAGGCATGGAAGCAGTTGCAGAAAGGGAAAATTAAAGGGAAAGCGTGTCGCGTTAGACTGCTGAAGTAATGCTTTAGTCAGGCCGACCAGAATGTCGGCCTGACGCATGTGTTTATTTCACTTCCACCACATTCAGGCGCAGTTCATCAAGCTGAGCGTCGTCTTCTTCAGGCTGCCAACCCGCAGGTTGTAACGGCATTTCTTCGCGATCAAAGGCCAGGTCGCCGCCGTTAACCACTTCAGAACCGTGCGTAATCCCTTTGAAATCGAACAGTTCGGTGTCGCACAGATGCGACGGCACCACGTTTTGCATGGCGCTGAACATGGTCTCAATGCGGCCAGGATAACGCTTATCCCAATCGCGCAGCATATCGCCAATAACCTGACGTTGCAGGTTTGGCTGCGAGCCGCACAGGTTGCAAGGGATAATCGGGAAGGCTTTGGCTTCAGAGAAGCGCTCAATGTCCTTCTCGCGGCAGTAGGCCAGCGGACGGATGACAATATGTTTGCCATCGTCGCTCATCAGCTTCGGTGGCATCCCTTTCATTTTCCCGCCGTAAAACATGTTCAGGAACAGGGTCTGCAAAATATCGTCACGGTGATGGCCGAGGGCGATTTTGGTCGCGCCCAGTTCAGTCGCCGTACGGTAAAGGATCCCACGACGCAGGCGTGAGCACAGCGAACAGGTGGTTTTGCCTTCAGGGATCTTCTCTTTGACGATGCCGTAGGTATTTTCTTCAACAATCTTGTACTCGACGCCTAATTTCTCCAGATACTCCGGCAGAATGTGCTCCGGGAATCCTGGTTGTTTCTGGTCGAGGTTTACCGCCACCAGGCTAAAGCTAATCGGCGCGCTTTGTTGCAGATTACGCAGAATCTCCAGCATGGTGTAGCTGTCTTTGCCGCCGGAGAGGCAAACCATGATGCGGTCGCCATCTTCAATCATGTTGAAGTCAGCAATGGCTTCACCGACGTTGCGACGCAGGCGCTTTTGCAATTTGTTGAGGTTGTATTGCTCTTTTTTACTAATATCTTGATTCTGTTGCATTTAATGATTACTCAAAAATCGAAAGGAGCGCGATGCATACGCGGAAACGTCCGCTAAGCATAGGCTAGCCTGAGTTAGCTTACGACTGTGTGGCGTGTATGGTACGGATTACGGCGACGAATGCCAGCATGTTTTGCAGTGGCGTTGCCTGATGACGACAGCTCATGAGGCTGTGAATCAGCCCGCAAACCAGACCCAGGCTAATAATGATGATGTTGGGGCGGTGGTTAATCCGAAATCATGCGACAGCTTCATTCAGAGAGACGGGCGATAAAATGTTCTCACTGTGTAATAGATAATTGTCTTTTGACCAATAACTACGGGTCAGGCTGTGAAGATCCACAACCCATTTGAACACGCCTGCATGAGCCAGCTCAGTATAAAATTGCTCATAGGTAGATTCCCCTGAGAAAATTCGTCTGGCTGCCTCACGTGTCAATTCGCTACAGGAACAACCATTTACCTTCACCAGGCGCCGATGATTTTTTAAGGAGATATACGAATCAGTACAGGTAATGAGTTTAATATTGCCCGTCGCAACAAAATAGATGTAATGAGAGATGTTGTTACGACGTAAATCCGATGACAGAGAAATAAAGTCCAGGTTATGCCTTACTCTTTCGAAAAAACCATAAAATTCATCATGTAACTCCATTTCTGCCTCGTATATTGTGTTGAGTTCTAATAATTATAATTGATGTCGTAATGATCAAGTTTTAGTGTTGTTTGGATTCTAATAGTCACTAGCTGTTATTTTATATGGCTGGGTAAAAAGGAACAGTGTTTCAATTGTTACGGAGTATTGCTGTCATGGCCTGGACGCGGCAGAGAACAGTGCAATAAGACTCGACATTATTGATTACCCGGGCATTTCGACTCTTCTTTTATAGAAGAGGAGGAATCTGTTTTGTCTTTAAATGTATAGGGTTATCCTTGAAGGTAAATGTAAGGTGCGTTTTGGTTATACAGATTAAATGTTTCTTCTTTTCATTGAATATCTCAAAAATGGCTTATACTGTTACAGGCTAAGACAAAACGTTAACAGGAGAGTATGCGATGAAAAAAGTATTGTTAGGGACAATGGCTGCGTTATCTATGGTGGCATTTAGTACTTCAGCAGCAGACCTGATTTCCAAGGATGAGGCTCATCACTTTAAACTGGAATACATCGGTAACGTTTCAGTAGGGGCTACCAATGGACAGGTTTCTTCACCGTCCGATCTGCACAAAAAACTGTCCGAACTGGCGGATAAGAAAGGCGGTAAATATTACGTGATTATTGCGGCGCGTGAGCATGGTCCGAACTTTGAAGCCGTAGCAGAAGTCTTTAAGTAAAAACTAAATCATTCGTTATTGATAAGACTCGCTTCGGCGGGTCTTTTTTGTATTTTAAGGCCATTAACGCGCTATGCGTGAAACTGGATGTTGTCGAGTGGACCGTGTCGCCGCATAATAACGCCGACCTCCGCAGGTGCGGGGTTAAGTTCGAGCTTTTACTCGCGACTGAAGGAATTGTAATGGAACGGCGTAATTTTCTAAAAAGCGCAGCCGCACTCTCCACGCTGGGTCTTGTCAGCCCGGTCTTCTCCGAAAGTAAACAGGTTGCTCAACCTGCTGTTGTCTCCTCAGGCAAAGCCCGTCGTTTCGTGATGACGCAAACCTATAGCCTGAAAGCGCCGAAAGGGTCTGAAGGGCTGGTTAATTTGTGGATCCCGGTGCCAGAAGATACCGCCTTCCAACAGCTACTCGATCTCTCCTTCAGTGGTAACTATCAGAAAGCAACGCTCAATGCCAACAACCGCTACGGCGCAAAAATGTTGTTTGTGACCTGGGCTGATTCTAAAGGCGCGTTGGATATCAAAGTCGAAATGACCATTGAAACCCACGACTGGGAAGTGCTAAAAGAGAATAAACTGGCAGACTGGCAGTTGCCTGAAAGTGATGCCGTTATTCCGGATGAAATTAAACCTTTTCTTCAGGCCACTGCGCACATCCCTGTTGATGGTCTGGTAAAAGAGAGGGCGCTTGAAATAATTGGTCAGGAAAAAGCGCCAATTAAACAGGCGCGTCTGATCCATGACTGGGTCAGCACTCATATGCATCGTGACGATGCGGTGATCGGCTGCGGTACCGGTGACGTCGGCGAAATTCTGAAAACCAATAAACTCGGCGGAAAATGTACCGATATTAACTCCGTGTTTGTCGCGCTGTGCCGCGCGGTCGGTATTCCGGCGCGTGAGATGTTTGGTATTCGTCTGGGGTCGACCATTAAGCTCGATAGCTATTCCAAAAAAGCCTTCGGTAGCGCCGATGCTCAGGGCGTAGCGAAAGTGAGCGGGGGGCAGCACTGCCGCGCGATGTTCTGGCTGGCAGGCTTCGGTTGGGTACCTGCGGATCCGGCGGATGTGACCAAAATGCGTCTCACCGAGAAAAAAGAAAACGGTGACTCGGCGGTGAAAGCGGTTAACGATTATCTCTTCGGTAACTGGGAGATGAACTGGGTCGGCTTTAACCACGCACGCGATTTCGCGCTGTTCCCGGCGTCTGAGCAGGGTGACATCAACAACCTTGGCTACCCGTATGCGGAAGTGGACGGTGACCCGCTGAACTTCTACGATCCTGCGCTTTTCAGCTATGACTATGTCAGCGTCGAACAGCATTAAGGGCGGGCTGGTTACGCTTCTGGCGGCGGTTATCGCCGCCGGAGCGTCAACACTGTGCTGCATCGGGCCGCTGCTGTATCTGGTTTTTGGTATCTCTGCGGCGGGGCTTATCGGCATTCCTGGCGCAACCTGGTTACAGATCCCGATGCTGCTGCTGTCGCTCGGTCTGATGGCGCGTGGCTTCTGGCGTTTATATCTGTCGCCTAAGCCCATTTGCGTTAACGTGGTGAGCCGTCGGGTGCTGGTGTGGCTGTACTGGCTGTCGGTGCCGCTGGTGCTGGCTCTGCTCACCTATCCGTACGTACTGCCCTGGGTTTGGGAGATGATGGAATGAAAAAGTTACTGTGTATCGCGCTGCTGCTGGCCGCCCCCTTAAGCTGGGCGGGAGATAAGTTGGTGACCATCGATATCGGTGAGATGAACTGTTCGCTGTGTGTGATTTCCATTAATCAGGCGTTGCGTAGCACGGATGGCGTGATTAAAGCGAAAGCCTCGTTGAAGACGCGTCAGGCGCTGGTGACCGTTCCTGATAACTTTGATAATCAGCGACTGCTCGCGGCAATTGCGAAAACCGGTTTTAAAGGCGAAATAAACAACGTTGCGCAAGTGCAATAAACGTTAGCTGGCGAGTCGGATAAAAAGCAGGCTCGCCACAATTATGCTCATTATATTTATTTACTGAATATATTCTGTTTTTGACTCAGCGGTGCCATGATCTCTTTTAAGCGTTCATAGCGTTGTTCTGGTGTTAAATAAAATACCAAAAAAGAATTCTTAACTTTTGGCTCCTGCTGCCAGAGCTTTTTCATAACCTGCAAATATGATTCAACGTTTTTCATTGTGTGCCGCCTGTCGGTGTTATAAAAAATATAACCCGCAAAAAGGTGAAGAAAAACGGATGGTATGAGTTGAAGTGTTCCGGGTTTAGGAAATGCCCGCCGTTGCCAGCGGGCGATAACGATTAGAACTGATATACCAGGCCGACACCGACAACGTCATCGGTAGAAATACCGTTGTTGTTGTAGAATGCATCGTCTTCGTCCAGCAGGTTGATTTTATAATCAACGTAGGTGGACATGTTTTTGTTGAAGAAGTAGGTCATACCCACATCTGCATATTTGACCAGGTCTTTATCGCCGACACCATTCGTGGTTTGCAGGTCCTTACCTTTAGACATCAGGAAGGAAACTGCCGGGCGCAGACCGAAGTCGAACTGGTACTGCGCGGTCACTTCGAAGTTTTGAGTTTTGTCCGCAATACCGCCGCCATTGTCGCTACTGGAACTGCCGTACGGGGTCATGTTACGGGTTTCAGAATACATGGTCGCCAGATAGATATTGTTGGCGTCGTACTTCATACCCACGGTCCACGCGTCGGCTTTATCGCCGCCAGCATAGGCGCTGTTTGCAGGAATACCGGCGTTAACCTGGTCATTGGTACGGTCAGAGGAGGCGTAGGCTGCACCAACGCTAAAGCCCATGCCAATATTGTAGGTTGATGCCAGGCCCCAGCCGTCGCCGTTCTCGTTGCGGATGTTACGGCCATTGTTATTACCCGTGCCTTCGTTAGACCCACAGTAATACTCTTCGCAGTTGTTACCTTCGTTATTCCCCTGATACTGCAGCGCGAAATTCAAACCATCTACCAGACCAAAGAAGTCGCTGTTGCGATAGGTTGCTACGCCGTTAGCACGGCCTGTCATAAAGTTATCTGCTTTGGTGTAGGAGTCGCCGCCGAATTCCGGCAGCATATCGGTCCAGCCTTCAATATCGTACAGCACACCGTAGTTACGGCCATAATCGAAGGAACCGTACTCACCAAACTTCAGGCCAGCGAACGCCAGACGCGTCCAGGACTGATCGCTGCTGGACTCAGTATTGTTCGCCTGGACGTTATATTCCCATTGGCCATAACCGGTCAGCATATCGTTAATCTGCGTTTCACCTTTAAAACCCAGACGCACGTAGCTCATGTCACCATCGCTGTTGGTGTCATCAGAGAAATAGTGCAGACCATCTACTTTGCCGTAGAGATCTAATTTGTTGCCATCTTTATTATAAATTTCTGCTGCGTGAGCGGCGCCTGCGCAAAGCAGTGCAGGGATAACAAGGGCCAGTACTTTTCTTTTCATTTAATTATTCCTTTAGATTGTTTTTATACACTCGATTCCCATCAGGGAACTCACGCATGCTAATTGAGTCAAAGGAGAGATGGTAAAAAACAATTGTTACGGAATAAGTAAAATCTCAAGAATATGATTCCTGTGAAATAGTGATAATTATGGTGAATATATTCATATAATATATACAAAATAAAAATTATACAAAGCGATATTTTCGCAGTAAGATGCCGCCGTTATATGCCTTTATTGTCACACACTGTTTTATTGACGTGTGCCGTTTTTATTTTCGTCTTTATAAAAGACAAGCCCGAATAACGATTCGGGCTTTTTTTTACTGATTGAGCAACAACTTATTCCCCAGCTGTTGGTTTTTCTGCTTTCCCGGCCAGCATCGCAAGGAAGTCATAGCGTTTTTGCAGATCTTCCGCCGCATCCTTCCAGAGCTGTTCTGCCACTTCCGGCTGCTGAGTGTTAAGTCGACGGAAGCGCTGTTCATTCATCAGCGTTTCATCCAGCGCGGCTGACGGTGGGCGAGAATCCAGCATCAGCGGGATTTTACCTTCATCGGCACGTCGCGGGTCGAAACGGAACAGCGGCCAGAAGCCGGAGGCAGTGAGCTGGCGCATCTGATCGTGACTCAGCGCCAGGTCGTAACCATGCTCTTCACACGGGCTGTAGGCGATAATCAACGATGGCCCCGGATACGACTCCGCTTCCTGTATCGCTTTCACCGTCTGGTTAAGCTGTGCGCCCAGCGAAATCTGCGCCACGTACACATGTCCGTACATCATCATGCTGACGCCCAGGTCTTTACGCGCCTTGCGCTTGCCGTGCTCGCCAAATTTCGTGACTGCGCCGAGCGGGGTGGCTTTCGACGCCTGACCGCCGGTGTTGGAATAACACTGGGTATCCAGTACCAGAATATTGACGTTTTCGGTCAGGCTCATCACGTGATCCAGACCGCCAAAGCCAATATCGTAGGCCCAGCCATCACCACCAATCAGCCAGACCGATTTCTCGACCAGCGCATCGGCGTCCGTCAGCAGCTCCTGCGCGCCCTCGACATTTGCCAGCGCCGCGCGAAGCTGTGCGACCTGCTCACGGCGGACTTCCGGCGTGGCGTCAGCGTGCAGCGCCTCGTTCAGTTCTGCAGGAATGTGTTCTGCAAAACCGTCCAGCAGACGCATCACGCGCTGGCGATGCTGATCGACCGTCAGGCGGAAGCCAAGGCCGAATTCGGCGTTATCCTCAAACAGTGAGTTCGCCCATGCCGGGCCGCGACCATTAATATCGGTGGTATACGGCGTAGAAGGCAGGTTACCGCCATAAATTGAGGAACAGCCGGTGGCGTTGGCAATCAGCATGCGGTCGCCGTAAAGCTGGGTCAGTAACTTGATGTACGGCGTCTCACCACAACCGGAACAGGCACCGGAGTACTCGAACAGCGGGGTGATCAACTGCGAAGTACGGATGTCGATACGTTCCAGTTTGCTGCGGTCGATTTCCGGCAGGCCGAGGAAGAAGTCATAGTTTACTTTCTCTTCTTCCACATGTTCCAGCCGCGACATCATATTGATGGCTTTGATTTCCGGGTTCTGTCGGTCTTTGGCCGGGCAAACTTCGACGCACAGATTACAGCCGGTGCAATCTTCTGGCGCGACCTGCAGAACATATTTCTGACCGCGCATATCGCGGGATTTCACATCCAGCGAGTGCAGGGACGATGGCGCGTTTTCCATGGCCTCCGGCGACACCACTTTGGCGCGAATTGCCGAGTGAGGGCAGGCGGCGACGCAGTGGTTGCACTGGGTACAGAGTTCCTCTTTCCAGATGGGGATCTCTTCGGCAATGTTGCGTTTTTCCCATTTGGTGGTGCCTACTGGCCAGGTGCCATCCGGCGGCAGCGCAGAGACGGGCAGAGCGTCGCCCAGGCCCGCCAGCATTGCGGCGGTGACGGTTTTCACAAAATCAGGTGCGGCGTCGGAAACGACCGGTGGGCGATTCGGACTGCTGGCAACCACAGGCTGTAGCGGTACTTCAAAAAGCAACTCGCGGGCCAGCGCCAGCGCCTGCCAGTTACGCTCAACCAGATCCTGGCCTTTGCTGCTGTAGCTTTTGGCAATCGCGCCTTGCAGTTCCATCAGGGCGCTGTCGCCTGGCAGGATTTGCGTCAGATGGAAGAACGCCATCTGCATCACCGTGTTAATACGCGCCGCCAGCCCGCATTCACGGGCGATTTTCGCGGCGTTAATCACATAGAAACGTGCCTTTTTCTGATTCAGCACCGCCTGTACTTCCTGCGGCAGACGCGCCCACACTTCATCCGCGTGATACGGCGTATTGAGCAGGAAAATACCGCCAGGTTTGAGGCGTTCCGCCATCTGGTACTTATCAATAAACTGTAGCTGGTGGCAGCCGACGAAATCGGCCTGAGCCACCAGGTATGCTGAGCGAATCGGCTCCTCGCTGACGCGCAGATGCGACACGGTCAGGCCGCCGGCTTTTTTCGAGTCATAGACGAAATAACCCTGCGCAAACCACGGTGTCGAATTACCGATAATTTTAATATTGTTTTTGGTGGCGGACACGCTGCCGTCGCTGCCGAGCCCGTAGAAGAGTGCTTCCAGCTTCGCGCGTGACGGCAGGCTGTTTTCTGGCAGCGCCAGCGACAGGTTGGTGACATCGTCATAAATGCCGACGGTAAAGCGCGGTTTCGGTTTTGCCTGCGAGAGCTCGCTGAAGATAGCCAGCACGCATTCCGGGCCGAACTCTTTCGAGGACAAACCGTAGCGGCCACCGATGACGCACGGCAGCGTTTCGCGCTCGCCCTGATTAAACGCTTCTGCCAGTGCGGTCATCACGTCGAGATAGAGCGGTTCGGCCTGTGCGCCCGGCTCTTTGGTGCGATCGAGCACCGCGACGCTGCGTGCGCTTTCCGGCAGCACCTGGAGCAGATGTTGCGCGGAGAAAGGACGATACAGCCGCACTTTCAGCACGCCGACTTTCTCACCGCGCGTCAGCAGTTCATCGACGACTTCTTCACAGGTGCCGATGGCGGAACCCATAATAACGATGACGCGTTCCGCCTGCGGGTGGCCGTAGTATTCAAATGGTTTGTACTCGCGCCCGGTCGCATCAGCGAAGTCGCGCATGGTTTGCTCGACGTGCTGGTAAACGGCGTTGTACCAAGGGTTAGTGGCTTCACGAGACTGAAAATAGGTGTCCGGGTTGGCGGACGTGCCACGGATAACCGGATGTTCGGGGTTCAGCGCCCTGGCGCGGTGCGCGGCAATCTCGTCTTCCGGCATTAGCCCACGAATGGTGTCGTCGGCCAGCGGCACAATTTTGTTAATTTCGTGCGATGTCCGGAAACCATCGAAGAAATGAATAAATGGAATGCGGCTCTTGAGCGTGGCGACATGGGAAATCAGCGCGAAATCCTGTGCTTCCTGTACGCTACCGGCGCACAACATGGCGCAACCGGTCTGACGAACGGCCATCACGTCGGAGTGATCGCCAAAAATAGAGAGCGCGTGTGTGGCCACGGTACGCGCGGCGACGTGCAGCACAAACGGCGTTAACTGACCGGCCAGTTTGTACAAGGTTGGGATCATCAGCAGTAATCCCTGCGATGACGTGAAAGAGGTGGAGAGAGCACCGGTTTGCAGCGCGCCGTGCACCGCTCCGATTGCACCGGCTTCGGACTGCATCTCTACCACGCGAGGCGTATCGCCCCATACGTTTTTCAGGCCGTTGCCTGCCCAGGCGTCGGCCTGCTCAGCCATCGTGGAACTGGGTGTAATGGGGTAAATCGCGATAACTTCGCTGGTGCGAAACGCGACGCTTGCTACTGCGCCATTACCATCAACTGTGATCATTGAGAACACCTTACATTGCGCAAAAAGACGTTCGGGGAAAAATCCGCGAACCTGATAAACATCATTCTGTACGTCGTAAAGCCAACAAAAAAATCCGCGACGTTACTGGGGATGATTTCTTATAAAGTCTAGCAAACGTCAGGCTGAATCATTTTTGCTTTTGTGTCCTTGATTCGCGTCAGTGACCCGCATCAGATGATTCTGGTCATAAAAATTGACAGAAAATGTTTCTGGAGCGCATAAATGCGCGTTCCCTCTCTCGACGGACCGGCGTGTGATGCCTATTATGCATAGGTTTTCTAATTATTTTGCTACGGAGAGAGACACATGCGAGCAGCGTTTTTCGTGGGGTGTGCTGCGTTATTATTGTCGGCGTGCAGCAGTGAGCCCGTTCAGCAGGCTACCGCCGCACACGTTTCACCAGGAATGAGAGCCGCGATGTCAAATTCAGGGCAGGCTAACTGCGCCATGATTGGCGGGTCGCTTTCAGTGGCCAGACAGCTCGACGGTTCCAGTATCGGCATGTGCGCGTTACCCAACGGTAAACGTTGCAGCGAGCAATCCCTCGCCGTCGGAAGCTGTGGGAATTACTAACCCGGTCAATTCACCAGGTCAGACAGTTTATAAATCAGTGTATGCTGCGCGGTGGCCAGCGTCAGTTGCGACTCGGTCAAATCTACCTGCGCGCCTTGTGAAAGCATGGTGCTGAGGGTGTTATCCAGTTCATTAAGCTGTGAGTCGGTACAGAGCTTGCGCGTCATCGCCAGCTCTTTAACTTTTAACTCACCACTGTCAGATACGCGCCCCGTGCCGTTGAATTGATTACACATATTGCCGGAAACGTGCAACTGATGAAGGATACCCGTTTGCTGGCCGAAACTGAGTTCCAGCGGCGTTTTTACGTTGGTTAACGCTTTACCATCCACGCTTTCCAGTACGAAACGGTGGTGCTGGAGCTCTTCTGCGCCCGTTGAGACTTTGCTGTTGTAGACACATCCCGCCAGCAGTGCAACGGCTGCTAACAGGTAGACCTTTCTGTTCATTAGTATCCCCGAGAGATTATTCACACAATCAATGTTTCTGGAGTGTAACTTTACAACCAACAGAGTCTGTGGGGATTATCTGAAAGTGCTTCGGGGAAATCTTATGCGGGCATCGGTATTATCTTATGCCCGCAGGTAAAAGGTTTAGCGATCGGCGACTCTTTTTCCAAGCGCATCAAAGAGATGAAGATGCGATTCCTGGACAGTAAGGGATAACGCAGTGCCTTGCGCGAAGCTTAACTGTTGGAAGGATTTCAGACAAAGTGAATGTCCGTTAAGGTCCATCCATACCAGCGTGGAATCGCCCTGAAGCTCACAAAGCCGCGTTTGTGCCGTCAGGGTGAAATCGCCCGCCTGCTGGTACTGAATGTTTTCAGGACGGATCGCGACGAACAGTTTATCGCCCTCGCTGACGCCCGGCAGCGGACGAGATAGCGGGAAAGTCAGCGTGTCGGCAATATGCAGTGCGCCCTCGCGCCAGACGGCAGGCAAAATGTTGATTTTAGGTGTGCCAATAAACTCCGCAACAAACAGGTTAGCCGGATGATTGTAGAGTTCCAGCGGTGAACCGACCTGTTCAATTTTGCCTTTATATAACACCACAATCCGGTCGGCGAGGGTCATCGCTTCGACCTGATCGTGCGTCACATAGATCATGGTGTTTTGCAGGGTATTGTGCAGTTGCTGAATTTCCTGGCGCATTTCGACGCGCAGCGCGGCATCCAGGTTGGAAAGCGGTTCGTCAAACAGAAATAGCTCAGGCTGCTGGACGATCGAGCGACCAATCGCCACGCGCTGGCGCTGGCCGCCGGATAAATTTTGCGGCAGCCGGTCGAGCATCTCATCCAGCTTGAGCATCGCCGCCGCCTGAGTAATGCGTTTTTCAATTTCATCGGTAGGCGTGCGCAGATTACGCAAACCAAACGACAGGTTTTCTTTCACCGTCATATGCGGGTAAAGGGCGTATGACTGAAAGACCATCGACAGATTGCGCTTGCCGGCGGCGACATCCGTCACGTCGCGTTCGCCCATCTTAAGCGTGCCGCCATCGGGCGACTCCAGCCCGGCGATAATGCGCAACAGGGTCGATTTCCCGCATCCTGAAGGCCCCACCAGCACGATAAATTCCCCGGACGCGATCTCCAGCGATAGGTTCTCAATAATGGTGCTTTTATCATAAACCTTGTGAATGTTTTTCAGACTTAGCGCGGTCATAGCGTCTCCTTGTCATTTCCGTGCGCGGCAATCAGGGTGAGGAGTTCGTCCGTTTTATCTGCCAGCAGGGCAATATTGGCGCGGGTTTCCACATTCAGCCGCAGCAGGGGCTCGGTGTTGGAGGCGCGCAAATTAAAGCGCCAGTCGGCGAAATCGAGACTCAGCCCGTCGCAGTCGTCACGTTGAGCCTTTTCATGCTGATAGTGCTGCGCCACGCAGGCCATCACATGCTCGGGATCGGCAACGGTCATATTCAGCTCGCCGGAAACGGGAAAACGCGCCTGCGCCAGCGTCACTAATGAGGAGAGGGAACACTTATCCTGGCCGATAATTTGCAGCATCAGCACCAGCGGGATCATGCCGCTGTCGCAGTAGCCAAAATCGCGGAAATAGTGATGGCCGCTCATCTCGCCGCCGTAAATCGCATCTTCCTCGCGCATGCGGGCCTTGATAAAGGCATGGCCGGTTTTGCTGATTATAGGTTTCCCGCCAAACTGGCTGACCATCTCCAGCGTGTTCCAGGTCAGGCGCGGGTCCAGAAGAATGGTGCCCCCAGTAACCTGCTGGAGAAAGTGCTCGGCGAACAAGCCCACCAGATAATAACTTTCAACAAATTCGCCGCGCTCGTCGAAGAAGAAGCAGCGGTCAAAATCGCCGTCCCAGGCGACGCCAAAATCGGCGTGATGTGCAATGACCGCCTGACAGGTGGCCTGACGATTTTCTGCCAGCATCGGGTTAGGGATACCCGCCGGGAAGGTGCCGTCCGGTTGATGGTGCACGCGGATAAACTCGACGTTGATGCCCCGCGATTTCAACCCGGCATCCAGCGCATCCAGCGCCGGGCCAGCGGTACCGTGCCCGGCGTTGACCACAATGCGTAACGGACGAACCGGCGCATGGTGCATAAATCGCAGCAGGCAGGCCACCCACGCCGGGCGATTGTCGTAGTGAATCACCTGGCCGCGATGCACGGTAGGCGGGAACTGATTCTTTTCGGCGAGCGCTTTCACCTCCAGCAGGCCGTTGTCATTGCTGACCGGCCGAGCCTCTTCGCGCACCAGCTTCATACCGTTGTAATTGGCCGGGTTATGGCTGGCGGTGACCTGAATACCGCCGTCGGCACGCAGTTCGCGGGTGGCGAAGTAAATCTCTTCGGTGCCGCTCAGGCCAATATCAATGACATCGACGCCGCTGGCGGTAAGCCCGTCGATCAGCGCGTTTTTCAGTGTTTCAGAACTCAGGCGGATATCGGCTCCGACAACCACCCGGCGCGGATGCAGCCACGCCGCCCAGGCGCGGCCAATGCGAAAGGCGATATCCGGCGTCAGGTTGACGCCCACTTCGCCACGAATGTCATAGGCTTTAAAACAGGTTAGTTCGTCCATAATCTACTCTTCGGTTTAACTAAAATCTCAGGCCGATTCCCGGATAACGAGCTGCCTCGGCAGTTCATGGTGGGTGACGGGCCCGGTACTCAAAAGCATCTCCACGGCGATTTCGCCTTTGCGCTCAGCGTTTTGCGCGATGGTGGTAAGCCCCACGCCGTCTACCTCAACCGCCAGGTTATCGAAGCCGGTTACCGCGATCTGTCCAGGCACCGCCAGCCCGGCGCGATGGCAATAACGAATCGCGCCGACGGCAAAGCGGTCGGAAAGGCATATGAGCGCGGTAATGTCGGGGTGGGCGGTGAGTAGCGCCTGTGCAGCGGTTTCACCGTGATCTTCATCGTGACGCGTTTCGTATAGCCAGCAGCGCTCAACATTAACGTCATTGGCCAGAAAGGCGTCGCGGCAGGCGTTAACGCGAGTCAGCATCAGGGTGTTATCGCCAGTGATTGGCTCGCGAAGTGAGCGCATTCCGAGTGCATTGGCCTGCGATGCGAAGGCGATAATGCCAAAACGACGATGCCCTTTGCCCAACAGATAGTGGGCGATGTCGTGCATTGCCCCCGCGTTGTCGATAGAAACGCTGCTGTAGCCCGGAAACTGGAAATCCAGCGTGACCACGCGCTGGCCGCGAGCCAGAATCTGCTGGATTACATCCGCGCTGTTATGTGTGGCATTGAGTATGTAGCCATCGACCAGCGCGGTGAGCGGGGCGGTTCCGCTCTGCTGCGGCTTACGCAGGGGAATTAATGCCAGATTGACGTTCTGTGCTTCGCAGCGCGAGGCTATACCCCGCATCAGCGCAATATCATGGGGATCGATAAACACATAGCTCATCGAATCATTAAATATGACGCCAATGGTATTGGCTTTCCCGGTGCGCAGGGCGCGAGCCAGTTTGTCCGGCCCCTGAAAACCGATTTCATTGGCATAGCGTAAAATATGTTCGCGTAATTCGGGCGACAGTTTTTCCGGGTTATTCCAGGCATTAGATACGGTGGTATGCGAGACGCCCAACGTTGTCGCCAGGGATTTAATTGTAACGCGCTGTGTGACTGTATTATCAATTGAGTTTATTTTCATTTAATAATTCATATTTATTATTTATATATTCTTGACGTCTATTAATCTGTCTTTTTTAAATTCTACAGGCGCTGAGTTTAACGTTAAACAAAAATCGTTTTGTGATGTGTTTAACGTTAAACATAAAAACAGAGTGCTAATTTACGCTCCATTCAAAAACAGCTATCAACGATTTAATTGTCCTTTCTAAGGAAGAGGAGAGATAAAGTGAAGACCGCAATGATTGCTAAATTAACGGCATCTGCGTTACTGATGCTGTCGCTGTCTGGCTGCGGGCCAGATGAAAAACCCGCAGAAGAAACGCCGAAAACGCCGATTAAAATGTGGGTGGCGCCGAATGAGAATGAAGAAGCCTTCTGGAATACGATGGTAAAAGAGTGGAATAAAGACCCGTCGCATACGCCTGTTGAATTCACAACTATTCCTGCGGCAAATAGTTCTGAAGAAGCCATAATGAATGCATTGGCTTCAGGAACGGAACCCGATTTATCCAGCAATATTTTTATCGGTTTCGCCAGCCAGCTTGATGAAATTGGCCAAACCGAAGACCTGTCAAAAATGCCGGGCTATGATGACCTTATTAAAAATCGTCAAATGACGAATATTCTTCCGGCATGGAAACTGAACGGCAAACAGACAGTGCTGCCGATTTATGTTAACCCCATTGTCTGGTGGTGGCGCGGCGATTTGCTTAAGCAATACGGTTTTGACCATGTGCCTACCCGCTACGATGAGCTCTATCAGCTGGCGGAAAAACGCGCGCAGGACAACAACGGCTACACCATTCAGCTCACCGCAGGGAAAAACTGGTGGGAGCGCTGGTTCGACCTTATCCCACTGTACTACGCGCAGAGCGGTGGCCAATCTTATATCGTTGATAATAAAACCCAGTTTAACGATCCGTCAGGGCTGGCTGTACTGACATTTATGGGGAAAGTCTTCAACAGCAAATGGAGCAGTTACGACTTCACTTCAGCGGACGATCCGCTGGCAAGCGGGCAGGTGCTGGCTTCCGCACGCGGACCGTGGGATCTCGCACGCTATCGTAAGCAGTATCCGGAAGTGCTGAAATCCATTCAAATTGGCCCGATGCTGACGGAAAAAGGCACCGCCCATCCGCATACTTTTGGCGACAGTAAAGGGATGGTTATCTTCAGTTCCAGCAAGCACAAATCAGAAGCCTGGGCGTTTATGCAGTGGGTATTCAATAATGCCGAGCACGATCGCACCTGGCTTGAGCTGACCGGAATGCCGCCTGCGCGTGCCGATCTGCTCAGCAACCCAACCTTTGTCAGCTACTTTGATAAAAACCCGCTGGAAAAAGAGATTGCCTCCTATGTTGACGTCGCGCTGCCACCGGTTGCCACTACGCAAACCACGGAAATTCAGCGCAGCATGACGCAAATGCTGGAAGAGGTGATTTTCAATAACACCGATCCTGTTAAAGCGCTTGAAAAATCAACCCAGGAAATTAACACCCTGCTGGCAAAATAAGAGGAAATAATGGCTGGATATGATTCCCGCACCGGAGGCCTTTTGGCCTCCACCTGGGTCGGTTATTCGCTTTTATTCTGGTTTTATCCGCTGGCCTGGCTGGCGGTTTTAAGCGTGACGCAGTGGCAATTTATCGGTACGCCAAAATTTATTGGCCTGCAAAATGTATTTGGCGTAATGCAGGATAAACTTTTCTGGCAATCCATGTGGAACGTGTGTCGTTTTCTGATGTGGTATTTGCCGATAGTCTTTATTTCATCAATGCTTTTCGCCGCAGGTTTGAAAAAAATCAAGTACGGCAAATCATTTATTGCACTGAGTTTTTTGCTGGCCAATATTTCATCGGGTGTGGCGTACTCTATCGTATTTTCAAAACTGTTTAGCGAATACGGGCCGGTAAACCAATTTTTACGTGAATGGTTAGGCGTCTCTGTGCCGTGGTTTACCAACCCGGATTGTGCAATGTTATCAATTGCGCTGATTGTCACCTGGAAATTTGTGGGTTATTACGGGCTGATTCTCTATTCCGGCATGTTGGCTATTCCGAAGGATATTTACAGCGCAGCATTGCTGGATAAAACCGGGAAATTCAAACAGAGCTGGGCAATTACTTTACCGATGATGAACGCGCAAATCGTGATGGTGGTGGTGCTGGCGATGACCGTGGCTTTCGCCATCTTCACCGAACCATACCTGATTACCGGCGGCGGCCCGCTTAACAGCACTACCAGCCCGATGGTGGTGATGTATGAAGTGGCGTTCCAGAAGATGAAGCCCACCTGGGCGGCGACCATGTCGATTATCGTGGCGGCGTGCAGCTTCCTGGCGATCTGGATTTTCCGCAAACTGTACGAAAAAAATATCGAGATTGTGTGAATGAAAAAGCTCACTCCCTTGAGTCTTGTAATCCACGCGCTGATGTTTCTGCTGGCGCTCACCTGGCTCTATCCGTTTATCTGGATGGTCATTTCGTCGCTGAAACCGACGGCGGAAATCTATACCACCGGTTTGTTCTCCGGCCATTTAACGCTGGAGAACTACACCTTCTTGTTTGATAACAGCAATCGCGCCGACAAACCGTTTTTACGCACGCTGTGCAACTCGCTGTTTGTCTCCATCACCATAACCGCCTGCGTGACAATTACGTCCATGCTGGTGGGGTATGCGGTGGCGAAAACGGAGTTTCGCGGTAAAAATGCTTTTCGTAACTTGTTGATTGTGCAGATGGTCTTCCCGGTGTTCATGTTCATTATTCCGCAGTTTGTACTGATGCGGGAACTCGGGCTTATCAATAGCTATAGCGCCATGATCCTGCCGTATGCCATGAGCGCGTGGGGGATTTTTATGGTGTCGCAAAGCTTTAAAGGTACGCCAAACGATTATCTCTATGCAGCACGTCTCGATCACGCCAGCCTGTGGGGGATCCTGCGTCACGTCATGATGCCGCTGAATAAATCCATACTGGCTATCGTTGCGTTGTTCACCTTTTCCAGCTCATGGGACAACTTCCTGTGGCCGCTTATCGTGATGCGCGAAGTGGACAAAATGCCGTTCTCCGTGCTGCTGGCGACCTTTAGTAAATCGTATGGCGTATACCTCGGCCCAGTGCTTGCCGGTTCAGTGGTGCAAATGTTGCCGATCGTCATTCTGTTTATTGTGTTCCGCAAATACTTCCTTGAAGGGATGTCGTTATCACTTAAATAAGGTGCGCTATGGAGAGTAAACCGTGGTGGCAGGCGACAACCTGCTATCAAATCTATCTGCCGTCGTTCTGCGACGGCAATAACGACGGGCTGGGAGATTTTCCTGGCCTTATCTCAAAGCTTGATTATCTTCAGTCGCTTGGGATAGGAGCGGTATGGATTACGCCGTTTTATCCGTCACCGCTGGTGGATAACGGCTACGACATCAGCGACTACTGCGCGGTGGATGAACGTTTTGGCGATATGGATGATTTTCGCCAGTTGGTGGCTGGCTGCCATGCGCGCGGTATCCGCGTCATTATCGATCTGGTGGTAAATCACGTTTCATCTGAGCATCCCTGGTTTAAGGATGCATGGAATAACCCGGCCAGCCGCTATCGCGATTACTTTATTTTTCGCGACCAGCCCAATAACTGGCAGTCGTTTTTCTCCGGTAGCGCATGGACCGCAGAGCCCGATACAGGGCAGTACTATTACCATAAGTTTGCCCCGCAGCAGGTTGACCTTAACTGGGCGAATCCGCAGGTAGAGAAGGAGATTCATCGGGTTATTGATTTCTGGATAGCGCAGGGCGTCGATGGTTTTCGCTTCGACGTGATTAACTTCCTCACCACCGACGGCGTGCTGCACGATAATCCGCAGGAGGAGGGCGAGCAGAAGCACGAACACGATATCAACCAACCGGGCATTATCGCGACCCTGGCACGGCTTTGCCGTTATATCCGCCAGCGTGGGGATTTTTTCCTGATTGGCGAGATTGGCAGCGACGACCTGGCCGTACTGAAGCGTTATCAAAGCCCTACGCTTATGGATGTAGTGTTTAACTTCAACATTGGTAGCCAGAAAGCCTTCAATGTCACCCAACTGTACGAGGCTCTTAAAGATACGCTTAAGCAGCAGCCTGGTCTGCCAACGCTGTTTTTCTCCAGCCATGACATGTCCCGCATGATCAGCCGTTTTGGCGAAAACGAGCGTGATACCGAGCGGGCCCTGGCGGTGCTTGCCCTGCAACTGACCGTCAGCGGCGTACCGTTTATTTTTCAGGGCGAAGAGCTGGGGCTGACGGACTATCGTCCGCAAACCGCAGAACAACTGTTTGATATCCAGGGTATCACGCATTATCAAACTGCGCTGGCGGCAGGGAACTCGCCTGACGCGGCGCTGGCTCTGGCGATGGATCACTCGCGTGATGGCTCCAGAGCGCCCATTCCCTGGCGGGATGCGCCTAACGGCGGGTTCTCTACGGTCGCGCCATGGATGCCTGTTACCGGCGATATCGCTACGTTGAATGCGTTGGCACAGCAGGCGGACGCGTCATCGTTTTGGCACCAGTACCAGCAACTTATCATGCTCCGCCGCCACACGGAGGCGTTAAACCATGGTCAGCAAAGTCCGTTAACGTTGAGCAATGAGTGTATTTGGTTTTCACGACGCAGCGCCAGCGAACAGGTATGGGTCGCGATTAATTTTGGCGAACCACAGCACAACCCGTGGCACACCCTCGCAGCCGAGGTCATCTATGGTGATGACACTACTGAGCTTGCGAAGAATCACTGTTTAATTAAAAGGAGAGTTTATGAACAGGCACAGTAATAACCCGCTGATCACCCCGGCAGACATCGTGCCTTCTCTGCCAGGCAGGAAGGTGGAATGCGTGTTCAACACCGGCGTAACCGAATTTGGCAATGAAATCATTCTGCTGTTGCGCGTCGCGGAAAGCGTGATTAGCCACGATCCCAATTTGATTATCGTTCCGCTGCTGGAAAAAACGGAAGCCGGCTGGGTGGAATCGACCACCTCGTTTGATAAACGTGATGACCGTTATGACTTCAGCGACCCGCGCACTATTGTGCTGAAAAGCGATACCGCGCAGGTCTGGCTGACCTCTATGTCGCATCTGCGTCTGGCGCGTAGCACGGATGGTGTGAACTTCACTATCGACGATCATCCTTTTATTATCGCCGACACGCAGTATGAAGAGTTTGGCTGCGAAGATGCGCGTATCACCAAAATCGACGACACCTGGTACATCAACTATTCTGCCGTCTCGTCGCTTGGGATCTCTACCGCCATGGCGACAACCCGCGATTTTGTCACCGTCGAGAAGAAAGGGCTGATCCTCTGCCCGGATAACCGCGACGTCTGTTTCTTCCCGGAAAAGGTGAACGGTCGTTATATGGCCTTGACCCGCCCGGCGCCGTGTCACTTTGGTCATCCGGAAATCTGGATCTGCGAATCACCGGATATGCTGCACTGGGGTAATCATCGTCATCTGCTGGGGCGTTCAGGCGATGAGTGGGATGCGCGTAAATCAGGCGGCGGCGCGCCGTTGATTAAAACAGAGCGCGGCTGGCTGGAGATTTATCACGGCGTCGATGCCGATCAACGTTACTGTCTCGGTGCGCTGCTGCTTGACCTGAACGACCCTACCAAAATTCTGGCGAAATCGCCGGTGCCGCTGCTGGAACCTGCTGCGCCGTATGAACTGGAAGGTTTCTTTGGCAATGTCGTGTTCACCTGCGGGGCACTGATTCGCAATGACGTACTGCACGTCTGGTATGGTGCGGCGGATGAATGCACCGCGCTGGCGACCTGGCCGCTGGATGCGTTGTGGCGTCACCTGAGGCTGGCGTAATGGTAGCCCGTGTCAGCGATCTTTATCAGCGCTATCTTGCTCAACGCACGCCGCGCAAAGGCGGAAAAATTCGTTTTCACGGCGTGAAAGATGTGGATGTTTATAATCCGTCTGCGCCGTTTCGCGACGCAGATCGGTGGCTTATTGCCGCGCGTGTGGAAGCACGCGCGAGCGAAATGTCGCAGGTCTGTTTTTTTGAGTGGGATGGGCTTAACGATGCGTTGCTGGTGGAGGATGCGCCACGCTTCGCGCTTCAGGACCCCTTCGTTTGCTGGATAGATAACCAGCGCGTTGTCGGTGGCGTAGAGGTCGAATTTGATGCGCATAACCAACCTGTACGCTGGCGCACCCAGTTTTGGGCGGGGCCATCAATTTTCCATATGCGTCTGATGACAAAGGGCCCGTGGGGAATGAAGGATATTCGGCTTGTCTCTTTGCCTGACGCACGTGTGCTGGTATTTACCCGGCCCCAGGGCGCGATTGGCGGGCGCGGGATGATTGGCTGGACGATCGTTGATACGCTAAAAGATCTCAATGCGTCATCGATAGACAAAGCCACTTTATTACATCACGTTGAAAGTATGGACTGGTGTGGCGTAAACGCAGCGAAGTTATTACCTGACGGCCGTGTTGACGTGCTGGCGCATGTGGCGCATTTTGATTCGGAGTTGAACCGCCACTACTATGCGGCGCGGTTTATCTTTGATTATCACAGTGGGCAAAGTTCGCCAATCGAGATCGTTGCGTGTCGCGATGATTTTCTGCCGGGAGAGAGCAAGCGCGACGATTTGCGCGATGTGGTGTTTCCTGCGGGATGGTTACAGATGCCGGAGGGAAGGCTGCTTTTCTGCGGAACAAGCGACTGCGAAGTGCAGTGGCTGGCGTGCTAAATTGCCCGGGGCGCTTGCGCTTGCCGGGCCTACAGGATTTGCACATTTGTAGGCCGGGTAAGCGCAAGCGCCACCCGGCAAACCGCACGCACTTACGCCAATGCGTTCGGGCAATCTGTGCCTTTGTCGATCTGACGCAGGTTTTCCAGCGTGGTTTCGGAAATGCTGGTCAGCGCTTCGGCGGTCAGGAAAGCCTGGTGCCCGGTAAACAGCACGTTATGGCAGGCAGACAGGCGACGGAACACGTCATCCTGGATCACGTCGTTAGACTTATCTTCAAAGAACAGATCGCGTTCGTTCTCGTATACGTCCATCCCCAGCGAGCCAATCTTCTGATTTTTCAGCGCATCAATCGCGGCCTGAGAATCAATCAGCGCACCACGGCTGGTATTGACGATCATCACACCGTCCTTCATCTGCGCAAACGCATCGGCGTTCAGCAGGTGATAGTTTTCCGGCGTCAGCGGGCAGTGCAGGGAGATAACGTCCGACTGAGAAAACAGTGTCTGCAGGTCGACATATTCAACACCCAGTTCCAGCGCGGCAGCACTCGGATACGGATCGAACGCCAACAGACGCATACCGAAACCTTTCAGTATACGCAGCGCGGCAATACCGATTTTCCCGGTACCAATCACCCCGGCGGTTTTACCGTACATGATGAACCCGGTCAGACCTTCCAGCGAGAAGTTAGCATCACGAGTACGTTGATACGCGCGGTGAATACGGCGGTTCAGCGTCATCATCATGCCTATGGCGTGTTCGGCGACCGCTTCCGGCGAATAGGCTGGAACGCGCACCACGCGCAGACCCAGCTCTTTAGCCGCATCGAGATCGACGTTGTTAAAGCCCGCACAGCGCAGGGCGATGTACTTGACGCCATTTTTCTTCAACTCTTCCAGCACCGGGCGGCTGCCGTCATCATTGACGAAGATACATACCGCTTCGCAGCCATGGGCCGTTTTGGCGGTTTTTTCCGTTAACAGAAAGTCGAAAAATTCAAGCTCAAAGCCATAAGCCTCATTCACATTTTGCAGATACTTTTTGTCGTACTGCTTTGTGCTATAAACGGCGATTTTCATAAGACTTTTCTCCGGTGATTTTTGAGCCAGATTAGCATGCCTAAAATTATCTTACAATTTTTAAAAAATAGTTTAATTGCACGATGCGGGAAGAACATTAGCAGCAAGTATAAGCCTTTTCTTAAGGCCTGTAGTCTACAATAATCTGCTATTTTTTCAGAGACATGCCAGAGGAGGAAATAAGAACGGCCATTAAGCCCGTTGTTTAATGACCGGGGGAAGGTTTACTCGATATCTGCGTGGCGCTGCTTCATGCTCAGACTGGTTTCGTTCAGATTTTCCATGAGCGTAAGCACAATACTGTCGTAGGTTAACAGCGAAGCCTGTTCAAACAATGAACCCATCGGTTGCACGCTGCTTGCCGCCGGGATCGTCAACACGCAATCCGCTAACCCTGCCAGCGTAGAATTCGGTGCGGTGGTGATAAGCGCAATACGCACGCCGTTTTTCTTCGCAATCTGAACCTGGTTAATCAACCGGAGCGTTTCGCCTGAACCCGAACCGACAATCATCAGATCATTGGGGTGTGAATGCGGTGAACTGATTTCACCCACCACGCTGACATCCAGGCCCAGGTGCATTAATCGATTGGCGAAGGCGTTGATCATCTGGCCCGAACGCCCCGCGCCCGCCAAAAAGATATGGCCTGCTGTAGTAATGAAATCGATCAGTTTGTCGAATTCGGCTTGATCGATCCTGTCGGCGAGGGAAGAGAGCTCGCCGGTTACAAGAGAGTAATTTTTCATGATATTGCTTCTATAGAGAGTGGGGCAGAGAAAGGACTTCTCTGCCCACTGGCGTCAGGAGGCGCTAAGCATTTCCTGAACGTATTGACCCACTTCTTCTGCCTTCAGATTCCGGCAGGACTCAATAAAGGTGATGTCCTGGAACAGGGTAAACAGACGACGCAGAATTGACATATGCTGATCGCTGGTGGCGAACGCCAGGTTAAACATAATGCCGCAATCGACGGTTAAATCGGCGTCTTCCATCTGCCCAAAGGCGACATCTTTCGCAAAGCGGACGATGCTGATGCTGTTTGTTTTCACCAGCGTATAGTCCGCATGCGGGATGGCAATCCCCTGACCATTGGCCATCATCAGCCCGGTCGGATACGTTTTCTCGCGCTCCAGGCACGCGTCAATGTACGCGGGTGTGATGTAGCCTTGTTCCAGAAGCTTTGTTCCTGCAAAGGTGATTGCTGTGCGGTAATCTGAAATATTGTCGCCAACATCGTTTACCAGAATCTCAAATTTCATTTTGCACCTACTTCGTCAGTTCTTCTTTTACTGCCGCGAAAATTTCATCTTCGCCCAGGCCCGTCAGCAAACCGGCGCCGACGATAACGCGTGTGGTAATCGCCGGGTTATCGAGTTTGGTTGATGAAACAATCAGGTCGTAGCCATTAAAGGTGTCGGCGGTGCAGGCCATCAGCGATGATTTATCAACCTGCGCTTCCATTTTTTCTTCTTTCAGGAAATCCTGCAGCACAGAAACCATGATGGAGGAGGAGGCGATTCCGTTTCCGCATACCACTAAGATCTTTTTCATTTTTTAATCCTCAATAATCGGGTTTAGGCCGTTTTTTCTGCGTCGTTTTTCATCTGACGACGCGCTTTCTGTTTGAGTAAGTATCCAACCGACAGCAGCAGAACACCTGCCAGGACGTATCCTGCGATACCGACGTGGCTCAGGCCAGCGAACAGACCGGTAAACGGGTTTGCTGACGGGTTAAGCGAGGAGTACATCACGCTTGAATCCGGGTTAGTACCAAATTTCTGGAATACTTCATTAGTTGCCGGAGCCATCCAGGAGGCAATATAGAGGCCGCCGCCGAACAGGATGATAGAGGTGACCCAGGTACGAATAATGTTGCCGTTGAAGACCGGAACCATACAGGCGATGAAGAAGACGAACTGCGACAGGTCGCCCAACGGCATCACACGGTTACCCGGCAGTACCACCGCCAGAATCACAATCACCGGAATCAGCAGCAGTGCAGGAGCGATAACGGACGGATGACCGACGATCAGCGCCGTATCCATGCCCACGGTGATATCACGATCCGGGAAGCGCTTAACCAGTTTCTTACGCGCCACGTTAGACAGCGGTACCAGGCCTTCCATCATGATAGAGGTCATGCGTGGCAGCAGCAGCATTACGGCAGCGAGATACATCCCCAGTTGCAGGCTGGCAATAATGGTGTGATACGGCGATTCCCAACCATAGCCACAAAAGCCCAACAGAATACCAATAATAAAGCCAACCATGGTTGGGTCACCCAGAATACCGAAGCGTTTCTGGATAGACTCAGCGGTCACGTTCAGGTTACGGAAGCCCGGAATGCGGTCGTAAACCCAGTTGAACGGGTAGGCGAACAGCAGATAGGTATTGGCAACCGGGTGTGAAATTGCCACACCTTTTGGCAGATTAAAGAACTTCTCATTGTTCTTCGCCCCCAGGTCTGCGGCAATCAGCGCCCAGACGTGGAACAGCGCGGCAGTCAGGACGCCGTACAGGAAGCTGCCGGAATAGGCACCGACAATTGCGCCCATTGAGGCGTTCTGGTGCAGGTTAAACACGTCGACGTTAACGCAGTCGGTCAGACGTGCCACCAGCATCGCGATATTTACCGCCACGCACAGTGGAATGATGATCGCGCCCATGCTTGAACCAAAGCCCATGACCGCGGTGGCTGCGCCGCCGACGTCAATCGCGCTCAGCGATGACCCCGTGGCTTCGGCAAGGCCGGTTACCGCAGGCTGCATCTTTTCCAGCATCAGCTTGATGGTCATGGTTAAGGCGATAAAACCAATACCCACCTTAATGGCGGAGGAAATGCACTCGGACAGCGGGCGTCCAAGCAGTTTCATCAGCACCAGGAAGATCACAGGAATGAAGATAAAATTACCCAGATCGTTAATAAACTGCGTAATCAGTTCCATTTTTTAGCCCTCAGATTGTTTCATCGTCTGGTCTGAAACCCATATTCCAGCGAACGTCTGCGGGTTTAACCAGTAAAGCATTATCACTACGCTCAGCTTCCAGTAAGTTCTTTTTGGAGTTCTCTCTTGCCGTGGCAAAATCGAACGCGTTATCAAACCACGCATCGACGATCATCTTGGTGTACTCAAGATCGTTCACCCGGCAGCCCAGGCCGATAATTTGCGCGTTATTGCTCAGTCGGGCACGCTTGGCGGAATAGGGGTTGGTTACCGCAACCGCGCGGATCCCCCAATGTTTGTTCACCTGGCAGGTAAAACCAATGCCGGTGCCGCAGATGTAGATACCCAGTCGGCACTCGTCACGCTGGATGACGCCCGCCATCTCATCCGCCAGACGGGCGAAATTATTCACGCCTTCTGCTTTGCTTTTTACCGGGTCGTACACCACCTCGGCATTTTTCTCTTCTTCAAGATACTTTTTGATCGCTTCTTTGCGTTCAAAACCCACATCATCGCACGCAATCGCTATTTTCGTTTTCATCTCAACCAACCTGTCAGTAGTAACTAAAGCCAAGTATGCTGTTGGCTTTAATTGGTTGTCAACTGAGATCAAAATCACATTTTTCGTATATTGTTGATATTAAAGGATTAAAAAGCCAATAAAAACAAATAAAAAATAACTAAAGCCAATATGTGTGCGCGAGATCTCAAAATGCGGCAACACTCGGCGGGTGAGCGCATTATTATGTCATTTTCTAATGAATCTAATGATAATCATATTGTTATATTTCTATTTTGTGAGCTTTTCAGCGCTGAAACAGAGGTATTAACTCGCTGAAGTTTGATAAGGAGTTTGTTTTTGTTTGTTTCTTCTGTGCTATGCTCAGGCCAATCTTTATTGCCTATGCCCGCATTCCGGAGGAAAGATGTATCTGGTTGATGAAAGACGAAAATTAATCCTTGAAGACATCATTTCTGCAGGGACCGTGTACGTCAGCGATTTGGCGAGAAAGTATGAAGTGACTTATGAAACCATCAGAAAAGATCTCACTCATCTTGAGCAAAAAGGGCTGCTGATCAAAAGCCACGGCGGCGCGACCCTGAAGCAGGGCGCGATTGAACATCCTTTCCAGGTGCGCGAAAAAGAAAACACGTCTTATAAGAAAGCCATCGCCCGCAAGGCGCTCGATTTTATCCCGCCGAACAGCTCAATGATTATTGGTACCGGGAGCACCACCTTTGAGCTGGCGAATCTGCTGTGTATGAAGTCGGGTTTTAAAATTTTTACCGACTCACTGCCGGTGGCGAGCGTGCTGATTGAGTCCGATAACCAGGTCTTTTTGTTTGGTGGCGAGCTAAGACGTAAAAGTGCGTCGGTGTTTGGCGGCTGGGCGGTATCCATGATCAACGATATCCACGTCGATCTCTGCTTTATTGGCACCGATGGTTTTAGCAATCTTGCGGGTCCGTCTACGCCATCGTCATCGGACGCTTTTCTCGATCGCACCATCATCAATCATTCGGAAAAGAAATATATTCTGGGTGACTACACCAAGTTTCAGCGCAGCAGCCTGTTTAAAATCTGTGACTGGTCAGACATTACCGGGCTTATCACCAACGATATCGCCGATAAAGAGGGGATTGCGCAGGTGGCAAAACAGACCTCGGTGATCACCTGCTAATCGATGAGGGAAGTGCGTGCTGCTGTGCATACATTTCCCTCACTAATGAATTTTTCCTTCCGTTTCGCTGTTCTCATCTACGCTTAAAAGCGTACTGCGCCTTTCACTGACGGGCTCATCATGACACAATACCGGGCATACACGGCTTTTACGCTTGATAAATCTGGATATTAATTAACCCATGAAGGGTAAATACAAAGCCGCTTTAGCGCTACTTCTGCTTATTATTCTCCTGCCGTTAACGCTGGCGATGACGCTGGGTTACTGGGTGCCGACGCTCGTCGGGATCTGGCTGCCGGCCGGAACCCGCATTGCGTTTGAACAAAGCCCCAAAATTACGCGTAGCGGATTACAAATCCCTGACCTGAGATATTTCGCCGGTGAATGTACGCTGGCGCGTCTGGAGAACGTTTCTCTGTCTCACCCCAGCCGCTGGCAGCTGCATGCCGGTAGCGTCAATATTGATTCCGCTTGTTTCAGCAAACTTCCTCAATCGGATGCGGTACCGGGTGCGCCGCGTACGCTGGCGGAGTGGCAGTCGATGCTGCCAAATACCTGGCTTACCATTGATAATCTGCGTTTTGCGCCGTGGGAAAAGTGGCAGGGCAAGCTTTCGCTTTCGCTGACGCCGCAGCGCCAGGAAATTCATTATGACGGGCCGGACGCCAAACTTCGCGCACGCCTGAAAGGACAAGCGCTGGTCGTCAGTCAGTTTGAAGCGCAGGTGATGGACAATGAACCGCCGCTGAAGCTGGTGGGGAAATTTACCATGCCGCTGGTGCCGGACGGTTTACCAGTGCAGGGTCATGTTGAATCGACATTCCAGCTCCCGCAAATTTCCCCGCTGGTGGATGCGGAGCTGGACTGGAACGGTAATCAGGGGCAACTGCTGGCGATGGCGCGCGGCGAGCCGGATCCGCTGCTGGATCTTCCCTGGACGCTCACCGAACAGCAGCTCACGCTTAGCGATGGTCGCTGGAGCTGGCCTTTCCAGGACGGCATTCCGCTCAGCGGGCGCATTGGGCTGAAAATTGATGACTGGCAGAAAGGGCTGGAGCAGATGCAAATCACTGGCCGCCTGAACGTGCTGACTTCAGGCGACGCGGGGAAAGGCAACGCCGTGCTGACGATTGGCCCCGGTAAACTCAGCATGGAAAACAGCGATATGCCGTTGCAGTTGACGGGTGAGGCCAAACAGGGAGATTTGATTCTCTATGCGGTGCTGCCTGCGCATCTGAAAGGTATGCTCACTGACCCCTCACTGACTTTCCTGCCCGGCGCGCTGCTGCGCTCGCGGGGGCGAATTATTGATTCTTTGAATATCGATGATATTCGCTGGCCGCTGGCGGGCGTCAAAGTTGCGCGTCAGGGCGTGGATGGTCGCCTGCAGGCGATTTTAAAAGCCCACGAAGATGCTACTGGCGATTTTGTCCTGCATCTCGATGGGAAAGCCGAGAACTTTTTGCCGGATAAAGGCACCTGGGAGTGGCGCTACTGGGGCGATGGTCACTTTACGCCGATGCAGGCGCGCTGGGACGTGAAGGGCACCGGCATGTGGCGCGACAGCGCGATCGTGCTCAACACGCTCTCTACGGGATTCGATAAATTGCAGTACGGCACCATGACGATGGCGAAACCGCGTCTGGTGCTGGAGGAACCGATCCACTGGAACCGCGATGAACAGCATCCCTCGTTCAAGGGCGCACTGTCGCTGGATGCAGCAGAAACCACCTTTACCGGCGGCAGCGTTTTGCCGCCTTCAACGTTCAAATTCAGCGTTGACGGGCGCGACCCGACTTTCTTCCTGTTCAAAGGCAACCTGCGCGCGCAGGCGATTGGCCCGATACAGCTCAGTGGCCGTTGGGATGGTGAGCGTCTGCGCGGCCAGGCGTGGTGGCCGAAACAGTCGTTAACTGTCTTCCAGCCGCTCGTTCCTCCCGATCTTAAAATGGCGCTGCGCGATGGCGAGCTTTATGCCCAGGTGGCGTTTTCCGCCGCCGCCGGGCAAGGTTTTGAAGCGGGCGGACACGGCGTGCTGAAGGGCGGTAGCGCCTGGATGCCGGATAACCAGGTCAATGGCGTCGATTTTGTGCTGCCGTTCCGCTTCAAAGAGGGCGTCTGGGATTTAGGCACGCGTCACCCGGTCTCACTGCGTATCGCCGAAATCGTCAACCAGGTCACGGCGAAAAACGTCACCGCCGATTTACAAGGCACCTGGCCGTACAGCGAAACATCGCCGCTTCAGTTAAGCAACGTCAGCGTCGATATTCTGGGCGGCAAGCTCACCATGCAACAGCTTCGCATGCCGCAGCATGACCCGGCGCTGCTGCGCCTGCAAAATATCTCGACCAGCGAGCTGATTAGCGCGGTGAATACCAAACAGTTCGCCATGTCGGGAGCGATGAACGGCGCGCTGCCGCTGTGGCTGAATAACGACAAATGGATAATCAAAGACGGCTGGCTGAATAACCCCGGCCCGATGACGCTGCGCGTGGATAAAGACATGGCGGATGCGATTGTCGACGATAATATCGCCGCCGGGGCCGCCATTAACTGGCTGCGCTATATGGAAATTTCCCGCTCGTGGACGAAAATCAATTTAGATAACCTCGGGATGTTGACCCTGGATGCGAGAATCAGTGGCACCAGTCGTGTCGATGGCAAAAGTAATACGGTGCATTTAAATTACACGCATCAGGAAAATGTTTTTGATTTGTGGCGAAGCCTGCGCTTTGGCGACAATCTTCAGTCATGGCTTGAGCAACACGCGACGCTTCCGGTGTCGCGGTGTGACGGCGGCAAGGAATGTAAGGAGCAATAATGAAAATCACCATCGCCATGCTGGGCTTGCTGGCAACTACGCTGCTGTCGGGCTGCACGCCACGCATTGAAGTGGCCGCGCCCAAAGAGCCTATCACCATCAATATGAACGTGAAAATCGAGCATGAGATCCACATTAAAGTCGATAAAGACGTGGAAAACCTGCTGAAATCACGCAGCGATTTGTTCTGAGGTCAGGATGATGAAAAAACGCATATGGGCGCTGCTGGCGCTGGGGCTTTTTAGCGTACAAGCGATGGCGCTGACGTTGAATGAGGCTCGTCAACAGGGGCGCGTTGGCGAGACGCAAAGCGGCTACATCGCGGCCTTAAAGCAGGATAAAGAGACCACGGCGCTGGTGCAGAACATCAATCAGGCGCGTAGCCAGAGCTATCAGCAACTGGCGGAAACCAACAATATTCCGGTCGATGAAGTGGCGAAACTGGCGGGCAAAAAGCTGATCGCCAAAGCGCAGCCCGGCGAGTATGTGCAGGGGCTGAACGGCAAGTGGATCCGCAAGTAATCAGCGGCTCTTACGGCGGTACTCACCCGGCGTCAGCCCGAAACGCTGCTTGAAGGCCGTTGAAAAATGGCTCTGGTCGGTGAATCCCCAGTTAAAACCAATCCCGGCCAGTTTCTCATCTTCCCCCGCGTGACGAATCGCCTCGGCGCAAAAATCGAGGCGACGGTTGCGAATATACTGCGCGACGACCAGCCCCTTATCGGCAAACATGCGGTACAGACTGCGCACCGACATTCCCGTCTCACCAGCGATCCATTCCGGGCGCAACGTCTCTTCACGAATATTATCGTCAATCAGCGTGACCACCTTTTGAAACTGACGCTCGCGGCGCGGCGGGGTGGATTCACGCTGATGCAGCACCGGGCGCAGCAGGCACACCATCGCCTGTAATGCGGCTTCGCTTTCACTCTCGGACATCGCCGTGTTGTTCATGCTCTCCTGCAACAGGCTATGGCTCAGCTGCACCATTGGCAGGTTAGAAGGCAGGCGCTCGGCGCAGCCGATCTTCTGATGCGGAAAATGCTGCTCCAGCAGGGTGCGCGGCAGCAGAAGTGAAATTTGTCGCGAATCCTGTTCCCAGTACAGCGAGCATGGGCGAGAGGCATCAATCAGAGAGATATCACCCGCGCCAATCACTACCTGACGCGCGTCCTGCTCCATCATCGCCTGCCCACTTAGCTGAAACACCGTATAAAACCAGGCGTCATCGCCCCCTTTGATTTCCTGCGAGGTGCGAAACAGCGTTGCGCCACGGGTGGTGACGGTGCTGAGTTTTAACCCTTTGGCATAGCTGGTTTCCAGCTCGCCGACAAAATCGTCCGCCAACGGATTGCCGGCAAAGTTGCCGCATACCTGATTAATCTGGGTCAGCCACTGCTCAAAATCACGATTTACAACGGGGGTCATGGCTCTGTATCGCTCTGTTAAATGTTTTATCAGTGTTGCATTTATGTTGCGCTAAACGAAGCTAATGACGCTGACTATAGGAAAGAAGTCTCACAAGTTATAGGGGGGCAGCCGACTATTGTCGCTATTTGCGGAGCCTGTCACAGCAGACAAAGCGAATGTCACAGGGAAAAAAGCGCCATTGTCACAGAGTGAGTAGACTGAAATCACGATGGGTAAGTAATAAGGAAAATCTATGTCAGAGGCAAACGTAGCGGTACTTAATAACGTACAACAATTTCTCGACCGCCAGCACGGTCTCTGGATCGATGGCCAACAGGTGCCATCACAGAGCGATAAGCGGCTGACGATTTTTAACCCGGCAACCGGGCAGGCCATTTCCTCGACCGCTGATGCCAGCGTGGCCGATGTTGACCTGGCGGTGATGTCGGCGTGGAAAGCGTTTGTGTCGCGCGTTTGGGCGGGGCGTTTGCCGGCTGAGCGTGAACGCATCCTGCTGCGTTTTGCCGACCTGGTCGAGCAGCATAGCGAAGAGCTGGCGCAACTGGAGACGCTGGAGCAGGGCAAATCTATCGCTATTTCCCGCGCCTTTGAAGTGGGTTGTACCCTGAACTGGATGCGCTATACCGCCGGGCTGACGACGAAGATCGCCGGTAAAACGCTGGATCTTTCCATTCCATTGCCGCAAGGCGCGCGCTATCAGGCGTGGACGCGTAAAGAGCCGGTGGGCGTGGTGGCGGGCGTGGTGCCGTGGAACTTCCCGCTGATGATTGGTATGTGGAAAGTGATGCCCGCGCTGGCAGCAGGTTGCTCTATCGTGATTAAGCCATCCGAAACCACGCCGCTCACCATGCTGCGCGTGGCTGAACTGGCGGTGGAAGCGGGGATCCCGGAAGGCGTCTTTAACGTGGTAACCGGTTCCGGCACGGTGTGCGGCGCGGCGCTGACGTCGCATCCCCATGTGGCGAAAGTGAGCTTTACCGGTTCGACCGCCACGGGCAAACAGATCGCGCGTACCGCCGCCGATCGTCTTACCCGCGTGACGCTGGAGCTGGGCGGTAAAAACCCGGCGATTGTGCTGAAAGATGCGAACCCGGAGTGGGTGATTGAAGGTCTGATGACCGGAAGCTTCCTCAACCAGGGCCAGGTGTGCGCCGCCAGCTCGCGCATTTATATCGAAGCGCCGCTGTTCGACACGCTGGTTAGCGGTTTTGAGCAGGCGGTGAAGTCGTTGCAGGTGGGGCCGGGCATGTCGCCGTCAGCGCACATCAACCCGCTGGTTTCGCGGCTGCATTGTGACAAAGTGCTCTCATTCCTTGATGATGCCCAGGCGCACAACGCCGAGCTGATTCGTGGCGCAAACGGCCCGGCGGGCGACGGTTACTATGTCGCGCCGACGCTGGTGGTTAACCCGGATGCGAAGCTGCGTTTAACCCGTGAAGAAGTGTTTGGCCCGGTGGTTAACCTGGTGCGCGTCGCTGATGGCGAAGAGGCGCTGCGCCTGGCGAATGACACCGAATATGGCCTGACCGCCAGTGTCTGGACGCAAAATCTGTCGCAGGCGCTGGAATATGGTGACCGCTTAGAAGCCGGTACCGTATGGGTTAACAGCCACACCTTAATCGATGCCAATCTGCCGTTTGGCGGGATGAAGCAGTCAGGCACAGGGCGCGATTTCGGGCCAGACTGGCTGGATGGCTGGTGTGAAACGAAATCGGTGTGCGTGCGGTATTAAGTTTATCCTTCAATAAAGCCGATAACAGTGCTTAGGCTGTCCACTTTCAACAGGAAAGAGGGCAGGCTAAGCACCTCTCATTATAAAAATCCCTTCACATCCGACCTCTTCTCTTTTCGATACGACGTCATGCTGGTAATATAAATCGCGCAATGAAGAAATAATTGATTGCTGTTATAAATACATACATTTTATTTGTCACGATTATATCCGTGACAGGTGTCTTATCTCTATACAGGGAATTATGTGATGAATATCTCAAAGGATGCTGGGAAAACACTTGGTGTTTTCGGTTGGGCGAAATTTAGATTTATAGGATGTATAGTTTGTGCAGTAATATTCATTGGTGTTGCTATTCTTTGTTTTTCTTTAATGAACATCCCCACATCAAGAGAAGCTGCGCACGGTGGAACTTATTTTGATACGACGGCTTGGCCTGTATCACCCTTTATATTATTTATGGGTGTCGGTGGTGGGTTGTTGATTTTGGCAGCGATTACTTTGCTCGTTGCCCGGTCGGTTAAAGCAAAATATACCTTCACTGTGTATGAAGGAGGCATAGCCAGTCGATGTGGAGGGAAAGAAACATATATCCCCTTTAGTGAAATTGAGGACGTCTATCTTTTCTCGGTTGGCCGAGGTAATTACTCGGGAGAGTTAAATTCACTGGCGTATCGTAAGTCCAGACAAAATGACTGGATTATCATTTCGCTGTTAAATACTGATTCGGAAAAGCTGATCTCCCTGTTCCGCCAGCTTCATGCAGAGCAAAGAAGCAGAGCGTTGCAGGAAAAAATCGAGCAGGGACAGAAGGTGAGGTTTGACTACGTTAGCGCGAAGAATGTGTGGTTAAAACGAGCATTCGCATTACGAATCGCAGATTATTTAAAAATAGATGCTTCCCTGAAGCCTCTTTATCTGACGAAAGAGGGTATTGTTATTGATGAGAAAAACATCGTCATCAATAAGACGGATTGCATAACGAATGACAGTTGGGTAGAAAATCTGTATGTGCTTGATAGTCATGGTAGCAAGAAATTCTCAATGATGTTTCCAACGATAATTTCTGGGGATGCTTTTATTACAACTTTAAATAATGTAATTAAAGCGAAAGATTAACGCTCGATATACAGCCGGATAGCGAGGGGGGTATCCGGCTGTATATGACAACCTGACGTATCAATTGCAGGTTAACCGCGTTCCACCTTGTTATATATTTTCGTTTCCTGTTCCGTAGACTTGACAAACATCGGCTCCGGGCAATTGCGGCCAAAGTGCGCCGCCCAGTCAAAGGCCTTTCCGCTTCTCACATAGCGCCTGTAGATTTCACCACCGGTTTCAGGATCAAGATAGCGAACCCAGCTCGCCGCATTACACAACACGGCAGCCCATGCCTGTGTTTTGGGATGCAGTAAATCGGCGGCTTTCCCAGCCATTTCTGCCGCCTGCCAACGGTAATGGAGGAAGTTGTTTTCTTTTGACGGAAGGGCATTATCCCAGCGCTGGTATTCTTTATCGCTTATCCAGTCGCCTTCTGTGAAAGAGCGATAAGGTGAGGAATACTGACCACTGGTGATGGCGTAATCGGGATACATTTCATAGGCGACAAGTTCAATACCCTTATAACGCAAAAGCCTGGCGGCTTCGTATTGCGCCTGGGCGCGCTCGCGGCTACTGATGTTTGTTTGCTTCGCTTTCGCCATTAAATCGGCGAGCTTTTGCGCCGCTTCCCGATAGTTGGGGATATCAAAATAAGTAACCGCCTGCTGATACTTGCCGTTACGTATCAGCCTTCTCGCCAGCAGGGCGCGAAGTTTTACGTTGCTCGAAATACGCGTTGGATAAACGTAATAGCCTCCTTCTTTTTGAAATGCAGCAAGATCAAAGGGTTTCAACGGCTGCTGTGGTGCAGGCACGTTTTTATCCACAAAGGCTTGCAGTTCAGGCAGCGTTAATACGCTTTCTGCCACATCAGCTAAATCTGCCCAGTAGATATCCTTGCCTTTATAAAACAGCGCCATTGCCTGCAAATAATCATCACGTTTCAGCGCAAGAATCGCCTGTTCGCTGGCAATACGACACGACGGAACGATAATCTCATTACCATGGTAATAATCGCTTTCCGTCATCGGATTCCCCCAGGTTTCATCCTCAGGGAAGAATTTCGCCGCGCGAGCGTAATAGCGAGTGGCCAGCGGAATATCTCCGGCACGTAGCGCCATTTTGGCGTTTAACCATTCGCGTAGCCCGCTTTCCGGGGCGTCTTCTAATAGAGACTGCGTCAATGCATAATCGCCGTTGCGATAGGCCAGCGCCGCCAGACGATCGCTCCAGGCAAAACCTTTAACCCGATGTTTAAGTAGCAGGTTAATGAGTTTATCTCGTTGCACTGCACAGCCACGATTGCTGTCTTCGTCGGCGCACCCTTCCTGGTTATAAGCCCAGTCGTGGCGAACAAAAATCTCTGCAATAATCAATTTTTGCACCAGCGGATCGCTGATGATTTTTTCCAGCAGGGAAAAATTACTCTGTTTTGTCAGGTAGCGTGAAATGCTACGCAGCGAGTCTTTTCCTGAATAGGAACCTTGCGCTGCCTGCTGAGCGTAGAATTTGATAGCGCTGGGTAAATCGGCTTTATTTAAGCTATAAAAGCCCAGTTGCCCCAGGCTGGCAATGGAGAGTTCTTCGGGATCGGGCTCCCCATTACGCACTTCATCAATGACTTGCTGGTAAAGTTTAATACTTTTCCAGGATTCATCACTCATATAAACCATTGTATCGTATTGAAGTTCATAGTCAGACCCCTCACCAGAGTCAAACACGTCACGCGCCATCGTATACAAGGCCTTCAACCGCCATTTGCCTTGCTCAGGCCTGGGAAGCGCCAGCAACTGATGAAACCAGGGGCTGTCATAGACGCCGTGATAAAAATCGCGCGCGCCCAGATAGTAGAGTCGCTCGGCAATGGGCAACGGCGTTTGAAGTTTGACTTCAATTTCCAGTTTGCGTTTTTTACGCGCGAAATTTTCATAACTTTCACCCTGATGCGTGTCGTAATAATCTCCATACTCATCCCAATCGACGGGGTCCATATCCACTTTTTGCGATAACGGCAATTTGGGATCGCGCTCAACCAGATGGCGGGCTTCAAAGATAAAACTGCCATTCGGCATTTGGAATAACGCGTAGTTTCTGTTACCCAATAAATAGTTTGGCGAAAAGGGGCCACAGGCGCGGCTTTGCATGCTGAGTACCAGCGTTCCGGCTAACAGCATTTCCAGTGCCATACGCTTGTGTTTACGGTTTAACATCGAAATTTCCCTGTAATGTTTTTGCGCAGCGCGCCCATCCCAGCGGGCTGCTTTCTCCGGCGCGGAGCTGCTGCGAACTGATGCGCGTAAACCGCAGTGCATCCTGAGTTAATTCTGAACGGTAGTGATTTGCACCATCGGTAAATTCGCACTCCGCATTTTGCAGGACAACCTGTTGGGGCAGCGGTGAATCAATTTGGCCGCTATTTTTAATCGCCAGATCGAAAAGTTTTGCATCCTGAGTCGGTGTGATAATGACCGACCAGCGAGGTGCCAGCGATTGATGATGAATCACGGCTTCAAGCGTAGTCATTGACCAGGCACGACGATCGCCTGTAAGTGGCAGCCGGAACCAGACGATCCCTTGTAATTCCTTCGGCGGGGAGCCTTCCAGTTGCTGGATAAAATCGGCTAACGTTTGCGGCGCAACGCTCAGTTCCTGCAACTCTTCTGCATAAGATAAGAGGATTTCACTCTCCACGCGGTTGTCTCGTGTTAACGCAGAACCGTAGGCCGGTAGGGCAATGAAAAAGGGATGCCGTGTTTTACCTGCGTATTCGTGAAGCCAGCGTTGCGCCAGCGCCGAGTCAAACAAGCCTTTCATGGGCGATTGCACATTGTGAACCTGCAGGACGGAAGTATCCGCAGTTTGCAACAGCGTTGGCAGCAAGGGCGATTCCAGCCAGGTGGGGAGGGCAGTAATACTCAGCGTTAACTCTTCTGGCAATGCTTTACGCAGGGCGCGAACGAATTGCTGATAGGCCGCCAGTTTTGCCGTTGGCGCATCGTAATCAATTTCAATGCCGGTTAACGGGACCCCGGCCTTCATCCATGTGTTAATCGTGCGCTGAACCTGCATAATAATAAGCGGTTGGTTGAGGTGAGCGAGTTGACCATCCAGCCGCACAACCAGCCACACCGAGCGCCCATCCTGCTTTAACAGCGCGGTATCCACCACGATAGTACGAACCCCTTCCTGCGGATGAATCTGTAAACCCAGTACGCGCAGGGCTGAAAACAGGGCGTGGCTCTGTTTCAGCGCTTTTTGGTGCTGGGGTGTCCAGACGCGTTGCCAGATATAGACTTGCTGATCGAGATGTATCGATTTTGGTGAAGAGAAAAGGGCATACAGACAGTAACCGGCTATCAGCATGACGAGGAGAACACAGGCGGCAATCCATTGGCGTAGTGACATGTTGGTGTGGTCTATTGAGTGAGGTCGCAGGAAGAATACCCCCGGCGATGATGGTGGTGAAATGGCTTTATTTAGGGAGAGTGGAATTCGGAATTATGCCTGATGTGATTATTAATATTGGTGATGATTAATTTGCCACTTAAAAACTCCGAGAGTTTTATTCGATGTTAATTCTACTTTCTACTTAGAAAAAACGTGACAGGGCGCAGTTTCGAGAGTGACGACAAACACCAAAATGCCGGATGCGCTACGCTTATCCGGCCTACGGGTTTTCTGCAATCTATTGAATTTACGTTTTTTGTATGCCGGATAAGGCGTTGCGCCGCATCCGGCATCAATAAATCACCGTTTCCTCACAACGCAAACATCACTTCTCTTTCTTCGCCCCCAACGTCGGCGTTTCATCAAAGAAGTTCCACGGTTTCAGCAGCGTATGCACCCATTCCGTTGGCATAATCGGCCACTCTTCGGCGCGGGCGACGTGCGTGGTGCCGGTCGTCATCCACACTACCGTATCGGTGTTGTTCAGCGACTCATTGTCTTTGGTGTACTGACCGAGCCCGGTATCGTGCGTTGAACGGTTCGGGTATTTCCCTTCCGGGAAGCGCTCGTCCGGATGATAACGCGTCACCCACAGCTGTTTATCCATAAAGCTCAGGCGATGGTAAATCCACTCGTCCGGGGCGAACTGCGCGCCTTTCGCGACCGGATGCGTGCCGCCCGCGTACGGGATAATCTGATAGGAAACCGGGTTACCCATGCGGTTTTCTTTGTTCGGGTTGCTCAGCAGACGAATGGTACCTGGGTCAAATTTCTGCGCCGCGTCCTTCTCGTTGCTGATAGCGTACTCGTTGATCTGCATGGTACTGGTACGCGGGCCGCCTGCGGTATTCGGTTTCACTACCGGGTCCATCGCCACCAGGCTGTTGTTCTCGCCATCAACGTCGAGGTCGAGGCGGAAGTTGTAGATATGCTGGTGGGTGGTGCCGACAATATTATGGTCGATCAGCGTACCGTAACGCGTATCGTCTTTCGCGCTCGGGTCGTGCATGGTTTTGGCTTTTACGCCTTTCACTGCTTCAATGCCGGTTGCGCCTGCATCGATACCGATGGTGCCGTTTTCGTGGAAGATCCAGTCGAAAATGTAGTCGTAGTTGCCTACGGTGCTTATCCAGCGCACAACCAGCTCACGTCGCTGGGTGCTGACGTTCGGCTGGCCCATCTCCTGGTGCTTATACTCCGGCCCGGCATAGCGTTCGAAAACGGCAATCGCGCGCGGGATCTCGGTGGGTGTGCCGGTGTAGTCGGCGATGGTCTCGTTCAGCAGCACAGCGTTCGACGGCGCATCTTTGCCGCGCGCGATAGGCGAGGTGAGAGTACCCATGCCGTAGTCACCGGAATCCAGGTACGCTTTGAAGTACCAGCCGATATCCGGGTCGCCGTATGGCACGATCATCCCGCCAAGCGATCCTTCGTACATCACTTTACGTTTGGTGCCGTTATCGTTAAAGGTCACAGTGGAGATCATCGGCCCGACGCGCGAGTTCATGCTCAGGTGGAAATCCCAGTTACGCCAGTGGATCATGTCGCCGGTGATGGTGTAGTTTTTACCTTCCGGTTCAATGATATCCAGCGGTTTCACCGCCGGGGCGACGCGGTCACGGCCATCGTAGGCGCGTGCGGCCATCGGTACCGGGATCACCGGGCCTTCTTCCAGCTTCACGATTTTTTTCTGTTCCAGGTCGACAACCGCGACCAGGTTTTCAATCGGATGCGCCCAGTAGTTGCCATCGCCCACGTCCAGATAACTGATGACTTTCAGCAGACGCGCATCCTGTTTCAGGCCGTCTTTGCCGTCAAAATAGCCCACGGTGAGCGGGGTAGTAATGACTTTTTTCGGGTCGTTGATACCGCGTTTTTTCAGTGCTTCAGCATATTCTGTGCTGGCATTAATGATGTTTTGCACGCTGGCGAAGTCGTCAATCAGCACCATGCCGTGCGCGTCTTTGATGGGCTGCCAGGAGAGGATCTTTTTGTTTTGCAGATCAACCACACCTTCGATGATGTGCTTGCCATCCAGCATGATGACATCCGCTTTGCGCGGCTCAGTTACGGCTTTGCCTTCCAGCGCGAATGCCCATACGGCGGCTTTCTCAGGCGAGTGCAGTGAGATCTCGGTAAAACGGGTATTCGGTTTAAAATCTGGCGATGCTTTGATGATCTCAACGGCTTGCTTGATTTCATCTGCGCTCAGGGCGTTAAGCGGGTGCGGCGCTTTCTCCACCTGGAAGGTCTGGTCCAGGCCAGACTGGAAAACATCGTTGATAAAGGTTTCAGAAACCCAGGCTTTGTTGTCCTTCATCACCACCGGCACTTGCAGGTTAAGCGGCTGGCCGTTGACGATCGCGGTTTTAGCGCCCGGTTTTACTTTGACGTAAGCGCCATCTTTAATCAGCGTGAAAACTTGTGCGTAGTCATCCCATTGCACATCGGCGCCAAAATCTGCCAGTGTTTTATCCATCGGCACCATGTGGGCTTCGCCGCCGTGGGCGAAAACCGGCGATTGCCAGGCGCAAAACAGGGCTACGGCCAGAGCCAGTGCCGTCTTGCGGGGAGAAAGAATAGAGGAGCTTCCCATTATAAACCTCGTCTTGTTGTTGTGTTTCTCGCTCGCTACCGCTCTCTGCGGGCGGTTTTTAACGCTTTCACCCTATCAGCACGGCGGTAAAGTCGTTTGCCTGCACCTGCCAGGTTGTTTGGCAGTTTTGCCAGATATAAAAAATGCCTCCGGGGAGGCATTTGGTGTTCATTACTGATGTGCTGTTTTTACTCGCTTTCAGCTCGCATTTCCACCGGGTTAACCGTAGACGGTTTCTCGCTTATAGCATCCGATTTTAACGGTTCCGCTAATGCGGATAGTGAACCTCCGGACAGACCGATCTCTTTCAACAGTGAATCAATCAGCGGTGCCTGAGTGCGGTAAGAGAGCGCAGCTGACAGGGCCTGTTCTGCCAGATTACCGCCGTTTGCAACGCCCGAGGTAGCTTCACCGGTGATGCCGCCACGATTCAACCCATCGACCTGGATTATCTTAATGCCGTCGATAGACTTCATTGGTTCAACGGATTTCTCAATCACAGACGGCAGCGACTGCAACAGGGCCAGTTTGAATTTCAGGCTAGTTTGTTCATCAGAAAGTACGTTAATGGCGTCGTTCAGCGCGCGTTGCGCTTCCGCCTCGGCAAGGCCTTTTTTACGCGTTGCTTCGGCAAGTTCAACAATCGCTGCCGCCTGCATTTCCGCTGCTTCTTTCTCTGCTTTTGCCCGCACGGTCAGTTCAACCGCCTGGGTTTCTGCATCCTGTGCGGCAGCGATCAGTGCAACTTGTTTCGCACGATCAGCTTCTGCGGTCTGGCGCGTGGTCTCAACGTTCTGCTGCGAGCGAACGGCTTCTGCCAGCGCATCGTTAGCGCGGGCTTCTGCCTGGGATTGCTGTTCAGACTTCGCCGCAATGGCAATAGATTTGGTCTGGTTAGCAATTTCGGTGACCTGCTGCTGTTCAATTTCTTTTATGCGAACTTCACGCTCGGCTTCCACTTTACGGGAACGTACTGCCTGTTCACGCTCGATTTCTGCTTCCTGAATTTGGCGCTCGGCAAGAATGCGCGTTTGTTCAGCTTCACGGTGACGCTCGGCTTCAAAAGCGGCAATTTTTGCATTCTGCTCGGCAGTACGCGTTTTCACTTGTTGTTCCTGCTCAAGCGTCATGAACGCTTCCTGCTGTTCAATCTCCAGCTTGCGCGACAGTGCATCACGGTTTTTCTCGCGAACGGCAATTTCCACATCTTGCTCAACTTCGTTACGTTCACGACGACGGCGTTCCGTTTCCTGCGTCAGTTTTGTCAGGCCTTCGGCATCAAAGGCGTTGTTTGGGTTGAAATGTACTTTTTCTGTCTGGTTAAAATTGGTTAACGAGACGCTTTCTAGCTCCAGTCCGTTCTTTGACAGATCTTCTGCAACCGTATTTTGTACACCCTGTACAAAGTTTTCTCGCGTATCCTGAAGTTCATGCATGGTCATTTGCGAGGCGGTAGCACGCAGGGCATCCACGAATTTATCTTCAATGAGCACACGTAAATCTTCCGGTGAAAGGGTTCGCTGCCCGAGGGTTTGCGCAGCGGTTGCAATTCCTTCCACGGTAGGCTTGACCCGTACAAAGAAGGCCACGACGACATCGACACGCATACGATCTTTTGTGATCAGGCTATCGACGGTTGAACGGCTGACTTCCAGTTTTAGGGTATTCATGTTGATAGGAATGATTTCGTGGAAGATGGGCATGACAATTGCGCCACCACTCATCACCACTTTTTGCCCGCCCAGTCCCGTTCGAACAAAGGATTGTTCGGCGGAAGCCCGACGATATAACCTGGCGAAAATAATCCCAACAACCAACAAAATGAAAACCGCGATGATGGCGGTAAACATCCATGATGGCAGCATGCCAATAACATCATCCATTAGTAGTCCCTTTAAATTAATCAAACATTACAAATGTTCTGGCCATGGATTTATTTCAGCCAGATAGCGCGTTGAAGAGAGACGGCCAATAATCAGCACTTTATCTCCTCTTCGAAATTCTTTCCCTTCTTCAGGCTCAAGTAATAAATAGTGTGTTTGCCCAAATTTGTCGGTGAATTTCCCTTCACCGGGATTACCCGTGCTGGCAACATGCCCAGTCATTATTGCCATACGGCCAATATATTCATCTTCTGCGATAGCGGTGGTTTCATCGCGCGGCAGCCACGGGGCAATGGCTTTGCCGCTGTAATGAACAGCAAAGACGGACATCATCAGTGAGACAGGAGCCAGCAGCAGGTTACTAATCGGGGTGTGCCAAAGCGTCATCGAACCATGTTGTATAAGAATGCCAAACAGGCCGAAATATCCTGCCAGCAGACATAGAATAACCAACGCAGGAATCCGGCCAATATTCATATAATGCATAACTTGCCCGATATTGCCGGACGTTAAAGCATCAAAATGCTGCAGATGCGCATCAAGCGCGCTCGATATTAAATGCCCGAATATAAGTGCAATGAATTCAAGTACGCCAATCAGTAAAACAAATGAAATGGCAAACAGGTAGGGCGAGTTATACTCTGAAAATAAAGTCATACGCGTTTCCTCTTACAACTGCGATCCCTGTTAATACCGCAAGAGACTGTTCGTATTCTTACAGTAACGTCGAGTTATAATAGCATGCGTTAGTATCGTTCCTAAAGATGAAAGCGAAGGTTGTGCAGACATTTATGGCCCGATGACGAGGGGCATCATCGGGCCGTTACAGCCATCGTTTAGCTGCATTTTCAGTAACGTATTAGGCAAAATCCCCGCTCTGTCGCGCTACTAGCGTCAGAATGGAATACAGCGCAACCGCCTGCTGATGCTGGTTGTAAATCTCAACCGACCATTCCACCACGCCGGTAGGGGTCTCTTCCGCTGTTTTCTGGCGTTTGATAGTTTTACGCTTACAGGTCAGACGCACCTGAATGGTGTCGCCCGGTTTGACCGGCTCGATGAAGCGCAGGTTTTCCATGCCGTAGTTGGCGATAACTGGCCCGACGCCGGGGTCAACGAACAGGCCCGCAGCGGCGGAAATCAGGAAGTAACCGTGGGCCACGCGCTCGCCGAACAGCGACTCGGCGGCGGCGAGTTTGTCCATATGCGCGTAGAAGTGGTCACCGCTCAGACAGGCGAAATTCACGACATCCGCTTCGGTGACCGTGCGGCGGTGCGTCAGCAGGCTGTCGCCGGGCTGGATCTCTTCGAAGTATTTGCGGAACGGGTGTACGCGATCTTCCATGACCACCGCGCCGCGTACCCACTGTTTACCAATGGCCGCGAGCATGGTCGGGCTGCCCTGAATGGCGGTACGCTGCATGTAGTGTTTTACCGAGCGTAATCCGCCCAGCTCTTCACCACCGCCCGCACGGCCTGGGCCGCCGTGTACCAGCTGCGGCAGAGGGGAACCGTGTCCGGTCGATTCTTTCGAGGACTCTTCGTTCAGTACCTGAATACGCCCGTGCGCGCGTGCTGCGCCGAGAATAAACTCGCGCGCTAATGCGCCATCGGCGGTCACCAGCGTGCCTGCCAGGCTACCTTCACCCGCTCGCGCCAGCGCCAGCGCGTGGTCGCGGTTCTGATACGGCATCAGGGTCGCAACCGGGCCAAAGGCTTCAATGGCATGCGCGGCTTTGATCTCATCCGGCTGCGGGCAAAGCAGTAATGTTGGCGGGAAGAACGCCCCGGCGGCTTTGTCGTCCGCTTTGCCGCCCAGCAGAATCTGACATCCCGCGGCAACGAGCAGATCCACTTTCTCCTGCACGTCCTGACGCTGGTCGATATTCACCAGCGCGCCCATCTTCACGCCTTCCTGCGCCGGGTCACCTACGACGATTTTCCCCAGACGCGCAATCAGCGCTTCACTTAAAGCATTGATCTGTTGCTGCGGTACGATGATACGGCGAATAGCGGTACATTTTTGCCCGGCTTTGGCCGTCATCTCGCGCACGATTTCGCGGATGAAAAGTGCGAACTCCGGTTGCTCTGGCGTGACGTCATCGCCCAGTACGCAGCAGTTGAGGGAGTCGGCTTCCATAGTGAATGGAATCGACTTCGCCACGATGTTGGGATGCACGCGCAGCTGTTGCCCGGTCGCGGCGGAGCCGGTGAAGGTGACCACGTCCTGGCTGTCGAGTTTTTCGAGCAGGTCACCCGCGCCACCGCAAATGACGCTTAACGCGCCGTCAGGCACCAGGCCGCTGTCGATAATCGATTTCACCATCGCCTGAGTTAGCTGGGCGCTGGCGGTAGCCGGTTTGATGATCGCCGCCATCCCGGCAAGCCAGGTGGGGGCCAGTTTTTCCAGCATGCCCCAGCAGGGGAAGTTAAAGGCGTTAATGTGTACCGCTACGCCTGATTTTGAAGTCAACACATGGCGTGCGGCAAATCCACCCGCTTTCGAAAGCGGGATCAGCTCATCCTCCGGCCACAGTGTGTCATCCGGCAGTTCGCGATTGCCGAGACCTGCGTAGGTAAACAGCGTGCCGATGCCGCCTTCGATATCCACCCAGCTATCCGCGCGCGTCGCGCCGGTTTGCGCCGACAGCGCGTAAAAATGTTCTTTTTCCGCTAACAGGTGTTTAGCCACCGCTTTCAGCATGGCGGCGCGTTCAATAAAAGTCATCGCCTGGAGCGCTTTGCTGCCCTGCTCAATGGCATAACGGCGGGCCTGTGCCATATCCAGCCCTTCACTGGTGACCTCCCACAGTGCTTCGCCGCTGATGGCATGGTGAATGGTACGGGCGCGCCCCTGGCCGGTTTGCCATGCGCCGGATAAGAAGCTGGCTAACTGCTGCATCGCTATTCTCCAAATGTTACGTGATTTACTTATACATAGTTAAATTGCGAATCATAAATCGCAAGCTGAATTTTAATGATTTTTTAACATTGTGATCGCTGCGTGCTTTGCGTAATGACTTAACTCATTGTTTATAAGCGTTTTGTCCAATTGCTTTGCGAGAGCTGTCACATAATGCACAAACAAAATTTGTGGTTTTATTTAACTAATGTGTAACTTTTAAGAAAGAAAGTGATTCACATATGTTTATCGTGTGAATGTTTTTGGAATCATAAAAGGTGATGACGTGACAGAAGAACAACGCTTTAACCAGCGCATCGCGCAGGAAACGGCCATCGAACCGCAGGACTGGATGCCGGACGCCTACCGCAAAACGCTGATCCGCCAGATTGGCCAGCATGCCCACTCAGAAATTGTCGGCATGCTGCCGGAAGGCAACTGGATCACTCGCGCGCCGACGCTGCGTCGTAAAGCCATTCTGCTGGCGAAGGTGCAGGACGAAGCGGGGCACGGCCTCTATCTCTACAGCGCAGCAGAAACCCTCGGTTGTGCGCGTGAAGACATCTACCAGAAGATGCTCGATGGACGCATGAAGTACTCCTCCATCTTTAACTATCCCACTCTGAGCTGGGCCGATATCGGCGTGATTGGCTGGCTGGTTGACGGTGCGGCGATTGTTAACCAGGTGGCGCTGTGCCGTACCTCTTACGGGCCGTACGCCCGTGCGATGGTGAAAATCTGCAAAGAAGAGAGCTTCCATCAGCGTCAGGGTTATGAAGCCTGCATGGCGCTGGCGCTGGGGAGCGAATCTCAGCGTCAGATGTTGCAGGACGCCATCAACCGTTTCTGGTGGCCAGCGCTGATGATGTTCGGGCCGAACGATGACAACTCGCCGAACAGTGCCCAGAGCCTGGAGTGGCGCATCAAGTTATTCACTAACGATGAGCTGCGTCAGCGCTTTGTCGATAACACGGTCCCGCAGGTGGAAATGCTGGGCATGAAAGTGCCGGACGCGGATCTGCATTTTGATGAAGAGAGCGGGCACTACCAGTTTGGTGAAATCGACTGGAACGAGTTTAACGACGTGATCCATGGTCGCGGCATCTGTAATCACGAACGCCTGGCCGCAAAACGCAAAGCCTGGGAAGAGGGCGCGTGGGTGCGGGAAGCCGCGCTGGCGCATGCGCAAAAACAACAAACCCGCAACGCGGCATAAGGAGAAGAACAATGAGCAATGTTTACTGGCCGTTATATGAAGTTTTTGTTCGCAGCAAACAGGGATTATCTCACCGCCACGTCGGCAGCCTGCACGCCGCCGATGACGCGATGGCGCTGGAAAACGCTCGCGATGCCTACACCCGCCGCAACGAAGGTTGTTCTATCTGGGTGGTGAAGGCGAGCGAAATTGTTGCCTCGCAGCCGGAAGAACGCGGCGAATTTTTCGACCCGTCGGAAAGCAAGGTCTACCGCCACCCGACGTTTTACACCATCCCTGATGGCATCGAGCACATGTGAGGTGGGTGATGACTAAAAATTCCGTCGCGATTTATGCCCAGCGTTTGGGCGACAACGGCCTGGTGCTCTCGCAGCGTCTGGGTGCCTGGTGCGGCCATGCGCCGGAGCTGGAGATTGACCTGGCGCTGGCGAACATCGGCCTCGATTTACTCGGTCAGGCGCGCAACTTCCTGAACTACGCCGCCGAATGCTACGGCAGCGGCGATGAAGACACACTGGCCTATGGTCGTGAAGAACGCCAGTTCAGCAACCTGCTGCTGGTAGAACAACCGAACGGCAACTTTGCCGATACCATCGCCCGTCAGTTTCTGATGGATGCCTGGCACGTCGCGCTCTACAGCCGTCTGGTAAACAGCCGCGATGCGCAAATTGCCGCTATCGCCGCCAAATCGATTAAAGAAGTGCGTTATCACCTGCGATTCAGCCGCGGCTGGCTGGTGCGCATGGGTGACGGTACGTCGGAGTCCGCACAAAAAATGCAGCAGGCGCTGAACAACGTCTGGCGCTTCACCCGCGAACTATTCGAAGTGGATGCCGTTGAGCAGGAACTGATTGAGCAGGGCATTGCCGTTGATGTGCGCGAACTGAAAGACGAGTGGGAGACCACCGTGCGCGACGCGCTTGCGGATGCCTGCCTGCAATTGCCGGAAGAAGCGGCTTTCCGTACCGGCGGGAAACAGGGGCTGCATACGGAACATCTGGGGCCGATGCTGGCGGAAATGCAGTATCTGCAACGTATCTACCCCGCACTTCAGTGGTAATCAGGAGGTCATAGTGCAACGAATTGCCGCGATAGCACCCTCGAAAGTGCATGAGATCTGGCGCTTACTGAGCGAGATCCCCGACCCGGAAGTGCCGGTGTTAACCATCACCGATTTAGGCATGGTGCGCAGCGTCGCCCCGCAGGGTGACGGTTGGGAGATTGGCTTTACGCCGACCTATTCCGGCTGCCCGGCCACCGAGCATCTGCTGGGGGCCATCCGCGACGTGATGACCGAACACGGCTTCACGCCGGTGCATATTGTGCTGCAACTCGACCCTGCCTGGACCACTGACTGGATGAACGCCGATGCCCGCGAGCGCTTACGCCAGTATGGCATTAGTCCCCCGCAGGCCCACGCCTGCCACGCATCGGTTCCTGAGGATGTGACCTGCCCGCGTTGCGGCAGCACCCATACCTCGCTTATCAGCGAATTTGGTTCGACGGCCTGCAAAGCGCTCTACCGCTGCGATAGCTGCCGCGAACCCTTCGACTATTTCAAATGTATTTGAGGTTGCCATGACGACGTTTCATTCGCTTACGGTGGCAAAAGTGGAACCGGAAACCCGCGATGCGGTGACCATTACTTTTGCCGTACCCGACACGTTACGGGAGGCTTACGCTTTCCGTCCTGGTCAGCACCTGACGCTGAAAACCCGCATTGGCGGGGAAGAGCTGCGCCGCTGCTACTCCATCTGCCGCACCGGCACGCCGGGGCAGATTAGCGTTGCGGTGAAAGCCATTGAAGGCGGGCGTTTCTCCCGCTTCGCCCAGAGTGATATTAAGCAAGGCATGGCGTTTGAGGTGATGGTGCCGCAGGGCCATTTTGGCTATCAGCCGCAGGCAGAGCGCACAGCACGCTATCTGGCGATTGCCGCCGGTTCTGGTATCACGCCGATGCTGGCGATTATTGAAGCCACGCTGACCACCGAAGCCAATAGCCAGTTCACGCTGATTTACGGCAACCGCAGCAGCCAAAGCATGATGTTCCGCCAGGCGCTGGCAGACCTGAAAGATAAATATCCGCAGCGTTTACAACTGATCAACCTCTTCAGCCAGGAGACGGTCGAGAGCGAACTGCTGTCCGGCCATATCAACACTGAAAAACTGCACGCGCTGGCGCGCAATCTGGTGCAGTTCGATCAGCTTGATGAAGCGTTTATCTGCGGCCCGGCGGCGATGATGGATGACGCGGAAACCGCGTTGCGCGCATTAGGTATGCCGGAGAAAGCGATTCACCTGGAGCGCTTTAACACACCGGGCAGCACCATTAAACGCGTCTCTACCGTACAGGCTGAAGGCCGCAGCGTGACGATTCGTCACGATGGGCGTGACCGTCAGATCTCCCTGAATGCAGAGGATGACAGCATTCTGGACGCTGCGCTGCGTCAGGGCGCTGACCTGCCGTATGCCTGCAAAGGCGGCGTCTGCGCCACCTGTAAGTGCAAAGTGTTGCGCGGCGAAGTGGAGATGGCAACCAACTACAGCCTTGAGCCTGATGAAGTGGCGGCGGGCTATGTGCTGAGCTGCCAGGCGCTGCCGAAAGGCGATGGCGTGATTGTCGACTTTGACGCGAAGGGGATGGCATGAGCGAACTGATCGTTGCACGCCACGAGCGCGTGCTGCTGCTGACGCTGAATCGCCCACAGGCGCGCAATGCCCTCAACAATGCCTTGCTGGAGCAAATCGCCAGCGAACTTGAAAAGGCCGCGCGCGATGCGGACATTTCTGCCTGCGTCATCTTCGGCAATGACCGTTTCTTCGCAGCCGGCGCAGATCTTAACGAGATGGCGGCCAACGATATGCCCGCCACGCTCAACGATATTCGCCCGCGTTTATGGGCGCGAATCGATGCGTTTAATAAGCCGCTGATTGCCGCCGTTAATGGCTATGCGCTGGGCGCAGGCTGCGAACTCGTGCTGCTGTGCGACACGGTGGTCGCGGGCGATAACGCCCGTTTTGGCCTGCCGGAAATCACCCTCGGCATTATGCCAGGCGCGGGCGGCACTCAGCGTTTAATTCGCAGCGTCGGTAAGGCGCTTGCCAGCCGTATGGTGCTGACGGGTGAAGCGATTGACGTTCATCAGGCGCAGCAGGCCGGGCTGGTGAGCGACGTCTACCCGGCGGGCTTAACCCTCGAATACGCCCTGAAACTGGCAAAGACCATCGCCCGCCATTCACCGCTGGCATTACAGGCGGCAAAACAGGCGCTGCGTCAGTCGCAGGAAGTGGGGCTGCATGCGGGTCTGCAACAGGAACGCCAGCTGTTTACGCTGCTGAGCGCAACCGAAGATCGTCAGGAAGGCATTAATGCCTTCCTGCAAAAACGCCAACCAGAATTTAAAGGACGTTAATCGTGGATGCTTTTATTTTGAGTCATGTTGAGCAGGGCGTAATGACCATAACGCTTAATCGCCCGGAACGTCTCAACAGCTTTAATGATGTGATGCATCAGCAACTGGCCGAATGCCTGAAGCAGGCGGAACGCGACGACACCATCCGCTGCCTGCTGATTACCGGCGCAGGGCGCGGCTTTTGCGCGGGGCAGGATCTGAACGATCGCAACGTCGATCCCAACGGTCCGGCCCCGGATCTGGGGATGTCCGTTGAACGTTTTTATAACCCGCTGGTGCGCCGTCTGGCAAAGCTGCCGAAACCGGTGATTGCTGCGGTGAATGGTGTGGCGGCAGGCGCAGGCGCAACGCTGGCACTGGGCTGCGACATGGTGATTGCTGCGCGTTCAGCCAATTTTGTGATGGCGTTCAGTAAGCTGGGCCTGGTACCGGATTGCGGCGGCACCTGGCTGCTGCCGCGCACTGCCGGGCGTGCGCGCGCCATGGGGCTGGCGTTGCTGGGCGACAAAATGAGCGCCGAGCAGGCGCAACAGTGGGGCATGATCTGGCAGGTGGTGGATGACGCCGAACTGGCAGATACCAGCCTGACGCTGGCACGCCATTTAGCCACCCAGCCGACCTACGGTTTAGGGCTTATCAAGCAGGCGCTGCTGGCCTCCGAAACTCACACGCTGGATCAACAGCTGGATATCGAGCGCGATTTCCAGCGTATGGCCGGGCGCAGCGATGACTATCGCGAAGGCGTCAGCGCGTTTCTGGCCAAACGTCCACCACAGTTCAGTGGGAAATAAGCCATGAGTCATGAAATCAAAACGGTTGCGGTGATCGGCAGCGGCACGATGGGCGCAGGCATCGCTGAAGTGGCCGCCGCCGCAGGGCACGACGTGCTGTTGTTTGATATCAATCAGGATGCGCTCACCCGCGCTATTGACGGTATCCGTCAGCGTCTGACCTCTCGCGTGTCGCGCGGCAAGCTGAGCGCGGAGGCGTGCGAAAGAACGCTGAAAAAAATCTATGCGGTGGCGGATATCGCTTCGCTGGCGCCGGCGAACCTGGTGATTGAAGCAGCCTCTGAACGGCTGGAGGTGAAAAAAGCGTTGTTCAGCCAACTGGCGGAAATTTGCCCGCCGCAAACGCTGCTGACCAGCAACACCTCGTCGATTTCGATTACCGCGATTGCCGCGGACGTGCGTTTCCCGGAGCGCGTCGCGGGGCTGCACTTCTTTAACCCGGCACCGGTGATGAAGCTGGTGGAAGTGGTGAGTGGGCTGGCAACGTCGCCAGAAGTGGCGGAAACCCTGTGTAACTGCGTAGCCGCGTGGGGCAAAAAGCCGGTGCGCTGCCGTTCAACGCCGGGCTTTATCGTCAACCGCATTGCGCGTCCCTTCTATGCCGAAGCCTGGCGTGCGCTGGAAGAACAGGTTGCGACACCTGAAGTGATTGATTCGTCGCTGCGTGAAGGCGGTGGCTTCCCGATGGGCCCGCTGGCGCTGACTGACATGATTGGTCATGACGTGAACTTTGCGGTCACCAGTTCGGTGTTCAACGCCTTCTGGCAGGACCGCCGCTTCTTACCATCGCTGCTGCAACAGGAACTGGTGCTGGGCGGACGACTTGGTAAAAAGAGCGGGCAAGGTGTGTATCGCTGGCCGGTTGAAGCCGTCTCTGACCCGTATCTGTCAGCGGTTTCAGCCGTTCCAGGCGAGATTACAGAAAATGGTGACAGTGTCACTATTGACGATCTCCTGCTGATTGAAACGCAAGGTGAAACCGCGCTGGCGCTGGCAATGCGCCATCAGCGCCCGGTTGTGGTGTTCGACCGGATTGAAGGCGATGTGGTGGTGCTGGCTGCTGCGCAGACCAACGTGCAGGCCGATACCGATCAAGCCGTGCACTACTTCCAGCAGCAGGGCAAAAAAGTGCTGCAAATTGCCGATTATCCGGGGCTTTTGGTGTGGCGCACGGTGGCGATGCTGGCGAATGAAGCGCTGGATGCGGTGCAGAAACACGTTGCCAGCGAACAGGATATCGATACGGCGATGCGCCTTGGGGTGAACTACCCGAAAGGGCCGTTGCAGTGGGGCGCTGAGCTGGGCTGGCAGAACGTGCTGCGCGTACTGGAAAACCTGCAAGCCCATTACGGCGAAGAACGCTACCGTCCATCTTCTTTACTGCGCCAGCGTGCGCTGCTGGAGAATCACCATGAGTAACGCCTGGCGTAATGCCCACGCAATGTATGAGCGCGACACCTGCGCACAGGCATTGGGTATCGACATTATCGAAATGGATGAAGGTTATGCGGTGCTCACCATGACCGTCGCGCCGCACATGTTGAATGGTCACCAGACCTGCCACGGCGGGCAACTGTTTTCACTGGCGGATACCGCCTTTGCTTACGCCTGTAACAGCCAGGGGCTGGCGGCAGTGGCTTCCGGCTGCTCGATAGATTTCCTGCGACCTGGCTTTGCGGGCGACAAACTCACCGCCACCGCCCGGGTAAAACATCAGGGTAAACAGACTGGCGTCTATGACATTGAAATTGTGAACCAACAACAAAAAACGGTAGCCCTGTTTCGCGGTAAATCCCACCGCATCGGCGGCACGGTAACAGGAGAAGCCTGATGCGTGATGCATTTATTTGTGACGGAATTCGTACTCCGATTGGCCGCTACGCGGGCGCGCTGTCGGGCGTTCGCGCCGACGACCTCGCCGCCGTGCCGCTGCGTGAACTGCTGGCGCGTAACCCAAAGCTCGACCCAACCCGTATTGACGATGTGATCCTCGGTTGTGCTAACCAGGCCGGGGAAGATAACCGCGATGTGGCGCGTATGGCGCTGCTGCTGGCGGGCTATCCGCAGGATGTTTCCGGTACCACCATTAACCGCCTTTGCGGCTCTGGCCTGGATGCGATTGGCTTTGCGGCCCGCGCGATTAAAGCCGGTGATGCCGACCTGCTGGTGGCGGGTGGCGTGGAGTCGATGTCGCGTGCGCCGTTTGTGATGGGCAAGGCTACCGCGCCTTTCCAGCGTCAGGCCGAGATGTTTGATACCACCATCGGCTGGCGTTTTGTGAACCCGCTCATGCAGCAACAATTTGGTACTGACAGCATGCCGGAAACGGCAGAGAATGTAGCCGAATTGTTAAATATCAGCCGCGCCGATCAGGATGCTTTCGCTTATCGCAGCCAACAGCGAGCCGCCAAAGCCCAACGCGATGGCGTGTTTGCTGAAGAGATTGTCGCGGTGCGCGTGCCAGGTAAAAAGGGCACGTTTACCGAGGTGCTGGATGACGAACATCTGCGTCCGGAAACCACGCTGGAACAGCTGGGCAAACTGAAAGCGCCGTTCCGCGCGAATGGCGTGATCACGGCGGGTAACGCCTCGGGCGTGAACGATGGCGCAGCGGCGCTGATTATCGCCAGCGAGCAGCAGGCCATCGCGCAGGGGCTGACGCCGCGCGCGCGTATCGTTGCCATGGCGACCGCAGGCGTGGAACCGCGCCTGATGGGATTAGGCCCGGTACCTGCCGTGCGTAGAGTGCTGGAGCGTGCGGGCTTAAGTATCACCGATATGGACGTTATCGAACTGAACGAGGCCTTCGCCGCGCAGGCGCTGGGGGTGCTCAGACAGTTAGGGCTGCCGGATGAGGCGTCGCATATTAACCCGAACGGAGGCGCCATCGCCTTAGGCCATCCGTTAGGTATGAGCGGCGCGAGACTGGCACTTTCCGCCAGCCTTGAGCTGCAGCGCCGTCAGGGCCGCTACGCCCTGTGTACGATGTGTGTTGGTGTGGGTCAGGGCATTGCCATGATCCTGGAGCGTGTGTGAGCTAATTTTTACCTGCGAGTACCCTATAATGACAACAAATACAAAGCTGGACCCAATCGAAAAAGCATCGCTGGACGAACTGCAGGCACTGCAAACGCAACGCCTGAAGTGGACCCTGAAACACGCCTACGAAAATGTGCCGATGTATCGCCGCAAATTCGATGAAGCGGGCGTTCACCCGGATGACTTCAAGGAACTGAAAGATATCGAAAAATTCCCGTGCACCACCAAACAGGATCTGCGTGATAACTATCCGTTCGGCATGTTTGCCGTACCGATGGAGCAGGTGGTGCGCGTGCATGCCTCTTCCGGCACGACCGGTAAGCCGACCGTGGTCGGTTACACTCAGAATGACATCAATATCTGGGCCGATATTGTGGCGCGTTCTCTGCGCGCAGCAGGCGGCACGCCGAAAGATAAAATCCACGTCGCTTACGGCTACGGCCTTTTCACCGGCGGGCTGGGCGCGCACTACGGCGCGGAACGTTTGGGAGCGACGGTTATCCCGATGTCCGGTGGCCAGACGGAGAAACAGGCGCAGCTTATCCGTGATTTCCAGCCGGATATGATTATGGTGACGCCGTCCTACTGTCTGAACCTGATTGAAGAGCTGGAACGCCAGATGGGCGGCGATGCGACGCAATGTTCCCTGCGCGTCGGCGTGTTTGGCGCAGAGCCGTGGACGATGGCGATGCGTAAAGAGATTGAACGTCGTCTGGGTATTACCGCGCTGGATATCTACGGTTTGTCGGAAGTGATGGGCCCTGGCGTGGCAATGGAGTGTATCGAAACCGCCGATGGCCCGACCATCTGGGAAGACCACTTCTATCCGGAAATTGTTAACCCGAACGATGGTACGGTGCTGAATGACGGTGAGCATGGTGAACTGCTTTTCACTACGTTGACCAAAGAAGCGCTGCCGGTGATCCGCTATCGCACCCGCGATCTGACACGTCTGCTGCCAGGTACCGCCCGCACCATGCGTCGTATGGATCGCATTAGCGGACGCAGCGACGATATGCTGATTATCCGCGGTGTGAACGTCTTCCCGTCTCAGTTGGAAGAAGAGATTGTGAAGTTTGAGCATCTTTCGCCGCATTACCAGCTGGAAGTTAACCGTCGCGGCCATCTTGATTCGCTGTCGATACAGGTGGAGCTGAAAGAGAGTAGCCTGTACCTGAGCCACGAACAGCGTTGCCAGGTGTGCCACCAGTTGCGTCACCGCATTAAATCGATGGTCGGGATTTCCACCGATGTGACGATCGTTAACTGCGGCGCGATCCCGCGCTCTGAAGGCAAAGCGTGCAGGGTGTTTGATTTGCGCAAGATAGCCAGCGTGTAACATTGCCGGATGGCGGCGCGCTGTGCCTTATCCGGCCTACAGGGGATGGTAGGCCGGGCAAGGCGCAGCCGCCCCCGGCAAAACTACGATTCATACCTATGCTATGATTCATAAATCAAAACAATAACAACAGGATGAATCAGATGAGTAAAATCGATACCTTCATTCAGCAGGCCGTGTCATCGGTGCCCATTAGCGGCACCTCGCTGATTGCTTCGCTGTATGGTGATTCCCTGTTGCATCGCGGCGGTTCTGTCTGGCTGGGTAGCCTGGCGGCGATGCTTGAAGGTCTGGGATTTGGGGAGCGTTTTGTCCGTACCGCGCTGTTTCGCCTCAATAAAGAGGGCTGGCTGGATGTGGAACGCATTGGCCGCCGCAGCTTTTATCGCCTGAGTGATAAAGGCCAGCGCTTAACCCGCCGGGCGGAAAATAAAATCTATCGTGCGGAAACGCCGGCCTGGGACGGCACCTGGCTGCTGTTGCTTTCCGAAGGGCTTGATCGTGCAACACTTTCAGACGTCAAAAAACAGCTTATCTGGCAAGGGTTTGGCACGCTAGCGCCCAGCCTGATGGCCTCGCCGTCACAAAAGCTGGCCGATGTGCAGTCACTGCTGCATGAAGCGGGTGTGGCGGAAAACGTCATCTGCTTTGAAGCGCATTCCCCACTGGCGTTGTCGCGCGCGGCATTGAGCGCACGCGTGGAAGAGTGCTGGCAACTGACCGAGCAGAATGCCATGTACGACACCTTTATCCAGTTGTTCCGCCCGCTGCTGCCGTTATTGCGCGACGTAGATGCGGATGAACTGACTCCGGAACGTTGCTTCCAGATCCAACTTCTACTGATTCACTTTTATCGCCGCGTGGTGCTGAAAGATCCGCTGCTGCCGGAAGAACTGCTCCCGGCGCACTGGCTCGGCGGCTCTGCGCGTCAGCTCTGTATCAACATTTATCAACGTGTGGCTCCCGCCGCGCTGGCCTTCGTCAGCGAAAAAGGCGAAACCCCGGTGGGCGAACTACCTGCGCCGGGTACGCTGTTCTATCAACGATTTGGCGGGTTGCCGGTGAGTGAAGGGAGGTCTTATGCCAGTGTATCAGATTGACGGCTTAACCCCGGTGGTGCCGGACGAGAGCTATGTGCATCCTACCGCCGTATTAATTGGCGACGTCATCCTGGGTAAAGGTGTATACGTTGGGCCAAACGCCAGTCTGCGCGGCGACTTTGGTCGCATTGTCATTAAAGATGGCGCGAACATTCAGGATAACTGTGTAATGCACGGTTTTCCGGAGCAAGACACGGTTGTGGAAGAGGACGGGCATATTGGTCATAGCGCCATTCTGCACGGTTGCGTCGTACGCCGTAACGCACTTGTCGGGATGAATGCTGTAGTGATGGACGGCGCGGTGATCGGTGAAAACAGTATTGTCGGCGCGGCAGCATTTGTGAAAGCCAAAGCAGAGATGCCTGCGAATCACCTGATTATCGGTAGCCCCGCGAAAGCCATTCGCGAGCTCAGCGAGCAGGAAATGGCGTGGAAAAAGCAGGGTACACGGGAATATCAGGTGCTGGTGGAACGTTGTAAAAAGACGATGCATCAGGTCGAACCGTTACGCGCAGTCGAAGAAGGGCGAAAACGGCTGATATTTGATGAGAGTTTGCGGCCTAAATCGGCGAGTTGAGTAAAAAAGGCAGAAATAAAATTTCTGCCTTTTTTATTGGGACGCGTTAACTGTAGTTGTAGTTAGAAGATATTTATTTGTTGCAAGAATATATGCAAGGCGGAGGAACTTATTTTTGTTTTAAGGTGAATGATTTTTTTGTATGTTTTTGGTGGAATACAACATGCATTAATGAATTACGTCACAAATAATATTGGCAATAATTCATCGAGTTTATTTGTTAAGTTTTACTTAAAGTCCCTTTAAGTTGAATTGTTTTGTATTGACAAATAGAATCCCTAAAAAGAGATATTTAATCATGACCTTATTGTGATCATTTTTTAATTCACTGTTTTTATTGGTCTTCTAAATTATTTAAGTTATTACGTTGAGAGGGATTTCTCATGCAAAAGAAAACATTACTGTCGGCTTGCATTGCTTTAGCGTTAAGCGGGCAGGGTTGGGCTGCGGATACGATAGAAACGGATGGTGTTTCAGGAGAACGTAAAAGTTCACGCGTAACCTGCCCGACAGATCCTGGTAAACTGAGCCAGCAAGAATTAAAAAAACTCCCACCAGAATGTGTTGCTGCAACACCCTCAAATCATAAACTTTATCCCTGGCTTGCTGTCGGTGCGACCGCGCTGCTTACCACTCTCGCTGCAATTGAGTTAACGGACCACGACGGCGACCACTCTCACTCTTCTTCTTCACCTCAACCTACACCGCCAGACGATAACGACAATCCACCCGTGCCACCCAGCGATGACGGCTCGCTCACTCCCGTGGGGCCAAACGACGGTGGCGATGATACACCAGACGATGGTGGCGACGATACGCCGGATGATGGCGGTGACGACACGCCAGACGACGGCGGCGACAATACGCCGGATGACGGCGGCGACAACACACCAGACGACGGCGGCGATGACACGCCAGACGACGGTGGCGACAATACACCGGATGACGGTGGCGACAACACACCGGATGACGGCGGCGATGACACGCCAGATGATGGCGGCGACAACACGCCGGATGACGGCGGCGATGACACGCCAGATGATGGCGGCGACAATACGCCGGATGATGGCGGTGATGACACACCAGACGACGGCGGCGACGACACGCCGAACGACGGTGGTGACGACACACCAGACGACGGTGGCGATGATACGCCGGATGATGGCGGTGATGACACACCAGACGACGGTGGCGACGATACGCCGGATGATGGTGGCGACGACACACCAGACGACGGCGGCGACAATACGCCGGATGATGGTGGTGATGATATTCCAGACGATGGCGGCGATGACACGCCGGATGGCGGCGGTGACGATACGCCAGACGATGGCGGCGATGACACGCCGGATGACGGCGGTGACGATACGCCAGACGATGGCGGCGATGACACGCCGGATGACGGCGGTGACGATACGCCAGACGATGGCGGTGACGATACGCCAGACGATGGAGGCGACGATACACCAGACGACGGCGGCGATGACACGCCGGATGACGGCGGTGACGACACACCAGACGATGGAGGCGACGATACACCAGACGACGGCGGTGACGATACGCCGGACGACAGCGGCGATGATACGCCGGACGACAGTGGTGATGATACGCCGGATGATGGCGGTGATGATACGCCGGATGATGGCGGCGATGACACGCCGGATGATGGCGGTGATGATACGCCGGATGATGGCGGCGATGACACGCCGGACGACGGCGGTGACGATACCCCGGACGACGATGGTGATGACACCCCAGTCAAACACGATCCTGTCGTTTATAAAAATAATGTCACCTGGGATCAGGATGCGAAGACCGTAGAAATTCGTAATACCACCTTCACGTACGCTAAAAATGAAGATGGCAGTTACACGCTTACCGGGCCAAATGGCAAAACGACGATCGTAAAAAACTGGTCCGTTGACGAGGCGGCCAACACTGTCAGCTTTGACGGCGTCAATACGGCGGGCGGGATCACCTGGCGTTATGATGACGATGGCAAAATCCATATTGTCAAAGAGGCGGGTACAGTTGCTGACGGAACTACAGGGGACCATTTTCAGGTTAACGATGCCACCATCACCGATAAGGGTGGAAATACCGCGCTGAATGGTGGCACGGTGATGGTTGTTGACGGTCACGATATAACCCTTAATAACGACGGTAAAACCACCGCAATTGGCGAAGGTTCAGTGGTCGGTATCCTGACCGGCGACGATATCACCATCAATAATAATGGTGAAACGGAAGTTGATGGCGGGACGGCGGTTATTATCAATGGCGATCGCGCGACATTGAATACCGCGGGTGACTCGACGTTTACCAATGGTGGGACCGGCAGCGAGATTAATGGCGACAACGCGGTAGTAAGTAATAAAGGTGTCATGACCGTCGACGGAGAACATTCGACGGGATCGAAAATTACCGGTAACGATGCACTGGTTAAACAATCAGGCGATCTTTATGTAAGCGGTGGCGCACGTGGAATTATTGTTGATGGAGATGGCACCATTATCAGCAATAAAGGCAATATAACCGTCGTGGATGAGAAATCCATTGGCATTGAGTTGCAGGGTAATGACACCACATTTATCAATATGGGTGATATTTCCGCCAGCAATGGCAATGCGGAAGAGAATGCCACAGGTGTGAAGATTGCGGGGGATAACGCCACGTTTATGAACGTGGGTGATATTTCTGCCAGCAATGCAGGGACGGGAGTTCAGGTTATTGGCGACGCTGGCGATATCTCACTTGCGGGTGGTATGTATGTGGGTGATTTCTCCACAGGTCTGGATGTGGTTGGCAATAATAACACTATGACGCTGGCCACCTATGAGCTGAACGTCACCGGACAGGATGCGACAGGGGTCAATGTCGCCGGGAACGGGAATACCATCGATATCGCAGGCAATATACTGGTCGATAAAAACCAGTTGGCTGATAATGCGGCAGAATATTTTTACGACCCATCCGTTGGCGTTAATGTCAGCGGTGATAATAATGATATTACACTGGATGGTCAGTTAACGATGGTCGTGGATAGCGAAACCACGAATCGTACCTATGCACGTTTTGACGGTAGCCAGGAAAACATCTCCGGACTGGTGATCACGGGTGATGGTAATACGGTAGCACTTAATGGTGGCGTGCAATTCAGGGGAGAGGCAAATACCTTAACCAACGGAGAGGATATTGCCTCCGCACGTAAGGGAAGCGGCTCCACTCCTCTTATTAAGGTTGATGGCAACTCATCCGTATACCTGAATGGTGACTCGGTAATAGGCGGTGATTTCCCGGTAGGTTACTCCAGTATTATCCAGTTGAATGATGGTGCAATGTTGAAGATAGGCGATGATGCCTCTTTTTCAACGAAGGATGTCAATATATTCGAACACTATTTTGATGCGACTCCTGCGATAATAAATGCGTCTTCCGGTTCCCAGGTCATCAATGAAGGGGATGTCGATGTAGCGAATATTAAATTTATTAATGTCAACGATGAAAACAGTTCGGCGGTTAACAGCGGCAGCATCGCATTACTTCAGTATGATTATTCGACACCGACAAATCCAGTCCCGGAACCGGGTGGGGTAGCACTAATGGCGCAAGGAGGCGCTACGGTTACAAATAATGGATTCATCACAGCAAAAGTTATGGAGCAGTATAGCGTGGTGAATATGCGAAACTCCGTGGGTGCTACTGGCAGTGATATTCCGAATAATCAAACGGAGAGTATGATTGCTCTCGAAGCCTACCATAACAGTTATGCACTCAATGGTGAGAGTGGCGTGATTGATATGTATGGTCGAGGGAACATTGGCATGACGGCAATAGACAACTCGACGGCTGAGAATGCAGGCAATATCTCTATCGATGCGTTATGGGTTGATGCTAATGATACAACGCAATTACGCAGCGATATACATGGAAATAGAGCCGGAGATTATGCCGCTGCTATGTGGGTGGGTACAGATGATTTTAATGGGGCCGGAGTTAACGCGACCGCGATTAATAAAGAAAGCGGTGTCATTACTATTTATAATGCAGGCGCGGGAATGTTCGCTAATGGTCATGGCAATACGGTCATTAACCAGGGGACTATCAACCTGGAAAAAAATGATAACTATGACAGCACGATTGGCGCGAATAAACTCGTCGGCATGGCGGTTTACAATGGCGGAACCGCAATTAATGATCAGACTGGCGTTATTAATATTAATGCCGAAATTGGTCAGGCATTTTACAATGACGGTTCCGGCGTTATTGTTAACTACGGCACTATCTGCACGTTCGGTATTTGTCAGGACAGTGCGAGCTATAACCCAACCGACAGTGCCATCAGCCGGGGATGGGATAATGGCAACGTTATTACCGCTGAAGGCGAAACGCTGGATTTACCCACAAGCGGAGGGGTAACCAACCCCCTGGCAGAGAGCGATATTTATATCACCAACGCAGGAACGGTGACGGGCGGAGCCATTACGGTTGCTCATAATGGCAACCTGACCAACGAAATCACGGGTAATATCAACAAGGTGGTTATCGCCATCGACGGTGAATATATCAACCAGGGAATAACTCAATCCGTTTCTGTTGATGGCGGCGTCTTTAATAATGAAGGCACAGTCACAGGCCAGGTAGTTACGACAGTTGCGAGTTCGGTCATCAACAATGCTGGCACTATTAGTAGTATCGAACAGTGGGCCAGCTCTGTTTATAACACCGGAACGGTGAGCAACTGGAAAGGCTCATCGGTGTCTGCCGTCATGAACAACCAGGCAGGTGGAACGGTAGATAAGGTGTTTTTTACTGCTGCATCAACGTTCAATAACGCCGGAACGGTCAATCATGTCACCGTGGATAAAAAGGGTGTATTCAACAACCTGCAAGGCGGTGTAGCAACAATTGATGACGGTCAATTGTGGGCGGGTTCATTTAATAACTGGGGCACGGTTAACAGTGACGCTAATATTATGGCCGCTGGCAATCCACACACCCTTTATAACGGTGAGACGGGCGTAATCAACGGTCAAATCAAGACTGCCTTGAACGTGAACGCTAACACGCTGGTGGTGAACGACGGTACTATTAATATTGACAACACTGGTAATGTGGCGATGTCGGCGCATGGCAGTGCGAAAATGGTCAACAACAATATCATTAACGTCGGCACAGAAGGCACCTCTGAGACTGGCATGGTAGGGATGCAACTCGAAAGCAACGCGAAGGCGGATGCGGTCATTGAAAATAATGGCACCATCAATATTTACGCCAGTGATTCTTTTGCATTCAGCCAGTTAGGCAGCGCTGGACATATCGTAAACAACGGTATCGTGTATATCGACGACAGCGTGACGGGTTCCGGTATCTTCAAACAAAGTGGTATCTCGGCAGAAGGCAACGGCGAAGGCGGCGACGGCACAGAAGCGCACTATGTGGACTTCACTGCGCCGGATGAGCCGACGATTACGCCTTATAGCGGCGGTAGCTCGTCATCGTCCGTGAGCAGTGACGACGGCATGAACAATCTCAACGGTTACGTGGTGGGAACCAGTGCCGATGGCAGCGCCGGTAAGCTCATGGTCAACAATGCCAGCATGAACGGCGTGGGGATCAACACTGGGTTTACCGCCGGTACGGCAGACACCACCGTTAGTTTTGATAACGTGGTGGAGGGCAGCAACCTGACCGACGCTGACGCCATCACCTCAACGTCCGTGGTATGGACTGCCAAAGGCAGCACCGATGGCAGCGGTAACGTTGACGTCACCATGAGCAAAAATGCCTACACCGATGTGGCAACAGATGCCTCGGTGAATGACATCGCTAAAGCACTGGATGCGTCTTACACCAACAACGAGCTGTTTACCAGCCTGAACGTCGGCACGACTGCCGAACTGAACAGTGCCCTGAAACAGGTCAGCGGTAGCCAGGCGACCACGGTATTCCGCGAAGCGCGCGTTTTAAGCAACCGCTTTAGCATGCTGGCGGATGCCGCGCCGAAGGTGGGGAACGGTCTGTCCTTTAACGTGGTGGCGAAAGGCGATCCGCGTGCGGAACTCGGAAATAACACCGAGTATGACATGTTGGCGTTGCGTAAAACCGTGCACATGAGCGAAAGCCAGAGCATGAGTCTGGAGTACGGTATCGCGCGTCTGGATGGCGACGGTGCGCAGAAGGCGGGCGACAATGGCGTAACCGGCGGCTACAGCCAGTTCTTTGGTCTGAAGCACCAGATGTCCTTCGACAACGGTATGCGCTGGAACAACGCGCTGCGTTATGATGTGCATAACCTCGACAGCAGCCGCTCGGTGGCTTACGGCGACGTCAGCAAAACGGCGGATACCAACGTGAAACAGCAGTACCTGGAGTTTCGCAGCGAAGGGGCAAAAACCTTTGAACCGCGCGAAGGCCTGAAAATTACCCCGTATGCCGGTGTAAAACTGCGTCACACGCTGGAGGGCGGTTATCAGGAACGGAATGCAGGAGACTTCAACCTGAGCATGAACAGCGGCAGCGAAACGGCGGTGGACAGCATCGTCGGGCTGAAACTGGACTACGCAGGCAAAGACGGCTGGAGTGCCAACGCGACGCTGGAAGGCGGGCCAAACCTGAGCTACACGAAGAGCCAGCGCACGGCAAGCCTGGCAGGCGCAGGCAGCCAGCATTTCAACGTTGATGACGGGCAGAAGGGCGGCGGCATCAACAGCCTGGCAAGCGTCGGCGTGAAGTACAGCAGCAAAGAAAGTTCGCTTAACCTGGATGCCTACCACTGGAAAGAGGATGGTATCAGCGATAAAGGCGTGATGCTGAACTTCAAGAAAACGTTCTGATGTTTGTTGCGCCAGATGGCGGTGCGAGCACCTTACCTGGCCTACAGGTATATTGCCCGTAGGCCAGGTAAGCGCAGCGCCACCGGGCAGTAATGCGTGTGCCGGATGAGATGTTGTACTCATCCGGCTTTTTTTTACACATTCGCATTTATTACACATTTCCTCCCCGCGCGTTCATTTCTATACTGTGGGCTCTTAATCTGCCTTAAACAGGACAGGGTGTTATGAGCAACAACAGTGGTACGTTTACTCTCGGTACAAAATCGGTAAAACGACTGGGTTATGGTGCGATGCAGTTGGCTGGCCCCGGCGTTTTTGGGCCGCCAAAAGATCGCCATGTTGCTATTACGGTATTGCGTGAAGCGCTGGCGCTGGGTGTGAATCATATCGACACCAGTGACTTTTATGGCCCACACGTGACAAACCAGATTATCCGCGAAGCCCTGCATCCGTATCCGGATGACCTGACGATAGTCACCAAAATTGGCGCGCGTCGCGGGAAAGACGCTTCATGGCTTCCGGCGTTTTCGCCTGAAGAACTCAAGCAGGCAGTACACGATAACCTGCGTAACCTCGGCCTGGACGTGCTGGATGTGGTTAACCTGCGCGTGATGCTCGGCGACGGTCACGGCCCGGCAGAAGGGTCGATTGAAGCTAACTTTACCGTACTGGCCGAACTGCAACAGCAGGGGCTGGTGAAGCATATCGGCCTGAGCAACGTTACACCGACGCAGGTCGCTGAAGCGCGTAAAATTGCGGAAATTGTCTGCGTGCAGAACGAGTACAACATCGCGCACCGTGCCGACGACGCGTTGATTGATGCGCTGGCGCATGACGGTATCGCATACGTACCGTTCTTCCCGCTCGGTGGTTTTACGCCGCTGCAATCGTCAACGCTTTCTGACGTTGCCGCAAGCCTTGGCGCAACGCCGATGCAGGTGGCGCTGGCGTGGTTGTTGCAACGTTCGCCGAATATCCTGTTGATTCCAGGTACTTCTTCAGTGGGGCATCTGCGGGAAAATATGGCGGCGGGAGAATTGAGTTTATCTGGTGACGTGCTGGCAACGCTGGACAGCATTGCGAAAAATGCGGGTTAAATAAAAAAGCCTCCCGGTTCGCGGGAGGCCTCTTAAATCTTATGCGGCAACGATAGTGTCGATGGCTGCTTTCGCATCTTCCTGCGCTTTGGCCGCCATTTCCGGGCCGTAAGCGATGCCTTCCGCAAAGACGAATTTCACGTCGGTCAGGCCGATAAAGCCCAGGAAGGTGGACAGGTACGGCGTCACCTGATCGGTCGGGGTATCTTTATGGATGCCGCCACGGCTGGTGATCACCACGGTTTTCTTACCGGTAACCAGGCCTTCAGGACCTTTCTCGGTGTAACGGAAGGTCACGCCAGCACGAGCAACCAGGTCAAAATAGTTTTTCAACTGAGTAGAGATGTTGAAGTTGTACATCGGCGCTGCAATCACGATAACGTCGTGGGCTTTCAGTTCAGCAATTAGCTCGTCAGACAGCGCCAGTGCTTCCTGTTGACGCGGCGTCAGCGGGGAATCGCTCGGACGCAGTGCGCCAACCAGTTCGCCATCCAGTACCGGCACCGGGTTAGCGGCCAGGTCACGAACGGTGATTTCGTCCGCGCTGTGTTTTTCACGCCACTGCTCAACAAAATAGTCGGACAGCTGATTAGACTGGGAGTAGCCTGCCAGGATGCTGGATTTCAGAACCAATACTTTGCTCATGGGTGTTTCCTTTATACTTTGAGTGACGGGCCTTGCCCGGTTGCTTGCAGACACTTTATTCACAATCCTGCCACAGGGATAGCGCAATATATCGAATCCTCTGTTCGATTTTTTTGAATAACTGACTTTCCTCTCTATACCACATACCGGGAAAACCGTTCGGTATCAGGCCAGGTGTGGTATTCTGGAGGGAACGTATGACGAGAACATTTCCGGCACCCAGATGCCCGATAACGCTATGACAGAACAACAAAAACTCACCTTCGCGACGTTGAATCAGCAGCTCGATGCATTAACGCTGCGCGATAAACAGCGCTTTGCCCGTCGCCTGCACGGTGTGAAGAAGGTTAAAAATCCTGATGCACAACAGGCCATTTACCAGGAAATGGCGAAAGAGATTGAACAGGCAGCAGGTAAAGTCCTGCTGCGCGAAGCCGCACGCCCGGACATTACCTATCCGGATAACCTGCCGGTTAGCCAGAAGAAACAGGATATTCTTGAGGCGGTGCGCGACAACCAGGTGGTGATTGTCGCCGGGGAAACGGGTTCCGGGAAAACCACCCAGTTGCCGAAGATTTGTATGGAGCTGGGGCGCGGAATCAAAGGGCTGATTGGCCATACCCAGCCGCGTCGTCTGGCGGCGCGTACCGTGGCGAACCGTATAGCGGAAGAGCTGAAAACAGAGCCGGGTGGTTGCATCGGTTATAAAGTTCGTTTTAGCGATCACGTCAGCGACAACACCACGGTTAAGCTGATGACCGACGGTATTCTGCTGGCGGAAATCCAGCAGGACCGCCTGCTGATGCAGTACGACACCATCATTATCGATGAAGCGCACGAACGCAGTCTGAACATCGACTTTTTGCTCGGTTACCTGAAAGAGCTGCTGCCGCGCCGCCCCGATCTCAAAATTATCATCACTTCCGCGACCATCGACCCGGAACGCTTCTCGCGCCACTTTAATAATGCGCCGATTATCGAAGTTTCAGGGCGTACCTACCCGGTGGAAGTGCGCTATCGCCCGATTGTCGAAGAGGCGGATGACACCGAACGTGACCAGTTGCAGGCCATTTTTGATGCTGTAGACGAACTGGGGCGGGAAAGTGCGGGCGACATTCTGATCTTTATGAGCGGTGAGCGTGAAATTCGCGATACCGCCGATGCGCTCAGCAAACGGGATCTGCGCCATACGGAGATCCTGCCGCTGTATGCGCGACTCTCCAACAGTGAACAGAATCGCGTCTTCCAGTCGCATAGCGGGCGTCGCATCGTGCTGGCGACCAACGTTGCGGAAACCTCGCTGACCGTGCCGGGCATAAAATACGTTATTGACCCAGGCACCGCGCGTATTAGCCGCTACAGCTTCCGTACCAAAGTGCAGCGTCTGCCGATTGAACCTGTTTCGCAGGCATCCGCAAACCAGCGTAAAGGCCGCTGTGGGCGTGTCTCGGAAGGGATCTGTATTCGACTCTATTCGGAAGATGATTTCCTGTCGCGCCCGGAATTTACCGATCCGGAAATTCTGCGTACCAACCTGGCATCGGTTATTTTACAGATGACCGCGCTGGGGCTCGGAGATATCGCCGCCTTCCCGTTTGTGGAAGCGCCGGATAAACGCAATATTCAGGATGGCGTGCGTCTGCTCGAAGAGCTGGGCGCCATCACCACGGACGAACAGCAAACCGCCTATAAACTGACGCCGCTGGGCCGCCAGCTGTCACAGTTGCCGGTTGACCCGCGTCTGGCGCGTATGGTGCTGGAAGCGCAAAAACACGGTTGCGTGCGCGAGGCAATGATAATTACCTCGGCCTTGTCTATTCAGGACCCGCGTGAGCGCCCGATGGACAAACAGCAAGCCTCGGACGAAAAACATCGCCGTTTCCACGACAAAGAATCTGACTTCCTCGCCTTTGTGAACCTGTGGAATTACCTCGGCGAGCAGCAAAAAGCGCTGTCATCGAATGCGTTCCGCCGCCAGTGCCGCACGGATTTCCTCAACTATCTGCGCGTGCGCGAATGGCAGGATATTTACACCCAGCTGCGCCAGGTGGTGAAAGAACTGGGTATTCCGGTCAACAGCGAACCGGCTGAATATCGCGAAATCCATATCGCGCTGCTCACCGGCCTGCTTTCCCATATCGGCATGAAAGACGCTGATAAACAGGAATTTACCGGCGCACGCAATGCGCGCTTTTCGATATTCCCCGGTTCCGGTTTATTCAAAAAACCGCCGAAATGGACCATGGTTGCCGAACTGGTGGAAACCAGCCGCCTGTGGGGGCGTATCGCTGCGCGCATCGACCCGGAATGGGTAGAGCCGGTTGCCCAGCATCTGATCAAACGGTCGTACAGTGAACCACACTGGGAGCGGGCACAGGGTGCGGTGATGGCGACAGAAAAAGTCACCGTTTACGGGCTGCCGATTGTCGCCGCGCGTAAGGTGAACTACAGCCAGATTGACCCGGCGCTGTGTCGTGAGCTCTTTATTCGCCACGCGCTGGTGGAAGGTGACTGGCAGACGCGTCATGCATTCTTCCGCGATAACCTGAAACTGCGCAGTGAAATTGAAGAACTTGAGCACAAATCGCGCCGTCGCGACATTCTGGTTGATGACGAAACGCTGTTTGAGTTTTACGACCAGCGCATCAGCCACGACGTGATCTCCGCCCGACACTTTGATAACTGGTGGAAAAAGGCCAGCCGCGAAACGCCGGATTTGCTCAACTTTGAAAAGAGCATGCTGATTAAAGAGGGGGCGGAGAAAGTCAGCAAGCTGGACTACCCGAACTTCTGGCATCAGGGCAATCTCAAGCTGCGCCTGAGCTATCAGTTTGAACCTGGTGCGGATGCGGACGGCGTGACCGTACATATTCCGCTGCCGTTGCTCAACCAGGTGGAAGAGAGCGGGTTCGAGTGGCAGATCCCTGGCCTGCGTCGTGAACTGATTATCGCACTGATAAAATCGCTGCCGAAACCAGTACGCCGTAATTTTGTGCCTGCGCCAAATTACGCTGAAGCGTTCTTAGGCCGCGCCACACCGCTGGAGCTGCCGCTGCTCGATAGCCTGGAGCGCGAACTGCGCCGTATGACCGGGGTCACCGTTGACCGCGACGCCTGGCAGTGGGATCAGGTACCCGATCACCTGAAAATCACTTTCCGTGTAGTGGATGACAAAAACAAGAAACTTCAGGAAGGGCGTTCCCTTCAGGCGCTGAAAGACACGCTTAAAGGGAAAGTTCAGGAAACGCTTTCCGCCGTTGCCGATGATGGTATTGAGCAAAGCGGGCTGCATATCTGGAGTTTCGGTAATTTGCCGGATCACTACGAGCAGAAGCGTGGCAACTACAAAGTGAAGGCCTGGCCGGCGCTGGTGGACGAGCGTGAAAGCGTGGCGATTAAGCTTTTCGATAACCCGCAGGAACAGCAGCAGGCGATGTGGCGTGGTTTGCGCCGCCTGCTGCTGCTGAACATTCCGTCGCCAATTAAGTATCTGCACGAGAAATTGCCGAACAAAGCCAAACTGGGGCTCTACTTTAACCCGTACGGTAAAGTGCTGGATCTCATTGATGACTGCATCTCCTGTGGTGTTGATAAGCTTATCGATGAAGCGGGCGGCCCGGTATGGACCGAGGAAGGGTTCACGAAGCTGCATGATAAAGTACGTGCTGAACTGAACGAAACCGTCGTCGAAATCGCCAAACAGGTCGAGCAGATCCTCACGGCGGTATTCAATATCAACAAACGCCTGAAAGGGCGTGTGGATATGACCATGGCGCTGGGGCTGTCGGATATCAAAGCGCAGATGGGTGGGCTGGTTTATCGCGGGTTTGTCACCGGCAACGGTTTCAAACGCCTGGGCGACACGCTGCGCTATTTGCACGCGATTGAGAAACGACTGGAAAAACTGGCCATCGACCCGCACCGTGACCGTGCGCAAATGCTGAAGGTGGAAAGCGTACAGCAGGCCTGGCAGCAGTGGTTAAATAAACTGCCGCCGGCGCGTCGGGATGATGATGATGTACAGGAGATCCGCTGGATGATTGAAGAGCTGCGCGTCAGTTTCTTTGCTCAGCAGTTGGGTACACCGTACCCCATTTCCGATAAACGCGTGTTGCAGGCGATGGAGCAGATTAGCGCGTAACGTTTTTCTGTGCTGTTAACTTTCATACAAACCCGGTTAGCGCATGCTGCCGGGTTTCTTTATGGATTCTGAAAAGCGGTGGCAGACGTACTCTGTATGAGCGTGCAGGAGTAAGCTGTGCGCGTGCAGATCGACGATCAGGGTGGGGCGGTAGCGTTGTTATAAATACGGAACCAAATTCAAAATTTTGGTTCCCCCGATAGAGGATGGAAGGTTAAATGACATTCATTTTATGGAAGAGGTGAGAATTAAGCTTGCAAAAAAATGGGCGATTCCTGAATGGAGCATACAAGTGCAAATAGATTGCTTTAAATCTGCTTTTCCCGATAGTGAAGAAGAAATGGATGATGGAATTAAAGAAATCAAATGAAAATAAAAATGCTTATGCTTTTATTTATCCCATGTGCACTCTGGGCGAATGATTTTTGTACAGATATTCAAGTATCAGATCAAGTTTTCGATTGTGCAAAAGAAACATTTACTAACCACGATGCGGAAATAAATAAAACCTATAAAGCACTTCTGTCTGACATCAAAAAAAGATATTCATCTGAACCAGAGACAGGTGCTGAAGTTATTGAGAAAATAAAGATCTCGCAAAGAGCGTGGATTCATTTTCGAGATGCCAATTGTCCTGTTTTTACCTTGGATGTCGAAGCTGGCTCACAAGTTTATGAAACATCGTTATATGATTGTGAGAGTGAGATGACGATTAAGAGAACAGAGGAGTTAAAGACAATATTGAAAAGTCTATAGTCTATATCAATAGAGGTAAAATGAGTCAATATTTGATAAATACCGCGATATATATATTTATTTCGTCAATGTAGTACTAATTTGGTTTATGAAACTGTTGATGCGTTAGCCAGTGTAGAACAGGAGGTTATTCTAGTTGAAAAAGAAAATCAGTAGATGGAATGTCATTCTAAAACTGTCATTTCTTTTAGTGTTGTTATATCTCTCCTGTCTGACTTACGTTGAAGTGTTTACAAAGGGAGTTTATCGCCGAACAGACACACTGGAATACTTCTTCTTAACTCGGCCAGAAATCAAGAATGCGCCAATAATTTCAGAAGACTACAGCTACTCATATAATGATGTTTTGGACAAAGATGAATATATCGAGAGTGGAATAACGTATTGTAAGATTAGCCAGTTTACAGAAGCCTATCTTACATTAGTCAAATATGCGGATGATCTCGGTATACCGTCAACTTATTTTTATCCTGAAGAAACTCAGCCCGAGAAATTCTTTCTGACGACAGAGAGCAGAGTCAGTGGCGACATATGCTTATCTTTAACGCTGTATATCCGAAAGTAATTGTACCGGGAGAATGGAGGCTCTGATACCACGGACGAAATTTCCCCCTCCAGAAACAAAGAGGGGGAAGGTCTGGTCGTTACAGCCCTGACGTCTGCACGTTCACCGCATCAATTCGACGGCTACGGCTGGCAAAGAAGATGGCAATCAGCGAGATGGTGACCGTTGCGCCCAGGTACCATGCAACCGGAACCCAATCACCGTCATATTTCGCCAGCAGGCCGGTGGCGATAAGCGGGGCGGTGCCGCCAGCTAATGCCGCGCCAATCTGATAACCCAGCGTAATTCCGGTGTAACGCACATTCGCGCTAAAAATTTCCGAACACAGCGTGCCCAGCACGGCGGTGATCGGTGCCCAGAGAATACCGAACATCACCACGGTCGCCAGCATAATCGCCCAGGTGGCGCCGGTATCCAGCAGCATAAACCACGGCACGATAAAAAGACCCAGCAGCGCGACGCTCACCGCGTACATGCGTTTGCGGCCAATTTTATCAGACAGTAACCCCATCAGTGGAATCATTACCGTCGCAACCAGTGCGCCGAGCGTGACGGCCTCCAGCACCTGTGATTTCTGGTAGGCGAGGGTGGTCGTGGCATAGCTTACGACGAAGGTTGAGAAAATATAGAACGGCGCGGTTTCGACAACTTTCAGACCTGCCGCAATCAACACTTCACGCCAGTGATGCGTCAGCGTGTCGCGAAGCGGCGCTTTCGCCACCTGACCGGACTGCTTCACCTTCTTAAACTCTGGCGTCTCATCGATATCTTTACGGATCCACAGCCCCAGCAACACCAGCACCGCACTCATCAGGAACGGAATGCGCCAGCCCCATGAGAGAAACTGCTCCTCGCTAAACAGCGTCATCAGCGACACGATAAAGGTCGCCATCAGCATACCAATGGTCACGCCCGCTTGCGGAATGCTGCCGAAAAATCCTTTGCGTTTTTCTGGCGCATATTCATAAGCCAGCAGCAGCGCGCCTCCCCATTCACCGCCAATTCCCATCCCCTGAATAATACGCATCAGAATCAGCAGAATGGGCGCCCAAATGCCAATCTGATCGTAGGTCGGTAGCAGACCAATCATGACGGTTGCTCCGCCCATTAGTGAGAGCGTCAGCACCAGCGTTTTTTTACGGCCAATACGGTCGCCAATGTGGGCAAAGAGTACGCCGCCAATCGGGCGTATAAAGAAAGTCAGCGAGAAGGAGAGGTACGAGAGGATGAGGCCAATAACCGGGTCAACCATCGGGAAGAATATTTTATTAAACACCAGCGCTGCGGCCGTGCCGTACAGAAAATAATCAAACCATTCAATGGAGCTGCCGGTCAAACTGGCAATCAGGACCCGTTTGTTTTTTTTCAGGATCGTACTGCTGCTTTCTTGCGTCGTCATGAAGGAAAACTCCCGCCACATTAAGTTAGAATCAGGTGCCACCTGATACCTCAAAGGTGCAACCTGCAATGTGTTAAAAAGGTTGCTTGTTTGTTAAGCAACTTAGAGGTGGGCGCTATTTTTAGCAAGGGTGAGCAGGGTGTTTATACACAAAAAGCAGGCATTTTGATGACTTAATCATTCATAAAATGAATAATTAATGGTTTGATGTTCTCTGTTTTGGCGCTCTGTTAGTGGTTTATTCAGGTGCAACCGCATCGTTTTTAGATATTTCTGGTTATTTCAAGAATGTTACAAAAATGCAGGCCAGGTAAAATTAACGCTTTCGGAGTGATCTACTGTCATCAAGCTTCAGACACGTTATCCTGTGCTGACAAACTCACAGCGAGGGAGGATTATGCTAACGACATTGCCACAATTACCCGATAGCACACTTACGGCTGCCAATTTGCTGGGGAGCTGGCTTGCGCAAAATGATTTTGCCTCCCGACCTCAACCAGACGATTTTGAAGTGGTGGTGCTGGCTGGGAACGCCGTTATTCCTGTTATCGATGCAGCCTGTCAGCTGGCGACGTATGAGGGAAAAACGCTGTTGATCAGCGGCGGAATCGGCCATTCAACGACCTTTCTGTATGCCGCGATAGCCCAGCATCCGCGCTATAACACCCTGCGTACCACCGGGTTGTCTGAAGCGGCAATCCTTGCGGAGATTGCGCATCAATTCTGGAAAATCCCGCGCGAGAATATTCTGGTGGAGGATGCATCGACGAACTGCGGTGAAAATGCGCGTTTTACCCGACGCATGTTAGATACCCAGGCGATTGCCGTTAAAAAGGGTATCGTTGTGCAGGACCCAACCATGCAGCGTCGTACGATGGCGACGTTTGAACATGTCTGGCAGAAAGCGGAAAATGCGCCGCACTGGCGGAGTTATCCCGGATGTCAGCCGGAGCTCTTCAACGGTGAAAACGGCGTAGCGTTTAAAGGAGATGACACCGGATTGTGGCCAGTAGAACGATATCTCTCATTAATTATCGGGGAATTACCACGTATACGTGATGATGAACAGGGATACGGGCCGCGCGGTAAAAACTTTATTGCTCACGTGGATATACCGCTGGCGGTCGAGCAGGCCTGGCAGCAGTTAACGCAAGACGCCACGCTGCGCGAAATGTCGGCCATGCGGGCATTGCGCTAAGAGGCCGCGAATGACGCCCGGAAAGGAACGTTTCCGGGCGTTGTCTTTTTACAGTTTGGCGTATTTTTCCAGTACGCGAATCAACTGAGTCACAAACCCATATTCGTTATCGTACCAGGCGACAGTTTTCACCAGTTGCAGATCGCCAGCTTCGGTCACCTCGGTTTGCGTGGCGTCGAAAACGGAACCAAAGTGCGTGCCGATAATATCGGTCGATACGATGTCATCATTGGTGTATCCAAACGACTCATTATTTTCTGTTGCTTTTTTCAGCGCGGCATTCACGTCATCGACGGTGACTTTTTTACCCAGGATAGAAACCAGTTCGGTCACCGAACCGGTTTTCGTTGGCACACGCTGGGCATGGCCTTTCAGTTTACCGACAAGGGCAGGGATAACCAGCCCGATCGCTTTTGCCGCCCCCGTCGTGTGCGGAATAATGTTTTCCGCCGCGGCGCGCGAGGCACGCAAATCTTTCCCCCGAGGCCCGTCAACCAGTGCCTGAGTCCCGGTGTAGGCATGGATGGTGGTCATGGTGCCCACTTTTATTTCGAATGCATCATTCAGCGCTTTTGCCATTGGCGCCAGGCAGTTGGTGGTGCAGGAGGCGACAGAGATAATCGTGTCGCTGGCGTTGAGCGTGTCATCGTTCACGTTGAATACCAGCGTTTTGATGTCACCCGCCGGAGCAGATATCAGTACTTTTTTAGCACCCGCATCGATATGCGCCTGCGACTTTTCAGCCGAAGTATAGAAGCCGGTACATTCAACGACGATTTCTGCGCCTTCCGATTTCCACGGTATGTTCTTCGCCTCTTTTTCCGCAAAGACTTTAATCGTTTTACCGTCAACGATAAGCGCGTTGTCGCTGAAATCAACGCTCCACGGGAACGGCCCGTAGTTGGAATCATACTTCAGCAAATATGCCAGTACTTTTGGCGACGTAAGATCGTTAATTGCGACGACTTCATTGCTGCTGGAGGTTTCCAGCAGACGACGCAGGACCAGTCGACCAATACGCCCAAATCCGTTAATGCCAATTTTACTCATGATGTTCTCCATCAGTTCGGGGGATACGGTATTTTTACTTATCCAGGCTTAGTTCAGCATTGGCGGATGGGCAACCCGATTTTGTCTGTAATGCATCAATGAGGTGAATAGAACCAAAGTAACTGCAGAAAAGTTAATGAATTTTTAAGTGAAAACGGCTATTTTGCTTTTTTGTTAATTACTTATCAGGGGTCGCTATGCGCGATAAATACTCAGGCCTGCAAATAGGCATTCACTGGCTGGTCTTCTTACTGGTTATTATCGCCTACTGCGCGATGGAATTCCGTGGCTTCTTTCCGCGTAGCGCGCGTCCGGTTATCAATATGGTGCACGTCTCCTGTGGCATCTCCATTCTGGTGCTGATGGTGGCGCGTTTGCTGATTCGCCTGAAACGCCCGGCGCCGCCGATTGTGCCGAAACCTAAGCCAATGATGACGGGCATGGCGCATCTGGGGCATCTGGCGATTTACCTGCTGTTTATTGCATTGCCGATTATTGGCCTGGTGATGATGTATAACCGGGGGAATCCATGGTTTGCGTTTGGGATAACCATGCCGCATGCGGCGGAATCGAATTTCGATATTGTCGATACGATGAAGGAATATCACATTCTGCTGGCGAATATCGGCTACTGGCTGATCGGCCTGCACGCACTGGCGGCGCTGGCGCATCATTATGTCTGGAAAGACAATACGCTGCTGCGCATGATGCCGCGTAAACGGGGTTAACCATAAGTAAACTGAATAGTCCTTTATTGGCCATGTGGCGTGCGTTACCATACCGCCACGATGGTTAATATTGTGTAAGGAAGAGCAGGGTGTTCGCAGATTTTGGCGTACTAAATTACTGGACGTATGTGGTCGGGGCGATTTTTATCATTCTGGTGCCGGGGCCAAATACCTTCTTTGTCCTGAAAACAGGTGTGGCACACGGTATTCGTGGAGGCTACATGGCAGCGCTGGCGGTCTTTATCGGCGATGCGGTGCTGATGTTCCTCTCTTATGCGGGCGTAGCGACGCTCATTAAAACCACGCCGGTGCTGTTTAATCTGGTGCGCTATCTGGGGGCCATTTATCTGCTCTATCTGGGCGGGAAGATGCTCTACAGCACGCTTAAGCGTAAAGCCGGAGAGCCTGAAGCGCACGCCGAGCCGGGGCATGCTATTTTCAAACGCGCCCTGACGCTGAGCTTAACCAATCCCAAAGCGATTTTGTTTTATGTCTCGTTCTTCGTGCAGTTTATTGACGTGAAATCGGCTACGCCGGGGCTGGCATTCTTTATCCTGGCGCTGACGCTTGAACTGGTGAGCTTTACCTATTTGAGCTTCCTGATTGTGTCAGGCTCGCTGGTGACGCGGTATGTGAAAACCCGTAAGAAGCTGGCGAAAATTGGCAATAGCCTGATTGGGCTGGTGTTTGTGGGCTTCGCGGCGCGACTGGCGACGCTGCAGTCCTGAGTTCCTTTTTGCCGGATGCGCCTGTATCCGGCACTCCCTCTAAAGCAATCATTCCTTTCTTAAGAGTCCATTTCCAGACTGCTGAGTTTCACTGTGAAGGTGTAAAATCGCGGCGGGTGCTTGAGGCTATCTGTCTCAGGCAATCTCCAAAAGGCAGATAGAGAAAAGCCCCGGAAACATTGAGCGTCTTGCAGGACGCTTAACACTTACCGAGGCCTAAATCTATGCCAAGCAGCATTAGATTAGCCTCTTACAGACCTACGGGTCAAGGAGAAGCAGGCTATGAAATGGCAACGTTCAGGCTTAATTGCCCTGGTTATCATCTGTATCACCGTGATTTTAGCGGTGTTGGCGATGCGGCGGGATCTCTGCGAGGTCCACTTCCGGACGAACCAGACGGAGGTTACTGTTTCTACAGCATGCGAATCTAAACAGTAAGAGACAAGGCGGGGAGCGATCCCCGCCGTTTCTGATGTGGCAGGTATCCTTTGAGCACCCTTTTTATACGTCACTCAATTCATCATCATTTCGGCATTCGCGGTAAATATGCGCGCCTTGTCCGAGACAACCAAGCTCTTCTTACGAGTCCATTTCCAGACTGCTGAGTTTCACTGTGTAGGTGTAAAATCGCGGCGGGTGCTTGAGGCTATCTGTCTCAGGCAATCTCCAAAAGGCAGATAGAGAAAAGCCCCGGAAACATTGAGCGTCTTGCCGGACGCTTAACACTTACCGAGGCCCAAATCTATGCCACACAGCATTAGATTAGCCTCTTACAGACCTACGGGTCAAGGAGAAGCAGGCTATGAAATGGCAACGTTCAGGCTTAATTGCCCTGGTTATCATCTGTATCACCGTGATTTTAGCGGTGTTGGCGATGCGGCGGGATCTCTGCGAGGTCCACTTCCGGACAAACCAGACGGAGGTTACTGTTTCTACAGCGTGTGAACCTAAACAGTAAGAGACAAGGCGGGGAGTCATCCCCGCCAATCTCAGTGGTTGGCTGGCGTCCTCAATGCACCCTATCAACGCATTCATTTAGTGATTGTTTTACATCTATATCATATCAATGATAGTATACCCCCCTATACTAATGGAGGGCGTATGCCGCATTCCCCTGACGATAAAAAACGGGCGCTGACCCGGGTACGCCGCATTAAAGGGCAGGTTGATGCTCTTGAACGCGCGCTGGAATCCGGCGAGCCGTGCCTGACTATTCTGCAACAGATAGCCTCAATTCGCGGGGCCGCCAATGGCCTGATGGGTGAACTGGTCGAAATGCACCTTAAAGACGAACTGGTGAGCGGCGAAACGACGCCCGATCAGCGCGCCGTGCGCATGGCTGAAGTCGGTCATCTGCTACGATCTTATCTAAAATAAAACATCATAAAGGAAGAGACCGCTATGAAATCACGTGCAGCTGTCGCGTTTGGCCCAGGTCAACCGCTGAAAATTGTTGAAATCGATGTCGCGCCGCCGAAAAAAGGCGAAGTACTGGTAAAAATCACCCATACCGGGGTTTGCCATACCGATGCATTTACCTTATCCGGCGATGATCCGGAAGGCGTGTTCCCGGCGGTGCTGGGTCATGAAGGCGGCGGCATCGTTGTTGAAGTGGGCGAAGGCGTTACCAGTCTGAAACCGGGCGACCACGTTATTCCGCTTTATACCGCCGAATGTGGGGAGTGTAAGTTCTGTAAGTCTGGTAAAACGAACCTTTGTCAGGCCGTTCGCGCCACCCAGGGGAAAGGGTTGATGCCGGATGGCACCACCCGTTTCTCCTATAACGGTGAACCGATTTTCCACTACATGGGCACCAGTACGTTCAGCGAATACACCGTGTGTGCCGAGATTTCACTGGCGAAAGTGAACCCGCAGGCACCGCTCGACAAAGTTTGTCTGTTGGGTTGCGGCGTCACTACCGGTATCGGCGCGGTGCATAACACCGCAAAAGTTAAAGAGGGCGATACCGTTGCGATCTTCGGTCTGGGCGGCATCGGCCTGGCGGCGATTCAGGGGGCGGTACAGGCGAAAGCCGGGCGTATTCTGGCCATTGATACCAACCCGGAGAAATTCAAGCTGGCGAAAGAGATGGGCGCGACCGATTTCATTAACCCGAAGGATTTCGATAAACCGGTTCAGGATGTCATTGTCGAAATGACAGACGGTGGCGTTGATTTTAGCTTTGAATGTATCGGTAACGTCGACGTCATGCGTGCCGCGCTGGAATGTTGCCATAAAGGTTGGGGCGAAAGCGTCATCATCGGCGTTGCGGGTGCAGGTCAGGAGATCAAAACCCGTCCGTTCCAGTTGGTGACCGGCCGCGTATGGCGTGGTTCTGCCTTTGGCGGCGTAAAAGGCCGTTCCCAGTTGCCGGGTATGGTGGAAGATGCCATGGCGGGCAAAATTCAGCTTGATCCGTTCATTACACACCGTCTGCCGCTGGAGCAAATCAACGAAGCGTTTGACCTGATGCACGAAGGGAAATCCATTCGTACAGTTATTCATTTCGGCGACGCGTAATCCCAGGCGTCCTCTCCCGTCGGGGGAGGACGTTTTTTACGCCAAATTGTGACCCACCTTGCGCTTTTAGCCATAATCAAATCCTCTGACTTGCCGATGACAATCTTACGGGCGTGTTTGTACGCCGCTTACCTGAAGAGAGTCGATTGGCATGGACAAGACTAAAACACAACACCAGACCCAAAAACTCAGTTTCCTGCACCATATTCGTTTAGTACCGCTTTTCTCCGCTATTCTCGGCGGCATCATTCTGCTGTTTGCCTTAAGCTCCGGGCTGGCGGGTTATTTCCTGTTGCAGGCGGAACAGGATCAAAAAGATGTCACCGAAGAATTGCAGGTGCGGATGGGCTTATCAAACAGTTCTAACCATTTGCGCACAACGCGTATTGAGTTAATCCACGCCGGTGCGGCGAGCCGGATTGCCGAAATGGATGAGATGAAGCGCAATATCGCGAACGCGGAATCCCGCATGCAGCAGTCGCAGGCGGCGTTTACTCAATATCGTGAGCGTCGGGTGAAAACGGCAGCAGATAGTGCGCTGGATAAAGAGCTTACCGCCCGCTTTACCGCCTATATTGATGGCCTGAAGCCGATGCTGAAATACGCTAAAAATGGCATGTTTGAAGCGATCATCAATCATGAAAACGAACAGGCGAAACCGCTGGACGATCGCTATAACGCGGTACTGCTGAAAGTGATTCAGATTCGCACCGACAGAGCCAATCACCTTACTGAGCAATCGCTTGAGCGTACCCGGCTGGGGTTGATGTTTATGGCGGCGGCCTTTGTGCTGGCGCTGGTGCTTACCATTATTACTTTTGTGGTGCTGCGCCGGATTGTCATCAACCCCTTACAACATGCCGGGCAGCGTATCGCGCAAATCGCCAGCGGCGATCTTACCCAGCCGGATGAATCCGTCGGGCGCAGCGAAATCGGCCAGCTCAGCTTTAACCTGCAAAGGATGCAGCATGCGCTGGTGCAGACGGTGGGCACGGTACGTCAGGGGGCTGAGGAAATCTATCGTGGAACCAGCGAAATCTCCGTGGGGAATACGGATCTCTCAGCGCGGACCGAGCAACAGGCAGCTGCCATTGAACAGACCGCTGCCAGCATGGAAGAGCTCACCGCAACAGTGAAACAAAACGCCGATAACGCCCACCACGCCAGCAAACTGGCGGAAGATGCCTCCGGGAAAGCGACGCGTGGCGGGCAACTGGTCACTGGCGTGGTCGCGACAATGGGCAATATTTCCACCAGTTCGAAGAAGATTTCCGAAATTACCGCGGTAATTAATAGTATTGCCTTCCAGACCAATATTCTGGCTCTTAACGCGGCGGTGGAAGCGGCCCGTGCCGGTGAGCAGGGGCGTGGATTCGCGGTGGTTGCCAGCGAAGTACGTACGCTCGCCAGTCGCAGCGCGCAGGCGGCAAAGGAGATTGAAGGGCTGATTTCTGAATCTGTCACCCTGATTGAGCGCGGTTCGGATGAAGTGGTGAACGCCGGGGCAACGATGACGGAAATTGTTGATGCGGTGAAACGCGTGACGGACATCATGCTGGAAATTGCGGCGGCGTCTGATGAACAGAGTCGCGGAATTTTGCAGGTCAGTCAGGCGATTACCGAGATGGATAACGTCACTCAGCAGAATGCCTCGCTGGTGGAGGAAGCATCGGCAGCGGCGGCTTCGCTGGAGGCGCAGGCGGCACGATTAACCGAAGCGGTAGGGACGTTTCGTATTCCTTCGCACAACGGCGTGAAGAAAGAAAACGTCCCGGCTACCGCGCCGACGTTAGCCGTGGCAGGCGGCGATAGCTGGGAATCGTTTTAGCTTAAAAGGTCGGGTGAGAAATCACCCGACACGGAGAGTTACTTTTGTGCGTCCGGCAGGGCGTACGCAATGATGTAATCACCACGATCCGGCGACTGACGCGCACCGCCTGCGTTGATAATGATGTACTGTTTGCCGGTTTTCGGCGACACATAAGTCATCGGGCCAGACTGGCTGCCTACAGGCAGTCGGTCTTTCCAGACTTCTTTCCCGGTTGCTGTATCAAAGGCGCGCAGATAGAAATCCTGCGTACCGGCGAAGAACAGCAGACCAGATTGTGTCGTCATTGACGCGCCCAGCGTCGGCATCCCGATAGGAATCGGCATATGCATGCGGATACCCAACGGGCCGGTGTCTTCCACCGTACCAACCGGTACCTGCCAGACGATTTTGCCTGATTTCAGATCGACCGCTGACATCGTACCAAACGGCGGTTTCTGGCACGGAATACCCAGCGGCGACAGGAAGCGCTCGCGCATTGCGCCATACGGTGTGCCTTCCATCGGGACAATCCCCATTTCGATACCGCTGGCATCTTTCGCCACTTTCGCACGCGGTACCATATAGTTCGCCAGGCCGAGGCGCATATCGTTAACGAACATCAGGCTGTTGTTCGGGTCAACGGAGACGCTGCCCCAGTTCATGCCGCCCAGCGAGCCGGGGTATTGCAGTGAACGATCTTCGCCCGGAGGGGTGAAAATGCCCTGATGGCGCATCTCTTTAAACTGAATACGGCACAGCAGCAAATCGATTGGCGTTGCGCCCCACATATCTGATTCTTTCAGCGTTTCGTTGCCAATCATCGGCATACCGACGGAATACGGCTGAGTAGGGGAATAACGTTCGCCTTTAACATTACCCGCTGGAACCGGGCGTTCTTCGACTTTCGCCACCGGCTCGCCGGTTTCGCGGTTAAGCATGAAGATCATACCCTGCTTGCTGGTTTGTACCAGCACCGGCGTGGTACCGCCTTTGCCGTCAGGCAAATCGGTCAGCAATGGCTGAGAAGGCAGGTCGAAATCCCACAGATCGTGGTGCGTGGTTTGATAATGCCAGCGCACTTTCCCGGTCGTGGCATCAACGGCAACAATCGACGAGCTGTATTTATCATCCAGCGCCGTACGTTCACCCGCCCAGAAATCTGGCGTCGCATTACCGGTCGGTAAGTAGACCAGATTCAGTTTGGCGTCATACGACATCGCAGACCACACGTTTGGCGTGCCGCGCGTGTAGGTTTGGCCTTCCGGTGGCAGCCCGGTAATATTCGGGTTACCCGGATCCCACGCCCATGCCAGTTTACCGGTGTGCACGTCATAAGCACGCACCACGCCCGGCGGTTCATCGGTGGAGAAGTTATCGGCCACGCGACCGCCCAGCACTACCACATTCCCGGCTACCAGCGGTGTTGAGGTTTGCTGATAATAACCTGGCTTGATTTCGCCCATCCCGACGCTCAGATCAACCACGCCTTTATCACCAAAATCGGCGCACGGTTTACCGGTATCAGCATTGATGGCGATAAGGCGCGCGTCGGTGGTTGGCAGGAACAGACGACGCGGACAGGCGGCGGGCGCACTGTTATTTTCTGCTGTCGTGACTTTTTGCGACTCTTCGTAATAACCTAAACCGCGGCAACGCTGCCAGTTGGGTGCCGTGGCTTTCGAATCATAACGCCACTTCTCTTTACCGCTGTCGACATCCAGCGCCAGCACTTTACTGTATGGCGTACAGACGAACAGCGTGTCGCCTACCTGTAGTGGGGTGTTCTGATCTTCTGCGCCGGAACCATTACTGACCGGAATATCTCCGGTGTGCGCCACCCACGCTACCTGGAGCTTATCGACGTTCTGCTTGTTGATTTGATCCAGTGCAGCAAAGCGGTCGCCGTGAGTGGTATTCCCCCAGTGTGTCCAGTTCTTCTGCTGCTCGCCTGCGGTCACCGGTTTAACCGGAACCTCTTCATCTGCGCTCACCAGGGTATGGGTTTTGAACATTCCCCCCAGGCTTGCCAGTAATACCACGGCGATGACAGCCGCCAGCCCAAATGCAGGGCCTTTCTTCGCGTGCGGCGATACGGACAGGAACGGCCAGATAATGGCGCAAAGGAATGCCAGCACCCCAAAGGTGAACAGGCGTGAAAAGAGTGGCCAGAAATCCCAGCCTGCATCGCTGACGGACCAAATCAGCGCAACAATAAATGCCAGTGCATACAGCGCTATCCCGCTGCGGCGATTACGTGCGATCAGCGCCGAAGCGACAATCATCACCAGTCCCATCAGCGCGAAGAACCAGGTTCCCCCCACGGTAGCGAGTTTAATGCCCAGCGCTCCCACGGCCAGACCGATGATAAACATCAGTCCGGCGAGAAGCCATTTAAGGACCCGGGGGAGTCCTTTGAGTGAAATGCCCGTTGCCATACTGTTCTCCTGATGACAGCCAAACCCGAATGAGTGAACCAAATGAATCACACATAGAGGGGGTGTTGTTTTAAATGAAAGCGTGCTGCTTGTTATTGGTGTTCATCCGATACTCATATGGATTACGAATGAACCATTTGGTTAATGTATGGCTATAATAGATCTGTTAAATCGCATTGCGCAATTGTTAATAAATGATTTCGCATTAATTGATCTATGGTGGCGTGATCTGAGGTAAAGCGGTAGCCACCCTCTCCATGACGGAGAGGGCCGGAATGCGAAAGGTTAACCTGGCATTGATTTGCGAATGGCTGCCAGCAGCGTCTGCGCGCCGCTGGAAAGCGGGCTATCCACGCGAGTTAGCACACCAATGGGCTCGCCCTGGCCTTGAGTCGCGATGGGAAGTGAGGTTAACGCACCGCGTCGCAGGTCGTCTCTGACCGCGCCAGACGGCACAAACCAGACGTAGTTGTAATCTACGGTTAACTGGCGGGAGAGCGAAGCCGACAGTGTTTCAATGCAGCCCGCAGGCATTTTACAGCCCTGACTTTGCAGCAGCGTTTCCGCATTTTGTCGGGGAACGGTCCCTTTCGGAGAGACAACAACAGGCCACTCCATCACGCGGCTCAGGGTGATATTTTCATGCAGAAGAGGATGGTCCGGGCGCACTACCAGTTTGAGCGATTCCAGAAACAGCAGCTCATAGGTTAAGCCGGTCATCAGTTCCGGATCGGACATTCTGCCAATACCAAAATCAATATCCCCGGATTTCAGCGCCGCCAGCAGCATGGTGTTATTCATGGTCGCGACCTGCAATGTGACATCATGCTGCTGCTGGTGAAATTGCCCCAGCACCATCGGCAGGATCCCCAGCGCAGCAGTAGGTAGCGCGCCGATGCGGACGACATCGTGATGGCTGCCTTCTTTGCGGGTTAACGCCTGGCCTGCGGTATTTAGCGCATCCAGAACTTTCACTGCGTGGGTAAGAAACTGCTCGCCGACAAGGGTCAGCTGTGCGCCGAGACGCCCACGCTCGAATAAGCGCGTGCCGGTCAGTTGCTCCAGTTCATTGAGCGTTTTGGATAACGCGGGCTGGCTGAGATTAAGGGTTTCAGCCGCGCGCCCCAGAGTTCCTTGTTGGGCGACGGCAACGAAAGTGTGCAGGTGGCGCAGACGAATGCGCTGACTAAAGAGAGCATTTTTTTCCATACGCGATGTTAAGAACAGATCGATAAGAGTGACAAGTAATACTGTTTAAATTTGATAACTTGATAGCAAATTATTATTAACATTTGATCTAATTGAGTTACAAGAAATATCTGACACAGCGCAGGGATTGATGGGAAAAGAAAGCCCGGCAAACGCAGCGATGCCGGGCACTGGGGAATTAAAGATCGAAAAAGACGGTTTCCTTATCACCCTGTAGATAGATATCAAAACGGTACACAGTCTCATTACCGCGCGTCTCTTTTTGGGCGATAAGCGTCTGGCGGCGAACTTCCCACTCAATCAGATTCAGTACCGGATCGGTCTGATTCGCAGCCTGTTCGTCGTCAAAGTACATCCGCGTATTCAGGCCAATATTGATGCCGCGCGCGGCTATCCACAGATTAACGTGCGGTGCCATCATGCGGCCATCGCGGCCTACCACCGGGCCGGGTTTGATGGTTTCAAAGCGCCAGATGCCGCTATCAAAATCCGAGCAGGCGCGCCCCCAGCCACGGAAATCGGCATCCAGCGCTTTGCCTTCCTGTCTGTCTGCCGGGTGGTTATAGCGCCCGTTGGCGTTAGCCTGCCAGATCTCCAGCAGGACATCACGTACCGGCGTGCCTGAACCATCCAGTACACGCCCTTCAATGGTGATGCGCTCGCCCTGAGTATGGCTATTGACCAGTACCGGGCCAAAGTTTTTCTCGAAAATGTGGAACCCGGCGGCATCAGGCGCGAGGCCAATGTGGACGTATGGGCCCGCCGTCTGTGAGGCCGTTTCCTGTAAATACTCTTTCATCGCGCAGCCCCCTGAGTGCGGTTTTCAAACAGCGTGGCACGTTGGCCGCGCAACACCAGATCAAAACGATACGCCAGACAATCCAGCGGGATCGCGGCATGTGTATCCAGCTCGGCAATCAGCGTGCGGATGGCATCATCATTATTGATGGTTTTGACGATAGGGCACTGCTTAATCAGCGGGTCGCCTTCGAAATACATCTGCGTCACCAGACGTTGCGCAAAGGCATCGCCTGACAGCGAAAAGTGAATATGCGAAGGACGCCAGTCGCTCGCCTGATTACGCCACGGATACGGGCCTGGCTTGATGGTACGGAAGAAGTAGTAGCCGTTTTCATCCGTCAGCACGCGGCCGCAGCCGCCAAAATTGGGGTCGATAGGCGCCAGATACTGATCTTTTTTATGGCGATAGCGGCCACCTGCGTTGGCCTGCCACACTTCAACCAGCGTGTTTTTCATCGGGCGGCCAAACCCGTCACGCACATAACCGTGAACGATGATGCGTTCGCCAATCGGCAGGCCGTCTTTGGCATAGTTCAGGATCAAATCGTTATCCTGAGGGCCAAGATCGTCACTTGAAAACACCGGCCCGGTGATTTCCGACAGCGAGTTTTGCAGGGAAATAAGCGCATTACGCGGCGAGCGCAGCACGCTGGTTTTGTAGCCCGGCGCAAACGCGGGCGGGTGACTGTTATAGTCGCGATGGATAACTTCTTGCGGTGACCATTTCGTGCTCATAGGGTGGCTCCGTGTAGGGTGTTGTTTTTGTCGCCACAATGAGTGTGTGTAAATTCAATGTTAATTTAAAGTGAATTTAAGGTGTTTATTTAATAACTTCAGGTTATATCTCTCCGTTTCGCTTACAGCGTCATACCGATCACACTTTCCAAATTCTTGCCACGCAGCGTCGTGAGCTTTTCTACACTCCAGAATATATTCACTGGAGGCATGACATCATGGCGCAAAGCATCACGGCAGATGAGATTCGGGAAGATTTTTCGCAGGCGATGTCGGCAATGTATCAGCAGGAAGTGCCGCAGTACGGCACATTGCTGGAGCTGGTCGCAGACGTGAATCTGGCGGTACTGGAAAATAACACGCGCCTGCATGAACAGATGGTGAATGCGGATGAACTGGCGCGGCTTAACGTTGAGCGTCATGGGGCGATACGCCTCGGCACGGCTGAGGAGCTGTCGATGCTGCGGCGCATGTTCGCCATTATGGGGATGTACCCGGTTAGCTATTACGATCTCTCTCAGGCAGGCGTGCCGGTGCACTCCACGGCATTTCGTCCGGTGGATGATGCGGCGTTGTCGCGCAATCCATTTCGCGTGTTTACCTCGCTCTTACGCCTTGAATTAATTGACGATCCCGCGCTCAGGCAGCGTGCCGCTGAGATTTTACAGCAGCGTGATATTTTTACCCCGCGCTGTCGTGAACTGATTGCGCTACATGAAGAGCGGGGCGAGTTTACGGCGGCACAGGCGCAGGAGTTTGTCCAGCAAGCGCTGGAAACCTTTCGCTGGCATCAGTCGGCGACGGTCGATCGCGAGACCTACCAGGCGCTGCATCAGCAGCATCGGTTAATTGCCGATGTGGTCTGTTTCCCCGGTTGCCACATCAACCATCTCACGCCGCGCACGCTGGATATCGACCGTGTACAGGCGCTGATGGCGGAATACGGAATCGAGCCGAAAGCGGTGATTGAAGGCCCGCCTCGCCGTGATGTGCCGTTGTTATTGCGTCAAACCAGTTTTAAGGCGCTGGAAGAGCCAGTGAAATTTGCCGGTGACGGGCAGGGAACACATACCGCGCGGTTCGGTGAAATTGAGCAGCGGGGCATCGCGTTAACGCAAAAAGGGCGGGCGCTGTATGACAAACTGCTCAATGAGGCAGGCGTCGGTAGCGATAACCTGACCCATCAACTGCATTTACAGGATGTGTTCAAGGCGTTCCCGGATAGCGAATTTCTGCTTCGCCAGCAGGGGCTCGCCTGGTTCCGGTATCGTCTGACGCCGGCCGGGGAAGCGCACCGTCAGGCATTTCATCCCGGTGACGATCCGCAGCCGTTAATTGAGCGCGGTTGGGTGATTGCGCAGCCGATAATTTATGAAGATTTCCTGCCGGTCAGCGCGGCGGGGATTTTTCAGTCCAATCTTGGAAACGGCAATTCGTCGCGGCATCACGGAAACGCCAGCCGCGATGCCTTTGAACAGGCGCTGGGCTGCCCGGTGCTGGATGAATTTACGCTTTACGAGCAGGCGGAAGTGCGCAGTAAACGGCGTTGCGGTCTGCTCTGAAACAGGTAATCTTGAGGGAGATTGATAAAGGACGGAATCGATGCACAACCCCTCAACGCCGCTGGCGGAAACCCGCCAGGGCACACTTCTTGGCCTCGTTGATGAGAATATCCACCTCTGGCGAGGCATTCCCTTCGCGCAACCGCCCGTCGGTGCTTTACGCTGGCGCGCGCCGCAGCCGGTTCAACCATGGACTGGCGTGCGTCAGGCCGATACTTTCTCTGCTTCCTGCTGGCAGAATATCGACTACTGCCGCGAACTGGGCGGCGGCGATCCGGGGCGCTTCTCGGAAGATTGTCTCTATCTGAATGTCTGGTCGCCAGCCGCGCGTTCAGCGCCTTTACCCGTGATGGTGTGGCTGCACGGTGGTGGGTACACCATTGGGGCGGGTGGTCTGCCGCCGTACGACGGCAAAGCGCTGGCGCAACGAAATGTGGTGGTGGTGACGGTTAACTATCGGCTCGGGCATCTGGGCTTTTTTGCTCATCCTGCCCTTGAAGGGGAAGACAACGAACCGCTGAATAATTTTGCCCTGATGGATCAAATCGCCGCGCTACGCTGGGTTCAGGAGAACATCGCCGCATTTGGCGGTGACAGCAATAATGTCACGTTATTTGGCGAGTCGGCGGGCGCGCGCAGCGTGCTGTCAATGATGACGTCGCCAAAAGCGGCGGAGCTGTTTCACAAAGCGGTGATCCAAAGCGGCTATACGCTTCCCGATACCCCACGCGAAAAGGCGCTGGAGAAGGGCGTACAGCTGGCGGCGCACTTTGGTCTGGAGAATGCCAGCGCGGACCAGCTACGCGCGATCCCGCCGGAAAAGTTCTGGCCGCTCGAAGCACCGCTCAATATTGGCCCAACGCCCATCGCCGGCGACGCGGTCCTGCCACAGCCCATGCTGGACGTCTTTTTTGCCGGGAAACAGCATGCCATGCCGGTGTTGATTGGTTCGAACAGCGACGAAGCCAGCGTGATGGCGGTGTTTGGTGTTGATCTTGCCGGTGAGATAGAAAAACTCAGGCGAACCCGGCGTCTGGGGCTGGGACTCATTAAACTGCTTTATCCGGGTGTGAAGGGCGATGAAGAACTCGGGCGTCAGGTGTGCCGGGATATGGCCTTTACCACACTGGGCTATGTGGTGATGCAGGCGCAACAGCGGGTGAATCAACCCTGCTGGCGCTACTGGTTTGATTATGTGACCGAAGCGGAACACGCCACTTACACCAATGGCGCGTGGCACGGCAACGAAGTGCCTTATGTTTTCGATACCCTGACGCTGGCAGAACCTGCCCGATTTTACGTCAATGAGCGAGACAGAGCCTTTGCGGCACAGGTGGCCGATTACTGGGTGAATTTTGCGCATCATGCCAGTAAAACCTGCACTGTACTCAATGGCCCCACTCGCTGGCCCGCATCGGTCCAGGGCCGCGATCGGCTACTGCGAATTGGTCTGAATAAGCACGCGGGTTTTAAAGTGGAGAACCGTTTTATGCGTGCGCGGCTGGCGCTGTTTAAGCGGGTAATGAAGCATCATGTGACACTGGATTGAGCGGTGTATTGACCTTGCGGTCTGTAAGAGGCAATCTACATGTGACTAGCATATAGGGGGCCTCGGGTTGATTGAAAAATCACTCGGGGCTTTTCTCTATCTGCCGTCCTGCAAATGCCAGGACAGATAGCCTTAAAGGAGTTGTTTATGTCAGCGCCGTTGGTGGCCGTAATCGCCACCGAAGGGTTCAGCCCGTTTCACCTCTGCGTACCGGAGATTATTTTTAGCCAAATCCTGCCTGGCGAGGCCCTGTTTCGTTATGTGGTTTGCGCCGAAAATCCGGGAACAATCCCCTCGAAATCGGGCATGTCAGTATCCGTCGAACACGGGCTCGACGCGCTTAATGATGCCGACATTGTGATTATCCCATTCTGGGCGCATCCCGAAGAGAAACCCTCCGTTGCGCTGCTCAACGCCTTGCTGGCAGCCCGCCTGCGAGGCGCGGATATTGTTGGGCTTTGTCTTGGGACGTATGTGCTTGCCTACGCCGGGCTTCTGGATAATCACCGGGCCTCAACGCACTGGGAATTTGAAGCGGATTTTACGGCGCGTTTCCCCTGCGTACAGCTCGATACCAACTCTCTCTACGTGGATGACGACCATCTGATCACCTCCGCCGGTACGGCTGCCGGGATCGATTGCTGCCTCTATGTGCTGCGTAAATATTATGGCAGCGCCGTGGCCAATAAAGTCGCCCGCCGCATGGTGATCCCCCCGTATCGCGAGGGTGGTCAGGCCCAGTTTATTGAGTGCTCCGTGCCGAAAAACACCAAAGATAGCCGAATTAATGCCTTGCTGGACTACCTGCGCGGACATCTTGATAAACCACACGATGTTGACTCGCTGGCGAATTTCGTTTCGATGGCGCGGCGTACTTTCACCCGCAACTTCACTCGCGCAACGGGTGTATCGCCGGTGGAATGGTTGCAGGTTGAACGTCTGCGCTACAGCCAGACGTTGCTGGAATCAACAGACCATAGCGTGGAAATGATCGCCAGTTTGTCAGGGTTTAACTCACCGGTTTCCTATCGTCAGGGATTTAAACAACGTTTTGGCGTAAGCCCGAGCGAGTGGCGCAAGATGTTTCGCGGTAAATAACGTTTTTTATACACAAATTTACACCTTATTCAGTCTCTTCCCCTCGACAGAATCTTTTTGCGCCAGTCGGAACAAATTATCGCGCCAACAATTGGATTATTAATCGATTTTGTCTAGAGTGGTCGGACTTAACGACGTAACCGTTTACCGCATTCTTCTCTTAAAAAGGACGCTTTCTCAGGCATGAACCGCAGACACTTTCTTAAATCATCAATGGCTGTTGCCGCCGTGTGCGGGACATCCGGTGTAGCTTCCCTTTTTTCTCAGGCTGCGTTAGCGCAGGAGTCGGATATCGCGGACGGCCAGACCCGTCGTTTCGACTTTTCCGTGCTGCAGTCTATGGCGCACGATCTCTCCCGTCAGCCCTGGGGCGGCGCACCGCGTCCGCTGCCGGAAACGCTGGCGAACATGACGCCGCAGGCCTACAACAGCATTCAATACGACGCGGCGCACTCCCTGTGGAACAACGTTGACGATCGCCAGTTAGACATCCAGTTCTTCCACGTCGGGATGGGGTTCCGCCGCCGCGTGCGGATGTTCTCCGTAGACGCCGCGACGCAGCAGGCGCGCGAAGTGCATTTCCGCCCGGAGCTGTTTAAATACACCGACACGGGCGTTGATACCAAACAGCTGGAAGGGCAGACCGATCTCGGCTTCGCCGGGTTCCGTGCCTTTAAAGCGCCGGAGCTGGCGCGTCGCGATATCGTCTCTTTCCTTGGCGCGAGCTATTTCCGCGCGGTCGACAGCACCTATCAGTACGGATTGTCCGCCCGAGGACTGGCGGTGGACACCTACACCGACAGCCTGGAAGAGTTCCCGGATTTCACCTCGTTCTGGTTCGAGACGGTGAAACCAGGGGCAACCGTCTTTACGGTTTACGCGCTGCTCGACAGCCCAAGCGTGACCGGTGCGTATAAGTTCATCATTAACTGTGCGGAAAGCCAGGTGATCATGGACGTCGAAAACCATATCTATGCGCGTAAAGATATTAAACAGCTGGGTATCGCGCCGATGACCAGTATGTTCAGCTGCGGCAATAACGAACGCCGCGTCTGCGACACCATTCATCCACAAATTCACGATTCCGATCGTCTGGCGATGTGGTTGGGCAACGGCGAGTGGATTTGCCGTCCGCTGAATAACCCGCAGAAACTGCAGTTCAACGCCTATCAGGATAAAAACCCGAAAGGCTTTGGTTTGTTGCAACTGGATCGCGATTTCACGCACTATCAGGACGTTATGGGCTGGTACAACAAGCGCCCGAGCCTGTGGGTTGAGCCGCGTAATCAATGGGGTAAAGGGGCCGTCAGTTTGATGGAAATCCCGACCACCGGTGAAACGCTGGATAACATTGTTTGCTTCTGGCAGCCGGAAAAACCGGTGAAGGCGGGCGATACGCTTAACTTCAGCTACCGCCTCTACTGGAGCGCGATGCCGCCGGTGCGTTCACCGCTGGCGCGCGTGATGGCAACCCGTACCGGGATGGGCAGCTTCCCGGAAGGCTGGGCGCCGGGCGAACATTACCCGGAAAAATGGTCGCGTCGTTTTGCTATCGATTTCGTTGGCGGCGATTTGAAAGCGGCCGCGCCGAAAGGTATCGAGCCGGTCATTACGCTCTCCAGCGGGGAAGCCAAACAAATTGAGATCCTCTACGTGGAACCGTTCGACGGCTACCGCATTCTCTTTGACTGGTATCCGACCTCCGATTCAACCGACCCGGTTGATATGCGCTTGTTCCTGCGCTGTCAAGGCGATGCCATCAGTGAAACCTGGCTGTATCAATACTTCCCGCCCGCGCCGGATAAACGTCAGTACGTTGACGACCGCGTGATGAAGTAATCGGGCAAACTGTAACCTGTAGGCCGGATAAGCGAAGCGCCATCCGGCTTTTTTATTGAGGAAATACCATGTCTTCGCAGGAGATTATCCCGGTTAGCTCTACGTTGAGCCTCCATGCGGTCGATGAAAGCCACGTTCCGGCGCTGCATCAGTTGGTTATCAAAAACAGAGACTGGCTTTCTGCGTCAATGAACTGGCCGCTGTTAGTCACCCGCGAGCAGGATACGCACCAGCATGTGCTGGGTAATATGATGCTGCATCAGCGCGGCATCGTGAAAATGTTTATGATTTTGGAGCATGACGCGTTGGTGGGCGTGCTGTCATTTAATCAGATTGAACCGACCAACAAGACCGGTTATATCGGTTACTGGCTGGATGAGTCTGCGCAAGGCAAAGGCATACTTTCCGCCTCGTTACAGGCGTTTATTGACTACTTTGTACAAAGCGGTGAAGTCCGACGCTTCGTCATTAAATGCCGCGTGGATAACGCGCGCAGCAATCAGGTGGCCTTACGTAACGGTTTTAGCCTCGAAGGCTGCCTGAAGCAGGCGGAATTTCTCAACGGCGTTTATTACGATCAGAATATCTACGCGCGGATTATCGACAACGCGTCACAGTGATCCCAACAGCGGCGTGCGCGTAATACGCTGCTCGCCGCGAATCACTGCGCGTCCGCGTAAGTGAATGACGTCATCGCCAAAGGCTTCGACGACGGCATCACCTTCAATCTCAACATGATGCTCGATCACCACATCGCCGCGAATACGGGCATGCCCGTAAATCAATACGTTATCGTCAAGCAGAATCGGGCCGCCCTGAAGCCAGGCGTGACCGCCGACGCGCACGTGATGTTTCAACAGACAATTGCCTTCAATGACCGCGTTTTCAGCCACCTGCGAGCTGTACCGCAGGGTGGGGATGGCGTCTTCTCCGGCCCCGGCTACCACCCGTGCGTTGCCATACACTTTCGCGCAGTCGCAAACCCAGACATCATTTTCTTCGTTGCCTTCCAGCAGGGCGCGTTCAAAAATCTCCGCCCGATGTTCAACAAAAGCATGATTCACAATCGCTTCACCATAAATTTGTGCCTGGTGAACAATTCGCGAGCGGCTCACCGTCGCGTGGTCGTAAATCTGAAGCACTTGATCGTTATCAGGCGTCAGCCCCTGGGCGGCAATGACCTGGCTATGGTGTAAAATGCGCGCGTTGCCAAACAGGTGACAATATCCGCGCACGATGGATGCCTGTACGGTGACGTTGTCACTTATCCGGGCGTAATGACTGATTTTACTGCAATCGATCCAGGCATCTCCCCGGATATGCGCATGATGGCTGACTTCGCAAGGCTGCGTCAGGCGGGCGTTTCCTTCAACATGCGCGCCGGCAAAAACCACGCTGTTTTCATCGTAGATCCAGCAATCGCCTTGCTGACTTAGTGCATTTTCGTCGTCTACCCAACCGCCCGCGCTGCCTGCGGTGACATCGGCAAAGTCACGCAGGGCAATGATTTGCCGCACTACAACGTTGCGTTTATCGCCATTTTCCGTAAACGGGTGCGTGCGGGTCTGTTCGCTAAGACGGTATTTTTTCATCGGTTATTCTCATTGCTTCGCACTAAGATAAACGTAGCAAATATTGCAGGTAGCGGGCGTTTAAAGATTACTTTAAAATGCATCTTCAAAATTAGTTGATAATATAAACAAAATGAAGAATTCGAAGTGTGAGAGCAAGGTGTTGAATTTACCCGCTGGCTATTTTGGCATGGTGTTGGGGACCATCGGGATGGGGTTTGCCTGGCGCTATGCCAGCACGATTTGGTCGGTAAGCCGGACGATTGGCGATGGTCTGGTGATTCTGGCAATCGTGATGTGGAGCCTGCTGGCGCTGGCGTTTATCAGCCGCACGATTCGTTTTCCACACAGCGTCGTTGAAGAAATGCGTCATCCGATAGCCAGCAGCTTTGTCAGCCTGTTCCCGGCGACAACAATGCTGGTGTCTATTGGCGTCACGCCGTGGGACAGGCCGATTGCGCTGGTGCTGTTTGCCGTAGGGGTAACGCTGCAACTGGGGTATGCCGCCTGGCAAACGGCGGGGCTATGGCGCGGAGAACATCCCGAAGGCGCCACCACGCCGGGGCTCTATTTACCGACCGTGGCGAATAATTTTATCAGCACCATGGCCTGCGGCGCGCTGGGTTTTAACGACGCCGGGCTGGCGTTTCTGGGGGCGGGCGTAATTTCATGGATCACGCTCGAACCGGCTATCGTTCAGCGCCTGCGTAGCGGTGGCGAATTGCCAATGCCGCTGCGTACTTCACTGGGAATTCAACTTGCCCCGGCGTTGGTGGCCTGTAGCGCATGGCTGAGCGTCAACGGCGGGCATGCTGATGTCTTCGCCAAAATGCTGTTTGGTTATGGCCTGCTGCAACTGCTGTTTATGCTGCGCCTCATGCCCTGGTATCTGCGTCAGGCCTTTAATGCGTCGTTCTGGAGCTTCTCGTTTGGTATCTCTGCGCTTGCCACGACGGCGCTGCATCTGGGCCATGCCAGTGGCGTCGGCTTCTACCATCACCTGGCGCTGCCGATGTTTATCTTTACCAATTTTATTATTGGCCTGTTATTGATACGCACGCTGGTATTACTGCTTCAGGGGAAACTGCTGGTTCGTGTCGAACGTACTGTCTTAGAGAAAAGTAAGGATTGATGATGACGATTCGTGATGAAAACTACTTTAGCGAAAAATATGGCCTGACCCGCACGCACTCCGAGGTGCTGGAGGCGGCGAAAGTGATTACGCCTGGCAAAACGTTGGATCTCGGCTGCGGTAACGGGCGTAACGCGCTCTATCTCGCGGCAAATGGTTTTGACGTTACGGCATGGGATAAGAATCCGGCAAGCATCAATAATCTGGAATCCATCCGCCGTGAAGAAGGGCTGGAGAATTTGCAATCGGCGATTAAAGATCTCAATGCGCTGAGCTTTGAAGGGGAATACGATTTTATTCTTTCTACCGTTGTGTTGATGTTCCTGCAGCCGGAAACGATCCCTGGCTTGATTGCGAATATGCAGCGTTGCACTAAGCCTGGCGGATATAACCTGATTGTCGCGGCGATGGATACTGAAGATTATCCTTGTACCGTGGGTTTCCCTTTTGCGTTTAAAGCCGGGGAGTTACGTCACTACTATGCAGGTTGGAATTTCCTAAAATACAACGAGAATCCAGGTGAACTGCATCGCACTGATGCCAATGGCAATCGCATTAAACTGCGTTTTGCCACAATGCTGGCGCAAAAAACGGCATAACAGCTAAAAGTTCCACTATTCACTTTTTCATATCACAAATTACCGGCTAATAATTATGCCGGTAATTTTTTTATTCGCCTGCTAACTAATTATTTTTTTTCTATAAATTGCGAGCAACAACCATTTTTGCAACAACAGGCTGTTCATTCCTTTGCTATAACTCTTTTGAAATCGTACCTCTATCAGGAACAACCCCATGCGTACTCATACGTTCTTCAAAGTTGCGGCCCTTGCCGGCGTGATTGCTCTGTCTGGTTGTGCGTCAAAAGTCGCGGAACCTACGCAGTATTCCGGTTTTTTAAAAGATTATTCGAATTTGCAGGAAACCACCTCCGCAACGGGCAAGCCGACCCTGCGCTGGGTGGATCCTAATTACAATCCCAAAAATTACGACAGTATTGTTTATAACCCTGTGGTCTATTATCCAACGCCTAAACCGAGCACCCAGATTGGTCAAAAGGCGCTGGATGATATTCGTAACTACACCGATCAACAGATTAAGCAGGCTGTCTCACAGCATAAAAAAATCGTTGCCACCCCTGGGCCACGTAGCCTGATCTTCCGTGGTGCAATTACCGCCGTCGATTCCAGCAATGAAGGGCTCCAGTTCTACGAAGTGGTGCCAATTGCGTTAGTGGTTGCCGGTACCCAAATGGCGACCGGTCACCGTACTATGGACACCCATCTCTTCTTTGAAGGTGAGTTGATCGATGCGGCAACCAATAAACCGGTGGTGAAAGTGGTGCGTAAAGGCGAAGGGAAAGATCTCAACAATGAGAATACCCCAATGACGCTGCAAACCCTGAAAAAGACCATCGACGATATGGCGGTGGATGCCGTTAAATTCGACCCGGCAATGAAGTAATCGAAAATTGGGTGGCGTAAGCCACCCAGTTTTTTACGCTCGTTTCATTTTCAGGCGCGGCTTGATAAACCCCGCAGGCACCCGCGCAAACATCACCAGATTTCCCACCAAAATCAGCACCAGCCCGATAATGGCGTTGGCATGCCACTGATAACCTTCGTAAATGGTAGAGAGCGTCAGTGCGACCAGCGGAAACAGCAGCGTACTGTACGCCGCGTTGCTGGCGCCAATTCTGCCGACCAGAGTGAAGTAAGCGCCAAAGGCAATCACCGAGCCGAAAATCGCCAGGTAGAAAAGGGCGCCAAGATAGCTGAAAGTCCACTGTGGCGTAAAGTTATCACCGCGCAGCAGGGCGATTAGCCCGATAATCAGTGTGCCGTAGAGCATCGCCCAGCTATTGGTGGTGAGCGTTTCCAGGCCGCGTCGCTGGTGGCGGATGCTGAGCATATTTCCCAGCGAGAAGCCATACGTGCCAAGCGCGCTCAACAGAATGCCTGGCAGCATCGTACTGCTGAGCCCGGAGAGCTGAAGATCGTCCCAGAACAGGGTGATAATCCCCGCCAGCCCCAGCAGTGCGGCAAGGTAAAAGCGCCCCGGCGGCGTCTGGCGGAAAAAGAGGAAACTGTTGATGGCGTTAAACAGCACCGCCATAGAGAAAATCACCGATTCCAGCCCGGTGTTAATCCAGCTTGCGGCGGTGTAAAAACACCAGAAATTAAAGCCGAACACACAGCAGCCTTGCAGGATGCAGAAAAGATGGTCGCGTAAGGCCAGACTGCGCAAACGGCGCGTTAAAAGCAGAATGGTCAACATGGTGATGCTGGCAATCGCGAAGCGCCAGAAGATAGACACGGTAGCCGGTACCGGGCCCTGTTGTAAAAAAATGGCGATCCACGTCGTGCCCCAGATGGCGACAACCAGTATGTAGAGCAGTGCGTTCATGCGCGTTCCTCAATAACCCAGAAAAACGCAGTTTGACGCGTCTTGCTGGGTGACGCTTGCAGCGCCTTGCCACTGACTTGCAAATTCTTGCGGATTTTTTGTGAGCAGAGTCGAACAACTCTGGCAATCAGGCGCGTCGCTACATAGACTAGGTCTATGAATTACTGTGAAACAGACCGCTAATGACCCATTCCTACGCTACTCTGGAACGCCTGCAAAGTCAGAACGCCGTGCTGCGCGACACAGTTGTGCTTAATTCAGGTATCCAGCTTGCGGCCTGGTACAATAATTGTGACACTGTCACCGTTGAAAGCGATCATCATACGCTGAGTCTTTATGTAGCGGATGGCTATGAAAGTTATCAGAAAACACCGCACGGCTGGAAAAATGGCGGCGGACCGGACCGCTTTTGCCTGATGCCGCAGGCCTGTGAATCGACGTGGGATATTCGCGGCGACCTCTCTTTTGTTCACCTCTATTGCACCGATCGCCATCTGAAACACATTGGCGAACAGATCTGGGACCGAAGCCCGACGGCTATTCAGCTTGATGAAAAATCCTTTGCCGATGACGCGAAAATCACCGCGCTTTATCGTCAGTTCCTGCTGAGCTGTGACTGGCAGCAACCTGCGAATCAGCTGGCATTGAGCAGCGCCAGTACACTGCTGCTGACACATCTTATTCAGAATTACGCCTCCGTTCAGTGGCGACTGCCTGCGGTGACGGGTGGCCTGGCACCGTCGGTGTTGCGCAATGTGCTGGCGTGGATTGACGCTAATCTGTCGCAACCGCTGACGCTTGCCGAATTGGCAGCACAGGCCGCACTCAGTGAATACCATTTTGCGCGAATGTTTCGTCAGTCAACCGGCCTGGCGCCGCACCAGTATGTGATGCAACGACGCATGGATCATGCTGAACAACTGGTGCGAACGACCGCGTTGCCGCTGACCGACATCGCGCTGGCCTGCGGGTTTAGCTCGGCCAGCCATTTCAGTAATCGTTTTAAGCGCGTGCAGGGCGTTACGCCATCGCAGCTACGCGCGGCGCACCTGTGATAACACGGCGTAACTTGCGCCACCGAGTATCAATCCCCAGAAAGCCGAACCGACGCCGGCGAGCGTCAGCCCGCTGGCGGTGACCAAAAAGGTGACCATGGCGGCATCACGCTCATTCGCCTGTTGCAGCGCCTGATACAGGCTGCCGCTCAGGGTTCCGAGCAGCGCCAGCCCTGCCAGCATCTCAATCCAGGCGGTGGGAAGCGACGCCATCAACGCCGTTATCGACCCGCCAAATAGACCGGCCAACAGGTAAAACACCCCGGCAGCCGCAGCGGCCCGCCAGCGTTGCGCGGCTTGTGGATGCGCGTCCGGGCTTTGGCAAATAGCCGCGGTAATCGCGGCGATACAGACGGAATACACGCCGAACGGCGCGAACAGCAACGCCAGCCCCCCGGTAAAGACGATCAGCGGGGAGGCGGGAATGTGATAGCCCGAAGCCTGCAATGTGGCAAATCCCGGCGCGTTCTGTGAGGCCATGGTGACCAGAAAAAAGGGGACTCCGACGCTTAGCAGCAGCGCGGGGGAAAAATGAGGTGAGATAAATTCAGGCGCAACGAGGGCGAAAGAGAGCGTATTGCGCTGAACCTCACCGCTCATCCAGGCCGCGAGGCTTCCCACGACCAGCGCGGCGACCACCGCATAACGCGGGGCAAAAGCTTTACAGAGAAGCCAGGCTACCAGCATGCTGCCGCTCAAGACGAGGTGATTTTGCAGGCTGGAAAACGCCTGTAGGCCAAAACGCAGTAAGATCCCCGCCAGCATCGCCGCCGCCAGCGAATGTGGAATTAATTTCATTAACCGGGCAAATAATCCGGTCACGCCGCACAATACAATCAGCGCGTTAGCGAAGATAAAAATCCCCACCGCCTCGTTGAGCGTTGCGCCCTGTAAGCCGCCCACCAGTAACGCTGCGCCTGGCGTCGACCAGGCCGTTAAAATGGGCGCTTTTTTCCAGAGCGTCAGCGCCAGCGTGCTGATCCCCATCGCCAGCCCTAACGCCGTCATCCATCCGGCAATTTGCGAAGCGTTTGCCCCCGCAGCGGCAGCGGCCTGCCAGATGATAGCGGCTGAGCTGGCGTAGCCCACCAGCACGGCGACAAACCCCGCCAGCAACGTCGGGAAGGGACAGAAACGAGTGAACATGCAAACCTCTTGTGCGTTATAACGTCCAAAAACACTGTAGCATTGAGCGTTATAGCGCACAAGTCATGATGATTATCACAGGGTGATCAGTAAACCTTTGATATAATAAAGCCGTTTCTGCACTGGAGAGGTGATATGAATATTGCACAACATCTGTCAGCCACACTGAAATCCCTGCGCCAGCAGCGCGAGTGGAGCCTGTCGCGGCTGGCGGAAGAGACGGGCGTGTCTAAAGCGATGCTGGGGCAAATCGAGCGTAATGAATCCAGCCCGACGGTGGCGACGTTGTGGAAAATCGCCACTGGCTTGAATGTACCGTTTTCAGTTTTTATCACGCCTCCGCAGGTTGAGGTGCCCGGCGCGTTTGATCCGCAGCAGCGGGCGATGGTCGTTACGCCTGTTTTTCCGTGGGACCCGGAACTGTGCTTTGACCACTTTTCTATCGTGCTGGCCCCCGGCGCGTTAAGCGAATCGACGCCGCATGAAAAGGGCGTCATTGAGCACGTCGTTGCCATTAGCGGTACGCTCGATATGCGCGTGGCGGGTGTGTGGCGCAGCCTGACGCCAGGAGAAGGGTTACGTTTTGCCGGTGACGAAGCGCATGCTTATCGCAACAGCAGCGACCAGCCCGCGCATTTTCATTCGTTGATTCACTACCCAAAAGAAAAAACCGCAAGCGAGCTTGCGGTGCGTCATAGAGACAGAAATCATCAATAACGTGACGAGGAAATCCGGAATACGCAGTCACTGTAATCGGCCCGGTGTGTGCGCGGAAATAGTTAATTCTTCGATACTTTGCCGGAAAAGAGAAATTGACCGCGCAGAGGTGGTGGAAAAGTGTTTGGTCTGCGCCAGGAACTGACTACAATAGCCGCCATTTTGACCCCAACGGATAATAACGACTGTATGCGCCTGCAAAACCATCATCTTGAATTACTGAGCCCGGCCCGAGATACGGCGATTGCCCGCGAAGCCATTCTTCACGGTGCGGACGCGGTTTATATCGGCGGCCCTGGCTTTGGTGCTCGCCATAATGCCAGCAACAGCCTGAGTGATATTGCCGAACTGGTGCCTTTCGCCCATCGCTACGGTGCGAAGATTTTTATCACGCTTAATACCATTCTTCATGATGATGAGCTGGCGCCCGCGCAGAAGCTGATTACCGATCTCTACGAGACCGGCGTGGATGCATTGATTGTGCAGGATATGGGCATACTGCAGTTAGATATTCCGCCGATTGAGCTGCACGCCAGTACGCAGTGCGATATCCGCAGCGTTGAGAAAGCAAAATTCCTTTCTGAAGTGGGCTTCAGTCAGATCGTTCTGGCGCGCGAGCTGAACCTGCAACAGATTCAGGCAATCCATGAAAGCACCGATGCGACCATCGAATTCTTTATTCATGGCGCGCTGTGTGTGGCCTATTCCGGCCAGTGCAATATCTCCCACGCCCAGACCGGGCGCAGCGCGAACCGTGGCGATTGCTCACAGGCCTGTCGTCTGCCGTATACCCTGAAGGACGATCAGGGCCGCGTGGTGGCGTTCGAAAAACATCTGCTGTCGATGAAAGATAACGATCAAACCGCCAACCTTGGCGCGTTGATTGATGCGGGTGTCCGCTCCTTCAAAATTGAAGGGCGATACAAAGACATGAGCTACGTGAAAAATATCACCGCCCATTATCGCCAGATGCTCGATGCGATTATTGAAGAACGCGGCGACCTGGCGCGCGCTTCTGCGGGGCGTACGGAGCATTTCTTTATTCCGTCCACCGATAAAACATTCCATCGCGGCAGCACGGATTATTTCGTTAACGCGCGTAAAGGTGACATCGGTGCCTTTGATTCGCCGAAGTTCGTCGGTCTTCCGGTCGGTGAAGTGCTGAAAGTCAGCAAAGATCACCTGGATGTGGAAGTGACCGAACCATTAGCCAACGGTGATGGCCTGAACGTGCTGATTAAACGCGAAGTAGTGGGCTTCCGTGCGAATACGGTCGAGAAGACCGGTGAAAATCGCTATCGTGTCTGGCCAAACGAAATGCCGGCCGATCTGCATAAGGTGCGTCCGAATCACGTCCTCAACCGTAACCTTGACCATAACTGGCAGCAGGCGCTGCTGAAAACATCCAGCGAACGCCGCATTGGCGTGGACGTTGAACTGTCGGGTTGGCAGGAGCAACTGGTGCTGACCATGACCAGCGAAGATGGCGTCAGCGTGACCCATACGCTGGATGGTGAATTCGCCCCGGCCAACAATGCGGAAAAAGCGCTGAGTCAGTTGCAGGACGGCATCGCCAAACTGGGCCAGACCTGTTATTACCCGCGCCGCACCGACGTGCAGTTAGCGGAAGCGTTGTTTGTCCCAAACAGCGTGCTGAATCAGTTGCGTCGTGAAACCGTGGAGATGCTGGAAACGGCGCGCCTGGCGGCGTATCAACGTGGCAGCCGTAAACCGGTCAGTACGCCAGCGCCGGTCTATCCGGAAACGCATCTTAGCTTCCTGGCAAACGTCTACAACCACAAAGCGCGCGAGTTCTATCAGACCTTTGGCGTGAAGCTTATCGATGCGGCGTATGAAGCGCATGAAGAGAAGGGCGATGTGCCGGTGATGATCACCAAACACTGTCTGCGCTTTGCCTTTAATTTGTGCCCGAAACAGGCCAAAGGCTCCATTAAGAGCTGGCGCGCCACGCCGATGCAGCTGGTTCACGGTGATGAAGTATTGACGCTGAAGTTTGATTGTCGCCCGTGTGAAATGCATGTGATCGGGAAAATGAAGAATCACGTCCTGAAGATGCCACTGCCGGGAAGCATAGTGGCGTCGGTCAGCCCGGATGAGCTGCTGAAGACGTTGCCTAAGCGTAAGTAAAAGCTAACCCCTCTCCGATATGGAGAGGGGACCGATTGTGTCTCGTATCCTCAGGATTTAAATCCGGCAGCCGTCATCATTAAACGAAATAAATACCCCACTACGGCCAGTGTTAATACGCTGCCGCCCCAGATTGCGGCCAGCCAGAATAGCCGCTGAAACCATGATTTTTGCATCAGTGATACCCCTCGCCATGTTGCACTTTCCCACGGAAGACGTAGTAGCTCCAGAAGGTATAAACCAGAATAATGGGAATAATCAGCAGGGCGCCAATCAGCATAAAGCCCTGGCTTTGCGTCGGCGCGGCGGCCTGCCACAGGGTGATATCGGGCGGAATAATATGCGGCCAGATGCTGATTCCAAGCCCGCTAAAACCGAGGAAAATCAGTACCAGCGTCAAGACAAACGGCTGGGCATGGCATTCCGGACGGGCCAGCGTACGCCAGATGATCAGGCTTACGGCCATCACCAGCAACGGAACCGGCAACAGGAACCACAGATTAGGTAGCGTAAACCAGCGTTGTGCAATGGCCGGATGCGCCAGCGGCGTCCACGCGCTAATCACCGCAATCACCGCCAGCTGCGCCAGCAAAAGCCCACGCGCGTGGCGGCGCATAATACGTTGCAATGGATCTTCACTTTTCATGATCAGCCAGGTTGCGCCCAGCAAGGCATAGGCCACGACCAGACCCAATCCGCAGAACAGCGTAAACGGCGTCAGCCAGTCGAAGGGGCCACCGGCGAAGGTGCGGTTAACGACCGGAAAACCGTTCAGTACCGCGCCGACCACTACGCCCTGGCTGAATGTCGCCAGAATAGAGCCGCCGAGAAAGGCTTTATCCCAGAAGGGGCGATGCGATGGCGTCGCGTTAAAGCGAAATTCAAACGCCACACCGCGAAAAATCAGGCCGATCAGCATCAACGATAACGGGATGGTCAGCGCATCGATGATTACCGCATAGGCCAACGGAAACGCGCCAAACAGCGCCGCGCCGCCCAGCACCAGCCAGGTTTCGTTGCCGTCCCACACCGGGGCGACGCTGTTTACCATCACATCGCGATCGACGGCATCGCGGGTGAAGGGGAACAAAATACCGATCCCCAAATCAAAACCATCCATCACGATGTACATCAGGGTGGCGAAGACGATAATCACAAACCAGATAATAGAGAGGTCGACGCCCATCAGTGCTGCTCCTGTGAATGAGTAGGGGTAATTGCGGCGGAAAGAGGACGCGCAGGCGTACCGTCAGTGGGCGGAGTAAAATCCTGCGGCCCTTTGCGGATCAGGCGCACCATATAGCTGTATCCGACGCCGAAGACCGAGCTGTAGACCACAAAAAAGGCCAACAGGCTGATGCTCATATGCAAATCTCCGTGGGCGGAAACCGCATCCGCCGTACGCTGTAGGCCATACACTACCCATGGTTGCCGGCCCACTTCGGTGGTGACCCATCCTGCGAGAATGGCGATTAAGCCAGATGGCCCCATCAGCAACGCAAACCATAAGAAGGGGCGCGAAACATAGAGGCGCTGCTTTTTGCGCAGCCACAGCGCGGCGACGCCTAACAGCAGCATCAGCATGCCAAGACCGGCCATAATGCGAAACGACCAGAAGACGATAGTGGAGTTCGGGCGGTCCTCTTTGGCAAACTCCTTCAGCGCCGGGACCTGTTTGTCGAGGCTATGGGTGAGGATTAAGCTTCCCAGCGCGGGGATCTCCAGGCCGTAGCGGGTACGTTCCTGCTCCATATCGGGCCAGCCAAACAGCAGCAGCGGTGTAGGCTCGCCCGGCGGATTTTCCCAGTGACCTTCAATGGCGGCGATTTTTGACGGCTGGTGTTTCAGCGTATTCAGACCGTGCATATCACCAATCATGGCCTGAATGGGCGCGACGATAAGCGTCATCCACAGGGCCATCGAAAACATGGTGCGGATAGCGGGCGTGTTATTACCGCGCAGCAGATGCCAGGCCGCAGATGCGCCGACAAACAGGGCGCTGCTCAGGAAAGCCGCCACCGTCATATGTAACAGGCGATAGGGGAATGACGGGTTGAAGACCACCGCGAACCAGTCAACCGGTACAACCTGGCCGTTCACGATCTCGAAGCCCTGCGGTGTTTGCATCCAGCTGTTTGACGCGAGGATCCAGAACGTTGAGATAAGCGTACCCAGTGCCACCATGCAGGTCGCGAAGAAGTGTAACCCCGGCCCGACTTTATTCCAGCCAAAGAGCATCACGCCGAGGAAACCCGCTTCGAGGAAGAAGGCGGTTAACACTTCATAGGTGAGCAGCGGGCCGGTAATACTGCCTGCAAATTGTGAGAAACCGCTCCAGTTGGTGCCAAACTGATAGGCCATTACCAGCCCGGAAACAACGCCCATCCCAAAGTTAACGGCAAAAATCTTCGACCAGAAATGGTAGAGCGAACGCCAGACCGGCTGACGGGTTTTGAGCCATAACCCTTCGAGCACCGCCAGATAGCTGGCAAGCCCGATGGTGATGGCGGGAAAGATAATGTGAAAGGAGACGGTGAAGGCGAACTGTATTCGCGCCAGGTGAAACGCATCAAGACCAAACATGCAAAACTCCGCATCAATTTTTGTTCGGTCAAATTGTAAGGTGCGTAACAATCCGGTGACATGTACAGCAAAGCGATGTTTTTAGATAACAGTTGCGTTAACTGTTATACATCCGGGGGAGAGGAGTCGTGCGAATGACTGAGCGAAATGTAAGGAAAGTTAAGCTTTTTCGGTTCCGGATTTTTGTTTAACTTTCATTGAAGTAGAGGGGATTACTCTGCCGCTCGTTGTTCAGCATGACACAGCAAACCGCCATTAGCTCAACTGGAAGAGCAGACGATTTTCGATTGGAAGGGACGGGGTTCGAGGCCTCGATGGCGGTCCACATTTCTGGATTACTTGATATAGGAATCCAGCACCTTCAGCACCACTTCAAGATCTTCTTCACGCTTCAATTCTTCGCCCTGATGAACGATATGTTCCGTCAGATGGCCTTTGATAACTTCGCGCATTAAACCGTTCACCGCACCGCGAATAGCGGCGATTTGTTGTAGCACGGCGGCACATTCATGAGGCTCATCGAGCATTTTTTTGAGCGCCACCACCTGACCCTGAATCTTGCTGGCACGGGCTTTAAGCTTCTGTTTATCACGAATAGTATGCGACATGCTGATATCTCTCTGACTTAAAATCGATGTTGATTATAGCATTAGCATTCTACTGGGGGGTAGTATTCGGTACTGGGGGGGAGTAGAATTCGGTGCGTCCATCTCTAACCAATAACTATTCTCATGAACGAATTCACAACACTTCTTCAGCAAGGAAACGCCTGGTTTTTCATTCCGAGTGCCATTTTGCTTGGTGCACTTCACGGGCTGGAGCCGGGGCATTCGAAAACGATGATGGCGGCTTTTATCATCGCCATTAAAGGCACGGTAAGACAGGCAGCGATGCTGGGGCTGGCGGCGACGCTTTCTCATACCATGGTGGTCTGGTTGATTGCTTTCGGCGGGATGTATATCAGCAATAAGTTTACTGCAGAATCGGCGGAACCCTGGCTGCAACTGGTGTCCGCCGTCATTATTCTGTCGACTGCTTTCTGGATGTTCTGGCGGACCTGGCGCGGCGAGAAAAACTGGTTGTTGCAAATGCAGGAAGAGGTGCATCACGACCACGACCACGACCACGACCACGACCACGACCACGACCACGACCACGACCACGACCACGACCACGACCACGACCACGACCATGACCACGACCACCACCACGGACATGATCATCATCACGACGATCACCACCACGCACATGCCGAGTTTGCCGGGCTGGATGTGAACTCCCGGGAGTATCAGGACGCGCATGCCCTGGCGCATGCGTCGGATATTAAGCGCCGCTTCAGCGGTAAAGAGGTCACCAACTGGCAAATTCTGCTGTTTGGTCTGACGGGCGGGCTGATCCCGTGCCCGGCTGCAATCACCGTACTGTTGATTTGCATCCAGCTTAAAGCGGTGACGCTGGGGGCAACCCTGGTGGTTTGTTTCAGTATCGGGCTGGCGTTGACGCTGGTCACCGTGGGGATTGGAGCGGCAGTCAGCGTTCGCCAGGTCGCCAAACGTTGGCGCGGTTTTGATACCCTGGCCCGACGCGCGCCTTATTTCTCCAGCGCATTGATTGGTGCGGTTGGGTTATATATGGCGATCCACGGCTATACTGGCGTGATGAATTAACAAATCTGCATCATTGTGGCGTCATGGGAAATGTACGATTGGGTTTTTACTTAACATTTTGCAATCTTTTTCCTGTGACGCATCGCGCGATTACCAGAATTAGCAGTTCCGTTTTTACCGCATCCTGTCATATAATTTGCGCCGGTTAACCGACGTGTCATTTTCTTCGTCGGCTAATAAAACCCTTTTCTGATAATTACACATTTTCTTTTGCTGATTTTTTAACCACCCGCAGTGGGCAGTAAGAGTATAAAGAAGTCTGGCTGATATGATCGTTGAATATACATCTTTAATGCACCTAATGATCGCCGCAGGTCAGGGCGTTTTTTTAGGTTTTATTAGCTTTATGTGTGTACTGCTTATGTTATTGACTCGCAGTAAGAAAGCCGCTCCCTCGTTATTCCGTGGGCCAATCAAGAAAAGACATACATACTGGCGCTAAGCGTAAACACTGACGTTCATTCCTGGCAGTACAGAGCGTTACGCAGCAGGGCTGCGGCGGCTTTGCGCGCCTGGTTGATGACATCTTCTGGCGTATACGCACGGCCACATTGTTGGCAGTGACAGTTGCTAATCTCTTCTGGCGTGTAAATAACTGTGCCCGGTTTAAATATGGGTTCTTCACAGTCCGGGCATAAATAGGTGTGATCCTGCATAACGCTCCTTAACGCCATATTGCTGTCCTCTATAATTCATATCTCATCAGCGCATCTTTTCCAGTCAAGATTTCATTCTTTGCTGATTCTTAATACTTTTTACAAATCCGTACGCTTTAACACAGTGTTATTGTTACTGCGGTAATTGACCATTCCCCATGATGGGTAGTCGTCGAATACCCTCATGATTATTGTTCATCGTGTTTATGTCTAATACGTACTTCAGAAAAAACGCACTTTCGGACTATTCATAACAGTTACGCGAAAATGAAGTTTTTGTAAAACTGTTATAAGATGCTGGTTACTCAATCGTAAATCGGACAAAGCGATGAAAAAATACCAGCGGCTTGCGCAACAGATGACGGATCAGATAGAGAACGGCGTCTGGCAACCCGGCGACAGGCTACCGTCGCTGCGCGAGCAGGTGGTGAACAGCGGCATGAGTTTTATGACCGTCAGTCATGCTTATCAGTTGCTGGAAAGCCAGGGGCGAATCATCGCCCGCCCGCAGTCGGGCTATTACGTTGCGCCGCGTGCGGTGGTGCAGCGCCCCAGCCGTCCGCCTGTGCAGGTGATGCGTGATGAAGCCGTTGATATCAACACCTATATTTTCGAGGTATTACAGGCCAGCCGCGATGCGTCTGTGCTGCCGTTTGCCTCGGCGTTCCCTGACCCACGGCTGTTTCCACTGCCGCAGCTAAACCGCTCACTGGCGCAGGTAAGCAAAACCGCCACGGCGATGAGCGTGATTGAAAACCTGCCGCCGGGCAATGATGAGCTGCGTCATGCTATCGCCAGGCGTTACGCGTTGCAGGGCATAACGGTTTCTCCGGATGAGATAGTGATCACCGCCGGGGCGCTTGAGGCGCTGAATCTGAGCCTGCAGGCGGTGACTGAACCGGGGGATTGGGTGATTGTTGAGAACCCTTGTTTCTACGGTGCGTTGCAGGCTCTGGAACGGTTGAAACTGAAGGCGCTCTCGGTGGCGACGGATGTGAAAGAAGGTATCGATCTCGATGCGCTGGCGCAGGCGTTGCAAAATTATCCGGTGAAAGCCTGCTGGCTGATGACCAATAGCCAGAATCCGCTGGGTTTCACGCTGTCTCCGGAGAAGAAAGCGCAGCTCGTGGCGTTGCTGACGGCGCACAATGTGACGCTGATAGAAGACGATGTGTACAGCGAACTCTACTTTGGCCGTGATAAACCCCTCCCTGCAAAGGCGTGGGATCGCGACGACATGACGCTGCACTGTAGCTCTTTTTCCAAGTGCCTGGTGCCGGGTTTCCGTATTGGCTGGGTAGCGGCAGGCAAGCACGCCAGGCGGATTCAGCATTTGCAGTTGATGAGTACGCTCTCTACCAGTTCACCGATGCAGATGGCATTGGTGGATTATCTCGCCACCAAACGTTACGACGCGCATTTGCGACGCTTGCGGCGTCAACTGGCCGAACGTAAACAGCTGGCGTGGCAGGCGTTACTGCGTCATTTGCCGCCGGAAGTCAAAATTCACCATAACGACAGCGGTTATTTCTTATGGCTGGAATTGCCCGCCGGAATTGACGCAGGCGTACTCAGCGCGATGGCGCTTGAACATCACATTAGCATTGCGCCGGGCAAAATGTTTTCCACCACCGATAACTGGGCGTCCTTTTTCCGCTTTAATACCGCGTGGGGCTGGGGAGAGCGGGAAGATCGCGCAGTGGAAATACTCGGTAAACTCATTCGCCAGCTTCTGAATTAATTATTGGTATGATCAAACAATGGCCGTGGGTTATTTTATTCCGCCGCGGTCATAGGAAATTCGCATAGCCGCACCACGCCCTAACTCCTTGTCTATAATCCATATTCTGAGCAGGTCATCCTTTCATATACGCGGAATGCGTACTTTGTCACAACCTGCACAAATTTCTTCTCGCGCCCGCGAGGCCTTGAGTTACGCCATCTATTTTTAGTGAGGGAGATATTTTTACGGCACGGCTGCCGCTCAATTTCATTGTGACAGGAGTAAATCTTTATGAGCAAGAAATTTGCCTGCAGCAGCCTGTGCGCGCTCGGGATGACTATCGCTGTGGCGCACGCCGCCGAACCGCCTAAATCACTCGATAAAGGAGAAGGGCGTTTGGATATTATCGCCTGGCCGGGTTACATCGAACGGGGCGAAACCGATAAACAGTACGATTGGGTGAGCCAGTTTGAAAAAGAGAGCGGCTGCAAAATTAACGTTAAAACCGCCGCGACGTCAGATGAAATGGTGAGCCTGATGGCGAAGGGCGGCTATGACCTTGTCACCGCGTCCGGCGACGCCTCGCTGCGCCTGATTATGGGCAAACGCGTGCAGCCGATCAATCCTGAACTGATCGCTAACTGGAAAACCCTCGACCCGCGTCTGGAAAAGGGCGCCTGGTTTAACGTCGGCGGCAAAGTGTACGGTACGCCGTATCAGTGGGGGCCAAACCTGCTGATGTATAACACCAAAATATTCCCAACGCCGCCGGACTCCTGGAACGTTGTTTTTGTGAAACAAAACCTTTCGGATGGCAAATCCAACCAGGGTCGCGTTCAGGCCTACGATGGCCCGATTTATATCGCCGATGCGGCGTTGTTCGTGAAAGCCACGCAACCGGCGCTGGGCATTGATGACCCTTATCAACTGACCGAAGAACAGTATCAGGCGGTGCTGAAAGTGCTGCGCGATCAGCATGGGTTAATCCACCGCTACTGGCACGATACGACTGTCCAGATGAGCGACTTTAAAAACGAAGGCGTGGTGGCGTCCAGCGCGTGGCCGTATCAGGCTAACGGCCTGAAGGGTGAAGGTCAGCCGATTGCCACGGTCTTCCCGAAAGAAGGCGTCACCGGCTGGGCGGATACCACCATGCTGCATGCTGAGGCGAAACATCCTGTTTGTGCGTACAAGTGGATGAACTGGTCACTGACGCCAAAAGTGCAGGGTGATGTCGCGGCCTGGTTCGGCTCGCTGCCTGTGGTGGCGGAAGGCTGTAAAGCCAGCCCGCTGCTGGGCGAAAAAGGCTGTGAAACCAACGGCTATAACTTCTTCGACAAAATCGCATTCTGGAAAACGCCGGTGGCGGAAGGCGGGAAATATGTGCCTTACAGCCGCTGGACGCAGGATTACATCGCCATTATGGGTGGCCGCTGATCGCCCGGGAGTGAAACATGACGTACGCTGTAGAGTTTCATGATGTCTCCCGTCTGTATGGTGAGGTTCGTGCGGTGGATGGCGTCAGTATTGCCATCCACGACGGGGAGTTCTTTTCGATGCTGGGGCCTTCTGGCTCCGGTAAAACCACCTGCCTGCGGCTGATTGCCGGTTTTGAACAGCTTTCAGGCGGCGCGATTTCTATTTTTGGCCGTCAGGCCAGCGAACTCCCGCCGTGGGAGCGCGATGTGAATACGGTTTTCCAGGATTACGCGCTGTTCCCGCATATGTCGATTCTCGACAACGTGGCCTATGGGCTGATGGTGAAAGGCGTGGCGAAGAAAGCGCGACATGCGCGGGCGCGACTGGCGCTGGAGCAGGTGGCGCTGGGGTTTGCCTGGGATCGTAAACCGTCACAGCTTTCCGGCGGTCAGCGTCAGCGCGTGGCAATCGCGCGTGCGCTGGTCAATCAGCCGCGCGTTCTGCTGCTGGACGAACCGCTGGGCGCGCTGGATCTCAAACTGCGTGAACAGATGCAGGTTGAGTTGAAAAAGCTGCAACAGGAACTTGGGATCACCTTTATTTTTGTCACCCACGATCAGGGCGAAGCGCTGTCGATGTCTGGCCGGGTTGCGGTGTTCAATAACGGTCGCATCGAGCAGGTGGACACGCCGCGCGAACTCTATCTGCGTCCGCGCACGCCATTTGTCGCCGGGTTTGTCGGCACCTCGAATGTCTTTGATTCGGCGCAGGCGACAACCCTTTGCGGAATGAGCGGTGACTGGTCGCTGCGCCCGGAACATATTCGCCTGAATACGCCAGGGGAAATTCAGGCTCGCGGCGTGGTGCAGTCGGTGCAGTATCAGGGGGCCGCCACGCGTTTTGAACTGCTGCTTGAAGGTGGCGGAAAACTGCTGGTCAGTGAAGCCAACGTCTCCACGGATCTAACCCCCAGCGGGCCGCAAACCGGACAGACGGTGCTGGCGTCGTGGGCGCGCGACGCGATGGTGCCGCTGGATGGAGGGAGGTAAATGGAGATGAGTATCAGTAAATCCAGTGCTTCCGCCAGTTCCGCACGGCTTTCGGGCTTGTTCTGGCGCAAGCCCGCGCTGGGGCTCTTTTTATTGTTGCTCGGCCCGTTGATGTGGTTCGGCGTCGTTTACTTTGGTTCGCTGCTGACACTGTTGTGGCAGGGGGTCTATACCTTCGACGATTTCACCATGTCAGTAACACCGGATCTCACGCTGGCGAATCTTCGGGCGCTGTTTAACCCGGCCAATTACGACATCATTTTGCGAACGCTCACCATGGCCATCGCGGTGACGATTGCCAGCGCCATTCTGGCATTTCCGATGGCGTGGTACATGGCGCGCTACACTTCGGGAAAGATGAAGGCGTTTTTCTATATCGCGGTGATGTTACCGATGTGGGCCAGCTATATCGTTAAGGCGTACGCCTGGACGCTGCTGTTGGCGAAAGATGGCGTGGCGCAGTGGTTTCTCAACCATATGGGGCTCGGCGGCGTGTTGAGCGCAATTTTGACCGTGCCTGGCGTCGGCGGAAATACGCTATCCACCTCCGGGCTCGGGCGCTTTCTGGTGTTCGTCTATATCTGGCTGCCGTTTATGATCCTGCCGATTCAGGCTGCGCTGGAGCGTCTTCCGCCGTCACTGATGCAGGCCTCCGCCGATTTGGGCGCACACCCGCGCCAGACGTTTCGCTATGTGGTATTGCCGCTGGCGATCCCCGGCGTGGCGGCAGGCTCCATCTTTACCTTTTCACTGACGCTCGGCGACTTTATTGTGCCGCAGCTGGTGGGGCCGCCGGGATATTTTATCGGCAATATGGTCTATTCCCAGCAGGGGGCGATTGGCAATATGCCAATGGCCGCTGCGTTTACGCTGGTCCCCATCGTGCTGATTGCGCTTTATCTGGCGTTTGTGAAACGCCTGGGAGCCTTCGATGCACTCTAATCGCGCACCGTTGTTCGTTCGTATCGCAGCCTGGGGCGGCGTGGTATTTCTTCACTTCCCGCTGTTGATTATCGCTATCTACGCCTTCAACACCGAGGACGCCGCATTTAGCTTCCCGCCGCAAGGGCTGACGCTACGTTGGTTTAGCGAAGCTGCCGGGCGTAGCGATATCCTTGAGGCGGTGACACTGTCACTTAAAATTGCCTCGTTATCGACGGCTATCGCGCTGGTTCTGGGTACGCTGGCCGCCGCCGCGCTCTGGCGCAGTGAGTTTTTTGGCAAAAACGCCATCTCGTTGCTGCTGCTGTTACCGATTGCTTTGCCGGGTATCGTCACGGGTCTTGCTCTGCTCAGCGCCTTCAAAACGGTGGGGCTTGAACCCGGTCTGCTGACGATAGTGATAGGGCACGCCACGTTTTGCGTGGTGGTGGTATTCAATAACGTGATTGCGCGTTTTCGTAGAACCTCATGGAGCCTGGTCGAGGCATCGATGGATCTCGGGGCCAGCGGTTGGCAAACCTTTCGCTATGTCGTTCTGCCGAATCTGGGCTCCGCACTGCTGGCGGGCGGAATGCTGGCTTTCGCGCTGTCGTTTGATGAAATCATCGTGACGACCTTTACGGCAGGCCATGAGCGCACGTTGCCGCTGTGGTTGTTAAATCAGCTGGGCAGGCCGCGAGATGTTCCGGTCACCAACGTCGTAGCGCTTCTGGTGATGATGATTACAGCAATACCGATTTTAGGGGCATGGTGGCTGACTCGTGATGATGAGACAGCGGCCAGCGGTGGTAAATAACTCAATCAGACAGGATACAGCGATGCAACATAACTTATTGATTAATGGCGAGCTGGTAGCGGGTGAAGGCGAGACGCAGCCCGTGTACAACCCGGCAACGGGTGCGGTATTGCTGGAGATAGCCGAAGCGTCTCCTCAGCAGGTGAACGCGGCCGTGGAAGCGGCTGACCGTGCCTTCGTCGAGTGGGGGCAAACCACGCCGAAGCACCGCGCGGAATGTCTGTTAAAACTGGCGGATACCATCGAAGCGCATGCTCAGACGCTGGCAAAATTAGAGTCTCTGAACTGCGGTAAACCGCTGCACTGCGTACTGAATGATGAGCTTCCGGCCATTGTTGATGTCTTCCGCTTCTTTGCCGGTGCGGCGCGTTGCCTCAATGGCCTGGCGGCGGGAGAATATCTGGAAGGGCACACGTCGATGATCCGTCGCGATCCGGTCGGCGTGGTCGCCTCTATCGCCCCGTGGAACTATCCGCTAATGATGGCGGCCTGGAAGCTGGCCCCGGCGCTGGCGGCGGGCAACTGCGTGGTGATCAAACCGTCTGAAATCACGCCACTGACCGCGCTGGCGCTGGCTGAACTGGCGAAAGATATCTTCCCGGCAGGCGTGCTGAACGTGCTGTTTGGGCGAGGCAAGACGGTGGGCGATCCGCTGACCGGACACTCTAAAGTTCGCATGGTGTCGCTGACCGGTTCCATCGCCACCGGGGAGCACATCATTGCGCATACTGCCTCCTCGGTAAAACGTACGCACATGGAACTGGGCGGGAAAGCGCCGGTGATCGTCTTTGATGACGCGGATATTGATGCCGTGGTTGAGGGCGTGCGCACCTTCGGTTTCTACAATGCCGGGCAGGATTGTACCGCTGCCTGTCGTATCTATGCGCAGAAAGGGGTTTATGAGCGGTTGGTTGAAAAACTCGGCGCAGCGGTGGCCAGCCTGAAAATTGGCGATCCGAATGATGAGAGTACGGAACTGGGGCCACTGAGTTCGATTGCCCATCTTGAGCGTGTTAGCGCGGCGGTAGACAAAGCGAAAGCGCTGCCGCACGTCAAGGTGATCGCGGGCGGTCATAAGGCTGAGAGTAAAGGTTATTACTTCCTGCCGACGCTGCTGGCGGGCGCAAAGCAGCAGGACGATATCGTCCAACGTGAAGTATTCGGCCCGGTGGTGAGTGTGACCGCATTTGATGATGAAGCGCAGGTGCTGACGTGGGCGAACGACTCACAGTATGGACTGGCGTCCTCTGTGTGGACGCAGGATGTCGGTCGCGCACATCGCGTCAGCGCGCGGTTGCAATATGGCTGCACCTGGGTCAATACCCACTTTATGCTGGTGAGCGAAATGCCGCATGGCGGGCAGAAACTGTCGGGATACGGCAAGGATATGTCACTGTACGGGCTGGAGGATTATACGGTCGTGCGGCATATCATGGTGAAGCATTAAGGGCCGGGAAGTGGCTGAATTTACACAGCCACTTCCTTTATCGCGCTTTGAATCAGTGTGTTTTGGCAATCAGTGCCAACACTTTTTCAGTAAGCTTTTCCTCATAACCATCCTGCTCCGGATGGTTAAACTTAACCAAAGGGGCCGAGCTATTTTCTTCTTCATACGAATTGGCTACATATCCAGGGGTACCGCTCATCTTATTAATAACGTTCGTTAATACGGTTATAGCAATCCTGGACGCCTGAAGGTCAAGGCTTAGGTCGGCAATGGTTTTTTCTAGCGTTTCAACGCGTTCATTTAAATCAGACATTTTATCTCCTGGTCATCAGGAAGGATGAAGATTTTTTTTGTTACATTAAAACTATAGTTTAGATTAATGTGAGGGGATGAGAGACGTGTTTTTGACAGAAAAGTCTGATTATCTCATGGTGTAAGATTTACTATTCCGGAAATACTCGTTGTTATTAAATTAATGAATAAAAGCGTCATCCGTGACAGATATTCCAGCCGGAAAACGCTTGCGCGTAACCGTTGAGGTTGTCTTCGCCGTTTTCCGGTGGAAACCGGACTACGTCCATGAATATCTCTTCTACTCGAGATAAAGACAGTTCACATTAGCTGTTAAGATAGGGCAGGCATGCCGCGGCTTCCTGAGGATACTCAAAGCTCATCAGCCAGTTTCTGGCTTTGACGATCGACTGTATCCGTTCGTCCGTTACGCAACCTGCTTCCATCCGGGATAACTGCATAATGAGTGCATTTACGCTAATCTCTTTCTCGCTAAGTGCAAGGGCGAGTGCAGCTTCTCCAATAACAACCTGGCCTTTTTCGTCGTGTTGAATAGACAATTGTTAATCCTCCATTTCACGTTGATGAAAACCTCATAATTAATTCTAGATTATTTTTTAACGCTGAATTTATTATGAGAATTTTCTTTATGGCCAACTTTATTTGGGGTGATAATTTGAATATGTGGTTTTAGCTATTAAATAAAATAAAGGCCCTGTGCAGGGCCTGGCTTTTATTCTGGGCAGCGATAAACATTGCCAGATAAAGTAACATTGGTTTGTTCAGATGAACCCGTACCGCCGTAAGCACTACCGGTTTGACCCGCTCTTTGGGTAATGAGCGCGACCACATTTCCTCCCATATCTGCCGCTTTGTTTTTCAGATCGTTACGCGCGCCAGTTTCAAGATTGCTGTTTGATGTCCAGCCGCCAGTAAAGAAGTTACCCTGGCTCCCGGTGATGTCGCCGAGGAATTTACATTCGCGACCCGGTTCATTATTGGTGACTCTAACGTGTGCAGCATTACTCTGTACGCTATTTGCACTACAGCCAGCCAGGCCGAGAACAAAAAGTGCTATCATGGTTTTTTTCATTGTGACTATCCGATTGCGATTTTTCTGACATAGGCTAATCCAGTTTTTAGTGATAATCAATGTCAGTAATTAATGTAAGTGACTAATCCTTAATGAGTAGTAGGCAATCAATTTGTCTTTTTCGATTTTTCTGATGCAGTAAGAATGGCCATCTTGTTGGTTTTTTGTGTTTATAAATTGTAAATTTATAGTTAATTCTTTTCGGATTTTTCAATCTGAACTATAGTGAGTTAACGAAGCAAAGATTTAATAATACGTCCTGCTTCCACCCACTTACCGAGGGAAGCATGAACGACAACGTATGTGATTATATTCTATTGACAGCCCTTCGGGACTGTATCGAACTTAGAAAAACCATGAATACCCATGGGCTTAGTGATGAAAAAGGGGCGCTAAGTTCTGTTTCCTGCCTTCTGGATTTTCTCAGCTGTAGACGTAAATATGGCCTGACGAGAGTCATTGATTTAAAAAAATCCTCTACTGCGGAACGTACTATCGGTGTGACGTTATCTCTTCAACTGGGGCATGCCATCCGTGTTGAACATATATATACGCAGCGTCAGTGGGCGCTTTGGTTTATCGAGAAAGTTGACGATGGTTTAAACGATAGAGAATTACTCTCTTTCATTGACCGACACTACAGATTGATATTGGTGACCTTAGTTCAGTACAGAGCGTTACGAAAAATTATTATTCCCCGTGTCGGTTTTGCTCGATTTGATTACATTAACCTCAGACTGGACAAACCTGGGCTGATTTTCCCTGCGTTTTCGACACAGCTTCACTGAGTACACCGCGTTATCGCGTTTTTCTCCGCATGCAAGACGTCGACATATTTGAAATATTCTGTTTCTCATAGTGATTATTCATTTGCTGGAGTTTTTTTCTGCGAAGACTACGCTTAGAGAGATATCCTGAATCGGGAGGGGGTATGTTAACTCACTCTGAAGCGAAACGCTGGGCAGCGGTAATGCTCAAATCCGCCTTGTGTGATGGCATGCAGACAGAAGAGATATCACGGCAGATACATCTGGTATGCGACCATCATGGTAAAGAGTGCCTTGAGGAACTCATTGAGGAAATCTTGAAGGAAGCAGGGCGACTAGGCCCCAGACATAGCTCTGGCGAATTAGCACATCATTGAATCAGACGTTCATAAACCGCCCCCGGGCGGTTTATCTTTGGGCTATACCTGTTGGCATTACACAGCGCTAGCGACCGCCAGGCCCCCCGTGACCATTGCCTGGCCCACCTGAGTGTTGGCCTCCATGTCCGCCAGGACCACCGTGCCCACCCGGCCCCCACCATGGTGCGCAACCGCTGACGGTTGCCGTCGCCAGAATAATGGCAAAGACCATCGCAAATTTTTTCATAACGCTTCCTGATACATTCTCTAATTGAACGCGGCATGTATAACACAGGTCTATATATCAGGATCGCAACGAGCTGTAATCTTCACAGAATCTCCCTGATTGCTGGTTCTTCAACCGTTTTATTCCGTGGGTGAAATGCCTGGATTGATGACGAGTGAACAGTACGGCAAGTCCGCTTTCAGACTGCGGGAGTAGAGAACAGAAGAGGTAATATTGCGTCGGGTGCTTGAGGCTATCTGTCTCAGGCAAATACCAAGCGGCAGATAGAGAAAAGCCCCAGACCACATTCAGCGTCCTGCAAGACGTTAAATATTAATCTGAGGCGATTTCTACATGCGACACATGAAGATTAGCCTCTTACAGACCTACGGGTCAAGGAGAAGCAGGCTATGAAACGGCAGCGTTCGGGCTTAATTGCCCTGGTTATCATCTGTATCACCGTGATTTTTGCGGTGTTGGCGATGCGGAAGGATCTCTGCGAGGTCCACTTCCGGACAAACCAAACGGAGGTTGCTGTTTTCACCGCGTGTGACTCCAAACAGTAAGAGACAAGGCGGGGAGTTATCCCCGCCAATCTCATGTGCTGGCAGGTATCTTCAATGCACCCTTTTTTTTGAGTTTTTGAACAAGCAGCCATAAAAAAACCTCCGTTTTTTATCCATCGCACGTTTTATCGTCGTTTTAGCCGTTTACATCAAAGAATCGCCCCATCGCTCTGGTTATGTTGGTTTTTCTGCCTGAAATATTACCTCAGGTTATGGCTTCGTATTGCACAGGGGACACTTACCGATGGGTGCTAAACCACTAACGCTTTCTTTGGACGGGCAGGAGCCTGTGATACTGGACCGCGTGTCAGCAACGCTTGGGCACGATGGTATGGATATCCGGGCGCTGAATCAGTCTCGCTTATACGGCTTTGATCCCGGTTTTTCTAACACGGCGGGCTGTCAGTCAGCGATTTCCTATATCGATACGGAAAAAAGCATTCTGCTACACCGTGGTTACCCGGTTGAGCAACTGGCCAGTCAGTGCGACTTTCTGGAAGTGGCTTACATTTTGCTGGAAGGCCACGCACCGGACGAATCCCGTTATCAGGCCTTCCGACAAAACATTACGCGGCACACGCTGGTGCATGAGCAGATGTCAAAGATGTGCAGCGGTTTTCGTCGCGACTCGCATCCGATGGCGTTGATGTGCGCCATGGTGGGGGCGCTGGCGGCGTTCTATCACGATGTGCTGGATGTGGAAAATCCCGAACACCGGGCGCTGGCGGCTACGCGATTACTGTCTAAAATGCCGACGCTTGCGGCAATGAGCTATAAATTTACCATCGAACAACCCGCGCAATATCCGCGTAACGATCTCTCCTATGCGGGCAATTTCCTGCACATGCTGTTTGCGATTCCCGCGGAGAAATATCAGCTTAATCCGGTGATTGAACAGGCGATGAACCAGATTCTGGTACTGCACGCCGATCATGGTCAGTGCGCATCGACCACGACGGTTCGCGCGGCCGGGTCATCGGGTGCGAATCTGTTCGCCTGCGTGGCGGCAGGGCTGGCCTCACTGTGGGGCCCGATGCACGGTGGTGCGAATGAAGCCAGCATGCGCATGCTGGAAGAGATTGAAACGGTCGATCAGGTACCGGCGTTCCTTCGCAATGCGAAGCGGGACCCGCAGGCGTTTCGCCGTTTGGGATTTGGTAACTCGCGTTATCGCAATCTTGATCCTCGTGCGGCGATCCTGCGCGATACCTGTCATTGTGTGCTGAAGGAGCAGGGGATGTCCGACAGTCTGCTACAGGTTGCGATGGCGCTCGAAGAAGTGGCGTTGACCGATCCCTGGTTTGTTGAAAATGGATTGTCGCCAAGCGTGGATTTCTACACTGCGGTGATCCTGAAAGCGATGGGCCTGCCATCTTCCATGTTTGTGGTGGTAGCCGCGGTGGGCCGTACGCTGGGTTGGGTGGCTCACTGGAACGAAATGCATCAGTCCCCGCTGACTATCTACCGTCCGCGCCAGATTTATACCGGCGAAACGCAACGGGATTATGTCTCTCGCCGCAGCAGTAAATAACGAACTCGCTTTGCCAGCCCTCGTCTGAGGGCTGAATTATTTACAAAACTAATATTCCTGAACATTAAAAACTTATCGATAAAACGGTGATAGGTTAACCGTTCGTACCTCAGCACATCTTGATCAGCTTTATGAATACTACTACTGTATATAAAAACAGTATCTGGTGTTTACGGTCATGATGTACAAACTTGCAGAACAACGCGAGAGCGTAATTACGCCTCTTTTCAGTGAATTAGTGCCATGCGGCTTTCCCAGCCCGGCACGCGACTACGTTGAGCGGGGAATCGATCTCAACGAATTTATGGTGGCGCATCCCAGCGCGACCTATTTTATCCGCGCCACGGGCGATTCGATGATCGACGCGGGTATCGGCAATGGTGATTTGCTGGTCGTTGACAGCGCGAGAACCGCCAGACACGGCGATATTATTATCGCCGCTATCGATGGCGAATTTACCGTCAAGCGGTTACAACTGCGTCCGGTGATCCAGTTAGTGCCCTGTAATCCGGCCTATGCGCCTATCTGCATTAACGAAGATATGCCGCTGGATATCTTTGGTGTGGTGACGTTTATCGTGAAAGCGGCCTGCTGACTATGTTTGCGCTGGTGGATGTGAACAGTTTTTATGCCTCCTGCGAAACGGTGTTCAGGCCGGATCTCAAAGGCAAACCGGTGGTAGTACTGTCAAATAACGACGGCTGCGTCATTGCCCGTAGCGCAGAGGCGAAATCGCTGGTGGCGATGGGCGTGCCCTATTTTAAACAGAAGGAGCAGTTCCGGCGTCATGGCGTGGTGGCATTCAGCAGTAATTATGAGCTGTATGCCAATATGTCGGAGCGGGTGATGTTCACCCTGGAAGAACTGGCGCCGCGTGTGGAGATCTACAGTATCGATGAAGCATTTTGCGATCTTACCGGTGTCAGAAATTGTCGTGATTTAACCGATTTTGGTCGGGAGATTCGGCAGACTATTGCTCAACGCACCCATCTGACGGTAGGCGTGGGGATCGCGCAAACCAAAACCCTCGCCAAGCTTGCAAATCATGCCGCCAAAAAATGGCAGCATCAAACGGGCGGCGTGGTTGATCTCTCCAGTCTCGAACGGCAGCGTAAACTGATGGCGGCGTTTCCGGTCAGCGAAGTATGGGGCATTGGGCGGCGGATCGGCAAAAAGCTGGAAGCGATGGGTATCAAGACCGTTTTGGATCTCGCGGATACGGACATCCGCTTTATTCGCAAACATTTCAGCGTGGTGCTGGAGCGCACGGTGCGCGAATTACGCGGTGAACCGTGCCTGGAACTGGAAGAGTTTGTGCCGGTGAAGCAAGACATCATTAGCTCCCGCTCATTTGGTGCGCCGGTAACGGATTACGAAGATATGCGTCAGGCTATCTGCGAGTACGCCTGCCGGGCGGCGGAGAAGCTGCGTCAGGAACATCAGTATTGTCGGTTTATTTCGGCATTTATTAAAACATCGCCGTTTGCCGCCGGGCAGCCCTATTACGGCAACAGTGCATCGGTAAAGCTGCTGACGCCCACCCAGGATAGCCGCGATATTATCCATGCCGCGACGCGCTGTCTGGAGGTTATCTGGAAAGAAGGGCGACGTTATCAGAAAGCGGGCGTCATGCTGGGGGATTTTTTCAGCCAGGGCGTTGCACAGCTGAATCTGTTTGATGACAACGCGCCGCGCGCGGACAGTGAAGCATTAATGAACGTGTTGGATGCGATTAATCATAAGACCGGGCGCGGGACGCTCTATTTTGCCGGGCAAGGTATCGCGCAGCCGTGGCAGATGAAACGAGAACTGCTCTCGCCGCGTTATACCACGCGCATGTCAGATATTGTGTGTGCGCGGTAGTGAAAACAGTTCCAGCGCGATCGCCGCTTCCAGATGCTGGTCAAAGGCGTCGTCGTTAATATCCGTCATGCCCAGCGCGTACATGCCGTCCAGCCCACAAACCAGCGCAATCAGCCGCCAGGCAATGTGCTCGGGGCTATCGCGCAGCGTAAACTCCTGCGCCGCGTGGCCCTGGCGGATAATCGCCGTGGTTTCATCATGCCAGATATGCATGGTGAGAATATAAGCAGCCTTGATGTCGGGATCTTTCGCGGCAATCAGCTGCGCTTCCCGCCAGAGGCGAATATAGGGCTCAAACCCGCCGTCATCGCTGCCAAGCATCGAGCATAAGCGTTCACGCCACGTGGCGTTTTCCGGCAACGGATTAGCATCCAGCAGGGTACGGGTTAAGCGAATAAACGCCTGGGCTTTGAGTTCGCCTGCCGAAGCAAAATGGTGATGGACCTGGCCTGTGGCAACGTTGGCTTCCGTAGCGATCCGCCTGACGGTCATTGCCGGGAAACCTTCGGCCAGCGCCACGCGCATCGCCGCCTGCATAATTTCTTCCCGTCGTTCGTCCTTACTCAGATAACCCATAATTTTTCATCCTCAATAACCGCGCAACGAGTTTAACAAAAAGCTGGACAGTTGTTCAACTTTCCGTAGGATCGCGTTCTGGACGGATGTCCAACTTTAATAAATGAGGGAGAGTTATGTTTCGTCAGTGGTTAGCGTTAGTGATTATCGTGCTGGTCTATATTCCGGTCGCCATCGATGCGACGGTGCTGCATGTGGCGGCGCCGACGTTGAGTATGACGCTTGGAGCAAGCGGCAACGAATTACTGTGGATCATTGATATCTACTCGCTGGTGATGGCCGGAATGGTACTGCCGATGGGGGCGCTGGGCGACCGCATCGGTTTTAAACGCCTGCTGTTGCTTGGCAGCGGATTGTTTGGCCTGGCGTCGCTGGCGGCAGCGTTTGCGCCAGATGCCGGTTGGCTGATTGCGGCGCGCGCGGTGCTGGCGATTGGCGCAGCAATGATCGTCCCGGCGACGCTTGCCGGGATCCGTACACTGTTTATCGATGCGCGTCATCGTAACATCGCGCTTGGCGTCTGGGCTGCGGTTGGTTCCGGCGGGGCAGCCTTTGGCCCGTTGATTGGCGGCATGCTGCTGGAGCACTTCTACTGGGGCTCGGTGTTCCTGATTAACGTTCCAATCGTGTTGCTGGTGATGGCACTTTCCGCGCGCTTCGTGCCGCAGCAGCCGGGCCGACGCGATCAGCCGTTGAACCTGAGTCACGCCATTATGCTGATTGTGGCGATCCTGCTGCTGGTGTATAGCGCCAAAACCGCGATGAAAGGGCTGGTTGCGCCGTGGGTTATCGGCGGGGCGTTCGTGACCGGCGCGCTGTTATTAACGATGTTTGTTCGTATCCAGCTTCGTGCGGCGAAGCCGATGATCGATATGCGTCTGTTCAGCCACCGCATTATTCTCAGCGGCGTGGTGATGGCGATGACGGCAATGATTGCGCTGGTCGGTTTTGAGCTGCTGATGGCGCAGGAACTGCAGTTTGTACATGGTTTCACGCCGTTTGAGGCCGGGAAATTTATGCTGCCGCTGATGGTAGCTAGTGGTTTCAGCGGCCCGATAGCCGGTGTGCTGGTTGCGCGTCTTGGCCTGCGTACTGTGGCAACGAGCGGCATGGCGCTGAGTGCGCTGAGCTTCCTTGGGTTGTCGATGCTGGATTTCAGCACCCAGCAATGGCAGGCGTGGGGGCTGATGGTGTTGCTCGGCTTTAGCGCCGCCAGCGCCTTGCTGGCGTCAACGGCGGCGATTATGGCCGCCGCGCCGAAGGAAAAAGCAGCGGCTGCCGGGGCGATTGAAACCATGGCGTATGAACTGGGTGCCGGGTTAGGTATTGCCGTCTTTGGCTTACTGCTGAGCCGCAGTTTTTCCGCGTCCATTATTCTGCCGGAAGGGCTGACGGGCGATATCGCCGCGCGCGCATCGTCGTCGATTGGCGAAGCGGTTAAGGCGGCGCAAACCCTGACGCCGACGCTTGCCGAGGCCACAATTAATGCCGCACGTACCGCGTTTACCTTCTCGCACAGCGTGGCGTTAAGCAGTGCCGGGATGATGCTGTTACTGCTGGCGGTCGGGATGTGGTTTAGCCTGGCAAAAGCGGGGAAACCGTAAGAGAAGGAGAGGCTGCCGACAGGATGTCGGCAGCTTTATGTGACACTGTCACTTATCGCTGAGATCGCTCAACAGTACGGCAATACTTCTGCCGCCGATGGTTTGCTCAAGGGCAATCTTGACCACAATGGTGAGCGGTACCGAAAGCAGCATTCCCACTGGCCCAAGCAACCATCCCCAGAAGATCAACGACAGAAATACCACCAGCGTTGACAGCCCCAGCCCGCGTCCCATGATGCGCGGTTCGAGGATGTTACCGAACAGCAGGTTTATCAGCAGATATCCTGCCAGCACAATCAGCGCCTGATAAAACCCGCCAAAAACCAGCACCTGTAAAATCGGCGGGATCGCCGCCAGCACGGAACCGATGTTAGGGATATAGTTCAGCGCGAAGGCGAGCAGGCCCCAGACAAATGCGAAACGTACGCCCAGCGCTTCCAGCATGCCCCACGCCACCAGGCCGGTCACCAGGCTTATTGCCGTCTTCAGCACCAGATAATGCGACACGCTTTGGATAGCGCGCTGGATAGCCGCCATTCCTTCTGTCGGTTTGACCATCAGTTGCTGGAGTTTGGCCGGAAGCTGCGGCACTTCCAGCAGCATAAACACCACGGTTAACAGCAGCAGGAAAATCGAAGACATCGCGTTAGATAGCTGTGTCAACAGGCTGGTGACAAAGGTCATCGCGGCGTTTGGATCGATATATTTAATCAACTCATCCGCTGAGACCGTCACGCCAAAGCGCTCCAGCCAGGGCTGAATATTCTGCAGCGGCACATGTAAAGAGGAGCGATACTGCGGCAACGTGCGCGCCAGCTCGTTAAGCGAGGTGCCCAGTGACGCCAGCAGCAGGACGGCAACCATAATAATCAGGCAGATCAGTAAAGAGATAGCCAGCACGCGAGGAATGCGCCAGCGGGTCATCAGCTGTACCACCGGGTTAAGCACCACGGCGATAAACAGCGCCAGCACGAAGGGAACGATGATATCCGCCGCGAAACGGATACCCGTCAAAATGATGACCAGCATGCCCAGCATGATGACAATTTTTAATCCATTAAGCGTAATGATGGGCTTGGCCATAAGGGTTCCTGAAAAAAGTGTACAACAAGCCTGAATATCATAATTGCGAACGGTCTGAGAGGGAACTCACTTAGATCTAATATTTATGGTAAAGATCTGAAAATATTTTGAGTTAATCAGAAGGTTGTGCTAAAAATTAGCTGTGTTTAACTACCGAGGACAATTTTTTTCCGCAACGAAGAGAAGCAATACCGCGGATAATTGTATTTTTATGGACAATCAGTTCAAAACTTTCATTTCTACTCACACTGCTGTTTTACCTTTCTCCAGCTCGCTTTGTGCCGAGCAGCACTGGCGCAACGCGCTTTAGTCTCTTTCTTCTGCCTGATCTGACGCCCGCCGTCAGGACTCATTACAACCTGGATTTTACGGTTTGCACCTCGCTGTGAGCCGCAACGGAATATATTCTCAAGCAGGAGAAATAACATGTTTTATTGGATTCTTTTATCCCTTGCGATCGTCGCTGAAATTATCGGCACGCTGTCTATGAAATGGGCTGCCGTCAGTAATGGCTCGACTGGTTTTATTTTGATGTTGGTGATGATTGCCATCTCTTATATTTTCCTTGCCTTCGCGGTGAAAAAAATCGCGCTGGGTGTGGCCTATGCCTTGTGGGAAGGCATCGGTATTTTGCTCATCACGCTGTTCAGCGTCATGTTGTTTGGTGAATCACTGTCAGCGATGAAGATTGCCGGTCTGGTGACGCTGGTGGCGGGGATTGTGTTGATTAAATCCGGTACCCGTAAAGTGAAATCTCAGCCGGTGGAGGCTCACCATGCAACAGTTTGAGTGGATTCACGCCGCCTGGCTGGGGCTGGCTATCGTGCTGGAAATTATCGCGAATATCTTTTTGAAGTTTTCAGATGGTTTTCGCCGCAAATTCTATGGCGTTCTCTCAATTACCGCAGTACTGGCCGCGTTTAGCGCGTTGTCGCAGGCGGTAAAAGGTATCGATCTCTCCGTGGCCTATGCGTTATGGGGCGCCTTCGGGATTATGGCTACGCTGGCGGCGGGCTGGATCCTGTTTGGTCAACGCCTGAATAACAAAGGCTGGATGGGCCTCGGTCTGCTGATAATCGGCATGGTGCTGATTAAAATGGCCTGATGGATGGGCGCTGCGTTTGTCAGGCCTACAAAATGCAAAAGTGTTGTAGGCCAGGTAAGCGTAGCGCCACCTGGCACAAAGATTACTCTGTCGCCAGCGCTTCCAGCTTGTCGCGAAAACCCGTCACCGAAATAGCCCGGTTATCCGCGCGCCAGCGATCTTTCGGCCCCGGCGCGGAACTCTGTACCGCAATCAACTGCCAACCATTGTCTGTTTTTAGCATCAACGGTGAACCACTATCGCCCGGTAGCGTATCGCACTGATGCGATAGCACCGACGTTTGCGCCCAGCCGGTCACTACGCAGTCGCGATGACTATAAAGCGAATCAAGATGATCTTCCGGATAGCCTGATTGCGTCACTTTACGGTCCGCCGCCTTCAATGCGGCAGTGAGGGCGGCTTTATCACCCTCAAACAGCGGCAGCGGCGTAATTCCCCCCGGCGGATAACGCAAAATAATTAAGCCAAAATCCCACGGCGCGGCGGCAGACGGAACAATCCAGCCATCGCCATCGGGCTTCAGACGCTTGCCAAGTGAAGCGTCCACTCGACCTTCAATACCGTGAATTTCATAACGCCAGACGCCTTTCTGTGACACGAAGCGTAGCGCGACGGCTTTATCCGGCTTGCCATTAGGGGGCGTCAGTAAACAATGTCCGGCGGTTAACGCCAGATGGGGCGAAATGAGGGTGGCGGTGCACAGGTTACCACTGACGGTTTCCAGTTGACCGATAGCATCCCAGGGGGAATCTGTTGCATCGGTCACAAGGGTGCGATCGTCCTGACCGAAAAACAGCGTTTTGACATCTTTCGCGCTCATGCCGCTATCGCTGTCATCCGCATGTACAGCCATCGACAGCGCGCTCAACGATCCCAGTAAAACGAAAACAGCTCTACGCATATCACTCTCTGGTGGGGTAATTATGATTATAAAAAGTTAAACCCAATGTGATTACTATAGACGGGACAAATGAAAAGGGGGAGCAAAATCAGCGAACTACGCTCAGTAAAGGAAAAACCTTGTCGCAATCAGTGCGCAGATGATGAGTAAAGCCAGGATGAGCTCGAAACGATAGCGCCGCAACATCATTGCTCTCCAGGAAAAAATCGGCGCTGAAACAGCGCCGATTTGTCATCAGAACGATACGAACGGTGACGATTACGCAGCAGGCTGAGAAGCAGGTTTAGCGGCTTCGTGTTTTACTGCTTTTTTATGATGTTTTTTTGCTGCCTGCGCTTTCTGCTCAGCAGCAGCCGGTTTTGCGGCTTCATGTTTTTTGTGTTTCTTAGCGGCTTGCGCTTTCTGTTCTACCGGTTTGGTCGCTTCGGTTTTAGCGGCTTTTTTGTGGTGTTTTTTTGCAGCCTGCGCTTTTTGTTCTGCGGCGGCTTTCTGGTGTTTTTTGTGATGCATGGTTTTTGCCGGTGCCGCTTTAGTGGTTGCGCTAGCAGCCGGTGCCGGAGCCGCGGTAGTTTCAGCAGCGAATGCAGCAGATGACAGACCCATAGCAGCGGCAACAACCAGAGCTAATACTTTTTTCATTCTCATACCCTCGAATTGGTTTTTTCATTCAACCCCACTGCGGGGCCGTTGAAAGAACTATATCCCTGAGTTATCAGGCTTTCCGTGAGTGATTGGTATCGGCGTGTAACGGAATGTACAACGCCGGAGGAGAGCCCTTCGGCGTGAGGAGAATTACAGATAGCGGGCGGTTAAATGTTCGCGGAAATAGCGGCTGTTCAGGTCCTCGCCCGTCGCCTGCTGAATAAGCTGTGAAGTGCCAAAGCGGCTACCATGCTGCCAGATGTTTTGGCGCAACCACTCAAACAATGTGCTGAAATCACCGCTGGCAATACGTGATTCGAGATCGGGCATTGCATTACGCGCGGCGTGCATCAACTGTGCGGCGTACATTGCGCCCAGCGTGTAGGACGGGAAATAACCGAAACCACCGTCGGTCCAGTGAATATCCTGCATACAACCATCGCGATAGTTGCCTTCCGTCGAGAGCCCCAGCCAGTGACGCATTTTTTCATCCCACAGGGCAGGAATGTCATCTACTTCAATCTCGCCATCAATCAACGCGCGTTCAATTTCGTAACGCAGGATCACGTGCGCCGGATAACTCACTTCGTCGGCATCAATACGAATAAAGCCCGGTTTCACGCGCTGGTTCCACGCAACAAAGTTTGAGGCCTCAAAAGCGGACTGCGGGCCAAACTGCGCCACGACGGCAGGCAACAGGTGCTGTAAAAACGCGTCGCTGCGTGCCAGTTGCATCTCAAAGAACAGACTTTGCGATTCGTGGATGGCGGTAGACCGTGCATACGATACCGGCTGCCCCAGCCAGTTACGCGGCAGATTCTGCTCATAGCGCGCATGCCCGGTTTCATGGATAACGCCGAACAGGGCGCTTAACAGGTCATGCTCGTTATAACGGGTAGTGATACGCACATCTTCCGGTACGCCGCCGCAGAAAGGGTGTGCGCTGACATCCAGCCGACCGGCGTTAAAATCAAAGCCGAGGCGCTTCATCGCTTCCAGCCCCAACTGGCGCTGATGCTCCACCGGGAACGGGCCCTGCGGGGCGATCAGCGTTTTGCTGGCCTGCTTTTCTACCGCTTTGGTTAACAGTTCCGGCAGCCAGGATTTGAGATCGCCAAACAACACGTCCAGACGTGCGCTGGTCATGTCAGGCTCAAAAATATCCAGCAGCGCATCATAGGGCGAGCAGTTTTTGGCCTGCGCACGGATACGCGCCTCTTCCCGGCTGAGTTTGACCACTTCTTTTAAATTTTCCGCGAAGCCCAGCCAGTCGTTGTTAGGGCGCTGTGTCCGCCAGGCGTGCTCACAGCGGCTACCTGCCAGCGATTTGGCTTCGACCAGGCTTTCCGGCAACAGGGCGGCCTGTTGATAATGACGCGCCATTTCACGCAGGTTTGCCTGTTCAAGATCGTTAAGATTTTCCTGTTCTGCGTTGCGTAGCCACTCACCAACCTGTTTATCGGTCAGGATCTGATGCTGCAACACGCCCAGTTCTGCCAGCGCTTCGCTACGCGCATTGCTGCCGCCCGGCGGCATCATGGCAAACATATCCCAGCCAGCGATGGCGGAAAGGTGTGAAAAACGGGAGAGACGCTGGAAGGTGCGGGTGAGGTGTTGGTAGTTTTTGTTTTCCATAGTGCCCTGTTTTCTATAAAAGAGAAGGCGGCAGGCGCCGATAGATTCAGATCTATCACAGGGCGGTAAGCGGGCGCAAAAAATTCGCGCCCGTAGCCATCAATGCAATCGTCTGTGCAGCAACGTTCCGACCAGCAGCGCCGTGACCAGCAGCAGGGCGATAAACGCGCCGACGCCGTTCCAGCCGTAGCGGTGCCAGAACACGCCGCCGAGCGTCCCGGCGATGCTGGAACCCAGGTAGTAGCTGAAGAGATAAAGCGATGAAGCCTGGCCTCTGGCGCGACGCGCGCGGGGGCCAATCCAGCTGCTGGCGACCGAGTGCGCGGCAAAGAAGCCAGCGGAAAACAGCAACATGCCGGGGAAGATGACCCACAAAGGCGAGAACAGCGTCAGCAGCAGGCCGAGCAGCATTACGCCGGTGAAGAAGATCATCACCGGGCCGCGACCGTAGCGGGTTGTCATCACGCCCGCTTTTGGTGAACTCCAGGTTCCGGTGAGATAAGCGACAGAGAGCAGGCCAACTACCGCCTGATTCAGTGACCAGGGTGAGAGCATCAGGCGATAGCCGATGTAGTTAAACAGGGTGACGAATGCGCCCATCAGCAGGAAGCCTTCGACAAACAGCAGCGGCAGGCCGCGATCGTGCCAGTGCAGACGGAAATTAAGCAGCAGCGTTTTCGGGCGCAGGGAGGAAGGGCGGAAATGGCGCGATTCCGGGAGGATCTTCCAGAACATAATTGCCGAGGCTAGCGCGAAGGCACTGATCACCGCCAGAGCGATACGCCAGCCGAAGAAATCGGTGAAAACCCCGGTGAGCAGGCGTCCGCTCATTCCGCCAATTGAGTTTCCGCTAATATAGAGGCCCATCGAGAAGGCGACGAAACTGGGGTGGATCTCTTCACTGAGGTAGGTCATCCCGACCGCCGCCACGCCGCTGAGCGATAAACCAATCAGCGCACGCATGATCAGAATACCATGCCAGCTGGTCATCATCGTGGAGAGCAAAGAGCAGCACGATGCCAGCAGCAGCGCGGTTACCATCACCTGTTTGCGGCCAATGGCATCGGAAAGCGGCCCGGTAAAGAGCAGCCCAATCGCTAACATCGCCGTGGAAATCGACAGTGAAATACTGCTTCCCGCAGGCGAGATACCAAACTCATGTGACAGCACCGGCAGAATCGGCTGAACGCAGTAGAGCAGGGCAAAGGTCGCCAGCCCGGCGGAAAAAAGTGCGAGGGTAACCCGAATAAACTGAGGTGTGCCGCGAGTAATAAACTGGTTCGGCCTGGATGGGGCATTGTCGCGGACATCGATAGCCGGTTCGTTGTCTGCGGTGGTTGTACGGCTCACGGGAAGATCCTTGCTTAAAAACAAAAGGTAATAGCGATGTAGGTCACATAATTAGAGTAGGAAATCGCGAATATTCTGTCTAATATATTAATAATCTCAATTGATATGTAACAAATATGAATATCGAGCTGCGCCATCTGCGCTACTTTATTGCGGTAGCGGAAGAGCTTCATTTTGGTCGTGCTGCTGCCCGTCTGAACATCTCTCAACCACCGCTAAGCCAGCAAATTCAGATACTTGAACAGCAAATTGGCGCCCGTCTGTTTGCCCGCACCAACCGCAGCGTTAACCTCACGGCGGCGGGAAAGCAGTTTCTTGCCGATAGCCGCCAAATTATGCTGCTGGTCGAAGAGGCCGCTGCCCGTGCCGGGCGTTTGCATCATGGTGAAACGGGCGAGTTGAATATTGGTTTTACCTCTTCGGCGCCCTTTATTAAGGCGGTGTCTGATACGCTCTCGACCTTTCGTCGTCGCTATCCCGATGTGCATATCCAGACGCGCGAAACCAATACCCGTGAGCAGATTTCGCCGCTTACTGAAGGTTCGCTGGATCTCGGTTTGATGCGGAACACGCAGCTTCCTGACACGCTGGAGTGGGAGGTTATTCTACACGAGCCGCTGCTGGCGATGATTCATCATGAGCATCCGTTAGCGAATCAACGCGCGGTGAGTCTGACAGAGCTTGCCGATGAGCCTTTTGTTTTCTTCGACCCGCACGTGGGAACAGGTCTGTATGATGATATTCTGGGCCTGCTGCGCCGCTACGGCGTGACGCCGCGCATGACCCAGGAAGTGGGCGAGGCGATGACCATTATTGGCCTGGTGGCGTCCGGGCTTGGGGTGTCTATTCTTCCGGCGTCGTTTCGGCGGGTGCAGCTTATGGAAATGCGCTGGGTGCCCATCATTGAAGAAGATGCGGTTTCAGAAATGTGGCTGGTGTGGTCTAAACATCATGAACTTAGTCAGGCAGCCCAACGCTTTAAGCAACAGCTGCTGGCTGCGGCAAAGATAAGCATTTCTGACGAAAAAGCATGAAAAAATGTGCGGCAAATCACAAGGCTAAGGAAAACTTTGGCGTACCCCATTGAAGTCCTTCACCATAGCCCTGAGATTATTTCGAAGCGCGAAAATAAAGGGAGTCTACGGTGGTAGCGGACAGTCAGCCAGGCCATATCGATCAAATAAAGCAGACTAATGCGGGCGCGGTGTATCGCCTGATTGATCAGCTTGGCCCGGTGTCGCGTATCGACCTCTCCCGGCTGGCGCAACTGGCACCTGCCAGTATTACCAAAATTGTGCGTGAAATGCTCGAAGCGCACCTGGTGCAGGAGACTGAAATTCAGGAACCTGGCAGCCGTGGGCGTCCTGCGGTGGGGCTCATGGTTGAGACGGAAGCGTGGCATTATCTGGCGCTGCGTATCAGCCGGGGTGAAATTCATCTCGCTCTGCGCGATCTCAGCAGCAAGCTGGTGGTGGAAGAACGTCTCGAACTGGCTCTCCAGGACACGCAGCCGCTTTTGAAGCGTATTATCACGCAAATCGATCAGTTCTTTATTCGCCATCAGGGGAAGCTGGAGCGGTTAACGTCCATCGCCATTACGCTTCCCGGAATCATTGATACGGAAAGCGGAATTATTCATCGGATGCCGTTCTACGAGGACGTGAAAGAGATGCCGCTGGGTGAAACGCTGGCGGCGCATACAGGCGTACCTGTTTATATTCAACATGATATCAGCGCATGGACCATGGCTGAGGCGCTGTTTGGCGCATCACGCGGGGCGCGGGATGTTATTCAGGTGGTGATTGATCATAACGTGGGCGCGGGAGTAATCACCGACGGTCGTTTGCTACATGCGGGCAGCAGTAGCCTGGTGGAGATTGGCCATACGCAGGTCGACCCGTATGGTAAGCGTTGTTACTGCGGTAACCACGGTTGCCTGGAGACCATCGCCAGCGTAGAGAGCGTGCTGGAGCTGGCGCAGGTGCGTATGCACCAGTCGATGAGTTCGATGCTGCACCAGCAGCCGTTGACGGTGGAATCGCTGTGCCAGGCGGCGGTCAAGGGCGATTTACTGGCGAAAGATATCATCACCAGCGTCGGCACCAACGTCGGGCGCATCCTGGCTATCATGGTGAATTTATTCAATCCACAAAAAATACTTATCGGTTCGCCGTTTAATCAGGCTGCCGATATCCTCTTCCCGGCGATCAGCGACTGTATTCGTCAGCAGTCACTTCCGGCTTACAGCAAGCATATCTCCGTTGAACAGACCCAGTTCTCAAACCGTGGCACGATGGCCGGGGCGGCGCTGGTCAAGGATGCGCTCTATAACGGATCGCTGCTGATTCGACTGTTACAGGGTTAACATTTTTTCACTGTCGCGCAAAAAATTGCGCTATCTCAAGCCGGGTTTCTGGTTCATCACGTAGACTTTCACCACTTTAAATTATTTCTGGTCTGTATATTTCACCGGCATAACTGTGGAGTTAGTAATGCTTAACCGTTTCTTTATTACTGGTACTGATACTTCTGTCGGCAAGACGGTGGTTTCCCGTGCGCTACTGCAGGCGCTGGCAGCCAGCGGGAAACGAGTAGCCGGGTACAAACCTGTGGCAAAAGGCAGCAAAGAGACCCCTGAAGGGTTACGCAATAAAGATGCGCTGGTGCTGCAAAGCGTGTCGTCGCTGGAACTGCCGTACGATGCGGTGAATCCAATTGCCCTGAGCGAAGAAGAGAGCAGCGTCGCGCACAGCTGCCCAATCAACTACACGCTGCTGTCAAACGGGCTCGCCAGCCTGAGCGAGAAAGTGGATAACGTGGTGGTTGAAGGGACTGGCGGTTGGCGTAGTCTGATGAATGACCTGCGCCCGCTTTCTGAATGGGTGGTTCAGGAGCAACTGCCGGTGGTGATGGTGGTGGGGATTCAGGAAGGGTGCATCAACCATGCGCTGCTGACGGCTCAGGCCATCGCCAACGACGGCCTGCCGCTGATTGGCTGGGTGGCTAACCGTATCAACCCGGGGCTTGCTCATTACGCGGAAATCATTGATGTGCTGAGTAAAAAACTGCCCGCGCCGCTGATTGGCGAACTGCCGTATCTGCCGCGCGCCGAGCAGCGTGAACTGAGCCAGTACATCAATTTATCCATGTTGAGCAACGTGCTCACGGTAGATAGAATCCTGGCGTAAGGTTCGCGACAGCACCGACGCCAGTACGCAGGCAATCAATAAACCGGGCAGTACGCTATATTGCCCGGTCATTTCACAAATCATTAATGTCGACATGATCGGCGCATGCGTGGTTGCCGCCAGCAGCGCTGCCATGCCGCTCATCCCCAGTAAGACAGCCATTGACGGCTGATCCGGTAGCCAAATTCCGCACAACTGTGCAAACAGCATGCCTACTGCCATTCCCAGAAACAGCGTTGGCGTAAACACGCCGCCCGGCGCGCCGGAGCCGCTACTGGCGAGGATCGCCAACAGCTTACAGATGAATATCCCTGAAATGGCGGCCAGCAACGGCGGAGACAGCAACGAGGCATGGACCACGCTGTAGCCATTTCCCCAGACCGCGGGCGTCAGCAGCGACAGCAGGCCGACAATCAACCCGCCGAGTGCCAGTTGCCAGGGCGGAGAGAGTTTCAGGCGCAAAAAGAGGCTGTGCGTGGCATTCATTAACCACATCAATAACGGGCCACACACGCCCGCCAGCAGACCGGTGGCGATAATCAGCACATAGGCCGTTACGTTGAGCGTGTGCGGTAGATTGACGACGTAGAGCGGTTCGCTGCCGCCACCGATCAGATGCGTGGTCAGCAATGCGACAACGGCAGACACCACGACCGGGCCAAGCGAGGCCAGGATCAATGTGCCAAACAGAATTTCGGCGATGAACAGGCTACCCGCCAGCGGTGCGTGGTAGGCGCTCGCCATTCCGGCGGCAGCCCCGCAGGCAATCCACAATTTCCATTCGTCGCGTGCGGTAAAGCGCTGAGCAAACCACGACGCTGCCAGCGCCGCCAGCAGGATCATCGCGCCTTCACGGCCAATGGCGCTACCGCTGACCACCACCAGTAACGATGCCAGGGATTTGACCAGGCTGGCGCCGTAATCAAATTGTCCGTCGGTGCGCAGCGCTTCCATATAGTCCGTGGGGGCGTGAGGCCGTTGTTGATTCAAACGCTGCCAGCCCCACAAGAGCATTCCCGCCGCAAATCCGCCAAGAGCGGGCGTCAGCACGCGCCGCCAGGCGGAAAGCCCCGTCGCGGCATTGACCAGGCTGCCGGTGTCATTGCTGAGAAACAGCCACTCCAGAAACAGCATGGCATGACGAAACCCTGCCACCGCCAGCGCGGCGAGCATACCGGTGATGGCGGCAAACAGCAGACGACGCAGCATAGTGCGCAGATCGGGATAAGCGTGAAGACGTTGCATGAGCGGTTTCAACACAAAGAGATTCAGGTGGCTATTTTGCGGGGAAAGCGGGGGAGATGCAAAAGCTGTGGGTGCGGATCCCCCTCACCCTAACCCTCTCCCATAGGGAGAGGGGACCGTTCGTGCCAGTGGTTAAGTGCGTGCGGTTTTCACCCTCTCCCTGTGGGAGTGTACGGTCCGGGGACATGGTAGACAGGTGTTCGGGGACATGGTGAACACTTTTTAACATCCTTTACCCATGGTGATCGACTTTTTCTTCAGGTCGATCACCCCCACTTTCGTACTGTACCACCACACTTCATAGCAGCCATCCTCCTGCGTCTCCTTCAGCCCGACCCGCTCTCCCCTGAACGCATTGCCTGCCTTCAGACTGATACCTTTTATGCTCAGCTTCCCGCTGATATCGACCTTCCTCACCATCACCCCTTCATCATATTCCGGTGGCGTAATGCTGTCGCTGTACTGCCTTGCAGACGGCTGATACCGCGAGGCCGGAACGGCCATACCCAGTGCTTCATGGGGCCGTTCAAGGTTATACACCGTACGCCAGTGGTCGAAAGCTCGCTGCAGCTCACCGCTGTCTGTGAACCACTTACCCTGCAGTACTTCCGCCTTCAGGCTGCGGTGAAAACGTTCCAGCTTGCCCTGTGTCTGCGGATGGTATGGCCGGGAATGCCCCACCCGGATACCCTGGCGCATCAGCCACAACTCAAGTGCCGTCCAGGTGCCGGTGGTGTCGCCCCACGGTGAGCCGTTGTCCATCGTCATCCGGTCTGGCAGCCCGTAGCGTTCAAACACGCTGACCAGCTGCTGCTGCACGGTCTCACGGCGTTCATCGGTGCAGGGTGCCAGACACAGGGAGAAACGAGAGTGGTCGTCCAGCAGGGTGAGCGGATGGCAGCGGCCCCCGCCGAAGGGGAAGTGGCCCTTAAAATCCATCTGCCAGAGCCGGTTCGGCGCGTCATGTTCGAAGCGCCCTGTGGCCGGAATGCCCGGAGCCGTGCCCGGTAGCAGACCGTGACGGGCCATCAGGTTATGGACGGTGCTGAAGGCGGGCATACGGTGCCCCTGGTCTTCGAGCCAGCGCTTTATCTTGCGGGCGCCCCAGCGCTCATGACGGGCATGGGCGATGCGCAGCAGGTCAGTGATATCATCCGGAGAACGGTTGGGAGAGTGATGAGGTACGCGGGGACGGTCCAGAAGACCGGATGCGCCTTCCTCAGCCCAGCGACGAAGCCACTTGTAACCGGTGGCGGGAGAAATGCCGTAGTGACGGCAGAGGGAACGGATGTTCGCCCCGTCTTGTGAGGCGAACAGAACAAACTCGGAACGTAATGACATGGTATCTCTCGCATCCCAGGGCATAAGCGACTCCATAAACGGATTCTTATGCCTTAGTTGTAAGTGTCTACCATGTCCCCGAACAAGTGTTCAATATGTCCCCGGACTGTACAGGGAGAGGGCCGGGGTGAGGGCTTAGTTCTCGCTATGAATATTCAGCGCCCGACGCGTACGCCCGGAGCTGAGGTAATCGGCAATATAATCCTGCGAAATCTCGCCGTTATAGCGCCCATCTTCATCGACAATCGGCATCCAGCTGGTGTTGCTCTCATAGAGTTTCGACAGCACCACGCGCAGGTTGTCTTCCGCCTTGCCGGTGACGCGGAACGGGTGGATGAGATCAGAACAGACGCCGCTCGCCTGACGCGCTTCGCGGCGCTTCACAAACCCTAGCGGTTTGCCTTCCTCATCCACCACGGTCAACGCACGAATGTCGTTCTCGTCCATAATGCCAAACGCTTCGGCAAGTGGCGTGGAACTGCGAGCGGTGATCGTCGGCTGCTGGTCGGTGACATCACCCGCCGAGACTAACAGCAGGCGCTTCAGCGTGCGGTCCTGCCCGACAAACGAGCCGACGAATTCGTTAGCCGGTTTTGCCAGCAGCTCATCCGGGCTGGCGCACTGAATAATACGCCCCTGTCGGAATACCGCGATACGATCGCCTAGTTTCAGCGCTTCATCGATATCATGACTCACCAGCATGACGGTTTTCTTCAGGGCTCGCTGCATCTCGAGGAACTGGTTCTGAATCACTTCACGGTTTATCGGGTCGACCGCGCCGAAAGGTTCATCCATCAGCAGCACCGGCGGATCCGCCGCCAGCGCGCGGATCACGCCAATACGCTGCTGCTGACCGCCGGACATCTCTTTGGGATAGCGGTGAAGGAATTTTTTCGCATCCAGTGCCACCATTTCCATCAGTTCCTGCGCGCGGGTTTTGCAGCGGGCTTTATCCCATCCCAGCATGCGTGGTACCACGGTAATGTTCTCTTCAATGGTCATATTCGGAAACAGACCGATTTGCTGGATAACGTAGCCAATATTGCGACGCAGCGTCACCGTGTCCATCTCATCGGTATTTTGCCCGTTGATGAGAATGGTCCCGCTGCTGGGTTTAATCAGGCGGTTGATCATCTTCAGGGTGGTGGTTTTGCCGCAGCCGGAGGGGCCCAGCAGGACGCACATTTCACCTTCTGGCACATTCAGGTTGACGTTATCGACGGCCTTCAACGGTTGACCATTTTTCTGTGAAAATTGTTTAGTGAGGTTTTCCAGTTTTATCATTATCGTATCCCCTTCGGTGTCAGAGCGATTTGCAGGCGGTGCAGCAGCCAGTCGAGCACAATCGCCAGTAAGCAAATCATCAGAGCGCCAGCAATCAGCATGCGGATATCACTTCCGCCGATGCCGTTCAGTAACAGTAATCCCAGCCCGCCTGCGCCAATCACGGCAGCAATCGCCATCACGCCGATGTTCATCACCACGGCGGTGCGAATACCGCCGAAAATCACCGGTAATGCCATCGGAATTTCTACCCAGCGCAAACGCTGCCAGAAGGTCATGCCGATCCCGCGTCCTGCTTCGCGCAGGCCCGGCGGCAGGGCGTCCAGCGCCGTATGCGTGTTGCGCACAATTGGCAGCAGGGAATAGAGGAAAACGGCGGTGACGGCAGGCAGCACGCCAATCCCGTGACCGATCAGCGAAAACAGCGGGATCATCAGGCCAAACAAGGCGATAGACGGAATAGTTAACAGCAGCGTCGCGACGCTCAGTACCGGCGTGGCCAGCCATTTGTGACGCACGATGAGAATGCCGAGCGGGACGCCAATAATAATCGCAAGCCCCACCGCCAGCGCCACCAGCCACAGATGCTGAAGGGTGAGCGTGGCAAGGTAGCCTGCGTTGTCCATCATGTAATGCAACGTGTCCATAAGCGCTCCTTACAGCATGCCTTTGTCTTGCAGGAATTTACGGGCTACCTGCTGCGGGGTTTGATGGTCGATATCCACCTGCGCGTTAAGCGTGGCGATCACGTCGTTATTGAGCAGGCCTGAGAGCGTATCCAGTGCTTCTTCAAGGCCCGGATTGGCCTCCAGCACATCTTTACGCACCACCGGCGTCACGGCGTAGCTCGGGAAGAAACCTTTGTCATCGTCCAGCACTTTCAGGTCGAAACCCTTTACGCGACCATCGGTGGTGTAGATAAGCCCGGCATCGACAAAACCATCGCGTACCGCGTTATAGACCAGGCCCGGGTCCATCTGGCGGATCTGCGGGCGATCGAGCGGCATGTTGTATGCTTCCTGCAACGGCTTCATGCCATCACTGCGCCCGGCGAATTCGAGATCCAGCCCCAGACGCCAGTTTTTATCCGGGTCGGTCTGGCGGATGTGCTCAATCTTCTCCACCATCTGCGACATGGTGGTAATGCCTTCCGCTTCCGCACGTTTACGCTGCATGGCAAAGGCATAGGTATTGTTCATATCCGCCGGTTTAAGCCACACCAGGCCCAGTTTGGCGTCCAGCCGTTTTACCGTGTCGTAAGACTCCTGCGGGCTCATCCGTTTGTTGATGTGGTTAAAGATAATCAGTGACGTACCGGTGTACTCCCACGTCATATCAATCTGCTTGTTGATCATCGCATTACGCGAGATAACGGTGGCGATGTTGGTTTGTGGCTGAACCTGGAATCCTTTCTTTTGCAGATACTGCACGGTCATCGCCGATAAAATATGTTGCTCAGTAAAGCTCTTGGTGGCCAGGGTAATCGGCGCAGCCTGCACGGTTCCGGCAAACAGTAACGTTGCGCTAAACCACCCCAGCAGCTGTTTTTTAAAAGTCATGTCACGCTCCTTATGTTCAGGCTGTATGGGGGCTGAGTATGCGGCCAAGCCAGGCGAGCAGGGAATCGAGGATCAGGGCAAACAGGGCGGTGGCCGTGGCGCCTAAAATCAGCGTCGGGAAATCGTTAAGGTAGATCCCCGGAAAAATCAGTTCGCCGTAGCTGCTAGCACCAATCAGGAAGGCGAGCGGAGCAGTACCAACGTTGATCGCGGTTGCGATGCGAATGCCTGACAGCATTACCGGCCAGGCGTTGGGGAGTTCAACCTGCCAGAGCCGTTGTAACTTCGTCATGCCGATACCGTTGGCCGCTTCAATCAGTGAAGGCGGAACCGACTTCAGGCCGGAATAGGTGTTACGCACTATCGGCAGCAGCGAAGCGAGGAAGAGCGCCACGATAGCGGGAATATCACCAATCCCGATGACCACCATCGCCAGTGCCAGTACCGCCAGCGGCGGCAGCGTGTTACCGACGTTGAAAATCTGCATCACATATTCGGCAATACCTTTTGCCGCAGGGCGGCTCAAAAGGATACCGCTGGGAATGCCGACCAGCAGGGCAAAGAACATGGAGATGAAAACAAGTTTAAGGTGTTGTTGACCCAGGTAGATCAGGTCAACCTGACGGGCTTTAATTGTGTCCAGTCCGATACCCCAGGCGAGGAGTGCGAGGACCAAAACAATCGCGCCAGCAAAGCCCAGAAAGCGCATAAGGGGGGAAGCCTGCATTGCTGTGTTTCTCCCTGTTATAGGTTTTTATTAATGCGTCATGTTTCACAGTGACGCATTTGACCTATAGCAACGCATGGCCAGCTATTCCAGAAATGAGGAAATTTACATTGCACAGCTTTTGAACGAAATCAGTAAGTTGGCTATACGCGATAAGGGTTTGCAGGGGAGGTATAGAATAGTCTTAAAAGCGAAAATAAGAAGTGACGTTGTCACAAGTGAGAGGGATAAACTGCCGGAAAAGGATGTTATTTTCGGCAGTTTATCATATTGCGAAGATCTATCCCGCGACGGTGAGGCCAACCGTCATATGCAGCCCGTAAAAGAGAGTACGACCAATGAGCTCACCACAGGCTACCAGCACGAACCCCGCCAGCATTCCCGCAAACAGCGGTAGTTTTCGACGCATCAGAGGGCAGAGCCAGCAGGCGAAGCCCACCGTTAACAATACAATCCGAATGACCTGTAACCCTGCGTAATCGGGTACCAACGCCGCAGCCTGTTGAACGGAGCTGTGGATTGCTGCCAGCGACACGCCCTGAAAAATGATCATGCCTACAGTAGCCAGTAGCGCTAACAGGCTGATACTGCTCATCATTGTGCCATTAATATTGACCTTCGCAGCACGCAGCAATATCGCCCCGAACAGTGGCCCACAAAGAAACGCTGTCAGGAAAAAATGCAGCGTTGTCAATCCAGTATGCCAGGTAGGAACGGTTTCAATCTGATACACCAGGCTCATCATCGCGATGAAAATCACGCCAAGCAGGGAGCTTACCCCCAGCCAAAGCTTTGTCATTATCAACGGTAATTTACCGGCGATAGACGCTAACCAGCCCATACCGCCTACAGCGAAGAAGACAGAACCTGCGGCAATTTCATTACTGAGGCCAGATTGACCCACTCGGTTGAGTGAGTTCAGGGCCCGAAGCGGTGAACCGAGATGCATCATAGACGCGAAAAAGCCAATGCCCATTGCTATCCAGAGAAAAAACATCATGCGTACGATACGTTGTCTGGCGGCCACGTTCTCTTTCATCGACGCCCACCCGGCCGCGCAAACTAGCAATGCGCCCACCACGGTTTGCCCCAGCACCGTAAACAGTACCAACGGCCACTCATGCCATCCATTTCCCATTTTACACCTCCTCAGGATTTGCCAGAAAACCGGTCGTGTCGCCTGTTGGTCTCGCGTTAGCGTTTGGTTTGATAACCACGTTGGGTCGGGTGAAATGCGCGGACGGCAGCGGCGCTACGGACGCAAGATTACCGTATTTCTTACGCAGCGCATCAATTGGGCCAAAGTCCAGCGCGCGCAATGGGCAAGATTCGACGCAGATCGGTTTTTTGCCGTCGGCGACGCGGTCGTGACAGCCATCGCATTTGGTCATATGACCTTTTGTGGCGTTATACTGCGGCGCGCCATACGGGCAGGCCATATGGCAGTAGCGACAGCCGATACAGACATCTTCATCAACAACCACGAAGCCATCTTCGCGCTTATGCATTGCGCCGCTCGGGCACACTTTGGTACAGGCCGGATCTTCACAATGGTTGCATGAGGTGGAGAGGTAATAGGCGAACACATCCTGATGCCATACACCATCGTCCTCCTGCCAGTTACCGCCCGCGTATTCATATATGCGACGAAAGCTAACATCGGGGCCTAAGTCTTTGTAATCCTTACATGCCAGCTCACAGGTTTTGCAGCCCGTGCAGCGACTGGAGTCGATAAAAAATCCATATTGTGTTGTCATGGACGGATCCTTAAGCCTTTTCAATCTGTACCAGATTGGTGTGTGAAGGGTTACCTTTTGCCAGCGGGCTTGCGCGATGTGAGGTTAAAACATTGATGCATCCGCCCTTATCGATACGTTTTCCATCGGGGTCATACCACGCGCCTTCCCCCATGGCGACAACGCCGGGGATGATACGAGGCGTTACCTTCGCTTCGATATGAACCTCGCCTCTGGCATTGAATATGCGAACCTTGTCGCCGTTGGCGATCCCGCGCTGTTGCGCATCCAACGGATTAATCCAGACCTGCTGGCGACAGGCCGCTTTAAGCACGCCAACGTTACCGTACGTCGAGTGGGCGCGAGCTTTGTAGTGAAACCCCGTCAGTTGCAATGGAAATTGCTTAATTAAAGGGTCGGTGTGGTGCTCAAAGCCCGGTGTGTAGACAGGTAAAGGATCGATGACATCGCCTTCGGCCAGTTGCCATGTTGCTGCAATGTCGGCCAGCGCCCGGGAGTAAATTTCAATTTTCCCGGAAGCAGTGGAGAGGGGATTAGCATGAGGATCGTCGCGAAACGCTTTATAGGCCACCTGGTGAACATTCGGATCGCGCTGTTTATAAATGCCCTGCTGACGTAGCGTGTCGAATGCAGGGAGTCCTGGAATATTTTTACGCGCATTGTCATAGAGATAATGCATCCAGTCGAGCTGGCTGCGTCCCTCCGTGAACGACTGCTCGACGCCCATGTGTTTTGCCAGTCCGGTCATCATCTCGTAGAGCGTTTTGCATTCAAACCGTGGTTGGATGACCTGGTCAGCAAAAATAACGTAGCCCATATTGCCGGTAGAACCGTCCTGGGCAAAATCCATCTGTTCGGCAATGGTACAGTCAGGAAGAATGATATCGGCATATTTTGCAGAAGAGGTCATGTGGCAATCGATCACCACGATCAGCTCGCATTTCTTGTCATCCTGCAACACATCGTGAGTATGGTTGATATCTGAATGTTGGTTTATCAGGCAGTTACCTGCATAATTCCAGATCATTTTGATAGGCACATTAAGCTTATCTTGCCCACGAACGCCATCGCGGAGCGCGGTCATTTCAGCGCCTCGCTCAATGGCATCGACCCAACTGAACATCGAAATACTGGCTTTAACCGGGTTATCGAGCATGGGTATATAGCCAAATGGCAGGCTAAAACCGCTTTCTCGGGCGCCGGAGTTACCGCCGTGAATGCCAACATTGCCGGTAAGAATAGCCAGCATTGCAATAGCGCGGCTGGTCATCTCGCCGTTGGAACGTCGTTGCGGCCCCCAGCCCTGGCTAATAAACACCGGTTTTGTAGAGGCTATTTCCCTCGCCAGATGGCGAATGCGTTCCGCGGGGATCCCGGTAATCGGCGCTGCCCATTCCGGCGTTTTCGCGATTCCATCTTTTGCATCCCCTAAAATATAGGCTTTGTAGTGGCCATTCTTTGGCGCGTCAGCAGGAAGCGTTTGCTCGTCGTAACCGATGCAATAGGTGTTAAGGAAATGATGGTCTACAAGATCTTCGCTAATCATAACCCACGCCAGCGCCGAGACTAACGCCGCGTCGGTACCCGGACGGATGGGGATCCACTCATCTTCACGACCTGCGCCCGTGTCGGTATAGCGAGGGTCGATGATAATAAGTTTAGCGCCCGATTTTGCCAGCGCTTGTTGAAAGGTATATATAAGACCACCCCCGCTCATGCGGGTTTCGCCAGGATTATTGCCAAAGAGAACGACCAGCTTGCTGTTCTCGATATCCGAGGGGCTGTTGCCGTCGGCCCATCCGCCATAGGTGTAGTTCAGCCCTGCTGTAATTTGCGCGGTAGAATAATCACCATAGAAATCGAGGAACCCGCCGCAGAGATTCATTAATCTGCCGACGAAACTCCGGCCAGAAGGCCAGGGCGCCGTTATCGTCCCGCCACCGGTTCCGGTACCGTAATTGAGATAAATAGCGTCGTTACCGTAATCTTTAATCAGTCGTTTCATGTTGCTGGCGATGGTGCTGTACGCCTCTTCCCAACTGATGCGTTCGAATTTGCCTTCGCCGCGCTTCCCGATGCGTTTCATGGGATATTTAAGCCTGTCCGGGTTGTAGATCCGGCGGCGAATTGAGCGCCCGCGCAGGCAAGCACGAACCTGCCGTAACCCTTCGTAATTGTCGTCACCGGTATTATCCGTTTCGACATATCTAATTTCGCCATCGATAACATGCATATGGAGTGGGCATCGACTACCGCAATTTACGGTACACGCGCTCCAGACACGCTTTTCCTGCGGGGATGGCGGTTGTTCAGCTGCAATTGTACTGAGGCTAAAAGGTAGGGTTAAACTGTTTGCAGCAGCTATTACGCCGCCGGTTTGAATCAGTTTTCTACGGGTGACGGGAAATTGGCACAGACGTGCATTTTCAGTACGATCCATTACTTCACCTTTCCTGGTAATAATTTAGCTGACGATGATTATTTTGCTGTTATATTTTTATTGTGAATGTATTTAATTGTTTGCAATGCAATAACAAATCGCCAGTGGATTTATCCCTCTGGCGAATGTTGGATATTATTTTCTTGATTTCGAATCGTGCTGACAAACGAGAAAATCTTTAGCGGCGATATAGAATTTCTATGCGAGAGAGTGTGCTTTTAGAGGATGGTTTTTCTCGTTATTGGTTTTGTGAATCAGCCAGTCATGAAAGCGTTTTACATCAGGCCGCATGACACTATTTTTCGGCGTGACAAGATAATATGACCACTCCAGTTGCCAGCGACGCGCGGTGTTCAGTTGTACCAGTTGATTGGTGGCGATTAAGTGCCTCACCAGGTTTTTTTGCGCAATCGCCACACCGCGCCCGCTAAGCGCTGCGAGGATGACGGCGGATGTTGAGTTGATATGCAATGCACGCTCGCTGGCGTTCGATATTCCTAATGTTGCCAGCACATTCTCCCATGAGGGAAAACTGGTGCCTGGGTAGAGCGTGTCATCATGAATGTGCGTTTGTACGGCAAGCCACTGCAAATTAATGGTTTCATTTAGCGCCAGGAGATGCGGGCTACATACCAGAATAGCTTCTTCTTCCATCAACCATTTCTTTGTCACGCCCGGCCAGTTTCCAGGACCGCAACGAATTCCCAGGTCGGCTTCCCCGTTCGCGACATTAACAAGTTTATCCGTTACATTGAGATTAAATTCAATCTCTGGATGAATATCCGAGAAGGTATTTAGCAATTCCATAAACCAGTGTGTGAGAAGCGTCTGAGAAAGGGTTAATGTAATTACCGGACGTTCATTATGATGACGCAGTATATTTAACCCGGTTTTCAGGCTGTTTAAGCCAGGCGTGATATGATGTAACGCATCATCGGCATTATTAATAAGTGTCAAACGTTCGTTGCCGGTACGTCCCCGTAAAAATAACGGGTGACCAACCCAATTTTCCAGTGATTTAACTAACTGACCGACAGCCGCAGGCGTTACGCCAAGCTCTTTGGCAGCACCGACAAAACTTCCGTGCCGCGCGGCAGCTTCAAAAGCATGAAGCCATTTTAATCCGTTAAGATCGCGCATGACTGATTTCCCTCAGCATGGAGTATTCCTTTCATTTTGGACGGCGAGGATGAGGATTAATGCAGACGGTCTAGTAGATGTCACCGTCTGCGCGTTATTGCCCTGGATTTAACGGAAGAGCGTTTTTTCAGCGACGGGGATGAGCATATGTGTGGTCCATTCTGCCAGCGTCAACTGTGCTAATTCACCCAACGCCTGATAAAACGGGTGATTGGCGTTAGCGACAAACTCTTCCAGAAAACGCGTAGACCACGGGAAGAGGTGCCAGGCCAGCAGTTGTTCGCACAGAGCGTGCTGCTCATTTTCCGCCAGCCAGGCGGCAAGCAGCAGCAGGGAGCCAAAGTGATCTTCCGGCTCGTTTTGCTGCATATCGAACTGGATGCCGTTTTCACGCATCCACTGGCGCAGCGCCAGGGTCGAGTCGCCAAACAGCACCGATTCGCGATCCAACCAGACGGAACCCCACGGCGGAGAAGGCAACGCATACGGGCCGACAAACAAGCGCTGCCAGGCTTCAGACAACGTTTCTTCGGCATCCGCGTTAAATTTTGCACTCAGTGGCTGCAACACCTCTTGCGGCAAGGGCCACTGGGTCAGCCATTCCGTGCCTTTCAGCGCCTCGATCAAGGGGGCGGCTTCCGGGCTTTCCGGCGGCAGATAAAACAGCGCGCCGAGCACACGGGCGGTCATAGAAAATGTGTCGTGTTGGGAAAAATCAGTCATTCAAACCATCCTAAAAGTGCGGGTTGCCCCGCACAATGTCATCCGTTAACCCGCAACGGCCATACCCACGGTCATATGCAGACCATAAAAAAGTCCACGGCCAATCAGTTCGCCTGCCAGCACCAGAATCAGCCCTAACAGCAGGCCAAACACCGCCGGTTCTTTGCGACGTACCAGCGGGCAAATCCAGCAGCCAAGGCCCGCAGCAACCAGCACGATACGCCAGACCTGCAGGCTGCCGTAGTCCGGTACCAGCGCGCTGGCCTGCTGTACGGAGCTGTGAATGTCGCCGAGCGAAATACCCTGCAAAACAATCACCGCAATGCTTACCAGCAGGGCGAGAACGCTGACTGCCGCAAAGGTGACTCCGTTAAACATCACGCGCGCCGCACGTAGCAGCAGGGCGGCAAACAGCGGGCCGCTGACAAAGGCCGTCAGGAAGAAGGCCAGCGTCGTATAGCCATTATACCAGGTTGGCACGGTATCGATCTGATAAACACGGGTCATTGCCCAGATAAATACCAGCCCCAGCACCATGCTCACCAGCAGCCAGAGTTTGCCCAGCGCTTCCGGCATTTTGCCCAGCACGGCCACCAGCCACCAGAATCCACCGACGGCGAAGAAAATCGACCCGGCGGCAATTTCATTACTCAGCGCAGACGCGCCCACGCGGTTCAGGGAGTTAAACGCCCGCAGCGGTGAACCGAGGTGCATAATCGAGGCCAGAAAACCGATGCCCATCACCAGCCATAAAAAGAACATACTGCGCACCAGACGTTGACGTGCGGCAGCATCATCTTTCATTGCAAACCAGCCGAGTCCGCTGACAATCAGCGCCCCAGCAACGCACTGGCCCAGTACGGTGAAGAGTACCAGTGGCCATTCATGCCATCCATTTCCCATTTCAGACCTCCTTTGGGTTTGCCAGATAACCGGTGGTATCGCCGGTCGGGCGCGCGTTAGCGTTAGGTTTAATCACGATGTTCGGTTTGGTGAAATGCGCGGATGGCAGCGGCGCGACCGCCGCAAGGTTGCCGTGTTTTTTGCGCAGTTCGTCGATCGGGCCAAAGTCCAGCGCGCGCAGCGGACAGGATTCAACACAAATCGGTTTTTTGCCATCGGCGACGCGCTCATGACAGCCGTCGCATTTGGTCATATGACCTTTCGCGGCGTTATACTGCGGCGCGCCGTACGGGCAGGCCATGTGACAATAGCGACAGCCGATGCAGACATCTTCATCGACGACCACAAAACCATCTTCGCGTTTGTGCATCGCACCGCTTGGGCACACCTTGGTACACGCCGGATCTTCGCAGTGGTTGCAGGAGATGGAGAGGTAATAGGCAAAGACGTCCTGATGCCAGACGCCGTTGTCCTCCTGCCAGTTGCCGCCCGCGTATTCATAAATGCGACGGAAGCTGACATCGGGGCCCAAATCTTTGTAATCCTTACACGCCAGCTCGCAGGTTTTGCAGCCTGTGCAGCGGGCGGAATCAATATAAAAGCCGTACTGGGTTGTCATCGGTTACTCCTTATACCTTTTCAACCTGAACCAGATTGCTGTGGGACGGGTTCCCTTTCGCCAGCGGCGATGGACGGTGAGAGGTGAGAATGTTGATACTGCCGCCGTGATCCAGACGATCGCCGAACATATCCGCCTTCAGCCACGCGCCTTGCCCGATGGCGGTGACGCCAGGCAGAATGCGCGGGGTAACTTTTGCCGGTATCAGCATTTGACCATGCTGGCTGGAGACACGAACGGTATCGCCGTTAGCAATGCCGCGCGGTTGTGCATCGACAGGGTTGATCCAGATCTCCTGCGGGCAGGCCTGTTGCAGTACGTCGATATTGCCGTAGCTGGAGTGGGTACGCGCTTTATAGTGGAAACCGGTTAATTGCAGCGGGTAGGTTTTGCGTGCCGGGTCGCTCACGCCATCGAAGCCAGGGGCATAGGCCGGCAGCGGATGAATAATTTCATCCTCTTTCAGCTCCCAGGTTTTGGCGATATCTGCCAGCCGTTCAGAGTATATCTCAATTTTACCGGATGGCGTTTTCAGCGGATTCGCCGCCGGGTTTTCACGGAAATCGCGGAAGGCAACGTAGTGTTCTTCCGGACATTTTTTCTTGAAGATACCGAGGGTTTTCATCTCCTCATAGGACGGCATTTCCGGATTCCGTTCTTTGGTTTTGGCATGCAGGTACTGAACCCATTCATGCTGTGAGCGGCCTTCGGTGAAGGTTTGATACACATCCGGGCCCAGACGTTTAGCGATTTCAGACAGGATTTCATAAATCGGACGACGTTCGAACTTCCGGCTGGTGGCCGGTTGACCGAGGATGACATAACCCATGTTCCCGGCGGATTCATGAGAAATCAGATCCTCCTGCTCGGTTGGCATGAGATCCGGCAGCAGAATGTCGCAATATTTTGCCGACGCCGTCATGAAATGCTCAATGCCGACAATCATTTCGCACTTGCTATCGTCCTGCAAAATCTCATGGGTGCGGCTGATATTCCCGTTCTGGTTGATAAGCGTGTTGCTGGCATAGCACCACATAAACTTAATCGGCACGTCGAGTTTATCTTTCCCGCGCACACCGTCGTGGATGGCGGTCATTTTCTCGCCGTGGTCGATAGCGTCCGGCCAGGTGAAGACGGAGATTTGCGTTTTCACCGGGTTATCGAGCATCGAGAACCACTCCACGCCGAGATCCCATGTGCCTTCTCGCACCCCAGAGTTCCCGCCATTGATACCCACGTTACCGGTCAGCACCGACAGCATGGCGATGGCGCGTGAGTTTTGTTCTCCGTTGGAGTGACGCTGCGGCCCCCAGCCCTGACAGATATAGGCCGGTTTGGCGCTGCCGATTTCACGGGCCAGCTTAATGATTTTATCCGCCGGGATACTGGTGATTTGCGCCGCCCATTCAGGGGTTTTGGCGATGCCATCCGGGCCATCGCCGAGAATATAGGCTTTGTAGTGCGCATTGCGCGGGGCGCTGGCAGGCAGCGTTTTTTCGTCGTAGCCGACGCAGTATTTATCGAGGAAGGGTTGATCAACGAGGTTTTCAGTAATCAGCACCCAGGCGATCGCTGCGGCCAGCGCGCCGTCGGTGCCAGGGCGAATCGGCAGCCACTCATCTTCGCGCCCGGCGGCGGTGTCGTTATAGCGCGGGTCGATGACAATCATGCGGGCATTCGAGCGCTCGCGCGCCTGTTCCACATAATAGGTGACGCCGCCGCCGCTCATGCGCGTTTCCGCCGGGTTGTTGCCGAACATCACCACCAGTTTGGTGTTGGCGATATCGTCCGGGCTGTTGCCGTCGTTACTGCCGAACATGTAGCTCATGGCGGCGCTAATCTGTGCGGTACTGTAACTGCCATAACGGCTAAGGTAACCGCCGCACGAGTTCATCAGGCGATAAGGCACGTTAGAGTTGGTGATATTCCCGCCGTCAACGCCTGTGCCGTAGAGCACGTGCACCGCTTCGTTACCGTAATCTTTCAGAATGCGTTTCAGGTTATCGCCGATGGTATCCAGCGCTTCATCCCACGAAATGCGTTCGAATTTGCCTTCGCCACGCTTACCGACGCGTTTCATCGGATATTTCAGGCGATCCGGGTGATTCATACGGCGGCGAATCGAGCGCCCGCGCAGACAGGCGCGAACCTGATGATTGCCGTAGATATCTTCGCCGGTGGTGTCTGATTCCACCCAGTAAACGCTGTCGTCCTTAACGTGAAGCCGTAACAGGCAGCGGCTGCCGCAGTTAACGGTGCATGAACTCCAGACCGCTTTTTCCTCCACGGGTGCCAGTTTATCCGCCGCCTGAGCGATGCGGGTAAACGGCAGTGTGAAGGCGCTGCTGGCGGCGGCCAGGCCGCCAATCGCGGAGGTTTTCACCAGATTTCGGCGGCTAATCTTCGCCGTCATAAGCGCCTCAGGCGCGATGATTTTCATAGTGACTCACTTATTTGCTTTTCCATAATTAAAACGCCCGAGCCAAAAGACACTCGGGCAAAACGCGTTATACCTTTTCGACTTGCACCAGATTGGTGTGTTGTGGATTACCTTTCGCCAGCGGAGAGGGGCGCTGAGTGGTGAGGGTATTTACGCAGCCGCCGTGGTCGATTTTGTCACCCGCCATATTGGCGTCGTGCCACGCGCCCTGGCCCATAGCGCTGACGCCAGGCAGAATGCGCGGGGTGACTTTTGCGGGAAGACGCACTTCACCACGATCGTTGAAGACGCGCACCATATCGCCGTTAGCAATCCCGCGCGGCTGGGCGTCGACCGGGTTAATCCACACCTCCTGACGACACGCGGCCTGCAAGACATCGACGTTGCCATAGCTGGAGTGTGTGCGGGCTTTATAGTGGAAGCCAAACAGCTGAAGCGGGAACTGGCTGCGTTTCGGGTCGTCCCAGCCTTCGAAAGTGGAGGCGTAAACGGGAAGCGGGCTGATGACCTCATCTTTTTGCAGCTCCCAACTGTTGGCGATTTTCGCCAGACGGCTGGAGTAAATCTCAATTTTTCCGGACGGCGTTTTCAGCGGGTTCGCCTGAGGATCGTCGCGGAAGGCTTTATAGGCGACAAAGTGGCCATTCGGATCTTTACGCTTATAAATCCCCATTTTTTTCAATGCATTATAAGACGGCAGCGCCGGGTCTTTGGCTTCCATTTTGGCGTAAAGATAGCGTAGCCAATCTTCCTGTGTGCGCCCTTCGGTGAAGCGCTGGTGGATATCCGGGCCCAGACGTTTGGCCACTTCGCTCATGATCCAGTAGATAGGTTTACGCTCAAATTTTGGCGCGGTGGCGGGCTGGATGAAAATCAGATAGCCCATATTCCCGGCGTAATCGTTGGGAATAATGTCTTCCTGTTCAACGGTCATCAGGTCTGGCAGCAGAATATCGGCGTATTTCGCCGATGAGGTCATAAAGTTCTCGATAACCACAATCATTTCGCACTTCGACTCATCCTGCAAAATGTCATGGGTGCGGTTGATGTCAGAGTGCTGATTAGTGATGGTGTTGCCCGCATAGTTCCAGATGAACTTAATCGGCACATCGAGCTTATCTTTGCCGCGCACACCATCGCGCAGGGCGGTCATTTCCCGACCGTGGTCGATGGCATCCGTCCAGCTAAAGCAGGAGATTTGCGTTTTCACCGGGTTTTCCGGCAGCGGCATACGTTCGATAGTAATGGTGTAGGTCGATTCTCGCGCGCCGCTGTTGCCGCCGTTAATACCCACGTTACCGGTGAGAATGGGCAGCATGGCAATTGCCCGGGAAGTGAGCTCGCCATTCGCCTGACGCTGCGGCCCCCAGCCCTGGCAGATATACGCGGGTTTGGCCGTGCCAATCTCACGGGCGAGCTGAATAATGCGATCTGCCGGAATGCCAGTAATATGCGAAGCCCACTGCGGTGTTTTGGCAATACCGTCCTCGCCCTGGCCGAGAATGTAAGCCTTATAATGGCCGTTGGCAGGCGCATCTTCTGGCAGGGTTTTCTCATCGTACCCGACGCAATATTTATCAAGGAAAGGCTGATCAACAAGATTTTCGTTAATCAGCACCCAGGCGATACCCGCCACCAGCGCTGCATCGGTGCCGGGACGAATGGGGATCCACTCATCTTCCCGGCCCGCAGCGGTATCGGTATAACGAGGATCGATAACGATCATGCGCGCATTTGAGCGTTCACGCGCTTGTTCAAGGAAGTAAGTAATCCCGCCGCCGCTCATACGCGTTTCCGCCGGATTATTGCCGAACATCACCACCAGTTTGGTGTTTTCGATATCGGAGGTGCTATTGCCTTCGTTTGACCCGTAGGTGTAGGGCATGGCCGCCGCGATTTGAGCGGTACTGTAGGTACCGTAGTGGCTCAAAAAACCACCGTAGCAGTTCATCAGGCGGGCGACCAACGAGGCGTAGGGCGAGGAGCGGGTAATATTGCCGCCGACGATCCCGGAGGTGTAGTTGATATACACCGCTTCGTTGCCGTATTCATGTACCACTTTTTTCAGGCTGTTGCTGATGGTATCCAGCGCTTCATCCCAACTGATGCGCTCAAATTTACCTTCGCCGCGTTTACCTACGCGCTTCATGGGATAATTAAGGCGATCCGGATGATTGATTCGGCGGCGAATCGAGCGTCCGCGCAGGCAGGCGCGCACCTGGTGATCGCCATACACATCATCACCGGTGTTATCCGTTTCAACCCAGTACACTTCATCATCGCGCACGTGCAGACGCAAAGCGCAGCGGCTGCCACAGTTAACGGAGCAGGCGCCCCAAACGACTTTGTCTTCGGGCTGATTCGCGGATGAAACCGCCGCGGCGGCGGGACGTAAGGCAAAAGGAAGAGATAATCCCCCAGCGACCAGGGCCAGTGAGCCTGCGGCTGAGGATTTGATAAGCGTCCGTCGGCTTATCCCGGCGGGAGATTCCGTTGTTGACATCGCTCACTCCATTATTATTTTGTCTAATTAATTTCAATGCGAAATTAAATACCGGCTAATGGTGAGAGGATCATACATATTAAGGGGTAGGAAAGAATTATCCCCGGTCAAACCAGGGATAATATTTGATGACAGCTACGATGTTATTGTGCGTCGCTGGAAGGGGTGTTATCGCTGCGGGTATAGATGATTTTAAAGGTATCGTTAGCGCAGTGGCCTACGACCTGAGCGCCTGACTGGTCGGCCTGATCGTTAGGCACAATATCCAGAGAAAACGCGCTTTCGGCTACGCCGTTGTTGATGATTTTTTGTTGAATATCACTCCTGACACGTTCACATGAGTCAGGGGCAGCCAGCGCGGGCACAGCGGCTCCGGCCAACAGTAACGCGAGTAACCAGCGTGAAGATCTCATGGCAATCTCCTTTTTGAAATGTAAATCAAGTATAGCAAAGCTAGTGTAAATAACTGTATTTGCTAATATGATTGAGAAAATTCCCCAAAAAGGATCCCGGCGTGAAGAGACTTGTGTTGCTGACCCCATTCATAGCGCTACTTGCAGCCTGCGATAAAAATGACTCGCCCGCCGCATTTTCCCCGGAAATGGCGAGCTTTTCTAATGAGTTCGATTTCGATCCGCTACGCGGGCCGGTAAAAGATTTTAGCCAGACGCTAATGAATGAGAAAGGCGAGGTGGCGAAGCGGGTTAGCGGGCAGATGTCCGAAGAGGGCTGTTTCGACGTGCTGGAGTTTCACGATCTGGAAAATAACACCGGTGCGACGCTGGTGCTGGATGCCAACTATTACGTCGACGGCATGACCCAGGAAAAACGCGTGCGGTTGCAGGGAAAATGTCAGCTTGCGGAATTACCTTCTGCGGGCGTAGCCTGGGAAACTAACGACGATGGCTTTGTGGTGAAATCAATCAGCAAAGAGCGTGAAGTCAATTATCAGTATGACAGCGAGGGATATCCGTTGGGTAAAACGTCGCTGACGAAAGGAAATACGCTGGCGATATTATCTACACCGTCAGATGACCCGCGTAAAAAGCTTGATTACACCTCAGTCAGCCTGCTGAATAAACAGCCGGTTGGCAACGTAAAACAGAGTTGTGATTATGACCGGCATGATAATCCGGTTAGCTGCGACCTTGAAGTGATAGATATGAGCGTGAACCCGGCGGTCACGCTCCGTTATACGATTAAAAATGTGATCGACTATTATTGAGCCGTCGGCTTCAGCAACCCAGGTGCCGGTGTCTTGTGCATCGCCATATATTGATGCTGGAACAGACACATGCGGATGGTGTTGCGGTACTCGCCGTTGATAAAGAATTCGTGAATCAGCTCGCCTTCCACCATAAAACCGAGTTTGCGATAGATGTGAATCGCTTTTTCGTTTTCTTTATCGACAATCAGATAAAGCTTATACAGATTAAGCACCGTAAAGCCGTAATCCATTGCCAGTTTTGCGGCTTTCGAGGCTAACCCTTTACCCTGATGCTCCGGCGAAATAATAATCTGGAATTCCGCGCGGCGGTGAACATGGTTAATTTCGACTAATTCGACCAGGCCCGCTTTCTCGCCGTTGCACTCCACCACAAAGCGACGTTCGCTTTGATCGTGAATGTGCTTGTCATAGAGATCGGAGAGTTCAACAAACGCTTCGTAGGGCTCTTCAAACCAGTAGCGCATGACGCTGGCGTTGTTATCGAGCTGGTGGACAAAGCGGAGGTCTTCGCGCTCGAGCGGGCGAAGTCTGACGTTACTGGCGTCACTCATGTGAAATCCTTTCAGGCTGACTATGGGATAAACAGGGGAAAAGGGCGCAAACGCGCCCAACTACTAGAGGTTAATAACTAGGGATTAACGACGCGGCCCGTGCGGCGGTCAAGGCAGCGCAGGGTATTGGGTTCCCAGTACGCGTTCACGTTAGCGCTCTGCTGGCATTTATCGCGTGAATCGAAAGCGGCATCTTTTTTATCCCACTCTTTCTCAACGCGATTGTTCACCTTATTACGCAGCGTACGGGTATCGTTCCACTGCTCTTTATCCATCGCCGCATCCTGACGCGTCTGAGCGTTATCACCCGATTCAATAATCAGTTTGCTGGTGTTAGCAGAGGCCGACGCCGTATACATAATAGCGCTCAGCGCCAGCATCGCCGTCAGGCACAGGCGTTTGCCAGATGTCATATTCATTGCAGATTCCTTTGGCGTAACTAAATACTTTTAAGAGTTTACTACAACTCGTTTCGGCGGCATACCCACGAGAAAAACAGGGTCGTCTTCAGCGGATTATCCCGTATCATCGTTAAACCTATCTTAACGCTGCGACAATAATGTTAAAAACATCCTTACTTTTCTTTGCGACGGCGCTGTGTGAAATTCTGGGCTGCTATCTACCGTGGTTATGGTTAAAACGCGGCGCAACGCCGCTACTGCTGATTCCCGCCGCACTGGCGCTGGCGATGTTTGTCTGGCTGTTGACCCTGCATCCGACCGCCAGCGGGCGAGTCTATGCCGCGTATGGAGGTGTGTATATTCTCACCGCACTTATCTGGCTGCGGGTGGTGGATGGCGTCAAACTCTCAATGTATGACTGGGCAGGCGCGGGCGTAGCGTTCTGCGGCATGCTGATTATTGTGGCGGGATGGGGGCGGGGGTAGCGTTATTTAATGTGATTAAAATTCCCGCATTGCCTTGGTCCCAAAATGGGACTATTATGGTCATATGAAAATCATCTCCCTTAAGACGTTAAAGGATTTTTGGACGGCGAATCCTGATTCTGAGCAGCCGTTAAGGGCCTGGGTTGATGAGGCAAGCCAGGCGGACTGGAAGACACCCGCAGAGATTAAGGAACAATACAGAACGGCAAGCATACTAAAGAATCGCAGGGTCGTATTTAATATCAAAGGCAATGACTATCGATTGATTGTTGCTATTGCATACCAACGGGGATGGATGTTCGTCAAATTTCTTGGCACTCATCGGGAATACGACAAGATTGATGCAGAGACCGTGGAGCTTGAATGATGAATATGCAACTAAAACCCATCAGGAACGAAGAAGATTATGAGGCTGCGCTTCGTACTGTTTCACCCATGTTTGACAATGAACCCGCGCAAGGGACTCCTGAGGGGGATTATTTCGAGGTGATGTGCCTTCTCATTGAAGAGTATGAGAAGAAACAGTATCCAATAGCGCCTCCCGATCCCATTGAGGCGATCAAGTTTCGGATGGAACAGCAAGGGCTCAGTATTAAAGATCTGGAGCCTGCGATTGGTAAATCTAATCGCGTTTATGAAGTTCTCGCAGGTACACGAAATTTGACCCTACCGATGATACGGCGGTTACATACTCAGCTTGGCATTCCACTTCAGAGTCTAATTGGTGTTTGATACGCACAAGAGTGCGTACCAAAGGGGCGCTTACTTACAGCGCCCTTTTTTTGTGATCTCGATAGTCATTTTTTGATCATAATACTTGTATGGTAGTGGCTCAGATGTGTAATTTAGCGCCATTAACCGATGAGATGTAAGGATTGAAGATGAAGATCACAGGAGCTGAAGTTTTTGTTACCTGCCCGGGACGAAATTTTGTCACGTTGAAAATCACCACGTCTGAGGGCCTTGTAGGCTACGGCGATGCCACGCTGAACGGGCGTGAGCTTTCCGTTGCCTCTTATCTAAAAGATCACCTGTGCCCCCAGCTGATTGGCCGAGATGCGCACCGCATCGAAGACATCTGGCAGTTTTTCTATAAAGGCGCGTACTGGCGTCGTGGCCCGGTTACGATGTCGGCGATTTCCGCTGTAGATATGGCGTTGTGGGATATCAAAGCAAAAGCCGCGAACATGCCGCTTTATCAACTGCTGGGTGGTGCGTCGCGTGAAGGCGTGATGGTTTATTGCCACACCACAGGTCACACCATTGATGACGTGCTCGAAGATTACGCTCGCCACAAAGAGATGGGCTTCAAAGCGATTCGCGTGCAGTGTGGCGTGCCGGGTATGAAAACGACCTATGGCATGTCGAAAGGGAAAGGGTTGGCCTACGAACCGGCCACCAAAGGGCAATGGCCGGAAGAGCAGCTGTGGTCAACTGAAAAGTACCTCGACTTCACGCCGAAGCTGTTTGATGCCGTGCGCAGCAAGTTCGGTTTTGACGAACACCTGCTGCATGACATGCATCATCGCCTGACGCCGATTGAAGCCGCGCGCTTCGGTAAAAGCGTGGAAGATTACCGCCTGTTCTGGATGGAAGATCCCACTCCGGCTGAAAATCAGGAATGTTTCCGCCTGATTCGTCAGCATACGGTAACGCCAATTGCCGTCGGTGAAGTCTTCAACAGTATCTGGGACTGTAAGCAGCTGATTGAAGAGCAGTTAATCGATTATATTCGCACCACGATTACTCATGCTGGCGGTATTACGGGGATGCGTCGCATCGCTGATTTCGCGTCACTTTATCAGGTGCGCACCGGCTCGCACGGTCCATCCGACCTTTCACCGGTATGCATGGCCGCGGCACTGCATTTCGACCTGTGGGTGCCGAACTTTGGCGTGCAGGAATATATGGGCTATTCCGAGCAAATGCTTGAAGTCTTCCCGCATAACTGGACCTTCGATAACGGCTACATGCATCCGGGTGAGAAGCCAGGACTGGGTATTGAGTTTGATGAAAAGCTGGCTGCGAAATACCCGTATGATCCGGCGTACTTGCCGGTAGCGCGCCTTGAAGATGGCACGTTGTGGAATTGGTAAATACTTGCGATTTTTATTATCGCTAATGAACACTTGAGATAATTATTTATTAAAGGATGAAACAATGAATATCAGCAAGCTTTCAGGATTGATCAAAACCATCTGTATTGTTCCGTTTTTGGCCGCTGGTGTGAGTTGGGGCGCAGAGTCACTGAACGTCAGTACATCGCTGTCACCTGATGATCCTATTTATAAAGGATTGCAGGCGTTTAAAAAAAATGTTGAGAGCAGAACGCAAGGTGAGTTGAAAATAAAGCTGTTTTCCAGCGGTCAGTTAGGTGCTGATAATGAATTGTTACAGCATGCGCAAGCGGGAAGTAATGTCGCGGTGCTTGTTGATGGAGCAAGGCTGGCGCAGTTTGTGCCTGAAATGGCCATTATTCCTGCGCCGTTTGTTTTTAAAGATTACGCTACGCTGAAGAAATTTATTGCCAGCCCCGTGTTTGCCGGGTGGAGTGATAAAATGGCTAAGGAGGCCGGGCTTACCCCGCTGTCATTCAACTGGTATCAGGGGGCCCGCATGCTGGTTACGCAAAAGCCCATCAGCAAACCGACAGATTTAAACGGTGTTCGCGTGCGTGCGCTGGAAGCGCCCATCACCATTGAAACCATCAAATGTATGGGGGGATCGCCAACGCCGTTGTCATGGTCTGAAATCTATTCGTCGATTCAGACCGGCGTCGTGGATGCTGCCGAGGCTCAACCAACCGCAGTATATGGTTCTAAGCTTTATGAGATCACCAAAAACATCACCAAAACGAACCACATTCATTTAATGACCGGGCTTATCGTTTCACAGAAATGGTTGTCCAGCCAAACGCCAGAAATTCAAAAAATTCTTCATGAAGAGGCTGAAAAAAATGGTGATATAGCTTCAGAAAATACCATTAAGGCCGGGGATGTGATGCTGGCTGAAATGGCGAAAAAGGGTATGACGATTTCAGATGTTGATGTTAAACCTTTTATCGAAAGCTGCCAGTATGTGCCCGAAAAATTGGGGTTAAGCAAAGCGAAAGAACAAGTTGAATCGGTTATCCAACAATAATTTTATCAGCGGGGCTTAGGCCCTGCTATTTGATGGAGTTTACGATGAATCTTTTGCGTGAATTTGAACTGGCAGCAGCCAGAATAGGCCTGGTCGCGATTGTGCTAATTATTCTGGCAGGTGGCGTAGCGCGCGCGATAGGGCATCCTATTATCTGGTCGCTGGAAATTGCGATGGTGTTATTTGCGTGGGTTAGCATATTTGCGATTGACTATGGTTTTCAATCCAGACGGCATATTGGTATTGATGCGCTGGTAAATTTATTTCCACAGAGAATGAAAAGAGCTTGTCTCTGGTTTAATGAGTTGCTCATTCTTGGTTTTCTGCTTTGCGGCGTCTGGTACGGTTTTAATTTCACATGGACCACGCATCACCAGGTGCTGCCGGTAACGGAACTGTCACTGGCCTGGTTAAATAGCGCTGTTCCAACCGGATGCCTGCTGATGGTTGTCACGTCGGTGTCCTTTCTCATATCAGGATGCCGTGAAGAGGAGAAAAGCAAGCCGGACATGGAGGATGTATGCTTATAACCGCTTTGTTATTCGTGGTATTACTCATTATTGGTATGCCCGTTGGCATGGTTATCGCTATTTCGAGTTTGAGTTATTTCTTTACTGCCGATTTTTTACCAATAGGTATCGCGTTTCAAAAGTTTTCCGCACCCACACAATCATTTCCCATCCTGGCGACACCGCTGTTTTTGCTGGTTGGAAACTTGCTGAATAAATCGGGTGTGACAAGCCGACTACTGGACTTTGCCCGTGTGGTATCAGGCTGGATGGTGGGTGGGCTGGCACAAATCAACGTTTTGCTGGCGTGCTTGCTGGGCGGCGTTTCGGGTTCGGCGACGGCGGATGCCGCGATGCAGTCCAGAGTATTGGGCCTACCCATGATTGAGAGAGGATACCCAAAAGCATTCAGTGCAGTGGTTATAGCTTTTAGTTCACTTATTACTGCGACAATCCCACCCAGTATTTTGTTGATTCTGTATGGTTTTGTGGGCAACGTTTCCATCGGCAAATTGTTCATTGCGGGGATATTCCCAGGATTGTTGCTGACCCTCATTCTGATGGGCACCAACTACGTGCTGGCGAAAAAAATGAATATCCAGCCAGAAATGGCATCAAAGCCAACGCGTGGTGATGTCTGGAATAGCTTTAAAAATAGTTTTTGGGCGTTGATGTTTCCGGTTGTGTTGATCGTGGTGATTCGTTTGGGGATTTTTACCACCACGGAGGCCGGGGCATTTATCGTCTTGTATTCCTTCATTATTGGACGCTACGTCTACAAAGCGCTCAGCAATGAGGCGCTGTGGGAGGTATTAAAGCAAACCATCAATGATATTGGCGTCGTAATGCTGTTGATTATGTCTGCTGCGATCCTGGGGCATATCACGATTCTTGATCAAATACCGCAACAGCTGGCTGAGTCCATTCTGCAATTTACTGAAAATAAATACGGTATTTTGCTGCTGTTACTGGCGCTGATCACCGTGGCGGGAATGCTGTTTGACGGTAGCGTCATTATCTTGCTGCTGACGCCTATTTTGTTACCCATTGCCATTGAAGCGGGTTTTGATCCCATTCACTTTGGGCTGATCTTCGTGGTACTCACCTTGTTGGGCGCAAACACGCCGCCGGTGGGAATTTGCATGTATACCGTCTGCGGGATCCTGAATTGCAGTAGCGTGGCCTTCGTTAGGGCATCAGTACCTTATCTGATCGCATTCTTCCTGTTTATCGCGCTGCTGGTGATTTTCCCTCAAATCACGCTCTTTCTGCCTGAAACGCTGATGTAACGTGCAGTGACAGCTATCACAATAAATTGTATAGCTGTCACACAACTTAAAAATCATGTCATACCAATCGCCAATAAGTTAACTCAAATCAAAAACACGCCAAATGAACTCGTTAATCTAGTATGGCAATCAACGTTCTCTACAGTGAGTCAAAAAGATGCAAAATAAGCTATTAGCCGCTAAGGCAACTCTCCCGACCTTTGATCGCAGCAAACTCGTGCCGCGCATTGTCCATCTTGGCTTTGGTGCTTTTCACCGCGCCCATCAGGCTATCTATGCAGATATCCTTGCCACGGAGCACGGCAGTGATTGGGGTTACACCGAAGTTAACCTGATTGGCGGCGAGCAGCAGATTGCTGATCTGAAGAACCAGGACAATTTATACACCGTGGCAGAGATGTCTGCCGACGCGTGGACTGCGCGCGTAGTTGGCGTGGTCAAAGAAGCCCTGCACGCGCAGGTCGACGGTCTGGAAACCGTACTCGCGAAAATGTGCGAACCGCAGGTGGCGATTGTCTCTCTGACGATCACTGAAAAAGGCTACTGCCACTCTCCGGCGACCGGGCAATTGATGCTCGATCATCCTTTCATCGCTGCTGATATTGCAAACCCGCATCAGCCTAAATCTGCACCGGGGGTCATTGTTGAAGCACTGGCGCGTCGCAAAGCAGCGGGGCTACCAGCATTTAGCGTGATGTCTTGCGACAACATGCCGGAAAACGGCCACGTGATGCGCAATGTCGTTACCGCATATGCCCGCGCGGTGGATGCAGACCTGGCGGCGTGGATTGAACAAAACGTGACGTTCCCGTCTACGATGGTTGACCGTATCGTTCCGGCGGTCACTGCCGATACGCTGGATAAAATTGAACAACTGACCGGCGTGCGCGATCCGGCAGGCGTAGCTTGCGAACCGTTCCGTCAGTGGGTGATTGAAGATAACTTCGTTGCAGGCCGCCCTGAATGGGAAAAAGCAGGAGCGGAACTGGTTTCTGACGTTATTCCATTCGAAGAGATGAAACTGCGCATGCTTAATGGCAGCCACTCCTTCCTGGCGTATCTGGGTTATCTGGCGGGCTATCAGCATATCAATGAATGCATGGGTGATGAGAACTATCGCCGCGCGGCACACGACCTGATGCTGAAAGAGCAGGCCCCGACGCTGAAAGTTCAGGGCGTGGATCTCTCTCGCTATGCCGATCTGCTGATTGAGCGTTATACCAACCCGGCACTGCGTCACCGTACCTGGCAAATCGCGATGGACGGCAGCCAGAAGCTGCCGCAGCGTATGCTGGATTCCGTCCGCTGGCACCTGGTACATAACAGCAGCTTTGCGCTGCTGGCGCTAGGTGTCGCTGGCTGGATGCGCTACGTTGGCGGCGTGGACGAGCAGGGCGACGCTATCGAAGTGTGCGACCCGCTGCTGTCGGTGATTCAGGCGACCGTTGCGCAAAGCGAAGAGGGCGAAGCCCGCGTGAAAGCGCTGCTGGGTATTGAGGCTATTTTCGGTAAAGAACTGCCGCATGAAGCGAAATTCGTTGAGCAGGTGACGAAGGCGTATCTGTCTCTGCTGGCGAAAGGTGCGAAGGCGACGGTTGCGGAATTTGCCAACGCCTGATGCGGCGATGTGCCCGGTGGCGCGTTGCTTACCGGGCCTACAATCTGGTGTTGTGCGGGTTTCGGAATGCCGACATCGGCTGCGGTTGTTAACAGGCCTACGGATATGCACTTTCTTCGTAGGCCGGATAAGCGCAGCGCCATCCGGCAAAATGCAGGCGCAATATTTCAATTGGGGAATTTAACGCAGACAGGAAAATCATTATCGGGCGGCCTCAGAACAAGACCACCCGAATTACACCACTAATTAGTGCATGCCGAGACGAATAAGCTCAATCGGCTCGAACTCTCCGTCACAACCATCAATCTCAACTGTTTTGCTGCGGCGCACCTGGGCAGGTGTCATACCGTCTGCTTTAATCGCCTTGATAGTGCCGGTTTTCCCGGTACCATTAATCATTACACGGCTGCCAGTAGTAATTGCATTGCGGTTACGATCGTAAGTCATCATGGTGTTCTCCTTTCTTTCATATCGAAGCCGGTTACAAAATGGGATGTGGCAACGACGGGTTCTATAAATACGCCTATCCATAAAAAATTAAATTGTTTTTGATCAATTACACGATTTTTTTAGGGAAAGGGTGGCCTATACATATCTACAGGTTAGTTAAGAGTAGCTGAAGTAATGGACGAACCTTTGCAAAGGTGAATAGTTTAACGAAGAAATCATTGTGGATTTGTTTAGTTTAAATATGGCATTGTTACCTTGCTGCAATAAGGTTCCTCTGGAATAAGGAGATTGGGCTATGTATAAAAAAATATTGATGCCTGTAGATGTTTTTGAAATGGATTTGAGTGACAAAGCATTGCGCCACGCGGCCTGGTTGGCGGGTGAAGAGGGGGAGATCACGTTGGTTAATGTACTGCCCAACAGCAGTCGTTCGTTATTACGCGGATTTGCCTCTGATATCAAAAAGTTTAATGCGTTTATGTCGAACGAGTCGGAAATTAAAATGAAGCGTCTGATGAAGATGCTGGATATTCCCGCCTCGCGGCTGCGTACCGAAGTACGGTTTGGCAATATTCGTGATGAGATTATCGCGATGAGCAAAACGGAAGGTTACGATGCCATTGTTATCGGCTCACGTAGCCCTGGCGGCACAACCCACTTACTGGGTTCCAATGCTGAGTCGATTCTGCGTCATGCCGCAATACCGACCATGGTCGTCAGAGAGTCCTGAACAACATAAAAGCCTTCACCCCTGTGTGAAGGCTTTCTGTTACTCCTCGCTAAACCAGTCGAGTTTTTCCTGTCGAATTAACTGCACAGATTCACTGATTTCCTGCAAATGCTGCGTCATCGCTTTTTCCACTAAATCCGGATCGCGCTTTTCCAGTGCATGGAAAATATCGTGGTGCTGCGCCAGCAGCATATCCGGGGAAGAAACGTGGTCGAGGCTCATATAGCGCACGCGGTCGATCGCCGCTTTAATATTCTCGATGGTATCCCATGCCAGCTGACAGTCGGCAATCATCGACAGCAACTGATGAAATTCATCATCAAGCTGGAAAAAATCATTATGCTGGAGCCGGTCGATGGCAATACGCTGCTGGTGAAGGTTTTGTTCCAGCTGATAGAGCTGTTTATCGGTGATCATGGTCGCCGCCCGACGCGCCACTGCACACTCAATTGCCTGACGGACAAAACACCCATTGCGCACCTGCGACAGCGATATTTTGTTTACATAGCTGCCGCGCTGAGGGCGAATCTGAATCAGGCCATTTTCCGCCAGTTTAATAAACGCTTCGCGAACCGGCTGGCGTGAAACGTCAAAGCGCATCGACACCTCTTTTTCAGAAAGCGGCGTTCCTGGGGGGATCAAACAATGCACGATATCGCGGCGTAAAATGCGATAAATTTGCTGGTTGACGGGCTGTGTTGGGTTGAGTTGTGTTTCGGCGGCCATTGATTCATTCTTATTCGCTGATTTTGGCCTCTATTTTACGCTTTTTTTGCTGCTGAGCCCATACCCGACGGGCGTCGGGCAGGGCTAAAAACATCAATTTTGACGGTGAACGCTCAGGCCTGCGTAAGTCTGGCTAACCGGCATCATTTCAACGGTGTTGATGTTGACATGTTTTGGCAGTGTCGCCACCCACCAAACCGCTTCGGTCACATCTTCCGGCGTCAGTGCATTGGTATTTTCATAGGTTTTACCTGCTTTCGCATCATCACCTTTGAAACGCACATTGGAGAACTCGGTACCGCCGACCAGGCCCGGTTCGATATCGGTTACGCGAACGGCAGTGCCGTGCAGATCGGTACGTAAATTCAGGCTGAACTGACGCACGAACGCCTTGGTTGCGCCATACACGTTGCCGCCTGCATAGGGCCAGCTTCCGGCGGTGGAACCAATATTGATAATATGACCGCGATTGCGTTCAACCATTCCCGGCAACACGGCGCGGGTCATGTACACAAGGCCTTTGTTGTTGGTGTCGATCATGTTTTCCCAGTCTTCTACGCTGGCTTTGTGCGCCGGTTCCATGCCCAGCGCCAGCCCGGCGTTGTTTACCAGAATATCAATCGCCTGCCATTGCGCGGGCAACTGGCTGAGCGCTTCTTCAATTGCGGCGCGGTTGCGCACGTCCAGTTGCAGCGTTAACACGCTATCGCCGAGCTCCTCTTTTAACACCTGCAGGCGCTCCTGGCGGCGTCCTGTGGCAATCACTTTGTGCCCATTGGCGACAAAACGACGCGTAATGCTTTCACCAAAACCTGCCGTTGCCCCGGTAACCAGTATGATCATCTCTCTGTTCCTCAACGCTTTTTGTGTGTTATTACGATAGCACGCTCTTTTCCATCGCGGGAAGTGATTGCGGTCTTTCCGGGGGTTGCCTACTCTAAGGGAAAGTCATCTCAAGGAGTCGAACATGTTGGCCACCAACCCATTCTTTGCCGCCAGTACGCTGCCGTATCAGGCCCCCCCATTTAATTTGATCAGTGACAGCGACTATCGTCCGGCATTTAACGAAGCCGTGAAACGTAAACGCGAAGAGATTGGCCACATCGCGCAAAACCCGGAACCAGCAAGCTTTGAGAATACGTTCATTGCGCTGGAGAAAAGCGGCGAGCTGCTGACCCGCGTGACCAGCGTTTTCTTTGCGATGGCTGCGGCACATACAAACGATGAAATCCAGCGTCTGGATGAGCAATTTTCGGCAGAGCTGGCAGAGCTTTCAAATGATATCTATCTTGATGATGCGCTGTTCAGCCGCGTAGAAGCGGTCTGGCAGTCACGTGATGAACTGTCTCTGGATGCGGAATCACGTCGTCTTGTAGAGGTAATCTATCAGCGCTTTATTCTGGCGGGCGCCACGCTGGGCGCGGATGAAAAAGCACAGTTAAAAGCGCTGAACACGCAGTCCGCCACGCTCAGTAGCCAGTTTCATCAGCGCCTGCTGGCGGCCACAAAAGCGGGTGGGCTGGTCATCGAAGAACCTATTCTGCTTGATGGTCTGAACGCAGAGGAGTTAGCCGCTGCTTCGGCCGCGGCACAGGATCGCGGGCTGCACAACAGCTGGCTGCTTCCCCTGTTGAATACGACTCAACAGCCGTTCCTGGCGTCTTTGCGCGACAGGCAAACGCGCGAAAATCTGTTTAAAGCCGCATGGTCACGTACGGAAAAGGGCGATGATAATGACACGCGCGAGCTGGTGTTGAAGTTGGTCGACATTCGCGCAAAACAGGCCGCCCTGTTAGGTTTTGCGGATTACGCCAGCTGGAGTATGGCCGATCAGATGGCGAAAACGCCGGACGCTGCGCTGCATTTTATGCGCGAAATCGCCCCCGCAGCCAGGGCGCGCGCCGAGCGAGAACTGGCGGATATTCAGCAGATTATTGATTCCGAGCCTGCGCCGTTTGCGGCGCAAGCCTGGGACTGGCTCTATTACGCTGAACAGGTCCGCCGCGAAAAATACGCGATTGATGAAGCGCAGATCAAACCCTATTTTGCACTCGATCGTGTACTGATTGATGGTGTGTTTTGGGCGGCCAGCCAGCTGTTTGGTATTCGCTTTGTCGAGCGCTTTGATATTCCGGTTTATCATCCCGATGTGCGCGTTTGGGAGATTTTCGCCGAAAATGGTGAAGGTATTGCGCTGTTTTACGGCGATTTCTTCGCGCGCGACAGTAAAAGCGGCGGGGCGTGGATGGATAACTTCGTTCAGCAATCAACGCTGCTCAATACGCGTCCGGTGATTTACAACGTTTGTAACTATCCCAAACCGGCCACCGGCAACAGTGCGCTGATCGCCTGGGATGACGTCATTACCCTGTTCCACGAATTTGGTCATGCGCTTCACGGTCTGTTTGCCAGCCAGCGCTACGCCACACTTTCCGGCACCAGTACGCCGCGAGATTTTGTCGAGTTCCCGTCGCAGATCAACGAACACTGGGCCAGCCATCCGCAGGTGTTTGCCCATTATGCTCGCCACCATCAAACCGGTGAGCCGATGCCGGAAGCCCTGCGCGACAGCATGTTCCGTGCCGCGAAGTTCAATAAAGGCTATGATATGACGGAACTGCTCAGCGCGGCGTTGCTGGATATGAACTGGCATACGGTGACCGCGCAGTCTATCCCGCAGAACGTGGCGCAATTTGAAGCGCAGGCCCTACAGCAGGAAAATCTGCATCTCGCCGCGGTTCCGCCACGTTACCGTAGCAGCTATTTTGCCCATATCTTTGGCGGAGGCTACGCAGCTGGCTATTACGCCTATTTATGGACACAAATGCTGGCCGATGACGGCTATCTTTGGTTTGAAGAGCAGGGCGGTTTAAGCCGCGAGAACGGTGAATGCTTCCGTCAGGCGATATTGTCGCGCGGCAACAGCAGCGATTTAGAAGCGCTGTACCGCGACTGGCGCGGGCATGATCCGCTTATTGAGCCGATGCTGAAGAATCGTGGGTTGAGTGAGTAGTTCGGCCCCTCACCCCGGCCCTCTCCCTGTGGGAGAGGGTTAGGTTTAGGGTGATAGTTTTGCCTAAAGCGATATCCCCGAAAACGACATAAACCCCAGCGACATCAGCCCGGCGGTAATAAACACGCTGCCCAGCCCGCGCAGGCCTTTTGGCATATTGGCGTATTTCAGCTTCTCACGAATGCCCGCCAGCGCCACCAGCGCCAGCATCCAGCCGAGGCCACATCCGGCGCCGTAAGTGATGGACTCGCCGAATGTATACTCACGCTGCACCATAAAAATGGTCGCGCCAAAGATGGCACAGTGAATGGTCAATAACGGCAGGAATGCGCCCAGGGTGTGATGCAAGGCGGGCAGAAAGCGATCCAGCACCATTTCCAGGATCTGTACCAGTGCCGCCAGTACGCCAATAAAGGTGATGAAATCGAGAAAACTTAGATCCACCCCCTCGATCAGCGCGTTCTCCCTCAGCAGATGGGTATAAATCAGATTGTTGATGGGCGTTGCTACGGTAAGCAGGGCTGTAACCGTAAGACCAAGCCGAAAGGCGATATCGATCTTTTTAGAAATCGCCAGAAACGTGCACATCCCTAAAAAGAAATTGAGCGCCATGTTTTCAACAAACACTGCTCTGATAAAAATATTTAAATGAGATTCAAACACGACAACCTCCCTGTAGTGTTATTCACCCGCATTATAATTTATCTGACTGTGTATCAAATGTTTTTTATTTTTGATGTCTGTTTTTGTGATGAAAACACAAAAAAAAGCCCGCACAGGGGAAGGCGGGCTAAATCTGACAATGAATTATGCATTCTCGTCATCAATCCTGAAGGAAGATAACGCGGGTTATCTTACGCAAGATGCATTTCACGACAACCCGACATATTCGGTAGGTGTCTGCTGTTGATATCTATGTCTTTAGCATTCGTGCATTTCCTCACACCGTCTTTACAAATAAGCGCATTTATTGAAGTAACTCGCCATTCAGACTGCTACTATTGCTTTGTAACTTGTTGAGTTAACGGATTAAATTTCGACAATCTGCCGGAGGGTAGTATGAAAAAAAGTATGCGTAAAATTCGCCGTGGGATCACCTGGTCTAACACGCCTGAAAATCAAAATTTACAGGAATCACGGTCTGGCAGGATGTGGGCGGATCGTACAGCCTGCTGTAAAAGCAAAAAAGGCTGGAAAACAAATACGCTGAATGACGTATTTGTCGTTTAGCTTTCATTGAGGAAGCCAGTGCTAGGATGATTTTAGCAACAGTCGTCGTTACCACGGATGTCTACGAATGACTGTACTAACCAAAAACACAGATCTATCCATGCAAGCATTTTACCGTCAGTTATCTGACGGTTTTTTTTTGCCTGAAATAATATTATTCACCGCTGACCGTGAATTTTTTCCGCCAGGCGAGTGGGCTGCTTGCCAGATGCTGCTGAAAATGGCGACGCAGAGTCTTACCATTTACAAACCCTGCTTGCTCAGCCACGCGTTCCATGCTGATGCGCGTCGTCACCAGATAATGCTGTGCCCGGCGAAGGCGTTCGTCTAACAGCCAGCGTGCCGGTGTTTTTCCTGTTGCCTCCTGAAATCGGCGTAAAAACGTACGTTCACTCATATCCATGCGCCTCGCCAGCGAGGCCACCGTATGGTTTTCAGCAATATTCTGGTGCAGATAATCAAACAGCGAGCCTAACCGCAGGCTTTCGCGATCGCGCGCGACCGGGCGCTCAATCTGCTGTTTTTGTGCGCCGTCGCGATGAGGCTGGACCACTAAACGACGCGCAACGATATTCGCCGCATCAAGGCCGAAATCGAGCCGCACGACGTGCAAACAGAGATCAATCCCCGCCGCGCTGCCTGCGGATGTCATGACGTTATCCTGTTCCAGATACAGCACATCATCAACCACACTGATAGCGGGATAACGCTGCTGGAGTTTCTCAGTATAGCGCCAGTGGGTTGTGGCCTTTTTACCGTCCAGCAAGCCAGCCGCCGCCAGCACAAAAACGCCGGAGCAAATAGACATAATTCGGCAACCACGGGCATGAGCCTGACGCAACGCGTCGCACAGCGCGTCGGGAACCGGGGTTTCCACGCCGCGCCAGCCCGGCACCACAATCGTGTCAGCGTCCTTTAAGCGTTCTAACCCCCCATCCGTCATCATACGAACGCCGCCGAGGGCGCGCATTTCGCCGTCATCCACGGCGGCGACGGCGAAGCGATACCAGCTGTCACCCATCTCCGGACGCGGGAGGCCAAAAATTTCGACCGCCACGCCAAATTCAAACGTACAGAGCCCATCGTAAGCCAGTACGACTACCAGGGGAGAACCAGAGATTGTCACATTCTGGCTGTTTTCTGTCAGAAATGCGGGCGGCTTAAGGGGTAATGCCATGTTTATACTCGCGTTAGTGGATCCCGCAGACGCGGTGACAACATAGTGTTAACACAGACCAGGAGATGTGACTATGAGTTATGTAAGTGAATTTGCCGTAGCCCCAGCCAAAGACGCAATACGTCATTTTCGCCAGCGCTTAAGTATGGAAACAGACTGTGCCGATGTGCACGCCGCCATGCGTAATCAGGATGTAGACTTTGTGCTTCTGCATGCCGTTGGCAGCCCGGAAATGTTTGCCGCTCGACATATTCCCGGCGCGCGTCATTTACCTCATCGAGAGATGACGGCGGAGAGGATGGCAGCTTGGCCGCAGGAGACGTTGTTTGTGGTCTATTGCGCGGGCCCGCACTGCAACGGCGCTGACCAGGCGGCGCTGAAGCTGGCGTTACTGGGGCGTCCGGTGAAAGTGATGATAGGCGGAATGACCGGCTGGCAGGATGAAGGATATGAGTTTGCCGGTACACCTCAGCACGCGGAAATCGCGCGCTGAGGATGACGCTTACAGCGCGGTGAGCGCTTTACGCCTGCCGCTGGCGTTCATGCCTTTCAGCACCAACGCCCAGGCAATGACGATCGCGGCGATTAAAATCAGGAATAGCGACGCGGGCGGCATGTGCGTGAGAATTTGCCCGGTGAGCATGGGGTTCATCGCCGCGCCCATCCAGCCCAGCGCCTGTGCTGAGAAGTAGCTGGCTTTCATGCCCGGCGGAGCGATGTTATCAATCAACATGTATTCGCCGGGTGCATAGATAACCTCGCCAATCGTAAACACCGCCGCGGCGAGTCCCCAGTAAATCAGATTGTTGTCGGAATACATAAACCCGACCAGCCCCAGCACAAAGCAAACGGTGCCCAGCGTCATGAGCGGGCGCAGGTTTGTGGTACTGAGTCGGCGGCCCACCGCATACTGGAGTGAGACGACTATGGCGGCATTCACCGGCAGGATCACCGCGATCACTTTCTCTGCGAAGGTGCTGTCGGCCACCGCCAGCACATATTGCGAGAGGCATGAGGCAAACGACCCGCCTACGAAGGAGGCAAGCAGGCCCGATAGCGTGAACCATAATAAGGCTTTGTCACGCAATAATACCGACGGATCCCACGCCACCGGCGTTTGTTCGCTTTCACTGGCGAGTAGTCGTTGTACGTAGCGCTGAATCAGCATCAGCGGCAAGGCTGCGCATACGGCAGCCAGCAGGAAGGGCAGATTAATGCTGTACATCACCAGAAGCGTGCCGAGCGGTGGGCCAACCGTCCAGCCGATATTGAGAATGGTGTAGTTGAGGGAGAAGATCCGCGCCTTTTCTGTTGATGACAGGGCATCGGAGAACCAGGCTTTCAGGACGGTAGCGAACACCGAATAAGAGCAGTTAATCAGTGCGAAGAACAGCACCACCAGCGTAACGCTATTCACCAGCGGAATAGCAATAAACCCGGCGATAAACGCAACGATCGCCAGCAGCATATAGCGTTTCTTATCGAACTTATCCGCGAGAATGCCAAATCCAAGGCTAAAGATGACGCCGATAGTCAGCGCGATGGTCATGGCATAGCCGATGGTATCGACCGTCATCGCATATTTGCGCGTGAGGTAGATAGTCATAAAAGGAAGTGTTGCGCCACGTCCGATGGTCAACAGGAGCGACGACGCCAGCAGCGCTCCGGTGGCGCGCCGTAAAGATGGTTTCATTATTCGGCCTGACGATTTGTTATGTTTTCGTTGTGATGTGCCTTTTCAGAAATATCACGCTAACGCGTGCTTGTATACCAGAGGAAAGGGGATGCCTGCACATTTCACCCTGCCAAAAATAATGATCTGTTCGATCTTGCTATTTTTAGTTATGTTGAATCTGTTCACATAATTTTAATAAATCATTGAGGCAGGGTATGACACGTAAAGATGGGCTACTGGCATTGCTGGTGGTGGTGGCGTGGGGCATCAACTTTGTGGTGATCAAAGTGGGCCTGCACAATATGCCACCGCTGTTGTTAGCGGGATTACGCTTCTTACTGGTGGCGTTTCCGGCCATCTTTTTTGTGGCAAGGCCGAAAGTTCCCCTTCACCTGCTGCTGGGTTACGGCCTGACCATCAGCTTTGGTCAGTTTGCCTTTCTGTTTTGTGCGATCAAATTTGGTATGCCTGCCGGGCTGGCCTCGCTGGTGCTGCAGGCGCAGGCGTTCTTTACCATCATTCTCGGTGCGTTTGTGTTTGGCGAACGGTTACAGGGCAAGCAGGTGGCCGGGATTTCTCTGGCGGTATTTGGCGTACTGGTGCTGATTGAGGGGAGCCTGAACGGCCAGCATGTCGGCTTATTAGGTTTTATGCTCACCCTGGCGGCGGCGCTAAGCTGGGCCTGTGGCAATATCTTTAATAAACGCATTATGCAGCATGAAACAAGACCGGCAGTGATGTCGCTGGTGGTGTGGAGTGCGCTGATCCCGATTATTCCGTTTATGCTCAGCTCGCTGATGTTTGAGGGCCCGTCACTGATGGCGCAAAGCCTGCTGGCTATCGATCTCACCACGATTTTGTCGCTGGTCTATCTGGCGTTTGTGGCGACGATAATCGGCTATGGCATTTGGGGAACATTACTCGGGCGCTATGAAACCTGGCGCGTGGCACCGTTGTCGTTGTTGGTTCCGGTGGTGGGGCTGGCAAGCGCAGCGTTATTGCTCGATGAAACCTTATCTGCATTACAGCTTTTGGGAGCGGTGCTGATTATGGCTGGCTTGTTTATTAATGTCTTCGGTTTGCGTCTACCCGGCATGCGGGCGGCGAGGGGGTAAAGCAACGCCCCGCATGTGCGGGGCGGACACAAATCAGAGGCCACGCTGATTGTAGTACGGTACACCCAGTTCGTCTGATTTGTCGCTACCGGCATCCATATGATTAAAATCGAACGGCGACTGTTGGTTAGCCGACGGCATAATCATGGTGTCTCGGGCGTTGTGTTGCGTTGGTGTCAGGGTTTGCTCCGCATAACTCTGGCTGGAAACCAACGCCATAATAGCGAAGGCAGCGGAGGCGAACAGTTTCATGGTATTCCTCGATACGTCTTGTGCAGGCGATTAATAAGTACAGTGATTAAGCGGGAAGAGATAACGAGACTCTCCGTGCATATTGGTGACGCGATACTTGTGCGGCGGCACATCGAAATAGTTTTTAAAGGTTCGCGTCAACGTCTGCTGTGATTCAAAACCGTAGCGTTCTGCCAGGTAGAGAATCGGCTCATTGCTCTCTTTTAACTTCTGGGCAATCTCGGTCAGTTTGCGGGTGCGAATGTACTGACCTAAAGAGTGTCCGGTTTCCTTTTTAAACATCCGTTGCAGGTGCCATTTGGAGTAACCCGAGCGCTCTGACACTTTTTCCAGCGACAGGGGCGATTCAAGGTTATCTTCGATCCAGTCCAAAATGCTATGAATGGTGATAGCGTCAGTGTTGCGTCTGGACATCGTCTTACCTCTTTCTGTTTACGGCAAAATCTTTTTTAACAGAAGTTCAAGCGTTGCAACTTCGTTTGCCGTTAAGTTTTTTGTTAATTCCTGGTGCAGGTCCTGCCCAACAAGCTGATGACATTTCTCACAAATTTCAGCGCCTTCTGGCGTTAACTGGATAAGTACGCCGCGTTTGTCATGAGGATTCGGCAAACGGGCAATCCAGCCCCGGCAAAGCAATCGGTCAAGCATTCTGGTAAGCGCGCCCAGATCGACCGAAAGGATTTTCTTCAGCTCTACCGGTGTAATGCTGCCTTTGCAGCGGATAGAGCAGAGGACCCTGAACTGAGAGGAAGTAATGTCTTCAGGCGATAGATGCTCGTTGAGTAAGCGATCTTTTTTCTGATTAACCATGTGAATCAAATGCCCAAGCGGGATGATTTCATCGAAGAGGTCGCTTGTGATGTTCACAATGGTTGCCCTGGCAAGTACTTTAGTTGCGGTGGATATTATTTCTCACGCAATCATAAGTCAACTGAATGGATTAAGGGATGCCACGATTTGCTAAAACTCTGAACAGAGACTATCCAACTACAATTAAGAGGAAATTCTGTACAACGGGGTGACATAGCAAGAGATGCTGCGAAAACGCTATACTGCATCGCGTAGACTGCGAACTTATTCGTAAAACAGAGAAGGCTAGTATCTCATATGATTGAACTTTTTCAGGCAATCGGGCTTGGTCTGGTGGTGCTTTTACCGCTGGCAAACCCGCTCACAACCGTTGCCCTTTTTCTCGGATTAGCGGGAAATATGAACGCGGCAGAACGTAACCATCAGGCGCGAATGGCCTCTATTTATGTCTTCGCTATTATGATGGTGGCGTACTATGCCGGCCAACTGGTGATGAATACATTCGGCATTTCTATACCTGGCCTGCGTATCGCCGGGGGATTGATCGTCGCGTTTATCGGTTTCCGCATGCTTTTCCCGCAGCAGAAAGCCCACGAATCACCGGAAGCCTCCAGCAAATCAGAAGAGCTGGAAGATGAGCCGACCGCCAATATTGCGTTTGTGCCGCTGGCGATGCCGAGTACCGCAGGTCCTGGTACCATCGCGATGATTATCAGCTCGGCGTCCACCATTAAACACGGGGTCAGTTTCCCGGAATGGGTGGTAATGGTTTCGCCGCCGATTATCTTCGCGCTGGTGGGGATTATTCTGTGGGGCAGCCTGCGCAGTTCCGGGGCGATCATGCGCTGGGTGGGGAAAGGCGGCATTGAGGCCATTTCGCGCCTGATGGGGTTCCTGCTGGTGTGTATGGGCGTGCAGTTTATTATTAACGGCGTGGTGGAAATCATTAACACCTGGCCGGGCGCGTAATACAGGGAGCCGGGATTTTTAAGCCCGGCTCCCGAAACATCACGAGCGGTGCGCCTGCTCTTCTAATGACGCCGCGGGCCAGCGGCGGAATATAATGACAGCCCAAATCAACGCCGCAATGGCCGGAACCGCCCCGACGTAACCAATAGAGGCCATTGAAATGTGGCTACTTATCTGGCTTCCCAGCAGCGCACCCGCGCCAATACCAATATTAAAGATCCCGGAAAACAGCGACATCGCCACGTCGGTGGCATCCGGCGCCAGCGACAGCACTTTCACCTGCATTCCCAGGCCGATAATCATGATCGCAATTCCCCAGAAGACGCTTAATACCGCCAGGTGGCTGGCCTGATGAGACGCAGGTAACAGCAGCAGCAGGCAAATCAGCAGCAGGCCAATGGCGCTGGTGATGAGGCCAGAAGCGTGCAAATTACCCAGTTTCCCGAACAGAATGCTGCCAATGATGCCCGCGCCACCAAGGATCAGCAGCAGCATGGTGGCGAAATTCCCGCTCAGCCCGGCGACGTTTTGCACGAAGGGTTCGATATAGCTATACGCGGTGTAATGGGCGGTCACCACGACTACGGTCAGCAGATAAATGCTGACCAGCGCCGGGCGACGGAACAGCACGGGCAGGCTTTTCAGGGAACCCGAATGCTCGCTCGGCAGTTTGGGCAGCAGTTTAATCAGCGCCACCATGGTCAGCAGCGCGCCGATACCAATGGCCAGGAAAGTCGTTCGCCAGCCAAAATATTGCCCAACGACGCGGCCAATCGGAATGCCAAAAACCATCGCCAGCGCGGTACCGGTGGCAATCAGGCTCAGCGCCTGAGCCCGTTTTCCGGCAGGCGCCATGCGGATAGCCAGCGACGCGGTGATCGACCAGAACACGGCATGGGCAAATGCGATACCGATACGGCTGGCGACCAGCACGGTAAAGTTCCAGGCAAAGAAAGAGAGGAGATGGCTGGCGATAAACAGAACAAACAGGCCAATCAATAACTTACGGCGTTCCATCTGGCTGGTCAGCAGCATAAACGGCAGCGACATCAGCGCCACTACCCATGCATAGATAGTCAGCATGATACCGACCTGTGCCGTCGTCATCCCAAAGCTGTCGGCGATATCAGACAGCAGGCCCACCGGCACAAACTCGGTGGTATTAAAGATGAAGGCCGCGATGGCGAGCGTCACCACCCGGAGCCATGCGATGTGGCGCGAGACTGTGTTCGTTGTCATAGAATTTTCTGGGGTAGTTTGGAAAGGATGAGACGTGCGATCTTAAAGCCATTGCTGGTTGAATGACAATCATTTTGTGACTTAGATCTCATTTTGTATTGGTTAAATCAATGGCAGTCCCCGTGATTTTTTTACATCAGACTGCCGCAGTCCGCAGATTTGTGTCATTTTAACGATTGAACAGCGACAGGAGATCAAAATGCGGGAAATTGATATTTATCTGGTGGATGCGTTCAGTGAGCGTCCTTTTGAGGGAAATGCGGCAGCGGTATGTGTGCTGGAGAGCTGGCTGCCCGATGCAATATTACTGAAAATGGCCCAGCAGCATAACCAGTCAGAAACCGCATTTGTGGTCCAGCAACCGAGTGGTTTTGCGCTGCGCTGGTTTACCACACGCCAGGAAGTCAACCTGTGTGGGCACGCAACGCTTGCCACCGCGCACGTTATTTTTCAGCAGCTGCATTACCCGGAACGCACAATTCGCTTTGAAACCGCATCAGGCCAACTGACGGTCACGCGCGATGGTGAGTGGCTGACGCTTGATTTTCCCGTGGGCGAGACGCAACCCGCGACACCGCCTGCCGAGATGCTTGCCGCGCTGGGGATTACGGAGTATCTGAATGCACGTAAAGGCCGCGCCTGGGTTATTGAGCTTGAGAATCGCCAGCAGGTTGAGGCGGTGACGCCGAATATTAGCGCCATGATCCCCGATGAACATAAAGTGGCGATCACCGCACGTGGCGACGGCGCGTATGATTTTGTCAGCCGGTTCTTCTCGCCAGGTGAAGCTGTGTGGGAGGATCCGGTGACTGGCTCGTCGCATACTATGCTCATTCCCTACTGGGGCGAAAAACTGGGTAAAACGCAAATGCTGGCGCGCCAGGTTTCCGCGCGCGGCGGCGATGTGCGCTGTGAATGGCAGGGCAATCGGGTATTGATGGGTGGGAAAGCGTCCCTTTATTTGAAAGGAACGCTTTATTTTCCTGAGGTTACATTGGGAAGATAAAGACAGCGCCTGCGCATAACGCCAGAATACGGATGAGATACATGGGGATGGTGAAAATCCAAAATTCGGACATTTTGTATTTGCCCATTCCCATAATCATTGCTGGCATTCCGTCAATAGGCATATAGCCGCCGTTCCAGCCTGATATCGTTATCGCGACAGCAGCTGCCATCGGGCTTATACCTAATCCTGTACAGGCGGCAATGGCAATAGGGCCGAAAATGAAAATAGAGCCTATTGTTGAGCCGGTGAAGGTAGAGCAAGTGCTGGTTAATAACGCCAGAACAAGAATAAAGATGAACGGTGAAACGTTTGTTCCCAGAACCCCGGCTACAGCGTTACCGATCATCGCCGTCACACCTGTTCCCGCGAGTGCGTCAGCAACACCGATAACACATGCCGTCATGATAATTACCGGAGCGCCCATATTATCGCGTACCTCCTTAAAGTCGAGGACACCGATAATCAGTAAAAAACCTCCCGCCAGGCCTGGAATAATATAAGCAATATCGCCTAATGTGCTGATAAGCATCATGCCAACGACGCTGACGAAAAAAGCGCCGACAGTGCATTTTTCTTTCCAGGAAGGAAGAACATTTGCTGCATTTACTGATTGCGAGCCATCATTCTCAACGGTATCCGCAGTAGGGTGGGTTGGCAAAAAGCGGTAAGCAATTAAACTCCATGCAAAATATGCCGCTGACATAATTAGGTTAACCAGGGCAAATTTGATCATCGAAATTTCCTGGTTGATACCTGATGACTGTAATACGGATACAGTGACACCAAAAAGTAACGCCACATTAATCGGAATCAATGGGTGATTAGTAGCAAAACCTAATGGCATAACAAGTTTTGAGGTCGGTAGCTTCTGGCTATAAGGCAGCGATGCGATAAGCGACAGGATTAACACGTAATATCCCGTCGCACCCGTGCCCGCAAGGCTCGCGCCAAGCATGACGATCATCAGCAACAGTATATAGCTTTTAAAACCCCCGCGATTCAGATGTGACATCATCGCGGTTTTAATGCCCATGATAAGTTGTGTTTTTTGCAGCCCGGCCATTACCACCATAAAACCAGCAAGCATAATAACGGTTGAGTTAACAAAACCGGCGAAGGCCTGCTGAATAGTTGATACCTTGCATAACACCAGCAGTAAACAGGCAAGCAAAGGTGGTGCACCAAAGGGCATTTTGTCCGACATGATCAGCACGATCATCAGAACCAGTATTCCTAGCGCCAACATCATATCCATTGTCATTTTTTCTCTCCTTTTAGGCTTCCAGCATGTCGCGCGGCACCTTAAAGACCGCTTTGCGTACTGACGTAGCCGCGTCAATCGCGCACAGCGCCTGATGGGGTTCTTCTGGCATAAAGACGGCAAAATCACCGGCGTGTAGGGTGATGGAGACGTTGTTCTCAGGGAGCAGGGCGATAAACAGATCGGGCTTACGTTCTTCATCGCCTTTGTGAGCGATGGGCCGCGTTCCCGCATTAATGCCCTCACACCCGGTAATCACCACCTGAATATCGGCCCACAGATGGTGATACTCCGTATGCCGGAGATCGGCGGGCTGCGTGTCTGAAAGGCCCAGCGTGCAGAACCACCGGCATCCTTCAGGTTGCCAGCGACCGTCCTCTCTGGCGGATAACGCCTGTAACGAACACTCCGGGCGCAGCAGAATATTTTTCACCCCGGCGGGAAGCCCCGCCTGCGACAAATGGTTGAGATTGCCGATAATCATGATGCCCGCCCCTTAACCCACTCGGGGGAGATGCGCACGTACTTGATAGCCTGACGCCACCAGGTGTAAGCGATATGCAGCGAACCGTCCGGGCTTTGCTTGATGCTGGGGTAGGAGAACTCGCGGTTTAGCTTTTCCAGCGAATTGTTGGTCATGCAGTAGCCGTCGCCTTCATCGAGATTGCGCCGCCACGGCCAGCTTTTCCCGCCATCGGCAGAAATCGCCACTGTCATTGGCGCGCGCGGGGCACCCCAGAAAGCGGAGCGTCCAACGGCGGTGGGTTCTTTGCGGCTATCGTCGCCATCGTCGATTTCGTCATACAGCGACGCGCGGCGTTCCACTGCGCCAGCCGCGCTCATTGCGTTGTACACCAGCGCCAGCTCGCCGCTGGCAAGCGTCGTCACCTGAATAGACGAATTGTTGTTGGGCAGTTCAGTTGCTTGTGGCACCGACCAGCTCTCGCCGTGGTCCGCAGAATGGCTGATGTAGATGTTGTCCGCCCAACGACTGCGGAAGAGAGCAACCAGCGTACTGTCGCGCAGCATTGTGATATTCATATGAACGCAGCCGAGACTTTGCGGTACCTCGACATCGCGCCAGGAGTGACCACCGTCAGCGGAAATTTTCACTGCGCTGATATCATCATTGCCGACCCATTTTTCGCCGGGTTGGGTACGGCAATAAAAGACGGGCAGCAGCCAGTTACCGTTATCAAGCACCGTGATCGGCTGGCGAATGAACGTGCCGGGTTTATCGAGCAGGGTGGCAATCTCGCCCCAGGTTTGCCCAAGGTCGGTTGACTTACGATAGCGGACGATGGCCGTGTCCTGATTACCGGATATTTGTGCGGTCCACAGCAGCCACAGCACGTTATCGGGCGCGAGAAACAGTACCGGGTTCTGCTCTGAACGCGTGTCGTCGTGGGAGAGCTTGACCGCATCGCTCCACTGCGTTCCACCTGCGGGCAGCCGCGATCCCCAGACGGAAATATCGGCAATACCTTCCTGCGTTCCACCAAACCAGACGCACATTAATGCGCCATCCGGCAATGGCAGAATATTCGCCGCGTGGTTTTGCGGGCAGGACGAGGGCAGCATGGCGGTATACACACGCGAATCGTTTTCGGATGGTCGGATGACCCCGTCACGAATAAGGGCTACAGACATAGTTAGACTCCATCTTAAGGTCGGTAATAGATTTATTAATGCGAGTGCGATTCATGCGTTTCGATCTTTGTCGAAACTTTTTTATGTCTTCTTTCACGGAAAATATTGAGTGTCTCCACGCTTAATGAGAAAAATATCGCGAAGTAGAGATACTCTTTGGCAATATGAATGTTGAGGCTATCGGCAACCAGCAATACGCCGACAAATAATAAAAAGGTTAAGGCCAGTATTTTTATTGACGGTGTGGCGTTAACGAAATCACCAATGGTTTTCGCCGCAAACATCATGATGCCAACGGCAATCATCACGGCGGCAATCATAATAAATATATGTTGAGAAAGACCGACGGCGGTGATGACCGAATCCAGGCTAAATACGATATCGAGCAGCATTATCTGCACAATAGCACCGCACAGCGACAGCTGCCGCGACCCGCTGCCATGCGCGTCTTCCTGCGCGGGCGACAGCTCTTCGTGTATCTCCTGTATCGCTTTATAAATCAGGAACAACCCGCCGCCGAGCAGAATCAATGTGCGGAAGGAAACCTCCAGCGCTAGCACCGTAAAAAGCGGCTGGGTAATATGTGAAAGCCACGCAATGGATATCAGCAATAATATCCGCATAATCATCGCGCAGCTTAAACCCAGTTTACGCGCCATATTTTGCTGCGATAACGGCAGCTTTGCCACTACCAGTGAAAGAAAAATAATATTATCCACCCCGAGAATAATTTCCAGAAAGGTGAGGGTAAGTAAAGTGAGCCAAATGTCTGGCTGCAATAACCACAGCAACATGTGTTAATCCTTTAGTCTCTTTAATCTAATCTTAATGGAAACAGGTTGGCGAGCTGGATAATATAATTATTTTATTTGATATTATAATTGCGAATAATTTGTTTAATCTCGCTGAGTTGTTCCGACGTGAAATTAACCGCGTATCGGCTATCACCCACATCATGCCCAATAAGCTGCAATGCTTTTTTCACCGCAGCCGGAGAAAACGCCACTTTATAGAGCTCGGTACGCAGGCCCGTCACACTCTCTTGCGCCTGATAAGACCCTTCAATATCACCGGCATGGAAGCGAGACCAGATGGCATTGATTTCTCGCGGCGCGACGTTGGCGAGCCCGGAGATGCAGGCTGAACACCCCTCGACAAATCCTTTATGGATCAGCGAGTCCGGGCCGTTAAGCACATTAAAGCCGTCAATGTCGCGCACCGCATCGAGAAAACCCTTCAGGCTTTCGTGGCTTCCTGCGCTGTCTTTAATCCCAATGATATTGGGGTGCGACGCCAGGGCGCGCGCGGTTTCCGGCTGAATCGTATTGCCGGTGCGGGCCGGGATGTTATAGAGAAACATCGGAATGCTCAGCGCGTCGGCAATTGCGGTGTAATGGGCAATCAGCTCTTCTTGCTTCAGCGGCACGAAGAACGGGGTAATGACCGATACCGCATCTACGCCCATTTTCTCAATCTGCTGGCCCAGATGAATTGTTTCGCGCGTCGAGATCTCACCAATGTGCGCCACGACCGGTGCGCGGCCAGATACTTCATCCACGCAGGTTTGCGTAACGCTGAGTTTTTCCTGCTCGTTCAGCACAAAAAACTCGCCGTTGGTGCCGCCGCAAAAAATCGCGTTACCGGCTTCCAGTTGGCGATTCACCTGGACTTTTAACGCCGGAAGATTCAGACCGCCGGTCGCGGTAAATGGGGTGACGATGGCGGTTAATACACCTTCAATGGTTTTCGGCATGATTTATTCCTTAAATTTATGTTGCGGAAACAGTGTTTGGTAAATGGCCTGCACGTCCTGCTGATCAAGCTGGCAGGGGGCATTGTTCATCAGGCGTTTCACGTTCAATGCCGCCTCGCTAAGAGACGCAATATCTTCGGGCGGTACGCCTAGATCCGCGAGATTGTTGGGCAGTTTGAGTTGATTGACTAATGCCTGTAGCCAGGCCACCAGTGCGTGAGATTTCGCTTCCGCGCTCAGGGAGGTATCCGCGTCAGGAATGCAATCCCAGACCCGGGCAAATTTCTCAACCGCGTAAGGGCGTACGACGGCCATGCATGGCGCCAGCAAGATGGCATTCGCCACGCCGTGCGGAAGGTGATATTTCCCACCTAACGGGTAGGAGAGCGCATGAACCAGGTGCGTGCCCGCATGGGTAATCGCCACGCCGCCATAGTAAGACGCCCACAGCATTTCCAGTTTTGCGCGCAGATCCTGAGGATCGTTCACGGCGGGCTGAATATGCCGGAAAAGCTTACTTAGCCCGGTCAGGGCAGCGTTATCACTGACCGGGTTTGCCACGGTCGCGGTAAAACACTCCAGTAAGTGACAAAGCGCATCTATGCCTGTGGACGCTGCAATATGCGCAGGCATGCTGGTGGTCAGCTCGGGGAAAAGCGCCACGTAATCCGGTAGCAGCACCGGAGAAATAATACCCACCTTCGTGCTTTGCTCAGGGATCGCCAGAATCGCATTCGGCGTGGCTTCTGAACCGGTACCGGCGGTTGTAGGAATCAACCATGATTGCACCCGCTGCGTCGGTTTTTCACCGGCAAGCAGCGCATCCAGCCCCGGTGAATCAGGGTGACAAAGCACCGACAACAGTTTTGCGACATCCAGCACGCTGCCGCCGCCGACGCCCACCACCACATCAAACGAAGCGTTGCCGAGGTTCGCCATTTGCTGGCGCACATCATGATGCGTAGGCTCTGCGGGCACATTATCGTTAACGCTCACCTGCGGGCAGTGCTTTTCCAGTAAGGCGCGAATCTGCTGCACACCGTTAAGCTGCGCAATATTGCTGTCTGTGACCAGCAGCAATTTTCTAATGCCGGGTAAGAGCGATGTCAGGGAAGGGATTGCGCCTGCGCCGCTCAGTATGGTGCTGTTGATGATTACCACAAATAACCTCTCTTCTGGTGATTGAATTCAATCATGAAAAATGCCGTCGTCTACGTACCATGGCCTAATTTTATAATTTATCCGGGTGGTTAATAACTTGAGCTTGCTCACATTTAATCAAATGTGATTGAATATAATCATTCTCAACATAAACAACCCGGAGTGATGATGGAAAAGGGAATCAGTAAGCCGAGCATTCTCGTCGTGGCCGATGATTTCACGGGGGCCAACGACGCGGGGGTAAGTCTGGCGCAGGTGGGGCATACGGTTGATGTGGCCTTTGAAACGCCTTATCGCGGTGATGCCAGCGTATGGGTGATTAATAGCGACAGCCGGGCGATGGATCCTAAGCAGGCGGCGATGAAAATGACCTCGCTGATGCGCCATCTTCCCATGGCGAATAACCCGCCGCTCATGATTAAAAAGATAGACTCCACGCTGCGCGGCAATATCGGCGCGGAAATTGAAGCCCTGATGAGGGCCTGCGGTCTAACGGGCGCAGTGGTTGCTCCCGCATTTCCTCAGGCGGGAAGGACCACGGTGGACGGTGAGTGTCGGGTAAACGGCGTGCGGCTAACGGAAACCGAGTTTGCCAGCGATCCGAAAACCCCGGTAATGAGTGCCCGAATTACGGACATCATCCGGCTACAGACGGCCATTACATGCCAGCCCGTTACGGTTTCTCAGCTCAGCCATTTGTCTTGTGAGCAACCGTGGATTGGCGTGATGGATGCGCAGACGGACAACGACCTGGATCGCATCGCTGCCGCCGTGATGCAGGCTAAACAGCCGCTGCTGCTGGTCGGCTCCGCTGGTATTTGTAATGCCGTGGCCCGGCGCTCGGCGATAATGCCGCCACGCACCGTGCTGGCCATTATTGGTTCAATGAGCGAAATCGCTCAACAGCAGATTGCCACACTGCATTCACATCCACGCACCACAAAGATATACGTCGATGTTGAACACATTCTGGCAGGCGACGCCAGTGGCTATGGCGTGCGTATTGCTCAGGCCTTGCAGAAAGGAGACCACTGTATTGTCCACACCTGTACCGATTCTGTAGCAAGGCACCATATCGACACCCTTTGTCAGCGTTGGCAGATGAGTCGTACAGCGCTTGGCGAAAAGATTTGCCAGTTTCTCGGCGAACTCACCCGGCAGGTTTTGCTTCACGCAACGCCCGATGCGCTTTATCTCTCAGGTGGCGATGTGGCAATGGCGACGGCCAGCGCGTTAGGTGCGAGCGGGTTTCGTATTAGGAGAAACGTGGCGCAATGCGTTCCATATGGTCACTTTTTGGGCGGCGTCTGGTCACGTCCGGTGATGACGAAAGCAGGCGGGTTTGGCGATGAGACCACGTTGCGTCAGGTTCTGAATTTTATCGAGGAGAAAATGAGTGAATAATATTATTGCGGTAACCATGGGCGACCCGGCGGGTATTGGCCCGGAGATCATTATTAAATCCCTGACAGATGCCGGGCTTTCGGGCGCGCCGGTAGTGGTAGTAGGGTGCGTCCGCACGCTGCGACGTATTCTGGCGATGAATATCACGCCGCAGGCTGAGTTACGGGTCATTGAAAAGGTAAGCGACGCCCATTTTGCTCCCGGCGTGATTAACGTGATGGATGAGCCGCTGGCTAATCCCGATGCGCTGACACCCGGTGTGGTACAGGCTGCGGCAGGCGATTTAGCGTATCGCTGTATCAAACGTGCTACGGCCCTGGCCCTGGCAGGCGAGGTGAAAGCCATTGCCACGGCGCCGTTGAATAAAGAAGCTTTGCATCTTGGCGGGCATAACTATCCGGGCCATACGGAATTACTGGCGCATCTGACGGGCAGTGAAGAGTACGCGATGGTGCTCTATACCGATAAGCTCAAGGTTATTCATATTTCGACCCATATCTCACTGCGTAAATTCCTGGATACGCTGAACGGTGACCGGGTGAAGACGGTCATTCGTGTGGCGAACCACTTCCTGAAACGGGTTGGCATTGCGCGCCCACGTATTGCTGTGGCGGGTGTGAACCCGCATGCAGGGGAACACGGTTTATTTGGCACTGAGGAAATCGAGATTATCGCACCCGCGATTAAAGCAATGCAGGCCGAAGGTATCGATGTTACCGGCCCGTGCCCGCCGGATACCGTGTTTATGCAGTGCCACGACGGGCTGTACGATATGGTGGTCGCCATGTACCACGATCAGGGGCATATCCCGCTGAAACTGCTTGGTTTTTATGATGGTGTCAATATCACCGCCGGGCTGCCCTTTATTCGTACTTCTGCCGACCACGGCACCGCGTTTGATATTGCCTGGACAGGAAAAGCCAAGTCTGAGAGCATGGCGGTCTCCATCCAGTTAGCAATGCAGATTTCGCGGGAATAAAATGAAGGGATATAACCGGTTAGAGCAGATAATGGATTACCTGAAGAGCCACAATCTGGTCACCGTTGATGAGCTGGTGGCGGTAACTGATGCTTCACCGGCCACGATTCGTCGAGACCTGATAAAGCTCGATGAGCAGGGTGTTATCAGCCGAACACACGGCGGCGTGACGCTCAACCGGTTTATTCCTGCCCAACCGACGACCCATGAGAAAATGCAGCGCAGCCTGGCGGAAAAACACGCCATTGCCAGTGCCGCTGCATCGATGGTGAAGGCGGGGGATTCCGTCGTTCTTGACGCGGGTACAACCATGATTGAGCTCGCGCGGCAGATTACCCATTTACCCCTTCGCGTTATCACAAGCGACCTGCATATCGCGCTCTTTCTGGCGGAGTTCAAACAAATTGAAGTAACGATTATCGGCGGACGTATCGATGACTCCAGCCAGTCCTGTATTGGCGAACACGGTCGCAAATTGCTGCAAAATACCTGGCCGGACGTGGCGTTTTTAAGCTGTAACGGCTGGGATCTTGAGAAGGGTATTACAGCACCCACGGAAGAGAAAGCTGCGCTGAAGCGTGACCTTATCGCACATGCATCACGCAAAATTTTGCTGGCCGACAGTTCTAAATACGGGGCATGGTCGCTGTTCAATATTGCGCATCTTAACGAACTGACGGAAATTATTACGGATAATCAGCTTGATGGGCAGGCGCGTAGTGCGTTGACGCCTTTGTCTACAAGACTGATCATCGCGGACTAATCTGCTGGTGGCTCATCCAACAATTCAATAAACGCCTCTAACTGGCGGCTTTTTGCGCCACGCCGCCAGACCAGCCAGGTCGTCAGCCAGCGCCATTTCTCTGCCAGCGGCCAGGCCTCGACCTGATGATGTCCAGGCATACTTTCCAGCATACTGCGCGGCATCAATGCTAAACCCGCTCCGGCTATCACACAGGCCAGCATTCCGTGATAGGACTCCATCTCGTGAATTCTGCCGGGCGTTGCGTGATCGGCCTGAAACCAGCTCTCGAAATGGCGACGATAAGAGCAATTGGCCCGAAACGCGTAAATACTCGTGCCGTTGACGTCGCTGGCGCGGGAAATTTTAGGGTGGCCATTCGCCGCGACGATCATCATCTCTTCCTGATAAACCGGCATGCCTTCCAGGCCTGGATGCATCACCGGGCCGTCGACAAAAGCTGCACTCAGCGAGCCTTCTAAAACCCCATCGATCATGGTCCCAGAAGGGCCGGTCGCCAGATCAAACTGAATCTTCGGATAACGCTGGTTATAACGCGCCAGCGTTTCCGGAATGCGCACGGCGGCGGTGCTTTCCAGCGCGCCGAGGGAAAATAAACCCTGCGGTTCATCCCCGGCGACCACCATGCGGGCTTCATCGACCAGCGCGAGGATCTGCTGGCTGTAGCGCAGAAAACTGTGTCCGGCGGGGGAAAGACGCAGGCGCTGGCTCTCGCGAATAAACAGTTCAACGCCCAGATCTGCTTCAAGTTGGCGAATACGGGTGGTGAGGTTCGAGGGCACGCGGTGCACAACCTGCGCGGCCTGGGTAATACTGCCGGTTTGCGCGACGGCGTTGAACATCTCAAGCTGCGTCAGGTCCATAGTATTCTCAATTCGTGAATGGTGAGCTTAATATTATTCAGTTTTCATAAAGACAACAAGCGTCCAGAATGACAGCATCACATCACCGGATAAGAGAGAAGAGAATGACTTCACCTGCAACTCACGCGATTTCCATCAACCCGGCTAATGGCGAAACACTGTCGGCATTGCCGTGGGCAACACCCGCAGAGGTCGATGAATCTATCGTCCTTGCCGACGCGGGCTATCGTCAGTGGCGTAATACGCCTGTTGCTGAACGCGCAGAGGCATTACGCGCTGTAGGACGCGTACTGCGTCAACGTGGCGAAGAGATGGCACAAATGATGTCCCGCGAAATGGGCAAACCAATTTCTCAGGCGCGCGGGGAAGTGGCGAAATCGGCCAGTCTTTGCGACTGGTACGCCGAGCATGGCCCGGCGATGCTGAATACCGAATCCACGCTGGTGGAGGATAACAAAGCCGTTATTGAATATCGCCCACTTGGGCCGATTCTGGCAATTATGCCGTGGAACTTCCCGCTGTGGCAGGTGCTGCGCGGTGCGGTACCGATTCTGCTGGCCGGGAATAGCTATCTGTTAAAACACGCGCCTAACGTTATGGGCAGTGCCGAATTGATCGGCAAGATCTTCAATGAGGCGGGGCTTCCTGCGGGCGTCTTTGGCTGGATGAATGCTACTAATGAGGGCGTGACGCAGGCGATTAACGACGTGCGTATCGCCGCTGTAACGGTAACGGGAAGCGTGCGTGCAGGTCGTGCTATTGGTGCTCAGGCTGGTGCCGCACTAAAAAAATGCGTTCTTGAGCTGGGCGGTTCCGATCCCTTTATTGTGCTGGACGATGCGGATCTCGATATCGCGGTGCAGGCGGCCGTTATCGGGCGCTATCAGAATACCGGGCAAGTTTGCGCTGCGGCGAAACGCTTTATCGTCGAAGCCGGTATCGCAGATGCCTTTACGCGCCGGTTTGTCGCGGCAACCGAGCAACTAAAAATGGGCGATCCACTGGACGAGCAAAACTATTTAGGTCCAATGGCGCGCTTTGATCTGCGCGATGAACTGCATCAGCAGGTGCAGGCTACGCTTGCCGAAGGCGCGACGTTGTTGCTGGGGGGCGAAAAAATGGCCGGGGCGGGCAATTTCTATGCGCCGACCGTGCTGGGAAATGTCACGTCAGAGATGACAGCGTTTCGTCAGGAGATGTTTGGCCCTGTGGCGGCAATCACCGTGGCGCGCGATGCCGACCATGCTCTTGAACTGGCTAACGACAGCGAGTTTGGTCTTTCAGCGACCGTTTTCACTACCGATGATGCACAGGCGCAACGTTTTGCCGAACAGCTCGAATGTGGCGGGGTATTTATCAACGGTTATAGCGCCAGTGACGCGCGCGTGGCTTTCGGCGGCGTGAAGAAAAGCGGATTTGGTCGAGAACTGTCGCATTTTGGTTTGCATGAATTCTGCAACGTACAAACGGTGTGGAAGGACCGTCGATAATCTCGACAAAGGGTTATTGATCAACGCGTAAACAGGGATGGCGCGGCGTAAGATGGTTGTGGGTGCTTGAGGCTATCTGTCTCAGGCATTTGCAGGATGGCAGATAGAGAAAAGCCCCGAGTGATTTTTCAATCAACCCGAGGCCCCCTATATGTCAGCACATGTAGAGTGCCTCTTACAGACCGTAAGGTCAAGGAAAAGAGCGCTATGAAACAGTACAAAGGGATGTTACTGGCCCTGGTCATTATCTGTATTTCCGCCAATGTGGCGGTGCTGGTGATGAGAAAAGATCTCTGTGAGGTCCACATCCGAACTGGCCAAACGGAGGTTGCTGTTTTCACAGCGTGCAGTTCCGCGTAAGAGCACCGGCGGGGAGCGATCCCCGCCACTCTTTGTGTGCAAGGCATATCCACAACGCACCCAATTTTTCATCAGCCCGCTTCGTGCGGGCTTTCTTATGTTTCATCCATCATGCTCTGTTATACTTGCAGGCCGGAAATAGCCTGCGGGCAAGGAGTAGTAAGTGACTACGGTCATCGATAATGACATGCTGGCGTCGATTTTAGCCGACGTCAGGCCGCTGATTGGGCAAGGTAAAGTGGCGGATTATATTCCGGCACTGGCCCAGGTGAGCGGCAACAAGCTGGCGATTGCCATCAGCACGGTGGATGGCCAGCACTTCTCGGCGGGTGATGCCGAAGAACGTTTTTCCATCCAGTCCATCTCGAAAGTGCTCAGTCTGGTGGTGGCGATGAACCACTATTCGGAAGACGAAATCTGGCAGCGCGTCGGGAAAGATCCCTCCGGTCAGCCCTTTAACTCACTGTTACAGCTGGAAATCGAGCAGGGTATTCCTCGTAATCCGTTTATTAACGCGGGCGCCCTGGTTGTGTGCGATATGTTGCAAGGGCGTTTAAGTGCGCCGCGCATGCGTATGCTGGAGATTGTGCGCACGCTATGCGGCGTTGCGGATATTACCTACGATACGGTCGTGGCGCGATCCGAATTTGAGCACTCTGCGCGTAACGCGGCGATCGCCTGGCTCATGAAATCCTTCGGTAATTTTCATAATGATGTGGCGACGGTGCTGCAAAACTATTTTCACTACTGCGCGCTGAAAATGAGCTGCAACGAACTGGCGCGGGCATTTTTGTTCCTGGCGAATCAGGGCCGGGCACCGCATATTCACCATCCGATTATTTCGCCGATGCAGGCGCGGCAGGTTAATGCACTGATGGCGACCAGCGGCATGTATCAGAACGCAGGTGAGTTCGCCTGGCGTGTTGGATTGCCGGCGAAATCCGGCGTGGGGGGCGGTGTGGTGGCGATCGTGCCGCACGAGATGGCGATTGCCGTCTGGAGCCCGGAACTGGACGATGCCGGTAACTCACTGGCGGGCGTCGCGGTTCTGGAAAGGTTAACGCACAAGATTGGACGTTCAGTGTACTAATGGTTCCTCTCGATAATTTGTTTACACGTCTGGCACGCTCGCCGTTTCGTAGCCGTTTTAAACTCGGCGTAAAAGAGCGGCAGTATTGCTATGACAAAGGCCCAGACGTTATCGACAGTCATGCGGCGGATTTTATTGCCTCTCGACTCGCCCCGGCGCAGCCCAAAAACGATGGCAAGCAAACGCCAATGCGCGGGCATCCGGCGTTTATCGCCCAGCACGCCACGGCGACCTGCTGTCGCGGCTGTCTCGAAAAATGGCACAATATTCCAGCGGGAACGGCGCTTGATGATGCTCAGCAACACTATATTGTCGGCGTCATTCACCACTGGCTGGTGATTCAAATGAATAAGCCGCAATCATAAGTAAATGCGATGACGGCACCTCTTGTGCCGTTACGCGCCGCCAGTGATAGTGACATGAAATTCACGAAGGAGAGTTTCATGAGCCCGTCTGTCACCCTGCGCACGCTATCGCGTGACGATATCCTGCTGCATCTCAACGATCTAGCCGACATCCTGATTAACTGTGTAGAGGGTGGGGCATCGGTGAGCTTTATGCTGCCTTTTAGCCGGGATAAAGCGCTGGCGTTCTGGCAGCGTACAGCGGCGAGCGTGGCGGCGAATGAACGTATCTTACTTGCGGCGGTAGACGCGCAGCAGCGAATTGTCGGTACCGTCCAGCTTATTATCGATCAGCCCGAGAACCAGTCGCATCGTGCGGATGTTGCCAAACTGCTGGTTCATGAAGATGCCCGGCGTTTTGGTATAGCAAGTCAGTTGATGTTGCATCTGGAAACGGTGGCTCGTGATGCAGGCAAAAATGTGCTCGTACTTGATACCGCCACGGGAAGCGGGGCGGAGACGTTCTACCAGCGTGCTGGCTGGGAGAAGGTGGGGGAAATCCCGCGTTATGCGCTGATGCCTGCGGGGGAATTAACCGCGACCAGTGTGTTCTATAAATTCCTCTGAATTATGAATTAGTCCTCACATTTTGATCAAAACAGGGTTTCATTGTCTAAAAATCTGGTAAGTTATTACACCAATTCCACCAGGTTGTATGACTAATTAAAAAGGAAACGATTGTGAAGACTCTGAACCGCCAGGACTTCCCCGGTGCGCAGTACCCTGAACGTATCATTCAGTTTGGCGAAGGTAACTTCCTGCGCGCATTCGTTGACTGGCAAATCGACCTGCTGAACGAACACACCGATCTGAATGCCGGTGTGGTGATTGTTCGCCCGATTGCCAGTGATTTCCCGCCGTCACTCAGCACGCAGGATGGCCTGTACACGACCATCATTCGTGGTCTGAATGAGCAGGGCGAAGCCGTGAGCGATGCGCGTCTGATTCGTTCGGTTAATCGTGAAATCAGCGCTTATGCCGATTACGACGCTTTCCTGAAACTGGCACACAACCCGGACATGCGCTTTGTCTTCTCGAACACGACCGAAGCGGGTATCAGCTACCATGCAGGCGATAAATTTGATGACGCACCAGCTGTAAGCTATCCGGCCAAACTGACGCGTCTGCTGTTTGAACGCTACACGCATTTTAACGGTGCGGCAGATAAAGGCTGGGTTATCATTCCTTGCGAACTGATTGACTATAACGGTGACGCGCTGCATGAACTGGTGCTGCGTTACGCGCAGGAGTGGGCGCTGCCGGTGGAATTCGTAACCTGGCTGAATGAGTCCAACACCTTCTGCTCCACCCTGGTTGACCGTATTGTTACCGGTTACCCGCGTGATGAAGCAGCGGCTATTGAAGCGGAACTGGGTTACAAAGACGGCTTCCTCGATACCGCAGAGCACTTCTACCTGTTCGTTATTCAGGGGCCGAAATCGCTCGCCAGCGAACTGCGTCTCGACAAACTGTCGCTCAACGTGCTGATTGTTGATGACATCAAACCGTATAAAGAGCGTAAAGTGGCAATTCTGAACGGGGCGCACACGGCTCTGGTGCCGGTAGCCTACCAGGCAGGGCTCGATACGGTCGGTGAGGCGATGAATGACGCAGAAATTTGTGCATTCGTTGAAAAAGCGATTTACGACGAGATTATCCCGGTGCTCGATTTGCCGCGTGATGAGCTGGAGTCTTTTGCCAGCGCGGTTACCGGGCGTTTCCGTAATCCGTATATCAAGCATCAGCTGCTTTCCATCGCCCTGAACGGGATGACGAAATTCCGTACCCGTATTCTGCCGCAACTGCTGGCAGGGCAGAAGGCGACTGGCAAACTGCCTGCACGTTTAACTTTCGCGCTGGCGGCCCTGATTGCGTTCTATCGCGCAGAGCGTAACGGTGAAACGTATCCGGTACAGGATGATGCGCACTGGATTGAACGTTATCAGCAACTGTGGGCTCAGCACCGTGATCAGCTGATTAGCACCAGTGATTTGGTGAAAGCGGTGCTTTCTGTAAGTGACCATTGGGAGCAGGACCTGACTCAGGTTGTCGGCCTTGTCGAACAGGTGTCACTGGATCTCGACGCGATCCTGCTTCAGGGAATGCGTAAAGCCGTTCAGCCTTTGTGCTAACGGTATGATAACCAGACCCGGCGATTGCCGGGTTTTTTATTCAGCATCATTAGTTACAACATACATATTTTATCTGTCTGTAATCCACACTTAAACATCGTGCGTCGTCATTTTTGGCAGGAATGAAAGGGGATTGATTATACGCGACAACCGAGCAAATCGCTTGAATATGTGACCGCAATCACGTTTAATAAACAAGTTATTAACTTAATCGATAAATATATGATCGCGCGTCCTCATCAACACTGGCTGCCTCGCATTCTTGTCTGGCACGGCTCGGTGCTCCCCAAGATTTACTCTCGCTTGCTGCTTAATTTTCTGCTCTCCATTGTGGTGATCGCGATTTTGCCGTGGTACACCTCGCTGGGTATCAAACTCACCGTGGCGCCATTCAGTATTCTTGGTGTCGCCATTGCTATCTTCCTGGGGTTCAGAAATAACGCCTGCTACGCCCGTTATGTTGAAGCGCGGTTGCTGTGGGGGCAATTGATGATTGCTTCACGGTCTTTGCTGCGGGAAGTCAAAAATACGCTTCACGACGAGCCCAATATTGCGGAGTTTACCCGGCTACAAATCGCTTTTGCCCACAGTCTGCGGTTGTCATTACGCCGCCAGCCGGCGAAAGCGGTGCTGGCGAACTATCTTGATGAAAAGCAGCTGGCCCAGGTTTTGGCCGTTCAAACGCCCGCCAACCGCATTCTTCTGATGATGGGAGAGTGGCTGGCCGTTCGTCGCCGCGAAGGTAAACTGTCGGACATTCTGTTTCACAGCCTGAATAACCGGCTTAATGATATGTCGGGCGTACTGGCCGGGTGTGAGCGTATCGCCAATACGCCCGTACCGTTTGCCTATTCGCTGATCCTGCATCGCACCGTTTATCTGTTTTGCATCATGCTGCCGTTCGCGCTGGTTGTTGATTTGCACTACATGACGCCGTTCGTGTCGGTGCTGATCTCCTACACGTTTATCGCGCTGGATACGCTGGCGGAAGAGCTGGAAGAGCCGTTTGGCATGGAAGATAACGATCTGCCGCTGGACGCTATCTGCAACGCGATAGAGATAGAACTACTGCAAATGAACGATGAAACCGTGATCCCAACCAAACTGACTGCGGATAAGCACTATCAGCTCACGTAGTGCGCAAAAGTAAAAGAGGGGGACGCAGCCGTTTTTTATTGGCATACTCGTATTCATAACCTGCTGCGTTCGCCTTATGATGGTCACGCAGCATTAAGAAATCATTAAGGTTTTCCGTGTTAGATGGTCATAACCGGCATAAGGAGAATCAAAATGGAAAAAAGAATCGAAACCGCAGTGAACCTGATTATCTTCATTTCACTGTTTGCCACTGCCTGGGACTTATCGCTGGTCCAGGACTTCTCCTGGTAAAACCTGCCGATTCACTCCCTCGTTCTACACGAACGAGGGATGCTCGCGACTTCCCCATCACGAAAATACCCAACAAACATTGCTGACAATTTATTTAATTAAATAACTAAATAAATCTGTAATTATATAATAGTGCTAAAAATGTTATATGGATTTTAAAATATCGTAAAAATGCTTTACTATATTTATTCATGTTTCATCAATGCTATGTGATATTACTATTATGCCTGCAATTAAAAAGACAATTATCTCACTCACCTCTGTGGCGCTGTTTGTCAGTTCGGCAACCTGGGCTAATTCTGAAACCTCACAAAAAACCGATTTCCTGCTGATTGGCGGCGGTATTATGAGTGCCTCTCTGGGCACGTGGCTCCAGGAGTTGCAGCCAGACTGGAAGCAGGTCATGGTCGAGAAACTCGACGGCGTGGCGCTGGAATCTTCCAATGGCTGGAATAACGCCGGTACCGGCCACTCCGCCAATATGGAGCTGAACTATACGCCTGAACGTGCGGATGGTTCGATTGATGTCAGCAAAGCGCTGGATATTAACGAGCAGTTTATGATCTCTCGTCAATTCTGGACGGCGCAGGTGAAACGCGGCATTTTACGTGATCCGCACTCCTTTATTAATTCCACGCCACATATGAGTTTTGTCTGGGGCGATACCAACGTTAATTATTTGCAAAAGCGCTACGATGCGCTGCAAAAAACGACGTTGTTCCAGGGAATGAAATTCTCCACCGATCATCAGCAAATTCAGCAATGGGCTCCGCTGGTTATGCAAGGCCGCGATCCGCAGCAGAAAGTAGCCGCGACCTGGACTCCAGCCGGTACCGATGTGAACTACGGTGAAATTACCCGTCAGCTGATCGGCAGCCTGAAAAAAAGCCCGAATTTCTCTTTGCAAACCTCGTCTGAAGTGACGGAGTTTAAACGCAATGGCGATAACTCCTGGCACGTGACAATCAAAGATGTGAATAACGGTAAAGAGCACGCGATTGATGCAAAATATGTGTTTATTGGTGCTGGCGGCGGGGCGCTGAAATTACTGCAAAAAACCGGTATTCCTGAGGCCGATAATTATGCTGGCTTCCCGGTAGGTGGTTCGTTCCTGATGACTGAGAACCCGGCTATCACCAAAGAGCATTTGCAGAAAGTCTACGGCCAGGCGTCCGTCGGCGCGCCGCCGATGTCCGTACCGCACATTGATGCGCGTTTCATAGACGGTAAACGCGTGGTGCTGTTTGGGCCGTTTGCGACGTTCTCCACCAAGTTCCTTAAAAATGGCTCGTTCTTCGATTTGCTGAGCACCACTACAACCAGCAACGTCATGCCGATGACGCACGTGGGGCTGGATAACTTCGACCTCGTCAAATACCTGATTAGCCAGGTTATGCTGAGCGATGACGACCGTTTCGCTGCGCTGAAAGAGTACTATCCGCAGGCGCGTAAAGAAGACTGGAAACTGATTCAGGCGGGGCAGCGCGTGCAGATCATCCGTAAAGATGAAGACAAAGGCGGCGTGCTGAAGCTGGGTACGGAAGTGGTTGTTGATCAGCAACGCACCATTTCTGCGCTGCTGGGCGCGTCTCCGGGCGCCTCTACCGCTGCGCCTATTACCCTGAACGTGATCAAGAAAATGTTCCCGGAACAGTTCAGTTCAGAACAATGGCAGAGCAAAATCCGTGCGATCGTGCCAAGCTACGGCCAGGAGCTGAACGGTAACAGCGCGTTGACGCAACAGGTCTGGGACGATACCGCTGCTACACTGCAACTGGTTAAGCCGCCGGTCATTCAAATGAATACCGCCGAAGGTGACAATGTCACGCCTAAGGCAGCACAGCCGGAAGCATCTCCTCAGCACGATATGGCGCTGTAAAATTGCCTGATGCGCAATTTTGTAGGCCGGATAAGGCGTTTACACCGCATCCGGCAATAACACGTTAACAATCTGAAGTACGGCTTACATAACCCCGGTGGCGTATTGCTCCACCGGGGTTATTTTTTTGATGAGTTTGTTATCAAATAAAAACTGCTCGTAATGCTCATAGCGGGCTTTATCCAGCTTTGCCGGATCTTGCGCAAAGAGCGGCAGTGTTTTCATCCATGCCTGCTGATTCAGTTCGGTATTGAGCTCAGGATGCAGGCTGGCGAACGTTTTCCAGCTTTCCTGCGGATGCGCGTGCAGGTAGTCGCTGCCTTTTTTCAATGCCGCGAGGAATTTTTTAATCTTCGGTTCTTCAGCCGCGTCTTTATTTGCCACCAGAATCAGTTCATCGTAGGCGGGTACGCCGTAATCCTCGACGTTAAACACTACCGGCTCTTTCCCCTGAAGCTGAATTTCCAGCGCCTCGATGTTGCGATAGCCGCCAATCACCGCGTCCACTTTACCGGTCAGCAGGGCACTGGTTAACTGGAAGTTAACGTTGATAAGCTTCACCGCATCTGCTGGCGTATTGCTATGTTTCAGCATCGTATCAAGCGTAGCCTGCTCGATACCACTGACAGAATAGCCCACGCTTTTGCCTTTTAAATCAGCAGGCGATTTAATCGTTTTATCCAGCGCAATCACCGTATTCAGCGGCGTATTGATGAGTGTGCCTACACGCATCAGTGGTAAGCCCTGATCGGCAAAGAAGTGCAGCTGCGGTTGATAGGTGATTGCCAGATCGGCCTGTTTTGCCGCCACCAGGCGCGGAGGCAGCGCCGGATCGGAAGGCGGGATAATCGTAACGTCGAGGCCTTCCTCCTTAAATGCGCCGATTTGCTGTGCCACCATCACGGGGGCGTGGTCGGGGTTGATATACCAGTCCAGTACCAGCGTTACTTTCTCCAGCGCCCAGGCGTTTGGCGAAAGGGTGCTGGCAATAATCAGCGCAGAGAGAGCAGGTTTCAGTATTTTTGTTGTCATCGTAGTTTTCTCAATGGTTATCCGGAATCCAATAAATCAGGCGATGTAAAAGGGCATCAATGATCATCCACAGCGAGATGGTCATCAAAACGAGTATCAGAAGGGCGGCGAAGCAGATATCACTCTGCATGCGCGCGTTGGCGTTGAGCATCACGTAACCCAAACCTTCCGCCGAGCCAACCCATTCGCCAATGATGGCGCCGATGGGCGCAACGGCTGCCGCCATGCGCAGGCCGGAACCAAAAGCAGGCAGGGCAGCCATCAACTGAACGTGGCGAAGCAGTGTCCAGCGTGATGCCCCCATGGTGCGGGCCAGGTCGAGATAATCACCGCTCACCCGGCGCAAACCGTCAAACAGCGCCGACGTCACCGGGAAGAAGATAATCAGCACCGCCATGGTGACCTTGGCACTCATGCCAAAACCAAACCACAGTACCAGCAGCGGGGCGAGGGCGAAGACCGGGATCGCCTGGCTGGTTAATACCACCGGCATCACCCAGCGCTGAAGACGGAGAGAAAAGACCATGCACAGCGCCAGAATCGCCCCGAGCAGTACGCCAATCACCAGCCCACTGGCGATTTCCGCCAGGGTAATCAACGTGTGCCAGCCGAGGTAACGACCATTATCGTGCAGGGCCTGAACTACCGCCGTGGGTGAGGGCAGCAGGAATGCCGGAATAGAGCCGAGCGTCGCCAGCCACCATAACCCCACTAAGCCTGCAAACAGCGTCAGCCCGCGCCAGATACGTGATAAGAAAATCACAGAGCCCCCCGAATGAGCTGTTGCATAAGCTCACGTTGACTCTGGATAACCAGCGGATCGTCAAGCTCGCGTGGAGGTAGGCCAGCCATAACGTGGGAGTCATCGATACCGCCAGGATGTTTCGCCAGAACCAGAATGTGATGACTCAGGCGGCAGGCCTCTACGGGGTCGTGTGTGATCAGTAACACGGTACGATCAGCCAGCAATTCCGCCGCCAGCGCCTGAATCGTGGCGCGGGTAATCGCGTCCAGCGCGGAAAACGGCTCATCCATCAGGACAATCGGCTGCTGTTCGTAGAGGGTTCGGGCGATGGCGGCGCGCTGGCGCATCCCGCCGGATAACGTCTGCGGCAGGGCGCGGCCATAACTGCTTAGCCCCACACGCTCAAGCAGCTCTTGTGCCCATTGGCGATCGGCTTTTTCTCCGCGTAAACGCGCGCCCAGGCAAACATTCTGTTCAATGGTTAACCACGGATAGAGCAGATCGCGCTGACCCATCCAGGCGATTCGGCCTGCAAGCGGGCGACCATGTTCATCCGTCACGCTACCCGATGTGGGGGCTGCCAGCCCGGCAACAATGCGCAGCAGGCTGGTTTTACCCGCACCGCTGGCCCCCAGCAAGGAGACGAAATGCCCTGCCGGGATAGTCACGTTCAGGTTCTCGAATATCGTCTTTTTGCCATAACGCAGCGTAAGGTCTGTCAGTCTGATCGCGGGGGATTCATTCACTGCCTTCATGATTTCGCGTTCAGCCCCATCTGCCAGAACGCGCCTTCCAGCCGGGTGGCGGTGGTGAAGATAGACGAAAGCTCAGCGATACGGCTTTCCCCACCGCGCTGAGCCGCCAGATTTTCAAATAGCGTCAAAGAGGCTTGCACACCTTCCAGATAGCCCTCATCGCCATAGTTACGGATCCACGCGGCGTAGGGATTACCCTCAAAGACGGTCGCCGGATCGTTGAGCAGACACAGACCGATTTCCGCATAGCCCGCCACGCATGGCATCAGGGCGGTGAGCAGGTCGAGCACGTCGCCAGAATGCCCCACATCCAGCACGTAACGGGTGTAGTTCACCGTTTCGGCGGCTTCTTCCACCTGCGTAACGTCGGATTCCGTTAATCCCCATTGCTGGCAGTAGCTGATATGCAGCGGCAGTTCGTTAAGAATCGCGTTCAGTGATGCCGTCGCCGCGCGCATCTCCGGCAGGTTTTGCAGTTTGCTCACCAGCAGCGCGTAGGCGCGGGCGAAGTGAACTAAAAACAGGTAATCCTGGGTGAGATATCGGCGGAACGCAGGTTCAGGCAGGGTACCATCGCCCAACTGCTGGACAAATTCATGGGCGACATAATCGTGCCAGTGGTGACCCGCAAGCGTGCGAAGGCGTCCGTAAAGACCAGTTTCAAACAGGGGTAAAGACATGGGACCTCCAGGAATAAAGTGGAGATCCGGGCGCAATGAGGGAAGAACAGGAATTGGCTGTGTAAATAGATGGCTAACCCGTCCCTTCGCTGGCATGACCCAGATCAGGTTCTAAGGGTTCGGCTTGCGCCATCTCAGCCCATTACTGGACACCCCTCGGACAGGAGGTTTTATACGATATTTTGTCTGTGAATACAACGAGGGGGGAACGCTTACCGGAATGACTTCCGGCAAGCGTGCTGCTATCAGGCTTTAGGAATACGTAAAGTCTGGCCGGGATAAATTTTATCCGGGTGAGAAAGCATCGGACGGTTGGCTTCAAAGATTTTGTTGTACAGATTGGCGTTGCCGTAAACGTTTTTGGAGATAGCGCTCAGCGTATCGCCGGATTTCACGGTGTAGTAGGTGGCTTCATCCGCGCTATCGGCAGCGGTAATGTTATTCTCAACTTCACTGACTCCGGCAACGTTACCGACGGCGACCTGAATTTTCTCTTTCTCTTCCTGGGTTAGCCCGTCACCAGTGACGCTGGCTTTCCCGTCGACGACCGTCACCTGAACTTTATCCGCACCGGGAATATTGAGTTTCTTTAAATGCTCGGTGATTTTTTCGCCCTGGTCCTGATGCGAATCCGTCAGTTTGTCCCACAGTTTTTCACCTGCTTCTTTCACGAAGTTAAACAGTCCCATATCCGTTCTCCAGTAAAGAATGTCAGGGTAAGCATAGCAGATGAGGTGCGCTACGCCGGATTTGCGTAGCGCACAAAAGGCAGGATTAATGGCCCCAGCGAGTTTTCAGATAATTCACCGCCTGGCGAGTTTGCGGTTGGTTGAGGTTATCTTCCCGGAACAGAATCGTCCCGTTGATTTCCGGTATAGATTCATTGAGATCGATCTGCTTACTCAGCTCTGGTACGCCGCCATTCACCGCCCAGTCAGGTTCCTTTTTCGATGGTTCGCCCACTTTATACAGCGCCACGCCAATATACAGACGCGTTTTGGTCGGTTTCACCACATCCGCCCACCATTTTGCCAGCACATCATAACGCGCCGCATCGCGGGCAAACGGCCAGTAGAGCTGCGGAGCAATGTAGTCCAGCAAGCCTTGCTGCACCCAAAGGCGGGTATCGGCATAAGACTCATCGTAGGCGGCCGCACCGCGCGTATCCGACCCTAAAGGATCGTGCGAGCGGTTACGCCAGACGCCCGCCGGGCTTACGCCAAACTCGACGTCGGGTTTAAGCTGTTTGATGGTGCGTGAAACCTGCTCGATAAGCAGCTGCGTATTATGGCGTCGCCAGTCGGCTTTTGACGCATATTGTTGGCCGTATTGTCGCCAGGTCTGGTTATCGTTAAGCGTCGAACCGGGCGTTTCGGTATAGAAGTAGTCGTCAAACTGCACACCATCGACCGGATATTTTGCCACCACTTCCGCCACAATACTGGTTATCCAGTCGCGAGCTTCCGGGATACCAGGGTCAAGGACGAAACGATCGCTTGATGTGCGGATCCAGTCGCGATGCAGGACAAAAATACTGGCAGGTTGCTGTGAGAGCGTGCGATTAAGTTCGGCCACCGTTGTGGGTTTGGTGTTGGTTGTTACCCGGTACGGGTTGAACCAGGCATGTACTTTCATGCCGCGTTTATGGGCTTCATCCAGCATAAACTGCAACGGATCGTACCCAGGGTTCTCGCCAATCTTGCCGGTTAAGGTATCGGACCACGGCAAAATTTTTGAATCCCACAGGGCGGTGCCATCGGGTTTTACCTGGAAAAATACGGTATTGATACCGAGCTGTTTCAGGTTATCGAGCTTTGCCGTCAGCGCGTCTTTCTGTTTATTGATGCGAATGGCGGGGCTGCTGATATTGACCGAATTAACCGGCGGCCAGTCGAGCCGCGAGACCGTGGCCAGCCAGATACCGCGCATCGGTTCATTACTCTGCTGCGTTTTACCGGTGGGCTTTGATGTGTTGCCTGGTGATGTAACAAGTGAACTCGGTGGCTTAGACGAACAACTGACAACAAGTAATGCCGCGGCAACCAGCGTGCCTAGTTTTTTAACCTGAGTGACCGGGGAGACGCCCCGCAAAGAGATGATCATAAACGCCCGTTTTCTACTAGTCCCTTGAGAGGCGATATTCTCTTACGATTTGCAGGGGAAGGGAATCAGATCTTATCGTCTCGCCCCTGCAACCACGGGTTAAATCCGCCGTCCTGAGGTTCATTGTCTTCGAGGGAATCAAGATAGAGCGCTTCAACTTCCGCTCGCGCCCACGGCGTGCGGCGTAAAAACTTGAGGCTGGATTTAACGCTAGGGTCATTCTTAAAACAGTTAATGTTTACCAGCTTACCCAGTTTTTCCCAACCGTAGCGGGCTACCAGGGCATTAATTTGCATCTCCAGCGTAACGCCGTGCAAAGGATCCTTCGAATGTTGAGCGGTCATGAATATCCGATAAAGTGTGCGCAAAGAAGCGGGAAGGGTACAAGAAAGCGGGCATTGCGGCAATGAAATGAAAAGGGGCGTGAAACGCCCCTGAATACACTTACTCGAACAGCCTGCGGTGTAATGCAACGACGGCGCTATCGGCAGCGTCGCCCGGCAGCAGGAAGCTGAGATTATTATTAGAGGCACCGTGGCAAATCATACGCACCGCATGCTCGTCCAGTTCGGCGAAGGCATCACGACATACCCCCGTACCCTGATGAAGTTGATTACCTATCAGGGTGACCAGCGCCAGCCCGGTTTCAATCTCAACCCGGCAGTGGGAAGAGAGCGCGGTCAGCAGTGAGGTGGTTAAGGTGTGATCTTCCCCGGATGTCGCGCAGGTGGGATCGAGCGCCAGCGCAATGCTGCTTTCCGAAGTGGTCACCAGATCAATATCCACCTGATGCTGCGCCAGAATAGCAAACATCTCAGCAAAGAAAGCATAGGCTGGCTGCGTATGCAGACTGTGCAGTCTTAACAGGGTTTGCTTACGGCGAACAGCAATCGCACGATAAAGCGGCGGATTCTCTGTTTCACGACGCACCAGCGTACCGCCGGCAGCGGTATTTTTACTGCAACCGACAAACACCGGAATGTTCTTGCGCATCGCGGGCAGCAACGTTGCCGGGTGCAGCACTTTTGCCCCAAAGGCGGCCATGTCGCTGGCTTCAGCAAACGAGATATGGTCGATACGCTGGGCCTGCGGTACAACGCGTGGGTCGGTAGTATAGATACCGGCAACATCCGTCCAGATATCGACGCGTGTCGCCTGTAACGCTTCGCCCAGCAGGGATGCGGTGTAGTCGCTGCCACCGCGCCCCAGGGTCGTGGTATGCCCGGCGTAATCGCTACCGATAAAGCCCTGGGTGATCACAATAGCCTGTTCGATACGCGGACGCAGGTGCATTTCCACCTGTTCGGCGACCTGGCTGAGATCCGGTTCTGCACAACCGTAAACGTCATTGGTGCGAATCACTTTGCGCGCGTCAAACCATTCAGCCTGGGCCTCACGTTCACGAAGCACTTCGGCAAACAGCAGGCTCGACATCAGTTCACCGTGGCTCACCAATTCATCGCTTAATGCAGCCGATGGCGTTGCCTGCGCGATTTCAGCAAGACGAGCAATATTTTCAAGCAGTTGGTCTATTTCTTTGCTGATAACCGTTGGCTGTTTCAGGCGGGAAATAATGTTGTACTGGATGGTGCGAAGGGTATCGATTTTATCCATACGGTCGGCACTTTCCAGCCCTTCAGAAAGCTCGACTAACAGATTAGTGACACCGGCGGAGGCAGATAATACGACCAGGCGTACCTGTTCATCTGCAAGAACAATACTGGCACTGCGATTCATCGCGTCAAAGTCAGCAACGCTGGTACCGCCAAATTTGGCAACGACGAATTGTGGATAAATGCGTGTCATAACAATCTCATATCAGGGCGCCATTAAAGATGGCTAGAAAATTTTCATTCTCGGCATAAGGGAAGTGACTTCGCCTTACGAAATGTCCGCCCGCGAACATTTCTGGTGACAACCCAGGATTAACATCCCGTTGTCGATAACGTGTATGCCTCTTACGCGTTACCGGTGTGATGCGCATTAGTTCTTTTATTAGCGTGTAGTGCAAATAAGCGCGCCATAGTAAGTGATTTATCTTTTAGGGTCGACGTTTTTATTATATTTATCGATAAACTAGCCAAAAAGAATGCCTTATCAGCAATTCACCGACGTTAATAAGAGTAAAAGTGTGTAAAGAAAGCATAAAGCCATGACAATTTGATGGTTTACATGACGTTGTACGCATTCTGGCCTGTAGTTACATTTTGCCTGAAATGGTAACGAATTTTAAAGTATGTGAACAACGGAAGCTTACGTTATACACTGATTCAGAAGGGAAAAATCCTAATGAAAACATCGCTAAAATAAATGATTGAGTCCTACGCTAAAACCACTTATATTAGCCGCGTTTTTTTACAGGCAGTCCCTTTAACCTTAATTCAACCCGGCGTTATTAATACCCGAGGTTGTGGGAGTGATATGATGACGGATAAAGTCCGTATTGATACTTTAAGTGCTAATTCATTACCACAAAGCAATGATACCTTTTTAGCAAGACAAGCTGAGTTTGAATCCAATGTTCGAAGTTATCCACGTAAACTGCCGCTGGCGATTGCCAAAGCGCAGGGCGTTTGGATCACCGACGTTGAAAATAATCAATATCTTGATTGTCTGGCAGGCGCTGGCACCCTGGCGCTGGGTCATAATCATCCTGACGTGCTTCAAAGCATTCAAAGTGTCATCAGCAGCGGCTTACCGTTACATACGCTTGACCTTACCACACCTTTAAAAGATGAATTTTCATCTTATTTACTCTCTTTATTGCCGGGTCAGGGCAAAGAGTACTGCCTGCAATTTACCGGCCCATCCGGCGCTGACGCCGTAGAAGCTGCGCTCAAGCTGGCGAAAAAAGTGACCGGTCGTTCCAGCATTATCAGCTTCTCTGGCGGCTACCACGGGATGACGCATGGCGCGCTTTCCGTCACCGGTAACCTGTCACCGAAAGAAGCCGTTTCCAACATGATGCCGGAAGTGCAGTTCATGCCGTATCCGCATCAGTACCGCTGCCCGCTGGGCATTGGCGGTGACGCGGGTGTTAAAGCGTTGACGTACTACTTCGAAAACCTGATTAACGACGTGGAAAGCGGCGTGCGTAAACCGGCTGCGGTGATCCTCGAAGCGGTACAGGGCGAGGGTGGTGTTAACCCGGCTCCGGTCGAGTGGCTGCAACGCATTCGTAAAGTTACCCAGGAACACGGCATTCTGCTGATTATCGATGAAGTACAGGCGGGCTTTGCACGTACCGGTAAACTGTTCGCCTTCGAACATGCGGGTATTGAGCCAGACATCATCGTGATGTCTAAAGCTGTCGGTGGCGGTCTGCCGCTGGCTGTGCTGGGTATTAAGAAACAGTTCGACGCCTGGGCACCGGGCCACCACACGGGTACCTTCCGTGGTAACCAGCTGGCAATGGCCACGGGCCTGACCACGCTGAAGATCCTGAAAGACGACAACATTGCTGACAAAGTCGCCGCCCAGGGCGAGTGGCTGAAAGGCAAACTGGCTGAACTGCAAAAACGTTATCCGGTAATCGGTCACGTTCGCGGTCTGGGTCTGATGATCGGCCTGGAAATCGTGAAGCCGAACGAAGCGAAAGATCACATGGGTTGCTACCCGGCGGATGGCGAGCTTTCCGCGCTGTTGCAGAAAAAATGCTTTGAGTCCGGTCTGATTCTGGAGCGTGGCGGTCGTAACGGTTGCGTACTGCGTCTGCTGCCGTCTCTGCTGATCACCAATGCTGAGCTGGAAATTTTCCTCGATAAATTTGAAAACGCCTTGCTGGGCGCTGGCGTGAAGCCGGTTTAATCGGAGTTAATGAACGTGTCAGAGAATAACCCGATTCTGTCCGGTTCGGCGCAAAGTATTGCCGCTTACCAGGACGCCATCGAGCAAAGCAGCAAAGCGGTTGTTGAATGGTTAAAACAGCCTGAGATGTATCAGGGTAAAACCGTCGATCAGCTGCGCGAGCGTATTCATCTGAACTTCACCGCAGAGGGCCTGGGTAACCAGGCCACTATTGCGCGTGCAGTTGAGTACTTCCTTAAAGACAGTCTTTCTGTGCACCACGCCCAGTGTGTGGCGCATCTGCACTGCCCGAGCCTGGTAATCAGCCAGGCTGCAGAAGTGCTGATCAACGCCACAAACCAGAGCATGGACTCCTGGGATCAAAGCCCGTCAGCCACCATCATCGAGATGAAGCTGATCGAATGGCTGCGCGAGCAGGTAGGTTATCCGGCTGGCGATGCTGGCGTATTCACCAGCGGCGGCACCCAGAGCAACCTGATGGGGCTGATGCTGGCGCGCGATGCTTTCTTTGCTCGCCAGGGGCATTCCATTCAGCAGAATGGTTTGACCGGCGATCTCAGCAAAATCAAAGTGTTCTGCTCTGAAAGCGCACACTTCTCTGTGCAGAAGAATATGGCACTGATGGGCCTGGGCTATCGCTCTGTAACTCAGGTGAAAACCGACGCATTTTCTCGCATGGACATGGCCGACCTGAAAGCCAAACTGGCGCAGGCGAAAGCCAACGGCGAGCAGGTGTTGGCGATTGTCGCTACGGCGGGAACCACCGACGCCGGTGCTATCGATCCGCTGGTCGAGATAACGGAACTGGCCGCAGCCGAAAAGATCTGGGTCCACGTGGATGCCGCATGGGGCGGGGCGCTGCTGCTTTCTGAGAAGTATCGTCACTACCTGAATGGCCTGGAATCCGCAGACTCCGTTACGCTGGATTTCCACAAGCAGTTCTTCCAGACCATCAGCTGCGGCGCGTTCCTGCTGAAGGATGCGCGTCATTATGAACTGATGCGTTACCAGGCGGCGTACCTGAACTCTGATTTCGATGAAGAGCATGGCGTGCCGAACCTGGTGTCCAAATCACTGCAAACCACCCGTCGTTTTGATGCGTTGAAACTGTGGATGGGCCTTGAAGCGCTGGGTAAAAAGCAGTACGCCGAAATCATTGATAACGGTGTAACCCTGGCGCAGCAGGTTGCGGAATTTGTTTCCGCGCAGCCGCACCTGGAACTGGTAATGCAGCCACAGCTGGCAAGCGTGTTGTTCCGCTTCCGTCCGGAATCGGGCGATGCTGCATTTGTTGCTTTGCTCAACCAGCGTATCGGCGACGTGCTGCTGGCATCTGGCGCGGCTAACGTGGGCGTTACGGAAGCTGACGGTGTGACGTGCCTGAAACTGACGCTGCTGAACCCGACCGTTTGCCTGGAGGATGTAAAAGTTCTGCTGGCGAGCGTGAAAGATACGGCTGAGACGTTGTTAAGTCGTTAATCTTCGAAAGAAAATATAAAGCCTCTGTTTACCCAGAGGCTTTTTTTTTGGTTCTTTTAGTTTAAGTACAAATAACCACACAATTATTACCATTTTGGTTGAAAATTCCTATTTAAAGACGTGTACTGGTCGATGCCATCCGGTTTAGTTCAAATATGCATTCAATTATTTCAATTAATACTACGCTTAAATAGAACGTTGGTTTTATAAGTCATGACCTGAATGTATCTAAGTTAACAAATAGTGGAGATTGAAATGGCTAATTATCAACATATTGAAGAGAGGCAATACGATCCTCTTTATCCGACGGTGAATACATCTGTTTTCAAGAAAATCTCCTGGAGTGCCGTGTTCGCCGGTGTTGTTATCTCCATTGTGATTTATTTACTTCTTATTATTTTAGGTTCAGCAATTGGCGCCACCACGGTTGACCCGCTTCAGGAAGAGAATCCACTGGATGGGCTGGCTACCGGAGCCGCGATATGGACGGGAATTAGCATGATAATTTCCGCAGCAGTAGGCGGTTTTGTTGGTGGCTGGCTCGCTTATCGTCACGGCTCGCTGCATGGCGTGCTTGTGTTTGGCGTCAATACCTTAATTTGTACAACTTTCTTACTGATGTTAGCGAATAGCGCGACAACCGGTGCGCTGAATATTGTTGGCTCAGGAATGCAGGCCGTGGGCAGCGGTATTAAATCGGTTGCGCCTTCGGTTGTAAGGGAGGCGAAAGAAAAATTGGATGAAAATAATATCAACCTCGATGATTTTCAAAATCAACTGGAACTGACATTAAGACAGACCGGTAAACCGGAATTGCAGCCTGAAGCTCTCGAGCAAAACGCACGTAATGAGGGGGAAATGGCACAACATCAGGTTAATCAGGGTGGAGATATTACTCAATTCATCAAAGGTCTTGCCGATAGAAATAGTGCAACATTCGAAGCAGCGGATCGTCAGGCGCTGAAAAATATTATCATTGCGCGTACTGGTAAAAGTGATGCCGAAGCTGAACAGATGGTTAATCAGGCAGAGCAAAATTATCAGGCAGCTCGTCAAAAATATGAGGAGTTGAAAAAAGAGGCTGCGCAAAAAGCGCGTGAGGCTGCTGATAAAGCCGCAGCTGCCGCCGCGAAAGCCAGTTGGTACAGTTTCTTTATGCTTATTGTGATGGGCGTAGTTGCTGGCGCCATGGGGAGAGTGGGGTATCGCCGCCAGACCCGCACGGTCGTCACAACATCACCGCTGTAAGTATTGCCTTTTTATAAAAACCGACCCCAGGGTCGGTTTTTGCTATTTTTTTATCGTGTGAGCGGAACGGAAAAGGTACTTCAAAAGGGAAGTAATTCAAAATTCACCACATGCTGATTGGTGTGGCAGCACGAGTGAACCATTTAGTAATAGACCTACCAATCCTATTTAACATAATATACATTATGCGCACCAATGCGAAAGAAGATGCATTCTGCCGTTCTGCGACCGTAAACTCTCTTGGTCTGGTCAAATCTTTACGGCTATGGTGGCTTTGCTCTATCATCACTGGCGCAGTTGTAGCAATTATGCAAAGCGGATGGCCGCACCGGTTCCTCACCAGTTCCGGGTGGCAAATCGTCTGCGATGACACAGGACGGATAAGTTTTGCAGTAACGCAATGGCTCATCAACCTTACTTGCCTCTTGCTGTGAAACGAACCCGGATTTCCTGAGCTCGTCAAAGTCTCAGGGTTGCCTGCAACTGCATCAAAAGAAACTGGTCATAAGTTTGTTCAAAGACTGCCGAAATGCTCATCATCGGTAAACAACCCGGCGCGTTCAACAAAGGCATTCAGCGCCTGTATTCCCTTATCAAATTCTTCACGCTGAGTGAGCCACTGCCCCAAAACCTCTTTAACACAGTGCTGGCACAAATCCAGCCGCAACCGGCCGCCATCGCCAAAAACGGAGCCATAACCAGCTCTGTGGTCAATAGTCAGGAACTCCTGAAATTCCAGATCATCCTTTTCTGCCCGGCGACGGCATCGATCGCAAGTTTTTGCTGACAAAGATAAAGTTTTTTCCGGCGTAAAATGCTGCATATGAATCTCCGGTGGGAAGCTACCTGGCCGCAATCTACTACGAAAAAAAATGAAACCAACGCTGCGGCCAGGTCAACACCGGACAGCAATAAAACAAGTTTTATCACTGACCGGTGTTAAGATAAAAACATAATACACGCCCTACATACCTGACGACATTAAAACCGGATATACCATCACGTCACCCCGTCGCCACCATCACCGCGCGCGCTCCTCGTGGGAACTCGGTGCGTGCGCGGCGCTGGCGCGCCTGACTTTTTTCGCCTGTAACACGACAAGAATATCCGTCTTATTCTTCTCGTCAGATGAACTGGTGAGCCAGCCTTTTGGCAGAAAACTAAATCCGGTATCGGCGTTCGTGACCTTCGACTCAGCCAGACCACCCAGCAAAATGATATCCCCGTCAGCCGCTGATACCTCCGTATTGACCTCGCGCTTAATCAGCGTCGGGCTGTTATTGACGCCCGTATCCGTCTTCGCAAAGCTGGAAAGCTGTTGCCTGATTACGAGGTCAATATTGTCAGTCCGGATTTGCGGTTTCACGTCCAAAATAACGCCGCTGGAACGGTATTCAATCGACTGTATCGGCCTGTTATCGGCGTAACTCACCTGGCCCAGCACCGGAACCTCATTACCGACTGAAAACGTGGCTGATGCGCCATCCTTCACCCTGAGCCTCGGCGAACTGACGACATGAAAACGGCTGTCCGTCCTGAACAACTCATACAACGCATCGAGAGAGCCTGTATTCACCCGGATAAAGTTGTCAAAACCACCCGATGCGCCAATCTGAATATTCAGCTTACCGGAAAGCAGCTTCGCCGCCAGTGCCAACCCTGAGCCGTTACGCTCGCTGGTCTGAACCTCAAACACGTAAGCGGCCACAATCACTTCCTCAGAAGCGGTATCAATCAGCGGTAACAGCGTCTGCAACCGCTTAATTTCTGACTTCCGGCCATAATAAACCAGCACATCCCCGGTACGGTTCATGAAGTCCGATGCCGTACCCGCTACAGCCGCTTCCGGTGATATCTGCCCGGACGGTAACGAATTACGCTGGCTGTTAAACTGCCCGGTAAACTGCCCGGCCAGAATGTCAGAAAGATACGCCACGGAACGGAAGCGCGGACGATAAACAAAGGTCTCCTGCGGTGGCACATACGCTTTCGGCGTGAACGGCGCCACGTAGTCAATGCCCTGTTTGTTATAAATCGCAATGTTCATATTGCCGAGATAGCGCTTAATAAATGCCCGTTCATCGATATCCGGCGTGATACGGAACGTCACCACCTTATCGGATTTGGCAAGCTCCGGGTCAAGCATAAACGGCTTATCGAACACCTGAACGTAAATCATGTTCAGCGCCTGCGGCAGCGGAACAGCGTTGAGCTCCAGACTGACGCCCTTCGCCATAACCAGCCCCGGAACCAGTAAAAAAAGTAAACCTGTTATCAGCTTCATCGTATCGCCCCTGAATAAACCGTCACCGTTTCGCCGTCGATTTCACCCGTCATCATCATGCCGTCAAAGCTGAACTGCGAAGCCGGCTCTATACGCAATCTGCCTGACGTGTCTGCAACAACAACCCATGCCTGACCATCGCGTTTAAGCCGTCCGGCAAGTCGCCATTTGTCCGACACAACGGGCTTAGCTGGCGCGGTAGGTACAAAAGACGCTGAATTATTTGCGGCGGGTAAATCTTTAGTCTGCTGTTCAGGCTCTGAATTACCGTTAGACGTAAAGAACCAGAACAGATAAAAAATGGCAATCACCGCCAGAATCAGTAACCCAGCGGCTTTAAACCACAGCATTTTGGAACTGAAAATATTCTGGCGTTTATCCGTGACAAGCTCCCTTCCCTGCCCGTTTTCATGGGATTTATATAAAGGAAATATCGCCCTGTCATATTTATTCTGATAACTGTTCGTCAGGTTAGACTTAAACAGTTTAATGCCCGTAAATACGTCCACCCGGTAGCGGTTGTGCAACCCCAGCGCCACATGCTTACTCATGCGGTACGTGGTTTCCACCCGGTCTTTGATGAATCGCGGAAGGTTGGCAACGGACTGATTCATAACCACTAAATCACAGGTAATACCCGTTTTTTCATCGGCAAAATGACGATGTTCAGCAATGAAAGAACGATGATTGGCAGGGATGCCCTTATCGTTCTCCCATATACGCCATGCTTCATCAATACAAATTAAATCCCCCGGACGACAGAACGTATCCTCCGCAATGCCTGAGTCTGTTTTGTAAGGGAAAAAGTTATCGTTCTGAACGTCTTCATTCTGAACAAGTAAAATTTCACCAAGAGACTCCCTGTCTGCCTTTTTAATATCAACGCAGTAATCATAAATACTTTGCGTGGCAAGGCCGTAAATATTACTGACAATGCGACGCCCCGCGATACAGGCGGGAATAATGACGCTTGCCACTACTTCGTAAGATTTACCGCTACCCGGAATGCCCACATACGCAGAAATAGCCATAAATTAACCAATCAGAGGAATGCGACGAATAATAAAACGCGTTAACAATGCTGAAAACATCAATTTAATTCCTTCCGTGACCATAAACATATTCACGAAAAACCATACGCTGTCAGGCAGTGAGGAAAATAACCCGGCAATATCAACAGATTTTGGCAACAGTGACGCCAGAACCGGAACAAACGCCTGTACGACAAAATACAGGCCAAAAAACAGAATGAATTTAACAACCACAGTTCGTAGCACAAAACCAAGCGCCACGTTAAAGGCTGAAACCAGAATACCGAACATAACGCCTCCCTCACGCCGTCAGAATGATACGCAGAGAAATAATGCCCCAGATAAGCAGGAATACCGCTTTCAAAAGGGGCCTGATTTTTTCCAGAAGTTCGCAGTGTGAATCAATGGAATATTTATTATCCCAGAGTTCGAACGACCACACAGGGCACTGTACATCCTTCGATGAAATACTCAGGTTTTTAATGTCCGGCATTAATTCCGTAATCGGCTTGAGAATTTCCTCACCAGTAGGCGGCTTTTCAAGTTCCGGCGATTTAATGCCGGGGTCTTCGCCTAAATCAACAGAAATATCGGTATCTGTACCTGTACCAGGGTGTACACCTGTATCCGTTCCTGCACCGGGTCTGGCATTAACCCACGACTGAGGAACGACAACCGGACTATAAAGCAAACCCTTATCAAGTTTTACGCCAACTGCATTAGCTGCAGCCGTCAGTTCAGCTGCCGTAAAAGGTTTATCAAGCGGTATACCCTGATATCCCTCCTGAACAACAGTCTGACCTGCAAGGCCATTAATAAGATTAACCAGCGCAGCCGGGTTTAACAGTTCCTCCGGCTTGAAATCTATATTATCAATAACCTCACCATTAATTACCTGAGGTAAGTTTGATGTATCAAAATTTGTATTAAAAAATATCTGGTCTTTAACGTCCTGAACATCATTAGTTGTTTTATACACAGCCTTCTCAGGGTGGCAAATACTTTTCCACTGCGTTTTGGGATTATCAGCCGTACTGCCCGGCACAGGTACTTTCTCGCTTTTACATAAATCCCATGAATTTTCAAGCGTAACTGTTGTTGTCGCAACAGATAAAACCACAGTTACAATCGATGAATATCCACCAAAATAAGGGTTCGGCTTTACATACTGAAAGTCTTTAACAGAAACCGAATAAACCTTAAAATTTCTGGGCATTCTGATATGTAAGTTATTGTCGTCAGACGCCTCATGATAAGTCACATTGGAATGAGAATAACCATTAATCGACTTATAAAGCGCAATCATTACAGGATTATCGCTAACAAGAACAGCATCTCCCTTTGTATCCCTGATATCAGCCGAATAAGGATATTTAGTACCTTTCACTGACACACGATATACATCATTCGGGAATGGCTGACTTATCGGCGGTGGTGCATCAACATTATAATATGTAGGCGCAACCTGAACAGGTTTAACCTGCTGATTATACGGGTCTATCGTATCCTGAATTTTCTTTGCAGAAAAGCCAGTAGCATCAGAGGGCAGATAAACAGCAACAGGGCTTTTAGGTGAAGGTGCAACATAAGAAGTAACAGTAGCACCATTGGGCAAATTAAGTAAATAAGATCCATCATCCTGTTTTATTCCACTTGTAATATATTCAACAGCTTTTGCGCCCTGCTTTAAAGCAAGGTCAGCAACGGAAATAACGCCCGCCGCCTGCCCCAGCAATCCCCATGTTGTCTGTCCGGCAGCCATCATATTACTGCCAAAACTTGAAATACCCGTAGATATCGAATCGTCAATCGTATGCTTCGCAAGCCCATAAGCAGCCGCGAAAACTGACGTTCCGGTACAAAGCTGAGGATTACCCACTTTCTCGCCACACATGCGGATTGAATCAAAAACGTCAGGACGTTCGCGTATAACCTCCGCAGCGACAGCAATACCCGCGCCCATACCAAGAGAACTGGCACCCGTTGCAAATACACGCCCCGCAGATTGAGAAACAACCTGAGCTTCACGGGTTTCAACCATTTGCTGAATTACACGTCCAAATCCGTCTGCTGTTACTGCATCAGCGTGTACACCGGATGAAACCATTAAGGACAATATAGTAATACCTAACTTTCCAAACCCTGAATGACCGCCCAGGCGCATAAAAGCCCCCATAAAAAACACATAAAATCAAAAAGATATTGAGCCATAAATATAAAGGGGCTGTTACGCCCCTTACCTTTATGAATTAAGCGCCACGAACCATACGCAAAATCCAGCGGACACCCGCAGAACCTGCATACAGAACAATAAGAGAACCCGCTACCGCCATAATCCCGGTCAGGACGGAACCGAAATTAACGCTATTGGTCAGCGGCGAAAGGTCAATACCTTTACCACCAACAACATCACCTTCAGCAGCAAATACAGCAGGTGCAGCTACAGCCAGAGTAAAAGCACCAATACGGGTTAAAGCCTGTTTAGTCTTACCAAACATAAAAACTCCTTTTATGCATTTCTTATGTGTTTAAGAATTTCACCTATTCCCTTTGCAAAGAGCCACAGGAAAAAGGTTGTCGTAAAAGCCAGTCCCCAGAATTGCGCCGCGACTGAATAATCAATATCGGGAACAGGCTTATCCTGAGTAACTACCGAAGACTGTAATTTAACAACTTCTGACTTCGGTAATTTCAAAGTCACTTCATCACATCCGTCAGGGCTACCAAAGCTCATATTCGGATTGCAATATTTAGTCTTAATGATTATCTCATCTGACATAATAATTTATTAGATTTAACGAAACCTTATTGACACACACCTATCCCTTTATCTCTATAATGCCGCCGTCAGAAGAAAAATTATAAGTTACACCTTCCCTGCCCTCCATTGACCACGCGCGAACATACACGGGAATTTGAACTAATTTCCCGATAAAAGTATTCGCCTGATTCATTAGGCCTGCATTCACAAGATTTTGTGAAACTCGAATAATAATTTGGTCCTGCTTTGTACCACCAAAACCATCAGGTATTTCAAGGCCAATACCGATTTCATTATAATAGCCCTGACCATTCACCTTGTTTCTCTGACGAGCGCCAAGCATCTTACCTTTAACAAACAACCCATAATTTGACATTCATATTCTCCACTTTAGGCAACTTTTAAATGACTTGCTTTATGATACCAGTCTGGAATTTTACAATCAGAAACAACAACATCTCTTTTATTTTTCACAATAACAGGGCTGAATTTTGCTATATTGCAACGTTGAGCGATATCAATGCCTATTTTTCTAAGTCTTGCTCTGTGCGTCTGTACTTGTTTTTTATTAAAATCGAATGAATGTCCATGCATCCACTGTATTGCATACATAGCTGTAGTGTTTGCCGACCTTGTACTATCGACAACACCCTGAGAGATTAAATGTTCACTGATAGTATCAAAATCCATAGCAGTCACCGATAATGTTTTATCAAGATTAACAAATTGGTTATGTAATTCGTTCAAGCATGAGTAATCTGATAAGCCCCAATATAAATAATGATATTTTTGTAGAAATCTAGATTTTAACTTTTGCTCAAATCTTACAATGCCATTTTCTGAACAATACTCAACTATTTTAATTAAGTAGTTATATTCTTTAGAGTTATCACCAAATTTTGATTTTATTTTTTGTAGTGAATGCAATGCTAGTTCATGTGCTTTGTTATATACTGTTGGGTAAATAAGGCTGGCATTTCCTTTCTTAGATAACCAGTCAACAGATTTACCATTACTATGGAGCCGTGGAACGCTATTTCTGTATGGTAATGTAGACAGGCCTGAAATATAGGCGTCTTCGTTACCTTTTCCAACAGAACGATTTGAAGTAATGTGTAACTCTCTGATGCATGCACCGTCAGCGACTAATGAAACAGCTTCATTTTCTTTCCCTTGCCTTGGCATTAACCGAGTACATTTTGTAAAAACTGGCAAACCAAGAGAAGAAAGAATTTCGTTGTAAACATAAACGCAGGCATCAACACTCTTAAGACCAAAAAGATTATCAAGCCTCCCCCAACGTGACGGGTTACCTGAGACCTTAAGCAATGATCCTCGTATTGAGATCGAAATGACATCACAAAAGGATCCCTTATGCTGGAATGTGGGCTGGCTTAGTGCTGAAGCCTCGCCGCTTTCAAGATGTATACGCTGATAAGCAACATCGCTCAGTATCGGCAACTGATAGCCGAAATCCTGTTCGATAGTTAACCAGTCGTAAAACATAGAATCTCTCAGTTTGTCCAGGTGAACCGCAAGGCTCAGTATTGATACTAATCGGTGTCAACAATGCTATTACCAAACATACTGAACGTCAACAATACTGACACCAAAAAACATCACAACTGACACTTAAAGTTCAGCATTGAAAAAAGGAGGTTAAGATTGAGACCTTATAACCAGTACGAGAAGACCGAAGACATGGCAGCAGACAAAGAGTGCGCGGAACGTATACGCCTATCCATTATTCAAAATTTCACGTATGACGATATTGAAAATGAGACGGGTATCAGCGTCAGTACCCTCAAAAGGCTGGCGTCTGGTGAAAGAGAACCAAAATTGATAGAAATCAGACAAATAGCTAAAGCGACAGGAAAAAATCCAGTGTGGCTTGCATTTGGTGAGTCAACCCTGCCTTCGCCTGAGGGAGTTAGCGAAGATATGACAGCTTTTGGTTACGGTGTTGATTTTAAGCTACAAGGTCATGCCGCAGGTGAAGCTGCCGCAAAAACGCGCCTTATGGCAGCGATCCGAGACATAGACAAAGATGATGTTGTTTTTCTTGAAAAATTTATAGACCTACTGAATCTGGATCGCACAATAAACAGTGTTAAAACCAAACGCTACAATTACACAACAGAAGAAGAAACGCTGAAGATGCTAAACCTTCCGCAGCCGAAGGGGAAAAAGTGAAAATACCGTGGGAAACCACGGTAAAGTTCGGGTGTCACTGAACCCCGAACCGCTGCGCGGTAGAAAGATATACCCCAATACAAGATAGCAATAAGGAAGTCAGTGATGTTAAAAATTGAAACAGAAATAGTAAAATTAATAGTTGGAAACAGCGATTTTTTAATAGAAATACCGAAATCTTTGTATAACTCTATATCTGAAAAAAACAAAAAATCTCAATTAACAAGCATCAAAAATAACGAAGCAGAAAAAATAGAGTGTTTTTTAAGAGGGATGCTCTATTTTGATGAAAAACCGCCAAGCAAACGGCAAATGGAGTATATATTAACAATATCAGAAAAATTAAATATAAAACTCAACAAAAAAATATTTAGTAGCACATCAGCCGCAAGTGATTTCATAGATAAGTATAAAATCCCATTTGATGCGAAAGTAAAAGAGGATGAATTAAAATGGATTGAATATCAAAAAAGCGATGAGTATAAGATACTTCTAAAAGTAGAAGCCATAATAAAAAGACACATTATAAGATATAGCACAACAAAGAAAAAACTACTTGCAAATCAAATGATTATAGAGTCAAAAACCCTAGCTGAAACAGCTAGCGCAATTGGTGTTACGGAATCAACGATAAATAAATATTTGGCTGAAATAGAAAAAATAGACGAGCAAGTAAGTGCGGGAATAAGCTCTTGGTTAGTTTTTCATCATACCATAGCCAATATGATGTTCATAAACAAAGAGAGTTTAAGCCCTAGTGAATGGAGAGATACTATTATACGTTTATCTATGCACAATAAATGGTATGAAAAAGATTGGTTTTTTATTGAGGAATAAAATTGGTACGCACAATGACGTTATGCTAAAGAGGCCGCTGCGGGATTCGATTTTCGCAGCGGCCTTTTCAACATAACGAGTCGTACATTATGCGCACCAATGCGAAAGAAGATGCATTCTGCCGTTCTGCGACCGTAAACTCTCTTGGTCTGGTCAAATCTTTACGGCTATGGTGGCTTTGCTCTATCATCACTGGCGCAGTTGTAGCAATTATGCAAAGCGGATGGCCGCACCGGTTCCTCACCAGTTCCGGGTGGCAAATCGTCTGCGATGACACAGGACGGATAAGTTTTGCAGTAACGCAATGGCTCATCAACCTTACTTGCCTCTTGCTGTGAAACGAACCCGGATTTCCTGAGCTCGTCAAAGTCTCAGGGTTGCCTGCAACTGCATCAAAAGAAACTGGTCATAAGTTTGTTCAAAGACTGCCGAAATGCTCATCATCGGTAAACAACCCGGCGCGTTCAACAAAGGCATTCAGCGCCTGTATTCCCTTATCAAATTCTTCACGCTGAGTGAGCCACTGCCCCAAAACCTCTTTAACACAGTGCTGGCACAAATCCAGCCGCAACCGGCCGCCATCGCCAAAAACGGAGCCATAACCAGCTCTGTGGTCAATAGTCAGGAACTCCTGAAATTCCAGATCATCCTTTTCTGCCCGGCGACGGCATCGATCGCAAGTTTTTGCTGACAAAGATAAAGTTTTTTCCGGCGTAAAATGCTGCATATGAATCTCCGGTGGGAAGCTACCTGGCCGCAATCTACTACGAAAAAAAATGAAACCAACGCTGCGGCCAGGTCAACACCGGACAGCAATAAAACAAGTTTTATCACTGACCGGTGTTAAGATAAAAACATAATACACGCCCTACATACCTGACGACATTAAAACCGGATATACCATCACGTCACCCCGTCGCCACCATCACCGCGCGCGCTCCTCGTGGGAACTCGGTGCGTGCGCGGCGCTGGCGCGCCTGACTTTTTTCGCCTGTAACACGACAAGAATATCCGTCTTATTCTTCTCGTCAGATGAACTGGTGAGCCAGCCTTTTGGCAGAAAACTAAATCCGGTATCGGCGTTCGTGACCTTCGACTCAGCCAGACCACCCAGCAAAATGATATCCCCGTCAGCCGCTGATACCTCCGTATTGACCTCGCGCTTAATCAGCGTCGGGCTGTTATTGACGCCCGTATCCGTCTTCGCAAAGCTGGAAAGCTGTTGCCTGATTACGAGGTCAATATTGTCAGTCCGGATTTGCGGTTTCACGTCCAAAATAACGCCGCTGGAACGGTATTCAATCGACTGTATCGGCCTGTTATCGGCGTAACTCACCTGGCCCAGCACCGGAACCTCATTACCGACTGAAAACGTGGCTGATGCGCCATCCTTCACCCTGAGCCTCGGCGAACTGACGACATGAAAACGGCTGTCCGTCCTGAACAACTCATACAACGCATCGAGAGAGCCTGTATTCACCCGGATAAAGTTGTCAAAACCACCCGATGCGCCAATCTGAATATTCAGCTTACCGGAAAGCAGCTTCGCCGCCAGTGCCAACCCTGAGCCGTTACGCTCGCTGGTCTGAACCTCAAACACGTAAGCGGCCACAATCACTTCCTCAGAAGCGGTATCAATCAGCGGTAACAGCGTCTGCAACCGCTTAATTTCTGACTTCCGGCCATAATAAACCAGCACATCCCCGGTACGGTTCATGAAGTCCGATGCCGTACCCGCTACAGCCGCTTCCGGTGATATCTGCCCGGACGGTAACGAATTACGCTGGCTGTTAAACTGCCCGGTAAACTGCCCGGCCAGAATGTCAGAAAGATACGCCACGGAACGGAAGCGCGGACGATAAACAAAGGTCTCCTGCGGTGGCACATACGCTTTCGGCGTGAACGGCGCCACGTAGTCAATGCCCTGTTTGTTATAAATCGCAATGTTCATATTGCCGAGATAGCGCTTAATAAATGCCCGTTCATCGATATCCGGCGTGATACGGAACGTCACCACCTTATCGGATTTGGCAAGCTCCGGGTCAAGCATAAACGGCTTATCGAACACCTGAACGTAAATCATGTTCAGCGCCTGCGGCAGCGGAACAGCGTTGAGCTCCAGACTGACGCCCTTCGCCATAACCAGCCCCGGAACCAGTAAAAAAAGTAAACCTGTTATCAGCTTCATCGTATCGCCCCTGAATAAACCGTCACCGTTTCGCCGTCGATTTCACCCGTCATCATCATGCCGTCAAAGCTGAACTGCGAAGCCGGCTCTATACGCAATCTGCCTGACGTGTCTGCAACAACAACCCATGCCTGACCATCGCGTTTAAGCCGTCCGGCAAGTCGCCATTTGTCCGACACAACGGGCTTAGCTGGCGCGGTAGGTACAAAAGACGCTGAATTATTTGCGGCGGGTAAATCTTTAGTCTGCTGTTCAGGCTCTGAATTACCGTTAGACGTAAAGAACCAGAACAGATAAAAAATGGCAATCACCGCCAGAATCAGTAACCCAGCGGCTTTAAACCACAGCATTTTGGAACTGAAAATATTCTGGCGTTTATCCGTGACAAGCTCCCTTCCCTGCCCGTTTTCATGGGATTTATATAAAGGAAATATCGCCCTGTCATATTTATTCTGATAACTGTTCGTCAGGTTAGACTTAAACAGTTTAATGCCCGTAAATACGTCCACCCGGTAGCGGTTGTGCAACCCCAGCGCCACATGCTTACTCATGCGGTACGTGGTTTCCACCCGGTCTTTGATGAATCGCGGAAGGTTGGCAACGGACTGATTCATAACCACTAAATCACAGGTAATACCCGTTTTTTCATCGGCAAAATGACGATGTTCAGCAATGAAAGAACGATGATTGGCAGGGATGCCCTTATCGTTCTCCCATATACGCCATGCTTCATCAATACAAATTAAATCCCCCGGACGACAGAACGTATCCTCCGCAATGCCTGAGTCTGTTTTGTAAGGGAAAAAGTTATCGTTCTGAACGTCTTCATTCTGAACAAGTAAAATTTCACCAAGAGACTCCCTGTCTGCCTTTTTAATATCAACGCAGTAATCATAAATACTTTGCGTGGCAAGGCCGTAAATATTACTGACAATGCGACGCCCCGCGATACAGGCGGGAATAATGACGCTTGCCACTACTTCGTAAGATTTACCGCTACCCGGAATGCCCACATACGCAGAAATAGCCATAAATTAACCAATCAGAGGAATGCGACGAATAATAAAACGCGTTAACAATGCTGAAAACATCAATTTAATTCCTTCCGTGACCATAAACATATTCACGAAAAACCATACGCTGTCAGGCAGTGAGGAAAATAACCCGGCAATATCAACAGATTTTGGCAACAGTGACGCCAGAACCGGAACAAACGCCTGTACGACAAAATACAGGCCAAAAAACAGAATGAATTTAACAACCACAGTTCGTAGCACAAAACCAAGCGCCACGTTAAAGGCTGAAACCAGAATACCGAACATAACGCCTCCCTCACGCCGTCAGAATGATACGCAGAGAAATAATGCCCCAGATAAGCAGGAATACCGCTTTCAAAAGGGGCCTGATTTTTTCCAGAAGTTCGCAGTGTGAATCAATGGAATATTTATTATCCCAGAGTTCGAACGACCACACAGGGCACTGTACATCCTTCGATGAAATACTCAGGTTTTTAATGTCCGGCATTAATTCCGTAATCGGCTTGAGAATTTCCTCACCAGTAGGCGGCTTTTCAAGTTCCGGCGATTTAATGCCGGGGTCTTCGCCTAAATCAACAGAAATATCGGTATCTGTACCTGTACCAGGGTGTACACCTGTATCCGTTCCTGCACCGGGTCTGGCATTAACCCACGACTGAGGAACGACAACCGGACTATAAAGCAAACCCTTATCAAGTTTTACGCCAACTGCATTAGCTGCAGCCGTCAGTTCAGCTGCCGTAAAAGGTTTATCAAGCGGTATACCCTGATATCCCTCCTGAACAACAGTCTGACCTGCAAGGCCATTAATAAGATTAACCAGCGCAGCCGGGTTTAACAGTTCCTCCGGCTTGAAATCTATATTATCAATAACCTCACCATTAATTACCTGAGGTAAGTTTGATGTATCAAAATTTGTATTAAAAAATATCTGGTCTTTAACGTCCTGAACATCATTAGTTGTTTTATACACAGCCTTCTCAGGGTGGCAAATACTTTTCCACTGCGTTTTGGGATTATCAGCCGTACTGCCCGGCACAGGTACTTTCTCGCTTTTACATAAATCCCATGAATTTTCAAGCGTAACTGTTGTTGTCGCAACAGATAAAACCACAGTTACAATCGATGAATATCCACCAAAATAAGGGTTCGGCTTTACATACTGAAAGTCTTTAACAGAAACCGAATAAACCTTAAAATTTCTGGGCATTCTGATATGTAAGTTATTGTCGTCAGACGCCTCATGATAAGTCACATTGGAATGAGAATAACCATTAATCGACTTATAAAGCGCAATCATTACAGGATTATCGCTAACAAGAACAGCATCTCCCTTTGTATCCCTGATATCAGCCGAATAAGGATATTTAGTACCTTTCACTGACACACGATATACATCATTCGGGAATGGCTGACTTATCGGCGGTGGTGCATCAACATTATAATATGTAGGCGCAACCTGAACAGGTTTAACCTGCTGATTATACGGGTCTATCGTATCCTGAATTTTCTTTGCAGAAAAGCCAGTAGCATCAGAGGGCAGATAAACAGCAACAGGGCTTTTAGGTGAAGGTGCAACATAAGAAGTAACAGTAGCACCATTGGGCAAATTAAGTAAATAAGATCCATCATCCTGTTTTATTCCACTTGTAATATATTCAACAGCTTTTGCGCCCTGCTTTAAAGCAAGGTCAGCAACGGAAATAACGCCCGCCGCCTGCCCCAGCAATCCCCATGTTGTCTGTCCGGCAGCCATCATATTACTGCCAAAACTTGAAATACCCGTAGATATCGAATCGTCAATCGTATGCTTCGCAAGCCCATAAGCAGCCGCGAAAACTGACGTTCCGGTACAAAGCTGAGGATTACCCACTTTCTCGCCACACATGCGGATTGAATCAAAAACGTCAGGACGTTCGCGTATAACCTCCGCAGCGACAGCAATACCCGCGCCCATACCAAGAGAACTGGCACCCGTTGCAAATACACGCCCCGCAGATTGAGAAACAACCTGAGCTTCACGGGTTTCAACCATTTGCTGAATTACACGTCCAAATCCGTCTGCTGTTACTGCATCAGCGTGTACACCGGATGAAACCATTAAGGACAATATAGTAATACCTAACTTTCCAAACCCTGAATGACCGCCCAGGCGCATAAAAGCCCCCATAAAAAACACATAAAATCAAAAAGATATTGAGCCATAAATATAAAGGGGCTGTTACGCCCCTTACCTTTATGAATTAAGCGCCACGAACCATACGCAAAATCCAGCGGACACCCGCAGAACCTGCATACAGAACAATAAGAGAACCCGCTACCGCCATAATCCCGGTCAGGACGGAACCGAAATTAACGCTATTGGTCAGCGGCGAAAGGTCAATACCTTTACCACCAACAACATCACCTTCAGCAGCAAATACAGCAGGTGCAGCTACAGCCAGAGTAAAAGCACCAATACGGGTTAAAGCCTGTTTAGTCTTACCAAACATAAAAACTCCTTTTATGCATTTCTTATGTGTTTAAGAATTTCACCTATTCCCTTTGCAAAGAGCCACAGGAAAAAGGTTGTCGTAAAAGCCAGTCCCCAGAATTGCGCCGCGACTGAATAATCAATATCGGGAACAGGCTTATCCTGAGTAACTACCGAAGACTGTAATTTAACAACTTCTGACTTCGGTAATTTCAAAGTCACTTCATCACATCCGTCAGGGCTACCAAAGCTCATATTCGGATTGCAATATTTAGTCTTAATGATTATCTCATCTGACATAATAATTTATTAGATTTAACGAAACCTTATTGACACACACCTATCCCTTTATCTCTATAATGCCGCCGTCAGAAGAAAAATTATAAGTTACACCTTCCCTGCCCTCCATTGACCACGCGCGAACATACACGGGAATTTGAACTAATTTCCCGATAAAAGTATTCGCCTGATTCATTAGGCCTGCATTCACAAGATTTTGTGAAACTCGAATAATAATTTGGTCCTGCTTTGTACCACCAAAACCATCAGGTATTTCAAGGCCAATACCGATTTCATTATAATAGCCCTGACCATTCACCTTGTTTCTCTGACGAGCGCCAAGCATCTTACCTTTAACAAACAACCCATAATTTGACATTCATATTCTCCACTTTAGGCAACTTTTAAATGACTTGCTTTATGATACCAGTCTGGAATTTTACAATCAGAAACAACAACATCTCTTTTATTTTTCACAATAACAGGGCTGAATTTTGCTATATTGCAACGTTGAGCGATATCAATGCCTATTTTTCTAAGTCTTGCTCTGTGCGTCTGTACTTGTTTTTTATTAAAATCGAATGAATGTCCATGCATCCACTGTATTGCATACATAGCTGTAGTGTTTGCCGACCTTGTACTATCGACAACACCCTGAGAGATTAAATGTTCACTGATAGTATCAAAATCCATAGCAGTCACCGATAATGTTTTATCAAGATTAACAAATTGGTTATGTAATTCGTTCAAGCATGAGTAATCTGATAAGCCCCAATATAAATAATGATATTTTTGTAGAAATCTAGATTTTAACTTTTGCTCAAATCTTACAATGCCATTTTCTGAACAATACTCAACTATTTTAATTAAGTAGTTATATTCTTTAGAGTTATCACCAAATTTTGATTTTATTTTTTGTAGTGAATGCAATGCTAGTTCATGTGCTTTGTTATATACTGTTGGGTAAATAAGGCTGGCATTTCCTTTCTTAGATAACCAGTCAACAGATTTACCATTACTATGGAGCCGTGGAACGCTATTTCTGTATGGTAATGTAGACAGGCCTGAAATATAGGCGTCTTCGTTACCTTTTCCAACAGAACGATTTGAAGTAATGTGTAACTCTCTGATGCATGCACCGTCAGCGACTAATGAAACAGCTTCATTTTCTTTCCCTTGCCTTGGCATTAACCGAGTACATTTTGTAAAAACTGGCAAACCAAGAGAAGAAAGAATTTCGTTGTAAACATAAACGCAGGCATCAACACTCTTAAGACCAAAAAGATTATCAAGCCTCCCCCAACGTGACGGGTTACCTGAGACCTTAAGCAATGATCCTCGTATTGAGATCGAAATGACATCACAAAAGGATCCCTTATGCTGGAATGTGGGCTGGCTTAGTGCTGAAGCCTCGCCGCTTTCAAGATGTATACGCTGATAAGCAACATCGCTCAGTATCGGCAACTGATAGCCGAAATCCTGTTCGATAGTTAACCAGTCGTAAAACATAGAATCTCTCAGTTTGTCCAGGTGAACCGCAAGGCTCAGTATTGATACTAATCGGTGTCAACAATGCTATTACCAAACATACTGAACGTCAACAATACTGACACCAAAAAACATCACAACTGACACTTAAAGTTCAGCATTGAAAAAAGGAGGTTAAGATTGAGACCTTATAACCAGTACGAGAAGACCGAAGACATGGCAGCAGACAAAGAGTGCGCGGAACGTATACGCCTATCCATTATTCAAAATTTCACGTATGACGATATTGAAAATGAGACGGGTATCAGCGTCAGTACCCTCAAAAGGCTGGCGTCTGGTGAAAGAGAACCAAAATTGATAGAAATCAGACAAATAGCTAAAGCGACAGGAAAAAATCCAGTGTGGCTTGCATTTGGTGAGTCAACCCTGCCTTCGCCTGAGGGAGTTAGCGAAGATATGACAGCTTTTGGTTACGGTGTTGATTTTAAGCTACAAGGTCATGCCGCAGGTGAAGCTGCCGCAAAAACGCGCCTTATGGCAGCGATCCGAGACATAGACAAAGATGATGTTGTTTTTCTTGAAAAATTTATAGACCTACTGAATCTGGATCGCACAATAAACAGTGTTAAAACCAAACGCTACAATTACACAACAGAAGAAGAAACGCTGAAGATGCTAAACCTTCCGCAGCCGAAGGGGAAAAAGTGAAAATACCGTGGGAAACCACGGTAAAGTTCGGGTGTCACTGAACCCCGAACCGCTGCGCGGTAGAAAGATATACCCCAATACAAGATAGCAATAAGGAAGTCAGTGATGTTAAAAATTGAAACAGAAATAGTAAAATTAATAGTTGGAAACAGCGATTTTTTAATAGAAATACCGAAATCTTTGTATAACTCTATATCTGAAAAAAACAAAAAATCTCAATTAACAAGCATCAAAAATAACGAAGCAGAAAAAATAGAGTGTTTTTTAAGAGGGATGCTCTATTTTGATGAAAAACCGCCAAGCAAACGGCAAATGGAGTATATATTAACAATATCAGAAAAATTAAATATAAAACTCAACAAAAAAATATTTAGTAGCACATCAGCCGCAAGTGATTTCATAGATAAGTATAAAATCCCATTTGATGCGAAAGTAAAAGAGGATGAATTAAAATGGATTGAATATCAAAAAAGCGATGAGTATAAGATACTTCTAAAAGTAGAAGCCATAATAAAAAGACACATTATAAGATATAGCACAACAAAGAAAAAACTACTTGCAAATCAAATGATTATAGAGTCAAAAACCCTAGCTGAAACAGCTAGCGCAATTGGTGTTACGGAATCAACGATAAATAAATATTTGGCTGAAATAGAAAAAATAGACGAGCAAGTAAGTGCGGGAATAAGCTCTTGGTTAGTTTTTCATCATACCATAGCCAATATGATGTTCATAAACAAAGAGAGTTTAAGCCCTAGTGAATGGAGAGATACTATTATACGTTTATCTATGCACAATAAATGGTATGAAAAAGATTGGTTTTTTATTGAGGAATAAAATTGGTACGCACAATGACGTTATGCTAAAGAGGCCGCTGCGGGATTCGATTTTCGCAGCGGCCTTTTCAACATAACGAGTCGTACATTATGCGCACCAACATAGAACCAGGCAGAATCCGGTGTTTTGTGGTTATGATTGCCCAGGTCGTTTATCCCCGCCAAAAGCCCATTTTTCCTTCAAACTCATCTCTCCCGGCTTAACCGCCCATGCAACCTCAGCACATTGGTCTGGATTGCCATCGCCACGTTCTCTGGGAAATCTGTCGGTAATGCAGTCGTCACGTTATCCAGTGCTGCGGGAATCTGCTCTGCAAACTCATTCAGGATTTCACGCATCTGTACTTCCGGGAATTTCAGTGCCTTTGCTGTCGCCAAAAAATGTCGCGGATAAATTTTATCGATTGCCGTTTTTCTGCCTTTGGATGCATTAAGCCCCATGGCCAGTTTCAAATCGCTGATATGTATTCCCGTACCGCCAAGAACCGGAAATGCCGAAATGATGTCGTAAAATGGTGTGAGCCGATAACTGCCGCCAGCCTGAATAAATACGGAGAAATTTTTTGCATGGCCATCCGTTGCGCCAATCAACCACTGGAACACCTGAAACTTCATAAAATCATAGCGATCTTTCAGCGCCTCGCTGGACCCCATCAAAAAAGCCATGATTTGCGCGATACCCGGGCCTCCGTCAGATTCGTATTTGACTGATGACGGTAAACCGAATGTCTGGCACATATCTTCCTGCGGCAAGCGGAGTAAAACTGACCGTTCAGTATTCCAGCGTCTGTCGAAGCGTTCGACCGCCAACGCGCGCACCCTTCCCGCTTTGATGATTTCGGGGCCGGGAACATTCAACCCGAGTTGTTTCGCCAGCAGCAGACAAAAATATTCATTATCAACGCTTTGGCTAAGATCGAGCGTCGCATTAGGCTGTCTGATTTCGCCAATCGGCAATTTGATAATGTGCGTCGTTGGCGTTATTCCCTTCGGAATACACCAGTCAGCGCCCATTTTGAGCAGCGCGGTTTTTTCCTGCGCGCCGGCAACGGAGATGCGAAAGTCATTTTCTGCGTTAATCATTCCTAACGGGATATCTGATTTATAAGCCGACAACACCTCTTCAAGCTTTGCCTCACTTAATTTCTCCCATGTCATAACCGGATTTGTCACCGCTTCATCCTCCGGTAATAACGTCACTGCGCCTACGCTATCTCGACCGACTTCTGACAATAAATCAAAAGGTTGCTTTGATTTTGCGCGATAACGTTTAACGATCCTGTCGCGCACGATCGGGCTATCAGGCAGCAGGTTATCGAAGAAGTTAAAAACCGCATCCGAGGTGATATTCCCCACCTGCAACGGTAGCGAAAGTGACAATGGCCTGGCATAACGATTGGCTAACCATTCCGGCGCATATTTAAACGTATGCGCACCGTTGGCCAGTTTCGTTAACTCACCGACTCGCTGATTGTTCATCCATGTGACAAGTTTAGGCATTACCACTCCAGATCCTGTTGGTCAGTAGATTCAGGCGCAGCGTCTTTTGTTTCGCATAGCGTCATTGAGAGCTCAAGTGACTGTAAAATCTTAAAAAAAGTCGTCAGCGTGGTGTTATCCGGGTTATTTTCGAAATTGGAAATGGTCGCCTGCTTTATGCCGATTTTTTTCGCCAGCTCGCTCTGCGTCCAGCCATTTTGCTGACGAACCAGTTTCATTGCATTCGCTAATTGCGTTGGGCTGTAGATCATCGGGAAGCTCTTCATGTCATTCGTCCACAGGAAAGTTATCCGCGCAAAGGGATATTTATGTTTTTATCCCTTCTTGAGGATAAAGTCAATCTGTGAACTCATTTTATCCGCTATACGGGATAATTGCAGTGATATCCGCGATCGCGGATAGAAGAGAAGAATTAAAAAACGGCGCTGATGCGCCGTTTGAGGTTAATCTTTAGTTTGAACCCAAAATGCGTGAATTAACCCCGGAATATACCCAAGAAGCGTGAGGATAATATTTAATATAAATGCCCAGCCGAAGCCTTTACCAATTAATACACCCAACGGCGGCAAAATGATCGTAATAACGATTCTCCAGAATCCCATATTAACTCCCTATTATCATCTTAATAGCACACAACTAAGCATAGCTGACTCTGCCGGGAATGCACTCTAAATCATCCAGTTACGCTGCGATGAAGAGACAATTCAGAGTTTTCTACCCTGCTCAATCATAAAGAGAATATAGGTAAATACTTAACAATATATTAAAGCCGCATGCCCTTAACGACATGCGGCTTGTTACGGATTACCAGCTGTATTTCACACCCAGCATCCCTTGAGTATCGCTATAGCCTTTATCACCTAATTGCACACCGACATTCCCCCACAGGCTGAGGTTATTATTCATTTTCGCCTCAACCCCGGTACGCACTTCACCCAGATTTCGTGCGCCATCGCGACTTACGGTTTGCCCGTCCATCTTCACGGCGTAGACTTTGCTGTTATAGATCCAGTTCGCTTCGATGTAAGGCTGGAACTCACGCTGTTTGCCATCGTCACGCTGATGATGACTGTTCAGATAAGTTTTCACCCCGAGTCGCGTTTGCACGTTTCCGTCGCCTTCCGTTTCAATGCGCGTTCCATCGTTCCGGGTATGGTCAGAATCTTTCACACCCATCCAGGTGATTTGCGCCTGCGGCTGAACGTACCATGTATTCAGCGTTCCTTCGCTGCCGCTAAAGGTTCCCGCTTCAAAGGTATAACCTCCTTCAATAGATGCCGTCACGCCGCGAGAGTTATAGTCATCATCTGAACGGTTATCGGAACTTACGCTGTTATCAAACCAGTTATAAAGGGCCCAGCTGTCAACATAAGCGCCGGTCTTATCTGTATCGTTCTGATACCAGGTCGCATACAGCCCAACGCTGTAACCGCTGATGCGCCCATCCGATTTATAACCTACGCGGTTACTTTGTGTATTACTGTGCTGATTGGCGTAGCCTGCCATGATGCCGAGATGCCAGCGATCCTGCGCAGTGCTGCTCCACTGCGCCAAATCGCCGCCTAACTGCAATACATAGCGGTTAGCCTGCGTTTTTAACTGGCCGTCTCCGGCGCTGGAACGTTCGTGTCCTCCGACATGACGCATCCACATACTGGTTGCCGAATCCTGCGCGCGCAGGGAATCGGTATACTGCGGTTCACCCAGACGGTCGTGTAAGCGATGACTAAACAGCGTATTTGCTGCGGCAATGTTGCTGATATAGCTCCCGGCTTCCGGGCGAACCACTGATGGACCTTCCGGATCCACAACAGGTGGATTATCAATGGGGTCGGGCGTATCCGGTGGCGTCACGCCGTCCCATTTACTGGTCAGATACCAGTTTTTTGCGTCATTACCCTTCCCTTTAGCCAGCGTGTAGACGTAAGCCCCTGCTTCTACAGTTCCTGTGGTTAGCGCGAAGTTACCCGCAGAATTACCGCCAACTTCAACGAGTTCAATACCGTTGACCGTTTGTGCGCCAACGCCGCCAATATTATCAACCCGAACGCGGGTATTGCCCTGCGTATCGCCTTTTACGTTCATTTTATCCGTAGGGGAATTATCGCCACCCAGCGTCGTGTTGAACGTCATCAGGCCATTGTTGCCGGTATAGTTGCCGTTAACGGTCAGTACATTGCCCGGTTTTCCTCCTTCGCTGTTCATTTGAACCGTGCCGCCATTATCCAGGTTGCCGCCAACAGTGGTTTTCGCGACGCGCAGTGTCCCCCCGGACATAACATTCACATCCCCTGCGGTGGTGACATTTCCCGACATAACACCGCTGTTATGGATATTGATATGTTGACTTGCCATATCAATGGCAGCGCCAGAACCGAAAGCAATTTCACCGGCCACGATATCCGTCGTCCCCTGATACGCTGCAGAATCGTTGTTGAAGGTTAAGATCCCGGTGCCCAGTTTGGTCACATCACCGCTGCCGGTGATGCTGTGCGTCATTGCCCAGCCACGTTCGGTGGCAATAGTGAGCAGGCCATTATTGATAACGGAAGCATCGCCCAGGTTTTTCTGTTCGTTGACGCTCAATGCGCTACCTGCGTCGATGTTAAATTGCCCCGCAAAGCGGCTATTATCGCCATCCAGCTCAACGTCAGTTTCGGCAGTTGCGCTCACCGCGCCCTTGCCGCTCATACTGTTACGCAGTTCGCCAATCACACTTTTCAGCGTTAACTGGCCGTCATTGGCAATATTTCCACTGCCCAAACCTTGCGCATTATCGATGCTGACTTCCGCATTCGGGCTAATGCTGGTTAGCGCGTTGTAGCGCGCATTCACCCCTTCAATGGCCAGCGTTCCTCCTGTTACATTCAGGTTTCCGCCACCAGCCAGTTCTCCCTGACTAATGCCACCGTTATTCACCGTCAGGGAACCGTCTTTGAACAATACGGTCGAGCCCATTTCCCCGGTGAATGCTCCTACTGTCTGCGACGATCCGTTTAGATCGACGATAGCCGCGTTGCTGATATTCAGCTCACGCGTATTGCCCAGCACGCCGTCCGCGTCAGTACGCAGGGTCCCCATCTGAACGTAGGTTGCGCCCTGATAGTCGTTCTGACCATTGGAAAGTGAAACCTGTCGAACCGTATTGATCGCCAGATCCCCTTCACCGCCGATTTTTGCCGACATATCAGCCGTCGCACCATAGGCTCCACCGTGTTCGGCTAACGTCAGCGTCTTCCCACCATAGATGTTCAGCGCCTTCAGACCATAGTTCACGTACAAGCCATCACCCGGTGCGGTTGTGAGGCGGAAACCATATTCGCCATCGGCAACCACCGTACCGTTTTGCGCAATTTGTAACGTTTTATCCGCCGTCACCTCATCGCCCTGCAAATCACGCAGCGTTAAGGAGCCTCCAGACCCAATAATGGTCTGCGCTTTCACCAGTTGAACGCCGACATGGCTATCATCCTGTTCCAGCAAATTGAGGGTTGTCAGCGGATTATTAGCCATCGGATCGTTCCACGGGTTCGGTACGTCGATAAGCACATCGCCGGTTCCGTTTACCTGGTAGTGACGATCCTTCCAGGTGTAGTCACCCGCGCCGGCCACCAGCGTATCGACGCTGATATACCCCTCTGCAAGCGTCGCGGCAGGAATATCCGTATCGAAGATCAACGTGCCGCCATTCATAGCCAGCCCGCCTATAGATTGCTCACCTGCTTTAACCGATGTGGTATTTCCATTGTCAGACTGCAACATCGCGTGGGTAAGCGCCGCCGTGTTATCACTTTCCAGAGTAAAAGCACTGTCTTTCAATTGCGCAACACCGGCGAATTCAGTCCCTGTCGCATGGGTAAAGCCAAACTTATTGTCAGAAGATGACAATTGCACTTGCAGCAAGCCATCGCCTTTAAGCGCATTGGTCAGCGTGTAATCTCCGGCACTGTTTGTAGAGGCGAGAATCTCAAGGGTTCCCGGGCTGGCAATCGTCACTTCACTCGTTCCCATACCCGTGACGCCATCCGTGGTATGTGATGCAATGGTCAGAAGCCCGCCGTTGACCAGCGTCTTGCCACTATAGGTATTCCCCCCATTGAACACAGTATGTCCCGCGTCATGAATGACTTTCCCGTCTTTGTCGTCACCCGTAATCAGCAGATCGACCTGGTAGCCGGTATCACTGTTATCCGTATGATTAAAGACAAAAATGCCTTCACCCAGACCAAGCTCTACTTTTGTCGCGTTGGTGATATACCCGGCATCCGCCGCCGCCTCTCCGTGAGCTGCGCCAATATTGAGCGTCCCTACGGCAGGTTCAAAAGTACCTAAGTAAACTTCTCCACCAACCACATTCAGGGTGCCGTTATTGGTCAGAGTTACTGTTCCCTTACCAGTGGCGCCCACCAGCATATTGAAGGTTTCAAGAAGTGAGTTTTGCCCATCAATCAGGACAGTTCCTTTACCTGTGTCATAGGAACCAATCTGTGTATCAAGGGCCTTCACTTCGCCACCGGAGGTAATATTCAGTTCCCCACTGCCGGATAAACCAACCCGAAGCAACTGACCATTACCATCCTCGTTGAGAATATTCCAAAGGCTACCCGTTGAAATATTGACAAGCCCTTTACCTGTGATGTTTGAACCAATAAAACCATATCCGGAAGACGTCAGGGTTGTACCATTACTGACGTTTACGTTGCCATTACCAGAATTACCTACAATAAGGCCCTCACTCCTGAAGGACGAGGTCTCATCCTTCAAATTCAGCGTACCGATACCGCTTTCTTCTTCACCCAGGACAGTAATATATTCCGATACAAACTTACCGCCATCGCTAATATCAAGATTTCCGACGCCTCCAAAACCAATGGTGGTATAGACGGTATTATTGACCTCCCACCCCCCCCCCGTTGTAATGCTCACATTCCCGACACCGGTCTCACCATAACCGAGTGAGCTTCCGCCATTGCTGACCACAAGCCCATCATTACTGATATCCATTTCGCCGTAGCCGTCATAACCGAGATTGGTGCCGAGGTTAGTAATAACCGAGTTTTTATCCTTGACGGTAATACTGCCTGTCCCTGTCTGTTTCATCCCGGCAGTGATGATGCCTGAATCAACCTTACCTTCATCCGAAACATTAAGTTCACCGTCGCCAGCGTCACCTACGTAGATATATCGGAAAGCTTCACCCCTTCCGAGGAAATTCCAATGCCCCTTATCAGTCACATTGACGACGCCACGAGAACCAGGCTCTCCGCCTAATAATGCAAAAGACGCGTTATTCACGAGGCCGCTATTGGAAATATTGATCGTACCGTTACCACGAACACCGTTATAGAGTCTGGTAAACGTGATTACAGAGCCAGGATCTTGCACATTCAAGGTTCCGATACCGGTAGGATTACCACCAATATAAGTATCTCCTGCCGTAACTATGCCACCTTCGCGAATAGTCGTTTCACCCGTCCCTTGATTGCCAATCTGGAAGTCAACTGGTATATTATTATTTTCTATCTCCCACTCCCCTCCTTTTTCGACAATAACCTGACCATTACTGTCCCCCTGATAACCTACAATGGCAACTTGTAAACTATTGACGTAACCTTTATCGGTAATATTTAATGAACCCGTTCCATACCCTCCGATTTGGAACATTTCAGTCGTCAGTTCCGAACCTTCTCCCTCAACATTAACCGTCCCTACACCTGTTGCCTGAGAGCCTACCGTTAAATAACCCCCATCAACGTGACCCGCCTTGCGGATATTAAGCGTACCTTTTCCTGATTGACCGAGATTTAAAGGCCAGGCTCCATTTCCAGCATCATACAATCGCCAGGTGCCACCCAAAACATTTACGGTACCATCAGACCCCACATTACCGCCAACGACGCTGGTTGTATGAGTGGATAAGGAAAGATTACCGCCAGTCAAAATATTAAGCACCCCAGTGCCACTCCACCCGATCTGGTAGAAGTCGTAAGCACCAGCGGTATTAATATTTATAGTCTGATCATTATCTACCGTGAGTGGAGCAGCTGAGGCTATACCAGCCAGCGCCATCAATACACTCAGCGCCAGCATGTTGATTTTGTTGTTGAGGGTTGGAGACTTACTCAGATTAACAGTGGATGTCTTACCTGTCCGGCGAGTTAATTCCGAGCAGACCTGAAAGACCTGGAGGGTACTATTCCACATGACGCGATAGATTCTATTCATATAAACGCTCCATATACAAGCAATACAGCCACGAAAGAGATGAACAGCAAGACATTGGAAATGAAACTTATTGATTTATGAGAGGTCTGTATTGAGTGTCATCTGGAAGGAAAAAGGTGTCAATCTGGCTTATTTACGTACCCACCTTAATGGGTAATATTTAAAAGTGAAGATATCTTATTTCATTCAAAAATAAATTATTTGCTCTTTCTGCAAAATAAGACAATTACTTCTGATACCAGGAAATTTGTCACAGCCTTATTTTTCGACAAATAGCACTAATTGCTAAATCTAAAATTTACTCAACGCCTTCCTCAACTGCGGACGGTTTTAGGAATATTCCCTATTAAAATAGGGGCTATCCTTAATGTTTTAAGAAAAATAGCCAAACTATTTTTTCCTACCGGAGGCCTGGCATGAGCAAGCAAGGCGGAGCATCTGAAAACCACCCCGAACTTAACCTCACACGGCGCACGCTTTTGAAAGTCAGCGCTGCAACTGCGGCAACCGCTGCCGTCTATCCTCAACACGCGATCGGTGAATCCGTTCCTCGCGATACGCCAGCACCTGAGATAATGCCCGTTACGCTTCAGGTAAATGGAAAAACCTGCACGCTGGACATGGATACCCGCACAACGCTGCTGGATGCCCTGCGTGAGCACCTTCAACTCACGGGAACCAAGAAAGGATGCGACCACGGACAATGCGGTGCCTGCACGGTCCTTCTTGATGGGCGTCGGGTGAACGCCTGTCTCACGCTTGCCGTTATGCATCAAAATGCAGAAATCACCACCATCGAAGGGTTGGGTTCGCCGGAAGCCCTCCATCCGATGCAGGCTGCCTTTATCAAACACGATGGCTATCAGTGCGGTTATTGCACCCCAGGGCAAATCTGTTCTTCTGTCGCCATGATTGAGGAGCTAAATACGGGGATCCCCAGCCACGTCACGCACGATTTGGTTTCGCCACCATCAATGAACGACGAGGAAATCCGCGAACGGATGAGCGGCAACATTTGTCGCTGCGGAGCCTACGCCAACATCCTGGCGGCGATTAATGACGTCAGCGGGGAGAAAAAATCATGAAAGCGTTTACCTATGAACGGGCCAAAACACCCGCCGAAGCCGCAAAAAACGCGCAGCAGAACCCAGGGGCAAAGTTCATCGCCGGCGGAACGAATCTGCTTGATCTCATGAAGCTGGAGATTGAAGCGCCGCTCCACCTGATAGATATCAATGGCCTGGGGTTAAACAGCATCGATGTTACGCCTGAAGGCGGGCTGCGTATCGGTGCCATGGTGCGAAACACCGATCTTGCGGCCAATATGCACGTTCGCCGTGATTACGCCGTGTTAGCCAGAGCGTTGCTTGCAGGCGCATCCGGCCAGTTGCGAAATCAGGCGACCACCGGCGGAAATTTGCTCCAGCGCACGCGATGCCCCTATTTCTACGATACCAACCAACCGTGTAATAAAAGAGTCCCCGGCAGCGGTTGCGCGGCGCTGGAGGGCTTTAGCCGCCAGCATGCCGTCGCGGGAACCAGTAAAGCGTGCATTGCCACGCATCCCAGCGACATGGCGGTAGCCATGCGCCTGCTCGATGCGGTGGTTGAAACGGTTAATCCCGATGGGCGCGAACGGCGTATTCCTATCGATGCCTTTTATCTGCCGCCAGGCTCCACGCCTGAAAAAGAAAACACCCTCGCGCCGGGGGAACTGATCGTCGCCGTCACGTTACCTGCGCCACTGGGGGGAACGCATATCTACCGTAAAATTCGCGACCGCGCGTCTTACGCGTTTGCCCTGGTCTCCGTGGCCGCCGTTATTCACCAGGATGGAACGGGTCGGGTGGCCTTTGGCGGGGTGGCGCATCAACCGTGGCGAAAGATGGAAGCCGATAATGTGTTACCTGACGGGGCACAAGCGGTCTTCGATAAACTCTTTGCTGATGCCACGCCTACCCCGGCGAATCAATTCAAACTCACGCTGGCGAAGCGCACGCTGGCCTCCGTACTGGCTGAAGCGAGGACATAACATGAAATTCACTCAACCTGCCGGAGATAACCCGATAGACAGACTGCGTGTTGTCGGGCAGCCACACGATCGTATCGATGGCCCGCTAAAAACCACCGGACGCGCGCATTACGCCTATGAACGCCATGAAGAGGCACCTGACGCGGCTTATGGCTATATTCTCGGCGCGTCGATAGCAAAAGGTCGCATTACGCATCTGGATACGCAGGCAGCCAACGCGGCACCCGGCGTGCTTAGCGTAATAACCGCGAAGCACGCGGGTACGTTAGGGAAAGGCGAAAGAAATGCCGCCCACCTGCTCGGCGGCCCGGAAATCGAACACTATCATCAGGCTATTGCGTTGGTTGTGGCGGAAACCTTCGAGCAGGCGCGTGCCGCATCGGCACTGATTGAGGTCAGCTATCAACGCCAGCAAGGTAAATGGGATCTGGCTGAAGAAAAACCACAGGTGACAACGCCACCCGAAGACACACCGGACAATAACGTCGGCGATTTTGCCACGGCGTTTGCCGGGTGCGCGCATCAGCTGGATGCTGCGTACTCGACGCCAGACCAAAGCCATATGGCCATGGAGCCACACGCATCAACCGCCCGCTGGGAGGGCGATAAGCTGACGCTGTGGACCTCCAACCAGATGGTGAACTGGTGTAAAAAAGATTTAGCGGTTACGTTGAAGATCCCCGAAGAGAATATCCGCATTGTTTCGCCGTATATAGGCGGCGGATTTGGTGGCAAGCTCTTCTTACGCAGCGATGCGCTTCTGGCGGCGCTGGGCGCGAAAGCGGTTAAGCGCCCGGTAAAAGTGATGCTGCCGCGCCCAACTATTGCGAATAATACCACCCACCGCCCGGCGACCCTTCAGCATATTCGTATTGGCGCAGATAACGACGGGAAAATCGTTGCGATTGCGCATGATAGTTGGTCTGGCAATCTACCGGGCGGCACGCCAGAGACCGCCGTACAGCAGACGCAGTTCTTGTATGCGGGGGCAAATCGTCACACGGGATTAAGACTGGCACAGATTGATCTCCCCGAAGGCAATGCCATGCGCGCGCCGGGTGAAGCACCCGGCCTGATGGCGCTGGAAATCGCTATCGACGAAATTGCCGAGAAGGCAGGTATCGATCCGGTCGAGTTTCGTATTCGGAATGATACTCAGGTTGACCCGTCCGATCCCCAACGTCCCTTCTCCCGTCGCCAGTTAATTGAGTGCCTGCGCACAGGCGCAGAACATTTCGGATGGCGCAAACGCAATGCCACACCGGGCGTCATTCGTGAAGGTCGCTGGCTGGTCGGTATGGGGATGGCTGCCGGATTTCGTAATAACCTGCTCGAGACCTCCGCCGCGCGCGTGCTAATGAGCGCCGGGGGCGACGTGACGGTTGAAACGGACATGACCGATATTGGTACCGGAAGCTACACCATTCTTGCGCAAACCGCTGCCGAAATGCTGGGCGTGCCGCTGGAAAAAGTCAGTGTTCGTTTGGGTGACAGTCTCTACCCGGTTTCGGCAGGGTCCGGTGGACAATGGGGAGCGAATACCTCGACCTCTGGCGTTTACGCCGCCTGCGTCAAATTGCGTGCGCAAATTGCCCGCAAAGCCGGTCTCGATCCGACGCTAGCGGTGTTTGAAAATGAAAAAATTAGCGATCGCTCGCGTAGTATCAACCTTATCGATGCCCTTGCCGGGCAGCCTGAGCAGGCAGAAGACCACATTGAATTTGACCAACTGGCGGAGCAGTATCAGCAGTCGACCTTTGCTGGCCACTTTGTTGAAGTGGCGGTAGATGCCGTAACTGGCGAAGTGCGCGTGCGGCGTATGCTGGCCGTGTGCGCTGCGGGACGAATACTCAACCCGAAGACCGCCCGAAGCCAGGTGATAGGCGCAATGACCATGGGCATTGGCGCCGCCCTGATGGAAGAGCTGGCGGTGGATACACGTCTGGGTTATTTCGTTAATCATGATATGGCCGGCTATGAAGTACCGGTGCATGCCGATGTTCCCCACCAGGAGGTCATTTTCCTTGATGATACGGACCCGGTCTCCTCACCAATGAAAGCCAAAGGTGTCGGCGAACTTGGTTTGTGTGGGGTCAGCGCAGCTATTGCCAACGCCGTTTACAATGCGACGGGCGTACGGGGTCGGGATTACCCCCTGACGCTGGATAAACTGCTTCATGGTCTGCCGGAAAACGCGTAAGGAGCTCAGATGTTGCAGCGTTTGAAATGCACGCCGAAGCAGGCGCAACTGACTGACGATCCGGCGACAATTCTTCGTTTTGCCGTCGATTCGCTGGAAAGCGGAATGGGCGTGGCGTTAGTCACGCTTACTGATATACACGGGGGCGCATCTCGTGCACCGGGCAGCCAAATGGCCGTACGCGAAGATGGGCAATATTGCGGCTACGTGTCGGGCGGATGCGTTGAAAGCGCCATTGCCTGTGAGGCGCTGGAGGTGATTGCCACCGGAAGAGATAAGTCGGTACGTTATGGACAGGGATCGCCGTGGTTTGATATCGTTTTGCCCTGCGGCGGCGGTATCACCCTGACGATCCACGCGCTGCGCTCCTGCGCCCCGCTGCGCGATATTCTCGGCAGTCTGGCACGGCGTGAGTCTGTCTCCCTCATCTATAACAGCAGCATTGGACAGCTTGAAGGCATTGCCTCTCATCAGCATACCGGATGGGTGGAAGAAAAGTTTGCAATCGCCTATCACCCGATTGTGCGGCTGATACTCTCAGGGCATCATATTGAAGCCGAAATGACGCGCCAACTGGCGAGCACGGCGGGATATGAGGTGACGGACGATCCGGCGCTCATGGATACACATAGCGCGTTGATTTTACTCTGGCATGACCTCGATCGGGAACGATACTTACTGGCGCAATCACGCATAAGTCATCCGTTTTACATTGGCGCGCTGGGCAGTGAGCGAACCCACCAGCGGCGAAAAGCGCTATTACGGGAATGTGGCTGGACGGAAACTGAAATCGCCGCCATTGCAGCGCCCATCGGCCTTATCCCCAAAGCGCGTGACTCGCGCACGCTGGCATTGTCGGTACTTGCCGACGTCGCCCACGCCCGGCAAGGTCTCCACTTATGAAGAGCTATGGGCCGGTGGTCATTGTTCTTGCCGCTGGAAAAAGTGAACGCTTTTACGCATCCGGTGCGACGCAACATAAACTTGAAGCGGAGCTGTGCGGGAAGCGCGTGCTCGATCGCACGCTGGAAGCGGTGCAACAATCGTCTTTACCCTGGTATCAGGTACAACCTGATGCGTCAGCATCCGGTATGGGCGATTCTATCCGTCGGGGCGTTCTGGCGACTCAGCAGGCGCAAGGATGGCTTATCTTGCCTGCTGATTTGCCGCTGGTTGAAAAAGAGACACTGTTACGCGTAGCGAAAGCGTTGCGCGACGGTACGGTGATCGTACCACGTTATTGCATGCAAAACGGGCATCCCGTCGCGTTTGGACGGCACTATTTGCCGCATTTAACGGCGTTATCCGGTGAGACGGGAGGACGTGACGTTGTGGAGCATGCACGGCAATGTGGTCAGTTACTTAATATTGAAGTCGACGATATCGGTATCGTGCTGGATATTGATACGCTTGCCGATTTACAGACTGCAAAAGAGGTGTATCTCGAACGCGAAGGCCGAAAAGACCGCAATGCGGTCATCAAGGCTGGTGGAACTTAATGGTATAACCCTGCTCGTTCCAGTGCTGCAATAATTCTTGTTGCCGTCTTGTAGGGGTAAGGCCGGTCCAGACAAATAACATCTGACCAGGGAAGAGTTCAGGGCGAGGCGATTCGAGCGGTTCAGCCAGTACAGATACATGCCAGCCGGACTGAGATAAACGCCAGGCTTCAAGCCACAGACGAACGCGATCGTCAATTTCCCACCCGATGAGCAACGCTTCTTTTCCAGACTTACGTCGACGTTCCGTTAATGTCGCGGCAACATATTCAATCAAAATGCCATCAAACATACTGCACATAATACGCGCCGTATTGTGATCAAGGCTGAGCCGCTGACGTACAGGGCCATAAACATGATCAATTAAAGCATCAACCGGATGCTCGCGCCCGGCAGCAACAATTTTTGCGCGAAGTTTGGTTGGGCTGGCGTAACGCAATACGGACATCATCTCTTCCTGAAGATAAGTCCAGTCATCGTGCGTAATGGTGCGGCTCTCTTCGAGCAGCGCTTTCACTTTCCCGACAGGAACACCGCTTTTAATCCAGCGTTTGATTTCTTCAACACGCTGAATATCTTCTTCGTCGAACTGGCGGTGCCCCCCCTCACTGCGCTGGGGTTTGAGTAACCCATAGCGCCGCTGCCACGCGCGCAGCGTTACCGGGTTGATTCCGCATCTTTCGGCCACGTCGCCGATACTGTAAAAAGCCATAATGCCTCGCAACTCAACCATTACATCCCTGGGTAATGTTCTGTACCGTCTGTATAACTTACTTTTTATTGTACAGCCTTTTGGGGCGTAATGAGTATAAAAGTCGTTAACTTTTATTAAACAAGCTGTAAAAAATGAGGAATATCAACGGCAGGCATGGGGGATTTAGGATAAATCACCCTCTTACGGCGCAATGCCGTAAGAGGAAAGAGAAGCAACAGGAGAGTTGTACAATATTACAATAACTCTTTCTTTTCCGGCCACGAGATGGAAGGCGTACCCTGGCGATAGGGTCGGGCAAATAAATTGCCCTGGAAATGAGAAATGCCCGCAGATTCAAGCCACATCCACTCTTCCGCTTTTTCAACACCCAGGGCAGATACCACAATTTCCAGCGAACGGCAGCAGCGAATAATGGCCTGTACAATCGCCTGGCGCGGGCCACTTTTATGAACATCGCGAATCAGTTCAGCATTAATCTTGATTCTGTCAGGCTGAAATTGCGCCAGCAACTGCAGCCCGGCAAAGCCGGCACCAAAATTATCAATGGCCACGCTAATACCCGCAGACTTCAGTACACGTACCGCAGCGGTAAACTCCTCAATACCGGAAACCACCTCGTGCTCAGTAAATTCAACGACAATTTGCTCGGGCACCAGACCGTTAATTTTTATCTCATGCAGCAGATAATCCACGGCGTGAGGGATTTTTACCAGGGTCATTGGCAACAGATTAACGGACAGTATTTGACCACGCAGATCGCGCTCCCTCACCATCTCAAACGCCACTTTCTTACTGGTGAGATCGATTTCATAAATATCGTCGCCGGATAAACCCTCGAAATAGGTATTCGAAATCTCACCGTCGTGGGTGAAGATTAAGGCCTCCAGGGCGATGATTTCCTGCGCCAGGGGATCAATGATCGGTTGCAGGGCCAGGGTATACTCAGAGGCAGTAGAGGCTTTATAAGGACCCAGTTCATCGCTGATTGTCGTCGGTACAAACTCCCAGCTCTCGGCTGGCGGAATTTCATAGTAATTGCCCTTCTCTGTCGACTCGACAAAAGTGCGGAAAAACTGCAATGCACGATCGTTATAGGTGAGTTGATACGGAGATGTGCCTTTATCCAGCACGTTTTGCAGCACTTCTTCCCGGGCATGCTCGCGCAGGTCGAAGAGCTCCATGCCCACTTTGCCAAATCGGCGCGTTGGGCCGTGATCGCATAAAAGCTCTACAAGATTGTAGTGGCGCGGGTCTTGTGAAATGTCGTGATAAATCCGTCGCACCTGTTCTTCCGGGCCTTCAAGCAATTGAAAAAAATGCGTGCCGTTAAAGAGCAGTATTCCGGTGACATTTGCCTCAGCATTTCTAAGGTTAGCGGCCGCTACCATTCCCTCAAGGGCCTTGACGGGAACGTCGTGACATAAATGGCTGCGATAAATAATGGTGGTAAGCATAGCGGTTCCGACTACAAAGTTTTCTCAACATTAGCAGATAAAAGCTTAAATAGCTTTCAATTAATACATGGATTTAACATTACTCTCAATTAATTCCAACACTTGATCTTCCCCCTCTCCTCTATAAGGACAACCTCCGAAGTTTGTACAGATAATTCTTATCTTTGTACGCCTGTACACCTTATATCTTTATGATTTATAAGCAATAGCACTTTATGCTAAAAATTAATGCATCACTTGTACAGGATTTATGTACAATTTTTATGAGTTTGTTAACGCAAAGTGATACACGATAACGTCTTTAACAGGAGCGACACATGCAGCAGAACCGTCAATACACCATGGATTCAGCCAGTGCCATTTCCAGCTATTTCAATAAGGCTGCCCTTCCGACACAACAGGAAACGCTGGGGCAAATCGTGGTCGAAATTCTCAGCGCCGGCAAAAACCTGAACCGCAAGTCGCTGTGTACAAAATTATTGGGCCGCCTTGAACAGGCTTCCGGCATGGAAGAAGAGAAGCACTACAACGCGTTGATTGGTTTATTATTTGAAAACCGAAATTCATGAGGGAGATTTTTGCTCAGCGTGGCGACGACGATACCCTACCACCTGAGACAACTTAATGCTGTAAGCCCGATGGTTTAACAGCAATAAGAGACAGCAGTTATGAATAGTAGTAATAAAAAACTGAAAGACACTTTAATTGGTGAGGCTACTCTGCGGCTTATTAAAGACAAAAAGTCTATTAATTCTCAGGCTTTGTTAAATGAGCTGAATAAAATGCAGAGTCTGGAAATTGATTCAGAACGTCTCTCAGCATTGTACGTGGTAATAAGAGAAATAGAGAGTTTTACGGCATCGAAAGAAGCGAACTCCGCTGGCCATAAAGGCGTTAAACCCCGCACAGACGGGCGAAAGGAACTTTCGATGAATGGAAGAAATAGAAATATTCATTGAAGATTTTCAATGAAAACCACTTTTACAACTAACAGATGAGAATCGCTATGTTACAGCAATATGATTTCTACCAATCCATTCAGAATAAAGCATTGTCCGAACACTTCCTGAAGGCCGGCGATATGTTAGCTGATGAAGCAGAAATCCTCGGTGGTGCGGTTCGCCATCTGATGGCTGCCGGTGAAACCATTAACAACAAAAACATTATTGCGACGCTGATTCACTCTCTTGAATGCACAGATAGCGTACTCTCCGCTGATGTTATCCGCAAGACGTTAGAAATTGTGGTGGATTATACCCTCGATGATATCTGAATCATTGATGAACGATAGCCACTTTTAAATAACCCATCTTAATGTGGAGTCATTATGAAAAGCGAAGCGTGCCCTGTTAAACTGGAATTGGTCGATCTCTGGCTGGATGACAATTTCCTTGAATATGGCTTATGTGAAGTACTCAAAGATGTCAGATTAGATCGTAAAAACATTCGTTACGTGATATTTTCTGCCAGTCAGTATGTAAACGTAAAACGTCATAATTACGACCTGCGCACGCATCGTTTTATTCTGTTGAGCGACGGTCAACGTTACAATTTCCTTGACTCCTTTACCGTCAATCATATTTCGTCAAAAGCCTCTGCGGAAGAGATCGTCAAGTTCCTGACAAGCCTTCGTAAGAAGAATGAAGACGACTGCCATATTGAACACAAAGTAAAACTGTCTGCACGCGAAACCACCTTGCTGGATCAAATGTCAGATGGCAAAAAAATTATCGAGATGGCGGAAAATCTGAACGTCCACATCAAGACGGTTTATCAGATGCGTACCAATTTGATTAAAAAGCTGGGATGCTCAGGAAACATCGATTTTATGCAAACGCTGCGCACGGATGTCTTTAAAAGCTGGCTGACGGATCAGCGCGCGTAAGGTAACTGCTATGCATCTTCACAGCACCGGGCGAAGGATTGACATTATCATCCCGCCCGGTAAGCTGTATGCATAAACAGTATCTGGAGCTATTATGGTCAATCGTAGGGTCCCCGTTCGGCCCGAGCCCCTTCAAGGCCCCCTTTATACCTATCCTGAGCATCTCCGCTATTGCCTGGAAACGTTGCCGAAATTGCCTGGCGTGTACACCTTTCACGGCGACAGTGAAACGCTTCCTCTCTACATCGGTAAAAGCGTTAACATTCGCAGCCGCGTGATGTCGCATTTCCGCACCCAGCAGGAAGCGGCTCTGCTTCAACAGACCCGACGCATTAGCTGGCAGCCGACGGCGGGGGAACTTGGCGCGCTGTTGCTGGAAGCTCGTCTGATTAAAGAACAACAACCGCTGTTCAATAAACGATTGCGCCGCAACAAGCAACTTTGTTCCCTGCGCCTGCAGGGAAATACACCTCAGGTTGTTTATGCCCGCGAAGTCGATTTTTCACACACGCCGGGCCTCTATGGCCTTTTTGCCAATCGTCGCGCCGCCCTTGAGGCATTGAAGTCTGTCGCCGATGCGCAACGTCTGTGCTACGGCGTCATGGGGCTGGAGCCATTAAGTCGTGGTCGCGCCTGTTTTCGTTCGATGCTGGGGCGTTGCGCCGGGGCCTGCTGCGGCCGCGAAAGTGTAGATGATCACAATGACAGGCTCCGCAGTGCGTTAGCGCATTTGCAACTGATATGTTGGCCATGGAAAGGCGCCGTAGCGCTGGAAGAGAAAAGCGACACCCTCACCCACTATCATATTATTCATAACTGGCTGTGGCTGGGTGCGGTCGAGTCGCTAACGGAAGCCGATAACCTGACGTGTATCGCCACAGGGTTTGACCAGGATGGCTATAAGATACTCTGCCGCCCGATGCTGAGCGGCGAGTATATGATCCACGAGCTGGATTAGCGTTCACGCAGCGCTTCCCGCGCTTTATTAAACGGCTTCAGCAGATAATCGAGTACCGTTTTGCGCCCGGTCTTGATATCCACGGTCGCCACCATTCCGGGGAAAATAGGGAACTGCTGCCCGGATTTATTTTGCAGATGATTACTGTCGGTGCGAATGTATACCCGGTAATAATAAACATCACGACGAACCTCATCCTGAAGCGTATCAGGGGAGATCACCGCGACCTCGCCCGCTAACCCGCCGAAAATCGAGTAATCGTAGGCGGTTATCTTCACCAGCGATGCCTGTCCAGGATGAATAAATGCCACATCGCGCGGCGAGATTTTGGCTTCGATCAACAGTTGTTCATCCAACGGTACGATGGTCATCAATTTGCCGCCGGGGGCAATAACGCCGCCCACCGTTGTCACATCGATATCCTTAACAATGCCACGCACGGGGGCGGTAAAGTTTAGCCGTGTGAGCGAGTCCTCACGCCCTCGGATCACGGACCGCTGAGCCTCAGTATCTGCGTTCGCTTTGGCAAGATCTTCCCGCGCCCGCACATAATACTGGGTGCGAATTTCGGTAATTTTATTCTGTAACTCATTCAGCTGGCGCTGTAAACGTAACACTTCCACGTTGCTGGCCGCCCCTTGTTTAATCAGCGGCTGCGTCATACCCAGTTCACGGTTGACCAGGCGAATGCCCTCTTCCAGCCCGGAAATTGAGCGGGTAAGCGCTTCACGCCGCGTGGTATAAAGCGCCGTCTCCGAGGCGACCAGATCCGGTAATGGCTTTAGCTCATCAGGGAAAACCAGCGCTTGATTATTAACCTCGGCCCTGAGTCGCGCCGAGGTTGCCAGCGCAGCATATAAACGAGATTGCGCTTCCTGTACATCCGATTCCGTTTTGGTGCGGTTAAGCTGCGCCAGCGGCTGGCCTTGCTCAACAATGTCGCCCACCTTCACATTCAGATGATAAAGAATCCCACCCTCAAGAGATTGCACCACCTGATCGCGCCCGGAGGGCTCCACGGTGCCCGTACCGGTCGTCACTTCATCAAGTTTGAAAAACCAGGCCCAGCCCAGGAAGCAGAGAAACATGACCGCGACAAGGCGCACGGCCAGCGCAGAACGCGGCAGGTGTGGCTCATTCAGCCCACGGTTAAACTGAATCTGACCATTCATGCCGCGCTCCCCTTATCATTTTGAACTGTCACTCGACGCACCGGTGTGCCATTCAGTTCGTGCAGAATCGTCTCCTTCGCACCGTCTCTGACAATCCGCCCCTGATCCATCACGATTATCCTGTCGACCAGTTGCAGCATCGCCGTGCGGTGAGTGGCGATGACCAGCGTGCGATGGCCAATCCACTGTTTCAGTTGTTCGATTAAATGCGCTTCCGCCATTTCGTCCAGCGAGGCGCTGGGTTCATCGAGCAGCACGATATTGGGTTGAGAGATGAGCAGCCGCGCCAGCAGCAGCGTTTGCCGCTGACCGCCAGAAAGACCAAATCCCCCTTCCTGAATCATGTAGTTGAGGCCGTTTTTCTGCTTCTGCACAAACGGCAGCGCCCCGCTGAGGGTTAACGCGCGTTCGATATCTTCATCACTGGCCTCCGGCATCCCCATGGTGAGGTTTTCCCGCAGCGAACCGAAGAACAGTCGCCCGGTCTGGCTGAGTAGCCCCATGTCGCGACGCAGATCCGCCGGATCAAGCTGCCCGATACTGATGTTATCCAGCAACACCTGCCCCTGCTGGGCGATACGCATTCCGGCGAACATTTGCAGTAGCGTCGATTTACCCGCGCCGTTGCGCCCAAGAATGGCGATTTTCTCACCAGCCTGAATGTTGAGTTTGCCAATCGCTACATCGGCAATTTTCTCTTCTTCGTCGTAATAAAAGATAGCGTTACTGAACTGATAATTACCGTGCAGCACCGCTTTATGCACCAGTTTGCCGTGTTCCGGCTGATCCACCGGACGCTTCATCAGTTCATCAAGGCCATTACGCGCCACTTTTGCCTGCTGCCAGCGCGAGAGCACGCCGGATATCTGCGACAGCGGCGCGATGGTGCGCGAAGCCAGGATCGTCGTCCCGACCAGCGCGCCGGTGGTCATGTCGCCGTTCATCACCATAAAGCAGCCCACCAACAGCACCACGACGTAGACGATGGATTGCACTTCCTGGGTCCAGGTGAGCAGTAGCCCGGTGAGAAAACGTTGCTTCATGCTGATGGACGAGGCCACGTCGTTAGTGTGATTCCACTGATTCTGAAAACGCTGCTCGGCGCGCAGCAGTTTAATGTCTTCAATCGACTGCACGGCTTCGACAAGCGTAGCGTTGCGTACCGCTGACTCGCGCATTCCTTCGTTCGCCAGCCGCGCCAGCGGTCGTTGCACCAGCAGGCCGGGGATCACCAATAACGGCAGCGCCAGCAACACAACCAGCACCAGCCAGCCGCCGATCATCCACAGAATAAAAACAAACAGCAGGAAGAACGGCAGATCCGCCACCGCGCCGATAGTGGTGGAAGTAATAAGCTCCCGCACCGATTCCAGTTCTCGGATTTGCGAGATAAATGACCCGGTGGATTTCGATCGCACGTTGTTTTTCAGCCGTAATGCGTGACCAAAAACGCGATCCGAAATCCGTAAATCCGCCCGCTTGCCGATCATATCTGAGAGATGCGTGCGCACCATGCGCATACAGAACTCAAACAGGATCGCCATCATCACCCCGGCGAACAGCACCCACAGCGTCGGGTACGATTGCGCCGGAACCACCCGGTCGTAAACCTGCATCGAGAAAATCATCGCCGCCAGCGCCACCAGTGACGCCAGCATAATATCGCCATAGCGCCGCCAGTCTTTTAGCGAGAGATTCCAGAACCAGTTCGCCTGATACGGACGAATGTAGTCATCCACCCGCGCGTCAGGGATGGCGCTGAGAGGTCGCAATAGCGCCAGTTCGACGATGTTATCTTCAATATCCGCGACGTTAAGCGTGGTTTCCAGCCCTTCGTCACCGCTGAACTGAATGCTGATATTGTCGTGATTGTCGCGGCGGGTGATCACGCCAATCTGCTGATTATCAAACACCGCGATCAGCGGCAGCCGCCACGGGTTAAGCGAATCGGCGGAGAACTCCACCAACCGTAACCCCATTCCCAGTTGCCGCGCCATGTCGGTGAGCAACTCTTCCCGCTTGCTGTCGCGCTCCCAGTTGACGGTCGCGCGCACGTTCTCCTGAGAAAAATCAAGGCGGTAATAGCGCGCCACGGCGATCATCGCCTCCAGCCAGGCTTCCACGGACTGGGCATTTTTTTTCATTATCTACACCACCATCAACTGATGATTCGCCAGCAAGGTGGCGAGGTCGGTGTGCACGCCCGTCAGCGTGACCACGTTAGTTGTCGCAAAAGTGCCGCCCGTGCCGTCGCGGTCGATCTGCACGATGGTGTCGCTGCCGCTCTGGGTGACTTTGACAAAGTCACCGATGTTTCCGGCCTGCGCATCCAGCGTCGCCACGCCGTTGACATAGCTGGCTTTGCCATTTCCGGTGTAGCCGCTGCCCTGTAACAGTTCGCGAATATCAATACGATCGGTGTCGGCGGTGCCTTCCCAGGTGCCTACGGTAAAGCCATTCACCACGTCTGAGCCGTTGCCGCCGGTGGCGTCACTGGCGTTGAGCAGTTTATAGAGCAAGGTGTCGTGACCGCCGTTGCCGATGTTGAGCGTGTCGTTACCGCCACGCCCTTCCAGTTGGTTATCGCCGCTGCTGCCGGTCAGAGTGTCGTTAAAATTCGAGCCGGAAATGCCTTCGATATTGGTAAATGTCGAGGTGTTAAAACCGGTCGCCTGTGCGGTGGTGCTGCTTAAGTTCGCGGTCACGCCCACCGTCGAAAGCCGGAAATCAACCACGTCCATGCCGCCGTTCGCAAGCCACGTTCCGTTGCCGGAGCTGTACACCCAGCCGCCGGAACCGTCGTAAGTGTCGGTGCCTGCGGTGGCAAAGAAGGTGTCGTTATAGCCGGTGCCGACGAACTTGCCGTTGTTGCTCGCGGTGCCTGCTTCTGCGCTGAGGTCATAAGCGTGAGTGGCATCGGTGGCCTGTAAACCGCCCCAGCTGGTGTTGACCGTCTGGTCGATATTGCTGGCGGTGGTGCCGGTGGATTTGATCAGCACCGCGTTGTAGGTTTCTCCGGCGTTCAGCCCGTAGAAATTGACCAGCGCCGAGGTGTCGTTAACCCCCATACCCGACTGCGGGTTGATGATTTGCGTGGCGACCAGCACTCCCGCCGAGTTGTACAGCTTCACGGTATTGCCGTAATAGACGTTAATGCCGTTAGGATCGGTGATGCGCAGGTGTAGCGAAGTGCCGTAGCTCACCGTGTTGGTATTGCGGATCAGGAACACGCTGCCCGACTGTTTGGTCACCAGCACATCCACCGCGCCGTCCCAGTCGTAGTCCATTGCCGCCACGCCGCTGGTGGTACCGCTCTGACTGCCGCCGAGTACCGACTGCGTCCAGTTGCTGGCGTTGCTGACGTTAGTATAAAGATACGACTGTCCGGTCTGCGCGATACGGGCGATATCCATCAGGCCGTCGTGGTTCCAGTCTACCGCCAGGCTAAACTGGCTGGCGTAGGTGGTTGCCGTTGCGCCCACCGCCACCGGGCTACCCAGCACGCCGTTGGTGTTGAATAACAGCGAGCCGTAGTTAGCTCTTCCCTGGCTGGCGGGCAGGAAGAGATCCATATCGCCGTCGCCATCGAAATCGGCCCAGGTCATGGAAACGCTGCTGCTCATAGCGCCACTACCCGCCCCGCTCAGGAAGGTATTGGTGGTGTTCTGCCCCCAGACAAACGTCCCATTCCCCTGGTTGATGAGCGAAGACAGCGTGTAATAGTTATTCAGGTTATAGGTGTGCTGAACCAGGTCGACTCTGCCGTCATTGTTCAGATCGACGCCGGAACCTTCGTTAAGCGAAAGATACCCCGTCACCGCCCCGCCCACCGTAGCGCTACCGCCGCTGTTCGACGTGGTGGAGTTGCCTACCAGCGTGCCCGCATTGTTCCACAGGAAAGTGTTGGAGTCCGGCCCGCCAGCGTCACCAATCCAGAAGTCGAGATAGCCATCGCCCTCTTTATCAAACGCCACTACCGAGCCGTACCACGTCAGGGTGCCGACGGCGACCAGAATGGCGCTGGAAAACGTACCGTCGCCGTTATTGGTAAAGCCGTTGATATAGCCCGTGCCGTAGTCATCACGGGTGATAAACAGATCGCCCGTGCCGTTACGGTCGTAATCAGCGATGGAGCTGGTGGCGTAGCTGTTGCCGCTCTGGTACAGCGTCAGCGCGGTCTTCGACCAGGTGAGTGGGTCGGTAGACTGCATCACCTGCTGGTTCGCCAGTACCGTCCACATCCCGTGCGTGTCGAGGCCGTAGGTCAGCCCCCAGGCGGTGGTTTTGCTGGCGGTGGTCCAGGTCGGAGTGTAATCAATCGCCGCGTTAACCGTCACCGTGCCAGTGCTGACATTGGCGGTGTTGCCGTTACCCGCCGAACTTTTTACCTGCGCGGTGACGTTATAGGCGGTCGCAGACGCCGCCAGCGCGTCGGTATCCGGCAGTTGCACATACCAGGTGTTGTGCGCCGGATCGACCACCACCGCGCCGCCTGGCTGCGAAGTGTAGGTTTTGCCGTTGATCACCACTTCAACATACTGCCCGCTGGCGAGTGCCGCGGTGATCACCCCGCTGATAATTGGCGTGGTATCGCGCGTGGTTTGATTAGTGATTTGCGCCAGCGTGGTCGGAATAGAGGTATCGACCGTCAGGATAAAATCACTGGAGGCGGTGATATTCCCCGCCAGATCCACTACCCGCGCACTGTAGGTATAGGCACCGCTGACCAGCCCGCTGTCGCTGTAGGTCCAGTTCAGTGCGCCAACCATCGTCACCGCGCCTAACAGCAGGCCGTTGCGGTAGAGGTAAACCACTTCACCGCTGGCAAGCGGGCCGGAAAGTACACCGTTCAGCAATGGCGTAGTGTCGTCGGTGGCCTGAGAACTGCTTAATGTCCCCTGCCGCTGCCCGACATCATCGGTATACGACACAATGGTCGGCGTGGCGGTGGGGTTAATCGTATCGACCACCACCGTTTTCGACACCACCGGACCGCTGTTCCCCGCCAGATCCAGCACCCGCACCTGATAAACATAGCTGCCGTCGGTCAGCGTGCGGCTGTCGGTGTAGGTCCACTGCGTGCCGTTGGTGGTGAGCGTGGTCCAGGTCGCGCCGCCATCAAGGCTAATCTGCGCCACTTCGCCGCTGGCAAGCCCCGCGCCCAGCGAACCGGTTAGCGTGAGCGTGGTGTCGCTGGTAATAAAGTCGGTTGCCGAGCTCCCCGTGTCGGTGCTGATGCTGGCGATGGTGAGTACCTGCGCCGGGTTAACGGTATCGATCAGCGCCGACTGGCTGCCGGTTGCGCCAACGTTGCCCGCCAGATCGACCACCCGCACCTGCCAGGTGGTGGTGCCGTTGGCGAGCGTGCGTCCGTCAACGTAACTCCAGTTGAGGCCGTCTGCCGAAACGGTCACGTTCACCCAGGTTGCGCCGTTGTCGGTGCTGATTTGCGCGAACTCGTTAGCGCCGAGCGCCGCGCCCAACACGCCGCGCACGGTAAGCGTGGTGTCGCTGGTAATAAAATCGCTGCTGCTGGCTCCGGTGTCATCGCTGATGCCGGTAATGGTGATACTTTTCGCCGCTTCCGGGCTGGTGGTATCGACCACCACGTTTTGCGTCGCGGTCTGCCCGACGTTGCCCGCCAGATCCACCACCCGCACCGTGTAGTTCCAGGTGCCGTCGGTCAGTGTGCGACCATCGGCATAGCTCCAGCTGGTGCCGATAACGGTTAACGTAGTCCAGGTGACACCGCCGTCGAGGCTGATTTGCGCCCGTTCATCTGCCGCCAGCGCCGCGCCGAGCGTGCCGCGCACGGTAAGCGTAGTGTCGCGAGTAACAAAATCGCTGCTGCTTAACCCGGTGTCATCGCTGATGCCCGCAATGGTGATGGTTTTGCTCGCCAGCGGCGCGGTGGTATCCACGGTGACTATCTGGCTGGCGGTGGCGCCGATATTTCCGGCGGTGTCGATCACCCGTACCTGGTAGTTGTAGTTGCCATCGGTCAGCGTCCGCCCGTCAAGATATGTCCAGGTCAAACCGCTTACCGAAAGATTCTGCCAGGTGGTGCCGCCGTCGATACTGATTTGCGCGAACTCACCGGCAGAAAGCGCCGCGCCCAGCGTGCCGCTCACCGCAAGCGTCGTGTCGCTGGTGACAAAATCGTTAGCGATCAAGCCGGTATCGGTAGTGATCGCGCTAATGGCGATGGTTTTCACTGCTGGATCTGGCGCGATGGTGTCGATCACCACGTTCTGGCTGTCGGTGGCACCGACGTTGCCCGCCGCGTCAATCACCCGCACCTGATAGAGATAGTTGCCATCGGTCAGCGTGCGGCTGTCGTTATAGCGCCAGGTCGTGCCGGTAACGGTAAGCGTGGTCCAGGTTACACCGCCGTCGATACTGATTTGCGCCGTCTCGTTACTGGCAAGCGCGGCGGTGAGCGAGCCGTTGACCACCACCGGACTAACGCTGGTGATAAAGTCGCTGGCGCTAAGGCCAGTGTCGGCTTGCAGGGAGTCGATATTAATGCTCATCGCCGGGGCGCTGAGATCGACAGTAATGGTGTGATTGCTGCTGCCGGTGTTGCCGATAGCGTTGCTCACCGAGGCGTTAATCACGTAGGCATTGCCGTCTGCCAGCGCGGTGACATCGGCGCTGCCGAGGGTGTAGCTCCAGCTACCGCCGGTCTGCACCGTGGTGGTGTAGGTTTTGCCGTTTAAAGTCACGGTCAGCGTCTGCCCGACTGGGGCGGTGGTGGTGCCGCTGATAACCAGCGACGAGCCATGTTCCGCCGCGTTCACTACATCGTCGCCCGCAAAGGTGTTGATGGTGACGGTGGGCACGTCGCCGTTCAGCGTCACGCCACGGCTGGCGCTACCAGGGTTTCCGGCCTGATCGGTGACTGACGCGCTGATGGTGTAGCTGCCGTCGCTTAATCCGGCAAACTGCTGCGCCGGAATAAACACCGACCAGCTTCCACCGCTGCCGACCGTTGCGGTCCAGCTCTGACCGTTAAAGGTGACCGTCACCGTCTGGCCCACTTCGGCGGTGGTGGTGCCGCTGATGGTCTGCCCGGCAAGCTGCTCGGCGTTGTTGATAATATCGTCACCCGCCACCGTGGCGATGGTGACCGTTGGCGCAACGGTATCGACGGTCAGGGCGTGCGTGGTTTGACCGGGGTTACCGGCGCGATCGTTCACGCTGGCGGTAATCGCCTGTGCGCCCTGACCGAGCGCGGCCAGATCTGCCGCAGGCACGTTCAGCGCCCAGCTGCCATTGGCGGCAACCGTGGCAGTGTAAGTTTTGCCGCCAAAGGTCACGGTGACCGTCTGCCCCACTTCCGCGCTGGTCGAGCCGTTAAGGGTTAACGGCTGCTGCTGTTCGGCGGCGTTGAGTCGGTCGTCCGTTGAAACGGTGTTGATGCTGATAATCGGCGCGGTGAGATCCACCGCCACGCTGCGCGAGGCCGTGGCGCTGTTTCCGGCGCTGTCCTGCGCGGAGGCGCTAACCGTATAGCTGGTGCCATCCGCCAGTGCCGCAACGTCTGCCGCCGGCACGTTCACGCTCCAGCTCCCGTTGCTCTGAATGGTAGCGCTATAGCCTTTGCCGTTAAGCAACACGGTCACCACTGTACCTGCGGCAAAGTTCGTTCCGGTGCCGCTCAGGGTCAGCGCACTGCCTGCTTCGGCGGCGTTAATAAGGTTATCGCCGCTGATAGTGCTGACCGAGAGCGACACTGCCGCCGTGTTCACCTGCACGTTGTGCGTCTGCGTGCTGCTGTTGCCTGCGCTATCGGTGATAGTGGCGCTGATAGTCACTGTGCCGTCCGCAAGGCCGGAAATCACGCTGGCAGGCACGCCAACGCTCCAGTTGCCGCTGGCATCGGTGCTGGTGACATACTGCTGCCCGGCGATGGTCACCACCAGGCGGTCGCCCGCCACCGCGCCCGTGGCGGTGCCGCTGATAATCTGCGCCTGAGTGTGTTCGACGTTGTTAATCACATCATCGCCCGCCACGGTGTTAAAACTGATCACCGGCGCGGTGGTATCGACGGTCACGCCTTTGCTGGCGCTGCCAGGGTTACCCGCCTGATCGCTGACCGTGGCGGTCAGGGTGTAGCCGTTATTGGCAAGCGCGGTTAAGTCGCTGGCGGGCAGCGTTAAGCTCCAGCTGCCGTCCGCCTGCACCGTGGTCTGGTAGTTAGTGCCATTAAGCGTGACGGTCAGTGTCTGCCCGGTTTGCGCCGTGCTGGTGCCGGATACCGTTACACCCGCAGCCGCTTCGCTGGCGTTGATGATGTTATCGCTGGCAATGGTGTTGATGGTCACCGTTGGCGCGGCACTATCGACGCTGTATTCATGCGTTGCCGTGGCGCTGTTGCCGTTGACGTTAGTCACCCGCACCTGGGCGCTGGCATCGCCGTCACGCAGGGCCGCCATATCCGCTGCCGGAACCGTGGTGCTCCAGCTACCGTTTGCCGCCACCGTGGTGGTGTAGGTTTTACCGCCAAAGGTAAGGGTAACGGTTTGCCCCGCTTCGACGCCAGACGTGCTGCCGGAGAGCGTTAATGCCGCGCCTTTTTCGGCAGCGTTAATCACATCATCGCTGGTGATGCTGTTTATGCTGATGGCGACGGTAGTGAGATCAACGGTCAGCGGATGGGTAATGCTGGTTTGCGTTCCGGCACTGTTCGCGCCGCTAACGGTAATATTCAGCGTTCCCGCAGGCCAGTTACTGACATCCGCCGCCGGAACGCCGACGCTCCAGCTACCGTTCGCCAGCACCGTGGCGGCGTAAGTTTGATTATTAATCACCACCGTCAGCGCTGTACCTGCGGCAAAGCCGGAGCTGCTACCGGTGATCACCTGCGCCTGAGCGTGTTCGATGATATTGACCACATCATCGCCCGCGACGGTATCCACCCGCAGGCCGGGCAGACTGGCGTCGATGGTGATATCGCGCGTGCCGCTGCCGGTGTTGCCAACGGCGTTGGTTACCGAGGCGTTAACCGTTAACTCACCGTTACCCAGCGCCTGCCAGTCGGCGGCAGGTACGCTCACATTCCAGCTTAAATCTGGCTGCACGGTGGCTGTGTAAGTTTTACCGCCCAGTTCAACGGTGACGGTGCTGCCCGCCGCCGCACCGGTTACCTGGCCGCTGATAGTTTGCGCGCTGCCTGCTTCGGCGGCGTTGATAATATCGTCTGTCGCTACCGGATTAATGGTGACGCCTGGCAGCGCGGTATTGACCTGCACGTTATGGCTGGCGGTGCTGCTGTTGCCCTGAGCATTGGTGACGCTCGCCGTGACGCTGTAGGTCGCTTCGCCCAGCGCACTGACCGCCGAGGCGGGCACGGTAACGCTCCAGTTGCCGGAGGCGTCGGTAGTGGCGCTGTAGTTTTGTCCGTTCAGCGTAACGGTGATCGCCGTACCCGCAGGCTGATCGCTGGTGCCGGAAAGCGCCAGATCAGATCCTTTTTCCGTCGCGTTGATCACATCATCGCCCGCGATGGTGTTGATGCTAATCACTGGCGCGCTGAGGCTGACGGTCACGGTGCGGCTGGCGTCGTCGCTGTTGCCCGCCCGATCGCTGACGCTGGCGGTGATGGTCTGTGCGCCGCTGCCCAGCGCCGTAACATCCGCTGCCGGTACACCAACGCTCCAGTTGCCGGAGGCATCCAGCGTGGTGGTGTAGGTTTTTCCGTTGAGCACAACGCTCACCACATCGCCCACTTCCCCGCCCGTGCTGGTGCCGGAGATCACCAGCGCCTGGGCGTGTTCGGCGTCGTTGATGATGTCATCGCCCGCCACGGTGTTAATGGTGAGAACCGGCGCGGTGGTGTCTACCGCCAGATTATGGCTGGCGCTGCCGGGGTTGCCCGCTTTGTCGTTGACCGTGGCGCTGACGGTGTAATTGCTTGCGGTCAGCGCGCCTAAGGCTGAAGGGGGAACGCTGACGCTCCAGCTACCGTCCGCCTGCACAGTGCCGGTGTAGGTTGCACCGTTAAGGGTGACGGCCACCGTCTGACCGGTTTCGGCAGTGCTGGTGCCGCTGATGGTGAGCGGGCTTCCCGCCTCTGTGGCGTTAAGGATGTCATCGCTAGCGATGGTGTTAATGGTGAGCGTTGGCGCGCTGGCGTCAACGCTATACGCATGGGTCGCCGAGGCACTGTTACCGCTCGCGCTGCTAACGCTGGCCTGCACATTCGCCGCGCCCTCTGGCAGAGTTGCCAGATCTGCCGCCGGAACGTTTACACTCCAGCTCCCGTTGGCGGCGACGCTTGCAGTGTAGGTTTTACCGCCAAAAGTGACGGTGACGGTTTGCCCGCTCTCAATCCCGCTGGTACTGCCGGAAAGGGTCAGGTCGGTGCCTTTTTCGGCGGCGTTAATCACGTCGTCGCTGGCAACGGTGTTGATGCTGATCGCCACCGCCGTTAAATCGACAGTGAACGGATGGCTGACGCTGACCGGATTTCCGGCGCTGCTCTGTCCTGCCACGTCAACGGCTAACGGCCCCGCAGGCCATGCGCTGACGTTTGCCGCCGGAATGCCGACGCTCCAGCTTCCGTCCGCCTGTACCGTGGCGGAATACGCTACGTCGTTGATGGTGATCGTCAACGGCACGCCTGCATTCAGGTCGCTACTGCCGCCGGTGATCACCAGCGCCTGCCCGTGCTCGATGCTGTTGACGATATCATCGCCCGCTACCGTATCCACCCGCAGCCCTGGCAGGTTGGCGTCTATGGTGATATCCCGCGTGCCGCTACCCGTATTGCCATTCGCGTTGGTAACCGAGGCGTTAATGGTCAAATCGCCATTGCCCAGCGCCTGGAGATCGGCTGCCGGAACGGTGACGCTCCAGCTTAAATCGGGCTGAACCTGCGCTGTGTAAGTGTTGCCGCCCAGCGTCACGGTGACCGTATCGCCAGCGGCGGCGCGAGTCACCACCCCGCTGATGGTTTGATCGGCCCCCGCTTCGGCGGCGTTGATAATATCGTCGCCTGCCACGGTGTTGATGGTGACGCCCGGCAGGCCGCTGTCGACCAGTAAATTCGCCTGGCTGCTGGCGGTGTTGCCCGCCGCACTGGTGGCGCTGGCGCTGACCGTATAGTTGGCCTGACCTAATGCCGCCAGATCGCTCACCGGCACGGTTAACGTCCAGTTGCCCGACGCGTCGGTGGTGGCGCTGTAGTTGTGACCGTTGAGCGTGACGGTAACCTGTGCGCCGGTTGCCAGCCCCGTACTGCCGCCGCTGATGGTCAACGGCTGGCCTTTTTCATCGGCGTTCAGGACGTTATCGCCGCTGATGGCGTTAAAGGTAATGGTCGGCAGCCCGGTATTGACCGTCACCTGATGGGTGGCGCTGCCGCTGTTACCGGCGGCATCGGTCACGCTGGCGTTGATGGTCACCGTGCCGTTTGCCAGTGCCGAGACGACGCTTGCCGGGACGCCGACGCTCCAGTTACCGCTGGCGTCCAGCACGGTGGTGAAGGTGCTGCTGCCGATAGTCACCGTCACGGTGCTGCCGGTTGCCGCTCCAGTGGCGGAGCCGCTGATAATCTGCGCCTGGGCGTGTTCCGTCGCGTTGATCACATCATCGCCTGCCACCGTGTTGATAGTGACGACCGGAACAGAAGTATCCACCGTCAGGTTGTGGTTAACCGAGGCCGGGTTTCCGGCTTTGTCGTTCACCGCCGCGCTAACGGTGTAGTTGCTGGCGGTCAGGGCGCTTAAGTCGGCTGGCGGTACGCTGACGCTCCAGCTGCCGTCCGTCTGTACGGTGCCGGTATAGTTTGTGCCATTGAGGGTGACGGTCACCGTCTGCCCCGCTTCCGCCGTGCTGCTGCCAGTGATGGTCCGCGCCGCTCCGGCTTCGGCGGCGTTAAGAATGTCGTCGCCCGCAATGGTGTTAATGGTCACCGTTGGCGCGGTAGCATCGACGCTGTAAGCGTGGGTAGTGGTGGCGCTGTTGCCGTTAACATTGCTGACGCTGGCCTGTGCGCTGGCATCGCCATCACGCAGGGCCGCCATATCTGCCGCCGGAACCGAGGTGCTCCAGGAACCATTCGCAGCCACCGTGGCGCTGTAAGTTTTGCCGCCAAAGGTGACGGTGACCGTTTGTCCGGCCTCCACACCAGTAGTGCTGCCAGAGAGCGTTAACGCCGCGCCTTTTTCGGCAGCGTTAATCACGTCATCGGCAGTAATGGCGTTGATGCTGACCGCCACCGCAGTGAGATCGACAGTCACCGGATGCGTAACGCTGACTGGGTTTCCGGCGGTGGTGTTGCCGCTGGCTGTAATCGTGACCGTCCCCGCAGGCCAGGCGCTGACATCTGCCGCCGGAACACCGACGCTCCATGAGCCATCCGCCAGCACTGCCGCAACATAGGTTTGCCCGTTAATGGTCAGCGTGACGTTGCTGCCCGCTGCCAGATCAGAGCTGCTGCCGGTAATCACCAGCGCCTGACCATGCTCGATAATATTGACCACATCATCGCCCGCCACGGTGTCAATCCGTAGACCGGGGAGATTCGCGTCTATGGTGATTTCCCGCGTGCCGTTACCGATATTACCAACGCTGTTCGTCACCGAAGCCGAAATGGTCAGCTCGCCGTTGCCCAATGCCTGTAACGCGGAGGCCGGAACATCGACGCTCCAGCTTAAATTCGCCTGCACCGTGGCAGTGTAAGTCGCCCCGCCGAGCGTGACGGTCACCGTGTCGCCTGCCGCCGCGCCCGTCACCTGCCCACTGATGGTCTGGCCCGCGCCCGCTTCGGCGGCGTTAATAATATCGTCGCCCGCTACCACGTTAATGGTGACGCCCGGCAGCGCGGTATTAACCTGCACGTTATGGCTGGCGGAACCGCTGTTGCCATCGGCGTCAGTGGCGGAAGCAGTCACCGTATAACTGGCTTCACCGAGGGCGCTCACCCGTGACGCCGGAACGGTCACGCTCCAGTTACCGGATGCATCGGCTGTGGTGGTGTAATTTTGCCCGTTGAGCGTAACGGTAATCTGCGTGCCCGCAGGCTGGTCGCTGGTGCCGGAAATCGCCAGATCCGCGCCTTTTTCCGTGGCGTTGATGATGTCGTCGACGGCAATGGTGTTAATGGCGAGCACCGGAGCGCCGAGCGCCACGGTGACAGTGTGCGAGGCCGTGCCGCTGTTGCCTGCGGAGTCGGTGACCGTGGCGGTAATGGACACATCGCCCTGCGCCAGTGCGGAAATGACGCTGGCAGGCACGCCGATGCTCCAGTCGCCGTTGGCGTCCAGCACGGTGGTATAGGTGGTCGTGCCAATCGTCACGGAAACCGTGTTACCCGTCGTCGCGCCCGTTGCCGAGCCGCTGATAATCTGCGCCTGAGCATGTTCCGTGGCGTTAATGATGTCATCGCCCGCCACCGTGTTAATGGTGACGACCGGAGCGGCAAGGTCCACCGTCAGATTATGCGTTGCCGAAGCCGGATTACCGGCTTTGTCGCTGACCGCCGTGCTCACCGTATAGGGGCTGGCGGTGAGGTTGGCCAAATCGCCGGTCGGGACGCTGACGCTCCAGCTTCCGTCTGCCTGCACGTTGCCGCTGTAATTGACGCCGTTAAGCGTCACGGTCACCGTCTGCCCGGCTTCTGCCGTGCTGGTGCCGCTGATGGTCAGCGCAGTACCCGCTTCGGCGGCGTTAAGAATATCGTCGCTGGCGATGGTGTTGATGGTGACGGAGGGCGCAGTGGCATCGACGCTATAAACATGAGTCGCCTGGGCGCTGTTACCTGCGACGCTGCTGACGCTGGCCTGGACGTTTGCTGCGCCGTCCGGCAAGGTTGCGAGATCGGCGGCTGGGATCGTTAGCCCCCAGGTGCCGCCCGTGGCAACCGTGGTGGTGTAGCTTTTACCACCGAAGATAACGGTGATGGTCTGCCCCGCTTCCACGCCGGAGGTGGTGCCGGAAAGCTGCAAATCGCTGCCTTTTTCGGCGGCGTTAATCACATCGTCAGTGGAAAGAGTATTGATGGTAATCGCCACGGCCGCGAGATCGACGGTCACCGGATGAGTAATGCTGGTTGTGGTTCCGGCGGTGTTGGTGCCAGAGACGGCAATATTGACCGTCCCCGCAGGCCAGTTTGTGACATCTGTCGCCGGAACGCCGACGCTCCAGGTGCCATCGGCGAGGACCGTTGCGCCGTAGGTGACGCTGTTGATCACTACCGTCAACGCCGCGCCTGCTGCCAGTCCGGTGCTGCTACCGGTGACCACCAGCGCCTGACCGTGTTCGATAATATTGACCACATCATCGCCTGCCACGGTATCGACCCGCAGGCCTGGCAGGTTGGCATCTATCACGATGTCGTGCGTTGTGGTGCCGGTATTATTTGCGGAATTGGTGACCGAAGCGCTAATGGTTAGCTCACCGTTACCCAGCGCCTGCAAAACGTTCGCAGGTACGCTGACGCTCCAGCTTAAATCTGACTGCACGATGGCGTTATATTGATTGCCACCAATGGTGACAATCACCGTATTCCCCGCAACCGCCGTTCCCGTGACCTGACCGCTGATGGTCTGCGCCACAACGATTTCAGCGGCGTTGATAATGTCATCGCCCGCCACGGTATTAATGATCACCCCAGGCAGGAGCGATTCGACATTCACCGTATGGGTGGTACTGCCGCTGTTGCCCGCGCTGTCGGTGGCGCTGGCGCTAATCGAATAGACCGCCTCGCCCAGGGCACCGACCGCCGAAGCAGGCACGGTAACGCTCCAGTTGCCGGAACTATCGGTAGTGGCGCTGTACGCCAGGCCGTTCAACATCACGGTGACCGTGGTGCCGGTCGCCAGACCGCTGGAGCCGCCGCTGATGGTCAGATCCTGAGTTTTCTCCGCATTATTGATGATGTCGTCGCCGGAGACGATATTGATGGTCAGCGTCGGGCCGCTAAGATCAACGGTCACATTATGGGTAGTGCTGTCGCTGTTGCCCGCGCGATCGCTCAGGCTGGCGGTGATCGTCTGGCTACCGGTCGCCAGCGCCGTGACATCCGCCGCCGGAATGCCCACACTCCAGTTACCGGAGGCGTCCAGCGTGGTGGTGTAGTTTTTACCGTTGAGCGTGACGGTCACTACATCGCCGGGTTCCGCGCCCGTGCTGGTTCCGCTCACCACCAGCGCCTGCCCGTGTTCGATGGCGTTGATAATGTCATCGCCCGCGACGGTATTAATGGTGAGATCCGGCGCGGTAACGTCCACCGCCAGCGCATGATCGGCGCTGGCCGGGTTACCCGCTTTGTCGCTCACCGTCGCAGTCACGGTATAGCTGCTGGCGGTTAATCCGCTTAAATCCATTGCCGGAACATTCACGCTCCAGGTGCCATCGGCCTGGACGGTGGTCTGGTACGTGTTGTTGTTCAGCGTGACGGTCAGCGTCTGCCCGGCCTGCGCCGTGGTGGTGCCGCTGATGGTGATCCCCGCGCCCGCTTCGCTCACGTTAAGGATATCGTCGCTGGCGATGGTGTCGATGGTCACAAGCGGCGCGGTGGCATCAACGCTGTACGCGCGATCGGCCTGGGCGCTGTTACCGTTAATGTTGCTGACGCTCGCCTGCACGTTGCCCGCGCCGTCCGGCAGCGAAGCAAGATCGGCAGGCGGCACATTCACCGTCCAGCTGCCGTTGGCTTCCACGGTGGTGGTGTAATTTTTGCCACCAAAGGTGACGGTCACCGTTTGCCCGGCTTCGACACCGCTGGTGCTGCCGCTTACCACCAGCGTTTCGCCTTTTTCAACGGCGTTGATCACATCATCGCCAGAGAGGGTATTAATGGTGATGGCGACCGCTGCCAGATCGACGGTAACCGGATGGGTTATGATGGAGGTTGTTCCGGCGCTGTTGGTGCCACTTACCGTGATATTCACCGTACCCGCAGGCCAGTTGCTGACGTCTGCCGCCGGAACGCCGAGGTTCCATGTGCCGTCGGCTAACACCGTCGCGCCATAAGTAACGTTGTTAATCTCGACCGTTAACGCCGCTCCCGCCGTTAATCCACTGCTGCTCCCGGTGATCACCAGCGCCTGATTGTGCTCAATGCTGTTAATAACATCATCGCCCGCCACGGTATCGACCCGCAGGCCAGGCAGATTGGCGTCGATCGTGATATCGCGCGAGCCACTACCCGTGTTGCCAACGCCATTGGTGACCGAGGCATTAACCGTCAGGTCGCCGTTGCCCAGCGCCTGAATATCCGCCGCCGGAACGTCCACACTCCAGCTTAAATTAGCCTGTACCGTGGCGGTGTAGGTGTTGCCGCCCAGCGTAACGGTAACCGTATCCCCCTGCGCGGCCCCCGTCACCTGCCCGCTAATGGTTTGTGCATTGCCCGCTTCGGCAACGTTAATAATATCGTCGGTCGCCACCGCGTTAATGGTGACGGCAGGCAGCGCGCTGTTGACCTGCACATTATGGCTGGCGGAATTGCTGTTGCCTGCGCTGTCGGTGACGTTCGCGGTTACCGTGTAGTTAGCTTCACCCAATGCACTGACCGCCGAGGCTGGCACCGTGGCGCTCCAGTTGCCGGAAGCATCTGTGGTAGCGGTGTAATTTTGCCCGTTCAGCGTCACCGTTATCGTGGTACCCGCTGGCTGATTACTGGTACCGGTAATTTGCAGATCCGCGCCTTTTTCCGTGGCGTTAATCACGTCATCGTCGGCGATAGTGTTGATGCCAATGGTTGGCGCGGTGAGATTCACGGTGACCGTGCGGCTGGCGTCATCGCTGTTGCCTGCCGCGTCGGTAATGGTAGCAGTGATGGTTTGCGGGCCGCTGCCCAGCGCGGTGACATCTGCCGCCGGAACGCCAACGCTCCAGTTGCCGGCGGCATCCAGCGTGGTGGTGTAGGTTTTACTGTTTAACGTGACGGTGATGACATCGCCCGCTTCGCCGCCAGTACTGGAACCGGAGATCACCAGCGCCTGTCCGTGTTCGGCGGCGTTAATGATGTCATCGCCGGAGACGGTGTTGATGGTCAGCACCGGCACGGTGAGATCCACCGCCAGGCCGTGAGTGGTGGACGCCGGGTTGCCTGCTTTATCGCTTACCGAGGCGCTAACCGTGTACTGGCTGGCAGTCAGATTGCTGAGATCCGCCGTCGGCACGCTGACGCTCCAGCTGCCGTCCGCCTGGACGGTGCCGCTGTAAGTCACCCCATTAAGCGTGACGGTTACCGTCTGCCCCGCTTCGGCGGTACTGCTGCCGCTGATGGTTAGCGGGTTGCCCGCCTCGGCGGCGTTTAAAATATCGTCGGTGGCGATGGTGTTAATGGTAAGCGTCGGGGCCGTGGCATCGACGCTGTAGGCGTGGATTGCCGAAGCCGTGTTGCCGTTAATATTGCTGACGCTGGCCTGTACCGTGGCGTCGCCGTCGCGTAACGCGCTGAGATCGGCGGCAGGTACGCTGGTTGTCCAGCTACCATCGCCCGCTACGGTGGCGGTGTAGGTTTTGCCGCCAAAGGTGACGGTGACCGTTTGCCCCGCTTCTACGCCGGAGGTGTTGCCGGAAAGGGTTAAATCTGCTCCTTTTTCGGCGGCGTTAATCACATCGTCGCCGGAAACGGTGTTAATGGAGATCGCCACAGCTGCCAGATCGACGGTGACTGGATGGGTGATGGTGACCGGGTTTCCTGCGCTAGTAGCACCTGAAACCGTGATATTCACCGTACCCGCAGGCCAGTTACTGACATCTGCTGCCGGAACGCCAAGGCTCCATGTGCCATCGGCTAATACTGTCGCAGCGTAAGTAACCGTATTAATCACCACCGTCAGCGCCGCCCCCGCTGCCAGCCCGCTGCTGCTGCCGGTTATCACCAGCGCCTGAGCGTGCTCGATGCTGTTGACCACATCATCACCCGCCACGGTATTGACGCGCAGACCTGGCAGGTTGGCGTCGATAGTAATATCTCGCGAACCGCTGCCGGTATTGCCAACGCCGTTGATCACCGAGGCGTTAACCGTCAGATCGCCATTACCGATGGCCTGAATATCCGCTGCAGGAACGTCCACGCTCCAGCTTAAATTCCCCTGCACTGTAGCGGTGTAGGTTTTCCCGCCTAGCGTTACGGTAACCGTATCGCCCGCCGCCGCGCCCGTCACCTGGCCGCTGATGGTCTGTGCCACGCCCGATTCGGCGGCATTAATAATATCGTCGCTCGCCACCGGATTAAGGGTGACACCAGGCAGCGCGGTATTGACCTGCACATTATGGCTGGCGGAATTGCTGTTGCCTGCGCTGTCGGTGACGTTCGCCGTCACCGTGTAGCTGGCTTCGCCCAGCGCACCTACGGCAGAGGCTGGCACCGTGGTGCTCCAGTTGCCGGAGGTATCGGTCGTCGCGGTGTAATTTTGCCCGTTCAGCGTCACCGTAATTGTGGTGCCTGCTGGCTGATTACTGGTGCCGGAGATTTGCAGATCCGCGCCTTTTTCGCTGGCGTTAATCACGTCATCGGTGGCGATGGTATTAATGCCAATGGTCGGCGCGGTAAGGTTAACGGTAACCGTGTGCGTCTCGTTATCGCTGTTGCCTGCCGCATCGGTAACCGTGGCGGTCACGGTTTGCGGGCCGCTGCCAAGCGCAGTGACATCCGCCGCCGGAACACCGACGCTCCAGTTGCCGGAAGCATCCAGGGTGGTGGTGTAGGTTTTACTGTTTAGCGTGACGCTAACGACATCCCCCGCTTCTCCGCCAGTGCTGGAACCGGAAATCACCAGTGCCTGCCCGTGTTCGGCGGCGTTAATAATATCGTCGCCCGCAATGGTGTTGATGGTAAGTACCGGAACGGTGAGATCCACCGCCAGATTATGCGTGGTGCTCGCCGGGTTGCCCGCTTTGTCATTGACCGTGGCGGTCAGGGTGTGGCTGCCATCGGTCAAGGCTGCGAGATCTGCCGCCGGAATATTGATGCTCCAGCTGCCGTCGGCCTGTACCGTTGCCTGATACGTCTGCACGGTCGGGCTATTGAGCGTTACCGTAACAATCTGCCCCGCTTCAGCGGTGGTGCTGCCGCTCACCGTCACACCCACATCGGCTTCGCTGGCGTTGACGATATTGTCGCTGGCGACGGTATTGATAATGATGGTTGGCGCGCTGCTGTCGACGCTGTAGTTATGCACCGCCGAGGCGCTATTGCCGTTGATATTGCTGACGCTGGCCTGCACGGAGGCGCTGCCCTCGGGTAATGCCGCTAAATCGGCGGCAGGAACGGTGGCAGTCCAGCTACCATCGCTCGCCACGCTGGCAGTGTAATTTTTCCCGCCAAAGGTCACGGTGACGGTTTGACCGGGTTCTACGTTAGTGGTGGTGCCGGAAAGGGTTAAATCAGCGCCTTTTTCTGCGGCGTTAATCACATCGTCCGTGGCGATGGTGTTGATGGTGATCGCCGCCGGCGTGAGATCGACCGTAACCGGATGCGTAATGCTCACCGGATTTTCGGCGCTACTTTCCCCGGAAACGACAATATTAACCGTCCCCGCAGGCCAGGCGCTAACCTGCGTCGCAGTGACGCCCACGCTCCAGCTACCATCGGCCTGCACCGCGGTGGTGTATTCCACATTATTAATCGTGACGGTAAGCGGCGTGCCTTCTGCCAGCCCCGAACTGCTGCCGGTGACCACCAGCGCCTGCCCGTGCTCGATGATATTGACCACATCATCGCCCGCCACCGTATCGACCCGCAGACCGGGCAGATTAGCGTCGATGGTGATATCCCGCGTGCCGCTGCCGGTGTTGCCGTTTTGATTGGTGACCGAGGCGCTCACCGTTAAATCGCCATTTCCCAGCGCCTGAATATCTGCCGCTGGAACGTCCACGCTCCAGGTGAGATTGCTGCCCACCGTCGCCGTATAAGTATTACCACCCAACGTAATAGTTACCGTGTCGCCATCTTCCGCGCCAGTCACCTGCCCGCTGATGGATTGCGCAACACCCGCTTCGGCGGCGTTAATAATATCGTCGGTTGCCACCGGGTTAATGGTCACGCCGGGCAGCGCACTGTCGACCAGCACATTATGGCTGGCGGTGGCGCTGTTGCCGATACTGCTGGTCACCGCCGCCGTTACCGTGTAGTTGGCCTGGCCCAGTGCGGTTACCGCCGATGCCGGAACGGTGACGCTCCAGTTGCCGGAGGCGTCGGTCGTGGTGGTGTAATTTTGCCCGTTCAGCGTCACGGTGATGGCAGTGCCCGCAGGCTGATCGCTGGTGCCGCTAATCTGGACATCGGCCCCTTTTTCGCTGGCGTTAATCACATCGTCGCCCGCAATGCTGTTAATGCCGATAAGGGGCGCTGCGGTATTGACCGTGACGGTCAATGACTGGCTGCCCGTGTTTCCGGCTTTGTCGGTTACCGAGACGCTGACAGGATAACTGCCGTCCACCAGTCCGCTGACAACGGAAGCCGGAACGCCCAGGCTCCAGTTGCCGGAAGCATCCACCACCGTGGTGTAATCCACATTATTCAGCGTCACGGTGACGATATCGCCCGCCTGAGCGCCAGTGACCGTGCCGCTGATGATTTGCGCCTGGGTATGTTCCGGCGTGTTAATGACGTTATCGGTCGCCACCGGATTAATGGTTACCACCGGCGGCGTGGCATCGACCAGCGCCACGCGTGAGACGCTGGTCGGGTTACCTGCGATATCGTTCACGCTGGCGGTGACGGTGGCGTTGCCGTCAGCCAGTGCGTCAACGTTGGCGGCGGGAACGGTCACGCTCCAGGTGCCGTCTGGCTGCACGACGCCCTGATAGGTCTGCCCGTTCAGCGTGACGGTCACCGTCTGCCCTGGCTGGGCGTCAGTGGTGCCAGTGATTTGCAGATCCTGACCGCTTTCGGCGGCGTTGATGATGTTATCTGCCGTCAGCGAGTCAATGCTTAAGGCCGGGGCCTGGCTGTCGACGGTAATTGTGCGTGAGGTGTCGCCAGTGTTACCGCTGATATTAGTGACCGTCGCGGTAATTTCCGCCGCACCGTCTGCCAGGCGGCTCACTGCGCTGGCAGGAACGGCCAGGCTCCAGCCGCCGCCTGCCTGAACGGAAGTGGTAAAGGTCTGCCCCGCGAATTTCACTACTACGGTTTGCCCGACCTCGACGTCCTGGGTGCTGCCCGTTAATGTCAGCGATGCCCCTTTTTCCACCGCATTAATCATGTCATCGCCGGAGACGGTATTGATAGCAATCGCCACGTCCCCCGCATCAACAACGACGTTATGGTCGATAGCGACCGGGTTACCTGCCGAATCTGCCGCACTGGCCGTCACGACGACGGTGCCTGCGGTGAGTGCCTGTAAATCGGCAGCGGGTACGCCCACCTGCCAGTTGCCGTTGCTGTCGGTCACGCCTTGATAAGTTTCGTTGCCGAGCGTTACCGTCACGGTAGTGCCCACGGGGAGATGGCTACTGCTACCAGAAATGACCAGATCCTGTTGCTGTTCGAGGGCGTTAATCACGTCATCGCCAGAAATAGTATTGATACGCAGACCCGGCAGCGTGGCGCTGATAGTGATATCACGTTCACCGTTACCGGTGTTGCCGTGTCCGTTCGTCACAGAGGCATTTATCGTTAACCCGCCATCGCCCAGCGCCTGCAAATCCGCCGTCGGAACATTCACACTCCAGGTGAGATTGTTACCCACCGTCGCCGTGTAAGTATTGCCGCCCAGTTCAATGGTGACCGTGTCGCCCTGCGCAGCGCCGACCACGCGCCCGCTCAAAGTTTGATTCGCCACGACTTCAGCGGCATTCACTACGTTGTCGCCTGCAAAGGTGTTGATAATCACCTGCGGCAGCGTGGTATCGACCAGCAGTTGCCCTTGTGCGCTACCGCTGTTGCCGTTGGCATCGGTTCCGCTGGCCGTTACAGTGTAACTTCCGTTGACCAGATTAACGACATCGCTCACCGGCACCTCTAGCGACCAGGCATTGCCGCTGGCTGTGGCGGTATAGGTATGATTGTTCAGCACCACACTGACGGTGCTGCCATCGGGCAAACTGGTGGTGCCACTTAACGTCAACGGGCGCGATGCCTCATGCGCATTCAGCACATTATCCTGACTGACAGGATCGACTGTTAGCTGAGGCGCCGTGCCGCTTAATGTGATGACGCGTGATGCACTGCCCGTATTACCCGCCGAATCGGTAACAGACACGGTGATGGTGTGCACGCCCGTTCCCAGCGCGTGGCTAACCGTGGCCGTCATGCCGACGCTCCAGCTGCCATCCGCCGAGACCGTCCCCAAAAGCACCTGATTACCGACCCTGACGGTCACTACATCCCCAGCCGATGCGCCGTTCGCCCGCCCGGAAATGATCTGCGCGACGTTCTGTTCTGCGCCGTTAAGAATGTCATCCCCGCCCACGGTATCAATGGTTATCAGCGGCGCCTGACTATCAACACTCATGCTGCTCTGCGCCTGCGCCGGGTTTCCCGCTTTATCACTCACACTCGCGGTCACGGTGACCTGGCCATCCCCGAGCGCCTGCACTTCGCTGGCTGAAATCGAAAGCTGCCAGCTGCCGGTATTGCTGACCACCGTCGTATGCGAGATACCATTGAGGGTCACCGTGACCGTTTGACCGGGCTGCGCCGTTGTCACGCCGCTTATGGTCAGCGACGCGCGATGTTCCAGCGCATTGATAACATTGTCCTGAGCGATAGCATCGATAGAGAGCGTTGGCGGTTGCGTATCGACGGTGAATGTTTGGCTGGCAGTGACACGGTTCCCGGCGGCATCAATGCCTGAAACAGTGACAGTTTGATTACCATCCGCCAATGCCTGCGCATCCGCCACAGGGATCGCGACGCGCCACGCACCGCCGCTGCCCACTTCCGTGGTGTAGGTTTTGCCATTGAGCGTCAGCGTTAGCGTGCTACCCGCGGCAAGATGCTGCGTTGCGCCGGAGAGCGTAAATCCTGCCGCCTGTTCCTGACCATTGAGTACGTTATCGCCCGACGTCGTGGCGATAGAGATAGCGGCAGCCTTGCTGTCGATATTCAGGGTGATACTGCCAGCCTGCGTTGTCTGGTCACCGTCAATTTGCGAGACGGACCATGTATGCTCGCCCGCAGACTGCGCGGGTAAGGTGATGGACCAACGGCCATCCGCGCCCACCGTGGTACTGGCAACGGTGACACCATTGCTGTCACGTATGGCGATGGTTGCCCCGGCCTGCCCGGTGCCGCTGAACGTGGGGGTGGTATCGTCAGTGGCATCCCCGTTTGCCAGCAAGCCCTGTCTGTCACCACTGTTATCGAGCGTGATAAACGAAGGTGCTGCACTTTGCGGTTCACCCGGCGGCGTAACCACTTCCGTTTTGTTGTCACCATCGCTGCCGCCACTGGCGAGCAACGCGCCGACCGCGCCGCCTGCCAGCGTACCACCGACAATCCAGCCCCACGGTAGCTCGCCCGCCGTGCTGGCCGCGTGCTCAATAAAAGGCGAAATCGAGGTAATAATGTCATTTTGCGGCGTTAACGTAACTGGCGCTAAACCTGCGGCTTCGCTATTTCCGGCGAACGAGACATGGGTTAACGTCTGCCCGTCATCAAAGACCAGTTCTGAATATTCATTTGTCGCCGGATCGACGGCAAAATAGCCGTTGCAGCGAATTATCGTGCCGTCTTTCATGTAAATCAGCAGATCGTTTCCCTGGCGAACATAATGGTCCACGCCGCTGACCGGGGAATGAATCTGCAACACCGATGGTTGATATATCACCAAAGAGGCATTATCGGACGCAATAATACTTTGTTTAACCGCACCTTTACGGGAAATAATATCAATGACAGTGTTCATTATGGTATCCAGACATTCTGGCGTTAGCTTTTCGAGGCCACGCACATGACATTACAAGCGAAAAACACACCTCTTTTTCGCCCCAGGAGTGCAACAACTGCCCATTACTGCAGATCGGGCAGATCGTTTTGTAACGCTTCCTTTATGCCTGCCAGCGGAATCAAATTATTGACGGCTGCCGCATAATTCACAGCGGCGACCCAGCCATCATAGTTGGCATTGATTTCTGCTGATTGCGCCTGGAAAACATCCTGCTCCACGCTTAATAAATCATTCAGACTGCGGTTACCTAATTGATACTCTTTTTTATAAACTTCCCGTGATTGCTGTGCACTTTGTGACTGCGCGTTTCCCGCTTCCTCTCGCCCCCGCGCACCGTTCCAGTTAGCGAACGCCACGGAGGCACGCTGAAGAATATCGAGCTTGGCCTGCTCAACCTGTGAGGCCGCAATGCGCTTTTGGCCCTCCGCCTGTGCGACCTGCGCCGAAACGGCACCGCCCTGATACAACGGGGCGTCCACATTTAACTGTAGTTGATCGTTCCAGTAAGAGCGGTCGCTGGTCTCATAGCGGGTTTTCGCGCCCTGGATACTGACCGTCGGCCAGTATTGCGACCTGGTTTTTTCTACGCCATAAGAGGCTGACTGACTCAGGTTCTCAGCGCTCAGCACGGCGGGAATCGTTTTGTAATCAATATGATTAAGTTCGACCGGCTGGCTGGCGAGCTCTGCGGGCGGCGGCGCGAGCGCTGCCGGTTGTACGCCAGTTAATACAGATAACTGCGCGAGCGCGCTGTGGCGTTGCGCGAGATACTGTTCACGCGCGGAGCGAATACTGGCAATACGCGTGCTGGCCTGAAGTTCATCTGACGAGGAATTTAGCCCGGCATTGGCGCGCAGCTGTGCCATCTTTCTGACGCTCTCAAGGGAAAGAATATTTTGATCGGCGGCATCAATGAGCGCCTGATAACGGTTAACCTCCATATACGTGGCGGCGGTTTTTTCCGCCACGTCGGTCATGGTTTCCATTAGCTTAAAACGCTCGCTGTCACGTGCAGCCGTTTGCAATTTTATGTCGTTGTTTGTTTTGCCGAAATCATAAACCAGCTGAGTAATCGTAATGCCGTATGAAACGGCATTATCGAGATGGCCGCTGGAATCATATTGCCGCGAAGGCCCGGCGTTTCCGTTAAGGCCGATCTTAGGATGCCAGGCACTCTGCGCCTCATCAATTTGCGCCTGACCAATGCCGGTTTTTTCTGCCTGCTGGGCTATCTCCGGGCTTTGTCCGAAGGCGTGAAGAATGCACTCCTTCAGCGTCATTCTCTCCATCTTCTGCACGGCGGGCGCCTTCGCCCAGCCGGGTAAAGGTGCGGAGTACGCCGGGACCAGAATATTAGCCGTTGAGAGTAAAAAGCACGATATTATTCTTGCAAAGTTCAGCGAAGCGTTCAATTCACCTGCTCCTTTAAAGAATTATTCCAGAAAGTTATATTAGGTTCGTGTTTTTATACAATGCTAATAGCGTCAATAATAATTAACCCACAGAAAAATAATGGTTAAGCTCCCATCGCGACAATGAATGAGTTCCTGAAACAGAGTTTTAGTATAGTCAACATGAGAAACACAAGGCTTCCGGTAATTTTATTTTTTTACAAAATCGTTCCCTATCACAAATTATCAATAATGCGTTGATAATCCGCCTCATACCATCTCGGAATATCCTCAGGGTTTAATGGTCTGGAAAAATAGTAACCTTGTACCACCGGGCAACCAATAGCACGTAATAATTGCAGTTGTTCGTGAGTTTCAACGCCTTCCGCGACCACCATCATATTAAAGCTCTGACCAATACGAGTGATGACGTCCAACAACGATCGGCTACGAGTATCGGTTAAACAACCATCGACAAAGCTTTTATCTATTTTTATTTCCGTCACCGGAAGTGTTACTAAACGTGAAAGACCGGAGAAGCCAGTGCCAAAATCATCAATCGATAAACCGACTCCTGCCTCTCGCAGCATTTTAATGCGTTTAAGAAGCGCCTCATCAGGATCCATCATCATGCTTTCGGTGATTTCTAGCGTAAGTTCATTACCGACAATGGAAAACTCCGTCATCGCATCGGTAACCTGAGTAAATAACTCGCTACTGTGAAAATGAAGCGCCGATAGATTAACCGAAAGCGCAGGCACACTAAGCGCCTGTGAACGCCATTGCGCCAGTTGCCGACAGGCTTCGCGAATCACCCAACGGCCAATATTTTCAATTTCACCCACCTCTTCCGCTAAAGGAATGAATCGGGAAGGCGGAACGTCGCCATGTACAGGATCGCGCCAGCGTGCCAGCGCTTCAAAACCGTACAACTCGCCAGTAACAATATTGATTTGGGGCTGATAGACCAGCCTGAGATGATTGTCACTTACCGCCCGTTTTAACGCTGCGCCCAGCAGCATGCGTTCGGTCACTGCCCGGTTAAGCTCGGGGCTAAAAAATTGCCAGCCGTTACCTCCCGAACGACGGATATGCTCCATCGCGCTGCTGGCCGTGGAGAGAAGCCAGTCAAGATTTCGACCGGCTTCATAGCTGATGCCAATGCTCAGCGTCGGCGAAAAAGTTTGCAGCTCAAGGGTGAACGGTTCGTGAACGCTGTTTTCCAGATCCTCAGAAACGCGCGACAAATTGCTGACATCATTTTCATCGTCGATGAGGACAAATTGCGGCCCTTCCGTTTTGCATAAATACTGGCCAGGACGTAACCTATCCCGTAGCCGATTGGCCACCGTCAGTAACACCTGGTCCGCCGTTGCGTAGCCATGGGCATCAATGACGTCCTGAAAGTGATCGACCGTCATCAGGAAAACTACCGGCGCAGCCGTATCATCACCGGACAGGCGCTGGTCGAGATAATCCTGTAACTGACTGCGGTTTGGCAGCCCCGTGAGCGGATCGAACTGAACCAGTTGCGCGATCTGGCGGCGGCTATGCTCTTGTTCTATCGCCACGGCGGCAAGATGCTGACTGATATCAGCGACACGATCGATAAAGGCACGGCTTTCCCGACCCGCCACGGTGCGGATAGACAATGTCCCAGCTTTACTTCCATCACGACGACGAATAGAAACGATCCGTTTGATGGCCGCCTGCTCACCGAGAGTATCCGGGGTAGCGGCCCAAACACCCTCTTCTGAAAGCGTTAATTCAACGTGTGCCCTAGGGAAAACCGCCTCAATACTGCGACATAAAATATCGCCCATATCCTTGAACGGCGGATTACGCGAAATGGCCGTCAATAAGGTTCGTTCCAGCTCACGTATCTTGCGGTCTTCGGTGACATCCACAAAAGTCATCACCAAATTTTGCAACTCGCCCTGTTCATTAAAGACCGGGTTTATCGTTGCATTAAACCAGACAGATGTACCGGCACAGGCCTGCAGCATAAATTCGGCCTGGTCACGGTGGCTTTTTGCCAGCAGCCGCTGAATGCGCTCCCGATGCTCAGGCAATGCGTCGGGTAAGCGCAGGACATTGTCCGGTCGCAGCCCCACCATGTCGTCAATTTTCATGCCTGCCATTTCGGTGAAGGCCTGATTCCCTTGTACAATCCTCCGCAGGTTATCCAGGACAATCACCGGCTTAGTGATGTGATCAACCGCCAGTAACAATAACCGCGTTTGCTCTTTCTGCGCCATTTCACGGGTGGCATCACGCACCAGCGCGAGATAGCAGATTTTCCCGGAAATATCGATGCGCGAGAGTGCAAAACGGGTCCAGATTTTACTGCCATCTTTACGTTCCAGCTGCAATTCCCGGCTCATCCCCACCACTTTCGATTGCGCCCCTTCGCGATGGTGCTGGATGTAATCGGGGTGGGCTGCACGAAGCGCATGGGGAATCAATAACGAGACATTCTGCCCCAATACCTCTTCGCGACGATATCCCCACAGCAGCTCCGCCGCACGGTTGAAAAACATGATGGTATCGTCGGCGTCAATGAGAACCGAGCCCATCATATTTTGTTCAAGCGCTGTAAAAAGAATATCACCCCGGTGGGAATCAAGGGTTTCAGCGATGTTCCACCAGGGCAGATACTGGCGAAAGTGGCTTAGCATGATGCTTTCCACAGCTCTACACAGTTGCGGCCTCTGCGTTTCGCGCCATACAGCGCCTCGTCGGCAAGCTGAATAAGGCGTTCATAATCAGGATGTCCGCTAAACATCGCCGCCCCAATGGAAAGCGACAGCGAGATAGTTTCCCCATTGGGCGCAGAGACTTTGATTTTTTCAACGCGTGAGCGCACTCGCTCGGCTATCCGCAGCGTGTCCGCCTCGTTGGCTTCCGTAAGAATGATCAGGAATTCATCGCCACCGTAGCGGAACACAAAATCGCTGGTACGAACGTGTTCGTAAAATGCACCAGCGACTTTACGCAGGATTTCGTCGCCGGTGTTATGCCCCCACGTATCATTGATTTGCTTGAACTTATCGACATCGATCAACAAAACCGACATCGGCGTTCCGGCACGGCCCGCGTGGGCAATTTCGCGTTTAAAGATGGTCGGTAAGAAACGCCTGTTCAGCAAGCGTGTCAATACGTCCATTCCCACTTCATGGCGCGACACCTCTTCAAAGAGTTCGCGTAACAGGGTGGCGATTTGTGAAAGCGTATTGCGGGTTTGCAGGATAAAGTTAACGCGTTGCTGGCGCGTGTTCATCCCCTGCGGTGAGTGGCGAACCGCGCGAAACGCATCATCAAACTCAATAATCAGTCGTGAAATATGGCCCGCTTCTGCAATGCCGCTGAAATAGTGGCGACCTTTATGATTGAACCAAAGTCCAAAATCAGACTGTCCCAACGGCAGACTGTTGCCGGGCCCTGAATCGAGCATCACTTTGTAGATAAGGTCCATTTCCCAACTGAGCAAAGAGGCGATCTGTCGTTCCTTTTCCTCTTCCGCGTTTTCCATCAGCGAAAAGATGCGATAGTTTTCATCCTCTTTCGCCGCGCTGTTTTCACTGAAAATAAAGGCGCGAGACATGACCTCCATAGCAAGATCGATGCTGTTTATCGCAAAGTGGTAGATACCTAATTTCAGGTCGGCCGAGTGCTGGCTGGCGCCAATAACCGGAAACAATAATTTCTTCAGGACTCGAAATCCCATCTCGACTAAATCGACAGGAATACCAATGCGGGCATGCACATCCGCAACGCGCTGCTGCACCTGAATCTGCTGTTCGACACCCTCTACCGGGCAGGAAAGCACATCGATAATCCACTGCTGTAACGCAGTTTTTAGCTGCCTTTCAACTTGATCATTCGTCAGAAAATCCGCGGCCTGAGAGTCAGAAAGGACAACGCTATAGAATTCCTGACTCAGTACTTTCGCATGCTCTCCGGCAATCTCGGCGGCGAGGAGACGCACCTGCGGGTCGGTATCACCGATGAGTTGTGCCCACTCATCCTTCATTTTTTGCAGATATGTTTCCATGATTTATCGACCTTTTAGTAAAACGGAGCGGTAACCCGACTGTCAGCCTCTTATTGAATAATCTTAAGTTAAGCTCAATTTATGACATGTGTTCTTTTTATCTTGCAGACGCTGCGATTATTTCTTCCGCGAAACCTTCACAGTTCATCCTCATTTCGAGCGATTCGCTGATTTAGAATAGGGAGATTGAGTATTTCCGTATGGCGATAACAATACGCAACGGTAAATACCCTAATTTATTTGCGGGTTTAAGGGGGAAGGAATATGAATAAAGCGGCAATCATCATGCTTATGAGCGCACTCGCGCTACCCTTCGGTGCATTTGCAGGGCCAGGCGGCCCAGGAGGACACGGTGGTGGTCATGGCCCGGATATGCACGGCCCGATGCCGGGGCATCGGGTAAGTATTCTTCCCGACCTGGCGACAGCCGTGATGATTGGCGGTTTAACCTACTGGCTGGTCAACGGAACGTATTACCAAAAACAGGGGCCGGAATATGTCGTGGTAGAACGCCCGGCGGCGGCACCTGATAGCACGCTACAGGTGCTGGATTTCAACGGTAAACGTTATTATGTCAAAGAGGGTCACTACTACTCGCGAGACATTGATGGCAATTACACGGAAGTTCCGCGTCCGGCAGGTTTATAACCTTACCCCCCGCATTTTTGCGGGGGGTAATTTTCTGGCTAGGCCGCTTTCGCCGATTTCATCATTATCGTCATTATCAGGCCCGCAGCCGGTGACAACATCATATAGATGCCAGTGACCAGATCATGCCCTTGCGTCAGCCATTCTGTAAAAACGTATATTCCGTAAGCCATGAGTATCATACAGACGAGAGAGAATACGCCTGATTTCACGCCCAGGATTGAGCCGTTGTAATAAGAAACAGAACCGATACTCACCAGGATAAACAACAATAAATATTGCATATAGCCTCCTGCCCGTTGTTACCGATACTTGTTACTTGAGGTTGCCTGCCTGGTCTCATTATCACATTGACAACAATCAATTTTTAATCCGTTATCAAAAAGACACCACACGATTAATCAACACTTACAATGAGAATAGTCACTCCAGTGACATTTTTAATAACCTCACCAATTTAAATTTTATTATTAAATAAATCAGGCTTTTCTGATTAACGTTACCGGTAAGGTTCTCGTTCAGGCTGGTTCCACTACACTGGGAGCATCGTATATAAGGAATGAAAAACCATGCACTACCTAATATCAAAACGCATCCTGACAACGACCTCCGCGTTATTTTTACTGGCGCTGTCACCTGTCACGGCGTTGGCCGCTGATAACCTTGAAACACCGCGTGTGCTGGCGAAAGAAAATGGCCTTAATGAAGCCGCACAACAATATTTGATTCACTACGCTTCGGTCAGCGGCGTTGACGGCAAAACCTCGCGGCAAGATACCGCAGCTGTCTTTCTCCCCTATGGCAAAACCCCGGAAGGCGGTTGGCCTGTTGTCGTTTGGGCGCACGGTACCGTGGGTGTGGCACATGACTGTGCGCCTTCACTCAACGTCCGTACCGATCGGGATAAACAGTATCTGAATACCTGGCTTTCGCTCGGTTACGCCGTGGTGGCGCCAGACTATGCAGGTTTAGGCTCTGCGGGTTTGCATCACTACCTTAATGCGCGTGGAGAAGCCTGGAGTATTCTGGATGGCGTGCGGGCGGCGATGAAAACGTACCCGCTACGTAATGAGTTAATTCTGGTTGGTCAATCTCAGGGCGCGCACGCTGCGTTTGCGACCGCGGGTTATCAGCCGCAATATGCCCCGGAACTGAATATCCGCGCGACGGTCCTGACCGGTACCCCGTATTTTGATAAGAACACCACGGCTGCTGATATTTTGCCACCAGTTAACGGCGCGACGCCAGTTAAGGGTGACCCCAAAATACCGTATATTTTCTATATCTATCTTTCTGCCGCCGACGTTAATGGCAAACTTAACGCGACCGACTATTTCCAGGATACCGCTCTGCCGTATCTGGAAAAAGCCCAAAAGCTTTGCATTAACCCGCTTACACAGCAGACGATGGAGGCAAACCTGAACGCTGCCAACACGCTGAAGCCTGCGGTAGAATCGCTGTTAAGCAGCAGTATCGGCAGTATGCTTTACCCAACGCTTAAAATTTCCCATCCGGTCTTTATCGGTATCGGCAGTCATGACATCAATGTGCCTACCGCAATGCAGCTCCGTTTTGCCGACGCGGTGAAACGTGCCGGTACGCAAGCGGAGGTTCATCTCTATGAGGGGCTTGACCATAGCGGAACGGTGAATCCGTCCCTGCGCGATTCCATTCCTTTCATCCTGCATACCACCGCGCAATAAACGCAGGCAGGGAAATTCCCTGCCTTTAAGTCTTATGACGCAACGTCTTTCGCGCGCGGATCCGCGTTTGCGGCAACCTGTTGAGGCGCCGTTTGCCCGCGCGATATCGTTCGGCTGCGGGTACCATCGACGCCCACCGCCGTTTCGCCTTCAACCGTAACTCGACGCACCACACGCGGTTGACTACCGTAATCGTTCACCGCGTAGTGTTGCGTGCTGCGGTTATCCCAGATAACCACATCATCCTGCTGCCACTGCCAGCGCACGGTATTATCAAGGCGAATCACCCGATTTTGCAGCAGCTCAAACAGACTGGCGGACTCACGGCTGCTGAATCCTACCAGGCGTTTGAAGAAATGCCCAAGGAGAAGACACTTCTCGCCGCTAACCGGATGAACATGCACCACGGGATGCTCAGCTTCCCAGACGGATGAAACAAACACATTTTTGTGATGATTCAGGCGGGTTGATTCAACCACCACCCGTTCTGCGCCGTAGTCATAATCGTTACTGTGCACCGCACGCAGTGACGCCGCAAACCGCTTAAGCTCATCCGGAAGTTGTTCATAGGCCCGCGCCGTATTCGCCCACACGGTATCGCCACCATACGCAGGGATCGTCACGCCACGCAAAATAGAAATTTTGGGGAAAGCATCAACGAAGGTGACATCCGTGTGCCAGGAGTCTGCCCGCCCTCCGCCTTTAGAGGCATCCAGTTCAAACAGCTGAGTACCGGTCGGTGCTGGCACGGTGGGATGTGCCACAATGCGACCAAAACGTGCACCAAATGCCTGATGAGCGTCATCGGTAAGATGCGGCTGTTGACGGAAAAACAGCACTTTATATTTCACCAGCGCGGCGTTCAGCTGTCTAAACGTTGCTTCGTCCAGATCGGCTGAGAGTGCAATATCACGCACTTCTGCCCCAATGTGTCCGGCCACGCGTCGCAAGTTAAGTAAAGGAAACTCACTGTCGGTAAGAGGATATTCTGTCGCCATCGGTTTTTCCTTAAGAGTCAGCAGGAATTTCACTCTAAAGGGAATAAAGCCCATGACAAATGCCTTCTCAGGCTAACGATATGAAGGCAAGGTGAATAAGTTAAGAAAATTATCGCAATTAACGTGACGTTGTCACAAGTAAAGGCGTGGGCAGCATTAAAGCTGCCCTGTGAAGGTTAGTTATCCAATTGATAGTCGAGTGTAATTTCTGCTTTTAACACCTGGGAAACCGGACAACCTGCTTTTGCTTTCTGAATGATTTCATCGAATTTCGCGCTATCGATACCCGGCAGCACAATCTTGCTTTGCAGGGCGACTTTGGTGATAGCGAAACCGCCATCGACTTTGTCCAGCGACACATCGGCAACGGTATCAATCGAAGTCGGGGCATGTCCGGCCTCAGTCAGCATCAAGGAAAGCGCCATAGAGAAGCAGGCCGAATGCGCAGCGGCAATCAGTTCTTCCGGGTTAGTCCCCTTCGCACCTTCAAAACGCGTATTGAAACCATAGGGTTGTTGGTCGAGTACGCCGCTCTCCGTCGAGACAGTGCCTTTCCCACGTTTAAGATCGCCTTCCCAGTGCGCCTGACCTTTCTTATGAATCGTCATATATCACTCCTTTTTGCTTGCAGAACTTCTAAGTGTAGTACATCTTTTCAAAGCGTTAGCGACGCCATATCGATAACAAAGCGGTATTTCACATCGCTTTTGAGCATGCGCTCGAACGCTTCATTGATCGTATCTATTGTGATCACTTCAACATCGGCGGTAATACCGTGCTGAGCACAAAAATCGAGCATCTCCTGCGTTTCGGCGATACCGCCAATACAGGAACCTGCTACTGAGCGACGTCCCAGAATCAGCGGAACCGTATAGAAATCAGCAATATTGCCCAACAGGCCGACGAAGACCAGGGTGCCATCCAGCGTTAAGGTGGGAACGTAGGCGTTAATATCATGGGCATAGGGAACCGTATCGATGATCAGATCGAACTGGTTTTGTACCTCTTTCATTTGCGCGTCATCCGTGGAGAGCACCACATGATGAGCACCCAGTCGCCGTGCATCCGCCTCTTTCCCGGCAGAACGTGTAAAGAGCGTAACTTCTGCCCCCAGCGCATTGGCAAGCTTCAGCGCCATATGTCCCAGGCCGCCCAGACCAATGACGGCAACTTTGCTGTTCTCATTGATGTTCCAGCGACGTAGCGGCGACCAGGTGGTTATCCCGGCGCAGAGAAGCGGCGCGGCGCCTTTCAGGTCAATGTTTTCAGGCAGATGCAGGACAAAATCTTCGCTGGCAACAATCGTCTGTGAGTAGCCGCCCAGGGTTAACGAACCGTCGTGGCGGTCGATGCCATTGTAGGTCTGAATATTGCCTTCTTCGCAATACTGCTCCAGGCCCTGCTGGCAGGGATGACAAACGCGGCAGGAATCGACCATACAGCCAATCGCCGCCAGCTCGCCCGGTTTAAATTTTGTGACGTTGTCACCGATAGCCACTACCCGGCCAACAATTTCGTGGCCGGGTACAATCGGATAACGGCTAAACCCCCAGTCATCCCGGGCCTGATGGAGATCCGAGTGACAAACGCCACAGTAAAGTATGTCGATCACCACATCGTCGGGCCTGGGTTCTCGGCGATCAAAGGTAAAGGGCGCGAGCGGCGCGGCGGGATTCTGAGCAGCATAACCTAATACTTTCATCGTCTTACCTCACAATGAGTGATCAACGTCACAGACACGTTTCAGCTTAGTTGAATCTCAGCAGAACGCGACACTCACCGCACGAAGCGTCAACCCGCCCTCAACTTCCCGGCAATTTCGCACCACGAATGTTAACAGTTGCTTTATAATCCCCGGCACTGCAGTTTCTGCCAGACTTCCCATGGGCTGGCGTGATGACGATGGAGTAATACGATGTCACAAGGTAAAACGAACCGTTCTCTGTATATCCCGTACGCTGGCCCGGTGCTGTTGGAGTTTCCGTTGCTGAATAAAGGCAGTGCCTTCAGTAAGGAAGAACGCAGCAATTTCAACCTGCTCGGCCTGCTGCCTGAAGTGGTCGAAACGATTGAAGAGCAGGCAGAGCGCGCCTGGATCCAGTATCAGGGGTTCAAAACGGAGATCGATAAACACATCTACCTGCGCAACATTCAGGACACCAATGAAACACTCTTCTACCGTTTGGTAGAAAACCATCTCGATGAAATGATGCCGGTCATCTATACCCCGACTGTCGGCGCGGCCTGCGAGCGTTTCTCTGAGATCTATCGTCGCTCACGCGGGGTGTTTATCTCCTATCAGAATCGTCACAACATGGATGACATTCTGCAAAACGTCCCTAACCACAATATCAAAGTGATTGTGGTTACCGACGGCGAGCGCATTCTCGGCCTTGGCGACCAGGGTATCGGCGGCATGGGCATTCCAATTGGTAAGCTGTCACTCTATACCGCCTGTGGCGGTATTAGCCCTGCATATACCCTGCCGGTGGTACTGGATGTCGGTACCAACAACCAACAGTTGCTCAACGATCCGCTGTACATGGGTTGGCGTAATCCGCGTATTACCGATGATGATTATTATCAGTTTGTGGATGATTTCATTCAGGCCGTGAAACAGCGCTGGCCAAACGTGTTGCTGCAATTCGAAGATTTTGCGCAGAAAAACGCCATGCCGCTGCTCAACCGCTATCGCGATGAAATTTGCTCCTTTAACGACGATATTCAGGGTACCGCCGCCGTTACCGTCGGCACGCTGATTGCCGCCAGCCGCGCGGCAGGAAGCCAGCTTAGCGATCAGAAAATTGTCTTCCTGGGTGCTGGTTCCGCCGGTTGCGGTATCGCCGAACAAATCATTGCGCAACTTCAGCGTGAAGGCCTGAGCGAAGAACAGGCACGGGCGCGCGTGTTCATGGTTGACCGCTTTGGCCTTCTGACCGATCAGATGCCAAACCTGCTCTCCTTCCAGACCAAACTGGTGCAAAAACGCAGCAGCCTGCAAAACTGGGATACAGACAACGAAGTTCTGTCTCTGCTGGACGTTGTGCGCAATGTTAAACCAGATATCCTGATTGGCGTTTCCGGGCAAACAGGGCTGTTTACGGAAGAGATTATCCGTGAAATGCACAAACACTGCCCGCGCCCGATTGTCATGCCGCTCTCGAACCCGACCTCACGCGTAGAGGCGACCCCGCAGGATATTATCGCCTGGACTGAAGGCAATGCGCTGGTTGCCACCGGCAGCCCGTTCAGCCCGGTAGTATGGAAAGATAAGGTTTACCCGATTGCCCAGTGCAATAACTCCTATATCTTCCCCGGCATTGGGCTTGGCGTTATTGCATCCGGCGCAACACGTATTACCGATGAAATGCTGATGTCAGCCAGTGAAACGCTGGCTAAGCACTCGCCGCTGGCCAATACCGGCGAAGGTCTGGTGCTACCAGAATTAAAAGACATTCATCAGGTATCACGGGATATCGCTTTTGCGGTCGGGAAAATGGCTCAACAACAGGGCGTTGCCGTGAAAACGTCTGCCGACGCGCTCCAGCAGGCCATCAACGAAAACTTCTGGCTACCTGAATATCGTAGCTACCGCCGGACATCAATCTAATCCTTCTGGTGGGCTTCGGCCCACCTATCCTGCCTGACCCCAAATGTGCACGGTCTCTCATGTTCAGGTGTTGAGATAAAAAAATAGTATGTTGTAACTAATGTTTATTTCTCCACCAGCCAGTTGGCAAAACGTAATAATCCCCGCTACACTGCCATCACCCATTCATACTGATAATAAAAAGGAGGCTAATTATGCTGTACTGTGAAATTTTTAATGTTTCACATACACTTGGTGATCGCACCAGCTCAAGCATTACCGATATCGTGCTGCGATAACGGAGGCTTGAGCGAAGACTCTCACTCCAATCCCTTCCCTCGGGCTTACCAGGTTATCGTCAGCGATGTTTGACGAGGCGTTTTTACGCCTGTAATTCTTGGGTAAGCAACAATGAGTACACTACTAACCGCGCAATCATTACGTGTTGATACGGCGTTTGCTACGCTTTTCGACGGTCTCTCCTTTACCCTAAAACAGGGTGACCGTATTGGGCTACTTGGCGATAACGGCAGTGGCAAAAGTACGCTACTAAAAGTTCTGGATGGCACCTCACAGCCCGCCTCCGGCAATGTGGCAATCGCAAATCGCTGTCTGATGGCTCGCGTTGAGCAACATCTTCCCGAAGCGGTTTATACCCTATCACTGCTGGAAGCCGTACTTGCCGGGCTCCCCGCCCACGCCCGTGATGCTGAACGCTGGCGCGGCGAAAGCTTGCTGGCGGAGATGGGCTTTAGTACGCAGGAAACAACACTCACCAGCGCTACGCTGAGCGGCGGACAACACACACGTTTGATGCTGGCGCGCGCGTTAATCCATCAACCCGATTTACTGCTGCTGGATGAACCCAGTAACCATCTTGATCTGCCCACGCTGCTATGGCTGGAACAATTTCTGTTGCGCTGGTCCGGGAGTTTTATTCTGGTCTCGCATGACCGACAGCTGCTGGATACCGTTACTAATGGCAGCTGGATTTTGCGCGATAAAACGCTGCACTGCTTCGCCCTTCCCTGTAGTCAGGCCCGGCTTGCCCTGGCGGCTAAAGATGAAAGCGACATTCTGCGGCGTAAAGCGGAACAAAAAGAGATAGAACGGGTAACAACAAGCGCTAAACGGCTGGCGACATGGGGCCGGGTCTACGATAACGAAGGACTGGCGCAAAAAGCGAAGCAGATGGAAAAACAGGTTGCCCGGCTCAAAGAGAACCAGACGGCAGTGACAGACGGTAACCCCTGGACGTTAACGCTGCGGGGCGATGCGCTGGCGGCAAATCGACTGCTCGACGTTGAAAATCTGTCGATTTCTCCCGACGTCGGATTGGCGCCGCTGTTCCACATTCAGGCCGCGAGGCTGAAAAGCGGCGACAGAGTTGCTCTCGTCGGCCATAACGGTTGTGGGAAATCTTCCCTGTTACGGACCCTCTGGCAACACGTATTATCTGGCAGCTGCAATGATGCGCTAAAACTGCATCCGCGTGTGACCGTCGGCTATTACGACCAGACTCTGCATCAGTTGCCCGATAATGCCACGCTGTTTGACGCACTTGATGCCTTTGCGCCGGATCCGGAAACACGCAAAAAAGCGTTATTACGGGCGGGTTTTCCGTGGCTTCGTCATGGGCAACGGGTGCACACGCTCAGCGGCGGCGAGCGTGCACGGCTACTGTTTGTCGGGCTCACCCTTGCCCGCTACCACCTGTTAATGCTCGATGAGCCCACGAACCATCTGGATATCGAGGGAAAAATCGCGCTGGCAGAAACCCTACAGCAATTTGCGGGCGGAGTATTATTGGTCAGTCATGACCGACAACTGATTACTGCCAGCTGCAATCGTTTTTGGCTGGTTGAAAACGGCTACCTCAGCGAATGGCATGATGCCGATGAGATGTTTACGCGAATCAGGGAAAAGCAGAGTTCAGTGAGTGCCCTAAGACCTCCGGCTGACACACCGCAACCTCAGCCAGACGATGCCGACGCGCTGCTGGAACGGCTCATCACGCTGGAATCGTGGTTAGCCGCCGATCTCGCCCGTAAAGCAAAACATCAGAAACCTCAGCTGCAACAGGCCTGGCGTCAGGAAATTGCGGTAATTCAATCTAAACTGTAAGCACACGCCTGGCAGGCCCCCTGCCAGGCTATTCTCACCAGGTCAAATACTCATTAGGCGTATTAAAGGAATATTTTGGTCTGGATAGGTAATTCTTAATAAGAATTATTACATTACATGTCTGAGCTATTGCATCTGAAGCAGAAAAACATTAATCCTTATGGAGTAATCACATGATTGCTCTGCAGAAATTCATCATAAAAGGAGAAATACATGAAGGCTGCTGTCGTCACAAAAGATCATCAGGTTGATGTCACCGAACGTACCCTGCGCCCGCTGAAACATGGTGAAGCGCTTCTGAAGATGGAATGCTGCGGCGTTTGCCACACCGATCTCCATGTAAAAAATGGCGATTTTGGCGACAAAACCGGCGTGATTCTGGGCCACGAAGGTATCGGGATTGTGAAAGAAGTCGGCCCGGGTGTGACCTCGCTGAAACCCGGCGACCGCGCAAGCGTCGCATGGTTCTTCCAGGGATGTGGGCACTGTGAATACTGTAACAGCGGTAATGAAACCCTGTGTCGCGAGGTGATTAATGCCGGTTACACCGCGGATGGTGGTATGGCGGAAGAGTGTATCGTCACCGCCGACTACTCCGTTAAAGTACCTGACGGTCTGGAATCCGCCGCGGCCAGCAGCATCACCTGTGCGGGCGTCACCACTTATAAAGCGGTAAAAATTTCCGGCATCAAACCGGGCCAGTGGATCGCTATCTACGGTCTGGGCGGCCTGGGCAACCTGGCGCTGCAATACGCCAAAAACGTCTTTAACGCCAAAGTTATCGCGCTTGACGTCAATGATGAACAGCTGAAACTGGCTGAAAGCATGGGCGCAGACTTAATCATCAACTCCCGTAGCCCGGATGCCGCAAAACTGGTGCAGGAAAAAACCGGTGGCGCGCATGCAGCAGTGGTTACCGCTGTCGCAAAAGCGGCTTTCAACTCCGCGGTTGATGCCGTTCGTGCCGGTGGCCGCGTAGTGGCTGTTGGTCTGCCGCCGGAAGCGATGAGCCTGGATATCCCGCGCCTGGTGCTGGACGGTATTCAGGTTGTGGGATCACTGGTCGGTACACGTCAGGATCTGACTGAAGCCTTCCAGTTTGCAGCCGAAGGGAAAGTGGTTCCTAAAGTTGCCTCTCGCCCGCTGGAAGATATCAACGCTATCTTCAAAGAGATGGAACAAGGCCAGATCCGTGGCCGTATGGTGATTGATTTCCGTAAATAAGCTGGATGCTCCCTCTATGCAGAGGGAGCAATAACCCTTTCGTGACGGCGATTCTTCACATAACCGTACGCCAGCAGCGCTGACATCGCCGAGAACGACAGTAACGCCGCCGGTAAGGCCACATAGTTGTAGGCAAAGCCCAGCGTCAGCATCATGCCACCGCAATAAGCCCCCACTGCGCTACCCAGGTTAAAGGCCATTTGCCCACCCGCGGCACCAAGCATCTCCCCGCCCTTCGCATTTTGCAGCAGCAGGATCTGCAACGGCGCAGAAAGCGCAAACAACCCCGCACAGCAAATGAACGCCAGCCCCAGTGCCGCGCCTTTAACATCGGCAAACAGAAACAGCATCACTAACGAAAGCACAATAATGCCATCGGTGGTAGCGGCGATGCGTAACGGGCTAAAACGCGCGGAAAGTTTCCCGCTCACAATGTTGCCCAGCACCATCCCCAGACCGACAAACATCATAATGAAGGTCATAAAGGTTTCCGTGAAGCCGGTAACATACAGCATGTAGGGTTTGATATAACTAAACCAGGCAAAGACGCCCGCGTTGCCAAAAAGGGTAGCCAGAAAGATTAACCACGGCTCTGGCGCTTTCAGGAAACGGAACTGCTCGCTCAGGCGCGCATCGGACTTATCAAACAGGTCAGGTACCCAAAAGATAATCGATGCGATAACGATGACATCAAACGCGGCAATCAACAGAAACGTATAGCGCCAACTGAAGGCGTGACCGAGCCAGGTACCGATCGGAATACCCAGTAAATTCGCTACCGTCATCCCGGAGACCATCCCGGCTACCGCCATCGTGACCTTACCCGGCGGCGCGATTTTCGACAAAATGATCGCCCCAACGCCAAAAAAGGCACCGTGCGGGAAACCGGAGACCAGCCTGCCGATGGCCAGCATGGTGTACGAAGATGAAAAAGTGAAAATCGCGTTGCCTAGCACGCATAGCGCGGCCAGGAATAGCAGAATATGCTTGAGGGAAAAGCGACTGGAGAACAGCGCAATAATCGGCGCGCCAATCACCACGCCAAAGGCATAGAACGAGATCATGTGCCCGGCGGAAGGAATCGAGATCTGCGTATCACGCGCCAGATCCGTCAACACGCCCATAATGCCGAACTCCGCCATTCCCAGGCCAAAAGTACCAAGCGCTAACGAAAAAACCGTCTTTTTCATACCACAACCACGTGTTAATTATTTGCGGCAGACATTATTGAACATTCATCCGACGCAAACCAGCGCAAAATCCCCGCTGGCGCGATTGTCCATATATTCAGTTTTTGAATTAATATACCGGTGTAAATGTAACGCGTTGCTATATTGTGGAAGCAGCTACGCAAATTAATAAACTCACGATGAAAGGCGCTTGCCTTTTAAATGGGGGAAACGATAATCAGCGCATTAACGATAAGGAGATAGAAATGAAAATTTCAGCAACGAAAAAAACGCAACAAAGCGAGAACTACCCTCACCACAATGATGCTGACGAAAAGCGGCAGCACGATAAAGAGTTCATGCAAGCCATGAATCAATTAATCGAAAAACATGGAATTTTCGCCTGTGACGAAATATTTACGGAGTTACAATGACAGAACAATTTGATGTATATCGTAATCCCATTAGGGAAACCAATAAAATGTGGCCGTATTACATCATTGTTCAAAATGATTGTTACAACGATCTTTCCCGAAGAGTTATTATGCCTATGATGAATAATAAATTGGTTCCTCTCTGGCAACAGGCTATCGCGCCCAAAGTGAATATCGATTTTGAAACCTATCAGCTTTTCGCACCGCTGCTGACCAATATTGATGTTAGAAAAATCGCTCCGGCGGACTACATCTGCAACCTGCGCAGCGCCCGGAACGACGTTATCCACGCCATCGACTCGCTTATCACCAACACCTGAATGCAAAAATCCCCCGCACCTTGCAGCACGGGGGAGCGTATTCACGTCAGGCCCTTACAGCCCTTCGTTAGTCTCTTTTTTCGCTTCCATACGCTCGACATCACGATACCAGCGCGGGTGATGTTTCTTCGCCCAGCGGCGGCTCACCTTGCCTTCAATCATGCCCTTAATCGATCCTTTCACCCAGAAAGCCATATACATATGGATAAGGATGGCGTGAATCAAAATAATGGCTGAAGTCGCGTGTAAAAGCAGACTGTAGCGCACTACCTGAATCGGGAAATAGTGCGCAAAGTACGGACGCCAGATGATAATTCCGGTCACCAGCAATACGAAAATCATACTCATGATGGTCCAGAACATCATTTTCTGCCCGGCGTTATATTTACCAACGCGCGCTACTTTGTGCTCGTTACCCTTCAGAACTTCAACAATCCCTTTCACCCAGGGAATATCTTCTTTGTCCGGAATGTTGTGATGCACAAAGCGGAAGAACATCAGCATCAGCAGCACGAAGATCAGGACACCGAAGAACGGGTGCAGAATACGCCCCATTTGCGGTGTACCGAAAGTTTCGGTAAGCCATTGCAGCGTCGGGAAGAAGAACGAAATCCCCGACAGCGACACCAGGAAGAAGGCAATCACCACCGTCCAGTGACAGGCGCGGTCAATAAATTTGGTGCGCACAATCATTTTCGACTTACTCATGGCTGTCATCCTCTTCGTCGTCATCCACTTCTTTATTCGGGCCAATACCGATGTAGTGATAAATCAGCCCGGCGAAGGTGGCGATGAACCCGGCGGCGGAGAGCGGCTTCAGCGCCCCTTTCCACAGGTTGATGCTGGTATCGATGCTCGGATCTTTTGGCAGCTTATGATACAGCTCCGGCTGATCCGCATGATGCAGAACATACATCACGTGCGTACCGCCCACGCCCTGCGGGTTATAAATGCCCGCATTGGCGTAGCCGCGTGCTTTTAGCTTATCGACACGTTCCTGCGCCACATCCAGCATCTCTTTCTTGGTGCCGAAGTGAATCGCCCCGGTTGGGCAGGTTTTCACACAGGCTGGCTCCTGGCCCACGCTGACGCGGTCCACACAGAGAGTGCATTTGTATACCCGGTTATCCTCTTTATTGAGGCGCGGAATATTAAACGGACACCCGGCGATGCAGTAGCCGCAGCCAATGCAGTTATCCTGCTGGAAGTCGACGATCCCGTTGGCGTACTGGATGATTGCCCCGGCAGACGGGCACGCCTTCAGGCAGCCCGGATCTTCACAGTGCATGCAGCCATCTTTACGAATCAGCCACTCCAGTTTGCCGTTCTGTTCAGTCTCGCTAAAACGCATCACCGTCCAGGACTTGGCGCTTAAATCCGCAGGGTTATCATAGACACCCACACAGTGGCCCACCTCATCGCGGATATCATTCCACTCTGAGCAGGCCACCTGGCAGGCTTTACAGCCCACGCAGGAGGAGACATCAATCAGCTTTGCCACTTCCTCTTTATAATCCCGCGCACGCGGCGCGGGAGTAATCGGGTTCGTCGCAGAGCGTTTGATAATATCCTGAGATTGCATATCCATCGTTCGCTCCTTAAGCCTTCTCGATGTTCACCAGAAACGCCTTATATTCCGGCGTTTGCGAGTTCGAATCGCCGACATTAGGCGTCAGGGTATTAGCGATATAGCCTTTACGGGCCACGCCTTCATAACCCCAGTGCAGCGGGATGCCTACCGTTTCCACCTGTTGCCCATGAACGTTCAGGGTCTGCAGACGACGCGTCACCACCGCCACGGCGCGGATAAAGCCACGCTTGCTGCTGACGGTCACCCGATCGCCATTAGCAATCCCTTTGGCTTTGGCCAGGTTTTCACTAATTTCGACGAACTGTTCCGGCTGCGCAATGGCGTTCAGGCGCGCATGCTTGGTCCAGGTGTGGAAATGCTCGGTCAGGCGATAGGTCGTTCCCACATACGGGAATTTATCTTTTTTACCCATCCGCAGCGCATCGTCTTCGTACAGTCGAACCACCGGGCTCGAAATAACGTTCGGGTGCAGCGGGTTGGTGCCCAGCGGCGTTTCCATCGGCTCGTAGTGTTCCGGGAACGGACCTTCAGCCAGCTTATCGATAGCAAACAGACGGCCCAGCCCTTCCGGCTGCATGATAAACGGCCCGGTATCGCTACCCGGTGCGGCGGTGTTGAAGTCCGGAATATCGTTCCCGACCCATTTCGCGCCATTCCATTTAATCAGCATCCGTTTCGGATCCCACGGTTTACCCTGCGGATCGGCAGAGGCGCGGTTGTACAGCACACGGCGGTTCAGCGGCCACGCCCATGCCCAGCCGAGGGTATTCCCCAGGCCAGACGGATCGGCGTTATCGCGGTTCGCCATCTGGTTACCCTGCTCTGTCCAGCTACCGGTGTAAATCCAGCAGGAAGAGGCTGTCGAACCGTCGTCGCGCAGCAGCGCGAAGCTGTTGAGCAACTGGCCTTTTTTCGCCACCAGCTGACCGTTAGCATCATAGAGATCTTCCAGCGCGTAGCCGTTGTTCTCTTTCGCCACTTCTTCCGATTCCGGGCGATCCGGCTGCTTGTAGTTCCAGCTCATTTTCAGCAGCGGTTCAGCGCCTTTTCCGCCTTCGGTGCTGTACATCTCACGCAGGCGATGATAAATACCGGCCAGAATTTCGCCGTCGTTCAGCGCTTCTCCCGGCGGCTCTGCGCCTTTCCAGTGCCATTGCAACCAGCGGCCAGAGTTGGCGATAGAGCCATCCTCTTCCGCAAAGCAGGTTGACGGCAGACGGAAGACTTCGGTCTGAATCGTTGACGGATCAACATCGTTCGATTCGCCGTGGTTCTGCCAGAACGTCGAAGTTTCGGTAACTAATGGATCGATAACCACCATGTATTTCAACTTGCTCAGTGCGCGGACGGTTTTGTTTTTGTCCGGGAAGCTGGCGACCGGGTTAAAGCCCTGGCAGATATAGCCATTCACTTTGCCGTGGTCCATCATGTTGAAATACTTAATCACGTCATAGGCCTGGTCCCACTTCGGCAACCAGTCGAAGCCCCAGCCGTTCTCTTTCTGCGCCGCATCACCGTAGAACGCTTTCATCAGGCTGACGTAGAACTTCGGATAGTTACCCCAGTAGTTCACCTGGTCTGCGCGCGTGGCTTTCGGCGTGTTGGCCGTCAGATACGTTTGCAGGTCAGTCTGTTTATCCGACGGCAGCGTCAGATAACCCGGCAGGCTGGTAGAAAGCAGCCCAAGGTCCGTTAAGCCCTGAATGTTGGAGTGACCGCGCAGGGCGTTCACGCCGCCGCCTGCCATCCCCATGTTGCCGAGCAGCAACTGAATCATCGCCATGGTACGAATGTTCTGCGCACCGACGGTGTGCTGCGTCCAGCCGAGCGCGTACAGGAACGTGGTCGTCCGGTCAGCCGCGCTGGTTGATGCCAGCACTTCACAGACCTTCAGGAAGTCCGCTTTCGGCGTACCGCAGATGTTTTCCACCACGTCCGGCGTATAGCGAGAAACGTGATGCTTCAGCAGATTCCATACACAACGAGGATGCGTCAGCGTGTCGTCGCGTTTGGCATAGCCGTTTTCATCGAACTGATAGTTCCAGGACGTTTTATCATACTGACGTTTGCTTTCGTCGTAGCCGCTGAACAGGCCGTCTTCGAAGCCAAAATCATCCCGCACCAGCAGGCTGGCGTTGGTGTAGCTCTTAACGTATTCGGCGTTAATTTTGTTGTTTTCGATCAGATACAGCAGTACGCCAGACAGGAACGTGATGTCCGTACCGGAACGAATTGGCGCGTAGATATCCGCCACCGAGGCGGTACGCGTAAAGCGTGGATCGACGACGATAAGCGTCGCATCGTTATTGTTTTTGGCTTCCATCGCCCAGCGGAAACCCACCGGATGCGCTTCAGCGGCGTTGCCGCCCATTACCATTACAACGTTGGCGTTTTTGATATCAACCCAGTGGTTGGTCATCGCACCGCGACCAAATGTTGGAGCAAGACTTGCTACCGTTGGTCCGTGTCAGACGCGCGCCTGGTTGTCTACCGCCAGCATGCCGAGAGAGCGCACAAACTTCTGCGTCAGCATACCGGTCTCATTACTTGCCGCCGATGCACAGAGCATCCCGGTCGACAACCAACGGTTTACGGCCACGCCCTGATCGTTTTTCTCGATAAAGTTGGCGTCGCGGTCCGCTTTCATCAGCTTCGCGATGCGTTCAAACGCTTCGTTCCAGCTGATGCGCTGCCATTTGTTGGAGCCTGGCGCACGGTATTCCGGGTAACGCAGGCGGTTTTCACTGTGGATGTAATCCAGCAGGCCCGCCCCTTTTGGGCATAACGCCCCACGGCTGACCGGATGATCCGGGTCACCTTCAATATGATAGATGGCTTCGCGGGTATTTTTTGCCCCATCGCCCAGGCTATACATTAATAGCCCACAACCCACAGAGCAGTAAGTACAGGTATTACGGACTTCTTTGGCTTTCAGCAGTTTGAAATTACGTGCCTGAGCCAGCGCCATTTTAGGCATAAAGCCCAGCGCCGCTGCCGTTGTACCCGCCATACCGCCCGCGCAGATTTTAAAAAATTTCCTGCGGCTGACGTCCATTGCTTTCCTCGTTATTGGAATGTAACGTAGGCAGGCAAATTAACAGCTATACCCCTGCGTTTTTTGCGTCAAATCAAACTCAAATAGATCTGCCCCCTTAATAGTCAGGGTCATTGATTTTCATTAACTCTTTAGTAGTACATTCCCCGGAAATTATTCTCCGTCAACCTGTAAAAAGTGCTATAAACGAGGTTTGCTCAATTTAAGCACCTCAATTTGTGATGAATAAAAAGAAAGCAACGCTGATTGGCCTGCTAGCCATTCTGTTATGGAGTACGATGGTCGGGCTGATTCGCGGCGTCAGCGAAGGTCTTGGCCCGGTTGGCGGCGCGGCCATGATCTATACTCTGAGCGGTCTACTGTTGATGTTTACCGTCGGCTTTCCTGACCTTCGCCAGTTTTCACGCCGTTATCTGCTGGCGGGCTGCGTGCTGTTTGTGAGCTATGAAATATGTCTGGCGCTGTCGCTCGGATTTGCCGGTACGCGCCAGCAGGCCATTGAAGTGGGGATGGTCAATTATTTATGGCCGAGCCTGACGATTCTGTTCGCCATTATTTTCAACGGGCAGAAAAGTAACTTTTTGATTATTCCCGGCCTGGGATTATCACTGCTAGGCGTCAGTTGGGTACTGGGCGGCGATCGCGGGCTAAATATTGATGAAATTATCAGCAACGTTATTTCCAGCCCGCTAAGCTATATTCTCGCCTTTACCGGGGCTTTCATCTGGGCGGCCTACTGTACGGTGACGGCGAAATATGCCAATGGCAAAAATGGCATTACGCTGTTTATTCTGCTGACTGCCGTTACGCTATGGATAAAGGTTTTCTTCAGCACGCAGCCCGATATGGCCTTCAGCCTGCCGGTGGTGATTAAGCTTGGCATGTGCGCGATCGCACTGGGCTTTGGCTATGCGGCCTGGAACGTGGGGATCCTGCACGGTAACGTCAGCCTGCTGGCGACGGCCTCGTATCTGACGCCGGTGCTTTCCGCTGCGCTGGCGGCAATGTTACTGAGCGAATCCCTCTCATGGGCATTCTGGCAAGGGGCCTGCATGGTTTGCGCAGGCTCCCTGCTCTGCTGGTACGCTACCCGGCGTTAACCGAGGTCGCCACCTGCCACCGGCAATACCACGCCGGTGATGTAGCTGGCTTCATCGCTGGCGAGGAACAGAATGGCATGCGCCTGTTCATCCAGCGTGCCGTAACGGTGCAGTAAACTACTCTGCACCGTTTGATCCACCACCTGCTGATACCACGCTTTTTCCTGCTCGCTCGGCTGCTCCGTGTTACGCGGGGTTAACCGCGCCGGGGCCTCTGTTCCACCGGGCGCAACGGCATTAATACGAATGCCAGCCTCGCTATACTCCATCGCAATGGAGCGCGTCAGGGCATTAACACCGCCTTTCGCCGCCGAATACGGCACGCGATTCACGCCGCCAGTCGCCACCGAAGAGATATTGACGATACTGCCTTTGCCCTGCGCCAGCATATACGGCAGCACGGCACGGCACCCCCATAGCGTCGGGAAAAGCGAGCGTCGTACTTCCGCTTCAATCTGCGCGGGCTGATACTCGGCAAACGGGCGCGCCCAGATGGTGCCACCGACGTTGTTCACCAGCGCATCAATTCGGCCAAAGTGCGCGACGCCTGCGGCAAATACCTGTTCCGTGCTTTCCCACTGCTCAAGATCGGCTTCCAGCGCCAGCACGTGGTGCCCGGCAGCAGACAATTCCGCCGCCAGTTCATGAACGTATTGCGAGCGGTCGATAAGCAGCAGCGCCGCGCCCTGTTCCGCCGCCAGCTCCGCCGTGCGGCGGCCAATACCCTGCGCCGCGCCGGTAATTGCCATCACTTTATTGCTAAATCGCATGATTACTCCTTATGCCGCCGCACTCTGGCTGGCGATAAATTTCTCATACCAGAATCCAGCCGGGTTAACGCCCAGCGCCTGCAACGTAGAGGTGACGGCGTTCACCATCGGCGGCGGCCCGCAGAGGTAAATATCAACATCGCCTTCATTGAGCATCTTGCTGGTAAAGTGTTCCGTCACGTAGCCTTTTTGCGGGCAGGCGCTTTCGCTGGCAGCCACCACCGGCAGCCAGCTAAACCCCGGCAACTGCGTGGCAAAACTCTCGAGCAACTCACCCAGCACCAGGTCGTCGTCGCTATTCACACCGTAAAGCAAGGTAATGTCGCGCGTGCTTTGCTGCTGTACCAGGGTATGCAGCATCGCCAGCATCGGCGCCAGCCCGGTGCCACCTGCCAGCATCAGTAGCGGGCGTTCGCCGTCACGCAGATAAAAACTGCCCATCGGCCCGGTCAGGCTCAGAGGTGCACCCGCCACCGCTTTATGGCTTAACCACTGGCTCATCAGGCCGCCCGGTACGTTACGAATCAGGAAACTGCCTTCGTTACTGCCCGGTAATGAGCTAAAGGAGTAAGCACGCACCTGCGGCGTACCCGGTACCTGAATATTGATGTACTGACCAGGCAGGAAATTGAGGCTTCCGTCGGTTTCCACCACCAGTTCAATGGCGCTCTCAGACAACGCCGTGACGCGTTTCACCGTGGCATTAAACGAGGAGATCCCCGTTTTGCACGCCGCTGCGGCGACGGGCACATCAAGCACGCAATCGCTGTCCGGGATCATCTGGCAGGTCAGCACCTGACGCGCCTGCGCTTCGTCTTCATCCAGCGCCTCTTCCAGATAATCCTCGCCCAGCGAGTAGTTGCCGCTTGGACAATGACACTTACAGGTGCCGCACACACCGTCGGAGCAATCCATCGGCAGGTTAACTTTCTGGCGATACGCGGCGTCGAGCACCTTCTCCCCGGCGTTACATTGAATAAACCGGGTGACGCCGTCTTCAAAATTGAGCGCTATGGTATAGCTCATAAGCACCTCTTAAACATGGTAAACATCAATAACCTGACGAATGTAGTCGTTGTTCAGACGGATCGTTTTGCGCACAATTTGCGGCAGGCCTTCCCCCGCAATCAGCGTGCAGAACGTGGTGCCAAAGTAGCAATCCGTTTGTTGATAACGGTGGCTGTAGGTCACCCAGTTGTAGCGCACGTCCACGCCCTGTTCACTCTGCCCGGTGATTTCGATATTACTGATCATATGGGTGGTGCGCGGCTCCGGCGTGCTGGCGCCAGAACGCTCAGTTTTGATGCGGTAAACCCTGTCCTCCAGCCCCTCGCGGTTCGGATAGTAAATCAGTGAAATTTCGCGCTGCGGGTCGGTGGTCAGCTTGTCATCATCCCCCCAGGCGGGCATCCAGTAGACCACTTTTGGGCTGTAGCATGCGATCCACTCATCCCATTGACGGTCGTCCAGCAGCCTGGCCTCGTGATACAAAAATTCTTTAACCTGATCACACGTCAGCATCGGCCACCTCCACACGCTGGGTAATTGACGCATCGTAGCGCTGCTGTTCTTTCTCCAGCGCGGCCAGCATCACCGTCTGCCAGTGATGGTGATGGGCGATGTACAGCGCTTCATCTTCCGATTTCACGCCGCTCAAAATGGGTTTAAAACCGGACTCATTGGCATGCTCATCGGGGCCATCGACCCAGTGCAGCGCACCGCGACTGAGGTCGCTCCATGCCAGATTTTCCCCGAGGTACCCGCGCTGGCAGGCGCTGAACTCTTCGAGATCGTCTGGCGTGCCCATACCGCTGACGTTGAAGAAATCTTCGTACTGCCGAATACGCAGCGCGCGCGCCTTGTCCGGCTCGCCCTTCGGGCCAAAGCACCAGATGGTGACTTCCGTTTTATCGACGGAAATGGGGCGAATCACGCGGATCTGCGTGGAGAACTGATCCATCAGATAGACGTTCGGATAAATGCACAGATTGCGCGTCTCATTGACCATCTGCCCGGCGCGGTTGTCACCGAATTCCGCTTTAAGACGATCGTAGTGGGCGAAAACCGGACGCACTTCCGGGTTCAGAGCACGCGTCCACAGCAGCATATGGCCGTTTTCAAAGCCGTAGCCGCCGCCCACGCTTTTCGACCAGCCGTTCGCATCCACCGCGTGCGTGCCTTCCGCTTCATAGTTTCGGCGTGACATGGTAGAGGCGTAGTTCCAGTGCACGACGCTCACGTGATAACCATCAGCGCCGTTTTCTGCGCCCAGTTTCCAGTTACCTTCGTACACGTAGCTGGAAGAGCCTTTCAGCACTTCCAGACCTTCCGGCGCCTGGTCAACAATCAGGTCGATAATTTTCAGCGTTTCACCCAGGTAATCGGACAGCGGCTGAACATCATCACTCAAGCTGCCGAACAGGAAGCCGCGATACGACTCAAAACGCGGCAGTTTTTTCAGGTCGTGCGAACCTTCATGCTTGAACGTTTCTGGATACCCGCCGGTACTCTCATCTTTCGCTTTCAGCAGCTTGCCGTTGTTGCTGAAGGTCCAGCCGTGGAACGGGCAGGTAAAAGAACTCTTGTTGCCTGTTTTACGCCGGCACAGCATCGCGCCACGGTGAGCGCAGCTGTTAATCATCGCGTGCAGCTCGTTTTTCTTATCACGGGTAATAATCACCGGCTGACGGCCCAGGGTTAAGGTGTAATAATCACCCGGCTCCGGGATCTGGCTTTCATGCGCCAGAAAAACCCAGTTACCTTCAAAGATATGTTTCATTTCAAAATCGAACATCGCCTGGTCGGTAAATATTGACCGGTGGCAACGATAAATATGATTTTCACGATCGACAATCAGTGCATTGCTGATTTTACTTTTTAGCGATGTCAGTGTTTTTTGCATAACGGTTTCTCCCGTAATTGCAAGGATAAAAATAGTGCAGGTGAACAGCGAGTGTTAAATATTATTCTTTTGCACGCGAGCGTGTAATTCGACCTTCTTCATCGACAGATAACGCTTTGCAGAGAGTAAAATCAAAGCGAATTTCCGTATGCGGACCTTCGAGGTCACGCTCACGAATTTTCTGTTCATCATTAACTTTAATCGGGTCCGCAATTAAGCCATCGCGCGTGGCGAAAGCAAAGTCATCCCACAAATATTCATCACCATTAAAGTTAATCTGGCTGGTTAAATGTTTATGACCCGGTGCGGATACAAAGAAGTGAATGTGTGCAGGACGGTTGCCGTGGCGACCTAACAGATCCAGCAGTTTTTGGGTAGGGCCATCTGGTGGGCAGCCATAGCCGGAAGGCATAATGGTACGCACGCTGTAGCGCCCGTCCGCGCCGGTTTGAATACGACGACGCAGGTTGTATTCGCTCTGACTCTGATCGAAGAAGGAGTAGTTGCCCAGCGTATTGGCGTGCCAGATATCCACAATGGCATTGGCGACTGGCTGGCCTTTGGTGTCGGTGACCACGCCGTGCAGCCACAGCGTTTCACCGGGATCTTTACCATCGTCCATTCGAGCGTGCCCCTGCGCCAGCGGCGCGTTAGCCACATACAGCGGCCCTTCAATGGTGCGTGGCGTGCCGCCAGTTTCACGCTGCTGTGCAGCATCAATGGCGTCCTGGCGTAAATCGAGGAAATGCTCCAGCCCAAGGCCCGCCGCTAATAACGCAGCTTCCTGACGACCGCCCAGTTCATGCAGATAATTAATGGCGTGCCAGAATTCTTCCTGGGTCACATTATAATCATCAATTAAACCACAAATATTTTCCAGCAGACGGTGGGTTATCGCTTTAAAACGTTCATTGCCCTCAGGGGAATTTAAACCGGCGCTTTCACGTAATAAAGCCTGTACTTCGTCTTGTTGTACGAATGAGTTAGTCATATTGTTATCTCACTTGTTATTGCTTGCAGGGAACAGAGAATGTCGGGGAGCACCCCCGACATGAGGTTATTATTTTATTTATCGTCGTCGCGAATGGATGAAGGATGACGGCACAGCGCATCGACCTGAATATCCATAAACGGATACAGCGGTAAACCCATTAAAATTTGATGCAGTTCATCCGCATCCTGAACATCGAAAATGCTGACGTTGGAATATAAACCGGCTACGCGCCAGATATGACGCCATTTTCCATCACGCTGTAATTGCTGCGAATAGGCTTTTTCTTTTTTCTTAATTTCATCCGCCTGCTCTACCGGAAAATCCAGCGGAATATTAACGGTCATTTCAACTTTAAATAACATGTTCTACCTCATCCTTTACGCGTATAAAAACGCAACTTATCTTCATCCAGTTCAATGCCCAACCCAGGCGTCTGCGGCAGCGTAACGTGCCCATCGGCAAAGGTCAGCGGTACGCTGATGACATCGTCTTTCAGCAGCAGTGGGCCAAACATTTCGCTACCCCAGGCCAGCGGAAGCGTTGACCAGGCATGCAGCGAGGCTACCGTCCCGACGCTGCCTTCCAGCATCGTTCCGCCATACAGGCCAATGCCCGCCGCCTGCGCCACGTGCGCCAGTTTTAGAACACTTTGCGGCCCGCCCGCTTTGGCAATTTTCAGCGCATAGGCGCCGGTAAAACCCTGCTGCGCCAGCTGATAACCATCGAAATGCGTGGAGACCGCTTCATCGGCCAGAATCGCCGTCTCGATAGTCTGGCTCAAACGCACCAGCGCGGCGTTATCGCGCGCCGAAACGGGCTGTTCAATCAGGTCAACGCCCATCGCCGCCAGTTCACGGCAGCCTTTCGCTCCGGTTGTCGCATCCCAGGCCTGGTTTACATCGACGCGGATACTGGCGCGATCGCCCAGTGCTTCGACGATCGCCGCCGTATGTTTGAGATCGGTTGCCAGCTCACGCGCGCCGATTTTCAACTTGAACGCCTGATGACGGCGAGACGCCAGCAGATTTTCCCCTTCGGCAATGTCTTTTGCCGTATCACCGCTCGCCAGCGTCCACAGCACCGGAATAGGCGTTTGCAATGCGCCGCCCAACAAGGCCGACACCGGCACGCCCAGTGATTTGCCCTGCGCATCCAGCAGCGCGGTTTCAATCGCTGATTTGGCAAAGGTATTGCCCTTCACGCTCTTTTCAATGCGATACAACAGCGCCTGTAAATTGTCCGCTGGCTGCCCCTGTAATAAGGGTGCCAGGTAACCGTCGATGGTAAGTTTGATAGCCTCAGGGCTTTCTACCCCGTAGCTCAGCCCACCAATGGTGGTCGCTTCACCAATCCCGGTGATGCCGTCTGAGCGGGTAATGCGAATGATCACCAGCGTCTGGCAGCCCATAGTAGTCATCGATAATTTGTGCGGGCGGATGGTCGGAACATCCACCAGCCAGCTTTCAATATGTTCTATCGTGGCGCTCATCTCTCTTCCTTTTACTTCTTATTGTTTTGGTCTTATCTCCACAGGGTGGCGATAACCTTGCTTTTGACAATAGATTTTCACAACAGGGGTGGTCAACGACGATAATCGAAATGTTGTGCGATTATCGACACGTTTGTTATAAGACAGTTAATAATGTGATCTTCGTGGGATATTGGGGAGATTCCTGCCTGCCGTTGCACCCGCGAGGTATAGTGACGCAGTGGGCATCGTTACCCCTGAATGGAGCGGGTTAAAATGAGCAATGAAATCAACGACTCCCTGGCGGCCAGGCAGGCTGAGCGGGACCCCAACTTTATGTTGTCTCTGGCCCGTGGCCTGGAGGTGCTGAGTGCCTTCACCCCACAACGTCAGCGATTAACAATCTCACAACTTAGTCAGAAAACCCAGATCTCCCGTGCGGCCGTTCGTCGCTGTTTGTACACCCTTGCGGCGCTGGGCATGGTGCATACGCCAGATGGCCGAACCTACGAGCTTTTGCCCCGCGTGCTGGCGGTGGGTCATGCCTATCTCGCCGGAACACCGCTGGCGAAAGCGGCGCAGCACTCCCTCGATATTCTTGGTCAGCAGTTGAATGAATCCTGTTCAGCCGCAACGCTTGATGGCGATAATGTACTGTACATCGCACGTACCGCCGTGAATAACTTGCTGAGTATTGATTTAGGACGCGGCAGTCGTTTGCCCGCCTGGGCGACCTCCATGGGCCGCGTGCTACTCAGTGCGCTGCCGGAAGAGCAACTAGAAGTGACACTGTCACGCGCCACGTTAATTCGCTACACGCCGCATACGCTGTGCGACAAAGAGTCCCTGCGTACGGAGATTGCCAAAGTGCGTATTCAGGGTTACGCCCTTGCTGACCGGCAGATAGAGGTAGGTCTTTGCTCGCTGGCAGTTCCGCTATTGTCTCGCAACGGTCAAATCGTGGCGGCGATGAATGTTGGTGTCCCGGCCTCCAGCATGGACGCCCAGGCGCTGAAGGAGAAAGCACTGGCTCCGCTAAGGCGAGCGGCGATGGAATTGTCGTTGCAGTTGTGAGAAGAACTGCCCCTCACCCCGGCCCTCTCCCGCAGGGAGAGGGAGTCCTACCCCATACTTCAGCTTCCCTGATATTTCCAGCATCTCCATTAAAACCGCACGCAAGCAACCAAACACTAACCTTTGAGTTACAATTAGTAACAATTGTTATCCCCCATAATACCCATGTCCTTCTCGTGGCGAGCTTTTCTTATCTATCCTTCATTCGAGACTCCAATAATACCGATTATTTGACGGCAAGCTGATTTGTACATATCAGCCGCCGTTATTGCTTGTTTTTCATTAATTACTGGCGCGTCGAGGGTGATATGTCACAACAAAATGAGAAAAATAATCATTATCTTTTAACCACGTGGAAACCGGAAAATGCGGCATTTTGGGAGAATAAAGGGCATAAAATCGCGCGAAAAAACCTTATTATTTCAGTAAGTTGTTTATTGCTTGCCTTCTGTGTCTGGATGCTCTTCAGTGCCGTTGCGGTCAATCTCAATAAAGTCGGCTTTAATTTCACCACCGATCAGCTCTTTTTATTAACTGCGTTACCTTCTCTCTCCGGCGCTATTTTACGCGTGCCCTACTCCTTTATGGTACCTATATTTGGCGGGCGATACTGGACGGTATTAAGCACCGTTATTCTGATTATTCCCTGCATCTGGCTGGGCATTGCCATTCAAAATACCCATACTCCTTTCGAAGTATTCATCGTCATTTCATTGCTGTGCGGTTTTGCCGGGGCGAACTTCGCTTCCAGCATGGGAAACATTAGCTTCTTTTATCCAAAAGCGAAGCAAGGCAGTGCGCTGGGCATCAATGGCGGGCTGGGTAACCTTGGCGTTAGCGTCATGCAGTTGGCCGCGCCGCTGGTGATTTTCCTGCCGATTTTTACCTTCCTGGGTGTTCATGGCGTCACCCAGGAAGACGGTTCTTCAATGTGGCTTACCAACGCCGCGTGGATCTGGGCCCCCCTGTTATTCATCGCGACCGTTGCCGCCTGGTTTGGCATGAATGACATTGCAAGCTCGAAGGCCTCGATAGCCGAGCAACTGCCCGTGCTGAAAAGCGGGCATATGTGGCTGTTAAGTCTGCTGTACCTCGCCACCTTCGGTTCGTTCATCGGCTTCTCGGCAGGCTTTGCGATGCTGGCGAAAACTCAGTTCCCGGATGTGAACATCCTGAAGCTCGCCTTCTTCGGGCCATTTATCGGCGCGCTGGCGCGTTCCTTTGGTGGCGTTATCTCCGACCGTCTCGGCGGCGTGCGCGTCACGCTGGTGAATTTTATCCTCATGGCCCTGTTCAGCGCCCTGTTGTTCCTTACCCTTCCCGGCTCCGGGCAGGGTAGCTTCCTGGCGTTTTATGTGGTCTTTATGGGACTGTTCCTGACCGCCGGATTAGGCAGCGGATCAACTTTCCAGATGATCGCCGTTCTCTTCCGTCAACTGACGATCGAAAAAATCAAAAAACGCGGCGGCAGCGATGAAGAAGCACAACATGCTGCGGTTACCGACACCGCCGCTGCGCTGGGCTTTATCTCTGCCATTGGTGCTGTAGGTGGTTTCTTCATACCGAAAGCCTTCGGCACCTCGCTGGCCCTCACCGGTTCCCCGGTCGGCGCGATGAAAATATTCCTCATCTTTTACATCGTTTGTGTGCTGGTGACCTGGCTGGTTTATGGTCGCCGTAAAGCGTCATCTCAATAATCAAAAATACCTGAGCAGTGTAACCACGGGGAAGCGGCTTTCCCCGTCAGGAGAAATGTCATGAGTAAGTTGCTGGATCGCTTTCGTTATTTCAAACAAAAAGGCGAAACCTTCGCCAATGGCCACGGCCAGGAGTTCCATACCAACCGTGACTGGGAAGACAGCTATCGCCAGCGTTGGCAATTCGACAAAATTGTGCGGTCTACCCACGGCGTCAACTGTACCGGCTCCTGTAGCTGGAAAATCTATGTGAAGAATGGCCTGGTCACCTGGGAGACCCAACAGACAGACTATCCGCGTACCCGCCCTGACCTGCCGAATCATGAGCCGCGCGGCTGCCCGCGTGGCGCGAGTTACTCCTGGTATCTCTACAGCGCTAACCGCCTGAAATATCCGCTGGCACGCAAAAAGCTGATTGAACTATGGCGCGAGTCGTTAAACCAGCACGGTGACCCGGTCGTGGCCTGGGATGCCATCATGTCTGATAAGCAAAAATGCCTGAGCTACAAGCAGGCGCGCGGCAAAGGCGGTTTTGTTCGCTCGTCGTGGAAAGAGTTAAACCAGCTTATCGCCGCCGCCAACGTGTGGACCATCAAAAACTACGGCCCGGATCGCGTGGCGGGCTTCTCGCCGATCCCGGCGATGTCGATGGTCTCTTACGCTGCGGGGACGCGTTATCTCTCGCTGATTGGCGGCACCTGCCTGAGTTTCTATGACTGGTACTGCGACCTTCCCCCGGCATCGCCAATGACCTGGGGTGAACAAACGGATGTGCCGGAATCCGCTGACTGGTACAACTCCAGCTATATCATCGCCTGGGGCTCTAACGTGCCGCAGACGCGTACACCTGACGCCCACTTCTTCACTGAGGTGCGCTATAAGGGTACCAAAACCATCGCTATTACCCCGGACTATTCGGAAGTTGCCAAACTCTGCGACCACTGGCTGGCACCAAAACAGGGCACCGATAGCGCCCTGGCGATGGCGATGGGCCATGTGATCCTCAAAGAGTTCCACCTCGATAACCCAAGCCAATATTTCCTCAACTACTGCCGTCGCTACAGTGATATGCCGATGCTGGTAATGCTCGACGCGCGTGAAGATGGTTCGTACAGCGCAGGCCGCATGCTGCGCGCCTCCGACCTCGTGGATGGTCTGGGTGAAAGCAATAATCCGGAATGGAAAACCGTGGCCTACAACACCACAGGCGAACTGGTGGTGCCGAACGGCTCGATTGGCTTTCGCTGGGGCGAGAAAGGCAAATGGAATCTGGAATCACTGGCAGCCGGTCAGGAGACCGAACTGACGCTGTCGCTGATGGACACCCGTGATACGGTGGCAGGCGTGGCATTCCCCTACTTTGGCGGCAATGAAAACCCGCATTTCCGCAGCGTCAAACAGGAACCGATTCTGGTGCGCCAGCTTCCGGCGAAACAGTTGACCTTCGCCGATGGTCACAGTGGCCTGGTGGTGAGCGTCTATGACCTGATCCTGGCAAACTATGGCCTCGATCGCGGTCTGAACGACGAGCACGCCGCCACCGACTATGATGATGTCAAAGCCTACAGCCCGGCCTGGGCCGAGCAGATCACCGGTGTACCGCGCAGAAACATTGAGCTGATTGCTCGCGAGTTTGCCGACACCGCCAACAAAACGCACGGTCGTTCAATGATTATTCTCGGTGCCGGGGTCAACCACTGGTACCACATGGATATGAACTACCGCGGGATGATCAACATGCTGGTGTTCTGCGGCTGTGTCGGTCAAAGCGGCGGCGGCTGGGCCCACTATGTCGGCCAGGAGAAACTGCGTCCGCAAACCGGTTGGCTGCCGCTGGCCTTCGCGCTGGACTGGAACCGTCCGCCGCGCCACATGAACAGCACCTCGTACTTCTACAACCACGCCAGCCAGTGGCGCTACGAGAAACTCACCGCCCAGGAGTTACTCTCACCGCTGGCCGATCCGGGCAAATACACGGGTCATCTGGTTGACTTTAACGTCCGCGCTGAACGAATGGGCTGGCTGCCGTCTGCCCCGCAGCTCAATCTGAATCCACTGCACATCAAAGGGATGGCGGAAGCCGCAGGCGTATCGCCAACGGACTTCACCGCGCAGTCGCTGAAATCCGGTGATATTCGCATGGCCTGCGAACAGCCGGACAGCGGTAAAAACCACCCGCGTAACCTGTTTATCTGGCGTTCTAACCTGTTGGGATCTTCCGGTAAGGGGCATGAGTATATGCTTAAGTATTTACTGGGCACGGATAGCGGTATTCAGGGTGAAGAACTGGGTTCCACCGATGATGTGAAACCTGAAGAAGTGGAGTGGCAAACCACCGCTATTGAGGGCAAGCTGGATCTGCTGGTCACGCTCGATTTCCGTATGTCCAGCACCTGTCTGTTCTCCGATATCGTTCTGCCGACCGCCACCTGGTATGAAAAAGACGATATGAACACCTCGGATATGCACCCGTTTATCCACCCGCTCTCCGCCGCCGTCGACCCGGCCTGGGAGTCGAAAAGCGACTGGGAGATCTACAAAGGCATTGCCAAATCCTTCTCTGAAGTATGCCAGGGGCATCTGGGCCAGGAAACGGATATCGTGCTGCTGCCGCTTCAGCATGATTCACCGGCGGAGTTGTCTCAGCCGTTTGACATTAAAGACTGGCGCAAAGGCGAATGTGACCTGATTCCAGGGAAAACCGCGCCAAACATTATTGCCGTTGAGCGTGACTACCCGGCCACCTATGAACGTTTCACGTCCCTCGGCCCGTTGATGGATAAACTGGGCAACGGCGGGAAAGGCATTAGCTGGAAAACGCAGCAGGAAGTCGATTTCCTCGGCAAGCTGAACTACGTCAAGCTGGATGGCCCGGCCAAAGGCCGCCCGAAAATCGAAACCGCGCTGGACGCCTCAGAAGTGATTCTTTCGCTGGCCCCGGAAACCAACGGCCAGGTGGCGGTAAAAGCCTGGGAAGCGCTGGGCGAATTTACCGGGCGCGATCACACCCACCTGGCGCTGAACAAAGAAGATGAAAAGATCCGCTTTCGCGATATTCAGGCCCAGCCGCGCAAAATCATCTCCAGCCCGACCTGGTCAGGTCTTGAGAGCGAACATGTTTCCTATAACGCCGGTTACACCAACGTGCATGAGCTGATCCCATGGCGCACGGTGTCCGGGCGACAACAGCTGTACCAGGACCACGCCTGGATGCGCGATTTTGGCGAGGCGTTAGTCGCCTATCGGCCGCCGATCGATACCCGCAGCGTCACGCACATGAAGGAAATACCGCCCAACGGCTTCCCGGAGAAAGCGCTTAACTTCCTGACGCCGCACCAGAAATGGGGCATCCACTCCACCTACAGTGAGAACCTGCTGATGCTGACTATGTCACGCGGCGGGCCGATTGTGTGGATAAGCGAAACCGATGCCAAAGAGCTCGGCATCGCCGATAACGACTGGATTGAAGCCTTCAACGCCAACGGTGCGCTTACCGCTCGCGCAGTGGTCAGCCAGCGAATTCCACCGGGCATGACCATGATGTATCACGCCCAAGAACGCATCATGAATATTCCGGGCTCAGAAGTTACCGGACGGCGCGGCGGGATCCATAACTCGGTCACACGCGTCTGCCCGAAACCGACGCACATGATTGGCGGCTATGCGCAGCTGGCTTACGGCTTTAACTACTACGGAACGGTCGGTTCAAACCGCGATGAGTTCATCATGATCCGCAAAATGAAAAACATTAACTGGCTGGATGGCGAAGGTCAGGATCAGGTACAGGAGGCGAAAAAATGAAAATACGTTCGCAAGTTGGAATGGTACTGAATCTTGATAAATGCATCGGCTGCCACACCTGCTCGGTGACCTGTAAAAACGTCTGGAGCAGCCGCGAAGGCATGGAGTACGCGTGGTTTAACAACGTGGAAACCAAGCCCGGTATTGGCTATCCGAAAAACTGGGAAGATCAGGATAAATGGCAAGGCGGCTGGGTGCGCGGTATCAGCGGTAAGCTCACGCCGCGCCTGGGCGGTAAGCTCGGCCTGTTATCGAAAATCTTCGCCAACCCGGTGCTGCCGGCTATTGATGAGTATTACGAGCCCTTCACCTATGATTATCAGACGCTGCACAATGCGCCGGAAGGGAAAGATTTGCCAACCGCGCGTCCGCGTTCGCTGATCAGCGGCAAGCGCATGAATAAGATCGAATGGGGCCCGAACTGGGAAGAGCTGCTGGGCGGTGAATTCGATAAGCGCGCCCACGACCGCAACTTCGAGTCGATGCAGAAAGAGATGTACGGCGCGTTTGAAAATACCTTCATGATGTATCTGCCGCGCCTGTGTGAACACTGCCTGAACCCCAGCTGCGTGGCGACCTGCCCGAGCGGCGCGATTTACAAGCGTGAAGAAGATGGCATCGTGCTTATCGACCAGGATAAATGTCGCGGCTGGAGGATGTGCATCAGCGGCTGCCCGTACAAAAAAATCTACTTCAACTGGAAGAGCGGCAAATCAGAAAAATGCATTTTCTGTTACCCGCGCATTGAGTCCGGCCAGCCGACCGTCTGTTCGGAAACCTGCGTCGGGCGCATCCGCTACCTGGGCGTGCTGCTCTATGATGCGGACCGTATCGAAGAAGCGGCGAGCACCGAACATGAAACGGATCTCTATGAGCGTCAGTGCGAGGTGTTTCTGAACCCGAACGACCCGGCGGTCATTGAAGAAGCGCTGAAACAGGGTATTCCGCAAAACGTTATCGACGCCGCCCAGCGCTCGCCGGTCTATAAAATGGCGATGGACTGGAAGCTGGCCCTGCCGCTGCATCCGGAATATCGCACCCTGCCGATGGTCTGGTACGTGCCGCCGCTGTCACCGATTCAGTCCGTTGCCGACGCTGGTGGCCTGCCGCGTAATGGCGGCGTGTTGCCTGCCGTGGAAACCCTGCGTATTCCGGTGCAATACCTCGCCAATATGCTGAGCGCGGGCGATACCGGCCCGGTGCTGCGCGCCCTGAAACGCATGATGGCGATGCGCCACTATAAACGCTCACAAACCGTCGAAGGCGTTACCGATACCCGCGCGATTGAAGAAGTGGGGCTCAGCGTGGAACAGGTTGAAGAGATGTACCGTTATCTGGCGATCGCTAACTACGAGGATCGCTTTGTGATCCCGACCAGCCACCGCGAACTGGCGGAAGATGCCTTCCCGGAACGCAACGGCTGCGGCTTTACCTTTGGCGACGGCTGTCACGGTTCAGACACTAAATTCAACCTCTTCAACAGCCAGCGAATCGATGCCATCAACATCACGGAAGTGCGCGAAAAAGCGGAGGGAGAGTGATGCAAATATTGAAGGTGATCGGCCTGCTGCTGGAGTATCCGGATGAGGTGTGCTGGGAGAATCGCGACGAGCTGATTAACCTGGTAGAACGCGATGCGCCGATGCTGCTGCCCTTTGTGGTGAAGCATCTCAGCGTACCGCTGCTCGATAAACAGGCGGAATGGTGCGAGTTTTTTGAACGCGGTCGCGCCACCTCGCTGCTGCTGTTTGAGCACGTGCATGCGGAATCGCGCGATCGCGGTCAGGCGATGGTCGATTTAATGGCTCAGTATGAAAAAGCCGGGCTGCAGATCGATTGTCGCGAACTACCCGATTATCTGCCGCTGTATCTGGAATATCTCAGCGTTCTTCCGCCTCACGAGGCGCAGGATGGATTACAGAACGTCGCGCCGATTCTGGCGCTGCTGGGCGGGCGACTAAAACAGCGCGAGGCACCGTGGTATCAGATTTTTGATGCCCTGCTGATTATCGCCAATACCTCACTTTCAAGTGACAGTGTCACAAAACAGGTGGCGGGTGAAACGCGTGACGACACCCGACAGGCGCTTGATGCAGTCTGGGAAGAGGAGCAGGTGAAATTTATCGAAGATAATGCCACCAGCTGTGACAGTTCCCCGCTGCAAAGCTATCAACGACGCTTTAGCCAGGACGTTGCCCCGCAGTACGTCGACGTCCGTGCCGGAGGCCCGAAATGATCCAGTTTCTCAACGTCTTCTTTTATGACATCTACCCCTATATTTGCGGCACAGTATTTTTACTCGGCAGTTGGGTGCGTTATGACTACGGTCAGTATACGTGGCGCGCCTCGTCCAGCCAGATGCTCGACAAACGCGGGATGGTGTTGTGGTCGAATCTCTTCCACGTCGGCATTCTGGGGATCTTCTTCGGTCACCTGTTCGGCATGCTAACGCCCCACTGGATGTACGCCTGGTTTCTGCCGATTGCGGTAAAACAGCAAATGGCCATGATCCTCGGCGGCGTGTGCGGTGTGCTCACGCTGGTGGGCGGCGCAGGCCTTCTGGTGCGTCGTCTGACCAACCCACGCGTGCGCGCCACCTCGAGCACCGCCGATATCCTGATCCTCAGCATTTTGCTGATTCAGTGTATTCTCGGGCTGACCACCATTCCGTTCTCGGCGCAGCATCCGGACGGCAGCGAAATGCTGAAGCTGGTCGGCTGGGCGCAGAGCGTGGTGACCTTCCAGGGCGGTGCGTCCACGTATCTGGACGGAGTAGCGATCATCTACCGCGTTCATCTGGTGCTGGGGATGACTATCTTCCTGCTCTTCCCGTTCACCCGTCTGGTACACGTATGGAGTGCGCCAATTGAGTATGTAACGCGGCGCTATCAGGTAGTGCGGTCACGTCGCTAAACGTTAAAAATGCCCGGTGGCGCTTGCGCTTACCGGGCATGGTATCGTTCATCACATGCTTATTGCGCCACTGGCTTCACTCTTACCCGCGCGAAGACAATCACCATCGCACTCAACAGTAGAATCCCACTCCCCATGAATACGCCGCTGGCACCGTTGAGATCAAACACCAGGCCACCGCCCGCAGCGCCCGCGCTAATCGCCAGTTGGATGGATGCCACCAGTAATCCCCCTGCGCTCTCCGCTTCATCCGGTACGGTAGTGGCAAGCCACGTCGACCAGCCTACCGGCACCAGGCCAAAGGCAAAGCCCCACATCGCTACCAGCAGTGCATCAAGTAACACCATATGACCAAATATCACCATCAGCAGCGCCAGGAAGCTCATCACAAACGGCACCAGCGCCAGCGTTAAATGTAAGTTGCGGCTCAACAGATAACCCGCAACGGACGTACCGATAAAATTCGCCACGCCGAAGCCAAGTAATATCAACGAAACGCCCTCCACGCTGGTTTGCGCTACGGTTTCCAGAAATGGTCGTAAATAAGTGAAAAAGGCAAAATGACCGCTAAAAATTAAAATGGTGGCGAACATCCCCCCTAACATGCCGGGGCGAGCCAGCACCTTAAACAGCGTGGCAAAGCTGCCCACGCTTTGCGGACGCATGGATGGCAACACCCAAAGTTGCCAGAACAGCGCCACAACGCTCGGGGCCGCACAGAGGATAAAGACATTACGCCAGCCAATCAGTCCGCCAAGGTAGCTGCCGAGCGGTGCTGCCACGACGGTGGCGATAGAGACCGCGCTGAAAATGATCGCCAGTGCCTTCGGCACCATCGCAGCGGGTACCAGCCGCATCGCGGTCGCCGTCGACATTGACCAGAAGCCGCCAATCGCAATACCCAGCAGTAAACGGCCTACTAACAAAACATTCAGCGATGGCGCAAAGGCCACCAGCAGGCTGGAGAGTATCTGTAAAACAGAGAAGAACATTAACACCCAGCGGCGATCGATATTTTTGGTCGCAGGCGTAATCAATAAGCCCGTTACCAGCGCAATTAAGGCCGTCGCCGTCACCGCTTGCCCGGCCATCCCCTCGCTCACGTTCAGGCTTGCCGCCATGGGCGTCAACAGACTGGCAGGTAGAAATTCCGCCACGATCAAGCCAAAGACCCCCAGCGCCAGTGCATAGACCGCCCGCCAGGCCGGTTTGGTTTTATCCAGACTGGCTTCCGCTGCAATGCATGTGCTCATAAACATCTCTCCAGAATAATTAACAAATTTTCGACAAGATTAGGAAATCCTCATCAGACGATCTATGATGGAAACCCCTTTACTCTTGATAATTCGTCCGGGAGTGGTGTTATGGCGCTTCAGCATCTCGATCTCACCAGCGAACTGTTGGCAGGCATGCGTCTCTCTGGCGTCAGCTACCGCCGTATTGAGAGCGGCCGACCGTTTGGCGTAGAGTTCAGCGCCGTCGCGGGTAAAGCCCAATTTCATTTCATTAGTCGTGGGCCAGTGCTGCTACGCACTGCAAGCGGGCAACAGTTCAATCTCGAAAGCGGCGATGCGCTGTTTATTCCGAATGGCTCCGGTCATTTCCTGCTCTCAGATGAGCGCGCCACATCAATGAATGTTCTGGACCTACCGACAACGCCCGTCTGCCCCACCGTATGCTGTGTCAAAAATGGCTGCGAAACGGCGGCGGATGAAAGCGCGATTATCTTCAGCGGATGCATGGATTTTGAACTTGGCGGCATGCAACCGCTGGTAAAAGCCATGCCGGAAGTAATGCTGGTAAGCCGCCTGCTGACGACATGGCCGGAAATTCACCCCTTGCTTACCGCTATGGAGCGCGAATCCCTCACGCGTCAGGCGGGATACGCCGGCATCCTTGCACGCCTTGCGGACGTCGTGGCCGCGCTTATCGTACGCGGTTGGGTGGAAAGCGGCTGCGGAAGTGCAACGGGATGGGTGCAGGTGCTTCGCGATCCAAAGCTGGGGCGCGCGATCCATGCGATGCATACGCAGCCGGGTAACAACTGGAAAGTAGAAGATTTGGCGCGGGAAGCGGGCATTTCACGCTCAATTTTTGCCGAACGCTTTCTGGCCGCAACCGGGACAACGCCCGCCCGCTATCTGACAGAACTGCGAATGCGCCTGGCGATGCAGTATATCGCTGATGAGGGATCCGCCCTGGAACAGGTTGCTTTTCGGCTTGGCTACAGTTCACTCGCCGCGTTCAGCCGCGCATTCAAACGTATTACCGGTAAAGCGCCGGGCGCAGTACGCCAGACGCCGCGAGGTGAAGTCGCATAGCGCTTACTTCCCCGCCTCCGGATGCGTATCAAACGCCGCCATCACCGCCGCCAGCTCGGCTTCGCTGAATCCATGACGCGGGTCATCCACACCTAATCCAAAACGCGTTTGCAGTGTTTCATAAAGCGCGGAGACGTCGGCAAGCCGCGTCTTCTCGACCGCATGGCCCTTCTCCCAATGGGTAAAGCTAAAGTTGGTTAAGGTGAGCTTTCCACCCTCGGGCAGGTGGCGACACATCAGCAGATGGTGACGGAAATGCGACTGCGGCCAGTGCGCGGACCAGAAATTGCCCATCACATGATCGGCGAAATACTGCTTATCGAGCGTGAAAATATACATCGACTGCCAGTGTTCATGATGGCGGAACTGGAGTGTCCAGTTCACACCTTCGCGCAACAAACGGTAATCGCCGTGCGGCGTGACTTGCTCAATGTCGGCCTGCAGACGAATCGGCGCGGTTAGGGTCTGGCCACCGAAACCGACGTCGGCTATCCAGCGCTCACCTTCCACATCCACCAGCAATAAGCGATGCGTTCTCGGGGGAAGTTGCGGCGGGTTTGCCAGTACGACTCGTCCAAGCAGGCTGCGAACAGTAAAGCCGAGTTCATGCAGCGCACGCTCCAGCAGGCCATTCTGCTCAAAGCAATACCCGCCACGGCGGGCGGTGATCAATTTGTCCTGCAAGGATTGATCGTCCAGCTGCATTTCACGCGGCAGTAAAACATCAATGTTTTCAAAAGGAATGGCACAGTTGTGCAGCAGATGCAGTTTACGCAGCGTCTCGACGGTGGTTTCAGGGGTTCCTTCCCAGCCAAGTCGGGAAAAATAAGCGTGCAAAAATGGCGTCATAAGTCATTCCTTATCATTCAGTGCAGTACTTATAACCCATTTTTGCCCTTCTATTGGCGTTTTTGTGCGGTGCTATGCGTCATATCAGAATGCAATCGTTTCACCGTCATCCGGTGCGCTGACAAATGCATCGATTTCATTGATACGCGCATATTCCAGTAGTTCTTTACGGGTTAACAGGCAGTGATTAATCGCTTCCATATGGGTAGCAACAATCTGTGCTTCCGGCACAATAAGATGCGCGCGAATAAGATCTTCAGCACCAAAAATAATCGGGCCGTATTTTAAAATATGCGCCCAGCCGGTATTCATAATGACGACGCCGGGCTGGTAGCGATGCAGGTTATCCGCAACGGGTTGAACCCAAATAGTATCGCCAATGAGATAGAGCGTTTTCTCTGACGGATGGCGGAAGACTACCCCGCAGGCGTCGCCCATTCGCTCACCCACCGCCGCATCCGCATAAGCGGCGTCCGAACCGTGTTGCCCCTCGGTTTTAATCAGCTCAATTTCACCGAACATTGAATGTTCAGATAATAGCGACAAATGTGTAAAACCCTGCGAGGTTAGTAATGCGCGGTCGCGTTCATTCTGCACATAAATAAGCTTATCTTTGGGAATCAGCTTAACCGCCGCGTCGTCCCAGTGATCCGGATGCGTATGGGTCACAATAATGGCATCCACCGCTAACAGCGTGTCGATATCAAAAGGTAATTCGACCATCGGCACGTGAATATGCGATCGGACGCAGCCTGCGTAGCCGGGATAAGCGTCTTTCTTTGCCAGCAGCGGGTCGATAAGGAACGATTTACCGGCAAAATGGATAATCTGGGTTGCGTTGCGCACCTGGGTAATTTTCATCTCAGTACTCCTGACGTGTTCAGATGGCGCCAGTATGGCGGCTGTTGCCATCCTGAAAAATAGGCCTGATTGACAAACATCGATGGAATTGAGCCACTTTTTATCGACAGTGGCGATTCACCCGGTACGCACTTGCTTTATGCGAGAGATACGACATTACTAGTATGATGTATAAACTTTTATTGGACACCCTATGAGCCATTTCCGCCCTGTTGAGTTAAGACATGCCAGCCGTTTACTGAATCATGGCCCGACGATCCTTATCACCAGTAAGGACGAAAAAAGTGGCCGCCGCAATGTGATGGCAGCAGCGTGGTCGATGCCCGTGGAGTTTGATCCGCCGCGCATTGCGATCGTGGTGGATAAAAGCGCCTGGTCGCGCGAACTTATCGAGCGTAACGGCACCTTCGGCATCGTGGTGCCGGGGGTGGCGGCCATCAACTGGACGTATGCCGTTGGCAGCACCTCCGGTCGCGATGAGGATAAATTTAACAGCTACGGCATCCCAACCGTTAACGGCCCGGTCCTGGGGTTGCCGATGATTGAGGAAAAGTGTCTGGCGTGGATGGAGTGTCGCCTGCTGCCCGAAATCAATGCCGCCGAAAGATACGACACCTTATTTGGCGAAGTGGTCTCTGCTGCCGCTGATGGCAACGCGTTTATTGAGGGGCGCTGGCTGTTTGATGATGATAAGCGTAATACGCTGCATCACCTTGGGGCGGGGGCGTTCGTCACCAGCGGGAAGCTGGTGCGCGCGCTGGATTAACAAGCCGAACATTGCGCCGGGTAGCCGCTGCCACCCGGCGAAGCATTACATGCTGTAACCCGGCTTTTTAATAAGCTCATTCATGTGCGGACCAATCTGGCTATCCCAGACTTCTTTCCATGCTTCCGGCTGAACCTGCGTCCAGGCGACACTCACGGAACTATTTTTGCTGTGCAGATGACGGATGATCACCTCGGTAATATCCGCAGCCAGCGCTTCGGTCTCTTCGGCGTTCAGTTCATGAGGAAAACTTTTGATATCAACGTGTGGCATAGCAAGCTCCTTGTTATAAGAGGTTTAAAGCTACCACAGGTACGGCGGGCAGGTTGTTAAATTGTGCGTTAACGAAGGGCAAGAACCAGCGTGTGGGGTTGGATCGGGGATACAACAAAACCGAAGCGCAGATAAAACGCCTTGGCGGCATCATTAAGCGCATGCACGACGAGGCCACGCACGCCTACCGTTTCCGCGATTAACATCGCACGCATTACCGCTTCGCGCAGAAGTTTCCCTCCCCAGCGCTGCTTTTGAAACGCGCTATCTACGGCGAACCGTGCAATTAAAACAACGGGAATAGGTTCTGGCATGTTTCGACGAAAAGCACCGGGTACCGCTTCACGCTGGATAGCGCCTGTAGACAAAGAGTAATATCCGATTACCTGCTGGCTGCCTTTTGGACATAAAACAAATGTTCTTGTCGCGCCACTCTCTTCATTACTTAATGCCCGACTGCGAAGCCAGTTATCCAGCACTGGCTCACCGCAGCTAAACTCATCCACATTGTGGGAATAAGTTAATCTCTCCGTGAGATCTTTTACCATGAATATTTATCACTCATCAGTTCCTGAAAGCCTTTGTTCTCAGACAAGGGTGTATCCAGGATGCGTTGGAATTCGGCAAATTGCTGGTCATCTACGATAAAAAGCCGTTGATCTAACAGCACTTCTTGTGCCTTTTCACAGGCAGCATTAAGCATAAAATCAGTGCGAGAAAGCGAGATGAGCTGTGCCGCCAGATCAATCAGATCACGCTGTCGTTGATTCGCTCTAAGGTTGATGGGCGCTTCTTTATTTCTGCTTGTCATAATGGAATCCGTATATACAATGGATATACAAATTATAGTATCTTTTTTCAGCAGTCCGCAACCGGTAATACAGCTCCTTACGCCAGACTCACTTACAACGAATACCCCGAAATCATCGCCAGAATATCCTGTTCTTCACTGTATTTACCGCGTAATGCCGGAAGTTGTTTCTCCGCCTTTGCGCAGTGTTCATCGACACCGGCTTTTATCTCTTGCTGCTGTTGTTCCGGGAGTGACGGATCCCATTCTCCGGCCAGATGCTGGCAAATTTCGGCCTCATCGATAAAACGCTGAACATCCTGAGGAACAGTCGTTTCACTTTGCGCACTGAAGGCGGCAAAAAGCAAGGCGGCAAGATTAAGAGAACGATATGATTTCATTGTTGTGACATCCTGTCCTGAATGAATGGGATACGCTGCGACGCGTTCCTGCGAGCACTTACCTTAACCGCACTTCCCCTTACGCGTTTATGATTTAGATTAATTTATTATCACGCAGCACCTGCTGGAGATCGCCTCGCTGGGAGACGGCGTCGGCCACCGACACTAACCCAGGCGTATTCACCTCAAACCACGGGCGTCGCGGGCCCCAGGTCACCATCACCGCGATATAGCAATCGAGCAATGTGATCTCGCGACCCAGCGCGTACGGTTGAGCACTTAGCTGTGTTTCCAGCCAGAGATAAAGCGACTTACGGTATTCAATGCAGTTTTCTTTTAGCTGTTCCGGAGCTTCTGCTGCCCAACGTTCGGGATAATCAGCATAGGTGAAAGTGGGATAGACATTGGCAACCAGCCAGATAAGCAGACGTTGAAACTGTTGCCTTTCCGCTCGCCCTATCGGCGGCGCAAGGTCGGGGCAACGGTCGAGCACCATCAGGGCGATGGCCGCCGTCTCGGTCATGATTTCGCCATTTTCCAGTTCCAGCGTCGGCACCTGGCAAAGCGGATTGCGCGCTTTCAGTAATTCGCGCTTTGGCCCCGGCTGGTCAAAACCATCAACATCAATAAACGTATAAGGTATTTTCGCGAGCGTTAACATCAGTTCGCTGATGGCGGAACCCCAGCCCGGTACACCGTAGAGCGTTATCATGCTGCCTCCACTTTTGGGGAAAGGGATAAGTGTAGTGCAACAGGTGAAAATGAGGATGAACGGAGTCTACGCCGACTCCCGCTCAATGAGTTCAAACCCTAAATCCAGAATCGTTTCATTGCACGTAACATGCTCGATACGATCGGCCAGCAGTACCGCTGCACGTTCACCGATCCCGCGTCGGTCGACGCTTACCGTGGTGATTGCCGGGCGATTAAACGCAGCAAAATCAAGATTCCCGAACCCGATCACCGCGAGATCCTGAGGAACACGTAACCCGCGAGATTCCGCTTCCATGATAGCTCCCTGCGCCAGAGTGTCAGAACTGCAAACGATAATATCGAACTGACTTTCAGCCAAAAGCTGACTCAAGCCGGTGCGGCCAAGCGCCAATGAGGCAGGAAGCGGCACATCAATTTGTGGCGGTTCGCCGATGTCATAACGTTTCAGAACATCACATAAACCGTGCTTACGTTGGGCTGCACGACGATCGGCGGTCCACAGCAATCCTGGGCGTCGATAGCCTTTACTTACCAGGTACTCTCCGGTCGCCTGACCGACTTTTTCATGGGAAAAACCCACCAGCATATCCAGCGGTGTTGGTGTGAGATCCCAGATCTCCACCACCGGAATTGCGGCATTAAGAATGACTTTTTTGAGTTCTGTGGTGTGATGGATACCGGTGAGCACCACCCCATCCGGGCGACGAGAAAGGAGCGTTGCCACCAGTTCTGCTTCCGTTTGCTGTGTATAACCCGCCACGCACAGCAGAATGTGATAGCCGCGCTGGGCCAGGGTGTCGCTTAACGATTGAATGGTATCAACAAACATATTGTTGTTAATTTGCGGCACCACAACGGCAATGAGTTTGCTACGCCTGGATGCAAGCCCGCCAGCAAGTGCATTCGGGATATACCCCGTGGCACGCACTGCCTGCATCACTTTTTCGACCGTTTTTGGCCTCACCAGCTGAGGCGTATTGAGCGCCCGACTGACCGTCATGGAGGATAATCCGGCAGCACGCGCCACGTCTTCGAGCGTTGGCGCACGGGGTGTTTCGGGACGCTTCACTGTCGTTAGCCCTGCCTCAGATGATGATGTTGAATATGCATTATTCATGATGTTCCTCGCTATTACCAGACGAGCTCTACGCTATCTCAGTAAAAACAACTGCTTAAGTTACTGTGCCAGCAATCAAATGTTAGCGATATCATTATTCATTGTGCAGATTGCCAAATTTACCTGGAACGAGACCAGGGTTACGTAATTTTCCCTTTTTCACTGCGCTATTGTGATCGTTTGTTCAAATTTAATCCATCCCGCTGGCCTGTTAAATAAGACCAGGATACAAATGTTAGCGCAAACATTTTATATCTGGAGCTTATTATGACCTTTAGCGCAAATTCCGACGCCGTGACCTACGCCAAAGCGGCCAACAGTAAAACCGCTGCAGAAACCGGCGACCGTATTGAATGGGTGAAGCTTTCACTCGCCTTCCTGCCACTTGCCACCCCAGTAAGTGACGCAAAAGTACTCACCGGACGCCAGAAACCACTGACCGAGGTGGCGATAATCATCGCCGAAATTCGCAGCCGCGATGGTTTCGAAGGTGTTGGTTTTAGCTATTCCAAACGCGCAGGCGGCCAGGGTATCTACGCGCATGCCAAAGAAATAGCCGACAACCTGCTGGGTGAAGATCCCAACGATATCGACAAGATTTACACCAAACTATTGTGGGCCGGGGCATCCGTTGGCCGAAGTGGCATGGCCGTGCAGGCCATCTCCCCTATCGATATCGCGCTGTGGGATATGAAAGCAAAACGAGCAGGCTTACCGCTGGCAAAACTTTTGGGTGCTCATCGCGATTCCGTGCAGTGCTACAACACTTCAGGTGGTTTCCTGCATACGCCGCTGGATCAGGTACTTAAAAACGTGGTGATATCGCGTGAAAACGGCATTGGCGGCATTAAGCTGAAAGTCGGCCAGCCAAACTGCGCAGAGGACATCCGCCGCCTGACCGCCGTACGTGAAGCGCTGGGCGATGATTTCCCGCTAATGGTCGATGCCAATCAGCAGTGGGATCGCGAAACCGCCATTCGTATGGGACGAAAAATGGAGCAGTTCAATTTAATCTGGATTGAAGAGCCGCTCGACGCCTATGACGTTGAAGGCCACGCACAGCTTGCCGCCGCACTGGATACGCCAATCGCTACCGGTGAAATGTTGACCAGCTTCCGCGAGCATGAACAGCTGATTCTGGGCAATGCCAGTGATTTTGTTCAGCCGGATGCGCCGCGCGTTGGGGGCATCTCTCCCTTCCTGAAGATTATGGATCTCGCCGCGAAACATGGCCGTAAGCTGGCTCCGCACTTCGCGATGGAGGTTCACTTACATCTCTCCGCAGCCTATCCGCTGGAGCCGTGGCTGGAGCATTTCGAGTGGTTGAACCCGCTATTTAATGAACAACTGGAACTGCGCGATGGCCGTATGTGGATTTCCGATCGCCACGGCCTGGGTTTCAGCCTCAGCGAGCAGGCCCGCCGCTGGACGCAGCTTTCTTGTGAGTTTGGCAAACGTCCATAATCTTCGGGCGGGTTAACCCGCCCTCTTACCCTACAACATTCTCTCGCAACCCTGAAAAAGGAGTGGGTGATGAATACAATAATAAAACGTACTAACGTCCGTTACAGCATTTTGATATTTCTGTTTTTAGCCACCGTATTTAACTACGCCGACCGCGCGACACTTTCCGTTGTTGCGCCGATTATGAGTAAAGAGCTGGGATTCGACCCGGAAGCTATGGGCCTCGCATTTTCCGTATTTGGTATTTCCTACGTCATTATGCAACTGCCCGGCGGCTGGCTGTTAGATCGGTACGGATCCCGTCTGGTTTACGGCTGCGCCTTAATCGGCTGGTCTTTGGTGACAATGTTTCAGGGCACTATTTATCTCTATGCCAGCCCGCTTATTGTACTGGTGATGCTGCGTTTACTAATGGGCGCAATTGAAGCACCGGCCTTTCCGGCAAACAGTCGTCTAAGCGTGCAGTGGTTCCCAAACAATGAACGCGGGTTCGTCACTTCGGTATATCAGGCAGCTCAGTATATTTCACTGGGTATTATCACGCCGTTAATGACAATTATTCTGCATAACCTGAGCTGGCATTATGTCTTCTATTACATAGGGGCGATCGGCGTTTTGCTGGGCATATTCTGGCTGGTAAAAGTGAAAGATCCGCTGCAACACCCAAAGGTAAATCAGCAGGAGTTGGATTATATTCGTGAGGGAGGCGGTGAGCCAACGCTTGGAAGTAAGAAAGAACAGCACAAACTAACGCTGGCGCAAATCAAAAGCGTGTGCGTAAACCGAATGATGATTGGCGTTTATATCGGCCAGTTCTGCGTGACATCCATTACCTGGTTTTTCCTGACCTGGTTTCCGACCTATTTGTATCAGGCAAAGGGCATGTCGATTCTTAAAGTTGGGTTTGTTGCCAGTATTCCCGCTATCGCAGGATTCATCGGCGGATTAATGGGCGGCGTCTTCTCTGACTGGCTACTTAAACGCGGTTACAGCCTGACGACCGCGCGGAAATTCCCGGTCATCTGCGGCATGCTGCTTTCGTGCGTCATTATCGTCGCCAACTACACCTCTTCGGAATTTGTGGTGATTGCGGCCATGAGCCTGGCCTTCTTTGCCAAAGGATTTGGTAATCTGGGCTGGTGCGTGTTGAGCGATACCTCACCTAAAGAGGTGTTAGGTATTGCAGGTGGCGTTTTCAATATGTGCGGTAATCTCGCGAGCATTGTGACGCCACTGGTGATTGGCGTGATCCTCGCGAATACCCAATCTTTTGACTATGCAATTCTGTATGTCGGCTCGATGGGGCTTATTGGCCTGGCTTCGTATTTGTTTATTGTCGGGCCGCTGGATCGTATTACTCTCACGCCGTCTGTGGCGTAACCGAAACTGGCGATATATCGCTACCGCTGCTCCGGTATGACTGTACTCCGCCGGAGTGGCGTTTTTTAATCGAAGTTGCAAAGCTCAGCCTATTATCACCACCTTACGCTATAATGGTTTTTTGATAATGATGTTTTTATCGGGATACATTTCGCAGCTATCTATGCTATTAAGAGTTGCATTAATTTAGTGAGTTAATTTCATCCTTTTTTTTTAATAATCACGCTAGAGTCATTTTAACATTAGTAAACACACTCACTCCCCACAATACCCCTCCATCTCAACCCGCTTCTCAACACCTTTCGTTTTAATCATCATCACAAACTTATAATCACTTCCCTCATCGTCCGCGGTTTCAGGGTGAATTCGCGTTTGTTGCGCATTCAGCGTGATATCGCCGTTGGAATACGCCGCCGAATGTTCACTTGATATGACTTGCTTTAACCTCGTTTCTACACCATTTAACTTCATCACGGCGTAGTAGTCACATTCTTTTGCCCCCAACGGGCAGTACGCACCCTCGATATATTCTACGTTGCTGGCATCGGTTTTTCCTGAACGGCTCAGCATACACGCCGTATGCGCAAGGTCATTTCCCGCATCCGGGCTCAGGGTACCAATGATGATATTTTCGTTTGGTTTGGTCTCAGTACGCGTCGCGGTGCAAGGTATTACCACCGTCGTCATCAATACAAATGCGATCGTGATTTGTTTAAACATCTCTATATCCTTCATACATCCATCAATTCTGCAAATTCTATAATAATGTTATCGATATAAGACTGGTCCAGCATTGTCTCCCCTTGAACACAAATTTCTGAACGCAATACGGCAGGCAATCTGAATTTCAGATAATAAGTTTCATAAGGTTGCATGATTTTTCCGATAACAATGATGCCAGTTTCATTCATCGGGGCGAAAGAAATCTCATCACAAATATCATTGTCTTTTAAAAGGATTAGGTCTTTTAGAAATTTATCCAGTTCGCCTGTATAGCATTGCCATACTTGCGAATAGCGTATGCCTTGCGATTCAAATGTGAATAGCAGGTCATAACATTCACGATAAAAATCGAACTGCGGCGCATTTTCAATTTTCCCTATCGTTGTAATAGATAAATGTATTTCGCTGTTGGTAATTTGCATATTTCCCTTCAGAATTCATGCATATCATGAATCATTATTCATAAATCATTGCTATTAATCATTCATCCGCGCGCTACCGCCCTGCCCTGATCACCATTATCTGCACATCTAAAGTGTATACTTCTCCTTTCACGCTTTGAACTCATAGGAAAATTTTAAGATTGCATTAATTCTGGAGAATAAAAAAGCGAGCCCCCGTAGGATAGCTCGCTCTTATGTATATTCAGGCTAACATTAACAGCCTTTATATTGTTCCTCTGTCACATGCTCAAGCCAGGTGACCGGGCTGCCGTTCTCGGCTTCGGCAATGGCGATATGGGTCATTGCCGTTTCGGCACACGCACCATGCCAGTGTTTGACCTCTGGTGGGATCCACGCGATATCCCCCTGATTTAACACTTCCGGCGCTTTCCCCCACTCCTGTAACCAACCGCGCCCCTGGGTCACAATTAACGTCTGGCCCAATGGATGCGTATGCCAGGCGGTGCGCGCGCCGGGTTCAAACGTCACCGTTGCCCCACCCACTTTGGCGGGGTCTTCAGCCTGGAAAGGCGCATCGATTCTGACCGTGCCGGTAAACCAGTTTTCCGGGCCTTTAACTGACGGCAGCGATCCACTACGAATAATTTTCATCGGTTTCTCCTTACGTTGTGCTTTATACCGTAGCGCATCCAGGCGACAAGTATTAGCCCGGCAAATGTGAAAGGAGCCATGAGCAGAATTCATAAATCGTTAAGTTTGCTGAATCGACAGCAACCAGGCTGTGAGCGGCCCTGAGAACCTGCATCTATATTTTGCGTCAATATGGCGTTTTGTGTAGGATGCAGCGCCATGTTTGTCTTATCTCTGCATCAGAAACGTGAGAAAGACAGCATTATTTGCTATCCACGCAATCGTTTGTTATTGCGCGGGGTAACAGGACATCCGTGAAGGATTTAGACAGGTAAGCAGGTATAAATTTAATGAATACAAAGCACAACACCACCGAGGAGCAGCGTGCGGCGAAACGCCGTTGGCTGAACTCCCATGAAGAGGGTTATCACAAAGCGATGGGCAATCGTCAGATCCAGATGATTGCTATCGGCGGCGCGATTGGTACCGGCCTGTTTCTCGGCGCGGGCGCACGTTTACAGATGGCGGGGCCGTCGCTGGCTATCGTCTATCTGGTGTGCGGGATCTTCTCTTTCTTTATACTGCGCGCATTGGGTGAACTGGTATTACACCGCCCTTCCAGCGGCAGTTTCGTTTCATATGCCCGCGAATTTTTGGGTGAAAAAGCCGCGTACGTCGCAGGCTGGATGTATTTCGTCAACTGGGCGATGACCGGGATCGTCGACATCACCGCCGTCGCCCTCTATATGCATTACTGGGGCGCGTTTGGCGATGTACCACAGTGGGTGTTTGCGCTGGGCGCGCTGGCGATCGTCGGCACCATGAACATGATCGGCGTAAAATGGTTTGCCGAAATGGAGTTCTGGTTCGCACTGGTGAAAGTGCTGGCCATCGTCGCCTTCCTGATTGTCGGCACGATTTTCCTCGGCAGCGGTAAACCGCTTGACGGGAACGCCACCGGCTTCCACCTCATCACCGATAATGGCGGATTCTTCCCGCACGGCCTGCTGCCTGCGCTGGTACTGGTTCAGGGCGTAGTCTTCGCTTTTGCCTCTATTGAACTGGTTGGCACCGCTGCCGGCGAAGCGAAAGATCCAGAGAACACCGTGCCGCGCGCCATCAACAGCGTTATCTGGCGTATCGGCCTGTTCTATGTCGGTTCTGTCGTGCTGCTGGTTCTGCTGCTGCCGTGGAACGCCTATCAGGCAGGCCAGAGCCCGTTTGTCACCTTCTTCTCAAAACTCGGCGTGCCGTATATGGGCGATGTGATGAACGTAGTGGTCCTGACTGCGGCGCTCTCCAGCCTGAACTCGGGCCTCTATTCAACCGGGCGTATTCTGCGTTCGATGTCGATGGGCGGTTCCGCACCGAAGTTCATGTCCAAAATGAGCCGCCAGCACGTGCCTTACGCGGGTATCCTGGCGACGTTGGGCGTCTATGTGGTCGGCGTATTCCTGAACTATCTGGTGCCGTCCCAGGTGTTTGAAATTGTCCTGAACGTGGCATCGCTGGGGATTATTGCTTCCTGGGCCTTTATCGTGGTCTGCCAGATGCGTCTGCGCAAAGCGATTAAAGAAGGTAAAGCGGCGGATATCAGCTTTAAGTTACCGGGCGCACCGTTCACCTCATGGCTCACGCTGCTGTTCCTGTTCAGCGTGCTGGTGCTGATGGCGTTTGACTATCCAAATGGTACCTACACCATTGGCTCAATTCCGGTGATTGCAGTACTGCTGGTTGCGGGTTGGTTTGGCGTACGTAAGCGCGTGCATGAGATTCATCGCTCTGCGCCATAATTGATATAAGAGAATAAAAAAGCGGCTGATTAGCCGCTTTTTTTATATTACAGCGCGATACGAATCACATCGTCCGGCTGAGTCGCTTCTTTCTCGCGAGTCGATTCCTGTTTCACGCTCACGTACAGGGTTTTGCCATCGCCAGAAAGCGCCAGGCTGTTCGGGAAGGTTGGCGTTTTGATGGTTTTGGTTACCTTGTAGGTTTTCGCATCAATCACCGTCACGGTACCCGCTTTACGCTGCGTCACGTAAACTTCATCACGAGTTGGGTTGTAGAGTACGCCCAGGGATTCCGGCGTATCGATAGTCGCCAGTACCTTGCCAGACTTCAGATCAACCGCCAGCACCTGCGGTGCTTTAGAGTCGGTGATAAACGCACGCTGACCTGCGGTGTCCAGGCTGATGTTAATATAGAAGTGCTCTTTGCCATCGTCCTGAAGTTTCTTACGCTCCAGCACTTTATTGCTCGCGGTGTCGATAGTCACCAGCTCGCCGTCACCGTTGGTCACATACAGACGCTGCTTGTCTGCATCCACAGCCAGGCCGGTGCCCATTTTACCGGTATTTTCGATGGTCGCTTTCAGCGCCAGTTTCTCGCCGTCAATCGCCCAAACTACGCTCTCTTTACCTAACCCGGTCACGTAAACGGTGTTGGTTTTCTCATCTACAGCCAGTTCACGCGTTGCCAGCGGGCGCACGGTTTCGCTGCGTTTGCGGTTATCCAGAACCAGACGCCCCTTCACATCACCGGTTTTCGCGTCAATCGCCGTCACGGTGCTGTTAGTGGTATTGCCAAACCAGAGGGTCTGGGTCTGGTTATTAATCGTGGCGCCGAACGGTTTTAAATCGTTATGAATAATCTGGGTAACTTCCAGCGTCACCGGGTCAAGACGGTAAACAATGCCGCCTTTATCGAGTTTACGGCTCTGTGATGTAGCCAGCCAGAGCGCATTTTCCTGCTGGCTATAGGCCATTTCATAAGCCCCTTTGCCGACCGCTTTGCGCAGCATCTCGTCGGCGGCATGAGCGCTGAAGCTACCTGCCAGTAACAGAGTGCTCAGTAATAACGAACGACGCAGACGCGGTGCAGACAATTGACGTAATGACATGACGACTCCCTTTGATGGACCAATATGTTACTGCTTCACAAGGCTTCTTTACTTCATCGCGTCATTGCACGACGTTTTATAGATGCGAATAGTAATCATTAATCAGCAGAAAGTGGAGCCTTAATTCCCTGTTGCAGGTAAAAATTTTCATCTTTTGACATCATGTTTAACGCAAAGTGCCACTAAGATTTTCAATATGTTTACATAAGTATTAACATAACCAGGAAATGTTCCATTTGGTTCGTCTTGCGGGTTTCTAATGAAAATCATAAATGTACATTCAGCATCGCTTCCGGCGCTTCTCTTACCGCTCATTTTCTCGCCTGCTCTTTTTGCAGCCGATGAGCAAACGATCATCGTTACAGCGGCACCACAGACTTTGTCAGAACTGGATACCCCGGCGGCCGTAAGCGTGGTCGATGGCGAGGAGATGCGTCACGCTGCGCCGCGCGTGAATCTCTCTGAGTCCCTTGGCGCAGTACCCGGTTTGCAGGTGCAAAACCGCCAGAACTATGCGCAGGATCTCCAGCTGTCGATTCGTGGCTTTGGTGCGCGTTCAACCTTCGGCGTGCGCGGGCTGCGTCTCTACGTTGACGGCATTCCCGCCACCATGCCGGATGGTCAGGGGCAGACCTCTAATATTGACATCAACAGCGTCGAAAGTATCGATGTCCTGCGTGGGCCCTTCTCGGCGCTGTACGGGAACTCCTCCGGCGGTGTGATCAACGTCAACACGCAAACCGGGCAGCAGCCGGGTACCATCGAAGCCAGCAGCTATTACGGCAGTTTTGGTAGCTGGCGATATGGCCTGAAAGCCTCCGGCGCAGTGGGCGACGGCACGCAGGCAGGTGACGTCGATTACACCGTCTCCACCAGCCGTTTTTCGACGCACGGCTACCGCGATCGTAGCGGTGCGCAGAAAAATCTCGCTAACGCCAAACTGGGTGTACGCATTGATGACGCCAGCAAACTGACGCTGCTGTTTAACAGCGTCGATATTAAAGCCGATGATGCTGGTGGGCTTACTGAGAGCGAATGGCGCGATAACCCGCAACAGTCGCCTCGCGCCGAGCAGTACCACACCCGTAAAACCATCAAGCAAACGCAGGCAGGCTTACGCTACGATCGTCAGTTAACGGAAAACGATGATCTGAGCATGATGCTCTACGCCGGCGAGCGCGAAACCACGCAGTACCAGTCTATTCCACGCGCGCCACAGCTTAACCCTACTCATGCAGGTGGCGTGATTGAACTCACCCGTCATTATCAGGGCATTGATACCCGCTGGACGCACCGGGGCGAACTGCTGGTGCCGGTGACCTTCACCACCGGGCTCGATTATGAAAATATGAGCGAACAGCGCAAGGGTTATGAAAACTTTGTGATGAACGGCAGCACGCCGGAGTACGGTCAGAAAGGCGACTTGCGCCGCAACGAACGTAACCTGATGTGGAACCTCGACCCCTACCTGCAAACCCAGTGGCAATTGACGGATAAACTGAGCCTGGATGCCGGGGTACGCTATAGTTCTGTTTGGTTTGATTCCAACGATCGCTACATCACCCCTGAGAATGGCAACGACAGCGGCGACGCCAACTATCACAAATGGTTGCCCGCCGGTTCACTGAAGTACGCCATCACCGATGCGTGGAATGTCTATCTTTCTGCCGGGCGCGGTTTCGAAACGCCGACCATCAACGAGCTTTCTTATCGCTCCGATGGGAAAAGTGGTTTGAATTTCGATCTTAAACCGTCGACCAATGACACCGTCGAAATTGGCAGTAAAACCCGTATCGGCAACGGGTTGCTCTCAGTTGCCCTCTTCCAGACCAACACCGATAACGAGATTGTCACCGATGCCAGCAGCGGCGGGCGCACCAGCTATAAAAACGCTGGGAAAACACGCCGACAGGGCGCAGAACTGTCGCTTGATCAACGCTTTGCTGAGAACTGGCGTGCGAAAGCCGCATGGACCTATCTGGATGCAACCTATCGCACCAACGTATGTGACGATAGCAACTGTAACGGCAATCGTATGCCGGGGATCGCGCGCAATATGGGATTTGCCTCACTGGGATATGAACCAGAAAGCGGCTGGTACGCCGGGGGCGATATTCGTTATCTGAGCGATATCATGGCGAATGATGAAAACACCGCTAAAGCGCCATCGTGGACGGTCGTCGGTCTGAATACCGGATATAAATTCAACATTAGCAAGGTGAACATAGACGTCTTCGGTCGCGTGGATAACCTGTTTGATCGCGAGTATGTCGGTTCCGTCATCGTTAACGAATCAAATGGCCGCTACTACGAACCCGCTCCGGGACGTAATTACGGCGTGGGCTTAAACGTGGGCTGGACGTTCGAGTAAATCAAACCCAACCCTCGTCCCTGTGGGATGAGGGTTTTCTCTAACAATATTTGATGTTTACTAAATTTGACGCATTGAGTTTATCTGTACTAATTAATTTCTGAAATTAATTAGTATATTGTTTCTGTATAATCGCCCCACTTTCATCAATAACCTCGCAGATAGCTTCATAACTTTCCACCTGCGCGCCTTTCGATAACGCTAAAAGTAATGCGCGATAAAACTCACGCTGAAAGAATTGTTCATCCGCATGCGGGTATAAATAATTGAAGCTGGGGCCAATGCGAACCCACAGTTGCTCAATTAGCGCAGTTAATGTTGGCATTTCAGCAAATTCATAGAGACAAAAACGAAACTGATAATTTGACTGTAACGTTTTAGCTATGTCGCCGCTGCTTTTAATTGAGTGAAACTCTTCGACTAATCGATGTAATCGGCTTACTTTTTCTACGGTCATTTTTTCAGACGCCGCCGCTGCCGCCATTCCTTCCAGCTTTTTGCGGATTATCTGAATTTCATTATAACGCGCCAGATTAAGCTCCGGGACTAAAAACGCCTGAGCTGGGGCCGCGTACAGCGCACCGGACGAGACCAGACGCAGCAAAGCTTCACGCACAGGGGTAATACTAATCCCCTGGCTTTCCGCGATATCTTTCGTCACCAGTCGCGCGCCGGGTTTTAGCGCGCCGATAATTAATGCATTTTTTAAATTTTGTTCTACCTGTTGAGTCAGACTCAATCTTTGCGCTTTGGCAAAATCAAACATAATAATGGTCGCTCTCATCGTCATGACCCAATACAGGGCCATATCTCAAATACGGTTATTGACTACCTGACGGTGTTGCATTTCCTGATGATGGCGAGAGAATCAATTACGTAAAAATCATGCTTTTTGCTGAGCGTTTTATATAAACGCTTCTGTTACACTATATTAAAGCGGTTTATGATATTTTTGCACGAAAAAAAACGGCGTATCACCTACGCCGTTTCAATCTTTACTTATCGTTAGCGAGGCGAATAACGACTTTGCCGAAATTTTCCCCTTTTAACAGCCCGATTAACGCCGCAGGCGCATTCTCCAGGCCATCAATAATTTGTTCACGGTATTTTATTTTTCCTTCCTGCACCCAGCGGCCCATCTCCTCCTGAAACTCACCGATCCGATGTCCATAGTCCTGGCCAATGATAAAGCCCTGCATGCGGATCCGTTTTTTCAACAAAGTGCCCATCAGCAGCGGCAGCCTGTCGGGGCCATCAGGAAGGTCGGTAGCGTTATAACCGCTCACCAGGCCACATACCGGCACGCGTGCCGAAGTATTAAGCAGTGGCAATACGGCATCAAAAACCTTACCGCCTACGTTTTCGTAGTACACATCAATCCCTGCCGGACAGGCGCTGGCAAGCTGTTCGGCAAAATCCTTCGCCCGGTGGTCGATACAGAGATCAAACCCCAATACCTCCACCGCATGACGGCATTTCTCTGGCCCGCCCGCAATGCCCACCACGCGGCAGCCTTTCAGTTTACCGATTTGCCCCACCGTCGCCCCAACCGGGCCCGTGGCAGCAGCCACTACCAGCGTTTCGCCCACCTTAGGCTGGCCGATATCGAGCAGGCCCATATAGGCGGTAAAGCCCGGCATGCCCAGAATACCGAGTGACCAGGAAGGATGTTCCGGCGCATCGCCAAGTTTCACCAGCCCGTCACCGTTGGATACATCATAAGTTTGCCAACCGCTGTAACCCAGCACCCATTCACCCGTTTTAAAATTCGGATGACGCGATTGCTCTACCCGGCTAACGGTGCCGCCCACCATCACCGCGCCCAGTTCGACCGGCGGTGAGTAAGATGGCGCATCGCTCATTCGCCCACGCATATAGGGATCGAGTGAAAGATAGATTGTGCGTAGCAGCACTTCGCCCTCTGCGGGTTCAGGAACATTTGCCTCTTCAAGGCGGAAATCATCAGCAACCGGCTCACCGTGTGGGCGTGATGCCAGAACCCAGCGACGCTGGCGTAATGTCTCTTTGGTCATAACCTGTGCCTTTGTTTGAAAACCTGTACAGAGCGTAGCGTTGATTCGCACTTTACGTTTAACAATATGCGGCGCATCAGGCAGGAGGCGTGTTGAGCCTTACCACCAGATACGTACAGGCTTCTTTCGTCTCATTAATAAACCGGCAGTCGTTCGGCGGGCCAAGTTCAAGGCAATCCCCCGTTTTCATCTCATGGCGCGTATCGCCCTCGACAAAAACCAGCTCGCCTTTCGTCAGCCAGATCAATTGTCGCGCCAGGGCATAAGCCGAGGCAGGCATCGGAATATCGCTGCCCGCAGGCAGTTCGATTTGCACAAGATCAATCGGCATATCGCTACGCGGTGAAACATGACGGCGCAAATAATCCGTTTGCGGATCGTGCCAGACGGGCTGATCGGCAAAGCGCAGCAGTTTGCCCTCCTGCATTTCAGCTCGCGCAATCAGCGTCGACATGCTAATCCCAAAAGCACCGGACAAACGAGCCAACAGCGCCGCCGTCGGGCTGCTCTCGCCGCGTTCGATTTTATGGATCATGCCGCGAGAGACGCCCGCACGCTCGGTGAGATCGCTCAATGACCAGCCGCGTGATTCACGTTCGATACGAATTCTTGCACCGATCCGTTGATTTAAATTGTCTTCAATAGTATTCATATCGTTATACTATAGTGAACATTCTCTGAGGTTCAAGTCATGAGCATTCGTTTTGCGACGAAAGAAGATTGCGCGGCGATCGCCGAAATCTATAACCATGCCGTCGTGCATACCGCGGCTATCTGGAACGATAAAACCGTTGATACCGACAACCGTATCGCCTGGTTCGAAGCCCGCCAGTTCGCCCATTTCCCGGTGCTGGTGAGCGAAGAAAACGGCGTGGTGACCGGCTACTCATCCTATGGCGACTGGCGGGCCTTCGATGGTTTCCGCCATACGGTGGAACACTCGGTGTATGTTCACCCGGATCACCAGGGAAAAGGTCTTGGCCGCGCGCTGCTGGCTGCGTTGATAGAAGAAGCGCGTCGTCGTGGGAAGCACGTAATGGTGGCGGGTATCGAGGCGCAGAATGCCGCGTCTTTGCATCTGCATGAAACCTTAGGTTTCATCACGACCGGGCAGATGCCGCAAGTCGGTACCAAATTTGGCCGCTGGCTGGACCTCACCTTCATGCAACTACAGCTGGATAACCGCACCGATCCGGATGGAAAAGCATGAACAGCAGCCTCACCTTAGCGTTTCTGGTTGCCGCTGGCATTGGCCTGGTGATTCAGAATACGCTCATGGTGCGCATCACTCAGAGCTCCTCAACCATTCTGATTGCTATGCTGCTGAACTCGCTGGTCGGCATCGTGCTGTTTGTCAGTATTCTGCTGGTGAAGTACGGGCTGGCGGGCGCAAGTGAGCTGGTTTCTGCGGTAAAGTGGTGGACATTAATTCCGGGCCTGTTGGGGTCGTTTTTTGTTTTCGCCAGTATCAGTGGCTATCAATATGTGGGCGCGGCGACGACTATTGCGGTGCTGGTCGCCAGCCAGTTGATTGGCGGGCTGGTGATGGATATTGTGAAAAGTCAGGGAATTCCGTGGCGAGCGCTGGTAGGCCCGGTCTGCGGTGCGATACTGCTGGTGGTCGGCGCCTGGTTGGTGGCCAGACGCCAGTTTTGAGCATTACAGAATGGTGCCGCTACGGGTGAGTTGGTCGCGACGCGCCTCCTCATCCTCTTTATGCTGACGGCCATGATGCGCAATCGCTGTACGCAAGCGCTGCTGCTGCGTATAGCGATCGTCCCGGCTAAGCTCCGCGTCATCGCTGAGCACCACCAGCAGTTCATTCATATGAGCGATCACACTCTCATCAATCGCGGCGTCAACCCGCGCAATGACCTCATCCAGATGTGACATACACACTCCTTAATTGATTTTCGTTTTCGAAAAATCACTGCCCATCAGGCTGACGCTGTACCCCGTCACGTTACTGCGCGTCGCGTAGAACGTTTTTCCGTTCGCCAGCGCGATCCACGGCGCTTGCTGGTAGTAAATTTCCTGCGCCTGACCATAGAGCGCGGCGCGTTTTGCCGGATCGCTTGCGAGCAGTGCTTTTTTCACCAGCCCATCATACTCTTTATTACACCAGCGCGCGGCATTGGAGCCGGATTTAATACTGCCGCAACCCAGCAGCGTGCCGGCAAAGTTATCAGGATCGCCGTTATCCGACATCCAGCCAAACAGTGCGGTATCGTGCTCACCTTTACGCATCCCCGAGAGATATTCACCCCACTCATAGGATACAATTTTGGCTTTGACGCCCACTTTCGCCCAGTCGCTTTGAATCATCTCCGCAATACGCCGCGAATTTGGGTTATACGGGCGCTGCACCGGCATCGACCATAACGTCGCTTCAAAGCCTTTCTCCAGCCCCGCCTGTTTCAATAGCGCTTTTGCTTTTTTCGGGTCGTAAGTGTAGTCCTTAAGATTTTTGTCAAAGCCCAGCATATTCGGCGGGATCGGTGACTTCGCGACCGTACCGGAATCCAAAAATACGGCTTTGATAATGGCCTGTTTATCGGTGGCGTAGTTCAGGGCCTGGCGCACCAGCACATTATCAAACGGTTTTTTCTCGGTATTAAACGCCAGATAACCGACGTTCAGCGCATCGACTTTATGCAGGGTCAGATCTTTATTCTTGTTAATTTCCTCAAACTGGACCGGCGACGGTGCCGGGATAATCTGGCACTCGTTGGTTTGCAGTTTTGCCAGACGGGTTTGGACATTTGGCGTGATAGAGAAAATAAGGTGTTTCGTCGGCACTTCGCCATCCCAATAGTTCGGGTTGGCGATGTAACGAATGAGCGAGTCCACTTTGTACTGTTGCAACGCATACGGCCCGGTGCCAATCGGCCAGTTATCGACGTTTTCCGGGGTGCCCTTCTTCAACATTGCATCGGCATATTCAGCGGAAAGTATCGACGCGAAATCCATCCCCCAGTCAGCCAGAAACGCGGCGTTCGGTTCATTAAGGACAAACTGAACGTGATAATCATCGATCTTTTTCACCTCTTTAATCAGCGAATCCAGACCAACATCGTGGAAATATTCATAGCTGCCCTGCGAAACGTTATGGTATGGGTGACTGGCGTCCTTCTGGCGCAGCACAGAGAACACCACATCATCAGCGTTAAAGTCGCGGGTGGGTTTGAAGAATTTATTACTGTTGAATTTCACCCCCTGACGCAGGGTAAACGTATAGGTCAGCCCGTCCGGTGAAATTTTCCACTCGGTTGCCAGCGACGGTATCGGCGTATTTTTCACCGGGTCGAAATTGATCAAGCGGTTATATAACACCTGCGAACTGGCGACGAATGACGGGCCGGAACTGGCAATTTGCGGGTTAAAAGATTCAGGTGACGCTTCTGAACAGTAAATCAGCGTGTCGTTGTTCGCGGACCACGCCGCGCTTGCCGGTAATAATGCACTCAGCGCCAGCGCGAGAAGTGTTTTCCCTGTAGACATGGTTATAAGCCTTTCGATTTTATTATATGGGGTTTAATAACAGCACAGGGTGTCAGGACTGGCAAATAACGAATTTATCTCAGGATATGCAAAAGCGGTGGTGAATGCTGCTTTCTTCATCAGACTCGTTAAATTTCACTTAATACGCCGAGAAATAGCCATTTTGCCCCTCTCATTCACCGTTTGTTGTTATGCCCCATTGCGTAAAGTAATGACGTGAAGAAGTCTAAAGGGCAATAACGTGGCAAAAATTCTCTTACGCAGCGGAAATCTTGATGATTTTCAGGCGGTGGGCGGCGGCGGGCAGGCCGTGTTTGACTCGGCAAATCAGGTGCGCGAAACCCTTCGCCTGCGTAAACAATTCGTCGTATGTGACAGCCTGGCGATTCCGCAGCTAAATGATGAAGGCGACCGCGTTGACTGGTATTCGCCTGTTGAAGGCAGCGTAGTCAGCTGGAACGGTGCCAGTGAGGCTCAGCGCGAAGCTGCCCTGCGCTATCTTGATGCTCTCCAGCAAACGGTGTGGACGCTCTCTGGCAATTGTCAGCAATCGGGTAAACCCGCACAACAGCTCTTCGGCGCGCTGCTGGAAAACACATTGCAGTTTCCAGGCGCGAATCACCTTTTTCTGGTGAATGACAAACCGGTTATTTGTTTCTGGGGATTTGTGAACCTCAACCAAAGCGCGCGTGACGATGCTTTCGCCTGCCTGCGTATCGCTGAGGCAGAGCCGGGCATTGAACATCTTCCTGCCGACGACTCGCCCACTGAACCGATGCCAGCCTTTGCTCAGGCCGATATTCCGCTGCTTTACGAACAGGAATCGGCTTCAAATGTAGCCCCCATAATTCACCGCGCCGCCACGGCGCGAGGACGCTTACGTTGGGCGCTACCCTTCGCGGCGGCAATTTTTATGGCAGCGGTTGCAACGTTCTATTGGCCATCCGCGCCGTCGCCCGTACAGGCGGCGCAATCCCCGGTGGTTGGCACCCCAACGATGCCAATGCTCACCCGCACACTGCCCTTACAGTTAGCCAGCCACACCGAACAACCGGCCCTCGCGAAAGAAATTGTACTGGCCCCCATTGCTAAAGATGCGCTGGTGATGGAACCCAACCAGCTCCGCGCCGGAACGACACGTTTCCTGAACGGCAACTGGCGACTTTTGCTCGACATGAAAAATGCCCCGTCGCTGCGCTATCAGATTGAAAACAACAAAGGCACGGCCCGTCTGGTACACGGCGACAATGTCATCTGCCGGGTTGCTCTGTTCGCCGGGCTGCATCAGAACGGCGAACTGCTGATTAAAACACGCGGCACGGCGCGCTGTAGCGATGGGACCCGCTTCCCAATGCCTGAAATTAGCTGTAAAGCGAACACCTTTGATGTTGCCGCCTGTACCGCGCGCTATAGCGCAGACAAGAGCGTGCCTGTCACCTTTAAGAAAATCGGAGCCTGACGATGCTTGTCACTCTTTGCGATTATAAACAAAGCGTTACGCTGATTGCCGACAGCGGCGTGCAGTTTCTTGATTTTGGCTTAACGCCGCAAAGTTCCGCGGGCGTTGGCCGCTTTGTGCGTAAAACCGCCAATGGCCCGCTGCTACGGTTGAGCTGGGATGCCGCGCATCTGCGCTATACGCTGGCAGGCGATGCCCTGCATCAACCTGAAGTGGTCAAACCGGAAAGCACGCTGGATCTGCACCACTCGCTCAGTTTGCTGGATGGCGTATGGCTTCCGCTGCCTTTTTTCCGTTTCAATCCGCCACGCACCTTTGTTGAGGGGCCAGACAACTGGGCGCGCGTGCAAATCCGTAAACTTGAAACACCCGACAGTGCCGGTAATAGTCATCGCGTGACGTTAGCTTTCGATAGCCAGACGTGCAGTAATGACTCTGCAACACTGGCGCCAGTCGAGAATGACGTTCTCAACGGCACGCGTTTTGTGCTGGCGTGGCAGGATGCCGAACTGGCCGATTTTCTCGATCAAACGTGGATCGATGGCTGGCTGCGTGAGGCATTTATCCAGGCCCTGCATCAACATGAATCGCGCAGCGAACACGATCTCGCGCAAGCGATGCGGATGTTTGAATATCAGGGTCACTGGTTAAATATCATCGCGATGCTCGGCGAACAGTTGGTCGTTCCGGAAGTAAAGCTAGTAACCACGACGCTTAGCACCCCTGCTATTCCAGTTGATCTGATTCTGGATGTCGGCAATACGCACACCTGCGGCGTACTGATTGAAGATCATGGCGACGCAAATGATGGGCTGCGGCAGACAGCTGAACTTCAGGTTCGCTCGCTGAGTCAGCCGCAATTTTTGAATGCGCCGATGTTTACCAGCCGGGTGGAGTTTGCGCAGACGCGGTTTGGCAAGCAGCACTTTTCCGTTGAAAGCGGGCGTGAAAACGCGTTTATCTGGCCGTCGTTAGTCCGCGTGGGCGATGAAGCACGTAAGCTGGCAATGCAGCGTACCGGCACTGAAGGCCATAGCGGGCTTTCCAGCCCACGACGCTATCTGTGGGATGAAACGCCAACCGTGCAAAGCTGGCGCTTCAGCCAGTTAAACGGTAAATCACAGCGTGAACCGCTGGCGACAGCCTCGCCGTTAATGAATCTGATGAATGACGACGGTGAACCGCTGTTTAACCTCCCTCAGGATGAGCGGATGCCGGTATTTACGCCGCATTACAGCCGCAGCACGCTGATGACGCATATGCTGTGTGAATTACTGGCGCAGGCGCTGGGGCAAATCAACAGCGTCGCCACCCGCTTACGCCTCGGCTTTCCGGCGTCGCCGCGCCAGCTTAGAACCCTGATCCTCACACTCCCCTCGGCGATGCCAAAACAGGAGCGTGAAATCTTCCGCCGCCGGATGTCTGACGCGCTGGTGCTGGTGTGGAAAGCGTTGGGCTGGCATCCGCAGAGTGATGAGTTTGATGCTCGCCAGTGCCGGGTGCCGCTGCCGCAGATTCAAATGGCATGGGATGAAGCCAGCTGCGGCCAGCTGGTCTGGCTGTATAACGAAGCGATTGCCCATTATTCCGGCCAAACGGAAACGCTGTTTGCGGCGCTCGCCCGTCCGGATCGGCCTGAAGATCCTGACATTGCCCGCGAGCGCACGCTCCGCGTAGCATCTATTGATTTGGGCGGTGGAACCACCGACATGGCCATTACCCAATACCAACTTGATGATGGCGCGGGCGGCAACGTCAAAATTACGCCCCAGTTGCTGTTTCGCGAAGGCTTCAAAGTGGCAGGAGACGACGTCCTGCTGGATATCATCCAGCGCTGCGTCCTTCCCGCGTTGCAAACACATCTGCAACATGCCGGGGTGACCGACGCGCCCGCGTTGATGGCGACACTTTTTGGTGATTCAGGGCGACTGGATGCGCTGGCCGTGCTGCGCCAGCAAACCACGCTGCAGTTGTTTATCCCAATGGGTCATGCCATTCTCGCCGCCTGGGAGCGGAGCGATAGCGCCGATCCATTAGCCGGGCTGCACGCCACCTTCGGCGAGCTGCTCGAACAACCGCTCACCCGCAACGTATTGAATTACATTAATCAGGCCGTAGAGCACGCGTTACCCGCTGAAAGCAAAACTTTTGATGTGATGTCCGTACCGCTGGCGGTGACGTTCCGCGACCTGCACGACGCCATGCTGGCGGGCGAATTTACCCTCGCCGCGCCGCTGCACGCCTTGTGTGAAGCCATCACCCATTATACCTGCGATGTACTGCTGATTACCGGCCGTCCCGGTTGTCTGCCCGGTGTGCAGGCGCTGATTCGCTATTTGCAGCCCGTGCCGGTGAGTCGCATGGTCTGGCTCGACCGCTACCCGGTACATGAGTGGTATCCCTTTAGCAAGCAAGGGCGCATTGGCAACCCCAAATCTACCGCTGCGGTTGGCGCGATGCTATGCAGCCTGGCGCTCGATTTACGCCTGCCGCACTTTAACTTTAAAGCAGCGGATATCGGGGCCTATTCCACCGTCCGTTATCTTGGCGTACTGGATAAAACCGTGAATATTCTGCGCGATGAGAATGTCTGGTATCAGGATCTTGATCTCGATAAACCCGGCGTAAAACTGGATGCGCGGCTTCACTTCCCGCTGCGCGGAAGCGTGACGTTGGGCTTCCGCCAGCTCGCCAACGCGCGTTGGCCTGCCACGCCGCTGTATACCCTGAGCATCAACTCACCTGAACTTGCAAAAACCATCGCCGGAGATGGCGTTTTACAGGTGCGGCTGGCACTTCAGGAAAGCACGAATACGGAAGGCGCACTCTCGTTTAGCCTGAGCGATGCGTGGCTTGCCGACGGTACGCCAGTATCTACCCAGGCCCTGACGTTGAAACTTAATACGCTGGCCGACCGCCGACATCGCGGGAGCCATTACTGGATCGATAGCGGGAGCGTTTACTTAGCATGACAACAGAACAGGCTGTAATGGCATGGATTTCCACCACCCGTAAAAATGCCCCAGGGCTGGACATTGACGCGGATGCACTGCTTTTTCATCTGCTGGGCCTGAGCGCACAGCACCAGGCGCTGGAGGTTTCCCAACAGCAACGCGGTACACTGGCACTCTTCGGCCATTCTCAGCGTTCAAAAGCCTGGCTGTTGAACGCGCTGTGCGGCGACAGTCATGATCGCCTGCCGATCGCTGTTGGCGAAAAACGCCTCGACTACGCCACCCACATTAATCCGGGCCATCGACGCTGCCAAATGGCGCTGCGCTTTACGTGTGAAAATCCATCGTCTGACAATGACTTCCCGTTGCGTTTACGCCTGCTGCGGGAGGCACAGCTGGCGCAGGTCTTTATCGGCCACGCTGTAAACCGCACCTTGCGGGCCCAGACGTTTCGCGAGCGTCTGGCATTACTGCAAAACCTGCGTCAACCACAGGTGACCGCGGCACTGACCGCTGAAGATGCCGCAAACGTGGTGCTTTTCTGGCAATCGGTAGTGCCCACGGCGCAGCAGGAGATTAGCGAGAGTGAGTGGTATGCGTTTGCCGAACTGCTGCCGTCACTGGATCTCGATGCCCGTACCCGCGCGTGGTCACTGCTATGGGGCGATCGCCCCGATCTTACGCAGCAGTGGCAAACCCTGTCGCATACCTTGCATTTACTGGGTAACGCGACCGATATCTGCGCACCGCTAAGTCTGCTGGTCGACACCTTTATGCTGCCGACAGAAGGGTTTTTATCCGCCGGATGCGAGGACGATCCGTCCGTACTGGTGCAATTGCCAGGCCAACAAACCGTCAGCCTATCGCGTTCCACGCTGGCCCTCCTGACGGCCGAACTGGTTTTATGCAGCCCATGCAATGTGCTGAAGGATGTCGATATTATCGACATCCCTGCGCCACCGTTCGACGGGTCAGGCGCATTGTGGGCCAGCAAGTGCCACTGGCTGTTGGAGGCATTCCGTCAGCAGCGGCAACCGGATGTACTGGTTATTTGCAACGCTACTCACCAGCGAAGCGCTATCCCGTATATCGCCAGATCCCTGAGCCAGTGGGCCGACACGACGCAGCCACAGCAGGACGGTGGCTTGCCGGGGCTGGTATGGACCATTACCCCACAAGACGATCGCGCCGCTAACAATGTACAGCTTGATGAAGCAATTCAGCGCTTAGTGGGCAAACCGGGCCAGCGTTGGGGGACGCTACACGCCTTTGACAGCAGTAGCCTGGCGCGGCTGATTGAATGGCTCGCACGCGCCACATTACCTGCAACGCGAAAGCAACGCTTCGATACGTTAGCCGTGCTACACAAGCAAGCCGTCCAAACGCTGCTCAGACCGATACTTAATGGGCAGGAATCTCATTCCGTGCAAAGCGAATCGTTGATCCGCGCGCTTCAGGGCCAGGCGGCGCATCACGGCGAATTACTGGAGGGGCTACTCCCTTCTCTCGAACGCTTTAACGCCATTGGCGAAATACAACACGCGCGTGAAGCACGGGTGACAACCCAGATTCACGCTGATTTTGATCTCTTTGCCAAACCCGACTCGCTGGCATTGCCACAAAAGCGTGCCCACGACGCTGGGACGCAGGCATTCCGGTTGTGGTGCCAACATCTTCGCCATTGGGGTCGCCAGCAAGCCAGCGCTGAGCGGTTGGGGTTATCCCCTGATACCCTGCAACAGCTTTGCGATACGCTGATCGCCATCAGCCATCAACGCAAACTGGCAGAGCAATTGTGCCTCGCGGCCACTCAGCATCAGGCGAGCCCAGCGCAACTTCGCGCCATAATAGGCAATTTTATATCCTGGCTCGGTTATGCCGGGATCAACGCCGCTGAAAGGCCCGCCAGCCGAGTGGCTATGGGTCTCGCTATTTTCGCCGCCCCACCTGCCCGAACAATGCATCGCCTGACGCAACTTGATGAGCAGCCTGTACACGCCGCCAGCCGCTATGTATACGACTGGCTGGTGGCGCTTTACACCCGAGCGGGCGAATGTCGGGACGATATCTATGACGTATCATCACCCGACCGCCAGGCGCTTCGGCAGATGCTTAAGGTGATGTGAGCCATGTGGTAAGACCGAAAAAAAGTGTGCGAAATCCGTGTACTACGTGGGCAGCCTCACAAGCGGGCTCTACACTCAACGCGTCTTCCGTGCATATGAGGTCAACATGACAATAACCAGCCCCCTTTTTATTAACGGCGAAGCTTGCGCCGCTGCGGATAATGCGACTTACACACGACTAAACCCGGTTACCGGCGACACGGCAAGCGTGGCATCGGTAGCCACACAGCAGGATACCGATCGTACAGCACAATCTGCCGCCGCAGCCTTCCCAGGCTGGCGCGATACGTCGCCCGGCGAGCGCCGTCGTTTATTGCTTGCCGCAGCCGAGGCGCTTGAGCAACGGCGCGAACAATTTATCGCCACCATGCACGCTGAGACCGGAGCTACCGAACAGTGGGCCGGTTTTAACGTCCATCTTGGCGCGGAGATCCTGCGGGAGGCGGCAGCGCTCACTACCCAGATTGAGGGTCAGGTTATTCCCTCTAACACGCCTGGTAACATTGCGTTGGCTACGCGTCAGGGCGCGGGTGTGGTGCTCGGCATGGCGCCATGGAATGCACCGGTTATTCTGGCCGTACGCGCCATCGCCACACCGCTGGCCTGCGGGAACACGGTGATCCTTAAAGGGTCTGAACTCTCACCTGCCACGCAAGGGTTGATCATTACCGCCCTCGCTGCCGCTGGATTCCCACCCGGAGTGGTGAACTACCTCACTTTTACGCCACAATCGGCTCCTGCCCGCGTCGAACAACTTATCGCTCATCCGGCAATACGCCGCGTCAACTTCACCGGCTCTACCGCCGTTGGCCGGATTATCGCGCAAACCTGTGCCCGCAATCTGAAGCCCGTCGTGCTCGAACTGGGCGGCAAAGCGCCGCTGCTGGTCCTGGATGACGCCGATATTGAACAGGCCGCCGCCGGAGCGACATTTGGCGCGTTCGCCAACGCCGGGCAAATCTGCATGTCAACCGAGCGCATTATTGTCGACAACGCCATTGCCGCCCCGTTTATTGATGCGCTGGTCAATCGGGTTAACGGGTTACCCAAAGGGCTACTCGGTTCCGTGGTCGACATGAAAACGGTCGAACGCTGCAATGCATTAATAGACGATGCGCTGGCAAAAGGCGCTCGTCTGCTTACCGGCGGCAAAGCGGAGTCAACGTTGATGCAAGCAACACTTATCGATGACGTTACCCCCGACATGCGTTTATGGCATGAGGAATCCTTTGGCCCGGTGAAAGCCATTATTCGCGCGCGTGATACCGATGAGGCTGTCAGTATTGCTAACGATAGCCCTTACGGCCTCTCTTCTGCTGTTTATAGCCGCGATACCGCCCGCGCGTGGAATGTTGCACAAAACCTGCAAACCGGCATTTGCCACATCAACGGGCCGACCGTTCATGATGAGGCGCAGATGCCCTTTGGCGGTTGCAAAGACTCGGGCTACGGGCGCTTTGGCGGTCGGGCGGGTATGGCTGAATTTACGGAGCTACGCTGGATAACAATGCAAACCCAGCCACGGCAGTTACCCTTCTGATTCTGCTCACACTTCGGCCTGCGGGCCGGAGTATTTGTTCTGCGTCGCTGTGAAAATGGCATCCAGTGATGTCACCAACTGAGCGGGATTTTCCCAGGACATACAGTGACCGGCATCAGGAATTATGTGCAACGGTATACCTGCTGCGGCCACTTCATCCGCGTCTGATGCAGGGAGTGAATGCGCGCCATAAATTAGCGCTTTTGCGCACTTCAGCGCCAAAAAACGTGACATCCAGTCAGGCGATACACCGTCGACCAGGCTCTTCGCCGCACGCCATAGCGCCCAGGGTGCCGTGTTCTGCACACAGCCTGCCCATGGAGTGGTTTCTGTTGCAACTAGCCGGGTAAAACCGCTGGCAATAAATTCAGCTTCCGTCTGTGCCGCTATCTTGCGGCTGAACATACCGCCACCGGAATAAAAATTGGGCTCGGAAACCGCAAGGGCGCGAACGCGGTGCCCCAGCAGATGCGCCGCTTCAATCGCGATGCTGCCGCCCATGCTATGACCATAGAGATAACAGTCATCAATGTGCAAACCGGTAAGAAGTTCAGCAACAACCTGAGCCTGCGCGCTGACGGTGAACGGGTAATCAGCAGGTTTATCACTGTAACCACTACCGGGTAGATCAATCAGCAACGCGCGACGGTTGCAAAAAGCGTCATCGGCAACAATTCGAGGGTATTCGTAGGAAGAGGCGCAGCCGAGGCCGTGAACAAAAACGACAGGCATGCCCTGACCCGGTAAGTCATGAAAGCGGACGGCGGCACCGGCAATGTTCGAATGAAAAGAGTTCATAGGTAACCTCCTGATGAATGACTGTGTTTTTATACAGTATCACGCATCAGGTTACCAGCAGGTTGTCCGGAATCAGAACAATGAGAGCATCAGGGCAACGGGGAAGCTGAACGGCCAGGTCGCACCGATCAAAACGGTCGCCATCAGGCGAACGGTAGGGGTTTCTTTGGTCAGGAACCAGGTGATAAAAGCACAGAGAGTCGCCATCACGGCGTAGAAAATCAGCATATTCTGGTACAGCGTCATCCAAATTGCCCGCATAATAAATTAACAACCGGGCGCAATATGCTATTTTTTTTGATGTAGATCAAGTTCGACTAACGGAGTACAGACGGAGTATTTGCCGTTTCGTTCACCGCTTTATATTCATAACCACCATTTAATAGTATTGCGAAACTGATTAATGCGGACTATAAATCCTCTGGTTAACTCACAAAGGGCATCATAATGGACGTCTCAAGCAAAACCGTTGTCTTGATTAATGTCGTCGCAGCAGTGGGTCTGGCTTCGTTGCTGCTCGCACGCTTTAGCTGGCTGTCTTAAGGGTTTAGCTGCAAAAAATCAAAAGCAGTGTGCTGTCTGCTTTTGATTTTTGCTACTTAACGCCCTGAAAAAGCTGCGGTATATACCGTTCTTGACGTAGGTTCCAGCGCGCCGTTATCCGGGTTGTATTGCGGGAGCGGATTCACTTTTTCCATATCCCACACTGACGCTACGCATGCCGCTTCAGCGCCCCCCTGTTGTGTACATTCCATTGCGCGATGAGCGGAAACATGGGTTCCGACGCCAATAACTGCCATCAATGCGATGGCGCAAAATACCGTCTTATTCATAATTAATTCGAATACCAGGATTAATAACGGCGCGGATCCTCGCACGTTGTTCCTGATATGTCAAAACAGCGGTTCAGGCTTAAAAGAGTGAAAACAGTAACGCCACGGGGAAGCTCAGCGGCCAGGTTGCACCGATGAGCAGCGCGCAAAGCAGGCGTATGCTTGGCTTATCGCGGGCCAGATACCACGTTATCAGGCCGCTGACGACACCAATTGCCAGATAGACCACCATCATTTTTTCAAACACCGTCATTTTTTGCTCGTGCCTCCTTGCTGACTGTCGCGCGTACTATGCGTTATTCCTTATCAAGGCAATTCCTGGACGATCACAAAACCACGTAGCGCGTAATAACCAGGAAAAGTGCCTGATTGATGCGCAATTAAATGATGGGCGGGAATGATACTTAAGCTAAATATGGACATCGCGGCAGCTTTCGTGGAACATTCACAGAATTAATGAATTGCCGAAGAGCAAACCTGCACCATCGCGTTACGAACTGGGTTTAAATAAGTAATGATTAGCATGAGCACTCGGTTATCTGCCAACCTGTGGAGCATCGCTTCACGTGCGCCTGGCGGGACCGGTTATTAACGCGACAAATCAACGCCGAATCAGGGAAAGGAGGCGGTTAAAAGCAGCAGCAATAGTACTCTTACTATTGACTGTGGTCGCGGGCGTCGCGGACCATTATCTGACCATTGCCACTGATAGCGAAAACGCCACGGCGCATCATCAGTTGCACGACGATAACAGGGAATAACCCCCACGCCCTGATAATGCCAGCCCCTGTGGGCTGGCTTTTTTATGCCCGCTTAAAGCGCCTGTGCGTCGAGTTCATCGAACACCTGCTGCGCCAAATGCATCGTGGCATTAGCCGCCGGCAGACCGCAGTAGAGGGCCGAATGCATAATCAGCTCTTTGAGTTCGTCACGCGTCACGCCGTTGTTGAACGCGGCGCGAAGATGCATTTTGAGCTCGACTTCCCGGTTAAGCGCAATCAGCATAGCGATGGTTATCATACTGCGCGTGTGGTGATCCAGCCCAGGGCGCGTCCAGGTTTCGCCCCACGCATAGCGGGTGATAAAGTCCTGGAACTCGCTATTTAGCGGTTTGAGGTTATCCAGCGTGCGATTCACGTGGGCATCGCCCAGCACCTTGCGGCGCACGTTCATCCCCTGCTCATAACGTGATTTATCGTCCATTCTGCCCCCGAACAAATGCCGCTAAGGCCTCAGTAAACGCCGCAGCCGCTTCGACGTTAGAGAGATGTGATGCCGGAAGCGTAATCGCCTGCGAATCGGGAACATGCTGATGCAGGAAATCCGCATCCGCCACGGTAGTCACCGGATCGTGCTCCCCGGCGATAATCAGCATCGGCACGCGAATTTCAGCCACTTCACCGCGCAAATCGGCAGCGGCCAGCGCTTCACAGCATTCGGCGTAGCCTTCGGCTTCCGAGCGGGCGAGTTGATGCACCAGTTGCTCGACCGTTTCCGGTTCATGTTGACGGAAGGCGCGGGTAAACCAGCGGTCTGCTGAACCCGCGGCCACCACATCCATGCCCTCTTCCCGCACCGTACGCGCGCGCGAAAGCCAGGCAGACTGTTCGCCGATTTTCGCTGCGGTATTCGCAACAGTAACGGATAAAAAACGCTCCGGCGCAAAACGCGCCAGCCAGATGCCCGTCAGGCCGCCCATTGAGATGCCGCAAAAATGGGCTTTCGCAATATTGAGATGATCGAGCAGCGATATCACGTCCTCGCCCAGCTGCGCGAGGGTCACTTTCCCGCGTTTTGTCGTCTGACCGTGACCGTGTGTATCGTAACGCAGCACACGAAACTGTTGTGTTAATACGGCGAGCTGCGGCTCCCACATAGAGAACGAGGTACCAAGGGAGTTGGAAAGGACAATCACAGGCGCATTTTCTGGCCCGTCAATTTGATAGTGAATGTTCATGACACTGCTCCTTGTAACGCGCCAGTACCTGGCGCACAAAATGGTCACTGCTGCCCAGCGCAGTGGCCGGGTCAAGCAGTTGCGCCAGCGTTGACGCAGAGAGGTGTTGGCTTACCAGGGGGTCATTTTGTAATAGCTTAATCAGCGATTGATGCCGATCGATAGCCTGATGACAGTGCTTTTCGACAAGATGATGCGCATCGGCTTTACCGATAAATTCAGCCAGCGCCAGCGTGACGGCTTCCGCCATAATCAGGCCATGGGTTATCTCCAGGTCGGCACGCATTTTGGCTGTATTGACCTGCATCCCGCGAATCAGGTAATCGCTTTGCGCCATCACCCCACCCGCTAATGAAATGAGTTCAGGAAGCACTTCCCACTCCGCCTGCCAGCCGCCGAGCGCACGTTCATGCTGCTGAATCTGGCTGGCGTAGAGCGTCGCCATCAGCCCCGGCGTGCGCTGCGCCGCCGTCAGAATCGCCGCACAGCTTACCGGGTTGCGTTTATGCGGCATCGCCGATGAGCCGCCGCGCCCTTCGGCAATGGGTTCGCTCACTTCCGCCACTTCAGTCTGCATTAATAAAGAGAAATCGTTAGCGAATTTTGCCAGCGTGCCACAAAGCCCGGCGTACCATGCGCCGACTTCCAGCAGCCTGTCGCGCTGGCTGTGCCACGGCGTGTCGGCAAGCGCCAGATCCAGGGTTTGCGCCAGCGCGTCGCCCACCTGTGGCCCCGAGGCTTTTAGCGATGCGAGCGTTCCCGCCGCACCACCAAGCTGAAGGACCAGTACACGTGGTCGGAGCTGGGTTAACCGTTCCTGCCAGCGCAAGAGCGCATCGAGGGTTCCGGCAAGCTTCAAACCGAAGGTAATGGGAAGCGCGTGCTGCATCCAGGTTCGCCCCGGCATAATCGTGGTGCGATAGCGCTCGACCTGCTGCGCCAGAATGGCGGTAAGCGTCGCGAGATCGCGGTCGGTTTGCGTTAACGCCGCGCGTAATTGCAGCACCAGCCCGGTATCAATGGCATCCTGACTGGTTGCCCCCCAGTGCACATAGCGAGCCGCATCAGCGTCCTGCGTCTTCACCTTCTGAGTGAGCTGTTTAACCAGGGGAATCGCCAGATTCCCGGCATTGGCAGCGGCAGCGGCCAGCGCCGGAAAGTCGATGTTGTGGAACTGACAGGCAGTAACGATAGGCTCTACAGCAGAAGGCGGAATCACACCGCACCGGGCCTGAGCCCGCGCCAGCGCGGCCTCAAACTCCAGCATCCCCTGCACAACCTGTTCATCGCTGAAAAGACTCGTTAGCGCGCCTGAGCGCAATAACGGGGTCAACAAACTCATTCCTGCTCCTTAAACGCGTTCAATGATCAGCGCAATCCCCTGACCCACACCAATACACATGGTGCACAGCGCGTAGCGCCCGCCGGTACGACGCAACTGATACGCCGCAGTCATCGCCAGACGACCGCCGGACGCGCCCAGCGGGTGACCCAGCGCAATCGCGCCACCGTGCGGGTTAACGTGCGCCGCATCGTCCGGCAGGCCCAGATCGCGCAGCACCGCCAGCGCCTGTGCGGCAAAAGCTTCATTCAGTTCTATCACATCCATCTGGCCGAGCGTTAACCCGGTTTGTGCCAGAACTTTACGTACCGCAGGCGCCGGGCCAAAGCCCATGATGCGCGGCGCGACGCCCGCCGTTGCCACGCCAACCACGCGCGCCAGCGGCTGTAAATCGTTCTGTGCCAGCGCCTGCTCGCTTGCCAGCAGCAGTGCACAGGCACCGTCGTTAACCCCGGAGGCATTTCCGGCCGTCACCGTACCGTCGGCGCGAACCACGCCTTTCAGCTTCGCCAGCGCCTCCAGTGAGGTACTGCGAGGATGTTCATCCAGGGTAAAACTCAGCGGCTCGCCTTTACGCTGCGGGATGGAAACCGTAATGAGCTCGTCGCTAAACATGCCGTTCGCCTGCGCCTGGGCGGTACGCATCTGGCTGCGCAACGCAAAGGCATCCTGATCGGCCCGCGAAATACCAAATTCCGTCGCCACGTTCTCTGCGGTTTCCGGCATCGAATCGACGCCGTATAGCGCTTTCATCTGCGCGTTAATGAAACGCCAGCCGATGGTGGTATCTTCCATTTTCATGCTGCGGCTAAACGCGCTTTCCGCCTTGCCCATCACGAACGGCGCGCGCGACATGCTCTCTACGCCGCCCGCGATCATTAACTGCGTTTCACCGCTTTTAATGGCACGTGCCGCCACGCCAATGGCGTCGAGGCTTGAACCACACAGACGGTTGACGGTGCTGCCCGGTACCGTTTCCGGATAACCCGCCAGCAGCAGCGCCATCCGCGCCACGTTGCGGTTATCTTCCCCCGCCTGGTTAGCACAGCCGTAAATCACATCGTCGATACGCGCCGGGTCGAGGCCACGATTACGTTCCAGCAGGGCTTTAAGCGGCAGCGCGCCGAGATCGTCCGCGCGAACGCTGGATAACGTACCGCCAAAACGGCCAAACGGTGTACGCACCGCATCGCAGATAAATGCTTGATTCATCATAGTTCCTTACGCGGTTTCCGCCACTTGTTGGTTGATCAGTTTGACCGGGGTGACGCGCTGTAGCTCGTCAAAAGAGAGGTCATTGAAAATTTCGCGCACCACCGGGCCTTTTGCGGTGATATCGATGACCGCGAGGTCGGTATAAATACGGCTGACGCAGCCGACACCGGTCAGCGGATAAGTACAATGCTGTACCAGCTTGCACTCACCGTCGCGCGTAAGGTGATCCATCATCACGAACACCTGACGCGCGCCGATAGCCAGATCCATCGCGCCGCCTACCGCCGGAATGGCATCCGGTGCGCCGGTGCTCCAGTTCGCAAGATCTCCGCTGGCCGAAACCTGATACGCGCCAAGTACGCAGATATCCAGGTGACCACCGCGCATCATGGCAAACGAGTCGCCGTGATGGAAAAAGCAGCCGCCCTGCAAAAGCGTGACGTACTCTTTACCCGCATTAATCAACTCAGGATCTTCTTCACCTGGCTGCGGTTTTGGCCCCATGCCCAGCAGGCCATTTTCGCTGTGCAGGAAAATTTCTTTATCTTCCGGCAGATAGTTAGCGATTCGCGTTGGCAGGCCGATACCTAAATTCACATAAGCCCCTTCCGGGATATCCTGAGCGACGCGTTTCGCCATATCGTCACGAGACAATTTTTGCATTGAAGGCTCCTTATGCGCGCTGCGCGTGTACGGTAAGATTTTCCAGCGAGAAGACGCGCTGAACAAAAATCCCTGGGGTGATAATGTTTTCCGGGTCCAGTTCACCGAGCGTGACCAGATTCGACACTTCCGCCACGGTGGTTTTGGCCGCCGTAGCCATAATGGGCCCGAAATTCCGCGCCGCTTTGCGATACACCAGATTGCCCCAGCGATCCGCCTGATGGGCTTTTATCAGCGCGTAGTCCGCTTTAATCGGATATTCCAGCACGTAGTGACGCCCGTCGATTTCGCGCGTTTCTTTGCCTTCGGCCAGCGGTGTGCCGTAACCGGTTGGGGTAAACACCGCACCCAGCCCGGAACCGGCCGCCTGAATGCGTGCCGCCAGGTTGCCCTGTGGCACCAGTTCCAGTTCAACTTCGCCACGGCGATAGAGGTCATCGAAAATCTGCGAGTCGACCTGGCGCGGGAATGAGCAGATCATTTTGCGCACGCGGCCCGCTTTGAGCAGCGCCGCCAGGCCAATCTCACCATTACCCGCATTGTTGTTGATGATGGTCAGCTCGCGCGCGCCCTGTTCAATCAGCGCATCAATCAGGTAGGTCGGTTGTCCGGCGGGGCCAAAACCGCCAATCATGATGGTCGCCCCATCGGGGATCCCCGCCACGGCATCGATCAGTGTCGATACACTTTTATCAATCATCAGGTTGCTCCTTGATGTGCGGTTATCGCACTTTTATTCGTTGTTCGAACAAAATGTGACCCGGTTAACGATGTCGGTCAAGGGCGATAATCGAAATATGGTGCGATAATCGAACATCATGTATCTTTAGCGAAAGAATGTGATCGATGGCAAATACGGAGAGAAAAATGGAGAAACATCCAGACGATATTCTGACGGGCGATAGCGATCCGTTTAAGGGCGACCCGAACTTTATGGCGTCGCTGGCGCGCGGGCTGGAAGTGATTCAGGCCTTTACCCCGCAGCGACGTTTGATGTCCATTTCCCAGATTAGCCAGAAAACCGGCATTCCGCGCGCTGCCGTGCGTCGTTGTTTGTATACATTGGGTAAGCTGGGATTTGTCTATGCCGAAGATGGCAAAAACTTTCAGCTGCGGCCGCGAATTTTGTCGCTCGGTCACGCCTGGCTGGCGTCAACACCGCTGGCGCGTTCAGCGCAGCCGGTGCTGAAGCACTTAAGCGACATGCTGAATGAATCATGCTCCATTGCCACGCTGGACGGTGACGATATCCTGTATATCGCCAGGGCATCCAGTTCGCGCATCATGACGATTGATCTGGATATCGGCAGCCGCCTGCCCGCCTGGTCGACATCGATGGGCCGCGTGCTGCTAAGTTATCAGCCCGAAGAGAAACTCAATGATATGCTGGCGCGCATCACCATGATTCGCTATACGCCGCAGACGATTTCCTCAGTGAGTAAGTTGAAAAGCGAGCTGAAACTGGTACGTCAGCAGGGATACGCATTAAACGATCAGGAGCTGGAAATGGGGCTGCGTTCGCTGGCGGTGCCGCTGTTTAATCCGCAAGGCCAGGTGGAAGCGGCGCTGAACGTTGGGGTGCACGCAGGCCAGGTGTCGGCTGAGGAACTCTTGTCGCGCATTTTGCCGGAGCTGCAAAAAGCCGCGACAGAACTCTCCTTGCTGCTGCGCTAGCGGCTGCGTTTGGCGTGGCGCTCCCAGTTGTCCTGCTTCGCGGCTTCCGATTTGCGCAGCGCCACATAGCACGCCCCGCTGCCGCCATGATGCGGCAGTGCGCTACAGAAGGCCTGGACGTCATCAAATTCCGTCAGCCAGCGCGCCAGATAGCTACGAACAATATTGGCATGTGAATTATCTTCCTTGCCTTTACCGTGAATAATCAACAGATTACGCAGCCCCTCTTTGTGCGCCTGCAGGATAAACGCGTACAGATTCTGCCGACACTGCTCGACCGGCTGGCGCAGCAGGTTAAGACTCGCCTGTTGGCTGTATTTACCCTGCCGGAGTTTATCGAGCACACCTACCTGTAACCCTTCGCGTTTGAATTCAAGGGGCGTGGAGAGCGGGACGATGTCAAGAAAGCCGGTCGTCAGAAAGTTATCAAGTTGCAGGGTATCGATGCGCTGTGGGGCTCGTGCATTGCGGGCTGGTTGCCAGTGTACATCCTGTGCGCGTTTTAGCGGCTGGACATCCTCCATGGCGTCAAGAAACAGCGATTTGTCGTCAAGGTTCATGAGAATCTCCCAGTTTGCAACGGACGCCCTACTATAGCGACGCGGAACCCCCGTCTCAATGCGTTTTCCTCTCAAGCCGATTATGCAGCGTCTGGATGATTAATCCCTGACTCATCTGTTGAAAAATTCAACGCGACTTAACTAAAACTTAAACAACACTAATGTTTTGTTTTTGTTGTGATTATGTGAAATATATCACCTCTGTTTTACTGGCAATCGCACCAAAAACCGTTATAAATGATTCATCTGCACAACGGATAAAAATGCGGAAACCGTTTGGAAACGCCCGTCTGTTCACTATGGGATTCGAGGATGTCATCGAATCCCTGTTTTTCTTCCCTGCTTCTACCCCGCCCACGATGCACCGCAATTGACAATTCAGGAGTATACCTCTCGCCCAAATCGCATGATATTCTGGACAAAACGTGAGCTTTAACAACAGGTAGACAATTAATGCTAACCTTGCTGGAAGATAAAATCGCCACTCCGCTTGGGCCGCTGTGGATCTTGTGTGATGAAACATTTCACCTGCGCGCCATTGAATGGGAAGAGCACAGCGATCGTATGGAACAATTGCTGGACATTCACTATCGCGGCGAAGGCTACGCGCGCGTTGCGGCGCAAAACCCTGGTGGGTTGAGTCATAAACTGGCGGACTACTTTGAGGGCGACCTGAGCGTCATCGAAAGCTTACCGACCGCCACGGCAGGAACCGCCTTTCAGCGCGAAGTGTGGCAGGCGCTACGCACCATTCCCTGTGGTCACGTTATGCATTATGGTCAACTGGCGGAACAGTTAGGACGACCTGGCGCGGCGCGGGCGGTAGGCGCGGCTAACGGGTCGAATCCGGTCAGTATAGTGGTTCCCTGCCATCGGGTGATTGGGCGAAACGGCACCATGACTGGCTATGCGGGCGGCGTTCAGCGTAAAGAGTGGCTTTTGCGCCACGAAGGCTATCTCCTTCTTTGATCTTCTGTGCCGTTTTCGGTAAACATTAATAGCAAGAGCGTCAAAAAGCTCCAAATAACATATTAATTATCAATAAGATAAAATGCGGAAACTATTTACCTTTTTAATATTAGGTGAATCAGGACTTCGCTACTTACCTGCTCACCAAAAAGATGTTAAAATTGACCAATATCAATTACGGCTTGAGCAGACTTATGATCCCGGAAAAGCGAATTATACGACGCATTCAATCTGGCGGTTGTGCTATCCACTGTCAGGATTGCAGCATCAGCCAGCTTTGCATCCCGTTCACTCTTAATGAACATGAGCTTGATCAGCTGGATAACATTATCGAGCGTAAAAAGCCCATCCAGAAGGGTCAGACCCTGTTCAAAGCGGGTGACGAGCTGAAGTCGCTGTACGCGATCCGTTCAGGCACGATCAAGAGCTACACCATCACCGAACAAGGTGATGAGCAGATTACCGGTTTCCACCTTGCAGGCGATCTGGTTGGCTTCGACGCCATTGGTACCGGGCATCACCCAAGTTTCGCACAGGCGCTGGAAACCTCGATGGTCTGCGAAATTCCATTTGAGACGCTCGACGATCTTTCCGGAAAAATGCCAAACCTGCGTCAGCAGATGATGCGTCTGATGAGCGGTGAGATCAAAGGCGATCAGGACATGATCCTGCTGCTTTCCAAAAAGAATGCGGAAGAGCGCCTGGCGGCGTTTATCTATAACCTTTCTCGTCGTTTTGCGCAGCGTGGTTTTTCTCCGCGTGAATTCCGTCTGACCATGACGCGTGGCGATATCGGTAACTATCTTGGCCTGACCGTTGAGACCATCAGCCGTCTGCTGGGTCGTTTCCAGAAAAGTGGCATGCTGGCGGTGAAAGGGAAATACATCACTATTGAGAACAGCGATGCGCTGGCGGTTCTCGCGGGGCACACGCGTAACGTCGCCTGATGTCCATCTGTTTTACGTATTAAAAAAGGGAAGCATTTCGCTTCCCTTTTTTTATTTAGCGTGTAGGCCTGATAAGCATAGCGCCATCAGGCAATTAACCACGAATAAATTTCAGGATATCCGCATTAATCACATCAGCATGCGTGGTGTGCATGCCGTGCGGGTAGCCCGGATAGATGCGCAGCGTGCTGTTGCTCAGCAGTTGATCCTGCAAAATAGCCGCGTTTTTGTACGGTACAACCTGGTCATCATCGCCCTGAAGCACCAACACCGGTACGGTGATCGCTTTCAGATCTTCCGTTTGATCGGTTTCTGAAAACGCTTTGATACCTTCATAATGCGCCTTGGCACTACCGATCATTCCCTGACGCCACCAGTTCTGGATAGTCCCCTGAGACACTTCTGCGCCGTCACGGTTAAAACCGTAGAACGGGCCGGAGGCGACGTCGAGATAGAACTGTGCACGGTTCGCGGCCAGCGCTTTACGGAAGCCATCAAATACTTCAACAGGCGTACCGCCCGGATTAGCCGCGGTTTTCACCATTAATGGCGGAACCGCGCTGACCAGAACGGCTTTCGCTACACGTCCCTGAGGCTGACCAAATTTCGCCACATAACGCGCTACCTGACCCCCGCCGGTTGAGTGCCCAACATGCACAGCATTCTGCAGGTCGAGATGTTCAACGACGGCTGAAGCATCAGCGGCGTAGTGATCCATGTCGTGCCCTTCACTCACCTGGTCGGAACGGCCATGCCCACGACGGTCGATAGCGATAACCCGGAACCCCTCGGCGAGGAAAAACAGCATCTGGTTGTCCCAGTCATCAGCGCTTAGCGGCCAACCGTGATGGAAAACAATCGGTTGTGCCTCTTTCGGGCCCCAGTCTTTGAAGAAAATATTGACGCCATCTTTAGTCGTTACAAATGCCATAAAATTAACCCCTTGTGTCGATTCATTGCTGTTAACGAAACGGGCTGCTCAGGAAATGAAGACGTTTCTGACCCAAGAATTGTGGTCAGAAGGAGTATAGATGATGGGAGAAATTTCTTGCTCCGCATCACACAATACAGCACAGAAGAGGCTCACCAGACTTGTTGGGCGATATCCGTAATAAGTTTAACTTTGTTCCACTGTTGGGCTTCGGTCAGGCTATTCCCTTCTTCCGTTGAAGCAAAACCACACTGCGGGCTGAGGCAAATTTGATCTTTCGCCACATACTGCGCTGCTTCCTCCAGGCGAGCCTTAATCCCTTCCGGGTTTTCCAGCTCACCATTTTTGGTAGTCACCAGGCCCAGCACCACCTGCTGGTGCCCGGGGCGAACAAAACGCAGCGGCGCGAAATCCCCGGAGCGATCATTGTCATATTCCAGGTAAAAAGCATCAACATTAACGCTGCCAAAGAGGATTTCCGCAACGGGTTCATAGCCGCCCTCTGAAATCCAGGTCGAGCGGAAATTACCGCGACAAACATGCAGGCCAATTATCAGGTCAGACGGTTTATTCTCCAGCGCTTTATTAATCACGCGAGCATAAATACGCGCGAGCTCATCCGGGTCTTCGCCACGTTCACGAATTTGCTGGCGTTGCGCATCAGAACATAAATAGGCCCACACCGTGTCATCAAGCTGTAAATAACGACAACCGGCGGCATAAAACGCCTGAATCGCATCGCGCCAGGTGGTCGCCAGATCGTCAAAATAAGCCTCAAGGTCAGGATAGACAGTGGCATCAATATCCTTACGACCACCACGGAAATGCAGCACGCTGGGGCTTGGAATCGTCATTTTTGGCGTCGCGCTGCCGCTGATACTCTTCAGATAGCGGAAATCATCCAGCATCGGATGCTCACCAAAACCGAGTTTACCCACCACGCGGACCCCGTGCGCTTTGGTTTGCACGCCATTAAACTGAATCCCCTGCTGCGAGTCATAACGTTCTACGCCCTGAAGACCGTCGAAGAAGTCAAAGTGCCACCACGCGCGGCGGAATTCCCCGTCGGTGACGATGTGCAGCCCGCATGAACACTGCTGTTCCACCACATGACGAATCGCCTCATCTTCAACCTGTCGCAGCTGCTGCGCACTGATCTCACCCTGTGCAAATTGCTGACGAGCAAGCTTAATGGTGTCCGGGCGTAAAAAACTGCCCACGACATCGGCGCGGAAAGGTGCGTGTTGTTTTTGCATGTGATCTCCAAAACGTCCAGTTAACCGTTGCTGAACGTGATTATTAATATTATAAATTAAGACTTCTGGATGGCTATACGTCCACCTTCACACAGGTGACCTTCACTGGCAAACGAGAAAAATTCAGCATACATGAGGAAAATTCATGTTTATGTTTCCGAAAACAGGTCAAAAAAGTGGATCTCGATCACAGTCAGCAGTACCTTAACCACCTGTATCTGCACGTTACACGCAGAGATAAGGATTGGGCCGCACGGGCCGGTAAAAGAAAAAGTTGGTTGTGAATATGAGTTTTGTTGTGCAATGGACCTTCGGCTGCATCGCGGTCGCATGGGTAATGAGAGCGTTTCTGCACGCGTGAATGCGGAAATATCAGGGTCGCAGCAATGCGGCCTTTTTGTTTCTCCAGGTTGAGAGCGTTTTTTCTCACCGCATTATTTCCCTTCAGATTTATCCTCCCGTCTTTATTAAATTTTCCTGATTTATTGATCTTGCGAAGGTTCTCCCCTGTTTCATTCACTCCATATGAGTTATCTTTTAAAGACGAACTGAGGTTACAGTTGTAAGGAGACCCTGTATGGCCAAGTATCAAAACATGCTGGTAGCCATCGATCCTAACCAGGACGATCAGCCCGCATTGCGGCGTGCCGTTTATCTACATCAACGGATTGGTGGCACCATTAAGGCATTTTTGCCTATCTATGATTTTTCGTATGAAATGACGACGTTGCTGTCTCCCGATGAGCGGACAGCGATGCGCCAGGGGGTCATTAGCCAACGTGCCGCATGGATCCGCGAGCAGGCGAAATACTATATTGAAGCAGGCGTGCCAATTGAAATCAAAGTGGTCTGGCACAACCGTCCCTTCGAAGCCATCATTCAGGAAGTCATTAGCGGCGGTCACGATTTACTGCTGAAAATGGCGCACCAGCACGACAAACTCGAATCCGTTATTTTTACCCCAACCGACTGGCACCTGCTGCGTAAATGCCCGTGCCCGGTGTGGATGGTGAAAGACCAGCCGTGGCCTGAAGGCGGTAAAGCGCTGGTGGCGGTCAACCTTGCCAGCGAAGAGCCGTACCACAACGCGCTCAACGACAGACTGGTTAAAGAGACGCTGGAACTGGCGCAACTGGTGAATCATACCGAAGTACATTTGATTGGCGCCTACCCTGTTACGCCAATCAATATTGCCATTGAACTGCCCGATTTTGATCCGAGCGTATATAACGATGCGATTCGCGGTCAGCATTTGCTGGCAATGAAAGCGCTGCGTCAGAAATATGGTATTGATGAGAAGTTTACCCACGTCGAAAAAGGGTTGCCTGAAGAAGTGATCCCGGATCTCGCGGAGCACCTTGAAGCGGGTGTGGTGGTATTGGGTACGGTCGGTCGTACAGGGCTTTCTGCGGCATTCCTTGGCAATACGGCGGAACAGGTTATCGATCACCTGCGCTGTGATTTGCTGGCCATTAAGCCAAACGACTATGAAACGCCAGTCGAACTGGATGACGACGAAGACGATTAATCGATAACGTTGTCGTCTGAAACAATAAACCCGCCATCTCGGCGGGTTTATTTTTTGCAGTTACGCTGCATTAGTGAATACCGTAACGCCAGGCAAGGTCGATCTCTTCTTTCAGCTCGAGGGAAGAAAGCGCCATCAGGTCGGCAAATTCTAATTCCAGCTGTTTCAGTTTTTTGAGGTATTGCGCGGGCGTAAGCACAGTGGTGTCACGACGAAGAAATTCAATAGCCAACTGTGCGGGGGTCAATTCGGTATCCATAGAAGCCTCTGTTTTTGAAGGAACCTGTGAAGTATATCACATCGCAGTGTCTGTTTTTTGACCAAAAACAAGCCATGGCACAAAAAAACCGTCCCCCGAAGAGGACGGTCTGTGAGGCGAAAGATAATTACAACGCTTTCAGAATCGCATCGACGCTGGCTTTCGCATCACCGAACAGCATGTGCGTGTTCTCTTTAAAGAACAGCGGGTTCTGTACGCCTGCATAACCCGTGTTCATGGAACGTTTGAAGACGATAACATTCTGCGCCTTCCACACTTCCAGAACCGGCATGCCCGCGATAGGACTCTTCGGATCGTCCTGCGCCGCCGGGTTAACGGTGTCGTTAGCGCCGATGACCAGTACGGTGTCGGTGTCGCTGAAGTCGTCGTTGATTTCGTCCATTTCCAGCACGATGTCATACGGCACTTTGGCTTCTGCCAGCAGTACGTTCATGTGACCTGGCAAACGCCCCGCAACCGGGTGAATACCGAAACGTACCTTAATCCCGCGCGCACGCAGTTTTTCGGTGATTTCTGCTACCGGATATTGCGCCTGCGCCACCGCCATACCATAGCCCGGGGTAATGATGACTGAATGCGAATTCTTCAGCATATCAGCGGTATCTTCCGCATTGATTTCGCGGTATTCGCCCATCTCTTCATCGCCGCCGGTAGAAGAACCGTCGGAGCCGAAGCCGCCGGCAATCACGCTAAAGAATGAACGGTTCATCGCTTTACACATGATGTACGACAGAATCGCACCCGAAGAACCGACCAGTGCGCCGGTAACGATAAGCAGGTCGTTGCTGAGCATGAAGCCCGCCGCCGCTGCCGCCCAACCGGAATAGGAGTTCAGCATCGACACCACAACCGGCATATCCGCCCCGCCGATTGACGCCACCAGATGCCAGCCAAAAGCCAGCGCGATAGCGGTCATGATAACCAGCACCAGCCCCTGCAGGCCGACGCTATCCGTGCGAACGAAGACCACCAGCAGCAGGAAGGAAACCACCAGCGCCGCCAGATTCAGCTTATGGCGATTCGGCAGCATCAACGGTTTTGATGAGATTTTGCCGCACAGTTTGCCGTAAGCCACCACCGAGCCGGTGAAGGTCACCGCACCGATAAAGATGCCGAGGAACACTTCAGTCAGGTGAATGTTCACCAGAATCTGTTCCTGACCTGCATCGTGATGCAGGTAGCTGTTAAAGCCCACCAGTACCGCGGCCAGACCGACAAAGCTGTGCAGAATCGCCACCAGTTCTGGCATTTCGGTCATTTCGACTTTCTTCGCCAGACGAATACCAATCGCACCGCCGATCGCCATCGCGATAATAATCCACACCACATTATGGGTATCCGGCCCGAAGATAGTGGCAATCAGCGCAATCGCCATCCCCGTGATACCAAACGTATTCCCCTGTTTGGATGTCTCGTGCTTTGAAAGCCCGGCAAGGCTGCAAATAAACAGAATTGCGGCAACAATGTATGCAGCAGTAACTAATCCTCCAGACATGTGTTACCCCTTAGTTCTTCCGGAACATTTTCAGCATGCGCTGAGTGACGGTGAATCCACCAAAAATATTAATGCTGGCGATCAGCACCGCGATAAAGCTCAGGAAGCTTACCCAACCACCGTCGCCAATTTGCAGCAACGCGCCGACGACGATAATCCCCGAGATGGCGTTAGTCACCGACATCAACGGCGTATGCAGCGCATGCGAAACGTTCCACACCACGTAGTAACCCACCACGCAGGAGAGCGCAAAGACGGTAAAGTGGCCGAGGAACTCTTTCGGCGCGACGTTGGCCAGCCAGCCAAACAGAATAATCGCCAGCGCAATCAAGGCGTATTTACGCCACGGGGAGACGGATTTCTCCGGCTCTTTTGGCGCTTCAACGGTTTTCGCAGCGGCCTGAGGCTGAGCGGATACGGTAATCGGCGGCGCAGGCCAGGTGACTTCACCTTCGCGTACCACCGTAACGCCACGCACGACAACGTCTTCGAAATCGATGGTAATAGAACCATCTTTCTCTTTGCACAGCAGTTTCAACAAGTTCAGCAGGTTAGTACCATAAAGCTGAGACGATTGCGTCGGCAGACGGCCCGGCAGATCGGTATAGCCAATCACCTTCACGCCACCGGCGGTGGTGATCACTTCATTGGCGACCGTATATTCACAGTTACCGCCATTTTGCGCCGCCAGGTCAACGATTACGCTACCCGGTGTCATGGAGTCAACCATTTCGCGGGTGATGAGTTTCGGTGCCGGTTTGCCCGGAATCAATGCGGTGGTGACAATAATGTCGACCTCTTTTGCCTGGGCGGCAAAGAGCGCCATTTCCGCTTTGATAAAGGCTTCAGACATCACTTTGGCGTAGCCGTCCCCACTGCCCGCTTCTTCTTTGAAGTCGAGTTCCAGGAACTCCGCGCCCATACTCTGCACCTGCTCTTTCACTTCAGGGCGGGTATCGAAGGCGCGCACAATCGCGCCAAGGCTGTTAGCAGCGCCAATTGCCGCCAGGCCCGCTACGCCTGCGCCAATCACCATTACTTTTGCCGGCGGTACTTTACCGGCGGCGGTGATTTGCCCGGTGAAGAAACGACCGAATTCGTGGGCGGCTTCGACAATCGCACGATAACCGGCGATATTGGCCATGGAGCTCAGGGCATCAAGGGACTGCGCGCGCGAAATACGCGGCACGGAATCCATCGCCATCACGTTAATACTGCGCGCGGCCAGTTTTTCCATTAATTCCGGATTCTGTGCCGGCCAGATGAAGCTAATCAGCGTCGTGCCTGGATTGAGCAGCGCAATTTCTTCTTCCAGCGGCGCGTTGACTTTCAGAATAACGTCGGCATGCCAGACGTTATCACCGTCGACAATTTCCGCGCCCGCCTGAGTAAACGCCTCGTCCTCAAAACTCGCCAGTTTACCCGCGCCGCTTTCCACCGCCACGCTGAAGCCAAGTTTTAGCAGTTGTTCCACCGTTTTCGGTGTTGCCGCCACTCGCGTCTCCTGGGGCCACCTCTCTTTTGGTACACCAATACGCATAGTTTTCCCTTCCATCGGTTTTTAATGATGGTTTGCCGTCATACCAGGCCAGAGCCGCTGGCGCAATAAACGCACAGCGGTTCACCAACCCAAAAATAAAACAGTAACAAACTTTCTATAACCTACTGAAAATACCCGTTGTGATCTACAACCTGAAAACACTATTTTTGATTTTATGCAGGAAAAATTACTTTGCATAAGCAGGTCAGGGATATTTACCTGAAATTGATAGCCAGGCCTGATAATTCGCTTAAGCGAAGCGGCAAAACATGATTTTTCGCCACAGTGATGAAGCGATTTAACAATATATTAACTTGAAAAAGTGATATCGATGACCCGCTTTTCCGGTCAACAGCCTGTTTTTTCAACATATCGCGAAAAGTTATGCAAAACAGTTATCCGCTTCGCATCTGATGTGAAAAATCACGCAGACAGTGAGTCGAATTAAATGCAATAATCATCGGGTTTTCAGTCAACAACAACACCAGTACCTGGTTTGCGCAAGGCGAAGGATTATTTTTATGAAGCTTAAGAACACTCTCCTCGTGTCCGCTCTGTTGTCTGCCGCGGCTGTGTCCGCTCACGCAGCGACAGAATTGACGCCGGAGCAAGCAGCCGCACTGAAACCTTACGACCGCGTCGTGGTTACCGGCCGCTTTAATGCCATTGGCGATGCCGTTCAGGCAGTTTCCCGTAAAGCAGATAAAGAAGGCGCTGCCTCTTTTTATGTGGTCGATACCTCCGATTACGGCAATGGCGGTAACTGGCGCGTGACGGCAGATCTCTACAAAGACGATGCTGCCAAAGCCGATGCCCCGAAAAACCGCATCATTAACGGTGTGATGGAACTGCCGAAAGATCAGGCCGTTGCCCTCGAACCGTACGATACCGTCACTATCCAGGGCTTCTATCGCAGCCAGCCGGAAGTAAATGACGCCATCACCAAAGCGGCGAAAGCGAAAGGCGCGTATTCGTTCTATATCGTGCGTCAGGTTGATGCCAACCAGGGCGGCAACCAGCGCATCACCGCATTCATCTATAAAGAAGATGCGAAAAAACGCGTTCTGCAAAGCCCGGATGCCATCCCGGCTGATTCCGAAGCCGGTCGCGAAAAACTGGCGAAAGGTGGCGAAGAAGCCAAAACTGTGGAAATCCCTGGCGTGGCAACCTCTGCCTCCGTGGGCGCAGGTACCGGCGTAGGCCGTTTCTTCGAAACCCAATCAACCAAAGGCGGACGTTACACTGTCACCTTACCGGACGGCACTAAAGTTGAAGAGTTGAATAAAGTCACTGCCGCGCAGATGATTCCGTTCGATAGCGTGAAGTTTACCGGCAACTACGGCAACATGTCTGAAGTATCCTACCAGGTTGCCAAACGTGCAGCCAAAAAAGGCGCGAAGTACTACCATATTACGCGCCAGTGGCAGGAACGTGGTGGTAACGTCACCATCAGCGCCGACCTCTATAAGTAATTCCCGTTGTGCATAAAGGCGGCGCTTGCCGCCTTTTTTACGCTTTTACGTCTGAACTCATTGCATGCACTCCCCACACTCCGTAAAATCCCGCGCCTGGCGCAATCTTCCATGTTTATGCGATTTCGCCAAATAAATATTCTGGTTTGATGTCGTTTACAACAGGATCCTCATGGAAAAGAAACTCGGCCTTAGCGCCCTGACCGCCCTCGTCTTAAGCTCCATGCTTGGCGCGGGTGTTTTCAGCCTTCCGCAGAATATGGCGGGCGTCGCCAGCCCGGCTGCGCTGCTTATTGGGTGGGCCATTACCGGCGTTGGGATCCTGTTTCTGGCAATCGCGATGTTAATCCTGACCCGCATTCGCCCTGACCTGGACGGCGGTATTTTTACCTACGCCCGGGAGGGATTCGGTGAGCTGATTGGTTTCTGCTCTGCGTGGGGTTACTGGCTGTGCGCGGTCATCGCTAACGTTTCTTATCTGGTTATCGTCTTTTCGGCGCTGAGCTTCTTTACCGATACGCCTGAACTTCGCCTTTTTGGCGACGGCAATACCTGGCAATCGATCGTCGGCGCCTCGGTTCTGCTGTGGATTGTACACTTCCTGGTATTGCGCGGCGTACAAACGGCGGCGGGCATTAATCTTGTCGCGACGCTGGCAAAACTGGTACCGCTCGGGCTGTTTATCGTTCTCGCAGCTATTGCCTTTAAAATGGACACTTTCACTCTTGATTTTACCGGGGTAGAGCTGGGCGTACCGGTGTGGGAGCAGGTGAAAAATACTATGCTCATCACCCTGTGGGTATTCATCGGCGTGGAAGGCGCGGTGGTGGTTTCGGCGCGCGCGCGTAACAAAAAGGATGTGGGGCGCGCCACGCTGCTGGCTGTGCTTTCCGCCCTCGGTGTTTATCTGCTGGTAACGCTGCTGTCGCTGGGCGTGGTTGCTCGTCCGGAACTGGCCGGGATGCGTAACCCATCGATGGCGGGATTGATGGTAAAAATGATGGGCTCATGGGGCGAAATCGTCATTGCCGCCGGGCTGATTGTTTCCGTTTGCGGCGCTTACCTGAGCTGGACGATTATGGCGGCGGAAGTGCCGCTGCTGGCCGCAACGCACAAAGCCTTCCCGCGCGTATTTGCCCGCCAGAACGCCAACAATGCGCCGTCGGCATCGCTTTGGCTGACCAACATCAGCGTGCAGGTCAGCCTGGTGCTGATCTGGCTGACAGGCTCTGATTACAATACACTGCTGACCATCGCCTCCGAGATGATTCTGGTACCCTATTTCCTCGTGGGCGCATTTCTGTTGAAAATTGCCACCCGACCGCTGCATCAAGCCGTGGGTATCGGTGCGTGCATTTATGGCTTATGGTTACTGTATGCTTCCGGGCCGATGCATCTGCTGTTATCCGTTGTGCTCTACGCACCGGGGTTGCTGGTGTTTATCTACGCGCGCCGTACCCATGTCGATAATGTACTGTTGAAGCGTCGCGAACTGGCATTGATTGGTTTATTACTGGTTGCCGCCATCCCGGCAACATGGCTGTTGGTGGGGTAAACGACGTACCCCATCGTGAAACGATAAGGAGACGACGATGGGAGAGACGCTTTCGCGCCCAATCCTCATTACCGGCGCGGGCCGTCGCATTGGCCTGGCGCTGGCCCACCACTTGCTCAATCAGCAGCAACCGGTGATTGTCAGCTACCGCACCCACCTTCCTGCTATTGATGTGCTGGAGAAAGCCGGCGCACAGTGTATTCAGGCCGATTTTTCAACCGATGGCGGCATAATCACTTTTGCCGAAGAGGTGAAAAAGCGCTGTAACGGCCTGCGCGCGGTGATTCATAACGCCAGTGCATGGGTGCCGGAAAGCCCACGTCAGCCGCTAAGCGACGTGATGCACGCCATGATGCAGGTGCACGTGAATGCCCCTTACCTGCTGAACCATGCGCTGGAAAGCCTGCTGCGCGGCCATGGGCATGCCGCCAGCGATATTATTCACTTTACCGATTACGTGGTGGAGCGCGGCAGCGATAAACATATCGCCTACGCCGCCAGCAAAGCGGCGCTCGACAATATGACTCGTTCATTCGCCAAAAAACTGGCGCCGGAGGTCAAAGTGAATGCCATCGCGCCGTCACTAATCCTGTTCAATGAAACCGACGACGCAGCTTATCGCCAGCAGGCTCTGAATAAATCACTGATGAAAATTGCCCCCGGCGAGAAAGAGATTATCGATCTGGTCGATTATCTGCTCACCAGTTGCTACGTGACCGGACGCACCTTTGCCGTCGACGGCGGGCGACCGCTCGCTTAATGGAAGCGGCTCCAGACCAGAATTAATAGCCAGGCGCTCAGGCTCCAGCACGCCACCGCCCCGGCCAGCGCCAGGGGCAGTCGCAGAAAACCGGTGAAATACCACAGCGACAGCAAATAGATAAAGTAAGGGATGATTGACCACATGCCGAAAACGATGGTGGCACGCAGCGCTTCCGTACCACGCTCGGTGGCGACAATGTAGTGTGCAATCATCGCAAAGGTAGGAAACAGCGGGATTAACCCGGCAATGTAGTAATTTTTTGTTTTTGCCAAAATCCCTATCAGCAAGACCACCAGCGCACCCAATAGCGCCTTAATCAGCAGTGCCATTTTTCTTCAGCCAACCAACAAGATGTGTTCGCAGCATAGCTGAATTTATGTTGTTTATGAATGATTAATGGAAGGCTACGCATAGCGGGTGTATGTTAATTCTTTTGAGCACATCTGAGCACATGAACAAGATCGTTTTCGTAGAGGATGATCCAGACGTTGGCGCACTGATCGCCGCGTATCTGGCAAAGCACGATATGGATGTTGTGGTCGAACCGCGCGGCGATACTGCCGAAGCGGCCATTGCCCGAGAGCAACCCGATCTCGTTCTGCTGGATATCATGCTACCCGGTAAAGATGGCATGACCCTGTGCCGCGATCTGCGCGGTCAGTTCCTGGGCCCAATCGTTTTGCTCACCTCGCTCGACAGCGATATGAACCACATTCTGGCGCTTGAAATGGGTGCCAGTGATTACATCCTGAAAACCACCCCGCCCGCCGTTTTACTTGCTCGCGTACGTCTGCATCTGCGCCAGCATGCCCCTTCCTCCGCTGGAATTGCCCCACAACCCGCCATGACAGCGCATAAAGCGATTCGCTTCGGCACGCTGTTCATTGACCCGGTTAACCGGCAGGTCGAACTGAGCGGCGAATCTATTGCTCTTTCTACCGCCGATTTTGACCTGCTGTGGGAGCTTGCAACCCATGCGGGGCAAATTATGGACCGCGACGCGCTGCTGAAAAACCTGCGCGGCGTCAGCTACGATGGCATGGACCGCAGCGTTGACGTAGCGATTTCACGGCTGCGCAAAAAGTTGCTGGATAGCGCGACAGAGCCTTATCGGATTAAAACAGTCCGCAATAAAGGCTATTTGTTTGCACCACATGCCTGGGATAACTGATCGTGAAAAAACTGTTCGTGCAGTTTTACCTGCTACTGTTTGTCTGCTTTCTGGTGATGACCATGCTGGTTGGGCTGGTTTATAAATTCACTGCGGAACGTGCAGGCCGACAGTCGCTGGACGATTTAATGAAAAGCTCGCTTTATCTGATGCGTAGCGAACTGCGCGAAATCCCGCCGCGTGACTGGAGCAAAACGTTAAAAGAGCTGGATCTTAACCTCTCATTTGATTTGCGCATTGAACCACTGAATAAATTCCACCTCGCCGAAGTGTCGATGAAACACCTGCGTGAAGGCGATATCGTCGCGCTCGACGATCAGTACACCTTCATTCAACGTATTCCTCGCAGCCATTATGTGTTGGCGGTCGGCCCGGTGCCCTATCTCTATTTTCTGCATGAGATGCGCCTGTTCGATGTGGCGCTGATGGCATTTATCGCCATTTCACTGGCCTTTCCGGTGTTCATCTGGATGCGCCCACACTGGCAGGACATGCTGCGCCTCGAGAGTGCCGCGCAACGTTTTGGCGAGGGCCATCTTGGCGAGCGCATCCATTTCGACAGTATGTCGAGCTTTGAGCGCTTAGGCGTGGCCTTTAACCAGATGGCCGATAATATCAACGCGCTGATTGCCAGTAAGAAACAGCTTATCGACGGGATCGCCCACGAATTGCGTACGCCGCTGGTGCGGCTGCGTTATCGTCTGGAGATGAGCGAAAACCTCAGCGCGGCGGAATCCCAGGCGCTGAACCGCGATATTGGCCAACTGGAAGCGCTGATTGAGGAGCTGCTGACTTACGCCCGTCTCGACCGCCCGCAGACCGAGCTGTCGCTCACCACGCCTAATCTCTCCGTTTGGATTGCATCGCATGTTGAAGATGTTCAGGCCGTCACGCCCGAGCGTACGCTATCGCTGAAGCAACTGATGCCCGGCGACTATGGCGCGCTGGATATGCGCCTGATGGAGCGCGTGCTGGATAATCTTGTCAACAATGCCCTGCGTTATAGCCAGAAGCAGATTCAAATTAGCCTGACGCTTGACGGCAGCCGCGCCTGTTTACGCGTAGAGGATGATGGCCCCGGCATCGCACCGTCTGAACGCGAACGGGTTTTCGAGCCGTTTGTGCGCCTCGACCCCAGCCGCGATCGTGCCACCGGAGGCTGCGGTTTAGGTCTGGCAATCGTGCACTCCATCGCGGTAGCGATGGGTGGAGAAGTCCGCTGCGACAGCAGCGAACTGGGCGGCGCAAACTTCAGCCTTCATTGGCCCGTTTATCATCACATCACCTTTCCCCCCGCTGCCTGACGCCGATTTGCACGGAGCCCGATGCCGGGCTATAGTGCAATAATTAAAAAGTATGTTGTAACTAAGGTAAAAAATGGCCAGCTATGACCTCGTTGAACGTTTAACCGGTACATTCCGTCAGCTTGAGCGCGAATTGCTTGCGGTGCGTGAGCAACTCGCTGAGTGCCGTTTGCTGGCTGCGCGCATTTTTGAGCTGCCGGAGGTGCGTAAACAGGACGAGCACGCCCCGCTGTCAGAAATTCAGGTCGTGCAGCATATTGGTAAAACTGCGCTGGCCATGGCGCTGTCGCATTTCGGTCATCTGTTTATTCAGCAGCAGTCGGAAACCCGCAGCAGTAAAGCCGCTGTGCGCCTTCCCGGCGCCATTTGTCTTCAAGTGACAACGTCACAACACGAGGCGCTGCGCGAGCGAATTTTGCGCGTGAATACCCTGAAGGCCGCGTTTGAGAAGATCATAACCGTTGATTCCGGGCTGCCGTCCGTCGCCCGCTTCGACTGGGTGCATCGTCATCTTCCGGGGCTTATCACCCTCAATGCTTATCGCACGCTGACATTGCTTGATGACCCCAGCACCATCCGATTCGGCTGGGCAAATAAACATATCATCAAAAATTTAACCCGTGATGAGGTGCTGGCACAGCTGGAAAAAAGCCTGCAATCGCCGCGCGCCGTCCCGCCGTGGACGCGCGAACAGTGGCAGGCGAAGCTGGAGCGGGAGTATCAGGACGTGGCGGCGCTGCCGCAGAAAGCGCGGCTGAAGATTAAGCGCCCGGTGAAAGTACAGCCCATTGCGAGAGTGTGGTACGCGGGGGAGCAAAAACAGGTACAGTACGCCTGCCCTGCACCGCTGATTGCGCTGGTTTCCGGGCAAGGTGCCGTCAGCGTGCCCGATTTAGGCGAGCTGCTGAATTACGATGCCGATAACGTTCAGTATCGCCATAAACCGCAGGCGCAGCCGCTACAGTTGATTATTCCACGGCTGCACCTGTGGCTGGCAACCGATTAACCTTTCGCAGGCATACTGCCGACCATGGCTTCCGGGCGAACCCAGCTATCAAACTCAGCTTCCGTGAGATAACCCAGCGACAGCGCGGAGGCTTTCAACGTTAGCCCCTCTTTATGCGCTTTTTTGGCAATTTCGGCAGCTTTGTCATAGCCAATATGCGTATTCAGCGCGGTGACCAGCATCAGCGATTCATTGAGCAACTGATTAATTCGCTCGCGATTTGGCTCGATACCCACCGCACAGTGTTCGTTAAAACTTTCCATGCCGTCCGCCAGCAGGCGAATGGATTGCAGGAAATTATGAATGATCATCGGCCGATAGACGTTCAGTTCAAAGTTGCCCGATGCCCCGCCCATGTTGATGGCGACATCGTTGCCCATCACCTGACAGCACAGCATAGTCATCGCTTCACATTGAGTCGGGTTGACTTTACCCGGCATGATGGAAGAGCCAGGCTCGTTTTCAGGGATAGCGATTTCACCGATACCACAGCGCGGGCCAGATGCCAGCCAGCGGACATCATTGGCGATTTTCATCAGCGACGCCGCTAAGCCTTTCAGGGCACCGTGGGCGTGAACCAGTGCATCACAGGTGGCGAGCGCTTCGAATTTATTGGGCGCAGTGATAAACGGCTGATGAGTAAATTCCGCCAGTTCTTTCGCCACGCGTACCGCATATTCGGGATGCGTATTCAGCCCGGTCCCCACCGCTGTTCCGCCCAGCGCCAGCTCGCCGACGTGCGGCAGGCTAAGTTCGATATGCTTCAGGTTGTGTTCCAGCATCGCCACCCAGCCTGAGAATTCTTGCCCCAGTGTTAACGGCGTGGCGTCCTGTAAATGGGTGCGGCCAATTTTGACGATATCCTGGAAGGCATCCGACTTCTGCTTAAGCGTCGATTTCAGCACGTTTAACTGTGGGATCAGCTGTTCGCGCAGGCCAATCAGTGCCGCGACGTGCATTGCCGTCGGGAAGACATCGTTTGAACTCTGGCTTTTGTTCACATCGTCGTTGGGGTGAACCTTGCGCTCCATGCCGCGCACGCCGCCCAGCAGTTCGCTCGCACGGTTGGCCAGTACCTCATTCATGTTCATGTTGGTCTGCGTACCGGAACCGGTTTGCCAGATAGCCAGCGGAAACTCATCGGCATGTTTTCCTGCCAGCACTTCATCCGCTGCGCGGATAATGGCATCCGCTTTTTCCGCCGACAGCAGGCCTAAATCCTGGTTTACCTTCGCCGCCGCACGCTTGGTGAGCGCCAGAGCGAAGATCAGCGAGACCGGCATTTTCTCCGTGGAGATGCGAAAATGCTCCAGCGATCGTTGGGTTTGTGCGCCCCACAGCTTATCGGCAGGGACATCAATGGGGCCCATTGAATCGTTCTCGCGGCGTGTCGTTGTCATTACTTTCTCCTTGATTACAAAGTGATTGTGAAGTGACATTGCTCATGCAAACCATTTTTAATTATGGAAGGTTTTACGCGTTTAAGCATAAAAAAACCGCCCCGTAGGGCGGCTAACTCATTTCACGCAGCGGGTGCATTGTGAGGCCTGAATCTGCTGGAAGAAGTCATTTCCCTTGTCATCGACGAGAATGAACGCCGGGAAGTCTTCAACTTCAATTTTCCAGATGGCTTCCATCCCGAGTTCAGGATATTCCACACACTCCAGGCTCTTGATGCTGCTTTGCGCGAGCACCGCCGCCGGGCCGCCGATGCTGCCCAGGTAGAAACCGCCGTGCTTGTGGCACGCATCGGTAACCTGCTGGCTCCGGTTACCTTTCGCCAGCATGATCATGCTGCCGCCGTGCGACTGGAGCTGATCCACGTAGGAGTCCATGCGCCCTGCGGTGGTCGGGCCAAGTGAACCAGAGGCATAACCTTCCGGCGTTTTGGCCGGGCCTGCGTAGTAGATCGGGTGATCTTTAATGTACTGCGGCAGACCTTCACCGCTGTCCATGCGCTCTTTCAGTTTCGCGTGCGCGATATCGCGCCCCACGATAATGGTGCCGGAAAGCGACAAACGCGTGGAAACCGGATATTGCGAAAGCTGTATGAGGATTTCACTCATCGGGCGGTTGAGGTCAACTTTTACCGCTTCACCCTCGCCCGCTTTACGCAGCGATTCCGGAATGTATTTGCCTGGATTGCTCTCCAGTTTTTCAATCCAGATCCCGTCGCGGTTAATTTTGGCCTTGATGTTACGGTCCGCCGAACAGGAAACGCCCATGCCCACCGGGCAGGATGCGCCGTGACGCGGCAGACGGATCACGCGGATGTCGTGAGCAAAATATTTGCCGCCGAACTGCGCGCCCAGGCCGAGGTTTTGCGCTTCAATCAGCAACTCTTTTTCGAGTTCGATATCGCGGAACGCCTGGCCGTGCTCGTTCCCTTCCGTCGGCAGGCCATCGTAATATTTGGTCGAGGCCAGTTTCACGGTTTTCAGGGTTGTTTCGGCAGAAGTACCGCCAATCACGAACGCGATGTGATACGGCGGACAGGCCGCTGTACCCAGGGTTCGCATCTTCTCAACCAGATAATTTTTCAGTTTCGCCGGGGTAATCAGCGCCTTGGTTTCCTGATAAAGATAGGTTTTGTTAGCGGAACCGCCGCCCTTTGCTATGCACAGGAATTTATATTCGTCGCCATCGACGCTGTAGAGGTCAATCTGCGCAGGCAGGTTGGTCCCCGTGTTCACCTCTTTGTACATGTCCAGCGGGGCGTTTTGCGAGTAGCGCAGGTTATCTTCAATAAAGGTGTCATACACTCCGCGCGAGAGCGCCGCTTCATCACCGCCGCCGGTCCACACGCGCTGCCCTTTTTTACCGACAATAATCGCTGTGCCGGTATCCTGACAGGTTGGCAGAATGCCTTTAGCGGCGATATCAGAGTTACGCAGGAACTGAAGTGCAACGTACTTATCGTTTTCGCTGGCTTCCGGGTCGCTGAGGATATCGGCAACCTGCTGTTGGTGCGCAGGACGGAGCATAAAAGAGGCATCGTGGAATGCGTGTTTAGCGAGGAGCGTCAGGGCTTGCGGGTCAACTTTCAGCACTTCCTGGCCGGCAAACTCGTCCACGCTAACGTAATCGGGGCTGAGGAGGTAATACTCGGTTTCATCCTTTTTCAGTGGAAAAGGATCCTGATAGTAAAAAGGTTTGTTCGACATTGTATTCTCACTTACTGCTTCAGGTGATGTTTTCTACCCGTTTGGGAATGTAGGGCAAACATGCAGAGCACATATCCATTTGCCCGGCTCAAAAGCGAGTCACCCTATCGTACACAATTTTTTAACAAAAACTGAGACTAGTACGACTTTTTATTTTTCCGGTGACGCCATAGCGCATTTATTGCTTTAATACCGCCAAAGAATCCACATTGATACAGGGCTTGATAATGCAAAAACTCATCAACTCAGTGCAAAACTATGCCTGGGGCAGTAAAAGTGCGTTAACGGAACTCTACGGCATCGCCAACCCGGACAATCTGCCGATGGCAGAACTCTGGATGGGCGCGCATCCGAAGAGCAGCTCAAAAATTACCGATAGCCAGGGGACTGTACGTTCACTGCGCGACGTGATTGACGCCGACAAAACCACGCTTTTGGGCCAAGAGGTCGCCGACCGTTTTGGCGAGCTGCCGTTCTTGTTTAAAGTACTGTGCGCCGCACAGCCGCTGTCCATTCAGGTTCACCCGAACAAGCGCGCCTCGGAAATTGGCTTTGCCAAAGAGAATGCGGCAGGTATCGCCATGGACGCGGCTGAACGTAACTACAAAGATCCAAACCATAAGCCGGAGCTGGTCTTTGCCCTGACGCCTTTCCTGGCGATGAACGCGTTTCGCGAATTCAGCGAAATTGTTTCACTGCTGCAACCCGTTGCCGGGGCGCATACCGCCATTGCCCATTTCCTCGAACAGCCGAACGGCGAGCGTCTGAGCGCCCTTTTCGCCAGCCTGCTGAATATGCAGGGCGAAGAGAAAGCGCGCGCGCTGGCAATCTTGCGCTCCGCGCTGGAGAGCCAGCAAGGCGAGCCGTGGCAGACCATCCGCGTCATTTCAGAATTTTACCCGGACGACAGCGGTTTGTTCTCACCGCTGCTGCTGAACGTGGTGAAACTCAAGCCAGGCGAAGCGATGTTCCTGTTTGCCGAAACGCCGCACGCCTACCTTCAGGGGACGGCACTGGAAGTGATGGCCAACTCCGATAACGTACTGCGCGCCGGGCTGACGCCGAAATACATTGATATTCCGGAACTGGTGGCAAACGTGAAGTTTGAGGCCAAACCGGCGGCGGAGCTGCTCACCCAACCGGTGAAAAACGGCTCTGAACTGGACTTCCCAATTCCGGTCGAGGACTTCGCGTTTTCGTTGCACGATCTCAGCACGCAGCCCACGGCAATCGCCCAGCAGAGCGCCGCGATCCTGTTCTGCCTGGAAGGTGAAGCCGTCCTGAGTAAAGGCGAAGAATCTCTGACTCTGAAGCCGGGTGAATCCGCGTTTATCAGCGCGGCAGAATCACCGGTTCAGGTGAGGGGTAACGGCAAACTGGCGCGTGTCTATAATAAGCTGAAATAAGACCATTCGACAGAATCGGTAAGCTCGATAGGCTTAGAAGTTCAGTGGGGACAAGGGTTACGCTCTTTCCCCACATTTTACGCGCTTTCAATGCGTACCAAAATCACATTACAGATAAGGCGAACCTCTTTCTGAGGAGCATTCGCCGTCCCTCACGCTCTCACCTGACAGCCATTGCATGCGATGTGACGGTAATAATCATCAGTCCTGTACTTTTACAAGTTTAAGACTCCCTTAGTAGGTAAAAGAGTTAAATGCAAATACTTCCGCGTAACCCCATAGGCCTGGCTTACCAGACCTGTTGTTATTCTTTCGGCTGGTGCTGAGAAATACCGATGATGTAACTATTGTGTAATCTACGGTGAATGAAGCATGTTAATGATAGATAGCGGAGATGACATAAAGAGCGTAATTATTATTCTCATCTTAAGTTCTAAGTGCTAAAGTTCGAAGGGCTTCCTTAATTCTGATATTTAATAGCACAAATACCTCATAAGCTTTGTCTTATTCTTGATTTAATTCGCCTCCTCCACTCCTTAGTGAGCTAATGACAATGACCACGCTGATTGAAGCACTTAACATTGAACACTTTAAACACCCCGTACGTAGTGATGCTATTCTTGATGTACGTAAGGCTGGAGCGCCTCAGTTTATTGTTTATTACAATGACAGCAAGAAAACCCAAACAGCACTATTATTAGAGAGAAATAAGTGTGCCATTCATTCCAGGTGTTATTGATCTTATCTGGTTGTCATTGCCTGAAACGGTATTTAGTATTGGCGAAGTTAAGAGTGGTTATATACTTCTTTTTCTATTATAGATAAAACAAGACTGCGTACCCATGTAAGGGTGGGAGGTACGTTATTAGTCTGGTAGAAGATAAGTAAGTTACCAACCTAATTCACATTGTCTAAAACATGCAATAATCGTCAGATAATAAAACCACTCGCAGATCACACTAAATGTTTCGCTTTCCTCTGAGATTAAACCTCCCAAATGTTAACACAAGATTATATTAACTACACCCCCTAAAATCTATATATATGTGAAAATTACCATTGTTATTTTTAAAAACCAAACGAGATATTTCCCCAATGAAGAAATTGTTTTTAGTGGCAGGCGCTCTATTCCTTTCAGGTTGTGTCAACAATATTCCAAGCAAATATGACCATTCAACAGTAAAAGGTTGTGGAATGAGCAAATCAGAACTTGTGGCAAAACTTGGCATTCCTAGCCGCACCATGAAAATTGATGACAATATAACCACATATCAGTGGGACAGTAATCAAGGAAACTCCTCTACAAATCATTCGCAAAGTAATTCTCTTGGTGGTGCTTATGGCCAATCTCAACATTATTATGGAGGAGAAACAGATTCTGGTGCTATTGGTAGCAGCGTTACTTTTGGTGATAGTTCCGATGATATTACAACTCACGTATGTGCTTATTCAGCAGGTATTGATAATAAGAGTAACAAAGTTGTTTCTGCTGATTTAGTAGGTACTGTTGATAACAAATGTTTAAATCACTTTGAAAACATGCTTAGTCTGGATAATAAAGCCGTAGTCAAACACAATGATGTAGAGACTCACAATGCCAATGTACACGACTATGCAGCATGGTGGCTCCTAATGCCAATTGGTGGATTGTTTGTCGCTATACATAACCACCATGCTGTCGCTACAGAGCTTGAACCTGTTCGTTAACCACAAAGGGCAAGGATGCCCTTTTACACCTAATTCAACCCTTCCCTATTGGATGATCTCATCCGAGGGCTTTATTCCGTTACAGGGGCACGCTTTTCTTGCGACCTATCCCAATTAAGAAAGCAACCACCGCTTCAGATTGTAGCGAGCAATTGAACACATTTTACCTCTTCTGCGCTTGTCTATTTTTGGAACAACTTGTCACTATCCCTCAAGGCGTTAGCTCCTAATGCTTCCCGTGATCGTATGTGTATGAATAAGTTGGAAACTTTACCAAACTTTGCCTGCACCCTTACCTGACACCCTATCATAAGTTACTGAATTGTCTTGATCTTGGTAACTTATTGAAGTAAATACTGAAGTTTTAGCGTGGGCTTGCTAATCTTAAACACAGCCTTATGACATAACCGGGCGATATGACTTCGCCCGGTTTCATTTTATGGATAAATGCTATGAAAAAATCGCTGGTCGCTGTTGGGGTTGTTGTTGCGTTAGGGATTATCTGGACAGGTGGAGCCTGGTATACCGGGAAACAGCTGGAAAGTCGTTTTGCGGATATGGTGGCGCAGGCCAATGACCAACTGAAACGTACCGCACCGGAAGCAGGCCTGGAGCTGAGCTATCAGGATTACCAGCGCGGCATCTTTAGCAGCCAACTGAAAATGGTGGTTAAACCGATTGCCGGCGCAGATAAAGCCCTGCTGAAACCGGGCCAGAGCGTGGTGCTTAACGAAGACGTCGATCACGGCCCGTTCCCGCTCGCCGCGCTAAAACGTTTTAACCTCATTCCGTCTATGGCCTCGGTGAATACCACTCTGGTGAATAATGACGTCACCAAACCGCTGTTTGATATCGCCAAAGGTGAGACTCCGTTTGTGGTGGATACCCGTATCAGTTACAGCGGTGATACCCACTCAGCTATCAATCTTAAACCGCTGAACTATGAAAAAGACGCTGAAAAAGTGGCGTTCAGCGGCGGTGATTTTGAACTTTCGGCAGACCGTGATGGTAACGTCGTGTCGCTTACCGGCGAAGCGGAAAGCGGCCTCGTAAATGCGGTCAACGAATACAATCAGAAGGTGCAGCTCACCTTTAATAATCTCAAAACCGAAGGCAGCAGCAAACTGGCGAGCTTCGACGAACGCGTTGGCAACCAGAAAATCAGCCTGGATAAATTGGCGGTTTCCGTTGAAGGCAAAGAGCTGACCGTTCTGGAAGGTATGACGCTGGATGGCAAATCCGACCTTTCTGCTGACGGCAAGAAAGTGAACAGCCAGCTCGATTACGCAGTTAACAGCCTGAAGCTGCAAAGCCAGGATATGGGTAGCGGCAAACTGACGCTGAAAGTCGGCAATATTGACGGTCAGGCGTGGCACCAGTTTAGCCAGCAGTATAATGCGCAGGCACAGGCGCTGCTGGCTCAGCCGGAACTGCAAAGTAACCCGGAACTGTATCAGGAAAAAATTACCGAAGCGTTCTTTAGCGCGCTGCCGGTGCTGCTGAAGGGCGATCCGTCAATTACCGTCGCGCCGCTCAGCTGGAAAAACGCCAAAGGCGAAACCACCCTGAATCTGTCGTTGCTGCTTAAAGATCCCGCGCAGGCCACTCAGCCGGTGCAAACGCTGGCGCAGCAGGTGGACACGCTGGTGAAATCACTCGACGGCAAGCTGGTTATCCCGATGGATATGGCGACCGAATTTATGACCCAGATTGCGAAGCTGGAAGGGTATCAGCAGGAAGAGGCCGAGAAACTGGCCAGCCAGCAGGTTAAAGGCTTCGCCGCGATGGGCCAGATGTTCCGTCTGACCACCACGGAAGACAACCAGGTGACCTCCAGCCTGCAGTACGCCAACGGTCAGGTGACCCTTAACGGCAACAAAATGCCGCTGGACGACTTTGCGGGAATGTTTGGTTTACAGGCTCCTGCCATTCAGCAGGATGAACCGCAGCCGCCAGTCGCGCCGAGCGAACCAGCTCCGGCTCCGGCTCCGGCTCCGGCTCCGGCTCCGGCTCCGGCTCCGGCTCCGGCACAGTAAACCACGCAGCCCCTCATTCGAGGGGCTATTTTCTTGCCACCAGCCTTGGCGGCATAATCACATTACGGGTTGACGTCTGCCCGGTATCAATGCGCTGTAAAATTCGCTCGGCCACGCTTTCGCCCATCTCACGCGCCGGGGTTGTGACCCAGGTTAACGGCACGTCATCTAATGCACTTTCCGGCACTTCGGCAAATGCCGCCAGCGTGACGCGCTGGTCAAAATAGCTCTCGACGCTGCCTTCCCCGCTTTGTCGCCCGCCGCGCATCAGGCCAAACCACGCCCCCATGGCGATCACGTTGTTGTAGCACAGCACCGCAGTGATGGTTGGATTGTGGCGCAATAACGACGTGATGGCCTCCGCCGCCTGCTTCTGGCTGGACTCGCACTCAACAACCCATTCACTGTGGAACGGCAGGCCGTACTTAATCAGCGTTGAGCAATAGCCGCCAACCCGTTCGGCACGCGTTAACGACGCGCTCTGCCCACCCAGCCAGGCAATACGCTGGTGCCCACGGCGAATGAGATCTTCGGTCACCACCTGCGCCGCCTGCATGTTATCGGGGCGAATTAAATCCACCTCATCGAGATAACTCGCACGAGAAGCGAACACCAGCGGAATATTCGACGCTTCCGCTTTCTCGCGCAGCTCGCTGGCTTGATCCACCGCTCCGGCAATCACCACGCCATCCACGCCCTGCGCCACCAGCGCATCGAAGCGCGCCAGCATGTTTTCACCCTGGCGCCCGCTTTGGGTCAGAAAAACCATTTTGCCCTGCGATTCCAGCGACGCCGTCAGCCCGGCGGTCAGCTCCGCATAAAACGGTGACGACAGTGAGCCGACAATCAGCCCAATAACGCCGGTTTGCCCGCCGCGCAAAGAGACCGCCTGACGATTACGCACAAAGCCTAACTGGTCGATGGCCTGATATACCCGCTCACCGGTCGCGCTTGAGATCCGCCCTTTCCCGCTGAGTACCAGTGAGACCGTACTCACCGATACGCCAGCGGCCAGAGCGACATCATTGATCGTGACTTTTTTTGCAATTGCCATAAGGACTGGCGATTCCTTTTAAGTGATCGATAAAACGTTTTACCTAATAAGATACTTTATAAACGTTATCATCATTTCATTATGTGATTTCACTCGCACTAAAATTGGGTAAAACGTTTTATCTTGCGCTCCACAACATCTTCAACCCATTTTTTGTACAAGGAGTCGTTCGATGACGACCAGAGCAGCACAAAAAGTCACATTGTGGGAGTTCTTTCAACAGCTTGGCAAGACATTCATGCTTCCTGTCGCCCTGCTGTCCTTCTGTGGGATCATGCTGGGGATCGGCAGCTCCCTAAGCAGCCATGACGTTCTCACGCTCCTGCCGTGGCTCGACACCCCGTTCCTGCAGGCGCTCTTTATCTGGATGAGCAAAGTTGGTTCTTTTGCCTTTAGCTTCTTGCCGGTGATGTTCTGTATCGCCATCCCGCTGGGGCTGGCGCGTGAAAACAAAGGTGTTGCGGCCTTCGCCGGTTTCGTCGGTTACGCGGTTATGAACCTGGCGGTCAACTTCTGGCTGACGGCTAAAGGTATCCTGCCGACCACCGATGCCGCGATACTGAAAGCCAATAACATCCAGAATATCCTCGGTATTCAGTCTATCGACACCGGTATTCTTGGCGCGGTGATCGCCGGGATCATCGTCTGGCTGCTGCACGAACGTTTCCACACCATTCGCCTGCCGGATGCGCTGGCGTTCTTTGGCGGCACTCGCTTTGTTCCGATTATCACCACCGTTGTATTAGGCCTGGTTGGCCTGGTGATCCCGCTGATTTGGCCGGTGTTTGCGATGGGCATTAACGCGCTGGGTCATGTTATCAACAGTGCGGGCGACTTTGGCCCAATGATCTTCGGTACCGGTGAACGTCTGCTGCTACCGTTTGGTCTGCATCATATTCTGGTCGCGCTGATTCGCTTTACCGAAGCCGGCGGCACGATGGATGTCTGCGGCCATTCTGTCAGCGGTGCATTGACCATCTTCCAGGCACAGTTAAGCTGCCCGGACACCCACGGCTTCTCCGAAAGCGCTACTCGCTTCCTGTCGCAGGGTAAAATGCCTGCCTTCCTCGGCGGCCTGCCGGGTGCGGCGCTGGCGATGTACCACTGTGCTCGTCCGGAAAACCGTCACAAAATTAAAGGCCTGCTGATTTCCGGCGTCATTGCCTGCGTCGTGGGCGGCACCACTGAACCGCTGGAATTCCTGTTCCTGTTCGTGGCCCCCGTGCTGTACGTTATCCACGCGCTGCTGACTGGCCTGGGCTTCACCATGATGGCGATTCTCGGCGTCACCATTGGTAACACTGACGGCAACGTTATCGACTTCGTGGTGTTCGGCATTCTGCACGGCCTCTCCACCAAATGGTATATGGTGCCGGTGGTGGCTGCGGTGTGGTTCGTCGCCTACTACGCGATTTTCCGCTTCGCCATTACCCGCTTTAATATCAAGACGCCGGGCCGCGATATTGAAACCAGCAGCGCCGTCGAAAAAGCGGTCACCGGGACTATCGGTAAATCCGGTTACAACACCCCGGCCATTCTTGCGGCTCTCGGTGGGTCTGAAAACATTGTCTCTCTTGATAACTGCATCACCCGCCTGCGTTTGTCCGTCGAGGATATGTCAAAAGTCGACGTTGAAGCGCTGAAAGCGAACCGCGCGATTGGTGTGGTACAGCTTAACCAGCACAACCTGCAAGTGGTGATTGGGCCGCAGGTGCAATCCGTTAAAGACGAGATTGCGGTACTGATGAATACCGTTCAGGCATAAAACGCCCTTTGCCCCTGCCGCTCGCAGGGGCAAAATAGCGTCCTCGCTAACAGTTAAGGATTTCACATGTTTGACTTTTCAACGGTGATAGACCGGCATGGCACATGGTGTACCCAGTGGGATTACGTTGCCGACCGTTTTGGTGACGCCGACCTCCTTCCGTTTACCATCTCCGATATGGATTTCGCCACCGCCCCCTGCATTCTGGATGCGCTGAGCAAACGCCTGGCGCACGGCGTCTTCGGCTACAGCCGCTGGAAAAACGACGAGTTTCCGCCCGCCATCGTTCACTGGTTCGCCCGTCGTTTTCAAAGTGTAATTGATCAGGAAAGCATTGTTTACGGGCCGTCCGTCATCTATATGGTGGCCGAGATGATTCGCCAGTGGTCCGCGCCCGGTGACGGGATTGTGGTGCACACGCCGGCGTATGATGCCTTCTTCAAAACCATTACCGGCAACCAGCGCACGATTGTCGGCGTGCCGCTGGAGAAGACCGATAACCAGTGGTTCTGCGATATGGCGAAGCTGGAAGCGGCGCTGGCGCAGCCACAAAACAAAATTCTGCTGTTGTGCAGCCCGCATAACCCCACCGGGAAAGTGTGGACGCGCGATGAGCTAAATGCGATGGCTGAACTGTGTGAGAAACACGGTGTGCGAGTCATCAGCGATGAAATCCACATGGATATGGTGTGGGGCAACCACCAGCATACTCCGTGGTGCGACGTGGCGCGCAGCCCGTGGGCGCTGTTCACGTCAGGTTCAAAAAGCTTCAATATTCCGGCCTTTACCGGGGCCTATGGGTTGATAGCCGACGAAACCGCGCGCAACGATTATCTGTTTGCGCTGAAGAGCCGCGACGGCCTCTCTTCCCCGTCGGTACCTGCGCTGGTAGCGCACATCGCGGCTTATCGCGAAGGCGAGCCGTGGCTGGACGCTCTGCGCAACTATTTACAGGATAATATGCGTTACATCGCGCAGACGCTAAATACCGCATTCCCGGAGCTGAACTGGGCAATGCCCGAGTCAACGTATCTGGCATGGGTCGATTTACGTCCATTAAACATTGACGACAACGCGCTACAGGATGTGCTGATCAAACAGCAGAAAGTGGCGATCATGCCGGGCTATACCTACGGCGAGGAAGGCAACGGCTTTATTCGCCTGAACGCGGGCTGCCCTCGATCCAAGCTAGAACAAGGCGTCGAGCGTTTGATCTCGGCCATCAATACGTTACGCTAGCAATTTTGCGCAACGATAATTTTTCGTTGCGCAAATAGCTTTTTACAGTGAAATGTTTTTATAATAGCGCGCACTTAATCTAATAAAGAGTGCGACCATGATTGATACTACGCTCCCCCTCACCGACATTCATCGCCACCTTGATGGCAACATTCGCGCCCAAACTATTCTCGATCTTGGCCGTCAGCACAATTTAACCCTTCCTGCCTCCAGCCTTGAGGCATTGATTCCGCATGTGCAGGTCACCAGTAATGAACCTGATCTGGTGAGCTTTTTAAGTAAACTCGACTGGGGCGTCAAAGTACTGGCCGACCTCGATGCCTGTCGCCGGGTGGCCTACGAAAATATCGAAGATGCCGCCCACAACGGTCTGCACTATGTCGAACTGCGTTTCTCGCCGGGCTATATGGCGATGACTCACCAGCTTCCGGTTGAAGGCGTAGTGGAAGCCGTAATCGCCGGTGTGCGTGAAGGCTGCCGTGATTTCAACGTTGAGGCGCGTTTAATTGGCATCATGAGCCGCACCTTTGGCGAAACCGCCTGCCTGCGCGAACTGGATGCCCTGCTGGCGCATCGTGACGGTATTACCGCGCTTGACCTGGCGGGCGATGAACTCGGCTTCCCTGGCAGCCTGTTCCTGAGCCACTTTAACCGCGCACGTGATGCGGGGCTGCGTATTACCGTACACGCGGGCGAAGCCGCTGGCCCGGAAAGCATCTGGCAGGCCATTCGCGAACTGGGCGCTGAACGTATCGGTCACGGCGTCAAAGCCGTAGAAGACGCGGCGCTGATGGAATTCCTGACGAAACAGCGCATCGGCGTGGAATCCTGCCTGACATCGAACATCCAGACCAGCACCGTGCCATCGCTGGCCCAGCATCCCCTGAAAACCTTCCTGGAACATGGCGTGCTGGCAAGCATCAACACCGATGACCCGGCAGTTCAGGGTATCGATATTCAACACGAATATCACGTTGCGGCACCGGCGGCCGGGCTGACGCCTGCGCAAATTCGTCAGGCGCAAATCAACGGGCTTGAAATTGCTTTCCTGTCGGAAGCCGAAAAAGCGGCGCTTCGCGCACGGGTACAAGACGCATAAAAAAACGGGCGCACAGCGTGTGCTGCGCGCCCGTTCTTGTTTACCTTCATCAGGTCAGAGAAAGCACCGCGCGATGTTTCGCGGATTCAATCCCCAGCTCAATTAATTCCATAATCTGAATAGCCTGGCTTGCCGGAACCGGGTTCTCGCCCGCGCCGTTTAGCGCATCGCGGATCGCCGCGTAGTAAGCCGGATAGTTGCCCGGCGTGGTGAGCAGCGTCTCTTCAACACGATCTTCACCGTCTACCCGCGTCAGCACGCCATCGCGCATGTCATAGCCCCAGTCTTCCTGCGGCAGGCGCTCGCCGTTCTTCAGCCGTTCTTCCTGTGGGTCGAGGCCATATTTCACGTAGCTGGCACGCGACCCGTGCACAATATATCGCGCGGTTTCAGCCGCGGCCAACAGCGTTCCGTGCAGCACCACACGGCGTTGTGGATACACCAGCACCGCATGGAAGTAATCCGTCGCCTGCGCGCCTGGCCGCAGCTGCGCGAGATCGACGAACAGGCTGACCGGCAGACCAAAAAGATTCACCGCCTGGTCCAGCAGATGTGGGCCTAAATCGTACCAGATGCCGCTGCCAGGGCCTGCCAGCTCGCGCCAGCGGTTACGCACCTGTGGGCGATAGCGGTCGAAGTGCGATTCAAAATAGGCCACCTCGCCCAGGCGGCCTTCATTAATCAGCGACTTCACGGTTAAGAAATCGCTGTCCCAGCGACGGTTATGGAACACTGACAGCAATTTACCCTGGCTTTTTGCCAGCGCATCCAGCTCTCGCGCTTGTGACAGTGTCACGGTAAAGGGTTTATCAACCACCACGTGTTTACCCGCCTCCAGCGCGGCTTTCGCCAGCGGGAAGTGGGTATCGTTCGGTGTAGGAATCACCACCAGGTCGATAGTGGGATCGGCGAAAATGTGTTTAGGTTCAGAGACCACGCTGACATTGGGCCAGTCGGCTTTAACTTTGTCGGCGTCGCTACTGGACACCACCGCCAGCTCCATCCCTGGCGTTCCGCTGATAAGCGGCGCATGAAAGGTTTTGCTGGCATAACCATACCCAATTAATCCGACACGAATACTGTCACTCATAATAGCCTCTTATCTGTGCTGTTTTTGTCCGACCCGGTGAAGCACCCGTCGCCGTGTAATCGATTTCTTATTTCACAACATATTGCGGTGACGAACAACAGATTAATAACATTATGGCGTATGGAAGCATGGAAATATCGGAAAATGAGCGAAAGACATGAATCGTTTCGGCTGAGGACTTGCGTTGCGCGCCAGGCGAGGTAAGATCTTTGTCCGTATCATTAATTTTGTCGAAATTGTCTTAATTACTATGTCTATTGTCTTTACACGGATCGTTGAACTGATCGGTTGGGGCGTACTTAGCGTCTCGGTTCTTCTTCTTGTTATCGCGCACCATATTGATAACTACCAACCGCCAGAGCCGATTGCGGCTGTACAAAAGAAATAAGTCTGTTCACTGAACAGTGACGGCGATCGCAACTGTGTAACCGGTTTCTGAAACCGGTTGCAACACCCTCTTTCCCCTCTTTACACTCACCTTATTGCACAGATAAGGAGAGTTTCATGGCTGCTTTTCCAAAAGATTTCCTCTGGGGTGCTGCAACCGCAGCCTATCAGGTCGAGGGCGCGCACGATGAAGATGGCAAAGGGCTGTCTATCTGGGACGTGTTTTCTCATCTGCCCGGAACGACTTATCAAGGAACCAACGGCGATGTCGCCGTAGACCACTACCACCGTATGCAGGAAGATGTCGCGCTCATGGCGGAAATGGGCCTGCAAAGCTATCGTTTTTCCATCTCCTGGCCGCGCTTATTACCGAATGGTCGTGGCGAGGTTAATGAAGCCGGAGTTAAATTTTACAGCGATTTGATTGATGCCCTGCTGGCGCACAATATTGTTCCGATGATTACGCTTTATCACTGGGATTTACCCCAGGCGTTGCAGGATGAAGGCGGCTGGGAAGTCCGTTCAACGGCGGAAGCCTTCGAAGAGTACGCTCGTCTGTGCTACGCCCGCTTCGGTTCGCGCGTTAAACTCTGGGCAACGTTTAACGAAACCATCGTCTTTATCGGTCATGGCTATATTACCGGTAGCCATCCGCCGTCGGTGAAAGACCCGGCCCGGGCGATTCAGGCTTGCCACCAGGTCTTTATCGCTCATGCCATGGCAGTAAAAGCCTTCCGTGAAATGAACATCGACGGCCAGATTGGCTTTGTTAACGTCCTGCAACCGCATACGCCGCTTACCGATTCACCGGAAGATACCGCCGCCAGTGAGCTGGCCGACGCCATTCACACCCACTGGCTGTACGATCCGGTGCTGAAGGGCACCTATCCGGCTGAACTTGTTACCCAGACGCAAGCCCTGTGGGGCGTGCCGCGCTTTGCGCCCGGCGATGATGAATTATTACGTAAATATCGCTGCGACTTTATCGGCCTGAACTACTACCGTCGCGAAACCGTTACCGCCAACCCAGGCGAGACGCTAACGCAGTCCAATCATAGCGGCGAAAAAAATAGCGGCGGCGAATTTGGCTTTAAAGGTTTGTTTAAATTTGTCCGTAACCCCAACGGCGTTTATACGGATTGGGACTGGGAGATTTGGCCGCAAGGGTTGACCGACGGCATTATGACTATCAAAGAACGCTATGGCGATATCCCCATCTACATCACGGAAAACGGGCTTGGCGCCAAAGATCCGATTGTTGATGGTGAGATCGTTGACCAACCGCGCATCGATTATTTGCGTATGCATATTGATGCGCTGGAAAAAGCCATTGCGTTAGGTGCCGACGTACGCGGTTATTATCCGTGGTCCTTCATCGACCTGCTAAGCTGGCTGAACGGTTACAAAAAACAGTACGGTTTTGTTTATGTCGATCATCAGCAAAACCTTGCCCGTAAGCGCAAGAAAAGCTTTTACTGGTATAAAGAAGCGATCAACAGCCACGGCAACGTGCGCTAATCCGCTCCGGGCGCCCTGGGGCGCCCAAATGCTTTTCGTGATAACGTCATTTCCTGCGATATATCAATAACGCCATTTTCTGTTCTTGAATTTGTCATTTATAACCCAAATAATTACAGCGTCCTGAAGAGAGTATGCTCGTTGCGGGCTGAACTCTTAATGAAAACGGGTGTCGATAAACTTGTTGTCAGACTGAGCGATGTGCCCTTGCGGTACCGCGCTTTTGCGCCCCTTCAGGCCCTGCGTGATTTAACATTATAAAATGGATACCTACAAATGACCGTCCTGGATTATTTATTGAAATTCCGTAAAGTCAGCTCGCTGGACAATCTCGAAAAACTTTATGATCATCTTAACTATTCGCTTTCCGACACCAATGAATTAATCAATATGTATCGCGCTGCCGATCATCGTCGTGCGGAGCTGGTTTCTGGTGGTCGTTTGTTCGATATTGGCCAGGTGCCAAAATCCGTTTGGCATTACGTGCAGTAACTATTGTTATCATCAGCGTCAGTTGCTTATACTCCACCGCCATATTTATAACTGACGCTGATAATCAGGAGACGAAATGTCGTCAAATTCTGCAGAACGAATTGGTGGATGGTTGCTCGGCCCGCTGGCGTGGCTGTTGGTCGCCCTGCTTAGCATTAGCCTGCAACTGCTGATGTTCGTTAACGCCCTGCTTAATCCGCAGATCCTGAACCTGTTAAAAGCACAAAGCAGCACGCATCTGGCCCTTTGGGTTCTCTCTTTAGCATTCGTGATTGCCATGTGGTATTACACACTGTGGCTGACCATTGCTTTCTTTAAGCGCCGTAAAAATGTGCCTAAACATTATATTATCTGGTTACTGGTCTCATTATTGCTGGCGATTAAGGCATTTGCATTCGCACCGGTGTCCGATATCATCGCGCTGCGCCAGTTATTGCTGCCGTTGGCCGCTGCGGCGCTGGTTGTGCCCTATCTCAAACGCTCATCCCGCGTGAAACGTACGTTTGTGAACCCTTAATAACCACACTCTTGCCCTGTTGTCGATGAACGCGCTTTCGTCGATAATAGGCGGCTTTTTTTGTTACAGGTCGAATGATGACTGACTACTTATTGCTCTTTATCGGTACCGTACTGGTAAATAACTTCGTCCTGGTGAAGTTTCTCGGGCTTTGCCCGTTTATGGGCGTGTCCAAAAAGCTGGAAACAGCAATGGGCATGGGGCTCGCGACCACCTTCGTGATGACGCTGGCGTCAATTTGCGCGTGGCTGATTGATACCTGGATCCTGATTCCGCTTAATCTGATTTATCTGCGCACCCTGGCCTTTATTCTGGTGATTGCCGTAGTGGTGCAATTCACCGAAATGGTGGTGCGTAAAACCAGCCCGGCGCTTTATCGTCTGCTGGGCATCTTCTTACCGCTGATCACCACCAACTGTGCGGTGCTCGGCGTGGCGCTGCTCAACATTAACCTCGGCCATAACTTTTTGCAGTCGGCGCTGTATGGCTTCTCCGCCGCCGTCGGTTTCTCGCTGGTGATGGTGCTGTTTGCCTCTATTCGTGAACGTCTGGTGGTATCGAATGTACCCGCGCCGTTTCGCGGTAACGCGATTGCGCTGATTACCGCAGGGTTAATGTCGCTGGCGTTTATGGGCTTTAGCGGGTTGGTGAAGTTGTAATGATGACCTTCTGGATTGCTGTCGCCGCTATCAGCGTTTTAGGGCTGATTTTCGGCGTCATACTGGGATACGCCTCACGCCGTTTCGCGGTGGAAGATGACCCGGTTGTTGAAAAAATTGATGAACTCTTACCGCAAAGCCAGTGCGGGCAGTGCGGCTATCCGGGCTGTCGCCCCTATGCCGAAGCGGTAAGCAACGGTGAAAAAATTAACTGCTGCGCCCCCGGCGGTGAAGCGGTGATGCTGAAAATTGCCGAATTACTTAACGTCGATCCGCAACCTGTCGACGGCGATACCGCCGTTCAGGAACCGGCGCGGATGCTGGCCGTGATCGACGAAAACAACTGTATTGGTTGTACCAAGTGCATTCAGGCGTGCCCGGTGGACGCCATTGTCGGCGCGACCCGCGCGATGCACACGGTAATGAGTGACCTCTGCACCGGCTGCAACCTGTGCGTTGCGCCCTGCCCGACCCAGTGTATTGAACTGCGTCCGGTCGCCACTACAACCGACAGCTGGAAATGGGACCTGCAAAGCATCCCGGTACGTAATATTCCTGTGGAACAACATGCTTAAGTTATTTTCCGCGTTCAGAAAAGAGAAAATCTGGGATTTCGATGGGGGGATTCACCCACCGGAAATGAAAACTCAGTCTAATGGCACGCCGCTGCGTCAGGTTCCCCTTGCGCAGCGTTTCGTCATTCCTCTGAAGCAACATATTGGTGCTGAAGGCGAGCTGTGCGTGAAGCCCGGCGATCGCGTGCTGCGCGGTCAACCACTGACGCGCGGCTGGGGGCGAATGCTGCCCGTACATGCGCCAACCTCCGGCACTATCGCCGCCATTGAGCCGCACGCCACGGCGCATCCTTCCGCCTTGCCGGAAATGAGCGTCATCATTGATGCCGATGGCGAAGATCAGTGGATCTCACGCGACGGCTGGCACGATTATCAGACTCGTTCGCGTGAAGAATTGATTGAACGAATTCATCAGTTCGGCGTCGCGGGCCTTGGCGGAGCGGGTTTCCCGACCGGCACAAAACTGCGCGGCGGCGGGGATAAAATCACCACGCTGATTATCAATGCGGCGGAGTGCGAACCGTATATCACGGCGGATGACCGGCTGATGCAGGATTGTGCGGCGCAGGTTATCGAAGGTATCCGTATTCTCGGTCATATCCTGCAACCACAGCAGATTCTAATAGGCATTGAAGATAACAAACCGCAGGCAATATCAATGCTGCGCGCGGTGCTGGCGGGCGCACATGATATCAGCCTGCGCGTCATCCCCACCAAATATCCGTCCGGCGGCGCGAAGCAGTTAACGCAAATTCTTACCGGCAAGCAGGTTCCGCACGGCGGGCGTTCATCCGATATCGGCGTACTGATGCAAAACGTCGGTACCGCGTTTGCGGTGAAGCGCGCGGTGATAGACGGCGAACCGTTAACCGAACGCGTGGTGACCTTAACCGGTGAATCCGTGAGCCGACCGGGTAACGTCTGGGCGCGTCTGGGCACACCGGTCAGTCATCTGCTTGAAGACGCGGGTTTCTGCCCGTCTGCCGAACAGCTTGTGATTATGGGCGGCCCGCTGATGGGCTTTACCCTGCCGTGGCTGGACGTCCCGGTGGTCAAAATCACCAACTGTCTGCTGGCGCCATCGCCATCGGAAATGGGCGAGCCTGAAGAAGAAAAAGGCTGTATTCGCTGTAGCGCCTGTGCGGACGCCTGCCCGGCCGATCTTCTGCCGCAGCAGCTTTACTGGTTCAGCAAGGGCCAGCAGCACGATAAAGCGACTGCGCATAATATCTCTGATTGCATCGAGTGCGGCGCCTGCGCGTGGGTCTGCCCGAGCAGCATTCCGCTGGTGCAGTACTTCCGCCAGGAAAAAGCGGAAATCTCAGCAATTCGTCTTGAAGAGCAGCGTGCCGCGGAAGCGAAAGCCCGCTTTGAAGCACGTCAGAATCGTCTTGAGCGCGAAAAACTGGCGCGTGCTGAACGCCATAAAAAAGCAGCCGTGCAGCCAGCGGCGAAAGATCAGGATGCAATCAATGCCGCGCTGGCACGCGTGAAAGAGAAGCAGCAGCAGGCCACGCAGCCGGTCATCATCAAAGCAGGTGCACTGCCGGATAACAGCGCCGTAATTGCAGCTCGCGAAGCGCGTAAAGCAAAAGCCCGAGCAGCGCAGGCAGAAAAACAGCCATCATCGGTCAGCGATGCGGTAGACCCGCGTAAAGCCGCCGTTGAAGCCGCTATTGCACGCGCTAAAGCGCGTAAAACGGAGCAGCAAGCGGCCAGTGAACCCGCTGCGACAGCGGAAACGGTTGATCCGCGTAAAGCGGCTGTTGAGGCCGCTATTGCACGGGCCAAAGCGCGTAAAGCGGAGCAGCAAGCGGCCAGTGAACCCGCTGCGACAGCGGAAACGGTGGATCCGCGCAAAGCCGCTGTTGAAGCGGCTATTGCACGTGCTAAAGCGCGTAAGGCGGAACAGCAGGCGGCCAGCGAACCCGCAGCAACAGCGGAAGCCGTTGATCCGCGTAAGGCCGCCGTTGAAGCCGCTATTGCACGAGCCAAAGCACGTAAAGCCGAGCAACAGGCCGCAAATGAGTCGGCTGCCAATGATGATCCACGCAAAGCGGCCGTTGCGGCAGCTATTGCCCGCGTTCAGGCTAAAAAAGCCGCGCAAGCTGTAAACGAGGAATAAATGGTTTTCAAGATAGCGAGTTCCCCTTATACCCATAACCAGCGCCAGACATCGCGCATCATGATGCTGGTGATTTTGGCCGCCCTGCCCGGCATTGCGGTGCAAAGCTGGTTTTTCGGCTGGGGAACCCTGATTCAGCTTCTGCTGGCCTCGCTGACGGCCTGGGCTACGGAATCGTTCATATTGCGTCTGAGAAAGCAGGCTATTGCCGCGACGCTTGCAGATAACTCGGCCTGGCTGACCGGCATTCTGCTGGCCATCAGTATCCCCCCTTTCGCCCCGTGGTGGATGGTGGTGCTGGGCACAGCTTTTGCGGTGATCATCGCTAAACAACTGTATGGCGGCTTAGGGCAGAACCCGTTTAACCCGGCAATGATTGGCTATGTTGTGCTGCTGATCTCCTTCCCGGTGCAGATGACCTCCTGGCTGCCGCCGCATGAAATTGCCGCCAACACGCCAGGTTTTATCGACGCATTACAGGTCATTTTCACCGGCCATACGGCTGCGGGCCAGGACATGAATGCGCTGAAAATGGGCATTGATGGCATCAGCCAGGCCACGCCGCTGGATACCTTCAAAACGTCGCGTCACGCAGGTCATTCGGTAGACAGCATCATGCAATCTTCGATTTATCACGGCGCACTCGCGGGCATTGGCTGGCAGTGGGTGAACCTGGCATATCTGGCGGGCGGGCTGTTTTTACTGTGGAAAGGCGCCATTCGCTGGCATATCCCGGTCAGCTTCCTGTTGAGCCTGGCCGTCTGCGCGACGCTTGGCTGGTGGTTTAATCCGGAAAATGTCGCCTCACCGCAGATGCATCTGTTGTCTGGCGCGACCATGCTGGGTGCATTCTTCATTCTGACCGACCCGGTAACCGCCTCTACGACCAACCGTGGACGCCTGATTTTTGGCGCACTGGCGGGCCTGCTGGTGTGGTTGATTCGCAGCTTCGGGGGCTACCCGGATGGCGTTGCTTTTGCTGTTTTGCTGGCGAACATTACCGTACCGTTGATTGACTACTATACGCGCCCGCGCGTTTACGGCCATCGCTGAGGATTGATGATGTTAAAAACGATGCGTAAGCACGGGGTAACCCTGGCACTGTTTGCCGCAGGCTCTACCGGCCTGACGGCGGCTATCGACCAGTTGACCAAAAATACCATCGCCGATCAGGCGGCTAAACAGCAGAACGCGCTGTTTCAACAGGTGATCCCGGCGGACCGCTATAATAACGATTTGCTGCAGAGCTGCTATTGGGTTACCGCGCCGGAGCTGGGAAAAGGTACGCATAAAGTCTATATCGCTCGTCAGGGCGAGCAGGCAGTTGCCGCCGTGATGGAAGCTACCGCACCGGATGGCTACTCTGGTGCTATTCAGCTTCTGGTCGGTGCCGACTTCAGCGGCACGGTGCTGGGCAGCCGGGTTACGGAACATCATGAAACGCCGGGGCTGGGCGATAAAATTGAGCTGCGCATTTCGGACTGGATCACCCACTTTGCCGGGAAAACCATTGCTGGCGAGAGCGACGCAACCTGGGCGGTGAAAAAAGATGGCGGCCAGTTTGATCAGTTTACCGGCGCGACCATTACGCCTCGCGCTGTGGTAAATGCAGTAAAACGCGCCGGGCTTTACGCTCAGACGTTGCCAAATCAACTTTCTAACCTGCAGGCCTGTGGAGAATAAACCATGAGCGAAGTAAAAGAGGTTATTGTCCAGGGTCTGTGGAAGAACAACTCCGCACTGGTTCAGCTACTGGGGATGTGTCCGCTTCTGGCCGTCACGTCAACGGCCACCAATGCGCTGGGCCTTGGTCTGGCCACGACCCTGGTTCTGACGTTAACCAACTTTGCCATCTCCTGCCTGCGTCGCTGGACGCCTGCGGAGATTCGTATTCCTATCTACGTGATGATTATCGCGTCGGTAGTGAGCGCCGTGCAAATGCTGATCAACGCCTACGCCTTCGGTCTTTATCAGTCATTGGGGATTTTTATCCCGCTGATCGTGACCAACTGTATCGTCGTAGGGCGTGCTGAAGCCTTTGCGGCCAAAAAAGGGCCAGCGTTATCGGCTCTGGATGGTTTTGCCATCGGCATGGGTGCGACCTGCACCATGTTTGTGCTGGGCTCCCTTCGCGAGTTATTGGGTAACGGTACGCTGTTCGACGGCGCAGACGGCCTGCTGGGCAACTGGGCGAAGGCCCTGCGTATCGAGGTGTTCCATACGGATACGCCCTTCCTGTTAGCGATGCTCCCGCCGGGTGCTTTTATTGGTCTGGGTATGCTGCTGGCGATTAAATATCTGATTGATGAACGGACGAAACAACGCAAGGCGAAAGCCGTGCCCGCCACGGACGTCGGCGTTGAAACTGCTGAGAAGGCCTGATGAATAAAGCAAAACGGCTGGAAATTTTAAGCCGCCTGCGGGACAACAACCCGCACCCGACTACCGAACTCAATTTTAGCTCCCCTTTCGAGCTGCTGATCGCGGTGCTGCTTTCCGCGCAGGCTACGGATGTAAGCGTCAATAAAGCGACAGCGAAGCTCTATCCGGTCGCTAATACGCCACAGGCGATGCTTGAACTTGGCGTGGACGGGGTGAAGTCTTATATCAAAACTATCGGCCTGTTTAACAGCAAAGCCGAGAACGTGATAAAAACCTGCCGGATGCTGATTGATTTGCACAACGGTGAAGTGCCGGAAGATCGCGCGGCGCTGGAAGCGCTGCCGGGCGTGGGACGCAAAACGGCGAACGTGGTGCTCAATACCGCGTTTGGCTGGCCGACTATCGCGGTTGATACCCATATCTTCCGCGTCTGTAATCGCACGCAGTTTGCCCCGGGTAAGAACGTAGAGCAGGTTGAAGAGAAACTGCTGAAGGTGGTACCGGCAGAGTTTAAGGTCGACTGCCACCATTGGTTGATTCTCCATGGCCGCTACACCTGTATTGCCCGCAAACCACGCTGTGGTTCCTGCATCATCGAAGATCTCTGTGAATTCAAAGAGAAGGTCGATATCTAATCTTTAAAGGCGGCGCAGTGCCGCCGCTAAATCCCTGCCGCTACGATGTTAATCATTAGAATTTTGGAAATTATTGGTGTGAACACCTTGCTCTAAACACTTTTTGTGGTTAATTCTTTTTTTATCACCTAAATTTTCTATATCCCTTGGGTTTTGAACAGCCCGGTAACATTGTGTTATCTCAATGTTATCTTCTGTTCATATAACGCCCATCAATTCAATGTGTCACCCTGGTGACGCAAGACGATCAACCAGTTATTTTTCAGAATCCAGGCTATATCACTGCCTCAAAAGCGATTCAGCAGAAGATATGGTCACTACGCCATCTTTCGCCCTGGTCAGCAGAGTAAAACGCTACCTAATGGCGATGCGTGAAATTTAAATCTGAATAACATTTATATATCTGGTCATTTGTAGTAACTTACGTATTTGTAACAGAGTATGACAAAAGCCTTGTGCGAAAGCACTGGATAGTGAACATTACTCCCCGTTTCCCTCCAGAATAACTATAAAGGCGGATGTCGATACGAATTTCCGCCCAGTAACGCCCCGTTAAGATGGGATGTAAAAAAAGAGGTATATGTGTCTACTGCAAACAATAAACCAACTGAAAGCGTAAGTTTGAACGCTTTTAAACAACCAAAAGCGTTCTATTTGATCTTCTCGATCGAACTTTGGGAACGTTTTGGTTACTACGGCTTGCAAGGTATTATGGCTGTCTACCTGGTTAAACAACTGGGTATGTCCGAAGCCGATTCGATTACGTTGTTCTCCTCCTTCAGTGCCCTGGTCTACGGTTTAGTCGCTATCGGCGGCTGGCTGGGCGACAAAATTCTGGGAACTAAACGCGTTATTATGCTGGGCGCAATTGTGCTGGCGATTGGTTATGCGCTGGTTGCATGGTCCGGTCATGACGCGGCTGTCGTGTATATGGGTATGGCGACCATTGCGGTCGGTAACGGCCTGTTCAAGGCTAACCCATCGTCCCTGCTTTCTACCTGCTACGACAAAGATGATCCGCGTCTGGACGGTGCATTCACCATGTACTACATGTCCGTTAACATCGGTTCCTTCTTCTCTATGCTGGCAACCCCGTGGCTGGCTGCGAAATTTGGCTGGAGCGTTGCATTCGCACTGAGCGTTGTGGGTATGCTGATCACCGTCGTTAACTTCGCGTTCTGCCAGCGTTGGGTGAAACAGTACGGTTCTAAACCTGACTTTGAGCCTATTAACTACCGTAATCTGCTGCTGACTATCGTGGGTGTTGTTATCCTGGTCACTATCGCGACCTGGCTGCTGCACAACCAGGATGTCGCACGTATGGTGCTGGGCGTGGTTGCGCTGGGTATCGTGGTTATCTTCGGTAAAGAAGCGTTGGCAATGCAGGGTGCTGCTCGTCGTAAAATGATTGTGGCATTCATCCTGATGCTGGAAGCGATTGTCTTCTTCGTTCTCTACAGCCAGATGCCGACCTCGCTGAACTTCTTCGCCATCCGTAACGTTGAGCACTCCATTCTGGGTATCGCGTTTGAGCCGGAACAGTATCAGGCGCTGAACCCGTTCTGGATCATCATCGGTAGCCCGATTCTGGCCGCTATCTACAACAAGATGGGCGACCGTCTGCCGATGCCGCACAAGTTTGCAATCGGTATGGTGCTCTGCTCTGGTGCCTTCCTGGTACTGCCGCTGGGTGCGAAATTCGCCACCGACGCAGGTATCGTTTCAGTAAACTGGCTGATCCTGAGCTACTGCCTGCAGAGTATCGGTGAACTGATGATCTCCGGCCTTGGTCTGGCGATGGTTGCACAGTTGGTTCCGCAGCGTCTGATGGGCTTCATTATGGGTAGCTGGTTCCTGACCACTGCCGGTGCAGCGCTGATTGCTGGCCGTGTTGCAAACCTGATGGCAGTACCTGAAAACGTCACTGACCCGCTGATGTCCCTGGACGTCTACGGTAAAGTCTTCATGCAGATTGGTATTGCCACTGGCGTTATCGCCGTGCTGATGCTGCTGACCGCATCGAAGCTGAATCGCATGACTCAGGACGACGACAAAACCGTAACTGCGCAGAAAACTGCTTCCGCGTAATGTCATCGGGAAACATTTGAATTTGAGCCGTTAACGCGAGTTAACGGCTTTTTTTTTATCCCCGCTGGCACTAACATAGCGAAATGCCCTTCGTCACCCCTGTGTGGCTCAAGATAAAAAACCGATGACATCTGCCAGAAGGAGTTAGCCATGAAACTGTTTTATAAACCTGGAGCCTGTTCCCTCGCGTCGCATATTTCGCTGCGTGAAAGCGGTCTGGATTTCACGCTCGTGGGCGTAGACCTGCAAAAGAAAGTGACTGAAACCGGGGAAAATTTCCTGCAAACTAACCCTAAAGGGCAGGTTCCTACGCTCCAGCTGGACGACAACACCGTTCTGACCGAAGGCGTTGCCATCATGCAATACATTGCCGACAGCGTCGCCGACCGTCAGCTACTTGCGCCGGTCAGCAGCATCAGCCGCTATAAAACGCTGGAGTGGCTCAACTTCATCGCCACCGAGCTGCATAAAGGCTTCACCCCGCTGTTCCGCCCGGATACGCCGGAAGATTACAAACCGACCGCTCGCGCGCTGCTGGACAAAAAAATGGCCTATATCGATAGCGAACTGGCCGATTGCGAATGGATCAGCGGCTCACGCTTTACGATTGCCGATGCGTATCTGTTCACCGTACTGCGCTGGGCATTTGCGGTGAAACTGGAGATGAGCGGTTATAAAAATATTGCGGCCTATATGGCGCGTGTCGCGGCGCGTCCTGCCGTTGCGGCAGCGATGGCGGCGGAAGGTCTGAAATAACACAAACTTTTGCGCTTATCTGGCCTGCCAGTTCCCTGCAATGTATTAAATTCGCACGATTTTGTAGGCCGAATAAGTGCAAGCGCCATCCTGCAAGATGCCGCAAAAGATGTAAAAAAGGGCGTGATTTCTCACGCCCTTTTTCATTTCTGTTGCGCTGTATTACTTCCAGCACACCAGGCAGTAGTTTTTCTTACCGCGACGCAGCAGCGTGTAGCGGCCATACAGGCGATCGCTTTCGCTGAAGGTATACTCCGGGTCGGACTGTTTCTCACCGTTGATGGTGACCGCGTTGGAGGCAATGGTTTTACGCGCCTGACCGCGAGACGGTTGCAGCTCTGAATCCACCAGCGCCTGCATCAGGTCAGCGCCTTTCTCCATCTCAACCATCGGTACGCCATCCTGCGCCAGCTGTTCGAAGTCTGCTTCGCTCAGCGCGCTCAGGGTGCCATTAAACAGGCTTTCGGTGATGCGTTTTGCCGCCACCAGACCTTCTTCGCCGTGAACCAGACGGGTAACCTTCTCGGCCAGAACGTACTGGGCACGCGGGGCTTTACCGCTGTTTTTGTCTTCTTCTTCCAGCGCATTGATCTCTTCAATGTCCATGAAGGTGAAGAATTTCAGGAAACGATAAACGTCCGCATCGGCGGTGTTGATCCAGAACTGGTAGAATTTATACGGGCTGGTTTTCTTCGGATCGAGCCATACCGCGCCGCCTTCGGTTTTACCGAATTTGGTGCCATCCGCTTTGGTGATCAGTGGAACCGTCAGGCCGAATACCTGATTTTGGTGCAGACGGCGGGTCAGATCGATACCGGAGGTGATATTGCCCCACTGGTCAGAACCGCCAATCTGCAACGCAACGCCGTGCAGTTTATTCAGGCAGGCGAAGTCATAACCCTGCAGCAGGTTATAGGAGAACTCGGTGAAGGAGATGCCCTGATCGTCACGGTTCAGACGCTGCTTAACCGCTTCTTTGTTGATCATCTGATTAACGGAGAAGTGTTTGCCGATATCGCGCAGGAAGGTCAGCACGTTCATGCTGCCAAACCAGTCGTAGTTGTTCGCGGCAATGGCTGAGTTGTCGCCACAATCGAAATCGAGGAACGGCGCAACCTGTTTGCGGATTTTATCCACCCACTCCTGAACCGTATCTTCAGTGTTCAGTTTACGCTCGGCAGCTTTGAAGCTCGGGTCGCCAATCAGACCGGTCGCGCCACCTACCAGTGCGACGGGCTTATGGCCCGCTTCCTGGAAGCGTTTCAGGCATAACAATGGAACAAGATGCCCCAAATGCAAGCTGTCAGCGGTGGGATCGAAGCCGCAATAGAGCGCGATCGGGCCTTGCGCCAGTCGCTCTGCTAACGCTTCCTCGTCCGTCACCTGGGCCACGAGGCCCCGCTCTTGCAATTGTTTAATCAAGTTACTGCTTGCCATCAAATTCTCCATGTATAAACGACTGCACCTCTGTCGGTACACGACTTTTTCGCCTGACGCGAAAGGGATATAGAATAAAGCGCCAGCCCTTTCAGCACCAGCGCTTAACGCAACAATTTTGCCCTTAAGGCGCGAGTCGGTCGATTTTCCAGTCGTTCGCATCGCGCTGGTATAAAAAACGGTCGTGCAGACGATGCTCACCGCCCTGCCAGAACTCCATCTGTTCGATGGAAACGCGATACCCGCCCCAGAAACTCGGCAGCGGTACGTCGCCCTGCTGGAACTTCTGCTTCAGTTCAAGGAATTTGCTTTCGAGGATGCCACGTGCGGAGATACGGCTCGACTGTTTAGATACCCAGGCGCCAATTTGGCTGTCGCGCGGGCGGCTGTGGAAGTATTTAACCACTTCAAGCGTAGAGAGACGCTCGGCTTTGCCGGTGACCATTACCTGACGTTCCAGCGTATGCCAGGGGAACAGCAGGCTGATACGCGGATTTTGTTCCAGATGATGCGCTTTGCGGCTGCCCAGGTTGGTGTAGAACACCATCCCTTTTTCATCGTAGTGCTTGAGCAAAACGATACGCTGGTAAGGTTGCCCGTTCTCATCAACGGTCGCCACCACCATCGCGGTAGGATCGGCGAGCTTCGCCTCACAAGCCTGAGACAACCAGCGCTCAAACAGCGTCAGCGGGTCAGCGGGAAGATCGCGGCGGCGAAGACCGCCACGGGTATACTCTCGGCGCAGATGCGCAATTTGCTGCAATTCGTCGTTATCGGACATAGCGATTGTGATTGTCAGAAATGGGTAGCGTTATTGTGCGCCGCCCGGTTGAAAATCTCAACGCTTAGGGTTTTGTAACTGACAGTTATTCAGCACGATACGGTCACGTTTGTAGACGGTAGCGTCGTTGCCTTTCGACCAGAAAACGTAAATGCCGTCAGTGTAACGCGCCCCGGATGCCGACAGACCCTGCGGCAGATGCAACTGCTGATTGTCATAAACGAAGCTGACTTCCTGACGCGGATTGTTCAGTTTGACGGTGAGCGGCTTCTCATCACACTGGTACTCCAGCGTGTCGGTTTGCATCCGTTCCATAAACTGATTGTAGGTGCTGCAACCAGCCAGCATTAAAGGAATAACAGCGATAAGTAATTTTTTCATTGGCGTGCCTTACGACTTTCCTGGTCCACAGGAGGTACGAATCCTCCCTTTTTCCTGAGTTTATCGTGCAGCACGCCAGGATGATTTCAGCAAACTCCTATTTGCGCGGATTTGCTGGGAAAATAGCACCCAGAACACTCTCCTGCGATGCGCCAGTCACCGAAGGCAGATTTCCCGGTAAACCCGCAAGGGTACGCCAGGCCAGCCATGCAAAGGCCAGCGCTTCCATGTCGTCACCGCTGATACCGTATTCATCCGTTGCGGCGACTTCCGTTCCCGGCAGCATACCGGCCAGGCGAGTCATCACTATCGGGTTACGGCTACCGCCGCCGCACACCAGCAGACGATCGCAGCCGCCGCTCAGCAACACCTGTTCGCTGATGGTGGTGGCCGTTAACTCAGCGAGCGTCGCCTGCACATCCTGCGGGCGTAGCGCCGGGAATTGCCCAAGGATGCGTTCGATCCAGCCGTAGTTGAAGTACTCGCGCCCGGTGCTCTTCGGCGCAGGCGCAGCAAAATACGGGTCGCAGAGCATCTCCTGCAACAGCGGCAACAACACTTTGCCTTCGCTGGCCCATGCCGCATCTTTGTCATACGGTTTTTGCAGATTGCGCCAGATCCAGGCGTCCATCAGCATATTGCCAGGGCCGGTATCAAAACCGCGAACCGGCTGACCCGGAATGAGCAAAGAGAGGTTGGCAATCCCGCCGATATTCAGAATCATTCGTCGCTCGCCAGGATGCGCCAGCAACGCGTGGTGGAATGCAGGCACCAGCGGTGCGCCTTGCCCGCCCAGCGCCATATCGCGACGGCGAAAATCACCTACCACGGTGACGCCCGTTCGCGCCGCAACAATATTGTTATCGCCAATTTGCAGCGTATGAGGCGCATCGCCCGTGGGTTCATGCCAGACGGTTTGCCCGTGACAGCCTATCGCCACGATATCTTCAGGCCGCAGATTTTCCTGCTTCATCAGCGCCAGCACCGCATCGGCAAACAACCTTCCCAGACGTGTATCTAACTGACCAAACTGTGAGAGCGTCAGCTGTTGCCCCTGACAAACGGCCAACACCGCTTCTTTCAGGTTAATGGGAATGGGAAACGCGAGGCTGGCCAGTTGCGCCACTCTGCTTTCATCAATAGCCGCCAGCACAACATCAACCCCGTCGAGACTGGTTCCCGACATCACGCCAATATAACGGCCTGATTTCATACGCCTTCCTTAGTTGCATAAGCAGTGGAATTACACTCCACCATAAAGCAATGCCCAATGCTATGATGCAATAATAATTTTTAGTGATATTTTATACAGCAGCTGCACACCTGGATAAAAAATGTGCGGTTTTCAGGAGGAGTGTTTAACGTTGGTTAAGTTATTCCACGTTATTATTTGTCTATAGTCGTGCAGAATATATAACCTGCCATGAGCAAATACCATATAATTACCTGATACGGATGCTCGCAAGAGCGTTTCTTGGTGAACAGGAGATTCATAAATGATGTTACGTGTTTTGGCCGCTTCAATGATCGGTTTATCGTTAGCAGGGTGCGTTAGCAGCAGCGGTCTGTCCGGCGATGTCTATTCAGCTTCCGAAGCCAAGCAGGTTCAGAATGTCACCTACGGTACCATCGTCAACACGCGTCCGGTACAGATTCAGGGCGGTGATGATAGCAACGTCATTGGCGCCATCGGCGGTGCGGTGCTGGGTGGTTTCCTCGGTAATACCATCGGTGGCGGTACAGGCCGTTCACTGGCAACAGCAGCCGGCGCTGTCGCAGGCGGCGTAGCAGGCCAGGGCGTCCAGGGTGCGATGAACAAAACCCAGGGTGTTGAGCTGGAAATTCGTAAAGATGACGGCAACACCATCATGGTTGTTCAGAAACAGGGTGACACCCGCTTCTCTGCTGGCCAGCGCGTCGTGATGGCGAGCAACGGCAGCCAGGTGACTGTTTCCCCGCGTTAATGATTTTCAGCGTGGCCTGGTCAGGCCACGCTTTCTTACTTTCTCCCACTGACATTTCCTGACTTATCTCCAGACTCGTTTAGATTCATTGACAGCGTGAATATAAACAAGCCGTTCTGTGTAATTATTATTTGCGCAAAAACAATATTCCTTCGAATAAATTCCTCTAAGATTAATCCCACCGGGCTGGATGCCCAGTGAGCCTGAGAGTATTTTCACTCCGAATAATATTGGAATGTCGTCTATGCTGATGAAATTGAAGTTTCCGTTACAGCGTTTTTTGGTTTACTTCACCATTTGTATTATAGGGATTGTTATCCTTAACCATTTTTCGGCGGCGATAATTCATCGTACTCCTACGATTGCGCCGTTGCTTTTTCCTATTTTAACTATGTTTTTAATGGTTTTTCATGCCATGATCGCCGCCTTCATGGTAATGAAATACTCCTGTGATAAACATCGTCTTTACCTCACGCCGATTGCCTTCGCCTTTGCGGGTTCCGCCATTCTGATGCTGGGCACGCTGGATAGCTTCCCGGACTGGTTTATGTGTACCGGACTAACGCGGGTTAACTATAACGACACATTAATCTTTTATTTTTTCCGAAATATTATGATGGCATTTCTTTTTATTTTCGCCGTCATTTTGTATGCATTTAAAAAACGCGAGATGCATACTTTTAAAATCCATACGATTATCCTCGTAGGCATCCTACTATTTACGTTAGGCATGCTATTATTATCCTGGCTTTACTCCAGTCATTACGAATTGCTAAGCGTAGACTTTGTAGATAATAACACCTATCAGTTTACGCAATTGTGGGGAAACCAGCTGGGATGGATATTAATTGCCCTATGGGTTATCGCTTTGCTGGCAATTCTGGTTGTGACACAGCTCAATAATATATTCTGGTACAGCGGAGCCTTCTTTTGCGCCTGCTACATCTTTACCCTGATTGTGCTGATGTCGTCGGGGCATAGTGCGGGTTATACCTGGTATGAAGCCCGTTTGTTCGAAACCATCTCCACTATGTTCCTGATTCTTGTGCTGCTCTGCGATGTCTTTACGCTCTATCGTCAGTCCAACACCCGGTACATGCATTCGTATCAAAACTCTATCCGCGATCCGCTGACGCAACTTTTTAACCGTAGCTATTTCTACGACACGTTTACCGCATTGATGCCAAAAGTCGCGACCGGGCAACCTATCTCGGTGATTGTCAGCGACCTGGACCACTTTAAACGTATCAACGACAAATACGGCCATTTGCAGGGCGATAAGGTGATTCAGTTTGTCTCAAAGGTGCTACAGGATTCCGTTCGACAAAATGATGTTGCCGCACGCATCGGCGGAGAAGAGTTCGCCCTGCTGCTGGTCGGCGCGTCCTCAGACGTTGCCGAAGGCATTGCCGAGCGTATTCGTGTTGCCATTGCCAGCCAGGACGCTGAAAGTAGTCAATCGCAATTGCCGGAGCCTATCACTATCAGTATGGGCGTTTTCACCGCCACTGACCTGACGGTTAACGTTGAAGAGTGCGTGCGTCGGGCGGATGAAGCGATGTATCGGGCAAAAGAAGCCGGGCGCAACCGCGTGGTGGTATGGGAATAGGACGTAAAAAAGCCCTGTCTTCTGGCAGGGCTTCTGGCGAACACAATCAATCTCTGGATTGCAGATCGATAATGTTTTGTTCCAGCTTATGGATAAGCGCAACCAGCTGGTCGGTCTCTTCCGGCGAGATCCCCGAAAGAATTTCGCCCCGCGTCTTACTGATCACCGCTTCCATCTCTTCAATCAATGGTTCGGCTTTTTCAGTCAGTTTTATTCTCTTAGCACGACGATCGTTTGCGCACGTTTGGCGAGAGATAAGCCCTTTCTCTTCCAGTTGATCCAGAGTGCGAACCAATGACGGCTGCTCGATGCCGATCGCTTTAGCCAGCTGGATCTGCGACTGCTCAGGGGGCAACTGATGAATATTATGCAGCGTGACCCAGTGCGTCTGCGTGAGTTCCAGAGGTTTGAGGCGATGGTCGATCAGAGCACGCCAAATGCGCACCAACCGTGCCAGATCAGAACCTAATGGCGATTCCAATTTCATCTCCTTATAATTAGCTTGCTAAGTTATTATACTGATTTTAGAATAGTGTGCAGTATTTAAATACTCAAAACAAATGTATTGCTGCATACGCGCAAAGCAGAGCAATGATTTACACTGTGTTAAAATTGTCTGCATGGCGTTAGCGTTACGCTCACTATCGAGTCTTAACTCTTCAATTGCAAAGGATTTCTGCTTGTGAAGTCGATTCTTCAACTCCCGGGACTACCGCTGCAAGACCTTATGGTGGGTGCCTCTATCTATTTCCCACCGCTATTTAAAGCCGTCCTGCTCGGCTTTCTTATCTGGCTGGTTGCGCACCAGCAACTCCGTGACTGGATGTACGCGGGCGATATCTGGCATCCCTTGCTGATGGATCTCTCGCTGTTTGCCCTGTCCGTATGTGGCGCGTTGCTGATTTTAGTTCTGTGGTGAAGCTATCTAAATGAAAAAATTAAAATATTTCTCTACGCTTCTGGTTGCTGCCCTGGCAGCCATCGCGGTCTGGCTGTGCTGGAACTATTACATGCAATCCCCCTGGACGCGCGACGGGAAAGTCCGCTCAGAGCAGGTCAATATTACCCCGCAGGTTTCCGGCAGCATTCTGAAATTGAATGTGAAGGACAACCAGTTTGTTAAAGCAGGCGACGTCCTGTTTGAGATTGACCCAACGCCGTGGCGCATTGCCGTGATGAACGCCGAAGCGCAGCTGGCAAAAGCGCAGTCTGACCTGGTGAAAGCTAACCATGAAGCCACACGCCGTCAGAACCTGCCGCATAATTATATTTCAGCAGAAGATCTCGATAGCGCAAATATGTCGGTCAAAGCCGCTAAAGCCACCGAGGATGCCGCCGCCGCAGAGCTTGAACATGCCCGCTGGCAGCTGACGCAAACCCTCGTCAAAGCGCCGGTCGACGGCTGGGTCACTAATCTGTCTACACGCGTCGGCAACTATGCCACTCAGGGCCAACCGGTGTTTGCGCTGATCGACAGTCATTCATTCTATGTCGTCGGCTATTTTGAAGAGACCAAGCTGCGACATATCGCACCAGGCGATAGCGCCTCTATTCAGCTCTACAGCAACGGCAAAACGTTACAGGGTCACGTCAACAGTATTGGTCGCGCGATTTACGACCAAAGCCTGGAGAGCGACAGCAGCCTGGTGGCCGACATCAAACCCAATATCCCGTGGGTTCGTCTGGCGCAGCGTGTTCCGGTGCGTATCGAATTTGATAGCCTGCCGGATGACGTCGTGCTGGTCGCGGGGACGACCTGCTCCGTATCGATTGGCAGCCAAAAATGACCTTACCCAGTCTGAGCCTGGCGTCACTGCCCTGGTTTAAGGCAAGCCCGGCGCAGTGGCGATACGCATTACGTAACGGTATCGCCATGTGCCTGGCGCTGAGCATCGCCTACTACCTGCAACTGGATGAACCTTACTGGGCGATGACCTCCGCAGCGGTAGTGAGTTTTCCTACCGTCGGCGGCGTTATCAGCAAGAGTTTTGGTCGTATCGCCGGTAGCCTGTTTGGCGCCTGGGCGGCGGTGATTATTGCGGGACATACCTTAACCGATCCGTGGCTGTTTTTAGTCTGTATGGCAGGCTGGATAAGCTTCTGCACCTGGGCATGCGCGATGTTCACCAACAACGTGGCCTACGCGTTTCAACTGGCGGGCTATACCTGCGCCATTATCGCGTTCCCGGTGATCAACGTCACCGATGCCACCGAACTGTGGACTATCGCACAGGCGCGTGTTTGCGAAGTGATTGTCGGGATTTTATGCGGCGGGTTGATGATGATGATCCTGCCCAGTACGTCCGACGGCACCGCACTGCTGACCGCGCTTAAAAACATGCATGCCCGCCTGCTTGAACACGCCAGCCTGCTCTGGCAACCGGTGACGACCGATGCGATTCGCACCGCGCATGAAAGCGTCATCGGCCAGATTCTTACCATGAACCTGCTGCGTATTCAGGCATTCTGGAGTCATTATCGTTTTCGCCAGCAAAACTCGCTGTTGAATGCGCTTCTCCACCAGCAACTGCGGCTAACCAGCGTGATCTCCAGCCTGCGACGCATGCTGCTCAACTGGCCCAATCCCCCGGAAAATATTCGCCTGGTGATTGAACAACTTTTGCAGGCGCTGGCGCGGCCCGGTTGCGATATCTACACCGTTGCGCGGATCATTGCGCCGCTGGCTCCGACCGACCCGCAGGATTACCGTCATCGCGCATTCTGGGATCGTCTGCGGTATTTCTGCCGCGTTTATCTTGCCAGCAGCCGATGGATTTCGCGGCTGGAAAATGCGACCGCCGTTTCCGAATTTGCCGTACCTGCCGCGCCCGCCCTGATGCGCCATACGGATCACGCGGAGGCCGCCTGGAACGGCGTGCGCACTTTCTGCGCCCTTCTGGCAGTCGGCGCGTGGGCTATCAGCACACAATGGGAGTCGGGTGCCGCGGCGCTGACGTTATCGGCTATCTGCTGTGTACTCTATTCCGTTTCACCTTCGCCGTTTAACTCACTGACGCTGTTGATGCGCACCCTGGTGCTGCTCTCTCTGTTCAGCTTTGTGGTTAAATTTGGCCTGATGGTGCAAATAACCGATCTGTGGCAATTTCTGCTTTTTCTGTTTCCGCTGCTGACCACTATGCAGTTACTCAAATTACAAATGCCGAAGCGCGCCGGGCTGTGGGGGCAACTGATTGTCTTTATGGGCTCGTTTATCGCCGTGACCAATCCGCCGGTCTATGACTTTGCGGATTTTCTGAATGATAATCTGGCTAAGATCCTCGGCGTTGGGCTGGCATGGATGGCCTTTGCCGTACTAAAACCCGGTTCCGATGCGCGCAAAAGCCGTCGCCATATTCGTGCGTTACGGCGTCACTTTGTCGACCAACTCAGCCGCCATCCCAACAACAGCGAGCACGATTTTGAGTCGCTGGTTTATCACCATATCAGTCAGTTAAGTAACAGTAAGGATGAGCTGGCCCGGCGCTGGCTACTGCGCTGGGGCGTGGTATTGTTGAACTGCAGCCACGTGGTGTGGCAGTTACGCAGTTGGGAAGCGCGCTCTGACCCGCTTTCACAGGTGCGCGATCTCTGTATCAGCCTGCTGCGCGATGTGATGAGTGAGCGCGGCGTACAGCAACGTCCGCTCACCACGTCACTACAGGAATTACAACGTATCTCCGAGGCACTGTCCCATCACCACCAGCCTGCCGCCCGGGAACTGGCGTCGATTGTCTGGCGCCTGCACTGCTCATTATCGCAGCTGGAACAGGCGCCGGTAACCGGAACGATTACCGAGCGAGCTACTTAATCACCCCACAGGCATAGCGCGCCCCGCCGCCGCCGAGCGGTTTGGGATGATCGGACATGTTATCGCCGCCCACGTGGATCATCAGCGCCTTGCCTTCAATGTCCGCAAATTTCTTCAAGCGTGGCGCGTAGACCGGCGTGGTGGCTTTTCCGTCTTTATCAACGATTAACGCAGGTAAATCACCGAGATGGCCTTTGCCATCCGGCCCTTCATGTTTACCGGTTTTTTCAGGATCGAAATGGCCACCGGCGGCTTCCGCAGCGCTGGCTTTCCCCTCTTTGATGGCGGGCTGGCAACTGCCGTTGGCATGAATATGGAAACCGTGTTCTCCAGGCGGTAATGCCTTGAGATCGGGCGCAAACTCCAGCCCTTTATCCGTTTCGCTAATTTTGATGCTACCAATTGACTGGCCGACGCTTTGGGATGTGACAAGATTCATTTCAACATTGTCACCCGCAGCCTGTGCGCCAGCAGAAAAAGCCAGCGCAAGGATAGTCAGGGTAAATCTTTTCATGAGACCTCCGTTACTGTCGTGTCCCCGTTAAGTGTAAACCAGGGACACGTTTTTCACCGGGGGTCGGGGAAATGGCTCAGGGAACGTCAAAGCCTAAAGCCGCCTTGCGGATGCGGAACCACTGCTGACGCGTCATTTCCAGAGACTGGGATTCAATCGCTGAGCGTACGCGCTCAATTTTACCGGAACCGATGATTGGCAACGGTTTCGACGGCAGACGCATCACCCAGGCGTAAACCACCTGCTCGATGCTGGCAGCGTTTAGCTCCGTGGCGACCTGCGCCAGTTCCGCGCGTAACGGCTGGAACTCGTCGTCGTTAAACAAGCGCCCCCCGCCAAGGCAGGACCACGCCATCGGACGAATGCGCAGCTGCTGGAGTTGATCCAGCGTGCCGTCGAGAATTGTCGGCTGATGAATGGGCGAGATTTCAACCTGATTGGTCGCCAGTGTAAACGGCAGACGCGACTGCAACAATGCGAACTGTGCTGGCGTAAAGTTTGAGACGCCGAAGTGGCGCACTTTTCCGCTCTGATGCAGGTTCAGAAATGCTTCTGCCACTTCGTCAGCGTCCATTAGCGGATCCGGGCGGTGAATAAGCAGCAGATCCAGACGGTCGGTCGCCAGGTTAATCAGCGACTGTTCTGCACTGCTGATAATGTGCTTGCTGTCGGTAATGTAGTGGCCCAGCACGTTTTCGGCTTTCGCCGTGGTGGCGATACCGCACTTGGTGACGATTTCCATCCGCTCGCGCAGATGCGGCGCCAGCTTCATCGCTTCGCCGAATGCCGCTTCACACTGATATCCACCGTAAATATCCGCGTGATCGACCGTCGTCACGCCCAGGTCGAGGTGCTCTTCAATAAAACTCACTAACTGACGGGCGGACATGTTCCAGTCCATCAAACGCCAGTATCCCATGACGAAACGTGAAAATTCCGGCCCTTGCGGCGCCAGGGTAATACGCTGAACCATAACAGCTTCCTCAACGAAAATTTGTAACGAGTATACGCAATTCTGCCGTTAAAACAGTGAGGGCTGCTGAGGTTCTTCGGCATCGTTGGTTTTGTTTGCGCGTAATTTGCGCAGCAGACGCTGTCGGCAGAGGCGTAATACCTCCTGCTTTTGCGTATCGCTCATCTTTTGCCAGTTAAAGCGCTCATCGCGACTGCGCATACAGCCCCGGCAATATCCGCGCTCATCACTCTGACATATACCCCGGCACGGACTCTGCACCGGGAAAAATTCCAGCTGCTCCGCCACGTTGGCCTCCTGTTAACGACGCTTCTTCACATTGAAGACGTTTACGCTCGCCTCTGCAACTTTATTGTCAACGGGCCAGGCGAAAAATAACTTGCACTAGACCGATTGGTCTATTAGATTATTTCCCCATGAGCAAACAGAGTGAACACGATACCCGCGAACATATTCTGGCCACCGGCGAGCAGCTTTGCATGCAACGCGGTTTTGTTGGAATGGGCTTAAGCGAACTGTTGAAAACGGCGGAAGTTCCGAAAGGATCGTTCTACCACTATTTCCGTTCGAAAGAAGCCTTTGGCGTCGCGATGCTTGAACGCTATTTTGCCGATTACCACCAACGCCTTGCGCAACACTTTGCCTCGGGTGAAGGGACCTATCGCGATCGCCTGCTGGCTTACTATCAGCAGGCCGTTAACCAGTTTTGCCAGCAGGGAAAAATTAGCGGTTGTTTAACCGTGAAACTCTCCGCTGAAGTGTGCGACCTGTCGGAAGACATGCGTACAGAAATGAATAAAGGCGCCAGTCAGATTATCAACCTGCTGGCGCAGGCGCTGGAACAAGGTCGTCGTCACGGTTGTTTACGCTTCGACGGCGAGGCGCATACCCAGGCTGAGGTGCTCTATTCACTCTGGCTGGGCGCGAACCTCCAGGCCAAGATTTCAAAGAGTTCGACGCCGCTGGAAAGCGCCCTGGCACACGCCAAAATTATGATTGCAACGCCCGCACAATAAGGGCGTTTTATTTTATCGAATCACTAGACGACCGGTCTACTCAGGAGTCACTATGTCGCAAGAAAAACTGTTTACCCCGCTGAAAGTGGGCGCTGTTACTGCCCCTAACCGTGTCTTTATGGCCCCGCTCACCCGCTTACGCAGCATTGAGCCAGGCGATATCCCAACGCCGCTGATGGCTGAGTACTACCGTCAACGCGCCAGTTCAGGGCTGATTATTTCTGAAGCGACGCAGATCTCCGCCCAGGCGAAAGGCTATTCCGGCGCGCCGGGCCTCTACAGCAAAGAGCAAATTGCCGCATGGCAAAAAATCACCGCGGGTGTTCACGCTGAAGGCGGCCGCATTGCCGTGCAATTCTGGCATACCGGGCGTATTTCCCACTCCAGCCTGCAACCTGGCGGCCAGGCTCCGGTTGCGCCATCTGCCCTTAGCGCCGGAACGCGTACTTCCCTGCGTGACGAAAACGGTCATGCTATTCGCGTTGATACCTCTATGCCACGTGCGCTGGAAACCGAAGAGATCCCAGGGATTGTGAATGATTTCCGTCAGGCAGTCGCCAATGCCCGTGAAGCCGGTTTCGACCTGGTTGAACTGCACTCCGCACACGGTTATTTACTGCATCAGTTCCTTTCGCCGTCTTCTAACCACCGTACCGATCAGTACGGTGGCAGCGTCGAAAACCGTGCACGTCTGGTACTGGAAGTGGTTGATGCCTCGATTGAAGAATGGGGTGCAGACCGCATTGGGATCCGCGTATCGCCGATTGGTTCCTTCCAGAACGTGGACAATGGCCCGAACGAAGAAGCCGATGCGCTGTATCTGATTGAAGAACTGGGCAAACGTGGGATTGCTTACCTGCACATGTCTGAACCAGACTGGGCCGGTGGCGAACCGTACAGCGAAACGTTCCGTGAAAAAGTGCGCGCCCGCTTCCAGGGTGTGATTATCGGTGCCGGGGCCTACACGCCGGAAAAAGCCGAAGATCTGATCCAAAAAGGGTTGATTGACGCCGTTGCCTTTGGCCGCGCATATATCGCCAACCCGGACCTGGTCGCTCGTCTGCAACGCAAAGCGGAACTCAACCCGCAGCGTCCCGAAAGCTTCTACGGCGGCGACGCCGAAGGTTACACCGATTACCCTACGCTGTAATCGTGCATTGATAGCGGCAGGGATCCGCCGCTATACTAAAATAATGTTTTGTTTTAAATAACGATTATCCAGTGAGAGGAAATTATGCGCTTATTGCACACCATGCTTCGTGTCGGCGACCTGCAACGCTCCATCGAGTTTTACACCAAAGTACTGGGTATGAAACTGCTGCGTACCAGTGAAAACACCGAGTACAAATACTCCCTCGCCTTCGTCGGCTACGGTGACGAAAAAGACGAAGCGGTAATTGAGCTGACCTATAACTGGGGCGTCGATAAATACGACCTCGGCAATGCTTATGGCCACATCGCCCTGAGCGTTGACAACGCCGCAGAAGCCTGTGAGCGTATCCGTAACAACGGCGGTAACGTTACCCGTGAAGCGGGCCCGGTAAAAGGTGGCACCACGGTTATCGCCTTCGTTGAAGATCCGGACGGTTATAAAATCGAACTGATTGAAGAAAAAGATGCCGGCAAAGGCCTCGGCAACTGATTCCCCACGGGCGCTACGGCGCCCGTTCTTTTATCCGCTTTTACTGCATCCCCTGGCAAAATTTGCCATAATGCGCGCTACTTTTTTCAGGTTAAGAGATTCTAATGTCCGACAATGCGCAACTGAATGGTCTGTGCGACCGTTTTCGTGGTTTTTATCCCGTGGTGATTGATGTGGAAACCGCCGGATTCAACGCCAAAACTGATGCTCTGCTCGAAATTGCAGCGATCACGTTGAAAATGGATGAAGATGGCTGGTTGATGCCGGACACCACTGCACATTTCCATGTTGAGCCGTTTGAGGGTGCGAATCTGCAACCGGAAGCGCTGGCGTTTAACGGGATTGACCCAACTGACCCTGAGCGTGGCGCCGTAAGCGAACATGACGCGCTGCATGCCATTTTCAAAATGGTGCGCAAAGGCCTGAAAGACGCGGGCTGCAACCGCGCCATTATGGTCGCGCATAACGCTACCTTCGATCACAGCTTTATGATGGCCGCCGCCGAGCGCGCGAATCTGAAACGCAATCCGTTCCACCCCTTCGTGACTTTCGATACCGCTGCGCTGAGTGGGCTGGCGCTGGGGCAAACCGTTCTGTCGAAAGCCTGTATTGCCGCAGGTATGGCCTTTGACGGCGAGCAGGCGCACTCCGCGCTGTACGATACGGAACAAACTGCGCAGCTCTTCTGCGAAATCGTCAACCGCTGGAAACGTCTGGGTGGCTGGCCGCTGCCAATGGCTGCTGAATAAATCACATAAAAAAAGCGACCGTTTCAGGTCGCTTTTTTTTGCCAGAAGGCGGCTAACGCTGTAACCGCCTGCGAATTACTCCGCTTTCGGCTCTTCTTCTTTATATTTTGCAGCAGTCTCTTTGATCAACTGCTGCAATTCGCCGCGCTGGTACATCTCGATGATGATGTCGCAGCCGCCAACCAGTTCGCCATCTACCCACAGCTGCGGGAAGGTCGGCCAGTTCGCGTATTTCGGCAGCTCAGCGCGGATTTCCGGGTTTTGCAGAATATCTACGTAAGCAAAACGTTCGCCACAGGCAGAGAGCGCCTGGACAGCTTGTGCGGAAAAACCGCAGCTTGGCAGTTTCGGGGAACCCTTCATGTACAGCAGGATGGGGTTCTCGGCGATCTGACGTTGGATTGTTTCAACAGTTGTGCTCATTGTCTTACTTCCTTAACTTCGAATACCACATGTAGTCTGACATTGTAGCGTTTCAGACCTCAGACGGAAAATAACATTTTATTCACTCTTTACTATTTTACCGTCTGAGCGCAGAAGATGCCTTCGAAATGTCACTTTAGCAGCCTGCCGATAAAAAAACTGTGCATTTTTTGGCTGATTGTATTTCGATTGCTGTTTTTTTTTGCACTTGCTAACGAAACACTATTTTAGATACAAAATCGCTATTAACTTTATTGGTTTATATGGATTAGAATTGATGAGTTTTGTAAATCATACCCAGGCATGAATTTTATGCCTCCATACTCAGAGGATTGCTCAGTGGCGCGAATAAAAAAAATGTCGATCACGCTCTGTGCTTTGCTGTTTTCATCATTAGCATTCTCGCCGCTCTCGCACGCTTCCGGTCACACGAAAGCCACGGCGGCGCAAAAATCGCTTTCCGCAAAAGGAAGCGAACGGAAGAAGAAAAATACCGTCAGCAAAAGCAGCAGCAAGAAGAAGTCCACCGCCTCAACCAATAAAAAAACCACCACGAAGGCGACGGCAAGTAAAAAAACCACCTCTACCGCCAGCAAATCATCCCGCATCGCGCGCACTGCCAGCACCACGAAGACGGCCACTACGCGCCGGGGCAAAAGCAGCACGATGAAAACCGCAGCGGCAAACGTCACCACCAAATGCGTGGTGCGGAAGGGCCATAAGAAATCCTGCACCACCAGCGCAGTGGAGAGCAAACCGTTAACCATCGCCGAAGCGCATAAAGCGCGCGTGCAGAAAGCGCAGAAAACCGCGATGAACAAATTGATGGACCAGATTGGCAAACCTTACCGTTGGGGCGGCACCTCGCCACGCACCGGTTTTGATTGCAGCGGCCTGGTGTATTACGCGTATAAAGATCTGGTGAAATTCCGTATCCCGCGTACCGCTAACGAAATGTACCACCTACGCGATGCCCGTGCGATTGACCGGGGTGAGCTGGAGAGCGGCGATTTAGTGTTCTTCCGCACACGTGGGCGCGGCACCGCCGATCACGTTGGCGTCTATATCGGCGGCGGGAAGTTTATTCAGTCTCCGCGAACCGGTCGCGATATTCAAATCACCTCCCTCAGTGAAGACTACTGGGATCGCCACTACGTCGGCGCGCGCCGCGTGATGACCCCGAAAACCATCCGCTAACCCCTGCCCTGCCACGCTGCTGGCAGGGTAACCTTCTCTTTTATCACACCTTTTAATTTGCTACTCTATCCACACTCAGTACAAGGTTACTGGGGATATTAACTATAAAAAGGAGAGTAGCAATGTCGTTCGAATTACCTGCATTACCGTATGCCAAAGACGCTCTGGCACCGCACATTTCTGCCGAGACGCTCGAATATCATTATGGGAAACACCACCAGACTTACGTCACCAACCTGAACAATATGGTGAAAGGGACGGCGTTTGAAGGCAAATCGCTGGAAGAGATCATTCGCACCTCTGAAGGCGGCGTGTTTAACAACGCAGCACAGGTCTGGAACCACACCTTCTACTGGCACTGCCTGGCACCGAACGCCGGTGGCGAACCGACCGGTGAAGTGGCAGAAGCCATCAACCGTGCTTTCGGTAGCTTTGCTGAGTTTAAAGCGCAGTTCAGCGATGCCGCCGCGAAAAACTTCGGTTCTGGCTGGACCTGGCTTGTGAAAAAAGCCGACGGCAGCCTGGCGATTGTCTCTACCTCTAACGCGGGTACGCCGTTGACGACGGATGCCAAACCGCTGCTGACGGTAGATGTGTGGGAGCACGCTTACTATATTGATTACCGCAATGCGCGCGTGAGCTATCTGGAGCACTTCTGGGCGCTGGTAAACTGGAAGTTTGTTGCTGAGAATCTGGCGGCATAAAGAAATGACGCAGAAGGGTTTCCCCTTCTGCGTTTTTGTTACTGGCTAACCACGGCCTCTTCACCCTGTGAACGGCTGCTGAAGAAGACCAGCAGCAGTGCAACCCCTGCTACAATCGCCCCCATCACTGGCACAAAGCTGTAACCCAGGCCGCCGGAAATCACCGCCCCACCGGCTACGGCCCCCAGCGCATTGCCAAGATTAAACGCACCAATGTTGACCGAAGATGAAAGCCCCGGCGCTTCATGCGCAACACGCATTACGCGCATCTGCAATGGTGGCACCACGGCAAAGGTCGCCGCGCCCCACACCACCATACTGAATGCCGCGCCGATTTCCGTACGCGCCAGGAACGGGATCGCCAGCATAATCAACATCAACAGCAGCAGAAAACCTTTCAGGGTGCCGCTGACCGAACGGTCAGCAAATTTACCGCCAAGATAGTTACCGATTGAGAAGCCCACGCCAATCAGTACCAGCATTAAGGTGATAAAGGCAGGCGTCGCATGCGTGATAGTGTGCAGCACCGGTGAAATGTAGGTATAGAGCGTGAACATCGCCCCGGCACCCAGCACGGTCGTGAGCAACGCAGACAATACCTGCGGGCGTACCAGCACCGACAGTTCACGTTTCACGTCCGGTTTCTCGCCCGCCCCGCCTTTCGGCAGGGATAACCACAGGCCGATAATGGCAATCACGCCAAGCCCAGCCGTCGCCAGGAACGACATGCGCCAGCCGATGGTCTCTCCAAGCCACGTGGCCGCCGGAACGCCGCCGATATTGGCGATGGTTAACCCCATAAACATGGTTGCTACCGCGCTGGCTTGTTTATGTTTTGGCACCACGCTTGCGGCAACCACCGACCCCAGGCCAAAGAACGCGCCGTGGTTGAGGCTGGTTATAATGCGCGACAGCATCAGCGTGGTGTAATCCGGGGCGATAGCAGAAAGGACGTTACCCAGGGTAAAAATCGCCATCAGGAAAATTAAGGCATTGCGGCGTGCGCGGTGTGAGAGCAGCAGCGTCATCAGCGGCGCGCCAACCATGACACCTACAGCGTAGGCGCTGATCAACATACCTGCGGCAGGAATCGAGACATCAACCCCTTTGGCAATAACGGGTAATAGCCCCATCGGCGAAAATTCGGTGGTACCGATCCCGAATGCGCCTACGGCTAACGCCAGTAAGGGATAATTCACTTTCATGCTTTGACTCCGGTTTGCCGCAAACGCAGAGCGGCGTGACAACAGATTGCAAAAGCATGACATCAATCACAAAAAAACAGAAGTGAACAAATTAGCAAAATATTTTTGCTGAATTGATAACAATCGAAGAGAGGGAGAGCCGTCTCTCCCTTTAGGATGGGTTAATGCAGGACGGCGGTCAGCGCGGCCGCGACGATCAGCGCCAGCGTAATAACCGTTGTGGTAATTGACATCTTCAGTTCGGTACTCATCAATTTTTCTCCTTATTATCCCCACACCAAAAGTGAGCTATGTCATTTTTGCACACTTATTCGCAAAAATCTTCCCGGATTTCACGCAATAACCGATTTTGCGCTTCCACTTTTGGCAAAGATAAGACAAAATTCGACGCTTATTAAAAAGTGTATCGGCCATTGACCCCCTCCTGTCGTCCTGTGTCGTTTTCCCGGCGAACCGCAATTCATAACATTGCGCCAGGGTGAGTGAAGGCAAACGTTTTCGTATTGAATCGATCAGGGGCAGGCCCGGGTCTGGAGTGAGATGGAATGGCAACTATTAAAGATGTAGCGAAGCGCGCAAACGTTTCCACTACAACTGTATCACATGTGATTAACAAGACGCGTTTTGTCGCCGAAGAGACGCGTGAAGCGGTATGGGCGGCAATCAAAGAATTGCACTACTCTCCCAGCGCCGTGGCCCGTAGCCTGAAGGTCAATCACACCAAGTCCATTGGTTTGTTGGCGACCAGCAGTGAAGCTGCCTACTTTGCAGAAATTATTGAAGCCGTTGAGAAGAACTGCTTCCAGAAAGGCTATACCCTGATCCTCGGTAATGCGTGGAACAACCTTGAAAAACAGCGCGCGTATCTCTCCATGATGGCGCAGAAACGCGTGGACGGCCTGCTGGTGATGTGTTCCGAATACCCGGAACCGCTGCTGCAAATGCTGGAAGAGTACCGCCATATTCCGATGGTGGTTATGGACTGGGGCGAAGCGAAAGCTGACTTTACCGACTCGGTTATCGATAACGCCTTCGAAGGCGGCTACATGGCTGGTCGCTATCTGGTAGAACGTGGGCATCGCGAAATTGGCGTGATCCCAGGTCCGCTGGAGCGCAACACCGGTGCAGGTCGTCTGGCTGGCTTTATGAAAGCCATGGACGAGATGATGATCAAGGTGCCGGAAAACTGGATCGTGCAGGGCGATTTCGAACCGGAATCCGGCTATCGTGCGATGCAGCAAATTCTGTCCCAGAATCCGCGCCCTACCGCTATCTTCTGCGGTGGCGATATCATGGCGATGGGTGCGTTGTGCGCCGCAGACGAAATGGGACTGCGCGTGCCGCAGGATATCTCCCTGATTGGTTATGACAACGTGCGCAACTCACGTTTCTTCACCCCGGCGCTGACCACTATCCACCAGCCGAAGGATTCCCTCGGAGAAACCGCCTTCAATATGCTGATGGACCGAATTGTCAGCAAACGCGAAGAGTCGCAGTCCATCGAGGTGCACCCGCGCCTGATTGAACGCCGCTCCGTGGCCGACGGCCCGTTCCGCGACTATCGCCGTTAATCGCCACAGCGAACGCTCAATTCGGGCGTTCGCAGCCATTCGCTGTTCAGCGTTTCACTGTCTCCCAGATACTCTAATAACCAGCTTAGCGCCGGTGAACTGTCGTTTTGCTGCCAGGTCAGGCAACAGGCCGCATCGGGAAACGGGTTTTCCAGCTCCAGGGCAACCCATTCGCCTTTATCTATCTTCGGTCGCGCAAAATGCTCTGGCACCATGCCAACGCATAATCCTGCGGATAAGCAGGTTTCTGACGATTCCCAGTCGGGCACCACGACCCTTTTCTGATTATCCAGCAACCAGGTGGTACGTTTCGGTAACGACCGTGACGTATCTTCGCGCACCAGCGACGGCCAGTTGCGCAACACGTCATCACTCAGCGGCCCTGTCATCTGTGCTAGCGGATGCGTGCTGGCCACCACGCACTGCCAGCTCAGCATACCCATGTCGCGGAACGCATATCGCCCCCCAACAGGGATGGCGCGCGTCGCGCCAATCGCTAACTCCACTCGCCCATCGGCCAGGGCATCCCACACGCCGTTAAATACCTCCTGATACGCCAGCAGCTCTACGTCACTGAAGTGGCGATAAAAATCGACAATCATTTGTCGGGTGCGCTCTGGTTTTACAATATTGTCCACCGCGATAGCCAACTGCCCTCTCCAGCCATTGGCAATTTGCTGACACTGCTGACGGGTGATCTGCATTTTTTTGATAACAGACCGCCCCTCCTTTAAAAACCACGCCCCGGCAGGGGTTAATTCCACATCCCGGTGGCGCCGTTCGAACAGCGGAACCGCCAGCCACTCTTCCAGTTGTCGCACCGTATAGCTGATTGCAGAAGGCACCCGGTGCAGCTCATTTGCCGCGCCGCTAAAGCTTCCGTTACGCGCGACGGCATCCACAACTTCCAGTGAATATTCAGACCACATTTTCTGCTCACAAAATTTTTGAAACCAATACGCAAATATTAGCGTTTCACAAGCCAGATTTCACTCTCTACACTCTCAGCCTCCTCCAAAACAAGAAAAGGCGTTTTTATGCAACCTGGGAAAGGATTTTTAGTCTGGCTGGCGGGCCTGAGTGTGTTAGGTTTTCTCGCCACCGATATGTATCTTCCGGCCTTCGCCGCGATTCAAAGCGATCTGCAAACGCCAGCGGCTGCCGTAAGCGCAAGCCTGAGTTTGTTTCTCGCCGGGTTTGCCGTGGCGCAGCTGCTGTGGGGACCTCTCTCAGACCGCTATGGCCGCAAGCCTGTTTTGCTGATTGGCCTGACGATTTTTGCCCTTGGTTGTCTGGGAATGCTGTGGGTTCGCGATGCCACCACCCTGCTGATCCTGCGCTTTGTGCAGGCGGTCGGCGTCTGTGCAGCCGCGGTAACCTGGCAGGCGATGGTGACCGATTACTACCCGGCCCAGCGCACTAACCGTATTTTTGCGACGATTATGCCGCTTGTCGGGCTTTCTCCGGCGCTGGCCCCGCTGCTGGGAAGCTGGATCCTGCATCATTTTGAATGGCAGGCCATCTTTGCCACCCTCTTTGCCATCACGCTGATTTTGATGATCCCGGCGCTGCGCCTGAAACCCGCGCACAAAAAGGTTGCCGTCACTGGCGATAAACTGACCTTTATGAAGCTGTTACGCAGCCAGGACTATCGCGGCAACGTACTCATCTACGCCGCCTGCTCCGCCAGCTTCTTCGCCTGGCTGACCGGCTCGCCGTTTATTCTTAATGCGATGGGCTACAGCCCAACTGTGATTGGTCTGAGCTATGTGCCACAAACCATTGCCTTCCTCGTGGGTGGTTACGGCTGCCGCGCGGCGCTGCAAAAATGGGATGGTGCAAAACTGCTGCCATGGCTGCTGTTGATTTACGCCGTCAGCGTCCTGGCCACCTGGGGCGTCGGCCTCACCGCACATGTGTCGCTCACCGCGCTGCTGATTCCATTCTGCGTGATGGCAATGGCTAACGGCGCGATTTACCCGATCGTCGTGGCGCGCGCGCTGCGTCCGTTCCCTCAGGCAACAGGCCGCGCGGCAGCATTACAGAATACGCTGCAATTAGGTCTTTGCTTCCTCGCAAGCCTGGTGGTTTCTTCACTGATTGCCGCCCCGCTGCTGGCCACCACCAGCGTAATGGTCGCCACCGTCGTTCTCGCCGGAATAGGCTATAAGATGCAGGCTGGCGCAGCAGAGAATTCAGCGGAAGAAACTTCTCGCGCCTAACATCATGAATATCAATGTTATTAACTCGTAGTTAGTTTGCTAAGATTTTTGATTGAATCAGTAGATTTTGCGTCCTATACTGAATCGGTATCACATAATTACGATAGTTATTACTTGTTAACGGGAGCAGGACGCCTCCCGGTTCCCCAGGGATGGTCTTTTCGGCAAGGGTTATCTCCCTTCCTCTGTGCTACGTCGGATAGCAGGCTCACGGAAGTTCCGTGAGATTTCTCACAAACTCTAAAAAGCGTCTACGCTGTTTTAAGGTTCTGATCACCGGGTCGGGATGGAGAAGCTATGAGCTCATCGTGTATAGAAGAAGTTAGGGTACCGAATGATGACTGGTACCGCATCACCAACGAATTGTTAAGCCGGGCAGGCATCGAAATTAACGGTAACGCCCCCTCAGACTTGCAGATCAAAAATCCCCAATTTTTTAAACGTGTATTGCAGGAAGGTTCTCTGGGGTTAGGCGAAAGCTATATGGACGGCTGGTGGGAATGCGAGCGTCTGGATATTTTCTTCCAGAAAGTCCTGCGAGCCGGGCTGGAAAATCAACTGCCCCGCCACCTGAAAGATACGCTGCGCATCGCGGCGGCCCGTCTGTTTAATCTGCAAAGTAAAAAACGTGCCTGGATGGTGGGTAAAGAGCATTACGATCTTGGCAACGATCTCTTCAGCCGCATGCTGGATCCCTTTATGCAGTACTCTTGCGGGTACTGGAAAGACGCCCAGACTCTGGAAGAGGCCCAGCAGGCGAAGCTCAATCTGATTTGTCAGAAACTGAAACTTGAGCCCGGCATGCGCGTGCTGGACATCGGCTGCGGCTGGGGTGGTCTGGCGCAGTTTATGGCCGAGCACTATGGCGTGAGCGTGGTCGGCGTGACCATTTCCGCTGAACAGCAGAAAATGGCGCAACAGCGCTGTGAAGGGCTGGACGTCACGATTCTGCTTCAGGACTACCGCGACCTGCACGATAAGTTTGACCGCATCGTTTCCGTCGGCATGTTTGAACACGTTGGGCCGAAAAACTACGCCACCTATTTCTCAGTGGTCGACAGGAACCTGAAACCTGACGGTTTATTCCTGCTGCACACTATCGGTTCAAAGCGAACAGACCTTAACGTCGATCCGTGGATCAACAAATACATCTTCCCGAACGGCTGCCTCCCCTCCGTGCGCCACATTGCGGATGCCAGCGAGCCGCACTTTGTGATGGAAGACTGGCACAACTTTGGCGCAGATTACGACACCACGCTGATGGCCTGGCATGAGCGTTTTCTGGAAAGCTGGCCGGAAATCGCGGACAACTATTCGGAACGTTTCAAACGGATGTTCACGTATTATCTGAACGCCTGCGCGGGGGCATTTCGCGCACGTGACATTCAACTCTGGCAGGTGGTGTTCTCGCGTGGCGTGGAGCACGGTTTACGCGTCGCACGCTAGTTAATCTCCCCCGGCATACACCGGGGGATTTTTTTTAGGCTTCCGGCTGCGCGGCTGCGATGGCTGCGGCTTCTTTCGCCGCCAGTACGCGTTCGACCGTATCAACAACCGCCTGCGTCTGCGGGTCAATTTCGATATTGATTTTATCGCCCAGACGCTTCGCGCCAAGCGTGGTGCGTTGCAGCGTTTCCGGGATCAGATGCACGCAGAAGCGCGTTGGCGTCACTTCACCGACCGTCAGGCTGATGCCATCAATACCGATAAAGCCTTTATACAGGATGTACTTCATCAGTGACGGGTCCTGGATTTTAAACCAGATCTGCTTGTTGTTTTCGGAGGTGACGATTTTCGCCACTTCAGCGGTGGTCATAATATGGCCCGACATCAAATGCCCGCCAATTTCGTCGCTGAATTTAGCCGCGCGCTCAACGTTAACCACATCACCCACGTTCACATCACCCAGATTAGTAATGCGTAGCGTCTCTTTCATCAGATCGAAGCTAATCTGATTACCATTAATTTCGGTCACGGTCAGGCAGCAGCCGTTGTGCGCTACCGATGCGCCCGTTTCCAGGCCATCCAGCATGTAGTCCGGCAGCTCTACAACGTGCGTGCGGAAATTTGGTTTTTCATCGATGGACACGATTTTTGCCGTGCCCTGCACAATACCAGTAAACATGCACTTAACTCCTGTCGATAATTACTCCGGCGGGGCTTACGGCCACACCGTATTTTCTGATACGAACAATAACAGTTGCCCAAACAGGTTGCCAGCCTCGGCGTAAAGACGTCGATTTTTAGACTGGCTTAATGGCAAATCCCCGCTACAATAGCTGGCAATCCTCTTTATTATCTTCTTGCTGCCTGTTCAGGCGGCTTTTCTGTCTCTCAAATAACAAAAAATATAGGTGTTAACGTGCAGAAGTATTTTAGCGAAGCGCGTCAGTTATTGGCTCTGGCTATCCCCGTTATTCTTGCGCAGGTTGCCCAAACGGCAATGGGGTTTGTGGATACCGTGATGGCGGGTGGTTACAGCGCGACCGATATGGCCGCCGTGGCTATCGGGACCTCCATCTGGTTACCGGCCATTTTATTTGGTCACGGTCTGCTGCTGGCGCTGACGCCAGTCATAGCTCAGCTCAATGGTTCGGGCCGACGCGAGCGCATTGCGGCGCAGGTTAGTCAGGGATTCTGGCTGGCGGGCCTGGTGTCCGTGTTAATTATGGTTGTTCTGTGGAACGCGGGCTATATCATCCGCTCAATGCATAATATCGACCCGGCGTTGGCCGATAAAGCTGTCGGCTATTTACGCGCACTGCTGTGGGGCGCGCCGGGCTATCTGTGCTTCCAGGTTGCGCGTAACCAGTGCGAAGGGCTGGCGAAAACCAAACCGGGCATGGTGATGGGGTTTATTGGTTTACTGGTTAACATTCCGGTGAACTATATCTTTATCTACGGTCATTTCGGCATGCCGGAACTGGGCGGCGTGGGCTGCGGCGTAGCTACTGCTTCGGTCTATTGGGTGATGTTTATTAGCATGCTCTACTATGTTAAGCATGCCGGCTCGATGCGCGATATCCGCAATACCGAAGGCTTTGTTAAACCTGATGTCGCGGTACTTAAACGTCTCTCTTCACTCGGGTTGCCGATTGCGCTGGCGCTGTTTTTCGAAGTCACCCTGTTTGCCGTAGTGGCACTGTTGGTATCGCCGTTGGGTATCGTCGACGTCGCAGGACACCAGATCGCGCTGAACTTTAGCTCGCTGATGTTCGTTCTGCCGATGTCGCTGGCGGCGGCTGTCACTATTCGCGTGGGATTCCGTTTGGGCCAGGGCTCAACGCTGGATGCGCAAACATCGGCATGGACCGGGCTGGGCGTTGGCGTTTGTATGGCGGTACTGACGGCCATTTTTACCGTGTCGCTGCGCGAGCACATCGCCCTGCTGTATAACGATAACCCTGAAGTGGTGACGCTCGCGGCACAGTTGATGTTGCTGGCGGCGCTGTACCAGATTTCTGACTCCATTCAGGTGATCGGCAGCGGTATTTTGCGTGGTTATAAAGATACGCGTTCCATCTTCTTTATCACCTTTATCGCCTATTGGGTGCTGGGCCTGCCAAGCGGTTACGTGCTGGCGCTCACCGATCTGGTGGTTGATAGAATGGGGCCTGCCGGTTTCTGGCTCGGCTTTATTATCGGCCTGACCTCTGCGGCGATTATGATGATGCTGAGAATGCGCTTTTTACAGCGTCAGCCGTCAAGCCTGATATTGCAGCGTGCTTCGCGCTAATTCTTTAAAGGCCGCATCCGTGCGGCTTTTTCATTAATGATGCAGCATTTCATCAACGACCTGCTCCGTGGTCATTTGCCACGGATAGTAGGTCGGCCAGTTATCCATCTCTTTCAACAGCGCTTCCTGTGATGTGTTGCCCATAAAAATGTGGAAATGGGCGGATTTACGCGGCGCAATGGTGTGATCGCTAAACTGCACGAATTTTGGCGCGGCTGAACCGGCATCCTGACACTCAAAAAGATAGCGTACGCCCTTCTTTCCTGACGTGTAGGTCAAAATTTTATGTCCGGCATAACGGTAGTGACAGGCGTTAACCTTATCGCCGACATGAAACTCCATCACGCCATTTTCAATACCAATCGTGTCGACGTCGGTCGCATACCCTTTGCGGTAATAAGCCTTGAGTTCTTCGGCAGTTTTACCCGATTCTTTTGCGGCTTTCTGCTTAAAAACAGGATCAAGGTCGCCTTTCAGCAGCAGGCCGTTAACGGATTGCCATACGCCATCCCAGTCAGAAAGCGCACGATCTTTTACCGCGCTGTCTTCGAAAATACCGTTCGCCGCTTGTTGCTCGGCAGCCGTTAGCGGAACGCCATGGCTATGGTCGCCATGCGCATAGGCTGCGCTGGCCGTCATCAATGCTACCGTCAGTGTGATTTTCCCCAGATGTTTCAACGCCATTCCCTCATTCGTAAAAAAAATAAATGTTATATTATAACATTTCAGTTTTCAACACGAACACGGCAAACCGCCATCACACCTGTCGCCCAAAAGCCACTCGGGTCACCGAATAATCGCTAACGGCAGAAAAATGCGCCAGATGTGCGTAAAACTTCTCCAGTCACATGAAATTGCCTATTTTCCCCTTGCCACATCCTGCGGCTGCCGCTAATATTCGTCCCCGTTGTCACGACAACAATGCGTTCGTAGCTCAGTTGGTTAGAGCACCACCTTGACATGGTGGGGGTCGTTGGTTCGAGTCCAATCGAACGCACCATTATGCGTTTATAGCTCAGTTGGTTAGAGCACCACCTTGACATGGTGGGGGTCGTTGGTTCGAGTCCAATTAAACGCACCATTATGCGTTCGTAGCTCAGTTGGTTAGAGCACCACCTTGACATGGTGGGGGTCGTTGGTTCGAGTCCAATCGAACGCACCATTCTCGTTTTATCTCTCCTCTTCTTTCTTATTTTTTATCCTCTGCTCATCATCTATTTTAAATAAATAAAAAGCTCCATGAGTAATGAACAACAATTTGCCCATTACCCACGACGCCTTCAACGGTGCTTAGCGATATGTAATCTGTAATACCTGTAAATTAGGATTGTCCGCAACGTTATACACTTGTGCCGTCGCGAGATGCTGCATCATGGTAAATTGTGCGCCCTGACGTAGTGATTGCGTTTCGCGCTGCTGCTTTCCATCACGGAAACAGGAGACGTGAACCACATCACGTTCAGGATTGACGCGGCAGGCTTCTTCAACAATCGAGCCGCGGAAGTGAATTACCCCTGAATTAGCGTTCGCCAATACAGGGCATGCAAAGAGAGCGGCCATCAGGCCAAACTGAAGAGTACGTTTCATCCGTGTATACCTCACGTCCTGTGAGAAAGTCCAGTGACGCGGTGGACGAGCGCCCATCAATCATTGATAAGCTTTTATTTCAACCATCCCACATCACATCCAAATAAGCCGAGAATGTTTTAAGAATTTTCTCAAGCTCATAATTAATGTAGCGTGATTTTTTACGGCTGAAAATAGTATTACCCGCGATATCTTCTATCGATAATCAAAAATGAGAGGTCGCGCAAGTCTACGTCGTAGAGCTCATGCTCAAATTATTTGCGACCTGATGATTTTCCAATCGACCGGTGTAACTCATTGATTCTCTTCATTGAACGAATAGTGCGCTGCGATGTGGTTGATGCCACGCTCAGCACCAGCATTTCAAGGCATACCATCACCGTGCCATGCAGCGGCACGCGTCCATTTTCGCCACGCGGAACGTCAATAACCACCTGCGACAGCTCGCTGAATCGTGATTCCGTCGCCTGGGTCAGCAAAATCACCGGGATCCCCAAACGCTTCGCCTCGCCAAGCGCAGTTAGCCCTTCCCGGTGCGGCGACTTCTGCCCCATCATAATCAGCACATCACCGCGCTGCATAGAGATAAGCTGTTCCGCCAGGCTGAAGCCGGTACGGTTAAGCACATAAGACGATAAACCAATGCGGCTGAATAAGCGCGCGGTGTATTCCGAAAGGATCCCGGATGCGCCAATACCAAATAATCCGACCTGACGCGCCTCACTCAGCAGCGCGACGGCCTGGGCGATAGCGACACGGTTGTGTGGGCTGGCCAGCATTTCACAGGCGCGTTGGTGCCCTTCCAGCACAAAGTCGATGCTGGAATGTACGTCGCTGGTTAATTCGCTGACCGTTGACACCATTTTCTCCGACGAGGTGATAGTGGGGCCAAACCAGTGCGCCATCGTCTGTTTTAAATCACGCAACCCGGCGAAACCCAGCGCCTGAATGGCGCGCACCACGGTGGCATCCGACGTTTGTGTGGCATGGGCGATTTCCATCGCCGTGTGGTCAAGCACCGCTTCTCGATGGTCGTCAATCCACTGCACGACGGCCAACAGGCGCGGAGAAAGCTGTGCGCTACGGTGGCGTAATCGTTCGCCAAACAGATCGACCCGGCGTTTATCTTTGCGTTGCGGCATGCGTGTCATTTTGCGTCTCCTGGCACTGGCCGCCCGGCGATATGCGATTGTACCTGCGCCACCATTAGACTCAACGCGGCAAAGGAGTTGGAAATCACCTCTTCACGCGGCAGCAGAATGTAACGACCGATACGGCAGGCTTGCATAAAATCACACCAGCCCGGCATCACTTTTTCCATTGCCTGTAGTTCATCCTGCGGTTTACCCCCCGTGTCTGAACGGTATGTTGCAAAGATAAAATCCGCATCCAGATCGGGAAGTTGCTCTGCGCTGACGTCGATACGCTGCCCGTCAGGAATCGCATCAACCAGCGGCGGGAAGCGGAAGCCCGCATCACGTAATACGCGTCCCAGAGTGTGATAGCTATGATGCACGGTGACTTTGCCATTATTGGCCTGAATCACCGAAACCGTGATTTTCTGCGTATCTATCGTCTGTTTAAGCTGCGCGATTTGCGCCTGATAGCGACGTTCCAGCACAGCAAGGCGCGCCTGGGTGCCGGTGAGCTGCGCCAGTTTGCTGTAAATACGCGGCGCACTGCCGAGCAGATGATCGATACTGACGGTCGGCGCGATTTTCGCCAGTTGTTCCACCGGCACATTCCGGTTCGGTTCCGTAATAATCAGATCGGGCTTTGCCGCGGCAATGGCCTCTACATCGATATCAGCCGTGCCAATAAAGGCGATGTCGCTGTTATCAAAGTCGATGCCTGTAAGCTGCGCGCTGGAGCGCAAATAGTGGCTGCCGTCCGGGCGCGTACGACCGTGGCTGGCGACTGGCGGCACACCCAGCTCAATCAGCGGGATCGTGATATCCAAATCGTGAAGAGAGACAATTCGCTGCGGATGCACGGGTACCTGCACCACGCGTCCGAGATCGTCGGTAAACGGTTGAGTTTGCGCACCTGCCGATGCCACCACACCTGCCAGCATGAGTAATAACCAACGCATGATTCAGTCCTTATAAAACGTCGCGACGACGCCATAACAGCAAAATGAAAAAGGGACAGCCAAACAGAGAAATCACAATGCCTGCCGGAATTTGTAAGGGGGCAAAAGCCAGCCGTCCAACCGTGTCGGTCACCAGTACCAGCAGCGCGCCGATGAGCGCGCTGCCGCTCAGCAACGCCACCTGCCCGCCGCGCAGCCAGAATCGCGCCATATGCGGGGCCATAAGCCCCACAAATCCCAGGCTGCCGACGCAGGAAACGCTCGCCGAGGTCAGCAGGACGGGTGCCAAAAACCGCAGCCAGGTTAAACGCATGATATTCACACCTAACCCGTTAGCAACCTGATTGCCCAGCAGTGCTACATCTGCCGCCCGGGCGGTGAGATAGAGAATGATCATCGCAGGCAGCGCCCAGACCAGCGCCACCAGCAGCAGCGGCCAGGTCGCGGCGTGCAAACTTCCGGCAAGCCAGGTCATCGCCGTTTGCACATCGCGAATATCCGCCGTAGTAATAAAAATCCCCATCGCCGCCGACAGCGCCCACGACACGCCAATACCCACCAGAATAAACCGTGGGCGCGAAAGATCCCTTGCCAGCACCATCACCAGCAGGGCAATCAGCAGCCCGCCCGCCATCCCGGCGAGTGGACGCCAGACCAACCCTATGGACGGAAACAGCAAAATCAGCGTGAGCACTACCACGCTGGTTCCCTCTTTGACGCCAATTAAACCGGGGTCGGCGAGGCCATTGCGGGTAATAGATTGCATCGCCGCCCCCGCCATACCGAGCATGCCGCCGCACAGTACCGCCATCAGCAGGCGCGGCAGGCGGATATCCCGCACGATGGTTATCTGCTGCGCGTCGAGCGCCTCGGGCATAAAAAGCGCCTTCCCGATAGCGCTGGCGGGGATGGGTAACGACCCGCGCGTGACGCCAAAGAGAATCAACATTACGATAATTGCCGCCAGTGTCGCCGCAATTTTTAACGCTCGCGGGCGGATCAGCCGCTGAAATACGCCCAGCGATAATCGACGAAAGCCAGCGCGTGCAATGACGTGATTCATTTGAAAAACCTCACGGCAATCAGGATAAACAGCGGTGCGCCCACCAGCGCGGTCATTACCCCCGTCGCCAGCTCCTGCGGCGCCAGCAACCAGCGAGCAAAGATATCGGCAATCAGCAAAAGCGCGGCGCCCACCGGCATAGCCAGCAGTAAGCCACTGCGCAGGTTGTGTCCGGCCAGATAGCGCACAATATGCGGCACCACCAGGCCAATAAAGCCAATGGGCCCGGCGACCGTCACCGCGCCGCCGCACAGCAGCGCAATGGCGACAACCGACAACGCACGTGTGCGCGTCACATTCACGCCAAGCCCGCGGGCAACGTTATCGCCGAGCGCCAGTTGGGCGATACGCGACGCCAGTAGCATTGCCATCAGCAGGCCTGTTGCCATGGGGATCACGGCAATGCGAAGTACGCTCTGGCTCACGCCCGCCAGATCGCCCGCAAGCCAGGTGCGCATGGCCTGCAACGTTTGTTCATCGAGGATCAGAATCGCCGCACTTACCGCCGACGCAAACGCTGACAGCGCCACACCGCAAAGGGTGATTTTCATCGCCGTCGGGCCGCTGCGCCCGGCGCTGGCGGTGAACATCACCAGCGCGAATAATCCACCCGCGCCGCAGGCCGCTACCAGCGGTTGCATCACGCCCCAGTGCGCCGAAGAAACACCCAACGCCGAGCAGATCACCACCGCCAGCGTGGCACCGGCATTCAGCCCAAGAATATGCGGCTCGCCCAGCGGATTGCGGATAATCGTTTGCAGAAGCATCCCGGCGACGCCCAGCGCCGCGCCGGTAAGCAGCGCGGCGATAAGACGCGTCAATCGCAGGCTGACAATAATGCGATGGTCAAAATTGCGCGGATCGTAACTCAGCAGCGCCTCTACCACCGTGCGCGGGGAAATGGCCCGCGCCCCTAAGCCAAGATGGATTACCGCACTCGCCACGAGCACCAACGTAAGGGGCACAACTGCCAGCGTTGCACGACGCAAAGAAGGGTGTCGGGCGATCGACGAAGCCGCCATCATGCGCGGTCCGCCACTGCGCGAAAAGGCATAAACCACGGTTTGCCATTCTGCGGGTTTATCATCATCTCGACGTCCACATCAAACACATGGCGGATCAGCTCCGGCGTACAGCGGGTCAGGTCGTCCAGCACCTCAACCACCCGTCCCTGTTTCATCAGCACCAGCGTATCGGCGTAATTGACCGCGAAATTGAGGTCGTGCAGAACGGTGACCACGGTGCGGCCATGATCGCGGGTTAAGCGTTGCAGAAGTTGCAGGATCTCCACCTGATAACGCAGATCCAGCCACGCCGTCGGTTCATCAAGCAGAATGGTCGGTGTCTGCTGCGCCAGCGCCATCGCTATCCAGCAGCGTTGACGCTGCCCGCCAGAGAGACTCTCAACGGGTAAGTGCGCCAGAGCAGCGGTGCCCGTAAGAGCCAGCGCGTCTGTCACCGCGCGTTCATCATCATCAGACCATTGGCGAATCAGCCCCTGCCAGGGAAAGCGTCCCCTTGAGACCAGTTCAAAAACGGTTAATCCTTCCGGCGTGATCGGTGACTGCGGCAAAATGCCCATCTGTCGGGCGACCTGTTTAGTGGGCTGTTGATGAATGTCGCGCCCGTTCAGGTGTACGCTTCCGCCCTGCGGTTTTAATGTCCGCGCGATGGTCGATAACAGCGTCGATTTTCCCGACCCGTTAGCGCCGATCAGAACGGTGAGTTTCCCGGCAGGAAGCGTAAGGTTGATATCATTGACGATACGCTGGCTGCCATAGCCCGCGCATAACGATTTCAGCACAATGCCTTGTTCGGCGTGCGGTGATTGCCGTTGTGGCATGGTTTAACTCTCCGGCCACTGCGGCCTGGCTTCAAATTGTAATAAATCTCATTCTCTTTTGATCATGCAGCGTCGTAATGTAGTAGTCAATAGCGCTACATCTTCAGCTCGCTTTACGGCTACATCGTGTACACAATGCCGTTCACAAAGTCAGTAATGCATTATTTATCAGATATATATTTTCTTTCCCCTCCACTTACCGCCGCCAATTTCGGTGCGAATCACGCCCCTCTATTTTTATTACCATAATCATTTACTACTACATTCCCGCATGGTTGAATGATTCTCAATTACAAACCTGAGCGTATCTCACGATCGCAAACAGGTAAGCCATGCGATTCCGGGAAATGACTTTTCGTGATTTTGAGCTGCCAGATAAGGCAGCTTTTTTATGGGAAAACAGACAGATGACACACTTAACCCCGTCGTTCACGGGCAAAAATGGCTACGCGCTTTTTTCACTACTCTTCCTTGGCGTGACAACCGCCCCTTCCGTCAACGCGGCCACCGCCGAGCAAAAGCCGACGGAAGAGACGATGACGGTCGACGCAAGCGTCGCACAGGCCGATAAAAACGTGACCGACGGCTATCAACCATTAAGCACCTCTACCGCCACGCTCACATCGATGCCGATGCTGGATATTCCGCAGGTTGTGAATACGGTCAGCGATCGGGTACTTACCGATCAGCATGCCACTACGCTTGATGAAGCGTTGTATAACGTCGCCAACGTGGTGCAAACCAATACGCTTGGCGGCACGCAGGATGCGTTTACCCGTCGAGGCTTCGGCGCCAACCGCGACGGTTCGATTATGACCAACGGCCTGCGTACCGTGTTGCCTCGTAGCTTCAACGCCGCCACCTCACGCGTGGAAGTGCTGAAAGGCCCCTCCTCTACGCTGTACGGCATTCTCGACCCTGGCGGGTTGATTAACGTCGTGACCAAACGTCCGGAACAACAATTTGCAGGCGAGATTTCCGCCACCTCCAGCAGCTTCGGCGGCGGTACCGGGCAGCTTGATGTGACCGGCCCGATTGAAGGCACGCGGCTGGCTTATCGGTTAATCGGCGAATATCAGCATGAAGATTACTGGCGTAATTTTGGCAAGGAGCAAAGCAGCTTTATCGCCCCTTCCCTGACCTGGTTTGGCGATGATGCGACGGTTAACGTGTCTTACTCGCACCGCAACTATCGTACACCGTTCGATCGCGGCACCATTTTCGACCTCGACACCGGGCATGCGGTGAAGGTTTCGCGCAAAGAGCGTTTCGATGAGCCTTACAATGAAACCAACGGTGAGTCGGATCTGGCGCAGCTAAATGCCGAGTATCGCCTCAACTCCGAATGGACGGCGCGTTTTGATTACAGTTTCAGCCAGGATAAATATGACGATAACCAGGCGCGCGTGACGGCCTATGACTCTGCCACCGGCGACCTGACGCGTCGCGTCGATGCCACGCAGGGTTCAACCCAGCGGATGCACAGCACGCGGGCGGATCTTCAGGGCAATATTGTGATTGGCGGTTTCTATAACGAGCTTCTGACCGGCGTGGCGTATGAAAATTACGATCTGCTGCGCACGGATATGATTCGCTGTAAGAATGTTAAAGGATTCAATATCTACAATCCGGTATACGGAACAGTGGGAAAATGCACCACCGTGTCTGAATCCGACAGCGATCAGCGCATCAAACAGGAGAGCTACGCGACCTACGTTCAGGACGCGTTATATCTGAGTGATAAATGGATTGCCGTGGCGGGCGCGCGTTACCAGTACTACACGCAATATGCCGGGAAAGGTCGTCCGTTTAACGTCAATACCGACAGCCACGATGAAAAACTGACGCCGAAATTTGGCCTGGTTTACAAGCTATCGCCCTCGGTTTCGCTGTTCGGCAACGTGTCACAGGCTTTTATGCCGCAGTCATCCATCGCCAGCTATATCGGCAACCTGCCACCGGAAGAGTCAACCGCCTATGAACTGGGTGCGAAATTCGATCTGTTCGATGGCGTAACCGCCAACATCGCGCTGTTTGATATTCATAAGAAAAATGTGCTCTACACCGAAGACGTGGGTGACGAAACTGTCGCTAAAACCGCAGGCAAAGTGCGCTCGCGCGGTGTCGAAGTGGATGTTGCCGGTTCACTGACCGAAAACCTCAACGTGATTGCCAGCTATGGCTACACGGATGCGAAAGTGTTGGAAGACCCGGACTACGCGGGTAAACCACTGCCAAACGTGCCGCGCCATACCGGTTCGCTGTTCCTGACCTATGACTTCAACAACGTTATCGACAGCAATACGCTGACCGTCGGCGGTGGCGGCCACGCGGTGAGCCGCCGCAGCGGCACCAACGGCGCGGATTATTACCTGCCGGGCTATGCGGTAGCCGATGTTTTCGCGGCGTACAAAATGAAGCTGAAATATCCCGTCACGCTGCAGGTGAATGTTAAGAACCTGTTTGATAAGACCTATTACACGTCGTCTATCGCCACCAATAATCTGGGCAACCAGATTGGCGATCCGCGAGAAGTACAATTCACGGTTAAAATGGCGTTCTGAACCCTCTGGCAGCCCTTGCGGCAAGGGCTGCCTCATCCGAAACATTTACACATACTTGCAATCACCCTTCACTTCCCGACACTTCCAGCAATCATAATATCCGTTTATGTTTTAGCGACTTGTTAACTGGATGAACATGATGAGTAAACAAAGACGTGTTTCGCGTTGGGCAATGGGCATCGCGCTTGCCGCCACCGTTGCGTGGAGCCTGCCCGTTTCAGCCAACACCTGGCCGCTGCCAACCAACGGTAGCCGTCTCGTCGGGGAAAACCGCTATCATGTGGTTGAGAATGACGGCGGCTCGCTGGAGGCAATCGCTAAAAAGTATAACGTCGGTTTCCTGGCGTTATTGCAGGCAAACCCTGGCGTTGATCCCTACGTTCCGCGCGCAGGCAGCGTACTGACCATTCCGCTACAAACGCTTTTGCCGGACGTGCCGCGTGAAGGTATCGTCATCAATCTGGCGGAATTACGCCTCTATTACTACCCGCCAGGAAGCAACAAGGTTACCGTCTACCCTATCGGCATTGGTCAGTTAGGTGGTGATACGGTAACACCAACCATGGTGACCACCGTATCGGACAAACGTGCCAACCCGACCTGGACACCCACGGCAAACATTCGCGCGCGCTATAAAGCACAGGGCATAATTTTGCCTGCGGTGATGCCCGCCGGGCCGGATAACCCAATGGGACATCACGCCATTCGCTTAGCGGCTCAGGGCGGCGTTTATCTGCTGCACGGAACGAACGCCGACTTTGGTATCGGCATGCGCGTCAGCTCCGGCTGTATTCGCCTGCGCGATGGCGATATCCGCAACTTGTTTGAGAAAGTTACGCCGGGCACCAAAGTGAATATCATCAACACGCCGATTAAAGCCTCGGTTGAACCGGGCGGCGTGCATCTGGTTGAAGTTCACCAGCCGCTGTCAAAACATATCGATGATGACCCGAAAACGCAGCCTATTGTGCTGAATGAGACGATGAGTGCGTTTAAAGAGAAGGCACAGACGAATACGGATGTGATGAACTATGCGATGGAGCTGCGCTCCGGCATGCCGGTTGACGTCACCCGCCATCATGTTGCGCAAGAGCAGTCGATGTAACGCTGATTCCAGACAGGCAAAAGCCCTGAGTGATGCGATCACTCAGGGCTTTTTTATGGCAGTGGCTTATTTAAAACGGCATTAATGAGGGAGTTAATGCTTATTTATAAATAACAGCCGTACCGTGCAGGTTGTTCGGACCACTTACTGAAGTGATACGGAACGATTTAGCGCCCATTTCGTCTGCTTTCTGAGACAGCTGATCTTCCAGAGAAGCCAGGTTCGGGCCTGCTGATGCCGCGATGGTACCGACTTTGTGCTGATCCGCCGGGGTAGATTGAACTTCAACCGCAGCGAAACTTGCGAATGACAGAGAACTCAGAACAGCGGCGAGAGCCAGAGTTTTTACGTTTTTCATGATTATGACCTATGCAGATGAACTATGATGTAGAGCAAACTTTATTAACTTAACGATCGATAAGGTAATGATAATGAGATCTGGATCACTCGTCAACATGATTTTTATAACGATCATTTAAATAATTAAAATCAGCCTATTTTTCATACCCATATGAATTATTTATTTTTGGGAATTCACCGCTGGCAGCCTGAAGCGATTATTTTTATAATGAGCGTTCACTAAAACCGAAAGAGGTACAACGGCACTATGACAACTGAGACGCAAAGTTGCGCTAAAAAGGGCCGTGGTCGACCAAAAGTATTTGACCGGGAAGCAGCGCTGGATAAAGCAATGACGCTTTTCTGGCAGCATGGCTACGAAGCCACGTCACTCTCCGATCTCGTAGAGGCCACGGGCGCAAAAGCACCTACCCTGTATGCAGAATTCGTGAATAAAGAGGGGCTGTTCCGCGCCGTTCTCGATCACTACATCGCTCACTTCGCTGCTAAACATGAAGCGAAGCTCTGTTGTGATGACAAGCGTGTGGATGAGGCGCTGAAGGATTACTTCACCGCTGTCGCGACCTGCTATACCAGTAAAGACACTCCGGCGGGCTGCTTTATGATTAACACGTCCGCCGCGCTGGCGGCGTCGTCGAAAGAGATAGCCAAAACCATTAAATCCCGCCACGCCGTTCAGGAACAAACCCTGCGCGAGTTTTTACAGCATCGTCAGGAGAAAGGTGAAATTCCGGCCGGGAAAGATGTGAATGAGCTGGCGCTTTTCTTAAGCTGCGTATTGCAGGGCATGTCGATTAGCGCTCGCGAAGGCGCAAGTTTTGACACGTTGATGCAGATTACCCGCACGACGCTGGGGTTGTGGCCGCATATGTTGGGTGAGTGATTTTCTGGCAATAGGATAACGGTTGAGACGGGGAGCGCTGGTATGTGAAGAACTCCCCGTTACGATAAAAGCGCTCTATTTTTCATCATCAGGCACACCGTTTTGAATAGCTTCAAGTCTTTTATCCATTAACACTCGAAAGCAACATGATATTGAAAATTATAAAAACAAAAAATATTTTTACCCGTCGAATATAATTAAATCCCTTCATGCTGACTCCGCCACAGTACCCCGTTACACAGCATCAAGTGACATTGGCTGATAATTATCAGGTCCAATCCGTTTGTCTTTATCTGGTGGTTCTTTTTCTTCATTAAATTGCTCCTTTAACGCCAAAACAGTCGCAAAATGAAGTCGTTCACAAAATTTTTGATTAGCTATTTTACACTGACTGGAAGAGAGAAATTGCAGTTTTTCAAGGTCTTCCTTATCCGTATACGTGCTAATATGACTAAGGATATAATCCGCTAAAGGTGGTCTGGCTTTAATTAGAGGTGATAATTCCTCAAGTCTGTACCATTCATCAACCAGCAGTCTCGCAATTCGGTCTGACGTTCCTTCGAGGATGTAACCATCATCACAATTGCGATAACGTGTATAGAAATCGTCTACGGCTCGCCAGGATGTTAGCGTGTCCATCGCGATGTCGGCTTTATCAAAAGTTTGCGAGGGACATAACGCCGCATTAGGAGAGAATGTAGTGAGTGTCAATATGAAAAATAATGTATTCATTTTATATAATCCACAATAGCATTTAAGCTATCATTATACTAAGTTAACTGTCGCCATATCTCGTACAACATTCAGGATGATGAACTCATTGTTCACTCTCTTCTGAGAACTGTTTATTAGTTATTAAAAAAAACCATTCCTAACCCTAAAAAATAACATAAATAAAAACCCAACATTAAACATCAATTTGTATCCTTTAGAAAAGTTCATTTTGTTTTTAATAAAACCACCAAGAAAAGACTTACTTAAGTTCTGTTGATTATAGGTTTGATGGAAGGATGCCATATTATCGATACCGGAATCAATAATTGAGAAAACGAAGAAATATAAAAAGACATAAGCTGCAACCCAGCCACTCACTTCTGACAAACCCATAAGATCCTCTTTTTGCAACCACACACTAATTTGCATAAAGGAGAGGCATCCGATTAGCCCCCAGAACATTCGACATATTTTATTAATATTTTTTTCGCTCATCTCTATTCCTTTTGAACATAACAATTACTACCAACTGACTATAAGATTAGATATGTAATTAATTTTTTGGGGGGTAAGGATTTCATGTTTATAATAATTTGTACTGAACGAATTAACTTTGACCATGATTTCTCCATGCAAAAGCATGGGCCTTTGATTTCACTCCCCAAATCGTATCCAGCTCTCTGGCGAGTAAAAAGTTGTTGTCAGCCTTAGTGACGATTGCCTCTATAAGACCTGTTGCTACAGCCGTCGCCAACTCGTCATTGAGGTTCTTCAATATGCTTGAAGATGGCGTTTTTTTGATTTTTGTCGAGACGACAGAAATTTCCTGCAATAGCCTTACCAATCTGTGCAAACAATATCACTACTGGTGCTTTTTGGGGATACCAGTGCTTATTAACCAATATAATAGTTTGGGATATGCCATCATCAAATGATACCATTTTTTGTAGATATTTAATGCGGGTTTTGTTCATTGAATTTTATACTCTAACAACAGCTTTTATTTTGCTACTTAATCAAAAATAAATAACACACTCATCTTAAATGCTATTGCATTGTCAATTTGATATAATAATTAATTGAGAATATCACTTGATGGTTCCAAGGGTAATCGCTCGAGCATTACGAATCTCACATCATTAATATTTTTAAACCTAACAACGCTCTCATCCCTATAATCACCGACATTAACATCATGCGAACTATTACTTTTATCGACAACACCAATACACCATACTTTCTTGTAATTATCATCATTTGGTTTTTCCAGAAAGAAAAATCAGAAGATAACAATGGTGTTAATGCGTATCATCCAATAAAATTGACCCATCGCCCTTTTCTAATACTTTCCTCAACCATATGAAGTGTAATCGGTTCGTACTTATCATATATTTCATCAACTTTGCCCGCTAGTTTTTTAAAAATATTCTTTAAAAAAATATCAAACTTAAAAAACAAGAGCATTTCCAAGTTATCTATACAGGCTACATCTTCAGAAATTTCCATAGGAAAATACTCGTCAAAAATAAAATCATTCAATTCAACATTAAAAACCTCATGTAAAACCTTAAAAATATCTTCTGCTGTCTCACCAAACAAATTTAGATCATGAAAAAGCCTTGTGTCATATGTATATGTAGCTATTTTTTCTCTGAAAATCTGGCCGTCCTCAAAAAATCTAAAATTACAGCACCAAGTGTAAAAGAGTGAGATTCTGTTGACTTATACATAAAACCTACCTATGTAGCTGTATAGAATAATGCTCCACTTTCGGCCAACCTTGGCAGGGCATGTTTATTAAAACTCTGTCTGGCTACGCCATATCGGTCTGTGATGTTTCCATCAATTGCAATGATGTCTTTATCATCTGAGGAATAGCAGTCATGCATCCAGTTAATAAAGCACTCGTGATATCTTGCAGGACTGATACAGGCTACAACTCTGGCAATGGTGTCGTGAACAGAAATGCCATTTTCAAAATCACCATATTGCTTCAAAAAATCGAGATGCGTTTCACCAAAACCCTCTATCGCTGGATCTTTCTATGATATAATCTGTTCCCTTTGTTGGCATTTAGAAAAAATCAACACATTCTACTTAGCAAGGGTCATTTATACTATTACGACCATTTTCTTACCCATTTATTTATTTTCCGATCAATAACATTATCACTAAATACAATATCATAATAAATATTATTTTCTTTAAACAGCGTTTTTATGGAGATATCACTCCCATAAACTTCACCTTTACTTGAAATATTACTCAAGCAAATTCCACTTGAAATATGATACCTTGAGACATTTACATATTTTACACTTACTAGTTCATCGTTAAAAAATGACAATATCACATCAACACTGCCACATACCGTATCCATTTTCATTATACTAATTATTGAGAAAGATGCATCTCCTCTTTTAATATACTCACCATTTCTAGTTATACTTTTATTATCCATAAGTGAAATCATTTTACTTACATCTCCACGAGAAGACCTACCATTAATACTGAGCGGTTGGTAAATCTGTTTTTTATAAATTATAAATGACCAGACAAGAACAATAAAAAATAAAAAATAAAAAATGCATATGTAACGTTTAAACATCAATAAATTCCATCCGGAAGAGTTGTTGTTGGTGATAATTTATCACCTCCTAAACCATACAATCCACCAGAGTTATATTTTTCGACGCATGATTCAGTGCAAGACTTTAATTCCAAACCACATGATATGCCTACATTATTATTTTTCATATCCATTTTAGCTTCTTTTACAGGTTGAGGCGGGGTGGCTCGATTACCAGCCATTTCGTGATTTAAACCAATAAGATATGCTCTGAATGGCCCAAAACTCTTAGTCATACGACAGGTCCAATAACAATGTCTCAAAGCATCACCGGAACCGTTGTGAATTTGATCTCTACCAACTATATCGACTGCTGATCTTGCGAAATTGTCTGCAGCAGTTGCCATCAGAGAACCAGCCGCAGCGCCAGGTGTACCAAGGATGATTAAGGCATACATGTCTTCCTGCATATCTAACCCTAAGGGATCTGTATATACAGTTGGGTTTAATGGATACTGATACAGATTCCATCCTCCTTTCAGTCCTATCGGATCCTGTGTGATATACCTCCCCAGCAACGAATCGTAGTACCGGTTACGGTTATAGTACAGCCCCGACTCCTCATCATACTGCTGTCCCGGCAAACGGTACGGCTGGTACAGATGATGTGGGTTCTCCTCGTTAAGCTGGTTTCCCCACTCGTCATATTCCCCGCTCCACGCCGTATTGCCTTCTTCGCTGATGAGCGCCAGCGGCAGTCCCCGGTGGTCGCAGTGATACAGATGCAGTGAGCGTGCCGGTGTGTACTCCGGCTCCACCTGTTTTGCCAGTTGCTCCACCGTCAGCCCGCACTGTGCCAGCCATGCATGGCTTTCACGGCTCACGCTGTCGGCCCGTATCTCTCCCTCCAGCCTGTCCAGCATCATCACCAGCTCTGGCGGGAACACCACACCGTGACCGTCCTCACTCCCTTCCTGCTGTAACTTCTCCGCCAGGCTGCGGCGCTGCGCTTTTTTTAGTTCGCCGTTCTCTGTTTCGATGCAGATGAGCGGCGTGAAGCTCCCCGGCTGGTAGACCGTCTGGATACGTGTGGTGTCGGTCTGTATCGTCGTCAGGCGGTCGCCGTCCCAGCCATACCACGTCAACTCCGGTGTACGCGACAGCGACATCCATCCCGTCAGGTCACGCGCGCGACGCCACACCCGTTTCCCTGTCCGGCGGCCCAGCGGGTCATAGAGATAGCGGCTCTCGACCAGCGGCTCGCCATGCTGTATCCGCGTATAAAACACCAGGCGGTGCTGGCTGTCGTAATGGTAGTGGTGCGTCCGCTCGTCGTACATCCGGATAACCCCTTCCGGGATGCGGTCCGTCTTCTCCGTCAGCCTGCCGTATTCATCGTAGCGGTAGACATAGTGCGCATCCTCCGCGATGCGGTTATCCGGCCACGCCGTGAGGGTGCTGTCCGCGTGCAGTTCCGGGTCCGGCAGCCGGTTGCCCGCCGGGTCCGTCGCATACGGGATACGGATGTCCAGGTCTGATGTGGTCGTGCGTACGCTCGCCAGTCTGCCCGTGGAGCTGTAGCCGTAATCCCGCGTCTGTCGCGGGCCGCTGATGCGGATTAGCTGTCCGTTGTCGTTCCAGCTGTAGTCACGGTCATACACCAGGCTGTTCAGATGCTGGCTCTGTAGCTGTCCGGCGGAGTTGTATGTGCTGGTCAGTTCGTATGCGCTATTGCCGAAGCGGCGCACTGTCTCCCGGTGCAGCCTGTCCCGCGTGTACTCCAGCAGCGGCGTCCCGCCCAGCTTCATTCCCGCCAGGTAACCGCTGCCATACGTCAGCCACTCCACCGGCGGCAGGTTGTCCGGCGTGACGCGGTTTGCCAGCCCCTGCTCGTTGTATGCGTGCTCTGTCTCATGCTGCCAGAGCAGTTCCCCCGTCTCCGGATTATGTACCGTCTGGCGCTCGACGGTGAGACGGCCTTTATCATCATAGCCGTAGTGGACAGCGACACGGTGGCCTTCACTGAGATGGCTGATGTCTGTCAGCCAGCCGTGCTCGTCATACTGCCACTGTTCTGCCGGCTCACCGTTCACCGTGCGGTGCGTGATACGGTCCGATTCATCGTAGAACCAGAGGGTGACAAGCCCCTCATCTTCACTCTGCGTGAGTTTTCCGGTCAGGTCATAATGATAACGTTGCGTCCGCCCGTCAAAGCCGCTCTGCTGTACCAGCCGATCCAGCGCATCGTAACCGAAGGCGCTGTGGCTGCCGTTCTCGTTGGTCAGCGTGGTGACACGTCCGGCAGCATCGTACTCCATGCTGCGCGTCAGCCCGCCCTGCGTGGTGCTGACCGCCGTTCCCCACGCATCGTACTCTGTCTCGCTCCGGTTGCCGTCCGGGGTGATAATAGCGGTCAGGTCGCCTGCGGCGTTGTACTCATACCGCGTTTCATGGCCCTGCGTGTCTTTTGCTGAGATTAACCGGCCACGGTTGTCATAGCTGCGGTAAAGGCTGATACCTTCCTCACGGTGGACCGCCGTCATCTGACCAAAGCAGTCATATTCATAGCGGGTCTGGTAGCCGGAGCAGTCAGTGAACGCCAGCAACTGCCCGTAGCGGCTCCACGTCATCTGCCGGGTGCTGCCCGTCGCATCCGCTGTTGCGGTCGGTAATTCACTGTGTGGATTATCATATGCATACCGGGTGACGTCCCCGCTGCGCGATATCTCCGTTACCAGCCGGTCCAGCTCATCATATTCCCGGCGGCTCTCCAGCCCGTCCGGGTATACCACCGCCGTCACCTGGTTTCCGTCGTTATAGTAAAATTTCGTCTCCCTGCCGTCCGGCGTGGTGATATCCGTGATATCCCCTGACACCACATTCAGACCGTACTCTGTCCGCCGTCCCGCCGCATCCGTCTGCGCCGTCAGTCTCCCCGCCGGGTCAAACTCGCTGCGGGTGACGCTGCCGTCTGCCTGTTCTTTTTTCACCACCCGCTTCAGCCCGGCCTCGCCTTCTGTATGCAGCACCTCACGCCGGTTCAGGCTGTCCGTTACGGTTATGCTGTCTTTCTCATACTGGTAGGTATAGCTTAAGCCAGCCGGGTTCAGCTGCTCTGTCACCCGCCCCGCATCGTCGTACCGGTAGCGCATCTCCGGCCTTCCCGCGTAACGGTGCGCCACCATCCGGCCCGGGTGCTGCGGGTCATACGTGAAAGCGCGCACCTGCGTATTGCTGCGGTCATATACCGCCATCAGTCCACCGGCTTCCGTATACGTATACCGCGCCAGTGGCGCACCGGGCAGGCTATCCGGGTATGCCGGGTCGTGCGTCAGCCACACCGCTGAAAGACGGATACCGCTGTCAGTACCGTATTCGGTACCGGGCAGTGTGTCAGGGAACTCTAAGTCTGAGAGAGGGCGGGGAGTGTCAGGGGAAGATAACGAAGCAGTGCGCTGTTTACGGGCATCTTCCGCCCGCTGCGCCTGCGTGGTCAGCACCAGACGGAACTCACGTCCGGCACCGTCCGTCACGCCGGTAATTTCCCCGGCCAGGTCGCCTGCGGCCTCGCGCCGGTACGCTAATGTGCGCCCGAAGCGGTCCGCCAGCCCGGTCAGCACCCGGTACGGCGGCAGCGGCGCTGGAAGCACTTCCTCCGTGCCTGGTACCCGCTCACTCCAGCCCAGTATCCACCACGGCCCCTGTGCGCTGTTCATCGCCAGGTAAAGATGCGGGCTTAACCGGATATCCGGCGGCAGCGACGCCCACAGCCGCCCCAGCGTGTGGCCGTCCGGCTGCGCTGCCTTACCGCCGCGCACCAGCCACAGCGACTCGCTGCGGCTGTAAACCGCCTCCCCCGGCAGCAGCGGCTCAAAGTGAATGCTCCGCCCGCCGTTGTCGTTGAGTATAAGTCCGTCATCGCGTAGCTGTAGGCGGATATCAGAAGGCGCTTTCCAGCCGGGACCGAAAACGCCCACCGGCGCAGGCGTCTTCGTCCGGTAGCTGCTGTAGGTGCGGGAGAGAATGAACGGCAGCGGGCCGGGCAGGGCAAGGTCCGTCTCGCCGGGCTGTACTTTTGCACCGAGCAGCGGGTTTACCGGGTTGCCGGAAGTGTAGCCGCCCGGACACACCGAGCACGCCACGCCTGTGGGCGCGCCTATCAGCACCCCCGCCGAGCCCTGGACTATCGGGCCACCGTACTGGGTCATATCCCCCTGGCGCGCCGCTGGTTTTCCGCTCATGATTCAATTCCTTATGTTATCCATCGTTAGTACGGGTTTGTTCCTGAGTACCTTATTTGTTAAATATTCGGTGTACGCTGCTTTAACCAGGTGTTTTAGGTGGGGCTTTCGAGGCTGCACAGTTCCAGTTAATCAACATTGAATCACCATTAACCTGCTCCTTACCCTGCAAATGAACTTTTGTGCCGTTGAGAAAAATTTGGCCGTCCTTAGTCAGCACCAGCCTTGCCTTACCACAGCAGAGCTCCAGATGCTCTCCTGCCGAGTAAATCGCAGTCTGCCCGGTATCATCCTTCTTCGTTTTGCCAACGGTGAAGGTGACGTCATTTCCCACTTTGACGTCATAACCCAGGCCGACCATCAACGACTTATGCAAGCCAATCTGCGAGGACTGCATCAGCGCCACCGAGGTGTTCATGACGCCGCCTACGGTTGTCTGGTAAGCCACGCCCACGTTTAGTGCACGAACAAGCCCTACCGTTTCCGCCTGATTCATCCCCACTGTAATAACCTGGTTATTGCCCACCTTTTCTATCTGGTTAACCCCCACCGTCTGTATCTGATTGTTGGCAACCGCAATCACCTGATTGTTGCCGATAGTCTCGGCATGGTTGTTTATCACATCGGTGGTGCGGTTATTCAGCACCTCGGTGTTCATATTCTTCTGCGCGTGGATGTAGACCTGTTCTTTCCCGGTCGCATCGTCAAACTTCAGTTCATTAAACCCGCTGCCCTTATAGGTTTTCGAGCGGATAGTCATCTGCGTTTTCGTCCCCGGCAGGCTGCCGGGGGTGCGGTTTTCCTGGTGGTAAGTGCGCCCCATAATGATCGGCTGGTCCGGATCGCCGTTGAGGAAGTCCACAATCACCTCCTGACCCACACGCGGTATCGCCAGGTTGCCGAACCCGGTGCCTGCCCACGCCTGTGCCACACGGATCCAGCATGAACTGTCCTGGTTTGATGGGTTATAGCGGTCCCAGTTAAATTTCACCCGCACGCGGCCATGTTCATCACAGAAGATTTCTTCCCCCGCCGGCCCTGTCACCACGGCGCTCTGCGGGCCATCCACCAGCGGTTTAAGCATCGGCTGTGGCCGCCATGTTCTGTCTGCCGGGATCACCGAAAAATAGTTATCGAGCGTGGTGCCTGAACCCCTGCGTCCCGGCACCGCCTGTGGCTGCTCGCCGTGCAGTTCACTTGCCACCACCTGCCATTCCCGGTTCAGGTTCGCCTGCGGATGCCCCGTCAGAACAATCCGCCTCCCCGGCCATACCTCCGGAGAGCGGCTTTTTCCACGCGCCACCTCTGCGTTGTTGCGCCAGCCGTCCATTTGCCAGCGGGCAAAGTTCTTCCCGTGCGCATCTTTAAATCGCCCCGGATAGTCAAATACCTCATATTGCGTGCGCTGGTAGTCCTGGTGCTGGCCTTCCTGATCAAAACGCCCTGCCCAGCCGGGTCGTTTAAAGGTGTAGTCTTTAGCGACTACGGAGGAAGGACGGATTTGTGCGCTATAGCGAAACTGGCTGATGCAGAGGGTGCTCACCTCGGTACGGGTGTTCGGGTTCCAGGGGATTTCAAAAGATTTGGGCAGATGGCGGACCGTGTCGCACAGCACCAGGCTCTGGTCGGTACTTTTGTAAGCATGCTCCTCATAAAAGAAGATGCCTTCCTCCGCTGCCATCCGGCGCAGGAAATCGTAATCAGTTTCACCGTACTGGACACAAAACTCACGGGAAGGATGCTGCTCGCTGAACAGCGGACTCCACTCGGTCACCCCGTTTTCCTGCAATATCGTGCCGAGGATGCTTTTGATGTCCTCGTTCTGGAAGATACGGAAGTTCTGGCGCAGCCCTGCGCGCCACAGCGGTGGGCACACCTTCATGCTGTACAGCATCTGGTTTTTGTCGTTCTCCCCCAGTTCAAACCAGGTCACCAGGCCTTTCACCCGGCGCTGTACGTCATCGCCCTGCCATATCGTCAGGTAGGCCATTTTGTCGAGGATCTGCTGAAATTCAAGGGAGAGAAACTGCTGGCTGACCAGAGAGAGATCGAGGGAAAAGAGCGAAGAGAGTGACTGGTTCAGATGAAAGGAAACCACGGCAAACGCGTCCGGCGGCAGGCCATCCACTTCCAGTGTGAAACGTAATCCGGTTGACATAGCAACCTCCTTGTAAACGAGATAAGTGCAAGACGCTACCGCCACACCGTGAAGCGCGCCGGGCTCTTCTGCACGCATGCAGTCTACGTAAAGGCCATACTCTTTAAAGTGACTCGTCCCGTTTCAATAAGTAATTCGGATTTCATAAAGATGGATGTAAGTGACAAAAAAAAGCCCCTCAGCCTGAGCGAATGAGGGGCTAAAACAACATTAACGCTATTTTTACGTTTTGTTAGTCAGGACCAATTGGCCATTATTATCCAGCGGAATTTGCGTTCCGGGATCTTTATCCATACGGATTTTCCCCTGCTGGTCGCCAATTTTATACGTCACGTCATATCCGAGCATTTTCTCGGATTTGTCATACACTGTTTTGCAGCGTTTCTGAGTGCTGGTGTAGGTATCATTATCCTGCATTGAGCCCTGGATCTGATTCCCGGCGTAGCCGCCGCCTAATGCCCCTACCACCGTGGCAACGTCTTTCCCGCGTCCGCCACCAAACTGGTGACCAATCACGCCGCCCGCGACAGCGCCGAGCACGGAACCGGTAATCCGGTTTTCATCCTGTACAGGGCGGCGATGGGTAACGGCCACATTGCGGCACTCTTCTCGCGGGGTTTTCACGGTCTCTTTGATAGGCTTAGCCGAAATGACCTGCGCGTACTGCGGGCCGCGGTCGAACACGTTCAGGCTGGCGACTGCCGCCACGCCAAGCGCGGCTGCGACGCCAATCCCTATACCCGCCAACATCGATTTATTCACGGGAGATCCTCCTTTGTTGCTGATAGTAACAATTCTGCAACTTGACGAGGGGGTTAGCAAATGAGAAAGCGGATGAAAAGTGCGAGATAAAACCACAAACCAGCGTGATTCAGAGGAGTCTTAGCGGGAATTTCCGTTAGTCAGCGAACAATCTGCTGAAAACGGCCCGACTGAGTGTCGGGCCGGAATGTTACATTAGTGCAGTTTCAGGCGCGGGCGGATAACGCGGTTGATACTGCCGACCAGCATCATCAGGCCGGTTTTGATGTAGCCGTGCAGCGCAATCTGGTGCATACGGTACAGCGAGATATACACCATACGCGCAATGCGCCCTTCAACCATCATCGAGCCGCGCATCAGATTGCCCATCAGGCTGCCGACCGTCGAGTAGTTCGAGAGCGAAACCAGCGAGCCGTGATCTTTGTAAGAATACGGTTTCAGCTCTTTGTCCTTCATCTGCGCCAGAATGTTGTTCAGCGCGCAGGTTGCCATCTGGTGCGCAGCCTGAGCGCGCGGCGGTACAAATCCGCCTTCCGGACGTGCGCAGGACGCACAGTCGCCGATCGCATAAATGTCTGCATCGCGCGTGGTCTGTAGCGTTGGCTCAACCACCAGCTGGTTGATACGGTTGGTTTCCAGGCCGCCAATCTCTTTCATAAAGTCTGGCGCTTTAATGCCTGCTGCCCATACCATCAGGTCGGCCTGAATATACTCGCCGTCTTTGGTGTGCAGGCCACCTTCATCGGCGCTGGTGACCATGGTCTGCGTCAGGACGCGCACGCCCATTTTGGTCAGCTCGTTGTGAGCGGCACCGGAAATACGCGGCGGCAGCGCAGGCAGAATACGTTCGCCCGCTTCCACCAGCGTGACGTTCAGCGCGTCGTTGGTCAGGCCTTTGTAGCCGTAGCTGTGCAGCTGTTTCACCGCGTTGTGCAGTTCAGCTGAAAGCTCAACACCCGTTGCCCCACCGCCAACGATGGCGATGTTGACTTTACCGTTCGCACCCAGGTTCGCTGAATATTTCAGGAACAGATTCAGCATCTCCTGGTGGAAACGACGCGCCTGATGCGGGTTATCGAGGAAGATGCAGTGCTCTTTCACGCCCGGCGTGTTGAAGTCGTTGGAGGTGCTGCCCAGCGCCATCACCAGCGTGTCATAAGCCAGCTTACGTTCCGGCACCAGCAGGTCGCCCTTCTCATCACGCAGTTCAGCGATGGTAATGGTTTTCGCTTCACGGTTGATGTCCATCACTGATCCCAGTTGGAACTGGAAGTGATGGTTACGCGCGTGCGCCAGGTAGCTCAGCGCATCCACGCCTTCATCCAGCGAACCGGTTGCCACTTCGTGCAGCAGCGGCTTCCACAGATGACTGTGGTTGCGATCCACCAGCGTAATTTTCGCTTTTTTGCTCCGGCCAAGCTTTCTACCCAGTTGAGTAGCCAGTTCCAGGCCGCCAGCGCCACCACCCACAATAACGATTCTTTTGATTGGTGTAGTCACGTGACCCCCTTAAAAATTATTAACCAATTGTTAATTAAAAGTTATTAAAATAGCTCTTATCTAACAACAAGTTACTATCCCGAAACCATTCAGCAGCAAGAAGAATAACATGAACGGTGCATTGGTCATACCAAATTTGATATGTATCAAGTTTTACCGCGCAGAAGTTAAACAACTTTAGCGTTTAGTGGGATTTTTGGTGGGTGATGGGAGTGAAAAAAGGAGGGAAATTTAACATTTCACGCCCCAGAACGGGGCGTGAAAAAACGACGTCAGCCTAAGGTTTTAAAGGCTTTGATGCGTTGCAGATGTGGCGAGATATTTTTGAATTTATGCCCCTGAACGTCATCCCAGATAATTTCATAAAAGTGATGCAGTTCCTGTGCCGAACGCTGGCTGTCGAGCGCTTCATCCTTCCGGGAGAGGATCGCCAGGCAGCGGTCGCGGTTTTTCTCGCGGAAGTTGTTCACACACTTGGTGGCAATATCGACATACTCTTCCGGGCGGTCAATCTTCCCGTCCATGTTCTCGTTAGGGAACAGATTCGGGTTGAAAATCACCTGACGAACATCGCATAAAAAGCCGATGCGTTCCGCCCAGTAGCCGCCGAGCCCCACGCCGCAAATCAGCGGGCGCTCGTCAACGTTGAGCTGCAACATTTTGTCCACTTCTTTCAGCAGATGCTGCATGTCATGTTTTGGATGCAGCGTACTGTAGCTAATCAACCTCACATCCGGGTCGATAAACTGCAGCTGCAACACCTTTTCATGGTTACCTGGGCTGTTCGAGTCAAAACCGTGCAAATAGATAATCATTTGATCCTCACCACAACTCCCTTGTCGGGAGGGTTAATGGCCTGCCTTCACGTCCTGCCAGCGTTCGTGGAGCTGTTCCAGTTGCGCACTGACTGTCTTCCAGCGGGCGGAATCCCTTAAGGCCTGACGTGTAAATGAACCTTTATGATACAATTTCGTAACACGTTCAGCATTGATCGGCGACAGGTTATCAAGAACGCTGACCGCTCCTTTACGATTATTGCAGACCAGGATCATATCGCAACCCGCATCCAGCGATGCCTGGCCGCGCTCGGCGTAGCTGCCCATAATCGCCGCGCCTTCCATCGACAAATCGTCGGAGAAAATCACGCCATCGAAGCCTAACTCACCGCGCAACACGGTTTTCAGCCAGTGCGGCGAGCCGCTTGCCGGGCGCGGGTCTACGTCGCTGTAGATGACGTGCGCAGGCATAATGGCATCGAGTTTGTTTTCCGTAATCAGCGTCTGGAACACCGCCATATCTTTCGCGCGAATGTCGGCTTCGCGACGAGGATCGCGCGGCGTCTCTTTATGCGAATCAGCGGTGACCGCCCCGTGTCCGGGGAAGTGTTTACCGGTAGTTTTCATACCGGCGCTGTGCATGCCGTCGATAAAATGACGCGCCATCGCCAGCGCTTTTTGCGGATCCGCATGATAGGAGCGCTCGCCAATCGCAGCGCTGATATGCCCGACGTCCAGCACCGGGGCGAAGCTGATATCAATATCCATGGCGATCATTTCGCTGGCCATCAGCCAACCGGCCTCAACCGCCAGGCGTCCGCCCTCTTCCTCGCCGAGTACGGCGACAAAAGATTGTGCGGCAGGCAGGCGAGTAAAGCCTTCACGGAAACGCTGCACCCGGCCACCTTCCTGATCGACCGCCACCACCAGATGATTGCGCGACGCCTCGCGGATCTGGCGCACCAGTTCGCGCAGCTGCGCGGGATCATGATAGTTACGGGTAAATAAAATCAGGCCACCCACCAGCGGATGCGCCAGAATCTCGCGCTCTTCCGCATCCAGCTCGTAGCCTTCTACATCCAACATTACCGGACCCACACTGACCTCTCTTATCGTTTTTCCTTTAACTGACACCAAATTTCATCTGCCAGCGTGATAAATTGCCGGTCGCCGGTCTGCTGCCAGCGACACTCATACCAGCCCGCCATGAGCGTTAACACCCAGGGCCGCCAGCGTAAAATTTGTTGCCATAGCGCTTCTGGCGCAATGCGCGCCCGTGCCGCGTACGCATCGCTGTATTCACGGCGTTGACGCGCGTCCTGCATCCACACCGACGCCAGCTCCAGCGCGATATCGCCGTCCCCGGCATACTCCCAGTCAATCAGTCGTAACCCTACAGGCGTATGCACAATGTTGCCCGCGTGAACATCCATATGCAATGGCGAAAGGCGCAGCGGCTGCGGCTCTCGCTGCTTTTGCAGGCGATGCAACGTGCGCAGCCAGAACGGCGTGCGTCGCGCAGGATCGCACTGCTGCCAGTAGCGTTCCAGCAACGGCAGCACCGTTACTCGCCAGCCGAAACGCGGCTGCTGATGCAGATGATACAGGAGAGACGCCAGTTGGCGAGGGGGCGGCAGCACGCTTTTCACCTCTCCGCTGAAAAATTCGACGGCCATCCAGCCAGAGGTATAAAAAACCGGCTTCGGGGCGAGCGTGGAGGGTAAACGCGTGAGCGCGTGATATTGACGCAGGAAGTGAAATTCGCGGGGCTGCGCCGTGTGGTGCTGGCGCAAGACCCGCTGCTGCTCACCGCAGGCGATGATACAGCTACTGCCACTCAGCCCTGAATAATCAGGGCTGGCGACGAGATGATACTGAGGGAAATAGCGTGACAGAACCGCATCACGCGTGAGCTTATTGTTGCGTAACGGCACCGCTACCTGACCAGATAATTTCGCCCGTCTGTACCAGCATCAGCTGCATTTTCAGTACCGGGGAATTCACGTTGCCGGTGGCGTTGCTGTACAGCACATACTGTGCGCCGACGTTACGGGCAATCCCCATCGCTTTACTGCGCGAACCGAGGCTATCCTGCGGCGACAGGCCAAGCTGCTGTTTGGCGACAGCCAGTTGCTGCGCGGAAACCAGGGTGAACTTGCCGTTGCCGGTCAGTGCGTTACGCAGCGCGGTTGTCGCTTCAGCCGCGTTCAACGTTCCGTTGGTACGGTTATTCACGCTATCGACCAGCAGAATGCTGCCCGCGTTCACGCCGCTGGCCTGCAACATTTTGCCTGCCATCGGCTGTACCGCGCCGTTCCAGTCATAGTGACGAACGCGTGGCGCAGGCTGCGACGGCTGTTGATCCGGATGCTCAATCGGGCCAGGCTGCTGCGGGATCGTCGGAACAGAAGGCACTGTCGGTACCGGCTGCTGCGGTTCGACAGGCTGTTGTGGTGTTGGCTTCGCCTCTTCCACCGGTGCGGGTTGTTCTTGTTTCACCACGCACCCGGAGAGCAGGACAGCCAGTGCCGAAATTAGCGCATAGCGACGCAATGTAGTCATTCCGTTTTACCCCTTACAAATAAAGATAAAGTCGGACTTTATGTGCGCCCAGGCTGCTGGCGCTGCCGTACAGCGTGACCGATCCCATAGCCGGGATGGTGACGGTACGTGGCGCTTCAAGCGGGTGCATTTCCAGTCCTCTGGCTTCATACCAGTAAAAACGATAATGAAGGGTGACAGGTTCACGCCTTTCATTGAACAGCTTCGCGCTGGCGGTCGCCTGAATTTCCGACCGCGTCAGTTCAGGCTTTTCCGCGCTGATCCCGGCGGCCAGGACATTCGATTCCATCACCAGCGTCTGCTGATCGCCCACCGGAATTTCCGGATGCGAACCACAACCGGCCAGCAAAAATGCAGCCAGTAGCGCGGCTGAAAAGCCTGCTTTCATCACTTAACCTTTATGTGCCAGCATCGGCCCAAGCGGACGACCGCCCAGCAGATGCATATGAATATGGAAGACTTCCTGCCCGCCGTGGCGGTTGCAGTTCATGATCAGACGATAGCCATCGTCAGCAATACCTTCGTCACGGGCAATTTTTGCCGCCACGGTCACCATGCGGCCCAGCACCTGTTCGTGCTCAGGCGCCACGTCATTGGTGGTGGCAATCAGGATGTTAGGCACGATCAGAACGTGAGTCGGCGCCTGTGGGGAGATATCGCGGAACGCGGTAACCAGCTCATCCTGATAAACGATATCCGACGGGATTTCGCGACGAATAATTTTGCTGAAAATAGTTTCTTCTGCCATGAGGGATTCCTTAATTATGCGACCGTGCGAATTCCTGTTATTGATCTTCAGGCTTTTCTGATGCACGGGAGACTGAGTAAGAGTATGAGCGACTTACTCGTTGTCTTTCAACCTGATTACGCTTTTTATTGTATTAACTCGGAAAAAGCCCGGCAAGAAGGTAAAAATCGTAGGGAATTGATAGGCCGGGCAGCATTGCGCCGCCCGGTAAAAATGCGCTTAAGAAGCGTCGATGGCGGTGGATGCCTGCTTCTGTCGATTCATTAACCAGAAAACCGCCACGCCCGCTAAAACAATCCCCGGCGCGGAGGCCGCCATCACCCCCACGGTGCCGGTACCCAGCGCCAGCATTTTTCCGGCCAGCAGCGGGCCGCTCATCGCGCCCAGTCGGCCAATCGCTACCGCCGTACCCACGCCCGTGGCGCGGATTTCAGTGCGATAAAAGAGCGGTGCCAGCGCATACAGCACGCTCTGCCCGCCCGTGGCAAACAGCCCGGCAACAAAACCTGAAAGCAGCATCATGCTCAGCGAGTCCGCCGAACCTAGCGCCAGCAGCGAGGCCAGCATGCCGCTGTAAATCAGCAGCGACATGCGCATTGGGCTCAGTTTGTCCATCAGCGCACCGAGCACAAGCGTCCCCACCGCGGCGCCAATTTGCAGGGCAAACATCACGCCCGCCGCCTGTGAGCCACTAAAGCCCTGATCGACCAGCAGCATCGGCAGCCAGTTAATCAGCATATACACCACTAACAGGGTGAAGAAGTAACAGAGCCACAGCAGTAAGGTGGACGATGCCGTCCCCGGCGCGAGTAACGCGCGCAGTGGTGCGGGCGACGCCGTCTGTTGATGGGTGAAAGCCTGCGACTCGGGCAGCCAGCGCATCAGCAAAGGCACCAGCAGCAGTGGCACCACGCCGCCCACCCAGAATACGGTTTGCCACGCCTGCGCCAGGCCGCTGAACCCCAGCGCCGCCGCCAGCGCCGCGCCAATTGGCACACCGCAGTACATCAGGCTCACCGCCGTGCCACGAAAACGCGGGCCTGCCGCTTCAGAAGTCAGGGCAATCAGGTTAGGCAACGCCGCGCCGAGCCCCACGCCGGTCATCAGGCGCGCAAAGACCAGCGACGGGAAACTCCACGCCAGCGCGGTGGCTATCGAAAAGAGCCCGAACAGCACCACCGATCCCAGCAGAATGCGTTTACGCCCATAGCGATCGGCCAGCATTCCGCCCACCAGCGCACCGGGCAGCAGACCCAGTATTCCGGCGCTAAAAATCCAGCCCATCTGCATTTTATCGAGCGAAAAAGCCTGGGCGATACCGACGGCGGCAATGCCAGCCGCCTGTAAATCAAGCCCTTCCATCAGGGCGACCAAAAAACAGAGCCCGATAGTCAGTATCAGGCGAGACGTTGCAGGTGTAGAGGCGATGTTCGACATAGCGTTACCTTTGCGAGGGTGACAGGTGAAAGGCGGCTGATACGTTGCCAACCGCGCATTTTTTCCTTGCAAACGCGCCCGCCGGGCATCATGCCAGGCGGGCAAAGCTTTCTTGTTATGTTTTACGCTTTGGCTTTCAGGTCGAGCGCCACATCGACGATCATGTCTTCCTGGCCGCCAACCATCCGGCGTTTACCCAGTTCAACCAGAATATCTACCGCACTCAGGCCGTAGCGCTGCGCCGCCACTTCGCTGTGACGCAGGAAGCTGGAGTACACCCCGGCATAACCGAGCGCCAGCGTTTCACGGTCAACGCGCACCGGGCGATCCTGCAATGGACGCACCAGGTCGTCTGCCGCCGCCATCAGCGCATACAGGTCCGTGCCATGATCCCAACCGAGTTTATCCGCCGCAGCAATAAACACTTCCAGCGGCGCATTCCCGGCCCCCGCGCCCATGCCCGCCAGGCTTGCGTCAATGCGGTCACAGCCCTCTTCCACCGCCACGATCGAGTTCGCCACACCGAGGCTCAGGTTGTGGTGTGCGTGCATCCCGGTTTGTGTTTCCGGCTTGAGCACCGCTTTCAGCGCGCGGAAACGGTCGCGAATATCGTTCATATTCATCGCGCCGCCGGAATCAACCACGTAGATGCAGGTTGCGCCGTAGCCTTCCATCAGCTTCGCCTGTTTCGCCAGATTTTCCGGCGTGGTCATATGGCTCATCATCAGGAAGCCAACGGTGTCCATGCCCAGCTCGCGCGCGAAGGCGATATGCTGCGCGGAGACATCCGCTTCGGTGCAGTGCGTCGCCACACGTACCACGCGCGCGCCAGCCTGATAAGCGGCTTTCAGATCATGCAGCGTGCCGATGCCAGGAATCAGCAGGGTGGCGATTTTAGCGTGCTTCACCGTGTCGGCAGCGGCTTCAATCCATTCGATGTCGCTGTGCGCGCCGAATCCGTAGTTAAAGCTGGAACCCTGTAAACCATCGCCGTGCGCCACTTCGATAGAATCCACGCGCGCATCATCCAGCGCTTTGGCAATCTGGCGCACATTGTCTAAGGAATACTGGTGGCGAATGGCGTGCATGCCGTCACGCAGCGTGACGTCGGAGATATAGAGTTTTTTACCGTTCATGCGACTTCTCCTGCTGCTTTCACCATGGTTTGCGCCATTTTTTCCGCCGTCGACATCGCCGCTGAGGTCATGATATCGAGGTTTCCGGCGTAGGCGGGCAGATAGTGCGCCGCGCCTTCGACTTCCAGATACACCGCCGTTTTCAGGCCGGAGAACTGGCCGATACCCGGAATGGTCACCGGTTTATCCTGCGGAATAATTTCAAACTGCACTTTTTGCTTCAGGCGGTAGCCCGGCACATACGCCTGCACGGCGGCGGCCATCTCTTCAATCGACGCTTCAATTTCGATTTGCGAGGCGTCCTCACTCAGCACATACACCGTGTCACGCATCATCACCGGCGGCTCTGCCGGGTTGAGAATAATGATGGCTTTGCCTTTCGCCGCGCCGCCCACCACTTCAATGGCCTGCGAGGTGGTTTCGGTAAATTCGTCGATATTGGCGCGTGTGCCCGGCCCGGCGGATTTACTGGAAATCGAGGCAATAATTTCCGCGTAATGCACCTTCGCCACGCGGGAAACTGCCGCTACCATGGGAATCGTCGCCTGCCCGCCGCAGGTCACCATGTTGACGTTGCCCTGGCTGAGGTTTTTATCGAGATTCACCACCGGCACGCAGTACGGGCCAATCGCCGCAGGCGTCAGGTCAATCAGGCGAATATTGGGTTTCTTCGCCCGCAGCGCGGCGTCATTTTTCACATGTGCCCCGGCGCTGGTAGCGTCAAAGACGATATCAATATCGGCGAATTCCGGCATCGCCATCAGGCCATTGACGCCCTCATGGGTGGTGGCGACGCCCATGCGACGCGCGCGCGCCAGGCCGTCGGATTCCGGGTCGATCCCGACCATCACCGCCATCTCAAGGTGCTTGCCGTTGCGCAGAATTTTGATCATCAGATCGGTGCCGATATTACCTGAACCGATGATGGCGACTTTTATCTTACTCATGACTGACTTCCTTCTTGTGCGGCAGAGAACGTGGCTGCCACAGAACCAATACCTTCAATAAGCGCCTCAAAACGATCGCCTGGATTGATGGCGACCATCGGGCCCAGCGCGCCGGTCAGTACGATGTCGCCCGCGCGCAGCGGTTCGCCAAGGCTCGCCATCTTGCGCGCCAGCCAGACGGCAGCGTTCAGCGGATGCCCCAGACATTCGCTGCCGCGCCCGCTGGATACCTGTTCGTTATTACGCGTCATCTGCATGGTGCAATTTTTCAGGTCTAACCCTGCCGGGCGCATCGCCGGGCTGCCGATGACGTACACGCCGCAGGAGGCGTTGTCCGCTACCGTATCGACAAACTTAATCGACCAGTCACGTACGCGGCTGCCCACCACTTCCAGCGCGGGCAGCACCCATTCAATAGCGCCGTATAGCTCATCAAAGGTGGTATCGGCGTTTGGCAAATCGCGATTCAGCACCAGCGCAATTTCTGCTTCAATTTTCGGTTGCATCACACGATCAAAAGGGATCGTGTCGTTGTCGCCGTAACACATATCGGCGAACAGCGTGCCGAAATCCGGCTGGTCAACGCCCAGCTGTTGCTGCACTTTCGGATGGGTAAGGCCAATTTTGCGCCCGACCACGCGACGGCCTTTCGCCACCGCGTGTTCCACATTGAGAGCCTGGATGGCATAAGCAGCTTCGGCATTATCAAGGCCGATAATGTCGCGCAGCGGCGCAATCGCCTGCCCGGTTTGTTCGGCCTCGCGCAGGGCGGCGGCCAGTTGTTCCAGTGTTTGTACAGACATCTCAGCTCCTTATGCGCGGTTGAGGTAATCCAGCACCAGTTGGTTGAAGGATTCTGCATGTTCCCACTGGGCCCAGTGACCGCAGTCGCGGTAGATGTGCAACTCAGAACCATTAATGCCGGAAAGCAGACGAAGGCCCGCATCCATCGGAACGAAACGGTCGTTGCGGCCCCAGACAATCAGCGTGGGGGCTTTGATTTCAGCCAGTCGCGGGCTAAAGTCCGGGAACTGTTTCGGGTTGGCTTCCAGGCTCTTGATGAAGTTTTCCAGGTGATTGCGACGCGCCAGCATATTGTTGAGACGCGCTTCAAACAGCGCTTCGGTCAGATCGCTTGGGTCATAGACGAAGATGTTCATCATCTTCTTCAGGTTGTCGATATTCGGTTCGCGATACAGGCCGTTCAGCAGCTTGATGCCTTCCGTTGGCATCGGGGTGAACAGGCTCATCCCGCCCGTACCGCCGCCCATCAGGACCAGTTTGCCGACGCGCTCCGGCCAGGTCAGAGTAAACGCCACCGCGCTGTGCCCGCCCATGGAGTTACCCAGCAGATGCACCTTCTGGATATCCAGTTGATCCACGACGCTTTTCAGGATGCGAGCATTCAGGTCAGAACGGGAGCCGCTGTTAATAATGGTGTCGCTTTTCCCCCAGCCAGGGCAGTCGAGCAGGATAACGCGATAGCCGGCTTCCACCAGCGGGTCGATGTTACGGCTAAAGTTCGCCCAGCCGGTTGCGCCAGGGCCTGAACCGTGCAGCATGACGACGGTTTCATCGCCCTGCCCACAATCGTTAAAATGGATGCGCAGCGTCTCGCCGCCCTCTTCAACATTCAGAAAACGGCTGGTTGCGGCTTCAGTTTGCGGTTGGTAGGTCATTGTTTTTCTCCTGCTTTAATTCTGTGAACGGGCGCTGAGGGAACCGAAACCGGCAATCCATTCGGGGATTGGGCGGTAGTAACGCCCCTCGGTGCGATAGTCGCCAAAGGCCGACAGCGCGGCAAACGCGGCGACCCAGGTCTTAATTTCGTGGGTAGATTTCCCGGCAATGGCCGAAAGCTCTTCATTACTGACGGCATCCAGTTCGCCCAAACGTTTCTGTTCAAGCAGCGTCATAAACTGGTTATCCCAGACCGGGTTGAGCGGATGCAGGCTTTTCTGATCTTCAATAAACTTTTCGGCGGCTTCGATAACGCGGCGCTGACGCAGCTCACGCTCATTCGGCGGCAGATGCTTCCCGCTGCCCAGCAGGCGGTCGCGCATATGGGCATCGACCTTCGCCAGTTCCGGCACCGGCGGTTGATGCGATAACCCGCCAGAACCCAAAATCAGCACGCGCTTGTTCAGCGTGGTGAGGAAACGACCAATCACTTCCCCCATCATGCGGGTACGCTGGAAACCCGGCAGCGGCGTGGCGACTCCGTTGATGAAGATCGGCAGCACCGGCCGAGAATCCAGACCGCCTAACAGAAACTCCAGCGGCTGGGCAAAACCGTGGTCCACCTGCATGCAGTAGGAAACCGCCAGGTCAATACCGTTTTTCATGGTGTAGTGCGCACAAGCTTCCGCGATATCCGTCGGCACCGGCAGTTCTCCCGCCGCGCTGGAAAAGTCGCCAATCGCCGTCGCGCCAACGCCCAGGCAGAACGGCGGCATCACGTCGTAGAAGAAGCCGTTGTAGTGATCGGGGGCAAACAGCACCACCAGTTCCGGGTCAAAAGCCGCAATGCGTTCGCGCGCGGCGGCAATCACACCATCCACTTCATCCAGTACCGGCTGTGCCGGGTCGACATAGCCGACCAGCGGCGTGTGGGAGAGACAATGCAGATATGCGTTCATATCAGGCCACCTTTTCAACAGGAGCGGAGGATGAAACGGCTTGCAACGCCATAACGCTGGCAAGCTGGTTAAGTTGGTTACCCAGCGTTTGCGGAATAGCCAGCGCGGCGACGAAGCGGTCCGGGCGAATGACCGCCAGCGACGCATCCTGCGCGGCGAACCAGGTTTTCAGCCGGTTTTGCGTATCGCCTAAACGAATCACGCCCTCGACGTTGTCCTGCAGGGTGTGAATCTGCACCTCTGGCACGACCTGAATAAATCGTGTGCCCAGCGCGCGCCAGCGGGCAATTTGCTGCTCGCTCATGCCCCACAGCGGGTTACAGCCCCAGCCGATAATGGCGAAATTAGCACCAATCACGTCATCCAGCAGCGTCACCTCGCCGCTCTCGCGGGTCACTTTTGGCTGAATGAACATCTTGCCGACCGGGGAGTTTTTGGCGCGGGGATCGATCACCAGCGCCCCTTCGCGATACTGCGGCATCGGTTTAAAGCGCATTTCGAGGAAGTAACGTTTCACCGGCGGGATGTAGTTCAGCACCCAGGAGATCCCATCACGCACGTTGCCGTGCCAGCGTTTTGACGGCGCAAGGACGTTTCCGGCGGTGACGGATAAATCAATCATCGCTTTGGCGTGGTCGCGACGCTCCTGCTGGTAGGTGTTGAGCAGACGTTCGCCCGCTTTACCGTTCACCACCAGCGCCAGCTTCCAGGCGAGGTTGAAGGCATCGCGCATCCCGCTGTTGTAACCCTGCCCCTGCCAGACCGGCATGATGTGCGCGGCATCGCCCGCCAGCAGCACGCGATCAACGCGGAAACGTTCAGCAATGCGCGCGTTATGGGTGTAGACGCGCTGGCGAATCAGTTCGACGTGATCGGGATTCGGCAGCACTTTGCTCAGCAACCGACGCATGTTGTGCGGCTCGCTCAACTGTTCTTCGGTTTCGCCCGGCATCACCATAAACTCGAAGCGACGTACACCATGCGGCAGCGCGGCAGAGACATAAGGGCGCACCGGGTCGCAGCACAGGTAAATGTGCGGCGTCGATAAAGGGTCGTTGGCGATATCAATCACTATCCATTTATTCGGCGCGGTTTTGCCTTCAAACGGCACATTGAGCGTACGACGCACCACGCTCGCCCCGCCATCACAGGCGACCAGCCAGTCGGCTTTCACCGTTTCGCGCTGGCCTTCCGGGCCTTGCAGATTAATTGTGACGCCGTCACTATTTTGACTAAACGCTTCCAGCTCGCGCGAGAAAAGCACCCGCACGTTCGGGAAACGCGACAGCCCTTCATACATCACCGCATCGACCTGCGGCTGAATAAAGGCGTTTCGCCGCGACCAGCCAAACTCGTCGGTCATTGGCTGAATATCGGCAAAGCAGCGCCCCTTCGGAGTCAGGAAACGCATCGCATGCCACGGCGTGGTATGCGGCAGCACGTTCTCCACCAGGCCGACCGACTGCATGGCGCGCAGCGCTTCATCGTCAATACCGATGGCGCGCGGGTAGTCGATCAGTTTGTCGAGCTTCTCAACCACCAGTACCTCGACGCCCATCTGCCCAAGGTAGTTCGCCATCATCAGGCCCACCGGGCCCGCGCCGATAATGGCGACCTGAACGGACTGCTGAACGGCAGGCTGGATATCGGGATTAATCGTTGTCATGTCATTACCTCACTTCTCGGACCAAATAACCGGTACGGATACGCCCGCGCCGTCATTTGTTAATTTGATGTGAACATTTTTTTATAATGCGCTCAGTATATGTCCGGTGATTTAGGCTACAATCAAAACAGGCTCGGAGGTGCACTCCGTGCACACGGTTGTTTCAACTCTAGAATTGTCAGGAAATATGAAGAACAACGAGACGACGGAATACAAAACAGTACGCGGATTAACCCGAGGGTTATTGTTATTAAATTTGTTAAATAAATTCGATGGAGGCGCATCAACCGCGACGCTGGCTGAGTTTAGCGGCCTGCACCGCACCACCGTTCGACGGCTGCTGGAAACGCTCCAGGATGAAGGCTACGTTCGCCGCAGTTTGTCCGACGACAGCTTCCGTTTGACGATGAAAGTTCGTCAGCTCAGTGAAGGATTTCGTGACGAACATTGGATTTCTGCACTTGCAACGCCATTACTTGGCGAATTATTGCGCGAGGTCATTTGGCCGACCGATTTAACCACCCTCGACGTTGACGCCATGGTGGTGCGCGAAACTACCCACCGTTTTAGCCGTCTCTCTTTTCACCGCGCCATGGTTGGCCGCCGCCTGCCGCTGCTGCTGACCGCATCGGGTATTACCTGGCTGGCGTTTTCCGCCGAGCACGACCGCCAGCCGATTATCGATATGCTGGCAGGCCGCCCGGAGCCGGAATACCAGCTGGCGCGCGAGCCGGAAAAGCTGGCCTCGATTCTGGAACGCACGCGCCATAATGGTTATGGCGAAAACTTTGGCGGCTGGCAGCAGGAGGAAAAAATCGCCTCCATCGCCGTGCCAGTGCGCAGCCAGGGCCGGGTAATGGGCTGTCTTAACCTGGTGTATATCGCCAAAGCGATGACCATTGAACAGGCGGCGACGAAGCATTTGGGGGCGTTGCAGCGAGTAGCAAAACAGATTGAGGAGCGCATGGAGGAACAGGAAATTATCTACGAGCACCCCTCTCTTTAGAAATTAATAGGTACTTGCCCCACAACCATTTGCAATCCCCATCGTTATATATTCAAATACACATCGAAATTTCCCCTTCTCTTAGAGCCACTTCATGTTGAATGTAAAACGTCTGCTCCCCGGCATCGCGCTGCTCTGCGCCACGTTTGCCGTTGTTTCTCCCGCCGAGGCGGATCGCACGCTCACCGACCAGCTTGGCCGTCAGGTCACCCTGCCCGATACTGTTAAACGCGTGGTGGTACTGCAACACCAGACGCTCAATCTGCTGGTGCAGTTAGACGCCGGTCAAGACGTGGTTGGCGTACTCAGCAGCTGGAAAAAACAGCTGGGCCCCGATTTCGCACGCTTTATGCCGACACTCTCCGCTCTGCCCATGCCCGGCGACCTGACGCAGGTGAATATCGAAAGCCTGTTGGCGCTGCATCCACAGGTGGTGTTCGTCGCCAACTATGCGCCTGCGGCGATGATCCAGCAGATTCAGGATGCGGGCATCCCGGTTGTCGCGATTTCGCTGCGTGAAGATGCCGCAGGTGAAAAAAACAAAATGAACCCAACGATGGCGGATGAAGAACACGCCTATAACGAAGGGCTTAAACAGGGTATTCGCCTGATTGGCGCGGTGGTGAATCGCGAGAAGCAGGCAAACGAACTGATCCGCTACACCTTTAGCGCGCGCCAGAAATTCAACGCACCGGTCGCGGATATTCCTGAAGACAAAAAAGTCCGTGTTTATATGGCCAACCCGGATCTCAACACCTATGGCTCCGGAAAATATACCGGCCTGATGATGCAGCACGCGGGCGCAATGAACGTCGCAGCGGCGACGGTGAAAGGCGCGCGTCAGGTCTCACTGGAGCAGGTATTGCAGTGGAACCCGCAGGTGATTTTCGTGCAGGATCGCTACCCGGAAGTGGTCAAAGAAATCACCACTGACCCACAATGGCAGACCATTGACGCGGTGAAAAATCATCGCGTCTGGCTGATGCCGGAATACGCCAAAGCCTGGGGCTACCCGATGCCGGAAGCGCTGGCGATTGGCGAACTGTGGATGGCGAAAAAACTCTATCCAGAGCGCTACAAAAACGTCGATGTCGACGCCCAGGCCCAGGATTATTACCAACGCTTCTACCGCACCAACTGGCAGCCGCATGCTCAACCGTAGTCAACCGCTGGCGCTTCAGGGTGGGTTGATGCTGCTCACCCTTTTTCTTGCCGTGGTGTCACTTTGCTTTGGTCAGTATCCTCTCCCCCTGCGAGATGTGCTCTGGCAGCTGTTTCATCCCAATGCGCCTGCGGATATCGCGCAGCAGATAGTCTGGACAGTGCGTATGCCGCGCGTGTTGATGGCGCTGCTGGCGGGCGGTGCGCTGGGGTTGTGCGGTGCGACGCTTCAGGGCGTGTTCCAGAATCCGCTGGTCGATCCACATATCATCGGCGTTACCTCCGGCTCCGCTTTCGGCGGAACGCTGGCGATTTTGCTGGGGTTTAGCGCCCCGCTGATGATGGGCTCCACGTTCTTCTTTGGCCTGTTGGCACTCTGTCTGGTCTATCTCATCGCCGCGTTACAGGGGCGTGAAAGCACGCTGATATTGATCCTCGCCGGGATCATTCTCAGCGGTTTCTTTGCCGCGCTGGTCAGCCTGATGCAGTATCTCGCCGATACGGAAGAGACGCTGCCCAACATCGTGTTCTGGCTGCTCGGCAGTTTTGCGACGGCAAACTGGCACAAAACGCTGATGCTCGCACTTCCGGTCGCCCTGGCCGCTGCAGTCCTGTTTAAACTGCGCTGGCGCATTAATTTACTGTCGCTCGACGATAAAGATGCGCGCGCATTGGGTGTTAACGTCACACCGCTGCGTCGCGGCGTGCTGGTGTGCTGCGCGTTACTGGTTGCCGCGCAGGTAGCGGTAAGCGGCAGTATTGCATGGGTTGGACTGGTGATCCCCCATCTGGCCCGTTTGCTGGCGGGTGCGGATCACCGTCGCCTGCTGCCAACCGCGTTCTGGCTAGGCGCCAGCTTTATGATTGTGGTGGATGATGTGGCGCGCACGCTGACGGCGGCGGAGATCCCTATCGGCATTCTGACCGCACTGATTGGCGCGCCGCTGTTTACCCTGTTACTGGTGCGCAACGCCCGCCGAGGAGCCCGCTCATGACCGCGTCGCTTTCTCTGAATGCACTGGTGTATGGTCATCAGCAGCCGCTGTTTTCACCAATGACGCTCAATTGCCGTCCTGGTGAAATCTGGGCGGTGTTGGGGGCGAATGGACGCGGGAAGAGCACGTTGCTCGATACGGTGACCGGCGTGCTGCGGACAATTTCTGGCAGCGTAGACGTACGCGGCGGCGTGGGGATTGTGCCGCAATCTTTTCGCCCGGCGTTTGCCTGGCGGGTGCGGGATGTGGTGCTGATGGGCCGGGCGCGGCATATCGCTCTGTTTGCGCAACCCAAACGGGAGGATGAGCAACAGGTGATGCAGGCGCTGGCGCAGCTAAATATTGCGCATCTGGCCGATACATTGTTCCACGCCCTTTCCGGCGGCCAGCAGCAGCTGGTGATGATTGCGCGCGCCCTGGTCAGCGCCAGTCAGAATATTTTGCTCGATGAGCCCTGCTCGGCGCTGGATCTCGCCAACCAGCAAACCGTGTTGCAACTGATTAGTAACCTGGCACACGATCAGTCGCGTACGGTGGTGTTCACCACGCACGATCCCACCCATGCGTTGCAAATCGCCAGCCACACGTTGCTGCTGTTGCCCAACGGCGAGTGGCTGGCTGGCGCAACGTCGGACGTCGTTCAGGAAACAAACCTGCAACGCGCGTATGGTCTGCCGGTGCGTAAGATCCAGCTTGCGGATTACGCGTGCCCGGTGCTGGCACCGCTGTTTTCAATTCACCGCTAAAAAACCCGCATCGCGCAGGCAACGCTGCCCAACATCCGCAAGAATGAAGGCATACAGTTTCTGCGCATTTTCACTCTCCGCCAGCCGTGCGACGTGGTAATCACAGCGAATATTCTGCGCCTGCGGAAGCTCAACCACGCGCAGAGAGTCGTCGTGCATTAACGCGGCGGCATAGTGCGCATAGCCAATAAACAGATCGGTAAGATCCTGTTGCAATAACCATTTACTGGCGATCTCACCTGACGGAATGCTGAGCGAGTCGCGCCCGCCTACCAGCTGCACAGCGTGGGATTTCAGTTGCTCACCGAGGCCGGGCTCAAGGCTGTTTAGATTATCAAACAGCTGCCAGGTGTAATCACCGGAAGGGTCGCAGCCTGGCGTGGAGGTGGCCAGACGTAAATCGGGGTTGCGCAGAAGCGTTAACGCGTCGCCCTCGAGGTGGCGACGCGCGGTCAAAATTAAGGTGTTGCGGGCAAAAATCTGGCTTTCCCGCGCCAGCCCCTGCGCAATCAGCGTTTCTGGGTGTTGCGCGTTAGCCGAAGCAAACACGTCGCACGCCTCGCCCGCTTCGATACGCTCACGCAGCAGCCCGGCCGGGCCAAAATTCAGGTTCACCGGGATGGCGGTTTGCGCGGTAAAGCGTTCAATCAGGGGAATAAATGCGCGACGCAGGCTGCCTGCGGCGAAAAGCGTTAGGGTGGATGGCATAACAAAATCCAGCGGAAAAACGGATATTTTAGCGGGATTATGCGCAATGTGCAGCCTGTAAAAAATGCCGGGGGCGCTGCGCTTGCCCGGCCTACAAGGTTGACGATCCCGTAGGCCTGATAAGCGTAGCGCCATCAGGCATCATCTCCGCACTCGCCGGGGGCGCTGCGCTTGCCCGGCCTACAAGGGCTCAAAATCCCGTAGGCCTGATAAGCGCAGCGCCATCAGGCAAAAGCATCATGATTCGATTTGAGCCAGCGCACGCAACTGCTCCGGCGTTGCCACCGGCAGATGGAAGAAATCGAGATACGCGGGGATCATCTCAAACAACATATCGGTACCCTGCTGAGTCGCACAGCCGCGCGCTTTCGCTATCGCCAGCAGCGGTGTGACGGCTTGCTTCATAACCACTTCACCGACGAACATCTCCGGCGTAAGCAATTCCGCGGGCAGCGGCAGCGGGTCGTCCGGGTTCATTCCCAGCGGCGTGGCGTTCACCACCAACTGATGCCCGCAAGGATCGTTTGTCATTAGAGCGATCTTCAAGCGCGGATAGTGCGCCTGTAAGCGCATGGCGAGCGCCGCCGCCATTTCCGGACGATTGTCATACAGCGTGAGCGCCGCAACACCCGCTGCCGCTAAAGAGGCGGCAATCGCCGAGCCGACCCCGCCGCTACCGACCACCAGCGCGCGGGCACCTCTTGTTTGGAAGCCTTTGCCCTGAATACCGCGCACAAAACCGTCGCCATCGAACATTTCGCCGGTAAGCGTGCCATCCGCCTCGCGACGAATGGCGTTACATGCACCAGCGATGGCTGCTGTCGGACTCAGACGCGCCATCAACGCACAGGTCGCCACTTTATGCGGCATGGTGACCAGCGCGCCGGCAATATTGGTCATTTTGAACAATGTCGGTACGAAAGCCGCGTAATCCGCGGGCGTGACGCCCACGGGCACCACCCGGACGTCCACCTGCTGATCCGCAAACCACGGGTTGTAAATCATCGGCGCTTTAAAACCTTCCGTCGGATAACCCAGATGGGCAATTAACCGCGTGTGACCACTAATTTGCATCGGTTTCTCCCTGCGGAATATCCAGTTCGATACGTTTTACATCGCCAAGAATAAAGAGATACGCCACCACACCGAGCAGCGCGGCCCCGCCGATGTAGACAAGGGCGTAAAAGAAATCGCCAGAGACGGCGACGATAAACCCAATCACCAACGGCGTCAGGATACTGGCGAGGTTCACGCAAAAATTGAACAGCCCCGCGGTCAGGCCGCCTAGCCCTACAGGTGCCATATCTGAGATGAGCGTCCAGCCAAGCCCCACCATTCCCTGACCAAAGAAGGCGAAAGACATGACCAGGATCACCGCCGTGTTGCTCTCCAGCCAGTTAGCGGTGATGATGCAGCTTGCCATTAGCAGCCCCACCACGATCGGCAGTTTGCGGCCCAGGTTGGCGCTGCCTGTCGCTTTGAGGATTTTGTCCGATACCCAACCGCCAAACATCACCCCGCCCGCCGCTGCCAGGAACGGCAGAATGGCGAAGAAACCCACTTTCAGCCACGGCATATGGCGCTCGGTTGCCAGATAGGTGGGGAACCAGGTCAGGAAGAAGACCAGCACCGTGTTGCCGGCAAATTGACCAATACTGACGCCAATAATTTGCCGTTTGCGCAGCAACTGGCGCACCAGCGGCCAGCTGAAATGCGTTTTTTTCTCTGATCCGGTGGTGAAGCCACCGCCTGCAGCAATGTAGTCTCGCTCCTGAGTGCTCAGATATTTATCTTCGTGCGGTTCGCGATAGCAGCGCCACCACACCAGTGCGAACAGCAGGCCAAACACGCCGACGGTGATGAAGAGCGTTCGCCAGCCAAAACCGTCCATGATCCAGAACAGTAATGGCGCGAAGCAGGCCAGCCCGAGGTATTCTCCCACTGTATATACCGCCGTGGCGCGGGCACGTTCGTGCTGCGGGAACCAGGTGCTGACCACCCGGCTGTTAACCGGGAAGCAAGGCGCTTCACTCATCCCGAGGCCAAAGCGGCACAGCAGCAGCGTTTTCAGGCCGATGGCGAAACCATGCAGCAGCGTAAACAGAGACCAGAAACTCAGCGCCAGGAAGTAGGTCACTTTGTTCCCAAAACGGTCAAGAAACATCCCGCCGGGAATTTGCGCCAGCGCGTAGGTCCATGCGAACGCAGAGAACATCACCCCCATCAATGCCGCGCCAATGCCTAAATCTTGCATTAGCTGCGGCGCGGCGATACCCAACACCGTTCTGTCGAGATAGTTGATCATGGTGCCTGCGGCCAGTAGCGTCAGAATACCAAGACGCCGCCGTGAGCGGGGAACTGCCGCCACCGCCTCAGCGGTTGCCACGCGATTATGGCTATATGTGTTCATAGGGCTTACCTGTCGTTGTAGAGTGCAGATGAATGTTTATTGTTATGGTATTACGCCGGTGCGAACCGGATGGTACAGCTACAGCATCTGACGGTACTGCATCGCCGAAAGGCGTACGGCGGCATTGACGGCACCGTACTGGGCGTAACCGCCCCGCCTTTCGGTCAATTCGAAAAAGAAGCGTCCTTCGCTGAACGGCCAGCTATAGCGGTGGAAAAACTCGCCGCCCTGCGCATCGCGGTCATAAAGAATTTGCTGCTGTTGCAGCGTTGCCATCCCTTCCGGCTGACCAAAACGCGCCACCAGATCCTCGTAATAGTTCGCGGGAACAGGCAGTGAAATGGCCGGGGAGAATGGCGGCATTGCCGGTAAATCGCGGCAGGAAAAAGCGGCGTGCTGCAGGCCCGCGCCCTGATAACAAGCAACAGAGCGCGCAATCTGCGTAGCGCGGCTTTGCGAAATATTGAGTGCGAAGCGAATGTTGCCCTGCGGGCTTTGCACCGCCAGGCTGCGCACCAGCCCATACGGGTCGGGCATGGTTTGTTCGTGCTCAAGCTCAAAGCCAAACACCGATCGAAAGAACATCACCCAGTTATCGCGACTGTCGGCTTCCATGCCCAGCGCCAGATGATCGATGCCCGTAAAGCCATCAGGATTGTCATCAGGCGTCAGGGTGAAGTCCTGGGTGTAGATATTCTGTTTTTCATCAACCAGATAGATAAGACTTCCGTCCGGCGCGCACACCGCCGGAATGGTGCTTTCATTCGGGCCGACCTCCCCTTGCCTGGTGGCGTAGCCGTACGCACGTGCCCTGGCGATAACCGCCGCGCTATCGCTGACGCGCAACGCCATCGCGCAAAGAGAGACGCCGTGACGTTGATAGAAGTGATCCGCCCAACTGTGCGGTTGATAGTTGATGATGACTCGCGCATCGCCATTGCTCCACAGCGCCACCTGCTTGGAGCGGTGAGTGCCGGTCTGGCGAAAGCCCATTCCCGCCAGCATCGCGCCCAGTTTTTTGGCCTCTGCGGCGCTGGCGGTAAACTCGATGAATTCCATGCCAAGCCACTGCGGCAGCGGCTCGCTGACAAACAGATCCGCGTCGCTTTTACTCAGCGCCATGCGGGTTTGTTCCTCCAGCCACAGCAGAGAGCGATACCCATCTTTCGCCGTTGCACCGTTGGGCGAGGCGCGAAAACCGTCGTTAAAAATTTCCAGCGACCAGGGGCCGCGATAGCCACGGCGCGTCAGTTCGGTCGCAAATTCGATCAGCGGCAGCTCGCCCTGACCGGGGAAGCAGCGAAAATGGCGGCTCCACTCCAGCACATCCATCTTCATTAACGGCGCATCGGCCAGTTGCAGGAAGGTGATTTTATCCAGCGGTACCTCATTCAGGCGCGAGAGATTATCGCCAAGCGACAGCACGTGAAAACTGTCCAGCACGATCCCCATTGCCGGGCTATTGACCGCTTTGACGCGCTCCCACGCCTGATACCAGTGATTGACGTGTGTCCCCCATGCCAGCGCTTCGTAGCCAATACGGATATTTTCCTGCTCCGCCAGCGTCGCCAGCGCCCGCAGGTCGGCAACCTGCAGGTCAAAATCCGCCGAGCAATTCGGCGACACGTTGCTGCACAGCAGCAGGGTGTCGCACCCCAGTTCATGCATCAGCGCGAATTTACGTTTCGCGCGTGCCAGATTGGCGGCGAACTGTTCGCGGCTTGCGCCTTCGAAGTCACGAAATGGCTGGAATAAGGTAATTTTTAAGCCCAGATCGTCGGCCAGCATTCGGATATCGGCGGGCGTACCGGTATAATAGAGCAGATCGTTTTCAAAGATTTCAACGCCCTGATACCCCGCCGCCGCAATGGCGCTCAGTTTTTCAGGCAGCGTCCCGGAAATGGAAACGGTAGCAATGGAGCGCAGCATAGGTTTCGCCCTGTGTGAATGAAGAGATGAAACGAATATGAATCATTTGGTTCATTTATGCCAGATTCGGTTGCTAAATTGTGATCATTGTGTGTATTTTTTGTTCTTGAGAATAAACAGGAGTTGCTATGTCCGCCGTTGCTCACGATGAAGCACAGTCTCTGAAAGACAGGATTTTTACCGCCGCGATCGCCGTTTTCGCCGAGCATGGGCTCGCCGGGGCGCGTATGGAACAAATCGCCGGGGAAGCGCAAACCACCAAGCGTATGGTGGTGTACTACTTCAAAACGAAGGAGCAGCTTTATCAGGCCGTGTTGCAGCACGTTTATGCGCGTATACGCGAAACGGAGCAGCAACTAGGGCTCGAAAATGTGCCGCCGGTCGAGGCGCTGGTGCAGCTGGTGAAATGGAGCGTGCGTTATCACGCCACGCACGCCGATTACATGCGGATTATCTGTATGGAGAATATGCAGCGCGGGAAATGGCTATTATCGTCCGATGACTTTAAGCGGGTGAATAAAAGCGCACTTTCGCTGCTGGAGAATATTCTCCAGCGCGGTCAGCAGCAGACGATTTTTCAGCCCGGCGTGGAAGCGCGTGATGTGCACCGCCTCATCAGCAGCTTCAGCTTTTATCAGGTCTCCAACTTTTACAGTTTTAATAGTCTGTATCTGGACGGCCCGTTGCCTGAAATTGATGATGAAGCACTAATTGCGCACCATAGCGATATTGCCGTTAAGGCGGTACTGCGTTTTGTGATTGCCTGAAAACATGGCCCGGCGGGGTTACTGCCCTGCCAGCGCTTTGATCACTTTTTCCATGGCTTCACGCGTCAGTTCTGAACGCTGAATTTTGCTGTTGGCCAGTGCTGTACGCACCACGCCCGCAATCACGATATGTTTCGGTTCCTGGCCCAAATCGCGCATTTCGAGCACAACTTTACCGACCACTCGACACATCTCCTGGTACAGAACCTCGTCTTTACTCAGATTTCCCATTGCGCGCGCTCCCTGTTTTCCATTAATAATCAAAATATTATTGATTCAAATTTAATATAAATCAAATTGATGAATCTACGCCTCTTTCTGCCGTAAAACCGCCTTTTGCGGCGAGGAATTCATCAATAAACCTTACCACGTTGTTATAATACCTTACTGGAAAGGTTTTTATTTTGTTAATGTTAATCTTTCGAATTTTGAAACGCTGTTTTTATTTTCTTTTTGTGATGTTACACCGTATAATACGCGCCGATTCTTTCTTGAATGGTTTCAGCTCATTGAACTGTATTAATAACCAACATAATTATCGTACCCTTCAGTTTGCTGAACCACGAGCACACTTTCCTCTGCACGCTTTTTTGATGTCACCTATCCTTATGATGGCGTGGCGTCGCAAGTTTCGTAACACAGGTTTGACTCCGTGGCTGTGCGCTTATGGAGCGAGATTCCCATATCCTTCTCAACTTACTCAACTTAAAGACTAAGACTGTCATGAAAAAGACCAAAATTGTTTGCACCATCGGTCCGAAAACCGAATCCGAAGAGATGTTAGGCAAAATGCTCGATGCGGGCATGAACGTTATGCGTCTGAACTTCTCCCACGGTGACTATGCTGAACACGGTCAGCGCATCCAGAACCTGCGCAACGTGATGAAGAAAACCGGCCAGAAAGCCGCTATCCTGCTGGATACCAAAGGTCCGGAAATCCGTACAATCAAACTGGAAGGCGGCAACGACGTCTCCCTGAAAGCAGGCCAGACCTTCACCTTCACCACTGACAAATCTGTTGTCGGTAACAACGAAATCGTTGCTGTAACCTATGAAGGTTTCACCACCGACCTGTCCGTTGGCAACACCGTTCTGGTTGACGATGGTCTGATCGGCATGGAAGTTACCGCTATCGAAGGTAACAAAGTTATCTGTAAAGTGCTGAACAACGGCGACCTGGGCGAAAACAAAGGCGTTAACCTGCCGGGCGTTTCCATCGCGCTGCCTGCACTGGCTGAAAAAGACAAACAGGACCTGATCTTCGGTTGCGAACAAGGCGTTGACTTTGTTGCGGCATCCTTCATCCGTAAACGTTCTGACGTTGTTGAAATCCGTGAGCACCTGAAAGCGCACGGCGGCGAGAAGATCCAGATCATCTCCAAAATTGAAAACCAGGAAGGCCTGAACAACTTCGACGAAATCCTCGAAGCATCCGACGGCATCATGGTTGCGCGTGGCGACATGGGTGTTGAAATCCCGGTTGAAGAAGTTATCTTCGCGCAGAAAATGATCATCGAAAAATGTATCCGTGCACGTAAAGTCGTTATCACTGCGACCCAGATGCTGGATTCCATGATCAAAAACCCGCGCCCTACCCGCGCAGAAGCTGGTGACGTTGCCAACGCCATCCTGGACGGCACCGATGCGGTTATGCTGTCTGGCGAATCCGCTAAAGGTAAATACCCGCTGGAAGCTGTGACCATCATGGCGACCATCTGCGAACGTACTGACCGCGTGATGACCAGCCGTCTGGAGTTCAACAACGACAGCCGTAAACTGCGCATCACTGAAGCCGTTTGCCGTGGCGCGGTTGAAACTGCTGAGAAACTGGACGCGCCGCTGATCGTGGTTGCGACCCAGGGCGGTAAATCTGCTCGCGCAGTGCGTAAATACTTCCCGGATGCCACCATCCTGGCCCTGACCACCAACGAAACCACCGCGCGTCAGCTGGTGCTGAGCAAAGGCGTTGTGCCGCAGCTGGTGAAAGAAATCTCCTCCACTGATGATTTCTATCGTCTGGGTAAAGAAGTCGCTCTGGAAAGCGGCCTGGCGCAGAAAGGCGACGTTGTCGTGATGGTTTCTGGCGCACTGGTACCAAGCGGAACCACCAATACTGCATCCGTACACGTACTGTAATAATTTACAGATCTATTTCAGATGCGAATAAAAAGCGCCCTTCGGGGCGCTTTTTTTATTACGTCTAATCACCATGCTCAATAAAAAAGCAAATCGGATTTTACTATTTAAACTAAAATTATCTAAGACGAATCCGATGGAACTCCCCTGTTTTCATAGAGTTTTTCTTTCGCCAGAGCAAAAGTCGATGCTTCTTTGAGCGAACGATCAAAAATAAGGGTTTTCGGATAAAAAAATATTCTCAAGATAAAAAAGTTTGTGTAATACTTGTAACGCTACATGGAGATTAACTCAATCTAGAGGGTATTTATAATGAATCGTACTAAACTGGTACTGGGCGCGGTAATCCTGGGTTCTACTCTGCTGGCAGGTTGCTCCAGCAATGCTAAAATCGATCAGCTGTCTTCTGACGTTCAGACTCTGAACGCTAAAGTTGACCAGCTGAGCAACGACGTGAACGCAATCCGTTCCGACGTTCAGGCTGCTAAAGATGACGCAGCTCGCGCTAACCAGCGTCTGGACAACCAGGCTCACTCTTACCGTAAGTAAGAGTTCTGGTAATAAAATGGCGCACATTGTGCGCCATTTTTTTTGCCTGTGATTTAGCAACCGCTATTGCGTTACCGTCCCTGAAACCTCGCCTTCCGACACCGCATCACCACGCTGACCACTCTGCATCGATAATGACGGCTCTGTCGCACGCGCTGCGCCATTTTCTCCACTCACAGCGACCGGATACCCCGCCCGACGTGTCAACGCCTTCTGGAGCTGCTCCTTGCGCACATCAGCATGTTGTGCAAACTGCGTGAAGTCAGACGAGAGCGTGAAGCTCAGATTCTGCGTGTCCTGTTCCGGGTTCTGCGACAGCGGACGATGCACTTCAACGTAACGCATGCCATTCGGCTCAACCGAATATTTCACCGGCTCATTGATGACGCGCACCGGCGTACCGCTTCGAACCTGGCTGAACAACGCTTTGATATCCGGCGCGTTCATGCGAATACAGCCCGAACTCACACGCAGCCCTACGCTGTCCGGCGCGCTGGTGCCGTGAATCAGGTATTCACCGTTGCCGTAAGCCAGACGCAGCGCATAGCGCCCCAGCGGGTTATTGGGCCCGGCGGGTACGACGGCAGGTAGATGAATCCCCTTCGCCGCAGAACGTGCGCGAATGCCTGCCGGAGGCGTCCAGGTTGGATTAGGGATCTTCTGCCCGACGCGGGTCGTCATCTCCGGCGTTTCGAGCCCCTGCAAGCCGATACCAATCGGATAAACCTGTACCTGATTTTCTCCCGGTGGGAAGTAGTAGAGCCGCAGCTCGGCCAGGTTGACGATGATACCTTCACGCGGGGCATCCGGCAGCAGCATCTGCGATGGGATGGTCACGACCGTGCCCGGTCTCGGTACTGGCGCCATGGTGTTATTGGCTTCAATAAGCAGCATCGCCGCCGTATCGAAACGTCGTGCAATGGCCTGTAAGTTACGATCGCTCTCCTGAACCGTGTAAGTTTGGTTCTGACCAATCAGACGACTGTTGGCCGGAGGCAGCGGATAATCAACAGCCCAGGCGCTATGTACAGCACTAAGAGCCGCTAAGATGCTAAGAGTTATAAGAGACGCGCGCTTCATATGGGATTCCTTATTCACATTCACTGACAAACCGCCAGAAAGCAGAACGGCCAGCGAGGCGGTTCCTGCCTCGCGTAACTGTATGAAAGCTGTCTATATTATATTAGCTGAAGTTAGCGACTTGCGCGCGGATCGCGCGAATCATGGCTTCCAGCCCCTGCGAGCGCGAGGGCGTAAGGTGTTGGGTCAGCGCCATCTGGCTGAACCACGGGCGAACGTCAAAAGAGAGAATATCGTCTGGTGTCATTTGGTCGTAGAGAATAAACACCACGGCAATCAATCCCTTCACGATGGCCGCATCACTGTCACCCTGTAGTTCGACTACGCCGTCTGCATTGCGGGATACTACGATCCATACCTGACTTTGGCATCCCTGAATGATGTTTTCCGGGTTATGCGCCTCTGAGCTTAACGGCGCGAGACGCTGACCCAGCTCGATAATGTAAAGATACTTCTCCTCCCAGTTTGCGCACCGGCCAAAATTACGCACCAGCTTCTCTTTATCCGGTAAAGCAGCCATCGTTCCTCCCTGTTATCCCAATAAGTGATGAATGCGTCGCAGCCCCGTCACCAGACGGTCGACCTCTTCAAAGGTGTTATACATCGCCAGCGACGCCCGGCACATTGCAGGAACCTGATAGAACGCCATCAGCGGCATCGCACAGTGATGCCCGGTACGCACGGCAATGCCGTAGTTATCAAGGAAACTGCCGACGTCATAGGCGTGATGCGTGCCGAGGTTAAAAGCAATGACACCCAGTCTGTTCGCCGGGCCATAAAGATGGAGATCGGGCACGTCTGCCAGCGCGGCCAGAGCGTAATGCATCAGCGTTTGTTCATACTCGCCAACCGTTTCAAGGCCCAGCGCATTGAGGTAATCGAACGCCGCGCCGAGCCCAATTATGCCGCCCGTATTCGGCGTGCCAGCTTCGAAGCGCCAGGGGGCCTTCGCCCAGGTGGTGCCTTCCGTCAGGCTGACGGTCGCAATCATTGAACCGCCGCCTTCCCACGGCGGCATCGCCTGCAGTATCGCTTCTTTCACATACAGCACGCCGATCCCCGTCGGCCCGTAGAGTTTATGGCCCGAAAAAGCGTAGAAATCGCAGTCCAGCGCCTGCACATCTACCGGGTGATGCATCACCGCCTGTGCGCCATCGATCAGTGCTTTCGCGCCATATTGATGCGCCAGCGCGATAAGCGCCGCCACCGGGTTTTCTGTTCCGAGCACGTTCGACACCTGGGTCACTGCCAGCAGCCGGGTACGCTCATCAAACAGCGTCGGCGCAATATCCATCTGCAATGTGCCATCGACATTGAGCGGGATCACGCGCAGTTCCGCGCCGGTACGGGCGCAAAGCATTTGCCACGGTACGATATTGGCGTGGTGCTCCATCGCGGTAATCACAATGTTGTCGCCTGCACGCACGTTGTCACTGCCCCAACTGTTGGCCACCAGGTTTATCCCTTCGGTGGTACCGCGCACAAAAACCAGCTCTTCAGCGGAACGGGCGTTAAGGAAGTTTGCCGCTTTCTGGCGCACCTCTTCCATCCGCTGCGTCGCTTCAGCGCTCAACGTATGAATGCCGCGATGCACCGCCGCGTAACCGTGACGATAGAACTCCGCCTCTGCGCGGATCACCTGCTCCGGTTTTTGCGCGCTGGCAGCGGAGTCGAGATACGCCAGCGGTTGACCGTTCACTTCCCGGCTTAACACCGGGAAATCGGCGCGCACCTGTTGTACGGAAAATGTCATTGTGCTCCTCCTGGCAAGCGCTGACCGATTCGCGTCAGGACTTGCTGTTTTAGCGCATCGTTGGCGATGGCTTCCGTCAACTCGGCGGCGAAGGCGTAGATAATAATTTTGCGCGCGTCGCGATCGCTTATCCCGCGCGAACGTAGATAAAAGAGCTGTTCATCATCAATGCGCCCCACCGTCGCCCCGTGGCTACATTTGACGTCATCGGCATATATTTCCAGCTGCGGTTTGGTATCCGCCTCGGCCAGCCGCCCCAGCAGCAGATTGTTATTGGTCATCTGCCCGTCGGTTTTGATGGCGTGTTTCGCCACGTTAATCAGGCCATTAAATACCGCGCGGCCTTTATCGCTGACGATGGTTTTGTGCAGCTGACGGCTGTTGCAATAGCCTTTGTTGTGCTCAAGCCACGTTCGGGTATCACACACTTCCGTATTCACCGGCATCGCCAGGCTGTTCATACGTAAGGTGGTGTTTTCACCGTTTAACTGGCTGCTGGTGTGGTGGCGCGTGACCGCCGCACCGAGCAGAAAACTGCTGCTGTGGGCGCTGGCATCCTGACCCAGCCGAATGTCGTTATGGGCGAAGTGGAAGCTCTGCGGATTTTCAAAACCCAGCTTCAGATGATGCAGATGCGCGTTGTCCGCCACGTCCATGGTGAATCGCGCCCCGGTAAAGTGGCGTTGATCGTTCAGGCTGACGTAATGTTCTATCACCGTGGCCTCCGCCCCGGTTTCCAGCGCAATGTGGTGGCGATAATGGGCGGTGTTCATCTCCTCGCCCGCCAGCCCCCGCGTGATATGCATCAGCAGCAACGGTTTCGCCGGACGTTGATTGCGTGCAACGCGAATATGCGTCACCGTCGCCGCCAGACTTTCGGTGAGGTGCAGGAAAATCTCGCTATTCACCGCGGCAGGCAGGTCTTCATGCACATTATTAACGACAACCTCGAACCCGCTCTCATCCAGCCCATCGCTCACCCCCGGCGCAAAATGACCGTCGACAAACACCAGACGCCACGCATCCACCGTTAAGGCCAGCGAATCGGGCGCAATATCTTCAAGCGTGGTCAGCCGTGGCGCGACGAACTGGCTACTGAGCAAACGATCCAGCGCGGTGTATTTCCAGTCTTCATCTTTACGCGTCGGCAACCCGAGACGCAGCACCTGTTGCAGATGTTCACGCGCCTGTGGAGAACGCTGTTCGCCCTGCGCTTCAAACAGATGATGCCACTGTTGCAGCGCGTTACTGCTGTTCGGTAAGCCAGCCATAGCCCTGCTCCTCCAGTTGTTTCACCAGGGTGAAGTCGCCAGATTTCACAATCCGCCCCTGATAAAGCACATGCACCACATCCGGCTTGATGTAGTCGAGAATGCGCTGGTAGTGGGTGACGATAATGAACGACCGTTTACCGTCACGCAGGGAGTTCACGCCGTCTGCCACTATCTTCAGCGCGTCGATATCCAGCCCGGAATCCGTTTCATCCAGAATGCACAGCTCTGGCTCAAGCACCGCCATCTGCAAAATGTCATTGCGCTTTTTCTCACCGCCCGAGAAGCCGACGTTTACCGAGCGGGTGAGCAAATCCTGCGGCATTTTCAGCAGGTTGATTTTCTCTTCCATCAGGTCCTGAAAATCAAAACGATCCAGCGCATCCAGACCTCGGTATTTACGCACCGCATTCAGCGCCGTTTGCAGGAAAAACTGGTTGCTGACGCCCGGAATTTCCACCGGATACTGGAAGGCCATAAAGATGCCTTCCCCCGCCCGATCTTCAGGAGAGAGCTCCAGCAGGTCTTTGCCCTTAAAGGTGACCGCGCCGCCGATCACTTCATAGTCTTCGCGCCCGGCGAGCGTGGCGGAAAGCGTACTTTTCCCGGAGCCGTTCGGCCCCATAATGGCGTGCACTTCCCCTGGTTTTACATCAAGGCTCAAGCCGCGCAGGATTTCTTTCTCTTCAACGGCAACCTGTAAATCTTTAATACTTAACATAGAGATCCCTTAATCCTTATCCGACGCTGTGTTCGAGGCTTATCGCCAGCAGTTTTTGCGCTTCCACGGCAAACTCCAGCGGCAGCTCGGAGAAAACGTCCTTACAGAACCCGTTAACGATCATCGAGATCGCATCGTCTTCGCTGATCCCGCGTTGCAGGCAGTAGAACAGCTGATCTTCACCGATGCGCGAGGTGGTGGCTTCGTGTTCCAGCTGTGCGCTGTTGTTGCGGCATTCGACATACGGGAAGGTGTGCGCACCGCAGTCCGGGCCAATCAGCATCGAGTCACACTGGGTGTAGTTACGCGCGTTGGTCGCGGTTGGCATGATTTTCACCAGCCCGCGATAGCTGTTTTGGCTATGTCCGGCGGAGATCCCTTTCGAGATGATCGTCGATTTGGTGTTTTTGCCGATGTGGATCATTTTGGTGCCGGTATCGGCCTGCTGATGCCCGCTGGTCAGCGCCACGGAGAAGAACTCGCCAATCGAGTTATCACCGCGCAGTATGCAGCTCGGGTATTTCCAGGTGATGGCGGAACCCGTTTCCGACTGGGTCCACGACATTTTGCTGTTTTCGCCTTCGCACAGGGCGCGCTTGGTGACAAAATTGAGAATACCACCGGTGTTGTTATCGCCAGGGAACCAGTTTTGTACCGTGGAGTATTTCACTTCCGCATCTTTGTGGATGATCACTTCCACCACCGCCGCGTGCAGTTGATAACTTTCACGCACCGGGGCGGAACACCCTTCGATGTAACTCACATAGCTGCCTTCATCGGCAATCAGGATCGTGCGTTCAAACTGGCCGGTTTTTTCGGCGTTAATGCGAAAATAGGTCGACAGTTCCATCGGGCAGCGCACACCTTTCGGGATGTAGATGAAGGTGCCATCTGACGCCACTGCCGCATTCAGCGCGGCAAAAAAGTTATCGTTAGACGGCACCACGGTGCCCAGATACTGTTTCACCAGTTCGGGATGATCGTGGATCGCTTCGCCGAACGAACAGAAAATAATGCCCTGCTCAGAGAGTTTTTCCCGATAAGTGGTGGCCACAGAAACCGAGTCGAAAATCGCATCGACGGCCACTTCTTTGCCTTCGCGCACCGGTACGCCCAGCTGATTAAACGCCGCTTCGACTTCATCGGTGAGGAAGGTATTGGCGCCCGTCTGTTGCACCGCGCCCGGCTCAGAGGCACAGGTTTCATCACAGTTGCCGCAGGACGGCGCAGAGTAGTAGCTGTAATCCTGGTAATTGAGCGAAGCGTAGTTCGCTTTCAACCAGTGCGGCTCTTGCATCTGCTCCCAGGCGTGGAAGGCATTCAGGCGAAACTCGAGCATCCATTCGGGCTCATTGCGTTTTGCCGAAATGGCACGGACCACCTCTTCGTTGATCCCTTTTGCCAGTTCGTCGGTCTTTAACTGGGTGAAGAAGCCCTCTTTGTAATTCAGCGGGCCGCCGGTCCAGGTTTTGACATCGTCAGTTGCTTCAGTATTGCGCGTCATAATCGTACCGCCTATACCCCAAAACTTTCGCCGCAGCCGCATTCGTTCTGCGCTTTCGGGTTATGAAATTTAAATATCTGATTTAATCCTTCGCGCACATAATCCACTTCGGTGCCGTCGATAAACGGCATCGCCGAAAGAGGCACCCACAGTTTTGCGCCGTCAGACTCAAATAACAGATCATCGGCATGGGGCTCGGTTACCGTATCCAGCACATAGCCAAACCCGGCACAGCCGGTCTGCTTCACGCCGAGACGCACGCCCTGCATACCCGGTTGTTTGCTAACCAGATTGCGAATTTGTGTTGCTGCCGCAGGCGTTAACGTCAGGCCACGCCAGGCAAAATCATTCGGATCAAACGTTCCAGAATCTACTTCCATTGGTCTACCTCATCGGTTAAGCCATCGAAGGCATAACACTATGTTAGTGATAATGATTATCACTTCAACCCATCTGCAACAGGGGTATTACGTTCGAACCTGTTTTACAGCGCCTTTTTATAAGCATAGACCCTCATTCTGCGGGCAACCGGGATAGATGATTTTTTACAACACTTTGAAAAATAATAGATTAAGAAGAGGTGATTACTGGAAGTGGTTGATGGATAAAACATGCATCGCTAATGCCTATTTATTTGATAGCTTTTGCTGACCTTCTCTGACTGGCAGCAGCCATCCCCTTACGCAGGGGTGATACCCATGCATTTATTGTGTGTTTAATGTTTATTTATTAACCTCCCGGATTCAGATCAATTTCTACAAATAGCAGATGTTTTGCATGTTTGATTATCATCAAAATTCTCTAAAAGATGCATTTAAAGTAATTGTTTAACAGTGAATGTGATTTATATCAAAGTGGATATCACAACGATGAAATAGATTGATGCCAGGACTTAAAAATAAAACACGATTATTTATAAATAACGTACCCAAGGAGTATCGCGATTATGTTTTACGCTATATTCAAAAAAATTAAATTTCAGCGTTTAATTTTTATTCCCTTTCTGTTTTTAACGGCGTTTAGTTTACATGCTGAATTATCAGGAACATTAACTATCCGAGGCGCGGTGGTAGATGTTCCCTGCGTGATTGAAACCGGCTTTAACCAGTCACACCTGCTATGCCGCCATAATGGGCAAAGAAAGCGTTATGCCGTTGCGACTGAAGGTGTGACAAATACGCACCAAGAATCGACCATCAGCGAAATCAAAACGCAGATTATTAATAAAGCCAACAATGTTTACCTTACGAGTATTTCCTATCGTTGAGCACGATTATTATTTGTGCCATTCAGTTGTCTTAATCGTATAAAAAAAGGCCCATCATTGAGCCTTTATTTCGTTTAAATTACCGCCGTAGTCAGACGCGATGTACAACATAAGCGCCCTTCTTCATCGAATATTTCGATTTGCCACACCTGGCTGCGACGCCCGGTATGAATAGCTTTACAGACACCGCGTACGCGCCCGCTGCGTACCGCGCGAATATGGTTGGCATTAATTTCCAGACCGACTACTTTTTGATCGCCCTCGGTACAAAGATAGCCCGCCATTGAACCCAACGTCTCAGCCAGAACGACCGACGCCCCACCATGCAACAAACCGAATGGCTGATGCGTGCGATGATCAACAGGCATGGTCGCCTCCAGAGAATCATCGGTAAGGGCCACATAGCGAATATCCAGCAGCGCCATCATCGTCCCTTCGTTCATCGCATTCAGGGCATCGTGGGTCGTCTGTCGTCTCCAAATCATCCAATAATCTCCAGAAGTGCCTGTAACGGATGGCGCACGCCATTACCTTCCACGCGCTTCACCTGACTACGACATGAGTATCCGGTAGCCAGACAGCGATTACGCGGCAGGCGTTGCATGGCCTGCTGCCATGATAGCGCATAAATCCCCAGCGAGTTTTGGTGGTTTTTCTTTTCGTGGCCATAGGTTCCCGCCATCCCGCAGCAGCCGACGTTGACGTTTTCCAGCTTCGCGCCAAACCGGGCAAAAATAGTGGCCCACTGTTTTGGCGCAGAAGGCAGCGCGGTAACCTCGGTACAGTGCCCAAACAAATACCAGGGCTCGCCGCCGAATTCATGGCTATCGATACCGTCCAGCGCCTGAGGCAGCCATTCATGGACCAGCATGACGTTGAAGTCACCGCGTTTATCGCCCAACACTTGCTTGTATTCGTCGCGATAACACAGTACCAGCGCCGGATCGACGCCCACCATAGGAATGCCCAATTCCGCCACGCGGTTCAGGTACTCCGCCGTTTTACGTGCGGTTTTGGTAAAGCGGGTGACGAAGCCTTTAATATGCTGTGCTTTGCCATTGGGCGAGAACGGCAGCAGTACCGGCTGAAGGCCCAGCTTATCGATAAGACGAATAAAGTCGGCCACCACCTGTGCATCGTAGTAGCTGGTGAAAGGATCCTGCACCACCAGCACGGTCATCGCTTTTTGTTCTGGTGTTAGCGCCTCCAGCTGTTCCAGCGTCATATTGGCGGAGCGGTGCGAAATCATCTGCTTTTGCAACGACGGCGCGGAGAGCATCGGCAAGTCAATCATGCCAATGTGTTTTTCCGACAGCTTGCGTACCAGCGGTTGATTCATAAAGAAGTTAAAGGTTTTCGGCGCGCGCGCCATCAGCGGCGCATAGCTTTCAACCGTCGCCACCAGATGATCGCGTACCGGACGCAGATAGCGCGTGTGATAAAGCTGTAAGAAACGTGCGCGGAAATCCGGCACATCAATTTTGATTGGGCATTGAGTGGAACAGGCTTTACAGGCCAGACAGCCCGACATCGCCTCCTTCACTTCATGGGAGAAATCGTATTCTCCCTTACGCGCGTGCCAGCTGTTGCGGGTACGCTCAATCAATGAGCGCAGGCTGGCGCGTTTGCCCGGCAGTTCTTTCTCAAGCAATAACGGATCGACCCCACGATCGGCCAACAAACGCAGCCATTCACGTACCAGCGTGGCGCGCCCTTTCGGCGAATGAATACGATCGTTGGTTATCTTCATTGACGGGCACATCGGGCTTTTGGCATCGAAGTTAAAACACAACCCGTTACCATTACACTCCATTGCCCCGCGCCAGGAGGAGCGCACGGCAATCGGGATTTGCCGGTCAAAGGTGCCGCGTTTCACCGCATCCACTTTCATCATCGGCGCATCCACGCCTTCCGGCGGGCAGATTTTTCCAGGGTTTAAGCGGTTAAGCGGGTCAAACGCTGCTTTGACCTTCCGCAGCTCGCCGTACAGCGCATCGCCGAAGAAGGCCGGGCTGTATTCTGCCCGGAAGCCTTTCCCGTGCTCGCCCCACAGCAGGCCGCCGTATTTCGCGGTGAGCGCCACCACATCATCGGAGATCTGCTTCATTAAGATCTCTTGTTGCGGGTCACACATATCCAGCGCCGGGCGCACGTGCAGCACGCCGGCATCAACATGGCCAAACATGCCGTAGCTCAGACCGTGGCTGTCGAGCAAGGCGCGAAACTCAACGATGTAATCCGCGAGATGTTCCGGCGGCACGCAGGTATCTTCGGCAAACGGAATCGGCTTCGCCGCGCCTTTCGCGTTGCCCAGCAGGCCGACCGCCTTTTTACGCATCGCGTAGATGCGCTCAATGCCGTCAAGCTCATTGCAGCGCTGCCAGCCAATCACCCCACCTTCCTGATTCGCGATGAGCGCGTCCAGGCGTTGGCATAACGATGTGACCTGCTCTTCAATCAGCGCGTCATCGTCACCGGCGAATTCGACAATATTCAGGCCGAGCATCTCTTTATCCGGCACATCGGTGATCAGTTCACTGACCGAATGCCAGACAATGTCTTCCCGCGCCAGATTCAGGACTTTAGAGTCAACCGTTTCCACCGACAACGCACGAGCTTCCACCATAAACGGCGCATTGCGCAGCGCCGAGTTGAACGAGTCGCACTTAATATTCACCAGACGACGCACCTTCGGCAGAGGGGTGATATCCAGCCGCGCTTCGGTAATAAACGCCAGCGTCCCTTCTGAGCCGGTGAGAATGCGGGTTAAGTCAAATTCGGTCATCTCGTCGTTAAAGACGTGTCGCAGATCATAACCGGTCAGGAAGCGGTTAAGTTTTGGAAACTTATCGATGATGAGCTGACGATTCGCGCGGCACCCTTCAAATACCGTGCGGTAAATGCGTCCAGATGCGGACTGCTCTTTCGCCAGCGTTTCCGCCAGCGCCACCGGTACGGGTTGGGTATCCAGAATATCGCCGCCCAGCAGCACGGCGCGCACGCCTAAAACGTGATCAGAGGTTTTGCCGTACACCAGCGAGCCCTGCCCGGAGGCATCGGTGTTGATCATCCCGCCCAGCGTCGCGCGGTTGCTTGTGGAGAGTTCCGGCGCGAAAAAATAGCCGTAAGGTTTGAGATATTGATTAAGCTGATCTTTGATAACCCCGGCTTCGACCCGCACCCAACCCTCTTCGGGATTGATTTCAATGATGCGATTCATATAGCGGGACATATCAATGATGATGCCCTGGTTCAGCGCCTGGCCGTTGGTGCCGGTGCCGCCGCCGCGCGGGGTGAAGATGAGCGACTGAAAGCGCTCTTCCGCCGCCAGTCGAGCCAGCAGGGCCACATCCGCCGTTGAACGCGGGAACACCACCGCATCCGGTAGCAGCTGATACACGCTGTTATCGGTCGCCATGGTCAGTCGGTCGGCGTAACGCGTGGCGGTATCGCCAGTAAAACCTTGTTGCTCCAGTGCTTGCAAATAATTCAGCACCAGTTGAACGACGCCCGGTGCCTGAGAAATCTGTGGGATCATGACGCTTGACCCTGTCTGAATAGTTAGTGTTGTTATACACGCGCAGCGTCGCCATGGGCGAGAAGCGCATGTTTAATCGTTTGCGTAGTGCATTCAACGTTGTATCACATTTTTTTCTTATGCGCCCGGTAGATTTAAGTGCAAAATCGGCCGCCTAAATGGATTGATATTATTATCAATAACAGGGTTTACGCCGCGCCAGCGTTCTGGCGCACAGAAGAAGGTAAATTTGAGATATGAGTACGCTTCAACGTCCTCGCGATATACCGCAAGTACTGCTATCGGTGCTGTTCCTGGCTCTGATGATCATCGCTTGTTTATGGATTATTCAGCCGTTTATTCTGGGCTTCGCCTGGGCGGCGACGATCGTTATTGCCACCTGGCCGGTACTGCTCCGTTTGCAACGCATGCTTTTTGGCCGTCGGGGCCTGGCGGTTCTGGTGATGACACTGTTGCTTTTTTTACTGTTTGTTATTCCCATCGCCTTACTGGTCAATAGCGTCGTCGACGGCAGCGCGCCGCTGGTGCATGACATCACCTCCGGCACGCTGGAGCTGCCTGACCTCGCGTGGTTGAACAGTATTCCGTTTATCGGCGCGAAGCTTTATCAGGGCTGGCATAGCCTGCTGGATATGGGCGGTAGCGCAATTATGGCCAAGGTCCGCCCCTATATCGGCACCACTACCACGTGGTTTGTCGGCCAGGCGGCGCATATTGGCCGCTTCCTGCTGCACTGCGGATTGATGTTACTGTTTAGCGCACTGCTCTACTGGCAGGGCGAAAAAGTCGCTTTTGGCATTCGCTATTTCGCAACCCGTCTGGCGTCAAAACGCGGTGATGCCGCCGTGTTGCTGGCAGGCCAGGCCATTCGCGCCGTCGCGCTGGGCGTGGTGGTCACTGCGTTAACGCAGGCGATTCTTGGCGGTATCGGCCTTGCCATCACCGGCGTACCGTATGCCACGCTGCTCACCGTCGTGATGATTTTTTCTTGCCTGGTGCAACTTGGGCCGTTGATCGTACTGGTGCCGTCAATCATCTGGCTCTACTGGACCGGCGATACCACCTGGGGCACCGTGCTGTTGGTGTGGAGCTGCGTGGTAGGCACCATGGATAACTTTATCCGTCCGGTACTGATTCGCATGGGTGCCGATTTGCCGATGATTCTGATTCTGTCCGGCGTTATCGGTGGCCTGGTGGCATTCGGCATGATTGGCCTGTTTATTGGCCCGGTGGTGCTGGCGGTCTCCTGGCGTCTGTTTGATGCGTGGATGCATGAAGTGCCCCCTCCGACGACCGACCCGGACCAGGTTCTGGAAGAGTTGCAGCAGTTTGATATGAGTGGAGAGAAAAAAGAGTAATTTCCTCACCTCGCCCCACTTAAGCATTTCTTATCAATAAAGCGTTGTTATGTTAACGGATGCCATCAAATGATGGCATTCGTACCTGTCTAAACTAAAAATCATTCACACTATTTTAACTATTGAGACGAATCCGATCGACGTGAAAATGTCGCATGCCTACTATTAGGACACGGTTATAAATCAACAGCTTGATTTATAAGCATGGAAATCCCCTGAGTGAAACAATGAATTGCTGTGTGTAGTCTTTGCCCATCTCCCACGATGGGCTTTTTTTTATCACTTCACATCGCACCAACTCATCATGCGCCAGTTCTCGGGCAGAACCCGTGTCTCGCCGCTGACATTGACCGTTACCCGCCCCTGAATATCCGCCGACGAACGGCCAACCTGGAGCTCAAACTCACCGGGTTCAACGATGCGTTGCCCCTGATAGCTAGTGAAATTGAGCATATCAATCGGTATCGTGAACGTGAGCGTGGCCGACTCGCCTGGCGCCAGTGCCACACGCTGGAACGCTTTCAGCTCCTGGAGCGGCCTGACCATTGAGGCGATGTTGTCGCGCGCATACACCTGTACCACTTCACTGCCGCTGCGCTCACCGCTATTTTTCACCGTCACGCTAAGCGTAACGTCGCCGTGAATATCCACGTTTTCGCTCAGCAGTGTCGGCGTGCCATAGTCGAACGTCGTCCAGCCCAGGCCATAGCCAAACGGGTACAGCGCGCCAAAATGGAAAGCGAACGGCGTGCCGCCGCTTTTCAGCTTATGGTTGTAGTAAAACGGCATCGCCCCAGCGCTTTTCGGCACGCTTACCACCAGCCTGCCCTGAGGTTCTGCACGACCGGTCAGCACATCGGCAATCGCCCAACCGCCCTCCTGGCCCGGCGCCCATGCCAGCATAAACGCCGCCACTTTCGACTCCAGCCCTTGCAGGTTATAGGGGCGTCCGCCCGTCATCACCACAATCACCGGTTTCCCGGTCGCCACCAGCGCTTCCAGCAGCTGTTGCTGTACGCCCGGCAGATGTAAACTATCGGTGTCTGACCCCTCGCCTACCGTTCCGCTCTGGAACAGCCCGGCGAGATCGCCCACGCAGGCAATCACCACGTCGCTCTCCTGCGCAGCATATACGGCTTCATTAATCAGCGAAGTGTCGTGAGAAACGGGAGAAGATTGCATCGGCTTACCTGAACTGTCCCCCGGGAACACCGGCGCACCGGCCAGGCGTTCTTTGATGATGTGGCAGCCTTTGGCGTAACGAACGTTATCCTCACCCAGATAGCTGCGCAGCGCCGCCAGCGGCGTAGTGACCTGCGCCGTGTTATCCACCATATCGCTGATAATCAGATGCACCGGGAAACTGTAGCCGCTCAACAACGCCAGCGGATCGTCCGCCGTCGGCCCAACGACCGCCACGCGCGGTTTCCCCGCAAGCGGCAGAATGTTACGATTTTCCAGTAGCGTAATTGACCGCGTGGCGACCTCTCTTGCCACCTGACGCGTAGCGGGCGACTGGAGTGAAATGGCGCTTTCGTCGGTGTACGGATGCTCGAACAGCCCCAGACGGAATTTCTCGGTGAGCAACCGCGCGACAATTTCATCAATTTTCGCCATGTCGAGCAGCCCGCGTTCCAGCGCTTGCGCCAGATGACGCGCGCAATCATCTTTTGGCAGCTCAACGTCCAGCCCGGCATTAAAAGCCAGTGCTGCCGAGTGCGCGGCATCTTCACTGACGCCATGATGCTGATGCAACAGGCTAACGCCACCGTAGTCCGCCACCACGATGCCATCAAACCCCCAGCGTTCCCGTAGCAACGTGGTCAGCAGGAACGCATCACTGTGCCCCGGTTGATTATCAATATCGTGATACGCGGGCATCACCGAACCCGCGTTCGCCAGTTTCACCGCCATTTCGAAAGGCAACAGGAAGGTATCGTTGAGCTCGCGAAAGCCCAGATGCACCGGCGCATGGTTACGCGCGCCTTCGCTAAAGGAGTGGCCGACATAGTGCTTAAGCGTCGCCAGCACGTCACGTTTTTCTCCCTGAAGCCCGTCAACGTATGCGCAGGCCATCACGCCCACCAGCCACGGGTCTTCGCCAAACGTCTCTTCGGTACGCCCCCAGCGCACATCGCGTGACACATCCAGCACCGGCGCCAGCCCCTGTTTACAGCCCGTTGTTCGCGCTTCTTCACCAATCTGCTGCGCGGCGCGCCTGACCAGTTCAGGCTCCCATGTGGAAGCGTAATTCAGCGAGGAGGGAAATAACGTCGCGTCTTTGCACAACAAGCCTACCAGGCACTCTTCATGGAACAGCGCCGGAATGCCAAGACGCGTCTCTTCCATCAACATTTTTTGCAGGCGGTTAGCCGCCCGCACGCCCGTTTTCGCATCCACGATATGCGTACCAAGCGGACGCGTGATTTGACCGACACCCAGCATTAAGCGCTCGCCCAGCGATGTCTGTTCGCTGACGCCGGAGAATTCATCGCTCATATCGGTTCTTTCCCGATGCTGACCGTCTGCAGACAGCACCAGCCAGTAGGCATGCATCTGGGCAAATTTTTCTTCGGGGGTCATGCGTGCCAGCAGGTCGGCAACACGCGCGTTCACAGGATGCTGGGGATCTTTATAAATGGGGGTCATAGCCTTCTCCTGAACAGGTTGAGTAAAACCAGTATTCAGAAGCACCGCGACGACAACAATTGTCTAAATTCGCAGGAGATTTACGTTTTTTGGTTTTTTCGTGGGAGTGTGATCGGTCGCAAGTTAAGAAGGGTCTGATAAGTTAGAAATAAGAAAGCCCCCGACGTTGCGACCGCCGGGGGCTTATTCAAACGATTACTTATTTAATTCCGCCAGGCTCAGCCAGGTTTGCACCACCGTGTCCGGGTTCAGGGAGAGGCTATCGATACCCTCTTCCATCAGCCATGCAGCGAAGTCTTCATGGTCAGACGGCCCCTGCCCGCAGATACCGACGTATTTGCCCTGTTTCTTCGCGGCGCGGATGGCCATCGACAGCAGCGCTTTAACCGCGTCATTACGCTCGTCGAACAGTTCAGAGACTACACCGGAGTCGCGATCAAGGCCCAGCGCCAGCTGCGTCATGTCGTTAGAACCGATTGAGAAGCCATCGAAATGTTCGAGGAACTGTTCGGCTAACAGGGCGTTAGACGGGATCTCGCACATCATGATGATTTTCAGGCCGTTTTCACCACGTTTCAGCCCCTGACGCGCCAGTTCGTCCACCACGGCTTTCGCCTGGTCAACGGTACGCACGAACGGAATCATGATTTCAACGTTGGTCAGACCCATATCGTTACGCACGCGTTTGACCGCGTCACATTCCAGGGCGAAACAGTCGCGGAAGCTTTCGGAAACGTAGCGACCCGCGCCACGGAAGCCCAGCATCGGGTTCTCTTCATCCGGTTCGTAACGTTCACCGCCGACGAGGTTGGCGTATTCGTTCGATTTAAAATCGGACAGACGCACAATCACGCGTTTCGGGTAGAACGCCGCGCCCAGCGTGGCGATCCCTTCCGTCAGACGACCCACATAAAACTCTTTCGGGGAGTCGAAGCCTTTCATCATCTCGCGGATTTCGTTTTGCAGCGCCGGTTCCTGATCATCGAACTCCAGCAACGCACGCGGGTGAACGCCAATCATACGGTTGATGATGAATTCCAGACGCGCGAGGCCAACCCCCTCATTCGGCAGGCAGGCGAAGTCAAATGCGCGATCCGGGTTGCCGACGTTCATCATGATCTTCAGCGGCATGTCCGGCATGGTGTCAACGCTGGAACTCTTAACGCTAAAGTCGAGCAGATCTGCGTAGACGTACCCCGTATCCCCTTCCGCACAGGAAACGGTGACTTTCTCGTCATCTTTCATGCGTTCGGTTGCGTCACCGCAGCCGACCACCGCCGGGATCCCCAGCTCACGCGCGATGATTGCCGCGTGACAAGTACGTCCGCCACGGTTGGTGACAATCGCCGCCGCTTTCTTCATGATCGGTTCCCAGTCCGGGTCGGTCATGTCGGTCACCAGCACGTCGCCGGGTTCAATGCGGTTCATCTCACTGATGTCGTGAATAACTTTTACTGGGCCCGCGCCAATGCGATGACCGATAGCACGGCCTTCAGCAATGATTTTACCCTGTGAATGCAGCGTGTAACGCTCCATCACCTGGCCGCGAGAACGCACGGTTTCCGGGCGCGCCTGAACGATAAACAACTTGCCGGTATGACCATCTTTGGCCCACTCGATATCCATCGGGCGGCCATAGTGTTTTTCAATCTGAACAGCCTGTTTCGCCAGTTCCTGCACTTCATCATTGGTCAATGAGAAGACATCGCGCTGCGCCTGCGGCACATCTTCAATTTTAACCTGCTTGCCGTGCTCCTGCGTTGGCGCGTAGACCATACGGATTTTTTTGGACCCCATGGTACGGCGCACAATCGATGGGCGATTCGCCGCCAGCGTCGGTTTGTGGACGTAAAATTCGTCCGGGTTTACCGCGCCCTGCACCACCATTTCACCCAGGCCCCAGGCCGAGGTGATAAAGACCACCTGGTCAAAACCGGATTCGGTGTCAATGGAGAACATCACGCCGGAAGACGCGAGGTCGGAGCGCACCATCCGCTGAACGCCCGCCGAGAGCGCGACGCCGCGATGGTCGTAACCCTGGTGGACACGGTATGAGATCGCGCGGTCGTTAAACAGCGAGGCGAAAACGTGTTTGACCGCAACCAGTACCGCGTCGTAGCCCTGCACGTTGAGGAAGGTTTCCTGCTGACCGGCGAAGGAGGCATCCGGCATATCTTCCGCCGTCGCCGAGGAGCGCACAGCAAAGGATGCGTCCGCGTCATCCGCAGAGAGCTGGTTGTACGCGTCACGGATAGCGGTTTCCAGTTCGCTCTGGAAAGGTGTGTCGATGATCCACTGGCGGATCTGCGCACCGGCTTTCGCCAGGGCGGTAACATCATCAATATCGGTTTGATCCAACAGTTGATAAATGCGCTGATTCACGCCGCTTTGGTCGAGAAATTGATTAAATGCATCGGCAGTGGTAGCAAATCCGTTGGGGACCGAGACACCCAGACCGGACAGGTTAGTAATCATTTCACCCAGGGAGGCATTTTTGCCCCCAACTCTGTCTACATCATTCATGCCGAGTTGGTTATACCAAAGCACCAGCGGTGACGAGCCATTGTTGGACATCGAGACAATCCTTTTTTGATTAAAAAAGCAGTGATTAAGAAACAACTGACTACTCAAATTATCCTGGCATATTTAAACAATTTAAAAAAACGGTGAATCGTTCAAGCAAATTAAATTTTTCTTTTTTAGGATTGATACCAGTAATGTGTTAACCCTCTGATTCTGTGGGAAAGTCGTTATAAATCGGCGCTAAATCTGCATATTCCGAAAAATGAACCGGACTTTTCATAAAAAATAAAAATAGCGTTCCACTTTCAGATATCAGACAAATGCGGTGGGGTTTTCTGCGAATTTAATTTATGCTTTCAGACAATTAACCTCACTTTTCTGGATTGTTAAAATGGAAAATGCAGTCGACAGGCAGGTTTTTTATATTTCTGATGGTACGGCGATTACCGCTGAGGTGCTGGGCCACGCTGTGATGTCGCAGTTCCCTGTGGTCATCAACAGTATTACCCTGCCGTTTATTGAAAGTGAAAGCCGCGCCCGCGCGGTGAAAGATCAGATCGACGCGATTTATCAGCAAACAGGCGTGCGTCCGCTGGTTTTCTACTCCATTGTCATCCCGGAAATCCGCGACATCATTTTGCAGTGTGAAGGATTTTGTCAGGATATCGTGCAGGCGCTGGTTGCCCCACTTCAGGAAGAACTTAAGCTCGATCCGACGCCGGTTGCTCATCGTACCCACGGGCTAAACCCGGGAAACCTTTTGAAATACGACGCGCGTATTGCGGCAATTGACTACACCCTGGCGCATGATGATGGTATTTCTCTGCGCAATCTCGATCAGGCGCAGGTTATTTTGCTCGGCGTTTCTCGCTGTGGAAAAACCCCTACCAGCCTCTATCTGGCGATGCAGTTCGGCATTCGCGCTGCCAACTATCCGTTCATCGCTGATGATATGGATAATCTGATCCTTCCTGCATCGCTCAAACCGTTGCAGCATAAACTGTTTGGGCTGACGATTAATCCTGAGCGCCTGGCGGCGATTCGCGAAGAGCGTCGGGAAAACAGCCGCTACGCCTCGATGCGCCAGTGTCGAATGGAAGTGGCGGAAGTTGAAGCACTGTATCGTAAGAATCAAATCCCCTGGATTAACAGTACCAATTACTCCGTTGAGGAAATTGCTACCAAAATCATGGACATCATGGGATTAAGCCGCAGAATGTACTAACACACTAGTACAATGAGTGAAATTTGTTTATCATAACGCCGTGATTGAATGCACATCACGCCCCGCTCTTGAAATCAGCCGGGATTGGTTTATCGTGATGTGCATCACTTCCCGGCATTTTGTCTGGCGAAGAAACAAATTTCTGAGAAACTCATGAATAAGACCGATGAATTGCGTACTGCTCGTATTGAGAGCCTCGTTACGCCTGCTGAACTTGCTCAGCGTTACCCCGTCTCCCCGGATGTTTCCGCCAGCGTCACCGCTTCTCGTCAGCGGATTGAAAAGATCCTTAATGGTGAAGATCGTCGTTTGCTGGTGATTGTCGGGCCTTGCTCTATCCACGATCTTGATGCGGCGATGGATTATGCGCGTCGTCTGCAAACCCTGCGCGAAAAGCATCAGGGCCAGCTGGAAATCGTGATGCGCACCTATTTCGAAAAACCGCGTACCGTTGTTGGCTGGAAAGGATTGATTTCTGACCCCGACCTTAACGGCAGCTACCGGGTTAATCACGGCATTGAGCTGGCGCGAAAACTGCTGTTGCAGGTGAATACCCTCGGCGTGCCAACTGCGACCGAATTTTTGGATATGGTGACCGGTCAGTTTATCGCCGACTTGATTAGCTGGGGCGCGATTGGCGCACGTACCACCGAGAGCCAAATCCACCGCGAGATGGCTTCTGCGCTCTCCTGCCCGGTAGGCTTTAAGAATGGCACCGACGGTAATACGCGTATTGCTGTCGATGCGATCCGGGCGGCGCGTGCCAGCCATATGTTCCTGTCGCCGGATAAAAACGGCCAGATGACCATCTACCAGACCAGCGGTAACCCATATGGTCATATCATTATGCGTGGCGGTAAAAAACCGAACTACCATGCCGACGATATTGCTGCGGCCTGCGATACGCTGCATCAGTTTGATTTGCCAGAACATCTGGTCGTCGATTTCAGCCACGGCAACTGCCAGAAGCAACATCGCCGTCAGCTGGATGTATGTGATGATATCTGCCAGCAAATTCGCAACGGCTCGACCGCTATCGCCGGTATTATGGCCGAAAGTTTCCTGCGAGAAGGCGCGCAGAAGATTGTTGCCGATCAGCCGCTCACCTACGGGCAGTCCATCACCGATCCGTGCCTGAGCTGGGAAGACACCGAAGTGCTGCTGGAAAAATTGGCTGCCGCGGTCGCCACTCGTCTTTAGTCCTATCCTCCCTGTCGCACCCGCGATGGGGAGTTTCTTGTCCCCTCCCTCGCCCTTTTTTAACAAAAAAATGTTGCACCCGCTCACTCATTATTGATAATACTTATCATTGTTGTTTTTATTACTATTTTAATTTGTTAAGACGCTTATGGATGATAACGCACAACACGTTCCCGTTAAGGACAATACCCCCCGTCCGCAAAATCACGATCGCCGGGTTAACAGCGAGGCGTTGTTAGGCGAGGAAGGTCGTGTGGTGATAGAACATGAAGGTCAGCAGTATCTGCTGCGCCAGACGCAGGCGGGTAAGCTGATATTGACGAAGTAGCGGGTATGTTTTTGCCTGATGGCGCTTCGCTTATCAGGCCTACAAAACCGGTGCATGTCCATGCCGGACAAGCGCAGCGCCACCGGCATGTTGTTCAGCTCGAACAACTCACTTCCAGCCGTTTACCCCAATCGGGCGGGCGTTGAGCATAATCATCGTCACGATCAACCCACGGGTTTCTCAAAGCTTCGTGCAGCCGATGGAGTTCTTGATAATCGCCCTTCTCCGCCGTTTCAATGGCCCGCTGCGCCAGCCAGTTGCGTAATATTATCGCCGGATTCACCTGCTTCATCGCCTGCTGGCGTATTGCATCGTCGATGCCTTCCGGCTGTATACGCGCCCGGTACTGCGCAAACCAGCTATCAAAGGCGGCACGGTCGATAAACTCGTCGCGTAATGGCGATGCGGCGCTTAACTGTTCCATTTCGCTCAACATACGGAAAGTACGCGTGTAATCACCCCCCTCTCGCGCCATAAGTGCAAACAACGCGTTAAGCAGATCGTTATCGCCCACCTCTTCCGTAAAGAGCCCCAGTTTCTGACGCATACGCGTGCCATATTCGCTAAACAATGCAAGCTGATAGCCATCAAGCGCATCATTCAGCGTATCAACATCGATAAAAGCAGAGAGCGACTGCGCCAGACGTTGCAGGTTCCATAACCCCACCGCCGGCTGATTCTCAAAGCTGTAGCGCCCCTGATAATCCGAATGATTACAAATAAAGCCCGGCTGGTAATCATCAAGGAAGCCAAACGGGCCGTAATCAATCGTCAGCCCCAGAATCGACATGTTATCGGTATTCATTACGCCATGCGCGAAACCGACCGTTTGCCAGCGCGCGATCATCTGCCCGGTGCGCGTAACCACGTCGCGGAACCAGAGTGCGTAGCGATCCGCTTCCTGCTGAAGATGCGGCCAGTAGTGGCGAATAACAAAATCGGCCAGCTGCTGGACTTTGTCCATTTCACGACGATAGTAGAAATGTTCAAAGTGGCCAAAACGGACATGACTTTGCGCAATACGCATGAGCATAGCGCCCTGTTCAATGGTTTCACGCTGGATGGGCGTATCACTGGTTACAATGGAAAGCGCGCGCGTAGTAGGAATACCGAGATGATGCATCGCTTCCGAGGCCAGGCTTTCACGAAGCGTGGAGCGCAACACAGCACGGCCATCGCCCATTCGCGAATAGGGAGTTAAGCCGGCGCCTTTCAGGTGCCAGTCTACCGACGTGCCGTCGGCCAGTTGCTGTTCACCCAGCAGGATGCCGCGCCCATCACCCAGTTGCCCCGCCCAGACACCAAACTGATGCCCGCTATACACCTGCGCCAGCGGTTTCATTCCGGGGAGCAAGGCTTCACCACCCCACACGCCAGCGCCACGTTCAGGCGCAAACAGGGATGACGCGATGCCGAGTTCATCGGCAAGCGGGGTGTTATGCCATATCAGGCGGGCATTCTGTAGCGGCGTCGGATTGAGCTCGCTGTAAAAACCTGGCAGCTCATCGCGCCAGCGGGTATTAAAAGACAGGGTCATAGGTCCTCCTGTCTGTAGTGTAGGGGTTAATGCCCGTTTAAACACCCGGCAATATGCAAGGTTATCCCTGCACCAGCGTCAATAACGAGGATCCCGGCACAGCGGGCCATAGCTCGCCCAGCATGCCGCTGAAACCGAAAGGTAATACACGTTCACGTGCGGATTCCGTATTAATCCCCGCAATCATGATGCCCTGGCAATAGGGCTGAACTTGCGTGGTAATGGCGCGAATAAAGGGCTCGAAGGATGCAGAAGAGAGCTGGCGCTGAACAAACTGACGATCGATAACAATGCGCTGAAACAATCCAGCAAATACAGCGCGCGTAGAGGCTTCACCGGAGCCAAAGTTTGCTAACGCCAGCGGGAAGCGTTTTGCCAGAAGTGTGAGCGGATGGGTGTCGTCTGGCTGGTTGAGCCCAGGGAATCGTTCGCTCACCACCAGCTCGACAAACGGATAACGTGAAACCTCGGCTGCCAGCAATGCGTCCGAGAGTATAGCGTTAACAATCGCAGGGGTAATTGCAAGCCACGCCGTCACCTGCTGCTGAATAAAAAACAGTTGGCAGGTATTAAGCAACGCGAGCTTTTCGCGAAATAGCACTAACTCTTCATCGGGCGTCAGTTTCGGCAGGATGAGATTCGTCGGGATACGTACAGAGTTCTCTACACCAATAAAATGTGCAACGACTTTCAAACCAATCAGTTTGCCATCAGCATTTCGGGCAGGTAGAAATAACAGCTCTGAACGCCAGGCACGGTCAAGGGTTACAATCATTGCGACAGCCCTTCTCGATAAGTCATTTCAAGGGTCCTGAAGTCACAAAACAATAAACGTGGGTCGATTGATTTTAGTCGGATTGCTTTCATTTTCCGTTTTATTTTCACATTCCTTCGCTGGAATGTAATGATTGTAATCGAAAATCATAGATTAATACAATCTATGACCAGGTGACTTTCAAATTGTTAACAAAAACAATAATGAGTCGTAATCTGTTTTTTAAATATCATTAATTTAAATACGCCGAAGGGGCATCACGCCCCTTCGTCATTTAACCATTAAATTCGTCTGGCCTGCCAAAATTTCTTGCGCCAGTAGACGTTATCCAGCGATGAGCGCGTGACGCCCTGGCTGGTCGATGCATGGATAAACTGGTTATCCGTATCATAGATACCGACGTGGAGGCCACTGTCCCCTGAGCCGGTCTTGAAGAAAACCAGATCGCCGGGTAGCAGATCGTCTTTATCAATTTCGGTGCCAATCTTTGCCTGCTGACGCGTTTCGCGCGGTAACTGCATTTCAAATTTATCGCGGAAAGTGGTTAGGACAAACCCGGAACAATCAATTCCACGGCGATTCATCCCACCATAGCGGTAAGGCGTGCCGTGCCAGTTGCGCAACTGATCGTTTAAATTAGCAATTACGGTTATTGAATCCGACAGTCTTGGATTTGGGGGCGGTGCATGGTGACTACATCCCGCCAAAAATAAAGCCGCTATAAAAATAATCAAGAATCGCATATCCGGCGAATCCTCTCTTTTTTAATTTCCCGATAATTTAGCCCGGTTACTTATTCCCTGGCAAGTAAGCAATGATACTTAATGTTTCCCTGGCGCCCCTGGTTCGTTTTCCAGGCCAGACTTACCCGGCAACCAGCATCTGGTGCCCTGCAATCTCCAGACGCTGGAAAGAAATATTATAGGCGCTAAAGAGTAAAGCGGGCGTTAATACATCTTCCGTTGTCCCACTGGCGATTAATTGCCCTTTGCATAACAGCCATACGTTGTCGGCATGCCGCAGCGTGTGATTGAGATCGTGACTGCTCATCACTATCGCAATACCGCGAGAACGCAATGTGTCCAGCACACGATCAAGGGCTGCCTGCTGTGCAACATCGAGACTGTTCATGGGCTCATCGAGTAGCAGAAGTTGACCATGGGGATTGCCAGAAGGATGAATCTGCAGGATTACCGCAGCAAGCCGCACGCGCTGCCACTCGCCACCGGAAAGCTGATTCACATTACGGCCCAGTTTATCTACCAGACCTAGCGCTTCCGTTACCTGCGCACAAAGCGTATGTTCCGTTTTATCATGCTGATGCAACAGCAGAAAATGCCAGACGGGCATGGCGAATGGTGGCGACTGATGCTGGGAAAGATACGCACGCTTTTGCGCCAGCTCCAGTGAGGTCCATTCGCCCAACGGTTTACCGTTTAGCGTGACGGCGCCCTTCCCGGAACTTAACCCCGCCATGCGGGTTAACAGCGTACTCTTCCCCGCGCCGTTCGGCCCTACGAGGTGGATGATCTCGCCAGCGTGAACCTCTGCGCTAAACTGCGTTAAACGCATTCCCTCACTGACGTCTTGCAGTTGCATCAGCATTGTCATTACAGAACCAGTGCTTTCTGAATCGCATTAATCAGAATCGGATCTTCCGGCGACATATCCGGTGAGAAGCGTGCGACTACGCGACCGTCACGGCCAACGAGGAATTTCTCAAAATTCCACAGAATGTCGCCAGGCTGCGCAGGCGCACGACCTTTGCTGGCCATTTTTTCATAAAACTCGCTGCCCTTCGGCGCTATGGCTTTTGGCGCGGCGCGCGTTAAGGTCTGATAGAGCGGATGACGCCCTTCGCCATTAACGTCGATTTTACTAAACATAGGGAACGTCACGCCGTAGGTGGTGCGGCAGAACGTTTTAATGTCGTCTTCACTGCCCGGCTCCTGTCCCAGGAACTGGTTGCACGGGAACCCCAGCACCGCAAAGCCTTCATACTCAAGCGACGTTTGCAGGCTTTCCAGCTGTTCGTACTGCGGGGTTAATCCGCATTTAGATGCCACATTCACGATCAACAGGACGTTCCCTCTGAAACGTTCCAGGGTCGTTTTTTCACCATCAATCGTTGTAACTTCAATGTTCAGAATTGTGTTTTCCATAATATCCTCATTAGCATATGTACTGAACGTCAGCGCCCAGAACGCAATAATAGCCAGATAAAGACGGGCGCTCCCGTGGTCGCCGTCACAACACCGATAGGAAGTTCAGCCGCCTGAAGTGCCAGCCGCGCAATGATGTCCGCCGCCAGCAACGTGCTTGCCCCTGCCAGTGCGCAGGCCGGCAGCAGCACCCGATGATCGGACAGACCGCACAGCCGCAGCATATGTGGCACCACAAGGCCGACAAAGCCGATTGCCCCCGCCAGCGCCACGCTGACGCCAACCAGCCAACCGGTGGCAATCACCAGCAGTTTACGCCACAGCCAGATGGGGACACCCAGTTGTCGGGCTGAAGTTTCGCCCAGCGCCAGTAAATTTAGCGGCTGTGATTGCAGGCAAATCCATGCGATGACCGGAATCAGCCCCAGCATCAGCCAGCTCTGTTGCCAATCCACACCGCCAAAGCCGCCCATCATCCAATACATTAGCTGGCGTAAATCAAAAGATGTAGAGAAGTAAACGGCCCAGGTCATCAGCGCGCTGCAAATAATGCCCAGCGCCACCCCGGCTAAGAGTAGTTTACTGGTAGAAAGATGGCGTCTGGCAAAACGCATCAGAATAAAGGTAATAAGCAACGCCCCGAGAATTGCTGACAGGCCGAGCGCCCAGCCGGGCAGCATTCCCTGCCCTAACATCACGGCGGCAATCAGCCCGACGCCTGCACCATTAGAAACCCCCAGCAGGCCAGGCTCCGCCAGCGGGTTTTCAAACAGCGCCTGCATTACGGCGCCCGACAGCGCCAGCGCGGCCCCAACCAACAGAACCGCAACGGTACGCGGCAGGCGAATCTGCCAGATAAAGAGCTTTCCGGTAGCGCTAAACCAGCTGCCTGGGGCGATCCATCGGTCTCCGGCACAGAGGCTTATCGTCAGCGCAGCAAGCAGGGTGAGCGCCAGTATCATGAGCCAGCGCCGATTGCGTCGCTGCTGAAGATGTACGTAGTCCAGCATAGTAGTCCATGTGCCAGCAAGAGAGGTGTTTGATTTTACGGTGGTTCCACGTGCGGGAAAAGAAAAAAGGCCGCATAGCGGCCTTTTTGGTTAGTGCAATTACTCTTCTTTGGGCGTCGCGTTTTCGACACGGCTTTTTAACTTCTGACCGGGTCTGAAGGTCACCACGCGCCGGGCTGTAATGGGAATATCTTCGCCCGTTTTCGGGTTACGACCCGGGCGTTGATTTTTGTCTCGCAGGTCAAAATTACCAAAACCGGAAAGTTTAACCTGTTCGCCATTTTCCAGAGCACGACGGATCTCTTCAAAAAACAGCTCAACCAGCTCTTTGGCATCCCGCTTGCTAAGCCCAAGCTTATCAAACAGATATTCTGACATTTCAGCTTTTGTAAGCGCCATAGGTTCAATCCCTCAATGATGCCTGGAATCGCTCTTTTAATGCCTCTACACACTTGGCAACGGTAGTGGCAATATCCTCTTCTTCAAGTGTACGGCTGGTATCCTGAAGGATCAGGCTGATAGCGAGGCTCTTATACCCCTCCGCAACACCCTTACCACGGTACACGTCAAATAAGTTTACGCCAACTATCTGATTTACGCCAACTTTCTTACATTCGGACAAAATATCCGCTGCCGGTACGTTTTCTGCCACCACAACCGCGATATCACGACGGTTTGCCGGGAAGCGAGAAATCTCTTGTGCCTGAGGAACCACGCGGTCTGCGAGCTTGCTCCACTCCAGTTCGAACACCAGTGTGCGACCGTTGAGATCCAGTTTACGTTCCAGTTCCGGGTGAACAACCCCAATGAAACCAATACGTTCACCTTTCAGATAAATCGCCGCGGACTGGCCCGGATGCAGTGCCGGATTGGCTTCAGCTTTAAACTGAATATCAGACAGTTTACCGGTCAGATCGAGAACAGCCTCGAGATCGCCTTTTAAATCATAGAAATCAACGGTCTCTTTTGCCAGGTTCCAGTGCTCTTCGTAGCGGTTGCCGCAACTCACGCCGCCCAGCATCACATCCTGACGAATGCCCAGCGGAGCCTGGGTATCCGGTACAAAGCGCAGACCGGTTTCGAAGATACGTACGCGGTTCTGCTGACGATTCTGGTTATAGACCACGGTGGTCAGCAGGCCGCTCCACAGAGAAAGACGCATCGCGGACATTTCACTGGAGATAGGGCTTGGCAGAATCAGCGCTTCTTCGCCCGGGTGAATCAGCTGCTGCACTTTCGGATCGACGAAGCTATAAGTAATCACTTCCTGGTAGCCTTTGTCATTCAGCATCGTTTTTACGCGCTTGAGCGACAGGTTAGCTTCTTTATGGCTGCCCATTACCAGACCGGCCTGCACAGGCTCGTTCGGGATGTTGTCATAGCCAAACAGACGCGCAACTTCTTCTACCAGGTCTTCTTCAATTTCCATGTCGAAACGCCAGCTCGGCGCAACGGCCTGCCACTGGTCGTTACCGACGGTCACTTCACAGCCCAGACGCTGGAGAATATCGGTCACCACGTCATCGGCAATGTGATGACCAATCAGGCGATCCAGCTTGCTGCGACGCAGGGTGATGGTCGCACGTTTCGGCAGCGTAGATTCGTTGGTAACATCGATAACCGGGCCAGCTTCACCGCCGCAAATATCCATCAGCAGGCGGGTGGCGCGCTCCAGGGCTTTGTACTGCAGCGCCGGATCGACACCACGCTCATAGCGGTGAGAGGCATCCGTATGCAGGCCATGACGACGCGCGCGGCCAGTAATAGACAGCGGGTTGAAAAAAGCGCACTCCAGCAGAACGTTTTGCGTTTCGCCATTCACGCCAGAGTGTTCGCCACCAAAGATGCCGCCCATTGCCAGCGCTTTGTTATGGTCGGCAATGACCAGGGTATCGGATTTCAGTTTCGCTTCGCTACCGTCAAGCAGAACCAGCGTTTCGCCCTCTTTTGCCATGCGCACAACGATACCGCCCTCGATACGATCTTTATCGAATGCGTGCATCGGTTGGCCCAGTTCAAGCAGCACGTAGTTGGTGACGTCAACAACCGCGTCAATGGAACGAATACCGCAGCGACGCAGTTTTTCTTTCATCCACAGCGGGGTTGGTGCTTTGACGTTGATGCCTTTCACTACGCGACCCAGATAGCGCGGGCAAGCGTCGGCGGCTTCAACGGTGATCGGCAGCGTGTCGTTGATGGTGGCGGCAACCGGCGTAATTTCCGGCTCAACCAGCGGCAGTTTGTTCAGCACCGCTACATCACGGGCAACCCCGATGATACCGAGGCAGTCGGCGCGGTTCGGCGTGACGCTGATTTCGATGGTGTTGTCATCAAGCTTCAGATATTCACGGATATCGGTACCGATCGGCGCATCCGCTGGCAGTTCGATAATGCCGCTATGGTCGTCGGAAATACCCAGCTCGGAGAACGAACACAGCATCCCTTCAGACGGTTCACCACGCAGTTTGGCGGCTTTAATTTTGAAATCGCCCGGCAGTACCGCGCCGATGGTGGCAACTGCCACACGCAGGCCCTGACGGCAGTTTGGCGCGCCACAGACGATATCAAGCAGGCGTTCACCGCCTACATTCACTTTCGTTACGCGCAGTTTGTCGGCGTTCGGGTGCTGACCGCACTCAACCACTTCGCCCACAACCACGCCGTTGAATGTGCCCGCAACCGGCTCAACGCCGTCGACTTCCAGGCCAGCCATGGTGATTTGGCCGGACAGCGCTTCGCTATCGATGGCCGGGTTAACCCATTCGCGTAACCACAGTTCACTGAATTTCATTGTTTTGCCCTGCCCTTATTTAAACTGTTTGAGGAAACGCAGATCGTTTTCGAAGAATGCACGTAAATCGGTGACGCCGTAACGCAGCATGGTCAGACGCTCCATCCCCATACCGAAGGCGAAACCAGAGTAAACTTCCGGGTCAATGCCGACATTGCGCAGCACGTTCGGGTGAACCATCCCGCAGCCGAGCACTTCCAGCCATTTACCGTTTTTACCCATCACGTCAACTTCCGCAGACGGTTCGGTGAACGGGAAATAAGAAGGACGGAAACGAATCTGCAGATCTTCTTCAAAGAAGTTACGCAGGAAGTCATGCAGTGTGCCCTTCAGATTGGTAAAGCTGATGTTTTTATCAACGATCAGACCTTCCATCTGATGGAACATCGGGGTATGCGTTTGGTCGTAGTCGTTACGATATACGCGGCCCGGTGCAATGATGCGGATTGGCGGCTCCTGATCCTTCATGGTGCGGATCTGTACGCCAGAGGTTTGGGTGCGCAGCAGACGCGTGGCATCAAACCAGAAAGTGTCGTGGTCAGCGCGTGCCGGGTGATGTCCTGGAATATTCAGCGCATCGAAGTTGTGGTAATCATCTTCGATTTCCGGACCGGTCGCCACGGTAAAGCCGAGCTCACCGAAGAAACTTTCAATACGGTCGATAGTACGGGTAACCGGGTGCAGACCGCCGTTTTCAATACGACGACCCGGCAGGGAGATGTCGATGGTTTCAGCAGCCAGACGGGCGTTCAGAACTGCACTTTCCAGCTCAGCTTTACGGGCGTTCATCGCCTGCTGAACTTGCTCTTTTGCTTCGTTAATGACCGCACCTGCTGCCGGGCGCTCTTCTGGCGGCAGATCACGCAGTGTTGTCATCTGAAGGGTCAGATGCCCTTTTTTGCCAAGGTACTCGACGCGAACGTTATCTAACGTGGCGACATCCGAGGCCTGGTTAATGGCTGCCTTCGCACTGGCAACCAGCTCTGCGAGATGTGACATGGTTTTCCTCATTGTGTCGGTGAAGACACTGGTTCGTTGGACTTAATTTTTGTGCTGTACAAACGAAAAAAGCCTCCACTGGGGAGGCTTTCAGGCGCTGTTTTTCGTTTCTTCTTTCACGCGCTAGCCTCCTGGTTTCAGGTGCTAAAGTAAAAAAAGAAGCGGAAAATAGCAGCATTCATGCTTGCGTTACCTTAAGGGTAAAATTCGTCTGACGTTTATTGAAAGGCTTGCCACAATAAAAGTCAATGTTTTGATAGCGTTGAAACGAAAAGAGGGAGACAAGCTCCCTCTTTCAACTGGCTTATGCCAGAGCTGCTTTCGCTTTTTCGACCAGAGCGGTGAACGCTACTTTGTCGAATACGGCGATATCAGCCAGGATCTTACGGTCGATTTCAACAGAGGCTTTTTTCAGGCCGTTGATGAATTTGCTGTAAGAAATACCGTTCTGACGTGCTGCAGCGTTGATACGTGCAATCCACAGTTGACGGAACTGACGCTTACGTTGACGACGGTCACGGTAAGCGTACTGACCTGCTTTGATAACAGCCTGGAAGGCAACGCGGTATACGCGAGAACGCGCACCGTAGTAGCCTTTAGCTTGTTTCAAAATTTTCTTGTGACGTGCACGTGCAATTACACCACGTTTTACGCGAGCCATGTGTGCTCTCCTGTATCTATTCTAATTAAAAAGTTAAAAAAACGTTAACGACTTATGCGTACGGCAGGCACGCGATTACCAGGCCCAGATCGCCTTTGGAAACCATGGCTTTCGGACGCAGGTGACGTTTACGTTTGGTCGCTTTTTTGGTCAGAATGTGACGCAGGTTAGCGTGCTTGTGCTTAAAACCACCTTTACCGGTTTTTTTGAAGCGCTTAGCAGCACCGCGTACGGTCTTAATTTTTGGCATTTTAATAACTTCCACTTCGCATTGTTAATAAACGAAACAAAGGCGAATCAACCTGTGAGCCGAGGCCCACAGGAATGATTACTTGATGGCCTTACTGTTTCTTCTTAGGAGCGAGCACCATGATCATCTGGCGGCCTTCGATCTTCGTTGGGAAGGATTCGACTACTGCCAGTTCACTCAGATCGTCACGAACGCGCGTCAGCACTTCCATACCAATCTGTTGGTGGGCCATCTCACGACCGCGGAAACGCAGCGTGATCTTGGCCTTATCGCCATCTTCCAGAAAGCGAATCAGGCTGCGGAGTTTTACCTGATAATCGCCATCGTCGGTACCAGGACGGAATTTAATTTCCTTAACCTGGATAACTTTTTGCTTTTTCTTCTGTTCCTTAGAAGACTTACTCTTTTCATAAAGGAACTTGCCGTAGTCCATAATACGACAAACTGGCGGTTCGGCGTTAGGGCTGATTTCAACTAAATCTACTCCAGCTTCTTCAGCTTTTTCGATCGCTTCTCTCAGACTCACAATTCCCAGCGCTTCGCCTTCCAGACCTGTTAAGCGAACTTCCTGGGCGCGAATCTCGCCATTGATACGATTCGGACGTGCCGTTTGAACTCGTTTTCCGCCTTTAATACCTTATTCCTCCAGTTGTTGAAGACTGCGGCTGCGAATCTCTTGTTGCAGCTTCTCGATCACTTCATTTACGTCCAGGCTGCCCAGGTCTTTACCGCGGCGGGTGCGAACGGCCACTTTGCCTGCTTCCACCTCTTTATCACCACAGACCAACATATAAGGGACACGACGTAAAGTGTGCTCGCGGATTTTAAAGCCAATCTTCTCATTTCTCAAGTCTGCTTTTACACGAATGCCTGCATTTTGTAGTTTACGGGTCAATTCGTTAACATATTCAGCCTGAGAATCAGTAATATTCATGACGACGACCTGCACCGGGGCGAGCCAGGTTGGGAAGAAGCCGGCGAATTCTTCGGTCAGGATGCCGATAAAGCGTTCCATCGACCCCAGAATTGCGCGGTGAATCATTACCGGAACCTTACGCTCGTTGTCTTCGCCTACATAAGAAGCGCTCAGACGAGACGGCAAGGAGAAGTCCAGCTGTACAGTACCGCACTGCCATGCACGATCGAGGCAGTCATACAGGGTAAATTCAATTTTCGGACCGTAGAATGCGCCTTCACCCAGTTGATACTCAAACGGGATGTTGTTTTCTTCCAGCGCAACCGCTAAGTCCGCCTCAGCACGATCCCACATCTCGTCGCTACCGATACGTTTATCCGGGCGAGTGGAGAGTTTGACGACGATTTTCTCGAAGCCAAAGGTGCTGTACATATCGTAGACCATACGAATACAGGCGTTCACTTCATCGCGGATTTGCTCTTCAGTACAGAAGATATGCGCGTCATCCTGAGTGAACCCACGTACACGCATCAGGCCGTGCAGCGCGCCTGACGGCTCGTTACGGTGGCAGCTACCGAATTCCGCCATACGCAGCGGCAGATCGCGGTAGGATTTCAGACCCTGGTTGAAGATCTGAACGTGGCCTGGGCAGTTCATTGGTTTGATGCAGTATTCACGGTTCTCAGAAGAGGTGGTGAACATTGCGTCTTTGTAGTTATCCCAGTGGCCGGTTTTTTCCCACAGCACGCGGTCCATCATGAACGGACCTTTTACTTCCTGGTACTGGTACTCTTTCAGTTTCGAACGAACGAACACTTCCAGTTCACGGAAGATAGTCCAGCCGTCGTTGTGCCAGAAGACCATACCCGGCGCTTCTTCCTGCATATGATACAGGTCGAGCTGCTTACCGATTTTACGGTGATCGCGTTTCGCCGCTTCTTCCAGACGTTGCAGATACGCATTCAGCGCTTTTTTATCTGCCCACGCGGTACCGTAGATACGCTGCAACATTTTATTGTCGCTGTCGCCACGCCAGTACGCGCCTGCGGTTTTCATCAGTTTGAAGTGATGGCAGAAACGCATGTTCGGCACGTGCGGACCGCGGCACATGTCGACGTATTCTTCGTGATGATACAAGCCAGGCTTATCATCATGCGCGATGTTTTCATCAAGGATGGAAACTTTGTAGATTTCACCCCGTTTTACGAAGGTCTCGCGGGCTTCATGCCAGCTGACTTTCTTCTTGATGACATCGTAGTTTTTCTCGGCGAGCTCGTGCATACGTTTCTCGAGCGCGTCGATGTCTTCCTGGGTCAGGGTATGGTCAAGATCAACGTCATAGTAGAAGCCGTTGTCGATAACCGGACCGATTGCCATTTTTGTGTTCGGCCAGAGCTGCTTAATAGCATGACCGAGCAGGTGTGCGCAGGAGTGACGAATGATCTCCAGCCCTTCTTCATCTTTCGCGGTAATCAAAGAAAGGGTTACATCGTTTTCAATCACATCAGACGCATCGACCAGTTCACCATTAACGCGACCGGCGATAGTGGCTTTTGCCAGCCCTGGACCGATATCCAGAGCCACATCCATTGGGCTTACTGCGTGGTCGTAATGGCGTTGGCTGCCATCAGGAAGAGTAATTACAGGCATGTTATGTCCTTATTTGCAGTGGTGCCCCACACGAAAGAGCACATACAAAACAATATAATGAAATTTATCAACAAGTTATGGACTGATTCCCGCTTCACTCTGCGAAATATGAGGCATCGATACGAGGTATTGAGGCCACCTACATCCGCTTGTTGATAACACCGCCAACTAGTTTACACATCATTGTTACGTGATTAAAGCCGCAATTACTCTTCCCTGCTTCTGATGCTGCTTTTCCCTCCAACAGGATACAGAAGAGGAGCGGAAGGAAAACGCTCGGGCGATAAACGTTTAAAGGAATGTCATGGAAAGGAAAATAAACAAAAAGTGCGATCGATTAACATTTTAATCGATGCGGCAATGCTGACTGGCTGACGTTGTGCAATACAAAAATTAACAACCCGGTCATTTTGGCAGACAATTCTGACAATTAACAATCGGTAAGCTAAAACTCAAAATAGAAAAACCGGTACATCTCCACCCGGTTTTTTCTGACCACCAAATAATAAGAAATTCTTATTAATAAGGCGTGATGCTATCAGGACCACTCACCCGCGACCAGGGTATGCACATTGAAGGCATCATCCATTGAACGGCCAGTGGATTGAGAGCCAGGCGCGATGTTTGAGCCCGCTTCAACGTCATGCGCGGAGGTGATTCCGACGTGCTGGGTTGCAGGAGTACTGGCAGAAGGCGTTGCAGGTTCAGCGGCAAATACACCGAATGAAAGTGCAGACAGCACAGCTGCTGCTGTTGCGATTTTAATATTTTTCATAATGGTTATTCTCTGGTTTGATTAGCACTTTTGAATCCGGGCGTCATTTTCCGCCCTTGACAACAGTGTAGATCCAGATCACATTTTTGACCAGCCCTATTATTTAGCTTTTCGTGTCAAATTAGGTAAAAATATATCAACAAGATTAATTATGGAGATATTATGGAGGAATCTTCTTTTTATTAAATTTAAAACGTTGTTGAGAATTTAATAATACAGGCGGGCGTTATTTATGACAAACAGGCCGGTGTTATTCCGGCCTGTTTAAAATTACATTTTATAACCGAGAGAAAGCGTGGTGCGACGATCTGTATGTTCCGGAGCCGTCGCTGGCGGCTCTGAGTTCCAGGTGACGTTGTAGGCAACCTTGAGACCAAAGTGCTCGTTGATTGCGACGTTCAGGGCGCTTTCGGAGTTTACCGTGGTGTCGTCGGAACCAAACACAGAAACACCCTGCGTGAATTTCGCCGTATCGGTCATCTGCCAGGCATAAGTGCCTGAAGCATAACCCAAAGCCTGGGTTTCTGTTTCGTCATTGGTGTACTTGTCATAACGAACACCAGGACCAAATTCAAAACGGAAACTGTGCACCGGGCCATTGAGGAACTGACGACCATAACCGGCGGTGAACACGTCGCGCTCGCGGTAACCGTTGTAACGGTCGGTCAACCAGCTGGCCTGGCCGAATAAATAGTCTGCATCCGTCATGTTATAACGGCTACGTCCACCTACCGCATATTTTTCAGAAGATCGCTCATCGTTAGAAGAGGTATTACTGGCGTTCCCCCACAGAGACCAGGCAGTCGTATTACCATACCAGGTTAAGGTGGAGTCAGCGGTCAGTGAGGAACTCTTGGTGTTACCCGACTGGGCCAGATAGCCCGCATTAACAGTGCCTTCAAAAGGCTTCTTCGCGGAGGAAGGGTCATCCATGACAGTAAAAACGGAATCATCGGCAGCTGCATACATTGACGCAAACACGCCACCCAGCAGCATCACAGCCGCAGGTACTGTCTTCAAAAGCTTCATTTATTAAGAGTCCGTACAACAAAAAAAGAGACCTTAACGGTCCCGGAAACTTTCGCGAGGATCAACGACAGGCGGTCCATTGAAAGGTAACAAATTATAAAAAGCGCCGCATAACATAGCAATGAATTCTTCTTTCATTTTTTGAATAAGAACGATCTCAAAACGCGCTTTATTTCATATAGATATTCGCACGTAAAGCTATCCATTTTATTGAAAATTATAGTGTTGTGACTTTCACTCTCGCCTTTTCGGTGCCAGACTTACATTCTGGCTGAGACAGGTCTGGCCTTATGGTCATAAAGGGAGGTAATAGTAATGGTTAAGATTTATACGCTCACATTCGCCCCTTCGCTCGACAGCGCCACGCAGACGCCGCAAATTTATCCCGAAGGGAAACTACGCTGTAGCTCACCGGTTTTTGAACCTGGCGGAGGCGGAATTAACGTCGCCCGCGCGATTACGTTTTTAGGCGGAAAGGCGACGGCAATCTTTCCCGTAGGCGGCGCAACGGGTGAACACCTCGCCGCCCTGCTCACCGAAGAACATGTCCCGGTAGAATGTGTTGAGGCGCGGGAATGGACACGCCAGAATCTCCACGTCCACGTCAACACCAGCGGCGAACAATATCGCTTCGTGATGCCCGGCGCTACGCTACATGAGGACGAAATTCGTAGGCTCGAAGAGAAAGTCACCCAAATTGAAGCTGGTTCACTGCTGGTGATAAGCGGCAGCCTTCCCCCCGGCGTCAGCCTTGAACGCTTTGTCGCGCTGATTAAGTCGGCACAACAGCATGGCGTACGCTGCGTTGTGGATAGCTCCGGCGATGCGCTGGCCGCCGCGCTGGATATCGGCCACATTGAGTTAGTCAAACCGAATCAGAAAGAGCTCAGCGCATTAGTGCAACGCGATTTAACTCAGCCAAATGATGTGCGCAAAGCAGCTGAAGAGATCATTCACAGTGGAAAAGCCACACGGGTGGTCGTCTCCCTCGGCGCTCAGGGCGCGCTTGCCGTGGATGCGAATAACTGCGTTCAGGTTGTGCCGCCGCCGATTAAGAGCCAGAGCACCGTTGGCGCTGGTGACAGCATGGTTGGCGCGATGGTGTTGAAACTGGCGGAAAATGCCGGGCTTGAGGAGATGGTGCGTTACGGCGTTGCCGCCGGGAGCGCGGCCACGATTAATCAGGGCACTCGTCTCTGCTCTCACGAAAACACGCAGCAAATCTTCGATTATTTGTCGCAGAATAAATAATGACATCCGACCCGGAATCTCCGTCCGGGTCGCGAAATCGCGCCAATCGACTATGCTAAAAAAATTCTATTGTTAACAATGAGGTGAATTATGAGCGGTGATGTCGCCCGTTACGTCGTGACGATTAAATTTCAGGAAGAGACGCTGACTGAGCTTAATGAACTCAATAACCATCTGACCCGCGCCGGATTTACTCTTACACTCACGGATGATGAAGGCAAAGTACACGAACTGGGCACCAACACATTTGGCCTGGTGAGCCCGCAAAATAGTCAGGAAATTAAGGCGTTAGTGAGTGGGCTTGCGGATACCGCTATCGGCAAATCCGTTGATATTGACGTAATCACATTCGAGCAGTGGCTGAAAGATCAATAAATGCTGTTCCGGCATTTTAACTCCTGGTTGTGCGTTAGTTCGAGTTTTTGCACCGCATTTGTGCGCTAACCTTATGATCTGGCAGAAAACATGGGGAGAGACATCATGTGGCAAGCGATCGGTAACCTGTTAAGTGAACAACTCGGCAAAGGTGAAATCGAGCAGCGCGACGAACTGCCAGGCGGTGAGATCCACGCCGCATGGCATATTCGCTACGCAGGTCGCGATCTCTTTGTGAAATGCGATGAACGTGAGCTGCTGCCCATCTTCACGGCGGAAGCTGATCAACTCGAACTCTTGTCCCGCAGTAAAACCGTGACGGTGCCGAAAGTTTTCGCCGTCGGTTCAGACCGCGATTACAGCTTCCTGGTGATGGAATATCTCCCTCCCCGTCCGCTGGACGCGCACAACGCTTTCCTACTTGGGCAACAAATTGCGCGTCTTCATCAGTGGAGCGATCAACCGCAGTTTGGCCTCGACTTTGATAACGATCTCTCCACCACGCCGCAGCCAAACGCCTGGCAGCGCCGCTGGTCCACCTTTTTTGCCGAGCAGCGTATTGGCTGGCAGCTGGAGCTGGCTGCGGAGAAAGGGATGGAATTTGGCGACATTGATGCCATTGTCGATCACGTTCAGCAACGCCTGAGCTCGCATCAGCCGCAGCCAGCGTTATTGCACGGCGATTTGTGGTCCAACAACTGCGCGCTCGGCCCAAACGGCCCTTATATCTTCGATCCTGCCTGCTACTGGGGTGACCGGGAATGCGACCTGGCGATGCTGCCGCTGCATCCGGAACAGCCGCCGCAAATTTACGATGGCTACCAGTCCGTTTCACCTTTGCCGGCTGATTTTCTTGAACGCCAGTCGGTCTATCAACTTTATACCTTGTTTAACCGGGCAATTCTGTTCGGAGGGCAGCATCTGGTGATTGCGCAGAAAGCGCTGGATAACGTGCTGGCAGCGTAAACTGGATAGCAAAAGCCCCCTATTCGGGGGCTTTCAGGTTTAGCTCATCTGTACGCCTTTAAGGCGGAACTCAATATTCATGATCAAACCGTTACCCGGCTTGCCGGCTTCGTAGCGCCATTTGCGCATCGCCGCTTTCACGTCGCGTTCGAACATATTCGACGGCTGCGCGGAGAGAATTTCAACATTTTCCACTCGACCATCTGCTGTCACATCGAACTTGACGCGAACTTTACCTTCGATACGCAGCGCCAGTGCGCGCGTCGGATAACTCGGCTGTGAACGATTTAACGCTTTCGGCCCCGTCGGTGCCGTGATCGTCGGCTTGCTGGTGCCCGTCTGGTTATTGGCGACAGCGCGCGCCGGTGGCGCATCGTTGGTCGTCGTCGATAATGGACGCGTCTCTACCGGCTTCACTTCCGGCTTACGCTCTTCCACTTTTTTCACCGGCTTAGGTTTCGGTTTTGGCTTCGGCTTAGGTTTCGGTTTTTCAATAACCACCGGTGCTTCTTTTGGCGGTTCGGGAACCACTTCCGGTTCTGGCTCGGGTTCAGGCTCGGCTACGGGTTGCGGTGGCTGAACGGCCTGAGGCGGCTCGAGGTCGGAAGGCGCAACCATCGTAATGGAAATAGGCTGAGCGGGTGCGGGCAGTTCAATAACCTGATGTACCGAGGTGTAAAGCAGGCCCGCCACGACGGCACCGTGAATACCAACGGACAGCAATGTTGGCCACGGAAAGCGGCGAGGTAAATCAAGGGTCATTGAAGTCATAATCGTTACTGTTGAAAAATGATGAGTGTGATTTTAAATGCAAATAGCAATCATATTCAATAAGGCATCTTATCTTCCGTCAAGTTTCCGCCGCTTTTGCTGAAAAAAAGCACGCCCGGCCACCCTGATTTATCATTGTTTTAACTTTGCATTGCAGTCGTTGCCGCTTTCACTTACCGTAATTTACAGCTAACTAAAACAGGAGTTCTGCCCGTGCTTTACGTCATTTACGCTGAAGATTACGCCGACACCCTTGAGAAACGTCTGTCTGTCCGCCCGGCTCACCTGGCCCGTTTACAACTGCTGCATGATGAAGGTCGCCTTCTGACGGCGGGCCCGATGCCTGCGGTTGATAGTAACGATCCCGGCGCTGCGGGTTTTAGCGGCTCAACGGTCATTGCTGAGTTCGAATCACTGGAAGCGGCGCAGTCCTGGGCACAGGACGACCCATATGTGGCGGCGGGCGTGTATGAACGCGTGACCGTGCGTCCGTACAAAAAAGTATTCTGAGTTCAGAAAAACATCGGGCACCGCAAGCGGTGCCCTTTTGCCATTAAAGATCGTAAATGGCATACAGCAAGCAATTACGCTGTCGCCCGACCAGGCACTTTCTGATGGAGTGGATACGCATATTACGGCGCGACTGCGCTTCCAGCCAACGGGCTTTGCGGCGGCTCGCCTGACGCAACATCCGCCAGCGCCCCACTTCCGGTCTACTACGCTTCATTTCTACCGCTCTTATCGAAGAAGAGCCGTTATTATACCCCCGGGAAATCGGCTTACCAGCGCTTTTCCCTCGCGTTTTTATTTGCCAGATGAATCCTGATGCGTAAACTCATAACAAACGCATTCAAAAGGACTTTCTGACTATGACAACCTTTTACACCGTCGTGAGTTGGCTGGCTATTCTGGGGTACTGGTTGTTAATTGCGGGGGTAACGCTGCGTATTCTGATGAAACGCCGCGCGGTTCCTTCGGCAATGGCATGGTTGCTGGTTATCTACATTCTGCCGCTGGTCGGGATTATCGCTTATCTCTCGGTGGGCGAGCTGCATCTCGGCAAACGCCGGGCTGAGCGCGCACGCGCGATGTGGCCCTCCACAGCGAAATGGCTGAACGATCTCAAAGCTTGCAAACATATTTTTGCGGAGGACAACAGCCCGGTCGCCTCGTCTTTATTTAAGCTTTGCGAACGTCGCCAGGGCATTGCGGGCATGAAGGGAAACCAGCTTCAGTTGCTGACCAGTTCTGACGACGTGATGCAGGCGCTGATCCGCGATATCCAGCTGGCACGCCACAATATTGAGATGGTGTTTTACATCTGGCAGCCCGGCGGCATGGCCGATCAGGTTGCTGAGTCGCTGATGGCAGCGGCGCGACGCGGCGTTCACTGCCGATTGATGCTCGACTCGGCGGGCAGCGTCGCCTTCTTCCGCAGCCCATGGGCGGCAATGATGCGAAACTCCGGCATCGAGGTGGTTGAGGCGCTGAAAGTTAACCTGATGCGTGTCTTCCTTCGCCGTATGGATTTACGCCAGCACCGCAAGATGATCATGATCGACAACTATATTGCCTACACCGGCAGTATGAATATGGTCGATCCGCGCTTCTTTAAACAAGACTCCGGCGTGGGTCAGTGGGTTGATTTGATGGCGCGTATGGAAGGCCCGGTCGCCACCGGGATGGGTATCGTGTATTCCTGCGACTGGGAAATCGAGACGGGCAAACGCATTCTGCCACCGCCGCCCGATACCAACATTATGCCCTTTGAAGAAGCCAGCGGGCACACGATTCACACCATTGCCTCAGGCCCCGGTTTCCCGGAAGACTTGATCCACCAGGCGCTGCTCACCGCAACCTACGCGGCCCGCGAGTACCTGATTATGACCACCCCCTACTTCGTGCCGAGCGATGATCTGCTGCACGCTATCTGTACCGCTGCGCAGCGTGGTGTGGACGTCAGCATTATCCTGCCGCGCAAGAATGACTCCGTTCTGGTCGGCTGGGCCAGCCGGGCATTCTTTACCGAGTTGCTGGCGGCGGGTGTCAAAATCTATCAGTTTGAAGGCGGCCTGCTGCACACGAAAAGTGTGCTGGTCGATGGCGAATTAAGCCTGGTGGGTACCGTGAACCTGGATATGCGCAGCCTGTGGCTTAACTTCGAAATTACGCTGGTCATCGATGATGCCGGTTTCGGCGGCGATCTCGCGGCAGTGCAGGATGATTATATCTCCCGCTCCCGCCTGCTGGACGCCCGTTTATGGATGAAACGCCCGTTCTGGCACCGCATCGCCGAGCGACTGTTTTACTTCTTTAGCCCGTTGCTGTAAAACGTGCCCATCAGATGTTAAACAGGTAATCATCATGGATATGGATTTAAACAATCGCCTGACCGAAGACGAAACGCTCGAACAGGCTTACGATATTTTTCTCGAACTGGCGGTTGATAACCTCGATCCCGCTGATGTCATTCTGTTCAACTTACAGTTTGAAGAGCGCGGCGGTGCAGAGTTATTCGACCCGTCAGAAGACTGGCAGGAACACGTTGATTTCGATTTGAACCCGGACTTCTTCGCTGAAGTGGTGATTGGCCTTGCCGATACCGACGGTGGCGAAATTAACGATATCTTTGCGCGCGTACTGCTGTGTCGCGAGAAAGACCACAAATTATGCCATATTCTTTGGCGCGAATAAGACGTGTGAAGGGGCAGCCAGCGCTGCCCCTTTTTTATTCTTCCGGTAGTTTCCCACCGCAGGCTTTACAATATTTCGCCGCCGTTTCATGCCCGCTCTGATGGCAGTCGGGGCAAATTCTTGCCAGCTGGCGTTTGGCTATTTCACCGCTCATTTGTGAGGTAATAATGCCGGTCGGTATCGCAATAACGGAATAACCAATCAAAATTAGCAGCGATGCGACCGCCCGGCCAGGTGCCGTGTGGGGCGTGATATCACCGTAGCCTACGGTCGTCACCGTCACAATAGCCCAGTAGACCGACGTACTTAAGGTGGTAAACCCATGCGCGGGCCCTTCAATGCCGTACATTAATGCACCGGCCACCACCATTACAATCGAGATAAATGCGTAGAACAGAATAAGCTGATGCCGCGATTTAACTATCGCACCCCAGATGCCATTTAAAGCGGGCATCATGCGTAATAATTTCAGAATACGCAGCACACGAATAACGCGCATCGCCCGCCAGGCGAAGAGATAATCAATGCCAATCTCCGGCCACAGCATGATCACGTAAAACGGTAAAATAGTGGCGAGATCGATAAAACCCCAAAGGCTAAAAACATAACGCGCTGGCTGAGGCCAACTGAATACACGCAAAAAATATTCGAGGGTAAACACCAACGTGAAAAAAACCTCTACCCACACAAAAAGGTGCCATTCATCGTACGTCAGGTGATACGTGGTTCCGACGCCTGATTCAATAAAAATCACCACCACGCTTAACAGGGCAAATAGCCCGCACAGCGCTTCAAAGCGCCGGGCGGAGCGCCGGTTATGGTCGAACAGCGCGTGATATATCCGTCGACGAAATGTTTGCATGACCAACACGTTTTAACCTCATAAGAAAAAGGGCTGACAATTGTCAGCCCTTGCGATTATAACGGGTCTACCTTCAGGCAGGAAACCGCGTGCCGGAAGCTGCCCTCCAGCACCGGTCGGGTTTTCGCACACTCCGGCCCGGCAATCGGGCAGCGGGTGCGGAAGACACAGCCAGACGGCGGGTTAATTGGCGACGGCAGTTCCCCCTCCAGCAGCTGAATGGTTTTCTGCTTTTCAAGATCCGGATCGGGCACCGGCACCGCCGACATCAGCGCTTTGGTATAAGGATGCAGCGGGTTGTGATACACCTCGTCATAGGTGCCGAGTTCCACCGCATGACCCAGATACATCACCAGCACGCGATCGGAAATGTGTTTCACCACCGCCAGATCATGGGCGATAAAGATTAACGACAGGCCCATTTCGCGCTGCAACTGCTGCAACAGATTCACAACCTGCGCCTGAATGGACACATCCAGCGCCGAAACCGGTTCATCGCAAATAATCAGTTTCGGTTCAAGGATCAACGCGCGCGCAATACCGATTCGCTGGCACTGACCGCCGGAGAATTCATGCGGATAACGGTTGACCAGATTCGGCAACAGCCCCACTTTCATCATCATCGCTTTCACCCGATCGCGCACTTCCTGGCGCGGCATTTTCGGATGATAAGTACGCAGCGGCTCGGCAATGATTTCACCAATGGTCATGCGCGGGTTGAGTGACGCTAGCGGATCCTGGAAAATCATCTGAATATCGCTACGCACGTCGCGCCATTCGTCGGGCTTCATGCCCAGCAAATCTTTCCCCAGCCAGGCCACGCGTCCGTCAGTGGCTTTCACCAGGCCGATAATTGCACGCGCAAAGGTGGATTTCCCGCAGCCAGATTCCCCGACCACACCCAGCGTTTCCCCTTCATACAAACGCAGCGTGACGCCATCGACGGCTTTCAGGGTTTTGGCCGGTTGCCAGAACCACTGTTTGCCATCCTTAATATCAAAGTGGACTTTTAAGTCGGCGATTTCGAGCAGAATTTTTCTATCTTCAGTGACGGCGTTCATACCAGTTCCCCCACAGGCTTAAAGCAGGCGCGTAAGCGACCAGGCGCGAACGTCTCAAGAGGCGGCGCGCTGCTGCAAATCTCCATCGCGTGTGGACAGCGCGGCTGAAACGGACACCCTTTCGGCAGGCGAAGCAGGTTCGGTGGGTTACCCGGAATGGTTAACAGCGATTCACCTTCCGCATCGAGACGCGGAACGGCATTGAGCAAACCAATAGAGTAAGGATGCGCCGGATGATAGAAGACATCGCGCGCGTTGCCGTATTCCATAGTGCGCCCGGCGTACATCACCAGCACTTTATCGCAGATACCCGCAACGACGCCGAGATCGTGGGTAATCATGATGATCGCGGTATTAAATTCGCGCTTCAGCTCATTGAGCAGCGTCATGATTTGCGCCTGTACCGTGACATCCAGCGCAGTCGTGGGTTCATCGGCAATCAGCAGCTTAGGCCGACACAGCAGCGCCATCGCAATCATTACGCGCTGACGCATGCCGCCAGAGAACTCATGCGGATACATCTTCATGCGCTTACGCGCTTCCGGCATTTTTACCGCATCAAGCATCTTGACCGATTCTTCAAACGCTTCAGCTTTACTCATGTTTTTGTGCAGCATCAGAACTTCCATCAACTGCTCACCAACGCGCATATACGGGTTCAGCGAGGTCATCGGGTCCTGGAAGATCATTGAGATTTGCTCAGCGCGCAGCTTATTCAGCGCGTGTTCAGGCAGGTTGAGGATCTCTTTACCGTTAAAGGTAGCCGAACCGCCAATCCGCCCGTTACCCGCCAGCAGCCCCATCAGAGCAAACGCGGTTTGCGATTTACCGGAACCGGACTCACCGACAATGCCCAGTGTTTCCCCGGCGCGCAGATTAAAGTTGAGGTCGTTTACCGCCGTCACATCGCCATCGGGCGTTTTAAACGTCACGCGGAGATCTTTTACATCCAGCAGCAGGCCCGTTCGCGCCTGCGGTTGCGGCGCTTTAGCCGTATCAATTACGCTCATCACGGCTCTCCTTAACGGTCTTTCGGGTCGAGGGCATCACGCAGGCCATCGCCGATAAAGTTGAAACAGAACAGGGTGACCACTAGGAAACCCGCCGGGAACAGCAGCAGCCATGGCGAAACTTCCATCGAGTTGGCGCCATCGCTCAGCAATGCGCCCCAACTGCTCAGCGGCTCCTGGGTACCCAGACCAAGGAAGCTCAGGAAAGATTCAAACAGAATCATGCTTGGCACCAGCAGCGAGGCATATACCACCACCACGCCCAGCACGTTCGGCACAATGTGGCGCACCACGATGCTGGCAGTAGACACACCGCCGACCTGTGCGGCTTCGATAAACTCTTTGCGTTTCAGGCTGAGCGTTTGCCCACGGACGATACGCGCCATATCCAGCCAGGAAACCATGCCGATAGCCACGAAAATCAACAGGATGTTCTGACCGAAGAAGGTCACCAGCAGGATAACGAAGAACATGAACGGGAAGGAGTTAAGGATTTCCAGCAGACGCATCATGACCGAGTCGACTTTGCCGCCGAGGTAACCGGATAGCGATCCGTACAGCGTGCCGACAATCACCGCCACCAGCGCCGCGGCAATCCCGACCATCAGCGAGATGCGCCCGCCGATTGCCACGCGCACCAGCAGGTCACGCCCGGAGGAGTCAGTACCAAAGTAGTGACCGGATTCCATATCTGGCGCACTCGACATCATGCCCCAGTCCGTATCGAAATAGGAGAACTGTGACAGCATCGGCGCCAGGGTCACGAACAGAGCGATCAGCACTAATACCACCAGGCTGGCAACCGCCGCGCGGTTATGCATAAAGCGACGGCGCGCATCTTGCCACAGGCTGCGACCTTCAACATCCAGCTGTTCACTGAAGTTCTCCAGCGCCTCGCTATTTTTCTTACTCAATATCATGGCGAACTCCAGACTCAGTAACGGATTTTAGGATCAATCACGGCGTAAAGCACATCCACGACCGCGTTAAACAAGATAGTCAACGCGCCGACCAGAATGGTCAGGCTCAGCACCAGCGAATAATCGCGGTTCAGCGCCCCGTTGACGAACAGTTGCCCGATCCCCGGCAGGCCATAAATGGTTTCAATAACCATTGAACCCGTAATGATGCCGACAAACGCAGGCCCCATATAGGAGAGCACCGGCAGCAACGCAGGTTTTAAGGCATGACGGAAAATAATCCGCCGCATCGGCAGGCCTTTGGCGCGCGCGGTGCGGATAAAGTTGGAGTGCAGCACTTCAATCATCGAGCCGCGGGTGATACGCGCGATACTGGCGATATAGGCCAGCGACAGCGCCACCATCGGCAGGATCATAAATTTCAGCGCCCCGCCGTTCCAGCCCCCACCGGGAAGCCATTTCAGCGTTATCGCGAAGATCATCACCAGCAGCGGCGCAACGACAAAGCTGGGTATTACCACCCCGGTCATCGCGACGCCCATTACTGAGTAGTCCCATTTAGTGTTTTGTTTAAGCGCCGCAATCACACCCGCAGTAACGCCTAATACCACCGCCAGAATAAAGGCGGCCGCCCCCAATTTCGCCGATACAGGGAAGCTGCTCGCCACCAGATCGTTAACCGAATAATCTTTATATTTAAAAGATGGACCGAAATCGCCGTGCGCCAGCTGCTTCAGGTAACTGAAGTATTGCGTAGTGATGGGATCGTTTAAGTGGTATTTCGCTTCAATGTTCGCCATGACTTCTGGCGGTAAGGTGCGCTCTCCGGTGAAAGGGCTTCCCGGTGCAAGGCGCATCATAAAGAATGAAATGGTAATAAGAATAAATAGCGTCGGAATCGCTTCCAGACAGCGACGAAGTATAAATTTCAACATTGCCCGTACCTTTTGGCCAGTGCCTTCAATAATGCGATAAGCGAGACACCGTGAGACAGGCCGGGCCTGCCTCACGTATTGCCATTAGTGCTTCACAATGTACATATTTTTAGTATACGTATTATCCATTGGGTCTTTGCCGGTATAACCGCCAACCCATGGTTTCACCAGACGGGCGTTCACGTAGTAATAAACCGGAACAATCGCGCTGTCTTTATCCAGCTGCTGTTCTGCTTTATCGTACAGCGCCGTACGCTGTGCCTCGTCGGTAGCTTTCAGCGTTTCTGCCATAATGCTGTCGAATGCCGGGCTCTTATAGTGCGGGGTATTCATCGAGCTATTAGAAAGCATCATATTAAGGAAGGATGTCGGTTCGTTATAATCGGCACACCAGCCTGCACGCGCGACATCAAAGGTTCCCTGATGACGTGTATCGAGGAAGGTTTTCCACTCCTGGTTGACCAGTTTAACATTGACGCCGATATTTTTCTTCCAGATTGAAGAGGCGGCAATTGCCAGTTTTTTATGCAGATCGGATGTGTTGTACAGCAAATTAATGGTTAACGGTTTGTCTGCGGTATAACCCGCTTCTGCCAGCAGTTTTTTCGCTTCTTCGTTACGTTTATCCTGGCTCCAGCTAAACCATTCTGGCTGTGTTAATTTTGCGCCATCGGTGTATGGCGGAGTGAAGCCAAATGCCGGTTTATCGCCCTGGGCTTTCACTTTATTGACGATAATATCGCGGTCCATACCCAGCTTCAGCGCGGTACGCACGCGCACATCGGTAAATGGCGCACGTTGGTTATTAATTTCGTAGTAGTAGGTGCACAGATACGGGTCGACGTGAACTTCGTCAGGGATCTCTTTTTTCAGTTTCTGGAACAGTTCAATCGGCATGTTGTTATAGGTCATGTCGATTTCACCGCTGCGGTAGCGGTTGACGTCGGTCACTTCAGAAGAAATCGGCAGGTAGGTCACCTGGTTAATAACGGTTTTGCCGTTATCCCAGTAAGTAGGGCTACGTTCAAGCACAATACGCTCATTGACCACCCAGTCTTTTAATTTATACGCGCCGTTGGTCACGATGTTCGCAGGCTGGGTCCATTTTTCACCAAATTTCTCGATAGCGGCTTTAGGCACCGGAGAGGTTGATGGGTGAACCAGCAGTTTATAGAAGTACGGAACGGGCTCACTTAAGGTGACTTCTAAGGTATGGTCATCAACGGCTTTCACACCGAGGTCGGTAATCGGTTTTTTCCCTTCGAGGATGCCATCAATATTGGCGATATGACCATATTGCAGATAGCTGGCGTACGGGGATGCCGTTTTCGGGTCAACGGAACGCTGCCAGCTATAGACGAAATCTTGTGCCGTTACCGGAGAGCCATCCGACCATTTTGCATCTTTACGCAGATGGAAAGTCCAGACTTTAAAATCTTTGTTGTCCCAGGATTCCGCCACGCCCGGAGACGGGTGACCATCGAGGTCGCTGACCAGCAGGCCTTCAAACAGGTCGCGGCTGATATTGGATTCCGGAACGCCTTCAATTTTGTGTGGATCGAGTGACTGTACTTCAGAGCCGTTATTGCGCACCAGCGTCTGTTTTTCTGCCAACTGTACGCCTGCGGGCACATCAGCAGCCATTGCTGCATTCCCTGCCAATAGCGCCGTGAAAATTCCCGCAGCGATTACGCTTTTCTTCGTGATGATGGACATTGTGTTGATACTCCGCTCATTATAATTACTGGATCTTGCCAGCCTGTTATCCCCTTTGGGGTCTCTGTACAGCGCAGGAGCTTTTGCGTCTGTCAGTTTTTTGGTACTGCTTGCTATCACCGACTTTTTTATTACGGCCACTCTTTGGCAGCCTGTCGTCGATTCATTCAAGGTGTCTCCCCTGTCGAGCCACCTGTTATCTCTTCATTATCCGCGACGGTATAAGGCCGGAAAGTACCAAATGCCCTTCTTCGTCGCCAATATAATTTACAAATTTGTTAAGCAATTCTCTTTTCATCGACATCAGGCCGCTTTATCTGTGAATTCAACGCCCTGCCAATTCAAAACAACGCGTTATTGTTCAAAGAGATAGCGACATCACCTCCAACAATCAGCGTATCAATGAAACTCCAGCTCATTTTATATACAAATAATTAACATTCGTTCATTATTTAGTACATTAATCTGTCGTATGGTCAAAATTACTAATATCATTTCGATTATCTGACAGCAAGCGTAACAGTATAGTGTGAGAGAAATAACATAAGGGATGGCAATGCCCGATGGGGGGTGCAGCGCTAAGGCAATGATATTAGTGAATTTTATCTATCATCACTAAGACTTATCGTTCATGCCATTAGCACTATATTCGATATGATTTGCGAATAATGAAGCAGCCGGCAGAGTCTGCTACTCTGCCGGCTGAGAAAGGATGTTAGTTCACAAGCCCCGGGAAAATGGCTTTTATTCCGGTCACAATAAATTCAATCCCCAGTGCCATGAGCAGCAGACCCATGATACGGGTGATGACGTTGATGCCGGTCTGCCCTAACAAGCGTACCAGCCAGGGCGCGATGCGAAAGAGCCCCCAACAGCAGAAAGCAAACAGCGCAATGGCCACCGTAAAACCGGCGAGATAAGGAAGCGTATGGAAGCGCGTTCCCCACACGATGGTAGAACTGATTGCGCCAGGCCCTGCCATCAATGGCAGCGCTAAGGGCACGACGCCCACGCTTTCGCGGATCGCCGTCTCTGATTTTTCCTGTTTGTTCTGCTTATCTTCCCCCAGCTTACCGCTGATCATCGACATTGCGATGGTGACCACCAGGATGCCGCCCGCAATACGGAAGGAGTCGATGGAGATCCCGAAGAGTTGCAGAATGCCATCGCCGAGAAACAGCGAGGTCCACAGAATAATGGCGACGGAGAGGTTGGCCGTCATGTTGGTTTTATTGCGCGCGGCCGCCGTCTGGTAGCTGGTCATACTGATGAAGACGGGGATGATCCCTACCGGGTTTACCAGCGCGAATAGCCCAATAAAAAACTTCACAAAAATCGGAAAATCAAACAGAGCCTGAGTCACATGAACTCCGAAACACCATAAAAAGTGGTAGTTGACGAAAAATGAATACAAAAACTCCGCAGAAGATACGCTGTTTGGCGGCACACTTCACCAGAATTCTGCAAAAATCGCGGAAATACAGAATGTTATATATTGATTTAAATTATGCTAATGTGCACGTCAATCACCACAACCAATAGTTAACAATTTACAATCTTTACTAAAATGGGGCTGCTGAAAGGTGTCAGCTTGGCGTATTTTTGACGCCGATCACATATTTCATACTCAGAAGTGAGTAATCTTGATTACGCCGACAGATTTCAGGGAAATTCTCTGAAAGAAGTTCAGGCAACGCTCTTTGAGTTCGAAGCTCTTTTAGTAAATCAGTGAATCGGGAACGGGTTGTGGATTGTTCCTTTAAGGTCTAAGCAAGCTGGTAGCGCTCTGTCTATACTGACTTGTCGAGCAAATGATTTACTAAAAAAGTTTAACATTATCAGGAGAGCATTATGGCTGTTACTAATGTCGCTGAACTTAACGCACTCGTCGAGCGCGTAAAAAAAGCCCAGCGTGAATATGCCAGTTTCACTCAAGAACAAGTCGACAAAATCTTCCGCGCCGCCGCTCTGGCTGCCGCAGATGCTCGAATTCCTCTCGCAAAAATGGCTGTTGCCGAATCCGGCATGGGTATTGTTGAAGATAAAGTGATTAAAAACCACTTTGCTTCTGAATACATCTATAACGCCTATAAAGATGAAAAAACCTGTGGCGTCCTTTCTGAAGACGACACCTTCGGTACCATCACCATCGCTGAACCTATCGGCATTATCTGTGGTATCGTCCCGACTACTAACCCGACTTCAACCGCTATCTTTAAATCACTGATCAGCCTGAAGACGCGTAACGCTATCATCTTCTCTCCGCATCCGCGTGCTAAAGATGCAACGAACAAAGCAGCAGACATCGTCCTGCAGGCAGCTATCGCTGCTGGCGCGCCGAAAGATCTGATCGGCTGGATTGACCAACCGTCTGTAGAACTGTCTAACGCCCTGATGCACCACCCGGACATCAACCTGATCCTCGCGACCGGTGGTCCAGGCATGGTTAAAGCTGCATACAGCTCCGGTAAACCAGCCATCGGCGTAGGTGCAGGTAACACTCCGGTTGTTATCGATGAAACTGCTGATATCAAACGTGCTGTTGCATCCGTGCTGATGTCTAAAACCTTCGATAACGGCGTAATTTGTGCTTCTGAACAGTCTGTTGTTGTGGTTGATTCCGTATACGACGCCGTTCGCGAACGTTTCGCCAGCCACGGCGGCTACATGCTGCAGGGCAAAGAGCTGAAAGCCGTTCAGGACATCATCCTGAAAAATGGCGCGCTGAATGCCGCTATCGTAGGTCAACCGGCAGTTAAAATTGCAGAACTGGCAGGCTTCACCGTACCGGCAACCACCAAGATTCTGATTGGTGAAGTGACTGTTGTCGACGAAAGCGAACCGTTTGCACACGAGAAACTGTCTCCGACGCTGGCAATGTATCGCGCCAAAGACTTCGAAGATGCTGTACTGAAAGCAGAAAAACTGGTTGCCATGGGCGGTATCGGTCACACCTCTTGCCTGTACACCGACCAGGATAACCAGCCAGAACGCGTTGCTTACTTCGGTCAGATGATGAAAACCGCGCGTATCCTGATTAACACCCCGGCTTCTCAGGGTGGTATCGGTGACCTGTATAACTTCAAACTCGCACCTTCCCTGACTCTGGGTTGTGGTTCATGGGGTGGTAACTCCATCTCTGAAAACGTTGGTCCAAAACACCTGATCAACAAGAAAACCGTTGCTAAGCGAGCTGAAAACATGTTGTGGCACAAACTTCCGAAATCTATCTACTTCCGCCGTGGCTCACTGCCAATCGCGCTGGATGAAGTGATTACTGATGGCCACAAACGTGCGCTCATCGTGACTGACCGCTTCCTGTTCAACAACGGCTACGCAGACCAGATCACCTCTGTTCTGAAAGCGGCTGGCGTTGAAACTGAAGTGTTCTTTGAAGTTGAAGCAGATCCAACCCTGACCGTTGTTCGTAAAGGCGCAGAGCTGGCGAACTCCTTCAAACCAGACGTGATCATCGCGCTGGGCGGCGGTTCCCCGATGGATGCTGCGAAAATCATGTGGGTTATGTACGAGCACCCGGAAACTCACTTCGAAGAACTGGCGCTGCGCTTTATGGACATCCGTAAACGTATCTACAAGTTCCCGAAAATGGGCGTGAAAGCGAAAATGATCGCTGTCACCACCACTTCCGGTACCGGTTCTGAAGTCACGCCGTTTGCGGTGGTAACCGACGACGCTACAGGTCAGAAATATCCGCTGGCAGACTACGCGCTGACCCCGGATATGGCGATTGTCGATGCCAACCTGGTAATGGACATGCCGAAATCCCTGTGTGCTTTCGGTGGTCTTGATGCGGTCACTCACGCCCTGGAAGCTTACGTTTCCGTACTGGCGTCTGAGTTCTCCGATGGTCAGGCTCTGCAAGCGCTGAAACTGCTGAAAGAAAACCTGCCAGCGTCCTACCACGAAGGGTCTAAAAACCCGGTAGCACGTGAGCGCGTTCACAGTGCAGCAACCATCGCTGGTATCGCCTTTGCGAACGCCTTCCTGGGTGTTTGTCACTCCATGGCGCACAAACTGGGTTCTCAGTTCCACATTCCTCACGGTCTGGCGAACGCCCTGTTGATCAGCAACGTTATTCGCTACAACGCCAATGACAACCCGACCAAACAGACTGCATTCAGCCAGTACGACCGTCCGCAGGCACGTCGTCGTTACGCTGAAATCGCTGACCACCTGGGTCTGAGCGCACCGGGCGACCGTACTGCGGCTAAAATCCAGAAACTGCTGGCATGGCTGGAAGAGATCAAAGCTGAACTGGGTATTCCTAAGTCTATCCGTGAAGCTGGCGTTCAGGAAGCTGACTTCCTGGCGAACGTTGACAAACTGTCTGAAGACGCGTTTGACGACCAGTGCACCGGCGCTAACCCGCGTTACCCGCTGATTTCTGAACTGAAACAAATCCTGCTGGATACCTTCTACGGACGTGAGTACAACGAAGGCGAAGTTGAAGTGAGAAAAGAAGCTGCACCAGCAAAAGCTGAGAAAAAAGCGAAAAAATCCGCTTAATCAGCCGCTGAGCTAACGCTCTGATAGCAAGCCCCATCGCAGAATGGGGCTTTTTTTTTTGCTTATCGTGTTAACTCGCGCGAGTGCGTCAAAGAAGGATCAATATCGTATTAAAGAATTGGCTCCACTCACGCCATATTAACCGCAGACGTGAGCAGAGAACGCGCGAGAGCGCAATCAGGCAGGGTGACGGCAGTGACGGTGCTTATCCTGAATAACGGCCAGAGAGCCCTCCTCCAGCGCTTCTTTATAGTGCTTACGACAGACGGAGACGTAACGCTCATTTCCGCCAATCACCACCTGCTCGCCTTCATTATAAGGGCGGCCTTCTTGATCAAGACGCAACACCATGCTGGCTTTACGGCCGCAGAAACAAATCGTTTTTAATTCCACCAACTTGTCAGATAGAGCCAGTAAATACTGGCTGCCGCCAAACAGCTCACCGCGGAAGTCAGTACGTAAGCCATAGCATAAAACAGGAATATCGAGTTGATCGACAACGTCAGAAAGCTCGTAGACCTGTTGACGCGTCAGGAACTGGCATTCGTCCACCAGCACGCAGTTAACCGCCTCACGCGCGTTCTCAGCGCTGATTTCATCAAAGAGCTGACTACCCTGGTTAAACAGCTTTGCCGGCGAGGAGAGCCCGATACGCGAACTGACTTTGCCAGCACCGAAACGGTCATCAATTTCGGCGGTATAAACCACGGTACGCATCCCACGTTCCTGGTAATTGTATGATGACTGCAATAGCGCCGTAGACTTACCCGCGTTCATTGCAGAATAGTAGAAATAAAGTTGTGCCATTGGCCGCGAAACCCTAATCAATACGTTTTCAGACCCCGGCAGTGTACCATATTTTATCCTGCCCTACGCTCGCGCATACAAAACATGCGGTTTTTGTATAACTGTCACTATCATAAACATTAAGAATGATGAATCATTGCTTAAAACAGGACACGGCAGGTTACAAATTACCTATATTGGCTTCCAGGCCACGACAGATGCGGCCTCGTCGATTAATCCGACAACCAAACTTCAACTGGCTGTGTTCAGTAAAAATAAGAGCGACATCAATAAATAAGAAATATCGTTAAAATCTGCACAGCTTCCCACAGCAACCTGAAAGGCTTACAACAGGTTTGCTGACAATTTGAATAGCATGAAAATAACATCGTCATAACTATGGATTTAATAGGAAAACTGGGGGTAATAACGGCTACGTTTCTTCTGTATCAGGTGTTCGGCATAAGGCAACATGAGTTCGTTATTATCCCGGCGCTGTCGGCAGGTCAGTAATGTTACTATCACGTAGGGGCAACGGTCATCCTGTATCACCTCAGGTGTGATTTAGCATAGTAACCATTCATAACCTATAAAGAAGCGCACAAAATTGATACGGACCAACTAATACATAAGGTTGATATTTATCCATATGGAGTATATGCCACCTGCGTTTCAGTCCTGACGTACTGCATTCTCCGGCATGTTATAGTTCAGGCTTTCCCGACAATAGACCGGGTAAAGTTGTGAAGCAGCACTAAAAATTTAACTTTTAGATATTAATAAAAGCACCAAATAACACGTTATTTTGAATTCCTTACATTCCTCCCTATTGCACAACTGAATTTAACGCTCTATTATTACTTCAACAAACCACCCCCAATATAAGTTTGAGAATACTACAATGAGCGAAGCACTTAAAATTTTGAACAACATCCGTACTCTTCGTGCGCAGGCAAGAGAATGCACCCTTGAAACGCTTGAAGAAATGCTGGAAAAATTAGAAGTTGTTGTTAACGAGCGTCGCGAAGAAGAAAACGCGGCAGCGGCTGAAGTTGAAGAACGCACTCGTAAACTGCAACAATATCGTGAAATGCTGATTGCTGACGGCATTGATCCGAACGAATTGCTGAACAGCATTGCTGCTGCTAAAACCGGTACCAAAGCAAAACGCGCTGCGCGTCCGGCTAAATACAGCTACGTTGATGAAAACGGCGAAACGAAAACCTGGACCGGCCAGGGTCGTACTCCTGCTGTAATCAAAAAAGCAATGGACGAGCAAGGTAAATCTCTGGATGATTTCCTGATCAAGGACTAATCCTGAAATTGCTTTAAGAATCCCGCTCCGGCGGGATTTTTTTTATCTGTAGGTTACTGCCCTGCTGTTTTTTTACGCATTGGTAAATCACGGCAATAAAAAAGCCGGGTTACCGAACGGTCGGTATCCCGGCTCAGGGTCGAGCGATAAATTACTTCGCTACGCCCAGCGTGTCTTTAAGCCACCCAGTGAATTCTTCACCCAGTGTCTTATGACGAACGCCATATTCAACGAAAGCCTGCATATAACCCAGTTTATTACCGCAGTCATGGCTTTTGCCTTTCATATGATAGGCTTCAACGGTTTCTTTCTCGATCAGCATATCAATAGCATCGGTCAGCTGAATTTCATCACCGGCTCCCGGAGGCGTTTTTGCCAGCAGCGGCCAAATATCAGCGCTCAGGACATAACGCCCAACGATAGCCAGGTTAGACGGTGCGACATCAGCTTTTGGTTTCTCAACCACGCCAACCATCGGTACGCTGTCGCCCGGTGCCAATGGAGCACCTTTACAGTCAACCACGCCGTAAGCGGTAACATCTTCAACCGGCTCAACCATAATCTGGCTTGAACCTGTTTCATCAAAGCGTTTGATCATTTCTGCCAGGTTGTCCTGAGACAGATCGGATTCAAATTCATCCAGAATAACGTCCGGCAGAATAACCGCGACTGGCTCATCACCCACAACTGGATGCGCGCATAATACGGCGTGTCCCAGACCTTTAGCCAGGCCCTGACGCACCTGCATAATCGTTACGTGCGGCGGGCAAATAGATTGCACTTCTTCCAGCAGCTGGCGCTTAACGCGTTTTTCCAGCATAGCTTCCAGTTCGAAGCTGGTGTCAAAATGGTTTTCAATCGAATTCTTGGAAGAGTGAGTGACCAGCACAATTTCAGTGATACCTGCGGCGATACATTCATTTACCACATACTGAATTAATGGTTTGTCTACCAGCGGCAGCATTTCCTTAGGAATTGCCTTCGTAGCAGGTAACATCCTGGTACCTAATCCCGCTACCGGGATAACGGCCTTAGTCACTTTCGAATTTAGGGCAGCCATTCAAATCTCCTGAACTGTTCAAACTTTGAACTTGCTCGTTAATTAATAACGCGTTGAGTATATCATCACAGCCAGGTGGGGCTGCTCCGAAAAGGACGCGCTGACCTCGAATTAAGATTTATACGTATCAGACCTGCTGATAGTACCACCGTGAAAGATAAGCTTCTAAAGCTATCCTGCGAGAAAAATGCGTTTGCTCATTCCGCAGACAACATTAAACGCAAGCGCCCACCATTTCCCCAAATCTGACACTGCCAGGAACTGCAACGCTGACTAATTTGGTTAAGGTATGCATTGCCTAGTGTGCCTAACGGCACACCATTGCTTATTTGTATGTGATGTTCACCGGTATTTAATGTGCCATTAAGCCCGGCTGAAACCAGAATCAGATTTTTTAACTCGCTGTGATAATACCCCACCAGCAGTGGAAACTGACCGGGCAGGTTAGCCTGACGCAAAAGCTGATTCACCTGTTTTAGCAGACTACGCAATTCTGGCAGTCGTTGCCCCTGGTGGGAAAGTTGTTCCTGCAGCAGGCCATTGAACAGCGAGCGTAATAACAGTGCTGCTAATACGCCATTATCTCCCGCACGCGTCACATCAAGACAGTAAAACGCGAGATCGTTTTCTGAGAGCGGCGCAATATCCAGCACCAGGCCGGGTTTATCGGCGAGGACTAATTGACGATAATTAATACGGCAGTGTGAGATAACCTGCTGTACCGGCGGTTGAAGCTCCTGCAACAATTTAGCGGCAGCAGCCGGGTTGTTTACCAGGGCGTCCCAGTCCTCGAATAACCGCTCCTCCTCTTCTACCCGCGAATTAAACATATTGGGATAGAGGCAGGCAAACACGGTTTCTCGCAACCGGTTCAAATCCTTTACCGGCTTTAACAGCACATCCTGAACGCCAAGCCTTAATGCCCTGGCGATATCGGCCATATTTTCTGTGGCCGATATGACCAGAATCGGTAATTTCGCCCCGCCGTTGCGCACATGCTCCACCAGCGTGAGGCCATTCATGCGCGGCATAGCGAGATCGCAAATCATTAAGTCAGGCTGGAGCGTCTCCATGATCTCCAGCGCCGCCACGCCGTCCTGTGCGAGCGAAGTTTCAGCGCCCAGCGAAGAGAGCCACGAATCCAGAAGGGAGCGGAAAACGGGTTCGTCTTCAACAATCAAGATCTGTTTTCCCGCCAATGGCTGCGTCATGATATCTCCCCTGGCCGACGATAAATAAATAGTGGCATGCTATTCACACAATCGCCTGTCAGATTTTGCTTAAGTAGTCTTAAAAGTGTCTCAAATTGAGGCACGAACTAAAGGTAAGAGCTCATCTGTCTTTTTTTCTACCGCTAACTGACCTGCGGCAATTGCAGAAGAGGCTCGGTGAAAATCCAGTGTTGAGATCTGCGGACAAAACGGTTGAATCAGGATATCCGGTGGATCGCCCGCCATACGGTTACGTTTCAGACGGTTTTCCAGCACCTGAATCGAGGTGGACATGATTTCCATCGCCGTTGGCGTCACGGAGGTGCGGCGTGATGCTACGCGGCCTAAACGCACACGCAGTCGCTCATGCCAGGAGAGCGTATCGGGATTATCGCTCTCCTCCGGGTCGGGCTGAATATTGACCGACATTAAATCTTGCTGCATCAGATGCGCATCATGCTGCAAATCGACGGCTATCACGATATCCGCGCCGAGGGCGCGCGTCAGCGAAACGGGAATGGGGTTGACCACTGCGCCATCAACCAGCCAGTAGCCATTATGCAGCACCGGTGACATCAGGCCAGGAATACTGCAGGATGCGCGCACGGCCATATGCAGATCGCCTTTGGTAAACCACAGTTCTCTTCCGGTACTGAGATTCGTCGCCACGGCGGCAAAGCGTTTTTCGCAACGCTCAATGGTATCGTTGGGCATCACCTGTCGGTAGTGACTGAACACACGCTCACCGCGCAGCAACCCGCCGCGACGCCAGGAGAGATCCATCAGGCGCAGCACATCCCAGTAGCTAAAGGAGCAGACCCACTTTTCGAGTGCGGGGAGACGATTGCTGGCGTACGCTGCGCCCACCAGCGAACCGATGGAACAACCCGCAACGATATCGATCTCAATTCCCATTTGCTGTAGTGCTTTAATGACACCAATGTGGGACCAGCCACGCGCTGCGCCCGATCCCAAAGCCAAACCAATTTTAACTTTTCTCATTCGTACCGGTGGACATCCTCTCGCTTCATCGTGGCAACATTGCCACCGCTCGGTTAACATAGTGCCACCCGGCGTCAATCGCGCCATTCATTATTGTACAGGGAGACGATTTTGTCTGAACTTTGCCCCTGTGGCAGCGCTGTCGAGTATAGCGCATGTTGCCAACGTTATCTGTCTGGTGCACAGGTTGCACCGACGCCGTCACACCTTATGCGCTCTCGTTACAGCGCTTTTGTGATGAAAAACGCAGATTATTTAATCAAAACCTGGCATCCGTCCTGTCAGGCTGGCGATTATCGCCAGGATATTGAAAACGGTTTTGCCACAACGCAATGGCTTGGGCTTACCGTCTTCGCGACCGAAGACGGCACCCACGGCGACGAAGGTTTTGTGAGCTTCGTGGCGCGTTTTCACGACCATAACAAGAACGGCGCTATCATTGAGCGTTCAAGATTCTTAAAAGAAAACGGTCAGTGGTACTATATTGATGGCACACGCCCCCTATTTGGCCGCAATGACCCCTGCCCTTGCGGTTCAGGGAAAAAATTTAAAAAATGCTGCGGGCAGTAATTCGACCCGCTCAGTTTCGCAAACATCATCAACAGGATTTACCCGGCAATGCACTCATTACAACGCAAAGTTCTCCGCACAATCTGCCCCGATCAAAAAGGCCTGATCGCACGAATTACCAATATTTGTTACAAGCATGAACTGAATATCGTGCAGAACAATGAATTCGTTGATCACCGTACTGGACGCTTTTTTATGCGTACCGAGCTGGAAGGCATATTTAACGATGTCACGCTGTTGGCAGATTTAGACAGCGCATTACCGGAAGGTTCTATCCGTGAGCTGAACCCGGCAGGCCGTCGCCGTATCGTTATTCTGGTCACCAAAGAGGCGCACTGCCTGGGTGATTTGCTGATGAAAGCGAATTACGGTGGTCTGGATGTGGAAATTGCCGCGGTGATTGGCAACCATGAAACCCTGCGCACGCTGGTTGAGCGTTTTGATATTCCGTTCCAGCTGGTGAGCCACGAAGGGCTGACGCGCGATGAGCACGACCAGCAAATGGCCGATGCCATTGACGCACACGACCCGGATTACGTGGTGCTGGCGAAATATATGCGCGTCCTGACGCCGAACTTTGTGTCACGTTTCCCAAATAAAATTATCAATATTCACCACTCATTCCTGCCGGCCTTTATTGGTGCTCGCCCTTATCACCAGGCCTACGAACGCGGCGTGAAGATCATCGGGGCCACCGCGCATTACGTGAATGATAATCTCGACGAAGGCCCGATCATCATGCAGGACGTGATTCACGTTGATCACACCTATACTGCGGAAGATATGATGCGCGCCGGTCGTGACGTCGAGAAGAATGTATTAAGCCGCGCATTGTACCAGGTGCTGGCCCAGCGCGTGTTCGTCTACGGCAACCGGACGATTATTCTTTAATCACTAATAAAATGAATTGGTTGCCTTTAACGCGTTACGGATGAAAAGTACGCAAACGGTTCATTTTATTCAAACGAAAGCTTTACAGCGGCGCGTCATTTGATATGATGCGCCCCGCTTCCCCACAAGGAAGCAGGCCAGTACCAAGCATTACCCCGTGGTGGGGTTCCCGAGCGGCCAAAGGGAGCAGACTGTAAATCTGCCGTCATCGACTTCGAAGGTTCGAATCCTTCCCCCACCACCATCTCAAGCATTACCTCAAAATTTGAATTACCCCTGGTGGGGTTCCCGAGCGGCCAAAGGGAGCAGACTGTAAATCTGCCGTCATCGACTTCGAAGGTTCGAATCCTTCCCCCACCACCATCACTTCCTGATAAAACTCATTTCAAACTTATCCATATCGTTTTATGTTCTGCCCATGCGGGGAAGGACGAGAAGCTTCGACCAAGGTTCGATTCGAGCGTAGCGAGAAAGCGTTGCCGCAGGCAACGACCCGAAGGGCGAAGCGCGTAGCGCTGAGTCATCCTTCCCCCACCACCATCACTTCCTGAAAAACCCAAAGTTTGTTATTCCGAGCGCATTTCCGCCCGGTGGCACTGCGTTTACCGGGCCTACAAATGCACCCCGCCCGTAGGTCGGATAAGCGAAGCGCCATCCGACAATTCACACCGCACCGGGCCCATAAAAAAACCCCGCCGAAGCAGGGTTTGTCATCAATGCTAACCGCGTTTAGTGGCGCGCACGCACAATCTGGTACTTACGCGTCAGATATTCCACCGGCACGCTCCAGATATGCACCAGACGCGAGAACGGGAACAGCAGGAACAGCGTCATGCCAAGCACCAGGTGCACGCGGTAGATGAGTGCCACGCCGTCCAGATGCGCAGATGCGCCGCCGTGGAAGGTCACTACCGATTGCGCCCAGCCCACCAGTTTCATCATCTCGCTACCGTCCATATGTTGCGCGGAGAACGGAATGGTCAGCAGACCCAGCGCACACTGCACCACCAGCAGCGTCAGAATCAGAATATCCGCCCCGGTTGATGTCGCACGAACGCGCGGGCTGAACAGACGGCGTTTCAGCAGCATCACGCCGCCAATCAGGCACAGTACCCCGCTTGCGCCACCGGCAAACATCGCCATTTTCTGCTTCACTTCAATCGGCAGCCACGCTTCGTACATCCAGTGCGGCGTCAGCATCCCGAGGAAGTGACCGGCGAAAATACCCAGAATCCCCAGGTGGAACAGGTTCGACGCCACGTTCATCCCTTTGCGATCCAGCATCTGGCTGGATGCCGCGCGCCACGTGTACTGACCATAGTCATAACGCAGCCAGCTACCAATCAGAAATACTGAGCCCGCAATGTACGGGTAGATATCGAAGAGAAACATATTCAGGAAGTGCATTATCGCTCTCCTCCGTTAGAGATATTCAGATATTGCGGCGCGACAGCCCCCGCAAACCGGCGTTGGTGAGCCGCAATTTCAGACTCGCCGCAGCCCTGGTCGGCGAAGAATTTCACCTGTTCTTCTTCCCAGACTGCGTCCAGCGCCTGTGGCGTATCATCGCGCGCTTCATCAGCGATTTTTTCGGCGACTTTGTCGCTGTCCACTTCGCTGTGCGCCATTTTCAGCAACGTATCAAACAGCACCGCATAACGACTTTCACGCTGGGTCAGACGCGCGCTTAACAGCGCCAGAATCGGCGCAATATCCTGCAATCCGCCAATGGCTTCGCTTTCCGGCAACTGAGCGAGATATTCCAGATACAGCGGCAGATGGTCCGGCAGTTCGCGGCTATCCAGCTGCAAACCGTGCTGCTCATACTGGTTCATCAGGTCAACCATCGCCTGACCGCGATCGCGGGATTCCCCATGAACGTGTTCGAACAGCAGCAGCGACGTGGCGCGGCCACGGTCGAACAATTCGCTGTAGTTCGCCTGAACATCGAGAAGATCCTGCGCAGTCAAATCGCGCAGGAAAACGCCCAGTTTCTGGGCATCCTCTTTGTCGAGTTTTGCTGAAGACGCGAGAGCCTCGAAAACTTCGTCCTGATGCTGCCACAGGGCAGCATCCGGGTATTCGAGCAGACGCGAGATGACGAGTAGCTCAATCATGCGTGCGGCTCCGTTTTGCTGCTCACATCGATAGCATCGATGCGGCGGCTGTTGAACAGGTTGAATTTGCTGTCTGAACCGTGGCAACCATCGCCGAAGCTGAAACCACAACCGCTTTTTTCCGGGAAGGCTTCACGCGCCTGCTCGCGGTGGCTGCTCGGCACCACGAAACGGTCTTCGTAGTTGGCGATAGCCAGGTAGCGATACATCTCCTGCGCCTGCGCTTCGGTCAGGCCAACTTCTTCCAGGGCGCGGGTATCTACCACGCCGTCGACGTTTTCCGCACGTTTGAAGTGGCGCATCGCCAGCATACGTTTCAGCGCCAGCAGTACCGGCTGGGTATCGCCAGCAGTCAGCAGGTTCGCCAGATACTGAACCGGAATACGCAGGCTTTCGACATCCGGCAGAATGCCGTTGCTGCCCAGTTCGCCCGCATCCGCAGCCGACTGAATCGGAGACAGCGGCGGCACGTACCACACCATCGGCAGCGTACGGTATTCCGGGTGCAGCGGCAGCGCCAGCTTCCAGTCAACGGCCATTTTGTACACCGGAGACTGCTGGGCCGCTTCGATCACGCCCTGCGGAATGCCATCTTTCAGCGCCTGCTCAATCACTTTCGGATCGTTCGGATCGAGGAACACCTCCAGCTGACGCTGATAGAGATCTTTCTCGTTCTCGGTGCTGGCGGCATGTTCAATCGCGTCCGCATCATAGAGCAGCACGCCCAGATAACGGATACGACCCACGCAGGTTTCGGAACACACGGTCGGCTGACCGGCTTCGATACGCGGGTAGCAGAAAATGCACTTCTCAGATTTGCCGCTCTTCCAGTTGAAGTAGATTTTTTTGTACGGGCAGCCGGTAATACACATACGCCAGCCGCGGCACTTATCCTGGTCGATCAGCACGATGCCGTCTTCTTCACGCTTATAGATAGCACCGCTCGGGCAGGTTGCCGCACAGGCCGGGTTCAGGCAGTGCTCGCACAGACGCGGCAGGTACATCATGAAGGTGTTTTCGAACTGGCCGTACATCGCCTTCTGCATGTTCTCGAAGTTTTTGTCTTTCGACAGCTTCTCAAACTCGCCGCCCAGGTCATCTTCCCAGTTCGGGCCCTTCTCGATTTTCGCCAACCGCTTCCCGGTAATCAGCGAGCGTGGGCGAGCAATCGGCTGCACCTTCGTGCCTTCCGGCGCGGTGTGCAGGTTCTGGTAATCAAAATCAAACGGCTCGTAGTAATCGTCAAGGCCCGGCAGATGCGGGTTGGCGAAGATTTTACCCAGCAGCAGCGCACGGTTACCCATGCGCGGCTGGATTTTGCCGTTGATTTTGCGGATCCAACCGCCTTTATATTTTTCCTGGTTTTCCCAGTCGGTCGGGAAGCCCTGACCCGGCTTGGTTTCCACGTTATTGAACCACGCGTACTCCACGCCTTCACGGCTGGTCCAGACGTTTTTACAGGTGACTGAACAGGTGTGGCAACCGATGCACTTATCCAGATTCAGCACCATGCCGACTTGTGAACGAATTTTCATTTTACGCTCTCCTGTACCTGGTCATTGCCTTCGCCATCCAACCAGTCAATGTTCTTCATCTTACGTACTACAACAAACTCATCGCGGTTCGAGCCGACGGTGCCGTAGTAGTTAAAGCCGTAGGCCAGCTGCGCATAGCCGCCAATCATGTGCGTCGGTTTCGGCGTGATACGCGTCACCGAGTTATGAATACCGCCGCGCTGGCTGGTGATTTCTGAACCCGGCAGGTTCACGATACGTTCCTGCGCGTGGTACATCATGGTCATCCCTTCCGGCACACGCTGGCTGACAACCGCACGGGCAGTTAACGCGCCGTTGCTGTTGAAGACTTCAATCCAGTCGTTATCCGCAATACCCAGCGATTTGGCATCAACTTCGCTCATCCATACTACCGGGCCGCCGCGACCTAAGGTCAGCATCAGCAGGTTGTCACTGTAGGTGGAGTGGATCCCCCACTTCTGGTGCGGCGTCAGGAAGTTGAGCGCTTTTTCCGGATTACCGTTAGATTTCTGGCCCATCACTTCTTTTACCGAACGGGTGTCGATCGGCGGACGGTAAACCAGCAGGCTTTCACCGAAATCACGCATCCACTGGTGATCCTGATACAGCTGCTGACGGCCAGAGAGCGTACGCCACGGGATCAGCTCGTGAACGTTGGTGTAACCGGCGTTATAAGAAACGTGCTCATCTTCAAGGCCGGACCAGGTCGGGCTGGAGATGATTTTGCGCGGCTGCGCCTGAATATCGCGGAAACGAATTTTCTCGTCTTCTTTATTCAGCGCCAGGTGTTTATGGTCACGACCGGTAAACTCACCGAGTGCGGCCCACGCCTTCACAGCAACCTGCCCGTTAGTTTCCGGTGCCAGCGTCAGGATCATCTCTGCCGCATCAATCGCCGTGTTCAGCATCGGCTGGCCTTTCGCCGGGCCATCCGCTTTGGTGTAGTTGAGCTTACGCAGCAGGTCCATCTCGCTCTGGGTGTTCCAGGCGATACCTTTACCACCGTTACCGATTTTCTCCATCAGCGGGCCGATAGAGGTGAAGCGCTCGTACGTTGCCGGGTAGTCACGCTCAACGGTCAGAATGTGCGGGGCGGTTTTGCCTGGGATCAGGTCACACTCGCCTTTTTTCCAGTCTTTCACATCCAGCGGCTGCGCCAGTTCGGCGGCGGAGTCGTGCTGAATGGGCAGCGTCACCACGTCAGTTTCTTTGCCTAAATGACCGACACACACTTCCGAGAATTTCTTCGCGATACCTTTGTAGATTTCCCAGTCGCTTTTCGATTCCCAGGCCGGGTCAACCGCGGCAGACAGCGGATGAATAAACGGATGCATATCCGAGGTATTCATGTCGTCTTTTTCATACCAGGTCGCCGTTGGCAGCACGATGTCAGAGTAGAGGCAGGTGCTCGACAGACGGAAGTCCAGCGTGACCACCAGATCCAGTTTGCCGTCGAGGCCGTTGTCCTGCCATTCCACTTCTTCCGGTTTCACGCCGCCCTGTTTGCCGAGATCTTTCCCCTGAATACCGTGCTCGGTACCCAGCAGATATTTCAGCATGAACTCATGGCCTTTACCGGAGGAGCCCAGCAGGTTAGAACGCCAGATGAACATGTTACGCGGGTGGTTTTTACCGTTTTCCGGCTGTTCAGCCGCAAAGCGAATAGAGCCCTCTTTCAGGGACTTCACGGTGTAATCCACCGGATTCATGCCCGCTTTTTCCGCTTCTTCGGCGATACGCAGCGGGTTAGTGCCTAACTGCGGCGCAGACGGCAGCCAGCCCATACGTTCAGCACGCACGTTGAAGTCAATCATGTGGCCGGTATAGCGGGATTTGTCCGCCAGCGGTGACAGCAACTCTTCCGCCGTGACGGTCTCGTAACGCCACTGGCTGGAGTGGTTATAGAAGTACGAGGTGCTGTTCATGTGACGCGCCGGACGCTGCCAGTCGAGAGCAAATGCCAGCGGCTGCCAGCCGGTTTGCGGACGCAGTTTTTCCTGGCCCACATAGTGTGCCCAGCCGCCGCCGCTCTGGCCGACGCAACCGCAGAAGATCAGCATGTTGATCAGACCACGGTAGTTCATGTCCAGGTGATACCAGTGGTTCAGACCGGCACCGACGATGATCATCGAACGACCATGGGTCTTATCGGCGTTATCCGCAAACTCGCGCGCGACGCGGATGATGTGCGCGCGGGAAACGCCCGTCACTTTCTCCGCCCAGGCCGGGGTGTAGGCCTTCATGTCGTCGTAGCTGGTGGCGCAGTTTTCATCGTTCAGACCGCGTTCCAGGCCATAGTTCGCCAGTGTCAGGTCATAAACAGTGGTCACCAGCGCGGTGCTGCCATCGGCCAGTTGAACACGTTTTACCGGCAGTTTGTGCAGCAGGATATTTTCCAGCTCAACGCTCTGGAAGTGCTCGGTGCCTTCGCCGCCAAAGTACGGGAAACCAACCTGCGCGATGTCATCGTGGCTGCCCAGCAGGCTCAGACGCAGCTGTACGTCTTCACCTGTTTTACCGTCACGCTGCTCGAGGTTCCATTTACCTTTATCGCCCCAGCGGAAACCGATAGAGCCGTTCGGCGCGGTCATGTCACCCTGTTCGTCATAGGCGACGGTTTTCCATTCCGGATTCTTTTCCTGACCCAGCGCATCGACCAGATCGGCGGCACGCAGCATGCGGCCCGCCGCGTAGTAACCGTCACGCTCTTCCAGCATCACCAGCATTGGCATGTCGGTGTAACGGCGAACGTAGTCGGTGAAGTACTGGCTCGGTTTGTCGAGGTGGAATTCACGCAGCATCACGTGGCCCATCGCCAGCGCCATCGCGGCGTCGGTACCCTGCTTCGGCGCCAGCCACAGATCGCACAGTTTGGCGATTTCAGCGTAGTCCGGGGTAATGGCTACGGTTTTGGTCCCTTTGTAACGCACTTCAGTGAAGAAGTGGGCATCCGGGGTACGCGTCTGCGGCACGTTAGAGCCCCAGGCGATGATGTAGTTAGAGTTATACCAGTCAGCCGATTCCGGTACGTCCGTCTGCTCGCCCCAGGTTTGCGGCGAGGCTGGCGGTAAGTCACAGTACCAGTCGTAGAAGCTCAGGCAGGTACCGCCAATCAGCGACAGATAACGCGCGCCGGAGGCGTAAGAGACCATCGACATCGCCGGGATCGGCGAGAAGCCTGCCACGCGGTCAGGGCCGTAGGTTTTGACGGTATAGACGTTAGACGCTGCAATCAGCTCATTCACTTCCTGCCAGGAGGAGCGCACGAAACCGCCGCGACCACGCGCCTGTTTGAAGCTTTTGGCTTTATCAGAATCTTCGATGATGGACGCCCATGCATCAACCGGATCGCTGTGCTGCACTTTCGCTTCACGCCACATTTTCATCAGGCGTTTGCGCATCAGAGGATATTTCAGGCGGTTGGCGCTGTAGAGGTACCAGGAGTAGCTGGCGCCGCGAGGGCAGCCGCGTGGCTCGTGGTTAGGCAAATCCGGGCGGGTGCGCGGATAGTCGGTCTGCTGGGTTTCCCAGGTCACGAGGCCATTTTTTACGTAGATTTTCCAGCTGCATGAACCGGTGCAGTTCACCCCGTGGGTAGAACGTACGACTTTGTCATGCTGCCAGCGGCTTCTGTATCCATCTTCCCAATCCCGGTTGGTATTCAGAATCTGTCCGTGCCCATCGGCAAAAGTTTCACCCTTCTGTTTGAAGTAGCGAAACCGGTCCAGGAATTTACTCATCGGGTCTCTCCTGTTTGGAGCCTGTCGGCTCTCTGATAAATCGACATTGCTGAATTTGCAGCGAAATTAACGCTCTGAAAGAAGAAGGGAATTGATGGGGATCAAGATGAAACGGCTTAGTAATCACACAGAATTTTACATATACCACCTTGGTGGTAGTATTTTTTGTTTTTTAACCCACTGTTATATAAGGTTTTTTATCGTTATTTTGCGATTTAACATTGCATGTAGAGATGTTAATGGTATTAAGGGGTAGATGATTTTTATCCGTCGGCATACCGCCTTTTCTCTGGTCAAAAAAAAGGCGCGATTCCTCGCGCCTGATAATCAAAAAGTCATACTTATTTTTTAGTTTTACGCCCGTATACCACCCACGTAATAAACACGCAGGCAATATAGAACACGAGGAAGACTTTCATCGCCCCAGCCGGAGAACCGGTTAATTCCAGAGACGTACCGAAAGCTTTTGGAATAAAGAAGCCGCCGATTGCGCCAATCGCGGAGATAAAGCCCAGCGCGGCCGCCGTATCGGTTGCGGCTTCACGCATCGCTTTCTCTTCAGAGCCGCCTTCCGCTTTAACACGATCCATCGTCAGCTTACGGAAGATAACGGAGATCATCTGGAAGGTGGAACCGCTACCCAGACCGGCGGTCAGGAACAGCACGAGGAAGACGGCGAAGAACGCGGTGAAGTTGCCGCCCACGCCATCCGCAGGCAGGGTCATAAACAGCAGCGCACTGAAGACCGCCATCAGGATAAAGTTAACCAGCGTAACCCGCGTCCCGCCCAGACGGTCGGAAATCGCCCCGCCCGCAGAACGTGCCAGCGCGCCGATAAACGGACCGAAGAAGGCGTAATGCAGGATCTGCACTTCCGGGAACTGGGTTTTCGACAGCATCGCGAAACCGGCAGAGAAACCGATAAACGAACCGAAGGTTGCCAGATACAGCAGGCTCATGATCCACAGGTGGCCGCGTTTCAGAACCGGTAACTGCTCGCGCAGAGACGCTTTCGACGCTGCCAGCTCGTTCATGCCAAACCAGGCTGCGAGGGTAAAGATGGCCAGGAACGGCACCCAAATCCACGCCGCATTCGCCAGATAAAGCTGAGTGCCATCCGGCTGTTCAACGCCCTGGCTACCAAACGCCGCAAAGATAGAGAGGGAAATCGCCAGCGGTGCAACCAACTGCATAACGCTCACGCCCATGTTGCCCAGGCCGCCGTTAATGCCCAGCGCCCCGCCCTGTTTCTCTTTCGGGAAGAAGAAGCTGATGTTCGCCATGCTGGATGCGAAGTTCGCGCCTGCAAAACCACACAGCAGAGAGATAATGATAAAGGTACTAAACGGCGTAGAGGTATCCTGCACCGCAAAACCTAACCACACGCAAGGGATTATCAGGATCCCGGTACTGAACGCCGTCCAGCGGCGACCGCCCACCAGCGGTACCATAAAGGAGTAAGGCACACGCAGCAGCGCGCCCGACACCGATGGCAGCGCCGTCAGCATAAACAATTGATCGGTAGTAAACTGGAAGCCGACTTTCGGTAAATTCACCGCCACGGCACTAAACAACATCCACACACAGAACGCCAACAGCAAGCACGGGACGGAAATCCATAAATTTCGGCTGGCGACGCGGTGACCGCGCGACTGCCAAAATTCGGGATCTTCCGGGCGCCATTCAGTAATAACAGCGCCGCTTGCCCGTTCCGGGGTAGTTGAGTGACTCATAGACACCTCTGATTATTAATATCAACCCTTGGCACAATAGGGTTTACACCGTGAGGTAAGTTGATATAAATCAAAGGAAAAGTCGTCATTATTCTGCGCAAAAATCTATCATGACCCTTTATGAGTAGACGATATTGCGTAAAAAGACCTGATATTTCACATGGCTGAAAGGGATATACTCCTCCCTTGCGAACATCTCTACTATCATGGCAATTAAGGGGTAATCCTTTAGGGGTATGGGTATACTCCAGGCGATAGCCGAAAATAACGCCACTACCGGGGAGCCACCCCGTCAGGGATCCTGCTGTATATGTTTAAACGTCTGTTTACACCACTGACGCTGGTTAATCAACTGGCGCTCATCGTCCTGCTCTCTACCGCCATTGGCGTAGCGGGCATGATCACTTCTGGCCGCCTGGTTGACGGCGTCCAGGGCAGCGCGCACGCCATTAATAAAGCCGGCTCGCTGCGTATGCAGAGCTACCGCCTGCTTGCTGCCATTCCCGTCGATGAACAGGACAATGCTTTATTTGATGAGATGCGCGCCACCGTATTTAGCCCGGAGCTCATTGAAGCTGCTCGCCGCGATGGTCAGCAGGAGCAGCTACTCGCCCTGCAACAATACTGGCAGTCCAGCCTCGCGCCGGGGATTCGCCAGGCGCAAAGCCAGGATGTTGTCGCGGGTGAAGTGGCGAATTTTGTTGGCCGTATCGACCAACTGGTGACGGCGTTTGACCACACCACAGAAAAACGTATTCACCACGTCGTTTGGGTTCACCGTGCGATGGCGGCGATCATGGCGCTGTTGCTGCTGTTTACCGTTATCTGGCTGCGCGCCCGCCTGCTGCGTCCGTGGCAGCAACTGCTGAGCATGGCGCGCGCGGTAAGTCATCGCGATTTTACCCAGCGGGCGCAAATCAGCGGCCGCAATGAAATGGCGACCCTCGGCATGGCGCTGAACAATATGTCGGAAGAGCTGGCGGAAAGTTACGCATCGCTGGAACGCCGGGTACAGGAAAAAACCGCCGGGCTGGAACAGAAAAATGCCATTCTCGCGTTCCTGTGGCAGGCCAATCGCCGCCTGCACGCCAATGCCCCGCTTTGTGAACGCATTTCTCCCGTGTTGAATGGTTTGCAGGGCCTGACGCCGCTGCGTGAAATCGAAGTACGGGTTTATGATATTGAAGATGAAGAGAATCATCAGGAATTCAGCTGCCATTCCGGCATGGCCTGCGATGATAAAGGCTGCTATCTGTGTCCGCGTGACGATCTCCTGACGCCGGACGGCGGCAGCACGCTGAAATGGCGCTTAACAGATAGCCATAATCAATACGGTATTTTACTGGCGACCCTGCCGCATGGCCGCCAGCTCAGCCACGATCAGCAGCAACTGGTCGACACACTGCTGGAACAGTTGACCGCGACCCTGGCGCTCGACCGACACCAGGAACGGCAACAACAGTTGATTGTGATGGAAGAGCGCGCCACCATCGCCCGCGAACTGCATGACTCCATCGCCCAATCGCTCTCCTGTATGAAGATGCAGGTGAGCTGCCTGCAAATGCAGGGCGCGGACCTGTCGCCAGAGAGCCGCGAGCTGCTGGGGCAAATTCGCAACGAACTGAACACATCGTGGGCGCAATTGCGTGAGCTGCTCACCACGTTCCGGCTACAACTCACCGAGCCGGGATTACGCCCGGCGCTGGAAGCCAGCTGTCAGGAGTACAGCGCGCACTTTGGTTTCCCGGTGCAGCTCGATTATCAATTGCCGCCGCGCTATGTACCGTCTCACCAGGCGATCCACGTCTTACAGATCGCCCGCGAAGCGCTGAGTAATTCCCTTAAGCATTCGCAGGCCAGTGAAGTCAAAGTTACCGTCACGCAGCAGGATAATCAGGTCAAACTGGTGGTGGCGGACAACGGCTGCGGCGTACCGGTTCACGCCGAGCGCAGCAACCATTACGGACTCATTATCATGCGTGACCGCGCGCAGAGCCTGCGCGGCGACTGCCAGGTTCGACGCCGTGAAAGCGGCGGCACCGAAGTCGTGGTTACGTTTATCCCTGAAAAACCTCTCTCAACTCAACAAGGAGATATCCATGAGTAATCAGGAACGGGCAACTATCCTGTTAATTGACGATCATCCGATGCTCCGTACTGGCGTAAAACAGCTCATCAGTATGGCGCCGGATATTCAGGTCGTTGGCGAAGCCAGCAATGGCGAGCAAGGCATTGAACTGGCTGAAACGCTCGATCCCGATCTGATCCTGCTCGATCTCAATATGCCTGGCATGAATGGCCTGGAAACACTCGACAAACTGCGCGAGAAAAGCCTTTCTGGCCGCGTAGTGGTGTTCAGTGTCTCAAACCATGAAGAAGATGTGGTCACCGCCCTGAAGCGCGGCGCAGATGGTTATCTGCTAAAAGATATGGAACCGGAAGATTTGCTGAAAGCGCTGCAACAGGCCGCCGCCGGTGAGATGGTATTGAGCGAAGCATTAACGCCCGTTCTGGCTGCCAGCCTGCGCGCCAACCGCGCCACTTCAGACCGCGATATCAATCAGCTTACCCCGCGCGAGCGCGATATCCTGAAACTGATTGCGCAGGGCCTGCCCAACAAAATGATCGCCCGCCGTCTTGATATCACGGAAAGCACGGTGAAAGTGCACGTGAAGCATATGCTGAAGAAAATGAAGCTGAAATCACGCGTTGAAGCCGCCGTGTGGGTCCACCAGGAGCGTATTTTCTAAGGATTAGCTTGCCAGCTGTTCCCCTCTTCAGGGAAGCTGACAAGCGGCTCGGTCAGTGACAAGGTAATCTCATTCGACGACACACGCTGACCGTGTTTATCCTCAACCACCACTTTCAAATGCCAGCGGTTGCTGGCGCCCTCACTGTAATCCCACGCCGGGATGATAATACTCCAGCCATCAGCGCTATCGCGTGAGGCTGGCGGCGTGAGGCTCAGCGCCTGGGTATCGCCCTGCCAGCTCAGTGATTTAATTCCGTGCAGACTGCGAATTTGCAGCTTAAGCTGCACCGTTTCGCCCCCGCTGAGATCCCACGGCGGTGTCGCCAGGTAGACGGTTAAATCTTTGCGCTGACGCGACTCCATCACCGGCAAGGCATTGCGTTCCGGGCTATCGTAGCGGCTACCGCGCAGGGAGCGCGTCATCGCCACTTCATCGGCCTGAAGCTGTTTTTTCAGCGGCACGCCAAAGCGATAGTTGAGTTTCATCCCCAAATTATTCTGGCTGACGCCGCTTTCGCCCTGCTTATGCTGCGCGCTGAAGGTGACCAGCGGCACCGGCGTATAGTTGAGCCCAAGTGAAACAGCGACCGGGTTGTGATACCCCGTACCGCTGTGAAACAGATCGACATTATCGCCAAAGTACTGCTCAAGACTCAGGCTGGTGTTGATGTGATGGTAAGACGGGATCCACGCCTGCGCGGTGACATCATAGCCGCGCGCCATGCGCTGCTGTAGCGTCTCTTCTGTATTGGACCATGTTCGCAGCGGTTGGTAGTAGTTCGCGGAAAAACGCAGATACTCGCCCCAGGCTTCCGCGCCTAACCCGCCGCGATCGAGGTTTTCATCCAGCAAATTGTCATAAAAGGTGTTGTACCCCAGCAGCCATTTCCCGGCGACCCAACGCTGACCGAGGCCCACATTGCCAATCAATCCTTCATCCTGCTGCGCCACCCCAAGCTGGCTCCAGGTGAGGTAATCCCATTGATCCTGCAACGGCACAAACCAGCTGCCGTGGCTACCGTTAAACCCGCCGTCATCATCCACCTGAAGCGCGACGCTGGTATTGCCCCACGGCGACAGCCAGTTTTCCAGCGTCTGATTCACCTCACCGCTCACCTGGTCGCGGATTTTAGACAGCGCAAACATTCGCGCCTGCTCGCCGGTATCCAGCCCGTTATCAACCATGCTGGCTTCACCAAAGGCTTTCGCCATTTCGGCAAGGTGCTTTTCGCCTTCGTTACTCTCTTTTGCCATGCCGAGATCGGGAAGGTTATCCTGATTGTTATCGAAAGGGTTTTCGGCCTGCTGGATAAAAGATGAACGCGCAGCGCCGCTGGCACTCGCCAGCAGCAATAACAACCAGAATGGAGAACGAAAACGTGAGACTAAAAGCATTTTTTTAGTTTATCGCGTTTGCTTAACCATTTCAGCTTTAAGGGGGATTTCGGGAAAATTCTGGTTCTTAACCCTCACCCCGGCCCTCTCCCTGTACGGTCCGGGGACATGGTAGACAGGTGTTCGGGGACATGGTGAACACTTTTTAACATCCTTTACCCATGGAGATCGACCTTTTCTTCAGGTCGATCTCCCCCACTTTTGTACTGTACCACCACACTTCATAGCAGCCATCCTCCTGCGTCTCCTTCAGCCCGACCCGCTCTCCCCTGAACGCATTGCCTGCCTTCAGACTGATACCTTTTATGCTCAGCTTCCCGCTGATATCGACCTTCCTCACCATCACCCCTTCATCATATTCCGGTGGCGTAATGCTGTCGCTGTACTGCCTTGCAGACGGCTGATACCGCGAGGCCGGAACGGCCATACCCAGGGCTTCATGGGGCCGTTCAAGGTTATACACCGTACGCCAGTGGTCGAAAGCACGCTGCAGCTCACCGCTGTCTGTGAACCACTTACCCTGCAGTACTTCCGCCTTCAGGCTGCGGTGAAAACGTTCCAGCTTGCCCTGTGTCTGCGGATGGTATGGCCGGGAATGCCCCACCCGGATACCCTGGCGCATTAGCCACAACTCAAGTGCCGTCCAGGTGCCGGTGGTGTCGCCCCACGGTGAGCCGTTGTCCATCGTCATCCGGTCTGGCAGCCCGTAGCGTTCAAACACGCTGACCAGCTGCTGCTGCACGGTCTCACGGCGTTCATCGGTGCAGGGTGCCAGACACAGGGAGAAACGAGAGTGGTCGTCCAGCAGGGTGAGCGGATGGCAGCGGCCCCCGCCGAAGGGGAAGTGGCCCTTAAAATCCATCTGCCAGAGCCGGTTCGGCGCGTCATGTTCGAAGCGCCCTGTGGCCGGAATGCCCGGAGCCGTGCCCGGTAGCAGACCGTGACGGGCCATCAGGTTATGGACGGTGCTGAAGGCGGGCATACGGTGCCCCTGGTCTTCGAGCCAGCGCTTTATCTTGCGGGCGCCCCAGCGCTCATGACGGGCATGGGCGATGCGCAGCAGGTCAGTGATATCATCCGGAGAACGGTTGGGAGAGTGATGAGGTACGCGGGGACGGTCCAGAAGACCGGATGCGCCTTCCTCAGCCCAGCGACGAAGCCACTTGTAACCGGTGGCGGGAGAAATGCCGTAGTGACGGCAGAGGGAACGGATGTTCGCCCCGTCTTGTGAGGCGAACAGAACAAACTCGGAACGTAATGACATGGTATCTCTCGCATCCCAGGGCATAAGCGACTCCATAAACGGGTTCTTATGCCTTAGTTGTAAGTGTCTACCATGTCCCCGAACAAGTGTTAACTATGTCCCCGGACCGTACACTCCCTGAGGGAGAGGGAGAAAACGATGCAGATCCTAAACATAAGTGCGATCGGTCCCCTCTCCCTCAGGGAGAGGGTTAGGGTGAGGGTGTCCAGTCACATCACCAATAAACCCTCTCAACTCCGGCACACATGACCCGCAGTTAGTTCCACACTTCAGCTTTTGCCCTAATGCATCGACAGAGGTACATCCCCCGGCGATGGCTTGTCGAATTCGCGTCTCCCCCACGCTAAAACAGCTACAGACAATTCGCCCCTGCGCGGGTTGCCCATTGACGCGGCCATTTAATAACGCATGCCGCTCGGCTGGCGTTTGTGGCGCGCTGTCAAACGCCGCCGTAATCAGCGCCAGTTCGATAACAGGCAAAGTTTCAGCGCTCCACAGCCCGAGCATCAATCTGCCTTCATGCCATGCCAGCAAATGACAAAGCGATCCCGCCCGCGCGGTCTGCACCAGCCAGTTGCGCTGCTGGCAAAACAGCAGCAGCTCATCATAGATAATCTTATCGCCGCATAGCGTCAGGTGATGTAAACCGTCGATCGCCTTACGCCACCACTGCACGTGACTCGGTAACGGAACTGGCTGACGAGAAATCAATTCCCCTTGCCACGCCGGTTGCCAGGGCGCAATGCGTACCGCAACCTGTTTGCTTTCCGGTTGCCCGGAGTGCGGATCGGTCACCGCGTCAACCAGCGCATTCACTTTTCCCTGACGCGCGAAGCAGGCATTCCAGTGCATTGGCACAAACAGCGCGCCCGGCCGCTGTCCGGCCTGAATCGACACTTTGGCCACCATGACCCCCTGTCGCGAGGTGATTCGGGCGAAACCGCCGTCGCGGAGCTGAAAATGTTCCGCATCCTGCACAGAAACATCGACCATCGGCTGCGCGATATGCTGCATCAAACGCGGCACGGTGCCTGTACGGGTCATGGTGTGCCACTGGTCGCGAATACGACCGCTATTGAGCAACAGAGGATAAAGCTGCCCAGTGCGCGCATGAGTCGCCTGCGGTTCGATGGGCACCATTCGCAGCTGTTTATCCGCCCGCCAGCCCTGCTGGAGATCCAGCGTGTCACCGGAGGCACGCACAGGCCAGCGCACGGGGGCCAGTGCATCCCACTCTGCACGGGTAAGGTTCGCCAGACCGCTAATATCAAACGCGCGCTCGCCGTGGTTTTCGAAACCGGAAAGCGCGGCGTGCTCACAAAATACCGCGTGAGGATGCTGCCAGCGGAACGCATCGCCATAGCCCAGCGCGCGCGCCATTTGAGCGATAATCCACCAGTCGGCTTTTGCCTCGCCGGGCGCCGGAAGAAACGCGCGCTGGCGCGAAATGCGCCGTTCTGAATTGGTCACCGTGCCGTTTTTCTCGCCCCAACTCAGAGCCGGAAAACGAATATGCGCGTAGCGCGAAGTGTCGGTATCGGCGGCCACCTCAGAGACGATAACCAGCGGGCAAGCCGCCAGCGCCTGGCAGACCGCATGGCTGTCCGGTAACGAAACCGCCGGGTTAGTCCCCATAATCCACACGGCCTTGACGTCACCGCGCCCAATCGCGGCAAACAGATCGACCGCCATCAACCCCGGCGTTTGCGCCAGCCGCTCCGTTCCCCAGAAGCGGGCAACACGCGCCAGATCGTCGGGCTCAAAGTTCATGTGCGCCGCCAGCATCGTCGCCAGCCCGCCGACCTCCCGGCCGCCCATCGCATTCGGCTGTCCGGTCAGCGAAAACGGCCCACATCCGGGGCGGGCGAATTTCCCGCAGGCCAGGTGAACATTGATAATTGCATTGCATTTATCGCTGCCGCTGGCGGACTGATTAATGCCCATCGTGTAGAGCGTAACGGCGCGCGGTGCGGTGATAAACGCCGTATAAAAATCATTAACTTCCTGCTCCGTGAGGCCGCAAAATTCCGCAACCCGCGCCACGGTCCAGGGTTCGGCGGAATCCCTTGCCGCCTGCGCATCCGCATATTGCCGGGCGAATGCCCCCCGCTGCGCAATTTCGCGCAGCAGGCCGACGAATAACCCGGCGTCGCTACCGGGCGCAATCGCCAGATGCCTGTCCGCGATATCACAGGTCGCCGTGCGGCGCGGGTCGATAACCACCACCTGCATCTGCGGATTGACCTGCTTTGCTTTCACCAGACGCTGATACAGCACCGGATGCGACCACGCGGCGTTTGAGCCGACCAACACCACAAGGTCGCTATTTTCAACATCGTCATAGCTGCACGGCACCACATCCGCGCCGAAAGCACGTTTGTAGCCCGTTACCGCCGAAGACATACACAGGCGGGAGTTGGTATCGATATTGGCCGCGCCGATAAATCCCTTCATCAACTTATTGGCTGCGTAATAGTCTTCCGTCAGCAGTTGTCCGGAGGCATAAAATGCCACCGCCTGCGGCCCGTGTTCATCAATAATCGCCCGCAGACGCCTCCCCGCCTCGTCGATCGCGTGCGCCCAACTGACGCGCTGCCCCGCCACTTCCGGGTGCAACAACCTTCCCGCAAGACCCGTCGTTTCACCGAGCGCAGCGCCCTTCACGCACAGGCGGCCAAAATTGGCCGGATGCGCGTCATCGCCGCGCACGCTGACCACGCCTTCCTCTTCGCATGCGATCACCCCGCAGCCTACGCCGCAGTAGGGGCATGTGGTTCGGGTTTCAGTCATGAGGCCTCCGCGCGCAGCAGTAACGGCTGATTGCTGACCCACACGGTGCCGTTTTCCACTTTCACTGGCCAGGCGCGCACCACGGCTTCGCCGCTATCGCATTGTCGGCCATCGCGTAGACGAATACGCCGTTTGTAGAGCGGCGAAATAACAATGGGTTCGCCCGCCGCATCCCCCAGCAGGCCGCGTGAAAGGACGTTAGCCTGGCTACCGGGCTCAAGATTATCAAGGGCATAGACGTTTTCGCCAAAGCGGAACAACGCGATTTGCATCTCGCCAAGGCGCGCGCCAATTCCGGCCTGAGCGGGGATCGCGGTCAGCGCGCAAATCGCCTGCCACGGTTTTGTGCTGACATTAAGCGTTGGCATAACCGGCATCTCCACCGGCTGCAACTGCCCACGCACATCATGGCGCTGCACGGCCTCATCCGGCATCTCGCTGTTAACGTATGAGCGGAACAACGCCAGCCGCTGCGGGTCGTTCAGCGTCGTACGCCATTCACACTGATAGCTGTCGATGACGCGCGCCATTTCCCGTTCCAGCTCGTCGGCAATACCGAGGCTGTCATTAAGAATCACCTCGCGCAGATAGTCGATTCCCCCTTCCAGGTTATCCATCCACGTGCTGGTGCGTTGCAGGCGATCGGCGGTGCGAATATAGAACATCAGAAAACGGTCGATGGTGCGCAGCAGCGTGGCATCATCCAGGTCGCTGGCGAAGAGGTCGGCGTGACGGGGTTTCATACCGCCATTGCCGCACAAATAGAGGTTCCAGCCTTTTTCGGTCGCAATCACGCCCACATCTTTACCCTGCGCTTCCGCGCATTCCCGGGTGCATCCCGACACCGCCATTTTGATCTTATGCGGCGCGCGCAGCCCCTTATAACGGTGCTCCAGCATCACGGCGAGCGCGGTGGAGTCCTGCACACCGTAGCGACACCAGGTTGAGCCCACGCACGATTTCACCGTGCGTAAAGATTTTCCGTAGGCGTGTCCGGTTTCAAATCCGGCATCAATTAGCTCGCGCCAGATGGCGGGTAACTGTTCCAGCCGTGCGCCGAAAAGATCAATGCGCTGACCGCCGGTAATTTTGCTGTACAGCTGATAACGTTTAGCCACCTCTCCGATAGCGATAAGGCCATCCGGCGTGACTTCGCCCGCCGCCATACGCGGCACAATGGAATAGGTGCCGTCTTTCTGGATATTCGCGAAGTAGCGATCGTTGGTATCCTGTAGCGGCAAATGAGCCGGTTTCAGCAAATAGTCATTCCAGCAAGAGGCAAGAACCGAGGCCACCAGCGGTTTACAGATTTCACAACCGTCGCCATGACCGTAGCGGGTAATCAGTTGCTCAAAGGTATGAATACGGTTAACCCGTACCAGGTGATAAATCTCCTGTCGCGAATATGCAAAGTGTTCACAAACATCTTTTTTAACCTCGACACCCTGCTGTGCAAGCTGGAATTCCATCACCTGCTTCACCAGTGCGCTGCATCCACCGCAGCCCGTTGCCGCTTTAGTGCAGCTTTTGATGGCCCCCATCTCCGTTGCGCCCGCCACGACCGCGTGGCAGATATCACCTTTACTGACGTTATGACAGGAACATATTTGCGCGCTGTCCGGTAATGCCGCCACGCCCAGTGCTTTCGGCGCACTGCCTTCCTGAGCCGGTAAAATCAGCGACGCGGGTTGCGGCGGGAGCGCAATCGCGTTAAGCATCATTTGCAGCAGCGTCGGGTAATCGCTGGCGTCGCCCACCAGCACACCGCCAAGCAGCGTTTTGCCGTCGGCGCTCACCACGATTTTTTTGTACACCTGCGCCGGGCCATCCACCCATTGATAGCTTTGGCAACCCGCCGTGCGTCCCTGCGCGTCGCCGAATGACGCCACATCCACGCCCAGCAGCTTCAGTTTGGTACTCATATCCGCGCCAGTAAACGGCAGTTCCGTACCGGCAAGCGCCGCCGCCACGGTGCGCGCCATCTGGTAACCGGGCGCGACCAGGCCGAAGATTTTGTTCTCCCACAGCGCGCATTCGCCAATGGCAAAGATATCCGCGTCCGAGGTGCGGCAGCGGTTATCCACGATAATGCCCCCGCGCTCTCCCACGCTCAGGTTCGCGCTGCGGGCCAGCGTATCCTGCGGGCGAATACCCGCCGAAAAAACCACCATGTCGGTCAGCAGCGTTTCGCCGTCGGCAAAACGCAGGGTCAGGCCCTGCTGCGTAGCTTCAATCGCGGTCGTCGTCTTACTGGTATGTACGCCCACGCCGAGTTCGCTGATTTTCTCGCGCAGCATCGCCGCGCCGCCGTTATCGAGCTGCACCGCCATCAGATTTGGCGCGAACTCAACCACATGCGTTTCCAGCCCTAACTGGCGCAGCGCATTGGCGGCTTCCAGCCCCAGCAGCCCGCCGCCAATCACCACGCCCCGCGTCGCCGTTTTCGCGCACGCGGCAATCGCGTCCAGGTCATCCAGCGTGCGATAGACAAAGCAGCCCGGCAAATCATTGCCAGGGATAGGCGGAACAAACGGCCAGGAGCCGGTCGCCAGCACCAGTTTGTCCCAGTGCAGTTCATGCCCCTGCGCATCGCTAATCAGGTGTGTTTGCGGATCGATGGCCGTCACCGCCTGCGAAAGACGTAATTCAATACCATTTACGGCGAAGAAATCGTCGTCCACAAGCGATAACGACGCCGCATCGCGCCCGGAGAAGTATTCCGAGAGATGTACGCGGTCATAGGCGGCATAACGCTCAGCGCCGAAAACCACAATCTGATAGCGCTGATGAAGATTTTGCTGCACACATTGTTGCAGAAAATGGTGGCCGACCATGCCGTGCCCTACTACCGCAAGCGTTGGTTTGATCATTATTTGTCTTCCTTCAGCCGTTGGCTGCGCTGTGAATTGGTCGAAGATCCAGCCCGGCTGTGCGGGTTGGGGAGATTGGATAAGATCGGTTAACGTGGCGGCAGCGGTGCAATCGCCCATCAGCAATACGCCGCGAAGTCTGCCATCGCGCAGCAGCAGGCGGCGATAATGGCCGCTTTGTGGGTCGAATGAAGACCAGACATCGTCATTTTCAGCTGGCTCTACCGGGCCGGCGCTAAAGAGATCGATACCGGTCACTTTCAGGCGAGTGCCGTTATCCTGCCAGTGAAAATCCGCCTGCGGCGAGCCCGCCAGACGCGCACTGAGCACCTCGGCCTGCTGCAAACAAGGTGCGACTAATCCCCAGGTTTGCCCGTCGATTTCGCAACATTCACCGATAGCGCTCACGCCCGGCACCGCCGTTGCCAGTTGGCGATTGACCACAATCCCACGCTGGCAATGGAGCCCGCTTCGTTGCGCCAGAGCAATATTGGGACGCACGCCCGTTGCCATCACGACGCGCACAGCGGACAGACAGCGGCCATCATTAAGTTCAACAAACGGCTCGCGAATCGCGCGCACGTTCGCGTTGAGCTCGCAACGGATCCCTCGCGCTTGCAGGTTTTGCACCAGTAACTTGCTCGCCTGACTGTCGAGCTGTTGCTCCATTAATTTGTCACCACGATGCAGTAACGTGACATTGTCACCTCTCAGCGCCAGTGCCGCCGCCGCTTCTACCCCCAGCACACCGCCGCCGATGACCACGGTATCTCCGGGCGTCGCCAGCATGGCCTGCACATCCGCCAGCGTGCGAAAGGTGTGGACATGCGGCAACGCAATGCCGGGAACCGGCGGCATAAACGGCAGCGAACCACAGGTAAAAACCAGCTCATCCCACGGCAACTCGCCATGAGTGGTAACAACACGCTGCGTTTGCGTGCAGACCTGCTGCGCCGTCTCGCCCTGCCGCACGTGAATATTGTGCTTTGCATACCAGGCAGGCGATTGCAGCAGCGTCTGGCTGAAGGCTTTTTCGCCGCTCAGCACGGGTGAAAGCTGGATGCGGTTATAGGCCTGACAGGGTTCATCACCGATTATGGTGATGGCAAACGCCCCTGGCGCGACCTTCACCAGCCGCTCAGCCAGACGGGTTGCCGCCATACCGTTGCCAATCATCACCAGTTTTCGCATCGCGCTGCCCCTTACGCCGCTTTAGGCTGTTTTTCGTAAAGGAAATGCAATATTTGCTGGCGCAGGTGGTGATACCGACTGTCATCTGCCAGCTGTACGCGGTTGCGCGGGCGCGCAAGGTTAACGTCGAGAATTTCACCGACCGTCGCCGCCGGGCCATTCGTCATCATCAACACCCGGTCAGAAAGCAGTACCGCTTCATCGACGTCATGGGTTATCAGCACAATCGTGGTATTCAGCGCCTGCTGAATCTGCATTACCGAGTCCTGAAGATGTGCGCGGGTCAGCGCGTCCAGCGCACCAAACGGCTCATCCATCAACAGCACTTTCGGCTTCATCGCCAGCGCGCGGGCAATGCCGACGCGCTGCTTCATCCCGCCCGATATTTCCCCAGGACGTTTATGCAGCGCATGGCCCATCTGCACCCGCTCAAGGTTGTGAACGATCCAGTCGCGGCGTTCGGCTTTGCTCATGCTTTTCTGGAACACGTGATCCACCGCCAGCGCCACGTTGTCGAAGCAGGTTAACCACGGCAGCAGTGAGTGGTTCTGGAAAACGACGGCACGCTCCGGGCCCGGGCCCGCAATTTCTCGGTTATCGCAAATCAGGCCGCCTTCAGTCGGAAGCGTTATTCCGGCAATCAGATTAAGCAGCGTCGATTTACCGCAGCCGGAGTGGCCGATAAGGCTTATCGTTTCACCTTCGTGGATATCGAATGACACGTTTTGCAGCGCCAGAAATTCCCCGCTGGCGGTATGGAATCGTTGGCTGACAGCCTGAACCTGAATTAAGGGTTTCATCATGCGCTCCTTATTTATCCTGCCAGCTGAAACGGCGGGCGATCAGCATCAGCCCCTGCTCCAGCACCAGCCCGACCACGCCAATAATGACGATGGCAATGAGAATGTTTTCGACGTTGAGGTTGTTCCACTCATTCCAGATCCAGAAACCGATCCCCAGCCCGCCGGTGAGCATTTCGGCGGCAACGATCACCAGCCAGGCAATGCCGATTGAGAGACGCACGCCGGTTAGTACCGCTGGCAGCACCGCCGGGAAAAGGATCTTGCGCATTACCGTCCATTCTGAGAGCTGTAACACGCGCGCGACGTTGAGGTAGTCCTGTGGAATACGGCGCACGCCTTCCGCGGTATTGATAACCATCGGCCAGATCGAGCAGATAAAAATGGTCCAGCTGGACGCAGGCTCCGCTTTCTGGAACAGAAGGAGGCCAATCGGCAGCCAGGCAAGCGGACTTACCGGACGCAGCAGCGCAATCAGCGGCGAAAACATGCGGGAGAAAAAGACAAAGCGCCCGATCAAGAAGCCAAGGGGAATACCCACCAGCGCGGCGAGGCCAAATCCCACCGCCACGCGCTGAAGAGAGGCCAGCACATTCCAGCCCACGCCCACATCGTTTGGCCCATTGTTATAGAACGGGTCAGCAAACAGCGTCAGGGCGGAATCCAGCGTGCTGAGCGGCGTCGGGAAACCTTTGCTGTTAATGGCGGCGAGTTGCCAGGCCAGCACCAACAATCCCAGCCCCAACACCGCAGGAATGGTACGTTCGGCGATATTACGCAGCACGCGCCCCGCAGCAGGCGCGCGTCGGCGCACCTGCACCGGCGGCAGCGTAATCACCTCGCCCGGAACAGCCGCTGGTGCGGCAGCCGGTTTGACATTTTGCGTCTGTTTCATCTCAGGCTCCTCTACGTTGAATGGCAAAGCTGCGGGCATACCCTTCCGGGTCGCTACCGTTCCACACCGTACCGTCCATCAGTGTGCTGCTGCGTAACAGGCTGGAAGGCGGCGTAATGCCGCCGACCGCCTGTGCCGCGTCTTTCCAGATATCCGTACGGTTAATGCGTTGCGCGATGGCCCGATAATCGGGCTCCGTTTTGAGGAGTCCCCAGCGGCGAAACTGGGTTAAGAACCACATCCCGTCTGAGATCCACGGGAAGGTCACCTCGCCCTCAGCGTAAAAACGCATCGGATGCGCATCCTGCCAGCGACGGCCAATGCCGTTGTCGTATTCACCCAGCATACGGCCTGTGAGGTACTGCTCTTTGGTGTTCAGCCAGCCGCGACGCGAGAGGATCTGCGCGGTTTCACGTTTGTTTTCCGCTGACGCTTCAATCCAGCGGGCGGCGTCAATGAGCGCCGCGACCAGCGCGCGACTGGTGTTAGGGTTTTGCTCCACCCACTCGCGACGTGTGCCGAGCACTTTCTCCGGGTGCTCCGGCCAGATATCCTGCGTGGTGGCCGCCGTGAAGCCGATACGGTCGTTAATCGCCCGCGCATTCCACGGCTCGCCGACACAAAAGCCCACCATGTTGCCAATACGCATGTTCATCACCATCTGCGGCGGTGGAACCACTACGGTGCGCACATCGTCAAAGGGATGAATACCGCCGCTCGCCAGCCAGTAATAGAGCCACATGGCGTGAGTGCCGGTCGGGAAGGTGTGGGCGAAGGTATATGCGCCCGGCGCACTCTGACCTATCAGCTTTTTCAGCGCAGGAAGATCAGTCACCCCTTTCTCCTGCAACTCAGCAGAAAGCGTAATGGCCTGCCCGTTGCGGTTGAGTGTCATCAGGTTTGCCATCGCCTGCGGCTTACTGGCGATACCCAGTTCCAGCCCGTAAAGCAGACCATAGAGAATATGCGCCGCATCGAGTTCGCCATTGACCAGTTTGTCGCGTACCGCCGCCCAGCTCGCCTCTTTGCTGGGAACCAGCGTAATGCCGTACTTTTTGTCAAAGCCTTTCAGCGAGGCGATTGCCAGCGGTGCGCAATCGGTGAGCGGGATAAACCCCACTCTTACCGCCTCCAGCTCGGGCTTGTCCGAACCCGCCGCCCACGCCGAATGCATCAAACCCGGCAGCAACATCGCGCCCCCCAATGCCGCCCCGGCCTGCAATAATCGCCGACGAGAGAGTGAAAATGCATCGCCCATAGCTACTCCCACATGTAAAAAAAAAGCGCCCGGCAGTGCTTACGCACTGCGGGACGCCGTTATCCTGATGGTTTAAGGCCGCCGTTGGCCCGCTACCGATGATTTACAGGGGATAATGCAATTCAGATGCCAGGTCGTAAATGACCGCGAAATCAGCCCATGATGGCGGAGTTCTCGCCATCAATGCACTTTCAGCAGGCATACTCTGCTCGCGAAGAGTGCAATCAGGCAGAAAGATCGCGCTGCCAGAGTGCACTAACCGTTAACAGCGCGCGTGCCACTTCCACCATGCGCTGGTTTTTATCCATCGCCATTTTGCGCAGACAGTGCCATGCCTGCTCCTCATTCATTTGCTGATGCGCCATCAACACACTTTTCGCTTTATCGATCACTTTGCGCTCTTCAAGCATCTCTTTAAGCGACGCCAGTTGTCCGGTGAGCTGCTCCAGCTCTCGCGCCTGCTGGCGTACCAACGGTAGCAGTTGCCTGTCGAGGGTAAACAACAGGTTATCGCTGGCAGGATCGTCAAACGGGGCGGCGTGTTGGGCCTGCGCATCATCGTCGCGCAGCAGTTCCACGACCTCTGCAATCAAATCGCTTATCAGCGATTCCTCGAGGCTTCGCAGTTGCTCCAGACGCTGAGTTTGCAGGCTAAACCAGCGCAGCGCCGCCTCGCCGCCGTCGGGCGCAGGCTGGCGCGTGCAGGCAATGCGACGCAACTGTTCAATAGCGATTCCCGCCTGCCCGTGTTCATTGAACAACGTTCTTAATGTCTGGCTTGCCAGGCTTAAAAAGCCTTCAAAACAGGGCTGTTGGCCATCAATTCTGTCTACCAACTGCTGGCGAAGATCGTCGCTAAACTGCCCGAGCGTAAAGCCCAGCGCCCCCAGCGCACGTTCCTGCCCCACCAACTCCTTCCCCTGCATAAAGCTGTAAAGCGCGACAAGTCGCCCGACCAGTGCGGGGTTATCAATGGTGTCGTTAAGTTGGGGAATAATATTCAGCAGATGGCGTATCAACCGGCTATAGCGGGCGGTAGCGGTACTGGCATCCACACGTTGGGCATGAATAGCATGGCGCAAATCGGGCAACTGCTCCAGAGACCAGACGGCACTGGCGATGCGCTGACACAGCCCGGATGCTGCAGGTACCGCCTGCGGGTCAAGCAGCCGCAGGAATTCGCGCGCCCGCTCATCAACCAGCGCCGCACTGGCACGGCGTTCAGGTTCATATAAACGTCCCCCCGAACATAACCAGATGTTGGATGCGCCGCGTTCGCACTGTAACATGTGTACCAGATGGCTCAACTGGCTTACCAGCTGGCCCTGCTGCGCCAGCTGTTGAAGCTTACCTTTCTGAACCTGGCGCGCATAACGAAACCACTCGATTGCGCCGGGTGTCGTGTCAGCACGATTGATCATGCTCCCTCCCGGTAACGTCTCTTTTATTAACCGAAGCAATAAACGTGCCTTTTTGAAGGAGTAGAGATGCAACATATTGTGATCGTCGCTAACGGTGCTGCCTACGGCAGTGAATCCCTGTTCAACAGCCTGCGTCTGGCCATTGCCCTGCGCGAGCAACAGGGTGACCTCGACCTGAAACTTTTTTTGATGTCTGATGCGGTCACCGCCGGGTTACGCGGGCAAAAACCTGCGGAAGGTTACAATATTCAGCAAATGCTGGAGATCCTCACCGCGCAAAACGTCCCCGTAAAACTGTGCAAAACCTGCACCGATGGCCGTGGCATCACCGCGCTGCCGCTGATTGATGGAGTGGAAATTGGCACACTGGTCGAACTGGCCCAATGGACACTGGCCGCTGATAAAGTGCTGACTTTTTAAGCGTCCATTTAGTCGACTTTACTGAAATCATCGGCGATTGCCGCAGAATATTCCCGGCTGGCGCGCGTTATCTGGTTAATCACGCGCCAGGCTGAATGGTTTCAGGAAGATTCTCACTTTTGTTGAATCGTTCTCAGATTTGTTGATCGAAATCATCATCTTCCCCCTGCCTATTTGGTGTTATCAATGAGTGATTTGTGAACAACATCACATGCAGGATATCAGTCGCAGGGAGTGCATTCACAGAAAGATTCGGGGTTGAGATGGCGATGGTTAAGGCAAGTTTGACGTTATTTGGTGGGGATACGGTCGTGGTACGTTGCTCAGAGCGCTGCCATATTCATTTAATGAGCGCCAAAAGCAGCAACAGCGATATTCTGAGCGTACAAAACAGAGAGAGCGCCTATCTTACGGTGCCTTACAGCGGTACCTGGAATGTGTTAATTGACAGCCACAGCCAGTCGCTTGAACACTCAATCAGCTATGTTGCAGCCTGATTAAGCGCCCGGAAGCCGAAAACTTCCGGGCGTTTTTTATGCCAGACCCGGCTGTGGGTGGATCCCCAGCAAACCACGAACGTATTTAATCAATTCATTCAGCCCTTCATCAGGCATACCGAGTTTCTGTAACTCTTCATCCAGCGAGAAAAGATACTGCGCATTGGTTCCCAGCGGGCCGCTCGCCGCCGCAATTAACGGCGCGATAACCTGTACGCTGGTGTCTGCTTCGTACTGCGGGTGGCGTGGATCCATAATAAAGACCAGCGCGTTAACCGTGCGCCCGTCGTCGAGTTCCAGCTTACACCAAGTGGGCAAATAGCAACCGGTGATCATCTCGCGTTTCCACAGCAGCGAAAGCTCATCTTCAACCGTCGCCTCTGGCAACTGGTAAGCGATACCGGTGGTGCGCCCACCCTCTTTCAGCGCCAGCATGCGGCCAGGCTGGCAGGCCGTCCCGCGACCGGCGGTCAGGCGCAAACAAAATGCACGGTGCCAGCCGACAAGCGTACCTGTGCAGGAGTCGGTAAACTCCAGCGCCGGATTCCACATCAGCGAGCCATAGCCGAAAATCCACACCGGCCCGTCATCTGGCCGACACGCCAGCGTAGCGGCCAGGGATGCCGCGCGTTGCTCTGGAGACCAGAGCAGCGATTCCTCAATAGCGCCAAACGCTGTTGTACAATCCGCCTTCATTAAGAAATCACGTGTAATCACTCTCAACCTCCGCCACTACGTCACATCCGTGCGTATTATTCAGACCTCTGGTTTTGGCTAATAGCGAACCAGGCAAATTCTCATTTGCATTTGCCTTTCCCTGAGTTTTTATTGCTTAAATATTATCCAGCTTTATTAAACAATATGCAATTGCGCATCTGACGGCAAGAGTATTAAACCGCGACAAAGGGCTATAGGATAATCGTGCTATTGGCCTATTTCTTTTTATGCCATTTGTCATCATCCCCTTTTTCATAGTCATGTTTTACTGCGGCCCAGGCCACGCGATGCGCAGTCTCCTCGCGGGTGGCATCGTCCCGACGGTCTGATTTATCTTTGTATTGTTGCCACGCGCTGTTAAACGCTTCTTTGTAGATCTCCTGTGCGTGGGCTGGCAAAACATGTTGCACGCTATCGGGTAAATCAGATTTGCTGTTATAGGGCATATGTCCTCCTGTTAGTGGCTTCAGGATAAGTATGGCTCACTGCACCGCAAATAGAATTGAATTCAGATTATTACTCACCATAACAACATATCATATTGTTAATTAAAGGTTTAATTCACATAATAAGCATTTTCAATGACTCTAAACCAAAGTTATCAATCAGGGTAAATTTTAGTAAAAAATCGTTATATATAAGACAGGGTCTGTTAATTTATAGACTTATGCTGTGACGATTAGAAATATTCTAAGTATATAATTATAAACACCTGCACTAACGGAGATGGACATGACGCATGTACAAGAGGCGGTAAAAACCCGCCATAAGGAGACTTCTCTCATTTTCCCGGTTATTGCGCTGGCAATATTGTTCTTCTGGGGAAGTAGTCAATCATTGCCAGTCGTTGTCGGGATAAATATCCTGGCGCTTATCGGTATTCTCAGCAGCGCATTCAGCGTTGTTCGCCACGCCGACGTGCTGGCGCACCGCCTCGGCGAACCCTACGGTTCCCTCATCTTAAGTCTTTCCGTGGTCATTCTGGAGGTGAGCCTGATCTCCGCGCTAATGGCGACGGGCGATGCCGCCCCGACGCTGATGCGCGACACGCTCTACTCCATCATTATGATTGTTACTGGCGGCCTGGTAGGCTTCTCACTCTTGCTGGGCGGGCGCAAATTTGCAACGCAGTATGTCAATCTGTTCGGTATCAAACAGTATCTGATTGCCCTCTTCCCGCTGGCGATTATCGTACTGGTGTTCCCGATGGCGTTGCCTGAAGCGAACTTTACTATCGGTCAATCTCTGCTGGTGGCGCTGATTTCTGCCGCGATGTACGGCGTGTTCCTGCTGATTCAGACCAAAACGCACCAGAGCCTGTTTGTTTACGAACATGAAGACGATGGCGACGACGATGATCCGCATCACGGTAAACCATCTGCGCACAGCAACGCCTGGCACGCCGCCTGGCTGATTGTGCATCTGATTGCCGTCATTGCCGTCACTAAAATGAACGCTAACCCGCTGGAGACGCTGCTCACCACCCTGAATGCACCTGTGGCATTTACCGGTTTCCTGGTGGCGCTGTTAATTCTGTCGCCTGAGGGCCTGGGTGCACTGAAAGCAGTACTGAATAATCAGGTGCAGCGAGCGATGAACCTGTTCTTTGGTTCCGTACTGGCGACCATTTCACTGACCGTTCCGGTCGTGACGCTGATTGCCTGGATGACCGGTAATGAGCTGATGTTTGGTCTCGGCGCGCCGGAAATGATTGTGATGGTTGCGTCACTCGTACTGTGCCAGATCTCATTCTCCACCGGACGCACCAATGTGTTAAACGGAGCCGCACATCTGGCGCTGTTTGCTGCCTATCTGATGACCATATTCGCCTGATAATCGTGTCGGCAGCCGTAATTGCGAGCATCCGCGAGAATGCGACCGAAACGGCTGCAATTGATAACGAAAGTTCGGAAGACGTCACGCAGCGTTCGTATTTCGCCACTGAAGTGCACAAAGCAGACGACGTAGAATCCGCACCAAGCCGGAGTCTTCCGGTGAGGCGCAGTGTTGCGGGGGCTTGATCCCCGGCGGCATTGGTTGCTGGAAAGAGAAAACCCCCGCACATTGTAAGGTGTAAACCTGACAACATAACGGGGGCTAATCTTGAACCACAACAATTCAAGGATAGCCGCGAAACGTTGTCATGACAATAGGCGGCTATATGACGCTCGTGCAGTTTAGCGTGATGTTCTGGCACGACCTGGCAGCCCCAATTCTTGCGGGAATTATCACCGCAGCGATTGTCGGCTGGTGGCGTAACAGGAAGTAACGTGAAAGCGGGCGTCTGGCTGTCGTGATGACAACATGCGCCCGAAACGGGCCGCAGGGGTAATAGCCTGCGGCCTTTTTTGTGTCGCCGCGACAACAGTAAGATCACCAGTCTTCGTCATTACACAGTATGCCATCATGTATTCCTGCAATGATCTGCGCGATTTCAGCACGAATATGCTTCTCACTACGGCAAACAGATTCCAGCTCGTCACGAGCTTCTAAGCCATATTTACCCTCATTAAACTCAGCCACGCACTGTTTACGTAACGTCAGTGGGTCTAACCGCTCGAGATAAGGCAAAATAGCCTTCCCTTTACTCAGTAAGTAACAAGTAAACGACTCTCCGTTTCCTGCATCCATGCCTCTCCGCCAGCGAACAAGCTCGGCTAAAAACTGCAATGACAGAGGGCCGTTACCTTCGCCAATCACGGCCAAACCTAACTCACTTTCAACACCTTTTCCCTGCACGAGGGAATGCTCCGCGAACTCCAGCGTGCGCTTCTGATGTTCTGAAATTTCGGCCTGCAACACGAATGGTGTAAGCAATATACTTATTGCCAGAAATATTCTTATATTCAATAAATTATCCTCCCTGAATGATCGGAGTATACCGCCGTGAGTGCCATGTTTATAAACAGAAGAGGTTATCTCGTCGGATATCATCCACACAAATTGCGAGCGCCAACGGTAGCAACGACGAAATAAATGTAACTGGTGAAAAAAGGTCGGAAGATCTTTCTCATCGTATGTATTTTGAGAGTGAAGTGCGTGAAGCAGACGTCATAGAATCCGCACCAAGCCGGAATCTTCCGGTGAGGCGCAATGTTGCGGGGGCTTGATCCCCGGCGGCGTTGGTTGCTGGAAAGAGAAAACCCCCGCACGTTGTAAGGCGTAAACCTGACAACATTACGGGGGCTAATCTTGAACCAGAACAATTCAAGGATAGCCGCGAAACGTTGTCATGACAATAGGCGGCTATATGACGCTCGTGCAGTTTAGCGTGATGTTCTGGCACGACCTGGCAGCCCCAATTCTTGCGGGTATTATCACCGCAGCGATTGTCGGCTGGTGGCGTAACAGGAAGTAACGTGAAGGCGGGCGTCTGGCTGTCGTGATGACAACATGCGCCCGAAACAGGCCGCAGGGGTAATAGCCTGCGGCCTATTTTGTTAGTGCCAGGAACAAAAAAGCCTTACCGCATGACAGTAAGGCTTTGATAAAAAAGCAGTAACGTGAGATTACTTGCTGGTATCCAGCTCGTCGAACCCTTTCACCAGGTCGTCGATCGCTTTCATCTGCTTCAGGAAAGGTTCCAGTTTATCCAGCGGCAGCGCGGACGGGCCGTCGCAGCGAGCGTGGTCCGGATCCGGATGCGCTTCGATAAACAGACCGGCGATACCGACCGCCATACCGGCGCGCGCCAGTTCAGCAACCTGCGCACGGCGACCGCCAGAGGCTGCGCCAAACGGGTCGCGGCACTGCAGCGCATGAGTAACGTCGAAAATAACCGGAGAGTTATTGGACGCTTTTTTCATCACGCCAAAGCCCAGCATATCGACGACCAGGTTGTCGTAACCGAAGTTCGCGCCGCGATCGCAGAGGATCACTTTGTCGTTACCGCCTTCGATAAATTTATCGACGATGTTGCCCATCTGGCCAGGGCTTACGAACTGCGGTTTTTTGACGTTGATGACCGCACCCGTTTTCGCCATCGCTTCAACCAGATCGGTCTGGCGAGCGAGGAATGCAGGCAGCTGAATCACATCCACCACGTCGGCAACCGGCTGCGCCTGGCTGGCTTCGTGCACGTCGGTAATGATTTTTACGCCGAAGGTCTGTTTCAGTTCCTGGAAGATTTTCATCCCCTCTTCCAGGCCCGGGCCACGGTAAGAGTGAATGGAGGAACGGTTAGCTTTATCAAACGACGCTTTGAAGACGTATGGGATACCCAGTTTCTGGGTAACGGTAACGTAGTGTTCACAGATGCGCATTGCCAGGTCGCGCGATTCCAGCACGTTCATGCCGCCAAACAGCACGAACGGCAGGTCGTTTGCTACGTTGATATCACCAATACTGACCACTTTCTGTTTCATAAGATCGCCTTATTAGGGTAAATACTCCAGTTATCTCGGGATGCGTCCAGGCAGTCCTGCCAATAATGACGTCACATAATTGCCCGCGAGTATAACCGGAATCCCTGGATTTTAGTGAAGGGTAATTTGTTTCTGCGCGATAGTGTTTATCTGCGCGCGAATCATTTCGCTAATCGGATCTTCCGGGCACTGTTCGACAAAATAACTCAGGTCATTCAATGCAATATGCTCACATTCAAGCTGAGCATAGATAAGCCCGCGATCGCGAATTTCATACGGATCTTCCGGGTTAAATTGTAACAGCGCTTCACTGGTGCGCAGCGCCAGTTCCATCTGCTGTTCTTCCATTAATGCCGATTTCAGGGTATCGAGCAGTTTGCGGATCACTTCTGCGTTATCCGCTTCGTCGAGATCTTCATTAAACAGCTCTGCCATTGGGCTGATATTGCCTTTCAGCCACACTTCCAGCGTGTGTTCATCCAGCGTATCGCCATTAAACGGGTTGATAAGCCACAACTCTTCGTTGTCGACATCCGCACGCAGCAGCAGCTGCGTCGGGAAAATGACCGGCACCACGGGAATAGAGAGACGCTCGGCGAGCCAGAGCATAATCGCGCCAAGCGAGACGGCGCTGCCCTGGCGATTTTTAAGTACCTGATCCAGCCATAGCGCGTCCGAAAGACGGTAAACGCCTTTTGAATCGCTGAAATGCCATTCGTGGTAGAAGAGTTCAATCAGGCGTTCCATCTGCCGGGTCAGCGTCCAGGAGGGGCTGATCTCCTCCTGCGCCAGCGCCAGCAGGCACTCCAGTTGTTCATTTACGCGCTGTGTCGGGAAATCATCACGGATTAACTCTGACACCAGGACCATGCCCTCGCACAGTGGCGCTTTATTAAATTCAAAATCAGCCAATGACTTCATACCTTACCCCAACAACGGAACTTTAGTGATGGCGAGTTTAACGATGATGCACAACACCACCAGCCCCAGTAGAAAGGCAATAAAGCCTCGCTGCTGACTGCGCGGACAGCGACGTCCGAGCGCAACAAAACCCAAAACGATATAGATGATAACGCCAAACAGTTTCTCCGTCAGCCACGTACCTTGTGGGGTGAAGGGATAAACATGAGCGATAACCATCAGCGTGATACCGCTAAGCAGCAGCACGCTATCAATAGTGTGCGGTAATATACGCACCCAACGCAATTTCAGACGTGAATCATTATTCCACGTCCACCAGTAGCGTAGCGCAAAAAGCGAGACCGAAAAAATCGCGCTGACAACGTGTACCGGCAGAATGACGCTAAACAGGCTCATTGCGCGGCCCCCGGCCAGATGGCGAGCGTCAGACGATCGTTGCCGCCGTAATCTTTGCAGGTTTGCGCCTGAAGATAGCCCGCGCCGGTAAACAGCTGACGAACCGCGTCACCCTGCGTCCAGCCGTGCTCCAGCAGCATGAAGCCACCCGGCAACAACGCCTGTCGGCCTTCCCGGATAATATGTGCGAGATCGGCAAGCCCGTCATCGGCGGCAACCAGCGCCGTTTTTGGCTCGAAGCGGACGTCCCCCTGAGAGAGGTGCGGATCCTGCTCATCAATATAGGGAGGATTACTGACGACCATGGTGAACTGCCGCCCGGCCAGCGCGCTGAACCAGTCACTTTGCACAATGGAAACGTTGTCTATGCCCAGCGTTTGCGCGTTCTGCTGCGCCAGGGCGACGGCATCGGCGATAAAATCGACAGCCGTCACGCGGCAATCCGGTCTTTCACTGGCGATGGCCAGGGCTATCGCGCCGGTGCCGGTGCCTAAATCGAGGATCTCACAGGGCTCTGCAGGCAAACGTGCTAACGCCTGCTCGACCAGACATTCGGTGTCCGGGCGAGGGATCAGGGTGACCGGGGACACCGCCAGCGGCAGCGACCAGAATTCGCGCATGCCCACTAAATGCGCAATCGGTTCACCGCGTTCGCGGCGCGCCAGCAGCGTATCAAGGGGCGCCAGTTCGGCGGGCGTTAACACCGTTTCGTCAAACGCCATAATAAACGTTCGCGTTTTGCCGGTGACGTGCCCGAGCAAAATCTCGGCATCCCGGCGCGGGCTTTCGCTCTCCCGCAGCCGTTCAATTGCCTGTTTCAGCCACTGTTGGTAAGTCATCATTCCTGTTCAGATAGCGCCGCAAGCTGGTCAGCCTGGTATTCCTGAACGATTGGTTCGATCAGCATATCCAGCTTTCCTTCCATCACTTCATCCAGACGGTAGAGCGTCAGGTTGATGCGGTGATCGGTCACGCGCCCCTGCGGGAAGTTGTAGGTACGGTTACGGTCGCTACGATCGCCCGTACCCAGCAGGTTGCGACGCGTGGACGCTTCCGCCTGCTGGCGCTTAGCCATTTCAGCGGCACGAATGCGGGAACCCAGCACGGACAGCGCTTTGGCTTTGTTTTTGTGCTGCGAACGTTCGTCCTGACACTCCACCACAATACCGGTTGGCAAGTGGGTAATACGGATTGCCGAGTCGGTGGTGTTAACGTGCTGACCGCCCGCGCCGGAGGAACGGAAAGTATCGATACGCAGCTCTGACGGATTAATATCGGGCAGTTCGGCTTCCGGCAGCTCTGGCATCACCGCAACGGTACACGCCGAGGTGTGAATACGCCCCTGCGATTCCGTTGCCGGAACGCGCTGCACACGGTGTCCGCCGGATTCAAATTTCAGCCGGCCATACACGCCTTCGCCGCTGATTTTGGCGATCACTTCTTTGAACCCGCCATGCTCGCCTTCGTTGGCGCTCATGATTTCCACACGCCAGCGGCGCGCTTCTGCATAGCGGCTGTACATCCGGAAGAGATCCCCCGCAAACAGCGCAGCTTCGTCGCCGCCGGTGCCGGCGCGCACTTCAACGTAGGCATTGCGTTCGTCATCCGGGTCGCGCGGCAGCAGCAGAACCTGAAGCTGTTGTTCCAGCTCTTCTTCCCGCGCTTTGGCGTCCTGTAATTCTTCCTGCGCCATTTCGCGCATTTCCGGGTCGTCCAGCATCATCTGGGCGGTTTCGATATCGTCCTGAACCTGACGCCAGTCAGTGTAACAGCGTGAAACGTCGCTCAGCTGCGCGTACTCGCGCGACAGCGCCCGGAATCGCTCCTGATCGGAGATGGTCTCCGCATCGCCCAGCAGCGCCTGAACTTCTTCATGGCGCTCATACAGAGCTTCCAGTTTGGCAACAATAGAAGGCTTCATTGGCGTAAATGCACCTTGTAATAGAAAGAGTTGTGCTACTCCAGCCCGAGGCTGTTGCGCAGAATATGCAGGCGTTCGTCATCCCCGTCACGGGCGGCCTGCTGAAGAGATTTGGTTGGGGCGTGGATCAGGCGGTTGGTCAGCTTACGCGACAGGTCCTGCAAAATTGCCTGGGCGTCGCCGCCCTGCTCCAGCGCGGCAAGCGCTTTTGCGGTGAGCTCTTCACGCGCCATTTCGGCCTGTGAACGGTATTCGCGAATAACATCGCTGGCGCTTTGCGCGCGCAGCCAGGCCATAAATTCGCTGGTTTCCTGCTCAACAATGGTTTCAGCCTGCACCGCAGCGGCTTTGCGCTGGGCAAGGTTGTGCTGAATGATGTTTTGCAAATCATCCACGCTGTACAGATAGGCGTTCGCCAGTTTGCCCACTTCGGGCTCGACGTCACGCGGTACGGCGATATCCACCAGCAGCATCGGCTGATTACGGCGGGCTTTTAACGCGCGTTCGACCATCCCTTTACCGATAATCGGCAGCGGGCTGGCGGTAGAACTGATAATGATATCCGCTTCTTTTAAGCGCTCGTCTACATCGCTTAAGGCAATCACTTCCGCCCCCACTTCCTGCGCCAGCACCTGCGCACGTTCGCGGGTACGGTTGGCAATCAGCATTTTCTTGACGTGATGTTCACGCAGATGACGCGCCACCAGCTCGATGGTTTCGCCTGCGCCAACCAGCAGCACGGTAACGGTGGAAAGTGATTCGAAGATTTGTCGCGCCAGCGTACAGGCCGCAAACGCCACTGACACCGCGCTGGCCCCGATATCGGTTTCGGTTCGCACACGTTTGGCGACCGAGAATGATTTCTGGAACATACGCTCCAGTTCGCTGGCATGCAGATGCCCCTGCGCGGAATCCGCGAAGGCTTTTTTAACCTGCCCGAGAATTTGCGGCTCGCCCAGCACCAGCGAATCGAGGCCGCTGGCCACGCGCATCAGGTGGCTGACGGCATCATTATCCTGGTGCCAGTAGAGGCTTTCACGCAGCTCGGTTTCGTTCAACTGATGGTAGTCGCATAACCAGCGCACGATGGCGTCGTGAAGGTTGTCCTGTTCTTCCACACTCAGGTATAGCTCGGTGCGGTTACAGGTCGACAACACCACGCCCCCCTGCACCATTGGCTGAGCCAGCAGGCTCTGCAGCGCCTGGTCAAGCGTATCCGGCGAAAACGAAACGCGTTCTCGCAGCGCTACCGGGGCTGTTTTGTGGTTGATGCCAAGAGCTAAAAGGGTCATGTTGCGGGAGTAGTACCAGCGTTGATAAGGTTAGTCTGAGCGCATCATACAGGATGCGCGAGATCAATAAAAGAGACGCTCCCCTTTTGGAGTAGTGCCATCGCTCACCTTGTGTACAAACGGATAGCCAAGATAATTTAATGATTTAAGACAACTTGAGCGTAGACGCTGGTTCGCCGCGACGCTAGCATTAAGGGTTATAACTGCTACCTATCGCAAGGATTGTCATTATCATGACCCTGTCTGACTTTCGCCTGATTCGTCTGCTGCCGCTGGCAAGCCTCGTTCTAACCGCCTGTGTGACCACGCCACCGCAAGGGCCGGGGAAAAGCCCGGACTCGCCACAGTGGCGTGAGCATCAGCAGGAAATCCGCAAGCTGAACCAGTATCAAACCCGCGGTGCATTCGCGTATCTTTCTGATGAACAAAAAGTTTATGCGCGCTTCTTCTGGCAGCAGACCGGTCAGGATCATTACCGACTGCTGCTGACTAACCCACTGGGCAGCACCGAACTGTCGCTCACCGCGCAGCCGAGCTCGGCGCAGTTAGTCGATAATCAGGGCAAAACCTACACCGACGTGGACGGCGAAGAGATGATTGGCAAGCTCACCGGCATGCCAATTCCGCTTAACAGCCTGCGTCAGTGGATTTTAGGCCTGCCAGGCGACGCGACCGATTATAAACTCGACGATCAGTACCGTCTGCGCGAAGTGAATTACACGCAAAACGGCAAAACCTGGAAAGTGGTGTACGGCGGCTATAACGACCAGAAACCAGCGCTACCTGAGAATATGGAACTCACCGAAGGTTCCCAGCGCATCAAGCTGAAAATGGATAACTGGATCGTGAAATGATGACCCGTTGGCCCTCTCCCGCAAAGCTGAACCTGTTCTTATATATCACCGGGCAACGTGCCGACGGTTATCACGAGTTGCAGACGCTGTTTCAGTTTCTCGACTACGGCGATACCTTAACCATCGAACCGCGTCAGGATGGTCAACTACGCCTGTTAACGCCGCTTGAGGGCGTGCCGGATGAAGAGAATCTCATCATCCGCGCCGCGCGTCTGCTGGCGAAAACGGCGGCGCAAACGCACCGTCTGGCAGAAGGCAGCGGCGCTGATATCAGTATCGAAAAGCGGCTGCCGATGGGCGGCGGCCTCGGCGGTGGCTCTTCTAACGCCGCCACGGTGCTGGTGGCGTTGAATCACCTCTGGCAGTGTGGTTTATCGGAAGATGAGCTGGCCACGATTGGCTTAACGCTGGGCGCCGATGTGCCGGTCTTCGTTCGCGGCCACGCCGCCTTTGCCGAAGGCGTTGGCGAGCAGCTCACGCCCATCGATGTAGCTGAAAAATGGTACCTGGTTGTTCACCCTGGCGTCAGCATTCCCACGCCGGTGATTTTTAAGGATCCAGATTTGCCCCGGAATACGCCAAAAAGGTCAATAGACACGTTATTAAAATGTGAATTTGGCAATGATTGCGAGGTTATCGCAAGAAAACGTTTTCGCGAGGTTGATGAGGTGCTTTCCTGGCTGTTAGAATACGCGCCGTCGCGCCTGACTGGCACAGGGGCCTGTGTTTTTGCTGAATTTGACACAGAACTCGCTGCTCGTCAGGTGCTGGAGCAAGCCCCGGAATGGTTTAATGGCTTTGTGGCGAAGGGTGTCAACCTCTCTCCACTCCATCAATCCATGCTTTAGCCGGGCAAGCTGAGTTTCGGTGACAACGTCACCCTGTTCCAGACGTTGCATCGCGCTCTTTAATACACCGCCTGGGAAGAATATAGCCTGGCCCGCACAGTTTTTGGCTGATTCTTTCCACCAATGGACGCATGCCTGAGGTTCTTCTCGTGCCTGATATGAAGCTTTTTGCTGGTAACGCCACCCCGGAACTAGCACAACGTATTGCCAACCGCCTGTACACTTCTCTTGGCGACGCCGCTGTCGGTCGTTTTAGCGATGGTGAAGTCAGCGTACAAATTAACGAAAATGTACGCGGTGGTGATATTTTCATCATCCAGTCCACTTGTGCTCCCACCAACGACAACCTGATGGAATTGGTTGTTATGGTTGATGCTCTGCGTCGTGCTTCCGCAGGCCGTATCACAGCCGTTATCCCTTACTTTGGCTATGCCCGCCAGGACCGCCGTGTGCGTTCCGCGCGTGTGCCAATTACGGCAAAAGTTGTCGCTGACTTCCTGTCCAGCGTCGGCGTTGACCGCGTACTGACCGTTGACCTGCATGCTGAACAGATTCAGGGCTTCTTCGACGTACCGGTAGATAACGTATTCGGTAGCCCAATCCTGCTCGAAGATATGCTGCAACTGAATCTGGACAACCCGATTGTGGTTTCCCCGGATATCGGCGGCGTTGTTCGTGCTCGCGCCATCGCAAAACTGCTTAACGATACCGACATGGCTATCATCGACAAACGTCGTCCGCGTGCGAACGTTTCTCAGGTGATGCACATCATCGGTGACGTTGCTGGCCGTGACTGCGTTCTGGTTGACGACATGATCGATACCGGCGGCACTCTGTGCAAAGCAGCTGAAGCCCTGAAAGAGCGTGGTGCAAAACGCGTATTCGCTTACGCAACCCACCCGATCTTCTCTGGCAATGCGGTAAACAACCTGCGCAACTCAGTTATCGACGAAGTCGTCGTCTGCGATACCATCCCGCTGTCGGATGAAATCAAAGCGCTGCCTAACGTTCGTACACTGACGCTGTCCGGGATGTTGGCCGAAGCGATTCGTCGTATCAGCAACGAAGAATCCATTTCTGCCATGTTCGAACATTAATCGGACCTGGTTAAAAAACCCGCTGCGGCGGGTTTTTTTGTCTATAGTAACTATTTGTATGACCTATGCCTCCTTCACCTGCCATTCACATGACAGATGATGCGCTCACGGATGAAACATTATTGTGAATAAAATCTTCTCCTCACAGGTGATGCCTTTCCGCGCTCTCATCGACGCGTGCTGGAAAGAGAAGTACACCGTATCCCGCTTTACTCGCGATGTTATCGCCGGGATCACCGTCGGTATTATTGCTATCCCGCTGGCGATGGCGCTGGCGATCGGCAGCGGCGTCGCCCCACAGTACGGTCTGTATACGTCTGCCGTTGCGGGGATTGTAATCGCCCTCACCGGGGGCTCACGCTTTAGCGTCTCCGGGCCGACGGCCGCCTTTGTCGTTATTCTTTACCCTGTATCACAACAGTTTGGCCTTGCCGGGTTGCTGGTCGCCACGTTGATGTCCGGGGTATTTTTGATTCTTTTTGGCCTTGCGCGTTTTGGCCGCTTAATTGAATACATTCCCCTCTCCGTCACGCTGGGCTTTACCTCCGGTATTGGTATCACCATCGGGACAATGCAGATTAAAGACTTCCTTGGCCTGCAACTGACGCACGTGCCGGAACATTATCTGCAAAAAGTCGGCGCGCTGGTGATGGCGCTGCCGACCATCAATATGGGCGATGCAGCGATTGGTATCGTCACGCTCGGCACGCTTATTTTCTGGCCGCGCCTCGGCATTCGTCTGCCGGGCCACCTGCCCGCGCTGATTGCGGGCTGCGTGGTGATGTTTATCGTCAATATGCTCGGTGGTCACGTCGCCACCATTGGCTCTCAGTTCCACTATGTGCTGGCGGATGGCTCGCAGGGTAACGGTATCCCGCAACTGCTGCCGCAGCTGGTGCTGCCGTGGGATATGCCGGGTTCCGACTTCACGCTGAGCTGGGCATCGCTGCGCGCGCTGCTGCCCGCCGCGTTCTCGATGGCGATGCTGGGGGCGATTGAGTCGCTGCTCTGCGCCGTGGTGCTCGATGGCATGACCGGCACCAAACACAAAGCCAACAGCGAGCTGATTGGCCAGGGGCTGGGGAATATCGCCGCGCCGTTCTTTGGCGGCATCACCGCCACCGCTGCCATTGCCCGTTCCGCCGCCAACGTGCGAGCCGGGGCGACCTCACCCGTTTCTGCCGTTATCCACGCGATTCTGGTTATTCTGGCGCTGCTGATCCTCGCGCCGCTGCTCTCCTGGCTGCCGCTTTCAGCGATGGCTGCCCTGCTGCTGATGGTGGCGTGGAACATGAGTGAAGCGCATAAAGTGGTTAACCTGCTTCGCCGCGCGCCGAAAGATGACATCATCGTGATGCTTATCTGTATGTCGCTGACGGTGCTGTTCGACATGGTTATCGCTATCAGTGTGGGGATTGTGCTCGCATCGTTGCTGTTTATGCGTCGTATCGCGCAAATGACCCGTCTGTCTCCGGTCAATGTAGACGTACCCGATGATGTACTGGTACTTCGCGTGATCGGCCCGCTGTTCTTCGCCGCCGCCGAGAACCTGTTTACTGACCTTGAGTCACGCATCGAAGGCAAACGTATCGTGGTGCTGAAGTGGGATGCGGTACCGGTGCTGGATGCGGGCGGGTTGGATGCGTTCCAGCGCTTTGTGCGTAAGCTGCCGGAAGGATGCGAACTGCGGGTGTCGAACATGGAATTCCAGCCGCTGCGTACGATGGCACGCGCCGGAATCAAACCGATTCCCGGCCGCCTGACCTTCTTCCCGAATAAAGAAGCGGCGTTGGCCGATATCGAATAGCAAAATGGCTCCTTCGGGAGCCATTTTTTTTACATCAGATATCAGTGACTGGTGCGTTTGTCGCGGCGACAACGTTTATCATAGTGGCGTACCCACCAATATCTGTCGCAGACCTGTTCGTGTCCGCCGACACGCGCCCCGGCAAGCCAGAGGATTGCGCCGATAAAGATGCTTAACACCGCACCGTGCGCGAAAAACTGTGGCAAATTGAACTGTGGCAACTGGTTTAAAATAGAATAGCCGACGCCGACCACCATTACGACCAGGCCCAGACCCATGAGCACATTACCGAGTAACGAAGCGTTTTTACGTTTCATATGTCACCTCCGAGCTTTTGGGCTTAAGGGAAATATCCCTTCTCCTTGTGTGTAAAGTATAGACACCACTTTTGGCAATTTGTGCGATGGCGATCGCAATTACGAACATTAACGCAACAAAACTTTACATTTAAGTTACTGAATTACATCAAGTCCAAATGGTCACCCGATTGAACTATTCGGTTTTTGCCCCTTTGGGCGCTTATTTTTGTCAAGTGCGCGTTCACCACGTAAACTACGCGCCAGAAATACGACCTGTTCAGGAATAATAACGTGACGATTAAACTGATTGTCGGCCTGGCTAACCCCGGCGCAGAGTATGCTGCGACGCGCCATAACGCGGGTGCCTGGTATGTCGATTTGCTGGCGGAGCGCGCCCGTGCGCCGCTGAAAGAAGAAAGTAAATTTTTTGGCTACACCTCGCGCATTAATCTGGCAGGTGTTGATGTGCGCCTGCTGGTGCCAACCACCTTCATGAACCTGAGTGGTAAAGCGGTTGCCGCGCTGGCGACGTTCTATCGTATTAATCCGGATGAAATTCTGGTGGCGCACGATGAGCTCGACCTCCCGCCCGGTGTGGCGAAGTTTAAGCTTGGAGGTGGTCATGGCGGCCATAATGGGCTGAAAGACATCATCAGCAAATTGGGCAATAACCCCAATTTTCATCGCTTACGCATCGGAATCGGCCATCCGGGCGACAAAAACAAAGTTGTCGGTTTTGTTCTCGGAAAGCCGCAGGCATCTGAACAGAAGCTGATCGACGATGCGGTAGACGAAGCGGCGCGCTGTACGGAGGTTTGGCTGAAGGATGGCTTAACCAAAGCCACCAACCGTTTGCACGCCTTTAAGGCGCAATAACCGTTGAACAGCGGCATTTTTGCCGCATGCCGTGTATAATAGGCAGAGTTATTTACTTTTCTGATACCTGTTATCGCTAACAGGTTGATTATCAAAAGATTAAGGTGATTTAAACATGGGATTTAAATGCGGTATCGTCGGTTTGCCTAACGTGGGCAAATCCACCCTGTTCAATGCGCTCACAAAAGCAGGTATTGAAGCGGCGAACTTCCCGTTCTGTACCATCGAGCCGAACACCGGTGTTGTACCCATGCCCGACCCGCGTCTGGACCAGCTGGCTGAAATCGTTAAACCGCAGCGCATCCTGCCAACAACCATGGAATTCGTGGACATCGCAGGCCTGGTAAAAGGCGCATCAAAAGGTGAAGGTCTGGGTAACCAGTTCCTGACCAACATCCGCGAAACCGAAGCCATTGGCCACGTCGTTCGCTGCTTCGAAAACGACAATATTATCCACGTTTCTGGCAAAGTTGATCCGGCAGAAGATATCGACGTCATCAACACCGAACTGGCGCTCTCTGACCTTGATACCTGCGAACGCGCTATCCACCGCGTGCAGAAGAAAGCCAAAGGCGGCGACAAAGACGCGAAAGCTGAACTGGCTGCACTGGAAAAATGCCTGCCGCAGCTGGAAAACGCCGGTATGCTGCGTGCACTGGATCTCACTGAAGAAGACAAGGCCGCTATCCGCTACCTGAGCTTCCTTACCCTGAAGCCAACCATGTATATCGCGAACGTCAACGAAGACGGTTTCGAGAACAACCCATACCTGGACAAAGTACGCGAAATCGCCGCTGCCGAAGGTTCTGTGGTTGTTCCGGTGTGTGCTGCGGTTGAATCTGATATCGCCGAACTCGACGACGAAGAGCGTGACGAATTCATGCAGGAACTGGGCCTCGAAGAGCCAGGCCTGAACCGCGTGATCCGCGCGGGTTACGCCCTGCTGAATCTGCAAACCTACTTCACCGCTGGCGTGAAAGAAGTGCGTGCATGGACGATTCCTGTCGGCGCAACCGCACCGCAGGCTGCCGGTAAAATCCACACCGACTTTGAAAAAGGCTTCATTCGCGCCCAGACTATCGCGTTTGAAGACTTCATCACTTACAAAGGTGAACAAGGCGCGAAAGAAGCCGGTAAAATGCGTGCAGAAGGGAAAGATTACATCGTGAAAGATGGCGATGTGATGAACTTCTTGTTTAACGTCTAAGGTGCTTAGTCAGGCCAGTTGCTCTAATGAGCGCCTTGCCTGATGCGCTACGCTTATCAGGCCTGCATTATCTCTGCAATATATTGAATTTGCACGATTTTGTAGGCCGGATAAGGCGTTTACGCCGCATCCGGCATCAACAAAGGCAGATTCTCTGCAATCAGATCTACTCCCCCAGCGCCCGCCGGATCTCCACCAGCGCATTCGGGTCCTCAATCGTCGTTAAATCCCCCGGATCCCTCCCCTCACAAATCGCCTGCATCGCGCGCCTGAGCATTTTGCCGGATCGCGTTTTCGGCAACTGTGAAACAAAGTAAATTCGCGCTGGTCGCCCGAAGTGACCAATCTGGTCATCCACCCGGTGCTGGATAGCCTGTTCTTCCTCCTGCGCCACATCACGCAGTAGCAAGCTGTCGCCCTGTTTGGGGATAACAAACGCCACGGCTACCTGCCCTTTTACCGCATCCTTTACGCCCACCACCGCGACTTCCGCGACGTTACCGTAGCCGGAGATACTTTCTTCAATCTCGCGCGTGCCGAGGCGGTGTCCGGCGATGTTAATCACATCGTCCGTGCGCCCGAGGATAAAGTAATAGCCGTCATCATCCCGAATCCCCCAGTCAAAGGTCGCGTAGACCGGGCGGTCGAACAGCGACCAGTAGGTATTGACGAAACGCTCATCATTGCCCCAGATGGTCTGAATACAGCCCGGCGGTAGCGGCCCTTCAATCACCACCATGCCCTTTTCATTCGCCGCGCACTCCTGGCCGGTATGTTCGTTGAGCAGTTTAACGTGATAGCCAAACATCGGCACGCCGGGGCTGCCAAGGCGTGTCGGGCGATCGCTCAACTCGCGGGCGATGGCCATAATCGGCCAGCCAGATTCCGTCTGCCAGTAGTTGTCGATGACAGGGATGCCCAGCGTTTCGGTCACCCAACTGGCGGTCGGTTCATCCAGCGGTTCCCCGGCGAGATACAGCACTTCAAGCGACGAAATATCGTGATTACGAATTTGCGCGGTGGGGAATTTTTTCAGCACACGGATAGCGGTAGGCGCGGAGAACATCCGGCTAACCTGATATTTTTCAACGATCTTCCACCAGACGCTGCAATCCGGCCAGGTCGGTGTACCTTCAAACACCACCGTCGCCATGCCCGCCAGCAGCGGCGCATAGACGATATATGAATGCCCCACTACCCAGCCAATATCCGAGGTGCAGAAGAACACGCCGCCCGCTTTACCGCCAAAAATCGTCGCCATCGTCGTTGCCAGCGCCACGGCATAACCGCCGACATCGCGCTGAACACCTTTCGGTTTACCCGTCGTGCCAGAGGTGTAGAGAATGCAGGAGGTTTCGCTCGATTCTAACCAGACAACCGGCACCTGAGCATCAAGATGCTGCGCTCGCAGCGTCGCGTAATCCACATCACGTTCAGCCACGCACTGCATCGGTGCCAGCCCACGGTCTACCAGCAGCACCCGTTTTGGCGGATATTCGGCGAGAGAAATCGCATCATCAAGCAGCTTTTTGTAGGGGATCACTTTTCCCCCGCGCGATCCGCCATCCGCTGAGACGATCAGCACCGGGCGCGCATCATCAATCCGTGCGGCGAGGCTGTGCGAGGCGAAACCGCCAAACACCACCGAGTGGATCGCGCCAATGCGGGCGCAGGCCAGCAGCGTAATATGCGCTTCGGCGATCATCGGCATATACACCAGCACCCGGTCGCCGCGCGAAACGCCAAGCGTTTGCAGCATCGCCGCCGTGCGATTCACCTCGGCGTGCAGTTCGCGAAAGGTAAATGTTCGCTCCTCGCCGGTTTCCGCCGACACAGCAATCAGTGCCAGCGCTTCCGGCTGCGAAGGTAGCCAGCGATCGATCGCGTTATGGCACAGGTTGGTCTTGCCGCCGCAAAACCAGCGGGCAAACGGCGGATTGTCATAATTGAGGGGGCGCGTAAACGGCGTTTGCCAGTCAATGCGCCGGGCCTGCTCGGCCCAGAATGCCTCCGGGTCGTTAATCGACCGCTGATAGAACGTCTCATAAGACATGGAAGTCTCCTTCTGAACGGATCAGATGACGAACAGATCAAGGAACGCGTTTACCGGCATCTGCTCCAGGCGCTGTCTGTCCAGCGAGGCCTCCAGAATGCGTTGCTGCTGACGCGCCGGGAACTGGCGTGCCAGGTTGGTTTTAAATTTCTCAATCAGCAGCGGGATCCCCTCTTCACGGCGACGGGCGTGACCAATCGGGTACTCCACTACCACTTCCTCAAAGCGGCTACCGTCCGAAAATTCGACGGTTAAGGCATTGGCAATTGAGCGTTTTTGCGGGTCGTGATAATCGCGGGTAAACGCCGGATCTTCATGGCAATGGGTTTTGGCACGCAGAATATCAATGCGCGGGTCGCAGGCGATGTTCTCTTCGTAATCTGCGGCGGTGAGACGCCCGAACAGCAGCGGGATCGCCACCATATACTGGATACAGTGATCGCGATCGGCAGGGTTAGTGAGCGGCCCTTTTTTGTCGATAATGCGGATACAGGCTTCATGCGTGCGAATAGTCACGCGCTCAATATCCGCCGCGGTTTTCCCCGCAGTAGCCATTTTTTGATGCAATGTCATCGCGGCTTCCACGGCGGTCTGCGAATGGAACTCCGCCGGGAAGGAGATTTTAAACAGCACGTTCTCCATCACGTAGCTACCGTAAGGGCGCTGGAAGCGGAACGTTTCCCCTTTAAAAGAGACATCGTAGAAGCCCCATGTTTTGGCGGTCAGCGCCGTGGGATACCCCATTTCACCGGTCTGCGCCATCAGCGCCAGCCGCACCGCGCGCGATGTGGCGTCACCCGCCGCCCAGGATTTCCGCGTGCCGGTGTTCGGCGCATGGCGATAGGTTCGCAGCGACTGCCCATCAACCCACGCCAGCGACACGGCATTGAGAATTTCGTCGCGACTCAGGCCGAGCATCTCAGCCACCACCGCCGTCGAGGCCACTTTCACCAGCAGCACATGGTCTAACCCGACTTTATTGAAGGCGTTTTCCAGCGCAATGCAGCCCTGAATTTCATGCGCTTTAATCATGCCCGCCAGTACTTTCTGCATAGTGAGCGGCGCTTTACCCGCCGCCACCGCATTGCGCGACAGCCAGTCGGCCACTGCGAGAATACCGCCAAGGTTATCGGACGGATGCCCCCACTCTGCCGCCAGCCAGGTATCATTGAAATCCAGCCAGCGGATCATCGCGCCAATATTGAATGCCGCCTGCACCGGGTCGAGCTGGAACTGCGTACCCGGCACTTTTGCGCCGTTGGGCACCACCGTTCCCGGCACAATCGGCCCCATCAGTTTTTTACACGCCGGATACTCCAGCGCTTCCAGCCCGCAGCCCAACGTATCAAGCAGGCAATAATGCGCGGTGTTCCACGCAACGCTGGAATCAATCTGGTAATTCATCACGTAATCCACGATATCGACGATTTCCTGGTCGAATTCCACACGAAGATTGGTAATCGGCTGAGACATGTTTGTTTTCCTGTTTTCGTTATTGTCAGAGGTAAGCATATGAATTACTGGCGATTTTCCAGTGCGACAAACGGTTTATCTTCCGGACCGGTATAGTTGGCGGACGGGCGGATGATTTTATTGTCCTGGCGCTGTTCAATGACATGGGCCGACCAGCCCGTTACGCGCGCCATCACAAACAGCGGCGTGAACATCGCGGTGGGGACGCCCATCATGTTGTAGGAGACCGCCGAGAACCAGTCGAGGTTGGGGAACATCTTTTTGGTTTCCCACATCACCGTTTCCAGGCGGTCGGCGATGTCATACATCTTCATGGAACCCGCTTCACGGGAAAGCTGATGGGCGATGGTTTTGATCACCTGATGGCGCGGGTCGGAAATCGTATACACCGGATGACCAAAGCCGATAACCACTTCTTTGTTGTCGATGCGGCGGCGAATATCCTGCTCGGCTTCATCCGGCGTTTCATAGCGTTGTTGAATATCGAGCGACACTTCATTGGCCCCGCCGTGCTTCGGCCCGCGCAGCGCGCCAATCCCACCGATAATGGCGGAATAGATATCCGAACCGGTTCCGGCAATCACCCGCGAGGCGAACGTTGAGGCATTAAACTCATGTTCGGCGTAGAGAATGAGCGACGCGTGCATCGCCTTCACCTGGCTTTGCGGCGGTTTATGGCCGTGCAGCAGGTGCAAAAAATGGCCGCCGATGGAGTCGTCATCGGTTTCCGGCTGAATACGCTCACCGTTGTGGCTGTAGTGATACCAGTAGAGAAGAATGGAGCCGAGCGACGCCAGTAGCTTATCCGCGATATCACGCGCGCCGGAAACCGAGTGTTCCTCTTTCTCCGGCAATGTACAGCCCAGCGCAGAGACGCCGGTGCGCAGCACATCCATGGGGTGCGACGCCGCTGGCAGCGATTCCAGCACGATGCGTACGTTGGCAGGCAAGCCACGCAGCGCTTTCAACCGCGTCTTATACGCGTGCAACTCATCGCGATTGGGCAATTTGCCGTGAATCAGCAGATACGCCACCTCTTCAAACTCGCAGTGCTTCGCAAGGTCGAGAATGTCATAGCCGCGGTAGTGCAGATCGTTACCGCTTTTGCCCACGGAACAGAGGGCGGTATTTCCGGCAGGCACCCCGGAGAGCGCCACGGATTTTTTCGCTTTTGTGGCAGTCGTGTTTTGCAAAATGGTCGCTTCGCTCATACTGGCCTCGTCTTATTATGGATGTGTAGGGTAAAACCGATTACTTGCCGCGTTTGCTGGCAAACAGGGCGTCGAGTTTCTCTTCAAACTGGTAGTAGTTGATGCTTTCGTAGAGTTCGCTGCGGGTCTGCATGATGTCGATAACGCTCTTCTGCGTGCCTTCCTGACGCAGTACGTTGTAGACCTGTTCTGCGGCGCGGTTCATGGCGCGAAACGCCGACAGCGGATACAGCGCCATCGCCACGTGCGCACTGCGCAGTTCGTCGGTGGTGAACAGCGGCGTGGCGCCAAATTCGGTGATATTGGCAAGAATCGGCACCTGTACCGCATCGGCAAACTGGCGATACATCGAAAGCTCAGTGATGGCTTCCGGGAACAGCATGTCGGCCCCGGCTTCGATATACGCGCGGGCGCGTTCGATGGCCGCCTCCAGCCCTTCCACCGCCAGCGCATCGGTGCGCGCCATAATCACAAAGTCCGGGTCGGTACGGGCATCCACGGCGGCTTTAATGCGATCGACCATCTCTTCGGTTGAGACAATCTCTTTATTCGGGCGATGGCCGCAGCGTTTTGCCCCTACCTGATCTTCAATGTGCAGCCCTGCCGCACCGGCCTTACTCACCGATTTCACCGTGCGCGCCACGTTAAAGGCCGAAGCGCCAAACCCGCTGTCGACGTCCACCAGCAGCGGCAGCGAGCAAACATCCGTAATACGCCGGATATCGGTCAGCACATCGTCCAGCCCGGTGATGCCTAAATCGGGCAGGCCAAGCGACCCCGCCGCCACGCCGCCGCCGGAGAGATAAATCGCCTGAAATCCGGCCCGCTGCGCCAGCAGAGCGTGGTTAGCGTTGATAGTGCCTGCGATTTGCAGCGGCGTTTCTTTACTCAGCGCCTGACGGAACGCCTGACCCGGTGATTGAGTGCTCATGCACACCTCTTTGTTGTTTAAATGTTATTTTTGCGTAACAGCAAAAGAGCAAGCGATGTGCCAGAAGGGCTGCGTCAGTTCACAAAAATCAAAACAGCAGAATATTGATAATAAAATCATCATGTTGAATATTTACTTTCTCGCTATCTCGCTTAAGCATGAGGGTAAAGCGCTTCAGCTAACGTTTCAGAGATTGTTTCACCCTTCTATTTTGAAACATTCATGAAACACAACTACAACAGATCAGGTCACCTTCATTTGAGTGCGTTGTCATGACCGATAACATCACGCCAGCTGCAAAACCGGTTATCTGGACCGTCTCAGTAACGCGCCTGTTTGATCTGTTCCGCGATATCAGCCTTGAGTTCGACCATCTGGCAACAATCACGCCGATTCAGCTCGGTTTTGAGAAAGCGGTGCAGTACATCCGCCAGAAACTGGCCACCGAACACTGCGACGCAATTATTGCTGCCGGTTCGAACGGTGCGTATCTGAAAAGTCGCCTCTCGGTGCCGGTTATCCTGATCCGCCCCGGCGGATTTGATCTGTTACAGGCGCTGGGCAAAGCACGCCGCGTCGCCGATCGGATCGGCGTTATCACCTACAAAGCGCCGCTGCCTGCCCTGCAGGAGTTTCAGAAAAGCTTCCAGCTGCCGCTTGAACAGCGCAGCTACGTCACCGAAGAGGATGCCCGTAGCCAGATAACCGAATTAAAAGCCTCCGGGATCCGCGTGGTGGTCGGCGCGGGATTAGTAACGGAACTCGCCGAAGAGGCCGGGCTGGCGGCAGTTTTTCTCTATTCAGCCGCCACGGTGCGCCAGGCGTTCAACGATGCGCTGGATATGACCCGCTTTTCGGCCACCATCCGCAGCAGCGCCCAACGCGACACGCTGCGAACCCGCTACGGCCTGGGCGATCTGGTGGGGGAATCGGCAATAATGGAACAGGTGCGCCGAACGATTCTGCTCTATGCGCGATCCCCGGCGGCGGTGTTGATTGAAGGCGAAACCGGCACCGGGAAAGAGCTGGCGGCGCAGGCGCTGCATCAGGAATATTTTGCCCGCCATCGTCCGCGCGCGGGCCGCGGCTCGCCGCCCTTTGTGGCGATCAACTGCGGGGCGATTGCGGAGTCGTTGCTGGAAGCCGAGTTGTTTGGCTATGAAGAAGGCGCGTTCACCGGCTCGCGGCGCGGCGGGCGCAGCGGCCTGCTGGAAACGGCCAACGGTGGCACGCTGTTCCTCGATGAAATCGGCGAGATGCCGCTGCATCTGCAAACGCGTTTACTGCGCGTGCTGGAGGAAAAGCGCGTGACGCGCGTCGGCGGGCAGCAGCCGCTGAACGTTGAGTTTCGTGTCATCAGCGCGACGCATTGCGACCTGCAACAAGCCGTCGCCGAGGGGCGTTTCCGCGCCGATCTCTTTTTCCGCCTCAGCGCTCTGCGCCTGCGCGTACCCGCCCTGCGCGAGCGCGGCGACGATATCGCGCTTCTGGCACGACGCTACCTGACGCAATCGCTGGCGACGCTGGATTCGCCGCTGAGCGATACTCTGAATCACCGCATCGCCCTCTGCCTGCCGCCGTTGTTGCGCTACGCCTGGCCGGGCAACATTCGCGAACTTCGCAACCTCTGCGAGCGCCTGGCGCTGTTGCTCAGTAGCGATATGGTCAGCGATGAGCGGGACCTTCCCGCACTGCTGCCAGAGCTGTATGACGCGGGAAACACGCTCACATTTGCGCCGTCAGCCCTCGATGCGCTGGCACAGTGTGGCGGCGATCGCAGCGCCGCCGCGCGTTATCTGGGCGTCAGCCGCACCACCTTCTGGCGACGGCTGAAAGAGGAACAGGCGCGCTAAATCGCCACCAGCCCGCGCACGCCCTGCGCCTCCATTTCATCACCGCGCCCGCGCTGGATAATCGCTCCGCGCGACATCACCAGATAGTTATCCGCAAGCTCGGCGGCAAAGTCATAAAACTGCTCCACCAGCAGAATCGCCATGTCGCCGCGCCTGGCGAGACTTGTGATCACCGCGCCAATCTCTTTGATCACCGACGGTTGAATCCCTTCTGTAGGTTCATCAAGAATCAGCAGTTCCGGGCGACAGGCGAGCGCGCGGCCAATCGCCAGCTGCTGCTGTTGCCCGCCGGATAAATCACCGCCGCGTCGCTGTTTCATTTCACGCAGCACCGGAAAGAGCGCATAGATCTCTTCCGGTACCGCTTTTGCGTCACGCCCGGAGAAACGCGCCAGCCCCATCAACAGGTTCTCTTCTACCGTCAGACGCGGGAAGATTTCGCGCCCCTGCGGCACATAAGCAATCCCCTGCTGCACGCGCTGATGCGGCCTCATCCCGTTAATCACCTTTCCTTTCCAGCGGATCTCGCCAGATTTCGCCGGAATAACGCCCATCAGACATTTCAGCAGCGTGGTTTTGCCCACGCCGTTGCGCCCTAACAGACAGGTGATTTCCCCCGGCGTGGTGTCGAACGACAAGCCGCGCAGAATGTGGCTGCCGCCGTAATATTGATTAAGATCCTGAACCTGCAACATATTAGCGCCCCAGATAAACGTCGATAACCTGCTCGTTGGCCTGTACGTCGCGCAGCGAGCCCTCCGCCAGCACCTGCCCCTGATGCAGCACCGTCACGTGGTCGGCGATACTCTCGACAAAGCCCATATCGTGCTCAACCACCATCAATGAGTGCTTTCCTGCCAGCGTCCGAAACAGTTCGGCAATGTATTCCGTTTCTGCATCCGTCAGCCCGGCGGCGGGTTCATCCAGCAGTAACAGATGCGGCTCCTGCACCAGCAGCATGCCAATTTCCAGAAACTGTTTTTGCCCATGGGATAACAACCCCGCCGCGCGCTGGCTGGAGTCGGTAAGGCGCAGCAGATGCAACACCTCATTGATGCGATCTCGCTGCTCGCCGCTGAGTTTAGCGCGCAGGCTGTGCCACACGGATTTATCATTTTTCTGCGCGATTTCGAGATTTTCCAGCACCGTCAGCGCTTCAAACACGGTGGGTTTCTGAAACTTGCGGCCAATCCCCGCGCGAGCAATCTCAACGGGCGATAAGGTGCGCAGGTCGATAGTCTGATCGTAAAAAATCCGCCCGTTATCCGGCTGGGTTTTCCCGGTGATCACATCCATCAACGTGGTTTTACCCGCGCCGTTAGGGCCAATCACGCAGCGCAGTTCCCCCACGCCAATCGACAACGAGAGATCGGTTAACGCGCGAAAGCCGTCAAAGGTGACGTTGATCTTTTCCAGTTGCAGCACCGGGTCGGTTTTTCCACGATAGCGATCCTGCGGCAATGGCTGGGTAAAAAGGGAATCAGTCATGCTTCCTCCGTTTGAGCAGGCCAATCACGCCGCGCGGTAAAAACAGGGTCACCAGAATAAACATCAGGCCAAGGAAAAAGAGCCAGTAGTCAGGGAACGCGACGGTAAACCAGCTTTTCGCACCGTTCACAATGCCCGCGCCCAGCACCGGGCCAATCAGCGATCCGCGACCGCCGAGCGCCACCCAGATCGCCGCTTCGATAGAGTTAGTGGGCGACATTTCGCTGGGGTTGATAATGCCCACCTGCGGCACATACAGCGCCCCCGCCAGCCCACACAGCACCGCTGACAGCGTCCAGACGAACAGCTTGAATCCGCGCGGGTCGTAACCACAGAACATCAGGCGATTCTCCGCATCGCGCACACCGGTCAGCACCCGGCCAAACTTGCTGCGGGTGATCGCCACGCCGATCGCCAGCGCCGCCACCAGCAGCAACACGGTAGCGATAAACAGCGCGATGCGCGTGCCCGTCGCCGACACCGGAAAGCCTAAAATCGTGGTGAATCCCGTAAAGCCGTTGTTGCCGCCAAAACCGGTTTCGTTACGGAAAAACAGCAACATACCGGCGTAGGTCAGCGCCTGAGTCATGATCGAGAAGTAGACATCTTTGATGCGCGAGCGGAAAGCGAAGTAGCCAAACAGCAGCGCCAGCAGGCCAGGCACCAGAACGATCAGGCACAACGCCCAGGCAAAGTGCTGGGTACCGGCCCAGAACCACGGCAGTTCCGTCCACGAGAGAAACGACATAAAGGCGGGTAAGCCATCGCCCGCGGCCTGGCGCATCAGGTACATGCCCATCGCGTAGCCACCCAGGGCGAAGAACAACCCGTGTCCAAGCGAGAGCAGACCGGCGTAACCCCACACCAGATCCAGCGCCACGGCGACGATCGCATAGCACAGGATTTTGCCCATCAGCGTAAGCGTGTAGGTTGAAACCGCCAGCGGATGCGCCGCAGGCAACAGCGCCAGAAAGGGCAGAATCAGCAGCACGATGAAAATCAACGCGCCGAGTGCGCCCGACACACGCGGCGCGCGGCGGGCTAAAGTCAGTGTCAGTGGCTGGCTCATCAGTCAATCACCCTCCCTTTGAAGGCAAACAGCCCCTGCGGCCGCTTCTGGATAAACAGCACAATCATCACCAGGATGGCGATTTTCCCCAGCACCGCGCCAAGCTGTGGTTCGAGGAATTTATTCAGCACGCCCAGCCCCAGCGCGGCCACCACGGTGCCCGCCAGTTGCCCAACGCCGCCAGTCACCACCACCAGGAAGGAGTCGATGATGTACCCCTGCCCCAGCTCCGGCCCCACGTTGCCCAACTGGGATAACGCCACGCCGCCCAGCCCGGCGATGCCGGAACCCAGCCCAAACGCCAGCATATCCACACGCCCGGTCGGCACGCCGCAACAGTCCGCCATCCGGCGATTCTGTGTGACCGCCCGCACGTTCATTCCGAGACGGGTTTTATTGAGCAGCAGCCAGGTCAGCGCCAGCACGCCCGCCACGAAAACGATCACCGCAATCCGGTTGTACGGCAGCACCAGATTCGGCAGCGCGTTCCAGCCGCCCGATAACCACGCCGGGTTCGCCACTTCCAGGTTTTGCGTGCCAAATATCACGCGCACCAGTTGAATAAGCATCAGGCTGATCCCCCACGTTGCCAGCAGCGTTTCCAGCGGGCGCCCATACAAATGGCGAATAATCGTACGCTCGAGCAGCATGCCCATCACGGCGGTAATGGCGAAAGCCACCGGCAGCGCCGCCAGAGGGTAAAGCGCCAGCCAGTCCGGCGCGTAACGGGCAAAGAAATCCTGCACCAGCCAGGTGGCGTATGCGCCCAGCATCAGCATTTCTCCGTGCGCCATATTGATGACGCCCAGCAGGCCGTAAGTAATGGCAAGGCCTAGCGCCGCCAGCAGCAGAATCGAGCCCAGCGATAAGCCGCTAAACGCCAGCCCCAGCCACTCACCCCATTTCAGGCGCTGCTGGATCTGTTTCAGGCTATCGGCCGCCGCGTCGCGCACTGCCGCATCCGGTTCATTTTCTGGCTGCGTGAGTCGGTTCAGACTCGCCTGAACCTGGGGATCGCTGGCCTCGCCCAGTAATTTCACCGCCTGCAAGCGCTGGGCTGGACGGCTATCGGTTAACTGTAATCCGGCAACCGCGATACCCAGCGCCTGATGTACGGCGTCATTTTTCTCTGCGGCCAGACGTTGGCTGAGGAACGGTAACTGATCTGCCTGCGCGCTGGTCTGCAACGCCTGCGCTGCCTGCAACCGTACGGCGTCGTCCGGGCTCACCAGTTGATGCGCCGACAGCGCACTGGCGACCAGCCCACGCAGACGGTTATTCATAAACACTTTTTTCGTCGCGCCAGCGGGCGCAGCGTCGCCCTCCAGCGGCGTGAGTTTGCCCTGCTGCTGTGAAAAAAGCTGGCCCTGGCTGTCCATCACCACCGTTTCACGGCTCAACGCCTGTAACAGCGTCAGGCGGGAAGCGTCCGGCGTTTGCGCCCACTGTTGCAGCAACTGCGCCTGCTGGCTGCGGTTCGCCTTGCCGTAATCTTCAGCGGGACCGGCCAGCGCCGAGGTTGCCATCAACAGACAGCTAATAAAAAGAGAGCTTAAAATTTTCATCGTGTCGGTGTCTTCTTTTGTGGCCCGACAACGCCGGGCCAGCCAACCGTTGGCAGAGGCGTCATCCGCCCCCGCCGCTGCGATTATTTACCGCCCGTCTTCACCGGACTTTCCGATTTTTTGTCATTGCCCGGAATGTACGGGCTCCACGGCTGCGCGCGCACCGGTTGTTCGGTCTGCCACACCACGTTGAACTGCCCGTTATCTTCGATTTCGCCAATCATCACCGGTTTATGCAGATGGTGGTTGGTGGCATCCATGGTGAGGGTGAAACCGCTCGGCGCAGAAAACGATTGATTCGCCATCGCTTCACGCACTTTATCCACATCCGTGGTGCCCGCTTTTTCCACCGCCTGCGCCCACATATGAATACCGACATAGGTCGCCTCCATCGGGTCGTTGGTCACCACCGTATCGGCGTTCGGCAACTTATGCGCTTTGGCATAGGCGCGATAATCCGCCACGAATTTGGTGTTCACCGGGTTGCTGACCGATTCAAAGTAGTTCCACGCGGCCAGGTGGCCCACCAGCGGTTTGGTGTCGATGCCGCGCAGCTCCTCTTCGCCGACGGAGAACGCCACGACCGGCACATCGGTGGACTTAATGCCCTGATTGGCGAGTTCTTTATAGAACGGCACGTTGGAGTCACCGTTAATGGTGGAGATCACCGCCGTTTTACCGCCTGCGGAGAATTTTTTGATACTGGAGACAATGGTCTGATAGTCGCTGTAACCAAACGGCGTATACACCTCTTCAATATCTTTATCCTGAACGCCTTTTGAATGCAGGAACGCGCGCAGAATTTTGTTGGTGGTGCGCGGATAAACGTAGTCGGTGCCCAGCAGGAAGAAGCGCTTCGCCCCGCCGCCGTCTTCGCTCATCATGTACTCGACTGCCGGGATCGCCTGCTGATTCGGCGCCGCCCCGGTGTAGAACACATTTGGCGACATCTCTTCGCCTTCGTACTGCACCGGATAGAACAGCAAGCCGTTCAGTTCTTCAAATACCGGCAGCACCGATTTGCGCGACACCGACGTCCAGCAGCCAAACACCACGGCGGCTTTATCCTGGCTCAGCAGCTGGCGCGCTTTCTCCGCGAACAGCGGCCAGTTTGACGCGGGGTCAACCACCACCGGTTCCAGTTTTTTACCCAGCACGCCGCCTTTGGCGTTGATTTCATCAATGGTCATCAGCGCCATATCCTTTAATGGCGTTTCTGAAATCGCCATCGTGCCGGAGAGCGAGTGCATGATGCCGACTTTAATGGTGTCTGCTGCGTATGCCTGTAACGAGAAGCCCATGCTCAAAAAGGTCGCGGAGAGGGCAAAAGCTTTCAGTAAAGAACGTCTTTTCATCACTAAACCCCTAAATAATATTGATTAATGTCTCCGCACATGCGGAGCGGGAACGTCTTACAACCTGGCCTGCTGGAGCCGGTGCAGGGTAATTTTCCTGACCTCGGCTTTACTCTGTGAAATGTGTTCTGTCAGCAGGCGCTGCGCCTCTTCCCTTTGCTGACGCAGCACCGCCTGCAATATGCGCGCATGCTCCTGATAGGTGGCATCCACGCGGTCCTCGCGGGTGAAGTCGAGATGGCGAATAATGCGAATCTTTTCCGTCAGCTCGATATGCACGCGCACCATTTCTTCGTTGCCGCTGGCACGTACCAGCGTGGTGTGGAAAGCCTCGTCATGGCGTGAAAGAGTTTTGCCGGGCGCCATGCGCGGTGCCTCTATCCAGAAATCCACCAGCGGTGCGAGATGGTCCTGGCACATCGCGGGCGGCATGTCGCACAGGCGCTTAACTGCTTCACACTCCAGTACGATGCGAAAGTCGTACAGCGCTTCGAACCAGGCGAAATCAAACGGCTTCACCTGCCAGCCGCTCCGGCTGTACACCTGCACGTAGCCCTCCTGTTCGAGACGAAACAGGGCCTGGCGCACCGGTGTGCGGCTGGCGGCCATTCGCTCTGAAATCTCGCTTTCGCTGAAATGCTCACCGGGCATCAGGCGAAAATCGAAGATGTCGTTTTTCAGCGCGTGATAAATTCGCTCGCCAAGGCCGGGACTACGCTTGCTGCTTTCCATTACGCCTCCTTACGCCAGCCACAACAGCGCATCGCCGGGGCTCACCGGGTGGCCCGGCTGACAGCCGATGCGTTTCACGGTTCCCGCCTGAGGGGCGTGGATCGCCAGCTCCATTTTCATCGCTTCGACGATGATCAGCGGCTGCCCTTCGGTCACCTCATCGCCCGGTTTCACCAGCACTTTCCAGATGTTGCCGTTCATATCGCCGGTCACGGCAAAGGCATCATCGTCGGCTTCCTCGATGACAACCGGGTGCGGGCGCTCTGCGTCGACGGCTTGTTCATCCATCTGCCAGCGCGCGACTTCGCCTTCGAAGGCCAGCGCCTGCTTCTCTCGGAAGTCTCGGATCTCCTCGGCGTTGGCCTCAAGGAAGCGCAGATGTTCAGCAAAATCGAACTCGCTCTCTTCGATGCGCACGGCGGCGCGGCCTTCGCGGAAATCATCACGCAGTTGATTGAGTTCGCTTTCGCTGACCGGATAGAAGCGCACCTGGTCAAAGAAGCGCAGCAGCCAGGGCTCGCCCGCCGAGAACTGACGGTTTTTGAGGAATTTATTCCAGATAGGCAGCGTGCGCCCCACCAGTTGATAACCGCCGGGAGAGTCCATGCCGTAGATACACATATACATGCCGCCAATGCCGACCGTGCCTTCTGCGGTAAAGGTACGCGCCGGGTTGTATTTCGAACTCAACAAGCGGTGGCGCGGGTCAATCGGTACAGCGCAGGGAGCGCCGAGGTAAACATCGCCCAGCCCGAGGATCAGATAGCTGGCATCGAAAATCGTGTCACGCACCGCCTCGCGGCTCGCCAGCCCATTGATGCGCTGGATGAAATCAACGTTATTCGGTAACCATGGCGCGCTGGCGCGAACCGTATCCTGATAACGGCTGACGGCATCCAGCGTCGCGGTATCTTCAAAAGCCATCGGCAGCCAGACGATGCGCGACGGGACTTTCATTTCGCTGACATCGCCCATGTGCGACTCCTGCTCCAGCAGAATCGCCACCAGCGCCTGCTGGCTGATTTCACGGCTGTCGTAGCGCACCTGTAGCGAGCGCACGCCCGGCGAAAGCTCTTTAATGCCCGGATGCGATAAATCGTTCAGCCGCGCCATCAGCAGATGCACGCGCAGGCGCAGTGCCAGATCGAGGACGTTGTCACCGTATTCAATCAGGATGTAATTATCTCCCGCCTGGCGATAGACGATGGCGGGCGTTGTCGCGCTGGCAGGCAACGACACCAGCGCCGTCGCCGAGACGCCATCACGCGCGGCCAGCGATGGCACGGCGAATGTCGTCAGATGGCTGGACTGGAGCGTGTCGATCGTGCGATCCATCGCCTTTTCCCGTGCAACCGCGTCTGCCACGCTTATAGGGTAGAAGCGAATCGTGTCGCCGGGCTTCACCTGCCCCACTTTCCACAGCTCCGCTTTGGCAATGGTGACCGGGCAGACAAATCCTCCCAGGCTCGGCCCATCGCGCGTGAGGATCACCGGGAAGTCGCCGGTAAAGTTAATCGCACCAATGGCGTATTCGCAGTCATGCACGTTGGAGGGGTGCAACCCGGCTTCGCCGCCATCCGGGCGAGTCCATTCCGGTTTTGGGCCGACCAGTCGCACACCGAGGCGGTTAGAGTTGTAATGCACCTGCCATTCGCTGGCGAAAAAGTCATCAATCGATTTCTGACTGAAGAAATCCGGCGCGCCGTGCGGGCCATACAGCACGCCGATGCGCCAGCTATCGCCATATTCAGGCACCAGCGACGCGGCCAGCGCCTGCGGTTCGCTCACCGGCGCAGGCGTGGTGCAGGCATTCAGTTCCGGCCGCGAAACGGGCAGCAGATCGGCCACTTTCAGCGTGCGTCCGGCGTGGCCGCCAAACTGCCCCAGGGCGAAGGTGGAACGGCTTCCGAGGTACTCCGGGACATCAAAACCGTTACGCACCGCGAGGTACGCGCGACACCCCGCTTTGGCGCGCCCAAGGCTGAGGGTCTGCCCACGCTTAACCGTGACCGGCTGCCAGAGCGGCACGGGAGTCTCATCCAGCAGCGCCTGACAATCTGCCCCGGTGAGGGCAATGACCGCGTCCGTGTGAAAACGCAATACCGGCCCCTGAAGCGTGAACTCCAGCCCGGCGGCGGTGTGATGGTTACCGACGATGCGGTTCGCCAGTCGAAAGGCGTAATCATCCATTGGCCCGGAGGGCGGTACGCCAATATCCCAGTACCCCAGACGCCCCGGATAATCCTGAATGCTGCTCCAGGTGCCCGGTTGCAGCACTTCAATCACCGGAGATTCTGCTTCCACGCTATCGAGCCAGCGCGTCCAGACGCGGCCTTCCGTAAACGCCTCGCTGGAGGTTATCTGGCGCAGATAATCGAGATTGGTAGTAATGCCGTGCAACCGCGTGGCGTTCAGCGCCTGCGTCAGTTTCTCCAGCGCCGCCTCGCGGGTATCCGTATGCACGATCAGCTTGGCGATCATCGGGTCGTAAAATGCAGAGACTTCACTGCCTGTCGCCACGCCGCTGTCAATGCGCACTCCGTCCGGGAAAGCAACTTCCGTTAGCACGCCGGGGCTCGGCTGGAAGTTCTTTAGCGGGTTTTCCGCATAGATGCGCACTTCCATCGCCGCGCCCTGTGGGGCCTGAGCCAGACGTGCCCAGTCGATGCTTTCGCCTGCGGCGACGCGCAGCATACACTCCACCAGATCAAGCCCGGTAACGCACTCGGTTACCGGATGCTCCACCTGCAAACGGGTGTTCACTTCGAGGAAATAGAACGCGTCCTGCTCGGGGTCGTAGATAAATTCCACCGTACCTGCGCTGCGGTAATTCACCAGCTTGCCCAGCTCAACGGCGGCCTTCAGGAGTGCTTCGCGCGTGGCCTGCGGCAGATTCGGCGCAGGCGTCTCTTCAACCACCTTCTGATTGCGCCGCTGAAGAGAGCAGTCGCGCTCGCCCAGGGCGACAACATTGCCGTTGCCATCGCCAAAGATCTGCACTTCGATATGACGGGCGCGATCGATACAGCGCTCAATAAACACGCCAGCATCGCTAAAGAACTGTTCGCCGAGACGACGCACGCTCTCCCACGCCTGCACCAGCGCCTCTGGGTCGGCGCAGCGTGTGAGGCCGATACCGCCGCCACCCGCCGTACTTTTGAGCATCACCGGAAAGCCAATGTTCTGCGCGGCGTTTAGCGCCTCTTCAACAGTGTCCAGCAGCCCGGTTCCCGGCGTCATCGGCACGCCCGCCTGCGCCGCCAGTTCGCGCGCCCGGTGCTTTAACCCGAACTCGCCAATCTGCTGCGCCGTTGGGCCGACAAACGCGATGCCCGCCTGCTCGCAGGCATCGGCAAATGCCAGGCTTTCCGAGAGAAAACCGTAACCCGGCCAGATAGCCTGCGCCCCGCTTTCCTGCGCGGCGGCGATGATTTTGTCGATGCGCAGATAGCTGTCGCTGGCTTTCTCTCCGCCCAGCGCCAGCGCGATATCCGCCTGCTTGACGTGTTCCGCGTTTTTATCCGCATCGGAATAGACCGCGACGCTGGTGATGCCCAGCCGCTTTAAGGTACGCATCGCGCGGCAGGCAATTTCCCCCCGGTTAGCAATCAGGACAGTGTTAAACATGATGCGTCTCCTTACGGCCAACCCAGTGGCGCCAGCCTTTGAATTCAGTGATATCGGTGGCGTCATTCAGTGCCGCCGGTTCGCAGATAAAGCCTTTCACCCAGCGCCCATCGGCCAACTCCAGTGAGCCAATCCCCAGCGGTGCGGGAATTTCAGCGACAAACTCGCCAAAGCGCGCCAGCGGGATATCCCACAGCTCCACCTGAATCGCCGCGCCGTCGGCATCGCGCGCAATGCCGGGTTTCGGCGGCTGTGTATTCGCCAGCGCAAAAAGCCGATAGCGGGCGGCAGTTTCTGTCGCCTCAACAAACACCGCATCGCGCTGAGTCAGCTGGAAGTTAAGCGGCATACCGCGCAGATGTGCGCCGACCACGGCGACGCGAACGTGATGCTCTGAAAGCGGTAACGATGGAGAGATAGCCGGGAAGGCGTGCCCGGTCGCGCCGAGCGGCAGAGCCAGCTGTTGCTGCCAGCGGCGGCCAAAATCGGCCAGCGCACGGTCATGCCAGGCCGGGGCAAGCAACGTGATGCCAGCGGGTAAGCCATCTGCCCGGAACGGGGCCGGCAGCGCGAGGGCGCTGAGATCGGCAAGGTTGGTGAAATTGGTGTAAGTGCCGAACTGCGAATTAAAGCGAATGGGCTCGCGCGCCATATCCGCCAGGGTGTGTATGGTCGGTGACGTCGGCACCACCAACGCATCAACCTCAGCAAGCGCGGTCTGAATCTTGCGTGCCAGCTCCGCCCGCAGATATTCGGCTTTAAAAGCCTCAACGGCGCTGTAATTCAGACCTGCGGCGATGATGGTATGGACGGTGGGGTCCATCTGCTCCGGGTGATTCAGCGTATCGCCCACCGCCACGGTGCGCTCGGCCACCCACGGGCCCTGGTAAAGCTGTTCCGCAAGTTGATAGAACGCGGTGAAATCGATGGGCTTTAAGGTCACGCCGCTTTCGCGTAGCGCACCGAGCGCCGCCTGCCAGGCCTGCTCTGCCGCGCTATCGTCAAAGAACACCAGCGCGTCGGGAATGGCGAGTACCGGGTTTTGCGAAAAAGTCGCAGGCGCAGTAGCCGGGTTGCTTCGGGAATAGGCATCTTCGGAGTCGAACCCTCCGGCGAGCGTGGCAACCTGCCAGGCGTCATCCACCGTCAGGGCAAACACCGAAAGCGTGTCGTTCAGACGACAGGCCGGGAAAACACCGGTCGCGGAAAGCCAGCCTTTGGTCGGCTTCAGCCCGACAATATTGTTGAACCCGGCGGGTACGCGGCCAGAACCTGCGGTGTCAGTGCCTAATGCAAACGGCACCAGCCCGCGCGCCACCACCGACGCCGAGCCGGAGCTGGAACCGCCGCTCACATAATCGGGGTTAAAGGCATTCGCGACCGCCCCGTAGGGAGAGCGCGTGCCTACCAGCCCGGTGGCGAACTGGTCCAGGTTAGTTTTACCGATAAGGATCGCCCCCGCCGCTTTCAGTTTCGCTACGGCGATAGCGTCGCGTTCCGCGACGGTGGCAATCGCCGGGCAGGCCGCGGTGGTCGGCCAGCCAGCGGCATCGACGTTGTCTTTAATCGCAAAGGGAATACCAAACAGCGGATAACGTTCTGGCTGCTGCTGGTAGTGCGGCAACAGAGCATCTATTTGCTCGCGAACCTGCGTTTCACTGGCAAGCACGATCCACGCATTATCCTGCGCAGTCAGAGACTGAAGGTGGTCATTTAATAAGGCAAATACGTTGTCACTATTACGCGCAATGGCCTGTTGCCATTCGCTAACTGTTTTTCCGGTCATCACTGCCATGTTGGAATTCCTGTTGGTATACAAGATGGAATTCGTATAGCAACCGGCATGCCAAATAATTAACTTGTTGTTTTAAAATAAATTAATTTATTCTCCTTATTATTTATAAGAATTAACTGCACCCTTTCAGAACATGCATGAGCGATAACTGTGCAAATATTCATCAGTAAAAATAATGGCCAATACAGACAGCGAAAAGATATTCCAATGAATAACGGACTTTCATTTTTAACGCATCGCAATGCGATCCGCGCTGAAAAAACAGCAATTAATCACGCAAATCGCCACGGCAAAGAGGAATTTCAACTAAGGTTTTCATCAGGTTGATTGCAGCGCTCCTGCTGTTTGCCGAAATGGAGAAAACCGATGAAGAACATTGCTGCGCATCCTGTTGCGCGCCATACCCTGACGTTAAGCGCCCTGCTGCTGGCCTTTGCCGCACAGGCGCAGGAGGAGTACCCGGCCTCCCCTGATATTCTGCTTGGGCCACTGTTTAATGATGTGCAAAGCGCGAAACTCTTTCCCGATCAAAAAACCTTTGCCGACGCGGTGCCTAAAAGCGACCCGTTGATGATCCTCGCGGATTACCGCATGCAGAAGAGTCAGACCAGCTTCGACCTGCGCCACTTTGTAGAGATGAACTTTGCGTTGCCGCAGGCAGGCGAAACCTATGTGCCGCCCAAAGGGCAAACCCTGCGTCAGCACATTGATGGCCTGTGGCCAGTGCTGACCCGCACCAGCGAAACGGCGGAAAAATGGAGTTCCCTGCTGCCGCTGCCAAAACCGTATGTGGTGCCCGGCGGGCGTTTTCGCGAGGTGTATTACTGGGACAGCTACTTCACCATGCTTGGCCTGGCGGAGAGCGGGCACTGGGATAAAGTGGCCGATATGGTGGCGAACTTCGCTTATGAAATCGACACCTGGGGGCATATCCCCAATGGCAACCGCAGCTACTATTTAAGCCGTTCGCAACCACCATTTTTCTCGCTGATGGTTGAGTTACTGGCAAAACATGACAGCAACGCGCTGAAAACCTATCTGCCGCAGATGGAAAAAGAGCACGCGTACTGGATGGACGGCGCAGACAGTCTTCAGCCTGGCGATGCCAACAAGCGAGTGGTCAAACTGCGCGACGGTACCCTGCTCAACCGCTACTGGGATGATAACGATACGCCACGTCCGGAATCGTGGCTTGATGACGTGACCACGGCGAAGAAAAACCCGAATCGCCCCGCCACGGAAATCTACCGCGACCTGCGCTCCGCCGCCGCATCAGGGTGGGATTTCAGTTCGCGCTGGATGGATAACCCGCAGCAACTGGGCACCATTCGCACCACCAGCATCGTGCCGGTCGACCTGAACGCGCTGATGTTTAAGATGGAAAAACTGATCGCCGAAGGGAGCAAAGCCGCGGGCGATACGGCGAAAAGTAACCAGTACGATACCGAAGCTAACGCGCGTCAGAAAGCCATCGAAAAATATCTGTGGAACGATAAAGAGGGCTGGTATGCCGATTACGATCTGAAGTCGCACAAGGTACGTAATCAGCTCACGGCTGCCGCCCTGTTCCCGCTGTACGTGAATGCCGCTTCGCATGAGCGGGCGACGAAAATGGCGGCGGCGACGCAGAGCCGGTTGTTAAAACCCGGCGGCATTACCACCACGACCATTAACAGCGGGCAACAGTGGGATGCGCCAAACGGCTGGGCGCCGTTACAGTGGGTCGCTGTGGAAGGGTTGCAGAATTATGGTCAGGAGAAAGTGGCGATGGACGTCACCTGGCGCTTCCTGAGCAACGTGCAGCACACCTACGATAAGGAGAAAAAACTGGTGGAGAAATATGATATTACCTCCACCGGGACGGGCGGGGGCGGCGGTGAATATCCGCTGCAGGATGGCTTTGGCTGGACCAACGGCGTGACGCTGAAAATGCTGGATTTGATTTGCCCGAAAGAGAAACCGTGCGATACGGTGCCGGACGCGCCGGTTCAGGCGGCGAAGTAATGCCGGATGGCGGCTGCGCCTTATCCGGCCTACGCGACTCTGTAGGCCCGGTAAGCGCAGCGCCACCGGGCAATCATCAAAACGTATAACTCGCCCCCACCTGCACCGTACGATCGCGGCCAATCCAGCAGTTGGTGCTGTCGTAGCAGCTGAAGGTTTCTTTGTTGGTCAGGTTCTGCGCGCTGGCCTTCAGCATCAAGCCGTTCAGGCTGCTGTCGATAGCCGACATATCGTACGATACCGCCATATCATACTGCGTCGTACCGCCCAGCTTGCCTTCGTTATTGGCCGGAGAAATCTCCATCGGCCCGGTGTAGCGCACGCCCGCACCCACGGTGAAACCGCTTAATACGCTGCTGTCAAAGGTGTAGTCCCCCCACAGGTTAAACGCGTTTTCCGGCACCTGCGTCGGTCGCTTACCTTCGTAAGTTTCATCCTCGGTGTTGATAGCGTGCGTGTAGGCGTAGTTGGCAATCAGGTTGATGTTGTCCGTTGGACGACTCACGACAGAGAGCTCTGCGCCTTTCGATTCAATCTCCCCCGTCTGGCGGTAGTTCCAGCTGGGGTCCGCGCTCACCACGTTTTTCTGGCGAATATTAAACACCGACGCGGTAAAGGTCGTCGCGTATTCTGCCAGCAGGTATTTGACGCCGCCCTCCACCTGTTTGCTGGTGGTCGGTTTCACGTCCTGCGCGGTCAGGTTACCGCGCGGCGATACCGGCAGGAAGCCTTCTGAGTAGCTGATAAACGGTGACAGACCATTATCAAAGGCATACAGCGCGCCCAGGCGTTTAGTGACGCGATCCTGGGAGATCCACGCTTTTTGCTGGTCATTGAGATAATCCGTGGTGGCAGACTGGTACTCATCATAACGAATGCTGCCAAGAATATTCAGGCCGCCGAACTCCACCTGATCCTGGAAGTAATACCCTTTCTGGTTGTAAGAAAGACGATTTTTCTGCGCGGTGTAGAGCCCTAAATTATCACTGGTGATCTGCGAGTAATCCGGATGCAGCATATCGATGCCCGGCGTGGTCGAGGCGTAGCGATAGTTATAGTGCGAATTCAGTTTCTGGTAATCGAACCCCGCCAGCAGGTGATGCTGCCAGTCGCCCAGCGCGAAAGTTTTGCTGACCTGGTTATCGATATTAAAGCTGTGCAGATCTTCATCGGTGGTATAGGCAAAGCGGTTCAGTTCATACACGTTCGCACTACCCGCATTCCCGGTGGAATAGGCGCTGCGCTGGTGAGTATCGATGTCAAAATAACGCGCTTTCTGGGCGATGCCCCAACCGCTGTCGAATTCATGCTCGAAGCTGTACCCCACCATCCACTGGCGCTGTTCGAAACCGCTCCACTTATCCCCCGCAAAGTCGCGACGCCCGGCGTAGCTGGAACGCAGATACGAAAGCGGCAATGGATTGGACGGCGTCAGGCTCGGCGTGTTTTGCGCCAGCGCGTCAATCGTCAGGCGGGTTTTATTATCGGGCTGCCAGGTGACGCTCGGCGCAACCAGATAATCTTCGTAACGCGTAGTATGGGGCTGGTCATCGCCTTCACGTGCTTTGCCCAGCAGGCGGTAGCTCCAGTCGCTGTCGAGGATACGCCCGGTGGAATCCAGATATCCCTCTTTCAGGTTGCGCGTGCCGGTGTTAAACCCCACTTCCGTACGTTGTTCGGTTTGCGGTTTTTTCCCCTGAATATTCACCAGACCACCCGGCGAACCGTTGCCATAAAGCACCGAGGAAGGCCCCTTCAGAATATCCACGTTTTCAATCAGCAGCGGGTCAATACGCGCTTTGGTGTTGCCATTGACGTTATAGGGCAATTGCAGGCCGTTATAAAATTCATTGTCGACGGTAAAGCCACGAATTTTATATTCGCTCATGTAGCTGGTGCTGCCGCGCACTTCCGTCGAGACGCCCGGTGCATAACGCAGAATTTCATTGACCGAGTTGGCGTGACGTTGGGTAATTTCTTTCTCACTGATGGTATTGATAACCTGCGGCGTTTTGCTCTCCGCGACGGCGGATTTGGTGGCGCTGTTGGTCCATGCGGGCAGTTCACTGCTCCCCTGTGAACCGGTGACGACCATAGTGGTTTCAGCGTTGTCGGCCACGGCCGGTGTGGCGAGAGCAAGTGCAATCATTCCCGAGAGCGTACGATAGGCGAAGCGCATAATGTTTGTCTGACCAATAATTAGAATAAAGAATGCTAATTATTCTCATTTTTATTTAACGCGCAATAGGCAGATACACAGAGTCTGGAAAATTTGTGGGGAATCAACAGAAAGGAAGTATAGCGGCCCCGAATGGGGCCGTAGAAGCGTGATGCTTAGTTATTGCGGCGCAGGAAGCGGAAGATAGCCAGCACCACAATGGCGCCCACAACAGCAACCAGGAAGCTGTGCATATCAAAGCCCATTGCGCGATCGCCAAAGCCCAGCGTAGTGGCAATCCAGCCGCCCACCACCGCACCAACGATACCCAGCAGACAGGTCAGAATAAAGCCGCCACCGTCTTTCCCCGGCATAATCAGTTTGGCAATAACACCCGCAATAAGACCAAAAATAATCCAGGCAATAACACCCATTTTTACCATCCTCCAATTAAAAAAACCTCAAAAAAAGCGCCGACATTCTGCGCCGCTAATGTTTCAAGTATAGGTAATTACTCTTAAAAATCTCGCCGTCGCGCTTATATTTTATTCATATGCTGAATATGTTTGACCTGAACAGGCCCTTCTCGCCCGCACGCCGCGTAGAAAGCGAACAAAAAATTTTTTTTACCGAGGCTGAAGTTTCCTGGACGTAAACCGATAACAAGCAGACGGTTTATCCTCCAGAGGAGATAGCAGATGAATCAATACCCTTCGCAGTTTCTGAAACAAAACCCGCTGGCCGTTTTGAATATTCTGCGCGATCTCCATCGCGATGACGTTCCGCTACGCGTCTCGTGGGGAAGCGGGCAATTTATCAGTCGCCTTCTGGAGGTGAGCAAAACCGCACTGATACTCGATTTTGGCAGTCAGGCGTATGAAAACCGCGCGGTACAGCGAGTGGAAAACGTCACCATCACCGCCGAAACCGCCGGCGCTAAGATGGAATTCACGGTAGCACAATTGCAGGCGGGCGAATTTCAGGGGCTACCTGCATTCATTCTTCCCGTTCCGCCGACGATCTGGTTTATCCAGCGTCGTGAATATTTTCGCATCACCGCCCCGCTGCATCCGCCCTACTTTGGCAAAGCGCAGTTGCCCGGCAAACAGATGCTGCGCTTTCGAATTTTTGACCTGTCACTGGGAGGAATGGGCGCGCTGCTGGATAGCCAACCGGAAGATGATTTACAGCCGGGAATGCGTTTTTCCCAGCTGGAGCTGGATATGGGGCAATGGGGAACATTTCATTTTGATGCCCAACTGATTGCAGTCAGCGAGCGAAGAGTGGTCGATCATAAAAACGAAACGGTGAGCACACCACGGTTGAGTTTGCGTTTTCTTAACGTTAACCCGGCGACAGAACGCTCGCTCCAGCGCATTATTTTTTCGCTGGAGCGAGAAGCACGTGAACGCGCCAACAGGGTTCGCGACTAGTTACATCGCATCCATCGCTTTCTGCATTTTCCAGATATAGCGCGGCGCCTGTGGAGCCGGATGGTTTTCAACGACGTGTTCGAAGAACTCGTCTTTATCCAGATCGTTGATTTTGCTGATCGCTTTTTTGCGATCGGAGGAGAACGTCCGCAGCAGCGCGCCCGCGCCGTTGGCATAAGAGACCATCAGCGCGTACTGCATCACTTCCGGGTCTTTAATGCCTGCCAGCGAGCCATGTTCCAGTATGCTCAGGTAAGCCGCTCCCATGGAGATATTACGCTCCGGGTTTTTCAGCTCGCTGGTTGACGGTTGACCGCTCCAGCCCATATGGCGATAGACATCTTTTCCAGAGGTGGACGCTTTGAGTTGCATCAAGCCCACCGCGTTAGATTTGCTGACGGCATTCGGGTTACCGCCAGACTCGATGGCAATGATGGCGGTGATCAAACGCGGGCTTACGCCCCACGCCGCACCGGCTTTTTCGCTAATAGGCATCCATTGCATTGCGCGCTTCACCGGCACCTGTGGGTCCCAGGGTGGATTTTTGTAATCCTGTTTTGAACTGCATCCGGCAAGTAACACAATTAAAAAAGCAAACCATCTCAATTTCACGCAACTATCCTTTTTAGCTCAAGTATGTCGCCAGTAATGACAATAACGGGTTCAGGCGGCATGATACTCGTTTCGTTCTCTGCAAGGAATTACCATGTCACAGTTTCATCTGATCGCCCCGTCGGGCTACTGCATCAATCAATCCGCCGCCGAAATGGGCGTTGGCCGACTGATAAGCGCAGGGCATCAGGTCAACCACCAGCAGGTCATTCCTCGCCGCAGCCAGCGCTTTGCGGGCGTCGAGAGTGAGCGCCTGGCCGATATCAATCAACTCGCGGAACTGAAAGGTAAAAATCAGATTGTGCTGGCGGTGCGCGGCGGCTATGGCGCAAGCCGTCTGCTGGATGCCATCAACTGGCCGTCGCTCGTCGCGCGCCAGCAGCAGGATCCGCTGCTTATCTGCGGCCACAGCGATTTCACCGTTATTCAGTTGGGGCTGCTGGCAAAAGGTGACGTCATCACCTTCAGCGGGCCGATGCTGGCGGGGAATTTTGGTGCAGAAACCCTGAACGACTTTACCGTGCATCACTTCTGGCAGGCGCTGCGCAATGAAAGCTTCACGCTTGAGTGGGCGGGCGACGGTCCACAGTGCCGCGAAGAAGGCAAACTGTGGGGCGGCAATCTGGCAATGCTGACGTCGCTGGTCGGCACGCCGTGGATGCCGCAAATCAGCGACGGTATTCTGGTGCTGGAAGATATCAACGAACATCCTTTCCGCGTGGAGCGCATGCTGCTTCAACTGTTGTACGCCGGTATTCTGCCGCGCCAGAAGGCCATCGTGCTCGGCAGCTTCACCGGCGCTACGCCGAATGACTACGACGCAGGTTATGATTTGCAGACCATGTACGACTATTTGCGTTCAAGGTTGGCGATTCCGGTCATCAGCGGGCTCGATTTCGGCCACGAGCAGCGCACCGTCACGCTGCCGTTAGGGGCGCAGGCGAAACTGGTGCATTCGGCAGGTGCTACGACACTGGCCATCAGCGGGCATCCGGTTCTTCGTTAAGGCTGGTTTGTGGGATGTTGCAACAGATACAGCATCCCACAAACACACACATTCCATTTCTGAATATAATTAAAATATCTTAAAGCTATCGTAAGGAATAATAACAAAAGCTCCCTTAAGGCCAATTTAAAATAAACCGTCATTTTAAATTTATCACTTGATGCGAGTCTTTTTATATGGAAATAAAAGCTTTCAGACGAATATTTTTAATACCAATATTAATTCTTATTTATGGTTTTTGGCAGTTCTGGCGTCTCGGCGGCACGCCTGCGGGGCACAGTTCCTCTGCTGCGCTCCGAGCAGGTCTCTCTGTCTTTGCGGGGCTTTGCAGCGTCGGGTCCATTCTCATTTGCCTTCTGGCGATGCTGATTTGCCATCTGAGTGTGGTCGCGTCGCGTACCTCGCAAAATAAATTGATTGCCACCTTTACCCTCTGCCGGGGCATTATCCCTATCTTTATGCTGCTGATTATGATCTGCAACGGGCTGGGGATTGTCTCCTTAGTGGGCGGTGAGTTGGCCTGGTTGGTTTCGCTCTCGCATTCCGGTCACGGGTCAGGAAAAGTATTTATGATGGCGCTCTTTGCTATTGGCGCCATATTGTGGATGCTGCTGAAAAGCATGTTTTCCATCCGCCGTTGTTTTGCCTTCTTTAAGCGCGAAGAAAGTCATATTCATGGTCATTCGGTCTCAGAGGAACAATCTCCACAGCTGTGGGGCTGGGTGCGCGATCTGGCGCAGAAGAGCCAGGTGGTGATGCCGGATAACATCGTGGTCGGCTTCTTTGACTGCTTTTATGTCACCGCCAATAACGTTCGCCTGAACAGCGGCGATCTGCTGACCGGCAATACCCTTTATTTACCCCTCACCTACTCATCGTTGATGAATAAAGACGAGGTGGCGGCGGTTATTGGTCACGAACTGGGCCATTTTACCGGGAAGGATACGCAGTACAGTTTACGCTTCGCCCCGGTTTATGCGGGCCTTGAAAATACGCTACAGCAGATGGCAAATAACTCCAACGGAGTGGCGTGGATTGACCGCATCGTGTTGCATCCTGCGCTGGATATGGGCCTGTGGTTCCTGATTAAGTTCCACGAAACGGTCAGCTACTGGAGCCGCATCCGTGAGTTTGCCGCCGACCAAACCGGCGCACGGGCCAGTACGCCGCAGGCGCTTTCCACGGCGCTGCTGCGTATTTCCGCGCTGTCTGAAATGGTCGACAACTACCTCAATAAGGTGATGTCCGGTAAACAACAGGCACAGCAGGAGTGGATAAGCGGCCTGCTCGGCGAAGCGTGCAAAGTCAATACTTTCGATGTGCAGGCGTGTCTGGAACATGAGATTCAGCACCCGACAGACAGCCACCCGGTCACGCGCGCGCGTATTGAGGCGCTGAACGTTAAAATTGACGATAGCCTGATTGCGCACGCAACGCGTCAGGTCTCTGAAAGCGACTTCGCTTCTCTGGGCGCGTTATTCGGCGGGCTGGAAGAGGTGCGCGCGTCAATGTCGCAGTCGCTGACGGAAGAAGCCGTCCAGTATAATGCAGAGCACCAGCAGATGCTGGAATCGCACGCGGTACTGGCAACGGAAAGCTGTGAAATCTGGCGCGACAACAAGAAAAAAGTGTTGCTGCAAAGCGCAGGTGCCGTGTTCCTGATGGTTATTGGTGTCGTGGCTCTTTTTATGCCGAACGCCGCCAGGATTTCTGGCGGGTTGATTGGGATGGCCTGGGTATTAGGTTTCGTCACGTTTATGCTGCATCGCTCCGGCAAGACACCGCTCTATACCTTCACGCCAACACACATTGTGTGTAGCGATCTGGATAAACCTATTGAGTGGACCGCCATTACTGACTTTGACGTTGAGGAACGTCATGAAGCGTTGCGCATCGTGTTAAGCTGGCGAGAGGGCTATCAGCCGCCGAAGAAACTCAAACGTATGGTGCGCGGCGTGGAAAACCGGGGTGTGGGCAAACTCTTTGCGCTGATCGTCTATGCTGATATGCGTAAAGCACAGGATGGAACGAAAATAGAAATCTCTGCGGTCAGCGTGATTGAAGAGTTTCAGCAGTATCTGCGTTCGGCCCATGCGCGACAGGAACTTAAAGAGAACCGCTAACGCCATAACCTACGGCGTCGCCCGGTCGAGTTATCGGGCGACGGTGTAAAATAAAAAAACATTCAATCCTCTTATTGTTCCCCTGCTCGCACACTAATTATGATAACTTTTTGTAACTAGCTTGTTCGTTATCGGGGAGTACGTGAACATTGGACGCCGCGGCAGTCATTAGTCTCTTTATTTTGGGTTCAGTCTTAGTAACCTGTAGCATTCTTTTAAGTTCATTCTCCTCCCGCCTCGGTATCCCGATTCTGGTAATCTTTCTTGCCATTGGTATGCTCGCAGGCGTAGATGGCATCGGCGGTATTCCTTTCGATAATTACCCGTTCGCCTATATGGTGAGTAACCTCGCGCTGGCGGTGATCCTGCTGGACGGCGGGATGCGCACTCAGGCGAGCTCATTTCGCGTCGCCCTCGGCCCGGCATTGTCACTGGCAACGGTAGGTGTGTTAATCACTTCGGGGCTGACGGGTATTGCGGCAGCGTGGCTGTTTAACCTTAACTGGATTGAAGGCCTGCTGATTGGCGCGATTGTTGGCTCGACGGATGCGGCGGCGGTGTTCTCACTGCTGGGCGGCAAAGGGCTTAATGAGCGTGTCGGCTCGACGCTTGAAATTGAATCCGGCAGCAACGATCCGATGGCGGTCTTTCTGACCATCACCCTGATTGAGATGATTCAGCAGCACGAAACGGGGTTAAGCTGGATGTTTGCCGTGCATATCATTCAGCAGTTTGGTCTGGGTATTTTGATTGGCCTCGCGGGGGGTTATCTGCTGTTACAGATGATTAACCGCATCACCCTGCCGACCGGGCTGTATCCGCTGCTGGCCCTCAGCGGCGGGATCATGATTTTCGCCATTACCACCTCGCTGGACGGCAGCGGCATCCTCGCCGTGTACCTGTGCGGTTTCCTGCTCGGCAATCGGCCTATTCGTAACCGCTTTGGCATCCTGCAAAACTTCGATGGGCTGGCGTGGCTGGCGCAAATCGGCATGTTCCTGGTGCTCGGCCTGCTGGTGACGCCGTCTGACCTGCTGCCGATTGCCGCTTCCGCCCTGCTGCTGTCGCTGTGGATGATCTTCTTCGCCCGCCCATTATCGGTGTTTATCGGCCTGCTGCCGTTTCGCGGTTTTAACCTGCGCGAGCGCATTTTCATCAGCTGGGTGGGTCTGCGCGGCGCGGTGCCGATTATCCTCGCCGTATTCCCGATGATGGCCGGGCTGGATAACGCGCGTCTGTTCTTTAACGTCGCCTTCTTCGTGGTGTTGGTATCGCTGCTGCTTCAGGGCACCTCACTCTCCTGGGCGGCGAAGCGCGCCAAAGTGGTGGTGCCGCCCGTTGGCTGGCCGGTGTCGCGCGTCGGGCTGGATATTCATCCGGAAAACCCGTGGGAGCAGCTTATTTATCAGTTGAGCGCCGATAAATGGTGCGTGGGCGCGGCGCTGCGTGACCTGCATATGCCGAAGGATACGCGCATTGCCGCACTGTTCCGCGATAACGTGTTGCTGCATCCGAATGGCAGCACGCGCCTGCGTGAAGGCGATATTCTGTGCGTGATTGCCCGCGAGCGTGATATTCCGGCGCTCGGCAAACTGTTCAGTCAGTCACCGCCGGTGGCGCTGGATCAACGTTTCTTTGGTGACTTTATTCTCGAAGCCAGCGCCAAATTCGCCGATGTGGCAATGATTTACGGTCTCGACGGTGTCGAAGAGTTTCGCGATAAACAGCAGTCGCTGGGCGAGATCGTTCAGCAGCTGTTAGGCGCCACGCCGGTTGTTGGCGATCAGGTAGAGTTTGCCGGAATGGTGTGGACGGTCGCGGAGAAAGCCGATAATGAAGTAGTTAAAGTCGGGGTTAAAGTTGCAGAAGAAGAGGCGGAATAACCGCCTCGCCGATTAAGTTACACCGTCACAACCGGTACACGCGGCGCCAGCGCGCACATTAATTCGTAGCCCACGGAGCCCGCACAGGCGGCAACGTCATCGATTTTGATGCCGTTGCCCCACAGCTCTACCGGCGCGCCAATTCCCGCATTGGGGCATGGCGTTAAATCCACCGCCAGCATATCCATCGACACCGTTCCTACCGTGGTGGTACGCACACTGTCTACCATGACCGGCGTACCCGACGGCGCAATACGCGGATAACCATCCGCGTATCCGCAGGCGACAATGCCAATTCGCTGCTCCTGCGTAGCGGTATAACGGCTGCCGTAGCCCACCGTGTCGCCCGGTTTCAGATTTTGCACGGCGATAATCTGACTGCTCAGAGTCATCACCGGTTTAATGCCGCTATTGGCCACATCCTGCCACTGGCCGGAAGGCGACGCGCCATAGAGAATAATGCCCGGCCGCACCCAGTCATAATGCGTTTCAGGGTGCCAGAGCGTTGCTGCCGAATTGGCAAGCGAGCGCGGGCATTCCAGCCCTTCCGCCGCCTGTTCGATTCGCTGCATGGGCCGTTCGACGCCCTCGCTTTTTTCTGCGTCCGCGAAGTGTGACATCAACGTCATCGCGCCGACGTTCGGCACTTTACGCAGGATTTGCCACACGGTACTGACGCGATCCGGCGTAAATCCGAGCCGGTTCATACCGCTGTTCACTTTCAGATAGATATCCAGCGGAGCGTTTAACCGGGCGTCCTGGATCGCTTTGATCTGCCAGTTACTGTGAACACTGGTGGTTAAGCGATACTTATCAAACAGTTCCAGTTCATCGGCATGGAAGAACCCTTCCAGCAGCAGAATAGGCCCTTTCCATCCCCACTCACGTAGCTGGATGGCATCTTCCAGATTGAGCATCGCGAAACCGTCTGTTTCGCGTAATGCGCCCCAGACACGCTTCAGGCCGTGCCCGTAAGCATCGGCTTTAACCACCGACCAGACGCGAGATTCCGGGGCCGCCCGGCGTACCACGTTCAGGTTCTGCCGCAGCGCCGAAAGATCGATGCTGGCTTCTACAGGACGAGACATGCGTTCTCCTTAATGATGAGCGCCGTGCAAATGCTGAGGACGCGACGGCGTAAAGCCCGGCGAGTAGCGCGCCACGCTTAGATCGTCATAAGGAATGGCGGGCGTACGCCCGGAGATTAAATCGCTGATTAGCTGCCCGGAACCGCAGGACATGGTCCAGCCCAGCGTGCCGTGGCCCGTGTTCAGCCACAGATTTTTGAATGCGGTTTTGCCAATAATTGGCGTGCCATCCGGCGTCATGGGGCGCAGACCAGTCCAGAACGTGGCTTGTTCAATATAGCCACCGCGCGGGAACAGATCGCCCACCACCATTTCCAGCGTTTCACGGCGAGGTTGCAGCAGTTCAGTATTAAAGCCGACAATTTCGGCCATCCCGCCAACGCGGATACGATTATCAAAACGGGTGATGGCGATTTTGTAGGTTTCATCAAGGATAGTCGAAACCGGCGCGCCCGCCTCTTCCTTCACCGGGATGGTGAGCGAATACCCTTTCAGCGGATACACCGGAATGTCCACCAGACCCTTGAGCATCGCGGTGGAATAGGAACCAAACGCCATCACATAAGCATCGGCTTTAATCAGTTCATCGCCGCACTTCACGCCATAGATGTGCTCGCCTTCTCGCAGCAGCGCATCCACCGGCGTGTTATAGCGAAAAGTGACGCCCGCATTTTCAGCCATCTGCGCCAGACGTTGAGTGAAGAGCTGGCAGTCGCCGGTTTCATCATTGGGCAAACGCAGGCCGCCAGTGAGCTTGTGCGCCACGCCCGCCAGCGCAGGCTCAACCTCGGCAAGTCGGGCGGATTCCAGTAGTTGATACGGCACGCCCGCGTCTTCCAGCACGGCAATATCGCGCATCGCGTTCTCATACTGCTGTGCGGTGCGGAAAAGCTGCAACGTGCCGCCCTGCCGCCCTTCGTAGGCAATCCCGGTGGATTCACGTAGCGCTTTCAGGCAGTCGCGACTGTACTCTGCCAGACGCACCATGCGCCCTTTGTTCTCCATATAGTGGCGCGTGTCGCAGTTGCGCAGCATTTGCCACATCCATTTCAACTGGAACTGCGTGCCATCGAGGCTAATCGCCAGCGGCGCGTGGCGCTGGAACATCCATTTAATCGCCTTCAGCGGCACGCCAGGCGCGGCCCAGGGTGCCGCGTAACCGGGGGAGATTTGCCCGGCATTTCCGGCGCTGGTCTCCATCGCCGGGCCCGTTTCACGATCGATAACCGTGACCTGATGTCCTGCCTGACTTAAATACCAGGCGCTGGTCACGCCCACTACGCCACTTCCCAGTATGACAACGTGCATAGCTACTCCAGAATCGAAATGAGTAAAAGAACAATCTTCTGATTACAAATTGATAACCCAGATGAAAATATTATTCAACATAGGCTTTTTTTATGGTGACGTAGTTCACATACAGCCCCGCCAGCGCTGGCATGCGAGAATCGACATCTCCTGCTGAGCAATAATATTACCCAGCATAAAATGCTGCATAATTGTAAAAATATCGTCATCAAAATGAAGAAATCGCGAAGAAAAAAATTGGCGCTTGTTACAGTTTTTTCCAGGTGTTCTATTCTTTTACAGAGGCTCTCCAGACAGAGAGAGTCGCCAACAATGAGGGCGCGCTAATGGCAACGATTGATTCGATGAATAAGGACAGCACGCGTTTAAGCGACGGACCCGACTGGACATTTCCCCTGCTGGAAACCTATCTGGTTGAGATAGACCGGGTAGCCAAACTCTACCGGCTGGACACCTACCCCCATCAAATCGAAGTCATTACCTCTGAGCAGATGATGGATGCCTACTCCAGCATCGGGATGCCGATTAATTACACCCACTGGTCGTTCGGCAAGAAGTTCATTGAGACCGAGCGGGCCTATAAACACGGCCAGCAGGGGCTGGCCTATGAGATTGTGATTAACTCCAATCCCTGTATCGCGTATTTGATGGAGGAGAACACCATTACTATGCAGGCGCTGGTGATGGCGCACGCCTGTTACGGACATAACTCCTTCTTTAAAAACAACTATCTGTTCCGCAGCTGGACAGACGCCAGTTCGATCGTCGATTACCTGCTTTTCGCCCGTAAATACATTAGCGAGTGTGAAGAGCGCTACGGCGTGGATGAAGTGGAAAAGCTGCTCGACTCCTGCCACGCATTGATGAACTACGGTGTGGACCGCTACAAACGTCCGCAAAAAATCTCGTTGCAGGAGGAGAAAGCGCGGCAGAAAAGTCGCGAAGAGTATCTGCAAAGCCAGGTGAATATGCTGTGGCGCACTCTGCCGAAGCGTGAAGAGGAGAAAACGGTGGAATCCGCGCGCCGTTATCCTTCCGAACCGCAGGAGAATTTGCTGTACTTTATGGAGAAAAATGCCCCGTTGCTGGAGCCGTGGCAGCGCGAAATCATGCGTATTGTGCGTAAGGTGAGCCAGTATTTTTATCCGCAGAAACAGACACAGGTGATGAACGAAGGCTGGGCTACGTTCTGGCACTACACCATTCTCAACCATCTGTACGATGAAGGGAAAGTGACCGAGCGGTTTATGCTGGAGTTTCTTCATAGCCACACCAACGTGGTCTTCCAGCCGCCGTACAATAGCCCGTGGTACAGCGGGATTAACCCGTACGCGCTGGGCTTTGCCATGTTCCAGGATATCAAACGTATCTGCCAGACGCCGACGGAAGAAGACCGCTACTGGTTCCCGGATATGGCCGGTTCCGACTGGCTGGAAACGCTGCATTTTGCGATGCGCGATTTTAAAGATGAGAGTTTTATCAGCCAGTTCCTGTCACCGAAAGTGATGCGTGATTTCCGCCTGTTTACGGTGCTGGATGACGATCGCAATAACTATCTGGAGATCTCAGCGATCCACAATGAAAGCGGCTATCGTGAAATCCGTGCGCAGCTGTCATCGCAATATAATCTCAGTAACCTGGAGCCGAATATTCAGGTGTGGAATGTGGATCTGCGCGGCGACCGTTCGCTGACGTTACGCTATGTGCCGCACAATCGCGCGCCGCTGGATAAAGGCCGCCGTGAAGTGCTCAAGCACGTGCATCGTCTGTGGGGCTTTGAAGTGCATCTGGAGCAGCAGAATGCGGACGGCAGCGTTGAGTTACTTGAGCGTTGCCCGCCGAGACCGAGCGCGTTGTAGGTTTAAGGCAACAAAAGCGCCCCCGGCAAAACGCCGCAAAAAACCAAAAAGCCTCTCGATTGAGAGGCTTTTTCTTTGCGCTGGCTTATACGCCGCCGGGCATACTTTTCTGCATCCGGTGCCAGATCTCGCCGCTGTCATGGCCGTAACGACGCACGGTTTCATACACCTGATCATGCAGACCCTGCTCGCACACTTCTGTTAAGCGATGATAGAAGCCCAGCGCGCAGCTACGCGCTTCCGGATTGGCGAAATAGTGACGGCCAATACGGGTATAGAGCCCTTTCATGCCGTTCAGAATCAGGCCATAAATCGGGTTACCAGAGGCAAACGCCAGCCCGCGGAAAATATTGTAATCGAGGTCGGCAAACGCATCGGCGTAGTCTTCGACTTCACGCGCAGTGGCCAGCACTTCCAGCGCTTTGTCAGGATGCTGACGAAACGCGGTGCGGATAAAAATGGTGGCGATGTTGGTACGCACGGAAAGCAGGTTATCCAGCAGTTGCGGTACGCTTTCGTGATCGAGACGCGCCAGCGTTTCCAGAATATTGAGGCCGGACGTTTCCCAGAAGTTGTTTACTTTCGTCGGCTTACCGTGCTGGATAGTCAACCAGCCATCACGAGCCAGACGCTGCAACACTTCCCGTAAGGTTGTACGGGTCACACCAATCAGTTCAGAAAGTTCGCGCTCGGCAGGCAGAATAGACCCTGGTGGAAAACGGTTATTCCAGATGCTTTCAACAATATACTCTTCCGCGAAACCCGCCGGGCTTTGCGCCTTAATGACCATAGTTAGAATTTCCATTACACAGCGTTGCAATCCACTCATCATACCAGACCGCATCAACAGCAGATAGCACACGAAGCGAATTAAAAAGGGATCGCCGTTTCATTTTTTGATTTTCCTGTTCCGTACTTAAGGGCGTTTTTTGCGGCGATCTCTGCTAGAGTTTCAGCCCTGGTTGTAACAAAAGATGACTTCTACGAGGCAGACTATTGGTCATGGAAATCTCATACTGTCGCGCGTTATGGCGCAACTTTCTCGGGCAATCCCCGGACTGGTATAAACTTTTACTCCTGATATTTCTGGTAATTAACCCGATTATCTTTCTCGTTAATCCCTTTCTCGCCGGATGGCTACTGGTTGTCGAGTTTATCTTCACCCTGGCGATGGCGCTCAAATGCTATCCGTTGATCCCCGGCGGGCTACTGGCGATTGAAGCGGTGATTGTCGGCATGACGTCAGCTGAACACGTGCGTGAAGAAATCGCGGCTAATCTCGAAGTATTGCTGCTGCTGATCTTCATGGTCGCCGGTATCTACTTTATGAAGCAGCTGCTGCTGTTTATCTTCACCCGCTTGTTGCTGAGTATTCGCAGCAAAATGCTGCTTTCGCTGGCGTTTTGCCTGGCGGCGGCATTCTTGTCAGCCTTCCTTGATGCGCTGACGGTCGTCGCGGTGATCATCAGCGTCGCGGTGGGTTTCTATGGCATTTATCACCGAGCGGCGTCAAACCGTACTGACGATGACGATCTGCTCGATGATAGCCACATTGATAAACACTATCGCGACGTACTGGAACAATTCCGCGCGTTTCTGCGCAGCCTGATGATGCACGCGGGCGTCGGCACCGCGCTTGGCGGCGTGATGACGATGGTCGGCGAACCACAGAACCTGATTATCGCCAAAGCCTCCGGCTGGCACTTCGGTGAGTTCTTTATGCGAATGGCTCCGGTTACCGTGCCGGTGTTTATTTGTGGCATCACCACCTGCCTGCTTTTAGAGAGATTCAAGCTGTTCGGTTACGGGGCCACGCTTCCGGAGACCGTGCGCAAAACACTGCATGATTTTGATGAGCGAAGCCGTAAACAGCGCTCGCGCCAGGACACCATGCGCCTGTGCGTTCAGGCGCTGATTGGCGTCTGGCTGGTGCTGGCGCTGGCTTTCCATCTGGCGGAAGTCGGGTTAATTGGTCTGTCGGTTATCATCTTTGCCACCTCGTTCACCGGCATTACCGATGAGCATGCCATCGGCAAAGCCTTCACCGAGGCGCTGCCCTTCACCGCGCTGCTGACCGTCTTCTTCGCGGTCGTTGCGGTGATTATTGACCAGCACCTGTTCGCGCCAATCATCGACTTTGTGCTGCAAGCTTCTCCGCACGCACAGCGCTCGCTGTTCTATATCTTCAACGGTTTGCTGTCGTCGATTTCCGATAACGTGTTTGTTGGCACCGTCTATATCAACGAAGTGAAGGCTGCGCTGGAGTCTGGCGCTATCGACCTCAAACAATTTGAGATGCTGGCGGTCGCGATCAACACCGGCACTAACCTGCCGTCAGTCGCCACGCCGAATGGTCAGGCGGCATTCCTGTTCCTGCTCACCTCGGCGCTGGCACCGCTCATACGACTTTCTTATGGTCGCATGGTCTGGATGGCGCTGCCTTACACCATTGTACTGACACTGGTTGGGCTGCTGTGCGTTGAGTTTGCCCTGCAACCCGCCAGCGACTGGCTATTGGCGCTCGGTTGGATCCCCTCTCCACATTTACCTTAAAGCTAAACTGCCCGGCCAGTAGTGCCGGGCATTTAATGTTCATTTACGTAATAATTGCTAAACGTCAGTGGCGGCAGGCTTTTTTTGGTTTAAACTGCTGCTCTTAAACATGTTCCAGGGAAATGATTATGTTGCGATATTTGAACCAGTGCTCACGAGGCCGTGGCGCGTGGTTGTTGATGGCGTTGACTGCCTTTGCACTTGAACTCGTTGCGCTGTATTTCCAGCATATTATGCTGCTGCAGCCGTGCGTCATGTGTATCTATGAGCGTTGCGCCCTGTTCGGCATCATGGGTGCAGGTATTGTAGGCGCCATCGCCCCAAAAACGCCGCTGCGTTACGTCGCCATGGTGATTTGGATCTACAGCGCCATTCGTGGTTTGCAGCTTGCCTGGGAGCACACGATGATTCAGCTGCATCCGTCGCCGTTTATGACCTGCGACTTTGCCGCGCGCTTCCCGACCTGGCTGCCGCTCGATAAATGGCTGCCGCAGGTGTTTGTCGCATCCGGCGACTGCGCGGTGCGTCAGTGGTCTTTCCTGTCGCTGGAAATGCCGCAGTGGCTGGTCGGTATCTTCGCCGCTTATCTGGTGGTGGCGGTGCTGGTGATTATCGCTCAGCCGTTTAAGCCGAAAAAACGCGATTTGTTTGGTCGATAATGACTTCTAAAAAACGCGCCTTTTGGCGCGTTTTTTAATTCCGCAGTGCTGCCTGACAAAATAAAACACTGGATAAATATCCAAACCTGCGTATAGTGTTCGGCGTTATCAATACAAAGGAATTTATTTGTCTCGTAAAATGACAGGCATTGTCAAAGCTTTTGACTCCCTCAGCGGTAAAGGTCTCATCACCCCTTCAGATGGTCGTAAAGACGTTCAGGTTCACATCTCAGCCCTCAGTACCCATCAATCCGAATCTCTGATCCCCGGCATGCGCGTGGAGTTTTGCCGCGTAAATGGTTTACGCGGGCCAATGGCGGCAAACGTTTATTGTTCGTGATGGCGTTGGGGTTAGTCTGCCCACTCAGGCTTATTCATAATATGGTCCTGCCAGTCGCGCACTTCCGACTCTTTCACAGCAATATGGCGCACAGAAATACGCTCGCCATGCATCGCGGCTTTTGAGCCGGTCAACAGCGGATGCCACTCCGGCAGACCTTTCCCCTCCGCCAGCAGGCGATAGGCACAGGTGTGCGGTAACCACTCGAAGGTTGGCAAATTCTCGCGGGTGAGTTTGATGCAGTCCGGCTCATATTCGAAACGACGTTCGTAGTTACGGCACTGACAGGTTTTGATGTTCAGCTGACGGCAGGCAACGTTGGTGAAATAGATTTCATCCGTGTCTTCATCCATCAGTTTATGCAGGCAGCATTGCCCGCAGCCATCGCACAGCGATTCCCACTCGGCGTCAGTCATTTCGTCGAGAGTTTTGCTTTGCCAGAAAGGTAATTCGCTCATAAGGATGTCCACATCAAAAACCAGGGTGCACCTTATAACCAGTCTGGCACAGGGATGCAAGTTTTGCCGCCCAATCAGGGCGGCAAGAAGGGATTACAGTACGCGGGTAGAGAGGGAAAGGCCGTTGAACTGTACGGTCAGTTCATCGCCGCTCAGCAGTGGCCCCACGCCTTCGGGGGTGCCGGTTAACACGACATCGCCAGGCTTCAGAGTGAAGAAACGGCTCATATAGGCAATCAGCGGGATGATTTTATGGATCATGTCTGCCGTCGTTCCCTGCTGGCGCACCTCGCCGTTAACCGTTAACGCCAGCGGCGTATTCTGCGGATCGCTCTCGAATTCGGCAGCCGGAATAAAACCAGAAATCGGGCAGGAATTATCAAAGCCTTTGGCTTTTTCCCACGGTTGCCCCGCTTTCTTCATTTTACCCTGCACATCGCGCAGCGTGAGATCCAGCGCTACGCCATAACCCGCAATCGCTTTCTGAACGTGCTCTTCGGTTGCCTGGCGCAATGTTGCGCCAATCAGCACCGCCAGTTCAACTTCATGATGCACAGAACCCAGCCCTTGCGGAAGCACCAGCGGTTGGCGAATATCGCAAAGCGCGGTTTCCGGTTTGATAAACAACACCGGTTCTTCCGGAATAGCGCTGCCCATTTCCTGAATGTGCTTTGCGTAATTACTGCCGACACAGACGACTTTACTGACCGGATAATCCAGCAATGCCCCTTGCCAGTTATGATGCTGATACATTCGTTTCCCCTATTCGTTTTTCAAACATATTTGTTATAACTAATAGACTCATTTTTCGACCAACATCAATAACGGACCAGGATTAATCTTGCGGTTTACCTGATTCGGCCAGATGCTGTTTCAGTAAATTCTCAGGCGGCGGCGGGATCTGTAAATAATATCCCTGCTCTTTGAGGGCCTGTTTTACCTTTTCAAGATCCGCGTTCACCAGCTGTTTACGCCCGTCCAGCGGCAGCAGCATCGCCAACTGCGGTTGCCCGAAGCCTTTCATCAGCTCCTCAGGCACGCGGGAGAAATCGTCTCTTTTTTCGACATAAAGATAGGTTTGGTCGCGTTTAGCGCTCCGGTAGATCACACAAAACATACTTTTACTCTTATTTAAGCCCGTGGTGACTTGCCTCTATATATCAGTGACTATAACATGCCTGATAGTCTTCGGAATATCACCGCATAGTGCTGGATGATAAATAGCAAATTGAGTAAGGCCAGGATGTCAAACACGCCAATCGAACTTAAAGGCAGTAGCTTCACTTTATCAGTGGTGCATTTGCATGAGGCAAATCCCGAGATTATTCGTCAGGCGTTAGAAGACAAGGTGGCTCAGGCTCCGGCTTTTTTTCGTCACGCGCCGGTGGTGGTAAACGTCAGTAGCCTGGAAGAGACGACCCAATGGCAGCCGTTGCAGCAGGCGATTAATGCTGCGGGTTTGCGTATTGTGGGCGTGAGCGGCGCGAAGAACCCGCGCATGAAAGCGGAAATCGACAAAGCGGGCCTGCCTTTACTCACTGAGGGTAAAGAAAAAATCGCCCGCCCTGCTCCCGCCGAACCTCAACCTCAGCCAGAACCTGCCCCAACTGTTAGCACGATCACAAAAACGCGATTGATTGATATGCCGGTTCGTTCCGGTCAGCGCATTTATGCGCCAAACTGTGATCTGATTGTTACAAACCACGTGAGCGCAGGCGCAGAGCTTATCGCTGATGGTAACATTCATGTGTATGGCATGATGCGGGGACGCGTGCTGGCTGGCGCTGCCGGTGACCGGGAGGCACAAATTTTTTGTACACATCTGGCAGCGGAATTGATGTCCATTGCCGGGGAATACTGGCTGAGCGATCAAATCCCAGCCGAGTTTTATGGCAAAGCGGCGCGTCTGCGTTTAGACGACAGCGCTTTGACAATTCAACCGTTTAATTAATCCCTTTTAACAAGGAATTTCTATGGCACGCATTATTGTTGTGACTTCGGGTAAAGGGGGCGTGGGCAAAACCACCTCCAGCGCGGCCATCGCGACTGGTTTGGCGCAGAAGGGAAAGAAAACTGTCGTTATCGATTTCGATATCGGACTGCGAAACCTCGACCTGATTATGGGCTGTGAACGCCGCGTTGTGTATGATTTCGTTAACGTTATTCAGGGCGATGCCACGCTGAACCAGGCGCTGATCAAAGATAAGCGCACGGAAAATCTGTTTATTCTTCCGGCCTCACAGACCCGTGATAAAGACGCATTGACCCGCGAAGGCGTCGCAAAAGTACTCGAAGAACTGAAGAAGATGGAGTTCGACTTTGTGGTCTGCGACTCCCCGGCGGGCATCGAAACCGGCGCGCTGATGGCGCTCTATTTCGCCGATGAAGCGATCATCACCACCAACCCGGAAGTCTCTTCCGTGCGCGACTCCGACCGCATTCTGGGCATTCTGGCCTCGAAATCGCGTCGTGCGGAAAACGGTGAAGAACCGATTAAAGAACACCTTCTGCTGACCCGCTACAATCCGGGTCGCGTAAACAAAGGCGATATGCTGAGCATGGAAGATGTGCTGGAAATTCTGCGCATTAAACTGGTCGGCGTCATCCCGGAAGATCAATCTGTACTGCGCGCCTCCAACCAGGGTGAACCGGTTATTCTGGATGCGGTGTCCGATGCAGGTAAAGCCTACGCTGACACTGTGGATCGTCTGTTGGGAGAAGAACGTCCTTTCCGCTTCATTGAAGAAGAGAAGAAAGGTTTCCTCAAACGCCTGTTCGGAGGATAAATTATGGCATTACTCGACTTTTTTCTCTCACGAAAAAAGAGCACCGCGAATATCGCGAAAGAACGCTTACAGATTATTGTGGCAGAACGCCGCCGCAGCGATGCTGAACCGCATTACCTGCCGCAGCTGCGCAAGGACATTCTGGAAGTCATCTGCAAATACATTCAGATTGACCCGGAAATGGTGACAGTACAGCTGGAACAGAAAGACGGGGATATCTCGATTCTGGAACTTAACGTGACCTTACCGGAAGCGGAAGAATCTAAGTCCTGATATCGCTGGTCGATGTGAGAAAAAACCCCGGAAGGCGCAGGCCACCGGGGTTTCTTTTTTAGCGCGGATACTCGGCGAGCAGCGCGTCAAGACGGCCACCCAGCAGCTCGCCGCGCCAGCCGGAGATCATCTCTGGTGCGCTGGCGAAGGTTTTCAGCTGCCAGTGCCAGTTCAGCAACTGGTTAATCTGGCGACGCGACGCCAGCAGTTCGGCACTTACACCAGATTCCTGCCCCACTTCCTGCACCAGCGCTTTAATCTCTTTAAACGCTTTGCGATAGCCCGGCATGTCCATCAGATTCAGCAACGGCTCTGGCAGTGCGTCATCCGGTAGCGCCTGCGCTTTCGCCACCAGGCTCAGCAGCGTTTTACCATGGAAGCGGATCTCACTACCGGAAAGGCCCAGACTGTCGAGCTCGCCCATGCTGCCCGGCATATAGCGCGCCACGCTCCACAGATGTTCTTCACGCACCACAAAATTCACCGCCAGATCGCGCTCACGGGCTTTACGCAGACGCCAGTCGGCCAGCAGTTGCAGGCACGCCAGCTGACGCGTACGCAGTTGCCAGGCGTTGGTGATGTCGCGCCAGGCTTCCGCCGGGTCAACCACTTCCTGACGACGCTGCTGCATGAGACGGCACTCATCCAGTGCGGCGTCTAAGCGCCCTGCCTGCTCGGTTTCCGCCATCAGCTTGTGCGCGATAGGCAGCAGATACCAGACGTCTGCCGCCGCATAGATGCATTGACGCTCGGTCAACGGGCGCGCCAGCCAGTCGGTACGCGACTCGCTTTTGTCCAGTTTGACGCCGGTATACTCTTCCACCATCGCCGCAAAACCCCAGGACATCGGGCGGCCGCAAAACGCGGCCAGAATTTGGGTATCAATCAGCGGTTTTGGCATTGAACCGAATACATTCAGAAACACTTCCAGGTCTTCGCTACCCGCGTGCAGGAACTTAGTGATGCGGGTGTCCTGCAAAATCGCCTGCAACGGAGACCAGTCGGTAATGCCGAGCGGATCGATAAGCGACGTTTGCTGACCATCAAACAGCTGAATGAGTCCCAGCTGCGGATAATAGGTACGGGTGCGGACAAACTCGGTGTCCAGCGCGATGGAAGTAACCTGCGCAACGGCTTCGCACAAGGTGCTCAGCGCTTCGTTGGTGGTGATCATCTGATAGTTCAAATCATACTCTCTTAGATTGCGCCCAATAAAAACGCCGGCATAGCCGGCGTCTGGCGACTTAGAAATTTCTCAGCCTTTATTCTCTACTTTAGCACGTGCTTCGTCACGTAATTCTCGTCTCAAAATCTTACCAACGTTAGACTTCGGTAATTCATCACGGAATTCGACAAGTTTCGGCACCTTATAGCCCGTTAGCTGGCGGCGGCAGAAGGTGATGAGCGCTTCATCAGTTAACGAGGCGTCTTTCTTAACGACAAAAATCTTCACCGTTTCGCCGCTACTTCCCGCCGGTACGCCGACGGCCGCCACTTCCTGAACGCCAGGATGCTGCATCACTACATCTTCAATTTCATTTGGATACACATTGAAGCCAGAGACCAGAATCATGTCTTTTTTGCGATCGACAATACGCAGGAAGCCTTCGTCGTCCATCACCGCGATATCGCCAGTATGCAGCCAGCCGTCTTTGATGATTTCATCCGTCGCGTCCGGACGCTGCCAGTAGCCCAGCATCACCTGTGGCCCTTTCACGCAAAGTTCACCCGGCTCGCCGTGCGCCACTTCGTTATCGTCATCATCCACCAGCTTAACATCGGTGGACGGCACCGGCAGGCCAATACTGCCGCTGTGATAGTCGATATCGTGCGGGTTGACGCTCACCAGCGGCGAGCACTCCGTCAGGCCGTAACCTTCCAGCAGATACTGCCCGGTCAGTTTTACCCAGCGTTCAGCAACCGCATTCTGTACCGGCATGCCGCCGCCCGCCGAGAGATGCAGTGTCGAAAAGTCGAGCTGCTGAAACTCTTTGTTGTTCAGCAGCGCGTTGAATAAGGTATTTACCCCGGTCATCGCGGTAAACGGGTATTTTGCCAGCTCTTTCACCAGCCCCGGAATATCGCGCGGGTTGGTGATTAACACGTTCTTACCGCCCAGCTCGATAAACAGCAGGCAGTTCATGGTGAGCGCAAAGATGTGATACAGCGGCAGTGCGGTTATCACCAGCTCCGTACCGCGATGCAACAACGGCCCATAGGTGGCGTTAACCTGTTCGAGGTTGGCGAGCATATTGCGGTGCGTGAGCATCGCGCCTTTCGCCACGCCGGTAGTGCCGCCGGTATATTGCAGGAACGCGAGATCGTCGGCGCTGATCTCAGGTTTAACATACTGAAGCCGATAGCCGTTGTGCAGCGCGCGACGGAAAGAGATAGCATCCGGCAGATGATATTTTGGCACCAGACGCTTGATGTACTTCACCACAAAGTTAACCAGCGTCCCTTTCGCGGTGGAAAGCTGATCGCCCATGCGCGTCAGAATAACGTGCTTCACCTGGGTTTTTTCGACGACTTTTTCCAGGGTGTGGGCAAAGTTGGAGACAATGACAATTGCTGCCGCACCGCTGTCGTTGAGCTGATGCTCCAGCTCGCGTGGGGTATAGAGCGGGTTGACGTTCACCGCAATCATGCCCGCACGTAGAATACCAAACAGCGCGACCGGATATTGCAGCAGGTTCGGCATCATCAACGCCACGCGATCGCCCTTTTGTAACCCAAGCCCCTGCTGAAGATAGGCGGCGAACGCACGACTGCGCTCTTCCAGTTTACGAAACGTCATCACTTCGCCCATGTTGACGAACGCTGGCTGGTCAGCATAGCGCGTCGTGGCATGTTCGAAGAGTTCAACCAGGGATTGATAACGGTCAGGATTGATATCCGCCGGAACATCGGACGGATAACGGTTGAGCCAAACCTTCTTCAAAGTATCACCTCTAAAATGCGTATTCGTCGTCATCACAACCCCAATTAATAAACCATCCGTTAACATAATATTAACTCAGCGTACCAGTTTATTAATTACACAAACCGCAGGTTGCGAAGCGCGTCACTTTTTATTTTTCTAATACCATCTAAATAAAGAGACAGCGGACTAGCCGCTGCCTCTTTTCTTTTACAAATCAATTCGTTATTCAGTAACGATAGTTTGTACCTGAGCGGGGCCGGGGTTATACCATCCCCAACCGCCATAACCGTAACCCCCACGCCACGGATGCGGGCCGTAGAACCAGGGATCAATCGGCTGCGGCGGCATCACCACCTGCTGGGTCACCCGCCAGCGTTTATAGCCGGTGACCTGAACACGCAGATACTTGTAGGCGGTATTGCCAATCTTGCCTTCCACCGTGCCCGCAATAGGGCCGACAACCGTCACCAGTTGCCCACGGAAATCGACGGGGTCAAGGAAGCCATTAACATCGGCATAAATTCGCCCGCGCGAAGGTTCGCCAAGAATCGGGCGCGCACCGCTGTCGAGGGGTACGGTAGCAATTTCCAGACGCGTATTACCGTTGGTATTCTGCACATTGACCACTTTCCCACCGAAACGGGACTCCTGGCCGACATACAACTGCGGCGATGCCATTACGCGCACCAGATCCTGCTGCGGCGTTGGGCTGCTGCCCTTAATAGCATCCGGCACGCTGACGCAGCCACTCAGTGCGACAGCAATAAGCCCCGCCAGAGCAATGCGAACGACCGCTTTTTGACCCGCCATGATGCAACTCCTTTTTCTCAGTATTTACTTACTAAGATTCATTCACGGCCCGGAAGTTTCTTCCATGCCACTTCGTTGCGTAAATATTTAGGTTCGGCTTTCTCAACGGCGACGGTTTTGCCCTGCTCCAGCAGATAAACCGCGATGGGTAGCATATCTTCGGCTGCGGGCAGTAACACCTCGCCATCGGTTATCGTGAGGTGCGTGGCGTCGGCGGCCAGTTCAGGCCATGCCGGCCAACCGGTGCCCACGGTTACCCATTCACCGGATAACTGCATGAGACGTGCTTTAACCGCTTCCGGTTTCAGTACCGCTTCACTCTCTTCGCCGTGCCAGATGCCCTGCTCGTCGCGAACATACTCCGCCCAGTAGACTTCGCCCATGCGGGCATCAATGGCGGCCAGAACGCGCGTCGCGCCGCTTTTGCGGAATGCGCCCTGCGCCATGGTCGCAAGCGTCGAGACGCCAATCATCGGCAGTTCAGCGCCGAGCGCCAGCCCCTGCGCGATACCGATACCGATACGCACACCGGTAAAACTGCCCGGCCCACGGCCAAAAGCCAGCGCGTCCAGCTCCGCTAAAGTGACGCCGCTTTGGCTAAGAATATCCTGCACCACAGGCAGAATGCGTTGGGTGTGTTCACGAGGACAGAGTTCAAAATGAGCACAGATGTCACCGGTATTCCACAGGGCAGCCGAGCAGGCTTCCGTGGCGGTGTCGATAGCCAGAATTCGCATGATTCGTCGCGCTCTCGCAATTGCAGATCAATAAAATGGCGCGCATCTTAGCACACTTTGTACCAGGCTGCGCCCTTGTTAACGAATGGATGACATCGCCAGGAAACGAACCGCGCGCCCGATATCCCGCGTGCGCGGTGCAGGCGGCAGGCTGGCAAGGAACGTTGCGCCGTACGGGCGCATCACCAGACGATTGTCGCAAATCACCAGCACACCGCGATCGTCGGTGTCGCGAATCAAACGCCCGACGCCCTGTTTAAGGGTAATGACCGCATCCGGCAGCTGAACGTCTTCAAAGGGATCGCCGCCGCGCAGACGACAATCTTCCATTCGCGCCTTCAGCAGCGGGTCATCCGGTGAGGTAAACGGCAGTTTATCGATGATCACCAACGAGAGCGCATCACCACGCACATCCACACCTTCCCAGAAACTGCTGGTCGCCACCAGTAGCGCATTACCCGCGCTGACAAACTGTTGCAGCAACTGCCCTTTGCTGGTTTCGCCCTGGAGTAACACCGGTAACGTCATAGTGGCGCGGAACTGCTCCGCCAGATCACGCATCATGGCGTGTGAGGTGCAAAGCATAAAACAGCGGCCATCGTTGGCTTCGATGATCGGTTTTAACATGGCCGCCAGATGACGCGCCGCGCCGGGCTGATTGGGTAACGGCAGGTTACGCGGTACGCACAGCAGTGCCTGATGCGCGTAGTCAAACGGGCTCGGCAACAGGAGTGAGTGCGCCTCTCCGATGCCGAGGCGATCGGTGAAGTGATGCAGATCGTCGTTCACCGATAAGGTGGCCGAGGTAAAAATCCAGCTACCCGGCTTCTGCGCCATGACTTCTTTGAATTTATCGGCTACCGTGAGCGGCGTTAGCGCCATGGTAAAGTGGCGCGAGTTGCACTCATACCAGTAGCTGTAACCCGGCTGGTTGACGTCTTTCAACCGTTTGAGTCGCGCACGATACAGCGTCGCCCGTTCAAAGGCCGCGTCCAGCAAAGCAGAGCGCCCCAGCGACAGTTTGGCGACGTCATAGCACAGCTCCAGCGCATCATCTAACAACAGAAGCGCGCGCTGAATGGTGTTATCTGCCAGCAGTTCACGCAGATTCCCGCGATAGCCAGGATCGCCCAGCTGCAAGCGGAAGTCCTGAGTGGCCTGCGCCAGGCGGTCAGCACATTTTTGCAATTGCTGGGTATCTTTCAGTTCTGTTCGGTACGCGATGGTGATGTCTTTGGCGAGGTCTAACAGCTGTCGGCTGGAGAGCGACTGACCAAAATACTGGCTGGCGATATCAGGAAGCTGATGCGCTTCATCGAAAATCATCACCTCGGCCTCGGGTATGAGTTCCCCGAAACCGCTCTCTTTGACCACCATATCGGCCAGAAACAGGTGATGGTTGACCACCACCACATCGGCGTCCATCGCTTTTTTACGCGCCTTCACCACAAAGCAGTCGGCGTACTGGGGGCAGTCGCTACCGAGGCAGTTGTCATTTGTGCTGGTGACCAGCGGCCAGGCCTGCGAATCTTCCGCGACGCTGACACAGGTGCTGATGTCGCCATCAATCGTTTGATTCGCCCACGAACGGAGCAGAATAACATCGCTTAAGGTGTTCACCGGCAGATCGCCGCCCGCCAGCGCCTGCTGTTCAAGACGTTCAATACACAAGTAGTTCGAACGCCCTTTCAGTAACGCCAGTTTGCCTTTGAATTCCAGGGCTTTCGCCACCGTGGGTAAATCACGGCTGTAGAGCTGATCCTGCAACGCTTTCGAGCCGGTAGAGATAATCACCTTTTTATCGGCGCGCAGCGCGGGCGCAAGATAGGCGTAGGTTTTCCCGGTACCGGTACCCGCTTCCACCACCAACGGTTCGCCGTCACGGATTGCCTGCGCCACGGCGTGCGCCATCTGGCGCTGCGGTTCGCGTGGTTTGAAACCGGTAATCGCTTTCGCTAACTGACCGTCTGCTGCAAAATCGTCCGTCACACTGCCCCCTGTTTATTTGGACAGTGATTATGTCAGGCTGACCGTCCTTTCGCCAGTCGAACGGGTGACGACCGGGCAACAATGTGGCACTCTTGCGCACGTAAAGGAACTTCAACAGAGGAAACTGCAATGACGATTACGCGTATTGATGCCGAAGCCCGCTGGTCTGATGTCGTGATTCACAACCAGACGCTGTACTACACCGGGGTACCGGAAAATCTGCAAGCAGATGCTTACGAGCAAACAGCGAACACTCTGGCGCAGATTGACGCGATTTTGCAAAAACAGGGTAGCGATAAAACCAAAATTCTTGATGCGACGATTTTTCTCGCCAACGGAGATGATTTCGCCGCAATGAACAAAGCGTGGGATGAATGGGTTGTTGCGGGCCATGCGCCGGTGCGTTGCACCGTGCAGGCCAGACTGATGAAAGCGGAGTATAAGGTCGAAATTAAAATTATCGCCGCAGTATAACTGCCCTACTCTTCTTCATCCTCATCTTCAAAACGCGCCACAATCTGCTCGCCCGTGTGGGTGGCGCGAATTTCTGCGGCGACCAGCGCAATCGCTTCGCCGCTGCTCATTCCCTGAGAAATGAGGTCATGAATACGTTCTACCGCTTGTTGCTGCTGCTCGTGGGTCAGCGAAGGTAATCCTGCAAACATGTTTGACTCCTGCTACATTGTTGGCGCTTATTATTTCACGCTGTTTGGGTTTGAGGAAGATGTTACTCCCTTCAATGATTACGTTACCGTGGCGACAGGATGCCGCTGAGCACTATTTTGCGCCGTTTAGCCACCAGCCGTGGGCGATGCTACTGCACTCGGGCCATGCGGACCATCCACACAGTCGTTACGACATTCTGGTTGCGCAACCTCTCACTATCCTGGTGACACAGGGCGAAACAACCACGATTACGCGCGGCAGTGAGCATACCGCGTCATCGCAGGATCCGCTCTCTCTTTTACAAGCAGAACTCGATGCCCATGCGTTCAATACCGATTCGCTTCCTGATATGCCGTTTACCGGCGGTGCGCTGGGGCTTTTCGGCTACGATTTGGGTCGCCGCTTTGAGCAACTTCCCCATCATGCGCAGCAGGATATTGACCTGCCGGATATGGCGGTGGGCATTTATGACTGGGCGCTGATTGTCGATCATCATCAGCAAACGGTGACACTGGTCAGTCAGCGTAACGCGCAGGAGCGTCTGGACTGGCTGCTGAATCAGCAGGGGCAATCGAGGCTGCCATTTGCGCTAACCTCGGCGTGGCAGGCAAATATGAGCCGGGAAACGTATGGCGAAAAATTCCGCCAGGTGCAGGCGTATCTGCAGAGCGGCGATTGTTATCAGGTCAACCTTGCCCAGCGTTTTCAGGCGAGTTATACCGGTGATGAATGGCAGGCTTTCGTTCAGCTCAACCGCAGTAATCGCGCACCATTCAGCGCGTTTATCCGACTTGAAGAAGGGGCGATTTTAAGCCTCTCGCCGGAGCGGTTCATTCTGCTGGAACACGGCGAGATTCAGACGCGCCCGATTAAAGGTACCCTTCCACGCCTGGCCGACGCCACTGAAGACGCCGCACAGGCTGAACGCCTGGCAAACTCGCCGAAAGATCGCGCCGAGAATCTGATGATTGTCGATTTGATGCGCAACGATATTGGCCGCGTCGCGGTGCCGGGCAGCGTTCGCGTGCCGGAACTGTTTGTGGTCGAGCCCTTCCCGGCAGTGCACCATTTGGTGAGTACTATTACCGCAACCTTGCCGGATACGCTCCACGCCAGCGACCTGCTGCGCGCGGCGTTTCCAGGTGGTTCGATCACCGGTGCGCCGAAGGTGCGGGCCATGCAGATTATCGACGAACTCGAACCGCATCGCCGTAACGCCTGGTGCGGCAGCATCGGGTATCTCAGCGCCTGCGGCAACATGGATACCAGCATCACCATTCGCACCGTTACCGCCTGGCGCGGGCAGGTTTACTGTTCCGCCGGGGGTGGTATTGTGGCAGACAGCAACGAAGCAGCGGAATATCAGGAAACGTTTGATAAAGTTAACCGTATTCTGCATCAACTGGAGTCGTAACCATGGCATCCCCTGCTCTGAACCTGGATGATTTTCTTTCTCGCTTTCAACTGCTGCGCCCGCAGGCGAGCCGCATGACGGTCAATCAGCGCCAGGCGGCGGTGCTGGTGCCGATTGTGCGGCGCCCTGAGCCCGGTTTGCTGCTGACCCAACGTTCAGCAAAGTTGCGCAAACATCCTGGTCAGGTAGCCTTCCCTGGGGGCGCGGTCGATAGCACCGATGCGTCGCTGATTGCCGCCGCGCTGCGTGAAGCGCAGGAAGAGGTCGCCATTCCGCCAGAGAGTGTTGAAATCATCGGCATGCTGCCGCCGGTCGATAGCGTAACCGGTTTTCAGGTCACGCCGGTGGTCGGCGTTATTCCGCCAAATCTGCACTATCACGCCAGCGTCGATGAAGTGTCATCGGTATTTGAAATGCCGCTGGCAGAGGCCCTGCGGCTCGGGCGTTACCATCCGCTCGACATTCATCGCCGGGGCGATTCACACCGTGTATGGCTTTCGTGGTACCAGCACTATTTTGTCTGGGGCATGACCGCCGGCATCATCCGTGAACTGGCCTTACAAATAGGCGTGAAACCCTGACTATACTTAGCGTAACAGGAAGATGTTCGGTATTAGTAAAACAGGATCGATTCATTAGTTTAATTCATGTGAATAGTTCAGCCGAATATCCGGTTCCCTCATACACTATGCGCAATTATAACATCGTTGCCGCAACACGCTGGTAACCCTGTCAGGAGTAAGAAAGTGATTAGTATATTCGACATGTTCAAGGTGGGGATTGGCCCCTCATCTTCCCATACTGTAGGGCCGATGAAAGCGGGCAAGCAGTTCGTCGATGACCTGGTCGAAAAAGGTTTGATTGATGATGTTACCCGCGTCGCGGTTGATGTCTACGGTTCTCTCTCGTTAACCGGTAAAGGTCACCATACTGATATCGCCATTATTATGGGTCTGGCGGGCAATCAGCCTGCGACGGTCGATATTGATGCTATTCCCGCGTTTATCCGCGACGTCGAAACCCGTGGCCGTCTGCTGCTGGCGCAGGGGCGCAAAGAAGTCGACTTCCCGAAAGATAACGGCATGCGTTTCCACAATGGCAACCTGCCGCTGCATGAAAACGGCATGCAGATCCACGCCTGGGCGGGTGAAACGGAACTCTACAGCAAAACCTATTACTCCATCGGCGGCGGCTTTATCGTTGATGAAGAACATTTCGGCAAAGATGCGGTCGATGAGGTGAAAGTGCCTTACCCGTTCGCTTCCGCGACCGAAATGCTGAACTACTGCAAAGAGACCGGCCTGTCACTTTCTGGCATGGTGATGCAGAACGAACTGGCGCTGCACAGCAAGAAAGAGATTGAAGAGTACTTCGCTAACGTCTGGCAGACCATGCAGGCCTGTATCGACCGCGGCATGAATACTGAAGGCGTGCTGCCAGGTCCGCTGCGCGTACCGCGTCGCGCCTCCGCGCTGCGTCGCCTGCTGGTCGCCAGCGATAAGCTCTCTAACGACCCGATGAACGTGGTCGATTGGGTGAATATGTTCGCGCTGGCGGTGAACGAAGAGAACGCCGCCGGGGGCCGTGTGGTCACTGCGCCAACCAACGGCGCCTGCGGGATCGTGCCAGCAGTACTCGCCTATTACGATCACTTTATTGAATCCGTTAGCCCGGATATCTACATTCGCTACTTCCTCGCCGCCGGGGCAATTGGCGCGCTCTATAAAATGAACGCCTCTATTTCCGGCGCAGAAGTCGGTTGTCAGGGCGAAGTGGGCGTGGCCTGTTCCATGGCGGCTGCGGGTCTCGCAGAACTGCTGGGCGCCAGCCCGGAACAGGTTTGCGTGGCGGCGGAAATCGGTATGGAACACAACCTGGGTCTCACCTGCGACCCGGTTGCCGGTCAGGTTCAGGTTCCATGCATTGAACGTAACGCGATTGCCTCGGTAAAAGCGATTAACGCCTCACGGATGGCGATGCGCCGTACCAGCGAGCCGCGCGTCTCACTCGATAAAGTCATCGAAACGATGTATGAAACCGGGAAAGATATGAACGCAAAATACCGCGAAACCTCACGCGGCGGCCTGGCGATTAAAGTACAGTGTGACTAACCTCTCCTCGCCCATCTTCGGATGGGCGATTTATTTCTCTCTTTTACCTCACTTTTTTCTTCGCGCACCGCTAAACTTGCTTGTGTTGCCGTAAAAGGCTCTGGCCAGGTATTGAGCATCGGATATGCAATCTGCGCACTGGATAGTAAAACAATATCTCCATAAGCGTATTCTTCTCTGTGTCCTGGTGGCGCTGGGTGTCTTTTCGCTTACGCTGGGTATTGGATTTATTTTACAGCGTAGCGAAAATAAACAGCAGATAGAAAGCTATACCCTGCGCGCAGTAACTACGATGGATAAGATCCTTCGGAGCCTGGAAAAAGAGCGCATTCGCCTGCAACCCCTTATCGGAAAACCCTGTAATGACAGTCTGTTACAGCTTCGTCAGCAGGTCGCAACCTTAAAAACCGCGCGCTCTATTTTCCTGGTCAAGGACGGTATTCTTTACTGCTCCAGCGCCTTCGGCGAGCGCGATATTCCGTTGCGCAAACTGCAGCCCAGGTTAGCGGACAGCAAGCCTAAAATCATCCTGACAATAGATCGTTCGCTGGTCAAAGGAAGTCCCGTGTTGATGCAGTGGTTCCCGGCAGCGCAGGACGACCAAAACGGTGTGGTGATCGGCATTAACATTGATTTGGTCAGCGAAATGATTCTCGACCCTTCCCCGCCGCTCATAACCCGTACCAGTCTGAACATCGATAACGCCTATTACATGGACGGTGTCGGCATTACCGAACAGCGATTACAGCGTAAAGGTGAGATGTTCTATTCGCAGGCATCGCGCGCCTATCCTTTCAGCATTGCCGTCAGTGGCCCCTCTTTCTGGATGCTGGCATTGCGTGAGTTACCCGGCAGGCTGCCGCTGGCGTTGATCTTCGGCCTGCTTTTCGCCTGGATAACGTGGATTGCGACCGCCAGACGCATGAGCTTTTCCTGGGAAATCAACATGGGCATTGCCCAGCGCGAATTCACACTTTTCTGCCAGCCGCTGCTGAACACCCGCGCCCAGCGCTGCGACGGTGTAGAGATTCTGCTGCGCTGGAACAATCCTCGTTTAGGGCCGATCGCACCAGATGTGTTTATCCCCATTGCCGAAGCCAAAAATCTTATCCTGCCGCTGACCCGCTATGTGCTGAATGAAACGGCACAGCAGCTGCACTACTTTCCCGCGGATCCTAAGTTTCATATTGGCATCAACGCGGCCGCAGCGCATTTCCGTGACGACAAGCTGCTGCTTGAAGACCTCAATAACCTGTGGTTTAGCGTAAAGCCCGTCGTCCAGTTAACCATTGAACTGACCGAGCGCGATGCGCTGCACGACGTGAACAGTGAGCTTTTACGCGAACTGCACAGCAGAAAAGTCCAGCTGGCGATTGATGATTTCGGGACCGGCAACAGCTCGCTCTCGTGGCTTGAGAAACTGCATCCCGATGTGCTGAAAATTGATAAGTCGTTTACCCATGCGATTGGCACCGATGCGGTCAATTCGACGGTAACGGACATTATTATTGCGCTGGGGCAACGATTGAATATTGAACTGGTTGCGGAAGGGGTGGAAACGCCGGAGCAGGCAAACTATTTGCAACGCCACGGCGTCCATTTACTGCAAGGTTATCTCTACGCGCCGCCAATGCCACTGGCGGAATTCCCCCAGTGGCTGGCGAAGCATAACGGGCCACCTCCGCCCGTTATGCCCTAGGGGCCCGCGTTACTCTTCTTCGTCATGTTCTGACGGTTGCTTCACCACGCGCACCTGATCGATGCGGTAGTTATTGGCTTCGGTGATGGTTATCTGCAACGGCGCCAGTTCAATCACATCGCCCACTTTCGGGATATGCCCGTTTACGGCAATCACCAGACCCGCAACGGTGGCGATATCTTCTTCCTCATTCACCAGGTTATCGATTCCCAGCGCCTGTTGCAGCGCGTGCAGGTCGGTACCGCCTTTCACCACCCAGCCTTCGCCATCGGCGACGATTTCCGGTGTTTCATCGGCATCCGGGAATTCACCGGCGATAGCTTCCAGCACGTCCAGCGGCGTCACCAGCCCCTGCACCACACCAAATTCGTTGGTGACGATAACAAAGCTCCCCTTTGCCCGACGCAGCACGCCCAGCAGGTTAATCGGGTCGAGTGTATCCGGCACAACAATGGCCGGATGCGCCGAGGCAATCGCCGCCACGTCATCACCCGCTTCCAGCGCCACCAGCATCTCTTTGGCACGCACGATGCCGATAACCTCATCCAGTTCACCGCGACACACCGGGAACAGGCTGTGCGGCGACGAAAGCAGTTGTTGGCGGATTTCGTCTTTGCTGAGGTCGGCATCGACCCAACTGATTTCACCGCGCGGCGTCATAATGCTGCGCAGGGAACGCGAAGCCAGCGTCAGCACGCCGTTGATCATATAGCGTTCTTCTTCCGCAAACGCACCTTCCGGCACTGACACAGGCGTCGGGTTATCACCTTCCTGCTGCGGGCTGGCCTGCTTACGGCTGCCCATCAGGCGCAGAATGGCATCTGCTGTACGCGCACGCAGCGGCAGCGTGGACTGGTGGCGAATGAAGTTACGACGCGCAATCTGGTTAAACAGTTCGATAATGATGGAGAAACCAATCGCCGCGTACAGGTAGCCTTTCGGAATATGGAAACCGAAACCTTCCGCCACGAGGCTCAAACCAATCATCAGCAGGAAGCTCAGACAGAGCACCACCACCGTCGGATGCTGATTGACAAAATTCGTCAGCGGCTTGGAAGCCAGCAACATCACGCCCATCGCAATCACCACGGCCGCCATCATGACAGGCAGATCGTTCACCATCCCCACGGCGGTAATCACCGCATCAAGGGAGAAGACGGCATCCAGCACCACAATTTGCAGCACCACGACCCAGAAGCTGGCGTAGCCTTTGCCGTGACCGGCATCGTGCTGACGGTTTTCCAGCCGTTCATGAAGCTCGGTTGTCGCCTTGAACAACAGGAACAGACCACCCAGCAGCATGATCAAATCACGCCCGGAGAACGAGTAATCCCACACGCTGAACAGCGGCGCGGTGAGCGTGACCATCCACGAGATCACCGAAAGCAGGCCCAGACGCATAATCAGCGCCAACGACAAACCTATCAGGCGCGCTTTATCACGCTGTTTTGGCGGAAGTTTATCCGCAAGGATCGCGATAAAGACCAGGTTATCAATACCCAGCACGATTTCCAGGACGACAAGCGTCAACAAACCGGCCCAGATTGACGGGTCCATTAACAATTCCATGAGCGACTCCAGCTAACAAGATGACGCGTCATCGCGCTGTCAGATACAGGCGTGACAATTTCGGACAAAAGGGAACGGTGGCGCGGCTGGCCGGGATGTACTGCACAAATGTGCGATGTGAATGTGTAAAGGCGTCGGTGACGGTCCATACTTTGGGCTACTGCCCTATACTCCTGCAAAATTAAACGGAAGCTAAACATAGCAAAAACTGATCACAATTTGGCAAAGATTTACCTGTCTTTGCAATAAGTAAGATTATTTTTTGCGCCGCAAAATAATTGGCCCCCTTTGACTAAATTACGGATCTTCATCACATTAATTATTTTTTCACTATCTAAAATAATTCTCGGCAGTTATTAATTTTTTCTCTCAAACCCTTATCTGAATCGATTCGGTCACGATATCGCTTCAACAAGCATCAGCCCGCCTGATGCAACGATAATAAAAGGAGGTAGCAAGTGACGATTGCTATTGTAATAGGCACACATGGTTGGGCAGCAGAACAACTGCTGAAGACAGCAGAGATGCTGTTGGGCGAGCAGGAAAATGTGGGTTGGATCGATTTCGTGCCTGGCGAGAATGCCGAGACGCTGATCGAAAAATACAACGCGCAGCTGGCAAAGCTTGATACCAGCAAAGGCGTGTTGTTCCTCGTTGATACCTGGGGCGGAAGCCCGTTCAACGCGGCCAGCCGTATTGTTGTCGATAAAGAACAGTATGAAGTCATCGCGGGCGTCAACATCCCGATGTTAGTGGAAACGCTGATGGCGCGTGATGATAACCCATCGTTTGATGAGCTGGTGGCGATTGCCGTTGAAACCGGTCGTGAAGGAGTGAAAGCGCTCAAAGCGAAGCCGGTTGAAAAAGCCGCACCTGCCCCGGTCGCAGCGAAACCTGCGGCTCCGGTTAAACCGATGGGTGAAAATGACTACATGGTCATTGGCCTGGCGCGTATCGATGACCGTTTAATCCACGGTCAGGTAGCAACCCGCTGGACCAAAGAAACCAACGTCCGCCGCATCATCGTCGTCAGCGATGAAGTTGCCGCAGATACCGTACGTAAAACCCTGCTGACGCAGGTTGCTCCTCCGGGCGTAACCGCGCATGTGGTTGATATTGCCAAGATGCTTCGCGTCTACAACAACCCGAAATACGCGGGTGAACGAGTGATGCTGCTGTTCACGAACCCAACGGATGTCGAACGCCTTGCTGAAGGTGGTGTGAAATTCACCTCCATCAACATCGGTGGTATGGCCTTCCGCCAGGGTAAAACTCAGGTGAATAACGCCGTTTCGGTCGATGAAAAAGATATCGAAGCGTTCAAGAAACTGAACGACCGTGGTATCGAACTGGAAGTCCGTAAGGTCTCCAACGATCCGAAACTGAAAATGATGGATCTGATCAACAAGATTGGTAAATAAGCTATCTCGTTGATTGTCACTCAGTTTTCACACTTTAGTCTTACGTTTATAGGAGAAGTACAATGGAGATTACCACTCTTCAAATTGTGCTGATATTCATCGTTGCCTGTATCGCAGGTATGGAGTCGATCCTTGATGAGTTTCAGTGCCACCGACCGCTCGTTGCCTGTACTCTGGTCGGTATCGTTCTCGGCGACATGAAAACCGGTATCATCATCGGTGGTACGCTGGAAATGATCGCCCTCGGCTGGATGAACATCGGTGCGGCGGTTGCGCCTGACGCCGCGCTGGCATCCATTATCTCTACCATTCTGGTTATTGCAGGTCATCAGAGCATCGGCGCCGGTATCGCGCTGGCAATTCCTCTGGCAGCCGCAGGCCAGGTTCTGACCATCATCGTACGTACCATTACCGTGGCATTCCAGCACGCAGCGGATAAGGCGGCCGAAAACGGCAACCTGACGGCGCTCTCCTGGATCCACGTCTCCTCCCTGTTCCTGCAGGCGATGCGTATCGCTATCCCGGCAGTGATCGTGGCGGTGTCCGTGGGTACCAGCGAAGTGCAGAACATGCTGAACGCGATCCCGGAAGTGGTCACCAGCGGCCTGAACATCGCCGGTGGTATGATCGTTGTCGTCGGTTACGCCATGGTTATTAACATGATGCGTGCAGGCTACCTGATGCCGTTCTTCTACCTGGGCTTCGTCACCGCTGCCTTCACCAACTTCAACCTGGTTGCGCTGGGTGTGATTGGTGCGGTAATGGCGATTCTGTACATTCAGCTGAGCCCGAAATATAACCGCGTTGCGGGTGCTGCGGCTCCGGCTGCTGGCGCGAATGATCTTGATAACGAACTGGACTAACAGGTGAGCGACATGGTTGATACAACTCAAACTACCACCGAGAAAAAACTCACTCCGAGCGATATCCGTGGCGTGTTCCTGCGTTCAAACCTGTTCCAGGGTTCATGGAACTTCGAACGTATGCAGGCGCTGGGCTTCTGCTTCTCCATGGTACCGGCGATCCGTCGTCTGTATCCTGAGAACAACGATGCGCGTAAACAGGCTATCAAGCGTCACCTGGAGTTCTTTAACACCCATCCGTACGTTGCTGCACCGGTTCTGGGCGTAACGCTTGCGATGGAAGAACAGCGTGCTAACGGCGCTGAAATTGACGATGCGGCAATCAACGGTATCAAAGTCGGTCTGATGGGCCCGCTGGCTGGCGTCGGCGACCCGATCTTCTGGGGTACTGTGCGTCCGGTCTTCGCGGCGCTGGGTGCGGGTATCGCGATGAGCGGTAGCCTGCTTGGGCCTCTGCTGTTCTTCATCCTGTTTAACGTGGTGCGTCTGGCTACCCGTTACTACGGTGTGGCGTACGGCTACCGTAAAGGTGTCGATATCGTTAAAGATATGGGCGGCGGCTTCCTGCAGAAACTGACTGAGGGGGCGTCAATCCTCGGCCTGTTTGTCATGGGGGCATTGGTTAACAAGTGGACGCACGTCAACATCCCGCTGGTGGTTTCGACCATTACCGGTCAGGATGGCCAGACGCGCGTCACCACCGTGCAGACCATCCTGGACCAGCTGATGCCGGGCCTGGTGCCGCTGCTGTTGACCTTCGCCTGTATGTGGCTGCTGCGTAAGAAAGTCAACCCGCTGTGGATCATCGTTGGCTTCTTCGTCATCGGTATCGCGGGCTACGCTGTCGGCCTGCTGGGTCTGTAATATCTGTTGTACGCCGGGGGCTCAGGCCCCCGGTTTTTTATTCGGAGGCTTAATGACAATAACGGATTGGGTACTGGTTTTCTTCATCATCGCACTGCTGGCTTTCGCTATTTACGACCAGTTCATCATGCCCCGCCGTCATGGCGCCACGCTGCTTTCTATCCCCCTTCTGCGTCGTAACCGTATTGATGGCGCAATTTTCGTCGGTCTCATCGCGATTCTTATCTATAACAACATCAATAATAATGGTGCGCAAATCACCACCTGGCTGTTATCGTCGCTGGCATTGATGGGCCTTTATCTGTTCTGGATCCGCAGCCCAAAAATCATTTTCAAATCGGCAGGCTTTTTCTTCGCCAATATCTGGATTGAATATCCACGGGTGAAACAGATGAATTTATCCGAGGATGGCGTACTGGTGATGCAATTAGAACAACGACGTCTGCTGGTTCGTGTGAAGAATATTGATGACCTCGAAAGGATCTCTAAACTTCTTCTTTCTGCTCAATAGGTTGTAAATATAGCCAGTGCTATAATTGTGCTATTTTCAGGCACTTTTAATATAGCGCTGGCTATATTCCCTCAAAAAATGAACGATAATAATTAACGTTTTTCTCACCTTATTTCGCAAATGAAAATCGTTATCATTTAGTTAAAAGAAATAACACTTTCTGTTCTTGGTTTATATTCTAAAAATATGTTAAGGTTGCGTCCGTCGTTGGGGAGTAGCCGATTTTCAGTTATCTGAAAATGTGCGTGTCAACATACTCGTTGCAAAACGTGGCACGTGCGAACCATTCAACCCAGAATGGTTAGGCGAGACCATAGATGCGCTTACTGCTGTTTACTGGGGGCAGGAGTGTGTCATATGGATATTCCCGGTCTGGACGCTCTGATGAACGCATACGCAATTATTCTCCTCGCCCTTGGCATGTCGATGGATGCTTTCGCTGCATCGATGGGAAAAGGCGCAACGCTCCACAAACCCAAATTCTCTGAAGCCATCCGTACTGGCCTTATCTTTGGCGTTATCGAAACCCTTACCCCGCTGATTGGTTGGGGGCTGGGAATGCTCGCCAGTCGCTTTGTACTGGAGTGGAGCCACTGGGTGGCGTTCGTGCTGCTGGTCTTTTTAGGCGGGCGAATGATTGTCGAAGGATTCCGGGGCGACGATAGCGATGAAGAGTGCGAACCGCCCCGCCGTCACGGTTTCTGGTTATTAGTGACCACCGCAATTGCCACCAGCCTTGATGCTATGGCGGTCGGTGTCGGCCTGGCGTTTTTACAGGTCAATATTCTGGTGATGGCACTGGCCATTGGCTGCGCGACCTTCACCATGTCGACGCTGGGCATGATGATTGGCCGCTTTATTGGCCCGCTGCTCGGCAAACGGGCTGAAATTCTTGGCGGTATCGTGCTTATCGGTATTGGCGCAGAAATTCTCTACAGCCACTTCGCGGGTTAATCTTCCGAACGCTGCCAGGCATGAATGGCAAAATCGGTCTGGCAGTCAAAGTGTTCCTGCCCTTTCAGGGTTTCCCATACGTCTGGTTTCGCGCGCCAGGCAAACGGCGTCATCTGCAATAGCGTTACCGCTTCCGCCCCGCTCAACTGCATCGGATAGGCTAACGCATCGTGCGTTTGCAGCGTGAAGCCCGGCAACGTTTCCGAATGCGGGGCATGCAGCTGGACTTCGTCGTAAATCAGCCCTTTTAGCTCAACTAAATGTCGCGGCCCCGGCGTGACTGTAATCACCCATCCGCCCGGTTTAACGACTCTTGCCAGCTCTTCAGGGTTGCAGGGTGCGTAAATACGGACCACCACGTCCATGCAGTTATCTTCAAACGGCAGGCGCTGGCTGGAAGCGACACAAAAATCGACATTCGCATAACGCTTTGCCCCGGCGCGAATGGCGTTCTTTGCCACATCGAGGCCCCACGTGTGCCCGGCAATTTCGGCAAAAGCATGAGTGTAGTACCCTTCCCCGCAGCCGATATCCAGTAGTTGTGCTGGCTTAATCTCGTCAAGCTTCGCGCAAATAGCATCGCGTAAAGGTTGATAGTGCCCGGCATCAAGGAAGGCGCGGCGCGCCTGCATCATCTCTGCGCTGTCGCCCGGATCGCGGGAACGCTTATGCTGCACGGGCAGTAAATTGACATAACCTTCTTTCGCCATATCAAACTGATGGCGATGAGGACAACAATAGCTGTTTCCGCTGCGGGTGAGCGGCGCGTGGCAGAGCGGGCAACTCCAGGACATAACAACTCCGGGGAACATTCAAAGGGCGAAAGTGTACCGCTTTTCGCCCCTGAGTGGGAGGATTTACAGCGCAGGCGCCCCCGCAGGCGCGTGCATCACAATCAAATTATCTGAGCCCTGTGGTAAGCCATCCGGCATGACGTTCTCCAGACGTAATACATCGCCCATAATCTGGCTGAATACCGGTGCGGAAACCGCGCCGCCGTAATACTGTCCGTTCTGCGGTTCATTGATCACCACGACCAGCGCAAACTGCGGGTTGCTGGCGGGCGCCACACCTGCGGTATACGCGACATATTTATCGACATACTTCCCGTCGTCGCCAATTTTCTTGGCTGTCCCGGTTTTCACCGCGACGCGATAATCACGAACGGCGGCTTTTGTCCCGCCACCGCCCGGCAGCGCGACGCTTTCCATCATATGTTCAACCTGATGCACCAGGGGTTCGGGCATTACCCGATGACCGATGACCGGCGGATCGATACGGGTAATTGACAGGGGACGAGAAATACCAAAGCCGCCAATGGTCGCGTAAACGTGCGCGAGTTGCAGCGGCGTGACCATTAAGCCGTAGCCGAAGGCGAACGTCGCACGATCCAGCTCGCCCCAGTAACGACGATGCGGTAACAATCCCTGACTTTCACCGGTTAAGCCCAATCCGGTCGGTTCACCAAAACCAAACGCGGTGTAGGTGTCCAGCAGCTTTTGTACCGGCATCGCCAGTGAAAGACGCGAGACGCCCGTGTCGCTCGATTTTTGCAAAATACCGGTTAGGGTGAGCTCCGGATAATAGCCCACGTCACGAATGCGATGGCCGTCCAGTACATAAGGATGAGTATCGACCACGCTATCCGGGCGAACAATGCCCTGCTGAAGCGCCGTCATGATCACTAATGGTTTCACCGTGGAACCCGGTTCGAAGGTATCGCTGATTGCGCGGTTGCGGAAATCATCCAGCGTGGCAGCTTCGCGATTGTTCGGGTTGTAGTCCGGGTAGCTCGCCATTGAGAGAATTTCGCCAGTGTCGATTTTCACCAGTACCGCTGCGCCAGACGCGGCTTTGTTCCAGCGCACAGCGTTATCCAGCGCGTCTTCCGTTACCGTTTGCAATCGCTCATCAATACTGAGCTGAATGTTATGCGCAGGTACGGGGGCCATTTCGGTAATGTTTTCGATAACCCGGCCAAATTTATCCTTACGCACCTGACGCAAACCCGGTTTGCCAATGAGTTGGCTGTTAAAGCTTTTCTCAATACCTTCAATGCCCTGATCGTCGACATTCGTAAAACCTATCAGGTTCGCCGCGACGTGGCCGGCAGGATAAAAGCGGCGTGACTCTTCGCGCAGGTTAATGCCTGGCAGATGCAGCTTATCAATCCACTGCGCCTGAAGCGGGTCCACCTGGCGGGCAAGATAGAGAAATCGGCTGTGGGGGTGCGCATTGACGCGGGCCTGTAATGCGCTTAAGGAGAGGTTTAACGCTTTTGCCAGCGCCTGCCAACGATTATCGAAACCCACACCACCCTTCTCAATCAGGGTTTGCGGATCGACCCAAATCGCGCTGACCGGTACGCTCACAGCCAGCGGCCGGTTTTCGCGATCGACAATCATGCCACGTGGTACATCAATCGGTTCTTCGCGCACCGAGCGCATATCTTCCTGCTTGACCAGGTTATCGGGGGAGACAATTTGCAACCAGCCAACTCGCGCAAGGAGGAAGCCCAAACAGCTTAAAATACCGGCGCATACCAGACCAAACCGGACGGGGGTAAAGTGAGGGGGCTTCCCTCGGGATTTATCTTGCACTCTGACTCCAGTATTAAAAAGCAACGGACTGATTTAACAGGAATAGTTCAGAGATTTATCGCGCAACAATGCTAATAAGATCGCGGATTTGCAACAAAGGACGACCAGAAGGGAAATCAGAAACACTTTGCAAAGAATGTAAAAAGCCCCGCGGTTGCGAGGCTTTAAGGCTGATTATGATGCGCGCACGCATCAAAGCATCAGTGGCAGTCGAATCAGATTGCAGTTACGTTAACTGCAGCTGGGCCTTTCTGGCCGTCCTGAATTTCGAACTCAACGTTCTGGCCTTCAGCCAGAGTTTTGAAACCGTTACCCTGGATTGCAGAGAAATGTACGAATACATCTTTGCTGCCGTCAGCCGGAGTAATGAAGCCAAAACCTTTAGACTCGTTGAACCACTTAACTTGACCTTTAATCTTTGCCATTTGCAAAATTCCTTAGAGTGTTTTCTTCGCCCGTGGGCGCATTCATAGATAAAACTGAGACATGACTGCATGAGGCACTAATATAAGGTTCGGCAGAGAAGCGGTATTCAACGTCAACGTGTTTACTCAGGACTTCTTTACTGATAATGCCATACATAGACAGAACTGTACCTCGTTTAACCCAAAACGTGTTATCACATACAACGTTAATAATGGCAAGCCATTTTTAAACGTGTCTCGATCAGCCGCACAAATCATACAACAATCATTTGATCGACTACGCATTTATACGGCAAACCCTAATCCTGCCGCGCCCAGGCTCGTGTCTTGTATCTCACCTACCTTGCGGTAACGTAAGACTTTTTTACCATAGACCAACATTTTCTGTACGTCCAGAAAAGCGAAGCGGCATCAACATTTTTTTATATCGTTAGAATATTTTCGAGCTAATTTTTGAAAGGTGCATTTTGATAACCGGTTATAAGTAAGTAACGTTTCGCTATACTGCTGCCGTGACTCACACAAGCCAAATAATGTACTTAGGTTGCACCAAAATAATGAACGTTTAATGACATAGCGTTATCACCGCGCAATAAAAACGTTTCGCTAATACCGTACGGCAAATGCGGCTAGTAGGTTGCGCAAATAAAGTAGATATCCGTCACTCATACATTTGGGTGATGGATAATTGACCGGGTTGTTTGGCTGATAAAAAATTAATTATAAATACAATTAGATACGAAGCCGGGATTGAAAAACGACACCGAGCCTGCTTTGAGACGCATCAGGAAGATGGATGATAGGGAGAGGTAATACCGTTGTTCAGACTGCGTGCACCGCGGCGGTGCAACCTATGGTCTCCGGCAGCCTGGTTAGACAGCCGGAGTAAAGAGGAGAAAAGATTATCGTTCTGCCACCAGGCGAATGAAATCATCTTCATCTTCGTTTTTTGCTTCAACGGCTTTCTCTTCGACTGCCGGTTTTTCAGGTTCATTGGCTTCACAGAGTCGACGCAGCAGCGCATTCTGACGCTTTTGCTGATCCAACAATGCTTCAAGCAGTTCAATTTGCTCACTGGTGCGCGAACTTGCGCGGTTAACAAAGAACCAAAGTACCAGCCCCACGACCAGGAGCAGAACAGATACCACCACAGACGCCAGATTTAATGCCCCAGAACTTACTAGATCACTCATTTCACCACCTCAAAAGGAACGGGCTATTCTACCACTCGTATTAAGGAAGGAAATCGTTGATGGCAAAAATGTTTTACCAGGGAATGAATTTGTTGATGCTGCAGATCCCGTTAAAGAACTGAACATCCTGGTCGCACAACACGTTGAGCGTCTGAGTCCAGAGCAGCAAACAGGCCGCCAGTACGACAATCAGTAACACCCACCGAAATTTTTTCACTCCACACTCCACGACTTATAGCATTAACAGACGATCAAATTAACACGGACATCTTAAACCGCGGCTAACTGTACAGATAAATTCTGCTTTTAGGAATCATGGAGTTGTCTCGCAATATTGAAAAGCTACTCTATTATCAAGGATAGAAAAGACGTGAGGATGTCATGAGATTTGCGATCAGAACAATTATTATACTGGCCATTGTCTGGATTGGCATATTGCTGAGCGGTTATGGTGTTTTAATCGGCAGCAAGGAGAATGCTGGCGGTTTGGGGCTACAATGTAAATATCTGACCGCACGAGGCACCAGCACAGCACAATACGTTCATTCCAGCAGCGGGATCATTGGTCTGACCGATTGCCCGGTCCTGCGAAAAAGTGAAACTGTGGTTGATAATGGATAAAAAAATGCCGCGAACATCGCGGCGTTTTTTTGATTACGCGCTGAATCAGAACGGATAATCGTTATAGCCTAACTGCTCTGAAATCTTACGCGCCGCCGTATGCAGCATCGCCACATACTCGTGCAGACGTTCTTCAGAGAAACGCAGCGTCGGGAACGAAATACTCAAGCCCGCGATGACCACGCCAAAACGGTCAAAGACCGGTACGCCGATGCAGCGCAGACCTTCTTCCTGTTCTTCGTTATCTTCCCCATACCCCTGCTGACGAACCAGATCCAGAACCGGCATCAGTTCATCGGTGCTGGTGATGGTGCGATCGGTGCTGTGCTTGTATTCCACATCCTGCAGAATTTCACGCACTTCATCGCGGTCGCGCCAGGCCAGCAGCACTTTACCAATGGCGGTGCTGTAAAGCGGGTTACGACGACCTACGCGAGAGTACATACGCAAGTTGTACATCGAGTCAATTTTATGGATATAGACAATACTGTCTTCATCCAGCGCACCAAGGTGAATCGTCTCTTTGGTCAAACGCGAGAGTTCACGCATCTGAATGTCTGCGCTACGAATTAAATCAACGTTCTGTAATGCGCGTGCGCCCAGCTCAAACAGCTTAAGCGTTAACGAATATTTTTCAGATTCCCCTTCCTGGGCAACGTATCCCAATGATTTCATGGTCTGCAAAAAGCGATAAACAGTGCTTTTCGACATCATGACACGCTGCGACAGTTCGGTAATTCCGATTTCGCGCTCTTCACCAAGCGCCTGCAGGATGCCAAAAACCTTCAATACTGAAGAGACAGAATCTGGCTGTTTATCCAAATCTGCAACTGCCATTTATCACCTCATCGCAACTGTTTTATAAAAATTAGAACCGGTTTTTATTATAATTTCGCAAAGCGTTCGTCGCAATGAATCTTCTGCAACCTGGTTACAAATCTGCGACATACAGCCGAATAATCAATGCTAAAATAGTTTTCTGGCAAATAATTTCTTAAAAAACGCATTTTTCTCATGGATAAAAAACTCTCGGATGGCTTACCTGTCCCTCAACGGTATGGCGCTATCTTAACCATTGTGCTTGGTATTACGATGGCGGTGCTCGATGGGGCTATCGCCAACGTTGCCTTACCGACGATTGCCAGCGATCTGCATGCCTCACCGGCAGCGTCTATCTGGATAGTCAACGCCTATCAGATAGCTATCGTCATCTCGCTGCTGTCGCTGGCTTTTCTGGGGGACATGATTGGCTATCACCGGATCTACAAAATAGGCCTGATTGTCTTTACCCTCGCGTCTGGGCTGTGTGCGATGTCGAATTCGCTCGAGATGCTAACGCTTGCGCGTGTGGCGCAGGGTCTGGGTGGCGCTGCGCTCATGAGCGTGAATACGGCGCTCATTCGGCTTATCTATCCGCAGCGCCAACTGGGGCGCGGTATGGGTATTAACTCGTTTGTGGTTGCTGTCTCCTCAGCGGCCGGGCCGACCATCGCGGCGGCGATCCTGTCAGTCGCATCATGGCAATGGCTATTCCTTGTGAACGTGCCGCTGGGCGTTATCTCGTGGGTGCTGGCGGTGCGTTATCTGCCCGCAAACGGTTCGCGCAGCCAGGCCACGCGCTTCGATCTGCCAAGCGCAATCATGAATGCCCTGACGTTTGGTCTGCTGATCACCGCGCTGGGCGGTTTCGCGCAGGGGCAATCGACCACGCAGGTGGTCGCGGAAGTGGTGCTGTTACTGATTGTCGGTTTCTTTTTCATCCGTCGTCAGTTGCGTTTACCCGTACCGCTATTACCGGTCGATTTACTGCGTATTCCCTTGTTCTCACTCTCTATTTGCACCTCTATCTGTTCTTTCTGCGCACAGATGCTGGCGCTGGTCTCGCTTCCCTTCTTCCTGCAAACCATGATGGGGCGCAGCGAAGTGGAAACGGGTTTGCTGCTGACGCCCTGGCCTTTAGCCACCATGGTAATGGCACCGCTGGCCGGGTATCTCATTGAGCGAGTTCACGCCGGATTCCTCGGCGCGCTGGGCATGGCGGTAATGGCCTGCGGATTATTTGCGCTCGCCCTGCTGCCCTCTTCGCCTTCCGACCTGGATATCATCTGGCGCATGATCCTGTGCGGCGCAGGATTCGGGCTGTTTCAGTCGCCCAACAACCACACCATTATTTCCGCCGCGCCTCGTTCGCGTAGCGGTGGTGCCAGCGGGATGCTGGGTACGGCTCGCCTGCTGGGGCAAAGCACCGGTGCGGCGCTGGTGGCGTTAATGTTTAATGCGTTTGGCGATAGCGGGACACATGTGTCATTGCTGCTGGCGGGAAGTCTGGCGGTGGTAGCGGCGCTGTTTAGCGGCTTGAGGGTGACGCAACCGCGCGTGCAGAGCTAAAAAAAGCGCCTCACTTGAGGCGCTTTTTCATTATTTCAGATACTCGCCGGTACGCAGCGCTTCGATGCGCTTGTCCAGCGGCGGGTGAGTCATAAACAGCTCACTCAGCGTTTTGGACTTACCGTTGATGCAGAAGGCCATCATGCTGCTGGCTTCCTGTGGTTCGTAGCTGGTTTTCAGACGTTGCAGAGCAGCAATCATTTTTTCACGCCCGACCAGGCGCGCTGAACCGGCATCCGCGTGGAATTCACGGTGACGCGAGAACCACATGGTAATAATGCTGGCCAGAATACCGAACACCAGTTCAAGGACCATTGAAACCGCAAAATAGATAAGCGGGTTACCATTACCGCCCTCTTCACCTTCATCACGGTTACCGCTCAGGAAACCGGCGGCAATCTGCGCAATGACGCGCGAGATGAAGATAACAAAGGTGTTCACCACGCCCTGAATCAGCGTCATAGTCACCATATCACCGTTAGCCACGTGGCTAATCTCGTGCGCGATGACCGCTTCCGCTTCGTCACGGCTCATGTTCTGCAACAGACCCGTACTGACCGCTACCAGAGACGCATCACGGCGCGCACCGGTGGCAAAGGCGTTGATATCCGGCGCATGATAGATAGCGACCTGCGGCATACCAATACCGGCCTGACGCGATTGTTGCGCCACGGTGTCCATCAGCCAGCGCTCCGTTTCGTTGCGCGCCTGCTCAATCACTTCCCCACCCACAGATTTCAGCGCCATCCATTTCGACATCATCAGCGAAACGATAGAACCACCAAAACCAAATAGCAGAGCCATAATCAGCAGGCCCGTCATGCTGCTCGACTGAATTCCTGTCAGGCTTAGCACCAGCCCAAACACAACCATCACAGCAAGGTTGGTCAACAGGAAGAGCGCGATTCGCATCATAATTTACTTTTAACCTCGTTTTAACAAAACGCACTATGCGATTACCCACATCGTATGGGTATTAATACAATTTTCAACTATCCACGGCGGGTAAGTCACGAGAAAGACACAACTTTACATTTTTTCGCACACTTGCTTACGCGCGGTTTAGAGATGTAAAAAAACAGGCACAATCGCTTGTGCCTGTTTAATTTAGGGAGGATTACTTGCTGGTCGCAGGGGTTGCGGCTGGCCTGTCTTTTTCAAGATGCGCCAGGTCAACCGCGATATTCACGGTTTCATCCAGATACGGATCCGGCTCCTGGTAATCCTTCGGCAAATCGTCGATGTTCTTCAGCAACGGTTTTCCATCGCGTTTGTAGCGATCGTTAACGCGAGCCAGACGTGTTGCATCATCTTCCAGGTTCTCTTTTTCACGCTGAGCGTAGTTCAGAGAGACGATGTTGCGCTTGTCTTTCATCGCATTAAAGCGCGCGATATCCTTCATGATGTACTGGAATTCAGGATCTTTCGCGATACGCGCATTGTGCAGCTTCAGCAGTTCCGGACCAAACGGTGTTAAATCATCAGATTTCACATAGGTCGCGGCATCAATGCTGTCCCACGGCAATGCGTTATCTTCAAATTTCTCACCCGTTTCCGTCTCTTCAGAACCGGTCGGCATCAGGATATCCGGTGTTACACCTTTACGTTGCGTACTGCCGCCGTTAATGCGGTAGAACTTCTGAATGGTGTACTGCACAGAGCCCAGCGCTGGCCATTCCGGGCGCAGCATTTGATCGTAGATGCGGTTCAGAGAACGGTACTGCTGAACAGTGCCTTTCCCAAAGGTCGGTTCACCGACAATCAGCGCGCGTCCGTAGTCCTGCATAGCTGCAGCAAAGATTTCAGAAGCCGAGGCGCTGAAGCGGTCAACCAGCACCACCAGCGGGCCTTTGTAGTACACCACGCCGTCGTTGTCGCTGTCTTCACGCACTTTACCGTTGTTGTCACGCACCTGCACAACCGGGCCGGACGGAATGAACAAACCAGAGAGCGATACCGCTTCCGTCAATGCTCCGCCACCGTTGGTACGCAGATCGATAATCACGCTGCTGACGTTCTGTTTTTCCAGCTTCTGCAGTTGCACCTTAACGTCTTCTGTCAGGCCAACATAGAAACCAGGAATGTCGAGCACACCCACTTTCTCTTTGCCGACGGTTTTCACCGACATTTTCACGGCACGGTCTTCCAGACGAATGCGTTCGCGCGTCAGGGTGACGATTTTGGTTTTCGCACCTTTACCCGCAGGCAGAATTTCCAGACGAACTTTACTGCCCTTCGGCCCTTTGATCAGCGCCACGACATCGTCCAGACGCCAGCCGATCACATCGACCATGCCTTTACCCGCCTGGCCTACGCCGACAATTTTATCGCCAACCGTAATCGCTTTACTCTTCGCCGCCGGCCCACCAGCCACCATGGAATTGATAACCGTATAGTCATCATCCATTTGCAGCACGGCGCCAATACCTTCCAGAGACAGGCTCATTTCGGTATTGAACTGCTCAGTGTTGCGCGGAGAGAGATAGTTGGTATGCGGGTCGATTTCGCGTGCGAAAGAAGTCATCGCCAGCGAGAAAACGTCTTCGCTGTTGGTTTGCGCCAGACGACGAATCGCGAACTTATAGCGACGCGTCAGGGTTTCGCGGATCTCTTTTTCATCTTTCCCGGTCAGCTTCAGACTCAGTTCATCGAACTTGACCTTGCCGTCCCACAGGGCGTTCAGCTCGGCCTCATCTTTTGGCCATGGCGCTTTTGCCCGGTCAAGATTGAAGGTGTCGTTGCCGGTGAAGTCCATCGGGCGTTCAAGCACTTTCAGCGCGTACTGATAACGTTCAAAACGTCGCTTTTGCGCCAGATTGTAGAGATCGTAAAACACGTCGAGCTTGCCCGAGCGCAGTTCATCGCCAATCTGCCCTTTCTTCGAGGCAAACTGCGCAACGTCGCTGGCCAGCAGGACGTTGTGGCTGTAATCGAGCAGGTTCAGATAGCGGTCAAAAATCTTGGCGGAAAAGGACTGGTCGAGATCGAACTGACGGTAATGAGAACGGGTAAAGCGCGATGTTACGCGCTCGCTCACCGTTGCGTGCTGCGTCTCTTCCTTAAGAATCGGAATTTGATCAACACGGGTAATATCTTCCACCGCTAAGGCGTGGCCTGTTATTAAAAACAGGCCAGCGAGGGCGGAGAGCCTAAAAAGTTTGTTCATGCCTGGCCCGGCCTCCGTTTCAGAACACCAGGTGTTCTGCGCGTACTATCATTGACATACCAGAAGTAAGCTGCACGCGGACACCATCTTTGGTGATTTCCAGAATCGTGGCGTCCATTGCGTTATTGCCCGCTTTGACTTTCAGGGATTGACCAACGGTCAGCGCAGAAATGTCGGAAACAGGAGTAAGCTTTTCTTCGCGCACTTCGCGCACGGCTTTCGCAGCAGGTTTTGCATCGCGCGGTTTACGCTCAGCGTTCTCTTTGCGGCGAACCGGAGGACGCGGCTTACGTTCGCGACGCGGAGCATCACCTTCACCCGCAGCAGCGGCAGCTTCGCGTTTTTTCGCCTGCTGTTCAGCACGCTGAGCCTGAACACGCGCTTTGGCTTCTTCAAGCTGCTGACGAGCATGGGCAACGTGCTGCTCATCGAGTTCACCGCAAGGGTTACCGTCGAGGTCGACACGTACTGCGCCAGCTTTGATACCGTAAAGGTAGCGCCAGCTTGAAGTATAAAGACGTAATGCGGAACGTAATTGGGTTTTGCTGAGGTTCATCTCACCATCAACACGCTCGACAAGATCCTGAAAAATACCGACTTTCAGAGGACGAGCTTCACCTTCGGCACTGAAACAGTGCGGAAAACGTTCGGCCAGAAATGCGATAACTTCTTTACTGCTATTCAACTTAGGTTGATTTTCCATGAAATTTCCTGATTACAACGGACGTAGCCAACAAGCCGCAGGCATGAACAGGCGACATTATAATGACGCCATCGCTAAATGCTACGTTATCCGTTGATTATCCTTCGACGCGGGCAAAGAATTTTTGATAATCGGTGCCAGCAAGCACATTTTCGAGATGACCGACCAGTTCACGCAGGCCCTGTTCGTCCTCTTCGCTGAAGCGTGAAAAGAGCGGGCTATCGATATCCAACACGCCAATCACTTCTCCGTCAACCACCAGCGGCAGGACGATTTCGGAGTTACTCGCGCTGTCGCAGGCGATATGACCGTCGAACGCGTGCACATCTTCTACGCGCTGCACTTCATTCTTCGCCACTGCAGTGCCGCATACGCCTCGGCCAACCGGAATACGCACGCACGCCAGCTTGCCCTGGAATGGGCCTAAAACCAGCGTATCGCCTTCCAGTAAATAAAAACCTGCCCAGTTAACATCCGCCAGACGTTCAAAAAGCAACGCGCTGGTGTTAGAGATTACAGCTAAAAAACTGTTCTCACCTGCCATCAATGCCTGAAAATCACGGTTGAGATCCGCGTAAAGTTCTGTTTTGTTCATTATTAAACCACTATTGTCTACTTCAATTACTGATACTATCGACGACGCATACTCCTATAAAATAAGCATTAAATGCGTCAGGGCTCAAGTTCAATCCATTCATGAGTTAAGATAGAGTTATACATTCATTCTACGATGTAATAAATGCCACTAAAAACATCACGCATTACACCGACACAGAAAATTCGTATTCATGCGATGGGTGATCCTATCCCGCAGGCACAATACCAACGTTGCCCGCAGTGCGATACGCTTTTTCAATTACCGTCGGTTAAATCGCATCAATGCGCCTATTGCCCGCGCTGCAATGCCAAAGTTCGCGACGGTCGTGACTGGTCGTTAACGCGTCTTGGCGCCATGGCGATTGCCATGATGCTATTGATGCCATTCGCCTGGAGCGAGCCTCTGCTTCGCCTGCACCTGCTTGGGGTACGCATCGACGCAAACGTACTACACGGTATCCAGCAAATGACCGCCCAGGGCGATCCCATTACCGCCGCGATGGTGCTGTTCTGTAGCGTCGCCGCGCCAGCGGTACTGGTTATCTCCATCGCCTATCTCTGGCTTGGCAATATTCTGGGCATGAACCTGCGCCCGGTACTGCTGATGCTGGAGAAACTCAAAGAGTGGGTGATGCTGGACATTTATCTGGTGGGCATCGCCGTTGCGTCTATCAAGGTACAGGATTACGCCTTCCTGCAACCGGGGCTGGGCCTGCTGGCGTTTATCTCACTGGTGGTACTCAGTATTCTGACGATGATTCATCTGAATATCGAAGAACTCTGGGAGCGCTTTTATCCGCAACGCCCGGCAACCCGCCCTAATGAAGGGCTGATGGTGTGCCTGGATTGCCATCACACTGGCTTTCCTGATTCACGTGGGCGCTGCCATCGTTGCCACGTACCACTCACCAGGCGGCGTCGCCAGAGTCTGCAGAAATGCTGGGCGGCGCTGACTGCCTCCATCATCTTTCTGTTACCGGCGAATTTTTTGCCGATTTCGATTATTTACGTCAACGGCGGGCGACAGGAAGATACCATCATGTCGGGAATTCTTTCGCTGGCGGACAGTAACGTCGCCGTCGCCGCCGTGGTATTCTTCGCCAGTATCCTGGTACCGTTTACCAAAGTCATCGTGTTGTTTACCCTGCTGGTTAGCATTCATTCCAAATGTGAACAGGGGTTACGCACGCGAATTCTGTTGCTGCGATTCGTGACGTGGATTGGTCGCTGGTCGATGCTGGATCTGTTCGTGATCTCGTTGACCATGTCGCTGATTAATCGCGATCAGCTTCTCGCCTTTACGATGGGCCCCGCTGCATTTTATTTCGGTGCCGCGGTTATTTTGACTATTCTTGCTGTTAATTGGCTGGACAGCCGCTTACTTTGGGACGCTCATGAGTCAGGAAACGCCCGCTTCACCGACTGAAGCGAAAATTAAAATTAAACGTCGCATTTCACCCTTCTGGTTGCTGCCTATCATCGCGTTGCTGATTGCAGGCTGGCTTATCTGGAACAGCTATGAAGATCGCGGCACTACCATCACCATCGACTTTATGTCGGCGGACGGTATCGTACCGGGCCGTACGCCCGTGCGCTATCAGGGGGTGGAAGTGGGAACGGTGCAGGAGATTCGCCTGACCGACGACCTGAACCGTATCGAAGTGAAGGCCAGCATCAAAAGCGATATGGAAGACGCGCTGCGTGATGATACGCAATTCTGGCTGGTGACACCGAAGGCCTCTCTGGCCGGGGTTTCCGGGCTGGACGCGCTGGTCGGCGGTAACTATATCGGCATGATGCCCGGCAAAGGTAAAGCGCGCGATCACTTCACCGCGCTGGATACGCAGCCAAAATATCGTCTGAATAACGGCGAGCTGATGATTCACCTGCACGCGCCGGATCTCGGCTCGCTCAGCAGCGGCTCGCTGGTCTACTATCGTAAAATTCCCGTTGGACGCGTCTACGATTACGCCATTAATGCCAACAAACGCGGTGTGACCATCGATGTACTGATTGAGCGCCGCTTCACCAACCTGGTAAAAAAAGGCAGCCGCTTCTGGAACGTATCGGGCATTAAAGCAGACGTCGATTTGAGCGGTGCGAAGGTACAGCTCGAAAGTCTGGCAGCGCTGGTGAATGGCGCGATTGCATTTGACTCGCCGGATAAATCAGAAGTCGCCGCGCAAAACGATGAATTTGGTCTCTATGAAGATCTCGCCCACAGTCAGCGTGGGGTGATCGTCAAATTGCAGCTTCCCAGCGGCCAGGGTCTGAAAGCGGGTTCAACCCCCCTGCTCTATCAAGGCCTGGAAGTGGGGCAACTGACGAAACTTAATCTTAATTCAGACAGTTCCGTTACGGGCGAAATGACCGTCGATCCGAGCGTGGTCACCCTGCTGCGCGAGAAAACGCGTATTGAGCTGCATGAGCCGAAACTGTCGCTGGAGAACGCTAATCTCAGCATGTTGCTTACCGGAAGCACCTTTGAACTGGTGCCGGGCGAAGGCGAGGCGCGGGACAGCTTTACCGTTCTGCCTGCCAGCAAAACGTTACTGCAACAACCTGACGTCATGACACTCTCCCTCACCGCGCCGGAAAGCTACGGCATCGATGCCGGGCAACCGCTCATTCTGCACGGTGTGAAAGTGGGTCAGGTCATGGAGCGTAAGCTAACCAATAAAGGTGTGACGTTCACTATCGCTATCGAACCGCAATATCGTGAACTGATCCATGGCGACAGCAAGTTTGTGGTGAACAGCCGCGTGGATGTCAAAGTGGGTCTCGATGGCGTTGAGTTCCTGGGCGCAAGCGCCAGTGAATGGCTGAGCGGCGGGATCCGCATTCTGCCCGGTGAAAAAGGTGAGATGAAGTCTGACTATCCTCTTTACGCCAACCTTGAAAAAGCCCAGGAAAACAGTCTCAGCGAACTGCCGACCTCTACGCTTGTCCTGACAGCAGAAACGTTGCCGGATATTCAGGCGGGGTCGGTTGTGCTGTATCGCAAGTTCGAAGTGGGTGAAGTCATTACCGTCACGCCACGGGCAAATGCATTTGAAATTTCTCTGCACATCAAGCCGGAATATCGTTCTCTGCTTACGCCAGACAGCGTGTTCTGGGCAGAGGGTGGTGCAAAAGTTCAGTTGAACGGCAGCGGGTTGACCGTCCAGGCTTCGCCGCTGTCTCGTGCGCTGAAAGGTGCAATCAGCTTCGATAACCTGAGCGGCGCGGGGGGAAATACGCGTAAAGGCGATAAACGTATCCTGTTCGCGTCTGAAACTGCGGCGCGTGCGGTAGGTGGCCAGATTACGCTGCACGCCTTCGATGCCGGGAAACTGGCGGCAGGTATGCCGATTCGTTATCTGGGCATTGATATTGGACAGGTACAGACGCTGGAGCTGAACGCCGGGCGCAACGAAGTTCAGGCGCGCGCGGTGCTTTATCCGGAGTATGTGAATACTTTCGCGCGTCGCGGCAGCCGCTTCTCGGTTGTAACGCCGCAGATTTCCGCGGCCGGTGTAGAGCACCTCGATACCATCCTGCAACCTTACATCAACGTTGAGATGGGCCAGGGTTCGCCACGTCGCGAATTTGAGCTTCAGGAAGCCACCATCGCCGACTCCCGCTATCTCGACGGGCTGAGTCTGGTGGTAGAAGCGCCAGAAGCCGGTTCGCTGGGCATTGGTACGCCGGTGCTGTTCCGTGGTATCGAAGTGGGCACGGTAACGGGTCTAACGCTGGGGTCGCTTTCCGACCGCGTGATGGTTGAGCTGCGTATCAGCCAGCGTTATCAGCATCTGGTGCGCAACAATTCAGTCTTCTGGCTGGCATCCGGCTACAGCCTCGACTTTGGCCTGACGGGGGGTGTAGTGAAAACCGGCACCTTCAATCAGTTCATTCGCGGCGGTATTGCCTTTGCCACCCCGCCAGGCACGCCGCTCGCGCCGAAAGCGCAGGCAGGCAAACACTTCCTGTTACAGGAAGAGGAGCCGAAAGAGTGGCGCCAATGGGGCACCGCCCTGCCACGTTAATGTTAAACGCCCCGGTGTCACTGCGCTGGGGCGTTTATGCTAAACTGCACGCTCTCTGTTTATGTGTGGTACTCCCCAGTGGCTCAAAACTCTGTCTTTCTTCCCGATGAATTCCTCGCGCAGATGCGTGAGGCCATGCCTGCTCACCTCGACTTTGATGATTTTATTGCCGCCTGCCAGCGCCCGCTGCGCCGCAGTATTCGCGTCAATACATTAAAAATCAGCGTTGCCGATTTCCTGGCGCTGGTCGCCCCTTATGGCTGGCAACTGACGCCGGTGCCCTGGTGTGCGGAAGGTTTCTGGATTGAACGCGAAGACGAAGAGTCACTGCCGCTAGGCAGCACCGCTGAGCACCTTAGCGGCCTGTTTTATATTCAGGAAGCCAGCTCGATGTTGCCGGTCGCCGCGCTGTTTACCGGCGACGAGCTGCCAAAACGAGTGATGGACGTCGCCGCCGCTCCTGGATCGAAAACCACCCAGATTGCCGCTCGCATGGGCAACCAGGGCGCAATTCTCGCCAATGAGTTTTCCGCCAGCCGGGTAAAAGTGCTGCACGCCAATATCAGCCGCTGCGGTATTGCAAACGTGGCGCTGACCCATTTTGATGGCCGCGTCTTCGGCGCGGCAGTACCGGAAAGTTTTGACGCTATTCTGCTCGATGCGCCGTGTTCCGGCGAAGGTGTAGTGCGTAAAGATCCCGACGCGCTGAAAAACTGGTCGGTACAAAGTAATCTTGAGATTGCCGCCACGCAGCGAGAGCTTATCGACAGCGCTTTTCACGCACTGAAACCTGGCGGTACGCTGGTTTACTCAACCTGTACGCTCAATCGCGACGAAAACGAATCGGTGCTCGCCTGGCTGCTGGAACAGTATCCGCAGGCCGTGGAAGTTGAATCGCTGGCAACGCTATTCCCGTCAGCGAAAGAGGCACTCACGCCCGAAGGTTTCCTCCACGTCTTCCCGCAGATTTACGATTGTGAAGGCTTCTTCGTCGCCCGTCTGCGTAAAATCGCCTCGGTCGAGCCTCTGCCAGCACCGGGCTACAAAGTGGGTAAATTCCCGTTCACGCCGATGAAAGCCCGCGAATCAGCCGCCGTCACTGAGGCAGCCGGTCAGGTCGGGCTGTTCTGGAATGACGCGCTTTCCCTCTGGCAGCGCGATAAAGAGATTTGGCTCTTCCCGGCAGAGATTGAACCGCTGCTCGGAAAAGTCCGTTTCTCGCGTATTGGCCTCAAACTTGCCGAGACGCATAACAAAGGTTATCGCTGGCAGCACGAAGCGGTGATTGCGCTGGCCGAAACCGACAAACTGGGGCATGAGCTGACGCTGAATGAGGCGCAGGAGTGGTATCGCGGGCGCGATATCTACCCGGAAAATGTGCCAAATCACGACGATGTGGTGGTGACGTATCAGGGCTTCCCGCTTGGGCTGGCGAAGCGAATCAGCTCACGATTGAAAAACAGTTATCCGCGCGAACTGGTTCGCGACGGTAAACTTTTTGCCGAATAACCCTGAAAAGCGCGCAAAAATAGCGCACTTTTTGACTGGCGATATTCTCTTCGTTGGCTACGCTAAAAAATGGGCGACCTGAACTGGTCGTACCACAATTTCAGCGACCAACGGAGAGCATCATGAGTAAAACCAACGTACGCATCGGCGCATTCGAGATAGATGATGCCGAGCTGCACGGCGAGCAGCACGGTGAACGAACGTTAAGCATTCCCTGTAAATCCGACCCTGACTTATGCATGCAGCTAGACGCCTGGGATGCCGACACCAGCGTCCCTGCCGTACTCAACGGCGAACACTCTGTCCTTTACCGTAAACACTACGACCAACGTTCTGATGCCTGGGTGCTGCGCTTCGCATAACCCAAAAGGAACCCGCCCACAGGCGGGTTATTTATTTGCATAACCTTTCCCGCCGCTGCCCTTCATCCCCTACACTTAATTCTTAACGGATCCGTTGTGTCATAACCATTTATCAGACTGAGGGCAGGATGTTCGCACTGGTTTTGTTCATCTGCTACCTTGACGGTGGCTGTGATGATATTGTCGTGGACGTGTATAACTCGGAGAAGCAATGCGTTGCTGCGATGGAAGATCAGCGATTGCGTCGTGGTGGATGTTTTCCGATAGAGGATTTTGTGGACGGGTTCTGGTATCCCGCCCACGAATACAGCGATTTTTGAGGATAACGATCAGTGCGGAGACGCCGCATGATAGAGCGACGCTTCACCGCGCGGACGCGTTTTAAAGCGACGGTGCACCCACAGATACTGTTCCGGCGCGCGTAAAATCTCTTTCTCGATGATTTTATTCATATAGCTGGCCGCATCGATTTCGTCATTTACCGGGTAATCAGACATCACGTCACTGATGTGCAGCACGTAACCTTTCTTATTCGCCTTACGCACCATGGTGATGCTGAGCATTGCCGCGCCTGACAAACGAGAAAGCACCCAGGTCCCGTTGGTGGTTGCCGCTTCGTTCACGGAGAAGAACGGTGCGAAAACGCTACCCTTCGGGCCGTAATCCTGATCTGGCGCAAACCACACGGCTTCACCGGCTTTCAGCGCCTGCACCAGGCCACGCAAATTGCGGCGATCGATCATCGCTTTATTGGAACGCAGGCGACCTTTGGTCTGAACCCACTCCATCAGCGGATCATTATGACGACGATAGGTTGCCATCATCGGGCGACATAACCCCATGACCCTGCCCCCGAGCTCCAGTGACATAAAGTGCACGCCAACAACCATAACACCACGATGCTGCTGTAACGCTTTGGTGAGGTTATCGTAGCCTTCGACATCAAACCATTTTTTGACGCGGGCATCACTCCAGAACCAGGCCATGCCGGTTTCAATCAGGCCCATCCCGAGCGACATAAAGTTTTGCTCAAGCATCGCTTCACGTGAAGCCGCGTCCATCTGAGGGAAGCAGAGTTCAATGTTACGCGCAGCAATGCGCTCGCGGCGCTTAAGAAAACGACGAGACATTTTACCCACCGTTGAACCGAGGGCATGTAAGACAGGATAAGGAAGCTGGACGATGAGCCAAAGCACACCTAAGCCGAACCATGTTAACCAATTACGCGGGTGCAATAACCGGGTATCAAATTCTTTTGACATCATTTTTTCCTGAAGCATGAAAAAAAGTAGCGCGTAAGGAAAAAATGAATCCTTTTCATCACTCTTTATGCGGTACGTACAAGAGTTTGACAGTAATACGTTCGGCTAATTCACTTTCAGGACAAGACTTTACAAAAGAGACCTGAAAAAAGAAAAAAACTTACCGGAAGGCTGTAGCTTAACTCGCCGCCAGCATGCACTTTTTTTGGCAAAAAGGATAGTGAGATTTACGCAGATCACACGATTACATTAGAGCTGCATCCCGCTGCAGGCCGCAGTCTGCGGCGATTTGTTCGCCAGAGCAGATGATTAATCAGGCATTTCCGAATTATTCATTAGACAAGGACTTATCAGGGAAATAAATATTTACTTCACTCCTTTATTTATTCTATTTGTCAGAGCATTCTTAACTTTAGAGCTTTTATAAATGCGATGATACTGAAGGTGTAAAACAGATCATCAGACTAATTATTTCGCCATACATTGATAAAAGCGCCTAATCATACAGAAACACCGAGCAATGCTGGCAATTTACCTGGTCATAGCGACACATATCCGCATCAAAAAATAAATGTAAATTAATTGTTAAGTACACAATCGCTATGATATAAAGAAAAAGGACGTACCGGGAGGTATGGCTCTTTGCTCAGGATGCTGACCATCACAGATGTCGCAGCAGACTGATAAAAAGAGACCGAATACGATTCCTGTATTCGGTCCAGGGAAATGGCTCTTGGGAGAGAGCCGTGCGCTAAAAGTTGGCATTAATGCAGGCTAAGTCGCCTTGCACTATAAGAATAGATGACCGTGCCAGGTTTTCCAGTCCGCGACGAAAGCGGTCAGAAAATTTCGGCGTCAAAAAACGGCAGACCATAAAAAAACCGCTCGTACATTCCCAGAATGGCGGCGGTTTTTTATTTGGAATCAATTAGATATTTTTGACAATCAGCACAGCTTTTCGGCGCGTTCGATAAACGGCGCCAGGCTCATTTTCTCTCCCGGACGCGCAGGATCATCAATTTGTATGATGCTCAGCGGCTGCGCGGTGGTCTTCCCGGCCTTAACCTGCTCTTCAGCGATGCTGTTGAGCGGATACTGAACCAGCGTGCTTGGGTTAATGACATACAGCGCATTGCCCGGGCGACAGGTCAGCATCACCTCTTCCCGATTAAACGCCCACTTATCTTTCCCCACCTCAAAGCGGCTCACGGTGATAATTTGCGGAGCGGCCAGCGCGGGACCCGCCGCCGTTAACAATAAAAGAGTCAGAACGATTTTTTTCATATCTTCGCCATTATTTAAAAAGGTTCCCAGGTGGGGAACAGGCTGACACATGCCAGCACCAGTGCCCCAAGAACAAGTTCTACCTGCGTTGTGCGCAGGAAAAAGCGTTGCGTAGCGGGCTCGGCCAACACCATTCGCGGCACGACAACATAGCGGTTCACCAGCGCAATAACCACCATCATGGCGACCAGCGCACATTTTACCAGCAGCATGCGGCTATAAGGCGTATCCAATGGCCAGCCATTCTGAATCAATAATGCGTTGATGACTCCCGTCAGCACGACACCCGCCACCGCGAGATGCCCGTACCGTGAAAAACGCATCATGGTATAGATTGCCGCCTGCCGCCAGCGCCCTTTTGCCAGTCTCAGACAATATAGAAACGGCAGTAAGCCGCCAAGCCAGGCCGCCGCAAACAGCAGATGCAGCCCATGGTTCCCGCGCTGTAGCGCGCCAATTGCCCCGTCGCGCATTGCCGAATGCCCGGTACCTGCCAACAGGATAAACTGCGCCGCCGTCAGGAGCAGCAGTAAACGCATCATCTGACGCGGTTTCACCCAACCGATGGTTAGCGCCACGCCCGCCAGAATGATTTGCCACAGCCAGACGCCGCCAAATTGCGTCGCCGCCACCGCCAGCCAGACTTCAGGCTGCCAGACGTCGCGCCAGCCATCCCCCATCAACCCGCCCTGCACCATCAGCATCAACAGTGCCGATGCGGCGCAGGCCAGCAGCGAGAGATGAATCAGCGGTGCAAAGCGCTGGCTGAAAAGACGGCGCAGCGATGCTGGAGCCCACCAGCCGCCATAAAGCGCGCATCCCAGTACCGCCATCAGCGCAGCAAAATGCACGAAGCGCAGCCCAACATAGAGCGTCGTCAGCATATTATTTCACGCGAAACTGGTACTGACCCTGGGTTTTATGCCCATCGACTGACACAACGTGCCAGTTAACGGTATAGAGCCCGGATGCCAACGGTTGATTGATCGGAACCGTCAGTTGCGTTTTATCGGTTTCACTGCGTACCGCTTTGCCCGTTTCGACTTTTTTATCATCTGCGCCAGTCACCGTGACGCCGCTGAAGCGCGATTCGACGCCTTCAGAAAAATGCAGCGTGATAGATTGCGGAGCGGGGCTAACTTCACTTTCCGCGGCAGGCACCTGTTGTTTGAGGTGGGCATGCGCCCAGACAGCCGGGGCAGAGAGGGAGCAGGTTAAAAACAGCGTAGCGCAGAGCGTGCGAACGACGTGGGATCCCATATTGTTCATTCCCTTTTGTTATGGATGTAGCTGAAAGAATAACCTTGTATAATTCCTGAGTCGAGATGTGCCGCCATTAAGCTTGCCATTCTACGAGACTCTTAGTAACGTTGCGCCCCTGGAAAGGAGAGAATCTGATGCATACGAATCTGGCTAAACTACCTCAAGATGAGATGGACAAAGTGAACGTCGATCTTGCCGCAGCGGGCGTCGCCTTTAAAGAACGCTATAACATGCCAGTGGTTGCCGAAGTGGTGGAACGCGAACAGCCGGAACACCTTCGCGACTGGTTCCGCGAGCGTTTAATCGCTCATCGTCTGGCCTCGGTTTCCCTGTCTCGTTTGCCTTACGAGCCGAAACAAAAATAATCCTTACGGACTGTTACACTTCCTTACGGCAATCGGTGTAAACTTCTTAGGAAAATCTGAAGTAACGACCCACTGACCTCTTGTTGAAGGAAGCAACTATGCTGGCATGGTCTATTGCAGCGGCGCAATTCGCGCCGCAAAACGGCAGCCTCGCCGAAAATATTGTTCACCATCTCCGTTTTATCCGCGCCGCGGCGAAACTGGAATGTAAGGTATTAATTTTCCCTGAACTCTCTCTGACTGGCCTGACGGGTGAGTCAGGGCTCCCCTCACCTCCCGGTATCGACCAATTGCAACCGCTCACCGATGCGGCCCGCCAGCATCAGATAACCATTGTGGCTGGCTTACCCGTTGAGGAAAACGGTCAACGCAGTAAGGGCGTGGCCATATTCTCCCCCGACACAGCGAAACCGTATACCTGCGCGCAGGGCAACGGTACCTGCCTGACGCCGGAATCGCGCTATATCAGTGTGTTCAATTTGAATAACGATGGCTGCGATCTATCGCCACAGGCGTCGCTGCTGGCTACGCTCACCAGCACCGCAGAATCACAGCAGAGCCTGAATACTCAGCGGTTACAATGGTTTGCACGAAAGCATGCCATCGCGGTCCTTAAGTCTAACTACAGCTGCGATAACTTTTCCGGCGGCAGCGCACTATGGGATGAAACCGGGCAACTGATCGTCCGGGCGGACCAGGGTGAACTGCTGGTAACCGGCAGAAAAAGCGCTCAGGGTTGGCAAGGCGACATCATTCCATTACGCTAGCTTCTTTTGGCCGGGAGTAAGCCATGTTACGCGTGATCGATACCGAAACCTGCGACCTTCAGGGGGGCGTCGTTGAGATAGCATCTGTAGATGTCGTGGATGGGAAAATCACCAACCCAATGAGCCACCTGGTGCGCCCCGATCGCCCGATCAGCGCACAGGCGATGGCGATTCACCGCATTACGGAAGAGATGGTTGCCGATCAGCCGTGGATTGAAGAGGTGCTGCCGTTTTACCAGGGAAGCCCGTGGTATGTCGCGCACAACGCCAGTTTCGACCGTCGCGTTCTGCCAGAAATGAACGGCGAGTGGATTTGCACGATGAAGATGGCGCGTCGCTTATGGCCCGGAATCAAATACAGCAACATGGCGCTGTATAAATCGCGCAAACTGAGCGTCGCTACGCCGCCGGGGTTACATCATCACCGCGCATTGTATGATTGCTACATTACCGCCGCATTACTGATTAATATTATGGATGTTTCTGGCTGGTCGCCGGAGCAAATGGTTGATGTCACCGGACGCCCGGCGCTGCTGCGCACCTTTACCTTTGGTAAATACCGCGGCAAAGCGGTTTCGGAAGTGGCGGAAAACGATCCAGGTTATTTACGTTGGTTGTTCAACAACCTGGATCGAATGAGCCCGGAATTGCGCCTCACCTTAAAGCACTATTTGGGCGAATAACTTAACGGACACTTCTGCCGGGTAAAGTGCCCTGAGCCAGCGCAATCAGGAACGTGAATTCGAGCGCTACGCCTTCATAACTTTTGAAGCGCCCCGACTTCCCACCGTGCCCGGAGTCCATATCCGTACACAGCAGCAGAAGGTTATCATCCACCTTCTGCTCGCGCAGTTTAGCCACCCATTTCGCGGGCTCCCAGTACTGTACCTGAGAATCATGCAGACCGGTGGTCACCAGCAGATGCGGATACGCCATTGGCTGCACATTGTCGTAGGGGCTGTATGACTTCATGTAGTGGTAATAGGTTTCATCCTGCGGATTTCCCCACTCCTCAAACTCCCCGGTGGTCAGCGGAATAGACTCATCCAGCATCGTCGTGACGACATCAACAAATGGCACCTGCGCCACCACGCCATGGAACAGTTCAGGGCGCAGATTAATAGCGGTTCCCATTAACATCCCCCCCGCGCTGCCCCCCATGCCGTAGCACAGTTTGGCATCACCATAGCCCTGAGCCAGCAGCGCATCGGTCACATCCAGGTAATCATTGAAGGTGTTCATCTTCTTGAGGAATTTGCCATCTTCATACCACTGCTGCCCCAACTCGCCGCCGCCGCGAACGTGGGCGATAGCATAGACAAAACCGCGATCCAGCAGGCTCAGACGGCTACCGCTGAAATCGGCGTCCATACTGGCGCCGTAAGAGCCGTAGCCATACACCAGCAGCGGATTTTTTCCTTTGCGGAAATGTTCGCGGTGATATACCAGCGATACCGGAACCTCTGCGCCGTCGCGTGCAGTGATCCACAGATGCTCGCTCTGATAACGTGAACCGTCGAAGCCTTTAACTTCCTGCTGTTTCAGCACCCGACGCTCACCGGTGTCCATATCCAGCTCAAACAGTGTGTCCGGCGTGGTCATTGACGAATAGCCATAGCGCAGCCGCGACGTTTCCGGCTCAGGGTTATAGGCCACCCAGGTGACATAGGCCGGGTCATCAAAGGCGATCCCGCTCTCTTCATGGGTATGGCGATTAATCTGCCGCAGGCTGGTCAGGCCGTGCTGACGCTCCTCCAGCACCAGCCAGTCGGTAAAGAGCGTAAAGCTCTCAAGCATCACATCATCGCGTGCCGGAATCAGCGTTTGCCACTGTTTCTCATCGCGTACGTTACTGCGGTAAAGACCGAAGTTTTTCCCTTCACGGTTGGAGCGAATATAAAAATGATGCTGGAAGTGATCGATGCTGTATTCATGATCTTTTCGACGCGGCAGGAACACGATCGGTTCGGCATCCGGCAACTCGGCATCGAGCAGCCGCATTTCGCTGGTCGTGGCGCTGGAGAGCGCAATCACCACATAGTGTTTCGAGGACGTTTTATGCAGGCTAACGTAGAACGTGTCATCTTTCTCTTCATACACCAGCGTATCCTGCGCCGCAGGCGTACCGATGCGATGTCGCCACACCTGCCACGGCAAAAGCGTCGTGGGGTGTTTACGAACATAATAGAGAGTTTGTGAATCATTGACCCAGACGATGCCGGGAGAGACGTTCTCCAGCACTTCTGGATACCAGTTCCCGGTACGCAAATTGCAAAAACGCAGGCCGTACTGGCGACGCGAAAGATAATCTTCGGTGATCGCCAGCAGATCGTTGTCCGGTGACACCGTCAGCCCACCGAGGGTATAAAACTCGCTGTGCGCGGCGCGCTGGTTAGCGTCGAGAAGCAGATCCCAGGGTTCCCACTCCCCCTTCTGCACCGACTGGCGCTGATATATCGCGTACTCGCAGCCCGGCTCATACACCTGGCGATAGCGATAACCGTTTTTGGTATAGGGCGCGGACTCTTCCCGCTGAGGAATACGGTCGATGATCTCCTTCAGCACGCGCTCCTGAAGGTCGCGCTGAGAATCCATCACACTTTTTCCGTAATCATTTTCCTGATGCAGATAGTCGAGAACGTCTGGATCTGCGCGATTATCGTCGCGCAGCCAGAAATAGTTATCGATACGCGTATCGCCATGAAGCGTCATGGCGTGAGGAATTCGTTTCGCTTTTGGCGGCATGTCATTGTTCTTCTGTATTAGTTACACCCTATAAGGGTGGACAAATTAAACGACGATGCAAGCGAAACCTGTGACAAGACGTTTAAAGTTGCTGTTTTTGTTGCTGCAAATCCTGCTCGATGCCTTCTCGCACTTCCGGCGGCAGCTTCAGCGCGTCGCCCAGCGCATTCAGATAGCTGCGCTCCATAAAGTGATCGATATCTATTGCCGCACAACTCACAAAGTAAAGCTCTAAAGCCTCTTCTTCGTTATGCACATCACGCGCCAAACGTTGGGGATCGAGCGGCTGCTCGATAGCCTGGGCGATCAGCGCACGCCCCTGCTCTTCAACACCGGCTTCGCGCAATTGCTGTTCGATAGCCGCCTGCTCTTTGGCATCAATATGCCCGTCGCTTTTCGCGGCAAAGACCAACGCCAGAATCAGCCGCTCCGTACGCACATCCAGCGGCGCGGCGGGTTCACCGTATTTCTGTTCTGTTTGTGGGTTACCTTTTAACTTATCTTTATATTTGTTCCACAACACGCTGCCAGCCACCGCACCGCCGCCGACCAACAGCGCCCCGGTGCCGTATTTCGCCAGCATTTTGCGCGAGGATTTACTGGCGACCAGCAACCCCGCCAGCCCGCCCAGTGCGCCAGGCACCAGCATTTGGCTGAGATCTTTCTTCCCCTCACCCGATTTTTGCCCCAGCAGCGATTGCAGTTGATTAAGCCAGCCAGACATATGACCTCCGATAGATTTGTGCCAGTTATCCAGCGTAGGCGAGCCGATGTCAGGATATGTCTGCTACGCATAAAGATGCGCAAATTTAGGGTGATAGCGCCGGGTTAACGCTGACAGCAAGACAGACGCAAACGTTTTCGTTTATAATGCACGAAATTTTGACAGACGATGGAAGATGTAATGACTTTACTAGGCACAGCCCTGCGTCCTGCGGCGACGCGCGTAATGCTATTAGGTTCTGGCGAACTCGGAAAAGAGGTCGCCATTGAGTGTCAGCGACTGGGAATTGAAGTGATTGCTGTCGATCGCTATGCCGATGCGCCTGCCATGCACGTCGCTCATCGCTCGCACGTCATTAACATGCTGGATGGTCAGGCGCTGAAAGCGCTGGTCGAGGCGGAAAAACCGCATTTCATCGTGCCGGAAATTGAAGCCATCGCTACTGACATGCTGGTTGAGCTGGAACGTCAGGGCCAGAACGTGGTGCCCTGCGCACGCGCCACGCAACTGACCATGAACCGCGAAGGCATTCGTCGCCTGGCCGCCGAAGAACTCAAGCTCCCCACGTCGGCATATCGTTTTGCCGACAGCGAAGCTGCGTTCCGTGATGCCGTCCAGCAGATTGGCCTGCCCTGCATCATCAAACCGGTAATGAGCTCATCTGGCAAAGGCCAGAGCTTTATCCGCAGCGAAACGCAGCTTGCCGATGCCTGGCAATATGCTCAGCAGGGTGGCCGTGCGGGCGCGGGCCTTGTCATCGTCGAAGGCGTGGTGAATTTCGATTTTGAAATCACCCTGCTGACGGTGAGCGCGGTCGATGGCGTTCACTTCTGCGCACCGGTCGGTCACCGCCAGGAAGATGGCGATTATCGCGAATCGTGGCAGCCGCAGCAGATGAGCGCCCTCGCGCTGGAACGTGCGCAGGCTATCGCGCGGGACGTTGTGCTGGCGCTGGGCGGTCATGGCTTGTTTGGTGTCGAACTGTTTGTCTGTGGCGATGAGGTTATCTTCAGCGAGGTTTCCCCGCGCCCGCATGACACCGGGATGGTGACGCTGATTTCACAAGACCTCTCCGAATTCGCCCTGCACGTCCGCGCATTTCTGGGCCTGCCGGTTGGCGCGATTCGTCAGTATGGGCCGTCCGCTTCGGCGGTTATATTGCCGCGCATGCAGAGCCATAATGTCACCTTTGATAACGTCAATGGCGCAGTGGGCGCGGGTTTGCAGGTTCGCCTGTTTGCTAAACCGGAAATTGACGGTACGCGTCGAATGGGCGTGGCGCTGGCAACAGCGGATTCGGTTGATGACGCCATCGAGCGGGCAAAAGCCGCCGCCGCCGCCGTGATCGTGAAGGGATAAAAAAAGCGGGCCGATGGCCCGCTTCTGGTTTTAGGCCGGGTAAACGCAGTGCCACCCGGCATGATCTCGAACTTACAGCGTTGCAGTCTCTACCGCTTCACGAGCCAGTTTGGTGATGCGGTCGTAGTCGCCTGCTTCCAGCGCATCAGCCGGAACCAGCCAGGAACCACCAACGCACAGAACGCTTTTCAGCGCCAGGTAATCGCGGCAGTTTTTCAGAGAGATACCGCCGGTTGGGCAGAAACGAACCTGAGAGAACGGACCTGCAATCGCCTGCAGCGCTTTCACGCCGCCGTTGGCTTCAGCCGGGAAGAATTTGAACTCTTTCAGACCGTGATCCATACCCAGCATCAGTTCAGAAACAGAGCTGATACCCGGGATCAGCGGGATAGTACCTTCGGTTGCCGCTTTCAGCAGAGAGTCGGTCAGGCCCGGGCTGATGGCGAACTGCGCACCTGCTTCGGTGACTTCTTTCAGCTGCTGCGGGTTAGTGACGGTACCCGCACCTACGATAGCGTCCGGCACTTCTTTAGCGATAGCGCGGATAGCATCCATTGCGCACGCGGTACGCAGGGTCACTTCCAGCACGCGTACACCGCCTGCAACCAGCGCTTTTGCCATCGGCACAGCGTGTTCCAGCTTGTTCACTACGATTACCGGTACAACAGGACCCGTAGTCAGGATTGCTTCTGCAGTGGTTTTCCAGTTTTTCATCAGATTATTCTCTCGCCAGATCTAAAAACGTATCATCTTAAAAGGTAATGCAGGTTGCGCCCTGCTCTGCGCCGGAGAGTTTCTCACGTAGCGCGCTGAACATTTCGCGGCCAGTACCGACACGGGAGGCGCTCATGTCAGGAATGTGCGGTTGACGTGCGGCCAGCTCGGCTTCATCGACCAGCAGCGTTAATTCGCCGGTCTGCCCGTTGACACGGATCATATCGCCGTCACGTACTTTTGCCAGCAAGCCACCATCGTATGCTTCCGGGGTGACATGAATTGCTGACGGCACTTTACCTGATGCACCAGAGAGTCGTCCATCGGTGACTAACGCAATTTTGAAACAGCGGTCCAATAATACACCAAGTGGCGGCATGAGTTTATGTAATTCTGGCATTCCGTTCGCTTTTGGTCCCTGATGGCGCACAACGACCACGCAATCTTTGTCCAGCAGGCCCGCTTCGAAGGCTGGCAGAACGTCATGCTGGCTCTCAAAGACCACGGCTGGCGCTTCAATAACCTGGTTTTCGACTGGCACAGCAGACGTTTTCATCACCGCGCGGCCAAGGTTGCCGCTCAGCACTTTTGTGCCGCCATGTCTGGAGAACGGTTTGTCGAAGGAGGCGATGATGTTTTCATCCAGAGACGCAGTCGCGCCTTCACGCCAGTCGAGCTTGCCGTTATTCAGCCACGGTTCCATGGTGTAGTGAGACAGACCGAAGCCCGCCACGGTATTTACGTCTTCGTGCAGCAGGCCGCCTTTCAGCAGTTCGCGCACCAGCACCGGCACACCGCCCGCAGCCTGGAAGTGGTTAATATCCGCCGGGCCGTTCGGGTACAGACGCGCCATCAGCGGCACAACGTCGGAGATTTCAGAGAAGTCATCCCAGTTGATGATGATGCCCGCCGCACGCGCCATGGCGACCAGGTGCATAGTGTGGTTAGTGGAGCCCCCGGTTGCCAGCAGCGCAACGATACCGTTGACCACCACTTTTTCGTCGATCATCTGACCGAGCGGCATCCATTCGTTGCCGTTACCGGTCATGCGGGTCACCTGACGTGCGGCGGCCGCAGTCAGTTCTTGACGCAGCGGCGCGTCCGGGTGAACAAATGAAGAGCCTGGCAGCTGCATCCCCATGAATTCAATAACCATTTGGTTGGTGTTCGCGGTGCCGTAGAACGTACAGGTACCTGGCGCATGGTAAGAAGCGGCTTCGGATTCCAGCAGCGCGTTGCGATCAACTTTGCCTTCCGCATACAGCTGACGAATACGTACTTTTTCTTTGTTCGGCAGGCCGCTGGCCATCGGGCCTGACGGAATGAATACGGACGGCAAGTGGCCGAAAGAGAGCGCCGCCATCGCCAGCCCAGGGACGATTTTATCGCACACGCCGAGGTACAGCGCGCCGTCGAACATATTGTGAGACAGGCCCACTGCCGCCGACATGGCGATCACTTCACGGCTCAGCAGGGAGAGTTCCATCCCGTCCTGGCCCTGCGTGACGCCATCGCACATCGCCGGTACGCCACCCGCAACCTGACCCACAGCATTGACGCTGTGCAGGGCTTTACGAATGATATCCGGATAGTGCTCATACGGCTGATGCGCGGAGAGCATGTCGTTATAGGAGGTGATGATCGCAATATTGTTACGCAGCATGCTTTTCAGCGAGGCTTTATCCTCTGCGCCGCAAGCCGCAAAACCGTGCGCCAGGTTACCGCAGGCCAGCAGGGAGCGGTGAACGGTTTCTGTCTTCGCACGCTTGATGCGTTCAAGGTAGGCAGAACGGGTATCGCGCGAGCGGTCGATAATGCGATTTGTTACGCGTAACAACACAGGATTCATAAAAGCTCCTCAAAATTTTTCTGTCCAGGCTCCAGCGACATAAGGTTTTGATTAGCATTTTCTGCCACAAAACCCCCGTATTCTGTAGCTTAGGGGCAAACATCTGAAGATAGTGTAATAAAAAAAGCCCCGGGGGTGAATCCACCCGGGGCTTAAATGCGTAAAAATAGCACTACATGCTGTGTTAGATCATGTTACCGGTAAAATACCCCAATGGGATTACCGGCATTCCTTACTCAAACTCGTTCCAGGAACGGCCATCGCGGGTGATCATCGCAACGGAAGCCACCGGCCCCCAGGTGCCTGCCTGGTATGGTTTCGGCGGATCCTGATCGGCGGCCCACGCTTCAGTGATGGAGTCGACCCACTTCCACGCTTCTTCCACCTCATCGCGACGCACGAAGAGCGCCTGAATTCCGCGCATGGTTTCCAGCAGCAGGCGCTCGTAAGCATCCGCCAGGTGCGTTTGATTGAAGGTTTCGGAGTAGCTCAGATCCAGCTTGGTGATTTGCAGGTTATGTTTGTGGTCCAGACCCGGCACTTTGTTCAGCACCTGGATATCCACACCTTCATCTGGCTGCAAGCGAATCGTCAGTTTATTCTGCGGCAGCTCCTGCCAGGACTCTTTAAACAGATTGAGTTCCGGGTTTTTGAAGTACACCACCACTTCAGAGCATTTGGTCGGCAGTCGTTTACCGGTGCGCAGGTAGAACGGCACGCCCGCCCAGCGCCAGTTATCGATATCCACGCGGATAGCGACGAAGGTTTCCGTATTGCTCTGCTTGTTGGCGCCTTCTTCTTCCAGGTAGCCCGGCACTTTTTTGCCCTGAGCAAAACCTGAGGTGTACTGACCGCGCACGGTTTTTTCGCGCACGTTAGAACGGTCGATACGACGCAGGGATTTCAGTACTTTTACTTTGGCATCGCGAATGCTGTCGGCAGTCAGATCGGACGGCGGCGACATCGCAATCATGCACAGAATTTGCAGCAGGTGGTTCTGAATCATATCGCGCATCTGACCGGCCTGGTCGAAGTAACCCCAACGGCCTTCGATACCGACTTCTTCTGCCACGGTGATTTCGACGTGATCGATAGTGCGATTATCCCAGTTATTAACAAACAGGGAGTTGGCAAAACGCAGCGCCAGCAGGTTCAGAACCGTTTCTTTACCCAGATAGTGGTCGATACGGTAAACCTGGCACTCTTCGAAGTACTCGCCCACCTGGTCGTTGATTTCACGAGAGGTCGCAAGCGAGGTGCCCAGCGGTTTTTCCATCACCACGCGCGCAGGCTTGGCGTTCAGTTTCGCCTCACCCAAACCTTTGCAAATCGCGCCGAACGTATTTGGCGGCATCGCGAAGTAGTTGATGGTGACACGGTTTTTCTGATCCAGCATCGCGCCAAGGCGGCTAAACGCGCTGGTGTCGTTGACATCCAGATTGCAGAAATCCAGGCGGCCGCTCAGGGTCTCCCACAAACCTTCATCAATTTTCTCCTTCATGAAGGTTTCGAGCGCCTCGCGCACCACTTTGGTGTACGCCTCTTTGTCCCAATCCGCTCGTCCTACCCCAATAATACGGGTCTCCGGATTGATCTGACCGGCTTTTTCAAGCTGATACAGGGAAGGCAACAATTTACGACGCGCCAGGTCACCTTTCGCGCCGAAAATGACCAGATCGCATGCCTGGGCCGTTTGCGTTACCGCCATGTCATTCTCCTCAGTTGTATTTCCTGGTTCTTATGCCAGGCTACAGTTGTAATTTTATTACACCGCACTGTACTGTGTTTACTAACTTACCGAAACCTTTTACCGCCTTTGACCGCACAAATGGAAATATCTGCGGCTTAACGCCTGGGCAAAGCGCTAATTTTGTTCGTTCTTTCGCCCTGCTCGGGAATGCAAAAATTCGACGTTGATCATGTAATGAAAAAAAACAACATTTTTTGCTGGTGTTTGTCCCCTTTCATCAACCTTGAGGGGTATATTCTTGCTAAAACGCCTGCAGATTTCACCCATTAATGGAATCGTTTCAATCAATGAGCGCCCCATCACGATGAACATGCTGGAAAAAATTCAGTCGCAACTGGAAAACCTTAGCAAATCCGAACGTAAAGTGGCGGAGGTGATCCTTGCCGCGCCAGAGCAGGCTATCCATTCGAGTATCGCGGCGCTGGCACTGGAAGCCGAGGTCAGCGAGCCAACGGTTAACCGTTTTTGCCGCAGCCTGGAAACGCGCGGCTTCCCCGATTTTAAGCTTCATCTTGCCCAAAGCCTGGCCAACGGTACACCGTATGTTAATCGTAATGTGGATGAAGATGACAGCGTAGAAGCATACACAGGGAAAATATTTGAGTCGGCGATGGCAAGCCTGGCCCACGTCCGCCAGTCGCTGGAGATGTCGGCGGTAAACCGGGCGGTTGATCTGCTTACCCAGGCCAAACGTATCGCCTTCTTCGGATTGGGCTCTTCCGCCGCTGTCGCCCACGACGCCATGAACAAATTCTTCCGCTTCAACGTGCCGGTGGTCTATTCCGATGACATCGTCCTGCAACGGATGAGCTGTATGAATTGCAGCGAAGATGACGTCGTGGTGCTGATATCACACACCGGCAGAACCAAAAGCCTGGTGGAACTGGCACAGCTGGCGCGTGAGAACGATGCCATGGTGATTGCGCTGACGTCGGCCAACACGCCGCTCGCGCGCGAAGCCACCCTTGCCATTACGCTCGACGTTCCCGAAGACACCGACGTTTATATGCCCATGGTTTCCAGGCTGGCACAGTTGACGGTGATTGACGTGCTGGCTACCGGTTTTACGCTGCGCCGGGGCGCGAAATTCAGGGATAACTTGAAGCGAGTCAAAGAAGCGTTAAAGGAATCGCGGTTTGATAAAGAACGTATGACACACAGCGATAACCATTAAAAATCGTTACAGCACTATTGATTAGACATTCGGCGTTATCACTGCCCAAGCGGTGCTACCTTAAAGGTGCCGAATCCATGTTCACGCAACACCTGGTTGTTTAAGTTAACGGAGTATTACATGTCCAGAAGGCTTCGCAGAACCAAAATCGTTACCACGTTAGGGCCAGCCACTGACCGCGACAATAATCTTGAGAAAGTGATTGCCGCAGGTGCCAACGTTGTACGAATGAACTTCTCTCACGGCACGCCGGAAGATCATAAACTTCGCGCAGATAAAGTACGCGAAATCGCGGCAAAACTCGGTCGTCATGTAGCTATTTTAGGCGATCTCCAGGGTCCAAAAATCCGTGTATCTACCTTCAAAGAAGGCAAAGTTTTCCTCAATATTGGCGATAAATTCCTGCTCGACGCCAACCTGGGTAAAGGTGAAGGCGATAAAGAAAAAGTCGGTATCGACTATAAAGGTCTGCCTGCGGATGTGGTCCCGGGCGATATTCTGCTGCTCGACGATGGTCGCGTACAGCTGAAAGTGCTGGAAGTTCAGGGCATGAAAGTGTTCACCGAAGTGACCGTCGGCGGCCCGCTTTCCAACAACAAAGGTATTAACAAACTGGGCGGCGGCCTCTCTGCTGAAGCTCTGACCGAGAAAGACAAAGCAGATATCGTGACGGCGGCAAAAATTGCTGTCGACTATCTGGCGGTCTCCTTCCCGCGCTGTGGCGAAGACCTGAACTACGCTCGTCGCCTGGCGCGCGAAGCAGGCTGCGATGCGAAAATCGTGGCGAAAGTTGAACGTGCGGAAGCCGTATGCAGCCAGGACGCGATGGATGACATCATTCTGGCATCTGACGTGGTGATGGTTGCGCGTGGCGACCTGGGTGTTGAAATCGGCGACCCGGAGCTGGTAGGTATTCAGAAAGCGCTGATTCGTCGCGCACGTCAGTTGAACCGTGCAGTGATCACTGCAACCCAGATGATGGAATCGATGATCACCAACCCAATGCCAACCCGTGCGGAAGTCATGGACGTGGCGAACGCCGTGCTGGATGGTACCGATGCGGTGATGCTGTCAGCGGAAACCGCCGCTGGCCAGTATCCGTCTGAAACCGTCGCGGCGATGGCGCGCGTATGCCTGGGTGCGGAAAAAATCCCAAGCATCAACGTCTCTAAACACCGTCTGGACGTGCAGTTCGATAACGTGGAAGAAGCGATTGCGATGTCTGCGATGTACGCGGCAAACCACCTGAAAGGCGTTAGCGCCATCATCACCATGACCGAGTCTGGCCGTACCGCGCTGATGACTTCACGTATCACCTCCGGTCTGCCGATTTTCGCCATGTCGCGTCATGAGCGCACCCTGAACCTGACCGCGCTGTATCGCGGCGTGACCCCGGTTCATTTCGATAGCGAAAGCGACGGCGTTGCGGCGGCCCATGAAGCCGTTAATCTGCTGCGCGACAAAGGCTATCTGGTTGCCGGCGACCTGGTAATTGTGACGCAGGGTGATGTGATGGATACCGTGGGTTCCACCAACACCACACGTATTTTGACAGTCGAATAAAAATTATCTTTTATCAGAACAAAGGCCTCTTCACAGGAAGAGGCCTTTTTTTGGCAACGAGCTGGCTGTAATTTGCCTGATGGCGCTTCGCTTATCAGGCCTACCAGACTTCGCTCTACTCAAATCATGTAGGCCTGGTAAGCGCAGCGCCGCCGGGCACATAAAGCACTTACTCCGGATATCGCTCGCTCGGTTTATACGGCTTAATATCGCCAGGCTTACGCGTTTTCAGCAGCTTCAGGATCCAGGTGTACTGTTCCGGATGTGGGCCGACAAAAATCTCCACCTCTTCATTCATTCGACGCGCAATGGTGTGATCGTCTGCTTCCAACAGATCGTCCATCGGCGGGCGTACCAGAATGGTTAAACGATGCGTTTTGCCATCATAGACCGGGAACAGCGGCACAACGCGCGCACGGCACACCTTCATCAGACGACCAATCGCCGGAAGCGTGGCTTTATAGGTGGCGAAGAAATCGACGAACTCGCTGTGCTCCGGGCCGTGATCCTGATCCGGCAGATAGTAGCCCCAGTAGCCCTGACGCACGGATTGGATAAACGGCTTAATGCCATCGTTACGCGCATGCAGGCGACCACCAAAACGACGACGTACGGTATTCCACACGTAATCGAATACTTTATTGCCCTGATTGTGGAACATGGCGGCCATTTTCTGCCCCTGCGACGCCATCAGCATTGCCGGGATATCCACACCCCAACCGTGCGGCACGAGGAAAATGACGTTCTCGCCCTTCTCGTGCATTTCGTCGATGATCTCTTTGCCCTGCCAGTCGACGCGCGGCAGAATTTTCTCTGGCCCGCGAATCGCCAGTTCAGCCATCATCGCCATCGCCTGCGGGGCAGTGGTATACATACCATCAATGATAGACTCGACTTCTGCATCGCTTTTGTCCGGGAAGCAGTAGCGCAGGTTGATTTGTGCGCGGCGGCGAGCGCTTTTACCTAAACGTCCGGCCAGACGGCCTAAAGAGCCTAAGAGCGGGTCGCGTACTTTCGCGGGTAAACAAGCGGCTCCCGCAAAGGCGAATACACCCAGCCACGCACCCCAGTACTGTGGGCGGCGAAAGTCTTTCTCGAATTCAGGAATGTATTCACTGTTTTTTTTGTTTGTTTCCATGCTTATTCCATGAAGAGCGCTTCTGGTGCGAAACGATTACCGATAGTGTAGCGAGGCGCTCTGGTTCACACAAAAGAAAAAGCCGGTGACACTGAGTACACCGGCTTTAATTGCATATAAATTAAGCGAAATTAATCAAAACGTAGCTGCGGAAGGACCAGCTTAACCTGTGCCAGGTAATCCGTACGATCGGAGCCGGTCAGGCCTTCCGTGCGCGGAAGTTTCGCCGTCAGCGGGTTGACTGCCTGCTGGTTGATCCACACTTCATAGTGCAGGTGCGGGCCGGTAGAACGCCCGGTATTCCCGGAAAGCGCGATACGGTCGCCACGTTTGATTTTTTGCCCTGGTTTCACGAGGATTTTACGCAGGTGCATGTAACGGGTGGTGTAGGTACGACCATGACGGATCGCTACATAGTAACCTGCCGCACCGCTACGCTTCGCCATGACCACTTCACCATCACCCACCGCCAGTACTGGCGTGCCTTGCGGCATTGCGAAGTCTACGCCACGGTGCGGCGCGACACGGCCGGTAACCGGGTTCAGGCGACGCGGGTTAAAGTTAGAGGAGACGCGGAACTGACGCGCGGTTGGGAAACGCAAGAACCCTTTTGCCAGCCCGGTACCGTTACGGTCGTAATACTTACCGTCTTCGGAGCGGATCGCGTAGTAATCTTTACCTTCGGAACGGATACGCACGCCAACAAGTTGGCTCTGCTCGCGCTTGCCATCCAGCATTTCGCGCGACATCAGTACGGCGAATTCATCATCTTTTTTCAGCTTACGGAAATCCATCTGCCACTGCATCGCTTTGATTACCGCACTGACTTCTGTGCTGGTAAGGCCAGCATTGCGCGCGCTGGTCACAAAGCTGCCGCCAACGGTGCCTTTCAGCAGGCTGTTCACCCACTCGCCCTGTTGCGTTTCAGCGCTCATTTTAAAGCCGTTAGCCACACGGTCGTAGGTACGGGTTTCGCGACGGGACATTTCCCAGGTGAGCTGTTGTAAATCGCCATCCGCCGTCAGCGTCCAGGAGAGCTGTTGGCCGATTTTCATATTACGCAGGTCTTTATCCGCCGCCGCAAGACGACTGATATCACCCATATCAATACCATACTGATTGAGGATGCTGCTGAGGGTGTCGCCTGTGGAGACAACATACTCATGCTGGTTATCGGTTTTCTCGTCCAGCTCATCCTGTGGGATTGCTTCATCTTCCTGTGCTGCCTGGTCGATAGGCTCGCTCGCTTCCGGCAACAGGGAACGGATTTCTTTCTGTTCCAGCTCGATGGTGCGCACAATCGGGCTGGATGTTGGGTGATAAACGTATGGTCGCCATACGGCGACCGCTAAAGTCAGGACTGTCAACGACCCCAGCATAACGCGGTGGGGTCGCGGCAAATTGTTAAACGCCAGGGCGACAGAGCGGGCTATCTGTTGCACGTATTCACTTCCTCATTAATCTCCCTTCAGGCAGCTCGAATATTGGTTCGCGAGTTGACGAAGAAACGTCGCGTAACTCTCTTTGCTCAATTGAATGTTTGTACCCAGAGGATCTAACGTGCCCATACGCACAGAAGTTCCCCTGGCCACCGCTTCAACGACCGCTGGCCTGAACTGTGGCTCAGCAAAAACGCAGGTTGCTTTTTGCTCAACCAACTGTGTTCTGATTTGATGTAAACGCTGCGCACCGGGTTGGATTTCAGGGTTTACGGTAAAGTGGCCAAGTGGCGTTAAACCGTACTGTTTTTCATAGTAGCCATAGGCGTCATGAAAAACGAAATACCCCTTCCCTTTCAGCGGTGCCAGCTCGTTACCAACCTCTTTATCGGCTGTGGCTAACTGTGCCTCAAAATCCTTCAGGTTGGCGTCGAGTTTGGCTCGACTCTGCGGCATAAGTTCCACTAATTTGTCATGGATTGCAACCGCTGACAGCCGCGCTATCTCTGGCGAGAGCCACAGATGCATGTTGTAGTCACCGTGATGGTGATGTGCGTCACCTTTTTCACTCTCATGGCCTGCGTGATCGTGGTCACCTTCATGGTCATGGTCATCATCATCTCCCCCTTTCATGAGCAACGGTTTCACGCCGTCAAGCTGGGCAACGGTGACTTTATTTTTGTCAGAAATGCTTTGTGCTGACTTATTCATGAAAGCTTCCATTTCCGGCCCAATCCATACGACTAAGTCCGCGTTCTGTAAGCGTTTTACATCAGATGGACGTAACGAATAATCATGTTCAGACGCACCGTCCGGCAATAAAACCTGCGTCTCGGTGACGCCATCGGTGATAGCTGAAGCGATAAATCCAAGTGGTTTCAGTGAGGCGACAACAGCCGCGTCAGCGCGCTGAACGGCGGCACCGCTAAACGCAATCGATAAAGCAGCGAAAAGAAGCGTATTTTTCTGTAACATAATGCGTCTGATAATCGTAATGAATAAGTGGAATGTGATATTATAACATTCACTCACTTGTGCAACCCCTAATTGCTATGACGAATCTTGTAACACTGGAAAATGTTTCGGTCTCATTCGGCCAGCGCCGCGTGTTGTCTGACATTTCGCTGGCCCTCAAGCCAGGACGCATTTTGACGTTACTCGGGCCGAACGGCGCGGGTAAATCCACGCTGGTACGCGTGGTTTTAGGCCTGGTAGCACCCAATGAAGGCGTGATCAAGCGCGAGGGCAAACTGCGCATTGGCTATGTGCCGCAGAAATTACACCTCGATGCCACGCTGCCGCTGACGGTGGAGCGTTTCTTACGCCTGCACCCGGCGACCAAAAAAGCGGATATCCTTCCGGCGCTGAAACGCGTGCAGGCCGGTCATTTGCTTAACGCGCCCATGCAGAAACTCTCTGGCGGCGAGACGCAACGCGTCCTGCTGGCACGCGCGCTGTTGAACAGCCCGCAACTGCTGGTGCTGGACGAACCGACGCAGGGCGTCGACGTTAACGGGCAGGTCGCGCTGTACGATCTGATTAACCAGCTGCGTCAGGAACTGGACTGCGCGGTATTAATGGTTTCGCATGATCTGCACCTGGTGATGGCTAAAACGGACGAAGTTTTATGCCTGAATCATCACATCTGCTGTTCCGGCACGCCGGACGTGGTGTCAATGCACCCGGAATTTATCTCAATGTTCGGCCCGCGCGGCGCTGAGCAGCTCGGCATCTACCGCCATCAGCATAACCATCGCCACGATTTACAGGGTCGTATTGTTTTGCGTCGGGGAAATGGTCACTCATGATTGAATTGTTACTGCCCGGCTGGCTGGCCGGGATGATGCTGGCGTGCGCCGCTGGCCCACTGGGTTCGTTTGTGGTCTGGCGTCGCATGTCCTATTTCGGCGATACCCTGGCCCATGCCTCATTACTGGGCGTGGCGTTTGGCCTGCTGCTGGATGTTAATCCTTTCTATGCGGTTATCGCGGTTACGCTCTTTTTAGCCGGCGGGCTGGTATGGCTGGAAAAACGCCCTCACCTTGCGGTCGATACCTTGCTGGGGATTATGGCGCACAGTGCGCTGTCGCTGGGTCTGGTGGTGGTCAGCCTGATGTCGAATATCCGCGTTGACCTGATGGCGTATCTGTTTGGCGATCTGTTGGCGGTGACGCCTGAAGATCTGATTTCCATCGCGATTGGCGTGGTGATTGTGCTGGCCATTCTCTTCTGGCAGTGGCGTAACCTGCTGTCGATGACCATCAGCCCGGATCTGGCGTTTGTCGACGGCGTGAAGTTGCAGCGTGTGAAACTGCTGCTGATGCTGGTGACGGCATTAACCATCGGCGTGGCTATGAAGTTTGTAGGTGCGCTAATCATTACTTCGCTGCTGATTATTCCCGCCGCGACGGCGCGTCGTTTTGCCCGTACACCGGAGCAAATGGCGAGCATCGCCGTTGGCGTAGGGATGATTGCGGTCACCGGCGGCCTGACCTTCTCGGCGTTTTATGATACACCGGCTGGCCCGTCAGTCGTTCTGTGTGCAGCGATGCTGTTTATTTTCAGTATGATGAAAAAGCAGGCTCAGTGAGCCGTTGAGATGCCGGATGCGGCTTCGCCTTATCCGGCCTGGGGATACGGTTTGGTAGGCCGGATAAGATGCGTGAGCATCGCCATCCGACACGGTTCTCAGGGCATTTCAGGCGGTGTAATGCCGAAGTGATTCCATGCACGCACCGTCGCCATACGTCCACGCGGCGTACGTTGCAGGAAGCCCTGCTGAATCAGGTAGGGCTCCAGCACATCTTCAATGGTTTCCCGCTCTTCACCAATCGCCGCCGCCAGGTTATCTAACCCCACCGGGCCGCCGAAGAATTTATCGATAACGGCCAGCAGCAATTTGCGGTCCATGTAATCAAACCCTTCCGCATCGACGTTAAGCATATCCAGCGCCTGCGCGGCGATCTCCGCTGAGATGGAGCCATCATGCTTCACTTCCGCGAAATCGCGAACGCGGCGCAACAGGCGGTTGGCGATACGTGGGGTACCACGCGCGCGGCGAGCGACTTCCAGCGCGCCTTCGTCGCTCATCTCCAGCCCCATATAGCGGGCGCTACGGCCAACGATATGTTGCAGGTCAGGCACCTGATAAAACTCAAGACGCTGAACGATACCGAAACGGTCACGCAGCGGCGAGGTTAACGAACCCGCACGCGTGGTCGCGCCAATCAGGGTAAACGGCGGCAGATCGATTTTGATCGAGCGTGCGGCCGGGCCTTCGCCAATCATAATGTCGAGCTGATAATCCTCCATCGCCGGATAGAGCACCTCTTCCACCACCGGTGACAGTCGATGGATTTCATCGATAAACAGCACATCATGCGGTTCGAGGTTGGTGAGCATCGCCGCCAGGTCGCCCGCTTTCTCCAGCACCGGGCCAGACGTAGTACGCAAATTCACGCCCATTTCATTGGCGACAATATTGGCAAGCGTGGTTTTACCCAGCCCCGGAGGGCCGAAAATCAGCAGGTGGTCGAGTGCATCGCCACGCAGTTTCGCAGCCTGGATGAAAATCTCCATCTGCGATCGCACCTGCGGCTGACCAATATACTCTTCCAGCAATTTTGGCCTGATGGCACGGTCTACTATATCTTCCGGCAACGTGCTTTCAGCACTAATCAGGCGGTCTGCTTCAATCATCCTCTACCTCACAGCGCAGCGCGTAACGCTTCGCGGATCAATGTTTCGCTATTGGCATCCGGACGCGCAATTTTACTGATCATCCGGCTGGCTTCCTGAGGTTTATAGCCCAGCGCCACCAGCGCGGCAACCGCTTCCTGCTCGGCATCGTCCGTCGCCGGGCCTGCCGGAGAGGTGAGCACCAGATCGGCAGCCGGGGTAAACAGGTCGCCGTGCAGGCCCTTGAAGCGGTCTTTCATTTCGACAATCAAACGCTCGGCGGTTTTTTTACCAATACCCGGCAGTTTCACCAGTGCGCCAAGTTCTTCGCGTTCAACGGCATTGACGAACTGCTGCGCCGACATGCCGGAGAGGATCGCCAGCGCCAGTTTCGGGCCCACGCCGTTAGTTTTAATCAACTCTTTAAACAGGGTACGTTCCTGTTTGTTGTTAAAGCCGTAAAGCAACTGTGCATCTTCGCGCACCACAAAATGGGTGAAGATGATGGCTTCTTGCCCCGCTTCCGGCAGCTCATAAAAGCAGGTCATCGGCATATGCACTTCATAGCCGACGCCGCCCGTTTCCAGCAGTACTAACGGGGGTTGTTTTTCAATGATGATGCCTCTGAGTCTGCCTATCACATGACGCTCCTGCGTTAATGGCTCTGATACAAAGGTGTATCATAAAAAAATGCTGGATAGATATCCAGCGGGGATAACATTAAAAATGTCTTTCTGGCGCGCATTATAGCGCTGACGGGCACCCCATACCTGCCCTTTCTGGCGAAGGATTGCGTTAGTAAGATGTTGCATTGAGAAGAGTGTCTTGCTACCTAAATTTTGTTGGAAGGTTAAACAATTATTTATAGACCAATTTTCTTGCGCCCCTTTCTGGGCCGAACATAATAACTCACACAACCTACCTTTTTCTTTTTTCCATCGATAATAATCTCTTCAACCGTTTTTCTGGTTGAAGGCAGCAGGTATTTCCCGGAAATAAACGGCATTGCCTCTTGCCAACTCTTCGTTTCCAGTAGTAATTGACCCGATATCGTGTAAATACGATAAAGACCAGGGGTTGGATGCGGCGACATGCGACGCATCTTCAGTTGATATCCGATGACTACTAAAAAAATAAAAGCGCTTATCGCCCAAATCGCTATCAGCACCGGTAAATGGCTCACGTTAAAAAAAATATTTTCGCAGGGTTTGCCAATAGCGGGTTTATCTTTAACGACATTCACGCACATGGCACCATTCGGTTCCACTCGTTTGTCCTCGGCGTGGTAAACCCAGGTTTTGTCGTTAACCCGCCAGGTAAGATCATAGTCATATAACGTGGAGCAATCTACTCTACCGCCCCTGAGATAATGACAAGTGTCGGTCATACGACGCTCCACGCTGCTGATGGAGTGTACTGCGGAAACCGTTGCCAGCATGGGGAGGCTAGTACGGTGATAGTGATATTCCATCGCGACGGCATAGACGGTATACATCAGTAAAAACGCATAAAAAAGTGCAATCAGTTTTGTATAACGATGATAGTGGATCACAACAATCCAGCAAGCAAAGAACAGCAACGTGGAATATATAAAAGGAAGCAGTATTTGATGGTTATCAATGTTCAAATGATGCCTCCATTACATTTAGGATAAACGTGAACACTCGTTATACGTCAAGGTTAGTTGCATGCTATTTCGCCGAATTCATCGACCTTGTGTAGGGACTTATCACAAAGCATATACTGTGCTGATTTATTATACTTCCCTTCAAAATTCACAATAGGTATGCTGTTCGAGTAGCTAAACCAGATATTCACATATTCTTCTGAATCAAAAAGAGAATCCCAAATAATTGCATTCGTATCGCATTGTTTCGCTGAATCGTATTGAAAACACCGCCCGCTTGCTCCACACCCTCCACCATCATTTACAATACACACATTCGCCTGATGAAACTCTCGTTCAAGCCATGTTTGCCAGAGTACACCCGCAGCGCAGCCCACGAACAGAAGTGAAGCAAGCAAAAGATATCCTTTTTTATGCCTAGTCCCCGAGAACGCCAGACAAAAGATGAATAGCATACATTGTGCCACAAACACCCATTCCTTATTTCCATCGACCAAATGCCATTGGTTGGCGATAACCGTAAGAAAAATGGATGTCACCATACACGTCCAGCGTAATGGATCTAAGGGCAATAGCAGATAAAGCAGTGATATCGTGCCCGGCATAATGAGAAAAGCGACGGCATTTGCTTCGGGGAGATCGCTAAAAATTGAGTAAAAACCGGCAATAACAGCCTGAACCAAAAGAAAGAGGATAATTATACCGCTACATTCTGCTATTCTTCTCATCCGTGAACATCTCACTATTCAGAAATCAATAATACCAAATCGCTTTGAGGTAGTGATTGTTATCCCTTTGATAAATAGCAGTAAGCCAGCTACAGGAATCACCACTATGACACGTTATGGTACCTAATTCTTTTATCCTGATTCCGTTTATTGTCATTGTATTTCCATTCCGTACGCCAGGCGACAACTTCACGTGCTGCATTCTGCCGCCATTGTATTGACCTGGGCCATAATAGTAATACACCGCAGTCAGTCTGTATTGGTAGTTAGCAAAAGAAACAAAGCCTTCCATATCCGAAATATAACTTTTGCTGTAAGGCAAACTCAGCGCATCAGATTTTAGTGACGTCGGGCGGCGAGGCGTTTTAACATTGGGGAATTCCATATAGAGAAATGCTCGGTCCGTCCAATCGCGATCGCCGTCGCAGGTATCGTCACCAGTAATAGTTGTACACTCCACAACCAGAGAGGGTGTGACCAGAAAGTGATTCTGAGTATAGGCAAAGATTCGCTGTTGATATTCATGTTTATCATTTTCGAAATTTTCACACGCTGATGCATACTCATCATGATAGCCGTACATATGTCTCGTAAGCTGCATCAACTTCTGCTCATCACTAGCACCGCCATTTTTTACTGTGCTGGCATACTTATCATATACCTGGCACGTATCCTCTACTTTTTCAACAGCAGCAGCGAGCGTTGTTTTACTCGCCAGAAGAAGCAGAGCGATCACCCACCCAATATGTTTCATTCATGCACTCCCTGCACGTTAAATTTTTTCGGAGTAAGTCCACTCTCAATTCGCCATTGATACGCCTGTGCATGTTCTAAATCGCTACCATCAAGAGTAATCGAGATTTGGTTTGAGTAAATCAAATATTCATCACCTCTGTTAGCAGGTTGAGTGCCAGACAGAGCATAAGTCCCCGCCAGCAAATCCCCCTCTGACACCATTTCATAACTTTTTAATGCGTAGCCATATCGCCAGTTAATCAAATCAAAAAGTATTCTTTCAGCCGCCTCTCTTGCAAAAATATCATTCCCCACTCTGATGGAAAAACTTCTTGTGTTAATTTTATAATGATGTTTCCCTTGTAAGAATTCAAAAGCCTGAGTCAGTGAAAACGATTTCTTATAATGCCCACCCGGCGGAATAAGTTGCCAGCCATCGACACCATCAAAAATTCCACACATCCCATCAAGGACAATATTACACGTTGAAACATTAAATGCAGCGTTGCAGGGCAGCAATCCACCTTTAAATATATAAGCTGGTTGATTATTGCGATTATAAAAATCCAGAACGGCATTCACCACGCGACCTTGCTGTATGACGCCAAGCCTCATGGTTACTCCACTTTGCGCCATTCTCGCATTGTTGATACTCGTACCAACTTCATCTACGCCGTAGATGTCATCACTTATATGAATGATTTGTGGAACAATTTCCCCTTTATCATTTAAAGAAACGCGTCCATAGCGATAGGGATAACGAATAACATTGTCATTAGCGCATACATTCATACAATGGCTCACTACAACAACAAATATCACTTTAATTAATAACCGCATAAAACTTGCCTTGTCATTGTCTTTATACAATGCTAATTCTTTATCCGCATGAAAGAAAGTTCCTGGTTCATATATAAATAATGGATTGATATAGTGAAAATAAATTACCCAGCCAAATATGAAACCGGTGATATTGTCTTCACCTGCATCGGTGCTCGCCTGTTTGGGCAAATTTCTGCGGCTTCGCAATGCTGGAGCAACCATGTGGGGATTATCATCGGGCATGACGGCGAAGATTACCTGGTCGCCGAAAGTCGAGTTCCGCTCTCCACCATCACAACGTTGTCACGCTTTATTGAACGCTCGACCGACCAACGCTACGGCGTCCGCCGTCTGGCTGGAGGATTAACCGCAGAACAAAAACTGGCGCTGGTCGAAAAGGTGCCAGGACGGCTGCATAAGCTCTACCACACCGGCTTTAAATACGATTCCGCACGTCAGTTCTGCTCGAAGTTTGTCTTCGATATTTATAAAGAAGCGTTATGCATCCCGGTGGGGGAAATAGAAACCTTCGGGAATTTGCTGCACAGCAACCCGAACGCCAAACTCACCTTCTGGAAGTTCTGGTTTCTGGGCTCAATTCCGTGGGAGCGAAAAACCGTTACACCAGCCAGCTTGTGGCATCATCCGAGTCTGGAATTGATTTACGGAAATGTTTAACGCCTGCAAGCGCTCGCTACCTCAGGCGGGTTTCCCCGCCTGATTGTTAGTTGACGGGAATATAGCCCACATCAGCAATGAGTTGTTTTCCCTGCTCGCTTAAAAACCAGTCAATGACCTTCTGTGATTGCGTTGATGGCGTGCCGGCAGTAACCATATAGACATTCACCGTATAGGGATATTTACCGCTGCGAATAGTCTCTTTCGTTGGCGCAATGCCATTCACTGCCAGTAAACGAATGTTGTCGTTATGATGCAGTTGCGTGGCATAATACCGAAAGGTATAGCCGAGTGAACTGGCGCTGTTTTGATAATCCGCCACATTGCGCAGCAGTCCGAGCATATCGTTGATCGATTCCGTTTCCAGTGGCTTACGCATCTTTTCCGTTTTCATGACAGCAGCACGCATAATGGTTTGGCTACCCGAATCTTCTCTACGCTGATAGGCATAAATACGGGCATCCCGGCCTCCGACCTCTCGCCAGTTATTTATTTGTCCTGAGTAGATTGCACGTATCTGCGTATCAGTGAGTTGAGTGACTGGATTATCCTTGTGGGTAATAAAGACAAACGCCTCTCTGGCGATGGGATAGAAATGCAAATCAACGCCTTGCGTTTTCGCCTTTTCACGTTGTTGTACTGAAGGTTCAGCAACAAAAATAATATCAGCGCGTCCATCAATGAGGGCATCATAAGCGCCATCTGTCGTTCTTACTCGAAGGTAAGATTCGAGATCCTCAGTTGGAATATTTCGATAAAGTGCCTGAGCCGCAGATGCGTAAAGTGGATACAACGCAGTGGCACCGTCCAGTCTCGGCCACCTGGTCTCTAATAATAGCGTGGCTGGCTTGCGCAATGGAGTCAGATTATTATCGGAACTAAAAGGTGTGTACTCCTCAAACATTATATTTTCCGCAATCTGATTTACTGTATTTGTCGCGACACGACGCTGATAGCGATCCCATGTTTGCCAGCTCAACAAACCACTAATACTCGATACGATTAACAGCATAACAATAGCAATATACCTTCCGACTGGATTCGACACCAGCATACCTGTCCGTTTTTCCATAACAGGTTGTACGGCTATATAGGCCAGAATTCCCCCTAAAGGAATCACTGGCCCTAACACGATCATCACCGTAGGGGCATAATAAGTTTCTGAGGTTGAGGCCATATTCATCAAAATTGAGTAAATACAGAACCAGCGTTGATGCGTGTAGAATACAAGATGGCTAAAATCACCATCAGCAATGATGACCGTTGCCAACCAATTAAAAAGCGAACAAAATATCAGAATAATAGCAGGAAGAAATCGAACTAACGTATACGCCTCTTCGCGGATAAACTTTCCTCGAACCCAGCCTAACAGACCTCCAGCCAAAACCGTTAAAGTGAATACGAAAATCAAATCTGCTAAATGGCCTGAAAGCTCTCTGTGTATAGCTAAAAAGAATAATACCATGGGTATGTTGAGAAAAATTGCTAATACCGGCAATGCGAGTCCCAAACATAAAATCTCCTGCACCCATATTTTCACTATTCTTATGAATAACATAAATATCTCCTGTAGAACTGAAATCCCCCGATACGCTGTTTTAGTGATGCTCTGCTAACCAACGTATCCAGGACGTGCCCCACGGCAAAATAAAATATGACGAGCAGGCTTTCGCGGTTCAGCCTTTTGTAATTTCCTGCTGCTCGTTGCGCCATACCGACATCCCCGCTGCATTGATAGAAAAATGCCACGCTACGCCATCGTCAATAAGCTCGCCGTCAATATCGCAGGGCATCCAGTTAAAATCAGGCGGCACAGAACGACAGAATTGACCAGAATTTGATGTCTCACAAACTTCGCTGAGTTGATATATTTTCTTGATCGCCGCGGGTGTTAATTTCCATTTATTACACGCCTTCACTTCAGCATCTGCGCTTCCTTCGAAGTTATTTCCACTAAAAACAGACTTATCAATTTTCGTTATCGATATTTTGGTATTTGTCTCCGAAAATGCAAAAGAATTATTCATCGCAAAGCAAGATACGACAATAAATATAACCCTCATAAATTTATACATTTAACCCTCCCTGTCATTCCTTCGCATAAAGACGATATCAGCCGCGAATTGAGATAAAAAAAAGCCCCCGTCATCAATGACAGAGGCATTCGAATTTAACGCAGTCGCCCTCTCGCCAGATTCAGCCGCGATTCGCTCATTTGCATCGCGTTTTGGCTGACATGGCAGTGGGTGATGGCAATGGCCAGCGCATCGGCGGCATCGGCCTGCGGGTTCGCGGGGAGCTTCAGCAACGTGCGCACCATGTGCTGCACCTGGCTTTTCTCGGCGCTACCAATGCCCACGACGGTCTGCTTGACCTGACGGGCGGCATATTCAAACACCGGTAGGTCCTGATTCACCGCCGCGACAATCGCCACGCCGCGCGCCTGCCCCAGCTTTAACGCGGAGTCGGCGTTTTTCGCCATAAAGACCTGCTCAATGGCAAAAAAATCAGGCTGAAACTGGGTGATGATTTCGCTGACGCCAGCGTAAATTAGCTTCAGACGGGACGGCAGGTCATCCACCTTAGTTCGAATGCAGCCGCTGCCTAAATAGGTAAGCTGCCTGCCAACCTGGCGGATGACGCCGTAACCGGTGATGCGTGAGCCGGGGTCAATCCCGAGAATAATCGACAACACGCACCTCCGGTTGTTGAGTGAACGGCTCCATTACAGAGTCGCTGCTACCTCATCAGAGATCTCACCGTTATGGTAGACTTCCTGCACATCGTCGCAGTCTTCCAGCATATCGATCAGACGCAGCAGTTTCGGCGCAGTTTCTGCATCCATGTCTGCTTTGGTCGATGGGATCATGGAGACTTCCGCTTCGTCGGCTTTCAGGCCAGCAGCTTCCAGCGCATCACGGACTGCGCCCATCTCTTCCCATGCGGTGTAGACGTCGATTGCGCCATCGTCGAAGGTCACAACGTCTTCTGCACCGGCTTCCAGCGCCGCTTCCATGATCGCGTCTTCATCGCCTTTCTCGAAGGAGATCACGCCTTTTTTGCTGAACAGGTAGGCAACAGAGCCGTCAGTGCCCAGGTTACCACCGGTTTTGGTGAACGCGTGACGTACTTCCGCTACGGTACGGTTACGGTTGTCAGACAGACATTCAACCATCACCGCAGTACCGCCAGGGCCGTAACCTTCATAAATGATGGTTTCCATGTTCGCATCGTCATCACCGCCCACGCCACGTGCGATGGCACGGTTCAGGGTGTCACGCGTCATGTTGTTAGACAGCGCTTTATCAATCGCCGCACGCAGACGCGGGTTGGAGCCAGCGTCGCCGCCGCCCAGACGCGCAGCCGTTACCAGCTCACGAATGATTTTGGTGAAGATTTTACCGCGCTTGGCATCCTGTGCCGCTTTGCGGTGTTTGGTGTTGGCCCATTTACTATGACCTGCCATAAATATTTCCTCAAAAAGCGCGCCCTATCAGGCGGCGTTAATTACAAACTCTTCAATCGCCTGCCGGTTGCTCCACGACTTGGTTAATGCCGCGGCGTCCACAGCATTAACCCAGCGGTAGGTCAGATGTTCAGTGAACACGATCTCCCGTTCGTGAGGGAGCGCAAGGCAAAACCAGGATTCGGTATTGCGCATGACGCCCGGCGCATAGCGATGACGTAAATGACTAAAAATTTCAAACTCCACCGTACGCTGACAATCCATAAGATTCAGACGCTCCGCGAAAATATCGACAGAGACCTCTTCCTTTACTTCACGCGCGGCGGCCTGCGGCGCGGTTTCCCCCTCTTCCACGCTGCCGGTAACCGACTGCCAGAAATCAGGATCATCGCGCCGCTGTAGCATCAGCACCCGCTTCGTGTCCTCGGCATAAATCACCACGAGAATCGACACGGGACGCTTGAATGACATATTACTTGTTCTCCGCAGACTCTTTTGCTTCCTTCGCCACGACCTGAATGTTCAGTTCAGCCAGAGAAGCCGGATTCGCGAAGCTTGGTGCTTCGGTCATCAGACAGGCTGCTGCCGTAGTTTTCGGGAAGGCGATAACGTCACGGATGTTATCGGTGCCGGTCAGCAGCATGGTCAGACGGTCAAGACCGAATGCCAGACCTGCGTGCGGCGGCGTACCGTATTTCAGAGCGTCGAGCAGGAAGCCGAATTTCTCGCGCTGTTCCTGTTCGTTAATGCCCAGAATGCCGAACACTGTCTGCTGCATTTCACCACGGTGAATACGCACGGAACCCCCACCCACTTCATAGCCGTTGATAACCATGTCGTAGGCGTTCGCTACCGCGTCTTCCGGTGCCGCTTTCAGTTCGTCTGCGGTCATGTCTTTCGGCGAGGTGAACGGGTGGTGCATCGCGGTCAGACCGCCTTCACCGTCGTCTTCAAACATCGGGAAGTCGATAACCCACAGCGGCGCCCACTTGGACTCGTCGGTCAGGTTAAGGTCTTTACCCAGTTTCAGGCGCAGTGCGCCCAGCGCGTCGGCAACCACTTTTTTGTTGTCGGCGCCGAAGAAGATCATGTCGCCATCTTGTGCGCCAGTGCGCTCAAGGATCGCTTCGACGATTTCTGCGTTCAGGAATTTCGCTACCGGGCTGTTAATGCCGTCGAGACCTTTAGCACGTTCGTTGACTTTAATATAAGCCAGACCTTTCGCACCGTAGATCTTCACGAAATTGCCGTATTCGTCGATAAGTTTACGGGTCAGTGCCGCACCGCCTGGTACACGCAGCGCCGCAACACGGCCTTTCGGATCGTTTGCCGGGCCTGCGAAGACCGCGAACTCAACGTCTTTCAGCAGGTCAGCAACATCTACCAGCTCCATCGGGTTACGCAGGTCCGGTTTATCAGAACCGTAACGGCGTTCTGCTTCAGCAAAGGTCATGATCGGGAAATCGCCCAGATCCACGCCTTTGATTTCCAGCCACAGCTGACGTACCAGCGCTTCCATCACTTCACGCACTTGCGGTGCGGTCATGAAAGAGGTTTCGACGTCGATCTGGGTGAATTCCGGCTGACGGTCAGCACGCAGGTCTTCGTCACGGAAGCATTTAACGATCTGATAGTAGCGGTCGAAGCCTGACATCATCAGCAGCTGTTTGAACAGCTGCGGAGACTGCGGCAGCGCGTAGAATTTACCTTTATGTACGCGAGACGGTACCAGGTAGTCGCGCGCGCCTTCCGGGGTCGCTTTGGTCAGCATCGGGGTTTCGATATCAAGGAAACCGTGATCGTCCATAAAGCGACGCACGAAGCTGGTGATTTTCGCGCGGGTTTTCAGGCGTTGCGCCATTTCCGGGCGACGCAGGTCGAGGTAGCGGTACTTCAGACGCGCTTCTTCGGTGTTAACGTGGTTTGAATCCAGCGGCAGTGATTCTGAACGGTTGATGATGGTCAGATCAGACGCAAGCACTTCGATTTCGCCGGTAGCCATGTCGGCGTTGACGTTTTTCTCGTCACGCGCACGCACGGTGCCGGTGACCTGAATGCAGAACTCATTACGCAGTTCGGAGGCCAGCTTTAATGCGTCGGCACGATCCGGATCGAAAAACACCTGCACGATGCCTTCGCGGTCACGCATATCAATGAAGATGAGGCTACCGAGATCACGACGACGGTTGACCCAACCACACAGAGTCACCTGCTGCCCAACGTGGGACGGTCGAAGCTGTCCGCAATATTCTGTACGCATGAGATATCCCTTAACTTAGCCGCAGGCACAACTGTCGCAGCTTTAGCTGAATGTCACTACTGGATGAAAAAAGGGGGTTATTATACTGGAAATTCTCGCTGGCGATAAGTCCGCTGCGGTTTATCCGCGCATTAGCTGAACGCTTATTGCGCAGACTCACAAAAATTAACAAAATAGATCCCGCTGATAACCGTTCAGTCGTCGTAAGGTATTGCTCTCTTTGCCTGTTTAGATGAGAAACGTGATGTTGACTATTGATGCGAAAAAGACCGCGCTGGTAATTATTGACCTGCAGGAAGGCATTCTGCCTTTCGCCGGAGGCCCGCATACGGCGAGTGATGTGGTCACCCGTGCGGCCCGTCTGGCGGAAAAATGCCGCACCGCGGGTTCCCCGGTGGTGATGGTGCGCGTGGGCTGGTCTGCCGATTTTGCCGAAGCGCTGAAACAGCCGGTTGATGCGCAGGCGGGCGCGGGCGCGCTGCCGGACAACTGGTGGACCTATCCGCAGGCCCTTGGTAAACAAGATCGCGATATTGAAGTCACTAAACGCCAGTGGGGCGCATTTTACGGCACCGACCTGGAGTTACAGCTGCGTCGTCGCGGCATCGACACCATTATCCTGTGCGGTATTTCCACCAACATTGGCGTGGAATCCACCGCGCGCAACGCCTGGGAACTGGGCTTTAATCTGATCATTGCTGAAGACGCGTGCAGCGCCGCCAGTGCGGAACAGCACCAGGGCAGCATGACGCATATTTTCCCGCGTATCGCTCGCGTGCGCAGTACAGAAGAGATTGCTCAGGCGCTATGATTTACATCGGTTTGCCGCAGTGGTCACATCCCAAATGGGCGCGTCAGGGCATTAGCGGGCTGGAGGATTACGCCCGCTACTTTAACTGCGTAGAGGGGAATACCACGCTCTATGCTCTGCCGAAAGCGGAAATCGTCACCCGCTGGCGCGAGCAGACTGGCGATGATTTTCGCTTCTGTTTTAAATTCCCGGCGACAATTTCCCACGAAGCAAAACTTCGCTACTGCGACGACCTGACCACGGAATTTTTCCAGCGGATGTCGCCGCTGGAAGAGAGGATTGGGCAATACTGGCTCCAGTTGCCCGCCACGTTTGGCCCGCAGGATCTTCCCGTTCTGTGGGCTTTCCTCGACGGCCTGCCGAAAAACTTCACCTACGGCATAGAAGTGCGCCATCCGCAGTTTTTCGATAAAGGTGAATCCGAGCAGCAGCTGAATCGCGGGTTGATAGAACGCGGTGTCAATCGCACCATTCTCGACAGCCGCCCGGTGCATGCCGCCGTGCCGCACAGCGAGGCTATCGTTGACGCCCAGCGTAAGAAGCCAAAAGTGCCCGTTCACGCCATTGTCACCGCCAGTAATCCGATGGTCCGGTTTATCGGTAGCGATGATATGGCGCAGAATCAGGCATTTTTTGCCGCCTGGCTGAAGAAACTCCCCGAGTGGACAACCACCACTACGCCGTATCTGTTTTTACATACGCCGGATATTGCACAGGCGCTGGAGCTGGTTAACGCCCTCTGGCATGACCTGCAAATCGCACTGCCGGAAGTAGGTTCTGCGCCCGCGATCCCACAACAATCTTCTCTTTTTTGATATTCCTACCTATCATAGTGAATGCCATCTGCCAGCGAGAAAGGGAGTTTGTATGGTAAGTGCGCTTTATGCCGTACTGGCCGCACTGTTGTTGATCAAGTTTTCCTTCGACGTCGTTCGCCTGCGCATGCAATACCGCGTCGCCTACGGTGACGGTGGTTTTAGCGAACTGCAAAGCGCGATTCGTATTCATGGCAATGCGGTGGAATATATTCCCATCGGCGTCATTTTATTGCTGTTTATGGAAATGAACGGCGCGGAAACCTGGATGGTTCACCTGTGCGGCATTTTGCTGCTGGCAGGCCGTTTAATGCATTATTATGGTTTTCATCATCGCCTTTTCCGCTGGCGTCGCTCTGGCATGAGCGCAACCTACATTTCGCTTCTGCTCATGGTACTGGCAAATCTGTGGTATCTGCCGTGGGAGTTGGTTTTCTCACTCCGTTAGCGCACAATACGCCGTTTTCGTTTTTTCGGATTTTACGTTATGTCTCACCGCGACACGCTTTTTTCTGCGCCAATTGCCCGTCTCGGCGACTGGACCTTTGATGAACGGGTAGCCGAAGTCTTCCCGGATATGATCCAACGTTCCGTCCCCGGCTATTCCAATATCATTTCAATGATCGGTATGCTGGCGGAACGTTTTGTTCAGCCTGCCACCCATGTCTACGATCTCGGCTGTTCGCTGGGTGCGGCAACGCTCTCCATTCGCCGTAACATCGCCCATGAGAGCAGCAAAATTATCGCGGTGGATAACTCCCCGGCGATGGTGGAACGCTGCCGTCGCCACATTGACGCCTATAAAGCGCCAACGCCGGTTGAGGTGATTGAGGGTGATATCCGTGATATCGAGATTGAGAACGCCTCGATGGTGGTGCTCAACTTTACCCTGCAATTTCTTGAGCCCGCTGAACGTCAGGCGCTGCTGAATAAAATCTACAAAGGGTTGAATCCCGGCGGCGCGCTGGTGCTGTCAGAAAAATTCAGCTTCGAAGATTCAACCGTCGGCGAACTGCTGTTTAACATGCATCACGATTTCAAACGCGCCAACGGTTATAGCGAACTGGAAATCAGCCAGAAGCGCAGCATGCTGGAAAATGTGATGCTCACCGATTCTGTCGAAACCCATAAAGCGCGCCTGAGCCAGGCCGGGTTTGAGCACAGCGAACTGTGGTTCCAGTGCTTCAACTTCGGTTCACTGGTGGCACTGAAAGCAGGAGCGGCGGCATGATCGAGTTCGGCAATTTTTACCAGCTGATTGCGAAAAATCACCTCTCTCATTGGCTGGAAACCCTGCCCGCGCAAATCGCCACCTGGCAGCGCGATCAGCACGGTTTGTTTAAGCAGTGGTCCAACGCCGTCGAGTTTCTGCCGGAAATCACCCCGTGGAAACTGGACCTGCTGCACAGCGTGACCGCCGAGAGCGAAACGCCGCTCAGCGACGGGCAAATCAAACGTATTGATACGTTGATGCGCAATCTGATGCCGTGGCGCAAAGGCCCCTACTCTCTCTATGGCGTGAATATTGATACCGAATGGCGCTCCGACTGGAAATGGGAACGCGTACTGCCGCACCTGTCCGACCTGACCGGTCGCACCATTCTGGATGTCGGCTGCGGCAGCGGTTATCACATGTGGCGCATGATTGGCGCGGGCGCGCATCTGGCGGTGGGTATCGACCCCACGCAGCTGTTCCTGTGCCAGTTTGAAGCGGTGCGCAAACTGCTGGGAAATGACCAGCGCGCGCATCTGCTGCCGCTCGGCATTGAACAGCTTCCGGCGCTGAAAGCCTTTGATACCGTGTTCTCGATGGGCGTGCTGTATCATCGCCGTTCGCCGCTGGAACACCTCTGGCAGTTGAAAGATCAACTGGTGAGCGAAGGTGAGCTGGTGCTGGAAACGTTGGTGGTTGACGGTGACGAAAATACGGTACTGGTGCCGGGCGATCGCTACGCGCAGATGCGCAACGTTTACTTTATCCCTTCCGCCCCGGCATTGAAAAACTGGCTGGAGAAATGCGGCTTTGTTGATGTGCGTATTGTGGATATGTCTGTGACGTCCACCGAAGAGCAACGTCGTACCGAATGGATGGTAACCGAGTCACTGGCCGACTTCCTTGACCCGAACGACCCGACAAAAACGATTGAAGGTTATCCGGCCCCGCTGCGCGCGGTGTTGATTGCGAAAAAGCCTTAACACCTTTGCAACGCCTGATGGCGCTTCGCTTATCAGGCCTACGGAAGGTATCCGGTAATTTCGCCGGGCGTAACACGCCTGATGCGCTGCGCTTATCAGGCCTACAAAGTACCGTAGGTCGGATAAGGCGAAGCCGCCATCCGACAATTTCACCGCCCGCACCACTAATCCCCGAACAACCGAATGCTGAGGATGTTGGAAATCGATCTGCCGTTCCAGTGATACTCCAGATGCTCCGCCTGAAGGATCTTCGTTACCAGACAAGGCCGATACAGCACATAGCAGGTGTGCCCGGCGTGGCGGACGGAGCAATAGTGAATGCCGTCAACGTTTTGCGCCTTTTGCTGCTGGGCAAACGCCTTCGACTGGCTGTAGTCAGTGGCATGATAAATTGAAGAAGAGAGAAAAGGTTCCTGCGTGATATCCACCAGCGTGGCATCAAACTCCGTGTAGAGCACCCGCATCTGCACTTTCTGCGCCGGTTCGTTGGTGTAACCAAAAATACGCTCCTGATGGTACACCGTCTCTTTCACCGCCGTATCCAGCTGCGGCGCGCAGTAATAACCGCCAAAATCTCCCGTCGTGAAACGTGCGCCCTCCGGGTTCACATGCGTAAAAGCCGCCATGACGTAGCTACAGCCATTAAGCCCAACGAGCCAGTCTTCTTTTGGCACTCTGGATAACGAGCCCACTTGCTCCTGTAACCGCTCATTGGTGATGGCTTCAACTGCCCACACGGCTTCTAATTCATCGCTACTGGCGACATCTTCAAATAAATCGATAGTGGGATAGCGGCTGGGGATAATGCGATAAGCCGTTGCGCCTTTAAAGGCGGCGAGGATGGGCGCGTCATTAATCAAGCCATTCCTCCTCTCCACGCCTGAAGACGCGTGGCAACCTCGTATAGGTCGGCAACGCGACCGCCGCTCATCACATCCATTGCCGAACGCCCAGCGAAGAAAGGATGATTATTCGGTTTGCGCACCCAACCATAAATGCTGTCATCGGCGGTAAACAACACGCGCAGGCACTTATGAATGTTGAGGATATAGCTCATCCGTTCGAGAGTATCCGCACTTAGACGGATGCCGCCACTCACCTCTTTATATTTGTTCAATGTTGAACGTGAACTTACACCCAACAGCTTTAATTGTTCATCAGTGGTGCATTGCCATTTATCCAGAATACGGAAGACAACGGGCAGCGCCTTACTGGTATCAATCGCATTATTTTCATGCTGTTTGTTGACGATTGCCATCGTTCCCCCCTCGTCTGCATGGCTTCAACGCACGTTTCATATATGGACAATAATAGTTCATTTACCCATTTATGTACACTGGCGAATAGTGCACCGTTACACCGCCCGGGAGATAAAAAAAGGCCCCTGTTGAATTGGCAGGGGCCTGGTACAAGCAAACATCATATTGGGCGACATGATGCGCGGTAAAAATCGGTTATTCGGCGCGGCGCGCGATAATCGCCTTCATTTGCGCAACGGCGGCGGCGTCGACGGCATAGCGCGAGTATTCATCCGCTTCCGGGTCTGTTGACATGGAGAGCCCCGGATTACGGTAACGCATTGCCGACGGGATCCACTGCCCGGCAGAGCTGTGAACTTCCTTCACACCTGCCTCAAGAAACAGTTCAAGGTTGCTGGCCCTGACTCCTGCCCCCGCCATAATGATTGGAGCATCGGCACGGGCAATAAGTTCCCGAATTAATGAAAGACCTTTTTCCGCTGACGCTTTTTGCCCGGATGTCAGCACCCTTGCCACGCCCAGTTTTGCCAGCGTATCAAAGGCTTGCTGCGGATTGACGCACATATCAAAAGCACGATGAAAAGTCACCGCCAGCGGGCCCGCCGCCGCCATAATTTGCTGCATCCGCGCGTTATCGACGTTGCCATCTTCATCCAGCACGCCGATGACCAGGCCGGGAAAACCCAGCTCGCGGACGGTGCGCACATCTTCAAGCATCGCCTGAAATTCAGCGTCGGTGTAGCAAAAATCACCGCCGCGCGGGCGGATAATCGGATGTACCGGAATCGAGACTTGCTCTCGCGTCGATTTCAACACGCCATACGAAGGCGTCAGCCCGCCCTCCAGCGGCGCGGCACACAATTCGATGCGATCGGCACCGTTTTTTTCTGCGCTCAGCGCGCACTCCATGCTGTAACAGCATATCTCCAGCACTGTCATTCGCTTCTCCATAACTCAAAACTGGGCGGATCATGCCACGGTTCGCGGCCACAGACCCCGCGTCACTTCACATTGTTACACTGCCTGCTCACTAGCCACGATCGCTTCAATCGTCCAGGGGTGAAATTTGATGGTCACTTTACCGTCAGTCACGGCCAGGGTTGGATTGGGCAGGCGCTCCTTCTCCCCTTTCGGCGAACTGGTTTTGACAAAAATCCCCGGCTGGCTTAGCCCGTCATCGCTCAACAGTGCCAGCGCACGGGTATTTAAGGTCTCCGGCTCTCCTGGTAGCACGATTTCAATATGTTCCCAGCCTTCGTGGGGATAGCGCTTTTCGCCAGGCCAGGGAAGCTCAACCACACTGAACTGCCAGTGCGCCACGCAGACTGGTTCACGCAGTTTAAACAGGCAGATGGGGCGACCATTAATGATATTCTCTGAAAGCAGTTCCCCACACTGCTCCAGCCCGTGACGCCAGCGTTCGGCGGTGGCATTTTGATGACAGCGAAGCGATATATGGTCGGCATCGAGCGGGGCAATATTCAATCCCAGGCGAGTGGAAAGTTCTGTGAACGCCTGAACGAAACGCGGGAGATCCGCGGAAATATCATTCAGTTCTTCAATTGTCTGCCAGTTAGCCATTTTCCCACTCCCGTTTGCAATAAAGGCGCTAATCTACCCTGTTGTTGGTGGTGAACCAAGACCAGCCGCGACATGAATGGTTATTCATTAATCGTGCAGGTGCATCTGGCGGTTTGTAACGCGTCCCTGATGCTGACGCCATCAGGCAAATGCAGTATACTCCCGCCTTAATTTATCCACACCCGACGCGGCTCTTAACGCGATGCCACGTCTTTCAATGTAAGGTATTTCGGTGAATATTCAGGCTCTTCTCTCAGAAAAGGTTAGCCAGGCCCTGATTGCGGCAGGCGCGCCTGCCGATTGCGAACCGCAGGTTCGTCAGTCAGCAAAAGTACAGTTCGGCGACTATCAGGCTAATGGCGTGATGGCGGTTGCGAAAAAACTGGGCATGGCGCCGCGACAACTGGCAGAGCAGGTCCTGTCTCACCTCGACCTTACCGGTATCGCCAGTAAAGTTGAAATCGCAGGCCCGGGGTTTATCAATATTTTCCTCGACCCGGCATTCCTGGCTGAGCACATCAACCATGCGCTGGCCTCCGATCGTCTGGGCATTACCCAGCCTGCACCGCAAACCATCGTGGTGGACTACTCTGCGCCTAACGTCGCAAAAGAGATGCACGTAGGTCACCTGCGCTCAACCATCATCGGTGATGCCTCCGTGCGTACGCTTGAACTGCTGGGCCATAAAGTGATCCGCGCAAACCACGTCGGTGACTGGGGTACCCAGTTCGGCATGCTGATCGCGTGGCTGGAAAAACAGCAGCAGGAAAACGCTGGTGAAATGGAACTGGCTGACCTCGAAGGTTTCTATCGCGATGCGAAAAAACACTACGACGAAGACGAAGCGTTTGCCGAGCGCGCACGTAGCTACGTGGTGAAATTGCAGAGCGGCGATGAGTATTTCCGCGAGATGTGGCGCAAGCTGGTCGATATCACTATGACCCAGAACCAGATCACTTATAACCGTCTGAACGTCACTCTGACGCGTGACGACGTCATGGGTGAAAGCCTTTACAACCCGATGCTGCCGGGCGTGGTTGCTGACCTCAAAGCGAAAGGCATGGCCGTTGAGAGCGAAGGCGCAACCGTGGTGTTCCTTGACGAGTTCAAGAACAAAGAAGGTGAGCCTATGGGCGTCATTATCCAGAAAAAGGATGGCGGCTACCTCTACACCACCACCGATATCGCCTGCGCAAAATACCGTTATGAAACTCTGCACGCCGACCGTGTGCTGTACTACATCGACTCCCGTCAGCATCAGCACCTGATGCAGGCGTGGACCATCGTGCGCAAAGCCGGTTACGTGCCGGAATCCGTACCGCTGGAACACCACATGTTCGGTATGATGCTGGGCAAAGACGGCAAGCCGTTCAAAACCCGCGCCGGCGGCACCGTGAAACTTGCTGATCTGCTGGACGAAGCGCTGGAACGCGCCCGTCGCCTGGTCGCCGAGAAGAACCCGGATATGCCGGCCGATGAGCTGGAAAAACTGGCCAATGCGGTTGGTATCGGCGCGGTGAAATATGCGGATCTCTCTAAAAACCGTACCACCGATTACATCTTCGACTGGGACAACATGCTGGCGTTTGAAGGTAATACTGCGCCATATATGCAGTATGCCTACACCCGTGTGCTTTCCGTGTTCCGCAAAGCGGGCCTCGAAGAGAGCGAACTGCTGAACGCAACGGTTGAGATTAAAGAAGATCGTGAAGCCCAGTTGGCTGCGCGCCTGCTGCAATTCGAAGAAACCCTGAACGTGGTCGCTCGCGAAGGCACGCCGCACGTGATGTGTGCCTACCTGTACGATCTGGCCGGTCTGTTCTCTGGCTTCTACGAGCATTGCCCGATCCTGAGCGCAGAAAGCGAATCTATTCGCAACAGCCGTCTGAAACTGGCGCTGCTGACGGCGAAAACGCTGAAAACCGGTCTGGATACCTTGGGTATTGAGACGGTAGAGCGAATGTAAAAACCTATTACCCCGGCGGGCCTAAGCACGCCGGGGTAATTCTTAGCATATAATGAACAATTCACTTTTCAGATTAACCTTCATATTTCCATCAACACGTTAATTATAATTATTATTTATATAATAAACCCTCCCTTCATTTCTAATGAATCATTCTTTAATACACCCAGAACTGGAACAATAAAGTAAAATCGGAACTGTCTTGTATTAAGAAACAGGGCTAGAATACCCGCGTAAATTAACCGGCAGGACTAATGCTTCACCTTAAAATCTGAAGCCTGTTGCAGATCAAATTACAGCGAGTTGATTTCAATATTATGCATCGTCACGGACTTATTTCCGCACTGGTAATGCTGAGCGGTATTTCCCTTTCTGTATGTGCGGATGATGGAGACTGTTTTCATTACAATGATGTCGTTACCCTTAGTGGTGTTGTCCAATCCCAAACCTTTTTTGGTCCTCCAGGATATGGTGAAACGCCTGATATCGACAGGCGTGATGTTCAGGATGTTCTTTTGCTCGATGAACCGATTTACACAACCGCCAGTTCGGAAGGCGGCGCAGAGAGTAATGAAACCGAAATCACGTTGGAAGCACAAAGCCGTGAAGGCAACGTCTCACAGATGCTGGCGGGAAAACATATTACCGTCACGGGCCTTATCCAACATACGCCGATCGCTGAGGGGACAAATCTCATTCTGTCCTCATATCAAATCACAAATAACGTCTCTTTGAACGACACGCAGAAACGTGACGCACTGACACAGTTTAAACGCTTCCAGCAGGCATTAAAGAACGGAGACGTTGCTGGAGTGAAATCATTCATCACGTTTCCGCTAAAATGGGATACAGAAATTCCATGGTTAAAAGAAGGGACTCCTGCCCCAGGGGAAATCACTGATGAGGATTTTACTCAACATTTTCCTGACATCGTTCAGTTACTCAATCCCATTACTCATATTGAGACGGATTTGCAAAGATTGACCCTGAAAGAGTATCGAATCAGCGGGTTATCTGCTGAAGCGCAAAAAAAAGAATATTACCCGGCAGATAACGACGATGAGGATAACGATCTTTACTATTATCTGGAGGGTGACCAAAAACATTTTGTAAAAGGTGTTTGTGACAAAGTCAGCGGTGCCTTCTTTTCTGGTGATAGTCTTCAGGTGATGATAGGCACCTCGCCGAATAAGCAAGTACCAGGGTTGTATGAGGTCTGCGATTACCAACCTTATATTCTGTCATTTGGCTTAACACAAAATCAGCTGAAAATTTTAGATGTCTCAGGTGCGGGTTAATATGCAGAAACCCGGCATTCGCCGGGTTTCTTTTTTGGCGGGGGCGCTGCGCTTGCCCGTCCTACCGTTCTCCAGTAATAATTCTCAGGTAGATGATGTATAGCCAGCACGGGCTTATTCTTTAAAGCCCCCCTTATAATACAAATTACATCATATTTTATCCATTTAACAATTAACTCATTCCACTCATCAATATATTGTTAACATTCCCACATATACAAACGGATTTTATTTCTCTTTCGATTTAATCAAAGTATAATTATCATCCCCATTTCAGAGTGGAATGAAAAATGTTAACTCTAAATGAAATAAACTCATTTCGTGCAAACGCCAGATATACTCGTTATCAATGTATTAAACTTTCTCCCCCAAAATTCATGAAGCCTTCCCCCTCCTGCCTCCGATTAATGAAGTCTTATGAACAGTTACGCACGCAGCCTTATGACGATCAAACAGGAAGGTCAGTAATTAATTACTGCTCAGGCGCAACCATAGGATATGGACATTTAATAAAAGACAGAAATGAATTCGAAAAATATAGACAAGGAATTAATGAATCCACCGCTGATTCGCTCTTTGAGAGCGACCTATACAAATATATACATGGCGTCAGGACAGATGTGTTGGTAGATCTGACACAAAATGAATTTGATGCATTAGTAATAATGGCTTTCAACATTGGGAAAAATGCTTTTAAACATTCAACAGTATTGGAAATAATTAATGGTAGAAATACAAAAAACCTCCGTGACGCCTGGAATCAGTTTCGCTATTCTCAGGGAAAAGTGATGAAAGGACTCATCAATCGGCGTGCATGTGAAATGAATGTTTTCTTTGATGGAGTGTATAAAAAAATATGAAAATATTAGCAATTATGCTCCTGCCATTATTCTCATCTTTTTTATATGCAAGCGAACCTTATTACAAGGTTTTCGAAAATAAGTCTTTGATTATTGTTTTGGAATCTCAATGCTCACCTTGCGATCTGGCCTGTGATAAAATCCATTATCAACTCTTTGATAAAGAAAACAATGCATCTTTTACTGGATCTGCAATTTCATTATCGACATCTCCAACCCATAATTTTAGAGGATATCAGATAGATAATGGTAATACGATCTATAGAATTACAGAATCGGATTCAGAAGACACCTGGGATGTGTCTATCAATACCAAAACAGATAAAGAAAAAACAATTCAAATAACTGCTATTTTTAACAATGGTACTTGTTGAAACCTTTTTAATCGGGGATACATATTCATGTATCCCCATGACCATCAAAAATACTTACGCAAATACTCCGTCAAACACAGAATCGCCATCGCCTGGCCGTAAGGCATAGAGGTCAGCGGGATCTCGCGATAAAAATCGAGATTAGAACCCATTCCGGTGCCAAATGAGGTTTGCAGCAGTTCCCCTTCCGGCGAGATGTGTTTCACAATCCCTTTAATCGCTTTTTCCGCCACTTCCGCATACTCCGCCCCAACGTAGCGCTTACGCACAGCTTTGAGGATCCCGTAGGCAAATCCCGCTGTTGCAGAGGCTTCAAGATAAGAGTTTGGATCGTCGAGCAGCGTATGCCACAGGCCGCTTTCATCCTGGCATTTCGCCAGCGCGGCAATCTGCGCATTCAGTACCTGCACCAGATACCGACGTACGGCGTTGTTTTCCGGCAGATCCACCAGTTCCAGGAAGTCCGGGATCACAATCGTTAACCAGCTATTGCCGCGCGCCCAGCGAGCATTGGCAAAGTTATGCTGACCGTCGTAGGTCCAGCCGTGGAACCACAACCCGGTCTCCCGGTCCATCAGGTTCTGTACGTGCAGCAGGAACTGATAGACCGCCTCTTCAATATATTCCGGGCGATTGAGCAGTTTGCCAATTTTCGCCAGCGGCAGTACGGTCATCATCAGCGTGTCATCCCACATCTGCTGATGGTTTTCCTCCGCCAGCGTAATGTGCTGCATGCCGCCGTGACTGGTTCGCGGCATTTCGTTCATCGCCCACTCAGCCCAGCTATCGAGCCACGGCAGATACGCGGGGTTACCCGTCTCTTCGTAGCGATACGCCAGCGTCAGGAACGGCGCCATGGTGTTGACGTTTTTGGTGGTTGCGCCCTCGGCGAAGCGATCGGCGAACCAGTTGTCGATGATGTCACGCATCGCCACATCGCCGGTCTGCTGGAAGTACTGGTGAATACCGTACAGGCCGACGCCGTGCGTCCACTCCCAACCCGCCCAGCCTTTGGTATCAATCACGCGGCCATCGTCGAGGCGCAGCAGGAACTGACCGGTTTCATCCTTAATGTTGACCAGATTGTTGGTCACCGTCTGGATCAAACCCTTAAGTTCTTCCCGAGAGATAAAACGCTCCGGTTGACGTAATAATGCGCTGTGTTTTACCGGCCAAACTTTCATATCCATTAACCTCTGTGATAAGTCGAATTCAATGTGACACCCTGCTTAAGCGATGGCGCAGCAGGTTTGTTACGATTCAGATAACCAATATTGTTGTTGCCCCACAGGGATTCATACGGCATCCCTGCCAGCATTTCGACCGTGGCACGGGCAGCCGGAGTGATGCTTTCCGGCATCGCGCGTCCAGACTCACGCATCTTCGCGGTCTCTTCACGCAGTACACTGTGCGTTTTCAGATTCAGTTTGAAACGCAGGGAGACCAGGAAGCCGCAGGCCAGTACCAGAATGGTGCCGAAACTTAGGATCATCAGGATGGTGTGGCTCACTTCCGGCGGCTGAACTTTTTGCCCGGAGACGAAACCCGACATCTGCATGATGATCCCCACCATCATCACCGCGCCCGCCTGAGATGCTTTACGCGTCAGGGTCATGATGCCCGCAAAGATACCTTCACGGCGCTGACCGGTAATCACTTCATCAACGTCAGAAATGTAGGTGTAAGTGTTCCACGGTACATAGTTGATACCGCCGCGCCCCAGACCGGCGATGGCTGAAATCAGCAGCAACAGGGAATAGACATCGCTCATGCCCGCGTAATAAAGCATCGCGTAGGAGAGTGAACCGAGGCCAAACAGTACCACCACCATGCGGTAAGACGGCGCGGGCCCGAAGCGGATGCACAGCGGGATCATGGCGATAACCGCAATAAACTGGAAGATGGCCATGGTGCCCAGCAGATTAGAGGCCATAGAGGCTTCCTGCATTAGCACGAAGACCACGTAGTAGGTAAACACCGCGTTAAAGACGTCCTGCGCGATATAGCCACCGAGGTACATCCCAAGGTGTTGGCGGAAAATTTTAATCCGCAGCGTGGAGGTCAGTTCGGTAATCAAACGGCTCATGCTCTGCGCAAACGTCAGGTGCTTTTTCTCTTCTTCCGCACGCAGGGCCGCTTCCGTCCACTCCTCACGCGGGCGCTCCCAGGTGAAGAACCAGACAAAGGTCAGCATCATCGCGCACAGCACCGAGAAGACCAGACTTGCGTAGAAGAAGGAGATGGCGTTGTCTTTACCGAAGGTTGTCAACAGAATACCTGGCAGGAAAGAGGCCAGAATCGCCGACATCTGCGCCATAGAAATACGCGCGCCGGAGAACTTGGTTTTTTGTTTGAAGTCGTCGGTCATTTCCGGCACCAGTGTTTCATACGGCACCAGAATCATGGTGTAGACGATATCGAAGATCAGATACGTCAGTAGGTAATACCAGAAGCCCATGTCTCCGACCCACATGAAGGAGTAGCTGAAGACGCAGGGAATGCCGAGCAGAATAAAGAACTTACGGCGGCCAAAGCGTTTACCAAGCCAGGTCGAACCAAAATTATCGGTTAAGAAGCCCATCAGCGGGCTGACAACGGCATCAAGTACGCGTGCCGTCGCAAAAATAAACGTGGCTTCAATCGGCGTTAAGCCGCAGAAGGTAGTGTAGAAGTAGAGCAGCCAGGCTGCGGTTAACGCAGTAGTGCCTGCGCCGAGAAAATCCCCTGACCCGTAAGCAAGGTAATTAGCCAAACCTATTTTTCGTGTTTTCATCGCCGTGGATCCTGTGTTTTTTAAGGCCCCTCTCAGAAGACAAGAGAGGACTGACACGGCTACAGTAAAATCATGCAAAGCTTGATACCTTTTCATTATTGCCAGCGGAATCCATTCACTGGCAAAAACGCAAAGAGTGGTGGCACGTGCTTCACTGATTTATAAAACAACGTTTCTTTTCAATCAAAAGAAGGGACCAGAAATGCGAGGCGCGCTACAGATTAACGCGGCATCCGGCGAAAGAAAATACAACTAGCGGTAATTGGTAATCACCTCATAACGGCGGATCTTCAACGCCGGAACCAGCCTGCCGCCCCCCGGCACTTGCCAGATAAAACGCAGTGATTCCCCGGCGGATAGGCTACTGAACGCGCGCGTCGTTCCGCTCTGTCCGTCCAGCTCAACACAGCGTACAGAGGAACATAAACGTGTTTGTAACCCGGCGGGCGTCGGGCCGATAAGCTCGTAGCGCCACGCCACCAGCGTCATTTTACCCGTCACCGGCCCAGTCGCGCTCAGCGGCAAAGATGATGCCGCCTCACCGCGATAATTCAGCGTCATTCCCGCGCGGCTGGCCTGCCAGGCGCCCTCTCCCGCCGCGTGGACGGTGAGGGGAAAACACAATAACAGCAAATACTTCATCATCATTTACCGCCAATCGTCGCGGTCATGCGGATGTTACGGTTGTCCGAAAGTTCCAGGCTGGAGAGCACCACCAGTTGCGGCAGGCTACGGCGTAAGAAGCGCGACAACAGCGGACGCAGAGCATGATTCACCAGTAGCACCGGCGGCGCGCCGAGCATCTCCTGACGCGCCAGCGCCTCCTGGGTTTGCGCCAGTAATCGGTCCGCCAGCCCCGGCTCCAGCCCGCCTCCGCTCTGCAAGGCCTGCAACAACAACCTTTCCAGCGGCGCATCCAGGCCAATCACCTGCACTTCATCGCTGCCAGGGAACCAGCGCTGAGTGATGGCCCGGCCCAGCGCCACGCGCACCACCGCCGTCAGTTCGTTCGGATCGTGCTGCACCGGCGCGTGTTCTGCCAGCGTCTCCAGAATGGTACGCATATCGCGAATCGGCACTTTCTCATCAAGCAGATTTTGCAGCACTTTATGCAGCGTGGTGAGCGTGACCACGCCCGGCACCAGATCCTCCGTCAGTTTTGGCATCTCCTGAGTGACGCGATCCAGCAGTTGCTGCGCTTCCTGACGCCCAAACAGCTCAGCAGAGTGTTGGCTTATCAAATGGTTAAGATGTGTGGCGACGACGGTACTGGCCTCCACCACCGTAAAGCCCTGAATTTGCGCCTGCTCTTTTAACGCATTCTCAATCCAAATCGCTGCCAGCCCAAACGCCGGATCGACCGTCACTTCGCCGGGCAATGTACCCGCTGCCGTACCGGGGTTAATCGCCAGCCAGCGCCCTGGATAGGCTTCACCGCTGCCAATCTCTACGCCTTTGAGCAAAATGCGATAGCGCGCAGGCGGCAGATCCATATTGTCGCGGATGTGCACCACCGGCGGCAGGAAGCCCATTTCCTGGGCGAATTTTTTACGAATGCTGCGAATACGCCCCAGCAGTTCGCCGTCCTGCTGGAAATCCACCATCGGGATCAGGCGATAACCGACCTCCATGCCCAGCGTATCTTCCAGTTGTACGTCATTCCAGGTAGCCTCGACCGCCTGCGTGTTCTCCACGGGTTTGGTTTGTGGTGTCGGTTCCGGGGTTTTCATTTCACGCCCGCGCAGCCACCAGGCGAGCCCGAGCAGCGCGGCGGTAAACAGCAGGAAGACAAAGTTTGGCATCCCTGGCACCAGCCCAAGCAGGCCCAGCACGGCGGCACTGAGCATCATCACGCGCGGGTTACTGAATAGCTGGCCGACCATCTGCTGACCCACATCCTGCTCGGTGCTGACGCGGGTGACAATAACCCCCGCAGCGGTAGAGATAACCAGCGCCGGGATCTGCGCCACCAGGCCGTCGCCGATAGTTAGCAGCGTGTAGGATTCCGCCGCTTTGCCCATCGGCAGCCCGTGCTGTAATACCCCCACCAGCAGGCCACCGATGATGTTTATCACCATTATCAGGATCCCGGCGATGGCATCGCCGCGCACAAACTTACTCGCGCCGTCCATCGAGCCGTAAAAATCGGCCTCCTGCGTCACTTCGGTACGGCGCTTTTTGGCCTCGTCTTCGCCGATGATCCCGGCGTTGAGATCCGCATCAATCGCCATCTGTTTGCCGGGCATGCCGTCCAGCACAAAGCGCGCGCCCACTTCGGCAATACGCCCGGCACCTTTGGTGATCACCATAAAGTTGATAATCACCAGGATGATGAACACCACGATACCGATAGCAAAGTTACCGCCGACGAGGAAGTGGCCGAAGGCTTCCACCACCTTCCCCGCCGCCGCGCCGCCGGTATGCCCTTCCATCAGGATGATACGGGTTGATGCCACGTTGAGCGCCAGACGCAGCAGCGTCGTGAACAGCAGAATGGTGGGGAAGGCTGCAAACTCCAGCGTCCGCTGGGTGAACATCGCCACCAGCAGCACCATAATCGACAGCGCGATGTTGAAGGTGAACAACAGGTCGAGAACGAATGCGGGCAGCGGCAGCACCATCATCGACAAAATCAGCAGAATAAGCACCGGCCCGGCGAGAACCTGCCACTGGGTCGATTTAAAATTGTCGGGCAGACGCAGCATTGCAGCCAGATTAGCCATCAGAGTCCTTCTCATTCAAAAAATCCAGCGCCTCGGGCACCGGCAGGTTATCAGGTTTTTTCGGCGGCGTTCCGCCCGCCAGACGCCAGCGTTTTAGCTGCCATACCCAGGCAAGCACTTCCGCCACCGCGGCATACAGTTGGCCGGGAATTTGCTGCCCCACTTCCGCGTGGCGATACAGCGCGCGCGCCAGCGGTGGAGCTTCCAGCATCGGCACGCGATTTTCTTCGCCCAGTTCACGAATGCGCAGCGCCACCAGCCCGGCACCTTTTGCCACCACGCGCGGGGCGCTCATTTTGTTTTCGTCATACTGCAACGCCACCGAATAGTGGGTCGGGTTATTGACGATGACATCCGCCTTCGGGACATCCGCCATCATGCGTCGACGCGCCGCCGCGCGCTGCATCTGGCGAATACGCCCCTTCACGTGCGGGTCACCTTCGCTCTGTTTGAATTCATCGCGAATGTCCTGGCGCGACATGCGCAGCTTTTTCAGGTGGCTGTAGATCTGCCAGAAGACGTCAAACCCCACCATCGGGATAATCGCCAGCACCACCAGCAGGGCGCAAAAACCGACCATATTCAGTGCGTTGCCCATCGCCACCAGCGGGGATTCACTGATAAGGCGCATCATGTCCGGCCAGTGCAGCCACAAGAACAGCCCGGCCATGCTGCCCATCAGCAGCGATTTCATCACCGCTTTCATCAGTTCCGCTGCCGTTTGCGCCGAGAACATGCGCTTTATCCCCGGCAGCGGGTTAAGTTTGTCAAGTTTGAACGCCAGCGATTTGGTGCTGAATACCAGCCCACCGAGCATGACCGGGGCCACCAGCGCCACCACCACCACGCCGACAATCAGCGGCATCAGTGCCAGCATCGCCTCTTTCAGCAGCAGGATTATCTGCCCCAGAATGAGGTTGGGATCGTTGATAATCGAATGATCAAAACGCAGGCCGGAGGAGAGCAAGCTGGCTAAACGCCGGGCGAGCGACTCCCCGCCAAGCCAGATGACGCAGACGCCCACCAGCAGGATCAACAGCGAGGTTAATTCGCGGGAACGCGGAATTTGCCCCTCTTCCCTGGCTTTCTCTAACCGTTGGGGTGTGGGGTCTTCTGTTTTGTCGTCGTTTTCTTCTGACACGCGGTGGCTCTCACAGACTCATCCACGGTCATTATTACGCGAGGGGAAAAGAACAATCGGAGGAAAAGCGGCGTAAAACGGAGGGAACTCCCCCGTTTACGCCGCAGGCGTTACGCCAGCAGATAGGTAAAGGTATAACGACCCGAGCCGAGCGCCGTACGCATACCCTCGGAGCTGCTCATGAACGTGATGCCGTCATCGTGCAACACACGCTGCGCGCCATCCAGCACCACATCCGCGCGGGTGTTCGGTGGAATGACCACCGAGAGCGTCAGCATCTTCTCGCCGTCGCGCTGCCAGTGCACGCCAATTTCCCCGTAGTTCGACCGATACGTTGCCTTCAGCCAGCGAAGGTCGCCCCCCGGCAGCGGGCGCAGGTGAATACGCTTAAAGCCGGGTTCGTTTTCGTCCGGGTTGATGCCCGCCGCCGCGCGATACAGCCATTCGCCAATCGCGCCATAGGCGTAGTGGTTGAAGGAGTTCATGTCCGGGCTCCACATGCTACCGTCTGGTTTAATGCCATCCCAGTGTTCCCAGATAGTCGTCGCTCCGGCATGTACCTGGTAGAGCCATGAAGGGAAGTCCTCTTTCAGCAGCAGTTGCCAGGCAGCCTGAGTTTGGCCATTTTCGCTCAGCGCGTGACAAAAGTACGGCGTGCCGACAAAGCCGGTCACCAGGTGCCCACCGTTCTCTTCCAGCAGTTGCAGCAGCGTTTGTACCGTGCGTTCGCGAAACGCGGCGGGCACAAGGTCAAAATAGAGCGCGAGGATATGCGCCGTTTGGGTACGTGCTGCCAGACGCCCGGTCGGGGTGAAAAACTCCTGCTGGAAGCGCGCAACAATCGCCTCATGCAGCGCCGAATACTCAGCATAATCGGCCTCGTTGCCCAATGCCTGCGCCGCGCGGGCAAACAGTTTTGTCGATAGCGCATAGTAGGCCATGCAGGTCAACTCGTTCGGCGTTGCGCCAAAATAGCTGCCCTCTTTCGCATCCAGCGCCACCCAATCGCCAAATTGCAGGCGATAGCTCCACAAATGATCTACCGCGTGCGCGCGCATAAAATCGACCCACGCTTTCATGCTGTCGTACTGCTGGCGCAGAATGGCTTTATCGCCATACATCAGATACAGCGTCCACGGGTTAATCACCGCCGCATCGGCCCAGGCCGCGGCAGAGTGCGTCCGTCCGTGCGACAGAAAACGGTCGTTATCGCACTTCCCGGTCAGAATATCCGGTACCACGTGCGGCACGCCGCCCTCTTCCGTTTGGTCATATTTCAGGTCGAGCAGCCACTTGCTGAAGAAATTACGCGTCTGCATCAGGTAGCTGGCGGTGCGGCAGAAAATTTGCGCGTCCCCGGTCCAGCCCAGCCTTTCATCGCGCTGCGGGCAGTCGGTAGGCACATCAACAAAATTGCCTTTCAATCCCCAGACGATGTTGTGGTGTAACTGGTTAAGGTCATTCCGCGAGGTTTCCAGCGAGCCGGTAGGCTGCATGGCGGAATGCAGAACAGCCGCATGGAAGTCGTCACATACCGGCGTTCCCGGCCACGCGTCGATACGAACGTAGCGAAAACCCTGAAAAGTGAAATGCGGATGATAGTGTTCATCTTCGCCACCGCGCAGGGTGTACTCCACGCACTGTTTGGCGGTGCGCAGGTTGTCGAGATAGACATTGCCGTCGGCGTCCAGCACCTCAAAATGGCGCAGCACCACTTTCTGCCCGCGCTCACCGCGCACGCTGAAATTGACCCAGCCGCTCAGGTTCTGGCCGAAATCAAGCACGGTATCGCCCTGCGGCGTCGTGATTATCTCTTTCGGGCGCAGGTATTCAATGGCCTGTACCGCGCAGGACGTTTGCGGCGTCAGTATCGATTTATCCGTCTCGGGAAAGGTGACTTCACGCCACAGTCGCGAACTGAATCCCGGTTGACTCCAGCCAGCCTGCTCCAGTCGCGCGTCGTAGATTTCACCATCATAAAGTTCGGAGAATAAAATCGGCGCATCGGAGGCCCGCCACTGATTATCGGTGGCGATAATAACTTCCCGTCCATCACGATAGCGCACCACCACCTGACTTATAAACGCCGTTTGTTCGCCATAATAGTTGCGATAACGGTTAAAGCTCATATCGCCTTTGTACCAGCCTGCGCCTACCATCGCCCCCAGCGCATTTTCACCCGGTTGCAGCAGCGAAGTGACGTCATAGGTTTGGTAGCGCAGATGATGGTGATAGCTGGTCCAGCCAGGCGTTAGCTCATCCTGGCCGACACGCTGCCCGTTGAGGTACATCTGATACAGCCCCAGCGCGCTGGCGTGCGCCACCGCCGACACAATCTCGCCTTCCGGTAGCGTAAATTCCCGGCGCAGCAGCGTACCTTTGGAATTCTCTTTATCAGCGGGCGTTTCCGCCGAAATAAATATCGCCTGCCACTGCGCTGCCGGTAAGCCCGTGATAAACCGTGCGGCTGAGCTCCAGTCACTTGCATTCCCCTGGTTATCGCGAACTTTTACCCGCACGACGTAGTGCGCCGATGGCGTTAACGTCAAAGCAGGCAGCGTAATATTCGCTGATTCCGCGCTCTGCACTACGCCGCTGTCATAACATAGTGACGTGAAATCTTCGCCCTGCGCGATTTGCACCTGCCATGCGGTTTGCTCAACGTTGCGCTGGTCGCTGGCGATAATCCATCCCAGCACCGGCAGCGTCTCGACGCCTGACAGGGTTGATTCATAATCTAAAGTGATTCTTTCTACCGCTAACATAATTATTCCCTTAATGATTAACTGTGAACATTCACGGCACCGTGCGCCGCCGGCGTCTGCGACGAGACAATCTCGCCTTCGTCATTAAATTCATTACGCTGCTTGCCGTGGAAGCACAGCCAGCCGATAACCATCCCGGCCACCACGATTGCGGTTAACAGACAGTAGAGAACGATGGGCCCGGCAGTCAGCAGTACCGGCGTGACAAACGCCAGCAGGCCGCAGGTCAGACGCGCGACGCCCACGATGACGCCCTGCGCGGTGGCGCGCAGCATGGTAGGAAACGACTCCTGTGCCCACACTTTCATGATCCCTTCAAAGGCAAAACCGGTGCCGATGTTGGTGAACAGCAGGCAGCAGAACCAGGAGAGCGGCGAGAAGTTGAGCAGTACCGGCGTGAAATAGCCCACCGACATCATCGCTGCGCCGAAGATAAAGAACGGAATACGTTTTGTGGTATCAACGATGCGCATAAACATCAGGCCCGATGCCACGCTCACAGGCAGAATCAGCAGCCCCCACAGCGAGTTGGTACTGACCGAAATACCCACCACGTTCACGGCAACATAGGTCCCAAACTGCCCGCCGGTATTCGCCGCCAGGTTGGTAAAGGTGTAGAACGCGCACAGGGAGAGGAACGGCCAGAAGTATTTTTTATCCAGCAGATCGCGCCAGCCGTTTTTCTGCGCGCGAACGGTTGCCACGCCGCGACGCAGTTCATCGCGCGCCACCAGCCACAAGGGCGACTCAGGAATTGACCAGCGCAATACCAGCAGCACCAGCGCAACCAGTCCGACATGCAGATACATAATCTGCGCGCCGACTTTGCCCCAGTCGCCCACGATGGCGGAGATCCCCATCGTCGCACCAATCCCCACTAACCACAGCAGGTTAGACAGGCCGATAATTTTGCCGCGATTATTGTCATCTGCCGCTTCGGAAATGGTCGCCAGGGAAACCGGTAAATCCGCCCCGGTTGCCAGCCCGACGAGCAGCGTGCCGATAACCAGGAATGGGAAGCTCAGGCCAAAGGCCATTGCCAGCGTGCCGATCAAAATCATCGCCATCGTGATAATAAAAACATTACGTCGGCCGATACGGTCACCCAGTCGGCCACCGCAAAATGCCCCGGCAGCAATACTGAGGGTTAATAACCCCGACAGAATGCCGATTTCCAGCGCGGTAATACCAATCGTTTTTTGATAAATAACCAGCGCGGTTCCGTTTGATACAATTGCCGCAGAGTCTATATATGATGCCATTCCTGACACCACCCCTACATACCAGGGGTTTGGTGTTTTATTTTTTGACATAATAATTCCTTAATTCAGAGCGAGTCGGGAGACACACCAACGCCTCTCGACCGGGGAGTGAAATATTTTTATTTTGTTATTAGCCTGAAATTAAATTGCCGTTAGAATCCGCAAATGCAGTTCCCGCTCATGACTGGGAGAATAATTAAAATAACGTTTGTAGGATTCTGTTAACCGAATACCATTCATAAATCCGCAGCGTACGGCAATTTCACTCACGGTTTTATCCGTGGTGCGTAGCATCTCCTGTGCTTTCAATAATCGATATAACATCTGAAATCTGACCGGTGTATACCCGGTGATTCGCTTGATAAAACGAAATAGTGTGCGTCTGGCAATACCGTTTTCATCACTGACCGCGTTCCAGTCCAGATGACGCAGGCTGCTGGTTTTGAGGGTCCGAATCAGGTTTGCCCGCCCTCTCTCCTCGGCGCTTAGCGCGCGCGGTTGCTGGCCGCAGTGGCATAGCGCATTAATGATATTGAAAAATGCGGCTTCGATGGTTGAAAAATAGAGCACATCATAGTCGCTGTCATTACGCGAGATGATCTCCTGGCTCCAGCGTGAAATATCTTCCAGCACCGCCGAGGTTAAAGTCATTTCGTCTTGTCGTAACAGGTTTTCTTTCACCCGTTCCAACAGCAGATCCATTTGCTGTAAAAAATAAAAACTTCTGACACGGCGCACCAGAATATTAATCACGGAAAGATTATTGGTTGAGACATAACTGTGCGTGTCATTTGTCGTCACCAGAAAAAAGTCACCCGCACAAATAAATCGCACCTCATCATTGATGATATGAAAACCACTCCCGTTGCGGACAATAACAATTTCGTCAAAATCGTGACCGTGCACGCCTTCCATCAATTGATGATTCATTGAAAAAAGGCAAAAAGTATGTTTTTCAGAGAGAAAGAATTCATTATCCCGTAAAATTCGCATAGCCCCTCCTGTTTTATTAAAGACAAGCACGCCGCCTTAATAAAGAATAAGGTTGTATACAATTAATATTAACTAATCTTGCGCTGGAGACTATTTAACCGCATTAATTATGACAAGTCTATATAGAAGAGTGACACTCAGACGTAAGCCGCTGTGACCTCGGCGTCATTTCGGGGAAAGAGGAGACCTAATAATTATGAATGGCAGCTTCGCGTTATCCGACATACCTGAAAGTACGCCGGGCAAGCGAAGCGCCCCCGGCAACCATCAGAAGCCTAAACTGTCCAGCAAATCGTCAACCTGATCCTGGCTTGCGACCACACCCGCTTTCGAGGTGTCCACCTGTGGGCCGTTGAGCAGGCTTTCGTTTTCACGTTTTGTGCGTGACGCAGGCTCCGGCATATTCTCCAGCAGCACCATTAACAACTGGCGCTCAATCTCCTGGATAACATCCATCATCCGCTTGATAACCTGTCCGGTGAGATCCTGGAAATCCTGCGCCATCATAATTTCCAGTAGCTGGGCATTGGTAAAACGGGTGTGCTCCGGCACATCGCGCAGATACTGGCGCGTGTCGGTGACCAGCTCACGCGCGTCCGTTAGCGCGATCGGGTTTTCAAACCAAGCATCCCAGCGCGTACTCAGCGCGTTCGCATTTTTCTCAAGCGCGTCCTGGTGCGGCTGCGATGCCTCGACGCTGTTCAGCGCGCGTTCGGCGGCCTGCGCGGTCATCTGCACCACATAGTCCAGACGATCGCGCGCATCAGGGATCGCTTCCGCCGCTTCAGCAATCGCTTGATCAAGCCCCAGTTCGCGCAGGCTGTCGCGCAGCATGCGGGTCAGGCTGCCGATACGCGCAATGATATCCGCAGCAGAATGTTCATCATCGGGCTTAATGGGGGGGTGTATCATGGTCATCTCCTCACATGCCCAGCTTCTCGAAAATCTTATTCAGCTTTTCTTCCAGCGTCGCAGCGGTAAACGGCTTCACCACATAGCCGCTGGCACCAGCCTGCGCGGCGGCAATAATGTTCTCTTTTTTGGCTTCTGCGGTCACCATCAGCACCGGCAGCGCAGCCATTGCGCCATCACCGCGAATGGTTTTCAGCAGATCCAGCCCGTCCATGTTCGGCATGTTCCAGTCAGAAATCACAAAGCCAAAGCCGCCCGTCTGCAATTTATTCAGCGCATCTACACCGTCTTCCGCTTCTTCGACATTATTGAAGCCGAGTTCTTTAAGCAGGTTACGCACGATGCGGCGCATGGTGGAAAAGTCATCCACAACCAAAAACTTAAGCTCTTTATCCGCCATTCACTTCTCTCCTGTTATATACGTATTGCCTGTCCGGCACTGATTTTGGCCAGCATTTGCTGGCTTATCTGACTGAGATCGACCACTTCGCTGACGCCACCCATATTGATGGCTTCGCGCGGCATGCCGAACACCACACAACTGGCTTCGTTCTGGGCAATGGTCCAGGCACCCGCCTGGCGCATCTCCCGCATTCCTGCCGCACCGTCGTTACCCATCCCGGTGAGGATCACGCCAACGGCATTGCGCCCTGCGTGCTGAGCAACGGAGTGAAACAACACATCCACCGACGGGCGATGGCGATTCACCGCCGGTCCGTCGTGAATTTTGATTTGATAGTTCGCCCCGCTGCGTGCCAGCTCAAGATGACGATCGCCCGGTGCGATATAGGCATGTCCTGGCAAGACGCGTTCGCCGTCTTCCGCTTCTTTCACGCCAATCTGGCACAGCTTATTGAGTCGGTCGGCAAAAGATCGGGTAAAGCCCGGCGGCATATGCTGGGTGATCAATAACGCCGGGCTGGTCACCGGCAGTGGTTGCAGCACATGGCGAATCGCCTCTGTTCCACCGGTCGATGCACCAATAGCAATCAGCTTTTCCGAGCTCAGCAATGGCCCGCTTTTTAAGGTGGTCGGTGCGGCTAACGTTTTATGCGCGGAAATTTGCGCCCGCGCCGCCGCGCGCACTTTGTCGGCAATCATTTCGCTGTAGGCCAGCATCCCTTCGCGGATACCCAGCTGTGGTTTGGTGACAAAATCCACCGCCCCCAGCTCCAGCGCGCGCAGTGTCACTTCCGAACCTTTGCCGGTTAGCGAGGAGACCATCACCACCGGCATCGGACGCAGGCGCATCAGCTTCTCTAGAAAATCGAGGCCATCCATGCGCGGCATCTCGACATCGAGCGTCAGAACGTCGGGGTTAAATTTTTTGATCAGATCGCGCGCCACCAGCGGATCTGGCGCAGTAGCAATCATCTCCATATCGCTGTGGCTGTTGATAATCTCGGTCATGATTTGCCGCATCAGCGCGGAATCATCCACCGACAGCACCCTGATTTTACTCATGCGTTTTCCTTACCCAGCGCGTAAACCGTTTGCCCCCGCAGGCTGAATTCATGCACGAGGTGGCTAAAGTTCTCCGAATGCCCGGCAAACAGTAATCCGCCCGGTTTAAGCAGCGGAATAAAGCGGCGGAGGATCGCCTGCTGGGTCGCCTTATCAAAATAGATCATCACGTTACGACAAAAAATCGCATCGAATGGCCCCGGTACGTTGTAGTGTCTTTCCAGCAAATTGACGCTGGAGAAATCTACAAAATTGCTCAGTTCCGGGCGCACTTTCACCAGCCCGGCATGCGGGCCGGTGCCGCGCATAAACCAGTTTTGTAGCTGCTGATGTGTCAGCGTTTTCAACTCTTCCTGCCGATAGATGCCGGCCTGCGCTTTGTTCAGCACTTCCGTATCAATATCGCTGGCGTGCACTCGCCAGCGTCCCGGCGCGTTGCCAAGCGTCTGGGCGAGCGTCATCGCAATGGAATAAGGTTCCTCGCCCGTCGAGGCCGCCGCACTCCAGACCCGGTATTCGCCACGCCGTTTTGCCGCGTGCTCAGCAAGCGTTGGGAAATGGTGCGCCTCACGGAAGAAAGCCGTGAGGTTGGTGGTGAGCGAATTAATAAATGCCTGCCATTCGGTGCTTTCGGTATTCCCCTCCAGCAACGATAAATAGTGACCAAAGTCATCAAGCCCGAGCGTGCGTAAGCGCCTTACCAGGCGGTTGTAGACCATATCGCGCTTGTGATCCGCCAGCACAATACCTGCGCGCTGGTGGATCAATTGGCTTATCCGACGAAACTGGGCGTCGGACAGCTCGAGGCGCTGCGTCATCGGTGTAGTTAACGACGAGGGAATAGATGTCATAGCGCCTTCTTTCATTACTTTCAGGAAACCGCAGGCTGTGCGTTCGGCACAACTCGCTCAGGAGAAACGGTATTCAGTTCTTCAATCTTAAACACAGACACCAGCGTGGTGAGCGTGTCCGCCTGCCCGGTCAACTGCTCCGTTGCGGCGGCCCCCTCTTCCACCAGCGCGGCATTTTGCTGCGTCACCTGATCCATCTGGCTGACCGCAAGCGCGACCTGCTCAATGCCGCGACGCTGTTCATCCGACGCCGAGGCAATCTCGCCCATGATGTCGTTGACCTGGGTAACCGAGTGGACAATTTCGCCCATCGTTTTCGCAGCGGTATCTACCAGTGCCGATCCTTCCTGCACGCGAGCCACCGACTCTTCAATCAATACTTTGATCTCTTTCGCCGCCTGAGCGCTGCGGCTTGCCAGGTTACGCACCTCACCCGCCACCACCGCAAACCCGCGCCCCTGTTCACCCGCGCGTGCCGCTTCTACCGCTGCGTTAAGGGCCAGAATGTTGGTCTGGAAAGCGATGCCGTCGATGACGCTGATAATGTCGCCAATTTTCTGCGAACTGGTGGCAATGCTTTGCATGGTGTGAGCAACGTTTGATGCCTGTTCGCCCCCCTGCCTTGCCGTGTGCGCCGCGTTGCTGGCGAGTTCGGACGCCTGACGCGCGTTGTCGGCGTTCTGCCCGACTGTCGCGGTAAGCTGTTCCATGCTGGCCGCCGTTTCCGCCAGCGATGCCGCCTGCTGTTCGGTACGCGACGAGAGATCGTTGTTGCCTGCGGCGATTTCGGAAATGCCCGTATGCATGGCGTAGCTACTTTGACGAACCTGGCTTACGGTGTTGCGCAACGCATCCTGCATCGCCTTCAGCCCGGCGAAAATGGCGCTGATTTCGTTTTTACCGTACACCGCAATCGGGCGTGCAAGGTCGCCTTTGGCAATGCTGTCAAAATGGTCGCTGACTATCTTCAGAGGTGACACAATCATTCGCCGCGACCACAGCAGAGAGCCTGCCGTAATCAGCACCGCCAGCACCACCATGGTAAGGAACATTAGCTGTGAACGCTGATAATCACGCTGACTTTCCGCCCGCGCATCATCAATATAGGCGTCGATGTGGCGCTGCCAGCCCTGGTAATCTGCATCAAATCTGGCCTGCATTTTTTGTACCGGCGAGCCAAGAAAATCGGCAAGCTGATTGGTTTCAAGCCAGGTGGCCTGATGCTCGAGGCCGTTACGCCAGGCGCTGAAGCTGGCTTCCGTCCGCTCGCCCAACTGGCGCGACTCGGTGGATCGCTGCTCAATCGATTTAAAGGCAGCAAATTCGCTGTCGGCCAGTTTGAGCGCCTGTCGCGCGTCTACCATTCCGGCTTTGATTTCATCAAGCGGATAGCCCAGCGCGGTCAGCGTGCCCGTGCGATTCAACACCTGGCTGGTCTGTAATAGTGCCGCACGCGCCGCCATCAACGAACTGAGCTGCTGGCCGCTGTGTTCAATTTGCTCAAGGTTTTGTTGGCCGTCGCGAAAGGCCCAGAAAGAGAGGCCGTTGCTGCCAATCTGTAACAGGCCGCAAATAATCAAAATCAAAAACAACGTGGTCGAAATGCGAATACGAGTAAACATCACCACTCCTGTTACGCAGGCAAACGCGCCTGACACAAATTAAAAGGTTTCCCAGTTTTCTTCTGAACGCGCGACGGCAGGTTGTACGACTGGGGCCGACGCTGTTTTAAGCGAGGCTACCGCGCGCGCGGACGACGCCAGGCGAAACGCGCTAACGGCTTCGCTCAGCTTCCCGGCCTGCTCTTCCAGCGCCGCCGCCGCTGCCGCCGATTCTTCAACCAGCGCGGCGTTTTGCTGCGTCACTTTGTCCATTTCGGTGACCGCCAGCGCGACCTGGTCTATCCCGCGGCTCTGCTCATCAGAAGCGGAAGAGATTTCGCCCATAATGTCGGTGACGCGCGTAACGGCGCTGACAATCTCATGCATGGTTTCCCCGGCACTTTCCACCAGCCGGGAACCGGCATCCACGCGCTCGACGGAGTTGTCGATCAGCGCTTTAATCTCTTTTGCCGCCTGAGCGCTACGGCTCGCCAGGTTGCGCACTTCTCCGGCCACCACGGCAAATCCCCGCCCTTGCTCGCCCGCGCGTGCCGCCTCCACGGCGGCGTTCAGCGCCAGAATGTTGGTCTGGAAGGCGATGCCATCAATGACGCTGGTGATGTCAGCAATTTTCTGCGAGCTTCCCGCGATGTCGTGCATGGTGCTGACCACGTTATCGACTACGTCACCGCCGCGTCGCGCCGTTTGCGAAGCGCTTTGCGCCAGCCGTGAGGCCTGACGCGCGTTGTCGGCATTCTGTTTTACCGTCGCGGTAAGCTGCTCCATGCTGGCGGCGGTCTCTTCCAGCGAGGCGGATTGTTGTTCAGTGCGTGAAGAGAGGTCGTTATTTCCGGCGGCAATTTCGCTGGTACCGCTATAAATGGCATCGGTGCCCTCGCGAACGCGGGTAACCGTGTCAATTAACGCGTGCTGCATGTGATTGACGGTATCCGCCAGTTGGGTGAGTTCATTACGCCCTTTCAGAGACAGCGCGGGCGTCAGGTCGCCGTTAGCGATGTGGCGAATATGCGTCATGACATGGTTAAGCGGCGTCAACAGAATACGGCGAATACCAAACCACACCGCCAGTAGCACCGCCGCCAGCACCAGCGCCAGAATCATTAACTGCCAGCGGGCAAACTGATAATCATGGCTGCTGGTTGTAAAGGCCTGCTGATACAGCGATTCACTTTGCGCACGATACACACCCATCGCCTCGCCCATGGCGTTCTGTTTGCCCTGGGTCGGCTGGGCAAAATAGGCGTCCATATTCCCCTGCTCCAGGAAACCAATCAGCTCCTGTAAGGCGGCGAAATAGTCCTGAGTTTGTTGCGCAACACGCTGGCTGACCTGCGCCATTTCCGGCTCAACCGCCGCCTGATTAAATCGTGTGATATGCGCCTGAGCCTGCGCCAGCGTTGATTTGGCATTCTTCAGTAAATCGTTTTTGGCGCTGCTTTGAAGGTTGCTGGTATCCATCATCATGCGCGCCGAGGAGCGGCTGAGGTTGATACGCGTTTGCAGCATCAGGTCCCAGGCGTCTGTCAGCTCGGACTGCTGGGTACGCAGGGCGTTAGAGAGCGCAAAACTGTGCTGGTTTTGCGAAAGAGACGAAAAAAGCAATCCCCCGGAGAGCAGCTGCAAAAGTGCGAAGACGACCAGCACCAACATCAGCAGGGTGACAACGCGGATACGGTTTAACATACAACACCTTCTCGATGACGTGATATCGGTGTTATCGGCAAGGAGAAGTGAAACTTTAAGCAGAGAAACAGGACTTCCCCGCACGAATGCGCAAAATTACAACATTCTCGATAAACCCTAAAAAATAGTTGTAAATCTGTCCGCTTTAATCCAATTTATACTACGAATGAATTAATGGAATTACATAATAAAAAATCATTGATCATCATGTTAATTATTCGTTACACGACGGGGAAATATTAAGTGGCAAACGCAAATAAACTCACGGTATTTATCGTGATTTTCATGCTGGCGGGGATTCTCACCGGCGCAATGATCCATTCCTACGCATCAGCAGACTCCATCACCGCATGGTCCGATAACATCACCCTTCTCACCGATATCTTCCTGCGACTCATTAAAATGGTTATCGCCCCGTTAGTATTCAGTACGCTGACCGTGGGGATTATGCGTCTGGGTGAAACCTCGACAATTGGTCGCGTTGGCGGGAAAGCCATGGTGTGGTTTATCAGCTCATCTGTGCTGTCCATCCTGGTGGGGCTGTTTATCGTCACCCTGGAGCAACCGGGTAGTGGCCTGAACCTTGCCATTCCGGTTGATGCGGTTGAGACCGGCATCTCCACCAGTAGCATGTCGCTGAAAGCGTTTCTGGCACATACCATCCCCACCAGTATCGCGGGCGCAATGGCCGATAACGAGATCCTGCAAATTGTGGTCTTCTCGATGTTCTTCGGCATTGGCGGCGCATCGTTGGGGCAGAAATTCAACGCACCGCTGGTTGCCGCGCTGGACGTGGTTTCGCACATTATGCTGAAGGTGACGGGCTATGTGATGTATGTGGCTCCGCTGGCGATTTTCGCCGCCATCTCGTCGGTTATCGCCAAAGAAGGTCTCGGCATTTTGCTGAACTACGCCTCTTTCATTGGTGGTTATTATCTGGCGATTGTGCTCACCTGCCTGGTGCTGATAGGCGTCGGTTACATGGTGCTGAAGAAAGATATTTTCCGCCTGGTCAATATGCTTAAAGATCCGGTGCTGGTCGCTTTCACCACCAGTAGCTCTGAAGCGGCCTATCCAAAAACGCTGGAACAACTGGCGAAATTTGGTTGCTCTCCTAACATCGTATCTTTCGTTCTGCCGATCGGTTACTCCTTTAACCTGGTGGGGTCGATGGTGTACTGCTCGTTTGCGTCGATGTTTATCGCGCAGGCCTACAATATTCAGCTGAGCTTCTCTGAAATTACCGTATTGATGCTGACGCTGATGCTGGCGTCAAAAGGTATCGCCGGGGTTCCGCGCTCTGCGCTGGTGGTGCTGGCGGCGACCATTCCAAGCTTTAACATTCCTGTGGCCGGGATCCTGCTGCTGATGGGGATTGACCACTTCCTCGATATGGGGCGTTCCGCAATCAACGTGCTGGGTAACGGCGTGGCGGCGGCGATGCTGTCACAGAATGAAGGGATGCTGAGCGAAGGCGAAGCGGAAGAAGTGGAACAGCAGGAAGTGCAGGCATAACGCAAGCGGCGTTATGCGGGATTGCCGGATGGCGGCTACGCCTTATCCGGCCTACAAATCGCACCGCCCCCGTAGGCCGGATAAGCGCAGCGCCATCCGGCATTACACAAACCGCACCTACCCGTAGGCCGGATAAGCGCAGCGCATCCGGCATTGCACAAACCGCACCCACCACGTAGGCCGGATAAGCAAAGCGCCATCCGGCATTACACAAACCGCACCAACCCGTAGGCCGGATAAGCGCAGCACATCCGGCATTACACAAACCGCACCTGCCCGTAGGCCGGATAAGCGCAGCGCCATCCGGCATTACACAAACCGCACCCAACCCGTAGGCCGGATAAGCGCAGCGCCATCCGGCATTACACAAACCGCACCCAACCCGTAGGCCGGATAAGCAAAGCGCCATCCGGCATTACACAAACCGCACCCAACCCGTAGGCCGGATAAGCGCAGCGCCATCCGGCATTATATTCGCACAGTAGCGACAGGCATCACGCAGCTTGCGTCGCCGTACTGTCCAGCAGCGCCATCTCATCACTGCTCAACAACTTCTCAATATTCACCAGAATCAACATGCGGTCGCCCAGCGCGCCCAGCCCGGTCAAATACTCCGTCGACAGCGTGACGGCGAATTCCGGCGCGGGGCGAATTTGGTCCGCCGCAAGGGACAGCACGTCAGACACACCGTCCACCACAATGCCCACCACCCGCTGACCGAGATTCAACACAATCACTACCGTATTGTCGTTGTACTCCACGTCCTGCTGGCTGAACTTTACGCGCAGGTCGACAATCGGCACAATCACGCCGCGTAAATTGGTGACGCCTTTAATAAACGCAGGCGTATTGGCGATGCGAGTTACCTGATCGTAACCGCGAATTTCCTGCACTTTCAGAATATCGATACCGTACTCTTCATCACCAAGGGTAAAAACCAAAAACTCCTGGCCCGATGGCTCGCCCGCCAGTTTTGCTACGCTATTCATACCGGTCATAATATTTCCTTCTTGTTTCAGGCGGCGATGTACGCCAGACGTTTTTCACGATTAAGACTTTGCAGGGCGGCAACATCCACAATCAGCGCCACGCTGCCGTCACCGAGAATGGTGGCAGCGGAAATGCCCGGCACTTTGCGATAGTTACTCTCCAGGTTTTTCACCACCACCTGATGCTGACCAATGAGCTGATCGACCAGCAGCGCATAGCGTCGCCCGGCGCTTTGCAGAATGACCACAATGCCCTGCGTCGCTTCGGTTTTGGCCCCCTGCACATCAAACACTTTCCACAGTTCTACCAGCGGCAGGTATTCACCGCGCACTTCCAGCACGCGCTCCCCGCCCGCCAGCGGGTGCAAATCTTCGTCGCGCGGCTGGAGCGATTCCATCACCGCATTCAGCGGCAGAATAAAGACTTCGTCGCATACCTTCACGGACATGCCGTCGAGGATTGCCAGCGTCAGCGGCAGCAGAATACGAATGGTGGTGCCCGTGCCCTGTTTCGATTGAATCTCGACGTGGCCGCCCATCTCCTGGATATTGCGTTTCACCACATCCATGCCCACGCCGCGCCCGGAAACGTCCGTCACCTGCTCGGCGGTCGAGAATCCTGGCGCAAAGATGAGCATCCCCACTTCGTCGTCGGTCATGTTGTCGTGAACCGCCAGCCCCTGCGAGAGCGCTTTTGCCAGAATGCGCTCGCGGTTCAGCCCTGCACCATCGTCGGTCACTTCGATACAGATATTGCCGCCCTGATGCTCCGCCGACAGAATAAGATTGCCGACCTCTGATTTTCCTGCGGCGATACGTGTTTCCGGCAGTTCAATGCCGTGATCCAGGCTGTTGCGCACCAGGTGCGTCAGCGGGTCAATAATTCTCTCAATCAGGCTTTTGTCGAGTTCGGTTGAACTGCCCTGCAGTGTGAGCTCAACCTGTTTACCGAGCTTGCTCGCCAGGTCACGCACCAGACGCGGGAAGCGGCTAAATACGTACTCCATCGGCATCATACGAATGGACATCACCGATTCCTGCAAGTCACGGGCGTTACGCTGTAGCTGGCCCATGCTGGTGATGAGGTCGCCATGCTGCACCGGGTCGAGTTCCGTCGAGCGTTGCGCCAGCATCGACTGGGTGATCACCAGTTCCCCCACCAGGTTGATAAGTTGATCAACCTTCTCAACGGCAACGCGAATGCTGGTCGATTCGCTGGCGCGCGCCGGTTTTTCGCGTTCTGCGCGTGCGGGCGCGACGGGCACCAAAGTCGGTGCAACTGCGGGTTTGCTCTCTTCAGGCTCTTCAGCAAGCTCGCTATCAAACGAAATTTGATCCGCCTCGATAACAAAACAGAGCACCGCCACGATATCGTCCTGATTCACATCCCCTTCCAGGGTCGCGCTCAGGCTATCAACGCCCAGCGTGACGTCGCTAAGCGTCGCAAGGTTTCGGAGCTCTTCCTGGAGCATCTCCGGCTCGCCGGGTTTCAGGCGTGAAAGGGTGATCCGTGAATTTCCCGGCAGTGGGTCCGCTTTCTCGACTACGGTCAACCGGGTCGCGGGCGGCACGCTCTCGCCTTTGGCTTCCAGCGCCAGCTGACGCAGCGCCTGGCAGATGTATTCAAAACTGGCGGCATCCGGCTCCTGCGAGCTTTTATAGGCGTCGAGCTGTTCCTGCATAATATCTTTGGTTTCCAAAAACAGGTTGATAATGTCGGTATTGAGCGGCATTTCCCCTCGACGCGCATCGTCGAGCAGGTTCTCCATTAAATGGGTCGTTTCCTGCAACACAGAAAAACCGAAGGTGCCCGCTCCTCCTTTGATGGAGTGCGCCGCCCGAAAGATGGCGTTCATCTGTTCGGTGTCGGGATCTGACGGGACAAGATCCAGCAGGTGCTGCTCCATGTCCGCCAACAGTTCGTCGGCTTCATCAAAGAAAGTCTGATAAAAATCGCTGATATCCATGCTCACGCAATCACCTCTGATCGGATTGTGGCGGTGTTGGGCTTTGTGTCGCTGACGGCGACGGTAATGCACTTAACGGTTCGTTCTGGCTCTGCGCGTTCTCGTTCAGAATCGCCTGCTCGGCCTGGTTGTTGAGCACCAGCAAACTGATGCGGCGGTTAATAGCGTCATCGCCACCATGGCTGGATAGGCGCATGGTGTTTGCCATACCCACCACGCGCAGTACTTTGCCTTCACTCAGCCCGCCAATCACCAGCTCACGCCGGGAAGCGTTCGCGCGATCCGCCGAGAGTTCCCAGTTGCTGTATCCGCGCTCGCCGCCCGCATAGGGATAATCGTCCGTATGTCCGGATAGGCTGATTTTATTAGGAATTTCATTCAGCACCGGGGCGATACCGCGCAGGATATCGCGCATATACGGCTCCACCTCGGCACTGCCGGTTTTAAACATTGGCCTGTTCTGGCTGTCGATAATTTGAATGCGTAAGCCTTCCTGAACGAGGTCAATCTTCAGGTGCGGACGCAGGGCCCTCAGTTTGGGATCGGCCTCAATTAGCTGGTCCAGTTCGCCGCGAATGCGCTTCAGGCGGTTGGTTTCCATCCGTTTTTTCAGTTCATCCATGTTGGGCTGTTTATTCACCTCGCCCTGCTGCTGGGTGACGTCATCCCCACCGCCGGGGATCGGGCTGTCGCTGTTGGAAATCCGCGGGCCGCCCACCACAGCCGTTGCCAGCGGCGTACGGAAGTACTCGGCAATTTGAATAAGCTCTTTAGGGCTGGAGATGGAAATCAGCCACATCACCAGAAAGAAGGCCATCATGGCGGTCATAAAATCGGCGTAGGCAATCTTCCACGATCCGTGACCGCCTCCGCCATGCGATTTGGCTTTGCGTCTTTTGACGACGACGATCGGGTGCGACTGATTTTTCATGCGTCCTCGGTTGTGGCTTGCTGCGCCGTCGGGTTACGCACCGCGCGCACATGCTCTTCCAGTTCAACAAACGACGGACGCTCGCTGGTGTAGAGTGTTTTACGGCCAAATTCGACCGCGATCGGCGGCGCGTACCCGTTGAGATTCGAGAGCAGCGTAATTTTGACGCACTGCATCATTTTGGTGGTTTCTGCGCTTTTTTGTCTGAGCACGCTGGCTAACGGCGAGACAAACCCATAAGCCAAAAGAATACCGAGGAACGTCCCCACCATGGCGTGGGCGATTAATGCACCCAGTTCTGCCGCCGGGCGATCCGCCGAACCGAGTGCGTGTACCACGCCCATCACCGCCGCCACGATGCCAAAGGCCGGTAATGAGTCGCCTACCAGCGCCAGGCTGTTGGCGGGAACTTCGCTTTCGCTCTCGAAGGTTTCAATTTCCTCGTCCATCAGCGCTTCAATTTCGAAGGTATTCATATTGCCGCTGATGATAAGTCGCAGATAATCGACGATGAAATCCAGCATGACGCTGTCGGCAAGAATGCGCGGATAGCTGGCGAAGATTTCACTTTCGCGCGGGTTTTCTATATCGCGTTCGAGCGAGAACATCCCCTGCTGGCGCGACTTGGCCATCAGGCGATAGAGCAGCGCCAGCAGATCCATATACATGGTTTTGGTGTATTTTGAGCGGCGAAAAAGCAGCGGCAGCGCTTTAAGTGTGCCCTTAATCGCTTTCCCGTTGTTACCGACGATAAACGCGCCGACGCCAGCTCCCCCGATAATAATCAGTTCAGCGGGTTGATACAGTGCCCCAAGGTGCCCGCCGGTCATGGCATAACCGCCGAATACTGTCCCGATGACGACCAGGTAACCGATTAAGATAAGCACGTTTCATCCTTCCACTGTTGACCAGGCTGAAGGACAGATAAAAGCGTCGCCGAACGACAGGCAAAAAAAAGCAGCGGTCACGGGCCCCGCTGCTGGAGTGTTTGCCACACCGTTCCGGCTAAACAGCTTGCTCTATCTGTTCATCCAGCAGTTGTGGATTACTATCGGCAGCGTTGTCGGAAAGTTTACGTCTTTTTACGGCGCGTGATGGCGGCTGGCACAGACTGCAAACGAAGCTGCCCACCGGTTGATGTGCGTGAGTGATAAAATTACCGCCGCAGCTGTTGCAGTGCGACAGTTCCAGCAGGCCGCTTTCAACGAAGCGCACCAGCGTCCAGGCGCGGGTCAGCGCCAGTAGCGGGGCTTCATCCTGGGCCGGGCACTGTTCAAGATAGAGCCGATAAGCCTTAATGACGGCGTCGACGCCTGAACACAGGCCGGTGCTGAGAAGAAATTGCCAGGCATTGCAGAACATGGAAGAGTGGATATTCTGCTCCCACGTCATAAACCAGTCAGTGGAAAATGGCAGCATCCCTTTCGGTGGCGGACTGCCGCGCAGCTCTTTATAGAGCTTAATCAGGCGACCACGGCTCAGCTGCGTTTCACTTTCCAGCATCTGCAAACGCGCGCCCAGGGTAATCAGCTCCATCGCAAGCTGAATGTCCCGGGCTTCCTGGACAATACTTTTTTCGCTCATGCTCAGGCCCTTTTCTTACGGCCGGAATCAGCGGTCTGGCTGGCGTCGTTCAGTAAACGCGTAGAAAGAAGAATACCGGTGTGGATCTGTTGCAGGTCGTCGACCCGAGAATCCTGTGTGAGTTGAGTGATGGTTTGATGACTGTCAAAACGGAACTGGCAAACCAGTTGATTGGTTTCCGCCAGTTTTACCATCTGCGGAAGCGTCAGTTCACCCAGCGTGGTGGCCATCTCTTCATTAATACCCAGGCGAAACATGGCTGAAGCTTTATCCTGACCGATCAGCCGTTGCGCAAGAAGTAGATAGGACAAATTGATGTCATAGATATGTTTTAGCAACTCGGATGTATGCATTTTCCCCATCCCGAATAACCAACTATTGTTTTAATGCGGTTAAACCGCACACCCCGTGATGTCGTCGGGAAATCCCGATAAAAAAAGAAATGGCTGAAATGCATAGCCGATGCTGATTGAAATATCGGCGAGTGCGCTTCACGTTATGAAGCAACAAATTTAAACATTTCTTACAAATGACTAAGAATTTTCCTAAATCCACGCAACTTTACCCGCCAGCTATGACACATACAATCTGGCCTTAGGGTAAATTTAGGAATTATGTGATTTATGTCACATAATCTACCTGAATGTTAATCGTCAATCCATCAGATTACATTGCCATTTGAATAGTTATTAATCAAATGAGCCATTTTTCTATTCTTCAGGGACGAATATTCATTCAAAAGTGAAAAGAGTAAGTCATGCCTCGAGGAACCATAGATGAGAGAGGATTGACAACGGGCACGATGAATCGCTTAGCACCGGAGATTATAAATTTATATCTTAAATTCATACAATTAAATAAAATTAGCATTTGCATAATCACCTAATTAAATCATTTTCCTTTTGTTAATCACTTTCAACTATGGGTTAAGTGATTACTATAACTTAAGGAAAGTAGTTACATTCTCAGCATAATTTGCAACACGCCCACTTTTTACACTATTCCGAACATAAGAATAATTAATGCATATGTTGAAGCAGCTCACAGTTACGTTTGAAGCCATCCTTGCAGTCAGGCGGCAAAAAGAGTATGAGCTTAAATAAGGTTAGTGAAGTGTCCTGCAAGGAGGTCTGATGCCTTACTCTCACCTGTTAGTGGCGGTAGCGCCAACGCCTGAAAGCCACGCGCTGTTACGCAAGGCAGTTTCGATTGCCCGCCCGGTTAATGCCCGCGTCAGCCTGATCACGTTCTCAACCGATCCGGAAATGTATAACCAGCTGGCCGCGCCAATGATGGAGAATCTGCGTGAATTAATGCAGGAGGAGACACAGCAGTTTCTTGATACGCTGGTAGAACAAGCCGAATACCCCATCTGGAAAACCCAAATTGCCAGCGGCGAATTGTGTGAAAGTATTAAATCCTGGTGTCAGCACTACCAGGTCGATTTAGTCATCTGCGGGAACCACAATCAAAGCTTTTTCTCGCGTGCCACCTGCTCAGCGAAGAATATCGTCGGCAGCAGCTGCGCCGACGTTTTACTTGTGACGTTGTAACATTCCCTGTGTGACGCCGGTTTTGTCTGCTCCGGCGTCACTCTTTCCTTATGCCAGCTTTGGGAATGCCGCTACTTTACTCTCCATCTGACTCTCTTCACTTCTCGGCGTGATGCGTTTCAGATCGCTCATAAACTGCGCCTGCCAGTGGTGAATATCGTTACGCGTGATGATCTCCAGCATTTCCGCATGGCGCGAGATACGCTCGGCAAGCGGCATCTTCAACGCTCTGTCCAGCGCTGCCGCCACTTCATCACGATCGTACGGATTCACAATCAGCGCTGAGGTCAGCTCATTGGCGGCCCCGGCAAACTGCGAGAGCACCAGCACGCCGGGGTTCTCCGGATCCTGCGCGGCCACAAACTCTTTTGCCACCAGATTCATCCCGTCACGTAGCGGCGTGACCAGCCCGACATCGGAATAACGGAAAACCTTCATCAATAATTTACGGTCAAAATGCTGATTCAGGTAGTAGAGCGGCGTCCAGCCCAGTTGGCCGTACTGCCCGTTAATCCGCCCTGCCGCCGTCTCCAGTTGATGACGGATATCCTGATAAGCCTGTACATCGCCACGCGAGGTTGGTGCAATCTGGGTATAACGAATTTTGCCATGATGATGCGGGAATTTCTCCAGCAACGCTTCATAGGCCTGAAAACGCTCCGGCAGGCCTTTGGAGTAGTCCAGTCGCTCAACGGAGAAGATATTTTTGAGGTTTTTAAGCTCGGCTTTCAGTTGCGCCAGCTTCGGCGGCAATGGCCCCTGCGCCTGTTTGGCTATCTCTTCCGGTTCGATACCAATCGGGTAGACTTCCGTGCGGAAGGTTTTTCCCCAGGCGGTATGCGTTTTGCTGCGCGTGGTAAGCCGCGTTTGCGCGCTGACGCAGTCGAGGAACGCCAGCCTGTCGTTTTCCGTCTGAAAACCCAGCAGGTCGTAATCGCAGAGCTGCTCCAGCAGTTCGGCGTGCGGCGGCAGCGCGTTAAAAATTTCCGGCGTCGGGAAAGGAATGTGCAGGAAGAATCCAATACGATTATTCACATTGCGTTTGCGCAGTTCGCTGGCGAAAGGCAGCAGATGGTAATCGTGAACCCAAATATCATCATCTTCTTTAACCAGCGGCAGCAGTTTATCCGCCAGCTTGCTGTTCACACGCAGGTAACCTTCCCAGCATTCACGCTGGAAAGTGACCAAATCCAGTCGATAGTGAAACGCGGGCCAGAGCACCGCATTGGAAAACTGATTGTAGTAGTGTTCGTGATCCTGCTCGTTCAGCGTAAAAGAAGCCCAACTTATGTTGCCCTGGGTCACCTTTTCCAGCGGCGCATTCTCATCACCAATTTTGCCATTCCAGCCAAACCACAGGCCTCCTTTACTCTTCAACGCTCCCATGATCCCCACGGCCAGCCCACCGGCGCTGGCCTTTTTATCATCAGGAACGGAAATACGGTTAGATACTACGACTAAGCGACTCATAGCCATCTCTCCTGTTAGTAAGCGCGTTTTGTTTTTGATTTTCAGCCGCGTTTTGCAACCACTGGTGAACGGCCGCCACATCAGGCAAACGAGCCATCGCCTGCGTGTCGCCCACTCCCACTTTAATCGATAGTCCACCCAGCCTGTTTACGGCGGCAAAACCCGCCTCATCCGTTAAATCATCGCCGATAAACACGGGCAGCTTGCCGCGAAACGGGGCTTCCTGCATGAAGGCGTCAATTGCCGCGCCTTTATTGATGCCCCTGGGTTTAATTTCCACCACGCACTTGCCCGGCTGCAGCGCCAGTTCGGGAAACTGCGTGACTATCTCCTGCGCCAGCGCCACGATCGCCGCTTGATGCTGCGGTGCCTGACGATAATGCAGCGCAAATGCCATCCCTTTGGCTTCGAGCTCCGCCCCCGGTAATAACGCCAGCGCCTCATTCAATTGCCGTTCCACGCGTTGAACCGTCTTCTCATCCAGCGCAACGATATGCGTTTTCCCGTTGATATCGCGGCGTTCCGCTCCGTGTACGCCCGCCAGAGGAAAGCGATACGGACTGGCGAGCCGGTCCAGCTCTGCCATTGAGCGCCCTGAAATCAACGCTACTGCGCCATCATGCGCCTGCGACAGTCGCGACAACGCATCACGAACGGGCTCAGGTATAGCAACATGATCGGGATGCATTTTGATCCCAGCGAGAGTGCCATCAAGGTCAAAGAAAAAAGCGACGTTTTCAGTTGGTGCAGGGGGTACAGATAACAGGTCAGCCACCCTGGGTTCCTCCTTATCAGTAAATGACTCAGCTATGTGTTAACAAAAAGTTAGCAGTTAAAGTATAGACAGTGTGACGCGGCTCGCCATTTTCAAATGAAAACGCCGGTGGGATTAGCCACCGGCGCTGCCAGTACATACACTTAAAAATTGAGTCCGTTTTTTAGACGGTCCGTTTCGCTTTTTGTTTGTAACGGTCAAAGATAACCGCCGCCAGCAGAATCAAACCGCGCACCACATATTGCGAAAACGGCGAAATATTCAGCAGGTTCATGGCGTTTTCCACCGTGCCCAGAATCAGGATCCCGGCCACCACGTAGGAGATTTTCCCGATACCGCCTTTGAGCGACACGCCGCCCAGCACGCAGGCTGAGATAACAATCAGCTCATAACCGATAGAGGTCATCGGCTGCCCGCTGGTCATACGCGAAGCCAAAATAATTCCCGCCGCCGCCGACACCAGGCCTGACAAAATAAAGATGATAATTTTGGTGCGAACCACCGGAACACCCGCCAGACGCGCAGCCTCTTCGTTACCGCCAATCGCCAGGGTATTGCGCCCAAAAGTGGTCTTATTCAGTAATAATCCGAAAATGATCAAACAGGCCACGGTCAGCCAGATTGGCGCGGGTAAACCGAGCCAGTTAGCGTATCCCAGTTCAAAGAAACGCTCATCTTCAATGCCGACGGCTTTACCGTCAGAGATGATGTATGCAAGGCCGCGCACAATTTGCATGGTGGCAAGTGTGGTGATCAGGGCGTTGATCTTCAGTTTAGCAATGACGAAGCCGTTGACCAGACCGCTCAGCACGCCCAGCATCAGCCCGGCGAAGACGCCTATCCACAGGCTTTCTGTCAGGTTAATCACCACCGCCGTGGTGACGCCTGCGCAGGCAATCACCGAGGCAACGGAGAGGTCAAAGTCGCCAGAAGCCAGGCAGAACAGCATTCCGCAGGCGACCATGCCGGACATCGATATCGCCAGCCCCAGCCCCTTCATGTTGACGAAGGAAGCAAAATTGGGCACAAAAATCGCGCAGCCGATAAACAGTACCGCGAAGACAACCAGCATGCCGTACTGATCCCAGATACGGCCAAAGCTGAGTGATGGTCGGCGTGCGCCGGAAGTCGTTACAGATGACATCATAAACTCCTTTCTCAGGCGACGGCCTGACTCACTTTAGGCATAGCGAGGCTTAACGCCTGCTGTTCATTCGCGCTGCCATGCAGCAGTTCACCGGCAATTTCGCCTTCGCGCATCACCACGATGCGGTCCGCCACGCCCAGCACTTCTGGCAGGTCGCTCGAGGCAAACAGTACCGCTACGCCGGATGCCGCCAGGGCGTAAATGACGTTATAAATTTCATGCTTCGCGCCCACGTCAATGCCGCGCGTGGGTTCATCAAGCAAAATGACCTTCATCTCTTCCGACAGCCAGCGCCCCAGAATCGCCTTCTGCTGGTTACCGCCGGAAAGATTCATAATCAGCTGCTCGGCACCCGGCGTTTTAATATTCAGTGATTGAATATGATGATCCGCGTTGCGCGCCTCCCAGCCGTTGTTGATCAGGCATCCGGCGTGAATATTGTTACGCCGTGCGCTGATGTTGATGTTGTCGCGTACGGAGTGAACGGGAATAATCCCTTCGGCTTTGCGATCTTCCGGGCACAGCATCATGCCGGCGCGAATCGCATGCGCGGGCTTGTCGATGGTGACGGCCGCACCATCAATATAAACCTGGCCGCTGGATATTTTGTTGCCGCCAAACAGCCCTTTCATCAGTTCGCTACGCCCGGCCCCAACCAGCCCGAACAGGCCGACGATTTCACCGCTGCGCACCGTCAGAGAAATGGGTGTCCGCACGCCTGGCGCCTTGACCTGGTCCAGCCGCAGGCGTTCCGCACCGTGCTCGCGTGGCTGCCAGCCATAGATATCACCAATGTCACGCCCGACCATCGCCTGCACCAGGCTGTCGTGGTTCACTCTTTCCATATCGCTGAAGGTGCAGACATAACGTCCGTCTTTAAAGACGGTGATGGCATCGCTCAGGGCAAAAATCTCTTCCATACGATGAGACACATAGATGATCACGCGGCCTTCTTTGCGCAGTTCGCGGATCACGCGGAACAGATTTTCAATTTCGCGCGCTGAAAGCGAGCTGGTCGGTTCATCGAAGGCGATGACTTTAGCGTTGCGCGCTAGCGCTTTGGCAATTTCCACCATTTGCCACTGGCCGATGGAGAGATACTTCAGCGGTGTGTCCGGGTCGATATCGAGCCCAAGATGCTGTAACTGTAGCCCGGCTTCGTAGTTCAGCAGCGAACGATTAACAATGCCGCCTTTGCTGGGCAACTGCCCGAGATAGATATTTTCCGCGACGGTCATCTCCGGCACCAGGTGCAGTTCCTGATAGATAATCGCGACGCCAGCGTTCAGCGCGGCGGTCGTATCCGTAAAGGCGACATCCTGCCCGCGCAGCGTTAGCGTGCCCGCCGTCGGGGCATAGTTGCCGCTAAGAATCTTGAGCAGCGTAGATTTCCCTGCGCCGTTCTCGCCCATCAGCGCATGCACCTGCCCGGCATAGCAGTCGAAGCTGATATCGGATAACGCTTTCACGCCCGGGAAGGTTTTAGAAATGCCGCGAAACGAGAGATAAGGGGTTGACTGTTGCATAACCACTCCTGAATGACAGGGTCACCTCTCCCCCGGCAACCTGGCCGGGGGAGAGGCATCACGACTTACAGACCTTTTTTCGCCAGTTCTTCTTTGAAGTTTTCACGGGTAATCAGCACCACGTCGGTAACCGCAGTAAATTTCGGCGGCTCTACGCCCTTCTCTACCCAGTTGTAGAGCATTTCACTGGTTTTGTAGCCGTGAATATCCGGGCTTGGCAGCAGGGAACCATAGAAGCCAGTGGCCTGGGCTTTCGACAGTTCGTTCACCGCATCCACACCGTTGATACCGATGCCGATGACATCAGCCGCTTTAAAGCCCTGACCTTCCGTCGCGCGCACGCCGCCCAGAACGGTGTTATCGTTCATGCCGACGATCAGCCAGTGCTTCACGCCGGGATGTTGCACCAACATGGAGTTACCGGCATCAAACGCACCGGGGATATCGTTGGATTTGGTCGGGACCTGATAAATCTGTTTTTCCGGGAAGCCTGCGGCTTTCAGCGCATCCAGCGAACCGGTAGTACGACGACGCGCGGTATCCAGTTCATTGGCGGTGATCGCCATCACGGCGGTATCTTTCACGTCCCAGCCGCGTTTTTGCATCTCTTTATAGAGTTCCTGCCCCTGACGTGCGCCGATTTCACTGGCCGCCATCATCACCAGCGGAACGGTGTCCATCGGCTTGCCTTTAGCGTTAACGAACTGGTCATCGACGGTGATGACTTTCATGTCATAGCCGCGCGCTTTCGCCATAATCGCCGAGCCCAGTTTCGGATCCGGCGTACAGATAACGAACCCTTTCGCACCGTTAGCCGCCAGGCTATCGATGGCGTTCAGGGTTTTCTCGCCGTCGGGCACGGCAATTTTAATGACGTCAAAGCCTAAATCTTTGCCGGCTTTATCAGCAAACTTCCATTCGGTCTGGAACCACGGCTCTTCCGGCTGCTTCACCAGAAAACCGAGCTTCAAATTTTCTGCCATAGCTGATTGTGACATAACCGCTGCCAGGCCGATGGCGGCCAGCGCTTTAGTGAATTTGTGCATGGTATACTCCAGCCTTTGTGCTTTTATTTGTAGGGAAATAATCGGTTATAAAATTTAATTAGGACGTAAAACAACGTATTAGCCGTTTCGTTAATTGCTATACGGTTGTTAGCACATTAATAGCGGGAAAATATTTATCCATAAGAGAGCCGCATCACACCGCAGAATTACAGTAGTTGCATACATGGATTTAGCAGAAAATGACATACAGAAAGGGCGAATTGTCCGACAATTCGCCCTGGCAATAGCATTATAATCTATATTGTTAGCTAACTAATCCTTGTATAACGGATTACCACGGATAGTAGATGTGGTCCGCGTGATCGCGGACTGGCGCCTCATCCCCTAATAAGCGCGCCGCTACGGTAAAGGCGAAATCGAAGACATGACCAAATCCTTTCCCGCTGATGAGGTTGCCATCTTCCACTACCGGGGCATCAATATACTCACCGTCTTTAATATCCTGCCATAAGTCGCCAGAACAGACATAGCGACGGCCTTTAAGCAGGCCGTTACCTGCCAGCACGCGGGCGGCGGCAGAGCAAATGGGGCAAATATATTTTCCGGCTTCATCATGTGCGGCGACAAACTTCACCACGTCTTTATTTGCCGCGAGATTCACACTACCCTGCGGCCCGCCAGGCAGTACTACAGCGTCATAGATTTTATCCATACATTCCGCAAGCGTGGCATCCGCCACCATCGGGATATCGTGATAGCTCACCACCGCGCGCGATTCGGCGCAGGACACCAGTTCAACCTCAAGATGCAAACGACGCAGAATATCAATAGTGACAATCGCTTCGCCTTCTTCAAACCCGGGTGCTAACAGCACGGCAACCTGTTTCATTGTAACTCCTGTTTTATCGTAATCGGGGATTGGCCGAATAATTGCGCGCGAACCAATCTGCCTCACAACTGGCTAAAATGATCTAAAACAATTTCCTGGCTATTGAACTGTTTGTCTGATTCACATAATAAACAAACAAAAATAAACCGCTGTTTCATTTTATCACACAAATAGTACGTAATGCCTGGCAAGGAGTGAAGCGGGTTTTTGTGATCGTCCATAAAAAATGCTAACGCGATCACAAATAAAGATGAATATTAATATATTCACTATACAAATCAGATAGCTGTAATAATTCATTACGGTAACACGCGCAGGCTTAATCCTTTTCTGGAATATAGTTGTAACAAAACGTAAATTAACAAACTTAAGAGTTTTCTTAGATGATGACGCGCGGTATTATTTTTCTAGCCGAGTCAGGAATCGTACATCGGTCACATTCAGAGGGCGTCGAATATTACATTCTGTCATTGTTCTCTGACGCGTAAATAACGTGATTTAAACCTGATTACTTTGCGCCACGTAATCGTGCGTAATGATGAGAAGTAAGAATCCTGATTGTTAACGCGAATTGTCCCTTCCAGGAAATAAGGATATTGGTATGGCAGTCCCAGGAATGGTTCAAAAACTGAATACTCAAATGAACCTTGAGTTTTACGCATCTAATCTCTATCTCCGTCTGAGCGAGTGGTGTTCCGAACAACGTCTCAACGGCACCGCAACATTTCTTCGCGCACAGGCACAAACCAGCGTCACGCAAATGATGCGGGTGTTTGATTATATGAAGAAATCCGGCGGGTACCCGGTAGTAAAAGCTATCGAACCGCACGAAGAGAAGTGTGCCTCACTCGAAGAACTCTTCCTGAAAACCATTGAAGAGTATAATCAGCGCAGCAATACGCTTTCTGAGCTGGCTGAACAAGCGAAGGTTCTGCGCGACGACAGCACGCTGAGCTTCTTAACCAATCTTGAAGAAGAGCAGCAGCAGGATGGGGTTTTACTTCAGGCGATTCTTGAAGAAGTACGCAGTGCGAACAAAGCGGGCCTGTGTATGCAACAAACCGATCAGCACTTGCTGAACGTAGTGAACCACCAGGTGCACTAATCCCTTCCCCGCTCTACAACCGGCAGCATAAATCTGCCGGTTGCAAATCACCTCTCAATTACCCAATCAGTGTGCTTCACCCTGCGGTGTAAACTTCAGCTCAATCAGGGCAATCGCTTTCTGGATGGCGCGCAGCGTGACCGGGTCAGCTGACGGATGCCCGGCGAAATCGATAGATTTCAGCTGAGTGGACATCTTCTCACGCACTTCGACGGGGGCGATGACATCGATGACATCAAGAATTTGCTTAATGACCAACTGGCAGGCTACCACGTCGGATACCAGTTCTTCATCAGCAGTCAGGTTCTGGGACATATACGCTCCTTAACATTTAGGGGTACTATGGTACCCGAAAGGACCGAAGCGCGCCCCTTACAGACATAAAAAAACCTGCCGTGGCAGGTTTTTTATCAGAACATAGCGCCTGGCGGTACGTCTTTGAAAGTTTTGCAATAGTTCTCGAACATGCTTTTGAGGATTTTGCGCATGCGTTGTTTCATTGTGATGCTCCTATTTTGTTACGCAGGTGTTATTGTCTTTTGCCACATAGTATGACATTCATCACAAAAATCAACCAAAATGAGACATGCATCACGTTTATTTTTTCAGCAAATGGCGATAAAGACCTATTATCTGAAACAAATCCGTTACTTAGCTTAAAACTTAAATTATAAAATTTGCAGATTATTTTGATAGGGTAAAACAGAAATGAGTGAGCCTCTCCAGGCACAAAACGGGCGCGGCCTATCGCCCGCGGCTCTGTTGGTTGCTGGCGCGTTTTTTATGGAGTTTCTTGATGGCACCGTGATCGCCACCGCCCTGCCCGACATGGCTAAAAGTTTCGGCGTTGACGCCGTCGATCTTAACATTGGTATCAGCGCCTATCTGATTACGCTGGCTGTACTCATTCCCGCCAGCGGCTGGATAGCCGACCGATTCGGCGCGCGTAAAATATTCACCCTGGCGCTGGCGATTTTTACTCTGGCGTCGGTATTTTGCGGCCTGGCGACCACCGTCGACAGTTTCGTTGCAATGCGCATTCTTCAGGGGATGGGCGGCGCGCTCATGGTGCCCGTCGGGCGTCTGGCGGTTCTGCGTACCACGCCAAAACATCTGCTTATTACGGCCATCGCCACGCTAACCTGGCCCGCGCTCATCGCGCCCATTATCGGGCCGCCGCTCGGCGGGTTTATCACCAGCGTCGCCGACTGGCGGTGGATCTTCTTTATTAACGTTCCACTGGGTATTATCGCCATTTTGCTGTCGCTACGTATCATTCCGGATATACGCGATGACGAACGCCGCCCCTTTGACCTGCCCGGTTTTCTCGCCACGTCGGTGGCGATGGTGAGCCTGGTGTGCGCCATGGAGGCGCTGGGCGGGCAAACCCAGCAAAACGGGCTGGTGCTGACACTGTTTATTCTTGGCGGGCTGGCGTTTTATTACTCGCTGTACCATTTCCGGCGGGCAAAATGGCCGATGATCCGCCTGGACGCGCTGAAGGTTCCCACCTTCCGTGTGACGATGTACGGCGGTTCGCTGTTCCGCGCCTCAATCAGTGCGGTACCGTTCCTGCTGCCGCTGCTTTTTCAGGTCGGTTTTGGGATGGATCCATTCCATTCCGGGCTGCTGGTGCTGGCGGTATTCGTCGGCAATCTGACCATCAAACCCGCTACCACGCCGTTGATTCGCTGGCTCGGTTTCCGCCGCCTGTTACTGATCAATGGCGCATTGAACGTGCTGGCCCTGACCGCCTGCGCATTTTTAACACCACAAACGCCCATATGGGCCATATTGCTGGTGCTTTATTTAGGCGGCGTATTCCGCTCCATCCAGTTCACCGGTGTGAGCACCCTGGCTTTTGCCGACGTGCCCGGTCCGCAGATGAGCTATGCCAATACGTTGTTCAGCACCGCCAGCCAGTTAGCCATTGGGCTTGGCATCACCCTCGGGGCAATCGGTATACGTCTGGGGGAGAAAGTCAGCGAGGTGCTGGCGCTCGGCACAATGCCGGGAATCAGCTTCAGGCTGGCGTTTGTGTTTATCGCCATTATCTGCCTGATTGGGATGATAGATACCCTGCGGCTGACTAAAGATGCCGGTGTGTCGGTATCCAAAAAAGTGAAGGCGTAGAAACAAAAATCCCCACGCAGGTGGGGATTTTTATATCATGCAAAATTAGCCGAGGATCTGGCGCACGAACGCTTCGATCTCTTTATTCTGGCAATTTTCGAAGAAGCACTGCTGGAAACGTTGGCCAGAAACGGCGGTTTTCACCAGTTCCGGATCAATGGCGCGCAGCGTATCCAGATAGTTTTCTTTCACTACCGCTGCTTTCACCTGGTTCAGAATACCCGCGTTACGCACCTGCGGTTCTTTACGCTCTGGCGGATAGCCTTCACCGTTACGACCGGTGAACGCTTTTTCAAAGATAAAGCGCACGTTCAGTTCCGCGCCCCAACCGAAGCCTTTGGCGAATGGCAGAGAAAGTGCGTTACCGTTGTTGATCTGCGCGAACAGGAAGGCATCAGCCGGGTCGATGCAGTAACCGCACACCACGCCCGGATGAATGTTCAGAGACATCAGCGCGCCCTGGCCGGTGCCGCAACCAGTCACCACGAAGTCAACCGCTTTGGAATTCAGCAGGATGCTGGCCATGATACCCAGATGAATGTAGGTCAGATGATGGTCGTTCTCATCGCTCATACCCACGTTGAAAACCGGGAAGCCTTTTTCATCGGCAACCGCTTTTAACTCATTATGAATGATGGCGTTTTTGCTGGCCTGGCTGTTTTCCATCATCAGTGCAATTTTCATTCTTTCCTCTCCTGAATGCAGCGCGGGCGTCTCCCGCAAGGGTACGATAACAATGTATCAACCTTACAACCTTGCAAACATACTTTCAAATTTTATGAAAAATGGTTTTAAAATTCACAGCAAGGCTCACATTTTTTCTTACCAGGTCGAAGATCGTCGCCTTAAGAAAGTAACGTTATCGTCTTTATTCGGAGGATTGTCCGCGTTTGCATGTGCCAGGATAGAGCAATGAAAGATTGCCTCGAGTACTATCATGAAAACTCTTTTCCCGATTAGCGCTATCGTGCTGGTGCTTTCCGCCTGTAGCGTGCACCGACAGGCTACCGTAAGCGAAATGGATGCGACCAGCGGGATCGTACGGCTGACATATGGCCAGGCGATGTTGCAGAACGCAAAAACCGACGACTACGTTGTTAACGGCACCGCGACCAATGCCTGCCAGCAAATGGGTTATGCCACCGCCTTTGCCTATGGACAGCCCATTACCACCTGCGTCAGCAGCAGCGGGCCATTATGTATTAATGAAAGCGTGACGCTGCAGTATCAGTGCAGGGGGATCGCCGTTACGCCAGTTGCGCCGGCCTGGAATTAAATTATATGCCGGAATAAACTCCGGCGATATTATTATGCCAATGCGTTTTATTCCCATTCGCATTATTAAATAAAAATTTTTATTTTTACCTTTTGCAAATAATTTAATAACAACTTATAGTTCCTCCATAATTAATTAACAGCTTTATGGAGTCTGACAATGTTAAAAGCGGAAATGATCGAGAAATTAAACCAACAAATGAATCTCGAGCTTTATTCCTCCCTGCTTTACCAACAGATGAGCGCCTGGTGCAGCTTCAATAGTTTTGAAGGGGCTGCGGCATTTCTGCGTCGCCACGCACAAGAAGAGATGCAGCATATGCAGCGTCTGTTCGATTACCTGACTGATACCGGCAGCCTGCCCTGCATCAACAGCGTCGCCTCGCCGGTAGCAGAATATGCATCGCTGGACGATCTGTTCCGCGCCACCTACGAGCATGAACAGCTGATCACGTCTAAAATCAATGAACTGGCGCATGCCGCGATGACCAATCAGGATTACCCAACCTTTAACTTCCTGCAATGGTATGTGGCTGAGCAGCACGAAGAAGAGAAACTGTTTAAATCTGTGATTGATAAACTGACCCTCGCCGGTAAAAGCGGTGAAGGCCTCTACTTTATTGATAAAGAGCTTTCTACGCTCGATACGCAGAATTAATTAACAGGCAGCGGCGTTAATTCGCCGCTGCTTATTAATGTCGACAGATTTTACTTTCCGCCGTTGTGAAGCCCGCGTCCGCCGGAATAAACTTGCCTTTTTTCGCCAGAAAAGCCACCAGCTCAGCCGCAGACATATTCTCTGCCGAACAGGTATGAAAACGCGCGCTCTCGCCAAAACGACTTTCAATCGCCGCCACCAGACTTTCTGTTGAATAAGACTCACCCGATGCGATCATCATATTCAGTACTTCATGACCGTGAATAGATTCCATAATGCCTCCGCTAAAAACCGCACAATAACCTGCATTTGACTTACCTGTTTTGCGCTAGCGCAGGCTTTCGTTCCTCGCCTTTTTCGTAAACTTATTATTACACACACTGTAATCGTGATTTGACGAATCGTCTGGTTTCACATAACCTGCGCGACATATTTGTGTCGCATATACGTGCTGTAGCAGAGGAAAGCGTGAAGAACCGTACCCTGGGGAGTATTTTAATCGTAGCGGGCACCACTATTGGTGCAGGGATGCTGGCGATGCCGCTGGCTGCGGCTGGCGTTGGCTTTGGCGTGACGCTGGTGCTGTTAATTGGGCTCTGGGCGTTGATGTGCTACACCGCCCTCCTGCTGCTGGAAGTGTATCAACACGTGCCTGCCGATACCGGCCTGGGCTCCCTGGCACAACGTTATCTGGGTCGCTATGGTCAGTGGGTAACGGGTTTCAGCATGTTATTTTTAATGTACGCCCTGACTGCCGCCTATATCAGCGGTGCGGGTGAACTGCTGGCCTCCAGCCTCAGTCAGTGGTTCTCGGTTGATATGCCGCCCGCCATTGGCGTACTGCTGTTTACGGCAATCGGCGGCACGGTGATTTGCATTGGCACATCGCTGGTCGACCTTTTCAACCGTTTTCTGTTCAGCGCCAAGATTATTTTTCTGGTGGTGATGCTGGCGCTGCTGCTACCGCACATTCATAAAATCAATTTGCTAACCCTGCCATTGCAACAGGGCCTGGCGCTGTCGGCCATTCCGGTGATTTTTACCTCATTCGGTTTCCACGGCAGTGTACCCAGCATTGTGAGCTACATGAATGGCGATATTCGCAAGCTGCGCCGCGTGTTTATGATTGGCAGCTTCATTCCGCTGGTCGCTTATCTTTTCTGGCAGCTGGCGACGCTTGGCAGCATTGAGTCTGGCGTCTTTGCCGGGTTGATGGCGCAACATACCGGGCTGAACGGTCTGCTGGAAGCCATTCGCGCCGTGGTGGCTTCGGCCCACGTCGAGCTGGCCGTACACCTGTTTGCCGATCTGGCGCTGGCGACCTCTTTCCTCGGCGTTGCTCTGGGGCTATTTGATTACCTGGCGGATCTGTTCCAGCGTCAGAATGGCGTGCGTGGCCGCCTGCAAACGGGTGGCATCACCTTCCTGCCGCCGCTGGCATTCGCCCTTTTCTATCCGCGTGGTTTTGTGATGGCGCTGGGTTACGCGGGCGTTGCGCTGGCGGTGCTGGCATTGATTATCCCGTCACTACTGACGATGCAGAGCCGTAAACATCACCCACAAGGGGGATATCGCGTCGCAGGCGGCACCCCCGCGTTATGGTTCGTGTTTGCCTGTGGAATTGCAGTGATTGCAATACAGGTAGCGATAGCGGCAAACCTTTTGCCTGCCGTGGGCTAAAAAAATGCCGGGTAATTTACCCGGCATTTTTTCATTTATTGGCGCAGCACTGTTTGTATTTCTTGCCGCTGCCGCACGGGCATGGGTCATTGCGCCCCACTTTCCCTTCGTTTCTGACCGGCTGCTGCACCGGTGCAACCTTCGGATGCGCCATCCAGTAACCATGCAGCATCAGCGCCGCCGGGCGAATCTTATCGATGCTTGCCAGATATTCATCTGCCGTGAAGTTATCAAGTGCCGTGGCTTTCTGGTCATCGCCGTGCAGCGCGATGGCGTCCAGCTCTTCCTGCAACGCTGGCGGCAAACCTGACCAGTCGCTTAAGCCCACACCGCGCATATAGCCATAGCACCACTCTTCGACAACGGTCAGCTCCTGGCCCTCTTCCTCACGCGTGCCGAACAGCGGTTCAAACTGGTCAGGATAGTCATTCAGACGCTCGGCGATATCGCCCATATGTTGCAGCGTGAGGTTGATGAAATGATCACGTTCGCGATCCGCCGACCAGCGCGGCACGCTATCCGCCCCGCCCCATACGGCCAGCAGCCAGTCAGCAGGTTCAATGTCCTGCGGCGAGGAAAGAATTGCCGTCAGCATACCGTCCAGCTCGGAAACGTCGAGAATGGATTTATCCGTCGAATATTTGTCGATGGTCTCATCCAGCCATTCCAGCTCGCTTTCGGTTAAGGGTCCTGTTTTCATGTCATTCTCATCGTAGTGGGATTGTGGGGCAGTGAAATTCACCCGCCATCGGTAAATGTTACCACGCCCACCGTGCTGAAATCTGCTTTCACTGAAATGAGGATGACATTATTGCTATGGCTTTTCAGGTGTGCCCGGCTTTTGACCTGCCGCGCGGATTTGCATAAAACGTTGCAAAATGTCGAACCAGAACGGCGCGCCCAGAGAAACGGCGATGATGCTGATGAGCAAGCCGGCTATTTTAGCCAGCCAATGAGAATGAAACGCATCATAAAATTCATCCCAATCATTCCATCCAATTGATACCCCCGCAGAAATCAAGCTATTGACGGCATCATGTTGAATCTGTTGAGCAGACTCTGTCTTGCACGTTGCTTCCTTGAGCTCTTCTTCTTTGCTTTTACTTGTACAACTTGTCGATCCTTTATCATCGCCTTTAACCTGCTCTTCAGTCACCGTTAACAGTTTTTGCAACACTTCAGGGTTGCTCGACAACTGTTTTACCAGCACCAACGTATCCACGTTGAAACTAAGCACCAATACCACGGCAACGGCATAGGTAACATTTTGCGCATGCCGTTTGTACCACCCGGATGCCCTGTCCATCACCGCATCGAAATGCGATTCAAGGGCGAGGCGCAACCGTTGTTCATCGCCATCTGCTTCATTTGCTAAGGTTTTCAGGATACCGGTGAGGTTCGTTTTATCGTCAGGTAACTGCCTTATACTCTCAATCAGGTTTGATCCAGCATTTGCACCCATCACCAGGGATTCAATGACCTGCCTGAATGTTTTAGCCGGTATGTACGATGGGCGACCGTCTTCATTCTTGCTCAGCGACTTAATTAATGGATGGTCGTAAAATTGCGTCACGACATTATTATTCCCAGCAGGATTTCCCGAAATAAACTCCTTCAGTGCACTTTCCAGGTTCTTACTTCGAACACCACGCCAGGCGGCGATGGCCTCAACAATGGCTGTACAGATTGTACTGAACAATAAAAAAACCGTGAACAAGCCTATCAATATGTCAAGCGTGTGGAGTCCAGACATTTTCGTTATCCTCAATAAGGAATAAAGCCAATCGCTATCCCGGATGGGATACCTTAAAGTTTGGATATTCTATGCGCGTTGTTCGCCAGGTACTTTTTCGTAATTTACAACAAAAACTTCATTCTGAAGTTGCATACTGAAAGCGACAAATATTATTTGATAAGCAATTAAATTTTATCTATACGTATCCACATCACAGATACATTCATTATAAATTAACTTACCATCTAAAATTAAGCATTGCTTAATGATACATACTCCACCATTTATCCTCCAGGTCAGATGCAAGTTGTCCATATGATTAAAAGATGATTCCGTCCGCACAGTTCACCCATTTCGATTACTGTAATGCCTGTTTTAGTCTTCCATATTTGAATGATTAGTCACTACGATAATCTGTTCCGGGGGCTTCAATGAGTATCAACAGAAATTTCTTCTTCGACCATATTCTTGACTCTTTATTCAAAGGTTCCCTACGTCAAAGTCAACTTGCAGGCATTGAAGCCATTCTCGATAAATGGGAAAAAGAATCTCCCAAAGACGATGATCGCTGGCTGGCGTATATGTTAGCAACGGCGCATCACGAAACAGGTCACACCATGCAACCCGTGCGTGAGACCTTCGCCACTACAGATGATGAAGCGATCAGACGCCTGGAGAAAGCATGGCGTGCGGGGAAGCTCACGTGGGTAAAAACGCCGTACTGGCGACCAGATGCGGAAGGTAAATCATGGTATGGTCGAGGTTTCGTTCAATTAACACACAAAGATAATTATGTGAAACTTGGCCACGCCATCAAGGCCGATCTGGTTTCCGAACCGGATAAGGTCATGGAACTTAATACGGCGTTGGCCATTATGTTTGTCGGGATGCGAAATGGGCTTTTCACATCCCATAAGCTTGCAGATTACTTTAATGATGCTACCGAGGATTGGGTGAAGGCCCGTAAGATCATTAACGGCTTAGAAAGCGCCAACCTGGTCGCTGGCTATACAAAAGCCTATTATGCCGCAATCAGCTATACGGTTGGTTGAGTACTGAATTTGCCAGGCACGTCATTTCTTTGAATGACGTGCTTGCGTTAGATCTCTATAAACATCGATTATATTTATTATGTTGTAAACTAACACTGGCTTTACACACACATCCCTGGCAAATATCCCGGAGGTTCTATGTTTATTTTAAAAATCAACAGAATATATATTATTGATAACTACACATGGAATCTTTTTTACATTTATGATGTCGCCAATGTAAAAATAATGAGTATTGTTACCGATGATAGTGTTTCGATGGATGATATTGAATCCTGGCAAAATGAAGTCGATGAGACTAAAAAACATGATCTTTTAAAAAAAATTGTCATGTCAATGAAGGATGTTATTACTTTCCCCGAAATAGCACATGTACGCGATCATGACACCATTCCTTTTGGGGAGTCAGGATATTTGATTTACCATAGCGATAATATCCCGGAATATTTAAACTGGGTGCTTTGCGTTATCAAGAGCAATGATGATTTTCGGAATAGCTGGGCTGCAATACATCAGTTAATCACTTCAGAAAAGCTCGACAAGCTAGCGGTTAACATTGCGTCCCTGGTCAAGGCCACGCTCAATCCCGGTTTTTTAATCTCTGCGGAGATAGCCCGTTTCACAGCATCGCTGATTTCTGAATACCTGGCGAATAAAGGCGATGTGCAGTTAGGCTTGCTTTGCCAGTCACTCAGTCGCGCAGAGCATTACAAATATGGTGACTGGAAGCAAAGTGGCGTTCAGGATCTCACCAGAAACATGACTGTGGACTATTCACTGTTCTCCTACACCATCCCTTGATACAGGGGACGAGGATATACAGTACTCCGAACACGGAGCCCATGTCAGGAAGGTGAATTTCAGACACAAAAAAACCACCCGTAGGTGGTTTCACGACACTGCTTATTGCTTTGATTATTCTTTACTTTCCCATGGTACCCGGAGTGGGACTTGAACCCACACAGCGCGAACGCCGAGGGATTTTAAATCCCTTGTGTCTACCGATTCCACCATCCGGGCTCGGGAAGAAAGTGGAGGCGCGTTCCGGAGTCGAACCGGACTAGACGGATTTGCAATCCGCTACATAACCGCTTTGCTAACGCGCCTTTAAAACTTAACACCCGCAACTGCCGATGTTTTAATTTGGAGCGGGAAACGAGACTCGAACTCGCGACCCCGACCTTGGCAAGGTCGTGCTCTACCAACTGAGCTATTCCCGCATCATCAAGTTGATTTGCTAACCACTTGATTTTGCTATCGTCTGGCAATCAGTGCTGCCGTTCGATGCGTTGCATTCTACTTATCTGACGCACTGAGTCAACGGTATTTTTCGCAACTTTGTGTTGTTTGCTGAAAATTACGCCGAAACGATCACTGTTCAAGCAAATCTGCACGCGCAGCGTTCAAATATTGCAGCATTGACCACAGCGTCAGCACCGCCGCAAACAGGAACAGCACGATCCCGGCCCACTCAACCCACTCATTTGGACGCCACAGCAGCCACGCCAGAGCCGCCATTTGCGCGGTGGTTTTCACTTTGCCAATCCAGGAGACCGCCACGCTGCTGCGTTTACCCAGCTCGGCCATCCACTCACGCAGGGCAGAAATGATAATTTCGCGGCCAATCATAATGGCAGCCGGCAGCGTCACCCACCATGTGTGGTAGTGTTCAACCACCAGCACCATGGCGATGGCCACCATCACTTTATCGGCAACCGGGTCAAGGAATGCGCCAAAACGCGTGCTCTGGTTCCAGCGACGCGCCAGGTAGCCATCAAACCAGTCGGTCACGGCGGCAATACAGAAGATAAGCGCGCAGGCGAACGGTGCCCAGACAAACGGCAGATAAAACGCCAACACAAAGAACGGGATAAGGATGACGCGGAACAGGGTAAGCAACGTAGGAATATTATATTGCATGCAAGGTAACTATCTGTTGTTAGTAAATATTAGCCCTATGTTGCTACAGAGCCCCTAATGTTTCAACGAGTAGAAGATCTTTTCTGCCAGGCCGTGTGAGATACCCGGAACTTTTGCTATCTCTTCTACGCTTGCATTCTGCAAGCCCTGTAGGCCGCCCATGTACTTGAGCAGCATCTGGCGGCGCTTCGGCCCAACGCCTTCGATAGTCTCCAGCGTACTGGTGCTCTTTACTTTAGCGCGTTTTTTACGGTGCCCGGAAATCGCATGATCGTGTGATTCGTCACGAATATGCTGGATAACGTGCAGCGCAGGTGAATCTGGCGGTAAGCTGAAGCCCTCACCTTCCGGTTCGAAGAACAGCGTTTCGAGCCCTGCTTTACGGTCGCTGCCTTTCGCGACACCGAGCAGTAAAGGATGGTTTTTATCCCATGTGACATCAAGCTCGGCAAAAACGGTTTTTGCCTGCCCCAGTTGCCCTTTCCCGCCGTCGATCAGAATGACATCCGGGATCTTACTCTCTTCTATAGCTTTGCCATAGCGACGTCGCAGCACCTGGTTCATTGCCGCGTAATCATCCCCCGGCGTGATTCCAGTGATATTGTAGCGACGATACTCGGCACGCAGCGGCCCGTTCTCATCAAACACCACGCAGGAGGCCACGGTCTGTTCCCCCATCGTATGGCTGATATCAAAACATTCCATACGCTTGATCTCGGGCAGTTCCAGCTGTGTCGCCAGCGCTTTCAGGCGCTGATGCACTGTAGACTGTTGCGAAAGTTTCGTAGTGAGCGCTGTCGCCGCGTTGGTACGGGCAAGTTTCAGGTATCGTGCGCGGTCGCCGCGCGGTTTGGTTTCAACGTGGATGCGTCGCCCGGCCAGCTCCGACAAGGAATCGGCCAGCAGGGTTTTATCACTGAGCGCAAAGTCGAGCAGGATTTCCCCTGGCAGAGTACGCATCTGGCTGCCCTGGAAGTAGAACTGACCGACGAAGGTTTCCACCACTTCGTCCAGCTCCGTACCGCCAGGCACTTTCGGGAAGTAGCTGCGACTGCCCAGCACTTTCCCCTGACGGATAAAGAGCACATAGACGCAGGCCATTCCTGCTTCAAACGAGACGCCGATAACGTCGAGGTCATCGCCGTTATTCGAGACAAACTGTTTCTCCGTCACACGTCGCACGGCCTGAATCTGGTCGCGAATGCGCGCCGCCTCTTCAAACTCCAGCGCCTGACTGGCTTTTTCCATCCGCGCGATCAGCATGGTCAACACCTGATCGTCTTTCCCGGCGAGAAACAGACGCACATAGTCGACCTGTTGCGCGTACTCCTCTTCGCTCACCAGCCCGGCCACACAAGGCCCAAGACAGCGGCCAATCTGGTATTGCAGACAGGGGCGTGAGCGATTGCGGTACACGCTGTTTTCACACTGACGAATGGGGAAGATTTTTTGCAACAGCGCCAACGTTTCCCGCACAGCATAACCGTTGGGAAACGGGCCAAAATATTCCCCTTTCGCATGCTTCGCGCCACGGTGCATCGCCAGCCGCGGGTGGGTATCGCCGCTCAGGAAAATAAAGGGATAGGATTTATCATCACGCAGCAGCACGTTGTAACGCGGCTGATAGAGTTTAATGTAGTTGTGTTCCAGCAGCAGCGCTTCGGTTTCCGTGTGCGTCACGGTCACGTCGATCTGCGCGATTTGCGCCACCAGCGCTTCCGTTTTACGGGAAGAGACCTGGCGACGAAAATAGCTGGAGAGGCGTTTTTTTAGATCTTTGGCTTTACCGACGTAAATAACGGTGCCGCCGACATCGTACATGCGATAGACGCCGGGCTGGCTGGTGACCGTTTTCAGGAAGGCTTTTGAATCAAAAACTTCACTCACTGACTTGCTAACGACTCCGCATTACACAGACCATGGCGAATTGCCAGGTGAGTCAGTTCGACATCGCCATGAATGTTCAGCTTACTGAACATGCGATAGCGATAACTGTTCACCGTTTTTGGACTCAGATTCAACTGCTCTGAGATCTCATTTACTTTTTGGCCTTTAGTGATCATCAGCATAATCTGCAATTCGCGTTCAGACAAACTGGCGAATGGCGATTCTGTTTTTTCCGGCTCAATCTGACTCAGGGCCATCTGTTGCGCAATATCAGATGCGATATAGCGCTGGCCAGAGAATACAGAGCGGATGGCATTCACCACTTCTTGCGGTGCTGCCCCTTTAGTTAAATAACCAGCCGCCCCTGCCTGCATAACCCTGGCGGGAAGCGGATTTTCGGTATGAACGGTTAACATTATCACTTTTGTGTCAACCGCAGAGCGCGCAATTTTACGCGTGGCCTCAAGGCCGCCGATGCCCGGCATGTTCATATCCATCAGTACAACATCAACGGGATTAGCGCGGCACCACTTCACAGCGTCTTCGCCGCAGTTAACTTCACCGGTGACCCTAATACCCTTTATATCTTCGAGAATGCGTCGTATCCCTGCGCGCACCAGTTCGTGGTCATCAACAAGAAGGACGTTGATCAAAGGAATAATCTCCAGAATAGGGATAACGCTACTGCCTCTTAATTCACCCCCATAGTACCGGGTTTTATATCAATTTTGAAAGTCTAAAAGTGTCACAGCGTCGATTTTGATCTCGTTTTTGGAAATTAGAATGTACATCTGATGGAAACGTCTTAAAAACAGTGAGATGCAAAGCGCTCTTTTACAACTTCTTGCACACTTTGTCCGTATATGGACAATTTTTCGCAGATGAGAAATACGCAATATAATATGTAACAATAATTAACGATGAGAGAACCAGATTTAAACATTTTGTGTGCATAATCACTGTTCTGGTCATTTTTAATTATCCGGAAAGGTGAGAATGGCGGGTAAAAAACAAGCACTCCATTTTTTCTGCTGGCTTGTGGTATACTTCGCGCCCTTCACTATCCAGTATCGCGCACCAGCGCAGAAATCATACGAGGCAATAAATGAGCACACCTGATTTTTCCACCGCGGAGAATAACCAACACCTGGCCCAGGAGGTATCCTGTCTGAAAGCCATGCTGACTCTGATGCTACAGGCCATGGGTCAGGCAGATGCAGGCCGCGTGATTCTCAAAATGGAAAAGCAAATTGCACTGCTGGAAGATGAAGCCCAGTCTGCTGTATTTTCCAGCACCGTTAAGCAAATTAAACAAGCTTACCGCCAGTAATAAAAAACCGGCTGTAAGCAATGCCTACAGCCGGTTTCCAGTCTGACACGCAGAACCTTAAACAGAGTCAGATAAGACCAATCGCCACCGCATAGCAGGCAATCTGCGTTTTATTGGGCGCATCAAATTTCTTCTGCATATTCTTTTGGTGGAAGTTCACCGTATTCTCGGAAATTGACAGAATCATCGAAATCTCCGCCGATGTTTTACCTTCTGCCGTCCATTGTAGTATTTCCAGTTCACGTTTACTGAACTTCATCTCCCTCGGCATGACCATTTCATCTTCTACGCGTAATAGCGCAAGGGAACTCATCTCTAATAACATTTGCAGGCGAAGTTCTATTTCATCGCTATGCGGACCCGCTTCTGTGGCGTGCGTTCGTGATACCGAAAAGAAACTATGAGCATGATTAGGAAGCATCAGGCATTGTGTCGCGCCGGTGCGCAGACCATGGTCGCGTGCGGCATCCCACAGCTCCTGGGCTTCACAGAATAACGTATCATCCCAGCGTAAATGTCCAAGACGGAAATTACCTTGCTTCAGCACCGGATCGACTGCCAGATAATTCGCGGCTTTGTAATGCGACATCCAGGCGTCAGGATAAGTGGTATAAAGTGAAATTTTAGGTCGCGTGAATGGCACCGGATGGCGCACGCACAGCGAGAAGAAGTCATATTCAAGAAGTTCGGTTTGCTGCTGCAGAAGCGTATAAATTTGATCGCTGGTCGATGCGGATTGAAAACGGTGCAGCATCTCCCGCCGCCAACTGAAAAAGTCACTGTCCCTCATAACGAACGAGAAAGCCTCTTATTGAGAATTATTTTTATCAGTACAGAAAACTAACACATAAATCATGCTTATATGTATAAAATATTACATTTTCGTTAAATTAACTTAGTTTTCGACTGCCAGGCTGAGATTTGTCAGGCAAGTCTACGGGAGGGCTGGACAATTACCGTCCTGATTTAGGTTAAGGACGGTAATTGATTACGGCTTATTGCATGAGAAATTTTTCGAGGAACTGACGGGTACGCGCCTGCTGTGGATTAGCAAACAGCGCTTTCGCCTCGCCCTGCTCCACGATGCGCCCTTGATCCATAAAGATAGCGCGGTCAGCAACATCGCGCGCAAAGCTCATCTCATGCGTCACGATAACCATGGTACGTTTCTCCTGCGCCAGCTGGCGGATGGTGTTCAGCACCTCGCCGACCAGTTCGGGATCCAGCGCAGACGTCGGCTCATCAAACAGAATCACATCCGGGCGCATAGCCAGCGCTCGGGCGATAGCCACACGCTGCTGCTGGCCGCCGGACAAGCGGCGCGGATAGCTCCCCTCTTTCCCGGTAAGCCCCACTTTTGCCAGCAGTTCACGCGCGCGCGCGCTGGCTTCAGCTTTATCTTCACCTTTCACAATCACCGGGCCTTCAATGATATTTTCCAGTACCGTCCGGTGCGGAAACAGATTGAAGCTCTGGAAGACAAACCCCACATGCTGACGCAGACGGCGGATTAATCCCTTCTGCTGACTGATGGATTTTGCCGTGTCGATGGTAATATCACCCACCCGAATGGTGCCGCCCTCCGGCTGCTCCAGCAAATTAATGCTGCGCAGAAGCGTGGTTTTCCCCGAGCCGCTCGGCCCGATAATCGCCACCACTTCCCCTTCATTTACCTGCAAATCGATGCCGTGCAGCACCGTCTGACCATGGAACTTTTTCACCAGGTTTTTTACGTCGATGGCACTCATTTTGGATCACGCTCCTGGCGGTTAAGCTGATTTTCAAAGTAGTTTTGCAGCGAGGAGAGCACCGTCGCCATCACCCAGTAGATCAACGACGCCGCAAGGTACATGGTGAACACTTCCAGCGTGCGCGAGGTGATCAGCTGCGCCTGACGGAACAGCTCCGGCACCTGAATCGTCGCGGCAAGCGAGGTATCTTTTACCAGGCTAATAAAACTGTTCGACAGCGGCGGCAGCGCAACGCGCGCAGCCTGAGGCAGAATCGCCCGGCGCAGCGTTTGCCACGGCGTCATCCCGATACTGGCGGCAGCTTCCCACTGGCCTTTATCGATAGAAGAGATCGCCGCGCGCAGCGTTTCAGACGTATACGCCGCCGTGTTCAGCGACAGACCGATCATCGCCGACGGGATAGGATCTAATTCGATACCAAACTGCGGCAGCCCGTAGTAAATCATAAACAGCTGCGCGATAAGCGGCGTTCCACGAAAAATAGAGATGTAGAATCTTGCCAGCCAGCGCACCGGCCAGACTTGCGACATGCGCATCAGCGCCAGCAGGAACCCCAGCACCAACCCAAAAAACATGCCGCCAATACTCAATTGCAGCGTGAATACCGCGCCTTTGAGCAGATAGGGCAGCGAATCAACAACCAGTTGTATACTCTCTTGCATAAGTCTTTTTCTACGTTAGATATGCGGATGATAGGCGAAGAGCGCAGGCGCGCCGCCCGTATGAACAAACAGAATCGGCCCTTCATCCTTAAAGCGTTTCTGCGTTATACCGTCGATAAGCCCGGCCATCGCTTTACCGGTATAAACCGGGTCCAGCAGAATACCTTCGAGGCGAGAAAGCAGTTTCACCGCTTCCATGCCGGCTTCATTGGGCATGCCGTAAGCCGGGGCAAAATAGTCATCCCACAGCAGAATATCCGTACTGGCGCTCACTTCAAGGCTTTCGGCAACGGCCTGTTGCAGAGTAACCACTTTCGGTTTTTGGTCCGCGACGCTGCGCGAAACGGTGACACCAATCAGTTCCGCATCCGGCATCACCTGTTCAAGGCCCACCGCCAGCCCGGCGTGGGTGCCTGCGCTACCTGACGCCACCACCACGGAAGAAATAGCCACCGCACCTTCACACTGCTGAGCGATTTCCAGCGCGCTTTCTACATAGCCCAGCGCACCCAGCGCGTTTGAGCCGCCTACCGGAATGACATAGGGACGAAAACCCTGCGCTTCGATGCGCGTCGCCAGTTCAGCCAGCTGCGCGTTCGGGTCGGTCAGCGCGTCGCACATTTCCACCTGGGTATTAAACAGGTCCAGCAGCAGGCGGTTACCATTGGTCAGATAGTTTTCCGCCGTGGTGCCAATCGGGTTTTCCAGCAGCGCCACACAGTGCAGGCCGAGTTTCGCCGCCACGGCAGCCGTCTGGCGCACGTGGTTCGACTGAATGGCCCCGGCGGTAATCAGCGTATCCGCGCCTTCACGCAGCGCATCCGCCGCCAGAAATTCCAGCTTGCGCAGTTTATTGCCGCCCATCGCCAGCGGCGTGACGTCATCGCGTTTGATAAAAATGTCGCGCCCTAAGTAATCGGAAAAACGCGGCAGATATTCCAGCGGCGTCGGCGCGCCAATAAATTCGAGGCGCGGGAAGCGCGTTAAGTTTTGCAGAGACATGAAACCTCCTGACTAAATTCTCTTGATTATGCACCCAGTTGCCGCGGAAATAAAAAAAGGCGCTCTGTTAGCGCCTTTTTTAAGCAACTTCGATTATTTGGTGACGTCAGCGCCGAACCATTTTTCAGACAGCGCCTTCATGGTGCCGTCTTTCTGCATGGCATCGATCGCGCCATCAATCGCTTTCAGCAGGTCTTCATTGCCCTTGCGCAGCGCCACGCCAGATTCCTGGTGAGAGAATGCTTCACCAGTTACGGCCAGCGTGTCATTGGTTTTCTTCACCATATCCAGCGCCGCCAGGCGGTCAACCAGAATGGCGTCAACACGGCCTACGCGCAGATCCTGGAATTTCGTCGGGTCATCATCATAGGTGCGGACATCAACGCCCTGCACGTTCTGACGCAGCCACTCTTCGTAGTTGGTGCCCAGACCGACGCCCACTTTTTTACCTTTGAGGTCAGCCGGGGTTTTAATGGAACCTTCATTGCCTTTTTTCACCAGCGCCTGAATACCGGAGATGGTATACGGGGTAGAGAAATCATATTTTTTCTGACGCTCAGGTGAAATGGTCACCTGGTTAATCGCCACATCAATACGTTTGGAATCCAGCGATGCCAGCATCCCGTCCCATTTGGTCGGTTTGAGGTCCGCTTTTACGCCCAAATGTTTCGCCAGGTCGTTAGCAAAATCGACTTCAAAACCGGTCAGTTTGCCATCGTCACCCTGGAAGCTGAACGGCGGATAGGTGCCTTCCAGGCCAACGCGCAGCGTGCCGCGCTCTTTCACCTGGTTAAGCAGATTTTCCGCTGCAAAGGTGTTCGCGCTGACGCCTGCCATCAGAGCCACTGCCATCACGCCCATCAGCGCCTGACGACCGAAAAGTGCTAATTTCATTATACCCCCGAAAAGATTGCTTTTTTTGTAGTGTAGGCTGTTTGTCAAAACAGACAAACACCAGACAGTTATAAGCTATTCCGTTTTAATATATATCAGAGCTCGCGGGATACGCGAGGTTCTGACCCGGTGCCATGCCCGCCCGATTAACAAATTGCGTATATTTTCGTAGCGCAATACGATAATTATTGGTGCTGGTCAGCGGCAGCCAGGGAATTAATATCTCATCCGGCGCGCCTTTCTGCAGCAGGTTTCGGGGAATATTATTTTTAACCAGATGCTCGCCCAGACGCCGTAAGCGCACGACATATTCGCGCACCGTGCCAGGGCTCATTTCGGTCTGTTCAAAGAGAAACTGCTTAAAGCCGATGATATCGAAGAAATCACTCTGCTCTTTGCAGTGCAGGTCGCCGCAGAAACGGCATAGCGCAGCCCACTCGCCACGCTGCTGCAACCATGTTTCCTCGTCCATCAGCATATCCAGGCGGGCGATGGCAAGCTTGTTAACGATTTCGCCAAGGCGGACGAGCGTCACCCGATCGAGCGCTTTATGGCAGTGAGTACAATGTGTTTGGCTGTGTTTAAAGTCTTTAAGATAGCGGCTTAATGGCCGTCTTTTTAATTGCTGCATAGTGATGAAAACTCCACGTTATCATTTCTTATGCGGCATTACTCAAGCTTACCCAGCTTAGTGCGCAGGCGTTTGATTGCCTGGCTATGCAACTGACTGACTCGCGACTCCCCTACTTCCAGTACCGCGCCAATCTCTTTCAGATTCAGCTCTTCCTGATAATAGAGCGTCAGCACCAATTTTTCCCGCTCAGGAAGGGCTTCGATGGCCTCCATCACGCGCTGGCGGAGATTCCCCTCCAGCAATTGGTGTAGCGGGTTTTCCTGCTGATTTGCCTCCGTCACCATCTCGACGCTATCGCCATGCTCTTCCCGCCACTCATCGTAGGAGAACAGCTGACTATTATTGGTATCGAGCAGCATCTGACGGTACTCTTCAACGGGAATGCCCAACCGATGCGCAACTTCTGTTTCGGTCGCGTTACGGCCCAGTTCCTGTTCCAGTTGCCCCATCGCCTGCGCAACTTCACGCGCGTTACGCCGAACGCTACGCGGTGCCCAGTCTCGGCTGCGTAGTTCGTCCAGCATCGCCCCACGGATGCGTTGCACTGCGTAAGTGGTAAATGCCGTGCCCTGCAGAGCGTCGTAGCGTTCAACGGCATTCAATAACCCTATGCCGCCCGCCTGGAGCAAATCGTCAAGTTCCACACTCGCCGGCAATCGCACCTGAAGGCGCAGTGCCTCATGGCGCACCAGAGGTACGTAACGTTGCCATAGCGAGTGTTTATCCATTACACCATCAGCGGTATAGAGTGAATTCACGATAAACAGCCCTGCATTAATTAAGTTATCGGCATAATTATCCGTTTCTGCATAATTTTTAATTGAGGGAATAGTGGGTGAAATGAGGGGTTATTTGCGCAGTCGGGGAAGAGGAAACGTGAAAAACCCCGCCGGAGCGGGGTTTGCGAGGCATTCAGGCGATTAGCCCTGCAGCAGAGACAGAACCTGCTGCGGTACCTGGTTGGCTTTCGCCAGCACGGAGTTACCGGCCTGCTGAATGATCTGCGCTTTCGACATGTTGGACACTTCGGTCGCATAGTCGGCATCCTGAATACGGGACTGCGCTTCAGACAGGTTAGTGGTGGTGTTGTTCAGGTTGGTGACCGCAGAATCCAGACGGTTTTGAACGGCACCGAGGGAGGAGCGGAATTTGTCTACAGATGCGATAGCATCGTCCAGCGCCTTCAGCGGATCCGTGGTCGCTTCAGATTTACCTGTAGCTTCAGTGGTCAGAGAACCGTCAGCCGCTTTGTACAGAGCCGCGCCGTCATCATCCAGAATATTGCCGTTAGCAAATTCGTGATAAGTTTCTGTGACAGTCTTGTTGGTCGCAGTCGTCAGTTCACCATCAGCATCAACATTTACGGTAGCGCCACCTGTAGTAGCGGTTACTGCACCACCAGCGGCAACGTCATAAGACTTTGCGCCATTAGCTACGGTATAAGCCTGCCCGGTTAACGCAGTGTCCATATCTTCTGCGGATATCGTCGCGCCCTTAATATCCACATTGTTGGTAGCCTGGGTGAAGTCAACGGTCATGCCGCTTCCGAAGGTAATCTTCGCATCAACTGCTGCATTACCATTCGCACCGTTGAAAATACCGTCCAACGTTGCCGCATCTGGGCCGCCGGCCTGGTTTTTAGTCAGATTGCCGTCAGAACCAATATATAAAGCATCGCCATTGACGTCAGTCAGGGTGCCATCGCTGGCAATTTTAACGTCCTGAGCGCTTCCGCCGATGGAGATCTGAGCCGTGTTATCACCGTTTGCTGCATATGCTTTCAGCACATCAGCAACTTTAGTGGTGGCCCCAGTACCATCGCCATTGGTAAGTGCGGTTGCGTCAAATGAATAAGACTTGCTGGTTGCGTTGTAGGTATATGCAGTAGAAGCCGCTACGCCTAAGCCATTGTTTGTACCGGTATAACCGCTAATAGTGCTGCCGCCGCTAACGCTAGCCAGCACGTCGGTAGCTGTTGCTGCATTAAAGGTAGTAACAGTAGATTTAGTCCAGGTGCTGTTGCCACTGACGACTGCACCTTGGGAGAAGCCCGCAGCAGTCAGATCTGCTTCAGTGGCTTTCGCATTATCAACAGCGCCTTTACCGTTAACATTGAAGCTGGTCAGCTTCAATGTAGAAGAATCGATTTTTTTCAGATCGATGGTGATGGTTTCACCATCATTTGCGCCAACCTGAATTTTCATTGAACCGTCTTTGGACAGCACGTTCACGCCGTTGAACTGGGTCTGCCCAGATACGCGGTCAATTTCATCCAGACGAGATTTAATTTCGTCCTGAATGGAGTTCAGGTCAGAATCAGAGTTAGTACCGGTAGACGCCTGAACGGTCAGTTCACGGATACGCTGCAAGTTGTTGTTAATCTCAGACAACGCGCCTTCCGTGGTCTGCGCCAGAGAAATACCGTCGTTGGCGTTACGTGCAGCCTGAGTCAGGCCTTTGATATTAGCGGTGAAACGGTTAGCAATGGCCTGGCCCGCTGCATCATCCTTTGCGCTGTTAATACGCAGACCGGAAGACAGACGCTCGATAGACGTCGACAGAGCAGACTGGTTTTTGTTGATGTTGTTCTGAGTGATCAGCGAGAGGCTGTTGGTGTTAATGACTTGTGCCATGATTTCTTTTCCTGTTTTCAAGTCTACGGTTTAGGTATTGGGCTTCCACCCTTCGGCTTCGTCGCCGTCAAACCTGTTATCGTCTGGTCACTCACAACCTTTAGAATTATTTTCTAGCCGTCGAAATACTCTCCTCACACCGCCCTATTCTCGCCATTAAATAAGCAAAATTAATCGTAAACTTTGTGCCAATCCCGCCGATAACCCCGGTATTCGTTCTACGTGTCACACGATTAAGGAATTCATAATGGCAAGTATTTCAACGCTGGGCGTCGGGTCGGGTTTGGATCTGAGCGGCATTCTGGACAGTCTTGAAGCGGCGCAAAAATCGACGCTGACGCCAATTTCAACGCAGCAGAGTTCATATACCGCGAAGCTAAGCGCCTACGGCACATTAAAAAGTGCGCTGGAAACCTTCCAGACCGCCAACACTGCGCTGAATAAAGCCGACCTGTTTACCGCCACCTCAACCACCAGCAGCAGCACCGCGTTCAGCGCCACCACCACCGGAAGCGCGATTGCCGGGAAATACACCATCAGCATCACACAGTTGGCGCAGGCGCAAACGCTGACCACCAAAAACAGCCAGACCGACACCAAAACCGCCATTGCCAGCAGCGACAGCGTGCTGACTATCCAGCAGGGCGGCGGAAAAGATCCGGTAACCATTGATATCAGCGCGGCCAACTCCTCGCTGACCGGTATCCGCGATGCCATCAACAATGCCAAAGCAGGCGTCAGCGCCAGTATTATCAACGTCGGCAACGGTCAGTATCGTCTGTCGGTCACCTCGAACGATACGGGCAGCGACAATGCGATGACCCTGAGCGTGAGCGGTGATAGCGCCCTGCAAAGCTTTATGGGCTATGACCCCGCCGCGTCCAGCAACGGCATGGAAGAGAGCGTCACCGCACAGAACGCCAAACTGACGGTCAACAACGTTGCGATTGAAAACAGCAGCAACACTATCAGCGATGCGCTGGAAGATATCACCCTCAACCTGAATGATGTCACCACCGGCAACCAGACGCTGACCATCACCAAAGACACCTCGAAAGCGGAAAGCGCGATTAAAGCGTGGGTGGATGCCTATAACGCGTTGCAGGACACCTTCAGCAGCCTGACCAAATATACCGCCGTGGATGCAGGCGCCGACAGTCAGGATACCAGCAACGGCGCGCTACTGGGCGACTCCACGCTGCGCACGATTCAAACGCAGCTGAAAACCCTGCTGGGTAATACCCACAGTAGTTCCGATTACAAAACGTTGTCGCAGATTGGCATCACCACCGACGCCAGCACCGGCAAGCTCGAACTGTCGACCGACAAACTGCAGGCGGCGCTGAAAAAAGATGCCTCCGGCGTGGGCGATATGTTTATCGGCGACGGCAAAAATACCGGCGTCACCACGACCATCGGCAACAACCTGACCAGTTGGCTCTCTACCACCGGGATTATCCAGGCGGCGAAAGATGGCGTCAGTAAAACCCTGAATAATCTGACGGATCAGTACAACGCCGCCAGCGATCGTATCGACACGATGATGGCGCGCTACAAAGCGCAGTTCACCCAACTGGACGTGCTGATGAACTCCCTGAACTCGACCAGCAGCTATCTGACGCAGCAGTTCGATACGTCCAGCAGCAACTCTAAATAATTAGCAGGAGACGACATGTACGGCGCAAAAGGCACGCAGGCCTACGCACAAATCGGAGTAGAGAGCGCAGTCATGAGCGCCAGTCAGTCGCAGCTGGTGACCATGCTGTTTGACGGGGCGCTCAGCGCGCTGGTTCGCGCTCGCCTGTTTATGCAGGACAATCAGCTGGAAGGAAAAGGTCTCTCGCTGTCGAAGGCCATCAACATTATCGAAAACGGCCTGAAAGTGGGGCTCGATGAGAACAGCCGTGATGAACTCACCCTGAATCTCGTGTCGCTGTACAGCTACATGGTACGACGCCTGTTGCAGGCTAATCTGCACAACGATGTTGCCGCCGTTGAGGAAGTGGAAGGCTTGCTGCGCAATATTGCAGACGCCTGGAAGGAGTCGTTACTTACGCCTAACTTGATTCAGGACGCCGTCTAATGAACCACGCACCGCACTTGTATATTGCCTGGCAGCAGTTGGTTGAGAAAAGCAAAATAATGCTCCGCCTTGCCACAGAGGGTTTGTGGGATGAATTGATCGCCAGCGAGATGGAGTACGTGCGTGCGGTGCATCAGGTCGCGGAGCTCACCCAGCAGAATCCGCCATCGAGCGCCATTCAGGACCAGCTTCGCCCGCTATTGCGCGCCGTGCTGGATAACGAGTCTGAAGTGAAACGCCGCTTACAGCTGCGGATGGATGAGCTGGCCACGCTCGTTGGGCAGTCTTCCATGCAAAAATCGGTACTGACAACGTATGGTAACCAGGGGGGACATGTTCTGGTGCCACAAAGCAGTAACGACACCAGCCATTAACCTTCGCGGCGTGAAATTGCGCAAATCTCGCGCCGCGCGCATTTCCCACTTATAGTACTTGTGTCGCCTTTCACGGAGAACAGGTATGCGCAACCCCACCCTCTTGCAGTGCTTTCATTGGTATTACCCCACGGGCGGCGAGTTATGGCCCGAAGTTGAGGCGCTTGCGCCGAATCTGAATGAAATCGGTATCAATATGATCTGGCTGCCGCCCGCCTATAAAGGCGCGTCAGGCGGCTATTCTGTGGGCTATGACAGCTACGATCTGTTCGATTTAGGCGAGTTTGATCAAAAAGGCAGCGTTGCCACTAAATATGGTGACAAGGGCCAGCTACTGGCAGCTATCGATGCCCTTAAAAAGCACGATATCGCCGTACTGCTGGACGTGGTGGTCAACCACAAAATGGGGGCGGATGAGAAAGAGCGCATTCGCGTGCAGCGGGTTAATCAGGACGATCGCACGCAGATCGATGAAGAGATTGTGGAGTGTGAAGCCTGGACGCGCTACACCTTCCCTGTTCGCGCAGGGCAATATTCAAAATTTATCTGGGATTATAAATGCTTCAGCGGGATCGATCATATTGAGGACCCGAATGAAGACGGTATTTTCAAAATCGTCAACGACTATACCGGCGAAGGCTGGAACGATCAGGTTGATGATGAGATGGGTAACTTTGACTACCTGATGGGCGAAAATATCGATTTTCGTAATCACGCAGTCACTGAAGAGATCAAATACTGGGCGCGCTGGGTGATGGATCAAACCCACTGCGACGGTTTCCGTCTCGACGCGGTAAAACATATTCCGGCCTGGTTCTATAAAGAGTGGATTGAGCACGTCCAGGAAGTGGCGCCCAAACCGCTCTTTATTGTGGCCGAGTACTGGTCGCATGAAGTGGACAAACTGCAACAGTATATCGATCAGGTCGACGGCCAGACGATGCTGTTCGATGCGCCATTGCAGATGCATTTTCATGAAGCCTCACGCATGGGCGCGGATTACGACATGAGCCAGATTTTCACCGGCACGCTGGTGGAAGCCGATCCGTTCCACGCGGTAACGCTGGTCGCCAACCACGATACCCAACCGCTTCAGGCACTGGAAGCGCCGGTTGAAGCCTGGTTTAAACCGCTGGCCTATGCGCTGATCCTGCTGCGGGAGAACGGCGTGCCTTCGGTCTTTTATCCCGATCTTTTCGGCGCGCACTACGAAGATACCGGCGGCGATGGCGAAACCTACACCATCGATATGCCGGTCATTGAACAACTGCATGAGCTAATCGACGCGCGCCAGCGTTTCGCCCACGGCGTACAAACCCTGTGGTTCGATCATCCCAACTGCATCGCCTTCAGCCGCAGCGGCACTGACGACGCGCCGGGGTGCGTGGTGGTCCTGTCTAACGGCGACGATGGCGAAAAAACCATTACGCTTGGCGAAAATTACGGCAACAAACGCTGGAAGGATTTCCTCAATAACCGGGAAGAAATTGTTGAGACCGACGAGGCGGGCAGCGCAACCTTCACCTGTAAGGGTGGAAGCGTGAGCGTATGGGTACTGGAGGATGTGCTGTAAAACAGACCCGGCGGGACGACCGCCGGGAGAATGCTTATTTGATGGGAACGATATCCGCCGGCACGCTGCTGGATTGTGTTTCCGGCTGCGTGGCTGGCAATTCTGTCGGTAACGCGCTCGCCAGCGGTTTTTTCTCCAGCGCAGCGATACACTCGATGGTTGGGCGATCGACGCGTTGTAACGTCATGCCATCATATTCCAGCGTACCGTTTTCACGATCGACGGAATAGACATCGCGTTTTTCGGTTACGTTATACAGATCATCCCCACGCAGCATCAGTTTGCCCGGCACGGCAATCGTACGCTGCCACTGACGACAATCCAGCGTATCGCCATCGCGGGTGACGATTAAACTGCCGATGGCTTCCGGGCTCACCAGCGAACGCTGCGGCCCTTTAGTTTGCCAGTAACCGACCAGCCCTTCTGGCGCGGGCGCTTTCACCACATCTTTATAGTTCTCGACCTGCACGCAGCCTGCCAGCGTCATCAGCGCGGCAACCATTGCTAATTTTTTCATGATTCATCCTGCACACGGAGAAAAAAATATTGTGACATTATAGCCTTAAGCCCGCCACCCTTTCACGCCCCTTGTCTGAAATTGATCTGTACGAGGTTTTACGCAAAAAGCATTAGCAAGATGAATATTGCAGCGTAGAATTCCCGCTCTTTCGATCCTTCTGAGTTCAGAGGCTAACACCATGACCTGGCAACACTTCAAACAGGCGTACCTGATCAAATTCTGGGCCCCTGCCCCGGCAGTTATCGCGGCCGGTATTCTCTCCACCTATTATTTTGGCATTACCGGCACCTTCTGGGCGGTGACTGGCGAATTCACCCGCTGGGGTGGGCAACTGCTGCAACTGGCAGGCGTTCACGCTGAAGAGTGGGGATACTACAAACTGATTCACCTCGACGGCACCCCGCTGACCCGCATCGATGGCATGATGATTATCGGCATGTTCGGCGGCTGCTTTGCCGCTGCGCTGTGGGCCAATAACGTCAAACTGCGCATGCCGCGCAGCCGCGTGCGTATCCTGCAGGCCATCATCGGCGGTGCGATTGCCGGTTTCGGCGCGCGACTGGCGATGGGCTGTAACCTGGCGGCATTCTTCACCGGGATCCCTCAGTTCTCGCTGCACGCCTGGTTCTTCGCCGTGGCAACCGCGATCGGTTCCTGGTTCGGCGCGCGCTTCACCCTGCTGCCGCTGTTCCGCATTCCGGTAAAAATGCAGAAAGTCTCTGCCGCATCGCCGTTAACCCAAAAACCGGACCAGGCGCGTCGCCGCTTCCGTCTGGGCATGCTGGTGTTTATCGGCATCGTTGGCTGGGGGCTGTTTACCGCCATCGATAAACCTAAACTCGGCCTGGCGATGCTCTTCGGCGTCGGCTTTGGTCTGCTGATTGAACGCGCGCAAATCTGCTTTACCTCGGCCTTCCGCGATATGTGGATCACAGGGCGCACCCATATGGCAAAAGCGATCATCTTTGGTATGGCGGCCAGCGCCATCGGTATTTTCGGTTATGTTCAGTTAGGCGCAGAAGCCAAAATCATGTGGGCGGGCCCGAATGCGGTGATCGGCGGCCTGCTTTTCGGCTTTGGTATTGTGCTCGCAGGCGGTTGCGAAACCGGCTGGATGTATCGCGCGGTGGAAGGCCAGGTGCATTTCTGGTGGGTGGGCATTGGCAACGTCATTGGTTCAACCATTCTGGCCTACTACTGGGATGATATCTCCCCGGCACTGGCAACCAACTGGGATAAAGTTAACCTGCTTAACACCTTCGGCCCGACGGGCGGCCTGCTGGTGACTTACCTTCTGTTGTTTGCCGCGCTGATGCTAATCATCGGCTGGGAAAAACACTTCTTTAAACGCAAAAATCAGTCTGCCGTTGTCACGGCGAAGGAGACAGCATGAAAGATATCGTGCCTGATTACCGCCTGGATATGGTCGGCGAGCCATGCCCGTACCCGGCAGTCGCCACGCTTGAAGCGATGCCGCAGCTGAAAAAAGGCGAAATTCTGGAAGTGGTCAGCGACTGCCCGCAGTCGATCAACAACATCCCGCTGGACGCCCGCAACTACGGCTACACCGTGCTGGATATCCAGCAGGATGGGCCAACGATTCGCTATTTGATTCAGAAGTAATTCAGACGGCGTTGCCTTATCTGGCCTGCGAATACACGTAGGCCCGGTAAGCGCAGCGCCACCGGGCAGATTCGTTACACCTGCATCCCCATCACATGAGCATGTATTTTTCATAAACGACAAAGATCGTCCAAGAGCGCATTACATAACAGTTGGTTGGCGTCGTTCAAAACCATCCCTACCCAAGTTCCCCCAAGAATCCCCCTCCATTTATGCCCCATCCATGCCCCATTCTCTTTCAGCACTCATCCTCTTCTATACTTTCAGTTCGACTACTGGAGGTATCCATGTGCGGACGTTTCTCTCAATCAATGACCCGTGAAGATTACCTGGCGTTAATCGCCGAAGAAGCCGAACGTGACATCCCGTTCGACCCGGAACCGATTGGCCGGTACAACGTGGCGCCAGGTACTAAAGTTTTGCTGCTGAGCGAACGAGACGAACAACTACACCTCGATCCAGTTTACTGGGGCTATGCTCCAGGATGGTGGGATAATCCGCCTCTGATAAACGCACGCGTCGAAACAGCGGCCACCAGTCGGATGTTCAAACCGCTCTGGCAACATGGCCGGGCGATAGTCTTCGCTGATGGCTGGTTCGAATGGAGGAAGGAAGACGACAGGAAGCAGCCGTACTTCATTCATAGGGCCGACGGTAAGCCGATATTCATGGCTGCGATAGGCAGTACACCGTTCGAGCGAGGAGATGAGGCAGAAGGTTTTCTGATAGTCACGGCGGCAGCAGACAAAGGTCTGGTCGATATCCACGATCGCAGGCCGCTGGTGCTGTCCCCGGAGGCAGCGCGCGAATGGATGAGGCAGGATGTAGGTGGAAAAGAAGCAGAGGAGATTGTTGCTGACGGTTCGGTGCCAGCAGATGCATTTATCTGGCACGCAGTGTCACGCGCTGTTGGCAATGTGAAGAATCAGGGCCCGAAGTTAATCGAGCCCGTCTGATTAAATTAATTAACAACCGAATTTATCACATTGTTATATTTAATACTATATGACAATGATAGTCATAACGAAGCTCACATAAATTATGCTTGAGCAATACACATCCAACGAAAGTGTCACAAACCTTAGCTGTTACGCTTCCCTTCATCAAACCGTACCACCTTCACAATAAATTACCAACCTGAATAAGATGCTGCTTGATTATTACATGATTTTTATTCAGTATATTGAATTACGATTGGTAACTGAGAATAATTAATGAAATTTATAGTTTTGGCGCTTCTTTTATCTATAAGTTTATCAACTTATGCAACTAGCCAGTTTGTTGTAGCTCATCGCGGTGCTAGCGGCTATCTCCCAGAGCATACATTGGAGGCAAAGGCTCTTGCTTTTGGGCAAGGCGCAGATTATCTAGAACAAGATTTAGTAATGACAAAAGATGATCAACTCTTGGTTCTTCATGGTCTTGTCTTAGATAACGTGACTGATGTAGCCACCCGCTTCCCTGAAAGAGTAAGAAAGGATGGTCATTTCTATGCTATAGATTTCACACTGGCTGAAATCAAATCTTTAAAAGTGACAAACTGGTTTCGTTATGTTGATGGAAAACCTACACCGGGATTCAAAGATAGATTCCCAATTTTTAAATCAGAATTCCATATGCATACTTTCGAAGAGGAAATTGAATTCATTCAGGGTTTAAACTTTTCAACTGGCAAGAACATTGGAATTTTCCCTGAAATTAAGGCTCCTTGGTTCCATCTTAAAGAAGGGAAAGATATTACAACTAAAGTACTCTCCGTCCTTAAAAAATACGGATATACATCGAAAAATGACAATGTATATTTGCAATGCTTTGACTTCAATGAAATAAAAAGAATAAAAACGACATTAGGCCCAAGCCTTGGTGTGAATGTTAAACTTGTTCAACTCATTGCATACACGAACTGGAATGAGACACAAGAGAAGGTTAACGGGAAATGGGTAAATTATAATTACGACTGGATGTTTGAGCCAGCAGGTATAAAAACCATTTCGCAATATGCAGATGCAATTTCTCCAGATTATCGTATGTTGTTGAATAACAGTAAAGGCAAACCAGTAACATCCACAGGACTAGCTTCTATCGCACATGCTAATCAATTACAGGTTATACCTTATTCAATTTTATCTGATCGCCTTCCTGTATACGTGCAAACAGTAGACCAACTGTATCAGTTGTTATATGAAAATGAAAAGGTCGATGGGCTATTCACAGATTTCCCGGACAAAGCAGTGAACTTCTTAAAGGGGAGTAAATAACACTTCTTTTATAAAGCCCATTCAAGTGGGCTTTATAAATGAAATAGCAGGGTTATCGTCGAATTCTCCGGTGCGCGCATCGTTTATGATATACGTCACCACGCCAAAAACATCGAGTGCACTTCCGTCGTCGAGTCCGCGCGCCTTCTCCTTCCGGCCTGTCTCCATGTTCTCCAGATGTAAGTCTGGGAACATGCGGTAATACCTCATAACGAACTGCCCATCAATGGAACAGAGAACGATCGAACCGTCACATGGATTTACTGCTGAGTCCACGACAAGCAGTGCACCTTGCTTAATGCCGGCCCGCAAAATAGCCACATCAGACCTGACATAGTAGGTTGCAGATGGATGGCTGATCAGCTCAGCATCTAGTGAGATTCCGCGCTCTACATAGACCTTGGCCGGGGATGCAAATGCCATATCAAAGGCCTCCGTTCGGGTTGTACATGAACCACGTCTTGTTCTCGCCGTGATCGGGAGTGATGACTTTGAAGCAGGTCGTATACCTTGCTATCCAAAGGTTCGCCTCTTCCATGCTTAGGTCCCAGTTGACCTTTAGTAGTTCCTGAACAAAATCAGCGGTTTTGACAATCCTGCGTCCTGAACTTTCATTCACAATAGAGGCCCTGAAGGCGATCACGATATCTGAACGACGCGGCATGTAGTCACCATACAAATACTGTTTTTATATACAGTAATTGTATCTCCGGTTAGCTGCAAGACCTGAGAAGCGCGGATTATAGCCAAACTCTCAGCACACGGTGTGTAAGTTTATAATGAGCATACGGATATGACTTTTGGAAATTTTCACTCGCCTTGCTCAACCGCACAAAACTTAATCGGTTTACAGGCAGGAAATTTTTTGTAAAGGGTACAAACCGCAACGTCATAGATAATCGCAACCTGCTTGCGGTCGACACCATTCTCAATCAAACGTCCGGCTTGTGCCCATTGTTCAGGGGTTAATTTTGGACGCCGCCCGCCGATACGCCCTTCGCTCTCGCAGCAGCCAAACCTGCCCGGGTACGCTCGACAATTAATTCACGTTCCATTTCAGCCAGCGCAGACATTATGTGGAAGATAAACCGCCCCATCGGGCTAGAAGTATCAATGCTGTCTGTTAGGCTCTTAAAGTGAATCCCGCGCTGGCGTAGTTCGTCTACCAGCAATACCAGGTTCCGCATGCTCCGCCCCAAGCGGTCAAGTTTTCACACCACCAAGGTATCACCCTCGTTGAGGGTTCGGAGTAGCTTTTTCAGTGCAGGTCGGTTAGCGACCGTTCCGCTCATTTTTTCTTCAAATATCTGCTCACATCCTGCTCGTTCTAAAGCATTTCTTTGAAGGTCTGTGTTTTGGTCATTTGTTGACACCCTCACATAGCCAATTTGCATATTTTTTCGCCACCTTTTTTCTTCCAAAAATATTGCGACGGTATCGATCATCATTCAGAACGGCAACCTATAAAATGTCGGTTTAGGAAGTAGCGCTACGAAAGATATTGGGGATTCTGGAGATAATGTCGTGATGGCCAACAACCTCCATGCCGCTTTTATGAAAGCCACACCGATGCTAGTCAGTAATCAAGTATCCGATTTCGGTAGTAATTTTAATTTGTTACCTATTGGTGACTCTGCTATTGGATTAAATGCTTCAAATGGTATGGCATTACGGGCCAGCACTGGGCTATTTTGTCTCAATATGGATGGGAGCATAAGTTTCTTATAGACTGGTTTTATTCAGGTTCTGCCGTGCATTTAGGCACTCGTTTTTATAATGCATCTGGTGAAGTTACAGGTTGGACTATTTTTTATAATAACAGAAATACAACTAAAGCCTCCGATGGAACGCTGAAAGCGGCGTCTCCGATAATACAAATATTTGCTGATGGCTCATATGAATTAAATGATGAATCAGAAGGTTGTATCGTTACACGCCTGGGAACTGGAGAATATCTGATTGAGGGATGCACTGGCCTTAATGCTGACGCCGCGTGGGGAGGCATAGACGGCGGCTTTGATATTCCTACAGACCGCAACAAGCAGCCACTAGTTTGGCTCGATTATGAAGTTAATGCCGATGGTTCAATTTTGGTAAAAACATATCACCGAACGCACCCGGCAGCGCCAACGTTCGCCCGTAACGAAATAACTGGTCTCACCGATGGTGAACCTATCGATATTCCGAAAGACCAGTTCGTTAGCGTGCGAGTTGAAATGCCTGAGAGCAGCATCTGGAGTCAGAAACAGAAAGCTATACCTGAGGAATGCGAAGTGATTTCTGATTAAAAATGGAGTCTTCAGGCATATCAAGGCGGACATCGATCCAGCTATTTGGCGGAACGTCGATGGGCTCGATTTACGCAAAGACCGTAAACACCCGACCATCTTCACCGAGTACATGGGCGAGTGTAAACGCAATACTCAACCCTGGCAGTCCCACCCTACCCGCATGCTTCGCCACAAGACGCTTATCCAGTGCGCGCGCCTGGCCTTTGGTTTCGCTGGCATCTTCGACCAGGACGAAGCCGAGCGAGCCGTTGAAGGAACAACGGCAGAAGTTCATGCGGGCCATGAATCAGATAGCCGTCGCCCGGATCTGATCGCAAAAGGTGAGTCTGCCGCGCGCCAGGGAACTATTAAGTATCAGGAGTTCTGGGTGGCGTTAAACGCCGAAGAGAAACAGGTGATCGGCGCAGTTGAGAAGCGCCGCATGTATGACATGAGTCTTGCTATCGACAACGCAGAAACTGTCAATGCCGCAGAGACGGAGGCTGAATGATGGAACAGCGTACGCCTGAATGGTTTGCCGCGCGCTGCGGCAAAGTCACAGCCAGCCGCCTGGCTGATGTCATGGCCCGAACCAAGTCGGGCTACTCCGCCAGCCGCCAGAACTACATGGCCGAGCTGATTTGCCAACGGCTGACCGGGAAGCTGGAGGAAGGGTTCTCGAATGCAGCGATGATGCGCGGCACTGAACTGGAGCCAGTGGCGCGCGAAATGTACGCACTAAATGAGTTCGATGCGGATATCACTGAAGTAGGACTCATCGATCACCCAGCCATACCCGGATTCGCAGCCAGTCCGGATGGACTTGTTAACGACGACGGGCTTATCGAAATCAAATGCCCCAACACCTGGCCCCATCTTGAAACCTTGAAAACTGGCGAGCCAAAGCGCCAGTACATGCTGCAAATGCATGCACAGATGATGTGTACCGGGCGGAAATGGTGTGATTTCGTTAGTTTCGATGATCGCCTGCCGCCTGATCTGGCCTATTTGAAGAAGCGCATTCATTTCGATGAAGCACTGGCGAGCGAAATCGAATCTGAAGTTAAGACCTTCCTTGCGGATCTGGAATCGGAAATTCAGAAAATCGCAGAGCGTGCAGCATGAAACGCACTCCCTTCTACCGCAGGCCCGGGCGCACCGGGCAATTCTCCGGCCTCCGTGAACGCGTTATCTGGATGATTCAGACGCGCGGACACCCTGTAACCGGTTCTGAGATAGCCGCCTCTTTTGGCGTAACGCTCATCGAGTTTAACCGCTCGGCAAAGAACCTTACACGTGGAACCGGCAAAGTTGCCCGTCTTGAGGCTTCTCCTACCTGGGTTACTGAATCAGGAATTGTCGATAGGCAATTCAACTTAGTAACCCCGGCCAAAGTAGTTGTCCCACAAGGAAAGACGCGTCTTTGCACTCGCGGCGCCGTTCTCCATGCATCTAAAAAGGTTCATCAGGAATGCCTGGATAAAGCCGCACGCCGCAGCAGGTTGATAAAGGCCAATCTCTACATTGACGAATTCGAGGCTGTTTTATGAAACATGCTCACGATGACATTGTTGTTTACGCTGTGCGACTGCCATTCATCGTCGGCAAGAACGGATGGCTGATGCCGTGGGGAGAAATTGTCTGTAACCCAATCAAGGCACAGCGCCTGGCTGAGGAGTATTCCAATCGTCAGGAGGTAGCATGACTGATTACACCGGCAGCAACACGCCAGCGGATCAACGTGACCTCTGGCGCACTCCGCCATCCCTCTTCGCTTCGCTTGATGCTGAGTTCTGCTTCCAATGGATGCCGCCGCAGCGCCGCATAATGCACTTTGCAGGAAGTTCATCACCGCCGAGCAGAACACGCTTGAAACGCCATGGGTTGATTACCTGACTGTGCCGGGTTACGTCTGGCTGAATCCACCATATAGCGATATCACACCATTCGTTAAAAAGGCCGCAGCCGAAAGCGCCAATCAGATCGGCACGGTCATGCTGGTTCCAGCAGACACATCGGTAGGCTGGTTCAAGGAGTCAATCCAGACCCCAGTCAGGTTCGCTTCATCACCGCCAGACGGCTGGCATTTATTAACCCGGCACCGGTAAGCCAGTCAGCGGAAACAACAAAGGGTCGATGCTCATCATCTGGAAGCCGTACCCGCGTACACACTGCCTGTTCACAACGGTTGAGCGTGACCACTTAATGGCCTTCGGCAACAAACTACTGGCTCGACGGGAGGCCGCATGATGCCAAAAACTCAGGAACAGCGTAACGCCCTTATCTTTTCCGCCCGGCGCTGTAACGAAGAACTCAAAGCCGCAATGAATCAGAAGCCAAAGCCGAAATTCGACGCGGTAAGTCGCCCACTGCTCAAGAAGCATTTCGAGAAGCTTAAAGCCCTGGGCATTCCATTCACTCTCTTCACATGGACTATCGGTGTGATGAACAAGCAATTCAAGGAGTACTGATATGGCGGACATTATTGATTCAGCAGCAGAAATCGAAGAGTTACAACGTAACTTCGCACTCAGTAAGCATCGCCGTACCGGTAATCTCGTGTCTGCTGAGTTCTGCGAAGCATGCGGAGAGGATATCCCTGCTCCGCGGCGCACAGCCGTTCCCGGCTGCCAGACGTGCGCGGAATGCCAGGAAAGAAAAGAACATGCGCTTAAACATATTCGATGATCAAGTTATGATGAGTACAGTTTTGGTGATTTAAGGATATGAAATGACCGCCATTCCTGTGCAAACAACGCTGGATTTAACGGATGTTCTATCAAAATTTGTTGTTCCATTACTTGTAGCTGCGCTAGCAGCATATTTCTCTACCAAGTTTGCTTTGAATAAGTTTTACAAAGAGAAGTGGTGGGAAAAACGATTGGAAGCGTTCACAGAAATTATCAATATTGCGTATCGGATTAAGATGAGCAATGACTACTTCCTCCGTTGCGAATATGCGCAAATGGAACCTGGTGAGTCTCGGTTCAAACCACATCCGAAAGAGATTGAAGAGAAGTTACGAACTGAGTATTGGCTTGATCTTCAAGAACTTGAAAGGATAGCTCAGTTAGCTGACTTCACATTAACAAGCAAAGTTAAAAGCTTGCTCGATGTTTATGTTAATGCGAGAAAGAAAGTGATGGATGATTGGTATGAGGATGCTTTAGAAAGTTATGAAGCGTCAGAAAAGGATCTCACTCTCTCGGAAAAGTTGCTCAGTAATTTAGTCGCAGAAGCCAAGCGCGAATTAAAAATTAACTAAGCACTCAATCAAAATATCTTAATATTAAACCCGCCACCGAGCGGGTTTCTTTTTGCCTGGAGAAAACTATGAGCGACATTATCCAACTGACGCCAAATAAATGGGTAACCGAAAAGAAACTCACCGAGATTACGGGCCTCAGATCCGGGACCATAGAGCGTGCACGAAAGAGCTCATGGTTCCTTGGCCGTGAATATTTGCATGTTTCACCTGAAGGTGAGCCCAACCCTAACAGCCAGTGCATGTATAACACAGAGGCCATAAATCACTGGATCGAACAGCAAGCGTCTAAACAGCCAGGTGCTCAATCCTGATGAACGGGTTATGCTTACCAGGCTCTTGGACGTTAGGAGGGAACAATGGCTAAGTCAGCATACCCAACAGGCGTTGAGAATCATGGCGGAACACTACGCATATGGTTCATTTATAAAGGCATCCGGGTCAGGGAAAGCCTTGGCGTGCCAGATGTACCAAAAAACAGAAGATGGCTGGCGAATTAAGCGCGGCGGTTTGTTTCGCCATCAAGACTGGCAATTTCAACTATGCAACCCAGTTTCCTGATTCCCCTAACCTCCGGCGCTTTGGTGCCGAAAGTAAAGAGATATCAGTGGCTGATCTGGCGGGGAAATGGCTGGATTTGAAACGGCTGGAGATCAGCACCAATGCGATGGGACGTTACACTTCCATCATCAGAAACATGGTGCCGAGAATTGGCGGTGACAGATTGGCCTCTGCTGTTACACAAGAAGACCTGTTGTTTATCAGGAAGGATTTGCTAACTGGTTATCATGTACTGAAGCGCGGGCAGACAAAACCGGTAAAAGGTCGTTCTGTTCCAACAGTGAACAATTACATGAAAACGACGGCAGGCATGTTTCAGTTCGCTGCGGATAGCGGGTACATCAAGGCCAATCCGTTTGCAGGTATTTCTCTGTTGAAGAAGTCACGAAGCGAACCGGATCCACTCACCCGTGATGAGTTTGTCAGATTGATAAATGCGTGCCGGCATCAGCAACTGAAAAACATGTGGTCACTGGCAGTGTATACCGGTGTTCGTCACGGCGAGCTTGTGTCACTGGCATGGGAAGATATCGACCTGAAAGCGGGAACGATTATGATCCGCCGTAACCACACTCTGACGAAGGAGTTTACCCTTCCCAAGACAGAGGCCGGAACGGACCGCATCATCAACCTGATTCAGCCAGCGATTGACGTATTGCGGAATCAGGCCGAGATGACGCGACTGGGTAAGCAATATCAGGTGGAAGTCATGCTGCGAGAGTTTGGGCGTTCAGAAATGCATCCATGCACTTTCGTCTTCAATCCACAGATAGCGACTCGTAATAGCCGTGCCGGGCATCATTACGCTGTGGGGTCGATTAATCAGTCATGGGAAGCTGCAATGCGACGCGCCGGGATTCGCTATCGCAAAGCATACCAGTCACGCCACACATATGCATGCTGGTCGTTAGCTGCCGGTGCCAACCCGAACTTCATAGCGAAGCAAATGGGCCACACCGACGCGCAGATGGTTTATCGTGTTTACGGATCCTGGATGGCGGAAAACAATCAGGACCAGGTACTCATTCTGAACCAGAAATTAAGTGAGTTTGCCCCATCCATGCCCCACGCAGTGGGATCGGATGTGATAAAACAATTATAATCATAAGGTTAGATAACCTACACCTGCATACCCATCACTTCCTGATACGCACTCACCATTTTATTCCTCACCTGAATGCCCATCTGTAACGACACGGATGATTTTTGCAGATCGGTCATAACATCATTCAGCGCCACGCCGGGTACGCCAAGGGTAAAGTTCTCCGCCTGGGTGCGTGCGGCGTTTTGCGTATCGCTGATGCGATCCAGCGCGGCGCTCAGTTGCCCGGCGAAGCTCACGGTTGACTGCGTATCCACCTGCTGATTCCGCGCCACATTGGCCGTCATTTGTAACTGTGACAGCACGCCCTCAATACCCTGAATTGCCATAACCCACCCCTGAAAATGTTAATGGAGCAGAGATTAGCATCTTGTCAATAAGATAAAGGCGTTAATTAGCGGCAAAAAAACGGGTTATTTGGACCATAGAAAATCTCAAGGCAGCAAATAATGGCAGCGCTGTCATTTTGTGTTCGTCGCCCGGGAGTCTGCTTTGTTTTTGTACACATTTAACGCCATCTTTCAGGATTTAAGAGGTGCGCAATGAGCGCGAACGCCACGACTACGCCGCAAACTAAAACGCTGGAGTGGGTCAGTCGCCTGCGCGCAAACCCGAAAATTCCCTTGATGGTGGCCAGCGCCGCCGCGGTGGCTATCGTTGTTGCGCTGGTGCTGTGGGCGAAAAGCCCGGACTACCGCAAGCTGTTTAGCAACCTGTCCGATCAGGACGGCGGCGCTATTGTCAGTCAGTTAACGCAGATGAACGTCCCCTACCGCTTCGCGGATAACGGCGGCGCAATCGAAGTTCCTGCGGATAAAGTGCATGAACTTCGCCTGCGTCTGGCGCAGGCCGGTTTGCCAAAAGGTGGCGCGGTCGGTTTTGAATTGCTCGATCAAGAGAAGTTCGGCATCAGCCAGTTCAGCGAACAGGTGAACTATCAGCGCGCGCTGGAGGGCGAGCTGTCACGCACCATCGAAACCCTGGGGCCGGTGAAGAGTGCCCGCGTCCATTTAGCGATGCCCAAACCGTCGCTGTTCGTGCGTGAACAAAAATCCCCTTCCGCCTCGGTGACCGTCAATCTTGAACCGGGTCGCGCGCTCGACGAAGGACAAATTTCCGCGGTGGTGCATCTGGTATCCAGTTCCGTCGCCGGGCTGCCGCCAGGCAACGTTACGCTGGTCGATCAAAGCGGGCATCTGCTCACGCAATCCAATACCAATGCCCGTGACCTGAACGACGCGCAGCTGAAGTACGCCGCCGACGTTGAAAGCCGCGTGCAGCGGCGCATCGAAGCCATTCTGGGGCCCATCGTGGGCAACAGTAACGTGCACGCACAGGTCACCGCGCAGATCGATTTTGATAATAAAGAGCAAACCGAAGAGCAGTATCGCCCGAACGGCGACGCCAGCCAGGCCGTGCTGCGTTCACGTCAGGTGAACGAGAGCGAGCAAATCGGCAGCCCGTATCCGGGCGGCGTGCCAGGCGCGCTGTCAAACTCCCCTGCGCCCGCGCCGTCAGCTCCGATTACAACACCGCCCGCCAATAACACTAGCCGCACCACCACCACTCAGAGCAGCGGCGGGCCGCGAAACACGCAGCGTAACGAAACCAGTAACTACGAAGTGGATCGCACCATTCGCCATACCAAACGCAACGTGGGCGACATCCAGCGCCTTTCCGTGGCGGTGGTGGTGAACTATCGCGCGCTGGCGGATGGCAAAACCCAGGCGCTCAGCGCCGAGCAAATGAAGCAAATCGACGATCTCACCCGCGAAGCAATGGGCTTTTCCAGCCAGCGTGGCGATACCCTCAACGTGGTCAACTCGCCGTTCACCCAGTCGGAAGAAACCGGCGGAGAACTGCCATTCTGGCAACAGCAGTCGTTTATCGATCAGTTGATGTCGCTGGGCCGCTGGTTACTGGTGCTATTGGTAGCCTGGCTGCTGTGGCGCAAAGCCGTGCGTCCACAGTTAATGCGCCGTCAGCAGGAGACGCAGGTCGCCGCCGAGCAGGCGCGCGTTATCCAGGAAACGCAGGACGCGGTGGAAGTGCATCTCAGCAAAGATGAGCAACTCCAGCAGCGTCGCGCCAACCAGCGAATGGGGGCGGAAGTGATGAGCCAGCGTATTCGCGATATGTCTGATAACGATCCGCGCGTTGTCGCGCTGGTCATCCGCCAGTGGATGAATAACGATCATGAGTAAATTAAGCGGTGTAGATAAAAGCGTCATTCTGCTGATGACCATTGGCGAAGATCGCGCCGCCGAGGTGTTTAAGCACCTGTCGGCCCGTGAAGTACAACAGTTGAGTACCGCGATGGCCAATGTGAAGCAGATCTCCAATAAACAGCTTACCGAAGTGCTGGCGGAGTTTGAGCAGGAAGCCGAGCAGTACGCCGCACTGAGCGTCAACGCCAACGAATATCTGCGCTCGGTGCTGGTGAAAGCGCTGGGCGAAGAGCGTGCCGCCAGCCTGCTGGAGGATATTCTCGAGACCCGCGAAACCGCCAGCGGCATCGAGACGCTCAACTTTATGGAGCCGCAGAGCGCCGCCGATATCATTCGCGACGAGCATCCGCAAATCATCGCCACCATCCTGGTCCACCTCAAGCGCGCGCAGGCCGCCGATATTCTGGCGCTGTTCGACGAGCGTCTGCGTCACGATGTGATGCTGCGTATCGCCACCTTCGGCGGGGTGCAGCCTGCGGCACTGGCGGAGCTGACCGAAGTGCTTAACGGTCTGCTTGATGGTCAGAACCTTAAGCGCAGCAAAATGGGCGGCGTAAGAACGGCGGCTGAAATTATTAACCTGATGAAAACCCAACAGGAAGAAGCGGTTATCACCGCCGTGCGCGAATTCGACGGCGAGCTGGCGCAAAAAATTATCGACGAGATGTTCCTGTTCGAAAATCTGGTCGAGGTGGACGATCGCAGCATTCAGCGCCTGTTGCAGGAAGTGGACTCCGAATCGCTACTTATCGCGCTCAAAGGTTCCGAACCGCCGTTGCGAGAGAAGTTCCTGCGCAATATGTCTCAGCGTGCCGCCGATATTCTGCGCGACGACCTCGCCAATCGTGGCCCGGTGCGGCTGTCGCAGGTGGAAAACGAGCAGAAAGCGATTCTGCTGATTGTGCGTCGTCTGGCGGAAACCGGCGAGATGGTGATTGGCAGCGGAGACGACACCTATGTCTGATACCACGCCGTGGAAAGTCTGGCAGCCGGACGATCTCGCCCCGCCCTCAGAGGAGGCGATATTCATCCCTGAGCAGGAACCCGACGCGGAAACGGTGACGCTTTCCGAAGAAGCGTTGCGACAGCAGCAACTGGCACAAATTCAGATCCAGGCCCATGAACAGGGCTATCAGGCGGGGTTGCAGGAAGGCCGCGCCGCCGGGCAGCAGCAGGGGTATCAGGACGGACTGGCGCAAGGGCTTGAACAAGGCCAGATGCAGGCGCAACAAGAGCAAGCCCCGCTCCATGCCCGCATGCAGCAACTGGTCAGCGAGTTCCAGCATACGCTGGATGCGATGGATAGCGTTATCGCCTCACGTTTAATGCAGATGGCGCTGGAAGCCGCCCGACAAATTATCGGCGAGACCACGTCCATCGACAGTTCTGCATTGATTAAACAGATTCAGGCGTTACTGCAACAGGAACCGTTGTTTAGCGGCAAGCCGCAGCTGCGCGTAAACCCTGGCGATCTTCCTCGCGTAGAAGCGGTTCTGGGTGCCACCTTAAGCCTGCACGGCTGGCGACTGCGCGGCGATCCGACGTTACATCCTGGTGGCTGTAAAGTCAGCGCCGATGAGGGTGACCTTGATGCGAGCGTCGCCACCCGCTGGCAGGAACTCTGCCGTCTTGCCGCGCCGGGAGCCTGCTGATGACCGCGCGTCTCACTCGCTGGCTGACAACGCTGGATAACGTCGAAGCGCGCATCGCCCAGCTTCCCGCCGTACGTCGCTATGGACGCCTGACCCGTGCAACCGGGCTGGTGCTGGAAGCCACCGGTCTGCAACTGCCGCTCGGTGCGACCTGCATTATCGAGCGCCAGCTTGGCGCAGAAACGCAGGAAGTGGAAAGCGAAGTGGTGGGCTTCAATGGTCATCGCCTGTTTCTGATGCCGCTGGAAGAAGTGGAAGGTATTTTGCCCGGCGCGCGCGTCTATGCGCGTAATGCCTCCGGCGACGGGTTACAAAGCGGCAAACAATTACCGCTCGGCCCGGCGCTGCTGGGGCGCGTGCTTGACGGCAGCGGCAAACCGCTCGATGGTCTGCCCGCGCCGGAGACCACCGAAACCGGCGCGCTCATTACACCACCGTTTAACCCGCTCCAGCGCACGCCGATTGAACATGTGCTGGATACCGGCGTGCGGCCCATCAACGCCCTGCTCACCGTCGGTCGCGGGCAGCGTATGGGGCTGTTTGCCGGATCCGGCGTCGGTAAAAGCGTGCTGCTGGGGATGATGGCGCGCTACACCCAGGCGGATGTGATTGTGGTTGGCCTGATTGGCGAGCGCGGACGCGAAGTGAAAGATTTTATCGAGAACATTCTCGGTAGCGAAGGCCGGGCCCGTTCGGTGGTGATCGCCGCACCGGCGGATGTGTCGCCGCTGCTGCGTATGCAGGGTGCGGCCTATGCCACCCGCGTGGCGGAAGATTTCCGCGATCGCGGCCTGCACGTACTGCTGATTATGGACTCCCTCACCCGCTACGCGATGGCGCAGCGTGAAATCGCCCTGGCGATTGGCGAGCCGCCCGCCACCAAAGGGTACCCGCCTTCCGTTTTTGCCAAACTGCCCGCACTGGTTGAACGTGCCGGGAACGGCATCAGCGGCGGCGGTTCAGTGACCGCATTTTATACGGTGCTGACCGAAGGCGACGATCAACAGGATCCCATCGCCGATTCGGCGCGCGCCATTCTCGACGGGCATATTGTGTTGTCGCGCAGGCTGGCGGAGGCCGGGCACTATCCGGCCATCGATATTGAAGCGTCCATCAGCCGCGCCATGACCGCGCTTATCAGCGAGCCGCACTACGCCCGCGTACGTCATTTCAAACAGCTGCTCTCCAGCTTCCAGCGTAACCGCGATCTGGTAAGCGTGGGCGCTTACGCCAAAGGCAGCGACCCGATGCTGGATCGCGCCATCGCCCTGTGGCCGCAGCTGGAAGCATTTTTGCAGCAGGGCATTCTGGAAAAAGCCGACTGGGAGAGTTCTCTTCAGGGGCTTGAGCGAATTTTCCCGTCAACCTGATGAAGCAGGAGGTACCGCAAGATGGCGCAACAAGGTGCATTAGCCACGCTCAAAGAGCTGGCGGAAAACGAGGTGGATACCGCCGCGCTCAGGCTCGGCGAGATGCGTCGTGGTTTTCAGAAAGTAGAAGAGCAATTGCAGATGCTGATGGATTACCAGCTCGAATATCAAAACAACCTCAACAGCGACATGAGTCAGGGGATTGCCAGCCTGCGCTGGCAAAACTATCAGCAGTTTATTCAGACGCTGGAAAGTGCGATTGAACAACATCGCCAGCAGTTGCTGCAATGGAATAACAAAGTTGAGCAAGCGCTGACCTTCTGGCGCGAGAAAAAACAGCGTCTTCAGGCGTGGGAGACGTTGCAGGAGCGCCAGGCCAGCGCCACGCTGCTGGCGGAGAACCGCCTCGACCAGAAAAAGATGGATGAATTTGCCCAGCGCGCCACGTTGAGGAATCGCAATGATTAACCTGCTCACGCTTTTAGCCCCGGACGTCGATAGCGGTACGCCGGGTATTTCCACGCAGGCGGGCGGCGAGGCGGATTTTCTCAGCCTGCTCAGCGATGCGCTGGGGAGTGAAAATAGCAAACCACTGAAAAGCCTGACCGCCGCCCTTTCTCAGGAAGAGGATGATAAAACGCCGGCAAAAACCTCCGTTACCGAATGGCTGTTACAGCAGGAGACTGCACAGACCACGGTCGAACTGCCGGATGGGGCGACAACGGATACGCAGACGCTGCTCAGCCAATTGGCCTCGCATCTGAAAAGCGATGTTCAGAACGCCAAGCCGCAGGAGGATAGCGATGACGACGAAACCGTTAGCGACGCATCGCTTACCGGGATGAGCGCGCTGATGGCCATGCTGCCAGCGGTGCAACCTGCACAACCGACAACGGTCACCGCAGGCACTGACACGCCCACCCTGAACGGTGTATCAGAACGCGGCGGTGATAAATCTTTTGCTCAGCACGCCGCCAGCAAAGATATCGCGCAGCCGCTTGCCAACAGTGAACTGCCCGCCGTCGCCCAAAGCACGCCGCAGCTGACACCAATTGCCCTGAAAGCAGAAGCCGACAGCACGCCAACCGCAGCGGCCCCAACGGCAACGTTCTCCGGGCTGGTCAGTGTCGCCGCACAAACTACGCCGCCAGCCCCTGCCCCTATCGTGCAGGCGGCATTAGGTTCGCCGGACTGGCAGCAGAGCGTAAGCCAGCACATCACCCTGTTCACACGTCAGGGGCAGCAGACAGCGGAACTGCGTCTGCACCCGGAAGATCTCGGCCAGGTGCATATCTCGCTTAAGCTCGATGATAACCAGGCGCAGATTCAAATGGTATCGCCACACAGCCACGTGCGCGCCGCGCTGGAAGCCGCGTTGCCGGTGCTTCGCGCGCAACTGGCCGATAACGGCATTCAGCTTGGACAAAGCAATATCAGCAGCGAGAGTTTTGCCGGGCAGCAGCAGCAACAACACGCTTCCGGCCAGCAGTCGGCCTGGCGCGGCGCGGCATCCGGGGATGACGAAGATGAGGCGTTGATCGCCCCTGCTGCGCTGCAATCCGCCGCACGCGGCGATGGCAGAGTCGACATTTTTGCCTAAACGCCAGAGGTAGCGTGATTATTCCCGTCTTTTCCACGCTTTGACCCGCGCGGGAGTCGGGATAATCACACGATAAGCAGTATATGCAACAGGAAGCCCGCATCAGATGACCGACACCGCTATCACCAAAAACCGCAAACGCGCCATTTGGCTGCCGCTGCTGATCCTCGTGACGCTCGCCGCCATAGCAACCGCCGGTTACAGCTACTGGCGGATGCAGCAGCACAGCACCACGGAAAGCAAAACCGAGACGCCGCCTCCCGCCGCGCCGGTCTTTTTCGCGCTGGATACCTTTACGGTGAATCTTGGCGATGCGGATCGCGTGCTTTATCTCGGCATTACGTTGCGCCTGAAAGATGAAGCGACGCGCGCACGGCTGAATGAGTATCTGCCGGAAGTGCGCAGTCGTCTGCTACTGCTGCTTTCTCGCCAGGACGCCACGCAGCTGGCGACCGATGCCGGGAAGCAAAAACTGGCCGCCGCCATTAAAGAGACGCTAAGCACGCCACTGATTGCCGGTCAGCCAAAGCAGGACGTGACCGACGTTCTCTACACCGCTTTTATTCTGCGATAACCTCATGGGCGATAGCATTCTTTCACAGGCCGAAATCGACGCCCTGCTCAACGGCGACAGCGATAACCGCGATGAGCCGCAGGCAGGCGTGACGGGCGAAAACGACATTCGTCCTTACGATCCCAACACCCAGCGTCGCGTGGTGCGCGAGCGTTTGCAGGCGCTGGAAATCATCAACGAACGCTTTGCGCGTCAGTTCCGCATGGGGCTGTTTAACCTGCTGCGCCGCAGCCCGGACATTACCGTCGGGGCGATTAAAATCCAGCCGTATCATGAGTTTGCGCGCAATCTTCCCGTGCCAACCAACCTGAACCTGATCCACCTGAAACCGCTACGCGGCACCGGGCTGTTCGTGTTCTCACCGAGCCTGGTGTTTATCGCCGTGGATAACCTGTTCGGCGGCGACGGTCGTTTCCCAACCAAGGTTGAAGGCCGCGAGTTTACCCATACGGAACAGCGCGTCATTAACCGCATGCTGAAGCTGGCGCTCGAAGGCTACCGCGACGCGTGGAAAGCGATTAACCCACTGGAAGTCGAGTACGTGCGCTCCGAGATGCAGGTTAAATTCACCAATATCACCACCTCGCCCAACGACATTGTGGTCAACACGCCCTTCCACGTTGAAATCGGCAACCTGACCGGCGAATTCAATATCTGCCTGCCGTTTAGCATGATCGAACCACTGCGTGAACTGCTGGTAAACCCGCCGCTGGAAAACTCGCGCAGTGAAGACCAAAACTGGCGCGAAAATCTGGTGCGTCAGGTGCAACACTCCGAGCTAGAGCTGGTGGCTAACTTTGCTGATATCTCACTGCGATTGTCGCAGATCCTGAAGCTAAAACCCGGCGATGTGCTGCCTATTGATAAGCCCGACCGCATTATCGCGCACGTCGATGGTGTGCCGGTGCTGACCAGCCAGTACGGTACGGTGAAAGGACAATATGCTTTGCGCGTCGAACACCTGATTAACCCGATTTTGAATTCGTTGAATGAGGAACAGCCCAAATGAGTGATATGAATAACCCGTCCGACGAGAACAGCGGCGCAATGGACGATCTGTGGGCTGAAGCGTTGAATGAACAACAATCCACCAGCGGTAAAAGCGCGGCGGATGCCGTATTCCAGCAACTGGGCGGCGGCGACGTCAGCGGTACCTTGCAGGATATCGATCTGATTATGGATATCCCGGTCAAGCTGACCGTTGAACTGGGCCGCACCCGCATGACCATCAAAGAATTGCTGCGCCTGACGCAGGGTTCCGTGGTGGCGTTGGATGGCCTGGCAGGCGAACCGCTGGATATCCTGATTAACGGCTATCTGATTGCCCAGGGCGAAGTGGTGGTGGTCGCGGACAAATATGGCGTGCGCATCACCGACATTATTACGCCGTCCGAGCGCATGCGTCGCCTGAGCCGCTAATCATGAAAAGCCCGACCCATGCCACCGTCACGCACGCGTCTGTGCCCGATGCCTCACCACTGATTCAGGTGAGCGGCGCGCTGCTCGGTATTATTTTGCTGATCCTCGCAGGGGCATGGATTGCCAAACGTTTTGGCCTCGGCGGCACACACGTGCGAGGTATGCAGGGGCTGAAAGTCAGCGCCAGCGCCTCGATCGGCCCACGCGAGCGCGTGGTGGTGGTGAACGTCGAAGATGCCCGGCTGGTGCTGGGCGTCACTGCACAGCAGGTCACCCTGCTGCACACGCTGCCGCCCGCGTCACCGGATACTCACCCTATGCAGCCTGCTGCCGCCGATTTTTCATCGCTGATGAAAAACGTACTCAAGCGTTCCGGGAGATCCTGATGCGCCCTATTTTCGCTGTCCTCATCCCTGCGCTGTTGTTGCTCTCACCCGCTGCCTTTGCGCAGCTGCCGGGGCTGGTCAGCCAGCCATTACCGGGCGGCGGTCAAAGCTGGTCGCTGCCGGTTCAGACGCTGGTGTTTATCACCTCGCTGACGTTTATTCCGGCCATTTTGCTGATGATGACCAGTTTTACGCGCATCATTATCGTCTTCGGTCTGCTGCGCAACGCGCTGGGAACGCCCTCTGCACCACCGAATCAGGTGCTGTTGGGGCTGGCGCTGTTTCTGACCTTTTTTATCATGTCGCCGGTCATCGATAAGATTTACACCGACGCCTATCAGCCTTTTAGTGAAGACAAAATTTCGTTGCAGGAAGCGATGGATAAAGGTTCGCAGCCGCTGCGCGAGTTTATGCTGCGTCAGACGCGCGAGGCCGATTTGGCGCTGTTTGCGCGTCTGGCGAACAGTGCGCCCATTGAAGGCCCGGAAGCGGTGCCGCTGCGCATTCTGCTGCCTGCTTACGTGACCAGCGAGCTGAAAACCGCCTTCCAGATTGGCTTCACCATTTTTATTCCCTTCCTGATTATCGACCTGGTGATCGCCAGCGTGTTAATGGCGCTGGGGATGATGATGGTACCGCCCGCCACGATCGCCCTGCCGTTTAAGCTGATGCTGTTCGTGCTTGTCGACGGCTGGCAACTGCTGGTCGGTTCGCTGGCGCAAAGTTTTTACAGTTAACAGGAGCCCGCCATGACACCTGAATCCGTGATGATGATGGGTACCGAAGCGATGAAAGTGGCGCTGGCGCTGGCTGCGCCGCTGCTGCTGGTGGCGCTGATTACGGGGCTGGTTATCAGTATTTTGCAGGCGGCGACGCAGATTAACGAAATGACGCTCTCATTCATTCCTAAAATCATCGCCGTGTTTATCGCTATCGTGATCGCCGGGCCGTGGATGCTTAACCTGCTGCTTGATTACGTACGCACCCTGTTCAATAACATTCCGTATATCATCGGCTAATCCTGATGCTCAATATCACCAGCGACCAGTGGATCCACTGGATAAGTCTCTATTTCTGGCCGCTGCTGCGCGTGCTGGCGCTGATTACTACAGCCCCGATATTAAGCGAACGCACCGTACCTAAGCGCGTCAAACTGGGGCTCGGGCTGGTGATAACCGTGGTTATCGCCCCCGCCATTCCGGTACCGGATGTTCCGCTTTTTTCGCCTGACGCCCTTTGGTTGGCGCTTCAGCAAATCCTGATTGGCATTGCGCTGGGGTTTACCATGCAATTTGCCTTTGCCGCCGTGCGTACCGCCGGGGAGATTATCGGCCTGCAAATGGGGTTATCGTTTGCGACCTTTGTCGATCCCGGCAGCAACCTGAATATGCCCGTACTGGCGCGAATTATGGACATGCTCGCCATGCTGCTGTTTTTGGTTTTTAACGGCCATTTATGGCTAATTTCGCTACTGGTCGATACTTTTCACACCTTGCCCATTGGCGGTGAACCTCTTAACAGCAACGCCTTTCTGGCCCTCTCTCGGGCCGGCGGGCTCATCTTCCTCAATGGCCTTATGCTGGCACTCCCGGTCATTACGCTGCTGCTCACCGTTAACCTTGCATTAGGTATGCTTAACCGCATGGCACCGCAATTGTCCGTGTTTGTGATCGGTTTTCCAGTCACATTAACTGTAGGGATATTATTAATGGCGGCGTTAATGCCACTTATTGCCCCTTTTTGCGAACATTTATTTAGCGAAATATTCGATCTTTTAGCTGATATTATCAGCGAGTTACCCCAGCTCAATTCTCCATAAATCCGCTCCCGTTATTGTAAGGAAATTCCTAAAAGGGAATTTATAAAACATCAACCAGGATATATCTGGCGCGGATTATTTGTTTTTACACTACTCACATAACATAACATTTACTTTACTTTGAGAAGATTCCTGGCAAATTATACGTAACTTTACGGGATAGTTTAGGCCGCCTGATCGTCTTCGCTTGGTTCTTAGTTTTAATAATTTGCTCAGGCAGTTATGAAGTGTTCAGGCAAGAGGGTTAATTATCGTTACGCATTGAGTGAGGGTATGCCATGTCAACGATTATTATGGATCTATGCAGTTACACCCGGCTAGGATTGATAGGGTACTTGACGAGTCGAGGGGTTAAGAAGCGCGATATTGATAACGTCAGCGACGTCGACGGACTTGCGGCATTGTGTAGCACCCGCCGTCCGTCTGTGGTGTTCATTAATGAAGACTGTTTTATCCACGATGCACAGAGCAGTCAGCACATTAAACAAATCATTAATCAACACCCCAGAACGCTGTTTATCGTTTTTATGGCGATTGCAAATATCCATTTTGATGAATATTTACTGGTTAGGAGTAATCTGTTAATTAGCTCCAAATCGATCAAGCCAGAAACCCTTGACGATATTTTAGGGAATTATCTGAAAAAAGAAAATGACAATGTAAAACAGTTCAACATGTCGACATTATCGTTAAGTCGGACGGAATCGAGCATGTTAAGGATGTGGATGTCGGGACAGGGAACGATTCAGATATCGGATCAAATGAATATTAAGGCCAAGACGGTATCGTCACATAAGGGTAATATCAAGAGGAAAATTAAAACGCATAATAAGCAAGTGATCTATCACGTTGTGCGTCTTGCTGAAAATGTCACCTCCGGCATTTACGTGAATATGCGTTAATGGCGACTTGCTGGCGGATAACACCGCCAGTCAATTTTATCCCAATTCAGTCTACTTTTTCGACGAAAATACCGTCCGGGTGGCCATATTCATTGAAAAACCAAATACCGAGCGGATAATCTTCCAGCGAGACCAAATACATTGTTCCTTCACTGAACTGTTCAATCGCCAGTACCACACCCGACCGACGCGGGCCGCCATCCGTTTTGACCGTGACACGATCGTTCACCTGCATACGCAATCTCCTCAACGTTTCTGCCCAGTGTAGAACAAAACTCCCCCGCTGACAGTAATGCTGGTCAGTTAAGCGCAAAGTTCCGTTCACTTTATGTTTTGCGCTACATGTAACATCAGCATCAGTGAACGGGCAAAGGGGGTCAACCGCGACCCCCTTCGCAATCCCCGCGGCCCCGCAGGGAAATCGGTGCTTCGCACTACGCTCTCCTCCGAACTCCAGCCTGCGGCACGGCGAAACTCGACGTCCTGTCTCGGTTCGCCTCAGTCCGCCATCCATGGCGGACTGACCTTGTCTTCCATTCTCCGGCTCGCCGATTTCCAGCGGGGACTCGTCGGTTTCAGATACCCTGGTTTTTGCTGTTAACTTAAAGACCGCACCGCTGTTGGTGGCGTCAAAATCGCCGAAGCGTTCCCTGGAGGCCGGGGCAGCCCACATGGATGTGGGCTGAGGGCGCGGCTTTACAGGGATGTTACCTCGCGCCCGACCCGAAAGCCGTAAGGGATAAGCTGAGGGAACCGCGTAGCGGCGATTTTTCCGCCAAAGCCCGGGGGTGCAGGGGGCGGTGGCGATTGGCCGCCCCCTGCGTGCTCCCTGCGCCTGCACGATTTATATGGCATGGAGCCAGGAAGGAGCGCAACGGGAAGATGCTCTGAAAAGTGAATCAGCCCTTAACTGACCAGCCTTACCCCCGCTGACAGCGCCTTACTGCATAACTGCTGTTTTCTTCACCAATCACTCACATGCTCATAAAATGAGCATATTGATAAATGCCGGGTATACTTATTATTGCACGGGCTGTAAGAGGTGGTGATGATGAATAATGCCAAAGCGACCCACGGCGTCAACGTTGATGCGCTGCTGGCAGCAATCAATGAAATCAGCGAAAGCGAAATCCATCGTGCCGCTGACGATCCCTATCATGTGAGCGTTGATGGCCGCGAATACCATACCTGGCGGGAACTGGCTGAAGCGTTTGAGCTGGATATACACGACTTTAGCGTGAACGAAGTGAATCGCTGAAGATGGGGATAAAAAAATCCCGACGCTTGAGGTGTCGGGATCAAACTTGCATCTGCAAGAAGTCATCGAAAAATTCGTTACACCAGGAAATCTGATGTGGGTGAAACATTATCTGCGTTTATATCCAATGACAAGATTTATTCACCAGACCGAACAATCCATTCACAGACAATGCATCGGTGTAATTCGCCCTGTCCAGCATTCGACGCGGGTTGCCGTAAGTTTTATCTCAATTATACCGTTTTATTATTTTGGGATTTTTCTTAATAACCCTTGTGTACATAAGGAGATCTTATGTTTGATCGGCAACAACCGCTGGTTATCTTCACCGATCTGGATGGCACGCTGCTGGATAACCACACCTATGACTGGCAGCCAGCCGCGTCATGGCTGATGCGTCTTAAACAGCGGGATGTACCGGTTGTCCTGTGTAGCAGTAAAACTGCCGCAGAAATGATGCTTATTCAGAAAGAGATTGGTCTGGAAGGCCGCGCGTTTATTGCTGAAAACGGGGCGGTTATCCAGCTTGATGCAAAATGGCAGGATGACGAGTCCTGGCCGCGCATCATTTGCGGGGCGACACATAGCGATATTGTTGGTGTCCTGCACCATCTTCGCGAACGGGATGGCTATAAGTTTACCGCGATTTCCGATGTCGACGCACAGGTGCTCAGCGAGTGGTCTGGTCTGAATGACAAACATGCGGCGCTGGCACGCCTTCAGGAGGCTTCTGAGACGCTTATCTGGCGCGATACAGATGAACGCATGGCCGCATTTTCCTCGACGCTACATCAGCTTGGGCTACGTTTTATTCAGGGGGCGCGGTTTTGGCACGTGCTGGATGAACAAAGCGGTAAGGCACAGGCGGTCAGTTTTCTGCGCCGCAGGATGTTACAGCGGGAAGGCCACAGTCGTCTTTCTCTTGGCCTGGGCGATGGCCCTAACGATGCGGACCTGCTGGATAGCACCGATTACGCCGTGGTGGTGAAAAGCCTGAGCCGGGAAGGCATTCATTTAAAAAATGACGACCCGCAGCGGGTCTATCATACACAACTGCGAGGCCCGAGTGGCTGGGACGAGGGGCTCAGCCACTTCCTGGGTGATTAATCTTCGGCACGCACCTGATTACGTCCGGCCTCTTTCGCCAGATAGAGGCGACGATCGGCCACGGATTGCAGATAGGCAAAATCATAACGTTCCTGCTCATCGTCGCTGGCAGAAACCCCAATGGACGCGCTTACACGGATGGTGTGCCCTTTCGACACCAGTATCTCACGGCGGTTGATACACTCGCGGATCCGCTCAGCTATCTCGCGGGCCTGAGCGAGCGTGGCGTTTGGCAGAACAACGCAGAACTCCTCTCCACCCACACGCCCGGCAATATCCCCTTCGCGTATTTTATTAGCAATTAAACGGGCGATATGTGTCAGCACGCGGTCGCCTGCCTGATGGCCATAGCGATCGTTAATTGATTTAAAATGATCGAGATCGAGTTGCAGAACCGCCAGCGGTTTTCCTGCCTGCCGACACTGTGCCGATGCCGTTGCCGCACGTTCGAACAATGCGCCACGGTTGTATAAACGCGTCAGTGCATCGTACCAGGCGCGCCATTGCAGGGACTCCTGCAATGTGGACATGTTACTCACCATTTGGCGAATAACCATCCACGAGAGAATCAGCATACCGGTGAACAGCACCCACAGCAGCGTAAGCGCGATGCTGATACGCCCGAAATCGCCTTTTAGCCCCTCTTCCAGGCTATGAATTCGCAGCAGAACGCCGTCAAAATTACGCAGCTTTTCCCAACTGATATAGCGCGTCATTTCGCGAAGACTACCGCGATTATTATCTTCATAGGCGCGCGCAAGCTGGGCCTGCACTTCCTGCGTGAGTGGCGTAACGCGGGGGTCGGACGAGGCGATGAGGTTCATCCGGCTATCATAAAGCTGGTACTCCCCTTCAGTTTCGCCCTCAACGGCGCGCAGTAAAAAATCGCCCATTTCTCTGACCGAAAGCTGTGCTGCCAGCACGCCAAACCAATAGTGCTGATAATTCAGCGGCACCGATGCCGTAACCATCTGCGCTTCATGCTGTTTATCGCTGGAGAATGAAGTGTACCAGCGTACACCGCGCCCCGGGTTCAAACGTTCAGACTGCTGCTGGAACCATGGGCTGGTCACCTGCTCATAAAACTGTTCGGTGATGTTGCGGGTTACCGGCTCGCTGCTCAGGAAAAATCCGGCACGCGATACATACAGCATACGCGGTGAAAAGCGCGAGAGATGGTTTTTGGTTATGGTTGACAGTCGCAACAGGTAGCCCAATTCGAGCGTAGCGGTGAATTCGTTAGTCACCAGCGGATTATCACGAGATAAGAGCTCAGACTGCTCGACAAAGGCATCTGACACACCATTAAGCGGCAGAGTACGGCGGTTTTCCAGCGCGATATGCCAGTCTGCCTCATGGCGTTTACGGGAGAATTCCGCTTCCGCATTACGCAGGACTTCAAACGCCAGCGGCGCCTGCAGCGCGGCTTGCATACCATGACGAAAAAAAAGCAGGCGATCGACGTTGAATTGCAGCTGCCCGTCCATCTCACGGGCGACGTTTTCCAGATTATTGCGCTGGCTGGAGATATAAGCCTCCTCCAGTACCACCGTTTCACGCCACGTCAGAATCGTTGAAAACAGCAGAACAACGCAAAAGCAGAGGTTTACCACTCTACCGGGTCGGGAGTGCTGGCTAAGCTTTCTCAACCAACCGGGGGATTTTTCTGGGGCTACGGGATGCACAAAGGCTCCCGGCAAAACTCCTGATGAAGAGACAACGTACTCACTCCTGAACGGAAAAACAGCTTTGAATTCATGATGTACAACAATCGAGGCACTGAGTCAAAAACGCCCGACCCATGCCGGGCGTTTTAGCTAGGCTTTCTCCTGCGCGCGATCGCCGCCGGGCATAAGCTCATCTTCACGGAAGGCTTCACGCTTGACGCCAAAACCGTCATACCAGCGGCATTCAACCATCCCACTGGCATAACCCGTCACGACCATGCGCTGACCACCATTTTTAGACCGAACTTCATCACTGACCAAAAAGACCATAGTTGCCTCCGGTATCAGGGTGAAACAGTTTCACATTAGTCGATCGCCAGCGGGTTTGCGTAATCAGTGCGCACTTTTTAGCCTTCACGCTGACGAAGGCGATTGATGCCATTCACGACCACCACCACGACAGCGCCGATAATAAAACCGAGCACCAGATTCGCAATCGTCGGTAACAGCATCGCGACAACGGCGCCCTGCTGCGCGGCGAAGCCTTCAATCGCGTGATGCAGCGGCGCAACACCGTGGACCACAATCCCGCCGCCGACCAAAAACATCGCCAGCGTACCCACCACTGACAGTATTTTCATCAACCATGGTGCAACAAAAAGTAAACCTTTCCCGACGCCTTGTGCCAGCGCGCTCTTTTTCTCCGCCAGCCAGTAGCCCATATCGTCCAGTTTAACGATGATGCCCACCAGCCCGTAAACGCCGACGGTGACCAACACGGCGATCCCTGACAGAATCAAAACCTGGTTCAGTAGCGGGGCTTCCGCCACGATACCAAGGGTAATGGCGACGATTTCTGCGGAGAGAATAAAGTCGGTACGGACAGCGCCTTTCACTTTATCGCGTTCGTAAACCATCGGGTCCTGATTGGCGATGGCATCTAATCGCTGCTGGCGCGCCGCATCATCCTCTTTGTGCTTACGCGCATGCAGCGTATGCACCACTTTCTCAACCCCTTCAAAGCACAGGAACGCCCCACCTATCATTAACAACGGGGTCACCGCCCAGGGGATAAACGCGCTGATCAACAGGGCCAACGGCACGAGGATCACTTTATTCAGCAGCGAACCCTTCGCTACGCTCCAGACCACCGGAAGTTCACGATTCGCGCGCACGCCGGAAACCTGCTGCGCATTGAGCGACAAATCATCGCCCAGCACGCCCGCCGTTTTTTTCGCCGCCAGCTTGCCCATCATCGAGATGTCATCCAGCAGCGTGGCAATATCATCCAGTAAGGTTAATAAACTACTTCCCGCCACAATCCGTTCCTTTCATTATTTTGTTTATTAATCACACAGTATGGAGCAAATGTACGGGTTACACACACCATACATTTTGCATACACAAATTCAACATTGCACTACGAATAAAAGCACTCGCAGAGAATCATTTTGCCGCTTACTATATCCCGCCTTTGTGTTTTCCCGTGAGAAATTATGCGTATTAGACAGCTGTTACCGCTTATCGGTGCATTATTTGCGCTCTACATAATCTGGGGTTCGACCTACTTCGCCATCAGCATCGGCGTTGCCAGTTGGCCACCGTTGATGATGGCTGGCGTGCGTTTCCTATCGGCGGGTATTTTGCTGCTCAGCTATCTGCTGTTAACCGGTCATCGCCTGCCCGCCTGGCGTCCGCTGCTAAACGCCGCGTTAATTGGCGTGCTGCTGCTTTCTGTGGGTAACGGCCTGGTGACCGTCGCCGAACACCAGAACGTGCCTTCCGGTATTGCTGCCGTAATGGTTGCGACGGTGCCGCTGTTTACACTCTGCTTCAGCCGCTTTTTTGGTATCGCGACGCGTAAACTCGAATGGTTGGGTATCGCCATCGGTCTTGCCGGGATTATTCTTCTCAACAGCGGCGGCAACCTCAGCGGTAACCCGTGGGGCGCGGTATTGATTTTGATTGGTTCGATGAGCTGGGCTTTCGGTTCTGTCTACGGTTCACGCATCGAATTGCCCGTCGGCATGATGGCAGGCGCGGTTGAAATGCTGGCGGCGGGTATCGTGCTGATGAGCGCTTCTCTGCTGACGGGTGAGCGTCTGACCACAATGCCGGATACCTCTGGTTTTCTGGCGGTAGCGTATCTGGCGGTGTTCGGCTCCATCATCGCCATCAATGCGTATATGTTTTTAATCCGCAACGTGTCGCCTGCGGTCGCAACCAGCTACGCCTACGTTAACCCTGTGGTGGCTGTACTGCTGGGTACCGGGTTTAACGGCGAGCGTTTATCGGGCGTCGAATGGCTGGCGCTGGTGATTATTATCGCCGCCGTGGTGCTGGTGACATTAGGAAAGTATCTGGTCGGCGCGAAAAGCAGCGTTACATCGTGTCAGGGAGAGAAGTAGTTGCCAGTTGCGACATCCCCTGAGTGCCGATCTGCGCGCTGCCCTCGCCGGCGCAGATCCACTCTTCCAGCCTTTCCTTCAGGTCGTTATCAACCAGTTTTTCTCGCCCGCGCAGGGCGCACTCCCAGATAATCAATACTCGCCAGCCTAACTGATGCAGCCGGGCAACATCGCGTCTGTCGCGCGCCACATTGCTGGCGATTTTTGCCAGCCAGAATTCCGTTCGTGTGGCGGGGACCTTAAACAGGTAGCAGTCGTGGTGATGCCAGAAACAGCCATGGGTGAAAATGACGCAGCGGTATTCGTCCAGCGCAAAATCGGGTCGCCCCGGCAGGGTTTTCTCCTGCGCCGTCCAGGCGAAGCCGCACTCGGCGAGCAACGCGGCGACGCGTTTTTCAATCGCCGTGTCGCGCGTGCCGATCGCCCGCATGTTTTTACTGCGGGTGGCTTTATCGTGAACGTCCGCCATTTTTCTCTCGCATCGCGACGGCCTGTAGAATGCGTGAACGCAGCAGACGCGCCACGGCGGCAAAAACCGGCACCACCACCGAGTTACCAAACTGGCGGTACGCCTGAGTATCAGAAACCGGAATACGGAACTGATGCCCCTGAGGTTGTTCAAAGCCCATCAGGCGCGCGCATTCCCGTGGCGTTAAGCGGCGCGGGCGACGCTGCTGGTTTTGCGGATCGTCGAAATTCTTCTCGCCCAGCGCTTTATCCCAACCACGATCGATAAGGATCTCCGCGCCGTCTTTGTAATAGCGCGCTGAAAGCGTACGCGCCACGCTGCCGGGACGCGTTGGGTCAACCATGCCGTAGCCAAAACCGTTACCTTTTGCCTGATGCTTACGCGCGTAGCGGTAGAGATATTTCCACAGTACCGGGGTCAGGATGAATTTTTCATCTACCTGCGGGTCGAGCAGTTCGCCAAATTCAGGACGCCGCGCCGGGTAGTAATCCGGAATATCGCGTAGGGTAAATCCTTTGTGCAGACCAAGATCGCGTCGGAAGCCCACCAGCACTATGCGCTCGCGGTGCTGCGGTAAAAAGTGCTGCCCGTCGATAATTTTCGGGTCATCCGCGCCCATATCCGCCGCATCCGAGACTTCGTATCCCAGTTCATCCAGGGTTTGCATAATGATGCGGAAGGTTTTGCCGCCGTCGTGACTTTTCAGGTTCTTGACGTTCTCCAGCACAAAGATAGGCGGGCGACGCGCGTCAATGATGCGCACCACGTCAAAAAACAGCGTGCCCTGCGTATCGCAGGCAAAACCGTGCGCACGGCCTAATGCATTTTTCTTGGAAACGCCTGCCAGCGAGAACGGCTGACACGGGAAGCCTGCGAGTAACACATCGTGCTGGGGAATGTGCTGACGGATATGCGCCTGGGCTTCGCTGTCGCTCACATCAGTGTGGTGGCTTAAGGTGATATCACGGATGTCGGCATTGAACTGATGCTCGTTTGGGTCACAGAACCAGTTAGCTTTATAAGTACGCACCGCATGTTTGTTCCATTCGCTGGTAAACACGCACTTCCCGCCGATGGCTTCAAACCCGTGGCGAATGCCGCCGATACCGGCAAACAGATCGACAAAACGGAATGCGTAATCAGGATGATGTGCGGGAGGTTTGGGCAATAAAGCCGTAAGCTGTGCAACTTCATTTTCACTCAACCGCGTATTGGCACGCGCCAGCGTCACCACCCGCTTAACGATCGCCGGGCTCCAGTGCTGCTCGCCGACCGCATTCAACTGCGCTACGACGGTTTTGAGATCGTAAATTTCCAGCACATGTTCGAGCAGTGCCTGGGCATCGGTTTCAACCGCCCGATGCGGGGCCGCACTCAGTGACTCACTCTGTTGCATAGATTCAACCAGACCAGACAAATAAGCGTGAGATTACCATACTTTGCCGCAGGAGATTCATTCCGACGGCGCAAATCGGCGCACCACCACTTCATCGAGTCCCTGCGGATCGCCACGCAGTTCGGCACTCAGTTTCGCCATAAACTGCACCAGATAGTCGGCGTTATGCTGTGCAAGCATGCGCCCTCTGGCCGTTTGCATGGTTTGCGGCAACCGTAACAGCTTGGTTTGAAAGTGATCCAGCGCCCAACGTTTATCGTCTAATGGGCGAGAATCAGCAAAAGGATCGTCCGCATCAAACAGCGGCGTGTTCATGGCGCCCGACACGGCAAACACGCGCGCAAGGCCGATCGCCCCCAACGCTTCAAGGCGGTCGGCATCCTGCACAATTTTCGCTTCCAGCGTCAGCGGCGTTATCTGCGCGCTGAAACTGTGGGCCTCGATGGCGTGCGCTAAAGCAGCAAAGTGCTCATTTGGGAAGTCGGGGAAATCCTCACGCAGAATAGCCAGTGTGCGTTCGGCGGATAACCGCGATGCGCGAGAACGATCGGGATGATTTTTGGGCGGGCTGATAATGTCGTGAAAATAGCAGGCCGTAAGCAGTACCAGTAAGTTGACCGGCTCGTCGGCGGCGATGTGCCTGGCGCTGTGCCAGACACGGCGGAAATGGGAAATATCGTGGGCGGCATCGCCACCGGGGTAATGTTGTGCGAACCAGCGTTCGAAACGCTGCTGCCATGCATCGATTGTCATGCTTTGCGGCCTTAATCCGTTTCCAGGCCGCGAGAATAACAAAATTTGCCTAGCGCATCATTCCTGAGTCTGACGAGGACGGGTATACCAGGCGATGCCGCCGAGGATCAACCCAACAATGCCGAGCACGATAAACCCCGCAAGCGCACCAAGCAGTTTGCCGGAGGTCGAGGCAATTTCACCATCCAGCGTCGCACCAGGGATGGTTTCAACCTCGCTAATGACCCAAAAGTAACGCACCATCGCCCAGACAAAATAGCCGCAGAACGCATAAAAAACCCATAACGCCAGCTTACCGCCAGGGCCACGCGTCATTGTTTCTTCCATATAACACTCTCATTTAGCGAGGAAAATCGTTGTTGCTGCAATTCCACTTAAGGAATAAGTGTGATTGCGGTCACATTATAACGACTCTTTGCGCGCTGAGTAGTACTGGTCGGTCCTGCCTGGGCGCAAAATGCCGATCGTTTGATCTTCGGCAATTTTGTGAAGTGGCGCCCGATCCTTTAGTCAGCGCAGAACACAGGGGTGGGTTCCTCACCATGAAAAATAATTTTCTTGAATGTGTCAGATATATGGATTTGCTTTCTTGATATTTTGCGCTCCGTTTTCAGACTTTCTTTTTTATTTCGTTCGTGCAACTATAATTACGTTATTAGCCTTTTGTTGTTTTACACTGCACTCGTTAATTTTTTCATCTATAGCAGGCCCGATAAGTTTTTTATCGGGCTTTTTTTTTGTTCCCTGCGCTTAAAAAACTCTCTCATAGAATACATAATCTTTATAAATACCCCATGAGTACGCCGTCTCTCAAATCAATAAAATCAATAGATTAAATAACCACATCAAATGCAAGTGAAATAAAATATACATCAATTAAATAATGGAAATATTTTGCAATGTTTAATATAAAATAGTTACATTTTTGGCGTAAAATAAAATGAACTCTATAGATAATATCGCCGCTGCAATGCTGACATTTTAAAAGCATTCATAAACATTATTATTTAAAGGAAATAAATAATGAAAAGAAAAGTATTGGCAATTATTGTTCCGGCATTATTGGTGGCTGGTGCAGCAAATGCGGCTGAAATCTATAATAAAGACGGAAACAAACTGGATCTCTATGGGAAAGTCGATGCACGTCATACTTTCTCTGACAATCCGGGTGACGATGGTGATGAAACCATCGTTGAACTGGGCTTCAAAGGTGAAACTCAGATCACTAACGAATTAACCGGCTTCGGTAACGCGCTGATGAAAGTTAAAGCCAGCGATACCGAAGGCAGCGACAACATGTACGCAAAACTGGCTTTTGCCGGTCTGCGTTATGCAGATGCAGGTTCATTCGACTATGGTCGTAACTACGGCGTAGTGTATGACGTAGAAGCGTGGACCGATATGCTGCCTGTATTCGGTGGCGACTCTTATACCTGGACTGATAACTTCATGACAGGCCGTGCAAACGGCGTTGCGACCTATCGTAATACCGACTTCTTCGGTTTGGTTGAAGGTTGGAACTTTGCGCTGCAATATCAGGGCAATAACGAAGGCGGCAACGCTAACGAAGATCAGGAAGGCACCAAAAACGGTCACGAAGATTATCGTTTCCAGAACGGCGACGGTTTCGGTATGTCCACCACCTATGATTTCGGTGACGTTCTGGAAGGTCTGAGCGTAGGTGCGGCATTCTCTTCTTCCGACCGTACCAATGAGCAAGTATATGCTGGTGGCATTAATAACCGTTACAGCAAAAACGCTGGTGGTGCTGAAGCTGAAGCCTGGACCGTAGGCGTCAAATATGATGCTAACGACGTTTACCTTGCGATGATGTATGCGGAAACCCGCAACATGACGCCATATGGCGATTACGGTATCGCCAACAAAACCCAGAACTTTGAAGCGGTTGCACAGTACCAGTTCGATTTCGGTCTGCGTCCGTCTTTAGCGTGGGTTTACTCTAAAGGTGAAGACCTGGGTGGTTATAACGGCCATAACGGCCAGCATCACGTCATTGAATACACTGACAAAGCGTTGGTGAACTACATTTCTGTTGCTGCTACCTACTACTTCAACAAAAACATGTCTGCTTATGTTGATTACAAAATCAACCTGCTGGACAACGACGTGAAATTCTATCAGGACAACAACATCTCTACCGATGACGTTGTGGGTATCGGCCTGACCTATCAGTTCTAAGCCCTATTTACAACAAAGCCCGCATTGCGGGCTTTTTTCGTTTAATTCACCCAACAAACCTTACGGTGCTTCCTGCAACGCCACCCGCACAAAACCATTGTTCTGCGCCAGCAGGGCATTCGCATCCTGTGCTTCCATTCCTGTAAGCACCATCAGTATTGCGGTTTTACAATGATGATCGCAGCGTTCCAGCGCGGCCTTCGCCACGGCGCGTGAACAACTTCCCGCTTCCATCACAATCGCAATCTGACGCTCGCACCACTGGGTGGTATCCCCTTGCAGATCCACGCGCAAATTGCTGTAGACCCGACCGCTGCGAATCGCAAGCCCGGTGGTCAGCATATTCAGAACCAGCTTCTGCGCGGCGTTGGCTTTCGGATTACCATAGCCTGCGACTACTTCCGCGCCTGTCTGTGGGGCAATAACGAGCGACGCCAACTGTGCGGCTTCGCTTTGTGGATTACGCGTCAGTACCGCAACCGGCGCGCCCAGCGACCAGGCGTGACGTATAGCGCCCCACACCCACGGCGTTTTGCCGCCAACGGTCAAAGCAAGCAGCATATCTTTGTCATTAAAGCCAATCGCCTGGAGATCCAGCACGCCACGATCATAATCGTACGCGGCTTCGCTTTTTTCATTGAGCATCGCCTGCGGCCCACCGGCGATAAGCCCAACAACCGGGCCGTGGCCCTGCGGGGTAAACTCACTGGCGGCCAGCATCCCGGCACGCCCAGACGCGCCTGCGCCGACTATCACTAAACGCCCACCGCGGCTGAGCGCCGCCGCAGCTTGATCCACTAAACGGGTAATTTCATCCAGACAAGGCGTGATGGCATCGGCAATACGTTTATCTTCCTGATTGATAACGTTAAGCATGTCCTCGGTGGACAATCTGTCGATATCGGCGGTAACAGTACTGCGTCGTTCCATGACTGCATCGGTAAGCTTAATGCTCATAAACTGCCTCCTTATTATGAGTTGCCTCTCAATATAAAGTGTTTCATATGGATAGCCTGCGAGTGCCGTCACAAAGAGACGTTTGTTTTGGTAAGGGTTACACTGCTTTAAGAAATCAGGCTTATCAGCGATAATGCGTGTTTATGATTGATGACAGGGATCCCGATGCACGATTTACAGCAGCCTCAACGCGCGCCAAAACGTCCGATGAAGCTCAGTACGCTGGTCACCCTGATGGTCTGCGGTGTCATCGGTGCCGTCCTGCTGGTTATCTACACCTTTTATCTTGCGCAAATCGCCAAAGCCACGCGCACGGGGTTGCAGGACACAGCCTTCGCTATCGCGCGTACCCTCGCCGATTCGCCAGAAATCAAACGCGGCCTCACCTCGCCTTCTTACAGCGATATTATTCAGCCGATTTCAACCGCCGTGGAACAACGTAATCATCTGCTTTATGCGGTGGTGACCGATATGCATGGCATTCGCTATTCGCATCCTGATCCCCGCCGCGTCGGCCAGCGTTTTATCGGAGAAGATTTGCAGCCCGCCCTGCTCGGCCAGGAAAATGTTTCGGTGAACCATGGCGTACTGGAAGAGGCGCTACGTGTTTTTACGCCGATTTATGAAGCCCAGCGCCGACAAATTGGCGTGGTGATTGTCGGCATCTCGATGAACGATGTTCAGGCACAAATCAGCGCCAGCCGCTGGAACGCCATCTGGTTCGTGCTCTTTAGCGCCATTATTGGCAGCTTCGGCACCTGGGTGCTGGTTCGGATACTGAAAAATATTCTTTTCGGGCTTGAGCCCTACGAAATTTCTACGCTGTTTGAACAGCGTCAGGCGATGCTGCAATCACTTAAAGAAGGCGTGATCGCCGTTGATAGCCTCGGGAACGTTACGCTGATTAACCATACCGCGCGGCAAATTCTGCTCTCCGCCAACAATCGCCAGCCTGGAGAGCCGCCGCACGCGCCGTTGCAGGGAAATCTGCAACAGGTTCTGTCTACCGGAGTCGCGATCCCCGATCAGGAAGTGGGCTGCAATGGGCGTCTGTTACTCACCAACACCGTGCCGGTCCGCAGCCAGAACCGCGTGATTGGCGCGATTTGCACCTTCCGCGATAAAACCGAAGTCAGCCAGCTGATGCAGCGCATGGATGGTATGGTTAACTATGTTGACGCCCTGCGCGCCCAGTCTCACGAGTTTATGAATAAACTGCATGTGATCCTCGGGCTTTTGCACATCAAGCGCTATGACAAGCTGGAAGAGTACATCCTGCAAACCGCGCAAAATTATCAGACCGATATCGGCGAAATTCAGCATAAAATTAAATCACCAATTGTGGCCGGTTTTCTGCTTGGCAAAATCAATCGCGCGAAAGAGGCCGGGTTTACGCTGACCCTTGCCGAAGAGTCTCGCGTGCCGGACAACGCCAACGAACAGCAGGTAGCGGTACTGGTCACCGTGCTGGGCAACCTGATTGAAAATGCGCTGGACGCCATGTCCGGCCAGCCGGAAGGCGAGATAAGCCTGCTGCTGCACTATCAAAATGGCTGGCTCTCCAGTGAAGTCAGTGATGATGGGCCCGGCATCGCCCCGGATAAAATAGATGCTATTTTTACCAAAGGTTTTTCGACGAAAGGCGAGAATCGCGGCGTCGGGCTATTTCTGGCCCGGCAACAAACTGAAAACCTCGGCGGCAGCATCGCCGTGGAATCAGAGCCGGGCGTCTTTACGCAATTTTTTGTACAAATCCCCTGGGACAGCGAGAGGAATGCCGAGTGATTAATGTGTTAATTGTTGATGATGATGCCATGGTGGCCGACCTGAACCGTCTCTATATCGAACGGGTGGAAGGATTTAGCTGCTGTGGTATTGCCTCAACCCTCAGCCAGGCTCGCGAATTTATTGAAGAGAGTGTGCAGCCCATCGACCTGGTGCTGCTGGATGTTTATATGCAACAGGATAATGGGCTGGATCTGCTGCCGATCATTCGCGCATCGGGCCGGGCCATCGACGTTATCATGATCTCTTCCGCTTCAGATGCGGAAACTATTCAAACGTCAATGCATTATGGTGTGGTGGATTACCTGATCAAACCGTTCCAGTTCCCGCGCTTTGAAGAGGCGTTAACCGGCTGGCGTGAGAAAAAACAGTTGATGGGTAACCATAAGTATTACGAACAGGCCGATGTCGATCGCCTGCTGCACGGCGGCGCGCCGGAACTGGCTGACAGCAAACGCCTGCCGAAGGGCTTAACGCCGCAGACGCTGCGCACTATTTGCCAGTGGATTGACGCACATCCGGAAACCGAATTCTCCACCGACGACCTGGCGAACGCGGTGAATATCTCGCGCGTATCATGCCGTAAATATCTGATTTGGCTGGCGCAGATTAATATTCTGTTTACCAGCATTCACTACGGCGCAACTGGACGCCCGGTGTATCGCTATCACCTGCTGCCGGAGCAGTACGGCCTGCTTAAGCAGTACGCACAGTAAGCCGGTAATCGTCATCAAGCAGCGTAAACCGGTAATGACTGGCCGATGAGAGAATGATCTCCCGCTGTTTGGTGACAAATATCGCTTCAATATCCGGGCGGCCACGCAGCGCTTCGACGCCCTTCTCAACGCCCATCCCGTAAATCAGCGTGGTCCAGAGATCACAGTCGAGGGATTCGCTGGCGATAATGGTGACGCTGTCGAGCTCGTTATCCAGCGGGTACCCGGTGCGCGGGTCAAGGATATGGTGATAGCGGCGTCCGTCCAGCTCGAAAAAGCGCTCGTAGACGCCAGAGGTCACCACCGACTTGTTAACCACCTCAATGGCCCCGAGCAACGCGTTATCCTGGGCAAAGGGCTTCTTCAGGCCGATAGACCAACCGCCCTCCGGCGAGCCCAGCGTTTGTACATTGCCACCAAGATTAATCAAGCCCAGCGTCACGCCCTGCTGGCGCAAATAGTCGCGCACGCGGTCGGCGATGTAACCTTTTGCAATCGCCCCCAGATCGATTTCCATTCCCGCACGCGTCAAAAACACGCTGCTTTGGGCATCATCCAGCACCACATTATGCGGGTCGGTCAGCGTTAGTAACCGCGCGATATCATCGGCGGGGGGCACGCTGTCGCCCTTAAAGCCGATTTTCCAGCGTTTCACCAGCGGGCCGATGGCCAGATTAAACGCACCGCCGGGTACAAGGCTTGCGGCTTTGGCACATTTGATAAGCGCATAAACCGAACGGCTGACGCTGACGGGGTTTAATCCTGCGGCGTGATTGATGTCCATCACCTGCGATTGCGCGCGGTTAACGGTGAGGAGATCTTCGTATTGTTTAATGAGGTGAAAAACGCGGGAGGCGAGCGGTTCGTTGTGTTCGAAGAGTTTGAGCAGAATGGGCGAGCCCATCAGGACCGCGGAATAACTGTATACGCGAGCATCGTCTGACATTCCAGCCTCCTTTCACAAAAGAGAACCCGGTAGCCAAAGCTACCGGGATTTCATGGGCTGCTAGCTGCGTTTTGCGCGCATCGCGGCCTGATGACCGGCGAGTGTACCAAAGATAATGATATCGGCGACAGCATTACCGCCGATACGGTTGCCACCGTGGATACCGCCAACCACTTCGCCTGCGGCATACGCCCCGGCGATCACCTTGTGCGCTTTATCCAGCACGCAGGTATCGGTGTTGATGGTCACGCCACCCATGGTGTGGTGCACACCCGGCGCAATCTGAATCGCGTGGAACGGGCCTTCGTTGATTGGCGCACGCAGTGCGGTCGTACGACCGAAGTCATCATCGTGCTGTTTTTCAACGAAACCGTTATAGCGTTCCAGGGTTGCCAGGAAAGCGTCTTCATTAAGCCCCAGTTTTTTCGCCAGGTCGCGCGGTGAGCTGGCGCTGGTGACAAAGCCACGGCCAATATATTCATCAGCGGCTTTGTTTTTCGCCCGAACATGCTCATCAAACACGATGTAAGCATATTTTTCCGGCAGCGCGATGATTTGCGCGGACACTTTGTCGCGGGTTTCCATTTCATTAAAGAAGCGGTTGCCCTGCTGATTAACCAGAATCGCCCCGCCGCCGCGGATAGACTCGGAAATCAGGTACGATGTTTTCTGCTCAACGGTCGGGTGAATCTGAATTTCGCCCATATCCACCGTGCCTGCGCCGATATTTTCCAGAAGCGAGATACCGCCGCCGGTTGCACCTTTATGGTTGGTGGTGACGAAGCCCGCCAGATCCGGACGGTATTTCACCACCATCGCGCTGTTGGCGCTGAAGCCACCGGTCGCCACGATAATGCTTTTGGTTGCGACGGTGAGCGTCTCTTTCTCTTCGGTCAGCAGACGAACTGCGGAAACTTCGCCGCCATCCATCACGATATCCACGACGGAAGTATCAAGCATCACATCGATATTGCGTTTGTTGACGTTACGCACCAGGCCGCTGATCAGATAGCCGCCAACCGCCGATCCGTCACGCGGACGGTGGGTACGGTCGATGCTCATCCCACCGGTGGTGGTGATGTCGTTCAGCATAATGCCGCGTGTCGCCAGCCATTCGATGGCTTCTGGTGCGTTTTCGACAAAGCGACGCAGCAGTTCCGGGTTGTTTTTGTTTTTCCCGCCTTTCAGGGTTTCCTGGTAGAACAGCTCTTTGCTGTCCTGAATCCCTTTCACACGCTGGAAGCGAGTTTCCGCCGCGTTCATCCCGGCAGACGCTTTGATGGTGTTCCCGCCGATGGTTGGCATTTTTTCGACAATCAGCACGCTTGCGCCTTCGTCATGCGCCTGAATCGCCGCGGCCAGCCCCGCGCCGCCGCTACCGACAACCACGACGTCGTAATTTTTCGCTTCCTCGACGTCGCCGCCCTCTTCGGCCACCAGCGCTTTGCTCGATTTCAGCATCGCTTTAGAGACCGCTTTTTTCACGGCTTCACTCTGGCTGGTTGCGCCAGAGATAGCATCAACGTGCGGGGTGTTAGCATCGAGAATACGGGTACGAATCTCTTCAAAACTGGTGGTGAATTCCACGCTCTGATCCGGCGCGCTCGCCAGTTCGATATCCGCGATGCGATCCGTGTCCAGGCTGACATTGATAACCAGCTCATTCGTATCGTCCATCACGGTTTCCACAAAGGTACCCGCTTTGAATTTGGACTCGCCCATGCTCATATCGCGGATCATCGCTTCCACCAGGAAGAAACGCCACAGAGGTTCTGGAATACACAAGGCTTCACGCTGAGTGCTGTCGATGAACAGTTCCGGCGCTTCGCCACGTGCGATGCGATCGGTCCAGTCCGGATACGCGATGCAGGCACGGCCTACTGCGACCAGGTCATAACCGTTATCCAGCGCGGTATCCACATCCGCTTCGTTCACGACGCCGCCCACGCCCATGACCGGAACCTGCGCCAGTGTTTCAGAACGCATGGCGACATATTTTTGAATCAGCGGCGTCGGATCGTTGGTCTCAACGATAGAAGGACGCAGCGTCGCGCCTACTGAGAAGTGCAGGTAATCCACTCCGCGCTCCGCCAGTTTTTCCAGCAGATACATGGTGTCGTCAAAGCGGATACCGGGGACTTCCATCTCTTCCGGTGAGAAGCGATAACCGATAATGAACGCGTCATCAGCATACTGGCGCACCATTTTATGGGTGATATCCAGCACCGCCAGCGGGAATTTCGCACGATTGTCGCGGCTACCGCCCCACTCATCGTCACGCTGGTTGGAGTTCGGCGAATAGAATTGTTGAATCAGATAGGTGTTGGCGCCGTGAATTTCCACGCCGTCAAAACCGGCCTGGATGGCACGACGTACCGCATCGCCGAATTTACCGACCATGCCATACACTTCTTCCGTGGTCAGGGCGACCGGAGTTGCAGCGCCGTCACGCGGTGCGGCTACGGCGCTTGGGCCAACCGGCGTACGGCCGCCGATCAGCTTCGGATCGACCATTCGGCCGCCATGGTAGATCTGCAGCAGCGCTTTGGAACCTTTAGATTTGATCGCTTCGGCAATTTTCGCCAGGCCGGCGATTTTGTCGTCGTTGTCGATACCCAGCGCGCCAGGGAAGGCGAGGCCGAGATCGTCAACAAAACAGCACTCGACGATGATGGTGCCGATGCTGCCGGAACGGGCGCGATAGTACTCAATCAGCTCGCTGCTGACAGAACCGTCGTAATACCCCGAACAGGTGGTCATCGGGGCCATGAACAAACGGTTTTTAATTTCAGTCCCGTTCGGTAAGGTGAATGACTCAAGTATGCGATGGTTTGTGTTCATCATATAAAACTCCAAACTTTAAAAATTGAAATCTGCGAATTCTGGATCGGTGTGTATTTGAGTCATTTTTTCTTGCCGATATTGATGCTACTAATATAATGGTATTTTTAGTTACGAAAGTAATTACGTTAGTTAAAAAACTAATTAAGTACCTCTATAACACCAATACCCCCATAGTGTTATTAATTAAAAAATAATTTGTTCACAATTATTTAAATTATTATTACTTTTATGCTACCTCTTAAGGTGCAAAAATCCTCGTTCTCCGCCCAGAAGAATCAAAATAGATCAATAACTTAGACAAACAAGCGCTTATGTTCTATATTTAAGATACGCGCGTTATCGCGAGTCATTATCGAGCAATACCCTTATAGTCCAACAGGGTTATTCAAAAATAATAAAAAACGCGTTAGCGTCCTGTTTTTTTGATCGAGATCAATTGCCTTATTCTTTAAAAGAGCATTAAATAAATATAAAGAATTCCTGATTTATCGCTGACAAAATAGCGCTAAATTTCCATGTCAGTAATACAAGAAGCCGCCTTTAATAATTAAATAAAGTAAAGAAACTAAAGAAAGCAAAAAGTCATTTCTGGCATAACCGAATTACTAACAACTTAAGACGCAAAACTATGAAAGAGAAAACCGCCGTAACGCCCCCCGTGGCGAGCAAGCCAAAAGACGGAAAGAAAAACCGTCTGATGATGATGGCACTGCCGATTATCGTCGCCGTGCTGCTGCTGTTTGTGCCGGTTCCTGAAGGGCTGCCGCCGTATGCCTGGCACTACTTCGCTATCTTTGTCGGCGTAATTGTCGGCCTGATTTTCGAACCCCTGCCGGGTGCGGTCATCGGTCTGACGGGCGTCGTCGCCATCGCATTATGCAGCCAGTGGGTGCTTTTCAGCCCGGAACAGCTGGCCGATCCGAAATTCAAACTGGCAGGCGCGTCCTTCAAATGGGCGGTGAGCGGCTTCGGTAACTCAACCGTTTGGCTGATTTTCGGTGCCTTTATGTTTGCCGCCGGTTATGACAAAACTCGCTTCGGTCGCCGCCTGGCGCTGATTCTGGTGAAATACCTGGGTCGTCGCAGCCTGACGCTCGGTTATGCTATTACCTTTGCAGACCTGCTGCTGGCACCGTTCACCCCGTCCAACACCGCGCGTAGCGGCGGGACAATCTACCCGATTATCGCCAACCTGCCGCCGCTGTACGGTTCTAAACCGAACGACCCGAGCGCGCGTAAAATTGGTTCTTACCTGATGTGGGTGGCAATTACCGCCGCGTGTATCACCAGTTCTATGTTCCTTTCCGCACTGGCACCTAACCTGCTGGCGCTGGCGCTGGTGAAAAGTATTCTCGGTATCACCATCTCCTGGGGCACCTGGTTCATCGCCTTCCTGCCGCTGGGCATCCTGCTGATTCTGACCATGCCGCTGCTGGCTTACTGGTTCTATCCGCCGGAAGTGAAAGTGAACGACGAAGTGCCGCTGTGGGCGAGCCGTGAACTGGAAAAACTGGGCAAACTGTCACGTAACGAAATTCTGCTGCTGGTCTTCGTATGCTGCGCACTGCTGATGTGGATCTTCGCTGCGGCGTGGATTGAACCGGCAATGGCGGCCCTGTTAATCGTCGGCCTGATGCTGTGGACCGGCGTGCTGGAGTGGAACGATATCACCGGTAACAAAGCCGCATGGAACACCTTTGTATGGTTCGCAACGTTAGTGGCGCTGGCCGACGGCCTCTCCTCTACTGGCTTTATCAGCTGGTTGGGTAAAGAAGGCGGCCTGCTGATGAGCGGCATCTCTCCGGGTGTGGCAACCGTTGTTCTGCTGCTGGCGTTCTACCTGCTGCACTACCTGTTTGCCAGCACCACCGCGCACACCACGGCGCTGCTGCCAGCGATGCTGACCATCGCCGCGACTATCCCAGGCATGAACATGGAAGTGTTCGTCCTGCTGATGGTGACATCACTGGGTATCATGGGGATCATCACCCCGTACGGTACTGGCCCAAGCCCGATTTACTACGGGAGCGGCTACCTGCCGACCAAAGACTACTGGCGGTTGGGCACCATCTTCGGTGCCATCTTCCTGGCGGCACTGCTGCTGATTGGTTACCCGTGGATGTCCATGATGTTCTGATTCTCAACCGCCGGAGGGTAACGTCCGGCGGTTTTATTTTATGGAGCAATAGCTATGTCGAATAAACCTTTTGTTTACCAGAACCCCTTCCCGCTTGGCAAAGATGACACCGAATACTACCTGCTGAGCCGCGAGCATGTTTCCGTCGCCGAATTTGAAGGCCAGGAAATTCTCAAAGTTGAACCAGAAGCGCTGACTCTGCTGGCACAGCAGGCTTTCCATGACGCCTCTTTCATGCTGCGCCCTTCCCACCAGAAACAGGTTGCCGCCATCCTGAACGACCCGCAAGCCAGCGAAAACGACAAATATGTCGCGCTGCAATTCCTGCGCAACTCAGAAATTGCCGCCAAAGGCGTGCTGCCAACCTGCCAGGATACCGGTACTGCCATCATCATGGGTAAAAAAGGCCAGCGCGTATGGACCGGCGGCGGCGATGAAGCCGCTCTGGCGCGTGGTGTTTACAACACCTACACCGAAGACAACCTGCGCTACTCGCAGAACGCCCCGCTGGATATGTACAACGAGGTGAACACCAAAACCAACCTACCTGCGCAGATTGATCTCTACAGCGTTGATGGCGACGAGTATAAGTTCCTGTGCGTCGCTAAAGGCGGCGGTTCAGCCAACAAAACCTATCTCTACCAGGAAACCAAAGCGCTGATCACTCCGGCGAAACTGAAAAACTATCTGGTTGAGAAAATGCGTACGCTGGGTACGGCGGCCTGCCCTCCTTACCACATCGCATTCGTGATTGGCGGTACATCCGCTGAGAGCACGCTGAAAACTGTTAAGCTGGCGTCAACCCGCTACTATGACAGCCTGCCAACCGAAGGCAACGAACACGGTCAGGCGTTCCGTGACGTTAAGCTGGAGCAAGAACTGTTACAGGAAGCGCAGAACCTGGGCCTCGGCGCACAGTTCGGCGGAAAATATTTCGCTCACGATATCCGCGTGATCCGCCTGCCGCGTCACGGCGCATCCTGCCCGGTCGGCATGGGCGTTTCCTGCTCGGCGGACCGTAATATCAAAGCGAAGATCAACCGCGACGGTATCTGGATCGAGAAGATGGAGCACAATCCGGGGCAGTACATCCCGGAAGCACTGCGTCAGCAGGGTGAAGGCAGTGCCATTGCTATCAATCTGAACCAGCCGATGAGTGAAATTCTGGCACAGCTTTCAGCGCATCCGGTCTCTACCCGCCTGTCGCTGAACGGGACGATTATCGTTGCCCGTGATATCGCGCACGCCAAACTGAAAGAGCTGATTGATAACGGTGAAGAGCTGCCGCAGTATGTGAAAGATCACCCGATCTACTACGCTGGCCCGGCTAAAACACCGGAAGGTTATGCTTCTGGATCTCTCGGCCCAACCACCGCAGGTCGTATGGACAGCTATGTGGATCTGTTGCAGTCGCACGGCGCAAGCATGGTGATGCTGGCAAAAGGCAACCGCAGCCAGCAGGTTACCGATGCCTGTAAACAGCACGGTGGTTTCTACCTTGGCAGCATCGGCGGCCCGGCGGCTATTCTGGCACAGGACAGCATTAAGAGTCTGGAATGCGTGGCGTATCCGGAACTGGGTATGGAAGCTATCTGGAAAATCGAAGTGGAAAACTTCCCGGCCTTTATCCTGGTGGATGATAAAGGGAATGACTTCTTCCAGCAGATCCAGAACAAACAGTGCTCAGGGTGTTCACAGCGTTAATCGCGTAAAAAAGCCTGATGCGCTACGCTTATCAGGCTTACATGACGAAGCCAGGCATCCGCCTGGCTTTTTTGTGTTTGTCTCAATAAAACGTCGCTTGCGTATACACTTTCAACCTGAGCGGCTTTTTGCCCGGCTTATCTTCCCAGGTAATGGTCAAATCACACTCTCTCGGCGTACCGCGTTCATCGTACTGACACACGCTGTTGGTGGCATAGTTTTCTGAATAGCGTGAGGAGTTGATCAGCGTGTAATCCAGCGGTTTATGCTCCGGGTCACTGTACATCACTATGTTCGAGGCCGTTACCCCGCGCGAGGAGTAGAACTTCGTCATATTGACGTTGCCGCGTTCATCATACAGATATTCAGAAACTTTATTGCCCATAAAACGTGTCGACATCAGTAGACCATTTTTTGCGGTATGGTATTCTTCCAGACCGCCACTTTCTGTTTTTGACACAATATTACATTTTTCATCTAATGACATAGTAATAATTGACCAGTCTTTAATTCCTTTGAGCGTTCGCCCATCGCGCCTGAGAATCAATTCTGATCGCTTTCGTTTATCATTAAATTGCAGAGTATTAAGACACCCACTTTGACTTAGCGTCGCTTCCAGTTCATATATCGTCTGCCCTTTTTCATTCTCAATAGAGACGCTTAATTCTTTGACTGGGCCACTGATGGGTGTAAATCCATATAACAATGAAAGATTATACAAAACAGGCACATAAGAATTACTCGCCAATACAGAGGTTGATAACACGAAAAAACCGAGTAATGGTATTTTCTTATTAAATAACATAAGACACTCCGTCATTGGCTATTATTGTTTTATCATAGTAAGCCACAATCAGCACGGGCGCTCAATATCTCAAAGAATTATTTTGATATGGAATTATCCTATCAACAGATAAATAAAGAGCGATCAATGCGTAGCCATCACACAAGATACGTAATAATTCACAGAATATTCCCTGATGGTGTGAGAAATGACATCAGGGAATCATTCTTAAATGACGAAATAACGTTTACTCAACGATCTCAATTAAATTGCCATCAGGATCTTTAATGACCGCTTCATAGTAACCATCCCCCGTGGTACGCGGGGCGGAGACTAAAATTCCCTGAGTTTGTGCTCTCTGTGCCAGGGCATCGACTTTCGTCTTCGCGCCGACGGCAATCGCCAGATGCACCCAACCGCTGGTGTTGTTATCCGGCTCACGCGCACTTAATCCTGGCTTGGTCATGAGCTCAATCGCCACATCCTCGCCAATCTTAACAAAGTAAGATTCAAAGCCGGGATTGGTTTTGCTGCAGTACTTTTCGTTGATTGATCCCTCAAAGAAATCAACCCAGAAGCGAGCCTGAGTCTCAAGCTGTCGCGTCCATAGTGCAATGTGGGCAACTTTCATCTTTCACCTCTTTCTCAGATTTTAATCCGTAACCAGTTGTCTGAACGGCTTATTTTTCATCACTATGCCAGTTATCAGCACAGAAAGCGTCACCTTAAAACTACATTTTGCATTTACACATTTAAATTTATAAATATAATACCCCACACCTTTTGTAGCAGAAGAATGCTTTATCATGAAAAACGACACTCTCTTTAGCCCACTCTCCCTGGGCGGCCTGACCTTACGCAACCGTGTGATCCTGCCGCCGCTGACTCGCTGTCGCAGCGAACAACCGGGGAATGTGCCAGGCCCGCTGATGGTTGAATATTATCGCCAACGCGCCAGCGCCGGGCTGCTGATCACCGAAGGCACACAGATTGAACCCCGTGGCCAGGGCTACGCCTGGACGCCGGGCATTCACAGCGATGCGCAGGTTGCAGGCTGGAAAAAAGTGACAGAGGCCGTCCACCAGCAAGGCGGCGTGATTTTCTGCCAGCTGTGGCACGTTGGGCGCGTATCGCATACCTCGCTTCAGCCGAATCAACAGCCGCCAGTCGCACCGTCGCCCATTGCCGCCACGAACGTGCGTGTTTTTATCGAAACCGCGCCCGGCGGAGGCATGCTGACCGCCCCGAGCCAGCCGCGTGAGCTGAGTACGGCAGAGGTCAAAGAACTGGTCGAGCTCTACCGCCAGGCCGCTATTAACGCTAAACGCGCCGGCTTCGACGGCGTGGAACTGCATGCGGCGAACGGGTATTTGATCAATCAGTTTATTTCTGAGCACACCAACCAGCGCACGGATGAATACGGCGGCAGCCTGACCAACCGTCTGCGCTTTTTAAAGGAAGTCACCGATGCGGTGAGCGATGTGTTTGGCAGCCAGCGCGTCGGCGTGCGTTTCTCACCGCTGTTCACCACCACCGACGAAGACAGGGTCTATCTCGGTCTGGTCGAATCGGACCCGCATGAAACCTGGACCACCGCTGCCCGCCTGCTGAACGATGCCGGTGTGGGTTATCTCTCCATTGCCGAAGCGGACTGGAACAACAGCCCGGACCTGCCGGAAGATTTCCGCGCCGCGCTGCGTGTCGCATTCCGCAATCCGATCATGTACGCGGGCCGCTACACGGCAGAAAAAGCGCAGCGCATGCTGGATAACCACTGGGGCGATATGTTTGGTTTTGGGCGACCGTTTATCGCCAACCCGGACCTTCCGGCGCGTCTGAAAAACGGCTTCCCGCTGAATGCCGTTGATGAATCATCCATGTATGGCGGCGGAAGTAACGGGTATACTGATTACCCGGTTTATTCATAAACAGAGTAATGAGGTCGCATGACACCTGAAAACGCCATGAAGTTACTGTCGAATCCCACGCGCGTTGCCATTCTGAAATGGCTGAAAAATCCGCACGAGTCATTCGCCGGGTACAGCCAACTTTATGACTATGATGTCTATGGTGTCTGCGCCAGTCTGATTCAGGACAAAGCCGGGCTCTCGCAGCCCGCCACCTCCTTGTGCCTGAAGGCGATGCAGGAAGCGGGCTTGCTGGAGGCCAGCAAGGTCGGGAAATGGACCTACTATCGGCGCGTTGAATCGGGCATTGATACTATGGCCCACAATGTTTCTGAGTTTCTGGAACACCTCTGATCCCTCGGGCGACACCTCGTCGCCCAATTTGCTTCGCCGCTGCATAGACACCACCCCGCCCAGACGCTAGCATTCCATAACTATTCTTATCGCATCGTGACGCTTACATTATGAATAATGATATCAGATCGCTGGATCTCAACCTGTTGAAGGCGCTCGACGCGTTGATTGACGAAGGCAGCGTCACCCGAGCCGCCCAGCGGCTTTCGCTGACGCAGCCCGCCGTCAGCGGTATGCTGACACGCTTGCGCGACTATTTTGGCGATCCGCTGTTTGTTCGCGCGCAGCGGGGCATGGTGCCGACGGCACGGGCCCGCGAGCTTGCCGCGCCGGTTAAGCAGATCCTGACCGACATCTCGATTCTGCTGAAGCCCGCCCATTTCGACCCATTGAGCGCCGAAATGACCTGCTCGATTATGGCCACCGATTACGCGTTAAAAGCGGTGATAGTGCCGCTGATGAGTGCGCTAAAAAAACGCGCGCCGGGGATCCGCGTCGCCGTGCGTCCGGTTGATGATGAACGTCTGTTTTCCCTGCTGGAGCGTGGCGACGTTGATCTGGCGCTGGTTACGCCCGCCACCACACCCGGCGATCTTCACGGACGCGCGCTTTATGAGGAGGAGTACGTCTGCATGATGCGCGCCGATCATCCCGTCGCCGCCTCGGGCACACTCAGTCTCGACCAGTTTTGCGCGCAGGACCACATTCTCGTCTCCTCAGAAGGCGGTTTCTGGGGCGTAACTGACGAGGCGCTGGCAACGCTTGGCCGCACCCGGCATGTCGGCATGTCTGTAAATAGCTTCCTGGTCTTGCCCGAGATTTTACGGATGACGGATATGATTGCCGTCGTCCCCCGCCGTCTTGCCCTGCAGCATGAACATTTGACCATTATGCCGCCACCGCTGGATGTGCCCGGCTTCACCAAAAGTATGGCGTGGCACGAACGGAACCATCGTGACCCTGCGCATCAGTGGATCCGCGCGCTTTGCGTCGAGGTAAGCCAGAACGCCTCCGCCTGATATAAGTTATCTTATGAATTATATCGTGATTGCTAATTTGTCTTATAAGTGAATCTGCCGATAATAGTTTCATACCGCTGAGACGCACGACTTTAGCGCCATTGACATGATTTGAGGAGATACACTATGAACGCAATTAACTGGCCAGAAGATTTTGTTCCGGGATTCACCGATAACTTCGTCTCAAACGAAATGATTATTGCCGGGCTTAGCGTGAGCGACGTTTGGCCGTTCCTGAACCAGCCTTTCCTGTGGCCGGACTACTACAAAAATTCCGCTGACGTTCGTTTCTACGATAATAAAGGTCCTGAACTGGAAAAAGGCGTCCGTTTTTACTTCAGCACTTTCGGTTTCCCGGTGGAATCTCAGGTCGTCGAGTATGTCCCGCCAGCTGAAGGACAACCCGCGCGCGTCGCCTGGCACGGTTGGTCTGGTGAAGAGAATGCCGCCGATCGTCTCGATGTACACCACGCGTGGCTCTTGGAAGACATGCCGGGTAACCGCGTGCGCATCTTGACCCAGGAAACACAGAACGGCCAGCCAGCAAAAGAGCTCGCCGCCACGCGCCCTAACCCGATGCTTAACGGGCACCAGGAGTGGCTGGACGGATTGGTTGCTGCGGCGATGAGTGCGAAGAAGGCGTGATGAATTCGCGTCAGGGGCCCCGCCCCTGACGCGGGTTATTTATGGCCTTGGCGTGGTAATAAAGTGCCGCACTTTTGGCGGTTCATCGCCCGTGTGATATTGCAGCAGTTCTGCCTGGATATCCGCATCAGCCTTTGACACTCTCCGGTGCTGGCGCAAATGTTCAGCCCAGGACTCCACCATAAACCACTCCAGCAAAATGCGCGGGTTGGCAGAATCTTCGGTGATCCCCCAGTTATAGGCCCCATCCCGCCGCCGCTCGTAAGCCAGGTTATAAATGGCTTTCAGGAAAGGCGCGCGATGCTGCGGATCAACGTCGTACTCAATCTGAATCAACACGGGCCCGCGATCGTGTTCAACCACCTCCGCCGTCAGCGGCTCTGGCCAATGGTTGGACGGCAGCAGATCCGATTCCCCTTTTGGCAGGCGCAGGCGATAACTGACAACACCAATAACAATGATGCCAATAGCGCCAATGAACAGGGTTTCCTGCACGCCAGCCGATTGCGCCAGCGCCCCCCAGGCGAGACTGCCCGCCGTCATCGCTCCATTAAAGACGGTCAGATAGACCGCCAGAGAGCGGCCACGAACCCAGTTCGGTAAAATCGACTGCGCTACGCCGTTGAATGTGGTCAGCGCAATAATCCAGCCGCAGCCCAGCACCACCAGCGCCACCACCGCCAACCATTGCGGCGGCGCAATCGACAGCAGCGCCATCACGGAAGCGGTAATGATCGACGCCAGTAAAAGCAGACCATCCGCACTGCATTTTTGCCGCAATGTGGGTAACAGAAACGCGCCAGCAATCGCCCCTACGCCGACTGCGCCCAGCAAAATCCCGTAGAAGCCCGCATCACCGCCCAGCACGCGGCGCGCGACCAGCGGAAGCAACGCCCAAACGGAGCTGCAAAACGCGAAGAACAGAAACGTGCGCAACAGCACCACGTGTAGCTCACGGCTGGCCATGGTGTAGCGCAGCCCGGCACGAAAAGCACCGAAGAATTTTTCCGCCAGCTCATCGCTATCGGTTTTCGCCCTCTTCCACCACAGCAGAGCCGTAATCACAAACAGATAACTGATAACATCCACGCCGTAGGTAACTGACGTACCAAAGGTGGCCAGCACAATCCCGCCCAGCGCCGGGCCAATCGCGCGAGCAATGTTAATGCCCAGCGAGTTCAGCGCGACGGCATCGCGCAGATCCTGCTTCTTCACCAGCTCAGGCACAATCGCCTGCCAGGTTGGCCCCATTAACGCCGCGCCGATCCCACCTACAAAGGTAAGCGCCACCAGCGACAGAATGGTTTGCAGACCCGTAGCGGAAAGCAGCAACAGGCAAATACTGACGCTTGCCATCAATATCTGAATACCGATTAAGAATTTACGGCGATCAAGAATATCAGAGAGCACCCCGGCGGGGATGGCGAGCAGGAACACCGGCAACGTCGCCGCCGCCTGAACCATCGCAACGGCTAACGGTGAGGAAGAGAGATCGGTCACTAACCATGAGCTGGCAATATCGCGCGCGAAAGAGCCTATATTACCAATAATTGTTGCTACCCAAAGAACTGCGAATACAGTCTGGCGTAATGGGCCAAAGCCGCTGGAGGCGGTGGTCGTCATTATTCATCCTCAACAAAAAGTCGTGGATTAAATTTAGCCTAAGGGAATGTGTATTACACGTAATAGTATTGAAAGCACCCCGAATATTTATCCGGGGCGTACAGGGGCATTTAACGGAAATCGAGAACATCAGGCTTTGAAGAGGGGTAACGATCGCTATGCTGCGGAGCAAAGCCCTTTAGCTGATCGCGATAAAAGCGCAAACGCTGTTGGAAGTGCTCAGACATCTCTAACGGCATATTACCCACGACAGCGCGTGCGCACAGGCCTCGTTGTTCATACTCCATTTTCGCAACGGTAAAGGCAATGAAATCTACGTTAGTTTTCATAGACTTTGGACAAAACTCAAACATATAAGCTCCTTTATTGTTTGTTTTCCCCACCCGACATACAGTCGGTTTTTTAAGCATAGCCTGTTTTCTGACCGTTGAGTTAAATATACCTAAAACGCATGGGGTTACTTACCCATATTTTAATTTATGCAGATATCTATACGTTGCTTTGATGCCAGTGAAATATCCGATTATTAGGCTTTATCGCCCAGCACTTCATCTATTCATATTGTTCATCGTCATCACCTTCCCTCATCGAGAAAGGCCCGAAAGTACAGTTAAAAGTAGTCGCTGTGTAATCACTTGCCAATCCTTAAGTTAACCTAATGAAACAATTATGCTACGCGCAGTTTAAATCACACTTAAAAATTAATTTTCTTGATTTTATTCTTTAAAGAACAGATTGATTGTGGTAATAAAATAATACACGGGATTATACTTAATAACTTCATCTTACAGATTTAAGTATCATCTCATGCTCACACATTGTTCACTTCGTGACCTGTGTGCAGAGTTGTACCGGGTAACAAAAGGAACTGTTATTTTATATGCAAATGGAAGAAAACATGGCATTTATATTTTGACAGTTACGAGCATTAATAATAAAAATGGTTACCAACACAATAAGCAATATTGCATCACCAACATCGACATGGAAATTTAAAGATACAATCTGGTCCATGGGAGTCTATGGCGCAACCGTCGGAGCCGGCGTTTTATTCCTGCCGGTTGAAATAGGCATGCGCGGGCCGCTGGTCTATTTATTGCTGATTATCCTTAGCCTGCCGCTCTCGATGATCCCGCATATGCTGATTTGTCGCGTATTCATGCGCGAAGAAGGCCCGAAGGATAAATCACTTCCGCTCTTCAATAGCTTCTTTGACCACAAAGGTAAAAAGGCGATAAAGGTCTTCTACTGTTTTTCTAACTTCCCGGTCACCCTGGTTTATGGTATTTCGCTGGTTAACGCCATCAATAGCTACGTGATAACCCATTTGCATTTACCGGGAATTAACCGTGCGGTACTGTCGTTTATCGTTGTGGCGATTTTGTTTCTGCTTTTGAGCCGGGGCCGCGATAAAGTCGTCGGCATGATGTCGGTACTCGTTTTACCCTTCGCCGTCACCGTCACGCTCATCGCGGCTTTTCAAATCCCGCAGTGGAACCTTGCCAACGTGATGCCGGCTATTCACGGCGTCGGACAGCAGCCCGTAGGTAATTCCCTTAAAAATATCTGGCTTACCATTCCCCTTATCACCTTTGCCTTCTGCTCCGTGCCGTTGATGTCGCCACTGGCGTCGTTTTATCGTGAAGCGGGGCACGGCGGTGAACAAAAATCCGTACGGGTTATCAAAGTCGCTTATCTCAGCATCTATGCCAGCATTCTCTTCTTTGTTACCAGTTGCCTGTTAAGTATTCCGCACGATGTCTTTGCTCTGGCTAAATCACAGAATTTGAACGTACTTTCCGTCCTGCAAAAAGATAACAGCAATATCGTTCTTTTTTACATTGCCCCATTTATTGCCATCATCGGTATGACCAAGTCGTTTTTAGGCATTTGTTTATCAGTGGCTGAAACCTTTGCCCGCATGGTCAGCGATGCGCTTGGTGAAAAAGAGGACACGCCACATAAAAAAGGCAAACTCATTGCGTGGCTTATCATGTTCGGCATCTCTTATGTCATCGTGTATATTAACCCCGATGTCATCGAACTGATTGAGAAATTCTGTGGGCCACTTCAGGCTATCTTCCTGTTTCTGATCCCCGTTTATTTAATCTACAGCCGAAGCGCACTCAAAAGCTTGCGCGGTATTCGCCCGATGGTGGTATTGACTGGCGGTATTCTAACCGTATCCGCGCTTTTCTATTGCCTGTTCTGAAAGGAAACTGACGCCGTCTGCACGCGCAATAATTGTGCATATCGGCGTCTATAATAACGATGAAAACATTATCAACACGCGACATTATCTCTCTCGGCTGTATGGCTTTTGCGCTATTTATGGGCGCGGGTAACATTATTTTTCCGCCTATTATTGGCTTGCATTCAGGCGAAAACATTCTCTATTCCGGTAGCGGTTTTCTGATTTCCGCCGTGGGTTTACCCGTGGTCACTATCATTGCGCTGGCGCGCGTGGGTGGAAAAATGAATCAGCTAAGCGAACATCTTGGGCCCGTCACGGGTCTGATTCTGGCGCTGGTTTGCTATCTTTGCCTCGGGCCGCTGTTTGTGGTTCCGCGCACAACCACCGTGTCGTTTGAAGTGGGCATTTCGCCGTTGATCGGCAACGATGGTCACCAGTTGGCTATTTATAGCCTTATCTACTTTGCGCTGGTTTACCTGTTTTCACTCTACCCCGGCAAACTCCTTGACCTGATTGGCGGCGTTCTGGCGCCCATCAAAATTGTCGCGCTGATTATTCTTGGCGCCTCGGCCTTTTTTGTCGTCTGGCACTACCACCTGGGTTCTGTCTCCGAGGCGTATCACTCGCATCCTTTTTCCAACGGCTTCGTCAGCGGCTATCTCACCATGGATACGCTGAGCGCGCTGGTCTTTGGCGGCGTTATCGTCAATGCCATCCATTCACGCGGCGTCAGCGAAAGCACCCTCATCACACGCTACACCATTATCGCCGGGTTAATTGCCGGAAGCGGATTGATTCTTGTCTATATCGCACTGTTCCGCCTGGGGCTGGTGAGCTATGAGTTTGTGCCTGATGCCACTAACGGTGCCGAGGTGCTGCATGCCTTCGTACAGCATACCTTCGGCGAAACCGGTAGCTTGTTCCTGGCGCTGCTTATTTTCATCGCCTGCCTGGTGACGGCTATCGGCCTCACCAGCGCGTGTGCCAGCTGGTTTAGCCACCTTCTCCCGCTGTCATATAAAACGATGGTGTTAGTGATTGCCGTGCTGTCGTTCGCTATTTCAAACCTGGGGCTCACGCGTTTAATAACCGTCTCTGTACCGCTACTGACAGCGGTCTATCCGCCCTGTATCGCTATTGTGCTGCTGAGTTTCACCACGTCATTCTGGAAAAACCCCGCGCGCGTTTTTGCACCGGTGGTGGCGGTTGCCTGCATATTTGGGCTGATTGATGGCGTTATCGCCAGCCCGCTCAACGAGATGCTGAATCAATTGCCTTCACAGTTGTTGAAGCCGCTGCCGCTGTTTAGTCAAAGCCTTGAATGGTTACTGCCCTGTGCGGCGGTGTTTGTTATTGCATCGATAATTGACGGTAAAAAACGACAGGAAGCGTACGAGGATTAATCCGGTTTTATGCTAATAAAGGGTGTGCGCAAGGCGTGCATCCTTTTTTTTGCGGATACTGACGTAAAGCGAAGGTGCAATTGACTGAAGATGTTAGCTGGGGATTTTCTCAGATTGCCTCAATGCGAGTTGAGTCACTGAAAATTAATGCGGTAAGTGCTTGAATAGTGGCGGAGAGAGGGGGATTTGAACCCCCGGTAGAGTTGCCCCTACTCCGGTTTTCGAGACCGGTCCATTCAGCCGCTCTGGCATCTCTCCGTTTTGATGGTTGCCATGATGCCAGGTTATTTGGCATTTTAACAGACCCAGTCTCTTCAATTGCGTTCAAGTGACGAGTTTGCGAGCAAAATGATGATTAAATGGCCCTGGAAGGCAGATGAGTCTGCTGAAAAAACCGACATCCCGTGGGAACAAGCGTTCTCTGTCCCACTTTTAGCCAATCTCAGCGCAGATGAACAAACCAAACTCCGCGTGCTTGCCGATCGTTTTTTGCAGCAAAAGCGGCTGGTTCCTCTTCAGGGATTAGTGATGGAGCCCATCACTCAGGCTCGTATTGCGTTGCTGTTTTGTCTGCCGGTAATGGAGCTGGGCCTCGAATGGCTCGATGGCTTCCATGAGGTACTCATCTACCCCGCCCCCTTCGTTGTGGATGATGAATGGGAAGATGATATTGGCCTGGTGCATAATCAACGCGTGGTGCAGTCCGGTCAAAGCTGGCAGCAAGGGCCCATCATTCTCAACTGGCTCGACATTCAGGACTCCTTCGACGCATCCGGCTTCAATCTGGTCATCCATGAAGTCGCGCATAAACTCGATACCCGTAATGGCGATCGCGCCAGCGGCATTCCGTTGATTCCGCTGCGAGAAGTTGCAGGCTGGGAGCACGATCTCCATGCGGCGATGGATAATATTCAGGATGAGATTGATTTAGTAGGTGAAAGCGCCGCCAGCATTGATGCTTACGCGGCAACCGATCCGGCAGAGTGTTTCGCCGTGCTGTCCGAGTATTTTTTCAGCGCCCCCGAACTTTTCGCTCCGCGCTTCCCGGCGCTGTGGCAGCGTTTTTGCCAGTTTTACCGTCAGGACCCGCTCGCACGTATGCGAGATAACGACACGCAGGAAGATATTTCACCTGTAGTTCACTAAAACAACAGCTTGCGCTAAATTCATGCAATTGAATCAGACAGTTAAATTTAGTATTGACACAATATTACGGGGCCAGTAGTATTCGCCCCGTTCACACGATTCCTCTGTAGTTCAGTCGGTAGAACGGCGGACTGTTAATCCGTATGTCACTGGTTCGAGTCCAGTCAGAGGAGCCAAATTTAAAAAAGCCCGCTTATAGCGGGCTTTTTGCTTTCTAGATTTGGTAATCCAGCGCCAGCTCATCTGGCTCCATCGCCTGCCGCTTAATTTCCTCCAGCGACAACCCGGCATTACACAATTCGATAAAGCGCCAGACATAGTTACGCTGCAACTGCCCGCGCTTAAGACCCAGCCACACCGTATTGGCATCAAACAGATGATGCGTATCCAGTCGTACCAGTTTCCCGGACTCCTGAACATCACCGGACTGTTCTGCCACCAGCCCAATGCCCAGCCCCAGTTCAACGTAAGTTTTGATAACGTCTGAATCCTGTGCGCTGAGTACGATATCCGGCAACAGCCCTTTGCGGTTGAAGGCTTCATCAATACGCGAGCGTCCGGTTATGCCCTGGCGATAAGTAATCAGCGGCCAGCGCGCGATAGCTTCCAGCGTCAGCGGCGTGATTTGCGTCAGAGGGTGATCCTGCGGTACCAGCACATTGTGATGCCAGCGGAACCAGGGAAAAGCCACCAGCGTGCTGTCATTGCTCAATCGCTCGCTGGCGATGCCAATATCCGCGCCACCATTGTGCAGCAGCGTCTCGATTTCCTGTGGTGTTCCTTGTACCAGCTCCAGACGCACATCCGGGAATATTTCACGAAAGGCTTTAATCACCGGCGGAAGGCTATAGCGCGCCTGGGTATGTGTGGTTGCGACCGTCAGAACGCCCGAGCCATCGTTGGTGAAAAGATCGGCAAGACGTCGAACGTTACTTGCCTCATTCAGAATACGTTCCGCTATCACCAACAACGCTTTACCCGGTTCGGTCATCCCCAGCAGTCGCTTTCCGCGGCGGATGAAGATCTCAATCCCCAGCTCCTCCTCCAGCTCACGGATATGACGGCTTACACCCGATTGCGACGTGTATAGCATATTGGCAACTTCAGTCAGGTTGTAATCCTGCCTTGCTGCTTCACGAATTATTTTTAGTTGCTGGAAGTTCACCTTCCCCTCCGGGTCAAACAGACATTGCACTATTGTTAAAGTCTGTCGCCTTCGCTAACAAATAATAAAAACCAGCAACTTATTCCTTAAAAGAATATACGTTAGCTCACCAGCTGCAATTCGCGGTTATCCAGCGCCGGTCGACTGACCAGCGAGATCAAAATTTCTTTCACCGCCTGCGCCTGTGGAGAGAGCTGTCCACGCGCTGACATATTCAGCGACAACGGCAGGCTCATTGATGGCGTGGTGATTCGGGCCATCCAGCCATTTGCTGCCTGCGATAGCGTTCGCGCAGCAGACTCAGGCAGAACGGTAACACCCATCCCGCTGGCAATCGCCGCCGTCAGCGTAGAAATAGATTCTATCTCACCAATGATTTTGGCCGTCAGACGTCGCAGTGAGAATGCCTCATCCACTCGGGCGCGAACGGCACTGTAGTCACGTGGCAGGAACAGATTCATTTCAGCTACTGCCGTTAAATCGATACTCTGCCCCGGACAATCACGCGTGCCGACCAGGTAGAGATCTTCTTTCAGCAACGGCTGGCTGTTAACGCCTGCCACAGGAGAACGGTCGTAAAGTACCGCCATATCAAGCTGACCGCTCAGCAGTTTGTCATTCAACGCCGCGCCGCTGTTCTCATGAAGATAAATCAGAACTTCCGGCAATTCGTTACGCACGGCTTGCAACAGCGGCATGGTGATAGATGATGCGGCAGTTCCCGGCGCCAGGCCAATGGAGACCGGGCCGCTTAACGTTTGCCCGACATTATTCACCGCCAGCTGCGCTTGCTCGCACTGGCGCAGTATCGTACGCGCATGGGTATAAAGCACTTTACCCGCTTCCGTTGGCGTAACGCCGCGCTTGGTGCGGATCAGTAATTGCTGATCGAGCTCCCCCTCAAGAGTGGCAACCTGCTGGCTCAGTGCGGGCTGTGCGATATGTAACACTTCAGCGGCCTGGGTCAGGCTACCGATATCGACGATTTTCACAAAGTACTTCAGTCGTCTTAAGTTCATTTTGCCTCCTGTACTGCCAACAATGGCGTTTAGATATCGAAGGAGTTGCAAGATGCTTGCCAGCTTTTTAAGAAAAGGCGTCACGGGCGCGTAACAAGGCTTTCCAATCGATAAGCGCATTTTCGCAGGCAGTCAGAAGATGTTGATCTGCCCCATTAGGGGTAAATTCGCACCAGCCCGGTGCAAAGCAGCTAAAAAATAGCCACTCACCCGCAAATTGCTGAAATTGTCAGCAAACGAACACAAAGTGGAGAGACACCCTTTGACAAGCCAGAAGCACCCCGTTAATATGCGCCCCGTTCACACGATTCCTCTGTAGTTCAGTCGGTAGAACGGCGGACTGTTAATCCGTATGTCACTGGTTCGAGTCCAGTCAGAGGAGCCAAATTTAGAAAAGCCCGCTTATCGCGGGCTTTTTGCTTTTCTGCCGTGAGTTACGTGTTAGCTTACTGCCGCTGTTGTCCGTTGATCCTCATTAAAATACGCCGTAACGTCGCTTCAAACTCATTCATATTGATGTGGTCGATATCTTTCCCCACCACAATGTTCTCTGCAATATCCTGCATCGTCGGCCAGCGTGTTTTATAATCCGCGTAAATAGCAATCGCCGGCGTATTATAAGCGCTAGCCATATGCAGTATTGATGTGTCCGGTGTGATAGCAAGGGCCGCATCGTTAATCAGGGCCGCCGAGCGCATTAATGAAGGTGACAATGAGAGTCTAAAAACATGGCTACATGATTCTGTTAATTTCACGGCACTCTCTATACCTTTCGGGCCGTGCACAACCACGATCGGCATATCACATTCACGCTGAATTATCGCAATAAGATTCTGCGCAACAGAGTATGAAAACGTTCTCGCCGCGATGCTACCTTCTAAATTGATGGCGATATAGGGCCCCAGCGCACATGTTTCTCGACGCACCTCGGTGATGGCCTCAGCACTTAGCGGGAATTCATACTTCGCAGCAACAGCAGGAAAACCCGCCTCTCTCATTAACATCGCCCAGGTCATAGGGACAGGCGCACGAAGGTGCTGATCCATTCGGGAAGCTATCTTGCACAGTGGGGAGTAGCATTTCATGGATAATCCCACCACCTGAAAATTCATTCCCGCTCTCAGCGTATGGATAAAAACCATCGTTTTGAGATTCTTTTTACGCATTGCCTCGATGCAGAGATCGGGGGTGCCATATTGCTCTTTTATTGTGTTCGCTATCTTTTTTATTTCAGCAATAGTAGCGTGGTCCTGCATCGTCATCGTCACGACAGTTAACGTTGTATTATTAAGCGTCAAAGCCTCAAATACGGGTTTATTAAGCGTGGATGACACAATTAACAGGTGTGTTATTGGCTGTTGTTCCAGCGCACGAATAAGAGGATAAATCGCCATAGCATCCCCGACCTGATCGGGAATATGAATAACGACAAATTTTATATCATTAGTATGAATATTTTTGGCGTTATAATCATAGAAATTGAATATGATATTTCTGAACATCGTTATCAATGACATTGAATCGCGACAACTCCCTGTCGAATTAAATATTTTGTTTCGCCGCAGTCTATCAGATTTATCGCCATCGACTTCATCGTTCTACTAATCGTTTTGTGACCGATTTTGAAAATTGAACAATTTTATCATGCAACTAAGTGTAATCTTATCGTTACAGAAAAATTCAGCACATAAAACCATTCCCATGTCGCGTCTGTCGCGGTAGTCTCATAAACACCAGTTATGAACTGGCGCAATGTGTACAATTTTATTTACGAATATAAGAAAAAAAACGGTACAGACAGGATAACTATGGATTCCACCCTCACCTCCACGCGTCTTCAGGAGAAAACACCTTCACTTAGCCGCGCCCGACGTGCCGCACTCGGCAGCTTTGCCGGAGCCGTCGTCGACTGGTACGATTTTCTGCTTTATGGCATTACAGCCGCGCTGGTCTTCAACCGAGAATTCTTTCCACAGGTAAGCCCGGCGATGGGCACGCTGGCCGCTTTCGCGACTTTCGGCGTGGGGTTCCTGTTTCGCCCGCTCGGCGGAGTGATCTTCGGTCACTTCGGCGATCGTCTTGGCCGTAAACGTATGCTGATGCTGACCGTCTGGATGATGGGCGGCGCGACGGCGTTGATCGGCCTGCTCCCCTCCTTTGCTTCGGCGGGATGGTGGGCGCCCGCGTTGCTGGTCACGCTGCGCGCTATTCAGGGGTTTGCCGTCGGCGGCGAATGGGGCGGCGCCGCACTGCTCTCGGTAGAGAGCGCGCCAGAGAATAAAAAAGCGTTCTACAGCAGCGGCGTGCAGGTGGGTTATGGCGTGGGCCTGCTGCTTTCCACCGGGCTGGTTTCGCTTATCAGCATGCTCACCACTGACGAACAGTTCCTGAGCTGGGGCTGGCGTATTCCCTTCCTGTTTAGTGTTGTACTGGTACTTGGCGCGTTATGGGTTCGTAACGGAATGGAAGAGTCCGAGGAGTTCGAACAGCAGCAGCAAACGCCGCCGGTCAAACAACGTCTGCCGGTAATGGAGGCGCTGGCGCGTCATCCTGGCGCTTTCCTGAAGATTATCGGTTTACGCCTGTGCGAGCTGCTGACCATGTACATCGTCACCGCCTTCGCCCTCAACTACTCGACGCAGAATCTCGGGCTTCCCCGTGAACTTTTCCTCAACATTGGCCTGCTGGTCGGTGGGGTGAGCTGTCTGACTATCCCCTTCTTTGCCTGGCTCGCCGATCGCTTTGGTCGACGCCGCGTCTACATTATTGGCGCATTAACCGGCACGATTAGCGCCTTCCCGTTCTTTATGGCGCTGGAAGCGCAATCGCTTTTCTGGATAGTGTTCTTCGCCATCATGCTGGCTAACGTCGCGCATGACATGGTGGTATGCGTTCAGCAGCCAATGTTCACCGGGATGTTTGGCGCGGGCTATCGTTACAGCGGTGCCGGTGTCGGTTATCAGGTCGCAAGCGTCGTAGGGGGCGGGTTCACGCCGTTTATTGCCGCAGCGCTGGTCACCTTCTCGGGCGGCGACTGGCACAGCGTGGCCATTTATCTGCTGGCTGGCTGCCTGATATCCGCCGCCACTGCCCTGCTGATGAAGGATAAGCCGCTGGCCTGAGCATCTTGCTTAAAGGTTAATCAGTTGTGACAAAGGCGTCTTCTGACGCTTTTGTTTCATCTGAGGCTGACATACTATCGAAAAACGCCGCAGACCTGACACAAGGAGCGAAGGATGAATACTACGAGCGCAAGCCTGACGCCTGAACAAGCCCTGGAAAAACTTCAGGCACTGTATGACCAGTCGGTCACAGCCCTGCGTAATGCCATTTCCGTGTACATTGACAATCATTCGCTGCCTGATGCCAAAGCACGCGCCGACGGGCTTTTTGTCTATCCCCAGCTTTCGGTTTCATGGAGTGGAAATGCCCACAAGGCGCAGAAAACGCGCGCCTTTGGCCGCTTCACCCACTCCGGGTGTTACACCACGACCATCACGCATCCCACACTGTTCCGCCCTTACCTGCTGGAACAGCTCACGTTGCTGCATGAAGATTATGATGCACACATTGAAGTGGGCCTGTCGCAGCATGAGATCCCTTATCCGTACGTAATCGACGGCTTAATGCTCGACCGCTCCATGAGTGCCGACCTGACGCGCTTTTTCCCTACGACTGAGCTGGCTCAGATTGGTGATGAAACGGCGGACGGCATTTTCCATCCCACCGAGTTTTATCCGCTTTCGCACTTTGACGCGCGCCGTGTGGACTTCTCGCTCGCCCGCCTGCGTCACTACACCGGCACGCCGGTAGAACATTTCCAGCCTTTTGTGTTATTCACCAACTACACCCGTTATGTGGATGAATTTGTGCGTTGGGGCTGTAGCCAGATTCTCGATCCGGAAAGCCCGTACATCGCGCTCTCCTGCGCCGGGGGGATTTGGATCACGGCGGAAACGGAAGCGCCGGAACAGGCGATTTCCGATTTGGCCTGGAAAAAACATCAGATGCCAGCGTGGCACCTCATCACTAAAGATGGCCAGGGGATAACGCTGATTAACATCGGCGTAGGCCCGTCGAACGCCAAAAACATTTGTGACCACCTGGCGGTGTTGCGCCCGGATGTCTGGCTGATGATCGGCCACTGCGGCGGTCTGCGCGAAAGCCAGACCATTGGTGATTACGTGCTGGCTCACGCCTATCTGCGCGACGACCACGTCTTGGATGCGGTGCTGCCGCCTGATATTCCCATCCCGAGCATTGCCGAGGTGCAACGCGCGCTTTATGACGCCACCAAGCAGGTCAGCGGTATGCCAGGCGAAGAGGTTAAACAACGCCTGCGCACCGGCACCGTGGTGACGACGGACGATCGTAACTGGGAACTGCGCTATTCCGCTTCCGCGCTGCGATTTAACCTCAGCCGCGCCGTAGCGATTGATATGGAAAGCGCCACCATCGCCGCCCAGGGTTATCGCTTCCGCGTACCTTACGGCACCCTGTTGTGCGTCTCTGACAAACCGCTGCATGGTGAAATTAAACTGCCGGGCCAGGCAAACCGTTTCTATGAAGGGGCGATTTCCGAGCACCTGCAGATTGGCATTCGCGCAATTGATCTGCTGCGTGCCGAAGGTGACAAGCTGCATTCGCGTAAGCTACGCACCTTTAACGAGCCGCCATTCCGGTGATTAGACGATAAACGGGCCGCCACGGCCCGTTTTTTTTGGAATCTCACTCGCATCGCCTGCACCCTCTTTCTGCAAAACATCGAACGGCCGGAACCGCTATTCCACATCTCACTTTTGAGTGTTCCCTTTCCTGTCACATCAGTGCAGAATGTCAATATAGCGTTACACCTATATAGTTTTTGACCTATACAATCTATGTTGAGATACTGCCGAACGAGAATATAAGCACCATCTGACAAAGCTTAACAATGAGGAAAATCAACATGGGCAGAACGCTGGAACAACTGCTAAAGGATGAAAAAACCGAGGTAGTTCAACAGGCGGAAGCAATGGCAGAGGAGATGTTGCTGAATATCCACCTCGCGGAATTGCGAGAAAAGGTGAAAAAGACGCAGGTGGAGATCGCTGAAACCCTGGGTGTAAAGCAGCCGACAATCGCGGGAATGGAAAAACCAGGGCGAGATCTAAAACTTTCCACGCTCAAGCGCTATGTAGAAGCCGCTGGCGGGAAATTACGCCTGGATGTTGAGCTCCCCGATGGCTCCCATTATGAGTTTGCCCTGTAAACACAGAAAAGCAAAAAGCCCGCTAAAAAGCGGGCTTTTCTAAATTTGGCTCCTCTGACTGGACTCGAACCAGTGACATACGGATTAACAGTCCGCCGTTCTACCGACTGAACTACAGAGGAATCGTGTGAACGGGGCGAATATTAACGGGGTGCCCCGGGGTTGTCAAAGCCTGTTTTCACAAAAAAATACCGTTTGCTGTTTTATTCCACACTTCGGTTAAAAATCATCGGTTTCTGACGATTTTCACAGCAATGGCGCTTACTCCATCTTCACGCGCGGGTATTTCCACAGCCAGCGACCACTGACCAGACGCCAGTAGAACAGTGCGCCACGGACCGCCCAGTCGAGGAACATCCCTAACCACACACCGACGACGCCCATACCGAGCACAATACCTAACGTATAACCCGCCACCACGCGACAGCCCCACATCCCCAGCATTGATACCCACATCGCAAAGCGTACGTCACGTGCGCCTTTAAAGCCTGAAGGCAGAACCCAGGAAGCGGCCCAGATCGGCATAAATGCCGCGTTCAGCCACAGCAGCACTTTCACCACCTCTTTTACATCCTGCTCCTGGGTATAGAACGACGCGAACAGACCCGCAAACGGCGCGGTACCCCAGGCAATTGTCGTCAGTACGATGGTCGACATCCAGAAGACATGGCGCAGCTGGCGTTCCGCCTGACCAATCTGCCCGGTACCCAATCGTTTACCCGTGATGATGGTCGAGGCCGAACCCAGCGCGTTACCTGGCAGGTTAATCAGCGCCGCAACCGAAAAGGCAATAAAGTTACCCGCGATAACGTTGGTCCCCATCCCGGCAACAAACATTTGGGTAAGTAATTTCCCGCCATTGAACAGTACTGACTCAATGCTTGCCGGAATACCGATTCCCATCACTTCCCAGATAATGGCGAAATTCAGCGGCTTCAGATAGCTTTTCAGCGGAATGCGCAGCGCAGGGTTAAAGCCTATCATCAGCACCCAGATAATCGCTGCCGCGCCGATATAGCGCGAAATGGTTAACCCCAGCCCTGCCCCTGCAAAACCCATCCCCTGCCAGGAGAACGCCCCATAAATCAGGATGCTACTGATGATAATATTGAGGATATTCATTCCACCGTTAATCATCAGGGGGATTTTTGTGTTCCCTGCGCCACGCAGCGCGCCACTACCGATCAACGCAATCGCCGCCGCCGGATAACTCAGCACCGTCAGTTCAAGGTAGGTTAAGGCCAACCCTTTCACTTCGGGTGTCGCTTCACCTGCGACAATATTAATAATTTCACTGCCGAAATAGTGGATGACCGCTGCCAGCACAATGGCAAACAAGGTCATAATCACCAGCGACTGTCGTGCAGCCGCCCTCGCCCGTTGTCGGTCACGTTTACCGAGGCTAAAGGCCACCACCACCGTTGTCCCGAGATCGATAGCGGCGAAAAAGGCCATGATCACCATGTTGAAACTGTCGGCGAGCCCGACGCCCGCCATTGCTTCTTTTCCCAGCCAGCTCACCAGGAAGGTGCTCAATACCCCCATCAGCAGGACGCAGGTATTCTCCAGAAAAATAGGTACAGCAAGGGGGGTGATTTCACGCCAGAAGAGGACTCGATAGCTTTTGCGTTTTTTGTACCAGGGCGTGCGTGCGACGGCCTGGCGGAGCGCGGTGGTGACGTTCAAAGTGGACCTTAGTGAGAAAGTTGAAACTCCATTTCAAATGATGAGGGAGAAACCCGAATCCTGCAAAACATTTTTCCTTAATATTTGTCGGTAATTACAACAAATTGTTGACGGAATCGGCAATCAGCGTGAACAGCCAGAATTGGTGTTTGACAAAATTTTTTTCGCCGCTAATATGTGCCTCCACAACGATTCCTCTGTAGTTCAGTCGGTAGAACGGCGGACTGTTAATCCGTATGTCACTGGTTCGAGTCCAGTCAGAGGAGCCAAATTCGAGAAGCCCGCTTTTTAGCGGGCTTTTTGCTTTTCTATGAGTCTAAAGATTGTTAAAAAAACAAGAAGTTATCTTTACCCGATTGTCTCGCAAGAGGTTGCTGGTTTTTTTGACATCCATAGTTTTGAGGGGGCTTAATCGAGGGCCTCACGGTTCGGTGAGCAAACGGAGCCCCCACGCTATGGCATTAACTGATACCTCGATTCGTAAGGTCAAACCCTCCGACAAACCTTTCAAAATGACAGACAGTTCCGGACTGTACCTGTTTATTAAACCCAACGGCTCAAAACTCTTAAACATGGTGGTGGGAGAGAGGTTCAGACTTGCTTACGATATCTAAACTCGCCCGATGAAAGGAATAGTGCAAGAATAGATATGTTAAGTATGTCAGGAGGACACGATGCTGGAAAATATGAAAGCATTCAGGATGGTGGTTGAATGTCAGGGATTCCGGGCCGCCGCGATTGCCATGAAACTCTCACCAGCAATGGTAAGCCGCAGAATTGAGAAGCTGGAATTTGAGGTCAATACGCAGCTTATCAAGCGTAATTCGCGTCGCATTTCCCTCACGGCCGCCGGTGAACAGTTTTATCAGCGCTGTCTGCTGATTATTGATGAGTATGAATCCTGCCTCAGGGACGTGAAAAGTCTCAGTAATGTGGTTAGCGGCAACCTCAAAGTTGGGATCCCCCATTCCATCAGTCATCTGCATATAATCCCGAGTCTGAAAGCATTCCTTGAACGCTACCCTGACCTTAAGCTGGATATTGTCACCGGAAACCACTATATGGAACTGTTCAGCCACGGTTTTGATCTGGCATTACAGTGTGGCCCATTGCCCGACAGCAATCTTTACTACTCGCTTATTGGTTACTGGCGAAAACATACCTGCCTCTCGCGCAGCTATGCGCTGCAGCACGGCATGCCGTCACATCCTGACGAGCTGCACAAGCATACCTGTCTGCTGCACTTTGATAATCACCGGCGCTCCTGGAAATTTATGATTGATAACGAATGTACAGAAATTCGGCCTCATTACATCTCCAGAGTCAGCAACAGCCTTGACCTCTGTAACATGGTCCATCAAGGGCTTGGGATTTGTTACCTCCCTGATTTCATCATCAAAGCCGGTATTGAATCAGGCGAAATTATTACCGTGTTGGATGATTTTATGCCTCCGCCGTTACCGATGTATGTGGTACATATTAATCCGCGTCCGTCCACCAAAGAGCAGGCCTTCATTGATTTTATTCGCACCCTCAATCTGGCGACGGCTCCGGATCCAGCATCCTGAGCGGGTTTAACCGGGTCACTGCATCAATCCGCTCTGCACTGAGTCCGGAGGCCTGGAACCAGCGTCGGCTGTCTTCCAGCCATTCACCGATATCCGGCTGAGCGGGTTGGCCCAGATCAGAGCTGTAAACCACATTATTCACCTGCGTCAGAACATCATACATGTCCTGCGGGGTCTGGTAGCCCAGGTACAGCGTCAGCGCGCACTGCTCGACATAGAGCCAGTCGTATTCTCCCAGCGCGCGGAGTTCTGCCGCTGAAAACCCCGTGATCGGGTTTGCCGGTTGGTTCAACATCAACCGGACGCCGTCAACACGTTCCACGGCTTCAATCAGACGCAGCGTTTGATCTTTCGAGGTATGCCCGGAAGAAAGCACAATGTCATGATGTCGTGCGAAATGGATCAGCGCCTCAACGTCAGAGCGTAATTTACCGTCTTCATCGGTTACGGATAGCGGTTGTCCGGCAAAATAGCGGGCATATTCATTACTGAAGGTTCTTGAAAGTGCGCTCTTGTGTGTGGTTGAAACCACCGTGGGCAAATGCACCAGCAACCGGGGTGCGCCCTCAAACTGATACTGGCTCAGCGCCTGCCGTACTGTATTAAGGTTCACTCCTCCCCCAGCCGCATTAAGCACCACCGAGCCAAACACAGGCAGAGACATCTCCTGCATGGCTGCCGCCAGCGCACTCACGCTCCCCAGGTGGTTCTTCAACACAACTCCACCCTGATACCGGGCATACTGCTGCCCGGCTTCAAATGCCGAGTAGCGCCGATGGTAGCTATCCGGACGCGCGTGATAATGCACGTCCAGAAACTGCAGCCGGGATGCCCAGTACGCGAAAAATTGACGGGTCATATGTTATTCTCCCAGGGAACATCATAGCCCAGTTGCTGACGGGCAACGTCCAGCGGTGTGCCAGCATCAATGGTACTGAGGATCTGCCGCTCAGTATTTTCGACATTTTCCGCACGCCGGATCACCTCTTCCAGATGTTCGCCGGGGATCACCAGCACGCCATTGTCGTCGCCAAATACCCAGTCGCCAGGGCAAACGGTCACGCCGTGGATATCAAGCGCGCACTGCACCTCTTTTACCCGCGCCCGGTTTTTTCCGGAAACCATATAGATATTGCAGGCGAACAGGGGGTAATCCATCTGGCGAATATCGGCAATATCACGGGCTGAACCATAGATGACAGACCCGGCGATCTGCTTTTGCACCGCTTTAGTGGTCAGAATATTCCCCCAGCTCGTGCAGTCCAGACGTCCACCGTTGTCCACCACAATAACGGCTCCGGCCGGAACCTGATCAATATAGTTACCGGCATTCATGAAGCAATTTTTTTCCGGCGTACAGGCTTCATATTGAACGGTAAAAGCCGGCCCCGCGATTTTCTTTCCGCTGATCTGCGGCTTAATACCCAACAGCCCACCCGCAATGTACAAACTGTCCAGCGCATCAGAGACAGCAGCCGTGTCCAGGACCAACAAGCGCTCTTTGATCGTTTTTTGGGTTGTCATGATTGTCTCATCCATTTTGCATTGTCAGGGGTTTCAGTACGCACCAGGCCGCGTACTCAGGCAGGGTTTGCGCCAGAAGGGCTTTATTCAGGGGAAAGGTCATCTGATGTTTCTTGCCATCCTGATGGCGAACCGACATCGTCATTTGCCCCATCCATGTTTCACTCTCCAGCACGTCGACCAGAGAGGGGTTAACCGCGACGTCGATGCAAAGCACTGGCTCACCTCCCGCCTTTTTTCTGGCCACTGGCAAATAAGATGACAGCTCCACATCGGCCGTCTGCCAGCGGACGTTGCAGGTGTCCTGCAATATCTCACTCGCCTTTTTGTTACGTTTACTCACCAGATACGGACGCAATGCCCGATCCAGACTTTGCCACACCGGAAGTGGTAACGGGCTGTGCTCCGGCGTATCTATTTGCACAATGACATAGGGACTTTTCCATAAAAAATGCACATCCCACGCCGTCGAAGAGACTAAGGCGCTCACAATTGAACCTACTTCGCTTTCGCTTATACCAATAAGCGTCCAGGAGGATGTAGTCTTTGCCGGTTCGCTATGCTCGCGGCCTGATAACAAGTCATCAAGCATGGGTAACGCTTGAGAAGGAGGGCCAGGCAGAACAACTACCAGGCTACTGCCTATGCTGGTGTAAAAACCGGGGGCAGTACCGGACGGGTTATCCAGAACGCTAGCGCCGTCTGGAAATCTGGCCTGTTGACGGTTAGACGGATCATTTTTCACCCCAAACGCCCTGAGCTGCGCCTGAATAGTGGCCCAGACATCCTCATCATAAATCAAAGGCCTGCCGAGAGACTGTGCCACCGCCTCGCGGGTTTTATCGTCGGAGGTGGGGCCAAGTCCGCCGCAAATGACAATGAGATCGTCCTGCCCTATACGCGAGGTGATCAGGGCGCTGATCTGGGCAATATTGTCCGCGCAGGACGCCTGAAATCTCACCTGATGCTGCGCCGCCTCAAGCCGCTGGCTGATGTGCAACTGATTGCTGTTCGGGTATTGCCCGGACAACAGTTCATCACCGATGGTGATCACGCTGGCCGTTTTCCCGAGCGTCGGGTGAAGCAGCTCCCGGATGATGGCCTGCGCCATTTCCTGTGTGGATGCCGTCCCTCCCAAATCGTAGGTAGCCACTTTCCCGTCCCGGACCACCCGGTCAACCGCGTGTTGAAGTTTTTCGGCTTGTAACTCAAAGCCCAGATACTCCAGCATCAGTGCAATGGTGTAAAACATAGCACACGGATTGGCTTTCCCCTGTCCTGCCATCCCTGGCGCGCTGCCATGTACCGGCTCAAAGTAGGCAGCATGGCTGCCAATATTGGCGCTTGGTGCAAGACCTAAACCGCCCATCACCCCTGCGGCTAAGTCGGACAAAATATCCCCAAACATATTTTCTGCGACAATCACGCCAAACTCATGGGGCTTACGCACCAGCCAGAGGGCAATGGCATCGACATTATGGATATCTGCCGCGATCTCAGGAAAACGCGCAGCCACCTCATGGAATATGCTTCCCGCAAAGTGACCACTCTCGCGCATCACATTGGGTTTATCGGCAAATGTGACTCGGGTAAAGTCGTGCTTGCGGGCATACTCAAAGGCCGTCTGAAACAGGCGCTCCAGCCCATACCGGGTTTGCAGACGAACCGTCCAGGCAGCCTCTTCCGGGCCATACTTATCCAGATTAGGGTGCTTCAGCCAGCCGGAAACCGCTGGTCTAACCCCTTTAAAATCCATCCCGGCGTACAAACCTTCGGTATTTTCCCGAATCACGCAGCAGCGAAAAGGACGTTGATCTCCTGCGACATATTTCACCGGGCGGATATTGGCAAACAGCCCCAGTTTCTGGCGGAGTTGGATCACCGGCGAAACATACTCGATACCTTTCTGCTGGAGAGGCTGAGGTAAAGCCTGCTGCGCCTGCGCTTTCCCTTTACTGGTTATTGCGCCAAGCAGCACCGCATCTGCCCCGGCGATTTTTTCCCAGGTTTGGTCCGGTACGGGGTTTCCCTCCCGCATCCAGCATGCCCAGCCTATCTCGCCAAAGGTGAGCGTAATAGGAAGATCCATAGCACTGATAACAGGTAGCGAAGCCTCGCAAACCTCCTGACCAATTCCATCGCCCGGTAAAACCAGAACATTTTTTTTCATAGTGTGTCGACCCATTCGTTAAGTAAGGCATTCATTGCTGCGGGATTGTCATTCCATGGGCGCATACCCGCTTCCGGGATGCGCCTGTAGAGGTGTGTGGGTTGGGTGCTATGGGTTTGGTTTTCCCAGGACGCCAACTGTGATTTATCTCCCACGATGGCAAGGTATTTCCCGTTATAGCGAGCAATGGCGGCACGAGCGTCCATGTTCAGTAGCAAGGCAAATCCGGTCAACATCCGCTGAATGGCAGATGCTTTCGCCGCGTCAGGCAACGTGAAACGCACCTCCGGGGCGGCTTGCCCTTCAGGGACAACGAATTGATGCAGAACATCCACCGCATGCTCAACCTCGCCTTCCTCCAGCAGCGAGACAAGCTCGCCCAGACGCCTGTTGAGTTGTTCATCCGCAAAACCCGGCGCACTGACAGACATCACACCACTGAGGCCATGCAGGTGTGGAGCCAACAACTGGACTAACGTGCCTGCCATGGCGAACCCCACCAGCAGATAGGAAGACTGGAACCGGGCATTCAGTGCCTGACTGAGTGCCTCAACCGCCCTCTCCGGCGAGCCATCCTGAATCAGGGTCAACGTATCAATAACGGTGACGTGATACCCCTTTGCCACCAGCAACGTAACCAGTGGTGCGCAAAACTGACCTTCATCCCAGACGGGCATCACCGGGGCAAGAATAACGGCCTCTCTCTTTTTCATGCTGCCGTCCCTGTAATAAGGTGATCAATGGCCGTAAAGGTGTTACTTAGATCTTCGGAAAGTTTCTCCTCAATCATTTTGCGGTAGTCCACGCTCAGGTTTTTCACCGCGAGGATCATGTCCACCACACTGCGGTGCGAAGCATTAAAACAGGCCTGAGACTGAAGCTGTTGAACCTGCCTGAAGATCACTTCAGTCTGATAAATGTCAGCGCCGCTATTAAAATTGCAAAGAGCAAGCCAAGTCTCCATGGCGAGATTGCCCGCGCCTTTTCCCATTCCAGTTAATGAGCTGTCGATAAACGTTGCCCCGGCTTTGACAGCCTCAATCGCATTTGCCATCGCCAGCCCCAAGTTGTCATGCGCGTGAAAACCCACGTCCACACGCGTGGTGCATTTAAGGACGTTGACCAATCGCGATGTCTGTTCCGGGCGTAAGCTGCCATTTGAATCGGCGATACAGATAATATCAGCCCCGGCTTTTTCGCATTGTGCAGCCACATCAATAAGCGTATTGACATTAATTTGGCTGGCACGGGTGAAATTCATACTCACACGTAACCCACTCATTTTGGCAAATTCGCATAATGCCAATGCCGGTTGTGGATTATCTGTTTTAATACAGATCCTGAGCAGACTCACGCCGTGCATTTTCATACGAATCACATCATCGTGATTAATATTATGCGGATGAGCAATCACCACTAAATTAGCATTCGGTACGGCATGATGAATCTGCTGAATATATTCATCGGGTGACATCCCCGTAATACCAATATTTGGAATCGGCTTAAAAGACCCGTTCCGATAACCTATTTCAATCCACTCAACGCCGCTTTCCACCAACGCATGAACATGTTTAATCGCGTAGTCTGTCGGAAAGTGGAAACCATTCTGATAACCACCATCCCGTAATGTGACATCGATATTATTAATCATTAATCTTACTCTCCTTGTTAGAGACAAATTGCATAAATGAAGATTGACCCAACACATAAAAGAGAAAACCGAATACACACACACATGCGATGATCAGGGCGGTCATTCCTGATGCATGGGCGGACAGTTTGCCAATTAAAAAAGTGGCGATGGCGGCACTTCCGAGTTGCAGTGCTCCCATCACACCAGATGCCGTCCCGGAGGCATGAGGATGGGCGGCAATGGCTGATGCCGTCCCCAACGGCAGCAAAAAGCCGTTGCCAAAGGTCAGAATGGAAATAGCGATAATCGTCGTCGGCAGGGGAAATGGACTCACATACATCTGCAAGGCAAAAATAATCCCCCCCAGCACAAAAATGCGGTATCCCAGACGAATCGTCTCTTCAGTACCCTCGCACCGTGAACGCCTTTTGGCAGTCAAATTCCCGGCAACATAACTGGCGGAGAGCAGAATATAGGTATAACCTACATAGGCTGAGGAAAGCCCCAGTTTCGCAAGCATAAACGGCGACTCGACGATATAGGAAAAATAAGCCGCATAGGCAAAACAGGGAATGGCGGCATAAAAGAGAAAGGTTGGGTTTCGCAAGACATCAACAGTATTTTTTGTTGCTGTCAGTACACTTAGTTTTTGTCTTTTTTCTACCGGCAATGTCTCACGGAGTGCCGTAAAGCAGAGAACCAACGTGACCAGGATAAAGAGGGTTAAAAAGATAAAACATGCCCGCCAGCCGAAATGCTGAGTCAAAATTCCACCGATCATCGGCGCAATCGCAGGTGACATCCCCACAAACGGAAATATGACAAGGTAGAGCTGCGCAGACGATTTTTTATCCATCATATCGTTAATGATCGCCCGACTGATGGTAATACCAGCACATGAGCCGATCCCCTGCAATAATCTTAAACCCAGCAATTCATTAATGTGCGTCGTGTAAATCACACCAACAGTGGAAACCAGCCATATCAGTAGCCCTCCGATTAATGTTTTTTTCCTCCCAAGGCTATCACTCAATGGGCCATAGATAAGTTGCGAAAATGCCACACCAAATAAAAATAACGCAATTGCGTCCTGTATCTGCGCTTCAGTCACTTTATAAAACAATCGCATTTCACCAAGCGCGGGTAAAAATATGTCGGTGGAAATCAACCCGCCAACAGAGAGACATGTAACTAACGCCATGAGGGGTATCGTAATTTTTTTATTCATCATCATTTCAACAATAATTCTTGAGTAACCAGAATCTAGCGAAAAGCAATCGAAATGAATATGAAAAAAAATCAAACAGACTGTTGCGTATAAGTAAACAAACGATCTTAAGCCGTATCTTTACTAAATTAATATATAAATACGTATGATATTTGATGAGTTTGAATATTTATTTGCTCTTGTTGTCGCCGATTTAAAAAAGAAACAAGAACGCACAGTATGGGGACAAACAGGTCGTTTTGGTTGAAAACAACAACGTGGGTACAACACCCTATTATCTAACTTAATTAATGAAGCCAAAACTAAAGAGGTACATTGGTAACCATTGAAAATGGTTCTTTGGAGGTGATATTGTGATATTTCCCTACAGTCTCAGATGAATATTTAATTACAATCAAAGCGTTCCCAGGTCATATAGAAACACTTTGCTTTTTATTCATCCACCTATTTATCACACACACTTAAAGTAGCTTTACACTTTAATTTTATTACATTATAGCAAAAAGAAAGGTCATTACTTGATATTATATTTTTTAATTGACATGTGCTTTTTTTTAAAAATTAATTTAAACTCAAATAAATAGATAGATATATAGAGATAAGCATCCAGTCAGAGGAGCCAAATTCGAGAAGCCCGCTTTTTAGCGGGCTTTTTGCTTTTCAACGCCACCATTTAGTCAAAAGAGTGCTTAATCTCAACCAGTTTTTCCAGCGTCTCTTTCAGATCTACCACGCCTTTCGCCTCCTGCTCCTTAACCCAGGCTGATTGAACCTGTTGGTATTGGGTCTTATCTTCCCAGGCAAGCACTTCCTGTGGCTTAAGAATACGTACGCTTGCGCCGCTGTGCTTCAGATCGGCAATTTGTTTATCGAAACTGCGGTCCATCACGCTACCCAGCTGCGCATAGGCGTCATTAGCGGCACGCTGGATTGCCGCGCGATCCTCTTCCGATAACGAAGCCCACCTGGCTTGATTAATAACCAGCAGATAGACATGCCCAAGCCAGAGATCTTTAGACACCAACACGTGAGGAGCGTAGCGTTGTGCATTAAGGTCGTAACCGCTATCGACATTAAGCATCAACCCATCAATGCTGCCGCCTTGCAATGCCTTATACGTCGCGTCACCCCATGGCATGGTCACCGCCCTGGCGCCGGTATTTTGTAAGAATGCCTGATGCCAGAAGCTCGCTGAACGCCAGGTTTGGCCTCGCATATCAGTAAGGTTATTTATGGGCTTGCTGCTGAAGAACGCGAGCGGATAACCGGTCGCAATAAAAACGGGGCTAACATTAGCCCGGCTGAGTTCGTCGGAAAAAGCGGGGATGCGCGAAAATACTTCGCGGAAAAACGCAACCTGCTGCGCGCCTGAAGGGCCGACAGGGAAACTTTTAAACAGTTGATGTTGGGGCAATGCTGTTGAAGCGTATTCAGGAACCACGACGGCTAGATCGGCTTTTTTACCCTCACCAACCATGGCTAAAGCATCGTATCCGCTGCTGAGTTCACTGCCCCAATGCGCCTCAATGTTAATGCGACCGTGAGACTCTTTTTCTATCGCAGCAAAGAAGACATCGTTTATAAAGCGAGTGCGCATGTTACCCAAAGGTTCATGGTCGCTGTAAATCAGCGTTTGTGCAGCACTAAGCGGGGTGGAAAATAAAAAAGCCGTAAAAAGAATGGTGGATAACTTCCACCGGTATTGGGCGAATGACATTTGATACACAGCTCCCTGTAGTTTTTTTTGTACGGTATCTCACGTGCGAAAAATCAGCTCGGTTCTAAAAGTGCGACGCTTGCATCAATCATTAATCTTTCACGGGTATAATCAGGTCATCCGCATTTAAGAAATAGATGTCAGAGGACCCCAAACTCCTTTAAATATTTATGATGAATTTTCATTATAAATTTAGAATGATAAGTATGCACTATCCATAACAGTGTCGGTACGTAGTTACGATGCGGGCACGCAAAGGGAAATTGCATCAGTTTTTTTGCAGAAAAGCATCAAAACTCAGTGCAGGATACTCCCCCCAAAGCACAGAATAAAGAGAATCAAAAACATTCACACAGTGAATTTCTAAAGAAAATACAACTTTAAAAAATATAATTTAAGTAATTTTAAACTCACTTTTTAATAAAAATCACAGCAAATACATCACAAACACTGATCAGTTTCAAATATAAAATAAATCATTTGGAGTATTTCATTTTATAGCATAACGGTAATTTTTCATTCAGTCTGATGGCACCAACATCGACAGATTAAACGCATTAAAATTAAGGATGATATCATGAGCGGAAAACCCGCGGCGCGTCAGGGCGATATGACCCGGTACGGCGGCCTGATTGTTCAGGGGTCGGCAGGCGTACGTATAGGCGCACCCACCGGCGTGGCCTGCTCGGTATGCCCCGGCGGAGTCACATCCGGTAACCCGGTGAATCCGCTGCTGGGCGCAAAAGTACAGCCCGGCGAAACCGATTTCGCGCTGCCCGGCCCGTTGCCTTTCATCCTCTCCCGTACCTACAGCAGCTACCAGACAAAAACACCCTCTCCCGTCGGTATCTTCGGCCCTGGCTGGAAAATGCCGGCGGATACCCGCTTACAGATACGCGATAACGAACTGATACTCAATGATAACGGCGGCAGAAGCATTCATTTTGAGCACCTGTTTCCCGGAGAAGACGGCTACAGCCGCAGTGAATCATTCTGGCTGGTACGCGGCGGTGTGCTGAAACTGGATAAAAACCACCGGCTTGCCCCGCTCTGGCAGGCACTACCGGAATATATTCGAACCAGTCCGCATATTTATCTGGCGACCAACAGCCCACTGGGGCCGTGGTGGATTCTCGGCTGGAGTGAGCGGGTGCCGGGCGTGGATGAGGTGCTGCCTGCCCCGTTGCCGCCGTACCGGGTGCTGACCGGTCTGGTGGACCGTTTCGGGCGCACGCAGACTTTCCACCGTGAGGCGGCAGGTCAGTTTGCCGGGGAAATCACCGGTGTGACTGATGGCGCAGGCCGTCAGTTCCGGCTGGTGCTGACCACCCAGGCACTGCGGGCAGAAGAGGCCCGGCAGCAGGCAATTGTTGCCGGAGCAAAACAGCCGGATATTCCGGATTCGCTGCCAGGCTACACGGAATATGGCCGGGATAACGGTATTCGCCTTTCAGCGGTGTGGCTGATACATGACCCGGAATATCCGGAGAATTTACCCGCCGCGCCGCTGGTGCGATACGACTGGACGCAACGCGGTGAACTGGCTGCCGTCTGTGACCGCAGCGGCACGCAGATTCGCAGCTTTACTTACGATGATAAATACCGGGGCCGGATGGTGGCGCACCGTTACGTGGGCAGACCGGAGATGCGCTACCGCTACGATGACATCGGGCGCGTGACGGAACAACGTAATCCGGCAGGCTTAAGCTACACCTATCAGTATGAGAAAAACCGTATCACCATCACCGACAGCCTGAACCGGCGTGAGGTACTGCATACGCAGGACGAAGCCGGGCTGAAGCGGGTGGTGAAAAAAGAGCAGGCTGACGGCAGCATTATCCAGAATCGGTTTGACGCTGTGGGTCGCCTTCAGTCACAGACGGATGCGGCAGGCCGGATAACAGAATACCACTCCAGTGTGGTGACGGGGCTCGTCACGTGCATCACCACACCGGACGGCAGGGAGTCGACATTCTGTTACGACGACCAGAACCAGTTAACCTCAGCCACCGGGCCCGACGGACTGGAAATACGCCGGAAATATGATGAGTACGGGCGGATGATGCAGGAAACCGCCCGCAACGGCGATGTCACCCGCTACAGCTATGATAATCCACACAGTGAATTACCGACCGCAACAGCGGACGCAACGGGCAGCGTCCGGCAGATGACCTGGAGCCGCTACGGGCAGTTGCTGGCGTTCACCGACTGCTCGGGCTACCAGACCCGCTATGAATATGACCGCTTCGGCCAGATGACGGCGGTTCACCGTGAGGAAGGTATCAGCCTTTACCGCAGCCACGATAACCGTGGCCGGTTAATCTCGGTGAAAGACGCACAGGGCCATGAAACCCGTTACGAATACAACACCGCAGGCGACCTGACAGCGGTCATTTCTCCGGACGGCAACCGGAGCGAGACACAGTACGATGCGTGGGGAAAGGCGGTCAGCACCACCCGGGGCGGGCTGACGCGCAGCATGGAGTACGACATTGCCGGACGCGTCACCACGCTGACCAACGAGAACGGCAGTCACAGCGACTTCAGTTACGATGCGCTGGACCGCCTGGTACGGCAGAGCGGCTTTGACGGGCGGACACAACGTTACCGTTATGACCTGACCGGAAAACTCACGCAGAGCGAGGATGAGGAACTCATCACCCTCTGGCACTACGACGAATCGGACCGTATCACGCACCGTACAGTGAACGGCGAAGCGGCAGAACAGTGGCAGTATGACAGCCACGGCTGGCTGACAGACATCAGCCATCTCAGCGAAGGCCACCGGGTTGCCGTCCACTATGGCTATGATGATAAAGGCCGCCTCACCGGCGAGCGCCAGACGGTGCATAACCCTGAGACGGGGGAACTGCTCTGGCAGCATGAGACGGGGCACGCGTACAACGAACAGGGGCTGGCAAATCGCGTCACGCCGGACAGCCTGCCGCCGGTGGAGTGGCTGACGTATGGCAGCGGTTATCTGGCGGGTATGAAGCTGGGCGGGACGCCGCTGCTGGAGTTCACGCGCGACAGGCTGCACCGCGAGACGGTGCGCAGCTTCGGCGATAACGCATACGAACTGAGCAGCACATACAACCCGGCTGGTCAGTTACAGAGCCAGCGCCTGAACAGCCTGGTGTATGACCGTGACTACAGCAGGAATGACAACGGCGACCTGGTGCGCATCAGCGGCCCGCGACAGACGCGGGAGTACGGCTACAGCGTCACGGGCAGACTGGCGAGCGTGCACACCCTCGCACCAGACCTGGATATCCGCATCCCGTATGCGACGGACCCGGCGGGCAACCGGCTGCCCGACCCGGAGCTGCACCCGGACAGCACCCTCACGGCGTGGCCGGATAACCGCATCGCGGAAGATGCGCACTATGTCTATCGCTACGATGAGTACGGCAGGCTGACCGAGAAGACGGGCCGCATCCCGGAAGGGGTTATCCGGATGTACGACGAGCGGACACACCATTACCACTACGACAGCCAGCACCGCCTGGTGTTTTATACGCGGATACAGCATGGCGAGCCACTGGTCGAGAGCCGCTACCTCTATGACCCGCTGGGCCGCCGGACGGGGAAACGGGTGTGGCGTCGCGAGCGTGACCTGACGGGGTGGATGTCGCTGTCGCGTAAACCGGAGGTGACGTGGTACGGGTGGGACGGCGACCGCCTGACGACGATACAGACCGACACCACACGTATCCAGACTGTCTACCAGCCGGGAAGCTTCACGCCACTCATCCGTATCGAAACAGAGAATGGTGAGCTGCAGAAAACGCGGCGCCGCAGCCTGGCGGAGAAGTTACAGCAGGAAGGAAGCGAGGACGGCCACGGTGTGGTGTTCCCGGCTGAACTGGTGCGGCTGCTGGACAGGCTGGAGGAGGAAATCCGGGCAGACCGCGTGAGCAGTGAAAGCCATGCGTGGCTGGCACAGTGCGGGCTGACGGCGGAGCGGCTGGCGGCACAGATAGAGCCGGTTTATTTGCCTGAGCGAAAAATTCATCTTTATCACTGCGACCACCGTGGACTGCCGCTGGCGCTCATCAGCGAAGACGGCAATACGGTGTGGAGCGCGGAATATGACGAGTGGGGAAATCAGCTTAACGAGGAGAACCCGCATCATCTGTTCCAGCCATACCGCCTGCCGGGACAGCAGCACGATGAGGAGTCAGGGCTGTACTATAACCGAAACCGGTACTATGACCCGTTACAGGGACGATATATTACCCAGGATCCGATAGGACTGAAAGGAGGATGGAATCTGTATCAGTATCCATTAAATCCAGTTAGTTCTATCGATCCTTTAGGGCTATTTGATCATGCATTTATTAATTCCCCTGGTATTCAATCACAATTATCGAAGGCTATGTTGGATAACCCATGGTATAGATCGAATTCAACATCTATCCCCGATGCACAGGGAATAAAAATTACTGGCAAGATAGACAGTGTTATACCATCTATTTCAAATGCTGAATATATGGGGTTGGATTCGATAGTCAGACAAGAGGGATTGCAAGATTATATAGCTGATATGAAATTTAATGTGTCTGGACGCTTGGATGTAGCACTCACTTGTAAAGCATCTGATAATAGTGGGCCATTAAATGAGTGGAAAACAGGTGTAACGATACCAGTGGGAAAAATGCCAGTAAAAATTCCTCTTAAGGAACCATCAATATCGATACCTGGTATGACTGTGGTTATTTGGGCTGACAGGGTTTTGAATACTGGGCAGTTTGTAGCTCAGTGGAGAAAAGAGTTATTAAGCTATGGGCATAATCTAATGGATTCTCCAGATGTGATTTGTGCTAATAGCCCGCACTAAAGAGGTGCTGTGTATATGAAATATTTGATTTTATTATTAAGTGCCATTTCTTTGTTTTTATCAATTGAATCTTTTTATTTTTCATTTTTTATAGTAAGAAGTTTTTATTTGGTGCAAGCTGGTAGTGAGTTGCATTTTATCACGAAAACAGTAATTAGATTTTGTATGGGGTGCGCATTTTTTTATATTTCGTATCGTTTATTCAGAAAATACAAAAAAGCATGATTGTTTATTTGTTAGATGTAGGCTGCATGGAGGATGCCAATGTTAGAGGGGCTGGCGAACCGTCAGGAGCCGGACAGCCTGCCACCGGTGGAGTGGCTGACGTATGGCAGCGGTTATCTTGCGGGAATGAAGCTGGGCGGGACGCCGCTGCTGGAGTACACGCGCGACAGGCTGCACCGCGAGACGGTGCGCAGCTTCGGCAATAATGCATACGAACTGAGCAGCACATACAACCCGGCTGGTCAGTTACAGAGCCAGCGCCTGAACAGCCTGGTGTATGACCGTGACTACAGCAGGAATGACAACGGCGACCTGGTGCGCATCAGCGGCCCGCGACAGACGCGGGAGTACGGCTACAGCGTCACGGGCAGACTGGCGAGCGTACGCACGACCACCTCAGACCTGGACATCTGCATCCCGTATGCCACCGACCCGGCGGGCAACCGGCTGCCGGACCCGGAGCTGCACCCGGACAGCACGCTCACGGTGTGGCCGGATAACCGCATCGCGGAAGATGCGCACTATGTCTATCGCTACGATGAGTACGGCAGGCTGACCGAGAAGACGGGCCGCATCCCGGAAGGGGTTATCCGGATGTACGACGAGCGGACACACCATTACCACTACGACAGCCAGCACCGCCTGGTGTTTTATACGCGGATACAGCATGGCGAGCCACTGGTCGAGAGCCGCTACCTCTATGACCCGCTAGGCCGCCGGACGGGGAAACGGGTGTGGCGTCGCGAGCGTGACCTGACGGGGTGGATGTCGCTGCCGCGTAAACCGGAGGTGACATGGTACGGGTGGGACGGAGACAGGCTGACGACGGTACAGACCGACACCACACGTATCCAGACGGTCTATCAGCCGGGGAGCTTCACGCCACTCATCCGTATCGAAACAGAGAATGGTGAGCTGCAGAAAACGCGGCGCCGCAGCCTGGCGGAGAAGTTACAGCAGGAAGGAAGCGAGGACGGCCACGGTGTGGTGTTCCCGGCTGAACTGGTGCGGCTGCTGGACAGGCTGGAGGAGGAAATCCGGACAGACCGCGTGAGTCACGAAAGCCGCCAGTGGCTGGCACAGTGCGGGCTGACGGCGGAGCGGCTGGCGGCACAGATAGAGCCGGTTTATTTGCCTGAGCGAAAAATTCATCTTTATCACTGCGACCACCGTGGACTGCCGCTGGCGCTCATCAGCGAAGACGGTAATACGGTGTGGCGCGGGGAGTATGATGAATGGGGCAACCAGCTGAATGAGGAGAACCCGCATCATCTGTTCCAGCCATACCGCCTGCCGGGACAGCAGCACGATGAGGAGTCAGGGCTGTACTATAACCGGAACCGTTACTATGACCCGTTGTTGGGAAGGTATATCAGTCAGGATCCCATTGGGCTGACTGGTGGATGGAATCTGTATGCGTATCCACTGAATCCTGTTATAAAAATAGATCCATTGGGATTATCGGCATGGGATGATGCAAAATCGGGGGCGTGTCATGAAGGAGTTTGCCGACTGTTTTCTGTTGTTGTTGGACCGGATAAATTCGATAGTTTAGATGAAGCCGCATTCGAAGCATTGAAAAAAATAAATGGGCATTCAATATGTCAAGGTGTCGAGCATGCAGGGTTAGTGTGTAAGGATAAAAATAATAAATATTTTTATACACCACCTAATAAAGGAGATGTAAGTGAATCCTATCCTTTCAAAAGTCCATGCCCTAAGGAAACAGAAGCAGTTTCTATATATCATACACACGGTTCAGATAGTAATGGTCACTATAAGGATGAAGAATTTTCTCCGGATGACAAAGAATTATCTAGAAGAAAAGGTATCCCTAATTACCTTGGCACGCCTAAAGGGATATTCCAAAAAGTAGATCCAAATGGTAATCAATCTATCAACAAGCCAGGCTTGCCAAGTCAGTGTCTTATACATGCGAATGGGGAGATATATTGATGGAAATCATTCTTGAATTAAAACCAATAATATTTTTATTGTTATCTTTATTCTCTCATGGAGAATCGGTGGAATGCTTTTCTAAAAGCACAGATGTTAGTAAAGATTATCTTGTTGCGAATAAAGAATTAGTGCAAAAACTAGCTGAGGTATATGTGGAAGAACGTTATGGTAAAAATAATGCTCAACGAGAAAAACCCTATCATATTAGTGATGAAGGTAAGTTTTGGCAGGTTAATGGAAATATTAAGCCTAATACAACGGGAGGCGTTTTTGTAATCAAAATAGATAAATTAGACGGGCGAGTTATATCATTTACCCATGGAAAATAATGCAACTAATTCGCAACTTTTCGGGCAAGTAATTCTGAATGAATTGACTGTCTTTTTTATAATGATCCATTAAATAAAAATTGTCCATGTTGAATTATGACAGCCAGCACCGCATGGTATTTTACACGCGGATACAGCACGGCGTGCCGCAGGTGGAGAGCCGCTACCTCTACGAGCCGCTGGGCCGCCGGACGGGGAAACGGATGTGGCGTCGCATGCGTGACCTGACGGGGTGGATGTCACTGTCGCGCAAACCGGAGGTGACATGGTACGGCTGGGACGGTGACCGGCTGACGACGATACAGACGGACCAGACCCGCATCCAGACGGTATACCAGCCGGGGAGCTTCACGCCGCTCATCCGTATCGAAACAGAGAATGGTGAGCTGCAGAAAGCGCAGCGCCGCAGCCTGGCGGAGAAGTTACAGCAGGAAGGAAGCGAGGACGGATATGGTGTGGTATTCCCGACTGAGCTGGTGCGGTTGCTGGACAGGCTGGAGGATAAAATCCGGGCAGACCGCGTGAGTAACGAAAGCCGCCAGTGGCTGGCACAGTGCGGACTGACGGTGGAGCAACTGGCAATACGGCGTGGAGCGCGGAATATGACGAGTGGGGAAACCAGCTTAACGAGGAGAACCCGCATCACCTGTTCCAGCCATACCGCCTGCCGGGACAGCAGCACGATGAGGAGTCGGGGCTGTACTATAACCGGAACCGGTACTATGACCCGTTGTTGGGAAGGTATATTACCAGGATCCGATTGGGTTGAATGGAGGATTAAATCCATACACGTATTCCCTGAATCCTATTGAATATATTGATCCTCTTGGGCTAGAACAATTACTTTTGCCCTCTCCAGGACAAAAAGCAGCAGGACAGTCATGTGTGATTGATCCCTTAACTAAACAGCCAATAGGAAGCTTTGCTGTTGATTCCAGAGGAAATGTGATGGCGGTACCTGTTGGTGGGAAAGTTATTGGATATCCGCCTAATAAGATTAATCCCACTAGTATACATACAACTTATGCCAACGGTTCAGATATGTATCGTTCAGATCCTTTAGGACATCCTCCTGCTAATACAAAACCTCCCGCGCATGCTCATTTGCCAGGAACTGGACCTCATAATACTGGCCAAGGGGGCTCCCTTGATATTAACGGAGAAATTGATCCTGCAAATAGTAAGGCCGCCCATTTTTACAACGTAAAAATGATGGGTATATTTTCATTTGTTAGTTCTATAGCTCATATGTATACATTTGGAAGCTGTAAAAATGGAACTACTGGTCAGTGCTTTTGCGCTATGACTAAAGAAATGGAATACAATGTAAGTCAGGAAGATGCCGATTCCATGTGTGGCTATATTGATCCAATTTAAGGTGAGGTAAATATGAACCGTGAAGTATACTTGGGTGATCGAGGAATATTGGCGGTTGAGATAAACAGTTGGACATCAGAGGTAAGAGTTAAGAGTTAAGAGTTAAAATAGATGTTATTTCAGTCTTGCTCTCAGAGGGTGATGCCAGCGGAGATTGGGATGAATCTGAAAACATTGAAGAGGGATATCTTGTTTTTTCTGACATTCAATATTTTGAATTATCCCCAATGGGTATGATGCCGGGAGATTATATAATAGAATATGATTTTAAAGAAGAGGACGGCATAAATATTTTTACTATCCTTTCAATAGGCAGGCCATATTGTGATAAACTAAGTACAATGATAATAAGGAGCAAAAACAGCTGGATTGAAGATAAGTTTAAGAAAAGACTTATCTGATATCAGTAGTAAATTGTGCAAGTGTTTTGTCCGCCGACAGATGCGTATGATCTGCGCAGAAAAAATCGATCAGTTCAAACTTCGGTTGAATGCAACTTAGAATATAACAAAAGGTGATGCGTGGGGAAAGGCGGTCAGTACCACCCAGGGCGGGCTGACGCGCAGCATGGAGCACGACAATGCCGGACGCGTCACCACGCAGACCAACGAGAACGCAACTGGCAACACAGGTAGAACCGGAGTACACACCGGCACGCTCACTGCATCTTTATCACTGTGACCACCGGGGGCTGCCGCTGGCGCTCATCAGCGAAGACGGCAATACGGCGTGGAGCGTGGAATATGACGAGTGGGGAAACCAGCTTAACGAGGAGAACCCGCATCACCTGTTCCAGCCATACCGCCTGCCGGGACAGCAGCACGATGAGGAGTCGGGGCTGTGCTATAACCGGAACCGGTACAACAATACGCCACAGGGCAGGCATATCACCCAAGATCCTGTGGGGTTGCAGGGAGGGTGGAATCTATATAAATATCCTTTAAATCCAGTGACAGGCATTGATCCGCTGGGATTGTATGACCAAATGGCAAGTGCATTGGGCCAATTCGTTAATCCTGATGGAATGAAATCCGCAGTAACAGATGCAATGTCTATTGAGTCTTGGTATATGAATGCAGGGGCTTATAGCATACTGAGTAAAAGTCATTATGATATGAAAAGATTAAACTTAGTTGGCAGCGATCAATTTTTTCATTGTAGTGCATTTTGCCGTGTATCTAAGTCTAGAGTTGCATCTGAATCATATGCAACTTTTCTTGGTGGACTAAAAGAAAAAAGGGATGCGTTCTTAAATAGTTTTGGCTTATATGGGAAAGGCAGTTTATCACCTTATGATATGGCAGTTTATAACGCCGCCGACCTTAAAGTTAGTATGTATGGCATCACATGTCCGCCAGAACAAACTTGTCCTGACAGATGAAAACAATTTATAGATCCAACACATAAAAATACGATCAATAAGTTAACTAAAGAAGGGTGTATTGAGTAGTGAAAAGATTATTAATGAGATATTTTACATGTGGGATTGCTGTTTTGATTTTTTGGAACATTATTGCATATTACATAAGAGATTCAATTGAGGTTAATGAGATGAAATTTAAAGATTATCCTTCTATACCTGATAATTCTGGAGTAAAAACATGGTTACCAAGTTTTTTTCCAAAAAAATCAAACAATATTTATTTTCATTCCAACCTAGATTTCAATAAATTCGGTGTAAAATTTTTTCTTGATAATGATAATAGTCATCACTTTAATAGTGATGTTGGTCAACTTTGCATCTACAGATGGCGAAGAATATATAAAAAAAGAAGATGGATTGGTGGACAAAGTTTGGTGCAAGACTGAAATAAACATGGATGGAGATGAGATATTATATCTTATAGGAAATTATAAAGACAGCAATATATATTATTTAACAAATGTTACTCGATGCCGCAATCATGAATATACCTGCAAATTAGAGTCAATAGAAGTAAAAAGAAGATTATGTAATTAATATATTCCCTATGTGTATAGAATTTGCCGCTGGTGCCGGTCAACGCGAAGAGGAAAGCAGAGTGGTCATCAAAATATGATGCGTCGGGGTTGGATGCGACACAAATTAACTATGACTATTACCTGATTAATACCGTAATGGGGTTCAATTTGCCTCTTGGTCATGGTGCGGTTGTTACTGTTCATCCTAAAACAGGGAAAACTCAGTACTATGAAAGTTCGAAAAGCCCGCTTTTGAGTCGCAGTCCATTTTAGCGGGCTTTTTGCGTTCTACAAATCAGAAACGCTCACTCCCCGCACTGATATTCACCGGCATGCCCGAACGACGCTGCATTTCACTTTGCGCCCGGTTAGCATCTACCCCTTCCCCGCGCACAAAAGCCTGCATGGCTGGCGTGACCGGGAGCGGGACTTTTTTATCCGATTCATATTCAGTACGGTTGCGCGATAACGGCTCGTGAACTTCCAGCCAGCGGCTACCGTCTGGCTCGGTGGTATATTTCACCGGGCGGTCGATAATTTGTACTCGCGCACCCACCGGCACCGTATCAAACAAATATTTGATATCGTCGTTACGCAGGCGAATACAGCCCTGGCTGACGCGCAGGCCAATACCAAAATTCGCATTGGTGCCGTGGATGGCATACAGCCTGCCAATATATATAGCGTACAGCCCCATCGGGTTTTCTGGCCCGGCAGGCACCATCGCGGGCAGGGTTTTGCCCTCTTTGGCATATTCACGGCGCGTATTGGCTGTCGGCACCCAGGTCGGCCCCTCCTGCTTACGCTCCACTTTCGTTACCCAGTTGCGCGGCGTTTCGCGTCCTGCCTGGCCGATACCAATCGGCAAAACTTCAACGCTGCTCCCGTCCGGGGGGTAGTAGTAAAGTCGCATCTCCGCGACGTTAATCACGATACCTTCGCGTGGCGTATCAGGCAGGATGAGCTGCTGCGGGATGGTCAGCGTCGTGCCGCGTGCGGGAAGATAAACATCCACGCCAGGGTTGGCCTCCAGCATATTGCTCAGCCCCTGTCCGTAGCGGGCAGCAAAGGCTTCTAGCGGGAAGTTACTGTCGAGAGGAACGATGATTTTTAACGGGCTGCCGACCAGACGGCTTCCTTCCGGGGGCAGCGGGTAGGTCACCGCCAGAACGCTCTGGCTGGCAAGCAGCAACATAGCGGAGCATAACAGTTTGACACGACACATAATTTCCCTTCCTCAGCCGTGAAAGATAATTGTTAATTATAGCTTTTTTATCCAACTTCCGCTGATAAAGGCAGTGTTTAACGAGGGGAATTCTATTTAGGCTAAGCGAAACCGCTCCAGAGCGGAGCGGTGAGGGGAAAATTACTTCTCTGGCAGAACAATATTGCTTTCGGCTAACGTCCCCATGTTGTTATAGATGGCGCAGGCGGATTCCACGATATGCATTGCCATTGCCGCCCCGCTACCTTCACCCAGACGCATCTGCATGTTGAGATATGGCTCAAGCTGCAATGCTTCCAGCGCGATACGGGCGCCCTTCTCCGCCGACAGATGTGAGGGGATCAGATAAGGTTTGACCGCTGGGGCGATTCGACATGCAGCCAGCGCTGAGGCGTAAGAGAGGAAACCGTCCAGTACCACCGGCAGGCCACAGGATGCCGCACCCAGCATCACGCCCGTCATACCGACTAAATCAAAACCGCCCACTTTTGCCAGCACATCAACGCCATCGGCAGCATTGGGCTGGTTAACGGCGATCGCGCGTCGCACCACCTCCACTTTATTCGCCAACTGGGCCTGTGGCAGGTTCGCGCCAATACCTACAGATTCCTGCGGATCGGCGCCCGTTAACACACTGACAATCGCCGCGGCGGGCGTAGTATTCGCCATGCCCAACTCGCCAACGCCGAACAGCGTCACGCCCTGCTGGGCCAGATTTTGTGTATAGCGGATGGTTTCCAGCAGCAACTCCTGCGCCTGTTGGTGGCGCATTGCCGGGCCACGTGCAATGTTGCCGCTGCCGCGCGCCACTTTCATGTTAACCACATCAGGGATAGGATCGGCGTCAATCCCGACGTCAATCACATGCACTTTCGCACCCGCCTGCGCCGCCAGCACGCAAACGCCGGTGTTGTGGCGAGTCATGTTGGCGGTCTGAATGGCGGTGACCACCTGCGGCGAAATCGCCACACCTTCATGCCAGACACCATGATCGGCGCACATCACCAGAATCGCTTTTTGCGCCACCTGCGGCTTTCCTTTTAGCCCCGGCATGCCCGCCAGCTGTATCGCCAGCGCCTCGAGACGCCCCAGGCTTCCCGGCGGCTTAAGTAATCCGTCGATATGGTGTTGCGCCTGCGCCATCGCGGCGCTATCTAACGCCGGAATGGCGGCGAGCTGCGTAGAGAGAGTTTGCATCTTTTTCCCCGATGATCCGTTAAGGCTGGCTTAAATCAACGCCAGCAGAAAGACAAGTTCGCCCAGTTCAATGCTTGCGCCCATGGTGTCACCCGTTTGGCCGCCCAGCGTTCGTTTGAGCAACTGGCCAAGAATAAACACGGCGATAAACGTCACCAGCAGCGCGCGTAGCCCATGCGCGCCCAGCAGCGTCACCACCAGCACCGCAGTGAGCACGAGGGTTATCACCGCCTGGCGGAAAGTGACTTTGCCAATAAACAGATTGCCCAGCCCCTCTTCACGCGCATAGCGATGGCGGTACATCAGCAGCACCACGCAGCCGCGACCGGCGATACAGGCGCAGGCCAGCGCCGCCAGCATCGGCGTATCCCGCAGCGCCACTTCGTTCACCGCCAGCACTTTGCCAAGCAGAACAAAAATAAGCGCTAATCCGCCGTGCGTGCCCAGGCGACTGTCGCGCATGATCTCCAGCATTTTCTCGCGCCGACGCGCAGAGAAGACGCCGTCACAGGTATCAGCCAGGCCATCAAGATGGAAACCGCCGGTCAACAGCGCCAGCGCCAGCACCGCGAAAAATGCCGCCAGCGGCAAGCCGCACCAGGGCTGTAACAGCATAAAGACCAGCCCGCTTAATACGCCAAGCAGCAAACCGACAAGGGGAAACGTGACGATGCCACGGACATATTGATCGATATCCAGACCCTGCGACCAGCGCTGAGGCACCGGCAAACGGCTCATAAAAGACAGCGTGGCAAAGAAAATCCTGCTCAGTTTATTTTGACTCCAATTCCTGACACCACCAGCCAGACGTCATCCGCCGCCTGCGCCAGTTTTTGATTCACTCGCCCGGCAATGTCGCGAAAATGGCGCGCCAGACGATTCTCCGGCACGATCCCCATTCCCACTTCATTGGTTACCAGCACCACCAATGACGGGCAGCGCTGGCAGGCTATAATAAGCTTCTCAATTTCCAGGTCCACCGCCCTTTCCAGCGCCGCGAAATCCCAGTTATCAACGTCGCCTTCCCCGCCGTTGGCAAACAGCACGTTGGTTACAAGCGTCGTCACGCACTCGAGTAAAATGGCTTCATCGGGATCGTTGGTCGGGGCGATCACCGCGTCTAAATCCTGCCAGCGTTCGGCGGTGCGCCAGTGCGCCGGACGGCTATCGCGGTGATGCTGAATGCGCGCGTCCATTTCCGCATCGGTAATGTGCGAGGTGGCGATGTAAAGCACGCGCGGGTAATCGCGCAGCAGGGATTCCGCGTGACGGCTTTTACCGCTGCGCGCGCCACCGGTGACCAGTATCATGATTGCGGCTCCTGATAGTCGTGCATAATCTGATAAACCTTCTCGATATCAATATGTTCACGCATCGCGTTGGCGAGGATATCAAACTGCTGCGCTTTGTAATCGGCATAGCTCACCGTAACGTCCAGCGCGGAAAGCCCTTTGCGCTGACGCAAAGCGTTAACGATGCCGCGCGTGAAGGCATCGCTGTCGAATAGACCGTGCAGATAGGTGCCGAATACCAGCCCATCGTCGCTGACTGCGCCGTCGGCAAGCGTAGAGCCGTCCGGGCGATGCAGCTCCAGCGCCGCACGGCAGTGCGCGTGGCGAGTGGTGGTCCCCATATGAATTTCATACCCGGAGATATCCATCCCGGAGACTCTCGCCAGCCAGCCGGGAAGCGCGGTTTGCAGGCGCGCGCGCGTTTGCTCGGTGGTTTTCTCCGGCGCAAACAGCGTGTCGGTCGCCAGCAGCCCCAGACCCGGTAGTACGCCGAGCCCGGATTCAATCTCGTCGGTAATAGTTTCGCCAAGCATCTGATAGCCGCCGCAAATGCCCATCACCGGCGTGCCTTCGCGATGCCGTGCCAGCAGCACCTGCGCAAGGCCGCTTTGCCGCAGCCAGTTAAGATCGCCAAGTGTATTTTTACTGCCGGGCAGAATGATGAGGTCGGCATCGGCCAGTTCCTCCGGCGTGCGCACATAACGCACCCGCACATCCGGCTGCGCCGCCAGCGCATTGAGATCGGTGAAGTTGGATAAGTGCGGAAGTTGCGCCACCGCGATGGTGACCGGGCGATCGCCAATATGGCGATAAAGCCCCCGTTGCATAGCGACGCTGTCTTCCTCTTCAAGGTCGACGTCCAGCCACGGCATCACGCCGAGCACCGGGACGCCGGTGAGGTCTTCAATCTGTTTAACGCCAGGCATCAGCAGCGATACATCGCCGCGAAACTTATTGATGATCACCCCTTTTACCCGCGCGCGCTCATGCTCAAGCAGCAGCGCCAGCGTGCCGTAAATAGAGGCAAAAACGCCGCCCCGGTCGATGTCAGCCACCAGAATCACCGGGCACTGCGCCAGTTCGGCCATGCCCATGTTGACGATATCGCGATCGCGCAGATTAATTTCTGCCGGGCTACCCGCGCCTTCCAGCACCAGCGCGTCGTACTCCTGCCCAAGGCTGGTATAGACCTCAAGAATTTGCTGACGCAGGCGCGGCTTATAGTCGTGATAGCTGACGGCGTCCATATCGGTCATGACTTTGCCCATCAACACCACCTGCGCCTTGCGGTCGCTGGTCGGTTTGAGCAGCACCGGGTTCATGCGCACGTCCGGGGTAATACCGGCGGCTTCCGCCTGAAAAATCTGCGCCCGCCCCATCTCTTTGCCGTCCGGCGTGATACCGGAATTAAGGGCCATATTCTGCGATTTAAACGGTGCGGTCTTCAGCCCGTCCTGATGAAAAATACGGCACAGCCCCGCCACCAGCACACTTTTGCCGACGTCGGACGCGGTACCCTGAATCATAATTGCCTGCGTCATGATGTGTGTCCCTGACTGTTGTTGCGCATACGGCTGAAAAATTCATCTTCGGTTTTACACAGCGGCAGGCCGAGTTGGGCATGCAGCTTTACCAGCCAGGGCTGCGTCAACCCGGCTTTCGCCATTACATCCGCGCGGGAAAATACGTCGCCCGGCGCGCCCTCGGCCAGCACTTCACCCCGGTGCATGACATACACCGCGTCGCTCACTTCATAAATCAGGTCAATATCGTGGCTGGAGATCACCACGTGATTTCCCTGGCCAACAATGCGCCTGATGACCTCAATCATCTGCGTGCGCCCGGACGGATCAAGCCCAGCAGTCGGTTCATCAAGCAACAGATAGCGCGCCTTCAGCACCAGCGCGCCGGCAATCGCCACGCGCTTTTTCTGCCCATGGCTGAGACACTGAATCGGTTGATGACGGAAGTGCTGTGCATCCACCAGCGTTAGCGCGTCCTCGACGCGACGGGCGATTTCCGCCTCATTCACGCCCAGGTTGCGCAGCGCGAAAGCGATATCGCTGTCGATATCGGTGTAGAAAATTTGCTGGTCCGGGTCCTGAAAGACGGTCGTAACCTGCTGGCGAAGCGCCAACAGCCCGCGTTTGCTGTATTCCAGCGGTTTACCCTGCCACAGTACTGCGCCCTGCTGCGGGCGTAATATCCCGCTTAAATTCATAAACAGCGTCGATTTTCCACAGCCGTTGGCCCCTACCAGCCCGGTAACGGCCTGCGCAGAGAAATCAAGATTCAGGCCGGTCAACACGGGAGAATCCTGATAGCGAAAACAGAGATTGTTGGTCGCGAGCATCCGGGCCCCTAAAGGTGAAAATCACCCTGATAAAGTTTGATATCCAGCGTCGTCGCCATCTGTTGATAACGCATAAGCACCCTTGTGAACAGCAAACCTACAAGCATCGCCAGCGAACGATAGCCTTTCGGCAGACTACGATACCCAAAACGCAGCGTCTGTGCGCGATGAATGGCCAGTGCTTCATCTAACAGGATAAAAATGAAGCGCCAGGTCAGCAGAATTTGTTCGGTGATTAAGCGCGGCACCCGCGCGCGCTGTAGCAAAACGATAAGCTGATCGAACGGCAGATTAAGCACCAGCCAGAACGTCGCTGACAACGCGCACAGGCTGCGCCAGAATGTGTCGTTGGCGGTGATAATCCCTGAAGGCGTGATGCCCAGCCAGTAATGGCCAATGGAAATGCCCCACCACAGGCTTTGCGGGTCGCGACCGATACTGAGCAGAATCGTCAGTACGCCCACCAGCAAAAAACCCAGCGGCAGCGCCATCCAGCGGCACCAGCGCCACAGGGAAATGCGCGCCACAAAGCAGGTCAGCGCGGCGGTAAACAGCAGCGTCATCACGCGCCCGAGAACGGGCAGCGTAAATGCCAGCACCATCAGCAACAGCCAGAGCAGAAATTTCCACTCCGGCGCGATATGTCGCCAGCGGCTCTGATAGCTGATGCGGTCAAGCCCGGTCATCACGACGCTGGCGTCCTTTGGTGTAGCCAAGAATATAGAAAATCACCGCCGCGCCAATGGAGCCTTGCAGCGTGAACAGTAAACTTTCAATCTCGCCGCTGGCCGGTTCATACAGCGGCTGGAACCACGGCTGATAGTCAGGCGCGACCACCTGAATCTGGTTTTCCGCTTCACCGTCTGACCCGCCGTATTCGCCGCCGTGATTAATGAAAAACGGCAGGATCACCAGCGCAATTACCATCGCCAATAGAATCAACGTCTTTTTCATTTAATGCCCCTGTACGGAAATCAACTGTCGTTTGGTGAGCTGATCGTAAATCAGCACCGTTAATAATCCTTCAGCAATCGCAATCGGGATCTGCGTCAGGCAGAAGATCCCCATAAATTTGACGATGGAGCCTGTCGCGCCTGTTTCTGGGTCCGGGAAGGCAACGCCCAGCTGTACTGAGGTGACGAAATAGGTCACCAGATCCGCCAGCATGGCGCACAAAAACACGCAGACATCGCGACGCAGTCCGGCGCGGCAGGCCATTTTCCACACCAGATACCCAACCACCGGGCCAATGACCGCCATCGACATGCCGTTGGCGCCCAACGTGGTTAACCCGCCGTGGGCCAGCAACAGCGCCTGGAACAGCAAAACGATTGCGCCCAAAATCGCCACCACGCCGGGGCCAAACAGAATCACCGCCAGACCAACCCCGGTGGGATGCGAACAGCTTCCGGTGACCGACGGAATTTTCAGTGCGGAGAGCACGAAGATAAACGCCCCGCACAGCGCCAGCAGCACCTTCTGATGATTATCTTCCGCCACGATGCGGCGCAGGCGCACTAAGCCGTACCACAGGCACGGCAGAAACAGCAGCCACCAGGCCAGCGCCCACATCGGCGGTAAAAAACCTTCCATAATGTGCATAGCGAATGCCTGCTCGGGCACCACCATCAGCAGCAGCGCGGCGGCGAGGCCGCTCAGGGAAAGCTGTTTGAGCTGTTTTTCCAGCATCATTGTGCGGTCCTCCACTGTTTATTGACCAGAATGGTTGAGAAGTACGGCAACGGCTGGTCATCGCTGACGTCAGCCAGGTTGTGCCAGCACTGCTCGCCGGGAAGCGTAGCTTCTGCCATCATCAACGCGCACTCCAGCAGCCCCGCCTGCGCCAGCAGCGCCTTAATGCGGGCGAAGCGGCCATACACTTTCATCAGTACCAGGCTGTCGTGCTGCGCCAGCGCCTGAGCAATCTCCGTTTCCGGCGCGGTACAGGCAATCACCGCCATCGACTGTTGCTCCATCGCCAGCGGCGTTTTACTGCGGGCGGCGATGGCAGCAAACGAGGTCACGCCCGGCACAATCTCCAGCCACTCTGGATTGCCAATACGTGCCAGCAGAAAGACCCAGGTGCTGAACAGCATCGCGTCGCCCAGCGTGATAAATCCGACCTGTTTACCGGCCTGCACTTCCTGCACCAGCGCGGCGGCAACGTCGTTCCAGACTGCTTCTTTTTCCGCACTGTCGGCGCTCATTGGGAAGTGACAGCAGCGAATTTCCGTCTGCTCGCCGAGATACTCCCGCACAATGGAGAGCGCTAAACTATCGCCGCCTTTGCGTCCGGCGGGTGCATAGAGAATATCGAGCGAGCCCAGCGTGCGGGCGGCGCGTACGGTAATCAGGTCAGATGCCCCCGGCCCGGTGCTCAACGCATATAATTTCCCCGTCATGCGGCTTCTCCCAGGGTTTCGTTAAGTGCCTGATGCAGATGTTTCACGAACATCGCCCGTACCTGCGGATTTTCGCCCAGCCCGCGCAGCCAGGGTGTCGCGGGGATCCCGGCGGCGTTAAATAAAGTTTTCCAGGAATCTTCTTCATCAGAAGCCATGTCGTTAATCGCATGATCGCCCGCGACCAGCATCAGCGGCATCAGGTGAACCGCACTCACGCCTTCGCGTTGCAGGCTGGCAATCAGACCGTCCACTTCCGGGTAACTCTCAACCGCGCCGACACGTGCAGGAAATTGCTGCGCGGTCATCATATGGTCGAGACAGGCATAGGCGGCAAAGGCATGGTGGCTGGCACCGTGGCCCATAAAGACCACTTTCTCTTTCGCGGTGAGCGCGGGCATTTGCAGGCGCAGCGCTGACATCAGGTCAACATAGTCATCATGGGTGCTCAATAAAGGCGCGCCCAGCGTCAGGCGGGAAAAGAGCGGGCGTAAAGACTGCACTTCGTTAGCAATCTTTTCGTATTCATCGCCATTGATAATATGCAGCGATTGAATCGCCACATCCTGATATCCCTGCTCCGCCAGTTTTTGCAACGCCTGTAACGGGGTATCAATCTCGATACCGTCGCGTTGTTTCAGCTTGCGGATAATCATCCCGGAAGTGAAGGCGCGAAACAGGTCGCGCTCCGGGCAACTGGCGGCAAGCTCACGCTCGCAGGCCACGATATTTTTCTCGCAGGTTTCGGGGTAGCTGGTGCCGAAGCTGACGACCAGAAGGGCTTTTTTCATCGATTCTCTCCTTCCGCCGTCGCCAGCCAGCGTGCCAAACGCTGCTGTACATCGGCGCGGTTTTCCAGTAGTTCCTCCCCCGACACCAGCGGTGCCGGGCGCGTAATCACAATGCAGGGAATGCCCGCATCCAGACAGGGCTGCACTTTTTCCTGATAACCACCCTCAGCGCCTGAGGATTTGGTAATCACCACATCGGCGTGGCACTGGCGGTAAAACGCGGCGTTAAACTCCGCACTGAACGGGCCGCAGAGAGCGAAAATCTCGCCCACACCGAAACCCAGTTCGACACACTGGTTTATCACTTCAGGCACCGGCAATACGCGGGCCAGCAGCGTTTTCTCCGGCAGGCCTGCGCGCCACAGCGCTAAATCTTTACTGCCGGTGGTGAGCAATACGCGCTCACCAAAACGCTTCGCCACGTCGCACGCCTGGCGGATATCTGGCACAAAATGGAGCAACGGATGGGTGAGATCGCGTAGCTGTTCCGGGCGCTGATAGCGGCTCAGCACTACGCCCGCCGCTTCGCAGGCGCGCAGTACGTTACGGCTCACCACTTCGGCGTAAGGATGCGACGCGTCGATCACCCAGCGCGTATTGTTTTCCTTTAACCACGTCACCATCTGCGCCAGCTCCAGCCGCCCGCAGCGCACCTGGCCGCGAATATCGCCCGCCAGCTGCTGCCCGGTTGGCGTGGCGACTGAAAGGGTGTAATGCACATTTGCAGCATCCAGTAGCTGGCAAATCATCCGCGCATCGCTGGTGCCGCCGATAACCAGCACATCACCAAAATTCACAGCACGTACCCTCGCGGCGTGATCATCAGGCCATCCTGTACATAGGTGGTTTTATTGCCAACAATCACCAGGCTTGTCATATCCACCGGCGTGAAATCCATTTCGCCGAGCGTGGTCACCCATTTTTCCTCTTTTTTACGCCCGGCTGATTTCACTACCCCTACCGGCGTGTCGGCACTTTTACTGTCCGCCAGTAGCTCAAACGCACGCGCCAGATGCCCTTCGCGGCCCCGGCTGCGCGGGTTATAGAAGCAGATAACAAAGTCTGCCTCTCCGGCGGCGATGATGCGTTTTTCAATGACCGGCCACGGTGTCAGCAGGTCGCTCAGGCTGATGTGGCAGAAGTCATGCATCAGCGGCGCGCCAAGCAATGATGCCGCGGCAATACTGGCGGTCATGCCGGGAATCAGACGCACCTCCACATCAAGCTTCTGTTTGCTGACCAGCTCCAGCACCAGCCCCGCCATGCCGTAAATACCGGCATCGCCGCTGCTGATCAGCGCCACATTGTGCCCCGCTTGCGCCAGGTCAATGGCGGTCTGGCAACGCTCAATCTCTTTGCACATCCCGGTTTTGATCACCTGCTTTTCACCGGTAAAGGCTTTCACCAGGTGGGTGTAGGTTTTGTAGCCGACGATGATTTCTGCGGCCTGTAATGCTTCCACCGCTTCCATGGTCATCATTGCCTGCGATCCAGGGCCAATTCCAATAACGGTTAACATCAGTGTGCTACTCCCAAAGTGATGGTGACGCCCTGTTCACGCAGGGTCTCTCCTGAGATATTTCCCTCGCTCAGCAACCAGGCCGACGGGCCAGAGACGCTGCCGACGCCCACCGTCTGGCGGACAAAATCAGAGGAGGTAAATCGGTGTTCATGTTCGCGCAGCGCCTCAGCGCTGAAGGTGTAAAACGGCACGCGGTATGCGGTAGCCAGCGCGTTGATCGCCGGTTCCTCTTTTTTCAGCGCAATGCTGCCAATCGCTTTTAGCGCCAGCGGGTCAAAATCATGTGCCGCCATGTGGCGAGCAAATAACGTTGCCAGCAGCGCCGAATCGGTATCGCGACGACAGCCAATGCCCGCCACAATGCGCTGCGGCACCAGCTTCCAGTGCGCTATGTCGATTGCAGGAAGCTCGCGCGCCAGCGAAATGCAGACCACCCCGTCCAGCGGCGGTAATGACTGCAACGACGCCACGGGGATAAACCCACGCACATCGCAACGGCTGAGCGCTTCGTGGAAATCCGGGTCACACCACAATCCCACGCGTTTTCCGCTAACCAGTAGCTGATTCACGCTTTTCACCGCTGCGCGGAAATTCTCCATACGCGCATTTAGCGCAACGGCCAGCGTATCGAGAGCGGCAAGCCCGTTCACATCGGTCGCGGTGGTAATGACCGGGTCAGCCCCCAGCAACCCCGCCAGCTTAATCGTCAGGGCGTTCGCCCCACCCATGTGGCCGGACAGCAGGCTGATCGCGTGTTGGCCGCGCTCATCAATGACGATCACTGCCGGATCGCTGAATTTGTCTGCGATCGCCGGGGCCAGCACGCGCACCGCAATGCCGGTCGCGCCGATAAAAATCAGTGCCGAATCACGCGCAAACGCCGTACGCGCCGCGTGGGCAAAACCGCCGTCAAAGGGCAAAAAACCCGGTTCCAGCAATTCGTCGCGGGTAAAACAGGTCATCGGCAACAGGGCCGACAGCCGTTTCGCCAGTTCAACACCGCCGGGCGTCAGGCAAAACAGCGCGATGGATTCAGGCTTTGCGGTATTCATGACTGAATTCCGCGTCATAGAGTTTTGAGTAGTGATACTCCTCGCCGAGGAACGCGCCCACGAGGATGAGCGCCGTTTTGCGAATATCCGCTTCGCGCACTTTTTCTGCGATATCCGCCAGCGTACCGCGCACGGTCTGGCTTTCCGGCCAGGTCGCTTTGTAAATCACCGCGACCGGCGTGCTGGCAGGATAGCCGCCTTCTATCAGGCGCTCGGCGACGCGATGAATACGCTGAACGGAGAGATAAATCGCCATCGAGGTCTGATGCTGAGCGAAAGATTCGAGCTGTTCGCGCGCGGGTACCGGGGTACGGCCTTCCAGGCGCGTGATGATCAAACTCTGCGAGACTTCCGGCACCGTATACTCGACGCCGAGTTCCGCCGCCGCGCCAAGAAATGCGCTGACGCCGGGAACAACCTGCCAGGCGATACCGCGACGGGTGAGTTCTTCGCCTTGTTCGCGCACCGAACCGTACAGCGAGACATCGCCCGTTTGCAGGCGCACCACGGTTTTGCCCGCTTTTATGCCCGCTTCCATCACATCGAGAATTTGCGTGAGATGCAGTTCCGCGCTGTCGTAGTACTCAGCCTCCAGCGGGCAGTACTCCAGCAGCTCGGTGTTAATTAACGACCCGGCGTAAATCACCACCTGCGCCTGCTGCAACAGACGGTAGCCTTTGAGGGTGATCAATTCCCGATCACCAGGACCTGCGCCGACGAACCAGACGCAACGGGAGTCAAATGTTTCAGACATGCGCTTCTTCCTTCTGACAGGCGATGACATAAACGGGGTTGTTGGCTTTGAAATAGTGGCCGCTGCCGAGCGGGCTCAGGGCCGAAACCTGAATCTGTTGGCAATCCAGCGGAGCAATGCCGCGATGTTGCAGATGTGCCAGCGCGCGAGTGAGGTTTTCCTGCAAAATAAAGGTCATCACCAGACGCCCCGCGGGATGCAGCTGTTCAAGCGCCCAGTCAATCAGCGACGCCAGATTCCCGCCGCTGCCGCCGATAAAAACAGCGTCGGCTTTTTCCTCCACCACCACAGGCGCATTGGCCTGAATGCGGACAATATTTTCGCAAGCAAAATGGCGGCAGTTTTGCGCCATCAGCGCCAGCGCCGCCGGGTTGCGCTCGATGGCGGTCACCTTTAACGCCGGAAAGTGCAACGCGGCTTCAATGGAGACGCTACCGGTACCCGCCCCCACATCAATAAAATGGCGGGCATGATGTAAATCCAGCTTCGACAAGGCCAGCGCACGCACGGCCTCTTTGGTCATTGGCACCTTCTCGCCGCGCAGAAACAGTTCATCTTTCATCGAGGATCACCACCGTGTTCATGCCGTAGTCGGCATTGACCTCACTGACGCGCAGCCAGTGGATCTGTTCATTTTCCATCGCCAGATTTTCCCCAATCACCATCCAGCGGTGCCCTTTTCCTCTTGCCGTAAGCTGTTGCGCGATGTCGCGCGGGCCACAGCGGCTATCGGTCACCATCGCCACTTTGCTGTGGCGAGCCAGTTCATCAAATGACACATCGCGCCCGTGGCTGCTGGTGAGCCACATCTCGTTCATATCTACTCCTGCGCGGGCGCACAGATACTGCACCGCGCTGATCCCCGGCACGACACTCACGTTTTCGCGGCCAAAGTGAGCCACCATCCGCGTGCCGATGCCGTAAAAAAGCGGGTCGCCGGAAGCCAGCACCACAATGTTTTTATGCCGATGCGCGGTTATCCACGCCAGCAATTGCGGGATATCCGCATCCAGCTGGCGCTGCTCGCCGGTAAACGCAGGAAACTGCGCCAGATGGCGTTTCGCCCCAACCAGCACCTGCGCCTGCTTGATGGCTTCGCTTGCCAGCGGCGTGATGAGCGTTAACCCGGCAGGCCCCATCCCCACGACCGTTAACATTGCAGCGCCTCCACGATCGCTTCGACCGGGCGATTGCTCCCCAGCACCTGGTTGTCAAAGGCGAACATAATGGCGTCGCACACGGGCGGCGTTTTGGTAAAGCGCAGTTTTTGCTGCACGCGCAGGCAAATACGTTCGGCGAGATGGTTGTAGATGCGCTGATAACCAAAAGCGTCGATGTGCTCCATCGCCGCCTCGGTGGTATCGCAATCGCTCACCTGCGTCAGCAGTTCCAGCGGTGCGCCAAGCAGCGCCAGATGCGCCACCAGCGTTTCCATCCGCGCATCGGCAATATGGCTGTGGGTATGGAAAATCCCGGCGGCAATTTTGATCAGTTTGCCCGGATGACCAATCAGCACGATGTGTTGGAAACCAAGGCGCACGGCCTCATCCAGCATATAGCCGACAAAGTTGCTCATGGTGACCACCACGTCGCTATCAATGCCGAGTTGCTCGCGGACAAAACGTTCACCATGATTGCCCGGCACCAGCACCACGCGGGTGAGGCCCGCGGCACGCTTGATTTCCAGCTCCAGCGACAGGGAGCGTTTCCAGCTCTCCTCTGACATGGGCGTGACGATACCGGTCGTGCCGAGAATTGAAATACCGCCCAGAATACCGAGCCGGGCGTTGTAGGTTTTCTGCGCCCGCGCTTCGCCTTCCGGGGCAAAAATCTCGACATCTGCGCCGCGCGCTGGGCCAATCGCCTCGCGAACGGCAGCTTCGATGGTCTGACGCGGCGTGCGGTTAATCGCCGCGCTGCCGGGCGGCAGTCCCACGCCTTTGCGGGTCACGGTGCCCACGCCTTCCCCGCCGCGTAAGACAATTTCGCCGCTGTCGTTGAGCGTCACGCGAGCAAAAATCAGCATGCCGTGCGTGGCATCAACATCATCGCCGCCGTCTTTACGGATTGCCGCCACCGCCTGTTGTCCTTCAATTTGCGGCAATTCAACGTTCAGGTTGAGCGTCACGCCAGAGGGCGTCACGATCGAGACCTGATGAATCACGTGCTGGCGCAGCACCATCAGCGCCGCCACTTTCGCGGCGGCGGTGGCGCAGGAACCGGTGGTGTAGCCTTTGCGCAGCGGTTTACCGTTGTGCCAGACCGGGGCGTCAAACGCGGCGTCGCTCATTTTGCATCCCGCAGGTGATAGAGAATGGCGTTCACAATCGCCGCCGCCACGTTACTGCCGCCCTTGCGCCCCAGCGCGGCAATGGCGGGCAGCGCACTATGAGTCAGCGCATCTTTGGATTCCGCAGCACCGACAAAACCAACCGGCACGCCAACCACACCGCTGACCGGCACGTTCAGCTCCAGCAGGCGGAAGAGCGCGGTCGGCGCGTTGCCGAAGACAAAGACTTTCTCACCCTCTTCGCGCACGGCGATATCCACGGCGGCCATCGAGCGCGTCATGCCCTGCGCTTTGGCTTCGCGCACCACGCGCGGGTCGCTGATGTAACAGCAACATTCACCGCCAAAGCTTGCCAGCAGCGGTTTGTTAATCCCCGATAGCGCCATGGTGGTGTCGGTGTAGAGCGTGCAGGGGCGACTCAGGGCCGCCGTCAGACGCGCCAGCGCATCCGGGGAAAACCACAGAATATCCAGCCACTCAAAATCAGCGGTGGTGTGAATCACCCGCTTGACGATGGCCTCGTGTAGCGGACTGGCAAACTGATAGTCAGGCCGCGTTTCGCGAATAATCTCGCCGATAATGTCAAAGCTTTTAGCCTCAATGGCCTGCGGCTGGCGAATGTAATCCATGTGCTACTCCTCAGGCCGCGCCCATCACCAGCCACCGGGCTGCCATAAACAGCACCAGCGCCAGCGTGGAAGCAACCCACATCAGTCGAATCGTTCGGGAAATATCGTCGACGGCAATGTCGCGTTGCTCGTCACCGATCCACGGCTTCTCAACGCGCTCACCAAAATAGTCATTTGGGCCGCCCAGACGGATACCCAGCGCCCCGGCGACGGTCGCTTCAGACCATGCGCAGTTGGGGCTGCTGTGGTTATGGCGATCGCGCCAGCCAATGCGTAACGCGGCAGCGGCGTTGTCGCGGCAAAGCAGAGCGGCGGCGCTGAGCAGCAGCCAGCTCAGGCGCGCGGGAATGAAGTTGGCGACGTCGTCCAGCCGGGCGCTCACCATGCCAATCGCGCGGTATTTTTCATGTTTGTAGCCGACCATGGAGTCCAGCGTATTCACCGCTTTATAAGCCATCGCCAGCGGCGCACCGCCGAGCAGCAGGAAGAAGAGCGGCGCGATGATCCCGTCAACGCTGTTTTCGGCGACGGTTTCAACCACCGCACGGTTGATTTGCGTAGGTTGAAGCTGCGAGGTATCCCGCCCCACAATCCACGACAGTTTTATCCGGCTTTGTGCTAAATCACCCGCGCGTAGCGGCTGCTCAACGTCGCGGGCCGCATTCGCCAGGCAGCGCCCGGCCAGTACCGTGAAAATCATCCACACTTCCACCGCCCAGCCCAGCCACGGATGTAACGCGTTGGCCAGCGCCAGCACGCCCCAGGCGACAGCCCAGCTCAGGCCAACCACCACCAGCCACATCACGCCGCCGCCAATCCGCAACGCGCGGTCACTGTGGCAATAGCGGCGCACCGTTTTTTGTACGCGGGTGATAAGGGAGCCTATCCAGCGCACCGGGTGAGGCCAGCTTTGCGGGTCACCAATGAGCAGGTCGAGTATCCAGGCGATACACCAGGCAAGCAGGGTCATTGGGCGCTCCTTGCCGCATTCAACCAATGTGCGAGCATCATCGGGCGCTGGGCGAAATGAATGTGCAGATAGCTGGCGAAGGTGTTCCCCAACTGCCAGCCACCTGACCAGGTTTGCAGGACGTTTCCGTCGCGTACTTTGCGGCAATCCAGCACTGCCGGCGTTTCCGGTGTGAAATCGGAGTAGTGAAATTCGTGTCCGCGAAGCCATTCCCCCGTCGCAGCCAGCAGCGTGTTTTCCCGTGCCTGCGCCTCGCAGTAACCAAAGCGCGTCAAGCGTTTTCCCATTTTGCTGTGACCGGGAATGATATTCGCCATGAGATGAATATCGCCCTGCGCATCTTCCAGCGAGCTGCCCAGATACATCAGGCCGCCGCATTCGGCGTAGATAGCCACTCCGCGCGCATGCGCCTGGCGCAACTGTGTGAGCATCGCCTGATTTGCCGCCAGCGCCTTAGCGTGGAGCTCCGGATACCCGCCGCCGAGCCAGATCATCTGGCATTCCGGCAGTGCGTTATCGTGGAGCGGGCTGAAGCGAACGATTTCAACGCCAGCCCGTTCAAGCAGCGCAATGTTGTCCGGGTAGTAAAAATTGAAGGCTTCATCGTCGGCCAGCGCGAGCGTCAGACGCTCACCTTCGCCCACCGAAGGTATTGGCGGCCATTCGCCCTGCGGCAAGGTTTTCATCTTGCTCAACGTCAGCAGTTTTTCGATATCGAGCGTGCGCCCCAGCGTGTCGGCAAAATCTTGCCACGGTTGCTGTTCAACAACCGATTCACGCGCCGTTATCAGGCCGAGATGCCGTTCAGGCAACGCAACGCCCGCCACGGTGGGGACATAACCAATGACCGGTATTGCGCAGTAGCGCTCAATAGCGGATTTGAGAAGCTGGAAATGGCTTGCGCTGTTGACGCGATTGACAACCACGCCTGCGATATTTAAAGAGGGATCGAAGTGCTGAAAACCCAGCACGGTTGCGGCAATCGAGGTTGAGACCGCTTTGCCGTCCACCAGCAAAATGATAGGGCAAGCAAGCTGTTTTGCCATCGCAGCGGTGCTGCATTGATTGGGGTCGATACCAAGGCCATCGTACAGCCCCATCACGCCTTCAATCACTGCGATATCGGCATGCTGCATCTGTTCACGGAACAAGGCATTCAGCACAGGCGCGGGGATCATGAAACTGTCGAGATTGCGCGACGACACGCCGGAAATCGCCCTATGCCAGCCGGTGTCGAGGTAATCGGGCCCGACTTTCCACGGCTGCACCCGCCATCCGCGCTGTTTCAGCACATTCAACAAGCCAAGCGTCACCGTGGTTTTGCCACAGCCGCTACCGGTGCCTGCCAGAATAAATGCGTGATGCTTTGCCGCCATGCCCTGATCCTGATCAGGGTGGTAGGGGTACGTCGAGATGCGCGTGTTCCCGGTCTGTTGACCGCACGCTTCTGAGCAACCCACTTCCCACCGAAGTTGTTGAGATGTACCGACAGGCAGGTCTTCTGGCTTAGCGTCGTCCTCGCCCGTCCTTCCCAATCTCACGATCAGTGGTATTTACGGGGTCGTCAGCATTACAGCAGCGGGGGCTGCGAGGGATTTACACCCTCTTCCCTGACACATAACGTGTCTGACCTGTCGGCTTAATTACGGAGTCAGTGTAGCGCTCATACTCCGTTGCAATTTTGCGCTAAAACAATCTATTGCGCCGCAGCGGTTTATTCAATTTATAATACCGGCCTGGAAAATAGGGCTAATAAGGTGGCAGCGTGGCCGTTGCACAATGCCCCGCATCCTGCGGGGAACTGATTCAGGGCTGGATCCAGGGAAGTGAGAAATTGATCTCCTGCCCGGTTGGGCTTTACAGCACCGTGGAAGTTAAAGCCGGTAAACCAGCTGGTGATGAACGTCCGCTGACGCGCGCCATGGTCAATCAGTTGCTGGCGCTGTGGGAATTTCCGGCAGAGTGGAGCCAGCAGTTGCGTATCAATCTGCACTCCCCTATTCCTGTTGCTAAAGGCATGGCGAGCAGCACCGCCGATATCGCCGCCACCGCCGTCGCCACCGCGCGCTATTTTGATAAAACACTCACTGAACAGGCGCTGGCACAGCTTTGCGTTAACCTTGAACCCACCGATAGCACGCCTTTTCGCCAGTTGACGCTGTTCGATCATAACCAGGGCCATGCGCAAACTGCTGGCTCTCAGCAGCCACAGCTCGATATTCTGGTACTGGAAAGCCCACAAACACTACAAACCGCAGACTATCACCGCCTCGACAGACAGGCGGCACTGCTTACCGGCGCACCACAGCTGGAGCAAGCCTGGCAAAAAGCTCGTCTGGCGTGTGAAACAGGCAGTGCCCGTCTGCTGGGGGAAGCCGCGACGCTTAGCGCTATCGCCAGCCAGTTAATTTTACCCAAACCGGGTTTTCAGCGCGTGCTGGACATGGTGGAACATTTTTCCCTGTATGGCGTGAGCATCGCACACAGCGGTAGCGTGATGGGATTAATGCTCGACAGGACAAAACACGATGTTGATGCCGTGATGGCAGAGCTGGAAAGGAACGAGGGTAATGTGTTGTGGCCGCAAAAATATTTGCTGCCCATGGTGGAAGGCGGCGTCAGATAGCATTCAGGCGGCACGGAGGCCGCCTGAGGAAAGATTACTCAGCTTTCGGCTCAGCAACCTTCTGTTCGCCCATCGCTTTCAGCTTTTTAGAGATGTCGCGACGTTCTTTAGAAATTTCGGCATTTTTGATGATGTAATCATCAACGCGATCTTCGTAATCGCTCTTCATGCTGGCAATGATGCCCTGAATCGCTTCAACGCTCATGCCCGGTTTGATGTAGTCGCTAAGGTTGTCCAGCAGCAGTACGCGCTTCTGGTTGTCACGGATCTTTTTCTCAACGTCCTGAATTTCACGCTGCAGTTTGTTTTTACGACGGAACAGACGAACAAACTCCAGTACATCCTGAAATGAAGGCTTAGTTGTTTCCATTTTTACACCCCTGATATTTGAGACTCGGATTCGTAAATACAACGACTATAAGACTATATATACGTATAGGCGTTGCCAATGACAATGGTTTTTACCTGTCCCTCATCATAACCCTAAACGCTGCTGAATCGAAACAACCCAAGTTCAAAGGTGTTGCATTCGTCGCTTATTTACGCAGCGCGCGGCAGATAAGCAGGGATAATAGCTCAAGCTGACGCGCCAGCTCCATGCTTAGCCAAACGTAGCCATGAATGGGCGTTTCCACCAAATGAGTGCTTTTGTGCTCCGTCAGCAACTGGCGGAGCTCATCGACGATCTCGTTGAGTTTTTCCGTATTTGCTTTAACCGGCTGCGGGTTACCCTCGTACAGCGCGTGGGCGATGGTTAACAGCGTTTGCTGCGTCATCTGCTGCGTTTCGCGCAAGGTATGGGCATTAAGCATCAGGAAGTGGCTTTCGCGAGAGGCCCAGTGTGCGTTGATTTGCAGCTCAAGCATACAGACGAGGTTGCGGCTCACGGTCTGAATGCCTTCAAATACCGATTTCTGGATATGCGTTTCTTTGCTGGCAGGCGTAATCAGCCCACGGATTTTCACCACATCGTTCAGCACCGTTTGCAGATGTTTTTCCAGATGCGGCCGCTCCACCAGGTTGGGTGAAAACCCGGCCTGATAGAGACGATTAAACTGGGTGACAAAGGTCGCCATCTGGATGCGCCAGTGGATAAACGCCCGCTGCGGCCAGACGCCGGTGAAAAGCATCGCCAGCAACGAACCGAAAATAACGTCGCCGCTTCGCCACAGCGCAGTGTGCAGGTCACCCGGCGGCGCGCCGACCACCACGCCCAGCGTAATACCAATCAACAGTGCCTGATAGGGCCGCTTCCCGAGCGTCAGCCAGCCGCACAGAAACATCGCCCCGGCGCACCACATCAGCATCAGCGGTAAGGAAATGAGTTCAAGTTTAAGCGCAATCAGGCCCAGCGCCGAGCCGAGGATGGTGCCGCCAATACGCTGGAAGGCGCGCGGCACCACGTTTCCCCAGAATGAGATGGGCCCCATGATAACTACGAGAGTAATCAGCGGCCACGACCCTTCCGGAATGTCAAAAATACGTACAATCAGAAAGGCCAGCACAAATGCCAGGGCGATACGAATGCCGTGTACCACACGATAATTGCGGTATAGCCGAATTTCAAAAGGACTGAGTGACTTATCAGGACGCAAACCGGTTCTCCGGCAGAACGAAAGAGCGCAATTGTACCTGCTTTTGCCCGGCTCGCATCATGGGGCGAAAAAAATCTTTCACCTTCATTTTCAGGCCGCGTTTCGCGCCACCGCAACGTACATCTGAATATCCCAGTAGCCGTCCTGATTGCCGTCGTTCAGATAGAGTTCAAAACAGGGTTTGCCGTCAATGTGATACGCGCTGTCTTTCAGCAATGCGTCAAAGAATTGCAGCCACGGCGTGGAAAAATCATGCTCAAGCACCCGGGCGCTGGCAACTGCATACTCTCCGCCATCAATGTGAGTGAGGATGACACCCTCGCTATTGGGCGGCAATGTGAAGTCGTCGGCCACGGTCACTACCGTATTACAGCGCAGTTTTTCAGGCGGCACTTCATCGGGGTTATCAAAATAGACCGCTATCCACTCTTTCGCCGGAATCGCCTGGCCGTCTACCCACATCATCAGTTGCTCAAAACCTTGCTTAACGGTGTCTTCCCACGGGCCAACCATATGGAAACCGGCAACGGTACGGGCGTGAACATGTTCGATACTGTAGTGCATAGATCCCCCTGAGACGGAATTTACTGTATATAGATACAGTAAAATATAGCAGTGCCTTACCTGATAGTATGTGCACTGCTTCACATTGTCGCCAGGGGAATGACGGTGATGTCAGGGTTACGCTTTGTGGTGGAAATAGTCGCTCAGGCGCGAGAACATCCCGCCCTTATTGACGCTTTCCAGCGTGACCAGCGGCCAGTGGGCGACGATCTTATCGCGGTCGTAAAGCTGGATTTCCCCCACGCGCTGATGCGCGGCGATGGGCGCTTCCAGCTCTTTACCGTCCAGCACGTATTTCGCCTTAATATTGGGAATTTCCTTCTTCGGCAGCGCCAGCCAGAAATCCTGATCGGTGCCAAGATCAATGGTCTCTTTATCGCCGTACCAGATGCGCTCGGTACCGACTTTCTTGCCGTTTTGCAGCACCTGCACGGTGTCGAAATTCTGTTGCCCCCAGTGCAGCAACGTGCGCGCCTGCTCTTCACGCCCTTTTGGGCTGTCTGCGCCCATCACCACCGCAATCAGGCGGCGTTTGCCGTCTACCGCCGAGGCGATCAGGTTAAAGCCCGCGCCGGAGGTATGCCCGGTTTTCAGGCCATCAACGTTCATGGTTTTATCCCATAGCAGGCCGTTACGATTCTGCTGCGTGATACCGTTCCACGTCAGGCTTTTCTCGCTGTACATGTGATAAAAATCAGGCTCACCGTGAATGATTGCACGTGACAATACGGCGAGATCGTAAGCAGAACTGTGCTGCCCCGGCGCATCCAGGCCATGAACCGTTTCAAAATGGGTATCACGCAGCTTCAGCGTTTCCACATAGTGATTCATCATGGCGACGAACTGCGGCTGGCCTCCGGCAATGTAATCAGCCAGCGCGACGCAGGCGTCGTTCCCGGAATCGACAATCAGGCCACGACTCAGATCGTGCACGCTGACGCGATCGCCCTCTTTCAGGAACATCAGCGACGAGCCATCAAATACCGGATTGCCTTTCGCCCACGCATCGCGGCCCACGGTGACGATGTCATCCGGCGTAATGCGGTGGCTGTCGATAGCGCGATCAACCACATAACCAGTCATCAGCTTGGTCAGGCTCGCCGGATTGCGCTGCTGGTGCTCATTGCCAGCGGTCAGAATTTGCCCGGTGGTATAATCCATTAATACCCAGGAACCGGCTTTAATCGCCGGTGGCGTGACGGGAGGAACGGCGCTGTCAGTAGCAAAGGCGCAAGAAATACTCGAAGCGAGCAAAGATACAGCAATAAACAAACGGGCTTTCAACAGCAAATCCTCAGCAATTTCAAAATCGTCGTTCTTTTTACGGAATCTCCCGCTTTCATACAGCCATTAATTGCAAGAAAATATGACATAACCTGAATCGCCCCCGAAAAACCGCCCTTCTGATGGCCCTGTAAATCGTTTACCATGGTGTTAATTCGCCCGCTCGCTTATCAGGGATTACGTTAAGACCATGCAAGAACCTGCCAATACCCCCGGATTTCTTTTCCACGATTACGAAACCTTCGGCACCAGCCCGTCGCTTGATCGCCCGGCTCAGTTTGCCGCCATTCGTACCGATAACGATTTCAATATCGTCGGGGAACCCGAGGTCTTTTACTGTAAACCCGCAGACGACTATCTGCCGCAGCCGGAAGCGGTGCTCATTACGGGCATAACCCCGCAGGAAGCGCGCGCAAAGGGCGATAACGAAGCCGCATTCGCTCGCCGCATTCACGATCTCTTCACCGTGCCAAATACCTGCGTAGTGGGCTATAACAATGTGCGTTTCGATGATGAAGTCACGCGCAATATCTTTTACCGCAACTTCTACGATCCTTATGCCTGGAGCTGGCAAAACCATAACTCGCGCTGGGATCTGCTGGACGTGATGCGCGCCTGCTACGCCCTGCGCCCGGAAGGGATCAACTGGCCTGAGAACGAAGACGGCCTGCCGAGCTTCCGCCTGGAGCATCTGACCAAAGCCAACGGTATTGAACACAGTAACGCCCACGACGCGATGGCAGACGTTTATGCCACCATTGCCATGGCGAAACTGGTGAAAACGCAGCAGCCGAAGCTGTTTGACTATTTATATGCCTATCGCAGTAAACAAAAGCTCACCACACTGATTGATGTGCCGCAAATGAAACCGCTGGTGCATGTGTCGGGAATGTTCGGCGCCTGGCGCGGCAATACAAGCTGGATTGCTCCGCTGGCGTGGCATCCGGATAACCGTAATGCGGTGATCATGGTGGATCTGGCTGGCGATATCTCTTCGCTACTGGAGCTGGACGCCGATACTCTACGTGAACGCCTCTACACGCCGAAAGCCGAGCTGGGTGATATCTCGCCAGTTCCGGTGAAACTGGTGCATCTGAATAAATGCCCGGTGCTGGCCGTCGCGAATACCCTGCGCCCGGAAGATGCTGAACGCCTGGGCATTAACCGCCAGCACTGTCTGGATAATCTTAAAGTTCTGCGCGAAAACCCACAAGTGCGCGAAAAAGTGGTGGCAATCTTCGCCGAAGCCGAGCCGTTCGTGCCCTCGCCGAATGTCGATGCGCAGCTCTATAACGGCTTCTTTAGCGATGCTGATCGGGCCGCGATGAAAATCGTGCTGGAAACCGAGCCGCGCAACCTTCCCGCGCTGGACCTTACCTTTGCCGATGCGCGAATTGAGAAACTGCTGTTTAACTACCGGGCGCGTAATTTCCCCGGTTCGCTGGATGAACAGGAGCAGATGCGCTGGTTAGAGCATCGCCGCGATGTCTTTACGCCGGAATTTTTGCAGGCCTATATGCAGCAACTGGAAGCGCTATATGCGCAGTATGAAGGGAACAGTGAGAAACTGGCGCTGCTGAAAGCGCTTTATCAGTACGCGCAGGAAATTGTTTAACGCTCATCGCCCCGCTTTTGGAGCGGTTTGTGTATTACCTCCTGAGCCCGCACTCTTGTCGGGCTCTTTTCTGATTTTGCCTCTTCCAGAATAAAATGCCTTCAGTAATTGTGATGAGTTGACTCATCATACCCAGGTCGAGAATTATTCAGGGAATAGAATAATGACCCTTTATCAGATGAAACCTGCATTTCAGCGTCTTTTGCGTCCGCTGATGTTTTGGCTGCATAAACATCACATTACGCCCAATCACATCACACTCTCTGCAATGGCGCTCTCGTTTATCGCAGGCGTGATACTGGCCGTCTTTCCTGAACCTGGTTTATTTGTTCTGCTGCCAGTCGTACTGTTCATCCGCATGGCACTTAATGCACTGGATGGCATGCTCGCCCGGGAGTGCAATCAGAAAACATCCCTCGGGGCTATTCTGAATGAAATGGGAGATGTGCTCTCCGATATAGCGCTCTATTTGCCCTTCATGCTTTTGCCCGATAGTAACGCCATTCTGGTTTTAATCATGCTGCTTTGCGCGGTGATGACGGAATTTTGTGGGATATTGGCCCAAACCCTCAATGGAGTACGCAGTTATGCCGGGCCGTTGGGTAAAAGCGACAGAGCACTGCTATTCGGTGCATGGGGAATCGCAATGGCCTACTGGCCACCCATAGTGCAGTGGAATAATGCGTTATGGGGCGTGGCGACACTATTGCTGATTTGGACGGTGGCGAACCGCTGTCGCAGTGCCATGCGTCAGGGAGAAATAAAGTAATGCTGCTGGAGAAATCGCTGGCTGCCATTTTTGTTCTTTTACTGGCCGCTACTCTCGTGAATGGGTTACTGGTTTTGTTACGCCCCGGCAAAAACTGGCGAGAACTGACGCTGCGTATACGCACCTGGTGGCTCATCATTATCCTGTTCTCGCTGGCCCTGCTCAGCCCCCACTGGCTGGCGCTCACTTTCTTCGCGTTGGTCAGTTTTGTCGCGCTTAAAGAATTTCTGACACTGGCGCCATTGCGTCAATCTGACCGCATGCCATTGCTATGGATGTTCATTGCTATTCCCATCAACTACTGGCTGATCGGGATCGGCTGGTATGGGATGTTTACGATTTTTATCCCTGTGTATGTTTTTCTATTCTTACCTACGCGTATGGTGATTGCGGGTGACACCCATAGCTTCTTGCGTACTGCATCTCAACTCCATTGGGGTCTGATGACGACGGTTTTTGCCTTCAGTCACGTCGCTTTTTTACTTATTTTACCGTCGGAGTCTCAATCCACTGGCGCATTGCTGGTGCTTTTCCTGGTCGGTCTGACTGAGCTTAACGATATCGCACAGTATCTGTGGGGAAAATCGCTGGGGCATATCAAAGTGACGCCTAAAGTAAGCCCCAACAAAACGCTGGCCGGTCTGTTGGGTGGAGTCGCGACCACGGCAGTTGTCGCGACAATATTGGGCCCCATACTGACGCCACTGTCCTCCCCTATGGCGCTGGCGGCAGGTACCATCATCGGCATAACTGGATTCTGCGGCGATGTCGTGATGTCAGCCATCAAACGTGATATCGGTGTGAAAGACAGCGGTACGCTATTACCCGGCCATGGAGGCATCCTCGATAGGCTGGATTCACTGCTCTTCACCGCACCGGTCTTCTTCCATTTCATTCGTTATTTTTATTACTAACCTATGCCGAAACGTATTCTTCGCTTGATGTTCTCGCTTTGCATTGTCTGGCCCGTAATGTGGCTATGGTTAGGCCTGCGAATCAGACACCGTGAAAAATTGCCCAAACGTGGCCCGGCGATTGTCGTGGCGAATCACAATAGCCACATGGATGTGTTTGCACTGCTCTCCCTCTTTCCACTATGTCAGCAGGCCAACGTGCACCCCGTAGCGGCCGCTGATTACTTCCTGCGTAACAAGCAAATGGCCTGGTTTTCGCTAAACATCCTCAACATTATTCCCGTTTCACGTAGAGGAGGTGATTCCAACCCGCTGGCATTATGTGAGCAAGCATTACACGAAGGAAAAACGGTCATTCTGTTTCCTGAAGGAACACGCGGCGAACCGGGCATTCTTTCGCCGCTGAAATCAGGCGTCTGGTACTTGAGCCAGGCTGTACCGGAAGTACCAATCATCCCCATCTGGCTTCATGGAACTGAGCAGTCGATGGCCAAAGGCAGCATTATCCCTCTGCCGCTGTTTATCGATGTCACTATCGGTGATGCGCTGCATTTTAACGCGGATAAAAAGGTGTCTATGAGCATGCTGAAGGAACATCTACTCGCGCTTGAGCAACAAACAACAGGGAATCATTCTCATGATTAATACACGGACAGCTGAAGAACGACAATTTCTTACCAGCGATCATGTTGAGTTGTTTTATCGCTACTGGCCCGCAACAGCCGGGGAGACGGTGCGGAAAGTGATCGTGTTATTCCATCGTGGTCACGAACATTCAGGTCGCTTGCAGCATATTGTCGATGAGCTTGCCATGCCGGACACTGCTTTTTATGCCTGGGATGCCAGGGGCCATGGTCACTCTCCCGGCCTCCGAGGCTTCAGCCCTTCACTGGCTCGCTCGGTGATGGATGTCGACGAGTTTGTCCGCTTCACAGCGCGTGATAGCCAGGTACCTTTGGAGGATATCGTTGTGGTGGCGCAAAGCGTTGGCGCAGTGCTGGCGGCAACCTGGGCGCATGATTATGCGCCCACCATCCGCGGACTGGTTCTGGCATCTCCGGCTTTTAAGGTCAAACTTTACGTGCCCTTCGCCCGTTCCGGACTGGCGTTGATGCATCGGTTACGCGGCCTCTTTTTTGTGAACTCTTACGTTAAGGGTAAGTATCTGACTCACGACCCCGATCGGGTGGCAAGTTTCAATCAGGACCCACTGATTACTCGTCCCATTGCCGTCAATATCCTGCTTGATCTCTATAAAACGGCAGAGCGCGTAGTGAGCGATGCCAGCGCAATTATCCTGCCGGTTCAGATGCTGGTCTCGGGGGAGGATTACGTCGTGCACCGCCAGCCGCAGCTTGATTTCTACCATAAGCTACGTAATCAAAATAAAGAACTGCACATTCTGTCTGGTTTTTATCACGATACGCTCGGCGAAAAAGATCGCCAGTTGGCATTCGATAAAATGCGTGGATTCATTGACACGCTTTATAGCAACCCATCGCAACCTTTTGACTACAGCGCTGAAGATAGGCGAAGCCCTGGTGCCGATAACTGGCGCATGTTAAGTGGGGGGCCAGAGCCCTATTCATTGGATGACTTTGCCTACCGTGGCTTACGTTATGGCATGAAAATACTGGGAACCCAATCCAGAGGCGTACGTCTTGGTTTTGAAACCGGGTTTGATTCCGGCAGCACGCTTGATTATGTCTATCGTAATCAACCACAAGGAAGCAGCATGCTGGGGAGGATGATTGATAAGAATTACCTCAACAGCGTGGGCTGGAAAGGTATTCGTCAGCGCAAAATTCATCTTCAGAGGCTTATAACGCAAGCGGTCGAACATCTGACTGCACAAAACAAGCCAGTGCGTGTGGTCGATATTGCTGCCGGTCATGGGCGCTATGTGCTTGATGCGCTGGAAGACAACCCTGCGGCAACTGAAATACTTTTGCGCGACTTCAGCGAATTAAACGTTTCGAAAGGTCAGGAGATGATCGCTGGTCGCGGCATGGCTGACCGTGCGCGTTTTGAAAAGGGCGACGCGTTTAATCGCCAGGAATTGGCAGCGCTCACCCCACGCCCGACCCTTGGTATTGTCTCTGGATTGTACGAACTTTTCCCTGAAAACGAGAGAGTACGTCACTCGCTTGCGGGAATGGCTGAGGCCATTGAGCCTGGCGGTATTTTGATCTATACCGGCCAGCCCTGGCATCCGCAGCTAAAAACTATTGCCTGGTCGCTCACCAGTCATAAAGATGGCAAAGCGTGGATTATGCGCGTGCGTACACAGGGCGAGATGGACGCCCTCGTCCGCGAGGCTGGTTTCGATAAATGTACACAGCTTATTGATGAATGGGGTATTTTTACAGTTTCACTGGCTGTGCGCCGCGCATCATGACCACCCGACTTACCCTCTTCAGGCAAGGAATGGGCTGGCTAATAGTGCTGGCCCCCTTTTTTTTCTTAACCTATGGACAGGTGAATCAGTTTACTGCCGGGCGAAGCGACGTTGGGAGTGTTGTCTTTCGCTGGGAACAGAATATCCCTTTCTTACCGCTGACCATCCTGCCTTACTGGAGTCTGGATCTCCTGTACGGTCTATCATTGTTTGTTTGCACGTCACGCCATGAACAACGACGGCTGGTTTGCCAGTTGCTGCTGGCTTCGCTGATAGCCTGCGCAGGTTTCCTGCTGTTTCCTTTGCAGTTTACCTTTACCCGACCAGAGATAACCGGCCTTGCAGGTTGGTTATTTGCTCAGCTTGAACACTTCGACCTGCCTTATAACCAATCACCTTCTTTGCACATTATTCTGTGTTGGTTGCTATGGCGTCATTTCTCGCGACATTTACCTGATCGATGGCAACCGCTGAATACCAGCTGGTTTTTGCTGATTGCAGTTTCGGTTCTGACAACCTGGCAACATCACGTTATTGATGTCCTCACGGGATTCGCCACGGGGTTGTTCATAGACTGGCTTATTCCCGAGAAGGGTAACTGGCATGGGAAATTAGCAACCGGGAAAGGAATGCAACTAAGCTTGCGCTATTTTAGCGCCATGTTCGCCACACTTTCCGCGACGCTCATCACGCCCTGGTTTTGGTGGCCTACACTCGCCTTGCTTATCGTAACCTTAGCTTACGGTGTAGCTGGCGTGAACGCGCTACAGAAAAATGAACAAGGACGGATTGCACCTGCGGCATGGTGGTTATTACTGCCCTGGCGCACGGGTATGTGGATATCAATGCGGCTGTACACGCGCACGTTACCCCCGATCAGCCCGGTTAGTGAAGGGGTGTCTATTTCCGTCTATCCGCGTGTATTACCCACTCAACATGCCGTGCTCGATCTTACCAGTGAATTCCCTCGCTTCCATGCAACTCACGGCAAGGCTTATTATTGCGTACCGATGCTGGATTTAGTTAATCCGGAAATCACCCAGTTGCGCCGCGCAGTAACCGAACTGGAACGACTGCGAACGGAACATGACAGCGTGCTGGTCCATTGCGCTCTGGGTTTATCACGTAGCGCGCTGGTCACGGCAGCCTGGCTGATTTACCGAAATTCACAACTCACACCTTCGGATGCCGTGGCAATGATTCAACAGGCCAGGCCGGAGGTTGTTTTTACACCTGAACACCGAGAACTCCTGCAAAGATGGAAAACAGAGATAATCAACTAAACAGCGAGGCGTTGTTGCAACGTCAGCTAGTACAATACACGCTTGAGAGTTCGCGTTTTTTCATGTTTTTTTCAATTCCGCCCGTGCTGTGGATACTGCTGTCGAGACCATGCTTTTACCCTCGCGTACTCATCGGGTTAATGGCATTTTTTTGCGGGCTGATCTGGTATGGATGTTGGCGACTTTGGCTGGATAGCCGGTATTTTCGCGCGATTGACGAAAAGAATAACCCTATAGCAGGAGACGCGCTTTTCTTTATCTGGCGGCGCAAAAAGCTTAAAACGCTGACTTTTGCACAACGTCAGTCAGGGGCCTTAAAACAATATAAATTGACGATGTTACTTACCGGTATTCTGTGGCTTATCTGGGTAGTTGTATTGGTCGCAAGGTAATACGCCCCGCACTTGCGGGGCGCACGCTATCAGGCTTTCTGTACCGTGATGCTCCAGGCAGCGTCGCCCGCCTGCTGGAAATCAGTCACGGTGTGCCCCTCTTCCGCCGCCCACTGAGGAATCGCTTCCGTCGCCTGGGTGCAGTCGAATTCAATCACCAACTGGTCGCCGCTGGCCATTTCGGCCATTGCTGCTTTTGCTTCGATCAGTGGGAACGGGCACACCTGGGTGACCACATCGAGTTTTTTTACCGTCATCTTTTTTACTCCTGTTATGCCGTAGCGGTTTTCAGCTTCGCTTTACGCTGCGGACGCACATACAACATCCACGACGCGGTCCACACGCCGAGGATCATAAATACCAGGCCAATCCAGCCCTGCCAGGTCATCATCGCGGTCATCACCAGTCCGTTACCGATCGAGCAACCGCCTGCAATGCTGGCGCCGAAGCCCATCAGCACGCCACCGGAGGCACTGCGCAATGTGGTGCTGGCATCGGCGGCACGCACGCGGAACTCGCGGCTGCCTTTGGCTGCGATAAAGGAGCCGAGGAAAATACCCAGCACCAGGAAGACGCCCCAGTTAACGTATTTACTTTCGCCAGAAACGAGGAATTGCAGAATGTTGGCGGTCGGCGAGGTGATGCCTAAACCAAACATACGCCCGGTGGCTTCGCTCAGCGGCCATGCCAGCAGCGCGATTAGGCCAATCAACACGGCGGTAACGAAGGGATGCCAGCGTTTTTCAAACAACAGATGCGCCAGCCCCGTACGGCGCGGCGGCAGTGAAGCTACTTTCAGCTTCGGTTTGCGCAGTTCTTTACTAACCAGCCAGAGAGTAGCAATCAGCAGCACGGCAATCAGCGGCCAGACGGAGATATTCAGGGTTTCCGCAATGCCGTTGTGCGCAGTGGTGTGCTGCCCCAGAAACGCGTTCAGCCCGGCTGCGTGCGGCGAGCGCATTACCGCGCTCATCACCATATAGGTAACCAGCGCAATCCAGCTGCCAATCAGCCCTTCCCCGGCGCGATACCAGGTCCCGGTCGCACAGCCGCCCGCATAGACGATACCAATACCAAAGACAAAACCGCCCACCACGGTGCCGAGCCACGGGAACGCGCCCGCATCATACTGCACCAGCCCGGTTTGAATCAGCGCGAAGACGCCAAGGCTTTGTACCGAAATAGCGATCAGTAAGGCATAAAACATGCGATTGTTTTTCGCGATATACATATCGCGGAAACCGCCGGTCAGGCAGAAGCGACCACGCTGCATCACAAACCCCAGCAACGCGCCACAAATTATTCCGCTCACGATCATCTGCAACATAAAAATTAATCAACCTGGAAAATATCAGTGCGTAAATTATTCCAGCCACACCTGCCAGGAACCAATAACCAAAACCTCTATGATATTCCGTTTGGTTATTTATCGATTATTTTTAGAAACCACGTGAAATTAAGGCATAAAAAAACCGGAGGCATTTGGCCTCCGGTTTTTTAGCGAATCTTAAAAGATTACGCGACGTCTTCGTACTGCGGAACCGGGTTGCGGAAGCTTTTGGTCACGCATGCCAGGTAGATCAGGCCGATAGCCGCCCAAATCAGACCCAGAACCATTGAGCTCTCTTCCAGGTTAACCCACAGCGCACCAACGGTCAGCGCACCACAGATTGGCAGGAACAGATACTGGAAGTGGTCTTTCAGCGTTTTGTTACGCTTCTCGCGGATCCAGAACTGTGAAATCACGGACAGGTTCACGAAGGTGAACGCCACCAGCGCACCAAAGTTAATCAGCGCCGTTGCCATGACCAGGTCAAAGTTGATTGCCAGCAGCGCAATCGCGCCCACCAGGATGATGTTCATCGCCGGAGTACGCCATTTCGGGTGTACATAACCGAAGAAGCTTTTCGGGAACACGCCGTCACGACCCATAACGTACATCAGACGCGCAACACCTGCGTGCGCCGCCATACCGGATGCCAGTACGGTAATGGTGGAGAAGATCAGCGCGCCAACCTGGAACGCTTTACCTGCTACGTACAGCATGATTTCAGGCTGTGACGCATCCGGATCTTTAAAGCGAGAGATATCCGGGAAGTAAAGCTGCAGGAAATAGGTGGAGAAGATGAAGATCAGGCCACCGATCAACGCAGTCAGGAAAATTGCACGCGGAATCACACGCTCAGCATCTTTCGTCTCTTCAGACAGGTTGCTGATGCCGTCAAAGCCGGTAAACGAGAAGCACAGGATCGTTGCCCCGGTAATCATCGGGATTACGTGCGCATCGCCAGACCAGAACGGACGCGTGCTGGTCAGCGTACCCGCGCCTTCACCATGGAACAGACCATAAATGATCATGCTCAGGATAACGGCAATCAGCACCACCTGGAACACCACGATAACGGTGTTGAAGTTGGCGACAGATTTAATGCTGCGCAGGTTGAAGGCAGTCATGAAGGCCACCAGCGCAATCACGAATACCCACGACGGGATAGACGGCACCAGGGCTTCAAAATAGATTTTAGCCAGCAGGATGTTGATCATCGGCGCGAACAGATAGTCGAGCAGCGACGACCAGCCCACCATAAAGCCTACGGTCGGGCTGATGGATTTCTGGGCGTAAGTATAGGCAGAACCCGCAGACGGGTAGCGACGTACCAGCTTGCCATAGCTCAGCGCGGTGAACAGAATCGCCACCAGTGCAAAGCCGTAGGCAGTCGGCACATGACCGTCTGTCAGACCAGATACGATACCGAACGTATCAAACAGCGTCATTGGCTGCATATAGGCAAGGCCCATCATGACAACCGGAATCAGCGTAAGGGTTTTACGTAATTCCACGCGAGAGGTGTTTGGAGTAGCGTTATGCGACATGGTTATTCTCCTTACGGGTGAAAACCGTCGCAAAAACAAAAAATTGCCCCATTTTTTTGATTTCCTCAGCGACAACAACTGTCGTTTTTTAAGTAAGTATCTATCCGGTACGAAGCCCGGCCTCTTTTATTGAATGATTTGTTTGATGCAAAAAAATAACCGACGCGTATTAAAACGTCGGTTAGTCTCATATTTTGCAAGCGGCACATTCTGCATCAAATTGACATAAAAATACAAGAGAATGTGAAGCCGATCGGCTAACTTCGCTATCTAACCGATTGATTATTCAGCAGCGGTCGAATTATAGACCGCAGCTATAGCACTATTTGCTAAAACAGCATCCCGCCACCATGCACTGGCGAGCCCGGAAGTCTGTTCATTCCAGCCAATCCAGACCGGTTCAAAGGGGATATGGGCGACCACGGATTTTTCAACCAGCGCTCCACTTTCGAGGAAGCGTTGAGCGAGATACCGGGGCACATAACCACACCCTAACCCACTGATTTGTAATTCAAGTTTCGTTTTGAAATCGAAGACCGTAATCGCTTGTTGATCATCAAGAAGTTGCTGAAATGTGGCGCATTCTGGCGAGGTGTTATCCCCGACAACAATCGCGCGAAAACGCTTGATCGTTCGACGTGATAAAGGCTCTGGCATTTGCGCCAGAGGATGATGCGCCGCTACCACAAAAATCTGCTCCAGTTGGCCAAGCGGCAGGAAACCAAAGCCACTTAGCGGAGGCGGTTCACGTAATGCGCCGACAATAATATCTGCGTTGCCCTGAATTAATGCCTGCCATGAACCACCCAGCACGCCATTAATAAATTTCAGCCGGGTAACGCTGTGATGTTGATAAAAGGTTTCAATTAATGGCGCCAGCAGTGAAAAAGGAAATGTATCATCCACGCCAATCACCAGTTCATTTTCCCACCCTTCATGCAATTTCACCGCCTGCTGCTCCAGCTCGCGCACCGTGTGCAGCACTTCCCTGCCCTTTTCCAGCAGCATCTGCCCGGTACGGGTGAATGTCGCCCGGTGGCCGCTACGGTCGAGAAGTTGAATATTGAGGTCACTTTCCAGCTTATGAACGGTGTAACTGAGGGCTGACGGGGTTTTGTAGAGCTTTGCCGACGCCGCGGCAAAGCTCCCTTCTTTATCTAATGCATCAAGAATAATCAGCACATCGAGCAAAGGCTTCATGGTCGTCCCCTTGCATCAGGCTGAACGCCGAGGCGGGTTATTCCATCGGCATTAACAGCGGATCAGGATGCTGGTATTCGAAACCCAGCTCATGGCAAATACGGTTGCCATCAATAAGTTTGCCCGTGCCGCTGCCCGCATGCTGCGAAAACACCGGCGTCTCCAGACCCAGCTCGCGCGCCATTTGCGGATAAAAAATTTCGCGGGCCGGATGAAGGGGCGCACATATATTATAGATATGTCCGCCTTTCGGAGCCTGCAATAACAGCGTAATCGCAGAAATCACATCCTCCAGATGCACCAGATTCACGCCATGCTGGCCGTCCGGCGCGGATTTCCCGGCAAAGAATCGGCCCGGATGACGCCCCGGCCCCACCAGCCCCGCCAGACGCAGAATATCAACGGACGTCCCCGGCAGGTGATGCAGCCAATCTTCCAGCTCTTTCAGGACCTTGCCGCTCGACGTTACGGGCTCGCGCGGCGAACTCTCTTTAATCGTCCCCTGCGTATTTCCATACACCGACGTGGAACTGGTAAAAATAATGCGCGGGATATGATGGGCGAGCGCGGTATCCACAATCTCCTGCACCGCCTGACGATAAAAATCTTCACCCTCGCCGCTGCGGCGCGCCGGTAAGGTAATCACCAGCGCGTCTACATTCATCAGCGCGTCTAAATCTTCCGCGTCACAAACCAGTTGTGGCTCAAGGCGTAACGGGTAGCTGTCAATCCCGCACATCCGCGCCGCTTCCACCCCATCCTGCGTCGTTTTGCTGCCGGTAACCTGCCACCCACGCGCCGTCAACGCCAGCGCCAGCGGCATGCCCAACCAACCTAATCCGACAATCGCGACCTTTTTCATGCCTGCTCTCCTGGTTTCTGGCTATCCTTCTTCTATAAGGCTACGCCAGCCTGAGGTAACTGACAATTTATAGTGTGAATATGAAATGATTTAAAGATTGAAAAAACCCCTTGCCTTCAACGGTGAAAGTGGGCTAGGTTAAAAGACATCAAGTGAATACTCATTCAACGAGAGATTAATTATGTGCGTTCAATTTAAACACCACCATCACCATCATCCTGACTAGTCTTTCAGGCGATGTGTGCTGGGAGACGTCTAGATCTTCCAGTGGTGCATGAACGCAAGAGAGCCCCCGGAAGATTTCTTCCGGGGGCTTTTTTTTGAACTAAATTCAGCAGGGTAAGAGGAAATCAGAATGTTAGATAACAGCCGTTTACGCATAGCTATGCAGAAATCAGGTCGCCTGAGCGATGATTCACGCGAATTACTCGCCCGTTGCGGCATTAAAATCAATCTCCACACCCAGCGCCTGATCGCGATGGCGGAGAACATGCCTATCGATATTCTGCGCGTGCGTGACGACGATATTCCGGGGCTGATTATGGATGGCGTGGTTGACCTCGGCATCATCGGCGAAAACGTGCTGGAAGAAGAGCTGCTGAGCCGCCGCGCGCAGGGTGAAGACCCTCGCTACTACACCCTGCGTCGTCTTGATTTCGGCGGCTGCCGCCTGTCGCTGGCCACCGCCGTGGATGAAGCCTGGGACGGCCCGGCAGGTCTGGACGGCAAACGCATCGCCACCTCTTACCCGCACCTGCTCAAACGTTACCTCGATCAGAAAGGTATCGCGTTTAAATCCTGCCTGCTGAACGGTTCCGTTGAAGTGGCCCCGCGTGCTGGCCTCGCCGATGCGATTTGTGACCTGGTCTCCACCGGCGCAACGCTTGAAGCCAACGGCCTGCGTGAAGTGGAAGTGATTTACCGCTCCAAAGCCTGCCTCATCCAGCGCGACGGCGAGATGAGCGAAGCCAAACAACAGCTGATTGACCGCCTGCTGACCCGTATTCAGGGCGTGATTCAGGCGCGTGAATCGAAATACATCATGATGCACGCCCCAACCGAACGTCTGGATGAAGTGATCGCCCTGCTGCCGGGTGCCGAACGCCCAACCATTCTGCCACTGGCAGGCGACCAACAGCGCGTGGCGATGCACATGGTAAGCAGCGAAACCCTGTTCTGGGAAACAATGGAAAAACTGAAAGCGCTGGGTGCCAGCTCGATTCTGGTGCTGCCGATTGAGAAGATGATGGAGTAACGACCATGAGCTTTAACACCCTGATCGACTGGAATGGTTGTAATAAGGAAGAGCAGCAGGCGCTGCTGATGCGCCCGGCGATTTCGGCTTCCGACAGCATTACGCGCACCGTCGCGGAGATCCTGGATAACGTTAAGCAAAACGGCGACCGCGCCCTGCGCGAATACAGCGCGAAGTTTGATAAAACCGACGTGACTGCGCTGAAAGTCACCGAAGATGAGATTGCCGAGGCCAGCCGCCGCCTGAGCGATGAACTGAAAGCCGCGATGAAGGTCGCGGTGAAAAATATCGATACCTTCCACACTGCGCAAATTCTGCCAGGTGTGGATATCGAAACCCAGCCGGGCGTGCGCTGCCAGCAGGTTACGCGCCCTATCGCCTCGGTGGGCCTCTATATTCCGGGCGGTTCTGCGCCGCTCTTCTCTACCGTATTAATGCTGGCGACACCAGCGCGCATTGCCGGTTGCCAGAAAGTGGTGCTCTGCTCGCCACCACCGATTGCCGATGAAATTCTGTATGCCGCACAACTGTGCGGTGTGAAAGAGGTGTTTAAAGTCGGCGGCGCACAGGCTATCGCCGCGCTGGCACTCGGTACCGAGTCAATTCCGAAGGTGGATAAAATTTTTGGGCCGGGCAACGCTTTTGTGACTGAAGCCAAACGCCAGGTTAGCCAGCGTCTGGACGGTGCCGCTATCGACATGCCAGCGGGCCCGTCTGAAGTGCTGGTGATTGCCGACAGCGGCGCGACGCCAGACTTTATCGCCGCCGATCTCCTTTCACAGGCGGAACACGGCCCGGATTCGCAGGTGATCCTGCTGACGCCGGACGCCGACATCGCGCGTGGCGTGGCGGAAGCCGTGGAACGTCAGCTTACGGAGCTTTCCCGTGCCGACACCGCGCGTCAGGCGCTTTCTGCCAGCCGTTTGATTATCGCTCGCGACATCGCTCAGTGCGTGGAGATTTCCAACGCCTACGGCCCGGAGCACCTGATCATTCAGACCCGCAACGCCCGTGACCTGGTGGACAATATCACCAGCGCAGGCTCCGTTTTCCTCGGCGACTGGTCGCCGGAATCGGCAGGCGATTACGCCTCCGGCACGAACCACGTGCTGCCGACGTACGGTTACACCGCAACCTGCTCCAGCCTGGGGCTGGCGGATTTCCAGAAACGCATGACCGTGCAGGAGCTCTCCCGCGACGGTTTTGCGTCTCTCGCCGCCACCATTGAAACGCTGGCCGCAGCCGAACTGCTGACCGCCCACAAAAATGCCGTCACCCTGCGCGTAAATGCCCTGAAGGAGCAAGCATGAGCATTGAAGAGTTAGCCCGCGAGAATGTGCGTAATCTGACGCCTTATCAGTCTGCTCGCCGCCTGGGCGGCAAAGGCGATGTCTGGCTTAATGCCAACGAGTTCCCGACGCCGGTCGAATTTCAGCTTACCGCGCAAACGCTGAACCGCTACCCGGAATGTCAGCCAAAAGCGGTGATTGAAAACTACGCCGCCTATGCCGGCGTAAAGCCGGAGCAGGTGCTGGTCAGCCGTGGCGCAGATGAAGGCATCGAACTGCTGGTGCGCGCGTTTTGTGAACCGGGCAAAGATGCAATTCTTTACTGCCCGCCGACTTACGGCATGTACAGCGTGAGCGCGGAAACCATCGGCGTAGAGTGCCGCACCGTACCGACGCTGGAAAACTGGCAGCTCGATCTCCCCGCCATCGCTGACAAGCTCGACGACGTGAAAGTGGTTTACGTTTGCAGCCCGAATAACCCGACCGGGCAGCTGATTAACCCGCAGGATTTCCGCACGCTGCTGGAGATGACGCGCGGTAAAGCGCTGGTGGTTGCCGACGAAGCTTACATTGAGTTTTGCCCGCAGGCGACGCTGGCAGGCTGGCTGAACGAATACCCGAATCTGGTGATTCTGCGCACGCTCTCCAAAGCCTTTGCGCTCGCCGGTCTTCGTTGTGGTTTTACCCTGGCGAATGAAGAGGTTATCGCCCTTCTGTTGAAAGTGATTGCCCCTTATCCGCTTTCTACACCGGTTGCGGATATTGCCGCGCAGGCGCTGGCGCCGCAGGGCATCACCGCGATGCGCGAGCGTGTGGCGCAAATTCTGGCAGAGCGTCAGTATCTGGTGGCGAACCTTGACGGCATACCGTGCGTGGAACAGGTCTTCGACTCTGAAACCAATTACATTCTTGTGCGAATTAAAGCGTCCAGCGCGGTGTTTAAATCTTTGTGGGATCAGGGCATTATCTTACGAGACCAAAATAAACAACCTTCTTTAAGCGGCTGTTTGCGTATCACCATCGGCACCCGCGAAGAGAGCCAGCGCGTTATTGACGCTTTGAATGCGGAGAATGTATGACCCAGAAGTTTCTCTTTATTGACCGCGACGGCACCCTGATTGCAGAGCCGCCGAGCGATTTCCAGGTTGACCGTTTCGAGAAACTGGAATTTGAGCCTGACGTTATTCCGACGCTGCTGACCCTGCAAAAAGCGGGTTACAAGCTGGTGATGGTCACCAATCAGGATGGGTTGGGCACGGATAGCTATCCGCAGGCTGACTTCGATGGCCCGCATAATCTGATGATGCAGGTTTTCAGCTCACAGGGCGTTCACTTCGAAGACGTGCTGATTTGCCCACACTTCCCGGCGGATAACTGCGACTGCCGCAAACCGAAAACAAAGCTGGTCACCGCCTGGCTGGCCGACGGCGTGATGGATAAAGCCAACAGCTATGTGATTGGCGATCGTGCCACCGATATCCAGTTGGCAGAAAACATGGATATCATCGGCCTGCGCTATAACCGCGAAACGCTGAACTGGGCGACGATTGGTGAGCAGCTCACCCGCCGCGACCGTTACGCGCACGTCGAGCGTAAAACCAAAGAAACGCAGATCGACGTCAAAGTATGGCTGGACCGTGAAGGCGGCAGCAAAATCAATACCGGCGTCGGATTCTTCGACCACATGCTGGACCAAATCGCCACCCATGGCGGCTTCCGCATGGAGATTGCCGTGCAGGGCGACCTGTATATCGACGATCACCACACGGTGGAAGATACCGGCCTGGCGCTGGGCGAAGCGTTAAAAATGGCGCTGGGCGACAAACGTGGCATCAACCGTTTCGGCTTTGTGCTGCCAATGGATGAATGCCTGGCACGCTGCGCGCTGGATATCTCCGGGCGTCCGCACCTCGAATATAAAGCCGAGTACACCTACCAGCGCGTCGGCGACCTGAGTACTGAGATGATCGAGCACTTCTTCCGCTCGCTCTCCTACACCATGGGCGTGACGCTGCACCTGAAAACCAAAGGTAAGAACGATCACCACCGCGTGGAGAGCCTGTTCAAAGTCTTTGGTCGCACCCTGCGCCAGGCGATCCGTGTAGAAGGCGATACCCTTCCCTCCTCAAAAGGAGTGCTGTGATGAACGTCGTTATCCTCGATACCGGCTGCGCCAACCTGAATTCGGTAAAGTCTGCCATCAGCCGCCACGGTTATGATCCGGTGGTGAGCCGTGACCCGGACGTGGTGCTGCGCGCCGATAAACTGTTTCTGCCGGGTGTCGGCACCGCGCAGGCGGCAATGGACCAGATTCGCGAACGTGAACTGGTCGAGCTAATTAAAGCCTGCACCCAACCGGTGCTGGGTATTTGCCTCGGGATGCAAATCCTCGGCAGCCGCAGCGCAGAAAGCAACGGCGTCGACCTGCTGGGCATTATCGACCAGGACGTGCCGAAAATGACCGATTTCGGTCTGCCGTTGCCGCACATGGGCTGGAACCGCGTCTACCCGAAAGCGGGCGACCGTCTGTTCCGGGGTATCGAAGATGGCGCGTACTTCTATTTCGTCCACAGCTACGCCATGCCGGTGAACCCCTACACCATCGCGCAATGTAACTACGGCGAACCGTTTACCGCGGCGGTGCAGAAAGATAACTTTTACGGCGTGCAGTTTCACCCGGAACGTTCGGGTGCGGCCGGGGCGCAACTGCTGAAAAACTTCCTGGAGATGTAATGATCATTCCAGCTTTAGATTTAATTAATGGCACGGTAGTACGTTTGCATCAGGGCGATTACGCCCAACAGCGCGACTACGGTAACGACCCGCTGCCACGTTTACAGGATTACGCCGCTCAGGGCGCGCAAGTGCTACACCTGGTCGATTTAACCGGCGCGAAAGACCCGGCGCTGCGCCAGATCCCGTTGCTGAAGCAACTGGTTGCGGGCGTGAACGTGCCGGTACAGGTTGGCGGCGGCGTGCGCACCGAAGACGATGTAGCCGCGTTGCTGGATGCTGGCGTTGAACGCGTGGTCGTCGGATCGACGGCGGTAAAATCCCCGGACATCGTTAAAGGCTGGTTTACCCGCTTTGGCGCGGAGCACCTGGTGCTGGCGCTTGACGTACGCATCGACGAACAAGGCGCGAAGCAAGTCGCGGTTAGCGGCTGGCAGGAGAATTCCGGCGTCACGCTGGAAGAACTGGTTGAAACCTATCTGCCGGTTGGCCTGCAACACGTACTGTGCACCGATATTTCGCGCGATGGCACGCTGGCAGGCTCTAACGTCTCGCTGTATGAAGAAGTTTGCGCCCGCTACCCGCAGGTGGCATTTCAGTCTTCCGGCGGTATAGGCTCGCTGGCGGACATCGCCGCTCTGCGCGGCACCGGCGTGCGCGGCGTGATTGTGGGCCGTGCACTGCTGGAAGATAAATTCACCGTAACGGAGGCCATCCAATGCTGGCAAAACGGATAATCCCCTGCCTGGACGTGCGTGATGGTCAGGTCGTCAAGGGCGTGCAGTTCCGTAATCACGAAATCATCGGCGACATTGTGCCGCTGGCGAAACGCTATGCCGACGAAGGCGCAGATGAATTAGTGTTTTACGATATCACCGCCTCCAGCGATGGCCGTGTCGTCGATAAAAGCTGGGTTTCCCGCGTCGCGGAAGTCATTGATATCCCCTTCTGCGTCGCCGGTGGCATTAAATCCATCGACGACGCCGCGAAGATCCTCTCATTTGGCGCGGATAAAATTTCCATCAACTCCCCGGCGCTTGCTGACCCGGAGCTGATTACCCGCCTGGCGGATCGTTTTGGCGTGCAGTGCATCGTAGTCGGGATCGACACCTGGTTTGACGCCGACAGCGGCAAATATCACGTCAATCAATACACAGGCGATGAAAGCCGCACCCGTGTCACCCAGTGGGAAACTCTCGACTGGGTGCAGGAAGTGCAAAAACGCGGCGCGGGTGAAATCGTCCTTAACATGATGAACCAGGACGGCGTGCGCAACGGCTACGACCTGGAACAACTGAAAAAAGTGCGTGAAGTCTGCCACATTCCGCTGATTGCCTCAGGCGGCGCGGGCACTATGGAACACTTCCTCGAAGCCTTCCGCGATGCGGATGTCGATGGCGCGCTGGCCGCCTCGGTATTCCACAAGCAAATTATTAATATTGGTGAATTAAAAGCGTACCTGGCCGCACAGGGCGTGGAGATACGGGTATGTTAACTGAACAACTGGACTGGGAAAAAACCGACGGACTGATGCCCGCCATCGTACAACACGCGGTTTCCGGCGAAGTATTAATGCTGGGCTACATGAATAAAGAGGCGCTGGCGCAGACAGAGTCGTCCGGCAAAGTGACGTTTTACTCCCGCACCAAAGAACGTTTGTGGACCAAAGGTGAAACCTCCGGCCATTTCCTGAATGTGGTGAGCATCACGCCCGACTGCGACAACGACACGCTGCTGGTGCTGGTCAACCCGATTGGCCCAACCTGCCACAAAGGCACCTCCAGCTGCTTCGGCGACGCCAGCCACCAGTGGTTGTTCCTGTATCAACTGGAACAACTGCTGGCCGAGCGCAAAACCGCTGACCCGGAAAGCTCCTACACCGCACGCCTGTACGCCAGCGGCACCAAACGCATCGCGCAGAAAGTGGGTGAAGAAGGTGTAGAAACCGCACTGGCGGCGACGGTGAAAGACCGCTTTGAGCTGACCAATGAAGCGTCGGATTTGATGTATCACCTGCTGGTGTTGTTGCAGGATCAGGATCTTGATTTGACGACCGTGATTGAGAACCTGCGCAAACGCCACCAGTAAGTTTTCATCAGGCATAAAAAAACCGGGCGAGCCCGGTTTTTTTGTTATCTGCCGTAAGCGTTACGCTTTGGCTTTGTAGTTACGCAGTGCGTTGCGGCCCAGCACAACACCGGCACCAATCATCCCGCCCAGCAGCACCGCCAGGACCAGCGTCAGGCCACGTTTCGGGCTGTCGCGACGGATTGGCAGCGTCGGCTTCATCACGTAACGGTAGACGTGAATGGTTTTCGGATCGACTTTCAGCTTTTCGATATCGAGCAGATTTTTCTTCAGCGCATAATAACCTGCGCCAAACGTCAGCGGACGGCTGGCTTCGTTGGCTACCATTGCGCCCAGCGCTTCAGTCCCCAACAGGAACATGGTTTCCTGTGTAACATCCTGCGTCTGCTGAAGCTGCGGTTTGGTGACGTTACTTTTCTGCGCATACTTCAGAGATTCGGTGATCTGCTTAATACGCAGGTCTTTTTGTTCCTGAGCAACGGTCTCCTGGTTTTCCAGATCGTCCTTAATGTTCATCACACGCAGTTTAATGGTGTCGTTAAGGTCAAGCTCCAGTTCGTCGGCGATTTGTTCGTCGATTTTTTGGATGTATTCGGCTACACCGCGTTGGGCGGACTGAGCGGTGTCACTTACGTAAGTCACGGTAAGTGGCAGTTGCTGTCCTTTAACAGACGGCTCAATAGTCAGCTTCTCAGGCTCTTCCTGATTATCCAGTGCTTCTGTCAAAGCAATAAATGCGGAGTTGAAACGGTTAATCACCTGGTTTTGAACGTCGGATAAGGTAATTGATGAATCCAACGTATTTATCGCGTTATGGTAGGTCGCTATCTGCGCGGCATCAGGACGCGTGATAGTCGCGGTTGAGGTCCATTTCTCTTTCGCTAGAAAAACATAGGCCAAAGCAATGGCTATAGCGACGATGACGCACACGATGATGGTCAACTTGCCTCGCCAGAGCTGCATTAACAAATCGATAAGGTCGACCTGCTCCGGCTCACGCTCATACCCGTTGCGCCCATTATTGTTATCTTGAATCATATAAACCTTAGTGACATCCGAACAGAAATACCCACGAAGGCATCAGTTTACCTGGACCATTCTGAATTTCTATAGGATTTTCACCAAAAACAGAGAAACCTGAAAAGAATAAGAAAAAAGGCTGAACGCCCGTCGCGTAAGGCATTCAGCTTGTCAATAATTTGAGTTAATCGTTGCCAAAAAGATCGCGCGTGTAGATTTTCTCTGCTACGTCCGTTAACTCTTCGGCCATACGGTTAGAAACGATAACATCCGCTTCCTGTTTAAACGCTTCCAGATCATGAACCACGCGTGAGCTGAAGAATTCATCCTCTTTCATCACCGGTTCATACACAATCACCGTTATCCCCTTCGCTTTCAGACGTTTCATGATGCCCTGTACGGAGGAGGCACGGAAGTTATCGGAGCCGCTTTTCATAATCAGGCGGTAGATACCGACAACTTTCGGTTTACGCGCCAGAATCGCGTCTGCGATAAAGTCTTTACGCGTGCGGTTAGCGTCAACAATCGCAGAGATGATGTTGTTAGGCACCGACTGGTAGTTCGCCAGCAGTTGCTTGGTATCCTTCGGCAGGCAGTAGCCACCGTAACCAAATGAAGGGTTGTTGTAATGATTGCCGATGCGAGGGTCCAGGCAGACACCTTCAATGATTTGGCGGGTGTTGAGGCCAAGGCTTTCAGCATAGCTATCTAATTCATTGAAGTAAGCTACGCGCATTGCCAGGTAGGTATTGGCAAAGAGTTTAATTGCTTCAGCTTCCGTCGAATCGGTAAACAACGTGGGGATGTCTTGCTTAATCGCCCCCTGCTGGAGCATCCGGGCAAAACGTTCTGCGCGCTCTGAACGCTCACCAATCACGATCCGTGAAGGGTGCAGGTTATCGTAAAGCGCCTTACCTTCGCGCAGAAATTCTGGCGAGAAAATAATATTATCGGTGGCATATTTTTTCTTCACCGAATCCGTAAAACCTACCGGCACCGTTGATTTAATAATCATGACGGCCTGCGGATTAATCTCAATAACATCCTGAATTACCGACTCAACGCTGGACGTATTGAAATAGTTAGTTTTAGGGTCGTAATCCGTTGGCGTCGCGATAATAACGTAATCAGCATTCTGATAGGCAAGGTATTTATCAGTGGTTGCGGTAAAACGCAGCTCCCCTGAGCGCAGATACTGCTGGATCTCCTTGTCAACAATGGGCGAGACACGCTCATTGAGCATATCCACACGTGAAGGAATGATGTCCAGCGCTACGACGTCGTGGTGTTGCGCGATCAGCAGGCCGTTCGAGAGGCCGACATAGCCTGTACCAGAGATGGTGACTTTCATTGTACTCTCTCAGAATAAACTTAATTATTTATAATGTGATATCACATCAATACGTTTAAAATTTTTTAACTCGTAAGCGCATTCACTGCAATAGAATTACAAACAATTCGGACTTTCTTCAGAGAGCATAAATCATCGATATTAAGTTAATATTAAGACGAGACTATAAAGCAATAAGAATTTGGCGCAAAAAAAACCCGGCATCGCCGGGCTTTCATTATTTATTTAGGATTAGTCCAACCATTCGGTATGGAATACACCTTCTTTATCAGTACGTTTATACGTGTGCGCACCGAAATAGTCACGCTGAGCCTGAATCAGGTTAGCCGGCAGTACCGCAGAACGGTAGCTGTCATAGTAGGCAACCGCAGCACCGAAGGTCGGCACCGGAATACCGTTCTGCACAGCGTAGGCAACCACGTCACGCAGCGCCTGCTGATACTCATCAGCGATATTTTTGAAGTACGGCGCCAACAGCAGGTTAGCAATACCGGCATTTTCAGCGTAGGCATCGGTGATCTTCTGCAGGAACTGCGCACGAATGATGCAACCAGCACGGAAGATCTTCGCGATTTCACCGTAGTTTAGATCCCAGTTGTATTCGTCAGACGCGGCACGCAGCTGAGAGAAACCCTGCGCGTAAGAAACGATTTTACCGAGATACAGCGCACGGCGTACTTTCTCAACGAACGCCGCTTTGTCGCCAGCCAGTTCCGCTTTAGGGCCGGAAAGCACTTTAGAGGCTGCAACACGCTGATCTTTCAGAGAGGAGATATAGCGCGCGAATACGGACTCGGTGATCAGGGACAGCGGCTCACCGAGATCCAGGGAGCTCTGGCTGGTCCACTTACCGGTACCTTTGTTAGCTGCTTCATCCAGAATCACATCAACCAGATAGTTACCGTCTTCATCTTTTTTGGTGAAGATATCTTTGGTGATATCGATCAGATAGCTGCTCAGTTCGCCTTCATTCCACTCGGTGAAGGTTTTTGCCAGCTCATCATTAGACAGGTTCAGGCCACCTTTCAGCAGAGAATACGCTTCTGCGATCAGCTGCATATCACCGTATTCGATACCGTTGTGCACCATTTTCACGTAGTGACCCGCGCCATCTGCTCCAATATAGGTCACACACGGTTCGCCATCTTCAGCAACCGCAGCAATTTTAGTCAGGATTGGGGCCACCAGCTCATAGGCTTCTTTCTGACCACCAGGCATGATGGATGGGCCTTTCAGTGCGCCCTCTTCACCACCGGAAACACCGGTACCGATGAAGTTGAAACCTTCAGCAGACAGCTCACGGTTACGGCGAATGGTGTCCTGGAAGAAGGTGTTACCACCATCAATGATGATGTCGCCTTTATCGAGATACGGTTTCAGGGAGTCAATCGCGGCATCGGTGCCCGCGCCTGCTTTCACCATCAACAGGATACGACGAGGGGTTTCAAGAGATTCGACGAATTCCTGTACCGTGTAATAAGGAACCAGTTTTTTGCCTGGATTTTCGGCAACAACTTCTTCAGTTTTTTCACGGGAGCGGTTAAAGATGGAGACGGTATAACCACGGCTTTCGATGTTGAGCGCCAGGTTGCGCCCCATCACTGCCATACCGACTACGCCGATCTGTTGCTTGGACATTATGTACTCCTGTATGAGGTTTCACTACAATTTATACCTTAGCACGTTATATTCGAAAGGTATTAACTAATAAAATGGAGATGACAAGCTTTAATTTTTCCTTCCTAATTTAATAAGGTACAATTTTCGGAGGAGTTTAAAAGGTAAAAACTTTAATACTAAAAAATGAATTTTATAGGAGGAGAGCATATAGCCATATGAAAACATAGGTTCTTTTTTATGCTTATAAAAATTAACCTGGTCCCCAAACTCAAGGCAATTATAAAGCAAGTGAATAATATTCTTAGCTAAGAAATGTTTTAACCAAGGAATAGTATCAACATATTTCCTTAGTTCTTCAATGATAAATCTTTCATTTGTGGGCCTGGTATTTCTGGAATTAGCCTCAGTGTTAAGATTATATTCATGTATGCATTCCCGAGAGAATACCGGTCTAAACTTCATCGCTAATAATGAGCAGAAATAAACATCCTCTGTATGAGTAACCCCATTCGGAAAAGTCAACTCACTGATTAATAGTGATTTCCTTTCAATACAGAAAGTTGAGGCATGGCATGGAAAAGATCCAGGATGATATGCGGCTATATAGAAAAAATTATCCACAACACCATATTCGAATTTTTTACCCAAAATCCTTGATACATCTATTGCTGGTGTTTTATGCCCGTCGCGAACCCTATAATAGTTAGAGCAGTAATAACCATTATCAGGAAATTTTTCAATTAAAAAAGAGAAATGCTCTAACGCATTTGGCAAATAAATGTCATCCCCGTCGAGAAAAAGTAAATAGTCGCCAACAGCATTATTAATTCCAGTATTTCTTGCACACGAAACGCCACAGTTTTTTTGTTTTATTAGTTTTATACGCGTATCATTTATGTTTTCAACAACACAAACGCTTTTATCTGTAGAACCATCATCAACCACTATTATTTCAAAATCTTGATATGTCTGATCCAAGATGGACCATATTGCACTTGCAATATATTTCTCTTTATTATAAAGAGGGATTATAACTGAAAATTTCATTGTCATTGTTTAAACAGTTGCCTTATAGAGTAATAAAAATATAGCCGGCGCAATAACTGAGAATACAAAAATTCGAGCATAAAATATTGACATAAAAGCAGAAATAAAATTATAACGCCTCTCAATGGCTACCGAAAGCGCAGGATCAATTTTAAAAGTTAATAATAAAGTTGCAAAGGCATTTATAACACCAGACATTTGCGTAATCATTATTTTATGACTAGGCGATATTAGAGCAAAATAAAAAGTCATGAAGATCCCTATAGCATGAATAGAATAAACAAAGCATGCAATAAAGAAATATTTATAATCAACTTTAAAGTTATCTATATCTGAAATATCAACTTTTATTCCTTCCACTTTACTATTGGAAATAGACCTGAAAAACGAATGAAAGATCCCTCTACCATTGACATAGTTTATAATGAATCTTATATAAAAGTTGCAAATTGGTTTACGTAAGAAATATACTCCACCACCTAAGATAGCCGCAAAGTAGAAAGATAAGAGCACACATACTATGAAGATAGAAGGTGTATAACCACTATCGACCATAAGACCAATCAGAGGCATCAGCAATACAGAGAAGAAACGTGTTAAAGTAAAAGTAGTATTCTGCAAAGAATAGGCTATTGCATTTTTATCAATAAAATATCCAGCCACTCGACTATATTGTGATATGAACTCAATGAGCAGCATCATGCCATATAAAAAGGGAATGACATATAAGTACCAATTATTTAAGATCAAATTCATCTCTTTAACCTTTTTAATGCAAATAAGCTTAAAGCCAAGGTCATCCAGGGAGCCGTAACAGTAGTGGTACTGAAAAACAATATCTGAAAAATTGACAAAGCTAATAGCGAACTAAAAAAACAATGTGTTTTAGTTGCTGTATTAATTTTCGAAAGCAAATAAATAGTAAAACTCATTACTATAACAAAACCCAGAATACCTGCATCAAGTGAAATTTGAGCTCCATATGCATTAGGCTTAAGGAACTCAACATCCTGGCTCGTCAAGAAGGAAATAGCATTAGTATTAAAACCCACTTTCTCCATAATTTGAAATATCTCATCCCCGCCATTGCCTAAACCGACCCCTAAAGGCTCGATAAATGCTCCAGCATATCCCGCTATAACAGATATTATTCTGATACTTCCAAAATATTGTAAATCATCTAAACTAAAATCCTTCCTAACTTCAAGGAATGAGTTCATGATCCCGGATAAACGTTCAGGTAGGAAATTATATCCCCCAAACAAAATAAAAACATAAACTGCAAATAATAACATTGGCGCAATAATAAAAAATGATAACAACCGATTGACATTTGCACTCAGAAAATAAAAAAACAAATAAAAAAACAAAAGTATTAAATAAGTAGCATAAAGCGATGCGCTTTTATTTAAAAAAATACATACAACAAGCATGAAAACTAGAAATATATTCTTTTTATTGTAATGAGTATTTATATCATGAAATAACTTAGGGGAAATAATCATCGTTATCAGCAGTACTGATAATAAAAATATGTACTTTGCAGCATGCGCTGGTTCAGAATATAGAACACCTACACCTCGCCCACCGCCATAAAAACCCAGACGCCCTCGTTTAATTATTTTTTCAAATATAGGATTAATAATACCATTAATAGCATCAGGAGAAATAGCCTGAATAATTGAAACAATAAAAAAAACAGTCAATATTATAACTAAATGTTTTTTTTGTAAAAATCCAAAATATTTATAAAAGTAACAAAAAACAGCCGGACCAATCAAATAGAAAAATATTGTAATCCCGTTTGAAGCTTTTGTTAAAACCCCTATAACAAATGAAGGCGCCAGAAAAAACAGGAATATTACTATACTAAAGGATGTGCTTGATAACTTTAAATTTAAAAGTATTTGAACAGTACCGTATGCTATAATGAACACACCAATTACAGGCTGCACTTCGGCACTAATAAATGGCAAAAAATTAAAAGAACAAAATATAGAAAAGAAAAAAACTATAAAAAAAGTTCTATGGATGAATTTATCATCACGCATTATCAATTTATTTACCTCTATAATTTATGTAATGTTTTTTCAATCCATAGCACGCATAACAGGATAAATAAAATAGAGACTTGAGCACTCCAATACCTTCAACCCTGCGATAAACATTATATTGCCGTACTAACTCCCTCCATTTATTAGACGAGAGTGATTCTGAAGACACTCGATAAAAAGCAATAATACTTTCACAGAGCACTACTCTGGCATGCTCAGACTTAAGTATTTTTAACCAAAGAGCATAATCTTCTTTATCAACCATAGGAAAAAAATGTTTCCCCAAGGCATATGAATCATACATTACGGTCAAGCAACCAATATCACATCCCCTAAGCAATTTGCTGTAACTTATTAGTGATTGTGGCCGAAATTCGCCAATGAGGTTGTTTACATGACCAGAAAATATAGCATAAGACCCATAACAAAAATTAGCATTATGTTCTTTCATCAATGCTATTTGCAACTGAATTTTATTAGCAGACCAATAGTCATCACAATCTAGAAATGCTATATATCGACCAGTACAATATTGAACTCCCAAATTTCTTGCTTTTGCAGCTCCACTACAAAGCATCTCTGTTTGAAATACTTTGACCCTTTCATCTTGCTCTGCATATTTTTGCGCTATTTGTAAACTTGCGTCATTTGAATGATCATCAATAATTATTAACTCCCAATTATCATAACTTTGTTTTTTAACTGATGATATAGAATCATGAATATAGGCCTCACCATTATATATAGGCATAATAATTGAAACTAATGAATTATTTAAATTTTGCATAAATGGATTCCATACACCCCTTACTACTTCCAACATACGTGGTATAATCTAACGCGAAAAATTTATCATTGTTTTTTAATTGTAATAGAGCGGCTAGTAAATCATCAACATCACGAATACCTAATTTTCTTATCATCATATTCATATGTTCATCAAACCCCCGGTTATTCATGTATCTATCTATATCAGGAGTATAGAAAATTACACTTTTAGAAACGGGTGCAAACTCAAAACAAGCACTGGAATAATCCGTAATTAAACAATCAAACTCAGAATAAAAATCCACCATGTCACAAACATCTGAATTAATAAATTTGACATTAGTGCTTTCTAACTTTTTGACGTCAATTCGTTTCAATTCATATGGATGCAACTTAATAATTAAATTAATTTCATTATCTGTTGAAAACTTATTTTCAAAAGCAGTTTTCATTTTTAACAATATATCTTTAATATCATCCGAACCATCTCGCCAAGTTGGGAGATATAGGATTTTTAGAAGATTATCTTTATTCTTTTTGATTTTTGATTCCGCAACTTCCTGTGAGGGCACACCAAAAAACAAAACTTTATTATCATTATATCTGAAGCTATTAGCTAATCGCCTTCCCATTAGTGAGTCAGATGTAACCAAATATGTGTAGCTAAAATAAATCCTTAACCTATAAAGCAGCTTATAAACTTTATTGAAACCAATAAAACTAAATTTATTTAAATCATAAGGGCTATTTAGGAGAATATTTTTGAGTGGGAAACCATGCCACAATTGGACTCTTGGTACCAGAAAACATGCTAAGGGTAATCTTCCTAAACCATGGGTCAAAAAAACAGCTCGTGTTTTTGCAAAATTAAAAACAAGCTTAATTTGCTGTTTCAATGTAATCTGACTTATATCGATAAACTCGCAACACTCACCTTTTTCCTTGTAATAATCATATAAATATTTGATATTCCCTTTGAGCCCAAGAGGAGAGTAGAAAAGATACTTATTTTTAGTTATAAATGGTCTAAGAATGAAGACAATTGGTAGAGAAAATAGTGAAATAGCAAATCTTAAAATATGATTCATATTTAACCTTCAAGAAAAAACCCAAGCTAAAAGACTGCCATTTTTTCAATCTAAAATCATGTTAATTATCAATATTTATTTTAACTGTTTTACCACTTCAATAATCTCAGTAGTTGATATTGAAGGTGTTCTTGGTAAATAAATAACTTCGCAGACGTCCTTCACCCAATCAAAACGTCCTTTCCAGTCATCCCCCATAATAAGTACATCAGCACGAAACTCTAAAATGTAATTTTTTTTAAGCTCAAGAGACTCTTCCAAAAACACTTCATCAACAAATTTTAAGGCGCTTATAATTCGACATCTTTCTTGTTGACTGTAGACGGGAAACCTCCCCTTTTTAGCATAATTCAAATTATCGGAACTCACACCTACAATCAAATGATTGCCATATTCAGCAGCTCTTTCCAGAATATTAACATGACCAACATGAAAGACGTCAAATGTACCGAAAGTAATAATTCTCTTCATAGTTATCTCACTAAAGGTATGCTACCGCCCCTGGCTCAACAGCTACCAGTGCACTGCACAAAATTCATTATGTCGCAGGCCAGCCTACCGCAAACCTTCACATTTGCGATGAATCTCACCCACCAATTCAGCTCACTATTTTGGGCGCAATCCCTGTGTAAGACAAGGAGAAATCCGGCAATTTTTGTCAAAAAACGCCGCGCAATCACCAATTTTAGTTATTGTTTTTAAAAGCAAAAACGGCAGCTGTTGTGAAATGAGATGTTCCTCAACCACAATCATCTGCCGTTCTGTTACATCACCAACTTTCCGTGTTGTGGCGTAGTGTCTTATTCTGACAGCAGTTTCTCAATCCCTTTACGGAACTTGGCCCCTTCTTTCAGGTTGCGCAGCCCGTACTGGACAAACGCCTGCATGTAACCCATTTTCTTTCCGCAGTCGTAGCTGTCGCCGCTCATCAGCATCGCGTCAACGGACTGTTTCTTCGCCAGCTCGGCAATAGCATCCGTCAGCTGAATACGTCCCCAGGCACCTGGGGCAGTTTTTTCCAGCTCGGCCCAGATGTCAGCGGAAAGCACATAGCGCCCTACTGCCATCAGGTCGGAATCCAGCGTTTGCGGTTGGTCCGGTTTTTCGATGAACTCAACGATACGGCTCACCTTACCTTCTACGGTCAGCGGCTCTTTGGTCTGAATAACCGAGTATTCAGAAAGATCGCCCGGCATACGTTTCGCCAGCACCTGGCTGCGGCCCGTTTCGTTGAAACGTGCCACCATCGCAGCAAGGTTATAACGCAGTGGGTCGGCGGATGCGCCATCGAGAATGATATCGGGCAGAACTACCACAAACGGGTTATCGCCAACGATCGGACGCGCGCAAAGAATTGAGTGGCCCAGGCCCAGCGGCTGTGCCTGACGCACGTTCATGATGGTAACGCCCGGTGGGCAAATGGACTGAACTTCCGCCAGCAGCTGACGCTTAACGCGTTGCTCCAGCAGGGCTTCCAGTTCGTAGGAGGTGTCGAAGTGGTTTTCCACGGCATTTTTGGAGGCGTGGGTGACCAGGACGATTTCTTTGATCCCTGCAGCAACAATTTCGTCGACGATGTATTGGATCATCGGCTTGTCAACGATCGGTAGCATCTCTTTAGGAATGGCCTTGGTGGCAGGGAGCATATGCATGCCCAGCCCGGCTACCGGAATGACTGCTTTCAAATTAACCATTATCGTGTCCACCTATATACGGTTGATGAATTATAGCTATTAAACATGTTTGATCCACTATGTTTTCTCATAGTATCGGGTAAATACCGCTAAATCTCTGGATACAATCCGAGAATGCGTCTGAAGAGGTGGGTTCGGCTAAAAATTCAGCGTCCAGGCAGGGTGAAATTCAGCGCATCAACATTGACAACGTGCTGATCAATACGGTCAATATCCACCGATCGCTGGCCGTTTTCATTGACCGCATGAATATTTGACATTGAGAGCAGCGTCTCCTGTTTGGCCATAAACTTCCCGCGAACATCCTTGCGTAAGTCGAAGTGGAGCTGTAGCGCCGGCCCGCGCGAAGTGGGTTGTATCACCTTGATATTACGCATAAAGATGTGCTGTGGTTTGTTGTGAATCTCCAGCGATGCGTGGTTCAAATCGAGGTTGGTCAGCGCAACAAACGAGGGCGCATTCCCCGAGGAGATCTGTATCCCCCGCAGCTTTAGCGTTAATTGGCGGTTATCCATCCGCACATTATTTACCCTGAAGTTCTGCGGTATCGACAGATATTTCCCTTTGATTACACCATAGCCAATTAGCATACCCGCGCTATTAACCATATCCACACCATCGATAACGAAATTATCACATCCATATATTGCTACCGTTGCGTTATCAATTCCGGCTTTCTTACTGAATTCCGGGGTGATATTTCGTGCCTTAATATTACGGATAATAAAGTGTTTACCGTTTTCGACGTGAACCAGTTGTCGGCAGTGGCTGCCGGTGATGTTGGCGACGACAAAGTTTTTTACCGCCTGGTGCTCCGGATAGTCGTTATCGTAGGTGCTGCCTGCGAGCCCAATACCGATGCCCCAGTTGGTCTTGCCATTGGTGCAATCGATATGGTCAATCACATGATCGGAGATGAGAATATTCTTGTCGTTAATCGCGACGTTCCATTCAATGGCATCGCCCTGAAGATGGCTAAATTTGCTGTGGGTGATTTTTACGCCATCGAGTTGATTATGGAATCCCTGACGTAAAATACCGTAGTTGGCCTGGCTGACATTAATCCGCGATATGGTGAGATTGCGCATCGTCCTTTTTTCTTTGCCCCCGATGTAAATTTGCGCCACCGGGCCAAAGCCGCTCATCGCCAGCCCTTCGATGGTGCAGTCAGAACCTCGCACGTCGAGGGTAATATTATTGAGGCTCCCCTCCCCCACCACTTTACAGCCATCCTGCAGCGCAAAACGCCCACGACCATTGCCTTTCAGGGTGCCGTTAACCTGCAGCGTTTTACCCGGCGGCATGATGATGCCGGTGTTGATATTGTCACAAATCACGCCTTTGGGGACGTCGATAATGTCGGCGTCGTCAAACGCCTGACGAAATGCCCTGATCCAGTCATTGCCGACCAGATAGTTGCGGATATCGACTGCATCATTACGCCCCAGCGCGCGTGCAGTGGGGCTGTGGAGCAGAGGTACTGCGGCAAGCGCAGCGCCTGCCGACAGGAAGCGACGTCGGGAGAGTTTTTTATCCATGCAACCTCAATAGCAAAGGGTTTGCAACAGGCTCGCCAGTTGGCGGTTAATCACCTGCTGATTGAAATCGGTTTCGACTTTTTCGCGGGCGCGTTGGAGCACCGGGCCTAGCGTCTGTTCATCAAGATGGCGCAGTTCGCTGAGTTTCCCTGCCAGTGCCGGGGCGTCGTTCTCCGCCACCAGCCAGCCGGAGGCGTTGGCGTCTATCAGTTCCGGAATACCGCTGTGCTCGGTCGAGAGCACCGGGATGCCCACCGCCATCGCTTCCATCAGCGCCACAGGAATGCCTTCCATATCGCCATCCGCGCCGGTAATTGACGGCAGCAGGAACACATCCGCGTCGTCGAGCATCGCTTTTACCTCATGGCTGGGCTTGAAACCCGGCATCTCCACGTAGCCTTCCAGTTGATACTGTTCGATCAGCGTGCGCAGGCGACGTTCCCACGGGCCAATGCCGAGGATGCGGTAATGAAACGCCACGCCGCGCTCTTTCAACTGGCGGCAGGCTTCAATCGCCACGTGCAGACCTTTTTTCTCCGTCAGGCGGGCCACAGAGATAATTTGCAGCGTCTCGCCCGGCGCTTTGGTTGGACGCAAGGCGAAGCGCTCCATGTTGACGCCCATTCGCGAGACGGCGATTTTGGCGCTCGGGCAGCCCATGCCCTGTAGCCGTTTTGCCCACAAATCACTGATGGGTAACATTAAATCGCCCCGTCGAAACAGTTGCTGATATTCCGGCGTGTAGTGGCTCAGCACATCGCGGCTGGAGATATCAATACCGTGAAAAACGGTAGCGATTTTGCCGCGGATCACGCCCAGTTCGCGCAGTTTCGCCGCCGTGACACCCGCGGGGCCGAAGTGGGCGATAAACACATCGGCGCTAAAGGGTTGGGCGTTATTGCCGCAAATGGCCGAAAGGATCAGGTTGCGCGCTTCGTGGCCGTAGCGCTTAATATTGAGCGCCTGCCACGTTGCCGGGCGATGTAACCCGCGCAACGTGCTGACTGCGCGATGACGAAACTTCGCACCCGTGCTCACCGGTTCATCCTGTAACCAGCGGGTTTTCGCCGCCAGGTCATATTGGGTGTACGCCGCATGGGTATTGGTCATATCCCCCTTTTGCAGGGCGATTATTTCTACCTCATGGCCCATTTCGATAAAGGCCACAATCTGGTTGAGCACAAACGTTTCAGACGACAACGGGAATTTCAGTAAGAAGAAACCAACCTTCATTTCCCCTCCCCGATTCGCGTTAAGACCGATTCCACCATCGACAGCCCCGCCGCGCGCTCCCGCGCCACCGCTTCGTTCAGGCGCGGCACCAGGGTGGAAAGTTGGCCTAATGTGTCTGCGGCCATCGCTTCCAGGTCGCCGTTCAACAGATGGCGAATATCCACCGCCATCTCCGGCATACCCAGCTGCTGCATAATGCCCGCTGATTTGTGCTCGTAGTTAATGGCGATGGCAGGCGTACCAAAGTTCATGGAGATAATCGCCGAGTGCAAACGCGTACCGACCGTCAGGTCACAGGCGCCCAGCAGTTTGCCCATTTCCAGATCGTTAAGCTCATCCATGACCACGTGATAGCGCGACGGGTCCTGAATATGTTTACGCAGGTTAAGGGCCACCATGCGATCGTCTTTGTTGTAGCTGTCGATACCCGTACAGGTAGAGAGCGCCATCACCTGCCAGCCGCTGGCGATAATACGGTTGACTACGCCCGCAAATGCTTTTTCGTAGGCTTCCTGTGTGGTGCCGAGCCGCTTATCGAACGGCGCCAGTTCACGCAGCGTTATCGCGACGGTTTTCTGCTGCTGCGCCACGTTCAGCCAGTGTTGAACGGCGTAGCTCGCGTCAAAGGTATCATCGTGGTGATCCACCAGCCAGGCGGTATCAACGCCCTTCTCCACTTTGGACGTGTCGATGTCGCTACGCTTCATCAGGTCGAGGCTCACCGATTCGCGCAAGAACAAGGCGTCGCAATGACCGAACACATAGTTCGCCATTTGATTGAACGCCGGTGCCTGGAATGGCCCCACGCTGTGCCCGACCATATAAATCGGTTTTTTCGCCATAAAGGTACACAGCGCGTGCTCAAACTGCGTCACGCCATACAGGTCAACGAAGAACGATCCGCCGACCTGGATAATCGCATCGTAGCCTGACAGCAGGCGCACAAAATCGGTAAAGCCCTGGGCAATGGAGATATTACGCAGCTTGCCGCTGTCGGTGACGCGCGAGAGCAGCACCTGGTGCTGATAGCGTCGGCGCAGCACTTTCTTCACTCGCCCGACCATGCCCGGCGCATTGTTGTGCGCTTTCATCTGCAAATAGAGCGGGTCGCCCATCACCGGGCGATTTAACAACCAGGAAGAACTCACCGGATAACGGCTCATCACATCCACTTCAGCCTCAGGCGACAGCGTGTTGATGGCATCTAAAAGCCCGCGCAGAATGGCGCTGTCGCCACGGTTGCCGCAGGTGTGGTTGCCAAGAATCAATAATTTCATAATGACCTCAAAAAATTAGCCTGCGCGAAGCAGTGTTTTCATCTTCTCGTTACGGCACAGCTGGCGCTTCATCTCCACCACCAGCGGGTGGCGGGAGAGCACAATCATCCCCCCAAAGGCCAGTACGCCTGCGGCAATCTGCACCGCCAGCAGCAGCGCCAGCGATAGCTGACCGTTCAGCGCCCAGCCCAGGCCGTAACTCACCGCGAGCGTGGGCAAGGAGAGATAAAACGGCAGCCACAGGCTGAGAATGTATTCACGGTAGCTGGAGCCCAGAATGGGTTTGATCAGCACGAAATAGCTCAGAATGGTGTTGATAATTTGCACCAGCAGGAAGCCCAGCGTGACGCCAATCGCGCCGCCCAACTGGCCGCCGACAATAATCGCCGGGATAAACAGGCAGGTTTTAAAGACGTTGAATTTAAAGCTGATATCGACGCGCGCTTTCGCCATCAGCAACGAACCAATCGGATTCCCCACCGAACGCAGTAGCCCCACCACGCACAGCAGTTGCAGCACCGGAATGATGCTCGCCCACTTCTCACCGAAAACCAGCGGCACAAAGTTGTTGCTCACCACCATTAGCCCAAGCAGCGCCGGGAAGTTGATAATGCCAACCACGGAAAGCAGCTTGTAGAAGTTGACGCGCAGTTTGGCCGTGTCGTCCTGGATTTTGGCGAACGCCGGGAACAGCACGCGGGTAATAATCGGGTTCAGCTTCATCGGCGGTACCACCGCCACGTTATAGGCCAGGTTGTAGCCGCCCGCGACGCTCGCCCCCAGAATACGCGCCAGCACCAGCGTTGAGAGGTTAGTATTCACGTAGTTGATGACACTATCCGCCGTCAGCCATGCGCCGAAACGCAGGTTAGACGACACGCTCGCCAGCGAGAAATGCAGCCCAGGGCGATAAATTTTGCGGCCAAAGTAGCCAAACAGCAGCGTACGCACCGCGCTGTTGACCAGATAACCGAGGATCGCAGTCATCGCCAGCGGCCAGAAATGCGCCGACACCACGGTGAAGGTGAAACCCGCCAGCACCGAACTGGTTTCAATCAGGCCAATCTTGTTGAACTCCAGCTCTTTTTGCATCAGCGCGCGGAACTGCTGCCCATGGGGGGTAACAATAAACGCCAGCGATAAGGTCTGAATCAGCGGCTGTAAATCCGGGTTATGCAACACGCTGGCAATCGCCCCGCTCAGGGCAAACACCGTCACGCACACCACCACACCCAGCCCGACGTTTAGCCAGTACAGGGTGGTCAGTTCGAGATGGCTTATCTCTTTGCGCTGAATAATCGAGTTTGCAATACCGAAATCAGACAGCGTATCGGCCAGCGCGATAATCACCAGTGAAACGGTCAGCAGACCGAACTGGTGGTTATCGATGATGCGCGCCAGCACCGTCATCTGCACCAGCCCCAGGCCGATGATGATAACGGTCGCCATGGCCGACCACTTCGCGCCGCTGATGGTTTTTTCTCTCAGGCTCATACCTGTTCCTCAATACGCCGTTTTACTGACGAAGCCTTTAAACACCGTCAGGAAAACAATTTTGATATCGAACCACAGGCTCCATTCGCGAATGTATTCCAGGTCGAACTCGACGCGTTTTTCCATCTTTTCCAGCGTGTCCGTTTCGCCGCGCCAGCCGTTGATCTGTGCCCAGCCGGTAATGCCAGGCTTCACTTTGTGGCGCAACATGTAGCCTTCAATCAACTGGCGATACTGTTCGTTATGCGCCACCGCATGAGGGCGCGGGCCGACGATCGACATGCCACCGGTGAGCACATTGATAAACTGCGGCAGTTCATCGAGCGAGGTACGACGCAGGAAGTTTCCAACCGGCGTCACGCGCGGGTCGTTCTGTGTCGCCTGAGTGACCACCGCGTCGTTTTCCATCACCTTCATGGAGCGAAATTTCCACACTTTGATAGGCTTGCCGTCCATGCCGTAGCGAGTCTGGCGGAAAATGACCGGCCCGGCGGAGGTGAGTTTCACCGCCAGGGCAATGCAGCATAGCGCAGGCGAAATCAGCAGCAGGATCATGCTGGCCAGCACAATATCTTCCAGCCGTTTGATGATGCGGTTCACGCCGGAGAGCGGCGTGTCGTACAGCGGCACCACCGGTACGCCGTTGACCTCTTCAATGCGCGAATGAAGAATGTTAAAGGTGAACACATCGGGGATGATCAGCACCGAGCAGGTGGTATCCGCCAGCTCGCGCATCAGTTTTTTGATCAGGCTTTCTTCCTGCATCGACATGGCGATATAGACGTTGTGAATTTTGCCCGCGCGCGCGTCGTCCAGCAGTTGCTGAATATTGCCCGCCCAGTCGGCGCTGACGCCGCCGGGTTTAGCGTCATGATAGGTGCCCACCACTTCATAACCGAGCCACGGTTGGTTGCGGAAGCTCTCCAGCAGCGCCTGCCCCTGCGGGAGATCGCCCGCCACCGCGACGTAGCGTTTGTTATAGCCGTGATTGCGCAACACGCCCGCGCCATAGCGAATAAACGCCCGGCTGGCCAACATGCCGCAGGTTGTCAGTAAATACCAGCTCAGCCAGACGCTGATATTGGTGCTGAAATCATCATCGAATGCCAGCAGCCCTGCGCTGAACACCAGGCTCAGGGTCCAGTTCTGTAACAGCAAGAGCAGTTCGGTGGTAATGCGCACGCCGCGCCATGAACGGTAGAAATCAGTGATCCCGCCGATCATCTGGAACACCACCAGCGTCACCAGCGCCATCAGCAGATGGAGATATAAAAACGGCAGCGCCGCGGCTTTGCACACTACCCACAGCCCGCCGAGCATAATGGTGATATCTGAAAAACGCTGCACCATTGAAATTAACGATGCATTCGTTTTGGCTCGCTCGCGCTTTTTTAGAGTCGTCATCGTTGTTCCTTTTTAACCTTTCCCCCGCACTCCCTCAGGGAGAGCGTTGACAAACGATTGTGCCTGCATCCCGTCGGGTGGCGCTTCGCTTACCCGACCTACAATCAGCAATAATTTCAACCTATTGCACATGCCTGTAGGTCTGATAAGCGAAGCGCCATCTGACATTTCCCCAGCGCGCACGTTGGGAGAAGGCCGGAGTGAGGGGTCTACTGCTTAAGCAGCGCCAGAATATCCTGCGTTCGCGCCTGCATCAGCGGGGTGTCGCCGCGCGATTCCACGTTCAGACGCACCACCGGTTCGGTGTTCGAGGAACGCAGATTGAAGCGCCAGTCGGCAAACGCAAGGCTAATGCCGTCGGTGCGGTCGATTTCCAGCGCCTCATTAGCAAAATGCTGCTCCACGCGGGCAATTGCCGTGGCAGGCTCTGCCAGTTTACTGTTGATCTCGCCGCTCGCCGGGAAAGCCGCCATGCGGTCACGCACCAGTTCACCCAGCGTTTTTCCTTTCAGGCACAGCAGTTCGCTTACCAGCAGCCACGGGATCATCCCGCTATCGCAGTAAGCAAAATCACGGAAGTAGTGATGGGCGCTCATTTCGCCGCCGTAGATGGCGTCGTCTTTACGCATGCGTTCTTTGATAAAGGCGTGCCCGGTTTTCGACATCACCGGCGTGCCGCCCGCCGCCGTCACCACATCTACCGTGTTCCAGGACAGACGCGGGTCATGAATGATTTTCGCCCCCGGATTTTTCTCAAGAAACGCTTCCGCCAGCAGGCCAACAATGTAATAGCCTTCGATAAACTGCCCGGTCTCATCAAACAGGAAGCAGCGGTCGAAATCGCCGTCAAAGGCGATGCCCATATCCGCGCCGTGTTCGATCACCGCATTGCGGGTGTCATCGCGGCACTCGGGTAACAGCGGGTTAGGAATACCGTTGGGGAAATTACCGTCAGGGGTGTTGTGCACTTTAATCAGCGTCACCGGCACGTTCAGTGCTTTAAACCGGGCTTCCAGCGCATCTATCACCGGGCCCGCCGCGCCGTTGCCGGAGTTCACCACCAGCTTGAGCGGCGTCAGATTTTTGACGTTGATGTATTGCAACAGGTGATCGATGTACGCATCGCGCAGATCAATTTTCTGATAGCTGCCGCGCTGACTTTCATCCACCGGCGGGAAGTCGTTGGCTTCCGCCAGGCGCTGCACATCGCGCAGCCCGGTATCACCGCTGATTGGGCGCGCGCCTTCGCGCACCAGTTTCATGCCGTTGTAATCCATCGGATTATGACTGGCGGTGACTTCAATGCCGCCGTCGATGCCAAGATGGAACGTGGCAAAGTAGATCTCTTCGGTGCCGGAAAGGCCAATATCAAGCACATCGACGCCCGCATCGCGCAGGCCGCGCGCCAGCGCCAGCTTCAGCGCTTCGCTGGTCAGACGCACATCGCCGCCCAGCACAATGGTTTTTGGTTTCAGAAACTCGCCATAGGCGCGGCCAATACGCCACGCAATATCTTCATTCAGCTCTTCGCCTAATTTGCCGCGAATGTCATAGGCTTTAAAACAGGTTAACGTTTTCATGTTTTTACCTTTCTTCAGGCAACAGTTGGCCCTGACCGGTGAGGGTCATTATTTTCAGTGTCGTGAATTGCCGGATGGTACTGCGCTTATCCGGCTAACAAAACGCGCTATACGCGCCCGTAGCGGTCCGCGAAGCGCACCACATCATCCTCTTCCAGATACGAACCGGAACGGACCTCAATTAAATCGAGCGGGATCTTGCCGGGATTTTCGAGGCTATGCGTCGCGCCGAGCGGGATATAGATAGATTCATTTTCACCCAGCAGCTTGACGTCATCGTTGATGGTGACTTTGGCGGTGCCCGCCACCACAATCCAGTGTTCTGCCCGGTGGTGATGCATTTGCAGCGAAAGCCCCTCGCCCGGTTTCACGGTGATCCGCTTCACCTGATAGCGATCGCCGGAATCAATAGAGTCATATTTCCCCCACGGGCGATACACTTCGCGGTGAATATGATGCTCATGGCGACCATCGGCTTTAATCTGCTCGACGACTTTTTTGACGTCCTGCACCGCGCTGCGATCGGCGATCAGAACCGCGTCTTTGGTTTGAACCACCACCAAATCCTTTACACCAACGGTCGTCACCAGGCCGGATTCGGCGTACACATAGCTGTTTTCGGTTTTGTGGCTGATCACGTCACCGTGATGCACGTTGCCTTCCGGCGTGTGGTTGCTGATTTCCCACAGCGAGGACCAGGAACCTACGTCGCTCCAGCCCGCGTCCATCGGCACCACCACCGCATCGGCGGTTTGTTCCATCACCGCATAGTCGACAGACTCTTCCGGGCAGGCAACAAACGCCGCTTCATCAACACGGATAAAATCGAGATCCGGATCGGTGACGTTCATCGCTTTTTCGCAGGCCTCAAGAATATCCGGGCGATATTTTTTCAGCTCTTCAAGGAAGCGCCCGGCGCGGAACAGGAACATGCCGCTGTTCCAGTAGTATTCGCCGCTGGAGACATACGCCTGGGCGGTATCAAGATTCGGTTTTTCGACAAACTGGGCGACATCAAAGGCCACCGCGTCTTTTTCGCCAGGGCTGACATCACCCCGGCGAATGTAGCCGTAGCCGGTTTCCGGCATATCGGGCACGATACCAAACGTGACCAGCTTTCCGCTTTCTGCGTACGGCGTCGCATTGCGCACCGCTTCACGGAACGCCTCTTCATTCTGAATCACGTGGTCGGCTGCCAGCACCAGCATCAGCGGGTCGCAGCCGGTATCACGACGTACCGCCGCCAACGCCGCCAGAGCAATCGCCGGGGCGGTATTGCGTCCGACAGGTTCGAGAATGATATTTTCGGTCAGCTTATTCATCTGGCGCAGCTGTTCGGCCACGATAAAGCGGTGCTGCTCATTGCAGATAACCACCGGGCTTTCACACTCCACGCCGTGCAGGCGGTTAATCGTCGCCTGCAACATGGTCAGTTCGCCTTTCAGGCACAGGAACTGTTTGGGATAAAGCACTCGGGACAGCGGCCACAAACGGCTGCCGGAGCCACCGGCCATCACTACCGGAAAAAGTGTTGATTGACTCATCGTTTAACCCCGAATATCAGCAATAAATTGGCTCAGCACGTTCTCTTTTTCGAGCGTGCGTTCCGCGTAGGCCAGCGCCTGCGCGTTGCGTTTCGGCATCAGTAATGCCTGTTCAATACCTTCCATTAACGCCGGAACCGATTCCGGCTCGACGCAAACGGCGATCCCCGGTTCATTGAGGCACAACTGCCCCAGCTCGGTTTCGGCTTCTGCGGTAATCACCGCATTACCGCCCACCGCCAGAATATTGGTCAATTTGGACGGCAGTACCGCATCCGCCGCGCCGCGTTTTTGAATCACCAGATGGCAGTCGGCCATCGAGAGCAGCGCAGGCAGTGCGTCGTAAGATTGCAGCGGGAAGAAGCGGACGTTATCCAGCCCACGTTCCTGCGCCTGTTTTTCCAGCCGCGCTTTTCCACCGCCCTGGCCGACAATCACAAACAGCCACGGTTTGTCACGCAGCAGGGCAGCGGCTTCAATCACACTTTCCAGCCCCTGCTTCTCTCCGATATTGCCGGAGTAAAGAATCAGTTTTCGGTCGGCTGGCAGGCCAAGCTGCTCGCGTAACACCGCGACGTGGGTGCTGTTGACTTCGCGGAAGCGTTCCACTTCCGACCAGTTCGGGAAGAAAATCACCTTCTCTTCCGGCACGCCCTTCTCGCAGGCTTTGTTCATCATTGAGCGCGAGATAGTCGAGACGTTATCCACGTTATGCAGGCCGCTGCGCTCAAAGGCGCTGGCGAGCTTCGCCACTTTGCCCGGTTTACCCTTACCTGCCATACCCAGGCCAAGCATCGCATCGACTTCGTAATCCTGAATATGCAGTAAGGTGCGCGCGCCAGAGAGTTTTGCCAGCAGACGCATACCCGGCGTGCAAAAGAGCGTGGGCACCACGCCGATGATGCGATCCGGCTTCCAGCGACGCTGGGCCAGCAGCGGGAAAAAGCTGCTGACGGCAAAACTGCCTAAATGGATTAAACGCTTCAGCGTGGAGGGCTGTTTGGGCACATACAGCGGGCAGCGCCAGACGGTGGCCGCGCCCTCTTCCCGGCGATAGCGCCAGGCGGAGTAGTGCTCGCCCACCTGCCACTGCGGGTAGTACGGCGGCGCGGTGATCACCCGGACTTCATGCCCCTGGCTTGCCATCCACTCGACCATTTCGCCGGTGTATTTGCCGATACCGGTCAGTTCCGGCGAATAATTGATGCCATAGACCAATATCCTCATAACCCTGGTACCTCGGCCCGCTTCTCCTCGAGGAAGTAGGCGCGGCTGTTGGCATGCACATTGTCCGCAGCCAGCAGCGCCGACGGCATCAGCCAGCGGTAATCGTTGTGTTGCTCATCCGGAAGCGTCAGGTCGCTTGCTTCAACGCGCAGGCGGAAGCCCAGCACAATGTAGTGGGTCGAGAAATCCGCTTCGGAGAAGTTGTCGTCATAAAAGTGCTGCCAGACGCCGTAGAACTGGCCTGCCGATATCGGCAGGCTCAGGCCCAGCTCCGCCTGCGTTAAGCGGGCGAAGGCATCGGCGAGCGTTTCATCTTTCTGCACGCGACCGCCAGGAACAAACCAGAACCCCTGCGCCGGGCGGTTGGTGCGTTTGCCAAGCAGATATTCACCCTGTGCGTTCTCCACAATCAGATCGATTGAGATAAGCGGCGTCGAACGCACTACGGTGGCAAAATCCTGCGTGCTCAGAAACATCGGTTACCCCCGAAAACGCTGCTGGTTTTGCAGAAACCACTGGTAAGTACTGGCAAGCCCTGCTTCCAGGGTGATTTCGTGATACCAGCCCAGTTGATGCAGGCGGGAGACGTCGAGCAGTTTGCGCGGCGTGCCGTCCGGTTTCGACGCATCGAAAACCACGCGCCCCTTGAAGCCCACCACTTTCGCCAGCGTCTGCGCCAGTTCGCGAATGGTGCAGTCGATACCGGTGCCAACGTTGATATGCGACAGCATCGGCTGGGTGTTCTCCTGCCAGACGTCGCGGTCCAGCTCCATCACGTGGATGCTGGCAGCCGCCATGTCGTCCACGTGGAGGAACTCGCGCATCGGCGTGCCGCTGCCCCACACCACCACATCAGATGCATTCTGCTGGGCGGCTTCATGGAAGCGGCGCAGCAGCGCGGGAATGACGTGCGAATTGCTCGGATGGAAGTTATCGTTCGGCCCGTACAGGTTGGTTGGCATCACCGAGCGATAGTCGCGACCGTACTGGCGGTTATAGGATTCGCACAGCTTGATCCCGGCAATTTTGGCAATGGCGTACGGCTCGTTGGTCTCTTCAAGCGTGCCCTGTAACAGCTCGCTTTCGCTCATTGGCTGTTTCGCCAGCTTCGGGTAGATGCAGGAGGAGCCAAGGAACAGCAGCTTATTCACGTTATGCACATGTGCGGCGTGAATAATGTTGCTTTCAATCATCATGTTTTCGTAGATGAAATCGGCGGGATAGGTATTGTTTGCCACAATACCGCCCACTTTTGCCGCCGCCAGATAGACCTGGTCGATCTGTTCGGTGGCAAAGAATTCATTCACTGCCTGGCTGTCGAGCAGGTTGAGCTCATCGCGAGTACGCAGAATCAGATCCACGTTTTCTCGCTGCTCAAGCTGGCGGACAATGGCCGAACCGACCATTCCCCGGTGGCCCGCCACAAAAATACGTTGTCTGGTCATTCTCAGGACTCCAGCGCGATCGCAACATCGTAGCCGTGGGATTTCAGCAGAGAGTGTTTCTTCGCCGCTTCGAGGTCTTTGGCAACCATTTCTGAAACCATTTCCTGCAAGGTGGTTTCCGGTTTCCAGCCCAGTACTTCATGCGCTTTGGTCGGGTCGCCCAGCAGGGTTTCCACTTCCGCAGGACGGAAATAGCGCGGGTCAACGGCAATGATGATATCGCCCGGTTTAACGCCTGGCGCATCATGGCCGGTGACAGAAACCACAATGCCCTTCTCTTCCACGCCGGTGCCTTCAAAGCGCAGTTTGATACCCAGTTGCGCTGCGGCCATTTCGACGAACTGACGCACGGAGTACTGCACGCCGGTGGCGATCACGAAATCTTCCGGTTTGTCCTGTTGCAGCATCATCCACTGCATTTTCACGTAATCCTTTGCATGGCCCCAGTCACGCAGGGAATCCATGTTGCCGAGGTACAGGCAGGACTCCAGGCCCTGAGCGATATTGGCAATCGCGCGGGTGATTTTGCGGGTTACGAAGGTTTCGCCACGGCGCGGGGATTCATGGTTGAACAGAATGCCGTTACAGGCATACATGCCGTAGGATTCACGGTAGTTGACGGTGATCCAGTAGGCATAGAGTTTGGCGACGGCATACGGAGAGCGCGGATAGAACGGCGTGGTCTCTTTCTGCGGAATTTCCTGCACCAGACCGTACAGTTCAGAAGTAGAGGCCTGATAGAAACGGGTTTTCTTTTCAAGGCCGAGGAAGCGAATGGCTTCCAGCAGGCGCAGAGTGCCCATGGCATCCACGTCGGCGGTGTATTCCGGGGATTCAAACGAAACGGCCACGTGGCTCATCGCGCCAAGGTTATAAACTTCGTCCGGCTGCACTTCCTGCAGGATACGGGTCAGGTTGGAGCTGTCGGTCAGGTCGCCGTAATGCAGGTGGAATTTCGGGTTGCTGGTGTGCGGATCCTGGTAGATATGGTCAACGCGTTCCGTGTTAAAAGAGGAAGCGCGGCGCTTAATGCCATGCACTTCGTAGCCTTTTTCCAGCAGAAGCTCTGCCAGGTAAGAACCATCCTGACCGGTTACGCCGGTGATGAGAGCGACTTTTGACATGTTTTTATCCTCTGTACTTATCAGAAATTAATCAGTTTCAACGCGTTCGCGTATCACCACTGCGGGGTTGCCACGGCAAATCACGTTTGCCGGAAGCGATTTAAAAACGCTGCTTCGCGCACCAACGATGGTGCCGTCGCCAATTTCAATGCCGGGGGCGACAAACACATCCGTCGCCAGCCAGCATTTCTCGCCAATCACAATCGGTGCGGCGGTAATATCAAAATGTTGACTCTGGAAGTCATGGCTTCCGGTACACAAATAACACTTTTGTGACACCACCGAATTTGCGCCGATGGTAATATCGCCCAGCGTATATAACACGGCGTCATCGCCTACCCAGGCATAATCACCGAGGGTTAGTTTCCACGGATAGGTAATTTTTACCGAGGGTCGGATGACTACGTTTTTTCCTATTTTTGCGCCAAACAGGCGTAACAAAAATGCGCGCCAGCGATAGAGTATTTGCGGCGACCAGGCAAACAACGTAGATTGCACCGCCCACCATAATTGCACTTTAATACCCCCCGCCCCACGAAAATTCTTCGGCACGGAGAATCCCGATAAATCTTGCATACTTTTTCCTTATATTCAGGATTTGTTATATAAGGCTTTCGTTTTTCCGGTAGTGCGCAGACGTAATAAATAAGACAATTCCGTCAGAAGTTTTGGCATACGTAATATTTCACGCTGAACATTTTTTGCATCCTGACACAACTGTAAATTATTAGTGGTTGACACGCCGCCCATCGAAAATTCAGACACCAGCCCTTTAATGCGTTTAAAGGCATAGCCTGCTTTATACATTTTGGCGGCCAGCGCATAATCAGATGAAACGCGATATTGCATATCATATGGATTTTGTTTCAACCCCACGGTGGGGAAGAAGATAGCCTGATGACTGGCGGGCAGGCTGTGGTAAATATACCAGCCACTTTTCGCCCGACGGGTTAACTGCGTGCCATCACCAAAATCGAGCATCGCATCACCCAGATACATCGCATCATCTTTTTTATTACGCAGCTGGCGCACAAATTGTGAGACATCCTGATGAAACACATCGCCGGAGTTCAGGAACAGCGCAAACTTGCCTTTCGCCATCGTGATGCCTTTATTCATCGCATCGTACAGGCCGTTATCCGGCTCGCTGACATAACGTAAGTTGTACTGTCTGTTACGTTTTTCCAGAAACTCCGCCGTGCCGTCAGCCGACCCGCCGTCGACCACAATCCACTCAAACTGGATGCTCGGATCGTTTGCCAGATGCGCCAGTGAGCGCCAGGTTTTGACGATGCCGTCATGGTTACGAAACGCGACGGTAATGACACTCAGCAGCATTGTTTTTTCCACCTTATCCGCTGTCTGCCATATTGAGTGCTTTACGCAAAATAAATGGACAGACAATTAAAAATGCATATTCCGGGCTAAATATTGAACCGGTAAAAAACAGCGATATTGGCGTAAAAAGAAACAACTGCACTCGGAAATTGCGATTATTCCCAAAAGCGTTAATTGTCATCTTTCCGACATTAATCATGTACCATGCCGTCAATATCACTGCGAACCACGAAAAATAAATAATGAGCAGATACAAACCATTGTCTATTGTTTTTCCGACATCCGCACCGTTAAAGATTCCGAATGATGCCACATATTCGTAAAGAGAACCGAAACGCACAATGCCATCAATATTGGTCAGCGAGTAACCGACCATCACCAGCGGGCCAATAATACGGTAATAGGATGACGAACCTTCCGTCCCCAAATCACCCAGGCGCTCAGATATATATGGAAAGGCAAACACTAAACCCACTAAAAATACGGCCAGTGAGATAATCGCCAACGGCAGTTTTTTCTTAATGGCATCTTTGTTCAGATACTGGAAAGCCCACTCCAGCAAATAAAACAGGATAAACGTCATTACCCCGGAAAATGATCCTGAAAGAATTATCCCTGCCAGAATCATAGCATCTGCCTTAGGGGTTTTGATACCGAACTGTTTGATACAGAGCCAAATTGAGATTAACGCCAGAGCGAAGAATGCCGGTTCGAAATAAAGTGCGGTGGTACGCTTACCGCCGAACTTGATAAAATTCAGAACATAGCTGTTACTGTATATAAGATATTTCGAAATCGTCTCCATCAGGCTACTGCCACCGGAGACAATAATTTGCAGCATCTCGACGGCCGCCAGCATGACGATGACGCCTATCACCATATAAAAACCACGCAAAATTTTGCGGTGGTTATGCGGCGAAATCACCTTGAAGCGAATACTCCACACCATGCCGACAATAATCACGATGTAGACAAACAGCATCGTCGAGGTAACGTACTTGCTGGCATCGTAAGACTGGCCGAACAGATAGTTAAACAGCGTCAGCCCTGCCCCCGCGCCGAGCGCAATCATCAACTTTTTCAGGTTAATCAGGTCAACGTAGAGTAAAAGCAGCAGCGGCAAAAAAGTAACGATGGTTATCGGGAAACTCTCGCCGAGCTGGGCAATTTTAACGTTAACCAGCAGGTAGATTAGCGGTAGCAGCAGATAGCTACAGATTCTGATAGAACGAGACATACTCCTCCAGCATCTGTTGACCACTGTAGGCCTGGCGGCTACGGGCGCTGAACTGCGCAAGCGTGGTGCCGAAAATCGCCTGTGCAATCTCCGCTTTCGGTAACTGCGCGAGACGCAGCACGTCGCTGTCATCAACCGTGTGCCCACCCGATTTATTCAACACTTCCTGCGCGGCATCGCTGTGCGTCGCAATGACCGGCACGCCAATCGACAACGCCTCGCACAGAATAAGCGGGTAGTTATCGACGCGTGAGCTGAACAGCAGCGCATCCATGCCGTTGAGTTTGCTCATCAACTGACGTTTATCGGTCAGGAAACCGTGATTCACCACGTTATCCGCGCTGAAGGGTGAGAATTTACCGAAGGTATGTACTTCCACGTTATCACCGAGGGCAATCAGCGCCTGCACCAGTTGCTGATTAGTTTTCCCGTCGTAACGCAGATCATGCGCCACCACGGCAATTTTCGGACGCTGCGCGTTTGCCGCTTTGGGCTGAAGATCGGCCAGAATGGTTTCTGTCGCCACATCAATGCCGTTATTAATCACCAGACAGCGACCCGCGCCGTACAGGCTATTAAACGCGTCGGCCACGTGATGGCTCGGGGAAATAAAGTTGCAGCCCAGCGCCAGCATCTGGCGAAACAGCGCGCGTTTTTCATCGACCTGCTGATGGGCGCGATCCACCTTCACCGGCGGGTAGTTACTGAGGGTCGGGCACTGCGCGCAGTTGCTCTTCCAGCCTTCACAGCCGTCGAGAAACGCGCAGCGACCGGTGACGCTCCAGTGATCGTGCAGCGTCCAGACGAACGTCACGTCGGGTTTATGCGCTTTCACCCGCTGGCAGAATTTCACCACCTCTGCCAGATTGAGCCAGTAGCTGTGCAGCACATGAAAATGCAACACCACCGGGCCGGTCGTGCGCGTCACCGTGCGATACAGCCCGTTCAGATTACCGAACAGATCGCGGTTAAACAGACGAAATAGCGCCAGATTGGCTATCGAGGTGGCTCGCGCCGTATGTTTAATCACATTCGGGTAGCGGTCATGGCTTTCGCTTTTTTTGCCGCCTTTGCCATAACCGTAGATAAACTGCGAGTTCATACCCTGGGCCAGCGCGCGCTGATGAAGATCCAGCGCCACGCCTGCCGCGCCGCCTTCCGCCAGGCGAACGTTAAATTGCATAATATTCATTTCAGTACCTTCACCCGCGCTTTCTCACCCACCACCAGCGCATGGTCGGGGATGTTATCCAGCACGACGCTGCCTGCGCCGATGGTGACCTGATTACCGATGGTGATATCGCCGATAATCACCACGTTGGCGCCGAGTTCAACGCCGTTGCCAATCACCGGACACGCCAGGCTGTTTGGCCCACGGTTACCAATGGTGACGCCGTGGCGAATGGTAAAATCATCGCCCGCCACCACGTTCTTATTGATGACCACGGCATAACCGTGGTGAATGGTGAAGCGTCGGCCAATCGTCGCGGCGGCCTGAATTTCGTAGCCAAACAGACACTCGGTCACGAAGCGGTAGAGCAGCAGCATCGGCGCAGCCCACAGATTGTTGAGCACATTTTTCTTGCGCCACACGGAGCAAAAATGGGCGATGCGATACGCCATTACCATGCAGCACGGGCGCAGGCTCCAGCTGTTCGCACGTAAATCTTCCAGCATGATTATTTCCCCCGCAGCCCGTCAGCGAGGCGTTTGCCGTTGCGCACCGAAAACAGAGTCAACAACGTGCGCCAGTTCATGCGTTTATTGCGGATCTGATACAGGGTGAAGAGCTGGTATTTCTTGCTCGCCCGGTCAAATTTATCTTTGTGCTTGCGGTAAAAATGGAAGTAGCCGGAAAACTTTTTCGGCGAATTGGTGATTTGCATCTCGCCGTGGTTGATGTGCAGGATCTGCGTCGCTTCTTCGATTTTCCACGGCTCGCCGTAGGCCACCACCATGCGCAGGAAGATGTCGTAATCCTGCGCCGCTTTCAGTTGCGTATCGAACAGGCACTCTTTGAAACGCCACGCCGAGCTGAACACCTGGTTGCCGACAATGTTGCGTTTATAGAACAACTTGCGGGAAAACGGCGATTTCGGATACAGCGGCAGGCTCGCCGGCTGCGAGTAGACTTCGCCCTGGCAAAGATAGTCGTTGGCATACAGAAACGCGTGAGTCACCAGTTGGTGTTTTTGTTCGAGAAACAGCGACAAACGGTTTGGCGTCCATTCATCGTCATCATCAATACCGGTAATAAACTGGCCTTTCGACTGCATAATGGCCTGGTTACGCACCGCGCACGCGCCGGAATTCACGTCGTTATGGATGTAGCACACACGGGGGTCGTTCAGGTCGGTGACAAACTGCTGAAGCTGTTCGTACGATTCGGAGCAATCATCGACGATGATCATCTCCCAGTTCGGGTAATCCTGGCGCAGCACCGATTTGATGGCGCGGATTGCCAACTGCTGGCGATTCCAGGTCGGCATATAGATAGAGATCAATGGATTTTCTGTGGTCATGAGGATCCCCCGGAGAAGCAAAGTCATGGCTGACATGCCGGATGGCGACGCATTCGCGTCTTATCCGGCCTACGGGTCGAATCGTAGGCCGGGTAAGCGCAGCGCCACCCGGCACGCTGCACGTTATTTAGAATCAGATTTATATTCGTATTCGTAGTAGCCGTAATCCTGATAGCCCGTCGCGCGACGGAAGATGGAGTTCAGGATCACCCCTTTCACTTCGATGCCGTTTTGCTCGAAGCGGCTGAGGCTGGTTTCCACTTCTTTCAGGGTGTTCACCGCGTAGCGCGCCACCATCAGGGTGGTACCGGCATGACGACCCACAATCGCCGCATCGGTGACGGCCAGGATTGGCGGCGTATCGATAAGGATCAGGTCATAATGGGCGCTGGCCCAGCTCATCAGTTCGCTGAATCGCTCGCTCATCAGCAGCTCCGACGGATTCGGCGGTACCTGACCGCGCGGTACCAGGTCAAAGTTGTTAATCGAGGTGCGTTTCGCGCAGGACGCAATATCCGCTTTCCCCACCAGCACGTCCGACAGACCGTTATCGTTGCTGGTCCCCAGCAGTTCGTGGGTATAGCCTTTACGCATATCACAGTCGATCATCAGCACGCGCTTGCCGGTCTGGCTTATCACCGCCGCGAGGTTGGCGCAGACAAAGGTTTTACCGATTGACGGGCTAACACCGGTCATCATCAGCACCTTGTTGCCCGCCTGCATCATGGCGAAGTGCAGGCTGGTACGCAGGCTGCGCACCGCCTCAATCGCCAGATCGGTCGGGTTACCGACTGCCAGCAGCTGGCTCTGTTTATAGCGCTTCACGCCTTTCACCGTTTTCACGCTGTCACGCGCTTTCTGCCACTCGGACAGCGGAATGCTGGCGTAAACATTAATGCCGTGCTCTTCCAGCACCTGCGGGCTTTCGATACCACGGTTAAACAGCGAGCGCAGCAGTACGCCAACGATAGAGAGCATCAGGCCAAGGATCAGACTGCCAAGAATAATCAGCGCTTTCTTCGGCTTCACCACGCCCGGCTGAGCGATCGCCGGGTCGACGATGCGCACATCGCCCACGGTGCTGGCCTCGGTGATTTTCAGCTCCTGCTGTTTATTCAGCAGTTGCATGTACACCTGCTGGCCGGATTCCACATCACGCGTTAAACGCACAATTTCCTGCTGCGTTTTCGGCATCGCGGTCACCCGTTTTGACAGGCGCGCTTTCTCTTCTTCCAGCGCCCGACGTTTTTCCAGCAGCGTGCGGTAAGCCGGGTGAATACGCGTGTAGAGTTTGGAGATTTCCGCTTCTTTGAAGGTCAGTTCATTAAGCTGCGCGTCAATGTTAACCATTGAATCGAGCACGGATTTCGCTTCCAGCGGCAGGTCAACGGAGTCTTTCTGCTGGCGATAGGCGTTGAGGTTGTTTTCCGCAACGTCGAGATTGTGGCGCACCACCGGCAGCTGTTTGTCGAGGAAGGCGAGGCTTTTCGCCGCCTCTTCAGATTTTCGCGCCACGTTCTGTTCAAGATAGTTACGCGCAATGCTGTCGAGGATCTTGCGGATCTGCTCTTTATCTTCCCCGGTAATACTCAGGGTCAGCACGCCGGAATCTTTACCATCTTCCGTGACGCTCAGGCTGTTTTGCAGCGAGTTAATCATGCCGAGGGTGGAGAATCGCGTCAGGGTAAACGATGCGCCTTCATGGGCGGCGATCGCCGTCACCAGGAGCGACACGCCGCCTTTCTCCAGCGGTTTGCCTACTTCGCCCTGAGCACTGAAACCGTCGTCATTGCTCAGCTGATAGCGCGTCGGGCTCAGCACTTCCAGCGTAAAGGTGCTTTCCGCCATCGACTGCGGGCGATTAAAGGTGGTGACTTTGACCGTTTCGTTTTTGCGCCCCATCAGGCGATCCCACCCTGCGCCAATCAGCGGGAAGGTGTTTTTCTCAACCGAAATATCGAGGTCAAGGTCGTCAACGGTTTTGCCCAGCACCAGACGCGAGGTGATCATTCTGATCTCCGCATCAGATGCCGGCGGCTTATTGCTCAGAGCGCTGCTGATATCCTGCACCAGCGCGCTGCCCTGATTTTGTTCAATGCGCACCAGCGCATCAGCACTGTAAATCGGCGTTGCAAAAAGGGTATAGATGATGCCCACCAGCGTAAACACACCGGTAATACCGAGCACCCACCATTTCGCTTCGATGACCGTGCCCACCAGACGACCAATATCAATTTCATCACTGCCCGTGGCCTGCGGGGCTATCTGTTTTACTTTTTCTGTCATTGTTATCCCTGCTGAGCTTTCAGTGCCTGCGCCCACTGTTGAGCAGACCGGTCGAGTAACTGATACACCGCTTCAAAGGCTTCGCGGCTTTTGCGATAGGGATCGGGAATGTCGCGTTCATCATCCCAGTGCCCAAACAGCATCACCTTGCCGCGCATTTCCGGCGCGATGTCATGCAGTTTCGAGATGTGGCGGCGTTCCATTGCCAGAATCAGGTCATACTCCCGGCACATCGCGCCGGAAATTTGGCGGGCGCAATGCCCATCCAGAGAGAGTTTATGGTCTGCTGCCACGCTCACCGCGCTGGCATCTGCCCCCTTCCCCACCAGCGCGCCCAAACCTGCGGACGCAATGGTGAGTGAAGGCAAATGGCTTTTCAGCAGACGCTCCCCCGTTGGGGAACGGCAAATGTTCCCCACACATACCACCAAAATTTTATTAAACATGGCCGCTTACCAGGTGTGAATGTCTTTTGCCGTGTCCGTCATGTAGCGAACGCCACTGATGGTCGGCAACAGTTGGTTGATGAGACGGTTCCAGCGCGTTACCGGCGCGGTCGTCACGTACACGACGTCATACGGTTGCAGCACGAAGTTGGTCGCCATCACCAGCGAGGTCGCATCGGACATATCGAGCTGATAAACATTCGCCATCTTGCCGTTGTTGCCCTCTTTGGTCGGACGGATCACGAAGATGCCGCTGGCGTTCGAGGAGGTGAGATCCAACCCTTCCGCCTGGCCCAGCGCTTCGGTCAGCGTCATGCCGCTGAAGTCCATTTTGAGGGTGCTCTGTTTCTTCACTTCACCCATCACGAACACTTTCAGGTCGTCGTTACGCGGTACGAACAGAATGTCGCCCGGATAGAGCAGTCGGTTCTGCTTCAGGTCGCCGTTTTGCATCAGCGCCTGAATCGAGATGCGCTCTTCGCGCCCGTTATGCGTCAGCACCACGTTGCGCCAGTCGGCCATATCGGTCAGGCCGCCTGCGGCGTTGATGGCATCCAGAACGGTCAGCGGCACGTTAGTAATCGCCTGCTGGCCCGACTTGTTGACCTGTCCTGACACATACGCTTTTTGCGAGCGGAAGGCGGCGACGTTCACATCGACCTGCGGGTCGGTGATGTAAGCGGCCAGACGCTGGCTGACAACTTGACGGATTTCAGAGAGGGTTTTGCCTTTCACATCGACTTTGCCGATGTAAGGATAAAAAATGGTGCCATCAGGCTGTACCCAGTTCCCGGTGTCGCTGGAGCTGCGGTATTGACCTGCCGGGGTGGTGAGTTCCGGGTGATCCCAGACGGTGACGTTCAGTACGTCGCCCGGCCCCACGCGATACTGGTAATTGCTTAACTCCTGATCCAACGATGTGTTCGGTTGCGCGACATTCGGTCGCGGGCGCAATTGTTCAATCAGTCGCGGGGTCAGCGGATAAACATTCACCATCTTGTCGATATCAAAATCAGCATCTTGCTGCTTAATGACATCTTTTCCGTAGGTAGACATATTGCTGCCAGGAAAGACGGTGCAACCACTCATAAAGGTTACCGACACCAATAATGGCATCAATTTTAGTTTGGATTTCATCATTGATTATTTATCACTTTGGCAGAGAAATTATCCTGTGCGAATTAAATAAACCCGAACATCTCAATTACCTGAGCATTCAGAATGCATTTAATCGTGCGTGAATATAAATGGCATATATCCTAAAAAAGATCGTATTCATCCGCAGGCTATTGACAGAATAATCGAGGCTGATTATCTCGCCTTCAGGCACGCTACCGCCCTTGGCTTTAAGCTACCAAATCACCTAAAATTCAGAATGTTAGAAATAAGTCTACATTTTCGGCAATGAATAAAGATTATTCCTGGCATAAAACTTTTCGGCTAATAAATATCTAGCGGATACGTTCCCATGCCCTTTATCATTCAATGCCGGAAGAATTGTTACAGCAATGCAAACAGCAGGCAAGGTAACGACGGCTTAAAAATAGTTTTTAAGAATAATATTAAGCGCCACAAAAACGATTTTTTAGGATTTTATTTATATTGACATAAAGCAATTACCCGCACTGCCGTAACACTATTTTCAACAGATATTGGTCATTGCTATAATAAACTGGAGTAACAATAAGGTTTTATTACTTCCGGTTACGCAATTTTAGTCGGACAAATCTCAGGGAAACATTGCAATTTGCCCCGGCTTTATCCATGATCGAAGTGTGACAAATGTCATATGACTTAAGGTATTAAACAACGTATGGAATGGATTGCCGATCCCTCAATCTGGGCGGGTCTTATCACGCTTGTCGTCATCGAGCTCGTTCTCGGGATTGATAACCTGGTGTTTATCGCCATCCTGGCAGAAAAACTGCCTCCGGCGCAGCGCGACCGCGCACGCGTCACCGGCCTGATTCTGGCAATGCTGATGCGTCTGGTGCTGCTGGCCTCGATTTCCTGGCTGGTTACCCTCACCAAACCGCTTTTTGTGTTCCGCGATTTAAGCTTCAGCGCGCGTGACCTCATTATGCTGTTCGGCGGCCTCTTCCTTCTCTTTAAGGCCACCGTCGAACTTAACGAACGGCTGGAAGGTAAAGACAGCGATAATCCCACCCAGCGGCGCGGCGCGCGTTTCTGGGGCGTCGTCGCACAAATTGTGGTGCTGGACGCGGTCTTCTCGCTCGACTCGGTCATTACGGCGGTCGGGATGGTGGACCATCTGGCGGTCATGATGGCAGCAGTGATTATTGCCATCAGCCTGATGCTGCTCGCCAGTAAAGCCCTCACCCGCTTCGTGAACAGCCACCCGACTATCGTTATTCTCTGTCTCAGCTTCCTGCTGATGATTGGTTTCAGCCTGGTCGCAGAAGGTTTTGGCTTCGCCATTCCGAAAGGTTATCTGTACGCGGCGATCGGCTTCTCGGTAATGATTGAAGCCCTGAACCAGCTGGCCATCTTCAACCGCCGTCGCTTCCTGACGGCGAACCTGACGATGCGTCAGCGTACGACCGAAACGGTGATGCGTCTGCTGAGCGGACGAAAAGAGGACGCCGAGCTGGATGCCGATAGCGCATCGATGATTGCCGACCATCGTGACGATCCTATCTTCGAACCGCAGGAAAGGATGATGATTGAGCGCGTGCTCAACCTCAACCAGCGTACCGTCAGCAGTATCATGACCTCGCGCCACGATATCGAGCATATCGACCTCAGCGCCCCGGAAAGCGAAATCCGCGCGCTGCTGGAGAAAAACCAGCACACGCGTCTGGTTATCACCGGCGGCGATGATGAAGAAGAGCTGTTAGGCGTGGTACACGTAATTGACCTGCTGCAACAGTCGCTACGCAATGAGCCGCTGGATCTGCGTGCGCTCATCCGCCAGCCGCTGGTGTTCCCGGAAACGCTACCCCTGCTCTCCGCACTGGAACAGTTCCGTAGCGCGCGCACCCACTTCGCGTTTGTGGTCGATGAATTTGGTTCGGTGGAAGGCATTGTGACGCTCAGTGACGTCATGGAAACCATCGCCGGTAATCTGCCAAACGAAGTGGAAGAGATTGACGCCCGCCACGATATCCAGCGCAACCCGGATGGAACCTGGACGGCGAACGGCCATATGCCGCTGGAAGATTTGGTGCAGTACATTCCGCTGCCGCTGGATGACAAACGTGAGTATCACACCATTGCCGGGCTGCTAATGGAACATTTGCAACGCGTACCGAAAGCGGGTGAAGAGGTGCAGATTGGCCCCTTCACGCTGAAAACGTTGCAGGTCGAAAGCCACCGCGTGCAAAAGGTTCAGATAATCCCACCGTCGCAGGAAGAGGATGAACTGAACTACGAGGTGTGATTTCTATAAGGGCTGATTATTAATCAGCCCTTTACTCTTCTTGTCTTCTATCAATTTTCCCGCACATTTCTTCTGCCCCACCGCACACATTTGCCCTACGCTTATAGACGAGCCCTTTTTCAGGTGGGCCATGACCACCGCATTCATTAATGAGATAACATTATGGAATTAAAGGATTATTATGCGATTCTGGGGGTTAAACCAACGGACGATCTGAAGACTATCAAGACCGCCTACCGCCGCCTGGCGCGCAAATATCACCCCGATGTCAGTAAAGAAAACGATGCCGAAGCCCGCTTTAAAGATCTCGCCGAAGCCTGGGAAGTGTTGAAAGACGAGCAGAAGCGCGCCGAATATGACGAGCTCTGGGCGCATCGCAACGATCCGCAGTTTGGCCGCCAGCAGCAGGGCCACGAGCAGAGCTACAATCAGCAGGATTTTGACGATATCTTCTCTTCGATGTTTGGTCAGCAGGCGCATCACGCCCGCCGCCAGCGCGCCTCGCGCGGCCAGGACCTGGAAATTGAAGTCGCTGTGTTCCTCGAAGAGACGCTGGCCGAGCAGCAGCGTACTATCAGCTATAAGGTGCCGGTGTATAACGTCTTCGGCATGGTTGAGCAGGAACTGCCGAAAACGCTGAATGTGAAAATCCCTGCGGGGGTCAGCGACGGGCAACGTATTCGCCTTAAAGGCCAGGGCACGCCGGGCGAAAACGGCGGGCCAAACGGCGACCTGTGGATGATTATTCACATCGCGCCGCATCCGCTGTTTGATATCGTCGGCCACAATCTGGAGATCGTACTCCCGCTAGCGCCATGGGAAGCTGCGCTGGGTACCAAAGTGGAAGTGCCTACGCTTAAAGAGAGTATTCTGCTGACCATTCCAGCGGGCAGTCAGGCTGGACAACGGCTGCGTATTAAGGGCAAAGGCCTGGTCAGTAAAACCGTCACCGGCGATCTGTTTGCGGTGATTAAAATCGTGATGCCGCCGAAACCGGATGAGAAAACGAGCGCGCTGTGGCAACAACTGGCCGAGAGTCAGGCCAGCTTCGACCCGCGTAAAACCTGGGGGAAAGCATAATGACTACCGTTACCGTAACCTTAACCGTCACTGAGTTTTGTCTGCGCACGGGCGTGTCGTCCGAGGAGCTGGATGAAATTGTCGGTCTGGGAATGATTGAACCGCGCGTCTCGCAAACGCAGGAGTGGCTGTTTGATGACCATGCGGCGGTAGTTGTGCATCGCGCCGTGCGCCTGCGTCATGAGCTGGAAATCGACTGGCCGGGGATCGCCGTGGCGTTGACGCTGCTGGATGAGAATGCGCGACTGGCGCGGGAGAATGCACTGCTGAGGCAAAGGCTGGAGCGGTGGTAGGCGAGGCCCCTCACCCTAACCCTCTCCCTGTACGGTCCGGGGACATGGTAGACAGGTGTTCGGGGACATGGTGAACACTTTTTAACATCCTTTACCCATGGAGATCGACCTTTTCTTCAGGTCGATCTCCCCCACTTTTGTACTGTACCACCACACTTCATAGCAGCCATCCTCCTGCGTCTCCTTCAGCCCGACCCGCTCTCCCCTGAACGCATTGCCTGCCTTCAGACTGATACCTTTTATGCTCAGCTTCCCGCTGATATCGACCTTCCTCACCATCACCCCTTCATCATATTCCGGTGGCGTAATGCTGTCGCTGTACTGCCTTGCAGACGGCTGATACCGCGAGGCCGGAACGGCCATACCCAGTGCTTCATGGGGCCGTTCAAGGTTATACACCGTACGCCAGTGGTCGAAAGCTCGCTGCAGCTCTCCGCTGTCTGTGAACCACTTACCCTGCAGTACTTCCGCCTTCAGGCTGCGGTGAAAACGTTCCAGCTTGCCCTGTGTCTGCGGATGATATGGCCGGGAATGCCCCACCCGGATACCCTGGCGCATCAGCCACAACTCAAGTGCCGTCCAGGTGCCGGTGGTGTCGCCCCACGGTGAGCCGTTGTCCATCGTCATCCGGTCTGGCAGCCCGTAGCGTTCAAACACGCTGACCAGCTGCTGCTGCACGGTCTCACGGCGTTCATCGGTGCAGGGTGCCAGACACAGGGAGAAACGAGAGTGGTCGTCCAGCAGGGTGAGCGGATGGCAGCGGCCCCCGCCGAAGGGGAAGTGGCCCTTAAAATCCATCTGCCAGAGTCGGTTCGGCGCGTCATGTTCGAAGCGCCCTGTGGCCGTAATGCCCGGAGCCGTGCCCGGTAGCAGACCGTGACGGGCCATCAGGTTATGGACGGTGCTGGAGGCGGGCATACGGTGCCCCTGGTCTTCGAGCCAGCGCTTTATCTTGCGGGCGCCCCAGCGCTCATGACGGGCATGGGCGATGCGCAGCAGGTCAGTGATATCATCCGGAGAACGGTTGGGAGAGTGATGAGGTACGCGGGGACGGTCCAGAAGACCGGATGCGCCTTCCTCAGCCCAGCGACGAAGCCACTTGTAACCGGTGGCGGGAGAAATGCCGTAGTGACGGCAGAGGGAACGGATGTTCGCCCCGTCTTGTGAGGCGAACAGAACAAACTCGGAACGTAATGACATGGTATCTCTCGCATCCCAGGGCATAAGCGACTCCATAAACGGGTTCTTATGCCTTAGTTGTAAGTGTCTACCATGTCCCCGAACAAGTGTTAACCATGTCCCCGGACCGTACACTCCCACAGGGAGAGGGGACAGAGTGTGCTAATCTACATGTTCTGCGCGGGTTTTCTCCCTCTCCCTGTGGGAGAGGGCGTGGTGAGGGGTAGTATGTCTTAATGACTCTCTAAAAACTGCTTCACATCCTTCCCTGACTGGCGGTCTTTATTCTTCTCCGCCCAGTCGCTCAAGCGGCGGCGTGCTTCGCTTTGCAGATGTTTGCGCAACGCCTGGTCAACCTGAAGGCTGTAATTAAGTGCCTGCCATTTGCCGTAGACGCGCAGTGGGATAGCCGTTTCTTTCAGGATTTGCACCAGCGAGCTTTGCCCCTGCCAGCCGTCAACCACGCGGACGTTAAACTGCATGTCGCCCTCTTCTTTGACCAGATCCAGCGCACCCTTGCCATCAACCGCCAGCAGCGGCGATTCGCCCTGCATATCGCTCAGGGTCAGTTTGCCATGGTCAAGGCTGAATGCGGTCGTCAGGTTATCAAGACGTGTGGCGCTGTCGTAGCTTTCCTGTGCTTTGACATCCGTACTGTGCTCGACCGCCTGCTGCACCAACTGCTGGAAGTTCAGACCTTCCGCCCGCACGTCTTTCAGAGAGATATCCGCCTTCCCTTCCCAGTTGCGACGGAAGCTCTCCGCGTCAATCGCCGTACCGGCAAACTCGCCGTCCAGCGTTAAGCGCCCGGTCAGTTCGATAGGATAGTTAAAGGCTTTCAGCAGGCTGCCAATCTGGACGTTTTCAAGCTGCGGGTGGAATTCCGCCGCCGGCGTTAATTCCCGGGCATCTAGCTGGCCAGGCAGAGAGAGTTTTCCGCCATCCAGCGTGCCCTCAAGCTGGGTAATATCCAGCAGACCACGCTTGTTGGTCGCCTGATGCACCACATTGGTGAAGTTCATTCCACGCCAGGTCACCTGTTTTGCTACCAGCGAAATAGCGCCATCAAAGCTTTTCAGGCCGCTGTACTGCGGAACGCTGTCGCTGTCGGCAATGACCGGGCGAGCCTGTTTTGGCGCGCTCTGGGCCTGCTGACCACCGTTGGCGTCGGTTAATGTTGCGCTACGCGTTAACAGATTATCGAGATTGAGCTTGTCAGACTGCAAATCGAGCGTCCATACAGGATGGTCGCTCAATACCACGCTGCCAGAGCCGCGCAGTGAGCTGTCGTTCGCCGTGAAGTTGATGTCGCTGAAGCTCAGCGTTTTCTGCTCTTCCTGCCAGCGCGCATTCACGCTACCGGCACCGCTAATGCCCTGCGAAGGCAGGTCAGCGCCCTGGAGCTGCCAGGTAATTTGCGAAAGCTGCGCGTCCAGACGGTGCGGATAATCTCCGGCCTGGATACGCGCGGTCAGCGCCAGCGCTAAATCGCGCTGATCGCGATTGATGCGGCCAGAAAAATCGAGCGTGGCCAGATGATGTTCGTCCTGCTCCATCTCCAGACGAATATCACGTACCGTAACCTGTTCATCATCGGCATGCTGGAACACCAGCACGCTATCGGCCACTTTGAGGCGAGAGATATCAAATGACCAGCCGCGATCTTCCGGTACCAGCGGTAAGGTGTTTTCTTTCGGGACTACGGGCGCATGTTCAACCGGCGCGGCTTCACTTTGCGGCGTTAACTGAATTACCCCGCCCTTAAGCATCACCTGCTTGACCTGCAACTGATGCGAAAGCAGCGGCAGCAGCGCCACGTCCAGACGCATGTTATCGGCGCGAACCAGCGGCTCCGTTGCGCCCGGCGCGGTGAGACGCATTCTGCCGGACAAAATGCTGAGCTGCGGCCAGACGTGCCAACGCAGCGGGCCATCCAGTTGAAGCTGATAGCCGCTGCGTGCTTCGACCTGCCGCACCATATAACTGCGGAAGTCGTTCGGGTTGACCAACAGAACTAACGCCGAGAGGCCGGCGATGAGCACCACCAGCAGAATCATCAGCGTCGTTAAAATACGTCTCATGGCATCCTCACCAGACCAGCTTCAACTCAGTCTTTATCGATACGACTGGCGACCGCGCCCTGCTGGTCACGGTACTTCGCGTCTTCACGACGGTTGTAGGGGCGTGCAGCCGGGCCGGAGAGCGGCTCGAAGCTCAGCGCGCCAATCAGCATCCCCGGACGCAGCGCCAGCGGCAATTTACCGGAGTTATAGAATTCAAGAACGATACAACCGGACCAGCCCGGATCGATACGGTGCGCGGTCACGTGAACCATCAGGCCAAGACGCGCAAGGGAGGAACGCCCGTCAAGCCAGCCGACTAAATCCGCAGGCAGCGTGACAGATTCCAGCGTCACCGCCAGCGCCAGTTCGCCCGGATGCAGATAAAATGCATCGCCTTCTGCGAGAACGATCTCTTCGCTCATTACGCGATCGAGCGCCGCGCTCACTTCCGCTTTCGGGCCGCTTAAATCAATATAGGCGGCGGTATGACCGCTGAAGGTACGAAATTTATTACCCAGGCGCACATCAACCGTCGCGCCATTAATACGCTCAACGGGAGGACGCGGGTTAATCGCCAGTCGGCCTTCATCCAGCCAGGCTTCAATATCTCGGTCACACAGACGCATGCCATTCTCCTTTGGTACAACCAGCCCCCATTGTGTGATGCGCGGGGGCGATTACTGCACGTTACACAATTCGCGTGAGTTATTCAAAAAACTGACTAATTTTCGCTTTAAGAATATCAATTGCAATGCGGTTTTTCCCGCCACGCGGCACGATGATATCGGCATACTGTTTGGAGGGATCGATAAACTGCAGGAACATCGGGCGAACGGTTTTCTGATACTGCGCCATCACCGAGTCCATTGAACGGCCACGCTCGTTAACGTCGCGCTTAATGCGGCGCATCAGGCAGATATCCAGCGGCGTATCGACGAAAATCGAGAAGCTCATCTCTTCACGCAGACGCGCTTCCGTCAGCAGCAAAATACCTTCAAGAATAATGACTTTTTTTGGTTCGACGTGAACCGTCTCGGCGGTGCGGGTATGTTCTACATAGCTGTAGACCGGTAATTCGATGGGTTCGCCGCGTTTGAGCATTTGCAGATGCTGCAATAAAAGGCTGTGATCCATCGCGTTCGGATGGTCATAGTTGGTCTTAACACGCTCTTCCATCGACAAATGACTTTGGTCTTTGTAGTAGCTGTCTTCGGGAATAACGCCAATGTGTTCATCACCGACCTGCTCACGTAATTCGCGATACAGCGTGCTGGCGATAAGACTTTTACCCGAAGCCGATGCGCCGGCGATGCCTATGATGACGCACTGATGAGACTTATCAGTCATAAATTTTTGCGACCTGATTAACCTGGATGATAAGGAAGGACGACGCCAGAGCGTCAAACGCGGCAATTATAGGGATTTCACGCCCGCGATACCAGTCGAATGCGCGTGATTACGCGGGGGGAAAGCGAAAAGTCCCATTACGACTATTGCCCTGGGAGGCGAAAGCGTGCGCTTTCCAGCCCCATCGGGTTGCGCAAGCCCGGTCTCGGTGCTATCAATTTATGTGCTACCACCATATTAATTATTAATGCTTTGTACTAGCATGACGTCATCTTCTATCAGATTAATCTGAAACCCGCCTGACGGCGCTCTTCGCGAAAATGGTAATGAATAAAGTATCCCGGCCAGTATTCGTTGTTCCTACTCACCCTGTGCTCCGTCTGGCCAGTCTGGGGTTGGTGACGTTCATTTTTACCCTTTTTTCGCTTGAGCTGACGCAACTTGGCGCCCTGCTTGCGCCGCTGTGGTTCCCGACGTCGGTCATGATGGTGGCGTTTTATCGCCACAGCCGCAGAATGTGGCCCGCCATTGCTATTGCCTGTACGCTGGGCAATGTGGCGGCATCGCTGGTGCTCTTCCCGCTGCACGAGCTAAACCTGATTTACTCCGGTATTAACATCGCCGAAGCCGCCGTGGGCGGCCTGCTGCTGCGTAAGCTGTTACCGTGTTATAACCCGCTGCAAAATCTGCATGACTGGATCCGCCTCGCCATCGGCAGCGCGCTGATCCCGCCGCTGGTCGGCGGATTGTTGGTCTATCTGCTGGTGCCGAGCGATAACCCGCTGCAATCATTTATTGTCTGGACGCTTTCTGAAGCCATTGGCGCGCTGGCGCTGGTGCCGCTGGGGCTGCTGTTTAAGCCGCATTATCTGCTGCGTCATCGCAACCCGCGCCTGCTGCTGGAAACGCTGCTGACGCTGGCCGTGACCCTCGCGCTTAGCGCGCTGTCGATGATTTATATGCCATGGCCTTATACCTGCATCATCGTATTACTGATGTGGAGCGCCGTGCGCTTACCGCGTATGGAAGCGTTTATGGTTTTTCTGTGCACGGTGATGCTGGTGTCGCTGATTATGTCGGACTCCACGCTCTCGCAGCACGTTTCCGTCGTCTATACCGTTACCAATGCGTCGTGGATGCCGTTTGTGATGATTCTGCTTCCGGCAAACGTCATGACCATGGTGATGTACGCCTTTCGTGCCGAAAGCAAGCATATCGTTGAAAGCGAAGAACGTTTCCGCAATGCGATGGAATACTCGGCAATCGGTATGGCGCTGGTGAGTACGGAAGGACAGTGGCTGCAGGTAAACAAAGCCCTCTGCCAGTTCCTGGGCTACAGCCCGGATGAGTTCCGCGAACTCACCTTTCAGGAACTGACCTTACCGGAAGATTTAGATTCCGATCTGCATCAGCGCGACAGTCTGGTACGTGGTGACATCAACACCTACACCATGGAGAAGCGCTATTACACGCGTCAGGGCGAAGTGGTTTGGGCACTGCTGGCCGTATCATTAGTGCGTAACCCGGACAGCACGCCGCTGTACTTTATTGCGCAGATTGAAGATATCGACGAACTGAAAAAAACCGAGCAGGTCAATCAACGTCTGATGGAACGGATTACGCTTGCCAATGAAGCGGGCGGCGTGGGAATTTGGGAGTGGGATCTTAAGCCCAACAAAATCAGCTGGGATAAACGCATGTTTGAGCTTTATGGCGTGCCTTCACATATCCAGCCCACCTGGCAGATTTGGGAAGCGTGTCTGGTCGAGGAAGATCGCGAAAAAGCGACCCGCAAGGTGCTGAACTCGCTGAAATCCACGACGCCATTGATGCTGGAATTTCGCGTAAAATTTAAGGGTAAAATTCGTCATATTCGCTCGCTTGCTAACCGCGTGCTGAATAAGCAGGGCGAAGTGGAACGCCTGCTCGGCATTAATATTGATATGACTGAAGTGAAAGAGTTGAACGACGCGCTGTTTCAGGAAAAAGAGCGTTTACACATCACGCTTGATTCCATCGGCGAAGCGGTCGTCTGTACTGATATCAATATGAATATCAATTTTATGAACCCCGTCGCGGAGAAGATGAGCGGCTGGACACAGCAGGAAGCGCTGAATAAACCGCTACTTTCTGTCCTGCATATCAGCGTGGGCGATCACGGCCCGCTGATCGGCAACTTTCGTACGGGCGATCTCTCGCGTAGCGATATTGACGACGATTTGGTCCTGCATAGCCGCCACGGCGGCAGCTTCGATATTCAGTACAGCATTACCCCGCTGAGTACCCTGAACGGCGAAAATATCGGTTCGGTACTGGTGATTCAGGATGTCACCGAATCGCGCGAGATGCTGCGTCAGCTCAGCTACAGCGCTTCGCACGATGTCCTTACCCATCTGGCGAACCGGGCAAGTTTTGAAAGCCATCTTAAGCGCCATCTGCTCAACATTGATAACGCGCAGGAACGTCATGCGCTGGTCTTTATCGATCTCGACCGCTTTAAGTCCGTCAACGATAATGCCGGTCATGCTGCCGGTGATGCCCTGCTGCGAGAGATTTCAGCGCTGATGCTCAGCCTGGTACGTAAAGGCGATATTCTTGCCCGACTGGGCGGCGATGAGTTCGGCCTGCTGCTGCCGGAGTGTAAAGAAGAGGACGCGCACGATATTGCGCAGCGGATTGTCGACGGCGTAAATACCTACCCCTTTACCTGGGAAGGCCGCACGCACCATGTCGGCGCCAGCGCGGGGATCACCTTCATCGACCGGCATAACACCAATCTAACTGACCTGCTTTCGCAGGCCGACATCGCGTGCTATGCCTCGAAAAACAATGGCCGTGGTCGCGTGACAATATACGGCGCGCACCCGGATGCCATGCCGCGCGTCCACAACCGCTTCTCACAAAAAGAGTAACCCTTACGGGGCCCAGCCTTCCGTATACCAGATATGTAGCAGCGCATAAGAGCGCCAGGGGTGCCAGCGCTCGGCATAGCGGCGGATCTGCGTGGGCGTCATACCGGGGAAACGCTGCTTAATCAGATAATCATCCGGCAGAAACACATCGCTGGCCTGCCAGCCGCGCAGGGCGAAATAGTTCGCCGTCCAGCGACCAATCCCGGGGAAACTTTGCAGTGTTTTCATTCCCTGTTCGATATCGTCGGGCGCGGTGATCGGCAGTTCCCCGGATAAGGCAGCGCTTGCCAGATAGATAAGCGATTCCGCCCGCCTGAGCGGCATGCCCAGCGCCTTGAGCTGCTGCGGATCGGCATTGATCAGTTGTTCTGGTCGCGGGAAAAGGTAAAAGCCGGGGAAATCAGGCAACGGCTCGCCAAATGCGATAGCCACTTTGCCGGTTAATTTTGCCGCCATCGACACGCTGACCAGTTGCCCGAGTATTGCCCTGACGCCCTGCTCGAACGCATCCATGGATCCCGGTAAGCGCAACCCCGGTCGCGCACTTGCCAGCGTGCCCAGCGTGTCATTAATGGCCTGCGGCGCACAGTTGAGATCCAGCAGTCGCGAAATCCGCGCCAGGCAACTGTCGGCCACGGGTAATAACCCTTCCGAAAGCGTGACCCGCAGCACCTGTCGCGATTCATCCGACGCCATGGTGATGACGCCACGATGCCCGTGGTATTCAAAACTGCGCGTGTAGCGACCCGCCTCAAAACGCTCAATACCCGCCACCGCACGCGCCTGTAAAAATCCCCACATCCACGGCCAGTCGTAGGGTGCCTGCCACGATAATTCGAACATAATTTCTCCCTGGTTTGCGCCTACAGCATAGCGGCAAACCGGCTTTTGTTCCTTGCTTTCATATTCCGACTTGTCGTCAGGAAAAAATGCAAGTAAAGTCGCCCCCCTTCTTCACCGGCATGGGGATTTAAAGGTGTTTATTGGTTTTGACTACGGTACGGCAAACTGTTCAGTGGCGGTGATGCAGGAGGGAAAACCTCGTCTGTTGACCATGGAAAACGGCAGCACGCTGCTTCCTTCGATGCTCTGTGCCCCCACCCGCGAAGCGGTCAGCGAATGGCTCTACCGCCATCATCAGGTTCCGGCTACCGGCGATGAAACCCAGGCGCTGCTGCGCCGGGCAGTCAACTACAATCGCGATGAAGATATCGACGTACTGAGCAACAGCGTGCAGTTTGGCCTCGCCTCATTGCGCCAGTACATCGACGATCCGGAAGAGGTCTACTTTGTCAAATCGCCAAAATCATTCCTCGGCGCAAGCGGGCTGAAGCCGCAGCAGGTGGCGGTATTCGAAGACCTCGTGTGCGCAATGATGCTGCATATTCGCCAGCAGGCGCAGGGTCAGTTGCCGGAAAGCATTGATCAGGCGGTCATTGGTCGACCGATTAACTTCCAGGGGCTGGGCGGCGATGACGCTAACGCACAGGCGCAGGGCATTCTGGAACGTGCGGCGAAACGCGCTGGTTTTCGCGATGTGGTATTCCAGTATGAACCCGTGGCCGCCGGGCTTGATTTCGAAGCTACGCTGGATAAAGAACAGCGCGTGCTGGTTGTCGATATCGGCGGTGGTACCACTGACTGCTCCGTATTGCTGATGGGGCCGCAGTGGCGTGAAAAGCTCGACCGCGAACAGAGTCTGCTCGGCCACAGCGGTTGCCGCGTCGGCGGGAACGATCTCGACATTGCGCTGGCCTTCAAAAGCCTGATGCCGCTACTCGGGATGGGCGGTGAAACCGAAAAAGGCATCGCACTGCCGATTTTGCCCTGGTGGAATGCGGTAGCGATTAACGACGTTCCGGCACAAACCGATTTCTACAGCAGTGCCAATGGCCGCATGCTGCGCGACCTGGCGCGCGACGCCCGCGATGCCGAAAAAGTCGCCCTGCTCTATAAGGTGTGGCAACAGCGCCTGAGCTATCGCCTTGTGCGCAGCGCGGAAGAGAGCAAAATTGCACTCTCCGATCGCCCGGAAGTGGCAACGACCTTGCCGTTTATCAGCGATGAACTCGCTACCGCCATCACCCAGCAAGGGCTGGAAATGGCCCTGGACCAACCGCTGGCGCGCATTATGGAGCAGGTGCATCTGGCACTGAACGAAAGCGCAGAGAAGCCCGATATCATCTATCTGACCGGCGGCAGCGCCCGTTCCCCGCTGATCAAAAAGGCGCTGGCGGAGCAACTGCCGGGTATCCCGATTGCCGGTGGCGATGATTTTGGCTCGGTCACCGCCGGTCTGGCCCGCTGGTCGCAGGTGGTGTTTGGTTAAGGCTTACCAGGCCATTGACTTCTTCGGGATGCAACCCTAAATTAAGGAGTGAGGGTAAGGGAGAGGTTTCCCCCTCCCCCTGGTGTCTTAGTATGCTGGGTAGCTAATCACTAAGAGAATGACCAGTCTCATCATAACCCTTTCCTTATTTAAGGCCCCTTCTTCGGGAGGGGCTTTCCCTTTTCAGCCCCCTGCTGAACACCTTTTCTGCAATGCCTCTGCACCATTTGTGACCGTATGCGGCAACTGCTATCTGCGCCGCAAAGTAAGCCGCGCACGATTGACTTCCCGTGGATGCAACCCTAAATTAAGGAGTGAGGGTTAGGGAGAGGTTTCCCCCTCCCCCTGGTGTCTTAGTAAGCCTGGAAGCTAATCACTAAGAGAATCACCAGTATGATGACCAGTTTCATCATAACCCTTTCCTTTTTAAGGCCCCTTCTTCGGGAGGGGCTTTCCCTTTTCAGCCCCCTGCTGAACACCTTTTCTGCAATGCAGCGATTCTGGATGCACTCTAACGCAGCCCACCTCTGCTGTGCTGCCTGCGTGTCAATTCCCCGAGCGGCCTCGCAAAGCGTTCATGATTCGGACGATTCGTCCCCGTGTTTCATATTTCCTCCATTTTTTCCGACCATCCGGTAACTAAACTAGTATCATTCCGCGAAATGGTTCAGGACGAGAAACTCATTAAAATGAAAGGCAGTAACAAATCCCGCTGGCTGGTTGTGCTGGCATTGCTGATTGTGGCCGGAGCAGTGACAGGCTACTGGCTGATGAATCGCACACCAGAATCCGCAGGCCCGGCAGCCGCCGCTCAGGGAGAGCGCCCGGCGAGTGGCGGACGTCATGGTGGCCGCTTCGGCGCAACGCTTGCGCCAGTTCAGGCCGCAACCGCCACCCAGGAAGCCGTACCGCGTTATTTAAGCGGATTAGGCACCATTACCGCCGCCAACACCGTAACGGTGCGCAGCCGCGTGGACGGTCAGTTGATGGCGCTGCACTTTCAGGAAGGTCAACAGGTAAAAGCAGGCGATCTGCTGGCGGAAATCGATCCGAGCCAGTTTAAAGTGGCTCTCGCTCAGGCGCAGGGGCAACTGGCGAAAGACAAAGCAACGCTGGCGAACGCCCGTCGCGATCTCGCCCGCTATCAACAACTGGTGAAAACCAATCTGGTTTCGCGCCAGGAACTGGATACCCAACAGTCGCTGGTCAGCGAAACGCAGGGTACCATCAAGGCTGATGAAGCCGCCGTTGCCAGCGCGCAGCTCCAGCTCGACTGGAGCCGTATCACCGCGCCGGTCGATGGTCGCGTGGGTCTGAAGCAGGTGGATATCGGCAACCAGATTTCCAGCGGCGATACCACCGGCATTGTGGTGCTGACCCAAACCCATCCTATCGACCTGGTGTTCACCCTGCCGGAGAATGACATTGCCACTGTGGTAAATGCGCAGAAATCCGGTAAGCCACTGACCGTTGAAGCGTGGGATCGCACCAACAAACAGAAACTGAGCGACGGCGTGCTGCTGAGCCTCGATAACCAGATTGACGCCACCACTGGCACCATCAAGCTGAAAGCGCGTTTCAACAACCAGGATGACGCCCTCTTCCCGAATCAGTTCGTGAATGCCCGGATGCTGGTGGATACCCAACAGGATGCAGTGGTGATCCCGGCTGCGGCCCTGCAAATGGGCAATGATGGACACTTCGTTTGGGTACTGAACAGCGAAAATAAAGTCAGCAAGCACACCGTGGTTCCAGGTATTCAGGACAGCCAGAAAGTGGTGATCAGCGCCGGGCTCTCCGCAGGCGATCGCGTGGTGACGGACGGTATTGACCGTCTGACTGAAGGCGCGAAAGTTGAAGTGGTGGAAGCGCACAGCGCTGCCAACGATGCAAAAGCCGCTGAACCCGCGACTGCCGCGGGTCATAAAGGAGCGCGCTCCTGATGCAAGTTTTACCGCCGAGCAACACAGGCGGCCCATCCCGCCTGTTTATCATGCGCCCGGTCGCCACCACTCTGTTGATGGTGGCGATCCTGATTGCCGGGATCATCGGCTATCGCTTCCTGCCTGTCTCCGCCTTGCCGGAAGTAGATTACCCCACCATTCAGGTGGTCACGCTCTACCCTGGTGCCAGCCCGGACGTGATGACCTCCGCCGTCACCGCCCCGCTGGAGCGCCAGTTTGGCCAGATGTCCGGCCTGAAACAGATGTCCTCCCAGAGTTCAGGCGGGGCGTCAGTGGTTACCCTTCAGTTCCAGTTAACGTTACCGCTGGATGTTGCCGAGCAGGAGGTGCAGGCCGCCATCAATGCCGCCACGAACCTGCTGCCGGATGACCTGCCTAACCCGCCGGTCTACAGCAAAGTGAACCCGGCGGATCCGCCGATTATGACGCTCGCCGTCACCTCTTCCGCCATGCCAATGACCCAGGTGGAAGACATGGTGGAAACGCGCGTGGCGCAGAAAATTTCCCAGGTTTCCGGCGTCGGGCTGGTGACGCTGGCGGGTGGGCAGCGCCCTGCCGTGCGCGTGAAGCTGAATGCACAGGCCATTGCGGCATTGGGGTTAACCAGTGAAACCGTACGCACCGCAATCACCAGCGCGAACGTCAACTCGGCCAAAGGGAGCCTCGATGGCCCGACCCGCGCGGTAACGTTATCCGCGAACGACCAGATGCAGTCAGCGGAAGAGTATCGCAAGCTGATTATCGCTTATCAGAACGGCTCCCCAGTGCGTTTGGGCGATGTCGCTACCATTGAGCAGGGTGCGGAAAACACCTGGCTTGGCGCGTGGGCTAACAATCAACACGCGATTGTGATGAACGTCCAGCGTCAGCCGGGTGCGAACATTATTGCCACCGCCGACAGCATTCGTCAGATGCTGCCGCAGCTCACCGAAAGCCTGCCGAAATCAGTAAAAGTTGAGGTGTTGTCCGATCGCACCACCAATATCCGCGCATCGGTCACCGATACTCAGTTTGAACTGATGCTCGCCATCGCACTGGTGGTGATGATCATCTACCTGTTCCTGCGTAATATTCCGGCGACCATCATTCCCGGCGTGGCGGTACCGCTGTCGTTGATTGGCACCTTTGCGGTGATGGTGTTCCTTGATTTTTCCATCAATAACCTGACGCTGATGGCGCTCACCATCGCCACCGGTTTCGTGGTCGATGACGCCATTGTGGTCATCGAAAACATCTCGCGCTATATCGAGAAAGGCGAAAAACCGCTGACGGCGGCCCTGAAAGGCGCGGGTGAAATCGGCTTCACCATTATCTCCCTCACCTTCTCGCTGATTGCGGTGCTGATCCCACTGCTGTTTATGGGCGATATTGTCGGTCGTCTGTTCCGCGAATTTGCGGTGACGCTGGCGGTGGCGATACTGATTTCCGCCGTGGTTTCACTGACCCTAACGCCGATGATGTGCGCGCGCATGCTTAGCCATGAATCACTGCGCAAACAGAACCGTTTTTCCCGCGCCAGCGAACGTTTCTTTGACCGCGTCATTGCGGGTTACGGCCATATGCTGGCCCGCGTCCTGAAGCATCCGTGGCTGACGCTTAGCGTGGCGCTGGGCACCCTCGCCTTGTCGATTATTCTGTGGGTGGTTATTCCGAAAGGCTTCTTCCCGATTCAGGACAACGGCATTATTCAGGGCACGTTACAGGCTCCGCAGTCGGCGTCTTTTGCCAGCATGGCGCAGCGCCAGCAGCAGGTTTCTGAAATCATTCTGAAGGACCCGGCGGTTGAAAGCCTGACGTCATACGTCGGTGTGGACGGCACTAACCCGGCGCTGAATAGCGCGCGTTTGCAAATCAACCTGAAGCCGCTGGATGAGCGCGACGACCGCGTGCAGAAAGTGATTAAGCGCCTGCAACAGAACGTCGATCGTGTGCCGGGTATTTCGCTTTACCTGCAACCGACACAAGATCTCACTATCGATACCACCGTGAGCCGCACGCAATACCAGTTCACGCTTCAGGCGAATTCGCTCGATGCGCTGAGCCTGTGGGTACCGCAGTTGGTTACGCAACTACAAACCCTGCCGCAGCTTTCGGACGTCAGCAGTGACTGGCAGGATCAGGGGCTGGTGGCTTACGTTAACGTCGATCGCGATAGCGCCAGCCGTTTGGGGATTTCCATGGCGGACGTGGACAACGCGCTGTATAACGCCTTCGGCCAACGCCTTATTTCCACTATTTATACCCAGGCCAACCAGTACCGCGTAGTGCTGGAGCATGACACACAAGCCACGCCTGGGCTCGCGGCGCTGGATAACGTGCGTCTGACCAGCAGCGACGGCGGTGTGGTGCCTTTAACAGCCATCGCCAAAGTCGAGCAGCGTTTTGCCCCGCTCTCCATCAACCATCTGGACCAGTTCCCGGTGACCACCATTTCGTTCAACGTGGCGGGCGACTATTCATTGGGCGATGCGGTCGATGCGATTATGAACGCTGAGAAGACGCTCAGTTTCCCGACAGATATTCGTACCGAATTCCAGGGCAGTTCACTGGCCTTCCAGTCGGCGCTCAGCAGCACCGTCTGGCTGGTCGTCGCCGCGGTCGTGGCGATGTACATCGTGCTCGGCGTACTGTATGAAAGCTTTATTCACCCGATTACCATCCTCTCTACCCTGCCGACCGCAGGCGTAGGGGCGTTACTGGCGCTGATGATTGCCGGCAGCGAACTGGATGTGATCGCCATTATCGGCATCATTTTGCTCATCGGGATCGTGAAGAAAAACGCCATCATGATGATCGACTTCGCGCTGGCGGCAGAGCGTGAACAGGGCATGCCGCCGCATGAAGCGATTTATCAGGCGTGTCTGCTGCGTTTCCGTCCGATTCTGATGACCACGCTCGCCGCACTGCTCGGCGCGCTGCCGCTGATGCTGAGTACCGGCGTCGGCGCGGAACTGCGTCGCCCGTTAGGGATTGGCATGGTGGGCGGCCTGCTGGTCAGCCAGGTGCTGACGCTGTTCACCACGCCGGTCATTTATCTGCTGTTTGACCGCCTGGCGCTGCATCTGAAAAAACGCTTCCCGCGACATGAGGAGGAGGCGTAAATGAAGTTTTTTGCTCTCTTCATTTACCGCCCGGTGGCGACGATTTTAATCTCTATCGCCATCACCCTCTGCGGCGTACTGGGCTTCCGGCTGCTGCCGGTGGCCCCGCTGCCGCAGGTTGATTTCCCGGTCATTATGGTCAGCGCCTCGCTGCCTGGCGCATCACCGGAAACCATGGCGTCGTCGGTCGCCACGCCGCTGGAGCGTTCGCTCGGGCGCATTGCTGGGGTCAGCGAAATGACCTCCAGCAGCTCGCTCGGCAGTACGCGCATCATTTTGCAGTTTAATTTTGACCGCGATATCAATGGCGCCGCGCGCGATGTGCAGGCCGCGATCAATGCCGCGCAAAGCCTGTTGCCAAGCGGCATGCCCAGCCGTCCGACCTATCGCAAAGCCAACCCGTCCGATGCGCCGATCATGATCCTGACGCTGACCTCGGATACTTACTCCCAGGGTGAGCTGTATGATTTCGCCTCGACGCAGCTGGCGCAAAGCATCGCGCAGATTGACGGCGTGGGTGATGTCGACGTCGGCGGCAGTTCACTGCCCGCCGTACGCGTGGGGCTGAACCCGCAGGCGCTGTTTAATCAGGGCGTGTCGCTGGACGATGTGCGTACCGCCATCAGCAATGCCAACGTGCGTAAGCCGCAGGGGGCGCTGGAAGATAACGCCCATCGCTGGCAGATTCAGACCAACGACGAACTGAAGACGGCAGCGGAATACCAGCCGTTAATCATCCATTACAACAACGGTGCGGCGGTGCGCCTGGGCGATGTCGCGACGGTGACAGACTCGGTGCAGGACGTGCGTAACGCCGGGATGACCAACGCCAAACCGGCGATTTTGTTGATGATCCGCAAACTGCCGGAAGCCAACATTATCGAAACGGTGGACGCCATCCGCGCCGAACTACCGGAGCTTCAGCAGACCATTCCGGCAGCGATTGATTTGCAAATCGCGCAGGATCGCTCGCCAACGATTCGCGCCTCTCTCGAGGAGGTCGAGCAGACGCTGGTGATTTCCGTCGCGCTGGTGATCCTGGTGGTATTCCTGTTCCTGCGATCCGGTCGCGCGACGCTGATCCCCGCCGTCGCCGTTCCTGTCTCGCTGATCGGCACCTTCGCCGCGATGTATTTGTGCGGCTTCAGCCTGAATAACCTGTCGTTGATGGCGCTCACTATCGCCACCGGATTCGTGGTAGATGATGCCATTGTGGTGCTGGAAAACATCTCGCGCCATATCGAAACCGGAATGAAACCGATGCAGGCCGCCCTTCAGGGGAGCCGGGAAGTCGGGTTTACGGTGCTGTCGATGAGCGTGTCGCTGGTGGCAGTATTCCTGCCGCTGTTGCTGATGGACGGGCTGCCGGGCCGCTTGCTGCGTGAATTTGCGGTAACGCTGTCGGTGGCGATTGGTATTTCGCTGGCCGTGTCGCTGACCTTAACGCCGATGATGTGTGGCTGGATGCTCAAGCGCCAGCCCGCCCATACCCCCACCCGCAAAAAAGGTCTCGGGCGTTTACTGGTTGGCCTGCAACAGGGCTACGGCAAGTCCCTGCATTGGGTGCTGAAACACTCGCGGATGGTTGGTCTGGTTTTCCTCGCCACCGTTGCGCTGAACGTCTGGCTCTATATTGCCATTCCGAAAACCTTCTTCCCGGAGCAGGATACCGGCGTGCTGATGGGCGGCATTCAGGCTGACCAGAGCATCTCTTTCCAGGCGATGCGCGGAAAATTGCAGGACTTCATGAAGATCATCCGTGAAGATCCGGCGGTAGATAACGTGACCGGCTTTACCGGCGGCTCGCGGGTGAACAGCGGGATGATGTTTATCACCCTGAAATCACGCGGTGAACGGCATGATTCAGCCCAGCAGGTGATCGACCGCCTGCGTAAGAAGCTGGCGAAAGAGCCAGGCGCTAACCTGTTTCTGATGGCGGTGCAGGATATCCGCGTCGGCGGGCGTCAGTCCAACGCCAGCTATCAGTACACGCTACTCTCTGACGACCTGAGCGCCCTGCGCGAGTGGGAACCGAAAATTCGTAAAGCGCTGGCCGCCTTACCGGAACTGGCGGACGTGAACTCGGATCAGGAAGATAACGGTGCCGAGATGGATCTGATTTATGACCGGGAAACCATGTCGCGCCTCGGTATCAGCGTTCAGACGGCCAACAGTCTGTTGAACAACGCCTTTGGTCAGCGGCAGATTTCGACCATCTATCAACCGCTTAACCAGTATAAGGTGGTGATGGAAGTGGATCCGGTCTACACCCAGGACGTTAGCGCGCTGGACAAAATGTTCGTCATTAACAACGAAGGCAAAGCGATTCCGCTTTCCTACTTCGCCAAATGGCAGCCGGCTAACGCACCGCTGTCGGTGAACCATCAGGGATTATCGGCGGCGTCGACGGTGTCATTTAACCTGCCAACCGGGAAATCGTTGTCGGAAGCGAGCGAAGCGATTGACCGCGCGATGACTCAGCTTGGCGTGCCGTCTACGGTACGCGGCTCGTTCGCCGGTACCGCACAAGTGTTCCAGGAGACGATGAACTCGCAGATAATTTTGATTATCGCCGCCATCGCCACCGTCTACATCGTGCTGGGTATGCTGTACGAGAGCTATGTTCATCCACTGACTATTCTCTCCACGTTACCGTCGGCGGGCGTCGGGGCTCTGCTGGCGCTGGAGCTGTTCAATGCCCCATTCAGCCTAATCGCGCTTATTGGGATCATGCTATTAATTGGCATCGTGAAGAAAAACGCCATTATGATGGTCGATTTTGCGCTGGAGGCGCAGCGAAACGGCAATCTGTCGCCTGAAGAAGCGATTTTCCAGGCCTGTCTGCTGCGTTTTCGCCCGATTATGATGACTACCCTGGCGGCGCTGTTTGGCGCCTTACCGCTGGTGATTTCCAGCGGTGACGGCTCGGAACTGCGTCAGCCGCTGGGGATCACCATTGTTGGTGGCCTGGTGGTCAGCCAGTTGCTGACGCTGTACACCACCCCGGTGGTTTATCTGTTCTTCGATCGTCTGCGCCTGCGTTTTTCGCGTAAATCCCGACAATCGGTAACCGAGTAAAATGACAGAACTCCCGGCCAGCGTGCGCTGGCAACTGTGGATAGTGGCGTTCGGCTTCTTTATGCAGTCGCTGGACACCACTATCGTCAACACCGCCCTCCCCTCTATGGCGGCAAGTCTTGGAGAGAGCCCGCTGCATATGCATATGGTGGTGGTCTCTTACGTGCTGACCGTCGCGGTGATGCTTCCCGCCTCCGGCTGGCTGGCGGACAGAGTGGGCGTGCGCAATATCTTCTTCACCGCCATTGTGCTGTTCACCGCCGGGTCGCTGTTTTGCTCGCTGGCGGGCACGCTCAATGAGCTGGTGATGGCGCGCGTATTACAGGGCGTAGGCGGCGCGATGATGGTGCCCGTAGGAAGGCTGACGGTGATGAAAATCGTCCCTCGCTCGCAGTATATGGCGGCGATGACTTTCGTCACTCTGCCCGGCCAGGTTGGACCGCTGCTGGGCCCGGCGCTCGGCGGCGTGCTGGTGGAATACGCCTCCTGGCACTGGATCTTCCTGATAAACATTCCGGTCGGCATTATCGGCGGCATCGCCACCCTGATGCTGATGCCCAACTACACGCTACAAACCCGCCGCTTTGACCTGAGCGGATTTATCGTGCTGGCGCTGGGCATGGCGGTGCTGACGCTGGCACTCGATGGGCAGAAAGGCCTTGGCATCTCAAGTCTGACGCTGGGGATTCTGGTCGCCGTCGGCGTCGCCTCGATTCTGTTTTATCTCTGGCACGCCAAAGGCAACGACAACGCGCTGTTTAGCCTGAAGCTTTTTCGCACGCCGACGTTTTCGCTCGGCCTGGCGGGCAGTTTCGCCGGGCGTATTGGTAGCGGCATGCTGCCCTTTATGACGCCGGTCTTTTTGCAGATTGGTCTTGGATTTTCGCCATTTCACGCCGGGCTGATGATGATCCCGATGGTGCTCGGCAGCATGGGGATGAAACGTATTGTGGTGCAGGTGGTTAACCGTTTTGGCTATCGCCATGTGCTGGTCACCACCACCATTGGCCTCGCGCTGGTCAGCCTGTTGTTTATGGCGACAGCGCTGGCGGGCTGGTATTACGCGCTGCCGCTGGTGCTGTTTATTCAGGGGATGGTCAACTCCAGCCGCTTCTCGTCGATGAACACGCTGACGCTGAAAGATTTACCCGATGAACACGCCAGCAGCGGCAATAGCCTGCTGTCGATGATCATGCAGCTCTCGATGAGTATTGGCGTTACCGTAGCGGGCTTACTGCTGGGGATGTTCGGCCAGCAGCACGTTGCCGCCGACAGCACCGCCACGCACCAGGTCTTTATGTACACCTATCTGTGCATGGCGCTGATTATCGCCCTGCCCGCCCTGATTTTTGCCCGCGTACCTGACGACGTCACCAAAAACGTGGTTATCGCCCGACGAAAAAGGAGTGAACAGTGAAACTATGGCGTCCGGGGATCACCGGAAAACTTTTCCTCGCCATCTTCGCCACCTGCATCGTGCTGTTAATCACGATGCACTGGGCGGTTCGCGTCAGTTTTGAACGCGGGTTTATTGATTACATTAAGCACGGCAACGAGCAGCGCCTTGAACTGCTGAGTGACGCGCTGGCGGAGCAGTACGCGCAGCACGGTAACTGGCGTTTTCTGCGTAATAACGATCGCTTTATCTTCCAGATTTTGCGCTCGTTCGAGCATGATAATAATGACGAGCATCGCCCACCGGGCCCGCCAGGGCCACCGGGGCCATCCATGCCACCGCACGGCTGGCGCACGCAGTTTTGGGTGGTCGATCAGCGCGAGCGCGTTCTGGTAGGCCCACGCGAGCCGGTTCCGCCGGACGGCACCCGCCGCGCGATTGTTGTCAATGGGCTGGAAGTCGGTGCGGTTATCGCCTCGCCAGTGGAGCGCCTGACGCGTAATACGGATATTAATTTCGACGAGCAGCAGCGCCGCACCAGTTGGCTGATTGTCGCGCTCTCGACGCTACTCGCCGCCCTGGCGACCTTCCCGCTGGCGCGTGGTTTACTGGCTCCGGTGAAACGGCTGGTGGAAGGCACGCATAAACTGGCGGCGGGCGATTTCTCGACGCGCGTTGACGCGCGCGGCAGCGATGAACTCGGCAGGCTGGCGCAGGACTTCAACCAGCTCGCCAGCACGCTCGACCGCAATCAGCAGATGCGCCGCGATTTTATGGCCGATATCTCTCATGAATTGCGAACCCCGCTGGCAGTGCTGCGCGGCGAGCTGGAAGCGATTCAGGATGGCGTGCGTAAGTTCACCCCGGAATCGGTCGCATCGTTGCAGGCGGAAGTCGCCACGCTGACCAAACTGGTGAACGATCTGCATCAGCTTTCGATGTCCGACGAAGGCGCGCTGGCTTATCAAAAAGCGCCGGTTGACCTCGTTTCCCTGCTGGAAATTGCCGCTGGCGCTTTCCGCGAACGTTTGGCCAGCCGCGGCTTAACGCTGCATCTTTCATTACCCGATAGCGCAATGGTCTTCGGCGATCGCGACCGCCTGATGCAGCTTTTTAATAACGTGCTGGAAAACAGCCTGCGTTACACCGACTGCGGCGGTGACGTGCATATCCGCGCCAGAAAAACGCTGCAAAACGTCGCAGTTGAGTTCGCCGACAGCGGGCCGGGCGTGAGCGATGAACAGCTTGCCATGCTGTGCGAGCGTTTTTACCGAACTGAAGGATCGCGCAACCGCGCCAGCGGCGGCTCCGGCCTGGGGCTGGCGATTTGCGTAAACATTGTTACCGCCCACGGCGGAAAGCTTGATGCCGCCCATTCGCCTTTTGGCGGGGTAAGCATTAAAGTAGAGTTACCGCTGGATCGCGACACATCGAGAGAGTTATGACTGAGTTACCGATAGACGAAAACACCCCGCGCATTTTGATTGTCGAGGACGAACCCAAGCTCGGGCAATTGCTGATTGATTATCTGCTGGCGGCCAACTACGCGCCAACGCTTATCAGCCACGGTGATCAGGTTCTGCCTTTTGTGCACGACACGCCGCCGGATCTGATCCTGCTGGATCTCATGCTACCGGGTACCGATGGCCTGACGCTGTGCCGCGAAATTCGTCGCTTCTCAGAAGTGCCTATCGTGATGGTCACCGCCAAAATCGAAGAGATTGATCGTCTGCTGGGGCTGGAAATCGGTGCGGATGATTACATCTGCAAACCTTACAGCCCGCGTGAAGTGGTGGCGCGCGTGAAAACCATCCTGCGCCGCTGCAAGCCGCGTCGCGATGTGCAGGCGCTGGACGCGCAAAGCCCGCTGATTGTCGATGAAAACCGTTTTCAGGCCTCATGGCGCGATCGCCTGCTGGACTTAACCCCCGCAGAATTCCGCCTGCTGAAAACCCTGTCGCAGGAGCCGGGAAAAGTCTTCTCGCGCGAACAGCTGCTGAACCACCTTTACGACGACTATCGCGTGGTCACCGACCGCACCATCGACAGCCATATCAAAAACCTGCGCCGCAAGCTGGAAGCGCTCGACGCTGAACAGTCTTTTATCCGCGCGGTGTATGGCGTGGGATATCGCTGGGAAGCGGATGCGTGCCGGATGGCATGATCCTCGCATAGTGCCTGATGGCGCTGTGCTTATCAGCTCTGGCGCCACTCACCTGTAGGCCGGATAAGGCATCGCCGCCATCCGGCAACAGGGGTAAGGTTTACTCCTTCTCCCCGCAGCGCTACAATGCCCGCCCTAAAAGTATGGGAACCCTCCCTGCCGCGCACACCGTGACGCGGATCTGACCTGTCATCAGAACGAGAAAATCATGTTTAAACCGGAACTCCTTTCCCCGGCGGGAACGCTGAAAAATATGCGTTACGCTTTCGCTTATGGCGCGGATGCTGTTTATGCGGGCCAACCGCGTTACTCCCTGCGCGTTCGCAACAACGAATTCAATCACGAAAATTTGCAGCTCGGCATTAACGAAGCCCATGCGCTCGGTAAAAAATTCTATGTGGTGGTGAATATCGCACCGCATAACGCCAAGCTGAAAACCTTTATTCGTGATCTGAAGCCGGTGGTGGATATGGGGCCGGATGCGCTGATTATGTCCGATCCGGGTCTTATCATGCTGGTGCGTGAGAATTTCCCGGATATGCAGATTCACCTCTCCGTGCAGGCGAACGCCGTGAACTGGGCGACGGTGAAATTCTGGCAGCAGATGGGGCTTTCCCGCGTCATTCTTTCCCGCGAACTGTCGCTGGAAGAGATCGAAGAAATTCGCACCCAGGTGCCGGAAATGGAGATTGAGATCTTCGTTCACGGTGCACTGTGCATGGCCTACTCTGGTCGTTGCCTGCTTTCCGGCTATATCAACAAGCGCGACCCGAACCAGGGCACCTGCACCAACGCCTGCCGTTGGGAATATAACGTGCAGGAAGGCAAGGAAGATGTGGTCGGCAACATCGTTCACAAATACGAGCCAATTCCGGTGCAGAACGTTGAGCCGACGCTGGGTATCGGCGAGCCAACCGATAAAGTGTTTATGATTGAAGAAGCGCAGCGTCCGGGCGAGTACATGACCGCCTTCGAAGACGAGCACGGCACTTACATCATGAATTCGAAAGATCTGCGCGCCATCGCCCACGTTGAGCGTCTGACGCAAATGGGCGTGCATTCGCTGAAAATCGAAGGCCGTACCAAATCTTATTACTACTGCGCACGTACCGCGCAGGTCTACCGTAAAGCCATCGACGATGCCGCTGCGGGTAAACCGTTCGACACCAGCCTGCTGGAAACCCTGGAAGGGCTGGCGCATCGCGGGTACACCGAAGGCTTCCTGCGTCGTCATACGCATGATGATTACCAGAATTACGAATACGGTTTCTCCGTTTCTGAACGCCAGCAGTTTGTTGGTGAATTTACCGGCCAGCGCAAAGGCGCACTGGCGGAAGTGGCGGTGAAAAATAAATTCGCCGTTGGTGATAGCCTGGAACTGATGACCCCGCAGGGTAACGTCAATTTTACGCTGGAGCAGATGGTCGATGCCAAAGGTGCCGATAAACCGGTCGCACCGGGCGATGGCCACATTGTCTGGCTGCCGGTGCCGGAAGATATCGCTCTGGAGTACGCGCTGCTGATGCGCAACTTCAACGGCGAATCGACGCGTAACCCGCACAGCAAGTAGTTCATAGTGGGTAATTTCGCAAGCGAGAAGAATCTTAGAATTGGATCACATACCTAATTGTTTATTCCGGGTATTATCGCTTCGCTGAAAAACATAACCCATAAATGCTAGCTGTACCAGGAACCACCTCCTTGGCCTGCGTAATCTCCCTTACGCAGGCTAATTTTTTATCTGCCCCCTGCCTTTTCTGAAAATCAGTTCGTTCTTATCCCGCTATACTTTTTCTGCCATATACTTTTATTACGTTGATTAACGAGGAAAAAGGATGACCAACTTTCCCGCCAGCTTATTGATCCTCAATGGCAAGAGCACGGATAATCCGCAGTTGCGTCAGGCGGTTGATACCCTGCGCAAAGAAGGCGCTGAACTTCATGTTCGCGTCACCTGGGAGAAAGGCGATGCGCCGCGCTATATCCAGGAAGCGCTGCAGCTTGGCGTCGCGACGGTGATTTCCGGCGGCGGCGACGGCACCATTAATGAAATCGCTACCGCGCTGATTGAGTTGAAAGACGCCAATGCCCCGGCGTTGGGGATTCTGCCCCTCGGCACCGCTAATGATTTCGCCACCAGCGTCGGTATTCCCATGGATCTGGAGAAAGCCCTGCGTCTGGCAATTTCCGGGCGCGATGTGCCGATTGATACTGCACGCGTGAACGATAAAACCTGCTTTATTAATATGGCGACGGGGGGGTTTGGTACGCGTATTACGACCGAAACCCCAGAAAAACTGAAAGCGGCACTGGGCGGGGTATCGTATTTGATTCACGGGTTAATGCGCATGGATACCCTTAAACCCGACCGCTGTGAAATTCGTGGTGAAAATTTCCACTGGCAGGGTGATGCGCTGGTGATTGGTATTGGCAACGGGCGTCAGGCAGGCGGCGGACAGCCACTCTGCCCTGACGCGCTGATTAATGACGGGCTGCTGGATTTACTGGTGATTACCGGGGAAGAGTTGCTGCCTGCCATTTTCACCACCATTACACAGCAGGAAGATAACCCGCACCTGGTGCGCGGGCGCTCTGGCTGGATAGAAATCACCTCGCCGCATTCGATGACCTTTAACCTTGACGGTGAGCCGCTTAGCGGGCAGACGTTTCGCATCGATATTTTATCGGATGCGCTCCGCGCGCGCCTGCCGCCAGATTGTCAGCTATTGCGCTAGCCTGCAAGAATGCCGGATGGCGGCTTCGCCTTATCCGGCCTACAACAACTCCCCCGTAGGCCGGGCAAGCGTAGCGCCCCCGGCACAAACCGCACGAATGCCGGATGGCGGCTTCGCCTTATCCGGCCTACAACAACTCCCCCGTAGGCCGGGCAAGCGCAGCGCCCCCGGCACAAACCGCACCAGCGCCGTATGGCGGCTTCGCCCCCGGCATGGCTCAATACGCCGCCACTTCCCGCGCCATCTCGCGGGTGTACTGTTGGCTGGCATTCACCAACATCCGGGTATAATCCGTTTGCGCTTTCCCGGCAACCAAATCGTCAACGGTGAGCGTTTCAAGAATTTTGCCGTACTGCATCACCGCGACTTTCTGACATAAATGGGCAATGACGCCGAGGTCATGCGTTACCATCAAATAGGTCAGCCCCGACTCCTGTTGCAGCTCCGCCAGCAGGTTCAAAATTTCCGCCTGCACCGACACATCCAGCGCCGACGTTGGTTCATCCAGCAGCAACACCTGCGGCTCCAGAATCAACGCGCGGGCAATCGCCACGCGCTGACGCTGCCCGCCAGAGAGCTGGTGCGGGTAGCGATCGCGAAAGGCGCGGTTTAACCCCACGCGATCCAGCAGCGTGTTGATTCGCCTGTCGCGATCGGCGATGCCGTGGATTTGCAGCGGCTCCTCCAGAATATCGCCAATGGTATGGCGCGGATGCAGCGAACCGTACGGATCCTGAAACACCATTTGCACCTGGCGGCAACGCGTGCGGCTGATGCTGTGATCCAGCGGCTGACCGTTAATCGCCAGCGCCCCCTGCCAGTGGGTAAACAGCCCGGCGAGACACTTCAGCACCGTGGTCTTGCCCGAACCCGACTCCCCCACCAGCCCGTAAATCTCGCCCGGCCTGACGTGGAAATTGACGTCATACAGCACCTGGTTACGCTTCTCACCTTCACCAAACACCAGATTCAGGTTATTCACTTCAATCATGACATGCTCCTTATTCCGTCAGCCAGCTGGCCTGGCGCTGCAACACCGGCAGTACCGGGCGGCGCTGATGCATGTCCGGCAGCGAATTGATCAGCCCCAGCGTGTAGGGATGCTGCGCCTTATCGAGATCTTTCGCGGCAATCGATTCCACCACCCGTCCGGCATACATCACCAGCACACGGTCGCAAAAACTGCGCACCAGATTGATGTCGTGGCTGATAAAAATCAGCCCTAACCCGCGTGATTTCACCAGATCGTCGAGCAAGCCCAGCACCTGCAAACGCACGGAGACATCCAGTGCCGAGGTTGGTTCGTCGGCAATCACCAGTTCGGGATCGGTTATCAGCATCATAGCGATCATCACACGCTGCCCTTGCCCGCCAGAAATTTCATGGGGATAGAGCGCGTAAACACGCTCCGGCTGGCGAATACGCACTACCTCCAGCATCTCCATCGCTTTGGCTTTCGCCTCGGCTTTACGCCCAGGATGGTGCGTCAGCCACGCTTCCGCAATCTGGTCGCCGACGCACACCACCGGGTTGAGCGAATATTTCGGGTCCTGCATGATCATCGAAATTCGCTTACCGCGAATGCCGCGCATCTGCGCTTCCGTGGCATGCTGCAAATCGATATCACCAAACTGCATCCGCGCGGAGGTGATGCGGGATTTTTTCGGATGCAGGTGCAACAGCGCGCGCCCGACGGTCGATTTACCGGAACCCGATTCGCCGACAATCGCCAGCTTTTCACGTCCCAGTTGGAAGGAGACACCGCGCACCGCGTGGGTCACCGCCTGGCCGTTCACAAACTCGACGTGCAGGTCGCGCACATCAAGCAACGGCGTATTACATGCTGCGAGGATCGAGGATGTCACGTAAGCCATCTCCTAAGAAATTGAATGCCAGACTGTTAATCAGAATCGCCAGCCCCGGAATGGTGACTACCCACCAGCACTCCATCATGTAGGTGCGACCGCTGGAGATCATCGCCCCCCATTCTGGTTCCGGCGGCTGCGCGCCAAGGCCGAGGAAGCCAAGCCCGGCGGCGGTCAGGATGATCCCCGCCATATTCATGGTGATCCGGATGATCACCGACGGCAGGCACAGCGGCACAATGTGTCGCCACAGCACCCGTACCGGCGATGCGCCCTGCAAACGGACTGCCGAAATAAAATCGGCCTGACGTAGCGAGAGCGTTTCGGCACGCGCCAGGCGCGCAATCGGCGGCCAGGCGGTTAAAGTAATCGCGATAACCACATGCTCCAGCCCAGGCCCTAAAGCAGCAACGAACGCCAGCGCCAGCACCAGGCTTGGGAAGGAGATAAAAATGTCGGTGACGCGCATCAGCACCATATCGACCTTGCCGCCAAAATAGCCCGCCGTAACGCCGAGCAGCAGCCCCAGCGGGCCAACAGTCACCGACACCAGCAGTACGATGTAAAGCGTGATGCGCGAGCCGTACACCAGGCGACTGAAGATATCGCGGCCAAACTCATCGGTGCCAAACCAGTGCTGCGCACTGGGTGCGGTGAGCGCGTTGTTGAGGTCCTGCACCAGCGGGTTGTACGGCGCGATAAGCGGCGCGAAAATCGCCACCACCAGCAGCAGGAAAATAATCCCGCCGCCGATAGCGGTAAGCGGATTCCGCGCCATCTTGCCGATAAAACCGCCCGTACGCTGTAACGCGCGTTTGATACGCGCAGCACCTTCGCCGCCGCCCGTGCCGACGGGCGTATCCAGAGAAACGGTCATGATTTTGTCCTCGGATCAAAGAGTTGATAAAGCATGTCGGAAAGCAGGTTGAGCATCACGAAGATAACCCCGACCACCAGCACGCAGCCCATCACCGCGTTCATATCGCCCAGCAGCAGGCTGCCGGTAAGATAGGAACCAAAACCCGGCCATGAGAAAACGGTTTCAATCAGCACTGCGCCTTCCAGCAGAGAACCGTAGGCCAGCGCCACCACCGTCAGCAGCTGTACCAGAATGTTGCGAAACGCGTGATTCCAGATGACCTGCCGCTCGGTCAGCCCTTTCACACGGGCGGTGATGATGAACTCCTGCGACAACTGCGCCAGCATAAAGCTGCGGGTCATGCGGCTTATGTAGGCCAGCGAATGGAAACCGAGCAGCGCGGCGGGCAGGATCAGGTGGTTTATCGCGTTCCAGAACACCGTGCCGTTCCCTGCCAGTAACGCATCGACGGTCATTAACCCGGTGCGACGCGGTACGAGGCCGTCCAGACCTAAATCCACACGCCCCGCGCCGCCCACCCAGCCGAGCCACGCGTAAAACACCAGCAGCCCCATCATGCCCACCCAGAAGATGGGCGTGGAGTAGCCTGCCAGGCTGATAATTCTCACCACATAGTCGGAAACGCTGTTACGACGCGCCGCCGCCAGTACGCCCAGCGGGATGCCAAGCCCGGCGCCGACAATAATCGCCATCGTCGCCAGCTCCATGGTGGCCGGGAAGACGCGGATAATATCGTCGAGCACCGGCTTCCCGGTGAGCAATGCGTTGCCTAAATCACCGTGCAGCAGGTTGCTGAAATAGATGCCAAACTGCGCTGCCAGCGATTTATCAAAGCCCAGTTGCTGATAAACCTGTTGATAGGTACTTTGGTCCGCATCCGGTCCAACGATCGCCAGCACCGGGTCGATGGGCATCACGCGCCCGATAAAAAAGGTGAGCAACAGCAGGCCGAACAGCGTAATCGCGACCTGCATCAACCGCTTAGAGAATCGCCGGGCGCGCGAGCCTGGCGCAAGTATGACCATACTCATCCTTTATCTCCTTCGCTGACTTTATAGACTTCCCGCAGAAACGTGGTGGCCGAGGGATGCGACTGGAAGTCTTTAACTTCATTACGAACCACCACCGAATCGACCATCTGCGACAGCGGTTGCAGCGCCGGAATGAGCAGATCGTAACGGGTCTGGATCGCCTGATAGTCAGCCAGCTGTTTTTGCGGATCGCGTTCAAGCAGCGCGGCGTCGATCATCTCGTTAAGCTGCTTATCGTAAAAGCCGGTGCGCCAGCCCTGGAAATTGGTCAATCGCGCTTCATCGCTGTTATCCGGGTTGTACACCAGCGCACGCAGGCTGGAGTGCGGGTGCGGCTCCATCCCACTGCCGCCGCGCCCCACCAGCAGGTCAAATTTGCGTTCGCGCATCGCGCCGTAAATCTGGTTACCGGTGCCGGTAATGATTTTGGCGTTAATGCCTGCCTGCATCAGCGTTGACTGAACGGCAATCGCAATATTGAGGAATGGCTGATCGGCCAGCACGCGCAGCGTGGTGTCAAACCCTTCAGGATATCCCGCTTCCGCCAGCAGTTTTTTTGCCCGTGGGATATCAAGCTGATAGCCAGGGTCCGGCAGCGTTGAGGGCATTCCGGCTTTGATGGGGCGCTGGTGCAGCACACCGTAGCCCGGCATCAACGCTTTGTTGATACCCTGATAATCAATCAGATAGCGCACCGCTTCGCGCACTTTCGGGTTGGCGAAATGGGCCTCTTTCATGCTCATCGCCACGTAATACACCGTGCCTTTCTGCACAGCTTCCACCGTCAGATTGGGGTCTTTACGCAGGGCGTTGATATCGGACACCGCCATATTATTCGCGACGTCCAGATCGCCCTTTTCAATCATCAGACGCAGGGTTTGCGACTCCTGAAAATGGCGCAGCACCACCCGGCTCATTTTGGCCTCTTCACGCCAGTAGTGCGGGTTGCGCTTCATACGCAGCACATCTTTCGCCTGCCAGGTTTCCAGCATAAAGGGCCCCGAACCGGCTTCATTGGTCGTCAGCCAGCGATTGCCCCAATCGTTATTGGCTTCATGCTGCTGTACGGTTTTGCTATCGAGCACGCCCAGGTTGCCAAGCGCGCCGAGGGAGTAGATAACCAGCTGCGGATCGTTCGCTTTTGGCAGCGTGATTTGCACCGTGTAGGGATCGGGCGCGCTGACCTGGTTATCGATATTTTTCTTACTGAAGCCATAGGATTTCCACACCGACGCCTGCGCGAGGTTCAGGTGCAAAATTCGGCGCATCGACCACACCACATCGTCAGCCGTAAGCGGATTGCCGGAGTGGAAGGTGACGTTATCGCGCAGATGGAAAGTCAGCACTTTGCCGTCCGGGCTGATATCCCAGGATTTCGCCAGCGCCGGTTTCACGTTGGTCAGCTGATTAGCATCCAGCTCCACCAGCGAGTCGTAAAGGTTAACGACAATACCCACCACCTCGTTCCCGGTCATCGCCGCCGGGTCGAGGGTCAGCAGGTTGTTCATATTCATACCAATGATGAGCTGATCGGGGGGCGTTTTCGCCAGCGCCGCCCCGCTCCCCATCATCAGCGACAGCGCGAGTAAACACGCGCCCGCGAGGGAAGGTTTTTTCATCTGTGTATACCGTTTGTAGGGTTGAAGTATTTTTATCTGTCAGTCGTGGCTGACGGTATTGGCTTCGATATACGCAAAATTAATGTCTTCCCCGAGACCCGGCCCCTGCGGCAGATGCACAAAGCCATCGGCGTCCATCGGGTCAACAATGGTGTTCAGGTAAGCGGCTGGCTCATCGTAATCCAGGAACGGATGCAGCAGGCCACGCTCGTACCAGCGACAGTTGCGAATCGCCCCGACCACCGCCAGGCTCGCCGCGCCGTTACCATGCACTTCGCAATCCATGCCGAAGGATTCCGCCAGCGCCGCGACTTTCATGGTTGGCGTGATGCCGCCGACGCCGTTAGCCCCCGCGCGCAAAATGTCACAGGCCCCGGCTTTCACCCAGTCGGCGCGGCTGTGGTGCTTCCCGCCAAAGCTTTCCGGGCCAATCACCGGAATAGAGAGATTTTCCGCAAGCCAGGCATAAGACGACATGCTGTCCTCTTCCATTGGCTCTTCAAACCAGGCGAAGTTGAGTTTTTCCAGCTCTTTACCGATCCACAGCGCTTCGGTGCGGCTGTACCAGTGATATCCGTCGATCATCAGGTCGATGTCCGGGCCAACCGCTTCACGCACGGCGGCGCAGGCTTTGATATCCATTTTCGGGTTCGGCGCAAAAGAGACCGGCGGCATCCAGGTGTGCAGTTTGATGGCCTTATACCCGCGCGCCACCAGCGTTTCGGCAAACGCAGCGTACTCTTCCGGCGTCGAGAGCCCGCCTTTCAGATCGTCGCCGCACATGGTGCTGCCGTAGGCCGGTACTTTATCGCGAAAGCCGCCCAGCAGTTTATACACCGGCATATTGAGTTTGCGGCCCATTAAATCCCACAGCGCCTGCTCGACAAACGACAGCGCGCGCTCGGTCAGTTGATGTGCGCTTCCGCGCTGCCAGTGCACTAAATCCTGCCAGATACGCTCGCGGTTAAACGGGTCCTGCCCGACCAGCACTTTGCGGAAAAAGGTATTCACCACAAACGGGCGCACCACTTCCGGCGGCGCAAAGGAGTAGCCTTTTGTGCCGTCGTCAGCAGTAATGGTTAGCATCGCCATTTTTGCCAGGCTTTCGGCACCGGGGTGCGAGTGGCCTGCGCTGTCGGAAACTCGACGTGTAGGGTATTGAAATACAGTGACGTTTACGGATTCAATTTTCATTATGTGTCCTTAGTACTACAAATAAGTGGGCATTGCGGATGCCACAACCCTGTGACTTACACTTCCCGGCAAGCCGGTTTTAAGTAATTGAAAAAGCGTTTCACTGGATAATCTAAGCACAAAATATGAGACCTGCCTCGGACAAATCCCGCTAACGATTGACTGTTTTTTGGGCATAAGCACGAGGGGACGTGACTGTTTTCACAAAAGAAGGGAGAAATGTGAGGGGGATCGTTACGAGAAAAGGTAAACCCGGCGAGGCAAAAACTCGCCGGGAAAGGCATTATGCGATGGTGACTTTACCGTCCAGATACACATCCTGAACCGCGTTGATCAACTGCACGCCATCGGCCATTGATTTTTTGAAGGCTTTACGCCCCAGAATCAAGCCCATACCACCCGCGCGTTTATTGATAACCGCCGTACGCACCGCGTCGGAAAGGTCGGTTTCACCGCCCGCCGCACCGCCGGAGTTAATCAACCCGGCGCGGCCCATATAGCAGTTCGCCAACTGGTAGCGCACCAGGTCAATCGGATTCTCGCTGGTGAGTTTGCTGTAGACGCGATCGTCCGTATAACCAAAGTTCACCGCTTTATAGCCGCCGTTATTCTCGGCCATTTTCTGCTTCACAATATCCGCGCCGATGGTCGCCGCCAGATGGTTCGCCTGCCCGGTCAGGTCAGCGGATACGTGGTAATCCACACCATCTTTCTTGAACGCCGGGTTACGCAGGTAGGCCCACAGAACGGTAACCATGCCCAACTCATGCGCGCGTTCAAAGGCCGCGGAGATCTCTTCAATCTGGCGACGAGACTCTTCGGAGCCGAAATAGATGGTGGCGCCCACGGCAACGGCACCCAGGTTGAATGCCTGCTCGACGCTTGCATACAGCGTCTGGTCGAAGGTGTTCGGGTAGCTCAGGGTTTCGTTGTGATTGAGCTTAACGAGGAACGGAATGCGGTGCGCGTAACGACGCGAGACGGAGGCCAGCACGCCATAGGTTGACGCCACGCAGTTACAGCCTGCTTCAATCGCCAGCTCAACGATGTTTTTCGGATCAAAATAGAGCGGGTTAGCGGCAAACGACGCACCGGCCGAGTGCTCCACGCCCTGGTCAACGGGCAGAATCGATAAGTAGCCGGTTCCGGCCAGACGTCCGGTATTATAAAGCGTCTGCATGTTTCGCAGCACGGCTGGCGGACGGTTGTTGTCCATCATCACTCGGTCAACGTAATCGTGGCCCGGCAGGTAGAGTTGATCGGCTGGAATAGTCATACAACGATGCTGTAAAAGGCTGTCGGCGTCTTTGCCAAGCAATTGCGTAATATCAGTCATAGCGATGCTCCCGTAATGCCAACGTCGTGTCGGCGTGAATTTCCTGCCCGGAATTTTTGGGCAGCAATAAGTCTGGTCGTGGAAACGGGAATTTTCCATTCCACGGGCATTTTTAAGCGCAATCTGCTGGCACGATTCATGGACGGTAAAGTGTTACAGAGGTCAAAGTTTCGCCCCAAAGGTATTTAAAAGGTATTACATGATGGTATTGTCTCTACGTACCTTACCTGTCATGAAGGATTTAAAGATGAAAACTACAGTAAAGCTGTCGTTCATGATGTTTATTGAGTGGTTTATCTGGGGCGCGTGGTTTGTTCCCCTGTGGCTATGGCTGAATAAGAGCGGATTTACAGCAGGCGAAATTGGCTGGTCTTATGCCTGTACGGCGATTGCGGCGATCCTCTCGCCGATTCTGGTCGGCTCGCTGACGGACCGTTTCTTCTCGGCACAGAAGGTTCTCGCGGTGCTGATGTTCGTTGGCGCGGTATTGATGTATTTTGCCGCACAGCAAACCACGTTTGCCGGGTTTTTCCCGCTGCTGCTCGCCTACTCACTCACCTATATGCCGACCATTGCCCTGACCAACAGCATCGCTTTTGCCAACGTGCCGGACGTCGAGCGCGACTTCCCGCGCATTCGCGTCATGGGCACCATTGGCTGGATAGCCTCCGGGCTGGTCTGCGGCTTCCTGCCGCAAATGATGGGCTATAACGATATTTCACCGACCAACGTTCCTCTGTTGATCACGGCGGGTAGTTCGCTGCTGCTGGGAATTTTCGCCTTCATGCTGCCGGACACCCCACCGAAAAGTACGGGAAAACTGGACCTCAAAGTGATGCTGGGTCTGGATGCGCTGATCCTGCTGCGCGATAAAAACTTCCTCGTCTTTTTCTTCTGCTCGTTCCTGTTCGCGATGCCGCTGGCGTTCTACTACATCTTCGCCAACGGGTATCTCACCGAAGTAGGCATGCAAAATGCCACCGGCTGGATGACGCTGGGTCAGTTCTCCGAAATCTTCTTTATGCTGGCACTGCCGTTCTTCACCAAACGCTTTGGCATTAAAAAGGTATTATTGCTTGGTCTTATTACCGCAGCAATCCGCTATGGATTCTTCGTTTACGGTGGCGCAGAGCAATACTTCACTTATGCCCTGCTGTTCCTCGGCATTTTGCTGCATGGGGTAAGTTACGATTTCTACTACGTGACGGCCTATATCTATGTGGATAAAAAAGCGCCGGTACATATGCGCACTGCGGCACAAGGGCTTATCACTCTCTGCTGCCAGGGTTTTGGTAGCCTGCTCGGCTACCGCATTGGCGGCGTGATGATGGAAAAAATGTTTGCTTATAAAGAGCCGGTGAATGGGTTGACCTTCAACTGGGCAGGCATGTGGGGCTTTGGCGCCATCATGATCGCCGTTATCGCCGTGCTGTTTATGATTTTCTTTCGCGAGTCGGACAAAGAGATCACCGCCATTAAGGTGCAAAACGACCCACGCGACACTGTACTGACACAAGGGGAAGTGAAATGAAAACAGAACGTATTCTTGGCGCGCTGTACGGCCAGGCATTGGGCGATGCGATGGGAATGCCTTCAGAGCTTTGGCCTCGCTCACGCGTGAAGGCGCATTTTGGCTGGATTGACCGTTTCCTGCCGGGGCCTGCCGAGAACAATGCGGCCTGCTACTTTAACCGCGCGGAATTCACTGACGATACCTCAATGGCGCTGTGCCTGGCCGATGCCCTTCTTGAGCGTCAGGGGAAGATCGACCCGGATCTTATTGGCCGTAATATTCTGGCCTGGGCGGAGGGCTTCGACGCGTTCAACAAAAACGTGCTGGGCCCAACCTCCAAAATTGCGCTTAACGCGATTCGTGAGGGCAAGCCCGTTAGCGAACTGGAAAACAACGGCGTCACCAACGGCGCGGCAATGCGCGTTTCGCCGCTCGGCTGCCTGCTGCCACCGGGTAATCTCGATGATTTCATTGATGACGTGGCGCTCGCCTCCAGCCCGACGCATAAGTCCGATCTTGCGGTCGCCGGTGCGGTAGTGGTGGCCTGGGCCATCTCCCGCGCCATCGACGGCGAACGCTGGCAAACCATCGTCGATTCGCTGCCTGCCGTCGCCCGCCACGCGCAAGAAAAACGCGTGACCACCTTCAGCGCATCACTCGCCGCGCGCCTGGAGCTGGCCTTAAATATTGTCCGCAATGCAAGCGGTACGGAATCCGCCAGCGAGCAGCTTTATCAGGTGGTCGGTGCGGGAACCAGTACCATCGAGTCCGTTCCGTGCGCCATCGCAATGGTCGAACTGGCGCAGGGCTGCCCCAACCGTTGTGCCATTTTATGCGCGAATCTTGGGGGTGACACGGATACGATCGGCGCAATGGCGACCGCAATTTGCGGGGCGTTAGGCGGTATATCGGCGATTGATCCGGCATTGAAGCAGCAGCTCGATGAGGTCAATCAACTCGATTTCTCCCGCTATGCAACCGCGCTGGCGCAGTATCGCGAGCAACGGGAGGCGTTATGAATGTCGCGTCGCGTTTAACCACCTTAGGTAATCGACGTCCGATAACCGTCGTCGGCGCGGCGGTGATTGACGTGATTGCCGACGCTTATGCCCTTCCCTGGCGCGGTTGCGATATCGAGCTGCAACAGCAAAGCGTCAATATTGGCGGTTGCGCACTAAATATTGCTGTAGCGCTGAAACGCCTGGGAATGCAGGCCGATAATGCGTTGCCTGTCGGCCAGGGCGTGTGGGCCGAGATCATCCGCAATAGTCTGACTCGTGAGGGGCTTATCAGTTGCATTGACGGTGTACAGGGCGATAACGGCTGGTGTCTGGCGCTGGTTGAGCCAGACGGCGAGCGTACGTTTATGTCGTTCAGCGGCGTCGAGAATCAGTGGAATGCAGACTGGCTGGGGCAGTTATCCGTCGCACCGCAAAGCCTGGTGTCGCTTTCAGGTTATCAACTTGCGTCGCCGTGCGGCGAGTTGCTTGTAAACTGGCTTGAAAGCCTGCAAGACGTCACGCCATTTATCGATTTTGGCCCGCGCATTGCCGATATTCCTGATGCATTGATGACGCGCATTTTGGCCTGCAAGCCTGTTATTTCGCTTAATCGCCAGGAAGCCGAAATCGCCGCCGCACGCTTTAACTTACCGACGGAAACGCGGCAATTCGGTAGTGCATGGCTTGCGACGTTTGGCACACCGCTTATCGTGCGACATGATAAAGAGGGAGCATGGTATTTCAGCCAGCAGGAGCAGGGGCTGGCAGCACCGTTTCCTGTGACGGTCGTTGACACCATCGGTGCGGGTGACAGCCACGCAGGCGGCACGCTGGCCGGACTGGCGTCCGGCTGGACGCTCGGCGAATCCGTGCTGCTAGGAAACGCGGTAGCGTCCTGGGTGGTCGGTCACCGGGGCGGCGACTGTAGCCCAACGCGCGAAGAACTACTCCTCGCACACAAAGACATATAAATCACTGCGGCAGTGGCTGATGCTGTACTCAATCGGCCGCTGCTGCTGGTCAAGCGCAACTTGTTTGATAACCAGCACCGGGATTTTTTCATCCATCCTGATATGCGACTGAAATTCGGCATCCGGCATCCGGGCGCTGACTCTTGAGCGCGTGCGCTGCGGAAAGATATGCTGGCTGCGGAAATAGTCATACAGGGAAACGCCAATCTCATCCACATCATGAATCAACTGGGCGGGAACCCAGGACTCTTCAATAGATACGGCCTCTTCATCCACATACCGAATACGTTTGAGCAGAAAAACGTCGCTTTCCGGCGCAACGGCCAGCTGTGAAGCCACCTCTTCCGGGCAAGGAACAATACGCTTATTCACCCACAGGGTATCCGGCTTTTTCCCCCGCAGCACAACCTGTTGCGAAAATCCCCGCGCTTCCTTCAGGGAATATTCGAAAATATTATTAATTTGCGTGCCGTAACCGCGGGCACGCGTGACCACGCCCTCATCTTCCAGCGTCTGCATCGCTTTGCGCACCGTGATACGCGACACGCCCGTTAACTGGCTCAGGTCACGTTCGCCCGGCAGGATATTGCCATGCTCGAGTATTCCGCTGCGTACGGCATTTTTCACCGTTTCAGCGAACTTCAGATAGAGCGGCGTGTTATCCGCCGCCGCGATACGCTCAGTAATTTGCGCAATTAGACGTGTATGTGATTGTTCCATTTATCTTTCCCTGCAATGGGCCCCGAGCCAGTATAGGTGGCACCACGTCGGAAAACTACACCTGATGCGCAAAGGAGATTCATTCGTGGCGTACCGCCCGCTGTAGCAGTGTGAAGGCCTGTTCTACCTGCGGTGGCAGCGGTGCTGCGTTACGCATCAACGCCACGGTACGCGTGAGTTCCGGCTGCTGAAGCTGCACCACTTTTAGCTGCGGGTCGCAGAGGTGCGCGGTATAAAGCTGCGGCAAAATCGCCGCCGCCAGCCGAGAGCGCACCAGACCGTACAGGGTTTCAATGTAATCGACGTGATAGCGAATATGCAGTTTGAGGCGCTGACTCTCGTCCAGCGCCCCCACCAGCCGCTGAATATTGCCTTTGGAAAAGACGGCCACATCGCGGCCAGCAAGCTGCTGCCACGGGAGATGTGCCGATTGAGCAAGGGGATCGTCGGCATGCAGGACAGCGACAAACGGGTCCTCCAGCACCGGAAAAACCTGTAAGGCCGGAGAGACAGAACTGTCCAGCGCGCCAATGCCGAAATCCAGCTGCCCGTTCACTATCTGTGTCACTAACGCATCGTTAGTGAGATCGTGAAACTCCACCTTCAGCCGGGGAAATGCCTGCGCCAGCCGTTCAGCCACGGTCGGGAACAGCAGCGAACTGACCGAGGGCACCAGGCCAATACGCAGGGTGCCGTCGCCCCCGGATTCAACAATTTGCCGCATATCGCTGAACGCCTGCTGGGCGACGTTCAGCACCCGTTCGGCATGAGGAAGAATGGCAACGCCCAGCTCCGTCAGCGTCACGGCGGCGGCGGTACGGTTGACCAACTTACCGCCCAGCACCGTTTCAATCTGCCGTAGCGCGCTGCTCAGTGCGGGCTGGCTTATCGCGAGCTTACTGGCGGTGTCAGTGAAGTGGCGCAACCGGGCCAGGGTAACAAAATACTGAAGCTGCTTTAAAGAGAGTGCGGGAAGCCGTTGCCAGGGTTCAGTCATGATGGGTTTCGCATTGTTCGTTTGTCGCAGAATAACCTTTTCTTATCAGGTGATAAATTTTTTCAACGGGGCAAACGTTTGCCATCACCTTTCACACTTCGTAAAGTAGCCCCCATATTGAATGACCGGACGATATCTATGCTGAATACTGACTCCCTGCGCCGCCGGGCGATAGACGCCGCAAAAGGCGACGCGCCTTTCGACCTCCTGCTTACCGATGCCCGCATTGTGGATATGGTCACCGGCGAAATTCGTGAAGCGGATGTGGGTATCGTCGGTGACATGATTGCCAGCGTGCATCCACGCGGCAGCCGCAGCGACGCCGCCGAGACGCACTCGCTGGCAGGCGCTTACCTCTCACCGGGTTTTATCGACACCCACGTACACCTGGAAAGTTCACATCTTCTCCCGGCCCGTTACGCGGAAATCGTGCTGGCGCAGGGCACAACGGCAGTATTCTGGGACCCCCACGAGCTGGCGAACGTGCTGGGCGTGGAGGGCGTGCGTTTTGCCATCGACGCCAGCCGCAACTTACCGCTGCACGTGATGATCGCCGCACCGTCCAGCGTGCCCTCCACGCCAGGGCTGGAGATGTCCGGGGCCGATTTCGCCGGCGCGGAGATGGAAACCATGCTCAACTGGCCGGAAGTGAGTGGCGTGGCGGAAGTGATGGATATGCACGGCGTGCTCAACGGCAGCACGCGGATGCAGGAGATCCTTAACTGCGGCTTACAAAGCGGTAAGCTGATTGAAGGCCACGCACGTGGGCTGAGCGGGGCCGGGTTACAGGCCTACCTCGCGGCGGGCGTGACGTCAGATCATGAACTCACCTCCGCCGAAGATGCGCTGGAAAAACTGCGCGCCGGGCTAACGCTGGAAATTCGGGGTTCGCATCCTTATCTGCTGCCGGATATCGTGGCGGCGCTAAAGACGCTCCCGCATCTCTCCTCGCAGATTACCCTCTGCACCGATGATGTGCCCCCGGATATGCTGCTGGAAAAAGGCGGTATCGTGGCGCTGCTGAATCTGTTGATTGAGCACGGTTTACCCGCCGTCGATGCGCTTCGTTTCGCGACATTCAACGGTGCTTTGCGCCTTAAGCGTGATGATTTAGGGCTGATTGCCGCCGGTCGCCGTGCGGATTTGGTGGTGCTGGATTCCCTGCAAACGATTCGACCACACCGTGTCTACGTCGGCGGAAAACTGATTGCCCGCGATGGCGCAATGATTGAACCGCTGGCGGTGAGTCACGCCGCATTGCCAAATACCATGCATCTTTCGCCGCTCGGCCCGGACGATTTCGCCCTGCGCATCGCCGACGTTGAGCATGGCGACGCGCGGCTGAAACATATTCGCGGCGCGCGTTTTACCGAATGGGGCGAAGTCGATGTGCAAATCCGCGAAGGCCGCATAGTGCTCCCTACCGGGTTCAGTCTGATTTGGGTACAACATCGCCATGGTCGCCATGAGGCCAAACCACAAATCGCCCTGCTGGAAGGCTGGGGTGAACTTCAGGGGGCGATCGCCACCAGCTACTCGCACGATTCGCATAACCTGGTGGTACTGGGGCGCTGCCCGCACGAGATGGCCCTGGCCGCCAATACCCTGATTGCCAGCGGCGGCGGGATGGCGCTGGCGCAGCATGGCGAGTTAGTCGCCCACGTGGCGATGCCGATTGCTGGTATGCTCTCTGACCTTCCAGCCCCGGAACTGGCGGTTGCATTCCGCAATCTGCGCGAGCGTAGCGGTGACATTGCCGACTGGCAGCCACCGTATCGGGTATTTAAGGCCATTGAAGGCACCTGCCTTGCCTGTAACGCCGGGCCACATCTGACGGATTTGGGGCTCACCGATGGCGCAACGCGTCAGATTGTCGACCCGGTTATTCACTATTCGCATCAGCAAAGGAGCGCCCACTAAATGGCCGACCACTCAATCAATACGCCTGCCTCTGAGAGCTGGCTGGAACGTTGTTTTGCCCTACGCGCTCGCGGAAGCTCCGCACGCACCGAATGCCTGGCGGGTATCACGGGGTTTCTCGCCGCCGCTTATCTGCTGGTGGTGATCCCCGGTCTGCTGGCCGCGGGCGGGATGGATAAAGGCGCGGCGACCACCGGCACCATTTTGGTATTTGTGGTCGGCACGCTGTTGATGGCGTTTTATGCCAATCTGCCGTTTATTGTGGGGCCGGGGATTGGCGGCTCGGTATTAGTCGGCGTGTCGTTGGCCGGAAACGCCGGAATTGGCTGGCCGATTGGACTGGGGATTGCCTGCTGGTCCGGCGTACTGTTCTTCCTGCTCACCCGTTTTGGCCTGCGTGAAGTGGTCACCCGCTCGGTGCCGCAATCCATCAAACTGGGGTTGACGGCGTCTATCGGTATTTTTGTTGCCCTGCTCGGTTTTCGTAATGCCGGGTTGGTGCTGGCAAGCGCCAAAAATAACGCTTTGATGCTGGGCGATTTCCTATCGCCGGGCGCGCTGGTGGCCCTGTGCGGGCTGTTTCTGGCGATTGCCCTGCAGGCACGTCGCATTCCTGGCGCTATCCTGTGGGCGATTCTGTGTGCGACGCTGGTGGGTATTCCGGCGGGCGTCACGCACCTGCCATCAAGCTTTATCGCCCTGCCCCACTCATTAACACCGGTGTTTGCACAGGTGGATATCCTTGGCGCACTGAACATCGCTTTCCTGCCCTATCTGTTTGTTTTTTTTGCCTCAGAGTTTTTCTCAACCATGGGCACCACGCTTGCCGTCGGCGGTGAAGCGGGCCTGCTGGATGAAGAAGGCAATATGCCGCACATCAACCGCCCGTTTATGGTCGACTCCATTGCCGCCGCGCTGGGCCCGTGGGTCGGCATTCCGGCCGCGACGGCGCTGATTGAGTCCTCCGCCTCGGCGGAAGCAGGCGGTAAAACCGGCATGACTGCGCTGGCCGCCGCCATCATGTTCCTGCTGATGCTGCTGTTTACGCCCGTTGCGCTGATGATCCCCAAAGAAGCCACCGCCCCGGCGTTGATCCTGATTGGCCTGAATATGTTTAGCGGCCTGCGTAAGGTGGATTTGGCGAATTTCACCGACGGTTTACCGGTGCTGATGATGGTGATGATTACGCTTATCGCCAACAGCTTCGGGACGGGTATCGCGGGCGGGTTGCTGTTTTATGTGATGATTAAAACCATTGCCGGGAAGTGGCGGGAAATCCCGCTCGGCTTATGGATTCTGGCAGTGCCGCTGGTGTATTACTTTGCCACGCTGGTACGCCATTAATTAGGAATTCATCAAGAGCGTTTTGGTGGTGTAGTGCAGTAGACTATCTGCGGGTGCTTGAGGCTATCTGTCTCAGGCATTTGCAGGATGGCAGATAGAGAAAAGCCCCAGATAACATTCAACGTCTTGCAGGACGTTTAACATTCATCTGAGGCCATATCTAATGCTAGACACATTAAGATTAGCCTCTTACTGGCCCACGGGTCAAGGAGTAGACGGCTATGAAGCAGTACAAGGCGATGCTTGTCGCCCTGATAATTCTGTGTGTCACCACGATTCTGGTGGTGCTGGTCACGAGAAAGGATCTCTGCGAGGTCCGTATTCGAACTGATCAAACGGAGGTTGCTGTTTTCACGGCTTACGAATCCGAGTAAGAGCACCGGCGGGGAGTTATCCCCGCCACTCTTTATGGGCTAGCTCTCTTCTTCATAGCACCCTTTTATCTCCCTAAGCCCGCCTTGGCGGGCTTTTCATTGCGCCATCACCACCAGGCGTGAAAATGGTGCACCGGGCCAATCCCGCTGCCGACTTCCAGAGTATCGGCCTGCGCCAGCGCGGCAGAGAGCCAGGTTTTCGCTTCCAGCACCGTGTCGCCCCAGCTGCTATGGCGCGGGCGCAGTGCCGCCAGCGCCGCCGACAGCGTACAACCCGTGCCGTGGGTATTTTTGGTGTTGACGCGCGGCGCGGTAAATCGCTGCTCGCCATCGCGGGTAAACAGCCAGTCGGGGCTTTCCGCGTCATCCAGATGGCCGCCTTTCATGAGGACCGCGCCGCAGCCCATCGCCAACAGCGCGCGCCCCTGTTCCAGCATTTCACGCTCATTACGCGCATGCGGCGCATCCAGCAATGCCGCCGCTTCCGGCAGATTCGGCGTAATTAACGAGACCTGCGGCAGCAGGCGTTGACGCAGGGTTTCTACCGCTGCGGGCGAGAGCAGCGCATCACCGCTTTTGGCCAGCATGACCGTATCCAGCACCACATTTTCCACCCGATGGCGCTGCAAACGTTCGGCCACGGCTTCAACGATATCGGTTTCCGCCAGCATCCCGATTTTGGTGGTATCGATGCGCACATCGTTAAACACGGAATCCAGCTGCGCGGCGACAAAATCCGGTTCAATACGATAGACCGACTGCACGCCATGGGTGTTTTGCGCCACCAGCGCGGTGATCACCGAACAGCCGTATGCGCCCAGTGCTGAGAAGGTTTTCAGATCCGCCTGAATGCCCGCGCCACCGCTTGGATCGGTACCGGCAATGGTTAATGCGTTAATCCGTTTCATGCCAGAGCCTCCCCATCAAGTACATACAGTGCATCTAGAAATGCCGGGACAAAACTGCCCGGTCCGTTATCGACCGCCGCACGACCACCGGCCAGTTTCATAAAGGCACAGGCAGAAGCGACGTTATCCAGCCTGTCGCCCGGCAGCGCACAGCTTGCCGCAACCACCGCCGACAATGCACAGCCGGTGCCCACCACGCGGGTCATCAACGGGTCGCCGCCCGTTACCGCGACAACGCGTTGTCCATCGGTGATGTAATCCACTTCGCCCGTCACCGCCACAACGGTATTGATTTGACGCGCCAGAGCCTGTGCCGCCGGAAGTGCTGCAGCGGCGGTATCAGTGGTGTCCACGCCGCGCCCGCCCGCGCTCATTCCCGCCAGCGCCATAATTTCAGAGGCATTCCCCCGAATGGCGGCGGGTTTTAAGGTCAACAGGTCGTGGCAAAACTCGGTGCGCAGCGTTAATGCGCCCACGGCGACAGGGTCGAGAGTCCAGGGCTTACCTGCGGCGTTCGCACTTAGCGCGGCGGCTTTCATCGCCTGCGCGCGCGGCTGCGTGAGCGTGCCGACGTTTATCAATAACGCATCGGCAATGCCAGAGAACTGCGCGGCTTCCTGCGCATCAATCACCATCGCGGGGGATGCGCCGAGCGCCAGCAGTACGTTGGCGGTGAAGGTCTGCACGACGTCGTTAGTCATGCAGTGAACAAGGGGGGCGTGATGACGAAAAAGATGTAACGAATGCGCGATTTGCGCGCGGCTAAGCGGCTCTGCTTGCATGGTTTGCTCCTGCCAGAACGTCCAGAAGCAATGACCTGACGGTCTCTGACTTCCCTACGCTGGCATTATCCAGATCAGGTGGTACGGGTTTTTCTCAGCCTTCACGAAGGAAGGGCACCCCGAGTCATTGATACAACGAATTCGTGTATCGCAGCAGGTTACGGCAAGTACCGGGCGGAAGCAAGCCGCACAAATCATTTGCATTCCCCCTATCATCGGTCCAAAATTATTCACAAAGGTGATGGCGTTCCACCTTTCCCAACCGCCCCGCTGGGGCTGATGACGCCTGGTATACCCTCTTAACATGGAGGTATGTCAGGCTGTCTGTCATTTGAAGACCCGCTCATACCTCGCAACCTGACGAGGTTTTTTTATGCCTGTTTACAACCATGCGCTGGTGCTGATTAACAACAGCCTTGATGGCATTCCCCTGCTTGAGCACGCCGCAAAAATGGCGCAGGAGAACGCGATGACGATAACCATCGCGCATATCAGCACCGATTATCGTGCCCTCAATGATGTCTCTGACAGCCTGATGGATGATGTGGTTTCGCAGGAAGTCATTCAGGCCAAAGCCCTGTTGAGCGAGCTGGCAGAATCCGTTTCCCTACCGGTACAAACGCTGGAGCTGGTCACCACCCGTCGCTTTGAAGATGTCGAATCCTGCATTCGCGACCGACGTATCGACCTGGTCATTGCCGGGCATCACAATCGCCTGCTGGGCGTGCTCGCCTCCCACTCCCTTGAGTACATCAACCATCTGACGGTGGATGTGCTGATCAAACATTTAGCATAAGGATTTACGCGCGTGATGTATCGTTCATTACTGGCCGTTATTATTGGCGGCTCTACCGGGTGTGTGATTCGTTGGTGGCTGTCGATGAAACTGAACAGCCTTTTCCCCAGCCTGCCACCGGGAACGCTGGTAGTTAATCTGGTCGGTGGTTTTATTATTGGCGCGGCGCTGGCGTTCTTTTTGCGCCAGCCGCAACTGGACCCGGCATGGAAGTTACTGATTACCACTGGACTTTGCGGCGGGATGACGACCTTTTCCACTTTTTCGGCGGAGATCGTCACCCTTCTGCAAAACGGCAACTATCTGTGGGCGATGATTTCGGTGATGACTCACGTGGTGGGATCGCTCCTGATGACCGCCGCCGGGTTCTTTTTAATGACGCTGGTTTAGCGCGCCAGTGACGCCGCCATTCTCACCCAGGTGTGGCGGCGACCGCGAACGGCCATCGAAAACGCATATAGCGCCTGCGGGTCAGCCATCCCGGCAACGCCCGCATCGCCGAAGTTATACATATCGGCGCCGCAGCGTTTACTGGCCAGCGCAATTTGCCGCACCGTGTCTTCGTCAGCGCCCTCCTGGCTGCTGCTGAGCGTGGTGATACCCACGCCACCGACGGCCTGAACCGCCGCCAGCGCACAGGCCACCTTCTCTTCTGAGGCGCCGCGACAGCTGGCTGGCGCGGGAATCATCACGCCATCGGCACCTTCCAGAACATAGCGGGCGTACTCCTGCGGTTCGGCAAGGCCAGACGCATAAAACTTCGCCACCAGGATCATTTTATCGGTCATCGCGCGAATCTGGCGCAGTGCGTCAATGACGCGCTCAGTGGTGACGCCCGGTTTGTCATACGCCGTCAGGCAGTAAAAATCTGCCTCCTGCAGCAGCGCAAGATTATTCAGGTTACAGGCGCGAGGATCGTCCAGCGACGGATCTGCCAGCACTTCCATGCTGACGCCAATCAGTCGCCCCGTCAGCGCCTTAAAGTGGGCAAGGTTTTCACATCCCTGAATCGCCTGAGTGCGGCAATTCATTCCTTTTACCAGCAGCAGATCGCAGCCAAACGCGCAAAGCAGCTCGCCATTGGTCACTTCGCCGTACAGCGGGCTCGCCCCTGCCGCGACTTCCGCCATAATCACGCGTCCTTCAGAAGCGACAATGGCCTGCACCAGCTCGCTTGCAGCAGCCGGTTTGGCAAAATCATGGGTGCGGCAATTTAAAATCCGTTGCATATATTCTCCTTAAGATAACGCGATCAGTGACGGCGATGGCTGCTGGAACGCGCGTTCCAGAATCTCCAGATTAGTCAGCGCTTCCAGCTCGCTGACGTAGTTTGCGCATCCAGTGGTTAATGTTTCATACAGCGCGTCATAGACCCGACCATAGTCACCTTTAACCGCCGGAATAAACGCTTGCTGGCTGTTGCCCTGCTCGTCGATATAGTCAAGTACGCCAGGATGTTCATCTGCGGCGAATAAGGGATTATCCGGCATAATGTTGGCTTTCAGGCTGGTTTCCTGCTGGTCTATTTCATCGCGAATAAAAGTTCCACGCGTACCGTGGACCAGGAATTTAGGATACGGTTTTTTCACCAGATGGCTGGTTTTAATAATGGCTTTCATATCGCCATAAATAAGCTGCGCTTCGAACGTGTCATCCGGGTTATCCGGCTGGCGCAAATGGCGCAGATGATAATAAACCTGCTGCGGGCGGCCAAATAATGCAAGCATTTGATCCAGGGTATGTACGCCAAGGCCATAAAACGCGCCGTCAAAATGCCCTCCCGGCTGGCGGTCGGCCTGCGGGCGGAAATAGTCGAAGTGGCTCTCCACCTCCACAATTTTGCCAAGCTTGCCGCTTTCAATCACCTGCTTCATGGTCAGGAAACAGCTATCAAAACGACGATTCTGGAAAGGCGTTACCAGTAGCCCTTTTTCACGCGCCAGGGCGAAGAGTATCTTCGCTTCATCAAGCGTGGTGGTAAACGGCTTTTCGACCAGCACATTTTTACCATGCTCAAGACAGAGTTTGGCATAGTAAAAATGGCTATCCGGGTGCGTACACACCGTCACCAGGGAAATGGTTGGGTCGTTTAAAATATCTTCAACCTGTGAGGTAAACTGAATACCGGCATATTCAGACTGCTGTTCGCGCGCGGGTACCCGGACGCGGTCAAATATTCTGCTGACGTTAAACTTGTCCTTGCGTACCAGCACATAGGGCAGATGATAACGGGTTGCGCTTTTTCCAAAGCCAATAAAGGCGCTATTAATCACAATTAACCTCCTGTTAATGCTGTGTTCTGTTATTCAAAATGACAACAGCGTCTTCGATGGCGGATTTACCATCCAGCTTGCTGAAGTACTCTGCATTTATCGCCACCACCGGGCAGGCGTTGTCGATGTTCTTCATAATGGATTCCTGCATATACACCACCTGCGGGCCGAGCAGAATGAGATCGGCATTCTGATACTCCTCTTCTATGCGGCCAATATTGATGGCGTACACGTTGAGCGCATAGCCACACTCTTCGGCATATTTGCGCATTTTGTTCGCCATGATTGAGGTGGACATCCCTTCATTGCAGGTCAGAATAATGGTTTTATTGCTCAGTACGCTTAATTCGCGGGCATCCTCTGCGGGTGTGGCTTGTTCAGTGGATAATGAATCGACCAGCGTTTTAACTTTGGCTTCAACAATCGTTTTTTCATAGGCCATCAGAAACGGCAGATAAATCACCACGCCCAGCGCCAGTAAAGCGACCTGTAAAATAACGTTGCGGAAATCGCCGCCGGAACCTAACCAGCCGGAGAGCAACGGCGGTACCGACCACGGCACGAAGGCCACTATTTTAGAGACCATGCCCAACTGCGTGGCGAAATACGCGATCACAAAGTTAATTTGCGGATAGATGATAAAAGGGATCATGATCAGCGGGTTATACAACACCGGAAAACCAAAAATAACCGGCTCATTAATGTTGAATAATCCCGGCGCCAGTACCGTGCGCCCCAGCTTTTGATGGCTTGAGACTTTACTGCGCAGAAATATCGCCAGCAGCAGCGCAAGCGTGGTGCCCGTGCCGCCCATATGGCCGTAGAGATCGCGAAACGGCAGCACAATAATGTGCGGCGGAATATCACCACGCGCAAACGCGGCCATATTTTCCTGCATCGCGACCAACAGAGGCGGCTCCAGAATCGGGTTAATAATGCCCGACGGGTGAATACCGAGCGAGAACAGGAAATTGGTGAGCGTCGTCAGCACCAGAAAACCCGGCAAATTGGTGGTGAGATGCACCAGCGGCGCCTGAATCAATGCCTGAATAATCTCGTGCACCTCTTTTCCCGTTCCAGCTTTAACACCCGCTGCCAGCAGCGCAAAGGCCAGCACCACCAGTATTATCGAAAACATCGACTGGAAGGACTGCGTCACCATCGGCGGCACTTCATCCCCCATACGGATTTGCAGCCAGCGGGTTTTAGCCACCCACAGAAAAAGGTCGGTGGCGACGATAGCGGTTAAAATCGCCATAAAGACGCCGCCCGCGTTGGTCAGCCCCAGCGATATCACGCCGCTGACGGCAACCGCCGTTGTGCCGTTAACCGGCGTTAACAGCACCTGTTGCGGCATCAGCACCAGAAATGCCGCCAGGGAAACCATGGCCGGAATCATCGGCGCGGCGAATTTACGCTTGCTGGCAATACTCCAGGCGATAAGCACCACCAGCATCAGCGCCAGAATACTCATCGTTCCGTTCAGAATACGGTCGCCGATACTTCTGGCCGCCAGAAGCGCCTCGCTGGAAAACCACTTTCCTATCATGCTATTAGGGTCAAGGAAAACGTAATTGACCATAATGAACAGACCCGCCAGCACCAAAAACGGCACGGTGATAATAAAGCTGTCGCGCAGGCTTCGCAGGTGAACCTCGGACGCCATCTTTTGCGACACGTCCGTGATGCGCGTTAAGAGAGTCGTATTGCTCATGACGCCGCCTGTTTGTCAGTGAGCGATAGCGCGTGATCCAGCACCGCTTTGGCGTTAATTCGCCCGAAATCCACCGGGTTAATCGCCCCAACAGGAATTTCGTTATTGACGCGCTGGCGAATGGAGTCAAGCAGATAACTAATTTGCGGACCCACCATAATCACATCCGCCGTGCGATAATGCCCTTCGAGCGCCGATTCAGGGATAGCCCAGGCTTTTGCATCAATATTGTCTGTTTGTGCCACTTCGTTCATCTTGTTGCACAAATAGCCCGTCGACATACCTTCATTACAGATAAGCAGAATACTTTTCATCATTCATCCTTGTTTTCAGTTTATTAATGCGCCGGGTTATCCTGTGCATTCAGGACTTTTTCATAAAGCATCAGGAATGGCATGTAGAGTAATACCCCCAGCATCAGAAGAATAAATTGCAAAATCACGTTACGGTAATCGCCACCGCTTGCCAGATAACCCGAAATTAAAGGTGGAACAGACCACGGTACGAAAACGACAATTTTTGATACCCAGCCCCATGCCGTCGCGTAATAGGCGATGACATATAAAACAGACGGAATAAAGGTAAAGGGAATCATCAGAATGGGGTTGAAAATAATCGGGAAGCCGAAAATAACCGGTTCATTAATATTGAACAGCGTGGTTGGCATCACCGTCCGCGAAAATGAACGCAGCTCTTTACGTTTGCTGCGAATAAACACGGCGATAATCAGACACAACGTGATCCCCGTTCCCCCCATACGGCCATACAGATCGCTGAAGGGGCGCACAATAATATTCGGTATTTCTCGCCCTGCCGCCCACGCGTCCATGTTTTGCTGCATCGCGACTAACATCGGCGCTTCCAGAATCGCACCGGTGATCCCGCCGGGGTTGATGCCAAGAGAGAAAACAAAGTTGTTGATGATATCGATAAGAATATACGCCGGCAGGCTGGTTGCCAGGCCCAGCAGCGGTTTCTGAATCACCATGTTAATCAGCTCATGGAGTTCCACACCGGCAACAACCACCATCAGGTAAGAGACAAACGCAAACAGCAGCACGGTGATCATCACCGCAAACAGTGTGTTAAAGGATTGAATGACCGCAGGCGGTACGTTGCCTTCTATTCGAATTTGCAGACGCTTATTCTTACTGATGCGGATGAATAATTCCGTTGCCAGCCCGCCGCAGACCAGCGCCACGAAGGTTCCGCTGGTGCCCAGCAGTGCGTAAGGGGCCGCGCTTTTAATCATTACGTCTGCCGTTGCGCCCTCGGGTGTAAAGGCGTTCAGCACCGGCATCAGTACGAACAAACAACTGACTGCAACCAGCGCCGCCATCAGCGGGTTAGCAAACTGCCGGTTGCGCGCCAGGTTGTAGCTGAAGACCAGTCCAATCAGCATGCCGAGGATATTCATGGTTCCATTAACCACTTTATTACCGACCGTTTGCCAGGAGGATAACGTGGTATCAGCAACGATTCCCGACAAAATCCCGCCGGGATTAATCACCACGTTATTAATCAGAATCATCATCCCGGACAGCACTAAAAAAGGTATTAACATTATGAATGCATCGCGCATGGTGCGCAGATGTATTTGAGAACCCATCCACTGAGCTAATGAAAGTGTTTTCTTCAATAAGATATCTTTCATGGCATGTTCCTGTGTAAATGATTTAATAAATCACAACAATGAATACGCGGGTTTAATTATCTATATGAATATTTTGTTTATTCATTACAACTGACAGGAGCAAGAATGTCGCCGGGTTTGGGTCAAGTCAATGTCTTTATTTTAAAAGTAGACTACTTTTAAAATAAATGAGATCTGGATAAAAATTTAGCATCTGAGATATACTGCCGCTGACATAAAAGGAGAGATGCGTTGCGCCGATATATTGAAATCTCAAATATAATCAGAGAAAGGATTAAGAATAAATTATATTTGCCGGGTGAAAAGATCCCCTACGGGCATCAGCTTTGTGAGGAGTTTAGCTGTAGTAAAATCACGCTAAGCAACGCGCTGGATATTCTGGTCAATGAAGGTTTTATTACGCGTCAGCGCGGGCTGGGAACGGTGGTGAAAACCGCCACGCCGCAGCCATTGCCGCTGGCGGGGGAAAGAAATCCCCCTATCCTCGGCGTCAGCACCATTAACGCCGCACAGGGGCATAACGTCAGCAGTCTTCTGCTGGCGTTTGAAACAGCCAACCCGCCAGCCGATATCGCTGCTCACCTGGCGATAAGCGTCGATCAATTCGCCTGGCATTTTCGTCGTGTGCGCTACATTGACGAACTTCCGCTTTCGATTGAAGAGACCTGGATCCCCCTGCGCATTCTGCCGGACTTTACCCGTCAGGACGCGCTGGGTTCGGTGTATCAATATGTGGAAAAAACGCTGAAGAAGATCCCGGCCAGCAGTCACACACAGTTTTCATCGCTGCCGAGCGATGCAGACGCACAAACCTGGCTGAAACTCACACCGAATGAACCGGTGAGCGTGACGCGCTCTGTCACCTATCTTAATGATGGTCAGCCGTTTGAATTCTGCGTGAGCCATTATCACTATCAACGCTTTAACTATAATTCCGTTGTTCAGCGTCAGGGGAATTAGCCTCTGCGCTGCACCAGCGCTTCACAACGTTCTTTCACTGCTTCATACAATAACCGCACCGCAGGCGAGAGCTGCTTGCGATGCGGGCAAATCATATTCAGCGGCACACCGTCGCCTTCGTAGTCCGGCAGCAGCAATTTCAATCGCCCCTGAAAGACATCTTCACTGACGTCGAGCCACGACTTATTGGCAATGCCTTCCCCGGCAATGGCCAGTCGGCGAATCACTTCTGCATCATCGCTGATAATTGTGCCGTTTACCTGCACCTCGTGGGTTTCCCCCCTGGCGGTAAGCGTCCAGCGATCGAACAATCGACCTCGCAGGACATAGGTCAGCGCATCACACTTTTCTAAATCGGCAGGCGTTGCCGGTTCGCCATTTTTGGCGATCCAGTCCGGCGAAGCGACCAGCACGCGGCGATTATCCGGTGCGATGGGCAGCGCGACGTATGACGCATCCTCATTGCTGCCGTAGCGAAAGGCGACATCAACCGGATCTTTAAACACATCGGTCACCTGGTCCGAGAACAGAATGCGCAACTTAAGCGCCGGGTGGCGCTGGCGGAACTGGCGAAAAATACCGAGCAGCAGATTTCGTCCCAAATCAGAAGGCACCGCAATTTGCAGCGTACCGCGAATCTCATCGTCGGGCGTTTGAATCTGCTGAAGGCCCGCCTGCATTGTTTCCAGCATCTGCGTGGCGTAAGGCAGCCAGGTTTCGCCCTCTGGCGTCAAGCGCAGGCTGCGGGTTGAGCGGGCGAACAGGCGAATATTAAGCGCCGTCTCAAGACGCTTAATGGCGGAACTCACCTGAGCAGGCGGCAGACCGGCCTCGCGCGCGGCTTCGCTGAAACTGCTTAATGCCGCCGCACGCACGAACAGGGTTAAATCTTCCAGCCTGAGCATTTTCACTCCTCAACGATAAGTCCTGTCGCCGCGAATGGATTTTTCCGGCAAATATCACCGGATAATATCATTCTTAGAGTTTACCCAACATCACAGAGGTGGTTATGAAAGCGATTGCGATTACTCAGGCGGCTGGCGCGCACGGCAACATTGAAGCATTAGAAGAAATCACCCTGCCCGTTCCCGTGGCGGCAGGCCACGATTTACTGGTGGAAGTGAAAGCCATCTCCGTTAACCCGGTCGATACCAAAGTGCGCGCCGGTTTTAGCGGGGATACGCCGCGCGTGCTGGGCTGGGACGCCGTAGGCGTGGTGAAATCCGTTGGTGAAGCCGTGACCCTGTTTAAAGCTGGCGACGAAGTCTGGTATGCGGGGGCGTTAACGCGTCCAGGCAGCAACAGCGAGTTCCAGCTGGTCGATGAGCGCATTGTCGCCCTCAAACCGCGCTCGCTGGATAACGTTTCTGCTGCCGCCCTGCCGTTGACCTCCATCACCGCATGGGAACTGTTGTTCGATCGTTTAGGCATTCAGGAAAACGGCAATGAAGGCGACGTGCTGTTGATTGTCGGTGCGGCGGGTGGAGTCGGTTCCATCCTGACTCAGCTGGCGCGTAAGCTCACTAAAATGACGGTGATCGGCACCGCCTCGCGCCCGGAAACGCAGAAATGGGTCGCGGATGCCGGGGCGCATCACGTTATCGATCACAGCAAACCGATTGCCGAAGAACTTATCCGCATCGGTATTCCGGCGGTGACGCACGTCGCCAGCCTGACGCACACGGATAAGCACTATTTGCAGCTGATTGAAGCCCTCGCCCCACAAGGCAAACTGGCGCTGATTGACGATCCTGAAACCCTGGATGCGCGTCCGTTAAAAACCAAAAGCATCTCACTGCACTGGGAATTTATGTATACCCGCTCGATGTTTGAAACGCCGGATATGATTGCTCAGCATCAGTTACTGACCCGCGTGGCCGCGCTGATTGATAACGGAACGATCAAAACTACGCTGGGCGAAAAGTTAGGGGCTATTAACGCCGAGAATATTCGCCAGGCGCATCGCCAGCTTGAGACCGGAAAAACCATGGGCAAACTGGTGCTGGAAGGCTTCTGAGGCGGCATTGTTACATTTTTTACTAAAAAACCTATTCTGTGATACAAAAGAGCGTCGTTCTGCCTGTTAATTTTAAGAGAAAAAGGCAGACTCTACACCCTTGAGCATTCTGGTTATCGTTGGAGAAAGAATGGGTAAATACAAATTATGGCTTCTGGCTGGCCTGATGGCCGCCGGATCCGCCTTCGCCGCACCAGGTACGGGCATTCAGAAGTATGAACTGAAAGAGTTTGTCGCGGATTTCACCCACTTTAACATCGGGGACGCCGTTCCTGAGATGTACCGTACTGACCAGTACAACATCAAGCAGTGGCAGCAGCGCAATCTGCCTGCGCCAGACGCGGGAACGCACTGGACCTACATGGGCGGCAACTACGTGCTGATTTCCGACACGGACGGGAAAATCAGTAAAGTTTACGACGGCGAAATCTTCTATCACCGTTAATGAAAGGGGCGCATAACCCGCCTGGGTTATGCGCCTGAACGCTTATACCGCGCGGAAGGCGATTTCGCCGGGGATCACTTCACCCTGCCAGTAGAGCTGGGCAGCGGTTAAATCCGCCAGTCGACGATAAATTTGCGTAAATTCACTGTCCGGGCGATTCACCACGGTTGGGGTGCCTTTATCCAGATCTTCACGCAGGCTGATGTGCAGCGGCATCTGACCCAGCAACTGGGTATGGTATTTCTCCGCCAGTTTCTCTGCGCCACCGGTACCGAAGATAGGTTCGTGGTGACCACACTGGCTGCAAATATGCATGCTCATGTTTTCCACGATCCCCAGCACCGGCACTTCCACTTTCTCGAACATCACGATGCCTTTTTTGGCGTCAATCAGCGCAATGTCTTGTGGCGTAGTGACCACGACCGCGCCGGTAACCGGAATGTTTTGCGCCAGCGTCAGCTGAATGTCACCGGTGCCCGGCGGCATATCCAGCACCAGATAATCGAGATCCGGCCATAAGGTTTCCTGCAACATCTGCATCAGCGCCTTGCTGGCCATTGGGCCGCGCCACACCATCGCGTTATCGTCGGTGACCAGATAACCAATGGAATTCGTTGCCAGACCGTGAGCCATAATCGGCGCCATATGGGTGCCGTCTGGGGAAGTCGGACGCTGATTTTCCGCGCCCAGCATGGTCGGAATTGACGGGCCGTAGATGTCAGCATCCAGAATACCGACTTTTGCCCCTTCCGCAGCCAGCGCCAGCGCCAGGTTGACGGCTGTAGACGATTTCCCTACCCCGCCCTTACCAGAACTCACGGCAATGATGTTTTTCACGCCATTCACGCCCGGCTGATTTTTAACGCGCTTCAGCGTGGCGATGTTATGGGTCAGTTTCCAGTCAATGGCATTCGCACCGGTGATGCGCAGCAGGTCAGCACTGCATTGCTCTTTCAGCTCTTCAAACGCGCTGTTCCAGACAAACGGCATTTGCAGCTCAATGTGCACGGTGCCATCCAGCAGCGCCACATGGTGCAGCGCCTTCAGCGTGGTGAGATTATGCTTCAATGTTGGGTGCTGAAAATTAGCCAGCGTCCCGGCAACCATCGCGCGCAGGCGCTCGGGGGATGTGGCCTGGGATTGAGAACTCATCCCGACTCCTTTGTTCTTGTGAGTAAACCTTCGTAAGCCTAGTTTACCTGAAAGGTGGTCATTCCCCCACTACAAGCGCATTTCGCGATAAAAAAGCGTGCGTCGGGTATTACTCATAGTTAACGAAGATCAGGGCCGTCGCCTTAAGCGCGCCCGGTTTCACCGCTTTGCGCTCATAAACGTAGTAGCTGGCTTCGACCGGAATCGTCATTCCCTGCGCGGAAAGCGATGTACCTTTCGCCACAGACCACAAGTTATCGGCGCTCTCTTTTACCCCTTTCGCACTCGACATCTGGATCTGATTTTTGCCGCCGCCCGCCACCACAAAGCCGACGCCGTTGTCCGTACTGCCCTGCAATATGCTTCGACTACCATCCAACAGGTCGGCGCTGTAGAGATACACCGACATGGCCTGCGTCGCCTGACGATTTACTCCTACCATATTGCTGCAATATAGCGAGATATCGCCCTTGCTGCTTTTATCCACCATGCCCGAATCAGGCAGTTCAGATAGCGATACATCCGGCAGCGTGAGCGTTAAATCGCCTGCCCGACAGGTTGTTTTTTTCGGGCGATAGATAACCGTCAGGTTTTCAACATAGGAATCACCCTGCAAACTGTTAGTGATGTAGTTTACACAGCCGGACAAACTCAGGGTTTTACAGATCCCTAATATAAAGTCTATCCAGCCATTTGAATTTCCACCGGTATTGGCCACCAACACACCGGGAACTGAAATGGATTCTCCGCCGCTTCCCGCACCTCCCGTCGTCGCGGGGGTTAGCGTAACGGTATAAAGCAGGCTCTTCTCCGTGATAGTTGTGGTGCCAACCGCCTCAGACGTTTTATCCAGAACAATATTTAGCTTTAACGATTGTCCATTACTGAACGGGCCAATAACGCTCTCTTTCACCAGCGGAATATAGCTAATTTTATCATTCGCTGAATCACACTTGATGCCTGCAAAACGCACCGTCACGGTAGAAACATGTTTCTGCGTGATCGGGAAAACCTCATCGACCACCACTTCTGTGGTGTGGTTGTTGGTCGCTCCCGATGATTTACAGGTGGCCCAGCTCGTCTCGCTCAATAAACACAATGACATTACCGCAAATAACATTAACTTCATGGCGCGCTCCCTGCTTTAGTGACAAATATAGGTTTGGTTTTCATCCAGCGGCGGTGCAATCTTCAGCGTACAGGTGCGCCCTTGTTGTGGGTCGAGCACTACAGAGACTCCATAAGGAACCTCATTGCTGCGAATAAATAAGCGGCTCCCCTGGCCCACCAGCCCAATGTTGTGCCCGTGGCTGTCCACCACGTCATAACCGAAGGTTAACGGGGAACCATCTGCCAGCCGCGCTTTAATAAACCACGGCTTGCGCGAGTCGGTTTCAAAACGCAGCAGTGTGACCGCACCTCGCACCGGCGCCACGCGCTGGCGATTACCCAGCAGCTCGGTTTGCGTTTCACTGTCAGAGACATCCAGCATTAAATGGTTCTCACGCCAGGGCGATAAACCGTCATACACCACCGTGCCGTTTCGGTTAGTGGTACGATATTTCTGACCATTGACGTAAGCGCCCTCAAGCCCTGGCGCATCCAGAATGGCGATAGTTTCTGATAACCTGTTAGCCAGATTAACGCCGCCCGACCACACCACGATGCCGCCGGAAAGCGTACCGCTGGTTTGCCGATACTGCGCAGACTGGCTATAGCTTCCGCTGACGGTCGCCACCGGGGTATTCCAGGTCAGATTCACCCCGGCAGTCGTTTCATCTGACTGACGTTGATGACTCAGGTTCGCGCTATAACTCAGCTGATCGCGGCCGCCCACCATTCCCGAGATTCCCGTGTTATTCGCAGCATAACCATGATTATCAAAGGTCGTCGATTGGGAAACCGACAGCTGACGGCGTGGCGTACTCACGCCATCTCCCCAGTCGAAGGGAATCGAAATAAACAGGTTAAAGCGTTTATCCGCCGTATGATCCTCAGACCAGGTTCTGCTGGCCGAAAAGGTGTACGAGATCCGTTGCCAGCTATTGCTGTAGCTGAGCTGATAATCCTGGCTGCTGCCGTTACGCCCCCAGTAATCACGCCACAGCAGGTTCAGTGACAGGGTTCCCGCATTTTGTGGCAGCATCTGGTTAATGTTGGCGGAGAAATTATTTTTCCGACCAAAGTCACTCTGGTAGTAATCAGCGATGTCATAGACGTCATGGCGATCGCGCGAATAAGTGTCCTTGTTATTGGCCCATACGTGATCGTTAAAGGTCCTGAAGTTATAGGAAGAGTAGCGGTATGCTGCCAGACCAAAACGCGTCGCCGTTTGATTGATATATTTGTTGTACGCTATCTGATAGCTCTGCCCATTAAACTCGCCGTTATCCTGCAAACTGCGCGACTGAATCATATCCAGAGAAATTGCCCCCAGCCGCGTATTCCAGCCGGTCCCTAATGTGAACGCCTGATATTTTTGCGCCAGCATCGTGCCGCCATACAGGGTTAACACGTTGTTCAGACCATACTGATAGTTGAGCTGGATAAAATCGCTTTGCCGACTCGCGCCCTCTATTTGGCTGCGACCGGCGACAAAATCATATTTTGTCACGCCTGGCTGCAACATATTCGGCACTGCCGCGTACGGCACCAGATAATGGCTCACGGAACCATCGGCTTCTTTTACCGTCACGTCGAGATCTGCGCCGCCCCCCGCCGTTTGCAAATCAGCAATCGCAAACGGGCCCGGCGGAACTTCTTTCTGGTAAACCACGAAACCATTCTGCTCGACCGTCACCAGCGCGTTACTCTGCGCGATACCCTGTACCAGCGGCGTGAAATTTTGTTTGGCGCTCGGCAACATTTGCATATCGCGGTAGAGCCGCACGCCGCGAAAACGCACCGTGTCGAACATGTCTGACGCGGTATACATCTCCCCGGCGCGCAAAACACCGAGCACAGAAGGCAGACTGCGTTCCAGATAGAGCGTGTTACTTTTCCACTCCCCACGAGAGTCATTTACCTGGCTGTAGCTGGCATCTGAATGTAATTGCCAGCCCAGGACATTCATGCCGCTATTAAAGCGCGCGTACAGATTTTTACTGTGACCGCCATTTTTATAATCGCTATAGTACTGGCTGACATACCAGGAACTGTAAAGCGCATTAATTCCGCGATCCCAGCTATCGGGTGAAACATAACCTTGTTCATGGGCATCAAGAAATGCCTGCGGAACGGTTAAATCCAGACGAAATGTACCGATATCAAATTTATATTCACCGCCCTGCACCGCCTGCTTTATCGTGATGCACTGTGCCGAAGGATCTTCTTTCTGGCCGGTGTATTTAATCCCCAATTGCTCAAGCTGGCTTAAGGTTAAACAGGTGTCATCGGTATTTTCTTTCACCGCGAGGGGATATTTCCCCTGCCACTGTTTATTGATATACACATCCAGTTCATAATCACCCGGCATCGGTTTATCGCTGTTTACCTGGAAATTCGTGGTTTTCACACCCTGCATACCACCCATCATAAAATGAGTGTCAAACGTTTCTTCGGCCTGAAGTCTGGCGGTGAATAACGAAGAGACGATGGCCAGGGCAAGCGGGGCCATCTTTAACATAACCGGCTCCTTTTATTTTATTGTTATTTTCTCGGTAAGATAATTACCGTAATCATCAATCATCGTCAGCGTGAGTGCGTTGCCGCTTTTTACCAGGGCTGGAAGCGCCTGCTGAGATCGCGGCGCCAGCATCAGGCTCTCTTTATTTATTTTCTGATTATTCTCTGCCACTTCCGTAATCGTTATCCAGTTGGCATTATTATTTTTAATTAAAATGCCCTGGGTCGTTCTCGATAACTGCAACTGCTGAAAACTGGCTTTATTCACCGGTGCAATACCTACGGGTCGCCAGAACATTTTGATTCTGTTTTGTGTGGCGAATTTAATGACGTTTTTCCCGGCGCTCTGCTCATCGTTTGGTGGAATATCCAGCACATTGAGGAAAAAAAGGCTCTCGACATCAGCCGGTAAATTCCCCTTCATTTTTTTGATTTTTAACTGTTGCCCTGATTTTGCCGCCACGCGCGACACCGGCGGTGTCAGTAAGAAAGGCACATCGATATGCTCAGGAGACTGCGCGGTGTCGCCATCGTCGATCCACGCCTGTACCAGCGATGTGCGGTCGCCCTGATTCATTATCTGTACCACGACTTCTTTTTTGTCTGCCGGATAAATCACGCGCGTGCCATAAATCACTACACCCGCCTGCACGGCACCGCTCATCACACATAACATCAGGATAAGTAATTTTTTCATAAAGGCTCATTTTTAGCTGGGGAATGTGCGGCGGCCTAAGCCGCCGCACATTGCATTAATCAGAGAATACCTGCATTGTGATGCTGGAATTTACCTCGCCGCTTTTTACATCACCGCTGGTACGGGCATAAAATGCAGAGAAATCCAGGGTATAAATGCCGCTACTGTCTTTCACTAAGGTCATCGATTTTTGTGGACTGATCGCCTGCGTCTCATTATTCATATGTACTTTGAAACCGACGCCGTTATCACCACTGGTATTTTTAGTGACATCGCTGCCGCTACCGTTAAAGCCATCGACGCTGAAAGAAATTCGCGGTGCGACATTCTGGTCGCATTTGAATTTAATTTGCCCGACGGCCGAACTGGAATATGCCTTCAACTCTTCCCCGGCATTCAACCCGGAAAAAGCCTCAACGCTGACGTCTGGCATGGTAATGGTAGCCTGGTTTTTCCCATCTTCAATTTTACAGGTCGATCCCAGTACTTTACCGTTGATCTGCAATACGCCTTCGTCGTCAGCGGCAAATACGGCAGAACTCATCAGTGCGGAAGTGAATACAGCTATCGTCAGAATGGAATGTTTCATCATTGCGTCCTTATTTAAAATTGTGTTTTTAGTGTTAAGAAGAGATTAACTCTTGAAACAAAATTCTCACATCAAAAAGGTTGCTGCAATGTAATATTTTTGTTTTATTGATTTAAAACAATTTACATATATCAATATAATTTCAACAAATAAATTAAACCAAAAAGTATTTGTAGCGTAAATTAGTAAAGTTTAAAAAACAGACATTCAGATCACTCATAAAAATATATTTTCAATTTTTATTCATATAAATGATCTTTATTTTTTAGACGCACAGAATTTTTAGAGAAAGATCGCGACAAATTAAAAAAACTTTTCGCGATGCCAGAAAAAATCAGGCTAAAAGGAGAAGAAATCAGCGCCCTGCACCGTGCTTCACGCAACGCGCTCACGCAGAAGCGCCGTTTTTTTAGGCAATTTTGTGCGATGCATTGATTTAGCAGGGCCTGAGGCGTGCTTTGGGCTTACCAAAGGAACGCCTTTCAGGTAACATCAAAAGCCCTTTTCACTACATAAGAAGTAATGTTCATTATGACTCAAGTCGCGAAGAAAATTCTGGTAACGTGCGCTCTGCCGTACGCCAACGGCTCAATCCACCTCGGCCACATGCTGGAGCATATCCAGGCTGATGTCTGGGTCCGTTACCAGCGAATGCGCGGCCACCAGGTAAACTTCATCTGCGCGGACGATGCACACGGCACGCCGATCATGCTGAAAGCTCAGCAGCTCGGGATCACCCCGGAGCAGATGATTGCCGAAATGAGTCAGGAACATCAGACCGATTTTGCTGGCTTCAACATTAGCTACGACAACTACCACTCGACGCACAGCGACGAAAACCGCGAGCTGTCGGAGCTTATCTATGGTCGCCTGAAAGAGAACGGTTTTATCAAAAACCGCACCATCTCCCAGCTTTACGATCCGGAAAAAGGCATGTTCCTGCCTGACCGTTTTGTGAAAGGCACCTGCCCGAAATGTAAATCACCGGATCAGTACGGCGATAACTGCGAAGTGTGCGGCGCGACCTACAGCCCAACCGAGCTTATCGAGCCGAAATCGGTCGTTTCCGGTGCGACGCCGGTGATGCGTGAATCCGAACACTTCTTCTTCGACCTGCCTTCCTTCAGCGAGATGCTGCAGGCGTGGACCCGCAGCGGCGCGTTGCAGGAGCAGGTAGCGAACAAAATGCAGGAGTGGTTTGAATCCGGCCTGCAACAGTGGGATATCTCCCGCGATGCGCCGTACTTCGGCTTCGAAATTCCGAATGCGCCGGGCAAATATTTCTACGTCTGGCTGGATGCGCCAATCGGCTACATGGGTTCTTTCAAAAACCTGTGTGATAAACGCGGTGACACCGAAAGCTTTGATGACTACTGGAAGAAAGATTCCGACGCCGAGCTGTATCACTTCATCGGTAAAGATATCGTCTACTTCCACAGCCTGTTCTGGCCTGCCATGCTGGAAGGCAGTAACTTCCGTAAGCCAACTAACCTGTTCGTGCACGGTTATGTAACGGTGAACGGCGCGAAGATGTCCAAATCTCGCGGCACCTTCATTAAAGCCAGCACCTGGCTGAACCACTTCGATGCTGACAGCCTGCGCTACTACTACACCGCCAAGCTCTCTTCACGCATCGATGATATTGACCTCAATCTGGAAGACTTCATCCAGCGCGTGAACGCCGATATCGTCAACAAAGTGGTTAACCTGGCATCGCGCAATGCCGGTTTTATCAACAAGCGTTTCGATGGCGTGCTGTCTGCTGAACTGGCTGACCCTGAGCTGTATAAAACCTTCACCGACGCGGCTGCCGCGATTGGCGAAGCGTGGGATAGCCGCGAGTTTGGTAAAGCCATCCGCGAAATCATGGCGCTGGCCGACGTGGCTAACCGCTACGTTGACGAGCAAGCACCGTGGGTGGTTGCGAAACAGGAAGGCCGCGATGCCGACCTGCAGGCTATCTGCACCATGGGTCTGAACATGTTCCGCGTACTGATGACCTGGCTGAAACCGGTGCTGCCATCGCTGACCGAGCGCGCCGAAGCGTTCCTCAATACCACGCTTGAGTGGGATGCTATCGCCCAGCCGCTGCTGTCGCACAAAGTAAACACCTTCAAAGCGCTCTACAACCGCATCGAAACCAAACAGGTTGAAGCGCTGGTTGAAGCGTCGAAAGAGGAAGTGAAAGCCGCTGCGGCACCGGTCACCGGGCCACTGGCGGACGATCCGATTCAGGAAACCATCACCTTTGACGATTTCGCCAAAGTGGATATGCGCGTGGCGCTGATTGAAAACGCGGAGTTCGTAGACGGCTCCGATAAACTGCTGCGTCTGACGCTGGATCTCGGCGGCGAGAAACGCAATGTCTTCTCCGGCATCCGTTCCGCGTACCCGGAACCTGAGGCGCTGATTGGCCGCCTGACGGTGATGGTCGCCAACCTGGCCCCACGAAAAATGCGCTTCGGCATCTCTGAAGGAATGGTGATGGCCGCAGGCCCTGGCGGGAAAGATATTTTCCTGTTAAGCCCGGATAGCGGCGCAAAACCAGGTCAGCAGGTGAAATAACCTTCCGCATAAAGCGCTGCTCCGGCAGCGCTTTTTTTATGTATTCTGAAAAGTCCCCGGCTTCCATTATTCCTGCATTTTCTCTGATAGCATTCGCGCATATCCAGCAATGTCAGAGATCGCGACATGAACACCCGCAGAACACACATTATCTTCGCCAGTATCGCCATTCTCTTCATGTTCCTGGTTGCCAGCTTCGTTATTTTCCACGATCGCACTCAAAGCAGAAGCTTTAAACGTGTTGACCGTAGCGCAGAGAGGGTACAAACCTATTATTTTGAGGATGACATTGTGCTGCGCCAGGTGGTAGTCAGTCGGCAATCCTACAGCGTGCTTCGAGTGTCGAATAAGGAACAAGCCGAGAGATACTTTCTTCCCTTAAATACGCTGTTCAATGCGATAAAGGGCGTGGACGACAAAATGGAATTTTACGATACTTATCTGATTCATACCCGCACGCTGGATTTAACGGTCATGGGCGGTAAAGAGTTGCGTGAACTTCAGCAAGCGGAAGGCGTGACAATTTCCGGGGATAGTGACACCAAAATAACCATGAGCGAATCGGAAGAACAGCTTTTAGCCAGCGGCTATCAGGAAATTAAATAGCCATCGGCGAGCGAACGATAATACATCGCTGAGTATACAAGGAACTCTTATGCGCAAACTCCGCCCCACCCTCACACTGATTACCCTCTGCCTGGCTGGCAGCCTGTTTGGCTGCGACAACAAAGATACCCCGAAAGAGCCGCAGACCTATGTCCAGAGCATTGCCGCCAGCAATACGCCAGAGGAAAAAGCCACGTTCTTTAACGCCGTAAATGGCGTTGAGGTGAAAGTGACCTATTACTACAAAGGGGATGTCGTCCTGCGCCAGGACGTCGATAACAAAATGACCTACGCAAGCGCAGGCGTAAACAACAAAGAAGAAGCGCAGCGGCGATTTGAGCAGATCAGTAATGCGTATAAGAATACGACGGGTGTGACAGAGACCATTAATTACCAGGATGATTATGTTACAGAGAACATCACCGTTGATTACACCAAAGCCAATATCAGCGAGCTGTGTAAACTCCCTGGCACATCATTGACCGATTGCAATGCGCAGTATCTTTCTATGCTGTTGTCCGAGAAGATGGTGCTAAAACAGGGATTTAAGAAGCAGTAGTAGGCAGGTAAAGGTATCCACTCTTTTATCGATTATTCGACTCAAAAAATGAGTCGAATAATCGCTGTAATCACCTCAGCAAGCGTAATCAGCTTTTCGCCGCGTGCTCACGTACCGCCAGGCCGCGCAGGAAATAACGCAGGAACTGGTCGCCGCATTCGCGGAAGTTTTTGTGGTCTGGCGCGCGCATCATGGCGGTGATTTCCGGCATCGAGACGCGGAATTTCTGTTCGGTCAGAATGGCGAGGATGTCATCCGTTTTCAGGGAAAAGGCGATGCGCAGCTTTTTGAGCATGATGTTGTTGTTTACGCGACGTTCAACCGCCAGCGCGGGCGCAGATTCATCGCGGCCGCGTTTTTCGTAAATCAGCCCGTTCAGGAAGCAGGACAGCATAATATCCGGGCAGCGTACAAACCCCTCTTCATCTTCTTTGCGCAACCAGGGTGCCAGCTGCTCGGCGGTGACCACGGTGTCGCTCAGCGCAAAAATACGCAGCAGATCTTGATTGTTCATTTTCAGGATGTAGCGCACGCTACGTAAAATATCGTTACTGACCATAGTGCCTTCGGTAATGAAAAATGCGGTCGGCTAGTTTAACACGATTTACAGGCCCAACGCCTCTTTCAGGCTTTTTAAGTAACGTCGGCTGACCGGCACGGTTTGCCCGTTGCGCAGCAGCAGTTCGGCCTGGCCATTGTCTTCCAGGCGGATCTCCTGCAGATGCGCCATGTTGACGAGGTACTGTCGATGGCAACGCAGCAGCGGCGTGCGCTGTTCAAGCGTTCTTAACGTCAGCTCGGTGAACCCTTCTTTCCCTTCGTGATTGGTGACGTAAACGCCGCTCATGCGGCTGCTGACAAACGCCACATCATCCATTTGCAACAGCCAGATGCGGCTATGCCCGGAACAGGGAATGAATTTCAGCGCTTCCTGATTCTCAGTGAGCGCGGAGATATCCTGCGCATTACGTTCCTGACGCAAACGCGTGAGGGTTTTCTCCAGCCGTTTCTCTTCAATTGGCTTAAGGAGATAATCAAACGCATGCTCTTCAAAAGCTTTAACCGCGTACTCGTCGAACGCGGTCAGGAAAACGATGTATGGACGGTGTTCCGGGTCGAGCATACCGACCATCTCCAGCCCGCTGATACGCGGCATCTGGATATCAAGGAACAGCACGTCGGGATGAAGCTTATGCACCGCGCCAATCGCTTCCACTGCGTTACCGCACTCGCCGACAATCTCGACATCCGGCTGCGCCTGCAACAGTACCCGCAAATTCTCCCGCGCCAACGGTTCATCATCGACAATCAGCACTTTAATCATGCGTTCTCCTCCAGAGGCAGCCTTAGGGTGATACGGGTGAAAATATCGGGTTCGCAGGCAACGTTGATCCCGCAGTCATCACCAAAACGCGTGCGCAGGCGCTTATCCACGAGGCTCATACCCAGCCCACTGGCCTGTGCGTCCGGTTGATACAGCCCGGCGTTGTCTTCAATCGCCAGCAAGAGGTGTTGCCCGTCACGGCTGGCGTTGATACAAATTTCGCCCACGCTCAACAGCTGCGATGTGCCGTGCTTAATGGCATTCTCAACAATGGGTTGCAGCGTGAAGGCCGGAAGCCGGACATGCGCCAGCTCTTCGGGCACATGCAGTTGAACCTGTAAATTTTCCTGAAAACGCGCCTTCTCAATTTGCAGATACGCATTCACATGCTCAATTTCATCGGCCAGCGTCACAATCTCCGACGGGCGTTTCAGATTCTTGCGGAAAAATGTCGAAAGATACTGCACAAGCTGGCTTGCCTGTTCGCTGTCGCGGCGAATCACCGCTTTCAGGGTGTTAAGTGCGTTAAACAGGAAGTGCGGGTTCACCTGCGCATGCAGCAGTTTGATTTCCGACTGGGTGAGCAGCGCTTTTTGCCGCTCATACTGCCCCGCCAGAATTTGCGCCGACAGCAGTTGGGCGATCCCCTCACCCAGGGTGCGGTTGATCGAGCTAAACAGGCGATTTTTGGCTTCATACAATTTAATGGTGCCAATAATGCGCTGGTTCTCACCGCGCAGGGGAATAACCAGCGTTGAGCCGAGCTTACACTGCGGATGAATCGAGCAGCGATACGGCACTTCGTTACCGTCCGCATACACCACCTCGCCGGTTTCAATCGCCTTTTGGGTATAACTGGAAGAGATAGGCTTGCCGGGGAGATGGTGATCTTCCCCGATCCCGGTAAAAGCCAACAGGCGTTCACGATCGGTAATCGCCACCGCGCCAATATCCAGTTCCTTGATCAGCACCTGCGCCACCTTCATGCTGTTCTCTTCGTTAAACCCCTGACGCAAAATCCCTTCCGTCGATGCCGCCACTTTCAGCGCTGTGGCGGAAAATGCCGAGGTGTATTTTTCAAACATCGCACGCTTGTCGAGCAGAATACGCATAAACAGCGCGGCCCCGACGGTGTTGGTCACCATCATCGGCGCGGCAATGCTTTGCACCAGGTGAAAGGCATCCTGGAACGGACGCGCAATCAACAGAATGATCAGCATCTGCACCAGTTCGGCGAAGAAGGTAATCGCCCCGGCGGTCCACGGGCTGAAAACTTTGTCCGGGCGGCCTCGTTTCACCAGCATACTGTGAACCAATCCGCCCAGCAGGCCTTCGACGATGGTGGAGATCATACAGCTCAGCGCGGTCATGCCGCCCATTGAGTAGCGATGCAAGCCGCCGGTTAGCCCCACTAAGCCCCCGACCACCGGCCCGCCAAGCAGGCCCCCCATCACGGCGCCAATGGCGCGCGTGTTGGCGATAGAGTCTTCGATGTGCAGGCCAAAATAGGTGCCGAGGATGCAGAAAATCGAGAAGGTCACGTAGCACAGCAGTTTATGCGGCAGGCGCACGGTCACCTGCATGAGCGGGATGAACAGGCGCGTTTTGCTCATCAGCCACGCTATGACCAGAAACACACACATCTGCTGAAGCAGCAGCAACACCAGATCAAATTCGTACATACCCGAAAACCACAAGACCTATGAAGCTGCGTAACATACACCGAGTGAACATAACTTTCTTTGAAGCTATGCAAAAAAAGCTGAAATAGCGGCCAGAATCACATTTTTAATCTCTCCGTCGGTTAAGTAATGCCTAAAAAACCATCACCACAGGGCAAGGCGGAAAACCCGACCTACAGTTAAAAGGATATATTCATCCAGGGAGTTATCATGGCGTGGTATACAATTGGCGAGGTGGCGCAGCTGTGTGATATCAACCCGGTGACGCTCCGCGCGTGGCAGCGTCGCTATGATCTGCTTAAGCCCCAGCGTACCGACGGCGGGCACCGTTTATTCACCGATTCCGATATCGAACGCATCCGCGAAATTAAACGCTGGGTGGATACGGGCGTTCAGGTCAGCAAAGTTAAAAAGCTGTTGATTGAAGGCAGTAAGGAGCAACAACAGGACTGGCGGGAGCGCCAGGAGGAAGTGCTGCGCTACCTGCAAAGCGGACGCATCGATCGGTTACGCCAGTGGCTGAAAGAGAGCACGCGTCACTATCCCGCGCGCACGCTGGTAAATCAACTCATCACCCCATTGCGCCAGCGTCTGGCCGGTTCGCAGTCAACGTTCTGCGCCATGCTGGGCATTCTGGATGGGGTACTGATCAATACTATTGCGCTTATCCTCGCTGCATCACGAAAAAAACCGGGCCATGATGCGCTGGTGGTCGGCTGGAACGTTAACGATATCACGCCATTATGGCTGGAGGGCTGGGTCGCCTGCGAACAGGGCTGGCGGGTTGATGTGCTGGCACATTCGCTGCCGCAACTGCAACCGGGCCTCTTTCCGGAACAGACATTACTGGTGTGGTGCGGCGCCGTTTCCGCTCCGCAGCAGGCCTTACAGATTCAACGCTGGCAGGAGCAGGGCTACGCGATTCGTTTGTGTACAAATTAATGGTTCATTAACAAGCATGCTTCGCAGTATAATCCTTTAATTAACATAAGGAGCACACTATGAAGCCAGCTAAACTTGCCGTCGTGGCGCTATTTCTGTTCATGGCCGTCAGCGGAATTGGCGGCGTGATGCTCGCCGGCTACTCATTTATTGTTCGCGGCGGTATCGGCTAAGCCTGCGGCTCAGACGTTCAAACGCGCGGTCAACGATGACCGCCGCCAGCGCCACCAGTACCGCGCCCTGCAACACATAGGCGGTATTAAAACCGCTTAGCCCAATGATAATCGGCGTACCCAACGTGTTTGCGCCGACGGTCGAGGCGATTGTTGCCGTGCCGATGTTAATAATGACCGACGTGCGAATACCCGCCAGCATCACCGGCGCGGCCAACGGGAGTTCAACTTTCAGCAGCCGCTGAACATTGCTCATCCCCATCCCTTGCGCAACGCTGCTTACCCCGGCGGGAACGGATGCCAGCCCGGCAAGCGTTCCCTGAAGAATCGGTAAAACCCCGTAGAGAATTAATGCAATAATCGCTGGCTGCTGGCCAAAACCCATCACCGGAACGGCAATCGCCAGTACGGCAACGGGCGGGAATGTTTGGCCCATTGCGGCGATGGTCTCGACCAGAGGGCGAAACTCTTTCCCCGCGTCACGCGTCACCACAATACCTGCGCCAGTGCCCAACACAATCGCCACCAGGCTTGAGACGCCCACCAGCCAGAAATGCGCCAACGTCAACGAGACGAAGCTTTCCTGCTGATAGAGGGGGCGTGACTGTTCCGGGAACAGCGCATGAAAAAAGGGCTCGCTGTGCGGCAAGCCGATTAAGAGCGCAAGGAAAAACAGCACAAGCCAGAGCAAAGGGTCACGCAGAAATCTCACCGTCGCCCTCCTCGCGCAGCAGATCGGCGAAGTGCAGCGCCCCGCAAATCTCACCGTTTTCATTCACCACAGGCAGTGCCAGACGCCGCTGCGCCACAAACTGTGATAACGCTTCTCGCAGCGACATGGATATCCGCAGAGGTTCACCCGGCACCCTTTCATCGCGACGCTGATAATCCCCAACCTGACGCAGCGAAAGCAGACGTACACCCAGCTCGCTTTGGCCAAAGAAGGTTCGCACAAACGCATTGGCTGGCTGCGTGAGCATCTCCAGCGGCGTACCCTGCTGTACGACTTCGCCGTTATCCATCAAAATCAGATGGTCCGCCAGGCGCAGGGCTTCATCGATATCGTGCGTCACCAGAACAATCGTGCGCCCCAGTAACTGATGGATGCGACGCATCTCCTGCTGGAGAGCGCCACGCGTCACCGGGTCCAGCGCGCCGAAGGGTTCATCCATCAGCAACACTTCTGGATCTGCCGCCAGCGCGCGCGCCACACCGACGCGTTGCTGCTGCCCACCGGAAAGCTGATGCGGATAGCGATCGCGTAGCTCGGGTTCAAGCCCCAGCAACGCCATTAGTTCATCAATACGCGCCTGGGTACGCGCTTTCGGCCACTTCAACAGCTGCGGTACGGTGGCGATATTCTGCGCCACCGTCCAGTGAGGAAACAGGCCGATAGACTGGATGGCATAGCCCATTCGCCGCCGTAGCGCCAGCAGCGGTTGTTGGCGAATATCTTCACCGGCGAAACGGATGGTGCCGCTATCGTGGGCTTCCAGGCGATTAATCATCTTCAGGGTGGTCGATTTCCCGGAGCCGGAGGTACCAATCAGCACCGTGAAGGCACCCTCTTTGAAATGCAGAGTGAGATCTTTTACCGCTGCCCGGTCGCCAAAATATTTACTGACCTGCTGAAACTCAATCACCCTGCTCTCCTTTTACTAACGCGATGCACAAACCAAACAGCGCATCGGTGATAACCGCTAACGCCACCACCGGGATCACGCCCAGTAATACGAGATCCAGCGCACTACTGAGCAGCCCCTGAAAGACCAGCGCGCCGAAGCCGCCCGCGCCAATCAACGCCGCCACAACGGCCATGCCGACCGTTTGCACCGCCACCACCCGCAGGCTGCGCAATAAAACCGGCAAGGCCAGCGGAAGCTGCACCTGCCAGAAACGCTGCCCGCGTCCCATGCCCATTGCCCGCGCGCTTTCCAGCACATCCTCTGGCACCTGCTGCATCCCCGCCACTACGCCGCGAACCAGTGGTAACAGCGCGTAGAGCACCAGCGCAATGAGTGCTGGCGTCAGGCCCGTTCCCGCCACGCCAAGACGTGCAAGCCACGGAAACTGTTGCGCGAGGCCAGCCAGGGGCGCAATCAGCAGGCCGAATAGGGCCACGGAGGGAATGGTTTGAATGACATTAAGGATGGCAAAGACCCTGGTCTGACGCGCCGGGCGGCGCCAGCACCACAGACCTAAAGGAATGCCGATCAGAAGACCGGGCAGCAGCGTGCCGAACAACAGCACCAGGTGCTGCGCAAGCGCATCATTAAAGACATCCTGGCGATTGGCGTACTCTTTTAACAAAGAGAGATGGTCGAGCTGCCCCATCCACAGTAGCAACAGCGGCAGTAGCCAAATCTGGATTTGCAGGATCCAGCGCCAGAGCGTGCTGAGTCGTAACCGGCGTAATGCATCGCTACAAATAAGTAAAGCCAGCAATATCCAAAGCCAGAGTCCGCTTCCGGGAGAGGTTCGCGCGAGGGTACTTCCCGTTGACGCAAGCGTGTTTGCTACCTCTCCCACGGCCCACACCAGCAGAGTGAATAGCGCTTGCCCCAGCACGAAGCTTGAGAGAATAGCAACACGGCCAGGAATAAAACTCAGGACCAGCAGCAGCAGCGGGAACGCCAACAGCCACAGAGGACGAAACCCGCCGGTCTGCCACAATGCAAGTGATTCCCCTGAAACAAGGCGGTTCGGTGCGTAGCTCACGAAAGGTAACCACACAGCTACTGATATCAGCAGGACAAGCAGAAACTGTACGCGATTGTGGCAAGCAGGTATCGTCATCGAAGCGGTCATGTCCTTTTATGGGTGGCAAGCGGCACCTTTTCTGGTTCTGGCAAGCGCCGCTTTCTGTAATGCTTAAATTCTCCCTTTATCGTCAAGCGAGCCTCCCGGTCCTCTACTATGATGAATTTTCAGTTTAAACGCTTTCTCAGATTTAACCTGGCAAATTTGAATATTTTCTCGTCGCCGTAGTAGTTAAAATATGCCAAATCCACTCAAATCCATGATTTATTAATTTACAAAACTTAAAAATTAAACTCTTATTGTTGATGGAAAAATCTTATTTAATCCGTAAAGCAGATTAACCTTTTCTTTTTTACCGCATAAAAATGTTAATTTTTTCATACAAACAGTAAATGACGCCATCAAATGGCGTATATGTGATATTTTTGTCTATCTATGAACTTACCAGAACTTAAGATATCAACCGAGCACTTTACAATCTAAAATATACAGCCAGACTTTCCACTGTTTTACCACCAAAAGGAGATGATTCTTCTTTGTATTAAGAAAAAACCTTTAACGAGTTCTGACTATGAGATTTTTATTTAACAAACAGGTCATCTTTGACGCAGATTCTGGAACCTTATTCCTGGCTGACACTCCCGACGATGCGGTACAAATATCCAACCCAACTAAGCGATTATTATTACTACTCACATGCCATCAAGGGGAAGTAATTAACCGCGAGATAATATTTAAAAAAGTCTGGGATGACTTTGGTATGGTTTCCAGTAATAACAACCTCAACCATTGCATCAGCAAACTGCGCCGAATTCTCCGTAACCTCGGGCTGGAAGATGAGGTCATCACTACCGTACCCAAGATGGGTTTTATGTTCCATCAGCAGGTCACGGTTGAACTGCTTCCCGAGCCTGAGACGAATGCCCCCATTGAAATTTTTAATGATATTTCAATGAGTAAAAACAATGATTCTCCCGCAGCACCGTCTGACGCGGTAAAGGCGCACCTCTCTTCGGGGAAAATTCAAACCCTATCCATCATTACACTTTTCTGCGCAATACTTGCGCTTTGCGTGACGCTCGCGTTCTGGTATCAGCATCGCCCGGAAGATCGTCGGGAAATTTATATCGGCGAAGCAGGAAACTGTAATGTCCTGGTCTCCGTCCCTTTACCGAACAACACCGATACCGAGAGTTTAAAAAAGGGCATTCTGAATTACGCACAATCGTTAAATCCGCAATGTCGCAGCGACCAGTACGTCCTGGTTATCAAAAGTAATACTTTCAGAGTATACAGTAACGATCTTTCTCGCCTGTACATGATGCTTTGTGGCTCACTTCGTGAAAATAAAGCGGAAGTGTGCTGGAGCCTTAGCGAAGCCACCTCCACTACCCGCCGTTAATTTACTCTGAGGGCAGTAACTCACTGCCCTTTCTTGTTCCACATCAAATTCCTACTTTAAATTCGACATAAAAAAAACGATCTCGCACCAATCCAGTGGTAATCACCTGAGATTTTACCTAAGTCACTTTTACTTGCCGGTAACATTACTCCTGAGAATTTCAGCGTATAACACCATGACTAAGTGCATTTACGCATGATTAACAGAATATTAATCTTAATATTCACCTGTTAATAGTTAATGATTACATAACGTAGGAAATATCTTAACCTTTTCGTACATGTTACTGCTGGCTTGCAACACCTCGTTTACCCGCGTTTAAAGCTGCCCGCAGAAGCCATGGAACAAGCAATCAGGTTTATTCAGGATTAACAGGAAACGCATCATGTTGAAAAAATGTTACTTAGCTATGCTGTCAGGTTCTCTGCTGGTATCCGCTAACGCAATGGCTATTTCAGATAACACCATCACCTTCCAGGGCGAAGTCACAGACGAAACCTGTTCTGTGGCCATTAACGGCAACCAGGCAACACCTGTTGTACTGCTGCCTACGGTAAGCAGCACCGATCTGGCCGCCAGTGGTGATACCGCCGGCCCAGTGACCTTTGATATCGGCCTTACCGGCTGCACCGGCGACACCACCAACGCCACCAAGATCTCCACCGTGTTCGTCGGCAACCAGGTGACCACTAACGGTAACCTGGGTAATACCGGCACCGCGTCCAACGTTGAAGTACAAATTCTGGATACCAAAGGTACCGAAATTAACCTGACAAACGGATTCACCGGTACCGGCGACCTGACGCTAGCGGCGGGCGATAAAGAGGTATCTGCAACCTATACCGCGCAGTACTACGCAAATGGCAAAGCGACCGCGGGTACCGTTGAAGCCACTATGCAGTACGCCGTTTCTTACCAGTAATTCTCTTCAGGGCACAGCCCGTGCTGTGCCCTTTTTTGACGGAAGGAATCCATGATTTCAATGCGCGTCTTTCATCGCAGTTTGCTGTGTTTGGTGGCCTTAGGCCTGAGCGGTCTTGTTACGGCGCACGCCAGCGTCACCATGTTGGGCAGCCGTATTATTTACAACGCGAAGTCTTCCTCCGTGGATGTTCAGCTCAAAAATAATGACACCTACCCCTACGTCGTACAGACATGGTTTGACGAAGGCAATGTCGATGCCAATCCACAGAATAGCCATGCGGTGCCGTTTTTATCGACGCCCCCGGTTTTCCGCATTCAGGCTAAGGCCGGGCAAATTGTGCGCATTGTTTACAGCGGTGCGAAACCGTTGCCGAAGGACAGAGAATCCGTCTTCTGGTTCAACTTTTTACAGGTTCCTCCGACTAACGTTGCGGGCGATCAAAAGCAAAACAAGATGCTGATCATGCTGCGTACCCGGGTGAAGCTGTTTTATCGCCCGGAAGGCCTCACCGCGCCGGGAGATATCACCAAAAGCCTGCAAGTTTCAGCCGTGCGGGATGGCCGCAAAGGCTTAGGTATTCAGGTTAAAAATACGTCGGCATGGTTTGCTTCGCTCTCCAATATGACCGTCGAAACAGGCGGCAGCAAAATCCCGGTGAACGTGGATATGGTCGCCCCTTTTTCCAGCGAAACATTTTGGCTTAACGGTAAAAGCGCGCCTCAGCAGGGCCGGGGCAAAGTCACCCTTACTGCGATTAATGACCAGGGCGCAAGGATAAGCGAGCACTACGATGTTACGTACCCCTGATTTCCCTTTAAAGCGGCTCACATCGCTGATTGCCTTAATCGTTGCTGGCGCCGCGCAGGCGGATGATTACTATTTTGATCCTGCGTTGTTCCAGGGGTCGGCGTATGGGCAAAATATTGGGCAGTTTAATCAGCAGCATATTTCTCCGGGAAATTACCTGGCGGATGTTTATGTGAACAACACGCTGGTGAAAACGGGTGTCAAAGTGACATTTGCTGACAAGGGGGCCGACAGCGCGCCGGAACCTTGCCTCACAGCGGCATTGATGAAAAGCGCGCAGCTCAAAACCGTGTCGGAAGAGGACGAAGCAGAGACCTGCAAGCCGTTTAGCGTCTGGGTGCCAGACGGTAGCTGGCAGTTCGAGTCGTCCACTTTACGGTTGCAGCTTGCCATTCCCATGACCGAACTGGTGCACAATCCGCGCGGCTATATCTCGCCAGAAGAGTGGGATAGCGGGGCTTCGGCGATTTTCCTGCGCCACAACACCAGCTATACCGTTAATGAAAATACCGACAGCCACTATCGCTATCAATATTTATGGAGCGGGATTAACGCCGGTACCAACCTTGGCCTGTGGCAAGTACGCCACCAGGGCAATTTGCGCTATGTCGATAATAACCAGACCGGCAGCGCTTATCGCTATAACAGCGTGCGAACCTGGGTTCAACGCCCGATTGAACAGCTTGAAAGCATCATGACTGTCGGCGATAGCTATACCGACAGCAGCCTGTTTGGCAGCCTGTCATTTAACGGGATTAAGCTCGCCACCGATGAAAGAATGTGGCCGCAGGGCAAACGCGGCTATGCGCCGGAAGTGCGCGGTATCGCTGGCAGCAGCGCGCGGGTCATCGTCAGTCAGTTAGGCAAAACTATCTATGAAACAAACGTTCCCCCTGGGCCGTTTGTCATTAACGACCTTTATAACACGCGTAACCAGGGCGATTTGCAGGTAGAAGTGGTGGAAGCCAACGGCAAAACGTCGACCTTCACGGTGCCCTACTCTGCCGTGCCCGACTCGGTTCGCCCCGGAAACTGGCACTATTCCCTCTCGATGGGGCGCGTACGTCAGTATTACAGCGTCAATAACAACTTCTTTGAAGGCACGCTGCAACACGGTATCAACAACAACTTTACGCTAAACGCCGGGGCGCGTATTGCCAAAGAGTATCAGGCCTGGCTGGCCGGTGGCGTGTGGGCGACCGACCTTGGCGCATTTGGCATGAATGCCACGTGGTCAAACGCGCAGGTTGAAAACGGCGATCGCCAACAGGGCTGGCGCAGCGAGTTAAGCTACAGCAAAACGTTTTCATCCGGCACGAATCTGGTGCTGGCGGCGTACCGCTATTCCACCAGCGGCTTCCGCGATCTCCAGGATGTGCTGGGCGTTCGTCGGGAAAACAAAAGTGGTGAAGATTACTATTCTGATACGTTGCATCAGCGCAACCGACTGTCGGCGACGGTAAGCCAGCCCTTATGGGGTTTTGGTACGCTCAATATGAGCGCCAGCACAGCGGATTACTACAATAACCAGTCGCGCATTACGCAGTTGCAGCTTGGCTACAGCAATCAGTGGCAGCAGATCAGCTACGGCTTTAACGTTGCCCGTCAGCGCACGTCGTGGGATTACGGACGTTTCTATAGCAGCGTGAACGATCCCGACGATGACACCAGCCGGCAAAAATACACCGAAACCACCGTCTCGATGAATATTTCCATCCCGCTCGACTGGGGACAAAGCCGTTCGTCTGTCGCCATGAACTACAACCAGACGCGCCAAAGCCGCTCCTCTACCGTCTCGATGACCGGCTCCGCAGGAGAAGGCGGTGATTTCTCCTGGTCTATGTATGGCGGATATGAACGTTATCGCGATGGCAGCACCGGCAGTTCCGCAACCTTCGGCGCGGGTGTGCAGGAAAATACCCGCATCGGCGCACTGCGGACCAATTACGACCAGGGAAATAACTACCGTCAGACCGGGCTCGGCGCTTCGGGCACGATCGTGCTGCATCCTGGCGGCGTAACTCTTGGGCCCTACACCAGCGATACCTTTGCGCTTATTCACGCAGACGGCGCGCAGGGCGCCCGCGTGCAGAACGGCCAGGGCGCGGTGGTCGACAGCTTCGGCTACGCCATTCTGCCTTCACTGGCCCCTTATCGCGTTAATAACGTCAGCCTTGATACACAACAAATGAACGCAGATGCCGAGCTAACAGGCGGCAGCCAGCGCGTGGTGCCGTACTCCGGCGCTATCGCACGGGTGAATTTCAACACGCTGAAAGGGAAAGCGGTGTTGATAAACCTTAATGCCGGTAACGGGATTCTGCCACCGATGGGCGCCGACGTACTCGATGGCGAAGGCACTCTGATAGGCATGGTCGGCCAGGGCGGGCAAATTTACGCGCGTATTCCGGCGGCGTCCGGATCGCTGCTGGTGCGCTGGGGCGAAAATGCGCAACAGCGGTGCCGCGTGCCGTATCAGCTCCCCGCCGATGACGAGAAACAGATAATCACCTTAAATCAACGCTGCGAGAAGGAATAACATCATGCGCGCCTGGCTTCAAACCCTGAGCATCCTCGTTGGCATTCTTTGCAGCACCTCGCTGTGGGCCACCTGCTACCGCGTGACCAGCACAAGCTCGCTCTCTGACGCCGCCAAAAGCGCGGGCTATACGGCAGCTGACTGGACAGGGGCCTGCGATACCTGTAGCGGCAACGTGGGCCTTCCGGCAGTCATTAGCCTGAATAGCGGCAGCAACTTTCAACCATCTGGCACACTGCTGGGTAGCGGTGTGGGGAGTTTCCTGACCGCCGCCACCAATAAGCCCTATACAGCGAATCAGATTCTGTTCCGCTGCGCCGTTGCGGATGCCGACAGTCTGTATGAGTTTTATGCCACCAACGGTGATTCTACTTATGCCGGGAAATATACCACCTCAGAGGTGGAGGGGGCTTACTACGATTATGTGAAAAACGTCGCGGTACGTATGACCAACCTCACCACCGGCGAGCCCTACAGCCGCTACTGGAAGTCGCGTAAATTCACCGCCAGCGACTGGTACAGTGACGGGACCTACATTTACATCCCGGCCAGCGCTTTCAGTAACGTGCTCTATGAGATGTTTAAAATCAACTCAACCACCTACGGCGCCGAAGGCTCTAAGCGTTATGTCGATCTCTTTACCCAACCGCGCGGTTACATCGCGTTCAAAGGGCCAGGTGTTTCAGACGCTCTGGCAAATGGCGCTGATAGCCTTTCAAATTACTCGGGCTGGCATTGGGGCTGGCCGGGCGCATGGGGCAGCTACGGCAGCGTCACTTATGTTCGCGGAGCGATTTGCCAGGTCAGCGATTATCCCGCGCGCGTGCTGCTCCCGACGATGAGCGTCGCCCAGTTACAGGCCGGCAATGCCAGCCAGGCCCCGTTCACCGTCAGCCTGCAGTGCGAGTCCGGTGCGATCTCAAGCACCAGCACCTCTACCACCAGCGCCGCGAATGTTGCCATGGGCTTTCTCGTCAATCAGCCCGCCGCCGTGGCTGCCGCACGAACGCTGAATCTGGTCACGACCGGCGGCGGCCTGACATGGCTGCTCGATACGCGGTACGGCAGCAGCGGCGTCGCCTCGGGCGTAGGCATTAAGATTTATAACAGCAACGGCACGGCGCTGAATCTGTTACCGGATCAATCCAGTATGGGCACCGGGAATACCCGAGGCTGGTATGCCTATAAGGATCTCACCACCCTGGTTTCATCGGATACCGTCGATACCTATACCGGCGATTTTACCGCCTCTCTCGAAGCTATCAGCGGTCAAACCGTTACCGCAGGAACAGTCAATGCGCAATTACAAGTGGTGGTCAGTTTTCAGTAAGGTGGCGTTACTGCTGGCATTCTCGGCTCAGGTGCACGCCGCAGTAAACGTTGACCGCACGCGGATCGTTTTCAGCGCCAGCGACGTCGCCCGCTCGTTAAATCTTTCTAACGATGGAACGACGCCGATGGTGATGCAGGTGTGGGCGGACGATGGCGATCCGGCCAGCACGCCGGATGTGAACCCTACGCCGGTGGTGGTTATTCCACCGGTCTTTAAGATGCTCCCGGGCGAGCTTCGGTCATTAAAACTGATGCTCGCCTCTCGCCAGGGACTGGCTGAGGACAGGGAAACGCTTTTTTGGCTCAACATTTATCAGATTGCCCCGGATAACGCGGCAAGCGGCCGTGAAGGGCAAAAGGTGATTTTGCCGCTGCGGTTGCGCATGAAGGTATTCATTCGCCCGGCGGGCTTGCAGCCGCCAGAAGAAAAAGATGAGCGCGGGCTGCGTTTTAGCGTTAGCGGAGATACGTTGCGGGTTGTGAATCCTTCACCCTGGTATATGAGCTTGTCGCTGCATCTTCCCGGCCAGCAGAAACCCGCCAGCGTAATGATTGCGCCGCGTAGTGAGGAAAAGATTACGCGGCCTGCGTCCTTAAATGCAGGAACTATTCTGGTTTATGACGTCATAACCGATGATGGCAACTATCGCCGTTATCAGGCAAACCTTACCACAGGCGGGTAAACGTTCAGGGCGTCATTGCAGACGCCCTGAAAAGTTATTTCACCAGCCCCTTCTCTTTCAGGTAGTCCGCCGCCACTTTCTTCGCATCGACGCCTTCCACCGCAATGCGCGCGTTAAGCTGCTGAAGAGTTTTTTCATCCAGGCTTTCGAATACTGGTTTCAACCAGTTCTCCAGCTGCGGATATTCCTTCAGCACCGCTTCGCGTACCACCGGCGCAGGTGCGTAAATCGGCTGCACACCTTTCGGATCGCTCAGGGTAACTAACCCCAGCGCCGCCACCGGCCCATCGGTGCCGTAGGCCATCGCCGCATTCACGCCGGACGTTTGTTGGGCGGCGGCTTTAATCGTTACCGCGGTATCGCCGCCCGCCAGTGACAGCAGCTGCGGCTGGTTAAGTTTGAAATCGTAGGCTTTCTCAAAGGCCGGAAGCGCATCCGGGCGTTCGATAAACTCAGCGGACGCCGCAAGCTTAAAGCTTCCGCCCGTTTTCAGATAGCGGCTGAGGTCATCCAGTGAGGTGAGCTTGTTTTTATCTGCGAGATCCTGACGCACGGCAATGGTCCAGGTATTGTTGGCGGGCGCAGGCGTCAGCCAGATAAGATGGTTTTTCTCACCATCGAGCTTTTTGACTTTCTCATAGCCCTGCCTGGCGTTTTTCCATGCCGCATCGTTTTCATCTTTAAAGAAAAATGCGCCATTGCCGGTATATTCCGGGTAGATATCCAGCTCGCCGGAGGTGATCGCGCCGCGCACAACCGGCGTGGTGCCAAGCTGCACTTTGTTCACCGTTTTAACGTCGTGGCTTTCCAGCACCTGCAAAATGATATTTCCGAGCAGCGCCCCTTCGGTATCAATTTTCGAGCCGACTTTTACCGGAGACGCCGCCTGAAGCGGCAGGCTCACGGCTGCCAGAAATGCCAGTGAACCTGCCCAGAGCTTGACGTGAGACATGATACTTTCCTCATTCTTTTACTGTTGTTTTCAGAGAATTAAGGAAAAAGCATAGTTGATAAAAATCATCTTTACCGAAAGATTCAGAAACGGCTACTCACTGCTCGAGTCTTCCCCGTCAAGCTCACTGACCGGCGTAAAGTGATTATTCAGCCAATCATAATTACCTTCGACGGTGACTAAATCATGATTACCTTTACTGAGGTAGGCCGCATCCAGGTCACGCGTTTCCATACGCGCCATCCTCCCCATAGAATCGGAGATAAAATAGAGATAGCGCTCATCACGGGCGAAAGTATCGGAAGGTGTTCCATCGGGGTTTTTAAGCCAAACCAGTGCGCCCACGGTATCAAAAGTCTGCACTTCATCGAGTCCGACGAAATAGACACGTCGGCCATATTGATTTAACCCCCTCTCCAGCTGCAGCTCGGGGTCGATAATTTTTGTCACAACCAGGGTTTTATCCAGCGGAGAGCGATACTTAAATTGATAGAGTGAATCCTTGTATTGCGCCGAGTTACCGTTCAGACGTGTAAAATGTTCAGGATCCACTCCCTCTAACGTTTCAATACGGCAGTCATCGCCGCTGGTTGACGCGTCGCGCGTTATCCAGGTCACTTTATCTTTCTGGATATCAAAGGTGTCGAGGCAATTTTTGCCGAAGGCATACCGGTGGGTGCCGTTTTTATCGCGATAAATAAGCAGCGTGCCCGGCATCCAGCGCACGATAGCGAAAGAATCAGGGTCGGTCGGCAGCGCTTTACCGTTAAGAAAAACTTGCGTTGGGGTGCGGAAAAGCGTATCCCACGGGCCGGGGTTATATCGCGTATCACAGGTGGTACGTGGCCGTATCGGCCCGTTTTGATTCCAGCTTTTTACGCCCAGGATGACGTAGCCCTTGGCTGAGCTTATCCAGCGGCCTCGATAGTACAGATTATGACTATCTTTCAGCACATCGGCGTCATCCTGGGCATCAGGGATCCCGCCAACGGACTGAAGTGAAGCAAAGTCCACCTGTTTCTCGCCATGATTATCATCCGTGCGCTCACCATCAAAATAGAGGCTGTCTTTGTCTGCGGCAAAACGACCATAGGCGCGAAACGTGGCAACATCCACCTTCGGCGCACCTGGCGGGTTTTGCACAATTTTACCCGCCCATAAAATATGCTGCCCATCAGTCAACCAGTCAAAACGCCAACCGCCGTTCTTCAGCTCACCTGAATAGACCGAAGCCATAATAAAATCGTGATTAATCTCTTTAGGTGAATCATATCTATGAATGATTGCATCAGGCACCCGTCGCAACTGGCTGAATGTTACCTGCGGTAAGAGGATATCCGGGAAATGAATATTGTAATCATCCCGACTTTCTCCCACGACATATTTCGCTCCATTACCCGACTTTTGATAGAGGAAAGCTGAATATGAAACACCGGAACAGGCCTGCGCCAGGCCCGGAATTAGCATCATCAGTGAGGTAAGGTAAAGGCACTTTCTTAACATGACATCATCCTGATTTTACGGGTGTTAATGAGAGCTTTTAATAAGTAACTCAATCTCTTCATTGGTAATATTCCGCAGCGGTATCCAATGACCTGATGCGGGAATGTATTGTTCCAAAGGTGCCTTATTCTCGCCGTCTTCATCATCTCCATATCTATAGCGTGTTCGGATTGGTTTCCGAAATAACTGTCCATCCGCATTCAGAAAAATATTAAGCTCCAAACGTTCACCCGGCGATATGTACTCATCAATAAGCTCAGCAAACTCTTTCGGGCTAACAATGCTCAGCTCAGCATCCGGTTCCAGTGGACTAAATTTCACCAGATAGACACGATCTTTATAAATCCCCACGCGCTCAGTCAGCCGATAAAAATATTCCGGGTCGACACCCTCCAGCGTCTCAACCACGCAGTCATGGCGAGTACGAACGGTTGAGGGGCGTTTAAGCCAGGTCACGCTATCCGAGCGAATATCAAATACCCGACAGTTCTTCTCTTCATCGCCGATGGTATATTCATGCTCGCCGTTTTTATCGCGATAAATCAGCAAAGAACCGGGCATCCAGCGCACCACCTCGAAAGTATCCGCATCCGTGTTGATAGGGGCACCATTAACAAATACCTGGGTTGCCGTGCGGGCAAGAGAATCGTTGACGTCGCGATGCCGTGCCGGATCGTACAGTAGAGAACCCTGTTCGGCGTCATCGCTCCACGCCAGAACTTCAAACCCCGTTGCGTCGGCGAGCCAGCGCCCCATAAAGTAGAGATTATTTTTGTCTTTCAGTAGCCCGTAAATCTCCGTGGCCTCCAGCGTCGCCATATCGACACGCTTATCACCGAGATTACTGTCGGTGCGCTCGCCGTTAAAGTAGAGCGACTTTTTATCCGCCGCAAACTCACCAAAGGCCTGAAACGTAGCGGCGTCCACTCGAGGCGTATTTTCCGGGTTACGGATTATCTTTCCGGCCCACAACACATAGCGGCCATCGCTGACATACGCGTGCTCGCAGCTCTCTTCGCAATACCAGTAATCCGGGTTAATTTTTACCAGAGGAGCTTTGTTTTCCGGGCGGGATAAATCGGCAATACGGCTTAGCCGAACATAATTGACGTCGGGCAAATGAGAGAGCACATCACCGTCATAAAGATAAACGGTTTCCCCATCCTTTAACTGATACTCATAGCTTGCGGCACTGGCGGAGGTTGCCAGTAAGAACACGCCCGCGAATAACCATCCTTGTCTGAACATAGCTGCCCTTATCCTGTCGTTCCTGATGCGGATATATAGGCGCAACGTTTTATAAAAATCCAGCGCGCTGAGAATTTTTAGGAATTCATCAAACGCACCGGATAAGTGCTGCAAGATTGCCTGATGCGCTACGCTTATCAGGCCTACGCGATTTATATTTTGTAGGCCGGATAAGACATTTACGCCGCATCCGGCAAGGGCAAAGCGCACTGTGTCAGCAAGGCGAGTGACCTTACTTTTCCTGAGGCACCTTTAGCGGAATCGCCAGCACGCTGGCGGCGAAATAAAGCACCGCAATCACCCACAGCGTACCTTCCACGCCAAGGGGATCGACGCAGAGCGTGACGATCAGCGGCCCGGCAAAGTTGCTTAGGCCAGATCCTAAATTAAGGCAGGAAATTGCCGCGCCTTTGTTTTCCGGCAGCAGCGCGGGGATCAGCGCGCTCAGCGGGCCGAATGCGCCCAGGCCGATGGCGTAAATGGCCAGTGCGGCAAACAACGCCACCTCACTGTTACCGAACAGTACCGGGGCGTAGCACACCGCCAGCGACGCTGCGCCGCACAGCGTGCCGGAGAAAAAGACCACGGTTTTACGCCAGCCGATGGTATCGCCCAGCCAACCGAAGAAGTATCCGGCAAAGATATTCAGCACATTGACCAGCCCCCAGATAGTCAGCCACTCCTGAATGCTGAAACCGAAGCGCGGCAGGTAAACCGGCATCAAAATTACCAACGAGAATTTGCCGATATCGTTGATGGTTTTTACCAGCACCGCCAGGCGCATTTTCGGCTCGCGCGCCAGCACCATCAGCCCTTCGCCCAGCGCCGGTAAGATTTTGCTATCTGACTCACGCTCGGGCTGCGCCCGGTTAAGCACCAGCGCGCAGCCGCTGCCCGCCAGCACAAAAACAAAGCCAATCAGCAAAGTGGTGGTTTCCCCGCTACGCGGGATCATAAAGCCCGAAAACCACGGCGCGACGATGGTCATGCCGACGCCAAAGGCAATCCAGAACCAGGACACCGCCCGCCCCAGAATGCGCGTTTCACAGCACTGGTTAATCCACACCAGAAATGAGTAGGCAAAAAGCGGATAGGCCACCCCGCGCAGGGCATAGCTGGCGACCATCAACGGATAGTTTCCGTGCGGCAGCGCCCAGAAGATAAACGGCACCGAGCCGATAAAATAGACCAGCGTCGCCGCCCACATCAGGCGACGAATGCCCAGCACGCCTGCGCCAATCCCGGAGAACCAGGAGACCAGCGCCACGCAAAGGCCGAAGACCGACGACATCATGCTGATATCGCGCGCGTCAAAGCCGCGCTGTTGCAGCAGCGACGCCAGCCAGCTCTGCTCGATAGTCGCGCCGGTAATAAACAGAAAGACGCCAATAAAGCCCCACAGCAGCTGGCGAGGAAGGCCAATTCGCGCCCAGATGCCTTGTTGAATGTACACGCTATGTTCAGTCATAAATGCCAGTCAAAAAAGTAAGCCCGGCGTAGAGTGCACCGGGCGGGTCAATGATTACGCGTTCTTTAGTTGCACCGCGTTTTCTTTCGCTTTCATCAGGCTGCGGTTCACACAGCCGACGGTGTTATCTCCCCAGCACTGCTCGTAAGGCAGGCCGGTCAGCGATTCGATAACCTCTTTGGTTTCGGCGGTGACCGTCGCTTTGCTGCCGCCCTGTTTCAGGCGCGCCACTTCATCGTTAAGAATCGCATGGGTGCGACCATTCACTTTGAACTGGAAGGCAGACCAGATACCCCACGCGGTGAGGATCACCGGCAGGATTATCATGATGGCGAGGATCATGTTGATAGCCGACTGGGGCTGGCTCGCCTGACCGGTAACAAAACCGGACATCTGCAATGCCACGCCCACCAGGAAGATAGAGAGCGCCTGAGAGGCTTTACGCAGCAGGCTCATAAAGCCCGCAAAAATCCCTTCACGGCGGTTACAGGTGAGAATTTCATCCACATCCGCCACGAAGGTGTAGTTGTTCCATGGAATGGAGTAGATACCGCCGCGCGCCAGACCCGCAATTCCCGCCGCCAGATAGAGCAGCGCCATGCTGGTTGAGCCGCTCAGGTAGGTGAAGGTGAACAAACCAAAAGCAATCAGCGCCATGCTGGCCTGAGTAGCAAATGCGCGGGACGGCGAGTAGCGCAGGGTCAGCCAGGTGGCGACACCGACGCCGAAGAATTGCAGACCGTTAATCGCGCTCAGCAGGTTAGAGGCCACAATCGACGAGGTAGAGAGCGCAAACACCACAAAGTAGGTGAAGACGGAGTTAAAGATATCCTGCCCCACGGAACCGCCCAGATACATGCCCAGGTGAGAGCGGAACGTTTTGATTTTTAAGGTGGAAACGAAATCGTAGTAGATATTGAAAATCCGCGTGGAAAGCGGCAGTTTCTCGGCGGTTTCGATAGTGCGCTCGCTCTGTTCAATCTCTTCGATAGAGCGTTCCCAGGTGCCAAAATAGACAAAGAACAGCACTACCATGAACGACACGGTGAAAATCGCCCCGGCGTAGAAGAAGGAATCCGCCGAATCTGAACCAAAATAGTTAATCAGGCGGCCCGGAAGAAACGCAGCGGTAAAGCCGGCAAACTGCGCGATATACATACGGGCGCTGGTCAGTTTCGACCGTTTGGTGAAATCGGAGGTCATTTCCGCCGACAGGGTGTCGTACGGAATCAAAATCATCGAATAGACAATTTCAAACAGGATATAGACCAGCAGATACATCCAGTAGTTGAAGCCTTCCACCCACAGCAGGCTGTACACCGATACCAGCGGAATGCTGAGCAGCAGGAAGAAGCGGCGACGACCAAAGCGGCGGCCCAGCCAGGTTTTGTGGAAGTTGTCGGAAATGTAGCCCATCAGCGGGCACATAATCACATCGACAATACGCGCGACCGCAAACAGCGACCCGGCCTCAATTGGCGTCAGGCCGCAGAAGGTGGTTAAGAAGAACAGCAACCAGGCGCTGACCAGCGTGAAGGCCCCTGAACCAATCACATCCGCCAGGCCGTAACAGACATAGTTATGGAGTTTTATCTCCCTGACTTTTTTTATCATTTTTCCATCCCCTTAAACTGACATCCGGCGATAGCGACCCCAGAGCCGCGCCGCCGCTCTGAATGCTTATTTCCCGTTCACTATCACCACGTCCTGCGAATGCCAGCCCGCCGGCAACGGCGTCGGGCGCACAGCGTTGAATTCACGCAGCACCAGCCCGGTAACGCCGTCGGCATACAGCGCCGGAAGCCCGCCAGGGTATGGCTCGACGCCCCACGCGCGCCCGGTTTCCGGGTTCACCAGGTAGGCGTTATCCAGACCCATCCCGATCGGTTTCGCCGGATTGCACGGTGGGCGAACATCAAAGCAGCCCTGCTCCTGCGCATCGCCCTGCACCTGCTGAAGCTGAACGCCGTTGAAAGTGATGTCGTGAATATCGCCTGCGGTTTCACTGTGCAGGTTGATTGCCCCTTCGCTGATACCGGAGAGGTTGCTGAAGGTAATGTGCTGAATCTGCCCGGCGGCAACCTGCGGGTCGCGACGACGCGCGGAGAGATACACCGGATCGGCTTTTCCCCAATGGCACGGATGACCGTGACGGCAATCAAACAGAATGTTGCTAAAGCTCATCTGGCTGAACGTGCCGCCATCGCGCGACACCAGACCGATGCCGCGATTAGACTCAAAAATGGTGCAGTTGCTGACGATGATGTGGCTGATATCCGCCGCCGTTTCAGTGCCCACTTTAATGGCGCAGCTTTTCGAACGAATGATGCAGTTGTTCACCACCACATGGCAGGTAGGCTGTTGCAGCGCAGGCGCTTTACGGGTGGTTTTCAGGCAAATGCCGTCATCGGCGGCGCTGAAGTAGCTGTCGCTGATGTGCACAAACTGGCAGCTATCGAGATCCAGCGCGTCGGTATTGGAGAGCGCCAGATCGTTGTCGATGGTTAAGCGATGAATGAAAATATGTTTGCAGCTCACCAGATGCGCGGTCCACATCGGTGAATCCGCCAGGGTGATATCGCACAGGCGCACCTGCTCACACCCTTCCAGCACCAGCAGACGTGGGCGCTGCACGGCAGGCTGACGATAGCCCTGCGCATCTGCCTGCGGCGCGAACCAGGCCGCCGCATTGCCTTCCACGCGCCCTTCCCCGCTAAGGGTTACCTGGCGCTGATTACGCGCGTACAGCAGCGCCATATGCGACAACTCAGCCATGGACTGCGTCAGGTCTTTCGGGTAATCCGCCACGTTGGGGCTGGCGCGCAGGCAGGCCCCGGCTTCCAGGTGCAACGTGAAATGGGAAGGTAGCACCAGCGTGCCGGTCAGCCAGACACCAGGTGAGATAGTTAACGTACCGCCGCCTGCCGCAGCAATGGTATCAATCATCTGCTGCAACTGTGCCGTAACCGGACGCGTGCCGGTGTTATCGAGCCCGGCCTGTTCGAGGGAGAGTTTCATTGCGCTACCTGTTTGATTTTCGATAGCCGCATTTAACGAAGTTTTCGCCCTTTGCTCGCGCTCCGTTTCCAGGCTTTTTTACGTAATAGTGAAAATCATCACGTCCGCCAAACGGGGGAGAAATAGCTTTTGATAGCGCGCACAAAATCAACGACGCAGAGGAAAGAGAAATGCGTTGGAGGTCACATTTTCATGTGCAGTGAGGAATAAAAGAGCGAGCAAAACGGGGGTGATAGCGAAATGTTATTGCAGAAGGTGACGATGTTCACGGAAGTGGGAAATGGATGGGGGATGGGGATTGATTTTTGGTAGGTGCGGTGAGTGCCCCCTCACCCCGGCCCTCTCCCCATGTACGGTCCGGGGACATAGTTAACACTTGTTCGGGGACATGGTAGACACTTACAACTAAGGCATAAGAATCCGTTTATGGAGTCGCTTATGCCCTAGGATGCGAGAGATACCATGTCATTACGTTCCGAGTTTGTTCTGTTCGCCTCACAAGACGGGGCGAACATCCGTTCCCTCTGCCGTCACTACGGCATTTCTCCCGCCACCGGTTACAAGTGGCTTCGTCGCTGGGCTGAGGAAGGCGCATCCGGTCTTCTGGACCGTCCCCGCGTACCTCATCACTCTCCCAACCGTTCTCCGGATGATATCACTGACCTGCTGCGCATCGCCCATGCCCGTCATGAGCGCTGGGGTGCCCGCAAGATAAAGCGCTGGCTCGAAGACCAGGGACACCGTATGCCCGCCTTCAGCACCGTCCATAACCTGATGGCCCGTCATGGTCTGCTACCGGGCACGGCTCCGGGCATTCCGGCCACAGGGCGCTTCGAACATGACGCGCCGAACCGACTCTGGCAGATGGATTTTAAGGGCCACTTCCCCTTCGGTGGGGGCCGCTGCCATCCGCTCACCCTGCTGGACGACCACTCTCGTTTCTCCCTGTGTCTGGCACCCTGCACCGATGAACGCCGTGAGACCGTGCAGCAGCAGCTGGTCAGCGTGTTTGAACGCTACGGGCTGCCAGACCGGATGACGATGGACAACGGCTCACCGTGGGGCGACACCACCGGCACCTGGACGGCACTTGAGTTGTGGCTGATGCGCCAGGGTATCCGGGTGGGGCATTCCCGGCCATATCATCCGCAGACACAGGGCAAGCTGGAACGTTTTCACCGCAGCCTGAAGGCGGAAGTACTGCAGGGTAAGTGGTTCACAGACAGCGGAGAGCTGCAGCGTGCTTTCGACCACTGGCGTACGGTGTATAACCTTGAACGGCCCCATGAAGCCCTGGGTATGGCCGTTCCGGCCTCGCGGTATCAGCCGTCTGCAAGGCAGTACAGCGACAGCATTACGCCACCGGAATATGATGAAGGGGTGATGGTGAGGAAGGTCGATATCAGCGGGAAGCTGAGCATAAAAGGTATCAGTCTGAAGGCAGGCAATGCGTTCAGGGGAGAGCGGGTCGGGCTGAAGGAGACGCAGGAGGATGGCTGCTATGAAGTGTGGTGGTACAGTACGAAAGTGGGGGTGATCGACCTGAAGAAAAGGTCGATCTCCATGGGTAAAGGATGTTAAAAAGTGTTCACCATGTCCCCGAACACCTGTCTACCATGTCCCCGGACTGTACAGGGGAGAGGGTTAGGGTGAGGGGTGAGGGGCGAAGGCCTACTTCAGCTCAAACTCCCCCTGCTTCACGCGCGCCGAATCCACGCCGATGAAAACGTTGAATTTGCCCGGTTCGGCATCGTATTTCATGCTCTGATTCCAGAACTTCAGCGCATCTACGTCAATCGGGAAGCTCACGGTTTGCGTTTCGCCGGGTTTCAGCGTCACTTTCTCAAAGCCTTTCAACTGTTTCACCGGGCGACTCATTGACGCTGTCACATCCTGCAAATACATCTGAATCACCGTCGCGCCTTCACGCTTACCGCTGTTGGTAACGTCTACGCTGGCGGTGACCTTGCCGTCGCGCGTCATTGACGGTGCTGACATTTTCACGTCAGAAACGGTGAAGGTGGTGTAGCTCAGGCCATAACCAAATGGATAAAGCGGGCCGTTGGCTTCATCGAAGTAGCGCGAGGTGTATTTGTTCGGTTTATCCGCGTTATACGGACGACCGGTGTTGAGATGGCTGTAGTAAACCGGGATCTGCCCCACTGAACGCGGGAAGGACATCGGCAATTTACCGGACGGGTTGTAGTCGCCAAACAGCACGTCGGCGATGGCGTTGCCGCCTTCGGTACCGGCGAACCAGGTTTCCAGAATGGCATCTGCCTGCTGATCCTCTTTCACCAGCGCCAGTGGACGCCCGTTCATCAGCACCAGCACCAGCGGTTTGCCGGTGGCTTTCAGCGCGGCAATCAGGTCGCGCTGACTTTGTGGGATCTCAATATTGGTGCGGCTGGAGGCTTCATGCGCCATCCCCTGCGCTTCGCCCACCACGGCCACCACGACGTCGGATTGCTTCGCCGCCGCCACCGCTTCATCAATCACCGCCTGCGGGGAACGCGGGTCAACTTTGACCGCTTCTTCATACAGATTCAGGAAGTCGACAATGCCTTTATCGTTGGTAACGTTCGCCCCTTTGGCGTAAACCACTTTGCCCTTATCACCCAGCGCGTTTTTAATCCCGGTGAGCACGGTCACCGATTGGTCTGCTACGCCTGCTGCCGACCAGCTACCCATCACATCGCGCTTACTGTCGGCCAGCGGGCCAACCACCGCCACGGTGCCCGATTTCTTCAGCGGCAGCGTCTCGAGACGGTTTTTCAGCAGCACCAGGCTTTCGCGCGCGACATCACGCGCATCTTTGCGATGCAGACGGCTTTCGGCGTTGGTGTCCTGCGGGTCTGAATCTTTCGGCCCAAGGTGGCTGTACGGGTCGTTAAACAGCCCCATATCATATTTGACGTTCAGCACGTGACGCGTGGCATCGTCCAGTTCCGCCATCGTCACCTTGCCGGATTTCACCAGCCCCGGCAGGTATTTGCTGTAATATTCATCGCTCATACTCATGTTAATGCCGGACTTCAGCGCCACGCGTACCGCATCTTCCGGGTCAGAAGCCGTACCGTGTTTAATCAGTTCTTTAATCGCCCCATGGTCGGAAACGGTAATGCCTTTGAAGCCCCACTTATCGCGCAGGATCTCTTTGAGCAGCCAGGCATCCGAGGTTGCAGGCGTGCCGTTCAGCGAGTTCAGCGCGACCATCACCGCACCGCTGCCCGCATCCAGCCCCGCCTTGTACGGCGGCATATAGTCGTTAAACAGACGCTGCGAGCTCATATCAACGGTGTTGTACTCTTTCCCGCCCTCAACCGCGCCGTAGGCGGCGAAGTGTTTCACGCTGGTCATCACCGAATAGCGATCCGCCGGGCTTTTGCCCTGCATCGCTTCCACCATGGTTTTGCCCATGATGGAGGTCAAATAGGTATCTTCGCCAAAGCCTTCCGAAGCACGACCCCAGCGCGGGTCGCGCGAGACGTCAACCATCGGCGCCCAGGTCATGTTCAGGCCATCGTCCGCCGCTTCATAAGCAGACACGCGCCCCACGGTGCGCACCGCATCAAGGTTAAAGCTGGACGCCAGTCCGAGGCTTATCGGGAAGACGGTACGCTGGCCATGCAGCACATCGTAGGCGAAGAAGAGAGGAATTTTCAGGCGGCTCAGTTCCATCACCTGATCCTGCATTTTGCGGATATCCTGGCGGGTGACGGTGTTAAAGATAGCCCCAACCTGGCCCTCTTTAATCATGTCGCGGATCGCCTCTTTCGGGTTATCCGGGCCGACACTTATCAGACGAAGCTGACCGATTTTTTCATCAACCGTCATCTTTTTGAGCAATTCGGTAACAAAGGCATCCCGCGCCTCGGGCGTCAAAGGATGATTGCCGAACAGATCTTCCGCCAGCGCGGGTTGCAGCGCCAGGCTCACGGCGACGCCTACAGAACATAACCATTTCATGTTGTTAGTCTCTTTATTCCATGCCAGTCAATCGGCGAAAGTTGATGAAAAACCGCAGTTTGCCATAAGCCTAAACGGCTGAGGAGTAGAAAGCGAAAGTTATTCTCTGAATTTTCGAAACATTCGTACTCCCAATAAATCTGCAAAGCGCTATTCTTAGGGACGACAAATTAGTCTCACCACAAGGAGTGGAATGATGTCTGCACAAGCCACCACTGATAATAAAGCGCTAATTAACGAACTCACCCGCCTGGTCGGTCACGCTCACCTGCTGACCGATCCGGCGAAAACCGCCCGCTATCGCAAGGGCTTCCGCTCCGGTCACGGTGACGCACTGGCCGTTGTCTTCCCCGGTTCACTGCTTGAACTGTGGCGCGTCCTCAACGCCTGCGTGAACGCGGATAAAATCATTCTGATGCAGGCGGCAAACACCGGCCTGACCGAAGGTTCAACGCCAAGCGGCAACGATTACGATCGCGAAATTGTCATCATCAGTACCCTGCGTCTTGATAAGCTGCATCTGCTTGATAAAGGCGAACAGGTGCTGGCCTGGCCGGGTACCACGCTCTATTCTCTGGAAAAAGCGCTTAAGCCGCTGGGACGCGAACCACACTCTGTGATTGGTTCTTCCTGCATTGGCGCCTCGGTTATCGGTGGGATCTGCAACAACTCCGGCGGATCGCTGGTGCAGCGCGGCCCGGCGTATACCGAAATGTCGCTGTTTGCGCGTATTGATGAGAACGGCAAGCTGACGCTGGTTAACCACCTGGGCATTGATCTGGGTGAAACGCCGGAGCAGATCCTCAGCAAACTCGATGATGAACGCGTGAAAGACAGCGACGTGCGCCACGATGGCCGCCACGCGCACGATCACGATTACGTCACTCGCGTACGCGATGTTGAAGCCGACACCCCAGCCCGCTACAACGCAGACCCGGCACGCCTGTTCGAATCCTCCGGCTGCGCCGGAAAACTGGCCGTTTTCGCCGTGCGACTGGACACCTTCCCGGCGGAAAAACGTCAGCAGGTGTTTTACATCGGCACCAATCAGCCGGACGTGCTGACGGAAATCCGTCGCCACATTCTGGCGGAATTCAAAAACCTGCCGGTGGCGGGCGAATATATGCATCGCGATATTTACGATATCGCCGAGCAGTACGGCAAAGATACCTTCCTGATGATCGACAAACTCGGCACCGACAAAATGCCGTTCTTCTTTACGCTGAAGGGGCGCACCGACGCGATGCTGGACAAAGTGTCGCTGTTTAAGCCGCACTTTACCGACCGTTTTATGCAGAAAGTCGGCCACGTCTTCCCGGCGCACCTTCCGGCGCGTATGAAACAGTGGCGCGATAAATATGAGCATCACCTGCTGCTGAAAATGGCGGGCGACGGTATTGAAGAAGCGCAGGCCTGGCTGGCGGAGTACTTCAAACAGGCGGAAGGCGGCTATTTTGTCTGTACTGCCGAAGAGGGCAGCAAAGCCTTCCTGCACCGTTTTGCGGCAGCGGGCGCGGCCATTCGCTATCAGGCAGTGCACGCCGATGAAGTGGAAGACATTTTGGCGCTGGATATCGCCCTGCGTCGTAATGATACCGAGTGGTTCGAGCATCTACCGCCGGAAATCGACAGCCAACTGGTGCATAAGCTCTACTACGGCCACTTTATGTGCCACGTGTTCCATCAGGATTACATCGTCAAAAAAGGCGTGGACGCCCACGAGTTGAAAGAAAAAATGCTGGTGCTGCTTCGCGAACGTGGCGCGCAATATCCGGCGGAACATAACGTTGGACATCTGTACGAAGCCGCCGACACGTTAAAACGTTTTTATCGTGAAAACGATCCGACGAACAGCATGAACCCCGGCATCGGTAAAACCAGTAAACAGAAATACTGGGGTGAAGGAAAGCCGCAGAATAATCGCGTTTCTGCCGCAAGCGACGAGCCCTCTGTGAAATAAGAGAGACGGATTGTTATTCAGGTTCGCGCCGTATTAGAGTGAGTGAATGACGCCGGGGGAACGCTTCTCCGGCGATTTTTTTCACAAGGAATCTGAGTATGTCCGCGCGCGAAGCCGCTACTGATGTTGAAATTCGTTTAGCCCAGCCTGATGACGTCCACGCCATTTCCGCTATTTACGCCTGGCACGTGCTGAACGGGCGAGCCTCCTTTGAAGAAACCCCGCCATCCATTGATGAAATGCGCGAACGCATGAAGAAGGTCAATGACCACGGTCTGCCGTGGCTGGTTGCGCTGTATCGCGGCGTGGTGGTCGGGTATTGCTATGCGTCGCCCTACCGCCCTCGCCCCGCCTATCGTTATACGGTGGAGGAGTCGATTTATCTGGATACGACCATGACCGGACACGGCATTGGCAGCGCGCTGCTGGGCAGGTTAATTGAGATTTGCGAGCAGGGGCCCTGGCGACAGATGCTGGCGGTGGTCGGCGATGGGCACAACAACCCGGGATCGCTGAACCTGCATAAAAAAATGGGATTTGAGATTGCCGGGCAGTTGCGCAGCGTAGGTTATAAGCTCGGTGACTGGCGGGATACGTTGATCATGCAGCGCCCGCTTAATGATGGGGATTGGACGCTGCCGGAGTAGTAAATTGCCGCACTTTGCCGGATGGCGGCTACGCCTTATCCGGCCTACAAAACCCCACACCGCCCCGTAGGCCGGATAAGCGCAGCGCCATCCGGCGTTACCGCGCCGAAGCCGAATAAACTTAATCTTCCTGGGTCGTCACTTTACCGTGCGCCAGGTTGCCCGCTATCTGCGACTCTTTCTGCTTTTTATAGCTCAACGCGGCCGCAGGAACCGGCATCACTTTACCGGTTTCTACCCAGGTACGCAGACGGCTGGCGTCAGCGAAGTGGGTATATTTACCAAACGCATCCATCACCACCATCGCCACCGGACGTTTGTTCATCACCGTACGCATCACCAGACAGTGACCCGCCGCATTAGTAAAGCCGGTTTTGGTCAGCTGGATATTCCAGTTATCGCGGTACACCAGATGGTTGGTGTTGCGGAACGGCAGCGTATACGCCGGGTTAGCAAAGGTCGCCATATCCTCACGCGTGGTGCTCAACTGACCAATCAGCGGATACTGTTTGGTGGCAATCAGCATTTTGGTCAGGTCGCGCGCCGTTGACACGTTGTGAATCGACAACCCGGTCGGTTCCACATAGCGGGTGTGCGTCATTCCCAACGATTTAGCTTTGGCGTTCATGGCGCGAATAAAGGCATCGTAACCGCCAGGGTAGTGATGCGCCAGGCTTGCCGCCGCGCGGTTCTCCGACGACATCAGCGCCAGCAACAGCATATTTTTACGGCTGATTTTACTGTTCAGACGCACGCGGGAGTAGATCCCTTTCATCTCCGGCGTGTGGCTGATATCGACGCTCAGCATCTCATCAAGCGGCAGGCGCGCATCCAGCACCACCATTGCGGTCATCACTTTGGTGATGGACGCAATCGGGCGCACCAGATCCGGTTGGCTGGCGTAGATCACTTTATTGGTTTCAAGATCGACAATCATCGCGCTCCCGGAAGCAATTTCCGGGCGCGAGGCTGCGGCAGTCGCCGCCGTTTTAGCACTCGCCTGAGGCGCAAAAGGCACAGCCAGCATTAACGCCAGGCTGAGCAGGGAAACGCGAAATTTCTGCATGATGTGTTTTCTGGTGGTTATTTATGCACTGTATGGAATATGGTCGCCACGCGCGTTAAGGCAACGCAGCGAGGCCGTCATCATAGCGCGGAGCGCAAGGCACCTACCAGAAAAGAATAGTGAATAAATGCTGCATTGCTGGCGTGAAATAATTCACACCAGCAATGCATTAGAACGGATCAGAACAATCGGTAACCATAGCCCCACAGAATGACGGTGATCGCCAGCAGCACTTCCAGTACCAGTACGCCAATCGCCAGGGTTGAACTGGCGAAGCTCAGCCCCTCTTCCCGGTCAATATTGAGGAACGTTGGGATACCGACATAAAGCAGATAACCGGTGTAGAACAGCGCAACAGTACCGATCAGCGCACAGAGCCAGACCAACGGATAGAGCGCCACGATACCGCTCAGGAACATCGGCGTCGCGACATAACCGGCAAACACCATACAGCGCTTGAGCGACGGACGCTCAGGATAGTTACGCGCCATCCACCAGATGACGCGCCCCATCACCGCGACGCCCCCGAGCATTACCCCATAGAAAAGTACGGCCAGGATTAAACCGGTCACGGGTGACAGTTTAACCACATTGCCATCGCCGAAATTCCAGCCAAGCTGTGTTGTTCCTATAAATGCACAGATAACAGGAATCGCAGCCATCAACAGAACATGGTGCGTGTAATGGTGTGAAACAGTTTCGTTTTCACTCCGAATGACATGCATTTCTCGATCGGGATGGGAAAACAGACCCCAGACATGGTTCATAACGCCTCCTCGACACGGCTTCGTACCACGTAGCGTAAGTATAATTCACACTAATAGATTATTTATTGAGCAGACAAAAAATAACGCCACCCCCGGCTTTCGCTCAGGGGTGTATGCTTATAGAAGATGTTTAAAGGAAACGAAGATAACGATGGATATACCGGCTCTGATTTCACAATATGGTTATGCCGTGCTGGTGCTGGGCAGCATGGCGGAAGGCGAAACGGTGACGCTGCTGGGCGGCGTGGCGGCGCATCAGGGGTTACTGCGTTTCCCGCTGGTGGTGGTTTCCGTCGCGCTCGGCGGGATGATTGGCGATCAGGTGCTCTATTTGCTGGGCCGTCATTTTGGCGGGCGCATGCTGAAGCGCTACTCGCGTCAGCACACTAAAATCCGCAAAGCGCAACGGCTGATCCAGCGTCATCCTTACCTCTTCGTGATTGGCAGCCGCTTTATGTACGGCTTTCGTATTATCGGCCCGCTGTTGATCGGTGCCAGCCGCATACCGCCGAAACTCTTTCTGCCGCTCAATATTTTTGGCGCGCTGCTGTGGGCGCTGATCTTCACCACCCTCGGCTATGTGGGCGGTGAAGTGATTGCGCCATGGCTGCACAACCTCGACACCCATTTGAAACATTGGATCTGGGTAATTCTGGCCGTCGCCATCGTGTTTGCATTGCGCTGGTGGTTCAAACGCCGCGCGGATAAATCATAACGCCTGATACCCGCCGCCGAGCGCAGAAGTCAGCTGGATGGAGGCATCCAGCCATTCGCCCTGTAATTTCAGGGCGTTAATCTGCTCATGCAGCGCCGGCAGCTTCGCGTGGCTGTACTGCGCGTTGGAAATGATCCCCACCTTCAGCCGCGCCTGCGCCAGCGCCGCCACGCGTCCGGCATCACGTTGCACATTAGTTTGCTGCTGTTTTTTCGCGGTCAGCGTTTCCATCTGGCTGGCGCACTTCGCCACCTGGTTAACGGCATCAACCACCGCTTTGTTGTAACGGGCAATGGAGTAATTATTCTCCGCGCTGGCGATATCCAGATTCGCGTTTAATCTGCCGCTGTCAAAGATGGGCAGCGTTAACCCTGCGGTGACGCCCATCTGCTGTGCGGAGTGGCGGAACAGGTCGCTCAGGTGCAGAGCGTCCTGTTGCAGGAACGCCATGATATTGATGTCCGGGTAAAACGCCGCTTTCGCCGCATCGATATCGCTGAGGGTGGATTCCACCAGCCAGCGCGCTTCCTGGAGGTCCGGGCGACGCGCAAGCAGCTCAAAGCCCAGTTGTGCGGGCAATTGTGCCGCCACGGTTGGTAACGCCACCGTTTTCAACTGCAACGACGTTGACTGCGCGTTGGTGAGCGCCATCAACCGCGCTTCAATCTCTTTCAGATTGCCATCGATATCCGCCAGTTGCTGCCCGGTTTTGCCGACGTTGATATCGTTTTCAACGCCTTCCACCGAGTCGGTAATGCCCGCCTGATAGAGTTTTTTATCCACCGACACAATCAGATTTTGTTCTTTCTGAATCTGTTCAAGCTGCTGACGAATGGCCGATTCCGTTTGCCACTGCCAGTACAGCCGCGCCACGCTGCTCGCCAGCAGTTGACGAGTTTGCGCCATCTCGGCGATATCGGCTTTCACTTTGCCAATTCGCGCGCTCACCTGCGCGGCATCTTTCCCCCACAGGTCGACATTCCAGCCCGCCGTTAAGCCGAAGGTGCCATTGGTGTACCACGGGCCCGTGGTGCCTGCTGCCGGATCATCGAAAGCAAACGGCCCCATCAGCCCTTCCGCCGACATTTTTTGGCGTTCCAGGTCAGCGGAGAAATTCACCTGCGGCCCGCCGTTTGCTTCGGCCTGTTTGGCCTGCGCTTCCGCAAGTTTGATACGCTGCTGCGCGACAGCCATATCCGGCGCGTCGCGCAGCGCACGTTCAATCAGCGCGTTAAGCTGCGGATCGTGATAGTCGTGCCACCACGTGGATGTCGGCCAGCCATTTTTCAGCGCCTCGGGCAGCGAGGAGTCAATATGCGAAACGGGCACCTTTTTCGCCAGACGTGCATCGGTTTCATGCGATGGCGCACAGGCGCAAAGCGTAAATATAATCGGTAAACTAAATACCGCGAGCGTTCTAACAGAATGTTTCATGGAATTTGCGAGCGTCTGAAAAGAGGCGCAAATAATAGAGAAAATCAGGCGTTTTGCTTTAGTAACCCGTGTGCAAGCGTCATCCGTGAAAAATCATTACATCGCGTTATTTATGCGCCTTATAAATACGTTAACGACATTCTGGAAAACTTCTGCGCTTATTTTTTGATTCAGATCGGATTAAACCGTGCGACTTAATATAATTTAGCCTTTAATGTTGGCATAATTATTTATTATATGAATATTTCAGAGGTTATTGATGACACAAAATATTTATGACGATCCGCACTTTTTTGCCGGTTACGCTACGTTGGATCGCTCAGTAAAAGGGTTAGACGGCGCGCCGGAGTGGCCGCGTATTCAAACAATGCTGCCTGAAATTCAGGGCAAGAAGGTTGTTGATTTAGGCTGCGGCTACGGCTGGTTTTGCCGCTGGGCGCGCGATAACGGCGCAGCGAATGTGCTGGGGCTGGATGTTTCGCAGAAAATGCTCGCGAAGGCGCAGGAAATGACGTCCGGTCAACACATTACCTATCAGCGGGCTGACCTGGAAACGCTTGTTCTGCCAGCCAGCACCTTCGACCTGGCCTACAGTTCGCTGGCGCTGCACTATCTCACAGACATCGACCGTTTATTCCGCGCCCTGCATCAGGCGTTGAAGCCTGGCGGCAAACTGGTTTTCTCCGCCGAGCATCCTGTTTATACCGCACCGGCAAATCAACAATGGGTGGTGGATAATCAGGGAAATAAACACTGGCCGGTCAGCCAGTATCAGCAGGAAGGCGAGCGCATCAGCAACTGGTTTGCCGATGGCGTGAAGAAGCAGCACCGGAAACTCGCCACCTGGATCAATGCGTTAATTACCGCCGGTTTTATCATTGAGGCGCTGGATGAATGGGGGCCGACGGCTGAGCAAATCGCCGTTAACCCGGCGCTGGATGAAGAGAAAGAGCGCCCGATGATTTTTATTCTGAGCGCCCGAAAAGCTTAACGCCAGCGCAGGATTTCGCGCGCCACCGAGGCGGAGTCCTGCAACGCCCGCACTGCCATAAACAGTTCTGTGGCTTCCTCGTACTCTTTGCGCAGGTAGCCCAGCCACTGTTTGATGCGCGCCAGATGATACAGCCCGGTGTCATCCTGTTTTTCCAGCAAACAATATTTTTGCAGCAGACGCACCACGTCCGGCCACGGCATTCGCGGTTCGTTGTACTTGATAACCCGGCTCAGGTTCGGCACGTTCAGCGCGCCGCGGCCAATCATCACCGCGTCGCATCCGGTCACCGCCATGCATTGTTGCGCGCTCTCCCAGTCCCAGATTTCGCCGTTGGCGATAACCGGAATAGTCAGGCGCTGGCGAATGTCAGCAATGGCCTGCCAGTTAATACGCTCGGCCTTGTAGCCATCCTCTTTGGTACGACCGTGCACAACCAGCTCGGTTGCGCCTGCCTGCTGCACCGCATCGGCAATTTCAAACTGACGCGCGCCGCTGTCCCAGCCCAGACGCACTTTAACGGTCACGGGAAGCGCCGCTGGTACCGCTTCACGCATCGCTTTCGCGCCGCGATAGATGAGCTCGGGATCTTTTAGCAATGTCGCCCCACCGCCGCTGCCGTTCACCATTTTGGACGGACAGCCGCAGTTAAGATCGACGCCCCATGAACCGAGCTCTACCGCCCGGGCGGCGTTTTCGGCCAGCCATTCGGGATACTGACCGAGAAGCTGAATGCGCACCAGCGTACCGCTCGGTGTGCGGCTGTGGTTGTTCAGTTCCGGGCACAGTTTATGGAACGATTTTACCGGCAGCAGTTTATCCACCACGCGCAGAAATTCGGTGACGCAGAGATCGTAATCATTCACTTCGGTCAGCAGCTCGCGCACCAGCGAATCGAGCACGCCTTCCATCGGCGCCAGTAAAACACGCATATTGATACCCGGTAAAAAAAGAGGCGCTATGTTAGCGCCTCTTTTCATCGGTTAAAAGCCTGTTAGCGGGGTTCGAGGCAGTTATCTTCTTTCCAGCCGTAGAGCCACTCCATCGCGCGATAGAACTCGGCCTGGGTTTTGCCTTTCCACAACAGGTTTCGCACGTGACGTTCAACACCTGCGGCGTGATAAATGCGCCCCATTTCGCGGGTCGACCAGACAATACGCGCGGTGCGTGGAATACGCACGGACTCATACAGCGCGAAGGCTTCCGCCGCATCGCCGTCACATTGCGCCAGCGCTTTGCCGATAGTGACCGCATCCTCCAGCGCCATGCACGCGCCCTGCGCCATATACTGCGCTACCGGGTGCGCCGCGTCGCCCACTAAGGTAATGCGATCGTTGCCCCATTTTTCCACCGGCTCACGATCGGCGGTAGACCAGCGACGCCAGGAGGTCGGCTTGTCGAGCATCTGGCGCGGACGCGGGTGAATACCTTTAAAGTAAGAGAGTACCTCTTCTTTACTGCCGTCCTTCACGCCCCACTCTTCCGTCTCGCGGCTGTGGAACGTCACCACCAGGTTATATTGTTTGCCGCCACGCAGCGGATAATGCACCAGGTGACAGTGCGGGCCTGCCCACAGCACCGGGGCGTTGATGCGCAGATCGTCCGGCATATCGTCGCAGTCAATCACTGCACGATACACCACGTGTCCGGTAACGCGCGGGGTATCGCCCAGCAGGCTTTGACGCACCACGGATTTCACGCCGTCGCAGCCAATCAGAATATCTGCCGTCCAGCTATTGCCTTTGTCATCGAATACGGTGACATCGTGGTCGGTCTGCCGGATATCCACCACATGCGTTGAGGTGCGATATTCCACGCACGGATGCACCATCGCCGCTTCCCATACCGTCGCATGAATATCTACACGGTGAATAACCGCATACGGGCCGCCAAAGTGGTCGCGGAACGCCTGCCCGGTTTCGATATGCACCACTTCTTCGCCGTTCACCGCGTCCATCATGGTGATATGGTCGGTAAATACCGCGCGCTGGCGGGCAACGTCGCCTACGCCCAGGCTGTCCAGCGCCGAAAACGCGTTCGGGCCAAGCTGAATGCCCGCGCCGATTTCACCAATTTCATGCGCCCTTTCCAGCAACATCACCTTGATGCCCTGACGCGCCAGAGACAACGCGGTCGCCGCGCCGCCAATCCCGCCACCGACAATAATTGCACTCGTCACTTTTGCCATGATAACTCTCCTTATTATGCCGGGATTTTGTCCTGTTGGTTCTCGGGTGCGGCAGCGACGAACGCTGGCAGCGCGGAACAGGCTTCATACACGGCTTTACAGCGGGGATACCCGCTAAGACTGCAACCCATACGTAACGCATTGGCCCACTGCGGCACTAAGCAGCAATCGGCCAGCGTCGGCGTATCGCCCACGCAGAATTGCCCCGACTGGCTGTGGCGCAGCAGTTGCTCCACCGCACTCAGCCCCTGCTGGACCCAGTGCGCATACCAGCGTTTTTTATCCTCTTCGCTGACCTTCAGCTCATCGCTCAGGTAGCGCAGGACGCGCATGTTGTTAATGGGGTGGATATCGCAACAAATGGCATAGACGATTTCCAGAATCCGCATCCGCGCCGGATCGTTACCCGGCAGCAGCGGGGTTTGCGGAAAATGGCGGTCCAGCCAGTCAATAATCGCCAGCGACTGCCCCAGTGATTCGCCATCGTCCGTCACCAGCGCAGGCACCAGCCCAACCGGGTTCAGCCTGCGGTACTCCAGCGCGTTTTGCTGGCCGATACGAATATTGACGCCGACGGTGTCATAATCGATTCCCTTGAGTGCCATCGCGATGCGCACCCGATAGGAGGCCGAGCTATTGAAAAAACTGTACAGCTTCATCCGTCACCTCAAACAATCTTCACGGCGATAGGCGTTAAACCATCCACGTTGCCGGTAATCGTATCGCCCTTCACTACTGCCCCAACGCCTTCCGGTGTGCCGGTGAAAATCAGGTCGCCCGGTTGCAGTTCAAAGAAACGAGACAGATAGCTGATGGTTTCATTCACTGACCAAATCAGATGTTTAATGTCGCTGCGCTGGTGATCTTCCCCGTTCACCTGTAACCAGATGGGCGCGTTATCGACGCCGGAAACGTCAGCGGCTTTATGCAGCGGCGAAATGGGCGCGGAGTTATCGAACGCTTTACCGATTTCCCACGGGCGGCCCATCTGGCGCATCTCCATCTGACGATCGCGGCGCGTCATATCCAGGCCGGTCGCATAGCCCCAGACATATTCATGGGCATTTTCCAGCGGAATATCACTGCCTTTTTTGCCAATCGCCACTACCAGCTCAATTTCATAGTGATAGTTGTCAGTCTGTGCCGGGTACGCCAGATTGAGCGTTTCGCCTGCGGCAACAGGTACAACCGCATCAGCAGGTTTACAGAAGAAGAATGGCGGTTCGCGATCCGGATCAAAGCCCATTTCGCGGGCATGGGCGGCATAGTTACGCCCTACGCAATAAACACGGCGGACCGGGAACTGTTCATCGCTACCCACAACCGGGATCGCAACGGGGGCCTGGGGTTCAAATACATACTTGCTCATTATTCTTCTCCTGATTAGTAGCGTGCTTCGCGGAACAGGCCCAGCGCTTCCTGAACGGGGCGGTCCGAGAAACTGAATAACACGGTCTCGTCCTGCGCATCGAACGACACGCTGTGCCAGGTCGGCACGACAAAGACATCTTTCTCTTTAAAGCTGAACACCTGGTCGCCGACGGTGACCTGGCCACTGCCTTCCACCACGTGATAAATCGTGCTGTCAGTGGTGCGCGCCTGGCGGGAGCGGAAGCCCTTCGGCAGCAGTTGCAGGAATGCGCCCATGGATGGCATCGGGTAGCCGCCCGTTACCGGGTTGACATAGCGCATTTTGTAGCCGTCCCATTCGTCGGCATCGCCCAGGCGAGTGAGGTCGTGCAGCGCTTCGCGACTGCGGTCATAGCGATAGTTGAAAATCGGTGATGAGTTACCGGTTTGATGGCGCAACGGCAGCATATTGGCGGCGTAGCGCGGCAGATAATCGCCTTCTTTGCGGGTGACCGGCTGCTGATCTTCCGGGTAATCCTCGGCAAAACCGCAACCCAGATAGTTCACCAGCGGCAAGTCGAGTCCATCCAGCCAAATCACCGGCTCGTCGCCTGGGTTGCCATGGTCGTGCCAGCGCCATTGCGGGGTGAGAATAAAGTCGCCCGGATGCATCTGGGTGCGCTCGCCATCGACGGCGGTAAATGCGCCTTTGCCTTCCACAATAAAGCGCAGTGCCGACTGGTTATGACGATGGCTCGGGGCCACTTCACCCGGCATAATCAGCTGTAAACCGGCGTACAGCGATGAGGTAATGGAAGACTGTCCGCGCAGGGCCGGGTTTTCCAGCACCAGCACGCGGCGTACAGCCTCTTTCGCACCAATCAGGCTGCCACTTTCCAGCAGCAGCGGGCGAATTTCCTGATAGCTCCAGTGGGCAGGCGCGCAGGTCGGGTTCGGCGTTTGCGGCACCAGGTGGTGCAGCGATTCCCACAGCGGGGTCAGGTTCTGCCCGGAAATGTGCTGATAGTATTGTTGCCGTTCATTTTTGACGTCCGGATTCATCTGGCTCATTGTTATTCTCCTTATTTATTCACCACACCTGTAGCAGGCAGCGGGTTGGGTACTCTTGTCGTCCGGCGAACAGCCAGGGTAAGCAGCGTCAACATGATGGCGCTGATGGCTGCCGGGACGGCAATCACGTAAAACAGAGTGTCGAAAGAGAAATTCAGCGCCATCATTACCCCGCCGGAAACCGAGCCGACAATCGCGCCGCAGCGACCAATCGCGTTTGCCCAGCTCACGCCCGTCGCGCGGCTTTGGGTTGGGTAGAGCATGGCGGTTAAGGCGTTCAGCCCAACCTGCGAGCCGCTGATACCAATCCCCGTGCCGAAAATCGCCAGCGCCATCAGCCAGAGGCCGTTTTCACTCAGGCCAATCATCACGATGCACACCGCGCCCAGCGCGTAGCTCACCGCCAGCACCCGGAAGGGGTTGAATTTGTCCATTAATACGCCGAGCAGAATCGCGCCCATTGTGCCGCCAATCTGGAACGCCGCCGTCACCCATGACGCGTGTTGCAGGTCGATGCCACGATGATTAAGCAGCGTCGGCATCCAGCTTGAGAGCAGATAGATAATCAGCAGGCTCATAAAGAACACCACCCACAGCATCAGCGTGATAGCGAGCTGGCGTCCGGCGAAAAGCTGGCCAATGCTGCCTTTGTGTACCGACGTAGGTTCATCGAGCCAGAAGATGGTGTCGTCATGGCGCTCCTGGGTCATCTCACTGACCAGCCTTGCGATGTGCGCCTGAGGCCGCTGACGACGCACCATCCAGCGGGGAGATTCCGGCAGTGCAACCAGTAAGTAGAAGAACAGGATCATCGGCAGGACGCCGCCAAGTACCAGAATACCCGCCCAGCCGATCATGCCCACTAACTGCGCACTGACAATCCCGCCAAAGGCGGAGCCGAGCGTGAAGCCGCAGAACATCAGGGTCACCAGCGCGCCGCGACGACGAGCTGGCAGGTATTCGGAGGTCATGGTGATGGTATTGGGCATTGCGCCGCCTAAGCCCAGCCCGGTTAAGAAGCGCAGGATCACCAGCGTTTGCAGGTCTGGCGAAAAAGCGGAGAGCAGGCTGAGGATGCCGAAAAACGCCACGCACCATTCAATGACGCGTTTACGGCCAAAGCGATCGGAAAGTGGCCCGCAAAGCAGCGCCCCGGCGGTGAGACCGAGCAGGCCAGCGCCAAATAGTGGGGCCAGTTCTGCTGCCGTCAGTTGCCAGTGTGCGCGGATATCGGGAGCAATAAACCCGATCGCCGCCGTGTCGAATCCATCCATCATCACCACCAGAAAACAGCAGATAATGACACGCCACTGGAGCGCGCCGATGGGGGCTGCATCAATCAGAGCTTGTAGTTCACGTCGTTGAGTCATAAGCCATGCCTCAGGTGTGTAGGGTAGATGTTGTATTTGTTGTTTGTATGTAGCAATTTTGTGGTAATTGAAATGAGTTGTACAATGGCTTTCCGTGCAGCGTCATAACCTGGAGGTTATTGCTGATGGCAAACTGGACGCAAAAACTGAAGCTTCATCACCTGCAAATGCTGGTCGCGCTGGGCGAGCAGTGCAATCTGACCCAGGTGGCGAAAAAGATGCACATCACGCAACCGGCCCTTTCCAAGTGGCTGACACAGTTCGAAGAAGAGGTCGGGATCACACTTTTCGAGCGTCACAGCAAAGGCTTACGCCCTTCTGAAGGGGGAAAGCTATTGCTTGCGCACGCGCAACGCTTAATTAACGATCTCGAACGTTCGCAGTTTGAGATGGAACGTTTCAAACAGGGCGGCCTGGTCGGCAGCCTGAAAATCGGCTGCTCGCCAGTGGCGACCGATTGCGTCTCGCAGGCGATTTTTCCGCTACTCAAAGAGATGCCTTCTCTGCATCTGAACATCGAAGAAAAGGTAATGACGCCGCTGCTGCATGATTTGCAGTCAGGCGTGGTGGATGTGGTGGTCGGACGTATCGGCGGGCGCGCGCTGGAGCTGCCGTTGAATTATCAGGTGCTGTATACGGAACCCGTTTGCTTTGTTGCCCGCACCGATCACCCTCTCGCGGCTTACGACCGATTGAGCTGGAAGGATCTGGAACCCTGGCGCTGGATAGTCTGGCCCACCGGCACGCCGATCCGCCAGAGTATTGATAACGCCCTTGTTGATAACGGCGTGATGCTGCCGGAAAACACCATTGAATCCGCCTCAATGAACGTCAGCGTGAACCTGCTGCAAAGCAGCGATATGATTTCTATTCTTTCTTTGCGGCTGGCAGAACGCTACGCCCAACAAGGGCAGCTCACGATTCTGGCGTTGCCGAAGATTGAGCAGAAAGGCAGCGTCGGCGTATTCTGGAGAAAAAACGATCAGCCCTCGCAGGCGCTGAGTCGCTTTCTTTATCATTTATCGCATCCGCTTCAGTCAGATGCCTGATGTTCCGCTTGTCTATGTCAGGTATGCTCACAATTCATGATGTGATCAGTAGCACATTTCTGGCTTTAATTGTATGATGAATGCGTTCCATCAAGGGTAACCAACATGAGCAAATCGCTGAATATTATCTGGCAATACCTGCGTGCTTTCGTCCTGATATATGCCTGTTTGTATGCGGGAATTTTTATCGCCTCGCTGCTACCGATCACCATCCCCGGCAGTATTATCGGGATGCTGATTATGTTCGTTTTACTGGCGCTGCAAATCCTGCCGTCGAAGTGGGTTTTGCCGGGCTGCTACATTCTCATCCGCTATATGGCGCTGCTGTTCGTGCCTATCGGCGTTGGCGTGATGCAATATTACGACCTGCTCAGCGCCCAGTTCGGCCCTATCGTCGTCTCCTGCGCGGTCAGTACGCTCGTCGTCTTCCTGGTGGTGAGCTGGAGTTCGCACATTATCCATGGTGAACGCAAAGTAGTTGGTCAAAAAGGAACTGACGAATGATGCACTATATCTGGTGGTCGTTGCCGCTGACGCTGGCGGTCTTTTTTGCCGCACGCTGGCTGGCCGCACGGGTCAAATTCCCGCTTCTCAATCCGCTGTTAGTGGCGATGGTGGTGATTATTCCCATCCTGCTGCTGACCGGCATTCCTTACGATCACTATTTCCAGGGCAGCAAAGTCCTGAACGATCTGCTGCAACCGGCGGTCGTGGCCCTCGCCTTTCCGCTGTATGAACAGCTGCACCAAATCCGCGCGCGCTGGAAATCGATTATCACTATCTGCTTTTTCGGCAGCGTAGTGGCGATGGTTACCGGTACTTCGGTGGCGCTGATGATGGGCGCATCCCCCGAAATTGCCGCGTCTATTTTACCGAAATCGGTCACGACGCCGATCGCGATGGCCGTCGGCGGCAGCATTGGCGGTATTCCAGCCATTAGCGCCGTCTGCGTGATTTTCGTTGGGATTCTGGGCGCGGTATTTGGCCATACTCTGCTGAACCTGATGCGCATTAATACCAAAGCCGCGCGTGGCCTGGCGATGGGGACGGCTTCTCACGCCCTCGGTACCGCTCGCTGCGCGGAAGTCGATTATCAGGAAGGCGCATTCAGTTCGCTGGCGCTGGTGCTGTGCGGGATCATTACCTCGCTGGTCGCCCCGTTCCTGTTCCCGATAATTCTCTCTGTTGTCGGCTAAAATGCGACAGGTCACACATTTTGCATAACGTTTGCATACGTTGCATAAATAATGAGATTTAGATCACTAATAAAAGCGTAACCGGCACGTACACTGTTTACCCTTACACTGTTACGAGGCAACGCCATGCATCCACGTTTTCAATCTGCTTTTTCGCAACTGCCTGCGGACCTGCAAACAGCCATCGCCCCCGTGCTGGCTGATGCGCACTTCTCCGCGATGCTGAGCGCCGGGCAGGTCTCATCGCTGCGTAGCGCGACAGGACTGGACGAAGACGCGCTGGCTTTCGCGCTTCTGCCGCTGGCTGCCGCCTGCGCGCGCGCCGACCTTTCCCACTTCAACGTTGGCGCCATTGCGCGCGGCGTAAGCGGAACCTGGTACTTCGGCGGCAATATGGAATTTTTGGGCGCGACCATGCAGCAAACCGTCCATGCCGAACAAAGCGCTATCAGCCACGCCTGGCTGCGCGGTGAAAAAGCCCTTGCGGCGATCACCGTCAACTACACCCCTTGCGGCCACTGCCGTCAGTTTATGAATGAACTGAACAGCGGGCTGGCGCTGCGCATCAACCTGCCGGGCCGTGCGCCCCATACGCTGAAAGATTATTTGCCGGATGCGTTCGGGCCGAAAGATCTCGACATCAAAACGCTGCTGATGGATGAGCAGGACCACGGTTACCCGCTGCAAGGCGATGCGTTAACTCAGGCGGCCATTAAAGCGGCGAACAGAAGTCATACGCCCTACAGCAAGTCGCCCTCCGGCGTGGCGCTGGAACTGGCCGACGGCACGATTTTTAGCGGCAGCTACGCTGAAAATGCTGCCTTCAACCCAACTCTACCGCCATTACAGGGCGCGCTGAATCTGTTAAGCCTGCATGGCTATGATTATCCCGCCATTACCCGCGCGATGCTTGCCGAACGCGCCGATGCGCCGCTCATCCAGTGGGATGCGACGGTAGCGACGCTGAAAGCGTTAGGCTGCCAGAACATCGACCGCGTCCTTCTCGGTTAATCTTTCAGTGCGGGCGAAAGCCCGCAACTGGCGAATTTCCCTGCAATTAACGCGCAGATTCTTGCTCTTAAGCGACGGGTAAAGTAGCCTGAAGACTCCTTTTCACCATCATTGAGCCTTTTATGTTGAAGCGCGTGTTTTACAGCCTGTTAGTCCTGCTCGGCCTGCTGCTGTTGACCGTGTTAGGTCTCGATCGCTGGATGAGCTGGAAAACCGCGCCGTATATCTACGACGATCTGCAGGATCTCCCTTACCGCCAGGTCGGCGTAGTGTTAGGCACCGCCAAGTATTACCGCAAAGGCGTGATTAACCAGTATTACCGTTATCGCATTCAGGGCGCGCTTAATGCTTATAACAGCGGCAAGGTGAACTATCTGCTGCTAAGCGGCGATAACGCGCTGCAAAGCTATAACGAGCCGATGACCATGCGCAAAGATTTCATTGCCGCTGGCGTCGACCCGGCGGATATCGTGCTCGACTACGCCGGTTTCCGTACGCTTGATTCCATCGTCCGCACGCGTAAAGTCTTTGATACCAACGATTTTATTATCATCACCCAACGCTTCCACTGCGAACGCGCGCTGTTTATCGCGCTGCATATGGGCATTCAGGCTCAGTGCTACGCTGTGCCATCGCCAAAAGATATGTGGAACGTTCGCCTGCGCGAATTTGGCGCGCGGTTTGGCGCGCTGGCTGACCTGTATGTCTTTAAACGTGAACCGCGCTTTTTAGGTCCGCTCATTCCGATTCCGACACAGCATGAAGTGCCGGAAGATGCGCAGGGGTATCCGGCAGTCACGCCGGAGCAATTGTTGAAATTGCAAAAGCCGTAATGTGTAGAATGTTACGCATTAAAAGCGTATACGCGATTTAATGTCACTTAAATTACGCATTAACCAGTCGATATATTTCATCTGGATGAATTACTTCATAAACGGTTTAGATAAAATAAGCACGGTAATAAATAAAAAATAAGACATTATCATTTTGATAATTATTTCTATTCGCATAGTAGTAATTGCTGCTAATTTTACCCGTGTACGTATTATTTCCTGCCATCTGTGAATAGATTCACAGAATACGCTCATCCCCAGGCATAGCCTTGCTAACAGGTTATTTCTATCTTTATTACGTTCTTTGCGTTCGCTTTAATTTACCTAATCATTAAGGAAGATTATATGTCGCAACAAGATTATCTGGATGAGCTAATTCCGGCCTTTACGCCATTGCTGGCGATAAAGGAGGCTTCGCGTTGTTTGTTATGCCACGATGCGCCTTGCAGCCAGGGGTGTCCAGCCCAAACGGACCCGGGTAAATTTATCCGCTCCATCTATTTCCGTAATTTTAAAGGCGCAGCCGAAACTATTCGCGAAAATAATGCGCTGGGTGCCGTATGCGCACGCGTTTGCCCAACGGAGAAATTATGCCAGGCGGAATGTTCGCGCTCGGGGATCGATAAACCAATCGACATCGCCCGCCTGCAACGCTTCGTAACCGACTTTGAGCAGCAAACGGGTATGCAGGTTTATCAACCGGGCAGCAAAACGCTCGGTAAAGTGGCGATTGTCGGGGCAGGCCCGGCGGGCTTACAGGCGAGCGTCACGCTCACTAACCTGGGCTACGACGTCACGCTCTTCGAAAAAGAGCCGCAGGCCGGCGGCTGGTTGCGCCACGGTATTCCTGAATTCCGTTTATCGCAGGCCGTACTGGATAACGAAATTCAACGCATCGCAGAGATGGGCGTAACCATCCAATGCAACAGCGAAGTGGGTAAAACGCTGACGCTGGAACAACTGAAAGCCCAGCACCGCGCGGTTCTGCTGACCGTTGGCTTGTCTCAGGGGGCCTCACTCTCCCTCTTTGATGATGCCGAAGATGTCGAAATCGCCGTCGACTTTTTACAACGCGCCAGCCGCGCGAACGGTGAAATTGCTATTCCTCAAAGCGCGTTGATTATCGGTGGCGGTGACGTCGCCATGGACGTTGCCACCACGCTGAAAATGCTGGGCTGCCCTTCTGTCACCTGCGTCGCGCGTGAAACGCTGGACGAATTCCCGGCAAGCGTAAAAGAGTTTACCAGCGCTCAGGCACTGGGTGTTTCCATTATCGATGGGTTCACACCGATTAGCGTTGCAGGTCATTCGGTCACCTTCCAGCACGTTAGCTTACCGGGCGAAATGAAACTGCACGCCGAGAAAATCATTCTCGCCGTCGGCCAGCATGCGCAGTTTACCGCCTTTAATCATCTGAACGTGCAGCGCAATACGGTGGAAACTACAGATTATCAGACATCGGACCCGACGCTTTTTGCTGCGGGCGATATTGTTCAGGGAGACAAAACGGTGGTTTATGCGGTGAAAACCGGGAAGGAAGCCGCGCAGTCCATTCACCACTATTTAGAGGGAGCGTGCTCATGTTAACGAAAGATCTTTCTGTTACCTTTTGCGGCGTTAAATTTCCTAACCCGTTCTGCCTCTCCTCTTCACCGGTCGGCAACTGCTATGAGATGTGCGCCAAGGCGTATGATACCGGCTGGGGTGGGGTGGTGTTCAAAACCATCGGCTTCTTCATCGCCAATGAAGTTTCGCCACGTTTCGATCATCTGATCAAAGAGGATACCGGCTTTATCGGCTTCAAAAATATGGAGCAGATTGCCGAACATCCGCTGGCGGAAAACCTCGAAGCGATTCGTCGGCTGAAAGAAGATTACCCCGATAAAGTGCTGATCGCCTCGATCATGGGGGAAAACGAACAGCAGTGGCAAGAGCTTGCGCATCTGGTTGAGAAAGCCGGTGCCGATATGATCGAGTGTAACTTCTCCTGCCCACAGATGACCTCTCATGCGATGGGAAGCGATGTCGGTCAAAGCCCGGAGCTGGTCGAGAAATATTGCCGTGCGGTGAAACGCGGTTCTTCCCTGCCGATGCTGGCAAAAATGACGCCGAATATTGGTGATATGTGCGACGTGGCGCTGGCGGCAAAACGCGGCGGTGCGGACGGTATCGCGGCAATCAACACCGTGAAGTCGATCACTAACATCGACCTGAATCGCAAAATCGGGATGCCGGTGGTCAACGGCAAATCGAGCATTTCCGGTTATTCCGGCAAAGCGGTGAAACCGATCGCCCTGCGCTTTATACAGCAAATGCGCATGCATCCTGAACTGCGCGATTTCCCGATCAGCGGTATCGGCGGGATAGAAACCTGGGAAGACGCAGCCGAATTCTTGCTGCTCGGCGCGGCGACGCTGCAGGTCACAACCGGCATCATGCAGTACGGCTATCGCATCGTGGAAGATATGATCAGCGGTCTTTCCCACTATCTGGCCGATCAGGGCTTTGATTCGATCGATGAGATGTTAGGCCTGGCGAACACCAACATTGTTCCGGCGGAAGAACTGGATCGCAGCTATATCGTTTATCCGCATATCGCGGAAGATAAATGTGTTGGCTGCGGGCGCTGTTATATTTCCTGCTACGATGGCGGCCACCAGGCGATGGAATGGAACGAAGAGACTCGCACGCCGCACTGTAACACCGACAAATGCGTCGGCTGCCTGCTCTGCGGGCATGTTTGCCCGGTAGCGTGTATCAGCCTTGGGCGCGTGGAGTTCAAGCCTGGCGAGAAAGAGCACGCCGTTTCACTTTAACCTCTAAGGATGAGGACCGGCCTGTTCATGCAGGCCGGGATTAACCATGAGTACACTTGTCGCTATTGCCCTCACTACCGGTATCTTATCGGGAATCTGGGGCTGGGTCGCCGTGACATGGAGCCTGCTCAGTTGGGCAGGATTTCTGGGTTGTACCGCCTATTTTGCCTGCCCACAGGGCGGCGTGAAGGGTCTGGGAATATCTCTGTGTACTGTAATGAGTGGTGTGCTTTGGGCAGAAGTGATTATCTACGGCAGCCAGCTAGCCCCTGAATGGCTGATGCTGGGGTATTTACTCACAGGTGTCGTGGCTTTCGTGATGTGTATTCAGGCGAAAAGTCAGTGGCTCTCTTTTGTTCCAGGCACGTTTATTGGCGCATGTTCTACCTTTGCCGGTCAGGGAGACTGGCAGGCGGTAGCCCCGTCTCTTTTAGTAGGCCTGCTGTTTGGTTACGCGATGAAAAATAGCGGTTTATTACTCGCCGAACGTTGGCCGCAGGCGAAAAAATCATAACAACCGCCAGATGGTGCGTTGCTTATCTGGCCTACAAAATCAATGCATTACCAGGATAATGTAGGCCGGGTAAGCACAGCGCCACCCGGCAATCACAGCGTTATTTCTTACGCGCGTATTTCAATGAATCCAGCGCCACGGCGAAGATGATAATCGCCCCTTTAATAATGTACTGCCAGTACGGGTTAACGCCGATATAGGTCAGACCGTAGTTGATAACCGTAAAGATAATCACACCGGTCACCACGCCAAGTACGGTACCCACACCGCCGCTGAAGGAAACGCCGCCTACCACACAGGCTGCAATCGCATCCAGCTCATACATAAAGCCGAGGTTGTTGGTCGCCGAACCGATACGCCCCGCTTCCAGCAGGCCGCCGAAGGCATAGAACACGCCGGACAGCGCATAAATCACCAGCAGGTTCACCGCCACGTTTACGCCGGATACTTTCGCCGCTTCCGGGTTACCACCGATGGCGAAGATGTTTTTCCCGAAGCGGGTTTTGTTCCACAGCACCCAGACAAACGCCACGGCAATCAACGCGTAGAAGGTGATATACGACAGACGGAAACTGCCGAGCGCAATAAAGCCCTGCGCAAAGGTTGAGAAGCCACTATCAAAGCCAGAGATCGGCGATGCGCCCACAAAGTCGTAATACAGGGAGTTAATCCCGTAAACGATAATCATCGTGCCGAGCGTGGTAATAAACGGCGTCACGTTCAGATAAGCAATGATAATGCCGTTGATCAGGCCGATAATCGCGCCAATCGCGCAAACAATCAGGATAACCAGCGCAATCGGCATGGTCGCCATTTCCGGGAAGACCTTGTTGGCGTTATCGACGGATTGCAGCAGCGTCGCAGCAATAACCGCCGCCAGCCCCACCTGGCGACCAGCGGAAAGGTCAGTACCCTGGGTGACAATCAACCCCGCCACGCCGAGCGCGATGATGATACGCACAGAAGACTGGGTCAGGATGTTACTTAAGTTCAGCAGGCTTAAGAAGGTGGGATCCTGGAAAATAATAATCGCCAGCAGAACCAAAAGAACGACGTAAATACCGCCCTCTTTCAGATAAGTGAGAAAGCTTTTTTTATTTAACGCACTCATGTCGAGCCCCTGATCTTAAAGGTGCAATGACGCAAGACGGAGAATTTCGTTTTGCGTTGTTGTTTTTGTTTCAACAATTCCGGCAACCAGACCGTTGCTCATTACCAGAATACGGTCGGTAATGCCCAGCAGCTCCGGCATTTCGGATGAAATAATAATGATCCCTTTATCTTTCTTCGCCAGCTCGGCAATCAGCTGATAAATTTCAAATTTCGCGCCGACATCAATCCCACGTGTCGGTTCATCGAGCATTAAAATCTCAGGCTGCGTTAACAGCCAACGGCCAATAATCACCTTTTGCTGGTTACCGCCCGAGAGCGAACCAATTTGCGTATGGTGGCCCGGCGTTTTCACACGCATGGAATCGATAACCCATTGGGTATCGCTCTTCATGCGTGAATTATCGAGAAGCCCGACTTTATTTTTATAATTTTTGATATTGGAGATCAGCGAGTTAAAGCCGATATCCAGATAAGCATAAATACCGGTTGAGCGACGCTCTTCGGTCACCAGCGCAAAGCCGTTATTGATGGCTTCATTAGCGTTGTGGTTATTAATTTTTTTGCCGTGCAGCATGATGGTACCGGACGATTTTTCGCGCACGCCAAACAGCGTTTCAACGATGTCGGTACGTTTTGCCCCCACCAGCCCGGCAATACCCAGAATTTCACCCTTACGCAGCTGGAACGACACATCACGGATTGACGGCTGACGCAGCGAGGTCAGGTTCTGCACGTCCAGAATAACTTCACCCGGCGTATTAGAACGATCCGGGAAGCGCTGGTTCAACGAGCGGCCCACCATCATGGCGATGATTTTGTCCATATCCAGCCCTTCCAGCGGCTGGGTGGCGATCCACTGGCCATCGCGCAGAACGGTGATCTCATCACACAGCTGGAAGATCTCTTCCATTTTGTGAGAGATATAGACAATGCCGCAGCCGCGATCCTTCAGCTTGCGAATAATCGTAAACAGGTGATTAACTTCTTTCTCGGTCAGAGACGAAGTCGGCTCATCCATGATCACGATTTTGGCGTTATAGGAAAAGGCTTTGGCGATTTCAATCATCTGCATTTGCGAAACGGACAGCGTGCCGACGCGCGCGCGCGGGTCAATATCGATATCCAGTTCATCAAAAATCGCTTTGGTATCGCGATACATTTTTTCCTGATCGACAAACATGCCTTTGGCCGGATAACGACCCAGCCACATGTTGTCCATTACGGAGCGTTGCAGTACCAGGTTCAGTTCCTGGTGCACCATTGATATACCATTTTCCAGCGCTTCTTTTGCCGAATGGAAATCAATCTCTTTGCCCTGAAAAATAATGCTACCGGAATCTTTTTGATAGATCCCAAACAGGCATTTTAATAACGTCGACTTCCCGGCGCCGTTTTCCCCCATAAGCGCATGGATAGAATGCGGGCGGACCTTTAAATTGACATTATCGAGTGCCTTAACGCCTGGAAACGACTTGTTGATATGACTCATTTCCAACAAGAATTCGCCCGACGACGCTCTATTATCGCTGACCATAGTTTTACCTGGCTGCTGGTTTTTAATGGCTATTTACGCGAAATAGCCATGGTCTGAATCGGTAATAAAGGGCGCACTCGCGTACGCCCGAAGAAAAATAATTATTTATTGGTGAATTCGCTAAGGTTGTCTTTATCTACACCCACGTAAGGCACGCGAACCACTTTATTTTCGATTTTCCAGTTCGTGCCTTCCGCCGCTGCTTTACCATCGGCCAGGTTTTTCGCCAGGTCGAAAGTGGCTTTCGCCTGGTTGTTAGCATCGTTTAACACGGTACCGGCCATCGCGCCAGATTTCACCAGCGCCAGCGCTTCTGGCAGAGCATCAACGCCGAATACCGGAATGCTGCTCTTATTGTGCGCTTTCAGCGCTTCAACCGCGCCCATTGCCATCGCATCGTTGTTGGCGATAACTACTTCAATTTTGTTGGCGTTCGGGCCAGAGAGCCATGCGTCCATTTTGTCTTTCGCCTGCGCGGTATCCCACATGGCAGTATCTAACTGCAGTTGCTGGGTTTTCAGGCCTTTGTTATTCAACTCTTTGATAACGTAGGTGGTACGCGCTTCCGCATCCGGGTGGCCCGGTTCGCCTTTCAGCAGAACAAACTGCACCTGACCGTCTTTGTTCAGATCCCAGTTCGGGTTAGCCGCCCAGTGTTTGGCAATCAGATCGCCCTGGATAATGCCGGACTCTTTAGAGTCGGTACCGACGTAAAACGCTTTGTCGTAGCTGTCCAGCGCCTTACGGGAAGGTTCTTTGTTGAAGAAAACGATAGGCACATTCTGGCCACGCGCTTTCTCAATCACGGTGCCTGCCGCAGCCGGGTCAACCAGGTTGATCGCCAGCGCTTTTACGCCCTTCGCCAGCAGGACGTCAATCTGGTCGTTCTGCTTGGACTGGTCGTTCTGTGAGTCGTTCATCAGCAGCTGTACGTCCGGCGCTGCTTTGGCGTCTTTCTCGATAGCTTTGCGGACCACGGACATAAAGTTATCGTCATACTTATAAATCGTCACACCAATGCGGGTATCAGCAGCGTGCGCTGCGGCACCGAATAACATGCTTGCCATCACAGCAGACAGGGTTAACACCTTCTTATTCATGGTATCTCCGGTTTTATTATGCAGGGTAGTTCGTATGAAATAAGTCGGCGGGCAGTGTTAATAAAACGTTACTGCACGACGAAATTCATTCTTAAGTAAAATTATTCTTCCGTGGTCGGTAACGCTCCAGAGTGCGCTTTATTGCTTGTTTGAGACTTAACTGCTATAGAAAAAGTGATTAATCACCGTAATATACGGCTAAATCGTTACAAACAGCGACATCATAGTCAGCACAATGTTAATATACTGTGAAATTACTCACAGATTGAAAACGGTTACATCCACTATTTAAATCAGTTAGTGACGGGCAGCACAGATTGCCGTTGAGCCACCGAATGACGGCGCACCAGCGTAGGCATAAAACAATGCGTTGCTGATGCATCGAGTTTCCCTGCCGCGCCCAGTAAGGCCAGTTCAGTTGCCAATTTTGCCATGGAAACAATCGGATAGCGGATAGTGGTAAGTTGCGGGTCGGTGTAACGCGCCAGCGGAATATCATCAAAGCCAATAATAGAAACCTGCTGCGGCACGGCAATGCCGTTATCTTTTAGCGCAGTGAGCGCGCCAGCGGCCATATTATCGTTATAGGAAAACACCGCCGTCAGGCCCGGATTGCGCCCCAGCAGTTCAACCATTGCGGCTTCCCCGCCCTGCATATCCGGCGACCCGGTGCCTATCCAGCTATCGGGTGCCGTAATGCCCTGCTCGCGTAATGCGCGTTGCCAGCCTTCACGGCGCAGGTCTTCATCTTCAATATGATGGCTGGAAGCAAGATAACCAATGCGCTGGTGACCGTGATTCAACAACGTGCGCGTTGCCATCACCGCCCCACTGACGTTGTCCAGCCCCACGCAGCGGTGCGCGTATCCCGGCACGATGCGGTTGATCAGTACCATTCCCGGAATGTGATCCATAAAATCACCCAGCTCGCGATCGCTAAGGGCTTTTGAGTGCACAATAAGCGCGCTGCACCGCTGGCGGATCAATACCTCAATGGCATTACGCTCTTTTTCCGCTTCATGGTAGCTGTTGCCGATAAGCACATATTTTTGCTGCAACTGGGCAATGGTATCGACGGCTTTTACCAGCGCGCCAAAAAAGGGATCGGAGACGTCCATCACCACCACCCCGATGGTATCGCTCACCTGCGTCGCCAGCGCCTGCGCATTGGCGTTAGGCCGATAGCCCAGCGCCGCAACCGCTTTCATTACCGTCTCGCGTGTTTCCGGGCTGACCAGCGCGCTGTTATTCAGAACGCGAGAAACCGTTGCCACCGATACGCCCGCCTGACGCGCCACGTCACGAATGGTGATCATCGCCACCGCCCTGCTGTGCATTGCTGCCATTCATAGCCAAACCCTCTGTCTGGGAAGAGCGCTATTCTGGCAATGAATGCACCAGCACTACGTGAAGGAGGTCACACGGCTGGAAACGGTTACATCCGTTTTGTTAATGATTGTGATCCAGATCGTTATCTGAATGTTTTACGTAAGGAAACACCGGAAGCGCGTGCGGTGAGCTGTCGCCAGAGCCATTCGAGCGGCCCCTGACGAAAATAACGCAGCCACAGCAGCGAGAAGACTATGTTAACCAGCCAGACCGGCACGACAAATGCCAGAAGCGTCAGGCGGTCAAATTTCATAAACAGATCAAACCGATAGAACAGCGTAGTGCAGATAAGCGTTTGTAGAATGTAGTTTGAGAGCGCCATCCGCCCGACGCAGGCGATAGCGATAACCAGACGTGAATGGCAGATTTGCGGCCAGAATCCCCACGCCAGCGCCGCATAGCCCAGCGTTTGCAGCGGCGCGCCCAGTTCGCGTGGTGCCTGTAACAGAAAAGCGCACCAGCGATAATCCCATCCCAACTGCCACTGGGCGATAATCGCCGGCAGGTTGATCAACATGCCGATAGCAATCAGCGATGCGCCGGTGCGTCGGTAATGTCGCAGGCTAAACTGCCCTTTCAGCCAGCCGCTGCGCATCAGCGCCGCGCCCATCAGCATCATCCCCGCCAGCTGCCAGCCATACTGTGCGCCAAGCGCCAGCAGATTCGCGGACAACATATCCACCCGATTGCTGATGGCTTCCCTGCCGCCGTTGACCTTCCAGAAGTGTTCGTAAAGCAGCGTGGAAGCATCCGGCACCCAGGAACGGCTCTGGCCCGAATCGGCAATCAGCCCCAGCAGCACCAGCAGGCCGACGCCCACCAGGTACAGCATCGCCCCGGTATTAAATAGCGATTTCACATCGCGCGCTTCACGGATTAAACGCCAGCTGATTAATCCCACCAGCGCGTAGGCCAGCAGAATATCGCCATCCCAAAGGAGCAAGCCGTGAATAAAACCGAGTAAAGCGAGCAGCGTTAACCGCGACTGGATCCAGCGTTTCCCGCGAGGCAGAAGCAGTTGCAGCCCTGCGCCAAAAAGCAACGCAAACAGCGTGAGGAATTTGACCTGCGCAAAGAGGTCGAGCACCGCCCAGGTCCAGGCATCGCTTGAGGTGATATCGCCATACCAGGCGGGATTAAGATAGGCGGCTTTGGGCAAGCCAAAGCCGTTAATATTCAGCAGCAGGATACCGAGGATAGCCACGCCCCGCACAAAATCCAGGGTGACATTTCGTTCCATGTATCCTGCCCCGCTTAGTTGTGGTGGCGTACGGCGCGCAAGAATTCCTGACGGGTATTCTGGCTGGATTTAAACAGGCCGCCAAGCGACGTGGTGGTGGTGGCGCTGGTAGCATCGCGAATGCCGCGCGCTTTCACGCAATAATGCACCGCATCAATCGAAACCGCCACGTTGTTGGTCCCGAGCAGGGTTTGCAGCGCGGTGAGAATTTGCTGCGTCAGACGCTCCTGCACCTGCGGGCGCTGGGCGAAGAACTGCACGATACGGTTGATTTTGGACAAGCCAATCACCGACTCTTTCGGGATGTACGCCACCGTCGCTTTACCATCGATGGTCACAAAATGGTGTTCACAAGTGCTGGTGAGGGTGATATCGCGCACGGTCACCATCTCATCAACCTTCATCTTGTTTTCAATGACGGTGATTTTCGGGAAATTGGCGTAATCGAGGCCAGAGAAAATCTCATCCACATACATTTTGGCGATGCGATGCGGAGTTTCCATCAAACTGTCATCACTCAGATCGAGATTCAGTAACTGCATAATCTCAGTCATATGCCCTGAAATCAGACGCTTACGGGTTTCATTATCCATTTCGCGCACCGGCGGGCGCAGCGGCGTTTCCAGTCCACGGGCCACGAGGGCTTCATGAACCAGTGCAGCTTCTTTACTCAGTGATGACATCTTTTCTTTCTCCAGCAGGTGGGGCACTTCGCCCTTCATGGGGCAAAGTTTGCACTTATTGTGCGTGAGGCCGCGCACATAATCCAGTATTCGTAACGATAATTATTGCAATTGCTGCTGCCTTGCATGCTCCGGTCGCCATACCAGCACGCCACCGATCAATAGCGCCAGCGCCGCGACGCCAAGCGCAGGGTCCAGGCGATGCGTAAGCCAGGTCGACAGCGCCGAGGTCATCGGGCCAACCAATTGACCGACTGCATAGCCGGTAGTCAGCAATCCGGCCATATAGCGTGAGTGACGCGGGGCCAGCTCGCGCCCATATAACAACGAAAGCTGCACCGCGCAAAGGAAGCCGCCGCCCACCAGCGCAGCGCCCAGGGCTAAGCCCGGTAAGCCAGGTACCAGCCATGCGAACAGCACGCCAATCCCCTGCAACCACAGTACCACCGCCAGACGGTGGTGGCTCTGCCCCACATGACGCATCGCAATACTCAGGGCGATACCGATAACCGACGCGAGGCCAAATATCGGCCAGACAAACTGGGCGAACAGGCTACCGGGAAAGCGCTGCGCGGCCATTTGTGAGAGAAAGGTCGCGGGCAAGATATAGCCGAATCCTGCCAGACTGTAGCTCCAGACCAGACGTTTAAGGTCGGCGGTGAGATGCAGCGGCTCGGGCTTTGTGCCCGACGGATGCAGCGCGCCAGGACGCGGCAACCAGCGCACGACCAATATAATCAGCACTAACGCCAGCAGACCGTAAAGCAGCCAGCCCTGCGATGCGGCAAGCGACTGAGAGTGGATCCACACCGCCAGCAGGCCGCTCAGGGCAATCCCCGCGCCCGGCCCGGCGAACACTGCGGCGCTCAGCCCGGCATGGCCCAGTTGCGCAAGACGCTCGTTGGTCCAGGCGGCGGTCAGCACCAGCGCCCAGCCGCTCATGCATCCCAGAATCAGGCGCAGCACACCGTGCAGCCAGGCATTATCGGCCCATGCGGAAAGCAGCGTGAACACTACCGCCCCGGTAATGCCCAGATACAGGCGCGTCTCGACGTGACGCTGCGCGCGCATGGCATCCCACGCGCCAATCAGGTAGCCCAGATAGTTCATCGCCGCGACCAGCCCGGCGCTGGTCAGCGTGAGCTGGTTGTCGGCAATCATTAATGGCACCTGGGGCGTAAAGGCAAACCGCCCTATCCCCATGATAACCACCAACACCGTAAAGCCGCTGAATGCGATTCGTAAGGCCATACTGCCTCAATTGTTAACAATAAGTTATATGTATGATGCGACATATCAAGACGATGCGGAAGTGAAAGTTACTCAACGGCGATGAATTATCTGTATGATGATCCCAGTATTTCTGATTTGAATATAAGGAGCCTTGCATGGAATTGCTTGAAGAACATCGTTGTTTTGAAGGCTGGCAACAACGCTGGCGGCACGACTCCACTACGTTGAACTGCGCCATGACGTTCAGCATCTTTTTACCGCCAACGAATGGAACAACGCCGCCGCCGGTACTTTACTGGCTGTCGGGTTTGACCTGTACGGATGAGAACTTCACCACCAAAGCCAATGCACAACGCGTCGCCTCTGAATTGGGTATGGTGCTGGTGATGCCCGATACCAGCCCGCGCGGCGCGGATGTCGCCAACGATGACGGTTATGATCTGGGCCAGGGCGCGGGTTTTTATCTCAACGCCACGCAGCAGCCGTGGGCTACGCATTTTCGGATGTATGACTATATTCGCGATGAACTGCCAGCACTAATTCAGGATAAATTTAATGTCAGCGATCGCTGTGCTATCAGCGGACACTCAATGGGCGGGCACGGCGCACTGCTGCTGGCACTGAAGAATCCAGGCAAATATGTCAGCGCATCGGCGTTTGCACCCATTGTTAACCCCGGCAATGTGCCGTGGGGTAAGAAAGCGTTTACAGCGTATTTAGGCGAGGATCAATCCGCCTGGGCGCAGTGGGACAGCTGTGCGTTGTTACATGCCAGCCAGGCTGACGCGGCAACGCCGATGCTTATCGATCAGGGCGACAACGATCAGTTCCTGGCCGATCAATTGCAGCCTGCGGTATTCGCGGAGATCGCTCGACAAAAAGACTGGCCGCTAACCCTGCGCATTCAGCCGGGTTACGATCACAGCTACTTCTTTATTGCGTCGTTTATTGAGGATCATCTGCGCTTCCATGCGCAGTATTTGTTGAAGTAAGCGTGGATTGCCGGATGGCGCTGGCGCTTATCCGGCCTACGAGTGCGTGCGGTCAGCGGATTTACCCGTATTCACATCAACACGTAGGTCGGATAAGGCGTAGCCGCCATCCGACATTCCCGCACGATCGGAGCGGTTGATGAGATTGCCGGATGGCGCTGGCGCTTATCCGGCCTACGAGTGCGTGCGGACAGCTGATTTTCCCGAATACACATCACACGTAGGTCGGATAAGGCGTAGCCGCCATCCGACATTCCCGCACGATCGGAGCGACCGGCGGATTTACCCGGATGCACATCAACACGTAGGTCGGATAAGGCGTAGCCGCCATCCGACATTCCCGCACGATCGGAGCGACCGGCGGATTTACCCGTATTCACACCAACACGTAGGTCGGATAAGGCGTAGCCGCATCCGACATTACTACCCGATCAGAAGCGGTAATCCACTGCCATAAAGTAGCGACGACCGTCTTCGTTATAGCTGTAGTCATCACGACTCAGGTCTTTATCCCCCAGGTTCAGCACACCGGCACGCAGCTTAACGTTTTGCGTAGCCTGCCATGCGCCGCCCAGATCCCAGGTCGTGTAGCCGCCCGGCGTTTTCGAGGTTGCGCTCACCGCGCGCTGTTCGCCGTTGTAACGCGCCGCCAGATAGAACGACCAGTCCTGTACCGGCGTCCAGTCTACACGACCGTTGGCGGTATGGAACGGCAGCTCCTTCAACGGCTTATTCCCGCCGTTGCTGAGATCGCGACCATCGTTATAGGTGTAGTTCAGCGTCACTTTCCACTGCTCGCCAAACGGGACTTTCAGCTCGGTTTCCACACCCTGAATTCGTGCTTTATTCACGTTGTAATAGGCGAAAATTGGCTTGCCGCTGGAATCAAAGCCGACAAAGTTGGAATAGCCTGGCGCCGCGCTGACATCAGAAGTACGCGCGATGTTGATCATATCTTCCACATCGTTGCGGAAGGTGGTCACGCTACCCTGCACGCCTTCCAGCCAGCCCTCTTCCCCTTGATAGTAGAGGCCGATTTCCCAGCTTTCGCTGGTTTCAGGTTTCAGGTCAGGGCTGCCGACGATACGGCAGCCGCCACGGCAGGAGTTGGTCGTCCAGTCCGGGCTCAATTGCAGCAGCGATGGCGCTTTAAAGGCCGTTGCCCAGCCGCCTTTCACCGTGACGGTATCCGTCGCGCTATAAACGAGGTACGCACGCGGGCTCCAGTGGTCGCCATAGGTTTCGTGATCGTCCATACGAATACCGGTGGTCAGCGCCAGCGGTTCAAAAATACGCCACTCATCTTCAATAAACAGCGCGTACTGACTGGCAGAGGTCTCGCTGCTGGTGCCGCCGGTCAGGTTAACCGGATCTTTCAGCTTGTCGTGTCGCCATTCGCCGCCGAACGTGATCAACTGGTTGATAGCCCCCACCGGCAGCACATATTTACCGTCAATGGTGTTGCTTTCTGAGGTGATCGGGCTGCTGTTGCCGGGGTTCTTGTTATCGACTTTTTCACCGTAGAACTTCAGCTCGCTGTTACCGACATCCCAACGACCGTTATGACTCAGGGAATAGTTTTGACGCTCAAGACGGTTCTTATCCAGCGAATCTGAATTTCTGTCCTGACGGTCAAAACCGTAACCGGCGGTGATGTCCTGATTATCCGTGGGGGTCCAGGCAAATTCGACGTTCGCGTCGCGGCTGGTAAAGCCTTCGATGCGCGGCGTTTCGCCGGTGGCGCTGGTGGTGGACGATTCCTGCTTATCTTTCTCACGTTTGGAGAGGCTACCAAAGGCTTTCACCCCCAGTACGCCATCCACCAATGGGCCGCTGGTAAAGAACTGGCCGTTGTAGGTATCGCCGCGATCGCGGTTTTCCTGAATGGTGGTATCAGCCGTGATGCTGCCCGTCCACTTCTGACCAATCTTTTTGGTGATGATGTTGACCACGCCGCCCAGCGCATCGGAACCGTAAAGTGAGGACATCGGCCCGCGCACCACTTCGATACGCTCGATGGAATCTGCCGGGATCCAGTTCAGGTCAAAGTCGTTATGGCGGAAAACGGCATTGCGCGAATTCACGCGTTTGCCATCGATAAGAATCAGGGTGTAGCTGCTGTCGAGGCCGCGAATACTCACGCCCTGGCGATTATCGCCTTCGTTGGTGAGCTGTACGCCCGGCACTTCTTTGAGGATATCTTTCAGGTTTTGCACCGGCTTGCGCTGCAGATCTTCCTGAGTGATCACGCTGATACTGGCGGGGGCATCTTTGACGCTCTGCTCGGTTGCAGCAGCGGTGACGACCATTTGTTCGCCTTCAGTGGCGGCGGTAACCGGCAGCGCCAGTGACAAAGCGGACACGCAGAGCCCGCCCCGTACGAAGGGGTTTAACCTGAACATTCCAAATCTCCATGAGGTGAATACGTAATTATTTCAAAAGGGTATTGCTCACACTGACTGCTTCGCGCTGCTGACCTTCAGCGCTTATTTTTTTATGCAGATGTGGCTGTCGCCTCTTGTCGGTCACGATTTACCGTAAGAGAGGGAGTGGCTTCATCCAGTATTAACGCGGGTGATGATAAAGAGAATGATAACAATTATCAATTAAGTTATTTAAAGTTATGTCAATATGTAATCGTTTAATTCTATCAATACGGGAATAATCTTAGGCAGGGTGTAATTTTGAGTAAAAAAAAGCCCTCTTTGCGTGAAGAGGGCTTCTCAGACGGAGGCGCTAATTATTTCTTAAAGCGCTCCGGGAAGTGCATTTCGCTGTAGCGAACGAAGCGTGTTCCACGGCTCAGCTTATAGCCGAACCAGATAATCAGGAACAGCGGGATGCCGATATAGGTAGCAGCAACGCCGCCCCAGTCGATGGTATCAGCCAGGAACGCTTCATAGTTCTGACCCAGGGTGATAATCAGGCACAGAACGAAAGCGAAGATCGGCCCCAGCGGGAAGAACCCGGAACGGTACGGCAAATCGTTAATATCGTGCCCCTGCATCACATAACCGCGACGGAAGCGATAGTGACTGATGGCAATCCCCAGCCAGGCGATGAAGCCCGTCATCCCGGAAGTGTTGAGCAGCCACAGGTAAACGGTCTGGTTACCGAACATAGAGGTCAGGAAGCACAGCCCCGCAATCACCGTGGTCGCGTACAGCGCATTACGCGGCACGCCACCTTTCGACAGTTTAGAGAAGATGCGCGGCGCTTTACCGTCGCACGCCAGGGTGTAAAGCATACGCGTTGATGCGTACATCCCGGAGTTACCCGCCGACAGTACCGCCGTCAGGATAACCGCGTTCATCACCGCGGCCGCAGAGAGCAGACCCGCATGCTGGAATACCAGCGTGAACGGGCTAACGCTGATGTCTTTAACATCGTTACGCAGCAGGCTCGGATCGGTGTAAGGAATAATCAGGCTGATAATCAGGATCGCGAATACATAGAACAGCAGGATTCGCCAGAATACCTGACGCACAGCACGTGGAATGTTTTTCTCCGGGTTTTCAGATTCCCCCGCCGCAATACCAATCAGTTCGGTGCCCTGGAAAGAGAAGCCGACAATCATTGCCACGCCAATCATCGCCGACAAGCCACCAGCAAATGGCGCATCGCCGGTTGTCCAGTTGCTCCAGCCCACCGGCTGCGCGCCTTTGAAAATGCCGATAATCATCATCACACCCACAATGATGAAGATGATTACGGTGGCAACTTTAATCAGCGAGAACCAGTATTCCGCTTCACCGAAGCCTTTTACTGAGATGTAATTGAGCAGGAAAATGACGCACAGGAACACGGCGCTCCAGATCCAGCCCGGCGTATCCGGGAACCACCAGCTCATCACCAACTGAGCGGCCACCAGGTCAACGGCGATAGTCACCGCCCAGTTGTACCAGTAGTTCCAGCCCAGCGCGAAGCCGAAGCCTTCTTCGACATAGTTCTGGCCGTAGGTAGCAAACGAACCGGAAACCGGCATATATGCCGCCAGTTCGCCCAGACTGGTCATCAGGAAGTACACCATCAGGCCAATCAGAATGTATGAGAATAATGCCCCGCCGGGGCCTGCTGCGGAAATGGTTGCGCCTGATGCGACAAAAAGACCTGTACCGATTGAACCGCCAATGGCGATCATGGTCAGGTGACGCGCCTTGAGTTCGCGACGGAGCGCGGGCGCTTGTGTGGTTTTAGTTTCGGAAACCATTTGAAAATACTGTCCATCCAAAAATTGAGGCGCGATTGTAGCAGACGAAAAGCCTGTCTTCTGGCAGAAATGCGCAGTTATAAGAGACCTTCATGATTAGCAGTCAATTATAAGTAAAGCAGTACATGCGGTTACTGGCGAGTTTCTCGCCAGCTTGCGGCAGTCTATGAGATGGTGCAGTACGAGAGAAAACGCAGTAACGCATTTGAAAGATGCTTCTGCCGATGATGAATGCGCCACAGCGTGCGATTCAGCCCCGGCAACGGCACCGTCACTTCGACCAGCTTTCCACTTTCCAGTTGTTCGGCAATCACCCGGCGTGACAAACAGCTGATGCCCAGCCCGTGGCGCACCGCATGTTTAATGGCTTCGGAGTTGCCAAGCTCCATCCCGAGGCGGAACTGCGGCAAATGCGAGAGCAGAAGATAATCGACAATTTCGCGGGTACCGGAGCCTTTCTCGCGCAAAATCCACGGCTGCGCCGACAGACGCGAGAGAGTCACCTCCCCTTCCAGCAACGGTGAATCGGGTGCGGCAAACACCACCAGCTCATCTTCCAGCCAGGGCTCCGCCACGATATCCGCCGAATGACACGGCCCCTCGATAAAACCGATATCGACGCGAAAATCCGCCACGGCATTAATGGCATCCTGACTGTTGCCGACGCTAAGCTCAATGGGCAAATCAGGGAAATCCCGGCGATAGCGGCCGATCATTTCCGGCAAAAGATAGTTACCGATGGTGCTACTGGCGTAGACGCGGATGGCGCCGTTATCTTCGCGGAACAGTTGCTCAATTTCGGTTGCCTGCTCCAGCAATGCCAGCGCGCGCGGGTACAGCAGACGCCCGTGCTCATTCACCACCAACCGTTTACCGACGCGGTCGAAAAGCTGCACGCCGAGTTGCCCTTCGAGATCGGTCAACGCCGCGCTGACCGCAGATTGGGACAACGCCAGCATCTGCGAGGCCTGGGTGGTGGAACCGCTTTTGAGTACTTCCGCGAACACTTCAAGCTGTCGCAGCGTGATATGCATATCTTTCCTGCCCGTTGAATCGGTGCTTACCAGTTATTACGATTAATTATAAATATATAATCAATTTTATCTTTAAACCAGCACGGCGTAATCTTTTGCCCAGACAAAGGAGAAGGTTATGGCAGAAATCACATTACGCGAACCTCATCGTACTGTAAGACATTATCTCCCCGGGCTGGCGCTTAGCGCGGTCATCACCGGGGCAGCACTGTGGGCCGGGAGCATTCCCGCTATTTCAGGCGCAGGCTTCAGTGCCTTAACGCTGGCTATCCTGCTGGGGATGGTCATCGGTAACACGGTTTACCCTAAAATCTGGCAGTCGTGCGACGGCGGTGTCCTGTTCGCCAAACAGCACCTGCTGCGGCTCGGTATTATTCTTTATGGCTTCCGTCTGACCTTTTCGCAAATTGCTGAAGTGGGTGTCAGCGGAATTGCCACCGACGCCTTAACGTTAACCAGTACCTTTTTACTGGCCTGCTGGTTGGGGCAAAAGGTGTTTGGCCTGGATAAACAAACCAGCTGGCTGATTGGTGCGGGTAGCAGTATCTGCGGTGCGGCGGCCGTACTGGCGACGGAACCGGTAGTAAAAGCAGAAGCGAGTAAAGTGACCGTGGCGGTGGCGACCGTCGTTATCTTCGGTACGCTGGCTATCTTCCTTTACCCGGCGATGTACCCGCTGCTGGCACACTGGTTCAGCCCGGAAACGTACGGTATCTATATTGGTTCAACCATGCACGAAGTGGCGCAGGTGGTTGCTGCGGGTCATGCGATTAACCCGGAAGCTGAAAACGCGGCGGTGATTTCGAAAATGCTGCGCGTAATGATGCTGGCTCCGTTCCTGCTTATCCTGGCAGCACGCGTAAAACAGCTGGCGCCGGCGGGCAGCGGTCAGAAAAGCAAAATCACTATTCCCTGGTTTGCGGTGCTGTTCATTGTGGTCGCGATTTTCAACTCCTTCCACCTGTTGCCGAAAGCCGTGGTTGATGTGCTGGTGACGCTGGATACGGTTCTGCTGGCGATGGCGATGGCGGCGCTGGGCTTAACCACCCACGTGAGCGCACTGAAAAAAGCGGGCGCAAAACCGATGCTGATGGCGCTGGTGTTGTTCATCTGGTTAATCGTCGGCGGTGGTGCGATTAACCTTGCGGTCCACGCCCTGATGGCATAATCCATCACGACTTCTCCCTGTTAACCCGCTATGATTACGGTTTGCTTTCCCCTCCTCTGGCGGGTTTAACAGGAGTCGTTATGAAATACATTGGAGCGCACGTGAGCGCCTCCGGCGGCGTAGCCAACGCCGCCATTCGTGCAGCAGAATTAGAAGCGACCGCTTTCGCCCTGTTCACCAAAAATCAGCGCCAGTGGCGCGCCGCCCCCCTCACCACAGAAGTGATTGATGATTTCAAAGCGGCCTGCGAAAAATATCACTACACCGCCGCGCAGATCCTCCCCCACGACAGCTATCTGATTAACCTCGGTCACCCCGTGGAAGAGGCGCTGGAAAAATCTCGCGAAGCCTTTATTGATGAGCTCAGCCGTTGCCAGCAACTTGGCCTGACGCTGCTGAACTTCCACCCGGGCAGCCACCTGATGCAAATAGATGAAGATAAGTGTCTGGCGCGTATCGCTGAATCCATCAACATCGCGCTGGCGCAAACCGAAGGCGTGACCGCCGTGATTGAAAACACCGCCGGTCAGGGCAGTAATCTCGGTTTTAAATTCGAACATCTCGCGGCCATCATCGACGGCGTAGAAGATAAAACCCGCGTCGGCGTCTGCATTGATACCTGCCACGCCTTTGCCGCCGGTTACGATCTGCGTACCACTGATGAATGTGCAAAAACCTTTGCCGAATTTGAGCGTATCGTGGGCTTTAACTACCTGCGTGGGATGCACCTCAACGATGCGAAAAGCGCCTTCGGCAGCCGCGTCGACCGCCATAACAGCCTCGGTGAAGGCAATATCGGCCACGACGCCTTCCGCTGGATTATGCAGGACAACCGTTTTGACGGTATTCCGTTGATTCTGGAAACCACAAACCCGGATATCTGGGCGGAAGAGATTGCGTGGCTGAAAGCGCAGCAGACTGAAACGGCAGAAGCCTGATATACAAAAGGGCCGAAAAATCGGCCCTTTTTATCTTTAAGAACGTGCTTACGCCGCTTTCACTACCCCTTCCGCGTCAGCGCGTTTCAGCACCGCGTAGGACAAGCCCGCCACCAGCGTACCCGCCACAATCGCCAGCAGATAACCCAGAACCGGCGTGATTGCGCCAGGGATAAGCAGAACAAACAGACCGCCGTGCGGCGCCATCAGTTTTGCGCCTACCGCCATGGAGATAGCGCCGGTGATTGCCCCACCAACGATACAGCATGGCAGAACACGCATCGGGTCACGCGCGGCGAAAGGAATTGCCCCTTCGGAGATGAAGCACAGACCCAGCACCAGCGCCGCTTTACCACCTTCGCGCTGACCTTTATCGAACTTGTTACGCGCAACCAGCGTGGCAACGCCCATCGCCAGCGGTGGCACCATGCCTGCGGCCATAATTGCCGCCATCGGCGCGTAGGTTTGCGTACTGAGCAGACCAACGCCGAACGCATAAGCCGCTTTGTTCACCGGGCCGCCCATGTCGGTACACATCATACCGCCGAGGATTGCGCCCAGCAGGACAGCATTCGCCGTACCCATGGTTTGCAGCCAGTGTGTCAGGCCCGCCAGAATGCCGGCAACCGGTTTACCGATCAGGTAGATCATCGCCAGACCAACGATCAGGCTGGATACCAATGGAATGATCAGAATCGGTTTCAGCGCTTCCATGCTCGGCGGCAGTTTCAGCTTCGTACTGATGGCTTTCGCAACGTAACCGGCCAGGAAACCCGCGATAATACCGCCGATAAAGCCAGAACCGGTGCTCACGGCTAACATACCGCCAATCAGACCCGGCGTCAGGCCAGGACGGTCAGCAATTGAGAAGGCAATGAAGCCCGCCAGAACAGGAACCATCAGGGCAAAGGCTGAACCACCGCCGATTTGCATCAGCGCAGCCGCCAGCGTATCCGGCACTTCAAACGCTTTGATACCAAAGGCAAAGGAGAGCGCGATACACAGGCCGCCCGCCACCACCATCGGCAGCATGTAAGAAACGCCGGTCAGCAGGTGGCGATAAGCGCCGCCGCCCTCTTTCTTCGCGCTGGCCGCAGCCTGAGTTTGACCGGTCGGTTGATACGGCTTCGCTTCGGCAACAGCTTTATCAAACTCCTGCGCCGTTTTCTTCAGCGCCAGACCGGTCGAGGTGCGATACATCGGTTTACCGGCGAACTTCGCCAGGTCCACTTCGATATCCGCCGCCACGATAACTAAATCGGCCTGCTCAACTTCTTCCGGGGTGATGGCATTGCCTGCACCCACGGAACCACGGGTTTCAACCTTCACCCACATGCCGCGTTTTTTGGCTTCAGTTTCAATCGCTTCCGCCGCCATAAAGGTGTGCGCGACACCGGTCGGGCACGCCGTTACCGCCACGATGCGTTTTACCGCGCCGGAGGTTGTCGGAGCCGCAATGGCAGGCGCTTCGTAAGGCAGCGCATGGCCTTTCGCTTCGCCAAGGAACAGTTCCGGGTGCGCAACTGCGCGATTGATATCGCCCAGATACACTTTCTTCCCGGCCAGCGCGTTGTCCGCCGGAAGAGCAGAACCCAGCACAATCACCAGTTCCGCATCGTTCGGGTTATCAATCAGTTCGAGCTTTGCTTTTTGCGCCGCCGCGCCCAGCAGGGTTTTCGCCATATAGGCGCGAGCCTGTCCGAGTCCGGCATCAATAATCAGCAGCGTTCTCATGATTTCTCTCCTGCTGTTAATTAAACGGTTGTAAGTCAACGCGCGCCATCATGGCCGCCAGTTGGGTACGGTCGGTAATGCCGACGTTGCTCTGGCTGACTGCCAGTGCCGCCACCGCCGTCGCCAGACGCAGTGTGTGCTCGCTGGATTCACGCATCAGCAGGCCGTAAATCAGGCCACCGACCATGGAATCGCCTGCACCAACGGTACTGACCACTTCCACTGACGGCGGCTTAGCGATCCACTCACCAGACGCATTCACCCACAGCGCGCCTTCTGCGCCGAGGGAGATCACCACATGGGCGATACCCTGTTCACGCAGGGCGTGAGCCGCGTCGATCACGTCTTTCATTTCCGGCAGCTTGCGACCCGCCCAGATTTCCAGTTCGCGACGGTTCGGTTTAACCAGCCACGGCGCGGCTTTCAGGCCCGCTACCAGCGCTTCACGGCTGCTGTCGAAGATAATGCACGGGCACTGGCTGCGCAGGCGCGTCATCCAATCAGTAAAGGCTTCCGGGCTGACGCCCGCGGGCAGGCTGCCGCTTACGCAAACCATGTCGAACTGGCCCAGCCAGCTCAGGGAGTCGTTAACAAAACGTTCCCAGTCTGCGGCGGTCACGTCGAAACCGGAGAAGTTGAAGTCGGTGACTTCGCCATCTTTTTCCGTCAGCTTAACGTTAATGCGGGTACGGCCCTGCACCACCTGAAAGCGGTTGGCAATACCGAGTTCGCTGAACAGTTGCTGAAAACCGTCCTGATTGTCTTTGCCGAGGAAACCGCCGACGGTGACATCAATGCCCAGGTCCTTCAGAACTTTTGCAACGTTAATCCCTTTACCTGCGGCGTGCAGGCCGGTAGTGCGTACCAGGTTAACTTCGCCACGTTCAATTTCTGGCGTGAAGCCAACCAGATCGTAGGCCGGATTCAGTGTGATTGTTGCAACGCGTCTGCTCATTTATGCGCCCTCCCCGAGGCCAGAGGCGATCGCCTCTCCAATTGCGTCCAGTGCCTGACGAGCATCGTCCCCCTGAGCGGTGAAGCGCAGGCGATGGCCTTTCTTCACGCCGAGTGCGACGACTTTCATCAAACTACGACCGTTCGCCGGTTTACCGCTGCCATCAAGGTTGGTGACGGTGATATCACTGCTGAACTGTTTGATTGTATTGACTAACATAGTGCCCGGACGTGCATGTAAACCATGCTCGTTGCGCACCACAAATTCTTCGCTTAATACGTCTTCCGCTGCCGCATCGTCGCTGGTCAGCAGCGCCAGCACGGTGGCGGCATCGGCTTTCAGCAGACGTTCAGCTTTATTTTCCAGCAGCAGATTGCTCAGTCGGCTAAGCACGGCTGTCGGTTGATCGTCAGCCATTGCCACGGTAATCAACATCGCGGCCTGAGATTCGCCAACGCTGACCGGGTTCGCCGCACGGCTAACCGCCACGGCGCTACGCAGGTTGCCGTTTACACCATCGCTCAGCCAGATACCCTGACCGAGATTCAGCGGCTGCTCGTTAATGGCGTGCGCGACAAAAGCGCTATCCACCGCACCGGCCTCTTTCAGACGCGCGGCGTTCAGCGCCTGCAACGTCACCAGGTCGTTTGCCGCAACATCCAGCGACAGGGTGTCGTTATCAAGCTTCAGCGATTCGCTCTGCTTTTCGCCCATCAGCAACGCACGCAGCTCTTCAGCGGTGGTCGCGCTTTTCAGCTGTTCAGCAACCGAGTCATCGCTCAGCACGTGCGTCAGCTGACGCAGCAAACCCAGGTGTTCATCTGAGCTCGCGGCGATACCGATAGCGACATACGCCGTTTGCCCTTCGCCCCAGGTCACGCCCTGCGGAAACTGATAAACCTGGACGCCGGTTTTCAGCACCTGGTCGCGCGTGTCGGTGGTGCCGTGCGGAATGGCGATGCCATTGCCTAAGAAAGTGGACGTTTGTTGCTCGCGCGCCAGCATCCCGGCGACGTAGCCTTCCGCCACGTTGCCCGCACTGACCAGCGCTGAAGCAACCTGCCGAATAGCCTCTTCTTTATCCGCGGCCTGCTGACCGGGATGAATATCCTGAACAGATAACTGGAACATGGTTCTCCTCTCCTGCTGAATTGAATCGTTTCAGCTAACATGAGAAAAAAGGCGTCACCTTATGCCGAAAGAAAGGTCAGATGACGCTGAAACGTTTCAATGGAGTCTGTCCCTTTCTTAACCAGCCTGCAAGATAAGTTGAATTTCTGATGTTTAAAGTTAGATCTACAGCACATTTTATTAGCATTAATACCACAACTGCTGACACCTTAATCGGCTGAATTTCAGGCGTCAGCAAACGTCAGCTTGAGTGAGAATTATTTTGAAATGGCTTTTTAATTTTTATGTGCGGAATTTGATGTAGATGACTGTTCATTTTCTGAGTGGCGACGTAAACTCCCGCCTCCTGTCACGCTAGCGATTAAGAGATATGCAAAACAGTTCTGCCGCCGCTCCCCGACGTTCGTTTGATCTCACCTCATCGTCGTTTCTGATTGTCGCGTTTTTAACCGGTATCGCCGGGGCGTTGCAAACGCCGACCCTGAGCCTGTTTCTGACTAATGAAGTCCACGCGCGTCCGGCGATGGTTGGCTTCTTCTTTACCGGTAGCGCGGTCATTGGCATCCTGGTGAGCCAGTTTCTGGCCGGGCGTTCCGATCGCAAAGGCGATCGCAAAAGCCTGATCGTGTTTTGCTGCCTGCTGGGCGTGCTCGCCTGCGTGCTGTTCGCCTGGAATCGTAACTACTTTATTTTGCTGTTTGTCGGCGTTTTTCTGAGCAGTTTTGGCTCTACCGCCAACCCGCAAATGTTCGCCCTTGCGCGCGAGCATGCGGATAAAACAGGGCGTGAAGCGGTCATGTTCAGCTCTATTCTGCGAGCACAGGTGTCACTCGCCTGGGTTATTGGCCCGCCGCTGGCCTATGCGCTGGCGATGGGCTTTGGCTTTACGGTGATGTATCTCAGCGCGGCGATGGCCTTTATTATCTGTGGTATCATCGTCTGGTTTTTACTGCCCAGCATGCATAAAGGTAAAGGCGCTACTGCCGGACACATAGAAGCGCCGCGCACTAACCGCCGCGATGCCCTGCTGTTGTTTACCATCTGCACGCTGATGTGGGGCACCAACAGTCTGTACATCATTAATATGCCGCTGTTTATTATTGAAGAGTTACATCTGCCGGAAAAACTGGCGGGCGTGATGATGGGTACGGCAGCAGGCCTCGAAATCCCAACCATGTTGATTGCCGGATACTACGCTAAACGCTTTGGTAAGCGCTTTTTAATGCGTATCGCCGCCGTAAGTGGGTTGCTGTTCTACGCCGGAATGCTGACGGTACATACCCCGTTTTTACTGTTGGGTTTACAGCTTCTTAACGCCATCTACATTGGTATTCTCGCCGGTATTGGCATGCTCTATTTTCAGGATCTGATGCCGGGCCAGGCCGGTTCAGCGACCACGCTGTACACCAATACCACCCGCGTCGGCTGGATCATCGCCGGGTCGCTGGCCGGCGTCGTCGCGGAAATCTGGAGTTATCATGCGGTGTTCTGGATAGCGCTGGTGATGTGTGTCATCACCAGCGGCTGTCTGATGCGCGTGAAGGACGTTTAAGGTGCCGTTAGCGCTTCAAGGGTCAGAAGCCATGTGGTTGCCTCTGTGCGGTTCGCACCGCACATCTCCGCGGACGGTTGAAGTCCGGCACAGACGTTAGGCCGCAGCGGAGAGGTGAAAATCTTACAACGCTGACGCTCGTCAAGCTGTACGCAGGGAGTGTTAGCCGGCTTGCCATTTGGCATGCCAGGGATAGGGCTGGAGATAGACGGCGCGATGCAGCAGGCCCCACAATCCGGGCGACATTCCATAATGTAGACTCTTATCAGGGGCGCAATGGCGCGCACAGTATCACCTTTTAGCGGAAGATAGCAAAACCCTTCAATTCCTCTTGCCTGAAAGCCCCGTCGCGAGTACTTTTACGCGATATTTTTGACACCCTTGTACACAGGATAATTGCAATGCCAAGAGCGAACGAAATTAAGAAAGGTATGGTGCTGAATTACAACGGCAAATTGCTGATTGTAAAAGATATTGATATTCAGTCACCGAGCGCCCGTGGCGCTGCAACGCTGTATAAAATGCGTTTCTCCGATGTGCGCACCGGCCTGAAAGTCGAAGAGCGTTTTAAAGGCGACGATCTGCTTGATACCGTAACCCTGAACCGCCGCTTTGTTGACTTCTCTTATGTTGATGGCAACGAATACGTCTTTATGGATAAAGAAGACTATACCCCGTACACCTTCACCAAAGATCAGATTGAAGAAGAGCTGCTGTTCATTCCTGAAGGCGGCATGCCGGATATGCAGGTTCTGCTGTGGGACGGCCAGTTGCTGGCGCTGGAACTGCCGCAGACCGTTGATCTGGAAATCGTTGAAACGGCACCGGGCATTAAAGGCGCGTCAGCAAGCGCACGAAACAAACCGGCTACGCTGACCACCGGCCTCGTTATTCAGGTTCCTGAATACCTGAGCGCGGGCGAAAAAATCCGTATTCATATTGAAGAAAAACGCTATATGGGTCGCGCGGACTAATCGCGATGCCTTCGCCTGATGCGCTTCGCTTATCAGGCCTACAAGGTCGGTGCAATTTATCAAATTGTTGTCACTTGTAGGCCGGGCAAGCGCAGCGCCCCCGGCAAAATGCAGAACCCGCATTAACGTAAAAAAGCCAGCTCAATGAGCTGGCTTTTTATATTCTGAAACCAAATTACAGCAGATCGCGGAACTTAGTCGCTTTCAGCGCCATCTCAACGCCGCGCACTTCTGCCAGCCCTTTCAGGCGGCCAATCGCCGAGTAACCTGGGTTGGTTTTCTTTTTCAGATCGTCAAGCATCTGATGGCCGTGGTCCGGACGCATCGGAATCGGACGCAAATCGCCGGCTTTCTTACGACGCTGTTCTTCAGTCAGAATCGCATCAACCACCGCAACCATGTTCACATCGCCCTGCAAATGCGCAGCTTCGTGGAAGGTTTTCGGGTTATCTTCACGGCAAGTAGAACGCAGGTGCGTGAAGTGAATACGGTCACCGAAGGTTTCAATCATTTTCACCAGGTCGTTATCGGCGCGTACGCCATAAGAGCCGGTGCACATGGTGAAGCCGTTATTGATGCTGTCGACGGTCTCTTTCAGCCACTGCATATCTTCGATGGTCGAAACGATACGCGGCAGGCCCAGGATCGGGCGCGGCGGATCGTCCGGGTGAACCGCAAGGCGCACGCCCACTTCTTCTGCAACCGGCACAATCGCACGCAGGAAGACAGCCATGTTTTCACGCAGTTGATCTTTGCTGATGTGATCGTACTCAGCCAGACGCGCACGGAACTGATCCAGGGTATAGCCCTCTTCTGCGCCCGGCAGGCCAGCAATGATATTGCGGGTCAGTTTTTCAATGTCCGCCGCGGTCATGGCGTCGAAATAGGCTTTCGCCTGCTGCTGCTCTTCGGCGGTGTAATCGGCTTGTGCGCCTTCACGCTTCAGGATGTGCAGCTCAAACGCAGCAAACGCGATTTGATCGAAACGCAGCGCTTTGGAACCATCTTCCAGCGTGTATTCGAGGTCCGTACGCGTCCAGTCAAGGATCGGCATAAAGTTGTAGCACACGGTATCAATGCCGCAGGTCGCCAGGTTACGAATGCTCTGCTGGTAGTTAGCAATCCAGGTTTTGTACTCGCCGGAATGCGTTTTGATATCTTCATGAACCGGTATACTTTCAACAACAGACCAGGTCAGCCCTTTTTCCGCCAGCATCGCCTGACGTTTTTGAATTTCTTCGACTGGCCAGACCTGACCATTCGGGATGTGGTGCAGCGCCGTCACGACGCCTGTTGCGCCAGCCTGACGCACATCATCAAGGGAAACCGGATCATTTGGGCCATACCAACGCCATGTTTGTTCCATCGCCTCAACCTCTCAACTTGTTATACCAATAAAATGTTCGTTAATGACGACTACCATACATGTTTATTCGTAGTGGTCAAATACGGCCCCCGCAATGATTGATCTGGCTCACATTACCCGGATAAATTCGGCACACCAATTCAATTTGTTGTCATATAACTTTACACTGGCATTGTTAATTACTGGTTAATCGGACGTGTAAACAATGAAAACAATCGCCAACAGTACGCTCCCTGAGAATGTGCAACTGCCTCATTATGATAGAAAAGCACTGCGCTCGCGGATTGTGCATTTTGGTTTCGGTGCCTTCCATCGCGCGCATCAGGCACTGCTGACTGACCGGGTGCTTAATGCCGAAGGCGGCGATTGGGGGATCTGCGAGATCAGCCTGTTTAGCGGCGACCTGTTGATGAGCCAGCTTCGCGCGCAGGATCATCTGTTCACGGTGCTGGAAAAAAGCGGCGACGGTAATCAACCGATCGTGATTGGTGCAGTGCATGAATGTCTGAACGCCAAACTCGATTCGCTGGCGGCGATTATTGAGAAATTCTGCGAGCCGCAGGTGGCAATTGTTTCGCTGACGATCACCGAGAAAGGCTACTGCATTGACCCGGCGACCGGGCAACTGGATGTGAATCAGCCACGCATCGCGCACGATCTCGACCATCCGCAGGAGCCCCACTCTGCGCCGGGTATCCTGGTCGAAGCCCTGCACCGCCGTCGCGAACGCGGGCTTTCCGCTTTTACGGTTCTCTCCTGCGACAATATTCCGGACAACGGTCACGTGGTGAAAAACGCCGTGCTGGGCATGGCAAAACAGCGCGATCCGGCCCTGGCAGAGTGGATAGCTACGCATGTCACCTTCCCCGGCACCATGGTTGATCGCATCGTTCCGGCGGCCACCGACGCGTCGCTTGCAGAAATCACCAATGAGCTGGGCGGCGTGAATGATCCCTGTGCGATCAGTTGTGAGCCGTTTATCCAGTGGGTTATTGAAGATAACTTTGTGGCGGGCCGCCCGGCATGGGAAATCGCCGGGGCGCAGCTGGTTGATGATGTGTTGCCGTGGGAAGAGATGAAGTTGCGCATGCTTAATGGCAGCCACTCGTTCCTGGCATATCTGGGCTATCTGGCGGGCTATCAGCATATCAGCGACTGCATGCAGGACGCCGATTTCCGCCTCGCGGCGCATCGCTTAATGATGACGGAGCAAGCCCCCACGCTGAAGATTACCGATGTAGACTTAGGCGCTTATGCCGACAGCCTGATTACCCGGTTTAGCAACCCGGCGCTGAAGCATCGCACCTGGCAAATCGCGATGGACGGTAGCCAGAAGCTGCCGCAGCGCCTGCTGGATGGCATTCGCGTACACCTGGCGCAGGGCACCGCGTGGCCGCTGCTGGCATTAGGCGTCGCGGGCTGGATGCGCTACGTCAGCGGCATCGACGATGCGGGTGAAAAAATTGATATCCGCGATCCGCTGTCGGAGAAGATCGCCCGGATTGTTGCCAACAGCCGTGACGACGAACGCGTTGTCGCCCTGCTAACGCTCAGTGAAATCTTTGGTACTGACCTGCCGCATAACGCGACGTTTGTCGAAAACGTCCAGCAGGCGTGGCAGCGGCTGGTACAAACCGGCGCGCGTCAGGCAATCATCACCACCCTGAATAGTTAACAATTTCTGCTTTTATGCGAAGAGAAATCATTTCTCTTCGCGAATTACTTCTCTTTTCATCACCTTTTCGCCAGGATGAATGCAATCGTAGCAACGTTGCAGATTTTTATTCTGGAGTTTTCGTGACAAAGACCAACCTGATAACCGGTTTTCTCGGTAGCGGTAAAACCACCTCCATCCTCCATCTGCTGGCCAATAAGCCCGCCGATGAGAAGTGGGCGGTGCTGGTAAATGAGTTCGGCGAAGTGGGCATTGATGGCGCGCTGCTGGCCGATAGCGGTGCGCTGCTCAAAGAGATCCCCGGCGGTTGTATGTGTTGTGTGAATGGTTTGCCGATGCAGGTGGGCCTGAATACGCTGCTGCGTCAGGGAAAGCCCGACCGTCTGCTCATTGAGCCCACCGGGCTGGGTCACCCCAAACAGATCCTCGATATTCTCACCGCCGCGGTCTACGAGCCGTGGATCGACCTGCGCGCGACGCTCTGTGTGCTTGACCCGCGTCAGCTGCTGGATGAAAAAGTGGTTCTGAACGAGAACTTCCGCGACCAGCTCGCCGCCGCCGATATTATCATCGCCAATAAAGGCGATCGCGCAACAGCGGAAAGCGAGCAGGCACTGGAACGCTGGTGGCAGCAGTACGGCGGCGCGCGCCAGCAAGTGAATGCCACACAGGGTAATATTGATATCGCCCTGCTCGACCAGCCGCGCAGCAACCTCGCCGAACTTCCCACAAGCGCCGCACACTCACACGCGCATCCGGAGAAAAAAGGGCTCGCGGCGCTCAGCCTGCCGGAGCATCAACGCTGGCGTCGCAGCCTGAACAGCGGCCAGGGCTATCAATCCTGCGGCTGGATATTCGACGCCGACACCACCTTCGACACGGTGGGCATCCTCGAGTGGGCGCGTCTGGCTCCCGTGCAACGCGTCAAAGCGGTCATGCGTATTCCTGAGGGGCTGGTGCGAATCAACCGCCAGGGCGCTGATCTGCACATTGAAACGCAGAGCGTCGCGCCGCCGGACAGTCGCATTGAGCTGATTAATGATGCAGATGCCGACTGGAATGCGCTGCAAACAACTCTGTTGAAGCTCCGTTTAGCGTGAAAGGGCTAAGGTTGCGGTCGTTGTTGAATTAAGGTGATGAAAAAATGAAAACGCGATATCCGTTAATCCTGCTGCTGAATGCTGCGGGCATAGCGCTCTTTTTATGCTGGTTCCTGCCGCCCAACCATGGCGTCTGGTTTAATGTTGATTCCGCGATTTTCCACTTCTTTAATCACGGCCTCGATGAGAGCCGCGTCTATCAGTGGTTCCTCGCTATTACCAACAACCGCGCCTTTGATGGCTGCTCGCTGCTGGCGATGGGCTGCCTGATGCTGAGCTTCTGGCTAAAAGAGGATGCCGCAGGTCGTCGGCGGATTATTATCATTGGCCTGGTGATGCTGCTTGCCGCGGTGATTATTAACCAGCTGGCGCAGAATTTAATGCCGGTTAAGCGCGCCAGCCCAACGCTATTTTTCCCGGATACCCATCGGGTGAGCGATTATTTGCACATCTCAACCAAGGATGCCTCGCGAGATAGTTTCCCTGGCGACCATGGCATGATGCTGCTCATTTTCTCGACATTCATGTGGCGTTATTTCGGCAGAAAAGCGTTTGCCATTGCGCTGGCTATTTTCGTGATTTTTGCCTTCCCGCGCGTAATGATTGGCGCACACTGGTTTACCGATATTGCCGTCGGGTCACTGACCGCGGTGTTGATTGGCATCCCGTGGGTATTGATGACGCCGCTCAGTGATAAAGCAATAGCGCTTTTTGAACGCTATCTTCCGCGGTTCAATATGACGCAATCCGAAAATAAATAACGTTCGTTATAAATTTGTCATCGGGGATCGTTTTAGATCCCCGATTTGTTTTGACCGATGAATCATTCTCCTGACCATTTTCGACACAAAATATTCGCCTTATGAATGAGTGAGTTGCCTATTTTTCAGGCTAAATTGACACTATTTTACGCATTCACAAATTTTAACTTTCTGTATCACATTTTCTTATAAGAAATCCTATAAAACCGCTCGCAATGCCTTTGTCAATCGGGTAATCTCAATCGCGTTTGCCAATAATGAGCAATTATTCTCATAGTGAATAAATTTGTGCGCTAGTCCACAGATCTGACTTTAAAGAATTGTCTCATTGTTAGCGTGTATTTAGTCTCAGACGCGTTTGGCATTTTTTATAACGACATTGTCGTTAAGGACTTCAAGGGAAAACACATAAAATGGTCAAATCTCAACCAATTTTGAGATATATCTTGCGAGCGATTCCAGCAGTAGCAGTTGCGGTTCTGCTTTCTGCCTGTAGCACAACAAAAGACACCGCCAGGAATATGCATTCTGAGACGCATGCTGTGGGCACCAACGATGCCTCGTCACTGCAAGCCTCTCAGGATGAATTTGAATCAATGGTCCGCAACCTCGACGTGAAATCACGTTTGATGGATCAGTATGCAGGCTGGAAAGGCGTTCGTTATCGTTTAGGCGGTGACACCAAACGCGGCGTTGATTGCTCCAGCTTTGTACAGCGCACCTTCCGCGAACAATTTGGTTTAGAGCTGCCGCGTTCTACGTGGGAACAGCAGGAAACCGGTAAATCCGTTTCTCGCAGCCAGCTTCGCACCGGCGATTTAGTCCTGTTCCGTGCAGGTTCTACCGGTCGTCATGTCGGCATCTATATCGGTAATAATCAGTTCGTTCACGCGTCTACCAGCAGCGGTGTAACGATCTCCAGCATGAATGAGCCATACTGGAATAAACGCTATAATGAAGCGCGCCGAGTATTAAGCCGCTCTTAATTTCACTTGCCGTCAGTATCCCTTGATTGACCGCAAGCATAAGAAAGCACTGCTCTGGCAGTGCTTTTTTTTTCCAATGATTTGGCGAAACCGATTTAAATAACCGAGACACGCATCCTTTATGCTAAGCCGTAAAACGCTGTTAAGCCGCCGAATAGCCATCACCAGCCTGCTGGTTGGCGTGTTTTTTGCCCTGTTGGCAGGCGGAACTCAGTTTCTTGTCTCTTACCACAAACGCACTGAGCAGTTTGACAATACCATCACCGAGCTGAAGACCTATCTCAATAGCTACTTTGGCGAAGTACTTAATACTATCGACACCCTGCAACCGTTAACCATGAGCTCGTGCGAGAATGTCTCCTCCGAGCTCACCTCGCGCGCCGCCTTCAGCCTCAATATTCGCGCCTTTCTGCTGGTGAAAGAGGGCCATGCGTTTTGTTCATCGGCCACGGGTCCGCTGGATATTGCGATTAAAGATCTCGTGCCTTCTCTCGACCTTTCACAAAACCAGGCGATGGCGATTTTACCCGGCACGCCCATGATGCCCCACCGCCCGGCGTTTATTCTCTGGGACCGAAGCCCACTGTTGGCCGACCGGGGTGTGTTTACCTCTATCAACGCGAATCTGATGCCCTGGATTCTGAATTCATCCAGACAGAGCCAGTACAGCGGTGTTGCCCTGGTCATTAATAATCAGACGGCAATTTCGACGTTTAACCACCAGCCTGTGGCGCTGACGAGTATCGAAAACACGCCCATCCGGCGGGCTAAAATCAACGGCGTTCCGCTGGAGATTTATCTTTATGGCAACGAAGTCGCCACGGACAATCTGCTTTATGCTCTGCTGCTTGGGGCAATGTGCGGCCTGCTGACTGGCATCCTGTGCGCCTATGTCATGACCATAAGGATGCGCCCTGGCCGCGAAATTCTTTCCGCAATCAATCGGGAACAGTTCTACGTTGTTTACCAGCCAGTGGTGCACGCCAGCGATTTACATATTGGCGGCGTAGAGGTGCTGATGCGCTGGACGCATCCGGTGGCGGGCAACATTCCGCCAGACGCCTTCATCAGCTTTGCTGAAGGGCAAAACCTGATTGTTCCCCTGACCCGCCACCTTTTCGCGTTAATCGCCAAAGATGCGCCTGCGCTGCAAAAAATCCTGCCACCCGGGACGAAGCTTGGGATCAACATCTCGCCCAATCATCTGCACGCAGAGAGCTTCAAACAGGATATTCGCGAACTGCTTGCCAGCCTGCCTGAGAATTATTTCTCGGTGGTGCTTGAGGTGACCGAGCGCGACATGCTCAACGAGAAACAGGCGATCAAGCTGTTTGAGTGGCTGCATGGCGAAGGCATCGAGATTGCCATTGACGATTTCGGTACCGGTCATAGCGCGTTGATTTATCTTGAGCGCTTTACGCTGGATTACCTGAAAATCGACCGCGGCTTTGTTAACGCCATTGGGATGGAAACGGTCACCTCACCGGTGCTGGATACGGTACTGACGCTCACCCACCGTCTGAATCTGGTGACCGTCGCAGAAGGCGTAGAGACGCAGGAGCAGGCTGCCTGGCTGCGCGATCACGGTGTGGATTTCCTGCAAGGCTACTGGATAAGCCGCCCGCTCACGCTCACTCAGCTTGTTGAGGCACATAATGAGCCTGCGAAATATTTCACAAGCCGCTAAGGGTCAATTATGATTCAAGGACATCAGGAACGGATCATAAAGGGAAGGTAACCCGGTGATATTTGTGCGCATGTGTCTCGTGCTGTTGGCGCTGAGCAGTTTTTCCCTCGGCGCACAGACGATTAAAGAGAGTTACGCATTTGCCGTAATCGGCGAGCCGAAGTATGCCATTAACTTTAATCACTTCGATTACGTCAACCCGGCTGCCCCAAAAGGCGGCACGATCACGCTCTCATCCATTGGTACTTTTGATAACTTCAACCGTTATGCACTACGCGGCAATCCTGGCGTGCGTACAGAATCGCTCTACGATGCCCTTTTCACCACCTCCGATGATGAACCGGGAAGCTACTATCCGCTGATTGCCGAAAGCGCCCGCTATGCCGATGATTACTCGTGGGTTGAAGTCAGCATGAACCCGCAGGCCCGCTTTCATGATGGAACGCCCATCACCGCCCGCGACGTCGAATTTACCTTTCACAAGTTTATGACCGAAGGGGTGCCGCAATTCCGTTTGGTCTACAAAGGCACGACGGTCAAAGCCATTGCGCCGCTTACGGTACGTTTCGAGCTGGCAAAACCGGGCAAAGAGGATATGTTAAGCCTCTTCTCCTTACCGGTGATGCCAGAGAAATTCTGGCGCGACCATAAGCTAAGCGATCCGCTCTCTACCCCACCGCTCGCCAGCGGCCCCTATCGCATTACCGACTGGCGATTGGGGCAATATATTGTCTATTCGCGTGAGAAAAATTACTGGGGTGCGAATTTGCCCGTCAACCGTGGCCGCTGGAATTTCGATACGCTGCGCTACGACTATTACCTCGATGACAATGTCGCCTTTGAGGCGTTTAAAGCGGGCGCGTTCGATCTGCGTAACGAAAGCAGCGCCAAAAACTGGGCCACGCGCTACATCGGCAAGAATTTCGCCAGTGGCTATATCGTTAAAGAAGCACAAAAAAATGAGGCCGCCCAGGACACACGCTGGCTGGCATTTAATATCCAGCGCCCCGTCTTTGCCGATCGTCAGGTACGCGAAGCCATCAGCATGGCCTTTGATTTTGAATGGATGAACAAAGCGCTGTTTTATAACGCCTACAGCCGCCCTGCCAGCTATTTCCAGAATACAGAGTACGCGGCACGCCATTATCCGAATGCCGAAGAACTCACGCTACTGGCGCCGATGAAAAAGGACCTTCCACCTGAAGTCTTCACCACCATTTATCAGCCACCGGTCTCAAACGGTGATGGTGCAAACCGCCAAAACCTGCTGAAGGCGGGCGATCTGCTTACCCACGCCGGTTGGGTGTTGAAAGACCAACAGCGGGTGAATGAAAAAACCGGCCAGCCGCTGCGCTTCGAACTGCTGGTCGCCTCTGGCGGTAATAACCAGTGGGTGCTGCCGTTCCAGCGCAATCTGAAACGCCTCGGCGTCGATATGTCTATTCGCCAGGTGGATAACTCTCAGTTGCTCAGCCGCTTGCGTAAACGCGATTACGACATGATGCCAAGCCTGTGGCGCGCGACGCCGTGGCCCAGCTCCGATTTGCAAATTTCCTGGTCATCCGAGTACATCAACTCAACCTATAACGCGCCCGGCGTCGCCAGCCCGGTCGTTGACTCGCTGATCAACCAGATAATTCAGGTGAAAGGTGACGAGAAAAAATTGCTGCCGCTGGGCCGCGCGCTGGATCGCGTCTTAACCTGGAATTTTTACATGCTGCCGATGTGGTATATGGCGGAAGATCACGTCGCATACTGGGATAAATTCTCGCATCCGCCGATTCGCCCACTCTATGCCAGCGGCTTTGATAACTGGTGGTATGACGTCAATAAAGCGGCGAAACTGCCGGACGCCCGGCGTTAAGGAGAAAATATGAGTGCCTATTTGCTCCGCCGCTTATTGCTGATTATCCCAACGCTGTGGGCAATCATCACGCTTAACTTTTTTATTGTGCAGATTGCACCCGGTGGCCCGGTCGACCAGGCCATTGCCGCCGTTGAATTCGGCAACCCCGGTGGTTTGCCCGGTACGGGCGGCGGTGGCTCCGGCGGCGGTCATGCACGCGCGGGCGTGGGTAATATCGCCGACAGCCAGTATCGCGGCGGGCGAGGCCTTGACCCGGAAGTGATTGCTGAAATTACACAGCGCTACGGTTTTGATAAACCGCTGCACGAACGCTACTTCAAAATGCTGTGGGATTACATCCGCTTTGATTTCGGCAATAGCCTGTTTCGTAATGCTTCCGTTTTACAGTTGATGAAGGACAGCCTGCCCGTTTCGATTACGCTCGGCCTGTGGAGCACGCTGATTATTTACCCGGTGTCGATACCGCTCGGTATTCGCAAAGCGGTACAAAACGGCAGCCGTTTCGACACCTGGAGCAGCGCGTTGATTATTATCGGCTATGCCATTCCGGCATTTCTGTTCGCTATCTTGTTGATTGTGTTCTTCGCTGGCGGCAGTTACTACGATCTGTTCCCGCTGCGCGGTCTGGTATCGGCCAATTTTGACACCCTGCCCTGGTATCAAAAAATCACAGACTATCTTTGGCACATCACTCTACCGGTGCTGGCGACGGTGATTGGCGGCTTTGCGGCGCTCACCATGCTGACTAAAAACTCATTTCTTGATGAAATCCGCAAGCAATACGTTGTCACCGCCCGCGCCAAGGGCGTCAGCGAGCACAACATTCTGTGGAAGCATATTTTTCGCAACGCCATGCTGCTGGTCATTGCCGGTTTTCCGGCCACCTTTATCAGCATGTTCTTTACCGGTTCGCTGCTGATTGAAGTGATGTTTTCCCTGAACGGGCTGGGGCTTCTGGGTTATGAGGCGACCGTCTCGCGCGACTACCCGGTGATGTTCGGCACGCTCTACATTTTCACGCTGATTGGCCTGCTGCTGAATATCGTCAGTGATATCACCTATACACTGGTCGATCCGCGCATCGATTTTGAGGGGCGGGGATGATGGCGTTAAACCCAATTAATCAGGCCCGCTGGGCGCGCTTTCGCCATAACCGTCGTGGCTACTGGTCGTTATGGATCTTTTTGATCGTCTTCGTATGCAGCATGTGTTCCGAACTCATCGCCAACGATCGCCCTTTACTGGTGCAGTACAAAGGCAGCCTCTATGTGCCGCTGGTGAAAGAGTACAGCGAACAAACTTTCGGCGGCCAGTTCGCCACCGCCGCCGATTATCAGGACCCGTGGCTACGTAAGCAGTTGAGCGAAAACGGCTGGGTGCTGTGGGCGCCGGTTCGCTACGGCGCAACAACCATCGACTTTAATACGGATCTCCCCTTCCCTTCTCCGCCCTCATCGCAAAACTGGCTGGGCACCGACGCAAACGGCGGCGATGTGCTGGCGCGTATTCTCTACGGCACACGCATCTCGATTCTGTTTGGCCTGATGCTGACGATTTGCTCAAGCGTAATGGGCGTCGCGGCCGGTGCAATTCAGGGTTATTACGGCGGTAAGGTTGACCTGTGGGGGCAACGTTTTATTGAGGTATGGTCCGGCATGCCGACGCTGTTCTTAATAATTTTGCTCTCAAGCGTCGTGCAACCCGGGTTCTGGTGGCTGCTGGCAATCACCGTTTTGTTTGGCTGGATGTCGCTGGTCGGCGTGGTGCGCGCGGAATTTTTACGCACGCGAAACTATGACTATATTCGCGCGGCGCAGGCGCTGGGGGTGAGCGATCGCAGTATTATTTTCCGCCATATGCTGCCCAATGCGATGGTCGCCACCCTCACCTTCCTGCCGTTTATTTTATGCAGCTCGATTACCACCCTAACCTCGCTGGATTTCCTCGGCTTCGGCCTGCCGCTGGGGTCGCCGTCGTTAGGTGAATTGCTGTTGCAGGGCAAGAATAACCTTCAGGCCCCGTGGCTCGGCATCACGGCGTTTCTTTCCGTTGCCGTACTGTTGTCGCTGCTGATTTTCATCGGCGAAGCGGTGCGCGATGCTTTCGATCCGAATAAGGCGGTTTAAGATGAGTCATCCTCTGCTTGAAATAGACAATCTTTCCATCGCCTTTCGCAATCAGGGCGTCACGCGTACGGTGGTCAGCGATCTCTCTTTACAGATAGACGCAGGCGAAACGCTGGCGCTGGTTGGGGAATCGGGCTCGGGAAAAAGCGTCAGCGCGCTCTCCGTTTTGCGCCTGCTGCCGCAGCCGCCGGTGAGCTATCCTGGCGGCGATATCCGTTTTCAGGGCCAATCCCTGCTGCACGCCAGTGAACAGACACTTCGTGGTGTGCGCGGCAATCGCATTGCGATGATTTTTCAGGAGCCGATGGTTTCACTGAACCCGTTGCACACGCTGGAAAAACAGCTTTACGAAGTGCTCTCCCTGCACCGGGGGATGCGCAAAGAGCCCGCGCGGGCAGAAATGTTAGATTGTCTGGACAGGGTTGGCATCCGTAACGCCGCTAAACGGCTGGCGGATTATCCGCATCAGCTCTCCGGAGGCGAGCGTCAACGCGTGATGATTGCGATGGCATTACTGACGCGCCCTGACCTGTTGATTGCCGATGAACCGACCACCGCACTGGATGTGTCGGTTCAGGCGCAAATTCTCGCCCTGTTGCGCGAGCTAAAACGCGAGTTAAATATGGGGCTGCTGTTTATCACCCATAACCTTAGCATTGTGCGCAAGCTGGCTGACCGGGTGGCGGTCATGCAGCAGGGCCGCTGCGTGGAGCAGAATAGCGCTCAGGCGCTGTTTGCCGCGCCCGTTCATCCGTATACCCGCAAGCTGCTCGACAGCGAGCCGTCGGGCTCTCCGGTGCCTTTACCGGCGGATGCCGCCACGTTGCTGAAGGTAAACGATCTCAGCGTCGAATTTCCGATTCGTAAAGGCGTCCTGCGCCGCATCGTTGATAACAATCGCGTGGTGAACAATGTAAGCTTTACCCTGCGCGCGGGCGAAACGCTGGGGCTGGTTGGGGAATCGGGTTCCGGTAAAAGCACCACCGGGTTGGCGCTGCTGCGGCTTATTGCCTCCAAAGGCGAGATTCAGTTTGCCGGAGAAATGCTACAGGGCCGTAGCCGTAAGCAGCTCCTGCCGCTGCGCCATCGTATTCAGGTGGTCTTTCAGGACCCGAACTCGTCGCTTAATCCGCGTTTGAACGCACTGCAAATCATTGAAGAAGGTTTACGCGTGCACCATCCGGCACTGTCGGCAATCGATCGCGAACAACGCGTGGTTCTGGCCATGCAGGAAGTGGGGTTAGATCCCGACACGCGTCAGCGCTATCCGGCGGAATTTTCCGGCGGTCAACGTCAGCGTATCGCCATCGCGCGGGCGCTGATCCTGAAACCCGAATTGATCATCCTTGATGAACCCACGTCATCGCTCGATCGCACCGTTCAGGCGCAGATACTGGCATTATTGAAGGAATTGCAGAAGAAGTACCGGCTGGCTTATATCTTTATCAGCCACGACCTGCACGTGGTACGTTCGCTGTGCCATCAGGTGATTGTGCTGCAACAGGGAAAAGTTGTCGAACAGGGTGAGTGCCAGCGCGTTTTCGCTGCACCAGAGCAGGATTACACCCGCCAGCTCATAACGCTGAGCTGACAGTCAGAACGGATTATTGCCGGAAAACGTTTCGGCAATCGCCACGCCAAAATTTTTCAGACGACAGGTCGCGGCACACTCGTCCTGACGTTTAACAAACAGACACGGCTCCCCTTCACACTCCAGTACGGAGCTTTCCAGCGAGATATCCGACAACGCCTGGCTTAAGGTATGCATCACCGGCCAGGCATTATCACCGTCCGGGCTCAGCAGCTTAAGGGCCACCAGCGCATTTTCGTTGCTATCGCCACTTTGCGGAATCGGTTCAACTCTTGAACCTGCGAACCCCGCCGCCCAGCGATAGTCCTGCGGCAGTCGATGTACTATTGAAAGCTGTAATGTGGTCACGTTCTTTTCCCCGGAAGCAATTTACTTCACAATTATTTTACATCCATATTAACACATTGTTGACAAATCGTCCTGCATCCAGAAAAAACGCCTGCAACTCACGGCTTATTCATTGACTGAGTGATTATTTTTGTCGCGACAAGCGAATTGGGTGATGCTTTTCGGCGCTATATGTACCCGTTTCTGTGATCTAACACAACCTTTTTATCTACAACAATGTGACTTTTTACATTATTAGATTTTACATAAAAGAAACATACATAAGTACCACGAATAGTACTTCGGTTGATATGCATCAAAAAAAAGGGGCGAAAAATCGCCCCTTTATCAAAATGTTTGTACTACGCGCACTTTCGCCGACGGCTGGCGTAGAGCAGGAAAAAGAGTGAGCAGCTTGCACACAGCCCAATGGAGAGGATCATCGGCCAGGCGGAATTGAACGTTGCCAGCGACAGCAGCGCGCCAATGATCGCGCCAATCCCGAAACGGAAGGTTCCGGCAAGCGACGACGCCGTGCCAGCCATATGCGGGAACTCGTCGAGAATAACCGCCATCGCATTTGAGGAGACCATCGACACGCAGCCCACGAACACCGCAATGCCCAACACCAGCGACCAGAATCCGACGTCCAGCAGTGCACACGCCACCATCCACACCGCCATGGCAAACTGAACAAACAACCCAGCGCGAAACATGTTTAACGCCCCGACCCGACGCACAATGCGGCTGTTGATGGTGGTCATGATGAACAGGAAAACGATATTCAGCGCGAAGTAATAGCCAAAATGCTGGGGCGAAACATGGTTAAGCTCAATATAAACAAACGGCCCGGCGCTCAAAAACGAGAACATTGCGGCAAAGCTAAAACCGCTCGCCAACATATACGACAGTACGCGTTTGTGGCGGAACAGCGAGGCGAAGTTACCCAGCACCGTGCGTAAATGAAACTTCTGCCGCTTTTCAACGGGTAGCGTTTCCGCGATAAAGAACCAGATAGCCAGCGATGCCAGAATCGCCGCCGCGGCCAGGATCCAGAAAATCGACCGCCAGCTAAACCAGACCAACACCGCGCCACCCGCCATCGGAGCCACCAGCGGCGCAATGGTGGTCACCAGCATGACAAACGACATCATCCTTGAGAACTCTTCTTTCGGATAGATATCGCGCATCAGGGCGTTAATCACCACGCTTGCCGCCGCAGCCGCCAGGCCGTGGAAGAAGCGCATCACAATGAGCTGATCGATGCTTTTTGACAGCGCGCAGGCAATGGCGGCAACCGCAAAAATCAGCGTGCCGCCAAGGATAACCGGCTTGCGCCCAAGGCTATCGGCCATCGGACCGTACAGCAACTGGCCGACAGCAAACCCCAGAATGTAGGTGCTGAGGGTCATCTGCGCGCTACCGGCCGGTACGCCAAACTGTTGTGAAATAACCGGCAGCGCCGGAAGATACATATCAATAGAAAGCGGCATCAGCATGGCCAGCAGGCCAAGGATAAACACGATATTGAATGACGAAGGCTGCCTGGATGTCACAAGTTACCTCAATGTTAGCGCGGCGACAGGCCGACGCTGGCGATTTCTTCTTCGGTTAACGGACGGTATTCGCCCGGCTCAAGGTCGTCGTCGAGCGCAATCTCACCAATACGTTCACGATGCAGCCCCACCACGTGGTTGCCCACAGCGGCGAACATACGTTTCACCTGGTGATAGCGGCCTTCGCTGATGGTCAGCCGGACCTGCGTCGGGGTAATCACTTCCAGCACCGCCGGTTTAGTGAGATCTTTCTCGTTGTGCAGTTGAACACCTTTGGCGAACTGCGCTGCGGTATCGTCGCTGACCGGGTTTTCCAGGCTTACGAGATAGGTTTTTTCGCAGTGGTGACGCGGTGAAGTGATGCGATGCGACCACTGGCCGTCATCAGTCATCAGCACCAGACCGGTGGTGTCGATATCCAGACGACCGGCGGCATGGAGTTTGTGCGCCACAGGTTCATCAAGGAAATAGAGCACGGTAGGATGATCCGGGTCGTCGGTTGAGCAGACATACCCTTCCGGTTTGTTGAGCATAAAGTAGCGCGGGCCGTGCTGCTGGGCCAGAGGGTTCCCCTCGTAAGCCACCTCATGTTCAGGAAGCAGTTTAAACGCCGTATCTCGCACAATTTCGCCATCCACGGTGATGTGGTTGCCGCGGATTTGACGCCCGGCAATAGCACGGCTGACGCCGAGTTGCTGAGCGATAAACTTATCAAGTCGCATGAAAATTTTTAGCCTGTATGGTGCCGGGTGTCGGGCAACGCGCCCGAAAAATGGAGTAACAACAATCGAGTATAGACTCAAAATCATTCGAGTTGCTTCAAGGCGGCAAGGGAGTGAATCCCCAGGAGCGTACAGAAGTACGTGACTGGGGTGAACGAGTGCAGCCAACGCAGAAGCAGCTTGAAGGATGAAGAGTATAACGGGGTTGTTATACCACTCAAGAGAAAAGATTCGTGGCATACTAATCGCGAGCAAAACTAATAAACGAGCCCCATGACTTTTACACTTCGCCCCTATCAGCAGGAAGCCGTCGACGCCACCCTTAACCACTTTCGCCGCCATCAGCACCCTGCCGTGATTGTGCTGCCTACCGGCGCAGGCAAAAGCCTGGTGATTGCTGAACTGGCAAGACTGGCGCGCGGGCGTGTGTTAGTACTTGCACATGTTAAGGAACTGGTCGCACAGAACCACGCCAAATATTGCGCGCTGGGCCTGGAGGCCGATATCTACGCGGCGGGTCTGAAGAAAAAAGAGAGCCACGGCAAAGTGGTGTTTGGTAGCGTGCAGTCCGTCGCACGCAATCTGGACCATTTCAAGAGTGAATTTTCGCTGTTGATCGTCGATGAGTGCCACCGCATCAGCGATGACGACGATAGCCAGTATCAGCAAATCCTTGCCCACCTGAAGAGCGTAAACCCAACGGTACGCCTGCTAGGGCTGACGGCCACGCCCTTCCGCCTGGGAAAAGGCTGGATTTATCAGTTCCACTATCACGGTATGGTACGCGGCGACGAAAAAGCGCTTTTCCGCGACTGTATTTATGAACTGCCGCTGCGCTATATGATCAAACACGGCTATCTGACGCCACCCGAGCAGCTTGATATGCCGGTGGTACAGTACGATTTCAGCCGCCTGCAGGCCAACAGCAACGGGCTGTTCAGCGAAGCGGATCTCAATCGTGAACTGAAACAGCAAAAACGTATTACGCCGCACATCATCAGCCAGATTGAAGAGTTTGCTCAGGATCGCAAAGGGGTGATGATTTTCGCCGCCACCGTTGAGCATGCGCGCGAAATCACCGGGCTGCTGCCCGCCAACGATGCGGCGCTGATTACCGGCGAAACGCCCGGCCCGATGCGTGATGAACTCATCGACGCCTTCAAAGCGCAGAAATTTCGCTATCTGGTCAACGTGTCGGTATTAACCACCGGCTTTGACGCCCCGCATGTCGATCTCATCGCGATTCTGCGCCCAACCGAATCAGTGAGTCTTTACCAACAAATTGTAGGTCGCGGCCTGCGCCTGTCGCCGGGAAAAACGGACTGTCTGATTCTGGACTACGCCGGAAACCCTCACGATCTCTACGCCCCGGAAGTCGGTGCGCCAAAAGGCAAAAGTGACAACGTGCCGGTCCAGGTTTTCTGCCCCGGCTGCGGCTTTGCCAATACCTTCTGGGGTAAAACTACCGCTGACGGCACGCTGATTGAACACTTTGGCCGCCGCTGTCAGGGTTGGCTGGAAGATGACGAAGGGCACCGGGAACAGTGCGACTACCGCTTCCGCTTCAAAAACTGCCCACAGTGTAATGCGGAAAACGATATCGCCGCCCGCCGCTGCCGGGAGTGCGACACGGTGCTGGTCGACCCGGACGATATGCTTAAAGCGGCGCTGAAGCTCAAAGATGCGCTGGTGCTGCGCTGTAGCGGCATGGTGCTTCAGGACGGCGCGGATGACAAAGGCGCGTGGCTGAAAATCACCTACTACGATGAAGACGGTGCCGATGTGAGTGAGCGCTTCCGTCTGCATACACCGGCGCAGCGTACCGCCTTTGAACAGCTCTTTATACGCCCGCATACCCGCACGCCCGGCGTGCCGCTGCGCTGGATAACGCCCGCCGATATTCTTGCCCAGCAGGCGCTGTTGCGCCATCCCGATTTTGTGGTGGCCCGTAAGAAAGGGCAGTTCTGGCAGGTGCGCGAGAAGGTTTTCGACTACGAAGGCCGCTTCCGTCGCGCCAATGAATTACGCGGATAAACGTCCTTTTGATTGATACGACGCGCATTTAAGTATAAAATGCCGCCCGCTTTCACATCCGTGAAGCAGATCATTTGCCTGCTGCTGGGTCGCCTGTAGCAGGAATAATTAAGAGAGATTTAAATGTTTACTATCAATGCAGAAGCACGTAAAGAGCAGGGTAAGGGTGCGAGCCGCCGCCTGCGCGCAGCTAACAAGTTCCCGGCTATCATCTATGGTGGCGAAGCTGCTCCGGTTGCAATCGAACTGGATCACGACAAACTGTGGAACATGCAGGACAAAGCTGAGTTTTACGCAGAAGTTGTTACCATCGTAATCGATGGCAAAGAAGAAAAAGTGAAAGTTCAGGCTGTTCAGCGTCACGCTTACAAACCGAAACTGTCTCACATCGACTTCGTTCGCGCGTAATCGCTGACAAGTTGTGAAGAAGCCCCGCATTGCGGGGCTTTTTTTGTGGGCGGTGCTTATTTGCCACCCACGCGACGCTGAAGCTGATCGCGCAGGTTCGGCGGCGTGCCTTTAATGGTCAGCGTGTCCGTTGCCGGATCCCAGAAAATACGCTCACCCAGCAGCAGAGAATCGAAGTTAATCGTCAACCCGCCACCGCTACCGGCAAACTTCGTCAACTGACGCAAAGTACTGCGGTCCGCCGGGAAGCTCTCTTCCAGTTCATAGCCTTTTTCAGCCGTAAACTCGCTAAAGCTCACTTCGCTCACGCCGGAAATCTCTTTGGAAAGTGATTCCAGTTCAATCTCTTCGCCCGCCTGCAACTGCTCGTTGCAGTAGTCGTAAACCTGCTTACGCACGGTCTGACGCTCGTTTTTATCGAGCTGCGCTTCGGCGGAGAAATCATCCAGCGCCTGCAACAGGCCGCGGTTTTGCACTTTGGCATTCAACCCTTCGCTGGCGCCGAGGAAATCCATAAAGAAATCCGCGACTTTACGCCCTACTCGCCCTTTCAGGAACGTCAGGTAACGTGTCGATTCCGGGTTGGTTTCCCACTCGGTTAAATCAATACGCGCCACGATATCCGCATGATTGATATCGAGATAGTGGGTAGAGCTGATATCCAACTGCTCGTTGACACGCATGCTGCTGAGATTATTCAGCACCGCCACCAGCAGGTATTCCACCGCCAGATAGCGATAATGGCAAAACAGCACGATGCCGCCGTCCGCAAACGGATATTTTGCCAGCTCATCGCGCAGACGACCGGTCGCCGCCCGGCTGAACGCCAGGAAATCCTCTTCGCCCTGACGCTGCAGGCGCAACGCCTGCGCCAGCTCGCTTTCTTCGTTAAACAGCCCGTAGGCCTTATTTTTAGCGCTGTAGACCCGATGCAGTTCCGCCATCATCTCTTCGACGGGCGCAGTGGGCTCCAGCAGCGAATCACGCAGTACCAGTTCAAGCGTCTGCTCATCGCGTTTGATAAGCTGGTGCAGCGCAATCTGGTCGATATCCAGACTCATGTTAAACTCTCCTTTTAGATCGGGTGTATTCAACCACCCCTTAGGCTGCTGTGCAACTTGCTCTTTCTTCCAACGCCTAATCCTTTCGCCCATGAGGAAAGGATGACGTTTAAGGCGAAAAAATGCGGAAAAAATGCTGGTGCTACGGTAATATATTGCCCTTCCATATATAGACAGATTTGATTTATGCCACAACATTCCCGCTACAGTGATGAACACGTTGAACGACTGCTCAGTGAACTGGTCAACGTACTGGAACAACACAAGACTCCAACAGACCTCTCTTTGATGGTTCTGGGGAACATGGTGACGAACCTGATTAACAGCAGCGTCGCCCCGGCTCAGCGCCAGGCTATCGCCCGCTCGTTTGCTCAGGCGTTACAGTCTTCGATTAACGACGACCCGGCGCACTAAGGGATACACACAACAGTTTATGGTGACTCATCGTCAGCCCTACCGAGAAAAAGTCTCCCAGATGGTTAGCTGGGGGCACTGGTTTGCTATGTTCAACATGTTGTTGGCCATGGTGCTCGGCAGCCGCTATCTTTTTGTTGCCGACTGGCCGACAACGCTTACCGGTCGCGTCTACTCGTACCTGAGCCTTGTCGGGCATTTCAGTTTTCTGGTGTTCGCCGCCTATCTGCTGATTCTCTTTCCGCTGACGTTTATCGTCGGCTCGCAGCGCTTAATGCGGTTCCTGTCCGCGATTCTGGCAACCGCTGGCATGACGCTGCTGCTTATCGATACCGAAGTTTTCACCCGCTTCCACTTGCACCTTAACCCGGTGGTGTGGGAGCTGGTTATCAACCCGGACCAAAACGAAATGGCCCGCGACTGGCAGCTGATGTTTATCAGCGTGCCGGTGATATTGCTTATCGAAATGCTGTTCGCTACCTGGAGCTGGCAAAAGTTGCGCAGCCTGATGCGCCGACGCCGCTACTTCCGCCCCGTCGCCTGGCTCTTTTTTGTATCGTTTATCAGCTCGCACGTGATGTACATCTGGGCCGATGCCAACTTCTATCGCCCGATTACCATGCAGAAAGCAAACCTGCCGCTCTCTTATCCAATGACCGCGCGCCGCTTCCTGGAAAAACACGGCCTGCTGGATGCGCAGGATTACCAGCGTCGTCTGGTTGAGCAAGGCGATCCGGAAGCCGTATCGGTGCAATACCCGCTGAGCGAACTGCGCTATCGCGATATGGGCGCAGGGCAAAACGTCCTGCTGATCACCGTCGATGGCCTGAACTATTCGCGCTTCGAAAAACAGATGCCTTCTCTGGCCCAGTTCGCCGGTGAAAACGTCAACTTTACCCAGCATATGAGTTCGGGTAATACCACAGACAACGGCACCTTCGGCCTGTTCTATGGTATTTCACCGGCCTATATGGATGGCGTGCTCTCGGCGCGTATTCCGGCGGCGCTGATTACCGCGCTGAACCAGCAGGGTTATCAGCTGGGCCTGTTCTCTTCCGATGGCTTCAATAGCCCGGTTTATCGTCAGGCGCTGCTTTCGGACTTCTCGCTGCCGCCAAGCAAATCGCAAAACGACGCGCAGACGGCAAATCAGTGGATTAACTGGCTGGGCCGCTACGCGCAGGAAGAAAACCGTTGGTTCTCGTGGGTATCCTTTAACGGCACCAACCTCGACGACAGCCAGCAGCAAGGCTTCACCCGCCGCTATGCCGCCGCTGCCGCCGATGTCGATACACAGATTAACCGCGTGCTGAGCGCGCTGCGTGATTCCGGCAAACTGGATAGCACGGTAGTGATTATTACCGCAGGTCACGGCGTGCCGCTGGGCGATGAACGCGAGCAGTTCGACTGGTCACGCGCACGTCTACAGGTACCGTTGGTCGTCCACTGGCCGGGCACCCCGGCGCAGCGTATCGACGCCCTGACCGAGCATAAAGACGTGATGACCACCCTGATGCAGCGTCTGTTGCACGTCAGCACGCCAGCAAATGAATACTCGCAGGGGCAGGATCTCTTCAGCGCCACGCGTCGCCACGTTTGGGTAACCGCTGCGGATAACAACACGCTGGCGATTACGACCCCGCGCTTTACCGTTGTGCTTGACCACAATGGTCATTACCAGACGTGGAACAGCGACGGCGAGAAAGAACGCGAGCAAAAACCACAGCTGAGCCTGCTGCTGCAGGTACTGACTGAGGAAAAACGATTCATCGCTAACTGATTGATTACTTATGCATCAATCGCGCGATCGCTGGCTTGCAATCAGCAACGAAAAGGGTACTATTGCCTCCACGTGTCGGCACGTAGCGCAGCCTGGTAGCGCACCGTCATGGGGTGTCGGGGGTCGGAGGTTCAAATCCTCTCGTGCCGACCAAAAAGATTTTCTGATACGTTTTAAACGTTCAGTACCCCTTAAGAGCCCGCATTCTCTCTGAGTCTGCGGGTTTTTTAATGCCTGCTTTTCGCCTCTCTTCCCAAAATGTGCCCCCGCTCACCAACTCCGCCTAATGCACGGTTTGTCCTGTTTTACGTCATTTCTGTCCGTTGACTGAAAAGGGCTTACGGCATGATATGGAGTCTCGAGTTTCGTACCAGTCCGTCAGAGGCTGGAATCACCTGCTACCCGAGGATAAGAACAATGAGCCATCAGGTCACCCTACGCTTTGAAGACGGCGCGACGCATTTTATTCAATGTCTTACCGGTGAGTCCGTCGCCGATGCGGCGCTGCGTGCAAAAATTGCTATTCCACTCGACTGTCGCGACGGCGTGTGCGGCACCTGCAAAGCCACCTGTGAATCAGGCCAGTTTGCGCTCGGTGATTATGTGCCAGACGCGCTTTCCGATGATGAAGCGAATGCCGGGCACGTACTCACCTGCCAGATGCGGCCATCCAGCGACTGCGTGGTGCAGATTGCAGCCACGTCCGATGCGGCGGGCATCAGCAGCACGGCATTCACCGGGCGTATCACCGTCTGCGAAGCGCTATCGCCCACGGCAATCACATTTTCGGCGGAACTGGAAAACCGCAGCGCTCTGCGCTTCCTGCCGGGCCAGTACGTCAATATACAGGTGCCTGGCAGCACGCAGACGCGCTCCTACTCATTTAGCTCGGGCCCCTCGGCAAACGAAGTCTCCTTCCTGATCCGCAATGTTCCGCAGGGCTTAATGTCCAGCTATCTTCGCGAGCAGGCCAAGCCCGGCGACACCATCACCTTTCGCGGGCCGATGGGCAGTTTCTACCTGCGCCCCATCGAACGCCCGCTTTTATTCCTCGCGGGCGGTACGGGACTTGCGCCGTTTTTGTCCATGCTGGATAAGATCGCCGAAGAAGGTGAAGTCACGCAGCCTGTCCATCTGATCTTCGGTGTCACCCACGATGAAGATCGGGTTGAGCTGGCACGGCTTGAGGGATACGCCCGGCGCCTGCCGAATTTTAGCTATCTCTGCACGGTCGCCAGCCCTGAAAGTTCGTCGCCGCACAAAGGCTACGTGACTCAACATATTACCGCGTCGCAGCTTAACGGCGGCGATGTCGATATTTATCTCTGCGGGCCGCCGCCAATGGTAGAGGCCGTGCGCGACTGGCTGGCAGCGGAAGGCGTGAAGCCGCGTAACTTCTATTATGAGAAGTTTGCCGGGGCCGGGCAGGTGGTGCAGACGGGGGAAGAACATATTGCCCCGGAGGACGTCGATGACACGTTTGATCTGCGTCTGGCGCTGGAGCTGGGGGCGGTGCAGCTCACCATGGGGCGCTTGTCAGGCGCACAGTTGCTTGCGTTCCGCCAGCTCGCCGAGGCGACCGCGCCGTTTGTTGTCGGGAAGCGCTTTAGCGATGTCACGCGCTACGCGCAGGCAAACCATGCGTTCCACCTGTTCCTGATTGAGGCATCAGGAAACGCGCCGCTGATTACTCTCTATAAGCAACTCGCGGTGCAGGATTACATTGGTCGGGCGCTACGGGATGACATTGAAATCGTTGGCGATATCGTGCAACAACATCGCGATCTGGTCAGCGCGTTTGAGTATGGTGATATCAACGCCGCGCGTGAAGTGATAGCTCAACACGCCCTTCATTCCAAAGCGACCATGAGCCGTGCGCTGGGCAAGAAATCCGCATCGACCGCCGTCGCGCCCGCGCCGCAGCCAGAGCCCGCACGCTGCCCGTTCGCGGCATTGGCTGAACAGCCGCCCTACTCTCATGAGCTGAGCTGGCCGCAAGAACTGCAACCGTTCAAAGTGGTGGACGACGGTTCGCAGGGCGATCCGTACGAACATTATCGCTGGATGCGCGAGCACGCGCCGGTATTGCGCTGCCAGTCGGCCACCTCGGACGTCTGGTTTCTGTCGCGCTACGATGATGTCTGGCAGGCCATTCGCAACCCAAAACTCTTCTCATCAGAAGTGGTCAGTCCGCCGCCGCTCACTTTTCTGACGCTGTATGATGCACCCGATCACACGCGCCTGCGCAAGATTGCTCAGCCCTCTTTTATGCCGCTGGCCATCGAACCGTTTGCCGCCGAGATCGAGCGCCGCGCGGAGGTATTAATTGATGCGTTGATCGCCAAAGGCGGCGGCGATGTGGTGGAAGAGTTCGCCATTCCACTCAGCATCGCCACCATCTCAGCGATGATCGATGTGCCGAATGAAGACGAAGAAAAGATGAAGTTCTGGTCGGACGAAACCTTCAGCTACTTCGGGCGCCTGGCGCGTAACGCCCCTGGCACAGGCACCGATGAACAAAGCGCCATGGCCTTCTTTGCCTATCTGAAAGAGGCCATGGAACGACTTTACCTCAGCAATAGCCAGTCGATTGGGGGACACATCGCCCGCATGTGGAAGGAGGGTTTGCTCAGTGAAAAAGAGGCCAAAGAGCTGTGCGCCTTCGTCTTTATCGCCGGGCACGACACCACCACCATTCTGGTTGCGAATGCGTTTCGCATGTTCGCGGAACATCCGCATCTGGTGCAGCGTATTCGCGAAAACGAAGCGGATGCGGATAAATTTGTCGAGGAGGTGGCGCGCTATCGCGGGACGGTGCAACGCGTCAGCCGCATGACCACCGAAGCCACCACCGTGGCAGGCGTTGAGTTGCCCAAAGGCGCGGTGGTGCGGTTGTTGCTCTCGTCCGCCAATCGCGACAGCCGTAAATTTGCGGACGGCGATACGTTTAACATCGACCGTGATACCACCGGTCATTTAGGTTTTGGCAACGGGATGCATAAATGTCTCGGCCAGCCGCTGGCGAAACTTGAAACGCTGATCGCCACACGCCTGGTGGCGCGTAAAGTCTCCGATATTGCGCTCGATCCCGCGCAGCCTATCGAGTACGTTCGCGGCAATAATCTGACCAACTCCGGGCCCGCGCATTTGTTTGTGAAGCTGCGTTAATCAGCCAGACCGGCTTTCTTAATGGAAGCCGGTTTTCTCTGCGATAACCGCCCCTGCTCTCGCAGGCGATACTCCGTGGGCCGCAGGCCGGTTTGCTTGCGGAAGAAGCGGCCAAAATAGGCTTCATCGCGAAATCCTAATTCCGCCGAGATTTGCTTAACGCTAAATGAGGAGTAGACCAGCAGACGCCGCGCTTCGTGCACCGCACGCCGATCGATGGCTTCAATCGCCGAAATACCAAAGGCTTCGCGACAGATTCGCGTCAGTTGCCCGGAGGAAATCCCCATTGCCGCCGCATAATGAGCCACGGGTTGTCGCTGCCGACAGCGTTCATCCAGTAAAGCACGAAAACGTTCAATTCTGGCGACCAGCGCCGCCCTTGCAGGGTTGCCCGCCAGCTCCGCTTTTTCACTCAAACGCGCGATCTGCACAAACAGCGCAATGGTCAGCGCCAGCCCGGCGGTGTATTGCCAGCGCTCGCTGTTCTCGGCTTCCCGGCCAATCGCGTCAAAGAGCGTTTCAAGACGCACCCCGCGTCGATGAGCGACGTCGACGGTTAGCATCGCGGGTGTACGCACAAAGTCCAGTAAATCTGGCGCGGCAGTCAGCGCGACCGATTCGATTGCCGACTGTGCCGTGGTGATGACATGACCATCCACATCGTCGCGAAAACGAAATCCGTGTACCGCGCGAGCGGGAACGACGACCAGGCACGGGGCGTTAAAGGCCCAGACCTCGCCGTCAATGGTGGCTTCGCCGCTGCCGTGCGTAACATACAGTGCCTGAATCAAAACATCGTGGAAATGGGGCTCGATAGCAAAACCAAAGCGGCTGGCGCGCGAGGGAATGCGCTCATAGTGCACCATATCCAGCGACGACTGCCCGGCCTCTGCGCCATAGAGCGCGTAGTTAGGCAGCCCACGACGACGCGGCCAGTCAACTAACATTGGTCACCCGGAAATCTGAATGAAAGACTCTTTTATAGGCAGGATTTTCGTATCCCGCCTGTCAGAGTGTCTAAAACCTCGATTCAGCCCCGTAATTCATTAAAGACGCCCTTCAGCGCCAGATGCTGCAACAACATGATGGTTTTCCCGTCGACGATTTCACCGCGCGAAATCGCCGCCAGCGCCTGTTCAAAGGGCCACTCCAGCACCTCAATGTCCTCGCCCTCTTCCACCAGCCCGCCGCCGTCACCGGTACGGTCGCGCTCGGTATATTCCGCGATGAAAAAATAGAGTTTCTCTGTGACCGAGCCGGGGCTCATATAGGCTTCAAAGACCTTTTCCAGGTGGCTCACTTTAAAGCCGGTTTCTTCTTCAGCCTCCGCCAGAATCCGCGCTTCCGGTGACGCTTTATCCAGCAGACCGGCTGCCGCCTCGATCAGCAAGCCAGAATGGCCGTTGACCGAAACCGGGAAGCGAAACTGACGAGTCAGCACCACGCTTTTTTTCTCGCGGTTATAGAGCAGGATGGTTGCGCCGTTGCCCCGGTCATAGACCTCGCGATTCTGCGTCTGCCAGCTACCGTCGCGGCGCTGTATATCAAAGGTGTATTTTTTCAGTACGTACCAGTTATCGGAAAGAAGCTGTTCCTGAACGTTGCGAAGGTATGGCGTGTTATTGTGCATTTTTATTCCTCAGGTGAATGACAAAAACGATAATGTCATGCACAATCGTGCAACATCAAGAAAAAACGTGAAGAGAAATATTCATGCTCGCCAGCCAACGTAAAAAAGCAATTCTCGAACTGCTAGCGCAAGACAAGCAGGTTTTATCCAGCGAACTGAGCCAAAAGTTCTTGATTTCAGAGGACTCTATCCGGCGTGATTTACGTGAACTGGCGGCAGAAGGTCTGCTGCAACGCGTTCACGGTGGCGCACTGCCCGCATCAGCTGCAATAGCCCCTATCGAAACACGCAAAAACGTGCAAAGCCGTTCAAAGCAAACCGTCGCGGCAAAAGCGGTAAAGATGATTCAACCGGGCCAGGTGGTGATGATCGATGGCGGAACCACCGCACACGAACTGGTGGCGCGCATACCGCAGGATATCGCGTTTACCGTCGTCACTCACAGCCCAGGAATTGCCGTCAGTCTGGTCGATCACCCACTGGTTGAGGTGATCGTCATCGGCGGGAGATTGTTTAAACACTCGGTCGTGACGGTAGGATCGGCAATGATCGATGTCATAAGTCATATCAATGCCGACCTGTTTTTTATGGGGGTGACGGGTATTCATGCCAGTGCCGGTTTTACCACGGGTGATTATGAAGAAGCCTGTGTAAAACGCGCCCTGTCGCAACGTGCGGCAGAAACGGTGGTCATGGCCTCGGCTGAAAAGATGAACGCCGCTTCTGCTTTTGCCATCGGCCCGCTATCCCTTGCCAGCACAATTATCATCGACGGCGAGCCGGATACCGCGTTACGCGAAGCCTGTGCAAAACAGCAGATTGAACTGCTTTGATAATGACAGAGATAAACTTCGTTTTCGGATTAATACGCAAAACAGTTCACTACTCTTAATGCAAAAATCAGTAAATGGCACTTAACATTCACGACAATGATGATAATCTTGCCGATGAACTACTGATAAAAAGGATTCACAGTGAAAAACACATTTACGCTCGCTGCTTTACTACTGACCGCTGTTTCGCTTTCTGCCACGGCGGCAGAGCAACCGCTGGAAAAAGTTGCGCCTTATCCGCAAGCGGAAAAAGGCATGAAGCGCCAGGTGATTCAGTTACCTGCGCAGCAGGATGAATCAGCGCTGAAAGTTGAGCTGATGATTGGTAAAACGCTGGAAGTCGACTGTAACCGTCACCGCCTGGGCGGCAAGCTGGAAAGCAAAACGCTGGAAGGCTGGGGTTATGACTACTACGTCTTTGATAAAGTTGGCGAGCCGGTCTCCACCATGATGGCCTGCCCGGACAAAACGAAGACCAAACAGTTCGTTGCGGCGTATCTCGGTGACGACGGCATGCTGCGTTACAACAGCAAACTGCCGATCGTGGTGTATACCCCGGATAACGTGGAAGTGAAATACCGCGTCTGGAAAGCTGAAGAAGAAGTGCATAACGCTGTAGAGCGTTAATAAAGTGCCCATGTTTATGCCGGATGCGGCGTGAACGCCTTATCCGGCCTACAAACTCATGCAAATTCAATACATTGCAGTTTTTATGTAGGCCTGATAAGCCTGGCGCATCAGGCATTGGCAATCTCAAGCCCCGCATTCGGGGCTTTTTAGCATTTACAGCGCAATATCCGCCATCTCATTCACCACCACCGGCTGCGATTTAGTCTGCGGTTGCGGGGTAGGATCGGCATCACGAACCGGCACGTAGCTCAGTTCCAGCACTTCACTGGTATGCGCCAGGGTCTCTTCAATCGCCTGCGGATGTTCGTTCAGGCGCGAGCCGTAAGTCGGCACCACGGCTTTGATTTTCGCCTGCCAGGCCGCAGTCTGCATTTTCTCATGGAACACTTTTTCCAGCAGTTGCAGCATGATTGGCGCAGCGGTAGACGCACCCGGTGACGCACCGAGCAGTGCCGCTACGGTACCTTCATCGTCGCTCACCACTTCTGTGCCCAAACGCAGAACCCCGCCTTTCTGTGCATCACGTTTGATAATCTGCACGCGCTGCCCCGCCTGCCACAAACGCCAGTCGCCTTTCTGCGCCATCGGATAATATTCACGCAGCGCGGCGTGACGATCTTTGTCCTTTTGCAGCACCTGGCTGACCAGATATTTCACCAGATCGAAGTTGTCCATCCCGACGTTGATCATCGGCATGATGTTCGATTTGTTGATCGACGCCAGCAGATCCCACAGGGAACCGTTTTTCAGGAAACGCGTTGAGAAGGTCGCGAATGGCCCGAACAGAATGACGCGTTTGCCGTCAATCACGCGGGTATCAATATGCGGCACCGACATCGGCGGCGCGCCAACATCGGCCTGACCATACACTTTCGCCAGATGATGATTCACCACGTCCGGGTTTTCGCACACCAGGAACTGGCCGCCAACCGGGAAGCCGGCATACTCTTTCGCCTGCGGAATTTTGGTCTGTTGCAGCAGTTTCAACGCCGCACCGCCCGCGCCGATAAAGATAAATTTGGCTTTAATGGTGCGTTTCGCGTGGCTGTTATTGGCATCAGATACGGTGATGGTCCAGCTCTTGTCTGCATTCTGGCGGAAACGACGCACTACCGTATTAAGCTGCAGATTGAAGTTCTTATGCATCTGCAACGAGGAAATCAGCTGGCGGGTGATCTCGCCGTAGTTCACATCGGTACCGGCTTCAGTGCGCGTCGCGGCAATTTTCTGCTGCGGGTCGCGCCCTTCCATCACCAGCGGCGCCCACTCTTTAATCTGTTGATGATCTTCGGAGTAGCGCATTCCGCGGAACAGCGGGTTCTGCTGAAGCGCACGGTAGCGCGCGCGCAGGAAGTTGACGTTCGCATCGCCCCAGACAAAGCTCATGTGCGGGACGGTGTTAATAAAGGATTTCGGCTGCGTGAGGACGCCGCGTTTCACCTGGTGCGCCCAGAACTGGCGAGAAACCTGGAACGCTTCGTTGATGTCGATAGCTTTTTCAATGCTGACGGAACCATCCGCTTTCTGCGGCGTATAGTTGAGCTCCATCAGCGCGGAGTGGCCGGTGCCTGCGTTGTTCCAGCCGTTGGAACTCTCTTCCGCGACGCTTTCCATTTGCTCGACCATGGTGATCGACCAGTTCGGTTCCAGCTCTTGCAGCCAGGTACCCAGCGTAGCGCTCATAATACCACCACCGATCAACAAAACATCCGTCTCGTGTATAACGCGGGAGTTGGTTTTGGCCACAACAGAAGCAGTATCGGAACCCGCTTTCTGTGCATTGGGTACAGCTGTCTTTTTCTTCATTGTAGGGAGGCCTTACTTGAGATGCGATTTGTTACACGCAGGTAAAAACAATTCGTGGGTATACGGTATCACCAGCAACTTAAAATTTAAATATTGTTTAAATTTTAAGTTGTGTTTTGAGACCTGTTATCAAAATGTTTAATAAATGTATACGTCAATTAAATTTTTGTATTGGCATTCTGTGACATAGAGCGGTAAACTGCTCCGTTTTGTGATAAATAGCACGAAAGTACGGCTTATAGAAAACCGGCTATCGATAACCAATGAAGATCCCATGTCAGACACCCCTTTTACTCCCCAGGATGGCCGCATCCTTTACGTAATGCGCTCGCCCAAACTGCTGCTGCGCGAAACGCTGGCTGGCGTCATTACCGCACTGGCACTGATCCCCGAAGTCATCTCCTTTTCCGTGATTGCTGGCGTCGACCCTAAAGTCAGTTTGATTGCCTCGGTGGTACTGTGTCTGGCGATGTCATTTCTCGGCGGGCGTCCGGCGATGGTGACTGCCGCTGCCGGTTCTGTGGCGCTGGTCATCGGGCCGATGGTGCATCAACACGGCGTCGGTTACATTCTGCCCGCCGTGGTGATGGCTGGCGTGATTCAAATTCTGTTCGGCCTGTGCGGTATGGCACGGTTGATGCGGTTTATTCCGCAGCCGGTGATGACCGGTTTTGTCAACGCGCTAGGCGTGCTGATCTTCTTCGCCCAGGTGCCGCATTTCTGGAGCCGTAATCCGCTGATTATCGCGCTCTTCGTCGCGACCCTGCTGATTGTGCTGTGGGCACCGCGAGTAATTAAAAGCGTGCCGTCACCGCTGATTGCCATCGTGCTGTTAACCGTATTCACCGTCACCAGCGGTCAGCTGCTGCCGACCGTTGGCGATGAAGGTTCGATGAGCGGCGGCCTGCCCGGCCTGACGCAGTTGCTAGTGCCGCTGAATCTCGACACTCTGAACATTATCTGGCCCTGCGCGCTGAGCATTGCGTTTGTCGGGCTAATGGAGTCGTTGCTGACGGCAAAGCTGGTCGATGATTTGACCGCGACGCCGTCAAACAAAGCGCGCGAAAGCGCCGGGCTTGGTATCGCCAACATTCTGGCCGGTTTTTATGGAGGCATCGCGGGTTGCGCGATGATTGGTCAGACGATTGTCAACGTTGAGATGGGCAAAGGCCGCAGTCGCGTTTCAACGATCATGGCAGGCCTGGTGCTGCTGCTATTGGTGACGGCGTTAAGCAAGGTGATGGCGGACATTCCGATGTCGGTGCTGGCCGGTATTATGGTGATTGTGGCGTTCAAAACCTTTAGCTGGCACAGCGTCCAGCCCGCAACGCTGAGACGCGCCCCGTGGCCAGAAACTGTGGTGATGCTGCTAACTGTCGCGGCAACCGTCAGCACCGACAACCTGGCGATTGGCGTGCTGGCGGGCGTGGTTTGCATGGTGCTGATCCCTGCCCGCCTGAAAGAAAAGCTTGCGGTTAAAGCAGAAAAATCGTCGCCAGCCCAAGGAAAATGAAGAAGCCGCCGGTGTCGGTGATGGCGGTGATCATCACGCTGGAGCCTACCGCCGGGTCGCGGCCAAACTTCACCATGATCATCGGGATCAGTACGCCCATTAGCGCCGCGACCAGCAGGTTCAATACCATCGCCAGCGTCATCACCGCACCCAGGTGCGGGTCGCTGTAAAGCAGCCAGGTGACGCAGCCCATGATCCCGCCCCACACCAGGCCGTTAATCAACGCCACGCCCATTTCACGCAGGATCAGAAACGAGAAGTTGCCCGGCTGGATCTGCTGTAGCGCCAGCGCACGAACGATCATGGTAATAGTCTGGTTCCCGGTGTTACCGCCAATTCCTGCGACGATCGGCATTAACGACGCCAGCGCCACCAGCTGCGAAATGGTATGTTCAAAGCCATCGATCACGCGCGAAGCAATAAATGCGGTGCACAGGTTGATCGCCAGCCACGCCCAACGGGTTTTCACCGCTTTGGTCACTGGCGCAAACACGTCCTCTTCGGCACTCAGGCCACCCATGCGACGCAGATCGCTGTCCGTCTCTTCGTACACCACGTCAACGATCTCATCGATGGTCAAACGTCCCATCAGTTTGCCCTGCTGATCGATAACCGCGGCGCTGACCAGGTTGTCACGTTCGAAGGTACGCGCCACCTTTTCCGACTCCTCTTCCGGGTGGAAAGCCACCGGCTCGGATCCCATCACCGCTTCAACAGTGCTTTGTGCCGGGCTGAGCAAAATGGTGGTCAATTCCAGCTCGCCAACCAGCGTCATATCCCGCCGCGTGACGAACAGTTTATCGGTGTTTTCCGGCATTTTTCCCAGCCGACGCAGGTAGCGCTGCACGGTCGCCAGCGTCACTTCCGGGCGCACGGTAATAACCTCGAACTCCATGATCGAGCCGACGCGATCGTGAGCATAGTTCATCACCTGACGCACGCGGGCGCGCTCGGACGGCGGGAGCGTTGCCAGCAGGCGTCCGGTTAAATCGCGCGGCAGGTGCTGAACCAGGTAAATCTGTTCGTCGATGTCCAGCGTTTGCAGTGCATCGAGCAACGCCCGGTCGCTCATATCGTCAATGAGGTCGTCCCAGACGTTCTCCGATGCTTCAAGCAACACTTTGCCGCGCTTGTCATCTTCCACCACGTTCCATAACGCGTGACGTTCATCGGAGGGCAATGCCTCCAGAACGTCCGCCAGGTCCGGGCCAGGAAGATGCGCCACCAGCGCACTCACTTCCGCGAGGTCGTCAATCAGGGTGCTCTCATCATACTGCTCGGCGAGCGTCAGTTTGCCCAGCAGAACGGAGGTAATGGCTTTATCGGTGGTTAAGAGCCAGATAAGACGCGCGCGCTCTTCATCACGTAGCTTCGCGCTGTTTTTCATTATTGCGGACATTGCCGGTCATCCTTTCGGTCATATGAATGCCCGGCAGGTAGGCCGGGAGCATTAAGCATAGCGTGGAGTAATGTAAATAATAATAAACAGCATTTTAATACTCATAAAAAAAGCGGCGAATGCCGCTTTTTTCATCAGGTTAGGCCGTTCGGGCGACCGCATCGCGCGAGGCGGCGTCGCGTTCCTCACCGGTAAGCTCACTCAATTGACCATTGCGCATCTCCAGCAGACGATCGGCATGGATGAAGTAGTGGTCGTCGTGGCTGATAGCAAAGACCGTTTTACCCATCTGTTGCATCAGCGGAAGCAATATCTGGTAGAACTCACGGCGGAAGTGCGGATCCTGATCGGCGGCCCACTCATCCAGCATAATGATGTCTCGTTCTTCCGCTAACGCCAGCAGCAGCGCCACGCGCTTCTTCTGCCCTTTAGAGAGTTTAAGGTCAAGGATTTTGCCGTTTTCCAGCTTCACCTTATGCCCCATTTTCAGCTGTTCCAGCCACTTATCCACCAGCGCCGGGTCGGCCTGTTTTCCTTCCGGCCCCAGCAACTGGTCAAACAGCCAGACGTCAGTGAAGACCGCTGAGAACAGCTTACGGTAATCTTCCGGTTTGTCCGCCGCCAGCGGTTTGCCATCCAGCAGAATCTGCCCTTTAACCGGTTGATAGAGCCCGGTAAGCAGCATCGCGAGCGTCGATTTACCGCTGCCGTTGCCGCCAATCAGGAACACCAGTTCGCCGCGATGGAGCGTCAGATTAATCGGGCCCACGGCGAAAGTGTTGTCTTCATAGTGAAACTCTACATCGCGCAGTTCGAGCGTTTGCCAGTTCGGATACGCTTTTGGCACCGGGAATTCCGCCTGGTAAGGGGCAAGCGAGAAGGTGTTGAGCTTTTTGAACGCCACCTGCGCGCTGAGCAACGTCGGCAGCGCGCCAACGGCCGATAACAGCGGCGTGCGCAGGAACAGCAGCGTCAGCGAGTATGTCGCCGCCACGGCGGTATCCGCCCAACCCAGACTGTTTGCCATCCAGAAGACCAGGCCGATGGCGCCCAGCATCATAATATTCGACCAGTTCACCGCGCTCAGGTGGAAAGTATCCGCACGCACAATATGGTGACGGTAGCTTTTCGCGTCAGGAATATAGAGCTGCTTAAAGACATACTCAGCGCGTTCCCGGTTGAGGGTGAGCTCTTTGCGCCCTTCCAGCACGGTCTGGTAATCCTGATACAGCGCATCTTCCGTCTCACGCAGAATCGCCATATGTTTATAGACCCGCGCCACCAGCACAAAGCCGCCCCAGATGGTCAGCGCCATCCACAGCGCGGTCACCAGCAGCATTTTGGTCGACAGAAATGCCAGGTAAGCGGCGGATCCAAAGGTCAGAATAATTCCCTGCACCAGTTCCGGCAGACGGACGAAAGCGATGGTGATCGCCCGCACATCGCTGGTCAGGCCCGCCAGCAGCGCCGCGCTGCCGAGTTTTTCGATGCGTTCAACCTGGGTGTCCAGAATACGTTTAATGAATTCGCTGCGCAGACGATAAACAAAGTGATGTCCGAGCGTGGTCAGCGCCAGCTGCGAACCCAGCGTAACCGCCATCAGCAATAGCAGCAGCCCGAGAAACTCTGGCAGCACTGTCAGTGACATATCTACCGTCGTGATTAAACGCAGATTAATGAAGGCAATCAGCCCAATCCCCAACGCCGCGCTCAACAAACTCAGCGCCATAACGGCAATAAATGGCCAGCGGTACTGGCGCCAGACAAGCAGGAGAAGTTCCATAAAACAGCAACCCGGAAAATAAAAACAGCGTGCAGTGTAAACTGCCGTACGAGTACATCAAGAATAATTCTTATTTTTATTCTTGATTACCTGCATGACGAAACGTGAGGTTATAGCGCAGTGAGCCAACCTGTGGATGGTGACCCGGTTTGAGCGGCTGAATACCGTGATAAAAGAGGCGCGATTCGCCGCCCCATACCACCACATCGCCATGTTCCAGCAGCACGCGCTGGAGCGGATCGTTACGTTTCAGGCCGCCAAACTGGAACACGGCGGGCAAGCCCAGCGAAACCGATACAATCGGTGCGCTCAGCGTGGCTTCGTCTTTATCCTGATGCAGCGACAGTTTCGCGCCCGGAAGGTAGCGGTTAATCAGGCAGGCGTCCGGCGAAAAATCGGCATAGCCCGCCAGCGTCGCCGCTTCCAGCGCCAGCCTGCGGAACACATCAGGCATGGACGGCCAGGATTTGCCCGTCAGCGGATCGCGCGCCGTATAGCAGTAACCGTGCCGATCGGTACTCCAGCCAAGCGGGCCGCAGTTGGTCATCGACACCGACATGGTATAGCCGCCGGGCGTCACCATCTGGCGAAACGGTGACAGCGCGGCGACCTGTTCAATCGCCGCCAGCAGTTCGCTGGACTGGCTTAGCGCCTGGCGACGAAGGATGACGGCGCCCGCCGCCAGCGGTTCCTGCCAGGGTGCTTCATCGGCAAAGAGATCGAGCATTATTTCCCTCCGGCATTTTTCTCATCCGCCAGCAGCGCCGCTTTGCGCCCCACGCCCCAGCGGTATCCCGACAGGCTGCCATCTTCACGTACCACGCGATGGCACGGAATAACGATCGCCAGTTTGTTTGCCGCACAGGCACCGGCCACCGCGCGCACGGCTTTCGGATTACCAATAGCCGTGGCGATTTGTTGATAGCTGCGCGTTTCACCCAGCGGAATCGCACACAGTGCCTGCCAGACCTGCTGCTGAAAGGCGGTGCCGCGAATATCCAGCGGTAAATTCAGCGGCAACTGTTGATCATCCAGCCGCCTCACCACCTCATGAATTTGCTGGTGAAAAGCCGGGCTACCCTGCTGCGATTGCGCCGAGGGGAAAAGTTGCTGAAGCTCTGTCGTCAGCTGGGCATCACTATCGCCCAACAGCACGGCGCAGATGCCACGCGTGCTCAGCGCCACCAGGCAACGTCCGAATCGGCAATCTTCCAGCGCATATTGGATAACCGCCTCTTCACCGCCGCGTCGATACTGTTTTGCCGTCATACCAAGCAGCCGATCGGCATGGCGATAGTAGCTGCTGCTATCCGGGAAACCAGCGTTGAGTACGGCATGGGTCACCGCCTCGCCTTCCGCCAGCGCGTCACGCAGGCGCCGGGCGCGCCACGCTTGCTGCCACGCTTTTGGCGTGACGCCGGTGACCGACTTAAACAAACGGTGGAAATGGTAGGGACTGACAGCCACCGCCTCGGCCAGCGCGTCCAGGGTAACGGGCGCATCCTGTTCGAGCATTCGACAGGCTATCGCCACTTTGTTCACTTTTTGCAACTGGGGATCGAGCGTATCCGGCTGGCAGCGTTTACAGGGGCGAAAACCGGCCTGCAGCGCCGCATCAGCATCAGGATAAAATTGCACATTCTGGCGCAACGCATGGCGCGCTTTGCAGGAGGGGCGACAAAAAATACCGGTGGTGCGGACCGCAAAGACAAACTGCCCGTCGGCTCCGGCATCGCGCTCAAGCACCGCCTGCCAGCGGCGCTCATCAGTATGGAAAGTGTGAGATGTCATATCAGGCTCCTCCAGTAAGTGTATGACGACTTTGCCCTGGAGGAGACAGCAAAAAACCGGCAATCTTGCTTTTTAATTTTTACCGTTCACCAGAAACGCTTTGAACTGCGGTGACATCCAGGTAGTGAAGTTATCACCCTCTTTCATGATCATGTACACCGCCAGCCCCTGTTCGCGCACCACTTCTTTGGCTTTTTCCGGGCCGAGAACCATCAGGCCGGTATCCCAGGCATCGGCTTCCAGCGCCGTCGGCGCAATCACCGTCACGGAAACCAGTTTGTGGGTAATGGGTCGGCCGGTTTGCGGGTCGATAACGTGAGAGATTCGCTGACCGTCAAGCTCGTAGTAGTTGCGATAGCTGCCGGACGTGCTGATCCCGTGACCGTTGATATCGACAATCGCCTGTACCGCGTTCTCTTTATCGGTCGGTTTTTGAATCGCCACGCGCCACGGGCGACCTTCCGCATTCATGCCCCGACTTGAGAGTGCGCCGCCAACGGAGACCAGGTAACGTGAGATCCCCTCCTGGCCCATCAGGCGCGCAAGATGATCCGCCGCATAGCCTTCGCCAACGGTTGAAAGATCAACATAGAGTTCCGGGAGATCTTTTTGCAGATACTGGCGGCCTGCGGTGTTAATCACCGTCAGATGCTGCAAGCCGGTTTTCGCTTTTGCCGCATCGATTTGTTCCTGCGTCGGCGTACTGACCGGCTGTTTATCCGGACCAAAGCCCCACAGATTCACCAGCGGGCCGATGGTAACGTCCATCGCGCCCTGGGTTTTTTGCCCGATACGCAGGGATTCGGTGACGATATCCGCCATCGCTTCGGTAACCGGCCACGGCGCAGTGCTGGAAGAGAGGTTAAAGCGCATCAGCGCAGAGTCGTTTTTCCACGTTGAGAGCAACTGGTCGTCGCCATTAAGCTGCGTCTGGATTTTTTCGCGTAGTTCATCGGCACGTTTTTTATCGATATCTACCACGCTCACGCGCCAGAAGGTGCCCATTGTCTTGCCTTCAAGCACCGTTGCGGTTTCTTTTGACGGCACGGCGGTACTGGCGTTATCGCATCCAGCAAGCAGTAACGCGGCGCTGACCAGAGCCGCACGTAAGATATTCATTTCCATCCGGTATTATTTCTCCTGCAATGCGCGCAAGAGTACACCAATTCGCTTAAACAGGGCATAAAAAAGGAGCCTTTCGGCTCCTTTTTTGCAGGTTCGCAGTCGATTAGAACTGGTAAACCAGACCCAGTGCTACGACGTCATCGGTAGAGATGCCAGCAGCGCGGGTGAAGGTGTTGTCATCCAGCAGGTTGATTTTGTAATCAACATAGGTAGACATGTTTTTGTTGAAGTAGTAGGTCGCGCCAACATCAACGTATTTAACCAGATCCTGGTCGCCGAAGTCACGGCCACCAGCAGCTACGAGGTCTTTGCCTTTAGACTGCAGGTAAGCAACGGACGGACGCAGACCGAAGTCGAACTGATACTGTGCAACAACTTCAAAGTTCTGCGCTTTATCAGCATATCCACCGAAGGACGTAGTATCGGTAACTTTACCAAAGCGAGTCGCATTATAAGACTGGGTGTACTGCGCAGCCAAATAGATGTTATTCGCATCATATTTCAGACCACCGGTATAGGTAGTCGCTTTATCGCCACGACCAAAGTCCGGGTTGGTGTTCTGAGCATCAGTACGTTTAGAGCTGGCAATCGCACCACCCACGCTGAAGCCTTCACCGATGTCATAAGACAGGGAGCCGCCGAAGCCGTCACCGTTCTGTTTCAGATCGCCACGACCATTGTTAGTCGTACCTTCGCCGCTCACGCTGCCGTTTTTACCCTGGTATTGCAGAGCAAAGTTCAGGCCATCAACCAGACCGAAGAAGTCAGTGTTACGGTAGGTTGCAACGCCGTTAGCACGAGACTGCAGGAAGTTGTCAGAACCGTAGGTGTCGCCGCCGAATTCCGGCAGAACGTCGGTCCAGGAAGTGATGTCGTAAACAACGCCGTAGTTACGACCGTAGTCGAAGGAACCTGCATCACCGAAGCGCAGACCGGCGAATGCCAGACGAGTCCACGCCTGATCGCTGGAATCTTCAGTATTGTTCGCCTGAACGTTGTATTCCCACTGGCCGTAACCGGTCAGTTGGTCCTGAATCTGAGTCTCGCCTTTAACGCCGATACGCATGTAGGTCTGGTCGCCGTCTACGCCATTGTCATCGGAGAAGTAGTGCAGACCGTCGATTTTACCGTACAGATCTAATTTGTTGCCGTCTTTGTTATAAATTTCAGCCGCATTTGCTGCGCCCGCTACCAGCAGTGCTGGTACCAGGAGGGACAGTACTTTAACTTTCATGTTAATAACCCTCTGTTATATGCCTTTTTATATGCCACTGCTTACTGGTCAACCCTCATTAACCAGTCGGCGAACCCATTGTGCTGCAAAATGCAGAATAATCCAACACCAAAATGATACTAAAACCTTAAAGGTGTTTCATTTATCCATATAGATGTTTCAAGATGTAAATTCTTCGGAACTTTTTTTCGCACAAATGGGTAAGAAAAATAGCACGGATAAACAAAGAGTTTTGAAATAATCCTTCATTATCAATCAATTAAAATTGGTTACAGGTATAGCACTGAATGGTAAAACAAAAGTTTCACCCGCAACTAAAATAGATATCGCTATCATCATTAACTTTATTTATTACCGTCATTCAGTTCTGAATGTCTGTTTACCCCTAATTCCACCGGATGCATCGCATCCGGTTTTTTTTACCTTTCTTTACGTAACTTTAATCGTTGTATGCTAACCCTCCTGAATTATAACGGTCATTAATTAATCATACGCAGAACTCATAACAAATTGCTAACATAATTTTCATACAATATTCTGCGTTAATTCGTGCCAGTTTTACTTAACCCAAACACCCCAATTCCCCTCTCTCCCCTCTTTATTAGCCGCATTTTTTCTCCATTTCAGAGGCTGAAACCCGCTGAAGTATGGCAATTGGCACAGTTCCCTTTATACTGCCTGCTGTACTCTCGCCTGTTACACAGAATTTGACGTGGGTTCGCCGCGCAAAACAGGTTAAGACGTTTCACGCTCACCTATGTCTGAGCATATTCTCATTCAGATGCCGTTATGATGGGTTACACACGCCAATGAGTCAGTCTGACAAGAAAACGTCCGGTAAATTTTCCCTGCTGCCGGGCAGCATCACCCGCTTCTTCCTGTTAATGATCATCGTATTGCTGGTAACGATGGGCGTGATGATTCAGAGCGCAGTAAACGCGTGGCTGAAGGACAAAAGCTATCAGATAGTCGACATGACCCATGCCGTGCATAAGCGCATTGATACCTGGCGTTATGCGACCTGGCAGATTTACGACAACATTGCTGCCGCCCCCTCTACGGCGACCTCCAGCGAAGGGTTGCAGGAAACGCGCCTTAAGCAGGACGTCTACTACCTGGAAAAACCGCGACGCAAAACCGAGGCGCTGATTTTCGGCTCCCACGACAGCTCGACGCTGGAAATTACCCAGCGCATGTCCACCTATCTCGATACGCTGTGGGGCGCGGAAACCATCCCTTGGTCGATGTATTACCTGAACGGCCAGGACAACAGCCTGATCCTGATTTCTACGCTGCCGCTAAAAGATCTCTCTTCCGGGTTTAAAGAATCCACGGTGGGAAACATCGTCGATTCGCGCCGCGCCGAGATGCTTCAGCAGGCGAATACGCTGGACGAACGTGAAACCTTCTCTTCCCTGCGCCGTCTGGCGTGGCAAAACGGCCACTACTTCACTTTGCGCACCACCTTTAACCAGCCGGGACATCTTGCGACGGTGGTGGCGTTTGACCTGCCGATTAACGATCTGGTGCCGCCAGCGATGTCGCTCGACAGTTTCCGCCTCGAGCAGGACCCGTCGCAGAACGCCCTGCGCAGCCAGGATAAAGAGCCCAGTGATAGCGTCGCGATTAACTTCAACAGCTCGCGTATTGAGATCTCTTCATCGCTGAATTCGACCGGCATGCGTCTGGTGTGGCAGGTCCCGTTTGGCACGCTGTTGCTGGATACCTTCCAGAACATCATGCTACCGCTGCTGCTGAATATCGGCCTGCTGGCGCTGGCGCTGTTCGGTTACTCCACGTTCCGTCATCAGACGGGCCGCAAAAGCGCAGCTACCGCGCCGGTGTCGGGTGCCAATAATGAACTACGTTTACTGCGCGCGATTAATGAAGAGATTGTCTCGCTGCTGCCACTGGGGCTGCTGGTACACGATCAAGAATCGAACCGTACGTTAATCAGCAATAAAATCGCCGATCACCTGTTGCCGCACCTCAACCTGCAAAATATCACCAGCATGGCGGATCAGCATCAGGGGGTGATTCAGGCCACTATTAATAATGAGCTGTACGAAATTCGCCAGTTCCGCAGTCAGGTCTCGCCACGGATGCAGATCTTTATTATTCGCGATCAAGACCGCGAAGTGCTGGTGAATAAGAAGCTCAAGCAGGCGCAGCGTCTGTATGAGAAAAACCAGCAGGGCCGCGCGGCCTTTATGCAGAATATCAGCGACACCTTAAAGCAACCTATCAAAACGCTGGCCGCCGAGGCCGCCGCGATAGATACCACGGAAAGCCAGAAGCTAGCGAACAACGCCGATCTGCTGGTCCGCCTGGTGGATGAAATTCAGCTCGCCAATATGCTGGAAAATGATAGCTGGAAAGGCGCATCCACGCTCTTCTCGCTACAGGATTTGATTGATGAAGTGGTGCCTGAAGTCCTGCCCGCGATCAAACGTAAAGGCCTGCAACTGCTAATCAACAACCAGCTTCCGGCCAAAGAGCAGCGTCACGGCGATCGCGATGCCTTGCGCCGTATTCTGTTGCTGCTTATTCAGTACGCGGTAACCACGACCCAGATTGGCAAAATTACGCTGGAAGTAAACGCCGATGAGTCTGCGGGCGAGCGCCTGACCTTCCGCATTCTGGATACCGGCAACGGCGTCTCGCACGGTGAAATTGATAACCTGCATTTCCCGTATCTGAACGACACCCAGTCCGACCGTTACGGTAAAGCGAACGCCCTCACCTTCTGGCTGTGTGACCAACTGGCACGCAAGCTGGGCGGGCATCTGAATATTAAAGCGCGCGAATCGTTGGGCACCCGCTACTCGCTGCACGTCAAGATGGCGCCGCGCGAAGAAGAAGGCGAGCAGGAAGAGCGCCTGCTGGACGACGTGGTTGCGATGGTGGATATCACCTCTAACGAGATTCGCACCATCGTGACGCGTCAGCTGGAAAGCTGGGGTGCGACCTGCATCACGCCGGACGAAAGGGCAACGAGTCAAGAATTTGATATCTTTTTAACAGATAATCCGTCTAATCTTACTGCTTCGGGCTTGCTTTTAAGCGATGATGAAGCTGGGATACGCAAAATTGGCCCTGGCCAACTGCGTGTTAACTTTAATATCAGTAATGCTATGCAGGACGCAGTCCTTCAGCTTATTGAAGAGCAACTGGCACAGGAAGAGGTCACGGAATCACCTCTTGGCGGCGATGAAAACGCCGAGCTTCAGGCCAGCGGCTATTATGCGCTGTTTGTTGATACGGTACCGGAAGATGTTAGCAGGCTGTATACTGAATGCGACGCGCGTGATTTTGCCGCGTTGGCACAGACAGCCCACCGCCTGAAGGGGGTGTTTGCTATGCTTAACCTGGTTCCTGGCAAGCAGTTGTGTGAAACGCTTGAGCATTTAATTCGCGAGAAAGATGCTCCGGCCATAGAAAAATATGTCAGCGACATTGACGCCTACGTCAAGAGCTTGCTGTAGCAAGGTAGCCTTTATTATGAATAATATGAACGTAATTATTGCCGATGATCATCCGATAGTTCTGTTTGGTATTCGCAAATCACTGGAACAAATCGAGTGGGTCAACGTTGTCGGCGAATTTGAAGACTCCACCGCGCTGATTAACAATTTACCGAAACTGGATGCACACGTCCTGATCACCGACCTTTCCATGCCGGGCGATAAATATGGCGATGGGATCACGCTTATCAAATACATTAAGCGTCATTTCCCGGGTATTTCCATTATCGTTCTGACCATGAATAACAACCCGGCTATTCTGAGCGCCGTGCTGGATCTGGATATCGAAGGGATTGTCCTGAAACAGGGTGCGCCGACCGACCTGCCTAAAGCGCTGGCCGCGTTGCAAAAAGGGAAGAAATTCACCCCGGAAAGCGTCTCTCGCCTGCTGGAGAAAATCAGCGCGGGCGGTTATGGCGACAAACGTTTGTCACCAAAAGAGAGCGAAGTGTTGCGCCTGTTCGCGGAAGGTTTCCTGGTGACAGAGATTGCCAAGAAACTGAATCGCAGTATCAAGACCATCAGTAGCCAGAAAAAATCAGCGATGATGAAACTGGGCGTGGAAAACGATATTGCGCTGTTGAACTATCTCTCTTCTGTCACGCTTTCCCCGACAGATAAAGAGTAATGCTCTAAGAATGAATCCCCCGGCCAGCCGGGGGATTTTTTTATCTTATGATTCCCGCGTTTTTCTCACCCGCGCCGCATAGACCGCCAGCGTTTGCTTCAGCACATCCAGCGTCACCGGTTTTGACAGGCAGCTATCCATTCCTGATTCCAGACAGCGCTGTTTCTCTTCCGCCAGTGCGTTAGCGGTCACACCGACAACCGGCAGCGTCAGGCCAAGCTGACGGATACGCTGCGTTAAACGATAGCCATCCATGTTCGGCATGTTCACGTCGCTGAGCACAATATCAATATGATTTTTGCTCAGTACATTGAGCGCATCAACGCCGTCATTCGCCGTCATGCACTGATAGCCAAGCGTACCTAACTGATCCGCCAACAGGCGACGGTTGATAGGATGATCGTCCACCACGAGGATCATCATATCGTCATTGCTGTCGGCGGCCACATCGTGCGCCGATGAAGACTCGGCGTGATCCGCGTTGCCGACTTTGATGCGGTAAATGCGTCCCAGCAGAGTCATTAACTCGTGCGGCGAAACAATACTGTGTACCCATTCGCCCGGCGCGCGTTCAAGAGGGATACCGATATGGCGACGACAGAAGATCACCGCTGCCCTGCCCGTCCACGGTTTTTCCAGGTCATCGTCGGTTATCAGCAGATCATCCTGCGCCGGTTCTTCACCTTCGTAGCGCTGAACGTCCACGCCGTGCCAGGTCAGCAGCGTTTCAATAAACTGATACAGAGACTCGTTGCGAATCGCCAGCCAGCAGCGTTTTTGCGCCAGCGCGTCAATCACCAGCGGCGTGGCAGCCTGCGCGCCATAGAGCGGAATACGCACCGTAAACTGACTGCCCATGCCCGGTTCTGTATCGACGGCAATATCACCGTCCATCATGTTGATAAGCTTCTCACAAATCGCCAGCCCCAGCCCGGTGCCCTGGAAGTTGCGCTGCACGCCGGTTCCAACCTGGAAGAACGGGTCAAACAGGCGTACCACCTCTTTCGCCGGTATGCCCACGCCGGTATCACGGATGCTGATACTCAGGTAATCGCCTTCACGTTTAAGATGCAAAATGATGCAGCCAATATCGGTAAACTTGATGGCATTACTCAGAATATTGGAGATAACCTGCTGCAAACGCATCGGGTCACCGAGCATCTGCGGCGGTACATTGGGCTCGATAAAGCAGTACATTCCAACCCGCTTACGCACCACCAGCGGCAAATAGTTGGCGGTAATGTGGTTCATCACCTCTTTCGGTGAGAACTCGCGCGGTTCGATTTTCAGCTGTTCAGATTCAATTTTCGAGAAATCGAGGATATCGCTGATAATTTTCAAAAGCAGGCTCGAGGAATTGTTCATCGCCGTCACCAGACGCCCGACGCCTTTCGGTAACTCTTTGGTTTGCAACAAATCAAGGTTACCGATGATGCCATACAGCGGCGTACGCAGTTCGTGGCTGACGGTGGCGAGGAACATCGATTTCGACTGGCTGGCCTGCTCCGCAGCCTGCGCCATCTCCTGCAACGACTCTTCCATTTTGACGCGCGAGCTGACGTCTACCAGCACACAAATTGCCACGTTTTCATTGCGATAGCGCGAATGCACAAAGCTGATTTGCAGGTTGGTATTGTTACTGGTCAGCACATCGACAAAGTTAACCTGCTGGCCACAGATAATCTGCGTTAAGCGCTGCCGGTCTTCGTGCGTCAGCATATTCAGATAGTTATGCGCCAGTTCGTTACTCAGAATATTGGTACCGTCCTGAGTGCGCAGAATACAGATGCCAACCGGCGCGGAGGCGACGATTTTACGGTTGAACTGCTCATGCTCTTCCAGACGCTGGGCGTCAGACTCGGCAGGAATAAATATCCGCCGCTCGTACATTCTCGCCATGGTGAACAGCGCGATCCCGGTCAGGATATTGAGCAGCACGGCGTTGAGGATCAGCATGCGGATGCGCTCGAGCACTAAGTCCACCGGTACGGAGTAGACAATGCTCAGCGACGATGGCGGCAGATTCTTTTTCAGCACCAGTTCGCGGAAGCCGCTGCTGTAGCCAAACCACGCGCGCTCCTGCATCCAGCGTTGATCGATGCGCAGTTTGCTATCCGGCCCGGTGAGGGAGATCAGCGAATCACCGTTTTCATCAAGAATGGTCACACCAATTGGCAAGCTACCCGGCGTGAAGAAGTTTTCCATGCGGATGGTTTGCTCAACGCCCAGCAGCGCCTGCAAACGGTTTGCCAGATAGACCGGCGTTAAGGCATAGAAATAGCCGACGCCCGGGCGCGGCCCCTGGCTAATCCAGAACAGGTTGCTGCCGCTCTCATCCTGCGGCGCACTGCGATACTTCACGATGCGGTCATGCAGGGTTTTCAGCGCCTGGTTGCGTTCAATCGGCATATCCCGCAGGCCAAAGTTCGCCATGCACAGGTTTTCGCTGCCAATTAAAAAGACGCGGTTGAGATCGTAGGCGGCGGAGAAATTGTCGCGCCAGTAGCGCAGGAACCAGGAAAGCGACTCCAGCGAGCCGCGCCACGCATCGTCCAGCGCAGAGCAATCAGAATCGGCAAACAGAGGCTCGAAGTCCGGGACTTCAGTATTATCTTTTATCGACGCGGGAGGCAGCACGCCGTTCGTTGCCGTAAGACGGTTCTCTGCAATGTACTTCAGTTCTTTGATCACATCCGACGTACGCTGGATATAGCGCTGCGCCTGATCGGAACTCAGGTTAAATTCCTGACGTATCTCTGACTCTTTCTGATGCAAGGCATTCACGATATAGAAAACCGACGCGAGGGCAATCAGCAACCAGAGTAGCAGCGCCAGCGCCCGGAAAAGGTAGCGTGAGACTTTAAGCGTCGTACGAAAGGAGACAAGATATTTCAAAGGGGCGAAACTCCGCCATCAAAGGCTAACAGGATGTGGTTAAGGTAACGGTAAAACCCATTTGTCGCAACGCAGAAAAAAGGCCGGTTTATAACCGGCCTTTATCGTTACGTCTTACGATTTACTCGTCAGCGTCGTCCGCTACGTCGTCATCGGTGTCCGTTTCCGGTGCGATTTCATCGTCACCTTCGGCGGCGCTGCCGTCGATGGCGTCGAGTTCTTCGTCATCAACCGGTTCAGCCACACGTTGCAGACCCACTACGTTTTCATCTTCCGCAGTACGGATGAGGATAACGCCCTGGGTGTTACGACCGACGATGCTCACTTCGGAAACACGCGTACGTACCAGCGTACCGGCATCGGTGATCATCATGATCTGATCGCAATCGTCAACCTGCACCGCGCCCACAACGGAACCATTACGCTCGGTCACTTTGATCGAGATAACACCCTGTGTCGCGCGCGACTTGGTTGGATACTCTTCCGCCGCAGTACGTTTACCGTAACCGTTCTGGGTGACGGTCAGGATTGCGCCTTCGCCACGTGGAATGATCAGGGACACGACTTTGTCCTCACCTGCCAGTTTAATGCCGCGTACACCGGTCGCCGTACGACCCATGGCGCGGACGGCGTCTTCTTTGAAGCGCACCACTTTACCGGCTGCAGAGAACAGCATGACTTCATCGGAACCGGACGTCAGGTCAACGCCAATCAGTTCGTCGCCTTCGTTCAGGTTCACGGCGATGATACCGGCAGAACGCGGACGGCTGAACTCGGTCAGCGCCGTTTTCTTCACGGTACCGCTGGCGGTCGCCATAAAGACGTTCACGCCCTCTTCATACTCGCGTACCGGCAGAATGGCGGTGATACGTTCGTCGGCTTCCAGCGGCAGCAGGTTGACGATCGGACGGCCACGCGCGCCTCGGCTGGCTTCCGGCAGCTGATAAACCTTCATCCAGTACAGGCGACCACGGCTGGAGAAGCAGAGGATCGTGTCATGGGTGTTAGCCACCAGCAGGCGGTCGATAAAGTCTTCTTCTTTAATACGTGCTGCTGATTTGCCTTTACCGCCACGACGCTGCGCTTCGTAATCGGTAAGCGGCTGATATTTGACGTAACCCTGGTGAGACAAGGTGACGACAACATCTTCCTGGCTGATCAGATCTTCGATGTTGATGTCTGCGGTGTTCGCGGTGATTTCAGTACGACGGTTGTCGCCAAACTGCTCACGCACCAGCTCCAGCTCTTCGCGGATCACTTCCATCAGACGATCGGCGCTGCCCAGAATGTGCAGCAGTTCGGCGATCTGTTCCAGCAGCTCTTTGTATTCGTCGAGCAGTTTTTCATGCTCCAGGCCGGTCAGTTTCTGCAGACGCAGATCCAGAATTGCTTGTGCCTGCTGTTCGGTCAGGTAGTATTTACCATCACGAACGCCGAATTCCGGCTCCAGCCACTCAGGACGCGCCGCGTCATCACCCGCACGTTCCAGCATGGCGGCAACATTGCCCAGATCCCAGGGCTGAGCGACCAGGCCTGCTTTTGCTTCCGCAGGGGTCGGCGCACGACGGATCAGTTCAATGATCGGGTCGATGTTCGCCAGCGCAACGGCCAGCGCTTCAAGGATGTGCGCACGGTCGCGCGCTTTACGCAGTTCGAAAATGGTACGGCGCGTCACGACTTCGCGACGGTGACGTACAAACGCGGAAAGAATATCTTTCAGGTTCATGATCTTCGGCTGGCCATGGTGCAGCGCAACCATGTTGATACCGAAGGAAACCTGTAGCTGGGTCTGGGAGTAGAGGTTGTTGAGAACCACTTCACCCACCGCATCGCGTTTCACTTCAATCACGATGCGCATACCGTCTTTATCAGACTCGTCACGCAGCGCGCTGATGCCTTCCACGCGTTTGTCTTTTACCAGTTCGGCGATTTTCTCGATCAGGCGTGCTTTGTTCACCTGATACGGAATTTCGTGCACGATAATGGTTTCACGACCAGACTTCGCGTCCGTTTCCACTTCCGCGCGGGCGCGAATATAAATTTTGCCACGACCGGTACGGTAAGCTTCTTCAATACCGCGACGACCGTTAATGATAGCGGCAGTCGGGAAGTCCGGGCCCGGAATGTGTTCCATCAGGCCTTCGATGGTGATGTCTTCATCATCGATATACGCCAGACAGCCGTTAATCACTTCCGTCAGGTTATGCGGCGGAATGTTGGTGGCCATACCAACGGCGATACCGGAAGAACCGTTCACCAGCAGGTTAGGAATTTTGGTCGGCATGACGTCCGGAATTTTTTCCGTGCCGTCATAGTTATCAACGAAGTCCACCGTCTCTTTTTCGAGATCGGCCATCAGCTCATGGGCAATTTTCGCCAGACGGATTTCCGTATAACGCATTGCCGCCGCGGAGTCGCCGTCGATAGAACCGAAGTTACCCTGACCGTCAACCAGCATGTAACGCAATGAAAATGGCTGCGCCATACGGACGATGGTGTCATACACCGCGGAATCACCATGGGGATGGTATTTACCGATTACGTCACCAACGACACGGGCAGATTTTTTGTAGGCTTTGTTCCAGTCATTGCCCAATACGTTCATGGCGTAAAGTACGCGACGGTGTACCGGCTTCAGGCCATCTCGGACATCCGGCAGCGCACGGCCAACAATGACCGACATCGCGTAATCCAGATAGGAGCTCTTCAGCTCTTCCTCAATGTTGACCGGTGTAATTTCTCTCGCAAGGTCGCTCATCTAACCGCTATCCCTCTACTGTATCCCGGATTCAAAGGTCGCAAATTATAACACAACCGCGTAAAGACAGGTAAACCTATAGCGTTCTGCCAGAGCTTTATTCGCGTCGTTGTGCTGATATACTCGCGGTAATAATGAAATAAGGACCAGGAGTGCCCATGAATGCCGAAAAAAACACGTTAGCGCCCAACGTTGACCACGACGAGATCGCCAAATTTGAAGCCGTCGCTTCGCGCTGGTGGGATCTCGAAGGCGAGTTTAAACCGCTGCATCGGATCAACCCGCTGCGTCTGGGCTATATCGCCGAACGCGCTGACGGCCTTTTCGGCAAGAAAGTGCTGGATGTCGGCTGCGGCGGCGGCATCCTTGCCGAGAGCATGGCGCGCGAAGGCGCGGAAGTCACCGGCCTGGATATGGGCTTCGAGCCGTTGCAGGTGGCGCGTTTGCACTCACTGGAATCGGGCATTCACGTCGATTACGTGCAGGAAACGGTGGAAGAACACGCGGCGAAACATGCGCAGCAGTATGACGTCGTGACCTGCATGGAAATGCTGGAACACGTGCCGGACCCACAATCAGTGGTCAAAGCCTGCGCGCAACTGGTGAAACCGGGTGGCCACGTTTTCTTCTCCACCCTGAACCGCAATGGCAAATCCTGGCTGATGGCGGTGATCGGTGCGGAATACATTCTGAAAATGGTGCCGAAAGGCACGCATGACATTAAGAAGTTTATCAAGCCTGCCGAACTGCTGAGCTGGGTCGATGAGACCGACCTGCGCGAGCAGCATATGATTGGCCTGCACTATAACCCGCTGACCAACACCTTTAAGCTGGCCCCGGGCGTCGATGTGAATTACATGGTGCATACCAAAAATAAATAGTTGTCTGCCCGCGCCTGCGCGCGGGCCTTTTACCACTTCGCCGTAAACGAAAGATACCCCGCCGTCTGTGAGAAATCCTGCGTTCCCTTTTGCCACGCCACATTAGCGCGTAGCGACATGCGCGGGCTGAGCGCCGCCTGAATCCCCATTTTAACTTCACCGCGCGTATCGCCTGCCTCATCGGTTATCGTACTGCCATCTTCATCCAGCGCTGCGGCGTGCGGTTCGCGGAGATAATTGACATCCAGCGTCGGGGTTATGTGCAGTGCGTTCGCCGAAGGAACATGCCATTCGCTGTGCAGACCCAGCCGCATTTGAATATCATCGCCCTGATGCTGTTCTACCCGTGAGTGGTTGGCGGCGGTGAAATCCGCCTGCTTCACCCCCTGATAAATCACCTGTGCCTGCGGCTCAAGCAGAAAACCGTTGCCCAGCGGCCATTGATAACCGCCTTCCAGCGAAGCCAGCACGCCGTTGCTGTGATAGCGGTCTTCCCCGGCCTGCGATTGTGAAACCTGATTATCAAACCACGCGTACTGCAACCAGCTATCAAGCCACGCGCCCTGTTGTTCAAAACCGTGCTGCAACCAGGTTGCAGTGATGCCAAGGCCATAACCGTGGTTGCTGTTATCGGCGTGGGTTTGGGTGATTGTTGAGCGACTTTCGCCCTGGTTATCGCTATAACCGCCGACTACGCCCAGCATCCACAGGCCGTCATCAACCGTTTTTCGCGTCATGATATTGCCACTGAGCTGCACCGTAGAGAAATCTTCATGCTGCGCCAACTGGTCAGCGAGCGTGCTATCACGACGTCCTCCGACGACCCGCAGATGCAGCGGCTGCCCATCCGCGCCCGCATGGTCGCGACGCTCCATCACAAACGCCTGATTCGCCGCGCGCAGGTTATTCAGATATCCTCCCGTTTTGGCATTGAGCACGGGTTCGAATGCGGGTGCGGGGACCGGCGTTGGGTCGGGATCCGGATCCGGGGGCAACGGCGGTGCCGGTGGTGCAGGAGGGTCCGGCGGCGCTGGTGGTTCTGGCGGCGTGGGTGGTTCTGGTGGCGTGGGCGGGGCAATCTGCTGGGAGCGCAGATACCAGTCATTGTTATCTTCCACGAGGGAATAGTCGTACGCGCCCATATTGATATAGCCATTACCCGCCAGGCTAAATTGCGCCGCATTCTGATAGCTGCCAGGATCGGCTGTAAAATCAACCACTTTAATTCCCGTTGCAGTGGGCTGCCCGATGCCGGAAATCGGATCAATCACCACCGTCGTGGTGCCGGAGGTATTGCCGTTTAGCACCAGCATATCGCTTGCTGAGTTATCACCATCCAGTTCGCTGTCCATCTCCAGCGTACCGCCGCCAACATAGTCGCCATTAACCGTCAGCGTATCGCCCGCCTCACCATTTGCCATGCTGATGGTGCCAGAGGTATTGGTCAGATTGCCATCCACCGTCACACCGGCCAGGTTGGTGACGCTGTCGGTTTGAAGATTCGTGTCTAACGTGCCGCTCAGCGTGACGCCGTCAGTAGCATTCACCAGCGTCCCCGTACCGTTAAACAGGGAGGCATCCAGCACGCTGGCGGTATCCTGGTGAGTGAGACGAAGCACGGTGCCATCGGTAATGTCGACGGTTCCGGAGGAACTCGCGTCAATGGATTGCACATTCTGATCCATTCCGGTTTCAAAGGTTGCGCCCTCACCGACCCACAGCGATGACGCATAGGGAATGATGTCTACCGCATCGCCTTTCAGCGTGCCCTCCTCCACCCGCACTGCCGATGTTGCTGTGCCGCTGGCGGTCAGCTCCAGCGTCCCCGCCCCCGTTTTGCTGAATGTGCTGGTGCTGTCCTGCTGCGCCCCCGTACTGTCGGCCATCAGCCCGCCCCACTGGGTATCCACGCCATCTTCCACGCGCACTTCACCATCGGCGCGCATTTCGATATTGCGCGCGTGACCGGCGGATTGTGAACGGGTATCGACATTGGCGGTCACATCCAGTTCGCTATGCTGTTGCGTATCGGTAAAAATCAGTGAACGGTTGTAATCGATATCGCCCAGCTGCGTGTTATCGCTGACCGCCAACACGCCGGAAGCAATTTGCGTATCGCCCAAATAGGTGTTGTCATTCGCCAGGCTCACGCTTTGGTCACCGGCATTAATCACAACATAAACGCCATCGCCAGCAATATGTGTGTCCTCACCACCGTTGATATCCACCACATCATTTTGGCCGATGACTGTGCCACCGCTGCCGCTTATTGCCAGACCATCATTGGCGGTATTGTCGCCGTCGTACGACGCGTAATCAGAGAGATCCAGCACGCCGCCGTTTAAGACAATCGACTGGGGTTCGGCCTGCATCACCTGCAAATCATTTTGATCGCCCACCAGAGAAAGCACGCCGTTATCTTCCACCACGACATCGCCGGTTAAGGCCATTGACGCTGCGCCTGCCAGGGTATAACTACCGTTTTGCGCAACGGTAAATTGACCCGCCCCCTCTATCGTGCCGCTAAATGCGCCGCTGTTGACGGTGACATTTCCGCCTTCATCAATATGCAGCACGCCATTTTCAAACCCAGTCAACGAGTGGACAAACGTCTGCTGCGTATTCCCCACATTCAACTCGGCCTGATTGTCGGCGCTAAGCGGAGCGCCTATTTGCAACCCAAAGCAATTCTGCGGATCGCTTTGGCAATGGGTATCGCCGACATTCATGAGCGAATTATCGCGGCCTAACGTGACTTCTCCATTCTGGATGGTCATTTCACCGGTAAAATCGTTATTGTCGGCATTGAGCACCAGGTCGCCCTCGCCTGTTTTGCTAATACTTCCCGTGCCCGCAATGGAATCTATCGCGCCGTCGTTGGCGAGATCGCCAATCACCATGGTTTTGTTGGCGGCAATATCAAAATCCACGTTGCTATTACCGACATACATAAATCCCCCCGCCGCCGCAGAGGCACTGCCGCTATAGCCCTGCGCGCTGTTATTGTCATTAATCAGCACACCGTCATTTTCCTGATAACTGTCATCCACGGAGATATTAATAATGTAGGGGTCGCTCACACTGTTGGTATAAATTGCCCCACCTTCTCCTTCTGCGACATTATTGGTAAAGCGGGTATTATTAATAACCGTCACGCCAGAAAGATGCGATGTATCATTTTCATTATCCGTAACATCCAGCGCACCGCCGTCACCATCGCTATAAGTGGTTGATGTATAGGCCTGATTATTATCAAATACATCATTGCTAAAATAGTTACTGTTATTAATAGAATAAACTGCTCCACCTTTACCATCGTTGGCAATATTCCCAATGAAGAGCGTATTTGTGGCAATCAAATCCGCATCGCCGCTGTCATTCGTGCCCCCTGAATAGATAGCTCCGCCATAGCCTCCGGCAATGTTATTACTGAAGATCACATGGTCGAGATTAATCGTCGCGTTTTCTTTCGCGAAGATCGCTCCGCCATTATTATATTCTCCGCTCACATGGTTGTTGGTGAAGAGCGTCATTCCGTTATTATTTTCAGGAGAGACGCTGAAACGGGCACCACCAGCGAGAAAAACTGCGCCGCCGCTGGTGTTTTCATTCGCATTCTGGAAGATGAGCCATTGGTCATCGGCTACGTGCCAGTTCGCATTGCCCCCCGAGAGGCTCTGGCGACTGGCCTGACAGCTGGTGATGACCTGGTCTCCCTGGCATGCCTGCATCGCCTGCGCCTGTATCGCTGGCCAGGCCAGCACAGGGGGTAATATCAGCAGGTATCCTTTCCTTTTAAAGATACGCCATTTTTTATTTCGCATAATCAAAAACCGATGGGTCAATACAGATCACTATTTAAAATCCGGCTCTGAATTTAGCGAAACACATATTTGTAAAAATATTAACAACAATAATAAGAATTGCCGCATTGGAGTTAATTATATTAAAAAAGTGATTAAGCAAATCTTCACCAGAAAGGTCTAAAGTCGAAAATAATATATGTAATTTTAATTTTCAGATTTCTTTTCTGGCGACAATCAAACAAAATAAACATTTCATTAACATCTGCTGCTTTAGTAAACCAGTGGTGAAAAATAACACACGCTTACATACGTTCATATTATGAACAACCGCTATCAGCATCACTTTTTCGCATCAAAAACAGGTTAAAAATCAATTTTACTGATGCATAATGAATGGGCAGTAAATCGACTGGATCAATAAGCTGTGTTATTCAGGCGTTCAAGAAATCAGCGAACAGATATTTTTAACAAATTTTTCTCTTCCCATTGACTTTCCTGAACACCTTGTGTGACCTAAGTTGCGCCGGAGCCCGTTTTCTCCCCCTGACTTATCCACAATGTTATGCACTTGCAAGACACCCATTTTCACACTATCTTGCAGTAAATCGTAAACATACCCCCTATATATAGTGTTCACCGTGACTTACCTCACTACAGGTTGATCAGGCGGAACTATTGCGGAGATAACTCAAACAGGTACTACATACATGAATCAGAGTCTGCTGGTGACTAAGCGTGATGGCCGTACTGAGCGCATCAACCTGGACAAGCTCCATCGCGTGCTCGACTGGGCGGCTGAAGGTCTGGAAAACGTCTCTATCTCTCAGGTTGAACTGCGTTCGCACATTCAGTTCTATGATGGGATTAAAACCTCCGATATCCATGAAACCATCATTAAAGCCGCAGCCGATCTGATCTCCCGCGACGCCCCGGATTACCAGTACCTGGCCGCGCGCCTGGCGATTTTCCACCTGCGTAAAAAAGCCTACGGCCAGTTTGAGCCGCCGAAGCTGTTCGACCACGTACTGAAAATGGTTGAGCTGGGTAAATACGACAATCATCTGCTGGAAGACTATACGGAAGAAGAGTTCAAGCAGATGGACTCGTTCATTGTTCACGACCGTGACATGACCTTCTCTTACGCTGCTGTCAAACAGCTGGAAGGCAAATACCTGGTACAGAACCGCGTTACCGGCGAAATCTACGAGAGCGCGCAGTTCCTTTATATTCTGGTTGCCGCGTGCCTGTTCTCGAATTACCCGCGCGACACCCGCCTGAGCTACGTGAAACGCTTCTATGATGCGGTCTCGACGTTCAAAATCTCGCTGCCGACGCCGATTATGTCCGGCGTGCGTACCCCGACTCGCCAGTTCAGCTCTTGCGTGCTGATCGAGTGCGGCGACAGCCTGGACTCCATCAACGCCACCTCCAGCGCGATTGTGAAATACGTTTCCCAGCGTGCCGGTATCGGTATCAACGCCGGTCGCATCCGTGCGCTGGGTAGCCCGATTCGCGGCGGTGAAGCCTTCCACACCGGCTGTATCCCGTTCTACAAACACTTCCAGACGGCCGTAAAATCCTGCTCGCAGGGCGGTGTGCGCGGCGGTGCGGCAACGCTGTTCTACCCGATGTGGCATCTGGAAGTAGAAAGCCTTCTGGTACTGAAAAACAACCGTGGCGTCGAAGGCAACCGCGTGCGCCACATGGACTACGGCGTACAGATCAACAAACTGATGTACACCCGTCTGCTGAAAGGCGGCGACATCACCCTGTTCAGCCCGTCTGACGTTCCAGGCCTGTACGATGCGTTCTTCGCCGATCAGGACGAGTTCGAGCGTCTGTACGTGCAGTATGAAAACGACGACAGCATCCGCAAACAGCGCGTGAAAGCCGTTGAACTGTTCTCGCTGATGATGCAGGAACGCGCTTCCACCGGTCGTATCTATATTCAGAACGTCGACCACTGCAACACCCACAGCCCGTTTGACCCGGCGATTGCACCGGTACGCCAGTCTAACCTGTGCCTGGAAATCGCGCTGCCGACCAAACCGCTGAACGACGTTAACGACGAAAACGGCGAAATCGCCCTCTGTACGCTCTCTGCGTTCAACCTGGGTGCGATTAAGGATCTCAGCGAGCTGGAAGAACTGGCGGTGCTGGCAGTGCGTGCGCTGGATGCGCTGCTCGACTATCAGGATTACCCGATTCTGGCGGCCAAACGCGGCGCGATGGGTCGTCGTACGCTGGGTATTGGCGTCATCAACTTTGCGTACTGGCTGGCGAAGAACGGTAAACGTTACTCCGACGGCAGCGCTAACAATCTGACGCACGAAACCTTCGAAGCGATTCAGTACTACCTGCTGAAGGCCTCTAACGAGCTGGCTATCGAACAGGGCGCGTGCCCGTGGTTCAACGAAACCACCTACGCCAAAGGTATTCTGCCAATCGATACCTATAAGAAAGACCTGGATGCGATCACCAGCGAACCGCTGCACCTTGACTGGGAAGCCCTGCGCGAATCCATAAAGACGCACGGCCTGCGTAACTCCACGCTCTCTGCCCTGATGCCATCCGAGACATCGTCGCAAATTTCCAACGCCACCAACGGCATTGAACCGCCGCGCGGCTACGTCAGCATCAAAGCGTCGAAAGACGGTATCCTGCGTCAGGTTGTGCCGGACTACGAACACCTGCACGACGCATATGAACTGCTGTGGGATATGCCGAACAACGACGGCTACCTGCAACTGGTGGGCATCATGCAGAAATTTATCGATCAGTCGATTTCTGCTAACACCAACTATGACCCGTCACGCTTCCCGTCCGGGAAAGTGCCGATGCAGCAGTTGCTGAAAGACCTGCTCACCGCCTATAAATTTGGCGTGAAAACCCTGTACTATCAGAACACCCGCGACGGGGCTGAAGATGCACAGGATGACCTGGTGCCGTCTATTCAGGACGATGGCTGCGAAAGCGGCGCGTGTAAGATCTGATATTGTGATGCCGGATGGCGGCGTAAACGCCTTAACCGGCCTACAAATGCATCGGTGTTGTAGGCCGGATAAGCGCAGCGCCATCCGGCATTAAACTCCAAACAGGACACATTCATGGCATATACCACCTTTTCACAGACGAAAAATGACCAGCTCAAAGAGCCGATGTTCTTCGGCCAACCGGTCAACGTGGCCCGCTACGATCAGCAAAAATACGACATCTTTGAAAAGCTGATTGAAAAGCAGCTCTCCTTCTTCTGGCGTCCGGAGGAGGTTGACGTCTCCCGCGACCGTATCGATTATCAGGCGCTGCCGGAGCACGAAAAACACATTTTCATCAGCAACCTGAAATATCAGACGCTGCTCGACTCCATTCAGGGTCGTAGCCCGAACGTCGCGCTGCTGCCGCTGATTTCTATTCCGGAACTGGAAACCTGGGTAGAAACCTGGGCGTTTTCTGAAACCATCCACTCCCGCTCTTACACCCATATCATCCGCAATATCGTCAACGATCCGGCAATTGTGTTTGATGATATTGTGACTAACGAGCAGATTCAGAAACGTGCGAAAGGCATCTCCAGCTACTACGATGAACTGATCGAGATGACCAGCTACTGGCATCTGCTGGGCGAAGGCACGCATTCCGTGAACGGTAAAACCGTCACCGTCAGCCTGCGCGAACTGAAGAAAAAACTCTACCTGTGCCTGATGAGCGTTAACGCGCTGGAAGCGATTCGCTTTTACGTCAGCTTCGCCTGCTCCTTCGCCTTTGCGGAACGTGAACTGATGGAAGGCAACGCCAAAATCATTCGCCTCATCGCCCGTGACGAAGCGCTGCACCTGACCGGTACTCAGCACATGTTGAACCTGCTGCGCAGCGGCGTCGATGACCCGGAAATGGCAGAAATCGCCGAAGAGTGCAAACAGGAGTGCTATGACCTGTTCGTGCAGGCAGCCCTTCAGGAGAAAGAGTGGGCAGATTATCTGTTCCGCGACGGTTCGATGATCGGCCTGAACAAAGACATTCTTTGCCAGTATGTGGAATACATCACCAACATCCGCATGCAGGCGGTAGGGTTGGATCTGCCATTCCAGACGCGCTCTAACCCGATCCCGTGGATCAACACCTGGCTGGTGTCCGATAACGTGCAGGTAGCCCCGCAGGAAGTGGAAGTGAGTTCTTACCTGGTCGGCCAGATAGACTCTGAAGTCAATACCGACGACCTGAGCGATTTCCAGCTCTAATGAGCCGCGTTATCCTCCGCATCTCTGGCACACAACTGCTGTGCCAGGATGAACACCCTTCCCTGCTGGCCGCACTGGAATCCCACAATGTTGAGGTTGAGTATCAGTGCCGCGAAGGCTACTGCGGTTCATGCCGCACGCGTCTGGTAGCAGGCCAGGTCGACTGGCTGACGGAACCGCTGGCGTTCATTCAGCCAGGCGAGATTTTGCCCTGCTGCTGCCGGGCAAAGGGTGATATTGAGATAGAAATGTAAATGGCCGCCCGTTGGGCGGCCATTTTATTACAGCGCGTAATAGTACGCCTTCACCTTCTCCCAATCCGCTTTTGGAATCGGATCGAGATATTTCTCCAGCTGTGCAAAATCATGACGAATCGCTTTTTCGCGGCTCAGACGACGACGGCTTTTCTCCAGATCGAGGAAGCCCGCTTCCACCGTTCCTTCCGTTTTCACATAGATATGACGCACATAGCAGCAACCGTGCTGGCGATTCACGCTGTGCATCTTTTTGAAGGCCACAGCAACGGCTTTCAGCATGGCTTCACGCACATCGTCCGGGAAGGGCGTGACCGCATGCTGGTGATACCAGTCACCAATGCAGATAAAACCTTTCATATCTTCAGTGACCAGCAGCGCGCGCCACTCGCCATCAATTTTCATCGCTTTGCCGTAAACGATCTTCGGCACGATCACGCCCGCTTTTTCCAGATCTTTAATCACCGCGATTTCGCGCACAATGGTCGGGCGACCAAACGGATAGCGAACCGAGCGGAACAGATGCTGCGTCATGCGCTTCACGTACAGTTTTTTACCGTCACGCTCAACGCACTGGACGCCGCTCATCCCGTTGCGGCGGTAGTTTGGCTCCTCAACCCAGTCGCCCTCTGTCGCCCACCACTGATTAAATTCATCCAGTCCATTTGATACTGCCATGACTTGCCTCGCCCGTTAACGCTTAAGAATATGCAAAGGAATAATCATATATTACCTTCAGCAAAGTTTTTAGCGTTTATCCGGCATTGCTGTGCAAATCAATCTGGCGTTTAACGTTTGTTTTCATCTGCGCACCATAGATGCCACCGGCAATAACCACCAGCACTGCGCCACAGAAATAAATCGCGCGATAGCCGCAGCCTTCCGCCATCATGCCCATAACGAAAGCCCCCAACGCCAGCCCGGCATCCATTGCATTGAAAAACAAGGAGTTGGCAACGCCAATTTTATGCGGTTCGACGGAACTGATAATTTGCGTCTGAAATACCGGCGTGACGGAACCATAGCCAATCCCAATAAGCGCGCCGGAAAAAATCATCATCGCGCTGCCATGAACGTAGCCCAGCACCACTAAACCGACGGCGAAAAAGGCAAGGCACGGATAAACCACGCACTTAGGCCCTTTCTTATCACAGATATTTCCGGTGAAAGTTCGGCAAATCATCAGGAAAATAGCGTAGCACAGCAGGAAATTACTGGCAGCAGACATCAGGTCGAGTTCACGTGCGTAGAGCGCCAGAAAAGCCGACACGCCCGCATACGAGAAGGTCATGAAGAAGGTCACCAGCGCGAACGGCAGTGCGGCGCGATCGAACATCGCCGCAAAGCCCATTTTCGGTTTGCTGCCATCGGCATGATGAAGCACCGGCGGTACGCGCATGATGAACGACAAGATAATGCCCACTGCCGCCACGCCTGCGCACAGGCCAAACGCCGCGTTATACAGCTGATGCTGCGCCAGGTTCAGCCCCACCCACGGGCCGACGACCATCGCCAGCCCCATTGCTAATGAGAAAAAGCTAATGCCCTCGCCACGTCGGGAGGCCGGTATCAGCCGTGCGGAAATGGTCCCTTTTACCGTCGTGATCACCCCAAAGGTGATGCCATGAAGCACGCGTATAAAAAGCAGCGCTTCAATCGACTGGCAAAAAGGATACAACGCACAGACGATAAAAAAGGCCAGAGAGGAGAGCACCAGAATTTTTTTGTTCGAAAATTTGCCGACCCACTGCCCGGAAAATGGGCGAATGACAATCGCAGCAGCTAAAAAGAAGGTGACCAGCAGGCCCGCTTTGCTCGCGGAAGCATGTAGTTGATCGGCGATATAAAGCGGTAATAGCGTAAGCAGCACATAGAAGACAAAAAAGATAATAAAGCTAATTATTGTTATCGCCCAAAAATCCTTCGTCCATAATTTTTCTTTCATATCCTGACAACCAAATAAATAGCATTTATGAATCATAAAAAGACATTCACAAAACAAATATATGAAGCATTAAGGCCGTTTTGTGACACCGTGAAGAGAACCTATTTTAGGCGCGCTATATTCTATTAGTAAAATTCATTGCTTTAATAATCAACAGTAGTAAAAACTAATGACAATAACCCAAATGACCGCGCTCCTCGCGGTGCTGGATTACGGCGGTTTTACCGAAGCGGGAAAACGCCTCTTTATGACCCAATCGGCGGTAAGCCAGGCTATCTCAGCTATCGAGGATGAGTTGCAGGTGAAAATCTTTATTCGCCAACGCGCGCGCGCCATTCGCCTGACGCCCGTGGGCGAGCGTATCGTCAGCCACTTTCGCAACGTGATGCAGGAAGTCAGCGCCATCAAAGAAATTGCCGCGCTGGAAAAAACTCAGCCCGTAAGCTGGTTGCATATTGGCTGCTTTCCCAGCGCCTGCGCCTGTATTCTTCCGCCAATTGTTCGTTATTTCACGAAGCATCATCCACATATTCATATTATTCCTCACGAAGCAAACGGGCCGGAAATTATTGATGCGGTTCGCACCGGGGAATTTAGCGCCGGGCTGGTGCATTTTCCGGTCACCTCGCTTTACTCTCACGCTGTTTACAAAGATAAATTCACCGTCGTCGTACCTGCCGATCACCCTTTTGCCGCGCGGGCCTCGCTTACCCTGGAAGACCTGGTGAATCAGCCGCTGATTATCAGTAAAGGACGCTATGAATTAACTATTATGTCGTTATTTCAGGCACGGAATATCACCCCACAAATTCGCTACGAATTTAATCATCCCGGTACGGCAATCAGTTTTATTCGCCAGGGCTTAGGGATTGCCTTATTACCGGAATTGACCTTAAAAGCGGTAGAACACACGCTCTGTTCCGTGCCGCTGGAACCGGATTTTTATCGCCATATTTCGCTTATCGCCCAAACCGCCCCCACCGAAGGAAGCCCGGTACTGCTGTTGAGCGATTGTCTGCAAAACCTGGTCGAGAGCCGCGCATTCTGACCCCCACAAATGCGCGAAAACGAAAATATAAAAGTTCGAATGTGCGCAATATCAAACAAATTCGCCGTAAATTATGGCTTACTGAGGATAAGGATATTGTCATGTAAGGACTGAACAATGCATCCATCAGCGGAATACGATGCCATTATTATCGGCGGCGGCGCGACCGGCGCGGGAATCGCCCGCGACTGCGCCCTGCGCGGCCTCAGGGTGATGCTGGTCGAACGACACGACATCGCCACCGGGGCGACCGGGCGTAACCATGGCCTGCTGCACAGCGGCGCACGCTACGCCGTCACCGACAGCGAATCGGCGCGCGAATGCATCAGCGAAAACCGCATCCTGAAACATATCGCCCGCCACTGTATCGAACCTACCGGAGGGCTGTTTATCACCCTGCCGGAAGACAGCCTCGACTTTCAGGCCACCTTTTTACAGGCCTGCGCCAGCGCAGGCATTGACGCACAGGCGATTGATCCGCAGGAAGCGCGACGCATTGAGCCGGGCGTTAACCCGGCACTGACGGGCGCGGTAAAAGTCCCGGATGGCACGGTTGATCCCTTCCGGCTTACCGCAGCCAATATGCTGGATGCGCGTGAACACGGTGCGGATATTCTCACCGGGCATGAAGTCACCGGGCTTATTCGCGACGGCGCGAACGTGCGCGGCGTGCGGTTGCACGATCGTCAAACGCAGGAAACGCGTGAACTCCGTGCGCAGGTGGTGGTGAACGCCGCCGGGATCTGGGGGCAGCGCATCGCCGAATATGCCGACCTGAGCATCCGTATGTTCCCGGCCAAAGGCTCGCTGCTCATTCTCGATCACCGCATCAACCAGCATGTAATTAACCGCTGCCGCAAGCCTGCGGATGCCGATATTCTGGTGCCAGGCGATACCATTTCGCTGATTGGCACCACCTCCATGCATATCGATTACGACGAAATTGACGACAACCGCGTTACCGCGCAGGAAGTCGATACGCTGATCCGCGAAGGCGAAAAACTGGCGCCGCGCATGGGCAGCACGCGTATTCTGCGCGCTTACTCAGGCGTGCGCCCGTTAGTTGCCTGCGATGATGACCCAACCGGGCGCAACGTCAGCCGAGGCATAGTCTTGTTCGATCACGCGCAGCGCGACGGAATGGAAGGTTTCATAACCATTACCGGCGGCAAACTGATGACCTATCGCCTGATGGCCGAATGGGCCACCGACGCGGTGTGTCGCAAAGTGGGCAACACGACATCATGTACCACCGCCACTACCCCGCTCCCCGGCTCGCGTGAGAGTCAGGAGAAAACGCTTCAGCGCATTATCTCTCTGCCCGCGCCGCTGCGCGGTTCGGTGATTTATCGCCATGGAGATCGTACGCCGGGCTGGATTGGGGATAACCGTCTGCATCGCAGCCTGGTGTGTGAATGCGAAGCCGTTACGGCGGGCGAAGTACAATATGCCGTTGAAAACCTGAATGTGCGCAATTTGCTCGATCTGCGTCGCCGCACCCGCGTCGGTATGGGTACCTGTCAGGGCGAACTGTGCGCCTGCCGCGCGGCGGGGCTGCTGCCGCGTTTTCACGCCACCGATGCCAGCCAGTCGTTGAAACAACTGTCCGATTTCCTCAATGAGCGCTGGAAAGGCGTGCAGCCAATTGCCTGGGGTGATGCGCTGCGCGAAAGCGAACTGACACGCTGGGTCTATCAGGGATTGTGCGGGCTGCAAAAGGAGCATCAGGATGAAATTTGATACGGTTATCATCGGCGGCGGCCTCGCCGGGTTGCTGTGCGGGTTAAAGCTTCAGTCACAAGGCTTGCGCTGCGCCATTGTCAGCCGTGGGCAAAGCGCGCTGAACTTCGCATCGGGATCGCTGGATCTCCTTAGCATGTTGCCCGACGGGCAACCGGTCGAGGATATTCATCTCGGTCTGGAGGCGTTAAGGCGGCAAGCTCCGGAACATCCTTACAACAAAGTGGGCTGCGAAAACGTCCTGTCGTACGCCCGTCAGGCGCAAGCCCTGTTTAGCGAATGCGGCATCGATTTTCAGGGCGAGGCGGAGCAGTCGCATCAGCGCGTTACCCCACTGGGCCTGTTGCGCAGCGCCTGGCTCAGCCCTCGAGAAACGCCGCTCTTCCCGCCAGCGGCCAGTAAAGTCCGGGTTGTGGGGATAACCGGTTTTCTCGATTTTCAGGCACCACTTGCCGCCGAATCATTACGTAAACAGGGTCTTGACGTCGATACGGTTGAAATCGACCTGCCACAGCTGGATGTGCTGCGCGAAAACGCCAGCGAATTCCGCGCGGCAAACATCGCTCGACTACTCGACAAGCCGGAACAGTGGCAGCCGTTGTACGATGCGCTCGCTCCGCTGGCGCAGGGTTGCGATGCCCTGTGGCTTCCGGCCTGTTTCGGCGCAAGCGATAGCCAACTCTACGACTGGCTCTGCGGGAAACTCAGCTGCTCGCTGCATCTGTTGCCAACACTGCCGCCATCCGTACCCGGCATGCGGTTGCAGGCGCAGCTTCAGCGGCAATTTATCCGCGCGGGTGGCGTCTGGATGCCGGGCGATGAGGTACAAAAGGTAACGCTGGAAAATCAACTTGCCACCGCCGTCTGGACGCGTAATCACGCCGACATTTCTCTGCGCGCACGTTATGTCGTGCTGGCGAGCGGCAGTTTCTTCAGTAATGGGTTAATCGCCAACCGTGAAACGATTCGCGAACCGGTGCTTAATCTTGACGTGATGCAGGCAGCTACCCGCGCATTATGGTATCGCCCGGATGTCTTTGACCCTCAGCCATGGCAGCAGTTTGGTGTCGCGACCGATGCGATGCTGCGCCCGGCCATTGCCGGCCAGCGGCTGGAAAATGTGTTTGTGATTGGTTCGGTTCTGGGCGGCTGCGATGCCATCGCTCAGGGCTGTGGCGGTGGCGTTTGTGCGGTGACGGCGCTCCATGCCGCGCAGCAAATTGCCCTGCTGATGGGAGGTGAAGCATGAGTAGCGGCCAGTTCGAGAATTGCATCAAGTGTACCGCCTGCACCACGGCCTGCCCGGTAAGCCGGGTAAATCCGCGCTATCCGGGGCCGAAACAGGCGGGCCCTGACGGCGAGAGGCTGCGCCTGAAAGACGGCGCGCTGTACGATGAGGCGCTGAAATATTGTATCAACTGCAAACGCTGCGAAGTCGCGTGCCCGTCCGATGTTAAAATTGGCGATATCATCCAGCGCGCCCGCGCGCGCTATGACGTCACTCCACCGTCGCTGCGCAATCGCATACTCAGCCATACGGATCTGATGGGGCAGATGTCGACGCCGTTAGCGCCGCTGGTGAATGCGGCAACGGGTCTGAAGCCCGTGCGTCATCTGCTTGATGTTGCTCTAAAAATTGATCATCGCCGCACGCTGCCAAAATACTCCTTCGGCACCTTCCGCCGCTGGTATCGCAGCGTGGCAAAACAGCAGGCGCAGTTTGCCGATCAGGTGGCATTTTTCCACGGCTGCTACGTCAACTACAACCATCCGCAATTGGGCAAAGATTTAATTAAGGTGCTGAATGCGCTGGGAACAGGCGTCCAGCTATTGAGTAAAGAGAAATGTTGCGGAGTGCCGTTGATTGCTAACGGTTTCACCGATAAGGCGCGCAAGCAGGCGCAAAGCAACGTTGCGTCACTGCGCGAGGCCATTGAGGATAAATCGCTGCCCGTTATCGCGACCTCCTCTACCTGCACATTTACGCTGCGCGATGAATATCCGCATCTGCTGAATGTCGATAACGACGGCTTGCGCGAGCATATTGACCTCGCCACGCGCTGGCTGTGGCGAAAACTTGATGAAGGAAAAACGCTGCCGCTGAAACCGTTGCCGCTGAAGGTGGTGTATCACACGCCGTGTCATATGGAGAAAATGGGCTGGACGCTCTACACCCTGGAGCTGCTGCGGCAAATCCCAGGACTGGAGCTAACGGTGCTCGATTCCCAATGCTGCGGTATTGCGGGCACCTATGGCTTTAAGTCGGAGAATTACCCCACCTCGCAAGCCGTAGGGGCGCCGCTGTTCAGCCAGATTGAGGAAAGCGGTGCGGATATCGTGGTGACCGATTGCGAAACCTGTAAGTGGCAAATCGAGATGTCGACCAGCAAGCGCTGCGAACATCCGATTACGCTGCTGGCGCAGGCGCTATCGGCATAAGCAAAGCCGCCTGCACAATGCCTGATGGCGCTTCGCTTATCAGGCCTACCAGATCAGGTGAAGTCTGTAGGCCGGATAAGGCGTCGCCGCCATCCAACAATGCCGCCTGCGCAATGCCTGATGGCGCTTCGCTTATCAGGCCTACCACGTCAGGCGAAATCTGTAGGCCGGATAAGGCGTAGCCGCCATCCGGCAATGCCACACCGCTACACCTTCAGCGTTTCCACCACTTCAATCCAGCCGTGCTCGCTGGCAACATCCATCCCGTTAAGCCAGCGTCGTAGCATGTTCATCGCCATCATGGCGCAAACCTGCTGGCGAACAACCAGGCTGTGACGCGTGGTGTTGAACTTCACGCGCAGCGCCCAGGTCCCTTCTGCGGTGGAGAGCGCGAAGTTCAGATACTCGTTTTCAAGCCCGGTCACCGAAAGCGCTACGCCAGCAAAATGGTTTTCGCGGCGCTCTTCCGCCCACCGTGCCGTTTGCGCCAGCGTCTCTTCCTGCGATGGAATCACCTCACTGGCCAGCAGCGGCGCACCTGCGCGTTGTAGCTCCAGCGCCAGCAGCCCGCCGGTGAACTGTTCGCTCAGCGTCAGGCTCAGCTGCTTATCCTGCAATGCACGAGCAAGCTGCTTTGGAAGGCCTTCGGTGCCTTCAAAAATCAGGCTATCGCCCGCCACCTTTTTCACTTCCGGCCACAGGGCTTCCATTGCCTGACGTTCACTCGCCGGGCCGGTCAGCTTGAGCTCTATAATCGGCATCGATGAACGATAACCCATCGATACGCCCGCAGGCAGCGCAAGGTGATCGAGACTTTGCGCGAGATCGCTTTCCGAACGCCCGAACGTGGTGAGTCGCAGACACAGCGGCGGCTCAGGGATATCAAAACGTGCGCGCAGGCGTGGCAAAATTTCCTGTTGAACCATCACCTTAAATTCAGACGGCACGCCAGGGGTGAAGAAAATCAGGCAACGGTTGAGCTTAATGGCAAAGCCGCAGGCGGTACCCACCGGGTTATCAATAAACTCGGCGCTGGCAGGAATTTCCGCCTGCTTGCGATTGCTCGGCGCCATCACGCGGCCACGTTCTTTGAAGAATTTCTCCATCTGCGCCAGCCATGGTTCATGCAGCACCAGCGATTCGCCTTTCGCCGTCGCGGCGGCAAGCGCGCTTAAATCATCACTGGTCGGCCCTAAACCGCCGTTAACAATCAGCACGTCAGCCTGGGTGCTGCGCTCGCGCAGAATCGACACCAGGTCATCGAGTTTGTCGCCCACCGTGTTACGCCGGGAAAGCGGTAAACCTTGTTCAAATAAGAAATCAGCAAGCCAGGCCGCATTGGTATCAACAATTTGCCCGTATAAGACTTCGTCGCCCGTAGACAGCATCTCTACGTTTATCATCGCTTTCTCCAGTAAAAGAGGACGATTTACTATAGCGCAAGGCGAGGAATAAAAACGAGAAAACTGGCGCGACTGAGTGCCGCGCCGGGGAGAATCAGAAGTTAGCGCTGACGCCAACGTACGGGCCATCTGCGACGGCGCTGTCGCGATTGCCATCTTTGCCGGCGAGGTTGATGTAGCGGTATCCCGCTTCCACGCTCAACGGACGCATAATCATAAAGCGACCGCCCGCGTTGGCTTCTTCGTAGTCTTTTACGCCGCTGGAGAGCGAATCCGGCGAGTAGTAATACTCACCAAACAGATGGAAGCGTTCGCCGATTTGCCACTGTAACCCGCCGCCAACCGCCGCCGCGTAACCATCATCACCGTAGTTCGGGCTCAGATAAACACCTTTGCCGCCCGCTGTTGCCATAAACGGCCCTAATGGAATGTTCACTCCCAACGCCGCACCCACGATATCGCCGTGATCGTCGTTATGCGCCCAGTTACCGCTCAGCGCAAGGCCCGTCGATTCGGTGCCAAAGCCGACGCCAAGGTTGGTATATTCTTCGCCAGCCTGGCCGCTAACGCTGATTGCATTTGCCGCAACCGGGAGCAACAGCATCCCCATCAGGCCAAATAGTATGCTCTTTTTCATTTTATTCCTTTCCCGCAAGCACAGTGTGAATCGCCAAAAAAAACGGGCGAATTGTACTGCTCAATTTTGCCAACCGCATGAACTAAAAGGGCGATCATACTTTTAAATGTAACTAATTACGTCACAAAAGTATTTCAAGAAATACGCAGAAAGCTGGAGAAAGAAGAATCGGGAAACAGAGGCTTATCCCGATTCGTTACAGAGGAGAGCTAGCGGGGAGATGCACCCAGAATCTGTGAGACCCATGTCCTCAGTTGATGACGTGAGACTTTGATTCCGCTATTTTTCATCATTTCCGGTAACCGCAGCCAGTGGCACGGTTGCTGGAAGCCCGCCAGTTGATCTTTCGACCAACCCGCCAGTACAGAAAGATCGATATCGCTTTCGCTATCGACTACCGCGACCGGGCGCTGCCCAAACTCAGGATCATCCAGCGGAACGATAAACACCTGCGAAACCGCAGGATGCGCCACAATAACCCGCTCTACTTCTTCAGGCTGAATACCTTCTCCGCCGCTAAAGAAGAGGTTATCCATGCGCCCAACAATATAGAGTTTACCGTCGCGAATTTCGCCGCGATCGCGCGTGGCAAACCAACCTTCGGCGTTGACCAGCGGCACAAGCGCGCCATCGCGCCAGTAGCCCGAGGCCATACTTTGTGCGCGCAGCCAGACTTCACCGTTCACCAGTTTGAGCTCTCGCCCGGCAAGCGGCGTACCCACATCATCGCCGCCGTTAGCTTCACGCGCGCAAACGGTAGAGGCAAATTCGGTCAGCCCGTAGCCACAGAAGGTACGAATCCCCATCGAGCTCGCCTGCTCGGTAAGGTCGGCGGGAATGGCCGCGCCGCCCAGCAGCACGGCTTTGAGCGACAGCGGCTGTTCATCATTCAACAAGCGCCAAAGCTGAGTCGGCACCAGTGAAGCATGTGTACATCCTTGCAGCGCCTCGGCGAGTGGACGCTCGCTCACCGCCATCTGGGCGCCCGAACAGAGCCAGCGCCAGAAAATCCCTTGCCCGGAGACATGGAACAGCGGCAACGACAAAAGCCAGCACTCACCCGCCGCAAACGGAATCAAACTTAACACGCCCTGCGCGCTGGCAAGGTGCGCCGCGCAGGTGTGCACCGCCGCTTTTGGTAGCCCCGTGGAGCCCGAGGTGAGGGTCATCGAGGCCAGGCGTTCAGGCCGCCAGCCAACATCGTGATAACCCGTGGATTCTCGCAGCATGAGGCGTGGCAGCGAATCGGCAATCTCACTGTTTTCCAGGTTGAGCACGTGACGCAGCGTTAACCCCGGCAGTAAGGCGTTTACCAGCGTAGTGGGCAGACGCGGGTTAAGCGGTAAAACACGGGCCCCGCACTGTAACAATGCCAGCCAGGCCAGCACCGTTTCACCCCGGTTGCGCGCGCAAAGCGCGACACCGTCGCCGTCGCGTACGCCCTGCGCCTGAAACCCGGCTGCCAGCGCGTCGATTCGCTCACACAGCTGCGTCCAGTGAAGCGTCTCGTTGTCGAGGCGCAGCGCGGGTGCATCGCCCCGCTGCGCTCGCCAGTAACGCCAGGGCCAGGTTGAAAAACTCACAGCAACGGCTCCAGCGATAGCATATCCAGGCACGGCAGCGGGTTATCCGGCCAGCGGCGGATTAACTGGGCCTGCATCAGGTTCAGCGTATCAAGACCCGGAATGGTGTCCGGCGTCAGCCAGGCCGCAATACGCGCCAGCTGCGTCAGTCCAAGGCTCGACTCAATGGAAGAGCTGATGACCGCCGTCAAACCCAACGCGTGCGCCGCGGCGACCTGCGCCTGCACTTTTTGCAGGCTACCGGTGAGAGTCGGTTTAATCACCACCGCGCGCACGCCAGGTTCGGCTTCGAAGCGAAAATCGTCATCGCGCAGGCTTTCATCCCACGCGATAGCAATGCCCGTTTCCACGGCAAACGCGCGCGAATCATCGCGTGTTTTACACGGTTCTTCGAGAAACGCGATGCGATCGCGGAATGCCGGGTTGACGTATTTGGCGAACTGCTGCGCTTTTAGCGGCGTCCAGGCGCGATTGGCGTCCAGCCGCAAATGTAAATCGGGGATCGCTTCCAGAAGCAGATTCACCACCATGCCGTCGCGCACCGCCTCGTAAAGGCCGACTTTCACCTTCGCCACTTTTTCGCCGGGCATGTCGGCCAGCGCCAGCACCAGTTCATCCGGGTCGCCAGTGCACAGCGGCGCGGCACGATAATCCGCCGTCACCGGCAGCGTATCGTCCAGTTCCGCCAGCGCACAGCTAATACCAAACGCCGCCGAGGGCAGTTCCGGCAACGGGGTATCAGCACCCTGTCGCCAGTTTTGCACCCAGACCAGTAAAGCGGATTGCGCTTCATCCAGCGTTTCACGGCTGAAGCCCGGCAGGGGGGAGATTTCTCCCCAGCCTTCGCGCTCGCCGTCACGCAGCCAGACAAACAATCCGTCGCGGGTTTTTAGCCGCCGTTCGCGCAGTACCACGCCCGCGTCCATTGGTACCTGCCAGCGGTAAACCTGCGCGTGTCGCATTACGGGTTCCGTTTAAATTTGCTGAAATCAGGCTGGCGTTTCTGGTTAAACGCGTTGCGCCCTTCCTGACCTTCTTCAGTCATATAGAACAGCATCGTGGCGTTACCCGCCAGTTCCTGCAGACCCGCCTGACCATCACAGTCGGCGTTCAGTGCGGCTTTCAGGCAGCGCAGCGCCATCGGGCTGTTTTGCAGCATTTCGCGACACCAGCGAATGGTCTCTTTTTCGAGGTCAGCCAGCGGCACAACGGTGTTAACCAGGCCCATATCCAGCGCTTCCTGAGCATTGTACTGACGGCACAGGAACCAGATTTCACGCGCTTTTTTCTGCCCAACGATACGCGCCATGTAGGATGCGCCCCAGCCGCCGTCGAAGGAGCCCACTTTCGGGCCCGTCTGGCCGAAGATGGCGTTTTCCGCCGCGATCGTCAGGTCACACATCATATGCAGTACGTGACCGCCGCCGATGGAATAGCCTGCCACCATCGCGACTACCGGTTTCGGGCAGGTGCGGATCTGGCGCTGGAAATCGAGCACGTTCAGGTGGTGCGTGCCTGCATCATCCTGGTATCCGCCGTAGTCGCCGCGCACTTTCTGATCGCCGCCGGAGCAGAACGCTTTGTCGCCTTCGCCAGTCAGGACAATCACCCCGATGTTATCGTCATAACGCGCATCCGCCAGCGCCTGAATCATCTCTTTGACGGTCAGAGGACGGAAAGCGTTACGTACCTGCGGACGGTTGATGGTGATTTTGGCAATGCCGTCAGCGGATTTCTGATAACGAATGTCGGTGTAGCCTTCAGAACAGTCTTGCCATTCAATCGGCGCGTAAAGCATAGCTTCATCAGGATAGATCATAGTGTGTCCTATAGTCAGAGATGCACAATCTGCGCCAGACATGCCACCACGCCCTCGGGGTTTTCCCGATGCGCGTTGTGTCCGGCGTTATGAATTACATGGCAAGGCGCGGCAAGCTCATCGGCTATGGCCCTGAATTTGCTGTCGCGCTCGCCGCAGAGATACCAGAATGGGAAGGCACGGTCGCGCAGGGCTTCGCGCAGATCGTCCTGCACGCTTAACGACGTTGCTAATAGCATAGCCGCCAGCGCGCTGCCGTCATTGTTTTGGCGTAGCGCCACCAGCGCATCGCGCTGCGCAGGCGTCAGGCTGGCAAAAACCGGCTGCCGATACCAGGCATCAAACACCTGGTTCAGCGGTTCACGGGCAAAACGCTGCGCCCAGAGATTGTCCGATTGCCAGCGCTGCGCGCGTTGTTCTGCGCTTTGCAGCCCCGGATGACCGCCCTCAACCACCACCCCCAGCAGCCCTTGCGGCTGATGCTGGCAGGCAAAGGTCATCGCAATGCGTCCGCCCAGCGAGTAACCCACCAGCCAGTAGTTGAGGATGTTGTAACTAAGTAGCGTCGCCTGGAGCGCCGCGCAGACGTCGGCAAAATGGGTTACCCGGCAATCGGCAGAACCGCCATGACCGGGCAAATCAATATAAAGCCGCGAGGCGCGTGGGAACGCCTCGCCTACCGGTTGCCACTCACGGCAATCACCGGAGAAACCGTGCAGGAAAACCAGCCACGGTTGCCCGGCATCACCTTCGCGCGCAACGGCGTTTAACATCATAGATGGCTGACCTGTGCCAGCAGCTGTTGCAGGGTTTGCGCGCCATCGGTGTCGTTCACCACCAGTTCAATCACCGTGGTGGCGGGTGTACGCCAGGCTTTATCGAGCGCAGCTTCAAGCGCGGCCCAGTCCTGCGGCTGATGATAATTCAGGCCAAACATTTTCGCCGCATGTTCAAAATGCACATTCTGCGGCATGGCGTAGAAGCGTTCACGCTCCTCCACCGGGGTGGGCAGCAGCGAGAAAATTTGCCCGCCGTTGTTGTTCACCACGATGAGTACGAAAGGCGCGGAAACCTGACGCAGCAGCGCCAGCGCGTTGAGGTCATATAACGCAGAGAGATCGCCCACAATCGCCAGCGTTGATTTGGCGCTGGCGCGCTGGACGCCCGCCGCCGTTGAAATCAAACCGTCAATGCCGCTGGCACCGCGATTGCTGTAAACCGGGTATCCGGCAGGCAGCTGGCTTAGGGCGTCAATCAAACGGACCACCAGGCTATTTCCGACAAAAAGCTGCCCCTGCTGCGGCAAATAATGGCGGATGCGATGCGCCAGCTGCGCTTCGCCGAAGGTTTCGCTGATGGCACGAACATTCTTCCATGCCTGCTCAGCAAGACGGGGGATCGCCGTACACCATGGCGTGCGTTTTTCTGCCGGATGCAGTTCCAGCCAACGGTCAATTTCACAAACTAGTCGGCGACCACGATGATGTGCCGGATCTAAACGCCCGGTGAGATTATCCACCAGCCAGTACTCTTCCGGATCGCAGGTTAGCTGCCACTGCAACAGACGTTTGCCCGTCAGGCTGCTGCCAAGCTGCACCACAATTTGTGCCTGCGCCAGTTCGCTTACCGCCGCCGCATTGCCCAGCCATAGATCGGCGCAGGGTAACGGTTGGCCGGTTTGCGAAAGAACATCGCCAATCAGCGGCCAGCCAAGCGTTTTCGCCCATTCGGCAACCTTTTTGCCCTCTTCCGCGCTCATGCGCCCGGCAACCACAACGCCGCGTTTTTGCCGCCAGAAGAACCAGTCGCGCTGCTTATTGCTTTCAAGATGCAGCGATTCGCGCAGCCAGGGGTTATCTTCCTGCCACCACGTGCCCAGCGCCTGCTGCCACTCAAGGCCCGTGTCGTCCATTTCGCCATACAGCGGCTCAGCGAACGGGCAGTTAATGTGTACGCCGCCCGCATGTAGCGAGCCCAACGCATGATCAATCGAAGAGACCAGCCAGCGAGCCGGAATATCCTGACTCGGACGCGGCAGAGAGAGCGTTTCAGAGGGATGTGAGGCAAACATGCCCGGCTGACGAATCGCCTGATTCGCCCCACAGTCAATCAGCTCCGGCGGCCTGTCGGCGGTCAGAAGTATGATCTTTTCCCCGGTGAGCCCGGCTTCAATCAGCGCCGGATAAAGATTCGCCACCGCCGTGCCCGACGTGACGATAACCGCCACCGGTTGGCGACTGACCTTCGCCAGCCCTAACGCCAGATGGCCCAGCCCACGCTCATCAAAATGCGTGTGATGAATAAATGTACGGTTTTCAGCTGCCGCCAGGGTGAGCGGTGTGGAACGTGACCCCGGAGCGATGCAGATATGGCGCACGCCGTGACGGGTTAAAGCTTCAAGGATCACCGCCGCCCAGCGTCGGTTGAAAGCGCTTACTGACATATGTTTGTCCGGTATCAATATTGCGACTCAGTATAAATAATACGAAACAATGAGATTTTGATATGAGTCGTTAATGTTCTACTCAGAGAACAATAAAGAACGCAGCCCCGCTGCTTTATTTTCTATTTCCTGCCATTCCGAATCGGCCTGCGAACCGGCAACAATCCCTGCGCCCGCATACAGACGCACCGTGTTGCCGCTCACTTTTGCCGAACGCAGCGTGACGCAAAATTCGCTCTGATGGCGGCTAATATAACCTGCCGATCCCGCATACCATTCGCGCGAGAACGGCTCGAAGCAATCAATAAAATCGAAGGCCTGCGCGCGCGGTAAGCCAGACACGGCGGCGGTCGGTTGCAGCTGCATTAAACAGCGATTATCGTTCGCTTCTTTCAGCGTAGCCTGGATAACACGGCGTATATGCTGAACTTTTCTCAGGCGAACAATTTCAGCGGGTAGAATATCGAGCGCATCGACATGGCCCTGCAAACGCGCGCAAATATCGTCCACCACCAGCATGTTCTCGCGCTGATTTTTATCATCATTCATCAGCCAGTCGGCCAGATGCTGTGCCTGAATGGGATCCGCATGGCTGGCGACGGTTCCCGCCAGCGCTTCCGTTGCCAGCTCAAGGCCGCGCCTGCGCCACAGCCGTTCCGGGGATGAGCCCAAAAAAGCCTGCTGGGCGTCAAACGCCATAAAGAAGTGATAGCAGCGGAGGTTTACGCGGCGGCTGGCGGCCATTAACGCTCCGGCATCGGGCGGCGTGGTGAACGTCAGGTCAGTGGCGCGCGCCAGCACCACCTTTTCGAATTCGCCGTCGGCAATAGCAAGCGTGGCTTCTTCAATCAGCCCGCGCCATCCGGCTTCACCAGGGCGGTGTACTTCGCTTTCGAGCGTCAGCGCAGAGGTATGACAAACGCTTTGTGATGACAACTGCGCAATAAACGCTTTCGCCGCGACGGCGTCGGCCTGTAGCGACGTGTCGCTTGCCAGGTTCACTCTTAACGACGCGTGTCCGCCCTCACGGCGCCACTCCAGACGCGGTAAAAAAAGCGCTATCTGCCGGTAGTCAAAGCTATTCAGGCCACAAATACGAATGTCACCAGCATCATAACGAGCTAAATATTCTTCGGCTTGCGCCAGCGAGGAAAACGAAACGGTCGCGCCAAGGGCAGCAATTTCATCAGCGCCGCTGCGCTGCTGCCACCAGAATTGTGGCCAGATGGCCTGCGCATTCAACCAGCAAAGCGGGTCGAATGCGTCAGTTAACGGGAAAGGGATCTCGATAATTCGCGTGCCGGGTGAAGCGGGAAAATCGTCCGACAGAGAGTCAGCCAGACTCTTTAGCGCAGCAGAAACGGATAGCACGCGAACCTCCCTATTCTAAAAACCGTACATTATACGGGGTACTGGTTATAAAAAGCAGTACCCATGATTAGGGAGTGTGATTTTGCTCAGCGACGGGTCAATAAAAGACCTAACACCAGCCCGACCGCTGCACCAACACCGATACCCTGCCACGGTTTTTCGTGCACATAGTCGTCGGCGCGGTACACCGCTTTTTTCGCCCGGTAATAGTAAGTGTCTGAAGCATGGCTCACGCGGGATTTAACATCATGCAGTGCATTTTCCGCACGGGCTTTCAGCTCGACGTATTTCTGATCGGCGGGATCGCCGGAAGAACGAAGCACCTCTTCCAGGGTATCGCTCAGCAGAGTCAGGTCGTCGTCAATATGTGTTTCATTAACCATAGTTTATCTCCATGTTTGCTAAACCTGTGGAATAACTATAGTCAACGCTTGCCGGTTACGCCTGCCCGACCTCGCGCGCCATCCCGACGTGCGGAATGCCATCTTCGTCGTACACATCAGTTACCGGAATAAAACCAAAGTGGCGATAAAAATTCTGCAGATGCGCCTGTGCACCCAGATACAGCGCGTGTTCCGGCCAGTGTTGCGCGCAGCTTGCCAGCGCGCGTTCCATCAGTTGATAACCCAATTTTTCTCCGCGAACGGCCGGGCTGACAATCACCCGACCAATAGAAACGGGGGAAAAATCATCTTCACTTTTCAGAAGTCTCGCATACGCCACCAGCGTATCGCCCTGCCAGCCGAGAAGATGACGGTTCTCGCCTACCAGATCATCGCCATCGATATCCTGATAGACACAAGCCTGCTCAACCACAAAAACTTCACAGCGTAATTGCAGCAGCGCGTACAGCTGCGGGACGGTTAAATCAGAATGGTGCAAATCTTGCCACTGAATCATGATAGGCTCCTTAATCGTTATTGTTTTTATTACCGCCATGGGAGCGGCGTTATGCAACTGACTTTTTTGGGAACATCCGCTGGCGTACCGACCCGGACGCGCAACGTCACCGCCATTCTGCTGCATCATCAGCATCCAACGCAACCGGCAGTCTGGCTGTTTGACTGCGGCGAGGGCACGCAGCATCAGCTGCTGGAAACCACGCTGCATCCGGGAAAAATCGACCGCATCTTCATCACCCATTTGCATGGCGATCATCTGTTTGGCCTGCCTGGGCTACTGTGCAGCCGTTCGATGGCGGGCAATATGAACCCGGTAACGCTTTATGGACCAAAAGGCTTGCGCGAGTTTGTTGAAACCACGCTGCGCCTAAGCGGTTCATGGACCGATTATCCAATGGAAATCGTCGAGGTGAGCGCCGGTTTTGTGATGGACGATGGTCTGCGCAAGGTTACGGCTTATCCGCTTAATCACCCGGTTGAGTGCTATGGCTATCGGGTTGAAGAACATGACAAGCCGGGCGCACTGGATGCAAAAGCCTTGATTAACGCCGGCGTGAAGCCGGGGCCGCTGTTCCAGCAGCTTAAAGACGGGTTGTGCGTCACGCTGGAAGATGGGCGCGTGATCGATGGCCGCGACTATCTCTCTCCCAACACGCCGGGTAAAACGCTGGCGATTTTTGGCGACACGGCACCGTGCGAAGGCGCATCCGCCATGGCTCACGGCGTGGATATGATGGTGCATGAAACGACGCTGGAAACGGCGATGGAAGAGAAAGCCAACAGTCGCGGGCACTCGTCAACGCGTCAGGCCGCCGAACTGGCGCGCGATGCGGGCGTAGGGCGTTTGGTTATTACGCACGTCAGCTCGCGCTATGACGCCGAAGGTTGCAGGCGAATGTTGGCCGAGTGCAGGGAGATTTTCCCGGCCAGCGAAATGGCGGAGGATTTTACCGTCATTACGCTGTAATCGTGACGGGGGCGAAACCGCCCCCTTCGTTCAGAGCGACAGCCCTGCGGTGAGATCCACCAACCGGACAAACTCCGCCCGGTAACCTTTTTCATCCGTGCCTTTAGCTCGCTCCGCCCAGCCTGCAATCTGCTGCCAGGACGTTTTTGCCAGCTCATCAGAACCGCGCAGTTTTTGCCCGAAAGCGGCTACCGCTGAGAGAAAACGCATATCCGTGGTAGCCATTTCAAAGCTGTTTTGTAACGATGTCGCCATCACCGGCTGGCTCATCAAGCGGCTGGTTTCACCCTGCGGCGCTTTGTAACGCAGCTTCACCCACAGCAGTTCGTTCTCTTTGCCGCTCTCCGCTTTCGGCGATGCTTTCGCATAACGCAGCGCATCGACCGAGCCTTTTTGCCCGGCGAGGGTCAGCTCAAACAGCACCGTGACATGTTTCCCCGCGCCGATATCTCCGGCATCAACGGCGTCATTATTGAAATCTTCATCGCGCAACTGGCGTTTTTCGTAACCGATTTGGCGATATTCAATCACCTGCGCCGGGTTAAACTCGATTTGTGCTTTGACGTCTTTGGCGACCGTCACCAGCGTCTGGCGCATCTCGTTATTCAGCACCTTCTGCGCTTCCGATAACGAATCGAGATAGCTGTAATTGCCGTTGCCCACATCGGCGATCCTCACCATCATCGCGTCGTTGAAGTTGTCATCACCGACGCCGAGCGTGGAGAGCGTAATGCCCGTGTCGCGCTCTTTTTTCACCAGCGTTTCAATGGCTTTCGGGTCGTCAATACCGACGTTAAAATCGCCATCCGTCGCCAGCAAAATGCGGTTAACGCCGCCTTTGATGAAACCTTTTTGCGCCTGTTCGTAGGCCATTTGCAACCCGGCGCCGCCGTTAGTGCTGCCGTCAGCGCTAAGATCGCTAATTGCATGAATAATGGTTTGCTTCTCTGCCCCGGAGGTCGCTGAAAGCAAGACTTCGGCAGAGCCGGCATAAGTGACAATAGAGACGTGGTCCTGCGGGCGCAGGTCATTGACCATCATTTTCAGCGCCGATTGAATGAGCGGCAGACGGCCATCTCCTTCCATCGAACCAGAAGTATCAATCAAGAAAACCAGGTTAGCGGCTGGACGCTCACTGCTGGCTAACTCTTTCGCGGCAATATCCAGGCGTAATAAGGTGTGTTGTTCGTTCCACGGCGCGGGAGTGAGTTCGTACCGGACGGAGAAAGGATGAGAGAAAGGTTCGCAGCCGGAGGTAATTTCAATATGAACGCAGCGCTCTCCGGAATTCTGCACCTCCTGACACCCAAAAGCAGTTTTATCATCCGGGCGTTTGCTCAATGGAAAATAATTCAGCATCTCTTCAACCCGTACCGCATCCGGGTTGGGCAACTGCCCCTGATTCAAAAAACGCCGCACGTTGGCATAGCTGCCGGTATCCACATCCAGGCTGAACGTCGCCAGCGGCGACTGGGCAACCTGTTTTACCGGGTTGTCGTCGTAGTGGGTGTAGCGGGAGGTATCTGGTTGCGCGGAAGGCGCAGAAGCAAGCGCGCCAGTGCCCATAACGGCATAGCCTGACATGGATGCCGGGGCGACAGGTGAGTGAGATGAACAACCATTTAGCAGCAGACCGCATATGGAAATTATTAATATTTTATCTTTGCACATATAAAATCCTTTTTTATTTAAATGACCTCATGTCAAAAGAATAAATCCACCACTCTCACTTGCCCATTTAATTAACGCCAGATACGCATTTAGCAGACTATTCCTGGATAGCAATAAATACCACAAATAATAAAACAAATAACATTCATAATTTGAATGTTATTATTTCAACGCTGATGCCCTCAACACAGGATCCGCCTGATGGAAACGCCATTGAGATAACATGTCCGATTCGGTAACAGAAAATATCCCTGCCACTCTTCTGACCGCTTTCATATAGATTGTCACCCGCAAATTATCCCCTTCAGGGCGCAACACCAGCGTACCGTATGCGGAATAGACGTTCTCACGGTATTTCGATTTTAACACCATTCGGCCATTCTCGCAGTGCACTGGCAACAGCCTCTCCTGCCGCCATCCGCCCTCTTTCAGGTGAAGAAAGAGATAACCTTCCGTGCCATTGATAGACAGGCGGACCTCCGGGGTCAGACTCTGCGGGTAGGTTATGAAGGACTCATCACCATACCGGGCGTCGTAACGACGGAGATAATCTTTGAACAAAGAGGATAAGTATTCTGGTACTCCTTTGATCAATGTTTTATCTATCTGCTCGCCTTTATTAGTAAAAAAATGATCATACACCGGACACGTCTCTGGCTGGGGAGCCTTTAACGCTGCAGGGTTAACACCATCAGCGTCAATATTATCAGCACAACCTGATAGCGTAACAATAGCGAATAATAATAGTGCTTTATATTTAACAAACATTCTCTATCGTTCCCTTTGAAATTTTCTCACTGAAGATGAGTTTTCACCGTATAATACCTGACACCACAGCAAACAACATCTCGTTTATAAAACAATTATGGGTAAAAAAGTTTTCCGCAACATATCAGTACTCATCATTTTTATATTGATGAGTTTTATGTTTATTTTATACCAGCCGTGGGTCACTCCGTTGCCTTCCGCGCCACACCATGCCAGCCCGGCAAAACTGGAAGAAACCGTGCGTTATCTTTCGCAAACCGTGCATCCACGAAGCGCGGACAATATGGCGAATCTCAATGCGGCTGCCAGCTACATCAGACACGCCTTCGAGGCCAGCGGCGCAAGCGTGAGTGAGCAACCAGTTCCCATCGCGAGCGGCCCTTACAAAAACATCATCGCCGACTTTGGCCCGAAAGATGGCCCACTGATAGTTATTGGCGCGCATTATGACTCTGCGACCGGCGATGAAAATGGCCAGATAACCTACACGCCCGGTGCGGACGATAACGCCAGCGGCGTTGCCGGGTTACTGGAACTGGCGCGCCTGCTGCAACAGCAAGCGCCGGATGTCGGCGTGCAACTGGTCGCTTACGCCTCGGAAGAACCGCCGTTTTTCCGCAGCGATGAAATGGGCAGCGTGGTGCATGCCGCTTCACTCACGCGCCCGGTGAAGCTGATGGTGGCGCTGGAGATGATCGGTTATTACAACGACGCGCCCGACAGCCAACGCTATCCCATCGCCGGGCTGAACTGGCTGTACCCTACTCGCGGCAATTTCATCGCCGTGGTCGGGAGAATGCAGGATATTAGCGCCGTGCGTCAGGTAAAGGCCGGTTTATTATCAGTCAAAAAATTACCCGTATATTCCATCAACGCACCGTCGTTTGTTCCCGGAATCGACTTTTCGGATCATCTTAATTACTGGCAGCGAGATATTCCGGCAGTGATGATTACCGACACGGCATTTTTTCGAAATACCGAGTACCATTTAAAGGGCGATACCGCGGATAGGTTGGATTATGAGCGGATGGCGCAGGTGGTGGATGGGGTTTTGATTTTATTACGTGACATTAAAAATTAAAATATCTGGAACCCTTCCCTGCTTAACATCCATGTTATGATGACACTAAAAATAATAAGAGGTATGGTATTGGTTATATTCATTCACTATGAATTCAATCAATACCATTCATTTTGTGAGTACATCATCTCAAGGAATGATTATGACACCTTTAGAACGCATTACCCAACTTGTTAATATCAACGGTGATGTTAATGATCCTGACACCCTCCGACCATTGTTATCTCTTGAGGATTTTTTTATCGGAAATAATATCCTCGGTTCAATATGTTGCAATGTGACTCCAGAACCATCTCCGCAAGCTATTTATCACCATTTGCAGAAAATTCGTGAGCGTAATGATGTCAGTGATGTTTTGATAGAGATTACGATGTTCGATGACCCAGACTGGCCCTTTAGCGATAGTATTTTAGTTATCACTTCTGCTTCACCTGAAGAAGTTCAGAGTTGGTTTGCAGAAGAAATTGCCCCTGATGAGTGTTGGGAAGGATGGTCCGAAGATACGGATCATGGATGGATTGAAGTCCCTGAGGGTATGCATCCGGTTATTTGTTGGTGGGATTAAATACATTGTTCATTACGAATGATTATAAAAAAAGTTCTTTCAAGCCAGGATGCCATAAAAAAACCGCCGAAATCGGCGGTTTTTTCACATCAACACTCAACCTTACATCAGCGGCATCGCCATCTGCACCAGTTCGATCAGCGGCTGCGGCCAGACGCCAAGTACCAGTACCAGCAGTGCAGACACCAGCACCACAATACCGCCTGCGCTGTACTGCCAGTTCGACGGCGCATCACGGTTGAGCTGTTCCGGCGCATGCAGGTACAGGCTTACCGCCACACGCAGGTAGTAGTAGAGGCCAATTGCCGAACCGACGACAACCGCGCCAACCAGCCACCACAGGTGAGTTTGCACACCGACGGCCAGTACGTAGAACTTGCCGATAAAGCCCAGCGTCATCGGGATACCAGCCAGCGACAGCATCATCACCGTCATTACCGCAGAGAGGATCGGGCGATGCCAGAACAGACCACGGTAGGAGAACAGTGATTCTGCATCCGGGCCGCGATACGGGCTGGACATCAGGCTCACTACGCCGAACGCGCCGAGGCTGCTGAACAGGTAACCGGCCAGATACACGCCTACCGCTTCCATCGACATTTCGCCGCTTTGCAGCGCAATCAGCGCCACCAGCAGATAACCGAGGTGAGAGATCGAGGAGTAGCCGAGCAGACGTTTGATGTTGGTCTGGCTCAGGGCCATCAGGTTACCGAAGATGATGGAGGCAAAGGCAATCAGGCCCAGCACAATACGTACCGCTTCGCTATCGCCTACCGGCGCGTAGAGGAACAGACGCATCACTACGCCGAAGATAGCGATTTTGCTCGCCGTCGCCAGGAAGGTGGAAACCGGAGCAGGCGCGCCCTGGTAGACATCTGGCGTCCACAGGTGGAACGGCACCAGCGAGAGTTTAAAGCCAAGGCCGACAATCATCATGCCCAGACCCGCCAACAGCAGCGGTTCATGCAGCATGTTGTCTGCCAGGCTCTTACCGAGCGCGACGAACGACAGGTTGCCAGAGTTGGCGTAAACCAGCGCCATACCGAACAGCAGGAAAGACGATGCCGCAGCAGACAGAATGGTGTACTTGATACTCGCTTCCAGCGAACGTTTCTGACGGAAAGCGTAACCAATCAACCCGAACAGCGGCAGCGAGATCAGCTCAATCCCCAGGAACAGCGCCGCCAGGTGATTGGCGTTCGCCAGCAGAATGCCACCCAGTGCGGCAATCAGCACCAGCAGGTAGAACTCTTCTTTGTTATCCGGGTAGCCTTCCAGCCACGGGTAAGCAAACGTACAGGTCGCGAGGCTCGCCAGCAGCACCATGCCGGTGTAGAGCATGGCGTAGCCGTCGACGCGCATCAGCGGCGTCACGTCCATTGCGCCCGCCTGGCCAACAAACCAGAGCGAAACCAGCGCCGCGTTAAGCCCGATAACCGCAAGCGTAGCGTTGAGGAAGTGATTGCGTCGCCACGCAATGGAGAGCATCACAACCACCACCGTCAAGCCGACGATCAGCAGCGGTAACAGCGCGATCAGTTGTTGTGGAGTTATTGTCATGGCGAATTACGGCCTTGTAGTTGAAACAGAATTAACAAACCACTGCTGAATGTTGCCCATCGCAGAGTGTGACGTGTCCAGAATCGGCTGAGGATAGAAGCCCAGCAGAACCAGCAGCACGACCAGCAGAAGAATGATGAACAGTTCACGCAGCGACATCCCTGGCAGCTCTTTGGCCGCGATTTCACTCTTCGCTTTACCAAAGTAAGCGCGGTGCAGCATCGCCAGCGAGTAAACGGAAGCGAAAACCAGACCGAAAGTGGAGATGACGGTGATCAGCGGCACCACATGGAAGCTACCGAACAGAATCATGAATTCACCGACGAAGTTACCGGTGCCCGGCATCCCCAGCGTCGCCACGGCGAAGAACAGGGAACAGGCTGGCAACCACTTAATTTTGCTCCACAGGCCGCCCATCATACGCATGTCGCGGGTATGCAGACGCTCGTAAAGCTGGCCACACAGGATGAAGAGACCCGCCGCCGACAGACCGTGAGCAATCATCTGAATCACCGCGCCCTGATAGGCCAGTTGGCTGCCGGTATAGATAGCAATCAGCACGAAGCCCATGTGGGAAACGGAGGTGTATGCAATCAGACGCTTGATATCGTACTGGGTGAAAGCCATCCACGCGCCGTAGAAGATACCAATTACGCCCAGCCACATGGCAATGGGTGCGAACTCGGCAGAGGCATTCGGGAACAGCGGCAGAGAGAAACGCAGCAGACCGTAGGCCGCGGTTTTCAGCAAGATGCCCGCCAGGTCAACGGAACCGGCAGTCGGTGCCTGGGAGTGCGCATCCGGCAACCAGCCGTGCAGCGGAACCACCGGCATTTTCACCGCGAAAGCGATGAAGAAGCCCAGCATCAGCAGGTATTCCACGCCGTGGGACATCGGGGTTTTCAGCAGGTCTTCGTAATTGAAGGTCCAGACGCCGGTCGCATTATGGTGCACAAACACCAGCGCCAGAATCGCAATCAGCATCACCAGACCACTCGCCTGGGTATAGATGAAGAATTTGGTCGCCGCCGTGATACGCGTTTTACCGTCGGACGCCTTATGGCCCCACAACGCGATCAGGAAGTACATCGGTACCAGCATCATCTCCCAGAAGAAGAAGAACAGGAACATGTCGATGGCGAGGAACACGCCGATAACGCCGCCCAGGATCCACATCAGGTTGAGGTGGAAAAAGCCCTGATATTTCTGGATTTCATTCCACGAGCAGAGTACCGCCAGCACGCCCAGCAGGCCGGTCAGCACCACCATCAGCAGCGACAGTCCGTCGATAGCCAGATGGATAGAGATACCGAAGCGTGGGATCCACGGCAGGATAAACTCAGACTGCCACTGCGGCAGGCCGGTGGATTGCGTCAGTGAGTAACCGCCTTGCAGCCACAGTTGCAGGCCAAGTGCGAGCGTCAATCCCATGGTAATCAGCGCAATCCAGCGCGGCATCTTCACGCCAAAGCGTTCAGTCTGCCAGCACAGGAAGCCGCCGATAAAGGGAATCAGTATTAGCCAGGGTAATAACATGGCGATCTTTATTCCTTGTTAAAGTCCTATCAAGGACCGATTTTCAACGAATTCGACAAATTTCACGGTTGAGTGCGGTTTGTGGTGTCGGGTGGCGCTAACGCTTACCCGACCTACGGAACCCTGTAGGCCCGGTAAGCGCAGCGCCACCGGGCAAAACCGCATTCGTCAAACTCAACGCAATACCATCAGCAGCGCCAATACAACCACGGCACCAATGCTCATGGAAGCCACATACAAACGCAGATAACCGTTCTCACTCAACACCAGCCCTTTGCCCGCAACGCGAGAAAGAATGGCCGGGATGTTCATCAGCGCGTTCAGCGGGTCGCGCTTCAGCAGCCACGCAATACCGAGGAACGGTTTAACGAACACTTTGTCGTAGAGCCAGTCGAAGCCCCAGGCGTTATACCACCAGGTTCCCAGCAGACGGCCAGGGCCGCTGTTGGCAATCGACGTCACCAGAGTCCGTTTGCCCAGCCACAGCCATGCGGCAATCAGGATGCCCGCAATTGCCACCACACCGGAGGTAATTTCCAGCGTCAGTACGCGGCCATGTTCAAGCTCGGCAGTATCCGGCAGTACACCCTGCAGCGGCGGAACAATCAGCGCGCCAACAAAGGTGGAGAGGATCATCAGCACAATCAGCGGCAGGTGGTGGGTGATCCCCTTCCCTGCGTGAGCGTGAATTTGTTCTTTTCCGTGGAAGACGATGAAAATCATACGGAAGGTGTAGAGCGAGGTCATAAACGCGCCGACCAGGCCCGCCACCATCAGGTTGATATGACCGTTCGCCATCGCACCTGCCAGAATCTCATCCTTACTGAAGAAGCCGGCGGTAATCAGCGGCAGCGCGGAGAGCGCAGCACCACCAATCAGGAAGCAGGCATACACCAGCGGAATGGATTTACGCAGGCCGCCCATCTTAAAGATGTTCTGTTCGTGGTGGCAGGCCAGGATAACCGAGCCGGACGCCAGGAACAGCAACGCTTTAAAGAAGGCGTGCGTCATCAGGTGGAAAATCGCCGCATCCCACGCCTGAACGCCCAGCGCCAGGAACATGTAGCCAATCTGACTCATGGTGGAATAGGCAAGTACGCGTTTGATGTCGGTTTGCACCAGCGCGGCAAAGCCTGCCAGCACCAGCGTGACCGCACCAACGATACCGACCAGATGCAGAATTTCCGGGGTCATCAGGAACAGACCGTGCGTACGCGCAATCAGGTAGACACCGGCGGTGACCATCGTTGCGGCGTGGATCAGCGCGGAGACAGGCGTCGGGCCCGCCATCGCATCGGCAAGCCATGTCTGCAACGGCAGCTGCGCCGATTTACCGACCGCACCACCCAGCAGCATCAGCGTCGCCCAGGTGAGCATGTTGTTGCCCGCCTCGAAGTGCGCCGGTGCCAGTTCCACCATTTCGCGGAAGTTCAGGGTACCCAGTTCGTTGTAGAGAATAAACAGCGCGAAGGCGAGGAAGACGTCACCCACGCGGGTCACGACAAACGCTTTCATTGCCGCTGCGCCATTCTTCGGATCGGTGTAGTAGAAACCGATCAGCAGATAGGAGCAGAGGCCCACGCCTTCCCAGCCGAGGTACATCAAGAGCAGGTTATCGGCCAGCACCAGAACCACCATGCTGGCGATAAACAGGTTGGTGTAGGCGAAGAAGCGGGAGTACCCCTCTTCACCGCGCATATACCAGGAGGCGAACATGTGGATCAGGAAGCCAACGCCCGTCACCACCGAGAGCATGGTCAGCGACAGGCCGTCCAGCACGAGGTTGAAACCGATGTTGAAATCGCCCACTGACATCCAGGTCCACAGCGGAACGCTGAGCACCTGTTTGCCGTTATTAAAGAAATCGACGCCGACAATCGCAGTCACCAGCGCCGCCAGGCCAATTGAACCCACGCCTACGGTGGCGGAAAGATTTTCCGACCAACGACCACGGGAGAAGGCCAGCAGAACAAAGCCAATCAATGGCAGAATAATGGTTAAGGCAAGCATATTCATCCGCGCAACTCACTTACTGAATCGATGTTCAGGTTCTGGCGGCGACGATGGAGCTGCAGCAGCAGCGCCAGGCCAATACTCGCTTCCGCAGCCGCAAGGCTGATAGCGAGGATATACATCACCTGACCATCGGTCTGGCCCCAGTAGCTTCCGGCGACCACAAAGGCCAGCGCGGAGGCGTTAATCATGATTTCCAGCCCAATCAGCATAAACAGCAGGTTGCGGCGAATAACCAGACCAGTTAAGCCCAGAACGAAGAGGATCGCGGCGAGGATCAGTCCATGTGTTAAGGGGATCATGCGTGCTCCTCCGGTTTTCTTTTCGCGCTGTCGTTCGGACGGTTGCTGATAAGCTCACCCGGACGGTCTTCACGGCCAATGTGGAAGGCGACAACCAGTCCCGCCAGCAGCAGCATGGACGCCAGTTCAACCGCCAGAACGTACGGGCCAAACAGGGCGATACCGACTTCTTTCGCGCTGATTGGGTTGCCGTCGATGCCCTGGTCATTAAGGCCCAGAATGGCATACACCATCACCGCCAGCAGAACGGCGGAGAGAATCGCCGGGCCAATCCAGATTTGCGGCTTCAGCCACTCGCGTTCCTGGGCAATTTCTGCCCCACCGAGGTTCAGCATCATCACCACAAACACGAACAGCACCATAATGGCCCCGGCGTAAACGATGATCTCCAGCGCCCCGGCGAAGTACGCGCCCAGCGAGAAGAAGACGCCTGCGATAGCCAGCAGCGAAATAATCAGGTACAGCAAGGCGTGTACCGGATTAGTGTGCGTAATAACCCGCAACGTCGCGAGGATGGCGATAAGGCCACAGATATAAAAAGCGAATTCCATTGCCCCTCTCCTTAAGGTAACAGGCTCTTGACGTCGATAGGCTTGGCTTCGTTCTCTGCTTCGCCTTTATCTTTGCCGTCGATTGCCATACCCGCCATCCGGTAGAAGTTATATTCCGGGTATTTGCCCGGGCCGGAAATCAGCAGATCCTCTTTCTCGTACACCAGATCCTGACGTTTGTATTCGCCCAGTTCGAAGTCCGGGGTTAACTGAATCGCCGTGGTCGGGCACGCTTCTTCGCACAGGCCACAGAAAATGCAGCGTGAGAAGTTGATGCGGAAAAACTCCGGATACCAGCGGCCATCTTTGGTTTCTGCTTTCTGCAGCGAGATGCAGCCCACCGGGCAGGCTACCGCACACAGGTTACAGGCCACGCAGCGCTCTTCGCCGTCCGGGTCGCGCGTCAGCACGATACGGCCACGATAGCGCGGCGGCAGATAAACCGGCTCTTCCGGGTACATTTGCGTTTCGCGTTTGGCGAACGCATGCAGGCCGATCATCCAGATACTGCGTACCTGGGTGCCGAAACCTACCAATAATTCTTTTAAGGTCATGGTCTATTCGCCCCTTATGGCTGCTGCCAGAGAATGACAGCCGCCGTTACCAGCAAGTTGATTAGCGTCAGCGGCAGGCAAATTTTCCAGCCGAAGGACATTACCTGGTCATAACGCGGACGCGGTAATGAGGCGCGAATCAAAATGAACATCATCATGAAGAACGCGGTTTTGATCGCGAACCAGATGAACGGCGGTAAGAACGGGCCTTGCCAGCCACCGAAGAACAGAGTCACCATCATGGCCGAAATGGTCACGATACCGATGTATTCCCCCACGAAGAACAGACCGAATTTCATGCCGGAATATTCAATGTGGTAACCATCGGCCAGTTCCTGCTCGGCTTCGGGTTGGTCAAACGGGTGACGGTGACACACCGCCACGCCCGCGATTGCGAAGGTCACAAAACCAAAGAACTGCGGAATAACGTTCCAGATGTCGGCCTGGTTGTTGACGATGTCGGTCATGTTGAATGAACCGGCCTGCGCCACCACGCCCATCAGGGAGAGCCCGAGGAACACTTCATAGCTCAGCGTCTGGGCAGAGGCACGCATCGCACCCAGCAGCGAGTATTTGTTGTTGCTCGACCAGCCTGCGAACAGCACGGCGTAAACCGCCAGCCCTGCCATCATCAGGAAGAACAGAATACCGATGTTCAGGTCAGCCACCACCCACGTCGGGCTCACTGGCACAATTGCAAACGCCAGCAGCAGCGAGGTGAAGGCGATCATTGGCGCCAGGGTAAAGATGACGCGGTCCGAGAATTTCGGGATCCAGTCCTCTTTAAAGAACATCTTGATCATGTCCGCCACGAGCTGGAGCGAGCCACCCCAGCCTACGCGGTTCGGCCCGTAACGGTTCTGGAACAGACCGAGCAGACGACGTTCGCCGAAGCTCATGAACGCGCCGCAGGTGACAACCACCAGCAGGATGACCACCGCCTTGAGAATAGTGAGCAGGATCTCAATCAGATCCGGTGTTAACCAACTCATTGCTGTGCCTCCTGCAGATTTTCAAGACGTCCACCTGCCAGCACCGGAGCGATGCCAGGCATACCCATCGGTAAACCGACCTGCCCTGCCGTCAGACCTGCCGAAATCACCAGCGGCAGCGTGACGGTTTGGCCGTCATAGCTGAAGGCGATTTTCGCACCGGCGTTAACGCCAAGCTTCGCAGCATCCGCCGGGTTAAGGGCGATATACGGTTGCGGCATACGCGTCTGGAAGACCGGTGAACGTTGTGACATCTCGTCGCTACCGAACAGATGGTAGTACGGCGCGATACGCCATTTACCCTCTTCCGCCTGGAAGCTTGCCGGTACGGTAGTGAAGTAATCGAGACCGTTTTCAGACGCTTCAATCAGACGCACGCCCGGATCGCCGTGACGCAGATGACCACCCACCTCGGCCTGGAACTTGTTCCATGCCTGCGGGGAGTTCCAGCCCGGTGCCCATGCAAACGGAATTTGCGAGCGCGGCGCGCCTGGCTGGTTGTTCCCTTCCATTGAGAAGGCGAACATGGTGTCTTTATCCTGCGGCTGACGCGGTTCGTGAACGCTGATGTTCGCGCGCATCGCGGTACGGCCACTGTAACGGTGTGGTTCACGCGCCAGTTTCTGGCCGCGAATACGGAAGGTCGCGTCCGGCGCAGCATCTTTGATGCCCGCCAGTTGCGGCAGTTTTTCGACAACGGCGTCAATAACGTGGTCAAGCTGCGTCCAGTCCACTTCACGGCTCTGCACCGTGCTGTGCAGGGAGTGCAGCCAGCGCCAGCTTTCCAGCATCACGGTGTTGCTGTCGTAATACGCCGGGTCATAAACCTGGAAGAAGCGCTGTGCGCGGCCTTCGTTGTTGATGACCGTACCGTCGCTTTCAGCAAAACTTGCCGCAGGCAGTACCAGGTGCGCTTTTTCCATAATCGCCGTGCGTTGATGGTCAATTACCATCACCAGCGGCGCTTTGGAGAGCGCGGCATCCACACGGCTGGCGGAAGCGTGACGGTGCAGGTCGTTTTCCAGCACGATAACCGCATCTGCCGCGCCGCTTTCCAGCTCGTTCAGTGCGTCATCAAGAGAGCCGCCGCCAATCATGCCGAGGCCCATGCTGTTCACCGCGCGGGCAACCATGGTGATGCCCACGTCAGAACCACGGGTTTTCAGTGCTTTTGCGACGTTTGCTGCCGCCTGAATGACGTCCGCGCTTCCGGCGTTGGTACCGGAAATAATCAGCGGTTTCTTCGCGCCAGCCAGTGCCTGAACCACAACATCAATTTTGTTTTGCAGGTCACGGTCGATGCCCTCTACCGCCGGCGCGCTGTTATCCAGGGCATGGGCGATAGCGAAACCGAAGCGCGCCTGATCTTCAACCGGTGCGCGATAGGTCCACGCGGCAATGTCATCCAGACGGGTGTTATCGACGTTGGTAACAAACAGCGGGTGCTTCGCGCGCTGGCCGATGTTGAGGATTGCCGCAATCTGCCAGTCGGCCACTTTCTGCGCCGCCGCCATTTCGCGTGCTTTACCTTTCACCGCCTGACGAACAGAGAGCGCCACGCGAGCGCCGGTCTGGGTAATATCTTCGCCCAGAATCAGCACCGCATCGTAGGACTCAATTTCACGCAGCGCAGGCGTGTGAACACCGCCGTCTCGCAGCACGGTCAGTGCCAGTTGCAGACGTTCCTGCTCCGCTTTCGCGATGCCGGTATAGAAGTTTTCCGCACCGACCAGTTCACGCAGCGCGAAGTTGCTTTCCACGCTGGCGCGCGGGGAGCCGATACCGATCACTTTCTTCGACTGACGCAGAATATCCGCCGCGCCCTGCATCGCCTGCTCGGCGTTGAGGGTGATGACGTCGTTACCGCGAAGTTGTTCTGGCTGGCGAGGACGATCTTTCAGGTTCACGTAGCCATAGCCGAAACGACCACGGTCGCAGAGGAAGTAGTGGTTAACAGTACCGTTGTAACGGTTCTCAATACGACGCAGTTCACCGTAGCGCTCGCCCGGGCTGGTGTTACAGCCAATCGAACACTGCTGGCAGATGCTCGGCGCAAACTGCATGTCCCATTTACGGTTGTAACGCTCGGAGTGCGTTTTGTCGGTGAAGACGCCGGTTGGGCAAATTTCGACCAGGTTGCCGGAGAATTCGCTCTCCAGAGTGCCGTCTTCCGGGCGACCAAAGTAGACGTTATCGTGTGCGCCATACACGCCCAGGTCGGTACCGTCCGCATAATCTTTGTAGTAACGCACGCAACGGTAGCAGGCGATGCAGCGGTTCATTTCGTGAGAGATGAACGGCCCCAGGTCCTGATTGCGGTGGGTACGTTTGGTGAAACGGTAGCGACGGAAGCTGTGGCCGGTCATCACGGTCATATCCTGAAGATGGCAGTTACCGCCCTCTTCACAGACCGGACAGTCGTGCGGGTGGTTGGTCATCAACCACTCGACCACGCTTTCACGGAACTGCTTCGCTTCGTCGTCATCAATTGAGATAAAGGTGCCATCGGTGGCCGGTGTCATACAGGACATCACCAGGCGGCCACGCGTGTCTTCCGCGTTTTGGTATTGCTTCACCGCACACTGGCGGCAAGCGCCGACGCTGCCCAGCGCCGGATGCCAGCAAAAGTACGGAATATCAAGGCCGAGGGAGAGACACGCCTGTAGCAGGTTGTCCGCCCCGTTGACCTCATATTCTTTGCCGTCTACATGAATTGTAGCCATTAGCATGCTTCCAGTTGGCCCAGTCAGAGACTGAGCGTTAATCGAAATTCTCTGTTTTACCAGCGCGTCTTCAACAGGTTCGGCTGAATCCCATGGATCGCATGGGTATTGCTGAACTGCTGCTTGATGCCCGCTTCAAATTCTTCGCGGAAATATTTAATCGCGCTCTGTAACGGTTCAACCGCGCCAGGTGCGTGCGCACAGAATGTTTTACCTGGGCCCAGGAATCGACACAGTTGCTCAAGTGTCTCGATATCGCCCGGTTGGCCTTCGCCTTTCTCCAGCGCGCGCAGAATTTTCACGCTCCACGGCAGGCCGTCACGGCATGGCGTACACCAGCCGCAGGACTCGCGGGCGAAGAACTCTTCCAGGTTACGCACCAGGCCAACCATGCCAATTTCATGGTCGACGGCCATCGCCAGCGCCGTACCCAGACGGCTGCCCGCTTTACCGATGCTTTCGAATTCCATCGGCAGGTCGAGGTGTGCTTCGGTGAGGAAGTCAGTTCCCGCGCCGCCTGGCTGCCAGGCTTTGAATTTCAGGCCATCGCGCATACCGCCCGCGTAATCTTCAAGGATTTCACGCGCGGTAGTGCCGAACGGCAGTTCCCACAGGCCCGGATTTTTCACCCGACCGGAGAAGCCCATCAGCTTGGTGCCTGCATCTTTACTTTTCGAGATGTTCTGGTACCACTCCACGCCGTTGGCGAGGATGGCCGGGACGTTGCACAGGGTTTCGACGTTGTTAACACAGGTCGGTTTGCCCCACGCGCCAGAGGTCGCCGGGAACGGCGGCTTGGAACGCGGGTTGGCACGACGCCCTTCCAGCGAGTTGATCAGTGCGGTTTCTTCACCGCAGATGTAGCGCCCTGCCCCGGTGTGCACGAACAGTTCAAAATCGAACCCGGTGCCCATGATGTTTTTGCCAAGCAGACCGGCTTCGGTTGCTTCGGCAATCGCGCGGCGCAGATGCACCGCCGCTTCAACATATTCACCGCGCAGGAAGATGTAGCCGCGATACGCTTTCAGCGCAAACGCGGAAATCAGCATGCCTTCCACCAGAAGGTGCGGCAGTTGCTCCATCAGCAGACGGTCTTTATAGGTGCCCGGCTCCATTTCATCGGCGTTACACAGCAGGTAACGGATGTTCATGGATTCGTCTTTTGGCATCAGGCTCCATTTCAGGCCAGTGGAAAAGCCTGCGCCGCCGCGCCCTTTCAGGCCCGCGTCTTTCACCTGGTTGACGATTTCATCCGGAGAAAGTCCGGTCAGCGCCTTACGCGCGCCTTCATAACCGTTTTTGCTACGGTATTCGTCCAGCCAGACCGGCTGTTTGTCATCACGCAGACGCCAGGTCAGCGGATGCGTTTCGGGAGTACGGATAACGTTTTTCATTTATACCGCTCCAGTAGTTCAGGAATGGCTTCCGGCGTCAGATGGCTGTGAGTATCCTCATCAATCATCATGTTCGGCCCTTTGTCGCAGTTCCCCAGGCAGCAGGTCGGCAGCAGTGTAAAGCGGCCGTCAAAGGTCGTCTGCCCCGGTTTGATATTGAGCTTTTGCTCCAGCGCCGCCTGGATCCCCTGATAACCCGTGATGTGGCATACCACGCTGTCGCAGTAGCGGATCACGTGACGGCCCACCGGCTGACGGAAGATCTGGCTGTAGAACGTTGCCACGCCTTCGACGTCGCTTGCCGGAATACCCAGCACATCGGCGATCGCGTGGATCGCGCCGTCCGGCACCCAGCCACGCTGTTTCTGAACGATTTTCAGCGCTTCGATGGACGCCGCACGCGGGTCTTCGTAGTGGTGCTTCTCGTGCTCAATCGCTTCACGCTCTGCCGCACTCAGCTCAAAAGCCTCGGTTTGTGGTTGTTGATTCTCGTGCATAATTAGCGGTCCACGTCTGACATAACAAAATCGATACTACCCAGATAGACGATAAGGTCTGATACCAGGCTGCCACGGATAGCCGACGGGATCTGCTGCAGGTGCGCATAGCTCGGCGTACGGATACGGGTACGGTAGCTCATGGTGCTGCCGTCGCTGGTCAGGTAGTAACTGTTAATACCCTTGGTCGCTTCCACCATCTGGAACGATTCCTGCGCCGGCATGACCGGGCCCCAGGAAACCTGCAGGAAGTGGGTGATCAGGGTTTCGATATGTTGCAGCGTGCGCTCTTTCGGCGGCGGCGTGGTCAGCGGGTGATCCGCTTTGAACGGGCCTTCCGGCATGTTGTCGAGGCACTGCTGAAGAATACGCAGGCTCTGGCGCAGCTCTTCCACTTTCAGCATCACGCGGGTGTAGCAGTCAGAAACGCCACCGCCGGTCGGGATTTCAAAGTCGAAGTTTTCATAGCCAGAATATGGACGCCACTTACGCACGTCGAAGCCGATACCGGTCGCGCGCAGGCCAGCCCCGGTGGTGCCCCACTCCAGCGCTTCTTTCGCGGTATAGGCAGCAACACCTTTAGAGCGGCCAATCAGGATGGTGTTACGCAGCGCGGCTTTCTCGTAAGAGTCGAGACGCTTCGGCATCCACTCCAGGAATTCACGCAGCAGGCGATCCCAGCCTTTCGGCAGGTCGTGCGCTACGCCGCCGATGCGGAACCATGCCGGGTGCATACGGAAACCGGTAATCGCTTCCACCAGATCATAGATTTTCTGACGGTCGGTAAAGGCGAAGAAGACCGGCGTCATCGCGCCGACGTCCTGAATAAACGTAGAGATATACAGCAGATGGCTGTTGATGCGGAACAGCTCGGAGAGCATCACGCGAATAACGTTCACGCGATCCGGCACGGTGATCCCGGCCAGTTTTTCCACCGCCAGCACGTACGGCATTTCATTGACGCAGCCGCCGAGATATTCGATACGGTCGGTATACGGAATGTAGCTGTGCCAGGACTGGCGCTCGCCCATTTTCTCTGCGCCGCGGTGGTGATAACCCACGTCAGGCACGCAGTCGACGATCTCTTCGCCATCAAGCTGCAAGATAATACGGAATGCACCGTGCGCAGACGGGTGGTTCGGGCCGAGGTTGAGGAACATAAAGTCCTCGTTTTCGGTACCGCGCTTCATGCCCCACTCTTCCGGTTTGAAGGTCAGCGCTTCCATTTCGAGGTCCTGCTTGGCTTTAGTCAGCTCAAACGGATCGAATTCGGTGGCGCGCGCCGGATAATCTTTACGCAGCGGGTGGCCTTCCCAGGTGTTCGGCATCATGATGCGACGCAGATTCGGGTGGCCGTTAAAGGTAATGCCAAACATCTCCCAGGTTTCACGCTCATACCAGTTGGCGTTCGGGAAGAGTTTGGTAAAGGTCGGCACGTTCAGATCGTTTTCAGACAGTGCCACCTTGAGCATGATATCGCTGTTGCGATCGATAGAAATCAGGTGGTAGAAAACGGAAAAATCCGCCGCGGGTAAGCCCTGGCGGTGCGTGCGAAGACGTTCGTCCATGCCGTGTAAATCAAACAGCATGACGTAAGGCTTAGGCAGTTTCTTCAGGAAGTTGCCGACTTCCAGCAGCTGTTCGCGCTTGACCCAAACGACGGGAACCCCGGTGCGGGTCGCCTGAACGGTAAAAGCATCCGGCCCAAAACGGTTGCGCAGTTCGCCGATGACCGGATCATCAAGGTGATCGCGGGTTTGCCAAACGGCTGCGTCATGCGCGGTTAAATCGGTCATATTGTTCACCATTGCAAAAGGTCCGTGGTGACTGCTGACGAGGCTTCGCGCTGTAGTAGATTGATTTGCGAAGTTTTTATCCCGCCCGCAGGCGCAAATTAAATCTCGTCAGGCGTGCGCAGATTCGTCACTGCAATTCGTTCGCCGCGTTTACGCTCGCGTTCCGACTGCATGTTGGCGCGGTAAACGCCCTGATCGCCCACCACCCACGACAGCGGGCGGCGTTCTTTGCCGATAGACTCTTGCAGCAGCATCAGTGCCTGCATATAGGCTTCCGGACGCGGCGGGCAGCCCGGGATGTAAACATCAACCGGAATAAACTTATCCACGCCCTGCACGACGGAGTAAATGTCGTACATACCGCCAGAGTTCGCGCAGGCCCCCATCGAGATAACCCACTTCGGTTCCAGCATCTGTTCATACAGGCGCTGAATAACCGGAGCCATCTTGGTGAAGCAGGTTCCCGCCACCACCATCAGGTCAGCCTGACGCGGGGAAGCACGCAGAACTTCCGCACCGAAACGCGCCACGTCATGCACCGCAGTGAAAGACGTCACCATCTCAACGTAGCAGCAAGAAAGACCAAAGTTGTAAGGCCAGATTGAGTTTTTGCGACCCCAGTTGACCATGTCGTGCATCGCGTGTTCGAGCTTGCCCATGTACACGCTTTTGTTAACTTCCTGCTCCAGGGGATCGGTAACAATCTCCTGTTTTTGCAGGGGATAACGGTCGTTCTCACCGTTAGGATCTATGCGGGTGAGCGTATAATCCATCTTATTGCCTCGCTTTTACTGCGTATTACGGTTAGTGACGCTGTCAGTATCGGAGTTAACCAGGGTGCGGCGAGAACGCGCAGGCGTCCAGTCAAGTGCGCCAACACGAACGAGGTAAACCAGACCAGCCAGTAGCACCAAAATGAAAATTGCGGCTTCGATAAACCCTACCCAGCCACTTTCGCGGATAGAGGTTGACCAGGCGAAAAGGTAGAGCGCTTCCACGTCGAAGATGACGAAGAACATGGCGACCAGATAGAACTTCGCGGACATGCGCAGGCGGGCGGTACCCACAGAATCGATACCCGATTCAAACGGCGTGTTTTTACTTCTTGCGCGTGCGCGACCGCCAAGATACCAACCGCCAACCAGCATGAGGCAGCACAGGCCAACGGCGATGAGCAGAAAGATAGCAAATGCCCAGTGATGAGCGATGATTTCAGTGGATGTTGACATACTCAAAGCTTTACCAAATAGGTAGCATAACCACTTCTGCTCTTACCGGCAGATGGACGCTACATCGATTCATGGGGAGGATTAAAAAACCAGCAAAACGGCCAGAATCAAAGCATAGACCGAAAAAATTTGAGGTTTTTTACTCCTTTCGATAACCTTTTGTCAACTTTAACAAAGGTTTCATCACATTAATTTACATCAATTCCATTTCATTAACATTACGTGCCCTTTGCGGGGTATCGACTCATGTCACCCTCCGAATTGAGTGCTGGTGAATCGTGTCCGTTTTCGGACAATAACAATTAGTACCCTTCTATTTTGACAGGAATTTCACACGATTCCTCCCCCTCAGGAGGAGTATTTTCTTGATCTAAGACACGGTTCTGTTAATTCGCCCTGAAAAACAGCAACAAAACACCTGGTTTTTTAACATTAGCAGGATATGTTAAAAGTGGATCACAATTGCCCGAATTTACGGCAAGCAATCACTTAATTAACTGATTGTATTACGAATAGTAAAAAGCATTTATTGCAAAAAGCATTAGCGCAGGCGAAAAAAAAGCCACTGGCTCACTTTTGCGGGCCAGTGACTCTTTTTTACACTTACATTTTGTTACCAGTTTTCTGCGAGGTTGTTACTCAATGACCTCATCATCAGCATGGGAATTATCTCCCCCTTCCAGGGTATAGACAGTGCTCTGTGTCCATGGCTTGATGCTCGTCTCAACCGACTGGAAGATCATCTGCATTAATTCATTTGGATTCTGCACGTTACAGCTTAGTAAATATTCGGTATCTGGCAACACCGGCATTTTGTCAGCTCGCCCCAGCACGCGCAGTTCCGGGCTCATCATCTCGACTGGCCTTGCGGTAACGCCAAGCCCCGCCTTCACCGCAGCACGTACCGCAGACGGTGTGGAGGCAACATACGCCAGACGCCACGGCACATTTGCCGCATCCAGGGTGGAGATTATCATATCGCGGAACGGACTCGGGTCATCGAGCAACACCAGCGGTACGGGCTCTCCGGGGCGCAGAGCGAACTCTGCGGCGCAGTACCAGTGCGTTGGCGAGGTACGCAACACCGTCGAGTGGAACGCATCAATGCGGTGTGTAGTCAGTACCAGATCGACCTCGTTCTTGTGGAGCATGTCCGCCATATCCGCGTGTCGCTTCACCCGCACATCCAGCCCAAGCTTTGGCCAGGCGGAGCTAATGCGGTTGAGCAGGAACGGCAGGATGGTATCCGCTGACTCATCGGACGAACCAATCGTCAGTTGCCCCTGAAGCGTACTGAACATCAGCGATGTACAGGCTTCATCATTAAAGCGCAGGATTTTACGTGCATAGCCCAATAGCTGGATACCGTGCTCGGTCAGCAGTTTATTACGGCCATGACGGGCAAAAAGTTCTTTGCCAACAAGTTGTTCAAGCCGCTGCATTTGCTGGCTAACGGCGGACTGTGTGCGACAAACGGCTGCTGCTGCTGCGGCAAAAGTGCTCAAATCGGCGACCGCAACAAATGTTCTCAGCAGATCGAGGTCGAGGTTAAGTATCGGACGATTTGCATTTATCATATTTATTCACTTACAGGTCGCTAAGGCTAACCTGCCTTGTTGATGCCGCGCTCTGAAATCAGGCTCATCCTTTTAAAAGCCCATCCTTCGGCACGATGCAACCGAATGACTGCCTGACGGAGCGGTATTACATTAAAATTGTCTGCCTCCCATCGGGTGACAGTCCCCTCTGCGATAAAGTGTTTAACTTCAGGTGTGAGACTATTTTTCTCAGTACCTTTGTGTGAGCTCTTTCAAAAAACCGGTTGTCTGACCAGCCAATATAATAGTGACTACCCAATAATACCGGAGGGAAACAAATGGTTAAAAACTGTTAAATAACAAAATGTTGTCGACTTCCTGAGATAATCACTCACAAGTTTGATGAATGAAACCCCGCGATAACATCATTATCCTAACCTAAAACCATTATATTTATAAGTATTAATAAGTAAGATCTTAAGACAAAAACTCCATTAAAATCAAAATGCTTTAATAAAACTAACAATTCTTAATGAATACTTTGCAATTTAAAATAAAACATTAATGACCTTCAGAGCGGTTCATTAACAATGATTAACATTGAATTCACAGAGAAATGTATTAGTCGTGATGTGTATGTTTCATGAATTCATCCACAATTAATATTACTAAAGCGTTGCTAAAGTATATCGCCGTATTTTTTTCACCTGAATCAACTGCTTTGTTTTTAATCAGTTAAAACAACTAGCAATCAACAGACAACCAACACAAGAAACCATAAAACAACAAATTAACAATATATACAATCAGGATTTTCACTCTATTTTAGCGAAAAAGAATGTACTGTGTCTTTAAGACTGACAAAATCTTCTCCTGTTGACCCTTCAAAACACCGGTGATGCGGAGTACATTATTCCAAGCTGACTTCCATGGCTGGGAGTGGCGATAACAGCTAAAAAGGTTAAAGGTTCATGTCCCCCATCGAAAAATCCAGCAAGTTAGACAACGTCTGTTACGACATCCGTGGCCCGGTTCTGAAAGAGGCCAAACGCCTTGAAGAAGAAGGCAACAAAGTTCTTAAACTCAACATCGGCAACCCGGCCCCCTTCGGGTTTGACGCGCCGGATGAAATTCTGGTCGATGTGATCCGCAACCTGCCAACAGCGCAAGGTTATTGCGACTCCAAAGGGCTCTACTCCGCCCGTAAAGCTATCATGCAGCACTACCAGGCGCGCGGTATGCGCGACGTGACGGTAGAAGATATCTATATCGGCAATGGCGTATCTGAACTGATTGTGCAGGCCATGCAGGCATTGCTGAACAGCGGCGATGAAATGCTGGTTCCCGCGCCGGATTACCCGTTGTGGACGGCAGCCGTTTCGCTTTCCGGCGGCAATGCGGTGCACTATCTGTGTGATGAATCCGCTGGCTGGTTCCCGGATCTCGACGATATTCGCGCCAAAATCACCCCGCGAACTCGCGGCATTGTGATCATCAACCCGAACAACCCAACCGGGGCGGTCTATTCCAAAGAGCTGCTGCTGGAGATCGTCGAGCTCGCCCGCGAACACAACCTGATCATCTTCGCTGACGAAATCTACGATAAGATCCTCTACGATCACGCCCAGCACCACTCTATCGCAGCACTGGCCCCAGACTTACTGACCGTAACCTTTAACGGCCTGTCAAAAACCTATCGCGTGGCGGGCTTCCGTCAGGGCTGGATGGTACTGAACGGGCCGAAAAAACATGCGAAAGGGTATATTGAAGGGCTGGAAATGCTGGCCTCGATGCGCCTGTGCGCTAACGTTCCGGCGCAGCACGCCATCCAGACGGCGCTTGGCGGGTATCAGAGCATTAGCGAATTCATTGTACCGGGTGGTCGCTTGTACGAGCAGCGCAACCGTGCATGGGAGCTGATTAACGAGATCCCTGGCGTCTCCTGCGTGAAGCCTAATGGCGCGCTGTACATGTTCCCGAAAATTGATGCGAAACGCTTTAACATTCACGATGACCAGAAAATGGTGCTCGATTTCCTGTTGCAGGAAAAAGTGCTGCTGGTTCAGGGAACAGCATTTAACTGGCCGTGGCCGGACCATGTGCGTATCGTCACGCTGCCGCGCATCGACGATCTGGAAATGTCGATCACTCGCTTTGGCCGCTTCCTGTCGGGCTACCGTCAGGCATAAGACGTCGGCCGGATTTGCATCCGGCCCGCATCTCAGCGCACAATGACCCTTACTGATGTAATCGAGTAAGGGTCGCTATGAATCAGAGTCATTTTTTTGCCCACCTCTCCCGCCTCAAATTAATTAACCGCTGGCCATTGATGCGCAACGTGCGCACAGAAAACGTCTCTGAACACAGTTTGCAAGTGGCGATGGTTGCCCACGCGCTGGCCGCGATTAAAAACCGTAAATTCGGCGGTCAGGTCAACGCCGAGCGTATCGCGCTGCTGGCGATGTACCACGACGCATCAGAAGTGCTCACCGGCGATTTACCGACACCGGTGAAATACTTCAACTCGCAAATCGCCCAGGAATATAAAGCTATCGAGAAGATTGCCCAGCAGAAGCTGGTCGAGATGGTTCCGGAAGAGTTACAGGATATCTTTGCGCCGCTGATTGATGAACATCAGTATAGCGACGAAGAGAAGTCTATCGTTAAACAGGCCGATGCGTTGTGTGCATATTTGAAATGTCTGGAAGAGTTATCGGCCGGGAACAACGAGTTCTTGCTGGCGAAAGGTCGCCTGGAGAAAACGTTATCTGAGCGACGTAGTGAAGAGATGGACTACTTTATGGACGTGTTTGTGCCGAGCTTCCATTTGTCGCTGGACGAGATCAGTACCGATTCACCGCTGTAGTGCGGCCTGTTGCTGCCGGATGGCGCTGGCGCTTATCCGGCCTACAGGTTTCATCCGACATTATCATTTCGTGTTGGCTGGATAAGGCGAAGCCGCCATCCGGCGTGACAGGTTCGCAGACACCTTCACACATTTACCCGGCCTCGTAGGCCGGATAAGCGCAAGCGCCATTCGGCATGATGGGCTCGCAGCCCACATTTTCATCCGGCTTTACCGTCACTCAAAACGGGAACAATACCGGTATCAGCAGCACGCTGACAATCATCACCAGGATGGTGAACGGAACCCCAATCTTCACGAAGTCACTAAAGCTGTATTTCCCCGGCCCCAGCACCAGCGTGTTCACCGGTGATGAGACCGGCGTCATAAAGGCCGCCGAGGCCGCCATCGCCACTACCATGGCAAACGGATAAGGTGAAACGCCCATCGATTTCGCGGTCGCCAGCGCAATCGGCGCCATCAGCACCGCCGTTGCCGTGTTGGAAATAAACAGCCCGATAGTGGCGCACATGACAAACAGACAGCCCAGCATCAGATAAGGCCCCTGCCCGCCGCCAATATCCATCAGCCCTTTCACCACCAAATCAACGCCGCCGGTTTTTTGTAGCGCCAGCGCGAACGGCATCATCCCCACAATCAAAATAATGCTCGGCCAGTGAATGGATTTATACGCGCTTTGCGCATCAATACAGCGGAATTTACCCATCAGCAGGCAGGCAATAATCGCCGCAATCGGGTTCGGAATTTCATCGGTCAGCATTAAAGCGACCATCAGCACCAGACAGAAAATCGCATGCGGAGCCTGACTATGCGCTGGCGAGGCATCGCTCACTTCAACCGGCAGGTTAAGCACCACGAAGTCGCGCCCTTTCTGCGCCAGCTGATTGATAAGCTTCCAGTTACCGACCACCAGTACGATATCGCCAAGTTCCAGCGGGATGTCCACCACCGACCCGTCCAGCGCTTCGCCGTTACGTTTCATCCCCACGACGTTCAGACCATAGCGGGTACGAAACGCAATCTCGCGCACCGTTTTCCCCAGCAGTTCCGATTCCGGGATCAGCGACACTTCTGCCATCCCCACATCGAGCGCCTGATCGGCAAAGTATTCACCGCGCAGCACCATTGGCTCAAGCATCTGTTCGGCGCAAAACTCACGCAGGTCTACGTCTGCCGCTGACATATCAATCAGCAGCACATCGCGGGCGCGAAATTCGGATACCCCGTTAACGTTCACAATCACCCGGCGAAAACGACGCCAGCGTTCCACGCCGATAACGTTCGCACCGTAGCGTTCACGCAGCTTCAGGTCATCGAGTCGCTGGCCAATCATTGGCGAGCCGGGGCGAATCGCCAGACGACGCGCGCGTCCGGTCAGGCGGTAGGCTTTGATGAGATCGCGAAACGAGCTACGTTTACCGCCATCGCGGGACGATGACGGGTCTTCGCCTTTGAACATAAAGCGCATCAGCAGCATATACACGATGCCCAGCAGCAGCACGACCAGGCCAATCGGCGTGACGCTGAAGAAACCAAAACCGTGCAACCCTTCGCGGAGAAGTTCACTGTTGACCACCAGGTTCGGCGGCGTCGCCACCAGCGTCATCATGCCGCTGATAAGCCCGGCAAAACTGAGCGGCATCATCAGGCGCGACGGCGAGATATTCATGCGCATCGACACGCTGAGGACGACGGGAATAAAGATAGCCACCACGCCGGTTGAGCTCATAAACGCGCCGAGACCGGCGACGGTGAGCATCAGATAGACCAGCATCTTGGTTTCGCTGCTGCCGGCAACCTGCACCAGCCATGCGCCCATATTGGTGGCGACGCCAGTACGCACCAGGCCATCGCCGATGATAAACAGGGCGGCAATCAGAATAACGTTGGGATCGCTAAAGCCCGAAAAGGCTTCGCTGAGGGTTAAGGTTCCGCTTAATACGAAAGCGACAATCACTAACAGTGCGATAGCATCCATGCGCACTTTGCCCATCGCAAACAACACAACGGCGATAGCCAGTAGAGAGAGCACCCAAATCAATTCACCGTTCAAAACACATCCTTGTCAGAAAGATAAGTGATAAGTGGTTATATCATGGCAGAAAAAAGCCCCGTGTATGCGGGGCCAAATCATAAGTTTATGCTTTTAACGTCACATCAACGGTGCCGTCGGGCTGTTTAGCAATATTGAGCACATCAAGCGTCGTCAGGACAAAATCCGCTTCGTTAAGACGTGGCGCATCTGCCGGCACGTTAACCGCTATCACATGACACCCTGCCGCCAGACCAGAGAGCACGCCCGCCGCCGCATCTTCCACAACGGTGCAATCCTGCGGGGCGAGCCCTAACAGCTCGGCGCCCAGCAGATAGGCATCCGGCTCTGGTTTGCCGCGCTTCACGCGCTCGGCGGTGACGAAGACTTCCGGCATCGGCAGCCCCGCCGCTTTATGGCGGGCATGTGCGACCGGAATGGAACCCGAAGTGACAATCGCCCACGGAATATGGTTCGCGTTCAGCGTTTCAAGCAACTCAAGCGCGCCTGGCAGTGCAATCACGCCGTCCGTGTCGCTGGCTTCAATATGTTCGAGGCGGGTAAACTCGGCCTGAATCGCCTCTTCCGATTGCCCCGGCATAAAGTGGCGCAGCGAGGTGATCGCTTGTTTACCGTGGATAAAACCGAGGATCTCATCGTGCGGGATCCCGAAACGATCGCCCCAACTGCACCATGAGCGTTCCACGACCGGCAGAGAATCTACCAGCGTACCGTCCAGATCAAACAGAAAACCTTTACACTGCACAGGCGCCTCCATCAGGCGTTGATGATTTGATTAATTTCGTTGCTGCTCAGGTGATACTGGCGCGGGCAGGAGTGCCAGACGTTCAGCATGCGCTGATACTTTTCCCACATTGGGGTCTGGGCGTTAAAGCCGTGCGTGCCCGCGTCGAAATGGGTATAGCGGCCTTCCACATTGACCATGAAACGAACATAGCTCAGGAAGCGGGCTTCGGTTGCCGCGTCAAAACCGAGGAAGGTGACACGACGTTCATCGATAGTGTCGGCGTCTTTCAGATTGGTCCACGAAACGTGCAGCGCGTGATACATCTCCATGATGTCGATGACGATGCGGCAGGTTTCTTCTTTTAACTCACCGAAGTCGCGATCCAGTTCGCGCATTTGCAGGCCAAAACCGCGCTCGATGATGGTTTGCAGACGGCGATAGCGTTCAGCGTTATCGGGATCAAGCATAGTCATCATTTTGTACTGGTTAGACAAAATCAGACGTTGAGCATGGGTCATTTCCATTTTTACGACTCCTGTTGCGCTTTGCAGCATAAAAAAGACACAAACGTTGTGCCTTCTTTTATATGCGTTTTTGATGGTTAATTACAAATCATCAAGGAAAGTTTTATCCAGTTGTTTGAAGGCGCGCTTAAGCGTGTCAGCCAGCGCCTGATAATCGGGCTTTCCTTCTACCGGGGCGAGCGCTTGCCCGGCCTCCTGTAATTTTCCACGCACTTCATAGAACCACTGCAAGGTAGACGGCGGCAGCGGCGTCACGGAGCGCTTCCCTAACCACCATAGCCCCTGCATCGGCAGGCTCAGGGCAAACAGTGCGGTGGCGACGGCCGGGCCAAGTTGCCCACCCAGGGCAATTTGCCAGCACAGGGTAAAGACCGCTACCGGCGGCATAAAGCGGATAGCGTGGCGAGTGATACGGATCGCGCGGTTTTCGATAAACACCGGCGCAAGGCGTTTTTCCAGCGGCCACGTCTTAGAGTAGTGCTGCCCCCGGCGGAACAAACTAAAAAAACTGACCGAGCGATTTTCGGGCGTCGACATGGCTTACCTCAACTTCACATATAAAAATTAAAAAATTCGTGCAAAACCACAACTGGGTATGACAACGTTCAAAACATTTTGGCATAAACCCTGCAATCGGGTATCCTGTGCCAGCCTGAGATGAGGGCTAGTCTATCTCGTCCAGTCCGTCAAATTATCGCATATTCTGCCATTGGCTGAAAAATATGCAAAATGACTTAGAATCAATATGTATTTCTTCCATCCTGCCTCAAAATCGATTCAGGCATGATGTTAATCATAAATGTCAGCTTCATCCTGCGCTACGCTTTGTGACTCCTGACGTTTTTTTAGCCACGTATCATAAATAGGTACTTCCATGTCGAGTAAGTTAGTACTGGTTCTGAACTGCGGTAGCTCCTCACTGAAATTTGCCATCATCGATGCACTGAACGGTGACGAGTACCTCTCTGGTTTGGCCGAATGTTTCCATCTTCCTGAAGCACGTATCAAATGGAAAATGGACGGCAGCAAACAAGAAGCGGCTTTAGGTGCAGGCGCCGCTCACAGTGAAGCGCTGAACTTTATCGTTAACACTATTCTGGCACAAAAACCAGAACTGTCTGCACAGCTGACTGCGATTGGTCACCGTATCGTACACGGCGGCGAGAAGTACACCAGCTCCGTTGTTATCGACGAATCCGTCATTCAGGGCATCAAAGACTCTGCCTCTTTTGCTCCGCTGCACAACCCGGCTCACCTGATCGGTATCGCCGAAGCGCTGAAATCCTTCCCGAATCTGAAAGACAAAAACGTGGCTGTATTCGATACCGCGTTCCATCAGACCATGCCGGAAGAATCTTACCTTTATGCTCTGCCGTACAGCCTGTACAAAGAGCACGGCGTTCGTCGCTACGGCGCACACGGCACCAGCCACTTCTTCGTAACTCAAGAAGCGGCCAAAATGCTGAACAAACCGGTTGAAGAACTGAACATCATCACCTGCCACCTGGGCAACGGTGGTTCTGTTTCTGCAATCCGTAACGGCAAATGTGTTGACACCTCTATGGGTCTGACTCCGCTGGAAGGTCTGGTTATGGGTACGCGCTCTGGCGACATCGACCCGGCTATCATCTTCCACCTGCACGACACCCTGGGCATGAGCGTTGACGCTATCAACAAAATGCTGACCAAAGAGTCTGGCCTGCTGGGTCTGACCGAAGTCACCAGCGACTGCCGTTATGTTGAAGACAACTACAAAGAGAAAGCTGACGCTAAACGTGCAATGGACGTTTACTGCCACCGTCTGGCGAAATACATCGGTTCTTACACTGCACTGATGGACGGTCGTCTGGACGCCGTTGTCTTCACCGGTGGTATCGGTGAGAACGCTGCAATGGTTCGCGAACTCTCCCTGGGTAAACTGGGCGTTCTGGGCTTCGAAGTTGACCACGAACGTAACCTGGCTGCACGTTTCGGTAAATCTGGCTTCATCAACAAAGAAGGCACCCGCCCTGCTGTTGTGATCCCGACCAACGAAGAGCTGGTTATCGCGCAAGACGCCTGCCGTCTGACCGCCTGATTCCACACCGCCAGCAATGCTGGCGGTGCTGTTTTGTGCCCGCCAAAATCGGCGGCAACGAGCAAAAGAGGATAAACCGTGTCCCGTACTATCATGCTTATTCCTACCGGAACCAGCGTCGGCCTGACCAGCGTCAGCCTGGGCGTCATCCGTGCTATGGAACGTAAAGGCGTTCGTCTGAGCGTCTTCAAACCTATCGCCCAACCGCGTACCGGTGGCGATACGCCAGACCAGACCACCACTATCGTGCGTGCGAACTCTGCTATCCCGGCGGCTGAACCGCTGAAGATGAGCCACGTTGAGTCTCTGCTGTCCAGCAATCAGAAAGATGTGCTGATGGAAGAGATCATCGCTAACTACCACGCGAACACCAAAGACGCGGAAGTGGTTCTGGTTGAAGGTCTGGTTCCGACGCGCAAACATCAGTTTGCCCAGTCTCTGAACTATGAAATTGCTAAAACGCTGAATGCCGAAATCGTCTTTGTCATGTCCCAGGGTACTGATACCCAGGAACAGATCAACGAACGCATTGAGCTGACCCGCAGCAGCTTCGGCGGCGCGAAAAACTCCAACATCACCGGCGTTATCGTTAACAAACTGAATGCCCCGGTTGATGAGCAGGGCCGTACTCGCCCGGATCTGTCCGAGATCTTCGACGATTCCACCACTGCAAAAGTGATTAAAGTCGATCCTGCTAAACTGAGCGCTGCCAGCTCCCTGCCGGTTCTGGGCGCGATTCCGTGGAGTTTCGATCTGATCGCGACGCGCGCAATCGACATGGCGCGTCACCTGAATGCGACCATCATCAACGAAGGCGACATCAACACTCGCCGCGTGAAATCCGTGACCTTCTGTGCGCGTAGCATTCCGCACATGCTGGAACACTTCCGTCCGGGTTCACTGCTGGTGACCTCCGCTGACCGTCCTGACGTTCTGGTTGCCGCGTGCCTCGCTGCAATGAACGGCGTAGAGATTGGCGCACTGGTTCTGACCGGCGGCTATGAAATGGACGCGCGTATCAGCAAACTGTGTGAACGTGCCTTCGCAACCGGCCTGCCGGTATTCATGGTGAACACCAACACCTGGCAGACCTCTCTGAGCCTGCAGAGCTTCAATCTGGAAGTTCCGGTTGACGATCACGAGCGCATCGAGAAAGTTCAGGAATACGTTGCTAACTACATCAACGCTGACTGGATCGAGTCTCTGACCGCGACCTCCGAGCGCAGCCGTCGTCTGTCTCCGCCAGCGTTCCGTTATCAGCTGACCGAGCTGGCGCGTAAAGCAGGCAAACGTGTTGTTCTGCCGGAAGGCGACGAACCGCGTACCGTTAAAGCAGCCGCTATCTGTGCTGAACGTGGTATCGCAACCTGCGTGCTGCTGGGTAACCCGGATGACATCAACCGCGTTGCTGCTGCACAGGGCGTTGAACTGGGCGCTGGCGTAGAAATCGTTGACCCGGATGTGGTTCGCGAAAGCTATGTTGCTCGTCTGGTTGAACTGCGTAAAAACAAAGGCATGACCGAAACCGTTGCCCGCGAACAGCTGGAAGACAACGTGGTTCTCGGCACCCTGATGCTGGAACAGGACGACGTTGACGGTCTGGTTTCCGGTGCGGTTCACACCACTGCGAACACCATCCGTCCGCCGCTGCAGCTGATCAAAACTGCACCGGGCAGCTCTCTGGTTTCTTCTGTGTTCTTCATGCTGCTGCCGGAACAGGTTTATGTTTACGGTGACTGCGCGATCAACCCGGATCCGACCGCTGAACAGCTGGCAGAAATCGCGATTCAGTCCGCTGATTCCGCTACTGCTTTCGGTATCGAACCGCGCGTTGCGATGCTCTCCTACTCCACTGGTACCTCTGGTGCAGGTAGCGATGTAGAGAAAGTTCGCGAAGCGACTCGTCTGGCGCAGGAAAAACGTCCTGACCTGATGATCGACGGCCCGCTGCAGTATGACGCCGCTGTGATGGCTGATGTTGCGAAATCTAAAGCGCCGAACTCTCCGGTTGCAGGTCGCGCTACCGTGTTCATCTTCCCGGATCTGAACACCGGTAACACCACCTACAAAGCGGTACAGCGTTCTGCTGACCTGATCTCCATCGGGCCGATGCTGCAAGGCATGCGCAAGCCGGTTAACGACCTGTCCCGTGGCGCGCTGGTTGACGATATCGTCTACACCATCGCGCTGACCGCGATTCAGTCGTCTCAGCAGCAGTAATAGCTGAATAAGAAATAGCCCCACTCATGAGTGGGGCTTTTTTTATGAATTAAATGTCATCAACTTCAATAACACCACTGGCATAAAGATCCTTTTCGGTTCCTTCATAGACGACATAACTTTTCCCTGTTTTATCATCAACGGCGCAAAGGGTAAAGACACTGTTAATTCCCATTTTTTCCGTATCATAAATAGCATCTGGATTAACCACTGCATAATCCTGAATCAACTCCCCATCACGATACAGTTTATAATGCTGAGTATTAACATTGGCACGAGACTGAAACTCAAAAATTTCTGTGCCATCCACCTGGTCAACTAAATCTACCCACTGTGGCGCATGATATTCAAAATCAGTCTCCAGCAATTTGACATTATCAACATCAACAGGTGCATTATCTGCATTCCATGCAACCTGAATATGCAGTCGAACATTTCCGCCCGTTGCTGGTGTGGTAAATGAGAAGTTTTCGGTGTGCCATTCAGCATTTTTTGCACCATTAATCTTCCATTCACCTAACGTTACCGGATACAGATCGTAAGTAATCAGCGAAAGCGTGCCTGAAGCCTTGCCACAGCAATCCAGTTGGACACGATAGAACGTATCCGCTTTAAGCACCACTGACTGCATGATTGATGCCGTTGGCGCAACCTCACAATAGTGGTTTTGCGCGTCACCTTCATACTTAATCTGTGATGCACCTGAAAGCACCCATGCTTTATCAGTAGTATTTTCAAAGCCGCCATTCACAATTAAATCAGTGCTAATAAACATATTATTTTCTCCATTAAGGGTTGTGCGTTATCGCCAAAAAATAATACCCAGAAGAACGACTGAAAATCACATCAATAAAAATAAAAAACATATTTTATGTATTCTAAAAAAATCACAACAATAATGACATTCACTCAAAATGAATTGATATTGATAAAATTATGAATTGATACATTGTGATATCATTCAGAATGATTTTCACAATACAAAGAATATGATATTTTTAAGATGCATAAAAAAACCACCGACAATGGCGGTGGTTTTTTTACGAATAAATAAGAACAGACTACGCCGTTTATTCTTACTCTTCCTTTTCCGCTGCGACGGTTTCATTCTTCGCATTGCGACTCATCCACAGCGCCAGCGCTTTTAGCGAGTCTGCGGTAAATTCGTCGCAGCGCGCTGTTATCTCTTCCGGCGTCAGCCAGCACACTTCGCTGACTTCTTCTTCCTGCAACGCAAACGGCCCGTGCGACACGCAACTGAACAAGCTTCCCCAGACGCGGCAGTGCTTATCTTCAAAGTAGAACTGCCCATGGTCGGCAAACGGCACACCAGCAATGCCCAGCTCCTCTTCTGCTTCGCGACGCGCTGAGTCGAGCATCTGCTCATCAGACTGCACCACACCGCCTGCCGTCGCATCCAGCAAGCCAGGTTGGTAATCTTTGGTCTCGGTGCGACGCTGCACCAGTATTTTCCCCATACCGTCATGAACAACAATGTAGGTAGCGCGATGACGCAGACATTGAGCCCGCATCTGTTCACGGCTGGCCTGCGCGATAACCTCATTGTCTTCGTTGACGATATCTACCCATTCCGTGCTTGCCAAATGATTCTGCTCGACCATCAGAAAAGTTTCTCCAGGAGCGCTCTTGCGGCGCATTTTACGTTTGTCGGCTAAATTACGGGTTAATCACAACCTCTGCAATAACCTGTTGATCATTGAGTGCGAAAACTTGCAGTTTATCGCCGTCCAGCATGCCGTAACTGGCGACATTGCCGCCTTTCGGAATACTGACCGAGCCGGGGTTAAACAGGAAAATCTCGCCGCGCTTCTCGGCAACCGGGAGATGCGTATGCCCGGAGACCAGCACATCACCTGCCGCCAGCGGCGGAAGGTTATCGGGGCCATAGAGATGACCATGCGTCAGAAACAGGCGCTGATTTTCAGTCAGGATCTGCTGCCAGGGCGCGGTGATGGGAAAGTGCAACAGCATCTGGTCCACTTCGCTGTCGCAGTTGCCGCGTACGGCAATAATCTGGCTCGCCAGCGGGTTGAGTCGTTCGGCTACCTGCGCCGGTGCGTAGCCTTCAGGCAATGCATTACGCGGCCCGTGGTAGAGGATATCGCCAAGGATAACCAACCAGCGGGCGTCGCTTTGTGCAAAGAGTGACAATACGCGTTCAGTCGCGGGCAGAGAACCATGAATATCCGATGCAAACATCAGCTTCATTTATCAAATCTCCACACATGAAAACCGTACTATCATAATGGATTCCGTGCGCGTTTTCAGCCTGCGCGTTTCGCTGAAAGCGCAACGTAGCGCAGAACAGATGAACGCTGCCACTGGAACTCGGCGTAGTCGGCAAGCGCCTGCGGAACATCATCTCCATTCAGCACCAGGCGATTAAGCATCAGCGCCAGGTCCGTATCTGCAATACACCATTCACCAAACAAATTTTGCTGCCCGTGAGCCAGTAACGCGCTAGCCGTGTCAAACAGTTTAGCGGCGCTTGCTTCTCCTGCGCGGGTTAACGGCGGTTTTTTTACGCCAGCGAAGACCACATCCGTCGATCGCTCTTCACGAATCGGCATCAGGTCACTGCGCAACCATGCCTGAATCTGCCGCGCTCTGGCACGTTTTTGCATATCATGCGGATAAAGTCTCTCCCACTGCGGCGGGGCAAAACGCTCATCAAGATATTCGGTGATTGCCGATGACTCGCTCAGCTGGAAGTCGTCGATTTCCAGCAACGGCACGCGGCGTGTCTGGCCATAGCCTTTCCAGGTTGACTGAAGATGTTCGCCGTTATCAAGCGACACGGTTTTAAGCGTGAACGGCAGGCTTTTTTCCTGCAACGCTACGTAGACGGATAAAACATAAGGCGAGAAAAAATCGGAATCGGACCAAAGGGTAATTGCAGGGGTGCTCATAATATGCTCACTGTCTGATGGCGATAAATCAACATATCCTGTCTTTTCATGCTTGTCACTTATCGCCACCATGAGGATTTTGCATGTCAGCCCCGGGTCGTTACTTGAGCCTATACTGTAGAAATCAACCCGCCAAAAATCGGAGAGACGATGATAGACCTTTACTATGCGCCCACCCCGAACGGCCACAAAATTACCCTTTTCCTTGAAGAGGCAGAGCTGCCCTACCGTTTGATTCGCGTCGATATCAATAAAGGCGAGCAGTTTAAGCCGCAATTTCTCGATATTTCACCGAATAACAAAATCCCGGCCATTGTGGATCATCAACCGGAGGATGGCGGTGCGCCGTTCAGCCTGTTTGAATCCGGGGCCATCCTCCTCTATCTGGCAGAAAAATCCGGCAAGTTGCTGAGCGGCGAACTGCGCGAGCGCCACACGACATTACAGTGGTTGTTCTGGCAGGTCGGCGGTCTTGGCCCGATGCTGGGGCAAAACCACCATTTTAATCACTTCGCCCCGCAGCCCGTTCCCTACGCCATTGAGCGATACCAGGTGGAAACCCAGCGCCTGTATAGCGTGCTGAATCAACGCCTTGCCAGTCACCCGTGGATTGCGGGCGATCATTACAGCATTGCCGATATCGCCTGCTGGCCGTGGGTAAATTCCCACCAGCGGCAACGTATCGATCTTGCCACCTATCCGGCGGTGCAAAACTGGTTTGAGCGCATCCGCCAGCGCCCGGCAACCGCGCGTGCCATGCAGCAGGCGCAGCCCCATTAAGTGGCCGATGGCTTTCGTGTATGATGGCTGAGACAACTATAATAGGGAGTAATCTGCAATGTCTCAGCCAGACGCTATTATCCGCATCAAAAATCTTCGCCTGCGCACCTTTATCGGGATTAAAGACGAAGAGATAGCCAACCGTCAGGATGTGGTTATCAATATCGAAATCCGCTATCCGGCGGACCGCGCGCGCAACAGTGAAGACATTAACGATGCGCTGAACTACCGCACTATCACCAAAAATATCATTAGCCACATTGAGGGTAACCGCTTCTCACTGTTGGAAAAATTAACTCAGGATGTGCTCGATATCGCACGTGAACATCACTGGGTCACCTATGCTGAAGTTGAGGTCGATAAACTTCACGCGCTGCGTTACGCCGACTCCGTTTCCATTGCTATGAGCTGGCAACGTTAAGCGCTTCCTGACGGAGGTGGCATGAAGATTCTGATTACCGGCGGTACCGGGCTGATTGGCGGCCATTTAATTCCGCGCCTGCTGGAGCTCGGCCATGAGGTGACCGTGGTTACCCGCAGCCCTGATAAAGCCCGGCAGCGTTTTGGCTCGCGCATTGAGGTCTGGAAAGGGCTTGACGACAAGCGCACGCTCGATGGCATTGATGCCGTCATCAATCTGGCGGGCGAGCCGATCGCCGATAAGCGCTGGACCGATACGCAAAAACAGCGGCTGTGCGAAAGCCGCTGGCATATTACGGAAAAGATTAGCGCCCTCATTCAGGCCAGTGAAACGCCGCCTGAAGTGCTGATATCAGGCTCTGCGGCGGGGTATTATGGCGATCTCGGTGAAGTTGTAGTGACCGAAGAAGAACCGCCGCACAACGAATTTACCCACAAACTCTGTGCGAAGTGGGAACAGATCGCCTGCACCGCGCAAAGCGATCGCACCCGCGTTTGCCTGCTTCGCACCGGCGTCGTGCTGGCCGCGAAAGGCGGTATTCTCGGCAAAATGCTGCCTCCTTTCAAACTTGGGCTCGGCGGGCCAATCGGTAGCGGCCGACAGTATCTGGCATGGATCCACATCGATGATATGGTCAACGGCATTTTGTGGCTGCTCGATAATCCGCTGCGCGGGCCGTTCAATATGGTCTCCCCCTACCCGGTCCACAATGAACAATTCGCCCATTCCCTTGGGCACGCGCTACATCGCCCCGCCATTCTTCGCGTGCCGGCCACGGCCATTCGTCTGCTGATGGGTGAATCGTCGGTGCTGGTACTGGGCGGGCAACGCGCCCTGCCAAAACGGCTGGAAGAGAGCGGTTTTGTCTTCCGCTGGCACGACCTCGATGAAGCATTTGAGGATCTTTTAGCCTGAAACAGAGCACTCCTTTAAACGGGAGTGCTTTCCTGAAGGCGCCTCGCATAACGTCATTTTGCCTGGTTAACGACTTTCATCAACGTGAGGTCGCTTCCAACATCGTCAAAAAAGCTCTGTCATAACCCTCCCGTGATTATTTTTTATCACAATCATGTTGACGAACGTCAACACCCTCTTCATACTCACGGGACCACGCTGATGAAGGAACATCCGGATAAAAATATCAGAGCAGCAATCCACTACGCGGTGGAACAAGGTTGGATATTTGTCGCTGGCGGTAAAAGCGCCCACTGTTTTGGCAGATTGAAATGCGGCATTCCCAAACATCAGGAACATATGATGAGCATCTGGTCTACACCTGCCGTACCCGTACACCACGCACACCAAATTATCCGTATGGTGGAAAGGTGTAAGCCTGGCGTGATACTCATCCGAAACACCACAAAGGAGCAGTGAACAATGCCACTCTTTAATTTCACGTTAACACTCTCTGGCGTCAACGCTAGCACACCCGGCCTTGAGGATGCGTTATATGCAGCAGGCTGCCAGGATGCGCTAGTCTGTTTTTATGGCACTTCCGTCTACCTTGAATTTGACCGCGAAAGCCCCTCGCTGGATGCTGCCATTTTATCCGCCATTCGTGACATCGAATCCTCCACCTCGTTACATGCTCGTGTCGAGTCCGTCGATTCTGCGCTGGTTGGCTTAAGTGATATCGCCGGGTTAACCGGGCTGACGCGCCAGGCAGTTGCACTTTTAAAGGAAGGCGCGCGTGGTAGCGGTAATTTCCCTGGGCCTGTACAACGCGTGAAAGGCAACTCCCCGCTCTGGCGCTGGAGCAGCATCGTTGACTGGCTGGTCTCTGAAGCACGCATTTCCGCAGATTCTCCGTTGGTCACTCAGGCACACATCATGGATAGCCTGAACCTTGCGCTACAGCTTCGAGCCTCACTGGAAAGCCAGACGGTGCTCAACTATTACCATGGTCTTAGCAATCACCACGCCGCGCTTAAGAATCTGTAATCCCACACGTTGAGGTGTTAAGGTAATCGCTTCTTTACCCGTTATGGCATTGAATATGATTACCCTCACCACGCCGCGTCTGTTGCTCTCATCCTTCAACGAATCTGACTGGCCTTTTTTCCTGCGACTACGCCAGGATCCTCAGGTGATGCGTTATATGGGTGATGTGTTGAGTGACGCGGCGCTGCGAACGGTTTTCGATGCACGCTGTGCTGATAGCGGCGTTTTCGTTCTGCGTGAGGTCAGCGGTGCGCCAATCGGTGATATTGGCTTACGTATCAGCAGTAAAAACCCACACGAAGCCGACGTAGGCTATGCGCTGCTGCCGTGCGCGCAGGGAAAAGGCTATGCCAGCGAAGCCCTGAGCGCCATCTGCCAGTACGGGTTTTCTGAGCTGGGCGTGAATGCCATTAATGCCTGGGTGCTGGGTGAAAACCGTAGCTCTTCGCGCCTGCTGGAAAAACAGGGGTTTGTGCGCATCCAGGTGCTGGAAAATGCCTATCATCTGAACGGTATTGATTACGACGACTGGGTCTATCGGCTGGAACGTCCACATGAATAGCCCGGCGGAGAGCCGGGCTGAAAAGATTACTTCAGCGAACCTTTGAGGAACTGCTGCAAACGCGGGCTTTGCGGGTTATCGAACAGTTGTTCAGGGTTACCCTCTTCTTCGATTTTGCCCTGGTGCAGGAAGATGACATGTGACGAAACGTGACGAGCAAAGCCCATTTCGTGCGTCACCACCACCATGGTTTTGCCCTCTTCCGCCAGTTGCTGCATGATGCGCAGCACCTCGCCCACCAGCTCCGGGTCCAGCGCGGAGGTCGGCTCATCAAACAGCAGCACTTCCGGCTCCATCGCCAATGCGCGAGCAATCGAAACTCGCTGCTGCTGGCCGCCGGAAAGATGCACCGGATATTTCGCCTGCTGACGCGCATCGATGCCCACCTTCGCGAGATATTTTTCCGCTCGCTCGCGCGCTTCCTGCTTGCTCAGGCCCAGCACCTGAATCGGCGCTTCCATCACGTTCTCCAGCACCGTCATGTGGCTCCAGAGATTAAAGTGCTGGAAGACCATGGTCAGACGGGTACGCAGCAGGCGCAGCTGATTTTTGTCAGCGACTTTCAGCTGACCGTCTTTATCACGCACCAGTCCGATATTCTGACCGCTCACCACAATCGTGCCTTCGCTTGGTTTTTCGAGGAAGTTAATACAGCGCAGAAAAGTACTTTTCCCCGACCCGGACGAGCCAATAATACTGATCACATCCCCGGCGTCCGCCTTCAGTGATACCCCTTTCAGCACCTCGTGTTCGCCGTAGTGCTTATGCAGATCGATTACGTTTAATTTATTCTCAGGCATCGTGTTCTCAGTGCGAAGAAGAAGGTTTTACATGCTGCAACCAGCGTTTTTCCGCTTTGCGGAACAGAGAGATCAGCACATACGAGATAATCAAATAAAGCACCGCCGCGATCCCAAATGCCGTAAACGGCTGATAGGTAGCAGAGTTAATATCCCGGGCAATCTTCAGTAAATCCGGCACGGTGGCGGTAAACGCCAGCGCCGTTGAGTGCAGCATCAGAATCACTTCATTGCTGTAAGCCGGCAGCGCAATACGCAGCGCCGACGGTAAAATAATGCAGCGGTAAAGCTTAAAAGAGGAGAAACCGTAGGCGCGCGCCGCTTCAATTTCCCCCGCAGGTACCGCGCGAATCGCGCCCGCGAAAATCTCGGTGGTATAGGCGCAGGTATTCAGCGTCAGGGCCAGCACCGTACAGTTCAGGCCGCTGCGGAAAAAGGCGTTCAGCAGCTCGGTGCCTTTCACGATTTCGAGCGTATACATGCCGGAGTAAAACACCAGCAACTGTACGTACAGCGGCGTGCCGCGAAAAATATAGGTAAACAGCCACACCGGGAATTTGATGTATTTATTGCTGGAGACGCGGGCAATGGCCAGAAACAGCGCCAGAATACCGCCCATCACCACTGAAGAAATCAGCAGCCACAGCGTAATAGCGACACCGGTAAAGCGATAACCATCCGTCCACAGCAGGGACTGCCAGTATTCCTGAATAATCTCGATCACAGGTCAGCCCTCTTCACGCCCACGGAGTAACGGCGTTCGAGCAACAGCAGCACACCATTGGAAACGGTTGTAAACACAAGATAAATCAGACCACAGACGATGGCGAAATAGAAAGGTTCCCAGGTACTTTTCCCGGCCAGTTGCGTGGCCTTCACCACGTCTTCCAGCCCCAGCAGCGACACCAGCGCTGTCGATTTGAGAATAACCTGCCAGTTGTTGCCAATCCCCGGTAGCGCGTAACGCATCATCGCCGGGAACAGAATGCGACGAAACGTCTGCCCACCGGTAAAGCCAAAGGCCGTCGCCGCCTCGATGTGCCCTTTCGGCACCGCCATAAACGCGCCGCGGAAGGTCTCGGTAAAATAGGCGCCGTAGATAAACCCAAGCGTAATAATACCGGCGATCATTGGGTCGATGTCGAACTGGCTCAAACCGAGTGAATCGGTGACCACGTTCAGCGCCATCTGCAACCCATAGAAAATCAATAACATCAGCACGAGATCTGGCACGCCGCGAATCAGCGTCGTATAGCCCTCAAATATCAGCGCCATCACGCGATTATTGGAAAGCTTTGCGCCAGCCCCAACCAGGCCGATAAGCACCGCCAATACCACCGAACTGATTGCCAGCTCAAGGGTCACCAGCGCGCCCTGAAAAATGACTTGTGAAAACCCGTAAAGCATTCAGCCTGTCCTGTATTATTATCACCGTCGCCCCATTCTGAGGCGGGGCGACGGGTGGTCAGCGAAGGTTATTCGCCGTATACGTTAAAATCGAAGTACTTTTTCGCCAGCTTGTCATACGTGCCGTCAGCACGCATTTCAGCAAACGCTTTATTCAGCGCTTCACGCAGTTCGTTATCTTCTTTACGCAGGCCCATACCGGTGCCCACGCCAAACAGTTTTTCATCTTTGATAGACGGGCCACCAAACGCATAATCTTTACCAATCGGCTGTTTCAGGAAACCTTCGCTTGCCGCGACTTCATCCTGGAAAGCAGCGTCAATGCGGCCTGCGGTCAGGTCGGAGTAGATGTTATCCTGGCCCTGATAAGAGACAATCTCTACGCCTTTTGCCGCCCAGTGTTCATTCCCGTAGGTTTCCTGGGTAGTGCCCTGCAGTACGCCGACACGTTTGCCTTTCAGGGTGGCGAGATCCGGCGTCACCGGAGAACCTTTTTTCACGACCAGGCGAGAGTCTGCTGCATAAAGTTTGTCGGTAAACGCGATTTCCTGCTGACGTTTTTCAGTGATCGACAGCGAAGACATAATGGCATCGATTTTCTTCGCTTTCAGAGACGGGATCAGCGCGTCCAGCGGGTTCTCAACGAAGGTACATTGTGTCTGGATACGCTTACACAGCTCTTTTGCCAGATCGATATCAAAACCAATCAATTCACCCTTCGCATTCTTTGATTCAAACGGTGCATAGGTTGGGTCGGTGCCAATTCGTACTTTTTGTGGGATTGCTGCGAAAACACTCGAAGCGCTTGAAAGCGCCAATACCAGAGAAAAAGATAACGCCAGCTTTTTCATAATTATCCTCGACTGCCTTTGATTTCTGCGGGTTTGTCCAAAAAATCCTGAGCAGTTATCGTGCCACTTTTCAGCCCAGAATGGCAAAGCATTCTGCCCTGTCTGTTGGCTTTTTTCTCACTAAAAATGCGTATTTATGCAGAAATGCACCACTTTTGTGCACAGGGTGCACAGCTTCGACACATTGGCAGCATCAATGCACCATTTAAGTGCATTGATGCTGCCGGGAAAATTAATCCCCGTAGACGTTGAAGTTAAAGTACTTCTTCGCCATTTTGTCGTAGGTGCCATCGGCGCGGAGTTCAGAAAGCGCTTTATCAAACGCCTGCTTCAGCTCAACATCATCTTTGCGCAATCCAACGCCCGTGCCATCGCCAAAGAATTTTTTATCCTTCACGGAAGGCCCGGCAAAGGCAAAATCCTTCCCGGCAGGCTGTTTGAGGAAACCTTCGCTGGCGGCCACTTCATCCTGCAAAGCGGCATCCAGACGACCCGCGGCCAGGTCGGAGTAAATCAGGTCCTGGTTCTGGTACGCCACAACATCAACGCCTTTGCTGCGCCAGTTTTGGTTAGCGTACGCTTCCTGAGTCGAGCCCTGCAATACGCCGACATGCTTACCTTTCAGCGAATCCAGCGTTGGCTGGATAGGCGAACCTTTTGCGGCAATCAGACGTGAATCTGCCGCGTAGAGCTTGTCGGAGAAGGCAATCTCCTGCTGACGTTTTTCGGTGATAGAGAGAGAAGAGATAATCGCGTCGATTTTCTTCGCTTTCATAGAGGGGATCAGGGCATCAAAATCACTGCCGACCCAGGAGCACTTCACCTGCATGCGTTTACACATTTCATTGCCCAGATCGATATCAAAGCCGATGAAATCGCCTTTGGCATCTTTCGAGGAGAACGGCGCATAGGTGGTGTCAGTGCCGATGCGGATACTTTGCGGCAGCGCGGCGAACGCGCTGGATACGCTGCCAAGACCGAGCAGTAAAGAGAGAGCCAGAACCGTCTTCTTCATACATACCCCTTTAAAAATCGTGATGCAGTGAGCTGCTATCTAATAGGTTGTGTTGTGTGTTGCAGACCAACAGTGCAGCTTTTATGCCATCTTTATCGTCAGCGCTGGCTTTGACGTTAAATTTGTTAATAAAAGGATGCAATATGGTAACAAGATAGGAAGATAGCAGTTCGGACACATAATCCGCAGCAGTAAAACGCAAAATGCGTGATTAAATATCGAGGATTTGATCGGCGTTACAAAATCGCCCTGCAACAGGGCGAAAAGCACAGATGAGCACCAGATTGGTGCAGCTCAGGCACCTTGCCAGCGGGTAAAGAGATCCTGCGGCAGGTCGATATTAAAGAGGTCGAGAACGCGGTTAACTGTTTGATTTATAATATCATCAATGGTCTGCGGCCGATGATAAAACGCCGGAACAGGCGGCATAATCACCGCGCCAATCTCGGCGGCCTGAGTCATTAAACGCAGATGGCCCAAATGCAGCGGCGTTTCCCGCACGCAGAGCACCAGTGGGCGACGCTCTTTGAGCACCACGTCCGCCGCGCGGGTCAGCAGCCCGTCGGTATAACTGTTCACAATGCCGGAAAGGGTTTTCATCGAACACGGCAGAATCACCATGCCCATGGTTTTGAAAGAGCCTGATGAAATGCTGGCCGCGATATCGCGGGCATCGTGAACGACATCCGCCAGCGCCTGCACGTCGCGCAACGAAAGATCTGTTTCCAGCGAAAGGGTTTGCCGCGCGGCCTGGCTCATCACCAGATGCGTTTCAATATCAGGCACTTCGCGTAAAACCTGAAGCAGACGAACGCCGTAAATTGCGCCGCTGGCACCGGATATTCCAATAATAAGTCGTTTCACTGTGACTGCCCTTTTTGCGTAATGCTGCAACTTTGCCGAATTATTGTCTGCCGTGCAACTATGCGCGATTAACCGAACTTTCACGCACCACCAGTTTTACCGGCAGGAGCATGTTTCTGTCGCTCTCGTCATTAAGCAGTAAGCGGAAAGCATCGCGACCCAGTTCACGCTTGTCGATAGCCACCGTGGTTAGCGGCGGGTAAGCCCAGGCGGCAGCATCAATATCATCAAAACCGACAATCGCGATATCCTGCGGCACCCGTACGCCCCGACGCGCGCATTCCCGCATCGCGACCAGCGCCGCCACATCGTTGTAGGCAAAGATGGCATCGGGCGGTTCGGGCAATGCCAACAGCTTTTCCATCCCTTTCACCAGCGCATCTTCGATATCTTTAACCGGCGGAACTTCAATTTTGTAGTCAGATGAAACGGTTAAACCCGCATCAAAAATCGCCTGCTGGTAGCCTTCTACACGCTGGCGAATACTGTAATGCCCCTGCGAATTACCTAAAAACGCAACACGGTGTCGGCCTTGCTCGATCAGGTGGCGCGTAGCGATAAACCCACCGTAAAAATTATCAGGGTTTACGCAGGGAAAATCTGCCGCCCACAGATCAACCAACACCGTCGGTAAAGTGATTTTGCTAAGCTCTGCCAGAATTTCAGGCTCCAGATACCCGGCGCCCATCACCGCATCCGGCTGATGTAACTGAACCACTTCGGCAAGCGTATCGTCCGGCCCAACGGGCTGAAAACTCATGGCAATGTCATTTTCGCGGCAGGCATCGGCAACGCCGAGCATGACGTGCGAATAAAACGGCAGCGCGCTGGCGATGTTATGTTGACGATGGAGCAGAAACAACAGTCGCTTAATTCGCCCCCCGCGTAATCGGGTGAAGTCGTATCCCTGCGCTTCGGCAATCGCCAGAATGCGCTGACGAGTTTCTTCAGCAAGGCCAGATTGCCCTTTCAGTGCGCGGGATACCGCGGCAATAGAGACACCGCTGGCTGCCGCGATATCCTTGATTCGTGTTTTTTTTACCATCCCTCTCTTTTGCCGCCTTTCGCCATCCGTTGTTCATTTAGCGTTTCAGTATAAATGTTTTTACTAAAAAAAAGCGTTAATTCTTCAAAAGACTAGCGATTCGCTGGCCCGCCGCCTGCCCATCCGGACATAAAAGTGATTTAAGTCACATTTAAATATCTATTTATAGTAAAAACAGATCAAATTCACATTGAAAACATCTCATCATTTACGTTTAAACCCCATCAGACCTACTCTAAAAATCGCACGATTTTTACTAAAAAAACTGTCAGAGATGCGCCGTAATGACTGTTTAGCCCTTAGAACTGCTAACACTTATGGAGATTGATTATGGCTACTGCCGATAATCTGGATGGTGATGTACTCAGAGAAGAGGATGCCGGAGAAACGCTCTCAACCCGCGAAAAAATCGGCTACGGATTAGGTGATGCGGGCGGACACTGCATCTCTGATTTAATTAGCGGTTTCCTGCTCTTTTTTTATACGGATATTTTTGGCCTGAGCCCGGCAATCGTTGGGGCAATGTTCCTGATTTTACGCATTTTTGATGCCATCTCTGACCCGGTGATGGGCGTCATCGCGGACCGCACGCGTAGCCGCTGGGGCCGCTTCCGTCCCTGGCAGTTATGGATTGCGGTGCCACTGGGCGTTATTGGCATTCTTACCTTCACCGTTCCCGAGATGGGCCCGAATATGAAAATCGCCTGGGCATTCGGTACCTACTTCCTGCTTTCTGTCGGCTACACCGCGATCAACGTCCCGTACTGCGCGTTGATTAATGCAATGACTAATCGCCACGACCAGGTGATGTCCTGCCAGTCCTGGCGCTTTGTATTAAGCGGCATCGCCGGTTTTCTTGTCGCCGTTGGCTTGCCGTGGATGGTGGAATTTTTCGGCAAGGGGAATCTGGCAAAAGGCTATCAATACGGCGTCACTGTTATCTGTACGGTCGGCGTGGTGATGTTTCTTCTGTGCTTTTTCTGGGTGAAGGAACGCGTACCGCTTTCACTTGCCGGAAAATTTACGTTGCGTCAGCACCTGCAAGGCTTATGGAAAAACGACCAGTTACTGCTGATGCTGGTGATGTCTTTCCTGCTGGTGAATATTCTGTGTATTCGCGGCGGCGGTTATATGTACTTTATCTCTTACGCGCTGGAAGGCAGCGCCGGGTTTATGTCGCTGTTTTTCGCCGTGGTGACCATTGCGGCTATCATTGGCGCTATTGTGGTTAACCCGCTCTCCCGCCGCATCGACATGGTTAAGCTCTATTTTTACACCAACCTGGTGCTGGTCATCTTTGGCGTAATAATGTGGTTTCTGCCGACCGGAGCACAGTATCAAACGTTGTGGTTAGGCTGCATTTTAATCAACAACATCGTTCTGGGATTCACCCTGCCCCTGCACTTTTCCATTATGGCTTTCGCCGACGACTACGGCGAATGGAAAAATGGCGTCCGTTCTTCGGGTATGAACTTCGCCTTCAACCTCTTTTTTATCAAGCTTTCATGGGCCTCTTCCGGCGGCATTATCAGCCTGATTCTGATTCTGGTCGCTTATCAACCCGGACTCGAAAACCAAACGGCTGCATCCATTCAGGGGATCACCGCCCTGCAAAGCCTGGCCCCCGCTATTTTCCATCTTGTACTGGCGCTATGCCTGCTCAAATGCCGTTTGAACGGCCCCATGATGCAGCGCATTTCCACCGACCTTCATCAACGTCATTCACAGTTATCCTGAGGTAGAGAAAATGCATTCTGAAGTGATTGAAGCCCCACTGAATCACATCACCATCACCGACCCGTTTCTTGGTGAGTATCAACGACTGATCCGCGATGTCGTCATCCCTTATCAATGGCAGGCGCTCAACGATGCCATTCCTGAGGCGGAACCCAGCCACGCGCTGGCGAACTACCGCATTGCCGCAGGAATGCAGCAAGGCGAATTCTACGGCATGGTTTTTCAGGATAGCGACGTCACAAAATGGCTTGAGGCGGTTGCCTGGTCCCTGTCGCAGAAAGGGGACCCTGCGCTTGAACAAACGGCAGATGACGTTATTGAGTTACTGGCCAGGGCCCAGTGTGAAGACGGTTATCTTAATACCTGGTACAGCGTGAAGGAGCCCGGCCTGCGCTGGACAAACGTTGCCGAGTGCCACGAGCTTTATTGTGCCGGTCATCTGTTTGAGGCCGCAGTCGCCTTTTATCAGGCAACCGGAAAGCGTCGTTTACTGGAAATTGCCTGTCGCTTTGCCGACCATATTGACACGGTTTTTGGCCCTAACGAGGGTCAGTTACGCGGATATCCCGGCCACCCGGAAATTGAACTGGCGTTGATGCGACTGTATGAAGTCACGCTCGAGAAGCGCTACAAAGATCTGGCGCGTTTTTTTCTTGAGGAGCGGGGAAAGCAGCCTTACTACTATGATATTGAATTTGAAAAGCGCGGTGGAACCTGGCACTGGAATGACTGGGGCGATGCGTGGATGGTGAAAGACAAAGCTTACACTCATGCGCATAAACCGCTCAATGAGCAGGATCAGGCCGTCGGTCATGCCGTTCGCTCGGTCTACCTGATGACCGGGCTTGCCCATATCGCCCGCATGACGCAGGACGAAGAAAAACGCCAGACCTGCCTGCGCATCTGGAACAATATGGTGCACAAGCGCATGTATATCACCGGAGGCGTTGGTTCACAGGCCGTGGGTGAAGCGTTCACCAGTGATTACGACCTGCCTTCAGATACCGCCTATGCCGAAAGCTGCGCCTCCATCGGCCTGATGATGTTCGCCCGTCGCATGCTGGAGATGGAAGGCGACGCCCAGTATGCCGACGTCATGGAGCGCGCGTTCTACAACACCGTGCTCGGCGGTATGGCGCTGGATGGTAAACACTTCTTCTATGTTAACCCGCTGGAAACACAGCCCAAAACTATTGCCTGCAACCATGTGTACGATCATATCAAACCGGTCCGTCAGCGCTGGTTCGGTTGCGCCTGCTGCCCGCCCAATATCGCCCGCACGCTGGTCGCTATCGGGCATTATCTTTTCACTCCGCGTAAAGATGCGCTGTTTATCAACATCTATGCGGGGAGCAAAGCGCGGTTTGAAATTGAGGGGAAATCGCTGCAACTGCGTATCGACGGTAACTATCCGTGGGATGAACAGGTGACCATAACCTTTGATAATGCGACGCCTGTTGCGCATACGCTCGCCCTGCGGCTTCCGGAATGGTGCGAAAACCCAACCGTTCAGGTTAACGGTGAACGGGCGCAGGGTGGGGTCATTAAAGGGTATCTTCACCTGCATCGTCACTGGCAGCAGGGAGACTGCATTTCGCTCACTTTACCAATGAAAATCATGCGTGTTTACGCCAATCCTCGAGTCCGCCACACTGCGGGCAAAGTCGCGATACAGCGCGGGCCGCTGGTCTACTGCCTGGAAGAGGCGGATAACGGGGCGGACTTGCACAACCTGTATTTGCCGCAAGAGGCGGATTTTCGTCTTGAGCAAGGCAACGGAGTGTTGAAGGGAAAAGTACTGATTCAGACTGAAGGCGCCCGGCTTGCGACGCCATCAGAGGGTGAAGCATTGTATCACTTTAACCCTCGACGCACTGCCCTTCAGCCGCAAACGCTCACCTTTATACCGTGGTTCAGTTGGGCAAATCGCGGCGAAGGTGAAATGCGTATCTGGATAAACGAACAAGCGTAATGGCTTAACAGGCGTTCCCATACGGGAGCGCCTCACGCTACCGTTTCATCGAGTTCCATCTGCCGCAGCGCTGCCAGCGTCGCCTGCGCTTCGGCTTCATCAATAATGCTCATGGCAAACCCCACGTGCACCAGCACCCACTGCCCAACGAGGTCGGCGGTGTCGCCTTCGCAGATAAGCGCAATATTCACATCGCGCTTTACGCCACAGACTTCTACCTGCGCGAGCTGGTGAATATCTTCACCCACGGCCAGCACCTGGCCCGGTACGCCAATACACATAATTAACTCCGGTTATTCCACTTCAATACTTTTTACCCGCAGCGAGTCGCCCGTATCGACGCGTAAATTCGCACCATCACACTGCGGGCAGCGCGCATCATGCTGGGTAATTTCAACCGCGCGGCTGCAATCCCAGCACCAGGCCTGCGCGGGTCGATACTCAATATGCAATTCACAGCCTTGCGCGACAGTGTGCTGGCAGACGATATCAAAGCTGAAACGCACGGCGCTCTCTTCCACGCAGGAGAGCGCGCCGATCTCCAGCCATACGCCCGTCACGCGCTTAACACCGTGCTGCTCGGCCTGCTGCTGGATAATTTCCACCGCGCTCTGGCACAGCGACAGCTCATGCATCCGCCACGCTCCGACGGCCAAACAGCAGTGAGCGACGGCTTGCCATACTTGGCGCATCCGGGTTGCTAAGCGGAAGGGAAAGCAGCATCCGCGCACAATCCGCTACCAGCCGCATCCCCTCTTCCACCGAAAGGGCTTTAGGCAGCGGCGACATCAACGAACATGAAAGATATTGCGAAACGCCTTCCAGCTCGCTCACGGTAAAGGTCATGGTGCCGTAAGGCAGTTGCAGCCCCAGCTTTTCACTGACGGTACGACGCGGCCAGCGCTGATCCGGGCCGGGGAAAATAACCGCGCTCAGCATCCACGGGGTGATGACGCAGCCGGTCCATTGCCCTTCAAACAGCGTGAAATCTGACACGGAGACCGGCATGGTTGGGTGCAGAAACGCCAGGTCATGCATTGAACGGCGAGCCACCTCTTCAAATGCCGCCTGCACCAATAGCTGCGGCGACGTGGAGAAACCGCTGATTTCTTCAGGCATGCGTTTCCTCCCGAGCAACGACTTCAACGCCCGATTCGCGCAGCGCCAGCAGCACCTGCTCAAGCGCAGGCGTTATCATCGCCTCTACGGTTGACGTTAAACCGATATGGGGCTCCAGCGATTCAGGGATAACGCCCACCAGGGTGAGTTTTTTCGGAAACTCCCCCGTGAAGCGCAGGGCCGACAGAACGTCGGCCAGCCCAAGCTGATGCGGGGAGATTTTATTGGTAAACAGCGCCGGAACTTCATCGTCGCGCAGCACCATAATCGTACCCGGCGCATTTTTGCGTGAGACAATAGCATCGGCGATAATCAGATGATCGCGGTCGGCCATATCGCCCAGCAGCTCCATCCCTGCCGTACCGCCGTCGAGTACCTCGACGTAATCCGGCAGGATGTAGCGCTGCTCCAGCGCTTCCACTATGCGTACGCCGATGGCTTCATCGGTAAGCAAAATGTTGCCGACGCCTAAGACTAAAATCCGCATCACAGCACCTTCACCGCGACAACATCATTGCCGTCGGCGTCCACTACGTGCACCGCGCAGGACATGCACGGGTCGAAGGAGTGAATCGTGCGCACTACTTCCAGCGGTTTTTCCGGATCGGCGACCGGCGTACCCACCAGCGAACGTTCATACGGGCCGACTTCATCGTTGAAATTACGCGGGCCGGAGTTCCAGGTGGAAGGTACAACCGCCTGATAGTTGCTGATAATGCCGTCTTTTATCACCATCCAGTGTGAGAGCATACCGCGCGGCGCTTCGAGGAAGCCGACGCCTTTAAACTCACCGGTGGCCGGGATATTCGGCTTCACAAAGGTGGTATGGTCGCCCTTGCCGATGTTGGTCACCAACGCGCTGTACTGATGCTGAAGAATATGTTGCAGTTCGCAGCAATGAACGGTACGCCCGATGATACGACCAAGCGTAGAGTGCAGTTGATCAACACCCAGCGTTTTACCCGTCAGCTTAGTGTAGATGGCGATGATTTCGTTGAGCTTCGCCTGGGTTGATTCGCGTTTTGCCGCCAGTTTACACAGCATATTCGCCAGCGGCCCCACTTCGACGGTTTTACCGTAGAAGGTCGGGGCTTTCACCCAGGAGTATTTCCCGTCGTCTGACCAGCCGGTATAGTTCGGCACGGTGGTGCCCTCCCACGGCGCCTGCGGTGATTCGTCTTTATACCAGGCGTGCTTCGCGCTCTCCTGAATCCCTTTAATCAGGAACTCATCAGATTGAGAACTGATAGGGTGATAAGTCGACAGGTCGCTGTTAGTGATATAGCCGCCCGGGAAGAGGAAGCTGCCATTTTTCCCGTCGGTTGGGAATTCCGGCGTTGCCAGATAGTTCACCGCGCCGCGACCGCGCTCCAGCCATTCCGGATAAAACGCCGCAATGACCGCAGTATCGACTTTATAAACCTGCTCAACGAAATCGCTCAGCTTATCGATAAAGGATTTGATGTACATCAGGCGTTCAAGGTTCAGCACACCCAGGCCGTCAAGGTTGATAGGGTTCGCTACCCCGCCGACGGCGAGGTTCTGAATATGCGGTGATTTACCGCCCAGCAGCGCCACTACGCGGTTCGCGTCGCGCTGGCACTCCAGCGCCTGTAAATAGTGTGCCACCGCAATCAGGTTCACTTCCGGCGGCAGTTTCATCGCCGGGTGCCCCCAGTAGCCGTTAGCGAAAATCCCTAACTGACCGCTAGCCACCAGATCCTTGATTTTGTTCTGAACTTTGGTGAACTCTTCCGCGCTGTTCAGGTGCCAGCTCGATACGCCGGTCAGCATCGCTGAGGCTTTCGCCGGGTCGGCTTTCAGGGCTGAGGTGATATCCACCCAGTCGAGCGCCGAGAGCTGATAAAAGTGCACGATGTGATCATGCGTGGTGTGCGCCGCCAGAATGATATTGCGGATATGCTGGGCATTCACCGGCACATCAATTTTTAGCGCGCTTTCTGCTGCTCGCACGGAGGCAATGGCGTGCGTGGTGGTACACACGCCGCAGATACGCTGCACAATCATCCAGGCATCGCGCGGGTCGCGATTTTTGACAATCTCTTCCATGCCGCGCCACATGGTGCCGGACGCCCAGGCCTTAGACACCACCCCATTTTCAATTTCGCAGTCGATGCGCAGGTGCCCTTCAATACGGGTTACCGGGTCAATCGTAATTCTCTGGCTCATGCTTTGCTCGCCTCATGACGCTTGTTGTCGTTTTGTTTTAAAGGGGGAAGTATCGGCAACAGACGAATGAGCAGGATGTATGCACAAATCTCAATTGCCACAAAACCCATAGAAATCAGCAGTTCTTCCCAGGTTGGGAAGTAGTGGTAGCCGCCACCGGGGTTGAACGCCACCAGCGAATAGGAGATACGCCAGGTCGCACAGCCCAACAGCGCGCTCAGTGCCGACAGGTAAAGCATGCGCGAATCATTGCGCAGCTTCCCAACGCGCAGTACCACCAGCGGGAAGAGCATCAGCAGCGCTTCCAGCCAGAACAGGAAGGAGTAGAAATCACCCGCAAAGGCATACGACAGCTTGTGGCGATAAACCAGCTCTCCGACGCGCAACACCAGGAACAGCGCAAGCAACACGCTGGCGGTATTCATCAACTTCACAAACAGCGATTTCTCATCCGGCCCTCTTCCCCGTAGCCCGGTCTGCACCAGCGAACCTTCAAACACCACAATGGCGAAGCCCATGATGAAAGCGGTCAGCACCGAGAAGAGCGGCAGCATTTCGTAGCTTTGCCACAGCGGATGCACTTTATAGCCCGCCGAGATCATCAATGACCCCATGGAAGACTGGTGCATCGTCGGCAGCAATGCGCCGAGCGCAATGATGAAGAACATCAGTTTATTGAGGAACTTCAGCGGCACCTTCCAGCCCATCCGTTCCAGCAGCGCGGGCGCAAACTCCAGCGCCATGACGCCGATATAGATGGTCATACAGACGGCGGTTTCGAACAGCACCGAGTTAACGTTAAAGTGCCCCGGAATGTAAAAGTACGGCAGGTTCCAGTAACGCCCAACGTCGATAGTGATCGACAGACCACCGAGCGAATAGCCAAACAGGCTCGCCAGCAGCGCCGGACGCACCAGCGGATGATAACGTCCTTTGTTGAAGACATACACTGCCCAGGCCAGCGCCCAGCCGCCGCAGGCAAAGCCGGTGCCGATCAACAAATCGAAGGCGATCCAGATCCCCCACGGGTATCCACCGTTAAGATCGGAAACGGAACCCAATCCCCAGATCAGACGTTTGACGATCATGATCAGGCACAGCACAGCCAGCGGAGCGAAAATAATGATCGGCTTGCTGATAATTTTCCCGCCCAGCGGTTTTGGATCATGACTCATGATCGTCTCCTCCATCGTGAGGGCCGCTTTTGGTATTGCGACGCACCAGCACGGTTAACCCCGCCAGCAAAGCAAGCGGCAGCATCATGCCTTTATAAACGGTGTGTTGGACGTGTTCAGAACGCGCCCCGGTAGAGAGTTCATCCAGCTTCGGCAAGCCCAGATTCTCATAAGGCACACCGGTCAACACCAGCACCTGCGTTCCGCCGCCCTCTTTCTCACCGTAAAGGTGTGGATGGTAGTGCGGTACCGTATGCAGGTAGGTATCTCCCGTTTTTAAAGTCTGACGCGGGTAGTGGTATTCGCTTCCCGGCTTCAGGGCCAGACGTTTTTTCGCCTCCGCCATCAGCTCTTCGCGTGTACCAAAAATTACCGCGCCCGCCGGACAAACTGAGACGCAGCCGGGCAATCCGCCTTTATCTAACCGTTCAACGCCCTTCTGATTACACAGTTCACATTTGTGAATCGCACCAAACGGGTTGTTGTAATCGTATTTCGGCACGTTATAGGGGCAGGCGACCATGCAGTAACGGCAGCCGGTACAGACATCTTTGTTGTAATGCACAATGCCGGTTTTTGGATCTTTACGCAGCGCCTGAACCGGGCAAACGGAGACACAGTTCGGGTCTACACAGTGCATGCACTGCTTTTTGATGTAGGCGTAACCGTTCTCTTCCTTGTCTTTGTTAACCCCCGTTCCGCTACGCCACACCTGAATGATGTTATTGGTATAGGGCGAAAGTTTGTCGTTGTTGGACCAGGTTTGTTCGCCCTGCGGGTTGCGTGCCGGGAAGTTGATATTCTGGCACTCGGTCACGCAGGCCTGGCAGCCGACGCAAAGCGTTGAGTCGTATAGCATCCCCAACGAACCAGGAATGGGCGGACGGTTTTCCGCCGCCTGAGCTACGGAAGGCGCAGCCCCCAGCAGCAAGGCGCCGCCGGAGGCAGCTTTAATAAAGTTTCTTCTGTTCACGGTTATTCTCCCCGTGAGTCAGTGTTATCTTTCTTCTGCTGACGCCCCAGCTCGCGAACCGCCATCACGCTGACGCCCGCCACCAGGCCGACCACGCCGCCCAGTAACCCCACGGCTCCCGCTGAAATCTCACCGCCCTCTTTCAGGTCTACATCGGGTTTTTCCGCGCGCGGCGTTTGATTTTCAACCGTTGCCAGTTGATGGATGCCTTTGTGGAAACCGACACCCTCTTCGTTACAGCCATAACACGGATGACCAATCGCCACCGGCCAGACGCCGCCGACATCGCAGAATTGCAGCGTTGAACAGTTACCGTACGTTTCCGGCCCTTTGCAGCCCAGGTGGTACAGACACCAGCCCTGACGGTGGCCTTCATCGCCAAACTCTTTCGCAAAGCGCCCGGCATCAAAGTGCGGACGGCGTTCGCAGTGTTCGTGGATCAAACGGCCATAGGCGAAGGTTGGGCGATTTTTGGCATCCAGCTTCGGCGGTTTACCAAAAGTGATGATATGCGCGACGGTCGCGAGGAAGTTGTGCGGGTTGGGCGGGCAGCCAGGAATGTTGATTATCGTTTTACCCGGCAAGGCTTCCTGAAGCCCTACCGCGCCGGTCGGGTTAACGCCCGCCGCCGCCACGCCGCCCCAGGCAGCGCAGGAACCGATGGCAATAATTGCCGCCGCCCCTTCTGCCGCTTTGCGGATATGGTCGATAATCGGCTCACCGGCGACCATGCAATAAATACCGTTATCTTTTAACGGGATCGAGCCATCGACCACCAGCACATACTGACCTTTGTATTTCTCCAGGGCGTTGTGCTTGTTCTCTTCAACCTGATGGCCGAAAGCGGCGGAAAGCACTTCGTGGTATTCCAGAGAGATAGTCTCCAGCACGAGGTTTTCGACGGTTGGGTGGGTCGCGCGGAGCAGAGATTCCGTGCATCCGGTACACTCCTGCGCGCCAATCCAGATAACCGGCGGACGCTGCGGGCGGGTGATTGATTCGGCCATCTCGGCGGCCGCTTTACTACTGAGCCCCATCGTGGCGGCCAGCGCTGCACAAAGCTTCATAAAATCACGGCGGTTAACGCCATGAGAAGTGCTGAGGGTGTTATCTCCAGTCATCTTGTTGTTATTCCGTAACGAAGACTTGGGTTTCTCCTGCACCTCTCGCAGGTTGCAAAAGGCGCACCATTGACCACATTTATTTTATGGTTATTGACAGCATACTACTCCGCCATATAGACAAAACGAAGGGTCGAGAGGGTTTTGTAACCAATGAAAGCAGTTTTTCTTACCACCCCATTAACCCCTAATTGGCATTATCCACATATTAAAAATGGTTAATGGGCGGTACTATAAAATTTATGGCGGTGATGTTTATCCGGTTTGTTCACACTATTGAAAAACGGATTCTGAAAAATGTGAGGAAGACGAAATTACAGCGAAAAGAGAGGGATAGAATTGGGGGACAGAAAAGAAAACGCCAGGGGTTTCCCTGGCGTTAGACACGTTAACCTTCGTTATGCATCTCTAAGTTTTCCACTTCGTTCTGCAACTGCACCGCTTTGGCGTCGTCGTTACGCAGGGAATCGAGATAATCGAGGTACTGCTGATCGACATCTTTGGTGACGTATACACCGTTAAACACCGAACATTCAAACTGCTGGATATCCGGGTTTTCCGCGCGTACCGCGTCGATCAGATCGTCCAGATCCTGGAAGATAAGACCATCTGCGCCGATTATCTGACGGATTTCGTCAACTTCACGACCGTGAGCAATCAGTTCGGTGGCGGTTGGCATGTCGATTCCATAAACGTTCGGGAAGCGAATTTCCGGTGCCGCTGACGCCAGATATACCTTCTTCGCCCCTGCTTCACGCGCCATCTCGATAATCTGCTCTGAGGTGGTGCCGCGCACAATGGAGTCATCAACCAGCAGGACGTTTTTATCGCGGAACTCGGCACGGTTAGCGTTCAGCTTACGGCGAACGGATTTACGACGCAGTTGCTGGCCCGGCATGATAAAGGTACGGCCAACGTAGCGGTTTTTCACGAAGCCCTGACGGTACGGTTTACCCAGAATACGCGCGATTTCCAGCGCGATATCGCAGGAGGTTTCCGGAATCGGGATCACCACATCGATGTCCAGATCTTCCCACTCGCGGGCAATCTTTTCACCGAGTTTGGTGCCCATATTCACACGCGCGCTGTAAACGGAGATCTTGTCGATAAAGGAGTCCGGACGCGCGAAATAGACGTACTCGAACAGACACGGGTTGCTGACCGGGTTGTCCGCGCACTGGCGGGTGAAGAGCTGACCCTTCTCGGTGATGTACACCGCTTCGCCCGGCGCGACATCGCGCAGGAACTCAAAGCCCAGGGTATCGAGCGCCACGCTTTCGGAAGCAACCATATACTCGGTGCGGCCATCGCCAATATCGCGTTTGCCCAGCACCAGCGGACGGATACCGTTCGGATCGCGGAAGGCGACCATACCGTGACCGATAATCATCGCCACGCAGGCGTAAGCGCCACGGATTTGGCGATTAGTCGCGGCAATCGCGGCGAAGATGTTATCGGCTTCCAGCGGATAATGGCGGAAGTTGTCGAGTTCGCTGGCGAAGATATTCAGCAGGATCTCGGAATCAGAGGTGGTGTTGATGTGGCGGCGCTTCTCTTCGAACAATTTTTGACGCAGTTCGTGCGCGTTGGTCAGGTTGCCGTTATGGGCAAGCGTAATGCCATACGGGGAGTTGACGTAGAAAGGCTGCGCCTCAGACGCGCTGGAGCTGCCAGCGGTTGGGTAGCGCACGTGGCCAATCCCCATGTTGCCCTGCATACGCTGCATATGGCGAGCTTCAAAGACATCGCTGACCAGCCCGTTTGCCTTGCGTAAACGGAAGCAGTTGTTCGCATCAATGGTGATGATGCCCGCGGCATCCTGTCCACGATGCTGCAGCACCGTTAACGCATCATAAATCGACTGGTTGACCGGCATAACACCGGCGATACCGACAATACCGCACATACGTCTTTTCCTCGTTAAGCCACATCTCAGGACTTATGTCCTGGGCAAGAAACTTGACGAGCTTTGCAGATAGTCAAAGAACCATCTGATGATGAAACTGAACTGCGGGATAAGCTGCGATTTATGCCAGTCTTCGCTTTTCGCCACGCCGGTAAAGGTATCGAGGAAGAACAGAATGGCGGCGACGATTAATACCCCGCGCAGCGCACCAAAGCAGATGCCCAACACTCTGTCCGTTCCCGACAAACCGGTTTTTTCCACCAGTTGACCGATAACGTAGTTAACGATAGCGCCGACGATAAGCGTCGCGATAAACAGTACCGCGATAGCAATCCCGTTGCGAACCAGTTCATCATCAAAGCCCGTGAACCAGACGGACAGGTAAGTGTAGTAATGACTCGCGACAAAGAAGGCACAGCCCCATGTCACCAGCGATAACGCTTCACGAACAAAGCCACGGATAAGGCTAACCAGACAGGAAAAACCTATTACCGCGATAATGGCGTAATCAATCCAGACCATATGTGTCCCACGATGCTACGCCCTGTCATCCGGTTCGGGGCGCATTCTAACAGAAAAAGAAAACGTTTGCGTAGGGATTTCCTTTCCCTGCGAAAATAAAAAAGGCGCTGAAAAAATGTTCAACGCCATCGCTTATGGAGGGGTCAGGTCGCCTTTAATTCGGCGAATACCCCATCACCACCCCGCTCAGCCCGGAGATCTGCTTAAGCTCGCCAAGCGAGCCTTTCAGTTTATCTTTCGACGCATCAGGCCCCACCAGGATGCGGGTAATTTTACCCTGAACCGGCGTGGAAGGCGACGTGTATACGCGATAGCCAGCACCGCGAAGCGACGCGACAATCTCGTTAACTTTATCGGCGTTTTTCAGTGCGCCAAGCTGAACAACGTACGCCTTCCCTTCCGGGGCCGGTTTTTCAGCTGGCGTCGGTTTGGCTGGCGGCGTTTCGGTCGCGGCGGCGATCTGCTCGCTGGCAACATCACGCGTTGGCTGCGGCTTCGGTTTCGGCGGCTCAACCGGCTTGGGTTTTGGCTTCGGTTGTTCCACCTGCACCGGCGCAGGATCGATGCCGTTATTGTTTGCCGCAGCAAAACGCCCCGGATCGAGCGACGGTGCTGCCGCATCGCCCGCCCTCACCTCTTCCGCCGCGCCTTCCGGCGGCTGAGCTGGCAGCGCCTGCGTCGCCGTCGGCAGCATATCGGGCTCATCCCGGTCGCCCGGTTTTGGCACCAATGGGATCGCGGCAAACTCATCCTGGTAGTGTTTTTTCTGCCCGTCGAGCAGCCCTGGCAGCACGATGACGCCCAGCGCTACCAGCACAATTGTCCCGACTAAGCGGTTCTGAAACTTACTTGCCACCGGTTCTCCCCGCGTCTAACTCTTCCATTACATGCGCTACCGTGTGGAATGAACCACACACCAGCACCGTATCTTCTGGCCCGGCATCGGCCATCGCCGCGTGCCACGCCTGCGCCACACTGGCGTAGACGGTTCCTGCGCGTAAGTGTTTCACCAGCTCTTCAGCGGTGGCCCCGCGCGGCCCTTCTAAAGGCGCACAATACCAGCTATCGACAATACCTTCCAGACACGCCAGCGTACCGGCGATATCCTTATCATGCAGCATACCAATAACCGCCAGAACGCGCCCGGTCAGCGGCTCAGATTTGAGACGCCCGGCGAGATACGCGGCGGCATGCGGGTTATGCGCGACGTCCAGAATCACGCGCGGCGAGGTCTGGATTGTCTGGAAGCGTCCCGGCAGAATCGCACTGGCGATGCCTTCGCGAATCGCCTGCTCAGTGACGTTAAGACCGCTGGCGCGCAGTGCCGCCAGCGCAGTGGCGGCGTTCGGCTGCGGCACCTGCGGCAGGGGCAGCGCATTCAGGCGGCCTGTCGCATCGCTAAACCACCAGCTTTCTGCGTCCACGCCATACTGCCAGGCAATATCGCGTTGTAACAACTGTGCGCCTTTTTCACGCGCCACATCAGCGATCGTTGTTGGCATATCCGGCTCACCCACAACGGCCGGACGCCCGGCGCGGAAGATACCGGCTTTTTCACGGCCAATACTTTCGCGATCCGGCCCCAGCCAGTCGGTGTGATCCAGCGCGATGCTGGTAATGACCGCCACGTCCGGATCAACCAGATTCGTCGCATCCAGTCGTCCGCCCAGCCCAACTTCCAGAATCACCACATCCAGCGCGGCCTGTTTAAATAACCACAGCGCCGACAGCGTACCGTATTCGAAATAGCTCAACGAGATATCGCCACGCGCCTGCTCGATGGCGGCAAACGACGCCGTATGCGCGCTTTCTGCGAGTTCCGCGCCCTGCACGCGTACGCGTTCGGTATAACGCACCAGGTGCGGAGAACTGTAAACACCCACCTTGTAGCCCGCCGCAGTCAGCATCGCTTCCAGCGTCCGACAGGTGGTCCCTTTGCCGTTAGTTCCGGCAACGGTAAAGACAAATGGCGCTGGCTTCTGCACGTTCAGCCGGGCAGCCACCTCGCCCACGCGTTCCAGACCGAGGTCGATGGTTTTGCTGTGGAGGTGTTCCAGATAAGAAAGCCACGTAGCCAGGGGCGACGTGGCCTGAGGAATAAGTTTGTTGTCCATGGTGCCCGCGATTTCTTTAACGGTGATGAGAAGCAAAAAGGGCAGCGCCGTCTGGCCCTGCCCTTTGCATTATCAGGCCTCTGGTTCCTGATCCGGTACCGGCGGTACCACCACACTTTCGTGGGCTTCATCCGGATGTGGCGCCGGAAGATTCATGAGCTTCGCCAGGATGCTCGCCAGTTTCAGGCGCATTTCAGGGCGACGAACAATCATATCGATTGCACCTTTCTCAATCAGGAACTCACTGCGCTGGAATCCCGGCGGCAGTTTTTCACGAACGGTTTGTTCGATTACGCGCGGGCCGGCAAAGCCGATCAGCGCTTTCGGTTCTGCGATGTTCAGGTCGCCCAGCATCGCGAAGCTCGCCGATACGCCGCCCATGGTCGGGTCGGTCAGAACGGAGATATACGGCAGACCACGTTCCTGCATTTTCGCCAGCGCCGCAGAGGTTTTCGCCATCTGCATCAGCGACATCAGCGCTTCCTGCATACGCGCGCCGCCGGATGCGGAGAAGCAAATCAGCGGGCAGTTATCTTCCAGTGCCTGCTCAACCGCACGGACAAAACGCGCGCCGACCACGGAGCCCATCGAACCGCCCATAAAGGCGAATTCGAATGCCGCAGCCACTACTGGCATTTCGTGCAGCGTGCCTTTCATGACCACCAGCGCATCTTTCTCGCCCGTTTCTTTCTGAGCAGACGCCAGACGGTCTTTGTATTTTTTGGAGTCACGGAACTTCAGCACGTCTTTGGGCTCAAGCTCGCTTCCCAGTTCCACCAGCGATCCTTCATCCAGCAGGCTATGCAGGCGATTACGCGCTGACATACGCATGTGGTGGTCACACTTAGGGCAAACCTCCAGGTTACGCTCCAGCTCGGCGCGGTACAGAACCTGCCCGCAGCTGTCGCACTTGGTCCATACACCCTCAGGAATGCTCGCTTTGCGTGTAGGGGTGATGTTGCTTTTAATTCGTTCAATCCAGCTCATTGATAACCTTTCTGCCTGAACCTGGTCGATGCCAGTTTTGTCATAAGGGGCGCATAATGCCATTTTTGCCCCTTACAGACCATGAATGTTGCACATTAAAACATAACAGCCCGAAACTTTGGACAAAAAAGTGGTCGAACCGCGAATTCGCGCTTACTTCGCTTGTTTTGCCGCCGCGCGACGATGGCGCACAATCTCGATAATTCCCGGCAAAATTGAGACCACAATAATGCCGACAATCAATAACTTAAGATTATCCTGAATCATCGGAATCGTGCCAAAGAAGTAGCCTGCATAGGTGAACAGCAGTACCCACAGCACCGCGCCAATCACGTTATAGGCTGCGAAATGACGGTAGGACATGTGCCCCATCCCGGCGACAAACGGTGCGAAGGTGCGCACAATCGGTACGAATCGCGCCAGAATAATCGTTTTTCCGCCGTGTTTTTCGTAAAACTGGTGCGTTTTATCCAGGTAGCTGCGGCGGAAAATTTTCGAGTTCGGGTTACTGAATAGTTTCTCGCCAAACAGTCGTCCAATGGTGTAGTTCACCGCATCGCCCGCTATCGCCGCGATCAACATCAACACAACCATCAGATGCACGTTGATGTCGTTGGTGCCCAGCGAAGCCAGTGCCCCGGCGACGAACAGCAGGGAATCCCCCGGTAAAAACGGCGTAACAACCAGGCCTGTTTCACAAAAGAGAATTAAAAACAGAATGGCATAAACCCACACGCCGTATTGCGCGACGAGCTCTGCCAGATGCACATCAATATGTAGAATAAAATCAATGAGAAAGTGAATCAGATCCATAATTGTCTTCAGCCTTTGTGAACTGCTCTCAGTCCGCTAAAAATAGCGGCCCCATGGGTACGCGCGGCAGGTCAAAACGTTCCGGGTAATCAACAGAAACCAGATACAGACCTTCCGCTTTCGCCGTTGCTGCCGCCAGCGTTCTGTCTTTTGCGGCTAACAACTCAGCAATCCAGCTCTCTGGCTGGTTTTGGGCGCCGACTTCCATCAAGCTGCCGACGATATTCCTTACCATATGATGCACAAAGGCATTCGCTTTGATATCCACCACCACATACGCGCCATAGCGAGCAACATTAATATGCATAATGTTGCGCCACGGCGTGCGTGACTGGCACTGCACCGCGCGGAACGAAGTGAAATCGTTCTCGCCCAGCAAACACTGGGCGGCACGGTGCATCCGTGCTTCATCCAGCGGTTGATGATAGTGGGTCACCCCCTGGCTCATCACCGCCGGACGCAACCGATGATTGTAGATGATGTAGCGATAACGGCGAGCCGTGGCGCTAAAACGTGCATGAAAATCTTCCGGCACATGTTTCACCCAACGCACGGCAATGTCACCAGGTAAATTCGCATTTACACCCAATGTCCACGCCGCGTCTTTGCGATCGGCGGTGGTTTCAAAATGCACTACCTGCCCGGTACCGTGTACGCCGGAATCGGTGCGGCCAGCGCAAAACACGGTAATCGGTTCATTAGCCACCTGCGTGAGCGCCTTTTCCAGCTTCTCCTGCACGCTGCGTACTTCATTCTGACGCTGCCAGCCATAATATTTGCTGCCGTCATACTCAATGCCCAGCGCAATTTTATAGACGGGCTGTTGCTGCACTTCCGACATTAGTACATATACTCCTGCACTAATTTTTCAGCGATTTTCACCGCCATCAGCGCGCCGCCAAAGCGTACGTTATCGGCGACCGACCAGAACTGTACCTGTTCCGGCATACCGTAGTCATTGCGCACACAACCGATAGAAAGATGCGCGCTGCCGGAAGCATCGCTGACCTGCGTCGGGAATTCATTCTCTTCAGAGAGCACGACATCTTCGCCACGAGCGAAAGCATCCCGGGCTTCGTCGGCTGCCAACGGACGCATCGCTTCGAATCCGACCATCTGCGCATGACCATAGAAGACCGGCGACTGAACGCAGTTAGCGGAGATAATCAGGCCCTCGTCCTGCAAAATTTTGCGCGTCTGATCGACGATGCGCTGCTCTTCACGCACGATACCTTCACGATTTGGCAGCAGCGGCAGCATGTTGAACGCCAGCTGGCGACCAAAGAAATCGTCATCATCAATCGGAATACCGTTGAGCAGTTTTGCACTCTGCCCTGCCAGCGCATCCACTGCTTTCTTGCCGTGCGATGAGGCAGAAAGCAGGCAGGTCACGTTGATGCGCGCCAGGCCGCCCTGGTCGATTAGCGGTTTCAGCGCGGCCAGCAGCTGGCTGGTCTGGCTGTCCGGCACGGCTACCAGGTTACGGTTACGATAATCGGCCAACACAAACGGGTTCACTTCCGGCACCACCAGCGGCACATCTGGTTCGAGCGCGAACATCCCGCTCAAATCAATAACCAGGCAGCCTGAGTTGGTAGCTTCTTCCACGTAAGTGGACGTGGCTTCCACGCCCGCCGCAAAGAACGCGAGTTGAACCTGCGTCCAGTCGAATTGTGCCGCATCCTGAACGCGCACGGTTTTCCCGCCAAAGCGCAGAGATTCCCCGTCACTTTCGCTGCGCGCCAGCGCATAGAGCTCACCTACCGGGAACTCTCGCTCCGCCAGTGTTTCAAGCAGGGCTTCCCCAACGGCACCCGTTGCGCCCAGTACGGCAATATTCCAGCCTTCAGACATGGTGATTTACTCCAGAAATAGCGACGTGCCTCGCCGACGGGCAAGGCACAAAAGAAATAATCTTAACGAATTGGGTGATGCACAGCGTTAAACCCGAGCTTTTTCAAAAGCGTAGCCGCATCTGCGTCATCGCACTGGACATACAGCGACGACCACTCGCGGCGCTCAAGGTAATTCTTACGCAGCTTGTCAAACTCACCCGGAATGCCCGCCACTTTTCGCAGCGGCGCATCATCGCGGCGCACATCATACACCAAATGCACCAGCCTTTTCAGCGTTGGCTGGCAGAGCTTACCGTGCAAGGTGATGCGGCCGAATTCCGGCGGCGGCAGCAGCGTATCCAGCGCCACCTGCTGCGCCTGACCGATAAACTTGCTATAAGCTTCAAACACCTGGGTGGTGCCGCGCGCTTTGCCTTCCAGCGTATAGCCTGCAATGTGTGACGTGCCGATATCCACTTTATCGAGCAGCGCCAGGTTGAGATCCGGTTCCGGCTCCCAGACGTCGAGTACGACGCTCAGGTCCTGACCGGCTTCAAGGCATTTTAACAAGGCGGCGTTATCCACCACCGGGCCACGGCAGGCGTTAATTAAAATCGCCCCCGGTTTCAGGCGGCGGATCAGCGCCTCATCCGCCAGGTGCAGCGACTTATACGGGCCATCTTTAAACAGTGGCGTATGGAAGGTCAGAATATCGGCTTCCTGCACCAGTTCATCCAAAGTGCGGAAATCGCCTTCGTCGCCATTATCGGCACGCGGCGGATCGCACAGCAGCGTACGTACACCTAACGCTTCCAGGCGTTTTTGCAGGCGTCCGCCCACATTACCGACACCTACAATCCCGACCGTACGGTCAGTGAGCGTGAAACCGTCACGCTCAGCGAGATACAGCAGCGAGGAGAAAACATATTCCACGACCGCAATGGCGTTACAGCCAGGAGCTGCGGAAAAACCAATGCCCGCCTGCGCAAGCCACGCCTGATCGACATGGTCCGTACCCGCAGTCGCCGTGCCAACAAATTTAATCGACTGATTCGCCAGCAGGGACTCGTTCACCTTCGTGACGGATCGCACCATCAGCGCGTCGGCGCCCGCCAGTTCCGCAACCGGAATGGGGCGCCCAGGAACAGCCTTCACCTCACCCAAACGGCTGAAGAGCTCACGGGCGTAGGGCATATTTTCATCAACAAGGATTTTCACGTTACGGTACCTGTCTGAGAACGAGAGTTAACCGGGGAAGTGTGCCATAATCTGGCCGCCAGGCATACTCGACTTCCTGGTTAAGTAAAGCAATAAGGTTAAGGATAAATCATGACGCAACCCATTTCAGGTATGCCCTCGCGCCCTCCGGGGGAAGGTTCAACCACTACTTCCGTCGCCGGAGAACAACCGCTCTCCACGCAGCAGCGCACGGTACTTGAACGCCTCATCACGCGTCTTATGGCGTTAACCTCACAAACGAATGCGCAGGTGTGGGCTGGCGTGCGTCACGATTTGGGGTTGAAGAACGACGCCCCGCTGGTGTCGCGTAATTTTCCTGCCGCCGAGCAGAACCTGAATCAGCGCCTCGAAACGGCGCAGCAGAATCTCAGCACCCGGCAAACCCTGTCACAGCTGACGGAACTGTTGAATCACGGTAATAATCGCCAGGCGGTGAGCGATTTCATCCGCCAACAGTACGGGCAAACAGCGCTGAGCCAGTTGACGCCCGACCAACTGAAAAATGTGTTGCAGCTGCTGCAAAACGGTCAACTGTCGATTCCGCAACCGCAGCAGCGTCCGGCGACCGATCGCCCATTGCAGCCAGCCGAACACAATACGCTGAATCAGCTTGTGACCAAACTTGCCGCCGCCACGGGCGAGTCGAGCAAGATTATCTGGCAGTCGATGCTGGAGCTTTCCGGCGTGAAAACCGGCGAGTTGATTCCGGCCAAGCATTTTACAGCGCTGGCGACCTGGTTACAGGCGCGTCAAACGCTAAGCACCCAGCCCGCGCCGACGCTCAATGCCTTGCAGGCCGCGCTCAAACAGCCGATGGAGCCGCACGAATGGCAGGCCCTGAAGGATTACGGCCAGCAAAACTGGAACATTACGCCACAGACGGTGCTGACGATGACGCAGGTGCAAACGCTGCTGAATCAGCTGTTCCTTAAGCGCGTCGAGCGTTCGCAGGACACGCTGGATGTGCGTTATGTTCAGCCCATCACCAGCCCGTTCGCACCGCTTATTGAGGCGTATAAATCTGCCTCTGCGCGCCCTGGCCTGATGCTGATTGTGGTCATCGTGGTGATGGCGCTGTTATGGATGGTGTTTTAAGCCTGCAATGACAACAGGCGAATGATGGTGGTCATCACCGCGTCATCATCATTCGTTCCGTAATAAGTTCGCCCTCCGTTTGAGATTACACAACGTGCGCTGCTATTCATTTTCAGATTGCGTGGCTGCCGACATATTCACTTTATTCGCGGCAATCACGAACGGCAGATATACCAGCGTAGAGACGCCTAAACACAATACCCCGACAAATAAAGCCAGCCAGTTTCCACCCGACGCAAAGAAAGCAATCAGCGGGCCGGGCGTGGTCCACGGCACGGCGTAGGCCATCGGCGGAATAAACTCCATCACAATAAAGAAATAACCAATCAGGGAATTAATAAACGGAACCAGTACAAACGGAATAATAAGAATGGGGTTAAGCACAACGGGCAAACCGAACATAACCGGTTCGTTGATATTAAACAGGCCAGGCACAAAGGCCATTTTTGCCATATCGCGATAATCCTGACGGCGTGAGGCAATAAATATCGCCAGCAACAGACCGAGCGTCATGCCCGAGCCGCCGCAGTTGGCGAACGCATCGTTAATTCCCACCCAGGTGATAGGATATGGCGCACCCCAGGTTGAGCCGTGCGATGCAGCATAAGAGAGGTTTTCCAGATTCGCTTCCGAGAAAATCGTTTCGCGAATTGCCGCCACCGTATTCGGCCCGTGAATGCCGATCACCCACAGGAAGTTAGAGACCAGGCCGAGAATTAAGACGGTGACAATATTGGTTCCCATATCTTTCAGAGGAGCCTGAATCAACGTGTAAATAAGATCGTTAAGCCCGTTGGGGGAGATTTTGGTCAGCAGATAGTTCATGACCGAAAAAAGGATCATCACGAAGAATATCGGCAGCAAGACTTTAAACGATCTCGCCACCGCAGGCGGCACGGCGTCGGGCATCGCGATGGTGACTTTCGGGTTACGCGCCAGACGGCAAAAAACTTCGCTGGCAATCAACGCGACAATCACCGCCACAAAAAGCCCCTGTGGCCCGAGAAATTTTGTTGTCAGATAGGTCTGCCCATCAATCACTTTATAGGGCGTATAAACGACAAAGAATGCGCCAATCGCGGTAAGACCACACAGCAGATCGTCCTGGCGATACTGTATCGCGATATTACGCGCCACCAGGAAAGTGATCAGGATCGACATAATACTCACCGAACCATTCATGACCGGTGTAAATATTTGCTGCGCATCGGCAAGATTGGGAAACAGCGTGCCCAGATGCAGCAGGCTGGCAATAAAACCATCGGGCGACAGAATGGCAAAGTTGATTAGAATGATGAGCGAACTGGCCATCACTATCGGGAACGACAATATAAACGCATCCCGAATCGCGGAAACGTGGATCTGCGAATTTAACTTGATCGCAATCGGAACCAGTACCTTTTCCATCCCGCGCTCAAAGCTGTCCATTAGACTCATACTGAATCCTTATTTTATTGATGAGTGATCGGTTATTTCCTTGCCCCCGTCACCTTCCCGGCGAGAGCAATTGACGAGAACTGTAATCAGTATTAATTTCCTCAACCACTCATCGGATCACAGTTAGCGGGCAGAAAGATGTTCAAAAACAAGGATAAAATTGAACGTCACGAGGTAAATTGAATTAAAAATTTCGCTAACCCTATGTTTTTAAATCAAACACAGAGGTTCAAAAGTGGTTCATAAAGAGATTACCCGGCAGCTTAAGGCCAAAATCAACAGCCCGCTCTACAGCGTGGGCGACCTTCTTCCGGCGGAAAAAACCTTAGCCGTGCAGTACGGCGTCTCGCGCAATACACTGCGTAAGGCGCTGAAGGAACTGGAAGATCAAGGGCTCATTGAGCGTCGGCACGGCGCTGGAACCTGGATCCGCAATAAACATTTTCAGGCGTCGGTCACCCACCTCGACAGCTTTACCGAAATTGCGCGCAATGAAGGGAAAACGCCGTCCAGTCAGATTTTACGCTTCGAGCTGCAAACTCCTTCGGCGGAGATTGCCAAAAGTCTGCAACTGGAGGACGGCGAGCAGGTTTACTACGCTAAACGACTGCGCTTTATTGATAACGTGGCGATGCAGATGGAAGAAACGTGGCTTTCCGCCAGTCGTTTTCCTGACCTGACGCTGGCGCACATGAAAACATCGAAATTTGCCTATATCGAGAATGAGTGTGGCGTCCGTATACACGGCTGCTATGAGTCAATCGTCCCGGCACTGCCCTCCCCTGAGCTGGCGCAGTTACTGCAAATCAGCCAGCAGGACCCCATCATCAAAATGCATACGCAGGCTGTCGACGAGCAGCACAACCCTATCGATTATTCGATTCTGTACACCAATATGTTTGAGTTTCAGGTGAAGTATTTTTTGCCGAGAAAAACGGAGTTCAGCCCTCAGGAATAGAGGGCTGAGGAACACCATTACTTTTTACGAAACGCGACGAGCGTCACCACAATGCCCAGCAGCGCCGAAATCGCCCCGGCGAGGAAGACGGAAGGATATCCCGCCATTGTCGCCAGCGTCCCCGCCAGCGGGCCGGAGACACCGAGCGCGATATCCTGAAACGCCGCATAGCCGCCTAACGCCGTGCCGCGTACCTGCGGCGGTACCCGCTTGACCACTTCGACGCCCAGCGCCGGGAAAATCAGCGAACAACCTGCGCCGGTCAGCGCCGCACCGGCAAGCGCAATCCATGCATCCGGAGCCTGCCACAGCAGCGCCAGACCCACCGTTTCAACCAGCAGCGAGCCTACCGCTACCTTTACGCCACCAAAACGGTCAGGCATCCAGCCAAACAGAATACGCACCAGCACAAACGCGCCGCCGAAGGCCGTTAAGGTGAAGCCCGCCATCGCCCAGCCGTTGCTGGCAAAATAGAGCGACACAAAGGTACCGATTACCGCAAAGCCCACGCCCTGCAATGCCAGGCCCAGACCTGGCTGCCAGATAAGCCCAATGACGCTCCACAGCGAAGGCCGCTCCCCTGCGTTAGCGGGCACTTTACGTACGCTGCCGTTAAAGGCCCACGCCGCCACGGGCAACAGCATCGTCACCACGGCAAGCGTGGCAAAACTGTAATGGCTGTTGAGGAAAAGCCCCAGCGGCGCACCGACCGCCAGCGCGCCAAAAATCGCCATTCCGTTCCACGACATCACCTTTCCGGAGCGTTTTGGGCCAACCAGCCCCATGCCCCAGGTGAGTGTTCCGGTCAGCAACTGGCTTTCACCAAAGCCAAGAATCAGACGGCCCACAATCAACAGGCCAAACTTCACCATCGCATCGACGGGCAACAGTGCCGCCGCAAGCCAGGCCGCCCCGGCCAGCGCACAGGCGGCCATCCCCTGAAGCGCCGAACGCTTCGCACCGTACTGATCGGCCAGACGCCCGGCATAGCCGCGCGTTAACACGGTAGCAAGAAACTGAATACCCACGGCGATACCAACCATGGTATTGCCATACCCCAGCTCCTGATGCACAAACAGCGGGATGACGGGCAGCGGAATACCTACAGTCAGGTAAGTGAGAAAAACGGCAAAGGCAATACGGAACAGCGATCCGTTACCGGAAGATGCAGGAACAGATTGAGAAACTTCAGACATGCTTTACTCCAGAATGCAGAGTAAGGCGGGGAATAGACCACGCCTCCTCCACCTGATAATCAGGGTGTCGGCGCGTTGATTGACGTTAAACGCTTACGCACTCATATTTGAGTGTTGAGGGCAGATTTTGCCTTTTTTAACAGCAAGATGTCAACGCACAAAAAAGGAGCCTTTCGGCTCCTTTTTTATCACATTCAGCAATTACGCCTTCAGCTTGCGCATAACCAGCGTTGCGTTAGTGCCGCCGAAGCCGAAGCTGTTGGACATAACAGTCGTCAGCTCACGCTCGGTCGGTTCGGTAACGATGTTCAGGCCAGCAGCCTGCTCGTCCAGCTCTTCGATGTTGATGCTTGGCGCGATAAAACCATGTTCCAGCATCAGCAGAGAGTAGATAGCTTCCTGCACGCCCGCCGCACCCAGAGAGTGACCGGTCATGGCTTTGGTTGCGGAGATAGCCGGGCTGTTATTGCCAAACACTTCCTGGATAGCGCCCAGTTCTTTCACGTCGCCAACCGGCGTAGAAGTACCGTGGGAGTTCAGGTAGTCGATTGGCGTATCAACGCCGTTCATCGCCATCTTCATGCAACGCACTGCGCCTTCGCCAGACGGAGCAACCATGTCAGCGCCATCAGACGTTGCACCGTAGCCCACGATCTCTGCATAGATATGCGCTCCGCGCGCCAGAGCGTGTTCCAGCTCTTCGACAACAACCATACCGCCGCCGCCCGCGATGATGAAGCCGTCACGGTGTGCGTCATACGTACGGGACGCTTTTTCCGGGGTGTCGTTGAATTTGGTAGACAGTGCGCCCATTGCGTCGAATTCGCAGGCCATTTCCCAGCCCAGCTCTTCGCCGCCGCCGGCAAACACGATATCCTGCTTGCCCAGCTGAATTTGTTCTACCGCATTACCAATACAGTGCGCGGAAGTGGCACACGCAGAGCTGATAGAGTAGTTCACACCGTGAATTTTAAACGGTGTTGCCAGGCACGCGGAAACCGCAGAGCCCATGGCTTTGGTCACCACATAAGGGCCGACCGCTTTCAGGCCACGCGGGCTACGCATTGCGTCAGCACCAAATACCTGCGCTTTAGAGGAGCCACCGGAACCTGCAATCAGGCCCACGCGCGGGTTGTTCTGATAATCTTCAGCTTTCAGGCCAGAGTCTTCAACGGCTTGCTGCATAGAGAGGTAAGCGTAGATAGAGGCATCGTTCATGAAACGGACCACTTTGCGGTCGATAAGGCCGGTGGTGTCCAGTTTGACGTTACCCCATACGTGGCTACGCATACCAGAGTCTTTGAACTCTTGAGAGAAAGTGATCCCCGAGCGTCCTTCACGCAGAGATGCCAGGACTTCCTGCTGGTTGCTACCGATGCTGGAAACGATGCCCAGGCCAGTAATCACTGCACGTTTCATTCATAACCTCTGTAAGTCATCACTATTTTAAAGTTTCGAGAGGCAAGATAGCGTACACTTGTACGCCGAACAAGTCCGATCAGCCAATTTATGCATAAATTTGCGCCTTCCGGCACGCATCGCTAAGATCGGCAGACTCCTTGCCGCACGAGTAACTTACGTGAAACAAAACGCCATACAATCTGCCAACCTCGAATTCAACAGTGAGGGTACACCTGTTTCCCGAGATTTCGACGACGTCTATTTCTCCAATGACAATGGTCTGGAAGAAACGCGCTACGTCTTTCTGGGAGGTAACCAGTTAGAGGCACGCTTCCCCACCCATCCGCATCCTCTGTTTGTGGTAGCGGAAAGCGGGTTCGGAACCGGGCTCAACTTTCTGACGCTTTGGCAGGCTTTCGATGCCTTCCGCCTCGCCAATCCTGAGGCGACGCTGCAACGGCTGCATTTTGTCAGCTTTGAAAAATTCCCGCTCACCGCAGGTGACCTGCGCTTAGCACATCAGCACTGGCCGGAACTGGCGCCGTGGGCGGAACAGCTTCAGGCCCAGTGGCCGCAGCCGCTGGCGGGCTGCCACCGTTTATTGCTCGACGGCGGGCGGGTGACGCTCGATTTATGGTTCGGCGATATCAACGAACTGACTGACCAGTTGGATGATTCGTTCAACCAGCAGGTAGATGCCTGGTTCCTTGACGGTTTCGCCCCGGCGAAAAACCCGGATATGTGGACGCCGCAGCTCTTTTCCGCGATGGCGCGCCTGGCCCGGCCCGGCGGCACGCTGGCCACGTTCACCTCGGCGGGTTTTGTCCGTCGCGGGTTGCAGGACGCCGGTTTTACGATGCATAAAACCAAAGGCTTTGGCCGCAAGCGTGAGATGCTGGTCGGTGAAATGACGCAGTCGAACGCACTTCCCGCGCGTGCGCCGTGGTTTGCCCGCACCGGCGCCAGCACGCGCGAAACCGCGATTATCGGCGGCGGCATTGCCAGCGCCCTGCTCTCACTGGCCCTACTGAGACGCGGTTGGCAGGTGACGCTTTACTGCGCCGACGATGCCCCGGCTCAGGGCGCGTCCGGTAATCGTCAGGGGGCGCTTTATCCATTGTTGAGCGCGCACGATCCCGCGCTGGAGACGTTCTTCCCGGCAGCGTTCACCTTCGCACGTCGGCTTTATGATTCGCTCCCGGTGGCATTTGATCATCAGTGGTGCGGCGTTACCCAGCTTGGCTGGGATGAAAAAAGTCAGCAGAAAATCGAGCAGATGCTGTTGCTGGGGCTGCCTGAAGCATTGGCACACGCGGTGAGCGCGCAGGACGTTGCCGCCAGTATCGGCGTAGAAACAGGCTGCGGTGGCATTCAGTATCCGGCGGGCGGCTGGCTCTCTCCGGCACAGCTCACGGCAGGCGTATTGGCGCTGGCCCAGCAGCAAGGGCTGGTCGTGCACTGGAACAGATCCCTCACCTCGCTGGAACAACAGGGTGACGCGTGGCAGTTGCATTTCGCTGATGGTGAAAGCGCCTGCGCCGCAAGCGTGGTGCTGGCAACCGGGCATAATATTAATCAGCTTCCACAAACCGCTATGCTACCGGTGTACGCCGTTGGTGGTCAGGTGAGCCATATTCCCACCGGGCCTGCGCTGGCACAGCTTCGCCAGGTGCTGTGCTATGACGGTTACCTGACGCCGCAAAACCCGGCCAATCAGCATCACTGCATTGGCGCAAGCTACCATCGTGGCGAACGGGAGATGGCCTTTAACGAGGAAGACCAGCAGCATAATCGCCAGCGGTTGATCGACTGTTTCCCCGATGCCGACTGGGCGAAAGAGGTGGACGTCAGCGCCAACGAGGCGCGTGTTGGCGTGCGTTGCGCCACGCGCGATCATCTGCCTATGCTCGGCAATGTACCGGACTATGACGCCACGCTGGCGCAATATGCCCAACTGCATGAGGAGCAGGAAATCGCAGCCACCGCCCCGGTCTACCCGAATCTGTTTATGCTCGGCGGGTTGGGCTCACGCGGATTATGTACCGCCCCGCTGGCGGCGGAAGTGCTGGCATCGCAGATGAGCAATGAACCGCTGCCGCTGGATGCACGCACGTTATCGGCGTTGAATCCGAACCGGTTGTGGGTGAGGAAGTTATTGAAGGGGAAGCAGGTTAAGTAAGTGCGGCGTGTGTTGCCCGGTGGCGCTGCGCTTACCGGGCCTACATCGCGGAGCGTAGGCCGGATAAGCGTAGCGCCATCCGGCGATAATTACTGCTGCGCCTTCTGGAACAGCGTCTCCCACATCCCCAGCACCAGCGCCTGGTCGCGTGGCGACAGTTCGCCCGCCTGAATCGCTTTCTCCAGGCTGCGGGTCACATTGTGCGACACCGCATCAGCCGAGTGATCGTCGCCCTCTTCCAGCTCGGCAACGGCCAGCGTCAGGTGACCACGCAGATAACCGCTGGCAAACAGTTCATCGTCGCTGGCGTGCTCCACCATGTCATCAATTAACGCCAGAATGCGTGATTCAAACTCGGCGATCATCTTCTTTCCTCTTTTTGAACGTGGCGTTAGTTAAGATCTTCCGGCCACGGAAATTGTTCTGCCGCGAGCGGCGGCGTCTGATAATAGTTTTGTAATGCGTTGATAAATCTGGCCGGGCGAGCAGGTATGCCCTTCTCCAGATATTCCATCACCTGCGCATGCACGCGGCGCTGAAAAACGATGCGGTCCGGCTCGAAGTCACCTTCAAGGTTGTCGCAGCTCACGTTAAACGGATAGCCTGCCGCTACGCAGAACAGCCAGTCAAAAGCCTGTGGTTTCACTTCCACATCTTCAAACTGCCCCTGCGTTTTGGCATCGCGCCCGTCTGGGCAGTACCAGTAACCAAAATCGACCTGTTCACGGCGCGCCTTTCCGGCGATACACCAGTGCGAAATCTCGTGCAGCGCGCTGGCGTAAAAGCCGTGAGCGAAGACAATGCGGTTATAGGGCGCATCGGCATCAGCAGGAAGATAGATCGGTTCGTCGTCGCCTTTAATCAGACGGGTATTAAAATCATCGGCAAAGCAGCTATCGAAAATATCGATCAGCTGCTGCGCGTTATGCGTTGCGTTCATTACTTAATTCATCCCTAACCACTGAAGGATTTCCTGTCCATGGCTGTCATACAGAAGTTTGGCGCTCATCACCGCCGAGACGATGACAATCATCGGGCGAATAAGCGATTGCCCTTTGCTGAGAACCAGCCGTGACCCCATTCGGGCACCGAAGAACTGGCCGACCATCATCACGAAGCCGGTTGCCCAGATAACTTTGCCGCCCAGAATAAACAGTAGCAGCCCGCCGACGTTTGACGTGGCGTTCAGTACTTTTGCATGAGCGGTTGATTTGGCGAGGTTGAAGCCTGCCAGGGTGACAAACGCCAGTGCGTAGAATGACCCCGCGCCGGGGCCAAAGAAACCATCATAAAAACCGACGCAACCACCCGCCACCAGCGCAAATGGCAGGCCATGCAGACGACGCGCGCGGTCGCCTTCACCGATTTTCGGCATCAACAGGAAGTACAGACCAATACCGATAACCAGCAGCGGTAAAATCTGGCGCAGCACATCCGCTTTCACATACTGAACCAGCAGCGCGCCAGCCATTGAGCCAATAAAGGTCATCAGAATATTGAGTTTCTGGTCGGCCAGACTCACCACCTTCTGGCGAATAAAATAGAGAGACGCAGAAAGCGAGCCGCCGCAGGCCTGCAATTTATTTGTCGCCAGCGCCTGTGCAGGCGACATACCCGCCGCCATCAGCGCGGGAACGGTGAGTAAACCGCCGCCGCCCGCTAAAGAATCGATAAACCCGGCCAGCGCGGCGATAAAAAACAGCGCCGCCAGCATGAGGGGGGACACCATGAATATCTCAACAAAACTGTCCATCAGAGTACGTGCTCATCCAGTAACGCCTGGCAGGAAGGCGGTAATGGCGGCGGCGTCTTCTTCACAGGTTTGGTGGCGCCCGGTTTGGGCGGTTCGAACCAGCTTTGTAACTCCGCACCGCAACCGTCACCTGCCGGCGGCAAAGCTTGATCTTCACATTCAAGGCTGTTCGCCGGGCAGCGCAGACGCACGTGCATATGCGCACGATGCTGGAACCACGGGCGAACTTTACGTAACCAGTCGCGATCGCTTCCCGCTTCCAGGCAAAGCTGTTGCTTGATAGCCGGGTTCACAAAGATACGCGTCACTTCGCTGTCCTGCGCGGCGAGCTTAATCAGGTTACCGATTTCCGGCTGCCAGACGCGCGAATTGATGCTTTTGCCATCCGCCGCGACCAGATCCAGCGCCTGCGGTTTCAGCAGCTGCGCCGACGTCCAGCGGGTTTTCGGCAGTTGCAGGAAGATATCGACATCCAGACCGCTCTGGTGGCTGGCGTGACCGCCGTTAAAACGCCCACCGGCAGGCATGCCCATATCGCCAATCAGCACCGTTCCCATGCCGTTGTTGTGCACCTGCTGACTGAGGCGCTGAATAAAACGCACCAGGTCCGGGTGGCCGAAATAGCGACGCTGATCGGTGCGCATCACCTGATACGTACTGGATTGCAGCGGCAACCCTTCGGCGCCAACGATACAACCATTGGCAAACGCGCCGATTGACTGCGCGCTCCCGGGGATCGGCTGAACAACTTTTTGCCACGGCGTTGCCGCCAGGCTGGCGGTGCTGGCCATCAGGGCCAGCAGAGCGAGAACGGTTTTTTTCATGATTACCAGCGTGGAAGTGTGGTCGTCACATCGGCGTTTTGCGCGCGTTGACGCATAAAGTGATCCATCAGAACAATGGCCAGCATCGCTTCCGCGATAGGCACCGCACGAATGCCGACGCAGGGGTCGTGACGGCCTTTAGTTATCATCTCAACTTCTTCACCAAAGCGGTTGAGCGTTTTACCCGGCACGGTAATGCTGGAGGTCGGTTTCAGGGCGATGTTCGCGACGATCTGCTGACCGCTGCTGATCCCGCCCAGAATGCCGCCCGCATGGTTGCTCTGGAAACCCTCTTTGGTGATTTCGTCGCGATTTTCACTGCCGCGCAGTTTTACCACCTCAAAACCGTCGCCGATTTCCACGCCTTTCACCGCGTTGATGCTCATCAGTGCGTGCGCGATATCGGCATCCAGGCGGTCAAAGACCGGCTCGCCAAAGCCCGCAGGCACACCGTCAGCAACTACGGTCACTTTCGCCCCGATGGAGTCGCCCTCTTTTTTCAGGCCACGCATCAGTTCATCCAGCGCGTCGATTTTGTCCGGATCCGGGCAGAAAAACGGGTTCTGCTCAACCTGTTCCCAGTCTTTAATCGCCAAAGGAATCTCGCCCATTTGCGTCAGGCACGCACGGATTTGAATACCGAATTTTGTCGCGAGGTATTTTTTGGCAATGGCGCCAGCCGCCACGCGCATCGCGGTTTCACGGGCAGAAGAACGGCCACCGCCGCGATAGTCGCGCAGGCCATATTTCTGTTCATAGGTGTAATCAGCATGCCCTGGGCGGAACACATCTTTGATAGCGCCGTAATCCTGCGAGCGCTGATCGGTATTTTCAATCAGCAGGCCAATGCTGGTACCGGTGGTCACGCCTTCAAACACGCCAGAGAGAATTTTCACCTGGTCCGGCTCGCGGCGCTGGGTGGTATAGCGCGAGGTGCCAGGGCGACGACGGTCGAGGTCGTGCTGCAAATCCGCTTCCGTTAACGGGATACCTGGCGGCACACCATCGACGATACAGCCAAGTGCCAGACCATGCGACTCACCGAAGGTGGTTACGCGAAAGAGTTGTCCAATTGTATTTCCTGCCATCACGGCTCCGCTGTCGTTGTTGTGTTGTTGCGTGCTGGATTAATCTTTGTAAATCGCGAAATGATCGCGGGCAGCCACCAGCTGCGCTTTGGTCAGCATGAAGACGCCATCACCGCCGTTATCAAACTCCAGCCAGGTGAACGGTACGTCCGGGTACTGGTCCATGAGATGCACCATGCTGTTGCCGACTTCACAAATCAGCACGCCATCGTCCGCAAGGTAATCCGGCGCACAGGCCAGAATGCGGCGCGTCAACTTCAGCCCATCCGTACCCGAGGCGAGGCCCAGCTCTGGCTCGAAGCGGTATTCGCTCGGCAGATCGGACATGTCTTCAGCATCGACGTACGGCGGGTTAGTGACGATTAAATCGTACTGCAACTGCGGCAGGTCACGGAAGAGGTCTGAGCGAATCGGCGTGACGTTGTGGATCATGCCGTGTTCTTCAATATTTTGTTCGGCGACGGCCAGGGCATCCAGCGAAATATCCACGGCATCCACTTCCGCTTCCGGGAAGGCATAGGCGCTGGCAATCGCGATGCAGCCGCTACCGGTGCACATATCGAGGATGTGCTGCGGCTGATGGTTGATAAGCCCGGCGAACTTATTGTTGATTAATTCGCCAATCGGCGAGCGCGGCACCAGCACGCGCTCATCGACGTAAAATTCATGACCGCAGAACCAGGCTTTGTTGGTCAGATACGCGACCGGAATGCGCTCGTTGACGCGGCGAATCACGCGCTCAACGATACGATGCTTTTCACTGGAGGTCAGGCGCGCGCTGCGCATGTCTTCGGGGATATCCAGCGGCAGATAGAGTGAAGGCAGAACCAGCTGTACGGCTTCATCCCACGGGTTATCGGTGCCGTGGCCGTACCAGATGTTGGCCGCGCTAAAACGGCTTACCGCCCAGCGCAGCATGTCCTGAATGGTTTGCAGCTCATTGACCGCTTCATCGACAAAAATCTTATCCACATTATTCTCCAGGGCATGCGTCGGGGTAAATTCGGCGGCTAGTTTGCCACGAAGACGCCGATAAATCAGCATTCTTGCGCAGGCGACAAGGGAAAAAACCGTTTTCACTGCCAACCGCCGCATTCAGAAGGTAAACTAACGGAAATGCCAGATGAGAAGAATCCATGAAAAAGAAAGCATCGCTTAGCGAGGAGGATCAGGCGCTGTTTCAGCAACTGATGACGGGGACGCGCAAAATTAAGCAGGACACCATTGTCCATCGCCCGTTACGTAAGAAAGTGAGTGAAGTGCCGGTGAAACGGCTGATTCAGGAACAGGTAGACAACAGCCACTATTTTTCCGACGAGTTCCAACCGCTGCTGAACAGCGAAGGGCCGGTAAAGTACGTGCGCGAAGGCGTCAGCCATTTCGAGCTGAAAAAACTGCGCCGTGGCGATTACTCCCCGGAGCTGTTTCTGGATTTGCACGGGTTGACGCAACAGCAGGCCAAACAAGAACTCGGCGCGCTGATTGCCGCCTGTCGCCGCGAACATGTGTTTTGCGCCTGCGTAATGCACGGGCACGGAAAGCATATTCTTAAACAGCAAACGCCGCTGTGGCTGGCGCAGCATCCGCACGTCATGGCATTTCATCAGGCATCGAAAGAGTATGGCGGGGACGCCGCGCTGCTGGTGCTGATTGAAGTGGAAGAGTGGCTGCCGCCGGAGTTGCCGTAGGCGCGGAATTGTCGGATGGCGGCCTATGCGCGATCGGATATACCTGTAGGCCGGATAAGCGCAAGCGCCATCCGGCACAACAGCAGGCAGGATCTTAAATCGCTTTCGCCATTTTCAGATTGCAGGGGCTCATTTGCCATTTGAAAACGCCCATCCCGTCAGCTTCCAGCGTGACACAGGCGATTGCAGAGGTGGTGAACATTGGCGGCGTTTCGCCAGGGCAGAGTTCAGAGACCAGGTAGCCAACCAGTGGCAGGTGGGATATCACCAGCACGGACGCGACACCTTCGTTCGCCAGCGCTTGCAGATACGCGCCGACGAGACCGATATCGCCGCATGGCGTCAGTTCAGGCAGCACTTCGACATCTTCGGGCAGGTGCATGCACTCCCCTACCACATCAAGAGTCTGCTCCGCACGCAGGAACGGGCTAACCAGAACACGTTCAATATCCACTTTTTGGCCTTTCAGCCAGGTTGCCATCTGACGGGATTCATCACAACCACATCCCGTAAGAGGACGAACCGAGTCACTGGCTGCTTCAAGAGCAGCGTCGCCGTGACGCATAATAAAAACTTGCATATTGCACCGCTTTTGTTAAACAGAAGCACCGATCATTATCGCAGGCAACGAGACCTGCGATGTTTCGGTAGCCGGGCATTGTGCCTGATCCATCCAATGAATGAAACGCTGTCTTTTACCTTAATGGCGTAAGTATAGTCAATCTTTGTTTACAAAATAACCAGGACTGACCGGGACAACGTCACTCGCCGAAAGATATACCTTTGACCTCAAGCCTGTAAGCCAGTTTCCACGGGAGACCAAAAAGTTTCTCCCCGCTCTGCCATAGCGACTAACGCCTCGCACGGCGTAAAGCGTGGACCGTACTGCGTCGTCAGTCGTTGCAATCTGGCAACCACTTCACCCGCACCCAGTGAATCCATATAACGGAACGGGCCACCTAAGAACGGTGGAAAACCAATGCCAAACACCGCGCCAATGTCGCCATCGCGCGCGCTGCGAATCACGCGTTCATCAAAGCAACGCGCCGCTTCGTTGAGCATCAACATTACGCAGCGTTCGGCTATCTGCTGCGGCGAAAGCTGGCTGTTACGCGACGCCATTCCCGGCAGCGAATAAATTGCGCTATCCGGCTGTTTCTTGCTTGTACGCCCTTTTGCACCATAAAGATAGAATCCACGACCGTTTTTTCTGCCTTTGCGATCGTCGTTCAAAATCGCTGAAATAAGCGTTGCAGGGGCGCTGAAACGATCCCCATACGCCGCTTCCAGCACCGGCATAATTTTGGTGCCTGTATCAATTCCCACCTCATCCAAAAGCTGGATAGGCCCAACGGGAAAACCGAATTTAACCAGAGCATTATCAATATCTTCGATACGTTCGCCGTCGGTCAGCATGCGTATCGCCTCGTTAATGTACGGCGCTAAAATACGGTTTACATAGAACCCAGCGCGATCGGCCACCACAATCGGCATTTTTCCCTGTTTCTTCGCAAGCTTCACCGTGGTGGCGATAGTCTGTTCAGAGGTTGCCGCGTGGGGGATAACCTCCACCAGCGGCATTTTTTCAACCGGGCTGAAAAAGTGCAGGCCGATGACCTGTTCAGGCCGTTGCGCCTGGGCGGCAATATCGCCAATCGGCAGCGACGACGTATTCGACGCAAAGATGGTGTGCGGCGCGCACTGCTGCTCGACTTCACTCACCATTTTCTGTTTCAGCGCCAGATCTTCAAACACCGCCTCAATGACCAGATCCCGATGCGCAAACCCGCGATAATCGGTCGATCCGGAAATCAACGCCAGCTGGCTATCACGCTCATTAGCCTTGATATGGCGGCGACGCACCTTGTTATCAAGCAGCTCCCAGCTGTACTTCAGCGCATGGTTGATGCCCTTAGCATTGATGTCTTTGATACGTACCGGCAGCTTGCCTTTGGTCGCGGTCACGAAGGCGATCCCCCCGCCCATCAGACCGCCGCCCAAGATCCCCACCGCACGCAATGGCCCGGCCTCGACGCTGGCGCCCGGATCTTTTTTGATCTCCGTACTGGCGAAGAAAATATGCCGCAGTGCTTTAGACTGGGAAGTCATCGCCAGCTCGCCAAACGCGCGCGCTTCCGCGTCATAGCCGCTGCTGGTGCCCTGCGCCAGCCCGGTTTCAATCACCTCCAGAATCTTTTTGGTCGCCGGATAGTTGCCGTGCGTTTTCTGCTCAGTTTTCTTTCCGGCAAGCGTAAAGAGAATATTGCGCCCCAGGGGGCCCGCGAGAATGCGCTCTTTTACCGGCAGATGGCGTGAGCGTGATGGCGCTTGCTTTGCCAGCTCAACCGCGGCTTCCAGCAAGATGGTCTGCGGCACCACGTCATCCACCAGCCCGACCTTCAGCGCCTGTCGCGCGCGCAGTTGCTTGCCCGTCAGGATCATATCCAGCGCCGTACTCACGCCAATCAGGCGCGGCAATCGCTGGGTGCCGCCCGAGCCCGGCAGCAGGCCAAGCTGCACTTCCGGTAACCCAAGCACCGTTTTGGGGTCGTCAGAACAGACGCGCCCATGACAGGCCAACGCCAGCTCCAGCCCGCCGCCAAGACACGCCCCGTGAATGGCGGCGATCACCGGGATCGACAAACCGTTCAGCTCCGCCATGATCTGCTGCCCCTGCCGTGCCAGCCCTTCGGCTTCCTGCGCACTGGCGCAATTGCCAATCATATTGATGTCGGCGCCAGCAATAAAGTTGTCAGGTTTGGCAGAGGTGATCACCACGCCCTGAAGCGCTTTGTTGTCGCGGATTTGCTTGAGGATCGCCCGCACCTGCGTGCCAAACTCAGCCTTCAGGGTATTCATTTTCTCGTCCGGCACATCGATGGTAATTATGGCGACGTTATCCGGGCGAACGGTGAGAGAAAATGCGGATATTGTCGTCATTATTCAACCTCCAGTACCATTGCCGCGCCCAAACCACCCGCCGCGCAGGCGGTGACAAGGCCAAAACCGCCTCCCCGGCGGCGTAACTCATTAAGCGTTTGCGTGATCATTCGCGCGCCAGTGGCGGCAAAGGGGTGCCCATAGGCTATCGATCCGCCCAGCACGTTGAACTTGCTTTCGTCAACTTCACCGGTAGCCTGAGCACGGCCCAGCACGTCGCGGGCAAACCTATCGCTTGCAAGGCACTGAATATTCGCCAGCGTTTGTGCGGCAAACGCTTCGTGCATATCAAACAGGGTTAAATCCGCAAGAGTGAGCCCCGCGCGATCGAGCGCCAGCGGCGTGGCCCACGCCGGGCCGAGCAGCATGTCCTGCTGAACCTCAATGGCGGTAAACGCGTAGCTGCGCAGATAACCCAACGGCGTTAAGCCCAGCTCGCGGGCGCGCGATTCAGTCATTAATATCACCGCCGCCGCACCATCGGTTAGCGGCGTACTGTTGGCGGCCGTGACCGAACCATGTTTACGGTCGAAGGCCGGACGCAGTTTGGCGTAATCCGCCAGCGTCGAGGTGCCGCGTATGTTGTTGTCCTGCTCCAGCGGATCGCGGAACGGCGGCGCGTAGGCCGTCATCACTTCATCCGCCAGTTTGCCTTCCGCCCACGCCTGTGCTGCCAGCTGATGCGAGCGATGTGCCAGCGCATCCTGCTGTTCACGCGTGATGTGGTACGTTTTCGCCATCTGTTCAGCCGTATCGCCCATCCGCAGGCCGGTAGAATACTCGGCAACCGCCGGGGGAACCGGCATCAGGTCGCGCAGCTTCAGGCGGGAAAAGAGTTTCAGACGCTGCCCGAGCGTACGCGCTTTATTGGCATCCACCAGCGTCCGCGCCAGCTTTTTGCTGACGCCAATCGGCAGCACGGAGGAGGAATCCGCCCCGCCTGCAATACCCGCGCGAATAGTCCCCGCCATTAGACTTTCAGCCACGTTTGCCACTGCCTGAAAACTGGTGGCACAGGCGCGGCTGACGCTGTAGGCATCCGTATGCACGTTCATCCCCGTCCCGAGGACAATTTCACGGGCAATGTTGGGCGCTTCTGGCATCTGAACCACCTGGCCAAAAACCAGCTGTTCGATAATTTCAGGGGGAATTTCGCTACGCGCCAGCATTTCGCCCACCACCATTTTACCGAGATCAATCGCCGGTACACCGTGAAACGCGGTGGCCTGACGGGCAAATGGGGTACGTAAACCACTGACAATGGCAATGCGATCGCCCTGACGGGTGATAAGCGGTAATGCCTGACTCATAAAACTCCCCTGTTAAAAGATAAAACCAAAGTGGTCGGACCTGATAACAGTCTTAACTAATTTTTTACATTAAGCCAATAAGGGAGAGGGAAAAATGGGAGCTAAAACACACTGGAGGGAGAAAAGAAAACGCCCCTGCGATGCAGAGGCGTTTGGTATGGATTAACGCAGACCCAGCTGGAAGATCAGCGTTTCTGCTTCGCAGGCAAAAACAAAATCGATATCCATCTGTACGCCGCCCTCAACGTCTTTGAAGACTGGGGTGATGACGCACGGATCGGATTCAACACCACGCGCGCGTTCAGTCAGCGCAGCGAGGGTTTCTTCAGCTTCAGCGCGAGTTGCAAAAACGCGGCTATAGGAGGCTGTGCAATCGGAGTTGTCCATGATGGTGCCAACATCCATACAGCAGCAAACCGGGGTTTCATCAGCACTGCATTTACTCATTGTAGATTTCCTCTGTATATGCACGCGAAGGTGCCAGATAAACGATGCCGTTATTTTACGCTCCCCGGAAAGCTCCCTCCAGTCGTTAATTATCCCAATTGGGATAAGTGACCGAAATCACACTTAAAAATGATCTAAAACAAAAATCACCCAAACAGATGAAGCTCAACCTCACCAAATTTGCTAACCAGATCCCGTTTCGGTGATCATATACGTAAAATCTGAGAAACAATATTGCAACATCATATCTGGTCAGACCTATACTCTCGTCACTGGTCTGATTTCTCTGACGTAGTCCAGCCCCTACACTTCGCGCTTCTGTTACTACATGTAACATTTTTTGTATAAAAATAACTCAATGAGGTTATGGTCATGAGCCAGAAAACCCGGTTTACAAAGTCTGCTCTCGCAGTCGCAGTGGCACTCGTTTCTACCCACGCCTGGTCTGCAGGCTTCCAGCTTAATGAGTTTTCTTCCTCTGGTCTGGGCCGCGCCTATTCCGGTGAAGGTGCCATCGCTGACGATGCAGGCAACGCCAGCCGTAACCCCGCGCTGATTATGATGTTTGATCGCCCGACGTTTTCTGCCGGTGCGGTTTATATTGACCCGGATGTAAACGTTTCAGGCCGCTCGCCAACCGGCAACAGCCTGAAAGCGGATAACATTGCGCCTACCGCATGGGTACCAAACGTTCACTTCGTGATGCCGATTAACGATCAGTTCGGTTGGGGGGCATCTGTTACCTCTAACTATGGTCTGGCAACCGAGTTTAACGATACCTACGCCGCTGGCGCGTACGGTGGTACGACTGACCTCGAAACAATGAACCTGAACCTGAGCGGCGCTTATCGTTTGAGCCCTCAGTGGAGCTTCGGGGCGGGCTTTAACGCAGTTTACGCCCGTGCAAAAATCGACCGCTACGCGGGTGATTTAGGTCAGATCGTTGCTGGTTCTGGTGCTCTGCCACCTGCACTGGCAGGCCAGGTCAGCCAGATCCCGGCAAACACGAAAATTGCGCACCTGAAAGGTGACGAATGGGGCTTTGGCTGGAATGCCGGTATTCTGTTTGAGCTCGATAAGAATAACCGTTACGGCTTTACCTACCGTTCTGAAGTGAAAATTGACTTTGATGGCGATTATAAGAGCGATCTTCCGTCAGCCTATAACCAAATCCTCGGTAATTTCGGCCTTCCGGCAGGCACCAATGGCAGCACCACCAATGGTTCTCTGACGCTGAATCTGCCAGAAATGTGGGAAATCTCCGGTTACAACCGTGTGGCGCCGCAGTGGGCTATCCACTATAGCGCAACCTACACCAGCTGGAGCCAGTTCGAAGAGCTGAAGGCAACCAACAGCAGCGGCACGCTGTTCCAGAAAGACGAGAACTTTAAAGACGCATGGCGCCTGGCGCTGGGTACCACCTATTACTATGACGATAACTGGACCTTCCGTACCGGTATCGCCTTCGATGATAGCCCGGTTCCGTCTAACTACCGTTCTATCTCTATTCCGGATCAGGACCGCCTGTGGTTGAGCGCCGGTACGACCTATGCGCTTAATGAAGATGCGTCTGTCGATGTGGGCGTATCCTACATGCACGGTCAGAGCGTTAAATTCCAGGAAGGCCCGTACACCTTTAAATCTGAAGGAAAAGCCTGGCTGTTCGGTACCAACTTCAACTACCGCTTCTAAGTTTTCCCCAATAAAAAAGGTGAGCCTCAGTGCTCACCTTTTCTTTATCTATACCTTGCGATTTATTCAGAATCGATATCTTTCAAATCATCCTTAATCGCCTGGGCGTTCGGATTTTCTTCCGGTTTCAGCTTACCGCCATTGGCGATAAAGTCGTGGCGCTGGAAGTACGCTTCACGTACCAGAATATAAGGGTCGGAGGACTGACGCAGCAGGCCATCGGAGTCGAGCAACTGCGCACGCGTTTCCACGCCTTCCACCGCCCACTTACCGATGGACATCGGCCAGGTCAGCCAGGAGAGCACCGGATACAGGGTATCGGCCATATCGCCGCCCTCATCACGCAGGGTAAAGCTTCCGTAGAACGGCAGCTGCATATACGGGCCGTAGCCGACGCCATAGTGCCCCAGCGTACTGCCGAAGCGGTGCGGTTCTACGCGCTGCAGTTTCGGGTTTGCCATGCCGGCCACGTCAATAAAGCCGCCCATCCCCAGAATGGTGTTCAGGAAGAAGCGCGTAAAGTGCACCATCCCCTGATAGGGATCGCCCTGCAGGAAGTAGTTGGCCATCACGGCGGGCTCTTCCAGGTTACTGGTAAAGTTACCAAGGCCGGTACGCGCAGGCTGCGGAACATAGTCGCGCCACGCAACGGCTACCGGACGCAGCACATAAGGGTCCAGCACGTTAAAGTTGAAGTTGTACATCGAGCGGTTAAAACCTTCCAGAGGGTCTGACCGCCCTTGCTGTTCAGTGCCGGAACTCGCACACCCGACAAGCAGTGTGGTACCCAGCGCAACCGCCGACAGGCGAAGCTTCATAAGTGTCTCCCTGTTAATTATGGCTATCGCTGATTGCCATCCATGACGGAACTCATAGGGTCCGCCTGTTAAGGTGTGAGCGATTCTAACAGCACGTCGAATGATGTCTATATTCGCGGTCTCGTTGTTTTGATTTTAGCCTGGTAACCGCCGTCTCGTGGGTTTGTATTCTAACGAAATTGCTGACATTAAACGTTACCATTCTTGCCATTTCAGAATAAGTCCCGACCTGACTGTTACAAAAGCCGCTACGCTTTAACAGGTTTGTGTACAGAAAAGGACAACGCGATGGACAACCTCAAAGACGATAAAATTGACGCTCACAGCGACGAGCTGGAAGTCGAAAGCGAAGAGAAGCAAAGCGGGAAGAAAATTGAGATAGACGAAGACCGCCTTCCCTCGCGCGCGATGGCTATCCACGAACATATCCGTCAGGATGGCGAAAAAGAGCTAGAGCGCGACGCCATGGCGCTGCTGTGGTCCGCCATCGCCGCCGGGCTTTCAATGGGGGCATCGCTGCTGGCAAAAGGCATTTTTCACGTCCAACTGGACGGCGTACCCGGTGGTTTTCTGCTGGAGAATCTCGGCTACACCTTCGGCTTCATTATTGTCATCATGGCGCGCCAGCAGCTTTTCACAGAGAACACCGTCACCGCGGTTCTGCCGGTCATGCAAAAACCGACCGCGGGTAATTTCGGTCTGTTGATGCGCCTGTGGGGTGTGGTGCTTTTAGGCAACATACTGGGCACCGGCGTTGCGGCATGGGCGTTCGAGTATATGCCGATATTTGATGAAGAGACGCGCGACGCGTTTGTTAAAATCGGCATGGACGTGATGAAAAACAGCCCTGGAGAAATGTTTGCCAACGCGATCATCTCCGGCTGGCTGATTGCCACAATGGTATGGATGTTCCCTGCGGCCGGTGCGGCGAAAATCGTGGTGATTATTCTGATGACCTGGCTTATCGCACTGGGCGACACCACGCATATCGTGGTCGGTTCGGTCGAAATTCTCTATCTGGTCTTCAACGGCACCGTGCACTGGAGCGAATTCTTCTGGCCTTTCGCCCTTCCCACTCTTGCCGGAAACATCTGCGGCGGCACCTTTATCTTCGCCCTGATGAGCCACGCGCAAATTCGCAATGATATGAGTAACAAGCGCAAGGAAGAGGAGAAGCAGCGCGCGGAACAGGAAAAAATGTCGAAAAAACAGCGCTAAATGGCGATGCTTTGAGCAGTTAAGCGGCACGAGACTTACCCGACAGGGCAAAAAACGCTATACTCGTGCCGCTTCGTCCCCTTAGTTAAATGGATATAACGAGCCCCTCCTAAGGGCTAGTTGCAGGTTCGATTCCTGCAGGGGACACCATGTATCCCCTCCCTGCCATCGTTTTTGTTCCACTACATCTTGTAATGCTCTTTACTCAGACCATGCTTCTTCATTCGCAGATAGAGCTTTTTGCGCGGAATTTGCAAATACTCCGCAACTTCGTTAATTCTTCCCTGATGAATATTCAACGCCTCGGTAATGATCTGCCGTTCAATTTCGTCGATGCGACGATCCAGCGGCGTTGGCTCGCTGACATGCATGTGAGGATTAGCCACCTCCGCCAGTGGCAACACGCCGACCGCAAATAATTCAGCAGCATTTGCCAGTTCACGGATATTATTTGACCACCCCCGACGCAGCATTCTTTTCAGAACTTCGGCACCTACGTCCGGTACAGGATGATTAAGACGCTGGCAGGCCTTGTTTAAATAGTAATGAAATAGAGGCTCTATATCGTCCAGGCGCTGTGATAAGGGCTGACAGAAAATTTGCGTCATGGCGAAACAGTAATAAAGCTCAGCCACAATATTATTGGCGGCGGCTAACTCAACCAGAGAAGAGTGGCTGATGCCAATCAAACGGAACGGACGCTGTTCCAGGCTTTGAAGCTGAGCAAGCTGGTATTGCTGTTCACGGTCTAGATTTTCCGGATGACTTATTACCAACGTACCGCCATGAGCTCTGGCAATAACGTCCTGAAACTCAGCCCTGTTTTCAGGCATCACGTCGTGACAGATGAACGGCCCATCTGCATTGCGCCCTAATTGATGGAGATACCGCGCGCCGGTCATGCGCCCGGTTCCCGCCTCCCCGTGAAACCAGACGGCAATATCCGTTTCACTGAGTTGCTCCAGACGCTGCCGATAGCGCTGCGTCCATTCGCTTCGCCCCACCACCTCGACCTGTAATCGATGTTGGTGACGTAAACGGCGGGCGATAACCGACTTTCTTTGACGTAGGGCAGCATCAACAAGCGTCAGCAATTTACCGGGATCGACCGGTTTTTGCAGGAAGTCCCAGGCCCCCTTTTTCACCGCCTCTACGGCCATGGGGACATCGCCATGACCGGTAATCAGCAAGATGGGCAACTGTTTATCATCACGATGCAGTAGCGTCATTAAATCGATGCCGGAGCATCCCGGCATACAGACATCGCTGAGCACAATCCCAGGCCAGTCTTTCTGAATCCATTGCTGTGCATCCAGCGGGTTATTACACACAAAAATGCGGTAACCCGCCTGTTCAAGCAGAAGAGTATAGGCATCCAGCACATCAGCATCATCATCGATCAGCAGAATGGAAAACTCGTTACTCGGCATCATTTACTTCCATCATTTTAAATTGCAGCACCACGCAGGCATTTTTTGTTAAAGTCGATGCCAGACGTAGCTCTCCTTCCATTTGCGTCATAAGCGAGACGCAAATCGATAAACCAATGCCCAGCCCAACATCTTTACTGGTCGTAAAAGGCTTCAACAGCGTCGGCAGCAAATATTCGGGCCACCCAGGGCCATTATCGGCAATAAACACACAGAGTGTGTTTCCCTCTCTTTGCCAGCTTACGGTAATTTCCGCGCCGCCAGGACACGCATCAAGGGCGTTCGCCAGAACGTTCACCAGAACTTGTTGCAGGCGAACATCTTCTCCGGACACCCATGCATTTCTCTCGGGCAGATTCATTACTGCTTGCTGCGGTTTATGGCGCATAGCGAGTAATTCCCAGGCGGCATTAAAGGTCTGCATTAGGTCGACGGGCTTTAACGCTATATCCTGATCGGCACGCCGCGTGAATTGCCGCAATGACCGTATGATGGCGCCAATCCGGCTGACCAGCCCCTCTCCTTTAAGCAAGGTTGTTTTGGCCTGATCGGTTTGCCCCATATCAATAGCGCGACCCGCAGTATATAAATACATCGATAACGCATTCAGTGGCTGATTAATTTCATGCGCAAGCGTGGTCATCGTTTGCCCGACCATTGCCAGTTTTGCCGTCTGAATCAGTTCATCCTGTGTTGAGCGTAAATCCTCTTCGATGGCTTTTCGCTCGGTAATTTCCTGCTCCAGTTGCCGTTTTTGCGAATTTAACAAGCCAAGCGTATGACGCAGTAAACCGGCAATTCGCCCAAGTTCATCCCGGCCATATACGGGGATATCCGTCGTCGTTGTACCCAATCCAATCTGCACCACCGCCTGATTCAGCGCGGTAAACCGCTTAACCAGTCGCGATCGAATAAAATAATGGTTTAATGCCCATGCCAGCAACAGCGCGAGAAATGTCGCCACCAGAATTAATCCGCCGCTCACGCGCACAATCTGTTCCATTCGCTGATTAAACCGTTGCATTTGCTGATGGCTATTACCGAGCTGTGTCTCAAGCAATATTCGAAATCGCCCCAGCGTTGCTTCACGGGTATGGCTGACATCGATAAGCGCTTTTTGCGCGGCGACGTAATCACGCATGGTATTAGGCATATTGTTCTTCACCATGCCGATTTCCAGCAGCTCATCGATAGTTTGTCGCAGCGTAATGGTGCTGGGCCAGTCATCCAGCGCGCGGATATTTTCATCTGCCGTTTTCTTGAGGTTTTCAAGATAACGAATATGTGTCTCGACCAACATCCCGTCGTCATTCCCGGATTTAAGTTCGTTTAAGCGGTCACGCAGATCGTCAACAATCTGATTTTCAATTCGCGAGAGCGTATAGACCTGCTGTTGCTCATTCTGCACTTCTCGAGAACGCTTCAGATATTGTGTGGTATCACCCTGCCGTGTTTCTATTTGATCGAGCAATGTTCCCTGCTGCCAGGTGAAATCCTGCACCAGCGAATTAAGTTCGGTCGTAAAATCATCATGTAGCCAATCAATTCTGGCGGAGAGTTCACTCACTTTTTCACGCACCAGGAACATGTTATAGAGCGCCCTGTCCAGCTCGGATAACAATTTCCGGCTATCCTGCAAAATCATCGATAGCTGCTGATGCTCCTCGGGCGTCAGGCCCTGACTGAGCCGCTCAATTTTATCTAATTGCTGGATAATCTGCTTTCGCAGCTGTAAACGTACCGTGGTGTTGGGCGCCAGTAAAAACTCGTTTAACTGATCGACGGCCAGATTTAAGCTTCCTTCAATCTGAAAAGCAGAATGAATACGCGGGAAATACTCATCAAGTGAATAACGGATCTGCGAACTTTGTTCATGCCATGAGTAAAGACTAACGCTGCTGACAATCAGGGTAAGAAGCGCCCCCATTAAAAAAGCGCCACGTAGGCTATTACTGATGCTCATTTGCCGCAAACGTTGCAGAAGCGACCTACCCTTCATTTCAGCTCTTCCAGTTTATTGATTGCCTGGCGTTGGTTATTGAGAAACCAAAGCTGCCACTCCATCATTTGTTGCTCTGCAAAACTTTTATTATCGAACTGTGCCAGCCAGGCTTCATTTTCACTGTTCGCAGCATCAACCGGCACACGAGTAAGCAGCGAACGAATTTCAGGCAAGGGACGTTTAAGGCGCGCTTCAGCACTGTGAAGCGCTCGCCAGGCATCTTTGAGTTGTGCAAGACGAAAGCTAATCGCCGTATCAAACATGCGCTGCACCAACTGCTGACGTTTCAGTATCAGGCGATAGTTCAACGGCGGCTGATTCATCAACACGGCCTGCTGCGCGGCTCTGGGGTTGTCGGAACTCAGCGGTGTCACCGGGTATTTACCAGTATTGGCATCAGCCAGGATTCGCTGACCTTCCGGGCTGAGCAGGTAACGCATGAAACGCCTGGCTTCCGCCGCATGCTGGCTTTTCTTAAGCACCGCCACATAGGTAGGCGAGACCGCGGACTGTGGGAAATAGCTAAACGTCAGATGCAGATCGTTTAACAGCAAATTGGCATAGTTATCAATAACCGGCCCGGCGACGCCAAGCCCGCTCTTAATTTTATCGGCAACACCAAAACTTCTCGATGAAATCGTCACTAAATTGCCGGCGCTCGCCAGTAGCGTTTCCCAGCCCTGCGCCCAGCCTTTTTGCTGCAACAGCGCTTCAATCATCAAATGGTTGGTATCAGACCTCGACGGGCTACTCATCAGCAAAGCACCCTGGTAGCGCGGATGCATCAAATCATCCCAATCGGCGGGAGCGGGAAGATGACGTGCAGCCAGTGCCGAACGGTTAATCAACAGGCCAAACCCCGAAATCGCAACGGCAACGGAGGTGGAGCGAATCGATTCTGGCACCAGGCGCTGACTGTTCTGTGGAATGTCTTCCAGCGGTGCAAGCTTTTGATGTTCCTGAAGATGCTGTAGCAGCATCGGTGAGGAGGTCAGAATAAGATCGACATTCTCAGCGTTAGACGTATCCAGCAATTGCTCCAGCGAAGCGCTGGTACGGTTGAGTGTCCGGATGGTCACGGAATCAGGCTGCGTTTGCCAGCGCTGAATAATCCACGCGGTAGCGCCGGGTGAAAACGTTGTCGCCATCACAAGTTCGCCATGCTGCGCCAGCACCGGCCTGGAAAGCAGAATCAGCGATAACAAAACGCCGATTTTGCAGAGTGTTTTGACCCGGTGACAAAACACGATTGTGATCCCTCTCATAAATCTCAATTTCCCGCGAAATAAAAATTGTGGCAAAACTTACCCGTTTTCAATTATCCGTCATGACGTTGACGAATACGGAGATATCTTCACAAGCATTGATGAACCGTAATAAGGATACCAGATGATGGTTGCAGAATATGTTAATAGCCGCACAAGACGAAGATAAATCTGATATCAAAAAGAATAACAGGTCATTCACCCATTAATAATTGAGTCAAAAACATCCCTCTAGACTGTTAATTTGAGTCACTTTTGACACATTACATGAACTTGAAGACACACGGTAATTACCGCACTCTTTCTGCCGATTACTCCTGCTGTCTATATCAATTAAAAGTACAGGTGACGATATGTTATCAATATTTAAAACAGGACAATCCGCAGACAAAGTTCCTGCGGAGAAAGTTCAGGCAACCTATAATCGATACCGTATGCAAGCGTTGCTTAGCGTATTTTTGGGCTATCTGGCATATTATATCGTACGTAATAACTTCACCCTCTCGACGCCCTATTTAAAAGAGCAATTAGATCTCAGCGCGACGCAGATAGGTTTACTCAGCAGCTGTATGCTTATTGCCTACGGCATCAGTAAGGGTGTGATGAGTAGCCTGGCAGATAAAGCCAGCCCGAAAGTATTTATGGCTGCGGGTCTGGTGCTGTGCGCCATCGTCAACGTAGGCCTTGGTTTCAGCACCGCTTTCTGGATTTTCGCCGCTTTGGTTATTCTTAATGGCCTATTTCAGGGGATGGGCGTTGGCCCCTCTTTTATCACTATTGCCAACTGGTTCCCTCGTCGGGAACGTGGGCGCGTAGGGGCGTTCTGGAATATTTCTCATAACGTAGGCGGTGGTATTGTCGCACCAATCGTTGGGGCCGGATTTGCTATACTGGGCAGCGAGCACTGGCAAAGCGCCAGCTATATTGTCCCGGCCTGCGTGGCCGTCGTTTTTGCACTGATTGTGCTGGCACTGGGTAAAGGCTCTCCGCGTAAGGAAGGTCTTCCCGCGCTGGAAGAGATGATGCCGGAAGAAAAAGTGGTGCTCAAAACGCGCCATGCGGTCAGCGCACCGGAAAATATGACGGCGTTCCAGATTTTCTGCACCTATGTCCTGCGCAATAAGAATGCATGGTACGTCTCACTGGTGGATGTCTTCGTCTATATGGTGCGATTCGGTATGATCAGTTGGCTGCCAATTTATCTGCTGACGGTCAAACACTTCTCCAAGGAACAGATGAGCATCGCGTTCCTGTTTTTTGAATGGGCCGCGATCCCCTCTACGCTACTGGCTGGGTGGTTATCCGATAAGCTCTTTAAAGGGCGTCGTATGCCACTGGCGATGATTTGCATGGCGCTGATTTTCATTTGCCTGATCGGCTACTGGAAAAGTGAATCCCTGCTGATGGTGACTGTTTTTGCCGCCATCGTGGGCTGTCTGATTTATGTCCCGCAATTTCTTGCTTCGGTGCAAACCATGGAAATTGTGCCCAGCTTTGCTGTGGGCTCCGCCGTCGGTTTGCGTGGTTTTATGAGCTACATCTTCGGCGCCTCACTGGGTACCAGTCTGTTTGGCGTGATGGTCGATAAAATGGGCTGGCACGGTGGTTTTTATCTGCTGATGGGTGGGATTGTCTGCTGCATTTTGTTCTGCTACCTGTCACATCGCGGCGCGCTGGAACTCGAACAGCAGCGTAAAAAAGACGCCGAGGAAGCGTCCTCTCTTCAACTCGCTGACGCTTGATTTCATGCCCCTTGCAGGGAGGCTTCCTCACGGCTCCCTGCATTGTCCTTTCTGCACCGCCGCCTCTATTTGTTATACATTTAATGCTTATAAGTTTTACATTTATCTTACAAATAAATAAACTTCCTTACGTTGTAGGCGCAGGCACTTCCCCTTCGGATTACCCACCATAACAACAGGATCTCAGGCGGCTAACGTCCTGAACAGGATGATGCGCCAGCCCACTGAGCAAAAATGCTTCAATCGACTGACTTTGTATGGGATGCACAATGGACGAACAAAAAAGCAGAGGTGGAGGCGTGTTCTTTACGCTCTACCGCTTACTCTTCGTATTGCTCAGTGTTGGCACTGGGCTGTTTTTAACCATCTGGGGCGGTAAGCTCCTGTCGCTGGGCGGCAGCGCCTGGTATCTGGTCGCCGGTCTGGCGTATCTGATTATCGCCGCAGGCTACCTGCTGCGCCGTAAATTTGCCCTCCCCCTTTCCGTTATTACCTTTGTCCTTACCCTTATCTGGGCGCTCTATGAAGTGCAGTTCAGCTACTGGGGTCTGATTCCACGTCTGGTGGTTCCCGCACTCTTATTAATGCTCGCCCTGTGGCTCACCACCACGTTGCCCGTTCAACGCGCGTCGGTACGTGCGGCTAACCGCAGCGCAACGGTGATTTTCGTTGCCCTGCTGGCAACGCTGGTCTCGGCGTTTTTCCCGCACGGTGGCATTCATAATGGTATTGTCGATACCCACGCAGGCAAAGAGCCCACTCTGGCATCAAAAAGTGACAACTGGGAGTTCTTTGGCCGCGATGCCTCCGGTACGCGTTATGCGCCCTACACAGATATCACCCCGGAGAATGTAAAAGACCTGAAAGTGGCGTGGACGTATCACACCGGGCGTCGCTTAACCGGCCCAGGTATCGGCGTGGACGAAAATACGCCGCTGCAAATTGGCGATACGCTTTATTCCTGTACGCCGCTGAACGTAGTAACGGCTATTGATGCCGACACCGGTAAAGCCCGCTGGCGCTTTGATCCGCACGCGCAGACCGCTGAACACGTGACCTGCCGCGGCGTGGGTTATTACGATGCGCAAAAAGATGACTCGCTGAGTGCGGAAGAGAAATCCAGCCCGGCGCTTCTGCAATGCCCGCAGCGTATTGTCATCTCGACCGTCGATGCCCGTCTGATTGCCCTGAATGCCAAAACCGGCGAGCTGTGCGACAGCTTTGGCAACAAAGGCAGCGTCGACCTGAAACAGGGTATGGGCGATACGGAAAACAGTAAGCGCTATCACCCGACGTCTATTCCAATGATCATGGGGCACATTGCCGTGATTGGCGGCTGGGTGCGCGATATCGTACACGGTGAGCCTTCCGGCGTCGTGCGTGCGTATGATGTGCGTACAGGGGATGTGGTCTGGGCCTGGGATGTTGGCCAGCCGGAAAACATTACTGACCCGGAAAAAGCACGTGCCTATACGCTGGAAACGCCTAACGTCTGGACGGTGCCTGGCTTTGATAAAGAGCTGAATCTGGTTTATCTGCCAACCGGTAACGGCCCGCCGGATTACTGGGGCGGCGATCGTAACGAAGCCAAAGAGAAATACGGTTCGTCTGTGGTGGCAGTCGACGCCAGTACCGGTAAAACTAAATGGGTCTTCCAGACCGTTCACCATGATATCTGGGACTACGATTTACCGTCTCAGCCCGTTCTGTTCCACATGAAGAACGAAAAAGGCGAAGAAATTCCGGTACTGATTCAGACCACCAAAACCGGGCAAATCTACGTTCTCGACCGCCGTACCGGGAAACCGGTCACCAAAGTGGAAGAGATTCCGGTACCGCATCAGGGCGCGGAAGGCGAACGTCTTTCCACCACTCAGCCGTTCTCTACGGGCATGCCGCAGTTAGGCGTTGATCCGCTGACCGAGAAATCGATGTGGGGCGTCACGCCGTTCGATCAGCTGATTTGTCGTATCGACTTTAAAGAATCGACCTATCTGGGCATGTTCACGCCGCCGTCGGAAAAACCGTATATCGAATGGCCGAGCCTGCTGGGCGGCATGAACTGGGGCGGCATCACTATTGATGAACGTACCGGCACGCTGTTCGTTAACGATATGCGTATGCCGCTGCGGATGTCGCTGGTACGTCAGAAAGATATGGCGAAATACCACGTCTCAACCGACGAGGTACCGGGCTTTATGGGCACCGTGCGTCCGCAGGTCGCTGGCCCTTACGGCGGTGTGCGTATCGATATTCTGCAATCTGCGCTGGGCGTGCCGTGTAATACCCCGCCGTTTGGCACCATGAGCGCCATTGATCTGAATACACGCCAACTGGTGTGGCAGGTTCCGATGGGTTCAGTGGAAGATACCGGCCCGCTGGGGATGAAAACCGGCATGCATATTCCGCTGGGAATGCCAACGCTCGGTGGCCCAACCTCCACCGCCTCTGGCCTGGTCTTCTTTGCCGGTACACAGGATAACTACCTGCGCGCACTCGACTCCTCAACCGGGAAAGAGCTATGGCGCGCCCGTCTGCCGGTAGGCGCCGTTGCCGCGCCGCTGATTTATAAATCACCGAAAACCGGTAAAGAGTATGTCGTTATTTCCGCAGGTGGCGCCAGCCATTCACCGGATGTAGGCGATGACATTATCGCTTACGCGCTGGAAGATTAAGTTCTGACAGTAAAAGGCCGAAGAGTTTATTCCCTCTTCGGCCTTTTTATTTGAACGCGCACGTTATCAGCAATTTAATCCGACTGTGTGAGCTTACTCTTTCACGCGCATTCGCTTCCCGCGCGCTTCCTCTTCACTCTGCGTCGCCGCTACCAGCGTAAAATCAAAGTTCACTTCCGTATGCGGCTGGTGAATGCCACGCTCGTAGGCCACGGCTTCGTCGTCCACTTTCACCGGGTCAGCAATCAGCCCGTCACGGGTGGCGAAAGCAAAGTCATCCCACAGGTACGCATCGCCATTGAGGTTGATCTGCGTAGTCAGGTGCTTATAACCCGGCGCGGAGACAAAGAAGTGAATATGCGCCGGGCGGTTGCCGTGACGGCCTAAACCGTTGAGCAGTTTCTGCGTCGGGCCATCCGGTGGGCAGCCGTAACCGCACGGCACAATGCTGCGCACCGCATAATGCCCCTTGGCGTCGGTCAGCACGCGGCGGCGCAGGTTGTATTCGCTCTGAGATTGATCAAAGAACGAGTAACCGCCGAGCGTATTGGCGTGCCAGATATCGACAACGGCATTCGCCACCGGACGCCCCTGCTTATCTCTCACCACACCCTGTAACCACATGATTTCACCCTGCTCTTTACCATCATCCATGCGGGCAAAACCTTCACTCAGCGGCGCGTTCGCCACGTACAGCGGCCCTTCGATGGTGCGCGGGGTGCCTGTTTCATTGCCTGCCGCCGCCTCTTTTTCATCGGCGCGAATGTCGAGGTAGTGCTCCAGCCCCAGCCCCGCCGCCAGCAGCGCCGCTTCTTTGCGCTCGCCCAGCTCGTTGAGATAGTTCACCGCCAGCCAGAACTCTTCGTCGCTGATATCAAATTTTTTAATGGTCTGGCAGATATCGCCCAGCAGGTGATGCATGATCTCCTTAAAGCGTTCGTTCCCCTGTTGAGAGAGAAAACCGCTGCTGACGGCGAGTAATTTTTCCACTTCTGATGTAGTAACCGGATTCACTGACATTGCTTAGACCTCATTGTAGGGTAAGGTTTTTGTAGGTTGACTCAGGACAGGTGTCTCCTGCGAAGGCAGGCTCCACAACGCAATCCACGCCAGTAGCGCATAGGCAATCAGCAGCAGCGATACCGGCCAGGCGGCGTCAAACTCGATTAACAGTGCGACGGCGAGCATCGGCCCCAGCCCGCCGGAAAAGATAGATCCCACTTCATGCCCCAGCGCCAGGCCGGAGTAGCGCACGCGCACCGGAAACAAATCGCTCATAATGCACGGCTGCGTCCCCGTCATCGCCCCATGGCAGACGGGCAGACCGAGGAACATCGCCACCATGATCCCGCTGAATTCGCCACTGGAAAGTAGCCAGAAGAACGGGAAGGCCATCACCAGCAGGCCGATGACACCAATGTAGTAAACACGCTTCAAACCGATGCGATCGGAAAGCGCGCCCCAGAACAGAATCGAGAAAAACTCGACCACCATCGCCAACGTCACCGCACTGATGATGATGTCTGTGGAGATACCAATATGTTTGGCGTACACCACTGAAAAGGTGAAGAAAATATAGGATGCGCCATTCTCAGGCAGGCGCAATGCAATGGCCTGCATCAGCGCTTTTGGATGCTCACGCAGCAGTACGACCAGCGGAATTTTTTCATGTTTCTCTTCTGGTGTAGCCTGGCGAAACGCCTCACTTTCACGAATGTTTTTTCGGATATAAACGCCGACCAGAAAAATCAACAGGCTCAGCAGGAACGGCACGCGCCAGCCCCAGCTCATAAAATCGGATTCCGGCAGTTTCTGCACCAGATAAAAAGCGAATGCCGAGAGCACGAACCCACCAGCCACGCCCATCTGGCTCCAGGCGGTAAAGAAGCCGCGCCTTGAAACCGGGGCATTTTCACTCAGCATCAACACGCCGCCGCCCCACTCACCGCCCGAAGCCACGCCCTGCAAAAAGCGCAGGGTGATCAGACAAATCGGCGCCCAGATACCAATCTGGCTGTAAACCGGCAGCAGGCCGATGACGAAGGTTGTCGCGCCCATCAGCGTTAACGTCATAATTAACGTCATCTTACGACTGTAGCGATCGCCTAAATGACCGAAAGCAATCCCGCCGAGTGGACGCGCCAGGAAGCCGACCGCAAAGCCGGAAAACGCCAGCAGCGTGCCCTGTAGCGGGTCGCCACCGACCGGAAAAAAGAGCGGGCCGAAGACTAACGCCGCCGCCGTGCCATAGAGAAAGAAGTCGTACCATTCCAGCGCATTGCCCAGAACAGAGGCGATCACCAGTTTGCGCATTTGCTTTGGGTCGTGCGGTGCTGCTGCGGTATTGCTCATAAGCCAGGCTCCTCTATGGGTTAGGCTTTCACCTCAATATCGCCGCCTACCGTATGGTAACGACGGTTAAAATAGACCAGCCCGCGCGGCTGCTCGCTGATGCGAATCGCCTGCACCTGGCAATAAAATACCGTGTGGCTGCCCACTTCATGGCAGTCGTCAATCACGCAGTCAAAGCTGGCGACGGCGGAACTGAGTACCGGCGCGCCGCTCGCCATCACCTGCCAGCGGTCGTAAGCGAAACGCTCTTCGGAACGCAGGGTCGCATTGGCGAAAATACCCGATAACTCCTGATGCGCGCCGGAAAGCACGTTCACGCACAGTGCGCCGTTTTGCTTGAAGTGCGCATTGGCAAAAGAGTTGCGGTTCATACACACCAGCAGGGTCGGCGGTTGATCCGTGACGCTACACACGGCAGAGGCGGTAAAGCCAAATTTCCCCGCCGGGCCATCGGTGGTGATCACCGACACCGCGCTGCCCAGTTGCGCCATCGCATTACGAAACTCGGTCTGCAAATTCATGCTGAAATCCTCAGAGATCGATAATCAGACGGGCGCTTTTCGCCCGGGAACAACAGAGCAGGATCTGGTCGCCATCGGCTTTCTCCTCGTCTGTCAGATAGCTGTCGCGGTGATCCGGCTCGCCCTCAATCACATCTGTCAGGCAACTACCGCAAATCCCCTGCTTACAGGAGACGCACACCTTCAACCCGGCCTGCGCCAGCGCCTCGACAATGGTCTGGTTTTCCAGCACCCGCACGGTGATCCCGCTGGTTGCGGCCACCACGTCGAACGCCTTTCCGCTCACTTCAACCTCCGCGCTGAAACACTCCTGATGGACGTTTTCAGCCGCATAACCGGCGGCGTTTGCCTGCTCGCTCACCGCCTCCATCAGCCGCGTGGGGCCGCAAACATAGACATGGGTGTTAGCTGGTACATCACTCAATACCGCTGGCAAATCAATGCGTTGTTCATCGCTGAAATGCAGCCATACACGATCCGCCCACGGCGCTTTTTCCAGTTCGGCAACAAATGCCGCCTGCGGGCGCGAACGGGCGCAGTAATGCAGCGAAAACACGCGCCCGGCGGCGTGCAGCTCCGCCGCCATCGCCAACATCGGCGTGATGCCAATCCCGCCGCCGATCAATAGGCTGTGCGCTGCGCCCTCATCCAGGGCAAACAAGTTGCGCGGCAGGCTCACCTTCACTGATTCACCTTCCTGAAGCGCGTGCGCCGCCAGCGATCCCCCTTTCGACTGGCTATCTTTGAGAATGCCCAGTTGATAGCAGTAGCGATCTGCCGGATCGCCGCACAGCGAATATGGGCGCACCAGATCGTCAGTCAGATGCAGGTCGATGTGCGCCCCGGCGGTGAACGCAGGCAGTTCAGCGCCGGTTGCATCGGCAAGCGTCAGCAGAACAACATCCCCCTGAAGCTCGCGTTTCAAAATCTGAAGTGTCAGCATGGCAACTCCTTAACGCATGAACAGACCGCCGTTGATGTCCCAGGTCGCCCCGGTGACAAACGCCGCCTGCGGTGAAGCCAGCAGCGCCACGGCCTGAGCGATAAACTCGGCATCGCCCAGTTTACCCACCGGGATCATCTGTAACAGCCCGGCCATTTTCTCTTCCGGCACCAGCGCGTGAACGGACGGAAGATCCATCGGCCCCGGCGCGATGGCATTCACCGTTACGCCGGATTTCCCCAGCTCGCGGGCGAAGATTTTAGTCAGCGTCAGGATGCCGCCTTTCGATGCCGCATAGTGCGCCCCGGAGGCCGTGCCGCCGTTCTGCCCGGCGAGCGACGCCAGGTTGATAATTCGCCCGTAGCCTTTCTTCGCGAAGTAGCGCCCAATCGTCTGGCAGCCGACAAACGTGCCGCGCAGATTGGTTGAAATCACCTGGTCGAACTCTTCAACATCAATTTCCATCACCGGTGTCGCCAGCGTCAGCGCGGCATTGTTCACCAGCACCTCCAGGCTGCCGAAGCGGGTTTCAATCGCCTGTAGCGCCTTCTCAAACGCCTGCGGCTGGCGGATATCCAGCGCCAGCGCCAGCACATTGCCCGCGCCATTATCGAGTTTGTCCGCCGCCTGTTGCGCGCGCGCCAGGCTCACGTCCGAGAGCACCACCTGATATCCCTGCGACAACAGATGCGTGGCGATGACGTTGCCCAGCCCGGCGGCCGCGCCGGTGACTAATACGGTTTGCGTCATAACGCGCTCCTTACAGGATGTAGCCGATGCTGTGCAGCACATCGTCGCTATTGATAAGACGAATCACCTTTTGCTTAATCAGCAACTTGTCGCCCTGCGGTTGCAGGTGCCAGGTGATATCCGCCGCGTAGTGTCGGCTGTAGCCTTTGCGGTGTTCCCACAGCGACTGCGCGCCGCGCACCACGATGTCGTCCCCCTCGCCAGCCAGCAAACGGAAGCGGGAGAGCGTGCGCAACGTGCGGGCGCGCGGCGTGGTGGAGATAGACTCACCGCTGTAAAGGCGCTTCACCCGACGCTCGCGCATTTCGTGATCGTCGCAGGCGTAGTTGAGGGTATTTTTGAAATCGGTCTCCTGTGGATCGATTGGCACGATGTACAGGCCATCGCGCTGCCACAGTTCCAGCCAGGCATTGAACTCGCCCTGATCGAGCAAATCGCCTTCGAGATTGATAATTTCCATCGCGGAAATCAGAACCGTATCTGGCGTCATTATTCCGCCTCCGTCATCAGTTTTTTCCACTGTTGATACGCCGCGCGCATCCCCGTTTCAGCGCTCACGTCGCTGCGCAGGCCGTCATCGCTGCGGTATTCGCCCGCCAGCCCGCGGTTGAGCATGATCCACAGGTCGTTGCCCGCCGTTGCCCCGCGCTGCACGCGCTCCCACGCCTCGGAGTCATCCGGCGTGCCGAAGCCCATCGGCCCCTGGAAATGCTCGTGCAGACGCAGGCGCGCCTGGTTGGCAATTTCCGGGCCGCCGTCCATGGTGATCACCGCATGATGAATTTCGGTTTCGTTCACCGAGACGGGTTGCAGCACGCGGAAGAACGCCATTGAGCAGGCAATATTGGGGAAAATGTTGAGGTTAAAGCCGGAACCGCCGACGGCACGCACAATACGCCGCACCTGATCTTCATCGTGGTCTTTACGCAATTCGTCGGCCAGCGCGATAAAGCGCTCCGGGACAGGCGCATCGAGATTGGCTTCCAGATCCACCAGTTCCGGGATCATCACCATCACGCTATGGCCGTTGCCGAGATCTTCCACGTAGCCGCTGCCGTCAACGAAGTTGAGCATCTCTTCGGTCTGCTTATCGACCGAACTTAAAAACGAGCGGTGAACGACCGGGAAGTGGTAGCCATCGGTGGTATTTTCCAGTTGGATCTTCCAGTTGCCGGGGAAGCGGAAACGGTGCGCCGGGCCGGTTTTAATCGGATAACCCGCACCCTGCTTCATAAACAGATCCATCCACTTTTTCGCGGCGCCGAGGAAATCTTCCAGCGGTTCGATGTGCTCATTAAAGGTGGCGAAGATCATGCCGGCATACTGTTCGGTGCGCAGCGACACCAGCCCCAGCTCGCCTTTTTCCAGTTGATCGGCATAGCTTTCCGGGTGCGGCACGCCGCGCAGGCTGCCGTCCAGGGCATAGCCCCAGCCGTGATACGGGCAAACGAAACTGTTGGTTTTGCCAGTGCGGTGTTCGCACACGGTGGCGGCGCGATGGCGGCAGCGGTTGAGCAACGTGTGTACGTTGCCTTTGCGGTCGCGCACGACAATAACCGGCTGTGTGCCTATCTCGGTGGTTTTGAAACTGCCGGTTTCCGGAATTTCGCTGGTATGCGCCACCCATACCCAGGTTTTGCTGAAGATCCTGTCCAGCTCAAGGTTGAACAGGGTCTCGGAATTATAAAGTGAGGTATGCACCCGGTCAGACTGCACCAGCGCGGCGATTTCCGCGCAGTCGGGAACATTCGCTTCGATATTTTTTACGGGGATCTGGTTATCACACTGCATCGCTCGACTCTCTATTTATTGTCAGGTACAGGCAGCACATCTGCGGCGTGCCAGTGATCCACTGGCCTGCTGAACAGATTGCGCGTCGTGAAATGGTGCATCCGCATCACACCGGCTTCGCGGCGAAACTCCACGTTCAGTTCCGCCGCATTGAGATGCGATCCTCCGGCGGTAAAACTGGAGGTTTGCAGCATCAGCCAGCGCCCGAAAAGCAGGCCATCCGGCTGCTGGATGAGGGCTTCCGAGCACAGAAAATGGGCGTTCATCGCAAAATGCGCGGGCGTTTTGACGTAACCGGCCATCATGCTTTCAATGGCGTTGCGTCCGACATGCCTGCCAAGGCGTGTGGCATACGGTTCGCCCACGCCTTCCCAGCAGGCATTGGTGGTAAACAGCGCGCCAATCGCCCGCACGGTCGCCGGGGTTTCAAGCTGGTCGCACAGGCGCATATAGTTGCTGATGCATACCCGCGCATCCTGCTGATCTTCAAGCTGCTGCAAGCGCTGCGCATCCTGTGAGTTCATCGCCCGCTCCTTAATTCTGAATAATCAGTTCGCGGCCCACGCGCGCTTCAATCTTGCAGTACTTCCACAACTTGCTTTCACCGACCGGCGTGGTGCGGAACAGGTTGCAGACCGCCGCAACACTTTCCAGGGTGTCGGCATCCGCCAGCACGTAGGTGGTCCACGGTGCGGTGGTCGAGGGGCCGACCATCAACTGGTCGTCATCCATGTTGCCGATGACGCGGATGCCCGGCGTCTCTTCCATGCCTTTCATCATCACGCCGAATGCACCCCACACCTGTTTGGCTTCTGCCGGAGTCGCATCGAAAAAGTTCTGGTTCACACCGATACAAAACAGCACGCGTAATGTGTTCTGGCTCATTTGTTGCTCCTTTCAGAAATTCAGAGATAACCCGGCAGCGGTTTGCCGCCGAAAAAGACCGTACCGGCGTTCAGGTACGAGAGGTCGCCCATAAAGGCATGTTGGGTGATCACCATCGTGTCGCGCACATAACGCTGGAGCGGGCTGGTCATGGTGACGCCGCCCATCCCGTTAAGCGCCAGCGCCTGACGGGCAACGTCTGCCGCCACGCGGGTGACGTGCGTAGAGGAAAGACGCAGCGCATTGACCTGCTGCTGGCCCGGCTCATTACCGACCAGCAGACGCTGCCAGACGTCATCAATAGCCTCGTAAAACCAGGCGCGCGCCGAGCGGAGTTCTGCTTCACAACGGGCAATTTGCATCTGCGCCTGCGGTCGGTCGGCCAGGCGCGGCGCGCCGGTGACAGACTGCTGACGATGGGCAATCTGATAGATTTCATTCAGTGCCGCGCGGGCCACACCCAGCGCCACAACGGAGAGCACCTGCGTGGCGAGCGATAACACCGGATAGCGATACAGCGGGCCTTCCAGATTCAGCGCCCCGCCGCGAATAAATGTCCACTCCTGCGGTACATACGCGTCATCCACCAGCAAATCATGGCTGCCGGTTCCCGCCAGCCCGACCGTATCCCACACCGGGTCGATATGAATGCTTTCGCGCGGCAGCACCGCCATGCGCGGAAGCGCGTTCTCCCCTTCCGGTTGAATGCCGACGCCAAACACCGATGCGCCCATACTGCCGCTGGCAAAGCACCAGCGTCCGCTTACGCGATAGCCGCCATCGGCCAGTTGCGCGTTGTGCGTCGGATAGATGCCCCCGGCAAACACCACATCGGGGCCGTTGCGATAGAGTTCTTTCAGGGTATCCGGCGGCAGCGCGCCGAGATAAAACGGGCTCATACCAAAACTGGCGACCCAGCCTGCCGAGCCGTCTGCGGTGGCGATTTGCTCAATCAGTTCACAAAACTGCGCCGGAGAACACTCATCCCCGCCGTAGATTTTCGGCACCAGCGCACGGTAGACGCCTACCTGTTTAAAGCGGCTGATGATGTCGTCTGAAACATGGCGCTGGCGCTCGAAATCGGCGCTGCGCGCGGTCACTTCGGTCAATAACGGAACAAGCTCTTCACGGACGTGTACGACGGACATAGCTGACTCCCGAATAACGTGGGCGGGCGGCAAAAAGGTGCACGATGCCGCAACGCCTGAATGGCATTGAGTGGTCGGTTCAACGGTTTTATTACGCGATAAACGTCAGAGGCGGCGGCGTATCAGCCATTCGGCGGCCTGGACGAGAAGCCCCTCTTCGCCAAAGCCCGCCACCAGTTGTAGCGCGACGGGTCGGCCCTGAAGTTCGCCCATCGGCAGCGAGAGCGCCGGATGACCGCTGAGGTTGAAGGGCCGCACCAGCCGCGTCAGATTCACCACGCTAAGCGGATCTTCCGCCTCTTCCAGCGTCGGCGGCAGTTCCGGTAGCGTCGCCAATGCCAGCAGTGGTGTCTCTTCCAGCAGATCATTCACCTGAGCGGTGAAATGCGCGCGCACGTTTTCCGCGCAGGCGAGCTGTTCGCTGGTGATGGATTCTCCGGCCTGAATACGGCTGGCAACGTCCGGGGAAACCGCGTGGCTTGCCAGCAATGCGTTAAATGCCAGCCAGTTTTCGCGGTTGATGATGGTTAGCCCGGCGCGATGCGCTTCGCCCAACAGCGGCAGCGTCACGCAGTTTGCGGCGATGCCCAACGCTTCCAGCGCATCCACCAGCAGGGCGTCAATCTCCGGCTGAGCCGCAAAGATAAAGCCCATCGAGGGCAGAGACGCCAGCGGTGCATCAACCGGTAACGCCACGCGGGCCAGCACTTCGCGCAGAATACGCGGTTCGCGGGCAAAAATACCGACGCAATCGAGTGAGCTGTAGGCAGGTAATACACCCTGGCGGCTGAGCACGCCATAGCCCGGTTTCAGCCCCAGCACACCGCAGCAGGCAGCGGGCATTCGGACCGAACCACCGGTGTCGGTACCGAGGGCGAAATCGACATCGCCATTGGCGACGACGGTTGCGGAGCCGCTCGACGAACCGCCGGGAATCAGCGTAGGGTATTGAGGATTAACGGGCGTGCCGCTCCACGGGTTGATCCCGGTAACGCCAAACGCCAGTTCGTGCAGGGTGGTTTTGCCCGTCAGCTGGCAGCCGCTGTTGAGCAGCACCTTGACGATGCGGGCATGCTGCTTCGCTTTCGGCGCATCGGCCAGCGCCGGGCATCCGGCGCGGGTCGGGTGACCGGCGATATCCAGCGTATCTTTGACGGCGAACCGCAGCTCGCCTGAACCGAGCGTAAACTGCTCGACATAACCATTGCTCTCAAAAACTGGCTTCATGATTGATACCTTGACCAGAAAAAGTGAATCACATCCAGGCGAGCAGTCATCGCTGCTTTTTTGCCCTGAATGGCGATAAATCAATCATGAGATATTTACGTGAATATTCAAGTAATATTTCACGTTATTTTTACAATCCTATAACGCAAATATAACCATTTATTCGATATGGCTATTGCGTTATGTCGATGAATTACGGCAGAAAAAAGAGGGAAACGCACCAAAGTCGCCGTGAAAACTCAGGGCGACGGATAAGAATTAACGATAGGATTTACAGGGAGTTATAAGAAAAGTTTAGCGCGATCACAAATCTTAACGATCGCCCTCTGAGGCTACAGTTCGTTGAGGTTACCCAGCACTTTCGACAGCGACAGGTTCATTTTTTCCACCTGCGCGGGCGTCATTCCCTTGAACCCTTTTTCGAAAACTTTCTGCGCCAGGCGATGCGCTTCTTCAATTTTCGCCTTTCCGGCAGGCGTGAGCATCACCTCCGTCACCCTGGCATCCTGTTCGCTGCTGGCGGTGGTCACCATCCCATCGTCACGCAGGCGGCCAACAATTTTGGTGACGGTCGGCATTTTCGCCATCGCATATTCAGAAATTTGCGAGATGCTGGCCTTGCCGTACTGATGGGTAATCATCATCACCCGAAAGCGCGAAACGTCGAGCTGCACCTTTTTCAACGTCACTTCCATCACCTGGGTGTAGCGCGCATAGACGTTAACAATCCAGTAGAACGGGAACTCTTCACGATGAAAAGCCGCATCCGCGCTCTTCACATCCGCTGTTTTTTTGATTGCACTCATGAGCTTCCTTAGTCAAAAGACGTCGATACGCTGAGTATACCGGGTTATAAGTTCACGCTATAGCATCATCGCGCATTCGCTCTGTCATGAATGTTCTAAAACCCACTTTATGATTCATAAAACGCCACACAGATAACAATTCCGTCTCATTTTTTACGGATTCCATTGACACCTTATCAGGCTGTTACCTATACGTTAGCGCACGTGTTCGGATGGCCTCTGTCAATAAAACATTCTGAGCATGATAAATATTCGCCTGCTAACAAAATAATATTACATTGCAATGTGGAGCCCGACATGAATGATTCTTCGAGCGTATTATCGCCGCCTTCCGATACGCAGGATACACTGGACCCGCGACAACAAGCGGTGATAAAAAAGTTATTCCGCCGATTAATTGTTTTCTTATTTATTTTATTTGTCTTCTCTTACCTCGATCGCATTAATATCGGTTTTGCCGGTTTAACGATGGGCAAAGATTTAGGTTTAACCAGCACCATGTTTGGTCTGGCAACCACCCTGTTTTATGTGATGTATGTGATTTGCGGGATCCCCAGCAATATTATGTTAGGGATTGTCGGTGCCCGACGCTGGATTGCGGTGCTGATGGTGGTATGGGGAATTGCCTCGACGGCGACCATGTTCGCCACCGGGCCAAATAGCCTGTATGTACTGCGAATGCTGGTTGGGATCGCCGAGGCGGGCTTCCTGCCAGGGCTGCTGCTCTATTTAACCTACTGGTTCCCGTCGCAGTATCGCGCCCGCGCTAACGCCTTGTTTATGATAGCGATGCCGGTAACCATGGCGTTAGGTTCGCTGGCGTCAGGCTATATTTTAAATATGGATGGCTTATTAAACCTGAAGGGGTGGCAGTGGTTATTTTTACTGGAAGGTTTCCCCTCCGTATTATTAGGCCTGGTGGTCTGGTTCTGGCTGGATGATTCCCCGGCGAAAGCGAAATGGCTGACCGACGATGATAAAGCCTGTCTGAATGAAATGCTGGAAGCCGATAAACGCGCGGTTCAACAATCACAACGGGGGATCAGCAGCGCAATGGTGTCGCAGCGCAGTATGCTGCGCGAGTTATTTACGCCGGTCATTATGCTCTACACGCTGGCGTATTTTTGCCTGACCAATACCCTGAGTGCATTAAGCGTCTGGACACCGCTTATTCTGCGCAGTTTTAATCAGGAGAGTAATAACATCACCATTGGATTACTCAGCGCCATTCCACAGGTCTGCACTATTGTTGGCATGGTGTGGTGGAGTAAGCGTTCCGACCGGTTGAATGAGCGAAAAATCCACACGCTGCTGCCTTATCTTTTTGCCGCCGCAGGCTGGATACTGACGGCAACCAGTAGCAACCCGATGCTGCAATTCAGCGGTATCGTGATGGCATCCGCCGGGGCATTTGCCGCGATGGTGATTTTCTGGACCACGCCGGATCAATCCATCTCAATTCAGGCGCGCGCGCTGGGGATTGCGGTGATTAACGCTACCGGGATGACCGGCGCGGCACTGGGGCCACTGCTGATGGGCTGGATGAAAGATATCACCGGTAGTTTCAACGCCGGAATCTATATGGTCGCCGCATTCCTCGTGCTCGGCGCGATAGTGATTGCCTTCATTCCGATGAAACATCGTTCGATGGCAACACCAAACCGTAGGCCGGGCAAGGCGTAGCCGCCTCCGGCAATTCACGGCACACTGCCTGATGGCGCTACGCTTATCAGGCCTACCGCCGAAAAAATCCCCGATAGCAACACCGAACCGTAGGCCGGGCAAGGCGTAGCCGCCTCCCGGCAATTCACGCGCACACTGCCTGATGGCGCTACGCTTATCAGGCCTACCGCCGAAAAAATCCCCGATAGCAACACCGAACCGTAGGCCGGGCAAGGCGTAGCCGCCTCCCGGCAATTCACGGCACACTGCCTGATGGCGCTACGCTTATCAGGCCTACCGACTTACCCGTCACCAGGGTCACGCCCTGGGGCCGGGGGAAAATATCAACAACACGCCGACAAACAAACTCATCACCCCGGCAAAGGAGAGCCATGAGAAAGATTCATGCCATCCGGGTAACACTAGCGCCGCCGCCCATACCAGCACATAGCTCAGGCTCATCAGCGCATAGGCACGGGAAAGAGGCAGCCGCTGCAAAGCTAAAAACCAGCAGATCATTGATACAAGATACCCCACCAGCCCAGCCACCAGCGGCAACGTTCCTGGCTGGAGTGTCAGAAGATGGTTGCAAAACAGCCGCAGGGACGCCACAGGCGGCAGTTGCACCATGGCATAGCGCAGCGCCAGCTGGGATGTGCTGACGATAACCACGCTCAATAATGCCCAGATAACCCCCATCACGCATTCCCTCCCAGCAACAGAATACCGAGAATAATCAATGCAATGCCTATCCAGTGCCGCATGGTCACCGTTTCGCGCCAGATAAACTTTGCCGCCAGCGTCACCCAGACAAAATTCAGGCTTAGCATGGGATACGCGAGGCTCACCGGCACGCGTTGCAGCACCACCAGCCAGAGCAGCATTCCGGCGCCGAGCATCCCGACGGCAAGCGCCAGCCAGAGCACCAGCCGTTTTTTATCTGCGCGATGCGCGGCCTGTTTCTGACACAGCTGCCCGGCACTGCTCAACAGGCTTGCCAGTAACAGCAGCACGATCGTTATCACTGTGGGAGATACTCCAGATAAATAATGCGTGGCATTACGTAGACGTTATCCGCTTTAGGCAGGTCGAAATCCTCCACGGTTTGCCCACTATTAACCTGCAACACCAGAGATATCCTCCCCTGCTGGCGATGCGCCGCCAGCCAGTCATTGAACGCTTCACGAGGGATAAAACGATCTTTAGCATCCGAATAGCCAAGCCCATAGCGCAACTCGCCTCTTCCACCGTAAAGCAGAATATCCGCGCGTTTCAGCTCCCACGCTAACCCTGCTGCCAGCCCGACGTTGTTGGATAACACATATCGGCTGGGTTGCAGATCTTCACTCAGAATATCAATCATAAACTGCGGCTGCTTGCTGGCGACAACCCGGTCAGGAATCGCGTAACCGCACAGTAGAGCCAGCAGCAACGGACAACAGGCGGCCAGCAGTGTTCCCTGTCGCCCATTTTTCAATGACATCCATCCCATCAATGCCCAAAAACCAAACGCCACCAGCGCCAGCATGCTTTTATAAAGCTCAATGTAGGGCCAGATGGGATGTTTCATCCATCCCCAGGGAGAGACAAGAAACGCCGCAAGCGCGCCGCAGACACCAACCGCCAGGTTGATGATGCCGTTAGCCCTCATAACCAAGGGCGTGGCGTCACGCACATAACGCGCTATCAAAATCGCCAGCGGTGCGAAGCAAGGCAAAATGTAGGTGGGCAGTTTCCCTTTGGCGATGCTGAAAAACAGAAACGGCATCACCACCCAGCCCAACAGATACAAAAGCCCTTTCTCGGTTTTACGCCCTCGCCACCCCTGCTTCAGCGCGCCCGGCAGCAACGCCAGCCACGGCAAACACCCGGCGATAACAAACGGCACGTAATACCAGAAGGGCGCTTTATGCTGGGCATCGCTGCGCGCGAAGCGCTGGATATGCTCCACCCAGAAGAAATAGCGCCAGAAATCCGGTTCGCGAGAGGCGATGGTTAACCCCCAGGGCAGTACCGTTAATATGCAAACCGCGATAGAGAGCCAGCCCCAGGTCAGCACTTCCCGCCAGCGTTTTTCCGCGATAACCCACGGCAGGACGCCTAATACCGGTACCGCCAGCGCCAGAAATCCTTTGGTCATCACACCCATGCCGCAGGCAAAACCCAGCAGCAGATAACCACCGATTTTTTCCGCACGAATGCGCGCGTTAGCGCCATACCAGAAACCGCACATGCCCAGCACCAGCCACAGGGTGATCATCGGGTCCAGCACGGCGTAGGTGCCGATGCCATAAACCAGAAACATAGTCAGGAAGATGACTGCGGAAAGGATTGCAATACGTTTATCGCGCCACAGCATCCAGGCCATCCACGCCACCAGCAGGCCGGTGAGCGTTATCGACAACACGCCGCCAAAGCGAACAGCGAAGTTGTTGTGACCAAATAACCACTGCCCGATATTGTTGATCCAGTATCCGGCAACCGGTTTTTCGAAATAACGTAACCCCAGAAAATGCGGTACCGCCCAGTTACCCGATGCCAGCATCTCGCGGCTGATTTCCGCATAGCGCGTTTCATCCGGCTGCCAGAGCAACCGACCATTTAGCGGAATGAGATAGTAAAGCGCGTACAAGCACGCCAGTAGCGCGGCGTAAAAACGAGGCTTCATAGAGACGATTCCATAATATGTTCCACACCTAACCAGCCTTCCCGACCGGCAATTTCACCGCGTTCAATACTCCCCACCGGCAGCCTGCTGATGTCATCGGGCAGAAGCTGGCTCAGGGGGCAAAAGTGGATGTTGTTTTCACGCGCGAGTGTTAATAACGCATCAAACTGCGCGGCGAAGGCAATGCCTTCCACTTCGGCATGAATGGTATAAACCGGCACGCCCTTATCCTGTTGAATGCGTTTCATCAGATAATCGTTGAACGCATCCGCGCTCACCTCGCGCCCAACTACTTCATCCCAGGTCGGAAGTGTTACCGGGATCTGCACCGTCCCGAGCGTGCCATTTTCAAGCCGTGGACGGAAAGGACGATGACCGCGACAGTCGCTGTTATAGAGAAAATTAAACGGTTCCTTGGCCGTCACAACGCGGCTATCAGACCGCCAGCCCGCCACCGCCGAGCACGATACCGCGGCCCCGAGAATGCGCTCCAGCTCAACTAACCCGCGCCCAATCTCCTGGACCAGCCTTTTGTTGCCCCAGCGCCCACTGCGGGCCTGCCAGGCATGATGATCCCACGCATGTAGCCCCACTTCGTGAAAAGCCGCTGATTCACGTATTATCGCTTCATTACCTGCGCCAATTTCACGTCCGGGCCAGGCGGTTCCTGCCAGTAAAATATCCCAGCCGTACAGCGAGGCCGCGCGAGAGCGCAGCATCTTCCACAGGAATTGAGGTTTCACCAGCCGCCAGAGGTGCCTGCCCATGTTGTCAGGCCCGACGCTAAAAAAGAAGCTGGCCCGCACGCTGTGTCGCGCAAGTACAGAAAGCAGTTGAGGAACCCCGTGACGGGTTCCTCTGAAGGTATCGACATCAATGCGTAAGCCGACTTTTTTCATGATGGTTCGTCACCACCCAATTCGACGGTGCGCAGGAAGAAGTCCAGCGTCTCTTCCACCGTTTGCTGCATCGCAATGCCCGGTTGCCAGTTCAGGCAGCGTCGGGCGTTACGAATACTCGGTTTCCGGTGTTCAACATCCTGATACCCTTTGCCGTAGTAATCGCTGCTTTCCACATCACGGAATCCGGCAAACGGTGGGAAGTGCTGACGGAGCGGGTGACGCTCAAAACAGTCAAGCAGCATTTCCGCCAGCTCTTTGATACTGGCTTCGTTGTCCGGGTTACCGATGTTGATAATCTGCCCGTCGCAGCGGTTATCTTCGTTTTCGATAATTCGGTAGAGCGCCTCAATGCCATCGCTGATATCGGTGAAGCAACGTTTTTGGCTGCCGCCTTCGATCAGTTTAATCGGCGATCCTTCCACCAGATTCAGGATCAACTGCGTGATGGCGCGCGAACTGCCAATGCGGGCAGCATTCAGGTTATCAAGGCGCGGCCCCATCCAGTTGAAGGGGCGGAACAGCGTAAATTTGAGCCCCGACTTTTCGCCGTAAGCCCAGATCACGCGATCGAGAAGCTGTTTGGAGACCGAGTAAATCCAGCGCTGACGATTAATCGGCCCCACCACCAGGTTAGAGTTATCTTCGTCGAAGTCTTTATCCGTACACATACCGTACACTTCCGACGTTGACGGGAAGACGATACGTTTGTTGTACTTCACGCAGTCACGCACAATTTTGAGGTTCTCTTCAAAGTCGAGCTCAAAGACGCGCAGCGGATTGCGGGTGTACTCAATCGGCGTGGCGATCGCCACCAGCGGCAATACCACATCACATTTTTTGATGTGGTATTCAATCCATTCAGAGTGAATGCTGATATCGCCCTCAACAAAGTGAAAGCGCGGGCAATCCATAAATCGGCCAATGGCGTCAGAGCCGATATCCAGACCGTAGATTTCATAGCGATCGTCTTTCAGCAAGCGTTCGGTAAGGTGATTGCCGATAAACCCGTTCACGCCAAGGATCAGCACGCGCGTGCGGCGTTTTAACGCCACTACCGGCTTACTGCTCAGCAGTGCGCCCGTCACCAGCCCCAGCGACTGCGCCAGTTGCGCGCCCTGCATGTAGACGCCCTTCTCGGTCTGCCCGGTTTGGATCTCCAGCGCCCCTTCACCGCAGGCAATCATCAGCGGTGCAACGGAAAGTACCGTGCCTGCACGTGCCGTCACCGGCTGCGGATGAACGCGCGATTTCCAGACGATGAATTTATGCTGCCCAACAAAGCTGAACGCTCCAGGCCAGGGATCAGAGACGGCGCGAACCAGGTTATGTAGCTCGTTCGCGGTTTTTTCCCACTCCAGACGCCCATCTTCCGGCGTCCGGCGACCCACATAGGTGGCCTGACTTTCATCCTGCTTGCGCTCATGGGTACGGTTTTCGTGGATTTGTAACAGCGCATCATGCAACAGCGTCTGCGAAGCCGCACACAGTTTACGATGCAGGCTCAATGCGTTATCACTCTCAGCGATAGCCACTTTCTGCTGCGCGACAATATCCCACGCATCCGCGCGTTTCACCATCCGATGCAGCGTAACGCCGGTCTCTTGTTCCCCATTGACCAGCACCCAGTTCAGGGGCGCACGTCCCCGGTATTTCGGCAGCAACGAACCGTGCAGGTTAAACCCGCCTTTAGGCGCAAGGCTGAGAACGGCATCGCTCAGCAGATTACGGTAATAGAAGGAGAAAATAACATCCGGGGCCATTGCGCGAATACGGTCAATCCACAGCGGATGATTCACATCGTCAGGCGCATACACCGTAATGCCATGCTCCGCTGCGAGACGCGCCACGGAGCCAAAGAAGTGATTCTCCTGCGCATTATCCGGGTGAGTAAAAATCGCCGCGATTTCATATCTCGCGTCAAGCAACGCCTGAACACCCGTACATCCAATATCGTGATAGGCAAAAACAACTGCTTTCATGGCTGATTTTCCTCATCTGTTGCCGTTTCAGGCTGACGTATAACGCGTTGAATAAAATAACGAGGGCGGGCGCGGACATCGTTGTAAATGCGGCCAATGTATTCACCCAACAGCCCCATGCCGACAAACTGCGCGCCAATAAACATGAACAGCACGGCAAAGAGCATAAAGACCCCTTCCGCCGCCCATTGCGGGCCAAACATCAGGCGCAGCAGCACAAGCAGCACAGAGAAGCCGAATCCCAGTAGCGCAATCACGCTGCCCACGACGCTCAACAGACGCAGCGGCGTCGTCGTCAGGCAGGTCACCAGGTCGTACATCAGGTTGATAAGCCGCATAAAGCTGTATTTCGAATCGCCAAACTCGCGCTCGGCATGATGCACCGGGATCTCAATCGCCCGCCGGGCAAAGGTGTTCGCCAGAATGGGAATAAAAGTGCTGCGCTCGTGACAGTTGAGCATCGCATCGACAATGTGGCGGCGATAGGCGCGCAGCATGCAGCCGTAGTCGCCCATCGCTTTGCCGGTGGTACGCTGGATCAGGCGGTTAATCATTTTTGACGCGGTTTTGCGAAAGAGCGTGTCCTGGCGGTTTTGCCGCACCGTCCCCACCACGTCATAGCCCTCTTCGGCTTTTTCGACCAGCCGGGGGATCTCTTCCGGCGGGTTCTGCAAATCAGCGTCCAGGGTAATAATCAGATCGCCCGTCACATGGCTGAAACCGGCCATAATGGCGGAGTGCTGCCCGTAGTTACGGTTAAGCAGCACCGCCACCACATGGCTGCCCGGCATGTCCGCCGCGTCGCACAGCATGCGGGCAGAGTTATCGCTGCTGCCGTCGTCCACCAACAGGATTTCATAGTCGCGATGCAGTAAGGCGCAGGCCGCATCAGTTCGGCGAATTAATTCCGGCAAACTCTCCTGCTCGTTGTAGACCGGAATGACCACCGACACTTTTTTTATCTGCGTAACATCAAACATCTCAACGTCCTGCCAGTTGATGGAGTGCCGCAATAACGCGGGTTGTGTCGTCATGAGTCATATCCGGGAAAAGAGGAAGGGAACAAATACGCGCGCTGTTCCATTCGGTATTGGGCAGCACGAGATTGGGGTAACGTTCACGATAATATTTTTGCGTATGCGCCGCGCGGAAATGCAGGCCGGTGCCAATTCCCTTCGCTTTTAGCTGTTCCATTAATACGTCACGGCTGATACCACAACGCGCTTCATCCACGCGGATAATAAAAAGATGCCAGGCGTGCTGATGCGGCCAGGCCGGAAGAGCAAGCGGCTGAAAAGGCGTATCGGCCAGTTCCTGTAAATAACGCTGCGCGATGTTGCTGCGTTTTTGATTGGCCTGCGGCAATTTTGCTAATTGCGCCAGTGCCAGCGCGGCGTTGATATCGGCGAGGTTATATTTGTAACCGGGCGAGAGCACTTCCGCCTGCGGGGCGCGGCCATGGGTTTGTCGGTCGAATGCATCCACGCCCAGGCCATGAAATTTCAGGCTGCGGATCTGTCGGGCAAGGTTTTCATCATCGGTCACCACCAACCCGCCTTCGGCGCAGGTCATGTTTTTAATGGCGTGAAACGAGAAAATAGCCGTGCCTTTTCCGCCAACATGATGGCCTTTATAGGCCGTGCCTGCGGCATGAGCCGCATCTTCGATAACCGCAATACCGTGGCGATGCGCCACGGCATAAATGGCGTCGAGATCCACCGGCGCGCCTGCATAATGCACCGGCACGATGGCTTTGGTTCGCGGGGTAATCGCGGCTTCGATCGCCTGCGCGGTGACCATCAGATTATCGCGATCGACATCAATCATCACCGGCGTAGCGCCCAGCAGCTCAATCATATTCAGCGTGGAAACCCAGGTCAGCGAAGGAGTGATGACCTCATCGCCCGGCCCAATTCCAAGCGCCATCAAGGTGACGTGCATTCCGGCAGTAGCGGAACTGACGGCTATCGCAAATCGATTGCCCGTTAGCGCGCAAAATGCCTCTTCTAACGCCTGATTTTGTGGCCCGGTCGTTATCCATCCTGACTGCAAGACGGCTTTTATCGCCTGAAACTCCTCATCCCCCATAGAGGGACGGGAAAACGGTAAAAAATCATCCATTTTGAACACTCGCTGACGTAGCCCCACGGCGCATGGCATAACATGCAATGCCTTTTTCGGGGAGGAGAGGTTCAGAATAGAGAGCTTGTATTAGCGCAACATTAAGAAAGTGAAATATCCAAATAAATTATTTGCAATTAATAGTATTAAAACGCAACCATTTGATATATTTAGAAATTCTATATTCTGCTATTTCCTGTGTTTCCTCATGTTTTTCCTGAATATTTTATTTGGTGAGCACGATCACTATTTACTGCGTGACAAAAGTAGTTTCGCTCACTCATTTACCGTATGTTTAGGCTCTTGCCCTGGTGGGCTGTGCTAATATACGAACACACAAATTATTTGGGGATATATGCATGGAATGGCAGGTCATTGACGTCTCAAAAACTGAAAAACAGGATATTTTTTCAGTGGTCACCCAATGCGGCAAAATTAAAACCATTACTAAAATCAAATCAGCCTTCAGCATTAACAAAGGTGATGTTCTTACACCAACGCTTAATGCCACTTACTACATTAATAACAATAAAAACCGCACCATTGAGATTCTCTCTTCTGTCTGCTTTTCCTCCGAAGCGTGGGCCGCGTTAAAGTTGCGATAGGGCGATATGACAGAGTTGAGAATAATTCTTAAAAAGCTGCGACAGCGCTGCAATATTTGTTAGCAACTCATCCCCTATCAATCAGTAATTCCTTTCCCTCCGCATGCCATGACAGGCTATGATTAGCACAGCCAGTACTCTTATTTGAATTGAGGCAATGTCATGGATAAAGAACTTCTCGACGCCGGATACCGGGTCTACACCGGTGAAAAGATCGACGTCTATTTTAACACCGCCCTGTGTCAGCACTCGGGCAACTGCGTGCGTGGCAACAGCAAGCTCTTCAATTTGAAGCGCAAACCGTGGATTATGCCCGATAATGTAGAGAGCACCGTGGTGCAACAGGTCATCGATACCTGCCCCAGCGGCGCGCTGAAATACCGTACCAAATAACCCATAGCGAGAAAAAAATGGAAATTCTGGAAGGTAACAACCGTTTTTACGTTAACGATGCTGACGGTAATCAACTGGCGGAAGTGGTTTTTGTTCCCACCGGCGAGCACCTCAGTATTATTGAGCATACCGATGTAGATCCAAGCCTGAAGGGCCAGGGCGTTGGCAAGAAACTGGTGGCAAAAGTGGTGGAAAAAATGCGTAACGAGAATCGCAAAATTATTCCGCTGTGCCCCTTCGCTAAACACGAATTTGATACCACCCCGGAATACGCCGATATTCGCGCCTAATCTACAGCGCTCTGCGGAGCGCTGCCCTTCATTGCCCCCGACACAGATCGCAAAAAAAAGAAAAACTCCCCTTAATGAAATCAAAACCCCGTTTTAGTTGACTGACATCAATTTTGTAAACTTTCCGTTACGGTAAAAAGCCCGTCCCGTATAAGAAAAGTCCTACATAATCCTATGAAAAAATTGTTTTTTATTGCTGCACTGGCGACGCTGACCTCCCCTGCCCTTGCGCTTAATTTCAACTCGACAGCACTGAAGCTGAAATGCCCCTCGCGTGGGCTAATCGAAATCACGCTGCATGCCTTTGGACACATCTCCGAGTTGTGGAAGGGACATTATTATGTGGGCTCAGGGCATGAGGTACACAACGGTACGGAATATTTCAAATTCAGTAACGGCGATACCTTAATGCATCATCCAAAGAGCGATAAGTTCATGTTCTATTTTGCCAAAAGCCACACGCTGAAGGCCTGCCAAAAACTTTCTGAACAGCCGATTAAGGTCGCCTTCAATTAAGAGAAGAGCGACGAAACGGCAGCGGATGTTTCCGCCGTTTCGCCCCTGTTTTCAGTAGCCTGAGCAGCGAAATTGCCGGATGCGGCTGCGCCTTATCCGGCCTACGGTTAGACGTTTCCACCGGGCATTGTGCGGCCTAATTGTCGGGTGGCGGCTGCGCCTTATCCGGCCTACGGTTAGGCGTTTCCATCGGGCATTGTGCGGCTTAATTGTCGGGTGGCGGCTGCGCCTTACCCGACCTACGGTTCGGCGTTTCTGTCGGGCATTGTGCGGCCTAATTGTCGGGTGGCAGCTGCGCCTTACCCGACCTACGGTTCAGTACTGGTAGGCCTGATAAGCGCAGCGCCATCAGGCATGGCTCTCCTGTAACAACGTCTTTATCGCCGCTTCCTGCTCGGCATAGTTACCTTCACCAAAGAAGGTGTACCGCAGCTGCCCGCGCGCATCAAACAGGTAGTGTGCAGGCCAGTACTGATTGCCGAACGCATTCCATATACGGTAGTTATTGTCCATCACCACCGGGTAATTCAGCCGCCATTTTTTCACCGCCGACTTTACCGCATGCTCTTGTTTCTCATGGGGATATTCAGGCGTGTGTACGCCGACTACCGTCAGGCCTGGGTATTTCTGCGACCATTCGCGAACATGAGGCAACGTGTGCTGGCAGTTGATGCAGTCAAAGGTCCAGAAATCAACCAGTACCACCTTCCCTTTCAGCGAGTCAGCAGACAGCGGCGCGCTATTGATCCACGCCGTCCCGCCCGTCAACGGCGGTAGCTGACTGCTGGGTGTGGTGTCAACCACCGGCTGCAAATGTACGGATTGTTCAGGTAGCAAGCCCACCAGACGCTGTTCCAGCTGCTGTGAAAACGCACTGGCACCCTGAAGCACGCTGGTAGTACAGGTGGCAATCAGCGCCACCGACGCCAGCATTGCGACACCTGCCCCCTGACGCAGACGTTCCACCACCGCCGTTTTTGCCCGCAGCCAGTGCATCACACGTTTACCACCAAACCACAACAGGGCCAGCATCGCCGCGCAGCCGCTTCCGTAGGCTGCCAGCAATACACTGCCCGAAACGCTGCTCTCCTGAAGCAAACTCAGGCTGAGAATGGCCCCCAGCACCGGCCCGGCGCAGGGTGCCCACAGCAGGCCGGTGGCAAAACCGGCTAGCAGCGCGGCAACGAGCCCACGATTATGGTTGCTTTGATCGTTCACCTGATTGCCCAGCCGCACCACCGGTTTCGCCAGCCACTGCGCCACGCGTGGGAATATCAGCGAAAGCGCGACCGCGCTCATAAACAGTAACGCCAGCCAACGCCCAACGGTGGCAACCTGAGCCACCCAGGCACTGGCCACGGTCACCAGCGATGACACCAGGGTAAACATCAGCACCATCCCGGTTAACATCGCCGCCAGATGACGTTTCTGCCCTTTCACGCTGGCAAATAAAAACGGGATAACAGGCAGCGTACAGGGGCTTAACAGCGTCAGCATGCCGCCGACAAACGCAATGATAATAGCCATATCTCACCTCACCTTTAAGTTGCCTGGGTATCAGGCGGTGAGACGATTTAACCGCGTCGATGTGTGCGGGGTGTGTCGGCGGAAGGCCGTTTTGTCTCGTTAGTTGTCGCGAGAGGAAGAGGATACAGAAGGATACAAAACGCGCGGCAAACGCAAAGTGACCACCAGACCGCCGTCGGGATGGTTGTGTAAATGCAACTGACCATGAAGCTGCGTCGCCAGTTGGGCCGCGATCGCCAACCCCAGCCCGGTACCGCCGGTGTGGCGATTGCGCGAGTTTTCAATACGGTAGAAAGGTTGTAGTACCGCATCCTGCTCGGCCTCATCAATACCGGGGCCGTTATCCCGCACCTGAATTTCCAGCCACTGCGTATCATGCAAAAGCAGATGAACCTGCGCTTCACTGCCGTACTTCAGCGCATTATCAAGCAGATTGGTCATGATGCGCCGTAGCGCCTGCGGCCGGATCTCCAGCGGGGAAATCGTTGGGGCGGGCAAGAAGGTGACTACCTGCCCGGTGTCCGTATAGTCGCAAACGAGGGTGTCGAGAAAGGCATTGAGATCGAGCCGATGCGTGGGCTCCAGCAAGGGTTCAGCGCTTCGGGCATACGCTATGCCCTCGCGTACCAGCCGCGTCATATTCTCGAGATCCTGCATGAGCTTATCGCGAAGCATCGGCTCCTCGCTCATCTCCACGCGCAGTTTCATCCGCGTGATGGGCGTTTGCAGGTCGTGGGAAATTGCGGCGAGAATTTGCGTGCGTTCTTTCAAATAACGCTGGATACGCGCCTGCATCGCATTAAATGCGCGGGCCGCCTGCGCCACTTCCCGTGGCCCCTGATCGTCCATTAGTCGCGGTTGTGTTGCGGCGGGTTCTAAGGCTTCCACCGCGCGGGTAAACCGCGATAGCGGGCGAATCACCTGGCGTACCGCCAGCCAGGCGCAGAGTAAAAGCAGCAACGGCTGGATAACCAGCACCACCGGCAGCCAGCGCGCCAGCGCGGGCAACTGCGGGCGCAGGTCTATCGTCAGCGGGGAACCATCAGCTAAGCGCAGATGCGCCTGAATATGCTCGCGCGGGCCGGGAATGGCGCTCATTGTCAACGCGTATTGCCCGCCGAGCGCCTCCTGAAGCGACGCCACAATCGAGCGCGAGCGCCAGCTGTCAGGTACGGGGCCCGGCTCACCGGCATCGGTTTGGTAGTGGTAATTGCCTCGCGCCAGCCTGGGAAGCCACGCGGCGCGTTCGTCTGCAGGAAGGTGGTCAAGAATCGCCACGCTGGTCGCCACGTCATAACCCAGGTTATCGAGCATCACCGTGCGTGCGCTGCTCATACGCTCATACAGTAGCAGTGAAAGCGTCAGGCCGTTCGCCAGTAACAGCCCGACCAGCACCAGCAGTACCAGCCGATACAGCAGCGTTTTCGGCCACAGCCTCACTGACGAATCTCCACCGGCATCGCCAGCACATAGCCTTCGCTGCGCACAGTTTTGATGTAAGCGGGCTCGCGCGCGTCATCGCTCAGCCGTTGACGCAGACGGCTGACCAGCAGGTCGATGGAGCGTTCAAATAACTCCGCATCACGCCCCTGAGTAAGGCTTAATAACTGGTCCCGATTCAGGACACGCTGCGGGTGATCGAGAAAAACCCGCAGCAGGCGATATTCCGCCCCGCTGAGCGCGACAACCAGACCGTCATCGTCGATCAAATGGCGAGCGGCGGTATCCAGTTGCCAGCGGCCAAACGCAATTAGCCGCCCGGCATCGGTGATTTGCAAATTCGGCGGCAAGGCCCGATAGCGCCGCAAAATAGCTTTAATCCGCGCCAGCAGTTCACGCGCAACAAACGGTTTCACCAGATAATCATCCGCGCCCATCTCAAGGCCGAGGATTCGGTCCGCGTCATCGCTGCGGGCGGTGAGCATCAGCACCGGCAGATTTTGATGGCGATCGCTGCGCAGTTCGCGGCACAACGTCAGCCCGTCATCGCCCGGCATCATGACGTCCAGCACCACCAGATCCACCTGGTGGTGAGCCAGATACGCCCGCATCGCCTTCCCGTTGGCGGCTCCCGTCGCGCGATAGCCCGCGCTATTAAGGTAGTCGACAACCAACTCTCGAATATCGCTGTCGTCATCGACCACCAGCACCGTGTCGATATGTTCCATCGCGGCCCCGTTACAGTTTATCGGCGTCAACCACCGCCTGAGTGAACGCCACCGGGTCTTCCTGCGGCGGATTATGACCGACATTCGCGCCAAACGTGCGGTGCTCATACTTGCCGGTAAAACGGGCGGCATAGGTTTTAGGGTCCGGATGCGGCGCGCCGTTGTTTCCGCCTTCAATGGTGATGGTTGGCACGGTGATAGCCGGAAGCGTCGCCAGTTTTTGCTCGTATTTATCGTACTTCGCTTCACCCTTTTCGAGCCCTAAACGCCAGCGGTAGTTGCTGATAGTGACCGCAACGTGATCCGGGTTATCCAGCGAGGCAGCGCTGGCGGCAAAGGTTTTATCGCTAAACTTCCAGCCCGGTGATGCCTGTTGCCAAATGAGCTTCGCAAAATCATGGGTATTTTTCGCATAGCCCGCTTCGCCACGCGGGGTGGCAAAATAGAACTGATACCACCACAGCAGCTCTGCCTGCGGCGGCAGCGGTTGCTCACCAATTTTCTGGCTGCTGATAAGATAGCCGCTCACCGACACCAGCGATTTAACCCGCTCCGGCCACAGTGCGGCGACGATATCCGCCGTGCGCGCGCCCCAGTCAAAACCGGCAACGTCCGCCTGCTTAATGTTCAGCGCATCCATCAGCGCCACAATATCCGCCGCCATTGCCGACGGCTGGCCGTTACGCGGCGCAGTGTCAGAGATAAAACGCGTCGTGCCGTAACCGCGCAGATGCGGAACGATCACCCTAAAGCCTTTGCTGGCGAGGGCCGGAGCCACCTCTACGTAACTGTGAATATCGTAGGGCCAGCCGTGCAACAGTATCACCGGCTGCCCGTCACGCGGGCCGATATCGACGTAGCCGATATTCACATCACCGGCGTTAATCTGGTGGATGTTATTGAACTCGCTGGCGTAATTATCAGCCGCCAATACCGGAAGTACAGGCGTCAACAACATAGCGAGCAGAAGAGCAGATTTTACCGTTTTGTTTTTTAAAAATTGAACCGGGAGGGCCGACGTATTCATTTTTGACTCCTGCGCATGGGCATGGATGAGAGATCGATAAAAAAGCAAAAACGATAGTTAGCGAAGGAATTATAGTGAGTAAATTCTAACCAGTCGGGACTATTTCTTTTCGCCCTATCGCCTGACTATCAAAACAGCCGCATGTGTCGGGGATATTCCGCCGTTCCGCCCTTTTTGCCTGCCTCTGTATCTCCATTTACGCCAGATACAGTGTGATACACAGTGACGAAAAATCAGTCTTGACGCTCAGGGGCGTTGAGGAGGAGATTAAGCCTGCAAGATGGTCATTTTTTAACCTCCCACACAAGGTGTAACGCAATGGCTCAATCACTGGCAGGAAAAAAGGCTCTGGTTATCGGTGGCTCGCGCGGTATTGGCGAAGCGATTGTCCGCAGGCTTAGCGATGAAGGCGCAACCGTCGCCTTCACCTGGGTGTCATCCGGCGAGCGCGTGCAGCAGCAGGTAGATAATTACCGACAGCAGGGAAAAGCGGTGCAGGCGTTTCAGGCCGACAGCGGCGATGCGGCGAAACTTACGGAAGCCGTAAACCAGGCGGCTCAGGCGCTGGGCGGGCTGGATATTCTGGTCTATAACGCGGGCGTTTTGCGGATGGGCGATATCGCGACGTTTTCGCTGGAGGATTTCGACCTGAGCTACAACATTAACGTGCGCGGGCCGTTTGTCGCAGTGCAGGCGGCGTTGCCGCATTTTCAGTCCGGTGGGCGGATTATCACCATCGGCAGTATCGTCAGCAGCGCAGGCCGGGGGCCTGGCTCCACGGTGTATGGGGTGACCAAAGCCGCCGTCGCCCGTATGGTGCGCGGGCTGGCGTGGGATTTGAGCGAACGCAAAATTACGGTGAATGATGTTCAGCCGGGGCCGGTGGCGACGGATATGAACCCACTCGACGGGGAGCATGCGGAGTACTTAATCAACGCCAACCCCATGAAGCGTTTTGGCGAACCGCATGAAGTCGCTAATCTGGTTGCCTGGCTTGCCGGGCCGGAATCGTCGTACGTAAATGGCGCGTGTATGGCGGTGGATGGCGGGTTAACGGCGTAGTTTTTTCCCCTCACCCTGACCCTCTCCCTCTGTACGGTCCGGGGACATGGTAGACAGGTGTTCGGGGACATGGTGAACACTTTTTAACATCCTTTACCCATGGTGATCGACTTTTTCTTCAGGTCGATCACCCCCACTTTCGTACTGTACCACCACACTTCATAGCAGCCATCCTCCTGCGTCTCCTTCAGCCCGACCCGCTCTCCCCTGAACGCATTGCCTGCCTTCAGACTGATACCTTTTATGCTCAGCTTCCCGCTGATATCGACCTTCCTCACCATCACCCCTTCATCATATTCCGGTGGCGTAATGCTGTCGCTGTACTGCCTTGCAGACGGCTGATACCGCGAGGCCGGAACGGCCATACCCAGTGCTTCATGGGGCCGTTCAAGGTTATACACCGTACGCCAGTGGTCGAAAGCTCGCTGCAGCTCACCGCTGTCTGTGAACCACTTACCCTGCAGTACTTCCGCCTTCAGGCTGCGGTGAAAACGTTCCAGCTTGCCCTGTGTCTGCGGATGGTATGGCCGGGAATGCCCCACCCGGATACCCTGGCGCATCAGCCACAACTCAAGTGCCGTCCAGGTGCCGGTGGTGTCGCCCCACGGTGAGCCGTTGTCCATCGTCATCCGATCTGGCAGCCCGTAGCGTTCAAACACGCTGACCAGCTGCTGCTGCACGGTCTCACGGCGTTCATCGGTGCAGGGTGCCAGACACAGGGAGAAACGAGAGTGGTCGTCCAGCAGGGTGAGCGGATGGCAGCGGCCCCCGCCGAAGGGGAAGTGGCCCTTAAAATCCATCTGCCAGAGCCGGTTCGGCGCGTCATGTTCGAAGCGCCCTGTGGCCGGAATGCCCGGAGCCGTGCCCGGTAGCAGACCGTGACGGGCCATCAGGTTATGGACGGTGCTGAAGGCGGGCATACGGTGCCCCTGGTCTTCGAGCCAGCGCTTTATCTTGCGGGCGCCCCAGCGCTCATGACGGGCATGGGCGATGCGCAGCAGGTCAGTGATATCATCCGGAGAACGGTTGGGAGAGTGATGAGGTACGCGGGGACGGTCCAGAAGACCGGATGCGCCTTCCTCAGCCCAGCGACGAAGCCACTTGTAACCGGTGGCGGGAGAAATGCCGTAGTGACGGCAGAGGGAACGGATGTTCGCCCCGTCTTGTGAGGCGAACAGAACAAACTCGGAACGTAATGACATGGTATCTCTCGCATCCCAGGGCATAAGCGACTCCATAAACGGATTCTTATGCCTTAGTTGTAAGTGTCTACCATGTCCCCGAACAAGTGTTCAATATGTCCCCGGACTGTACACCCTCAAGGGAGAGGGAACTGACCGAGCCAAAGGTTAAGTGTGTGCGTTTTTCTCCCTCTCCCTGTGGGAGAGGGCCGGGGTGAGGGCATCAGCGCGCACATTTCCCCCTGGCCGCACTTCCCCCCAAATTATTTGATCCCCTTCGCACATTTTTCTTCTGTTTCCTCTTTTGTTCGTTTCTTACGCGTTTCCTCTTGCCCTTTTTCCATCTCTGGCTAATATCAAAAACGTGTTTGCGATATATCTTTTTTAGCGATATATCTTAAAACAAAAAAACGCTAACACACCCTACGACTGAAAGAGAGAACACAACAATGCAGCACATCAATGATGTCATTCTGGATCCTCCTTTTACGATTACGAGGGCCAGTCATGTTGTTTTAAACGTTCGCGACCTTGAAGCCAGCAAGCACTTTTACACCGAGCTGGTGGGGCTGGTGGTCAGCGACGAAGATGACTCCGCCGTTTATCTGCGCGGCCTGGAGGAGCGCGGCCACCACAGTCTGGTGTTACGCAAATCGACGGAAACCACCTGCGCGCGTATTGGTATGCGGGTGCTGCGCAATGACGATATCTTCAACGCACAGGACTATTTCGCCCGCGCCGGATACACAACAACGCTGGTTGATGTTCCCTTCCAGGGCCCGACGCTGCATGTTTCCGATAGCATCGGCGTGCCGCTGGAACTGTGCGCGTCGATGGAGCCGCGCGAACGTCTGTTCAAGGAATATCATCGCTATCGCGGTGCCTGCGCTCAGCGTCTGGATCACTACCAGTTGCAGGCCAGCGACGTACGCAAAACCCTCGCGTTCTATCAGCCGCTGGGGTTTCGGGTGAGCGAGTATACGTATTCGAAACTGGATGATGGTCAGGACCACTTGTGGGGCGTGTGGCTGCAGCGTAAAGGCAACCCGCACGATATCGTCTTCACCAACGGCGTGGGCCCGCGTCTGCACCACTTCGCCTACACCCTGCCCGACACCAATGACATGATCCGCGCCTGCGACGTGGCCGGGGCGTTAGGCTACGCGCCGCAGCTGGAGCGCGGCCCCGGTCGACACGGCATCAGCGGCGCACTGTTTGTTTACTTCCGCGATCCAGATGGCCACCGCATTGAGTTGTTCAACACTCATTACCAGCATATCGATCTCGAACCGGCGCTGGGCTGGGATTTGAGCGATCCCAAGCGTGCCGATCAGTGGGGCATGCCTGCGCAGAACAAGTGGTTTAACGAAGCCACCGAATTTGCTTCGGTCACGCCGTCATCGCCAAACCTGAAGGTCGATCCTCCTACTCTGGAGCGCTTTCTGGCGATCGCCAACGACGCATAAGCCCGAATACAGAACTGTTTAGTTGTCAGTTATCCGCCTGTCTTTCGCCTTTCGCGACGGACGAGACTGTTGTACGCAGGAGAAAGGATCATGACCACGGCAATACAGAGTCCTGTTGTAAGAATTTTGGTGACTTACGCCCTCGGGGTGATGGCCGCCATGACGGTGAGTGAAGCGGTTACAGAGCTGGGCGCGATTGCCCGCGAATTTCATATTGTCGATCACAGTAAACCGGGGCTAATTATGTCGCTGCCCTCGCTGATGGTCGCGCTCGGCGCGCTGCTGGCAGGCTACATCGTTGACCAGGTGGGCGATCGCATTGTGCTGCTGATTGGCGCGGTAATTATTATCGCTGGCGATATGTTTGTCATCAGCGCCAGTACCTTCAACTGGCTGCTGATAGGCCGCATGTTGACGGGCGTCGGCTACGTGCTGGCCGCGGTGTCGGCGGTAACGTTGCTTATCCGTATTACTACGGGTAAGCAGCGCACCATGGCGATGGCGTTATGGTCGACCTTCGTGCCGGTGAGCTTCCTGCTGCCCTTCCTGTCTGCGGGTCTGGCGGAGCATTTCGGCAGCTGGCGCGCGGCGTTTATCGCCCACTCGGCGCTGACGCTGGCGTTGCTGGTGATTGCCGCCTTCAGCCTGCCTGCCCGCACCGCGCTGGAAAAAGCACAGTTCTCCCGCACTCGCGGATTAAGCGCGGTGCTGAAAAGCCCGCTTCCCTGGCTGTTGGGGATCTCGTTTGGCGCTGATGCCTTCCTGCAAACCGGGATGAGCGCCACCCTGACGCCGTATCTGTCACGCGTCTACAGTGTGCCGCCGGTGGATGTCGCCCATATGAACGTCTTCGCCATGCTGCTCAACGCGGTGGGCTGTTTGTCGGTGGGAGCGCTGCTTAACCGGGGCGTGAAAGCCTGGGTGATTGCCGCCTTCGGCGTGGTGATGACGGGCATCGCGGGCATTGCCATTTTCACCCTGCACCCGAGCTTTATGTTCTCTATCGCCGCCTCCTGGCTGTTTATGTTTGCCAGCGGGCTGTTGGTGGGCATGTGGGCGCTCGCGCCACTGGTTGCGCCCTCCCGCGAGAGCATCGGCGCCACCAGCGGGTTAATTACCCAACTGACGCTGGTCGGCGTGTTCCTTGGGCCGCCGCTGTTTATCTCCGGGCAACTGCACGGTAACAGCCACACCATGCCAACGCTGATTATCGCAGGCCTGGTGGTGTGCCTGGCCGGGATACCTATCTGGATCCGTGATGTGAACCGCCAGGCGTTACCCGGCGTCAACGCTGCAGACAGCGGTGCCGCCAAAAGTCATAGCTAACCCCGTTAACTGAACTGTTTACCGGCGATCGGAGACGATCGCCGAACGATGAACTGTACCTGAAATACAGCAAATAAGAGGAAGTCATCATGTTGGATATCGTCATTATTGGCGCAGGCCCTGCGGGGCTCGCAACCGCCCTGCGCCTTCATCAGAAAGGATTTCGCCCGCATCTGTATGAATCCGTCGCTGAGATTAAACCGCTGGGCGTGGGCGTTGACATCAAGCCCTACGCGGTGAAAGAGATAACCGAGCTGGGTCTGTACGACGCGTTCAAAGCCATCTCCGTCGAGGCGAAAGAGTCGGTGTTTTATACCGGCTACGGCCAGGAAATTTTCGGCGAGCTGTGCGGCAAGCATATGGGCTATGAGTACGACCAGCGCTTTGTCCATCGCGGTCATCTGCAAATGATGCTCTACAAAGCGGTGCAGGAGCGGCTCGGCAACGACGCCATTACGCTCGGTAGCCGCTGTACGGGAGTCGAGCAGGATGAAAACGGTGTGACCGTGCATTTTGATAATACGCTGAACCCCGCCGCGCCAACGCAGGTCCGCGCCGATGTAGTGATTGGCGTCGATGGTATCCGTTCGGTGGTACGCAGCCAGCTGCTGCCGGAATCCGTGCGCACGCACTTCTCTGGCCTGACGCTCTATCGCGGCGTGACGGTCATGAAGCCGATTAAAGCTGGGGGCACCATTTTGCACATCGGCGACCCCATTCGTCAGGGCACCATTATCGTCTATCCGATTCAGGACAACGTCGATAGTCAGGGCAATCAACTGGTGAACTGGGTGGTTGAGCAGGCCGAAAAACCGCAGACCGAAGAGGACTGGAACCAGGAAACCGGCGTACGCGACATCGAGCACGTGTTTGATGACTGCAAGCTGCCGTTCCTCGACGTCAGCGAAATGATCCGCAACGCCCGCGAATGTTACCTCTTCCCGCTGATCGACCACGACCCGCTGAAACAGTGGTCATTTGGGCGCATCACACTGCTCGGCGATGCGGCGCACGCCATGTATCCACGCGGCGGCAACAGCGTCTGCCAGGCCTTTGTCGACGCGTGCGTTATCGCCGAGAAACTGGCGGAAATAGACGATCCGGTTGAGGCGTTAAAAGCCTACGAACTGGAGCGCCGTGAAAAAGTGAACTGGCTGGTGCTGGCCTCACGCGGCGAAGGCCCGGAAGTGGTGCGTCGCATTGTGGAAGAGCGCAGCGGCGGCAAACCGTTTGAAGACATTGAAGATATTTTCCCACATGAAGAGGCGCTGTCCATCTTCAGCGAGTACCACGCCAAAGCGGGCATGAAAATTCCGGGGCAGAAAGAGAATGCCGATGCCCGCCAGTATCAGTCCGTTTTTACCGCAACACAAAACCAATAAAACAAACCGACACAACGTTAAAAAGGAAAAACACCATGAGTAAGATTATTGATGCAAACATGCACTGGCTGCCAGGCGACCTGTTCTCTGATAAAAACCTGCTGAATGCCTTTCTGGACTGCGTGCCAAAACAGTACGGCGTGCATACCCGCGTGGAAAAAATTGAGGGCAAAGACTTAAGCCAGCTGATCATCGAGCAGCCTAAGGGCTATGTAAACCTGAACTACGCTGAAGGCCAGTACACGCTGGAAAGTCAGCTGGCAGACATGGAAAAAGCGGGCGTCGACCACGCCATTTTCCGCCTGCCGGTGTGGCAGGAGTGGCTGGATCTGGAGACCTGTAAAAAAGTGAATGACCGCATGGCGGAGTACGTAAAACGCAGCGGCGGTAAGATGTCGGCGCTGGCGGTGGTTCCGCCGTGGGGAACGGACGCGTGCCTGCGTGAAGTGGATCGCTGCCTGAATGAGCTCGGTTTTCGTGGGGCGCAGATTGTCGCCCACTACGGGCAAATCTATCTCGACGATCCGGCGTTCCGCCCGTATCTGAAGTACCTTAACAGCCTGAACGTGCCGGTGGTGGTTCACCATACGCCGCTGCCGGTCGATTATCACTCCGTCCTGCCGTATACCAACCAGCGTCGCCAGTTTGGCCGCTGCATCGATCAGGCCACCGCCGTGGGCCGCGAGCTGTTCAGCGGTATGTTTGATGAGCTGCCAAACCTTAAGTTTATCCACTCTATGCTGGGCGGCGCGTTCTACGCCTTCGCCGATATGCTGGTGCCGCAGCAGCACAACTTTAACGACGCGGTGGATCGCTTCCAGGCGTCAACAGGCAACCTGCGCGCGCACTTCAGCAACAATATTTTCTTCGATACATCAGGCGCACCGCAGTGGGGTAAAGCGCAGCTGGAAGCGGCGGTGAAGGTGGTTGGCGGTAAAAACATTCTTTACGGCAGCTCCTACCCGATTCGTAAAGACTGGTTCTTCCAGGGGATTGAGACTATCGAGAGTCTGGATATTTCTGCCGAAGATAAAGCCAACATTCTGGGCGGCAACGCGGCCCGTATGTTTGGCATCGAGTAACACCCTCTTTTTACTCAGCGTTATTTTGAGAGCGGCGTCCCTGGAGCGCCGCCTTTTTTATGCTCAACGCTCAGCGCGCTGCCAGTGGATCTCCAGCACTTCCCGCACCGCCGTTTCCTGCAAATGCCGCACGATAATCTCTTCCATTTCCGGGATTTTCTCTGCTGAGAGCGCCGTTAACGTCACTTTAAAGAGGGCATCGCCCACCACTTCCATTCTCACTTCACCCATGCTCATTTTGAACTGGCCGCTCGTTTCATCAGAGACAACCGGCGTGCGATGGTGAAAGTGCGTGCAGAGTCGGCGCAGGTAACGTTGCGCGTTCGGCGTGGCAATTTCCGCGATGCTGGTCATCGCGCCTTTCGCCTGCGGTGGTGCCGTGAGCAGCGTTTCCAGTTGATCGGCCGCGCTATGAATAACCTCGGCCATCTGATCGATAACGCTATCCGCCACCGGGCCAAGTTTGATACGCAGGCTCAACGCGCGTTTGAGGTGATCCATCGCGCCCACCAGCTGTTTCGGCGATTTGCTGTTGCCCTTCGGCGCAACCCGCGCCATCAGCATGTCGCTCACCGCCTGATTCGCCGCCAGAAACGCGCGACCTTCATCGGTAATGCTGTAGCGCTTGCGCCCGCCCTTTTCCAGCTCGATAACCGCGTAACTGCGGTCATACAGCCAGGTTAAGGTGGGGTAAATCACGCCGGGGCTTGGCTTATACATGCCGCCAAAGCGTTCTTTAATTTCGTTAATCAGTTCATACCCGTGACTGGAACGTTCCGCCAGCATTGCCAGCAACAGCAGTCGCAGTTCGCCATAGTCGAAGATACGGCCACGGCGGCTACCTTTACCGCTTTTTTGCGTATCGGCCGTCTCGGCCTGATGTGCGTCCGCGCCTTCTGAAGGGCGGTCAGAGCGTTTTGTCTGCACCATCCAGTACTCCATCTTATGTATTTAAAACATAACGGGGTTTCGAATATATCGAAAATGAGCAAATTATGCTCGTGTTTCTGTGGATATTCAGCGCGTTAAAACCGCGACAAAATCACATTGAATCAGAATAGTGCCGGGAAAGGTGCCGTCGAGGGCGTGACGCGCGGGGCGAGAGTGCGGGTCGGGAAAAACGCGTTCCCAGTGGCGGTTCACCACCTGGCGCTGGGATTTATCTTCCATCCAGAGAGTCATTTTGATGACATCCTCCAGCGTGCCGCCCGCGGCTTCGATAATGGTTTGCACGTGGCGAAACATCAGCGCGCACTGGGCGTCGAGGCTGTAAGGAACCTGTTGCGTTTGCGGGTCGCGGCCATAGATCACGCCGGAGTAGAGCATGTTGTCGATACGGCAGGCGGCGGGAATGGGGTTGGCATGGGGAAAGGCGTCGATATAAATACTTTCTCTGCGAGGTGATGACATGCGTTTGCTCCCGATAAAGGTCAGCGCCGTGGTATTGCCGGGTGGCGCTTCGCTTACCCGGCCTACAAGCTCGGTAGGCCTGATAAGCGAAGCGCCATCAGGCATTTTTCACAGCGCTAACGCTATAAACACAATAATTAATGGTATTTTTCTGGCATCTCTTTACCAAATTTATACACCAGACGCAGACGCTCGGCATGATAGTTACCGGTTTGCGCAGAAGGCGAATCAACATAATCAAATTCGAACTCTGCGTGCAGGCGTTCGGTTATATCATAGCCAAGGATCATGAATCCGGCGTCGATATTTTTGGCGGGCAGCGGATAATAAATTCCGCTGGAATCCTTCAGGTCAAGATGGGTATAACCCAGCACCGTTAAAAAACGGTCACTGTGATAAACATAACGCGCTGCCAGCGTATTCCCTGGCTGGTTGGAGGTCACCATTGAAACTAACGGCTGACCGCTTTCCAGCGGCGTCTGATTATAGATACCAAAGCTGTACGGTGAGAAATAAGCACCGTTCAGGAAAGCATCCTCTTTTTCCGGAACGCGGGTCGCGGCGACGTAAAAGGTATGGTTACGTGAGCGAATACCTATACGCGCGGAATAGAGATCGGTATCAATATTCTGGTAAGGAAATAATTGATCATCCGCGTCCCATTCATGCAGATACTGCGCGCCAATATAGGGTGTCCACTGGCCCATTTTGAGCGGCTGGATGGGAATTTCCGTACCGGCGTAGGCCATGCGTGCGCGACGGTCGAAATCATAATACCAGGCTTCCGCCGTTGCGCCGTACAAGCGGCCATAGCGCAGGCCAAAGGTCGTGAAGCCGTCGCTTGATACGCCGGGCATACTGGTGTCATCCACTTCCGGCGTACCGGTATCGGTTTTCACAAAGTGCTCTTCACTCATCGGTTTAAAGCGATAGATACGATAGCCGTGCAGTTTAATATCCTCGTTAAACGGCATCGAGTAATTACCGCCAAAACCTTCGTACAGCGCCGGGATCATCGTCCAGCCCTGCACTTCATTAGCAAACGGCGTATCCAGCCCAATCCGCCCGCCTTTTAAATCAAAACCATAATTATGATAGCGAATAAATGCCTTACCCAGCACATTGGTATTGTCCGATGGTAAATAGCCCTCCCGATTTTCCGGGTCGTCCGGATTCATGCCTAAGTTAAAGGCCATATATTCACCGAGGCCGAAACTAAAGCCGTTCCATTCCGGGCTGCGATATTGTAATTCGCCGCCAAAAGAGTGGGTGCGCTTATTTTCTACAGTACCCGTGAACTCCTTATAAAAATGCATGGTTTTTAATTCGCCATACAACGATCCTTGCGATAACCAGTCGCTAAACGATTCTGTTTGCGGTGTGAGTGTCGCGGGCTGAGCCTGCGCTAAACAATCGCTACAATAAATAACCAAAGGGATTGTACTTAACGTCGTAATCCGACGAAATAACGTAACGTCCATTCCTGATAACCTCGCTTATTAGAACTTACAGTTTTCATTGTTGTAATGACTGATCGTTTTTTTGCGCACGGAATGACCGTCTGCTATCTCCAGATAAAGCGGACTTTCCGGGTTGTTATTATTAAATAGAGTACGGTGCTGCTTTATTGCCGGATGGCGCTTCGCTTATCCGGCCTACAATCGGCCTACGTATTGCTCTCCTGATTAAGTAGCGCCTTACCATAATCATTGCCATTCGGGATACGCATAATGGTATGAATATGAAAACGCGCCGGTGCTTCGTTGGTCAGCCACATGCCGCTGTGATGATCAAATTCCAGCATGATGACCGGGCTCTGGATGCGATAATAATAAACATCATTATCGCCGCAGCCGCCAATCCAGCACCACCAGGTGTCATCCAGATAACGCTCTATCTGCGTCATCTTTGCCGCGCGCGGGCCATCCGGAAGCACGTTGATAAACGATTCAATCGTTTCCAGTAAATAGGCCCGCTGCGTTGGGGTAAATTCCGCCGCACAAATCCCCTCCAGCGGAATAACACGATTATCCTGAAACGCGCCGCCGAGATGACGCTGATCGGCAAAATTGAAACGCTCCGGCGGCATCGCCGGGTCTTCCATCTGGCTGAAAATCGTCGCCCTCGCCTGCTGATCCGGATTCAGCGATTGCATGAGTTTTAACCCCAGCCGCTCCTCTTCGGTAAACAGCACACAATCAGTATCATCGCCACGCGCAATGACGTTGGGCTCCACGCCCATAAACGTCGGGGCAATCACCAGTTGCCGTCCCACGATAAAGCAGCAGAACGCCACGTGATGACCGTAGATTGTCCAGCCCCAGGGCGCACTGGCAGACGGTTCGCCGAAGACCATAAAGTGGAAGCTCCAGCGATTCATAATGTTGTTCAAATCATAAAGCTCGCCGAGGAAATGGTTGGCATCCATAAGCTGGCGTACCTTCTCAAAGCCAACATCGCTGGTGCAGGCGCGCAGCAGCTGCCAGAACGCCTCGCGTGTTTGCGAATCAGTATCTTCCAGACGAACACCCAAATCATTAAACGGGATTTCCGGGTTATACCAGGCCCGCCAGGCGTTATCGTCTATCGGCCGGCAAACGCGTTCACGTTGTGAAATCGATAATGTGCCCAGCAGCTCGCTTGCCGCCGTCACCGCCTCTTCAACGGCAAAACCTTCATCCTGGCGCTGAAACAGCCCTTGCTGCACATTGCCGTCGGTAGTGATGCCACGGAAAGTTTCATTAAGCATCGCCTCCCAGTGCGCTTTCAGGTCACGCGCTTTTTCAGTCGCCAGCATGCGTTCTGCGTAGGTCGCCACGCTTACGCCCCGCGCGGCGAGAATGCGCGGCGCATCTGGCGGCAGCAGATAATCACGGAAGTTTTGACTCACCATTTTCGCTCCTGTTTAGCGCTCGGCGATCACCGGGTTCTCAATCTTTCCCAGACCTTCAATTTCCAGACGCATCACATCGCCCGGTTTGAGGAACAATCCCTTTGGTGCACCGATACCGGACGGCGTGCCGGTCGCCAGGATATCGCCCGGTTCAAGCGTCATCACCGTCGAAAGGTATTCAATTTGCTGGTAAAGGTTGTAAATCATGTCGCCAGACAGCGAGTGCTGACGTAACTCATCGTTGATGTAGAGCTTCATCTCCAGCGCCAGCGGGTCAGCGATTTCATCGGCGGTGGTCAGCCACGGTCCAATCGGGCCAAAAGTGTCGAAGGATTTCCCGAGCGTGAAGGTCGGCGATTTATGCAGCCAGTCGCGGGCCGAAACGTCGTTGACGATGAGATAACCGGCAATCACCGACGCGGCATCTTTTGCCGCAATATGGCGACAGCGTTTACCGATAACCACACCCAGTTCGATTTCGTAATCCATTTTGTCGCTGGCCTGCGGTTTTTCGACCTCATCAAACGGGCCGACGATGCAGGAAACCTGCTTGTTAAACCACAGCTGACTTTCCGGTATCGGGATCCCGGCGAGCCTCGCTTCTTCGGCGTGCTTGCGGTAGTTCATGCCGATACCGAGGAATTTTTGCGGATCATGAATTGGCGCTTCCAGACGGACGTCCGCCAGCGGATACGCAGGGCCATTCACATCTTCCAGCGCCGCGCGCCGCTGCGGGAGATCGCGAATAACCTGGCACATGGACGTTCCCACGCCCACAACATCCGATAAATCAATCACCTGCTGGCCTTCTACCTTGCCAATACGGGTGCGTCCCTGCGCGGTAAAACGAACAAGCTTCATAATGATTCCTTGTTAACTTTTATAAGGCGTGAGTTGCGAAAGAATGATTTCCCAGCCCGCGAGCGTGCGCCGCAGCACCAGCGTCGAAAACCCGTGGCGGACCATCACCTCTCCGCTTTGCAGCGAACGCACCGTATTACGGGTTTCGCCCGTCAGCACGGCAATATCGCCTGCCAGATGAATGCGCGGCTCATCACGATCAATTGCCACAAAGCCGCCCATTTTTCGCAGGTGTGCTAACAGCTGCGCTTTGTCATGCACCATACCGGTGCTGTGGATGTGAATGAGGTCGCTCGCCAGCATGACGTCCAGCGCGTCGATATCGGCGGTGATAAAAGCCTGCTGGCGACGGCGTTCGAAGGCCAGCAATGCCTGATGTTGCGTGTTCATCACATCAGCGCCTCGCAGGAACCGCCATCGAGCTGTAAATTCTGCCCGGAGATAAACGATGCCTGCTGGCTGCACAGGAACGCGCAGGCTGCGCCAAACTCCTCGGGGCGACCATACCGTTTCGCGGCGATCGAATTGGCATTGCGCAGGCGCGCTTCTTCACGGCCAATGCCTTCCTGGGCCATCAGGCGTTGCAGCATAAACTCCTGACGCGGCGTATCCACGCGCTCTGGCAGCAGGTTATTCAGGGTGACGTTATCCGCCGCCACTTCGCGGCTAATGGCCTTGCAGATAGCCGTTAACGCCGTGCGGGCAGAGGTCGAAAGCCCCATCATGTAGTGCGGCGATTTCACCATTGCCGATGTGATGTTGATAATCCGCCCAAACCGGCGCTGCTGCATGCCCGGCAGCCAGCCGCGAATCAGCTGAACGGCAGGAATAAAGTTGGCCTGCATCGCGCCCAGCAGCGCACTTTCATCCCAGTCGGCGAGCTCGCCCGGCGGTGGCCCGGCGTTGTTAGTGACCAGGATGTCTACCTCAGGCACAGCGGCGAGGATCAGCGCTCGACCGCTCACCGTGGTTAAATCAGCCACCACGGAATGCACCTGAACATCAGGAAATGTCTGGCGCAGCGTGGTCACTACGTCGTCCAGCTTCGCGGCGCCCCGCCCGTTCAGCGTGATATTGACCCCTTCCGCCGCCAGCGCGCTGGCGCAGGCCAGACCAAGGCCCTGCGATGACGCGCAAATAAACGCGCGTTTCCCCCGAATACCCAACTCCATCGTTATCTCCTGCATTTGCCATGAATATGTCTGGATTGGCAGCAAAGCTGCCTGCAAAGTGCGCAAAAACTAACGTGTCTTTCACCATCAGAATGCAGAAAGAACACATATAGAGATATATCTACACTTGCGATATGTCTAGACAGGTGCAGAGGGTTAAGATGAAAGTCAGAGATCGGTCACGAAAAAGACCCTGCGCGGAGGATCGACAGGATCGTTCCCGTCTTTATGAATTCTGAAAAATTTCTCTTAGGGTTCGTTTCCCACGGCGGTTCATCTACTTTGGAGATTGCGTTTCAGGGATAACGTCAACCGGAGGGAAGTATGGAAAAAACATCCCCGATACAGAAGAAGGTCAGTTGGGTGGGTTATCTCGCCTTTTTTATGACCGTCATTTTCTTTTCAGGCTTTTTTGCGAAATCCACCGAATGGTGGCGGGTATTTGATTTTACAGTGCTGAACGGCACCTTTGGCGCGGTGAACAGCGCCGGGCAAAGCATCGTGTCGTTTCGCGGAACAGGCGGGACGGGGGCGAAGGATGGTTTTCTCTTTGCCCTTGAACTGGCGCCTTCGGTGATTTTGTCGCTTGGCATTATTTCCGTTACCGAAGGGTTAGGCGGGTTACGCGCCGCGCAGCAGCTCATGACGCCCATCCTCAGGCCGATTCTTGGCGTGCCGGGTATTTGCTCACTGGCGTTGATTGCCAACCTGCAAAACACCGATGCCGCAGCCGGGATGACCAAAGAACTGGCGGAGGAAGGTGCGATCAGCGACCAGGAACGCGCAATATTCGCCACCTTTCAGACCAGCGGCAGCGCCATTATTACTAACTATTTTTCCTCTGGCGCGGCGCTGTTTACGGTAATCACGGTTCCCGTAATCACCCCTCTGGCGGTGATTCTGGTGTTTAAGTTTGTCGGCGCCAACCTGCTGCGGTTGTGGATCACGCAAATCGAAAATCGTCAGCGCAAGGAGGCCGTGGATGAGCACGCACGCCCGTAAGAACGTGATGGATCTGTTTGTCGAGGGTGCCCGGCGCGGTTTCACCATCGCCACCACCAGCCTGTTGCCCAACGTGGTGATGGCATTTGTGATCATTCAGGCGCTGAAGGTCACGGGCTTACTGGATATTGTGGGTAAGGTTTTCGAACCGGTGATGGGGCTGTGGGGCCTCCCTGGTGAAGCCGCTGCCGTGCTGCTGGCCTCGGTGATGAGTATGGGGGGCGGCATCGGCGTTTGCGCGAGCCTGGTGGTTTCTGGCGCACTCAATGGCCATGATGCAACCGTATTGCTTCCCGCAATTTACCTGATGGGCAACCCGGTGCAGAATACCGGGCGCTGCCTCGGCACGGCGGGGGTTAACCCGAAATATTATCCGCACATCATCGCCATTTGCGTCATTAACGCCCTGCTTTCCCTTTGGGTAATGCAATTGCTTGTATAGGAGAGGTTTTATATGGAAATCACCCTACCCGGCCTGCGTCTGTTTAAGCAAGCGCATCTCTATGCACCGGACGATCGCGGCGTGCAGGATTTTCTGATCGCCGCAGGAAAAATTGTCGCCATCGCCCCGGAAATCGACGCCAGCGGGCTGCCTGGCTGCGAGGTCATTAATCTGCAACAGGCGATTGTCTGCCCGGGTTTTATCGACCAGCACGTACACCTGATTGGCGGCGGTGGCGAGGCCGGGCCGCATACGCGTACGCCAGAAGTGCGGCTGTCGAAACTGGTCGAAGCAGGCATTACTTCCGTTGTCGGTCTGCTGGGTACCGATGGCATCACCCGCCATCCGGAATCGCTGCTGGCGAAAACCCGGGCGCTGGAAAATGAAGGCATTAGCGCGTGGATGCTGACGGGCGCGTACTCCCTGCCCTCGCCAACCATCACCGGCAGCGTGGATCGTGATGTGGCACTCATCGATAAGGTGATTGGCGTGAAATGCGCAATCTCCGATCACCGCTCCTCCGCACCGGGAAATGAGCAACTCGCCAATATGGCGGCACTCGCGCGCGTCGGTGGTTTACTGGGCGAAAAAGCAGGCATTAGCGTATTTCATATGGGCAACAGTCCGCGCGGGCTTGCGCCGCTGGAGGCCATCCTGCAACATGCCGATGTACCGATAAGCAAGCTGCTGCCTACCCACGTTAACCGCGCCGAGCCGCTGTTTGCACAGGCAAAGGCGTTCGCGCGGAGGGGCGGCTATATCGATATCACCAGCAGTATTGAGACGCCCATTGATGCGGCGACCGCCATCGCCAGCGCCCTTCGCGACGGCGTGCCGCTCGCGCGCATGACGGTGAGTTCCGACGGTAACGGTAGCCAGCCCGTGTTTGATAGCGAAGGAAAACTGACGGGGATTGGCGTCGCGGGATTCGAATCGTTGTTATCCACGCTTCAACAGCTGGTTCATCGCCATCAGCTTCCACTGGAACAGGCCCTGCGTCCGTTCACGCAAACCGTCGCCGAATTCCTCGGTTTTGCACATAAAGGGCAGCTGGCAGAAGGTTGCGATGCCGATTTTATTATCCTCACGGCAGGCTTACATATCGACGAGGTCTGGGCGAAAGGAAAAATGCTGGTGCGCAATGGCTATGCCTGCGTGAAAGGAACGTTTGAGTAATGTGATGCAGGCGGGAGAAACACTCTCTCCCGCCCGTGTTTTTGATAAAATTAACCATTAAATCAATGTGGTTTACTTAGAATACATCCCAAAAAAAGCCCGTCGCTGAAAGGCAATATATTACCGTAAGAAATTAATGTGTCGCCGATCCACGACAGTTGTAAGTAACTAAAAATTAATAAAAAAATCTCACTTGTCACCCCCTAAAATTAAGCGTACATTAGCGCCATCTGGAGCAGTGATGCACCAAATTCTGAGGTGATGCCGATGTGCGTCAGCTCACAATGTCACAACAGGACATGTTTTCGTTAGAGCGTATAAACGTGAAGTACGCGGAGAGATGAGTCGTGAAATATTTATTTATGGGTGTGTCGTTTATGGTCATCGTGTGGGCCGGTACATTTGCCCTGATGATCTAATCAAGAATGCATAAAAAAACAGGAGCCTTTTGGCTCCTGTTTGCGTTTTTATTCGGCGTTTTCCGCCGCGTGCTTTGTGCCGGAAGGCAGCAGGCCATCGGCGCGGAACATCGCTTTTATTCCCCTCACCGCCTGACGAATACGGTCACGGTTTTCAATCAGCGCGAAACGCACGTGGGTATCGCCGTAATCACCGAAACCAATGCCCGGTGACACGCACACTTTCGCGTCCTGCAGTAGCTTTTTGGCAAACTCCAGCGAGCCCATCGCAGCATACGGTTCCGGGATTTTCGCCCATACGTACATTGACGCTTTCGGGCACTCGACCATCCAGCCCGCTTCATGCAACCCTTTCACCAGCACGTCACGGCGACGTTTATACTGCGCGGCAATATCGCGTACGCACTGTTGATCGCCTTCCAGCGCCGCGATGGCCGCAACCTGCAACGGCGTAAAGGTACCGTAGTCGTGATAGCTTTTGATCCTGGCCAGCGCGTTAACCAGCGTTTTGTTACCGACCATAAAGCCGATGCGCCAGCCCGCCATGTTGTAGCTTTTCGACAGGGTGAAGAATTCAACCGCGACATCGCGCGCACCCGGCACCTGCATAATCGACGGCGCTTTCCAGCCATCGTAGACGATATCGGCGTAAGCGAGGTCGTGCACCACCAGCACGTCATAGCGTTTCGCCAGCGCGACCACTTTTTCGAAGAATTCCAGCTCAACGCACTGAGCTGTCGGGTTCGACGGGAAGCCTAAAATCATCATTTTTGGCTTCGGGTAACTTTCACGAATGGCACGCTCCAGCTCGTTGAAGAAATCGACGCCTTCCACCAACGGCACCGAGCGCACCTGTGCGCCGGCAATTACCGCGCCGTAAATGTGAATCGGATAGCTGGGATTCGGCACCAGCACCGTATCGCCATGATCGAGCGTGGCCAGCATCAGGTGCGCCAGCCCCTCTTTTGAACCAATGGTCACAATCGCTTCGCTTTCCGGGTCAATTTCAACGTCGTAGCGATCCTGATACCAGCGCGAAATGGCGCGACGCAGACGCGGGATCCCGCGCGAGGTTGAGTAGCCGTGCGTATCCGGACGCTGGGCGACGGTACAGAGTTTTTCGACAATATGCGGCGGGGTCGCACCGTCCGGGTTACCCATGCTGAAATCGATAATGTCTTCGCCGCGCCGACGCGCAGCCATTTTCAGTTCAGCGGTAATGTTGAAAACATACGGGGGTAAGCGATCGATACGCGTAAAACGGCGTTCAGGACTGAATTCAGCCATAGGTTCCTCAGATTCACGTTAGCGCCCGGACCGTCCGAGCGACGCTGCCACGACAGTGGCGTGTTTAGAAAATAGCCTGAAAAAAAACCGTCTGTCGAGGGGTAAGGCAAAAAATAGTTCTGGGCGAAAAAAGAGGAAGTTAAAAAAAACGAAAATTCTACCTGCGTTCACAAAGGGATTTTTAACAACATTTAGTTAACTCGATATTATCTTATTGTTCTCATGAGAAATTCTTAAAAATCCCCTTTTCCCGATTGATTAGCCGATTATCGATTAATCCCCTTTTAATTTTGTGGATTACGAATTTTCATCCTCCTATCCAGACAACTGGTCATCTGCCGCGGGGTTTCTTATCATAAGACTTTCCTGATAAACCCGGCGTTCCCATGCACGAAATTTTCAACATGCTGCTGGCGGTGTTCGACCGCGCAGCGCTGATGCTGATCTGCCTGTTTTTTCTGATTCGCATCCGCCTCTTCCGCGAACTGCTGCACAAAACGGCCCACACGCCAAAAGAGCTGCTTGCCGTCAGCGCGATCTTCTCACTGTTCGCCCTGTTCAGCACCTGGTCAGGCGTACCGGTTGAAGGTTCGCTGGTCAACGTGCGTATTATCGCGGTGATGTCCGGCGGCATTCTGTTTGGGCCCTGGGTCGGCGCCATCGTCGGGCTGATTGCCGGGGTGCACCGCTATCTGATTGATATTGGTGGCGTTACTGCCGTGCCTTGTTTCATCACCAGTATTATTGCCGGGCTGCTTTCGGGCTGGATCAACGTCAAAATCCCTAAAGCGCAACACTGGCGCATCGGTATTCTGGCCGGGATGCTGTGTGAAACGCTGACCATGATTCTGGTGATTGTCTGGGCGCCAACCACCGCCCTGGGTATCGATATCGTCTCTAAAATCGGCATTCCGATGATCCTTGGCAGCGTCTGTATCGGCTTTATCGTGCTGCTGGTGCAGAGCGTCGAAGGAGAAAAAGAGGCCAGCGCCGCGCGGCAGGCCAAACTGGCGCTCGATATCGCCAACAAAACGCTGCCGCTGTTCCGTCATGTGAATAGCGAATCTCTGCGCCAGGTGTGCGACATCATTCGCAACGATATCCACGCCGATGCGGTGGCAATCACCAATACTGACCACGTATTGGCGTACGTCGGCGTGGGGGAAAATAACTATCGCGATCAGGACGATATTATTAGCCCAACCACATTCGAAGCGATAAGCAGTGGAAAAATCATTATTAAAAACAATGATGAGGCTTATCGTACCCCGGAAATTCACTCGATGCTGGTTATTCCCTTGTGGGAGAAAGGCGTGGTGACCGGGACGCTGAAAATCTACTACTGCCATGCGCACCAAATTACCTCATCCTTGCAGGAGATGGCGGTTGGCCTGTCGCAGATTATCTCGACGCAGCTGGAGGTCTCGCGCGCCGAGCAGCTGCGGGAAATGGCAAATAAGGCAGAGCTACGCGCCCTGCAAAGCAAGATTAATCCCCATTTTCTGTTTAACGCCCTGAACGCGATTTCGTCCTCCATTCGCCTGAATCCGGACACCGCGCGCCAGTTGATTTTTAATCTGTCTCGCTATCTGCGCTATAACATTGAATTGAAAGACGATGAGCAGATTGATATCCGCAAAGAGCTGTACCAAATCAAAGATTACATCGCCATTGAGCAGGCGCGATTTGGCGATAAGCTGACGGTTATCTACGATATCGATGATGAGGTGAATTGCCTGATCCCAAGCCTGCTGATTCAGCCGCTGGTCGAAAATGCCATCGTCCACGGCATCCAGCCCTGTAAGGGCAAGGGCGTGGTCACCATTAGCATCACCGAAAGCGGCAACCGCGTGCGCATCAGCGTGCGCGATACGGGGCACGGTATCGACCCACAGGTCATCGCCCGCGTTGAAGCCAATGAAATGCCAGGCAATAAAATTGGCCTGCTGAACGTTCATCACCGGGTAAAATTGTTGTATGGCGAGGGGCTGCACATCCGCCGTCTGGAACCCGGTACGGAAATCGCGTTTTATATTCCTAACGCGCGCACGCCGGTAACGGCTCCCGCCACTCTGCTGCCGTTATAGGGAGAGAAAATGAAAGTCATCATTGTTGAAGACGAGATTCTGGCGCAACAGGAACTGACCTGGCTGATAAAAGAACACAGCCAGATGGAGATTGTCGGTACGTTTGACGACGGCCTCGACGTGCTACGTTTTTTGCAGCACAACAAAGTGGACGCCATCTTCCTTGATATCAATATTCCTTCGCTGGATGGGGTGCTGCTGGCACAAAGCATCAGCCAGTTTGCCCATAAGCCGTTTATCGTGTTTATCACCGCGTGGAAAGAACACGCGGTAGAAGCGTTCGAGCTGGAGGCGTTTGATTACATTCTTAAGCCTTACCAGGAATCACGCATTATCAGCATGTTGCAGAAACTGGAAAGCGCCTGGCAACAGCAAGCGGGCGGCAGTACCGCGATACCGGGAACAACTGCGCGCGAAAACGACACCATCAATCTGATCAAAGATGAACGCATTATCGTTACCAGTATCAACGATATTTACTACGCCGAAGCGCACGAGAAAATGACCTTCGTGTACACCAAACGCGAGTCGTACGTGATGCCGATGAACATCACTGAATTTTGCAGCAAGCTTCCGGCAACGCACTTCTTCCGTTGCCACCGCTCCTACTGCGTGAATCTGGATAAAATCCGCGAGATCGAACCCTGGTTTAATAACACCTACATTCTGCGCCTGCGCGACCTTGATTTTCAGGTGCCCGTCAGCCGCAGCAAGGTGAAAGAGTTTCGTCAGTTAATGCATCTCTAATCCCCTCCAGGAATCGCCTTAGGCCTTTATGTGGTGCGCATCACAGGAGGCCTTTTTTGTACCCGTCATAGCCAGAACTTTCGAGACGGCTCACATTTTTCTGCTGTTTTTTTGCGATATTAGCGCAGACAACCAAATGACTAGTCATATTGTTTATATGACTAGTCATTTGCGAACACTGACGCCGGCATTGCCTGGCAAGGTTCAGGATTAAAAAGGGTTCTGCTATGTCTGAAATGAGTATGCAGTCTATAACCGATCGCTTTGTCGAAATCTCCGCCCGCATTGCCGGGCAGGTGCACCTACGCTCTCTTCGAGACGCGTTTGCCGCCATTATGCCGATATTCATTCTGGCAGGATTGGCGGTGCTGATTAATAACGTGGTGTTTCCCTGGATACTGGAAGGCGAAGCACTAACAAAATGTAAAGTGTGGGGCGATGTGATTATCAATGGCACGTTGAATATCGCGGCGCTACTGATAGCCCCTATGATCGCCTGGTCTTTAGCGCGCAATAAAAACAGCACCAATCCTGTGTCGGCAGTGATTATTGCTATTTGTAGCCTGATTATTATGATGCCGATTCAAATAGAGCTTGCGCCTATCGGTGAAAAGACAACGGTTTCTATCACGCAGGTATTAAGTTTCTCTAATATTGGCACCACCGGCATTTTTGCCGGCGTTATCATTGGATTGCTCTCGACAGAACTGTTCCTGCGAATCTCGGCCATTAAGAGGCTGCAAATTTCCCTGGGCGAAAACGTACCGCCAGCCGTCAGTAACTCTTTCACGGCGCTCATTCCAACCATTCTGACGCTTTCCCTCTTTGCGCTTGCCGCAGCGCTATTAACTAATTTTCTGCATACGGACCTTATTCATCTCATTACCACATTAATCCAGCAACCTCTGCGCCTGATCAATACCAGCCTGCCAGGCACGATTTTTATTTATAGTTTTGGTAACTTTCTCTTCACGCTGGGTATTCATCAGGCCGTAGTGAACAGCGTGATTCTGGAACCGTTCTTGCTGATTAACACCAATGAAAATATGCTCGCCTTTGCAAATGGCGAACCTATTCCGCATATTATCAACAATATATTTGTACCGACCTTTGGGATGATTGGCGGGACAGGCAGCACCATTTCGTTGCTGATCGCTATTTTTATTTTTTCACGGCAAAAAGCGGCTAATCAGGTTGCACGCCTGGCAATCACACCCGGCTTATTCAACATCAACGAACCGGTTATTTTTGGTTTACCTATCGTATTTAACCTGCCCCTGATGATACCGTTTGTCCTGCTTCCGGCGATAGGGATCTACTTTGCCTGGGTTTGTACTTCTCTTGGATTGATATCGCGCTGTGTGGTGATGATCCCATGGACTACCCCGCCCATTTTGAGCGCCTGGCTGGCAACGGCGGGTGACTGGCGTGCCGTGGTGGTACAACTCATCATTATTGTGTTCGGCGTATTTTTCTATCTGCCGTTCCTGAAAGTGGCAGAAAGGGTTGCGCTGCGAAATAGCGCGATAAACTGAGGGAAAGCTGGCCGGGCAACCGAGGGTTGCCCGGCCAAAGAGATTACAGAATTTGCCCCAGCGTCTGGCGCAGGTGCGCCCCGGAGCCGAGCAGGCCAGGGTTATCGTGAACAATCAGATAGACCGGGATATCCTGCACGTAGGCTTTGAAACGGCCTTTATCCTCAAAACCGCCACGGAAGCCGGACGCTTTAAAGAACTCAAGGAAGCGCGGCACGATGCCGCCCGCGATATAGACGCCACCAAAAGTGCCGAGCGTCAGCGCCAGGTTGCCGCCAAAGCGGCCCATGATGACGCAGAACAGCGACAGCGCGCGGCGACAGTCGATGCAGGTATCTTCCAGCGCACGCTGAGTGATGTCTTTCGGCTGTAAGTTTTCCGGCAGACGACCGTCAGATTTCACAATCGCGCGATACAGATTCACCAGCCCCGGTCCGGAAAGCACACGTTCCGCAGAGACATGACCGATTTCCGCCCGCAGCTCTTCAAGGATAATCCCCTCTTCTTCGCTGTTTGGCGCGAAATCGACGTGGCCGCCCTCGCCCGGCAGGCTGACCCAACGCTTGTCAACGTGAACCAGATGCGCGACGCCTAGCCCGGTGCCGGCACCATAAACCGCAATCGGTTTGCCCTCTACCGGTTCCGCGCCGCCGAACTGAATCAGGTGCTCTTTTTTCAGCATCGGGATAGCCATCGACACGGCGGTGAAATCATTAATAATTTCCAGGTGCGCAAAGCCGAGATTCTTCTTCATTTCTGCAATGGAGAAAGCCCAGGTGTGGTTGGTCATCGCCACCCAGTCACCGGTAATCGGGCAGGCAATGGCGATGCAGGCGTCTTCCACTTCCACATTGTGTTCTTTGAGATAGACGCGGACCACCGCTTCGAGGCTTGGGTAATCCAGGCCTGAGTAGGTCTTCGCCTGCGAGATTTCTCCCGTGGCGAGGTCACATAACGCTAAACGCGCGTTGGTGCCCCCGACGTCTCCTGTTAATGCAAACTTTGTCATTCCGTTACGGCTCCGCTAAAGTCAGGATAATTCTATATACCCAAAATAATTCGAGTTGCATGAAGGCGGCAAACGAGTGAATCCCCAGGAGCGTACATGAGTACATGACTGGGGTGAGCGAGTGCAGCCAACGCACAGGCAACTTAAAGTATGACGTGTATATCACAGAGTAAATTCAAGGCGCTGTAACAACAATGACGATTGTGTGAGCACCCCTGGATTATCGATCTACGTCACATAATTTTATGTATCAACCTTAAGGATATCTCTGTTTCGCCGTATCGTTTCAGCATCTATTGCGCTGAAGGCTTTTACAGAACCCGGCAAAGTGATGCCAGCTTTTAGCCAAAAGGAAATCATCATGCTCCATCCGCGAGCCCGCACGATGTTATTACTCGCCATTCCGGCGATGGTTATTGGTGTTGCCGCCAGCCTGATGTTAATTGTGGTGATGAAACTCGCCTCAGTATTGCAGCACCTGCTGTGGAGCACCCTCCCCGGCGCATTAGGCGTCTCATGGGATTCACCGTGGTGGATAACACTGGTACTGACACTGACCGGCCTGGCGGTAGGCCTGGTGATTCGCTTTAGCCCAGGTCATGCGGGGCCCGACCCGGCAACCGAACCCTTAATTGGCGTGCCCGTCGCATCCTACTGTTTGCCGGGGTTGATCCTCGCGCTGGTGATTGGCCTGGCAGGCGGCGTTAGCCTCGGCCCGGAGCATCCGATTATGTCGGTGAATATCGCGCTCGCCGTGGTGCTGGGTGCGCGCTTTTTCCCGCGCGTCAGCTCCCTTGAATGGACAATCCTTGCCGCCGCAGGCACCATCGGCGCGCTGTTTGGCACGCCGGTTGCCGCCGCGCTGATTTTCTCGCAAACCCTGAATGGCAATAACGATGCGCCCCTGTGGGATCGCCTGTTTGCACCGCTGTTGGCGGCGGCTGCCGGAGCGCTCACCACCAGCCTCTTCTTCCAGCCGCATTTTTCGCTGCCGATCCCTCATTATCAGCAGATGCGGATTATCGATATTTTCAGCGGCGCGGTGGTTGCCGCGATCGCTATTGCGGTGGGCATGGTGGCGGTGTGGTGTCTGCCTCGTCTGCACGCCCTGATGCATCGCTTAAAACATCCGGTTCTGGTGCTCAGCGCAGGTGGTTTTTTGCTGGGCCTGCTGGGGGTTATCGGCGGACCTATTACGCTGTTTAAAGGGCTCGACGAGATGCAGCAGCTCGCCTTTAGCCAGACGCTGACCAGCAGTGATTTTATGCTGATTGCCGCCGTGAAGCTGGCAGCGCTGGTGATTGCCTCGGCCAGCGGTTTTCGTGGTGGTCGCATCTTCCCGGCGGTATTTGTCGCCGTGTCTTTAGGGCTGATGCTGCACGCTCACGTCGATGCCGTTCCAGCGGCAATTACCGTTTCCTGCGCGATTCTGGGGCTGGTGCTGGTGGTAACGCGTGATGGCTGGCTGAGCTTGTTTATGGCCGCCGTGGTGGTGCCGGATACCACGCTTTTACCGCTATTGTGTATTGTGATGCTGCCCGCCTGGCTCCTGCTGGCGGGCAAGCCGATGATGATGGTTCCGCGTAAGGATAAGCTCTAGCCCTTACTGTTGCGCGTCTCGAGCGCCTGAGTGACAGCACGAAGCAGGTCAGGAATGTCCTGCTTCGGCAGCACCACTTCCACCAGCGTTAAGCGTTCAATTTGCGCGGTTTTCGCCAGCACCTCGTCCAGTTGAACACTCTCCGTCACCCGCCAGCACTGGGCCTGGCTGTCGAGGTTCAGCGCCTGCGGCAGCTGCGTCCAGTTCCACAAACTGATGTCGTTATAGCGCGCTTCGGGGCCATGGATCGCCCGCTCCACCGTATAACCATCGTTGTTGAGCAGCAGAATTAACGGTCGCAGGCCATCGCGCAGCATTGAACCCAGCTCCTGAATCGTCAGTTGCGCCGCGCCGTCACCAACGATCAGCACCACGCGTCTTTCCGGGCGAGCGGTTTGCGCGCCAAACGCGGCGGGTAGCGTGAAACCGATTGAACCCCACAGCGGTTGTACAATCAGTGAAGCATCACTGGGCAGCTTAAGGGCCGCTACGCCAAACGCTGCGGTACCCTGATCGCCCAGAATGATGTCGCCAGGCTGAAGATGTTTTTGCAGCGTTTGCCAGAAGCGCGCCTGCGTTAACTCGCCCTCTTTTCCGGGGGCAAGCGGCGCTATGCAGCGTGTTTCCGTGCGCCATTTTGCCGACAGCTCATGGCTCACGGCAATTAACGCCTGCGTCGCCTGTACCATCGGAATACCGCTAAACCAGCGATCGCCGACACGCGCGGCAAACGGTTGAATTGAAATCGATTTTTTGTCAGGGATTTTGTGAGTAAAGCCTGCGGTGGTGGTATCCGTGAAACGCGTGCCAATACACAGAATCGCCTCCGCGTCCTCTATCGATTCGCGCGTTTGCGATAAACTCGCCACACCGCTGTAAATACCCACGAAGCCCGGTTGCTGCTCATCAAACAGACCTTTGCCCATGAGCAACGAGGCGTGCGGAATCGGCGTCTTTGCCATCCAGTCGCGCAGCGTTTCTTGCAGGCCAAAGCGCAGCGCGAGAAAATCCGCCAGCAAAGAGACTCGCCGACAGGGTTGCAGCAGGTCGCGGACGGCTTGTGTAAAGCGCTCAATCTGGCCGTCGTTAATAGCGGTATCTGTAAGCGTTAGCGCGTTCACCGGACGACTGGTCGGCGCTTTCGCCACATCGGCGGGCAGCGAGAGATAGCCCGGACGGCGATGTTTGATCATTTCAGTCAGTACGCGGTCGATTTCATCCGTCGCATTGCGGACGGTTAACACGCCCTGCACCACGGAAATCGGCGCGCTCATCTGCCGAAAATGGTCGAATTTTCCGTCGCCCAGCGTATGGTGCAGCAGCTCCTGACGCTGCTGCGACCCGGTACAGGGCGCACCCACAATGTGCAGCACCGGCACATATTCGGCGAAGCTTCCCGCTACGCCGTTTAACGCACTCAACTCTCCCACGCCATAGGTCGTCAACAACGCGCCGCAACCCTGAACGCGTGCATAGCCATCGGCGGCATAAGCGGCATTGAGTTCATTGGCGCAGCCAACCCAGCGCAGCGCAGGATGCGCAATCACATGGTCGAGGAATTGCAGGTTGTAATCTCCCGGCACGCCAAACAGATGGTCCACGCCGCAGTCGGCGAGGCGATCCAGTAGATAATCCGCAACAGTGTAAGACGTTTGCATGATAAGTACCCTTTAGCCACTTGCTCATCTCTGAGTATTGAAGAAGCGGTTCGCCTGTCCAGACAGATACGAAAATGCTATTGGAAAGTAAAATTTACAGCGAAAGGGAGTATACGGCGGCAGCAACAATGCGTAGTGTAAACGCATACACTACTGATGCTTTGCGGAGGAACTTATGGTTTATCAGGCAGATCCGTCACGCTACAACACGATGGAATATCGTCGCTGCGGCACAAGCGGGCTAAAACTTCCCGCCATTTCGCTGGGCTTATGGCATAACTTTGGCGACGCCACGTTAATCGAAACCAGCAGGCAACTGCTGCGCCATGCCTTTGACCTCGGTATTACCCATTTTGATTTAGCCAACAACTATGGGCCACCGCCGGGCTCGGCAGAGAGTAATTTTGGCCGCATTCTGCGGGAAGACTTTTTACCCTGGCGCGATGAGCTGATTATCTCCAGCAAAGCGGGCTACACCATGTGGGATGGGCCTTATGGCGACTGGGGATCGCGTAAGTATCTGGTCGCCAGCCTCGATCAAAGCCTGAAACGCATGGGGCTGGAGTACGTGGATATCTTTTATCACCACCGTCCGGATCCGGATACGCCGCTGGTGGAAACCATGCGTGCGCTGGATCACATCGTACGTCAGGGCAAAGCGCTGTACATCGGGCTTTCCAACTACCCGGCTGACCGTGCGAAAGAGGCCCTTGCGATTCTGAACGATCTGGGCACTCCCTGCCTGATCCACCAGCCAAAATATTCCATGTTTGAACGCTGGGTGGAAGATGGGCTGCTCGATCTGCTGAAGCAGGAAGGCGTTGGCAGTATCGCTTTTTCACCGTTAGCGGGCGGGCAGCTTACGGATCGCTATCTCAATGGTATTCCGACAGATTCCCGAGCCGCCAGCGGCAGCCGTTTTCTTAATCCGGAGCAACTGACGGAAGAGAAACTCGCGAAGGTTCGCCAGCTCAATGAGATTGCCAGGCAGCGTGGGCAGAAATTGTCGCAGATGGCGCTGGCCTGGGTATTACGTGACGACAAAGTGACATCTGTATTGATTGGTGCCAGTAAAACGGCGCAACTGGATGACGCCGTGGGCATGTTGAATAACAGACACTTCAGTGCAGAAGAACGCGCCGCCATAGACGCAATTCTTGGTTAGCGCAAATTAGCAGCACTTTTGGCAAAAAGTGCTGCCCTTTACGATTTAGGAGTTACCCCGATGATACGGATATTTACTTGTTCGTAATATAGGGTTAACAGGCCGGGTAAGGCCCCGATCGTGAAGGAGATAAACTATGTTCAGGTCACTGATTCTGGCTGCAGTCTTGATGGCCTCAGCAGCACCAATGATTGCTAACGCTGGTGAAATCACCCTGCTGCCATCAATAAAATTACAAATTGGCGATCGTGATAATTACGGTAACTACTGGGACGGCGGCCGCTGGCGCGACCGGGACTACTGGCATCGTCACTATCAATGGCGTGACCGCGGCTGGCACCGCCATGACAATGGTTGGCATCGCGGTTGGGATAATCGTAAAGCTTACGAGCGCGGTTATCACGATGGTCGCCATGACGGGCGTGGACATGGCCGTGGTCACGGACATGGGCACGGGAAGCATCATTAATTTCCCCCAACGCTAATGACTTTAAAAAGGGTTTCTGTATATCAGGAACCCTTTTTTTATGGTCAAATCCTGCGCTTTTTATTCATCACTATTTGCCCTTGAGCAAAAAGGTGCTCAACGTATCTTAGCGTGACGGTATTTCACGTCAGGATTACTATCATGAATGCACATTTTAGAGATGAAATTCAGACATTCGGTCGTTCACTGTTATTACCTATTGCCGTACTGGCTCCGGTTGGCATGGTAATGGGCATTAGTTCTGCTTTAGGTCAGAGCTATATGATCGATAAGCTGCCTTTTTTAGGTAATGACATATTCAAAGCCGTTTTATCTTCCCTGGGATTAATCAGCAGTGTGATATTTAATAATATCCCACTGCTTTTCGCGATGGGCGTCGCGTACGGCATGTCGAAGAAAGAAAAAGGGATTGCCGTATTTGCCTCCGTGGCGGCGTATCTGACATTGCTTATCGCCATGCATGTGCATTTAAAACTGGCGGGTGACCTGGCTAAAGGCGACCTTTCGCTTGCAGGCCAGGGGATGATTTTAGGGATCCAGACGCTGAAGATTGAGGCGCTGGGCGGAATTATCGCGGGTCTGCTGGCAGCGAAAATAACCGACCGTTTTTACCGCTTACAGCTGCCGCTGGCGTTTGCTTTTTTTAGCGGTAAAAAGTCAGTGGCTATTTTGACCATCGCCTTCGCGATCCCGGTGGGCTTAATCATTCCGTTCATCTGGGAGCTTTTTACTGCCGGCATGCGCGCCGTCTCAACCATTATGATGGCACCGAACGTCGGCGCAGGAATTTATATGACGCTTAACCGCCTGCTCATTCCCTTCGGCCTGCAGCATGTGCTCAGCTCAACCGTGCGCTTCACCGCCGCTGGCGGCACCTATCTTATTGACGGGCAAACTTACGTTGGAATTCTGCCCGCAATGAATAAGATTCTCTTCGACCTTGGCCCTGCCCATCCGGCCTGGAAAGAATTTATGCCCACACTGACCAGCTATCTCGCCTCCGGGCAAATGTTAACCACTCTGTTTCGTGTGCCGGCAATTGGCCTTGCCATGTACCACACCGCCTATTTCAAAAATAAAAAATTCGCCAAGGGGATGATTCTCACCGTGGTATTAACGGCGATGCTCGGCAATATTACCGAACCGCTTGAATTTTCCTTCCTGTTCATCGCACCAAAACTGTTTATTGTGTATGCCGTACTGTGCGGTTTATTGACTATACCGCTGCAATTACTGGACGTATCTATTGGTTATATTCGCGGTACTGTTTTTGACTTCGGCATTTTTGGTTTGATGTACGAGCACACACAGTGGCTAAATTTAATTCTGTTGGGTGTAGTTAACTTTGTCGTGTTCTATTTTGTATTTCGCTTCGCGATTAGCAAGTTCGATATTAAAACACCAGGGCGTGAGAGTGAAACGACCGATAGCACCCTGCTGAATAATAAAGAATACGATAAAGTCGCCGAACTGGTGATTCAGGGGCTCGGCGGTAAAGAGAATATCAAACGCGTTGAGAACTGCGTTTCTCGTTTACGCATCGATTTGAGTGACCAGAAGAAAATTGATATGGCATTGCTGAAAGATTCCGGCGCGCTGGGGACATTTATCCCCTCCAGCAACCACATCCACGTGGTCTTTGGCCCACATGTTGAGTTTGTCCGTAACGCGGTAGATGACCGTCTTGCGGGCGCGAATTAAAAACAAGGAGAGAATAATGCGCGCACTCTATGATTCAAAAAGCAAAACGCTTGATGATCGCGGTCTGAAAATATGGCTTAGCCAACAGGCGCGAGTGCAATCCTGGCTGGACGTTGAGGCTGCGCTGGCCCTGGCTCAGGCGGAGCATGGTGTGATCCCCGCCAGCGCGGCTGAAAATATTGCCGCCAATTGCCGGGTTGAACGCATCGATCTATTGGAAATGGATCGCCTGCTGCGTGAAATTGGCCACGGTTTTGTGCCGGTGCTGAAAGTGCTGGTGAAAGCCTGTGACAGTGAAAGCGGAAAATACGTTCATTACGGCGTGACAACACAAAATATCCAGCAAACCGCACAGCTCTATCTGGCGAAGCAGTTCGATGCGCAAATACAGACATTCCTACGCGATATATTACACAACCTCGCCGCTATGGCGCGCGCGCATCACGATACACTCATGGCGGGCCGCACCCACGGGAAACACGCATTGCCCATTACCTGGGGCTACAAAGTTGCGGTGTGGATTGAAGAGCTTCTGAGCGCGCAAGAACGAATGCGCGAAGCCGAAAAGCGAATATTTACAGTGATGATGGGGGGCGCCGTTGGCGCCTTTCACGCTACGGGCGAGACCGGACAGAAAGTTCAGGAGAGCGTTGCCTGGCGGCTCGGCATGCATTCAATGGCGATACCTTCAAGAAATTCACGCGTGTACCGCATGGAGTACATCAGCAATTTGTGCTTGCTGGCCACAACCCTGCATAAGATAGCGGAAGAGGTCTATCAAACCTCCGGTGAGGAGTTTGGCGAAGTGTCGGAGGCCTTTACCAAAGGCACCGTCGGTAGCAGCACAATGCCGCAAAAAGTAAACCCGAAACTGGCCAAAGGGATTATCGGTAATGCGCAGAAGCTGTATTCCGTGCTGACCTCCTGTCTCTACGTCACCTCTCGCCCTTTCGAAGCAGACAGCTCCGCCTATTTTATTTTTGATGCCAATATTCAGGAGAGTATGGAGTGCATCACTGAGATAGTCATGCGTGCCGAGGAGCTGACGCGCACGTTGGTGATTCATCGTGAACGGATGCAGCAAAATGCGCAATTAACGCATGGACTCATTAACAGCGAGAAAATCATGATGCAACTGGTGGAGAAACTGGGCAAAGATGCCGCCCACGAGCGCGTCTATCAACTGGCGATGCGCAGTACCCACGAATCGCTGCCCTATGCAGACGTTTTACGTCAGGATAATGTCATACGTGAGCATTTCAGCGATGAAGAGATAGCGGCGCTGCTCGATCCGGCGCATTACCTCGGCCTTTGTTCGCAAATTGCGCGGGAAGCCGCCGACCGTGTCGATGCGCTTAAATAAAGATGTCGCCATAGCGGAATTCGAGAAACGCTTTTAACGCTTCCGGGCTCATGCCTTGTACCTGCCGCACAAATGTGTCGGCAGGTATTTTCTGACGCGCGGGGAGTAAACCGCGTTCACGTAACAGCCTGAAATCTTCCTGCGTCAGCCAGAAATTCACTTTCACGCATTCCAGTTCCGCATAGCGCAGATGATTGGAGATTTTGTTGGTGAATGTGATGAGCAGATCAAATGCCTCCTGCTTCAGGAGGTCTATTTCATTAATGTTTACGCATGCCACAACATCAATGTGAAACCGTGAGAGCAGCACTTCCCGAAAGTAACCCACTTTGCTTTCTGAGGAGTTTGTGACGATGATTACGCGTTTTTTCGCGTCACTCACTACGCTATTTCTCAGTTCATATTTCTTGATAATCAGAACCAACGTAGCCAGATGGACAGGCGAAAAAGAGACCTGCCACAGATGCTCAATCTCTTCTAACGCCTGCCGCACCTGTAGCCATAAGTCAGGGTACCGCCCTTCAACACCGTGTAATTTTTTATCATCAAACCACAGCCGCAGCGTGTTCTGAATAATTGCGGCATAAATGAAGTTATAGAGTTCTGCAAACCAGGCGTGAGGGCTATGAATGGTAACGTTCAGCTTGCGCGCCAGTATCGTACACACTCTTCTCACGCAGTGAACCAGCGCCGCATCATAAAGTGTAAAGGGACGGTATGTCAGCGTAAGTGAGGCAATCAACATATCCAGGCAGACGTTTTCCACGTCACTGTCCAGCGCCTGATAGGGATATGTTGTCAGGAACTGGACTGTCTCCGCGGGGGTAATCCTGTGTCCCCGCTTACTACGATGCAGCGCCAGGCTAAGATAAACCAGCAAATACTTTCTGCCATTATAACCGGGGCGGATTATTGGGCTAATGATGCGGGAATAACACTCTGCCGCCTGAACGATCTCTTCTGCGCATTCATCAAGAAATTGTTCAGCAATCGCCCGATTCGCCGGCTCGTTCGCCTGATGCGCCACTAACCGATGATTCGCGCCTATCTCAACAGTTTTTACTATCGCGATGCACGCAGCGACACGCAGACGAAATTCATTACCGACCAGCCGCGAACCTTTACGGGGAACGCTTACCAGAGACAACGCATGAACCTGCAACTGACGCTGTATCAGCGGATTATCGTTTTTTACCGTCCCGGCGCTAACGTTAAACTTTTTGTAGTATTCGTTTTTGTTCACCACATCGTGCAGGCAAAGTGTAACCAACAGGCAGCTTACGCGCTCTTCAGGCGTGGTGATATAGCGGCTGAACTGTACACGCTGCAAAAATTCGATGTATTCCCGATAACCAATGCGGGTGGCAATGAATTGATTATCCTGATGAAGCTGGACGTGTTCCGGCAGAAGATCGTTAATCTCCTTCATCGTGCGCTTGAGTGTAGAGAGTGTTTTACCAAAACGCTGCACGGCAGCATCGATGGCAAGCGGCGAGTTATCCTGGAGATATTTGAGAAAAGCGAGATCGAAATGATTCATGGATGCGCACCGATTAACAAGGCGCATCCATCCTATGGGAAATACGTAAGCAAAACCGTGACCTGTCGCGGGCCACGGATTTTATGCTAGAGCCCCAACAGCGTTCCCACCAGCAGCCAGCCGTTCAGCGCGACCACCAGCCCTACAATTAGCCAACCAACGCGTCTTACCAGTGCGGAGTTCACCAACTCACCCATCAGTTTTTGATTGCTGGTAAAGACCAGCAGCGGCACCAGCGCCAGCGCAATCCCGAAGCTCAGCAGCACCTGGCTCATCACCAGAATGCGGGTCGGGTCCATGCCCATCAGAATCACGATGAACGACGGCAGCATAGTGACGGAGCGGCGCACCCACAGCGGTATGTGGAAGCGAATGAAGCCCTGCATCACCACCTGCCCTGCCAGGGTACCCACCACGGTAGAGGAGAGCCCGGCGGCAATCAGGCTCAGGCCAAAGATAGTGGCGGCTGAATGACTGAGCAACGGTTCCAGCGTCAGATACGCCTGGTCGAGATCCGCAATTCCCGTATGCCCGTGGAAGTGAAACGCGGCGGCAGCGGTAGCCATCATCGCCAGGTTAACGAATCCGGCGATGGTCATGGCAATCGCCACATCCCAGCGCGTGGCGTTATAGCGTTCGCGCGCGCTACCGCCGTGCAAATTCTGCGTCAACGACGAGTGCAGGTAAATCACGTGCGGCATGATGGTCGCACCCAGCACGCCCGCCGCGAGGAATACGGCTTCCGAGGTGGGCAGAGAAGGAATAATCATCCCTTTTGCCAGCGGGGCCAGTGCAGGTTGCGAGAAGATCAGTTCGACGATGTAGGCTGCGGCGACAAACAGCAGCAGCCCGCCGATCACTTTCTCCAGCGGTTTTTGCCCACGCCGTTGCAGCATCAGGATCAGGAACGTGGCAATCCCGGTAAGTACCGCGCCCTGAAGCAGGGAGATACCCAGGATCAGCTTAAAGCCAATCGCCGCGCCGATAAACTCCGCGAGATCGGTCGCCATAGCGATGATTTCAGCCTGCACCCAGTAAAACCACACTACCGGTCTTGGGTAATGGTCGCGGATCTGTTCCGCCAGGTTTTTGCCCGTGGCGATACCGAGCTTGGCAGAAAGCACCTGAATCAGCATCGCCATCAGGTTGGCCCATACCACCACCCACAAAAGCTGATAGCCGAAGCTGGCCCCGGCCTGAATGTTGGTCGCAAAGTTACCCGGATCGATATAGCCGATGGCGGCAATAAATGCGGGCCCCATCAGCGCAAGCCTCATCCGGCGCGCTGTACGACTGCTGTTGTTACTTGCCACGCGACTCTCTGTCATTCTCTGCCTCAAAAACATAGCCTTTGCTATGTTTCATGCTACCAAAATGAGAATGATTATCAAGTTCATTTAGAGAGGTGATAATGATTGCTCTGATAGCCGAAACCGATAGTCGGGCTGGAGGTTGGGAAGGTTTGGTATACGCTTATTGTGAGGTTAGTACATTATACAATCTTTAAACACATTTACGTAACATAATAAAAATGTATGTTCGATCACTCTTTTTGAGATTGCTCACAGGTTCTGAATATAGTGCGACTTTGATCTCGTTTTATTTAGTTACGTTACATAGAATGTGCAAGAAAATTAAACCTGCCTCATATTTGGAGCAAATATGGACCGCGTTCTTCATTTCGTCCTGGCGCTTGGCGTTGTGGCGATTTTAGCGTTGCTGGTCAGCCATGACCGCAAAAAAATTCGAATTCGTTATGTAATTCAATTACTTGTCATCGAAGTCTTACTGGCATGGTTCTTCCTGAACTCCAACGTCGGTCTGGGCTTCGTGAAAGGCTTTTCCGAAATGTTCGAAAAACTGCTCGGATTCGCCAACGAAGGCACCAACTTCGTCTTCGGTAGCATGAACGATCAAGGCCTGGCATTCTTCTTCCTGAAAGTTCTGTGCCCTATCGTCTTCATCTCTGCGCTGATCGGTATCCTGCAACACATTCGCGTACTGCCGGTTGTTATCCGTGCAATTGGTTTCGTGCTCTCCAAAGTCAACGGCATGGGCAAACTGGAATCGTTCAACGCCGTGAGCTCGCTGATTCTGGGTCAGTCTGAGAACTTTATCGCTTATAAAGATATTCTCGGCAAAATGTCCCGCAACCGCATGTACACCATGGCGGCAACCGCCATGTCTACCGTGTCGATGTCTATCGTCGGCGCCTACATGACCATGCTGGACCCGAAATACGTGGTGGCGGCGCTGGTTCTGAACATGTTCAGCACCTTTATCGTCCTCTCTATCATCAACCCGTACCGCGTTGATGCCAGCGAAGAAAACATTCAGATGTCTAACCTGCACGAAGGCCAAAGCTTCTTCGAAATGCTGGGTGAATACATTCTGGCTGGTTTCAAAGTAGCGATTATCGTTGCGGCGATGCTGATTGGCTTTATCGCGCTGATTGCAGGTCTGAACGCCCTGTTTGCTGCCGTTCTGGGTATTTCCTTCCAGGGCATCCTGGGCTACATCTTCTACCCGATTGCGTGGGTGATGGGTGTACCGGCCAGCGAAGCGCTGCAGGTAGGCAGTATCATGGCGACCAAACTGGTCTCTAACGAATTCGTCGCGATGATGGACCTGCAGAAAGTGGCGTCTACGCTCTCTCCGCGCGCAGTCGGTATCATCTCCGTGTTCCTGGTTTCCTTCGCGAACTTCTCTTCTATCGGTATCATCGCCGGGGCGATTAAAGGCCTGAATGAAGAGCAAGGTAACGTAGTTTCCCGCTTCGGCCTGAAACTGGTTTATGGTTCTACGCTGGTGAGCGTGCTGTCTGCGTCTATCGCGGCGCTGGTGCTGTAACGCCTGACTGAACAGGAAACATAAAAAAACGGGACGATAATCGTCCCGTTTTTTATTTCTTCAATTCGCTGAGCGGTGCAGGTTTACCAATCAAATAGCCTTGCAGATAATCCACGCCCAGTTCGAATAACGTCTCTTTCTGCTCCTGCGTTTCGACATACTCGGCCACCAGCGTCAGGTTCTTCACCTTCGCCATGTCGCAAATCGACTTCACGATCAGTTGGTCCATTTTTTCGCTGACAATATCGCGCACAAAGCAACCGTCAATCTTGACGATATCCGCTTCCACACGCTTCAGGCGCTCATAGTTGGCGTACCCGGTACCAAAGTCATCGATCGCAATCAGGCAGCCATACGCGCTGAGCTGGCGAATATTCTGCAAACTGTTTTCCGAGTCTGAGAACGCCTGCTCCTCCGTGACCTCAATGGTGATGGCTTCAGGCGTGACGCGATAGCGTTTCAGCAGCCGAATGATTTCATCCGCCGCACCTTTCTGCATCAGGGTAAACGGCATCAGATTGATGGCGAAACGGTGCTCCGGATAGTGCTTCATCTTGCTGAGCAGCGTTTCCACTACCTGCATATCAAAGCGGTAGCTCAGGTTAAACTGGGTGATAATCGGGATAAATTTATCCGGCATAATCAGCTCGCCGTCGCACTGCAGGCGGCTGAGAATCTCATGGTAACCCTGACCGTTTTTATCGACGATAGGCTGCGCATAGAGAAGAATACCGCCATGCGCAAGCGCGCGTTTAACCCGATTTAACATTATGACGCGCTCAGTGGTAAAGCCGGAGACGGCCTCTTCCCGGCTATCCAGCGCCAGCACCTGGTGCGCGCTGCATGCCTGTTCGGAGAGCCAGCTCAGTTGCCCCAGCGTATGGTGCAGCTGGTTTTCTTCTTTGCCGTCGATGACACCCCAGGACGCGCCGAATTCCAGGTCGATCACATTGTTATTCCAGCTAATTTTGTGATTATTCAGGTATTCAACAATATGCGTCAGGCGCGCTTCGGTCTCCGGACCGGTCAATACCAGCAATAACTCATTGCCGGGGATCTGAAAGAGTTTTTCATCGTGAGTAAGAAGCGGCTGTAAATTTCGGGTGATCGCACGCTTACAGTGAATGCGCATCATCATGCCGTAGTGGCGGCTTAAGAACTCGAGGTTATCAATGCGCAGGCAGCAAACGGTCGCCTGCGGGTTCTCTTTTAACCACAGCTCAAACTCACGCAGGTTCGGCAGCCCAGTTAAGGGGTCGATCAGCGCCTGGTCGTGCCATTTGCGTTTCAGCGCCTCGCCGCGCGCGTAAATCTGTACCATATACAGAATACAAATCGTGAATGAGATCAGCACTGAGAGAACAAAAGCAACCGAGTAGGCGCTCAGCACGCCAAACAGGAAATGCTTGTTATTCAGCACCAGCAAGAATGCTGACACAGACCAAATCAGGACGATAAGTACGCCGCTTAAGCGACTGATTCCCGAAAAGAAGAGGATAAAGATAATGGGTACCAGGTAGCCGGCAATGTACTCCGTCTCATAAGGCGAACACAGTATGGTGAGCAGCGCCACAAGCCCCAGGACCCAGTACAGTACAAAAGTTCGATTCTGCGACGACAGGCAGGCGGCCACATGACGACGCCAGAAGGCTCTGGCATAGTGCGGGTTAAGGATCATCCGCATTGGATAATAGAAAAGCGGCGTAAATATCAGGGACGCACAAATGAGACTTTGCACATCCACAACGCCATAAACCAACGAATGGGTGCCAAAGTAGCTGGAGACGCTTACCGGAAAATCAAGGTAGTGACCAACCAGATACATAATACCTTTGATGATCGCCGGTGCCACAAAGCCAATCCAGAAGACTACAGCGCCCATATGGTGGCTGGGCAATCCGTAACGCCACCGTCGGCCAACGCTCCAGCGCAACATTACAGATGAAATCAGCACGCCCAGTAACTGGCAGGTAAGTAAAACAACTGCCTGGAAAAGCGTGAGATCGACAACGAAATTATTGACCACCAAAAAGCTAATGATCAAAGGAATAACGGCGTGACGACCAAACAGCAGAACGATAGCGAATGCTGCACTAAGCGGCAACCAGGCAAGATAAGCTTCAGTACCATCAATAACGGCTTTAGGCGAGACAAAGCGAGCAAAGGGAATTGCGATTAAAGAAAGAGCTAATGCTATAAAAAACTTGCGCGACAAAATATCTGTATTAAATCTCATTAGTATTCAGAACTGCATCCTTGTCGGTACACCTATAACCCAGAATGATACTATGGGCATTATTCGAGCGAATCAAGGTGCTAAAGGAGGAAATTCCGACTAAACAAGGCGGAATACGAATATTGTTGTGGCTGGTTTAGGAACAGTATAGACAAACAAAAAACCCCCGCCACAGGCGAGGGTTTGAATTTGGTGGAGCTAAGCGGGATCGAACCGCTGACCTCTTGCATGCCATGCAAGCGCTCTCCCAGCTGAGCTATAGCCCCAACGGTGCTTTTACGTTCCAAACCTGATGGGAGCAGGATTTGGTGGAGCTAAGCGGGATCGAACCGCTGACCTCTTGCATGCCATGCAAGCGCTCTCCCAGCTGAGCTATAGCCCCAACGTAAAGCGTGTCGTGTTGACGGGCGGCATAATATGAATTCCATTGCGAGGTGTCAACGGCAAAATGCTTTGCGGCAAGCTAATCGCTGAAAAAGCAGACAGATGAATAACATTCCGAGCACGCTCGCAGAGAGAAGTTAATCCTGTCACGCTTTCTTTTAAAATGATGCTATAACATGAACTCGTAATTCCACACTGCGATTCAGGAAATAGCATGCTCAAGGAACGAATGACACCGGAAGAAATCGCCCACCTGACTGGCTACAGCCGACAAACCGTTAATAAATGGGTGCGCAAGGAAGGTTGGCAAACATCGCCCCGTCCCGGCGTTCAGGGTGGAAAAGCCCGTCTGGTCCACATTAACGATCAGGTCAGGGAGTTTATCTATAGCGCGCAACGCGCATCCGACACCACCGCGACTTACACCACGCAGAGTGTGAATGACAATGCGTTTCACGGCCTGTTGCTGAATCTGGCGCAGGAAATGACGCTTGAAGAGCAGCGACAGTTAACCTCTTTACTGTTGCGTGAAGGGATCAGCGGCCTGCTGCAACGTTTGGGTATCCGTGGCGCATAATCGTAATGAAAAGACTCAAAGATAAAATGTCTACCGAAGAGCTGGCGCGCTGTCTGGGAATGACGCGTCAGACAATCAATCGCTGGATCCGCGAACAACACTGGCAAACCGAGCCGATGCCGGGCGTGAAAGGTGGTCGGGCAAGGTTGATACACATCACCCAGCAGGTGAGAGACTTTCTGGCTAATACACCTGCCCTGCTCCACGTTGATGAAGCCGACGTGCAAATGAATGAACCGGCGAAAAGCTACTCAACCAACGAAGCGGACGTTATCTGGCAGCAGATCAGCGACACCTTACAGGTGATGACGCCAGACGAGATGGAAAAGCTGAATGTTTTGCTGCGTCGTGAAGGCATTTGTGGGTTTATGTCGCGGCTTGGGTTGGCCGGAGCACAGGGATAAAAAAAACGGGCTTTCGCCCGTTTTTTATTACTGCTGGCTTTCGCGCTCGGCAATAAAGCCCAGCGCTTTGTTGATGCGCTCGATGCTGCGGTTTTTACCAATCGCGTGAACGGTTACGTCCAGCGCAGGCGATTGACCTGCACCCGTTACGGCTACGCGCAGCGGCATCCCGACTTTACCCATGCCCACTTCCAGCTCATCGGCGGTCGCCTGAATCGCGTGATGAACATTTTCTGCCGTCCAGTCAGTGATAGCAGACAGTTTATCGCGCACCACTTCCAGCGGCTGACGCGCAACCGGACGCAGGTGTTTTTTCGCCGCATCCGCGTCGAACTCAGCGAAATCTTCATAGAAGTAACGGCAACTCTGCGCCATCTCTTTCAGCGTTTTGCAACGTTCGCCCAGCAGTTTCACCAGCTCAGACAGCTGCGGACCCACGCGGGTGTCGATATTTTCCTGCTCAATATGCCACTGCAGATGCGTTGCAACATATTCAGATGGCAGATTGTTGATGTAGTGATGATTCAGCCACTGCAGTTTTTCAGTGTTGAAGGCGCTGGCTGATTTACTTACGGCGTTCAGGGTGAAGAATTTGATCATCTCTTCACGGGTGAAGATTTCCTGATCGCCGTGAGACCAACCTAAACGCACCAGATAGTTCAGCAGCGCTTCCGGCAGGTAGCCATCGTCGCGATACTGCATCACGCTGACTGCGCCGTGACGTTTAGAGAGTTTTTTGCCGTCATCGCCGTTGATCATCGATACGTGCGCGTAAACCGGTACCGGTGCATTCAGCGCTTTCAGGATGTTGATCTGACGCGGCGTGTTGTTGATATGGTCTTCGCCACGGATAACGTGGGTGATTTCCATATCCCAGTCATCGACAACCACACAGAAGTTATAGGTTGGGGAACCATCGGTACGGCGGATGATCAGATCGTCCAGCTCCTGGTTGCTGAACTCGATCGGGCCACGGATCTGGTCATCAAAGATAACCGAACCTTCCTGCGGGTTCGCGAAACGCACCACGCACGGCTCATCGTCAGCATGATGTTCGTGGCTGTGGCGGCAGCGGCCGTCATAACGCGGTTTTTCACCGTTCGCCATCTGCTCTTCACGCAGCGCTTCCAGACGCTCTTTGGAGCAGTAGCATTTATACGCGGTGCCCGCTTCCAGCATTTCGTCGATAACCGTGTTGTAGCGATCGAAACGTTTAGTCTGATAGTACGGACCTTCATCCCATTCCAGATTCAGCCAGTTCATACCATCCATAATGGCTTCAATAGCTTCCGGCGTGGAGCGCTCGAGATCGGTGTCTTCAATACGCAGCACAAACTCACCGTCGTGATTACGTGCAAAAAGCCAGGAGTAAAGAGCAGTACGAGCACCGCCGACGTGCAGATAGCCTGTCGGGCTGGGCGCGAAGCGAGTTTTGATTTTCATTAAATGGCCTTACGTTTATTAAAGATGCCGACAACCGGCAAAACCTGGAACTGAGAAGGGCAATATTCTATCACTCCTGGCTGATTCCTCAATCTTCATCCCTCATCATGGACAAAGTTAGCCGTTTTTGTATAGAAATCATGCGTGAGCGCATAAAACCCCACCGCATTGTCTAATTTTACGACGAACAAACAAATTCTTTAGAAAATGCGTTGACTCATTTTCAACTCTCCCTATAATGCGACTCCACACAGCGGGGGTGATTAGCTCAGCTGGGAGAGCACCTCCCTTACAAGGAGGGGGTCGGCGGTTCGATCCCGTCATCACCCACCAACTACTTTATGTAGTCTCCGCCGTGTAGCAAGAAATTGAGAAGTGGGTGATTAGCTCAGCTGGGAGAGCACCTCCCTTACAAGGAGGGGGTCGGCGGTTCGATCCCGTCATCACCCACCACTTTCTCGCCAGCTGGATTTCTTGCAAAAATGTGAAGTACCGAAGTGGGTGATTAGCTCAGCTGGGAGAGCACCTCCCTTACAAGGAGGGGGTCGGCGGTTCGATCCCGTCATCACCCACCACTTCGGGTCGTTAGCTCAGTTGGTAGAGCAGTTGACTTTTAATCAATTGGTCGCAGGTTCGAATCCTGCACGACCCACCAATGTAAAAAGGCGCCCTAAAGGCGCCTTTTTGCTATCTGCGATTTGAGAAATTGCCTGATGGCGCTTCGCTTATCAGGCCTACGCCGGTTCAAGATTTGTAGGTCGGGTAAGCGTCAGCGCCACCCGACATTCTCACCTGGTGCGTCAACGCCGCCAGCAGCTTAATCAGCGCGGGTGTCACCTGCTGCGTTTCATAAACAATATACAAATCTGCCGGAATGCGCTCCGCAAGTGGACGGAAAACGACACCAGGCCAGTTCATCTGCGCGTAACTGTCTGCTATCAACGTGATACCAATACCCATGCTGATCATCGCCAGCACCGTTTGCGGTTCATTGACCTCACGAATAATAACCGGGGAAAACCCAGCCTGCTGGCAAACACGTTGCAAAAAGGCCCAATCGGTATGCACGGGCGGCATGGTGACAAAATATTCATCGCGAAGCGCTTCCAGGGGAATCGCGGAGTATGACGTCAGATGATGCTCTTCAGGCATTGCGACCAGAAAAGCCGATTCATGCAAGCGTAAACTGGTAAAGCCTTCCGGCGGTTCTGTCGCCATCCGCCAGATCCCCGCATCGAGTTCCCGCCGCTCCAGCAGCGCCATTTGCATGGCGGGCATCTTTTCGCGAAACAGAACTTCAACGTTGGGGTTTTCTTTCAGGAACCGCCGCATGACAGGGCGCATACGCCCCCACATTGCCGTTCCCACTACACCAAGTTCAATCCGCCCCGCTTCTCCCCGGCCTATTTGCTCCACCCGAGCCAGTACCTGATTCGCATTAACCAGTAACCTGCGGGATTCTTCCATCAGGATTTTACCCGCGTGCGTCAGGGCAACGCTGCGAGAATGACGAATAAAAAGCTGAGTGCCGAGTTGATTTTCCAGCTCTTTAATATGGATGCTCAGCGGTGGTTGCGACATATTTAAACGCGCCGCTGCGCGCCCAAAATGCAACTCTTCCGCAACGGCAAGGAAATAGCGGAGCAACTTAAGATCTGTTCGATAAACACGTTCCATAATTAGGTGCTCCGCCTGAGAGTTATAAAAGATTAAATTATCATGGCATAAAGAACTTCACCACCAGATAACCTATATACATAAACACAATGGATAGTATTCCCGGCAATACATTTGGTACAGGAATGGGTAAACGTAATAATGTAAACAACGCACCGATGCCAAAACCGACACCAGAAGAAAATAAAATATCTTTCACAGAGCACCTTTTATCAAAAAGCAGCCCCGAAAATCGGAGCTGCCAGTTCTTTTAATGGGTTATCGCGCGATGCGCTAATTTCTCAGGATCATGTTTATATTTAAATCCGAAGAAAAATATCACTGCGAGGAACAATGCGTATGCAGCAAACACCAGCCAGATGGTATGCCAGTCTTTCACACCATCCACAGAGAAGTAATCCACCGCCATTCCACTCAGAATCGAGCCGACCCATGCGCCAACACCATTCACCATGGTCATGAAGAGCCCCTGAGCGCTGGCACGAATACTGGAATCAACTTCCTGTTCGACAAACACCGAGCCGGAAATATTGAAGAAATCGAACGCACAGCCGTAAACGATCATCGACAGCAGCAGTAAAATAAAGCCGGTTGGCGATGGATCGCCATAGGCAAAGAAACCAAAGCGTAGCGTCCAGGCCACCATACTCATCAGCATGACGGTTTTAATGCCGAATCGCTTTAAAAAGAATGGGATAGTCAGAATAAAGCCCACTTCTGCCATCTGTGAAACCGACAGCAAAATGGAGGGGTATTTCACCACAAAACTGTCAGCAAATTCCGGATTACGGGCGAAATCATGCAGGAACGGGTTGCCGAAGACGTTGGTGATTTGCAGCACCGCTCCCAGCATCATCGCAAACAGGAAGAAAACCGCCATGCGGGGGTTTTTGAACAGGACGAAGGCATCCAGACCGAGTTTACTGGCAAGCGAAGTGGTCGCTTTTTTCTCCGCAACGGGAATCTTCGGCAGCGTAAGTGCATAGGCAGACAACAGCAGCGACGCACCGGACGCGATATACAGTTGCAGACTGCTCAATTCCAGATGCAGTAAACTTACCGCCCACATCGCGATGATGAAGCCCACCGTACCAAAAACGCGAATGGGCGGGAAAGCCGTCACCGGGTCAAGCCCCGCCTGGGCAAGGCAGGAGTACGAGACACTGTTAGATAACGCGATGGTCGGCATAAATGCCATCGCATTGACTAACATCACCCAAAACATGGTATCCGGATCGCTAACAGATGCCGCATAAAAAAGTACGCCAGCGCACACCAGATGGCACAGCATGTAGGCACGTTCCGCGCGCAGCCATTTGTCCGCAATGATCCCCATAATACCAGGCATAATAATCGCGGCGATACCTTTGGAGCTGTAGACCATACCGACGTTAGCGCCGGTGAAATGAAGGGTATTAATCATGTAAGAGCCGAGGGTAACCAGCCAGCTCCCCCAGATAAAATATTGCAAAAAGGACATTACCTTTAAGCGCATAGCGATGCTCATAATCGTTTCCTTATCGCATCATATGGCCTCACCCGTGAGGCCGTTTCTTGTTGTTTTACTTAGGCAATATTGCGCAGAAAGCCACAAATAAGGTTGATGAAGTTCTGCTTAGAGAGCTCCGCTGCTGCCAGCGTTTGAGCATGCGAAAGCTTCACATCACTAAGACCTTCCGCCATATTGGTGATAGCAGAGACTGCAACCACTTTAAGGTCGCAATGGCGTGCTGAAATAACTTCAGGTACCACAGACATACCAACAACATCCCCACCAATAATTTGCATCATGCGAATTTCAGCCGCAGTTTCGAAATTCGGGCCCGGATACGAGACAAACACGCCTTCCGTCAGAGGGAAACCCTCTTCTTTCGCCACTTTTTGCAACAGCGCGCGGTAATCCGCATCGTAGGCATTCGCCAGTGAGAAGAAGCGTTCCCCAAAGCGTTCATCGTTAAGACCCACCATCGGCGTACCTGGCATGGTGTTAATATGATCTTTCAGCGCAACCAGGCTGCCCGCCCCAACTTCCGGACGCAGTGAGCCTGCCGCATTAGTGCAGAACAGCAGTTCGCAGCCCAGCAATTTAAAAGTACGTATCGCGTCGGTCATGATGGTCATTCCACGACCTTCGTAGAAATGCCCCCGACCTTTCATGCATGCCACCGGTACGCCCTGGAGATGACCCAGCACTAACTCCCCCGCATGACCATGTACCGTGCTTACCGGGAAGCCCGGCAGCTTTTCATAGGAAATTGCGACGGCGTTCTCAATCTGATCGGCCAGCGCGCCCAGCCCGGAACCTAAAATAAATGCCACTCTTGGAGTGAAATCAGGTTTATAAGCCCGGATAATATCGACGCAAAACAGCGGGTTATGAGAAAATTGAGCCTGAGACATATATATCCTTTTTCTGTAGGGTTGAATCTAACGCCTTTTTATAGCGAGGTTGTCCCGGCTCTTACCAATACACTTTTCTCACGCATTCAATAGCGATTCGGTATCGATAGATTTATATCTTTTCACTATTAATCCACTGTAAAAACTGTATTGGCGACATCTATTCCTTTGCATTAACAATATGCCGTTTTTTACAAACCACTTTATTAAGCAATCTACTAATAACGATCGGCATAGGGAATTATGCTATGAAAAAACATCTTTTAACTCTGACGCTCTCCTCTATATTAGCGATACCTGCAGTATCCCATGCAGAATTTAAAGGCGGCTTTGCAGATATCGGCGTGCATTACCTGGACTGGACCAGCCGGACCACCGAAAAATCCTCAACCAAATCGCATAAAGATGATTTTGGTTATCTCGAACTGGAAGGTGGCGCCAACTTTAGCTGGGGAGAAACCTACGGTTTCTTTGATTGGGAAAACTTTTATAACGGTCGTCACGATAAAGCAGGAAGTGAGCAGCGTTATACTTTTAAAAATACCAACCGCATTTATCTCGGGGATACCGGATTTAATCTCTACCTGCACGCGTATGGCACCTACGGCTCGGCAAATCGGGTAAATTTCCACGACGATATGTTCCTGTACGGTTTTGGCTACAACTTCACCGGCAACGGTTGGTGGTTCAAACCTTTCTTTGCCAAACGCTATACGGATCAAACCTATTACACGGGTGATAACGGCTACGTAGCCGGTTGGGTTGCGGGTTACAGCTTTACACTGGGCAGCGAGAAATTCACCCTCACCAACTGGAACGAGTACGAGTTTGATCGTGACGCTACCTATGCGGCGGGTAACGGGGGCAAAGAGGGGCTCAATGGCGCAGTTGCACTCTGGTGGAATGCAACATCACATATCACCACAGGGATTCAGTACCGCTATGCGGATGACAAACTGGGCGAAGATTTTTATCAGGATGCGATAATCTACTCCATCAAATTTAACTTCTGATCCTTTTTCTGCCGGCGCGTCCGGCAGAAATTACGCGCTCTAAATCCGATACAGCGGATTACCTTCACGCCCCGCCATTAAGGCACAGCCTTCGTCACGCACCACGTCCCATAATGCTTCAGCGGCGGTTGAAAGCGACCGGTTTTTCCTGCGTGCCAGCATCAGCTGGCGCTCCACCACCGGCGTGATACGCTTCACCACCAGCGGGCTGCCCTCGGGTAACGGCAGCGCCAGCGCCGGAAGAATGCTGATGCCGATACCGGCAGCCACCATCGGGAACAGCGTCGCCGGGTGACCAATCTCCTGCACGATATCCGCCTGAATACCGTTGCGCGCCAGCGCGGCATCAATCAACGGTCGGCTGCCTGAAGCGTAATCCTGCAAAACCAGTTTTGCCCCCTGTAGCGCCTGCCAGGGCACATAATCCTGGGCTGCCAGCGGATGTTCGCGATGACAAAGCAGGAAAAACGGCTCGGAAAGAATCGCTTCACACTGCAGATCGCCCACCGCGCCGGGATCGATAACGATCCCAAAATCCACATCGCCCTGGCGAATACTCTCCATCACCCACTGCTGGGGACGATCGTGCAGAACAAACTGAATATCCGGATAGCGACGATGACTTTCGGCAATGCATTGCGGAATAAGATGCGCGGATATGGTCTGGCTGGCAGCAACGCGGACTTTTCCACTCAACTGCTGGCCCATACGCCCGGCGTCGCGCAGGGTGCTGTTCAGTTCATCCAGCAGTCGTTCCAGACGCAAAGCCAGCTGTTGCCCTGCCTCAGTGAGCACCACTTCGCGCGTCGTTCTGTCCAGCAAACGAACGCCAGTATGATGCTCCAGCTCCTTCACGCTGTGACTTACCGCCGACTGGCTCAGGCCGATACGCTCTCCCGCACGGCTGAAACTTTTCTCCTGCGCCACCGTGACGAATACCTTTAATTGCTTTAGCGAGTAATTCATCTATTTTCTTCATGAATGGATGCAATAAATCAATTTTATTTCTCAAACTGAAAGAAGCACAATAGCGCCATCGATTTTCAGGAGTCTTTATGAAACTTTTTCGTATTCTTGACCCGTTTACGCTGACACTCATTACCGTGGTGCTGCTGGCCTCTTTCTTCCCGGCACGCGGCGAGTTTGTCCCCTTTTTTGAACATCTGACCACCGCCGCGATTGCGCTGCTGTTCTTTATGCACGGTGCAAAATTGTCTCGTGAAGCGATTATTGCCGGGGGCAGCCACTGGCGATTGCACCTGTGGGTAATGTGCAGCACCTTCATTCTCTTCCCGGCGCTGGGCGTGCTGCTGGTGTGGTGGTCCCCGGTGGCGGTGGACCCGGCGCTGTATACCGGTTTTCTCTATCTGTGTATTCTGCCGGCAACCGTCCAGTCAGCCATCGCGTTTACGTCGCTTGCGGGCGGGAACGTTGCGGCGGCGGTCTGTTCTGCGTCAGCGTCCAGCCTGCTGGGGATTTTCCTCTCGCCGTTACTGGTTGGATTGCTGATGAACATGCACGGCGCGGAAGGCAGCCTTGAGCAGGTCGGCAAAATCATGCTGCAACTGCTGTTGCCGTTCGTGCTTGGGCACCTTTCTCGCCCGTGGACCGGCGCATTTGTCGCGAAGCATAAAAAGTGGATTGGCAAAACCGACCAGACTTCTATTCTGTTAGTGGTTTACTCGGCATTCAGCGAAGCGGTGGTGAACGGTATCTGGCACAAAGTGGGGCTGGGTTCGCTGCTGTTTATCGTGGTGGTGAGCATTATCCTGCTGGCGATTGTGATTGCCGTGAACGTACTGGTGGCACGTAAAGCAGGCTTTAATAAAGCGGATGAAATCACAATTGTTTTCTGCGGCTCGAAGAAAAGCCTGGCGAACGGGATACCGATGGCGAACATCCTGTTCCCGACATCGGTTATCGGCATGATGGTACTGCCGCTGATGATATTCCATCAGATCCAACTGATGGTGTGCGCGGTACTGGCGCGTCGCTACAAACAGCAGGCAGAAAAATTGCAGGCCGAAGAGCAGGCCCGCGCGGTCAATACATCCGACGCTTAACGCTTCAGGGGCTGCACCAGCTGGGTCAGCCCCTCTGTTTTAATCAGCAGCGTTAAGGCCATTAGCTCGCCCAGATGCCCGGCAGGAAATTGATCCTTACGGGCAAACCAGAGCAGATACTCTTCCGGGACGTCAATCAACCGACGCCCTTTGTATTTACCAAACGGCATTTCCGTATTGGCGATTTCAATGAGCTGCGCCTTATCCATATCAGACGCCTAAAAGCCGTAGCATTTCAGCTTCATCAATCACCTCAATCCCCAGCTCCTGCGCTTTTGCAAGCTTAGAGCCTGCCGCTTCCCCGGCAATCACCAGGTCAGTTTTCTTCGACACGCTGCCCGCAACTTTGGCACCAAGCTCGACTAAACGCGCCTTTGCATCATCGCGCGACATCTGGCTCAGGCTGCCGGTCAGAACAACCGTTTTCCCGGCAAACGGGCTGTCGATGTCTTCAGCTTTAATCATAACCGCCGCAGGCCAGTTCACGCCCTCTTTCAGCAACTGCTGGATGACGTCGCGATTGCTCTCTTCAGCAAAGAAGTTGAAGACATGCGTGGCAACCACAATGCCGACATCCGGCACTTTTTGCAGCTCTTCAATCGATGCGGCTTCCAGCGCCTCAAGGGTGCCAAAATAGCCCGCCAGCCCGGCAGCCGTGGCTTCACCCACTTCGCGGATACCGAGTGCGTAGAGGAAGCGTGCAAAGGTGGTGTTTTTCGCTTTTTCCAGCGCGTTAACCACATTTTGCGCCGATTTCGGCCCCATACGATCGAGCCCGGTCAGCTTGCCTGCGGTTAACGTGAACAGATCGGCAGGCGTATGGACGTACTCTTTTTCCACCAACTGGTCGATGATTTTATCGCCCATGCCGTCAACATCCAGCGCGCGGCGGGAGACAAAGTGTTTCAGTGACTCTTTACGCTGCGCCCCGCAAATTAGTCCGCCAGTACAGCGCGCCACCGCTTCGCCTTCCACACGCTCGACGTCAGACTGACAAACCGGGCAATGGGTCGGGAAAACAATTTCCTGCGTCTCGTTCGGGCGCTCAGAGAGCACCACATTCACCACCTGCGGGATAACATCCCCGGCGCGGCGAATCACCACCTTATCGCCAATACGTAACCCAAGACGCTCGATTTCATCCGCATTATGCAGCGTGGCATTGCTCACCAGCACGCCTGCCACCTGCACCGGTTCAAGACGTGCAACCGGCGTAATTGCCCCGGTACGGCCTACCTGAAATTCTACGTCGCGCACAAAGGTCATTTGTTCCTGTGCCGGAAATTTAAAGGCCACAGCCCAGCGCGGCGCGCGCGCAACAAAGCCCAGCTGTTCCTGTAGCGCCAGCGAGTCGACTTTAATCACCACACCGTCAATATCAAAGCCGAGCGTCGGGCGGTCTTCCTCAACCTTGTGATAGTAAGCGAGTACTTCCTCCGGGGAGTTGCAGAGTTTTACGCGATCGCTCACCGGCAGGCCCCAGGCTTTAAACTGTTGCAGACGCCCCATATGGCTGGCGGGCAGTTCACCGCCCTCCAGAATACCCACGCCGTAGCAGAAGAAAGTAAGTGGTCGCTTCGCCGTAATACGCGGGTCAAGCTGACGCAACGACCCCGCCGCCGCATTACGCGGGTTGGCAAATAATTTGCCGCCGGTACGTCGCGCGTCATCATTGATTTTTTCGAACCCCGCCTGCGGCAGGAACACTTCACCACGCACTTCGAGGCGCGCCGGGATATTGTCTCCGCGCAGTTTTAACGGGATCGCGCGAATAGTGCGCACGTTAGCGGTGATATCTTCCCCGGTGGTGCCGTCGCCGCGCGTCGCCGCCTGCACCATGACGCCGTTTTCATAAAGAATACTCACCGCCAGGCCATCCAGCTTCAGCTCACAGCAATAGACCAGCGCGTCGCTGCTTTTCAGTCGGTCCTGCACGCGCTTGTTGAAGGCGAGGAAGCTCTCTTCATCAAACACGTTATCCAGCGACAGCATAGGCACTTCGTGACGCACCTGGCTGAACGCGGCCAGCGGCGATGCGCCCACGCGTTGCGTCGGCGAATCTGGTGTAATCAATTCGGGATGTTGCGCCTCAAGCTCGCGCAGTTCGCGCATCAGGCGATCGTACTCGGCGTCCGGCACTTCCGGCGCATCCATAACGTGGTAGAGATATTCATGATGGCGAAGCGTGGTTCGCAGTTCATTCAGTTGTTGTTCGATCGGTTCCATATCACACCATCAATGATAAAAAACCCCCGACAGGCGGGGGTTCAGGGAGAGTTGATAAAACGCCAGCCGTGATTAGGCGTTCGATTCCAGCACGTCGCGGATGCGGTCCTGGTATTCGCGCAGTTTCTGCGGCGTCATCATCCGACGTTGATCGTCAAGCACCACACCGCCCACTTCATCGGCAATGTACTGTGCCGATTGCAACATCAGCTTGAAGTTTTGCAGTGCATCGCCGTAAGCCGGTACCTGCATAAAGATAGTGATACCAGGCGTCGCCATATCAGCCATATTTTCCGGGTCGAAGGTGCCGGGTTTCAGCATATTCGCAAGGCTGAAAAGCGCAGGGCCACTGCCATCAGGGCTTAAGTGGCGATGGAAAATATTCATATCGCCAAATTTGAACCCGGCCTGCTGAATACTGTTCAGCAGCAGCTCGCCGTTGATCTGCGTCCCCTGGTGCGCGGAGACGTTCATCACGATGACGGTCTCTTTACGCTCAGGCTTCGCGGGCGCTTCTTCAACCGGCTTAGGCTCTGGCTGCTGTACAGCGGCTGGCGCTGGTTGCGGTTGCGCGACCTGAGGTTCTGGCGCGGCAGGCTGTGGCGGAGCAACCGGTTGAGGCTGCGGCGCGGCGGGCTGCACCGGCTGAGGTGCGGCAACAGGCTGCGGCTGCGAATGAGGTTGTGGCTGATGAACCGGCTGCGGCTGCGCATGCGGCTGCTGGACAGGCGGTTGCTGCACGCGCGGCTGTTGAGGCTGCGGTGCGGATGGCCGGGCTGGCTCCTCGTGGCGCACAGGCTGTTGAACCTGACGCTCATAAGGGGGCTGGTACTGGTGCGAAGGCGCCTGATGAGGTGCGTCATGCTCCCCAGCTACGCCCGGGGCGTGATTGACCTTGTGGACACGAACTTCGCCCACGCCTTCATCACTATCATCGAAGCCATCATCAGACTCGTCGTCTTCACGAGACTTCATGCGTTTTAGTGGGCGATCGCGGAACATTGACGAGCGCTCTTTACGGCTGGTCCAGAAACCATGAACCAGAAGAGCGAGTATGGCGATCGCGCCAACAATGATTAATATCAGACGCAAATCCTGCATCATTATATTCTCTGTTGTTCTAACACCTTGCCACCACGGCAAACATTTACTCCCTAAGAGTATTTGCCCAACACGTCAAGTGCAAGTGCGCACATGACATTCCCCGCAGAAAGATAACCTAAATCGTGCTTTTTGCTGTTTTTTCGAACATTTCCTAACTGGTCATTCCCTGACAACCCGATAATATACGCAGGTAATTTCGTAGCTGTCAGACACAGGAGCATTTGCTGACCATGGTTTCATCATCCACCCCTTCCCCGCGCAGCGGTCTCTATTATTTCTCGCAGGGCTGGAAACTGATCGGGTTACCCGGCATTCGCCGGTTCGTTATTTTACCGTTGCTGGTCAACATTGTACTGATGGGAGGCGCGTTCTGGTGGCTGTTCAGTAAGCTCGGCGAGTGGATCCCCTCGCTGATGGGGCAAATCCCTGACTGGCTGCAATGGCTGAGCTACCTGCTGTGGCCGGTGGCGGTGATTTCGATTTTACTGGTGTTCGGCTACTTCTTTTCGACCATCGCCAACTGGATTGCCGCGCCGTTTAACGGCCTGCTGGCGGAACAGCTTGAAGCGCGCCTGACCGGCGCAACGCCGCCGGATACGGGCGTATTGGGTGTGGTAAAAGACGTGCCGCGCATCATGAAGCGCGAATGGCAGAAGTTTGCCTGGTATCTGCCGCGCGCGCTGGTGCTGTTGGTGCTCTATTTTATTCCCGGTATCGGGCAGACGGTCGCGCCAGTATTGTGGTTTCTATTCAGCGCATGGATGCTGGCGATCCAGTACTGCGATTACCCGTTCGACAACCATAAAGTGCCGTTTAAAACCATGCGCACGGCGCTACGCGAACGCAAAGTGCTGAACATGCAGTTCGGCGCGCTGGCGAGTCTGTTTACCCTGATCCCGGTATTAAACCTGGTCATTATCCCGGTCGCCATCTGCGGCGCAACGGCGATGTGGGTCGACTGTTATCGCGATAAACATGCGATGTGGAAGTAACCCCTTCAGGCGCTCACGCTCGTGAGCGCCGTTATGCTTTCCTTATTCCATCCTGACAGCCATTATTTCCCTTCTGAATATAGATATGCTAATTACTTACTTCCGCAGATTCTTTAAGCAGGTATGCTGGGGCAGTACCCCAAATTTCATACAGTTAAGGACAGGCCATGAGTAAGATTTTTGAAGATAACTCGCTGACTATCGGTCACACGCCGCTGGTTCGACTGAACCGCATCGGTAACGGACGCATTCTGGCGAAGGTAGAATCACGCAACCCAAGCTTCAGCGTTAAGTGCCGTATCGGTGCCAACATGATTTGGGATGCAGAAAAACGTGGCGTGCTGAAACCGGGCGTAGAGCTGGTTGAACCGACCAGCGGTAACACCGGTATCGCGCTGGCCTATGTCGCCGCCGCACGTGGCTACAAACTGACGCTGACCATGCCGGAAACCATGAGTATTGAACGTCGCAAGCTGCTGAAAGCGTTGGGCGCAAATCTGGTGCTGACCGAAGGCGCGAAAGGCATGAAAGGCGCGATTCAAAAAGCTGAAGAAATTGTTGCCAGCGACCCGGAAAAATTCCTGCTGCTGCAGCAATTCAGCAACCCGGCAAACCCGGAAATTCATGAAAAAACCACCGGCCCGGAAATCTGGGAAGATACCGATGGTCAGGTTGACGTATTTATCGCAGGTGTCGGTACCGGCGGTACGCTGACCGGCGTGTCGCGTTACATCAAAGGCACAAAAGGCAAAACCGACCTGATTTCCGTCGCGGTTGAACCGACAGACTCCCCGGTCATTGCTCAGGCGCTGGCGGGTGAAGAGATCAAACCGGGCCCGCACAAAATTCAGGGTATCGGTGCCGGTTTCATCCCGGGCAACCTCGATCTTAAGCTGGTTGATAAAGTTGTCGCCATCACCAATGAAGAAGCCATTTCCACCGCGCGCCGCCTGATGGAAGAAGAAGGTATTCTGGCTGGCATCTCTTCCGGCGCAGCCGTTGCGGCAGCGTTGAAACTTCAGGAAGATGAAACCTTTACCAACAAGAATATTGTGGTTATCCTACCGTCATCGGGTGAGCGTTATCTGAGCACCGCACTGTTTGCCGATCTCTTCACAGAGAAGGAACTGCAACAGTAGTGCCAGCATGTTAAAAGCGCGTAAAAAAGCACCCTTTTGGGTGCTTTTTTGTGGCGTGCATCAAACTTTTACCCCCCCTGCCATTGCTTCACCGCATCAGGTCTGGTATTTAACATTCAGATTTATTTTGATGCGCGAAATTATTCATTTCCGGATTTGCACAAGCTGAATCGATTTTATGATTTGGTTCAAATCTCTCTTTCGCGGCATAATGTTTAATGATAAGCGAAGCGCCGAAGGCCAGAAGCGCACGAATCGGAAAGTATTATACCGATTCCGGCGTTCAGAATCGTGACATCGCTGATTACTACAGGCTAAAGTCAGGCCGCCAGGCTAGACTTTAGTTCCACAACACTAAACCTATAAGTTGGGGAAATATAATGTTCCAGCAAGAAGTTACCATTACCGCTCCGAACGGTCTGCATACCCGCCCTGCTGCTCAGTTTGTTAAAGAAGCGAAAGGCTTCACTTCTGAGATCACTGTGACCTCCAACGGCAAAAGCGCCAGCGCAAAAAGCCTGTTCAAACTGCAGACTCTGGGCCTGACTCAGGGCACCGTTGTGACCCTTTCCGCTGAAGGTGAAGACGAACAAAAAGCAGTTGAGCATCTCGTTAAGCTGATGGCTGAACTCGAGTAAGTTCCAGAGTTCTTTTTCATATCAGTCACAAGTAAGGTAGGGTTATGATTTCAGGCATTTTAGCATCCCCGGGTATCGCTTTCGGTAAAGCACTGCTGCTGAAAGAAGATGAGATTGTCATCGACCGGAAAAAAATTTCTGCCGATAAGGTTGATCAGGAAGTTGAGCGTTTTCTGGCTGGTCGCGCCAAGGCGTCGGCACAGTTAGAAGCCATCAAGACTAAAGCTGGCGAAACTTTCGGTGAAGAAAAAGAAGCTATCTTCGAAGGGCACATCATGCTGCTCGAAGATGAAGAGCTGGAGCAGGAAATCATAGCCCTGGTTAAAGATAAGCACATGACGGCTGACGCAGCGGCTCATGAGGTTATCGAAGGTCAGGCGACTGCCCTGGAAGAACTGGATGATGAATACCTGAAAGAGCGTGCGGCTGACGTACGTGACATCGGTAAGCGCCTGCTGCGCAACATCCTGGGTCTGGCAATCATCGACCTGAGCGCAATTCAGGACGAAGTTATCCTGGTTGCGGCTGACCTGACCCCGTCCGAAACCGCACAGCTGAACCTGAAGAAGGTGCTGGGCTTTATCACTGACGTCGGTGGCCGTACTTCTCACACCTCCATCATGGCGCGTTCTCTGGAACTGCCTGCGATTGTGGGTACCGGCAACGTCACCTCTCAGGTGAAAAACGACGACTATCTGATTCTGGATGCCGTAAACAACCAGGTTTACGTCAACCCGACCAACGAAGAGATCGAAAAACTGCGCGCCGTTCAGGAGCAGGTTGCTTCTGAAAAAGCTGAACTGGCAAAACTGAAAGATCTGCCGGCTATCACCCTTGATGGTCACCAGGTTGAAGTTTGCGCCAACATCGGTACCGTGCGTGACGTCGAAGGCGCTGAGCGCAATGGCGCAGAAGGCGTTGGTCTCTATCGTACTGAATTCCTGTTCATGGACCGTGACGCGCTGCCAACTGAAGAAGAACAGTTTGCTGCGTATAAAGCCGTTGCTGAAGCGTGTGGCTCTCAGGCGGTTATCGTCCGTACCATGGACATCGGCGGCGACAAAGAGCTGCCGTACATGAACTTCCCGAAAGAAGAGAACCCGTTCCTGGGCTGGCGTGCCGTGCGTATCGCAATGGATCGTAAAGAGATCCTGCGTGACCAGGTTCGCGCCATCCTGCGTGCGTCCGCTTTCGGTAAACTGCGCATCATGTTCCCGATGATCATCTCTGTTGAAGAAGTACGCGCCCTGCGCAAAGAGATCGAAATCTACAAACAGGAACTGCGCGACGAAGGTAAAGCATTTGATGAGTCCATCGAGATTGGCGTAATGGTGGAAACACCGGCTGCGGCAACGATTGCTCGTCATTTAGCCAAAGAAGTTGATTTCTTTAGTATCGGTACCAATGATTTAACGCAGTACACTCTGGCAGTTGACCGTGGTAATGATATGATTTCACATCTTTACCAACCAATGTCACCGTCCGTCCTTACGCTGATCAAGCAGGTTATTGATGCTTCTCATGCTGAAGGTAAATGGACTGGCATGTGTGGTGAGCTTGCAGGCGACGAACGTGCTACACTTCTGTTGCTGGGTATGGGTCTGGACGAATTCTCAATGAGCGCCATTTCTATCCCACGCATTAAGAAGATCATTCGTAACACGAACTTCGAAGATGCGAAGGTATTAGCAGAGCAAGCTCTTGCTCAACCGACAACGGACGAGTTAATGGCGCTGGTTAACAAGTTCATTGAAGAAAAAACAATCTGCTAATCCACGAGTTCGGCCCAATTACTGCTTAGGAGAAGATCATGGGTTTGTTCGACAAATTGAAATCTCTGGTTTCTGACGACAAAAAAGACACCGGTACTATTGAGATTATTGCACCGCTCTCTGGCGAGATCGTTAACATTGAAGACGTGCCGGATGTAGTTTTTGCTGAAAAAATCGTTGGCGACGGTATTGCCATCAAACCAACTGGCAACAAAATGGTTGCGCCGGTTGATGGGACTATCGGCAAGATTTTTGAAACCAACCATGCCTTCTCTATCGAATCCGATAGCGGCATCGAGCTGTTCGTTCACTTCGGTATCGACACCGTTGAACTGAAAGGCGAAGGTTTCAAACGTATCGCTGAAGAAGGCCAACGCGTGAAAGTCGGCGACCCGGTTATCGAATTCGATCTGCCGCTGCTGGAAGAGAAAGCCAAGTCTACCCTGACTCCGGTTGTTATCTCCAACATGGACGAGATCAAAGAGCTGATCAAACTGTCCGGTAGCGTAACTGTGGGTGAAACCCCGGTTATCCGCATCAAGAAGTAATTCTTGCTGAACAGAAAAAGGCGCCGAAAGGCGCCTTTTTTGTCTCTGTTATCCCTTCACTGGCTCGCTGACGTATACTTCCAGTTCATCAGACAAAAATGGATGGCAGATGAAAGCGGTCGGCACAAAACTCAGAACGTTCACTACCCTTTTCTGCGTGCTGATAATCCTCGTGGGTGGCGCGGTGTTAACCTGGTTTCAGGTGATTGCCGCGGAGCTTGAGCAGACCGCTTTAGTGGCGAAAAAGACCGTGCAAAAAATCGATACGCTGCTGAATGCCTCCCGACAGGCCGCCACAAAAGCGCATCCTCTGCTTTCACAACCCTGCACCGCCCAAACGCGTACCGAACTTGAGCGGTTGGTGGTTTCTGTTCCGCATATCCGCATCATCAATCTTTATAAAGATAAGATCCTGTTCTGCTCTTCCTATAATGATGCCAACGCCATCAATATGAATTATGCGGCGCATATCGCGCAGGAACTGAGCATCATCGATGATAAGACCATCTCACCAGGTGAAAAGGTGATTGTGTTACAAACGATATATCCGGAAGGGATGATTACCTCAAGCTTCAGTGGCCAGTGGCTGACCGAGGTACTGGAACTGTTGAGCAATCAGCGGCCTCTTACATTACATATTGGCGATACGGTAATGCGGCACCACGCCAAAAAGGTTCCGGACGATAACGTCAGGCATGTCATTGTGCAGTCGGATAAATTCCCCTACTCCGTCGATTATCCGGCCTGGAAGACGGTTCCCGTTTCGTTGTATCTGCAACAGGGTTGGCTGTCGTTACTGCTGACGCTGTGCCTGGCGCTAATCGTCGGGGTTGCGCTGCGGCGACATATTCTTCATCGCCCTACTCTGTATGAAAACCTTGAGCGCGCCATCGCTGAAGGAGAAATCGTTCCATGGTATCAACCGGTCATCCACAGCGGCTCAGGGAAATTCTACGGCGTGGAAGTGCTTGCGCGCTGGGTGACGCCTTCTGGCGAAATCATCTCGCCCGATAGCTTTATTCCGCTTGCTGAAGAGAGCGGGCTTATTGTGCCGTTGACACGCAAATTAATGGCGCTGGCAGGTGATGAACTGCCTTCCCTGCTTGAAGCGCGGCCCCAACCTTTTCACGTGAGTTTTAATTTCACCGCCTCACATATTCAGACACCCAACTTTATCGACGAGTGTCGTGCATTCCTGAAACGCTTCCCGGAAAACAGTATTCGCCTCACCGCAGAAATCACCGAACGTGAACCGTTTGAGAAAGTGAATGAGCTAAAAGAAACGCTGAGATTTCTCGAAAGCCGCAGCGTAACCATCGCGCTGGATGATTTTGGTACCGGTTATTCCAATCTGAATTTACTCACCGGGTTGCCGGTCGGGCTGATTAAAATCGATAAGCTGTTTGTGAACGGGATTTCCAGCGCCAGAGATTCCACCAAACTGATTGATTGTGTTATCGATATGGCAAAATCACTGGGGATGAAAATTATCGTTGAAGGCGTGGAAACGGAATATCAGGTGGCATATCTGACGCATAAGCAGGTCGATTACTTTCAGGGCTACTACTTCTCAAAACCCCTTCCCGTAAGCGAACTGGCTACCGTGGTGAAAAAAACGTATCGCATTCCGCAGCTTGAAGAGATTTCCCACGCCTGACGACGTGGGAAACGATTTACAGCGGGGGGAGCATCAGCTCATGACACTCGTGCTCATGGGTCCAGGTCATGACCTGCAATACGCGATTGGCCGCGCGTTCCGCCGCGTCGCCAAGCGATGCGCCTTCCAGCAGGCGACTCACCAACTCAGCACAGAACAGGTCGCCGGTGCCTTTCAGGTCGGTGACAATTCTCGGATGCTCAATGACGCGAATATCATCTGCCGTCACCGCCACCACCGAGATAGCCTCAGGATTTTTCGACGGTGCACTGGTGATAATTACCCATTTTAAGGTGTCTGAAAGGAGACTGCGCGCGGCCAGAATCGCCTCTTCAAGGGTATGACACGGCATATCGCTCAACATCTGCAACTCGAACAAATTCGGCGTAATGCCCTGCGCCTGCGGCAACAAATGCTGGCGATACGCGAGCGGAATCTCCGCCTTCACATACATCCCGCTATCGATGTCGCCGATAACCGGGTCGACCAATACAAAAATATCAGGGTGTGTTTGACGAATCGTTGCCAGCCAATCGGCCAGCAGGGCAATCTGTTCCGCACTACCCATATAGCCGGTGGTTACCGCTTTTAGGGTTTGCAGCGCATTACGCTCTTCCAGCGCCAGCAAATACCCCCGGAACCATTCAGCCGGGATCACCCCGCCATAGAACGTGTCGTAATGCGGCGTATTGCTGAACAAAACCGTCGGCACCGCCATAACCTGCCAGCCGTGCTGCTTAATGGCCGGAACCGCAATACTGTTGCCCACGCTGCCATAAATAACCTGAGACTGCACAGCAACGATATCCGCCTGCAATGCCTGGCGCGTGTCGCTAAACAGCACCGATTGTATGTCGTCTTGCTGGTCCATTCTTTCTCCTCCCGCTGGACGGCGGGTCATACGCTATCCACTTATCGCTCTATGTTATGCCAGCTAGCGGCAAAGGTCGATTCCCCCACGGGGTAATGATGCAGAAAGATGAAAATCCAAAAATGAAGAAACCATCACAAATTCAATGAGAAACCAGACAATTTAACCACGGTTTCTCACAGCCCACATATACTGAATAGCACTACAATTAATACGGTGAACCACGCCACCCCACGAGGCCCATCGCGATGACCCAGGTACAGACCCAAATCAAGGCCGTTATCGAAGCCTGTGACCAGGCCATTTCGCAGGAAGATTACGACACGCTGATGAACTACTACGCCGAGGACGCCACGCTTGTGGTGAAGCCGGAGATGATTGTGAAAGGCAAAGTGAATATTCATAAAGCGTTTATCGCTATCGCCGATTTCTTCCAGCATCGCCTGGTGGTGACGCAGGGGAAAATGGAGATTATCGAAGGCGGCGACACGGCGCTGGTGATTATGGAAACCCGGCTGGATATTCCAACGGAAGACGGCGGCAGCACTCAGGTCACCAGGCGGGCAACCTATGTGTTTGCCCACCGTGATGAGCGCTGGCTTTGTACCATCGACAATTCCTACGGGACGGATTTACTGAACCCCTGAGACCTCATTTTCGGAATTTATTGCCCCGCCAATCGCTCGCAAAGCTAAATTTTGCCGCGCTTTCGCGAGCACACTAGCGCCAGATTTATCACTCACATGGAACGTTATATTGATGAAAAGAATTCTCTGCGCGCTGGTCGCCCTGCTGCTTACGCTTCCCGCGTGGGCTAAACTCAATGCTCACGAAGAAGCCCGCATTAATGCCATGCTCGACGCACTGTCTCAGCAAAAAGAGTTGGTCTTTGTGCGCAATGGCGATGAGCACACCTGCGACGAAGCGGTGTCTCATCTGAAGTTGAAACTCGGCAACACGCGCAACCGCATTGATACCGCCGAGCAATTTATTGATAAGGTGGCCTCGTCGTCATCGATTACCGGTAAGCCGTATATCGTGAAGATCCCCGGTAAGAGCGATGAGAACGCACAGCCTTACTTGCACGCGCTGATTGCGCAGACGGATAAAACACTACCGTCAAATCCCTGAACCCTGGCTAAAGTGCTCTTCCCCAAACACCCCGGTGGAAAGGTAGCGATCGCCGCGATCGCAGATGATCGCCACCACTACCGCACCGGGGTTGGCTTTTGCCACGCGAATTGCGCCAGCGACCGCACCGCCGGAGCTCACGCCGCAGAAAATCCCTTCCCGCACCGCCAGTTCGCGCATGGTGTTTTCCGCATCGCGCTGATGAATATCCACCACCTCATCCACTAATGAGGCATTGAAAATCCCTGGCATATACTCCGCCGGCCAGCGGCGAATGCCCGGAATGCTGCTGCCCTCTTCCGGTTGCAGGCCAACAATCGTCACCGGCCTGGATTGCTCGCGCATAAAGCGCGACACGCCGGTAATCGTACCGGTCGTCCCCATGCTGGAGACAAAATGGGTGATGCGACCGCCGGTTTGCTGCCAGATTTCCGGCCCGGTGGTGGTGTAATGCGCATAAGGGTTATCGGGATTATTGAACTGATCGAGCAGCTTGCCTTCACCGCGATTCGCCATTTCGAGCGCCAAATCGCGTGCACCTTCCATGCCCTGCTCTTTGGTGACCAGAATCAGTTCCGCACCGTAGGCACGCATCGCCGCGCGACGCTCCTGGCTCATGTTGTCGGGCATCAGCAATTTCATGCGATAGCCTTTTAGCGCGGCGATCATTGCCAGCGCAATACCGGTGTTACCACTGGTGGCTTCAATCAGGACATCGCCCGGTTTGATTTCTCCGCGCTTTTCCGCCTCGACAATCATCGATAGCGCGGCACGATCTTTCACCGAACCTGCCGGGTTATTGCCTTCCAGCTTCACCCACACTTCACTGCCGTTATCCGGCCCCAGACGTTGTAATTTGACCAGCGGCGTATTGCCGATGGTTTGTTCTAATGTGTTCACGTTTTCTGCCCAAGAAAAAGCCGGGTGGCGCTTCGCTTACCCGGCCTACAAAACCACGACATACGCTGTAGGCCCGGTAAGCGAAGCGCCACCGGGCGATAAACCTGCAAATTAACCTATCAGGCCGTTTCCGCCAGAGCAAGCGTCTCATGAGACTCGATACGCTCGTCGCCGTTATACAACCGCGCATGTTGCAGCCCGACGAACAAACGATCGCCGCGCACTGGCGCGTCATCGCCACGCATCACCACGGTGAGTGGATCTTCATACCACCCCAGCGGCTGCACAACTAATTGGGTGTAGTGACCTTTCGGGCTGGCTTCCAGCACCTGGACCGGCAGCGGCGAATCGAGGCTGGTACGGCGGCTGATATCCACTTCCCACGGGCGCAGGAAGAGATCCACTGGCCCCTGATACACAGGCGTGTAGCCCAGCGGCCAGCGATGTGCGCCAACATGGAACTGCCCACCGCGAATGGTTCCCTGCAGGCGGTTCACTTCGCCCATAAACTCGAGCACAAAACGGGTCGCCGGTTCGCGCCATACCTGGTCCGGTTCATCAGCCTGTTCGATATTGCCCTGGCTCATCACCACCACGCGGTTGGCGACTTCCATCGCCTCTTCCTGGTCGTGGGTGACGAACACGCTGGTGAATTTCAGCTCTTCATGCAGTTGACGCAGCCAGCGACGCAGCTCTTTACGCACCTGCGCATCCAGCGCGCCAAACGGTTCATCAAGCAGCAGAATTTGCGGTTCCACAGCCAGCGCGCGCGCCAGCGCCACGCGCTGTTTCTGGCCGCCGGAAAGCTGTGCCGGATAACGATCCGCCAGATGCGCAAGCTGCACCATCTCCAGCAATTTTGTCACTTTCGCTTTGATCGCCGCGGCATTCGGGCGCTCGCGACGTGGCAGCACCGTCAGGCCAAAAGCGATATTGTCGAATACCGTCATATGGCGGAACAGCGCGTAATGCTGGAACACGAAACCGACTTTACGATCGCGCGCATGCAGGCGGCTGACGTCGGTACCGTGGAAACGGATATGCCCGCTGGTTTGATGCTCCAGCCCGGCGATAATGCGCAGCAGCGTGGTTTTTCCGGAACCGGACGGCCCCAGCAGCGCGACCATCTGACCAGAAGGAATATCCAGTGAGATATCGTTCAGCACCTGGGTGCGACCAAACGACTTCTTAATATTGGCAATCTCAATGCTCATGATGTTCCTCCTGCTGCGCGCGTTTTTCCTGATTCTCCAGGCGCCACTGCAACATACTCTTTAAAAACAAGGTGATAATCGCCATCAGCGTCAACAGCGCGGCGGCAGTAAAGGAGCCGACGGTGTTGTAGTCCTGCTCCAGCAATTCAATCTGTAACGGCAGCGAAAGTGTTTCACCGCGAATCGAGCCGGAAACCACCGATACCGCGCCAAACTCGCCAATCGCGCGGGCGTTGGTCAGCACCACGCCGTAAAGCAGCGCCCAGCGAATGTTCGGTAATGTGACGCGACGGAACATCTGCCAGCCGGACGCACCAAGCAAAATCGCCGCTTCGTCCTCCTGGCTGCCCTGGCTTAACATCACCGGCACCAGCTCGCGTACCACAAACGGACACGTCACGAAGATGGTGACCAGCACCATTCCCGGCCACGAGAACATAATTTGCAGGTTATGCTCGTCGAGCCAACCGCCCAGCGGGCCATTAGAGCCGTAGAACAGCAGATAAACCAGACCGGCAACCACCGGCGAGACGGCAAACGGAATGTCCAGCAGCGTCAGCAACAACTGGCGTCCGGGGAAGTTAAAGCGCGTCACCAGCCACGCCAGCAGAATGCCGAACACCAGGTTTACCGGTACGGCAATCAGCGCAATCATCACCGTCAGCCAGATGGCATGCAGCATGTCCGGATCGGCCAGATTCTGTAAAACTGGCATCAGTCCTTTGCTGAACGCCTGTACGAAGATGTAAATCATCGGCACCAGCAGAATGAACGCCGATACCAGCATCCCGGTGCCAATCAGAAACCATTTGCCCCAGTTAATCGGGCGCGCGTCATAACGCTTCAATTGGGTAACTTCCGCCATTAATGACCTACCACACGCCGACCAAAGCGACTTTGCAGAGTGTTAATTGAGAACAGCAGCAGCAGGGATGCCGCGAGGATCACCGAAGCAATCGCGCTCGCCGCCGGGTAATCAAACTCCTGCAAGCGCACAAAAATCATCAGCGACGTCACTTCCGTCTTCCAGGCGATGTTCCCGGCGATAAATATCACCGCGCCAAACTCACCAAGACTACGGGTAAACGACAACGCCACGCCCGCCACCAGCGCCGGAGAAAGCTCCGGCAGCACCACTTTGCAGAAACTCTGCCAGCGCGTTGCGCCAAGCGTTTCTGCCGCTTCTTCATATTCCGGGCCCAACTCTTCCAGCACCGGCTGCACGGTACGCACCACAAACGGGATGCTGGTAAAGGCCATCGCCACCGCTATCCCAAGCCAGGTATAGGTGACTTTGATATCAAACTTCGCCAGCCATTCACCGTAAAAACCGTTCACGGAAAAGAGCGAGGCCAGCGTTAAACCGGCGACTGCCGTTGGCAGCGCAAAGGGTAAATCCATCAGCGCATCAAGCAACGTGCGGCCAGGGAAGCGATAACGGGTTAAGATCCACGCCATCAGCAGGCCGAAAACGCCGTTAAAAATGGATGCCACAAACGCCGACAGCAGCGTCACTTTGTAGGCCGCGACCACCTGCGGGTTGGTAATCACCTCCCAGTACTGCGCCCAGCTCATCTCAGAAAGCTGCATCACCAGCGCGGAGAGCGGCAGCAGCAATATCAGGCACACAAACAGCAGACTAGTGCCAAGGCTTAAGGTAAAGCCCGGCAGCACGCGTCTTGAAGAAACTGCAAACATTACTTACGCCCCGCCGCTAACAGCTTGTCTAACTCGCCGCCGCTGGTGAAGTGGGTTTTCATCACTTCCGGCCAGGAGCCAAATTTGTCTTCCACGCGGAACAGTTCGGTCTGCGGGAATTTATCTTTCAGTTTGTCCATGACTTCCGGGTTATTCACGCGGTAGTAATAGTCGGTGATGATGGTCTGCGCCTGTGGGCTGTAGAGCCAGTTCAGGTAGGCTTTTGCGGCTTTTTCCGTACCGTTGGCCTGCACATTTTTATCGACCCACGCCACCGGGAATTCCGCCAGAATATTGGTTTTCGGGATCACCACTTCAAAGCCCTGTGCTTCATACTGTTTACGGATGTTGTTCACTTCCGATTCAAAGCTAATCAGCACTTCGCCCAGGCCACGCTCGGCAAAAGTGGTGGTTGCGCCACGACCGCCGGTATCGAACACTTCAACGTTTTTCAGGAACTGGGTCATAAACTGTTCGGTTTTGGCTTTATCGCCACCGTCAGCTTTATCCGCTGCGCCCCACGCGGCTAAATAGGTGTAACGCGCGTTACCGGAGGTTTTCGGGTTCGGGAAAATCAGCTTCACGTCGGAGCGCACCAGATCGTTCCAGTCGTGGATATTCTTCGGGTTGCCCTTACGCACCAGGAAGCCCATGGTGGAGTAGAACGGCGAGCTGTTATTCGGCAGGCGCGACTGCCAGTCCGCCGGGATAAGCTTGCCTTTATCGTGCAGAATTTGTACGTCGGTCACCTGGTTATAAGTTACAACGTCTGCTTTTAAGCCCTGCAAAATCGCCAGCGCCTGTTTTGATGACCCGGCATGAGATTGTTTTATCGTCAGTTTATCGCCGCCGTTATCTTTGGCCCATTGTTGCTCAAACGGCGGATTCAGGGCAGCAAACAGCTCGCGAGAGACGTCATAAGAACTGTTCAGCAACTCAGTTGCCTGCGCCTGCGCGACCAGCAACATGGAAGCTGCCAGCGTCAGGTATCCTTTTTTCAGTAAGTTAACGGCCATTCCGCACCCTTGTCGTGTGATGATTCTCTAAGCATCAGTGTATTTATAACGGGTGTGAAAGGAGTAACGGTTTTATATACCGTTTGGTGATTTGGAAGTTTAAAAGGGAATAAGGCTTAAAGCCTCTTCGCAGAACACGAAGAGGCGGGTCGTCAGACTCAGATACCGACGCTGACGCTTTCCGGCAGGGTACTACCGCCGTCGATGACATTCTGCGTGCCGGTCAGGTAGCTCGACTCATCAGAGGCGAGGAATGCGGCCAGTTCGCCGACTTCCAGCGGGTTCGCCAGACGACGCAGCGGAATGGCTTTCGCCATCTCCGTCAGCACCGATTCCGGGTCTTCCGGGTTCGACTGACGCGCGATGCTTTCCGCCATTGGCGTGCGCACATAGCCAGGGCAAATGGCGTTCACGCGAATACCCGACTGCGCGTATTCCACCGCCAGCGATTTGGTTAAGCCAATAATCGCCGCTTTCGACATCGCATACGCCGTTTCGCCTGGGTCCGCCACCATATCGCCCGTGACCGAAGACATCATCACGATGCGCCCATCGCCGCGCGCCACCATATCCGGTAATACGGCTCGCGTAACGTTCCAGACGCCTTTGATATTCACATCAATGTGGAAATCACGGTCTTCTTCACTCATTTCGAGGAAGCTGCCTAAGCGGCAAACGCCCGCGTTATTAACCAGAATATCGATTTTATTTTCCCGCTCTTTGGCCTGCGCAATAGCCGCCTGAACAGCAGCGAAATCGCGCACGTCGGCCTTCACGACAGTACAACGATAGCCACGTCCGGCCAGATCGTAGGCCAGTTTTTCAAGCTCATCGGAAATATCCAGCAGGATCAGGTTCGCGCCATGGCGAGCAAAGGTTCTGGCGATGCCTTCGCCAATACCCTGATACGCGCCCGTAATCAATGCTGTTTTACCCGTGAGTTTACCCATTTCAATGTTCTCCCTTTTGAAGATAGAGCCTTACACTCCATTAACAATGAAAATACATTAAAAACAAATGAATACTGAGGAACAGCTCACTAATTAGGGTAAATCTCAGGTAAAAAAAATCCCCGCGCGTGCGGGGATGGGCAGATTGGCCTGATAAGCGCAGCGCCATCAGGCATTGTGCGGGCGCTTTACCGGGTGGCGGCTGACGCCTTACCCGGCCTACAAGGTACGTGCGGTCCGTAGGCCTGATAAGCGCAGCGCCATCAGGCAACTGTTACAGTGCCAGCAAGCGATCCAGCGACGGCGCAAAGTAGTAGCCGCCGGTAACCGGTTTGGTGAAGCGCAGCATTGCGTCACGTTTACCGTCGGTGTCGCCGAACATACTCAGCAGTTGCTGTTCGATGTTGTGCAAACGCGCGCAGTAAGAGCAGAAATAGAGGCCATGGGTGCCGCTGGCGGTGCCGTACGGCAGGCTCTGGCGGACAATTTTCAGCCCTTTACCGTCTTCTTTCAGGTCAACGCGGCTCAGGTGAGAGGTCACCGGACGATCGTCGCCGTCGATCTCTTCGTTAGCTTCTTTGGTGCGGCCAATCATCATTTCCTGATCCGGAATGCTCATGCGGTTCAGCTGTTTAAGGTTATGTTCCCAACGCTGAACAAACACATAGCTGCCGCCCGCATCGACGCCGTCTTTAATGACAGCCACTTCGCGACGCGTTTCTTCACCCGCCGGGTTTTCGGTACCATCGACAAAGCCGCTCAGGTCACGTTCTTCCACCCAACGGAAACCGTGGATCTCTTCCTGTACATCAATGCTGTCGCCAAAGGCTTCAACCGCCGCCTGCGCAACAGAGAAGTTAACATCCTGGCGTAAAGAGAGAATGTGGATCAGCACATCAAACTGGGTTGCTGGCGCGAGGCCCTTGCCGTAGCCAGGGAAATCTTTCAGCTCTTCCGCACCCACGCCGCCGCTCAGATCGCGCCACACTTTGGGGCCGAATGCGACAACTGCGCCTAAATGCGCATCGGGGAATTTAGCCTGAAAACCAGCCAGTTTATCGGCGAAAATTTTGCTGCTCTGACGAAGGGCGTTTACATCCCCTTTAACATTGGCTTCAATCCAAATCGCCGCGCGGCAATGTTCCGGCAAAATGCCGCTCTGAACCTGAGACATCGCTCCTCCTTCACAAAAATGCCACGACATCGTGGCATTCAATTTATGAGGGCTATTGTACGCGTTTTTTCAGCACGAAGGATTAACCTTGCGCAAAATTAACGACGCCAGACGATCTTCTTCAGCGTCCAGTTTTTCAGCGCATCATCGGACGGCATTAAATCCTGCGGGCCGCTCCATTCGCCGGTGAAGAGATAACTAATGTGCTTGCTGCCTTCGGCTTTACATTCGACGCCCGCGCTGTCATCGCCGGTGGCTTTCTGACAGTGCCCGTAGGCTTTGCTGTAGATATCGCTGAAGGTCGAGCCAATTTCGACACCGCTGTCGGTTTTGATGGCGCTATCCAGAACGTCAATACGGCTTACACTGCCGTTTTCGCCGTTCACCACCAATGCCAGCTTGTCGCCATCAAGCGCTTCGAAGTAACGCACGATGGTACCGTTATCGGTTTTCATCCCGCTGCGCAGGCGATAGTCGCCGCCCAGTGCGTCGTTAATCGCCTGTTCATCCAGCGCGGTGGTGCTGGTGATGCCGCCGACGCCCTGCTCCGTGACTTCGGTCGAAGAACCAAACCAGTTCCACGGATTTGCCGCAGACCAGTTCACCGAAGAGACCGTGGAACAGCCGGTTAAGGCCAGTGGCAGGGCACATACAAGTAAACGCAGCGATTTCATCTCTAAGTCCTTTCTTATTTGTTCAACGCCTGTTGGAGTGTGCTCTCGGCAAAAAGTGCACTTTATTCTGTAATTTCCCGGAAACAGGCGCGTAATCGGGGATTGGTCATCAACCACCAGAGTGCAAACAGGTCGATGAGCACCAGGCTCAGGCCAATGCCGGAAAGCGGTTCGCCCTGAAGCCAGAGCCAGGGTTGCCAGACCAGCAGTACGCACTGGGCGATAATCAACAGCGGACGCAGCGCGCGCCAGCAGCGGGGAAAATGCTGCCGCCTGCCGCTCAACAGGAAAGTCAGCACCGCAGGTACGCCGGGCAGCAGGCCGAGCCAGAAGTTATCGTGATCGGGATAAAACAGCCCAAGCAGCGCGCCGCCCTGCTCGCGCGATGCGCCAGCAATCACGAACAATACCCATGTTCGGGCCTGTAGTAGCAAAATACACCAAAATAAAAAAGGGGTTTTTAAGAGCCCATTACGATCGTAATCAGAAGGATAATTCATACATCTGCCTGAAAATACAATGACATTGAACCCACCCTCGTAATGATTTTTCGCCCATCGCGAAAATCAGCGCTGAGTCCGCTTTCGGCCTTTCCACTGTGCATTCGCTTTCTCATAATAACGGGCATTTCATCGACAAGGTGTCTGTATGTCTTTTATTCATTATGGCCTGCTCTCAGTCATACTATTTTCCCTAACCGCCTGTAATGATGCCAAAGAGGTGATTACGATACCAGATACTGGTCATCAGGTTACCATCAGCGATCAATCGTTACGCGAAGCGCGAAAAGGCTTTACCACCCGCATAATCCAGAAAAGTTTCACCGATTCGGGCAATCTGGTCACTCCACCTCAAGATGTCTATGTACTGACAAGCTACCCGACGAAGATCGGAAAGATGGCCGCCTACATTACACCCGATCCCCACGATGGCAAACGCCACCCGGCGGTGATCTGGATACATGGCGGCTACGGTGGGTTAAGCGATGGTGAAGATTATTGGCAGCCGCAGCCCCACGACAATGACCAAAGTGGCAGCGCGTTTCGCAAAGCCGGGTTGGTGGAAATGCTACCGAGCTTCCGTGGCGAAGATAATAACCCCGGCAGTTATGAAATGTTTTATGGCGAGCTGGACGATATCGATGCCGCTTACGACTGGTTAGCGAAGCAACCCTGGGTTGATCCTAAACGTATTTATCTGGCGGGGCACAGCACGGGGGGGACACGTGTCTTACTGGCCAGCGAATACAGTGACAAATTCCGCGCTTATTTCAGCATCGGCGGCATTCCCGATCTAAAAGCCCGTGTTGAACACTGGGCTATGATGGTCCCAGTACCTTTTGAAAAAAACGATGACGAATACCGGCTGCGCTCGCCAGCCTCCTTCCTCACATCCATAAAAAAACCGACATGGTACTTTGAAGGCGGTGAATATTACTGGAAGGCTTTCGATAATATTGCCGCTTTCGTTAAAAAAGAAAAAATCCCACTTACTATTAATAGGATACCCAATGGCGATCATTTCACCATAGTCGCCCCGGTAACCGAAATGATCGCTCAAAAAATCCTCCAGGATAACGACGCGGAGTGCAATATCTCATTTAGCAAGGACGATCTGGCGCGCATTTCCAGCGAGTTCGAGTAACAGTCAATCCCCCTGGCTTTCGACGCGTCAGAGGGGATGCGTTATTTAATAATCTCTTTTTCTATAATGAAAGGATGGGTAGCCATACTCAGCTGTAAAGCAAGCCCACAAGCGTTGACTGTTTATGACCCACCACAACGCTACACTATCGGCAATAAAAAAACACACTGACATGACTGCTACTGGTTCACTTTGAATCCAGCTAAAAAATTGCCAGCCCAAGTGTAGACATCCACCAAGGATCAATAACCAGCGCCCGGTACACCAGAGTCCCCACCAATGATAGGGCCCCGGTTGTCTTGGCTGGATAAAAAAAATAAAAACCAGGAATGCAGGTATACCTGGGGATAGGGCAATGAAAAGAGCACCATCTGAAAAATGAACGTTATCAAACGCAACAGCATGCATGACGACGGCGAAGGTGCGTAATTGTAATAACAACACCCCCCAAAATAGCCAGGGAAGTTTCAGCATTCCCCAACCATCGTAGTCAGAGGGAAACAAAAGCGGCTTAGTATTCTTCATCTTCAATCAGGCGCTTACCTAAATTCAGCACGTCGCTGTGCTCGTAGCCCAGGCGTTCATACATGCCCAGCACCACATCGTTATCTTCGCGGATCATAATCTGGATTTTCGGGCAGCCGCGCGCAATCAGCTTTTTCTCAAGACGATTGAGCAGCGCATTGGCAATGCCACGCCCGCGAAATTCCGGGTGCACGCCAAGGTAATAGGCCGAGCCGCGATGGCCGTCATAGCCGCCCATCACCGTGCCCACCACTTCGCCGTTTACTTCTGCCACCAGAAACAGGCTGACGTCGTGATGCACTTTGCGTTCGATATCCATTTCAGGATCGTTCCATGGGCGCAGCAGATCGCATCGCTCCCACAGGGTGATGACCTCTTCGAAATCGGCCTGGCGAAAAACGCGTATCTCCATGGTATCCCTGCCCCTTCTCGGGTTTAAAAACAGTGATTATGGCGTGATCGTCCGAATTAGCCAATATCTGGCGAAAATAGCGCAAAAAAATGCCATAATGCCGCTTCGTCACGTATTGAAATGAAAAGTAAAACAATTCTAATCTTCAGTTGTCGTAACGGGAAACGCGATACGATATAACATCTGGAACACTATTTTTTACAACTCAGGCCGAATGAGCACTTTTAAACCTTTAAAATCACTTGCTTCGCGCCGCCAGGTGCTGAAAGCCGGACTGGCAGCACTGACGTTGTCAGGAATATCCCAGGCGACCGCCAAAGAGGCGCCGTTAAAAACCAGCAACGGGCACAGCAAACCTGCAGCGAAAAAATCGGGTAAACGCATCGTGGTTCTCGACCCCGGTCACGGTGGTATTGATACCGGCGCGATTGGCCGCAACGGTTCGAAAGAGAAACACGTGGTGCTGGCGATTGCCAAAAACGTGCGTTCCATTCTGCGCAGTCAGGGCATTGACGCGCGCTTAACCCGTTCCGGCGATACCTTTATTCCCCTTTACGATCGCGTAGAGATCGCCCACAAACACGGCGCGGACCTCTTTATGTCGATTCATGCCGACGGCTTTACCAACCCGTCTGCCGCCGGGGCGTCGGTGTTTGCGCTTTCAAACCGTGGCGCGAGTAGCGCAATGGCAAAATACCTTTCCGACCGTGAAAACCGGGCGGATGAAGTGGCGGGTAAAAAAGCCACGGATAAAGATCACCTGCTCCAGCAGGTCCTGTTCGACCTGGTGCAAACCGATACCATCAAGAACAGCCTGACGCTGGGCTCGCATATCCTGAAAAAGATTAAGCCGGTACATAAGCTGCACAGTAAAGGCACTGAACAGGCCGCGTTTGTGGTGCTGAAGTCGCCGTCTATTCCGTCGGTACTGGTTGAGACCTCGTTCATCACCAACCCGGAAGAAGAACGTCTGCTGGGTACCACGGCGTTTCGTCAAAAAATCGCCAACGCGATTGCGTCGGGTATCGTCAGCTATTTCCACTGGTTCGATAACCAGAAAGCCCACGCAAGGAAACGCTAATGACCGTTGATGCAAACCAGGTAAAGGCCTTTTTACTGCAATTGCAGGACGATATCTGCCAGCAACTCTCGGCGCTGGACGGCGGTGCGTTTATTGAAGACAGCTGGCAGCGCGACGCGGGCGGCGGCGGTCGCAGCCGCGTGCTGCGCGACGGCGATATCTTCGAACAGGCGGGCGTTAACTTCTCACACGTTCACGGTGATGCCATGCCTGCATCGGCCACCGCGCACCGCCCGGAACTTGCCGGGCGCAGCTTCGAAGCGATGGGCGTATCGCTGGTGGTGCATCCGCGCAATCCGTATGTTCCAACCAGCCATGCCAACGTGCGTTTCTTTATCGCGGAAAAACCGGGCGCTGACCCGGTGTGGTGGTTTGGCGGCGGCTTCGATTTAACACCGTTTTACGGTTTCGAAGAAGACGCCATTCACTGGCATCGTACCGCACGTGACCTGTGCCAGCCCTTCGGAGAAGACGTGTATCCGCGCTATAAAAAATGGTGCGACGATTACTTCTTCATTAAGCACCGCAACGAGCAGCGCGGCATTGGCGGGCTGTTCTTTGACGATCTGAATACGCCCGATTTCGACAGTTGTTTTGCCTTTATGCAGGCGGTCGGCAACGGTTTTACCGACGCGTATTTGCCGATCGTTAAGCGACGCAAAGCTGCAATCTGGGGCGAGCGCGAGCGCAATTTCCAGCTTTACCGCCGTGGCCGCTACGTGGAATTTAATCTGGTCTGGGATCGCGGCACGCTGTTTGGTTTACAAACCGGTGGGCGCACTGAATCCATTTTGATGTCGATGCCACCGCTGGTGCGCTGGGAATATGATTATCAGCCGCAAGCAGGCACCCCGGAAGCGGCGTTGAGCGAGTTTATTAAGGTCAGGGATTGGGTGTAGCCCCAAAAATTCCTGACCAACTCTGATAATCAATAACCAATGTCAATTTCTTCAGGGATGAGATATTGATTGGTCTTCGAGTCAAATGGCACCGACCACTGCTCATTAATTTTCTCACCGGCTAATACTCCGGTAGAATGTAAAAGCATATTTGGATAGGTGCCAGTATATTTCTGCGCAAATGCAACCTGGGTATCAACGTTATCTGCCAGCCCATTGGCTTCGTTACTCGAATGGATGGGAAGGCTAGCAATACGTTGAATGTCCTTTCCTTTTACAACGTAAAATTGCTGAAAGGTTTGTTCGACACCTTGCATCATATAGCTTGATTCCAGAATCACGCCCCACTTTTCGCCAATTTTTACCGCTTTTGCATCACCAGATGCCCCCATACGACCATAGCCTTCCGTCGTTCTACGCGCGGCAATATTACTTCCGTCCAGATACCAGATATCAAATGGCGCAGAATCTGGTTCCGAAGCGTTAGTCATATAGCCACACATCACCACAATCTGCTTTTCAGTCGCTACCTGCTTATTCAGACAAATAGAGTATTCCAACTCGGGTTGCCCTTTTCTCAACCATATATATTCATGACTTTCATTATAAGAGGAGTGGTAATATTCCTTTAACGCGGTTGGAATTTCATCTTGCGCCAACACAGGCAGACTTGATGTGAGAAGGCAGAGGAACAGCAATCCTTTTTGCATGTTGAATTGTCCATTTTCAAAAAGTAGATGTTATCGAATGGACATTAATCAGAACATCCTCTGTATGAAAAATCGGAAAAAAGCCCGACAGCATTGCATCTGATAGAAGAGATCGAGCTCCATCAATTGCTGGACTAAATGAAAATAAAAAAGGCGCAGATAACATTCCGCGCCTGATATTAATTAAATCGCTTACAGCGGCTGCGTCTGCGCCTCAACTACCGCCAGCGCCACCATATTCACAATGCGTCGCACAGAGGCAATCGGCGTCAGAATATGGACCGGTTTCGCCACGCCCATCAGTACCGGGCCGACGGTCACGCCTTCAGAACTGGAGACGCGCAGCAGGTTATAACTGATACGCGCGGCTTCCATATTCGGCATCACCAGAATGTTTGCCGAGCCTTTCAGCGGGCTGTCCGGCATGCGGTCGGCGCGGATGCTTTCCACCAGCGCGGCATCACCGTGCATTTCACCGTCAATCATCAGCTCCGGCGCCCGCGCTTTCACGAGCGCCAGCGCGTCGCGCATTTTGCTGGCTGACGGGCAGTCAGACGAACCAAAGTTAGAGTGCGACAGCAGCGCCACGCGCGGTTCGATACCGAAGCGACGCACGCTCTCTGCCGCCATCAACGCGATTTCCGCCAGCTGTTCTGGCGTCGGATCGTTGTTGACGTAGGTATCGGCAATAAAGGTGTTGCCGCTTGGCAGCAGCAGGGCGTTCATTGCGCCTGCGGTGTGTACACCATCGCGATAGCCAAACAGCGGCTGAATCACGCCATAATGCTCATGATAGTCGCCAATGGTACCGCAGATCAGCGCATCCGCTTCGCCGCGATGAACCATGATCGCGCCAATCACCGTGGTATTGCTGATCACCGCGCGCTGTGCCTGTTCCGGGCTGATGCCACGGCGTTTCATCAGGTTATAGTACTCATTCCAGTACTCTTTAAAGCGCGGGTCAGATTCATTGTTGACGATTTCGAAATCGACGCCCGGTTTGATTTGCAGGCCCAGTTTCTGGACACGCATTTCGATAACGCTCGGACGACCGATCAGAATCGGTTTCGCCAGCCCCAGCGTAATCAGCTCCTGCGTGGCGTGCAGCACACGCGTATCTTCCCCTTCCGCCAGCACCACGCGTTTCGGCTCTTTACGCGCCTGGGAGAAAATCGGCTTCATGAACAGGTTGGTTTTGTAGACAAACTCGCTCAGTTTTTCAACGTAAGCGTCGAAGTCTTCAATAGGTCGCTTCGCCACGCCGGAGTCCATCGCCGCTTTGGCAACCGCCGGGGCGATCTTGACGATCAGGCGCGGATCGAACGGTTTGGGAATAATGTACTCCGCACCAAAGCTCAGATCCTGATCGCCATAGGCCGATGCCACCACTTCGCTCTGTTCCGCGTGCGCCAGCTCGGCAATCGCGTGCACCGCCGCCAGCTTCATCTCTTCGTTGATCGCCGTCGCGCCAACGTCCAGCGCGCCACGGAAGATGAACGGGAAGCAAAGCACGTTGTTGACCTGGTTCGGGTAGTCCGAACGACCGGTACAGATAATCGCATCCGGGCGCACTTCTTTTGCCAGCGGCGGCAGAATTTCCGGCTCCGGGTTAGCCAGCGCGAGGATCATCGGCGCGCGCGCCATTTTCTTCACCATCTCCTGGGTCAGCACTTTTGGCCCGGAGCAGCCGAGGAAAATGTCCGCATCGGCAATCACGTCATCCAGCGTGCGCTTGCCGTCATCGTCCACCGCGTAAGCCGCTTTGGTTTCCGCCATATTGGCTTCGCGGTTTTTATAGATGACGCCTTTAGAGTCGCAGACCACGATATTGTGTTTCTGCATCCCCAGCGCCACCAGCAGGTTCATACAGGCAATTGCCGCCGCACCCGCGCCGGACACCACCATACGCACGTCAGAGATATTCTTCTCAACCACGCGCAGGCCGTTGAGGATAGCCGCCGTGCTGATAATCGCCGTACCGTGCTGGTCATCATGGAATACCGGAATGTTCATGCGTTCGCGCAGTTTCTGCTCGATGTAGAAGCACTCAGGCGCTTTGATATCTTCGAGGTTGATGCCGCCGAAAGTCGGCTCCAGCGCCGCGACCACATCGATAAATTTGTCGGGATTGAGTTCGTCCACTTCGATATCGAACACGTCAATACCGGCGAATTTTTTAAACAGGACACCCTTACCTTCCATCACCGGTTTACCGGCCAGTGCGCCAATGTTACCGAGGCCAAGCACCGCCGTACCGTTAGACACCACCGCCACCAGGTTGCCACGGGCGGTGTATTTGTACGCGGCTAGCGGGTCCTTCTCAATTTCCAGACACGGCGCGGCAACGCCCGGTGAATAGGCCAGCGCCAGATCGCGCTGCGTCGCCAGCGGTTTTGTCGGAGAGACCTGAATTTTCCCCGGAACCGGGAATTCGTGGAAATCGAGGGCACTTTGTTTTAACTGCTCGTCCATTTGGGGTTCCTTTCACGTATCGAACTAAAAAGTGATGCGCCACGGCCGGGCCTGTGGGTTCACATTGTTATTGGTATATGAGGAACATGTTACCAACTATCGAAAACAATGCTATGCCTGTCTGCTATGCTTTTTTGTTATGCATCTCATAACTTATCAAGATCGCCACTTTTGCTAAGGAGTCGTTAATGTCACGAAGAGATCTCGCTAATGCCATCCGTGCCCTGAGTATGGATGCCGTTCAGAAAGCCAATTCCGGACACCCTGGCGCGCCGATGGGCATGGCGGATATTGCTGAAGTCCTGTGGAACGACTTCATGAAACATAACCCCACGGACCCAACGTGGTATGACCGCGATCGCTTTATTCTCTCTAACGGCCACGCCTCGATGCTGCTCTATAGCCTGCTGCACCTGAGCGGTTACGACCTACCGATTGAAGAGCTGAAAAACTTCCGCCAGCTGCATTCGAAAACGCCAGGCCACCCGGAGATTGGCTATACGCCAGGCGTTGAAACCACCACCGGGCCGCTCGGCCAGGGGCTGGCGAACGCCGTCGGTCTGGCTATCGCCGAACGCACGCTGGCCGCACAGTTTAACCAGCCGGGGCATGAGATTGTCGATCACTATACTTACGTATTTATGGGTGACGGCTGCCTGATGGAGGGGATTTCGCACGAAGTGAGTTCCCTTGCCGGGACGCTGGGGCTGGGAAAACTGATTGGTTTTTACGATAGCAACGGGATTTCGATTGATGGTGAAACCAAAGGCTGGTTCACCGACGATACGGCGAAACGCTTCGAGGCTTATCACTGGCACGTGATACATGAAATCGACGGTCACGATCCGCAGGCGGTGAAAAAAGCGATTGAAGAGGCGCAGAGCGTTAAGGATAAACCGTCGCTGATTATTTGCCGCACGGTTATTGGTTTCGGCTCACCGAATAAAGCCGGTAAAGAGGAAGCGCACGGCGCGGCGCTGGGCGCGGAAGAAGTCGCGCTGGCGCGTAAACAGCTTGGCTGGAATCACCCACCGTTTGAGATTCCAAAAGAGATTTACAAAAAGTGGGATGCCCGTGAGCGCGGTGAGAAAGAACAGCAGAGCTGGAAAGAGAAGCTCGCCGCCTATCAAAAGGCGCACCCAGAACTGGCGGCGGAGTTTATCCGTCGCATGAGCGGTGGCTTACCGGAAAACTGGGCGAGTACCGTGCAGGCGTACATCGAGAAAATGCAGTCGGAGCCGTCGAAAATCGCCAGCCGTAAAGCCTCGCAAAATACCCTCAACGCCTATGGCCCGATTCTGCCGGAGCTGCTGGGCGGCTCGGCGGATCTCGCGCCCAGTAATTTAACAATTTGGTCCGGCTCGAAATCACTCAAAGAGGATCTGGCGGGTAACTATATTCACTATGGCGTACGTGAGTTCGGCATGACGGCGATTGCCAACGGAATTGCCCACCATGGCGGCTTCGTACCCTATACCGCCACCTTCCTGATGTTTGTCGAGTACGCGCGTAACGCCGCGCGTATGGCGGCGCTGATGAAGGCGCGGCAGATTATGGTCTACACCCATGACTCCATCGGCCTTGGCGAAGATGGCCCGACGCACCAGGCGGTAGAGCAGCTTGCCAGCCTGCGGCTCACGCCAAACTTCAGCACCTGGCGTCCGTGCGATCAGGTGGAAACCGCGGTGGCGTGGAAGGCAGCGGTTGAGCGCCACCACGGCCCAACGGCGCTGATCCTGTCCCGACAAAATCTGGCACAAATGGAGCGCACGCCGGAGCAGGTGAAGGAAATTGCTCGCGGTGGTTATGTGCTGAAGGATGCGGGCGGTAAACCGGACCTGATTCTGATAGGCACCGGTTCAGAAGTGGAAATCACCGTGCTGGCGGCAGAAAAGCTGCGTGCGGACGGGGTGAACGTGCGAGTGGTTTCGCTGCCTTCGACGGATACCTTTGATGCACAGGATGAAGAGTACCGTGAGTCGGTGCTGCCTTCCGGCGTCAGCGCCCGCGTGGCGGTCGAAGCAGGCATTGCCGATTACTGGTACAAATATGTCGGCCTGAAAGGGGCGATTGTCGGGATGACCGGCTATGGCGAATCGGCGCCAGCGGAAAAACTGTTCCCGTACTTTGGCTTTACGGTGGAGAATATTGTCGAGAAGGCAAAAGCGGTATTGAAGAAACGTTAGGTTATGGCGCAAATGCCCGATGGCGCTGCGCTTATCGGGCCTACGAATGGATGCTCGTACGGGCGGATATTTTGTAGGCCGGGTAAGGCGTAGCCGCCACCCGGCAATGGCTCACGCATCATGCCCGATGGCGCTGCGCTTATCGGGCCTACGAATGGATGCACGTACGGGCGAATATTTTGTAGGCCGGGTAAGGCGTAGCCGCCACCCGGCAATGGCTCATGCATCACGCCCGATGGCGCTGCGCTTATCGGGCCTACGAATGGATGTTCGTACGGGCGGATATTTTGTAGGCCGGGTAAGGCGTAGCCGCCACCCGGCAATGGCTCATGCATCACGCCCGATGGCGCTGCGCTTATCGGGCCTACGAATGGATGCACGTACGGGCGGATATTTTGTAGGCCGGGTAAGGCTTAGCCGCCACCCGGCAATGACACCCGCACCACACCTACCCGGTGATCCACTGGGTAGGCCACGCATCGGCACCCTGCCAGTTATCGCACTCCGGCTGCCCGGCATAGCGCACTAAACGGAAACGCTGCCCATCGTAGCGCCAGCGGGTTTGCACGCCGCAGTCGCCCAGCCCGCGCCCTTTCTCAAGGGTGATAAGCTCGCGCGTATTTTCATTGAAGGTCAGGTTCATCAGCTCAACGTCACGGCTATCCTGCCCGGAAGGCAGGAATGGCAGACGCAAGCGCACCGGATGCGAAGCATGGGGCTTTTTACGCGACACCAGCCAGGCACGGTAAATCGTGTTATAAGCGCCGGATTCACAACTGATCATCATCAGCGCTTTATCATCAGTGAGCGCGGTGACCCACACTTCACGGCGCAGCGGATCCAGCGAGCACTGGGTATTGTTCATCCGCCAGGTGCCATAATCGAGCAAATCATTGTATTCATCGCGAGTGAGCGGCGTCGGCGTCGGGTTGACTTTGGCAACGGTTTTCAGCGGCGGCGCGGGCGGCACGCTTAACGGTGGTTCATCGCCCTTTCGCACCCACGCCGTTTCGCTGCCAACGCGCTTTTGCTGTGAATCGATAAACAACAGCGCGGCTTTTAGCCCTTTCAGGGAGATCACCTGAACCCCTTTTTGCAGGGTTATCGCCTGCGCGTCCTGCACCTGTTGCAAAAACGCATCAATCGTTGCGCTATCTTCCGTGGCGAGAAGCTTTGGCTGAACCTTCCAGTGTTCTTCCCCACGCTGGAGCGGCTTGTCATCGAGCAGCAGCCGCGGCGCAATCGGCGGCACGGCGGCGACCGGGTTGACCAGACCGCCCAGTTCGATACGCAACGCAGCGTCCATATGCGCGCCCGCACTGCGGCTGAGGGTCATCACCAGGCCGTGGTGCAGGCCGACGTTACGCGTGACGCAGAAATTCTGATTATTGCAGGTGACCAGCCAGTCCGAAAAAACCTGCTGGACAGGAGACGCCCACGTCACAGACGTTGGGAGGAGCCCCAAAAACAATAAGAGAAGAACGCGGTAGCGCATGAACGGTACAACCCCAGAAGAAAAAAACATCAATTAACCGGGGTATCTTCAACGCCAGGGCCGCCACGCTCAATCGGATTTGTCGGATTGATTCATATAAAATACATAATTATTTCTTTAGTAAAATCAATTAATTAAACCAGAAGACTGCAAATACTGTAACAAGATCACCGTCTTACCGTCGCAGATTTCACCCCGCGTTATCATCGCCAGCGCCTCGGTAAACGGGATTTCCAGCACTTCAATGTCTTCATCGTCGATGCCGCCGCCCATCCCCTGGCGCTGGTTATCGTCGTATTCGCCAATAAAGAAGTGAGCGATTTCCGTGACGCCGCCGGGTGACATATAGAGCTGGAACACTTTGCGCACCTCGCCAACCTGATAGCCGGTTTCTTCTATGGCTTCTTTGCGAATGCACGCTTCCGGCTCGTCATCATCCAGCAGGCCTGCGCAGGTTTCGATGAGTCGCCCGTCAGCGTTGCCGTTGACCCAGGTGGCGACGCGGAACTGGCGTACCAGCACCACGTTCTTTTTGCGCGGATTGTAGAGCAGAATGGTGGCGCCGTTGCCCCGGTCATAAACTTCGCGTTTATGCCGGATAACTTCGCCATTTTTGCGGGTTAAATCGTAGGTAATATTGCGCAGAATAAAGTAGTTATCGGAGAGGACTTTATCTTTAATTAGCTCAATCTTAAATGACATACGGGCTCCACAACGCGATTCGAAGCGAACCATACTACGCCGTGGCGCCCGTTTTGTCGTTAATGTACGCCGTGCGTTTTCATACCTAACCAGTCGATAATACCCTGGGCGGCATGACGGCCCTCTGCCATCGCGGTCACCACCAGATCGGCTCCGCGCACCGCATCGCCACCAGCAAACACTTTCGGATTAGTCGTCTGATAACGATAGCGGCTTTCAACGTTCGCGCGAATGCGCCCCCAGTCGTCGAGTTCCACGCCCTGGGCGCTCAGCCACGGCATGCTATGTGGATGGAAACCAAACGCCATAATGACCGCATCGGCAGGCATAACAAACTCGCTGCCCTCAATCGGTACCGGGCGACGGCGTCCCTGACTGTCCGGCTCGCCCATCGCGGTGCGGATGAAACGAATCCCGTTCACCTTGCCCGCTTCATCCAGTTCGAGCGTCAGCGGCTGAACGTTGAATTCAAATTCCGCCCCCTCTTCCCGCGCGTTTTTCACCTCTTTCCTGGAGCCCGGCATGTTGGCTTCGTCACGACGATAAGCGCAGGTTACCTTCGCTGCGCCGTGACGTAGCGCGGTACGCACGCAGTCCATCGCCGTATCGCCGCCGCCCAGCACTACTACATTTAACCCAGCGGTGTTGATGAACGGCTCGTCTGGCAGTTCGTTCAGCCCCATCACATTTTTGGTGTTGGCGATCAGGAAAGGCAGCGCGTCATAAACGCCCGGCGCATCTTCATTGGCTAAATTGGCTTTCATCGAGCGGTAGGTACCCACGCCGACAAAGACCGCATCGTACTCTTCCAGCAGGTCGTTCATCGTCAGGTCTTTACCGATTTCGCAATTCAGCTCAAAGCGAATGCCCATCGCGGTGAAGATTTCGCGGCGGCGGGCCAGCAGCGATTTATCCAGCTTGAAGGACGGAATGCCGAAAGTCAGCAGGCCGCCGATTTCCGGGTGGCGATCAAACACCACAGGCTCCACGCCCTGACGGACCAGGACATCCGCACAGGCCAGCCCTGCCGGGCCCGCGCCGATAATCGCCACGCGTTTACCACTTGCCACTACCGGGCCCACCTCAGGCCGCCAGCCCTTCGCCAGCGCCTGGTCGGTAATGTAACGCTCAAGGTTGCCGATGGTCACCGCGCCATGTTCGTCACGCACGGTGCAGGCACCTTCGCAGAGACGGTCCTGTGGGCAGACGCGTCCGGTAATTTCCGGCAGCGGGTTAGTCTGATGCGACAACGCCACCGCCGCGTCAATATCCCCGGCCTTTACCCGGTCAATCCACTGTGGAATATGGTTATGCAGCGGGCAGGTCCATTCGCAGATACTGTGCTCGCCGCAGGTCAGGCAGCGCGATGAAGCCTGCTGAGCCTGATTTTCACTGAGCGGCAGGTAGATTTCCGCGAAGCCGGTTTTGCGCGCGCTAATCGCCAGTTTATCGGCTTCACCCCGCGCTGGCGTTTGCGCCATCTGCTGCACTTTACTCATCGCGACGGTGTTCTGGCCCGCGCTTTCGCTGTGCCACGGCTGGGCATCGCGACAGGCTGCCTGCATACGGCGGTTTTTCGACATATCGGCCAGCCGCTGCGGGCTGACCAGCGCCAGCGCATCCGCCGGGCAGTTTTCCACGCAGGCCGGGCCCGCGTCGCGCCCTTCGCAAAGGTCGCATTTCTGCGCGTTGGCTTTTACCCGCCCATCGGCAGCGGGCGTCAGGACAATCTGCATGGTGCCAAACGGACACGCGACGGCGCAGGATTTACAGCCAATACATTTGCTTTGGTCAACCAGAATTGCATCATCACGCTGGCTGATTGCACCGTTGGGGCAACTGCGCGCGCACGGCGCATCTTCGCAGTGGCGGCAAGTTACCGCGCTCCGCTGCGTCTGATTTTTGAAGACGGTAATGCGCGGTTGAAAGCGCACAGACGTTAAGACATGCTGTTCATGGTTATGCGACATTACGCAGGCAACTTCACATGCCCGACAGCCAATGCATTTTTGGCTGTCAGCCATTATAAAACGGTTCATAGCGTCCCCTTGTCCGGGTTATATATACTCAAAATCATTCGAGTTGCTTCAAGGCGGCAAGAGAGTGAATCCCCAGGAGCGTACATAAGTACGTGACTGGGGTGAGCGAGCGCAGCCAACGCAGAAGCAACTTGAAGGATGAAGAGTATAAGCTTTCTATTTATAGGGACTATTTATTAGCCGAGGAACTATGCAGCAGGCAATGTCCATTTGCCCAGGAATGGCGACTATTTATCACTATGCTGTGGCAGATCAAAAAATTTCATCATAAATGAAATTACGTTTCATTCAGTTAATGGCAAGATCCCCGCTGAAAACTTCTTGTAACGTGACCGTAATAATCTTGACGAAATGCCTGTCTATGCAGAAAAGCGGCATGATAATTTACACTATCTCCTTAATTTCTCCACGATTGCCGGGAGCCTTGCGGCTAGAGTGTTCCGAGCATTGGCGTCATTAAAAATACGTATAACGAGGTCTCTTCCTGATGGCGAATTTCTTCATCGATCGCCCCATTTTTGCCTGGGTGCTGGCAATCCTGTTATGTCTGACGGGAACCCTGGCTATTTTTTCTTTGCCGGTTGAGCAATATCCCGATCTTGCGCCACCAAACGTACGTATCACCGCCAACTATCCGGGGGCGTCCGCGCAGACGCTGGAGAATACCGTCACTCAGGTTATCGAGCAGAACATGACGGGCCTAGATAATCTGATGTACATGTCATCACAAAGCAGCGCCACCGGCCAGGCGAGCGTGACGCTCAGCTTCCTTGCGGGCACCGATCCAGATGAAGCCGTCCAGCAGGTGCAAAACCAGCTGCAATCGGCGCTGCGTAAACTGCCGCAGGCGGTGCAAACTCAGGGCGTTACGGTACGTAAAACCGGTGATACCAACATTCTGACTATCGCTTTCGTCTCCACGGACGGCAGCATGGATAAACAGGATATTGCTGACTACGTCGCCAGTAATATTCAGGAACCGCTCAGCCGCGTGAACGGCGTGGGCGATATTGATGCCTACGGTTCGCAATACTCCATGCGTATCTGGCTGGACCCGGCCAAACTCAATAGTTTCCAGCTCACCACCAAAGACGTTACCGATGCGATTTCCTCGCAAAACGCCCAGGTGGCGGTCGGTCAGTTGGGCGGTACGCCGTCCGTTGATAAGCAGGCGCTGAACGCCACCATTAACGCGCAGTCGCTGCTGCAAACGCCGCAGCAGTTCCGCGATATTACGCTGCGCGTCAATCAGGACGGTTCCGTCGTCACGCTCGGCGATGTAGCTGAAGTCGAAATGGGCGCGGAAAAATATGATTATCTGAGCCGCTTTAACCGCAATGCCGCCTCGGGCCTCGGGGTGAAACTCGCGTCTGGCGCCAACGAAATGGCGACGGCGGAACGGGTTATCGCGCGTCTGGATGAGCTTAAAGAGTATTTCCCGCGCGGGCTGGAATACAAAGTCGCCTATGAAACGACCTCGTTCGTTAAAGCCTCCATCACCGATGTGGTAAAAACCCTGCTGGAAGCCATTCTGCTGGTGTTCCTGGTGATGTACCTGTTCCTGCAAAACTTCCGTGCGACGCTTATCCCGACCATCGCCGTTCCGGTGGTGTTAATGGGTACCTTCGCCACGCTCTACGCCTTCGATTACAGTATCAACACCCTCACCATGTTCGCGATGGTGCTGGCGATCGGCCTGCTGGTCGATGATGCCATCGTGGTGGTCGAGAACGTCGAACGCATCATGAGCGAAGAAGGCCTAACACCACGGCAGGCGACGCGTAAATCGATGGGGCAAATTCAGGGCGCGCTGGTGGGCATTGCGATGGTGCTCTCGGCGGTATTCATCCCGATGGCGTTTTTCGGCGGCACCACGGGGGCCATCTACCGTCAGTTCTCGATTACGATTGTCGCGGCAATGGTGCTTTCGGTGCTGGTGGCGATGATCCTCACCCCTGCCCTGTGCGCAACGTTGCTGAAGCCGATTCATAAAGGGGAATCCCAGCATACGAAGAAAGGTTTCTTCGGCTGGTTTAACCGCGTCTTTGATACCAGCTCGCGTCGTTATGAATCGGGCGTGGCAAAAATTCTGCATCGTAGTCTGCGCTGGATTGTGATTTATGTCCTGCTGCTGGGCGGGATGGTGTTCCTGTTCCTGCGTCTGCCAACGTCCTTCCTGCCGCAGGAAGATCGCGGTATGTTCACCACCTCTGTGCAGTTGCCCAGCGGCGCGACGCAGCAGCAAACGCTGAAAGTGGTGCAGAAAGTTGAAGATTACTTCTTCGCCAACGAGAAAGATAACGTCACCTCGATTTTCGCCACCATCGGTTCCGGCCCTGGCGGTAACGGGCAGAACGTGGCGCGTATGTTTGTGCGCCTGAAGGACTGGGACGATCGAGACGCCAAAACCGGCACCTCGTTTGCCATTATTGAGCGCGCGACCAAAGCGTTTAACAAGATCAATGAAGCCCGCGTTTTTGCCAGCAGCCCGCCAGCGATTAGCGGCCTGGGCAGTTCCGCCGGGTTTGATATGGAGCTTCAGGATCACGCCGGAGCCGGCCACGATGCGCTGATGTCAGCGCGTGACCAGTTGCTGGAAATGGCGGCCAAAAATCCGGAACTGACGCGCGTGCGCCACAACGGCCTTGATGATAGCCCGCAGTTGCAGGTTGATATCGACCAGCGCAAAGCGCAGGCGCTCGGCGTGTCGATTGATGATATCAACGACACTCTGCAAACCGCGTGGGGCTCAAGCTATGTGAACGACTTTATGGATCGCGGCCGCGTGAAGAAAGTCTACGTTCAGTCGGCGGCAAAATACCGCATGCTGCCGGAAGATATCAATCTGTGGTATGTGCGTAACCAGTCCGGTCAGATGGTGCCATTCTCCGCCTTTGCGACGTCGCGCTGGGAAACCGGCTCACCGCGTCTGGAGCGTTACAACGGCTATTCGGCGCTGGAGATTGTCGGTGAAGCCGCGCCGGGCGTCAGTACCGGGACGGCAATGGATATCATGGAAAATCTGGTGCGCCAGCTTCCGGCGGGCTTTGGCCTCGAATGGACGGCGATGTCCTATCAGGAACGGCTCTCCGGCGCGCAGGCCCCGGCACTCTACGCTATCTCATTGCTGGTGGTGTTCCTCTGTCTGGCCGCGCTGTATGAGAGCTGGTCGGTACCGTTCTCGGTGATGCTGGTGGTTCCGCTGGGGGTTATCGGCGCGCTGCTGGCAACCTGGATGCGCGGGCTGGAGAACGACGTCTACTTCCAGGTGGGGCTGTTGACCGTTATTGGGCTATCGGCGAAGAACGCCATTCTGATTGTCGAATTTGCTAACGAGCGAAATCAGGAAGGGGAAGACCTGCTTCAGGCGACGCTGGACGCCTGCCGTCAGCGTCTGCGTCCGATTCTGATGACCTCGCTGGCGTTCATCTTCGGTGTGTTGCCAATGGCCACCAGCACCGGTGCAGGCTCTGGCGGACAGCACGCCGTAGGTACCGGCGTAATGGGCGGGATGATTTCCGCAACGGTTCTCGCTATCTTCTTCGTACCGCTGTTCTTTGTGCTGGTACGCCGTCGTTTCCCGTTGAAAGAGAAACCGGAATAACCCCTATCGCAGCCAACAAAAAAGGCGACTGGAAAGTCGCCTTTTTATTTGTACATCCGTACATATAATGAGAAGAAGAACAGCGCGCCCTTAACTCACAATACTGGAATCATTTACGAAGCATAACTTCGATAAAATCTTTCCAGTTCCCCAGTTCACGTTCAATCATAACAGCCTCTCTTATTATTATGCTTATCTTACGTGGAATTTTATGGCCTGTGAAGATCGTTTACCCTATTGCTATGATTGTTGCCTCCAGGACTGCTTTCACTTCTTGCGGTAACTATGGGCCCGCTGAATATAAAATTATGTGATGCACAGCAACATTTTGAAATAGTTTATCCGCACCGCATTTAATGGAGAAAAACAGACGTCAGAAGCTGTTATAACGGCCATAGTGGTAGAGCCGGGGCGTGATTCCCCCTCGCCAGCAGCCTGCATTTTTGCGCTAATCTTTCCAGCCAATAACTTACCTTTCCTGCTTTCGGCAGAAATAGTATGCATCTCCAGTGAAATTTTATTCATCAGCCTTTGGAAATCACGCTGAATTAATTGATAATACGGATTGCTAAGATTATTCCGTGTATATTTGTTCTCTCATTAAACCTGCTAATCGATAAAAATAAGGACGCCAATACATGATCACCCTGTATGGAATAAAAAATTGTGACACCATAAAAAAAACCCGTCGCTGGCTGGATGAACACCAGGTGGAGTATCGCTTCCATGATTATCGCGCCGATGGATTAACGGCAGAATTATTAGCCACCTTTATAAATGAACTGGGTTGGGAAGCGCTGCTCAATACGCGCGGCACCACCTGGCGTAAGCTGGATGAGTCCGTTCGCGCCGGTGTCGATAACGCAAATAGCGCGGCGGCGCTGATGCTCGAAATGCCAGCAATCATCAAACGCCCATTGCTCTGCGCGCCCGCACAGCCTATGCTGCTGGGTTTTAGTGATGAACGTTACAGCCAGTGGCTTGCCGACATCGCCCCGGCAGCCGGTCAATAAACCGCCTGTCAGCAACAGCACACTCGGTGCGAAGCACGCAAACTGACTTCGTACCGATGAAGAAAACAAGCAAACATCAGCAGTTAATCAATGAGGTGTAGTCTATGTCTTGCCCGGTCATTGAGCTGGCTCAGCAGCTTATTCGCCGCCCTTCCCTTAGCCCCGATGATGCGGGCTGCCAGGCGCTAATGATTGAACGCCTGCGCGCAGCGGGTTTTACCATTGAACACATGGATTTTGGCGATACGCAGAATTTCTGGGCGTGGCGCGGTCAGGGAGAGACGCTGGCTTTTGCCGGTCATACAGATGTCGTACCTTCCGGCGATGCCGATCGCTGGATCAACCCGCCCTTCGAACCAACCATCCGCGACGGCATGCTGTTTGGCCGCGGTGCGGCAGATATGAAAGGTTCACTGGCCGCCATGGTGGTCGCCGCCGAACGTTTTGTCGCGCAGAACCCAAATCATCAGGGGCGACTGGCGTTTCTGATCACCTCCGATGAAGAAGCCAGCGCCACAAATGGCACGGTGAAAGTCGTTGATGCATTAATGGCGCGTAATGAGCGTCTCGATTACTGCCTGGTGGGTGAACCGTCGAGCACCGAAGTGGTGGGCGACGTGGTGAAAAATGGCCGTCGCGGCTCGATGACCTGTAACCTGACGATCCACGGCGTTCAGGGCCATGTGGCCTATCCGCATCTGGCCGATAACCCGGTTCACCGCGCTGCGCCGTGGCTCAATGAGCTGGTGGCGGTTGAGTGGGATCAGGGTAACGAATTCTTCCCACCGACCAGCATGCAGGTGGCGAACATTCAGGCCGGTACCGGCAGCAACAACGTGATTCCGGGCGATCTGTTCGTGCAGTTTAACTTCCGTTTCAGTACCGAACTGACGGATGAAATGATTAAGGAGCGCGTGATTGCGCTGCTGGAAAAACATCAGCTACGCTACAGCGTTGAGTGGTGGATTTCCGGGCAGCCGTTCCTGACCGAACGCGGTAAACTGGTCGATGCGGTGGTCAACGCCATTGCGCACTATAATGAAATTAAACCGCAACTGTTGACGACGGGCGGCACATCGGATGGTCGATTTATTGCCAGAATGGGCGCACAGGTGGTGGAACTGGGTCCAGTCAACGCCACCATTCATAAAATCAATGAATGTGTGAACGCTGCCGATTTGCAACTGCTGGCGCGGATGTATCAGCGCATTATGGAACAGCTTGTCGCCTGACAACACATTTAAGAGGTAACGCACATGGACTGGCTGTCAAAATACTGGTGGGTTCTGGTACTGGTGTTTCTGGTTGGCGTGATGATCAACGTGATTAAAGATCTCAACCGCGTCGATCACAAAAAATTCCTCGCCAATAAGCCGGATCTTCCTCCCCATCGCGATAACAACGCGAAGTGGGACGAAGACGACGATTGGCCGAAGCACGATCAGTCGAAAAAACCGTAATAACAAACGGGCCGGAAATCCGGCCCGTTTTGTTTTAAAGCATCTCAATGAGATCGTCATTCTTCGGCGTACTGCCGCTTAACGCTTCATCGAAGTAATGTTTCGGAATGGTGTAGCGCAGATGATCGAGTGCGAACTGCATACTGTGTTCGTCAATCGCATGCCCCAGATCCTCTACGATATCCAGCGTGACATCTCCGCCTGCTGCCAGTAAGGCTTCCTGACCCGCCACCGCGTGCGCAAGGTCGATAACCCGGTCTTCACCACCGTGAATCAAATGCACAGTCGTCGTTGTCGATGCGGTTTCAGGCAGCGTCGCATAACGGCCATTAAAGGCAATAACACGGGACGCCAGATTGGGTTCCGCTTTGACGCTCTCAAGCGACATAATCGCACCTTGCGAGAAACCAATTAACGCGGTTGCCAGCGGACCAACGCCGCTCTGTTTTTGCCAGTAGCGTACGGTTTCGATAAAGGTGGGCATAATCGCATCAACGCGCGCCTGGCGATTCTCTTCGGTCACGCCCTGCACAGAGAACCACTGACGCGCCGGAGCCGGGCCACAAGGCTCTGCGCCACCAATGCTCACAACGAGCGCATCAGGAAACAGCGGTGCGAACCAACTGCCAATTTGCCCCATTGCCACCGGGTTATCGCCCACGCCATGGAACAACAGCAGCAACTGTTGCGCGGGTTTAGCGGGGCTTTGAACGACAAAATGATCGTGTTTCATGGCTATCTCCTTTGTTACCGCTCAGTTTACGCTGGCCGAAAAGAATGACCATGCCATTTAACTGAATGAGATAGTTAAAAAAATTGCACCTGCTTTAAGCGTTCGCGCAGCTTTTCGGCACGTTCAGGATTAAGGTCAAACATCGCCTGGGCGGCCTCTTCACGCAGACGTATAAGCAGTGCTTTACGCCCATGAAGACCCAGCGTTGCGCAGAGTTTAGCTTCATCTTCCTGCGCTAATCTGCCGCGTAGCGCCGTCAATGCTAACGGGCTGAGAGAAGCCAACAGGTGCAGATTACCCAGCGTAGCCAGCAACGGACGATGGGCGAAGGCAAAGCCCGCCAGATCCCACCACGCTTCATCATTAAGCATAGCCTCCGGCCCCTGCGGCAGCGTCAATTTCTCATCGACCCACCCTTGCAGCCAGCGCCACTCCTGGCATAAACGTAAATGTTCATGCTGAGTCAGCTGTTTTCCGGTATCGGTGAGCGGGAACAGCGCCATCGCCGCGTAACAACCGCTGCTGGCTTCGCGCTGCGTGCCGATGCGCACCAGGGTAAAGCCACAGCGTTGCCAGAACTGCCAAAGCTCGTCGGTGTAACCAAAGCTAACGGAGAGATAATCGCAGCCCGAGGCGTGCTCACAGGCGCGGGCAATGAGCGCAGAACCAATACCCTCGCGCTGGCGCAAAGGGTGTACTGCCACGCGGCTAATGCGCCGACCGGTCAATGTCGCCGCCAGCGGGCTGCCGCCGTGCGCGGCGAGCGACTGCGCCACCAGGTTACCGCGCGGTCGACGAAACCCCGCCCATACCGCCTGACTTAATTCAGCGCTCAATCCGCCCTCATCCACCAGCCATAGCGCGCCCGCCAGGCCGTTCGGCGTGTCGGCTGCGATAAAATGTTGCCCCGGCGCATCCATCATCCGCCGGAGATCGAGCGGTGAGGTGCGATAGTGCGCACCGGAAAGGAGCTGATACATCGCCGTGGGGAGCTTAGGTTCCGACAGCCATTGCGCCTGTTCTAACGCCCTGAAACTTAACGGGCCGGACGGGGAAACGGTAAAGCTATCGTCAGCGAAAATCAGCAGATCATTCACCACCGCTTCCAGCGGGCAGCCCTGAGCCCAGCGAACGGGCGTGTTGAGCGTAAACTGGCGTAGCGCGGGGAAACGCGCGCAGAATTTCAGCAGGAATCCCCGTCCCGTGCCTTCATAGCCCTGAACGGTGGTGGTCAGTAAAAGATGTGGGAATCGAGAGGCGAGTTGTTCCAGCAGTGGTGCGGGAATAGCGGCGGCTTCATCCACCACCAGCCAGTCTGCGGTTTCAGCAGAAGCCAGCAGGGCGTCCGGCGCCATAAAGTGAAAACGCTCGCCGGCAAAAGCGGCAATGACGTCAGCAGATGCCCGCGTCGGCGCGGTAACGATAGCTCGCCCCTTCAGGCTGCGGATGTGCATCCCCGCCAGTGCCGATTTGCCACGCCCGCGCTCGGCGGTAATGGCGGTCACGCGCGCGGGATTACCCGCCAGCGCATTGAGGATAATGGCTTGCTCCGCATCCGGCTCACCGCTGGCGCGCAGCCAGTGTGGGCGCGAGGGAAAGTTGACCTCCGGGAATGCATCCCCTTCTCGCCACAGCAGTGCTTCCGGGCTTTTGCGCAATACATCGCAAAAATGGTGCACAAAGCGCGGCGTGGCAATCGCTTCTGGCGAGTCGCTCCAGCGCAGGGAATCGGCATCCGGCTGATGTGGCCACCGCGCCCATTCCGGCACCAGCAGCAACAGCCAGCTTCCGGCGCGTAAGGTTCCGGCAAGTGCGGCAAAAGCGGAAACGTCGAAACCCTGACGGGCATCAAAGACGGCGTGCTGAAACTCACGCCCCAGCAGCGTCACCAGCTTTGCTGGCGCGCAGTACGGTTCCGCTTGCGCATCGGGCCCCACCCACAGTACGTCTGACTGAGCGGCGTCACGAAAGGTTTGCGCCTGCTGCTGTGCCCAGTGTGGCTCGCCGCTGATAACCAACAAGCGGCGTACACCTTCCTGCGCCATGCGCGGCGCGAGGGTTAAAAGTTCATCCATGATTGCGATTCATTAACTTACAGCGTTTTGCCGAACGTATTGCACTGCGCCGGGTCACCGCTATCCAGACCACGTTTCAGCCAGGTATAACGCTGCTGTGATGTGCCGTGGGTGAAGCTATCCGGCACGACGCGCCCCTGGCCCTGCTGCTGGAGACGATCGTCGCCAATCGCTTGTGCCGCGTTCAGCGCTTCTTCCAGATCGCCCGGCTCCAGTACGCCCTGCTGCTGCATCGCATGGCCCCAAACGCCAGCGAAGCAGTCCGCCTGGAGTTCCATACGCACAGAGAGTTGATTGACTTGTGATTCGGACGCGTTCTGCTGCATCTGACGGACTTTTGGCTCGATACCCAGCAGTTTCTGCACGTGGTGCCCTACTTCATGCGCAATCACGTAGCCCTGAGCAAAGTCGCCATCCGCGCCCAGTTTCTCTTTCATATCATCGTAGAAAGAGAGATCGATATACACCGTGGTGTCCGCCGGGCAATAGAATGGGCCCATGACCGACTGGCCGGTGCCACAACCCGTACGCGTCGCACCGCGATACATCACCAGTTTCGGCACCTGATAGGTTTTACCCATTTTTTCAAACTGCTGGGCCCAGGTATCTTCGGTGGTCGCAAGTATCACCGAGGTGAATTTGGCGGCTTCGTCATCCTGAGGACTAACGGTTCGTTGTTGGGAGGATTGCTGCGATACAGGTTCTCCGGTCAGAAAGCCCGTGAGATCGACGCCGTAATAGCCCGCGACAACCACGACAATCAACAGAATGATGCCGCCTTTCCCGCTGGGAATACGAATGTTTCGCCCGCCGCCTGAAATCGGCGAACCGGAATCATTTCGTCTGTCTTCGACATTGTCGCTTTCGCGACGACCTTGCCAACGCATATCTACCTCGAACCTATCCTATTAATTATAGTTATGATCGTAGGCGGTTCAGACGAGGATTACCACAGGAAATAACGGGGAAATTCAGAGGGTGCGCGCACCCTCTGCGATGCAGTGGCTTAGGGGGCTCAGTCCAGGTTAACACCCAGACGACGGGCCACTTCTTCGTAAGCTTCAATCAGTCCGCCCAGGCTCTGGCGGAAACGGTCTTTATCCATTTTATCCATGGTTTGTTTATCCCACAGACGGCTACCGTCCGGTGAGAATTCGTCACCCAGTACGACTTCACCGTTGAACAGACCAAATTCCAGTTTGAAATCGACCAGGATCAGGCCCGCATCATCAAACATTTTTTTCAGAACATCGTTGGCTTTGAAGGTCAGTTCTTGCATACGTGCGAGGTTTTCTTTGCTCACCCAGCCAAAGGTTTCGCAGTAAGATTCATTGACCATCGGGTCATGCATCGCATCATTTTTCAGGAACAGGTCGAACAGCGGTGGATTCAGTTCGATGCCTTCTTCAATCCCTAAGCGTTTCACCAGCGAGCCTGCCGCACGGTTACGCACCACGCACTCTACCGGCACCATATCCAGTTTTTTCACCAGACATTCGGTGTCAGAGAGCAGACGTTCCATCTGAGTCGGGATACCCGCTTCTTCCAGTTTGGTCATAATGAAGTGGTTGAACTTGTTGTTCACCATGCCTTTACGATCGAACTGCTCGATGCGCGCACCGTCCCCTGCTGACGTATCGTTACGGAATTCGAGCACCAACAGATCCGGGTTTTCCGTACTGTAGACGGTTTTCGCTTTACCACGATACAACTCAGCTTGCTTTTGCATCTTTATTACTCCTGGTGAGATTTAACGATAAACTTGCCGCTTTTCTGCCGACGCACACGTTTGCGTATCATATCAGAAAAAAGGGCCGGATTGCTCCAGCCCTGAATATTACTTGCTAAACGCTGCCTGGAAGACGGCGACCAGCGCGTCGTTCTGAGACTGCGTCAGGGTATGACCTTTCGGGTCGATGAATTGCAGACTGCTGCGGTTGTCGAGATCGCCGACCTGCAGTTTGTAATCACCGGAGACCAGACCCGGATCGGTAGCGCCCAGTTCCTGCCAGCTGCTGTCAGACAGCGGCTTGTAGGTTACGTTGATGCTGCCCTGAGAACGGGTGCTGTCGGTCACTTTCATGCCCACTTTTTCCAGCACGCCCGGCAGACGTTGCCACACCTGGTTGAACGGACCACGCACCACCAGCATTGGCAGGCCAGTGTCATCCGCTGCGCTCTGCACGTCGAAGGTGGAACCCGCTGCGCTTTGTGAAGCATTCTGCGCGGCGGTCGCTTTCTGATCGAGACCTGCGGAAATGACGTTCAGCATCTCGGCGCTATAGCGTTGCAGCGATGCGGTATCAGCAACCGGTTTGCCCGCTTGTTCCAGGTTAACCAGTTTCACCACCACCGCCTGCTGATAACCCTGCGGTTTCACGGAGACTTGATAACGGCCACGGTACTGCTGATCTTCATCAAGACGGTTCCACTCAACCCAATCGGTGGTTAACGTTTGGGTGGCATCATCACGTTTATCGATGGTGTAGTTTTTACCCTGAAGGATGCTCACTACCTGCGGCCACAGGTTACCGCTACGGCCACTTTCGACCAGCAGCGTGGCGGTATCGCCCGTGAACTGCGTGCGCGCACCAGAAACCAGCGCCAGAGGCTGTGCCGGCGGACGGATGTCCAGGGCTTTACCTACTGCGCCGCTACCGTTAGCAACCGGAATGTTATAATCACCGCGTTGAACCGGCAGGATCATGCCAGCCGGCGCGTGAAGTTCACTTAACGGCGCGGCATCCAGATAGGATTCATCGCCGCTCACCTGGCGCTTATAACGCGAGTCGGAACTACACGCTGCAAGCAGCAGGACAAGTGAAACACCCGCAACCTTCGCCAGGCGCGACTTCTGTACTGAGTAAGCCATCAAATCTCCCTAAACTTTACAGCAAACCGGCGTGCTTCATTGCAGAGGCGACGATATCACGACCGTGGTCGGTGATAGGTGTCATCGGCAGACGCATCGTATCGGTTGCTACAAGTCCCAACTCCTTACACGCCCATTTAACCGGGATAGGATTGGGTTCGACAAATAATTTATTGTGCAGCGGCATCAGACGATTATTGATGACGCGCGCTTTCGCAAACTCGCCAGCGGCGGCCAGTTTACACATTTCTGCCATATCACGCGCAGCAACGTTTGCAGTGACGGAAATCACACCCTGACCGCCCAGCTGCATGAAGTCCAGACCCGTGGCATCATCACCGCTCAGCAGGATGAAATCGTCTGAAACCAGCTCTTTGATCTGGTGAACACGACTTAAGTTCCCTGTTGCTTCCTTGATTGCGATAATATTTTTTATTTCAGCCAGGCGACCCACGGTTTCTGGCAGCATATCGCAACCCGTACGAGACGGCACATTATACAGAATTTGCGGCAAGTCAGTATGTTCTGCGATCGCTTTAAAGTGCTGGAACAGACCTTCCTGAGTCGGACGGTTGTAGTAAGGGGTCACTGTCAGGCAGCCGACTACGCCGGTGTTGTTGAAGCGCTGGGTGAGGCTTATCGCCTCTGCGGTGGCGTTTGCCCCGGTGCCCGCGATAACCGGAATACGGCCATCGGCCAGCTCTACGGTCATCATCACGACATCGCCATGCTCGTCGTGGCCAAGCGTCGCCGATTCTCCTGTCGTCCCTACAGATACAATCGCCGAGGTCCCGTTGGCGACATGGTAATCAATCAGTTTTTTCAGGCTTGAACGGTCGACATTACCTTTCTCATCCATCGGCGTGACAAGCGCTACAATACTTCCCGTGAACATGGGGCCATCCTCTGTGCTGACGTGCGGACATGAGTCTCAATGGTACGTTTGGTACTGTAATAAAAGCAAGAGACTGAAGCCCCTCAGAATGTTGTATGCCGGTTTTTTTTATGCTTTCCTAGGGAATACCTCACCTTTTTGAAGGAAGCACCGGTTTGACAGCCACATTACAACACTATTTGGTCATTACAGCTCTGGGGGCCGATCGCCCTGGCATTGTCAATACCATTACGCGTCACGTCAGTAGCTGCGGCTGCAACATCGAGGACAGCAGGCTGGCTATGCTTGGTGATGAGTTCACCTTCATCATGCTGCTTTCCGGTAGCTGGAACGCGATCACCCTGATTGAGTCCACTTTGCCATTGAAAGGGGCCGAACTGGATCTGCTGATTGTGATGAAGCGCACCACCGCGCGACCGCGCCCGGCAATGCCTTCCACCGTGTGGGTGCAGGTTGAGGTGCCTGATTCTCCGCATATTATCGAACGCTTCACCGCGCTTATCGATTCATGGGAGATGAACATTGCCGAACTGGTTTCCCGAACCCAACCCGGCGATGAAAATGCGCAGCCACAGCTGTTTATTCAGATAACTGCACACAGCCCGGCTACGAAAAATGCATCAAATATTGAGCAAGCGTTTAAAGCCCTATGTACAGAATTGAATGCACAAGGCAGTATAAACGTCATAAATCATTCTCAGCATGACGAACAAGATGGAGTTGCCTAATGAACCCACTGAAAGCCGGTGACATCGCACCGAAATTTAGTTTGCCCGATCAAGACGGCGAGCAAGTAAATTTGACCGACTTCCAGGGACAACGCGTACTGGTCTATTTCTACCCGAAGGCCATGACGCCGGGCTGCACCGTGCAGGCCTGCGGTCTGCGCGATAATATGGATGAACTGAAAAAAGCGGGCGTGGAAGTGCTGGGCATCAGCACCGATAAGCCGGAAAAACTCTCCCGCTTTGCCGAAAAAGAGCTGCTGAACTTTACCCTGCTGTCCGATGAAGATCATCAGGTTTGCGAGCAGTTTGGCGTCTGGGGCGAGAAGTCCTTTATGGGTAAAACCTACGACGGCATCCATCGCATCAGCTTCCTGGTTGATGCCGATGGAAAAGTTGAGCACGTTTTCGATGATTTCAAAACCAGCAATCACCACGACGTGGTGCTGAACTGGCTTAAAGAGAGCGCTTGATGTAAAAAAGCCGACGTTTTAACGTCGGCTTTTTATTTACTCTTCGTCGGCCACTAAACCATCCGGCCAGGCATGGACTACCGCTTTAATCAGCGTCGCCAGCGGGATGGCGAAGAATACGCCCCAGAATCCCCACAGCCCGCCGAAAATCACCACCGACAGAATAATCACCAACGGATGCAGGTTCACGGCTTCAGAGAAAAGCACCGGCACCAGCAGGTTACCATCCAGCGCCTGAATAATTAGGTACACCGCAAACAGGCTCCAGAACTCGGTCCCAAGGCCAAACTGGAACAGCGCCACGCACACCACCGGAATGGTGACCACAAACGCGCCGATATAGGGAATCAGGACGGAGAACCCTACCAGCACCGCAAGCAGCAGCGAATAGTTGAGGCCGAACAGAATAAAGCCTATCCAGGTCGCCACGCCGACCACCACCATTTCTAATACCTTGCCACGGATATAGTTGGTGATTTGCTGGTTCATCTCTTTCCAGACTAACCCGGCCAGACCGCGATTACGCGGCAGCACGCGGCGCACGGCGTTCAGCATCTGCTCTTTATCCTTCACCAGGAAAAAGACCATTAACGGCACCAGCACCAGATAGACCGCCAGCGTCAGCAGCCCAACCAGCGAAGCCACCGAATATTTCACCACCGAGTCGCCCATGGTCTGCATGCGCGCGCGCATGTTTTCTGCCATCGCATCGATGATGCCCGCGTCCATCAGCGCCGGATAACGGCGCGGCAACGTGGCGGCAAAATCAGAGAGCTTATTCAGCATGCCGGGCATATCGCGAATCAGATAGATGCCCTGCTGCCAGGCGACCGGCATCACCACAAACGCCATCAGCAGCAGAATACCGACAAAGACGACCAGCACGGCGGTGGTGGCCCAGCGTCGCGACCAGCCGAGTTTCTCCAGGCGAATGGTGGGCCACTCCAGTAAATACGCGAGCACAATCGCCACCAGCAACGGCGCTAACAAGCCGCTAAAGAAAAACAGGATACCGAAACCGGCCACCAGAATAACCAGCAGCGCTATCGCTTCCGGGTCACTAAAACGGCGGCGGTACCACTGCATCAACATTTCGAGCATAAAGACTTCCCTGACGCACATTGGCGGATCACAGTGCCCGAATTGTATCTAAATGTCACAGAAAAGACTTCGCTTTTTCTATTTATAGACACAAACAGCAAAAGTTGTGTGAATATCATTTTCAACCTCTTTGAGGCCAGATAAACTGCCCAAATAGCCTTTCAGGGAACGTAACGCCGCCCTGTCGGTCAAACTGAAAAATCCCACATTACAGGACAGAGGTTATGTTCAGGCAGTTGAAAAAAACGCTGGTGGCATCCCTTATTGCAGCGCTCACGCTCGGCCAGGCGGCACCCGCTTTTGCAGATGCGGCTGATACGTTGCCAGATATGGGCACCTCCGCAGGAAGCACGCTCTCCATTGGTCAGGAGATGCAAATGGGGGATTTCTACGTACGCCAACTGCGCGGCAGCGCGCCGCTGATTAACGACCCCCTGCTGGTGCAGTACATCAATACGCTGGGTATGCGTCTGGTGTCGCACGCCTGGTCGGTGCGTACGCCGTTCCACTTCTATTTAATCAACAACGACGATATCAACGCCTTCGCCTTCTTCGGCGGGAACGTGGTGCTGCACTCGGCGTTGTTCCGCTATTCCGATAATGAAAGCCAGCTGGCATCGGTCATGGCGCACGAAATCTCTCACGTCACCCAGCGCCATCTGGCGCGTGCGATGGAAGACCAGAAACGTAACGCCCCGCTCACCTGGGTCGGCGCATTAGGCTCAATTCTGCTGGCGATGGCCAGCCCGCAGGCCGGGATGGCGGCGTTGAGCGGTACCCTCGCCGGTACGCAACAGAGCATGATCAGCTTCACCCGTCAGAATGAAGAAGAAGCGGATCGTATCGGTATTCAGGTGTTACAACGATCCGGCTTCGACCCGCAGGCGATGCCGGCATTTATGGATAAATTGCTCGACCAGGCGCGCTACTCCTCGCGCCCGCCAGAAATGCTGCTGACTCACCCCCTGCCGGAAAGCCGTCTGGCCGATGCGCGTAACCGCGCCAATCAGATGAAACCGATGGTGGTGCAATCCTCCGCCGATTTCTATCTGGCGAAAGCGCGTACGCTTGGGATGTATAACTCCGGGCAAAATCAGCTGACCAGCGACCTGATCGATGCCTGGTCGAAGGGCAATATTCGCGAACAAAATGCCGCGCAGTATGGCCGTGCGCTTCAGGCGATGGAAGCGAAGAACAACGCGCAGGCCAGTAGCCTGCTGCGCCCGCTGCTGGCCGCCGACCCGCAAAATGCGTGGTATCTTGACCTGGCAACCGATATCGACCTCGGTCAGAACAAAGCCGCCGACGCCATTAATCGGCTGAAAAGCGCGCGCGACCTGCGCACGAACCCGGTGCTGCAGCTCAACCTGGCCAACGCCCTGCTCGAAGCAGGACAGGCATCTGAAGCGGTGACCATCCTTAACCGCTACACGTTCAACTATAAAGATGACACCAACGGCTGGGAGCTGCTGGCACAGGCGCAGGCCAAACTGGGCCATCGCGATCAGGAACTGGCAGCCAGAGCCGAGAATATGGCGTTAGTCGGACGGCTCGACCAGGCGATTTCTCTGCTCAGCAGCGCCAGCGCCCAGGTCAAACTCAGAAGTCTGGAACAGGCGCGCTACGACGCGCGTATCGACCAGCTTCGTCAATTACAGGAACGTTTCCGTCCTTACACGAAAATGTAAATCGGGAACGAAATTGTCAGAACTCGGGAGATTTTATGACTGATGCGGTAAAAATTTACCACAACCCGCGCTGTTCCAAGAGCCGCGAGACCTTAAGCCTGCTGAAAGCCAACGGCGTTGAGCCAGAAGTGGTGCTTTATCTGGAAACTCCGCCGGATGCCGAAGGCATCAAGCAGCTGCTGCAAATGCTGGGCATGAACAGCGCCCGCGAACTGATGCGCCAGAAAGAAGATCTCTATAAATCACTCAATCTGGCCGATAACCAACTGACTGAAGCCCAGCTGATTCAGGCGATGGTTGAGAACCCGAAGCTGATTGAACGCCCGATTGTGGTCAGCAACGGCCAGGCGCGCATTGGTCGCCCACCGGAGCAGGTTCTGGAAATCGTTAGCTAGTGTGAGTTTGCCGCAGCACTTCAAGAAAGTGCTGCGGCGTGCATTCACCCAATTTTTTCTGCCCTTTCCCCGAATTCCATAGTTCACAGAGGTGCTGTAATACCTCATCAGGGCTTTTTTCTTTCAGTACCGGGAAAAGCTCCCCCAGCGGTGGTGTTGCAGATTCTCCCCACGCTACGATGGGTCGAGACGCTACGCGATGCTTTAATTTTTTCGCATCCAGCCATTCGCTGACAGGCGAGTCTGGCGCTATCTCAAACCACTTACAATCATTTGTCTCAATAGATTGAATATCAGCAGGACACTGCGTTAGCGCCTCTTCCAGCCAGTGAATCACCAGCTGTCGCGATATGCCTGAATAGATGCGCGCAAAGAGCCAGCCGCTGACAGGCTCCTGCGCCCATAACAAATGATGATCGCCGCCATCATCCATGTGCAGCGGCAAAAAGACGTAATGCAACTGCAACGAATCCGCACGCAGCCCTGCTTTCAATGCCTTTTTTCCCTGTAATGACGCAGCACCCGCCCCCCTCCGCGCAGGTTTCAGGTAGCGGTTCAACGTTGCCCGCGAAACCGTAATTCCCAGCCCTTCAACAACAAGAAACAGTAATTCATCCAGCGGCGCGCGCAGTTGTTCACGTAAGACATTAAGCAAGGCAATTTGATCAGATCTCAATGCTTTGTGTATCACGCCAGGCGTGGTTTGCCGGTCAGTGATATGCTCGCGCTGACGCCAGCGACGCACGGTTGTCACAGAAATACCCAATTCCTTTGCCAGCTCACGGTCACTTTTATCTGACTGTTGCAGATAGCGACGTATGCGTGGCGTAGTGGTGGCGTTGGCATGCAGCTTAATTTCCATGACTATCTCCACAAATAATCGTAACTAATCATATGAGATTAATATGATTAAACCCAACGCAATGTGACTCATTTCACCGTTCTGCGTGAGGAATTCTTCAATAATCCCGTTACATAACACACACCCTGCCCTTAATCTTGTACGGAGTTCACAATGAACAATGTTCTGGGATTTCTTGAAGCAAAGCTGATGCCACTGGCGGCTAAAGCGGCGCAACAGCGCCATTTATGCGCCATTCGCGGTGCTTACGTCTCCTTCATGCCGTTTATCATCGTCGGCTCTATTCTGTTGGTTATCTCCTCATTTCCTAACCAGCCTTACCAGTTGTTTATGTCTCGCACCTTTGGTGATAACTGGAGCAGTATCGTTGAGATTCCTTTCAGCGCCGTCTTTTCAACTATGTCGCTGTTCATTAGCTTTCTGGTGGCCTTTCGCCTGGCTGAGCACTATGGCGAAGACAGAATCTCCTGTGGGATCCTCGCGCTGGTTTGCTTCTTAATTCTTACCCCGTTTATCAAAGTCGCCGACAACGGCGGTATCACCGTGGTACCGATCGAATGGATTGGCACCAAAGGCCTGTTTGTCGCTATGATTGGCTCACTGCTCTGGACGGAACTGTTCTGCTGGCTGAAACGTAAAAAGCTGGTGATCAAGATGCCTGAGGGCGTTCCACCGGCAGTGCAGGAGTCTTTCGCCGCGCTGATCCCGGCGCTGATCGTAATGATTATCGTGCTGGCGATTCGTATCAGTTTTGATAACACCCACTACCGCACCATTCATCAGTTTATTTATGAAGTGGTGGCTACGCCGGTTCGTCACTACGGTACCTCTTATTTTGGCGCGCTGATGACGGTGTTCAGCATTACGATCCTCTGGTCCGTCGGCATTAACTCCGGCTCGATGATTAACGGCATCATTCGCCCGCTGTGGATGGAAAACCAGACCGATAATATCGCCGCAATTCAGGCGGGTGCAATGCCGCCGCATATCATCACCGAACAGTTTTTTGACATGATCTGGATGGGCGGCGCGGGTGCGACGTTATCGCTGGTGCTGGCGATGCTGATTTTTGCGCGCAGTAAAAACATGCGCGAAGTCGCCCGACTGGGGGCGGGTGCCTCAATCTTTAATATCAACGAACCGATTCTGTTTGGCCTGCCGGTCATTATGAACCCTATCATGCTGATTCCGTTTAACCTGGTGCCACTGGTGCTGGTGACCGTGCAATATGTGGCCATGAAAGTCGGTATCGTCGCGGTGACCACCGGGGTCTTTATTCCCTGGACGCTGCCGCCGGTCATCAGCGGTTTCATTGTGACCGGACATCTTTCCGGCTGCCTGATGCAGATAGTGAACCTGTTGATTGGCGCCATGATCTATCTACCCTTCATGCGCATCCTGGACAAACAGTACCGCGCCGCAGAAATTCAATCACATCACGACGCCGCTAACGCACTGGCGAAACAGGAGTAAACAATGTGGGGAATCATTGCCACCTGGAGAATGGCGCTGGAAGGCGTTACGCAATCCGCCGACGCTCTGATGCAGGGCCATCGCGCCGGCGATGCAGTGGTAGACGCCGTTGCCGCCGTTGAAGACTTTCCGTTTTATAAATCCGTCGGCTACGGGGGATTGCCAACCGAGAATGGTGAAGTTGAGCTGGACGCCGCCTGGATGGATGGCGACACGCTGGCCTTTGGCGCGGTAGCCAATCTGGTCGACATCGCGAACCCGGTCCGCGTCGCGCATGCCCTTGGACGGCAACGCTACAACTGTGTGCTGGTCGGGCAAGGCGCACGGGAATGGGCGTTAAGCCAGGGGTTTGCCGATAAAAAGATGCTCACCGAACGAGCGCTTCAACACTATCGTAAACGCTGCCGCGAAACGCTCGATAAAGGGCTAAGCCCGTACGATGGACATGACACCGTCGGCATCATCGGTCTGGATAAACAGGGTTCAATGAGCGTCGCGACCTCCACCAGCGGCCTGTTTATGAAAAAGCGCGGACGCGTGGGCGATTCCCCTGTGATTGGTTCCGGTTTCTATTGCGACAGTGAAGTTGGCGCCGCAACGGCCACCGGCGTCGGGGAAGATCTCATGAAAGGCTGCGCCAGCTACGAAATCGTTCGCCGCATGGCACAGGGCATGGCGCCACAGCAGGCAGCGGATTCTGTCGTCCAGGAGCTAGAAGACAAGCTGATGTCGCGCTTCGGGCGAGCGGGCGACCTGTCTGTCGTCTGCATGAACGCGCGAGGTGAGTTTGGCGCGGCCACCAATATTCAATCCTTCTCCTTCGTGGTCGCGACGGAAAACCAGCCGCTAACTGTTTTTCGCACCGAGCGCGTACAAGGAAAAACCGTTTGTTATCCCGTCGATGATGCGTGGATGCAGGCCTACGCTGCGCGGATCCGGGCTCCGATTGAGGAATAATTTATGATTCACTATCAATTACTGACATCTCACCAGGAAATTGTGGCAAAAAGCCATCTTATCACCACAGCAGGTAGCCCGCTCGCGAATGCACTCCCCTCGTTATTAATGCAAGAAATGAGCGCACAAGCCGAGACGGGTGAGCTTGCGGATACCACATTTCACTGCGCGCCGCTGGCCCGCCTGACCATCGTGCCGCAAAGCGACTGGCAGGATACGTTAACCGATACGCTGGTTAATCATCTGCGCCCTCTGCTGGCCGCGCCGCGTAGCGAGCATGTTGTGCTGGATTGTTCATATTCACCCCATCTCGTTGTGGTGAGAAAAGCGGTGCGTTTCATCTTCAACCTGGCGCATAACCTGGACGATCTGGGGCTAAAGAAAACGACCAATCGCTTACGCGTCACCCAGCTCAGCCTCTATTGTCACGAGGAACAGAAACCATCGCTGGAAGCATTAATCCGCGAGGAACACGCCATTGCCTATGGCATGATCGCCGCCCGTCGGCTGGCTGATATTCCATCTGAACAATGTACCCCGCAGTTTGTCGTCGACGAGGCGCAGCGACTTTGCGCCGATTTTCAGTCATTACGCTGCGAAGTTCTGGACGAACAGGCTATCGTTGAACAAGGGCTGGGGTTATTGCATGCCGTGGGTAAAGGCTCAGCCCGCCCGCCACGCCTGTTAGCGATTCATTATGACGGCGTAAAAGAAGGCCCGGTACGCAGTTACGTGGGCAAAGGGATCACCTTCGACACCGGCGGTCTGTGGCTGAAAGAAGGCGCTGGCATGTACACCATGAAGTACGACATGTGCGGTGCCGCCAACGTTCTGGGGCTAATGCTGACCATCGCCACGCTGGCGCTGCCGGTGCGGGTGATGGGGGTACTGGCGCTGGCGGAGAACGCCATCGGGCCAAATGCGATGCAACCGGGCAACGTAGCACGCGCCTGCAACGGCTTGACGGTTGAAATCAATAATACGGATGCCGAAGGTCGATTGGTGCTGGCCGACGCCATCGCCTGGGCCAGCCAGCGTCACGCCCACACCCGATACATTATTGATATGGCAACGCTTACCGGTGCGGTAGTCAAAGCGTTAGGCTACGAGCTGAGCGGTTTGATGACCCAGGATGAAAACCTGCGTCAAGCGTTGACGCAGGCCGGAGAACAAAGCGGCGATGAAGTGTGGTCGCTACCTCTGGATGCGCGCCTGAAAAAACAGACCGACAGCGCAATTGCCGATTTGTGCAATACGCCGGGAAATAACGCCGCAATTAGCGCCTCCGCCGCGTGGCTGCTGCATCACTTCTGCCCGCAAAGTATCCCGTGGGCACATTTAGACGTCAGCGGCACCGCCCTGTGGCGCGAGAGTGGAAAAAGCGTGGCATCGGGCAGGCCCATTCCTTTACTGCTGCGCCATTTGCTCAACGACCTACGCTGAAAAAAGTGCGTATCACGTTCAGGAAAAATTGTCGTCTTACACGGCAGTAAAAGTATCTCTCGCCGCTGCTCGCAGCGGTGAGATTTGCCCATTGAGCCGGTTAAGCAACGCTGCCAGAGTCCCTCCATCAGTTAATATCCCATGGAGGGAGTATGGAAGAGCAAACCACATCCACACCGCACGATGCGATCTTTAAGCATTTTATGGCCCACGTGGATACGGCGCGGGATTTTCTCGAGATTTATCTTCCCGCTTCGCTACGCGCCATCTGTGATCTGAGCACCTTAAAGCTGGAAGCCACCAGCATGGTGGAGAAAAATCTGCGCTCGCGCATTTCGGATATTCTCTATTCGGTGAAAACGCAGGCGGGCGACGGCTATATCTACACGCTGATTGAGCATCAAAGTCGTCCGGAAAAACACATGGCGTTTCGGATGCTGCGCTACTCGCTGGACGTTATGCAGCGGCATCTGGATGCCAAAAATAAACAGTTGCCCATCGTTATCCCCCTGCTGTTTTATCATGGCGAGGCGACGCCCTATCCCTACAGCCTGCGCTGGTTTGATGAATTCGCCGACCCCGAACTGGCTAAGCGTTTGTATAGCCAGCCCTTTCCTCTGGTCGATATCACCGTCGTGCCCGATAGCGAAATTATGCAGCATCGGCGAATTGCCACACTCGAACTGCTGCAAAAACATATCCGATTGCGGGATCTTTCCGAGCAGATCGCCCCGCTAGCTGCCCTTTTAACGATGGGATACACTAGCAAGGATCGGCTGCTTGCCATACTGAATTACATGCTGCATACCGGCACCGCCGAGAACCCTGAGAAGCTGATTCAGGAGCTTTCTCAGCGTACGTCACACCATGAGGGAACGCTTATGACTATTGCCGAATATCTTGAGCAGAAAGGCTGGACCAGAGGAGTTGAAGAGGGGCGCGGTGAGGAAGCGCGACGTATTGCGCTTGCCATGCTGGCCGAGGGATTTAACGTGCAACAAGCGAGCAGACTGACTGGTGTCGCTGAGACAGAGCTGGTCAGCGCCAGCACGCACTAACCGCTACAGCTTCAGAATCTCTTTCACAAACGGAATCGTGAGTTTTCGCTGGGCAGTAATCGACGCGTGATCCAGCTGGTCGAGCGTTAAAAATAGCGTACGCATCTCTCTGTCCAGCCGTTTAAGCAGGAAACGGCACACATCTTCCGGCAGCTCAAAGCCGCGCAGACGCGCGCGCAGTTGTAGCGCTTGTAGTTTGTCTTCATCAGAGAGCGGCTGAAGCTTATAAATTTGCCCCCAGTCGAGACGAGAAGCGAGATCCGGCAGGCCGAGATTAAGCTGACGCGGTGGACGATCGCCGGTGATCAGCAGTCGGGTATTCCCTGTTTCGAGGATCCGGTTATACAGATTGAAAATCGCCATCTCCCAGAGTTCATCCCCGGCAATGCACTCGATGTTGTCAATACACACCAGCGCAAGCTGTTCCATTCCTTCCAGAACCTCCGGCACAAACCAGGTGCGTTTATCCAGCGGAACATAGCCCACGGCATCACCGCGCGCCGAGAGTTCAGCACAGGCTGCGTGCAGCAGATGGCTACGCCCTGCCCCTTCCCGCGCCCATAGATAGATGTATCCGCTGTGTTCCTGGCGCAGGACGTTTTGCACGGCTGCAAGGAGAGAAGGGTTATCACCCGGCCAGAAACTCGCAAACGTTTCGTCGTCGGGAAGATAGAGTGGCAAAGAGAGCTGTGCCGGTGCGTTCAGAGGGACCTCTTCATGAGCTTACGTAAAAACGCGATGAGTTTATCACAGAATTATCCCATGAGAGAACCGGGCGGCGTACCGCCCGGTCAGAGGATCAGCGGGTGGAGACGTCGCTGTCGTCAGCATCCAGCACCACTTCTTCCGGGCGCAGCACGCTGATCAGTTTGAAGATCAGGCTCAGGCAGACGCCCACCACGGTCGCCAGCGCCATGCCTTTCAGCTCAGCAGCCCCAATGTGCACTTTCGCGCCGCTGACGCCGATGATCAGAATCACCGAGGTCAGGATCAGGTTTTGCGCTTTGCTGTAGTCCACTTTCGATTCAATCAGGACGCGAATACCGGATGCGCCAATCACGCCGTACAGCAGCAGAGATACACCACCCATCACCGGCAGCGGGATAATCTGGATGGCCGCAGCCAGTTTACCGACGCAGGAGAGCAGAATCGCAATCACCGCCGCGCCGCCGATAACCCATGTGCTGTAGACGCGGGTAATCGCCATCACGCCAATGTTTTCACCGTAAGTGGTGTTTGGCGTGGAGCCAAAGAAACCAGAGATAATCGTCGACAGACCGTTAGCGAACATAGAACGGTGCAGACCTGGGTCGCGAATCAGATCTTTTTTAACGATATTCGCGGTCACCACCAGGTGGCCGACGTGCTCGGCAATCACTACCAGCGCAGCAGGCAGAATCGTCAGAATAGCGAACCATTCAAAGCGCGGGGTATAGAAAGTTGGCAGCGCGAACCAGTGCGCCTGGGCAATCGGCGTGGTATCGACAACGCCCATCACGAAGGAGAGCGCATAGCCCACCAGCACACCAATAAGAATAGGGATAATGGCGAGGAAGCCGCGGAACAGAACTGAACCAAATACAGTGACCGCAAGCGTAACCATCGAGATAATAATAGTTTTGCTATCCGGCGTTTGCCCTTCTGCTGGCAGCAGGCCCGCCATGTTCGCCGCCACGCCCGCCAGTTCAAGGCCGATGACGGCAACGATTGCGCCCATCGCCGCCGGAGGGAACATCACATCCAGCCAGCCGCTACCGGCTTTTTTCACGATAAACGACACCAGACAGAACAGCACGCCGCACATAATAAAGCCACCGAGCGCCATTTCGTATCCCAACGGCAGCAGAAGCATAACCGGTGAAATAAATGCAAAGCTCGAGCCCAAGTACGCCGGAATTTTGCCTTTACAGATAAAGAGGTAGAGCAAAGTGCCGACGCCGTTGAACAGCAGCACGGTTGCCGGGTTAATGTGGAACAGGACTGGCACCAGAACGGTGGCACCAAACATGGCGAACAAGTGCTGCAAGCTAAGCGGGATCGTCTGTAACAGCGGCGGTCGTTCACTCACTCCGATAGCACGGCGCGTCATAATGTTTTCCTCAGTGTCAGTGTTTTTAGATTTTGCATTTAGTTTTATTCAAAAAAAAGCCGACTCTTAAGTCGGCTCTTTATGATTTATTATCTTATTTAGTACCAAAGATTTTGTCACCGGCGTCGCCGAGGCCCGGAATAATGTATCCGTGCTCGTTTAACCCGTGGTCAATGGATGCGGTGTAGAGCTCAACGTCCGGGTGCGCGCTTTCCAGCGCAGCGATGCCTTCTGGTGCCGCGACCAGCACCAGCACTTTGATGCTGCTGCAGCCCGCTTTTTTCAGCAGGTCGATGGTGGCGATAACGGAACCGCCGGTTGCCAGCATCGGGTCAACGATCAGCGCCATACGCTCATCGATATTGGAAACCAGTTTCTGGAAGTACGGTACCGGCTCCAGCGTCTCTTCGTCGCGGTACATACCCACAACGCTGATACGCGCGCTCGGAACATTTTCCAGCACGCCGTCCATCATGCCGAGGCCCGCACGCAGGATTGGCACAACGGTAATTTTCTTGCCTTTAATCTGGTCGATTTCTACCGGGCCATTCCAGCCTTCGATAGTGACTTTTTCGGTTTCCAGATCGGCGGTTGCTTCATAAGTCAGTAAGCTGCCAACTTCGGAGGCGAGTTCACGGAAGCGTTTAGTACTGATATCGTTCTCGCGCATCAGGCCTAGCTTGTGTTTGACGAGTGGGTGTTTCACTTCCACAATCTTCATTCTCTTTCTCCTTTGAATAGGGCAGCCACAAAAAAAATCGACGGATTATACCGCCATTCTTTTCGCCGGCAACATTTTTTTACTTGATGCTGATCAAGCATAGGCGGGGTTGCGGTGAAGAGAAAAACGATTATCAGCGCTGACAGGCATTACGAAAGGAAAGCGGCCAACCGGGGTTGACCGCTTAAAAGCAATTACAGCTTCTCGCCGTTAGAGGCAATGACCTCTTTATACCAGTTGAAGGATTTTTTACGGCTGCGCGCCAGCGTGCCGTTGCCTTCGTTATCTTTATCAACGTAGATAAAGCCGTAGCGTTTTTTCATCTCGCCGGTGCCTGCGGAAACGAGGTCAATACAGCCCCATGGGGTGTAGCCCATCAGGTCAACGCCATCTTCCACTACCGCTTTTTTCATCTCGTTTATGTGGGCCGCGAGATAATCAATACGGTACTGGTCGTTCACCGTGCCGTCGCTTTCCAGCACGTCGATTGCGCCAAAGCCATTTTCGACGATAAACAGCGGCAACTGATAGTGGTCGTAGAACCAGTTCAGCGAGTAACGCAGCCCCACCGGGTCAATCTGCCAGCCCCAGTCGGATTTCTGCACGTAGGGGTTAGAGACCAGGCTGGTGGTTTCATCGTAATCCAGCTGCGGGTTATCGTCGGTCGCTTTGGTGGCAAACGACATGTAGTAACTAAAACCGATGTAATCGACACAGCCCTGGGTGAGCGCCTGTTTGTCTTCTTCGGTGATATCCAGCGCAAATCCGCGACGTTCAAAGTAATTCAGCAGATGTTGCGGATATTTTCCGCGAACGTGAACATCGGTGAACCAGTAGCGGCGATGCATGGCGTTCATCGCCATCATCATGTCGTTAGGCGCACAGCTCAACGGATAGATAGGGCACATGGCAATCATGCAGCCGATTTGCAGCGCCGAATTAATTTCATGCCCGGCTTTCACCGCCAGCGCGCTGGCCACCAGCTCATAGTGTGCCGCCTGATACATCACCGGCTCGCGATCTTCACCCGGCAGGTATTTCAGCCCCGAGTTGGTGAACGGCGCGAAATCTTCGTGGAAGTTAGCCTGATTGTTGATCTCGTTAAAGGTCATCCAGTACTTCACTTTGTGCTGATAGCGCGTGAAAACAACCTTTGCAAAGCGTACAAAGAAATCAATCAGTTTACGGTTGCGCCAACCGCCATATTCGGTGACCAGGTGATACGGCATCTCAAAGTGTGACAGCGTGATCACCGGCTCAATGCCGAGCTTCAGGCACTCATCGAACAGATCGTCATAGAACTGCAATCCGGCTTCATTCGGTTCCAGCTCGTCACCTTTTGGAAAAATACGTGTCCAGGCGATGGAGGTTCGGAAACATTTGTAGCCCATCTCGGCGAAGAGCTTGAGATCGTCTTTGTAGCGATGATAGAAATCAATCGCTTCATGGTTGGGATAATTTTTACCGGGTAATACCCCATCGGTGATTTCGCGCGGTACCCCGTGTGCGCCAGCCGTCATCACATCAGCTACGCTGATGCCCTTTCCGCCTTCCTGCCAGCCGCCTTCCAGTTGATGCGCCGCCACTGCGCCGCCCCACAGAAATCCCGCTTTAAATCCAGACATAGCTTTCCCTCATTAAACAGTCGCGTTCTGTTGATTGAAATGGTAAACCGAGCCCAGCAGCCCGGCGTCGTTGCCCTGGCTTGCCGCACACACGAATTCGTCGATTCCGAACCAGCGCAGATGCTCACGCAGCAGCGCCAGGAATCCGGGGCGCTCAATAATGCCGCCGCCAATAAAAATGGTTTCGGGGTCGAAAAGATTGACCAGGTTATAGAGCCCGGTAGCGATGCCATTCAGGAAGTCATCGACCAGACGACGCGCTGTGCGATCGCCGGCCTCATAGGCATCAAACACCGCTTCACCGGTGATGGCCTCAAGCGGCTGCCCAAGGCTATCGGCATAGCGTTTACGCAGCACGCGCAGCGTACAGGTTGTGTTCATGGTGTAATTCGTCACGTGACGCGAGGCGGGCCGGTCCGTGAACATATAGCCAAACTCACCGGCGCGAAAACGCTTGCCGTGAACCAGTTTGCCGTTGCAGAAAATCGCACCGCCGATACCGGTGCCGATAGTCAGCACCAGAAAATCATCCATGCTTTTGGCCTTGCCAAGCCAGCGCTCCGCCAGCAGCACGCAGTTGGCGTCGTTTTCAACCGTTACCGGTCGCGATGTTTTCGCCTCCAGCCACGCTTTCATCGGAAAGTTATCGAAGCGACGTATAGCACCGCCCATTTCGATAAACCCGGTATGAGGATTAACATAGCCCGGCGCGCTGATAGCAATGCCAGTGCATTGAGGATGCGCAGCAACCCAGTCGAGCATTGCCTGCAAAATTTGGTCGCCGTCGCTATCGACGATGGTCGCTTTGCCTTTTTCTACAATGGTGCCCTGTGCGTCCACTACGCCCATTTTTAGCGCGGTACCGCCAATATCAAATGCTGCGATGCTCATCGTTCTCATCCCTCCTGAATGGTAAAACGACATGCTAATGTCACGTTTCCGCAAAAAACAGAAACCGGTTTCAGTGGCATCATGTGCATTCACCGCAACTGATGCAAGGACAAAAATGTACCCGGTTTCATTTTCGTGAACGGTATCAAAGTTGACCGCGTTCTCAGGCCGAACGGCGAAAATCCACGCGCTGAAAAATGGATGCACAATGGGCTCGCAAACGTTTGCTTAGACTGTTAGAATTGCGCCGATTTTTCTTGCTAACGCAAACGCGTGGAGACTTAGCAGTGACCGACAAAACCTCTCTCAGCTATAAAGATGCCGGTGTTGATATTGACGCAGGAAACGCTCTGGTTGACCGAATCAAGGGTACGGTGAAGAAAACCCGTCGCCCGGAAGTGATGGGTGGATTGGGTGGATTCGGCGCATTGTGCGCGCTGCCGCAAAAATATCGTGAACCGGTGCTGGTCTCTGGCACGGACGGCGTTGGCACCAAGCTGCGTCTGGCAATGGATTTAAAACGTCACGACACCATTGGTATCGACCTCGTCGCCATGTGTGTGAACGACCTTGTTGTTCAGGGCGCTGAACCCCTGTTCTTCCTCGACTACTACGCCACCGGCAAACTGGATGTCGACACTGCGGCCAGCGTGATCAACGGCATCGCGGAAGGCTGTTTACAGTCTGGCTGCTCCCTGGTGGGCGGCGAAACGGCGGAAATGCCGGGCATGTACCACGGTGAAGATTACGATGTGGCAGGCTTCTGCGTCGGGGTGGTAGAAAAATCAGAAATCATCGATGGCTCAAAAGTCACCGACGGCGACGTGCTGATCGCGCTGGGCTCCAGCGGCCCGCACTCAAACGGTTATTCACTGGTGCGTAAAATCGTGGAAGTCAGCGGTTGCGACCCGGAAACCACACAGCTGGAAGGCAAGTCTCTCGCCGACCACCTGCTGGCACCGACCCGTATCTACGTGAAAAACATCCTGGAACTGATTGAAAACGTTGACGTTCACGCCATCGCGCACCTGACTGGCGGCGGTTTCTGGGAAAATATCCCGCGCGTGCTACCGGATAACACTCAGGCGGTGATTGATGAGTCTTCCTGGCAGTGGCCGGCTATCTTTAACTGGATGCAGGACGCGGGTAACGTCAGCCGTCATGAAATGTACCGCACCTTTAACTGTGGCGTGGGTATGGTGATTGCACTGGCAGCCGACGAAGCAGATAAAGCCATCGCCCTGATGAACGAAAAAGGTGAAAACGCGTGGAAAATCGGCTATATCAAAGCCACTGATTCCGAACAGCGTGTGGTCATCGAATAATGAAAAATATCGTGGTGCTCATTTCCGGCAACGGAAGCAACTTACAGGCCATTATCGACGCCTGTGCGCAGAAGAGAATAAAGGGCACCATTCGTGCGGTATTCAGCAATAAGGCCGACGCGTTCGGCCTTCAACGCGCCCTTGATGCGGGGATCCCTCAGCATGCGTTAACCGCCAGTCAGTACGCCAGCCGCGAAGCGTTCGACCGCGAGCTGATGCACGAAATCGACGCTTATGCGCCGGATATCGTGGTGCTGGCAGGCTATATGCGCATTCTGAGCGCGGATTTCGTGAACCATTATCAGGGACGCTTGCTGAATATCCACCCTTCCCTGCTGCCAAAATATCCGGGCCTCGATACCCATCGTCAGGTGCTGGAAAACGGCGATGCCGTGCACGGCACCTCGGTACACTTTGTCACCGAAGAGCTGGACGGCGGCCCGGTGATTTTACAGGCTAAAGTCCCCGTGTTTGACGGTGACGACGAAGCCGATATCACCGCGCGCGTGCAGGCTCAGGAACATGCCATTTACCCACTGGTGGTGAGCTGGTTTGTCGAAGGCCGCCTGACCATGCGTGAAAACAGCGCCTGGCTGGATGGCGTGAAATTGCCAGTCAGTGGTTATGCATCTGAAGATGAGTAATCTTATTCACCGCAGTTTCCGCTGCGGTGATTTCAATACTATCAATCCTCCCACCAATGCCGCCCGGCGAATAGCATTCTGGTCATGAATTTCCCTGCCACCGCTTAATAAGTGTCATACTCTTCTGGCACAGTTGGACATTCAACTGGAATGCTCGCCATAATAGCCAGGCCATAACGCGTGGATGGAACGGAGTGTAAGTAGTAATGGGTCAGGACAAACTGTATATCGAGAAAGAGCTAAGCTGGTTATCCTTCAATGAGCGGGTTCTCCAGGAAGCCGCGGATAAAAGCAATCCGCTGATTGAGCGCATGCGTTTTCTGGGGATTTATTCCAATAACCTGGATGAATTCTACAAAGTGCGTTTCGCCGAACTGAAGCGACGCATCATCATCAGCGAAGAACAGGGCATCACTGCCCACTCTCGTCATCTGTTGGGCAAGATCCAATCCCGCGTACTGAAAGCCGATCAGGAATTCGACGGTCTCTACAACGAACTGCTGCTGGAAATGGCGCGTAATCAGATCTTCCTGATTAACGAGCGCCAGCTTTCAGTGAATCAGCAAAGCTGGCTGCGTCATTACTTTAAACATCAGTTACGCCAGCACATCACCCCGATTCTGCTGAACCGGGAAACGGACCTGGTGCAGTTCCTGAAGGATGATTACACCTATCTGGCGGTGGAGATTATTCGCGGCGATGAAACTAACTATGCGCTGCTGGAAATACCGTCTGATAAGGTCCCGCGCTTTGTGAATCTGCCGCCGGAAACGCCTCGCCGTCGCAAGCCGATGATTCTGCTGGATAACATCCTGCGCTACTGTTTGGATGATATCTTCAAAGGCTTCTTTGATTACGATGCTCTGAACGCCTACTCGATGAAAATGACCCGTGATGCCGAATACGATCTGGTACACGAAATGGAATCGAGCCTGATGGAGCTGATGTCCTCCAGTCTGAAGCAGCGTTTGACCGCCGAGCCGGTACGTTTTGTCTATCAGCGCGATATGCCGGATGCGATGGTGGAGATGCTGCGTAAAAAACTCACTATCTCCCGCTACGACTCCATCGTGCCGGGTGGCCGCTATCACAACTTTAAAGACTTTATTGGCTTCCCGAACGTCGGCAAAGCCAATCTGGTCAATAAACCGATGCCGCGCTTGCGCCATATCTGGTTCGACAAATTCCGCAACGGTTTTGATGCCATTCGCGAACGCGATGTGCTGCTTTATTACCCGTATCACACGTTTGAGCACGTGCTGGAACTGCTGCGCCAGGCGTCATTCGACCCGAGCGTGCTGGCCATCAAAATCAACATTTACCGCGTGGCCAAAGATTCTCGCATCATCGACGCCATGATCCACGCGGCGCACAACGGCAAGAAAGTGACGGTAGTGGTGGAGTTACAGGCGCGTTTCGATGAAGAGGCCAACATCCATTGGGCCAAGCGCCTGACGGAAGCGGGCGTTCACGTTATCTTCTCGGCGCCAGGGCTCAAAATTCACGCCAAACTGTTCCTCATTTCGCGTAAAGAAGGCGAAGATGTGGTGCGTTACGCCCATATCGGTACCGGGAACTTTAACGAGAAAACCGCGCGTATTTATACCGACTACTCGTTGCTGACCGCCGACGCGCGGATCACCAATGAAGTGCGTCGGGTCTTCAACTTTATTGAGAACCCGTATCGCCCGGTCACCTTCGATTACCTGATGGTGTCACCGCAAAACTCCCGCCGTCTGCTCTATGAGATGATTGACCGGGAAATCGCCAACGCGCAAAACGGCCAGAAAGCGGGCATTACGCTCAAGCTGAACAACCTGGTTGATAAAGGCCTGGTCGACAGGCTGTATGCTGCGTCAGGTTCTGGCGTGCAGGTTAACCTGCTGATTCGTGGTATGTGTTCGTTAATCCCGGAACTGGAAGGGCTGAGCGATAACATCCGCGTGATCAGTATTGTTGACCGCTTCCTCGAACATGACCGGGTCTATATTTTTGAAAACGGCGGCGACAAGCAGGTTTACCTCTCTTCCGCCGACTGGATGACGCGTAACATTGACTACCGAATTGAAGTGGCGACGCCACTGCTCGATCCGCGTCTGAAACAGCGCATTCTCGATATTATCGAGATTCTGTTCAGCGACACGGTCAAAGCACGTTACATCGATAAAGAGCTGAGTAATCGCTATGTTCCGCGTGGTAACCGCCGTAAAGTGCGGGCCCAGCAGGCGATTTACGACTATATAAAATCACTTGAACAACCTGAATAACCTATGCCCATAAAAAGCAAAGCCCCCCGCCCGCAGGAATTTGCGGCGGTAGACCTTGGTTCGAACAGTTTTCATATGGTTATCGCCCGTGTGGTTGACGGCGCGATGCAGATCATTGGCCGCCTGAAGCAGCGTGTGCATCTGGCTGATGGTCTGGATGAAAATAACATGCTTAGCGAAGAAGCGATGGAGCGCGGATTAAGCTGTCTGGCGCTGTTTGCCGAACGTCTGCAAGGGTTCTCCGCTTCCAGCGTCTGTATCGTCGGTACACATTCACTGCGGCAGGCTGCGAACGCCACGGAATTTTTAACCCGTGCCGAAAAAGTAATCCCTTATCCAATCGAAATCATTTCGGGCAATGAAGAAGCGCGTCTGATTTTTATGGGCGTGGAGCACACCCAGCCGGAAAAAGGCCGCAAACTGGTACTGGATATCGGCGGTGGTTCGACGGAACTGGTGATCGGCGAAGATTTCGAACCCAAGCTGGTTGAGAGCCGTCGCATGGGATGCGTCAGCTTCGCACAGCAGTTTTTCCCGGGCGGAGTGATTACCCGCGAAAGCTTCCAGCGCGCCCGTCTGGCGGCGGTACAAAAGCTGGAGACGCTCTCCTGGCAATATCGCATTCAGGGCTGGAATGTTGCGCTGGGCGCATCAGGCACGATTAAAGCCGCCCATGAAGTACTGATCGAAATGGGTGAAAAAGATGGTTTCATCACCCCGGAGCGCCTCGAGATGCTGGTGGAAGGCGTGCTGAAATGTAAGAATTTTTCGGCGCTAAGCTTGCCGGGTCTTTCTGAAGAGCGCAAAAACGTGTTTGTTCCAGGGCTTGCGATTCTTTGCGGAGTCTTTGACTCGCTGGCGATCAAAGAGCTGCGTTTGTCCGATGGCGCGCTACGCGAAGGCGTACTGTATGAAATGGAAGGCCGTTTCCGTCATCAGGATGTTCGTAGCCGTACGGCGCAAAGTCTGGCGAATCAGTACAATATCGACCGCGAGCAAGCGCAGCGCGTGCTGGAAACCACCACGCATATGTATGAGCAGTGGCTGGCGCAGAATCCTAAACTGGGGCACCCGCAACTGGCGGCTCTGCTGCAATGGGCATCTTTGCTGCATGAAGTCGGGCTGAATATTAATCACAGCGGTATGCATCGCCACTCCGCTTATATTCTGCAAAACAGCGACCTGCCGGGATTCAATCAGGAACAGCAATCGCTGATGGCGACGCTGGTGCGCTACCATCGTAAGGCCATCAAGCTGGATGATCTTCCACGTTTTACGCTGTTTAAGAAAAAACAGTTCCTGCCGATGATTCAGTTACTGCGCCTTGGCGTGCTGCTGAATAATCAACGTCAGGCCACCACTAAGCCGCCAACGCTGACGCTAACAACTGAGGCTCATCACTGGACGCTCTGTTTCCCCCACGGCTGGTTTAGTCAGAATGCGCTGGTCCTGCTCGATCTGGAAAAAGAGCAGGAATATTGGGAAGGCGTTTCCGGTTGGTGGTTAAAAATCACCGAGGAGAGCTCACCGGAAATCGCTGCCTAATCGCGGCGATAGAGGCTCGGCAGCCAGTTTCTCCAGAAGAACTGGCTTGCCGATGCCATATCCCTGAAGGTAATCAATTCCCAGCGATATCGCAGCTTCACGAATCTCTTCATTTTCGACAAACTCTGCCACCACTCGCATGTTTTTCATCCGCGCCAGATGGCAAATGGAGGCGACGATTTGGTAGTCGAGGCTGCTGGTCGCAATATTGCGGATAAAGCTGCCGTCTATTTTGAGAATATCGGCGCTGACGTGCTTCAGCCGCGCATAGCTTGCATACCCGGTGCCAAAATCATCAATCGCCACGCGGCATCCCATATCCTGAAGCACGGCCAGCGTCTGACGCGCTTGCTCTGGGTTGCTCAGGGAGTGGCTTTCAGTAACTTCAAAAATCAACTGCCACGCCTCAATATTATATTTCGCCAGTAAATCAGCCACCTGTTGAGAAAACTCCAGCCCACAGGCGGTGGAAGGTGACAGATTTACCGACAGCCGCATTCCCGGATGCTGCTCACGATGGCTATCCATAAAGCGCAATGTATGTTCCAGAACCCAAAGATCGATTCGTGATGCCATTCCGAATTCGTGGGCGACGGGCAGAAAATCATTGGGTGAAATCAGTTCCCCTTCATCGCCAATCATCCGCAGCAGCACTTCATGATAATCATCGCCACGAATGCTAACGATCGGTTGCGCCATCAGACAAAAGCGATCGTTCTCCAGCGCCTGCTGCACGCGTAGCATCATCGCCACTTTATCTTTTAATTCCTGCTGCAAATGCAGAGCGCCGCGCCGCTGAAGGTTTTCCGGCTGGTGAGAAATCAGTGACAAATCGGCGATGGTACTCAGTTCTCCCAGCAGCAGGGAAAGGTGTGAAACCGGCGAATGAATGTAGCAGTAGCTCATCCCGACCTGTGGCTGAAGCGGCATTCCGTTCCAGATATAGCGAAACTGCTTCACTCTGGCATCCAGGCGCGCAATATGTTGCTGATAGTCTTCAGTATTCAACCGCATTGCCAGATCGTGCCCTGAAAGCTGGTACACATCTTCTCCTGGCCGCAGCACCTCGCTCAGCCACTCTGCCAGTTTCTGTTTGTAGTTGATACGGAGCATCACGCCGTAGTGGCGGCCCAGTACTTCCAGGTCGGGCATTCGCAGGAAACAGACCACCGACCAGGGCGCAGTATCAATTGCCCGATTCAGGGCGCGGAGATTGGGTAAATGCACCACCGGGTCGAGAAATGCCATCCTGCGCACTCTGGCATGGATAGTTCTCTCACGCGTCGACAGCACCGCGATGTAAGCAATGATAAAGGAGAACACCAGATAGCTGGATGAGGTGATCGCCAGTTGAGAACTATAACCGGGGTGAATAGGCAAATAGTGATAATGGAAATGGATCGCGACAATCAGCAGCAGAGTCCACAACGGCGAGATAAAGCGATAGCCAAAACGCATCGCGCCCCACAGCGTCACGGGCAGGAGCAGCGACAACGTGTAGTTGGTGCTGAAAATGGTGCTCTGATTGGTCAAAGGCATCAGCAGCAGGCCAAGCAGCAATGAAAGGACAATCAGCCAGGCGACAACTTCCATCCACTTTACTTTGGGATCGAAATCGAGCCGCATCTGCGAAATCAGCCCGCGAATGTAGCAAGGGTTACGTGCCAGGCGAATCAGCATATAGCAGAACGGTACGCCGGTTAAACAACTCACCAACAGCGATTGATAGTTAATTAGGCTGCGCAACGTCAGCGGCGATACCCACTGAAAATCACTGCGGCTGGGATAGAGCCCCACGTAGATGGCAAACTGAAACAACAACTGAAACACGGTCGCCGGGAAAAACATCTGCCAGAACAGGCGATGCGCAATCAGCCGCGTATCACCATGAGAAACCATTTGGCGACGCGGGATAAAAATACGATAGCCGCCCCAGGCAAGAACCAGCGGAATAATAAAATGCAGGACAATACCGACTCTCTCAAGAAAACAGAGATCCTTGCTCAGGTAGAGCCATATGCTCGCAGCAATACCCGGTATCGCTTTCCAGCCAAAAAAAAGCATCAGACACAGCATAAATGGCAGCGGCAGATAATAAAGCGATACCTTGCCCCCATCAATCCATGCATATGTATTAACAAGATTTATGATTGGTAGTAAAATCAAGGGCAAAGCAAGCGGTAATGCCCACCAGCAATCACGATATTTTTTATATGTTTTACAGAAATACATAGATGCTCTAAGGATATCCCAAATCCTGCTGGGTATATTCAGACAGGCATCCAACCTGGCTTAGTGGCCCGCAAAGTAAGTTACCATGCGGTTCGGACTGGGAATTCTAGAGGTCAACGGACACGAGCGCTTGATACAAATCAACAAATAAGGTGCATAAAAACATTAAGTTTCAATTTTTTGCGGTGGGGCAGATTAATTAATGGATTTTGTAAATAGTATTAATATCTTATATAACATTAATTAATGATTCGTTTGACGTTTTTTTACATTGTCTTTGATTGACCCCGTTGATTCCCTATGCCTTAATGTAGACATCGCCCCGTTTGTGGGTATTGTTAAAGGACCCCTTTGTGAGCCAGGCTACCAGTATGCGAAAACGACACCAATTCAATGGTCGAATGATTCGAATCATACTCCTCATCAGTTTGATGTTCTTCCTTGGGCGTTTCGTCTACTCCTCTATCGGTGCATGGCACCATCATCAGGATAAAAAAGAATCACAATCAACGAACCTGACGATTGAGAAGCCTGTGCAGCGCTGACTCTCGAGCGTTTGTCCAGACTATTATCTATTCGTGGTTTCGCGTGTTCCCAACAACCACTCCCCCACATAATGCCCGCCCACGCGGCTATACCACATCAGCGCCAGCAGGATGTTCTTTTTCGTACCTTCGCCACGCAAATACATCCCCGCTACCGCCTTTTCAGCGTCAACCAGCCCACGCTCGGCAGCTTTCAGGTACCATTCCAGTGCCAGTGGGCGATCTTTATTCAGGTGATAGCCGTTGTAATACCATACGCCAAAGTTATATTGGACCTTCGCAATTTCTCGTTCTGCTGTCTGGCGATACCACGCCTGTGAATGAACTTGCTCAGGCCTGTGGGCTTTGTCATATATTTCGCCAAGAGGAAGCTGGCATGGTGCATAGCCACCCTGCACCGCTTCATTAAGCCAGTAGACGGCCAGCCGATAATCCGGCTCGACGCCTTTCCCAGTGAAATAAGCCTCGCTGAGGTAGAATTGCGCAGGCCGATACATTCTGTCTGCCGCTTTGCGCATATAAGCCACCGCTTGCTTATCATCCTTAGGTAAGGCAAGGCCGTGCGCATACATTACGCCAACAAGAAACTGTGCTGGTGAAGCGGGATTGCCTATTTTATCGGCGGCTTTACGATACCAGTTAAGTGCCTGTTGATAATCCTGCGCAAATCCATCACCGTAGTAGTACGCGTTTCCCAATATGACTTGCGTAGAACTGTCCCCCTTCTCCGCCGCCTTGCGATACCATTTGAGGGCTTGTTGCCTGTCTTGTGGGAAATTTTTGCCATATTGGTAATGATAGCCCAGGATGAAATACTCAAACCCGTTACCTTCCTTGCCTGCTTTTTCAAGCCACTTTATCGCCAGTTTATAATCAGGAATAACATATTCACCATTCGCATACATATCGCCAAGAATAAATTGCGAAAGGTAATGCCCTTCTTCCGCTTTGCGCTCAGTTTGTTGTACATACTGACACTCCTCTGAATCTGACGTGTATCGAGGCAGGCAGCTAGCGGCATAGCTTTGTTGCGGAAAAATAAAACCGAATAATGTAAAAACAGCCATTATTCTCAAAATTAATATTAAGCGCATACAACATCCTTATTGTCATTTTGACATCAAATTATCTGTGCAAGATTGTTTCCGTCATCGCTTAATTGTGCCTTCGCCTTTCCGGCGAATAGCAGCATAAAAAAACCCGCCGTTAAGCGGGTTTCATATTACTTTACCGTATCAGTGCAGGAATAATCATTCCCACTCGATCGTTGCTGGCGGTTTACCGCTGATGTCATACACCACGCGGGAAATACCGTTCACTTCGTTGATGATGCGGTTGGATACGCGGCCCAGGAAGTCGTACGGAAGGTGCGCCCAGTGTGCGGTCATAAAGTCGATGGTTTCGACGGCGCGCAGAGAAACAACCCAGTCGTACTTACGGCCATCGCCCATCACGCCAACGGAACGTACCGGCAGGAACACGGTGAACGCCTGGCTCACTTTGTTGTACAGGTCAGCTTTGTGCAGCTCTTCAATGAAGATGGCATCGGCACGACGCAGCAGGTCGCAGTACTCTTTCTTCACTTCGCCCAGCACGCGAACGCCGAGGCCTGGGCCCGGGAACGGGTGACGGTAGAGCATGTCGTACGGCAGGCCAAGTTCCAGACCAATTTTACGCACTTCATCTTTGAACAGCTCACGCAGCGGTTCAACCAGGCCCATCTTCATCTCTTTCGGCAGGCCGCCCACATTGTGGTGAGATTTGATGACGTGTGCTTTACCGGTAGCGGAAGCCGCAGATTCGATGACGTCCGGATAGATAGTGCCCTGCGCCAGCCATTTCACATCTTCCAGTTTCAGCGCTTCTTCGTCGAACACTTCAACGAACACGCGGCCGATGATTTTACGTTTCGCTTCCGGGTCATTTTCGCCCGCCAGCGCGTCGAGGAAGCGTTTTTCGCCTTCTACGTGAACAATGTTCAGGCCGAAGTGGTCGCCAAACATGTCCATTACCTGCTGGGCTTCATTAAGACGCAGCAGACCGTTATCCACGAACACACAGGTCAGGTTTTTGCCGATAGCGCGGTGCAGCAGCATCGCGGTTACAGACGAGTCCACGCCGCCGGAGAGGCCGAGGATCACTTTGTCATCGCCAACCTGCTCGCGAATGCGTGCCACGGCGTCGTCGATGATTTTTGCCGGGGTCCACAGGGCTTCGCACTGGCAGATATCCAGAACAAAACGCTCCAGCATGCGCATACCCTGACGAGTATGGGTCACTTCCGGGTGGAACTGCACGCCGTAGAAGCGTTTTTCTTCGTTCGCCATAATCGCGAACGGGCAGGTTTCGGTGCTGGCAACGGTCACGAAGTCAGCCGGGATCGCGGTGACTTTGTCGCCGTGACTCATCCAGACGTCCAGCAGCGGTTTGCCTTCCGGCGTCAGGGAATCTTCGATACCGCGAACCAGGGCGCTGTCGGTCAACACTTCAACCTGCGCATAGCCGAATTCACGCTCAGAGGAGCCTTCCACGTGGCCGCCAAGCTGCATAGCCATGGTCTGCATGCCGTAGCACACGCCAAATACCGGTACGCCTGCTTCGAAGACATACTGCGGCGCGCGCGGGCTGTTTTCTTCCGTGGTGCTTTCCGGGCCACCGGAAAGAATGATGCCGCTTGGATTAAACTCACGGATTTGTGCTTCAGTAACATCCCACGCCCACAGTTCACAGTAGACGCCCAGTTCACGCACGCGACGTGCAACCAGCTGAGTGTACTGAGATCCGAAATCGAGAATAAGAATGCGATGCTTATGAATATTGTCTGTCATTTGACGATTGTTCCGAGGCAAGTGAAACAGGGTAAATAAATCGCCCGACGCGGAGTCGGGCGAAGAAAATCAGGAACCCAGACGGTAGTTCGGGGATTCTTTGGTGATGGTCACGTCGTGAACGTGGCTTTCCTGAATGCCCGCACCGCTGATGCGTACGAATTCAGCTTTAGTACGCAGCAGGTCAATCGTACCACAACCGGTCAGGCCCATACAGGAGCGCAGGCCGCCCATCTGCTGGTGAATGATCTCTTTCAGGCGACCTTTGTACGCTACGCGGCCTTCGATACCTTCCGGCACCAGTTTGTCGGCGGCGTTATCGCTCTGGAAGTAACGGTCAGAGGAACCTTTGGACATCGCGCCCAGGGACCCCATGCCACGGTAAGATTTATAAGAGCGGCCCTGGTAGAGCTCGATTTCACCCGGGGATTCTTCAGTGCCTGCCAGCATGGAACCCACCATTACCGCGCTTGCGCCGGCGGCGATGGCTTTCGCGATATCACCGGAGAAACGGATACCGCCGTCGGCAATAACCGGAATGCCCATACCTTCCAGCGCTTCAACCGCGTCGGAAACAGCAGTGATCTGCGGAACACCTACGCCGGTAACGATACGGGTAGTACAGATGGACCCAGGGCCAATACCTACTTTCACCGCGCTGCAACCCGCTTCAGCCAGTGCACGAGCACCTGCGCCAGTTGCGACGTTACCGCCGATGATTTGCAGATCAGGATATTTGGCACGGGTTTCACGAATACGTTGCAGAACGCCTTCAGAGTGACCATGAGAGGAATCAATCAGCAGGACGTCAACGCCCGCGGCAACCAGCGCATCAACACGCTCTTCGTTGCCCGCACCTGCGCCCACTGCCGCGCCTACGCGCAGACGGCCATGCTCGTCTTTACAGGCGTTCGGTTTACGTTCTGCTTTCTGGAAATCTTTAACGGTGATCATGCCGCGCAGATGGAAGCTGTCGTCAACGACCAGCGCTTTTTCAACGCGTTTTTCGTGCATTTTGGCCAGAACCACTTCGCGGGTTTCGCCTTCACGCACGGTAACCAGACGCTCTTTCGGCGTCATGTATACGCTGACCGGCTGGTTGAGGTCGGTAACGAAACGTACGTCACGACCGGTGATGATACCCACCAGCTCGTAGTCTTCGGTGACAACCGGGTAGCCTGCGAAACCGTTACGCTCTGTCAGTTCTTTCACTTCGCGAAGCGTAGTGGTCGGCAGAACGGTCTGCGGGTCGGTGACAATACCGGATTCATGTTTCTTCACGCGCTTAACTTCTTCAGCCTGGCGCTCGATAGACATGTTTTTGTGGATAAAGCCGATGCCGCCTTCCTGCGCCAGCGCGATAGCCAGGCGAGCTTCAGTCACGGTGTCCATTGCCGCAGAGAGCATAGGAATATTCAGGCGAATAGTTTTCGTCAGTTGGGTGCTGAGGTCAGCAGTATTCGGCAGAACGGTGGAATGAGCGGGAACAAGGAGGACGTCGTCAAACGTCAGAGCTTCTTTAGCGATACGTAGCATGGGCAATATCTCGACCAGAGTGGTTAATAAATATTGCCGTGGCATTATACAGAGCGTAATCGGTTGCATCCACCTTTTTTTGCAAATAATGCTTGCGCTCCCCGGTCAGCACGTTACTATCGATTGAATAACCTGCTGATTTAAAATTTGATCTCGCTCACATGTTACCATCTCAATCCCCCGCAATTTTTACGGTTAGTCGCCTGAATCAGACCGTCCGTTTGCTGCTTGAGCAGAAGATGGGGCAAGTGTGGATCAGCGGCGAAATCTCTAACTTTAGCCAGCCCTCTTCCGGGCACTGGTACTTTACCCTCAAAGACGATACCGCCCAGGTGCGCTGCGCGATGTTCCGCAATAGCAACCGCCGGGTCACCTTCCGCCCACAGCATGGGCAACAAGTTTTAGTTCGCGCCAATATTACGCTCTACGAGCCGCGCGGCGACTACCAGATAATCGTTGAGAGTATGCAGCCGGCCGGTGAAGGGCTGCTGCAACAGAAGTACGAACAGCTCAAAGCGAAGTTGCAGGCTGAAGGTTTGTTCGATCAGCAATACAAAAAACCACTTCCCTCCCCTGCGCATTGCGTTGGTGTGATCACCTCAAAAACCGGTGCTGCGCTACATGATATTTTGCATGTGTTAAAACGTCGCGATCCTTCTCTACCGGTGATCATCTACCCCACCGCCGTTCAGGGCGATGACGCGCCGGGGCAAATTGTTCGCGCCATTGAACTGGCGAATCAGCGCAATGAGTGCGACGTGTTGATCGTTGGGCGCGGCGGCGGTTCGCTGGAAGATTTATGGAGTTTTAACGACGAACGCGTAGCGCGGGCTATTTTTGCCAGCCGCATTCCGGTCGTCAGCGCCGTCGGGCATGAGACGGATGTGACCATTGCCGATTTTGTTGCCGATCTGCGTGCGCCAACGCCGTCTGCCGCCGCTGAAGTAGTGAGCCGTAATCAGCAAGAGTTACTGCGCCAGGTGCAATCGACCCGTCAACGGCTGGAGATGGCGATGGATTATTATCTCGCCAACCGCACGCGTCGCTTTACGCAGATCCATCACCGATTACAGCAACAGCATCCGCAGCTCCGGCTGGCACGCCAGCAAACCATGCTTGAGCGCCTGCAAAAGCGGATGAGCTTTGCGCTGGAAAATCAACTTAAGCGTACCGGGCAACAGCAGCAGCGGTTAACACAGCGGCTGAATCAGCAAAATCCACAGCCGAAGATTCATCGCGCGCAAACGCGCATTCAGCAACTGGAATATCGCCTGGCTGAAACCCTGCGCGCACAGCTTAGCGCCACGCGTGAACGGTTTGGTAATACGGTAACGCATCTGGAAGCCGTAAGCCCTCTGTCAACGCTGGCACGCGGTTATAGCGTCACCAGCGCCGCCGATGGCGCGGTGTTAAAGCAGGTGAAACAGGTGAAAGCGGGCGATACGTTGACCACGCGATTAGGCGATGGTGTGGTGGTCAGTGAAGTCAGCACAATAATGAAAACGCGTAAATCGCTAAAAAAACCGACAACTCTGTAGGCCGGACAAGGCGCAGCCGCCATTCGGCGTTTGGGGCCGCAATGCCTGATGGCGCTTCGCTTATCAGGCCTACAAAGTCCCTTGTGTATGGCCGCCGTAGGCGGCCCCCCACATTGATCTTATTGGGTACAAGTCACAAAGCCTTTTGTGCTGCCCGGAGTAATAGCGCAGTCCTGTTGTCCACTATTCTCAAACACGCCGCATCTCTGAGAAGATAAGTAAGGAAAACTCGGGGATGCAGGCCAACCCAGCGAATTAAAGTTAGTATACAGCCCCATTAAGTCGTCATCGTTTGGCGCGTTGGTCAAGCTGCCACACTGCGCCTCGATATCCCAATTCCTTGAATCCACCATGTGCCCCATAGCCCAGGCTTCATTGTTTACGTCAGGCGTGGCTGGGGAAGAAGCATTCGCAGGTAGCTCCGATGCCAACAACGGGCGATGCAGTGTTTTACCATTCACCGTGGTCGTATCTGCCATGTGCCCCCAGTAATAGGCGCTTGAGACATTCGGGCTGGTCACTACGGTGAAAATAGCGTCCATTGTCGCAGTGATGCTGGTGTTATTGTCCAACGTGACCGTCAACGGCGTTTTATAACCCGGCGTATTATTCTGTTTAACCATAAACGTCGCCGTACCGTCAGAACCGGTGGTTCCCTGCAAAGCATTGCCACTGTCAGGCCACGTCACCGCCGCTCCCGATGTCGGCTGAACGGTCATGTCATCCATCGCATCCACATCGCCGTACAAGGCCATACCTGGGTTTCTTGGCGCAGCATCACCGCGTTTCAGCGTAAACGCCACATTCGGCACCGTTTTCCCGGCGCTGTCTTTCACCGTTACGGTAACGGGCATGGCTTCGCCTTTTTTCACTTTCGCCGCCTGAGTGGTAGCGTCAAACGCCGTTGAGGTGAGCGTGACGCTGGAAACGGTTGAACGCGCATTAACCAGGCATGGCAGAAATGCTCCTGTTGCATTCGTATACAGCGTGCCATTCCTCAAATCCACCGACTGATCTTTACCCGCGGCGGATTTATCCTCTGCCCACCAGGTGTAATACACAGACCAGCCCGTTTCAGCGGCGAAGGAGTTATCCGGATAACGCGCAGACAGTGAACTTAAATCACTAAGCAGAGGCTGTCTTGCCACTTCGCAAGGGGTCACACTCTCATCAGATTTTTTTGTCGGTGAATAGTAAGGCCAGTCCTCATTATTGTTATTGATCTTGCCGACGCCGGAGGTCGATGGCAGTTCACTCCACAATTTCGGGCGTTCAAATACCGCACCATTCACTGCCGTCAAGGTTGCTGGCATATGCCCCCAGTAGTTTGCCTTCGGCGAATCCGGGCTGGTTACCACCGTGAACATCAGGTCCTGGTTGGCGGTGACCTGCGGATTTCGCCCCAGTGAGGCTGTAAACGGCGTTACCAGGCCGATGGTATTTTTTTGTGTAATATTGAACGTTACAGTGCCGTCACTGCCGGTGATGCCGCTCCATGTTGCCGAATTCGCGGCGAAGGAAATGCTGGCTGATTCCGGTGTGACTTCATTTAAAATAAGATCATCGACGGTAGTGGAGGAGACAGAGATACCTGAACGGCTTTTCGCCTGCGCGCGCTTGAGCGTAACGCCTTCGCCGCCAACGGGGTTACCATTGGCATCTTTGATCGTCACCACTAAGGGAAGCGTCTCACCTTTTTTCACAGATGACGTAGGTGTGCCACCATTGCTGGCGGTTCTGCCTTCATCGTAGGCGGTTGATGACAGTGTAAGGCTTGCCGGTACCGAATGCGGTTGCGTCAGGCAGAGCATTAAAGCGAATCCACTCGACGTGGTCGACGATTGTCCCGTTTTCAAATTAATGATGCCGTAAAACCACACCGACCCGCTGGGGTTAGGCATACTCATTTCATAAGCCCACCAGTTTCCACTTCCGGCAGCTACAGGCAACCCCAGATCCGTCTGTATTGCCCCGCCAGGATGATCGTTATAGAGCCCCTGTAGCTCATTGAGACGCGGCTGATACTCCAGTGGGCAATCCGACGTAGCTCTGTCGTTAACACCAATGTATGACCACGACTCATTATTACTGCCTACCGAGGACCCGGAGGTTGCTTCCGCTGCCAGTAAAGGTCGTTTAAAGGTCACCCCCGCACTGCTGGTAAACGTGTCGGGCATATGACCCCAGTATTTTGCTTTCGGTGAGTCGGGACTGGTTATCACCGTGAAAATGACATCCATCGTGGCGCTTATTGAAGTGTCGCGTAGCAATGTTGCAGTGAGCGGGGTTGCCAGCCCATAAGTCCCGTTTTGCGTCACATCAAAGGTCACTTTACCATCACTGCCTGTCGTCAACAGTGCTTTTGATGTATTACTCGTGAGAGTCATATTTACGCCAGCAGGCGTGACAGGCACGAGGGTGAGATCATCAGCTGAAGCATCGACACTGTATTTTGCACGATCCAATGCCGTCCCGCGTACGAGGTTAAAGTTGGCGCCGGGCAATGGATTTCCTGCGCTATCCCGCACAATCACCGTCATCCGGATCGCCGTACCTTTCGGCGCGGTTGCGCTGGGGCGACCATCATTACTGGCCGTTTTCTCCGCATCCAGTGCCATGGAGGTTATCTCAATAGAAGCAGCCACTGCATGAGGGTTTACCAGACAGGGCACAAACGCCACGGTGGTTGACGACGCCCTGGCGCTTGATCCATTCGATAAACTAATAGACTGATCGTACCAGGTATTCGCGTAGGCAACTTTATCGTAAGCCCACCAGGTTTTCGTCAGCGGAAGGCCTAAATCGGTTCCTATCGCACCATTAGGATGTTCACTGTACAACTCCTGAAGTTCGCTTAATAACGGTTGATAAGGTTCGTCACAGCCTGATTTGCTGACATCATTTTTTGCTGCTGTATTCAAGGAAAGCCAGGATTCATTATTTTCCACGGTTGACTGCCCCGCTGGATGCTCGGCACTAAGCATTGGCCGCTTGAAGACAACCCCCGACCTTGTCGTGAAGGTTTCAGGCATATGCCCCCAGTAGTTTGCCAGAGGCGTATCCGGGCTGGTTATAACGGTAAACATCACCGGTAATTTGTTGGATTCTATCGTCGACTGATACAACTGAGCGTACATATTGGTTAGCAGGCCCACGGAATCATCTTGTTTTACCGTAAACGTGGTAGTCCCATCCGCGCCCGTTACCCCATAAAGCAGTGTTGACGAACTATCCATCTTCGTAGAAGTCCCTGCCGCGTTAATCACTGTAAGCGGCTTATTTATCATCGTGGCATTTTGACGATTCGTTGAACCCTCTCGCTTGAGAATAAAGGGAGCATTGGGCACGGTATTCCCCTGCGCATCTTTGGTCACCACGCGAATCACCGCGTCTTCACCTTTTTTCACTTTCAATGCACTCAAGGTATCGTCAACTTTGACAAATTGCGCTGCATCGTTCGCTTCAACAATGATCTGACTGGCAACAGCGACTGGCGTGGTCCGGCAGCTAAGAGGCCCTGCATTACTTGATGAAACCTGTGTCTCATCTCCCGTTTTCAACGAAACGACATCAAACTTAAAGGTTTGAGTGAACATATCTGCGACAGTATTCGAGATATAGGGCTTTGAAACTGGCCAGCCAATCGCATCATGCAATGCGCTCCCCCCCTGGTGCGCATAAATGGCCTTAAGTTCATTGTCAGTTGGAACATACTCTGCGCCACAACCACTTATCGAAGTATCGTTAGCCTTGTCAGCCGGGAACATAGACCAGTTTTCACCCTCTTCTGCCAGGGTGCTGATACCATTAGAGGCGCTAATCTCGTCTCTCAGCAATGGCCTTTTATAAATGAGACCGTCATCGCCTGTCGCCGTTTCAGCCATATGCCCCCAGAATTTGGCTTTTGGCGAATCCGGGCTGGTAAGCACCGTAAAGACGACGGGAAGCGACGATGTAATGCTGCTGGAGGAGTCCAGCGCTGCCGTGAGTTCCGTTTTTAACCCGGTAGTCTGGTCTTGTTTCAGAGTGAAGGTGGTGGTGCCATCGGCACCCGTCACGCCATAAATAACCAGGGTTGTTGAAAGAAAATCATTTTGGGTATTTCCCCAGGCATCCGTTACCGCCAGGGAGGCAATCGACGTGCTATTCGATACGTTGGCCCTGTTCACGCTGATGTTTCGTTTGAGGGTAAATGCGGTATTTCCTACAGGATTCCCCTGCGAATCCTTCGTGGTTACACGCACCACTGCCGCTTCGCCTTTTTTAACTTTGACAACATTATTTGTGCTGTCGAAGGTGGTTGGATCCGCTGCGTCCAGCAGAATCTGGCTTGCCTGTAACACCTCGGTCGTCTGGCAGGTTAACAACTTCCTCTCGGAAGCGGATATTGAGGTACTGGTTCCATTGCCCAGATCGACGGCTTTGTAATTATGCTGCGATAAACTGTCCGTACTCGAGGTGCTTGAAAGATAATGAGTATTTACAGGCCAACCTTGTACGGTTTTCATCGCGTTGCTGCGGTTATTGTCAAACAGCGACTCCAGCCCAACCTGCGCAGGAACATAATTAGCCCCACAGCCATTGCTGGAGGAGTTTGCCTCGCTGATGTTATACAACGACCAGACCTCATTATCTTCAGTAAGAGAGGACTGAGTTGACCACTCATTCAGTAAGCGCGGGCGTTTAAATACCGTGCCGTCAGTAGCCGTCACCGTTTCCGCCATGTGCCCCCACATTTTCGCCTTATCGCTGTCCGGGCTGGTCGCAACGGTAAAAATGGTGTCGAGGCTGGCGTTTTTCGTTGCATCAGAATACAGCGCCGCGATCAGCGCCGTTTTGGTGCCATGCGTATCCGGGCGAGTGATGGTGAGTATTTTAGTGCCGTCGCTGCCGGTCATGGCTGTGTATGCAGTCGCGGTATCATTCAGTGACGTTTCATCCGCCAGGCCACCGTTGACGATGACTGGCGCAACCAGCGCATCACCGCTGCCAGCAATATGTTTTTCATTTGAGCGGGTGTAACCATCGCCACGTTTCAGGGTGAATGGCATATCCGACAGTGCATTGCCCTGGGCATCCTTCACCGTTACCTTAACCTGGAGCGTTTCGCCTTTTTTCAGCTTCGCCGCTTTCGCCGTCGCGTTCCATTGCGCCTGATCCACCACCTCTAAGGTAATAGCGTTAGCAGGACTATTTGCCGTCGCCAGGCAACTGACATAAACCGCGTTACTACCGCCAATAGCCTGTGCGCCATCATTGAGTGCAATGGTATAAAAATGAGGAACTTTATCCGCAGGGGAACTACTCCAGTACGGCTCACGCAGGGTTGGCCAGCCGTGTACTGTCTGTACAGCGTTACCCTTATTAGCCTCATAGAGCGCACTAAGCTGGGAACGACGTGGCAGCATATTCGCTCCGCAGCCACCGTTACTTATACTTGACGTATTTGCCTGACTCACACGCGCCCAGACTTCATTGTTTTCTGTCAATGTCGCATCCGGGCTGGAAACTTCCGCTGCCAGTTTGGGCCGGGTGAAGGTTAAAGAATCGACTGTAATAGTCTCATCCATATGCCCCCACATCTGCGCCGCCACCACATCCGGGCTGGTGGGGGTGGTGAATATCACGTTGTAATTCACTGTATTGGGAATATAGGAGTTAACAGGCGCAATATTCAGCGGCGTCCCTAAGCCCACCCCCTGGGGTTGTTCAATCTCCACCGTTGCGTAGCCCTGTGCATCCGTAGTCCCGGAATAAACCACCGAGGCCTGGGATGTTCCATAGAGCGTGCCGTTCATTTTTATCGCGCCACTCGTCGGATCGGTAAACCCGGTAGTCTGCCCCTGACGGTTTCTACCCATCTCCTTTGTGATGCTGAAGGCGGTAAACGGCACGGCCGCATTATTCAACGCATTGAAGGTATGCACCGTCATGGTGACGGTTTCTCCGACTTTCGCCTTCGCTTTGCTGCCCACGGAAACGTCATGATCGGTCGTAGCGGTAATCTGGGCAACCATCTCATTACCGGAACAGGAGAGATAGTTCTGCTTAAAGCCTGAATAGGTGTCGATGTTACCTGTGCCCAGGTTAACAGATGAATGTGGCTCTTGTTGTACCGCACTAAGATAATCTTGTTGCACCGTTGGCCAGCCATGTTCGGTACCAATCGCATTGCCGGGATGCGCTGTGAACAGACCATGCAATTGATCCTGACTCGGAATATGACCTACACCACATTCAGCCTGCATACTGCTATTCTGGTCGAACAGTGCCCAGTCTTCGTTGTTCTCCCGCACCGAACCGAGTTCATGGTCGGTTTCATCTGCCAGCCGTGGACGTTTAAAGATATTATTAGAATCAATAATACCCTGCATATGCCCCCACATCCGGGCCTTGTCACTATCGGGGCTGGTAATCACCGTAAAAATAACGTCTTTCTCATCCGACGCAGTGAAATCGCTACGCATCTTTGCGGTAATGTGCGTTTTCACACCCGCGCCGCCCGGTTGCGTTAGTGTCAGTGATGCCTGGCCATTCACATCGGTAATGCCTTCATAGGTATGCGCGTCAACCTGATGGACGTTACTGCCACCCGCTATCTGCACCGGATGCGCTTCCCATGCCGCATCCGATTGATTTTTACGGTTGATGCCGTCATCCAGATGTAACGAAAAGTAGTAATACGCCAGCGGTTGATTATTGTTTTTGTCATCGGTGATGGTTACACGCAGGGACGCTTCTTCCCCCACCTTTACTTTCATCGCCTTTAACGTCGAATCATAGCTTCCCGGTGTTAGCACCAGTTTCGGTTCAACGTCAGGAGCTTCTTTATCGACGCAACTGACAATAAACGTCGTATCGTCCGGTTTTTGCGCTTCGCTACGGTTGGAAACATCCGCCGCATGGTGCTGTCCGGTCATTCCCGCCAGTGATGACCAGTAGTAGTTACCCTGTATCGGCCAACCAACGAGCTCCTGAACTGTCGTGGGCACCACCGTTGCCAACGCGCCAAACTGGCGCATACCGGGCAAAATGTCGCAATGTTTATCCGCACCACTCCAGGTGAAGGTAGACCAGGTTTCATTGTTATCGTTAACGGTACCATTTTCGTTATCGACTTCTGCCGCCAGTTTTGGCCGACTGAACGTATAATCATGGGCCTTTAGCGTATCGGGCATATGGCCCCACATCGTGGCCTGAGGGACATCCGGGCTGGTAAGGACGGTAAAGATCACTGCCGTTTCACTGGTTTGACCAATACCTGAAAGGCTGGCTACCAGCGGCGTTTTTACACCAGGGCCGTTGGGTTGCGTGACCGTGATCGTCGCAACGCCGTTCGCATCGGTGGTGCCGTGATATTCGGTCGCGATAGTGGTCAGTTCAGTTCTGTCCAGAACAACCGGCGAAGCATTATTGACCTCACCCTGTCGGTTTTCAGCATCTTTGCGTTTGATAATAAAAGGAATATTTCCTGCAACGTTGCCGCTGCAGTCTTTGGTGGTAACGGTCAACGTGATATTGCCGCCAACGGTAGTTTTCGCCCCGCCCACGGTATCGTCATAACCGGCCGCACTGACAGAAATTAAGTCGCCCTGGGCCGGTGCAATATTTAACGTCACTTTTTTATCGACAAGCGTCAGAAGACTTTCATAGGGATAACCTGTCGAGGTGCGTAGATAAAGCTGCGGCATGGTCTGCTGTGGGTCTGGCTGCGGCCAGACAACCAGCGAACGCCCGGCAAGCCCTTGCGCACAAAAGGAACGCCCAGCCACTGGCTGTGGATTAAGAAGGGTTTCCGGTGTCGCCGCATCCGCCCAGACTAAAGAGACCGCTGGCGGCGTTTGGTTTTCCCAACGGGGATTGGTAAACACATCGCCTTCCAGGTCCTGCGGGTTCGTCACAATCAGCTTCGACACATCCAGATTAACGCTAAATTCATTGGGTTTAGCGGAAAACGCAATATCATGGGTCTTCGCGGGATCAAGCCAAATACTGCCCTGATAAACCGGCATACTGGCGCTGTCGGCATTGGGGACGGTACCGTTAAATTCACCCGCCGTATCGGATGAGTCTTGCCATGACGAGCCCGCCCATGACCATCCCGGCAGCATTGCGGTAAGCAGCAATACAAGCAGAACATAAAAAGTACCGGGTTTCAGGGGCTGGGACATGAAAAGAACTCCACCAGTTATTTAACGATCGGTTACCGCATCAACATATTTTGCTTAATCCTGAATTAAGCAAAATATGCGGAAACAGCATTCCCTTGCGGGAATGCTGTTGAGCAAGTGTTATTTGTGTTTGTAGATAATCTGCAGTTTGTAACCCTGAACCCCATCGCCGTTGGTCGGGATCGCAAGGGCATCTTTGCCATCACGAGCAGGGCCGTTAAGGTTGGTTCTGGCTTCGTCGTTGGTCGCAGGGATGACCAGGTTTTGATTATCGAAGCTTGAGTTAACAATGCCGCCCCCCGTACCGAGCTGATCGCTGGTGTCAGAGAGAACCCAACGGAAGTCGTAATTGGCGGTAACATCAACGTCAGTACCTGCGTCATACTGACCGTTTTTGTTCTCATCCGAGTACAGTTTGGCGACGTACGTTTTGCCCAACTGGATTGGCGTATTGCCGTTAATAAGGTTGGTCGAGGTATCTTTAACAAAGATGGCGACTTTCAGGTTCTGGTTAACTACCGGTCCTGGATCAACGTTATCTTCATCGCTTCCCCCGCCGTTAGCATTTGAAACATCATAAAGATGCAGCGCAGTCCCAACGTATGGCGTACCCGTCTGGGTGGTTGGGGTAATTTCAATACCGATATAGCGTCCACGGTCGGCATCGGTAAGGGTGTAAGTGGTCACCTTCGTTGCCAGCTCTTTTGGATCGCCCCCCTGGGCGTCCTTGTAGCTCATCCAGCGGATGGTATCGATGGTTTTTGCATCTTTACCCGCCGTACCAAGATCGACGTCGCCTTCAGTATCGCCAATCGCCCAACTGAGCGTTAATTTGTCGCCAGAGTACATACGCTTGTCGGATGTACTGCCTGACGGACGAGTACCTTGATAGTCAGATGTTAACGTCACCCGACCCGCGCCAGTTACCTCATCTTCATCGACGGGGTAGAGCCACGGAATAGTCCCCTGGAAAATATTGGTCTCGCCGCTCTCGATCCACGCGCTGTCTTCCGCCAGCGCAAGGGGCGTCACGCAGTAACCCGCCAGTGCCAGCGCCAATGCGATCCGGGTCAGACCGCGTCTTTTGTCCTGCTTCATTGAGTCTCTCCTTAATGAATATTCAGCGACTGGCCGACTGGCCTTACGCCAATCTTATTTTTTGGTGTACAGCACGCGTAAACCGTATCCCTGCAAGCCATCTTCCACTTTTGCACCATAGGATTGCGCCGCTTCACGGTTGGTCGCCGGTATTACAATGTCTGCATTGGATGTGTTCGCCTGCGCACCTACTTCGCCATTGATGCTCTTGCCGGTAAATTCCCACTTGTAGTCGTACTGAGTCATCTCTTCATCGGTTAGTTTTTCCGACTGCTGAAAAACACCGTCTTTGTTGGCATCACGCCACAACACAAATCGGTACGTGTTGCCCAGCGGCAGGGGGTCTTTATCATTGCCGATCAAATTGACTGGCTTCGCTACCCCAAGCCGGTAAATGAAAGCATTAAGCCCGCCGATATCAGATCCAATAAACGTGACATCCACATAGTTACTGTCATCGTAGGGAGCCGCTTTCGCTTTCCAGCGGAAAACGCCTGGCAATGTACTGGAGAGGGTTACCGTTCCCTTTTCTTTATCTTGTTTGGCAATAAACACGCAGGGGTTGTCGGTCGAGCAGGGTTTATTGGTTAGCGTGACTTTTTTGTCCTGAGCGTCGTAGAGCTGCGGTGCAAGATTATCTTCTGGCAGAGCATCACCGTTGCGGTCCGTGTTATCGCCAAAACTGTCCGTCACCTCGAGGTCCATGACCACACCATCAACGCCATCCGCCTGAGCGCTGGCTTCATGGCTGTGGTTATTCTCGTCAGGCGCATCAGCAATGTTATTGACGATAAGCTCTATTTTACGGTCCTGCTGAACGGTGATCTCCACCAGGCCGGAGTTTTGCCGATTACCTTTTTCATCTTCCAGCGCCAGCCGTACCCGCCAGGTATTGAGTTTTTCCTGCTCAGCGTTGTCAGAGCTGTACTGCCAGGCAGGCAGTACCAGATTCCAGTGGTTGTTGTTGCCTTCAGTGATGGTATTTTCTTTGATGACAGGCATCACCAGCGTACGGGCGGCATTGTTTTTCGCCTGCCATGACGCAGCGACAATTTTGTAGTGGTGATTGATCAGTGCGTTAATGGTCCACTTACATTTTTCCAGACCGACCGCCGCTTCAGGAGTGTCCTTAATGACGCACTCAGGGTGCTCGTTGGTCGCATCCGCTTTCAGCCACAACGTCACATCCAGAGGGTCTTTCTCTTTATATTCCAGGACGATAAAGTTATTACGCTCGACAAAGTCCTGTCGGCTCCCCATCAGCGAGTGGGCAGCGCTCACTTTCTCCGGATCGAGCTGATCTCTCAGCGGAACGCCAAACTGGTAATTAAGCGTTGCAGTAACAGAGAGATCGCTGTTATCACCAGTGCCAGCTTTAAAATCGGTGCCTACGGCGATGAGCGACACGGGCTGATATTTCACGCCAAGCGTGACGGCAAAGGGATCTTTCTCCAGATTATCGGTGCCAAACAGGGCAACTTCGTCACCGTAATACTGTTCAAAAACGATTTTACCGCCGAGCTGCGGATAAGCGGGCAACCAGCCTTCAGCGCGAATATCCCAACCGCGCGCAGGGCGCTCTTCATAGAAGTCGAAATCTTCAGAATCTTTCCAGCTGGAAAGCGGATGATAATAGTTTCCTGAGAATTTTAAATAATCGGTCCAGGCTTCTGTCCCTAAACCTAAACGACGATGCCCACGGGTGAAATCATAATCGTAAAATATATTTCCACCCAACAACCATTTTTCGGTGTTATACCTTAAACCAAAGCCTAAATTACCAATAGTGCGATCGTCTTTTCGCTGAGTCGATAATTGGCTAAAGAATAAAGTCTTCTGGTTATCATATAATGGAACGAAATAATCAAGAGAGCTTCCATCCAGATCGCCTCCTTGACCAATGGAGAGATTAGAACGGACTTTGCCGAAAGGCGACATCGCGCCTTCAATGAGAGACTGCGCCCCGGAAGTGACCTGCCCCTGCAGATAGCTTCTGGCTTGTGATTCCAGTGCTTGTGGCGTGAGATTATCAAACCCCTGGGTTGCCGAATTGATAAAGTAATCGGCCCCTTGTTCCTTGAGCGTTTTTCCTTTGGTATTTTGCTCTTCCTGTTGTGTGGCCTGGCTACCCAGTTCGGGAAGTGCGGGTTGCACAGATGGCTTTTCTTCAGATGCAAAAACACCGGATGCAGTAAACACTGTACCCGATAAAAGCATCCCAATGACAAAGCGCATCCATTGCACCATGAATATTTATCCGCAAAAGTTTGAGCGCAGTGATTTTATTATGCCTGTCGGATAAAAACACGAAAATACATCTAAATGAATTCCTAAAAATTACTCAGCGTGATTTACAACAATGTTTTCCCCTCTCAAATAATTCTAATATTTTATACGAAAGCCATATGTATTTATTTATTAAATATTTCTGGCTAAATAATTCCGTGAATTAATATTAATTCAGACAGGAATAACAAACTCCACCCGCTTACGCGAAATCAGCCCGTGCCCATTCTGGCAGAAATAATCGACCGCGCCGCAGGCTTTCAGAACCTGTAACGGCTGATGGCAATCAGGGCAGCAGGCCAGCAGTTCGACATCGTTACCGCAGGATGGGCAGTGCGCATGGGCGCCATCCTGCTCCAGCATGTGCTGACATTTTGGGCAATGCAGTTCCATAGTGGCTCCTTAACGACAATGGCCTCGTAAAGAGGCCATTGATTAGTGATTACTTGCTTTTCTTTATGTGCTGAATCAGACGCTTACGTTTACGCATCTGGGTTGGGGTCAGCGTATTGCGTTTGTTCGCATACGGGTTTTCCCCTTCCTTGAACTGAATACGAATCGGCGTACCCATCACATCCAGCGACTTACGGAAGTAGTTCATCAGATAACGCTTGTAGGAATCCGGCAGGTCTTTCACCTGGTTGCCGTGAATCACCACGATTGGCGGGTTATAACCCCCGGCGTGCGCATATTTCAGCTTCACGCGACGGCCACGCACCAGCGGCGGCTGATGGTCTTCCACCGCCATCGTCATGATGCGAGTCAGCATGGCGGTTCCTACGCGGCGGGTCGAGCTGTCATAGGCTTCGCGTACGGATTCAAACAGGTTGCCGACGCCGCTGCCGTGCAGCGCAGAGATAAAGTGCACGCGCGCGAAGTCGATAAAGCCCAGACGGTAGTCCAGCGTCTCTTTCACCTGCTCTCTCACTTCATTACTCAGGCCATCCCATTTGTTGACCACGATAACAAGTGAGCGCCCACTATTCAGGATGAAGCCCAGCAGCGACAGGTCCTGATCGGAGATGCCTTCACGGGCATCAATAACCAGCAGAACCACGTTCGCATCTTCAATCGCCTGCAACGTCTTGATGACGGAGAATTTCTCGACCACATCGGTAATTTTGCCGCGCTTACGCACACCGGCGGTGTCGATGAGTACGTATTCACGCTCATCGCGTTGCATCGGGATGTAGATACTGTCACGCGTGGTGCCCGGCATGTCGTAGACCACCACGCGGTCTTCGCCGAGAATACGGTTAGTAAGTGTAGACTTACCGACGTTTGGGCGACCAACAATTGCCAGCTTGATAGGCAAGGTTGTCGGGTCGAAATCATCTTCCGGCTCTTCCAGCGGTTCACCGTTCTGCTCGGCTTCAAATTTCGCCCAGTACTCCGCGTCTTCGTCTACTTCTTCCGGCGGGTTAACGTCATCAACAAACGGCAGCAGCACGTGTTCCAGCAGGCTGGTCACGCCGCGACCGTGGGAGGCGGCGATCGGGTAGATATCACCCAGGCCGAGCGACCAGAAATCAGCGATGGCCTGATCGGCATCAACGCCGTCCGTTTTGTTCGCTACCAGGAAGGTCGGTTTTTCACGAGAACGCAAATGTTTGGCGATCGCTTTATCCGCAGGCATCAGCCCGGCGCGCGCATCGACCATAAACAGCACCACGTCGGCCTCTTCAATCGCCAACAGCGACTGTTCCGCCATACGCGTTTCTACGCCCTCTTCTGTACCGTCGATACCGCCAGTATCAATACAGATGAACTCACGCCCTTCCACTTCAGCACGACCGTATTTACGGTCACGAGTCAGACCCGGGAAATCCGCGACCAGCGCATCACGAGTGCGCGTCAGGCGGTTAAATAGCGTGGATTTTCCAACGTTAGGGCGCCCGACAAGCGCGACCACAGGAATCATGTTAAAGCCTCATTAACTCAATATTTGGTTTGCCGGGTGGCGCTGCGCTTACCCGGCCTACAGAAAATGTAGCCTCATAAACGTTGCACCATCGGGCACAAAAACAATAATAATAAAAATAGCAAACGGCCCCTGATTCAACAGGAGCCGTTATTCACTGAATCACCGCACTATTTTAACGCGTAATCGCGTACAGCGTACCGTCTTTTGCCTGAATCAGCAGTTTGCCATCGGCAACAACCGGCTCAGTCAGGAAGCCAGAGCTGTCCACTTTTTGCTGTGCAACAAAGCGGCCATCTTCGGTGTTAATCCAGTGCATATACCCTTCGCTATCGCCAACCACCAGGCTGCCGTTATACAGCGCAGGCGCAGTCAGCAGACGGTGCAGCAGATCGCTTTGCGTCCACAGCGTTACGCCGCCGTCAGTGGTGAGCGCCAGCAGGCGGTCATTCTGATCGACCATGTAGATGCGGTTGCCATCGACGATGAAATCATTCACCGAACCCAGCTCGCGTTTCCACAGGATCTGGCCGCTGCGCAGATCCAGCGCGGTCAGGTTACCGTTATACGCCAGCGCGTAAACGACGCCATTGGCGATAACCGGCGTGGTATCGACATCGCTCAGACGGTCAATTTCGGTGTTACCCGTTGCCTGAGAAATACGTTGCTGCCAAATCAGCTGGCCCTGCTGCATCAACACGGCGCTGACGCGTCCGTTATCACCGCCCACAATCGCTGCGCCGTAAGCAACAGCCGGAGCGGATTCACCGCGCAGCGACAACGCTGGCATATCCAGGTTGACGGTCCACTTGATCGCGCCGTCAGCTTCGTTCAGCGCCTGCAGTTGACCGTTACTGGTATGAACCAGCACCAGGCCGTCGCTGACTACTGGACGAGACAGAACTTCACCCGCCATAGCCGTCTGCCAGGTGATGGAACCATCGCCTGCATCCAGGGAATAGACTTTCGCTTTTTCGCTGCCGACATACACATGGCCGCCAGAAACGGTCAGGCCGCCGGAAAGCAGCGCCGGTTTACGTGACAGCCAGCCATCTTTTTCCGCCAGGTCGATAGACCAGACTTCTTTGCCGTCATCAGCGTTCAGTGCTTTAACGGTACCACGACGGTCTGCCGCATAAACCACGCTGTCTGCATAGGCCGGATGCAGGTTGGAATAGAAGTTGCCAATTCCGTTACCCACCGACACATCCCATGCGGTAGAAGGTGTGAACTGGTTTTCAACCGTCGGCAGCGGGGACATTTTTACGATATCTTCTTCGCCGCTAAACCAGGAACAACCACTCAGCAGAGTGACAGAAAGCAGTCCTGGCAAAAGTAATTTACGCAATTGCATCGGGTCCCTCTCAGATGGACAAATTATTAATTTTCATGCGCATCATTTCGCTGAGCGCAGGAGAAGCATCGCTTTTCGCTCCTGCTTCCCAGGCCGCGCGAGCGCCTTGTTTGTCACCTTTGCTGAGCAGAATTTCCCCGCGCAAATCGGCGACGATAGCCGTCCAGCCTTCGCCTTTAATGCTTTCAATGGTCTTCAGCGCCGCATCAGGCTGCTTCATTTGCAGCTGAACGCGTGCCAGACGCATGCTGATAACCGATTTCAGATTCTCATCAGAAGCCGCAGCTAAGCCCTGGTTAAGCTGTTTTTCCGCTTTATCCAGTTCATTTTTGTCTACGTATTGCTGAGCCAGTTCCAGCGACGCGAAAGCACCGTAGGTGTTTTTCGATTCGGCAGCGAATTTCTCCGCCCCGGCCAGCGCTTCCGGTTTCCCTGAACTTAGAGAAGAAACGGCATTTTCATAGGCCTGTGAAGATTCACGCGCCGTATTCAGCTGATGGGACGTCCAGTAACGCCAGCCAACCAGCGCACCAATCCCTAAAATGACCCCAACGGCCAGCGCTTTGCCGTTTTCGGCAAAGAAACGCTTAAGCGCGTCAACCTGGTCGTTATCGTTATTGTACATTTCCACGCAGTCCTTCTCCTGATAAAAATGTCCGGGAGATTAACCCAGAATAGTGCGCAAATGCGCGGCAACGCCGTCCTGCGTTACGGTTGTCTGCTCGCCAGAACGTAAATCCTTCACGACCACATTCGCTTGTGCGACTTCAGACTCACCTAACACCAGAGCAACGCGCGCCCCCCATTTGTCCGCACGGGCAAACTGTTTCTTGAAGTTGCCGCCGCCGTGGTTTGTCATCAGTTTCACACCCGGAATTGCATCACGTACCTCTTCAGCCAGACGCATTGCGGCGGACTGAGTATCAGCACCTGAGGCTACCAGGTATATATCGACAACAGGATCGGCTTTAAATTCCGGATTAACTGCCTGAACTAACAAAACAAGTCGTTCAAGACCCATCGCGAAGCCCACCGCCGGGGTTGCGCGACCGCCCAGTTGCTCAACCAGACCGTCATAACGCCCACCGGCGCAAACGGTACCCTGGGAACCCAGACTGTTGGTCACCCACTCAAAAACGGTGCGGTTGTAGTAGTCCAGACCGCGCACCAGACGCTGGTTGACGGTGTAGGCAATGCCTGCCGCATCCAGCTGAGCGCATAGCCCGGCAAAGTGTTCGCGAGACTCATCGTCAAGATAGTCGCCCAGTGCAGGCGCGTCGTTCAGCAGCGCCTGAACGTCCGGATTTTTTGAATCCAGTACGCGCAGCGGGTTGCTGTACATACGACGTTTGCAGTCTTCGTCCAGCTTCTCTTTATGCTGTTCGAGGAAGGCAATCAGCGCATCACGATAGTTGGCACGCGCTTCCAGGGAACCAATAGAGTTCAGCTCCAGCGCGACATGTTCAGAAATGCCCAGCGCCCGCCACCAGCGAGCGGTAAGCATAATCAGCTCGGCGTCGATATCCGGCCCTTGCAGACCAAACACTTCGCAACCCAGCTGATGGAACTGGCGGTAGCGGCCTTTCTGCGGACGTTCGTGACGGAACATCGGCCCGATATACCACAGACGCTGCTCCTGATTGTACAGAAGACCATGCTCGATGCCGGCGCGTACGCAGCCCGCAGTACCTTCCGGACGCAGGGTCAGGCTATCGCCATTGCGGTCCTCAAAGGTATACATCTCTTTTTCAACCACGTCGGTCACTTCACCAATCGCGCGTTTGAATAACGGGGTCTGCTCTACAATCGGCAAACGGATTTCACTGTAACCGTAGCTGCCGAGCACGTTTTTGAGTGTGCCTTCAATGCGCTGCCAGATGGCGGTCTCGCCAGGCAGATAATCGTTCATGCCGCGAATGGCTTGAATGTTTTTTGCCACGTTTATTCTCTTTATAAATATAAAAATGAACCCTCAGCGGATTTCCCGCAGGGGTTCAATCATACACGGGAAGTTCGGGTCGTCATACTTCGAGAACGCGAACTTCCCATCTTGTTATTTTTCAACCTGCTGAACGTCGATGCGATTAGCTTCATCCAGAATCGTCGCCTTCGCACGAATGCGGGCTTCCAGTTGGTCAATCATATCGTTGTTATCCAGACGGTCTTTACGCACGCCATCTTCGTACAGGCCGCTTTTCTTATTACCGCCTGTTACGCCCAGCGTTGACACCAGCGCTTCACCTGGGCCATTCACCACGCAACCGATAATGGAAACGTCCATTGGCGTGATGATATCTTCCAGGCGCTGTTCCAGTGCGTTGACCGTACCGATAACGTCAAATTCCTGACGTGAACAGGTCGGGCAGGCGATGAAGTTGATGCCGCGCGCACGAATACGCAGGGATTTCAGAATGTCGAAACCGACTTTGATCTCTTCAACCGGATCGGCCGCCAGCGAAACACGCAACGTGTCGCCAATCCCTTCCGAGAGCAGTAACCCTAAGCCGATCGCCGATTTCACCGCGCCGCTGCGTGCGCCGCCTGCTTCGGTGATCCCCAGGTGCAGCGGCTGATCGATCTGCTTCGCCAGCAGACGATAAGACTCAACGGCGAGGAAAACATCAGAGGCTTTCACGCTGACTTTGAACTGATCAAAGTTCAGACGATCGAGGTGATCGACGTGACGCATCGCGGATTCCAGCAGCGCCTGCGGCGTAGGTTCGCCATATTTCTCCTGAAGATCTTTCTCAAGAGAACCGGCGTTTACGCCAATGCGGATAGGAATATTTTTGTCGCGCGCGCAGTCCACCACCATCCGGATACGTTCTTCGTTTCCGATGTTGCCGGGGTTGATACGCAGACAGTCGACGCCGTATTCCGCAACCTTCAGCGCAATACGGTAGTCGAAGTGAATATCAGCCACCAGCGGCACGCTGACCTGCTGTTTGATGAGTTTGAACGCTTCTGCCGCGTCCATCGTCGGCACGGAAACACGAACGATATCCGCCCCGACGCGCTCTAACGCTTTAATCTGATTAACCGTTGCTTCCACATCGGTGGTGCGCGTGTTGGTCATCGACTGTACGGCGATGGGAGCCCCATCGCCAATCGGCACGTTCCCAACGTAAATGCGTTTCGATTTTCTACGTTGAATTGGAGCCTGGTTGTGCATGAAAAATCTCCCGCGTTGCCCGTCTGTTACTGTGCCGGTGATTGTTCGGCATTCACGGTCAGACGCGCAACCTGGTTAGTTCTGATAAAACGGCTCAGATCGACAGGTTTACCCTGATACTGGATCTGTACTGCAGCCGGCGCGCCAATTTTCAGTTTGTACGGCGCCTGGCCCACGAGATTCAAGTTACCATCTTTACGCTGCATCCCGCTGAACAGTTTTTTACCGGTCGCATCGGTGACTTCGAGCCAGCAATCGGCGGTAAAGTTCATCACCAGCGCATTCGGGTCAGCCGCTGGCGTGGCAGGCTGAGCCGGGTCAGTTGGCAGGCCCGTTGCAGTTGGCGCAGTCGTCTGCGCGGTCGCGGCCGGGTCGACATTCGCCTGGGACGGCGCAACAACGGCATTATTCTGCGCATCGGTTGCTGGCGCAGGCGTCGCTGTCGGGGCTGGCGTTTGCGTCGCAGCGGTATCTGCTGGCGTCGTTGCTGGCGCGGTGTTATCCGCTGTAGCAGGCGCACTGGTTGCGCCGGTATCTAATGGCACATCCTGAGTACCGGTATTGCTGCTGTTGTTGAGTTCCACGGAGGATTGATCCGCCATGGTGGTGATCTCTTCCTGCTGCGCTTTGTGGTTTTGCCACCACCACGCCACCGTCAGACCGACGACCACGAACAGCACCAGCCAGGTGAAGCTCATCAGCCAGCCGTCGCGTTTTTTGCGACGTTTACCCAGCGAGAAGCTCTGCATCGGCGCGACTTTCGCCGCACGAACCGGTGCCTGCTTTTCCATCATCGGCAGCAGTTCTTCTTCAGGAATATGAACGAGGCGAGCATAAGAACGGATATAACCACGCAGGAATGTTGAAGCGAGTTCAGCGGGCGCTTTATCTTCTTCAATATCGCGAACGGTGGAAACCTTCAGGCATAACCGTTCAGCAACCGCCTGCTGGCTGAGTCCGAGTTGTTCACGGGCATTGCGTAAACGGGAGCCCGTGGTACGTGCTTCTTGTTGATCAGGGTTGGTTTCAGTATTCATTCGCTACAACTGCTGGTTCGTGAAATTAAGACTCTGATGCAGACTACGCCTACACCGCGAAACATCCGATCGTTGACTTCGAACAGACAGTACAAGCTGCCCGGTTAGCGACCTCAAAACAGCACCAGAGACGGTAGCGGCACTGTCATTCCTGCGCTACATACTGCCTCAATACTGGCGGAAACGCACCGTAATTATTAACCAGATCAGTACGTTTCGCCTAATCCTTGCCCATTTAACGTCGCGCACGCCATTTCTGCCGTGCGCGAAGGCATGATTACACGGCTTTTACGTCGATAGCCTCGCCCTGCATACGCTTACGCAGGGTACGTTTGGTACGGTCGATAACATCACCAGCCAGCTGGCCGCATGCAGCATCGATGTCATCACCACGGGTTTTACGCACGATGGTGGTAAAACCGTATTCCATCAGTACTTTCGAGAAACGGTCGATACGGCTGTTAGAGCTACGTCCATACGGCGCGCCCGGGAACGGGTTCCACGGAATCAGGTTGATTTTGCACGGCGTGTCTTTCAGCAATTCAGCCAGCTGATGCGCGTGTTCAGTACCGTCGTTGACGTGGTCGAGCATCACGTACTCGATGGTCACACGGCCCTGATTGGCGTTAGATTTTTCCAGATAACGACGGACCGCCGCCAGGAAGGTTTCGATATTGTACTTTTTGTTGATCGGTACAATTTCGTCGCGAATTTCGTCATTTGGCGCATGCAGGGAAATTGCCAGCGCAACGTCAATCATATCGCCGAGTTTATCCAGTGCCGGAACGACGCCAGAAGTAGACAAGGTGACGCGACGTTTGGACAGACCAAAACCGAAATCATCAAGCATGATTTCCATTGCCGGAACCACGTTAGTCAGGTTCAGCAACGGCTCGCCCATGCCCATCATCACCACGTTGGTGATAGGACGCTGACCGGTGATTTTGGCCGCGCCAACGATTTTTGCCGCACGCCAGACCTGGCCAATAATTTCCGAAACACGCAGGTTACGGTTAAAGCCCTGCTGCGCCGTTGAACAGAATTTACACTCTAACGCACAGCCAACCTGTGAAGAAACGCACAGGGTCGCGCGATCGTCTTCCGGGATATAAACCGTTTCAACGCGCTGGTCGCCAACCGCAATCGCCCATTTGATGGTGCCATCGGAAGAACGTTGCTCTTCAACCACTTCCGGCGCACGAATTTCAGCGACCTCTTTCAGCTTATTACGCAGAACCTTGTTGATATCGGTCATATCATCAAAGTTATCGCTGCAGTAGTGATACATCCACTTCATGACCTGATCGGCACGGAAGGGTTTCTCGCCTAAGTCTTTAAAAAACTCGCGCATCTGCTGACGGTTGAGATCCAGCAGGTTAATTTTTCCATCTTTATTGGGAACCGCCGGGATGGCGCTCTCAGGCGTGACAATTTGTTCAGACATAATCTTTACCGGCCTCGTTGTTACACGTTATGGCCCCTGGAGGGTTAATAAAAAGAAACGCCCCGGGAGAGCGGTCTGCTCGTCCGGGGGCGTTGCATTGTACAAATTCTGGCGCACGGACGCCACGTCTGCACGTGACATTCGTAAAAATAATCATACCTGTCTCAACCGTAGGCCTGATAAGCGAAGCGCCATCAGGCATCATTCGGTGAAACTGCCGGATGGCGCTTCGCTTATCCGGCCTACAGGCTGATCAATTAGCGAGTGCGCGGGCAGACTTCGCCTTCACCGAAGAAGTAAGCGATTTCGCGCTGTGCAGATTCAACGGAATCGGAACCGTGGGTGCCGTTTTCGGTGAAGCTGTCAGCGTAATCTGCGCGCAGGGTGCCCGCCAGGGCGTTAGCCGGGTTGGTCGCACCCAGCAGATCGCGGTGACGCTGAACCGCGTTCTCGCTTTCCAGAACGGAAACAACGATCGGGCCAGAGGTCATGAATTCAACCAGACCGTCGAAGAACGGTTTGCCATCATGCTCAGCGTAGAACCCACGCGCCTGCTCAACGGTCAGATGCAGCATTTTGGTGCCGACGATTTTGAACCCTGCCGCTTCAAAACGCGCAAAGATGCTTCCAATAACGTTTTTTGCCACCGCGTTTGGCTTGATGATGGAAAAAGTACGTTCAATAGCCATGATTACCTCTGAAATGTGTTCTGTTGTTATGCATACATCGTATGACCTGGCGCGGATTATAATGAGACAAGCTCGCCTTGCCTATGGACGAAGGTAACATTTTTTTAAAATAAAATTAGCTTTAGCAACATTCTTACGCTAGCTGGCGCAAAAATCTTATTGAAAGGTAAAATTCACCGTCGCTATCTGCCCACCTTCATCCATCACCACCAGTTGATATTCTGCCGCGTTTTGTAGCGTAAGCGTCAGATTTTTTCCCGCGTTTTCCTGCGGCTCGCCATTCAGGAACCACCAGCGTCGCCCTTCTCCGCCGCTGGTTTGCAGCGCAAGCGTTGCCTGAGACTCGCCGGGAGCGCGTTGGATCACCGAGCCTTCTCGCACGCCTGAAAGCACTAACGGCGGTGCGTCCTGCGATATTTGTGGCGGGCAAACGGTTGAGGGGGCAGGAAGCCTGGCAGCGCGTCGCTCACTGGCGGGCAGCCAGGGTTCAAGCGGCAGCGGCCACACATCCAGGGTGGTTTGCTTCGCATCCGGGCAATCTGCTGCGACGCGTTTGCCCTGCGCATCCAGCCAGATTGGGAAGCGAATTCCGCGAATGCCTTCCTGACCGGGTAACAGCAGCGTCGGCGGCTGGCTGTTGTCCAGAAGCCAGGTCGCGAGACGGCGGCGGCAGTTCGCGTCGTCTTCAGCCAACGACTGCCCACCAGGCCAGCAAATCGTCCCGCCGCTCACCGACGCGGGGCGTGGATCGGTAGGTAATCCGTTTTTCCCTGCACTGGCGCGGGACAGCAACAAATTGCTGACCTGATTCAGAAGCGGCACCGCGCTGGCAAAACCAAACTGCCCGGCGACGGGGGTACCGTCCGGCCTGCCGGTCCAGATGCCGATGCTGTAACGCGCATTCAGGCCAATCGCCCACGCATCGCGATAGCCGTAGCTGGTCCCGGTTTTCCATGCCAGCGGCACCACTTGTGGCAGCGAATCATCCGCCATCGGCTGATCTTCTCCCGCCAGAATACGGCGAATGATCCACGCCGCTCCCGGCGACAAGAGCGGGCGCTCCACCAGCGGATCGTCGGCCAGCAAACGTAAGCGCCCTGCTTTACCATGACGTGCAAAAGCGCTATAGGCGGCAGTAATATCTGCCAGCCTCGCGCCCGCCCCGCCGAGGATCAACGATAAATTAGGCTCCGCGCCTGCGGGCAATATCAAGGGCAGGCCGGCGTTACGCAGTCGCGCGGCAAACTGTTTCGGGCCGTAGGCTTCCAGAACCTGCACGGCAGGAAGATTCAGCGATCGCACCAGCGCCTCGCTCATGCTCACCGGGCCGTGGAAGCCGCTATCAAAGTTTCCGGGTCGGTAATCCCCCACCCGGCGCGGCACGTCCTGGAGCAGCGACGCAGGATGGATCAATCCTTCATCCATCGCCATACCATACACAAACGGTTTCAATACCGATCCCGGCGATCGGATCGCCGACACCATGTCGATATGCCCAAATCGACTGTCATCACCGATATCCGCCGATCCCACCCAGCCGCGTACCTGCATCGTACTGTTATCCACGACGATCATCGCCAGCGAACTGCGCGGCGGCAGGCGTGATTTCCAGTTGAGCGCAATCTCTTCAAGCTGGCGTTGCAGCCCGGCATCCAGCGTGGTGGTGATTTTTTCTGCCTTGCTCATCGAAAGCACTTTGCGTGAGAAGAGCGGTGCCAGCTGCGGCATCTGCCGTGGGAACAACCAGACCGGCTCTTCGCTGGCCTCTTTCACCACCTGTGCTGGCCACACCTGCTGGGTTTGCATACGCGCCAGCACTTTGTTACGTGCCGCCTGCGCGCGCTCCGGCCAGCGATCCGGGCGTAAACGACTCGGCGCTTGCGGCAGCACGGCCAGCAACGCTGCATCGGCATAGCTCAATTGTGTGGGCGGTTTACCCAGATAGGCCCAGCTTGCCGCGCCCACGCCCTGCAACGTACCGCCGAAAGGTGCGCGATTGAGATAGAGGGTGAGAATATCGCGTTTTGAAAGGTGCCACTCCAGCTGAAACGCGCGCCAGAGCTGACGGAATTTACCGCCAAAAGTACGAGGATGAGGATCCAGCAGGCGAGCAACCTGCATGGTGAGCGTGCTGCCGCCGGAGATCACGCGCCCGGAGGAAAGATCCTGCCAGGCCGCGCGCAGGATCGATAACGGATTAACGCCGGGATGATCCCAGAACCAGCGATCTTCATACTGGATCAGCGCATCAAGATAGCGCGGCGACACCTCTTCGATGGTGACCGGATAACGCCAGATCCCTTCGGCGTCGGCAAAACGCCACAGCGGTGTGCCATCCTGTGCGACCACCACGCGGGCGGGCGTCACTTCATGCAACGGCAGCGGCCAGAGACGATCGGCCCCCAGCACCGCCAGCCACACCACTACCGCACTCGCCGCCAGCCAAAGCCAGCGGCGTTTAAACGCAGACAACAACCGCATCTTACGGCGTGACGATCAGCGGGCCATCCGCCTGGCCGGTCGCGCGCCACTGCGGCACATACATCGATTCCACCTGCGGCTGCGGCAACTGATAGGTACCCGGCATCACCGCGCGAGCCAGATAAACCAGCGTGACCGGCTGGTTCTCATTGACGGCAACGGCCGCCACAAAGCGATCGTCGCGGAATTCCATATGCTGAATATCCGCCTGTTGCATCTGGTTGATCAGGTTCTGCGCTTCGCCTGCGTTATCCGCAAGGCTGGCGCTGCTGTTTGCCAGGTTCTGATTTTCCAGCTCCAGCCCGGCAGGCAGCATATCGACCACCAGCGCATCCGGGACGTTCTGGCTGGCGTTGATTTCAAGGCGCACCAGCACCAGGTCGCCGCTGCGCAGTGAAGAGATGGCTTTCGGCCTTCCGTCAGTACCGAGGATCTGGCGTTCAATCTGCAATACGTTACTGACCGGCTCTGGCGAATACTCCGGGTACCCGGTGGCATCGAGGCGCAACCACAGCGGCTGCGTGCCGCTATTAGTCACCTGCAACGCGCCTAACTGATCCGCATCCAGATTACGGGTTTGTGCTTTATCGCTCTGCAACGGTGCGGCATCCAGCGATGTTTGTGCCTGCCAGTTGCCCGGCAAATCAGCAAGACCGCGACCCGCCAGGAACAGCGAATTGCTTTCCTGCGTGGATAGCCAACGCTCGCCGAACGCCTGTTCAGAGAGCGTTTGCAGCAACGTGTTTTGCGCATCTGGCAGCAGTTTGTTCTCTTCCATCAACGCCAGCATCAGGGCGTTATCACGCAGCGCGCTACCGTAATCGCCAATCCAATGCTGCTTGTCGGCACGCGGCGTTTTCAGCGCCAGTTGAATCGCTTCTTCACTACGCGGCGCATCGCCCATCGCTTTCAGCGCCACGCCCAGTTGCATCAACGGCAAGCCCGATTTCGCCTGTGCGTGACGCTCCCAGATTTCGCGCAGCGCGCCGAGCGGCGCTTTCTGCTGACGCGCCAGCACCTGCGCGGCATAAGCCTGCACGGCAAAGCGGCTGGCGGCGGTATCATCGCTGTAGCGAAGCGTCATCAGCCCCGGCTCCTGCAAATAGCGCAGCAGACGATTATTACCTTTGTTGATGGCGTCAGCCGATACGCTGTAACCCTGTTCGCCCGCGCGCACCAGGAAGTCCATCGCGTAGGCGGTTAGCCAGTACTCTTCAGGGCCTTCTTTATCCCACAGGGCGAAACCACCATCCTGACGCTGCATTTGCAGCATCCGCGAAATGCCCACATCTACCGCCGCGCGACGTTTCTCATCGCTGTCGCCGGTAATACCGAGCGTTTTGAGCTGAGCGGCATTGGTGTATAGCGATGGGAAAAGACCGCTGGCAGTCTGCTCCAGACAACCATACGGATACGCTTTCAGCTCACGAATATAGCGCGCCAGGTTCAGAGGTGGCTTGCCGCTCAGCAGCAGTTGCCCCTGGACCGTGGCCGGGGAGAAATTCGTCAGATAGCCCTGCGGCATACTCCAGCTTTCGCCAGGCTGCAACGCCGCGCCGCTGTTCACCGTCTGCGCCGGGAAGGCCGGGCGTACGCCCAGCTTCCAGGATTTGCTGACCGGCGGCAACGTTTCACCCGGCAATGTCAGGCCACTTACCGTGATATCCACCTGACCGTCGCCAAAACCCTCTTTCGCGCTAACCGGCACAAACTGAATATTGCGCACGCCCGGCTGTAAGGTAATTGGCGCAGGCTGCGCGCCTTCCAGCTGAATCAACCCGCTCGCCGCCAGCTGTACGTTCAACGTTTGCGGTTTATCCGTGAGGTTAGTGATATCCAGCGTCAGACGCGCGGTATCGCCACCGGCAAGGAAGCGCGGCATGTTCAGCTCAGCAATCACCGGCGCGGCAACCACCACTTTATCTTCGCTGCTGCCAAAGTCTTCATCGGTCCACGCCTGCGCCATCACGCGCAGTTCGCCGTTGAAATCGCCAATCGGCAGCGTGACGGTGCCTTCGCCGTTTTCATCAAGCGTTACAGGTTGGGCCTGCTGCGCGATAATGGTGACGTGGTTAACCGGCGGTTTACCGCCGCGTTTCAGCTCATCGCCATCACCACCAAAGCGCAGGCTCGCCAGACGCCCCTGCCCTTCAATCACCTGACCGTAGATATCATAAATATCCGCGCCATAGCGCTTCTGACCGAAGAAGCCCTGCCACGGATCGGGCGTGGTGTAATCAGTAATGTTCAGCACGCCGCTGTCCACCGCCGAAAGCAGCACGTTCACCTGTTTCGGCGCAGCCCCCTCTTTACGGTCAACTTTCACTTTCACCGTCAACGGCTGATTCGGGCGCATTTTCGCAGGCGCATCAAGAGCGATATTCAGACGACGGTTTTCATCGCCGAGCGGCAGATGCAGTACGCCGACCGCGCGTTTTGGCGTGGCGGAACGGGATTTATCGCCCGGACGCACCACCAGCGTGCTCAAATAGAGGTCATGACGATTCCAGCTTTTATCCACCGGAATGGCGAGATCCAGCCCTTCCGCGGGAACGGTGATTTCCTGCCACCACAACGGGCCTTCGCTCGATTCCACCATCGCATAACCTTTGCCCGCCGCCGGGGCGGCTACGTGCAGCTTGATGGTATCGCCCGGTTTATAGGACGGTTTATCCAGCTTCATGGTCACGCGATCCGGGCGCGCCGCGCCGCTGCCGTCGCTGTTATCCTGCCAGCTGTAACCGGCCCAGAAACGTACGCTGCTCAGGGTATCGTTCGGCCCTTTCACTTCCAGACGGTAGGCGCCCCACTCAACCGGGAAACTGACCTTGCCGGTTTCATCGGCTTTGAGATTAAGGCTCTCTTCGCCTTCCACCAGGTCTTTCTGGTCAAACTGGGATTTCCAGCCCTCGTCTTCTGACCAGTTCCAGTAATAGTCGCGGCGTTCACGTATAAGGCGAACCTGCAAGCCCTCAACCGCTTTGCGCTCGCCCTGCGCGTTGGCATAAACGATATCAAATGCGGCCTGGCTGTCTTCGTCGACAATCGGCTGATTCACGGTGGTGTCGGTGCGATAGTCATACACCGCTTTGCTGGCAAACTGTGGGCGAATACCCGGCAGTTCCGGCGCCGGCCAGATAGCCTGTTCGGCACGACGCGTCACCGGGCGGCCGCCCGATTCCAGCAGGCTGGCCTGTAAAATAACCTGCAACGGGGAATGTGCTTCCTGCCACTGGCTGGAGGTAGTCACTTCGCCGCGCCCTTTTTCATCCAGCGTCAGGCTGGCTTCATCCAGACTGCGCGAGAGATTTTGTTCCGCAATATCGCCAAACTGGAAACCCGGCAGGGCGGCAACGGCATCACGAAGCGGACGCAGGAACAGTTTGCCCTGTAAGGTGTTGCCATTGGCCGGTGCGCCATAGAGGTAGTAACCGACAACGCCAAACTTCACATCATCTTCTGGTGCCAGCGGGGTTTTCTCGGCGCTCAGGTTAAGCGCCAGACGTTCAGGCATGAAATCTTCAACGTGGAAATCCCACTCCTGGCGCTGGTTATCACCGGTGTTGGCGCGAATATGCCACATCCCGGTCGCCGCGCCGCTATCGAGCGGATAGTTCAATTGATACAGACCGTTCACCGGTTTGCTGACCACGCTGCGCACCACCTGGCCGTCGGGTTTCACCACGTCGATTTTGACCGGTTGTTCCGCCAGCGGTTTGCCATCGCCATCGCGTAGCAGGCCGTTCAGGATGACGGTTTCACCAGGACGATAGAGATCGCGCGGGCCAAACATGAAGAACTGTTTGCTGTAGCCAGGCGCGCCGGCAATGGCGAATTCAGCAAGATCGAGCGCCGGGAGTTTGAGATCGAGAAGCGTGGTTTGGCCATCTTTGCGCGCCAGCACCAGCGCCGCTTCTTTATCGGTTTGCAGCGTGGCGTGCCCCTGCGCATCGCTGTTCGCCTGCGCCAGAGTTTGCCCTTTTTCATTCAGCAGTTGTACATCGACCGCCGACTGCGCCGCGCCGTTTTCCAGACTTTGGGTAAAGACGTCCAGACGATTGTGATAGCGGTGCGCGGAAAGGCCGATATCGCTCAGGGTAAAGAGCGTGGCGGCATTACTGTAGTTATAGTGCCCGGCCTGATTCATCACCGCGATGTATACACCAGACTGTTGCAGCGGTTTGATATCTTTCAGCGGCAGCAGCAGTTTCTCGCGGGTGTTACGCTCCGGGTTGAGATCAAAACGCCCGGTGTAGACTAAATCCGCCATTTTCAGCAGTTCGTCAGATTCCCAGTTGCTCAGCGAGTTACGGTATTCCCACGAACTGACAAATGAAGCCAGCGACTCCGGCTTCACGCGGTAGAAGTTTACATCGACGTTGTTAACGTTGAGCGCCATCACCGGCAGCCCTTCCACCACTTTACCCGGCAGCAGCGAACCACGGCTGGCAAAACCGACCGTTGGCGCAATATCGCGGGTAGAAATTGTTTTTTCGACGCCTTTGCCCAGCGTCTCCTTATTCACCGCAACCAGTTCAGGATCGACGGTAACAATCAGTTCGCGTTTTGGCTCCAGATGCCGCAGACGCAGTTCTTTCAGATTCGGGGCAAGCTCCCAGGCACCGTCAATTTTGCCGTTCTTTTTATCGACGGCATGCACGGTTTTGGCGAAATCCTGATTGGGATCGAGCGGCACTGAGAACGTGAGCACCAGCGCCGACGCGCCTTCAAGCTGCAATTCCGAGGCATCCAGCAGAGTTAAGGCCTTTCCTTCGCTCTGTTGAGCCAGTTTGGCTAACATCGCGCTATCAGGTTTTGCGGGAGCAGGCGTCGCCGGGGTAGACGTTGTGGCTGCAGGTGCAGGCGCAACGGTTTTCTCTTTATCGTTATTATCACAGCCGGCAAGCGTCGACGCGGCAAGCAGCGCAAGTGCCGCCAAACGGAAGGGTTTCATCCTTAGAACCTCTGGCTCTGGAGCCTGTTTGTCATGAATGCTCAATAGTATTACGCGTGAACGGCGTTTTACCACCTCTGCTAACGTATAAATAGCTGTCTTTTTCCGAATTATTTATTCAGTAACTTATTCGGTGTTATCACATACCTGGAGTCATTAACTTGTCACTGCCCGGCAAAACGCCGACAATTCTTTTACAACTGATAAATGGAGGCCCATATGAGCACCTCTTTCTTTGTCGCCGCCGACTGGCTGGCAGAACACATTAACGACCCGGAAGTTCAGATTATCGATGCCCGCATGGCGCCGCCGGGGCAGGAACATCGTGATATGGCCGCAGAATACCGCGACGGTCATCTCCCTGATGCTCTTTTCTTTGATATTGAAGCGCTTTCAGACCATACCACCTCGCTACCGCACATGATGCCGCGCCCGGAAGCCTTTGCCGTCGCCATGCGCGAACTGGGCGTGAGTAGCGATAAACATCTGGTGGTTTACGATGAGGGCAATCTCTTCTCGGCCCCGCGCGCCTGGTGGATGCTGCGTACATTTGGTGCTGAAAAAGTCTCCATTCTGGCTGGCGGATTAGCGGGCTGGAAACGCGATGATTACCTGCTTGAGCAGGGTAATGTCGATATGGTCGAAGGCGACTTCGAGGTGAAATTCGATGCACAGAAAATTAAGCGCCTGACCGACGTGCTGCTGATTAGTCACGAAGGCACTGCGCAAATCGTCGATGCCCGCCCGGCACCACGCTTTAACGCCGAAGTTGACGAGCCACGCCCGGGCTTACGTCGTGGACACATTCCTGGAGCGCGCAACGTGCCGTGGGGCGATTTAGTCTTCAACGGTGAGCTGAAAACCGTTGATGAATTGACCGCAATTTTTGACCGTGCAGGCGTGGACCTCAACCGCCCGATTGTCGCCAGCTGTGGTTCCGGCGTAACGGCGGCAGTGGTTGTGCTGGCGCTGGCAACGCTTGAAGCTGACGACGTGACGCTGTATGACGGTGCCTGGAGCGAATGGGGCGCACGCGATGACTTGCCGGTTGAGCCGGTGAAATAACGCGCATTGCAGCAATAAAAAAACCGCCCATAAAAAGGCGGTTTTTTTTATTGCTGGTCCGGTTCGCGGCCTTTCCAGCGGGTTGTGTTGCGAAAGCAACGCAGGTACTCCCCAGTGATGAAATAATCCGTTTTCAGAGCGCTGAAGTCAAGTCCACTTATGGAATAGCCTTGCAAAAAGAGAGTATTATTTACTCGGCCCTTTCCGCCGTCTCGCAAACGGGCACTGGCTTAAGGGAAGGTCGTTCCGTGGCCGTATGCGCAGGTACCCCCAGTACTTGCTATCACGTCATTATCGCCAGTGGTGCTGCCGTGATGCGGTCTTTGCATGGACCGCGCAATGAAACGATACGTTTGTATCGTGCTTATTGTAACCAGCGCACTGTTTGCTCACGTTAACGAAGACTGGGATCTTTCAGGCTACGCTTTTCGCAACGCAATCAATGTAATGGGCAGGTAAGCCAGGATGCCGCCCTGCGGGGCGGCCTTCCTCAAAACTAGATAATCCGATTCTGTTTAAAATCACGCAGGAAGCCGCCCCAGCGGCGCTCGTAAAACGGGGTGATATGTTCGGTAATAAAGTGACTGATACCTTTTTCCCCTTTTACCACCTGACAGATATCAATCGGTTCATCGCCCGGTAGCGTATCGGTCGCCACGCTGCCTGCGGCGTGAATAATCTCTTCGATATCCCCGTCCGCTTCGATACCAATCAGCAGGTTCGCTTCACCTTCTGCGCTCTCTTTGATTGAACAGATAAACGCGCGTTTTACCGGTTTGATGTTTTTAAACAGCGTGGTGAGCGAGTCGACCATTTGGGCCGGCGGCTCCGCAACTTCTGACAGGATCAGCGATTCGCCGCCTTCCAGCACTTCCTGCGTACTAAGCGGACTCCCCTCTTCGCCAATCAGATGGCTGATTTCGCGCGGGGTGAACTCTTTTCCGGTCGGCAGTTTGGCGTTGAGGAACAGCGTTTCACCGAGAGTCATTTCAAACAGCGTGCGAACGGGCATTACCACGAATGCCTGTTCCTCTTCTACGGCCTCCTGCAAGGCTTCCAGCGAGGTGAAAAATGGGATAACGGACGTGCCGTCATCTTTTTCCCAGTGCTGTAAATCGAGTGCGCTGTCTTCCACAATTTGCTCACCTTCCGCCGCCGTGCCAGGCACCCACACGGTGGATTCCAGCAGCGTGCGGAAGAACGCCGGGCGATGCGCCGGTTCGGTCGCCGCCTGTTCAAGCAATGTTTCTAATTCGTTTTTGGTTTCGGACATAGAGGGTTCCAGGATGTCGGTTCCCCCTCACCCCGGCCCTCTCACTCAGGGAGAGGGAGAAAACCGCACGGAGCAGTCCCCTCTCTCTGGGGGAGAGGGTTAGGGTGAGGGGCCACAAAGATTATTCAGCGGTTAGCAGATTCGCAATCGTGCGCACGCCCAGCCCGGTTGCGCCCGCCGCCCACTGCTCTACCGCGCCTTTACGATAGGTAGCGGAGCAGTCGATGTGCAGCCAGCCTTCGTGATAGTTCTCTACGAAGTGAGACAGGAAGCCCGCCGCGGTACTGGCACCCGCCGGATAAGTGGCGTTCGCGGTGTTGTTCAGCTCGGCAAAGTTAGATGGCAACTGATTGCGGTGGAACTCCGCCAGCGGTAAACGCCAGAACGGTTCGTTTTCCGCAGCCGCGCTCGCCATCATACGATTGACCAGGCCATCGTCGAAGCTGAACAGCGCGTGATAATCGTTACCCAGTGCGGTTTTCGCCGCACCGGTCAGGGTCGCTGCGTCAATAATCAGCTCCGGTTTCTGCGCAGACGCGTCAATCAGACCATCCGCCAGCACCAGACGCCCTTCCGCATCGGTATTCATCACTTCAACGTTTTTACCGTTGCGATAGTGAATGATATCGCCCAGTTTGAAGGCGTTGCCGCTCACCATGTTGTCGGCGCAGCACAGGTACAGTTTCACGCGTTTGTTCAAACCACGGGTGATCGCAAACGCCAGCGCGCCGGTGACCATTGCCGCGCCGCCCATGTCGGACTTCATCGAGTCCATGAACGCGCTCTGCTTCAGGCTGTAACCGCCGGAATCGAAGGTGATGCCTTTGCCGACCAGGCAGGCATAGACCGGCGCGTCTTTGTCGCCGGTTGGGTTGTAGTCCAGCGCCAGCAGCACCGGCGCACGCTCAGAGCCACGGCCTACGGTGTGAATTCCCATGTAGTTCTGCTCGCGCAGATCTTCGCCTTTGGTGATGCGGTAAGAAACCTGATCGCAAGCGACGCTGCACAGCAGATCAACCGCACGCTGCGCCAGCTGTGACGGGCCGAGGTCTTCCGCCGGGGCGTTGATGGTATCGCGCACCCAGTCGATGATGGTCAGGCGGTTATCGAGTTCCTGACGTTGCGCGTCATCCAGCTCCGGCCATTCCACTTTACGCGTGCCTTTCGGGCCTTTATAACCGGCCCAGAAAGCCCACGCGCTGTCGGCGCTCCAGCCTTCGCCGGTGAGCGCCACATGTTTAATACCCAGTCCGTCAATTTTACGCGCCGCGCGCTGGATCAGGCCCAGGTCGTCCTTACCGGTCAGATGCAGGGAGATTCCATTATCATTAATGCTATAAGTCGCTTTTTCGCCCCAGCGCGCATCGGCTGGCTGCGTGGTAAGCGTAATGTTCATCGCTTCGGTCATTTTAGTTATCCTTATTAGTAAACGTGCCACCCGAATTAGTAAACGGGCCACCCGAAGGCAGCCCGATATGTGACTTATTCAGCTTCGTCTAACCAAACTAGCAGAATTGCCTCAAGGATTTTTTCATTTGATGCCTGAGGGTCATCATCAAAATCCTCAAGGTCGCAAATCCATTGGTGCAGGTCAGTAAAGCGCACGGTCTTCGGATCGGTATCCGGGAAGGTGTCGTAAAGCGCTTCGCCTATTTCACGGCTGTCGGTCCACTTCAGTCCCATACTATCCTCTGTTAATGCTCGCGTGCGTGGTTAATTGTGTAACGCGGAATTTCGACCACCAGATCTTCGTCGGTGACGCGCGCCTGACAGCTCAGACGGCTATCCGGTTCCAGCCCCCAGGCTTTATCCAGCATATCGTCTTCGTCTTCAGTGCTTTCCGGCAGAGAGTCAAAACCTTCACGCACGATGCAGTGGCAGGTGGTGCAGGCACAGGATTTTTCGCAGGCGTGTTCAATCTCGATACCGCTACGCAGCGCAGCATCCAGAATGGTTTCACCGGTCTCAGCTTCCACAACTACGCCATCCGGGCACAGGTCCTGGTGGGGCAGAAAAACAATCTTTGGCATATTAAACCTCGTCCACGGATTGGCCTTTCAGCGCAGTACGGACAGATTTGTCCATACGGCGAGCGGCGAATTCCTGGGTTTGTTTATCAACGTTTTTAATGGCTTGTTCTATGGCGTCAGTGTCATTGCCTTCGGCTACCGCGCTCAGATGCGCAGCGGCTTCATCAATCTCCTGACGTTCTGCGGCGCTTAACAGCGCGGCATCGGCGGCCAGAGCACCGGTCAAACTCTCCAGTACGCGTGCTGCTTCTACTTTTTGCTCCGCGAGCATACGGGCTTTAACATCGTGCTCGGCGTAGCTCATAGAATCCTGAATCATGGTGGCGATTTCACCATCGGTCAGACCGTAAGACGGTTTCACCTGAATTGAGGATTCCACCCCGGTGGATTTCTCCATCGCGGTCACGCTTAACAGCCCGTCGGCATCGACCTGGAAGGTGACGCGAATATGCGCACCACCCGCCGGAAGCGCCGGAATACCACGCAGCGCAAAACGGGCCAGCGAACGGCAATCCTGCACCAGTTCGCGCTCGCCCTGCATCACGTGAATAGACATCGCCGTCTGGCCATCTTTAAAGGTGGTGAACTCCTGCGCGCGCGCCACTGGAATAGTGGTGTTACGCGGTATAACTTTCTCCACCAGCCCGCCCATGGTCTCCAGACCAAGCGACAGCGGGATGACGTCCAGCAACAGCATTTCACTGTCTGGCTTGTTGCCCACCAGAATATCCGCCTGAATCGCCGCGCCAATGGCGACAACTTTATCCGGGTCGATAGAGGTCAGCGGCGTGCGGCCAAAGAATTCACCCACGCGTTCACGCACCAGCGGAACACGCGTTGAACCGCCGACCATCACCACTTCCAGCACCTCATCCGCTTCCACGCCCGCATCTTTCAGCGCGCGACGGCAGGCCATCAGGGTGCGTTTAACCAGTGCGGAAATCAGGTCGTTAAACTGCTCGCGGGTGATGTCGCCTTTCCAGCCTGCAACCTCAACCGTCACGCTGTCAGCATCGCTCAGGGCGATTTTAGCGGCGATAGCGGCATCCAGCAGTTCGCGCTGCACGCGGTTGTCACTACGATCGGGAATACCTGCCTGTTCGCGAATGTAGTCCGCCAGCAAATGGTCGAAGTCATCGCCACCGAGCGCAGAATCGCCGCCCGTCGCCAGCACTTCAAACACGCCGCGGCTTAAACGCAGAATAGAGATATCAAACGTGCCGCCGCCCAGGTCATACACGGCAATCACGCCTTCCTGACCGGAATCCAGGCCATAGGCAATGGCCGCAGCGGTCGGTTCGTTAAGCAGACGCAGTACATGCAGGCCCGCCAGACGCGCGGCGTCTTTGGTGCCCTGACGCTGTGCATCGTCAAAGTAAGCCGGAACGGTAATCACCACGCCGTCGAGTTCACCGGCGAGCGATTCAGTCGCCCGCGCCGCCAGCGCTTTGAGGATATCGGCAGAGACGCGAATCGGGTTCAACACACCGGCTTCAGTGACCAGCATCGGCAGGCCATTAACGCTTGCCTCAAACTGGTACGGCAGATGCGGGTAACGCGCCTTAATGTCGGCCAGCGAACGGCCCATCAGGCGTTTGACGGAACTTATGGTGTTAGCAGGGTCTTGCGCGGCATTGGCGCGCGCATCATAACCCACGACGTGGCCCTGCGCCTGGTAATGGACAACAGAGGGCAGCAGGTGACGACCCTGGCTGTCGGCCAGAGTTTCCGCCTGGCCGCTACGGACCGTCGCAACCAGAGAATTGGTGGTGCCTAAATCGATGCCAACCGCCAGACGACGCTGATGCGGCGCGGCACTCAGACCAGGCTCACTAATTTGTAATAAGGCCATATTGAGCTTCCGAAATTAATAGTCGAGCAGTTTTTCTTCGAGTTGTTCAGCACTGCTGCGCAGTTTATCGAGAAAACGCAGTTTACGCACGGTATCCGCCGCCGTCTCCCACGCTTCATCGTCTAATTCTTTCACCATCTGCTGATGGCGGGTGTCGAACATCGCTTTGACACGTTTAATAAACCCTTCCAGACGCGTTTCATCCTTCGCCTGTTCAATCTCGTCCAGCTCTTCGCGCAGTTCCAGTTGTTCCATCAGAAAGGCGGTATCGCGCACCGTGTGCTGCTCGCTGGCTAAATCAAAACCGTGCAGCGACAGCAGATATTCCGCGCGCGGCAGCGGATGACGCAGCGTTTGCCAGGCCTGATTGATGGTTGCGGAACGTTGCACCGCAGCGAGTTGTTCGGCCGCGCTGGCGCTGGCGAATTTGTCGGGATGGTTCTGACGTTGCAGATCCTGGAAACGGGTCGCAAGGGCCTGAGTATCGACGTGATAGTGGGCGGGTAACCCGAAGAGGCTGAAGTAATCCATAACAATCTCAGGGTAAATAAAACAAAACCCCACCCACAGGTGGCCTGCGGTGGGGTTGGTGACGTTCAGTTACACGTTAAAGCTTTCGCCGCAACCGCACTCATCTTTGACGTTCGGGTTGGTGAATTTAAACCCTTCGTTCAGGCCTTCTTTGACGAAGTCCAGTTGAGTACCGTCGAGGAATTGCAGGCTTTTACCGTCGATCACCACCTTCACGCCTTTGTCTTCGAACACGGTATCTTCTGCCGCAGGTTCATCAACAAATTCCAGTACATACGCCATACCCGAGCAGCCGGAAGTTCTCACGCCCAGACGCAGACCAAACCCTTTACCGCGGTTGGCCAGGAAGGTATTGACTCGCGCTGCTGCACTGTCGCTCAATGTAATCGACATAACAAAACCTCAATTCTTATTTTGCTTCACGTTTGCTTTTGTAATCCGCAATGGCGGCTTTAATCGCGTCTTCTGCCAGGATAGAGCAGTGAATTTTCACTGGCGGCAGTTCAAGCTCGTCTGCGATGTCGGTGTTTTTAATCGCCTGCGCTTCGTCCAGAGACTTGCCTTTTACCCATTCGGTAACCAGCGAGCTGGACGCGATAGCAGAACCGCAGCCGTAGGTCTTGAAACGCGCGTCTTCAATGATACCTTCATTGTTGACTTTGATCTGCAACTTCATCACGTCGCCACACGCTGGCGCGCCAACCATGCCGCTACCTACGCTCTCATCGCTGTTGTCGAAAGAGCCAACGTTGCGCGGGTTCTCGTAATGATCAATAACTTTTTCGCTGTATGCCATGATTGAATTCCTCTTATCTACCGATTAGTGATGTGACCATTCGATGCTGTTCAGATCCACGCCCTGTTTGAACATTTCCCACAGCGGAGAAAGGTCGCGCAGACGGCCAATGGAGTTACGAACCAGTTGAATGGTGTAGTCAATCTCTTCTTCGGTAGTAAAACGACCTAAAGAGAAACGGATAGAGCTGTGTGCCAGCTCGTCGGTCATGCCCAGCGCTCGCAGCACGTAGGATGGCTCGAGGCTTGCAGACGTACAGGCGGAACCGGAAGAAACGGCCAGATCTTTCAGGGCCATAATCAGCGATTCACCTTCAACAAAGTTGAAGCTGACGTTAAGAATGTTCGGTGCGCCCTGCTCCAGGTCACCGTTCAGGTAAACCTCTTCCATATCCTTCACGCCGTTCCACAGACGGTTACGCAGAGCGCGCAGACGGGCCATTTCGGTTTCCATCTCTTCTTTGGCGATACGGTAAGCTTCGCCCATGCCGACGATCTGGTGAACAGGCAGAGTACCAGAACGCATGCCGCGCTCGTGACCACCACCGTGCATCTGCGCTTCGATGCGGATACGCGGTTTACGACGCACATACAGCGCGCCAATGCCTTTCGGACCATAGATTTTGTGGCCGGAGAAGGACATCAGGTCAACTTTCAGCTGGCTCAGGTCGATAGGCAGTTTGCCCACGCTCTGGGTCGCATCAACGTGGTACACAATACCTCGCGCACGGCACATTTCGCCGATGGTCGCGATGTCCTGTACCACACCGATTTCATTGTTCACGTGCATGATAGAAACGAGAATGGTGTCATCACGCATCGCCGCTTCGAGTTCTTTAAGGTCAATGATACCGTTGCGCTGAGGGGCAAGGTAGGTGACTTCAAAACCTTCACGCTCAAGCTGACGACAGGTGTCCAGCACGGCTTTGTGTTCGGTTTTGCTGGTAATAATGTGCTTGCCTTTTTTCTGATAAAAGTTGGCTGCACCTTTAATTGCCAGGTTGTCAGATTCGGTTGCACCGGAGGTGAAGACGATTTCGCGTGGATCCGCACCGACCAGATCGGCAATCTGATTACGGGCGATATCTACCGCTTCTTCAGCCTGCCAGCCAAAACGGTGAGAACGGGAGGCCGGGTTACCAAAGGTTCCGTCCAGGGTTAAAAACTGCATCATTTTCTCGGCAACACGCGGGTCCACCGGCGTGGTTGCGGAGTAATCGAGATAAATCGGTAATTTCATTGCTCTTAAACTCCGTACATCGCTTCAATGCAAGGAATCAGGCTATCGGCTGGATGTACGACCGAGGAGACGGAGCGCGGTACGCTCCGGCCTGATTCTGAAATCTCTTTATTATCCGTCGCGCGGATATTTATATTACGCGCGCAGTTTGACGTCGATTGCGTCTTGCGCACGGGTGCTGCGCGTTGTTTCATGGGTGTGCTGGCGACCAGACACATCCAGAACTTCCTGGTTATTCACCAGTTCGCCCAGCGTGATGTTGTTCAGGAAACCGGTCAGGCGATCGCTCAGGTCGCGCCACAGTGCGTGAGTCAGGCATTTATCGCCACCCTGACAGCCGCCTTTACCCTGGCAACGGGTCGCGTCAACGGATTCGTCAACTGCGCTGATAACCTCGCCAACCGCGATGTGGTTAGCTTCTTTACCCAGCAGATAGCCGCCGCCAGGACCGCGAACGCTGGATACCAGACCATTTTTACGCAGACGGGAGAACAGCTGCTCCAGGTAGGAAAGTGAAATTCCCTGTCGTTCTGAAATATCGGCCAACGGCACCGGGCCCGCTTCGGAGTTGAGTGCAACGTCCAGCATCGCGGTCACGGCGTAACGCCCTTTAGATGTCAGTCTCATGTCTTACTTAACCTCAAACTCGCCCCTGCCCGGGGTTTTTAATAATATATGTGTGGGTATTGCATAGCAGGACCAAGTCTGACATTCCCGAGTAAAATGGTCAACTATTTACTTGAGTAATTTAGTCAGGTATTTAACGTTTGGTGCTGTAATCCTATTGCCGGATGGCGCTTCGCTTATCCGGCCTACGAATTGCGCGGCCTGTAGGCCGGATAAGCGAAGCGCCATCCGGCGTTACAACCCGTTACTTACCTTTATTCTGCTGCTCAATCGACGCCAGAATCCCGCGCAGGATATTCAACTCCTGGCTTTCCGGACGCGCACGAGTAAACAAACGACGCAGTTTGTTCATCACCTGCCCCGGATGGTTTTCGCGGATAAAACCGGTACTCAGCAGCGTTTGTTCCAGGTGACCATAGAAGCGTTCCAGGTCATCAACCAGCGGATACGGCGTTTCGTCGTGCTCAACTTTCGCTTCGCCGCTTTCCTGCGCCGCCAGCCACGCCATGCGGGCCTCATAAGAGATAACCTGCACCGCCATCGCCAGGTTCAGCGAACTGTATTCCGGGTTAGCGGCAATCGCGACGTGATAATGACACTTTTGCAGCTCTTCGTTGGTCAGGCCAACGCGCTCACGGCCAAACACCAGCGCCACCGGTGCGTGTTCTGCTTCAGCGACGCTTTTCAGCCCGCATTCACGCGGGTCGAGCATCGGCCACGGCAGCGTGCGCGAACGCGCGCTGGTGCCCACTACCAGGCTGCAACCCGCCAGCGCTTCATCGAGCGTATCGACGATATTGGCGCTGCCGATGACATCGCTGGCCCCGGCAGCCAGGGCGATGGCCTGGGAGTCAGGTTTTACCAATGGATTCACCAGCCACAGATTGGTTAAGCCCATGGTTTTCATAGCGCGGGCCACAGAGCCCATATTGCCGGTGTGAGAGGTTTCAACCAGCACAATTCGAATATTTTGCAGCATTGTCTTTCTTCGTCTAAAGATTATTCGACCATATTACCATAAACCGAAGACAGAGTCCGAATTCGCTGTTATGATATGCGCCGTTTTTCCCCGTTCTTTAACATCCAGTGAGAGTAACCTGATGCATCCGATGCTGAACATCGCCGTGCGCGCAGCGCGCAAGGCGGGTAACCTGATTGCCAAACATTACGAAACGCCAGATTCTGTTGAAACCAGCCAGAAAGGCAGCAACGATTTCGTGACCAACGTTGATAAAGCGGCTGAAGCCATTATCATCGAAACCATTCGCAAATCTTACCCGCAACACACCATTATCACCGAAGAAAGCGGTGAACATGTTGGCGACGATCTGGATGTTCAATGGGTTATCGATCCACTGGATGGCACCACCAACTTCGTTAAACGTCTACCGCACTTCGCGGTCTCCATCGCGGTACGCATCAAAGGCCGTACCGAAGTTGCGGTGGTTTACGATCCAATGCGTAACGAACTCTTCACCGCGACCCGCGGCCAGGGCGCACAGCTGAACGGCTACCGTCTGCGTTGCAGCACCGCGCGTGACCTCGACGGCACCATCCTGGCGACCGGTTTCCCGTTCAAAGCAAAACAACACGCCCCGGCGTACATGAACATTCTCGGCAACCTGTATACCGAATGTGCTGACTTCCGTCGCACTGGTTCCGCTGCGCTGGATCTGGCTTACGTAGCCGCTGGCCGCGTAGACGGTTTCTTCGAAATCGGCCTGAAGCCGTGGGATTTCGCCGCAGGTGAACTGCTGGCGCGTGAAGCGGGCGCCCTGGTGTGCGACTTCACCGGTGGCCACAACTACATGATGACCGGCAACGTGGTTGCAGGTAACGCACGCGTTGTTAAAGCGATGCTGGCGAACATGCGTGACCAGTTGAGCGAAGCGCTGAAGCGCTAAGCGATTGTTGTGCCCGGTGGCGCTCGCGCTTACCGGGCCTACAAGATTCCTGCAATAGATTGAATTAGCACTATTTTGTAGGCCGGATAAGGCGTTTACGCCGCATCCGGCAAGAACAAAGCGCACGTTGTCAGCAAGCTCACCTCTCCCCCGAGCGCTTTTCCTAAACTGGTTGTCCCCTCTTTACATCGCTGCCCCCTTTTATGACGATCGTGCGCTGTTCACATCATCACGAAGCCGCCAAAGGGAAATTGCGATGCGCTTTTTACGTGGGAAATTCGGCATAGAGTGCTTTTTCGTTCTTTGCATCATCGGCGTCTGTATTTATCTGCTGCCGCGCATTGCGATTAACGCCTTCTATTACCCGGATAACAAAGTTTACGGCCCGGAACCTTACAGCGTAGAGCCCGTCGTTTTTACCGCGAAAGACGGCACAACGCTCCACGGCTGGTTTATCCCTTCGGCAAAAGGGCCAAGCGAATACGCCATCGCCACGGTTATTCACGCCCATGGCAACGCGGGCAATATGTCCGCCCACTGGCCGTTGGTAAACTGGCTGCCGGACAGAAACCTCAACGTATTTATGTTTGATTACCGGGGTTTTGGCGAGTCGAAGGGCACGCCCTCTCAGGCGGGTTTGCAGGATGATACCCTCAGCGCCATCGACTACGTCCGCCACAGACCGGATATCGATCCGCAGCGCCTTGTACTTCTGGGGCAAAGCCTGGGTGGCAATAATATTGTCTCCGCCATTACGCATGGCGATCGCTCGGGCATCCGCGCGGTGATTCTGGACTCCACCTTTTCGTCCTATTCGGCGATTGCCAACCACATGATCCCCGGCAGCGGCCTGTTACTTGACGATAGCTACAGCGCCGATCGTAACATTGCCGATATCAGCCCTATTCCACTGCTAATACTGCATGGTACGGGCGACCACGTTATCCCGTCGGAACACAGCCAGACGCTGTATGCGCTGGCAAAAGAACCCAAAACGCTCGAACTGATCCCCGACGGGCAGCATATTGATGCATTCTCTACCCGTCATGGAAATCGTTATCGCGATGAGACCGAGCGTTTTATTCTTGAGGCCCTGAAAAAGGGGAAATAGTTTTAAAACGGTCGCATTCCCCGCCCAACCGGCACCGCACTCAGCCACATCACCACCGCCGCCGCGATCAACAGCGCGCCACCGGCCAATGCCAGCGTTGTCCAGCCCACCTGTCGCCATAATACCGGCGCACGATTTCCACTGAGCCGCACCGCCAGTTGGCGGAAACTGTGCACCAATAGCGCAAGTGACGAAATAGTCAGTGACGTTCCTGCCGCCATCGCCAGCGCCGATGCCATTCCCCAGGCAAATACGCCAATCACTTTACTGAACAACAGCACCATTATTGCGCCAGAGCACGGACGCATACCCATCGACAGCACCACCATCAGGCGCGCGCGCCAGTCGTCACCACTGCGAATTTGCTCCGGGTCGGGCAGATGTTTATGCCCGCATCCGCAGTGTTCATCATGGATATGAACCGGTTTAAACGCGGTAAAAGTAGGTTTACGCAGCAGTCGTCGTAGCGTTTTCAACGCTCGCCAGCACAGCATCAGCCCCAACACGCCCACCAGCGCATAGCTGGCTTTCTCCAGCCAGAACCCGCTCACGTTAAGCTGTCGCGCGGGTAATTGCAGCAGCGTTAACACCACCACGACCAGCGCAATCGCCACCAGCCCCTGTAACAGTGACGAGGCCAGCGTCAGGCCAATACTTGATTTAAGCTTTGAGGGATGCGTAGCCAGCCAGGTGGCTATCACTACTTTGCCATGCCCGGGCCCCAGCGCGTGCAGCACGCCGTAGATAAAGCTAAACAGCAGCAACGAACCGCCTGCCTGGGTCGGGTTTTCCGCTACCGCTTTGAGCAGGCCGCTCATCTGCTGATTCACTTCGCGCTGCCAGATGATGCTTTTTATCATGATTTGCGGCCACGCCTGCCACAGCCAAATGCCCGCCAGCACGCTCAGCAGCAGAAAAATGGCTAACGGCCAGAGCGCCAGCCAGCGGCGCGACGGGCGTTTTACAAGAGCGTTCACTGACATGTTAACGTCACCTTCTGGGCAAATTGTTTACCCAGCTCCATGTCTTCATCCGGCGCGTCTTCTTTATCAAGCGACAACGCATAAGACATCATTTCGTCACTGGGCTGCGGCGTATGTACCGCCAGTTTGCAGGTCGATTTCAAACTCGCAGGTAACGAAACATCCCCGTCGTTCTCATAGCGCATATCGACGTAATAGGTCGGGTCAAACGTCGAGAAGGTATAGGTCTGCCCGGCTAGCGTCTGGGGATTTGCCAGCGGCAGCGTGAACGTCAGCACCGCCTGATGCCCCTCCCGCGCCAGGCCATAGTCAGTGGGCAGATTATCAAATTTCACCTTTTTACCGTTGTGCCAGAACTCGGTGAAGTAGTGCTGACCCAGCACGTTGGCCATCACCTCCGCCGCCAGTTTTTTCCACACTTCGTCGCCCGGTTTAGCCTTCCCGGCGTCATACAACAGGTCTGCTGATGTTAGTTCATCCATTACCCAGCGCATTTTCAGCCCGCTCATCTGCCCATCCTGCGCGACGACATCCGTCGTCAGGGTGATAAAGCTATGCGGGTGCGCCTGGACGCTAAGCGATAAAACCGCGAAAAATACCAGACTTACGCTTTGTTTCACTCTCTTCATCCGTTCCTCAGTGAAAAATTCTGTGACCGACGCCGATATTCCTTACGTAAACAGGCTGAGCACGCCGACGAAAGACTATCCTTTAGCTATTCTTATCAAAAACGCAAACTGGAATCTTTCAGATGATGACGCTCATGGAACCTCCATCTGTGCTTTCCAGTCCACAGCGCCGCTGCCAGGTGCTGCTGATGTTCTACCTTCCCGGCCACACCATTACGCCCGAATTCATTGGCGAAGTGAATGGTGTCGATGCAACAACTGCCCGGCAAGATATAGCCGAGACGGGAGAGGAGATCCAGCGTTACCATCGTCTGGCGATTGCCAGCGGAGCGGACGGCAGCTATCGGATTGAAGGCACCACGCTTGATTTACGCCTGTGCTTACTGCACTGGCTGCGGCGTGCCTTCCGTTTATGTCCGCATTTTGTCAGCCATCATTTTACCCCGGCGCTTAAAACGCAGCTTAAACAGCAGGGCATTGCCCGCACGCTGTATGACGATACTAATTTGCAGGCGTTGGTTAACCGCTGCGGGCGCAGCCTGCAACGCCAGTTTGAGTGCCGCGACACGCAGTTTTTGCGCCTCTACCTGCAATATTGCCTTCTTCAGCATCATCAGGGAGAGAGCCCCACCTTCAACTCGCTGCAAAGTACCTGGACCCGTACCACCCAGGAGTTTCAGGTAGCCGCCGAGATAGTCCGCCACTGGCAGCGACGTATTCATCGACAGCCTCACTGTAGCGAACAACAGTTTCTGGCGCTGCTGTTTATGCTGATGCGCACGCCAAACCCCGTTTACGATGGCCATGCGCAGGATCGTCAGTTACACCTGGCCATTGATCAACTTATCGACCGTTTTCAGCAACTGGCTGGCCGACAGCTGGGGGATGAACAAAGCCTGCGCGATCAGCTCTATATTCACCTGGCACAGGCATTAAATCGCTGTATCTTCGGTATCGGTATTGATAGCCAGCTTACCGAGGAAATCGACCGTCTTTATCCGCGCCTGATGCGCACCACGCGCGAGGCGCTGGCCGATTTTGAGACGCGCTATACCCTGCAGTTCAGCCACGAAGAGGCGGCGCTGATTGCCATTATCTTTGGCGCGGGGCTTATGCAGGAGAGCGAGTTACATGAGAAAGAAGTGGTGCTACTGACGGGCGATAACCCGACGCTGGAGCAGGAGATTGAGCAGCAGCTACGGGAACTCACCCTGCTGCCGCTCAATGTAAAATATCTGGCGGCGCGCACCTTCCAGAAAGAGGGCGCAGCGAAAAGCGTCAGCCTGGTGGTATCGCCCTATGCGATCGCCCTGCCGCTCTTTTCGCCGCCGCTGATCCATGCCGATCGGCCATTAAGCGATCATCAGCGGCAGCATATCAGCAAGATCCTCGATGCTTAAGCGGTTACCGCTTTCGGGCGCAGGATCAACGCTGGCAACGCAACCAGCGCCATCACCCAGAACACGCCCTGATGCAAATGCTGGTACAGGAAACCGGCAAACACGGTCATCACCGCAATACTGCCGCCCATCGCCACCGCAGAGTACACCGCCTGCAGGCGAATCACTTCGCTCCCCTGACGCGCGGCAATATACCGCATCGCCGCCAGGTGGCAGACGGTGAACGTACCGCAGTGGAGGATCTGCGCGACAATCAGCCACGGTAATTCCGTAGTCCAGCCCATAATTCCCCAGCGGATCACGCCGCACACTGCCGACAGCAGCAGCAGGTCGCGCGCGCTAAAGCGGCGGAACACTTTCTTGCTCAGGGCAAAAATCACCACTTCTGCCACCACGCCAAGCGACCAGAGATACCCTACCGCCGACGCCGAATAGCCCGCGCCCTGCCAGTAGATGGCGCTGAATCCATAGTAGGCCGCATGCGCGCCCTGCAACAGGCACACGCAGGCGAGGAAGCGCCAGCTCTGCACCACCAGCGTACGCCATGCTGGCCAGCCTGCCGCTTCCTGATGACGCGATTCCCCCTGCGGCATCACTGAAGGCCGCAGTAGCATGCCGAGCAGCATTGAAGCTATGCCTAAGCTCAGCAGCACCAGAATCGCATGATAATCAAACAGGCTAACCAGTTTGCCCGTCAGCGCCGAACCAATCACAAAGGCAATTGAGCCCCACAGGCGCACGCGGCCATAATCCATGGTGATTTGCTTTTGCCAGGTATTGGCAAGTGCATCGGTCAGCGGTACCAGCGGCGAGAAAAAGAGGTTAAAGCCAATCATCACCGCCATCAGCCAGGCAACATGGCTACCGGCCCAGAAGGCCATCGCAAACAGAAGGGTTAATAGCGCCAGAATGCGCAGCACGCTGATTAATCGGGAGGGATCGCTAACGCGCGGTGCAATCAGCAGGCTACCGAGAAAACGCGCCACCAGGCCCGCGCCAAGCAGAACGCCGATGGTTTCAGGCGTTAGCCCCGCGCCCTTGAGCCAGACGCTCCAGAAAGGCAGAAAAATACCGTAGCTGAAAAAGTAGGTGAAGTAACTGAGCGCCAGCCAACGCGTTGAGTGCAAGACCATGATTTCCTCCAGAATGGAGGCGACAGTCTGGCGGTAAAACGTTTGCCTGGCGCGAGTATGGGTTAAAAATCGTGATCTCCATCACCTATTTTCGATGACCGCACACCGGATTCATAAAAATGTGAGAGCTACAGCAACTCACACCGCGTCTTCACAATATCGATAAAATCGCGCAGCGCCGGTTTCAGCTCGCCCTTTTTCCACGCCATCAGCAACGCAATCGTCGGCGCATCGCCAGCCAGCGGGCGGAACACCACCTGCCCGGTATTGAAACTCTGCATATAACCGGGGATCAGCGACACGCCGAGCCCCATGCCCACCAGATTCATGGTGACCAGAATATTGGTCGCCATCTGTACAATCTTCGGCTGACACTGCTGATCGGTAAGCCACTTATCGACAATCGACGCCAACGCACCGGAATAAGCGGGATCGGTACTGATAAATTCGACGTCATTCAGCTGCGCCGCGCTGATTTTGCGCTCACGCGCCAGCGGATGCGTGGCGGGCATCACCACCGCCAGCGGTTCATGGAACAGCTCCAGATAATCAATTTCCGGGTGGTAGATGGGATGGCGCATCAGGCCGACATCCAGCTCGCCGCTACGCAGTTTTTCTTCCTGCTGGGTGGTTATCAGGCTCACCAGTTCAATTTGCGTTTCGGGTTGGCGCAAGCGCAGCAGCGGCATCACTTTCGGCAGCAAATTGACTTCCGCCGAGGGCACAAAACCAATCACCAGATGATTCCCCAGAAGCGCGGCGTTACGCGCGCGGGCTTTCGCCTGCTCCGCCTGGTCAAGGATCGCCAGCGCATCGGTAAGAAAGCATTCACCCGCCGTGGTCAACGTCACTTTGCGTTTATCTCTTTCCAGCAGCGAGACGCCCACGCACTGTTCCAGGTCGCGAATCTGGCTACTGAGCGACGGCTGCGAGGTATGCAGTTTTTCCGCCGCGCGCGTGAAGTTCAGCTCCTGCGCAACGGCCACAAAGTAGCGAAGGTGTCTCAGTTCCATGCCCTTCTCCCTGTCATAGATAAAACGTCTCAGCTGGTAGAAATTAAGTATTTCACATAACAACAACCAATTAGCAACATAGTAAAGACACAAAAACCAGAAGGTCAATACCTCTTACCCACGAGATAACGATATGACCACGAAAACACCTGTAGACATCTACTCTCTGATCGACACCCACAACGGGAGCGTCACCCCGCGCATTTACACCGATCCTGACATCTATCAACTGGAGCTTGAACGCATTTTTGGCCGCTGCTGGCTGTTTCTGGCGCATGAAAGCCAGATCCCGAAAGCAGGCGACTTTTTTAATACCTATATGGGCGAAGACGCGGTCGTTGTCGTGCGCCAGAAAGACGGCAGCATCAAAGCCTTTTTGAACCAGTGCCGTCACCGCGCCATGCGCGTGAGCTATGCCGATTGCGGCAATACCAAAGCGTTCACCTGCCCCTACCACGGCTGGTCTTACGGCATTAACGGCGAGCTGATTGATGTACCGCTGGAGCCTCGCGCCTATCCGCAGGGTTTGTGTAAATCCCATTGGGGGTTAAACGAAGTGCCCTGCGTAGAAAGCTACAAGGGGCTCATTTTTGCCAACTGGGATACCTCCGCCCCGCCGCTGCTGGATTATCTGGGCGACATGAAGTGGTACCTCGACGGCATGCTGGATCGCCGGGAAGGCGGTACCGAAATTGTCGGCGGCGTGCAGAAATGGGTGATCAACTGCAACTGGAAATTCCCGGCAGAGCAGTTCGCCAGCGATCAGTATCACGCCCTCTTCAGCCACGCCTCCGCCGTACAGGTGCTGGGCGCGAAAGATGACGGCAGCGATAAACATCTCGGCGACGGCCAGACCGCCCGCCCGGTGTGGGAAACGGCGAAAGATGCCTTACAGTTCGGCCAGGACGGGCACGGTAGCGGCTTCTTCTTCACCGAAAAACCGGACGCCAACGTGTGGGTAGATGGCGCGGTCTCCAGCTATTACCGCGAAACTTACGACGAAGCCGAGCAGCGACTGGGCAAAGTGCGCGCCCTGCGCCTGGCTGGTCATAACAATATTTTCCCAACCCTCTCGTGGCTGAACGGCACCGCCACACTGCGCGTCTGGCACCCCCGAGGGCCGGATCAGGTGGAAGTATGGGCCTTCTGTATCACCGATAAAGCCGCCTCTGATGAGGTGAAAGCGGCCTTTGAAAACAGCGCCACCCGCGCCTTCGGCCCGGCGGGCTTTCTGGAGCAAGATGACTCGGAAAACTGGTGTGAAATCCAGAAGCTGCTGAAAGGCAACAAAGCGCGTAACAGCCAGCTCTGCCTGCAAATGGGGTTGGGCCAGGAAAAACGTCGCGAAGACGGCATTCCGGGCATTACCAACTACATCTTCTCAGAAACCGCCGCACGCGGGATGTATCAGCGCTGGGCCGATCTCCTCGCCAGTGAAACCTGGCAGGAAGTGGATGAGAAAACCGCCGCCTACCAGCAGGAGGTGATGAAATGAGCAATCCCGTCTCTTTAGAACTGCATCATCGCATCGCCCAGTTTCTCTATCTGGAAGCGTCCCTGCTCGACGACTGGCGTTTCCGCGACTGGCTGGATCAGCTTGATGAAGAGATCGTCTACACCATGCGCACCACGGTAAACGCGCAAACCCGCGATCGCCGTAAAGGCAAACAACCGCCGACGACCTGGATCTTCAACGACAACAAAGATCAGCTTGAGCGCCGGATCGCCCGTCTGGAAACCGGCATGGCCTGGGCCGAGGAGCCACCGTCACGCACGCGCCATATGATCAGCAATATCCAGGTGAGCGAAACAGAGCAGCCGGATGTGTTTGCCGTTCGCGTGAATTATTTGCTTTATCGCGCGCAAAAAGAGCGTGATGAAACCTTTTACATCGGGACGCGCTTCGACAAAGTGCGCCGCCTGGAAGGCGAACAGTGGCGTCTGCTGGCACGTGAAATCGTGCTCGACCAGGCGGTGATCACTTCCCACAACCTGAGTGTATTGTTCTGATGAGCCGTGTATTTGCCTGCTCCACCACGGAGCTGCCGGAGGGCGAAGCGCTCCGGCTGGAAACGACCCCCGTTATCGCCCTGTTTCACGTCGGCGGGGAATTCTTTGCCATCAACGACCGTTGCAGCCACGGCAACGCGTCAATGTCTGAAGGGTATCTGGAAGACGATGCCACCGTGGAGTGCCCGTTACACGCCGCCAGCTTCTGCCTGAAAACCGGTAAAGCGCTGTGTCTGCCCGCGACCGATGCTATCGCTACCTACCCGGTGTATGTGGAAGGCGGCGAAGTGTTTGTTGATATTCCGCAGGAGGCGTCATGAGTGATTTAAAAGATGAAGTGGTTTTCATCACCGGCGGCGGATCCGGCCTGGGGCTGGCGCTGGTCGAGCGCTTTATTGAAGAGGGCGCAAAGGTTGCCACACTCGAACTGTCGGGCGCGAAGGTCGCCAGCCTGCGTCAGCGTTTTGGCGAGCATGTGCTGGCGGTTGAAGGCAACGTCACCTGCTACGCCGATTACCAACGGGCGGTTGACCAGACGCTGACGCAGTTTGGCAAGCTGGACTGTTTTATCGGTAACGCGGGCATCTGGGATCACAACGCCTCGCTGGTGAACACGCCTGCCGACGCGCTGGAGAGCGGTTTCCACGAGCTGTTTAACGTGAACGTGCTCGGTTATTTGCTGGGCGCGAAAGCCTGCGCCCCGGCACTGATCGCCAGCGAAGGCAGCATTATTTTCACGCTCTCTAACGCTGCCTGGTATCCGGGCGGCGGTGGCCCGCTGTATACCGCCAGCAAACACGCGGCGACGGGGTTAATTCGCCAGTTGGCCTATGAACTGGCACCAAAGGTGCGCGTCAACGGCGTCGGCCCTTGTGGCATGGCGAGCGATTTACGCGGCCCGCAGGCGCTGGGGCAAAGCGATACCTCGATTATGCAGTCGCTGACGCCGGAAAAAATCGCCGCCATTCTGCCGCTGCAATTCTTCCCCGACCCGGCGGACTTCACCGGGCCCTACGTGATGCTGGCGTCACGGCGTAATAATCGGGCACTGAGTGGCGTGATGATAAACGCCGACGCAGGCCTGGGCATTCGCGGCATTCGCCACGTTGCCGCCGGACTCGATCTCTAAGGAGCCGCCATGAATAACGAAATTATTGCCATTATCGGTGGTGGTCAGGCAGCGGCGATGGCGGCTGCCTCCTTGCGCCAGTTGGGGTTTGGCGGCGAAATACACCTTTTCTCCGATGAACAGCAACTGCCCTATGAACGCCCACCGCTGTCGAAAGCGATGCTGCTTGACGATAACCCGCAACTGCAACCGGTTCTCGCTGCCGACTGGTGGCTGGCGAATAACGTGCAGTTGCATCTGGGCGTGACAATCCGCCAGCTCGATCGTCAGGCTAAGACGGTGGTACTGGCGGACGGTCAACGCTACCGCTGGACAAAATTGCTGATAGCCACCGGGGCGGCGGCGCGCCCTCTGCCGATGCTGGATGCGCTGGGCGAACGCTGCTTTACGCTGCGTCATGCCGGGGATGCTGAACGCCTGCGCCCGGTGCTGGACGCCGGAAAGTCGCTGGTGATTGTTGGTGCAGGCACGATTGGACTGGAGCTGGCCGCCAGCGCCACCCAGCGCGGTTGCCAGGTTACGGTCGTCGAGCTTGCGCCTACCGTGATGGGCCGAAACGCCCCGCCGCCGGTGCGTGACTATTTGATTCACCGTCACCAGCAAGCAGGCGTACGTTTGCTGCTCAACAGCGCAATCGAACACGTTGATGCGGGCGAAATGCTGACGCTGACATTGCAAAGCGGCGAGCAGCTTCAGGCCGACGCGGTAATTTACGGTATTGGTATCGTGGCGAATGACGCCCATGCCCGCGATGCCGGGCTGGAAACGGCCAACGGTATCGTGGTGGATGCGCGCGGTAATACGGCCGACCCGACCATTTTCGCCGCCGGTGATGTGGCGATAACGCGTCAACCGGACGGTTCCCTACATCGCATTGAAAGCTGGGAAAATGCCAATTTTCAGGCGCAAACCGCAGCGGCAGCCATGTTAGATCAGCCGCTTCCCATCGCCACGCCGGGCTGGTTCTGGAGCGATCAATTCAGTGATAATCTGCAATTTGTGGGTGAAATGCAGGGCGAAAACTGGATCTGTCGCGGTAACCCGGATGAGCGAAAAGTTATCTGGTTTCAGCTTCGCGATGGAGCGCTGGTTGGGGCTGTGGCGCTTAATCAGGGGCGCGAAGTACGCGTGTTACGTAAGCTGATTCAGTCGGGCAAAAAGCTTGCCGTCGATGCGCTGACCGATGAGAGCATGGCGCTTAAGTCGCTGTAAGTCAGAAAAAAGGTCGCGCTGGCGACCTTTTCAGCAATCAGTAAACATAACGGCGCATCGCGTGGCAGAGAGTCACATTGTGTATTACGTTTTAAGAACACGTCTTAACATAATGGAAGACTATGAACACTCTACGTTATTTCGACTTTGGCACATCACGTTCGCTGATGTTGCTTATTGCGCGCATCGCTCTCGTTGTGCTTTTTATCATTTTTGGTTATCCGAAAATGCTGGGCTTTGAGGGCACGGTTCAGTATATGGCGTCCTCGGGCGCGCCAGTGCCCACGCTGTCGGCGATTATCGCCATCATTATGGAAGTGCCGGTCGCCATTCTTATTGTGCTCGGCTTCTTCACGCGCCCGCTGGCGGTTATCTTTATTTTCTATACGCTGGGTACGGCGGTGATTGGTCACCACTACTGGGATATGACCGGTGATGCGGTGGTGCCGAATATGATTAACTTCTGGAAAAACGTCAGTATCGCGGGCGGTTTCCTGCTGCTGGCGATGACCGGGCCGGGCGCGATTTCGCTGGATCGCCGGTGAGTAAATGCCGGATGGCGCTGCGCTTATCCGGCCTACGCGCTCATTTGTAGGCCGGATAAGGCGTTTACGCCGCCATTCGGCAAAATGACGGACACAAAAAAGGCCGCTTGCGCGGCCTTTTCTCATTCTGCTAAACAGAATTATGCGTAAACCGGGAAGCGTGCGCAGATATCCAGAACTTTACCTTTGATGCGCTCGATAACCGCTTCATCATTGATGTTGTCCAGAACGTCACACATCCAGCCAGCCAGTTCCTTCGCTTCCGCTTCTTTGAAGCCACGGCGAGTGATTGCCGGAGAACCAATACGGATACCGGAGGTCACGAACGGGCTCTTCGGATCGTTCGGCACGCTGTTTTTGTTGACGGTGATGTTGGCGCGGCCCAGGGCGGCGTCAGCTTCTTTACCGGTCAGGTTTTTATCAACCAGATCCAGCAGGAACAGGTGGTTTTCAGTACCGCCGGAAACCACTTTGTAGCCACGGTTCAGGAACACTTCCACCATCGCTTTGGCGTTTTTCGCAACCTGCTGCTGGTAAACTTTGAACTCAGGCTCCATCGCTTCTTTCAGTGCTACCGCTTTACCGGCAATCACGTGCATCAGCGGGCCGCCCTGCGCATTTGGGAAGACAGCGGAGTTCAGTTTTTTGTACAGCTCTTCGTCACCGCCTTTCGCCAGAATCAGGCCGCCGCGCGGACCCGCCAGGGTTTTGTGGGTGGTGGTGGTCACTACGTGTGCGTGCGGAACCGGGTTCGGATAAACGCCTGCGGCAATCAGACCCGCAACGTGGGCCATATCGACAAACAGGTATGCGCCGATGCTGTCAGCGATTTCACGCATTTTTGCCCAGTCAACGATACCGGAGTAAGCGGAGAAGCCACCGATGATCATCTTCGGTTTGTGCTCTTTAGCCTGCTTAGCCATGTCTTCGTAGTCAATTTTACCGGACTCATCAATACCGTAAGGGATGATGTTGTACAGTTTGCCGGAGAAGTTTACCGGGGAGCCGTGAGTCAGGTGACCGCCCTGCGCCAGGTTCATACCCAGAACGGTATCGCCCGGCTGCAGCAGCGCGGTGTAGACCGCGAAGTTAGCCTGTGAACCGGAGTGCGGCTGAACGTTAGCATAGTCTGCGCCAAACAGCTCTTTCGCGCGGTCGATAGCCAGTTGCTCAACGATATCCACGTACTCGCAACCGCCGTAGTAGCGTTTGCCCGGATAACCTTCAGCATATTTGTTGGTCAGCTGAGAACCCTGTGCCTGCATAACGCGCGGGCTGGTGTAGTTTTCGGAGGCGATCAGTTCGATGTGCTCTTCCTGACGTACTTTTTCCTGCTCCATAGCCTGCCACAGTTCGGCATCATAATCGGCAATGTTCATTTCACGCTTTAACATCCGCATCTCCTGACTCAGCTAACAGTAAATTTTTTAAGCCCTGATGGACAACGGCCAACAGTATAACTGATTAGTTCTGCGATAACAGGTCTTGACAAACGATTTTACGCAAACGTTTTCCTTCACGTCACACAAGGGATTGAGGAATAAAGGCTCGCCAAATTTCAACGGATATCTTTTCAGGTTTGTGATGCAAATTCTTCACGTTGTAACCAACAAGATGCATTGTTACAAAGAACCATTTACAAAGCAGGGTTATTTTTATAAGATGCATTCAAGATACAACAATAGATAATCGTAAAAAGGAAGCCTGCCATGCTTGATGCTCAAACCATTGCTACCGTCAAAGCCACCATTCCCCTGCTGGTTGAAACCGGCCCTAAACTCACCGCCCACTTTTACGACCGGATGTTTACCCACAACCCGGAACTGAAAGAGATTTTCAATATGAGCAACCAGCGCAACGGCGACCAGCGTGAAGCGCTGTTCAACGCCATTGCCGCCTACGCCAGCAATATTGAAAACCTGCCGGCCCTGCTGCCTGCGGTTGAGAAAATCGCCCAGAAACACACCAGCTTCCAGATTAAACCTGAGCAGTACAACATCGTGGGCGCGCACCTGCTGGCGACGCTGGACGAAATGTTCAGCCCGGGTCAGGAAGTGCTGGACGCATGGGGTAAAGCCTACGGCGTACTGGCGGGGGTGTTTATCAATCGTGAAGCGGAAATCTACCAGCAGAACGCCAACAAAACCGGCGGCTGGGAAGGCACCCGTCCGTTCCGCATCGTGGCAAAAACGCCGCGCAGCGCGCTCATCACCAGCTTTGAATTTGAGCCGGTGGACGGCGGCGCGGTCGCTGATTATCTGCCGGGCCAGTATCTGGCCGTGTGGCTGAAACCGGAAGGCTTCCCGCATCAGGAGATTCGTCAGTACTCCCTTACCCGTAAAGCGGATGGCAAAGGCTACCGTATTGCGGTGAAACGTGAAGACGGCGGTCAGGTATCAAGCTGGCTGCATAATTCCGCGAATGTCGGCGATGTGGTGCATCTGGCGGCACCTGCGGGCGATTTCTTTATGTCCGTAGAAAACAACACCCCGGTGACGCTGATTTCCGCCGGTGTCGGTCAGACGCCAATGCTGGCAATGCTCGATACGCTGGCGAAATCCAGCCATACCGCCCAGGTGAACTGGTTCCACGCGGCGGAAAATGGCGATGTGCATGCCTTTGCCGACGAAGTGAAAACGCTGGGTTCCAGCCTGCCGCGCTTTACCGCGCACACCTGGTATCGCCAACCGACCGAGGCAGATCGTCAGGCGGCCGCGTTTGACAGCGAAGGATTGATGGATTTAAGTGCGATGGAAGGTGCGTTCAGCGACCCGGCGATGCAGTTTTATCTCTGTGGCCCGGTCGGCTTTATGCAGTTTGCCGCGAAGCAGTTGGTTGAGCTGGGCGTGAAGCCGGAAAGTATTCATTACGAGTGCTTCGGGCCGCATAAGGTGCTGTAAAAACGTGCCTGATGGCGCTTCGCTTATCAGGCCTACGGGGTAAGAAGTACGTAGGCCGGATAAGGCAACGCCGCCATCCGGCAAGACACACGCGGCGTTAAATCGCCGCGTCGTCCTCTTCACCCGTACGAATACGGATCACGCGCGCCACGTCAAAGACGAAGATTTTGCCGTCGCCGATTTTGCCGGTCTGCGCCGTGCGGATAATAGTATCCACGCAGGTATCAACGATATCGTCGCTGACCACGATTTCAATTTTGACTTTCGGCAGGAAGTCCACCATGTATTCCGCACCGCGATAGAGCTCGGTGTGGCCTTTCTGACGACCAAAGCCTTTTACTTCTGTTACCGTCATCCCGGTAATACCGACTTCCGCCAGCGCTTCACGTACATCATCCAGTTTGAAGGGTTTAATAATCGCATCAATTTTTTTCATGGTGTTCCTGTTTTTCAGTCGCGTAACCGGTTGCTCACCGTATCATAAATCACGCAAAAGTACGGTGCTACTCTTTAAAATCATTTGCGTCCAGTTCGTGGCGTGAGAGCAGCTTATAAAACTCCGTGCGGTTGCGCCCCGCCATTCTCGCCGCATGCGTCACATTGCCTTTGGTAATTTGCAGCAGCTTGCGCAGGTAGTTGAGTTCAAACTGGTTACGCGCTTCGACAAAGGTTGGCAGCGCGGTGTTCTCACCTTCCAGCGCCTGCTCGACCAACGCATCGCTGATCACCGGCGACGACGTCAGCGCCACGCACTGTTCAATAACGTTCACCAACTGGCGCACGTTGCCCGGCCAGTTGGCGGCCATCAGGCGCTTCATGGCATCGGTAGAGAACGCGCGCACGAACGGCTTGTGTCGGTCGGCGGACTGGCGCAGCAAATGGTTTGCCAGCAGCGGAATGTCTTCCGTGCGCTCGGCAAGCGTCGGAATTTTGAGGTTTACCACGTTAAGGCGATAGAAAAGATCTTCACGAAACTCGCCGCGCGCCATCGCTTTCGGTAAATCGCGGTGGGTGGCAGAGATAATCCGCACGTTAATGTCGAGATCTCGGTTGCTGCCCAGCGGGCGCACTTTGCGCTCCTGCAACACGCGCAGCAGTTTGACCTGCAGCGGCGCGGGCATATCGCCGATTTCATCGAGGAACAACGTGCCGCCTTCCGCCGCCTGAAACAACCCTTCCCGATTGCTTACCGCGCCGGTAAACGCCCCGCGCGCGTGGCCGAAGAGTTCCGACTCCAGCAACTGTTCCGGCAGCGCGCCACAGTTTATCGCCACAAACGGCTTGCTGTTGCGCGGGCTGGCGTTGTGAATCGCCTGCGCCAGAATCTCTTTCCCGGTGCCGCTCTGGCCGTTAATCAGCACGCTGACATCCGACTGCGCCACCATCTGCGCCTGCTCCAGCAGTCGCAACATGATTGGGCTACGGGTCACAATCGATTCCCGCCAGCGCTCATCTACCGCCGGAGCGGTTCGCGCCAGCGCTTCATCAATGGCTTTATACAGCGCGTCTTTATCGACCGGTTTGGTCAGGAAACTAAAGACGCCCTGCTGTGTCGCGGCGACCGCGTCAGGAATCGATCCGTGGGCGGTGAGGATGATTACCGGCATACCCGGCTGCACTTTCTGAATTTCGCTGAACAGCTGCAAACCGTCCATTTCATCCATTCGCAGATCGCTGATAACAAGGTCGATACGCTCTTTCGCCAGCACGCGCAGCCCCTGCTGCCCGCTCTCAGCCGTGTCCACCTGATAGCCTTCGCTGGTCAAACGCATACCCAACAGCTTAAGCAGCCCCGGGTCATCATCCACCAGCAGCAGGCGAGCCGTTTTCCGCGGTGTCATTGTTTATCCTCCGTGTCAGCGGGCGCATCCGTTGCGTGCGTAGTGTCCGGATTAAAGCCGGACGAGGGTTTACGGCTGGAGAGCTGGCGTTCGATGTCGGTCAGGTTTTGCAGTTTACGGGTCGTCAGATCCAGTTCACCCTTCAGCGCCTGCTGCTGCTGACGCAGTTCATCCAGCGCGGCATCGCTCGTTTCCTGCAGCTTGCTGTAGCGCGTGCGCTCATCAGAGAGTTTTAGCTGGAGCATCTGGTTATCGCGCCACACCTGATACAGCGGGCGAATACGTGACGGAATTTGCGCGCTGTGCGCATCAAGTCGCGAAACAATCAGTTGGCGTTCGGAGGGCATGATTTTCGCATTAGCCAGCAGCACGCCGCGCTTGAAGGCATCTGACCAGCTCGCATCGCCCAACTGATTAGCCTGCGCCCGCGCCTGAGCGGGGGTAAGACGGTCGGCACAATCCATACCGCGCAGCCAGTACAGCGGATTGTTCTCCGCAACGGCGCCGTCAAGCGTCCAGAGTTCGTCACAGGTGGTTGAAAGGTAATCCGCCACCTGTTCGTGGGGAACTTTCTCTTCGCTGACGCCAATATGTGGCGTCAGGCCAGAGCTACAGCCAACGAGCGCCAGACAGGATAAGCCCGACAGCCAGAAACGGCGGGCGCCCTGTACGACGCGCGTACTTAAAAAGTGGGACATATGCACCCGATATGTAGTCATGAGTTTGTTTTATCCGGCCCGGGGACAGGGAGTTCAATGCGAAAACAGATATCGCCCGCACTATCGTCAATCAGATGAAGCTCACCGTGCATCTTGCGCACGCAATCGCGGGCAATACTCAACCCCAGACCACTGCCCTTCACGGCCCCTTTTCGCTGGCGACTGCCCTGGAAAAAGGGCTCAAAAATCATTGCCTTTTCGGCATCCGGGATCGGCGTCCCTGTATTGGCCACATCAATAGCGATTCGCCCGCTGGAGACGTGGCTACGAATATAAATGTTACCGGATTCAGTACCATAGTGCACCGCATTGGAGTAGAGATTATCCAGCGCGCTCATCAATAACGTCGATTCGGCCAGGCATGCCGGGGCTTCCAGAGAAACCCGGGTATGCATCATTTTAGCTCGCGCCGGCAAACTGTGCGCAGAAACAACGGCTTCCACCATTGGGGCCAGCTCGACGCGGCTCATGGGCACGGCGCCATCGCTCAGTTTGCGGTTGTAATCCAGCAGTTGCTCAATCAGTTTTTGCAGGTTACGGCTGCTGTCATCGAGGATATCCACCACCTCTTTTTGCTCCGGCGTGAGTGGGCCGACAACCTGGTCCGCCAGCAATTCGGTGCCTTCACGCATGCTGGCGAGCGGCGTTTTGAGTTCGTGGGAGAGATGGCGCAGAAACTGATGGCGCTGCGATTCCAGCCAGGAGAGCCGCTCGCTCAACCAGACGATACGTTGGCCGACGGATCGCAGTTCGCGCGGGCCACGGAAGGTGACGCCCTCTTTGAGGGTTTCCCCCTCGCCCAGGCGATTAATCATACTCTCAATGCCTTTGACCGGGCCGATAATCATGCGGGTAAACAGCAACACCATCGCCAGGCTCACCAGGAACAGCACCAGCGCCTGCCAGCCAAAGAACTGGCCGCGCTCGGCTATTTCCTGCTGTAGCTGCTGACCGCGCGAGAAGACCACCGTACGCGTCGCCTGAACCATTTCGGTATTGGCATTGGCAAAGGCTTCCAGCCTGGCCGCCGCCAGCTTTTCCGGGCCGCTATTGAGACACTGAAGCTGGGCCAGATCGTTAAGATCCTGCCTGAGCGCCTGATACAGTTTTTCATCGGGCAGCACGCCCGCATGCGCGTCGAGCATATCGCTGTAGCGCTTACGCTGGCTCTGGTAAACGCGCGCCAGCGTTGGGTCATCGAGCACGCAGTACTGGCGATAGCTGCGCTCCATTTCCAGCGCAATGTTGGTCATTGCTTCGCTGCGACGCGCATCAATTAGCGTGGTACGGTTGGTTTTTTCCGCCTGCGCACTAAGCGCATTCAGGCTCTGCCACGCCTGCCAGGCGAGCACCAATAAAGGCAGCAGGATCAACAGAAATGCCAGCATAACCAGTTGTCGCAGCGAACGGGGAGAAAGAGAGACGCGTTTCACAAGGAGTTCCCAAAAAATCAACCTGTAAGGATGCTAACTGAGGAAGTGACGCGGGGAAAGGCAGAAATAACAAAGCCGGGTCGAAACCCGGCTTTGTTCTGGAATAAGGCGGTGCCTAACTCAACGTTTCGCCCGATGGTTGATATGCAAAGATATCAGAAGCTGGACGGCAGGCACCTTGTTGTGCGTCATTCGAAGTTTATGTAGCACGTCCCGAAGGGGCTGACATAAGAGGGTGAATGAGCCACTGAGTATATTAATGCAGGATGTGTGCCAATATGGAAAATAAAATGTTAACTCAATGATAATTAAAGATAATATTGATTTTATCAATCATTGAGTAAATGATTATTTTTTGTTCTTTGCGTCGCTGATTAGCAACACTTTATTCGCCACCAAATAAAAAACATATAAATCAATAAGTTAAATGTCTCCATTTGGAGACACCTGCAATAAGGATTGTCTGTGATTCACGACACTTAAAAACGCCGGATGGCGGCTGCGCCTTATCCGGCCTACACGTCGATGCGATTGATTGCGGTCATCCAACAAAAAGGGCCGCTTTCGCGGCCCTGTCTCTTAACCTAACTGCTTACGCGCATTGCGGAAGATACGCATCCACGGCCCATCCTCGCCCCAGTTTTCCGGGTGCCAGGAGTTTGCCACGGTACGGAACACGCGTTCCGGGTGCGGCATCATGATGGTGACGCGACCACTTTCGTTGGTCACGGCGGTGATCCCGTTCGGAGAGCCGTTCGGGTTCGCCGGATAGGTTTCCGTCACCTTGCCGAAGTTATCAACGTAGCGCAGTGCCACCAGACCTTTGCTTTCCAGCGCCGCCAGATGCGCCGCATCGCGAACTTCCACGCGGCCTTCACCGTGGGAAACGGCAATCGGCATCTGCGAACCGACCATGCCCTGCAGCAGCAGCGATGGGCTTTGCGTCACTTCGACCAGGCTGAAACGCGCTTCAAAACGGTCAGAGTTGTTACGCACAAAGCGCGGCCACAGGTCGCTGCCCGGGATCAGTTCGCGCAGATTAGACATCATCTGGCAACCGTTGCACACGCCCAGCGCCAGCGTTTGCGGACGATGGAAGAAGGTTTCAAATTCATCACGCACGCGATTGTTGAACAGGATAGACTTCGCCCAGCCCTCACCCGCGCCCAGCACGTCACCGTAGGAAAAGCCGCCGCAGGCGACCAGCGCATCAAAACGCGCCAGCCCGGTGCGACCGGCAAGCAGGTCACTCATATGGACGTCGATGGCATCGAAGCCCGCACGCTGGAACGCCGCCGCCATTTCCACATGGGAGTTGACGCCCTGCTCACGCAGTACCGCCACCTGAGGACGCGCGCCCTTCGCAATGTACGGCGCGGCGATATCTTCACTGATATCAAAGGTCAGCTTCACGTTCAGGCCAGGATCGTTATCGTTGGCTTTCGCGTTATGCTCCTGATCGGCGCTTTCCGGGTTATCACGCAGGCGCTGCATCTGCCAGGTGGTTTCTGCCCACCACATACGCAACGTGGTGCGGCTTTCGCTAAAGACCGGCTGGCCGTTAGCAGTCAGCACGAAGCGGTCACCCGCGACGGCATTGCCCAGATAGTGCACGCAATCGCCGAGACCGTGTTTCGCCAGCAGCGCTTCAACCGCCTCACGGTCAGCCGCGCGAACCTGAATCACCGCCCCCAGTTCTTCATTGAACAGTGCAGCCAGACGGTCATCGCCCAGCGCGGCGATATCCGCCTCAACGCCGCAATGACCGGCAAAAGCCATTTCCGCCAGCGTCACCAGCAGGCCGCCATCAGAACGGTCGTGATAGGCCAGCAGTTTACGCTCTGCCACCAGCGCCTGAATGGCGTCATAGAAGCCTTTCAGCTGCGCGACGTCACGCACATCGGCAGGTTTGTCGCCCAGTTGACGGTAAACCTGCACCAGCGCGGTGGCGCCCAGCGCGTTATGGCCTTTCCCAAGGTCAATCAGCAGCAGCGCGTTATCTTGCGTAGAAAGCTGCGGCGTAATGGTATGACGCACATCTTCCACGCGAGCAAACGCGGAAATCACCAGCGACAGCGGCGAAGTCATTTCGCGCTGTTCGTTACCTTCCTGCCAGCGGGTTTTCATCGACATGGAGTCTTTACCGACCGGAATGGTCAGACCCAGCGCCGGGCAAAGTTCTTCGCCAACCGCTTTCACCGCTTCATACAGACCGGCGTCTTCGCCAGGGTGACCGGCAGCAGACATCCAGTTCGCCGACAGTTTGATGTGTTTGATATTGCCAATTTGCGTTGCCGCAATGTTGGTCAGCGCTTCACCGACGGCCAGACGGGCAGACGCCGCGAAGTCGAGCAACGCAACCGGAGAACGTTCACCAATCGCCATCGCTTCACCGTAGTAGCTGTCGAGGCTGGCGGTAGTGACCGCACAGTTAGCCACCGGGATCTGCCACGGGCCGACCATCTGATCGCGCGCCACCATGCCAGTCACTGTACGGTCGCCAATGGTGACGAGGAAGGTTTTTTCCGCCACGGACGGCAGATGCAGAACGCGGTTAACCGCATCGGCAACGGTAATACCGTCGCGAACCAGCGCACCGCCCTTCGCTTTCAGGGTGGTGACGTCGCGGGTCATCTTCGGCGTTTTGCCCAGCAGCACGTCAAGCGGCAGGTCGATAGGCTGATTGTCGAAGTGCTTGTCATTCAGGCTGAGGTGCAGTTCTTCAGTCGCTTCACCAATGACCGCATAAGGCGCGCGCTCGCGCTTACAGAGTTCATCAAACAGCGGCATCTGCTCAGGCGCAACCGCCAGCACGTAACGTTCCTGCGATTCGTTACACCAGATTTCCAGCGGGCTCATACCCGGCTCGTCGCTCAGGATGTCGCGCAGTTCGAATTTACCGCCGCGTCCGCCGTCGCTCACCAGTTCCGGCATGGCGTTAGAAAGGCCGCCCGCGCCAACGTCATGGATAAACAGAATCGGGTTCGCCTCGCCCAACTGCCAGCAACGGTCGATCACTTCCTGGCAACGACGCTCCATTTCCGGGTTGTCGCGCTGTACGGAAGCGAAATCGAGATCCGCATCAGACTGGCCGGAAGCCATGGAAGAGGCTGCGCCACCACCAAGGCCGATATTCATCGCCGGGCCACCGAGAACGACCAGTTTCGCACCCACGGTGATCTCGCCTTTCTGTACGTGATCGGCGCGGATGTTGCCGATCCCGCCTGCCAGCATGATCGGTTTGTGATAGCCGCGCAGCTCTTCGCCGTTGTGGCTGTTCACTTTCTCTTCATAGGTGCGGAAGTAGCCGTTCAGCGCCGGGCGACCAAATTCGTTGTTAAACGCCGCGCCGCCCAGTGGGCCATCGGTCATGATATCGAGCGCGGTAACAATGCGTTCCGGCTTGCCGAAATCTTCTTCCCACGGCTGTTCAAAGCCCGGGATACGCAGGTTAGAAACGGAGAAACCGACCAGACCCGCCTTCGGTTTCGCACCGCGCCCGGTGGCGCCTTCATCACGAATTTCACCGCCGGAACCGGTTGCCGCGCCCGGCCACGGAGAAATCGCCGTCGGGTGGTTGTGGGTTTCGACTTTCATCAGGATGTGCGCAGGCTCCTGGTGGAAATCGTAGCGACCCGTTTCGTGGTCAGCAAAATAACGCCCCACTTCAGACCCTTCCATTACTGCGGCGTTATCTTTATAAGCAGACAGCACGTGATCCGGCGTGGTTTCAAAGGTGTTTTTGATCATCTTGAACAGCGATTTCGGCTGCTGTTCACCGTCGATAATCCAGTCGGCGTTGAAAATTTTGTGTCGGCAGTGCTCAGAGTTAGCCTGCGCAAACATATAGAGTTCGATATCGTTCGGGTTACGCCCAAGCTTAGTGAAGGCATCCTGCAGATAGTCGATTTCATCATCCGCCAGCGCCAGCCCCAGACGCAGGTTAGCGTCGATGAGCGCCTGACGCCCCTCGCCCAGTAGATCCACGCTGGATACCGGTGCAGGCTGATGATGAGCAAACAGTTTTTCCGCATCCTGCAGCGAGTCGAAGACGCTTTCCATCATGCGATCGTGCAGCGCTGCCGCCACTTCACGCCACTGCTCCGCCGTCAGCGTAGAGGCTTCCACATACCAGGCCACACCGCGTTCCAGGCGCAGAACCTGAGTCAGGCCACAGTTGTGGGCGATGTCGGTTGCTTTTGAAGACCAGGGGGAGATGGTGCCAGGGCGGGGAGTCACGAGCAGTAATTTACCGGAAGGCGTATGGCTGCTGAGACTCGGGCCATACTTCAACAGACGTTCAAGTCTGGCGCGCTCTTCGTCGTGAAGCGGAGCATCCAGATCGGCAAAATGGACATACTCAGCGTAAATATTGCTTACCGGGAGGTTGGCTGCCTGAAAACGCGTCAGCAGTTTGTTAATACGAAATGCAGACAGTGCAGGCGAACCACGCAGAATTTCCATCATAAGTCTCTCGTCTTCTAAGCTTTCAGTGTGCGCAAGGGGGGAAAACGGGCGCTATTATAGATAATCCTGCGCCCTGACGAAACCGTTTGCGTAGAAATAAAATCACTTCCTGCTTTTACCAATAGATGTGACGTATCTCTCGAATTAGTTGCCAACTGGCGCAATCTTAAGCAAAATGCCGCTCATTCTGTTCCAGACCATAGTCTTCTTATGGTCACTGCACACAGTGATTTAGTTAGCGCAGAGAATTAACTATTTGAAAAAATTAAAGATTAATTATCTGCTGATCGGCATCGTCGCACTGCTGTTAGCAGCAGCCCTTTGGCCCTCCATTACATGGATAAACCAACCGGCCAATCGCATTGCCGCCATTCAGGCGCGGGGGGAACTTCGCGTCAGTACCATCGTGTCACCTCTAACCTACTCTCGCGTTGATAATAAAGAGTACGGGCTCGACTACGCCCTTGCTGAACAGTTTGCCGATTACCTTGGCGTAAAACTGAAGGTGACCGTGCGGCAGAACATCAGCGAACTGTTTGACGACCTCGACAACGGCAAAGCAGACCTGCTGGCCGCGGGACTGGTGTATAACAGCGAGCGCGTCAAAAACTACCACGCAGGCCCGGCCTACTATTCCGTTTCTCAGCAGGTGGTGTATCGCGTCGGCAGCTATCGCCCGCGTTCGCTGGGAGAACTGAACGCCGATAATCTTTCCATTGCGCCAGGACATGCGGTGATCAACGACCTGCGGTCACTGAAAGAGACGAAGTATCCCGATATCAGCTGGCAAGTGGATGAAAAGCGCAGCAGCGAAACCTTAATGGAAGAAGTACTGGCGGGCCGCCTGAGTTACACCATCGCAGACTCGGTGGCGATCAGTCTGTTCCAGCGCGTGCATCCTGAACTGGCCGTGGCGCTCGATATCACCGACGAGCAGCCGGTGACCTGGTTTAGCGTTAACGACGAAGACGACACGCTTTCCGCCGCGATGCTCGACTATTTCAACAGCATAAATGAAGACGGCACCCTCGCCCGCCTGGAGGAGAAATATCTGGGGCACGGCGGCGATTTCGATTATGTCGATACCCGGTCGTTCCTGCGCGCCGTCGATAGCGTGTTGCCAGACCTTCAGCCGCTGTTTGAGAAACACGCGAAAGAGATAGACTGGCGACTGCTGGCGGCTATCTCGTATCAGGAATCGCACTGGGATGCGCTGGCCACCTCCCCCACCGGCGTGCGCGGCCTGATGATGCTCACCAAAAACACCGCTCAAAGCCTCGGACTGACCGACCGTACCGATGCGGAACAAAGCATCGGTGGCGGCATGCGCTATCTGCTGGATATGATGGATAAAGTGCCGGATACGGTGCCGCAGGATGAGAAAATCTGGTTTGCCCTCGCCGCTTATAACATGGGTTACGCGCATATGCTCGACGCCCGCGCGTTAACGGTTAAGCAGAAAGGCAACCCGGACAGCTGGACAGATGTGAAACAGCGCCTGCCGCTGCTGAGCCAAAAACCTTATTACAGCAGGCTCACTTACGGTTATGCGCGTGGACATGAGGCCTACGCCTATGTCGAAAACATCCGTAAGTATCAAATTAGCCTGGTGGGGTATCTGGCGGAGAAAGAGAAGAAAGTGGCCCAGGAGATGGCGATTGCCGCCGATTATCCAGCGGTGACAATGGACGAACTGAACCGCAACAATGCTGACTTCTTACCGTTTATTTCCCTGTCGCCACGCGATTATCTGCACAGCGTTCAGGGATCAACGTCAAGCGAACTGGTCGACGCCGCACATTCTCATCATTGATTTTCGGCTTTCTGCGCTTTGCGCAATGCCTTGATTTGTTCGCGGCGTTCGCGGAAAAAATCACTCAGCATACCGGCACATTGTTCGCGCAATACGCCTTCGGTGACCTCGACACGGTGATTCATTCCCGGATGATGCAGGACATCCATTAACGACCCGGCAGCACCCGTTTTGGCGTCGCGCGCGCCAAACACGACGTGCCCAATGCGGCTGTGCACCATTGCGCCTGCACACATCACGCACGGCTCCAGCGTAACGTACAGTGTGGCGTTAATCAGGCGATAGTTTTGCAGCACCATACCGCCCTGACGCAGCGCCATAATTTCGGCGTGAGCCGTCGGATCGTGACGACCAATCGGGCGGTTCCAGCCTTCGCCAATCACCTGATTATCGAGCACCAGCACCGCGCCAACCGGCACTTCTCCTTCATCCCAGGCGCGCTGCGCAAGCGTAAGCGCATGGCGCATCCAGTATTCATGGTTGAATTCATTGTCGGACAAAGTGGGCACTCCAGATGATAAATCGGGGCGCATTATACATAGAGAGAATAAGATTACCCACTATTCCAGCCGCTGAAGTTCACCGCGCGGCGTTACCCGCCAGCGATGCTGGCAGAAATAGAGCAGCGGGTTATCCTGTTTGCTGTCGCTGTAACCGCTAAACAGACGCAGCGGCGTACCGATTTTGCGCTCCAGTTGCACCACTTTTTCATGCCCCAGACAGCGCAGCGACAGCACCCAGCCGCCATGAGCCCGCGTTATCTGACTGGCAATAAGATTCACGCGCGGCAGCCAGGGCGTATCAAAATAGACTTTCTCCACCAGCGACTGCGGTGAGCCGGTAATCAGCCATACATCCGCATCGGTACTGATGAGGTATTCGGTCAGGCGCTTATGCACCACCGGGAAAGTCACCACATTTGCGCGAAACCAGGTGGCGAACTCCGCTTCCAGCGCGCGCAGTTTGGCTTCGCTGTGTCCAAAGGTACACCCCCACAGCAGCAAACTCATTGGCCAGCGCGCAGCGCGCCCTTTTACCAGCAGCGCGATACCAATAATCGGCAGCAGCGGCAGCACCAGCAACGCATTAAGCGGCAGTCGCCGCAGCAGATAGCGTAGAAACGTGCCGAACATATCCTGCTGATGCAGCGTGCCATCCAGGTCGAAAAAAATAACTCGACGGGGGTCGTTTGCCAAACCAGACTCCTTTAAGCGATGAATTTCCGTTAACTCCTTACAAGCGTAACAGATAGCGCGGGTGATTTCTGGAAACATCACCTCAACGGCGAGATGCAAAAAGTGTTCAATATTTTGCGCCAGGTGGAATATTTAATTCAGGTTATTCCGTTATAATCGAATAATAATTCTTTCAGGCGAGCAGAATTGTTGTCGGGAGAGGTAGCGTAATTTTGCCCTTGAGGAGCGTATGAATTGTTTAATCCGTATTCGCCAGCGATATCCGCATCTGGCGCAAAGTGATAAAAAACTGGCCGATTTTATCCTGGCGCAGCCTGACCTGGCGCGTCATCTCAGCTCACAGCAGCTGGCGAGCCAGTCGGGTGTCAGCCAGTCCAGCGTGGTGAAGTTCGCGCAAAAACTGGGCTTTAAAGGTTTTCCGGCCCTGAAACTGGCGCTAAGCGAAGCGCTGGCCAGCAACCCGAATCCGCACTCAATTCCGGTACACAACCAGATTCGCGGCGACGATCCGCTGCGTCTGGTGGGTGAAAAGCTCATTAAAGACAACGTTGCCGCGATGCATGCCTCACTCGACGTCAATGACGAAGAGAAACTGCTGGAGGCGGTGAATATGCTGCGCGGCGCACGGCGCATCGTGCTGACCGGGATTGGCGCCTCGGGCCTGGTGGCGCGCAACTTTAGCTGGAAACTGATGAAGATTGGCCTTAACGCCGTCGCCGAATTAGATATGCACGCCCTGCTCGCCAGCGTTCAGGCGCTAAGCGAAGGCGACCTGCTGTTAGCTATCTCCTACTCCGGGGAGCGTCGCGAGATAAACCTGGCGGCGGATGAAACCCTGCGCGCGGGCGGCAAAATTCTCGCCATCACCGGTTTTTCACCCAACGCGCTCCAGCAGCGCGCCACGCACTGCCTTTATACCATTGCGGAAGAACAGGCCACGCGCAGCGCAGCGATTTCCTCAACCAGCGCGCAGATGATGCTGGCGGATGTGCTGTTTATGGGGCTGGTGCAGCAGGATCTGGAAAACGCACCGGATCGCATTCGTCATAGTGAAGCGCTGGTGAAGAAGCTGGTGTGATTGCGCGGGCTTACGCCCGCGCCTCGCTTTACTGCGCTTCTTTAGCATGAATAAGCTGAGTTAACAGGCGATTCACTGGTACCGGTATCCCCTGCGCTTCCCCCATGCGCGCCACCGCGCCATTCAGGTAGTCAATCTCGGTGAGCCGGCCTTTATGCAGATCCTGATGCATCGACGGGTAGTGCTCGCCGCTTTCACGTGGATCGAACACCTTCTGAACGGTGTGCATCACCATCTCTTCCGTCAACGGGATCTGTTGGCTTCTGGCAACCTGAACAATCTCACGCACGACAGTACGCGCCATCTCCAGCGCGTCGGGGCGGCGACCAAATCCCCCAACGTTGCAATCCAGCAGCGCGCAGTAGGTATTCATTACGCTATTAAACGCCGCTTTCTTCCAGATGGAGAGCAATACGTTGGCGCTCAGTTCAGCATTCAGGCCCGCGTGATTGAGCATCTCCACAAGCCGACCCGCCGTTGTCATATCCGTCGACATCAGCGGTTGCAGTTCAATGTTACCCGACCCCGTCGCCCGAATGTGTCCGGGGCCTTCGAGTTCACAGGACCAGAGCGTCACGCCCGCGTAAATAACTGAACGATCGACGTACTGCTCCAGCGTTTCGATGTTGCCAAGACCGTTAGAGAGCGTCATCACCACTTTTGCTGACGCCAGCACCGGTGCGATTTTTTGCAGCATCTCCGCCATCTGCATCGCTTTTGTGAAGAGAATGACCACATCGAATTCGCCGTGCGCGTCTTCGGCCAACATCGCAGGCAGGGAATAATGGCGGCTTCCGCGTTCTGTTTCGACGAATAAGCCCTGCTGATTGATGGCATCAACGTGCGTTTTCCAGCCATCAATCAACGTAACATCAACGCCGCTATCAGCCAGCATATAACCAAAACGGCAGCCCATCGCACCTGCGCCCGCTATTGCAACTTTCATCTCAGACTCCTTGCGTTTTCATGTGCGTCAAAATTTTCGCGACATAGTTTTTGGTAAACAAAATCAGGATCACCCCAAGCGCCAGCAAGCCGGTGGTAAGCATAAAGACGGGATCATAGCTGCCGCTGGATTTGGCAATCGCAGAGGTAATGTACGGCGCAATCACCGCGCCCACGGCAAAACCGAAATACATAAAACCGTAGTTAAGGCCCTGATTACGCATGCCAAAATTCTGACTGGTAAGCCCCGGGAAAATCACCAGGATGCCAGCATAGCCAAACCCGACGCCCAGCGCGCTCAGGTAGAACATCGTGGTATTGCCGGTGAAAAAGAGCAGTATCAGCATGCACAGCGCAAGGAAGAGGTAGACGGTGACAAGCGTCGGGTATCCGCCAAGTTTATCCGCCACGGTCCCCCAGAAGAGACGGCCCACCGAGTTGAAGATAGAGACCAGACTCACCACCATCGCACCGGATGCCAGACCATACTGCATCATGCCGATTTGCGCTGAACTGGAACTGATCACCATGCCGGAGAAAACACCCAGCGCCAGAATGGCGAACAGCAGCCAGAATCGCGGATCGCGCAGCATCTGACGATAGTCTTTATCCATTGGCGAAGCCGCGATACCGCCACTGTCTTTCGCCGGCGCGCTGCGGATGAAAAACTGCACCACAAATATCACCACCAGGTAAACGATGCCCAGATAAAGCAGTGCCTGGCTGACATCGTGAGTTTGCGACATAAAGAATTCGGCGAGTTTGGTACAGAGTAGCGTGCCCACGCCAACGCCTGCCAGCACGATGCCGCTGGCAAGACCACGCCGGTCGGGGAAAAATTTGAGGATATTATTAAGATTGCCGGTAAAGGCCAGGCCAGAACCCAGCCCGGCTAGCACGCCATAAGTCAGGAACAGCAAATACAGGTTGTCGACAAACCCGGAGAGAATGAATCCCAGTGAAAACAGAATGCCGCCAATGACAATCGCTTGCTTGCCTTTGCCATTATCAATCATCTTGCCACCCCAAATCATGGGGATGGGAATAATCCCCATATTGATTGAGAAGGCTAAGGCCAGCATTGCCGGATCCCAGTGATACTGTGCCATCAGCGGCGTTTTAAAGTAACTGAAGGCATAAACGCCTCCCAACACAAAGTTAATGCAGACGTGTGCCGCGAGCATCCCCCAGCGATTAATTGGCTTCGCCATCTTTTATTTCCCTTTATAAAAATAAACTGGTCACAGTTTAAAAAAGATGAAATAGGCAAACCATTTGGTAATTTTTATAATCGTGATAATAAAAACCTATTTTGCGAAGCCTGTAATGAATCTCAAGCAACTACAATCCTTTCTGATACTTAGCGATGAGCTGCACTATGGGCGAGCCGCTGCGCGACTGTTTATCACGCAGCCATCATTAAGCCAACAAATAAAACAATTAGAATCATCATCCAAAATTATTCTTTTCCAACGAAAAGGGCGGCGCATTGAATTAACCCGCGCGGGGGCAGTACTACGTACTCATGCGATAAAAATTTTTCAGGATATAAAAAATGCCGAGAATGAATTATTGCTCTACCAATATCAGACCCGAGACAATATTTCTCTTGGTGTCTCGGGAAGCCATCTGGTGCTGCCCATTTTTAAGCTATTTAGTGCGAAGTATCCCGAGATAGCCCTGACGGTAAAAGAGTTTTCTACCGAACAAACGATTAAAAAAATAGGCGACAAAGTGATCGACTTCGGTATCGTTTACCAGTGTCGTGTGCCTGAAAACATTAGCGCAACACGACTTTTTGAGGATGAGATCGTCGCAGCTGTACCGCTTACCCATCCTCTGGCACGACAGGCCACGTTGCGTCTGGAACAATTAGCTGGGCAACCTATTATCATCCTCAATGAATCACTGCTGCTACGAGGTGTGATTGCCACTGAGTTAGAAAAACGTCATATCGCGCCAAATATTATTTGCGAGGTAGATAATCATTACTCCTGTCTGGAATATGCGGAGGCACAGATTGGCATCGCACTGCTCACCCGCTCTCTGCTGCGCTCCACGCCCGCAAAGAACGTTCGGCTGATGTCGTTACAGGAACCCACGTTTTACCAGCAAGTCATACTGGTGCACGGCAGCGATTTGCTACCTGATGAGCCGGTGCGCGACCTGCTGACGCAAATCAAAGATCACTACGGTAGCGATACGATTACCCCGGAAAAAGTATGGTCTGCGCAGAAAATGCGCGTATAATGCGCGGCCCGAATAGGTTGTTTCTGAGAGTTTCCTGATGGCGTTGTTAATCACCAAAAAATGCATCAACTGCGATATGTGCGAACCGGAGTGTCCGAACGAAGCCATTTCGATGGGTGATAGCATCTATGAGATCAATAGCGATCGCTGCACCGAGTGCATCGGCCATTACGAGACGCCAACGTGCCAGAAAGTGTGCCCTATCCCGAATACGATTTTAAAGGATCCGGCACACGTTGAGAGCGAAGAACAACTGTGGGATAAATTCGTGGCGATGCATCACGCCGACAAAATCTAACTTTCCAGAATGACCGTCGCGCAGGCATAGCGACGTTCATCCGCCAGCGTGACGTGCATGTGCGCCACGCCCAGTTTTTCCGCCAGCTTTTGCGCTTCGCCCCACAGGCGCAGTTTCGGTTTACCCATTTCGTCGTTGTACACTTCAAACTGGTTAAACGCCAGGCTATTACGGATGCCGGTGCCGAAGGCTTTCGCCGCCGCTTCCTTCACCGCGAAGCGCTTGGCCAGAAAACGCACCGGCTGCTGATGCGTTCCCCAGATAGCCCACTCATTGTCGGTGAGTACGCGTCGGGCGAGGCGATCGCCGCTGCGGGCAATCACCTCTTCGATACGCGTAATTTCGACAATGTCTGTTCCGAGCCCAAGAATCGCCATTATTTGCGCGCTTCCAGCATCAGGCGTTTCATTTCGGCTACCGCCTCTTTCAGACCGGTCATCACCGCGCGGCCAATAATCGCGTGGCCGATATTCAGCTCGTGCATCTCAGGCAGCGCGGCGATAGCTTTCACGTTGTGATAGGTCAGGCCGTGTCCGGCGTTCACTTTCAGCCCCAGGCTTGCGGCATAAGTTGCGGCGTGCGCGATACGCTCCAGTTCTTTAGCCTGCTCTGCGTCGGTTTCCGCATCAGCATAGCAACCCGTGTGAATTTCGATGTAGGGCGCGCCCACTTCTGCCGCGGCTTTAATCTGCTCGTTATCGGCATCGATAAACAGGGAAACCAGAATACCTGCGTCGGCGAGGCGTTTGCAGGCATCGCGCATTTTGTCACGCTGACCAGCAACGTCGAGACCGCCTTCGGTGGTCACTTCCTGACGCTTTTCCGGCACCAGGCAGCAGAAATGCGGTTTGGTATCGACGGCAATGTTCAGCATCTCTTCGGTGACCGCCATCTCCAGATTCATGCGCGTGTCGAGCGTCTGACGCAGGATACGCACGTCGCGGTCGGTGATGTGGCGACGGTCTTCACGCAGGTGAACGGTGATGCCGTCCGCGCCCGCCTGTTCGGCGATAAATGCCGCCTGAACCGGGTCCGGATACGCTGTGCCGCGCGCGTTACGCAGGGTGGCAATGTGGTCAATATTGACGCCTAACAGTAATTCAGCCATGACAATCCTCGGTTTTAAATCGATGTTCGTTTTTCACTCTCATCGTGAAAGTGAACGTTTATTTCTTCGGCAAAAACTGCCTGAATAATTCCCGGCTTTTTAGCGGTTTGCCACCAAGATACGGCTTCAACGCCATGCGGGTAAAGCGTTTTGCGGCGCGCAGCGAATCCACATCCGGAAACTCACGGCTGGCCAGCGCTTTCAGTTGATGGCCGGTAAAGGTGTAGTTGTCTATCACCACACTGGCGATAAAGCCCTTCTCTTCGCGATAGCGATAGGTCATGGTGTCATCCACTTCCTCACCGCTTCCTGCGCAGTGCAGGAAATCGACGCCGTATCCCAGATGCCCCAGCAGCGCCAGCTCAAAACGACGTAATGCCGGTTCGGGCGAACCGGAGGTGCCTGCCAGTGCCTGAATGCAGTGCAGGTAATCGAAGAAGAGTTCAGAGAAACGGGTTTCGTGCTCCAGCACGCGGGAAATGAGCTCATTCACGTAAAGGCCGCTGTAGAGCGTGATGCCGCTCAGGGGGAGAGCCAGTGAAACGGCTTCCGCGTTGCGCAGGGTTTTGACTTCACCGCGCCCGCCAAAGCGAACTAACAGGGGGGTAAAAGGCTGAAGCGCGCCTTTCAGATTGGAACGTTTGGAACGTGCGCCTTTGGCAACAAGGCGCACGCGGCCCGACTCTTCCGTGAAGACGTCCAGCATCAGGCTGGTTTCGCTCCAGGGGCGACTATGCAGGACGAATGCGCGCTGCCAGCCTTCCACCGAGTGTGCTCTTAGAGATCGTCGCCATAGCCAAGACTACGCAGTGCGCGTTCGTCATCAGCCCAGCCGGATTTCACTTTCACCCACAGTTCCAGGTGAACCGGGGCTTCGAACATTTCCTGCATGTCTTTACGGGCTTCGATACCGATGGTTTTGATTTTGGAACCTTTGTTACCAATAACCATCTTTTTCTGCCCGTCACGCTCAACGAGGATCAGGCCGTTGATGTCGTAACCACCGCGCTCGTTAGTCACGAAACGTTCGATTTCCACGGTAACAGAATACGGCAGTTCTTCGCCCAGGAAACGCATCAGCTTTTCACGGATGATTTCAGACGCCATAAAACGCTGAGAACGGTCGGTGATGTAATCTTCCGGGAAGTGATGAATCGCTTCCGGCAGATGTTTACGCACGATCCCGGCGATGGTGTCGACGTTCAGCCCGGTTTCCGCAGACATCGGTACGATGTCGAGGAAGTTCATCTGGCTACCGAGGAACTGCAGGTGCGGCAGAAGATCTGCTTTTTCCTGTACGTTATCGACTTTGTTTACGGCCAGAATCACCGGCGCTTTGCCTTCACGCAGTTTGTTCAGCACCATTTCGTCGTCCGGCGTCCAGCGCGTGCCTTCGACAACAAAAATAACCAGCTCAACATCACCGATAGAGCTGCTCGCCGCTTTGTTCATCAGGCGGTTGATGGCGCGTTTTTCTTCCATATGCAGGCCCGGGGTATCAACATAAATTGCCTGATACGCGCCTTCCGTATGAATACCGACGATGCGGTGACGGGTGGTCTGCGCTTTACGCGAGGTAATGGAAATTTTCTGCCCCAGCAGATTGTTCAGCAGGGTAGATTTGCCGACGTTCGGGCGACCGACGATGGCGATAAATCCGCAGTAAGTTTTGTCTTCGCTCATTCCAGCTCCAGTTTTTTCAACGCCTGTTCGGCGGCAGCCTGCTCCGCCTTGCGACGGCTGGAACCTGTGCCAACCACCGGTTCACTCAGGCCGCTAACCTGGCAGTGGATAGTAAATTCCTGATCGTGTGCTTCCCCACGCACCTGCACCACCAGATAAGACGGCAGCGGCAGATGGCGGCCTTGCAGATACTCCTGCAAGCGCGTTTTTGGATCTTTCTGTTTGTCGCCCGGGCTGATTTCGTCCAGACGCGTTTGATACCAGGAGAGGATTAACTTCTCGACATTCTGAATATCGCTGTCGAGAAACACCCCGCCAATCAACGCTTCAACCGTATCCGCGAGGATAGATTCGCGACGGAAGCCGCCACTTTTCAGCTCACCCGGCCCTAAACGCAGGCATTCGCCCAGTTCGAATTCACGGGCGATTTCCGCCAGCGTATTACCGCGAACCAGCGTCGCGCGCATACGGCTCATATCGCCTTCATCCACACGCGGGAAACGGTGATAAAGGGCGTTAGCGATCACGTAGCTTAAAATGGAATCGCCCAGAAATTCTAAGCGCTCGTTATGTTTGCTGCTGGCACTGCGATGGGTTAATGCCTGTTGCAACAACTCCTGATGAACAAAAGTGTAGCCCAGCTTCCGTTGAAGCCGATTAATTACGATGGGGTTCATGCGATACCAATAAATGAATGCGTCAAAAATTCAGCACACGAAACAGATCTGAAAGCACCAATACGGTTTCGTGTGCCGTGTCTATTAAGAAAGACATGTGTAACTTCGGGGGGATATTCTATACGCAACGACAAGGGATGTCGTTAGTTTGGAGAGATTTAACTGCTAAATAATTTATGCGGAGGCACTAATGCCCCCGCATAAGTCTGACAAGGATTAGTGAATACCACCAATACGGCTTAAACGTACGCCGGTCGGCCATTCACCTTCCTGTTTTTCGAAGCTCATCCAGATGGCCGTCGCCTTCCCGACCAGGTTCGCTTCCGGCACGAAGCCCCAGTAACGGCTGTCGGCGCTGTTGTCGCGGTTATCACCCATCATGAAGTAATGACCCGGCGGCACAATCCACGTAGCCGGCTGTAAACCAGACTGGCGATAGTACATGCCGACCTGATCCTGTGCGATTGGCACGGTCAAAATACGGTGATTTACCTCGCCCAGCGTCTCCTGACGTTCGGTCAGGCGAATGCCATTTTCTTTGGTTTCACCTTTCGGCAATTCAAAGAAACCGCTGGTCGCTTCGCCGCCGTTACGACGGGCAAAAGTCTGAACGAAATCGCTCGGTTCAACGTTCGAGTAGGTGACCGGCAACGCGTTACCGCACGCCTGGCCTGAACTGCAGTTCGGTTGAATAGTGACTTCTTTGCTGATCGGATCGTAAGTGACTTTATCACCCGGCAGCCCTACCGCGCGTTTGATATAATCAAGGCGCGGATCTTCCGGATATTTAAAGACCACGATGTCGCCACGTTTCGGATGACCCGTTTCGATAATCGTTTTCTGGTAAATAGGATCTTTGATGCCGTAGGCGAATTTTTCCACGAGGATAAAATCACCAATTAACAGCGTCGGCATCATTGAACCGGATGGGATCTGGAACGGCTCATAAATAAAAGAACGCACGATGAGCACAATCGCCAGCACCGGAAATACGGACGCGCCAGTTTCCAGCCAGCCCGGTTTCGGGCCCACTTTTTTCAGCGTTTTTTTGTCCAGCGCATCTCCGGTTGCGACCTGCGCCGCAGCCTGACGTTCCCGACGTTTGGGCGCGAAAATAAATTTATCAACGCACCACAAAAGGCCCGTGACCAGTGTGGCAATCACCAGAATCAGGGCAAACATATTCGCCATGCCAACTCCTTAAGGATTATTTACCGTCTTTACCGACGTGCAGAATGGCGAGGAAAGCTTCCTGCGGCAGTTCGACGTTACCGACCTGCTTCATACGCTTTTTACCCTCTTTCTGTTTTTGCAGCAGTTTTTTCTTACGGCTGACGTCACCGCCATAGCATTTCGCCAGGACGTTTTTACGAAGCTGTTTCACCGTAGAGCGCGCGATAATGTGGTTGCCAATGGCCGCCTGAATCGCGATATCAAACTGCTGACGAGGGATCAGCTCTTTCATCTTTTCAACCAGTTCACGACCACGGTACGGCGCATTGTCGTTGTGGGTGATCAGCGCCAGCGCATCGACGCGTTCGCTGTTGATAAGAACATCAACACGCACCATGTTAGACGCCTGGAAGCGTTTGAAGTTGTAATCCAGCGATGCATAACCGCGGGACGTTGACTTCAGACGGTCGAAGAAGTCGAGCACCACTTCCGCCATCGGGATTTCATAGGTCAGCGCAACCTGTTTACCGTGGTAAACCATGTTGGTCTGTACACCACGTTTTTCAACGCACAGAGTGATAACGTTGCCGAGATACTCCTGCGGCAGCAGCATATGACACTCGGCAATAGGCTCACGCAGCTCAGCGATGTTGTTCAGCGGCGGCAGCTTGGACGGGCTGTCGACGTAGATGACCTCTTTGTTGGTGGTCTCTACTTCGTAGACTACGGTCGGCGCGGTGGTGATGAGATCCAGATCGTATTCACGTTCCAGACGTTCCTGAATGATCTCCATGTGCAGCAGACCGAGGAAGCCACAGCGGAAGCCGAAGCCCAGCGCGGTAGAGCTTTCCGGCTCATAGAACAGGGAGGCGTCGTTCAGGCTCAGTTTGCCCAGCGCATCGCGGAAGTTTTCGTAATCGTCAGAGCTTACCGGGAACAGGCCCGCATAAACCTGCGGTTTGACTTTTTTAAAGCCTGGCAGCGCCTTGTCAGCCGGGTTACGCGCCTGGGTCAGCGTATCGCCAACCGGTGCGCCCAGAATGTCTTTAATGGCGCACACCAGCCAACCCACCTCGCCGCATTTCAGCTCGGTACGGTCAACCTGTTTCGGGGTGAAGATGCCCAGACGGTCAGCGTTATACACCTGACCGGTGCTCATCACTTTGATTTTATCGCCTTTACGCATGGTGCCGTTTTTAATACGCACCAGCGAGACCACGCCCAGGTAGTTATCGAACCAGGAGTCAATGATCAGCGCCTGCAGCGGGCCTTCCGGATCGCCTTCCGGCGGCGGAATATCGCGCACCAGACGTTCCAGAACCTCGGTGACACCCACGCCGGTTTTCGCCGAGCAGCGCACGGCATCTGCCGCGTCGATACCGACGATATCTTCAATCTCTTCCGCCACGCGCTCAGGATCGGCTGCCGGCAGGTCGATTTTGTTCAGAACCGGAACCACTTCCAGGTCCATTTCCATGGCGGTGTAGCAGTTCGCCAGAGTTTGCGCCTCTACGCCCTGCCCGGCGTCAACCACCAGCAGTGCGCCTTCACAGGCCGCAAGAGAACGGGAAACTTCGTAAGAGAAGTCGACGTGACCAGGGGTGTCGATAAAGTTCAGTTGATAGGTTTCGCCATCAGCTGATTTAAAGTCCAGGGTGACGCTCTGCGCTTTAATGGTAATGCCGCGTTCGCGTTCCAGATCCATCGAGTCGAGAACCTGGGCTTCCATTTCACGATCAGAAAGGCCACCGCAAATCTGGATGATACGGTCAGACAGCGTCGACTTACCGTGGTCGATATGTGCAATGATCGAAAAGTTACGTATATTCTTCATATATTAAGATAATTATGCCTTACGAATACTTTGAGGCCGCTGTTCTGTGCCTGACGTTTGTGTCGTTCGAAAACGCCGCATTCTACACTACAACTGCGCAACCAGGAAATGCTCTTCCAGCAAGCATAGCGGTTCCGCTCACGGCTTTCTCATAGCAGATGTAAATAAAAATAAAGCCAGTGCGATCACTGGCTCAATTCGGAAGAAGTGGTGGTTCGCAGGAGGTCAGGCGGCAGGCCAACGCTAATGATGACCGGTTGCCAGGTTTCGCGTTTCGCAAGCGCAGGCGAAAAACCGCGCGCCAGTAAAAAGCCCCCCACACCGCCTAACAGCGCCCCGCACATGGCAGCGATGTCTGTGCCGAACAGCACCTGGAACAGAGAGGCCATGATAAACAGCCCTACCAACGGTGACAGGTAAACCAGCATAGCGGAACCCAGCAGGCTGCTTTCGCTAATGCCCAGCTCCACTTTTTGCCCGGCCACCAGCGGTTCCGCGCTAGGGACGCTAATGGTGTGGCTGGTTTGCGGCCCCAGCTTATTTAGCACACGGCTGCCGCAGCCCGCGCGTGACGCGCAGCTGCTGCATGACGCTTTCACGTCACAGTGAACTTTCGCTACGCCGTTCTCCCAGGAGACAACGGTCGCCCACTCTTTAATCATTGTGCGCCCTTGAAGCTAATACCGTCGGCAATACGTTTCGCCGTTGGCGGCGGCAGTTCACCGACGATGGTGATTTCAGCCTGATTGCGCACGGTGGTGCTGACCGTGCGGCGACCGGTACGCAGCATCTGTTCGCTGCTGTTGGCCGTGGCCCGGCTGATATTAATAGAGAAACTGAACAGACCGTCCGAGAAGAGACGAGACTCCACCGCGGTATCAATGGTCGGTAACGTACGGCGGCTGCTGGAGACTTCGCTGAAGCCCTGCGGCACCCAGGTCGGCGACCAGTTGAAGTTCACTTTACTGCCCGCCGGAACGGAGAGCAGCGGCGGCAGGCTGGCTTTCGCCAGTTTATCCATGCTGCTGCCAACCTGATCGCCCACGTTAAAGGCAATCACGCGGAACTGCTCCAGCGTTTCGCCGTCGCGATCGAGCAGGTCGACGCGCATCGGCAGTTTGCTTTCAGAGTCCATCCAGACGATGTAGCTATAACGGGTGCCATCGCGCGCGACGACGCGGATCACTTCACATAAGCGATCGGCGATACGGGTGCGGCCAACGGAGATGAAATCGTAATACGGCGCCAGGCGTTTAAAGTCGGTATAGACCAGCGACGGCAGGGAGTCGACGATGTAATCGCCATTGAGCGTAAACGGGTCGAGGCCCGGCTCAAAATAGCTGATTTCATTGCCGCGTTGCACCACTTCACGACGCGGACCATCGAGCTGCAAGAGCTGCGCCAGCGCCTGATTATTCAAACGCGCGTGACGATAGCGTAGCGATTCGACACCGGCTTTATTGATGCTGACGAATGACAGCTCATAGTTGAGGGACTGACTGGCCAGATTCATCTGCTGCAACAACGCCCCGGACGAGACATCAGCCGAGGCGTTGACAGAGAAGAACAGGCTGCCAGCCACAAGGGACATGGCACACCAAAGTTGCTTCATTACTGCGATTGCGTTCCTAAAGTTTGATAGCCCGGCACCTGAACAGCAGCCTGCTGGGTTTGTGCCTGTTCAAACTGAAGTTGCTCAGAATGCAGGCGGCGCTGCAATTCATAATCCTGCAACATTGCGTTGATGCGACGGCGTTGTTCCTGAACCTGCTGTTGCTGGCCAGTACCCGCAGTGGCATCAGACGGCACGCCCAGGCTAACCGGACTTGCTTTGCCCATCATCGGTAAGGTATTAAAAACCGGTGTTTCGGGCTGCTGAGTAGAATCTGATTGCCCATTATAGTGCTGGACACCGACAATAACTGCAAGCGATACGCAAGCCGCAACGCCCATTTGGGTGAGTGAGCTCGCCCACGGACGTACTTTTTTCCAGAATGGCATATTCTGCCATTGATGTGGCGCTGGCTGGGCTTCAGGAATGAGCGGCGTCGCCTGACGAGCGGGCTCATTTTCGATGGCAGCCATGACGCGAGAAGAGATATCAAAATGGAGCACATCCGGCGTATCGCCGCGCAGCGAATCACGGATGAGATGATAGCTCTCCCAGGTTTTTTGCATTTCCGGCGAACGAGTTAATTCGGTGAGCAACTCGTTATCCAGCGTTTCACCATCCATTAAGGCGGAAAGTTTTTCTTTCTGCATGCCTAATACCTTTTCCAGTATCCCGCTACCGTCAACGCCTGATAAGCGGTTGAACTTTATTATCAATAGCTTCTCGCGCACGGAAGATACGGGAACGAACTGTACCCACCGGGCAATCCATAATTGCAGCTATCTCTTCATAGCTTAGGCCATCCAGTTCTCGCAGGGTAATTGCCATGCGTAAATCTTCTGGAAGGCTTTCAATGGTGCGAAAAACGATCTGTCTCAGTTCTTCTGACAACATTAAGTTCTCAGGGTTCGAAATTTCTTTCAGTGCGCCGCCACTTTCGAAGTTTTCTGCTTCCATTGCGTCCACATCGCTGGACGGTGGGCGTCGCCCCTGAGCAACCAGGTAATTTTTTGCCGTATTGACTGCAATACGGTACAGCCACGTATAGAAAGCGCTATCCCCCCGGAATGAATCCAGCGCACGATAGGCCTTTATAAAAGACTCTTGCACCACATCAGGAACGTCACCTGACGGCACATATCGGGAAACCAGGCTCGCCACCTTATGCTGGTAGCGCACCACCAGTAGGTTAAAAGCTTTCTGGTCTCCTTTCTGGACCCGTTCAACCAGGACCTGGTCCGTTAACTGCTCGCTCATCCGAGGTAATGTCTCCCCAAACCCTATTCCAATGCGTAATCAAAACGCCACTCCGTTCACTGCACTATGAGCAAGCACAGGGTTAGAGTGTCTGATGATTGTAAAGTTCCGTTACGCCTTTGTTTTTTGTTTGTCAGTTGTAGACCGTTCATTGTCTCTCATTATAAGTCTACGCATGCACTACGTTGTCTAAGTTGCGAAAGAAAAACGCAATTCTCGCAAGAGTAACGTAACCCGCCTTTTATTTCACCATAAATACTGGTTTCCGGAGTCAGAGATTCGATTATTTTCCTTCGTTTACAAAGTCCGTTCAGACGCCGTTATGTTTAGCCGTTACAACTTCCACTAAAAAAATGTGTGCGCCAGCGCGTTTTATGATGCTATGCTGCGCAAACCGTGTTTAGTAAATTAAACAAATCATCATGAACACTCTTCCAGATCTCTCCTGTGATGTCCTGATCATCGGTAGCGGTGCTGCCGGTTTATCTCTCGCGCTGCGCGTTGCCGAGCAGCAATCTGTCATTGTGCTCAGCAAAGGCCCGATCAGTGAAGGTTCAACCTTCTACGCACAGGGCGGAATTGCGGCTGTTTTTGATGAAACAGATAGTATCGAATCCCACGTCGAGGACACACTCATCGCCGGAGCCGGGATTTGCGATCGTGACGCCGTGTCGTTCGTGGCCAGCAACGCCAAAAACTGCGTCCAGTGGCTGATTGACCAGGGCGTACTGTTTGATACGCAAGTACAAAGCAACGGCGAAGCGAGCTATCACCTGACGCGCGAAGGCGGCCACAGCCATCGCCGCATTCTGCATGCGGCGGATGCCACCGGCAAAGAAGTGGAAAACACGCTGGTCAGCAAGGCGCTGAATCATCCCAATATTCGGGTGATTGAGCGCTGCAACGCGGTAGACCTGATCATGTCCGATAAAATTGGCCTGCCCGGCACGCGCCGCGTGGTGGGCGCGTGGATCTGGAATCGTAATAAAGAGAGCGTGGAAACCTGCGCGGCAAAATCGGTGGTGCTGGCGACGGGCGGCGCGTCCAAGGTCTATCAGTACACCACCAACCCGGATATCTCCTCGGGCGACGGCATCGCCATGGCCTGGCGTGCGGGCTGCCGCGTGGCGAATCTGGAGTTTAATCAGTTCCACCCCACCGCCCTGTTCCATCCGCAGGCGCGTAACTTCCTGCTCACCGAAGCGCTGCGCGGAGAAGGCGCGATGCTCAAGCGCCCGGACGGCAGCCGTTTTATGCCTGATTTCGACGCGCGTGGCGAGCTTGCGCCACGCGATGTGGTGGCCCGCGCGATCGATCATGAAATGAAACGGCTCGGTGTGGATTGTATGTATCTGGACATCAGCCATAAGCCCGAAGAATTTGTCCGCCATCATTTCCCGATGATTTACGAGAAACTGCTGGGGCTGGGTATCGACCTGACCAAAGAGCCAGTGCCGGTTGTCCCGGCGGCGCACTATACCTGCGGCGGCGTGATGGTAGATGATAACGGACGCAGCGACGTTGACGGCCTGTATGCGATCGGCGAAGTGAGCTATACCGGCCTGCATGGCGCCAACCGTATGGCCTCTAACTCCCTGCTGGAGTGTCTGGTCTATGGCTGGTCAGCGGCGGAAGATATTAATAAGCGAATTGCCAACGCGCGTCAGGTGGAAACCCTGCCCGCGTGGGACGAAAGCCGGGTAGATGATTCCGACGAGCGGGTGGTGATTCAGCATAACTGGCACGAGCTGCGTTTGCTGATGTGGGATTACGTCGGCATTGTGCGCACCACGAAACGGCTGGAGCGCGCCCTGCGTCGCATTACCATGCTTCAGCAGGAGCTCGACGAGTATTACTCACGCTTTCGCGTGTCGAATAATTTGCTGGAACTGCGCAATCTGGTACAGGTGGCGGAGTTGATTGTCCGCTGTGCGATGATGCGTAAAGAGAGCCGGGGCCTGCATTACACGCTCGATTATCCGGATCTCATGCAGGATTCCGGCCCTTCCGTGCTCTCGCCACTCACTCACATAAAGAGATAAAACGCCTGGGTCAGCGCAGTATACGCTTCTGAGTACTGCTGCTCTGGCCCACGAATCGCCAATCTGTCGCTAAAGCCTTCACCGTTTTTTGGCGAGAACGCCAGCAGGACGCGGTGCGGCGGGCGCGTATCATATTCAGCGATATCCGTGCGCAGGCGTAAATGCCAGCCCATCGACAGGGCCTGTTCGGTAAAACTCTGGCCAATATTTTCCGGTAATACTACACAGAAAAATCCCTCTTCCGTAATGGCATCCGCCGCGCAGGTAAGCAACGTTTGATGATCGAGGGACGTGGTGTAGCGTGCCTGCTCACGCTGTGGCGTGGCGCACTCAACGCCCTGCTGGTAGTAAGGCGGATTGCTGACAATCAGGTCATAGCGGCTATTGGCGCTCGCGACCCAGGACTGAATATCCGCCGTGTGGACGGTAATTTTCTGCGGCCACGGAGATTGCGCGACGTTCTCTCGCGCCTGTTCAGCGGCGTTTTCATCCAGCTCAACGGCGTCGATATGCGTACTCGCTTCGGTGCGCTGTGCCAGCATCAACGCCAGCAACCCGCTTCCCGTACCAATATCCAGCACCCGCGTTACATGGGCAATCGGCGCCCATGCGCCCAGTAAAATGCCGTCCGTCCCCACTTTCATGGCACAACGGTCATGCGCGACAAAAAATTTTTTAAAGGTAAATCCATTACGACGCAGCGTGGGTTTCGAGTCAGACATAGTCATTTTGCGTATCCGGTTTTGGCTCAGCACAATACCTGAGAACAGATAGCCATACAAACAGATGAAGATTAGAGCCGTAACGTCTATAATCAGCGCCTCACACTGAGGTAGACAATGACTGTAACGACTTTTTCCGAACTTGAACTTGATGAAAGCCTGCTGGATGCCCTCCAGAGCAAAGGCTTTACACGCCCGACCGCCATCCAGGCTGCCGCCATTCCGCCTGCGCTCGATGGACGTGATGTTTTGGGTTCTGCGCCCACCGGCACCGGTAAAACAGCGGCGTATCTGCTGCCTGCGTTGCAGCATCTGCTCGACTTCCCGCGCAAAAAATCCGGCCCGCCGCGCATTTTGATCCTGACGCCAACGCGTGAACTGGCGATGCAGGTAGCCGACCACGCGCGCGAGCTGGCCAAAAATACCCATCTCGATATCGCCACCATTACCGGCGGTGTCGCGTACATGAACCACGCTGAAGTCTTCAGCGAAAACCAGGATATCGTGGTTGCCACCACCGGTCGCCTGTTGCAGTACATCAAAGAAGAAAACTTTGACTGCCGTGCCGTCGAGACCTTAATTCTTGACGAAGCTGACCGGATGCTTGATCTCGGCTTTGCGCAGGATATCGAACACATTGCCGGTGAAACCCGCTGGCGTAAGCAGACGCTGCTCTTCTCCGCCACGCTTGAAGGCGATGCGATTAAAGATTTTGCCGAGCGTCTGCTCGAAGATCCGGTTGAAGTTTCTGCTAATCCGTCCACCCGTGAACGCAAGAAAATTCATCAGTGGTACTACCGTGCGGATAACCTGGAACACAAAGTTGAGCTGCTCAAGCACCTTCTGAAACAAGAAGATATGACGCGCGCTATCGTGTTTGTACGTAAACGTGAGCGTGTGCATGAACTTGCTGAAATGCTGCGTGCCGCCGGGATCAACAACTGCTATCTCGAAGGCGAAATGGCGCAGATCAAGCGTACCGAAGGGATCAAGCGTCTGACGGAAGGCCGCGTAAACGTGCTGGTTGCGACCGACGTTGCCGCTCGCGGTATTGATATTCCGGATGTCAGCCACGTGATTAATTTCGATATGCCCCGCACCGGCGATACCTATCTGCACCGTATTGGCCGTACCGGCCGCGCGGGCCGTAAAGGCACAGCGGTTTCTCTGGTTGAAGCGCATGACCATCTGCTGCTGCAGAAAATTGGTCGTTACATCGAGGAGCCGCTGAAAGCACGCGTCATCGATGAACTGCGCCCAACGACGCGTGCGCCAAGCGAAAAAATGACCGGTAAGCCGTCGAAGAAAGTGCTGGCAAAACGCGCCGAAAAGAAAAAAGAGAAAGATAAAGAAAAACCGCGCGTGAAAGTACGCCATCGCGACGCGAAGAATGTGGGTAAGCGCCGTAAGCCAAGCGGCACGCCACCACAATCGACTGAAGAGTAAAAAAAAACGCCGGGTTTCCCCGGCGTTTTTATTTCCTGCTACTGAAAACTTACAGGCTTTCAGTGAAAGTACGGGCGATAACGTCGCGCTGCTGTTCCGGCGTCAGGGAATTGAAGCGCACCGCGTAGCCTGAAACACGAATGGTCAGCTGCGGATATTTTTCCGGATGTTCAACCGCGTCCAGCAGGGTTTCACGACGCAGAACGTTAACGTTCAGGTGCTGACCACCTTCTACGCGAACTTCTGGTTTCGCTTCAACCGGGATTTCACGATATTCGATGTCGCCAAGCGCTTTCACGGCAACCACTTCATCTTCTGCATAACCACCTTTGGCAACCAGGCAGCGAGCTTCACCTTTTTCGCTATCCAGCAGCCAGAAAGAATTCAGCAGGTCGTCGTTAGCGGCTTTAGTAATCTGAATACCAGTAATCATTTGATGCCTCCCTTAGGCTATTCATATTCGTTTAACCGGCCAGTTCCCGGCCAATTGGTAAAACCATTGTTGCTTGAGTGTATATATACCCCTCAAACACCCGGCATTCTTTGATTTAAATCAATAAAAACCACACCACAAAAGTGGTCATACACTAATTTACTTGTTTTATATCAAGTTACGCCGAGTGGTAAGGCCAAATTTTCTCTGTAAATTTTCAACTTTTTTAGGGGGGACGTGCTTTTCCCGCTGACCAATTTTGTGATGGAGAAAGAAGCAGTTAAGCTATCCCCATGACAATTTCCAGGAGAGCGAGATGAGCGCCCTTTTAACCTGGCACGATGTGCTGGCCGATGAGAAGCAACAACCCTATTTTTTGAACACACTGGCGACGGTGGCGAATGAGCGCCAGGCAGGCACAACGATTTACCCGCCGCAGAAAGATGTGTTTAACGCCTTTCGCTTCACTGAACTGAGCGATGTGAAAGTGGTGATTTTAGGTCAGGACCCGTACCACGGACCGGGTCAGGCGCATGGGCTGGCTTTCTCTGTTCGCCCTGGTATTGCCACGCCGCCGTCGCTGCTGAATATGTATAAAGAGCTGGAAGGTTCAATTCCGGGCTTTACCCGCCCTCAGCATGGCTATCTGGAAAGCTGGGCGCGCCAGGGCGTGCTGTTGCTTAACACGGTGCTGACGGTGCGTGCAGGTCAGGCGCATTCTCACGCCAGCCTCGGCTGGGAAACCTTTACCGATAAAGTGATCAGCCTGATTAACGAACATCGGGAAGGCGTGGTCTTTTTGCTGTGGGGATCGCATGCCCAGAAGAAAGGCGCGATTATCGATGCGCAGCGCCATCGCGTGTTGAAAGCTCCGCACCCGTCACCGCTTTCTGCCCATCGCGGCTTTTTTGGCTGCAACCACTTTGTGCAGGCTAACGAATGGCTGGCGCATCGCGGTGAAGCGCCCATCGACTGGATGCCGGTGCTACCGGCGGAAAGCGAGTAAAAAAAATGCCAGCGCGATGCTGGCATTCTTTTATGGCTTACGTTCAGGCTTTATTCTGACGCCACCATTCACTCAGCAGTACGCCGGTTGCTACAGAGACGTTCAGGCTTTCTACCGCGCCGGTCCCGTCGATGGATACGCTCAGATCGGCGCTCGACAGTGCAGCATCAGACAAACCATCACGTTCCTGACCTAACACCAGCACCATTTTCTTCGGCAGCTCGGCTTTAAACAGCGGCGTACCCGCGTGGCTGGACGTGGTCACGATGGCGTAACCTGCTTTGCGGAAATCATCCAGCGCATCAATGAAGCTGTCGCCGGTGATCGGCTGAACGTGCTCAGCGCCGCCTTCTGCGGTACGGATTGCCGCGCCGGATTCCAGCACGCCAGCGTCCTGCAGCAGCAGGCCTTTAATACCGAAATGCGCGCAGCTACGCATCATCGCGCCCAGGTTGTGCGGGTTGCCAACATCTTCCAGCGCCAGCACACAATCGGTATCGCCGCTCTTAGCGACCCAATCCTGTACGGACGTGCCGCTGCGTTTTTTAATCAGGAAGCATACGCCGCCGTGGTGTTCGGTTCCGGACGCTTTCGCCAGTTCCTCTTCATCAACCACGTGGTACGCTTTGCGGTTTGCCGCCATCCAGCGCAGCGCTTCTTTAAAGCGCGGCGTTACGCTCTGGATAAACCAGGCGCGCACAATGGCGTCCGGGCGGCTCTGGAACAGCGCCTGGCAGGCGTTTTCACCGTAAACGCGCGTCTCTTCCGCACGCTGACGACGCAGGACTTCCGGGTCGATAAAGCTTTTACCGCTGATGCCACCGTGATCGGCTTTTACCGGGGTTTCATCACCCGGTGCGCGGGAAACCGTGCGCCACGGTGAGCTTTCGCGTTCACCGCGATCGTCACGCTCGCGGCTGCGTTCGCGGTTCGGGCCTTTTCTGTCGTCACGGGCAGGACGGCGACCACCTTCGGCACGTGTACCAGGACGGCCACCGCCTTTTCCTGTACGCGGATTATGGGTGCGTTTATCCGAGTCATCGTCACTGCGGACATACATCACTTTGACTTTGCCGTTTTTGTTCTTCAGTTCGTCGCTCATATTTTTCTCCACCTGCGCTGCGCGAAGCGCGCAGATTACCTGATGTAGTAGCGCTGCGCCATTACTTCATATCAAAGACGGCGACTATTGTACCCATTGAGTAAACCGCATTGTCGAATAAAACAGTCTCATCGATAATATGTAACATTACAGAAACATCCGGCGACCTCGCCGATCGGCAACCCTACTACCCAGAGGTTAGTTATGAATACCGTTTGTGCCCACTGTCAGGCTGTTAACCGCATACCTGAAGATCGTGTAAACGATGCGGCGAAATGTGGACGCTGTGGTCATGATCTGTTTGATGGCGATGTGATCAACGCCACCGACGCCACGCTGGACAAGCTGCTGAAGGACGATTTGCCCGTTGTTATTGATTTCTGGGCGCCGTGGTGCGGCCCATGCCGCAATTTCGCGCCTATCTTTGAAGATGTGGCGGAAGAACGCAGCGGCAAAATGCGCTTTGTGAAAGTGAACACCGAGGTCGAGCGCGAGCTCAGCGCTCGTTTCCGTATTCGCAGCATCCCGACCATTATGATCTTCAAAAATGGTGAAATGATCGACATGCTCAATGGCGCGGTACCGAAAGCGCCGTTCGAAAGCTGGCTTAACGAAGCCCTCGAAGCATAACATCTGCGGGGCGCATCTTGTGCCCCGTTTTCACCTCTGCGACAATAGCCTTTTTCTATGCTATTGCCATGACTCCAAACGCTGTACTGCAACTCCGGGCTGAACGTCTGGCCCGCGCCACGCGCCCTTTCCTCGCCCGTGGCAATCGTGTTCGCCGCTGCCAACGTTGCCTGCTGCCGCTTAAACAGTGTTTATGCGAAACCCTGCAACCCAGCTCCGCCACCAGCCGTTTTTGTCTGGTGATGTTCGATACTGAACCGATGAAACCCAGCAACACGGGCCGCCTGATCGCCGATATTCTGCCGGATACCGCCGCATTTCAGTGGTCGCGTACCGAGCCGCCTGCCGCGCTGCTGGAGCTGGTTCAGGATCCCGCATACCAACCGGTAGTGGTTTTCCCGGCGTCCTATGCCGGCACAGAGCGGGAAGTGATCGCCGCGCCGAAAGCGGGCAAACCCCCGCTGTTTATTATGCTCGACGGCACCTGGACCGAAGCGCGAAAAATGTTTCGCAAGAGCCCGTGGCTGGATAATTTCCCGGTGATTTCGGTCGATTTGTCGCGCGTTTCCGCCTATGGCCTGCGGGAAGCGCACGCGGACGGTCAGTACTGTACCGCCGAAGTGGCGATGGCGCTGCTTGACCTCGCGGGCGATACTGGCGCTGCTCACGCGTTAGGCGAACACTTTACGCGTTTTCGTACCCGTTATCTGGCAGGAAAAACCCAGCATAAGGGAAGCATCACAGCACAATGTGAGGAAAGCGTTTAGACTCATACGGATGCTTATACCTGAGGGAAGCCGGAATGAGTCAACGTGGGCTGGAAGCACTTCTTCGACCAAAATCGATTGCCGTGATTGGCGCATCCATGAAGCCGCAGCGCGCCGGTTTTCTGATGATGCGCAATCTGTTAGCGGGTGGGTTTAACGGCCCCGTTATGCCCGTTACGCCCACCTGGAAAGCGGTGCTCGGCGTGCTGGCCTGGCCGACTATCGCCAGCCTGCCGTTTTCACCTGACCTCGCCGTACTATGTACGCACGCCAAACGCAATCTGGAACTGCTGGAAGCATTGGGTGAAAAAGGCTGTAAAACCTGCATTATTCTCTCTTCACCGCCCGATCAGTTTGCCGAATTATCAGCCTGCGCCGCGCGCTACCAGATGCGCCTTTTAGGGCCAAACAGTCTGGGGCTTTTAGCCCCCTGGCAGGGTCTGAACGCCAGTTTTTCTCCGGTGCCGATTCGCAAAGGCAAACTGGCGTTTATTTCGCAGTCCGCCGCCGTTTCCAATACCATCCTTGACTGGGCGCAGCAGCGCGAGATGGGCTTCTCCTACTTTATTGCGCTCGGTGATAGCCTGGATATCGACGTCGACGACCTGCTCGATTTCCTCGCGCGCGACAGCAAAACCAGCGCCATTCTGCTTTATCTGGAAAATTTAAGTGACGCACGACGTTTTGTATCCGCCGCCCGTAGCGCCTCACGTAATAAACCCATTCTGGTGATTAAGAGCGGACGTAGCCCGGCGGCGCAGAGACTGCTGCACGCTAACGCGGGTCTGGACCCCGCCTGGGACGCCGCGATTCAGCGCGCCGGTCTGCTGCGCGTGCGCGATACTCACGAACTTTTTTCCGCCGTTGAAACCTTAAGCCATATGCGCCCTCTGCGCGGCGAGCGTTTAATGATTATCAGCAATGGTGCTGCCCCGGCAGCGCTGGCGCTCGATCAACTGTGGGCACGCAACGGCAAACTGGCGGCTCTCAGCGATGAAACGCGGACAAAACTGACTGAACGGTTACCGGATTCCGTGCAGGCCGGAAACCCGCTGGATCTACGTGATGATGCCAGCATCGAGAGCTATATCGCCGCGGTCAACACGTTACTCGACAGCCCGGATCTGGATGCACTGCTGGTGATCCACTCCCCCAGCGCCACCGCAACCGGCACTGAAAGCGCCGTGGCGTTAATTGACGCGATCAAACGCCATCCACGTGGGCACTACATCAGCGTGCTGACCAACTGGTGCGGTGAGTACTCTTCTATCGAGGCGCGACGCCTCTTCAGCGACGCGGGCATCCCCACCTATCGTACGCCGGAAGGCACGATTACGGCATTTATGCATATGGTGGAATATCGCCGGAACCAGAAACAGCTACGGGAAACGCCCGCACTGCCGCAGAATTTAACGGCCAACACAACGCAGGTTCACGAACTGCTCGCGCAGGCTATCGATAGCGGTATCCGTGCGCTGGATACGCATGAAGTGCGTCCTGTGTTGCAGGCGTACGGCATGCACACGCTTCCCACCTGGATCGCCGCTGACAGCGCGGAAGCGGTACATATCGCCGAACAAATTGGTTATCCGGTGGCGCTGAAACTGCGCTCGCCGGATATCCCACATAAATCGGAAGTTCAGGGGGTGATGCTGTATCTGCGTACCCCAGCGGAAGTGCAACAGGCGGCGGATGCGATTCTCGATCGCGTTAAAATGACCTGGCCACAGGCGCGCATTGACGGCCTGCTGGTTCAAAGTATGGCTAACCGCGCAGGCGCACAGGAACTGCGCGTGGTGGTGGAACATGATCCGGTCTTTGGCCCGCTGATTATGTTGGGTGAAGGCGGCGTGGAGTGGCGGCCTGAAGAACAGGCGGTGGTCGCTCTGCCGCCGCTGAACATGACGCTGGCGCGCTATCTGGTGATTCAGGCAATTAAGAGCAAAAAGATTCGCGGGCGCAGCGCGCTGCGGCCATTGGATATTCCCGGCCTGAGCCGTTTGCTGGTCCAGGTCTCAAACCTGATTGTTGATTGCCCGGAAATTCAGCGCCTGGATATTCACCCATTACTGGCCACCGGCAATGAATTTACCGCGCTCGACGTGACGCTGGATATCGCGCCATTTGAAGGCGACAGCGAAAGCCGCCTGGCGGTAAGGCCGTATCCACAGCAGCTCGAAGAGTGGGTCACCATGAAAAATGGCGAACGTTGTCTGTTTCGCCCCATTCTTCCTGAAGATGAGCCGCTGTTGCAGCAGTTTATCGCCCGGGTAACGAAGGAAGATCTTTATTACCGCTACTTTAGCGAGATCAACGAATTTACCCACGATGATTTAGCGAATATGACCCAGATCGACTACGATCGTGAAATGGCTTTCGTGGCGGTACACACCACGGCTGAACAGACGGAGATCCTCGGCGTCACGCGCGCTATTTCTGATCCGGACAACATCGATGCAGAATTTGCGGTGCTGGTGCGCTCCGACCTGAAAGGATTAGGACTGGGTGGACGATTGCTGGAAAAGTTGATCAACTATACGCGCGATCACGGTCTGCAACGCTTAAACGGAATTACTATGCCCAACAACCGTGGGATGATAGCCCTGGCCCGCAAGCTGGGCTTTGATGTCGATATCCAGCTTGAAGACGGTATAGTCAGCCTGTCTCTGAAGCTAAGTCATGACTAAGTTGCTGGAAATACTACCCTTGACCGACAGAGATGGTATTATTGACCGCTTACGTCGTCTGCCTGGTACAGAGGACCCTTCACTAAAACAGAGAAGAAACGCACTGTGATGTTGTCAAAATTTAAGCGTAATAAACATCAACAACACCTTGCCCAGCTACCCAAGCTTTCTCAGTCAGTTGATGATATTGAGTTTTTCTACGCGCCGGCCGATTTTCGGCAAGCGCTGCTGGCAAAAATTGCCGGCGCTACGCGACGCATCTGTATAGTCGCGCTGTATCTGGAACAGGACGATGCCGGGAAGGCGATTTTACAGGCGCTGTATGACGCAAAACGTCAACGGCCTGAGCTGGAAGTGAAAGTACTGGTTGACTGGCACCGCGCACAGCGTGGACGTATTGGCGCAGCGGCGTCGAATACCAACGCCGACTGGTACTGCCGCATGGCACATGAAAATCCGGGCGTGGATGTGCCAGTTTATGGCGTGCCAATCAATACCCGCGAAGCGCTGGGCGTACTCCATTTTAAAGGCTTTATTATTGATGACAGCGTGCTGTACAGCGGCGCGAGCATCAATGATGTCTACCTCCATCAGCATGATAAATATCGTTACGACCGCTATCAGTGCATTCGTAACCCGCAAATGGCGGATATCATGTATGACTGGGTGGGGCAAAATTTAGTGGAAGGTCGCGGCGTTAATCGTCTCGATGATAGTTGCCGCCCGAAAAGCCCGGAAATCAAAAATGATATTCGCCTCTATCGCCAGGAACTGCGTGATACGGGGTACCATTATCTGGGTAACGCCGACGACGAACAGCTTTCTGTTACGCCGCTGGTTGGCCTGGGTAAAACCAGCCTGTTGAATAAAACCATTTTCCATCTGATGCCGTGCGCCGAGCATAAGCTGACGATCTGCACCCCCTATTTCAACCTGCCTGCGCTGTTAGTGCGCAATATCATTCGCCTGCTGCGTGAAGGCAAAAAGGTCGAAATTATCGTTGGCGATAAAACGGCGAACGATTTCTTCATCCCGGAAAATGAACCGTTCAAGATTATCGGCGCGCTGCCGTATCTGTACGAAATTAACCTGCGTCGATTCCTGAGCCGTTTACAGTACTACGTCAACACAGACCAGCTCGTTGTACGTCTGTGGAAAGACGGCGATAACAGCTATCACCTGAAAGGGATGTGGGTGGATGACGAGTGGATGCTGCTGACCGGCAATAACCTCAACCCGCGCGCCTGGCGCCTGGACCTCGAGAACGCCGTACTCATCCATGACCCGCAACACAAGCTGCGGGAGAAACGCGAGAAAGAGCTGAAGCTGATTCGCGCCCACACTACCGTGGTCAATCACTATCGCGATCTGCAAAGTATCGCTGATTATCCGGTAAAAGTGCGCAAACTGATCCGCCGTCTGCGACGCATCCGTATCGACCGCCTTATTAGCCGTATCCTCTAAATATCAGCCCCGTCCAGCGCGGGGCTTTTTTTCAGGAATGATTTATGCGTATCCTCCTGCCTCTGATTGCCCTTTTCACCCTGAGCGGTTGCAGCAGCCATATGGCGAACGACAGCTGGAGCGGACAAGATAAAGCACAGCACTTTATTGGCTCGGCGATGCTCTCTGCTGCCGGGAATGAATACTTCCAGCATCAGGGCGTTAGCCGCGATCGCAGCGCCGCGTTGGGGGTGATGTTTTCGTTAAGTCTGGGGGCATCGAAAGAACTGTGGGATAGCCGCCCGACTGGGAGCGGCTGGAGCTGGAAAGATTTTGCGTGGGATGTTGCCGGCGCCACAACCGGCTATGCGGTGTGGCAGCTGGCACAGCATTAATCCTACAGGCGTAATCCTTTTCCTTTGCGATGCAGCATCAGCGACACCAGGAACGCCAGCGCCGTCATCGCGGTAACGTACCAGAAGAAGGCTGATTCCACGCCAATTGATTTCAGCGACAGCGCAACATACTCCGCAGAACCACCAAACAAGGCATTCGCTACCGCATAAGATAACCCCACGCCTAACGCACGAACCTGCGCCGGGAACATCTCGGCTTTCAGGATCCCGCTGATCGAGGTATAGAAGCTGGTGATCAACAGTGCGCACATCACCAGCGCAAAAGCGGCAAACGGAGAGGTGACGTTTTGTAGGGCGGAGAGAATCGGTACGGTAAACAGCGTCGCCAGCGATCCAAAGCAGAGCATTGAAGCGCGACGACCAATCTTGTCGGAAAGCAAACCAAACAGCGGCTGGGCGAGCATGTAGACGAACAGTGCGGCGGTCATGATGATGCTGGCGACCTTCGGGTCCATCCCGGCGGTGTTGACCAGATATTTCTGCATGTAGGTGGTGAAGGTGTAGAAAATCAGCGAGCCGCCGGCGGTAAAACCGAGCACCATTATGAAGGCTTTACGGTTGCGCCACAGTCCCTTGAAGGAACCCGCTTCTTTCAGCGTACGCGTTTCTTTATGCGACGTTTCATCCAGCTGACGACGTAACCACAGCGCCACAACCGCTAACACCGCCCCCATTGCGAACGGAATACGCCAACCCCAGCTGTGCAGATCTTCGCTGCTCAGGACATTCTGCAGAAGCACGACAACCAGCAGTGCCAGCAGTTGACCACCAATCAGCGTGACATACTGGAATGAAGCATAGAACCCTTTACGGCCTTCTACCGCGACTTCACTCATATACGTTGCGCTGGTGCCGTACTCCCCGCCGACGGAGAGCCCCTGGAACAAACGTGCCAGCAGAAGCAGTGCGGGAGCCCAGGTTCCGATCGTGTCGTATCCCGGCAGGCAGGCAATAACCAGAGAGCCGAAGCACATCATACAAACAGAGATCAGCATCGACTTTTTACGCCCATGACGATCCGCAATACGGCCAAACATCCAGCCGCCAATGGGGCGCATTAAAAAGCCTGCGGCAAAAACACCCGCCGTTTGTAACAGCTGGGTCGTGGTATTTCCGGTTGGGAAAAAGATGTGGGCAAAATAGAGAGAACAGAAGGAATAGACGTAAAAATCAAACCATTCGACAAGGTTCCCTGATGAAGCCCCGACGATGGCCATGACCCGGCGACGGGTATCATGATCGGTGAGCGACTGCTCGGCGGCTACGCTGGTTTCGGTCATTATAATTATGCTCCTGCTACAGGTGTTTTATCTGTCTTACCGGGCGTAACTCGTCACGCAGATAAATTTTCAGTGAACGAAATGTTATATAATTGTTATTAATTATTTTGCGATATCTATCACGTTTTTTGTTAGCAAGGTAACAAATTAGGATTAGCTGTAGCGGGAGTATTATGGGATGGGAGTTGTGCGCGTGGTGTTGCCCGGTGGCGCTTGCGCTTACCGGGCCTACAATGTGCACCGTACCCTTAGGCCGGATAAGGCGCAGCCGCCATCCGGCGTTGTTTTTCGCTCCAGCGCAAAAAGGCCATCCTTGCGGATGGCCTTCTGCTTTATTTGATGCCTGGCAGTTTATGGCGGGCATCCTGCCCGCCACCCTTCGGGCCGTTGCTTCGCAACGTTCAAATCCGCTCCCGGCGGATTTGTCCTACTCGGGAGAGCGTTCACCGACAAACAACAGATAAAACAAAAGGCCCAGTCTTTCGACTGAGCCTTTCGTTTTATTTGATGCCTGGCAGTTCCCTACTCTCGCATGGGGAGACCCCACACTACCATCGGCGCTACGGCGTTTCACTTCTGAGTTCGGCATGGGGTCAGGTGGGACCACCGCGCTACTGCCGCCAGGCAAATTCTGTTTATTAACCCGCTTATCGCCGGTCAATTTAATCTGTTATCAAGCTGAAACTGATGTCTGTCTTCCGCCAAAACATCTTCGGCGTTGTAAGGTTAAGCCTCACGGTTCATTAGTACTGGTTAGCTCAATGCATCGCTGCACTTACACACCCAGCCTATCAACGTCGTCGTCTTCAACGTTCCTTCAGGACTCTTAAAGAGTCAGGGAGAACTCATCTCGGGGCAAGTTTCGTGCTTAGATGCTTTCAGCACTTATCTCTTCCGCATGTAGCTACCGGGCAATGCCATTGGCATGACAACCCGAACACCAGTGATGCGTCCACTCCGGTCCTCTCGTACTAGGAGCAGCCCCCCTCAATTCTCCAGCGCCCACGGCAGATAGGGACCGAACTGTCTCACGACGTTCTAAACCCAGCTCGCGTACCACTTTAAATGGCGAACAGCCATACCCTTGGGACCTACTTCAGCCCCAGGATGTGATGAGCCGACATCGAGGTGCCAAACACCGCCGTCGATATGAACTCTTGGGCGGTATCAGCCTGTTATCCCCGGAGTACCTTTTATCCGTTGAGCGATGGCCCTTCCATTCAGAACCACCGGATCACTATGACCTGCTTTCGCACCTGCTCGCGCCGTCACGCTCGCAGTCAAGCTAGCTTATGCCATTGCACTAACCTCCTGATGTCCGACCAGGATTAGCTAACCTTCGTGCTCCTCCGTTACTCTTTGGGAGGAGACCGCCCCAGTCAAACTACCCACCAGACACTGTCCGCAACCCGGATCACGGGTCTACGTTAGAACATCAAACATTAAAGGGTGGTATTTCAAGGTTGGCTCCATGCAGACTGGCGTCCACACTTCAAAGCCTCCCACCTATCCTACACATCAAGGCTCAATGTTCAGTGTCAAGCTATAGTAAAGGTTCACGGGGTCTTTCCGTCTTGCCGCGGGTACACTGCATCTTCACAGCGAGTTCAATTTCACTGAGTCTCGGGTGGAGACAGCCTGGCCATCATTACGCCATTCGTGCAGGTCGGAACTTACCCGACAAGGAATTTCGCTACCTTAGGACCGTTATAGTTACGGCCGCCGTTTACCGGGGCTTCGATCAAGAGCTTCGCGTTGCCGCTAACCCCATCAATTAACCTTCCGGCACCGGGCAGGCGTCACACCGTATACGTCCACTTTCGTGTTTGCACAGTGCTGTGTTTTTAATAAACAGTTGCAGCCAGCTGGTATCTTCGACTGATTTCAGCTCCATGAGTAAATCACTTCACCTACATATCAGCGTGCCTTCTCCCGAAGTTACGGCACCATTTTGCCTAGTTCCTTCACCCGAGTTCTCTCAAGCGCCTTGGTATTCTCTACCTGACCACCTGTGTCGGTTTGGGGTACGATTCAATGTTACCTATAGCTTAGAGGCTTTTCCTGGAAGCAGGGCATTTGTTACTTCAGCACCGTAGTGCCTCGTCATCACGTCTCAGTGTTAACAGAAGTCCGGATTTACCTAAACTTCCCACCTACACGCTTAAACCGGGACAACCGTCGCCCGGCCAACATAGCCTTCTCCGTCCCCCCTTCGCAGTAACACCAAGTACAGGAATATTAACCTGTTTCCCATCGACTACGCCTTTCGGCCTCGCCTTAGGGGTCGACTCACCCTGCCCCGATTAACGTTGGACAGGAACCCTTGGTCTTCCGGCGAGCGGGCTTTTCACCCGCTTTATCGTTACTTATGTCAGCATTCGCACTTCTGATACCTCCAGCATGCCTCACGACACACCTTCAACGGCTTACAGAACGCTCCCCTACCCAACAACACTTAGTGTCGCTGCCGCAGCTTCGGTGCACAGTTTAGCCCCGTTACATCTTCCGCGCAGGCCGACTCGACCAGTGAGCTATTACGCTTTCTTTAAATGATGGCTGCTTCTAAGCCAACATCCTGGCTGTCTGAGCCTTCCCACATCGTTTCCCACTTAACTGTGACTTTGGGACCTTAGCTGGCGGTCTGGGTTGTTTCCCTCTTCACGACGGACGTTAGCACCCGCCGTGTGTCTCCCGTGATAACATTCTTCGGTATTCGCAGTTTGCATCGGGTTGGTAAGTCGGGATGACCCCCTAGCCGAAACAGTGCTCTACCCCCGAAGATGAGTTCACGAGGCGCTACCTAAATAGCTTTCGGGGAGAACCAGCTATCTCCCGGTTTGATTGGCCTTTCACCCCCAGCCACAAGTCATCCGCTAATTTTTCAACATTAGTCGGTTCGGTCCTCCAGTTAGTGTTACCCAACCTTCAACCTGCCCATGGCTAGATCACCGGGTTTCGGGTCTATACCCTGCAACTTAACGCCCAGTTAAGACTCGGTTTCCCTTCGGCTCCCCTATTCGGTTAACCTTGCTACAGAATATAAGTCGCTGACCCATTATACAAAAGGTACGCAGTCACCTAACAAGTAGGCTCCCACTGCTTGTACGTACACGGTTTCAGGTTCTTTTTCACTCCCCTCGCCGGGGTTCTTTTCGCCTTTCCCTCACGGTACTGGTTCACTATCGGTCAGTCAGGAGTATTTAGCCTTGGAGGATGGTCCCCCCATATTCAGACAGGATACCACGTGTCCCGCCCTACTCTTCGAGTTCACAACATATGCATTTTGGTGTACGGGACTTTCACCCTGTATCGTGCGACTTTCCAGACGCTTCCACTAACACACATGCTGATTCAGACTCTGGGCTGCTCCCCGTTCGCTCGCCGCTACTGGGGGAATCTCGGTTGATTTCTTTTCCTCGGGGTACTTAGATGTTTCAGTTCCCCCGGTTCGCTTCATTACGCTATGTATTCACGTAATGATAGTGTGACGAATCACACTGGGTTTCCCCATTCGGAAATCGCCGGTTATAACGGTTCATATCACCTTACCGACGCTTATCGCAGATTAGCACGTCCTTCATCGCCTCTGACTGCCAGGGCATCCACCGTGTACGCTTAGTCGCTTAACCTCACAACCCGAAGATGTTTCGTAAAACACCATCAGTGTTGCGAAAATTTGAGAGACTCGAACACACTTAAATAGTGTGTCGTTTCAATTTTCAGCTTGATCCAGATTTTTAAAGAGCAAATATCTCAAACAAGACTTAACAGTCTGTTTTGAGATATGACGGTCGGCGACTTTCACTCACACATACCAGCAAGTGGCGTCCCCTAGGGGATTCGAACCCCTGTTACCGCCGTGAAAGGGCGGTGTCCTGGGCCTCTAGACGAAGGGGACACTGAAGTCTCAATCGCAAGACGCCTTGCTATTTACTTTTCATCAGACAATCTGTGTGAGCACTTCAAGGAACGGTTCTTTAAGGTAAGGAGGTGATCCAACCGCAGGTTCCCCTACGGTTACCTTGTTACGACTTCACCCCAGTCATGAATCACAAAGTGGTAAGCGCCCTCCCGAAGGTTAAGCTACCTACTTCTTTTGCAACCCACTCCCATGGTGTGACGGGCGGTGTGTACAAGGCCCGGGAACGTATTCACCGTAGCATTCTGATCTACGATTACTAGCGATTCCGACTTCATGGAGTCGAGTTGCAGACTCCAATCCGGACTACGACATACTTTATGAGGTCCGCTTGCTCTCGCGAGGTCGCTTCTCTTTGTATATGCCATTGTAGCACGTGTGTAGCCCTACTCGTAAGGGCCATGATGACTTGACGTCATCCCCACCTTCCTCCAGTTTATCACTGGCAGTCTCCTTTGAGTTCCCGGCCTAACCGCTGGCAACAAAGGATAAGGGTTGCGCTCGTTGCGGGACTTAACCCAACATTTCACAACACGAGCTGACGACAGCCATGCAGCACCTGTCTCACGGTTCCCGAAGGCACCAAAGCATCTCTGCTAAGTTCCGTGGATGTCAAGAGTAGGTAAGGTTCTTCGCGTTGCATCGAATTAAACCACATGCTCCACCGCTTGTGCGGGCCCCCGTCAATTCATTTGAGTTTTAACCTTGCGGCCGTACTCCCCAGGCGGTCGACTTAACGCGTTAGCTCCGGAAGCCACGCCTCAAGGGCACAACCTCCAAGTCGACATCGTTTACAGCGTGGACTACCAGGGTATCTAATCCTGTTTGCTCCCCACGCTTTCGCACCTGAGCGTCAGTCTTCGTCCAGGGGGCCGCCTTCGCCACCGGTATTCCTCCAGATCTCTACGCATTTCACCGCTACACCTGGAATTCTACCCCCCTCTACGAGACTCAAGCTTGCCAGTTTCAAATGCAGTTCCCAGGTTGAGCCCGGGGATTTCACATCTGACTTAACAAACCGCCTGCGTGCGCTTTACGCCCAGTAATTCCGATTAACGCTTGCACCCTCCGTATTACCGCGGCTGCTGGCACGGAGTTAGCCGGTGCTTCTTCTGCGAGTAACGTCAATTGCTGTGGTTATTAACCACAACACCTTCCTCCTCGCTGAAAGTACTTTACAACCCGAAGGCCTTCTTCATACACGCGGCATGGCTGCATCAGGCTTGCGCCCATTGTGCAATATTCCCCACTGCTGCCTCCCGTAGGAGTCTGGACCGTGTCTCAGTTCCAGTGTGGCTGGTCATCCTCTCAGACCAGCTAGGGATCGTCGCCTAGGTGAGCCGTTACCCCACCTACTAGCTAATCCCATCTGGGCACATCCGATGGCAAGAGGCCCGAAGGTCCCCCTCTTTGGTCTTGCGACGTTATGCGGTATTAGCTACCGTTTCCAGTAGTTATCCCCCTCCATCAGGCAGTTTCCCAGACATTACTCACCCGTCCGCCACTCGTCAGCAAAGCAGCAAGCTGCTTTCTGTTACCGTTCGACTTGCATGTGTTAGGCCTGCCGCCAGCGTTCAATCTGAGCCATGATCAAACTCTTCAATTTAAGTTTGATGCTCGTGAATTAAACTTCGTAATGAATTACGTGTTCACTCAGAGACTTGGTATTCATTTATCGTCTTGCGACGTTAAGAATCCGTATCATTGAGTGCCCACACAGATTGTCTGATAAATTGTTAAAGAGCAGTGCCGCTTCGCTTTTTCTCAGCGGCGCGGGGTGTGCATATTACGCCATCCCGCTACAGAGTCAAGTTTTATTTTCACTCTGTTGACCCGGCGGCATGTTGGCCGTTGTTCCGTGTCAGTGGGGGCGCATTATAGGGAGTAATTGAGATCTCGCAAGCATAAAATACAAAAAACTTTTTACTCGCTCACTTTTCATTCAACTTACTTATTTTTGCCTGGTTTATAAACAAAAACGAGCCCCTGAGGGCCCGTTTTTGCATTTTTGTGACTTACTGCACTGCCACAATATGATCGTCTTTAACGTCCAGACGTATCGTTTTCCCCGGAACCAGCTCACCGGAAAGGATTTGCTGCGCCAGCGGGTTTTCAATTTGCTGCTGAATAGCACGTTTCAACGGACGCGCGCCATATACCGGGTCATAACCGTTTTTACTCAACAGATGCAGCGCCTCATCGGAAATCTGCGTTTCATAACCGCGCTCTTCCAGACGTTTGTACAGACGTTGCAGCTGAATCTGTGCAATGGAAGCAATGTGTGCTTCACCCAGCGGATGGAACACAACCACTTCATCAATACGGTTGATGAATTCCGGACGGAAGCTCTGACTGACCACGCCCAGCACCAGATCTTTCATGTGTCCGTAATCCAGCTCGCCAAAGCGTTCCTGAATCAGATCGGAACCCAGGTTTGAGGTCATAATCACCACCGTATTACGGAAGTCGACCGTTCTCCCCTGCCCGTCAGTCAGACGACCATCATCCAGCACCTGCAGCAGAATGTTAAACACATCCGGGTGCGCTTTCTCAACTTCATCCAGCAGGATGACCGAGTAAGGGCGACGACGAACGGCTTCGGTCAGATAGCCGCCTTCTTCATAACCGACATATCCCGGAGGCGCACCGACCAGACGAGACACAGAGTGTTTCTCCATAAACTCGGACATATCGATACGCACCATCGCGTCGTCGCTATCGAACATAAAGTTCGCCAGCGCCTTACACAGCTCCGTTTTACCAACACCGGTCGGCCCCAGGAACAGGAACGAACCGATTGGACGGTTAGGATCGGAAAGCCCAGCACGGCTACGACGAATCGCGTTCGATACCGCTTCCACCGCTTCGTTCTGACCAATCACCCGGCTATGCAGGTCTTGCTCCATCCGCAGCAGTTTTTCACGTTCGCCTTCCAGCATGCGCGCAACCGGGATCCCGGTCCAGCGTGCCAGCACTTCGGCGATTTCCGCATCCGTTACACGGTTACGCAGCAGACGCATGGTTTTGCCTTCAGACTGAGTCGCGGCAGCAAGTTGTTTTTCCAGTTCCGGAATTTTACCGTACTGCAGTTCAGACATCCGCCCCAGGTCACCCACGCGGCGCGCCTGCTCGATGGCGATTTTCGCCTGTTCGAGCTCTGCTTTAATCGTCTGCGTACCGGAAAGTGAGGCTTTCTCCGCCTTCCACTCTTCTTCTAATACCGAATACTGGCGTTCTTTGTCTTCCAGCTCTTCATTCAGCATATCGAGACGTTTCAGGCTGGCTTCGTCAGACTCTTTCTTCAGCGCCTGCTGTTCCAGTTTCAACTGGATGATACGACGATCGAGGCGGTCGAGTTCTTCCGGCTTCGAGTCAATCTGCATACGAATGCTGGACGCCGCTTCATCGATCAGGTCAATCGCTTTATCCGGCAGCTGACGGTCAGCAATATAACGATGCGATAACGTTGCCGCTGCGACGATAGCCGGGTCGGTGATCTGCACGTGGTGGTGCAGTTCATAACGTTCTTTCAGACCACGCAGGATCGCGATGGTATCTTCAACGGACGGTTCTGCTACAAACACTTTCTGGAAACGACGTTCCAGCGCCGCATCTTTTTCAATGTACTGACGGTATTCATCCAGCGTCGTGGCACCCACGCAGTGCAGTTCACCACGGGCCAGCGCCGGTTTCAGCATGTTCCCGGCGTCCATTGCGCCATCGGCTTTCCCTGCGCCCACCATGGTGTGCAGCTCATCGATAAACAGAATGACGTTGCCTTCCTGTTTCGACAGATCGTTCAGCACGCCTTTGAGACGTTCTTCAAACTCACCGCGATATTTCGCCCCGGCCACCAGCGCGCCCATATCCAGCGCCAGTACGCGGCGGCCCTTCAGCCCTTCCGGCACTTCGCCGTTCACGATACGCTGCGCCAGCCCTTCGACGATCGCCGTTTTACCGACGCCAGGCTCACCAATCAGCACCGGGTTATTTTTAGTACGGCGTTGCAGCACCTGAATGGTGCGGCGAATTTCTTCATCACGACCGATGACCGGATCAAGCTTGCCCTGCTCGGCACGCTCGGTCAGATCGACGGTATATTTTTTCAATGCCTGACGTTGGTCTTCGGCATTTTGATCGTTCACGCTCTCCCCTCCGCGCATCTGTTGAATCGCCTGAGTAATGTTGGCAGTCGTCGCCCCTGCGGATTTCAGCAGGTCGGCCAGTGAACCGCGAGACTCAAGCGCGGCCAGAACAAACAGTTCTGACGAAATAAAGTTGTCGCCCTGTTTTTGCGCCAGCTTGTCGCAAAGATTCAGCACACGCACCAGATCCTGTGAAGGCTGGACGTCGCCGCCGGTGCCTTCCACCTGAGGTAATCGGCTTAACGCCTGATCGATAGCCGTGCGAAGCTGGCCCGCATTAATGCCAGCAGTGGTTAACAAAGGACGAATCGAACCCCCTTCCTGATTCAGTAAGGCGCTCATTAAATGAAGTGGTTCGATAAACTGGTTGTCGTGCCCCAGTGCGAGAGACTGGGCATCGGCGAGAGCAAGCTGGAATTTGTTAGTAAGACGATCCAGACGCATAATTCCTCCCATAACAGGTCAATTTTGCTACTGGAGATTAAATGAGGTCATCCCTCAATTATTCAAGGTTAATGACCTGTTTAATGCGAAAAATAAGTCAGCCTTCTGGATCGTCTTGATTCTTTAGGTTATATCAGCCAAATGAAACTTGCCATACGACCCGTAGTACGGTCACGACGATATGAGAAAAAATCATCGTTTTGGCTGAAGGTACAGCGGTCACCGCCGTAGATGCGCTGCACACCGACATTTCCCAGACGCTGACGCGCCAGTAGATAAATATCAGCATAGTACTTTTCGCCCGCTGCGCGGAACGCGGCGTCAGCCTGATGGTCTTTCGCCATGAAGGCGTCGCGCACTTCCGGCCCCACTTCAAACGCCGTTGGGCCAATCGCCGGGCCAAGCCACGCCAGGATATTTTCAGGGCGATCGTTAAAGCAGGCAACCGTCTCTTCCAGCACGCCTTCACACAGCCCGCGCCAGCCCGCATGCGCCGCAGCGACTTCGGTTCCATCGAGATTACAGAACAGAACCGGCAGACAATCGGCGGTCATCACCGCACAAACGGTGCCCGGCGTATTGCTGTATGAGGCATCGGCACGTTTCGATTCATACGGCCCGCCGCTTAAGCGCAGCACATCTTTACCATGAACCTGTTCAAGCCAGACCGGTTTAGAGGGTAAGCCGCCCGCCGCAAACAAGCGGCGGCGATTCTCTTCTACATCGTCTGGATTATCACCGCAATGCGCGCCGAGATTCAGAGAATCGTAAGGCGCTTGACTCACACCGCCTTTACGGGTGGAACTACAGGATGCCACGCCCTTCGGCTGCGGCCACTGCGGGATAATCAATGACGTCATAACCAGTCCACATCGTCCTTATGTTCTTCGAAATCGGCGCGCATCGCGTCGATAAGATCGACCATATCCTGCGGGATAGGCGCATGCCATTCCATCTCGATACCTGTGATCGGATGATAAAGACGCAGCATAGTGGCATGCAGTGCCTGACGGTCAAATTTACGCAGTGCGGAAATGAACTCATCCGACGCGCCTTTCGGTGGACGCGGACGCCCGCCATAAACCTGATCGCCCACCAGCGGGTGCGTGATATGGGCCATGTGCACGCGGATCTGGTGCGTACGTCCTGTTTCAAGACGCAGCCGCAGACGCGTGTGCACACGGAAGTGTTCCATGATGCGATAGTGCGTGACCGCCGGTTTACCCATTGGGTGCACCGCCATATGTGTACGTTTGGTTGGGTGACGGCTAATTGGTTCTTCAACCGTACCGCCCGCCGTCATATGACCAATCGCCACCGCTTCATATTCACGGGTGATTTCGCGCAGCTGCAGCGACTCCACCAGACGCGTTTGCGCCGGAACGGTTTTCGCCACGACCATCAGGCCGGTGGTGTCTTTATCCAGACGATGGACAATCCCCGCACGCGGTACATCGGCGATCGGCGGATAATAATGCAACAGCGCGTTCAGTACCGTGCCGTCCGGGTTACCGGCGCCAGGGTGAACCACCAGATCGCGCGGTTTGTTGATGACGATGATGTCATCATCTTCATAGACGATGTTCAGCGGGATATCCTGAGGTTCAAAGCGAATATCTTCATCAATTTCAGCGTTGATCGCGACGGTCTCGCCACCCAACACTTTTTCTTTCGGTTTGTCGCAAATTTGACCATTAACCTGCACACGCTGGTCAAGAATCCATTCTTTTATGCGAGATCGCGAATAATCAGGGAACAATTCGGCCAAAGCTTGATCTAAGCGTTGACCCAGTTGATTTTCTAAGACCGTTGCGGTGAGTTCTACTCGTTGTGCCATATACAGCTTCTTCGTTAACGTTGGGTTTTTACGGCTTCGCCGTTTAATATAGTGTGCTATTGTAGCTGGTCTTAATCGGGAACAGGAACTGCGAATATCCCGTACAAACATTTTGAGGAAAGTCAAAACGTCATGACGCGCATGAAATATCTGGTGGCAGCGGCCACGTTGAGCCTGGCTTTGGCGGGGTGCTCTGGTTCAAAGGAAGAGGTGCCTGATAATCCGCCTAACGAAATCTACGCAACTGCTCAGCAAAAGCTGCAGGACGGTAACTGGAAACAAGCGATAACGCAACTGGAAGCGTTGGATAACCGTTATCCGTTTGGCCCGTACTCTCAGCAGGTGCAGCTGGATCTGATCTACGCGTACTACAAAAATGCCGATCTGCCGTTGGCTCAGGCCGCCATTGATCGTTTTATCCGTCTTAACCCGACGCACCCGAACATTGATTATGTCATGTATATGCGTGGCCTGACCAATATGGCGCTGGATGACAGCGCACTTCAGGGCTTCTTCGGGGTTGACCGTTCTGACCGCGATCCGCAGCACGCGCGTGACGCCTTCAATGACTTCTCTAAGCTGGTTCGCGGCTACCCGAACAGCCAGTACGTCACGGATGCGAACAAACGTCTGGTGTTCCTGAAAGATCGCCTGGCCAAGTACGAGCTGTCGGTCGTTGATTACTACACTGACCGTGGCGCATGGGTTGCCGTGGTGAACCGCGTTGAAAACATGCTGCGCGATTTCCCGGATACACAGGCCACCCGCGATGCGCTGCCGAAGATGGAAAACGCGTACCGTCAGATGCAAATGACGGCGCAGGCAGACAAAGTAGCGAAAATCATTGCGGCAAACAGCAGCAGCACGCAATCCTGATTTCGAACGCAAGCAAAACGGCAGCCCTGGGGCTGCCGTTTTTTTATCCGTTTCACCTGCCCGCTGAACCGCTTTAGCGGCAAGTCATCTCATCAAATATGACCGCCTTTTTCCTTTTCGACAAGGAAAAGATCGCCTGTTCCTGCCCTGCCTCACAAAACAGTTTCCTTGACAAAAAGTGACAAAAAAACGTGATTTAAATCACACATTTTGACATTAGGAAAGGTATGCTGGAATCACCAAGACGGAAAGACAAGAGGTAAAATTTATGACAATGAACATTACCAGCAAACAAATGGAAATTACTCCGGCCATCCGCCAACATGTCGCAGACCGTCTAGCCAAATTAGAAAAATGGCAAACTCATATTATTAACCCGCACATCATCCTGTCCAAGGAGCCGCAGGGTTTTATCGCTGACGCCACCATGAATACGCCAAACGGGCTTCTGGTTGCCAGCGCCAAGCACGAAGATATGTATGCAGCAATCAACGAATTGATCAACAAGCTGGAACGGCAGCTCAACAAGGTGCAACACAAAGGGGAAGCCCGTCGCGCCACAACATCGGTGAAAGACGCAAGCTTCGAAGAAGTTGAAGAAGAGTAAAACTGAACTTTGAGTGTATCGCCAACGCGCCTTCGGGCGCGTTTTTTATTGACAGAAGGAAAACGGAGCAGGTACTGTTACCAGACACACTGTAAGGAATCATCATTCGTGAAATCTGTTCTGTTTTTCTTCGCATTCTTTTTTACCTTCCCCTGAACGGGAGGCGTTTCGTCGTAAGATAAAGAATGCGAAGACGAACAATAAGGCCTCCCACTCCGGGGGGCCTTTTTTATTGGCAAAATTGATAACAATAAAGGCACAACTATGACAGCGGAAAACCCGTTACTGGCTCTGCGCGACAAGATAAGCGCGCTGGATGAAAAATTACTGACGCTGCTGGCCGAGCGTCGTGGTCTGGCGGTGGAAGTGGGCAAAGCGAAGCTGGCCTCCCATCGCCCGGTACGCGATATCGACCGCGAGCGTGACCTGCTGGAACGTCTGATTGCGCTGGGTAAAACGCACCACCTCGACGCCCACTACATCACCCGTCTGTTCCAGCTCATCATCGAAGATTCCGTTCTCACACAGCAGGCGTTACTTCAGCAGCATCTCAATAAAATCAATCCGCACTCTGCACGTATCGCCTTCCTGGGGCCAAAAGGCTCTTATTCGCACCTTGCGGCGCGCCAGTATGCCGCACGCCACTTCGAGCAGTTTATTGAAAGCGGCTGTGCAAAATTCGCCGATATCTTTAATCATGTGGAAACAGGCCAGGCTGATTACGCCGTGGTACCGATTGAAAATACCAGCTCTGGCGCGATTAACGACGTCTACGATCTGCTGCAACACACCAGCCTCTCGATCGTCGGTGAGATGACGATCGTTATCGATCACTGCGTACTGGTATCCGGGTCAACGGATCTCGATACTATCGACACGGTTTACAGCCATCCGCAGCCGTTCCAGCAGTGCAGCAAATTCCTTGCCCGCTACCCGCACTGGAAAATTGAGTACACCGAAAGCACCTCGGCGGCGATGGAGAAAGTGGCGCAGGCCAACTCACCGCGCGTTGCGGCGCTGGGCAGTGAAGCCGGCGGCGCGCTGCACGGCTTGCAGGTTCTGGAACGTATTGAAGCCAATCAGACGCAAAACATTACCCGCTTCATCGTGCTGGCGCGTAAGGCGATTGATGTCTCAGACCAGGTTCCGGCGAAAACCACATTGCTGATGGCGACCGGGCAACAGGCGGGCGCACTGGTAGAAGCGCTGCTGGTGCTGCGTAACCATCATCTGATCATGACCAAGCTGGAATCCCGTCCGATTCACGGTAACCCGTGGGAAGAGATGTTTTATCTCGATATTCAGGCCAACCTGGAATCGGAATCGATGCAAAAAGCGCTCAAGGAGCTGGGCAAAATTACCCGCTCCATGAAAGTGCTGGGTTGTTATCCGAGCGAGAACGTCGTGCCGGTTGACCCGGCTTAACGCTCGATAAACGGTAACTTCTTCATTCCTGCCACGTTCACTGGCAGGGTGAAGATGGCACCGGATAGCGGATACTGCGCCACTTCTGCCGCCGACATATTTTCCCGCGTGGTAGTAATAAAAAGCGTGCGCATATCCGCCCCGCCAAAACAGACCATCGTCGGGCAACGCACCGGCATCCGGTACTCTTCCAGTTGTTCGCCTTGAGGGGAGAAACGCGCAATGCGCCAGCCATCAAACAGCGCACTCCAGTAACAGCCCTCTTCATCTACCGCCGCACCGTCCGGGATCCCCTCTCCGGACGCAAACTGGTGGAAGATTTCACGGCTGCCAGGCTCACCCTCGTCATCAAGCGGCGTTCGATAAATCACACCGTTCGGCGTATCCGATGTGTACATCCAGCGTTTATCCGCGCTGAATGCCAGGCCATTGGCACCGTGGATATCACACTGCACCACCTTCGGCTGCAAATCATTATCGACGCGTACCAGCAGCGCGCCGTTGTAATCGCCCGGCCCCCAGAAGGTTCCTGCATAGAAACGTCCGTCCCGGTCCGTGCCGCCGTCATTAAAGCGCGCCAGCGCCGGGTTGCTGGGGTTATCGCAAATTTTACGCACCAGCAGGCCATGTTTATCCGCCAGCCAGATGGCGCTTCGCAGCGCCACAATAAACCCACTTTTTTCGCGCAATGCAAAACAACCGACCTCTTCAGGAAACTGTAAAACCTGATGCTCGCCGCTTTGCGGATGATAGCGGTGGATTTCGTATTCCAGGATATCGGCCCAGTACAGCGCCTGCTCCGATTCACTCCAGGTGGGGCATTCCGGTAAATGTCCGGCGTAATCAAACAGCGGTTGTGGCTCAGTCATGCGTCTCATCCCTATAAAAAAAGCCAGCGGGTTCCCCCACTAGCTTTTAAGTATATACAGAATTTGTTAACGCTATGTGTGACCGCGCTCTTAGGCCCGACTGTCGTTGGCCTGGCGCAGCAATGTGCGGCTTTCACTCTGGAAGCGCTGTGCGTAATCACCAAACCAGTGCTCCACTTTGCGGAAGCTGTCGATGAATGCCTGTTTGTCACCCTGCTCCAGCAGGCTGATGGCTTCGCCAAAACGCTGATAGTAACGTTTAATCAGCGCCAGGTTATTGCCGGAAGACATAATAATGTCGGCGTAAAGCTGCGGATCCTGGGCAAACAGTCGGCCCACCATCGCCAGTTCCAGGCGATAGATAGGCGAAGAGAGTGCCAGCAGTTGTTCCAGCTGAACATTTTCCTCAGCCAGATGCAGGCCGTAAGCAAAGGTCGCGAAGTGGCGCAGCGCCTGAATAAAGGCCATGTTCTGATCATGCTCGACAGCGCTAATGCGATGCAAACGCGCGCCCCAAACCTGAATCTGTTCAAGGAACCACTGGTACGCTTCCGGCTGACGCCCGTCGCAGTAAACCACCACCTGTTTTGCCAGACTACCGCTGTCCGGCCCGAACATCGGGTGCAAGCCAACAACCGGGCCCGGATGCGCTTCCAGCATCGCCTGTAACGGCCCGGCCTTCACCGATGCCAGGTCAACCAGAATGCAGTCGGCAGGCAACGGCGGCAGCTTCGCGATGATCTGCTCGGTGACGTGAATCGGCACGCTGACAATCACCATGCCCGCATCGGCGACAATCTCCTGCGCTCGCGACCAGTCGTCACGTTCGAGGATGCGCACCTGATAGCCGGACAGATTCAGCATTTTTTCAAACAGCCGTCCCATCTGCCCACCGCCGCCGACGATCACGACAGGGCGCAGACCAGGATGCAGCGTTTTGAAGCCTTTATCGTTTTCGCTGGAGTACGACTCGCGCATCACACGACGCAGCACATCTTCAATCAAATCGGGCGGAACGCCAATCGACGCGGCCTCTTCCCGACGCGAGGCAAGCATCGTCGCTTCACGCTCGGGAACGTAGATCGGCAGGCCATATTTGCTTTTGACCTCGCCCACTTCAGCCACCAGTTCCAGACGGCGCGCCAGTAAACCCAGCAACGCCTTATCTACTTCATCAATTTGATCGCGCAGCGCGGTCAGTTCAGCAACCATACAATCCTCTTACGCCAGTCGTGCTGCCAGATGGCCACGTAAATCCTTGTCTAACTCACGCAGCAGCGCATCGGTGGTTTCCCAACTGATACAGGCATCGGTAACCGAAACGCCGTACTTCATATCGCAGCGCGGCTGTTCAGAAGACTGATTGCCTTCGTGAATGTTACTTTCAATCATCAGACCGATAATCGAACGGTTACCGTCTTTGATCTGAGCGACAACGGATTCTGCCACCGCAGGCTGACGGCGGTAGTCTTTATTGGAATTCCCATGGCTGCAATCTACCATCAGCGACGGTTTCAGTCCCGCCTGTTCCATCTCTTTTTCACACTGGGCGACATCTTCCGGCCCGTAGTTCGGTGATTTACCGCCGCGCAGAATCACATGACCATCCGGGTTACCCTGAGTTTGCAGTAAGCAAACCTGGCCGGCCTGGTTGATACCCACAAAACGGTGCGGCATGGCAGCCGCGCGCATGGCGTTGATAGCGGTGGCCAGCGAGCCATCAGTACCGTTCTTAAAGCCTACCGGCATAGAAAGACCAGAGGCCATTTCACGGTGGGTTTGTGATTCGGTGGTACGCGCACCGATTGCAGACCAGCTAAACAGATCGCCCAGGTATTGCGGGCTGTTCGGATCCAGCGCTTCCGTTGCCAGCGGCAGGCCCATATTAACCAGTTCCACCAACAGACGACGCGCAATTTTCAAGCCGCCTTCCACGTCAAACGAACCGTCCATGTGCGGGTCGTTGATCAGACCTTTCCAGCCAACGGTCGTACGTGGTTTTTCAAAATAGACGCGCATCACCAGGTAGAGGCTATCGCTGACCTCCTCGGCAAGGCTTTTAAATCGACGAGCATATTCGATGGCCGTTTCAGGGCAGTGAATCGAGCACGGGCCACAGACAACCAGCAGACGAGGATCGCGCCCGGCGATGATGTCAGAGATGGTTTTGCGTGACTGCGCGATTTGCGCTTCCTGTTCAACACTCAGCGGGAATTCCGCTTTGAGTTGTTCTGGGGTGATCAGAATTTGTTCATCGGTAATATGTACGTTATTCAGCGCGTCTTTTTGCATGGTGGCTTACCTGTATAGCTCGTTTGCGATAGTGGTTTCCTCGGTGAGGTGAAATAACAATATCATAAAAAGTAAAGTTTTCAATCCAAATTCCGTAAATATTACTTTACACATACCTGTTTCAGGCAAATTTTACCGCTTTAAACAGTAAACATATCGTTACAATCAACAAACTTTGATGTTAACCCTCTGGTAACCGCGCTCGTGGAGATAACTGGCTGACCCGCTTGCCAGGTCTCCTTAACATCTCTGAAATTGCAAACTGAGTGCCTGTAAAATCAATTAACTAAGAGATATCCTTACTTTTAATATATTTATTTCTAAGCATGTGATCGCCACCAAATCATTCATCTGAGATTTAACTTAATTAATACGTAATCCATTTCATGATCTAATGACGGGTCGGGTGAAAAATGATAGTCTGCACTGAGAAATTATGGACGCAGAAATCAAAGCTTTACGGCGGATTCCGATGAGCAACCCGTTCTTAAAACTTTCATACCCGCTTTTGCTGGTATTGATATTTTTTTCTATTAGCAGACCTCTTCTTGCCGCTGCGCTAACTGATATGGATAAATCGGTACGTTCAATGGTTTCCGGTATTATCAGCTACACCCGCTGGCCGCAGCCTGAACAGCCGCCAACGCTCTGCGTTTTTAGCACCGCGCGTTATCGCGACGCGTTGAGCGCAGCCGAGGGACTGCCCGTTACCTATCATCCGGTAATGGTGCATTCCCGCCAGGATGTTCTTAATGCTGGCTGTGCTGCTATCTATTTTGGCTCGGAATCACCTGAACAACAGGTGGAATTACAAAATATGCTTAACGCGAGGCCAACATTATTAATTTCCGAACAAAACGCCGAATGTCGTATTGGCAGTTCCTTCTGTCTGCTATTCAATACCGATAAAGTGACATTCGCTGTAAACCTCGATTCCCTTTCTCGTAGCGGTGTCAGGGTCAATCCGGATGTTTTGATGCTCGCACGGAATAAGAATCATGAATAAGGACTATTCAACCCCACCGCGCCCAACGTTTAAGCGCACGCTCCGGCGTATTAGCGTCACCAGTGTATTTATTACTATGACGCTGATTTGGCTGCTATTGTGCGGCGCATCCATTGTGACGCTGAAGCAGTACGCGCAGAAAAATCTTGAGCTGACCGGTTCGACCATGAGTCATAGCCTGGAAGCAGCACTGGTCTTTAAGGACAATACCGCCGCCAATGAAACACTGGCGATGCTGGGCAAACAGGGGCATTTCGCCACCGCAGAAGTGGTGAGCACGGGTAATAAGCGCTTTGCGTACTGGCACTACAATGCGTCTGCCGAGCGGGACACGCTGAACAGGTTAGTCAGCCAATGGTTATTTCCTTTACCTGTCACGCAGCCCATTACTTACAACGGTCAGACCATTGGTGAGTTACGCTTAACGGCCCGCGACAGTTTGATCAGCCATTTTATCTGGTTATCACTTGGCGTCCTGACCGCCTGTATCGTCTTTGCATCAGCGGTCGCCCTGCTTATTACGCGCCATCTGCACGAAGGCGTGGTCACCGCCCTGCAAAGCATTACCGATGTGGTGCATGATGTGCGTACGAATCGTAACTTCTCTCGCCGCGTCAGCGCCGAACGCATTGATGAATTTCACCGTTTCGCCCTCGATTTCAACAGCCTGCTGGACGAAATGGAGGAGTGGCAGCTCAAGCTACAGGCCAAAAATGCCCAGCTCCTGCGCACCGCGCTGCATGATGCGCTGACAGGTCTGCCCAACCGCGCGGCGTTTCGTAGCCGCATTGCCTCGCTGATGGATAACCCGCAGATGAAAGCCAGCTCGGCGCTACTGTTCCTCGATGGCGACAACTTTAAACGTATCAATGATACCTGGGGCCATGCCGCTGGCGATTGCGTGTTGATCGACGCGGCGAAGCGGTTGATGGAGTTCAGCGGGAATCGCCATGCAGCGTATCGTCTGGGTGGCGATGAGTTTGCGGTGATTTTATCGGGCGTGAACAGCGAAGATGAAGTCCAGCGGATCTGCGCCGCGCTGTCGCAGCAGTTCATTCGCCCCTTTGATTTACGCAATGGGCATTATGTGCCGCTGTCACTGAGCGTCGGCTATGCCTTAACGTGGGAACATAATTCCGTCGAAGATTTACAGGAACTTGCCGATAAGAACATGTATGTCATGAAAAATCAGCGTTCCAAAAACTCATTATGAGAAGCAAGGAAAGAGAATGTTAAAGCGTTACATCGCCGCCGCGTTGCTATCGACCACTCTGCTGGCAGGCTGCCAGGCCCCGCAGGGGAAATTTACGCCAGAGCAGGTTGCAGCCATGAAATCATACGGTTTCAGCGAAACCAATGGCGACTGGTCACTCGGCCTCTCTGATACCATTCTGTTCGACAAAAATGATTTCCGCCTGCGTGCAGATAGCCAACAGCAAATCCACACCATGGCCGCGCGCCTGGCATCGACCGGGATCACGCATTTGCGTATGGACGGACACACGGATAACTACGGGGAAGCGAGCTATAACGAAGCCCTCTCCCTGAAACGCGCCAACGCCGTCGCCGATAGCTGGGCGGAAGGTGCTCGTATTCCGCGCAGCAACCTGACCACCCAGGGCCTGGGACAGAAATATCCGGTTGCCAGCAATAAAACCTCGCAAGGGCGCGCCGAAAACCGCCGCGTCGCGGTGGTGATCAGCGCCCCTTAAGGCTTATTGGACTGGCTGCGTTTGCGTCGCTCCCTGATGACTCCGCCAGCGAAGCCAGTCGATGGCCACAAACAGCAACAGACTGACGCCCATCACCGGTAGCGCCAGCCCCAACAGAATAGCTATCGCAAGCGTCGTCAGACGTCCTGCCAGGGATAACGCCAGCCAGCTCTGAGACAAAGTCTGAAGCGGACTCGCAGCCGCCTGCGCCGGACGCTTAATCCACCACAGTCGATATCCCATCACGATCGCCACGCACAGCGCCAGCCCGAAAGCGATCAACAGCAGCTGATTAGGCAAACCAAATAAAATCCCCATATGGAAATCGACACCCCAGCGGGTCAGCTTCGCCATCAGTGGGAAATCAGCAAAACGCGTGCGGTCGAGGATCGCTAGCGATGCGCCATCTACCGCAACGGCATCCACCTGGGTCGGCCAGCGACGATCGATTTCCGTTACCGTCCAGGCGCGGTCCTCACTGCGCGGCGGGCGAATCTCCAGCAACGACGCATCAATACCCGCTCGCTGTGCCGCAGTGAGTACGGAATCAAACTTTTCTCCGGCGATAACCGGCGGCGACATGCCTGGCATTGCTGCCATATGGCCTTTATGTTCCGCATGCGGGTCTGCCATTTCCATTTTGCCGTGCAGCTGCGTGTTCACCTGTGGCGTCATCCAGCCGAATGCCGCACGCATTTTATCGACGTTGCCGCCCGCCCACTGCGACCAGGTCAGCCCGGTTGCGGAGAAGAGCAGCATTCCCGCCAGCAGTACCCAGCCAAGCGTGACGTGGACACGACGCGTGTTCTGGAAACGGTTGTTAATACGACGTTTTGGTCGGGTAACGGCCCACAGCGCAATACCGCCCAGCGCTGCAACCCACATCCACGATGCCGCCAGCTCGCTGTAAAGACGCCCCACATCGCCCAGCAGCAGTGAGCGATGGGCGTAATCAATCCACTGACGCAGCGGCAATATACCGCTGGTGCCGTAAACGGTCATATCGCCCGTGATTGCCAGCGTCACCGGGTCGATAAAAATCGCCCGGTTTTCAGACTCGCCGAGCGAAGGATCGGCGAACATCACCCGGGTGGTTTCCCCGGCAGTCAACGCCGGGCGAACCGCATGCAGACGAAGTTCCCCGCCGGAAACCTGCTGCGCAACCGCGATTTGATCGGCCAGTGCGTGACGTTCTCCGCTCATTGTGCCGTGCAGCGCGTGCTGGTAGAGCCTGTTTTCCAGCTGTGGCGTGGCGACATACAGCGTGCCGGTTAACGCCGCCACGAAGATAAACGGCCCAACAAACAGGCCAATGAAAAAATGCAGGCGACGCAGCAGGTGTACCCATGCCGCCCGTGAGGTGCAGGTTGTCATACTTTTCCTTAATGCAGACGAAAAGAGTCGTGGCGCATGACGCCATTTATTATGTTTTAACGAGGAAAAGCAGCCAGACGCGGCGGCGCGCGAGTATCAGGGAAAAGCCAGGGGAAATAGTGCCAGTGCTTAACAGCAGGCCGCGTCAGTCTTACACAGCAGCGCAGCAGCAACCCGCACAGCAGAATGACCAGCGCCAGAATCAGCCCCGGTACGTGCGCCATTAAAACGCAGTAGCCGCAGGCTTCTGCGTGGTCGACCGGCATACTCTGCGAAGAGGAGTGATGCTCCGCATCCATACTCATTGCATGATGCATACCGGGCATCGCGCTCATCGGATCTTTTTGCAGCGACACGGAGACGAGCGGTGCCACGATAATCAGCGCAATAGCAAACAGCGCGAACCAGGCCGCGTGCCGTTTTAGCGCTATACCATGAAACCGATTACTGCTCACAATACCCTCCGATAAGGAGCGGATATTGTAAATGAATTATCTCAAAACAGTTAACACGAAGTGCCCAGTGCGAAAAAAAAGGGCCAGCCTTTCGGCCAGCCCTTTTCTAACAGGATGTCGCTTACGCGAATCTTAGTTAAGACGCTCTTTGATACGAGCAGACTTACCAGTACGTTCACGCAGGTAGTACAGTTTAGCTTTACGCACAGCACCACGACGTTTAACAGCAATGCTGTCAACAACCGGAGAGTGAGTCTGGAAGACACGCTCAACGCCTTCGCCGTTGGAAATTTTGCGAACAGTGAATGCAGAGTGCAGACCGCGGTTACGAATAGCGATAACCACGCCCTCGAATGCCTGCAGACGTTTTTTGGAACCTTCAACAACCCATACTTTCACTTCCACGGTATCACCCGGACGGAAGGAAGGTACGTCCTGCTTCATCTGTTCTTGTTCAAGTTGCTTAATAATGTTGCTCATAATTTAATCTCTTATCCTGGGTAAACTGATATATCGGGCGCGTATTACGCTTGCCCATCATGTTTATGTTGCTGTTGTGCGTGCTCCTTTTGGAACTCCGCCAGCAACCTTGCTTGCTCTTCAGTCAGAGCCAGGTTTTCCAGAAGTTCAGGTCTTCTAAGCCAGGAGCGGCCCAGCGACTGTTTCAAACGCCAGCGACGTATCTCGGCATGGTTCCCCGACAGCAATACTGGCGGTACTTCCATTCCTTCTAACACTTCAGGACGCGTATAGTGGGGGCAATCCAGCAACCCGTCAGCAAAGGAATCTTCCGTTGCCGATGCTTCGTGACCCAGTACACCCGGAATAAACCGGGAAACGGAGTCAATCAGCGTCATTGCCGGTAACTCACCACCGCTGAGAACGTAATCGCCGATTGACCATTCTTCATCAATTTCGGTCTGAATCACGCGCTCATCAATACCTTCGTAGCGACCACACACCAGAATCAGTTTCTGATTCGTTGCCAGTTCGCTGACGCCTGCTTGATCAAGCTTGCGTCCCTGAGGTGACAGATAAATCACCTTTGCGCCTTCACCTGCCGCGGCTTTTGCTGCATTGATGGCATCCCGTAAGGGTTGCACCATCATTAACATCCCCGGTCCGCCGCCGTAAGGACGATCGTCCACGGTACGGTGCCGGTCATGCGTGAAGTCACGAGGACTCCAGCTCTGGATGCTCAGCAGGCCATTTTTTACTGCCCGGCCAGTTACCCCGTAATCGGTAATTGCGCGGAACATTTCAGGAAACAGGCTAATTATGCCAATCCACATAGCGCCGTCTTTTACCGTTTATCCGGTGGTTTAAAAACCAGGATCCCAATCTACTTCGATTGAACGAGTAGCGAGATCGACTTTCTTGATAACCTGCCCATCGAGGAACGGAACCAACCGCTCCTTGATACCAAACGCATCTTTCAGGTTTGCCTTAATGACGAGAACGTCATTCGAACCGGTTTCCATCATATCGATGACTTTACCGAGATCGTAACCTTCGGTTGTGACTACCTGGCAGCCCATCAGGTCTTTCCAGTAGTAATCACCCTCTTCCAGTTTTGGCAACTGCGATGAATCGACGATAATTTCGCAATTAGTCAGAAGATTCGCAGTATCACGATCATCAACGCCTTTCAGCTTAATGATGATGTCCTGATTGTGGTGGCGCCAGCTTTCCAGCTCAACAACCTGCCACTGACCCGCCTTCTGGATTAACCAGGGCTGATAGTCAAAAATGCTTTCGGCGTCTTCGGTGGAGGAAAACACTCTGAGCCAACCACGGATACCGTAGGAAGAACCCATTTTGCCCAATACGATGGGATCAACAGGTGCCTGTGCGGTGAGTTGCTTGCTCATCATGACCACCGTGACAGATTAAGCTGCTTTTTTAGCTTCTTTGATCAGCGCAGATACGCGATCAGAGATAGTTGCGCCCTGGCCAACCCAGTGCTCGATGCGATCCAGATCCAGGCGAGTGCCTTCTTCTTTTTCGCTAGCGATCGGGTTGAAGAAACCAACGCGCTCGATGAAGCGACCGTTACGTGCATTACGGCTGTCAGTAACAACAACCTGGTAGAACGGACGCTTTTTAGCGCCGTGACGAGCTAAACGAATAGTTACCATAACATCCTCTTGTGTGAATAGAACAACCGGGCCCCATCGAGGGAAGGGGCCCGGTGTCATATTAAAAGCCCGAAAATTTTACTCATTTTTGGGCAAAAATCAATTCAAAACTACAATACGCTAGATAATTCGAGTTGCAGGAAGGCGGCAAGTGAGCGAATCCCCGGGAGCGTACATATAAGTACGTGACCGGGGTGAACGAACGCAGCCAACGCATCTGCGGCTCGAATTATGACGCGTATTAGCGGCCTGGGAAGCCTGGGGGCATCATCCCTTTCATCCCACGCATCATCTTCGCCATGCCACCTTTCTTCATTTTCTTCATCATGCGCTGCATGTCGTCGAACTGTTTCAGAAGACGGTTGACGTCCTGAACCTGCATGCCGCAACCGGCAGCAATGCGGCGTTTACGGGAACCTTTAATGATTTCCGGCTTCGCGCGCTCTTTCAGGGTCATGGAGTTGATGATGGCTTCCATACGCACCAGCACTTTGTCATCCATCTGTGCTTTTACGTTGTCAGGGATCTGGCCCATGCCCGGCAGTTTGCCCATCAGGCTGGCCATACCGCCCATGTTTTTCATCTGGCGCAGCTGCTCCAGGAAGTCGGTCAGGTCGAAGCCGTCGCCTTTTTTCAGCTTGGAGGCCAGTTTCTCAGCCTGCGCGCGGTCAACCTTGCTTTCGATATCTTCGATAAGCGACAGCACGTCGCCCATGCCGAGGATACGGGAAGCGATACGATCCGGATGGAACGGCTCAAGCGCTTCGGTTTTTTCGCCGACGCCGAGGAATTTAATCGGTTTACCGGTGATGTGACGAATCGAGAGCGCTGCACCGCCACGGGCATCGCCGTCGACTTTGGTCAGCACCACGCCGGTCAGCGGCAGCGCTTCGTTGAAGGCTTTCGCGGTATTCGCCGCATCCTGGCCGGTCATGGCGTCAACAACAAACAGCGTTTCAACCGGATTAATCGCGGCATGCACCTGTTTGATTTCGTCCATCATCGCTTCGTCTACGTGCAAACGACCGGCGGTATCCACCAGCAGTACGTCGTAGAATTTCAGCTTCGCTTCTTTCAGCGCGCCGTTAACGATATCGATAGGTTTTTGGCCGACATCGGACGGGAAGAAGTCCACACCAACCTGTTCGGCCAGCGTTTCCAGCTGTTTGATCGCCGCCGGGCGATACACGTCGGCAGAGACAACCAGCACTTTCTTCTTGTGTTTTTCGCGCAGGAATTTACCAAGCTTACCGACGCTGGTTGTTTTACCTGCACCCTGCAAGCCCGCCATCAGCACCACGGCTGGCGGCTGTGCGGCCAGGTTCAGCGTCTGGTTCTCTTCGCCCATCGCCGAAACCAGTTCGTTACGGACGATTTTGACGAACTCCTGACCCGGAGTCAGGCTTTTGTTAACTTCATGACCAACCGCTTTCTCTTTTACGCGGTTGATAAACTCACGCACCACCGGCAACGCGACGTCGGCTTCGAGCAGCGCCATGCGCACTTCGCGCAGCGTCTCTTTGACGTTGTCTTCGGTGAGGCGGCCACGCCCGCTGATGTTACGCAGCGTCCGTGACAAACGGTCGGTTAAATTATCAAACATTGTCTCTCGCCTAAGGTGGAAACGGTTTGTCGCGGTGCGACACAAAAATAGAAATTTGCCGGAGTATAACACGACAGCGCCCGAGTTGTGATGCCGCGGTTTGCCTCAAAGGGCCCGATGTTTTGCCCAACGCCCCGCGCCTTGATACAACTCGAATGATTTTGCGTATATACTGCCCCTCTTACACTCTATTTGACGATTGCCGACACACTCTATGCCCGTTTTTGCCCTGCTCGCGCTTGTCGCCTACTCCATCAGCCTGGCGCTGATCATCCCCGGTTTGCTGCAAAAAAACAGCGGCTGGCGGCGTATGGCTATTCTTTCTGCCGTTATCGCGCTCGTCTGCCACGCTTTCGCGCTGGAAGCCCGCATTCTGCCCGGCGGCGAGAATGGTCAAAACCTGAGCCTGCTCAACGTCGGTTCGCTGGTCAGTCTGATGATTTGTACGGTGATGACGATTGTCGCCTCACGCAATCGCGGCTGGCTCCTGTTGCCGATTGTTTACGCCTTTGCGTTAATCAATCTGGCTTTCGCGACGTTTGTCCCGAATGAATACATCACCCATCTGGAAGCTACGCCAGGCATGATGGTGCATATTGGCCTGTCGCTGTTCGCCTATGCGACGCTGATTATCGCCGCGCTCTACGCACTTCAACTTGCGTGGATTGACTACCAGCTGAAAAACAAAAAGCTGGCCTTCAGCCACGAAATGCCGCCGCTGATGAGCATTGAACGTAAAATGTTCCATATCACGCAGGTGGGCGTGGTGCTGCTTACACTTACCCTGTGCACCGGCCTGTTTTACATGCATAACCTCTTCAGCATGGAGAACATCGACAAAGCCGTGCTCTCTATCGTGGCCTGGTTTGTCTACATCGTGCTGTTGTGGGGTCACTATCATGAAGGATGGCGTGGACGCCGAGTCGTGTGGTTTAACGTCGCGGGCGCAGGCATTCTGACCATGGCGTATTTCGGTAGCCGGGTCATTCAACAGCTTGTCGGCTAGACACAACTAAGGAACACCTTTTGGAACATATCTCCACCACCACACTGATCGTCACACTGATCATTATGGTGGTCATCTCCGCCTATTTCTCCGGTTCGGAGACAGGCATGATGACGCTCAATCGCTATCGTCTGCGTCATCTTGCCAAACAAGGCAATCGCCAGGCGAAGCGCGTGGAAAAACTGCTGCGCAAGCCAGATCGCTTAATTAGCCTGGTCCTGATTGGCAATAACCTGGTTAACATTCTGGCCTCCGCGCTGGGTACCATCGTCGGGATGCGTCTTTACGGCGATGCGGGCGTAGCGATTGCTACCGGTATCCTGACGTTCGTGGTGCTGGTGTTTGCCGAGGTCTTGCCGAAAACCATCGCCGCGCTCTACCCGGAAAAAGTGGCCTACCCCAGCAGTTTCCTGCTCGCTCCGTTACAGATTCTGATGATGCCGCTGGTGTGGCTGCTCAATATGATCACCCGCCTGCTGATGCGCATGATGGGGATAAAAACCGACATCGTGATGAGCAGCTCCTTGAGCAAAGACGAGCTGCGCACGCTGGTGAATGAATCGCGCTCGCAAATCTCGCGCCGCAATCAGGACATGCTGCTGTCGGTGCTGGATCTCGAAAAAGTGAGCGTCGATGACATTATGGTGCCGCGCAACGAAATCGTCGGTATCGACATCAACGATGACTGGAAGTCGATTGTTCGTCAGCTCACCCACTCTCCGCACGGGCGCATCGTGCTGTATCGCGACTCGCTGGACGATGCCATCAGCATGCTACGCGTGCGCGAAGCCTGGCGCTTAATGCAGGAGAAAAAAGAGTTCACCAAAGAGGTGATGCTGCGCGCCGCCGATGAAATTTACTATGTGCCGGAAGGCACGCCGCTCAGCGTTCAGCTGGTGAAATTCCAGCGTAATAAAAAGAAAGTCGGCCTGGTGGTCGATGAATATGGCGATATTCAGGGGCTGGTAACGGTCGAAGATATTCTCGAAGAGATTGTCGGCGACTTCACGACATCGATGTCACCGACTCTGGCGGAAGAAGTGACGCCGCAGAATGACGGTTCGGTCATTATTGAAGGCAGCGCCAACGTCCGTGAACTCAACAAAGCCTTTAACTGGCATATGCCGGAAGACGAAGCGCGCACCATTAACGGCATGATCCTCGAAGCGCTGGAAGAGATCCCGGCGGCAGGGACCCGCGTGCGTATTGGCCTGTACGATATCGATATTCTTGATGTACAGGACAACATGATTAAGCAGGTCAAAGTAGTCCCGGTGAAACCGTTACGCGAAAGCGTACAGTCCTGATAACACCTAAACGGCCCCACGGGGCCGTTGTTATATCCACTTATCCAGCCACGCCTCCAGCTGTTCTGCCGTTTTAGGTCGCGCAAAGTAATAGCCCTGCGCTTCATCGCACGCATAGTCGCTGATAATCCGCGCGGTGGATTCATCCTCCACCCCTTCCGCCAGCACCCGATAACCCAGCTCTTTCAGCATGCGAATAACGTTACGCACAATGACGCGTCGCGAAGGCTCTTTGAGCAGATCGTCAATCAATGATTTATCCAGCTTGATCGTATCGAGCGGAATACGCAGCAGATAATTCAGGTTGCTGTAACCCGCGCCAAAATCATCCAGCGAGACCGAAAACCCGTTCTGGCGCAGTAAGCGTAGCTCTTCCAGCACCTGGGAGCTCGCTAACAGTTTCTCCGTCTCCAGACATTCCACGCCCAGCATGCCGTTATCCAGCCCAGCCAGTGCCATTTTATCGTGCAGCCGCTGGGTAAAGTTCTCCCGCTTGAGATCCAACACGCTGATGTTAATCGACGCGGGTAAGGCAATGCCTTTCTGCTCCCACTCAGCCAGCTGCGTAATCGCGTGATCAATCACCCAGTCGGTGAGCTCAACCATCAGACTGGTATTCTCAATCAGCGGCAAAAAACTTCCGGGAGGAATAATCCCGCGCTCCGGGTGATTCCAGCGAATCAGTGCTTCCAGCGCCACCGGCTGCCCCGCCGGCAGCGATACCTTCGGTTGCCAGACCAGATAGAGCCCGCGATCTTTACGAATGGCTTCGGTCAGGTCGTTGAGCAGATAAAAATCTTCGTTACGACGGCAATCATCGTCCTGATTATAAATCCCCCAGCGTAGCCGGTTATGTCGGGCTTCATACAGCGCGCTCTCGGCCTGACGCAGAATTTCATGTCCGGAACAGATAGGCAATGTAATCGCCGTTTCGCCGACGTAGATCTTCAAATCAATGGTGACGGCATCAGAAAGATGCGCCTGCAGGGCCATGAGCTGCTGCTCACGACGCTGGCGATCGGACGGCGTCAGGGGTTTTGAATAGAGCGCAAAGCGCCCGGCGCTCAGCATATACAGCTTTTCACACCGTGAAAGCTGCAACACCTGCAGCAGCGCCTGGCTAATATCCCTTACCAGCGTGTTCAGCCGACTGGTGCCCATCACCCGGGCGATATCGTCAGACTGCGTCACGCCGATACACTCAATCACCATCAACGAGTTGCCGGGGCACTCTTCCGCAAACGATTCATCCTGCAAATCATTAATCAGCTGATGCATGTTTGGCAGGCCGCTATTGAGATCGGTCAGCGCCACATCCAGCCATGATTCAATAAAGCTCGAAACCAGTTCTGCAATGAAGGTCAGCGAGGCCAGCTCATCGCAGGTTAAATCGCGTGGCACCGTATCAACCACGCAATAGGTGCCCATTGTACAGCCGTTTTTAAAGGTCAGCGGCATGCCCGCGTAAAAGCGCAACCCTGGGTCGCCCACCACCATCGGGTGCTCACAAAAACGTGCATCCTGCAACGTATCGGGCACAATGACCGGCTTTTGGGTATCGACCACATACTGGCAAAAGGTGAACTGTCGTGGCTTCGGTGCCATCGAAATCTGATGCGATACGATCACATTGCGCGTCTTGTCATCCAGCACAGAAATGTAACCCGCTGGCATATGGAAAAGTGATGTGGTGAGTTGTAAGAAATGACGAAGAACATCGTCGCGCGTTTTATCCTGACGTACTAAAACCCCCACCTCATCGGGGGGAAGCGCTCGGGTCTTTACATCCGACTCCAGCATAAATGTCCCTCTTCATGTGAGCCTGTGAAGAGGCAGTATAAAACGCCAGCAACGGCGGACAAATATCAGGCCTAAGCCATCTAAAACAAAAAGCCCTCACGAGGAGGGCTTCTGAAACAGGGGGACTGTGCGGTTACGCTTTGGCTTTCGCAACGGAAACCATCGCGGCGCGAATGGTGCGACCATTCAGCGTGTAGCCTTTCTGCATCACCATCAGTACGTTACCCGGCGCGATGTCTTCAGACTCCACCATTGCAATCGCCTGGTGTACGTTCGGATCCATCGGCACGTCGATCGCGTCAACAACCTGAACGCCGAATTTACCCACCACGTCGAGCATGGATTTACGGGTCAATTCAATACCTTCGATCATCGCCGCCATATCGGTGTTGTCTTTGTTTGCCACTTCCAGCGCGCGGTCGAGGCTATCCAGCACCGGCAGCAGTTCGTTGACGAATTTTTCCAACGCAAATTTGTGCGCCTTTTCGACGTCGAGTTCAGTACGACGACGCAGGTTTTCCATTTCCGCTTTGATACGCAACACACCGTCACGCTCACGCGTCTGGGATTCAGCTAACTGAGCTTCCAGATTCGCAATTTTTTCATCGCGCGGATCCACCTGCTCAGCAGACGCGTCAGACTCTACAGCTTCAACGTCATCATGCTGTTCCGTGATAATTTCTTCCGGGGCTTGCCCCTCAGGCGTTTTCTGTTCTTTACTGCTCATGAATTTCTCCGCGTTTTTTTTCGCAATCATCTCGCTAACTTGGCTTATTATGGGGATAAGATTCCGCGTTTCAAGGGAAGCTCTCACATTGTCATCAATCTTCGGCACAAGGACCTTCAGAAAATGAACAATCATTTCAAGTGTATCGGTATCGTAGGGCACCCTCGCCATCCGACCGCGCTGACCACACATGAAATGCTCTATCGCTGGCTGAGCACCAAAGGCTACGAAGTGATTGTTGAACGCCAGATTGCTAAAGAGCTGAAACTGGAGAACGTGCAAACCGGCACGCTGGCAGAAATTGGTCAAAAGGCCTGTCTCGCGGTGGTGGTGGGTGGCGATGGCAATATGCTGGGCGCGGCGCGCACCCTGGCGCGCTACGATATTAAAGTGATCGGTATTAACCGTGGCAACCTTGGCTTCCTGACCGACCTCGACCCGGACAACGCCCATCAACAATTAGCCGACGTGCTGGAAGGCAATTACATCACCGAGAAACGTTTCCTGCTGGAGGCGCAGGTCTGTCAGCAGGATTGCCAGAAGCGCATCAGCACCGCCATTAATGAGGTAGTTCTGCATCCGGGTAAAGTGGCGCATATGATTGAGTTCGAAGTGTATATTGATGAAACCTTCGCCTTTTCTCAGCGCTCCGATGGCCTGATTATCTCGACGCCGACCGGTTCTACCGCCTACTCCCTTTCGGCAGGCGGCCCGATTCTGACGCCATCGCTCGATGCTATCACTCTGGTACCCATGTTCCCGCACACGCTCTCGGCGCGTCCGCTGGTGATTAACAGCAGCAGCACCATTCGCCTGCGTTTCTCACATCGCCGCAACGACCTGGAAATCAGCTGTGACAGCCAGATTGCCCTGCCGATTCAGGAAGGGGAAGATGTATTAATTCGTCGCAGCGATTATCACCTGAATCTCATTCACCCGAAAGATTACAGCTATTTCAACACATTAAGCACCAAGCTGGGCTGGTCAAAAAAATTGTTCTAAATTTGCTAACAGCACTTTACTGTATAAAAAACCAGTTTATACTGTATGAAAACACAGTTATGGTTTTTCATACAGGAAAGCAGCTATGTTGGCACAACTGACCATCAGCAACTTCGCAATCGTTCGTGAACTTGAAATCGACTTTAACGGCGGCATGACGGCCATCACCGGTGAAACCGGGGCCGGTAAATCTATTGCTATCGATGCCCTCGGTCTGTGCCTGGGTGGCCGCGCGGAAGGCGACATGGTGCGCGCCGGTGCCAGCCGTGCCGACCTCTGCGCTCGCTTTGCCCTGAAAGACACGCCAGCCGCGCTGCGCTGGCTTGAAGAAAACCAGCTTGAAGATGGCCGTGAATGCCTGCTGCGCCGCGTTATCAGCAGCGACGGGCGCTCACGCGGCTTTATCAATGGTACCGCCGTGCCGCTGTCGCAGCTTCGCGAACTGGGCCAGTTGCTGATTCAAATCCATGGCCAGCATGCGCACCAGCTTCTGGTCAAACCCGAACATCAGAAAACGCTGCTCGACGGCTATACGGGCGAATCCGCCCTCACCCGCCAGATGGCCGACCATTACCATCTGTGGCATCAAAGCTGCCGCGATTTAGCGCAGCATCAGCAGCAAAGCCAGGAACGCGCCGCGCGCGCCGAGCTGCTGCAATATCAGCTTAAAGAGCTTATCGAATTCAACCCGCAGCCGGGCGAATACGAGCAAATCGACGAAGAGTACAAGCGTCTGGCGAACAGCGGGCAACTGCTCTCCACCAGCCAGCATGCGCTGGCGTTGCTCGCCGACGGTGAAGACGCCAACCTGCTAAGCCAGCTCTACACCGCAAAACAGCTCACCACGGAGCTGGTCGGCATGGACAACAAACTCGCCAGCGTGCTCGACATGCTGGAAGAAGCCTCCATCCAGCTCAGCGAAGCCAGCGATGAACTGCGTCACTACTGCGACCGCCTCGATCTCGACCCGAATCGCCTCTATGAACTGGAACAACGTCTGTCGCGGCAAATCGCGCTGGCGCGTAAACACCATATTTCGCCGGAAGCGCTGCCCGACTTCTACCAGTCGCTGCTCGATGAACAGCAGCAGCTTGACGATCAAAGCGACTCGCTGGAAACCCTGAAACACGCGGTGGCACGTCATCACGAACTGGCGCTGGAGACCGCACGTCAGCTTCATACTTTGCGCCTCAACAGCGCACAGGAGCTGGCTGGGCTGATTACCGACAGCATGCATGCACTCTCGATGCCGCACGGCGTGTTTACTATCGACGTCAGCTTTGAAGAACAGCACCTCACGGCAGACGGCGCAGACCGCATTGAATTTCGCGTCACCACCAACCCAGGCCAGCCGCTCCAGCCTATTGCTAAAGTGGCCTCCGGCGGTGAGCTGTCGCGTATCGCATTAGCCATTCAGGTGATCACCGCGCGTAAAATGGAAACACCGGCGCTCATCTTCGATGAAGTCGATGTCGGGATCAGCGGCCCAACCGCCGCCGTAGTTGGCCGTTTGCTGCGCCAGCTTGGTGAATCTACACAGGTGATGTGCGTAACTCACCTGCCACAGGTAGCCGGATGCGGCCATCACCACTTCTTTGTCAGCAAAGAAACCGACGGTGAAATGACTGAAACGCACATGCAGGTGCTTGATAAACGCGCACGTTTGCAGGAGCTGGCACGCCTGCTTGGCGGCAGCGAAGTCACGCGAAACACGCTGGCAAACGCGAAAGAGTTGCTGGCAGCGTAAACTTTTTCACATCCCAGGAGTCTGAGTTCACAATAAAAACGCCGTGTGACCTGACAGCAAAAGGTTTTAAACTGACGTCAGGTCTATTATCATCGGCATATTACATATGAGCCGCGTACTGCTCGGGCCCGAAAAGGAATGAAATCACTATGCGCTGTAAAACGCTGACTGCTGCCGCAGCGGTTCTTCTGATGTTGACCGCAGGCTGTTCCACTCTGGAGCGAGTGGTTTACCGTCCTGACATCAATCAGGGAAACTATCTGGCACCTAACGATATTTCAAAAATCCGCATCGGCATGACCCAACAACAGGTCGCTTATGCATTAGGTACCCCGATGATGTCCGATCCGTTCGGCACCAATACCTGGTTCTACGTGTTCCGCCAGCAGCCGGGTCATGAAAAAGTGACGCAGCAGACGCTGACGCTCACCTTCAACAGCAGCGGTGTGCTGACCAACATCGATAACAAACCTGCGCTGACCGGCGAGTAAGTTCAGGCAATAAAAAAGCGCTCAGTGAGCGCTTTTTTTGTTTCTGGAAGCTGAAGAGTGGCATCAGGCTTTCCCGGCTGACTTCTCCGCTCGCTGGCGACGCAGTTCTTTCGGGTCGGCAATCAGCGGGCGATAAATCTCAACCCGGTCACCATCCTGCACCACGTCCTGCAACTTCACCGGGCGGCTATAGATACCCACTTTATTCTTCGCAAGATCGATATCGTCACGCAGCGTCAGAATACCGCTCGCCAGAATCGCCTGCTCGACGGTGGCGCCCTCTTCCAGCGTCACACGTTGCAAATACTGTTTTTGCGGCAGCGCGTAGGCCACTTCAACCACAATCTTACCCGGCACTGTAAACCTCTCTGGCGCGCATCGTGAATGCCTGAACCATGTTCAGCGCCAGCTCTTTGAAGATGCGCCCAAAGGCCATCTCAATCAGCTTATTGGTAAATTCGAAATCAAGATGGAACTCAATTTTACAGGCGTCCTGACTGAGCGGAATAAACTTCCAGCCACCAATCAGTTTCTTAAATGGCCCATCCACCAGCTGCATCAAAATGCTCTGGTTGCTGGTGAGGATATTCCGCGTCGTGAACGTCTTGCTGATACCGGCCTTCGACACGTCCACCGCCGCCGTCATTTGCGTCGGGCCCGACTCCAGCACGCGACTTCCGGTGCAGCCAGGTAAGAAATCAGGATAAGCATTAACGTCGTTGACGAGGGTATACATTTGCTCCGCGCTATAGGGCACCAGCGCAGTACGGCTAATCTGAGGCATAGCAATTTCCATGTTCGAACACGGGCTAAATAGTATCATTTATCTACGGTTAAAAAAAACGTTCCGCGGCAACTCGTGCTAAGATAGCGCATTGCGCCTCGCGGGAGCTTGAGGCAGATGTGTACGAACTGCGATGACTTCAGGATATTATGACTAAGAAAAAAGCACACAAACCTGGATCGGCCACCATTGCGCTGAACAAACGCGCCCGCCACGATTACTTTATCGAAGAAGAGTACGAAGCGGGCCTCGCGCTGCAAGGCTGGGAAGTAAAATCCCTGCGTGCCGGTAAAGCCAACATTGGCGATAGCTACGTGATCCTGAAAGATGGCGAAGCCTACCTCTTTGGCGCAAACTTCACGCCGCTGACGGTCGCGTCATCCCACTACGTTTGCGACCCAACGCGTACCCGTAAGCTGTTACTGAATCAGCGTGAACTGGATACCCTTATCGGCCAGATCAACCGCGACGGTTATACGGTCGTTGCTCTCTCACTTTACTGGAAGAATGCCTGGTGCAAAGTCAAAATCGGCGTGGCAAAAGGTAAGCAGCAACACGATAAACGTAACGATGTGAAAGATCGCGAGTGGAAGCTGGATAAAGCGCGCATTATGAAAAACGCCGGGCGTTAAAAAATGTTATGCACCCGTATCCTGAAAAGGTGCGGGTGTTCTTCCAAAACTTTCCCTGCCTATGTTACCTCCCTGAATCGCAACAGTTAATTCCCACACTCTAAAGAATATATTCTTCGCCGTAACTTCTCTGTTCTGTTTAACTCATAACTTAATTTCATAATATATTTTATATCGTCAAAATCCCTTCCAGAGAATAAAAAATAATTCCACTCTGACATTAATTACGCGCGCGATCACGGATATATCATATTTTCTATTCATGATTTTCATCATATTAATAATGAAAAAGCCCTGGAATATGAATTCAGACATTTCCTAAAACCCGCTTTTTGTCGTTTTTTTTACACCAGTTTTCGGTGACTTACCTAAAATCATTAACAGTCACTCTGCGACAGAGAAAATATAAAAACATACAAATTCATGGTGTTAAAAAATGGTGCATCTGCTTTCCATGTTAAAAACCACATGAACTAGAGCGCGATTAACCCTGCATAAAATGCTGGTTTAACTGATAGTTAGCAAGCTTTTGGTTTATCGCCCGTTTGCGATTTATCTTATATCTGGCTATATCAACAACAGTACTTCAATGTTTAAAAGAGCATTTAGAGCAAGGAATTAAATTTCAGATAGAAATTATTTAATTATTCGCCAGTCAATATTTTAAGAATATTCCTAACCACTATTTCGATAGTGGGCGCTACCGCTTTTGCCTGAATTTCAGGAGAGCTGAATATCACAACAAATATGCCGGCGTAAAAGTCCTGAGCTGCTGAATAACCGAATATCGCCATTGCGATCAACCTGTTCACCTCGAATGGAGTGACACCATGCGTTCTGTATCGATTATTTCAAAAATGACTACCGTCGCCACCACGGCTGAAACCGACAGCGTGACATTGACTGCCCCATCGATTGTTAAAATTAAGGTCGATCGCGCCGATATTGCCTCGATGCAGCGTTCCAATCAGGATTTGGTTATCACCCTGAAAGACGGTGAAAAACTTTTACGTCACCTCAGATTTAGGGCAGAGCCAGCTTGTGCTGGAAGATGCGAACGGCGCGCTCTGGTGGGTACAGGATACGGATGGCGCATTCCACTTCCAGCAAATCAGCAGCATTGATGAACTGCTGGTTGCCGGAGAAGGCAGCAACGAAAGCGGCGGAGCCGCCTGGGCGTGGATTCTGGGCGGAGCCGCCGCAGCCGCCGGGATTGGCATCGCCGCGTCCAACAGCAACGGTAGCGGGAGCCATCATCATGATGATGGCGGCAATGGCGGAACCGATCCTGGAAATCCGCAACCGCCCGTAGATACCACCCCGCCCGATGCGCCAACCAATCTCGCTATTTCCCCGGACGGCAAAACGGTCACCGGTAACGCCGAACCGGGTAGCACCATCATCATTCGTGATCCCAACGGCAACATCATCGGTACCGGAAAAACCGGCGATGACGGCAAGTTCACCGTCGGCCTGGATAAGCCGCAGTCTAACGGTGAACACCTGACCGTTGAGGCGAAAGATCCGTCGAATAATACCGGGCCATCCACGCCAATCACCGCGCCAGATACTACGCCACCTAATGCGCCAACCGACGTTGCCGTTTCAAATGATGGTAAGACCGTCACCGGGAATGCCGAGCCCGGTAGCACCGTGACCATACGCGACCCCAATGGCAACGTTATTGGCACCGGCACCGCCGGCAGCGATGGGAAATTTACCGTCGACCTGAATAAACCGCAGACCAACGGCGAACACCTGACGGCGGAAGCGAAAGATCCCGCCGGAAATACCAGCCCCACCACCAGCGTCACCGCGCACGATACTACCGCGCCGGGCGCGCCGAGCGACCTGAATATTAACGCCGAAGGCACAACGCTTACCGGGAAAGCGGAAGCCGGAAGCACGGTAAAAATCACCGACAGCGAAGGCAATGTGCTGGGCACCGGGAAAGCCGATGGTAACGGCAACTTCACGATAACGCTGACCTCGCCGCAAACCGATGGCGAGCGTCTCTCGGTAACCGCGACCGACGCCGCAGGGAACCAAAGTTCCCCTTCGAATATTACCGCCCCCAATGTGATTGAAGAACCCGTTAACCTGTTACGCAGCGTGGTCGATGACGTCGGTACTATCACCGGGGCGCTCACGTCAGGGCAGAGCACCGATGATTCACGTCCGACCTTCAGCGGACGCGGTACGGCCGGAACCACCATCAATATTTTCGATAACGGTGTAAAAATCGGCTCCGTTCAGGTGGGCAGCGACGGCAACTGGAGCTACACCCCAACAACGCCGCTGAAGGATGGCAACCACTCCATCGTGGCGACCGGGACACAAACGCCGGACAATTCGATTCCTGGCTTCAAATTTGCCGTGGATACCACCCCTCCCACAGCCCCCTCAGGCTTAACGCCTTCAGCTGATGGAACGCATCTGAGCGGTAAAGCGGAGCCGGGTAGTGAAGTGATTATTCGTGATGCTGGCGGAAAAGAAATCGGCAAAGGCATGGCGGACGCCAGCGGCTCGTTTAATATCACCCTCAACCCCGCCCAAATTACCGGCGCACCGCTCACCGCGACGGCGTCGGACAGCGCAGGAAATATCAGCCCGGAGAGCAAAGTGCTCTCCGTAGATAAAACACCTCCCGAAACACCGGAGGAACTCATCATTAACGCTGCGGGTACGCAGTTAACCGGTGAAGCTGAGCCGGGTAGCAAAATTACGATTAAGGATAGCGCGGGCAACACCATTGCAAGTGGGGTCACAGACAGCAATGGCAATTTCTCCATTACGCTCACTCCTGCGTTGACTCACGGTGAAAAATTAACGGCCATCGCCACCGATGCGGCAAACAATTCCAGCGCACCCGGGAACGTCACTGCGCCGAATTTTGATGTTTCCAGCCAACCAACCATCATTTCCGCCACGGACGACATTGCACCTGATACGGGCAATGTCGCCAACAATGGGCAAACCAATGACACCCGCCCAACGCTAAATGGTCACAGCGATGCCTGGGCGACAATTACCGTTTATGAAGGCCAGACCAGGCTCGGGACGGTACAGGCAGACGGCAAAGGTAACTGGAGTTTCACGGTAGTTAATACCTTAAATGATGGTCAGCACAGCTTCACAGCTACTGCAACCAACATCGCAGGCAAGGTGAGCGATGCATCGGCTGATTTCACATTAAATATTGATACAGCGGCCCCTGAAGCTCCGTCGATTCAGGCTGTAATTGATGATCAACCCGGTATCGTCGGCGCAATCGAGAATGGCAAATCGACCAACGATACCACGCCAACCTTTAGCGGCGCAGGCGAACCGGGTAGTACTATCACCCTTTACAACAACAGTAGCGTCATTGGCACCGCAAAAGTTGATGAGTCAGGAGCATGGACGTTCACACCATCGACTCCGCTCACCGATGGAAGCTATACCATCCGTGTTACCGCCACCGATGCAGCAGGCAATGTCAGCTCTCCCTCCGGTAGCTTCACTTTTACCGTCGATGCCAAAGCGCCCGTGGCACCAACCTTTACGGCGGTGATCGATAATTCAGATGGTACAAACGTAACGGTCGCCAACGGAGGCGCGACCAACGACGCAACCCCGACGATTACGGGCACAGCGGAGCCTGGCAGCACCGTGACGCTTTGGGCCATGCTCAATGGAAGCCGCGTAGAATTAGGCACTGCAACCGTCAATGCGCAGGGTAACTGGAGTGTCACGCCCGGCACACCGCTGGCCGAAGGCACCTATACCCTGAGCGTGACCGCAACGGACAGTGCGGGCAACGTTAGCCCGGTGACATCAACGCAAAGTTTCACCCTGGATCTTACCGCGCCAGCCGCACCGAACGGCTTAGCCGTATCGCCAGATGGCGGCAGCGTAACAGGTACTGCGGAAGCGAACAGTACGGTAACCGTTAAAGATGCTAACGGCACTGTTCTGGGAACCGCTACGGCTAACGCCACGGGGCAATTCACGGTTACTCTCAATCCAGTACAAGATGATAATCAGGTGCTTTCAGTCACCGCCACCGATAAGGCAGGTAACACAAGCCCGCCTAATGGCGTTCAGGCGCCAGACCTTATCGCTCCCGATGCGCCAGAAAATTTACAGGTGTCAGATAACGGTACAATCGTTACAGGTCAGGCCGAACCGGGTAGCACAGTGACCATTACCGATGCGAATGGTAACCCACTGGGCAACGCGGAAACCGACAGCAGCGGAAACTTCAGCGTAACGCTGACAACCCCACAAACCAATGGCGAAACGCTGACCGCGATTGCGACGGATAAAGCGGGTAACCCAAGCGACGACGCCAGCGTCAACGCACCGGACATCACTGCCCCAGAACTCCCGGTGATCGGTTCAGTAGTGGATGATGTTCCGGCATTGACAGGGAATTTAGAGAACGGACAAAGCACTAATGATCCGCGCCCTACTCTGAACGGCACGTCAGAAGCCAACGCTATTATCACGCTCTACGACAATAACGTCATTATTGGTACGACAACCGCCGATGCGCAGGGCGTCTGGAGCTTTACGCCGGGTTCGAATCTCGGCAGCGGCAGCCATAGTTTTACTATTACGGCAAAAGATGAGGCTGGCAACACCAGCGACACATCAGCGCCCTTCACCATTATTGTCGATACTACCGCCCCAACCCGACCAACGATCACAAGCCTGACGGACGACCAGGAGCCGAATACGGGCGCGGTGAGCAACGGGCAAACTACGAATGATAATTTGCCTGTTATCAACGGTGCCGGCGAAGTGGGATCAACTATCTCCGTCTTTGATGGCGGTAAATTGCTGGGAACAGTCGTTGTCGGGAGTTCAGGTACCTGGTCGCTCACGCTCACCGCACCATTGAGCGACGGCCCACACAGCCTGACGCTGAGCGCGGCGGATGCAGCAGGAAACACGACAACCAACACGACACCCTTCACGTTTACCGTTGATACCAGTACTCCAGATGAGCCAATCATTCTGGAAGTTCGCGATGATGTGGGCCCGGAAGTCGGAGTTCTGAATGATGGTGACACTACCGACGACACTCGCCCAACGTTTTCAGGGAAAGCGGAAGCCAACGCGCAGGTTAACGTTTATGAAGGAGATACGTTGCTTGGCACAGCCAACGTCGATGCCAACGGAAACTGGACACTCACTCCTAACGCGGCGCTGGACGAAGGTAAGCACGACTTCACCTTCGTCACGGTGGACGCCGCCGGCAATATTGGGGCTAAAACTACCTTTACGCTCACCGTCGATACCCTTGCGCCCGAGGCACCGCTGATCGCTACCGTCAATGATGATGTGGGCGCAATTAAAGGAAATCTCACTAACAACCAGGTGACTGACGATACCTGTCCGACCCTTAGCGGTACAGGAGAAAATGGCGCAACCATCACGGTCTACAGCAATGGGATATCGCTGGGCACGACCACCGTCGTGGACGGTAAATGGTCATTCACACCGAATAGCGATCTGAACGATGGTGAAAATATCTTCACCGTAACCGCTACCGATGCTGCGGGTAACGTCAGCGCAGAATCGCCTTCCTTCACCATCACGGTGGATAATGACGCCCCCATCAAACCGGTGATTGGTTCGGTCGTTGATGACGTTCCGGAATATACCGGCGCGCTGGCCTCAGGAAGCGTAACCAACGATACCCAACCCACCTTCAACGGCACAGGCATCGAGGGCGATACCATCACGCTCTATAACGGCACCACCGTGTTAGGCACCGCCGTCGTCGGGGAGGATGGAAAATGGAGTTTGACACCGACTGCGCCTCTGGGGGAACAGACCTATACGCTTCACATTACGGCGACCGATCCGGCAGGCAACGTCAGTGTGCCATCGGATAACTTTGTCATTACCGTGGATACCACACCGCCTGCGATACCACCCGCTTTCAGCGTTCAGGATAATGTCGGCGACGATCAGGGCGCGCTGCAAAGCGGCGACCGCACTGACGACAACACGCCAACGCTGAACGGCACAGCCGTGGGCGGGAGTATTGTGACGATACTGGTTGATGGTAAAGCGATTGGCACAACCACCGCTAACCCGCAGGGCGGCTGGAGCTTTACACCTTCTCCAGCCCTGACGGATGGCACTCATACCCTGACCGTTACGGCAACCGATCCGGCGGGCAACACTAGCCAACCGACACCGCCCTTTACCCTCACCGTGGATACCACTGGCCCGGACGCGCCGACTAACGTTAACATTGTTGACGATGTTGGTTCGATCACGACTGACCTGATAGACGGTTCCTATACTGATGACCCTCGCCCTACGTTCTCTGGTACTGCCGAGGCGAATGGCACCGTCATCATCTTTGCCAACGGCATAGAAATTGGTCGAGCCAACGTCAATGACGAAGGCGGCTGGAGTTTTACCCCTGGCACTAACTCGCCGTTGTCCGATGGGGATAACGTACTGACCTTCCAGGCGCTGGACGACCTTGGTAACGCGGGTCCGCTTTCGGATGGCTTAACCCTGCACGTTGATACACAGGCCCCTGTTGCACCAGTCAATCTGGCGGTGGCTGATGATGGTCTCATCGTTACCGGACAGGCAGAGGCTAACAGCACCATTATCATCCGCAATGCCAACGGTGATGAAGTGGGTCGTGGCATCACCAATGGCCTGGGTTACTTCACCGTTGAGCTTGATGAAGTGCAGGCCGCAGACTCGGTACTGTCTGTTTATGCGCAAGATCGCGCGGGGAATATCAGCGTTGGGGCAGATGTCACCGTCGCGCCTCCGACTGAGCCAGCCGTCCCGGTGATTATAGAAATTCTGGACGAAACGGGCCCGAACACCGGCCCGCTGAACAACGGAGACAGTACCGATGATACGCAACCGATCATCAGTGGTACGGCCGCTGATGGCGCTACCGTTTATGTATTGATTGACGGGGTGCGTTCCCAAGATATCCCAGTGGTCGATGGCCGCTGGACCTACACCCCACAAGAAGCGCTAGGCGAAGGCGAACACACCATTTCAGCTATCGCGGTAATCAACGGCGAAACCAGCGCGGAATCCACTGAAATTACCATTATTGTGGATACCGTTGCCCCTGACTCCGCCATCATTGTCAGCGTGACGGATGATGTCGGAGCAGTCACCGGGCCTATTATCAATAATGGCGGCACCGACGATACACAGCCCACCCTGCGCGGCACCGCTGCCGACAGCGCCCGTGTGGAAATCTTCAATGGAACCACGTCACTCGGCTTTGCGACGGTGAATGCTCAGGGTAACTGGACATTTACACCAACCACACCGCTGGCAAACGGTATCTATAACTTCAACGTTGTGGCTATCGATGCTGCGGGTAACAGAGCAGATGCATCCAACACCTGGACCGTAACCATCGATAACGCCACGCCAACCGCCCCAACACTTACGGGAGTGGAAGACAACGTGGGTACCCTCGTTGGGCAAATAGACGAAGGTAGTAAAACCGATGACACTCAGCCAACGCTAAGCGGCACGACCTCACCAGGCTCAACGGTCATTATCTATGACAACAATGTTGAAATTGGTCGCGTCACCACCAGCGATGGTAACTGGAGCTTTACCCCGACCACACCTCTGGGCGAAGGAAGCCATAGTCTGACGCTGACGACCACCAACAGCGCAGGGAATACCAGCCCGGCAAGCGATCCGTTTGAATTCAGTGTCGATACCACGGCACCGTCGCGCCCGATACTCAACAGTGTTAACGACAACCAGGGGCCGATCACTGGCGATCTGCTGAATAATCAGACGACCAACGATGCAACCCCAACGCTCAGCGGAACCGCCGAAGCCAACTCAACGCTGAAGATTTACGACAACGGTAATCTGGTGGCGACCATTACCGTGCCAGAAACAGGCAACTGGACATGGACACCCGCCACGCCACTGAGCAATGCATCGCATGCATTCACCATAAATACCACCGATGAGGCTGGTAACGTCAGTGCAACAACACCGGCATTTACGATTGTGGTTGATACGGTGGCTCCTGACACGCCATCGGCAATCACGGCGACGGATAATACACCGCCGAATACGGGTGCGATAACTGAGGGTCAGCAGACCAATGAAACACGTCCGGCCCTGAGCGGTACCGCGGAACCTAATGCCACCGTGCAAATTCTGGATAACGGTACGGTCATTGGCACCGTTAAGGCGGATGCTGGCGGTAGCTGGAACTTCACACCGAGCACCGCATTGCCACCGGGCGAACATCAACTGACCGTCACGGCCACTGATAGCGCGGGTAATGTCAGCCCGCCATCTCCGGCATTGAACTTTGTCGTTGATACCGTCGCGCCTGATGCGCCAGCCATCGTCAACGCCAGCGACAACGTCGGCAGCATTACCGATACGCTGACGAACGGAAAAACCACCGACGATGCGACCCCTACGCTAAATGGCACCAGCGAAGCCTTTGCCTCTATTCGCATTCTTGATAACGGTGTGCAAATCGGTACCGCCACCGCCGATGTCAATGGCAACTGGAACTTCACGCCAGGCAGCGCATTGGGAACCGGTAGCCACGTGTTTACGGCCATTGCGACTGACAGGGCGGGTAATACGGGCAGCACATCGACATCGTTTACGTTGATTATTGATACCACCGCACCGGGGGTACCGACGATCATCCAGGCCAGTGACAACGTCGGCACGGTGCAGGGAACATTACTGTCAAACCAAACGACAGATGACACTACGCCAACGCTGAGCGGTACAGGTGAAGCAGGTGCCACTATCACCATTCGCGATAATGGCACCGTGATAGGAACTGCCATTGTTGGCGATAACAATGCCTGGACCTTCACGCCCCAGGGCGCACTTGGTGCGGGTACGCATAACTTTACCGCAACGGCAACGGACAGTGCCGGGAACACCAGCGTACCATCAGGCAGTTTCGTACTGACCGTCGATCTTACCCCGCCCGTCGCGCCAATTATCACTGGTGCGGCGGATGATATTGGGACCATTAAAGGGCCAATTGCGAACGGCCAGGTAACCGATGACACCCGTCCAACGCTCAGCGGGACGGGAGAAACTGGCGCAACCATTAACGTCTATGACAACAATGTACTGATTGGCACCACGACCGTAGGCAGCGGGGGGACCTGGAGCTTTACCCCAACGCAGGATCTCACAACCGGTTCGCATAATCTGACGGCGACAGCAACCGATCCTGCCGGTAACACTGGCCCGGCATCAGGCGCCTGGAATGTGGTTATCGACACCACTGCACCAAATACACCGTTTATCACCACAGTGACCGATAACGCTGGAACTGTGACGGGCACGCTTGCAGCCGGTCAGCCTACCGATGACACCACCCCAACGCTGAACGGTACAGCTGAAGCAAACGCCACCGTGCGTATTTATGACAATGGCGTAGAAATTGGCAGCGTACAGGCGGATGGCGGCGGTAACTGGACCTATACACCGACGCTCACTGAAGGTACGCATACACTTACCGCAAAAGCCGTGGATGCGGCGGGCAATACCAGTTCGTCCTCCACGGTGACGACGGTAACCGTTGACCTTACGCCACCCGCCGCACCGACGGATTTAACCGTCAACGCCACGGGCAACGTGGTGACAGGCCGTGCCGAAGCGGGCAGTACCGTGACCATTTACAGTTCAACGGGGACCATACTGGGCACCGGAGTTGCCGATGGGCTCGGCAACTTTACGGCTAACCTTTCCCCAAGTCAGGTTGACGGAGAAGACCTACAAGCCAGAGCAACCGACGTAGCCGGGAACCAGGGCATAGCAGCAGATTTCAACGCCCCATTCACCGGCTTGCCGGGCTCACCGGTTATTACCACGATTGTGGATAATGTGGGGCCTGTTTTAGGCAATGTTGGAAACAACCAGAGCACAAACGATAACCAGCCGGACATCAGCGGTACTGCTCAGGCACGTTCAACGGTCAACATCTACAACAACGGCGTGCTGCTGGCGACCGTTGTGGCGGATGACACCGGGGCGTGGAGCTATACACCGACGACAGTTTTAACCGAAGGTCTGCATGTTATTACCGCCACCGCCACGAATACCAACGGTACCAGTAGCCCATCCACCGCCATTAACATTACGGTAGACACTATCGCGCCGGACGCGCCGACTGCCACGATCAGCGGTGATGGCTACACCATTAGTGGCACAACGGAAGCCAACATTACGATCAGTGTGACGGTACCAGGTCAGGCCAACCCTGTCACGGTAACGACAGACGCCCAGGGTAACTGGTCTGTCGGGCTACCGACGCGTCTGGTCAGCGGTGAGCAGGTGACGGTGATTGCCACCGATGCGGCCGGAAACGTTTCATTGCCGGGGACAACTAACGCACCAACGCTGCCCATTGCGGCAAGCGACAACGTAGTGAACCTTGAGCTGGAAACGTCTGCAACTGTTACCACAGAAGAGCATAGTGACTACGGCTTCCTGCTGGTCGGTGCGCTGGGCAATGTAGCTTCAGTGCTGGGTGATGATACTGCGCAAGTGACGTTTACCATCGATGCTGGAGGTAGCGGTGTTGCCGTCATTGAAGCGGCGGCAACAGGGGCTGTGCTCTCGTTGCTGAGCACTCTTGAGATCGCCGTACAGAAATATGATACCGACCTTCAGGCATGGGTCACAGTCATCGATACCTCGTTGCCGCAATTCGCCAACCTGTTAACTATCGGCGCTTCAGGCGTGCGCCTGAATCTCGACAACCTCACGGGCGGTGAGTATCGCGTACTGAGCTTTAACACCAGCCTGTTGGCCGTTGGTTCTTACACAAGCCTGGATGTTTCTCTTGTCAAAACCAGTGCAGGCACTGTCGCTGCGGGTGCGATAGAAAATGGCAACGTTATTACCGATGCCGATCCGACAAACGGTAGCGATGTTGCCCCTTCGGGTACAAACGTCACGTCCATCACTAATGCCAATGGCGTGACAATCTCGGTCGGTGAAGGGGGCGCGGATATCGCTGGCAAGTACGGCACGCTGCATATTAATGCGAACGGAAGCTATACCTACACCCTGTCGGAAACCAGCTCATCCATCATTGGTCGTTCTGAAAGTTTTACCTATACCATTACCTCCCCTGCGGGCCAGTCCTCCACCGCCAACCTGGTGATCACGCTGGGCTCCACCGTACCGACCAGTTCCGTCACCGCTGCCGATGACAGCGCCAGCCTGCAATTTGACACCTCGGTTGCCGCAGTCAACAACGGCCCGAGTTCCACCACCGGCTTTACCCTCGTTGGGCTGAATCTGGGGAATGTGATTGATGTCGGCCTGCTGAACAACATGCAGAACCCGATTATCTATAACGTGGATGCGGGTACCACGCGTACGCTCTCCCTGGGCGCAAGCGTCGGCGGCGTCGCGGTTGGCGCGGTCTTTGACCTGTATGTCTATCGCTACAACGCGGAAACCGGCAATTATGAGCAGTATCGCCATGTTCCGAGCTGGCTCCAGGCGGCGCTGCTGGGCGGCTCCACGGCGCAGGATCTGGTCATCACCCTGCCAGATGGTAAATACCTGTTCACGCTGAACGCGGTTTCCGGCTTGACCGTGGCAACCGGTTTTACGCTGAGCGTCAACGCCGACCACACTTACAGCGTGAAGAGCGCGGGGGCCAGCACGACTGGCGACGTGCTGGATAACGATGCCGGTGCGGCAAACGGTCATGTGACCGAAGTGAATGGCGTGGCGGTGGCGGCCAATGGCACCACCACCATTAATGGCCTGTACGGCACGCTGACCATTGATGCGCAGGGGCATTACACCTACACCCTGAAATCCGGCCTGGGTGCCGACAGCATCAAAACACCGGACACCTTCGTGTACACGGTAACCGCGGCGAATGGCGACACCAGCACAGCGTCGCTGAACGTGCAGCCGACCGCGAAACCGGTCGATGCGGTGAATGACACCAGCAGCACGATGGCGCTGGCGACCAATCAGGTAACGGCCAGCTACTCAGACACAAGCGTTGGCTCTGCCACCATCGCGCAAGGCAACAGAAGCGCGACAGGCAGCGGTACCTTCGATGTGGCTGAAGGCTCGGCCCTGAAGGCCATCTCCGTAACCTTTAATACTTCTGCGTCCGGATTAGCCGGGGTTGGCGGGTTGAGTGTGGCGTGGTCGATTCTGGAAAACGGTCAAACCGTCTATACCGGTACTACGCTACCTTCCGGAACGTTCGGCTTACTGAATGGTTCCAGAACCGTGACGCTCAGTGGGTTTGAACTGGATGCCGGCACGTATACCCTCGCCATTACGACCAATTTGACCAGTACCCAACTGGGTAACGTCAGCGTTACCCCTGTGGTGAACGCGACTTCATACGATCTGGATAACTTCCTGATCAACAACAACGCGCATACGGTGACCGGCAACATCTACAACGGTAGCGACTCCGCAGGCGCCGTCGATCAGATTGCTTCCGCGCAAACCGTGCTGACGGTCAGCGGGAACAACAGTACGCAGACGCTCAACCCAACGGTTGACAGCAACGGTGCGGCGACGGTTCAGGGTACCTACGGCTCACTGCGCATCGCCATCGACGGTTCGTACACCTACACCCTGAAAGCGGGGCTGCATCCGGGCGACATCACCACGAAGGAGACCTTCACCTACACCCTGAACGATCAAAAAGGCCACTCGGACAGCGCGACCTTAACCATCAACATGAACCCACAGTTCACCAGCACATCGCAGTCAGATGTGATCCACGGCTCGGCCTACGGAGACACATTAATTTATGACCTGCTGAATAATGCCGATAACAGAGGAGGCAACGGGGCCGATCGCTGGGACAACTTCTCGCTCGCTCAGGGCGACAAAATTGATATCGGCGACCTGCTGGTGGGCTGGAATGGCCAGGAATCGACGCTCGGCAACTACCTGACTGTGACCACCAGCGGCAATAACACGGTGATTTCTATCGACCGTGATGGCACCGGTACCGCCCACAGTTCAGCCACCTTAATCACTCTGGAGAACGTACAAACCACGCTGAATGAGCTGATCGAACAGAACCATATTGTGACCTGATAGTTAACAAAACCCCGGGCGCGAAGACGCCCGGGGTAATAACAAATACACCTGCGCTATTTTAAAAGGGATCGACAATGGGAAAGTTAACACCTATCGCATGGGGGCTGGCGAGCTGCCTTTGCTCAGCCGCCCTTCACGCCGAAGAGACGCCAAGGTTTATCTCTTCGCAGACCTTGCACGAACAGCAGGAGCTACCGTCGTTATCCGGCAAAGTGGATCTGCCGCTCGACCCCGCCGCGCCGGGTACCTTAACGTTGAATAACGCCGTTGATCGCGCGGTGAGCTGGCATCCGTCCATTCAGGAAGCCGTTGGCAAACTGCTCGCGCAGAATGAGCAGGTCGATGTCGCTAAATCAAAATACTATCCGCAGATAAGCGCGGGCATGAACAACGGCTACGCCAATAACTATGTCGACCATGGTTTCAGCCCGTCGCTGGTGGTGTCGCTCTCCCAGATGCTCTATGACTTTGGCAAAGTGGCAAGCCAGGTGCGCGCCGAAAGCGCGGGCGTCGCGCAGGAGCAGGCAAACGTGCTGGTCAGTATTGATAACGTGGGCTACAGCACCGCCGTCGCCATGGTGCAGGTGCAGACCTGGCAACAAATGGTGGACGTCGCCGAAGAGCAGCTCACCGCGCTGAACCACATCGGCGGGCTGATTCGCCAGCGCAGCGACGAAGGTGCAGCATCGCAGTCTGACGCGGTGCAGACGGACGCACGTATTGAGTCCGCGCGCTCGCAGCTGATTCAGTATCAGGCAACGCGCGACAGCGCCGAGGCCACGCTGATGAGCTGGCTTGGCTGGAATACCCTCAACGGCATCAGCAACGACTTCCCCGACAAACTGGCGCAAAGCTGCAATATCGCGCAACCGGACGACCGCCTGGTGCCGTCGGTGCTGGCGGCGTGGGCGCAGACGAACGTCGCACAGGCCAATGTCGATTACGCCAACGCGCAAATGACGCCGACCATCTCTCTGGAACCGCAGGTTCAGCACTATCTGAACGACAAATACCCCAGCCATGAAGTGCTGGACCGCACGCAGTATTCGGCGTGGGTGAAAGTGGAAATGCCCATCTACCAGGGCGGCGCAATGACCGCCCGACGCAATGCCGCCAACTATGCGCTGAGCGCGGCGCAAGCGACCATCCAGCGCGTGCGTCTGGAAGTGCGGCAAAAACTGCTGGAGTCGCAAAGCCAGGTGATGAGCCTGATGAGCTCTTTGCAAGTACAGCGCCGTCAGCAGGAGTACAGTGCGCGCACCCGCGAACTCTATCAACAACAGTATCTTGAGCTGGGCTCACGCCCGCTGCTGGACGTACTGAACGCCGAGCAAGAGGTGTATCAGGCGCGCTTTTCCGAGCTGCAAACGCTCAACCAGCTGCACCAGCTTGAGCTGAATTGCCTCTACAACACCGGACGCCTGCGCAATGCGTTCCGCCTGGAAAATCGCAGCATTCAGTCAGTGGAGATCCAGCCATGAACAACGCCGATACCGCCGACACCTTTTTAACCGAACAGACGCTGCAACGCTGGGCGCTGGCGATAAGCCATATCGCCAACCACTACCGCATTGCCTGCTCGCCGGGCACCATTCAGGCCAATGCCCCGTGGTTTCACGATAAAAGCCTGCTGCCCGCGCTGACCCAGCTCTCTCGTCAGGGCGGGCTATCGTTTCGCCTGCTGGAAGCCAACACGCAAACCCTCAACAGCTGGCGTCTTCCGGTTGTCGCCGCGCTGAATAACGGCGAGCTGGTGATCGTCGAACGCTTTGATGGCGACAGCACCGTCGAGGTGCGTTTTGTCGATGACACCTCGCACATCAACCGCCTGTCGATGGACGAACTGCTCGGCAAAATCGACTATCTCGCCGCCCTGCGTCCGCTTTCCGCGATGCGCGATAGCCGGGTCGACAACTATATTTCCCGCTTCAGCCCCGACTGGCTGAAATCGCTGGTCTTGCAGGACATCCGCCCCTACGGCCCGGTGATGTTCGCCGCCTTTCTGGTGAACGTGTTGTCGCTCGGCGGCATTGTGTTCTCGATGCAGGTCTATGATCGGGTGATCCCCGCGCAGTCGTACCCGACGCTTTACGTGCTGGCATTCGGCGTGCTGCTGTCGGTGATTTTTGGCTTCCTGCTGCGCGTGGCGCGCGGACACATTATGGACGTGCTCGGCAAACGCGCCGACATGCGCGTCTCTGACCGCGTGTTCAGCCACGCGCTGCGCCTGCGTAACAGCGCGATCCCCCGCTCGACCGGCAGCTTTATTTCGCAGCTGCGCGAACTGGAGCAGATCCGCGAAATGATCACCTCCTCGACGATCTCGACGATCGTCGATCTCCCCTTCTTTTTCCTGTTCGTGATCGTACTGGCGATTATCTCACCGCAGCTGGCGTGGATCGCGCCCGTTGCCGCCGTGATGATGGTGCTGCCCGGTATTCTGTTGCAGAAAAAGCTGGCGGTGCTCGCCAACCAGGCCGCGCATGAATCAACGCTGCGCAATGCGGTGCTGGTGGAGAGCGTTCAGGGGCTGGAGGATATCAAACTGATGCAGGCCGAGAACCGCTTCCTGCAACAGTGGAACAGCTATATTCGCATTACCGCCGAGTCGGGCCTGCGCACCCGCCAGATCTCCCAGGGGCTGATAAGCTGGGGGATCACCGTGCAAAGTCTGGTTTATAGCGCGGTGATCCTGTTCGGCGCGCCGATGGTTATCGAGGGCGAAATGACCACCGGTGCGGTGGTTGCCGCGTCGATGCTGGCTTCACGCATGATCGCCCCAATGGCGAACCTGTGCGGCGTGCTGGCGCGCTGGCAGCAGGTCAAAGCCGCCAAATCGGGCCTCGACAGCATTATGCAGCTCCCCACTGAAACCCAGCGCGACGACAGCGTGGTGCATCGCGATATTTTCCATGGGCACTATCTTTTTGAAAACGCACAGTTTCGTTATCACAACGACGACCAGAACGTGCCGCTCAAAATCGGCCGCCTTGAGATTCAACAGGGTGAACGCATCGCCCTGCTCGGGCGCAACGGCGCGGGGAAATCGACCCTGCTTCAGGCAATGGCGGGCGGCGTGGAACTGGTAAGCGGCGAAGCGCGGCTAGACTCCCTGAGCATTGCGCAGATTGATATGGCCGATTTGCGCCGCAACGTCGGCATGCTCAGCCAGAACGCGCGCCTGTTCTACGGCACCCTGCGCGAGAACCTGATGCTTGGCGCACCGCGCGCCAGCGATGACGACATCTTTGCCACCCTTGAAGTGTGCGGCGCGGCAGGCTTTGTGCGTCAACTGGCGAAAGGTCTCGATCACCCGATTATGGAAGGCGGCGCGGGCCTGTCCGGCGGCCAGCGGCAGTCGATTCTGCTGGCGCGTATGCTGCTGCGCTCGCCCAACATCGTCCTGCTCGATGAACCCACCGCCTCCCTCGACGACCACACCGAACGCGAGTTCATTCAACGGCTGAATCAGTGGCTGGGCAATCGCACGCTGATTGTCGCCACTCACCGCGTACCGGTGCTCGAACTGGTGGAGCGCGTGGTGGTGCTGAAAGATGGGCAAGTGGTGATGGATGCGCCCAAAACGCAGGCGCTGGGCGGCAACCGTATTGGCACACCGGCAACCGGACGGGAGTGGAAAAATGAAAACCAATCAGCATGATGTGGTGATGGATGACCCGGACATCAGCCGCGAACGGGAGTTCTCCGGGGCCAGCCGCATTATTATTATCAGCACCGTGTTATTTGTGCTGCTCGGCATCTGGGCATGGTTTGGCACGCTCGATGAAGTCTCGACCGGCACCGGGAAAGTGGTGCCCAGCTCGCGCGAGCAGGTTTTACAGTCGCTCGACGGCGGTATTCTGGCAGAACTGATGGTACGTGAAGGCGACAAAGTGCAGGCCGGGCAAATCGTCGCCCGCATGGACCCGACGCGTTCAGAGTCCAACGTGGGCGAAAGCTCCGCACGCTATCGCGCATCGCTGGCATCCAGCGTTCGCCTTTACGCAGAGGTAAACGACCAGCCTCTCGTCTTCCCCGACTCACTGAAAGCCTGGCCCGATCTGCTCGCCAGTGAAACCCGGCTCTACCGCTCACGCCGCGCGCAGCTGGCGGACTCCGAAGCAGAGATTAAAGACGCGATGGTCTCGGTTAACAAAGAGCTGGCCATCACCCAGCGGCTGGAAAAAAGCGGCGCGGCAAGCCACGTGGAAGTGCTGCGACTACAGCGCCAGCGCAGCGACCTCAGCCTGAAACTCACGGATTTGCGCTCGCAGTATTACGTGCAGGCCCGGGAAGCGCTCTCCAAAGCGAACGCCGAAGTCGATATGCTGCTGGCCATCATCAAAGGCCGCGAAGACTCCGTCACCCGCCTGACCATCCGCTCGCCGGTGCGCGGCATCGTAAAAAACATCCAGGTCACGACCCTGAACGGCGTCATCCCGCCCAACGGCGACCTGATGGAGATTGTCCCGGTCGATGACCGCTTGCTGATTGAAGCGCGCCTCTCGCCGCGCGACATCGCCTTTATCCATCCCGGCCAGCGCGCGCTGGTGAAAATCACCGCCTATGATTACGCCATCTACGGCGGGCTGGAGGGCGAAGTGGAGACCATCTCCCCGGACACCATCCAGGACAAAGCCAAGCCGGAAGTGTTCTACTACCGCGTGTTCATCCGCACCCACCAGGATTATCTGGTGAACAAAGTCGGGCACCATTTCTCCATCGTACCGGGGATGATCGCCACCGTGGACATCAAAACCGGCGAAAAAACCATCGTCGACTACCTGATCAAACCGTTTAACCGGGCGAAAGAGGCGCTGCGTGAGCGATAAATGAACGACTATCTGCCTGTTGGCAATGGATTTTTGCCCAAAATGCAGGCAGAGAGTATTTATGCAGGGGGGTGGCAGAGCGCATAGCAACTCTGTTATACTTGCTGCAACACTATTGGGGCTGATTCTGGATTCGACGGGATTTGCGAAACCCAAGGTGCATGCCGAGGGGCGGTTTGCCTCGTAAAAAGCCGCAAAAAAATAGTCGCAAACGACGAAAACTACGCTTTAGCAGCTTAATAACCTGCTCTGAGCCCTCTCTCCCTAGCTTCCGCTCTTAAGACGGGGATCAAAGAGAGGTCAAACCCAAAAGAGATCGCGTGGAAGCCCTGCCTGGGGTTGAAGCGTTAAAACTAATCAGGCTAGTTTGTTAGTGGCGTGTCTGTCCGCAGCTGGCAAGCGAATGTAAAGACTGACTAAGCATGTAGTGCCGAGGATGTAGGAATTTCGGACGCGGGTTCAACTCCCGCCAGCTCCACCAAATAATGATGTACTGAAGTTCAGTAAAGTCTACTAAGCCCGCATGGAACCAGCCTTGCGGGCTTTTTTACGTCTATTGTAGTCTAGTGAGAATTGCTGAGAACTATCACTTATGGCACCCTGAATGGGACCCACAACGAAGGGTCCTAAAATCGAGGGTCCCAAAATGGCAAAAATCGCTAAGAAGCTCACTGACACTGAAATCAAAAGCACCAAGCCAGCCGCCAAAGAAATCAACTTGTTCGACGGGGATGGTTTGATCCTACGAATCGCCCCCCTCTCGAAAGGAGGGAAAAAGAATTGGTATTTCAGGTATGCAGTGCCGGTGACCAAAAAGCGAACTAAGGTGAGCTTAGGAACATATCCTCACCTTACACTGGCAAGAGCCAGAGCCTTACGAGATGAATACCTTTCCTTGCTTGCCAATGGCATTGATCCTCAAATCCATAACAACGATAAAGCTAATGCCTTAAAGAATGCTACTGAACACACTCTCCAAGCCGTGGCAAGGAAATGGTTAGATGAGAAGGTAAAAACATCAGGTATCTCACAAGACCATGCAGAAGATATCTGGCGAAGCCTGGAGAGAAATATCTTTCCCGGCTTGGGTAATGTTCCTATCAATGAGATCCGACCTAAACTCTTAAAGCAACATCTTGACCCTATTGAGCAACGAGGAGTCCTCGAAACTTTACGGCGAATCATTTCCCGATTAAATGAAATTTTCCGTTATGCAGCAACTGAGGAACTTATCGAATTCAATCCGGCTGACAACCTTGGGCAACGGTTCAGTAAGCCTAAAAAGCAGAATATGCCTGCACTACCCCCTTCCGAGTTACCCCGCTTCCTATTGGTGTTAAACAATGCCTCTGTTCGTTTGGAGACACGATTGCTGATTGAATGGCAGTTACTGACCTGGGTACGTCCTGGTGAAGCTGTTCGCACAAGATGGGCTGATATAGATATCGATAACTCAATGTGGAACATCCCGGCTGAGTTTATGAAAATGAAGAAGCCTCACAAAGTTCCACTAAGCAAAGAAGCTTTGAGAGTCCTGGAGTCAATGAAAGCGATAAGTGGGCATCGTGAATGGGTGTTTCCAAGCATAAAGGCTCCTCTTAACCATATGCATGAACAAACAGCTAATGCGGCCATAATCCGTATGGGCTTCGGAGGTGAGCTTGTAGCCCACGGTATGCGATCCATCGCTAGAACGGCTGCTGAGGAGTCTGGACAGTTTAGGACTGATGTCTTAGAAGCCGCCCTTGCCCACTCGAAGAAAGATGAAATAATTGCAGCATATAATCGTGCAGAATACTTAAAAGAGAGAGAGATACTAATGCAATGGTGGAGTGATTATGTCATGACTCAAAAATATAAAACACTCGCTGCATGAATGCTGACTTTTAAGAAATAATTAAGGTGTATATCCCCAACCTGAAAAATTGTAAGTGGCGACGTGCCATGTCATCGCCACTTACATTAAAATTAAATATTAAGCCATTCAATTTCTTTTTTAAGTAGCCCACCACTATCAACAGAATTTATCAGCCCTTTAACATTGATTTTCTTTAAACTGTCATTGCTATCAAACTCAATGAAAACTCTGTGTTTTTTTAATAATTCGGATGCAGCAGCCCTTGAGAAACCGTATTCCTGCAAAGACATTTCTTTAGCATTAATTGTTCCATAATCAACAAATTTAGATAAGTTTATACCTGATGCGTTCTCACCATGTAGAGATTTACATAACTGATAATAATGAGCCAAAGAACTTTCCAATTTAAAAGTGATATCTGTCTCAATAGAATTTATCACCTCTAATATTTTTAAATTTACGTGGTATGTATTGCTACTGTCAAAATCAACCCAACCATAAGGAGCAAGCTCACAGACTTTTTTACTGTACTTAATGCCGTTATTTATAATTGAGTTAATGGATTCACCTCTTAACCAAGAATAGGTCATGATACTAAAAGGGTAGATTGCTGTTGACTTCACTATTTTATAAACATCATTTATTTTCTGTAAATATTTAAACACATCATCTCTTTGAAATGTCATTAGGATATTATTTTTATTAGAAGCTAACTTATATGCTGAGGATTGTATATCTGAGTTAAACCGATGATTTTCAGAAAAAGTGGAGATATCAATGTCAAGAAGGTTTTTCTTGGCTAAATGTTTACGTCCAGATGAAATTATTTCTTGTCTAATTTCTGAATCGAATGCCCTTAGTAACCCACCAATCTTACCTTCACTCAGATATGTTAAAATCTCAGATAAAATCATTGTTGAAATTTCAACCACTTTAGGTTTGTGAGATTTTACACTTTCATTAAGATAATTGAGTATTTGCTGAGGAGATTGAAGCAGTGGCGAAATCTCGTTATCAATTTTTATTATGTCTTTATTAGAAACAGAACTCTCAAATTCACCCCAAGAATTTGTTTCATTCCCAATACAAATGATATTCCCTGTCAACTCGCTCTTATATCGACCTGCTCTGCCAGCAAGGTTCCAAAAATCAAGAGAAAATCCATTGCTGTTACTTGCTTTACCAAATGGATAAATAAAAACATTCTTAGTTGGTAAATTGACACCTTCCAGTAAAGTCGAGGTACAAAATATGTACTTAATCTTTTTACTTGAATAAAGAGACTCTATTCTTTTCCGAATAAATGCTGGCAAGTTTCCGTGATGATACGCGATACCATATTTTAATAGATGTGGTAATGAAAAATCTTTATGAATGCACTCAGAAATTAATTTCGATTCGGTAAGTAACTCTTCATCTTCCTCAGCAACTATACCCTTTGAAATCAGGAAACTTGAAAATTCCAATGCTTTATTTACACATTGTGATTTACTTGAAACATAGACAAGATTTGAATCATGTTGAGAGCCAATTTTGAAAATTAAATCGAAATCAGATTCAAAACCACCAAATATATCAAAATCAATAACTTTTTTTGTCACTGTATCAAAATACTTATACTCTTTGCTATAAATATTAGCAAAAAACAAGCTTTGAGCAACAGGGCTTTCCGCGATACTTAGGCTTTTACCATTAACATTAAAATATTTGAAAAATATATCAGGGTTAGAGATGACTGGACTTGAAAAAATAAGTTTCAAGCCCGAATATTTCTCCAGCGAGGCCGAAATGACTTTATATAACGTTAAAGATCTCTTACTACTTTTATCTGCTAACTTATGTGCTTCATCGATGAAAAGAACATCAACATTAATATCGAGATAATCCGACTCGTAAAGGAAGTTATTATATCGCTCTTGGGTAAAGATCATTAAATTCTTCTCACCCGGTTTAACACCTGATACGGATTTGGTGATATTTACATTATCAACTCCTCGTTTATTTAACATGGCACGAAAATCAACCAAGTATTCTTCAAGCAAAGCTTTTGTGGGTAGAATAAAAACAATAACATCAAATTTATTAAGTAAGTCAATGGCACAATTTTTAATAACAAATGATTTACCCAATGATGTTGGTCCTGAAAAACTAAAGAAACGATTATTTAGGATCTCATTGTAGATATCATATTGCCTATTAGTGAATGAATACTCTGAATTTGGTATAGCCTGAGTAGCCCTACGAATGTCTCCTATCAATGTGGATGAAGTTGAGAGGGAAACAGATGGGTCAGTAAATGATGTCACTGCTGAAAACAAACCAAAATTTGTAAGAATAGATTTTGTTATCGCCTTTGTATAGTTATTATGAGGGAACAATTCATTTATTCCTGAAATTACTTTCAAGGCGATAGCTCTATTGCTTTCAGTGCTTGAATTAGATAAGAACTGACTAAAATGAAGAAGTCTCTCGTGTTGTGCTGTAAAAACAAAATCATGCCTGTTCTTCTCGAAAAATGAATAAGCTAACTGTTCCAAGAGACCATGATAGTAATTATTAAACTCATAGCTACTTTTAATTCGATCACATAAATACTCAATAAGACTGATCATCACCAATTAACTCCCTAACAATAGCCAGCGATAATTCATTAATTTTATTACTCGGCATGACCAATAAATTTAATTTCAAGCCAAAGGAAAGATTCTTTAGGATATCTTCATCAATGCCAGTACATGCCTGATTAACCAGTGAGATAATATAGTCATTTACCGCAGCAAATTCATTTTTATTATATTCTTCCAAAGAAACAGTAAAGACCAAGCAAAATGTACTAATACACTTATCCTCAGAAAAAAGAACTTTAAATAGTGTTTCACATTCTGATGCCGGAAGCTTTTGATTTAAAAATGAACGTTCTAAAAATAATTCCTGATTAAAACCATACAAATTAAAATTAGAAATTACTTTCCCTATTTCATCATTTAAACCGTCAATTATATTATTGTGGCCACAATAATTTGAAAATGCTAATTCATAATTCCCATCGGGATTAATCATATAATGCATGTGGTGATAATTTTTGTCCGTCAGCCCAGTTGAGTAAAGATGAGGAGCATTAAGGTATGTTTCTACTAATCTTCCTGTCAGCAACTTATTAGCAGGTTCATACTTATCCTCATTAGCTAATAAATTACCGGCCCTATACATACTTTGAGAAAGAGAAAGTTTATTGGTAGTTAGCATATGATTAAATTCAATAAGCAAAAATCTTGCAATCGGATTTAAGTCAAAGTGAGGAAATCCTTTATGTGAAGGTATGTAAGTGACAATTTCTAATTCATCGGTAACTTTCTTCCTGAAAATTTCTTTGACATAACCCCCTATTGAATTATCTAATTTTATTGTCCATGCAGGTTTATGAAAAACGATACAGTCGAAGAATTTATTAAGCTGCTCATGGTCAATATCATTTAGACATTCAGCAACGAGATCATTATTTTTCCCATTTTCTATTACAATCGCATGTGCTATTGGAAAATCTGAAGTTGGATATTCTAAAACTAATGCACCAGAAACACCTTTATACCCTCTAGACTTTTCAACCAAATCAGGGGTTGAGTTAGATTCTATATTATAATATATAAGTCCATCAGATGATTTATTAGGAAAGTTGAGCATGATGCGCCCTGGTTCTGTATCATTTTGTTTATATGCATTAAGATAAAAATGTGTTGAGCTAATATTAGTGTCACTACCGATGCGTAAAGGATGACTGGAAGAACCTTCGACAAGAGTGATAGCCAAGTCTTTATCAGGAAAACTGAAGATTTTTAAGGCATCTAGGCTCATTTTAGAGTTTTCTAATGAAATATTTTCTAACCTGAGTTGGACTGGACATTGCCTACAACAACCTGCTGTTTTCGCTTTAAATGGCTCGCAACTTGTCTTCTGATGGCAAAGACCGTGCTTCGATGAGATCACAAAACTTGCATCGCAGGAACTTGCCTTAAAAAGATACCCAGTCGATTCAGATCCTAACCCTTTGATCTTTATGCAATTAGCTACACTCATAGTATCGTACATTAACTCCATTAGAAGAATAAGTGCATAACACTTGACATCCTAACACATTGTTCTCACTGAAAATACTTCTGACTTTATCATTATCACTACTAAAATGAAATGTTGCTTGTTGAAACTGGGATAATATCCGAGCGATAGTTTTATTGTTCGGGTGATTATGCTTGCTTTTATCAGCACAAAATATATATTCTGTTTTACCTATTATATTTATTAATTCGCTATTTGTGTTTTTTTCACTTCCATGATGTGATAATTTTGTAACACAAAAACCTGGTTCAATTTGGTTTAATCTGAAACATTCAATGATATCAGAAGCCCATGCATCACCTAAAAACAATCCCCTAAAACTATTATACTCGATGATAAGAGATAAGCTGGTTCTGTTAGTAATTGATCTATCGGGTATGAATTTATCATTACCATTAGTAATTTCTTCAATACATTCTGCTAAGGTGGGTTCAAGATTTTCATCGGAAGAAATTTGTGGTTGATTTTTTATCAGATAATCATCATGCATATATTGGAGTGAACCAATTGTCGGTGTTAAAGGGATGAGCTTGATATCATTGATAATGATTGGTTCGTTACCAAATACTAATGCCTCTAAGGAAATTCCCTTATCCTTTATAAAGGTATCTAAATTAACATCTTGATTATAGGAAATCTGTTGTTCATGATCAGTAAAAATTTCACCGCAAATACTGAGACTATTAAAAATGAACTTTTCAATTTTAATTCCTGAAGATATTACATACTCATAACCGCCAATATGGTCATCATCATTATGTGTAACAATTGCAATATCAATTGTTCTATCATTCAATAAATATTTAAGCTTCTCTATAACATTCCTTCTTATCAAAAATGTTTTAGGTCCGGAATCAATAAGTATCAATGTATGAATGAAATCTAACAGAATACAATCGCCATGACCAGCATCTAACACATTAATTATTGGCACTATCATCACCTAATTTTAACATGACCTTAGCATTTTAAAACCGAATTTGACAGTTTATAAAATTTGATGTCATTTATAAAGGAAGTAATACCTTACTTTTATCTGGTTTGAAAATCAAGGTTCAATATCTTTCTGAAAATACAAAAAACCGAACTTGGCGAATCCAAGCAAGGTTTCATTATTTAATCTATAAAAAATATTAGGAGTCTTACCTATGAGTAATATCAATCGATTAATCGATTCCAATTACCAACTGTAACCTAGCCAATTAATCATATAAATATTTTATAAAACAAATCTTTCGAGATTAATCAAACGATCTATATAAAAATAAGATTATAATACAATTCAATCTCGGTATTGACTTTCTTGTAAAAAATTATGAGCTTCAATGTATTTATTCATTAGCATAACTTTGTAACTGTCTTTGTATAAGTCATTGTATAAATTTTTTCTAATTGAATCTGCATCCATACCATTATCAATCATCACCGAAATGTTATACATCTCGTCAATCCTTTTTTCCATGAAAATACAGTTTTTAACATACTTAGCTTTTTCACAATCCTTCCCATTTAAATACTCTTTTGTTTTGAGTATATGTTTTTTCAATAACCCGCCACTTTTTAACATTAAGTAATAGTTAATACTATTTTCCTGATAAACAATGGAGTAAGTATCATACATTTTATCAACATAAGATTTGTTGTACTTACCATCAACAAATAGATTATTATCACGAACATCAATAAAGCTATATTTAGCTTCTGCCACCAGAGCCTTATCATTAAAAACATTCATTTTTTCTAAATAGGGAAGTCTGGCTGATGAAGAGCAAGAAAAAGTAGTGAACATAACTATTAACATTGATTGGAATAAAACCTTATTAATCATTAGAACCTCCGTTGACTTTTTATTTAAGATAGCAATCAATTATTAAAAGTCAACAGAGGTTTATTTCAGGAGTGTATCTATCTATTATTGTAGTCTATGTCTACTCCCTCGCAACTATAAGCTTTACTGTCTGAACCGGGTATAACAGATAGCATTTTAATAAGTTTTTCAGCTTGTTTTTCACTTACTCGGCATCCATTTGAAATATCGCTCAATAGTGTCCCTGGGCTAGAATTGGGGTCAACTTTAAAGTTACATGCACATTGAAGTTGACCAACCTCTATTTCTGGGACTTGTTTAGGCAATTCTGATGCTTGTGCCAATGAAACAAAACAACTAAATGAATAAAGGAGGGGTTTAATATTCATAATGTTCTCATTTGTGGTGTGCCATTGATGAAGCTATTATAATATATTGTTTGCAGAATGACATGTTTTTATTGAAAACTGAACATATATACCCATTGCCATTTTCACTTCATCCACTAAATTCGAAACAGATATCATTTCAAATAGAAAAAAACATTCTTTTTCTTATGTTTTAAGATTAATAATTACATTATTTTCACCCAATGAAAAATTAATTTAGCTGTGCTATTATAAGGAAAGAGATTAAGTTTAGATCTATATCCCCCACAGGTGATTTTAATATGTCAAAAAGCAACTACAAGTTTGAACGTTGGATTCCTCAATCACAGTCATCTTGGGCATGGCGAGTATTTAAAAAACATAACAATGAATTATTGAGAATGCTAATAACATTTGATAATAGTCATAAATTTACCTATAGCAACCTGAAAGAAAAAGGGGCAAATTTTGAATCTGAGGTTATCAGTTACTTTGATTCATCTCTCAAATTAAAAGGGCATATGAATGATACTAAATTTAAAAATATCAAAGAATGGAGCAATTCTTTCAATGAATTACAAAACTGGATGAATCTCAATGCACTTCTTGCAATGATGTCGAACTTAGAAACGTATATGGCAACAGTCATTCCTTTAGCTATAGAATCTGACATCGGTGTTCTGTACGGTGTTTCAAAGAGAATAGATGGTATTGAGCTGCTTAAACATGGTAAACAAAAAAACCATGGTATAAAAGAAATGGTAATAGGTTGTACTAAAGGAACATGGCAATCAAGAGTGAATACATATATAAAAATTTTCGACCATGCTCCAGATAAACTTATCAAAAACATATCTGAACTAGATAAAATGCAAGATATAAGAAATAAAATTGCTCATGCTTTTGGGAGAGACATTGAAAGCTCCAGAGCAAATGGTAAAATCACTACATTACCCAGTGAAAAAATAAAAAATGATAAATTAATTGAATTTCAAACAACCGTATGGCAAACAGCCAAAGTTATAGATTTTCACTTGCAAAATTCTCATATCGGTGAATACTTAAGAGTCCTTTTCTATCATAATATGCAAAAAAATTTAAACACAGCACTTCATAAAAATGAAAAGGCTGTTATTTTAAAAAAAAGGATTGGTAAATTTGGCGACGTTTCTGCAGGTAAAGAATTTTGCCAAGGTTTAGTAGAGTACTATGATAAACTTTAATATACAATGGAGAATAAAAAATGAAATATGGGTACGTCACCAGCAATAAAAACTATATTTTTTATTACGATGAAAGTAATAACATAAGAACTTTTACTCTGCGAGGTAATAAATATAATGTTGACAATAACCCTCAAAGTACTTACTCACCTATTTTTGTTTTAGCTGGGATTGTTACAAACCAAACTAAACATAATATTTCAGCACAAGAGGTAAGAACATTACTTAATATCCAGAGCAATGTTAAAGAAATAAAACTAAAACATGTCGGAACAGGTAGTTTCCCTGAATTGATGAATAATAAAAAGATTCATGTGTTTCTAACATGGTTGCTTGAGAGCCCTTTCTTTATTCATTATTACGCAACAAATACGGTCTACTGGTCTTTCCTTGATATCATAGAAGACCTTGCACACTATTTATTCGACGACAAAAACAGTTCTTTATTCAAAAAAGCATTTCATAACAGTATAGATCTTAGATCACAACTCGATTTTTACAAAAATGCTCTATATATACTTATCAAGAAAGACAAAACTGGTTTTTTAAAATTGATGAATGATTTTAATTATCCTGAAATAAATAATAATGATGCTAATAAATTTTACAAATCCCTGCACAAATTTTGTAGAAGTCACACAAATAGTTACCTTAGCTACAAGCATAAGAATCCAAACCATATTGAGAAATCATTGCTGGAACTAACAAGGCTCCTGTCCATCTGTAAAGACATTGATAATGCCGAATTAACATTCAATGATAAAGATCTTCTTATAGATTCATTTTCTCATTTCTATCTCAATCGATTGAATGGATTTAGAAACTCCCAGCACTTGCTTGATGAAGAAGACTTAGTAGAACCGCATCTGGTACTTTCAACAAAAAATGAATTTATTGGTGATGAAAAAAATCAATACTATGGGCTGAATTTCAAATTCATAAAATCGGAAAGCAATATTGAAATTCAAATTTCTGACATTATTGCTGGTATAATTCGCTCTCTATACTCTTTTATTGAGCAGGTTGAATTTTCCGAAATTGATAGCTTTATTGAAAATTCCACCGAATTGCAAAAGGATAATATAAAGAAACTAAGCATGTTAATTTCTAAATCTGTAAATGAATGTGAAGGCTTTATTTTTAGAACCCAACCACAAATGGATGAATCAAAAATGTATAAGCTATTATCATAATGATTTAACATGTTAATAAAGCAAGAGCTAACTCAGCGAAGCTGCGTAGTCTTGCTTTACTTGCTCTTCGATTAGTAAAGGAAAGCAAAATCTCAAATTCTTATTGGTCGCTTCGAATTCGTCAACATTAACTCATTTGTTATTATTGAATTGAAGTAGCCCTGATCAAGGAAATATAATAGTTGCTTCACTTCTCTTTTTGAGTTTGGCATAGTGATTTTATTATCACCATTCACATTAGTTATACCTAATTGATATCCAATCTTCTGGGCACACTCAATTAGATTTTCAATAGGCTGATCGTTGAGTATTCCAGAACTTATTATCAAAGATACTTTCTTTTTAATTGCAGAATCTGCAAACATCATAAAATCTTCAGCATTTTCCACATGAAATATATCATTACCGATAAAGTTATCTAAATCCTCTCTAGTAGCTTCATTAAAATACTCTTCCATGTTAAAAAATCGCCGGAGCATAAAGAAACTCTTGAACAATAATTTATCACCCACAAGAATAGCAGTTAATCGATCACTAAGCGAAAAACCAGGACGAGTGGACACTGAGAATCTATTTCCAGGCTGAGTTACTACTTGGAAAAAGGATTTTTCATTATTAATTATTTGTCGTCTGTCGAAACATTGAAGCCAAACTTGAGTAGGATTACCATTCGAAGCTGGCTCACCCGTAAATAACGCTTTGAAATAATGAACTGACACATCATCAGGGTCCCAAACCGGAACAGCATCAGGCCGTTCGATTGCATTAATAATGCCTATTTCGTCATCAAATGGATTGATGGAAAATATCTCACCATCCTGAACATTATAAGATGCACAAAACTCTATTTCTTCGATATCTTCATTTATAAACTCACTCCTCTGAGTTCTAAATAGATTTTCTACTACCGTTTGTGCGGGAGCATCTATGTCAATCTTAATTATTCTAGTCGGTATTTCGCTGTCTGTAATCGCAAAAAGTTCCATATAATATCCTTATACAATCATATAGGTATGTTCAGTAAGCTTCTTTACCCTCAAACCTTTGATCTTCGCATTGGTAAGAGGTTTTGTTGACAAAAGAACAAAACTCACCCCAGTGTCATCTTCGGCTTCATAAAACTTGAATCCAAATATGATAGACAAAATTGGATTGAAACTATACGAAGACGAGTGCTTTATGTAGAAGAAAAGACTTAAATAAAAAAACAGGGCTAATCGCCAATCCATAAAAGTGGTCGGCCCAGATATAAGTGGAAATAAGTAAGTCAAGAAATAGTTGGTTATTTCCTTATCTGCCGGAGATGCCGATTCTAAGTTTTTCAATGTGACCGGATTATATTTTTGTGCTTGCTTGATTATAAAGACACAAAAAACAACACTTACGACAGCCAAAAGAATTGAGGAAACAAGAATCTTATAATTATCATTAATATAAGCTAAGAATGCCAATGTCAGGCAAACTGGGGCAACCGAACTAGCAGTCAAAGCATAGCGAGCAAATCCATTAAGCATACACCACCCACCATAACTGTATAAAAAACCAGTATACATGAAGTCCGTGGTCATAGCGATCAGCTTTAGTGCTAAATCTCATCGAACTCATTACATATTATAAAGTTCAGATTGACAAACACAATTCATTTGGTAGATGTATTTTATCATCATAATCAATAAGTTAACCAGATTCACCATTTTTTGCATAAGGAAATGCTATGGAAAAATCTAAACATGACGATCAGCATCGTGATCGATTTAGGAAAGATAAAAATCTAAGGTTGTTACGCCATTATTGTATCAGTGTGCGTTTGAATCAGGCAGAGCTAGAGCTTTTAAATAACAGAAGGGGCAAACATAAAAAAGGGGAGTGGTTAAGATTAACCTTTTTAAATCACACCCCAACCGATATTCCGTTAGTAAATGTTGAAGCTTGGAAAATGTTGTCAGACATATCGCAAAAGCTAAATCGAATTGCGATCCATATCGATGGTAAAAGCAAAGACAGCAAGCTTACGAATACAGAATTGTTTGCAGTCAGAAGACAAATTGTAGAGCTTCGCAAGCACCTGCTAAATGCTGACATATGGAGCAAACCCGATGAAGGGTATGCAGAAGATCAAAAGGGGTAAGAGCTTCGCTGGTGTCGTTCAATATGCATTGAAACCGGGAGCACATCATAAAAGTGATCCCATCATCATTGGCGGGAACATGTTAGGTGATTCAGCCCTTGAACTGATCGCTGAATTCGATAGCACCAAGCATCTTCGCCAGGATGTCGCAAAATCAGTTTGGCACAACTCGCTTCGCTTACCCAACGGTGAATCACTAACGAATGAACAGTGGTCTAGCATCGCAGATGACTATATGAAACGAATGGGATTCAGTGATACCCATCTCCGTTGCTATGTCTTACATGACGACGAAGGCCAGCATATACACATTATCGCCAGCAGAATCGACATAGCCGGTGGGAAGCTCTACTTAGGTAGGAACGAAAATCTTATAAGCACACGGATCATCAGTGAACTTGAAATCACTCATAACCTGACAGTGACCATGACAGCACCAAAGCAACCGAAGCGAAGGAAGGTTTCCCGCAATGAACAGATGCTTTCAGAACGGACTGGCCTTCCTTCCCCCAAAGAAGCTCTCCAACAGATACTTGATAAAAGTTTGGCAGATACACCTGACCTTTTAACTTTGATCAAGAGGCTGGAAGAGGCAGAAGTCGGCTGGACGGCTAACATTGCCTCTACCGGTAAGATGAACGGCTTCTCATTCGAATACCGCGATATAGCTTTCAAGGCTTCACAGTTAGGCAAGGGTTACTCTTGGGCAAATCTTCAAAAGCAACTTAACTACAACCCCGACCACTTAGAATTTCTGCGAAAGGGTATACAGACGAAGGAATCTCTTCCTGTTCCTGTTCCTGTTCCTGCTCCTGCTCCTGCTCCTGCTCCTGCTCCTGCTCCTGCTCCTGCTCCTGCTCCTGCTCCTGCTCCTGCTCCTGCTCCTGCTCCTGCTCCTGCTCCTGCTCCTGCTCCTGCTCCTGCAATAGTTTTGAAAACCGCTGAGAGAAAGGAAAGTATCGGTAAAAAAATTGCAGAACTGGAACTACGGCTCAGAGAAGACAAACGGAACGAAATCGTAGAAAAGATCCTTCAAAAGAATGCAGCCAAACAGCAAAAGCATCTCAGGCTCACCGGCTGGATTCCCTTTTTACAACGGCTCATAAAGCTTCTCAGAAAATATGGAAAGAGCATCCTCCACAAGGTTCCTACAAACTTCTCAGAAGTCTATTCAACACATCATCTGAAACCTACAAGAAAAATTCGTTTATAGACAGCTAGTTGTAAACACCTTTCGTAACCTAACTCAATTGCTTAGTAATAAATTTGTGTTTAGTCAAGAAAATATTGATCGTTATTACAGATCGATAATCAAGTTATGATAGACAACAACTATCAAGTAACAATCATCGATCGGTACAAGCAATTTTACTAAAGCGAGTCGGTCATCGAGAATCTCTGTAAACGCACCATTTAATCTTCCAGATTGGGATAGCTATGGAAAACGAAACAATAAAGTGCCCGTTCTGCTTTACACAAAGTCCTCATGGTGTGCGGATTTGCAAAGGCTGTCATGCAAAGGTCGCTTACGGTGAAAGCCCGCTCAGTGTGGCATTCCTGTTTCAATTCGTGGCATTTGGTCTCGCGTGGTTAGCATTTTCGTGGACCGGCAGCACTCTTGTATCAGTCATTACGTTTTTCGTAAGCATCATTATTCTTATCTATAAAATCAAAAGAATGTATGCAGACAGAGTTGTTTTTATACGGTGAAATTAATTTCACACAACCGCAAACATAAAATGAGAAAGTAAATGAACCGATTTATAACGTCCTCTTTTTTTATTATTGTCTTCCTGCTTTCTGGCTGTTCAACATCAGGGAACCAGAACCTTAAAAACGAAACACCACAAAGCCTCCAGTCAAAGATCATTAAAAACAAAACAACTAAGACGGAATTACTCACTAAGTTAGGTGAGCCTGATACAAGAACCACACTCGATGACGGAAATGAGCAATGGAAATATTTCATGTCTAACAATCAGTTCAATGCAACGACTTTCATTCCTGTTGTGGGGCTGTTTACTGGCGGTTCCCAAACTCAGTCTAAAACTCTTGAAATCGACTTCAAGGGAGAGACTGTAAGTAAATGGACTTTTTCCTCTGACAATAACAACACCAAAACTGGCATTCTTAATTAATTGTTTTTTGGATAAGAAAATGAAAATATACTCAATTATCACAGTTATCATTACCACCTTCCTTCTAACCGCATGTAACAATGAACCATCGCAAGACGATATATACAATGTTTTCAAAAGTGTTGTAGATAGAACAAATACAAGTATGAAAGCTCTTGATTCAAGAGTTACAGAAAAAGATCTTTTAAGAATCGATTACGTGAAGAAAGTTAGTTGCACAGAAGAAGCAAACAATGTTTATAACTGCATTGTCGATGCCTCTATTAGTAATATGAAACAAACAAAACCAGTAAAACTAATCAAATCTGATGGTGTCTGGAAAGAAGTTCAGTAGTAGCCTATATCAAGAAGTCTTTTAGCCCCTGCTTAGGGGCTTTTTATTGCCTATAACCTGACGGTTCTTACGCGAACTTCATGGGTTAACTCTTTCTCAATTACTTTCATTTCATATTGTGCTCTGACCGTAGCATAGATTTGTTCTGCTTTTTCCTGATTGTTATCTATGAAATTAACAAGCGAGTTTAGCTCTCTTAGAACCCCTTCTTTGTTATTTAATCGTTGTAGTAGATTGCTTGTTAGACTTTTGTATACCGAGCTAAACATAGCCATTACGTTATCAATATTACGATTAGATCTAGAATAAATATTTTTAGGGTAAAAATATTTTAGATGGTATCCCACAAAAATTAAGTAAAGCTGGTATGAGAAACTTTTATCACCTGGCTGGTATCGTTTTGAGATATATTTATCGACGATAATGATAAGTTGCTCTTCCAGAGTAAACTCTGGATAGATAATGTTTTTGTCCATAAAATGCATCCTTGCATTAGTTAAATAGTCTTCCTGACCATATCTTTATATTTATCGCATTTATTAAACTTGTCAATAGGTGTAACCTATCAAATATTATTTTTTATTAAATGGCCTATTCAACTGTTCCATAGTAAGACCGTGTCTATAAGCATTATACTGCCAATAGCTAAATTGCTCTTTGTATCTATTGTTCTGTTTTTTCAACATTTCGTTTTCGGCTTTAAGGTTTATTATTTGTTGTGCCGCAATAGTTAAGTTAGCTGGTTTCTTTAGACCAGATTTTTTCAAATTGGACAAACTTTTCTTTGTTCTATACGCTTCAACAACTTCATCATGAGCACTTAAAGATTGCCTTGTGATAGTTCTGTTTAGATTCTTATAAACTGATTCACATAAATCACTCCATGTGATTTTACCGTCCCAAGTCAGTATAATGTGTTTAATTGCCTTTATCTCACTCCTGTTCAAATGTTTTGCCATAAGTATCTCCTGTTTTAATTATTCAAAAGCTTATTAATTCTTTCCAAATTTTTTTCATGGTGTTGCAACCATTTGTCTGCACCATAATCACCATTTTCATAAGCGATCTGAGTTATTCTCTTTAATTGCATTACTTTCTCTCGGACAGATTGCAGTCTAATTCTATCTACTGAATTAATGCCCAGTGTTTCATTATCACACTCAATAACCTGATTAATTTTTGCACAAGGCTTGATTAAATAGTTATGTACACAGTAACCAAATTCAGTTAAGTGTATTGCACCTTGATTAAGGTTATCAAAATCAATTGTCAATTCATTTGTGGGTATTGACTCCCTTTGACAGTAATTACTCCTATTCAATTTAATAGCTTTGATTTTATCTAACATATCTTCTTCTGACACATGGTTATAAACTCTGTTCTGATTCGCATTGATACGACCAGACCATTTAGCTATATCTAGTTCAGACATTTCACCATAATGGGCTATTGTGTTTAAAAGGTGCCGTGGCTGGTGTGAGCGAATAAGTAGTGGTTTACCTTCATCATCATAATACCCATATCGGGAAAATATATTTTTATAATTCATCTCATAGCTTTTTTTACTTTGTATATCACTGAAAAAGAAACTTTTAGTAGGCTTATAAAATGTGAAAATTGAAGTCATTCTTGATAAAGAAAATTGATCAGTATTGAGCAAGCATAAAGCATTACTAAATTTTATGGATTTTTCTTTATCATACCATGGAAAGTCTCTGCTAAAATTAGAACTAATAATTTCCCACAAATCACTCAATGAATAGTTGTAATCATTGTGGTTTAAGAAGCTTTTCCCACCATCCAAACTCGTTCTTTTAATTTTTAAAACACATGATTTATGATCAAATAAATGATATCCCAGTGCATGGCAAACTTGTACAACGGTCAATTTAGCTTTTTCATCAACTGTTGGGCAAAGCTCATGTCGGTAAAATTTATCCGGGTACTTTTCGCACCAGTGAGCAAGTGCTCTTGCATGTTGTGATAAGGAAAGTAATCTTCTAATCGCTTTCTTTGCAACTGGTATCATAACCCGTGGAATCCATTTGATATTAGGACCATACCCTTTTACCGAATAAAATCTCAACCCATATCTTTCGATACCCTTGCCATCTATTTGTGTAATCTCACAATCAGCAGGTAAGGCTAAAATTTCAGAGATTCTGCTCGGACAACAAAGTAGAAGTGCAAATACTGAACTGGTGAACTTATCCCTTGGACTCAGTAACTCATCATTTTGTGAAAAAATATCAGCAATAGCGAGTAATGCCTCTTCATCTGGTAACTTATCGCTTCGGTGATAATCCTCAATCTCAGGAAGATAATTGTTTTTGACTTTCTGTTTTACATGATTTTTCCATGAGATATATCCTGACTTCACAAGATTATGTTCACATAGAAACTTTGATATTTTTTCAAGCTGTATTCCACATTTAGCTAAAACGTTACCTTCAAAATATTTACTCCCGATCTGCATTGCCTCATCGAAAACAACGGCTGTAACATTATAAATGAGACCAGTGTTCTGAACCTGCAAAAGGGCCTGTTCGAGACATCGCAAGGCCATCATAATAACCCCATAATTTTTCAATGGTTTCAATGAGTGTTGATATCTGATATATGCTTTCACAAAATTGATATAATCTTCGTGCATTGCATCAATGGAATCAAAGACTTTATTTCCAACCCCTATTTTTCTAAATGTTACATATCCTTTCCAGGCATACTGCTCCCAATCCTGAGTTTGGGTTAGTCCGGGCAGTTGATAGCGACAAAATTTTATAAACTCATTATAGTTTTCTTCTACAAGAATATGTTTTTTTGATTTGAACAAAATAATATTATTCATAGTTGATTCACCTCACTGCGATCAATCGGAATAAAAAACATACATTGATTGCAAGGGAATCCTGAATTCTGACTCTGGCATCTACTTGAAGAAAAAAATTTGAAATGACAACTCTTTTTCGATTTGATTCCGTTCATAAAAATATCAGCGACAAATGACAATTGTTCTGAAACAGCGGAATCAATCCTTTCAACACTGTCAGCATGATTTTTAATATAAATCCCCGCACTTGAAGTAGAGGAATGATCCAATAATTCAGCTATAGTATTAACATTATGCCCATCTTTAGCCAGCATAGTTGCTATTGTATAACGAAGCCTACGAGGAGTAACATTTAGTATCGAATCGGTATGGTTGGATATTACACCCTCATTATTAACAATACTTTTCAATGCTACATTAGCAATTGTAGGCTTCGCATATAATTTATTATATTCCAGAAGAATTGAACCTGTTATGGATAAATCTGAGAGTTTTTCCTCATTTAAGAAAATAGGAACTTCTCGTTTAGAATAATCATCAAGAGTTTTTCCAAGAGCTTGCTCAACAAGTTTCACTGATTGATTAGCTTGCAATTGAACAATTGATGCAACCTCTGATATTATTGCAAGTTCTCGATATCGTAGTTCTTTACCCCGTTGTTTAACTCGTGGCACTGAAATTACATATTCTACTTTGCCATTATCTAAGTTCTTTTGAATAAGGTCTTTATATTTCAACATAACTAACTGCTGAGGTCTTCTACCTGTAAGGCTGATCAATAGTGATATTGCATAATGTGGCAGTGACAGTTCACCTTTTCTATATGCATGATTCATAGCCTTAATCAAAGAAGTATGTTCTTCTTTAGTTAGTGGTCCCTCTGTTGGATCATCTTGAAGCACAGACTGACCAGATTTTTTTATCTTTAGGTCCAAATGCTTTAACAGCTCTACCGCACTTTCATCTATTCCTGGATATCCTAACTCAAACCATTTAATCAAAAATGGTCGTAAAACGCGAAATGATGCCGGGGCTTTTGATAATTTCTTATTTTGATATTCAATTAGAACCTTATCATCAATATGAGTAGGAGATAGTTTACGGATAAGACTCTCCATATTTCTAACAATATTTTTCACATACAAATAGCTGTTGCTATTAAAATAATATTGTACTGTATATACAAATCCACAAACCAAATTTTCGTTCATAGCATATATTAAGTTTGTAAGATTGATTCCGTTATTTTCAATCGAACTGACGATTTTATGTTCATGCAAAGACGTTTTATCAGAGTTATATTTAATTAAATTATTCATCAAATCCTCCTTTGAATAGTTGCTCTTGTTGTTCAAGTGCAGTTTTTTTCGATAGCTCAAAAATATGCCTGCGATTATAAATTATTGAAGTATCTGAACCAGGTCGCCATCCCATGAGATAAGAACGGATTTGCTGTTCTTTTTCATCGGATATATCTTGGGCATTGTCTATTGTTTTTGAGAACTCATAATTCCATGTGTGTCGTAATTTATGACCTGTTAATCCACTTAGAAGTGAGGATGATTGACGAACAACACTCACTATCTTATGGTATGAGGAAAATGACAGAGGTTGCCCTTGGGTCTTCCCTTCCTTATAGGTAATAAACAGAAAATCATGCTTATTAGCATTTTTAACTTTCCTACGATCATTCAAAATATAATCTGAAATTTCATATATAAGTTTTCTGTCAGCAATTAATTTTCTCTCACACGTCTTCACTAATGGCTGATAAACTCGTGGATCTGTTTTATCATTTGCTCTCCTTCTTATTGCGATTGTTGATTCTGCAAAATCCATATCGCCAATACGCAGATTCAAAAGTTCACCTGCTCTCAAACCAAAGCAATGTAATAGAAGGAATATTAGATTGTTTCTTTGTTGCACTTTTTCCGTAAACGGGTTCAAGTCACTCCCTGGCGAAAGTATGCTGAATAAAGAATCTAATTGTGCTTTGTCTAAGCTTTTTTCGATTTCCATATTATATTTATCATTATTCCTTGGTTTCTTTCTTTTTATGTTATTAATGAAAGCCATTACTTCCTTGAGAGTATTTTTCTGACCTGCATGTGAAAGAAGTATTTTGCACAACCATTCAAGATAGTTAGCGACTGTTGTAATGCGAAAATACTTAGTTGGTTTTTTGACATTTGAAACCATAAAATTACCATCCCCTCCATCTCGGAAATTTAATGAAGTGAATTCAATCAAATCCTCAATTTCATGAGGAGCGAGAAACAGCTTATTCTGGATTCTTTCATCAATATTGATATTTTTTCTCATAAAGAATCGATATAACAATGAAATGCTCCCAGCGATAACCTTCATTGTTGATATAGACTCTGAACGATTCCTGACTTGTGTTGTTATATACAAGTTTGGATAATACAATGGCTCACCAGTATCTTTATTTACAACATGACAATATCTCTCACCATTTTCGAACATAAAAGAATCCACACAAATACTGCACATATTTTCCTCCTAAACTTTACAAAAAGTATAATTCCAATATATTAATAATAAGCATTTCGTAGATTTACAAATTTATTTGGACCGATTAAGATATTTATTTAAATTAAAACAGTGAGATAGACGATTATTCTTGTCAAATTATCATCTGGTAGATCTAGTTATTATTATGTACACCTAATACTTCGAAAACTATCTCACTGCCTTGCTAATAAACGGCAACCAAAATAATGTAAGTTATTCTGTAAAGTTTTAAGATAAATTATGCAGCCAAACTTTACATTTTCATAAAAAGCTCTTAATCCATTAGATATAAAATTATCCGCTTCGCTAGGAGTTTCAATTCATCAGGACATTTAATTAGAGATAACCAGGTCTCGTAAACATATATCTGTTTGCAAGCATCAAGCTCAGAGATCGAGTCTAAAGGTTCTCTCAGATTTCCTACAAGGTACTGACTGAGCCAGTAAATGATTTCTTTATTAAACTCGTTATTAGGTAAGTCATAAATCACTTCTTGGTCAAAGATCTTGTAAAAAAGATCTCCGCATAAATTGCACATATGGTTTTCTTCGCTTACAAATTCTTCGATATTCATAAAATCACTCCTAAGTTCAATTAAGCAACATTATTTCGACTTGTTTCGATAACAGACTGAATCCAGGTATCAATCTCACTTTCAACGAAAGCTACTGCACGACTTCCAATTTTGACAGGAGCAGGAAACTTACCATCGTTGATCAGACGATATATCCAGGCTTTTCCGTAGCCAGTTCGTTCGAGAACTTCTGGTAATCGTATTAGGCGGGTTGCTTGATTTTTCATTTCGTTATCCCTTGTCGTTGCGGTGAAGTCACTATACGAACAGTTGGGAAAAGAAAAGAGCGAAGCTCCTGAAGCGGAGGTTCTTCGTAGCTATGCAGGATGGTTTTCTCGAAGTTGGTGCCGTACAGAAAAGGGGAACTTGAGAGTAGCTGAAATTCCCCCGTTTTATAGCAAGTGTCAAAATGCCCGGTTTAAAGTAAAAATCGCAAAAAAAAGCACCATTCACAATGATGCCTTTAGTTAATTTTAACAATTAAAACAAATAGTTATAAATGTAATTCTAATCAGATAGTTTCATTACATCAGAGACTTTCATTTGCTTCAAATGGCTATTTTTGTTCATGAAGTAATGGAATTGTCGGATAAAGTCAGTTGTGCAGGATTTAAGAGCCAAAGGCCTGTCGGTATCTTTGATTTGGCTAGACTGCCTCATTTCGCTTTCTTCGTCATCGTCTGTATATAGCAGTCTGGATAACCTGTCGTCAGAGACACGGATTTTTTTAACGGCTGCCCACACCAGGATATCCAGCATAGGTATCACACGATAACTGATGAGTTTCTTGATAGTTCCATACCCAAAGCGAACTGATTCTAAAGGATCTGGTTCGATACCTTTGATTTTACGCCACTGCGGTAATGCAGCTTTAAGCGACTCTGCAATCTCTTCGTCTGTGCCACTTGCCAAATCAATCTCGAACATGACTGTTCGTGAAAACTGATCTGGCATAATATCTGAAAGTGATTCTTCCCGAAGATCTCTGTTTATTGAATAATTGTCATCACCATCCCAAACAAAACCTCCGCGTTGCATAGCAATGATGCTCGTTTCAGCAAGGCGATCAAGAGTTGTTAGAAAAAAATGGGGAGGCTGAAAAAGTTTATTGGCAGGAGTCATGTATCCCAGTTGCCCTTCTTCAATTAAAAAAGGATTGCCACTGAAAATTTTTGAGAAGTAACCCATAAGAGTTCTGCTCTCAAACTCTTCCCGATACTCCTTAAAGAACAAGTTACGAGCCCATATCTCATGGTAAAACTGGAGCAATGAGAGGTCTTCAAATTTGCGATATGTATCAATCTTAAACCAACTCTTGATGTCTTTTGTGTGCTCTGGTGACCAGTTGTTCAAAATCCATTCTCCACCTATGCTGGTACTGCCCTACGGATAGAATTCAGTTTCGCTGAAAAACTACCGCATTCACTAATCGGTGAAAAGCAGATCCTGCTTGCGCAGTTCAGCTACTAGCAGGGAGTTGAACTGAAGAATTTGTTTCCTTTTGATACAATTCTCCAATCCGCTAATCGTGATAACCCATACCATTACGATTTATGGTTCCTTTTTAGAACCACACATAAAATTTAAAGTATAAATAACATTAAAAATCAATGGAATGAATGGCTAATTACAGGGACGCCAGCCCCACCAAAATCTTTAGCGGCGATTCCAGAGTCGACCGCAGAAGTCGAAAGCCCGCAAGGCGTAATTCTTGCGGGCTTTTTTGTTGGGTTTTGTTTATGGGTAGCTCTATAAATCAGAAACCTAAAAGATAAGCCTCATCGCTACCCGGCGCGCTGGATCGAGCCCTCGCGCGATTTCATCCTTGCTTATCGCCGCCAAATGCGGCGGCCGCGCTTCCCCTTCCACCATCTCAAAACCTAACGTAGCGTAAAACCTGGCATTGAATGCGGCCATTTTATCGGTGGTTAGCGTGGCACCTGTCAGGCCGCGTTTTTTCCCGTTACAGAGAATTGCCTGCATTAGTTGTTTGCCGATCCCACGGCGCTGCCAATTTGGATGTACATCCATTTCTGCGACGTGCAGCCATTCATCAGCGATTTGTCCTGCTATGAATCCGACGGGATCGGGGTCTGGTGTATATGCCGCAAGCAATAACCCGTTACGGCTGAAGTCCCTGAGTTCTTCAATGCTGCTGGCGCTGGCGGGACCGGTCATAGCCCCTGCGTGGCGTAGTGTTTCAAAGGCGGCCAGCTCAATGGCGCGAAGAGTGGCAAAGTGCTCGGGGTGTGCGGGGGTGATGGTGAAGTTGATGTTCGGGCTCTCCGTGAAGGTTGCGGGGATGATTTTTCTTGGGCTGAAGGTTGGGTAGAACTGTTTGGCTACAAGGTAGCATATGTTTGCGATGACCGCTGTTGAATAGGGGCGGGTGGCTTGGGAAGATGATAGGACAGCTTTGAGCGAGAAGCGGACTTCAACGAGGTGGCAATGTATTCATGCTCCGCAATAGGCTATGTTTATCAATTCTGAAACCATAGCAATGGAGCCGCAGTCAAGAAATGAGCTTGCCGGATAACCTAGAGAACCTCCCTGTTGTACTCATTCCAGGATTTATGCTTGATGAAACATTATGGGACGATTTTATCGCTGCATTTCCCGATAGTAGACGCTTTATTCCTGTGAGCCTGAATGGGGGAACAACAATCCAGGATATTGCCGCCAACATAGCCCAGAAACTACCTGAGCGTTTTGTTCTGGCAGGTTTTTCGTTGGGTGGCTACGTAGCCAGAGCTATTTATGAAGCTTTTCCGGAACGGACAGCGGCTATGATTCTCATTGCTACCTCTCTCAGAGAAGATTCACCAGAGCAGAAAAAAACACGCATAGCGACTGCGGTTACTCATTCCTCCAGAGCATTCAGTGGACTGAGCACCATGGCAATTAGAAAGTCGCTTCACGCTGATCTTGCCGATAATACGCCCCTTATTGATAAAATCCGTGACATGGGAAAAAGGCTGGGAGCACATGCATTCAGTGTCCAGTCAGGGCTAAACCGTGAGCGAATAACGTTAAAACCAGTTTCATGCCCGACCTATGTCATTGCAGCTGAACATGACCGGCTGCGTTCAAAAGAGGAGGCAGAAGAACTGGCCAAGCTAACCGGCACCTGTGCTGTTTATATTGACGGCTGTGGGCATCTTATTCCTCTGGAGAAACCGTATGAATTGGCCCAACTCATGAACGTATGGCTCAATAAAAAAGACCTTTGAAACTGCGAACTAAGCACCTGGTCGCGTTTTTTTTAAATGTCCGCTCCTGGCACGGAGCGAACGAACGAATGCAACTGAATGTCTGCTGTGAGCGAAATGCGGTCTGGAACGAATGGTTAACCCTCATAAATCATAAATCATAAATCATAAATCATAAATCATAAATCATAAATCATGAAAAATATCGAAGAGTTACGTGCAGAACTTGTCAAAATCGGTGAAGGAATTGGAGGTGGAATAAGACCCAATTATTACTTCACCATCCCTGATATACCTGACGGTATGGCGACTCCATACCTGGAAATTCATGGCAAAGAATATCATTTCATTGTCAATGAAAGAGGTGCCGAAATAGCTCGTAAAGTGACCCTTAGTGATGATGAGATTCTTTATTGGTTTGTTGAGTGTGGTGTGGCTGGTCTGGCTACAGAGTATGCAGCCATGAATAGCTCACCTGAAATGGAATTCAGGTATGTTTATTTTCGTAAACAATATAGTTTAATGCTCTCCATCAAACCTGAATGGGCAACAAGGAAGCGCAGAGAATTTACAGAAATCCTTAGCAGACAGGTTTAAAAAGGTCACAGAATTTCTCAGAAACGTCGTGATCATCAGTTTGATTCAAGCATCAATGCTCCCACAACTCAGCATCCAACGTCCGCTCCTGGCACAGAGCGGGCGAGTTTGCTGGCTGAAGGTCCGCTGTGACTGAAAAACGGGCTTTAATATCAGTAAGTGCCTGTTGAGCAAATGCACTGGTGACTCGCGGCCGGGCGCGGAGCCTGTTAATATCATACCGCTTAGCTTAAACAGGGATAACTAATGCATATCGCAAATATCCGCGCCCTATATGGAGGAATACTTTTACTTATGTCCGTCTTCGTCCCCGCGTCCGCAGACCAGCCCCCGTCCATCGCTTCAGAACTTTCAGACTCGCAGCGTATCTCTGTGCAGACGCACGGTTCGGGAACGGATGTTATATTGATTCCGGGGCTGGCGTCGTCTCGCGAAGTCTGGGCTGATTTAGTGTCAGGTTTACATATGCGGCACCGCGTTCATCTTGTAGAACTTGCAGGCTTTGCGAGTACCCCTGCCATTGCTAACCGGGAGGGAGCGATCATCGCACCGGCAGTTGACGCTATCGCTGAATACATCCAGTCCCGGCACCTCAAAACACCGGTGATCATTGGCCATTCCCTCGGAGGTGAGATGGCACTGATGCTGGGAGCCCGTTATCCCCATCAGGTCGGTCGCCTGTTAATCGTCGATGCTTTGCCATTCTATTCGTTAATGTTTGACCCGGCGGCGACCAGCGAAACAGCGGCCCGGCATGCCACTTCCATGCGGGACTGGCTACTAAGCCAGTCGCCTGAGCAAATCGCAGAGTCCCAGAATAACTCTATAGCCCGTTTAGCGAAGACCGAGGCGGTGAGGCCTGCTCTGGTGGATGCGGCTATTCATTCCGATAGCAAAACTGTTGCGGATGCGGTGTATGAGTTGATGATTACCGATTTGCGTCCCGAGCTTGGCCGTATTAAAGCGCCGATTGAGATCGTTTACGCGTATGACCCCCTGTTCGGGATACCTGCAGCCAGTGTGGATACAATGTACCGTCAGGCCTATGCCTCTGCACCTGATATTCATTTCACGCGGATCGACAACAGTTTTCACTTCGTCATGCTCGATCAGCCAGAAGAGTTCTCCAAAGCAGTTGAGTCATTTTTAAATAAGTAAATGCACCAGGGGATACTGACATTTTCTCTCTCCATAGGATCAGGTGAGGTGATTAGGGTGTCCCCTGTGAGCGAGGAGCGGACGTTGACAACGGTTTATTCAGTTTATTGAATGAATACTATATCCATTTACGCAGTTCGACCTGACAAACAATGGCATTTTAAAAATTTATCACATAATGATTATTTTATATTTTCCTCAAGGTTGATGTGTTGATACCTTTTATCAATTCATAACGTGGAAAACCTACGGAACACTCATTTAATATGTTCGAATGAGTTGTTACGATGGTTTGAAATGAAGTCTCAATGGAATTCAATCTTTCAATGTATGGTTTAAAAGATTCCTTTGATAAAAAGGTTTCATTCATTTCTATAAAAAGTAGTGTCGGTGTGTATTTGGAACGCTCATTTAATGATGCGATTATAACATCCAATAGCACTCTAGTTTTTTCACTTCCAGATAAACGTTCGAAAGGCAAATAAAAATCATTACCTTGTATCATGCAATAGATATCATGAATATCTCGCTCTTTTTCATCTTCACTATCATCATCCTGTTCCAGCTCTTCCTGAGTAGCAAATCTGATTGATTTAAGTATGCCTTTTTTGTTTCTGCATACATAATCAAAAAGACTCCCAAGTAGCACTGGGGATATATTTATGAACTCAGCAAAAAAGTTAGATGTTTTATTATATTTTTTCTTTGAGTAATTAAAATCAAAAAAATAGCATGTAAAAGGAAAAGGACTTGAGGTAATGTCAAGATAATCAACTTTATAGGAAATCCTTCCGCTATTTACACTCACTTCAATTAAGTGTGGCTCTGGCGTGTGCAAATAAATTTCAATATTGAGCTTTTTACAATTAACCCAGCGCTCAAGTCTATTTATTGCACTGACACTTGATAACCACTCGCATATTGCTGTTTTCCCTGCGCCATTACTATCACTCTCAATAATTGTTATCTTTGCAAAGTCGATGCTTATTGAATCTTGAAATAAAGGACTATCAACTATTGATAGTTTTGATATCCAATGTAATTTATTGACGATCCTTCCCTGGTGATGTTTAATGAATTCCTCATGATATTTTTTCCAACTAATTAGTTGTGATGCGGTAAATCCTGCTCCATTATTTGTATCAACTAACCTTGCGTGTACCTTACATAGCCAAATTCCATTCTCAGGGCTTTTTAACTGTTCTTCTGTTAGTCCACCTTGCCCTCTGGGGCCATTTTTAGCTGCACTATAAATATGTGATGCCTCACCGATGCTGGATGTCTCATCCTCTTTTTCACCTGGGCCAATAGTTATTATTGAACATTGAGGATGGCTACATTGATATCCTGCTCTCCCAGCAAGTACATTCTTTGTTCTTTCTGTGAATTCTACTCTCATAAGCTCCTATAAACCTAAACGTTAATCTCCAGAACATTTTATGTTCACCTAGCGATGATGCAAGCATGGGAAAACATAGTTTATTCAATTGAACCAACTTAAAGGTAACTTGCGCTGCATACAAGTATGCATCCTGTTAACAATTTTACAGGCCTCATATACCAGAATTCCTTGAATACGGCATCATTTTAGGTCGATTGCCGTATGCCGTGCTTCAGACTACCAACCCTCGCACCATCATCCAATATCATACTTGTTACGTCCGCTCCTGGCACAAAGGAGCCAGCTATGACGAACTCTCTCGTCATGCGCGAAAATTGGCTGCAATCTAAAATCCAGTTCTAAACCGGAATCAAAACCCGGGAGAATATCTCACAGGAGACATAGCACCTTTCTTTCTGAGGTCATCAGGGATCTTCTTACCTAAATAAAGCTGCGTAATCTCAGGAGATGCAGTCCTACCCCGGAACCCAAAGCGAGAACTTTGAGTAGCTTCAAACTCATCATCAGCATCCCATGAAGCTATCTCTGGGAAATTCTCACGAGTAGACTTAAGCCACTCATCAGCAATATATACGCCCCTCACGATGCCTCTTACTGTCGCCAGTATGACCTCAGCCTTACGAGCACGCTCAACGCTGACACGCCAGCTAAACCGTACTGCATCATAGAGGTCAATATCCTTTGAACTCCTGTTAACCGATATCATTAAGGCCTTATGTTGGAACGTAATTGTTTCAGGTTGGTACGTAGCGATTAACTCTTTGATGTGTGCAGCACCGAACTCATTACTGCCAGCACCGTTCATAATGTTAGTTAAACCGGGATAGGCGTCTATGAGCGCAGCTTCAACCTCGTAAGCGGTCTTTTCTTCAGCCATACCGTGCCGATGGATAACATGGATAACCTCAAGGCCAGCTAATCTAATCTCTCGAAGTTGCTTGAGTTTGTTACTCAGTAACTCATCATCATCCACTGCCGCAACCTCACCACGCATATGAGCAAAGACACGATTACCTTTCCCTTTCCCTATGTAGAACGTACTGCCATCCCTCGGGTCAATTAGTCGGTATACATACCAGCCAAGATGTTCGATGACTCCAGCTGGAAATTCATTAATATCCATATAACAACATCCAAAATTTAACTTTTAAGTTAAAAAATAAGCACAATACTGTCGATTGACAACTTATAGTCCCCAATAGTTAGCATTACGATTTTGACCGTCATAAATAAGTAATGTCTGCTCCTGGCACCACCCCGCCCTACCCCCACCAATTCCCCATCCCATAAACCACACCCACCAGCACCGCTACATTCACCACCACGCTCCCCACAAACCACCGTCCAAATGGCTGTTTCTGCGTTTTATGTCTGAACAACTGCTGAGCGGCTAACCCGCCGGGCCATCCACCAACAAGGCCAAATGCCAGCAATGTCCTTTCCGGTACTCGCTGCCAGCTTCGTCGTGCAGCAAATTTATCCGCGCCATAGATGAAAAAGGTCAAAACGTTGACCATCAAAAACCACGCCCAAACGGGATGTAAAAACCAGAAGCTGGCAACGAATGATACGGCCAGTAGGCCATAACAAATTTGATTGAGTTTCACTTTGCTAATCTGCTTATGAAAGGAAAAGTAACACGCTGTTTTTATGCGTCGCCGTCAAAATCAAAAAGCCCTTTCATCTCTTTACCCAAACCTTTGGCTAAAACGTGTATGACTTCAAGAGTAGGATTCCGGACACCTCGTTCAATACCACTGACATAGGTGCGATCCAGGCCGCATTTATCCGCAAAGGCTTCCTGAGACAAACCGGCTTCAAGCCGTAATTTTTTAAGATGCGCGCCAAAACGCGACTGAATGCTGGACATGTTTTTCATCATGCCAGCATGACTTTATGTCGTTTATCAGACCACGGACTATGAGTCACATAGAGAAAGTGTTAGCATCATAATAATGTGACTCATAATCTACAGAAGGTAGTGCGTATGCCCCCAAAAAACTGGCACCCCGCCGACATCATCGCCGCCTTACGAAAGCGCGGTACCTCTATGGCGCGTGTCTCACGCGAGGCGGGGCTATCCTCAGCCACCCTGGCAAACGCCCTGAGTCGCCCCTGGCCGAAAGGCGAATGGCTGATTGCTAACGCATTACATATCCATCCGTCAGCCATCTGGCCTGCTCGTTACCAGAACTGTCGCGATACGCGCTTACCCAGGGAAAAGCTGCCCCTGAAACCAAAACCGTAACTCCAGGGCCTCGCCCTGCGCCGTGAGTGACAGAACGCATTAACGCAACACCCGACATGGAGAGTTGTTTATGCCCACTGATCCACATTCGTTACCGTACAAGCCAGGCCACGCGCCCGTCGCTTGTACCTTCACGTTCTCTCCCCTGCGTTTGCTCATAACCGGGCCGCCGCACCTTCGTCGCGCCCGCCCATAGCGGCGTAATTACTCGATTTATCACTAAAACCAAAGTGAGTCTTTCGGCTCGCGCGGGCTTCCGCGCGCGTTGTGGGCTCCCCTGTACCTCAATAAGGAACGTTAAAATGGAAATCAGTCATTTTTTTACCGACGCGGATCGTTATGCCAAAGAGGATCACATCGCCTGCTCCGGGCAGGATGAAGATCACGAACGCTATTTTGGTGCCGTCAGCGCGCCCATCATCCAGACCAGCCTGTTCGTGCAGAAAAACTATCAGGCTTATTGTGATGATATGCAGCATGAGGCGGAACGCTTTATCTACTCTCGCGGGCTAAACCCCACGGTACAGATGGTTGAACAAAAGCTGGCGAAGCTTGAGCGCGGTGAGGCTTGCCGCTGTTTTGCTTCAGGGATGGGGGCAATCAGCGCGGTGTTGATGGCAAACCTCAACAGTGGCGATCACATCATTCTGGTCAATAACGTTTATGGCCCGGCGATGGCGTTAATCAAACAGATGACGCGGAAGTTTGGTATTCATTATGACGTTGTGCTTGATGGCACCACAGAGAGCATCCGCGCCAAAATCCGCCCCACTACGCGGGTTATCTATACGGAATCGCCCGGCACCATGACGATGAACATCGTTGATTTATCGGCGATTGCTGAGCTTGCGAAAGCGCATAACATTACCACGGTGATTGATAATACCTGGGCGACGCCGTTGTTCCAGAAACCGCTGACTCTGGGCTTCGATATTGTCATTCATTCCTGCACCAAATATCTCGGCGGCCACAGCGACCTTATCGCGGGTGCGGTTATCACCTCACAGGCGCGGATGGCGGAAATCCGCGACTTCTCCCATCAACTGCTTGGGGCCGTATTGTCGCCGTTCGCCGCCTGGCTGCTGCTGCGCGGCCTTCGCACATTGCCCGTACGCATGCGCGCGCATCAGGAAAATGTGATGCAGGTTATCGACTACCTGAAAACCCGCCCTGATGTCGAGAACATCCGTCATCCCTGTATGGCGGACGATGCACAGCAAACCATTATCCGCAAACAGATGATGGGCTTTTCCGGGTTGTTCTCTTTTGAAATCCGTGACGGGCATTTTGCGGCGGTGAAGCGCTTTATCGATAGCTGTCGCCTGTTCAAAGTGGGGTGCAGCTGGGGCGGTTATGAAAGCCTGATTATCTCTCCCAACCGGGGCTACAACGAGCCCTCGCTGGCGGCAGACAATATTGCGCCGGGACTGATTCGCCTTTCAATCGGTCAAGAAAGCCCGTCGTTACTGATTGCCGATCTTGATGCGGCCTTTACGGCTATCGCCGGAATGAGAGGATGATGCAATGACTGCACAACAAGAGCCTTCGTTTGCCTCAGCACTCTCGCTGCTGGCGGTGATTTTCATCATCTTCGCCGTTGGGATTGGCCTGCTGAATTATCCGGTCGAGTTCACGCTTATCTGCATTACGCTGGTCACCAGCTTCTACGCCCGCTACTACGGCGGGAGCTGGAACGCGGTAATGGGCGTGTTCATCGGCAAAATCAAAGATGCGGTGCCCGCGATTTTACTGCTGCTGTCTATTGGGATGTTGATTGGCTGCTGGATGGTTTCCGGGACCATTCCGCAGATGGTTTATTATGGCCTGGCAGTGATAAACCCGGCGTATCTCTACCTGACCGCGTTTCTGGTCACCGTCTGTATCTCGACTTTTACCGGTACGTCATGGGGCACGGCGGGCACCATCGGCGTTGCGTTAATGGCGGTGGCATCGGCGATGGATGTATCTCTCGCGATTACCGCCGGGGCGGTGATTTCTGGCGCCTATTTTGGCGACAAACTTTCACCGCTCTCCGATACCACTAATATGGCGGCCATTGCCGCGGGTGCGGATCTCTATCAGAGCATCCGCAATATGCTCTATACCTCTCTGCCTGCGTTTGTTATTGCCTGCATTGGCTTTTATCTGCTGGGCAATCATCTTAATAGCGGGTCCGACGCGCAAATGGCCGCCATCGGTTTGATGAAAACCTCGCTGTCGTCGCTGTTCTGGCTAAACCCGATACTACTTGCGCCAGCGTTGTTGGTGTTTGTCGGGGCGATCAAAAAGTGGGATTCAGTGATCGTTCTGATCGCATCTGCATTCTCCGGCATTGTGCTGGCGGTCATCTGTCAGTCAGTCCATATGGGGGATATCGTGGGCGCGGCAATTAACGGTTTCAGGTCGGAAATGCTACCGGGGTTGCAGGGGCTGGCGATGGATGAGGCCACGGCGAAGAATATCAACGTGCTGCTTAATCGTGGCGGGATGTATTCGATGGTCGGGCCGATTATCGTGATGCTGTGCGCGTTTATTTTCGCGTCGGCGTTAGATGTTTCCGGCGCGCTGGCGGTGATTCTGAGAAGCCTGGTGAAAAAGCTCAATACCATCACGCGCACCATTCTGGCGACGATGTTCACCAGCTCGCTGCTGGTCGCCTGTACCGGGAACGCGGTGATTAGCTTTTTCCTTGTCAAAAGCATGTATGACCCGTGCTTTCGCGAGAAAAAGCTTCACATGGTGAATATGTCTCGCGCGATGGAGTCCGGGGCTACCTTGCTGGAAGGCCTGTTCCCCTGGACCATCTCCGGCATGTTTATGGCCAAAACGCTCGGCGTCGCGACGCTCGATTACGCGCCATTTGTTCTGTTTAATCTCTCCTGCCTGGGGATGGCGGTTATCTACGCCATCCTGCCGCGCTGGACAAACTTCGGTACGCGCTATGTGACTGAAAATGCAAAATAAGCAATAGGTATTAAAGGCGGGGATTCCTTCCCCGCCAGGGCTTAATTCACTGCGACGTCATGCTCCGTAAAAGCATAACTCAGCAAATCCGGGATCTGCGCCAGCGCGCTGTTTTCCGCCTGCTCACGTCCGGGATGGGTTTTATCGACGCCCTCGGCAGGAAGAACATGTACGTCCTCGATACCCATCAATTTTAAAGTAGAGATCAAATAACTTTCCTGATGATCCATCACCCGATGCTCCTCTGAGGAATACACGCCACCGCGCGTCGAGACAATAAACGTCGGTTTATCCTTTACTAACCCCTGCGCCCCTTCCGGCGTAAACCGAAACGTCAGCCGCGCCTGGCAAACCTGATCGATCCAGGTTTTCAGGGCCGATGACACGCTGTGGTTGATCATCGGCGCGCCAATCACCAGCACATCACATTCATTCAGCTCACGAATCGCGTCATGGATATCGCTCACTTCTTTACGCGTGCGATCGTCTGGCGCGTCGATTTTTCCGGTCAGCGTCAGGAACGTCTCTTCACGCAGATGAGGCGGTGGATTACGCCCAAGATCGCGATGGGTTACGGTCGCGTCCGGATAACGCAGACAAATCGCGTCGGTAAGGGCCTGGCTCAGTTTGCGCGAGCTTGAGGATCTCAGCATCGGGCTACTGTCGATATGCAGAACTTTCATCATTTTTATCTCATTAACGGGAATACGTTAATGTTAACCGTTGCATTAATGATGATTAAATAGACAATAATGAACATCACTGTTGTATAAGAAGAACAATCATGATCGACTGGAATGATTTCTACTACTTCTCACTTATCGCGGAAGAAGGCAGCTATACCCAGGCCGCGGTACGAGCCGGGATTTCTAAGTCAATGCTTAGCCGCCGGATGTCTGCGCTGGAGGAGCGTCTTGGCGTGCGGTTGATTCAACGCACAACGCGGCGGCTATCGCTCACGCCTGCCGGGGAACAATTTGCCGCAGAGTGCCGAACGCTGGTGAACCTGGGAAAACAGGCTCAGGCGGCGGTTATGGCGGAGCAAGAACAGCCGCAAGGTTTGCTCAGAATCAGCGCACCGGTGTTTGTTGCAGAGAGCTGGCTTGGGGAGTTTGTCAGTGATTTTATTCTGCGCTGGCCGCTGGCGAACGTGCAGTTGCTGGCCGTCAATCGCCCCGTGGATATGATTGCTGAAGGTATTGATATTTCTTTAGTGGTTACTACCACCGCGCTTAACGATTCCACGTTTCATGCGCGAAAATTGCAAACGCAGCGCGATATTCTGGTGACCAGCCCGGCGTGGCTTGCGCAGAACGCCCTGCCGGAAACCGTGCGTGGCCTCGCTCAGATACCAGCGTTAGTTCGTCTCAATGGGAACAGCATCCCGCGCTGGCATCTGGTTTGCGGGCAGGAGACGTTTGAATTTGAACCTAAGCCACGCCTGCAAAGCAACAATTTGCGCGTATTACTGAAAGCGGTTCTGGGCGGGAATGGCGTGGCGCTGATGCCCGCCTTCGCCTGTCAGAAAGAGCTTGAAGCAGGCAATCTTCAGCCATTGTTTCCTGACTGGAGCACACCGCCAAGAGATCTTCTGGCGCTCTATCCGGCGCGCAAAGGGATGCCTGCCATCACGCGTATTTTCATTGATGAACTGGCCGACTGGCTTGCGTTGTATCCTCCTCAATAACGGCGGAAAAACACAGCCAGATGAAGAGTCTCTGTGCAATGATTTAGCAGCGATCTTTCACTGCTAAAATCACTCAATGCAGAACATCCTGATCCAAATACAGTATTTTCCTAATGCATCTCCCGGTTCGCTCTGCCATGCTGAATACAGCTCATACAGCCATAACGATAGATGAGGATATTATGAAAAAAACAATGATCGCATTATCTGCCCTGCTGCTGGCTTCTCCTGTTTTTGCCGCAACCACCCACGCAACGGACGATACCGTTGCCGCGGCGCATGAGAATGCGAATACCGCCAAAGAAAAGCTGCATCAGTCGCAGCATGAAGGCGAAGAGCTGAAGCTGAAATCACAACATGCTGCTGAAGGTAAAGCAGACAGCACCGGGAGCAAAGTGAGCGAAGGCTCGCAGAAAGCCTGGAATAAAACCAAAGAAGGTACTGAAAAAGGCTGGAACGCTACCAAAGAAGGTACCGAGAAAGGTTGGAATAAAACCAAAGAAGGTGCTGAGTCGCTGAAAAATAAAGTGACTGAGTAATTTCTCAGAGTGATAAAAAGGCCGCGAAGCGGCCTTTTTGCTTTGGTGCTCATGCCGGATGCGCTTCGCTTATCCGGCCTAAAGGTTTATTGCAGTATTTGTAGGCCGGATAAGGCGTTCACGCCGCATCCGGCACAGGGCAGGCTGATAACTCAGTTATACACCAGCGCAAACGTCACAATACTGTTCGCTTCCCCTGCCGTTACGCTGCCTTCCGTCTGAACATACTGCGCCGAAAAATTCACATTCTCCGCATTACCCGCACTGGCCGCCGTCACATGCTTCAGAACGGGTAAATTTGTCGCTTCATTAATTTTTACCGACGTACCCGCTGAAGGCGCAGAAGCATCATTGTTGCCATACGTTAGCTTAACGCCAACGCCCGTTGCCGTATCGCCGCTTTTGGTCAGCGCCAGCGTATCCGGGGAATCGCTGGCGGCAAGAATACCGAAAAAGCCCACTCTGACATCGCTCGGCGCCGTGCAATAAACCGGAATATCAAACGAACGGGCAGAGCCTGCCGTCAGCCCTTTGCCCTTAAATTCGGCGCGGTTAACGGACCCCAGGTTCACCTGAATGCTGGAGGTGCTGACCTGACAGCTGCCACTGGCGCCGATATCGACGTTAAGCGCCGCCAGATCAATCGACACCGGGTTGCTTTTCACGCTGGTCGCGCTGTCGGTACGATCCTCAATATAGAGTTCCCCAAAATGCGGCTGCGATTCCACGTTGGTGTGGTTGCCGCCGCTCATCGTCACCTCACCGGTTTTATAGAAAGTGATATACATTTTGACGATGGGTTCGCGTTCACTGAGCAGGTCCGGCAGTTCATCACTGTCACATACCGTCACCGACTCACCGCCCGCCGGAGCCGTGCTATCGCCGATATAGCGAATCGGCCCACCGTTGCACTGAAATCCTGCCGAGTAGCTCACGCCATCCAGCTTTGAGGCAAACACGTGATGACCGTTAATCACCGTCCCGGCACCCGTCGTGTCTTTTTGTTGATAAACAATGCGTTTCCAGTTCGCCAGCGGTGCCTGCAAGTCACAGGTAAAGTGGATCCCATTGCCGTTATCCGCTATCTGGTTCGCCATTTGCGTATTCACGGGCAGAGTAGGAAGGTAGGTCAGGTTCTGGGTATTCAGCGTCATCTGCCCGACGCTCGCCATGCAGGTTTCCGCATGCGAAGCGTGGCTATAAAAACCCGCAATCAGCAGGAAAAAGAAAAACAGCGCGCCGTCACGATGTCGCATATCGCTCTCTCTTATAAGCAAAGGCCAGTGACTGTTTTCACCGGATTTTGCTGTGGGTTACTGGAAATATGGAAATGCAGCGTGCAGTGGTGCGAGATGTTATCGGTTTCCCATTGCGCCTCCAGCGTACCCTCTTCGGGTACGCCGCTCAGATACACCTGGCCCTGATCGGCGACAATACCGCTGGCAGGCGTCACGTCGTCATCGCTGGTTTTGCGTACCTGCGCGCTGGCACCAAAAGGCAGTGGCCCGTGGTTATCATGGAGGGTAAACAGAACGCGGTTACCGATGTGCGTTTGATAATTTGCCATCACTACCGCACCACCACCGGGGATCACCGTCTGGCCCTGAAGATCGACGTCGGTATCATCTTTTAGCGACTCGGTGTCGAGGGTAATGTAGTTTTTGCGATACGCCGTTAAGGTCGGCACCACCGCATAGCCGCGCCAGTCCGTATGCACGTTCGTGCCATTCTGGATGGCCACGTCCGAGGCTCCCGGCGCGCGAACAATCGCAAAGCTATCGCCCGTACTCTGCCCAAACGTGATCCCGTGAGGATGGGCAACAATCGAGCCCGATGCGCCCCAGGTCAGCTGGTTACTCTGCTTATCGTGGCGATAACCAAGCTGAGTGCTGCCGTAACCGCCACGATAATCAAGCGCAACGCTGCTGTTCGCGCCCTGGCCGTTATTGCCGTAGCCCTGCTGGACGGTGTAGTAAAGATTTTGATTTTCCGGCACCGAGCCATACAACGAAACCTGCTGCGAGGTATAGCCGTTATTATCGGATGTGGTGTTATAGCTCACCGAGCTGTTCGGCAGCCACTGGCCGAGCGGGATGGTGACGTTAAATGACAATGAACGGTCAGATTTATTCTGTTCGGAAGATTTGGTGTAGTAGTAACCCACGCCCCACGAAACGCCCTGCCAGGTGTTGTAAAAGCCGAAATGCACCGTCTCATCGTGACGCCCGGTGCGCCAGTATCGCTGCGAATAGGCGGATGCGGTCAGGCTGGTGCTGCCGCCAAGGGGCTGCGAAATCGAAATCTCTTCGCGACTGCGCTTGTTGTCCACCAGGCCGTTTTCACTCTCCAGCGCATTGGCTTCGCTGAAATCATAAAACCCGCTGGATGAGTAGCGATAGCTGGCAAGGTTAAAAGTTGTACCGGTCAGATTCACATCTTTCTGGTACTGCACGCGGACAGAGTGACCAGAATAGCGCTTACCAGAAGGCGTGCGTGTATTGGCCCACGTGACATCCGCGCCCAACGAGCCGAAATCGCCAAATCCGTGCCCCATCCCGCCCGCCCAGGATTGATCATCCTGCTGTCTCTCATACACATCCCCGAGCCCACGAGACCGTACTTGCCCCCGTTTTCCGTCTTCCGCTCGAAAAAAAAATCCCATCTCCTCTCCTTACCTCTCTTGCGCCCTGTCTCTTCCTGC